>CANMRV010000001.1 GCA_947500435.1 uncultured Flavobacteriaceae bacterium
CCACTTCCGCCCGTTATGGTCGTACCGTCTATTGTGATGGTCGCGTTATCGGTGTTGTTGCCGACCGAGCAACCGAATTCTACAACAGTCGCGTTTACGTTTGCGATGGCATCGG
Source organism: uncultured Flavobacteriaceae bacterium (assembly GCA_947500435.1). Taxonomy (GTDB): domain Bacteria; phylum Bacteroidota; class Bacteroidia; order Flavobacteriales; family Flavobacteriaceae; genus Maribacter_C. The sequence goes on from CANMRV010000001.1 coordinate 116, forward strand.
GCTGAGTGATTACCTGTACAATATCGGCAGTACATTCGTTGATTCCCGTTGCACGTATGGTATATGTTATACCAGCTGCATTTCCTTCAAGTCCGTCGAATACAGCGGATGTATTCGTGTTCGAAGTTGCGGCAATTGGGAATGTGGCCGAGCTACCAGGTCCTGATATGATTTCAAAGGTATATGGTCCCACACCATTGTCCACTGTGCTTACGGTAATAGTTCCGTCATCAGCGGTGTTACAAGTAACATCGGTAAAGGCATCAATAGTCAGTATTGGAAGTACTGCATCCTGAAGGTTCTGTGTAATTGTAACCGGACAGGCATGGCCGACAGCTTGGTCGGTGATGGTGAATACATAATCACCGACCAGTGTCAATGTTGTAAACACCCCTGTGGTATTCGTATCATCGGCAGGATCAGCAGGAAGTGTACCTGGGTATCTTACTTCATAATCAAAGTTACCAGACCCACCGGTTTGTGTGATGGTGATATGTCCACCAGGATCAACGGTACAATCGATTGTCTTGACAACGGTCGCCAATGGCGCGATAGGCTCGTAGAGAATCTCGGCAAGTGTGGTAAAGGTACATGACCATTGGTCATCGATTTGAACGGTATAGCTACCTGCATCCAATCCTGAGAACACAGCTGTATTCTGAGGCGCGCCAATAGGTGTACCATCCTTGACAAGTTGGTATGTATAGTTGCTTCCTTGACCACCAGTTACGCCAACGACTTCTATCTCTCCCATGAAATTCGGACAGTTAGGTTGGTTGAGCTGTAATGTAGCTGCAATAGGCGTTGGGTCAGCAAGTACGATAGTATTCTGTACTTCTTGTTGACAACCATTCTGATCGATTACCCATGCTTGGTAAGTACCAGGCGCAAGGGAATCAAATCGCGGTGTGGCGACAAAGTCACCAACAACAGTTGGCGCTACGGTACCTACATAATATTGGTAATCACCCCATCCACCGAGCACATCGATAATCTCGATCACCCCGTCGTTGCCGACACAGGTGATAGGTGTTACATCTACATTTGCTGTAATGGCAGCACTTGGGCCTGCGATTACAAAACGTGCGTTGTTCACACATGAAGGATCGGAATCCTGAGTTACCTCTACACGATATTCCCCGGCTCCTATAGCGAAAGGAGTGGTCGGGCCAAGATTGGCCGATACTCCAGCTGCACCAGCAACGATTACATCATCAAGCAAGTCATCCGTTCCTTGAGACTCATAGATCTGCCAAGAGAAACCTCCGGCATATGGGTTGATAGCATCACTGATGGTAAAGCTCACGGACCCATTGTCACCGAAACAAACTACATCGACAACTGTTGTGGCTATCTCGAATGTATTCGGGTCCTCTATTTCAAAGGTCGTTTGTACAGAACATCCAGTAAGGGTGTTTGTAACGGTAACCTCATAATTACCGATTCCAATTGCGGTAAAGGCATTAGAAGCTTGGTTCAATACGCTATAGGCGTTATCGGTTCCGACAACCGAGTACTCAAGGTTCGTTGCTCCCGCTGAAGGGTTGATCACGATACCGATTATAATCTCGGCATCATTCCCTGGGTTACAGGTAATGTCTTGTGTAATGGTTACGGTTGGATTAGTAATCTCTACATAAGGTAGTATCGTAGCGGTTGTTGACCCTATACATCCCATGTCGTCATAGACGTTGATGATGTATGTTCCACCAGCGATATCTGTCTCGGTATAAACAAGGCCAGAACCATCTTGAACAACTACATCATCTCCAGTTGCAACAGTACCCTGATTATTAACAAACTCGTACCTAACGTAGTTTCCACTTCCGCCCGTTATGGTCGTACCGTCTATTGTGATGGTCGCGTTATCGGTGTTGTTGCCGACCGAGCAACCGAACTCTACAACAGTCGCGTTTACGTTTGCAATAACCGCAGGTTCGTCGATAACAATGCCTGCGATATCAAATGTACATTCGTTGATTCCCGTTGCACGTATGGTATATGTGTTGGGAGGAAGATTCTCAAAGGTGTTGGTAGCAGCGTTAAAGGTTCCCGCTACTGGTGAAATGGTAAAAGTCAACGGATTAACTCCGTTAAGAGTTTCTGTCAAGGTTATCGTTCCATCCGCAGAGCCATTACAAGTAACATCAGCATGTACTTCTGTAAATGCCGGAATAACGGCAGCAGGAACATTAACGGTAAACACGCGATTACATTCTGGTGCTGAAGTACCATTGTCATAAATAGTAATAGTATAATCTTCAGGAACAGCTGTGGCAAACACAAATGGGTTAGTAGGTAGGGCTGTTCTGGCGACAACCGGACCAAGTCCATTTGTAATTTCATAATCGTAGTTTGTTGACCCAACGGTTACATCGATAGTAATTTCTGCATCCGGGCTAACCGTACAATCTATTAGTTTTGTTAGGGAAACAGTGGCTTCAAGTACAGGGAATATCTCAACCGTATCTGTATCTGTACATCCGTTGCTATCGATTATAGCAATGTTGTAAGTTCCAGAAGCTAGGTTATTGAAAACACCTCCGTTGTCGACATAGTTTGTTCCTCCATCAATAGAGTATAGTATTTGAGGGGCCGTACTTGTAGCATTAATGGTCAAAGAAGTTGGCGAAGCACAATTATCCACTACCATTGAATCAATGGTTGGGTTCGCGGATAATGTAAGATTAATTGGCCCAAAATCAGTAAAACAACCAAATTGATCAGTAACTCTTACATTGTAGTTTCCGGCGGGTGAATTTGCCGGAATGGAAATAGGATTGTCTGTAGTTGCCGTAATAGTTGTAAAACCAACCGGACCGGTTACGGTAAAGTTGAAAGTACCACCGCCACCTTGAATATTATCCACAGAAATCAATCCTGGCGCATTACAAGAAATATCACTCAACTTACTTAATGAAGCTGTAATAGGATTCAGTTCCTCTATCAATAAATTTTCACTACCCGATACACATGCATCAAGACTACCCGCATCTACCTCCGTTACAACAATGAAGTACTCTCCGGCAGCAAGTCCGCTAACCGTTATGGTTGATGCAGTTGGAATAGCTGCAGGATGACCCGCATTGGTTTGCACTAAGGCACCGGTATTTGCATTATAGAACTCCCAACGCATACTAGGGTGCGTGGAGGCATCTGTATCCGTAATTGTATAGGTAATTTCAGCATCATTTGCTCCAGAGCAAGAAGGCTCATATGTTGCTGTTATTTCAAGTGGGTTTGTAGTAATGTCGTTTACATTCACATTACTTTGACGCACGCAACCCGTGTTATCTCGAACATAGAAAACATAGGTTCTACCTGGAACTAATCCAGTCCAAGTATGAGCACCAGGAGTTGGGGCGGTCCAAGTTGCCGTTGCAATATTGAATGTGGAAGGGTCATCTGCATAAGTGTATTCATAATTTGGAACACCCGCTGTACCCTGAACGGTAACTTGAAGTTCATTACAAGCCACAACAACAGTTGAAATACTAATATCTAAATCATCTAATGGGAATGGAATAATGTATCTAGGTAAATCCGTTCTACAAATTTCTACTCCGCCAACAACTGTTCTCATAGATGGAAACACACTTGTTCCTGAAATATAGCCCATAAGAACATCTGTTGTTCCAGGGACACTATCATCCCCCGTCCATGTGGCACCTCCATCGGCACTAAATTCAATAGTAGTTCCTAAAGGATATGTTGTAGGATAGCCAACAAATTGGAATCCATAATCCATAGGGTCAACGCTTCCACAAGCTGCGGGAAGTATTGGGTTTACAGTCGCCGTCAACTCATCAGGATTGTTAATAGTAACGTTAGGCGAAAGCTGAGTTTCACAACCGTTCGTGTCTTCGACATAAACTTCATATTCACCTGTCAATAGGTTGAAGAAGGATTGTGTTGTGCCAATTACATTTGTAACGGTTTGATTTGAAGCTCCAGCGTTATCTAAATCGACAATTCGGATTTGATATGGAATATCTCCAGATGTAATAGTTACATCTATCGAACCTACACCGTCATGACATTCTGGGTCATTTGGTGTGGCTGTAAATGCTATTGGAGTCGCAGGGTCAACAGTGATCGTTTCCATGTATTCACAATGAGGAGTACCCGCATTGTTATCCCAAACATAAACATCGTAATCACCATCGTTACCAGCGGTAACGGTAAATGTGTTTAATACTGCAAAATCTCCAGCGGTAACTCCTGTTCCCGTAGTTACAAAGGCGTATGCATAATTGCCATCACCTCCCGAAGGGGTAACCGTAATTGTACCGTCATTACACGTAATGTCTACAACATCTACTATTGCTGTTAACTGAGGCTCAATGGTTATTGATTGTTGCGCAGCTTGGCAACCGAAGCTGTCACGTACGTCTATTGTGTAAGTTCCGTTTGCAAGGTTGTCGAATGTATAGGTCGTATCCGTTGTCGGTGTCGGGGTAATCCATGGCCCTGCGTTGATGCTGAACTGGAACCCTCCGTTACCTGGAACAGAAGTTACATCCACTAAAATGGATGCATCGTTTGCACCTGAATAACAAGCGGTCGGTGTTGCCGTAAAAGTTGGGTTTACAGGAGCTACAACTGTAATGGCCGTATCGATAGGGTCGTCACAACCATTGATATCCCTTGCACGGACGATATAGTCACCTGCGGCAAGGTTGGTAAATGTTACCGGTGTTTGATAGGCGGTAATTATCGCTCCGACACCATCTTCCAATTGATATTCATAAGTTGGCGTACCACCTATAGCACTAGCTGTAATGGTGGCCCCGGTATTGTCACAGGTAAAGGCCTCTGTAATGGAAGCACTTGCTACTATGATGGTTGGTTCTGTAAGTGTTTGGTTCAGAGCAACGGTACATCCTGCAACAGGGTCATCGACATCACGAACGACTATACTATGTGCTTGGGCTGCAAGACCTGTAATCTGCTGATCAGCCGTAAACGGTCCGACAAAGGCACCACTGTTCAGACTGTATTCGAATCCGCCCGCACCGAAGTTATCGGCCGAGATGGTAATCGTTCCAGAGCTGTTCGCGTTACAATCAAGGTTTTCAAAAGCTGTGATAGAAGCATCGAATGCGTTGCCCGGTTCTACCACTACGGTTATATCGACTGTACAATCGCTACCGTAGTTCACGGTTACGACATGCGATCCAACGGCAACATCGGCAAGCACATTTGCACCAACACCTGTTTGTCCAGGAAGTACTCCGTCCAGAATATAGGTATATGTCGCATCGAAAGGAGTGATCGTGATATCACCTGTTCCATCACAGTTATAGGCAATGGTCGAGGCCAGAACTGGCTCGATAGGTAACGGGGCAATGATCACATCCGCAAGTGTGGTCTCACATGAAATGGCATTTGCATCACGTACACGGATACTATATGTTCCATCCAGAAGATCAACGAAAGTATGTCCGCCTGTTGTAGAAGCGGTCCAAGCGCCTCCATTGATACTGTATTGGTAATCACCGGACCCACCGGAAGTAGGTGTTACGCTACCTACGGTAATCTGTCCTAATTGCAGACAGGTATAATCCTGTGTTTGAACTGCCTCTGCAACGAGCTGTAAAGGCTCGGTAACGACAACATCGACGGGAGTGGTCTCACAACCGTTCGCGTCACGTACCTGGACAGGGTATGTTCCTGCAGGAAGGTTTACAAAGGAAGTTCCCACCTGGTAGTTTGTACCACTATCGATACTATATTCGAATGGACCGAACCCACCTGAATCGACAACGATATCGATAGCTCCGTCCGTTCCACCGAAACAGGTAACCGCAGTTGGCGTTGGTGTAATAGCTATTGGTGCGTCTTGAACGATCGTTATGGTGAATACATCTGAGCAATATCCGGCAGCGCCGTTATTGTCGCGAACATGGACATCATAGTCTCCGGCAGCTGCAACAGCTACGGGATTGGCCGTGCTGAAATCCCCATCGACAACTGCATTTCCATTAGGCACGACGGCATATACATAGTTGGTATCGCCACCGGCAGCTGTAATATCAATATCCGTACTTGTTCCACAAGCTGTAATATTAGGTGCAATTGCACTTACACTCAACTCTGGATTAATCGTTATTGATTGTTGCGCAGCTTGGCAACCGAAGCTGTCACGTACGTCTATTGTGTAAGTTCCATTTGCAAGGTTGTCGAATGTATAGGTCGTATCCGTTGTCGGTGTCGGGGTAATCCATGGCCCTGCGTTGATGCTGAACTGGAACCCTCCGTTACCTGGAACAGAAGTTACATCCACTAAAATGGATGCATCGTTTGCACCTGAATAACAAGCGGTCGGTGTTGCCGTAAAAGTTGGGTTTACAGGAGCTACAACTGTAATGGCCGTATCGATAGGGTCGTCACAACCATTGATATCCCTTGCACGGACGATATAGTCACCTGCGGCAAGGTTGGTAAATGTTACCGGTGTTTGATAGGCGGTAATTATCGCTCCGACACCATCTTCCAATTGATATTCATAAGTTGGCGTACCACCTATAGCACTAGCTGTAATGGTGGCCCCGGTATTGTCACAGGTAAAGGCCTCTGTAATGGAAGCACTTGCTACTATGATGGTTGGTTCTGTAAGTGTTTGGTTCAGAGCAACGGTACATCCTGCAACAGGGTCATCGACATCACGAACGACTATACTATGTGCTTGGGCTGCAAGACCTGTAATCTGCTGATCAGCCGTAAACGGTCCGACAAAGGCACCACTGTTCAGACTGTATTCGAATCCGCCCGCACCGAAGTTATCGGCCGAGATGGTAATCGTTCCAGAGCTGTTCGCGTTACAATCAAGGTTTTCAAAAGCTGTGATAGAAGCATCGAATGCGTTGCCCGGTTCTACCACTACGGTTATATCGACTGTACAATCGCTACCGTAGTTCACGGTTACGACATGCGATCCAACGGCAACATCGGCAAGCACATTTGCACCAACACCTGTTTGTCCAGGAAGTACTCCGTCCAGAATATAGGTATATGTCGCATCGAAAGGAGTGATCGTGATATCACCTGTTCCATCACAGTTATAGGCAATGGTCGAGGCCAGAACTGGCTCGATAGGTAACGGGGCAATGATCACATCCGCAAGTGTGGTCTCACATGAAATGGCATTTGCATCACGTACACGGATACTATATGTTCCATCCAGAAGATCAACGAAAGTATGTCCGCCTGTTGTAGAAGCGGTCCAAGCGCCTCCATTGATACTGTATTGGTAATCACCGGACCCACCGGAAGTAGGTGTTACGCTACCTACGGTAATCTGTCCTAATTGCAGACAGGTATAATCCTGTGTTTGAACTGCCTCTGCAACGAGCTGTAAAGGCTCGGTAACGACAACATCGACGGGAGTGGTCTCACAACCGTTCGCGTCACGTACCTGGACAGGGTATGTTCCTGCAGGAAGGTTTACAAAGGAAGTTCCCACCTGGTAGTTTGTACCACTATCGATACTATATTCGAATGGACCGAACCCACCTGAATCGACAACGATATCGATAGCTCCGTCCGTTCCACCGAAACAGGTAACCGCAGTTGGCGTTGGTGTAATAGCTATTGGTGCGTCTTGAACGATCGTTATGGTGAATACATCTGAGCAATATCCGGCAGCGCCGTTATTGTCGCGAACATGGACATCATAGTCTCCGGCAGCTGCAACAGCTACGGGATTGGCCGTGCTGAAATCCCCATCGACAACTGCATTTCCATTAGGCACGACGGCATATACATAGTTGGTATCGCCACCGGCAGCTGTAATATCAATATCCGTACTTGTTCCACAAGCTGTAATATTAGGAGCTGTAGCGCTCATCGTAATAGGAGCGTCAATCTCTATAGATTGAGCGACGCCTATACACCCAGAACCATCGCTGACATTAATATTGTAAATACCATTGGCTAAGTTGGAAAAAGTATATGTTGTTGCAGTTGTGGGACTTGGTGTAACCCAGGGCCCGCCATTGATACTAAATGTATAATTTCCGTTTCCGTCAGTTACATTGACGTCTATTGTTGCATCATTTGCTCCAGAATAACAGTTTGTTCCAACAAGATCAAACGTGATAGAATTTGTCGGGGCAATAGTTAATGCAGTATCAATTGGGTCCTCACATAAATTATTATCTCTGACGCGAACAATATAATCACCAGCTGCAAGACCAGTAAATGTTGTTCCGGTTTGGTATGCAGTAATGACCCCACCGCTATTATCTTCTAACTGATATTCATAAGTTGGAAATCCTCCTGAAGCACTAGCTGTGATAGTAGCCCCTCCATTTGTACAACTAATAGGTGTTGTAATTGAAGCACTTGCAGCTACAGCATCCGGTTCAGTTATTGTTGTTGTCACCGAAGTTGCACATGTAATTTCGTTAGCTTTACGGATTTGAATTGTTTGGCTACCGGCGCCATAAATTGCACCTGTAGTTACCGGAGAAGCTGTTGAATTAACCCAGTTAGCTCCTCCATCAACAGAGTAATCAAAACCTGCTAATACATCAAAATTCTCTACTTCAAAAGTGATGGTTCCATCAGTTAATCCATTACAACTTACGTTGGTGGAATTAATTCCATTTGCCTCGAAAACTCTTCCAGCAACAACGGTAACTGGGGTTTCGACAAATAATGGACAAACCTCAGGAGTTTGATAAACGCTAATGTCATCAATAGCTACATCATTGCCATTAATTTGACTTTCATTGGTAGTAATCACCAAGTCTAAACTTGTATTTGCCCCCGGGTCTAAAGAAAGAACATATTCATTCCAATTTTCGTTATTGGGCACCGCTCCAGTGGTTGCGGAGGCAACTACAGAACCAGTTCCTGTATCACGAAGCTCAATGGTTAAATCGGGTTCAACAAGATTTCTATTGCTTCGAATAAGATTTATTAACCACAAAGAAACATCTAATGGCCTGTTGGGAATAATATCGTTTACTGCTTTTTGGTAAATGATTTGACCCGGCGCAGGGGCACCAATATTTATAACGAGATAACGCCCATCTGCAATTGTTCCGTTACTTGTATGGTCATTAGGATTTATCCAAGCACCAAAAGGACTTTCTATATTGCTTGTTACCGCATATTCATAGTCATTTATTGCTCTGCCATTATCAATCGGAGCTCCACTCGGGGTTATGTCGTCCAGTTGATTCTCGTAAAAATAGCCCGAGGTGTTTGGGTTCGGAATAGTCAATCCATTTCCAAAATCCTCGTTTAGAAGTAGACTAGGAGTGGGTGGGGTTGCAGAGACATAGTTTGTCCTAACCGTGTAAGTTCCGGGAGGAACATTTAGAAAGACATTGCTCGCAGGATCGGGCGAATTTAGAACACCGTCCAATTCATAGGTGTAATTATAGGTTGAAACACTGGGGGTTGCCGTGATAGTTCCTGAACCATCACAGTTATAATTTACTTCAGGAGTAAGGGAAACTCCTGGAGGAGGAGGTGTGTCTTCAACAATAACCGCCATTGGAAAAGCACAATTAGTCGCATCTCTAACGACTACGGAATAAGTTCCTGGAGGTAAAATTGCAATTGTTGTGGCGCCATAGGTTCCTCCACCATCAAAGCTATATTCATATGGTGCAGTACCACCCACTACATTTGTAACCCTGACCTCTGCGCCCATTGGGTCACAAGTAGCATCTCTCGAAACACCAGCAGAAGCAGATAAAGGAAATGGCTCAACAACAGTGTGATTCAAGTCAATTATGCAACCTGAACTATCAGTTACTTGAATAGGATAAATTCCTGCGGAGAGATTTACAAATGAAGGTGTCGTTTGCGTAGTTGTTCCACCATCGATACTATAAGTAAAAGGACCAACCCCGCCTGTTGGAACAATAGTGATGGAGGCATCACTACTCCCGCTGCAACTCACTAAAGAGTCATCAGTAACGGCAACAGTCATTGTGCCGTTATCTGTAATAGTTACAGGATTTGAAAGGGCAAAACACCCATTGGCGTCAACAACTATAAATACGTATGTGCCGTCTTCTCCAGGAAAATATTCATCAATGGAGTCGTTGTCAGTATCTCTCCATCCAAAAGTAAATGCAGTTTCAACTTGGTAGGCACTACCTGGTATATCTCCTACTGTAGGGTATAAATCAGTACCATCCTTACTCCAAATTGCAAATCCGTAATCTGGGTTTGGAAAACCGCCAGTAGCATTAACCGTAATTGTACCTGCAGTACAACCGATGTCTTGTGTTAGTATTCCGGAAACTGTTGGGTCTGGAGTTCTGGCTACGGTTACATTTTGCGTCATCGTACAACCGTCATCGGTCGCGACCTCAATAATATAATCACCTTCGTTTACATTGAACGTAAAAGTGTTGTCTGGTTGTGCTGTTTCGTCGTCGATTAGAACTCCATCCGATCTCCTGAGGATATATGTATAATTCGGTTCAACGTTTAAAATGTCAACTTGAATAGTTCCCTGTGCATTACAGTTGGCAGGAGTAGTGGTGATATCGACCTGAAAGTCTCGATCACGAACACCAATATCCGGAGTACTAAAAACACAAGCATTTGGAATAGGATTTCCACTTCCATCCAACTGAACAACATCTACTCGGTATTGTCCATTTGTGCTAATAGGAAAGTTAGGACCATTATTGGCGCTATAAGGAACTAAAATTGCATTGTTTGTGATATCGATTAATTGAAATCCATAACCACTGCCAATATTGGTAATATTGATGTAACCATCCGTAGTACAAATGATATCCCTTACGTCATAATCAATAGTTAGATTATTCTGGAATACATCGAAGTAGAAACGATTGAAACATCCGTTTTGGTAGGTTACAACAAGGCGATATTTACCTGCTGCATTTACACTATGGGAGCTGCCTGTGGCAATTTGGTTCCATCCGCAGGTAGCATTTTTATTTGCACAATCATCAGGAGCAGCCGTACAACTACCTTCATCCAATTGCTCCCAAGAAATGGTTTGCGCATCGGTGATATTCGTTTGTAAGACTTGAGAATCACCAGATCCACATAGGAAGATTTTTGCCAATTCATCACCATCAATACTACAAGTTACTATCTCACCTTCAATGTCATTGGTTACGTCTGCATCGGTATTGACCGTATTAAAATAATCGATAATAGGATTAATGGTATTGGAACCAAAACGCTCAACTACCAGTATTTCTTTAAACCCCTTACAAGGGTCAGCTACTATTTTATCAACAATGTAGGTTCCTTCTTGAGATACTAATAAGGTATCGGAAGTGCCAGTTTGTAAGACGGTATCGGTAGCATCTAAAAGACCATTTTCGTTGTCGTCGAAAACCCAAACGTAGGTGTCAAAATTATTGCCGACATCTAAAAGCACATCATCACCACAAAGCTGAACCGTTCTGGTGAAGTTGCAGTTTTCTAAATCATCTAATAGGAAGTTGGTAGCACCGGGGACTATAAAACCACAAGAGTTGAAATCCGTAACGCTAGGATCGTCCGTAATTTGGTTGTCGTTTACAACACCTTGATATGTGGAATAGGCAACGTTTTGAATTAAATCGGTACATGCATCAATAAAATCATAGCAGTTCTCTGCTACTCGAACTCTCATCCGAATTGACGACACTGGATCACCTACTTGGACAAGAGCGTCTGGAACCGTAAATATCACTGTTCTTGTTGCCGGGTCAAAGACTGGAGGTGGCATTCCTGGAGGTAGTACGTAATTGCTCTCATCTAAGGTTACATTTATAGGTAGTACATCTCGAATCGTATAATTCGTTCCATCGTCATTACCTAAGTTTCTAAAAGACAAAACATAGTCTAGGGTCTGACCCAGGTTAACCCCGAGTCCTGTAATATCGTTTCCGGCAATGTCCTCCACGCGCTTTTCAAGTACAATGTCAGGTTCGATGATTTCAATATTGAAAGAATTGAAATAGGGGTAGTACTGATCACCATTTGTTTGAAACCTAAAAGTAGCTGCGGTTTCGTTGTTAGGTATTACGGAATTGGCAAAATTGTTTAAGGTGAAAATATCGGTATCAAAACCGAGAGTGTTAGCACTGCTAGGAGTTCTTCCAGGCAAGTCGACACCGTTCAGCGTAATATTACTATTGAAAAAGTTATTCGCGGGATTACTACCATTACTCATGGTGGTAAAACTGCCATTACTAGCAGCTCGAATTCGCATAAGGTCTCCAGTAATTCTAAAATCACCTTCAAGGGTAGCTGCACCAATATTCGCATTTACCTGACCAACAGGTATTGTGGTAAAGCCGTTGTAATTGATATCAACACGGTCGGTGTCTCTAACTCTTGCAAAGCCATCAAATGTTGTTATTAATTTCCCAGTTAAATTTGGATTTTCATAGACTATTACAAGGGTCCATCCACCAGTCGACCCTCCACCCGGGGTAAGGCCTCCAGTAGTAGCTCGAATGTTTGCTATTGTATAATCACCTGTCGGATTGGCAAGAGGTGTGATAAGCGCTGTAACATCAGCATAACAAGCGTATGGGCTGTTTTGCTGTACAGAGGGATCTGTACTCGTGAACCCATCGAATAAAACTTCGTCTGCGGTTATATTTACATAGTTTCCACCAGGAACTCTAAATTGTACTTGATTAAAATCGTTTTGTCTTCCGGTTCCAATAGGTACTGTATTAGCGTTATAATTATTACCATCATAAGACCCATTAGCTGTTGCGCTAGGGTAGGTAGCAGACCAGTATAAACCAGCATAACGGATTAGATTACAATCGGGATTAGGAAAGGCTAAATTTGCAGTACTTGAACTAAACCTTCCACCTCCCGGGTCGACGTTGACATACTGCATTTGCTTGTAGTCATTGTAGTTCTGACGACCTCCTGTCTCCGGATTGTTGTTATTATTTGTGCTTAAATTATTGTATCCATCTTCGGGTTCAGTAGTGGTAGTACCACCATCTCGGTTAACGATTTGGTTGGATATAAATGTAAGATCTCCTTTGATGTTGTTTTGATAACGAACCTCAAAGTTGTTGTACTCCTGAGAAAAACCTGTAAAACTGAGTAAAATAGCACTTAGTACAAGTAGTTTTTTGGTAAAATTTGGTATCATTAATACAAGTAGGTTTGGCATTCATGCCCATTCTCAGCTTTTGGCCTTCAACGAGCGGTTATTTAGGCAATCTATTTTAAATAGCGAATCGCAATAATCGCAATAACTATTACTAACAAATATTAACCTTAAAATTGAGGGGTAGAATTTAATGTTGTAGTATGGTCAAAATCTGTTGTGAAATACCAATATTGAAGGGTTTGTTTTTTCCAAAAACTAAGAAAATAGCCTTTACTATCGTTTGGTCTTAACACCTGAAAACCAAGCACTTTGCAAATTTGTAGTCGGTTACTTACATGGATGTCTTTTTGTTTTTTGTTTCAATTTTTTATTAAAGCAGGCCTAAATATTGAGGGTAAATTCTATTGAGATACCAGGGCTAAATATCAAAAAAAAGCAATTTCAAAACTTGATTTTAAGCTTATTTTGAGAATTGAAAGGGGAATTACCACCTTTTTGGAAGAGGTATTTTCACTGAAAAAGAAGACTATATTAGATTTTTCATAGGAAAATTTTGGGAGCTAACACCTCTTATATGTGGAGTGAAATTTTCATGGTCAAATATTTTGTGAAGTCCAAATCGCGAGAAAACAGTAGTTCCCAATTTGTTTTCAAAACTTGAAACTTAGGGTTTACGACAAAGAATTTGACATTTTTAAGAGACCATAGTTGAAGTGGTAATTGGACTTCTATTTGGATTTCTGCTCATCAATTTAACCTGCCTTTTTTGGTCTTGTTGCAAAGATGTTCATCAGAAGATGGTTCAGCACCTATTCACAAGAGAGAATTTTTAATAAGTTTTATCCTGCCCAATGCGGAAGACTACTAATCAAAAACACAAGTAAGAGTGTGAATGTTGCCTTACTGGAAACAAGTAATGTCGAAAGTCTTCTCGGTTTGTTGTCTAGTGAAAATAGCTACCCTTATTCTAAATAGGAGAGGAAGCCTGATTAAAAACGTGTTAGGCTTGAATGATTTTAATTTACCCTAATATGAGGGATTACAAACGACAGAGTAAGTTTGCTAAGGCGTCTTTGCTCCTCTAAAAAGGGTTAAATAAAAAGCTCCAAAGTTGAAAGAACTTTGGAGCCACTTTAGTTTATAAATAGGTATGTGTTACTATGCCATGGCATCTGATTGCACTCGCATAATCCACATTTTATCATCGTACGAATCGTTGATTTTAGAGTAGTAGGAAATTAACGCATTGTTCCAAGACTCATGTCTTTTCAAATACACATATCTCCAGTTGTTTTCTGGATTGATAAAGTAGCTTGCACTAAGCCCGTAAGAATTTAAAAGTTTTACAAATCTTTTCGCATTACTTGGTTTGGCAAACACATTCGCTATGATGTAGTATCCTGACCCAATACCATCAATTTTAAAGTTTCTAGGAGCGGTCTTTGTAGAGGCAACACGATCTTTAACTGTAATGTTTTTCTGTATTTCATCAGTGTTATATTTCGCTGACTTTTGCTGAAGCTTATCTACATTACTAACATAGGCTTCATTGGTGTAGCGATTGTCAACGTTCATAATCCATAGGTCATCTGAGTATCTTCCATCCATATTACTTTTATAAGCATCCGACGCTTCTTGCCAAGTATCATAACGTTCTAGATATACGTATTTCATACCGTTGTTAGGATTGTCTATATAGTCCGAGGAAAAACCTTGTTCATTAAGATTGTCCATAAACTTATCCATGTATTTGCCGCCTTTGTAAACATTGGCAACCACATAATAGCCATCGTTAACACCGTTTAGGTTTTTGAATTTTCTGCTTTTGATAGCATCACGACTGACACTTTGATTGTAGTCACTACTTTTGGTATTATCCTGGGCAATTGCACGATTGGAAGGACTTGTACTTTCCGTTCTTGATTTCT
This sequence comes from uncultured Flavobacteriaceae bacterium, assembly GCA_947500435.1. GTDB lineage: Bacteria > Bacteroidota > Bacteroidia > Flavobacteriales > Flavobacteriaceae > Maribacter_C. The sequence continues at coordinate 15,119 of CANMRV010000001.1, forward strand.
CTTGAACAGCAACATTTGTTTTAGGTGTATTGCGAACCGAACGCGTATTGTCCTTTGTTACATTAGAACTCTCGTTAGTGTCATTATTAGCAAGTGCAGTGGGTCGATCTCTTCCAGTCAAGAATAATTGTTCTGCTCTTTTCTCTAAATCAGGGCGCTCACCGTTGGTTTGGTTTCGAACCATTCGCATCACCATTTCGAATCTACGCTCTAAATCCTTTTCACGGCTTGCTTCTAAAGAATCTTGACGAAACATAAGTTCGGCCAGGACCTCTTCATTTTCGGCAAGTCTTTTTTTCAATTCTTCAACCTCATCATTTGAGGCAAGACTTTCTGTATCCAATTCTTCATTTTCAACTAATTCTTCTCCCTCTTCTAACATGACTCGGTCTTCGGTAAGGTTAGGAGTGAATGAATATGCGAGTGAGATTTCGTGGGTTACACCAAGATTGTTGAAGTCTGTACCGAAGCCTTTTTCCATGGTATATCCAAGGGAAAGACGTTGGTTAATGTTAAACCCGGCTCCAGCGGAAGCTCCATAGAAAGAATCGTAACCTCCTTGTAACCATCCCAATTTCGGAAGGTCTAAAATTAAACTTCCCCCTAAGGAAAGATCTTGTTCCTCTTGAGAAACCAATCCGCTTCGGGGGTTCATTCGTACCCTTGCCAAGGGCATTACGCGGGCACTTTCGAATATGCCACTATCACTTTTGAACGGATAAGTGTATTGTAGGTGGGCTGAATAAGTTTTGTTCTTAAAATCAGTTAGCGTCTCACTGGTTTTCAAATTATAATCAAATAGGTTCTCAGCGAAAACACCAAAATCGATTTGACCATATGATAGGTTGAAACCCGGTTGAAAGGAAAGTACATTACTGTCTTGTGTTCCGTTGATTCTAAAATCGTTCGGGTCTACGATATCCACATCAGATCTATTTAATCCTGTATTATAGTAGGCAAGATTCGCTCCGAAAGTGAAGTTACTTTTATCACTCAATTTAATACCATATGCAAAGTTGGCAAGGGCGCCAATGTTGGCAACAGGCCCGACCTTTTGATTGTAAACACTTAGGCCTAAACCACTACGGTCTCCTACTCTACCGCTATAACTTAGGAAATATGTTTGGTCATTGTCCTTGAAAGATACCGATTGGTTTCTGTGTAATAAATTGATATATGAATTGTCTTCACGTACTGTTGAAAAAGTGGGGTTTATCAAAAATCGGTTGAATTTCAAAAGATTCTGAGGCGCCACTTGATAAGGCAGTATAGGATCATCTTCTTGAGCGCTAACCGTAGTTAACGACATGAAGGCAATCAAGGGAAGTAGTAGTAGGTTTCTAAGTTTCATGGCGGTAGGTTATCGAATAACGGTAATGGTACCTTGTTTTAATGTTTCGGTGGCATTCTTTATTACATAATAGAACACCATGTTTTGTTTAGGGAACGACATGGACGATTGTGGCCAGTTATTGGCATAACCAGTTTCGTTTACTAGTTCCTCACCTTTATCATTATATATGATTACGTTTACATCTGATTTGTTGGAATATGAATTCGGAATTACCCATTGATCATTTGCGCCATCTCCATTCGGGGTAATTACATTCGGCACATTAAACAAATCGAGATAGACCGCTGTAAGCTGTCTTGTTATTTGACAATTATCAATAGTCGCAACAAGCGTAAATGTACCTTCTTCAGTAAAGGTCATTTGATCCGTACTACTTAAAAGGTTATTCGACCCATCAAACCATTGGTATGCAGTTCCTCCTGTTGCCGTTACAGTTTCTGAACTTCCTTCGGGAAAAACTACTTCGCCGTCAACATCAAGTGTAATAAGGTTTGGATCTAAAGGGATAATCGCTATTTCGTTAGAATTCAAAGGGCATCCGTCTTTGTCTAATACCAAACGGTATGTTCCTGGCTCAGTTACTACTAAAGAAGCGTCACTAGTATTGACTGAAGCACCATCTCTTTCCCAAGAGAAGCTTTCCCCAGTTAAATCAGTTGTAGTGCTAATAGTAATGGTGTCTGAAGAATTACAATATACGGTACTTGTACTGCTTATTGCTACCGTTTCGTTTGTTAATAATTGTACAGGCAACATATTTGAAGTTTCATTGTAAGTTCCTAAGGTTGCATTAACCGTATAATCTCCATTTTCAGTTGTATTCGTTAAACTGATATTTTGACTTGTTGCACCAGGTATATCGACACCGTCAAGTTGCCACTGATAGCTAAAAGAAGTTTCCAATTGGGCGGTTACCTCTGTTGTACTTCCATCTGAGGCTACGGCATTGATCATGGCCACTTCTAAAACAGCGTCAGTGTTCACACATGCGGTATACGATGAATCATAATCAAGAACAATTTCGAAACTACTTGGTACAACTGCTACGGTATTGTCAGAATTAATGGTGGAAGAGCAAGTTCCTGTAGAAGTCACAGCAGCATAATAAGTGCCGTCTTGAGTGATATCCAAAGTAGCGTTTGTCGCACCGCTTACCATCGCTCCATTTCTATACCATTGATAAGTTGGCGCGTTTGCCGTAGTGCTTACACTTAAGGTTTCAGGTTGAGAAGGCAGAACAACCAAATTGGCTGGGTTATCTCTCGTAACGGTAAATGCTCCGCCATTTGTAATGGTAACAGGTGCAGATCTTTCGGTACAGACGCCTATTGCTGAAATCTCAACTTGATAGTCGCCTTCGAAACCTGCTACGCCTGCGTCGACTGTATATGAGGTGTTTGTGGCCCCTGAAATGGCTGTATTATCTTTATACCATTGGTAACTCCATGTTGGGTCGGTTGTATCTATTACTAAGGTTTCCATGTCACCCGCACACAGGGCTGTTTTACTTGGCGGGGTAATTCCTATTCCTGCTCCAGTAGTTCCAATTTGAACAGTGACTATGTTAGAATCTGTATTTCCATTAAAAGTACAATCTCCATAGTCTACCAAGGCTTGATACATTCCGGTTTGATTTACGGTAATCGTATGATTGGTTTCACCAGCTAGCAGTGATCCGCTTCGGTACCATTGGTATTGGTAGTTTTCTGGACTGGGGATATTATCTACCTGTAAATTGATTGAAACAGGATCGCACAGGTTCCCTGGAGGATTTCCATCACCCAACTCACTAATGTTCAAATTAGTTGTTACGGCCATATAGTAGATATGGAATGAATCGGCAGATTCTGCTTGACTGACTGGGCTTGTACTCCGAGCACGAAACTTATACCCCTGTCCCTGCGTATCTGTCGGAATTGAAAAATTCAAATCGAAGTTTTTCGGGTTTGCTGTGTTCTGGTCTCCTACGCGGCCTAGTTCAACAGCGTTAGTGAAATCTCCTGTAGCATCAGAAAGTTCAAGAATAAACTCGTTGTCGGAGTTGGCGGTTCCGCCCCAGGCAATAGTTACATCGTAGGAGTTGAACGGGCCTGAACCATTGTCAATCCCGGCACAGATCTTTGTGAAACCTGTACCACCACCTGCGGGTGCTGGAGGCAACATAGAAATTTGAGCGGAAATTTGAGTAGATGCCAACGCAAAAAGCGCCAACAAGAATAGACGGGGAAAGCTTAAGTTAGTTTTCATAAGTAGTAGTAGTTTTGGGGCTACAGTTTTACCTTCAGATTTGGGACTTTCGATAAAACGTATAATTTTTCGTTTTATTGGACTTCAACAATGGTTGAAATTTGCTTAACGGTCTCTTATACAGTATTCAATAACAAATATGTCCTTTATTTACTGGTCTATCAATTTAATGTTGTAGCGCCAAACAAAATTGTTGTGAACACTCCTATTTCCATGGTTAAGGTTTTTTAATAGGCTGTAATCATTGCATTTTTGCTACTTTTGTGGTTCTTTAAAAAGCACCTTATGAGCGATTCGGAAAGACCCTTGAATTTTCTAGAGCATATCATTGAAGAAGACCTTGAAAATGGTTTTCCGAAGGATGAGCTACGCTTTCGTTTTCCGCCAGAACCCAATGGTTATTTGCATATTGGGCACGCAAGCTCTATTTGTTTGAATTTCGGACTGGGATTGCGTTACAATGCACCTGTGAATTTGAGGTTTGATGATACGAATCCAGCCAAGGAGGAACAGGAGTTCGTAGATGCGATAAAAAGAGATGTTGAGTGGTTAGGTTATAAATGGAATACCGAACGGTATGCATCAGATTATTTCCAGCAGTTATACGACTGGGCAGTGCTCTTGATTAATGAGGGCAAAGCCTATGTGGACAGTCAGTCTTCGGAAGAAATGGCGGCTCAAAAAGGGGCTCCTACTGAAGCCGGAACCGAAAGTCCATTTCGTAATCGTTCCGTGGAAGAAAATTTAGAACTTTTTGAAGCGATGAAAGCTGGAAAGTTTGAAGAAGGAAAACACGTCTTGCGCGCTAAGATTGATATGACATCTTCAAACATGTTGATGCGGGATCCTATCATGTACAGAGTGCTGCATAAAGCACACCACAGAACAAATACCGATTGGTGTATTTACCCTATGTACGATTGGACGCACGGTGAGAGTGATTATATAGAACAAGTATCACATTCGTTATGTACGCTCGAATTTGCTATGCACCGCGAACTGTATGATTGGTTTTTGAATCAAGTGGTTGATGAAAATAAAGTTAGGCCAAAGCAACGGGAATTTGCCCGAAGAAATTTGAGCCATACCGTAGTTAGTAAAAGAAAACTAGCTCGTTTGGTTGAAGAAGGCGTTGTAGATAGCTGGGACGATCCGCGAATGCCAACAATTTCAGGCTTACGCAGAAGAGGTTATTCCCCAGAATCGATTCGAAACTTTGCAGATACCATTGGAATTGCAAAGCGTGATAACCTAATCGATGTTTCATTGTTGGAATTTCAGGTACGTGACCATTTGAATAAAGTAGCTCCCAGAGTGATGGGTGTTTTAGACCCGCTAAAGGTTGTAATTACAAATTATCCCGCAGGAGCAGAAGAATGGTTAGACGCCGAGAACAATCCTGAAGATGAAGCTGCGGGTTCTAGAAAAGTTCCTTTTTCCAGAGAAATCTATATTGAAAAGGAAGATTTTAGAGAAGAAGCGAACAAAAAGTTCTTCCGTTTAAAGTTGGGCAAGGAAGTCCGATTGAAAAATGCATACATTATAAAAGCGGAAAGCTGCACAAAAGATACCGAAGGGAATATTACTGAAGTGCAATGTACCTACGACCCTAAAAGTAAGAGTGGTAGTGGTACTGAAGAAAGTCTCCGAAAAGTAAAAGGAACTTTGCATTGGGTTTCAATAGAACACGCATTGAAAGCTGAAGTGAGATTGTATGACCGCCTTTTTACCGATGAAAGTCCGGATACCCATAAGGACAAAGATTTTATGGAATTTGTGAATCCTGATTCTTTAAAAGTCATTACAGGGTATTTAGAGCCAAGTATGAAAGATTTAGAAATTGGAGCGCAGGTTCAATTTCAACGTTTGGGATATTTTTGTGTGGACCCAGATTCGACTTCTGAAAAATTAGTTTTTAACCGAACTGTTGGTTTACGAGATTCTTGGGCTAAAATTGAGCAAAAGCCATGATATAAGATTTCCTTATTCCCATTAATATATCAATTGGTATTTTCTATTAAAACTATCGTTCTGTAAGGTGATTTCGGCTATTTTTAGTTTTAATAAATGTCAGTAGACCATACTTATCCCGAAAGTCCATCAAAAGCTTTTAAAATAAGAATTGTGCTTTTTTGAGTAAACTAATCTTCAGCGAGCATTAAAGCGCTGCACAAAATAAAAAAACCCGCTTCAGGATCATGAAGCGGGTTTTTAAAAAAGTAGTTTCTACTATTCTAATTTCTTAGGCTTTTGTTTTTTCATAGCCTCACCAATTTGATTACTTGCGGTAAAGCTAGCAACCATATCATTCAGCATTTGGCTACCCGCCTGAGGAGAGTTTGGTAATAGAATTAAATTACTATTGGTCTCCTGCCCTATTGACTGCAGCGTATCATAGTGTTGAGTAACAACAATCAAAGCAGATGCTTCCTGAGAATTGATACCTACTTTGTTCAATACTTCAACAGATTCTTCCAAACCTCTAGCGATTTCTCTACGTTGGTCTGCAATACCTTGCCCTTGCAATCTTTTGCTTTCTGCTTCTGCTTTCGCTTTTTCAACGATTAAGATTCTAGCTGCATCACCTTCAAACTGCGCTGCGATTTTTTCACGCTCTGAAGCATTAATGCGATTCATCGCTTCTTTTACTTGCGCATCAGGGTCAATATCGGTTACGAGGGTTTTGATAATGTCATACCCATAATCCATCATGGCTTCGTTAAGCTCTCTTTTTACTGCAATCGCAATATCATCTTTCTTTAAAAAGACATCATCAAGTATCATTTTTGGAACTTCAGCCCTAACCACATCAAAAACATATGAGGTTATCTGGTCGTGAGGATAATCTAGCTTGTAAAAGGCATCGTAAACCTTGTCTTTGATTACTTTGTACTGTACTGATATTTTTAGACGGACAAATACATCATCCTTGGTTTTAGTTTCAACAATAACATCTAATTGCGTGATTTTCAAACTCACTCTGCCTGCAATACGGTCAATAAGTGGAATTTTCATGTGCAGGCCTGATTGGCGAATGCTATGGAATTTACCAAAACGCTCTATGATTGCAGCGGTTTGTTGTTTTACTATAAAAAAGGAGGATGCCAAAATGACTAATCCGAATAAAATAACAGGTATCAAGAAGAAATTCATAAGCTTTTGTTTTTAGGTTTATAACTGGAATTTACGTAATTCACTTTATATATATGTAGGATTTTCCTCGGAAATGTTACAAAAACACGGGTTCTTCGGCAAACTCCAAGGATAGAAGAGCAAATTGTTAACGGAAGTTTGGAATACTATTATCCCAATTTTTGAATAGCAGTATGAATCCTTTGAATACTTTCTTCCTTCCCAATCATCTCAAGAATATCAAAAATATGAGGTCCTTTCATATCTCCTACAATTACCAAACGAAGTGGAGGCATCACTTTTCCTAGAGAGAGTTCATTTTCGGTAATCCAAGCTTTTACTAGGGTTTCGACATTTTCCGAAGAGAAATCTTCAATGCCCTCAAGTACAGATACCAATTGGTTTAGTATTTCAGGAGTTCCTTCTTTCCATTGTTTTTTAGAGGCTTTTTCATTATATGAATCTGGAGCTAGAAAGAAGTAATGGGAAAGTCCCAAAAAATCGGAGACAAAGGTTGCGCGTTCTTTTATAAGTGATACCACCTTTTTAAGCCAATCATTATTCTTAGCCAGAAAGAGCATCTTTTTATCGTTTAGTTCCGAACTAAATAAATAAGCAAGTTCATCATCGCTCCTCTCTTGAAGATACTGCTGATTATACCATTTCGTTTTATCAGGGTCAAATCGTGCGCCTGATTTATTCACTCTTTCTAAACTAAAGGCTTCTACCAATTCTGATAAACTGTAGATTTCTTGTTCGGTTCCTGAATTCCAGCCAAGCAAGGCTAAGAAGTTGATAACAGCTTCTGGGAAATAACCTTCTTCGCGATATCCTTTGGAGTCATTCCAAGACAACGGAAATACGGGAAAGCCTAATTTATCTCCGTCTCGCTTACTCAGTTTCCCTTTTCCCACAGGCTTCATTATTAAAGGCAAATGAGCAAACTGTGGCGCATTCCATCCAAAGGCATCATATAATTGTTGGTGTAACGCCAAAGAGGGCAACCATTCCTCTCCACGAATCACATGTGAGATTTCCATCAAATGGTCATCCACAATATTCGCCAAATGGTAGGTGGGCATGCCATCACTTTTAAAAAGGACTTTGTCGTCAAGAATATTGGTGTCAATATGTATTTCGCCACGGATGATATCCGTTAAAACCAACTTTTCATCTTGGGGAGATTTGAAACGTATTACATAGTCTTCGCCGGCGTCTAATTTCGCTTGTACTTCTTCAGCAGATAGCGATAGCGAGTTGGTAAGTTTCAGGCGATTATGCCAATTATAAATAAAGGTCTTTCCTTTGGATTCATGATCTTTTCTATGAAAATCTAGCTTCTCGGAAGTATCAAAAGCATAATAAGCCTTCCCTTTTGCAATAAGTTCATCGGCATATTTTCGGTACAAGTCTTTGCGCTCGCTCTGTCTATACGGACCAAAACCACCGTCTTTACCAACACCCTCATCGAAGGGAATGCCGCACCAATTCAGGGCATCAACGATATATTGCTCTGCTCCTTCAACATAGCGATTCTGGTCGGTGTCTTCAATTCGTAAGATGAAATCTCCGCCGTGTTTCTTAGCAAAAAGGTAGTTGAAAAGTGCGGTGCGAACTCCCCCAATATGCAAAGGGCCTGTAGGGCTAGGCGCAAAACGAACACGGACTTTCTGACTCATAGCTTCTCATTTTTGAGCTGCAAAGATAGGAAATCCGATAGGCTAAAACATGTAGAAATTGGATTTACGCCTTAATAGGTTTCATCCCTTCCGGAATCCGCGGATTCATGATTTTAAACCAAAGCGGTGGAAGAAATGACATCACCATTGAAGTGGGATACCCGAAGGGCATTTGTGGTGAAATATCGTGGTAATCGAGAATCTGATACTTTTTAGAGGATTTATAATGATGGTCACTATGACGGGTCAATTCATAAAGTACGATTCTTCCCATAACATGATTGCTATTCCAAGAATGGACTTCACGCACACGTTCATAGCGTCCGGAGGGCAGTTTGTTGCGCAGGAGTCCGTAGTGTTCGATATAGTTCACGGTTTCCAACATTAGAAAACCAACAATTCCGCTAGTAATGGCAAAAACCAAACCTAATTTTCCGAAGAAATAGAAAACAACTCCTAAGTAGGCAATTTGAAATACGGTATACCAGAGCATATCGTTCTTTATAGAGAGAAACGTCTGTTTATGGGACTTCAGCAATTTTGACTGCAGCTTCCAAGCACTGAAATATTGACGAATAACTGAGGTAATCCAAAACGAATATACCGTTTGGTTGTATTGTGCGGTTGCTGGGTCTTCTTTAGTAGCTGCTTGGGCGTGATGGCCAAAGTTATGCTCGATATAAAAGTGCATATAGAAAGAAGGTAACAGCAACAGTTTTCCTAAATGCCTTTCATTCGTAGTTTGGCGATGCCCTAATTCATGAGCAACATTAATTCCGTTGGTGCCGAGAACAATTCCCATAGACAAAACTAATCCGACAAGTTCGTAGGTGGTGTAGCTCGTTGTGGTAATATCCCAAAGTAAGAAGGCAAGAAGTCCGAATATTACCGGGGCATTCAAGTAAAGCATCCAATCGAAGAGCTTGCTTTTTTTCTTTTCCTCCCGCTCCTCACCCTCGTAATTTGAAGGGTCATGCGGCAATAGGAGTTCTAAAATAGGAATCAGAACAAAGGCATAAAAAGGCGTAAAATAGCTGAAATAACCTTTAAAATATATACTTATAACCGCCGAAATCGGCAAGGTCATCGCTGCGAGGTACTTTAAATCTTTTAACATCTGTCTTTTATCTAATAATGCTCGGTGAGCGGGTTTAACACGAATTTGATGTTTAAATTTGTGAGAACGAGTATCTTGGTACTAAATATAGTGAATTTGAACAGTTACAATAACATACTTCTCAAACTCAGCGATTTTACCAAAAAGTATTACACGAAGTTATTGCTCAAAGGGGTTCTACTCTTTTTGGCCTTCGGATTGTTGTTCTTTTTGGTGACATTGGGGGTGGAATACTTCCTTTGGTTGAATTCAACAGGGCGTTTGGTGTTGTTGTTGATTTTTGTGGGAATTGAATTATTCCTACTATTCAAATACATCTTGACTCCCCTATTCTACTTGTTTAAATTGAAAAAGGGCATTAGTCACAAACAGGCTTCAATTTTAATTGGGAAGCATTTTCCAGATGTTGACGATAAGCTTTTTAATTTACTAGACTTAGCAGAAGACGAAAACCAATCGGAACTTTTACTTGCGAGTATTGAACAGCGTTCAGAAACTTTAAATCCTATTCCTTTTACCAAAGCGGTCGATTTTGGAGAGAATGTGAAATATGTAAAATATTTGGCTATTCCGGTGCTACTCTTCGGATTGATTTGGTTAAGCGGGAATTTGAGTGATTTCTTTGGCTCATACAATCGGGTTGTAAATTATGATGTGGCCTATGAGCCGCCGGCACCTTTTGCATTTCGCTTACTGTCCAATGATTTGAATGTTTTGGATTCTAAAGCAGTGACTGTTCAGGTTACTACGGAAGGGGAGATTCGCCCAGACCAAGTATTCATTACGATTAACGGAAAAGACCTTCTGTTACAACAACAAGATGGCATCTATCAATATACCTTTACACCTCCCCTAACTTCCACAAATTTCTCTTTTAAGGCAAACGGTATTTTTTCTAGGGAATATCAGTTGAATGCTTTAAAAACGCCTTCTATTCAGAATTTTGAGCTGATTTTGAATTATCCTAAGTATACGAATAGAAAATCCGAAATACTGAAAAGTACTGGAAATGCTACGTTTCCGGAAGGAACCCGAGTTACTTGGCAAATAAAAGGGAAGCATACCGAGAACATTCATTTGGTTACAAAGGATACTTCAATAGCCTTTTCAAAAACGGAAGATGCTTTTGAAATGTCCAATCGTGTATTCTCAAATCTCAACTATGAGTTAAGCACCTCTAATGAAAACATTGTCGACTATGAGAAGCTGGCGTATAGTTTTGATGTTATTAAAGATGAATATCCGACCATAAAGGCGAAGCAGGTTTTGGATTCTTTGAATCCGAATACCTCTTATTATATTGGTGAAGCCTCCGATGATTATAAATTGAAGCGTATTCGTTTGGTTTGTTATCCTGATGGAGATACAGAAAACAAACAAATTTTGGAGTTGGGAGAACCGAATACTAACTTCAATCAGTTCTACTATACTTTCCCTTCAGGATTGCAATTAGATGCTGGTAAAAATTACAGCTTCTATTTCGAGGCGACAGACAATGATGGTGTTCACAATGGAAAAACTTCCAAAAGCCAAGTATTTTCAACGGTTTTGTTGGATGAAAATCAATTAAAGAACAAGGAACTAGAGTCGCAACAATCGATTATAGACAATTTGGATAAATCCTTAGAGAAATTCAAAGAACAGAAAGAAACGCTTAAAGAAATCAATCAAAACCAAAAGGAGAAAAAGCAGCTCAACTTTAATGACCAGAATCAGGTCAAGGATTTCCTGAAAAAGCAACAGCAACAGGAGCAGATGATGCAGAAGTTTAGTAAGCAGCTCAAAGAGAATCTCAATAAGAGTGAAAAGGAAGACGAGATGAACGAGTTGCTGAAAGAACGTCTTGAACGACAGGAAATCGAAGCAAAGAAGAATGAGAAGCTGTTGGAGGAGTTGAATAAAATAGCGGAAAAGATTGATAAAGAAGAGTTGGCCAAACGGTTAGAGGAGTTAGGAAAGAAACAACAGAATAGCGAGCGCAATCTGGAGCAATTGCTAGAATTGACCAAACGGTATTATGTGACTGAAAAAGCGGCGCAGTTAGCAAAAGACCTAGAGAAACTAGCAGAGCGACAGGAAATCTTATCTGAACTGAATCTGGGGGAGCAATTTCAAAATAAGGAACAGGAAAAGCTCAATGAAAAATTTGAAGAGATTGCCAAGGAGCTAGACGAGTTGAAGAAGGACAATGCCGATTTAAAGAAACCCCTAGACCTTAACGTAGACAAGAAAAAGGAAGAATCAATCAAGGAAGACCAAAAAGAAGCTTTAGAAGAAATCAATAAACATCAAGGAGATGAGGAATCTTCAGATGCGGAGGAGAAGGAAAATAGTGCTAACAATGCCAAGAAAAAACAAAAGTCCGCTGCTCAGAAAATGAAGGAAATGAGTGAGCAATTGCAAGAGTCCTCAGCTGGTGGAGGTGGAGGAGGCTCCTCTATTACAGAAGATGCCGAAATGCTACGTCAGATTTTAGACAACTTGGTCATTTTCTCTTTCAAACAGGAAAACCTATATGAGGAGCTGGAAGAAGTAGATGCAGATTCACCTCAGTTTTCGAGTTCCATTCGTGAACAACAAGAATTACGCAAGCTTTTTGAACATGTTGATGACAGCTTGTTTGCTTTATCATTGCGTCGTGCAGAGTTAGCTGAGTTTGTAAATGAGCAAATCACAGAGGTGTATTACAATACCGACAAAGCCTTGGAAGCTATCGCGGAAAGTCAAATATACCAAGGTGTATCCTACCAAAAATATGTGTTGACTGCTGCCAATAGTTTATCAGATTTTCTGGCGAACACCCTTGACAATATGCAACAGAGCATGCAGTCCGGACAGGGCCAAGGTGAGGGAGAAGGATTTCAGCTTCCGGATATTATTAAGCAACAGGGAGAGTTGCAAGAAAAGATGGAAGGCCAAGGGAAATCTGGACAGGGTAAACCTTCGGGACAAGGAGAAGGACAGCAAGGCGAGGGTCAGAAAGGAGAAGGTGAAGGAGAATCTGGCCAAGGTGGTGAGAAAGGCAAAGGAAGTGAAGGAGAAAAAGGAGAGGGCGAGTCAGGAAAAGGAAAAGAAGGCCAAGGCGGTGAGGGTGAAGGCGAGGGTAAAAATGGTAAAGGAAAGGGCAAAGGTGAGAATGGAGAAGGAGGTCAAGGCGGCGAAGGTGGCGGAGACGGAAATGGTCAGGGAGATGGACCAAGTGAAGAAGACCTAAAAGAAATCTACGAGATTTACAAAGAGCAACAAATGATTCGCCAGCGCTTGGAGGAACAGCTACAAGACATGATTAATGGCAGCGACCGCAAGTTAGGCCAGAAGTTGTTACGTCAAATGGAGGAGTTCGAGAATGAATTGTTAGAGAATGGTTTTACCCAGCGAGGCATGAACAAGATGAATAACATTCAGTATGAACTTTTGAAATTGGAGAATGCCGCGATGAAGCAGGGAAAGAAACCTGAACGCGAAAGTAATACAAACAAGAACCGGTTTAACAATCCAATAACTACTAAGCCCTCATTATTAGAGGATTATCGCAACGAAATTGAGATTTTAAATAGACAAGCATTACCTTTGCGCCAAAATTTCCAGAATAAGGTAAAGGAGTATTTCAAAAGCGATGATTAATTTTAATTATCTTACTGATTATCAAATAGTTAAAGAAAATTTATATACCAAATGGCTCCTTGAAGTGATTGGTTCTGAAAACAGAGTTTTAGGGGATATTGCCTATGTGTTTTGTGACGACGCCTATTTGTTGAAGGTGAATCAAGAGTATCTCAATCATGATACCTACACCGACATCATCACTTTTGATTATACTGATGGGAATACAATTGCTGGAGACATATTTATATCTATTGAACGGGTAAAGGAAAATGCTAGAGAATTCAAAGTAGATTTCTATGAAGAATTACGAAGAGTAATGGCGCATGGAATTTTACATTTATCAGGTTATGGCGACAAGTCAGATGAGGAAGCAATGTTGATGAGAGTTAAGGAAGAAGAAAAAATGAAATTGTTCCACGTGGAACAAAATAGCTAAGTGCCAAAGATATGTTTGAAAAGGAATATGATGTAATTGTTGTTGGTGGAGGTCACGCCGGAGCGGAAGCTGCAGCCGGTGCCGCAAACATGGGTTCGAAAACTTTGCTGGTAACGATGAACTTGCAAACTATAGGGCAGATGTCATGCAACCCTGCTATGGGCGGAATTGCAAAAGGACAGATTGTTCGTGAGATTGATGCGCTTGGAGGCTATAGTGGAATCGTTACGGATAAGTCCGCGATTCAATTCAAGATGTTGAACAAATCTAAGGGTCCTGCGATGTGGAGTCCGCGAGCACAAAACGATAGAATGCGCTTTGCAGAGGAGTGGCGATTGATGTTGGAGAACACTCCGAATTGTGATTTCTATCAAGAAATGGTCAACGGACTTCTGGTTGAAAACGGCAAAGTTTGCGGAGTAAAAACATCATTGGGAATTGAAGTGAGAGGCAAGGCTGTGGTTCTAACAAATGGGACTTTTCTAAATGGCTTAATCCATATTGGAGAGAAGCAATTTGGTGGAGGTAGAGCAGGAGAAAAGGCAGCTACGGGAATAACAGAACAACTACTAGATTTTGGTTTCGAAAGTGGTCGAATGAAAACAGGAACGCCACCAAGAGTTGATGGTCGTTCCTTGGATTATTCTAAAATGATTCTTCAACCAGGAGATGCTATTCCTGAGAAATTTTCATATACAAAAACGAAAACTTTAAAGACACAGCGCGATTGTCATATGACGCATACGAGTGCCCTTGTTCATGATTTATTGAAGGAAGGGTTTGACCGTTCTCCGATGTTCAATGGAAGAATAAAAAGTATCGGGCCAAGATATTGTCCTTCAATAGAGGATAAGATTAATCGCTTCGCGGATAAGGATAGCCACCAGTTGTTTGTAGAACCTGAAGGATGGAATACGGTTGAGGTTTATGTAAATGGATTTTCAACTTCGCTTCCGGAAGATGTTCAATTCAAGGCATTGCGCTCGGTTGTTGGGTTTGAAAATGTGAAGTTTTTTAGACCTGGTTACGCGATAGAATACGACTATTTTCCACCGACACAATTGAAGCATACCTTAGAAACTAAGCTGGTTGAAAATCTATATTTCGCCGGACAGATTAATGGAACTACAGGTTACGAAGAAGCTGCCTCCCAAGGTTTGATGGCAGGAATAAATGCCCATCTAAAACTCAATGAAAAAGAAGAATTTGTCCTAAAAAGAGATGAAGCTTACATAGGAGTTTTGATTGATGATTTGATTACAAAGGGTACGGAAGAGCCTTATCGAATGTTTACTTCTAGAGCAGAATATCGAACTTTATTGCGTCAAGATAATGCCGATTTAAGATTAACTCCTAAAGGCTATGAAATCGGTTTGGCTGGAAAAGAACGCTTAAAACGAATGGAAGAAAAGCAGGAAAAATCAAATGCTTTTATCAAGTTTTTTGAAAAAACAAGCGTCCTTCCTGAGGATATAAATCCGATTTTGGAGAGTGTTGATTCTGCTTTAGTGAAGCAATCTGATAAGATGGTTAAAGCATTTTCAAGACCAAAAGTAACCATGAATCACATGCTGCAATTGGAGTCCGTTTCAGCTTTTGTGGAAGAAAACCAACTGGATAGGGAAGTGCTAGAACAGACAGAAGTTCAGGTAAAATATTCGGGTTATATCGCAAAGGAAAAGAACAATGCTGATAAGCTACACCGTTTAGAAGACGTGAAAATTCCTGAGAGCTTTGACTATTCAAAGCTGAAGTCTTTGTCCTATGAAGCAAGGGAAAAACTTGAAGCTATTCGTCCAGTCACCATTGCTCAGGCTTCTAGAATTAGCGGTGTTTCTCCATCTGATATTAGTGTTCTTTTGGTTTTTATGGGAAGATGAAAAAATCGATTTTTTTAAAGCAATCAAAACCACTTATTGCAACTATTTTAGGGACTTTTATTCTGTTGTTGATGTTTTTTTTGCTTTACAAAGAAGCTGCGGGATTGAGTCAACTCATCACTATGTCTTGTATGGGCTTACTTCTTTTAGGGTATTCGTTTTCTTTTGAAATTAGCAATACTCTAAATCACAAACGGCATTTTAAGTTGTTTGGAATAACAGTTTTCAAACAAAGATTGGAATGTATTTCCCCTGATTACATATCTGTGTTTTCTGCAGTATTCAAAAAGGATTCTGAATGGGGTCCGGTTGCAGCAATGGGAAATCAAACCAGGGAGGGCAATTATGTCGTCCGATTTTTTAAGGGAAACGCACATTTTACGGTTTGGAGAGTTGATTCATTGGACGTTGCCAAAGCCAAAGCAATTGAGTTAGGTGAACTTTTAAACGTTGAAGTAAAGTATAAAAAGTAGCGATGTTCCACGTGGAACATTTTACAATTCTTCCTTATAAAAACACCTTTGGTTCAATTCTTGATGCTGTTTAAAACAACATTTAGTCCAACCAAAATGAAGCAAACACTACTCCTAGTTTTCGTTCTATTTACACTTCAATCCTGTATCCCGTTGCGCATCGCCCCAAAGATTGAAGATTATAAAATAACTAAAGGAAAGAAATTTAAACGAAGTCTGTCAAAGCGACAAATGTTCATTTTTGAAGATGCGAAAGAAGCGGAGCAATTTTACAATTTTGTAAATATCAAGTTCCAATTAGATGATACGAATGTTTATGATGATGTGCCATTCGAAATTGGAGGGCAGCAATATTTTTTTGCGTGGTATGAGATTGAAATTCCAGACAAATCAATTAATCTAATTCCTGTTTTTGTCGATTTGACTTTAGCAGTTGCTGATATGGATACTGTTTTTGAGGATTCATATGAGAACCGAAAAGGAAATTGGTATTTGGCGATAGAAGTTTATAATGATTTGGAAACAGATTGCTTGGTAGAAACTTCACTTTCAAGGGAAGCCGTTTTAAAGTATCTTCGCGCTTTGAAGAAAGAATATCTGGCCACTCATAACTACAATGAAACCGTTTTTAAAGACTAAAGACTTTTCTATTTCTCAAGAAACATTTGAATTGTTTCGTGATACAGATTTAGATATGCTGGTAACCAAACCGCAACCAGAGAATCTAGATTCGTACTACGAGAGCGAAGTTTACATTTCACATACGGACTCCAATAAATCTTTCGTTGATAAATTATATCAGCGGGTTAAAAAGTATAGTCTTTCTAAGAAGCTAAATCTCATAAATACATATTCCAAGGAAAAGAAAACACTTCTAGATGTCGGTGCAGGAACAGGGGATTTTTTAAATGAAGCAAAGAGCAATGGTTGGGATATCGAAGGCGTAGAGCCAAATCATAATGCCAGAGAAAAAGCACTTAACAAAGGCATAAGCTTGAAAGATAGAATGGAGGCTTTGGCAGGAACGAAATATGATGTCATTACCCTATGGCATGTCTTAGAACATTTGCCAGATTTAGAAAATCAAATTCTAAAATTGGTTTGGCATTTGGAAGAGGAGGGAACTTTGATTATTGCGGTCCCAAATTTTAATTCCTATGATGCGAAACATTACAAAGAGTTTTGGGCCGCTTATGATGTGCCAAGACACCTTTGGCATTTTTCAAAAACGGCAATCGAAAAGCTTTTTGTAAAACACGGACTAGAATTGGTTAAAGTCAAACCGATGGTATTTGATTCATTTTATGTTTCCTTGCTTTCAGAAAAATACAAAACTGGGAAGCAGAATATTTTCAAAGCTTTCGCCCTGGGCTTATGGTCCAACATATCCGCAATGAGAACAAAAGAGCACTCTTCCCATATTTATGTGCTCCAAAAGCGCTAATACGCATTTTAAGCCCATTTCCCGCATTTTCAGTAAATCTGGAACTTCTGTGCCGTTCGTTGAAATTTTAGCCAAAATAGCAGGGTTTTAGAGCTTCATTTTTGATAGAGACACTCGATTTCAGTTCTATTTGACAATCAATTTTATTTATAGCTTGAATTGAATGGTTATTTTACCAAATCAAGATTTCAGTATTTTTCAAGAAAGACAGATTTTAGTATTCGGATGGATTTTTAGAAAAATTCAAAAAAGCTTTCCTATTTTTGCCCGACTTTTAAAAATAGCAAAGTGGATTTCTGTGAAGGCGGGAATGAAAATAAATAGGCAATTATGAAAAAATTAGTAGTAGTATTCACAGGATTGATTTTACTAGCTTCTTGTGAACAAGCAAAAATCGGTTATGTAGATAATGTAAAGTTGATGGATTCGTATCAAGAAAAAATTGATGTTGAAGCAAAGTACAAAACAAAGACCGATGCTTTGACAAAAAAGAGAGATAGTATTTCTCAAGCGTTCCAACTAGAGGCACAAGCTTTTCAAGCGAAGGCTCAAAAGATGAATCAAAAGAAAGCGCAAGAAGAGTACGGACTTATGCAACAAAGAGGTCAATTTATTGGGCAGCAGTTGCAACAAGAAGAGCAAGCTTTGGTAACGGCTGGTCAAACTGAAATGGATAGTGTTGTAAGTAAAGTAAAGAAAGCTGTAAAGGCTTACGGAAAAACAAACAAGTACACGTACATACTTGGTGGTGGTGATGGCGGAAGTGTTTTATACGGCCAAGAAGTCAATGACCTTACCGATGAGGTTGTGAAGATTTTGAATGCAGATTACAAGAAAGAGTAGTCAAACAACATTCTTGAATAAAATAGTAAAATCCGTATCAGTTTTGATGCGGATTTTTTATGGTTGTAATATAAATACCAAGAATATAGCGGGAATAAAATATACCGCAATGGTCATCGCTCCGGCATAATCCTTAGCCATGCGTTGACCGAACAAAAGCATCAGTAATGCTACACAAGAAAGTATAGCTCCGTATAGGGCCATAGTACTTTCACCTGATATTCCTAATTGGTATATTCCTATTAAACAAAGGATACCGGCAACTACTTCTACAATCAGAACTGTGCCCAACATTAAAGGAACAATTCCTTTCATAGGGGTATCTTTAAAATGCCCTTTTAACCAAGAAAGGTTTCCTTTCCAGTCGGTTATTTTATCAATACCACTTTGTAAAAAAGTGATAACGAGAAAAATCAGGATTAAGATTTCAGCGGAATGATTCAGTATGGTATCCATAGTTTTGTTTTTAAAAGTTAGGCAGCTTTCCTATGTAATAATCGAGTCAATTTAATGGATAAATCCGTTAGAATAATTTTTGAATTTCCATTTCTTTCAATATGATACATGGCATTTTCAAGTTCTTCTACGATACTCAAAATATTGTTTTCATGAACAAAAGGAGCGAACTTTTCTAAACTGAATCCGTCCACATGAATCTGCATGAAAGCCAAGTCTTTCACATTGAAATTGACCAACATTGCCTGACGCATAACTGCTAGGCAGTACTGCATGAACTTCTTTTGAGTCTCCCTTCCTGTTTTGGCGATTTCCTCACTCCAAAGAATTAATTCATGAATTGCCGCTTTATTTCCTTTGGCTTTAAAAGCACTGCGAACCCATTGCACGAACCACTTTTCAAAGACCAAATCTTCGGAATCTTTGTTCATCAAATCCAAAGCTTTATTGAAATTCCCATTGGCTTCGTGGGCCAAGCGAAGGGCTTCTTCACGAGCCAAACCCTTTTCTTCTAAGGCTTTTGCAATATCGTTTTCTGCCAAAGGAGGGAAATGTAGAATCTGACAGCGTGAACGTATGGTCTGAATGATTTGTTCCTCATCTTCTGTAATGAGAATAAAAACAGTCTTCTCGGGAGGCTCTTCAATCAATTTCAACAGTTTATTGGCTGCAGGGGTGTTCAATTTTTCCGCCATCCATATCAACATCACCTTGTATCCGCCTTCGTAAGACTTTAAAGCAAGCTTTTTGACCACATCCATGGCTTCATCCACACCGATTTGCCCTTGCTTCTTTTCAATTCCTATCAATCGGTACCAATCGAAAAGGTTTCCGTAAGGTTGTTCTTTTAAAAATTGGCGCCACTCTTCCATGTAATGATTGCTCACCGCATGACTTTTTACCTTATCGGAATTCGACACCGGAAACGCAAAATGCATGTCAGGATGGGACAACGAATCGAACTTCAAATTGCAGCTTTCATTGCCTCCAGAATTCTCTCCATTTTGATTTCCACAAACCACATATTGCATGTATGCTAAAGCCATCGGAAGTGTACCAGAACCTTCTGGCCCAACGAACATTTGCGCATGTGGAATTCGCCCTGCGTCCGCACTTGAAGCCAAATGATTTTTGATGTGTGACAGCCCTAAAATGTCTTTAAACAGCATGCTCCAAATATAGTTTATTCCATTGGATTAATGATAGCAATGCATTAGGGATAAATAGGAGTTATATGGTGTTTTCAGAACAGACTCATCAGTCGGTAATTTGCTGTTTTTCTTTGGAATGGCCTATAATCATTGAGTTCGATAAATTCCATTCATTGAAAAATCTACTCCGAATGTAACTAATGAAATTTGGAGAGAAAGGCTAGAACCGACCGATGCGTCGGTTTTTTCATAACAAAATCTAATCAAGTTGTTTCGCCTCATTTTTCATCGAACCCACATAAAGGGTTACATTTGCATTTCTCTAAAAACCGAATGCAAATGAAGACTCTAGAAGAATTTAATTTTGAAAATAAAAAGGCATTAATTCGAGTGGATTTTAATGTGCCTTTGAATGAAGATTTTAACGTCACAGATACCAACAGAATTGAAGCGGCAAAACCTTCAATTATCAAAGTTTTGGAAGACGGTGGAAGTGCAGTTTTGATGAGTCATTTGGGGAGACCAAAAGGGAAAAGAAATCCTGATTTTTCGTTAGAGCATATTTGCAAAACGGTTTCTGAAGTTATAGGTGTTCAGGTAAAATTTGTAAACGATTGTGTTGGCGAAGTTGCTGAGCAAGCTGTAGCTGATTTACAGGCTGGAGAAGTTTTGCTTTTAGAGAATTTGAGATTCCATTCGTCAGAAACTAATGGCGATGCCACTTTTGCAGAGCAACTTTCAAAATTAGGGGATATTTATATCAATGATGCTTTTGGTACTGCCCACCGTGCTCATGCTTCCACAACAGTTGTTGCTCGCTATTTTGGAGAAAACAAATGCTTTGGGTATTTATTGGCCAAAGAGATAGAATCTATAGAAAAAGTGATGCAAACTGGTGAAAAACCGGTTTTAGCGATTTTAGGAGGAGCTAAGGTTTCTTCCAAAATCACGATTATAGAGAATATTCTAGATAAAGTTGACCATTTGATTATCGGAGGAGGAATGACCTATACGTTCGTAAAAGCCCAAGGCGGCAAGGTAGGAGATTCGATTTGTGAAGATGATAAGATGCCTTTGGCCATGGAGATTTTAAAGCAAGCCAAAGAAAAGGGAGTAGAAGTTCACATTCCTGTAGATGTTTTGGCTGCGGATGATTTTAGTAATAACGCGAACACTCAAGTTGTTGATGTAGATAAAATACCTGACGGATGGCAAGGTCTTGATGCAGGACCTAGAACCTTAGAAAACTTTAAAGAAGTCATTTTAAAAAGCAAAACTATCCTATGGAATGGTCCAGTAGGTGTTTTTGAAATGGAAAACTTTGCAAAAGGAACAATTGGCGTCGGTAACTTTATTGACGAATCAACGCAAGGGGGTGCATTTTCTTTGGTAGGTGGCGGAGACTCCGTTGCTGCTGTAAAGCAATTTGGTTTTCAAGACAAGGTAAGTTATGTATCAACAGGTGGTGGAGCAATGCTTGAAAGTTTAGAAGGAAAAACCTTGCCTGGAATCGCCGCAATAATAGACTAATAAAGGCGTTATCGATAAACAGGCACATGCCTATTTTAGTAGGTTTTAACGAGTTGAAATTTTATTCTTTCGGAAAAAAATCGGATTTTCGTTAGCCCGCATTAACTATAGAACTGTTTATGATAGCGAAAAGAAATTTTTTCCTCCCATTTTTTGCACTTCTGTTTTTTGCCGTTTCAGGTCTAGCTCAAGAAAAAGACAGTATTCCCACAAAGAAAGATATCAAGATTATTCAGTCTAAGGATATTCCTTTGGATACCACTGCTATGGATATGAAAGGCGTGGAGCAGATGGAGCAAATGGAATCTTCACAGCCCATAAAGGACAATCCTTTAGTGCTTTTAAAAGAGGGAGATAAAGGAGCTTATAATCTACAAGATAACCCGGAAGCAGCCAAGTACGATAGTTTATGGATGAAAGAGCTGCACGAAAGTGCCGCGCTATTTGATGATATGTACAAGGAAGTTTCAACCTTAGACCCTGAAAAGTCTTATGACGTTGAGCTGAACACAGACACTTTAAAAATGCGCCTGGAGTTACTGAATCAGAAGACACCTTTTAATGTGGTTTACAATCCTTCCTTAGAAAATGTAATCAAATCCTTCCTGACGCGTAAACGCGGTTTAATGAATCGCATGCTAACGGTAAGCCAATTTTATTTTCCTCTATTTGAGCAGGAATTCGACAATCACAATATTCCTGTAGAAATGAAATATTTGGCTATTGTGGAATCTGCCCTAAATCCAAAAGCGCGCTCAAGAGTTGGCGCTACAGGACTTTGGCAATTCATGTACGGAACAGGTAAGGAGCACGGTCTTGATGTAAGCAGTTATGTTGATGAACGAAGCGACCCGATTAAATCGACAAGAGCGGCTTGCGAATATTTGAATAGAGTGTACAAGATTTTTGGTGATTGGGATTTAGCCTTAGCCGCATACAACTCAGGACCAGGTAATGTAAATAAGGCCATCAGAAGGTCTGGGGGTTATAAAAACTATTGGAATATTCGGAGAAATCTTCCACGTGAAACCGCGGGGTACGTGCCAGCATTTCTAGCAACGATGTATTTATTCGAATATGCTGAAGAACATGGTTTACAGGGCGAAAAGGTAGCTCGACCTTATTTCGAAACAGATACCGTTCATGTAAAAAGCATTATCACTTTTGACCAGATTTCTGAATTGGTTGGAATTAGTAAGGAGGAATTGGAGGTCTTAAATCCGTCTTATAAACTTAAAGTTATTCCTTTTGTAAAAGGAAAGAACTATACATTGCGTTTGCCTAGAAAGGAAATGGGCAAGTTCGTGAATAACGAGGCAGCTATTTATGCTCATGTTGAGAAGGAATTGAAGAGCAAAGAGAGTCCGTTGCCAGCCTTGGTAAAAGCTGCACAGCAAAATAGAATTCGCTATAGAGTTCGCAGTGGTGATTTCTTAGGAAAGATTGCCGAACGCTATGGTGTGCGAGTCAGTCAGATAAAAAACTGGAATGGACTCCGAAGTAATAATTTACGCATCGGTCAACGTCTGACCATTTATCCTAGAGGATCACGAGGGGTTGCTGTTGCACCGAAAAAGAAGACTGCCAAAAAGCCGGTGAGCTTGAAGAATGTGCCTAGTAATAAAATACATGTTGTGAAGAGCGGTGACTCGCTTTGGACTATTTCTAGAACATATCAAGGAATTAGTATCGAAAATTTACGAGAATGGAACGGTATTAGTGGTAAGAATCTAAAACCGGGCATGAAGCTAAAACTTTGCGATTGCTCCTCGTAATTATTTGACATATGAAAGCACTTAGAATTCTAGTATTACTTTCCTTTATTGGTCTTTTTTCCTGTAATAATGGAAAATCACAAAACTATTTACCAAGATCAATTGGCCCTGTTAATCAGGTAACCGTAGTAATGGATAATGAACTTTGGAAGAGTCAGGTCGGAGATAAAGTAAGAGAGCATTTTGCGGCAACTGCTGTAGGATTGACTTGGCAAGAGTCGATTTTGACCCTTAACCAAGTGCCACCCGAAGTATTTTCGGGTTCGCTATTGAATTCGAAGTCTATTCTTGTGGTGAAAAAAGATTCGGTTGTTGCGGCCGAGATAAAGCAGGATGTTTATGCTACGCCACAGTTAATGGCAGTCTTTAAGGGTCAGACTGATGATGAAATAATGGCCAATATAGACGATAAGGCACAAGAGATAATAACTTCATACAAATCCATGGATTTGAAGGAAACCCAAACCCGACTATTAAATTCGTTGAATAAGGAAGGTGTTTTAGAAGAAAAATTCAATATTACGATGAGTGTGCCTTCAATTTACAAAGTTGGCAGGCAGACCGACAATTTTGTTTGGTTGGATAGGGAGATTCAAAAAGGGCATATGAATATTATAGCCTATGAAATGCCAGCAAATAGTTTCTCTACAGATTCTACTTTGGTCAGAGAAATTGTTCAAATGCGAGATTCTATCGGCGCCTTGTTTATTCCAGGTCCTGATGTGCCGGAAAAAACTACTCACATGCGCACGGAACCTGCATTTTCACCCTCTATCTTTCCGACAGAAATTGCGGGAAGAAAAGCCCTTGAAGTCAGAGGTATCTGGGACATTAAAAATTATCCTATGGCCGGACCTTTTATAACCTACATTATTGATGACGAGGCCAATAATCGAAAATTGGTGGTTGAAGGCTTCACTTTTGCTCCAGCAACCAATAAACGTGATGATATGTTTCGATTGGAAGCTATTATGAAAACAACGCGGTTTACGAAATAAAAAAAGTATTTAGAAACTAAAAAACGCCCTTTAAAGGGCGTTTTTTCATTTAGTGTTCTAGTTCTGTTTTTAGAATGCGAAGCCAGTAGACAGCCTAAAGACAAATGCGTATACTGTAATGGCCCATAAGAAAAGACAAATCCATGTAAAAGTCTTAAAATACTTTATAAGGAACTCCTTAGTCCAATCTCTAAATGCTTCAATGTAAATTTCTTTAACAAGTAAAAGTTTCTTCATATTCATACGGGGATTTAAAATTACTAACAGTCCAAAGGTCTAGGTTTTCGCAGGCGCATCGCGAATTTAATAGGTGTAACGACTAAAAATTCCGCTATATAAATCGAATATTGCATTAATTCGATAAAAAGAAGATTAAGGGGGATGAAGGTAAAGAAGAATTTATAGGAATAGGTCTACAAATGAGAAGAGTAAATTCTAAAACCCTTTAAAATTGTAAGAAGAATCAAGCAGAGGTTGTTTGCTGGAAGCAATTTCAATCAAAAAAACCTTAGAAACTAAAAAACGCCCTTTTAAGGGCGTTTTAAATAGTTAGGTTGGTTAAGTTGTGTTAATCGAATGCAAACCCAGTAACGAGTCTGAAAACGAAGGCATAAAGCACAATCAGGAAACTGGCAAAGCAGAACCAAGAGAAAGCTTTAAAATACGATTTCACGAATTTAGTGCCTAAATTTTTGAAGGCTTCTAAATAAATTTCTTTGATGAGTAGGACGTTTTTCATGTATTTTAAGATTTGGGTTAAATATCGATTTGGTCTTTATATAACTCCAATTCGGTGAGTTGCGTATTTTATCCGACGTAATTTGTTGTGAAAGGTATTGTTGCTGTTGTGAAAACATAAATGGCCCTTAATTGGTCATTTAGATTACTTCGAATTTCACAGAATGGCAAGCGTTCATATAGCTCCATAAAAAAACGCCGCTCTTTTGGAGTGGCGTTTTTAATTTTATAATATATCATGTTTTACATGTTTACGATGATGAACTCAGAACGTCTATTTAAGAAGTGCTGTTTCTCGGTACAGGCAACACTACCATCACATTCATTAAGCAACCGTTCTTCGCCATAACCAATTGCGCTCTCAATGCGTTCTGGAGCGATTCCTTTTGAAATAATATATTCACGAGTAGATTTAGCCCTTCTATCTGATAGGTACTTGTTATATGCCTTCTTACCTCTAGAATCTGTATGAGATTCAATCTTTATAACCATATTAGGATATTCAGTCATGACCTCAACAAGCTTATCAAGTTCTTCAGAAGCATCTTGTCGGATGTATGATTTGTCGAAATCGAAGAATATCATCTCGGTTTTCAACTTCTTAATTCCATCTTCAACAGCGATCATTTCCTGTAGCTTACGCATCACAACATCTACTTGAACTGTATCGTTTTCAAGGCTTGTAACTTCTTGAATATTTTCGAAGTAAGTATCATTTGTGGCCTTTATGGTATATTTCTTATCAGCTTCAAGGTCTTCAAATATGAAACTTCCGTCGTCATCTGTTACCATTTCCTTAAGCTTAATACCATTTTCATCAAGCAATTCAACCAACGCTTTAGGCATAAGATCTCCTGTGATAAGCTCAGTAACGACTCCAGCAATTGCATTCGAGCTCGCAGGAACTTCCTCGATAACAAGGCGTTTGAAAGAGTAGATATCGTCGTCTCCTTTACCATCAATTCTGTTTGAAGCGAAAAAACCTTGTTGATTTTCTTCATTAATAATATAGGAGAAATCATCCCGATTACTATTAACTGGCTTTCCAAGATTTTTTACTTCTCCAAAACCTTCTTCTTCGGTATATGCTGCTTCATAAACATCTAATCCGCCTAGACCTGTATGCCCATCCGAAGAGAAATATAATTTCTTGTCATTAATGAAGGGAAACATTTCCTTTCTTTCTGTGTTAATTTCAGGTCCTAAATTTCTTGGTTCAGAGAAGGAGTTGGCTCCATTTACATCGACAACAAAAATATCTGTTTGTCCAATGCTACCTGGCATATCTGAAACAAAATACAATTGTTTCCCATCTGGACTTAACGCTGGATGCCCTGTTGAGTAATCATCACTATTAAATGGTACTTCAACGGCCTCTCCCCATTCACCATTTACTTTTTTAGACATATAGATTTTAAGATGGTTCACACCATTTTTATCACGTTTTAGTTTTTTACCATAATTGTTACGGGTGAAGTACATCGTGGAGTTGTCCGGAGAAAAAGTTACAGAAGCCTCATGATACTTTGTATTTATTTTTTTAGAGAACTTAATAGCGTCTTTCAAATCCTGTGATTCTTCGTTTATCTTCGCTACATATAAGTCAAGATAAGGCTGATTATTCCATTTATACCGCCTGGTATTTAAAAAAGAAGAATCTTTTGCCGAAGCAAAAACCACTTGATTAGAATCTAAAAACATTGGTGAGAATTCTGAATACTCCGTATTGATAGCCAAATTTTTCAGTTCGTAATCTCTCTCATTATTTAGAATTTCATCTAAGACCACTTCATTAGGTAAAGTAATTTCTTCATCTAACCCTGCAGTTTCTCCACTCTTCATTTTCTTGTTGTACAAACGCATTAAACGTTTTGATCGCGCATATTTTCCTGTGCCTTTTAATGAATGGGCATACTTGAAGACATTGTCAGCAGACATATCTTTTCCATACTTGTCATAAAGGATGTTATACCATTCATAGGCTTTTTCCATATTTGTATTGTAGTAATAGGAGTCAGCTGCTTTCTGAATGATTTCATATGAGTAATTCTTGTCTCCTTTCTTCAAGGCCTGCTCGTAAAGGTCAGCAGCTTCTGCGTACCACATTTTATCAAAATAGTGATCTGCTTTTTGTATTAGCTTACTTTTATTACTTGTTTCAGCAATATTCTGAGTTTGATTATTCGAACTGTTTGCTTCACTAAGCATATCATAAGTAACTTGGTTTACCGAAACTGGAGTAGAATCAGAAACCTCATCATTTATGTCTTCTATTTGGGCTTCTTGAGCCGGCAGGCTGTTTTCTACGCTTAATATCCAAGTATCATCCTTATACTCTCCATCAAATTGACTGGCAACAGCATCTACTGCCTCCAATCCAAATGGGAACTTCTGTATGTATACATAGTTCAGATTGTTTTCAGGATTTACTATAGAACCCGCGTTGAATCCCTTTTTCTTTAATTTTTTAACAGCCCTTTTAAGATTTCGTCCTTCATTAAAAACCCCTATGATTGCATAGTAGCCGTCTTCCACACCTTGAAGGCCTTCAAATGAGCGATAAGAAATAGCATTCCTTTTTGCAGCTTCTTCAAAAGTTTCTGAAATAGAAATGAGGTTTGTAGTGTTGGGATCTTCTTCGGAGTTTTCAAAGTTGTTTGAACTGGAGGTTTTATCAGTTTCCTTAATATTTTGAGCACCTATCCCAAGGGACAGCAATAAAAGGCAGGTGGTTAGTAGTCGTTTCATGATTTGGGTTATTAGAAGAATCTAGGGAACGTTAATCGGTTTTCTCGCAATTATGCCGGTAATACCGGAAGGCTTGGTAGGTACCCGAGTTGTAATTATTTAATTGGTTTAGTTAAGTGATTGATATTATCCATGTTGTATTTTGTCGATAGTCATGGGCCAGCTAAGGTCTTGACAGAATCATTCTATCTCTATTTAACGACCAAATTTAAAGTTTCGTATACCAAGCAATTTCTTGATATTGTGCTAAATAAGCCTTGTTGCTACACGAGTTTAAAAAAAAGCCCCCCTATTCTACAAATTAATTGTCGAATTATGAGCTTTGGCCCATAGGAATAAGCTTGCTAAGCGCCCAGAGACTGTGGGTTAACTTTGCGAGAATGTTGAATTCATGTGGGCTAGGACTTATGGCTCAGAACTTAAGATACCCAAAAGCTACAGTTGAGAAACGGCTACTTAAGTAGTACGAATTTGTTGTGAGTTACGGGAAATATGTTGTCAAGCAGAGATAAATAGTGTAAAACAATATGGTTTTATGGAGAAACAAAAAAGCCTTTGATTGTTTTTCAAAGGCTTTTTTTGATATACTACTTAGTAGTAACTATTCTTTATTTTCTTCTAATTTCTCATCGTCTTTAGAAGCATCTTTGAACTCTTTAATGCCACTTCCTAATCCGCGCATTAATTCAGGAATCTTTTTCCCCCCGAACAATAGTAGTACAACCACTACTACTAAGATAATTTGAGGGGCACCAATGGCTAAAAATGTTTGAGCTATCATAGTTGAAATTTTAATGGATATCAAAGGTAGTAAAAAGTATTTAGTTTGTTGTTAATACTAACGTTAAGCAAGGCGTTTTAATTGTCAAGACCAAAGGGAACATTTTAACCGCACATAGAATTAATGCTTTTTGCCTTTTATGGATATATAAAATTTATATGAACCGATGTGTAATTCAATTCTAAGTTTATCTTTGTAAGCTATGGCGAAGGGAGTCAAAAAAAGAAAGGAAATAAAAAGAAAGCTGCTACATAAGTATCGCTTAGTGATATTGAATGAAAGTACTTTTGAAGAAAAAATATCTTTTAAACTTAGTCGACTGAATGTTTTTGTTACCGGATCTCTATGTATTATTGGACTCATCGGATTGACCACCTTGTTAATAGCCTTTACTCCGCTTCGAGAATATATTCCCGGATATTCTTCCACTAGGTTAAAAAAACAGGCCACAGACCTTACATATGAGACTGATTCTTTAGTTCGCGCTTTAAATAATACCAATAGGTATTTAGACAATATCAGAATGGTACTCAAAGGTGATATCGAGAATAATGAAATCAACAGAGATTCACTTTTAGAACAGTTTAAGTTAGATCCCTCAACCGTTGATTTAACTCCGATTAAGCAGGATTCCTTGTTACGCGCGGAAGTTGCTTTGGAGGATAAATACAACCTCTTCGATAGAGGCACTGCAAAAACTGAGATTGTACTTTTCCCACCAGTCAGTGGGACTGTTACTCAAACTTACGATGCTAAAAAGAAACATTATGCTGTCGATGTAGTTGCGGCCAGAGACACTCCTGTAAAGGCTACTGCTGACGGAATGGTTATTTTCGCTGAGTGGACCGCTGATACGGGCCATGTGATTATTCTAGAACATAAAGACGGTCTCTTAAGCGTTTATAAGCACAATGGTTCGCTTAATAAAGGTCAAGGAGATATTGTTAGATCAGGAGAAGTAATTGCCTCAGTAGGTAATACAGGCGAATTGACTACAGGGCCACATCTTCACTTCGAGTTATGGGATAAAGGTGCACCCATGAACCCACAAGATTTCATTGATTTTAAATAAGCCTTATGTCTTTAAAATCTTTTGGAGCTAAAATTTTTGCGAGAAACGTTACCAAAGGAGTTGAGCGTTGGGTGAAGAATCCGATTGAAACACAGAACCGGGTTTTTAGGGAAATTATCCAAAAAGCTTCAGAAACTCAGTTTGGTAAAGACCATAATTTTTCCTCTATTGATTCTCATTCCGATTTTATTAAAAACGTACCCATTCGAGATTATGAGGAGCTGAAACCCTATGTTGAGCAGGTGGTTGACGGAAAAGAGAATATTCTTTGGCCCGACAAACCCCTATATTTTGCAAAGACCTCAGGCACCACGTCAGGGGCAAAGTACATTCCTATAACCAAGGAATCCATCAAACACCAAATTGAAGCCTCTCGAAACGCTATTTTGAATTATATCCACGAAACCGGCAATACAAGTTTTGTTGATGGAAAGATGATTTTTTTGCAAGGAAGTCCTGAAATGCAGGAAAAGAATGGAATTCAACTTGGGCGCTTATCTGGAATATCAGCACATTATGTTCCGAATTATCTTCAAAAAAACCGCTTACCTAGTTGGGAAACCAATTGTATCGAAGATTGGGAAACCAAGGTAAATGCTATTGTTGAGGAAACTAAGAATGAAGATATGACGGTAATTGCCGGTATACCTTCATGGGTGCAAATGTATTTTGAAAAGTTACATGACAAGACCAAGAAGCCGATAGGCGAACTTTTTAAGAATTTTCAATTGTTTATTTACGGAGGTGTTAATTACGAACCTTACCGTTCTAAATTTGAAAGTCTGATTGGCAGAAAGGTGGATAGTATTGAACTCTTTCCGGCAAGTGAGGGTTTTTTCGCATATCAAAATTCCCAAACGGAAAAAGGGATGCTTCTACTCTTAAATTCAGGAATCTTCTATGAGTTCGTTAAAGCTGACGAATTCTTTGAAGAAAATCGAAAACGAATCACTTTAAAAGATGTCGAGCTAAACGTAAACTATGTCATGATTATCTCCACCAACGCCGGATTATGGGCATATAACCTCGGAGATACCATTCAGTTTATTTCCGCTGAACCTTATAAAATAATCGTTTCTGGAAGAATTAAGCATTTCATCTCGGCTTTTGGAGAACATGTAATTGCTAAAGAAGTAGAACAGGCAATGCAAGAGGCAATTTCACAAACTGATGCTCAAGTAAACGAATTTACCGTAGCCCCTCAGATTACACCAGAAGGAGAGCAGCTTCCCTTTCACGAATGGTTGGTTGAATTTGAAAAAGAGCCATCCGATAAAGCAAAATTCATTGAGATACTGGATGATTCCCTTCAAAAACAGAATAGCTATTACTTTGATTTAATCGATGGTAAAATTCTGCAAACCTTAAAAATTACGGGCATTAGAAAAGGCGGATTCCAGGCCTATATGAAATCCATTGGAAAATTAGGCGGCCAGAATAAAGTGCAACGCCTGGCCAATGATAGAAAAGTTGCAGACGTACTTTCCCTTCAAAAACTAGCCAACAAAACCTGATTTTTATTCGTAATTTTGAATGAAATTCTTTCATGGGCAAAACAACCAATACTACACGCGCACAAGAATCGACCAATGCTATTGAGCGATTGTATATCACCATGCGCCACCTGTTTAATCGCGGCTTTTACAAACCAACAGGGGTCTCAGGAGAATCACTAAAAAATGCACTTCTACAATTACGCCCTGAAATTTATGGTACTATTGCCGAGGAAAAAGCCGAATTCAACGGCCTTATCTATGTCTTAGAACGTTTACCGGAAGGTATTGAACAATGTAGGTTCATCAATCTTACATCTGATGAGGGATATGGAAAATCACATTTCAAGCCGATTGTTCCTCCTAAAAGAAGACGAAATTGTTATCGCATCGATGACGAACAGATGAACATTGAGATTACCAGAGGCCGCTCTGACATTTATGATATTCTTACACACCTTACTTTTCTTTTTGTCGAGTCAGAGAAGATATGCAAGCGCGTTCTAATAGAAGATACTGACAAAACTATTCGGGACTGGACGAAACTCGAAGATGCAGCAAAAAAGAAGGAGTTGAGCCAAGCAGAACGTGAAGTAGCTCTAATACATACTGCCAATATATTAGGAAGAAGTTTTGAAGAAGTACTATGGATTTATGAAAAATTCGCAACCAAAGATAACCCGGAACGGTTTTTAAAAATCATCTGGTGGTTGGGGAAACTGGCCATTGAAGAAGAGGTTACCGGGGAAAAGCGAGTTATCACTTTCAGTGCTCAGCTACGCGAACGTTTAGGGCACCATATTCACGGAGAACGTTGGGCGAACACTATAAAATTGGTACTTGAAAAAGAAGGTTTATTGAAAAGACCAATTCATATTATAAGCGCAAATATGCACAGTGTTATGAATTCCCTCTTTGCTCGAACAGCTTTGGTAAAGGAGTTTCCTAGTTCTGATTCATTGGAAATATACGAAGCGCTTAGTTCTTCGGGTAATCAAGCTTTACGCGATAAAGTAGAAACCATGGCCAAGAAAAATGGTATGATTTCAATTGATGATGTTTCAGGAACAAATATCGATGTGCAAATCTTTGATATGGACAAAATGGGCAAAGACGCCTGCTGTTATGAACTTAAGAAGGGCCTCCCAAATAGCGAAAAACCTGTTATCTTTGTCATGGATTATGCCTTTGGCGAACAGGCATATGAGACGATTGATGAGTTATTGAAACCATTTGGAGACAAGAAAAGGAACACGACCTATTTGAATATTGCTTCAGTTTCCATTATGGGAAAAGCAGGCATTTTAGAAGGAGGAAAAGGAGATTTAATGATTCCATCTGCCCATATATTTGAGGGCACAGCTGACAATTATCCTTTTAAAAATGAATTGTGTGCTGCGGATTTTGAAGGACATGGTCTAAAGGTTTTCGAAGGAACAATGGTTACGGTTTTAGGAACATCCTTACAGAATAAAGACATATTGAAGTTTTTCCATCAATCCACTTGGAATGTCATCGGATTGGAGATGGAAGGGGTACATTACCAGAAAGCAATTCAATCGGCATCTAAAATACGCAAGAGCATAAGTGAAGATGTAAAAGTAAGATATGCGTATTACGCCTCGGATAATCCCTTAGAAACGGGAAGTACTTTAGCCTCTGGCGGATTGGGCACAACAGGTGTTAAACCTACATATTTGATAACCGATAAAATTTTGACTCAACTATTCAACGCATAGCACATGGCAGACCAAGTACCATCCAACAGTTCGAATACTTCCAACGAAATTGATTTAGGGCAGTTGTTTGAACTTATAAAAAAAGGGTTCAATAATCTATTTAAATGGTTTCTGAGAATTTTTCTCTATTTGAAGAAAAACCTTTTTAAATTAATCGCCTTAGTGGCTATTGGAGTTGCAATCGGATTTGCGGTGAAAACGTTTGTTCCTAAAAAATTAAAGAGCGAGATCATTGTTAAACCAAATTTCGAAAGTAAAGACTACCTATACGCTACAATAGACGAAATAGCATCTAATATCCAGTCCAGAGATACGATTTTCTTTAAGAAAATGGGAATTGATATGGCAAAACTGGCCGATTTTAATGTGGAGATTCAACCCATTGAAGAGGAGGAAGTAGATAAAGAAGTAATAGAGCAGAATAACAAATATTTAGAGACACTTCAGAATTATAAAGACAATGAATTTGTTCTCGGAATCATCAAATCTGAAATTTTACAAAAAAGCGCATCCATACACCGTATCACTTTTATGTACAAAGATGCCATTAAAGGTGAGGAGTATGCTGAAAAAATAATGGGTTACATTAATACCAATCCTTATTTTAATGAACTTCAAAAAATTTCAACTCAAAATGCTCAGACAAGAATCACGAAGAACAAAGGTTTAATCGAGCAAATAGATAATTTAATTTCTAGCTATTCCAAAAATCTTGCGAATAGGGAGAGTGCCACCTCGCAGTCACAAGGCATGGTACTATTTGACAATGAGAATAGTTTGAATATTCCAAACTTGCTGGGTCAAAAGAATAAATTAATTAGGGAGATTGAAAACAAACAAATCGAGATAGTAGAACAAACAAAGGCTATAAATATTCTAAATTTCGGAAAGACGCAGGCTGTTAAGAAACCTCTATTTAGTAAGAACTTGGTATTATTTCCAGCAATTTTATTAGGCGGATTTTTCCTTTTCTCCTTACTCTCTTTTTTAAATAAGAAATCCAAAGAATTAATTTAGTAACCGCTATAAAAAAGAAATAATGCAGATACTAGTAACAGGTGGCGCGGGTTTTATAGGTTCCCATGTAGTACGTAAACTAGTAAACACCTATCCGGAATACCATATTTATAATTTAGATGCCCTGACCTATGCGGGAAATTTAGAGAACCTCAGGGATATTGACCAAGCAGCTAATTACACCTTTTTGAAAGGAGATATTGTAGATGCCCATTACATCAATCAAATTTTTGAAAAACATCGTTTTGACGGCGTTATTCATTTAGCTGCAGAATCTCATGTCGACCGGTCCATAACAGATCCTTTGGCATTTGTACACACCAATATTATCGGTACGGTAAATTTATTAAATGCTGCTAGGGATTTATGGAAAGAAGATTCTGCAAACAAACGTTTCTATCATGTTAGCACCGATGAGGTTTATGGTTCTTTGGGGGCTGAGGGCTTGTTTACCGAAACAACATCATACGACCCAAATTCTCCGTATTCGGCATCAAAAGCAAGTTCCGATCACTTCGTTCGCGCCTATGGCGAAACTTACGGGTTACCCTATGTTTTGACCAATTGCTCAAATAACTATGGTCCTAACCATTTCCCTGAAAAACTGATTCCACTTTTCATCAATAACATTATCAATAATAAGGCACTACCGGTTTATGGCGATGGGAAATATACAAGAGATTGGTTATATGTAAAAGACCATGCCGATGCAATCGACTTGGTATTCCATAAAGGTAAAAACCATGAGACCTATAACATCGGAGGTTTCAATGAATGGCAAAATATTGATTTGGTAAAACTGCTTTGTCAGCAGATGGATGAAAAATTAGGCAGACCCAAGAGTACATCTGAGGGATTGATTAGCTATGTAACAGACCGTCCAGGGCATGATTTACGTTATGCGATTGATGCTAGTAAAATCAACCAAGAATTAGGCTGGAAACCTTCGGTCACTTTTGAAGAAGGCCTGGCGCTTACCATCGACTGGTATTTGGCTAATGAAGAATGGTTGAATAATGTGACCTCTGGTGATTACCAAGCATATTATGAAAAAATGTATAGTTAACAGATTCCTAAATTTGAAAAGAGAATAACCAAAACAACCTTAAACCCCAAATATTAAGACATGAAAGGAATTATACTAGCCGGAGGTTCAGGAACTAGGCTACACCCCTTAACCTTATCAGTAAGTAAGCAGTTGATGCCTATTTACGATAAGCCAATGATTTATTACCCATTATCCACTCTTATGTATTCTGGCATTCGAGAAATATTGATTATTTCCACTCCTAAAGACCTTCCACTTTTTAAAGAATTATTGGGTGATGGTCAAAAATATGGATGTAGTTTTTCCTATGCTGTTCAGGATGCTCCGAATGGACTTGCTGAAGCCTTTATAATAGGAGCTGATTTTATTGGTAAGGATAAAGTAGCTTTAATCCTGGGCGATAATATCTTTTATGGGTCGGGTTTAGCCAAACTATTACAGTCTAATAACGACCCTCAGGGCGGGGTTATTTATGCGTACCGCGTACACGACCCTGAACGTTACGGAGTAGTGGAATTTGATGCCGATGGCAAAGCGATTAGTATAGAGGAAAAACCTTTGCAACCCAAGTCCAATTATGCAGTTCCAGGCATATATTTTTACGATAATGATGTAGTTGAGATTGCTAGCAAAATACCGCCCAGCCCAAGAGGGGAGTTAGAAATAACAGATGTTAACAAAGTATATCTTGAACGAGGAAGATTGAGCGTTAGCATTTTGGATAGGGGAACAGCTTGGTTGGATACAGGAACGTTTCAATCATTGATGCAGGCATCACAATTTGTGGAGGTAATTGAGGAAAGACAGGGGCTTAAAATAGGGGCCATAGAAGCTGCAGCTTATGAAATGGGTTATATCAACAAAGAGCAATTTCAAAATTTAGCAGAACCCTTAATGAAAAGTGGCTACGGAAAAAATTTGTTGGGCATATTAAAACAACAACAATGACCGTTACCGAAACCAAACTAAAAGGATGCTTTATCATAGAACCCTCAGTTTTCGAAGATGAACGAGGCTATTTTATGGAGTCTTTCAATAAAGAGCGTTTTAATGCTGCCATAGGGGCTTCAATTAATTTCGTGCAAGACAATCAGTCTTTTTCATCAAGAGGGGTTATAAGAGCCTTACACTATCAAATTGGCGAACATGCTCAGGCAAAACTAGTACGCGTTTTAAGCGGAACAGTATTGGACGTTGCGGTTGATATCCGCAAAGATTCTCCCAGCTTTGGTGAGCACGTAGCCATCGAGCTTAGTGCAGAGAATAGAAAACAACTTTTTATACCGAGAGGTTTTGCACATGGTTTTGTGGCCTTAAGCGATACAGCCGAGTTCTTTTATAAATGCGATAATTACTACAGTAAGGAGGCTGAAGGCGGTATAATATACAATGACGCTTCGATTAACATCGATTGGAAAGTTCCTATAAACGAAGTTCTTGTATCTGAAAAAGATGTGATTTTACCAACTTTGGATAAAGCTAGGTTATGAAGAATATTCTGATAACTGGCGGCAAAGGGCAATTGGCCACTTGTATCAAAGATGTGAAAACGACGCTTACAGCGCATCATTTTATCTATGTAGATGTCGATGAGCTGGATATTACCAAAACTAAAGAAGTAGAAGTCTTTTTTGAAGAGCATAACATTGCGTTTTGCGTAAATTGTGCTGCATATACAAATGTGGATAGGTCAGAAAACGAAAAGGGAATTGCAGAAAGAATAAATGTTGATGGCGCAAGAAACCTGGCCGAAGCGTGTAAAAAACATGATGCGAAATTCATACAGATTTCCACGGATTTTGTTTTTGACGGAAAAACATCTCAACCTTATATCGAGGAAAATACACCCAAACCTTTGGGAGTATATGGGCTTACCAAATTAAAGGGAGAACTCGCTACTTCTGAAACCTTGAATGAACATTTCATTATCAGAACTTCTTGGTTATACTCTGAACATGGACATAACTTTTGTAAGACCATGCTACGTTTAGGAAAGGAAAGAGATGTTTTAAATGTGGTAAGCGACCAAGTAGGTACGCCAACCTATGCAGGTGACCTAGCCAACGTTATTTTAAAAATCATTGCCCGCGATAGTGTCGCATATGGCACTTATCATTATAGCAATGAAGGCGTTGCAAGTTGGTATGATTTTGCAGCAGCTATATTTGATATAAGTAATATAGATGTGAAGGTTCTTCCTATTCGGTCAGAGGCCTACCCCACACCCGCAGAACGGCCAGCCTTTAGTGTGATGGACAAGTCGAAGATTAAAAATGAACTAGAAATCGAGATTCCGTATTGGAGGGATAGTTTAGTTACGGCACTTCAAAAAATTAAACTTCTCAAGAATAATTAAAACAGCATATGAAAATAGGTGATTTAGCTTTTGATAAAGAAAATAAAGTATATATCAATCCAGATAAGGTTATTAGCTATAGCGATGGAGAGAAAAATGAAAACTATGTCTTTGATTCGTTTAAGAATGCGAAAGACACTTCCATTTTTTCAATGGAGTTATTTGACCGTATTAAGGATTGGCCTAGTGAGTATCATTTTACCACCTATCGTCAAAACATCTTAAGACCCTTAAGTATTAAGGAGAATCAAACAGTACTTGAAATTGGCGCTGGCTGCGGTGCGATTACAAGATATTTAGGTGAGGTTGGCGCACAGGTTACAGCGGTAGAAGGAAGTCTATCTAGGGCACGTTGTATCGCTGAGCGATGTCGAGACCTTGATAACGTAAAAGTTGTATGTAGTAATGTAGAAGACGTTGAATTCGATCAAAAATTTGACATTATCACTTTGATTGGAGTTTTTGAATATACAGCGAAGTATTCTCAACGTGAAAACCCTTTTCATACCGCACTAGAGAGTTATATTGAACTTTTAAAACCAGGGGGATCGTTGGTAATAGCGATTGAAAATAAACTAGGCCTCAAATACTTTGCAGGTTTTAATGAGGATCATTTTGCAACCCCTTATTTTGGACTTGAAAGCAGATACGGAGAAAAAGACATAACCACATTCGGCCGAGAAGAGATTAAAAAGATGCTTGAGAATGTAGGGTTTGGGAATAACTCGTTTTTATACCCCTTTCCTGATTATAAGCTGCCAAAGGTTATTATTGCTGATAATGGATTAGAGCATGAAGATTTTAGCCCAGGTGACCTTGTTCGTTTTACAAAGGATAGGCATTACAACCCCAAACCAAAGGCAAATCTATTGAACGAGTATTTGGTATGGGATTCGATAAGTGAAAATGGGTTGTTAGGAGATTTGTCAAACTCTTTTTTGATTGTCGCTTCAAAAAGCGATGACCAAGATTTGGTGGAAAACTCACTCTTGGCGCAGTACTATACCTGCAATAGATATGAGCCACACAATACGGTTACATCTTTTCATAGCCAAGATAAAGAGATTAAAGTAGTTAAAGAAAGATTGAACATCACAAATAAGGAGGAAACAGAATCTGAAAAACTACCTCAAAACACTGATCAAGAAACTAAATACATTAAGGGGAGTAACCTACATCATCAAATTATTGGGGCGTTATTTAAGAAAAGATATAAAGTTTATGAGAATCTTATGTCTAAATGGATTGATTATTTAAGGAATGAGACATTAGAGGATGAGGGAGCCAGCAGCACTTTGGTAAAACCATCATTTTTTGATGCGATGCCATTCAACATCATAGTTGATTCAGAAGGAAAATATAATCTTTTCGACCAAGAATGGACGGCTGAAAAGCCATTCGAAATCTCCTTTTTAGTAGTGCGTTATCTAGGTATGCATAAGAGGAATAAGGGGTTACGTGGTAAATATGCTAGTTCGCACCTTGATTTTGTAAACAAAACACTTGTTTCATGTGGTTTGGATAAGATTTCGAAAAGTAAACTGGGACAATTTGAGGTGGAAGATGAAAAAGTAAGGAATAAAATAAATAGAAACGGAGGCGTAGCTCCGCAGCAATTTAAAAAATCATTGGTTTTTCTAGTTCTGAATAAACTAAAAGAAATTAAAAAGTATCTTTTATTTGGTGTTTTCGCTCAGCGGTAATATCTGATATTTTTCAAAGATGCTTAGGATAAATCCGTGGGCAAGACCTCGGGAATTTAAGTTTGAGACGAATTCGATTTCAAAAAGTTGATTCCAATGAATCCCTGTATTGTTTCCTTTGGCCTTTTTTACAAGTTTGGTAGATTTTAAAGTAAAACAAATATCTAATGGTCCTAAGTATAGCAATCAACACGTAGTTTGAACCGTATGACTTATAAATCGTCCTTTTCAAACATTGCGTTATCTTTGAAACAATAAGATGTAATTTATTTGGATGTTTAATAATATGAAAATAGAGGTAAAAACCTTTTTTTTGGTTTTAGGATTATTTCTCTTCTCGTGTTCGAGTTCCGAAGAGTATACAATGAAGCTCGAAGTCAAGGACTTTCCTTCACGCACACAAGATTTCTCATTGTGGCAACTAGAGCCTTTTTTTCACGAAGTTCAAATGGGTTATATCCTTAAAACTGATGACAATAAAATTATAATTGTCGACGGTGGAGGAGTAGTTGCAGCACCCTATTTAGAGAGTTATATTAAACAATTGGGAGGTACGGTTCATGAATGGATTATTACCCATGCCCATATGGATCATATGGGGGCATTTCTGGAAATTGCAGACCGTAAGGAGATTAAAATCGACATGCTGGTTCATGTACCACCAACAAAAGAGTGGGTGCTGGAAAATGAGCCAATTTCTATGGATAATTTTCAAAGTTATATTACCACTATTCAAAAAGCTAACGTTACAGTGGATGTTCCTCATTTCAATAAGGAGTATACTCTTGGAGAAGGAGTTACAATGAAAGTATTAAGTGCGGGAAATTTTGAGATAACGGAAAATGCAATCAACAACTCTTCTTTGGTTTTCAAAATTTCAAGTAAATCGAAGTCCATTTTGTTTTTGGGGGATATGGGCATCAGGGGAGGGGAGACTATTTTGCTAAATTCAAAAGCAGAAGATTTGAAAGCTGATTATGTGCAAATGGCGCACCATGGTCAAAGTGGAGTAGAAAAAGATTTTTATAATGCTGTTCA
The DNA here is from genome assembly GCA_947500435.1 of uncultured Flavobacteriaceae bacterium. Lineage (GTDB taxonomy): Bacteria > Bacteroidota > Bacteroidia > Flavobacteriales > Flavobacteriaceae > Maribacter_C. The sequence goes on from CANMRV010000001.1 coordinate 54,973, forward strand.
AGCCAACTATGCCTTATGGCCAACACCAGAGTGGTTATGGGAAAATAGGGCCGATGGAAAAGGGAATAATACAGGAAGCTTCAAAACCTTACTAGTAAGGGAATGGATGCAGGAACTGGGCATAAGTAAAAGTTATGTTTCTGGGCTTGAAGGAACTGTTCAAATAGATTAATTAAGTATGCCCACAGTTTCCAGAAATATTTTTTGGTCTACCCTTACTTCTGTACTACAGTTATATACAGGTAGTGTGGTATTTATCGTTCTAGCGAAATTAATGTCGGTAGAAGATTTTGGCATACTTAGTTTTGGCTTTTCCTTATCTGCCTTAGCGGTTATTGTTGCTGATTTTGGTTTTTCCTTAATGATTATTAAAGATTATCCAGAACATGAGAAAGCGCATAAGCGATACATTTCTAACAGTTTATCGGCAAAAATTGTATTATCAATTGCATGTGCTGGGCTATTTTTAGGGTATCTAGTTTTGTCATACGAGGGAGATTGGTTCAGAGTGGGGGTCTTATATATCATATTTGCAATCGTCACCTCTTTTACAATTTATTTACAGGCTTTATTAAAGGTGCAAAACCGTTTTCACAAGTATACTGAATCGACCATTATTTATGCCGTTACCGTTACCCTTGTTATTTTGGCTTATGCCCAATTTCATTTCGATTTACTACAATTGGTTTTAGGGTTACTATTAGCAAAAACAATTCAATTATTATGGACGGGCTATTTGTGTAGAGGGTCATTTGGTATTACCGCAGGCGGTGGTGATTTGATGCTAAAACTAATTAAGAGAAGCTGGTCTTTTGGACTGCACACGGTGCTTGGGGTTTTCTATTTTATGATTGACACTCAGATTATCTCTTTATATCTGGGCTCGGTTGAAGTAGCGTTATACCAATCGGTTTTTCGCATAATTCTAATTCTATTGCTATTTTCAGATATTATGTCAAATGTACTTTTGCCCTACTTATCATTTAAATACTATAGAGAGGAAAATATAGCGAAACTAGTTTCAAAGATTTTTTTGTATTTATTGATAATTAGTTGCTCACTTTTTCTTGCCTTTACTTCGTTTAAAGTAGAGATTTTAGAGCTATTGTATACCCCAGAATATGCTAGAGCGGCCATCTTAGTTCTCCCATTTTCCTTAGTAATTATCCTTCGGACTTCTTGTGTTTTACTTGGTAATATTTTGACTATCTCCAACCGACAGGTATATCGTGTGATTACGGTGGCGACTTCTTTAGGGGTTAGTTTAATTCTAAACTTAATATGTATCCCAAAATTTGGAATTCTTTCAGGAGCTTGGGTTAGTGTTATCGTACATATGGTGCTTTTTGGAATGTACTTGTTTTATAGCCTTAAGGAAGTACCATCTTTGCAGATAGTATCTAAAGACAGTATTGTAATATTTATTGCTACAGGTTCAATTTATCTAATCTTGAATCATTTTTTCCCGGATAATCTATGGATAGTTTTAGCCTGTATTATTGGATGGCTGATTACGATTTTTATACTTATGAAGCGAGATGAAAATCTAATAGTTTTAAAACAAGTCCTTAAGGAGAAAGGTGTTGGATAATGAAATTCGATTTTTGCCCTGAGATTTACAGAGGGCTTTTAGCGAAACCATTAAAACGATACTTTTACAAAGGGTTGACATTCAAAGTAAGTGTTGTCAATCATGTAATTCCAGAGGATAGCAAGTGAAATATAGTAATATTGGAACCAAAATCAGTTAGCGACAGCAATGTGATAAAATCTCAACTCAAGGATAAAGCACCTTTTTATGCACTGATAGCACTTTGTTTTTTCCCAATTATGCCATTTGGGGTTATGTCAGGCGCGATTATTTTGTTTGTGGTTACCTGTATCATCGCAAATTATAAAAACCTCCATTTTAATTATCAAAAAATTGGATGGCTTCCCTTTTTGGTAAATATTTGTTTTTTTTTAGTTCTTTTATTGACCCTAACCTATTCCGATAATTTAAAATTTGGATGGCGACAGATAGAACGTGGACTTCCACTTTTACTTTTTCCATTCATTTTTCTTTATCTCCCCCCTAAACTTTCTAAAAAACAAATACAAATAGCCTTGGGAATGTTCGTGCTTGCGAATTTGTTTTTTATGGTTTTCCTCTTTTTTTACTTAGTTAATAACGCCAGTGATTTTAATGTTCCAGAACAAGCGGGGCTGGTGCTTTTTGAGGGTCTAAACAATAAGGGTTTTTTCATGCAGCTTAAAGATTTATGGAATGGTACATTCTATGAAGTACTGTATTACGCAAGAAGAAACCAAGAAAGTCTTTTGGAGATTCATAAGACCTATGCCTCCCAAAGTATACTCTGGAGCATCGTTATTGTAGCATTCTTTTCGGCAAGAAGGAGGTTTTCACTAGTCAAGAAAGGAATTCAACTTTTATTGCTTCTTGTTTTGATGTTGGTCTTGGTTTATCTCTACTCCATGATGAATCTATTGGTTTTGGTGGTGCTTTCACCCCTGCTGTTGTATTGGATTTTGGGCCCTATAAAGCATCGCCTTTGGTACATGTTTGGAGGCCTTGTTCTAGCTTTTGGTGCCTTTTTCATGCTTACACTTGGACAGACTTTTTCTACAAATTCATATGAAAAATTTAAGCAGTACGAGAACCCGATGTTCATTCTTTCGAATATTGAGAAAATGTTACATAAAGACGAAAGAAACGCTATTAACGAATGTAATATCAAATTACTAAAAGAAAACCCAGTATTAGGACATGGTGTTGGGGATGTTCAAGACCTGCTTAATTCGTGCTATACCAGTTTAGAGGATGGGATTTCGAAAGGACCTACCATTAGGGATCAAAATCTCAATTCACATAATTATTATGCTTTTTTAGGGCTTGCCGGTGGTTTAGTTGTGTTTGTCTTGTTCTTGACAATGATAGGGTTTAATGTTTCGGTTGGAGTGCGTAAAAAAGATTTGGCATACCTTGCTTTTATACTCATAGTCGCAATGAATTTGCTTACAGAAAACACACTGGGAAGGGCACATGGCATCTTATTTTTTGCATTGTTCAATAGTATTTTACTGTCTAAAAATTTAAGGCGTGGCGCAGATGAATAAGGATATAGAAGGAAAATACACTTTGGATGATTTTCTGATTGTAATGGTACTGTATCGTATTGATTTGGAAGACGCGCCCTCATTCAAATCCTTATCCGACTGTAACAAAGAAGAACTAATCATTGATATGGTGGTCTATGACAACAGCCCAGTTTCGGCAGATAGCCCTGATGTCTTCACTAAAAAGGGATTTCATATTCAGTATATAAGCGACCCTGCTAATCCCGGGATAAGCAAGGCATATAATACAGGAGTATCCCTGGCGAGGAAATTGAAAAAAAAATGGATACTTTTTTTAGATCAGGATACGACGTTGGATAAAAACCTATTGCATCTATTTTTAGCAAATTGTAACGAGCAAAGAGATGAGGTCATTTTCGCAACAACCTTATATGGAACGGATAAAAATCTCATTTCCCCATCACGATATTTTTTCAAAAGGGGGTTTACGCTTTCCAAAATCCCGAAGGGGAAATGTAAATTAAAACGAACACGACCTATCAATAGTACTGTATTGGTTTCAATGGAAGTTTTCGATAAAGTGGGCGGGTACAATGAGGCGATACGATTGGATTTTAGCGATCATGAATTTTTTGATCGCGTAAATCAGCACTTCAAACACATGTTTGTGGTACCCTCCAAAAGTTTCCATAGCTTATCTTCATCTGACGACACCAATATTGAAGGAATTAAAATACGATTCGGTATTTTTTGCGAAGGTGCCCATATTGCTGGCAAGAGCTCATTTCTGAACAGTTTGAAATACTTTATAGTTTGCGCCTTCAGAGGGCTTAAATTAAACCTCAAATACAGAACTCTATTTTTTATGAATACTTTATTCAAAGAATGGTTGAAGTAGTAAGGATTGATTAAACTATCCTAGACTAAAGATTGTGTGTATTTTTGTTGAACCGACACGAATAATAAATGAAATTAAGTATTAAAAGGCAATCACCCCTCCTTCTTTTTTTTACTATAATGCTACTCGAGATTTTTCTGGGAGGTGCAGGCCGGCTTACTACGTTTGGCCCCCTCACACTGCGAATGTATTTGTTCATAGCGGGGATAGGCTTATTTTTTTTATTGTTGCTGTCCGGAAGAAAATTAAGCCGAACAACACTCGTTTTAATGGGATGCTTTTTGGTTGTGTTTGTCATCGCAATCCTTCAAGGTTTGATGTTTGGTGATAGTCATGCAAATCTTTTTGCCGATGTGAAAATGGTGTCCTTTTTTTTCATCCTTCCTTTTTTTGATATGATGATTAACAGTTACACCGACTATGTACGCGTAGTAAAACTCATAAAATGGACTTCTCTATTTTTAGCAATTGCGTATTTGGTTTTCTTTGTCTTTTTGAATTCGCATATCGTTCCTTTCTTAACGATTTACAGAGCCATGTCAAAACCTGAGTATTTTGCCGAATTTGGCTTTAGAGGAGAGATTGCGGTTATCTACAAAGGATTTATTTATGCTTGTATTGGATATTTCTTTTATTTTTTTAACGAACGAAGTTCTCGAAATACGATAAAAATATTGATCCTTTTTGCAGCTGTCGCCCTGACTCTAGCGAGATCGTATTTGTTGATATTGACATTTTTGACACTGTCTTATGTTCTATATAAGTTTTTGGTTTCTCGAAAGAATAGGGTATTAAATATGATTGTTATTGGGCTCGTCATAATTGGTGCGATTGCAGTGGTTCCAATTTTGCTTGAAGCTTTGGGGGATAAATCTGTCTCAGATAGTATACGAATCGTACAAATACAGCAGGTATTCGAACGTATAAACCCATTGAGCATTTTTATAGGTCATGGGTTTGGTATTGGGGTTCCCATTCGACCTGTACATATGGAAATCACCTATTTGGAAATATTTCATAAACAAGGAATACTGGGTCTTGCCTTTTGGTTTTTGATACCCATTTATATTGGATTAAAGTATTACAATTACAGAATATACCGCAAACAGAATAGCGAGATGAACCTCATAGATGCCAGACCCTTTTTGTTTGGAGTTTGTTTTTTATACCTTCAATCTTTGTTTAACCCCTATTTGACAAACTCAATGGGAATGACATTTCTGTTCATTTCACTGATAGTATTCGAAAAATTAAAAAAATTCAATGAAGAGAAGAATCTCGGTCTGCATGGCGACCTATAATGGGGCAGAACATATTGAAAAACAGCTGGCATCCATCATAAAAAACCTAAGTGATAATGATGAGGTTGTAGTTTCCGATGACAATTCAACAGATGATACGATTGCTATAGCAAAGTCTTTTAACGATAGTCGTATTCGTGTGGTAATGAACCATCCAGATAGAAGAGGTCATATTACCAATTTTGAAAATGCATTAAACCATGCGGAAGGAGATTATTTGTTTTTATCCGATCAAGATGATATTTGGTACGATGATAAAATCGTAAAAATGATGAAAGCGTTGGAAAAGCACGACCTTGTGGTATGTGATTGTAAGATTGTTGATGGGGAAATGAATCTTTTGAACGAATCGTTTTATGAGTTGTTATCCTCTGGAAACGGATTGGTAAAGAACTTAGTAAAAAACACGTATTTAGGTTGTTGCATGGCATTCAATAGGAAGGTACTTGAAAAGGCACTTCCCTTTCCTAAAGATATCGTCAGTCATGATACATGGCTTGGTTTAATGGGAGAATTGGTTGGAAGCTGCTATTTTTTACCTGAAAAACTCCAATACTTCATTCGACATGGCTCTAATTTTTCAATTACCGATGGTGCCGATGCGATGAATGATCAAATAAGCCCTTATAGTTTTAGTGAAAAACTAAAAATGCGTTGGGTTTTGTTTAAGAATGTTTTAAAAAGAAAGTTTAGGTAGCATCAACAAATTTTTTAGATAACCAAACTGAGAAACTCCAGGCGAAAGACAAGGTTCATGAAGATTTTAATAGTATCACAGTACTTTTGGCCCGAAGATTTTAAAGTAAATGACATTGCTTTTGATTACGCCGCAAAAGGCCATGAAGTAACGGTGCTAACAGCCAAACCAAATTATCCTAAAGGGAGTTTTTATAAAGGGTATGGGCTATTTACAAGAAGAAATGAGACGCATAAAGGGGTAAAGATTATACGAACACCAATTGTACCCCGAAGAGGCGGCGGTGCTTTTTTTCTTGTTTTAAATTACCTGTCTTTCGTTTTCTTCTCTTTTTTCACATCGCGGTTTCGTGTTAAAGGTTCTTATGACATTATATTTTGTCATCTAACCTCACCTATTACGGCGGCGCTTCCCGCAATTTGGTTAAAAAAGAGATTCAAAATACCTTTAGTATTGTGGGTATTAGACCTTTGGCCGGAAAGCGTAGAGAATACTACAAATATCAAAAACAAACATCTCTATAGGTACTTAAACAAATTGGTAAAGTATATCTACACCCAGTCCGACCATATCTTGGTGAGCTCGCGGTATTTTATTGATTCTGTAGAGGAAAAGTTGGGAGGGAACAAGGTGCCAATTTCATATTTCCCCAACTGGGCAGAAGATATTTTTGTGGAAGATTTAAAGGATAGTATTGATTTGCCAGCACTTCCAGAAGGTTTCAATATTATGTTCGCGGGTAACATTGGCGAAGCCCAAGATTTTGAATCCATAGCTCTCGCGGCAAAGAAAACTCAAGGAAGAGGCATCAATTGGATTATTATTGGAGACGGACGAAAAAATGACTGGCTAAAAAAAGAGATTGTCAAGAAAGACATAACCAATATTGTGCTTTTAGGTCGTTTTCCCTTGAATACTATGCCCGATTTCTTTAAAAAAGCAGATGCGATGTTGGTAACTTTGAAAGACGCACCCATATTCAGGTTGACCGTTCCCGCGAAAATTCAGGCATATATGGCGTCAAGCAAGATTATTTTAGGAATGATCAATGGAGAGGCAAATGATTTAATTAAGGATAGTGAAGGCGGTTATGCCGTTCCCGCAGGAGATTATGAATCTTTGGCCGCCAAGGCGATGGATTTAAAGAATCTTAATAGTGAGGAAAAGAAAAACATGGAAAAAAGTTCAAGAAAGTACTATCTGAAGCATTTTTCAAAGTCGGTTTTATTTCAAAATCTTAAAGAGATATTTGAATACTCTACGGAAATCGATACCCATTAATTCCATTATGTTTTTAGCACTAGCATAATTAGGTAAGTATTTGGAATTTTCCTGAAACAGCCGTTTTAGTCTTTTAGAGATTTTTCTTTCAAATCATTTGATTTAGAAGGTTAGATGGCCTTGAAAATTTGAAATGCTCTATACCAGACTAGTAAAAATTTCAATAAAGAAATTTCCTGCTTTTCATCCAAAATAGCTTACACGTTGATTTTTAGATGCTTATATATTTTGTATTTGCATTTTTTAGTTAAATAAGGAAAATAGTTTCAAAAAAATGTAGGGCTTTTTAAAATTATTTTTACTTTGTTGACTCAAAGAGTAGGTTTTAACTCTATTCAAAATAAAAACATTTCTTCTTTGTCCCTCAAAGAGCCCTATTTACGAATCAAAACAACCAAAAATCATGAAAACTCTGTTTTTAACAATTACACTATTAATTGCATCGAACTTTTTAATTGCCCAAACAACAGGTGGTCCAATTGAAATACAAGGCCCGACTGGTGAACAGTCTCAGGGTCAGGTTCACATTATAGGCAATGGACAAGGAGGGCCAGGTGATGCCTATATAAGTTTTGATGAAGGTGGCGAGGCTAATTCTAGATGGTCACTAGGCGCTCGTGATAATGGCAATCAGTTTACAATTTCTCATGGTTTGACTATGGATGCTAAACCCATGTTTACGATTACAGATGTAGCAGGAAGTTCAGGAGGTTATTTTGGTATTGGCACTGCTAACCCGCAATCAAAATTTCACATAAAAGCAGCTACAGGAGAACCTTTACGGGGGCAAATGTTAATCACCGGAAATGGTGGAAATAAAACAGGTGATGCTTTTATAACTTTTCAGGAAGGCGCTGAACCAAATTCAGAATGGTCAATTGGTGCTCGTGACGAATTTAATTCATTTACGATTTCAAATGGGCGGTCGGTAGATACGGCTCCAAAATTTGTAATAACTGACGTCGCGGGACGAGTTGGAATAGGGACTGTTAATCCTCAAGGAAAAGTTCACGTTCAAGGTGATTCGGGTGAGCAAAGTTATGGTCAAATACATGTTCAAGGTAATGGCGAGGGAGGTCCTGGGGATGCCTATATTAGTTTTTCGGAAGGTGTTGAGCCAGATTCTAAGTGGTCCTTGGGGGTAAAAGACAATCAAAATGTTTTTTCAATATCTAAGGGGCTAACCATGGATGCTGATCCTAAATTCATGATTTTTGAAGATACCGGTAATGTAGCCATAGGCACATCATACACTGGTAGTCATAAACTTGCTGTTGGCGGTACTATTGGTGCAAGAGAAATTAAGGTTCAAAGCGGAACATGGAGTGATTTTGTATTCTTCAAGGGGTATAAGCTACCAAGTCTGCAAGAAGTAGAAAAACATATTTCCGAAAAAGGCCACCTTCAAGATATTCCAAGTGAAAAAGAAGTAACAGAAAAGGGCATCAACCTTGGTGAAATGGATGCTAAGCTCTTACAAAAGATAGAGGAGTTAATGTTGTATACCATACAACAGCAAAAGGAAATAGAAATTCTCAAAAAGGAACTTCAAAAACTAAAGCAGTAACTAAGCTGTTGTTTTCAAAGAAGTCAATCCAATTTTTAAGAAAAATATTTCCTTATGAAAAAGTATACCCTATTTATTCTTTGTTGTGTTCTTATAGTTTCCTTTGCTAATGCCCAAGAAGAATATAAGATTAGTTTTAGTTACGACGCAGCAGGCAACCAAATACTTCGAGACCGTGTATGTGTAAACTGCAATTCTGCAAAAACGCCTGTTGATTCAACAGCTGTAGTTTCACTAGATGAAAAACAGGAAGAGGTAAAAGAAAATGAAGAAACTACTTCATCAATAGTGGCGTATCCTAACCCAGTTACTGATGTCCTTCAGGTTGAATGGGTAACAACCGATAATATGGTTCAAAAAGTGACCCTTTTTTCCGGCAGCGGTCGCCTTCTTCAAAGTAAAGCTGTTCGCTCTAAAGACGATGCCATCAATTTAAATTTCAGTGGCTATCCACCGGGATCATATTACGTAATGGTGCTGTATTCTGATAAGACCAAACAATCTTTTCAAGTAATCAAAAACTAACCTACTGAATCATGAAAAAATTAATCACCACAATTCTTCTTCTGGTTTCAGTACAACTATTTTCTCAGGAGAGCATTAAGACACATAAGGCAAAGAATGTTGAAACAACTATTCTTGAACAAAAAACCGCATCGACCAAAAAATCCAGCTCATCAAAAAGAAGCTCTACTACTGCGCGAACCGGTACGGTAAATGGCAGTATTGTAGCGGATTTATCGGTTTCAGGCTCAGGCGGAGTCAATTACACGGTGCCAATAAATGTTCCTCCAGGACTAAACAATGTACAACCAGACATCGCATTGACATTTGATAGTCAATCTGGAAATGGTCTGGCTGGCTGGGGTTGGAATCTTTCAGGGGTATCGGTAATTACTAGAATTCCTGCAACTCAATTTCACAATGGTTTTATAGACCCTGTAGACTTTGATGCAAACGATCGATTTGCGTTGGATGGTCAGCGATTGGTATTAAAATCGGGAACATATGGGTCAAGTGGAGCAGTATATGAGACAGAACAGCATTCGAATCTCAAAGTGGTGTCCTACGGTTCGAACAATGGATTGAATATTGCAGGGCCCAAGTATTTCAAGGTCTTTTATCCCGATGGGTCAATTGGTCATTATGGAAGTACTCTTGAATCCCGAGGCCATATGGATTATGCTCTTACATACTGGGAAAATCCACAAGGGATTCGCGTATCCTACACCTATTCCAAGTCTGAAAATTCACTCTACATTGAAAAAATCTCATATGGTAGCAAGGGTACTTCGTCACCAATCAATGAAATTGAGTTTTCTTATGATAATGATCGCATGTTTGATGAATCAGCTTATGTTGGTGGAGTACGCTTTGTGCGCGACAAAATTTTAGATCAAATTTTGGTTAGAGGGGCAGGTGGAGTTCTATATCGTGAATATGTTTTAAACCATTCCTCAACTACTTTGGGTTATGAGCGACTGACATCTTTGACCGAAAAAGTCAGCGGTGATTCTCGCAGTATATCCTTTCAATACGATTCCAATTCGAATACCGGTTTGATTCAAAGCTTTGGCGAAGCTAGCCAACTTGATGTTGCCAAAATAGAGCAGAGAAATGCGAAGGTTATTTCATTGAACCTAAATGCAAACGGCAAAATGGACTTTGTGGTTTACCCAACATTTGGCGAAAGTAAAAAAACCAAATTCTGGTTTTTTGAAGATGTACAAAACTCGTCCGGGTTTAACTATTCTGACGCGGTTGAAACCGGCTTTTTTCAAGATATATTTCCGGTTAATTGGCTAAATGAAGAAAATAGATTAATGCCAAATCAAGGTTTGGTTTTGGTGAAAAAGATAGGGGGAAGAGCGAATTTCAATATCATGGCTAAACCAACGCCATCTGCTAGTTCAATTTCTACTATTTATAATAAAACCTGGGACTTACCAACGACTTATAATTATTTCAATCAACAAGATGTTTCTGTGCCACAAAAATATTTATCAGGTGATTTTGATGGAGACGGGCTTTCAGATATGTTAGCGGTTGCTAATCCACTTTGGACACAATTTGAAATTGGAGGGCAACAAACGAGCCAAATAATTTATAACACACCAAAAACCCACTTGATAAAACTAGATAGGCGAGATGGCAGTGAAGTGGGCTTTGATTTAGGGCAACTTTCTGGGACGTCTTCAGAAACAAATGAGCTTTACGCAGTAGACGTCAATGGTGACGGTAAAACAGATTTAGTAAGATTTTCCGATGGGAAGGCCGAAGTTTATTCAATAAATAATAACAATACAGAGATTGAACTTTTATGGGAGTATACTAATTCGGTATTTGATGCTGAGTTTAAGCCAATGCCAGGGGATTATAACGGTGATGGCAAAACAGACTTTCTCATTCCTCGAGGAAATAATAGCAATCATTTTTCAATGCTTCTCTCAACGGGCAGTGGGTTCGATAAAAAAGAGTACTTACAAATGCCTTTTGAGTATAAACATACGGACTTTGATAGTCAAGAAGGGACGCTCTATGGTTACAATATTATCCCAGTTGATATGAACGGAGATGGTAAGACCGATATCATCGAATACAATACAGAAACCTATAATGGTAGCGATAATGGTAAACAGTTTATAACCCTATTTCAAAGTAAGCCACCTTCATCTGGCAGTTATCCACATTTTAGTTCAACGGGCCAAATAGATACTCAAGGAAACCTAAAACATTACCCAATTCCAATTTTCCTCTCTTCGAACGAAGAAAATGGCAATTTGGAGTTTGCTACTATGAGTGATAAATGGGTAAGGTCCTATAAATCTATTTATGATCACCGAGAAGATGTTACACTTGAAAAGGTCACCAATAATGGCGTAGTAACCGACATCAAATATGATTTGGTAAATACTTTTTATACCGATTCTGGTTCTGACTCTAGTTTTTTTAAATCTTACACCGCTTCTTCACAAAATCCTAATCAGGTTTTCCCCTATGAAAATGTAGATGTCGCTCCTTCATTTATGGTGGTTAGAGAATTGTTGCAAACTGGGTCGGGTCATACAAGAACCAAGCGATTCTATTATGAAAATGCTATTTCAACTACCAACGGGCAGGGTTTTGCAGGTTTTGAAATGGTTAAACGAAGTAATTGGTTTGGTAATAATGTGCCCGCAGTCTGGACGATTTCAAAACATAATCCTTTATTGCGTGGTGCAGTTATAGAACAAATTACTTCGAGTTCGAATAGCACTAATCCCACACAATATGCTAGTAAAATCAATTACTTTTATGACTATCAACTCATTGATAACCCTAGTTTTCCATCGGTATCTGGGTCGCCTCCAACGTTAACTTTCAACTCGCCGGTAGTCGGATCAAGAGTAGATGAGGCAGCACAATCAATTACACTATTACCAGGCTTTCAGGCTTTGGGCGCCAATGGTGATTACACCGCTAAAATAAACCCTCCCATTAACCAATCTAGTGGAGATGGTTATGCGGGGGCAGTAGATATTCGTCTAAATCGAATGGAGTCTGACAACGGACTTACTGGTGTACTGACTACCGAAACCTATACGTACGACCAGTACAACAATCAAACGAAGATTAATACTGTTTTTCCTGGGGGTAGTCGTATAGTCGATTATACCTATTACAATAGCCCCTCGGCTACCAATAATACTTACCATATAGGTAAAATAAAGTTGATGAGCGAAACTATGACGAGCTATGGCAATAGCTTTACTACAGAGGAGGAATATGAATATAATAATAATTTGGTTTCTAAAATCAAGCGAAAGGGTGACGGCACCGCTTGGTTGATACAAGACTTGGAGTATGATATTTACGGAAACGTCACAAAGAAAACCCTCAAAGGCACTACCAAGGCCGATAGAGTACAACAATTTGAATATGAACCCAATGCGCCATATTACGGTCGTTTCTTGACAAAATCTATTGAAGTTGATGGTTTGGCAACGACATTTGAGTATGATCCGGTCGATGGAGGCGTAATTTCGACCACCAGCCCCTACAGTTTAACCACGTCATTTCTTCATGATAATTGGGGCCGTATTTGGAAAGAAACGGATTATCGGGGTAACGAAACCATTCGAAGTTATTCTCCCTTATCAGGTGGAGCCCTGAAATATACCGTTGATTATCCTACTGGAGCTAAAGACGAAACGTATTATAATGCTTTTGGATGGACCACACGTTCTGGTTCTTTGAGCCTGAACAATCAATGGGTTTATAATGACTACGAATATTATGTTTCCGGCAGATTAAGAAGAGAGAGTGAACCTCACAACGGTTCTCCTGGGCAATGGAATACAACGGTTTTTGACGAATATGGAAGACCTATATCTGAGCAACTGTATACAGGCAGAAATATTACGATTTCCTATTCCGGACTATCCTCGACGGTCAACGATGGAGTCAAAACGGTAACTACAACATTAGATGCTCTTGGGAATGTAGCAAAATCTCAAGACCCAGGTGGCACTATCGACTATACATATCATGCTAGCGGGCAGTTGAAAACTGCGGATTATGGAGGGCATGTTGTGACCGTTGGCGTTGATGGATGGGGCCGAAAAATAAGTTTAAACGATCCTTCTGCCGGCACATACACTTATTCCTATCACGATGATTTTGGGGATTTATGGAAAGAGATAACGCCCAAAGGTACCACCACCTATGAATACGATGACTTCGGCAGGATAGATTCGAAAACCGTAGTAGGAGATTTGACCGACTTGTCTTTAGACTATGTTTATGACCCTAATACTCAGCAATTAACTGATATTAATGGTTATGACAATACAAATAATAATCGTGCTTATACCTATGAGTATGAATATCATCCGCAATACAAGTACTTAGAGAAAGTAACTGAAAATACAGGTCTAGCTAGTTTTGAACTTGAAATGACCTATGATGGTTATGACAGGGTAGAAACAGAAACCCAAACGTCTAGTTTGACTAGCGGTGCTTCAAAAAGTCTAACCACCCGGAATGTATACGATACCTCAGGCATTTTAAAAGAGATTTGGAACAATGGCACACCAGATAAACTTTGGGAGCTTAACGAAATCAATGCAAGAGGCCAAGGGAAGACCATCACTCTAGGAAATGGTATCGTGAAAAGTAGGGATTATGATGGGTATGGGTATTTGGAGAAAATTGAAGATAAAGAATCTGGGAATAATCCAACCCCAACGGTAGCCTTATATACAGAATATGATTTTAATGCGCAAAGAGGTACACTTAATAGCAGAGAGAATTTTGGATTTAACTGGCAAGAGGTTTTTGGTTACGACCAACATGATCGCCTGACGACTATCACGGGTGATGTTATCAAAACTATGGCCTATGATAATCGTGGTAGAATTGACGATAATACCGATATTGGGGATTATACTTATGCAACCCCCAAGGATTATCGACTGAATGAGATAGATCCGAATACCAAAGGAGAAACCTTTTTTCAACAATACCCGACCCAACAAATTAGTTACAATGCTTTTAAAAAGCCTGTTACTATTCATCAGACGGGCCATGGTAGGGTCAGCTTTGAGTATGGGCCGATGATGAACCGAAGCACGGCATATTATGGCGGTGAAGATGAAGATAGAAGTTTGCGAAGATATCGCAAACATTATTCTAGTATTATACCTGTAGAAATTGTTGAAGACACCCAGACCAGCAGCGCCAAAATTATCAATTATGTGGCGGGAGATGCGTATTCGGCCCCGATTGCTCACATTAAAGAAACGGGCGCCAATAGTATCGATGAATACCATTACCTGCATCGCGATTATTTGGGCAGCATCTTGGCGATTACAGATGCGGATGGCGACGTAAAAGAACAAAGCCAATTTGGGGCATGGGGCGAATTGGATAAGTTTTTAGATAGTTCTGGCGGCACAACCTTTGATCATACCAGTCTTTTGGGTAGAGGGTATACAGGCCATGAACACTTTTTTGAAGTGGGTCTAATACATATGAACGGCCGAATGTACGATGCCAATTTGGGTAGGTTCTTATCCCCAGATAATTACATTGTAGACCCTTTCAACACCCAGGCGTACAATCGATATGGGTATGTGTTGAACAATCCATTGATGTATACCGATCCTAGTGGGGAAGAGCCAATAGCCATCATAGTGGCTGCTGTTGCCGCTCTAATTTTTGCGAATGCAATTTTTGGCAATCATGACGCTAACCCTCTGATAAACGACGGTTATCTAGGGTCTAGTCCTACCCCCGTAAACAATCAAAACAACACCCAAATGGCCTCGAGTATGTCGAGGCAATCACGGGGTAATGGTAGCCTCAATGATGGTGGCTGGATACCGTTGAACATACCAGCAATAGAAGCACCTTCTGGGGGTGGTATAGCCTTTGATAACATGTCTTTTCAAAGTGGTGGTGCCTTTGGTATTTCTCAAACTGGTAGCGCAGACCCATTACAGGGAGTACCAGTACCTGATAATTTTGTACCGAATGATGGTTTGGATGACCAAATAGTGGATCAGGGTTTCAACATTACTGCCGAAGATGTTTTAGATACGGCCTTAGACTTTGTGCCCATCGTTGGAGGGGCCAAAGATATTTACAAAGGTATTCGTGATGGTGATGGTTGGATGGTGGCATTAGGAGTGGGCTCCATTATTGCTGATGTATTTACTTTAGGAGGGTCTTCTATCGCCAAAGGAGCGATAAAAACTGGCATAAAAGCTGGAGGGAGAGTTCTATCGAAAAAAGCACTTACCAATAAGCAACTAGTACAAAAAGCAGCTAATTTAGCAAATAGAAATGTTAGGAATATCAGATCGACCGCACGAGGGACGGGGACAGCCAAACACTCACATGCTTCGGAATTATTAAGAAGGTATCAACGCAGGTACGGGGATAGGGGGCTTCGAGTAAATGATTATTTCAATAACAACACACTTCTAGGACCTGGAAATCGAGGATTTTTAGATGTTAGAGATATCAAAAACAACAAAATTTATGATTGGAAATTTGGAAAAGCCGGATGGAGTCCTGGGCAATCTGAAAAATATCAAGGCAACTTTTTTGATTATACCCTAGAACTTATCAGGCCTCAATAAGTAAAAATATGTGAATGTTGAAAAAACAAATATCGAAGGATTGGCTTGATGCCTTTCCGGAACTGAGACCGTATTCCACAAATAGGTTTTATAAAATTCTTGGCCCTATTATTATTGGGATTGAGCTCGTTAAGCTACCCAGAGTTGAACAATATAGACCTCATTTTACGGTCTATTCCTTATGTGGCAATAAAATTGGGAACGATTTAAAGTCTTGTATGTCTGGCCCCATGGTTCTTGAACAATTTTTTGACAATAAAGGGCTTCAATTCTCAATTCCATATAAGGAACATATAAATTATTTTCCAGAAGCTAAGAAAGCGGCAAGGAAGCAACTCCTAATTTCCACAGAAGGGGATATTTCTTTAGAAAAAGCTTTTAATAGTCTGAAAGAATTCTCTAAAAAACCTCCTATGGGCGTTTCTCCAAGTTCTTATCTACAGGCAATGTATTTTGAAGCGTTGCTGAAGATAGCTTTATATTGTGATGCAATAGAAGAGATAGATTCAATTTTGAATTTAATCGAATCTAGAGATTGGAATTCTAAGCACTTTAAATTGTTCAAAACAGATGTTCTTTCTTGGCGCATTGAGATAGGTAAAATGGTTAACAATAAGAGTAATATTGTTTCTATTGTTGGAAGCAATCTTGAAAGCCCCAAACTAAGTAGTTTATTAAAGTCGAAATTGATTTGATTCCAGTTTCATGTGTATCATATCTAGCTTTTAAAAATTTTAGATAGAGTTATGCCAAAAATGTCACTCAAAAATTGCACGATTAATAGTAGTTTTGCTGTAATCTTAGAACAGAGCACTGCAAATTAAACAAATCATCCAAGACCTTAAGAACGGAGAAACCATTTTAGAAGAAGTACCAGTACCCATGGTAAAATCGGGCTGTGTGTTGATTAAACCTTTACGAACTCAAGATTCCTTCATGATTTGCGGTAATTAGCTGAATTTAGATTTCGGCTATATGGGATATTCTTCTTTCTACCGACGCAACAACTATACTTTTCTTACTTTTACACTAAGAGTGCGCCATGAACTTTCTAGAAACAGCCATATTACTATTTATCGGGTCTTTTCTCCTGATTTATTTGACTATACCAAAAATCATAAAGGTAGTTGAGTATAAACGCCTGATGGATGACCCCAATCAAAGAAGCTCCCACCAGAGCAAAACGCCCACTTTAGGAGGCATTTCGTTCTTTTACACACTTATTTTTGCGCTTTTCTTTATAAAAAGCTGGCCTAGTTTTGATGAAGCGATATACGTCATTCCCGGATTGACCATCCTATTTATAGTTGGTTTGAAAGATGATTTGGTAGTAATTTCTCCTGGTGCAAAGTTGATAACCCAAGTATTCGCTATTGCTTTTATTTTGGCAAACCCTAGCTTTACGATAGATTCTCTGAACGGATTTTTAAACATTCATGAAATACCGCATTACCTCTACCTGGGTATTGCTGGTTTTATGATGTTGACTATTAT
Source organism: uncultured Flavobacteriaceae bacterium (assembly GCA_947500435.1). GTDB lineage: Bacteria > Bacteroidota > Bacteroidia > Flavobacteriales > Flavobacteriaceae > Maribacter_C. Next base: position 72,413 of record CANMRV010000001.1, read on the forward strand.
CAACTCGTATAATCTCATTGATGGTATTGATGGATTGGCTTCAGTGGTAGGGATTGTTATTATGGTTATATATACCACTATTTTCTATCTAACTCAAGAATACTTTTTTGCCTTACTGGCAATCACGGTAAACGCTAGCTTAATGGCTTTTTTGGGCTTTAATCTTTCCTCAGACAAGAAAATCTTCATGGGTGATACGGGTTCATTGATGGTTGGTTTCATCATCAGCATTTTGACTTTAAAATTCTTGGCCTTAAACCCAAGTGATTATACCGAATTGCCATTTTTACTTGAAAATGCACCGCTAATTGCAATAAGCATATTGATTGTGCCGCTTTTTGATACCGCGCGTGTCTTTACCATACGAATCGCAAATAAAAAAGGACCTTTTTCTCCTGATCGCAATCATACGCATCACGTGCTGATTGACTACTGGGGGCTCTCACACAAGCAAGCAAGCTTTATTATTGGCTGCTTTAATCTCCTTTTTGTAATGTTGTTTATTGTTTTAGGAAGTAAAGCTAGAAACTTGGGAATGGTTCTGATGTTAGTATCTGTAGTAGTTTTCCTAGGATATATCTTCTTTAAATACAACTATAATTTTGCCACCCTAAAGCAAAAAATCATGCTGAGAAGGAAGGTAAATAAGATTACGGGTAAAAAGAATGACTCCAATAGGCATAGCGCTTCAAAAGAAAATCACTTAAACGGAAAACAAAAGGAGGAAGAAGTCAATTACCCCGAAGAAAACGTACATTAGAACGGGATAGAGTCACTTTCCTCTCTTAATAGGGTTATAGGACTAGAATAATTGCCCACTCTTTTTTCTAAAACTAATTTTGTCCCTCAATTTTTAAAGAATTCTTACGTTAAGAAGTCAAACAACAACATCTTCATGAAGCGAATTTTAATTACCGGAGCAGCAGGATTTCTTGGATCTCACTTATGCGACCGTTTTATCAAAGAAGGTTTTCATGTTATCGCTATGGATAACCTGATTACCGGAGATTTAAAAAATATTGAGCATTTGTTCAAATTGGAACAGTTTGAGTACTATCATCATGATGTCACTAAGTTTGTGCATGTTCCAGGAAAGTTGGATTATATCCTTCATTTCGCTTCACCTGCTAGTCCTATTGATTACTTGAAAATTCCTATTCAAACCTTGAAAGTAGGAGCTTTAGGAACTCATAATCTATTGGGCTTAGCAAAAGAAAAAGGAGCACGTATACTTATCGCATCCACCTCTGAGATTTACGGAGACCCTTTGGTTCATCCACAAACGGAGGAATACTACGGAAATGTAAATACGATTGGCCCAAGAGGTGTATATGATGAGGCCAAGCGTTTTCAAGAGTCCATAACAATGGCCTACCATCGTTTTCACGGTGTAGAAACGCGTATCGTGCGTATTTTTAATACCTATGGACCGAGAATGCGCCTTAATGACGGACGAGTAATCCCTGCATTTATGGGACAGGCTCTAAGAGGTGAAGATCTCACTGTTTTTGGAGATGGTTCACAAACCCGCTCCTTTTGTTATGTAGACGATGAAATCGAAGGGATATACCGATTGTTAATGAGTGATTATACCTTGCCAGTAAACATCGGAAATCCACATGAAATAACCATAAGTGACTTCGCAGAGGAAATTATCAAGCTCACGGGAACTGAACAAAAGGTTATTTATAAAGATTTACCTAAAGATGACCCAATGCAGCGTCAACCAGATATTACAAAGGCAAAAGAAATATTGGGTTGGGAACCTAAAGTTGGTCGTGAGGAAGGAATGCGAAAAACATTTGAGTATTTCAAGACATTATCTAATGATGAATTGGAGAAAACTGAACATCGAGATTTCTCTGAGCGAAACAAAAAGTAAAAGAACGACTTCAATACGGAAAACCTAACCAGGATGGTTGGGTTTTTTTATGCTTTAATTCAAAAAGGAGGTATTCCAAAGTGTTCATTTTGACTTCAAAAGGAAGATTTTGAACATCATATGGTTAAGATAAAAATGAATTGCTGCAAGCTCACTTTTTGAACCTAAAAAGCAAGGAATATAGCAAATGTTAAAACTTACAAAATCGTATACGATTTTGTAAGAATCCCATAAATAGGCGGCTTGACATCGGATTAGTGGATGCATTTCATCGATGAAACACCATTTATTTTGAAATTCCTACAAACAGGGAGAAAAGTTAGTCTTTCACCTATTTTGCGTACCCAAAGTTATTCTTTCGTCTTTTAAGTAATCCTAACATTGCTATTGCAAAGAACATTTCTATTTTTGCGCCAAACGCAATAGAGATGAATATTCTTATACTAGGTTCTGGAGGTCGTGAGCATACACTGGCTTGGAAATTACACCAAAGCCCCAAGTTGTCAAAACTATTTGTCGCTCCTGGAAACGCAGGCACTGGAGAAATTGCCAGTAATATACCAATTGGTGTAAATGATTTTTCTGAAATTAAGAAATTGGTTCTTTCTGAGAACATCGAAATGGTAGTGGTTGGCCCCGAAGACCCACTAGTAAATGGGGTACATGATTTTTTCTTGAATGATGAGGCGCTGAAAAATATTCCAGTAATAGGCCCGCAGAAGGCGGCAGCAGAATTGGAGGGAAGCAAGGAGTTCGCGAAGAAGTTTATGATACGCCATAATATTCCAACCGCCGCTTATCAAAGTTTTACGGCATCCGAGTTGGAGGAGGGATACTTGTTTTTGGAAACCTTGAATGCCCCCTACGTTTTAAAAGCCGATGGTTTAGCTGCAGGAAAGGGTGTTTTGATTCTTCAAGACTTAGATGAAGCTAAGCAAGAACTTCGGACGATGTTAGTTGATGCCAAGTTTGGTAATGCTAGTGCAACAGTGGTGATTGAAGAGTTTTTAGCGGGTATCGAATTAAGTGTTTTTGTGCTTACTGACGGTAAAGGATATAAAGTTTTACCAACAGCAAAAGATTACAAACGCATTGGTGAAGGCGATACCGGACTCAATACGGGCGGTATGGGCGCCATATCCCCTGTTCCCTTCGTCGATAAAGAGTTTATGGATAAAATCCATGAGCGCATTGTTATTCCGACCGTAGAGGGGCTTAAAAAGGATAATTTACCCTACAAGGGATTTGTTTTCATCGGTCTGATTAAAGTTGGTGATGATCCCTTTGTAATCGAATACAACGTAAGACTTGGTGATCCTGAGACCGAAGTCGTTATTCCACGGATTAAGAATGACTTGGTTGAGGTATTCGAAGCAGTTGCCAATCAAACCTTAGATTCCATCAATTTGGAATTGGATGAACGCACGGCAACTACAGTTATGCTAGTTTCGGGGGGCTACCCTGAAGCTTATGAAAAAGGAATAGAAATGAGCGGTTATGACCAGATTAATGATTCTTTGGTTTTTCATGCAGGCACAACAATGAAAGAAGGCAAAGTAGTTACAAATGGTGGTCGAGTGATGGCGGTTACATCCTACGGGGGAAACTTTAGGGAAGCATTAAAAATATCCTATAAAAATATCGAAAAGGTTCATTTTGATCAGATGAACTTTAGAACTGATATTGGTTTTGATTTATAAAACCCTACATGAGCTAGCTGCGTAGTAAAACGATTTTTATAAAAAACGGCAACAGGTGTAGTCGACGTTACAGGTAGGAATGTGAACTGATGCTCTTGTCCTCTTCCCCGTTGTCGTTGTACTTTTTAAGTTCAAGCATCCAGTAAACAAAGGCTATCATTCCAATAATTGCCAAAATCCAGTTGATAGCATTAGATGCCCACCAGTTTTCCATAAAACGAAAGAAATCGAATGGGGCAAAAAGTACGTTTACAAATAAATCCTCTATCCCTCTAAAAAATGAAGTCATGTTAGCTATATTTACTGCGCAAAAGTACAAAAACATCAGATGATTTCAAGCATTTTTGGAAAAACTAAACCCATAAATTTCATCATCGTCCTTTCGTTTTTGTTTGTGACCTACTGGATAGTTCATTTTCTTCTCTTTGACAAGACCTATGATCTTTATGAAATAGTCTTTCAAATGCTAATTTTTGCGGTCTTAGCCTTTAGCATTTTTGTGATAGATTTTATTGTAAAAAGAAACAAGATTACAGCTCCGAATTCTTTCGCAATTTTGTTCTATGCGTTGTTAATACTAGTCTTTCCCGAAACATTGGCGGACCGGAATGCAGTTTTTTGCAGCCTTTTTCTTCTTTTGGCAACTCGGCGGTTGATAAGTATAAGATCTCTTAAAAATATTAAACCCAAAGTATTTGACGCGACGCTTTGGGTAATGGTTTCGAGTCTGTTTTATGAGTGGGCGGTTTTATATTTAGTATTAGTCTTTCTAGCCATTTACATCTACGAACCGAAGAATATCCGAAACTGGATGGTGCCTTTCGCCGGTGTTTTTACCGTTTTCATGATTGCTTATTGCATCTTAGTTCTATCTAATAACTCCGAATTTCTAGTGAACCATTATCAATTTCAGTTTGATTTTAATGTAACCTATTTTTCAAAGTGGTTTAACAGTACAAAGCTAGTTATCTATGTTTTGCTTACGGTTTTTGCAATCATATTTGCGTTTTTGAAGTTAGGAAAAGCGGGCCTTGGCCAAATCGTTACAATGAGGCTTATCGGTTTTTCATTTGTATTGGGTGTTATTCTTAAAGTATTAACTTCCTCTACGGATGTATATCCAATAATGGTTACATTTTTCCCTGCTTCAGTGTTTATTACTAATTATGTGGAATCGATTAAAAAGCCCAATATCAAGGAGGTAGTTCTTATTGTTTCGGTTTTTGTTCCACTGGTAATCTTGCTTACAACTCTAGTTATTAAATAGTAACTTTGCCAAAATTTGACTCAGATGTTTAGCGAATTAGCATTTAAGATTTTTGATGAAAGCATAACGACATATCACATTGAAGATGATGTGTACCAATCTTTTACAAACCCATATCCAAAAGATGAGATAACCCACTTATTGTATCGCAAAAACTGGATAGATACTGTGCAATGGCACTATGAAGATATCATTCGTGATCCAAACATTGACCCAGATGCAGCATTGATCTTAAAACGTAAGATTGACGCCAGCAACCAGGATCGCACGGACTTGGTGGAGTATATCGACAGCTATTTCTTAAATAAATACCAATCGGTAGAAATAAAAAATAATGCCACTATTAATACGGAGAGCCCTGCTTGGGCCATCGACCGTCTTTCTATTTTGGCATTAAAAGTATATCACATGAATGAAGAAGCAACAAGAACTGACGCCTCTTCTGAGCACTTGGAAAAATGTCAACAAAAGCTTCAGGTATTACTTGAACAAAAGAAAGACTTGTCCACAGCTATTGATCAATTATTGGGTGATATTGAAAGCGGTAGCAAGTACATGAAAGTCTACAAACAGATGAAAATGTACAATGATGACGAACTTAATCCAGTTCTTAGAGGTCAGAAGTAAGCCAAACGATTTATGATTGCACAGAAACATCTCTTGGTCATACGATTGTCTGCCATGGGAGATGTTGCGATGACTGTTCCGGTACTTTCCGCTCTGCAGAAACAATACCCTGATGTACAAGTAACTGTTCTTACCAGGGATTTTTTCAAACCTATATTTTCCCAATTACCTAATGTCAAGGTTTATGTCGCTGATGTAAAGGGAAAACACAAAGGTGTGTTTGGTCTTAGAAGGCTGTATAAAGAGTTGGAAGCCCTTAAAATAGACGCCGTAGCGGATTTACACAATGTGCTTCGGAGCAATATTCTAAAAGCTTATTTTAGGTTAGGGGGATTTCATTATGCTCAAATCGATAAAGGACGAGCAGAGAAGAAAGCTTTGACTTCATTGAACAACAAGGTTTTCAAGCCTTTAAAAACAACGCATCAGCGATATGCGGAGGTTTTTGAGGCACTCGGATTTCCGCTGAATTTAGAAAATGTAGCTTTTATACCCAAACAAGTACTCTCAGAAAAGGCGGAAAAATTGTTAGAATTTGAGAAAGGAAAATGTATTGGAATTGCCCCTTTTGCTGCATTTGAAGGTAAAATGTATCCGTTAGATTTGACGGAACAGGTCGTTTCACAACTAAGCCAAACAAATAAAATCTTACTTTTTGGAGGTGGTCAAAAAGAACGAAAACAGCTTGAAGCTTGGGAAAAACAATTCTCTAATACGGTCAGTATAGTAGGAAAAATAACGTTTGCCGAAGAATTAGACCTTATTTCGAATTTGAATATTATGCTAGCTATGGATAGTGGAAATGCCCATTTGGCTTCCCTTTTTGGTGTTCCTACAGTCACTCTTTGGGGAGTGACGCATCCATATGCTGGGTTTTATCCTTTTGGACAGGATATTGAAAATGCCTTATTAGCGAACAGAGAGAAATTTCCATTAATTCCCACATCCGTTTATGGAAATAAAATGCCTGATGGCTATTCTGAAGCGATGCGGACAATTCTTCCGGAAGACATCCTGAGAAAAATCAATGCGATTTTAGAAAAATAAACGTGCGCTTTCTAGAACGAAGATTGCTTTACTTCAATGGATTTGAAGTACTGACGCAATTGCGACATAAAGCGATATTTTCTGGCGCTTGGCGTATTTTCTACCATCAAAGTTCGAATTCCGATATAAGAACTCATTAAATATACGGCAACACCTTCTGCGTCAACATGTCGGTCGATATGACCGTTGAATTTTCCTCTTTGAATGGCTGAAACGAGCGTAACTTCCCAAATGCGTAAGATTTCGTTGAGGTGCTTCATAACCTCTTCATTTCTTCCATTGAATTCATTGATGAAATTACTAAGTAAAAATCCGTAATCCATTTCATTATGAACTGCAGTTTCTAAAGCATCTTCAAAACAGTTGATGATTAAATCCAAGGTATGTTCATGGCCTTCGATTGGCTCTATAAGTGAGCTGTAAATTTTTCGAACCAAGAGGTTCTGAATGATTTGCACGAAGAAATCTTCCTTTGAATCAAAGTGATAATAGAAGGCCCCTTTTGATAAGGAAAGTTCTTTTAAAATATCGTCAACACTGGTGTTATAATATCCGTTTTTATAGAAAAGTTCAAGACCGGTGACTTGCATCCGGTTCATGGTTGTCATTCTCTTTAATGATTTTTCCATTAGGTTTGCTTCTAAATAAGGTTAGTAAACCGACTAAGACGTCGGATTTTTTATATATCTCGAAGATGCCTATTTTATAGGGGTTTTGGGCAATCAATGTTGTGAATGACGGGAAATTGGTTGTCAAATAAGGGATTTTAACATTTCAAAAAAACCAAATAACTGACTAATGGGTCTGTTTTTCGGTTTCTAAATCTGTAATTGTTTTCTTTATTCTTAATTAGAGGTAAGGGTTTAGGCAACCGCTCCCTGACAACTACTTCCGGCCCCGGCAGTGCAGCCATAACAATGCTGTGAAATGATAATGTTTCTGTCGTTTAGTAAATCCTCATTATAGTCTTTTATGTGTTTCACTTTACTGGCAACTTTCAAATCCAGCATTTGGTTAAAATCACAATCGTAAATCCAGCCATCCCAACTGATAGAAATGGTGTTGGTACACATCACATTTTCTACTGCAGCAGGGTTGTATGCTTCAACTAAAGAATACATATAATCCTCGAAGTTTTCGGATGCAATCAAATAGTCTAAAAAGCGGGCAATTGGTAAATTGGTTATGGCAAAAAGATTATGGAATTGAATATCGAAATCCTCCTTCAAAGCCTTTTTGAAATCTGCTTCCAAAGCCATTTGGTCTCCGGGGAGATATGCTCCTGAGGGATTATAGACCAAATCTAATCGCAAACTGCTATCAGGCATTCCATAGCCTCTTTCATTGAGTTCCTGTAATGCCTTGATGGATTTATCAAAAACACCGTCTCCACGCTGCTTATCAGTCTTCCCTCTTGTATAGTGTGGCATTGAAGAAATCACATGGACATTATGCTTCTTAAAGAAATCGGGTAAATCGTAGTATTTCTTATTCGCTCGAATGATGGTAAGGTTCGAACGTACAATAAAATCTTTGATGCCAGCTTTGGCCGCTTCTTCAACAAACCAGCGAAAATCAGGGTTCATTTCGGGTGCGCCACCGGTTAAATCTAAGGTATGAGCTCCAGTATTTCTAATGATATCCAAACACTGCGACATCGTTTCACGTGTCATAATTTCCTTTCGGTCAGGCCCAGCGTCTACATGGCAATGCTCACATACTTGATTACACATATAACCCACATTGATTTGCAGTATCTCCAATTTCTTCGGGCGTAATGGAAAATGGCCAATTTCATTGATTTTATCTTTAAAATAAGGGAGTTCTCCATCGGCGAAAATACCTCCATTTAAGATTTCGAGCTGCTTATTTGTTACTGCAAGTTCGTTGTGCCTAGACTTTAAGGACTTTTGCATCGGCTTTTTCGACTTTTTTGGTAAAATGCTTTTTTCCATTTTATGTAATTATATCGACAGGCTATTCCAGCCTACATCGACAGCTTGTTGTATTTATTCATCATTTGAACGCCATGCACTAACGTCGCACCACTTTCAATGGCTGCACCTGCGTGAACTGCTTCCATCATTTCTTCTTTTGTAATTCCTTTTTGCAATCCGTCTTTTGTATAGGCATCAATGCAGTATGGGCATTTAACAACATGTGCCACTGCAAGAGCGATTAAGGACTTTTCTCTAGCACTTAGTGCGCCTTCTTCGAAAACCTTACCATAATAATCGAAAAATTTGTTTCCGATTTCTTCACTCCATTCTGTGATTTTACCAAATTTTCTAAGGTCTGCGGGATTATAATATGAATCTGCCATGATATATTTTTATGTGTTTGTTTGAAATAAAATACTTTGATGCCACTAACGAAATTGCTCGCTCTGAAATGATATCCTGATGTAATTCGCTATGAAGAATGGGTAGTCGAAAGAAGAACGACTATAATGAATGAAGCATTGGAGAACCTTTATTATGGTGGACTCCAAGGGCCAGCGGATAGATTTTTTGTGAAGGGATAAAATGCCCGTTTTCTCCTGATTCTAACGTTTGAAGAAGCGCAATAAGCAGTTCTTCGGAAAGTTGATGTGTATAGGAAATAATTGATTTTACATCTGCCTGAGTATCAATATCAGAAAGCTTTTGAAGTTCAAAAACAGTTGTATTCCTTTCAGTAAAATGTTTTAATAGTTGTTCAAAAACGCTTGAAGTTTGCCATGCCAATTCGGAGAAGCTTGTAGAATCAAACTGATATTTATGTAATCCCATTAAGTAAAAACCGCCATCGGTGGAAGGGCCTAAAACGGATTTCTTCAGCCCTAGATGTTTTTCTGCCTCTAAAATATGGGCAACATTAAGTTGAGGTGTATCGTTGCCAATCGTGATAATTTGCTCGTATCCTTTTTCGAAAATCGCCATTATAGCATTTGTAAAACGTTCTCCAAACGTGTTGCCGATTTGTTTTTCTTCGGAAAAATGAAAGTACGGAAGTTGAGTTTTTACTACAGTTTCTAAAACATGATTTGTTAGCGCATCAAACAATTGCCCGCCATTGTAAATTGATTTGTGCGCTACCTCTTCTTGAGATGAGCGGGCAAAAACCAAAATAGCTGTTTTATGTTTTGAAGGATAATGCATGTCGAAGTACAAAATTACAAAGAATTGTACGGGACCTTGGTCGATAAACTCTTAAATGAATTACAAGAAAACGTGAAAACCTAAAGGTTTTCGAAATAGCTGTCTAGATGGTTAAACCTACTTTCAACCCATTTGTTTATGAAACCTATCTCCTGCTCATTATAGAATTGAGGTAGTTCAGGATCTAAGGCTTCCCTATTGTAAACACCATTGTCCTTAAGGTAAGCATAGTTTGAATTGAACATGCTTTGCAAATTGGCGATGCTTAGTTCATTCGCTTTTAAGGTATTCCACCGAGATTTAACTTCCGCTTTAAATGCCCCATTTTGCAGAAGTTTGTCATAAAGCCCGTTGGATAACATTTTCGTGGTGATATCGGTTCGTTCACCGCGCCAATCCGTTCCAAAAGAGCCGTCCATGTCCCAAGGAAGGAAGAAATATGGTGAATTTTGGTCATATCGACCTGTATATACATTTTTACCCCTATTATCGGTAGCGTAGATGATATTCATGAAAATGTAGTAGTCTGCCATATTCGCCATATCTACTAGGTTTGATATGGAAGCATCGAATAAGCTTTGATTACTATTAACAACAAAGTCTACCAAACTGTGCAAATTACTCCAATCAAGTTCTCCAATTTGCTCAGGGTACTTAGCTTCATATCCACTCCACTCAGGTTCACTATTTGTGAAAGACTCCAAACCATCGAAAGTTACACCATCGTCCCAGTAGCTTCCTTTGTATAATTCTCCGTTCAATTGGGTGTCGAACTTCACTAAATTCAATTGTTTTCGGTCTATCTTTTCACCCAAATAATAAACGCCTTTGTACTTTCCATTTAGAAAAACCTCACAAAACTTCTTTTTAATACCAAAAATGCTATTGGGTTCACTCGTTTTATAAGGATGTCTTCCAATTTTAAGCCACAAATCATGGCAGACGTAATCACGCAGACGTAAAGGCTCATTCCATAAGCCATCCAAAATCCAATCATCATCATTTCTGAGGTCTAGAAGACTTTCCTTAAGGGAGGTGCCCTGAGCATCTAGCCATAGCTCCATGCTATATGATTTTTTAGGGAAAGACCGTGAAACCCCTCCTCTGAGCTTAATACCAATTAAATTTTCGAAGGGCTCAATACCCGTTTCCAAGAGCCGCAATTGTCCTTGAATTTTAGTGTCATTTAGGATTACTTGACCTTGCGTATTTAAAGAAACAATTGGGAGCTCCGTTCTAAAAAACATAAATGAACTTCCTTTATAAGTCACGGAATATCCTTTTCCTTTTTGTAATGTGGCGTCTTCAGTTTCGATAGTTAAAGTTTCTGAACCAAGAGATATTGTTGAACCAAGGGCAAAACTTGCTCCATTATATAGAATCAAAGCATTGGTTTCATCAACGACAAAGGACGAGCCTAAGTTTTCTTTAGGAACCTTATCTATAATCAATACAGTATCGTCAGATTTACAACTAGCCAGAATTAATAAAATGAAAAGCAGTAGGGTAATATTCTTTGAAAGCATGAAGTTGTTTTGGTAGTATTAAATATACGGAGAAACCGACTATTGGGTTTGTTTTGTACTTATTTATATGCCAATATATTCACTAAATATGGGTATAAAGTCACTTTAGTATCGATGAAGTACTCAAAGTTCACATGGAAATTGATTTCTAGAAAGTAAACAAACCTAATAGTCTTTTAAACAACGATTTTAAAACATGTAAACTTGCGTAAAACCAAGTAAACCCAGTACTTTTACTGTATGAAATTGGAAGAATTACAATCAAGGTCAATAGGATTAGTACTTTCGGGAGGAGGAGTAAGAGGCATGGCTCACATCGGTCTAATTCAAGCTTTAAATGAGCATGAAATTTCAGCAGATGTAGTTTCAGGAAGTAGTGTCGGAGCTTTGGTTGGAGCGCTGTATGCTAACGGCAATACCGTCGAAGATATGTTGGCATTTTTCAAAGAAACACCTTTGTTTAAGTATAACTTTTTGACTTTGGCAAAGTCTGGCTTCATTGACACGGATCGTTATGTCGCTATTTTCAAAGGCTATTTTCCCGAAGATAGTTTTGACGCTTTAGAACGCGAACTTCATGTTGTTGCAACGAATCTTCAAAAGGCTGAACAGCGGTTTTTTTCAAAAGGGGAATTAATACGTCCTTTGTTGGCTTCAGCAGCATTGCCGCCTTTGTTCAGTCCATTGGAATTGGACGGGGAACTCTATGCCGATGGAGGCATTATGAATAACTTTCCTTTAGAACCTGTTAAAAAAAAGTGTGATTTTATTATTGGAAGCAATGTTTCTATTGTTGGGGACCTTCAAAAAACAGACTTAAAAAACTCAATACAATTAGCCAGCAGAGTTACCGGATTGATGATTTATGCCATTAACCAACGAAAATTAGAAGCCTGTGATTTAATGTCAGCCCCGGAGGCACTGGAAAATATAGGAGTAATCGACAGGAAGGGAATGGAAAAGGCTTATAAAATAGGGTATGAAAACTCAATTCAAATGCTGGAAAAGGCGTTTGGCAAAAATTAGATTTTAATAAGTGCCCATCTCTAGCCACTAACCAATATTTTAGACATCATCATAGTCTATTTTCAGAGTGGGCGTAACCGCACGAGCTTGACAAGTTAAAATAAAGCCTTCTTCAATTTCACCATCGGTCAAAATCTGATTGTTTGCCATTTCTGCCTTTCCTTCAGTAACGCGAGCAATACAACTGCTGCAAACACCTCCTTGACAGGAATACGGAGCATCAATGTTTTCTTTTAAAACCGCATCAAGAACTACCATTTTTTTATCCATCGTAAATGAAAATGTCTCATCATCAACAAGAACCTCTAATTGAGTCTCACCTTCCGCAGAAACCGGAAGTTCTTCTTTTATCTCCGTAGCCGTAAATAACTCAAAATGGATTTTGTCCTTTGCAACGTCGTTGTCGGTTAAGGTATCGGTGACCTTGTTAATCATCGCCTCAGGTCCACAGAGATAGAAGGCATCAAAAGAAACATCTTTGTGTTTATTATTTAAGGCATAGTTTACCGTAGATGTGTCAATACGCCCGAAAAGAGAATCCTTTTCTTGCGCTTGGCTGTTGGTGAAATAAACAAAAAACCGATTGGTATAGTCTAATTGAAGTTTTACCAAGTCCGTGTAAAACATGGTTTCTTCGTACGATTTGTTACCATAAATCAATACAAATGTATTATCAGGATTACTATCCAAAACTGTTTTAGCAATACTCATTATTGGAGTGATTCCACTTCCTGCGGCAAAGCCTGCAATGTTCTTTGAAACTTCCGTGGGAACAAAAACAAATCGCCCTTCTGGAGGCATAACATCAAGCGTATCTCCTTCCGCTAATTTTGAATGTGCGTAATCTGAAAAACCACCACGGTCAACTTTTTTTACTCCGATGGTAATAGAATCTTTTTTCGGAACTGAACTGATTGAATATGCTCTACGGAGTTCCTTTCCTTTAATTTCCTTTTTTATGGTGATATATTGACCAGCTTCAAAATCAAATGTTTGAATCAAGTCTTTAGGAATGTCAAAAGTAACTGCGACAGAACCGGGGGTAAGTTTTTTAATATGCTTTACCGTAAGCGAATGGAAATCGGCCATGTTTTCTTTTTCAAAGAATTAGAGTGCAAATTTAGGCATTGCAAATACCATATAAAATTGGATACGTAAAAAATAATCCCTTCTTTGTAGTTTATTATCCCCAAAACTCGAACATATTTTTAAACTGGAACATAAAAGGTTTAGAAATTGTCCGAAGTTTTATCCCCACTCCGTCATAAGGGCAAACAATTTTATTAACCTTTTAAATACTAAAGAAATGAAAGATTTTATGATGATTTTTATCGGGGCTGACTATCAACAACTAGGCCTGTCGCCTGAAGAACTGCAGGGCCGCATGGGTAAATGGTTCGCTTGGGGACAAAAAATGGAATCTCAAGGAATTCTCAAAGGAGGAGAAGCACTCGTGCCAAATATTAAACGGGTTATAGGAAAAGATAGAACAGTTAGCGACGGTCCGTTTGCAGATATCAAAGAAATAGTTGGAGGTTATTATACTGTTTCAGCTGAAAGTGCGGATGCAGTGGTCAAAATAGCACAAGATTATCCTGATTATGACCTTGGTGGAACCGTTGAAATTCGTGAAATAATGGTTTTTGACCAGTAGATAATGGAAAACAAAATTGTCGACCATCTTTTCAGACACCATTACGGAAAGATGGTCGCTATTTTAGTCCGATATTTTGGACTTTCTCATATTGAAACCATTGAAGATGCGGTTCAGGATACTTTCATAAAGGCAACACTCCAATGGCGAAAGCAACTTCCTGACAATCCGGAGGCTTGGTTGACCAAAGTTGCTAAAAACCGCACCATTGATTTACTCCGAAGTATAAAATCCGAGAAAAATCGAGCTGATAAAATAGCTACAGGAACCTCTTCTATCGAATTGAACGACCTATTTCTCGACCATGAGATTGCCGATAGCCAACTTCGTATGATTTTTGTCGCTTGCCACCCGAGGTTAAAACCTCATGAACAGATTGCCTTTGCTTTAAAAACAATTTCCGGTTTTAGTACCAAGGAAATCGCCGCAGCTTTGCTGACCAAAGAAGATACGATTACGAAACGGCTTAATCGGGCAAAGCAGGCCATTGTTAAAAATAATATTCAATTTGATTTCCCTTCACCCAACGAAGCTCAAGACCGACTCGCCCGAGTAATGGAGGTTGTTTATCTAACCTTCAACGAAGGGTTTCATTCTACAAATAAAGACAAACTGATTCGAGAGGACCTTTGCGGAGAATCTATCCGGTTATGCAAGCTTTTGCTGAAAAAGGAAAAATTCCGTTCCGGTAGCCTTTATGCGCTGTTTGCGTTGCTTTGTTTTCATGCTGCCCGCCTTGAGAGCAAAACCAATGATGCCAATGAGATTGTTGATATTCGAGAACAAGACCGCAGCAAATGGTTTTTCCCTTTAATTCAAATAGGGAATGGTTCAATGAACAAAGCCATGGAATACGATGATGTATCCATTTACCATTATGAAGCTGCGATTGCGGCTGAGCATATTAAAGCAAAAACTTTTGAAGAAACGAATTGGGAAAGGATTTTGAACTGGTATACAGAACTTCAGGAATTACAGCCAAGCACATTTCATCTTTTGAATATAGCGATTGTCAATTTACAATTGAACAATTTTGAGGTTGTAAAGGACATCTTGGAAAAATTACCTATTTCGGACCTTGAACAAAGAGAATATTTGTATTATGGATGCTATGCTGAATATTATGCGAAAAGAGGTGACCTTGTGTTGGCAGTTGCTCATTTAGATACCACTATAAAGAAGACCTCAAATAGGCAAGAAAGGGCATATTTAGAAAAGAAGAAGCTGAAATTTGAGATGCAATCTCAAATTTAGAAGAACAAACCGCTTAGTCGGTTTCATATACTTCATTCCCTTCCCTTTTTTGACTTTAACCGTTTTCGAGTCTAAAAAAATCTGTGAAGCACCGTATTTAATATGTTTTTCCGACGAAATACTATATTGACATACCACTAAGTTGGTAAGTTAGGGTTTGTCATTTGTCTTTTCAAGAATTTACTTTCCCCTTTTTAATGTATTTTGTCGATGAAGTACATAATAAACCCGTTGTTTTTCAGTTAAGTTTACATACGTATACACACAATTTTGAAGATTCAATTTAAACTTATTCTTTTGGCTATTCTGGGCAGCATGTTCTTCAATGCCTGCTCCGTCAAAAAAGACAAATTCATCAACCGCAACTGGCATGCTTTGAATACCAAGTACAACACTTTGTACAATGGTAATATTGCCTTTGAAGAAGGTCGCGAAGAACTTAATGCGAATTACAAAGATGATTACTGGGAAATACTCCCCATCGAGCGTCTTGAGGTTACGGAAGACATCAAATTGGATTCTGAGGACAACAATCCGAATTTCATTATTGCAGAAGAAAAGGCGACCAAAGCCATACAAAAGCATAGTATGGATATCAAAGATGAAGAACGAAATCCGCAAACGGATGAAGCTTTTTTGCTTTTGGGAAAAGGGAGGTATTTTGACCAACGGTACATTCCTGCACTTGAGGCTTTCAACTACATCATCAAAAAGTATTCGTATAGCGACAAACTTAACGAAGCTCATATTTGGAGAGAAAAGGTAAATATTCGTTTGGAAAATGAGGAATTAGCACTTAAAAATCTAAAACGCCTTTTCAAATACGAAGAGCTTAAAGACCAAGAGTATGCCGATGCCCGTGCTATGATGGCACAAGCCTTTATCAATTTAAAAGCTCCTGATACTGCAATTCAGCAACTAAAGATTGCATCCTACTACACGAAAAAGAACCCTGAAAAAGGGCGATACTACTACATCATAGGGCAACTATATAATCAACTGGGTTATAAAGACAGTGCAAACTATGCTTTTGACAAGGTAATTGACTTGAATAGAAAATCCCCTCGGGTATATATGATTAATGCCGAGATTCAGAAGATTCGAAATATAGAGATTACCTCTGAAAATGAAGAAGAGGTTCTTGAATATCTAACCGACTTAGAAGAGAATCGTGAGAATCGTCCGTTTTTGGATAAGATTTATCGTCAGATAGCGGAATTCCATTTGGGGAATGAATCTGATAGTTTGGCATTGCTCAATTTTAACAAATCATTACGAGCTACGCAGAATGAACCAAAATTGAACGCCTTGAACTACGAAAACTTGGCAGAGTATAATTTTGATGAGAACATTTACAAGACTGCCGGCGCATATTATGATAGTATGTTGACCAACCTTCCGGAGAATACAAAAAAGTTCAGGGCTACTAAAAAGAAGCTTGATAATCTTGAAGATGTCATTAAATACGAGGATATTGTCCAGTACAGCGATAGTGTAATTACCCTTTATAATCTACCGGTTGATGATCAGTTGGCTTACTTTCAAGATTTTATTGATGAGATGAAAGCTGCTGAAGAAGAAGCGAAAAAGAAAGCTGAGGAAAAAATTACAGCAAGTTTTGCATCTTTTGGCGAATCAAAAGGAGGTAAGGAAAACAAGGGCAAATTTTATTTCTATAATCTAACAAGTCTTGGCTACGGTAAAAATGATTTTACCAACAAATGGGGGAATCGTGAACTGGAAGATGATTGGCGCTGGAGCAACAAAACACGAACCTTGCCATCAGAAGCGACAGGTGATGCAATCGTCATCAATGACAGTTTGAATGGAGAGCCTACCGATGAAGAAAAATATGATGTGGCTTTTTATATGGACCGCATTCCGAAGGATGAAGCCGTAATAGACAGTCTTCAGGGAGAGCGAAATTTTGCGAATTACCAATTGGGATTAATATATAAGGAGAAGTTCAAAGAAAATCTTTTAGCTTCTGGAAAGTTGGAAGATGTTTTGAGATCGAATCCTGAAGAGCGATTGATACTTCCGTCAAAATACAACTTGTACAAAATATATGAGGAAGAAGGCAGCCCATTGCAGGCAAATATGAAGGATGATATTTTGCAAAATCATGGTGATTCACGTTATGCGGAAATACTATTGAACCCATCTGCGGTATTGGCTGAAGGAGAGGATAGTCCTGACGCCCGATACGGAGCACTCTTTAAAAAGTATCGAAATCAAGAATTTCTAACGGTGATTACAGGTGCGGAAGAAAACATTAATACGTTTACTGGTGATCCAATCGTTCCCAAGTTTGAAATGTTGAAAGCCAATGCAATTGGAAGATTGAATGGTTTTGAAGAGTTCAAAGAAGCATTGAATTATGTGGCCTTGACCTATCCTAACAATGCTGAAGGAAAGAAAGCAGAGGAAATGGTTGCTGAACAATTGCCCAAATTAGCACCGAAAGAATTCTCTCCAGAAGTGGGCTCCACAGGCTCAGGAAATTGGAAAGTAGTATTCCCCTTCAAACGCAGTAAGAACGAGGAAGCGTTAAAGTTGAAGGAAGAACTTGAAAAATCAATAAAAGATTTAAAATATAGTAATGTCGTTTCAAAAGATATTTATACCTTGGAAGACCAATTTGTAATCGTACACGGCTTTAAATCAAAAGATAGGGCGCTCGGTTACTCAGAATTGATTGAAAAAAATAAAGACTATAAGATTAAAAACCCGCGATTTGTGATTCTATCTTCGAACTACAAAATCGTACAAGTACATAAAAATTTAAACGATTATAAGAATTCAGTTTTAACCCCAAAACCATAAACTACAATGTTTTCAGATAACAAAAAACCTAGAACTATGAACGAAATAGGCGGACAACCCAACAGAATTGAAAAAAACACTAAAATCAAGGGAGATATCGTTTCCGAAGCAGATTTTAGAATCGACGGAAAACTAGACGGTAACGTAAAGACTTCAGGCAAAGTGGTCATCGGCAAAGATGGTTACATCCACGGGAAAGTAGAATGTGTTAATGCAGATATAGAAGGAAGTTTCAATGGAGAGCTTTTAGTTTCTGACTTACTTTCTTTAAAGTCCTCTGCAGTTATTGAAGGAACAGTTTCAGTTACGAAACTTGCTGTTGAGCCAGGTGCAACTTTTAATGCTTCTTGTACTATGAAAGGCAAAGGAGGGTCTTCTCTTAGCAGCAATTCTTCGTCAAGCACAAGTACTAGTTCTAATACTTCTAATTCAGGCGGATTTAAATCTTCTTTAGGAAGTAGTAATGTAAATGGACCAGCAAAAGCTTCCTAAGAAAAGCATTACCCTTTATTTCTGAAAGCAGGATGGTTTTTGTCATTTCTGCGAATTGACAATGATAACATTTCGGTAATTGCCACACTATAATAGTGTGGCAATTTTTATTTTGGGTAATTTTGCGAAGCGATTCCAACAAGATGTAAGAATGTCGAAACCGAAAAATCAGGCAAAATATTGGTTAAGCTTAACAGGTATAGCGGTGCAAATGGGTGTGATTATATATTTGGGATCGTGGCTAGGTGAATGGTTAGATGAGAAGTATCAAAAGGACAATAATATGTTTACAATTATCCTAACTCTTTCTGCTGTAGCAGTATCGATGTACTTGGTAATAAAGCAAACTAAAAAATTAAACCCCTGATTTGGATAAAAAAATAATCTCCTTCGCTATTCAACTATTTGGTGTATTGGTGTTTTTGGGACTACTGCATGTGGCATTTTTATATGCCCGCGCCAATGAGATTCCTTTTGATCTAATTGTGCTGGGTTATTTAGTGAACTTCGCCATGGCCTTAGGTATTTATTATGGAATGGTGCAGTTAGCAAAAAAGCAAAATAAAAACTTGGGATTTGTCTTTTTATTTGGAAGTACGCTGAAATTTGCAGTGTACTTTCTTATTTTCAATCCGCTTTTTATGCAAGACGACAGTCTTTCCAAGCTAGAATTCTTTACCTTTTTTGTCCCATATATTACTTGCTTGATTCTAGAGACTTTAGCCCTCGTTAAGTTGCTCAAAGACATCGATTAAAGGCTTGTTTTTACAGGATGTCGAATGCTAAAAAATAAAAGCCAAAATGCTTTTTTCTTTTTGGGATATTACCGTACATTTGCAGCGATTTTTAGGGAACCAAAAAACGGAGTTCTAAGACCGATATTTTTGAGCGATATGCGAAAACCATTTTTAAGCCAGTTTTTATTTGTTGCAGCACTATTTTTAAGCATGAGTGCTTTTGCCATTGCAGAGGAAAGTAAAGATGATGAAGGAGGTAAAGATCTGAAAACTGAAATCACTGATTACATTGATCATCACCTAAAGGATTCGCACGATTTTTCATTGTTTTCTATCAAACAAGACGATGGAACAAAAAAGCATATTGGCTTCCCACTTCCTGTTATTCTTTGGGATGACGGATTAAAAGTTTTCTCTTCTTCAAAATTCCACCACGGTGAAGCTGTTGCAGAGGTAGATGGGAATCACTACAAACTATATCACAGTAAAATTTATAAAACGGATGCTGCCGGTACTATTAACTACGATGAGAAGCATCATGCAACAAATGCAAAGCCTTTAGATTTTTCAATTACTAAAGGGGTAGTAATGATTTTTATCACGGGACTTCTGATGTTTTTATTATTTAGAGGTTTGGCAAAATCATACGCTAAGAATGGAAGTATCCCAAAAGGAGTCGGTCGTTTCTTCGAGCCGATTGTACTTTATATTAGAGACGATATTGCTATTGCAAATATTGGAGAAAAGCGATACAAGAAATACATGCCATTTTTATTAACGGTGTTTTTCTTTATCTGGTTTTTAAATATGTTCGGATTGACCCCATTAGGAGTAAACGTAACGGGTAATATTTCCGTTACTGTTGCTTTGGCAATAGTTACTTTCTTATTGACAAACTTAACGGGAACTAAAGATTACTGGAAACACTTGTTCGATCCATTGGGAGATTCAATGCCTTGGTTTGGAAAGTTACCTTTATATGTAATCTTAATTCCAATCGAAATTTTAGGAATCTTCATCAAGCCATTTTCATTATTGATTCGTTTGTATGCGAATATGCAGGCAGGTCATATTGTAGTTATGAGTTTGATTGGATTGATGTTTATTTTCAAAAGTTGGATAGGTAGTCCATTATCTTTCGGATTGGCATTTGCCATTTCCTTGATTGAAATCTTGGTAGCGCTTTTACAGGCCTACATATTTACCATGCTTTCTGCATTATATTTTGGTTTTGCTTCAGAAGAGCACGACCATGCGGAAGCACATTAATTGAATGTTTAATTTTTAATACATATATGTTATGACAATTCCAAGAATTGTAGGTGCAGGATTAATTGTAATCGGTGTTGGTGTTGGTATCGGAAAGATCGGTGGCCAAGCTATGGAAGCGATTGCTCGTCAACCTGAAGCTTACGGAAAGATTCAAACAGCGATGTTGATTGCAGCGGCGCTTATTGAAGGTATCGGTTTTGCAGCGTTGTTCGCAACTACTGAACTAGATGGTTAAAACCACTTAACAAACGGTTGTAACGGTTGGTTACGACCGTTTGTTACTATTTAAAATTCAACAATTATAATATAGCAGTATGGAAAAGTTAATAGAAGAATTTTCGCTAGGATTGTTTTTTTGGCAATCTCTTTTATTCGTCGGGTTGGTATTATTACTTCGCAAGTTTGCGTGGAAACCAATTTTGGATTCTGTTAATGAGCGTGAAGATGGAATCAAAGATGCTTTAGCAGCAGCGGAAGATGCAAAGAAAGAAATGCAGAATGTAACCGCTGATAGTGAAAACTTACTAAAAGAAGCTAGAGCAGAACGCGAAGCAATGTTGAAAGAAGCACGGGAAATCAAAGATAAATTGATTGCAGATTCTAAAGAGCAGGCAAAAGTTGAAGGAGATAAAATGATTAAGCAGGCGCAAGCTGCGATAGAGAGCGAAAAGAAAGCTGCGGTTGCTGACATTAAAAGTCAAGTAGCAAATCTTTCTGTTGATATTGCCGAAAAAGTAATCAAAGAACAACTTTCTGATAAGAGCAAACAATTGAAATTGGTTGACGATTTATTAGGAGATATCAAATTGAACTAAGAACCCATGAGCGATTCTAGAGCAGCCTTACGTTATGCAAAAGCTATTCTTGACCTTGCCGTTGAGAACAAAGCTACAGATGCCTTGGAAAAGGATATGCAGAATGTTGTCGGTACGATTTCTGGCAGTAATGAACTTCGTGAAATGTTGGCTAGTCCTGTTGTAAAAGGTAGCGCAAAGAAAGAAGCGTTGTTAGCTGTTTTTGCAGGAAGTCATAACATTACCGAAGGAACGATTTCAATGTTGGTATCCAACAAGAGAGTTTCAATGCTTAATGAAGTTGCTTCTAAATATCTAATCCTAAACGAGAAGTTGAAAGGAAAAGATATTGCTCACGTTACAACTGCAGTCCCTTTAACAGCTGACTTGGAAAAGAAGATTTTGGCAAAAGTTGCTGAGATGACGGGGAATAAAGTATCCATAGAAAATAAAATTGACGAAAGCATTATTGGTGGCTTCGTTCTACGCGTTGGCGATTTACAATATGATGCCAGCATCGCGAATAAATTAAGTAGTTTAAAAAGAGAATTTACGAGTAGTCTATAAATAAATATTTAGAGATGAGACGTCTTACGTCTTATGTCTTACGTCTTATATCTAGAACATATGGCAGGAGTAAAAGCCGCTGAAGTATCAGCAATTTTAAAGAAACAATTATCAGAATTCGAAGCATCAGCTTCTTTAGATGAGGTAGGAACAGTATTGCAAGTAGGTGATGGTATCGCCCGGGTATACGGACTATCAAATGCTGAATACGGCGAATTGGTTGAGTTCGATGGCGGACTGAAAGGTATCGTTTTGAACTTGGAAGAAGATAATGTTGGTGTCGTACTATTGAGTCCATCACGTGATGTGAAAGAAGGTTCAGTTGTAAAACGTACCCAAACCATTGCTTCTATCAATGTTGGTGAAGGTATTGTTGGTCGTGTTGTAAATACATTAGGAGTTCCTATTGACGGTAAAGGCCCTATCTCAGGAGAAACTTATGAGATGCCATTGGAGCGTAAAGCACCAGGGGTAATTTTCCGTGAGCCGGTTACCGAGCCATTACAAACAGGTATTAAGGCGATTGACGCGATGATTCCAGTTGGTAGAGGACAAAGGGAACTTGTTATTGGTGACCGTCAAACGGGTAAGACTACAGTATGTATCGATACCATTTTGAATCAAAAAGAATTTTACGATGCAGGTGAGCCTGTATATTGTATCTATGTAGCTATCGGACAAAAAGCTTCTACTGTTGCAGGTATTGCACAGACCTTAGAAGATAAAGGAGCCTTAGCTTATACAACTATCGTTGCTGCAAATGCATCAGATCCTGCACCAATGCAGGTATATGCTCCAATGGCAGGTGCTGCGATTGGTGAGTACTTCCGTGATACTGGTCGTCCAGCTTTGATTATCTATGATGATTTATCAAAACAAGCGGTTGCTTATCGTGAGGTATCCCTTTTATTAAGAAGACCTCCGGGACGTGAAGCATATCCTGGTGATGTTTTCTATCTGCATTCTCGTTTATTAGAGCGTTCTGCAAAAGTCATTAATGATGATGGTCTTGCTAAAGACATGAATGACCTTCCCAATTCATTGAAACCGATTGTAAAAGGTGGTGGTTCCTTAACTGCCTTACCAATTATTGAAACTCAAGCAGGTGATGTTTCTGCATATATTCCAACAAACGTAATTTCCATTACCGACGGACAGATATTCTTGGAGCAAGATTTATTCAACCAAGGGGTTCGACCAGCGATTAACGTAGGTATTTCGGTATCTCGTGTGGGTGGTAACGCTCAGATTAAATCGATGAAGAAAGTAGCAGGTACTTTGAAACTGGATCAGGCACAATTCCGTGAATTGGAAGCTTTTGCGAAGTTTGGTTCTGATTTAGATGCTGCAACCTTAAACGTAATTGAAAAAGGGCGTCGTAACGTTGAAATCTTGAAGCAAGCACAGAACGACCCTTTTACAGTAGAAGATCAAGTAGCGATTATCTATGCAGGTTCTAAGAACTTGTTAAGAGATGTTCCTGTTGAGAAAGTAAAGGAATTCGAAACTGATTTTATCGAGTTCTTGAATGCAAAGCACAGAGATACTTTGGATACTTTAAAATCTGGGAAATTGACTGATGAAGTAATTGATACTTTAACAACAGTTGCCAAAGATTTATCAGGAAAGTATAGAGCATAATAAAGTAAAAAGTATTCAGTATTAAGTAAAGAGCAAGAGAACTTAATACTTTATACTCAGTACTAAATATTAAAATAGAATGGCGAATCTTAAGGAGATTAGAAATAGAATAGCGTCGGTGTCATCAACGATGCAGATTACCAGTGCCATGAAAATGGTATCTGCTGCGAAGTTGAAGAAAGCTCAAGATGCTATTACTGCCATGCGCCCATATGCTGATAAGTTAACGGAACTTTTACAGAGTTTAAGCGCAAGTTTAGATGGTGATTCTGGAAGTAAGTTTTCCGACAATCGCGAAGTGAACAAAGTATTGGTAGTTGCCATTACTTCAAACAGAGGTCTCGCAGGAGCTTTTAATTCCAATATTTTAAAGCAGTGCTCCATCTTAATTGATGAAACCTATGCTGGCAAACAAGTTGACTTTGTTGCTATTGGAAAAAAAGCGAATGACTTTCTAAGTAAGAAATCTACTGTAATTTCTAATCATAGTGAGTTGTACGAAGATTTGACTTTTGATAATGTTGCTGCAATTGCTGAAGATTTGATGGAGAAGTTCACTTCAGTAGAGTATGATAGAATAGATATCGTTTACAATAAATTCAAGAACGCCGCGACCCAGATTATAATGACTGAGCAGTTCTTACCTATTGTTCCAATTGAAGGAGCTGAAGGGTCGAGTGGTGATTATATCTTCGAACCATCGAAAATAGAAATCGTTGAGCAATTGATTCCGAAGTCATTAAAAACGCAGTTGTACAAGGGAATCCGTGATTCGTTTGCAAGTGAGCACGGCGCGCGTATGACCGCAATGCATAAAGCAACGGATAATGCGACTGAACTTCGTGACCAGCTGAAATTGACCTATAACAAAGCACGTCAAGCAGCTATTACAAATGAAATTTTGGAAATTGTTGGTGGCGCGGAAGCATTGAATAACTAACGTCTTTGCGAGCAAAGCGAAGCAATCTGTTTTTTAGGAACTCGAAAAAATAAAACCTCACAGTAATGTGGGGTTTCTTTTTTTTATCCGATTTTTGTCGCTCTGATGAAATCTAACAAAACCGCCTTACTTTTTATTTTCATTACCATTCTTGTTGATGTAATTGGCATCGGTATTATAATTCCAATTATTCCTGATTTAATCATGGAATTAACAGGCGAAGGCACAGCCCAAGCGATAATTTACGGTATGTGGTTGACTACTGCTTTCGCAGGGATGCAATTCTTGTTTTCGCCAGTACTTGGGGAGATTTCAGATAAATACGGAAGAAGACCAATTCTTCTGATTGCGCTGTTAGGATTAAGCATTGATTACTTAATCCATGCTTGGGCACCTACAATTACGTTCTTATTTATAGGAAGATTTCTAGCGGGAATTACTGGAGCAAGCTTCACCGTTGCATCTGCTTATATCGCCGATATCAGTACTCCTGAAGAGAAAGCAAAAAATTTCGGACTAATCGGAGCCGCTTTCGGATTAGGGTTTATAATCGGCCCTGGAATAGGAGGGTTTTTCGGTGAAATCGATATTCGACTTCCTTTCTACATTGCAGCCGGATTGACCTTTGCCAATTTTGTTTTCGGTTATTTCTTCGTTCCAGAATCATTAACACCTGAGAACAGAAGACCCATTAATATTATGAAAATGATTCCAGGTGTTTCATTGGCAAGCCTTAGAAACTACAAAGGAGTTTTGTTATTGATTTTCGCCTTCTTTTTGGCCAATTTGGCGGGTCAGGCTTTACCCGCTGTTTGGTCATATTATGGAATAGAACGTTATGACTGGAGTCCACAGCAAATCGGAATTTCCCTCATGGTAGTCGGTTTATTGGTAGCTATAGCACAGGGTTTTTTAGTTGGAGTAGTTGTCAAAAAAATTGGAAAGAAAAGAACCATAATCTTCGGATTTCTACTATGGACCATTGGAATGTTTTTATTTTCCCAAGCCGCTGAACCATGGATGCTATATGCCTTTTTAATTCCGTACGCTTTTGGAGGTATCGCCGGACCCACCATGCAAGGTGTCATCTCAAACCAAGTATCTGAAAAAGAACAAGGAATCCTTCAAGGTGCCATTACAGGGTTGGTCAGCGTCACAGCAATTTTGGGTCAATTGATATTCGCACCGGTATTTTACTATTTTATTCGTGCAGAGTCAGAAGTATACTTCCCTGGGGCACCATATGCACTGGCGGCCCTGTTATTATTCATTGCTTTTCTTTTTGCGACTTTGGCAATGAAACGCATGGACTTGACAGATTAGAGGGTATAATTTTAAGTCCAGCCCCAAACTTTTCGTAAAGGCTTCAAAGATTGTTCTGAATTGTCTAATTTTGGCGCTTAACCTTCACACTATTGAATCCGCTTAAAAAACTATTTAAACAGACGGCCATTTATGGGTTGGCTACGGTCTTACCGCGCATGTTGTCTTTTATTCTGGTTCCTATATATACTGAAGTAATGGCACCGGGATTATATGGCGAGGTTTCAATAATATTTTCATGGTTTGCCATTTTTAATGTCCTATTAGCTTATGGAATGGAAACTGCTTTTTTCAGATTTTACAGCTCGTCAGACGATAAAGATAAAGTGGTTTCAACCTCTTTAATTGCGATTGTAGTCACTACATTTTTGTTTTTAGCAATAGGATGGCTTTTTCAAAATGCCTTAGCAAATGTTCTTGAAATTGATATAAAATATATCAAATTCGTTATTTGGATTCTAACCTTAGATGCCTTGGTTATGATCCCCTTTGCTTGGCTAAGGGCAAATGAGAAACCTATGAGGTATGCTATCATCAAGATACTCAATGTCGGCATCAATCTAGGACTGAATATCTTTTTTCTGCTAGTTTTGCCCAGTCTGGTAGAAAATAATATAGAATCGATGTTTGGATGGATGTATAAACCTGATTTTCAAATATCATACATCTTTATTTCTAACTTGATTGCAAGTGCAATTACATTTCTCTTAATGCTACAACCCTATATTAGAAATTCGTATATTTTCGATTTAGACTTGTTCAAAAGGATGATGAAGTATTCTTGGCCAGTTCTTATTGCCGGAGTCGCTTACAGTATCAATGAAGTTTTTGACCGTGTCTTATTGGAAAAACTACTGGATCCAAGTACATCTAAGGAGAAAGTCGGTATGTACTCTGCATGTTACAAGTTGGGTCTTTTTATGACACTTTTCGCTACTGCATTTCGAATGGGAATCGAACCCTTCTTTTTTAGTCATGCAGGAAGTGAAAATCCACAAAAGGCCTATGCCCAAATTACCAATTATTTTGTGGTTTTAGGAAGTGTTATTTTGTTATCAGTTATTGTTTTTGCCGATGTTTTAAAGGAGCTTTTTGTTCGAGATGAAGCTTACTGGGAAGCCATGAGCATTGTTCCTCTAATAGTACTGGCCAGCTTCTTCCTGGGAATTTATCATAACCTATCTGTTTGGTATAAGGTAACAGATAAAACTCGGTATGGCGCTTTCATATCAGTTATTGGAGCGGTCCTAACGATTGGCATAAATTACTTTTTCATCCCTGAGATTGGATATATGGCTTCTGCAATAGCAACTTTGACTGCCTATGGCACAATGATGTTTCTATCCTATTACTTTGGAAAATCTAGATATCCCGTACCTTATAATTTCAGGAAGATTTTATTCTATTTAGGCATTTCCATCCTTTTTTCGGCAATTGCTTTTTACGGATTCGATAGAAGTCTCTATGCAGGAATTCCTTTACTCCTAATTTTCTTAGGAGCTGTTTATAAACTTGAAAATGATAAACTCAGACAAATATTTTTAAAGAAATGACCATAAAAATCATCAACAAATCAGTTCATCAGTTACCACACTATGAAACCATCGCTTCAGCTGGAATGGACCTTAGAGCTAACCTTTCTGAATCAGTAACCTTAGAGCCTTTGGAAAGGACAATCATCAAAACAGGGCTCTTTATAGAGCTTCCAGTGGGCTTTGAAGCACAGGTGAGACCAAGAAGTGGTCTCGCAGCCAAGAAGGGCATTACAGTCCTCAATGCGCCCGGTACTGTTGACGCTGATTACCGTGGTGAAATAGGGGTGATTTTGGTAAACTTATCGAATGAATCTTTTACAATCGAAAATGGAGAGCGTGTTGCTCAATTGGTTATCGCGAAGCATGAACGTGCGGAATGGGTTGAAGTTGAAAAACTTTCTTCCACAGATCGAGGAGCTGGAGGATTTGGGAGTACAGGGGTTAAATAAGGGGCACGCCCGTAAATAATTCTACGGTTCAGCAATTCACCCATAAATTCACCGTTACACTAGTACAATAATAAACTGAAATTTCAATATGAAAATTATAGTACCTATGGCGGGCAGAGGTTCGCGACTTAGACCACATTCTTTGACAGTCCCAAAACCTTTAATCCCGGTTGCTGGGAAGCCTATAGTTCATCGTCTGGTGAGTGATATTGCGAAGGTACTTGGTGAACCAATTGAAGAAGTTGCCTTTGTCTTAGGTGACCCTGCTTTTTTTGGGGATGATGTTGTTGCGAGCCTAAAAGAATTGGCCGAAGGTTTAGGGGCAAAAGCATCCATATACCGTCAAGACCAACCTTTGGGTACAGGTCATGCAATCATGTGTGCTAAAGACTCTTTGGAAGGCCCTGCGGTAATTGCCTACGCAGACACTTTGATTCGAGCGGACTTTGATTTAGACAAATCAGCGGATAGTGTGATTTGGGTAAAACAAGTGGACCAGCCAGAAGCTTACGGCGTAGTTAAACTAAACGACAATCAAGAGATTGTAGAATTGGTTGAAAAACCGGAACAGTTTGTTTCTGATTTGGCGGTTATCGGTATTTACTATTTCAAAGATGTTGGTCAGTTAAAAGACGAATTACAATTGGTTCTAGATAATAATATTATCAACGGAGGTGAATATCAAATCAATGATGGTATCAAGCAAATGATGGCCAAGGGAATGAAATTTGTTCCCGGAAAAGTTGATGAATGGATGGACTGTGGAAACAAAGCTGTAACCCTAGAAACCAATATGCGAATGCTAGGTTTTCTTGAGAAGGACGGAGAAGCTTTGATTTCAAATTCCGTTCAGCTGGATAATGCAAACATCATAGAACCTTGCTTTATTGGCGAAAATGTAGTTTTGAAGGATACAACGGTCGGACCCTATGTTTCCATCGGAAATAACACAACTGTAGTAAATTCAACGATTAAGAACAGTTTGATACAAACACAAACTAAAATATCAAATGCCAATTTAGACAATGCTATGATCGGAAATCATGTAGTATTTGATGGTAACTTTGAGGCAGTAAGTATCGGAGATTATTCCGTTTTGGAATAGTTGTTGTGATTGACATCCCATCAACTAAACTTTTACATGATGGGGTTTCGAAGCAAGTTATTAGGGCTAATTGGATTCATAATTTTTGGTTTTGAATTAAGTGCTCAGCAAAGTAAATTAGATAGTGTTAATCTCGATTACATTTATAATAAATGGGTTCTATCAGAAGGAGAATCTTCTTTTGGGAATTTAATACTCAGGAACGAAGATTTTTTTAAAGGTAATACCTCGGATGGAAAAGCTAGAAATCGATGGAGATTTGCGGAGCATAGTGATGTATTTGTAAATTGGCCATATAGCAAAGTAGGTGTTTACAAAAGGCAAATTCCCCGTCGTCGACCAAAAAGAACATGTGGCTCACATGGGCCAGGCGGCAGAAGCATTGGAAGATTTTATTATAGCCCTCCCACAAGAATTAAAGGTAAATGGAGTCTTGTTGATGACGGGTATACATCTAAAATCAAGCTTTTTTATTACCAAGCTGAAAAAGGAAAACCTTTTAAATTATCGAGTACGAAGGTTTATGAAATTATACATTTGGAAAGAGATTTAATGATTCTAAGAAAGGAATAATCATTTTTATCAATGAGAAATAGAAAACTTAGTTACTTATTTTTAGTTTTCACATTACTAATGTTGAAGTCGTTTCACGCCCAAGAAAAAGAACCCGAAATCAACATCGAAGAAAGCGCTGAGGTTTTTCTCGAAGAATATTCAGACGATTTCGAAGAGGCTTTTTTCGAAGCCTTAAAACAAAAAGGAATCGAAAATTACGATAGGGCTATCAATCTATTCTTGGAATGTAAAAGGCTTGATGCGGACAATATTGTAGTTGACCATGAATTGGCGAAAGCTTATTTATCGAATAAGAATTACAACTTAGCACGCGACTACGGCGTTGCAGCTCTTATTTCAGAGCCCGAAAATTCATGGTATTTGAACACTTTGGTCGAAGCCCTTGAAAAACAGGGAAGTTCCATTGAAGATTTGGAGATGGGTATCTTTTCCGATAATTTAAAATTACAAGAAAATCTAGCCCTGATTTATTACAAAAGAGAGAAGTATGAGGATGCTTTGGCCGTTTTGAAGAATCTCAAAAAAACCAATTTTTTAGATGATTTAAGTTCAACAATCTACGATTCCATCGAAAAAAGAGACAAAAACAGTCAAAAAACGTCTTTTACGGCCACTGTCACCAACACCTCGGAAGGGACATCTTCAGTGAATGGATACAAAGGGCGAATTGACGGTCTTATCAGAACGAATAATCATATGATTCTAAAACAAGTCGCTGCTGAAGCGGTTGAAAGTTTTCCATCACAACCCTATTTTTATTATGCACAAGGCTATGCATTTAATAAAACGGGAAAGCACCGTGATGCTATTGAGGTATTAGAAGCCTCCCTTGATTATTTGGTGGGCGATATTTCTCTTGCCAACAAAATCTACACAGAACTATCAGAAGCTTATAACGGCATTAACAATTCCGTTAAGGCAAATATGTATCTTCGTAAGGTAAAAGCCGGGTTTTAAATGACAAAGACATTATTTCAATCGATTCCAAAACGACTAGGCGTTTGTTTTTTGGTCTTGTTCGTTATTTCCTGTAAGTCCAATAAGGTTTTAACTGGTGGCGAGGCGAACGAAAACCTTTCTGCAAAAACGATTATCAAGACCCACTATCAAAATGAAATTGATTTCACAACCCTTAGGGGGAAGATGAAAATTGAGTATTCCAACGGTGAGGATAATCAAGGTGTTTCCGTTAGTCTTCGCATGGAAAAAAACAAAGCGATATGGATTAGTGCTCCCTTTGGTATAGTTAAAGCCTATATTACTCCAGAACGAGTATCCTTTTATAACAAACTTGAGAATGAATATTTCGATGGGGATTTTTCCTATCTAAGTAATCTATTGGGAACCGAACTTGATTTTCAAAAGGTTCAGAACCTCCTCTTAGGCCAAGCATTGCTTGATCTAACGGAAGAGAAATATGATTTGGAAGTTGCGGACAAGAACTATCAGTTAAAACCTAGAAAAGTCGCTGAACTTTTTAAAATACTATTCCAAATTGAGCCGAAGAATTTCAAAATTGCTACGCAACAGCTTTCACAACCTTTGAAAAAAAGATTGCTTGAAATTGACTATCAGGACTATCAAAAAATCAGTCAATATGTACTGCCGAATTCAATTTTTATTACTGCTATCGACAAAGATGTAAAGAATACAATTGCGATAGAATACAGAAATATTGAATTTAATAACCCAATGAATTTTCCGTATAAAATCCCGAAGGGATATAAAGAAATTGTTTTAACGAAAAATGATATTTAGGAAACGATACATCCTTTCATTTTTACTTTTCTTAGGGATGTTCGTCCCTCAAACGACAACTGCCCAAACCAACGAACAAAAAGCCCTTGAGGCCAAACGAGAACGACTTCAAACCGAAATCAGGGATATCAATCGCCTACTTTTTGCCGAGAAGAAAGAACGCGGAAGCATTTTAGACCAAATGGAAGCTTTGGATAAGAAAATCAACGTGCGCCAGCAATTGATTCGCGTTACGAATCAGCAGTCCAATCTTTTGAATCGCCAAATCAATGCCAATATTAGGAAAATAACCAAACTACGTGAAGACTTAAAAACCTTAAAAGATGATTACGGATTGATGATTCAAAAGTCCTATCAGAATAAATCGCAGCAAAGCAGATTGATGTTTTTACTGTCTTCAGAAAATTTCTTTCAAGCTTTTAAGCGCATTCAGTACATGAAACAATATACTGACTATAGAAGAGAGCAAGGAGAAGCAATTGTCACCAAGACAGATGATCTAGCGCGTCTAAACAAAGACCTCAATGAAGAAAGAAAGGTAAAAGAGATATTGATTGCACAAAATAGAAAGGCGAAAAATCAACTTTTTAAAGAAATACAGACTCAAAAAGAACTTTTGGCAACCATTCGCCAGAATGAAAGCAAGTACACGGCTAGTATTAACGCAAAGCAAAAGGAAGCAAGAAAAATTGACAAGCAGATTGAACGATTGATAAAAGAGGCGATTGCTGCGGCCAATAAGGCGAATAGGAAAGCTGGGAGCAACAAAGTATCGAATTCTAGCAAGTTTGATTTAACTCCCGAAGCTACTTTGGTCGCGAATAACTTTACCGCAAACAAAGGCAAACTGATTTGGCCAGTGGAGAAAGGCATAAAAAGTCAAGGTTTTGGTGAGTACCGTGACCCGGTTTATCCTGGTATTAAACATGAAAGTAATGGTGTTATAATTGCTACGGATGAGGGAGCAATCGCCAGAGCAATTTTTGAAGGTGAAGTGATTGCTATTCTTGCTGTACCAGGCGGTAAAAAAGGTGTCACGATCAAGCACGGAAACTTCATAAGTACCTATTACAATCTATCGGATGTATATGTGCGTAAAGGCGATGTAGTCGCTCTAAAAACGGAGCTAGGAAAAATATATACCAATCGGTCTAATGGCCAAACACGTCTTAAATTCTACCTTTACGAGGATACTTCGAAGTTGAACCCCGAGGAATGGGTGTATCAATTGTAAGAAATCCGAGGTAACTTTCAACTACTCTCCCATGAACAAAGCACGAAGCTCGGTCGCATCAGTCGGATTCATTTTCCCCGCTAAAACCAGACTCAATTGCTTTCTGCGAAGTGCTGCATCAAAGCGTTCTTTTTCCAATTCAGTTTCCGGTATTAACTGGGGCACTTGAGTAGGTCTTCCGGTTTCATCTAAGGCGACAAAAGTGTAAATACCTTCGTTTGCTTTAGAACGCTTTCCACTAAAACGATCTTCAATCCAAACATCTATAAAGACTTCCATAGAGGTTGAAAATGCTCTTGAAACTGAGGCTTCCACAGTAACAACACTTCCTAATGGAACTGCCTGGGTAAAGGCCACGTGATTTACAGAGGCTGTTACCGTTAATCTATTGCTGTGTCTTCCAGCAGCGATACTTGCTGCCCTATCCATTCTTGCAAGTAACTCACCACCAAAGAGGTTCTTCAATATATTCGTCTCCCCAGGAAGCACGATATCGGTCAATATTGCAAGTGAATCTTTTGGATTTTTAGCGTCCATACCTAAAATTTGGGGCAAAGATACGTCGGAATACTAGGGTGAAAAAAGAGGATGTGAATTATTTAACAGACAGCAGCCACGCATCTTTACTCTGCGTACGTTTCACTGCTCTTAAAGCGTTTAGAGCCTCGTCAACATCAGTATAGCTGTCATAGTTGACCATGTGAAGCCCATGCCGGTTCGTGCCTATATAGGTAGCGTTGTAACCACGCCTTTTTAACTGGCGAATCTTTTTATCCGCATTTTTTCGAAAACGGAAGGCGCCAGCAACGATATGATGTGTTTTAACATTTCTCTTTTTCGTGATTGTAGTCTTGGTCTTAACAACGTCTAGGGATATTGAGGGCAACTCCAAAGGCTCAACATCAAAGAAAGTGGCTTCCTGAATTCGTTTAGCAACTTGTTCTTGTGCTTCTTCGACCGCCAATTGCTGATTTCCGAGATTGTCATTGATAAATCGATATCCAGTCAGTCCTAAGGAAATAGCCAAAAGGCCAACCGCAGCGTATTTTAAATAGGGTCGTAAGGATCTCGTCTCTCTCTTCTCAGGAGTAAATACAAAAGGCACCTTTTCTTCGATGGTCTCCACTTCCTCTTTTAAAACCTCGCGAGTAACCGGTACTGAAACAAAAGAGGATAATCCGAAGGAAGAAGTCAGATAATTGATATTGTTATGTGGTTGAAACTGAATTTTTCCAGCTTCGTTCAACTTTAGCTCACCGATATTCTCCAATAACAACTTTTCCCCTTTTTGTAAACGCGATTTCCATTCGGTCGTTGCGTCCTCAACCTTTCGCAACATCTCTTCGTAGCTTGTTTTTTCAGCTTCAGCCATATAAGAAACGAGCAACCCATCATTGGTGACCACTTGTTCGTTGAAGGAAATGGCTTTTGACGGAGGGTAAAAGGCGTTGGTGGTTTTGTGAATTACAGCCGACTTCATTTGTGTCAAGAAAGCACCTAAGCCAGGCACCATGACGCAATTGTATCGATAAAGCAATTCTGATATATAGTGTTCTAATACCATCTGCCGCAAATATTACGAAAAATATTAGCCCTTCAAAACCCCTTTCATAACTTTTTATTAACATTATAATTTCCGTATTTTGTGAATAACTATGGGCGATTCACAAATAGCTAAAGATGAATTAATTGCACTCCTTCGGCTTCAAAATATTCCGAATATTGGTGATGTGATAGCTAAAAAGTTAATTGGGTACTGCGGAAGTCCAGCCGCAGTTTTTGACGATAAATTGCAAAGCCTTTTAAAAATCGACGGTATTGGCACGCATACTTTGAGGGGTATTCATGACAAAGAGCACCTTGAAGCTGCAGAATCTGAATATAATTTCATCAATTCCAAAAATATCGGGTATTCCTATATTATGGATGATAATTATCCTTCCTATTTAAAGCATTGCATCGATGGTCCTATTCTTCTATTTAAAAAAGGAAATATTGATTTAGAGGGAAGAAAAATAATTAGTGTAGTCGGAACAAGAAAGATTACGAGCTATGGGAATGCTTTCTGTGAAAAATTTATAGCCGATATCGCACCACTAGACCCTATCATTGTTAGTGGTTTTGCGTACGGAGTCGATATTTGTATTCAAAAAGCCGCGGTCAAGCATGGCCTTCAGACCATAGGATGTTTGGCACATGGGTTGAATCAAATCTACCCCAAGGTTCATGCAAAGTATACGCCTGATATTGAGAAAAACGGAGGTTTTTTCACTGATTTCTGGAGTAATAGTACTCCTGAAAGGGAAAATTTCCTAAAAAGAAACCGAATTGTAGCGGGAATATCCGAAGCCACGGTCGTGGTAGAATCTGCGGAAAAAGGTGGTAGTTTGGTTACAGCGGATATTGCGAATAGCTACAGTCGCGATGTTTTTGCCGTTCCGGGAAGAGCAGGTGACAAATACAGTTTGGGGTGCAACAACTTGATTAAACAACAAAAAGCACATATGCTTACCTCGGCTGCTGATTTAGTCTATCTCTTAGGATGGGATGTTGTCGAAAAGGAAACGAAAACCGTTCAAAAACAACTTTTTGTTGAGTTAGATACCATTGAGAAGTCCATTTATTCTTATTTACAGAAAGATGGGAAGCAGTTGTTGGATAGTATCGCACTCGAGTGTCAAATCCCCATTTTTAAGACATCTTCTACACTTCTAAATATGGAAATGAAGGGCGTTATTCGACCACTTCCAGGGAAATTGTTTGAGGCTATTTAAAGCGCAAGGTTAGCTGTTCGCACCTCGTGATGGCATTATTTCTCTTTTACCTCAAATACTTGCATAGCACTTAGGGGCCTGCCATCTGCGGTAATACCCTGTACTTTTACCACATATTTTCCAGGTACATCACTTGTATAGAAAAAGATTTCTGAATTGTTTTGTTGCTCTGAGTTATTGATGTTAATATTTGGCTGCCAATGTAGTGTGCTTCGATAGTCATTTTCGCTATGTTCGGTTTTTGATGCTGAATAGTCGGTATTTTGAAAAGTTTTAACGGAAGAAAAACCAGTTACTTCAAAACCTTTGATGTTGGGTACAGCAATCGGCTTTCTTTTCTGAGAAAGGTTTAAACTTCCTTTGGTATATATAACAACTACCCCATTCCTAGCTCTACTAACATAAGCTCCAGCAGATGATTGGTCCAGCACGTCAATAAATTCGATTTCTGCCGTATTCATAGATTGTACCATATCCATTTTCATTGGGACTCCATCGACTATAAACAAGGGGCTGCCGTCATATCTTAGACGAAGTAGGAGTTTTTGATTGGGGAAGGAACCCATAACTTGGGCACCAGGCAATCTCCTAAAAACATCAAAAATCTCTAAACCGTTTGCACCAGGAATAGAATCAATAAAAAAACGGTGGGAGGGTTTTGAATAAAGAGGGTTCAACTTTTTGAAGGCTATATTTATACTGTCTTGACGTGTTTTTTTCTTTTCGGAAACAAATGCTTCATCCAGTTTAATAACTTTTGGGTCCATTTGAAAATCAATACTAGTGGGGGATGGAAAAACAGATTTTGGACTTGTCATTTTATAATTTTGCAATATGTAACCGTTTTTAGGTCTATTCTTCGATACCCTTTTGTGGAAAGTTGATTGATTTTCAATTAGAATAGCTAGGTTTTTTGACTTTCCGTTTTTTCTTTTTTCAAAACTCTCCGCATTAACAATAACTTTAACGGTATCCAAAAAAACATAAGGACCAAATTGGAATTCCCCATTAGCATCTGTAACTTTTTCTGCTTCGTGAACACCATTTATTAAACCCAGTATGCTCAGTTTTACAGATGCCTGTTTTGATTCAAGCTTATTCTTAAAATCCACGATTCTTCCAGAAATGGTTATACCCTTTTCAGGACTAATAATCATTTCCTGAGTGCTTTCTTGGCCTAGTGTTTTTCCCCATTTAAATAAGCTTCGATTTTGAGACATCATTAGGGCATCAAGTAGGTTTCTTTTGCTTTCTAAATTATCCTCAAAAAAATATTCAGGATTCGCTAAACTCGCCTCTATATCAGAATTTAACAGTAACCAATTTTCTATGGTGTGATTTCTATCACTTAAATCGAGACGGTCGACTGACGTAACCGCCAATGAAACATTGGAAGATACCTGCTTACCATCCGTATCGATAACACTTAAATTTGCAGAAACTTCTTGTCTTGGAGTGTATGACCCGCTAATTGAATCAATAGAAAGTTGAAGTCCGTTATCCTTTTGATGGATGAATAGTGAGCGCTCACATAAAAGGTCACCATTTGCTGTGAATAGGGAGAACTGTGCCACTCCTGATGGAATTTCAGTATTAAGAAATCGAATTCTATATGAATTTTTATCATATTCACTTGGAATCCTTTGTTTATATATGGTCTCCCCTCTAAGATGACCCAAAAGATACAAGCCATTAAGACCCTTTGGAATATTTGTAGTAATATCTATCAAAACCACATCACTCTTATTCTTAGTATTAAGTATGTAGCCCTCCAATAAAGGTCTTGGAAGGTCATATTTTAAACTGTCACCTAATACTGCAAAGTACTTTTTGTTTGCCCGTGGCAAGATTTTGAAAACACCTAGGCCAAACTCTTGGCTTTTAAAAAAGGATACTATTTGGTTTTTCTCATCAATAATTTTTCCTTGCGTAGCGATACCTTTTCCATTTTCATCAGCAACTTTAATAGCCACAAAAGTTTCGATTCCATTAACCATAGGCCCTCCCTCTGGGGAAAAACTAATCTGTAGTTCTGATTTAGGAGACACTGATTTTTTAAACTTTATCTGTTTTTTGGGCGGTATCTTATGGTTTTTAGTGACCTGGGGCATAAATTCTTGTCCCAAAATAGCAACCTGTTTTTCAAAAGGAACTGGATTCCAGTCATTTTGCATATAAAGTGTATAAACTCTTAGCGTATATACGCCCGGACTGAAAGAATTGTTTAAATCTATATGACCACCAGTGCATAGGTTTTCGACATATAGTTTCTTTTGGATGAGCAAACTATCATTTTCATTCAATAAGTCGATGTAGACAAGTTGACTTTTTTCAGAGTTAAGGTGAGAACTTCCGTCTAGTAAATACAAGTTTAACCATATGGTCTCGTTGGTATAGTAAAAATCTTTGTCGGTGTGTATAAAAGTTTTTTCAGAAGGTTGTGCGGAAATGAAGTTGTTTAATGCTAACGCGGGATTGGTTAAGGAGTTTTTTTCTTGCCCAAGAGAAACTTGTAGCCAAAAGAGCAACAACAAAACTGATACAGAGTGGCTTTTTTTCATGATATCAACAGATGTAAAATAATACGACTTTTCTGTCCCTTCTTGAATACACTTAAAATTACTAAAAAAAGCTATGCCGTATTGGAATAGGTACTTGCAGCTATATTGATATATTCTTAAAAAAATCAGTTTTCGAAAATCATTTATTCTTTCCTCTTATTTAAGACGAGCTTAGTTGAGAATTTTGACTAATATGCCGGGATATCTATTTGAATATCTAGTAAGCTCAATGTTTCCAAATCCTCAAAAACAAACCCATGAGTTTGCTTTAGGGCATTTTGCCGATTCTATGTAGCATTTATAGTAGTTCATCGATAAAAAACCATCCAAAATCGATTGATTCTTCTTCTATAAGGTTTATTTCTTGGGCCAAAACAGACCGTGCGGTCTTTTAGCTATTCTTTGGTCAAATTCTTTTTAGGGGGGCTTAATTTTTAGATTTTAGTTACTTTCGCAGCAAACAATAAATCTAGAAATGAAGAAATCTATTATAGTTGTGGCGGCATTCCTTGTTGGTTTTGCAAGCTTTGGTCAAAAAAAGAAGGACTTGATTAATGAAGTAGCTAAGCTAAAAACAGAAGCTGCCGAAATGCAAGCTAAATTGAATAAAATTCAAAAAGCCAATAAATTAGATTTACAAGACAGCCTACAAAGTTTCAGTTACGCTTTCGGAGTTAGCGTCGGCAACAATCTAAAGACGGTAGGGTTTGATTCATTGTCATATAACGCTTTTGCAATTGCATTGGAAGATGTTATGAATGGACGAGAACAAATGGGCCTTGAAGATTGTCAGACGGAAGTTCAGAAAACAATACAGCTGATTCAAGATAAAGAAGCAAAGAAGCAAAGCGCAGAAGGAGAACTTTTTCTAGAAGAAAATGGAAAAAGGGCTGAAGTGGTTACCACTGATAGCGGATTACAGTATGAGGTGTTAACGAAAGGGGATGGCGCCATACCGACCGATAAAGACAAGGTGAAAGTACATTACACAGGAATGCTTATTAATGGTAAGGTCTTCGACAGTTCGGTTGAAAGAGGAGAGCCGAACGTATTTGGCGTTACACAGGTAATTAAAGGTTGGCAAGAAGCCTTACAGCTCATGCCAGTTGGTTCTAAGTGGAAAGTGTTCATTCCTCAAGATATTGCATACGGGCAAAGAGGAGCAGGTGGTGGAATGATACCTGCTTATGCGGCTTTGATTTTCGAAATGGAACTTCTGGCAATTGAGAGATAGCAATATATTATTTGTCATTTCCAAACGCCTGTAAATAAGTTCCAGGGATTCCATTGGGAGACAAGGCTTCTATCGATACTTGAATTCCTTTTGCAACATCAGAATTATAAAACTCAATTGTTGCGTTTCCCTTTTATCGGTACTTAAAGACGGATTCCAATAAAGTGTGGCCCGATAGTCAGGAATATTGTGCTTATCGAGTTTTATATCGTATTTAGGGGAATAGAATTCTTTTTTTACAGCATGCCCTGCAATTGTAAAACTGGGGGAAATTATTGGGTTATACTTTTGCCCTTCTCCTCTTTTAGTATAGATAAGAATAACTCCATTAGCGCCTCTAGAACCCCACATAGCCGCTCTGGGGCCTTTTAAAATTTCTACCCGCTCAACGGTAAATGTATCCATTGTTGCAACTTGTGTAGGTACTGGACCTGCAGCCGTATACGCAGCTAACCCAACAGAGGCTTTTGGCCTTGAATTCCCATTGGAAACTGGAATACCGTCGAGTACAAACAAAGGAGTGCCGCGATTTCGAATACTCACAATATTGCCATTGACCGAAACTCCTACAAACAGGGACAAAAGTTGTAGTACCGTTTGCATTGCTATATGGTCTTCGGTATAAAGGGTATCGTCGGGTTCCATTCCTAAAGCGGATGGTGTTTGATTTCGACTCTTTTGGTTTTTTTTCTCAGTAACGACTACTTCATCAAGTTTTGTAACACCTTTGGTTTCAGAAAGGACTTCCATTCTCCTTCGGGCCAAGGACTGAGTTCCATAGTCCTCTGTTTCTTTACTGTGTTTCAATAACGAGGTCTTAAACTGTGCTTTTGGTAATTGTGCTTTTTTACGGTCTAGGCTAAGTCTTAGATTTAAAGGCTTATCCTTATAATTGTAAGCATTAAAAACAACTTCAACTTTTCCGCTGAAATTAAAATCAGGTATAGAAAATCTACCTTCGAGGTCGGTTTTCGCCAAGAACATACCTAGTTTTTCGCCAGATTTGGCGATGACATTTAAGGTTGCATTAGGCATAGGCTTCTTATTGGTGTTGAAAGCTTTTCCTGATACTGAAAGACCTTCTGCAAATTCAAATTCCTTTGTAGGTTTTACATCTTTCCAAATTTCTGGCCAATGGTACTTCCGCCACCCATGAGTGAGCATGACTAGGTCGAGTTGTTGAATGGTTTTTATTTTTTGGTTTCTAAAGAGAAGTCCAGGTTTTGACACATTTCCTTTAATCTCAGATTCCAATAAAAAGTGACTTAAAATAGATTTCAATCCTTGACCTTTTTTTGTTTGGCTCATATCCGTCGCAGCAATTGATAGATTTGTGGCAATAGGTTTTCCTTCGTTATCTTTTACATTGATTTCAAGTGTTATTTTACCTCTTTTTACAAATTTGTTCGAATGTATTTTGGCATTTATGACTAACTCCTCTTCATTGTTTATGAAAATGGGTCTTTCGCACCAAGGCTTCTTGGAAGCGCCGAGAAGGGTAAGGGTTAAAATGCCTCTGGGGATATCTCCTTTTGGGATGTCAAACTTGAGCGTTTGTTCTCCGTCAAATTCGAACTTGCGATGAAAGTAGTTTTGTTGACGCATATACCCTAAAATATAGAAAGGAAGATCACGCAAAGACTGGCTAGCTTGCACGGTAACACTAATACTTTTTTGGTTTCGATTATTAGCGGTCATGACGTAACCATCGTCTAACATTTCAGGTAAAGAATATTGGTAACCATTATCCAATTCGGCAAAGTACTTTTCGTCTTTTTTTGGTGTCAATTGGAAGAAACCTGCGCCACGGTCAAAAGTTCTCAAAGTGGCTATTGTTCTTCCCGTTGAGGTCAATATTTTACCGCTGACTTTTTTAGGCAGGCCATCACTTCCAATGGCCTTGAAAGATATCTTCCCAGTGATATTAGCAATAATGTGACCCCCTTCTGGAAAGAATTGAAGGTCTATTTTATTATCCACAGCTTCCGAAACATTTTGCTTGTTCTGCATATTGAGAATGTTCAACGCTTTAGTAAAGAAGAAAGCTGTGTCGAAATTTCGCATCCATTGCGTATATGATCGTAATTGATAACTGCCTTCTAGTAAATTTTTTGGAATTTCCAAAGAACCTGAGCCTTTTCCACTAACAAGCGCATGAGTTTGTGATATAACGATTTCTCCGTCTGGCCCAATCAAATCTACATGCACTACTTTGCTGTCATTGGTATATTGATGAGAAGGGCCGATAACTACATAAACACTATACCAAATAGTTTCCCCGGCGCTAAAGATGTTTTTATCGCAATGCAGGAAGATTTTTTCAATTGGATTGTAAGCATTATGACGGTCTGTTTTACTCTTTAATTTATTTATAAAAGAATCGTTGGAGGTTTTTTTTGACCGTAAGGAGTCTTGTTCTTGTACAATATTGGAGGAAATTGATTTGTTCAAAGTTTCAGAAATGGCACCGAACAATGACAAACTAGCCAAGCCCGTAATCAAAAGGAAAAGATTTCTTAAATGCCTCATCTCATTAACTTAAAGATAAGAAATAAAGCCAATCGATGCAATGGTCAAAATATCACTTTTACTTCTTGGAAGTTTCTAAATATGTACCCGGAATCCCGTTGGGAGACAAGGCTTCTATCGATACTTGAATTCCTTTGGCAACATCAGAATTATAAAACTCAATTGTTGCATTTCCTTCTTTATCAGTACTTACGGAGGGATTCCAATAGAGCGTAGCACGATAATCAGGAGTATCGTGTTTATCGAGTTTTACGTCGTATTTGGGGGAATAGAATTCGCGTTCCGCTGCATGTCCCATAACTGTAAAATCAGGAGACAATACGGGTTCTTTTGTTTGACCAACACCTCTTTTTGTGTATACAAGAATAACTCCATTACCTCCTCTGGAGCCATAGATGGCTGCTCTTGGCCCTTTTAATAATTCTACCCTTTCTACGGTAAAGGTATCCATAGTTCTAATGAAATTAGGTACTGGCCCCGCCGCTGTAGCTTGGTCAAAGGAAGGATTGATTGGGCTTGCATCACCAGGCGTTGACGCCTGTTCGGCTATTCTTGAAGACTCTGGGTTGTCATTATAGACAGGAACTCCATCTAAAATCCACAATGGTGTACCACCGTTTCGTATACTGACGCTGTTATTATTGACTACAACCCCTGAAAACCTTCTGACTAAATCAAGTACTGTATAGGCAGATACATTGTCTGCGGCATATACCGTTGCATCTGGAGTTTGACCATATACGGATGGTGAACCGCCTTGTTCAATTTTTTTCTCGGTAACTACTACCTCATCAAGTTCAGTAACATCATCTAGGTCATAGTAAGCATCCATTTGCGCACGGGTGGAGGTGTAGGCAAGATAATCTTCAGTGTTCTTGGGAATATCATTCAGAGGGTCTCTGAATGTAGATTGGGGTATGGACTTCTTCTTTTTGTCCAGGGTTACTTTAAGGCTCACAGGCTTGTCATTGGAGTTAAAGGCATTAAAGACAATTTCAGTGTTGTCCTTAAAATTAAAATCTGGAATTACAAACTTGCCATCTATACCTGTTTTGGTGGATAGCATGCCCAAAAGATCTCCTGATTTTGCAATAACATTTAGAGAAGCCTCTGGCATAGGTTTACCATTCAATCTGCGGGCTTTTCCTGATAAAATAAGCCCCTTGGCAAATTCAAATTCCTTTTTTGGATTTTGTGGCTGCCAAAGTTCTGTCCAATTAAATTTTCGCCAACCATGAGTAAGCATTACCAAATCCAAAGCATGCAGCGTAGCCCTTTTTTGGTCTTTGAATAGAAGTCCTGGATTACTAATATGACCTTTGATGTCCGACTGTAACAAAAGCTGAGTCAAGATATTATCCGAGTCCGGTCCTTTTAGCACTTGACCGGTATCTGTAACAGCTATTGAAAATTCCGTTGAAACTGGTCTGCCATCCGTATCTGTAATATTTATGTGAAGCCCTATTTTATTTCTTTTCCCAAATTTTTGCTGATTGATATTTGTTGTGATGACCAATTCTTCCTGATTATTTACAAATACAGGTCGCTCGCACCAAGGTTTTTTATTTTCATCGAAAAGGGTAATGGTAAGTACACCACTTGGCATTTGGGTTTTTGGGATTTCTATACGCATAGAAGGTTTATCACCAAATTCAAATTTCCCTTGGTAAAATCTTCTTTGACGCATTTGGGCTATTACGTAAAAGGCTTTGTTCTGTAAGGATGCGGTAGCCTGAATATTTAGGCGAATACTTTTTTCATTCAAATTATCTGCCATAAGTATATAGCCATTATCCAAAACTTTTGGCAGCTCAAATTGAGTGCCGTCATCCAATATCGCGGTATACTGTTCACCCTCAATTGGGAGTAATTGAAAAAAGCCCGCTCCTCTTCCAAACGTGTTTAAAATAGCAACTGAGTTACCTCCTGAATCTAAAACCTGTCCTTTCACCTTTTTCCCCAGACCATCACTTCCGATGGCTTTGAAAGCAACTTTCCCGGCTATACCGGCAACCAACTCGCCCCCCTCAGGGAAAAATTGCAAATCTATCTGTTCTTCTGTCTTTTCCGAAACGGATGTTTTTTTGGTATCACCAAGGATGGAAATTCGTTTAGTGAAAAAGAAATCCGAATCGAAATTTTGCATCCATTGGGTATATGCTCTTAGCTGATATGTTCCTGTAGCAATATTTGAAGGAAGCTTTATATGACCAGAGCCTCTTCCACTAATTAATTCATGGGTCTGAGACTTCAAAATTTTATTGTCAGGTCCAATCATATCCACATGTAGTACTCT
This sequence comes from uncultured Flavobacteriaceae bacterium, assembly GCA_947500435.1. GTDB lineage: Bacteria > Bacteroidota > Bacteroidia > Flavobacteriales > Flavobacteriaceae > Maribacter_C. Next base: position 116,179 of record CANMRV010000001.1, read on the forward strand.
ACTTGCTGTGGTGTATTGATGATTTGGCCCTATGGCTACATAGGCACTATACCAAAGGTATTCCCCCGCAGAAAATAGATTTTTATCAGTATGTAAGAAAACTTTTTCGGTCGGGTTATAGTTGTTGTAAAGGTTAATCTGGGTGCCCAATACCTTTATGAAAGGATCTTCGGCAATGTTTAAGGTCATTAATGCAATATTTTCTGCACTATTGAGAAATATTGAGCTAAATGCGTCTTCTTTTTCAAAAGAGCTGATGACCTCTTCCTCTACCGGAGTTCGTTTTACAATGGAATTATTGGACCAGAATTGCTCGTTATACCCTATTTCATCTAATTTTTTCCAGTCACTCCGATTCGAATTAAGTCGTCTTCCCAGTCTTTTTTTGGATGTTGGCGTGTAATGTTCGTAAAATGTAAGATTAGAGGTGGTGGTTGAACGAGACTGAAAGCTATCGTCTTTATAATAGTCGAACGATTGATCCACCTTTATATAGTCAAGTAATTGAACACCCAAACTATCTATCTTATAGGCGATTTCATAGGAGATACTATAGTCTTTCCAAGAACTGTTTTTACTGGTTAACGTTACAAAGTCCAAATCATCTCTTGCAATCGACCAATTGATTTTTAAGACATCGAAGGTATTCATGTCAATATAAACGTCCCCTTCGAAAGCAGGAGTTTTGACCGTTTTCAATGGTTTGAAATGAACTATAGCAATTTTAGAATCAGCTGATTGTACAATATCGGTGACGTTTAGGCGATAAAACGTTTCAAAACTTGGGTGCGAGGGTAATACCAAGTCATCAGTATTCGGTTGCGAGGGCTTTAGAATTCTTGAAAAAAGTGTATAGTTTCTATTGTAAACAGCATTATCAGTGAGGGCATATCTGCCTTCGGCAATATTCCAATCTTCTATTCCATTGGTGCTATAGCGAATGTCATAGAAGATTTCTGAAAATTCGGAATAGTTCTCTCCATTTTTAGATTTTTGGCGATAGAAGGCACGGGCGTAGCGACTGATGTTCGCTTCCTTTTCAACTTTCTTAAAAGCCTTTTTTGCCAACTGTATGGCAAAGTCATCTTTTTTTGAAGCCTTTACCACGACTTCATCCAAAGCAGTCGTTAGAGGTTCAAGAGTTATAATTACATTGGAAACCTCCGAAATTTCTACGCTAGACGGATTATAGTTTAAATGCGAGAAGACTATTTTAACTGGGAGACTGTCAACGTTCAGAATAAATTCCCCTAATTCATTTGTAGCCGTTCCTATTGAAGAAGATACCAATGCAATGCTACAATACGGAATTGCCTCGCCAGTACTTTTATCTATAACTTTCCCACTTATTTGAAGTTGTTGAGACTGTAAATTGATGAGGGTCTTGTTCTCATTTACGGTGTTAAGAGCATTAGCGAAAAAAGGGAGGTAAACCTGACAAACAATGATAAGAACAATAGAATGAAATCGATTCATAACACAATTGGTTGATGAATCAAGGTACGAAGTGAAAATTAGACTGGAAAGAAAATACTAGCGTAAAAATCAGTAACCGACCTTAGACCTGACCCTTTCTAGTACTTGATCAGCCACCTTTTTGGCCTTTTCCGCGCCAAGTGCAAGTGCGTCATCAATTTCATTGCGGTTATTCATGAAGTAATCGAACTTTTCGCGTGCTTCGCCAAATCGTTCAATGATTACTTCGTACAAGGCTTGCTTTGCATGTCCATAACCATAGTTTCCGCCTTTGTAGTTAGCTCGCATTTCTTCAATTTGAGCTTCCGAAGCCAATATTTTGTATAGGGCAAAAGTGTTATCTGTTTCTGGGTCTTTCGGATCTTCCATTGGGGTGCTATCCGAAATAATACCCATTAATTGTTTGCGCAGTTTCTTATCTGTTTGAAAAAGGTTGATTAAATTCCCTTTGCTCTTACTCATTTTTGCGCCATCAGTTCCTGGTATGTACATGGTTTCTTCTTGCACTTTGGCTTCCGGTAAAACGAAAGCTTCTCCCAATTGCGCATGAAAACGTGAGGCTACATCACGCGTCATCTCTAAATGTTGCAACTGATCTTTCCCAACGGGAACGATATTGGCATCATATAAGAGAATATCCGCAGCCATTAGCATTGGGTAAGAGAAAAGACCAGCATTTACATCTTCCAACCGGTCTGCTTTGTCTTTAAAAGAGGTCGCCAGCGTCAAACGTTGATATGGAAAAAAACAACTCAAATACCAGGCTAGTTCTGTCACTTGGGGCACGTCACTTTGCCTGTAAAAAACAGTTTTATTGATATCTAAACCAAAAGCTAACCAGGTAGCAGCCGTAGCATAGGTATTGTTGCGAAGTTCTTCTCCATTTTTGATTTGCGTAAGTGAATGCATATCTGCAATAAATAGAAAAGATTCGTTCTTCGGGTTTTGAGCCATTTGAATAGCGGGCATGATTGCCCCTAGTATATTACCCAAGTGTGGTACACCCGTACTTTGAATGCCTGTTAAGATTCTTGCCATTGGTTTTATTATCAAAGAGAACAAAGGTAAAACAAATACCAAAAAATGGCGTTACTTTTGAGATCATGATTACTTTCTTGAAAAACATTGGCCACGTTATCTACCGCATTTGGTTTTATGTTTTGGTAGCCGTACCCATCTTTTTGTTTTTCCCTTTCTTGCTCGTCAGTACCTTTTCAGAAAAATGGTATCCGCAATTTTTTTGGTTGGCCCGAAATCTATGGGCAACACCTATTCTGTATGGCATGGGGTGTCCCCCGAAGATAGTACGAGAGCAAAAATTAGAACGGGGGAAAAGTTATATGCTGGTAGCCAATCATACGAGTATGTTTGATATTATGTTGATGTTGCGAGTTAGCAAGAATCCATTTGTATTTGTTGGGAAGAAGGAATTATCAAAAATCCCCGTTTTTGGATTTTTCTTTAAAAGGGTTTGTATTATGGTTGACCGGGAAGACACAAGAAGCCGAACTGGAGTATACCGAAGAGCTCAGCGAAGATTAAACCAAGGATTAAGTATCTGTATTTTTCCGGAAGGGGGAGTACCAGAAGAACATGTCTTACTAGATTCATTTAAGGATGGCGCTTTCAAAATGGCCATTGCGCATGATATTCCAGTGGTTCCTATAACTTTCTACGATGGCAAGAAACGTTTTTCTTTTACCTTTTTGAGTGGTGGTCCAGGTAGACTAAGAGCTAAAGTTCATACGTTTTTTGAAACAGGAATTTTAGCCGAGGACGATAAATCAACTTTGAGGGAGGAAGTAAGAGAAGTTATTTTAAACGAATTGAAACAAAAATAAACGCCCTGCAAATTTTTTGCAGGGCGCTCAACACCATTGTTTGAACAATGGATAACCAACCAACCTCGTTACCCTGAACCTGCCTGCTGGCGGGCAGGTTCATTTTAGGGTCTGTTTTTATCATTTGGAACTAGAACTTAAAGTTCAACCCACTATACACACCAACTGAAAAAGGATTAAATGTTCCATCCGTTTCAGAGAAGGTATTTAGTTGATATTTAAAAACCGGTTCTATATTTAACTGTACTTTCGGAGTGACTTTATAGTTCATACCAAAACCTACATTCGTACTGAAATTAACACTGTTCACGTTATTGGCTTCCCCAACCTCGGTAGTTAATTCACCTGAGCTGAGGGAAATAGAATTGTCAACCAAGAATAAAGAACTTACTCCTCCGATAAGATTGATTCCAAACCTCTTGTCCAATACCACGTAGTTTAGTTCAACAGGCACTTCTAAATAGCCAAATTGTTGTTCCATAACACCATCGCGAGCAGCACTTACCGCAGAAACATCTGAAGCGAAATCCGTTGAGTTATCGAGAAACGGATTTTGATTCAATGATTCAATTCTTGTATTGGTCTTACTGCTAACCACCAAATTTCTTGAGGTTAGGGTGTAATCAATATTGTCAATTTGACTGTTCGTAGCACTTTCTAGAGAGGAAGAAAATTCCACGTCGTTGGTGCGATACCCGTAATCAACTTTGTGAATACCTGAACGAATGCTGAGTTTTTTACTGACCTCATAAGCAACAGAGAGACCATAACTAAGGTTGACATCACCTGACTTACTATTCGGCACGAAAATCGAATGTACCGGAGAGCCTTCACCCATTGCGCTAAAATAAACAGGTGCTATACTTGGTCCGGCAGACCATTTGCTTCCTGAATTTTCCGCGACAACTTCTTCTTGGTTTTGTTCGGCGATTTCATCAAAAATGGACTTCTTTTTTGAATCTTCCTCAATAGCTTCAGAAGCTTCTTCATTATTATTCTGTGCAATACCTTCTTTGGAAGATTTATCAATTTCATTAATGACGCTATTTGTTTTTACATCGTTAGTATCCTTGGAAATATTTTTATCTAGCCCGGTTTCAGAAGTGCCCGAATCGGCAACCTCCGCTTTCTCGCTAATTTGGTCAAAGTCGTTTTCAGAAGCCTTGGTCTGATTTTGCTCAATGGTTTTACGAACCTCTACCTTATCTGAATTGGCAACTTGAACCCCTAAAGCATTTTGATTTTTAATCACCTCTTTTTTGGATGACTGCTGAATTACATTCGATTCCGAATTTTCTTTTGGAATAGTTTCTGTATTAACTACTTGATTCGTGGATGAGCTTTGTTCATCAGGAATAGTTTCCTGTTGTGCATCAACGATTTGCTCATCATTCGAAGTTTGATTTTCAAATGTAGTATCCGTTTTATTTTCTTCGGATGATTTTTCAGTATCCACCTTCACATCGGTAACTACTGGCTTAACAGAAGAGTTATTCTCAAAAGGATTGATAAGCGTTATAGCTAAAAGTAGTACAGCTGCTACTCCACCTAATTTCCACCAGATGGGGATTACTTTGCGAGACTTTTTCTTTTTGTCCAATGATGCTTCAATCGACTGCCAGACTTTATCATCAGGAACTTCCGAAAAGTCTTTTAGTTTCTCATGAAACAGTTTGTCTAAATTCTTTTTACCCATTACGTAAGGTCTTTATTTTGATGTTTTTTTCACTGATCATACCAAGTCTTTCATTACAAATATGATGAGACCAATGATGGCTTTTGTTTGTTCGTTTTCGATTTTTTCCTTTAGAATCATTCGTGCTCGTGCAAGATTTGATTTTGATGTTCCTGCGGATGTCCCTAGCTTTTCACTAATTTCTTTATGGGAATACCCATCCAGTACATACATATTAAAGGTTAATCGATATTTATTTGGTAGTTCTTGAATGTACTGAAGAAGGGTTTGGAGATTAACATCTGCATATCCAGAATCCACCTCAACTTCTTCTACCGTATTTTCGGAAACTACATTTAAATATTCTTCTTTTCTATATTTCTGTAGTACAGTATTTACTGTAATACGTTTTATCCATCCTTCAAAAGAACCTTTGCCACTATACTGACCTATTTTGTCAAAAATGGTCATAAAACTATCGTGCAAGTTGTCCTCTGCCTCGGTTTTATTGCGAGAGTATTTGAGGCTTATACCAAACAATATAGGTGAGTACTTTCTATAGAGTTGGGCTTGAGCCTTTCGGTCTCCTCGTTTACAATGGTCTATGAGCTGTTCTAGACTCAAAATTGTTGGTTAGGTTACAATGAAAGTATTATATGACAGGAACTTCCACTTCAAAATACTGTTGTTCGCCGTTTGCGTCTTCGCCCTGCCAAAAGCGAAAAATATAAGTTTGGAAATGCTGTACTTCAAAACCAAAAGTGGCCACATCTTCAGATGAAGTTTCATTACAAGTTTCTTGATCGGTGCGTTTGGTGCCTATAAGCACAACATTTCGCACGGTAACATCCTTAGGTGTGACGTCGAAACCACTGAAACTAGTACATGAATCAGGTTTTCTATAGGTCACACGAATTTGATACGTCTGATTCAAACTAAAAAACTCTGGAAGGTCAGCACTCACTATTTGCAGCGGCACAAAATGAAAATTTGGTGCATCATCGTTGGTGCACGAATTAACCAACAACATAGTCATTACAAATAAGATTCTGAAAAAGGTCTTCTTCATCAGCAAACTATTTTTGCTTTTAAGATGCGCGTAATACCCAAAGGTTGCGTTCTAACAAGGAAAATAGATAAGGCGTAGGACCTATGAAAGTTTATTTCAGCGCATTTATAGCTTCGCGAATTTTCGCGTCTAATTCCTCAAACAATTCAGGATTGTCTAGTAATAGTGCTTTCACTGCATCACGACCTTGCCCTAATTTTGTGTCTCCATAGCTAAACCAAGATCCACTTTTCTTTACGATTTCATATTCTACACCCAAGTCGATAATTTCACCTACTTTGGAAATTCCTTCCCCGTACATGATATCGAACTCGGTGGTTCTGAAAGGAGGTGCGACTTTATTCTTAACCACTTTAACACGGGTTTTGTTACCCTGAACACCGCCGTCGGTATCTTTTATCTGAGTAGATCTTCTAATATCTAAACGAACAGATGCATAAAATTTAAGCGCATTACCACCTGTAGTTGTTTCAGGGTTTCCGAACATCACGCCAATCTTTTCACGCAATTGGTTAATGAAAATCACGGTACAATGTGTTTTGCTTATTGAACCGGTTAATTTTCGCAAAGCTTGAGACATCAATCTCGCGTGAAGCCCCATTTTTGAGTCTCCCATTTCGCCTTCAATCTCACTTTTCGGAGTTAAGGCAGCAACAGAGTCAATAACAACGATATCAATAGCACCAGAGCGAATTAAATTATCTGCAATCTCTAAGCCTTGTTCCCCATTATCAGGTTGAGAAATGATAAGGTTGTCGATATCAACGCCTAATTTTTCCGCATAAAAACGGTCGAACGCATGTTCTGCATCTATAAAAGCCGCAATGCCACCTTGCTTCTGAGCTTCAGCAATAGCATGTAGAGTTAAAGTAGTCTTACCCGAAGATTCCGGACCGTAAATTTCAATAACCCTACCACGAGGATACCCTCCAACGCCTAATGCAATATCCAAACCTAGTGAACCAGAAGGAATAACTTCAACATCTTCAATCACACTATCGCCCATCTTCATAACAGCACCTTTTCCGTAGGTTTTGTCTAATTTATCAAGGGTTAATTTTAAGGCTTTTAGCTTTGCGTCTTTCTCAGAACTCATAGTTTTCTCGTTTAATAAGGAGGGCTAAATTACCAATTCTTTTTGCATATAACAATGGGCGACGCAACCTTTTTATAAAACCTGCATCTAATTAAAAAAAGCTGCTAGTTTGAGTAAGGAATATCTATTGTTTTGAACGGCAATGGGCAATGGTGGCCTCTTCCTTTGGTACTTTGAAACTGCTATGAAGAAGAAAAAAATGGAACGGCCGTAAAAGAGTCTCGATTTATCGAGGCTCTTTTTTTTTTTGTTTATTCGGCCCCGAGACTTCGGGGGGGTTCAGTATTTACCTTGAGTTCATTTTGCCCTGTTTTCCTAAAGGGATGCTTTGAAGCGATAATACTCATTTCCAGATTCTCCCTTCAGGGTCGGGATAAGGAACACGAACTTCTTTTGTATCACCCGTCATCGAGCATCCGACCTTTTCTACAAATTATCCTTATTTTTGCAATCCCGATAATCATCGGAAATAACATTCTTTAACTTAAATTATTAGTATAGCATGCAACTGTACAATACATTAAGTGCAAAGGAAAGAGCAGCTCTTATTGAAGAAGCTGGACAAGAACGTCTTACCATCTCTTTCTACACCTATGCACACATCGGCAATCCGACGCTATTTAGAAATCACCTTTTTATTCATTGGAACGAACTCGAAGTACTCGGCCGTATCTATGTCGCGCATGAGGGAATCAATGCCCAATTATCTGTTCCGGCAGAAAATTTTGAAGCGTTTAAAACCCATTTGGATAGTATTTCTTTTTTAGAAAATGTTCGATTGAACATTGCCATTGAGCAAGACAATTTATCATTTTTGAAGTTGAAGGTGAAGGTGCGAAAGAAGATAGTGGCGGATGGATTGAACGATGCTACTTTTGACGTAACAAATAAAGGAATTCACGTTGGCGCCGAACAATTCAATGAATTAATCGAAGATCCAGATACAGTTTTGTTGGATATGCGAAATCACTATGAAAGTGAGATAGGACATTTTAAAAACGCGATTACTCCTGATGTGGATACCTTTCGCGATTCTTTAGAAATAATAGAGAAGGATTTAGCCGATCTTAAAGAGGATAAAAAACTAGTTATGTATTGCACTGGTGGAATTCGATGTGAAAAAGCTAGTGCCTACTATAAACACAAAGGTTTTAAACAGGTGTATCAGCTTGAAGGGGGAATTATTGAATACGCCCGACAAGTAGAAAAGAAGAATTTGGAAAATAAATTCAGAGGGAAGAACTTTGTTTTCGACCATAGGCGGGGTGAACGTATTTCAGATGATGTGATTTCACAATGCCATCAATGCGGAAAGTCATGTGATACCCATGAAAACTGTGCAAACGAAGCATGTCATTTGTTATTTATTCAGTGTGAGGAATGCGCGAAGAAAATGGATAATTGCTGTTCTACGGAATGTCAAGAAATTCATAATCTTCCTTTTGAAGAGCAAAAAGCACTTCGAAAAGGCAAAGTTGTGAGCAATAAGATTTTCAAAAAGGGCAGGTCAGAGGTACTAAAGTTTAAGAAGTAGGCAGTTTTCATTGACAGTAGGCAGAAATACTAAAACTGATAACTGCCGGTACCCACTGAATACTTTTCTTTCCACCGCAAATTATACTATCTTTACTTTTAAGTTTAGTATGAACCTTTTTTGGTCAATTTCCCTCGAAAAGACCAAACCAACATATAATATATGAGTTGTAGCAGTTGTTCGACCGGTAAGGACGGGCAACCACGTGGATGCAAGAATAACGGCACTTGTGGTACCGATGGTTGTAATAAATTAACAGTTTTTGACTGGCTTTCCAACATGTCACTTCCAAACGGAGAGAAACCGTTTGACTGTGTTGAGGTGCGTTTTAAAAACAGCAGAAAAGAATTCTTCAGAAATACCGAAAATCTATCATTATCAATAGGGGACATAGTCGGCACTCAGGCACAATCAGGCCATGATATCGGAATGGTCACGCTTACCGGAGAACTCGTAAAAGTTCAAATGAAACGGAAGAAGGTTGATTTTAATGACGCTGAGCTTCCGAAGGTGTATCGAAAAGCTTCGCAAAAAGATATTGATACTTGGCAAAAATGTCGTGATCGTGAAGAGGAAATAAAGAAACGAGCCCGTGAGATTGCCATCATCCTAAAACTCCAGATGAAAATCTCAGATGTAGAGTTTCAAGGAGACGGGTCAAAAGCTACTTTTTATTATACTGCAGAAGAACGGGTAGATTTTCGTCAGTTGATTAAAGACATGGCAAAAGCCTTCGGTATCCGAATTGAAATGCGTCAAATCGGGTATCGTCAAGAGGCGCAACGTCTAGGAGGAATCGGTTCGTGCGGAAGAGAACTTTGCTGCTCTACTTGGCTTACCGATTTTAGGTCAGTTAGTACTTCTGCAGCTCGTTATCAGCAATTGTCCTTAAATCCACAAAAATTGGCGGGTCAATGTGGAAAACTTAAATGTTGTTTGAATTATGAGCTGGATGTTTACATTGACGCGTTGAAAGACTTCCCGGGGCAAGACACCAAACTCTTTACCGAAAAGGGACTGGCATTTTGTCAAAAAACAGATATTTTTAAGGAGAAGCTTTGGTTTTCTTATAAAGATGACCCAGCGAACTGGCATGTACTTTCCCCTGAACAGGTAAAGGAGATCTTAGAAAAGAATAAGAAAAAAGAAAAGGTTGCCAGTCTTGAAGAATATGCTGTAGAAAATCTTGTTGAAATAGAAGAAAGGGTGGTCTTTGAAAACGTAGTAGGTCAAGATAGCCTGACGCGTTTCGACAAGCCGAAAAGGAGTAAAAATAGCCGTAACCGAAACAGGAATAAAAAACGAAAAGCTGGCGGTGGTGGAAATAATCAAAGACAAGGCCAAAACAAAAACCGGAATCAAGGGAAACAAAACTCCAATAAGAAAAACAATTCAGGAAATACGAATAAGAATGCCAACCGTTCAAAAAGACGTCCTAAAAATGCCTAAGGTTTTCGTTTTTTTTCTGCTCGTTGTCTTTATGACATCTTGTAGTAAGGGCCTTGTAAAATCGGAATTTCAGTCTACGAATAATGCGATGTGGGCAAAAGACGATTTAATCGAGTTTACTTTCTCAGAAATGGATACCATTCAGAAATATGATATGTTCATCAATGTAAGAAATGACAACTCCTATCCCTATAATAATCTCTTCTTAATAGCTAATCTTGAATCTCCTGACGGAGAAAGTGTTACTGATACCTTGGAATATGAAATGGCATTACCTGATGGCACTTGGCTTGGCAAAGGGTATGGAAGCATAAAGGAAAACAAATTATGGTATAAAGAAAACATCGTTTTTGCTTCTTCTAGCGTATATACATTACGTATTTCCCACGCGATGCGAAAGAATGGTGATGTAAACGGAGTAATAAATTTAGAGGGAGTTACCGATATAGGTTTTGAAATTGTAAAAAGTAATTAGTAAGCATATGGCAAAGGCCGTGAAAAAATCTACTTCGTCTGCAAGTAAAAAGGGAAAACCATCTTATTTCAAATTTATTAAATGGTTCTGGATACTAATAGGTATAGGAGTATTATCTGTAGCACTTCTATTTTTATCTGCTTCTTGGGGCTGGTTGGGACCACTACCTACCTATGAATCATTAGAAAACCCGCAAACAAATTTAGCTTCGCAGATAATATCCTCAGATGATACAGTGCTCGGAAAGTTTTATTTAGACGACAATAGAACCGACATTGCATACGAAGATCTCCCCCAAAACCTTGTTGATGCTTTAGTTGCTAGCGAAGATGTTCGTTTTTATAATCACTCAGGTATTGATTGGTTTGGAACTTTACGAGCACTTTCTTATTTGGGAAAACGCGGTGGTGGAAGTACTATCACTCAGCAATTAGCAGGACAAATTTATGTTGGCACTAAATCAAGAAATCCAATCGCGAGAATAAAACAAAAAGCTAAAGAGTACGTAATCTCTACACAATTAGAGCGCAGATATACGAAGGAAGAAATTATTAAAATGTACCTGAATATTTATGATTTCGGCAATAATGCCGATGGCATACAATCTGCTTCGAAAATATACTTTGGCAAAGAACCTAAACAATTGAAAATTGAAGAATCAGCGATGCTTGTAGGCATGTTGCAGAATTCTTCTTTATTCAATCCATTACGACGTAAAGAAAAAACTCAAAATAAGAGGAATCTTGTTTTACGCCAGTTAGCTAGATATAACTATATAACAGAAGCCGAAAAGGACTCTTTACAAGCATTAGAGATTAACCTTAACTATAACCCAGAATCACATCGAGATGGTTTGGCAACTTATTTTAGAATGTATCTGCAACGTTTTATGAATGGTTGGATGTCTAAAAACCCCAAACCAGCCTTAGAGGGTGAACGTGATAAATGGAACCTATACTTAGATGGTCTAAAAATATACACAACAATCGATTCTAGAATGCAGGCAAATGCCGAAGAGGCGGTGGATATGCATATGCGAAAACTGCAGGCGGAATTTTTCAATCAAAATAAGCCTGACCGAAACAAGACGGCTCCTTTCTTGGATTTGGAAAAAAGCGACATTGACAAAATAATGGAGCGCGCAATGAAAACTTCGGATAGATGGCGTCGAATGGAAAAAGAGGGGAAATCTGAAAAAGTGATTCGTGAATCGTTCACCAAGAAAACCGAAATGACGGTTTTTGATTGGAAGAGCGAGACAAGAGAAAAAGATACGATATTGACTCCAATGGACTCCATTCGGTATTACAAAACATTCTTACGCACAGCCATGATGTCGATGGAACCACAAACAGGCCATGTAAAAGCCTGGGTAGGGGGAGTAGATTACAAACACTTTCAATATGATGCCGTAATACAGGGTACGCGACAAGCAGGTTCAACCTTTAAACCTTTTGTATATGCGGCGGCTATTGATCAATTGCGTTTATCACCTTGTGATACCTTGCCAGATACGGAATATTGGATTGAAGCAGGCAAACATGGTAACACTGAAGCATGGGGCCCCAAAAACTCAGACGGAAAATTTTCAGGTAAAGCCTATACCTTAAAAAATGGCTTGGCGAATTCTAAAAATACGATTACAGCACAATTGATTGATAGGGTAGGGCCAAAATCAGTAGTTTCAATTGCAAAAAATGCAGGTATTAACCGCGATATCCTTGAAGTGCCTTCCGTAGCTTTAGGAACCGTTGACATGAACGTTTATGATATGGTTGGTGCTTACGGTATGTTTGCCAATCAAGGAGTCTATGTTAAACCAGTAATGGTTACCCGTATTGAAGATAAAAATGGAACAGTGTTGTACGAATATGTTCCTGAAACCAAAGATGTCTTGAGCAAAGAAGTGAGTTATGCAATGATTGATTTAATGAAAGGAGTAACAGAGAGCGGTTCTGGCGCACGGCTAAGACACAAACACTTGAAAAACACTACTGTATACAAAGAAATAGTTACCGGTTATCCTTATGAATTTAAGAATCCGATTGCTGGAAAAACCGGTACTACCCAAAACAATAGTGATGGTTGGTTCATGGGTATTGTGCCTAATTTAGTCACTGGTGTTTGGGTAGGCGGAGACAATAGATCTATTCACTTTAAAAGAACGGCTTACGGTCAAGGTGCTGCGATGGCCTTGCCAATTTGGGGAATCTACATGAAAAAAAACTATGAAAACAAAGATTTAGCGGTTTCAGATGGGGCTTTTGAAAAACCTTCTGGCATGTCAATAGAACTAGATTGTGATAAGTTGGCGGAGGATGCCAAAAAGAATACTGACCCTAACGATGATGATTTAGACGATATAAGTTTTTAATGGAAGTCTGATTCTTTTTTAAAATAATCTAAAAACACCCTGAACAGTTGTAAACTGCTCAGGGTGTTTTCGTTAAAATCAATCGAATTAAAAGCTGTAAATTAGTGTAATTAATTCGATGAAATTCATTAAAATTAAGATTCAATGATTCGAAAGAAAGTAGCTAGTGTAAAAGAGGCTTTGCAAGGAGTTCAAGACGGAATGACCTTTATGCTCGGAGGCTTTGGTTTGTGCGGTATACCAGAAAATGCAATAACACAGTTGGTCGATATGGGGATTAAAGACATTACCTGTATTTCTAACAATGCTGGGGTGGATGATTTCGGACTCGGATTGCTACTGCAGAAAAAGCAAATAAAAAAAATGATATCGTCTTACGTTGGAGAGAATGATGAGTTTGAACGACAAATGTTAAGTGGAGAATTAGAAGTTGAACTTACACCTCAAGGTACCTTGGCAGAAAAGTGTAGAGCAGCTCAGGCTGGCTTTCCTGCGATTTATACACCAGCTGGTTATGGAACAGAGGTTGCTGAAGGAAAGGAAACAAGAGAGTTTAACGGTAAAATGTATGTTTTGGAAATGGCTTATAAGGCAGATTTCTCATTTGTAAAAGCATGGAAAGGCGATGAAGCGGGCAATCTAATTTTTAAGGGCACAGCGCGTAATTTCAATCCCTGCATGTGTGGTGCGGCTAAAATTACTGTAGCTGAGGTAGAAGAATTGGTGCCAGCTGGGGAATTGAATCCGAACGAAATTCATGTGTCAGGCATATTTGTAAAACGAATTTTCCAAGGAAAGAACTATGAGAAGCGAATTGAGCAACGTACTGTTCGAAAAAAGTAATTGATTATGCGTTTACAGTATACCTGTTCTTCTTGTAAAACAACCAACTATTATACGCCAGTAGTTCCTACTAGGGCAGACTTACAAATGAAAATGGGTGATGAGGTAAGGGTGAATTGTTCAAATTGTGGTAAACAAGATAAGAAACATTTGAATAGAATTTCTGCCGTAACGGATACTAGAATAATTATAGTAGGACTGATTTTAGGAATAATAAGTACTGTGGTTTTGTGGAATTTTGTGGGAGCAATCGGTACCATTACATTTTCTTTGCCTATCATATTTTGGAAATATGAACTCGAAAAAACTCGAAATTTTAACGCTTACGCAATTAAAAGACCTAAGTAATGCTCGATAAAAACGGAATAGCAAAACGGATTGCCAAAGAAGTAAAAGATGGCTACTATGTCAATTTAGGTATTGGTATCCCAACGCTCGTGGCCAATTTTGTGCGAGATGATATTGAAGTGGAATTCCAGAGTGAAAATGGCGTACTAGGTATGGGTCCTTTTCCTTTTGAAGGGGAAGAAGACGCGGATATTATAAATGCCGGAAAGCAAACGATTACAACGCTTCCTGGAGCTTCGTTCTTCGATTCGGCAACTAGTTTTGGAATGATTCGTGGCCAACACGTAGACCTCACAATTTTAGGAGCCATGGAAGTGTCAGAGAACGGTGACATTGCCAATTGGAAAATCCCAGGTAAAATGGTTAAAGGCATGGGTGGCGCAATGGATTTGGTTGCATCCGCTGAAAACATCATCGTTGCAATGATGCATACCAATCGAGCAGGAGCTTCTAAATTACTAAAGAAATGCTCGTTACCCTTAACCGGAGTAGGTTGCGTAAAGAAGATTGTCACGAATTTGGCTGTTTTAGAAGTTACCCCAGACGGATTCCAATTATTAGAACGTGCGCAAGGAGTAACTGTTGAAGACATTCGGAATGCTACTGAAGGAATGTTGTTGGTCGATGGTGATATTCCTGAAATGCAGTTGTAGTACACCTTTTATGTGCATTTAATCGAATAAACTTACACTTCATATTATTCACAACGTTTTTGCGCGGCTTTACAACAATAGTTTCGTCTTGTTTCCGTTACATACTACCTTTATATGGTAATCAAGCAAATGATTGCACCCAAATCACTCATCTGAGAAGATGACTAATATTTAAACCTACTACTATGGAAGCCCAAATGAACGCACCTACGCAAAAAGAAATTCAAGTGTACAAGAACGATTTCTTTAGTGGCATTATTATGTTAACACGCAAACTATTTATGTTATAGGTTTCAAACCCAAAGAATTTTAAAAAAGCAGCTTCCCCAAAGGCTGCTTTTTTGCTTATTGTTATTCTCTCGCTTGTGCCGCCCCAAGACTTCGGGGGCTTCAATAAAGGCGGGAATCTTTGATGACCTTGCATAAAACAATCAAAGCCTTTACATTTAAGGTATATTGAAAATAATTGGTATGCCACTTCACTTCAAAAAATGTACTTCCCGAGAATTAGATGAGCTGGTAGAAATTTCCAGAAAGACATTTGTTGACTCTTTTGAAAAGGATAATGACCCTGAAGACTTCAAAAATTATATTGAAGCGGCCTTTGAAAAGAGCAATATCGCTAAGCAACTCAGGAATCCTTGCTCTTATTTTTATTTTTCTTTTAAGGATGGACAACTCGCAGGATATTTTAAGTTGAACATTGAGGATGCCCAGACCGATATCAATTCCGAAGAAGCCATTGAGCTTGAACGTATTTATGTTCTTAAAGACTTTCAAGGGCAGCAAATAGGAAAACATATGCTGCAGGAAGCCATAAAGCTAGCGTCTCAATTTGAAAAGAAATATATGTGGTTGGGAGTTTGGGAAAAGAATACTGATGCCATTCGGTTCTATCAAAAAAATGGCTTCATCAAATTTGATACGCACCCTTACTACATTGGTAAAGACAAACAAACGGATTGGCTTATGCGGGTTGAATTAAAAAAAGCCTCTCCAGTGCTGGAGAGGCTTCAAAATGGTTAGTGCAAAAGTACTAAAATTGCAACGATTTTTTTCTAAGACTAAAATTCTTAAAAAGTCTGGCAAAAGTAAAGACTTACGTGGGGCTAAGAGTTCTGTATCTGTAAGAAGTTTAAGATACAGGACGCATTTTTCGAAGTTTAACGTACCCTGATGGAGTTTGCCCGGTGAATTTTTTGAATGCTGAGTAGAAATTTGACTTAGACTTAAAACCACATTCCAATCCTATTGACTCAATAGTGTAATTTTCAAATTGATTTTCAAGTAACATCCTCTTGCAAGCATCTATTCTCAGCGAGTTGATATAATCGTTGAAATTTTGATCACTATTTGCATTAATCAATTGCGATAAATACCCTGGACTTATATTAAACTTTTCCGCTATTTCCGATTGATTCAAATCCATATCCAAATACCGTTGTTCCTCTATGATATAAGAATGTATTTTACTATACGTATTTGCACCATTTTTTGAAACTGAATTGAGCGAATTTTTGGAATCCCCTCTTAAGGTAGATCTGTATACACCAACATAACCCATATAGTAACCTCCAAAAGATATCAGTAGAAAAAGAGTGTAAATTAACCAAGTATGATCAATATCAAACTGAATCAACGATATCGAAGCCGAAAGCCCAACACTAACAATGACCATAATAAATGCTAGAATTTTCAGATACCACTTGAGTTCTGTATATTTTATTCTTTCGTCTTTCTTAGATAATTCCATACTTTTTCTGAGCATTTTATAAATCATGTACACGAGAATGCCATTAAAGAAGAAAGAAATAAAATTTAGATATAACAATAAACCGGGAGTGTAATAATCTGGCATATCAGAGATGGATATATTACCATAATTGAAAAAGAAATGCACGAAGTGTAAAACAAAAACAAACGCGATAGGAGTAAATAAATACAATGAGGTTGAGAAGGTAATTTCTTTTCTAAAAATTACCTCATGAACATGTAAATAGAACATAGGCATAATCAACCATTGGATAGGAAGATAAAGTTTTCGTATCGCATTGCTTTCCGATAAAAATTCCATATCGATTAAAACGTGCTGTATGTTGCTCAGTGCAATAAAAACTACAAGTAAACCTAGAAAAATATTACTTCTTACCCGGAGCTTTTTTCTCAGAAATATGATAGCCGCGAAAACCAACCCTTGAATAGATCCAAGGATAATGAGTAGTTGAAAAATATTTAAATCAAATGTTTTCAATGGAACTTAAATTTATTTGGCAGGCAAAATTTCGGGGTTTATTCTTTTTCTCCTAAGAGTGATGGTGGTTTGGTTTTAGGTTCTAAATATATAATTTAACTTTAGCTATCCTAAAAAAAATAGAAAAATGACTTACAAAATAGTTCTATGGTTGTTTTGCGCGAATATTGCTGTCGCTCAAACCAATTATTACTTCCCTGAAAGAAATGCTAATTGGCAAGAAAAGCTCCCTAAAGAGGTCGACATAAAAGCTGAAAAATTACAGGAAGCCTTAAATTTTGTTAAAGAAAATGAATATTCAGGCTCACGTGATTTGCGCATCGCTATCTTGAAAGGTTTTGAAAGAGAGCCGTTTCATAAAATTTTGGGCCCTACCAAAAAGCGAGGTGGCCCTGCAGGAATGGTTTTAAAAAACGGATATGTGATTGCCAAATGGGGTGATGTAAAGAGGGTGGATATGACCTTTAGCGTTACGAAGAGCTTTTTGTCTACCATGGCGGGATTAGCAGAGGACAATGGGTTAATCGCAAGTACAAAAGACAAGGCGATTGATTATATATGGGACGGTATATTCGACGGAGAACACAATTCAAAAATCACCTGGGAACATTTGCTTCAACAAAATTCAGCTTGGTCTGGCGAGTTATGGGGAGGTAAAGATTGGGCAGACAGACCACCAAAAGAAGGCGGCATTGACGATTGGAAATTTGAAAAACCAAAAGAACCAGGTACGGTCATGGAATACAATGATGTTCGTGTAAATGTGTTGGCCTATTCACTTACGCACGTTTGGCGCAAACCTATGCCCTTGGTGCTGAAAGAAAATATTATGGATAAGATTGGCGCTTCTACAACCTGGCGCTGGCACGGTTACGAAAATGCCTGGACGGAGATAGACGGACTCAAAATGAAGTCGGTTACAGGAGGGGGGCATTCCGGAGCAGGAATCTTCATAAGTGCAGAAGATATGGCACGTTTCGGCTTGCTTTTCTTAAATAATGGCAAATGGAAGGATGAACAGATTATCAGCGAAAATTGGATTCAAAAAGCAACGACTCCTTCAAAACCAAATGTCAATTATGGATATATGTGGTGGCTCAATAAAAAAGGTAACCGTCATTGGGAAGGCCTTTCAGAAAATATCTACTACGCCGCAGGTTTCGGAGGCAACTTTATTGTTATTGATAAAGAGAATGATGTTGTGGTCGTTACTCGTTGGCTAGAACCTCAAAAAATAGGCGAGTTAATGACCAAAATTCATGACGCTTTGGACTAAAGAGCGCAGAGTATTTCTGCTGCCTTTTCCAAAGTTTCATTTTTCTTGGCAAAGCAAAAGCGCAATACTTTGTCATCACGATTATTAGCATTAAAAGACGATATGGCAATACTGGCCAATTTATGGTCAATAATTAATCGTTTTGACAGATTTTCATCTCCTTCATTTGTGATGGCCGTATAGTCCACAAGTTGAAAATAGGTGCCTTGAGAAGGAGTAAACCTGAACCTCGAATCTTTTAAAAGATTTAAAAAGAAATCCCGTTTTTCTTGATAGAAGCTATTTAGTGCAAGATAACGATCGCTGTTTTTAAGATACTCGGCCAGCGCCCTTTGCACAGGGTGATCCACGCAGAAAACTGCAAATTGATGAACCTGTCTAAATTCATGCATTAATGCCGCAGGAGCCGCGCAATACCCCATTTTCCATCCTGTAACGTGAAAAGTCTTGCCAAAAGAAGCGCAAACAAAACTACGGGAAGCTAAATCGTCGAATCTTGAAGCACTTTGGTGCTCAGCATCATCAAAGACAATATGTTCGTATACTTCATCACTGACTAAAATAATATTTGTAGGGCGCAGTATTTCCTGTAATTGTAGCATATCTTCCTTTGAAAGAATGCGTCCGCTTGGGTTGTGGGGTGTGTTGATTATTACCATTCTGGTTTTGGCTGTAATCTTTTTTTTGAATTCTTCCCAATCTACTTTATAATCCCCTTTTCTCAATTGAATTGGCACTACGGTACCACCATTTACTTCTATGGCCGGCTCGTAACAGTCGTAACATGGTTTTAAAACTATTACTTCGTCTCCGGCATGAACAAATGCTGTTACCGCTGTATAAATTGCTTGGGTAGCACCCACAGTAACGGTGATTTCTTTTTCAGGGTCATAGCTTCTGCCATGCAATTTTTCAATTTTGGAGGCTATAATTTCTCGAAGTCCGAAATAACCAGACATGGCAGCATATTGATTATGACCTTGCTTCATTGCCTTACTTACCAAATCAATTAGGACTGAATCAGCCTCAAAGTTGGGAAAACCTTGCGATAAATCGATAGCCTTATGTTCTCTTGCTAAATTGCCAGTGGTTGTAAAAATTGTGGTTTTTACATTAGGTAGTTTAGAAGGATATTGAAGTGATGACATAGAAGTTGTTTAGTTAAAAATACTAATAATCAATCGGATTTTTTTTTGTTAGTATTCAGATGGATTAGCACTTCGTTCAAACACTTTTGTAGGTTTTTCTTGATTTCAGTTTCCCAAAACCTGAAAACCCTGTAGCCAAGTCGTCCCAATTCAATATTGACCTCTCTGTCACGTTGCATGTTCCGCTCTATTTTGGCAATCCAGAATTCGCGGTTGGTCTTTATTTTAGGTTTCTTTTCTTCCCAATTATGCCCGTGCCAGTATTCGCCATCGATAAAAATAATCGTTTCGTATTTTTTTAAAACAATATCGGGTCTGCCAATTAGTTTTTTGTAATCGACTCTGTAACGATAACCAGCGGCATACAAAGCTTTTCGAAAAGCTAGTTCAGGCTTAGTGTTCTTACCACGGATTTTACCCATTGTCTTAGAACGTTCGGGAGTAGTATAAAACCCGGACTCCTCATTAAAACGAGGGACTTTTATACGTTCTTCTGAATATTTCTTGGGCATTTCTAAAATTAAAAAAACCCTCGCCATTTGACGAAGGTTTCTAATTTCATTATTCAGGTAAAACTTTATCCTTTCAAACTAGCACCATAATATTCCCTATTCATACGGGCAATATTCTCAAGTGAAATCCCTTTTGGGCATTCTACTTCGCATGCTCCTGTATTTGTACAGTTGCCAAAACCTTCTAAATCCATTTGGCGCACCATATTTTGAACTCTTTCTGTTGCTTCTACTTGTCCTTGTGGTAGTAAAGCAAACTGCGATACTTTGGCGGAAGTAAATAGCATAGCACTGGCATTTTTACAGGCTGCAACACAAGCACCACAACCGATGCAAGTAGCTGCATTAAAGGCAGTATCAGCTATATCTTTGCCGATAGGAATTGCATTAGCATCTAATGTATTTCCTGAGGTATTGACTGAAACAAAACCACCTGCCTGTTGAATACGATCAAAAGCACTTCGGTCTACAATCAAATCTTTTATAACTGGAAAAGCTTTGGCTCTAAATGGCTCGATTACAATGGTATCCCCATCATTAAAGCTTCTCATGTGCAATTGGCAAACGGTTATCAATCTATCTGGGCCATGTGGTTGTCCATTAATTTGCATTGAGCAAGTTCCACAAATACCCTCGCGACAGTCATGGTCGAATTCTATGGGCTCTTCACCTTTATTGATTAATTGCTCGTTCAGTACATCTAACATCTCTAAAAAAGACATGTCTTCTTCAATACCCTTTAGAGGATACTCAACCATTTGACCTTTTGACTTAGCATCTTTTTGACGCCATATTTTTAGATTCAGTTTCATAGCCTCTTATTTATAACTTCTTGTTTTCAGTTCTATGTTTTCGTACTTCAACTCCTCTTTGTGTAAAACGGCATCCTTAGGTTCACCTTTGTATTCCCATGCCGAAACAAATTTGAAATTTTCATCATCACGAAGCGCTTCTCCTTCAGGAGTTTGATATTCCTCACGGAAATGCCCTCCACAAGATTCATTTCTAGTTAATGCATCTTTCGCAAATAATTCACCAAGCTCTAAGAAGTCCGCAACACGTCCTGCTTTTTCAAGTTCTTGGTTTTTCGAATCTGGTCTTCCGGGGATACGAACATTTTCCCAGAAATCAGCTCGTAAAGCTGCAATTTCATCTATTGCTTCCTGTAAATCCTTCGCATTACGACTCATCCCACATTTGTTCCACATAATTTTACCCAATTTCTTATGGTAATAATCAACGGAGTGCTCGCCTTTTCCTCCCATTAATTTCTCAATGCGATCTCTAACATGTTTTTCCGCTTCGTCAAACTCAGCGGTATCTGTTGAAATAGCACCTGTTCTAATATCGTCGGATAGATAATCACCAATGGTATACGGTAATACAAAATAGCCATCTGCCAAACCTTGCATCAATGCCGAAGCACCTAAGCGGTTCGCACCGTGATCGCTAAAATTCGCTTCACCTGCAGAGTAACATCCGGGAATGGTAGTTTGAAGATTATAATCAACCCAAAGTCCACCCATGGTATAATGCACGGCAGGATAAATCATCATAGGTGTTTTATACGGATTTTGATCTACGATTTTTTCGTACATCTGAAAAAGGTTTCCATACTTCGCTTCGATAACTTCTTCGCCCAATGCTCTGATGGTTTTGTCATCGGCATTTTTCATTCCTGAGGTCAAGGCCTTTTCTGTTCCGTACCTCATGATTGCAGCGCTGAAATCTAAGTAAACAGCTTCGCCTGTTTTATTGACCCCGAAACCAGCATCGCAACGTTCTTTTGCAGCTCTTGAGGCTACATCACGTGGCACCAAGTTTCCGAATGCGGGATATCTTCTTTCTAGATAATAATCACGTTCTCCTTCACCAAGTTGAGTCGGTTTTAATTTACCTTCTCTTATGGCTTGGGCATCTTCAAGACGTTTTGGAACCCAAATACGACCATCATTCCGTAAAGATTCAGACATCAAAGTCAATTTCGATTGATGATCTCCTGAAACAGGAATACAGGTTGGGTGAATTTGCGTAAAACATGGATTGGCAAAGAAAGCTCCTCTACGGTGCGCACGCCAAGCGGCCATTACATTACAGCCCATTGCATAGGTAGACAGGAAAAATAAATTTCCATAACCTCCAGTTGCCAATACTACAGCATGTGCAGAATGACGCTCAATTTCTCCGGTAACTAGGTTACGCGCAATAATACCTCTCGCTTTTCCATCAACTTTGACCAAATCGAGCATCTCATGTCGCGTATGGGATTTTATCTTTCCTCTTTTAATTTGACGGTTCATTGCCGCATAGGCGCCTAATAGTAATTGTTGACCTGTTTGTCCTTTGGCGTAAAAAGTTCTCGATACCAAAACACCACCAAAAGAACGGTTATCTAACAAACCTCCGTATTCTCTTGCAAAAGGAACTCCTTGGGCAACACATTGGTCAATGATATTTGTAGAAACTTCAGCCAAACGATACACATTTGATTCACGAGACCGATAATCACCGCCTTTTACAGTATCATAGAAGAGACGATATACACTATCGCCATCACCTTGATAGTTTTTAGCCGCATTTACCCCTCCTTGAGCAGCAATCGAATGCGCTCGTCGTGGCGAATCTTGATAACAAAATGTCTTTACATTGTATCCTAGTTCTGCTAAAGTAGCAGCAGCAGAACCTCCTGCTAAACCTGTACCCACAACGATAATATCGATGTTTCGCTTGTTTGCGGGATTGACAAGGTCAATGTGATTTTTATGATTAGTCCATTTATCGGCCAATGGCCCTGCTGGAACTTTTGAATCCATTATGCCCATACTTAATGTGTTATTGGGTTAAGGTGATGATATATGGCGATTAGAATAAATCCTAATGGAATTGCAATCGCGTATATTTTTGTAAATGTTTTGATAGCTGGGGAATATTTGTTGTTAACTCCCATGGTTTGAAAAGAGGAAGCAAATCCGTGGAGTAGGTGTAATGCCAAAAGGACGAAAGAAATGATATAGATAACCGTTCTCCAAATCGGCTCGAATTTATGAACCGTTTCTTCGTGGTATCTAGTAGCATCTTCCGGATTGCTTTCGATGTACTTGTACGCCATTTCCGGTAACCAAAAATCGTAAAAATGAAGTCCGAGAAAAGCCAACACCACAGCTCCTGAAATCAACATGTTTCTTGAAATCCAAGAAGCATTGGCACTACCTTTATAACTTACATACTTTACCCCTCTAGCCGCACGATTTTGAAGCTCTAACACAAAACCCATGACAAAGTGGATAATTACCCCTGCAATCAAAATAGGTTGGAGAAGGTATTGTACCAGTGGATTGTACCCCATAAAATGTGACCAAGAATTAAAGGTGTCGGGCGCAATTACCGACGTAACATTTATTACAAAATGCTGTCCGAGAAAGAAAACCAAGAAAAGACCTGAAAGGGCCATGACTACTTTACGGGCAAGTGAAGATTTTATCAATGCACTCATTAGTTGTTTATTTAGCCCTACAAAAATACTGTACAACCGAGTTACTAACAAACTTTAGCGTGTTTTAGTCTGTTATTTGGACTGAATTTAAGCAAACGATTGCGTTTGTTGAATCAATAGATGTTTTGGACTTAAAATTAAGGATGGAGTTTGAACAAAAAAGCTCCTGAAAACTCAGGAGCTTTTTACAATAGAGCATAAAGCAAGGCAATGTCAAAAAAAGAAAAACTTCAAATTATTCTGGGATGTTAAAATGGGCTATGATTTCTTTGTAGCTCATTTTACTATAGTCAATTTTAGAGCTTTTTCCGCTGGCTGCCACCCCTCCTGGAATGATGATATATCTAAATTGATTGTTTAGAAAGGGGTTTCCAATGGCATTGTTACCCTCAACGCCTTCAACCCCGATGTTTATTGTTCCTACGTTAATTACGCGGAACCAGTAATTTTCGTTAAGGTTTAGAAAAAATGTTACGGGAAGTTGATAAATGGTATTTGTATTACTATTTGCAAAAACCAAAATCACCCCAGTATCAAGAATTGTTTGAGTAACCTCAGGAGCTGTTATTAAGAAGGTATCGAAGCCATCAGAAATATCGGTTTCAAAACCACCTTCTATCCAATCAGAATAAATCACATTGGCGGTACCTGTTTGCCCTTGTTGACCATCTTGGCCGTCCATACCATCGGTTCCATCCTCTCCCTGAGGTCCTTGTGGACCTGCTGGTCCTGCTTCCCCCTGAGCTCCAGAAGGACCTTGTTCTCCTTGCTCCCCTTGTGGCCCTGGAACCCCTAAAGCTTCACCATCTTCCCCTGAGGGTCCTTGTGGCCCAGCAACGCCTTGCTCGCCCTGTGGCCCTTGCGGCCCAATAGGGCCTTCAACACCATCTGTTTCGCAAGCCAGCAATAGACTGGCTACTAATAATAGACTAAAAAATCTGCGGATAAATTTCATTTTTGTTTTCATAATCATTGTTTTTATAGAATTATATTTAAATGAAGGGGAACACATTTACTTAAGGCCAGTTTTCGCCTTGCACTGTTGTTGGGCTAAAAGGCAACTCGATTACTTCAATTCTCAAGATTTTCATGACATTTGATTTTAGATTAATATGATGACAAACCTATTTCTGAAATGCCGATAGGATGTCCTGAATTATTCAGTTTGTAAGAATCAGGACGAATTGAAAAACCCTGAAAACCCCTTTATTCATTGATTTTTTACTACTTATGGCCAAATGATGTCAAACCATCATTAAATTGCCGCAATTGATACAAATGCGACTTTCGAAATTGTTGTAGCCCCGTGAACCTCCGATTATTGTTTTCTGATTTTGATTTTTTAGAATCGAGCTGAAGTTTCAATGATTTACTCCACTTTTTATTCAGAGATTATGACCCTGAACTTTAAAAAAAAACCAGTTGTCTGAATTGAAAGGAGGAGATAAGAGAAAACTTTGAGCTTTAGTATTGAATTCTGGTTGATACAATTTTTTCTTGTGCATGTAAGACCAGTTCTAAAAAACCGATTAGGCGAGTACTAGGCAAGTGTTTCGGTATTCTGAGGGAGTTGTTCCCGTATGCTTTTTAAAAGCGGAATAAAATGCCGATTTAGAATTGAAACCAGCTTCTAAACCAATAGCAAGAATAGTGTACTTTTCGAAGTGATTATCAGTGAGCTTTTCTTCGGCATCTTTAACGCGGTATTGGTTGATGAAATCGGAAAAGTTGTAGTTACTTATGGCATTGACCAGCTGGGATAGATAGGTGATACTAATATTCAGTTTTTCAGCTGCAGTATGAAGGCTCAACTCGGGATTTCTATAGATTTTATCTTCTTCAAGAAGACGGCATAATTCTTTAAAGTAAGCATTGTCATTGGTTAATGTACTTATCGTCTTTTTAGAAACCTGTTGAAGCTTGGTCGCTGTTAATCTAGCGATAAGCTGAAAAAGAAAAATATGGCGTTCTTGAAAGAAGTTTTTGGATGAGTGTTCGGAATCTAGCACCCCAAAAATTTGGTCTTCATAAACAATAGGCACTGCCAATTCTGATTGACGAGGCAGGTCATCCTCAATATATCGGCAATCTTTAGTTAGGTCCTTGACTAGTTCAAAGCTTCTAGTTTGGGCTACTGTGCCCACAATCCCTTTCCCTACGGGAATTATAATAGGGCTGAGTATTTTCCGTTTTCCTTGCTGTTTATTTCCATAAGCGGCTTTTTGAATCAGCGTTTTTCTTTCAAAATCCAGGATATAGATGACGCAATCTTCAAGGTTTAACTTTGATATGCAATTTCCGACTACATCCCATAGAATTTCTTGAGTGTTGGTTTTATCAAACAACGAGGTAGCAAAATAGCTCAGAATAGTGGTGGTTTCGAACTGACTTCCTTCCATATAGTCCAATTCATTTTGCGTGAAAATTGATTCCAGTCCTTGTAAGTGAAATTTTTGTGCTACTGTTTTTAATGAAGCTTTTTCAAGGTTTTGTACGTCTGTGACTTTCCTGAGATGCTTAGTTCCCAAGAAGCAAAAAAAATAGTAAAAAGCGATGAACAAAATCCAAATTGGATAGTAGGCGGAGTGCCCAGGATAGCTACTTTCTATTTTTAGAAAGAAAATAGTACATACCCATAACGAACATAAAATCACTAATAGGGTATATATGCCCTTAAGCCAAACAGTTTTTTTTATAACTATTCGATACGGAAGATTTCCGAAACTCCTTTCGTAATTCTGAATTGTTCTGTAATTCCATATTCCTAATAAAAGCGAAAAACTAACTGCTAGGTTTTCGTCTATTTCATTGCCGATAAAAGCGACTATCTGCTTTGATAGGAAAGCATAATCTAGAAGAATATTGACTTTGAAAAAGGTATAAAGCAGAAAAAAAGAGACAAAAGGAATCAATAGAGGTAAACGATATTTTTTAAAAATATCCATTCGTCCTAAATAGGAAAATGTAAATGCGGTAAACAGAACTGGGCTAAGAAATTGAAAGGGAACAAATAGTAGTAACAACCAAGGATGGCTATTTGTTAATCCAACATCAATTAGAATTACCTGAATGATAACCAAATTGGCTAGGATAGTAAACCATCTCAAATACACCATTGTACGATTATACTCGAAACTTACCAGTTTTAAAACGGAAATCAGAATGATTAAAGAGGAGGAAGCTAAAATCAGAATATTGAAAAAATTCCAGCTCATGAGATATGATTATTTATCGTTTTTTCCTGATATCAAAATTAAGAGGGAGGACTTTTGAATTGTACATCATATGTAACAATCTATGCAAGAAACGTAACGATAATTATTTATCAATTTTGAATATAAAAATCTGATTATTAGGATATTATGTATGAAAAGAATGAATTGTTGTATGTCTCGATTAATTTCCTGTACAAACGGAAAAAATCAATGTCTAAGGTCAATTTCTTTATGACGAATCTTAGTTATACCATTTTTTGACCGATATTTAAGATCGAATTCAACAGCCAAGCGAACACTAACCATGAATATTGGACTTTTATCTGTCAGTATGAACGTCTATTCTACCAAAAGAATAGCCGAAGAGGCCGAAAAACTCGGTCATTATATTGAACGTATCGACCATACGAAGTGTTCCGTTAAGTTGGGAAAGGGAAAACCACAGATTTACTTGGGAGAGGAGGAGATTACTAATGAGTTTGATGCGATTATCCCTAGAATTGGGGCTAAAGTTTCTCGGCACGGAGCGGCCATTGTCAAGCAGTTCGAGATGAATGGCATATTCAGTACTGCTCGTTCTTTGAGCATCCTCAGGGCTAGAAACAAGGTGCGAACCCTTCAGATAATGGCGCGCAAAGGAATTCCAATTCCTGAGACACTTTTTTCTATCAATCCAGATAATATTAAGGAGCAGATAGAGATACTCGGTGGAGCTCCTGTAATCATAAAACTTCAAGAAGGCACACAAGGATTAGGTGTAATTCTGGCCGAGACCAAGAAATCAGCAAAATCCATAATTGACACATTTTATAAGATGGATACTAGCATTCTTATTCAAAAATATGTTGAAGAAAGTAATGGCGAGGACATCCGTATTTTTGTTGTTGGCAATAAGATAGTCGCTAGCATGAAGCGCACTAGTGAAGTGGGAGAGTTTCGTTCGAATGTCCATAGAGGTGGTGCAGCCGAGAAGGTTAAGATATCCGCAAAAGAACAGTTTATAGCCTTAAATGCAACCAAACATATCGGTCTAGGTGTTGCAGGGGTTGATTTGATTCGGTCAAAAAAAGGACCCTTGTTGATTGAGGTAAATGCTTCCCCAGGTCTTCAAGGCATTGAAGCAGCAACCGGAGTCAATATTGCGAAGGAAATTATTTTATATGTAGAACGAAATGGACGTCGTAGAAGAAAATAAAGATATTGTGGTTGGAGGCCAAACGGTTTCTCCGGGAGAGGACAAACTCCTTAAAATCAGTATTGATAGATTACCAACAGGTACATTGATTGATATTCCTGTCTATGTTTTTAACGCAAAAAAACCAGGCCCGACCATTCTTGTTCAAGCTGGTTTACATGGTGATGAAATCAACGGTATTGAGATTGTAAGGCGTATGTTGGCGGAGAAGCGTTTTAAAGTCAAGAAAGGTGCTGTTATCGCCGTACCGATTCTGAATATCTTTGGATTTATTCACTTTTCAAGGGACGTTCCTGATGGGAAAGATGTAAATAGAAGCTTTCCAGGAACTAAATCAGGCTCGATGGCTAGCAGGATGGCGTATCACTACGTCACTGAAATCATGCACCAAATAGACTTCGGTATTGATTTACACACTGGAGGAGGGCAAAAACATAATTTCCCACAAATACGTTATACGGAAGAGCATGAGGGAAGTGCAAAACTTGCTGAAATCTTCAATGCTCCGATTTCCTTCCCTTCAAAATTGATCAAAGGCTCTTTTCGAAATGCAGCCTTTAGGATGAATAAGCCAACAGTTGTGTTTGAAGCTGGTGAAAGCATGCGCTTCGATGATTATGCCATTATTGAAGGAATGCAGGGTATTTCGAATGTTTTAGAACACTTCGGAATGATTGCCAATATAGAACCCAAGTATGTAGAGCGAAACAGAACGATTCATTTAAAAGGAAGGAGATGGTTGCGGGCTCCTACAGCTGGAATGTTCATTCCAAAGATTACCAATGGTAGTGAGATTAAAAAAGGACAAATTCTAGGAATTATTACCGATACTTTTGCCAAACGAACCAAGCAAATCAAGGCTCCGTTTGATGGATATGTTTGTTGTGTCAATCACCAGGCGGTAGTCAATCAAGGTGAAGCTCTTTTTCATGTGGGAATGACCTAATTTTAACATGAAATCCGACGTATGACATGCTCTTGAAACCGACTCATCGGTTTGTATTCAATTGCTTTTTATCGATGAGACACCATTTTTCCACCGTTTTATCGATGTTTTGATAACTGAAATCTGATTTCTTAATTAAAAGCCACTCTTTTAAGAAAGTAAAACCAACTGCTTGGTCGGTATGCCTACTTGACGGGTTTTGTTTTTGAGAATCAATTAATTACATAAGAACTATGCTAAACAAATGCTTTTGCAGAGGCTATTTTCTCCATACTCCATTGAATAGCTTCTTCCAAATCTGTAAACTTTCGAATGGAGTTGCGAAAGAACAATCTTTCCAGATAAAGACTAACTACATTTCCTTTGGTATACCCAACCACCGAGTAGAAATTAAGTTGATGCCTGTTTTTGTAAAACTTAATCCAATCGGTAGGAACAACATAATAGTTGTTGATACGATTTGATATGTATGCGATTTGAGCATCTTCGCCCAAAACTTCATGAGCAGCCTTAATAGCCTTTTGGGCCATGTTCCAATTGAAAATCACTCCATTTTTCATTTCTGAAATGACTAGGCCATCAAAGAAGTAAAAAACGCCAAATTCGAATTCACGAACTTGCCGTATATTTTTGAAGAAGTCAATGTTTTTGACACTTTTCATTATCAAAAAGTAGTGTTTTGTGGGGTGCAAATATATAAATAGTTCGATTCAACTCGTAAAACGGACTACTTTTTCATGCTTTTTCGGGGGCTGGAGCTTACTTCAGTAGGAAAATCTTCAGGTATTTCTTGGGTAACAGTACCCGTTGCCGCCCATTCTGTTCCACGTAACATGCTGGTAATAAACCCAATACATTCAACGGAGTAGTCCGCATGCCCCATTATATTGTGGAAAACACGTCCTTTTCCATAAGATAAGGTCATTAAGGCAGGTTCATGACGTCCTGTGCCTTTATTGTTAGGGTCAGCATATGCGGTGGCTAAAATCTCCATGTTTTCAGCTGGGCCGCGCAAACTATTATACAGTTCATCTTTGGTATGCATCCAAATTTCGGGCATACCTTTGGTAATCGGGTGCTCAGCATTTCGAATTTTTACTTGATATTCGCTTTGTGGGCCATGCGCACCACCATTTCCCGGAGAATCATCACGAATAAGTTCACCCGCATCATTGTAATACACATAGGGACCGTCCTTTTCGGAACGGTCACCCCAACCGCCCAATCCAATCATTTTATTATAGGCTTCCCATTTAGGAAAGGAGTTATCCGCAGCATGAAAAACTACCAATCCACCACCATTTTCCATATAAGTTTCAAGTGCTTTTTGGGTGGCGATGGGCCAATCGGCGGCATTCCATCCAAAATTAGAGATAACTACATTGTATTTCGAGAAGGCTGGGTTGAAATCAGGATCAGCAGTAGGTTTGTCCATTGCTATTGTTGCTGGCAGGCCCTCAACGGGAAATTCTGCTATGTATTCCTCTCCTTTCCAAGTATAGCCTGAACGTACTACACTAACTGAAAATAAATCAGTTTCTTCCAAATAACCTTTGAGCATTACCGTGATTTTTGGCCATTGTTCATGATTATTTTGGCCATCTACTATGAGGACTTTTATTTTTTGGTTTTCCTGTGCTCTAACTTCATTGGCAACTACGGAAAAAAAGATGATAAGGAGGACAAATGACAAGCGTTTCATGGAATATTGTTTTGAATTTTAAATGTAGTGTTTACCTTAGATATTAACAACTAAGCCTTTTCACGTATAGGAATCCATACTTCTTCTTCAGAGCTTGGACTGTTATTTTTATACTTCTCTCCCAGTAATTCAAAGTGAGGTCTGTTATCTAGCTTATAATGAGATTTTGGCAACCAAGTATTAAAAATGAACTGAAAGGTTTTCGGAAATTCACTTACTGCACCTTTATGAACGAAAACGGCGTAAAGGCCAGATTCAATAGTAAAAGGCAAAAAATCATTTGGTATTAAGTCATGATTTTCCACTTCAATAGCAGCCCATTTGGTGAATTCGGTATTCGGGTTGAAGTTTTCGAAGTAAAGCAATTTATCATAAACCTGAATCGAATATAAATCTGTACTGACTGTACTTTTGACTACATCCCTGTCTAACATAAAACTTCGCCATAATTGATGGGTTCTATTATTGGCCAAGGACATTCGCAGCGATTTACCAACTAAGGTTTTCCGGGGTAATTCTTCAATTCTTGCTTCCAATCTCACTCGATTTCAAATTCAGTTTTTTCCTTTGCTCCACCGCTACCAATTTCAACATAGTAATTCCCCTTT
Organism: uncultured Flavobacteriaceae bacterium; assembly: GCA_947500435.1. Lineage (GTDB taxonomy): Bacteria > Bacteroidota > Bacteroidia > Flavobacteriales > Flavobacteriaceae > Maribacter_C. The sequence goes on from CANMRV010000001.1 coordinate 147,358, forward strand.
GGTAAATATGTTTTTCCATTTTTAGCTTCTTTGAGCTCTGTTTTATGCTTTTTAATGTAGTTTGATTTACCTGCTTTTGAAAAGGCCATATCATAGGAAAGTATGTTTAACCCTTTTGAGGCATCAATTTGAGTTTTGCTCACTACGATACCATCTTCAGTTTTGATTTGAGCATAGATAGCACCGGGTTTTCCACAATAAAACGTTACATCCAATCCAGGTGTTTGTGGTTTTCTCCAGCTACTAAATGAATTGCCCCAGCGAGAAGAATGCTTAATGTTTTCTACTTTATAGACATATAAATCTTTGCTCATAATTTCAGGGGTCATTTGCTGTAAAGTTGAAATATCAGCTTTGTAAATACTTCTACCGTGCGTGCCTACTAATAGATGTTTGGCTTCAGGTTGAATTACCAAATCGTGAACGGCAACATTGGGCATTCCGTTTTGGAAGGCTTCCCACGTTTGGCCCCGGTTGAAAGAGGCGTAAAGACCATTATCCGTTCCCACGAACAAAAGATTTTCATTTTCAGGATCTTCCAAAATAACATTAACTGCTGAGGTTGGAATATTAGATGAAATACTCTTCCAAGTTTTCCCATAATCTTCGCTCAGGTAGACATACGGGGTAAAATCATCCCAGCGATACCCATTCAAAGCAGCATAAACACGTTCTTTTTTATGTCTTGAGGCAACAACACGACTCACCCACATATCCTTAGGAAATGAACTTGAAATGTTCGCCCAGCTTCCGCCACCATTTTGGGTTACCTGTACTAAACCATCATCACTTCCGGTATAAATCAATCCGAATTTAAAGGGAGATTCGAAGATTGTAGTTAGCGTTCCATAGGCAACGTTTCCCTTTTTGCCTCCTTGCGTTAAATCACCCGAAATTGTTTCCCAGTCATCACCCTGGTTTAGAGAACGATGTAATTTATTTCCCCCCAAGTACAAAATATCCTGATTGTGAGGGGACAATAAAATCGGAGTTTGCCAATTGAAGCGATAAGGCGCTTCACCCAGTTCATGCTTGGGTTGTATATACTTTCGAGCCTTACTTTCTTTGTTGATTCGGAAGTAATTGCCGAATTGAAACCCAGTATAAACTATATTATGATTTCGGCTATCTATTTGAATTTGCATGCCATCACCACCCATAATCGACTCCCAAGGATTTTGTCCAGTTTGATGCCAGCGACTATTTGTTGCAGCATTATGAGGACCCATCCAAACCCCGTTATCTTGAAGCCCTCCATAAACATGATACGGTTCTTGATTATCAACATTAATGGCATAAAATTGCCCTACTGAAGTCGAATTTAACTTCGTCCAATTTGCACCATCATCATAGGTCATGTTAAGTCCACCATCATTCCCGTTTAATAAATGGCCAGGCTTTTTCGGATTCACCCAAAGTGCTTGATGGTCAGAGTGTACATTATCACCATTTATAGAAGTATAGGTTTTTCCACCATCCTCAGATTTAATAATTGGCACACCCTCTAAATAGATTTTATTGACATCAGAGGCATCCACACGAATTTCTCCAAAGTAATAGCCATAGCTATAGTAGAGGTCATCTATATAATTTTCGTTCATTTTTCCCCAAGTCTCACCGCTATTCGTACTGCGGTATACTTCAGCACCAACGACTGGGGTATCGAACAAAGCGGAATTTGCATTCTCAAGATATTTTGCCAAATCGGCAGGCTTTAAAGAGCCGCCTCGGACCATTTGCTTTACATTTTCAGCACGATACTTCTCTTGGAAATTGTTCGTTTTAAGATAGGTATTGAGCTGTTTGTCCTCCAGTTTAAGAAAATCTGCGGAAGACATGGTTTTAAAATCATCTTTGGTCAGTCCTTCGGATTTCTTCTCTTTTTCTTTGGATTTCTTGCGTCTGAATTGGCTGTCATGCACAGCATAAACCGTATTGTCATCAAAAACGGCCAACCCTATTCTCCCAACACCTTCACCAGTTGGAAAGCCGCTTTCAACAGTAGAGACCTTATTCCAAGTAGAACCGCCATCGATACTTTTATAAATGCCAGACGCATTTCCGCTGCCGACAAAATCCCAAGCTTTACGGTCTTTTTGCCAAGCTGCAGCATACATGATATTGAAATTCGTTGGTGAATGCGCTACATCGATAATTCCTGTTTCATTATTTACAAAGAGTGTTTTTTGCCATGTTTTTCCTCCATCAATGGTCTTGTAAACGCCACGTTCTTCGTTGGGGGAATACAAATGACCAGTGACACCAACTACCACTTCATCCGGATTTATAGGGTTTATGACAATGCGCCCGATATGATGTGAATCGGCCAAACCCATATTTTGCCATGTCTTTCCCATATCGGTTGATTTAAGAATTCCGATGCCGGCATAAGAAGAACGCGAAGAATTATTTTCTCCTGTGCCGACCCAAATCGTTCCATTTTTCCAATCGACGGCGATATCACCCACATTTTGAGTTTCAGAAGTATCTAAGACTGGGGTAAAAGAAGTTCCATTGTTATTGGTATACCACAATCCGCCTGACGCATAGCCCACATAGAATTCTATGGGGTTGTCTGCATTAACATCTACATCAACTACACGACCACTCATAACAGTTGGACCAATGTTTTTTAAAGGAATGTTCTTTACCAGTGAGCTGACTTGCATTTGTTTTTTCTGCTGCAAGGCGGTTTCCACATTTTGAGCTTTAGTGGCCGAAATTTGTGCAAGACTTAGTGTTGAAAAAAGAAAAAATGAAGAGAGTAGCAGGTATCGCATAGTGTTCAAGGAATTAGTCAAGGGAAAGTTAGTGAAACTTGCTAAGAAACCTTTAGTTAAGGGGAATTTAAGAGTGACTGTTATTTTATGAAGTCAATAATCGAGTATTGAAATATCTTGAAAATTGATAATTAAAACACAACAAAATTGCAATTCTCCTTAATATTTTGTTAATTTATTGATATATAATCAACTAAACTAATTTAAAATGGAAGAGTATTTACCGTTAATCATTCAATTGGTTACAGGTGCCGTTGGTGGCAACGTAGCTGGAAAATTATTAAAGAACCTTTCCCTAGGGACTGTAGGAAACACAATTGCTGGCCTCGTTGGAGGTGGTGTTGGTGGTCAATTACTAGGTATGCTAGGTCTAGGAGCTGGTGCAGCTACAGGAGCTGATATGTCTGGAGCAGCGGAAGCCGCTGGAGGCATGGACATGTCGAGCATTCTTGGAAGTGTTGCAGGAGGTGGTGTTGGTGGTGGCGTCATTATGGCCATTGTTGGAGCAATTAAAGGTGCAATGTCGAAGTAAAGAAATCAAACAAGTAATAATCAACCCGCCCAGTTTTTCGAAACGGGTGGGTTTTTTAGTGCCTTATAGGAATAACTATATTTGAAGCTTCTGAAATAGTAGGTTATGAAATACGTCCTGTCAATACTATCGCTTGTAATTTTTATGGGATGCGACGCTCAACAGTCTTATGAAATAGGACAAATCAAAACCCCGAAAGGAGATATTTTGGTTTGGTTGCATGATGAAACACCAAATCACAAAGCTAGTTTTATACAATTGGCGAAGGATGGCTATTGGGATTCACTGACCTTTAATCGGGTAATCCCAGATTTTGTTGCGCAAGGTGGTTGTCCGGATACACCTGAGGGATTTAATGACCCGGAATATTTATTGGAACCTGAATTTGTAGATAATTTAACACATGAATATGGTGCTTTGGGCGCCGGTCGCGATGGAAACCCTGAAAAACTTTCGGCACGTTGCCAGTTTTACATTGTACAAAACAAGGAGGGAGAACATCGCTTAGACGGAGATTATACGGTCTTTGGTAAAGTAATCAAAGGCATGGAAATAATCGATGCCATTGTTGCTGTTGAACGAGACTCTATAAACGAACCCTTGACTCCAATTTATTTGGATGTTAATATTATTTCCATGGAAGAAAAGGAGTTGAAAAGACTTTACAATCCCGAGTAACACATTTAAGACTTTATCTTTTCCCCACCCTGAATTTGCAATTCACTTTTTTTGATTTGGCTATTCAATTTAGGAACCTCTATTTTAATAAAATTCTCAAATTTCTTGTTGGCATTTTCAAGACGTTTATTGAATATACCATAGACTTCACGTTGCTGGTCTGTTGGTTTGAAATCTGCGCCAAAAGCTCCTATGTCACTTGCCAACGCGCTAAGTCTTCCGTATAATCGCATCGGGGAACGAAAGGCATCTTCGCGTGCTCCTGTGAGTTGAATATCATATAGAGTTCCTGCAATGGATTGTGCAGAGTTGAAAAGGGCCCTTGCTTTTTTCTTGTCCGATGATTTCCTCAATTTTGGAATGATTTCTTGCAATTCACTTTTAATATCTTCAATACTATTAATCATCGTAACCCCGATATTAATAGCATCACGAAGTTCCAACGAAAAAGTGACCTGCTCTCTGATGTCTTCGATAGAGCTTTCTGTGGATGGGTCTTTCAAAACCTCTAGTTCGCGAACATATTCTTCCTCTCCAATAATCAGTTTCACTTTATAGGTATCGGGAACCACTTTCGGGCCGAATTGGCCGCGCATTAAGTCTAAATCCCAAGTAACTAGAGGCCGCCAACCTTCTCCGTTTAGCTGAACCCAAGGTCTTCCGGTTGGGGTTGTTTTTAGTTTGGGTTTGTAAGTGGGCTCATATCGCAAATCCCACATGGTACGATGGATTCCTTCGGATTGTTCTCCTTTCAACGTTCGGACAATCTCATTTTCACCTTTGATGATTTGAATCTCCACTTTCAGGTCAGTACTATCCTTTAGGAAATAATTGATCTCAGCTCCATAAGCGGGATTCCTTCCAGAGTTCATACTCGGGCCATCGGTTTTTATACTTTGTAAATTTTGAAAACGATAGGCTTGTCGCAAACTAAAGAGATGAGCTTCTTTGTCTTGCGCGTCGATATCGAATTCCCGCAAGGGAGAAATATTGTCAAGAATATAATAGCCTCTTCCGTAAGTACCTACTACCAAATCATCAAAACGTTCTTGAATTTCCAACCAATAGACCGGCGCGGGAGGAAGATTGTTTTTCAAACGCATCCAACTTTCACCGTCGTTATGGGAAATATAAATACCATTGTCCACGCCCAAATAGACCATGCCTTCACGTTTCGGGTCTTCTTTGATGACGTGCGCAAAACTGTGAACCGATTTTGGAACAGAACGGCTTATCAACTTCCAAGTTTGGCCATAGTCTTCGGTTTTGTAAACATAAGGGTCAAAGTCTCCCATTTGATGCAAATCTACAGCGATGTATGCCGCACCTTTTTTGTAGCGAGAAACTTCGATATTCGCTATGGTTCCCCATTTGGGTAGGTTTGGAATATTAGCAGTTACATTCGTCCAATTTTCGCCACCATCTTTGGTCAGCTGTACTTGACCGTCGTTACTCCCCGTCCAAATAAGACCTGCTTCTAATTTTGATTCTACAATGCTGAACAAAGTAGCTCCATCAAAAGTCATCAGATTATCAACGGCAATTCCCCCAGAACTTTGTTGGTGAGATTTATCGTTCAAAGTCAAATCAGGACTAATCACTTGCCAACTTTGTCCGTCATCATCACTTTTATGCACATACTGGCTTCCTACATAAACACGATGTTTGGTATGGGGAGAAAATCCCATGGGGAAATTCCAATGCCAACGGTATTTCATGTCCGCTGGCGCCCATCCGTAACCTGCCTCAGGCCAAACGCGAACATCTCTGGCATGACCAGTTGCTGCATTGTAGCGTTGTAGCCCACCATCGTAACATCCTGACCAAACTATGTTATTGTCAAATGGGTCGGGTTGGGCAAAACCACTTTCGCACCCTCCAACACCTTTCCATAGACCGACCGGTATATAACCCTGTCTACTATTACTGGGTCCCTTATAAGAATAGCCGTCCTGACGATTGCCATAGACGTTATATGGAATTTGGTCATCCACAGAAACATGATACATCTGCGCGATGGGGAGCACAATTCGGCTAAAGGTTTCTCCGTGATTTAAACTTATACTAGCACAGCCATCATGCGCTACCATAATTCTATCGGAGTTTGTAGGGTCAACCCAAATATCATGATTATCCCCACCTGCTTTGTAACCTGCATCAATGGTTTTCCCGCCATCTTTGGAAATGCTGAATTTAACACTAGCGAAATACAATTCATTCGGGTCAGAGGTTGAAACGGCCATTCGCGTATAATACGGTGCGCGCTCTGCGATGTCATGATTTCGTGTTTGCAATGTCCATGTTTCCCCAAAATCCTCGGAGCGATACAATGCCGGACTATCAATTTCAAACAGAGCATAAATAATATTTGGTTGGGAATGGGAAATCGCAACTGCTGTTTTTCCTACAGGGTTTTCCGCGCCTCCCGGAAGGCCTTTTTTCGAAAGTGCTTCCCAAGTATCTCCTCCATCCAAAGAACGATAAACGCCCCCGCCAGGACCTCCACTTCGCAAGCCCCAAGTATTGATATGAATGGACCACATTCCCACCAAAAGGCGGTCTGGGTTTTTTGGGTCCAGCGCCAATTCCGCAGCTCCTGTATTTTCATCTATGAAGAAAATTTGTTTCCAGGTTTTGCCTCCATCGATTGTTTTGTAAACACCACGTTCTTGTTGAGGCCCGTATGTATGACCCAAAGCCGCTGCATAAACAATATCAGGATTGGTAGGATGCACAATGATTCGACCAATACGTCCCGTTTTTTCAAGACCCATATTTTTCCAAGTCTTTCCGGCATCCTCGGATTTGTAAATCCCGTCACCCATGGCATGTGCTGGTCGAATCACGAAAGTTTCGCCCGTACCTGCCCAAACGATATCTGGATTGGTAGGGGTTATCGCGATGGAACCAATCGAGGATACATCCTGTTCATCAAAAATGGGTTTCCAGTTGAGTCCGCCATCAGTTGTTTTCCATAACCCTCCAGAAGCTGCCCCGATATAATTTATCATTGGATCACCAGGAACACCTGCAATAGCAATCGCCCGATTTCCTTCAGGACCGATAAAACGGAATTTCAGATTCTCGAATACTTTAGCATCGGTTTGTGCGGAAATTACGATCGGAAGTAAAAAGAGGAATGCAAGAAAGCGTTGTATTATTTTCATAATGCTCATGGGTTGGTTGATAGCATTTAAATTTACAAAAATGTTTTGCGATAATTCCCTAGAAATTATCGGTAATTCATACATTTAGGCATCAAAGAAAATCACAATGAAGTACAAACAAATTCCAAATTCCTTATTCGTAAAGAACCGCAAAAAGTTTATGGATAGAATGCGGCCTAAGAGCATTGCAGTTTTTAATTCGAATGATATTTATCCTATAAGTGCGGATAGCACAATGCCTTTCGAACAGCATCGTGATATTTTTTATCTGAGCGGAGCAGATCAAGAGGAAACGATTTTGGTTTTATGTCCTGATGCGATGGATGCAAAACATAGAGAAGTGCTTTTTGTGCGTGAAACTAACGAGCACATCGCTATTTGGGAAGGTGCAAAGCTGACGAAGGAACAAGCGACAGAGGTGTCTGGAATACAAACCATTTATTGGCTTTCCGACTTCGATAAAATTTTCTTTGATTTGATGACGGAAACCGACACCGTATATTTCAACACAAATGAACATTACCGACAGGCGGTAGAATTGCAAACGCGTGAAGACCGTTTTATTTTAGAATGCAAACGAAAGTACCCTGCGCATAGTGTTGCAAAGAGCTTTCCTATACTTCAGGAAATTCGTGGCGTAAAGGAACCTGAAGAAATTTCCTTAATGCAAACCGCTTGTAATATTACGGAAAAAGGCTTTCGTCGTCTTTTAGGTTTTATTCAACCAGGGGTTTGGGAATATGAAATAGAAGCAGAGCTTTCCCATGAGTTTTTAAGAAACCGTTCTAAGGGATTTGCATATGCTCCTATTATTGCTTCAGGAAACAATGCGAATGTGCTTCACTATTTAGAGAACAATCAGCAATGCCAAGACGGCGATATGATACTGATGGATGTTGCTGCGGAATATGCGAATTACTCAAGCGATTTGACGAGAACAATTCCCGTAAACGGAAAGTTTACCGAACGCCAAGCGGCTGTTTACAATGCTGTTCTAAATGTTAAAAACGAAGCTACAAAAATGTTAGTGCCCGGAACTATTTGGGCAGAGTACCATAAAGAATGCGGCAAAGTAATGACTTCTGAACTTCTAGGTTTGGGATTGTTAGACAAAGCAGATGTGCAAAACGAAGACAAAGATTGGCCAGCCTACAAGAAATATTTTATGCACGGCACCAGCCACCATATCGGACTCAACACCCATGACTATGGTGAATTAAAAACACCCATGAAGGCTAATATGGTATTTACCGTGGAGCCGGGTATTTATATTCCTGAAGAAAAAATGGGAATTCGCTTGGAAGATGATGTTGTGATTCAAGAAAGTGGTGCACCGTTTAATTTGATGGGGAATATTCCAATTGAAGTAGAGGAAATAGAGGAACGAATGAATGCTTGAACTAAAAACATTGCATGAAAGCAAAAGGAATTATCATCGCATTTGTTTTCCTTCAATTTAGCTGTAAAGATTTTTCAGGTTCGCAGGAGTCAAATGATTTAAATGAGAAAAAGGCTTTGGCAAATGAGTTTGTCGACGCGTTTTACTCGTTCAATTCAGAAAGGTTGGACAAGACTTTGTCAGATGCCAAAACGTCGAAGCCCAACATTCTCTATTACCAAAAGTGGGCGGAATGTGGAAATTACAAAGTGCTAAACCGGTCCGCAATTATTGAAGAAAACGACTCGACGCTTGTTTTTCCAATTACGGTAAAAGATGACCTTATGGCGGCTCTGGATATCGATTTTAATGTTACGGATACCTTTCGGTTAACCATAAACGAAAGTCGAATACGTTCGGTTAGTACTTCTTCGAATGACCCCGATTTTTATTATACAGCAAAAGATTGGGTAAAGGAAAACAGAAATGAATTTATTGAAGTGCCGTGTGAGGGAATTTGGGTTGGGGGCCCTACGCCTTGTGAATGTATCAAGGGAATGATTAAAGGTTTCGGAGAATTTATGGAACAAGAAAAATCAAACGGAGCTGAAGAGTGATGAAATAAATCAATAGAAATTTAAGACTCTGATTTTTCCTTGAAAATAAGATTAGAAAGAAAAAAAATTAGTAGTGCGGGAAGCACCCACCCCATACTAAACTTACTTAAAGGAATATAGCTTTGCACTCCAGCAATGGCTTCACCCAAACCAATTGTTCCTAGGAAATCAGGAAGACTAAATAGAATAGTCGTAATTACCACAGCTTTAAAAACTTTAGCAGAAGCAAACCTCTCAGGAACCACATTCAATAGAATCAATACGATAGTAATAGGATAGATAATCAGTAAGGCTGGAACAGCAATTACAATAATCGAATGAAAATCGAGCTGACCAATTAAAACGCCAATAGCACAACCAAGAATTCCGGTAATAACATAGGCTTTCTGAGAACCTTTAAAAAGTCCTTTGAAATAATCTGCTGTGCCTGTAACGATTCCTACTGCTGTGGTGAAACATGCAAGGGCGATTAGAATGCTGAGCACTTTGTTTCCGAAAGCTCCTAAAGAAGCTATACTAATCCCCCGAAGGAGATTTGCTCTCTGCATATCACCACTCAAAGTATTGTCTATTTCTATATCAGCTCCGAAGAAAGAACCTACTGAAATCAATCCTGCATATATCAGGAGTAATCCTAGTCCGGCAATGAATCCTGATTTTCGAATCATTTCCTTTTTCGCATCAAAGGAAGTATGTCCTTTTAAGTTGAGGGAAATAATGATAACTGCCCCGACTACTACTGCACCGATGGCGTCGAAAGTTTGATACCCTTCAAGAATACCGCTGACGACCGGGGTATCGAAAGTTGAGGTGTTCATTAATCCATCCGAAGAGAACAATCCGATTCCGATAACACCGAAAAGCATCAAAACAATAATAGGAGTCAGAAACTTTCCGATGAAGTTTAAAATTTTAGAACGATTCAAAACGAATACAAGTACCAGAGTAAAATAAATACTACTGGTCAATAACGGACTTGTGCCAAAAGCTGGATGAATCGCAATCTCGTGCGTGGCGGAAGCCGTTCGAGGAGAAGGTATGGTAATAGAAATAAGATAAACGATGATACAATAGATAGTACTAAAAGCTGGTGATACTTTTTTACCAAAATCAAACATAGTTCCTTGCAATCGAGCGTGGGCCAGAATTCCCAAAATTGGAATCACCACCGCGGTAATTATAAAGCCAAAGGTTACCCATAGCCATTCTTCCCCTGCATTGTATCCTAAAAGTGGAGGCAATAGTAAATTACCTGCTCCGAAAAAGAGGGAGAAAAGAGCGAAGGCAGTTACTAAGGTTTCCTTGGTTTGATTCATATGGTTACTTAATAGTTCGGAAAGATAGCAAAATTGTTTTCACGGATTTCTTTAGTAAAAACGCCTTCAACTTTAAATTAAATTATGAAACTAATTGATAGTTAAAGAGTTAGTTCGTCGAGAAAAGACAATGTCTGTTGTCGCACAAAAATATCCGTTCATCGAAAAAAATGCAGTTCATCGAAAATACGGTCCGAATGGAGATGTGCGTCCAATAAAAAATGAAAAGCCTACGTTCTTTATGCCTAGGTGTTTAAATAAGCCTCTAGACAATTGACCCAAATCGTATTAAAATGTTTTCTTGTCCCAAATCATGAAAGCGTTTTTTAAAACCTACAAGCATGAAAAAAGTATTTTGTAACCTTTTCGGACATCATTACTCCGTTTCAAAAAAAGTTACCCTTCACATCAAAGAGTACAAATGCATTCACTGTGGCAAAGAAGTTACCACCGATGTTAGCGGTAATTTATCAACCTTGACTCCTGAATTACAGGATATCAACAAAACTTTGGAAACTATATATCAAAAAAGACATAGAGCTGCAGAACATGCAGCATAATGCTGAACACGTTTCAGTATCTACTATGCTTTGGCAAACGAATTCTAATCTCAAATACAATTAGAATTCAACTTTTATTCCTGAAGATTAAGTTAGCTCCACTACTCTTGCCTGTCGTTCGCCCCACAACAGTTAGAAAGGATTGCGCTTAATTTTTGGGAATTTTTTATTGAAGCCTATGATGGGATAGCGGGGTCTTATTTTGCTATTTACTCAGAAGAGGCTCGCTCGAAATTCAAAATCATTTTGTCTGTTATATCTTTCAATACCGCATCTGGAAGGTCATGCCCCATGTTGCTAATCCATAAACTATCTGCTTCTGGAATGGTGCGGATCATTTTTCTACCGTGGGAAATGGGCATTACAGGATCATCCTCTCCATGAATTACTAAAGTCGGAATTTGAAGTTTCCCAAGAGCGTCGTAGCGAGATTTAGAATTTAGAATGGCTTGCCAATGATGCCGCGCTGACATTAATTTATAACCATCTCGCTTTTTTAGATTATAAAGGGAGGTTTCAGCCATAGTTCTCGTATCAATTTCCCCTGTCGCTTCACCCATCAAAATGCGTTTCTGAATAATTTGGCGTTTGATTTGTCCTTTTTTGCTACCGAAAAAACCGTGTTTTAGAATGGCACCTACCATTTTCGGAATGATTTCATTTGACATCGGCGAAAGTTCAGGATCCATCACATCCGCGGATGACATTACGGAGGTTAGGCTAGCCGTCCTCTCTGGATTTTCAATTGCCACAATTTGAGCAATTATACCTCCCATTGAAATCCCAACAATATGTGCTTTTTGAAGTTGTAGCGTATCCAATATCGCAATGACATCACCAGCCATATCATTTAAGGAATAGGCTGTTTTCTTTTTCCATTTTTCTTCGGATGTGGATAAACCTGTCCCTCGATGGTCATAACGAATAACTTGATATCCTTCATCGACAAGATTGGAAACAAAATGAGGAGACCAGGTTAAGGCATCATTTCCGTTTCCCATAATTAGAATTACCGCACCTTTGCTGTCACCTTTTGGCTCGATACTTTCAAACCAGATGTTATGAACTTTGGAATTGGCAATACCTGTTTTACCAGTTATGATTTCAGGAATGGATGTTTTTACAACTTCTGAAATAATTCGTTTTTCTTCTTTGGATAGTTTTGGAACTGATGCACAAGCATATAATACTAAACTCACCAATATTAGTAAGAGAAGAGCAGCTGTGGTTTTAAGAAATTTTTTTAGAAATTTCATTTTCTCTTCTGTGATTTTTTCTATAAAAATACACGATAAAACCGATAGCTAGTAAAGTGCCCAAAATGGATGGTAGAAATTGACTATATGGATGATATTGAGGTAATACCGTACCCACAAAAGCAGATAGTAGCGCTGTGAAAGCTGCTACCATCTTATAAATATGTTCGTAAAGCCACATTTTACCATATCGTTTAGCGGGAATTGCATATCGTAAAAAATCATAGGTAATCAATAAAAACAAAGTTCCAACCGTACTATAAATAATTACCGGTGCCCAATACATTCCTATGGATTTGAAGTAATAGAGAAAGTAAATTCCAGAGGTCAAAGTGAGAAGTGCTACCAAAATATCTTGAATTTTTGGGGTATTTGATTTTAGTTTCAATATTCGATATCCTGAATAGGCTTCATAACCACTTAATAGTGTTATCACTAATAAAAAGGTGTTTACCTTGAAAACGAATACCCCAATTAAGCCTGTAGCTATTACAAAAGCTATAAGGATGAGGAATATTTGTCCGCTCCGATTGTGAATTTTTCCTCCTTTACGCACTATCATTGCTATAATAGCCATGATTAGTGCCAACGATCCTGCAATTACATGTATTATGATATTTGTTTTATGCAATAATGTATACTCTTCCATAGTATTTGTGGTTTTAAACAAATATCTAAGAAAGAGCCACTTTTGGCGACCCAACCTATCGGCTGAACCCTATTAAATCGAAGCTTTCTTGAATTCTGAAGGAGATACACCGGTATACTTTTTAAAATACCGATTAAATGATGATTTTGATTTGAATCCACAGTCATAAGCGATTCCCAAAACAGATAGGTGGCCAAAGTCCGAGGAACATAATCTTTTCTTAGCTTCCTCAACACGGTAACGATTTACAAAGTCGTAAAAGTTCATTTTGAAGTGTTGGTTTATAACCTGAGAAAGATGGGTTTGTTGCAAACCACATTCTGAGGAGAGAACTTTTAAGTTGAGGTCTTCATTTAAGTAAGGACTTTCTGTCTCCATATGGTTTGAAAGTGTTTTTGCGAAGTCTTTAATCCTTTCCTCATCCAATCCTGATTTTGCATATGATGCTTTTGAAATACCAGACGGGGAAAGGGTTTTAGACATCTCGGCGTTTGAAAAAATAGCGGTTTGTCTAAAACCGTAAAACCCAAATGCAAGAAGCATTAGGCTCAATAAAATACCTACCAGTGCAAAAGCACTTTTCATAGGGAGAAGCTGAAAATGAATGGATCCAAAAATCAGAAAAGAAGCTAAGGCAAACAAAATAAGATAAGAATATACAATGTAGTCCAACCACTTTAAATTGATAAGTTCGTTAAATGAAAATAGGTCAACAATCTTTTCTCTGTGTTTTCTTAGAAGGACCAAATTCCATACGAAATAAACCAATCCTGAAATTGCCATAGGAACCGCATAATAGTTAGTCCAGATATAAGACCCATTTGAAAAATTTAAAAACCCGTTCGAAGCAATTATCTCTGTAGCATAGACCTTCTGAAAAACAAAAAATAAAAGTATATAAATAGGATAAACACCTAAATGGCCAAAAATGATTTTCCATGAAATCGAATGACCAGTCAGAATCCTTATATAAAGGAAGAGAAGAGGGGTTCCAAGCAACGGAAGTCCGAAGCCAAGAATCGCCCATACACCTTTTAGTTCAAAATGATAAATAGTAATTAAGGCAAATGTTATTTGGAATAGGGTAACGGCAATCCAACATAGGAAGAAATAATCCTCAAGCTTTTTCGATTGTTTGAAAAACATCAAAAGGAACATGAGAATACCAATTCCCAAACCTGCATTTAAAATAGATTCCATAAAAATAATTACCTCTTATGAACACAAGCTAATCATTTCTAAGGTATCCGATAAATAATCTATTCTGATTCAAAAGAATTCCACCCCTGAGCCGTTAGCGGAATTTTAGTATCCCCACGTGTAATCAAATGAGCCCCCTCAGAAGCATCGGTCATATGACCAATTATAGATAGATTCGGATTCCCTTTTATCTTGTCAAAATCTGATTGAGCAACGGTAAATAGCAATTCATAATCCTCACCACCACTAAGCGCGACCATGGTGCTATCAATGTTGAATTCCTCGCAAGCGGATATTACTGTAGGGTCTAAAGGAATTTTATCTTCGTACAAATTACAACCAACATCACTGTTTTTACATAAATGTAAAATTTCAGATGATAGTCCATCACTAATATCGATCATTGAAGTGGGTTGAACGCCTAAAACCTGCAATAATCCTGAAATATCTTTTCGCGCTTCAGGCTTTAGTTGGCGTTCTACTATATAAGAATACGGTTCCAAATCAGGTTGACTGTTCGGGTTGACTTTAAAAACTTCCTTCTCACGTTCAAGAACTTGGAGGCCCATATAAGCTCCACCCAAATCCCCAGAAACCACTAACAAATCATTTGGTTTTGCCCCTTTTCGGTAGGCTATGTTTTCCTCATTTGCTTCTCCAATAGCTGTTATGCTAATAAGTAACCCTGTAGTCGAAGAGGTTGTATCTCCACCAATCAAATCAACCTTATATTTTTTACAAGCTAGGGCAATTCCTGCATACAATTCCTCAATCGCCTCCAACGGGAAACGATTCGAAACCGCTATTGAAACTGTAATTTGGGTAGCTGTAGCATTCATCGCATAGATATCTGATAGATTAACAACAACCGCCTTGTAACCCAAATGTTTTAAGGGCACATAGCTGAGGTCAAAATGAACACCCTCTATGAGTAGGTCCGTAGAAAGCACTGTTTTTTTATACTTGAAATCAAGAACTGCAGCATCATCACCGATTCCTTTTACCGTCGATTCATGCTGAATAGTAAATTCTTTCGTCAAATGGTCTATTAGTCCAAACTCACCTAATTTTTCCAAGGAAGTCCGCCCCTGATTTTTATCTTCTAGCATAATGCAAAAGTAGAAGTATTACTGCAAGCGGCAATAAATATCCAATCTTTTGTAGGGTTATCATAGTTTAAACTGTTGTAGTTATGATTGACTTTAACGGTACCAGAATTTGATATCCTTTATCTTTACTGAATTAAATAAAAGTTGAAATGAAAAAACCTGTTTTCTTAAGCCTCTTCCTCCTACTATTTATCGGATGCTCGAGTAGTGATGATAGTCCAGATATAAATAACCCAGGTAACGAGGCGGATGCTCTTACTAATGTTACTCCATGTGCAAATGGTATGGCAGGAGTTTACCCTTGCAATGGGTATGATTTTATTGGACGAATTCCGCTATCGGATTTTGGTGCAGAATCAGGTAATGATAGTTGGGGATGGACAGACACAACAACAGGTAAAGAATATGCCTTAATGGGGCTTGACAACGGAACCGCTTTCGTAGATATTACTGATGAGGAAAACTTGATTTACTTGGGAAAATTACCCGCTGCGGGGGATCCAATTTCATGGCATGACATAAAGGTTTACCAAGACCATGCGTTTGTAGTATCTGAAGCTCCGGGACATGGCATGCAGGTTTTTGACTTAACTAAACTACGCAATGTTGATAATCCGCCTGCAACTTTTGAGGCCGATGCTAGGTATACGGGTTTTGGAAGTGCTCACAATATTGTTATCAACGAGGATACAGGTTTTGCCTATGTAGTGGGAACGGTCCGCAATGATGCCTTCCGAGGTGGCGCTCATTTTATTAACATTCAAGACCCGAAAAATCCTGTGGCCGCTGGCGGATATGCCGAAAATGGGTACTCTCACGATGCACAGGTTATAACCTACAACGGACCTGATTCAGATTATACAGGAAGAGAAATTTATGTAGGTGCAAATGAAGATGTGGTCATAATTGCGGATGTTACCGACAAGGAAAACCCTAGAAATATTTCTACCGTGGATTATCCAAATATCGAATACACCCATCAAGGTTGGTTTACGGATGACCAGCGTTATTTTATATTGGGAGATGAGTTGGATGAAGCCCGACAAGGTTTCAAATCTCGAACGCTGATTTTCGATTTTTCCGACTTGGATAATCCTGTTCAACATGACACCTATTTAGGAACCACTAGTGCTATTGACCACAACGGTTATGTAAAAGGCAATGAATATTACTTAGCAAATTATACTGCGGGAGTACGTGTTTTGGATATTTCAGGCATTGCAAATAAAACGATTACAGAATCAGGGTTTTTTGACACCTATCCTAGTACAGACAATGCCGATTTTGCAGGTGTCTGGAGTGTTTATCCCTATTTTACAAGTGGAAAAATTGTAGTAAGCGACATCAACTCAGGTCTGTTTATTATCAGAAAATCGAATTAGGAATGAAGAGAGCTTTCGGCATATTCATACTAATTTTTGCCCTTGCTTGCACCAAAGATTCTGAAATTGTAAGTGGAGATATAATCCCTAAAACATCATTTTTAGGAGAGGTAGATTGGATAAAAAGTTTCGGTGGCTCTGGAGAAGACACGGCAAGAGCAATAATTGCTATAAAAGATGGTGGATATGCCGTTTTGGGTTTTTCAAATAGTACGGATGGTGATTTGGATGGAAAAACTGCAGCTGTAAATGACTATTGGTTGTTAAAGCTAGATGAAACCGGAAATCTACAATGGACCAAAACTTACGGAGGAAGCAAAGATGACAAGGGCCAGAGTTTGGTGCAAACAAAAGATGGTGGGTATGCCTTAACGGGTTATGCCATGAGTAGTGATGGTGATGGAAGTGTCAACAAAGGGTTTCACGATAATTGGATTCTAAAGTTAGATTACGCTGGAAATATCGAGTGGGAAAAGAGCTTCGGGTTTTCCGGACATGATCATTCCTACGACCTTATTGAAACGGAAGATGGTGGACTGTTTTTCGTTGGATTTTTAGATATTACTTCAGCAAGAGCAGATGGCAACACCGAAAAAAGGAATTCACTAACCGCGCATGGGGTAGGCGAGTTTTGGGGAACGAAAATAGATGCTAAAGCTAACGTGGAGTGGCGAGGATATTTTGGCGGAACAAATAATGACCGTGCCCATTCGGTAGTCCGAGCTAATGATGGCGGATATGTAATGGCTGGATTTACAGAGAGTAATGATTTTGATATAGCGAATTCCCGGGGCAGTTATGATTTCTGGGCGGTTAAAGTTGATGATAAGGGCAATATGGTCTGGGAAAACTCTTTCGGTGGAACTGGAATAGAACAAGCTCAAGACATTTCTAAAACAGCTGATGGCGGTTATGTAATCACCGGAAATACATTTAGCAATGATACTGATGTTTCGAAAAATAATGGAGCATCTGACGTTTGGTTGATTAAGATTGACGCGAACGGAAAAAAAGTTTGGGATAGAAGTTATGGAGGCACTGAATTTGAAGATGGGCAAAGTGTTACCTTGAGCAAAGATGGCGGCTTTATCATCGCTGGAAATTCCAAAAGCACGAACAATGACTTGAATGCGAATGCGGGCGAAAATGATATTTGGCTAATAAAAACAGATGCCAACGGTACTATGGAATGGCAAAAATCATTCGGTGGGGCCGGTCTCGATTTTGGTTTCGACGCCATAGAAACTGAAGACGGAAGCATTATCTTGATTGGTGAAACATCGAGCGAAGATTTTCTTGGTCTACAAAACAAGGGGAAATCCGATGTTGTAATTATAAAGGTTAAATAGAGAAATTATGCAGTTCTGTTTATCAGAAAAACACCTCGCCTAACATTCTAGAGTGACTACTAATTCATTCTTAAAATCTACACTGGTTTTTTTGTGGATTCTTCCATAGAAAACCCCTATTTCAACATACGTTATAATAATGTTAGGAACTCTTGTAAAAAGAGACTTATACCCTATATTTGTAAACTATTTAGAATCATACCAAATAAATTTGGTACTAAGCTAGAATATTATGATTCAAGTATCAGAAACAGCCAAGCAAAAAGTGATGAACCTTATGACAGAAGGAGGCTTTGACGCGTCAAAGGACTATGTTCGTGTAGGCGTGAAAAGTGGTGGCTGCAGCGGTTTATCCTATGAATTGGACTTTGATAATAAGATGGGTGAGACGGATAAGGTCTTTGAAGACAATGATGTTCGTATCATCGTAGATAAGAAAAGCTTTTTATACTTGGTCGGCACGGTCCTTGAATATTCGGGCGGCTTGAACGGAAAAGGGTTTGTATTTAACAATCCAAATGCACAGCGCACCTGTGGTTGCGGCGAAAGTTTTTCACTATAATTTGACACATTAGAGAATGGCATATACTGAAGAGGAATTAAAGAAGGAACTAGAAACCAAAGAATATGAATATGGTTTCTACACGGATATTGAGTCAGATACTTTCCCAAAGGGTTTGAATGAAGACATTGTTCGTGCGATTTCAAAAAAGAAGAATGAGCCGGAATGGATGACCGATTGGCGTTTGGAAGCTTTCCGCATTTGGGAAAAGATGGACGAGCCAGAATGGGCAAATGTGCACTACGAAAAACCAGATTTTCAGGCTATCAGTTACTACTCTGCACCTAAGGCGGCTGACCCTAATAAGTCATTGGAAGATGTAGATCCTGATTTGTTGGAAATGTATCGAAAGTTGGGAATTTCAGTTGATGAGCAAAAGAAACTCCAAAATGTTGCTGTTGATATTGTTGTCGATTCTGTTTCCGTAGCAACAACTTTCAAAAAGACTTTAGCTGAAAAAGGCATAATCTTTATGCCGATTTCTGAGGCGATTCAAGAACATCCGGAGTTGGTGAAGAAATATATGGGTACAGTTGTGCCTAAAACAGATAACTTTTATGCAGCTTTAAATTCGGCAGTATTTACGGATGGTTCTTTCTGTTATATTCCAAAGGGCGTTAAATGTCCTATGGAATTATCAACCTACTTTAGAATTAATGAAGGAGGAACTGGACAGTTTGAACGTACACTTGTAATTGCAGATGAGAGCAGCTATGTAAGTTATTTAGAAGGATGT
The DNA here is from genome assembly GCA_947500435.1 of uncultured Flavobacteriaceae bacterium. Lineage (GTDB taxonomy): Bacteria > Bacteroidota > Bacteroidia > Flavobacteriales > Flavobacteriaceae > Maribacter_C. The sequence continues at coordinate 166,629 of CANMRV010000001.1, forward strand.
ACAGCACCGTCGAGAGATGAAAATCAATTGCACGCCGCTGTTGTTGAGTTGATTGCACTTGATAACGCTGAGATAAAATACTCAACGGTACAAAACTGGTATCCTGGCAATGCGGAGGGTAAAGGAGGGGTTTATAACTTCGTAACCAAAAGGGGTATATGTGAGAAGAATGCAAAAATCTCATGGACACAAGTTGAAACTGGTTCCGCAGTAACTTGGAAATATCCTTCTTGTATCCTTAAAGGAAATAATTCAGTAGGAGAGTTTTATTCCATAGCGGTAACCAACAATTACCAACAAGCGGATACGGGGACTAAGATGATTCACTTGGGAAAAAACACTCGAAGTACAATTATATCCAAAGGAATATCCGCTGGAAAATCTCAGAATAGTTATAGAGGATTGGTTCAAATTGGTTCGAGAGCAGAGAATGCAAGAAACTTTTCGCAATGTGATTCCCTGTTGATGGGTAATGAATGTGGAGCACATACTTTTCCGTATATCGAGGCAAAAAACAAATCAGCTCAAATCGAACACGAGGCAACTACAAGTAAAATTGGTGAAGACCAGATTTTCTATTGTAACCAGCGAGGTATCGATACTGAAAAAGCCATTGCTCTAATCGTAAACGGATTCAGCAAAGAAGTACTGAATAAACTTCCCATGGAATTCGCAGTTGAAGCTCAAAAACTTCTTGAAATAAGTTTGGAAGGTTCTGTGGGATAAGAAAATTGAAAATGAAAAAACATATAATCATTCTGTTGTCCTTTACCGTTCTTGCCTTTTCCTGCAAAGAAGTTAAGAAAGAAGTAAAAGAGGAGGTAGCCGCGATAGTTAAACCGGAAGTAAAGCTATACACTTTTGATGGGGGTACCGTAATGGTAAACAATCTAGAATTGTTTTCACAAGACACCACCTATCATGGCCAGACCAAAGAATTTGCAGATGCTTTTTATGTTATCAGTCACCCCAATGGAAATCTAATGTGGGATGCTGGACTTCCAGAAGGGTTAGTCGGTTTACCAGAACCTTTTACAGACCCTAGCGGTGCGTTCACGGTTTCGAGGAGAGATTCCGTAGTGAATCAGTTAAAATCCATAGGTATGGAAATTGACGATATTCAATATATCGCCCTTTCGCACACGCATTTTGACCATAGCGGTCATGCGAATACCTTTAAGAATTCAACATGGTTAGTGCAAGAAATTGAATTCGATTCGATTACCAGTGAAACCTCTCAAAAAGCAAACGCGGATAATTACAATGCGATAAAAGAACTTACTAAAACAAAAAAATTGAATGGCGATTTCGATGTATTTGGTGATGGTAGTGTGGTTATCAAATCAATGCCGGGCCATACTCCTGGACATCAAGTATTGTATGTAGACTTGCCTGAACACGGGCCGCTTTTACTAACCGGTGATTTGTATCATCTATATGAAAACAGAGAACACAAGAGAGTCCCTATTTTCAATTTTGATGTGGAACAAACTCTAAAAAGTATGGATGCTTTTGAAGCTTTTGCGAAAGAAAAGAATGCAAAAGTCTATTTACAGCACCAAAAAGAAGATTTTAATAAAATGCCAAAGGCACCTGAATATTTAAAGTAAAAAATATGCTTAAGATCAATGATTTACACGCTAGTGTAGAGGATAAGGAAATATTAAACGGAATCAACCTTGAAGTAAATGCGGGGGAAGTCCATGCGATAATGGGCCCCAATGGTTCAGGGAAAAGCACTTTGGCGGCTGTAATTGCAGGAAAGGAAGAGTTTAAAGTTACCAAAGGAAATGTTGTTTTAGATGGCGAAGATTTGGAAGATGATGCTCCTGAAGAAAGAGCTCATAAAGGCGTTTTTCTTTCGTTTCAATACCCGGTTGAGATTCCAGGTGTTTCAGTGACCAATTTTATGAAGACGGCTATTAACGAATCCCGAAAGGCAAAAGGTTTAGAAGATATGCCTGCGAACCAGATGTTAAAGATGATTCGCGAAAAAGCTGAAATGTTGGAAATTGACAGAAAGTTTTTATCCCGTTCACTTAACGAAGGTTTCTCAGGAGGAGAGAAAAAGCGAAATGAAATCTTTCAAATGGCAATGCTTGAACCCAAGTTGGCCATCTTAGATGAGACCGATTCTGGTTTGGATATTGACGCACTTCGTATAGTTGCAAATGGTGTCAACAAATTGAAAAGTAAGGACAACGCGGTAATTGTAATTACCCACTACCAGCGTTTATTAGAATATATCGTTCCCGATTTTGTACATGTATTACACAATGGAAAAATTGTAAAATCTGGAGGCAAGGAATTGGCGTTAGAGCTGGAAGCAAAAGGATACGATTGGATTAAGCAAGAAGCAACGGTTTAGAATTATGGATTTAAAAGATAAATTAGTTTCTTCCTTCATGGCGTTTGAGAACAACGTCGATATCGACCATCCGGTGCATGATGTGCGCACGGAGGCTATGAAGAATTTTGAACAGAAGGGCTTTCCATCTAAAAAAGAAGAGGCTTGGAAGTATACTTCGCTGAACAGTCTTCAAAAGATTGATTTCAGTATTTTTCCAAAACAGGATAACGCACTGGATTATAAAGATGTCAAGAAGTACTTTATTCATGACATCGACACTTATAAAATCGTTTTTATCGATGGTATTTATAGCTCCAATCTTTCGGAAACAACTCACGATGGAGTAGATATTTGTTTGATGAGTTCAGCTTTGACAAAGGCGATGTACAAGGCGGTCATCGATGTATATTTCAATAAGGTGGCCTCTAAAGATGAGTCGTTGACAACTTTGAATACCGCTTTTAGTAGAGAAGGAGCTTACATCTACATTCCTAAGAATAAAATGCCGAAGAAGCCTGTTGAAATAGTCCACTTTGCCACTGGAAACGAGGCATCTTTGATGTTACAGCCAAGAAACTTGATAATTGTTGAAGAAAACGCGGAGCTACAAGTTATCGAACGTCATCAGAGTTTGACTTCTAATGAAGTATTGACGAATTCTGTAACTGAAATATTTGCTGCCAAGAGTGCAATAATAGATTATTACAAAGTACAGAATGATGCAGCTACGGCTTCATTGATTGACAATACGTACATCAATCAAAAGAGCAAGAGTTTTGTAAACGTCCATACCTTTTCCTTCGGAGGAAAGTTAACACGGAACAATCTCAACTTCTATCAGAATGGCGAATACATGGATTCGACCATGAAAGGGGTTACCATTCTTGGTGAAAAGCAGCATGTTGACCACCATACCTTGGTACACCATATAGAGCCCAACTGCGAAAGCCATCAAGATTATAAAGGTATTTATGGTGAAAATTCTACAGGGGTTTTTAACGGAAAGATTATTGTAGACAAAATTGCTCAAAAAACCAATGCCTTTCAGCAGAACAATAATATTCTGATAAGCGACAAGGCAACTATTAATACGAAACCTCAACTAGAGATTTTTGCTGATGATGTTAAGTGTTCGCACGGTTGTACCATTGGTCAATTAGATGAGGATGCCATGTTTTATTTGCAATCTAGAGGGATTCCTGAAAAAGAAGCGCGTGCGTTGCTAATGTATGCTTTTGCAAATAACGTGTTAGAGAGTGTTCGTATTCCCGAATTGAAAGCTAGAATTAATAAATTGATTGCGAAGAAATTAGGTGTAAATCTTGGTTTTGACTTGTAGACAAAACAACATACAAAAGATAATGACGAAAGTAACTCTGTTACTTTCGTCTTTTTGTTTGATGCTTACATCAACAGGAGCAGCACAAGAAACCAAATTCGGGGTAAAAGCAGGCCTGAACTATTCTTCAATAGTAGGGGATTTAACGGATGGCATTAAATTTCGTTTTTCAGGTCATGCCGGTGTATTTCTGGAAGTAGAGTTTACCGATAAATTCTCTTTTCAACCCGAATTGTTGTATTCCTCGCAAGGGTTTCAATTTAGTTCAGATTTGCAAACTATTCAAAATGGAGGTTTTGCCTCCGATCAAAATGATATCAGAACCAACGTACAGTTCAATTATTTGACTGTGCCGATACTCGGAAAGTTTGCTCTAAACGATCGCTTGGATGTTGAATTTGGACCGCAGTTCGGATTCCTACTAAATCAAGTAACCAAAATTAAAAATCTTGACCAACGCGATGATACACTACCTGATAATCGAACTTCTACTTCCGGAGATTTTCAGCTGGATTATGGAGTTGCGGTGGGTTTTGGAGTAAAGGTCAGCGAACGTTTCTCCGTTTCCCCAAGATTTTATATTGGCCTTCGCAATCGTTTAAACGGCGCAATGGGAAATATTCAAAACTACAATGTTGCTTTACAGCTTTCTGCAAATTATAGTTTTTTATAATCACATAACCGCTTGTATTTGAAAGTATTTCTTCCCTTTTTTTAGGGGATACTCGGTATCTTTGTAGTTCAATAGAGTTGCTATGTTTGACGTAAATAAAATCCGTGAAGACTTCCCAATTTTAAACCGTAAGGTTAACGGAAAACCTTTGGTTTATCTTGACAATGCGGCTACTTCGCAAACCCCTCAGCAGGTTATTGATGTGATTGTGGATTATTATCAAAACTACAACGCAAATATCCATAGGGGTGTGCATGCGTTGTCTCAAGAGGCAACCGATAAATACGAAGAGGCTCGGATAAAAATCCAGAAACATTTTAATGCTGCCAGAGCACATGAAATCATTTTTACTTCTGGTACTACGCACAGTATTAATATCGTTGCAAATGGTTTTTCCTCTCTTATAAAAAATGGAGATGAGGTTTTAGTTTCTGCGATGGAACATCATTCCAACATCGTTCCCTGGCAGATGCTTTGTGAGCGCACCGGAGGCATTTTGAAAGTTATTCCCATGAATCGGGAGGGTGAATTGTTGATGGATGAATATGATAGACTTCTATCTGATAAAACGAAGCTAGTTTTCTGCAATCATATCTCTAATGCTTTGGGAACGATAAATCCTATTGAAGAAATCATTGAGAAGGCACACCAAGTAGGTGCAGCCGTTCTAATTGATGGTGCACAAGCCGCTCCTCATATAGTAGCAGATATGCAAGCACTTGATGTTGATTTTTATACAATTTCTGCCCACAAAGTTTGCGGTCCGACAGGTGCTGGAATGCTCTTCGGAAAAGAAGAATGGCTAAATAAATTACCCCCCTATCAAGGAGGAGGCGAAATGATTGCAGAGGTTACTTTTGAAAAAACTACCTATGCCGATTTACCGCATAAATTTGAAGCGGGTACACCTAATATCTGTGGAGGTATTGCTTTTGGAGCTGCACTGGATTATATGAATTCCATAGGATTTGATGAAATAGCAAAATATGAGCACGAGCTATTAGAGTATGCTAGTCAAAAATTGCTAGAAATAGACAAACTGAAAATCTACGGAACAGCAAAGAACAAAACTTCTGTGATATCCTTCAATATTGATGGAGCTCATCCATACGATATCGGATCTATTTTAGACAAACTAGGGATTGCAGTGAGAACAGGTCACCATTGTGCCCAACCTATTATGGATTTCTTCAAAATTCCCGGAACGGTTCGTGCAAGCTTCTGTTTCTATAATACCAAAGAAGAAGTTGATGTTTTGGTAGAAGGAATAAAAAGAGCAAAAAACATGTTGCTCTAACATTGTTCCGCTTTTCTTTTTAATTACCTCTTGAATTGTTTATAACTTTTTAGTAAGCATTACCCTACATAATGTTAGGTTGCATCGACGAATTACATTGTCGCTTATTTTGGCGATTTAACAAATAAACTAACAATTACTTAATGATTTGTTAAAAAATTTTATATTCGCATCATATTAACTTAAAAAAACCCCTATTAAATGAAAAAAGTACTTTTTAGTTTAGCGGTATCGGCACTGGTGTTGGTATCCTGCGAACAAGACACAACTGACGCTCAAAACGAAATTTTGGCTCAAGAAGTTCAGGTAGACATGAGCGATTTTTATGTTTATACAGACGAAGTTGAGAATGACCTTTCCTCGAAAGGGAATAATGGCAAAGATTGTGCAACAATGCGTGTACTGAATAAGAACCTTAAGGCTAATAAGGGTCTTGAAAAAAGAATGTATGACATTGAAAAGCATGCAAGAAAATTTATTGCATCTAAAAAACCAGACAAGCCAGGTAATGGTAACGGAAATGGCAATGGAGGTGGTGGTGACGGAGACGGCGGCGGAGACCCAGTCGATGACGGTTTAGGAGTAATAAATATTCCGGTAGTGGTTCATGTTATTTATAGCAATAGCAACGAAAATATAAGTGATGCACAAATTAATTCTCAGATAGCCGTCTTGAATAAAGATTTCAACGCAACGAATGGTGATGTAAATCAAGTGCCTTCTGAATTTGCAGATCGTGTTGCTGATTCTGACTTTAATTTTACCCTTGACCAAGTAATCCGTGTTTCTTCTTCTCGAACTTCTTGGGGAACCAATGACGCCATGAAATCTTCAGCAAACGGGGGCTCTGATGTAGTATCTCCTGCAACACATTTGAATATGTGGGTTTGTAATATTGGTGGAGGAATTTTAGGTTATGCTCAATTTCCTGGAGGCAGCGCTTCGACAGATGGCGTAGTAGTTTCTCCTCAGTTTTTTGGCACTACAGGGTTCGTTTCAGCGCCATTTAATGGTGGTAGAACTATGACTCATGAAGTAGGGCATTGGGCCAATCTGAGACATATTTGGGGAGATGGTAGATGTAAGCGTGACGACTTCGTTGCGGATACACCTAGCTCTGATGCACCTAACTATGGTTGTCCTTCATATCCAACAGTTAACTGTCGTTCGAATGATATGACAATGAATTATATGGATTATGTTGACGATGCTTGTATGTATATGTTCTCGGAAGGTCAGAAATCTAGAATGCGAGCTATTTTTGCGCCAGGTGGAGCTAGAGCAAGTTTTTTAGGCAGCTAACCGTATTATTACCATAATATAATCATAAAAAGACACCTATTAAGGTGTCTTTTTTTTACATTGGCTTATGATGAAAAGCAAATATTATCTAGGTATACTGGTTTTAATGATAATCTCAGGATGTTCGGCACAACAAGGGCCAAATGAGATCAAGGTAACCTATCTAGCTTCTTCTAGAGGGTTATACAAGGATATTGAATTGACTAAACAAAAAATCTCGGTTCTTGAAAACAGGTCTTCCGAAAATAGAACCGAAGTTGCAATGCCAAAAGATGAATGGGAAACCCTTTTAAAACGCTGCCAAGCTCTGCCAGCCCAGACTGAAAGTTTTGATGCTGAAAAACTGAGTATAGATGCTGCCATTGGATCGACCTTGACAATTAAAGGAATTGATGACTCAAAAGACATGGTGTTCAAGATAGATTATAGCAATGTTCCCGAATTATTTGAACCATTAATCAATCAAATACTCGCATTGTCAGAAACTGTTGAATAGCCGATATTCTTATCGTATTTTTGTACAATAGTTTATCTCTTTTATGGAGATTAAGATGGTCATATGCAGATACAAGAAATTCAAGAAGAAATCGTAGATGAGTTTGCCATGTTCGAAGATTGGATGCAGCGCTACGAATACATGATTGACTTGGGAAAATCACTTCCGCTAATCGATGAGCAATACAAGACAGACGATAATATCATAAAAGGTTGTCAAAGTAAGGTTTGGGTGCATGCGGAGTTAGAAGGTGATAAATTGGTTTTCACAGCAGATAGTGATGCTATAATTACCAAGGGAATTATAGCCATATTAATACGAGCATTTAGCAATCAAAAACCAGCGGATATTATCGAGGCAAATACTGATTTTATTGATGAAATCGGATTGAAAGAACATTTATCACCGACAAGAGCGAATGGCTTAGTGAGTATGATAAAACAATTAAAATTATATGCTGTGGCTTATCAAACGCAGCTGAATTAGAAGAATTATGAGCGAAGAAATAGCAATAGATACACAAGAACTTGGGGATAAAATAGTAGGTGTTATTAAGACAATTTATGATCCTGAGATTCCGGTTGACATATACGAACTAGGATTGATATATGACGTGTTGGTCAATGAAGAAAATGACGTTAAAATTCTAATGACGCTAACTTCTCCAAATTGTCCAGTAGCGGAAACGCTTCCAGTAGAGGTTGAAGAGAAGGTGAAATCCTTGGATATGGTAAAAGATGCTGAGGTAGAAATTACCTTTGACCCACCATGGACGCAAGACCTAATGAGCGAAGAGGCCAAACTAGAACTGGGATTGCTTTAATCTCGCTTTGTCACCCTAAGTGCAGTCAAAGGGCGGACTCAAATGTTTTTTAAGAATACTTTATGCCTGAAGAAATCATAAACAGAGTTGCTCAAAGCAAACTCATAACTTTTGACTTGGAGGATTATTATCCTGCAGGAGAACGGGTGGTTTTAGACATCAAAGAATGGCTACACGAAGGTTTTATCTTAAGAGAAAAGGAGTTTAGAAAAAGCATCTCTGAGCACAATTGGGAACAATATCAAAATACTTACGTTGCATTAACCTGCTCGACGGACGCTATTGTTCCAGGATGGGCGAATATGTTGCTAGCTTCCAAACTACAGCCTTTTGCCAAAAAGGTTGTTGTGGGTAATCTTGAGCAACTGGAAACTTCACTTTATCAATCCGCGATAGAACATATAGATGTTACACCTTTTCAAGACAAACCTGTTATCATTAAAGGGTGCAGTAATAAGCCCGTACCACCGAACGCTTATCTCTGGATTACATCAAAAATACAGACGGTAGCCAAGAGTGTTATGTACGGTGAAGCCTGTTCTTCGGTACCTCTTTTCAAGAAGAAATAATTTCCTTCCTATTTATTTTATGTTAACAATTCTTACATTTGTTACTCATAACAACACTTAAACACTAAAACATTATGAAAAAATTACTTTTTGTCGCACTAGCAATATTCGCTGGGACCATTACCAATGCACAAGATGATAAGCAAAAAGCAGAAGAGCTAAAAGCGCTGTTAGGTCCTAAAGCTGATTCCATTGCTGCTATTCAAGGAAGAATCGACGCTATTCAAGGTGAAATAGATGGTTTGCCTGGATGGAGAAAAGGACTTTTTGGAACAATCGGCGCGAACCTTTCGGGTTCTAAAAATTGGTACTCTCAAGGAATACCAAACAACTCTTCAGGAAATATTGGAATAGGAGTTAACGGATTTGCCAATTTAGATCAAGAAAAGTTTTTCTGGAGAAATTCGATGAACGTGAACCTACAGTGGGTAAAAATAGACGATAAAGATATTACAACTGATGATGATAGTTTCAATGGAACTACTGATGTCTTGAATATTACTTCATTATACGGATATAAATTGAGTGATAAATTCGCGATTTCGGCTTTGGCAGAATACCGTACTTCGGTTATTAGCAACTTCAATGATCCAGGGTATTTAGATTTTGGTGTGGGTGCCACATGGACGCCTATAAAAGACATGGTTGTTGTTATACATCCGTTAAACTATAATTTCGTTTTCGCTAAAAACGATGCGGTTTATGAATCGTCTACTGGAGCGAAAATTGTTGTTGATTATACAAGACAATTGGGTACTGTTAACTTTAAGACCAACTTCTCAACCTTTCAAAGTTATAAGAGCGGTGATCTTTCAAACTGGACATGGATAAATTCTTTTGGGTATACACTTTGGAAAGGAATCGGACTTGGCTTTGAATTTGGTTTAAGAGACAATAAGCAAGAAGGATTGGCCAACCTACAGAATACAAATGCCGCCGCAACTTTCGCGGATTTAGATAATAAAATACAGAGCTACTGGTTGTTCGGTTTGAACTACTCCTTATAATTGAGAAAAACTTATATAAATGTAAAACGCCTCGACATTGTCGAGGCGTTTTTAGTTAAGTAGGATTCGTTAAATTTGGTTGTTACAGTCAATAAAATCAAATTTTACGTCAAGTTTTCACTTGAGCGTAATCCAAATACTTAGAATTTTCGGCTAAGATTAGTTTCATTGGGACATTACACTAAATCTCAAATACATGACGAATGTATATTTCATAGGGCGTACCAATAAATTTTTGTTGTGAACGAATCAATAGCTGTTGTGAACGGCGTTAAAATGTGTGGTTTAATCGATGAAATGCATGTTATTTTGATACTATGTAAATGTTAAATAATTGATAATCAATAAAAAAGCCCTGAAGTAATTCAGGGCTTTTTTTAATAAGTAGGTTTATCGTAAAATTTGAGTTCCGATTAAAATCGGTTTAAGCTTTTTAGGTTAAGTATCGATTTGGGAAAAGATACTTTCTAAGATTTCAGTTAAGTTCAAGGGGGGATTTGGGGTCAACACTATCACTTAATTACAATGTAAAGATATAGCGTGTTTACGATTCTTCTAAATTATTGTTGTGAACTAAGGCCACAATGTTGTGTGTCGGACGAACGGTTTTTACTTCTCGATAAACTGCAGGGCTACTATGCACTAAAGAAAACAATTTACCTCTTCAATAGGATTCAAAGAGCTTAGGTCTTTAGCTTTTGGAAAGTTAATGCGCTGTTTCTAATTGTTAAGTCCCGCATTAACAATTGCCTGAAAACTTCCTATTCGTAGAAGCTCACAACAGAATTAACGTTAATGGAGGGTTAACGATAGCTGCTTTTTATGCGGAACTCTGTGTTTGCTTTACTTTTGAGGTGTTGAGTAGTTTAAAAACCAGCTATGAAGAAAAAAATAAACATACTTATAATTACTGCCATTCTAACACTTTTGGCGCTGACCAGTATACAGGCCTATCTCATCTACAACACATATGAACTAAAGAAGAAAGCATTTCTAAACGAAACTTCGGAGGCTATTGGAAGGATAGATGACGAAGTCGAGTTAGTGATAGAAACAGCAGAGATTTGGGGCCAACAATTTGCAGAACTTCTTTGGGAATATAGATTTAAGGATTTAGAGAAAGAGGAGTTAATTAATATTCTTAGACAAGACAAAGATTCTTTGTCCAAAGTTTTTAATCGACTTTATCAAGATGAAGTGAAGAAGTCAAACTTAGGGTATGAGATACAGTTTAAAAAAAATATTTACTCCATAATAATTCTCGATTCTATCGCCAATGATACTGTGTTTGCCTTTAACGAAGATAATCCCATATTCATTCTTGGGGATAATTTTAATGAAAAAGAAGGCTATAGAGTGAGTCAAGCTCGATTTGAAACTGATTTCACTCAAGCAGATGAGAACGGTATCGAAAGGACTTTCGAGTTTCGGGTAATGACAAGAGATCGGATGAGCATTGCAGCATGGAAACGGATTGTTTTAAGGCGCATGGCAGGTTTATTGGCGGCATCTGCTCTGGTATTCCTATTTGTTATGGGATTGTTCTATTATTCTATCAAAAATTTAATCAAACAGAAAAAGGTGGCGGATGTAAAAACCGATTTCATCAATAACATCACACATGAACTTAAAACACCTCTTGCCACGCTTAGTTTGGCTTCAAAGAGTTTGAAGCAAAAGAAAATATTGGATTCTCCTAAGGCATTTGAAAATACTCTCGGCATATTAGATCGTCAGAATTCTCGATTGCAAAAACTTATTGATCAGGTGATGACAAATAGTTTAGGCTCGGAGGAATTAGTGTTGAACAAAGAACAAATTGTAGATAACGATTATTTCAAAAATAGGATTGATGATTTTGAATTATCGGTGCAGAGTCAAGACCTGACTATTCAAAGAAATATCGAACCGAAAGAAGTAATGCTTCGTATTGACACCTTTTTGTTCACTACGGCCTTGTTCAACATTCTTGAAAATGCCGTGAAGTATGGAAAGGAATCCATTGAGATTAGCATTAATACCAAATTGATGAATAATCATTATGAGATTGAGATTTCTGACAATGGTATTGGAATTCCAGCGGAAAAACAAAAAGAGATTTTTGAAAAATTTTATCGGGTGGCTTCAGGAAATGTACACAATGTAAAAGGACTCGGATTAGGGTTGTACTATGCAAAACAAATAATCGATTCACATGGTGGCAGTATTGAAGTGAAAAGCGATTTGGACAAGGGAACAACGTTCACCATTATTATACCAGTAATCTAAACTTATGGCACACGTACTATTAGCAGAAGATGATTTTGATTTCGGAAGTATTCTAAAGCAGTATTTAGAAATACATGAATATCAGGTGACCTGGGCCAAAGATGGTAAGGAGGCATGGGATTTTTTTACGAAGAACACTTTTGATATTTGTGTTTTCGATGTCATGATGCCTAAAATGGACGGTTTTAGCCTGGCTGAAAAGGTGGTGAAGTCGAATCCAGAAGTACCATTTGTATTTCTTACCGCTAAGAAGCTTAAGGAGGATAGAATTACAGGCTTGAAATTAGGAGCTGATGATTATATCGTAAAGCCTTTTGAAGCTGACATTTTGGTTTTACGTCTAAAAAATATTTTAAAGCGAACGCAAAGAGTGCAACCCAAGAAGGAAGCATTGAGTCAAATCGGAGCCTATGAATTTGACTCCATAAATCACAAACTGCTTTTTAATGGAGAAGAACAAAGGTTGACCGAAAAGGAAACCGTATTGATACAGTACTTATATCAACACAAAAATATAATGATAAAACGCGAAGATCTCCTCAAAGACGTTTGGGGCAACGACGACTTTTTCTCAGGGAGAAGTATGGACGTATTTATAAGCCGACTTCGGAAATACTTTAAGCAAGATTCAAATATTGCCATAGAAAGTGTTCGAGGTGTCGGATTGACATTTAAAATCAACTTGCCTGCCGAACGGTAGGTCAATAAAAGGAGTTTATTTCATCAATTAAAAAAACGAAAAACATGAAGAATTTAATTATCACTTTACTACTGCTCATCACGGTAGCGCAAAAAGGTCAGGCACAAACGCCTGAAGAAAAACTACATCATAAATTAGACAGTATCAGTAATCAAACGGGGTTAGTAGGTTTCGGTGTGTCTGTCTTTTCAATGGATGACATATTATACCAAAAAGGCTACGGCTATGCAGACAAGGAAAACAACAAGCCATATACAATCAATACCGTTCAGAATATTGGTTCGATTTCGAAAACCTTTGTTGGCATTTCTTTAATGAAAGCGGTAGAACTAGGTTTGTTTTCCATGGACACCCCTATAAATGATATTTTGCCATTTCAGGTAATTCATCCAAGGTACCCGAAAGACCAGATAACCATTGCACATTTGGCCACCCATACTTCTGGAATACACGATACGGATGAATCATATGATAGAAGTTATGTTTTGGAAAACCCCGAAAGCGTTGATATCTCTATTTATGACAAGAAAACCGCTAAATACATGAAAATCCTGTTGGAGAATAGGACTAAGGGGCTCGGGGCTTTTCTAAAAGAATACTTTACACCTGATGGTAGTATGTATCAAAAGAAAAATTTTTCAAAGACAGCCCCAGATGACCGGTACGAGTACTCCAATATGGGAGCTGCATTGGCAGGGTATTGTGTCGAAGCAGCTTCTGGAAAGTCGTTTTCAGAGTTTACGAAAGAGTATATTTTCGACAAAATAAAAATTAAAAATATAGGATGGTCCTACAATTCTGTCGATGTGAACAATTTTGCAAAAACATATTCCGATAATGGTATTGCGTTCCCAAAGTACTCGTTGAATAGTTATCCCGACGGGGGGTTATGTGCCAGTGTGCTCGGTCTCACAAAGTATGCCCAAGAAATGCTTAACTGTTATTATGGGAAGGGAACTATACTCAAACAAAATTCGGCCAAAGAAATGATGACAGGAAAACTTACAAAGGAGCAGTACAACAGTAAGAAGGAAGTAAAGAATAATTATGGGTATTTCTGGGAACACAATAGAAACAACATAATTGGTCACAATGGAGCCGACCCCGGCATTATGACCTTGATGTACTATTACGAAGATATAAAGTTAGGAGCCATATTTTTTACCAACTCCAACGGAATAGACAATCCCGTCGCGACACAGGCGATTCAAGCAAGTTGGAATGCCCTTCGCACATATTTAAAGCAAAAAGCAAAATAAACATGCCTACTGGCAGGCAGGTTCATCATTAATTAATCAAAAAACAGAAAATCATGAAAAATTTAAAATTGACATTATCTCTGATCATATTGTCTATTATGGGGGTTTTTGCCCAACAAGAAAAAAAAGGGACATTTTTTTTAAGTCCCGAAACAGTAAAAATTTACGATTTTGATGCTTCTACCAAAGGAGTACAATATGAATATCAGTTTGAAGATGACTACACGGTTAAGCTAACCAATAAGGCATATAAAATAAATCTATTTTTTGAAGAGGGTCAAATCGAAGCTGTTCAAAAAGCGGTTTCCAAAATCTTGGATGGCAGTAATACTTCTTCGGGATTCAAAACCATGGTTTGGAAGGAAACAACGCAAGATGGGAATCCCATGTATAAAGTCGAACTCAAAAATAACAAACTTCGCATAGAAGTAACACGTAAAAATTCAGATGACGAGGTATACAAGACACTTAGTTATCTAGGACAAGAATTCATCAAAGCAATTAACGGTTAAAAACAGAAATTATGAGAACTTTAGTATATATTTTTTTAAGCATATTAATAGGAATTCTTAATACACATGCGCAAGAGGAGTCCGATTCGAAAAAGACAAATAATGACATATCCTTTTCTTGGGACGGTGACCTTTCGTTTTCGGGAAATGAAAACATGTATTTCTCCACAAGTGATTCTGATGACACCTACAAGGTAAGGGCGAAGTTTCCAGACCGAAAAACGACAAAAATAAGAGCTTATTTAAAGGAAGAATTAGGACAGAAAAATAGGAAAGTTTCAGGGACCAAGGAACTATGGAAAATGGAATATAATGGAGATACGGGGTATGAAGTCAAGGTAGATGATGGTAGTCTAAGAATCTTTGTAGATAAAGAACTCGTGTCTTCCTCTTTATTCAATAAGTTTAAAACGATTACCAAAAACATTAAGAGGTATACTTCAGGTAAGTCAGAAGAGAAGCGTGAAGAAGAAAAGCAAAAACGAGCAGAAGAACGTCTTGAAAGGGAGGCTGAGCAACTAATGCGAGAAGCCGAACGAAAAATACGTGAGGCCGAACGTCTCCAAAGGGAAGCGGAACGGTTGCAGCGGGAAGCGGAACAGAAGAAAAACATGTAAGAGAAAAAGGGACTGTTTTTGACAGTCCCTTTTATAATTTTAACCAACAAATCTTATTTCTTGACGATTCTTTTAGTTACTCCTTCAAGTTCCAGAACATAAAGCCCTTTCTTTAGAGAAGAAAAATCAATATGGAAATTATTCTCTCCCTCACAAAGTGTTACAGGAACACTAAGCACGATAGGAGCCGTCGGATTTAGCTTCCGAACATTTACATAACTATGTTTATTTTCATCTGAATTAAAAGAAACAGTCGCATAATTACGAATTGGGTTCGGATGAACAACAAGACCCTTTCCAGTATCTGAATCATCACACTCGTCAAAGTCGAAAGTTGCGGTAGCACGACCTGGCTTATCTTCACCTTTTATATCCCATTTGATTCTTGCCTTATTTTGTCCGCGAACGGCTTGACTAAGAAAGAAATTTTCTCCTGGTAGGGCAACTAATTCACCCTTCTGACCTGTGCCCAAAATTCTGAAGTCGTACTTAACATTAAACGGATTAGGGTTGTCAACCTGCCATCTGAGCTCCGTATCATTATCATCTGTACAAACGGGGGAAAGCTCAAGGTCTTCCGTGCCAACTTGTGCGATAACCCGCCTAACCGCTTTTACGGCATTAACATATCCGTGCCCTGTCTTTCTATCATACCCACTGTCAAACCCTTCGGTTAAAGGGTTGTCCATATCACTTGCTGTATTCTGCAAAATATTTCTAATTTTATTAGGCGCTAAATCAGGGTTCGCCTGCAGCATTAAAGCAGCTACAGCTGCAGCATGTGGTGCAGCGGCAGAGGTCCCGAAAAAATTAGGATTCGTATCTTCTTCTACCGGTACGCCACCAATAATATCTGGAATATCATTTCCAAAGAAAGTCGTGTTTGTTCCATCTGTGGCAGATATGTTTGGTTTTTTAGTGTCTAAAGGCTGACGCTTTCGAGATCCGTTGTCGTTAAGTCTTAAGAACGTACCGCCAAGCGAGGAAAATCCGTTGATATCAGTTGAGGGGCGATCTTGAAAACCTTCTACCCTAAAGAATGCAACTGCACCTACGGCGATAGCTCTCTGCGCATTGGCATGCCCTACAACCGTTGAACTGTTAGTGTCAAATGTCACATTAAGGTCACTTCCAAAGTTTACCCACTTTATCCTTTGAGGATCAGGACCTGATTGCTTTACTACAGCCATATCGAAAATAAAACTATCAGGACCATTGTTGGTAAAACCGATACCTTCAATATTATCATCAGTATTCAAACTGGTAGTTTGAAAGATAAGCGCACCCGTATCTGGGTCAAAGACGAAAATATCGAGATTCGTCTCTAATCTATCGTCTGTTGCGCCGGGACCATCAGTGAAAAATGGACTCGGTTGGTCCCATTGTAAAAATAGATTAAGTTGTTGTCCTGAAGCTACCTCAACTCTTTGGAAAAAATTGACACCTTCTCCGACATCGAAATCGTGAACATTAAAAGGATTTACTGCTCTGAAGTCACTTTCATAAGATTGTTCTCCGGAGTTTCCTGCAGAACTGAAATAAGCTGCACCATCTTTGCTAACCTCATTGACCGCTTGCGCAATTGCACCATTTTGAAAGTAAGGTTCGGCAAAATAAATAATATCATCAACGATGATGTCACATCCAGCATCAGCTAGAGCCCTTATGCCATCGGCAAAATCAAAATAACCGTTGAATGCTGAGTAAAAGAATATTTCGGCTTCCGGAGCTAAATCATGGATTAACTCAATCATTCCTCTACCTTCGTCAATACCTGTGCCTCCTTCTAGTTCTGACAACACGGTTACCGGTGTTTCATAACCGTTAGGATTGCCGGGTCCGGGAAGATCACCGCTCGCAATACCAGCAGCCTCTCCGCCTAAGGTGTTATAACTATCAGATAAAACACCAATTTTGATACCCTTTCCTGTAAGTCCAAATCGTTTCGATACAAGATTTACTTTCAATGATTCGAACGCTTCGTTCTCAACAGAACCTACCTGAGTATGCGGTTTTATTTCAGGCCTGGCATAACTGAGTTCGGTACAGTTATTTAACTGCATAACTTTATCTACAGCTAAGCGGAAAGTTACCGTTCGGTTGTACTTTTTTATTTTTTTGGCTCCGAGAGTTCTAAGTTCATCGGCCAATGTGTTTACATTTGATTTACATCTTGCTATCAGGAATACTTCTCCATTTCTAATTATGTATTGATTTTGGTTAAAGATAGAGAGCTTGCCTTCTGCAATTTCAGCTAGATCAGGGCTCATCAATTGCCCGGTTTTCAAATTTTCTTGAGACTTTTTAATTATTTCAAGCCGTTTTTCTAAATCATTTTGTTGGGCTTCAACACTAAAACTAATGAGGGCAAAAAATAAAAGTAAAGAGAGTAATTTTGAGTAATTTTTTCTCATGATAATGGGGTTTAAAGGGGTTAATAATAAGATAGTTTGTGTACTCGGTTTAAACTATGCTTTGAGAAAATGCATAGATGAATTAGGGCTAATTATTGATGAGGGGAATTTTTGTATGGGGTCAACTAAATAGGTGATTACAATATAGTAATAAAAAACCTATATTTTTTAACGAAAAGGTTTCTTAATTAATTATTTTTTTTGTTCGAAATGGAAGATTGATTCAGGGCGTCTGAGAGCAGTATGGAGTATGGTTTAGGAGAGAACAACCAAAGAATTAGTCCATTCCGTAAATCTGTAACAAAAAAAAGCCCTCCAATCTGGAGGGCTTTTTTAAAAAGTAGGTTTGGGTTAATCTGGTTTGGTATTCTGTAAACTTGTAGGTTTTAAGTATTGATATTGGGTCAATTTTTTAGATGTTCAGTTAAGTTCAAGAATTCGATTTGGGTCAACACTATCACTTAATAACACAGTAAAGATATAGATGAATCTTGACCAATCTAAATTATTGTTGTGAAGTCAAGCTGGGATGTTGTGAAAAATATGAAGGGTTTTGTTTCTTCGATGAACTGCACTTTTATGTAGGAAAAAGAAGGAATGTTTTTTGCAAAAGGGATTGCAGCGGCATCTTTTTTAGGGTTTAATTGCCTAAAAAAATATAGCGGAAAGCCAGACCTCGTCAGAAGCGAGGGTTTGCCCTACTGATACTCATCTAAATGTTCTGGATATAGAAAGTTGTTATAAGGGAAACGAGTAACATGTATATCTCGCACTTCATTATAAACTCTTTTTCGAAACTCGTCTAGGTTCTCTTTGTTCAAAGCCGAAATAAAGAGGGCGCGGTCACCTACTTTTTGCATCCAGGTTTTTTTCCATTCTTCAATGGTAAAGTGTTTGGCGGTTTTTTCAGTAATTAAATCGTCTTCATCAATAGTCTCGTGTTCGTATTGATCAATCTTATTAAAGACCATGATACTTTTCTTATCCGCACTTTTAATCTCGGCTAGAATCTTATTGACTGATTCTATATGTTCTTCAAATTGTGGGTGAGAGATATCCACTATATGAAGTAATAAGTCAGCTTCACGAACTTCATCCAAAGTGCTCTTAAAACTCTCAACGAGTTGTGTGGGCAGTTTACGAATAAACCCAACTGTATCACTAAGGAGAAATGGAAGATTACCAAGAACTACTTTGCGTACAGTAGTATCTAAGGTTGCGAAAAGTTTGTTCTCAGCAAATACCTTGCTTTTACTAACGACATTCATAAGTGTAGATTTGCCAACATTGGTATATCCAACCAGAGCAACCCTTACCAACGAGCCACGATTGCCGCGCTGGGTTTCCATTTGGCGGTCAATTTTTGTCAGTTTCTTTTTTAATAGCGTAATTCGATCACGAACGATACGTCTATCTGTCTCAATTTCGGTTTCACCCGGTCCACGCATTCCGATTCCCCCTTTTTGGCGTTCAAGGTGCGTCCATAGTCCGGTTAGTCTTGGAAGGAGATATTCATATTGCGCTAATTCAACTTGCGTGCGAGCGTAACTCGTTTGGGCACGTTGCGCGAAAATATCTAAAATAAGACTTGTGCGATCTATAATTTTGCAGCGTAGTTGTTTTTCAATATTACGTTGTTGTGCCGGAGTAAGTTCATCATCGAAGATTACAGAACCAATTTCATGTTCTTCGACATAGGCTTCCACTTCGAGCATTTTACCACTACCAATTAAGGTTTTAGGGTTAGGCACATCCATACGTTGAACAAAACGTTTGTATACCTCACCTCCTGCGGTATAGGTCAAGAATTCAAGCTCATCAAGATATTCTGTAACCTTTTCCTCGTTCTGTTCACGGTTCATGATACCAATTAGTACCGCCCTTTCATAATCAATGGATTTCTTTTCCAGCATAAACCTAGTTTAAAGTGCAAATCTAGGTAACGATTTTTGTAAATTTGATTCCCCAACGATAAAAACCATGATTTTCTCATTCTTTAAGAAGAAAAAGGGGAAGAACATTTTTACAATAGGTTTCTATAATCTAGAAAATCTGTTCGACACCAATGATGATCCGAATACCTTGGATGACGACTTCACACCTACCGGTTTCAAAAAATGGTCGATGAAACGATATAAGCGCAAACTGTATAAATTGGCGAAGACTATTTCAGAGATTGGGGATTCGTCTACTAAAAACCCTCCGGTACTGCTTGGTATCGCCGAGGTGGAGAATGAAAAGGTCATACAAGATTTAATCGGTGCCGAGCCGTTAAGGGATATTGACTATGGTTATGTTCATTACGATTCTCCTGATGAGAGAGGAATCGATACCGCGCTCATTTATCAAAAATCAAATTTCGAAGTACTGTATTCAGAGCCCATCACTCTAATGATTTTCGAAAAGGACGGAAGAAGAGATACCACTCGAGATATTTTATATGTAAAAGGGAAATTGAATAAGGAGGAAGTTCATGTTTTTGTTAATCATTGGCCCTCTCGTAGAGATGGTCAGGACGAAACCAGTTCTAAAAGGGTTAAGGCGGCTGAAACCATAAAGGAGTATATGGCCAAGATAGATGCTACAGTTGAAAGTCCCAATTATATAGTAATGGGAGATTTTAATGATGGACCTGATTCGGAAAGTATAAAATCGTTGATGGATTGTGACCATTTGTACAATCCTATGGAAAAGCTACTAAGTCCGGAACGCGGTAGTGCGAATTACAGACAAACTTGGATGCTTTTCGACCAAATCATGGTTTCACATAATTTATTGAATTACGAAAAAGGCACACACAGTTTTGCACATGCGAATATTTTTGATGAAGCTTTTTTAATGGAGTTTAAAGGGAAGTTCAAGGGAACACCCTATAGAACCTACGCTGGACGAAAATACATTGGGGGCTATAGCGATCACTTTCCGGTATATATTCAGCTAAAATATAACGGGTAGTATTTTTTATATAAGCTTCTAGTTTACTGAGACTAGCGTGACTTCGAAGATAAGAACTGAACCTCCAGGAATTCCTCGATCATTAAAACTGCCATAGCCTAAATGAGAGGGAACCAAAAGGATACCGCTACCTCCTTCTTTGAAATAGGTAATTCCTTCGGTCCAACCTTTAATGACTTGTTGTAAGTTAAACGAGATGCCTTCCGAATCACTTTCATCAAATACCGATTTATTCAAGTAGTAGCCTTTATAAGCTACGGTTACGTCTGAGTTGGCATTGGGTTGTTGACCAGTGCCTGGCTCTTCAATCACATAATGTAATCCTGAATCGCTTTTCTGAGCGGTTAAATTGTTATCAGCGATGTATTTTATGATTTCTTCGTCGTTTTGTGCTGTAAAATCGATTTGTTCTACTTTCTTATCGTCATTACAAGAAATTATAAGCAATAGTAGAGCGGCGAATAGGGAGTACTTTGTCATAACAAAATTTTAAAATGACAAATATAGCAAAGAAGTACGCTTTACTCGGATTCATGGATGTTAAACCTTCTTTAATTCAGTATCCACTAATAGGTCGTCTCCCCTAAGCCTAAGAAACACCTGCGCCGTGGTTACCACATCTAGTTCGCAGTAGGTAATAATCCTAGCGAGATTCTTTTCTTCATAATACACTTCCCTTACCATACTGCCATCGATATCTTCTTTAGGAGAAGGTATGCCTAAAATATTCGCCAGTAATTTGAGGGAAGTAAAGTGCTTGTAATCACCGAATTTCCAAAGCTCCATGGTATCTAAATGCGGAATTTCCCATGGTTTTTTACCAAAGAGGTTTAGTTTATAGGGAAGTTCTATGCCATGTATAATCATCCGTCGTGCGATGTATGGGAAATCGAATTCTTTGGCATTATGACCGCATAATAGGTGTTTTGTACCACTAAAATGAGTAATCAGTAAGTTTTTGAACTCTTTTAGTAGTTTTACCTCGTCCCCATGAAAAGTGGTCGTTCTGAAGGTGCGTAGGTCTCCTTTAAAATTGAAGTATCCCACCGAGATACATATAATCTTGCCGAACTCGGCCCAAATACCAGCTCTTTCATAGAATTCTTCTGGAGTAAATTCATCTTTACGCTGGTATTTTGACTTTTGATCCCAAAGCGCTTTTTTTTCATCATCAAGTTCATCGAAAGACTCAGTTTCCGGAACGGTTTCGATATCTAGAAAAAGAATATGTTCTAAATTGATTCTTGTAAGCATGTTTTGGCGATGGTTTGACCATTAAATATACAAAGTAAAATGGAGGAAATATATAAATAAGTAATTTCTTGCTAAAAAAGAAGGAACTGACCTACAAGCTTGTTTTAACTTAAATAGTGATTACACACCTTTTTGGCAAAGCTATATAGCAAGGTGAGTCAGAGGTTTTTTAAATTCGTAAAAAGACTTGGCGGTCGGTAACTATCAAAATAAAGAACCTTGCTTGACAGGATTTTCATGTGCTAAAAGCCACTTTTTACGATGTAATCCGCTGGCATATCCCGTTAGCGAACCATCACTTCCAATGACCCGATGACAAGGCACAATAATCCATAATGGATTCTTGCCATTTGCCGCTGCAACGGCACGAATTGCTTTTACATCACCCAGTTTTTTTGATAGTTCTAAATAAGACATGGTTTTTCCATAGGGAATAGTGAGAAGCTCTTTCCAAACCCCTTGTTGAAATGGCGTGCCTTGGGGATTCAGTTGAAGATTGAAATTTTCACGTTGCCCTTCAAAATATTCGTTCAATTGGTAAACGGCATCTTCGAGTACCTCAGGAATCACATCGGTAAGTGTCTCTTCTGTATCTAAAACTGATATTGCGGATAGTCCATCGGCATCGCCTTGTATTTTTGCAATTCCCAAAGGCGTAGATATATAGGTGGTTTCCATGGATTTATTCTTCTTTGGGCTCTTCTATTAATCCAGATTTCTTTGCTCTGACTTCCCAATTTTTACGGGCCAATTCCTGTAAATCGGCAACGTTGTCACTTTCATCCATGATTTCCAAACCAAGAAGAGTTTCTATAATGTCTTCCATTGTAACCAAGCCGCTAACAGAGCCATATTCATCCACAACCAGCGCCATATGTACTCGTTTGCGAATAAAGGTCTCAAATAGCTCCGGAATGGGCGTATTTCGCTGAGTAATCAAGATATCTCTGCGAATTTCTGACAAGGATAATTCCCCATTGCCGTTTATGATTTCCTCTAAAACATTATTTTTAAGCACGAAGCCCGTGATATGATCTTCTTTTTGACTGTAAACGGGAATTCTTGAAAAACGGACTTTAGGGTTCTCTGTAAAGAACTCTTGAATGCTCTGGTCTTCTGATGTCATTTTAACGACAGCCCTCGGAGTCATGACATCTTTAACCAAAACCTCATCAAAACGCAGTAAATTCTTGATAATGGTCGATTCAGATTTTTCGAAAACCCCATCTTCATGTGCAATATCTGCCATTGCTGTAAAATCTTCTCTGCTGAGCGCACTACCATGATGGCCTTTTCCACCCACCAATTTTGTAAAGAGCTGTAATACCCAAAGTAAGCCAGTATATTTTAATGCCAAGACCATAATGCGTAGGGTTTTAGCGCTAAAGTTGGAAAGTTGCTTCCAATAGGTCGCTCCGATGGTTTTAGGAATAATCTCTGAGGCGACTAAAATCAATATCGTCATAATCGTAGAAACAACCCCAACCATTAAGTCTTCGGTAAATTCTATGCCTAAAATAGACCGAGTGGTATTTCCATAGATTTCCGCATAAGCCACTTTTGCTTGAACACCAACTAGAATGGCACCTACCGTGTGTGCAATAGTATTAAGGGTAAGTATGGCAATTAGGGGTTTATCCACATCTTTTTTGAGTTCTTCTAAAGTTGTGGCGTAAGCTTTTCCCTCTTTCTTCTTGAGATTAATAAAAGTTGGATTTACACTCAATAAAACAGCTTCCAAAATGGAGCATAAGAACGAAAAGAAAATAGAAATTACAGCGTAAAAAATCAGTAGACCCATGGATGTTATTTTGTGGCACTAAGATACCATTTTAATCAGAATCTGATGGTTCTTTACATTGTTCTAGAGGAGTTGCTGATGCCTATCGCGCTTTGCATTTAGTGATATATCCAAAGAAAAACTTAAAATAACGTACAGTTTATCGAAGAGTGGCACGGAATATCAATAAACAGGGTCTAGTTTCCGTTACAAGGACAACCTAATAGAAACAGTCCCAATGAAGAATATCCTATCTACTCGACCGTATGTTTTTGCGTTTCAATTTTTAATGGTATCAATGTTAGTTTTGAATAGTTCTTGTCAAAAAGATACAGTTTCTGAGGAGGAGATTGATACTGTAATTGATGAAAAAAACCAACCATGTTTGGAAAGTTCTGAGCTGATTTTTAATGAAAGTGATGGAATAATAGCTATAGAGTTCGAAAATGCTGAGTTTACAGGCGATTGGAAACTAAAATCAGGAGAAAATTCTTCAGGAGATGGGTATATGGTCTGGGAGGGACCACAACATCTTGGGCAACCAGGCAATGGAACCGCGACCTTTAAAATTAAAATTGAAAATACCGGCAGCTATCAGTTTCTATGGAACTCAGCTATAAAAATTGGTAACAACGGAACAGATCACAACGATTCTTGGTTACGTTTTAGTGATGCCACCGACTTTTATGCAAAACGTGGTGAAAGCGTTGTCTATCCTAAAGACTCAGGAAAAACCCCAAACCCGGAAGGGGCTTCGAAGGATGGCTGGTTCAAGATATATCGCAGCGGTAACGATCTTGATTTCAAATGGCAAGCGAGTACGTTTGACAATAACGGGCATGACGTTTTTGTACGTTTTGACACTCCAGGTACATACTTGATGGAGGTTTCTGCAAGGTCTTCTGGGCATGCTATCGACAAATTTGTTCTTTTTAATGAGGGAGTGGCTCAGGCGGATGCCATCGCTGCGGAGAGCAGTAAGACTGGTTGTAACTAAAGACTAATAAGCAGCCTTGTAAAACACTTGTTGAATAGCTTCTCGTATCTTCAATTCATACAAATTACGATGTTCTCTTGTAGGATTTACACGGTTTGAGAGAAAAATATATACCAATTGGTTTTTGGGGTCCGCCCAAATGAAGGTGCCAGTGAAACCTGAATGACCGAAACTTTCTGCACTTACTGTGAGAGCAGGATACGCCTCCGAAAAATCAAGTTCCTCATTATCCAAGGATGGTTTGTCAAACCCCAATCCTCTTCGGTTTTCATTTTTTGGATATTGCACTTTTATAAACTCTTTCATCATAGTCTCAGAAACATATCTTTTACCATTGTAAACGCCATTTTGCAAATACATTTGCATCAATTTAGCTAGGTCGGTTGCTGAAGCAAATAAACCTGCATTACCAGAAACTCCTCCAAGTAAGGAAGCATTCTCATCGTGTACCCAACCCTGTGTAAGGGTATGACGGAATAGAGTGTCTTGCTCAGTTGGAATTATTTGGTTGGGATATCCCTTGGTTTTTGGACGAAACCCCATTGTCGATGCTCCTAAGGGCTTATAAAAGTTTTGTTCAAGGTAATTTTCATAGGATTGACCTGTCATTTGTTCAATAAGTTCAGGAAAAATTAAAAAAGCCAGCCCCGAATACTTGTATTTCTTTTCTTCAGATACTTTTGACCTGTTTATCATTCGATGCATTTTCGATCTGAAGGTATTCTTGATAAACAATCCATCATAGGCTTGATTATCATATCCTGGTTTTGGATGCCTGCTCACAAAACGCTTTTTCAACTTCCCATTATTTTTTAAAACTTCATTGAGAAATACGATATATGGGGTCAAACCTGCCTGGTGTGCCAAGATTTCCCTCAGGGTAAGGTCTTTTTTATCTTTTACTTTCCGCCATGGCTTCCAATAGGTGCTGAAGGGTATATCCAAATTAAGCTTCCCCTCATTCACTAATTTCATTATTGCAGGTAACGGACCCGCAATTTTGGTTACCGATGCCAAATCATAAATATCATCCAAGGCAACTTTTTGAAGACTATCATAGGTATGAAAACCATAAGCTTTATGAAAGATGATTTTTGCATTTTTGGCTACTAGAATTTGAGCTCCTGGGAAGGCTTTATTTTGGATTCCATGATCAATAATAGAATCGACCTTAAAATGGATATAAGCAGAATCTAGATTGACATCTGAAGGCTTTGCGTAACTAAGCTTGGAAGTTAGAACAGAGTCGTCTATTTCTAGTGAAGCCTTTTGAGAATGGGCCTTACAGAATAACAAACCAATTAGTATAAAAGTATAAAATTTCATTCGTAAAGGGTTTATTCCTTTCGGAATGATAAATGGAATAGTTATCCCATCAATCTAACAGCATCCTTCGCAAAGTAGCTCGCAATGATATTGGCGCCAGCTCTTTTTATGGCGATTAGTTGCTCCATCATTACAGCATCATGGTCCAACCAGCCTTTTTCAGCGGCAGCTTTCAACATTGCATATTCCCCACTTACCTGATAGACCGCAACAGGCACATCAACTTCATTTCTGATTTCACGAACGATATCCAAATAGGCTAATCCGGGTTTGACCATTACAATATCAGCACCTTCGTCAATATCGGCTTGGGTTTCGGTAATGGCTTCAAAACGATTCGCGGAATCCATCTGGTACGTTTTCTTGTCCTTGGGCACATTTTTCATATCGACGGGAGCCGAGTCCAAAGCATCACGAAAAGGTCCGTAAAAGGCACTTGCATATTTTGCGCTATAGCTCATAATGCCTGTATTTACATGGCCTTCATCTTCTAAAGCTTCCCGAATGGTTAGAATTCGACCATCCATCATATCACTTGGTGCAACGAAATCTGCTCCGGCATCGGCATGGCTAACACTCATCTCCGCAAGAATTTCCGAAGTCTCATCATTTACTATTTGTCCGTCTTGAACGATACCATCATGACCAAGGGAAGAAAACGGGTCTAAAGCGACATCAGTCATTACCAACATATCCGGACAGGCATTTTTCACAGCTTTTATGGCCAATTGCATGAGTCCGTTCGGGTTTAAGGCTTCCGTCCCTTTGTTATCTTTTAAATTATCAGGTACTTTCACAAAAAGGAGAACCGCGCAAAGTCCCATATTCCAAAGTTCTTTGACCTCTTTTTCAAGATTATCTAGACTCAGCCGGTAATAATTGGGCATTGAAGCAATTGCCTCCTTGACCCCTTTTCCTTCAACCACAAATAGCGGGACAAGAAAATCGCTGGGCGTAATTATAGTCTCACGGACTAGGTGACGAATGGCATTATTCGTTCTTAGTCGTCTATTTCTTCGTAGTGGATACATTTTCGGAATTTAGATTTAAAGTTACTGAATATTCGGTTTAGGCTACGTAAATGATTATTCAATTGCCCTGTTCATTTCTTCTTTACAATCAATAATCTGCATGAGGCTTTCTTCAAGTCCATGCGTCTTCCACACTTCAATATCTTTTTGAACCGAAAGCGGATCCTGGTCCGAATCAATATATGTGCGAATGGATGCAACCGTCGAAAAGTCCATAGCATCTATTTTAACAATGGAATTTTTTCCAGGAATAGTATAGGCATCTTCATAATCGTAGCAGAAAACTAAAACTTGGTCGCCAACCGCCACACCACTTTCGTAAAAACAATCGGTCGTAAAAAACTTTTGCCCTGCATAGGTATTCGCGCCCAAATCTTTGATTTTATACACCTTTTCCAGTTCGACAATACCTTCTTGGGAAGTATATAAGGGCCCTGGGTCGTTATTTGGCTCTTTGAGTGCTGAAACTGTTCCCTCGAAAACTAGGGAAAGTTCTTCGCCACAAGCACCGATAAAAGGGCCGGATTGGGGCCACCAATACGTGTAGCCAGCGTTTAAAGTGTCTTGCGTGAAAACAATCTCAATATCACTTTTTGATTTTTTGTTGGTACAGGCGCTGATGCTTATAATTCCTAGAAGTATCCAAAATGAATATACTTTTCTCATCCTATTCTAAATTTCGAATGAACTTTTCTACGTTGATATGCACATCATCTTCACCTTGCTGGTCAAACGGATTTTCCAAGTGCGACTGAATATTATCCAGAGCCACTAGAATTACACTGAATAAAACAGGTACTGCAAATTGCAGCCCATAGCTATAACTAGTTACGCTTTCAGCGAAGTGAGGGCCATAAATAATGGGCAGAATGACGATAAAAATATCGCTATAGGTTCGTAAGGTTCGAGGAGTACGATACTGGTAAATATGTTTAATACGTTCAAAGGAAATCATCATTTTACTTAGAAACTGATTAGACCTAGAAGCTTCTCCCGATGGCAAGCCATGTGACCGCATGGACTTAATGAAAACAGAAAGCTCATGAAAATCAGCATACACATTTTTTTCATATTCTTCCAATCGGTCGACAGGTTGGGTAAAAATCTCTCTACAAGAATTCATAAGAGATTCTAGATGCCCTTTTAATTCGGTTTTTAGTTCTTCTGGTGGATTTTCAAGCCAATGTGAAACAGCAAAGAACAACGCTCTGCCATGTGCTTTAATCGACCCATACTCGTCTAGTGCGACTTCCCTTCTTTTATAGGCCCCTCCAATAGAAAATACAATTGGGAAAACGATTGCAGTGCCTATTAGAGTTAATGGAAAATCTGCTTTGATATCGTAATGCAAACAAATTGCTGTTGAAGCAATTGCTAGGAAGGTGATGAGAAAAGTCTTCCAATTAATTATGAGTACAATTCTTAAGATGTATTTCAACATGTTGGGGTTGGGTTATTGGTTTTCTTGGCTTTTTTTGATAATGGCTTTTAGCCGTTCTTTACGAAGTTC
This sequence comes from uncultured Flavobacteriaceae bacterium, assembly GCA_947500435.1. GTDB lineage: Bacteria > Bacteroidota > Bacteroidia > Flavobacteriales > Flavobacteriaceae > Maribacter_C. The sequence goes on from CANMRV010000001.1 coordinate 195,108, forward strand.
GGATTCTTTCTTCAGCTTATTCTTTTTCCGATTCATAAGCTTGGTATGTTTCGCTTTATTAACGGTATTTTTTGCTTTTCCTTTTTTAGCCATGCCAGAAAAATGAATTTACACCCAATCCTTTGGAGTTTTCAATACCTCTAAAAGCTTGGCTTCTTCACTTCCTTTCTCAGGATGATGGTCATACTTCCACTGAACATATGGAGGTAGACTCATGAGGATACTTTCTATGCGTCCGTTGGTTTTTAAACCGAACAGTGTGCCTTTGTCATGTACTAAATTAAACTCTACATAACGCCCTCTTCGAACCTCTTGCCAATCGCGCTGAAGCGACGTAAAATCAATATTTTTGCGTTTTATGACGATTGGTATATATGCATTCAGAAAACTATTGCCAACCTCAGTTACAAAATTATACCAATCTTGCATCTGCATCTCGTCGGTTGCTTTGCAATAATCAAAAAATAGTCCACCTAAACCTCTCGCCTCATTGCGATGTGTATTCCAAAAATATTCATCACATCGCTTTTTATATTTTGAATGGAATTCCGGATGATGTACATCACATGCTTTTTTGCAAACAGAATGAAAATGAACCGCATCTTCTTCAAAAAGATAATACGGAGTCAAATCTTGGCCGCCGCCAAACCACTGGTCAACAATATTACCTTGCTTGTCATACATTTCAAAATAGCGCCAATTCGCATGAACGGTCGGCACCATCGGATTCTTCGGATGCAAAACCAAACTCAGTCCACAGGCAAAGAAATCAGCATCCTCAACGCCGAAATAGGCTTGCATGCTTTTCGGAAGCTCTCCATGAACGCCTGAAATATTAACACCACCTTTTTCAAAGACGTTTCCGTTTTCAATTACACGGGTACGTCCACCTCCACCTTCTGGGCGTTTCCAAATATCCTCTTGAAACTTGGCTTTGCCGTCTACTTCCTCCAATTTCGAAGTTATAGTGTTTTGAAGGGTTTGAATATATGTGTAAAATTTGTCTTTCATGGCTTAAGCATAAAGTTCATATAATTCCATGTCCAACGGATTTTCTCCAGGTGGTGTATGCTCGGCTAATAGAACTTTCTGCCAAGTAAAACCACATTTCTGCGCTACACGAACGCTTCCCAAATTGGACTTATGAGTGATGATTTGCAGTGTTTCCAATTGCAGTTCTTCAAAAGCCCACTTTGAAATTGCTTTGACCGTTTCGGTCATGTAGCCTTTGCCCTCCAATTGATAACCTAAAGCATAGGCAAGCTCACCTTGTTTTTTCTCCCAATCCATTTCTTTGAGATAGATGATTCCAACAAGCGTGTGGTTTTCCTTCTCTTTTAAAACAAATAGAAATTCTTCCCTAGCCTGAAACTCTTTTTTCTTTCGTTCAACAAAGTGTTTAGATAAATCCGGAGTTAGGTTTTGTTCAAGCGTCTTCGGAAAATAACGTTGCAAGCGTTCCGTATTTATAGTACAAAAATCACAAAGGCGCCATGCATATTTTTCATGGATAGCGTCAATATAATAATCTTGGAACTCTAAAAACACAATTGTTGTTTAAACCGGACTTTTATATTCTTTTACGGCATCAATAAATGCTTTTGCATTTTCTACAGGAACATTCGGAAGAATACCGTGCCCTAAATTTACGATATACTTGTCCTTTCCAAACTCGTTTATCATTTGCGTCACCATCTTCTTAATGTCAGCTGGTGTTGATAGCAAACGCGAAGGGTCAAAATTCCCCTGAAGCGTAATGTTTCCTCCAGTTAGGTAGCGAGCGTTTCTGGCAGAGCAAGTCCAATCTACACCTAATGCGGAAGCACCTGATTTTGCCATATCACCTAAAGCGAACCAACATCCTTTTCCAAAAACAATTACGGGAGCTTCATCCTTTAAGGCGTCTACAATCTGCTGAATGTATTGCCAAGAGAACTCTTGATAATCGGTTGGAGAAAGCATGCCTCCCCAAGAATCGAAGACTTGTACTGCATTTACTCCTGCATTTACTTTTGCTTTCAAATAGGCAATTGTCGTGTCTGTGATTTTTTGAAGTAACGAATGTGCAACAACTGGTTGCGTAAAGCACAATTCCTTGGCTTTATCGAAATTTTTACTCCCTTGTCCTTGAACACAATAGCAAAGAATCGTCCATGGAGAACCTGCGAAACCAATAAGTGGGACTTCATCATTCAGCTTTTCTTTCGTTGCTTTGATAGCTTCCATAACATAACCCAATGCATCTTCGACATCCGGAATGATAACCGAATCCAAATCTTTCTGAGAACGAATAGGATTAGGTAAATACGGACCAAAATTTGGTTTCATCTCCACCTCAATATTCATCGCTTGCGGAATTACCAAAATATCAGAAAACAAAATAGCAGCATCCATACCATATCTTCGGATGGGTTGTACCGTAATTTCAGAGGCCAACTCGGGAGTTTGACAACGGGTAAAGAAATCATATTTGGCTTTGATTTCCATAAACTCAGGAAGATATCGCCCAGCTTGACGCATCATCCAAACAGGAGGTCTTTCAACAGTTTCGCCCTTTAGGGCTTTTAAGAAGAGGTCGTTTTTCAGCATTTCTATTTTTTGTCATTACCACCCTTCGTCTACGCTCAGGATAAACTTCGGCAGTAATCAATTCATGTTCGTCTTTGCGAGGAGCTTTTCGCGACGTGGCAATCTGCGTTTCACTTGAATGCCTCGCAAAGACGTTTAATTTTTATAATTCTCGTTCACTAATTCAATAACACTTTCAATCGTTGGAATCTTTGCCACTTTTATATCATCAAAATGTTTCCGAGCATGCTCCGCAGTGGTTTCACCAATACAGTAGGCAATCTTATCTGTGGAATTGTTTTGTAAATAACTGTCAACAGTCGAAGGACTATAAAATAGTACCCCTTCAACTGAAGCATCTACTTCTATTTTGGCGTGCTTGGTTTCATAAGCCTCTATTTCATTGACGGTAATATTGTTTTCAGTCAAAATATTCGGTAAATCATCCATTCGAATATTGCTACAGAAATACGTTACTTCAGTGCCTTCAATAAATTCCACTAGATATTCCGCTAGTTTTTTTGCATTACTTTTTACTTGAGTAACGGGCCCGATTTTATTTTCAATCAAACGTTTGGTCTTTCGACCTACGCAGTAAATATTTTTGAACTTCAATTCATCTGGTGAAACGCTAGAAAGTAAAGCTTCCACGGCATTTTGACTTGTTAAAACTACATTTTGGAATTCTGATTTTAGCATTGTTGGCGAAAGCCTATTCATGCTTACACGAATAAAATCGTCGGACTTCACTCCAATGGAACCGTGAAATAATCGCTTCTGCTCTTCAGTAAGTTTTTTGGTCGCGAAAATATGCGTCGGAAGGGAAGCATTTTGGACTTCGCTCATCAGACGTTTTCCGCCACGTGCGAGAATGCTATTGGCACAATCGATTCCTAGGTTTTGATGTTCACCAAGATTTGCCGTTATTTCTGCCTCTAATTTTTTAGAACCATCAACCGTTAATAACACGCCTTTTAAAACAACTTTATCATCATTATTGATATAGCACAAAGCGCCAATAGGGGCAGTACAACCGCCTTCTAACAACCTTAAGAATTTACGTTCTTGAGTAACACAGATTTCAGTTCGTTCGTGATTTAGCTGAGCACAAATTTCTCGAACTTCGTCATCTGCTTCCATGGCAACAACCATAATTGCTCCTTGTGCGGGCGCAGGTATCATCCATGTGAGTCCGATAGTATGCTCATGTTCTAGTCCAATTCGATCTAATCCCGCGGCAGCGAAAATAGCGCCGTTCCAATCGTTGTCGTTTAACTTTTGCATGCGGCTATTTACATTGCCTCGTAAATCAACCACGGAATGTGTTGGATAGCGATTTAGCCATTGTGCTTTTCTACGCAGACTTCCAGTGGCGATGATTGCTTCCGGGTAAGCTAAAAACTCTTGGTTGTCTTTATAGGCAAGAATATCCATGAAGTTAGCACGTTCTAAAACGGCTGCTTGCACAATTCCCTTTGGTAAAGCGGTTGGCACATCCTTCATGGAATGTACAGCGATATCAATATCACCGTTTAACATGGCTAAATCCAAAGACTTGGTGAAAATTCCTGTTATGCCAAGCTCATAAAGTGGTTTATCCAAAACCAAATCCCCAGCAGATTTTACTGGAACCAACTCGGTCTCATGCCCCAAGGCTTCGAGCATATCTTTAACAGCATTTGCCTGCCATAATGCCAATTCACTATCGCGGGTGCCGATGCGTATTACTTTGCTCATTGTTGAGATTCGATTTCGAGATGAAAAACTTTTTTGATAAGTGCCAAACTGGTGTCCGCGTCTACAGAATCATCTTTAAGATGGTTGGCGAATTGTTTGGTGATTTTTTGAATGATACGATTGGATATAAGGTCAGCCTGCTCCTCGTTGAAATCGGATTGCTTTTTAGACTGATAGTCCATTTCTTCCTCCTTCATGGTCTTTAGCTTCTTTTTCAAAGCTTTGATGACCGGAGCGAATTTGCGAGTTTCCAACCACTGTATAAATTCCTCTTTGATGTCTTCAATTATGGTTTCCGCATGCGGAATAAATTGCTTGCGACGCTCTAAAGTTTCATCGGTCATTTGGGAAAGATGGTCCAAATGTATCGTGGTTACATTTTCCAATTCAGAAACATCATCCGCAACATTTTTGGGAATAGACAAATCTAGAATCAGTAAAGGTTTCTTTGTATAGATAAGTTCTTTGGAAATCGTCGGAGACTGCGCACCAGTCGCCACGACTAAAACATCTGATTTTCTGATTTCCGTTTGTAGATCACCAAAATCTTTGACGTCAAGATTGAACTTTCCTGCAATTTGCTCGGCTTTACCACGTGTTCGGTTGATTAAAGTGATGTGTGGGTTTTTGGTGTGTTTGATTAGATTTTCACAAGTGTTTCTTCCTATTTTTCCAGTTCCAAAGAGCAAAATGTTTTTCTCTGAAATCTCAGGAACGTTCTTCATGATAAATTGTACGGAAGCAAAAGCCACAGATGTAGCTCCGGAAGAGATTTCTGTTTCGTTCTTGATACGCTTGCTAGCTTGAATAACCGAGTTGCACAAACGCTCAATAAACGGATTCGCAATACCCAACTTTTTCGACCGATTAAAACTTTGCTTAATCTGGCTAATAATTTCAAAATCTCCAAGTATTTGGCTATCAAGTCCGGTGCCTACTTTGAATAAATGGCCGATGGCATCATTGTTTTTGTAGACATAGGCGACTTCTTGAAATTCTTCAACGGTACCTTGGGTGTGTTGACAAAGAAGCTTTATTAACTGAAATGGATGTTGAGCAAAACCATGTAATTCTGTTCGGTTACAGGTTGAGGTGGCAAGCAGTCCATCAATGCCTTGTTCTTTGGCATCTTCCAATAGGGAAATCATCTGAGTGTCTTCCATACTAAAACGACCGCGGAGCTCAGCATCTGCCTTTTTATAGTTAAGACCTATGGTGTAGAAAGAACTGTGTCTTGAAATGTGGTAATCCTTCATGCAATTTTTCCGAACGGAAGCAAAAATAGGAGCATCACACTTAAAAAAGTAACGCTAGCGGAACAATAAGTGTCGATGCGGGTTTTTTTAGACGTATTTCGATGTATTTCCGTTGAATAGCTTTATTTTTATACCGTTATCGGATGTCTGACATCATTCTATTTAGAACGTTTCTAAATAGAATGTGTTTAAAATGGGTTTCTATGGAAGTAAAAAATGTCGCTGAAGGTTCTTTTCAGGAAGTATTAATTGAAGAAGGGTTTTATGTACTCAAAATTCAGAACGATACCGCTCATATTCAGAAGGTTAGCCGTGAGATTGACAGTTCTTTTATTCAATTTCACTTCTGCCTAAAAGGGAATGCTAAATTCGTTTTCAATGATGGACGATATGCTTTGGAAGTATCGGAGGAAAACTCCCTTTTGCTGTATAACACACAAATGGATTTGCCGTTGAACCTAGAATTGAACCCCAATTCGTGGTTGGTTTCTGTGGTAATGACTATTCGAAAATTTCATTCACTCTTTTCAAAGGAGGCAAGCTATATCCCATTTTTAAGTGAGGAGAATAGAGATAAAAAGTATTATACTCAAGAAGGTGTGAGTCCTGCAATTGCAGTGGTGTTGAGTCAGATGATGAATTACAATTTGCATCCATCTATCAAGGAATTATATATCAAAGGCAAGGTCTACGAGCTGATTTCTTTATACTTCAATAAAGGGTCGGAAGCTGATATAGAGCAATGTCCCTTTTTAGTAGATGAGGATAATGTGCGACGCATCCGTCAGGCCAAAGAAATTATGATATCTAGAATGGCTGAACCACCTACTTTGACTGAACTATCCGATGAAATCGGACTATCCCTTAAAAAGTTAAAGGAAGGTTTCAAACAGATTTACGGAGATTCGGTTTTCAGTTTCCTTTTTGAATACAAAATGGAATACGCCCGAAAAATGCTAGAAACAGGTCAACATAATGTCAATGAAGTAGGCTTAAAAGTAGGTTATAGCACGGCAAGCCATTTCATTGCTGCTTTTAAAAAGAAGTATGGTACTACACCTAAGAAATATTTGATGGGCTTGGCTAACTGATACTATAAGAATTCAAAAATGAATCTAAACCAAATAACGGTCCCTTCGCTTGATTTAGAAAAGTCAATTCCTTTTTACCAAAAATTAGGGCTTAGGTTAATAGTCGAAGCCTTACCGCACTATGCCCGTTTTGAATGCCCAGAAGGAGATGCAACATTTTCCATTCATCAAGTGGATGAATTGCCAACTGGAAATGGAGTTTATGTATATTTCGAATGTTCCAATTTAGATGAACATGTAAGCACTTTGTTAGAAAAAGGGATTGCGTTTGAAGAGCTTCCAAGTGATAAAAACTGGAAGTGGCGGGAAGCGCGATTACGAGATCTTGATAACAACCAAATCATCTTATTTTTTGGTGGAGAAAATAGAAAGAATCCACCTTGGCGAATTTAAATCTATAAGGGTCGGGCGACCAAAATTCCAATATTCTTTTTAATCTTCTTTAAATAATCAGCTAAGGGAAGTTCAGAAACTTCGACTTCATTTGAACCTGTTGAGGCATGTAGTAAATGAATACGCCCATCTTTTTCTCGAGTTGCGATTCCGGTATGGGTGACGTCTAGTCCGTTTATTGATGTTGCCAAAGCAATGATATCTCCGGTTTGAATTAAGTTTTCGTTCGCTTCGATTTGGTCTTGGGGGAGATAGCAAAAGCTTTCTTTCGCCAATTCCTTTTCAGTTTTAAGAATCTTTTCAAAATTCGAATCATCTTTCAAAAAAGGATAAAGGTCACGATGAGTGCCCATAAAATTAATGTCTTTTTTGATTTCAATTCCACCCACTTCAGATGTGATATCTTTCAGTAAGCCTTTTTGTTGGTTATTGCGAATCCACTCTGTAAAATAGTGCAGTCGAGAACCGTATCCATCGAGCTTTCCATCTTTATACCGAATGGTTTTTAAGATTTCGGTAAAGCTTTCAAAATCAACTTTTCCATCTCTGAGAAGTGTACTAAAAGCCATTACATTTTCAACATAGGTCGTGCAATCGAGTCCTTGTAAGTTGATGACCAAAGTTTCAGTTTCACCTATCTCTAAAGTTTTGGCGACATAGGGAATTCCCTTAAAAGTCTTCCCAATAGAAACCATGGTTTTTCCGAAATCACTTTCTAATAATCCATCAATTTCTATGGTCTTATTTTCGAAGGCTTCTTTGTCTGCTGGAGAGCAGGTGATTTGTTGGGCACACAAAACCTGGGCAGTTAAAAATAGAAACAATAATAGATAAGCAGTCTTCATATATGCTTCAAAAATAAGCAATTATTAAGCCAAGTTTGCTTGAGAACCAATATGGAAATACCTCCTTTTTAGAAATCGAATTTTAATTTATTCGTAACAAAACTAAAATTCGGTATACATATAATTTGCGCTCTTAAACGAAAGCGCTTTTACACCTCGGTTTTTTTGCCGAAATTGAGAGTTCAAATTTATAAACCTAAAAACACACCATAGAATGGCCGACGATTTTGATTTATTAGAAACAGATTCCACTTCCAAACAAGAAAAAGTAGATGTCAATTGGGGCAAGGCAGTGGACCAAATGAAGTCCAAGCTTGCTCAAGAAGACGACCCTAACGTACGTCAAAAGATATTAAATGCCACCCTAGATGATGTAGTAGGTATGGCAGAAACTGATAGAAAGTCTTTGTTGGAAGCCATTAAAGACTTGACGGATTACCAAGATGAGGTAGGGATAATTTTCGAAAAGTTCTCCACCTTAAATGCAAAAGAGCAAAAGGTAATCGATGATGCCCAAAACGGATTGGACCGAGCCAAAATAGCTTTGGAAGATGCCGAAAAGGTTAAAGATAATTGGTGGAACAACCTATGGGGCAGAAAGTCAAAAATCAAAAAGCGCCAGGCTGAACTTGAAGCTGCGCAAAAAACAAGAGATGGTGCTGATATGAAGGCAAAAGCCATGTTTCAAGAGCGAATTGAAACGGCAGATGTTCAAACCTTGTTGAACGAGTTGTCTTATAAAAGTCAGGCGGCAGTAGGTCGTTTAAAAACGCGTGAAACTGAAATTAGAGAAGTAGAAGACAAACTTCAAGTTGCAATTGTTGAAGCAAGCAAGAATCATACAAAGGCGCTGGAAAAGAAAAAGGAAACAGAAGATAAGTTGGAGGAGCAATACGCCTTATTAAAACAAGCGCGTCAGGCTCTCGAAGAAGTTTCTGATAAGCAATCTTCGGCCTACTCTGAAGCTATCGGAAAAGTAACCACCATTGAGCAAAAAGTTGAGGAGTTAGAAGGGTTGAAAAATGCCTATACAACTCTCGCAGCTAGTAAAGATAGTTTCGTACATAAGCACAACCTGACCATTAAAGTATTGACTTCACTAAGAAGCAACTTGCAAACCCACCGTGCAAAACTGAAGAGTGATACCGATGAGCGTTTGAAGTATTATGATGGATATGTAGTTGCTTTAAAGGCAAGAACTGACCAAGAATTCGCGGCAATTCTAGAACATTTAGGAGTCAAAACGGACGAGCATATCGGACAGACTTTAGCTTCAATGCATACCGCTAGTGCAAAAGCACGTCAAGAAATGATGGATAATATTCCGGTACACGAAAAAGTGATGCAGGGGGTATACTCTAGTTATGCTGAAGCACTTCAAGAAATCCGGGTGAAGGATTCTGAGATTCAAAAGAACTTCGCCGATAGATACGGTATCGATATGAAGGAGATTTTTGAGGAGTATTATGCCAATGATGGTGCTGCGCCCTCTGCAGGTGGGGATGACGATGCTCCTGCCCCAGCGGCAGCTGCAGAGGATGACTTGCTAAGTTAATTTCAACTTTTTAGTGTTTTTCACTGTCAGTTCGAGCGGAATCGAGAGGCAATTGTTCTCGACTCCGCTCGAAGAGACAGCAACTATTTGACTTCCATTTTTAATAGAAAACCGACTTAGTTCATGGCCATTAACCAAATCGTAACCCCTTTAGATAGCGCTGTTCTAGAAACAAAGGAACAGTACAAAGTCTATTTTAAGATTGTGGCGCATGCGCTAAACGAATTGGTGAATAGCATCGAAAAGGAAAACATTTGCACTGATGCGGAGACGACTTTTGTAAAGCAGTATTGCGAATTGTTGACCTATTCGTTAGAGGCATTTCGAATAAAGTATTTATTTGACGATGACGAGAAAATGCGGGTGGATTTAACCGAGTCTGGATTTCCGAACTACTTGGAGTTTCGATACTTGTACAATGACTTGGAGTTGAAGCAAGAGCATGTCAGAAAGCTTCCGGATGTATCTAAAATGAAAGCGGAATTTCTAGAGACTTTACTTAAAGAGAAGCAACCTATCAATGACCGAAAGTTACATCAAGCGGCATCGGTTATTTACTATTCATCCGTAGAAAAGCAATTTATATACAAGCGTTTTGTACAGGGTAAAATTCTTCCTGTAATGGGCTTAGATGCCCAGCATATGGTTAGTTGGTCCTTTTACGATGTGACAGCTAACCGACCCTTTATTTGCTTTATGTATTTTGATTTACATAAAGAGAAGGTAGAAGATGTTAAGGGAGAAATTTATGCGGTTTTGGAGAGTACTGCAGACCGCGATATGGATATTGATATGATGGCCTATGCAATTGATAAGAAGTTACCCTATGTATTTCCAAAGCGAATTAAAAAAGTCGATTTAGGTCCTTTGCACAGCGTTTTTGCGAAAGATGAGCTTGAAGTCACTCATGTGATTTTAAAGGCGATTGTTGAAAAGACTTTTGACCTTTCGGCCTATGCGATTTCCCTCCATATTAGCGAAGCGGTTTCAACTTCAGAATTCAAAGAAGGTAATTTTTTCAATAAACAAGTTTTACAAGTCTGGGAAAAGTCAAAAGCAAAGAACTATTTATTTTGTCCGCATAGGGTGATGCAAGCAATGTATGATAACATCCCTGAAACTATTAATTCATTAACAGGGAATCCGATTGAGATTCCAAGTTTGAAATTAGAATAAAACCATATGGAACACAATAGCACATTCCCCATAAAAAACTCCGAATTGAATTCGCTTCGTGATGAAGCCACATCCTACTTAAAGGGCATTCAATGGGAACAAGGTGGAAAAGCCAAAAGCCGAAACAAGAGTAAGAAGGATGAATCTATTCTTTTGTACTTGTCCAAGGCAACGGGCAATGCGGCCAATGAAGTGACCTCGGTTTCTAAAACGATTTTGTCTTTAAAGAAGCGATTATTGCCTGATTCGGTTGCGATTCCTTTGCATTTGAACAGGGCATTATACGCTTTGCAGGAAGGCTTAACGATGGGAATTTGGCTACGGGATAGTTATTCCGATGCCTCGGGATTATCAACGCTTAACGAACGAAAGTCGACCTTAGATGTTGGACAACGCCGCGAATACGATTCTAAACAACAAACGGCTACTGCTTTTATGTTACACGGAATCGCCTGTCGCATCTTATTCGATTTAAAACCAGTTGCTTCGGATGACTTGAGTGTGATGAAGAACAAATTTGCTGGCATTCCTGAGCTTTCTGTGCTTTCACCGTTGAAGGGAATTTCATGTATGCTGTTCTATTATGACAAGTATATGAGCCATCCGGAAATTATAACTTCGGATGAGGAAGTGACCAATTTCACCGTGGTTTTCTTCGAAGCACTTATCTCTGAAATTCAACAACGCTTAAGTACTTTCGAATACACGGAGACCATCGAGGATAGAACCTACAAACTTGAAAAAAGTGAGTTCGCGATTTCCGGATGGGAGAATGTCTTTGAAGGAACAGCAGTCAGCGTAGAGTTCAATAAAATCCGTTTTGAAGAAATCGTTGGTAACCGTGATGCAAAGCATTTTGCCCGTAGGTTAACTGAGCGGATGATGAGTTATGATTTTGAGTCCAGAAAGAACCCGTTTCAAGAGTTGGGCGGATTCATGCCAGTCTTCATGGGCTACGGAATCCCTGGAACAGGAAAGAGTATGCTTATTGCGGCTATCGCAACCAAGTTGAAAGAACAATGTGATGTATTGGACATTCCGTTTCTATTTCATCCGATGCCAGATACCTTGATATCTACTTTTCAAGGAGGTTCCGCGGAAAAGATGGTACAATGGATGAAACCTTTACAAGACCCAAATAAGTTGATTTTTGCACCAATTGATGATGCGGAAAACAATTTACAGGAACGAACCGCGCAAGGTGTTTCAGCGGGGGTAAAAGAAGTAATCGGAGTATTCCTAAGGTATACGGAAGGAGCCTACGCTATCAATTATGGTAACAGTTCAATCGGACTTTTCACCAACCTTCCTGAAATGTTGGACAAAGCTGTCATTTCCCGTGTACAAGGACGTTTCAAGATTGACGGAGCGCGCACCATTCCAGATTTTATTGACCAAGATTATATCTGGTGGAAGAAGTTTGAAAAGACAATGCCGGACTTTGTAAACATGAAAAATCCGGTGAAATATGAATTCTTGAGTGAACAAGGTTTAGCTAAAAATTTAAGCGAAATTTTAAATCAATCCGAAAAACCAACAGAGGCCAAAGTTCTAGAAATCTATGAACAAACGGAAGCCAAACACAAGACCAATGAGCATATGTTCTTCGCAGAATTGTATAAGAACATTCAGAAGTCATTTCCGTTTTTCTCTTCGCGAGATATCCGAAATATTCAGAGTGCCGTTTCATTGCGTTTGACAGATTTCGACCTTCCTGAAGATTGGTTTAATGACCCAACTATCTATTTCAAAAAGGATTATGACACCAAATTCGGAATGCTGAAAGAACTAATGAAAGGAAATATGAAAGGGCTCGATTTTTCAGACATCCGAAGACAAGAAACGGTTCGCTATTTAGATAATGTGGCGACCATCGCTGATACGGACTTCAAACGAAAAGTAGACCAGCGCGTTCATGATTTAAATGTAAGTCTAGAAGCAAACAAACTATTTGAGAACGGTAAGTAATGGAGAAACTTAGGGCAGCAGGTTTATTTGGTGGTGCGTTGACGACCCTTTCGGGCTCGTTGGCGAAGCGCTATAATGAATGCTTGGCCATGCTTGGGGTTACGCCCACAAAACTCAAAACCTTTTCCATTGACGGAATGGGCTGGAGCCCCGAAGTGGCCGTTGAAAAAAAGGACAATTATTATTTGAATACAGGTGAGGCGAATGTAAATGCAATCATTATTTCGCCACAACAAGAAAACAAACCGGTTCACATGCCGTCACATAGTTTTGACCGCGATGTGATGGAAGCTGTTTTTGCTGCCTACGGACGGGAAATCCGTGATATTACAAAAGACTCTGCTTTGGTTTTACATCTCGACCAAAAGATTGATGCCTTTTTTGAACCTTTTGATTTGCTACGTTATGACAAAATCGAAGTCACTTTTGCGCTTCTAAATGACCTGGATAAAAAACAAATGGAGCAACAGGCTTTTATCAATTTTTTCAATCGGGATAATAATTTCATCGACCGTGATGTACACAATCACTTGCTGAATTCTGCTAAGGAATATGGCGATTTAAGAGGGCGTAAATTGAAGCTAGAACCGATTCAGTTAAAAGTAAGTTCCTTTTATACAAGAGCTTTTGGTGGTGTGTTTGTATTGAAAAACTTTGTGAAGAAAATCTTGATTTTTGAAGATGAAAAGATGTTCAAAAGCGCCATCAATGACTCCGCTCATGAGGTAATGCTTTTTCATAAAGACCATGATGAATTGATGGATGCCCTGGTCAGCAATTTGATTCTCAGAAAGGATTTTAAAGGCGCCATGCGCAGTCCAAGATATGACCGGATTAAAAAGCATGTCTTTGTGGAGGAAACTAAAAAGACGGAACATCCTTTAAGTGAAATCCTGGACAGTCATTTTCTGTTCAAGAAATACCTGAACAAGCTGCCAAAAGAAGTCCAAAAAAGAATTTCCGGGGTGGAATTGTATTACCAACGCTTGATAGTTGATAAGAATCTCAAGCTACAAGAATATGTCGACGAGCATTTTGTAAAGGTGTTGCATGAACCGCATCCCTCTTTAAAAGAAGAAGAGGAAGAGTTAGCTTGGAAATTGCTTTCTAAGATTATGCCGAAAGACCCGGTTCATCTATTTTGGTACGATAAAGAACAGTTTTACAGGGTATACTCGGAATGGAAACCCGACTATCAAGATTGGGTGATTGAAGAAATACTTGAAAACAACCAAAAACAGGGAATGTAACATTTCTTGAATGTGAACAACTTATATGTAATAGCTCCTCGCTTTTCAAAGGGTAAGAGCATAAAAACGAAGACCATGACACTAGAAATCATTGTATTTATCGGAGCAATTTTATTTGGAATCGTTTGGTATTGGAGAGAGTCAAAAAGCAATAAAATCTATCGTCTGGCTAACAAAATCACCCATGCGAAAGATTTACAAATGAAACCTGATAATCGAAAAGGATTCATTCATCAACAACCCTTTTTGCTCCGTTTGGTTTATATAACAGCTTTGTTCGCTTTAGGTGCTGCAGTGGTAACATTTGTTACACCTATAAATGTGTTCTTCATTCAGTACTTCGCATCAGCGATAGTTGGTACTTTAATCGGAACCTATATTGCCTCGGCCGTAATTTTTACTAGGGATAGCACGAGTAAAGAGAACTTAGAAAAGGTATTTGACAAGGGGAAAGATTTTGTTGAAGATTTAGTGGATGGAGAGGAAGAAGCGGTTACGGAATCTAAGGTTGATGAAGTCGTTGAATCAGAACCGGATGTTGAGGTTAAGAAATCTGCAAGAGATAGGTTGAAGGATAAGGGGATGATTAAATAGGTATTAGTATTAAGTAAAATAGTACTTAGTACAAAGCAATCGTAAAATAGTTTTAGAAAATAAACGAGATAGGGGGTACTTATTACTTTGTACTCATTACTTAATACTCCAAGAGATGATTAAATCATACTATCAAAAAGGAAAAAAACAAAAACGCATCGTCATAATAGGCGGTATCGTTCTTATTTTATTATTATTCTTTCTTCGGGATGACTACCAACCAGCACTCTTGTTTCTAAGGAAATACATTTTCATTATCCTATTAGGAATTTGCTTTTTATGGCTAACCCTAACAAAGTTTAGAAGCACCGCCAGCGCCGCCAAGCGCATCTTAATTTTAGTAGGAATCTTTGCTTTTTTTGCTACCCTCTGGTTCTTCGGATGGAAGCTGAACCTCTACAATTACATGCAGACCTACAACGTCTTCAATAATCTGAATTTAGAGCAATTGGATGAACTCCCGCTGACCCAAAACGAACGGATTCAACCTTTCAATAATATTGTCACCATGGCCTACGAGTCCGTGGGAGAGACGCAAGAAGTTTCATTACCGCAACTCGTACGTGTCGATAGTACGAACCAATGGACCATGGCCGTACAGCCTGCTAAAGAATATACTTGGCAGCGTATGAATGACAATACCGAGGAGATTTTTATGGTGGAAAGTACTTCGCCATTTCCAAGGTTCTCAAATGAAAATCGGGTTCCGGTTACTTTTTCGATTGGAGAGTCCTTGGCGTTTAGTCGAAATACCTATAATGCAGTAGTGCAACGCTTCAATTTCTTCCAATTATTCACAATGGAACCCAGCGACGTTTTCTATATGAAAAATGATGAGGGCAAGTGGGTGCAGGTCGTAAATCTTATTAAGTGGAAGGGCTTTTTCTTTCCCTACCCTACCTATGGCGGGGTAATGGTAGTTGATGATGGAGAACATGATACATATGATTACTTAGAACGTGTTACGATTGGGAAGGGGACGTACATTGCTCCTGACGAAATTGAAAACTACCCCTATTTGAAAGGGCAAAACACAGTCGCAGAAAGCATTTCACAGCAACAAGCACAGTCTCTACAATTCCTAGGTGGATTTACAGACCCACTCCCATGGAATATGAAAACCGCTGTAAAAATCCCTGAATTACCAGAAGACCAAAATCAACAGCCTTATGTAACAGATTTCAATTTTGAAGGCATGAAAACAGAAGCCGTAGACGGACTCTACCATTGGTTCGGGTTGGAACCCATCGGAGATGAACGAACAAGTTTGGCTTATAGCGTCATGATTCCAGCAGATGGCACACAGAAACTATTCTACTACGACCATGCATCCAAAAAGGAAGGATATGCAGGGGTTTCCGCAATGCCTTTAAAAGTAATAGAATCAAAAAAAGAATATGATTGGTCGGTTAATAAACCAGTAGAATTTCGTCCCTTTATCAAACACATTGCGGGTAAGAAACGCATGTTTGTTCTAGGTACCGTTGCCGCGATTAAAGATGAAGGTAAACAATTCGATGGTGCAGCTACTCCTGATTTAGCCTTAGTGGATGCAGAATACCGAGATGTCATTTGGATAGACGCCAAGCACCCCTCCAAATGGACAACAACCATCTTAGACCAATTAGGGGAAACTTGGAAAGCATCTGAAAACTTGACAGATGAGCAACTCTATCCAAACAAAAATGATTTGGATATAAAACAACTCCCAAAACTGGATTCAATACCGGTTATGGAAATTGACTCTATGGCGATGAAAGCAGTTGAGGTGCTTTCGGATAGTTTGAATTAACGAAAACATCAAAGTATTGAAAGCTCCCCTCCTTGGATAAGGAGGGGAATGAATTCCGCTTGCGGAAGAAAGGGGAGGTTGAAAGCCCAAGCCTTAGCGTATAAAACTCAAGCTTGTGTTTCGAGCAAAGGTTCGCGTTTTCAATCCCTCCGACTTTTCCTCCACCCAATGGCGGAGGAAAACCCACCTCCCTTTATCCAAAGGGAGGAGCTTTAATCCAATTCATTTTTTTAGATAAATGAAAAACAAACGCATCCATAATAACAAAAAACTAATAAATTCCCGTAAAACTCTTCGGAAGAACCTAACTCCTGCAGAAGCTTTTCTTTGGAAACATTTAAAGTCTAAACTACTGAATGGGAAACGATTTGTAAAACAGCATAGTATTGATAAATACATTGTTGATTTCTACTGTGCTTCTGAAAAACTTGATGTTGAATTGGATGGAGAAGTTCATCAAAATTCCACTGCAGCGGAATATGATGAAAAAAGGACGTTACTTCTAAATGAATTGGGTAATACGGTTATTAGGTTTGAAAATAAAATGGTTTTTGAAAACCTACCATCTGTCCTTATAGGAATTCAAGAACATTTTAATAAAAGTTAATTTTAAAACTACCTCCTTAGCTCAAAGAGGTGGGCCAATAAAACAAATGATTTGAATTTAAGTCTTGACTCTAACCTCTATCAGCGAAGCGGTCTAGATTCCATTCTCAATACCCATGAAACCCATACGTCCCATACCCATTCGGACGATATACGATAGCACGCTTGCGGTCTTTGAGTAAAAATGCTTCGGTAACATATTCCAGTACTTCCTTATCGGTATCAGTGTCCTCAATACGAAGTGCATCGCCATTGTAGAAGGCTTTTGTACTGAGTGGTTTGCTATTGTCGAAAACTACTAAGTGCATTTTGAAGTTCTTATCGTAATCATTCCCATTTTTAGTTTTGAAATAGTATCCAGTATAGGCTTTATCACGGTATTCCAACTTTCGCTTTTCCATAAATAAAAGAGAATCCTTTTTAGAATCGAAGCGTTTAAAACCAAACAGATTGGCTTCCGCTAAAAATCGTTCATTTCTGTATTTATTAGGGAATAGCGATAGCTTTCCGATGTCTTTAAGTTTGTTGAACAGCAGTGCCCGACTATTTAAATCAGCTGCTAAGGAATCAAGCATACCGTACGGAAGCGTTAATTCATCCTTGGTCAACAAGGCGGCATAAGTCGTTCTTACTTTGGGGTCTTTGACCAAAAGCAAACGATTAAAGAACTGCTTGACCTCTTTTTCTTTTAGAAATGGATATAATAGAACGGCATAGTCTTCTAAAACTTTGGTGCTTCCCCCTGAACCCGAAGGTGGTGTAGGCGGAGAATTATAATAGTCACGCTGATTGTAGGACATTCTGGTCTGGCCCAACTGTCGTTTTAACTGTATTTTAGCATCGTTTAAAATCTGTTTCCGGTACTTCTTGTAACTTTTAGGTTTGATGAGTCCCTTAGCCTTTAAATTGGCCAACATCATAAAAATGGGTGACTTGTACTCTTCAATAGCACTATAATCCAGTATCTCCGGATATAATTTTTTGGCCATTGGAAGACTATCCATATAGGGTTTGAAGATTTTATAGATTTCAAACTTATTGGAAACCAAAGGCAAATCTTTTGACATTAATTCTAATAATAGGTCTACAGATTCTTCATCTGCCTTTTTGGTAATCGCTGTCAATATTTTCGTCTGAGCAGTTGAGTTATTGTACGATTTGGCATAGAATTCCTTGAAAAAGGAGTTGACCTGAGGGTCATCTAGTTTGGCTAGCTTTTGAATTAAGTAGGATTGAATGTGTTTCTTATCCTCGGGAAAATCAAATTCTGAAATGTAGTATTTTAGGGAATCAATATGTTTTTTCTGAAACTTGATAAAAGAATATCCATCTGAAACAATACTATCGTTCTTACGCAGTGCTTTAAAAAAGTCCGTTGTTTTATCAGTTAAGATGGACTTGCCGACTACCGTGTCAAACGGAATAAAATTTTGAAAGAAGTCGGTTACAAAACGGCTTGGAGTATCAATCGTATCTACTTTTGACTTCAATTCGTACAGTAGTCCGTTCTTTACGATGTTTTTGATGAGAATACCTCTTGTACTTGCCGTATCGGTTAAAGTGAGATTGAGTTCATACTCTCCCGCAGCTCGCATACTATCTTTTTCGCTATGGATTGTAAAGCGCTTATTGGCATATATTTTCTTCCGTAAGGCCCAAACCGAATCAATATGACTGAACATTAAAAAATCATGCGATTTGTTTAGTTCAACGGTTATGGCTTCGTTGTTTTTGTTCTGATAAACACTTTTCTTTTTGTAAGCACTGTACGGTTTCGGCCTGTTTTCTCCGTTATAATAGTTTCGACTGTTTTCTACGAATTTGACGGGTTTCACCGGACTTACCGAAGTAAATAGCATCGCCGTATCACGTACCTTTTTAAATGCATCTTTGTAAACAGGCTTCTTTAGCTTGAAAGAATTGAAAAAATCAGTTGCATGCTGTTCCTCTTTTGTAACAATTCCCATTAAGTAATAATCACCGCGCTTAAAAGTAGTTTTTAAGTGTAGACTTGTGTTTTCTTCTTTATCTAAAATTGCTTTTGAAGTTAAGGAATTACCTGAGCAAGCCCTATATTTAGGAGTCAATTCTAAATCTTGATAAAAACGTTTTTGAATCTGCTTAAGCTCGAAAGTATCTTCCTCAATAAAATTAAAATCGTTTAAAGTAACCTTCCGTAGAAAATAATAATCATTGGATATAGAGTCATACGCCTGCACTAAACGTTGCCCTTTGCGGTATCGGTTTGTAAAATTATAGAGTTGCGGCATTTTCACTTCAAAATCATCATAACCCGAGGAGATTTTGGAAATCTTTTTATCCAGTTTTTTGAATTGGATGCTATTAAAGATCGTATCTGAATACTGCGTTACGTAGTCACCTTTACCTCCCATTTTAAACATTAGAATCTCCAAGGGAGTTACGTAAATATGATACCGTTGATGGTCTCCATTTTTCAACTGATTCCTTATATCCAATCCTTCGAAACCGTTTCGGGTAAACTTTGTCTTTTCTATGATTTTTCCAGGAATATTCTCAAACAAAAGCTTATCCAAATCATCTAAAGTGTAGGTGTGTTCCTTTTTTAGGAGGGAAAATGTATTGATACGATTCAGCATCACATAACTGCCATTGGCCAAATCGGGTGAAATGTAGGTGGTATTGATAAATTCAGAAATCGGATACAGTTTATTCGGTAGATCAATACTGAAAAAATCATCATCGGGGCGAACGGTCTGGTACGTATTCTGAACTAGGCTGTCTACAATCTTTTGCTTTAGAATCCTTCCTCTAGAGGTCGCTCTCGAAGTTAAAGGCTTTACCGTGTAGCCCATATCGCGAAGCATCACAATTACACCTTTTTCACCTGGAAGATGTGCTGCTCCGATTCCGGTGAAAACTTTTGCGGTCCGCATTACCGAATCAAGCTTAGTTGCCATATTTCGGTTACGAATGGTCAGCATGTTTTTGCGATAGTGCTCCGTGTACATAGCTTTATCAATGGAATCGAGCATGTTGATATTCCGATTCCGATAGGCATCTTGAAGCAAGGTCATCGGGTCAGATTCCTGCATCTTTTTCTGCAACCACTCATCTGGTTTTTTCTTCATGGCATTGAGACTGGCGCGACCAACAAGTGCCGATGATTCTTCCAAATCTTCCAAAGCAATTACTTTTTTGCCGAATTTCTTCCCTGCCTGGTAGATGAACATATCTAAGTAGGTTTCCTCCTCAAAATTTTGAGAATACTCATTCGTACGATATAAAATACTATTCACCCTGCGGTCTTCAAAGGCGAGGTAGGCTCCGATTTCTTCTTTCTTCGGATTCTTAATCGCAAAGGGATAGGTGTAAAATCCTTTTGCGTTAAATCCATTTGATTGCCCATATGCCATCGCGCTTGTACTGATATCATTATCTAGCCAGGTATCCGGGTCTGATTCCAGAGCAACTACATCGCTCTTTTCCAAGGCTTGATAAAAAACATCGTCTAAACGGAACGCAATTCGCTTGCTTACATGCATGGTTCCATACAGGTATGAAGTTTGTTCAAGACCGTTTCCTGAGATTTCCCATAATAAACTATTTTTCTCCTGCGCGTAGGTAGCTATGAAACAAATTGAGAAGAGTATGGTAAAAAAATTCCGCATTACTAGTTTTTTGGCCTGTGGTTTTCACAAATTTAAGAAAGGATGAACCTTAGTTTATCCCTATAAACTGTGAAAGTTTCGTAGCTAGTTCTTGATATAACGGGCATTTTGGCGGTCTATTTTCCTGAATAAGGGGTTTTTTAGGAAAAATTATTCAAGTTCCTTCCCCAGAAAGGGGAAGGAACAAAAAGCATGGGTTCATTAGGACAATTCAACAAAATCGACAAACCCTATACCACCATCGAAAAACAAATGAATGCTTTTGAAGGTAGAATGCGGTTCATGGCTTATTTTTGCATTTGAAAAATTGCAACAATATGAAGGGAGTTTTATTAGTAAACTTAGGTTCTCCAGACAGTCCCACCGCTAAAGATGTAAAGCCATATTTAGATGAGTTTTTGATGGATGAACGTGTCATTGACGTTAATCCCGTGTTGCGAAATCTTTTGGTAAGAGGAATCATTCTACAAACCCGACCCAAGAAATCAGCGAAAGCATATGCCAAAATTTGGTGGGACGAAGGCTCTCCACTAATTGTACTGTCCGAACGCTTTGCAAAGAAAGTTCAGGAGCATACCGATATGCCGGTTGCTTTAGGCATGCGTTACGGAAGCATGTCAATCAAAAAAGCACTTCAAGAATTAAAGGATAAGGGTGTTGATGAGGTATTGTTGGTGCCTCTATATCCACATTACGCAATGTCATCCTATGAAACGGTCGTGGTGAAGACGATGGAGGATAAGAAGAAGTTCTTTCCTGATATGAAGATTACGACTTTGCCTGCTTTTTATAAGAGTCCGGAGTATATTAAAGTCCTGTCGGAAAGCATTGCTGAGGGATTAAAAGATTTTGACTACGACCATATTTTGTTCTCCTATCACGGAATTCCAGAACGGCATATCCGCAAAAGCGACCCAACAAAATTCCATTGTAAAATTGATGGAAACTGTTGTGGTGTAAACTCGGTTGCACATAATACCTGTTACAGACATCAAGTCTATGAAACCACGGAATTGGTCAAGAACCATCTCGGATTGTCCGAAGAAAAAATAAGCACTTCTTTTCAATCGCGCTTAGCAGGTGACCCCTGGCTAAAACCCTATACCGATTACGAATTTGAGCGTTTGGCGAAGGAAGGTAAAAAGAAGTTAGCTGTTGTAACTGCAGCCTTCGTTTCCGATTGTCTAGAAACCCTCGAAGAAATCGCCATGGAAGGGAAAGAGCAGTTCGAAGAAGCCGGTGGTGAACACTACAAACACATTCCCTGCTTAAATGACAACGATGCCTGGGTAGCCGTAATGGCGAAATGGGTGAATGAGTGGCAGGCGGCAAACGTACTACCAGTTTAACCTGTCCCCTCTTGAGAGGGGTGGCGAAGCCGGGGTGTGTCTGACGTAAATTCGACTTCATCTTTGATAATCTAAAATAATTTGAGATTTAGACGTCTGAATCAGCAAATCGCTTAGCGCTGTGCGTACGGCGCTAAGCGTTCGGCGAACAAGCGAAACATGGCAAAAATAACGTCAGAAGAACTCGGAACACTCCCGATCAGCAAACTGCTGATAAAGCAGTCTATACCCGCTTCTATCGGTATTTTAGTGATGTCACTCAACATTCTGGTAGATTCTATATTTGTGGGGAACTGGATTGGCTCCATCGCCATTGCTGCCATCAATGTAGTACTTCCAGTTTCTTTTTTTATTGGCGCCTTGGGTATGGCAATCGGTATCGGAGGGTCAAGTATTATCTCGCGGGCGCTCGGGGCGAACAATAAGGCTAAAGCTGTTAAGACCTTCGGAAATCAAATCACCCTGACACTTTTGGTTACGATAACCATGGTAGCCTTGGGCTTGTACTATGTCGATTCGCTTATTCCAGCATTTGGGGGTAAAGGAGCTATTTTCGACCCAGCCAAAATTTACTACACCACTATTTTATATGGAATTCCCTTTCTAGCACTTTGTATGATGGGAAATACGGTAATCCGTGCCGAAGGAAAACCAAAATTCGCCATGATTGCCATGATTATTCCATCTGTGGGGAACTTGCTGATGGATTACATCTTTATCTATATTTTCGATTGGGGGATGCACGGAGCGGCCTGGGCTACCACAATCGGATACATACTTTGCTTTAGCTATGTACTGTACTTTTTTCTTTCGAAAAACTCCGAATTAAAATTGAATCCGAATTGTTTTGCCTTGGATTTCTCCATCGTAAAAGAAATCAGTTCGCTAGGTTTTGTTACGCTTTCGCGGCAGGCCACTACGAGCATCGTGTATTTGTTAATGAATAATATACTGTTCAGTTTGGGCGGGGAAGCGATGGTGGCCGTATATGCCATTATTGGCCGAATGCTCATGTTTGCATTGTTTCCCGTGTTCGGGGTGACTCAGGGTTTTCTGCCTATTGCAGGATATAATTATGGTGCTAAGAAATATCAAAGGGTACGGGAAAGTATTAATACGGCCATCAAATATGCAGCAATTTTGGCAACCGTTGTTTTCATAGGGCTCTTTATTTTTCCAGCAGAAATCGCTTCACTCTTTCTAAGTAGCAAAGAAGGATTATCCGCCAATGAGTTAGCTATCAATGCCTTTGTTTTGGAACATACACCAACAGCCATGCGATGGGTTTTTGCGGCTACTCCAATTATTGCGTTGCAGTTGATCGGAGCGGCTTATTTTCAAGCGGTTGGCAAAGCAATTCCTGCATTGCTATTGACATTGACCCGACAAGGCTTCTTTTTCATTCCGCTTATTTTGATTTTACCGAACTATTTCGGAGAATTAGGGGTATGGTCATCATTTGCCATTGCAGATGTTCTGGCCACTCTTGTTACAGGTTGGTATCTAAACAAGGAAATCAAAAAAGATTTACGGCAATAAGGACTATGGATTGAATTTCCACTATTTTTAAGGACTTAGAATTAGACAATCCATCATCTCATGAACATCAAATCAATAGTTCTTTTAGCCCTTGCCATGACCGTAATTCAATGTAATGAACAGGAAGAATCCAAATCTGCAACCTTGTTTGTTGGCACCTATACCGATGCTGAAAGTGAAGGGATTTACAAAATGCAATTCGATACGGAGACCGGAAAACTCACAGCTTCGACATTAGCCGCTGAAATTACGAGTCCGTCGTATTTAGCGATTTCAAAAGAGAAAGACTTTTTATATGCGGTGCAAGAGGTGAATAGTTTTGAAGATGCAGCTGGCGGAGTCACTGCTTTTTCCATAAAAAATGATAGCCTAATGGAATTGCAAACCGTTTCTAGTAAAGGAGCACACCCCTGTCATATCAGCTTATCGCCTGCGGGAGATAAAGTTGCGATTTCCAATTATACCGGTGGAAACGCAAGCGTGTACAATGTTGGTGCTGACGGAAAACTATCAGGACCTTCAGCCGTCATGAATCACTTCGAAATCGATACGATGAAGACGCCCCATGCTCACATGGCCCAATGGGTGAATGGAGATATTTATATCGCAGATTTAGGATTGGATGCGGTTCTAGCATATGATAGTGAAACTAAAGAAATGGCAAAACCAAAAGCGACGCTTCTATTACCAAAAGGTGCAGGGCCACGTCATTTTACCAGCACACAAAACGGAAAGTTTCTATACGTCATCAACGAACTGAACTCAAGTATCTCGGTATTCGAAAAAGACGCTTCAGGCAACTATAGTTCAAAGCAAAATGAATCCACTTTAGCGGCAGATTTTAAAGGAGATAGCTTCTGTGCGGACATTCATGTGTCATCTGACGGAAAGTTTTTATACGGATCCAACCGAGGAGAAAATACGATAGTCATATTTTCCATAGACCAACAAACAGGAGGCTTAACGCTCGTTGGACGAGAAAGCGTACAAGGCGATTGGCCCAGAAATTTCACCATTGACCCCACCGGAAAATTCCTTTTGGTCGCTAATCAAAAGAGCGACAATATCACCGTCTTCAAAAGAGACCAAGAAAAAGGAACGCTTACGTTTCTAAATGAAGAAAAGCTTTCGAAACCTGTTTGTTTAGTGTTTTTGTAGTTAGAGTTTAAGAGACAAGAAATAGCTATACTGTCATCTCGAGCGGAGTCGAGAGACTAGGAACAAAAATTCAACAGATTGCTTCGTACCTCGCAATGACGTCTTTGCGAGGAGCTGTACGAATATTGAAATCAAAATAAATAGTAAAAGCGACGCGGCAACCTATTGACAAAAGCCAACTACTCTTCCGGCATCCTTGTAGCGGCCTTGCTAATAATCTTCCATTTGCCTTCCAATTTTTTCAGGATAAACAAATCGATAAATATCATTTTACGTTCATCAATTGCGATTTCGACCTTAGCCATGGCAATGTCATTTGAGCGGTCGACGGATAGAATGGTTCCCACCCTGCCATTGAATTTTCCTTTTTCACGCTTTTTAAAAAGCTCTGCATATTCAGCTGCGGAGAGAATCCATATCGGTTGGTCCTTTTTTGATAAGAACATGCGTGCATCTTCATAGAAAGGCGCGACGATTTTCTCAGGGTCATTGTACGAGCTGCCGTCGATATAGCTTTGGAGTGATTCGCGAATCGCTTCTTCTTCGGTTTGGGCTACGCTTGTTGCGCATGCTAATAGGAGTGCTGCAGTAAAAAATAGTGTTTTCATAATAGTGATTATAAATTCTTATTCTGTTTTTATGCGGGTGATTTTGCCGTTTTTGTAATCCTTATGACCTTCTTATTATTTTGTTCAACTTTCATCTAATTTTTTAAAATATTGCCCCCCAATATTTGTTGTCCTAATCCAAAGACCATTGATGTTACCTTTCTTGTCCCTTTCAAATTCAATATTATCGAAATAGTAGGCTTCGCTGGTAAACTTATCAGATTTGTATGGGGTTATTACAAAGTCAACACCACGGTTATGAGAAACAGTTAGCATTCCATCCTGCATCAACAATTTATATAGTACATTAAGGTTTTCGCACCAAAATAATCCTGTAAATTCAGTAAGTTGCTTTGTGTCATACGTGACCAAATCGAATTTCTCATTGAAATATTGAAATTCATTTCCTCCCTCTCCCCAAGCAAAAATCATTAATTCTTTATCAGATTTTTGCTCAAATCGGATACTGTAGCTATCTGGATCTTCTGTAAGAACAAAGGTGTTTTTAGAAATTGGTGCAAGCTCACTTTCATTTCCTTCACTGCGATAGTAG
Organism: uncultured Flavobacteriaceae bacterium; assembly: GCA_947500435.1. Taxonomy (GTDB): domain Bacteria; phylum Bacteroidota; class Bacteroidia; order Flavobacteriales; family Flavobacteriaceae; genus Maribacter_C. Next base: position 220,796 of record CANMRV010000001.1, read on the forward strand.
TAAAGTTTGCCATCTCTTAAATTTATTTTTCTCATGTACGAACTCTCTTTGTTCCAATAAGAGCCGCAGAATTTTTGAAGTTCAGGAATGCTTAATTTCATAAAATCATTTTCGGTAATACTGTCTTTTTTAACTGTTGTTTTTTCTTTTATAAAATCATTTTTTAAAAATAAATCAGCAATTTTAAGTGCTGCACCTTCGGCATGAAAATTTAAAGAATTTCCGAGTACCACCACGCCAAAATCTTGTTCTGGAAATTGAGCGATATACGTCATAAAGCCATAATTTCTTCCATTTTGCTCAATTCTTTTAAGTCCTTTATATGGACTCGTAAATTGCCCATATACAGCATACGTAGATGAACCATAACCGTGCGTAGATGAACCATCATTAAGAGTGGCAGGGATATACATTTTTTTGATAAGGTCAAGGTTTCCTACCTTGGGTGATCCAAAATTCAACATCCAACGAGCCATGTCTTCAGCAGTAGAGTAAAGTGTAAAATCAATAGGATAATTAAAATAGTTTTCATTTTTAAAATTTTCGCCACTATTTGAATACATGTTAGATCGATTTCTTATTAAGCTATTTTCAACATTTCCATAAACCGTATTGGTCATATAAAGCGGTTTGAATATCTGAGTCTCTACAAAATCTGTAAAAGAATTTCCTGATACTTTAGCTATAATTTCAGAAGCCAACAAAGTTCCTGAATCACAAAAACGATATCTAACACCGGCATCGTAAACATTAGCACTAAGCCCATAAATTATTTCAAGTGCTTGCTCCCTTGTCTTAATATCCTTCACTTCCCAACCAGCAAGCCGTTGAAGCGTTGAAAAATTAGGGATGCCATGAGTATGGGTTAGCAGATGATGTACTGTAATAGGTTTTCCAAAATCAGGCATTTCAGGAAGATACTTCTGTATATTATCTTCTAAAGAAAGTTTTCCTTGTGATTCAAGCAATAGAACAGCAAAAGCAACAATTTGATTTTGGACTGAATTTAATTGAAATTTAGTGTCTGTCGAAATGGGTATTTGGTGTTCAAGGTTAGCACTCCCAAATTGGTTAGAATATATTATTTTGCCACTTTTAACTACAGCTACCGCTGCCCCGGGTGTTTCAAGTTGATTCCATTCTGAAAATAGTGCTTCTATTTCCTTGTCAAATGGCTGTTCGGGATTTTGAGCTATTACAACAAGTGAAGTTAGAATTAGAAATATTGTTGAATAATGGGTTTTCATTTATTTCGGGTTTTAGATTTTAATTATTGAGGTTGTATTCGAATTATCTTCCCATTCGTGGGTTCGTTGAGGTATTCGGTAAGGATGTATATTTTTCCTTCCGGACTTATGACCGCCTTCCGCGAACGTTCTCGATTGTCAACAAAGAGTTCTTCCATACTTTTCACAGTTTCCCCTTCAAGACGAATTCGCCAAAGACTGCCGCGGGAGAGCCCTGGTACGATTAAATTGTTTTTCCAATTGGGGAACTCATCTCCGGTGTAAAATGTGATTCCGGTGGGGGCGACGGTATGTTTCCAGTACCAAATGGGGTCTGTATACACTATGCCCTCTACTTTTTGTGGTACGAATTTATTTCCGCGATACGTGCCTGTTGTGATGACGGGCCAACCGTAGTTCGCTCCTTTTTTAAGCATGTTAATCTCATCACCTTGATTGGTGCCGTGCTCGCTAAACCATATGTTTCCCGTTTTAGGTTCTACCGTGATTCCTTGGGCAGCTCGAATTCCGGAGGCATATAATCCAGGAATGGCATCCGTACCAAAATCAGGGTTATCCACAGGAATACTTCCATCCGGATTAAGTCTGTAAATTTTTCCCCGCCTATCGCTTAGGTCTTGTGCAATGGGTATTTCAGGTTGGTAATCTTCGTTAAAAAGTCGTTCACCGACGGTGATATATAGTTTTCCGTCAGGACCAAAAGTCATCCCTCCCCCAAAATGAAATAAACCATGGGAATAGGGCAGTGCCAATAGTAGTTGTTTGACATTGACTAAAGAATCATTTTGCAATTCTGCGCGTATCACCTTTGTGGTAGCTCCACCTTCTCCTTTGGCGGTGTACGAAATGTAGAGTTGTTGGTTTGTTTCAAAATTGGGATCGGTTAACACCTCTAAAATTCCTGCATTATAGGTCACTTTCGTCTCATCCTCCAATCCTCCAGGAAATGTTCCTTTTGTATAATCTGCTTTTCTATAGGTAAGGCTATCCGTTTTGTCTGTGGGAAATCCTTTGATGCTCTGTTTTTCTTTAGTATTCAAATCAATGCGCAGAAGGTCACCGTCTTTTTCGGAAAGCAAGACTTCTGTTTCCGATAAAAAGGCCATGCTCCACGGGCGTGATAAACCGTCAATAATGGTTTCTTTTGCAGGAATGGGGTAAGACGGAGCTTCTACTTTTACTTCGGTTTTGCAGGCCGAGAGAATCAGAAGAGCTAACAGTATTTTTTTCATGGCTTATATTTTAGTTATCATAATTCAAAGTAGCTTCTTTTTCAACAGCCGGAATAACAATCAGGTCATACCGTTTTATCAAATCGTTAATGTTTTCGTTCAAAAGATATTTAACCGGAGTGTACTGCGATTCTTGAATCATTTGCTGCAGGTCGATGACCGTCCATTGGTTTTTTTTGGCTACTTGTACCAGTGCAGCGAATCGATGCGCCATGGTATTTTTCTGTTCCATCAAATCTAGAACCACACCGTTTTTAAGTTGATACCGAGGCACTATTCCGATATGTAATGAAGTGCTTCCGTTGTAATCGGCTAGTTCACTAAGCGTATTCCCAACGCCATAGAAGGCATAGGGTTGAAATCCTCGGGAAAGGAAGTTCATATCCCACTTTACAAATAATTTATCTTGATGAATGTCGAAATCAATTCGTTCCAATTCCTGTCGTAGCAATCGCTTTTCCTCATCCACCCGCCATTTGTTTTTCTTAAAGAATTGCTTTTCCGCATAAAACCGGCAGTTTTTAATACTATTGTGGAACGCTTCTACTATGACAGCGTTTTCAGCGGATTTTTCACTGGCAATTTTGAGAAAGTCCTGAATGGGTTTTGAATTTTCAATGGCTTCGACAAATGATAGTAAATCTCCATTTCTGTTTGCATACAATTTTTCAACTGTGGTTTTAGATGTTTCATATAAGGAGCGTTGCTTTTTCTGAATCCCTTCGGATAGCTTCCCATACATTTGGTCCAGCAGCCAAGGTAGATTGTTCCAAGATTCGTTTCCAAAACCTACAATATTCCATTGGAGTTCTCCAGCTTTTTGAACGAATAGGGCATCGGAGACGGACTTCATATCCGGCATTGGAAGGACGAGCCTTTCCTTTTCCGTGAAGGCATATTTGTTATTCAGTGCTTTCAATTTTGAGAGGATAGTTTTAGGTTCTTCCGTCATGGAATGCAACAAACGAGCAGAAGGAACACCAATACCCAAGGCCATAGTTTTGTATTCAGCTTGATGCAGTTCAGGAAGTAGTGCAGTCGTAAAATCCGAGCTACTTTTAGAATCCGGATAATCGCCCAACAAGGTAAATTGCGCCTTGGTAATTTCTTTTTTTAGGAAATCCGCTCCAGCACCTACCAATTGGCCATCCGTTATTTCGAAATGATAAGTTATAGGTTGTAGCGTTTCCAATGAAAGGGAATCTTGCCCTATAACACAAGTTGAAACGCCCAAGAAAAAAATTAGAAAAACGGACTTTTGAATTGAACTCATAGCATCGTTAATTTGAGTCAAAACTATAGGAGCCCTTTCTTAAATCCTTTAAAAATCATGATTCTTAAAACGAAAAAGCTATGCTAGACGAAATTTATTCCGGTATTGTGAAGGGGTTAATTGGGTGGCAGATTTAAAAGCCAAATTGAAGGAAGTAACATTTCCAAAGCCGCAGTCATAGGCCACTGTAGCAATTTTTTCTTGCGCATAAGCCGAGTCGACCAAGAGGTCTTTGGCCTTTTGAATACGATACTGGTTCACAAACTCGGAAAAATTCTGTTGTTCGTTTTCATTGATGACCTGGGATACATCCCGAGAGGGAATTCCTAATTTTTGCGCCACTTGGGTCATATTCAATTCGCTGTCAAGGTAAAGGGTTTCGGCTTCAAAGAGTTTCCGAATTTCTTGCATGTACTTTTTTGAAGTTACCGCATCCATTGAGGAGTTCTTATACTTTTCCAAAGCAAAAACAGGTTGCTTCAAAAGGAGAAAAGAGAAAGCATAGAGTAGGAACGAAAAGAAAATCGCACCTCCAAGATAATACGGAATCAATCCAAAAAGATTCCCCATATAAAATATCCAGATTAAGACCACGCCAATGACCAAGTTGCGATACCATACCCAAACTGACCGCTTGGCTTGCGCTTTATGATTTACCAATAAACCGATGGTCAACACCAAGTAAACTGCCAAATGCGAAAAGGCAAGAAGATAGCTGGTGTTCGGAAATGCTCCATAACCGTTGGGTATGTAATTGCAAAAGCAGACGAAAAGAACAAACGGAACCAGATGCCAGTAATTGCGCTTAGAAAACCCCTTTTCTTTCCCCAAGAGTAACCGACCATAAAACCAAAGAAACGGTCCCGCCATCATTACGCCCGATATGCCTAAATTACGCTGCCAGGGTTCCAAATCGAGATAGACATTCAGAATCGATTTCCCAATACGAATGGTAAGCCCGAGGAGTACAAAAGCCAGAAACAGATTCGCTTTGCGATTGCCCTTTTTAAGTGTAAGCAGATACACGCACAGAAAAATCGCTTGCGCAATACCCAAAGAACTTAAGACCAGAACAATGGAATCCATAGTAGTGTTTTACACCTTTAAAGGTATCAAAAACCCTTGGATCATCATATGTATTCTTTATTAGGTTCCTGTTTTATCCTTGCAAAGAATACGATATATTTGAAGGAGTAACCCCTCGCCGATGCAAATGCTACCCTTACAGGGCTTTCCACAGTTTAATATTTACAGCACCCCCTTATTGATTTTGGTGGTGCAGGGGCTTATATTGTGTTTTTTACTGTACGGCAGATATTACAAAAGACGTTCGGTGCTAGATGTATTGTTGGCCTGTATTTTATTGATTATGTGTTACCATAGAACCACCTACACCATTGGTTTTATGGATTGGTATGATACCTACCGCAACACGAAAATCAACTACTTTTTGGTGAATATGGAAATGCTGATGGCACCGCTCATCTATTTTTACGTAAAAAGTGCCTTGACGCCTAATTTTAAGCTTCAAAAAAAGCATATCAAACATTTTATTCCCTGGGTCATCTTTTTTGTGCTTAAGATGGGAATTTTGATATATGATGCCCAACAACCGGGGTTTGCAGATAGTCAGAATGGGTATTTGGTAGTCAATTTTGAATGGCCTTATCTCAATCGGATTGTATCAGTTTTTTCGACAGCACAGATGCTTTTGTATTTGGCCTTCTCTTTTCAACTCTTCTATAATTACAAAAGGGACATACAACAGTTTTTTTCCAATACCGCTAAAAAGGAATTGAACTGGATTCGTAATTTCCTCTTCATCTACTCTTTTATTTTCCTATACGGAATATGTCAAATTTTCATAGAAGAATTTATTGTAGAAATGAGCTGGACACAACGATGGTGGATACAATTCTTCTCTGCCTTGGCACTCCTTTATTTTGGAGTGAAAGGCTATTTTACGGACTTTGATTTTCTAAGCATTTTTGAAAAACCCAAAAGCGGCTTCGAACCAAAACTTTCTGTAGCGAATGCTGACGGCGTTTCTGAAAAGGTTGAAACAGGAAAAAAAGCTATCAACACATTATTTCAAGAAGAAAAGATTTTTCTTGACCCCGAATTAAACCTGACTCAATTGTCTGAAAAGACCGAATTGAACCGAGCTGAAGTCTCCGAAATCATCAATTTGGGTTTTGGAAAGAATTTTAATGACTTTGTCAATCAGTTTCGAATTGAAGAATTCAAAAGGCGTTTGGGTGGTGGCGACCATCAACAATTTTCTTTGGTTGGTTTGGCCTTCGAATGCGGATTCAATAGCAAGGCTACCTTTAATCGCGTCTTCAAAAAAGAGGTGAAACTTACACCCACCGAATACCTGAACACCCTGAAAAACCAAGGTCTCAAATAATTTGAGACGTCTCCATTTTATTTAAGTCGTTGGGGCAAGCACACTTTCCCAAATTTGCTCCAGTAAGAACCCCAAACGGGTTCATAATCTTAAATTAAAATATCATGAGAAAAACAACAATCATTATCACAGTACTTTTATTCGTATTCACTTCGTGTAGCACAGCGCAAAAATCGAATCTTGAAATTCCACCCAAATCCACTTTGGAATTGGATTACGCCAACTACGAATTATATGAGCTACAATTGCGAAACAACACAGGAAAAGAAATTCGAATAGACGTACGAAACAAAGAAACAGAGGAATTTGTAAGCGGTTTTGGTCTTGGGCCTTTGGGCAAAGTAGAAGTGTTAGTCGCAAAAGGCAGTAAAATTGTGTTTTCCAATACATCCGAAAAAATGGGAAGAGTTACGATAAAAGTGACCGAAAAGAAAAGAAAAATAGCAGTTTCCAAAACAGACAACCGCATCAGCTTTAAACTAATCAACCCAAGCGATGAATCGATTCCCTTAATCATTCCGAATGTGATGAACCCGAACTTATCACCAAATTCATCGAGCGGGGTAGATTTAAAAATAGGCCAAGAACTTTTATTCAGAAACGGCTTAAAAAGATACGTGCTATTAACCGTGGATGAGTCCATCAAAGAAGGTGACGAAATCGATGTCTACGAAGTATTGCAACAACGCAAAAAAGAATTAGGCTTAAAATAGAAATCTAAGATGAAACATTTTTTCAGCTCCCCTCCTAATTCTAGGAGGGGAATGAATTTCCCGCCAACCGGCGGGGAAGAAAGGGGTGGTTACCCTAGGAACACCAAAAAGCCAATCAACCTATACTGTCACATCGAGCGGAGTCGAGATGCATTCGTGTTCCTAGGCCTTCGACTCCGCTCAGGATGACGGACTAGTGAAATGAATTTATTTACCAACAACCTAAATCCCCTCAAAATACCTCACCATTTTCTCCCGGCCATTCGTATCAGGCAAAACCCCATACCCAGCACCCATATTATCAACAAGGTGTTTTAATTTCGAAGTACCCGGAATCACACAAGTCACCCCAGGATTAGAAAGAATAAATTTTAAAAAATACTGCCCCCAACTTTCAATCCCATATTCAGAAGCCCAATCAGGTACTTCTTTTCCTTTGACTTTTCTGAACAAATTGCCACTATCGTAAGGTTGATTAATTAGAACAGCAGTGTTATTTTTTTGACTGGTCTCAAAAAGGGATTTCTCGGCGTTTCGAGAGCGTATCGAATAATTGAATTGTACAAAATCAGGTCGGTCAGATTTGATGATGGACTCCAAAGTAGGGTGTGCCGAATCGACATAATGCGTCAAACCCCAGTAGCGTATTTTACCTTCTTCCTTCCAAGCGCGTAATGTTTTTACATGGGTTTCCCAATCGACGAGATTATGAATTTGCATCAAATCCATTGTAGTGCGTTGCATCTTTTTAAAAGAGGCATTCATCTGGTCGATTCCCGCTTGTCTGCCCGACGTCCATACTTTGGTGGCATAGAAAAATTTGTTTTGACTTTCGAGTTGCGCCGCCACGCGACCGACAACAGCCTCAGAAGTACCATACATCGGAGAGGAATCTATCACCGTGCCCCCCAATTTGTACATTTCGGCCAGTACCTGCTTTCGTTGTTCCAACTCCGCTTGCGAATTCCCGACATCGAAAGTTTGCCAAGTACCCAGCCCGACCATCGGTAATTTTTCTCCAGAACTAGGAATCAAGCGCTGCCCCATGGTGACTTCTTTTGAATTTAAAATTGAGATTGAATTTGAAAATGAGAATAGTGTGGGTGAAATACCCAAACCCAAACCCACAAGTCCGTAACGTTTTAAGATGGTTCTTCTAGAATAGTTCAAAACTGCTGATGTATGGGTTGATATGCTTTAAATTACCCTTTTTCGATGAAAGATGCTGTTAAGAGTTTGTGAAATGGTTTTTCTAACCTGCAGTATATAGGTCCTCCCCTTTTTTCAAGGGGAGGTGCCCGCAGGGCGGAGGGGTCCTGGTGAAGGTATCTAGAAAGACGAAACAACCACCACTGTCACCTCGAGCGGAGTCGAGAGCCTAGGAACATATGCGCTTTACGCTACACGCCATACGCAAATCGCTTAAATATGTTAAGCGTGTAGCGTGCAGCGTACAGCGATCAGCGCAAAACAACCAAATACCCCAAAAGCAAAACCCTCACACTCCAACAAACCGTCCGTATCCAATTGGTACGAATCAATTTATCCATCAGCGCATGTGTTGGCGTTTTTACCAATTGCAAATGTGTAGGGACTTGAAAGACAAAAGTGCTGCCCCAGATAAGAACTAATAAGACAATATTCACTAAAAACAATGGGGAGTAGTCGGTGTACAAGAACCAAATACCACTAAAAAGTTCGATAGTCATCACAGGAACAGTAATCAACCCAGTGGCATAATTCTTTTTCTGATAGGCTGGAAAATCAGCAACAGCAATCTCTTTAAACAAAGGGTAATGCACGATTTGCACAAACCAGCAAAGCCCGCACATAAAAAGCGTGGTGAAAATGTGTAGGAGTAGTATGGGGTTCATGATATAAAGATACTATCAAAAACTAAATTTGAATCTTTTAAGGTCCTCCCCTTTTTACTTGATATTGGTCTCGGCTGACTCGCATGCATCTTCATACAGCTGCTCACAAAATAGTATGGAAAGCGAAATTGATTGTAAGAATGCAGTCACACAAAAAATGATGTTTTTCAAATAAAACCATGGAATTCTCCGTTTAATGTAATAACGAACCAATTTATATACATATGAAAAAATTAGCATTTGCTTCCGGAGCCTTATTTTCGTCTTTAACCATTTTAGGTAATCTTTTTAAAATCTTAAAGTGGGAGCTTGGTCCACTAACCAGTGGTTTATTTTTCCTCATTGGCCTTCTAGGCTTGGCCCTAATTTTTATACCTTCTTTTGCGGTGTATCGTTATAACAGCAGCTCTTAACTGTTACTTTTAGGGGTTTGTCTTTTTTCGATTTCGATCCAACAATCGAACTATACTGTCATCTCGAGCGTTTAGCGTAAAGCGAATAAAGCTACTTTTATAGGGTGTTTTTGCATGGCAAAAATGAGTTTATGATTTATTTGGAGTTGGTCTGGAAAGGTTGGGGAAACCTACGAAAGATAATTTAATGGCATGAATTTTCAACTCTTTACAAAAAGCGGATTTTGTAAAGAGTTCTACTTTTTAAGATGCATTTCAGGGAGCTCAACTGCGTTTTTCGAACCATAGCCAAAAGGTGTAATGTAAAGAGTTCTGAAAAAGAGACGACGAACTTCTATGAGAAGGATAAGGACTATCTGAGTGATTCAGAAATCAAAGTCCATTTGAAAGCGTCAAAAAAAACAAGATACCCATAACGAAAATACCTTTCATACAATTAGGCTTTGATTTGGGTTAAATTCCCAATAACTTATTGCTATTTGATTTAACGTCAAATTATGTTTCATTTTTGAAATATAATGTCTTGCATAATGACACTTTGCTTGGGTAAAGCAAAGTATTTTGTACTAAACTTTCTTTAAATTTTTCTTCTAAAATCTTCTTCTTAAAAGGTAATGGGACACTTATTATACGAGCCGACGGAGGGAGGGGAATGTAATGTGTATGCAATGGGATTATTACTTATCTTCAATTGATAATGACCATTTCATCTTATGAATATAAAGCAAGAAAAGTTTTTAACGGTTTCTCCCAAAAATGAGTTGTTAGCTAAGCATATTAGGTATTATTACTTTCATAAATCCTATGATACCAACTTCAGAAAAAATGTAGTCTATCATCCACATTATGTCTCTGCATTGAATATTTATAAACATACCGATGTAAAATGGAGTGATTATGGAAGAACCTACGTACCAAAGAATTCAAACGACCTCTCTGTGGTTTTTACCATTAACAAAAAAGTGAGCAAAGAAGTTAGGCTCCGTGGAAAATTTGACAAAATCGGAATCGTTTTTAACCCTCTTGGTATCAATCATTTTATTGAAACGCCACTTTCAGGTAATATAAATGACAGTATTTGCCATTTTGATTATTTCGGCAAGGAACTTCATGAAATAGCACAAACGGTTTACCTTGAAAAAGACATCGAAAACAAAAGAGATTTGTTAGATGGTTTTTTTATAAAGCAATATATAGGATTTGAAGATGTCCGTTTACTTCAGGCGGTTCAGGAAATCCTTGCCGCTAACGATAGCGCTAAAACCCAAGACTTGGCGAAGTCTTTGGGAATCAGTCGCGAAACCTTACTCCGCATTTTTAAAAAACATCTTTGTTTCTCCGTAGAAGAGTTTAAATCGGTGATTCGTTTTAGACAAGCGTTAGAATACTACGAAGAAACCACCATTAAACCCAAACTTACACATGTAGCTATCGATAATCGTTACTACGATCAGGCCGATTTTGTAAAACATTTTAAAAAAGTAACAGGTGCTAGTCCCAAAAAATTCTTTTCTTCACTCCGAAATATCAGCAACGCAGGTACCTACTGGACTTTTAAGGACTAATTTTTTGTGATGCCTCATTTATACAATTTTTAGGTTCTTTGGTAAGCTATTTTTGGGTTCAATTCTAAATGTATTATCAAATGATAGCAATTCAAAAAAACACATCTCTAGTTGTTCTTTGTATGTTCAGTTTTCTTGTTGGCTGCGCCCCTAAAATAGAAAGACAGGCACTTCGCATGTCCAAAAAAGGAGTCCTGATAGAATCTACACCACAATCAACGGTAGATTTTGATACCATCAGGTCATTAATTGTCTTACCAGTAATACATAATGGGGAATCTCAGAATTTCATTTTTGATACAGGTGCTATGGTATCGATGGTCCGTAAGGATTTCAAAGAAGGCGAAACGCTAAAAGTAGGGGGCGCCAGTAATCGAAAAATCGATGTCGGTTTCGAAAACATCAGGTCAATCAAAATTGGGGATGCAGATTTTCAAGAAACCTTTGCCGTCACCAATCCCTTGACAGGACTGAAAGATGCTTTGCCGGACTTTGGAGGCTTCATAGGGCAGCCCATTATTTCAAGGGCCAATTGGTTGATTGATTATCCACAAAAAAAACTAACTGTTTCTACTTCTGATTTAGCGGATGACAGCTATAAATCTATTAAGATTAAAAGGGAGGAAGGCGCTCCATATACAACCTTGACCGTCAATGGTGTCTCGTACAAATGCATTATTGACTTGGGGTCATCATCAACGATTTCAATTCCGGAAGGCACACCGCTCGCGGAGTATGTTTTAAGAACCTATGTTTTTAAAGATTCCGAAAGGGAAGTATGGACTATAGGAGGATCAAAACTGGATAATGAAAAAATCGGAATTCTTCCTCAATTCGACTTAGGTGGTGTAGCCTTTGAAAATGTTGAAATGAACGTTAAGAAAACCAGTCAATTGCGTGTTGGAATGCCTTTTTTTAAAGAATATAAGGTCTACATAGACAATACCAACGGAGATTATAAAATAAAGAAATAACAAATTGTAACGGATTACAATTTTAGAACTCTTTTCTAACAGCTCACTTAAACCCTATTAATATGAAAACAAATCAATTCATTTTTACGCTGGTCCTTCTAACGCTGTGTTGTTCTACCACTCTCAAAGCCTGTACTATTTTCTGCGGAAAGGATGAAAAGGGGCATGTATGGGCAGGTAACAATGAAGATGGGTTCTTCAATTTCAAAACCTATTTAAATGTTTTTCCTAAAACGGGCGATTCGAAATACGGCTATTATACCTTATCGTATGATTCCCCGAAAAACGGTGCCAACCAAAACGCAGAAGGCGGAATGAACGAAGCCGGATTGTTTTTCGATTTTAATGCTTTGGATGCCTCCCGAAAAGAATATCCCGTAAAAGATTTAGAAAAGAAGAAAAGTTTTCCAGGGGGTGACAAAGAGATTTATGCCCATATGATGGGTAATTTTGAGCGGGTAGAAGAAGTTGTCGCTTTTTTCGCGGAATATTGGTTCGATATTGGCTTTAATACGGCGCAGATGCACCTTGCGGACAAGTATGGTAGTTTTGCCATGATTGGCCCTTCCGGTAGCAGAATAATAAAAAATGAGAAGTATCAAGTTTCCACCAATTTCAGCATTTGTGCCAATGACGAAACTTATGGCTGCTGGCGTTTTCCTATTGCCACGGAGAAACTGGAGAACAATCCCATCAGTCTAAAGACCTTTACAGATGTCTGTCAGGCTACCGCGCAATCGGATTTTATTTACACCATGTACTCCAACGTTCAAAACCTAAATACTGGTGAAATTTGGTTTTATTATGCATTGGATTATGAAAATGCGTATCATACTACTTTGAAAGAATTGCTTTCCAAAGGAAAAAAATCATATCTCATTTCCAGTCTTTTCGAAAACAATGCCCTTAACAACATACTTAAAACTCTAGAAGAGGATGGTATAGATGTAGCTTTGGCACAATTCAAGAATTATGACCTTTCCAAAAAACAAAAAGATGGCGTATTGGCGATACTAGCTGAATCTGTTGCCGATAAAGCCAATAACTATGAAGCCTATCCTTTTGTCCAAGAATTTTTGAACGTAGACCCAGAAAGAAGAAGTTTACAGACCTATATGGCCACAAGACAGTATTTTAATGGAGATATAGCGGGTGCTATCGAGACTATATACACCTATAAAAAATTAGTGCCTGATACAAGTATGGATGTCCCCAGACTTATCAGACGATTCCAAGGTGACTACGATGAAGATTGGAATACCGAAATTGAATTGAACGGATATCAAGATGCCAAATACGTAGTGGTTCAAGGCTTTGATCGGAATATGGGAAATATCTTATTCAAAAGGGATGGAAAATGGGTAGGTAAATTCAAGTTGGAACCCGGAATACATAACTATTCCTTCTTTGTAGATGGCAAACAAGTTTTTGACTCCAAAACACCCATTAAAACCATCAATTCGGTCTTTTCAGAAGAATCTTTTGACGCCCATCAGTTGTTTGTGGGTATGTCTGAAGATGCATACAGAACTACCATAAGGGTAAAAGTACCCCACAAAGATGATGTGGTTCATATCGCTGGTAACCAAAAAAATCTCACGAATTGGAATTCCATTTTAAAAATGAAAAAAACAGGGGACTATGAGCGTGAAATCACGCTAGACCTTCATTTTCCGGCCGTATTTAAATTTACTAGAGGCACTTGGTTATCCGAAGCCATCGTTAAAGGAAACGAAACCAAGACCGATGGTTTTTATGAGCCCCTGACTATTGATTTGGATTACACAAGTAAAGTGTTTGAGATTATGAATTGGGAGGATAAACTTTCCGATTAGCTAAGTAAGTTTAAGTAAATACAGTGTAATTATATAGTAAAATGTTGAAAGGTATTCCTGCATATATTTCCTTAATATTTATAATAACCACGCTATATGTTATTTTAACAGTACTATGGGTATTTAGAAACTCTAGCAATAATGGTATAAGAAAAAATCTATACTTAATCATTGGTTTGATAATACTTTGGTTGACCTTACAGGGATACCTTTCATGGATTGGTGTATACCATCCAAATACCGATTTTTTACCACCCAAAATATTTTTGTTTGGTATTCTGCCTATGATTTTAATAGGCATCTGGTTATTTTTTTCCTACAAAGGAAAAAATTGTATCGATAGCGTATCTCCCGAGAAACTAACTTATCTTCATCTGGTTCGAATACCTGTGGAATTAGTTCTCTTTTGGCTATATGTTCATAGCAATGTACCCAAAATAATGACTTTTGAAGGTTTGAACTTTGATATTCTAATGGGATTAAGCGCACCATTTATCCTTTATTATGGATATAGAAAAAGAACAATGGCCAAGAAATGGCTCATAGGTTGGCATACTATCGGCATGGTGCTATTAGTGGTCATTTTTATCATTGCATTATTGTCAGCACCGTTCCCTTTACAGCAATTTGCCTTTGAGCGACCGAATATTGCATTATTGTATTTTCCCTTTGTGTGGTTGCCCACTTTTATAGTCCCCATCGTTTTCATAGCTCATTTGATTGCTATTCGACAACTTAAAGGCAACATCAAATTAGAAGCACAGCCCTATCTGAAATAATTATGTTTATTGATAAGACAACAAAGTATTAGAATCATGAGATATAGAATTATATTAATCATATTGACATTATTGAACTGTTCTAAAAAAGACATAAAGAATACTACTTCAGCTGACCTAAAAGGAAAATGGGTTGAAGCCGCAATGAAAACGGATACCTTGAGTTTTGAATCGTTAGAGAATTTAGAGATAATGTATTTGAATAGAGGAGTAGAAATGAAGGATGGGTATTTATTACCAAAAGCTGGTTCAGGTCCGTATGTATACAAACTTTCTCAAGAAAAAATATCCATACTTTGGATGTTATCAAGCAATTCAAGTTATAACGACTACTATTTCAATCGTCTGGAAAATCGAATAGAAATCGGGAATTTTTATGGTTCTGAAACCAACGAAATCTTGACTTTCGAAAGACTTGATTAGCAGATATAAATACCACATCTGAAAACCATAGTATAAAAATTCCTCTTTGAAAAGTATGCGAAATTATGCTATCTAAATTAGTTTTTTAAAAGTTGTTAATTCATTATTACTAAAATAATTTGATATGAAAGAAATAGTAGCATTGGTTACTGTGGCAATCGTTTTTGGATGTAAAAATCACACACAAATTCCGAAGCTGAAAACAAATTCCAAGACCCTAAACATTATAGATGGCAACGTACTTTATCCGAATATTTGGGAAACTTCGCCTGAGTTAGTATTAGATGAATACGTTGCAAAATCATTCACAGGAAGTAAGGAAGTTATTTTTTATTCCGATATCGATACCTTACTATTTAATGTTACTCCAAATAATCATTATGATTTTGATATTGAGATTAATGGTAAAATGGCGCGAACGCGTCTCAGTACTGAAGCTGAGAAGGAGCCGGCGATTTCAAAGATGGACGTACTTAGCTTTACCTCGAATAGCAAGTATAAAGTTACTCAAATAGATTCTATTCCTTTCAAGTTGAGTAAAAGAAATAGAATTATCCTATCAGGTAGCATCAATGGTTCCGATTCATTGAATATTCTCTTTGACACCGGAGCAAACGGCATTACGTTGAGAACAGCTCTTCTTAATAAAGAGGTTTATATGACCCTAGATGGAGAAACAGAAAATTCGGGAAGTGACGGTATCTCAATGAAACAAACAAGTGCAAGGAATACGATTGAGATAGGTGATTTGATTTGGGAAGATGTTACCATATTATCGACCGACTATAAAAAAGACTATTTTGACGCAGTTCTTGGTTGGATCGCTTTCGGAAACAAAATCATTGAAATTAATTATGACAAAAACATGCTTATTATTCATTCGAGCATGCCTCCAAAAATTGAGGAGTTCTCCAAACAGAAGACAATTATGATAAAAGGAATACCCTATATAGAAGCAAGTTTTTTAACTGACGCTAAAACAGTTACAGGTTGGTTCGAATATGATACAGGCGGTGTACGACCTGTTTATATGAGTAATGAATTTTCAAAAGAAAACCATATAGATACGTACGAATTAAAGTACATTGAACAAACCATCTCTTCAGGCAGTGCAGGCATTGGTTGGAAACGAAATATTTATGAATTCCCAACAGTTCAAATTGGTTCATTCAAAAATTTAAATATCCCTGTCGGAATTGCAGAAATTGACCCGCCGGGCGTGTCTTACAATGATATTTTGGGCAATACCTTACTAAAAAACTACAATGCTATTATCGACTTTAAAAACTATGTGGTCCATTTAAGACCTATTAATAATGATTAATATACGGCGGCCATAAATATAATATAGTAGAACATTTCATAGTACAACTTTTACATAATTACTTTATTAAATTTCTCTTACAAGACTAATAAAGTTATTTATATCGATGTATTGCTGGAGACTATAAAATCCAGAAATACGAAACCTATGTCACCAAAAAATTGTAACACTTTAACAAATGGGTTGTATTTAAAAATAAACATCTTATGAGACTCAATCTATCAATCAAAAAACGAACAGCTTACATTATTTTGTATACCCTGCTTATTTTACCATATCAAACCAAAGCTTGCAGTATTTTCTGTGCAGCAAAACATGGGAAAGTATTGGCCGCTGGCAATGAGGATTGGTCCGATCCTTTCACAAAATTATGGGTTAGACCATCCTCAGAAAATAACTACGGGAGTATAAATTTAGGACATTCCGATTATCAGATACAGACTGCGATCAATGAGCACGGATTGTTTTTCGATTTTGCGGCAATCGAAACGGTCAAGGGCAAAAACATGACAAACAAAAAGCGATTTGATGGTAATCTATTTTCCGAAATTATTTCAAAATGTAAAACGGTTGCAGATGCCCTGGATTACCTCAAAAAGTTTCAATACGAGTCCTCGACCAATCAAGTACTTCTGGCCGATGCCACAGGCAATTCGATAATTGTTAACCAAGATGCACTTCTTGGCAAAAAGGATACCGATTATCAAATCATAACAAATTTCAATGCCTGTGATATCAGTTCTGGCAATTATGAGTGCCGCCGCTTTCAAATTATCGATGAAGAACTTTCCAATGCCGATACCATTTCCGTTCCTTTATTCAAATCTTTGCTTAGTAGAACGCACCAAGAACGCACGCATCCCACACAATATTCCTATGTTTTTGATTTAAAAGAAGGTATTATCCATCTGTATTCCTTTCATAACTATGAAAATGAAATTGTTCTAAATGTAATGGAAGAACTTCGAGGAGGCTACAAAATGATGCGGCCAAAAGAATTGTTTCCAGTGGCCTTCGAAGAGGAATATTTCAGACGACATAGCAAAGATTCCCTAAAGCAGGCGGTAATTACAAAGATAAAGACCAAGGGAGCAGAGGAAGGGCTTAATTATTATAAAAACTATTGTTATAAAAACCCTGAAGCGGCTTCCTATCCTTTCGTGCTATGGGACATTGGAGCAGACCTAATTATGAATGCATGGGTTGAAGATTCAAAAGGGCAACCCTTTGACTATTGGTGGCATCAAAAAAAATATTTGCAATGGAAATCAAATAACAAAAAGATAGACGCCGCCCTCAAGGTATATGACACTTTAGAAAATGATATTTCTGGTGAAGACCCAAGACAATATATTGGTGTTTATGAAATGAAGGCCTTCATTTATTTAATAAAGAATGACACCGAAAAAGCAAAAGTATACTTGAACAAAACCTTGCAAGTCGCTACTGAAGAAACGGGTAATTATCAAAGAGTAAAATTGCTTTTAAAATACTTGAATAAATAGCAAAAGAGTAAATTAGAGAAAAAATATTTGGGGGAAAAGTGAAAATGGCCTAAGAGAGTTTTGGCAAAACAATAGGCGAGGGAAGCGGCCATAGTCTAGATAGCTGTTAATACAGCTTGTTGACCAATATAATATTTCAAGAAGTTCAAATAAAACATACTCTTTACAAATTGCACCTTTTGTAAAGAGTTTTGAATCCTCTTCGACAGAGGTTTTCTTGCCAAACATTTCCCCCTCAAAAATCATGACAAACATCATTTTTTTAAGTTGCCCGAGTTCACTACATTTAGTCTGACTAATTAATCCACTTGAAAATGAGAACTCGCAACCACCTTCTGGGCCTGTTTATTGCTGCCCTTTTCCTACTACCTCTAACATCCGAAGCCCAAAGAAGAAAAAAAACAACACCCGTAAAAACAGCCTTTGCTGAAGAACTCTATTCCAGTATGGAGTACCGTTCTATAGGTCCTCATCGTGGTGGGCGCTCCGCTGCCGTAACCGGCGTACCGGGTGAACCCAATCTCTTTTATATGGGTGCCACAGGAGGTGGTGTCTGGAAAACCCTAGATGGCGGCCGTACTTGGGAGAATATTTCCGATGGCTATTTTGGCGGTAGTATCGGTGCGGTGGAAGTCGCGAAAAGTGATAAGAATGTCATTTATGTAGGCGGGGGTGAAAAAACCCTGCGTGGTAATGTATCCTCAGGCTATGGCATCTGGAAAACCGAAAACGGAGGCAAAACATGGGCCTCCGCAGGACTCAAAAATAGTCGTCATGTACCACGAATCCGCATTCACCCTACCAATGCCGATATTGTATATGCGGCCGTACTCGGTAATATTTACAAGCCTACCCAAGACCGCGGTATCTATAAAAGTACCGATGGCGGAAAGACCTGGAGCAAGAAATTATTCGTCAATGACCAATCGGGTTTTGTCGACCTTACCTTAGACCCCAACAACCCCCGTATTTTATATGCCTCTTCATGGCGCGCGCAACGTACGCCCTATAGTTTGAGTAGTGGTGGTGAGGGTTCTGCCTTATGGAAGAGTACCGATAGCGGTGAAACCTGGACCGAGATTTCAAAGCACGAAGGCTTCCCACAAGATACTTTGGGCATTATCGGCGTTACGGTTTCCCCGAAAAATTCGGAGCGTGTTTGGGCCTTGGTCGAAAACAAGAAAAAGGGCGGATTGTACCGTTCTGAAGATGGTGGCAAGAAATGGACACAGGTCAACAGCGAGCGGAAACTGCGCCAACGTGCTTGGTACTATACCCGTTTGTATGCCGATACCGAAGATGAAAATACGGTCTATGTGATGAACGTGCGCTACCACCGTTCGAAAGATGGCGGAAAGACCTTTAATACCTTCAACGCGCCCCATGGCGACCACCACGATTTATGGATTGCCCCTGAAGATGCGAAGCGTATGATTATCGGTGATGATGGTGGCGCCCAGATTACCTATGATGCCGGCGAGACTTGGAGCACCTATTACAACCAACCCACGGCGCAGTATTATCGGGTGACGACTGATAATTCGCATCCGTATCGTATTTATGTGGCACAGCAAGATAATTCGACCTTGCGCGTGAAGCACCGTAGCGACGGAGGCAGTATTAGCGAAAACGATTGGGAGGTAACCGCAGGTGGTGAGTCCGCCCATATCGCCGTCGACCCTTTGGATAATGATATTGTCTACGGAGGTTCTTACGGTGGATTCCTGACTCGGGTAAATCACAAAAACGGAACCGTTAGGGGCATCAACGTTTGGCCTGATAACCCGATGGGATATGGTGCAGAGGGCATGAAATATCGTTTTCAATGGAATTTTCCCATTATGTTTTCGAAGCACGACCCGAAGAAATTATACACCTTTTCGCAGCATGTGCATATGAGTACGAACGAAGGGCAAAGTTGGGATATCCTTTCGGAGGATTTAACACGGAATGACCCCACAAAATTGGTTTCCAGTGGGGGACCGATTACGCAGGATAACACGGGAGTGGAATACTACTGTACCATTTTCGCAGCGAATGAGAGTCCGTTGAAAGAGGGATTGTTATGGGTAGGAAGTGATGACGGATTAATTCATGTTTCCAAGGATGGAGGTGCCAATTGGGAAAATGTGACCCCTGCGGGAATGCCCGAATGGAATATGATAAACAGCATTGAACCCTCCGCTTTTGACGAGGGAACTTGCTACGTTGCCGGAACACGATACAAGCTGGGAGACTTTAGACCCTACCTCTACAAAACTACTGACTACGGGAAGTCTTGGACGAAAATAACGAACGGTATAAATCAAGAGCATTTCACAAGAGTCCTCCGTGAAGACCCGAAAAGAAAAGGTTTACTCTACGCAGGTACCGAAACCGGAATGTACATTTCCTTTGACGATGGAGCGAATTGGAGTCCGTTTCAAATGAACCTTCCTATCGTTCCCGTAACCGATTTGGCCATCAAAGACGACAACCTAATAGTTGCCACCCAAGGAAGAAGTTTATGGATTCTAGATGACCTAACCGTCCTCCATCAATTGGATGCTGGGAAGAAAAGTTTGTCATCTATTTTGTACAAACCCAAAGACAGCTACCGCACCGGAGGTCGTGCGCGAACAGAACCTTCAAAAACCGAGGGAATGAATCATCCGAATGGCGTGATATCCCATTTCTATTTGAAAAACCTTGCGGAAAAAGATAGTGTAGCCCTGACCTATACAACGATGGCAGGAGATACTTTAGCATCCTTTAGTAATTCAGCAAAGGATAAAGACAAAAAGCTCAAAGTCAAAAAAGGCGGCAACACCCACGTATGGAATACAAGAGGCGAAAAAGCAGAAACCCTAAAAGGAATGATTTTCTGGGCAGCCGGCTTCAACGGACCAAAAGCAGTACCAGGAAGTTATAAAGTCCATCTAAATGTCAACGGCGATAGCCAAAGTCAGACTTTCAATATCATCCCCGACCCAAGAGCCGAGGTTTCCGTTGCCGATATGCAAAAACAGCACGATTTTATTTCTGAAATCAATGCCACCATAAACAAAGCCCACGGTTCCATCAAGAAAATCAGAGGCGTCAACAAACAGTTGGATGCGTTCACTTCGCAAAACAAAGACAATGAAGCGACGAAGGAGTTGGTAGAAAAAGCCAAAACCATGAAAGAGAGTTTCGGAGAAATCGAAAAAGCCTTGTACCAAACGCAAAACAGAAGTGGTCAAGATCCCTTGAACTTCCCCATCCGTTTGACAAACAAATTGGCGCACTTGAACCGATTAGTAGGTATGGGTGACTTCCCACCAACCGACCAAGACGTAGCCGTTCAAAAAGAAATGACTGGAAAAATCGAAGCACAACTTAAGGCTTTTGACAGCATGGTAGATTCTGAAATGAAGGAGTTTAATAAGGCGTTTAATGAGCTGAAATTGAATTATTTGTTTGTGGAGGAGTAGGGTGTTCCTAGGTTCTCGACTCCGCTCGAAGTGACAGTATAGTTGTAAGCTATTTGTGTTCGGGGAAGATTAAATGCTCGAAATGACCAACCTTTCTAAGCTGTCAGGTCGAGCGGAGTCGAGACCGATGTTAATGGTAATAAAGTCACCCCAACCAAAAAGATTCTTAAACATGAAATTCTACTACGTCTATATGGTCGAATGCGCTGACGAATCCATTTATACAGGGCTGACCAATAACCTAGACCGTAGACTAAAAGAACATAACTTTGGATTAAACGATAACTCATATACCTCTAAAAGAAGACCAGTAAAATTAATTTGGCATCAAGAATTCATACAATTCGCGCAAGCCGAATATTTTGAAAATAAAATTAAAAGATGGAGCCGAGCAAAGAAATTGGCTTTGGCGAATGATGAGTATGAGATGTTGCCTTTGTTGGCGGAATGTAGAAATGAGAGTCATGCTAAGAATAAAGATTTAAATAAAAATTAGAAATACGTGTCCCTAAGGTCTCGACTCCGCTCGACATGACAGTAGTACATGGCTTAAAACACCTTGTTCTGTCACTTCGAGCGGAGTCGAGAAGCCTAGGAACACAAAAGATACACAACACCTAAAAACCCAAAATGAAAAACAATCTCCAACTACTGCTATTAGCCCTCCTAACCACAACCCTAACCTTCGCCCAAACGGCAGAAGACTATTTCAAACCTTTGAAATTCCGTAACATCGGCCCTTTTCGAGGAGGTCGTTCCGTTTCAGCTTCTGGAGTCATTGGCGACCCAATGACCTATTACATGGGCACCACCGGAGGTGGATTATGGAAAACCGAAGACGCGGGCCAACGCTGGAACAACATTTCAGACGGCTTTTTCGAAATGGGCTCCGTAGGAGCTGTTGCTGTTTCGACGTATAATACGAATATCGTATACGTAGGAATGGGCGAACACGCACCGCGTGGTGTGATGACTTCCTACGGAGACGGAGTCTACAAATCAACCGACGCAGGAAAGACTTGGAAGCATATGGGATTGAAAGAAACCCAACACATTTCACGAATCATCATTCACCCAACAAACCCCGATATCGTTTATGTAGCGGCGCAGGGGCAATTGTATGGTCCGAATAAGGAGCGTGGAGTTTATAAATCTACCGATGGCGGAAAGACTTGGAAGAATACCCTGTTCGTCAATGAATTAACAGGCGCCGTAGAACTTTCTATGGATGCCAATTATCCTGAAATCATGTATGCTGCGATGTGGGAACACCAACGCAAACCGAATGTGGTTATCAGTGGGGGCGAAGGTAGTGGATTGTACAAATCCACCGATGCCGGCGAAACTTGGACGGAGCTTACCGAAGGTCTTCCGGAAGAAAAAGGGAAGATGGCGATTTCTGTGAGTCCCGCGAATTCGAATAAGGTGTATGCACTTATTGAAAGTGATTCAAACCAAGATAAAGGCGGACTTTTTGTCTCCAACGACGCCGGAAAGACTTGGAGTATGGCCAGCGGTGATAACCGATTGGTGCAACGCGCCTGGTACTATATTGAAGTGTTTACGGACCCCCAAGATGAGGATATTGTGTATGTATTGAGTGCCCCAGCCCTTCGTTCTTTGGATGGCGGAAAAAACTGGGAACGCATCACAGGCACTCACGGCGATTTTCACGATTTATGGATAAACCCGAAGAACTCCTTAAATTTTGTCATCGCAAACGACGGCGGAGCGGCGGTAACTTTTGACTTTGGAAAAACCTTTTCCTCGCAAGTAAACATGCCTACCGGACAGTTTTATCGTATCAATACGGATAATCAATTTCCGTATAACATCTACGCGGGACAACAAGATTATTCTTCGGCCATGATTGCAAACATGTCCGTTGGAAGAGGTGGCATTACGATGTCTGATTTTAGTCCGTCTGCAGGTGGGGAAAGTGCCTTTTTGGCCTTTGACCCTGATAATCCGAGGTACGTGATGGGCGGAAGTTATTTGGGTACGATTGATGTCTTGGATATGGAATCAAAAGCATCCACACAAGTGATGGCAGCACCGATTCAATATTTGGGTAGGGAGGCGCGAAACATGAAGTATTTATATAACTGGAATGCGCCCACCCTTCGTTCACAACATGAAGAGAATACTTTTTATCATGGTGCTCAGTTGTTGTTACGTACCCGAGACATGGGCGTGACATGGGAAGAAATGTCTCCCGATTTGACGAGAGATATCGACGCCAAACAAGGAAACGGTGGTGGTCCGTATACCAATGAAGCGGTTGGCGCGGAAAACTATGGTACTTTGGCTTATGTCTTGGAATCTCCACACGAAGCAGGTGTTTTTTACACAGGAAGTGATGATGGGTATGTACAGATTACCAAAGATAATGGCGAGAGTTGGCAGAACATTACTCCGAAGAATTTGGGCGAATCTTTAGTGAATGCCATTGAGGTTTCTCCCCATGATAAGGCGACAGTTTATGTCGCTACTACGAAGTATAAATTCAATGACCATACGCCGGCAATCTATAAAAGTACCGACTATGGAAAAACGTGGACAAGCATTAATTCAGGAATTCCTTACGGCGCATTTACAAGGGTAGTTCGAGAGGACCCAACGCGCAAAAACCTTTTATATGCTGGAACAGAAAAAGGCCTATACCTTTCCTGGAATGGTGGGAAGAGCTGGAGACCTTTTCAGTTGAATCTCCCAAAAACTCCGATTACGGATATCAAAATCCATCAAGGAGATTTGATTGTAGCTACCTCAGGAAGAGCTTTTTGGATTTTGGATGATTTGACATTGCTTTCACAATATGAAAAAAGTATTGAAAGCACAAAATCGCATGATGCCCGTATTTTTGAAATGAAATTGTACCAACCCAATGATGCAATGAATGGTTCTTGGTACAGCCCGATGAGTGGTAAGACGGACAATTTTAAGGGGATGAGCACTTTGTCAGGTGTAAATCCAGCAAACGGAATGGTCATTTATTATGAACTTCCGAAAATGAATGATTCCACTGCAATCACCATGGATATTTTGGATTCCGCTGGAAAGACTGTCCGAAGTTTTTCCTCCAAAAAAGACAAAGATTATGTGCCTCACAATGGAGGTGGCCCAAGACCTGCGCCAACACTATCCAAAAAAGAAGGTCTCAACCGATTTGTTTGGGATATGAAAACTCCGATTTTACCTGGTGTTCCAAATACCTATATCGAATCGCGTTTTGGTGGGCATGTAGTGCCTCCAGGGGAGTATACTGTTCAAATTAAAGCTGGTGATAAGTCCATGACCACGAAAGGCAAAATTGTTGCCATGCCGACGTACAAAACGACGCCAGAACAATACGCAGAATACCACTCCTTCATGACTGAAATGGAAGAAAAAGTATCGAAGATGCACAACACCATAAATTCACTGTACAAGGTCCAGGGACAGCTTAAAGAAGTATTGAAAGATGTCAAGGATGCAACTGTCAAAGCAGAAGGCGAAAAACTTTTAAAAGAATTGGATACCTGGGATAAGGACATGATTCAACGCAAATCTCAAGCCTATGATGACGTTGAGAATTTCCCTAATAAATTTACCGCGGAATATCTCTTCTTAATTGATGCTACAAACAGCACGATCCCAAGAGTAAATCAACCTTCAAAAGACCGCAAGGTCGAGCTTGATGCGCAGTGGAATGTTTTGAAAAGTAAAGCTGATGCTTTGATGAAAACTTCCATTCCAGATTTCAATAAGAAGTTGTGGGATGTTGGGATTGGGGCTATTCGGTTGTAGGGAAGTAGGGTTTAGGAGTTAGGAATTAGTATTTTTGCACCTCTGTCACTTCGAGCGGAGTCGAGAAGCCTAGGAACACCGGTCTCGACTCCGCTCGACCTGACCGTATTGATTTAACAATAGACCTCAATTGGAATACTACAACTACATAAAAGCACTCCACCTAATCTTCGTGGTGACTTGGTTTGCGGGTTTGTTTTACATTCCGCGCTTGTTCATTTACCATATTGAAGCTTCCCAAAAACCATCCCCTGAAAAGGAAATCCTGACTAAGCAATTGAAGCTAATGACTAAGAGACTTTGGTACATTATTACATGGCCTTCCGCCGTACTTTGTACGATTTTTGCTATTTGGTTATTGGTCTTAATGCCTGGTTTGCTACAACAACCTTGGATGCATGTAAAACTCGCTTTTGTATTGCTTTTATTTTTCTACCATGGAAGAAATCATTTGATTTTCAAACAACTACAGAATGATGAGGTCAGATATACTTCCCGCTATATGCGTATTTGGAACGAAGTCGCAACGCTCGTTTTATTCGCTGTGGTATTCTTGGTGATCCTCAAAAGCGCCATAAATTGGGTCTTCGGTGTTGTAGGTATTCTGGTATTGGGTGTTCTTCTGATGCTCGGCATTCGACTCTACAAACGTATTCGCGATAAGAATCCAGAAGCCTGACAAGTTCAGGCTTAAACTCAAAATCAAAAAGAATTTCTTGCGATTTTTTGAACTTGAAACTTGCACCTGCGCTTGAACTTAAAAATGGTGTGATATTTGCTACCTTTGAGTTCAAACAGCAGGCACTTGTTCAGAAAATTATCCTTACGAACGCGCATTTTTGTTACCATGATTCTATTGGTCATGATTTCGTCTGTCTTAATCGCGGGGGTTACCTTTTACCAATACCGTGAGCAGACTAAAGATTATCACGAAGTCCGTTTGGGGAAGAAAGAGGAGCAGGTCAAGCAAAGTGTGAACTTTACGCTCAAAAAAACGACTTATCCCCAGACCACAGAATACCTCGGACTCATTTTTCAATATGATATTTACCAGATATCGGACGTTTTATCAGCTCCCTTTAATATTTATGATTTAGAGGGGCAACTGATAAAAAGTTCCCGTCCGAAGTTTGAAATGGAAACCACCTCGAACTGCTTAGATGCTGAGGTTTTGAACAACTTGGGGTCAAGTGCAGAAAAGCGCTACGTGGAACGGAATTCTGCCGCTGGGGATCAATACCAAGCCTCCTACACCTACATAACTGACAAGCGGTTCAAACCTATCGGAATTCTGAATCTACCATATTATGAAGACAATTCCTTTTACGATAAAGAGCTGAAGGAATTCTTGATTCGGTTGGGTACGGTCTGCTTATTATTGCTTCTGTTGGCAATTGGGTTGGCCTATTTTATTTCAAAGTATATCACCAGATCATTGCAAACGGTTTCTGATATGATGCATAAAACTGATTTGACCAAGCGCAATGAAAAGATTTTTATTGAAGACCCAAGTTCTGAAATAGGAAGACTTGTAGATTCCTATAATGAGATGATTGATGAATTGGAGCAAAGTGCTGCAAAATTGGCTCGTAGCGAACGTGAACAAGCATGGCGTGAGATGGCGAAACAAGTGGCGCATGAGATTAAAAACCCGTTGACGCCTATGCGTTTGAGCGTGCAGAGTTTTGAGCGAAAATTTGACCCCAATGATCCCGATGTCGAAGCTAAGGTAGCCGAATATTCCAAAACCCTGATTCAACAGATTGATACCATGAGTAATATTGCCTCGGCCTTTTCGAATTTCGCGAAAATGCCAGCGCAACAGAACGAAACTTTGAATGTGGTTAAAATTGTGAAGTTGGCTTTGGATATTTTTACCGAAGACTACATTCACTTTATTTCCGAAGAGGAGGAAATCATTGCCAAGCTTGATAGAACACAATTAATACGTGTAGTGACGAATTTGGTCAAGAATGCCATTCAAGCTGTTCCAGAGGTGGAATCGCCTCGTATTTTGGTTTCGGTTACCAGTGAGGATGAATATTTGAAACTATCCGTTGCGGATAACGGAGTCGGCATTCAAGATGAGTTTACGGATAAAATATTTGAACCAAAATTCACCACGAAATCAAGCGGAATGGGACTTGGTTTGGGTATGGTAAAAAATATCGTAGAAACCTATAAGGGAACGATTGACGTTAGCTCTCAACCTGAAAAAGGAACGGTTTTTACGGTTCGTTTCCCCAAAGAAAATCTAGCAGCAACTGCTTAATTTAGTAAACATCCCCTCTAGAGAGGCGACACAGCGAGAGCTGTGGGCGAGCTGAAGTGCTGGCAGATGTGTTCTTAAGGGCTAACGCCTCTCAAAACAGTTAATTAATTGAAAGAAACCTAAAACCTAAATGCAACTCAAATTCTACATCGTCGACGTCTTCGCCAGAGAAAAGTACGCCGGAAACCAACTGGCCGTTTTCGTCGACTTGGAACAAAAGCTCTCTGTTGAGCAAATGCAACAGATGACCCGTGAAATCAATTTTGCCGAAAGTACTTTTATAACCTCGATTGAGGATGACGGAAGTTTTCGCGTCCGAATTTTCACGACGGAATACGAAGTGCCTTTTGCGGGGCATCCCACTTTGGGAACGACTTATATTCTTGCGAAGCATTTAAAAGAAAAACCGGTAGATGAGATTGTTCTGCGGCTCAAAAAGGGAGATGTTCCTGTCGCTATAAGCAGGCCTAATGAACTTGAGGAAAGCCGTTTTACCATGCAGCAGGTTCAACCTGAATTTGGTGCTATGTATACCGCTGAAACAGTAGCTAATGCCTTCGATATCCCATTGGATTATTTCGACGCCTCGATGCCCATTCAAGATGTGAATACGGGCTTGCCCTATCTGATAATTTTCCTGAAGGATTTGGAAAGCATCGGAAAACTAAAATTAAATCCGGGGGAGGTTGAGCAGTTTTTAAAGCAGGAAAGATTATTTAAAAGCAATAACCCAAGAGGATTGACGACAAACTTGTTTTTTGTAACCAGGGAAACCGTAGAAGAGGAGAATAGTTACCATACACGTATGTTGGTTTTAGAAGATGGCGCTATGTGGGAAGATGCTGCAACAGGCAGCGCCAATGGTTGCTTTCTAGCGTATTTGCTAAAACATGTTAACCCTGAGCAATCAGCAATAGTAGAACAAGGTTTTGAGATGGGCCGTAAGTCTATTTTGCATCTAGATGGAGTTCTCCATGAAAATGAATATACCTTAAAAGTTGGAGGCCAAGTAGTGCCTGTGAGCGAAGGAATGTGGTCGATTTAAAGTATTATCCCCTCTGAGAGGTGACGCAGCGAGAGCTTTGGGCGAGATGAAGCGTTGGCGGGTGTGTTCTCAAAGGTAAGAATGTTCCAAACTGAAGCATGATCAAAGAAACCAAATAATATAAATGAATACTATTCTTCGTATTATTTTTTGTTCAACTTCTTTGGTTTGGTTAGCTGCGAGTATATACCTTTATCTAAGGCATATCAAGTTAAAAAAGAACACTGTTTTTGCTAGAGGAAAAATAACAAATGTTGTAAGTAAAAGAACAGAATCTTTTGGCGAGAAAAGAACTGATTACTTTCCTACTGTATGTTTTACTGACATCAAAGGGAAGGAACATGAAATAGAAGGAGATGTAGGTGTATTGGATGAAAATAAATTCATGGTTGATGATTTGGTGGAGATAGTGTATCAAAAAGATGACCCAAGTAATTTTGCTTTAAAGAAAGATTATAATCTACTTTTCCCAATTACACTTTTTATAGGCTTTTTGATTTTTTTGTTCATTGGATTGGTAGGAGATTAAATTTTCAGTTTGTAAATCTTTACTTGTGTCAAAGGTGAAGTTATTTAGAAAATCTTTAATAAAAATTGAACATGTATAATAACATTGAAGTAAAAGAAGAAAGTTCATTGGCAACAATAACCATCAACCGCCCAAGCAAGCTAAACGCACTCAACAAGGACACTATTAAAGAGTTGCACGATGCGTTTAAAGCCATGGACAAAGACAAAAACATCAAAGCCATCATCCTAACAGGAAGTGGCGAAAAGGCTTTTGTGGCCGGAGCCGACATTTCTGAATTTGCCAACTTCTCCGTAAAAGAAGGAGGTAAATTGGCGGCCAAAGGTCAAAAGTTATTATTTGATTTTGTAGAAGGTCTTTCTACTCCTGTTATAGCGGCAGTCAATGGCTTTGCTCTTGGCGGGGGACTAGAACTCGCAATGTCCTGTCATTTTAGAGTGGCAAGCGATAATGCACGTATGGGGCTTCCAGAGGTTTCTTTGGGCGTTATTCCGGGTTATGGGGGCACACAAAGATTGCCACAATTGGTGGGTAAAGGAATAGCTATGGAAATGATTATGACGGCTGGAATGATAGACGCAAATCGCGCACATGAAACCGGACTTGTAAATCACGTAGTTTCCCAGGAAGAGCTGCTGGATTTCTGTAAAAAGCTAGGAAGCAAGATATCGAATAATTCATCTGTTGCGATTAGTCATGCAATAAAAGCGGTAAATGCTGGTTTTAAACATGATAGTAACGGATATGCTGCCGAAATCAAAGCTTTCGGCGAATGTTTTGGAACTGCAGATTTCGAAGAAGGTACAACCGCCTTTTTAGAAAAGCGAAAAGCTGACTTTCCAGGCAAATAGTATATCCCAAATTACCTACTTATGATACTTAGAAAAAGCATGTCCCTGCTCTTGTTTCTTGCTGCTTTCTCGTTTGTAAAAGCACAGGAAATCCCTGTAAATTATAGCCTTGGAGAGAATAATTCCGATAGGTATAAATTTTCTACTGTGCTCAGTATCAATGCTGACAACACCGATAAAACCGTAATTGTTCGAACCTATTATGGCGGTATGCCCTTGCGACCAAAAGGTCATTTTATAGAACTCTATGATGCCGATTTGAACTTGATTGAGGACTATAACAACAAGTACGCTGGTCAGTATATGGTGGATGGTTTTATCAGAAACGGGCAGTTGTATTTACTGGAACTTCGTTACGATGACTTGAAATTTGCTTACGAATATGTAGTGCATCATAGTCCGATTGGGGAATTCAATTTTACGGAGAAAACCTTGCTTTCAGTTCCATCAAAAGAAGTTGGGAACCCCTTAGCGGTGAACAAGTATAATCGCAAGTTTGGTAACGGATTTTCCACAGCCGTACATTTCAACAAAGAAAAAACGGCCTTCGGAATCACCATACAGCATCGTAAAGGCAAAAACGAAAAATACAAAATGTACGTTTTCGGCACAGATTTGAAAAAGCAAATCACCTATGACTTCACCGCGCAAGCTGAGGAAAAAAACTATGCCTTTGAAAATATTGAGGTTTCAAAAGATTTGAAAACCGTTTATTTTATGGGGAAAGCTTTCTTCAAGAAAAAACGTTTTGAGGCCAAAGAGCGAAAATTTCAGTACGAATTGGTACGTGTGACTAATCAAGGTCACCAAATTCAAGAGTTTGCCGATGCTGGCAGATATCCTGAATCTTTAAAACCTATTTTGTTGGATAACGATTTAGTTGTCGTTGGTTTTTATGCTGATAGAAAGGATAATCGCTATAACGGATTGGTTCATTTTAAATTGAATCCGAATAGCCTATCTATCCTCTCTGAAAAATACAATCCATTTTCGAAACAGTTTATGGCCGATAAGTTTGGGCGCGAAGTAGATGCCCAAATAAAGAACTTGATATTCAAAGATGTACACATTACTCCTCAAAAGAATATCATTTTCAGTGCTGAGGAATATTTTGTAACGACAAGTAAAGAAAGCGGAACGAATCGTAAAGTAGAAAAGTTTCATTATAATGATATCGTCTGTGCCAAACTTTCTTCGGATGGCACCATGAAATGGGCCCGAAACATCAATAAAACCGAAGTAACCTTGGGTGATGAGGCCTATGCTTCGTATAGCGCTTACGGTCATGGAGAAGACATGTACTTCTTTATCAATTCAGGAGAAAATCCCCAAAAATTGGCCAATGAACGTATGATGTTTAAGCAAGGATACAGTCGTAATCCGAATATGTTCGTTATCAAGATGGATGCTTCAGGAAACGTTTCTCACAAAAAATTAATTGATGATAAGGAAGTGCGTCTTCCGATAATGGTTTCGCAACCATTGATGAATCATGACACTGATGAATTGTTATTCTACGCTAAGCGCGGAACGAAAAAACAATTGGTTCGTGTTGGGGTTGGTAGTGCTTCTAGTTCGCCTTCGAAATAAGTTTTAAACTATTTATTATTGAAGAGTCCGGGTTTTGATTATAAGAAGACAAACGGATTGGCATGAATAGATACAGTGAATAGTGCTTCATTCTAGTATTCGATAATGCCTATTTTTTGTCAAAGGGAATATAGTTTTCCCACTCCCAGGGCGTGTATTTATCACCAATGGTAATTTCTAATAATTCCTTGAAAATACTTTCTGCGTTATCACTGTTGGACATCAGGAGAACACCCATATGTTTTTCAGGAAATAAGATAGAATAATGCTGAAAGCCTTCTGAATGGCCTTCTTTAAAAACCGCTTTTCCATAGGGTGTCTTAGTTATCAAGCCCCAAGCCATGCCGTAATTCAAACCTATTTTTTCATTCTCAGGGGTCGTTTCTAGCGATTCAGGTCCAAATTGCATTTTTGATGTAATCTCGATATTAGGAGAGAACGTCAGCTGTGCTATTGGTGAACCTTGGGAAGTTAAAGAGAGAATGTGTTCTAAAAATTTAGAATAATCTACAGCTGTTGTCTCCATAGAACCGGCAGCACCCGCTTCATCTGGAATGTCCTTTTCAATGGTTTTTTGATCTGTAGTATGTCCAAGGCAATAGTTATTTTCAAATCGTTTTTGCCATACATAACTGGTCATATTCATGTTCAATGGGTCAAAGACAATTTCTCTGGCCATTTCCTCAAGGCCCCTACCCGTAATTTTTTCAATAACGATTTGGAGTAAGCGAATTCCTTCCCCGGAATAACTGTACCTGGTTCCAGGGTCGGTGTTAATTTGAATTTTACCTTCAGGATGAAATTCCCCTATTCTACTTATCCATCTCCAGTTCGGAAAACCGGTGGTATGGGAAAGACACATCCTAGCCGTTATCTCCTCATATCGCTTGTCACCTGCAAGGTTCTTAAAACCCTTCCATTCCTTTTCAAAGAATAGTTCAGGAATAGGGGTATCCAAATAGCTTTGCAAAGGCTTATCTAAATCTATAACGCCATCTTTTACAAGATGCGCTACTACATACCCAAATACCGATTTACTCAAAGAGGCGCCATAAAAAACCTGATTTAGTTGTAGACTATCTTTTTGTTTATAATCGGAGTAACCGAATGCTTTTTGATAGGCAAGCGTGTCTTGGTTAAAAATGGAAACTGTCAGCCCTGTCACATTTGCAAGTCTTGTAAGTGATTCAATCTTATCGGTCAGCGAATCCTTTGTGATTATCGAGCCATCGAGACGTTGTATTCCTCTTGCTTCTTCTTGGTGGCAACTTGTTAAAATGAAACTGCCGATTAGCATCACAAGGAATACATTTAGAGTGCCGCTAGGTTTTGACGAGCTCGCCTTAATAAATGGTAGTGCTAATGGATAATAGCATTTGTGCGTTCCAACCACCTTAATTATGTTGTATAACATTATTATTACACTGAAAGGGATTACGGCGATAAAAAGAAAGAATCCCCATTTTTCAATAGTAACTAATGCTATGAAGGAGATAACATAGAGCAAAGACATGCTTATCTGAAAATTAATAATCTTTGCTCCATGGATATCGTAGAGCTTGTTATCCTCTCGCTTATGGATCCATAAGAACAAGGGCAGTAGAATATTAGCCAATGGGATAATAAAACCCAAAAACGGTACGCTATGCAATAACAAAAGCCACTTTTTTTGAATGTTTTCTTCTTTAGGATTTTCCAAAGGGAGAAGGTCGCTGACTTCAACTTCCAAGGCAGTGGCTAATAATTTTATAGTTTGAAGATGAGGACTCACATCACCTTTCTCGATACGCTGAATAGTGCGAACTGTTACTTCCGTTCTTTCAGATAACTCTTCTTGAGTGTATCCTTTTAACTTACGTTGATATAAGAGATTCTTTGCAATAGACTGCGTTTCCATAATTTTTATTTTGTTCAAGCAAAGTTATTGTAGACTACCGGTCCTTGTAACGACATTTAGGTGTCATCTAAATGTCATTTATGCAATTTACGGACCTTTCCACACTATTGCGTAACTGTTTTAGGATAAACAAAAAGTTAGCTTTGTGCGGTTTAATTGAACTACAAATCATAATCTGAAATTGGACAGAGGAGCTACTAATCTTATTAGAATATTCTAAAACAATTAACATCGAAGGATTACATAAATTGGATTAATTCCATAAATTTGGAATAAATCCAATAATTGAAACAAGAAGATTACATCAAAGGGCGAGGAGCCCAACAAAATACATCCAACAAATTCTTTCAATACAGTTACGAAACAAGGGATGATTTTCTCGAATTCTGTCGCATAGAAGGAGAAGATGCGGACAATAATAAGACGCAGTACATTCCTATTTTTCCCAAGACGATTGTGAATAAGGTTACGAGTCCTGATGTGGGTATGATGTATTCTATTAACCCCTATCAAGGTTGTGAACATGGCTGTATTTATTGCTATGCCAGAAATACGCATGAGTTTTGGGGTTATAGCGCGGGACTAGATTTTGAGCGAAAAATTCTAATTAAAAAAGATGCTCCAAAGTTGTTGGAGGCAAAACTAAAGAGCAAAAAATGGCAAGCTTGCACGATTGTTTTATCCGGAAATACGGATTGCTATCAACCTGCTGAAAAGAAGTTCAAAATCACAAGGGCTTGTTTGGAGATTTTTTTGAAATATCGACATCCTGTCGGTATCATCACAAAAAACGCTTTGATTTTGCGGGATTTGGACATACTCAAGGAATTGGCAAAGCATCAATTGGTTGGAGTCAATGTTTCGGTAACCTCACTTTCCGAGAAAACAAGAAGAATCTTGGAACCAAGAACTGCCACCATCAAAAAACGTTTGGAAACTATTCGTGTTTTATCCGAAAACGGAATTCCCGTGAATGCGATGTTAGCCCCTATTATCCCAGGAATCAACAGTCATGAAATCATGAACTTGGCCAAAGCAGTTTCTGAAAATGGTGCTTTATCTTTTGCTTTTACGGTAGTAAGACTAAACGGGGCCATAGGTCAAATCTTCACAGATTGGATTCGCAAAACACTTCCCGACCGAGCAGCGAAAGTACTGCATCAAATAGAAGCCTGCCACAACGGGACTTTAAACGATAGCCGCTTTGGTGTTCGAGGTGTTGGGGATGGAAAAATAGCCAAACAGATTCATGATTTAGTCCGGTTGGCTAGGCATATGTATTTTAGAGATAAAGTGTTTCCAAAGCTGAATCATGATTTACATGAACCTTTTAAAGATGGACAGATGCGACTTTTTTGATTGATTTTTTTCGAAGTATGTTTACTTTTTGGGATTGGTGATACCAATAGGCATAACATTAAATAAACAACTTCAACTATGAAAAAACAATCCGTATTTACCTTTTTATTATGTCTTTTATTTGTCTCAGTATCCGCTCAAGACTTCAGTTTTGGAGTCAAGGGAGGAATTAATGTTGCATCCGTTGGTGGAGGCACGTATACCGGTTTCGGAGGTCTTGGCTCAAAAATAAGCTTTCATGTAGGAGGCGTTGCAGAAGTACCTATTTCAGAAAAATTTGCGGTACAACCTGAGTTGCTATATTCCTCTCAGGGGACCAAATGGAATTTTGCAGGCGGAAGCAATTTGAAACTTGATTATGTCAACCTTCCCATCTTAGGAAAGTACTATGTTTTAGAAGGGTTGAGTGCCGAAGCAGGTCCGGTAGTTGGATTTCTACTGTCAACCAACGCTGACAAGGAAGACTATAATAGTCTTGATGTAGCCTTTGCGATTGGCGCATCCTATAAATTAAACGAAAGTATTTTCTTCAGTTTAAGATATAATAAGGGTATCACCGACATCAATAAAAATGATGCTATTACGGTGAGCAATCAAAACAATGTATTGCAATTGTCTGTGGGATATGCATTTTAGTATAACGCGCAAAACAAAAAGAAACCTTCCGTCAACTCTTATTTTGATGGAAGGTTTTATTACTTCTGTAAAATGAATTTTAAGAAAGTTCCCAACCTTTGCGATAGGAACCTTTTACCCATTCATTGGCCATATCCCAGTTGGTGACTTTCATGTTAGCGCCATCCCAAAGAATTTTACGCCTTCCAGGGTACTCAAATGGATCCCAATCCCCTGCTTTCTTACCCGGTTTGAATTTCTTGTATTGGAATGCCTTGATAGCAAGATTACCCATTAAAACAGCTTCCGTCAAAGGACCCGATCGTTTGAAATCTGATGAGGTTTCTGTTCCATTCAAACAACCCTCTACGAAGTTCTTTTGATGTCCGTCTGTATCCAAGTCGATTCGTTTCAAATATGGTTTTGGAGGATTCAATAATTTCATAGTCTCAGAAGGCAGCAAGCGTGCATTTCTAGAATATACATCACAAACCAAAATACCGCGAGTTCCGTAGAAAACAGAACCTCCACCGCCAGCACCTATCGTTTCACCATCTTTCAATTCGTCTGGTAAATCTGGCATGATTCCGCCATCATACCAGTTCAAGGCGATATCTCCGTGAGCTTCAGTATTGAATTTAAGTCTCACCACAGAGGATGCAGGACAAGAAGCACTATAGTCAGCCTCCACAAAATCGCCTACCCAATTGGTGGTGCAACTTGCTTCCGCTTCCGTTGGGTATCCTAAATCTAAAACGCCAAAGGGAGTTTCCATGATATGGCATCCCATGTCGCCTAAAGCTCCAGTTCCGAAGTCCCAGAATCCTCTCCATTTAAAGGGAAGATAAGCTGCATTGAAATCACGCATTTCAGCTTTCCCTAACCATAAATCCCAATCTAACCCTTCAGGAATAGCTTGTTTTTCAGTTGGGGCAGGAACACCCTGAGGCCAAACAGGTCGGTTGGTCCAACAATCCACTTTGTATACTTTTCCAATGACTCCAGATTCAATCCACTCTTTGGCTTCTCGACTTCCGTCACTTGATGCGCCTTGATTTCCCATTTGGGTAACGATGCCATTTTCTTTGGCAATTTGTGTCATCAAACGCGCTTCGTTGATATTATGCGTTAGTGGTTTTTCAACGTAAGCATGCTTTTTAGCTTTCATAAAAGGAAGTGCGATCGACGCATGCATATGGTCAGGAGTAGCTACCATTACCGCATCAATTTCCTTCAGGTGATTGTCATAAACCTTTCTGAAATCTTTATATTTTTTAGCTTTGGGATATTTTTTATAAGCGTCGACTGCTCTTCGGTCATCTACATCACATAGG
This sequence comes from uncultured Flavobacteriaceae bacterium, assembly GCA_947500435.1. GTDB lineage: Bacteria > Bacteroidota > Bacteroidia > Flavobacteriales > Flavobacteriaceae > Maribacter_C. Next base: position 257,096 of record CANMRV010000001.1, read on the forward strand.
GTGACATACTTTACCTTTTTGGTCGCATCCATTCCCCGCATTACTCCGCCTCCCCGGCCACCGACGCCAAAAGCACCCACATAGAGTGTATCGCTTGGCGCAATATGATTTTTTCCCATTACGAAGCTGGGAACAATAGAGAATGCCGCTGAGGCCGCCGCTGACTTTTTGATAAACTTTCTTCTTTGCATTTGGAATGATTTAAGTGCAAGGAAGATACGTAAAAAAAAAAAAGATTTGACGGGCTTTTACCAATGTTTTACGACAACGTTTGCGTAAAATAGGCTATGCGAGCCCCCTCCATTCGCTATCAAACTGAGTTAAAAAATCAAGCATATACTGATGTCGCTTTTCAGCCAACTTTTTACCAGTCTGAGTATTCATTTTGTCCTTAAGTAGAAGGAGTTTCTCATAAAAATGATTGATTGTAGGTGCGGTCGACTTTTTGTATTCTTCCTTGGACATATTCAAATTCGGTCGAATATCGGGGTTGTAAAGTTCTCTATTTTTGAAACCACCGTAGTTGAAAGCTCTAGCAACCCCTATTGCCCCAATAGCATCAAGTCGGTCGGCATCTTGTACCACTTGAAGTTCCAAAGAATTGAATCTATCTTCTTTATTTTCTAAGCTGGACTTAAATGAAATGTTTTCAATAATTTGGACTACATGGTCAATAATCCTTTGTTCGACTTTAATTGAAGTTAAAAATTCAACAGCCATTTTAGGACCAATAGTCTCATCTCCTCCATAAAACTTGGCGTCTGCAATATCGTGCAGTAAAGCACCTAATTGTACGATTAAAATATCTACATTTTCACTTTCAGCAATACTTTCCGCGTTTAAAAACACTCGATGAATATGAAACCAATCATGTCCGCCTTCGGCGCCTTTTAAAGTTACTTTTACAAAAGCAATAGTAGATTCAACTATCTCGTTTTCTGTCATTTGAATGCGGTTATTCCTGAAGTTACAGCGGCTTCCGTTTCGGCAATAAGGTCGTCTAGATTTCCTTCGACTGGAATGGGTTCATGCACATCGAAAGTTATATGATTTCCAATTCCGTTAGGGAATTTGCCGTACTTCAACATTTTCCAAGAGTTGTTTATGCTAATGGGAATAATCAAAGCCGAAGGGGCATTTTTCATCAATAGTTTGAGTCCAGTTGTTTTGAATGGTTTTGGATGACCAGTTCTACTTCTTGTTCCCTCCGGAAAAATAACTGCTCCCCTATGATGCTCTTCAATATACTTCCCTAATTTCGATATTTCAAAGAGGGCTTGTTTACTATCCTTTCGGTCAATTAAAACCGAACCACCATGGCGGAGGTTGTAGGATACACTAGGGATTCCTTTTCCTAATTCTTTCTTGCTAACAAACTTAGGTTCCAGCTTACGAAGGAACCAAATAATCGGTGGAATATCATGCATACTCTGATGATTCGGAACGATAATCGTCGGTCTATCTGCGGGAATATCATGAGGATTCTTAAAACTGTAGGTAGTTCCCAGAAGGTGAGTACAACGCATCAAACATAAGTTTAAAGCTGCAACGCTCGCTCTATGTGCATTGTATCCAAAGAGGTTAAAGCAAATCCATTGAACTGGATGAAAAATCAATAAGGTCAATCCGAAGAAAATCAGATATAAAACAGACAACGGATATGCCACTAGTTTCTGCATGGTACAAAAATAAAAAACCGCTTCATATAGAAACGGTTTTGATTTTGTTTTATCTAATTTCTTAGAGAAGGCTTAACAGAACTCGTTGTAAGCTGCTGTTAAATTTTCTGCAATCAATTCAGCAGGTCTGCCTTCAATATGATGACGTTCAATCATATGAACCAATTCACCGTCTTTAAACAAAGCCATACTTGGCGAGGAAGGTGGAAACGGAATCATCAAATTTCGAGCAGCATCAACAGCCTCTGTATCGACACCGGCAAAAACCGTTACGGCGTGATTCGGTCTCTTTTCATTATGCAAGCTCATTTTGGCAGCTGGTCGTGCATTGGCAGCAGCGCAGCCACACACCGAATTGACCACCACTAGTGTAGTGCCATCTTGATTAATTGCGTTGGTGACAGCCTCAGCTGTATATAATTCTTCAAACCCAGCGTTTGCCAAGTCATCTCTCATTGGTTTTACTAATTCTGCAGGATACATATGCTATTTTTTTAAATCAGAATTCAAAGATACGGGTTTTGTCGCATTTTGTTAGCAGACCTTAACTTTTGGTTTTGAATCTGGAAAGGTATAAAAAACAATGACCGGCCTGAAGGAAATCGAATAAAGAAAATAGAATTGTCTTTGTTCTTTTCTCTTTGTTCTCTATTCTCATTTAATATCTTTGGTGAAAATCAAATTACACATGTTTAAATGGGTTGCAGCCTTAGTAGGCTTTTTAATTTTTCGGTATCCCGGCGCAATCTTAGGGTTTTTTATTGGTAGTGGTATTGACAGTTTAAGTAGAAGCGAAGCTAGTGGGCCGAATGTTTTAAGGGATATGACCCGCCAAAGAGTTTCGCCTGCGGATTTTGAATTGAATCTTCTCTCTTTATGCTCGATAGTTATAAAAGCCGATGGCACCATAAGCCAAACCGAAATGGATTACGTACGTCAGTATTTCGTACAAACCTACGGTAAGGAAAAAGCCAACGCAATTTTCAGGACTTTTAATGAGGTTAACAAAAAGCGCGAGATTTCAGCACAGCGTATTTGTGCCTTTTTGAATCAAAGAACCCGGTATGAAGTCCGGTTACAATTACTACATTTTTTGTTTGGAATCGCACAGGCAGATGGTGCCGTGAGTAATTCAGAGGCGAATAAAGTTCAAGAGATAGCAGGATACTTAAGAGTTGCGTTTCGAGATTTTGAAAGTATCAAAGCCATGTTCGTGAAGTCAGCGGATACTGCGTATAAGATTCTTGAAATCGATAGAACCGCAACAGATAGCGAAATCAAAAAGGCGTATCGTACTATGGCGAAGAAGTATCATCCTGATCGTGTGAATACAGAAAATGAGGCTATAAAGAAAGGGGCTGAAGAAAAGTTTAAACAAGTACAAAAGGCTTACGAGACGATTCAAAAGGAAAGAGGACTTTAAACTTAAGTAAATGCAAGATTTCTATTTCTACATAAAACTAGGTCTAAACCATGTGCTCGATTTCGCGGCTTATGACCATATTCTCTTTTTGATTGCTTTAGCACTTCCCTTTACGTTTAAGAGTTGGAAAAAGGTAATTTTATTAGCTACGATATTTACGATTACCCATTGTCTTTCGTTATTTCTATCCGTTTATGGCATTTTGCAAATGGACGTGGGATTAATCGAGTTTTTGATTCCGGTAACGATTTTGGGCACAGCACTTTTCAATTTAATCTACGTTAAATCCACAGAAGAAAATAGGAGTTTAGGGCTGCATATTTTTGCCACTGCGTTTTTCGGATTAATCCATGGCTTTGGCTTTAGCAATTATTTTAATATGTTAATGGCTGAAGAGGAAGAAAAACTAGGGTCTTTATTGGGTTTTGCTACAGGAATAGAAATTTCGCAAGTTTTGATTGTTTTTGTGGTGTTGGGGCTTTCTTATGTATTTCTATCCCTTTTAAATATCAAATCGCAGCTTTTTGTAACCATAGCTTCTATTTTAGTCATTCTTATCACAATACCGATGTTAGTTGCCACGTTCCCATGGTAAGCTTAAGTTAAATTTAACCTATTAAGGTTGTAGGAATTTCGTAAAGCAGGTATCTTAGACGCTTGTTATCCTGTTATATACATGAAAAAAAAGAAGCAAGAGAAATATGATAAAGCCTACTTGCGAATGGCACAAGAATGGGGAAAGTTATCTTATTGTGAGCGCAAACAGGTAGGAGCTATTGTTGTAAAAGACCGCATGATTATTTCTGATGGATACAACGGAACTCCCACGGGCTTTGAAAACTACTGTGAAGATGATGAAGGATATACAAAATGGTATGTTTTACATGCAGAGGCAAATGCCATTTCGAAAGTGGCCTCGTCTACGCAATCCTGTCAGGGCTCAACGCTGTATATAACCCTATCACCATGCCGAGAATGCAGTAAATTGATTCATCAATCCGGTATAAAACGTGTTGTGTATAAAGAAGCTTATAAAGATGGTTCAGGACTTGACTTTCTTCGGAAAGCTGGTGTAGAATTAGAACATTTGCCAAATATTGAAAATGCCTAACGGGTTGAAATTATAAGAAATGAAGAAAAAAAGTACATATTTATGGCCCACTATACTTGCTGCTTCCTTAGCAGTGGGTGTTTTTTTGGGCGGTAAACTTGACTTTAATGACTCTCCTGAAAAACTGTTCACGACCAATTCTAAAAAGGATAAGCTCAATAGGCTAATCGATTATATCGACTACGAATACGTTGATGAAATCAATACAGATAGTATTGTTGATGTCACAGTAAATAATATTCTCGATAAGCTAGACCCTCACTCGGTGTATATTCCTAAAGAAGAGATGACCCAAGTATCCGAAAGTATGAAAGGAGATTTTGTGGGCATCGGAATTAACTTTTATCCCTACAATGACACGATATCTGTTATTCGTACTATTAAAGATGGACCTAGCTTTATAAAAGGAATTGAGCCAGGCGATCGCATATTAATGGCGGACAACGATACTTTGTACGGCAGAAAACTACCAAGTGATGCAATCGTTGAAAAACTAAAAGGCAAGGAGGGAACTTCAGTAAAACTCAAAGTGTATCGCAAAAAGGAAGACCGAACATTTACGGTAAATGTAAGACGTGATATAGTACCTTTAAAAAGTGTTCAGTCTTATTTTATGATGACCAATGACATGGGATATATCAAGGTCAATCGTTTCGCTGAATCTACATTTAAGGAATTCAAGGCAGCCCTCAAAGAGTTGCAAAAACAGGGAGTTAGGAAACTAACATTGGACTTAAGGGATAATCCAGGTGGATATTTGGGCATCGCTGAACAAATGGCTGATGAGTTTTTAAAGGATGGAAAATTGATTCTTTTTACCAAAAATAAAAAGGGAAAGATCAATAATGTTTACGCTACGGATAAAGGAAGCTTTGAAGATAAAGAGGTATATGTTCTGATAAACGAGCGTTCCGCCTCAGCAAGTGAGATTATCGCAGGAGCACTCCAAGACAACGACTTAGGAACCATAGTAGGACGACGCTCTTTCGGAAAAGGACTGGTACAAAGAGAAATGGAGCTAGGTGATGGTTCAGCGGTGAGACTCACCGTTTCAAGATATTATACCCCAACTGGTCGTAGCATTCAACGCAGCTATAAAAACGGAAATAAGGATTACTATCAAAAATTTACTGACCGCTATCTTAGCGGTGAACTGACTTCGGTCGATAGTATACAAGTCGCGGATTCTTTAAAATTCAAAACCCCAAAAGGAAAAGTAGTTTACGGTGGTGGTGGAATCATTCCCGATGTATTTGTTCCTATTGGCACCAACGAGGAAGAGGCTGTTGAAAGTATGGATAGCGTTGGATTTATTTCTTACTTCATTTTTGAACATCTCGATGAAGACAGACATCGCTATGATGATTATACTGAGGAGGAGTTTGTTGCAAATTTTAGGGTCGACGATATTCTTTTTGAGCGGTTCATTGACTATGCTATAAATAGTAATTTGAAAATGAACTTCTACGATTTTGAAGATAATGTAAAATTGTATTTAAAGGCTGCCTTGGCAGAGCAATTATATGGGGCCAACGTTCACGCGAAGATTAAAAGTCAGGCCGATGCAATGATACAGCAAGTTTTAGAACTTGATAATCCACCAGTGAAACAAGAAGAGGCAGAGGCAATTGAATCTATAAATTAGATTCCTAATCCTTATTCACCTTGTCTTGTATCTTTTTTGAAGTCATGAAAATTAATAGTAGAACAATAGCACACAAAGAAGCTACGATACCAATAAGTGCAATAATGCTATTACCCTCAAGTGGGTTTTCAAAATTTACCAAAGTCACATTATAGGCAATAAGTGCTACCGCGAGTACGATTAGAATTATAGTAAGTGTTTTGTTCATTTGAATGCCTGATTTATACTTCTAAAAGAGCTGATTTATGTTTGTTGCGAATAGCTTTACGGCGATGGCCAATAATATCACTCCGAATACTTTTCTAATAATCCCGATTCCGCTGGCGCCAAGAACTTTTTCGATTCTGCTTGAGGACTTTAGCACCAAGTATACAAAGATAATATTCACAATAATAGCGACTATAATATTTTCAACATGATATTCTGCGCGTAAGGATAGCAATGAAGTCATCGTTCCTGCTCCGGCAATCATAGGAAATGCTAGGGGCACAATAGAAGCCGTTTCTGGCGCGTCGTCTTTATACAGTTGTACTCCTAAAATCATTTCGATTGCCAAAAAGAAAATGATAAATGCTCCTGCAACAGCAAAAGAGTTTACATCAATGCCTATGAGATTTAAAATTTCTTCTCCAACAAAAAGAAAGGCAACCATCATAATAGCGGCAACTACAGAGGCTTTTTCCGATTGAATGTGCCCTACTTTATTCCGTAAACCGATTATGATAGGTATGCTTCCTACAATATCGATTACCGCAAAAAGAATCATACTAGAAGTGGCAATCTGTCTGAAATCAAAGTTTAGATCTAGTGACATACCTTTAAATTTTCCGCAAATTTACGTTTAAATAAATGGTTTTAGATGTCTTCGGATGAAATAAAGAGTTAATCCCACATTGAGATAAAATGTATCTTTGAAACTTCAAAACAAACCTATGTTCCAGCTTGGAAAAACGATTGTATCCGAAGAAATTATAGAAAATGATTTCGTCTGTAATTTGAATGCATGTAAAGGGCAGTGTTGTGTGGATGGGAATGCTGGAGCACCCTTGGAAGATGATGAAACGGAGATTTTAGTAGATATTTATGTGGATATAAAACCTTTTTTACGTCCTGAAGGAATTGCCGCTATTGAGGAACAAGGTGCTTTTGTAAAAGGTGAAGATGGAGAATGGGAAACCCCGCTAATAAACGGAAGCGAATGTGCATACGTTATTTTTTCAGAAAACCAAACTGCAAAATGTGGTCTAGAGGAAGCCTATAACCAAGGAATTACCAAGTGGAAAAAACCGATTTCTTGTCATTTGTATCCGGTTCGCGTAAAAGAATATACTGAACTAACTGCAGTGAACTATCATAAATGGGAAATTTGCGATCCAGCCTGTTCACTTGGCGCAGAACTGAAAGTTCCTATTTACAAGTTTGTAAAAGAAGCCTTAATTCGCAAGTTCGGAAACGCTTGGTATGAAGAACTTGAACAAACGGCAGCAGAACATCTTAGACGATAGGAATATGCAATAGTACTTTAGTGCCTTCTGGCTTTCCATCATCAGTATAAAGGTCAAGAATTTGGAGGTTAAAAGAGTTTAGGTAATCTCTGGAAAAGTTTGACAAACGCTCTTTGGTAATATCAATACCAACCGATTTACGTTTAAGCACTTTGCTTTGTTTTATCTCTTCAGAGGCCATTCTGCCTATACCATTATCAGTTATACTGATATGAATGAAATTTTCATCTGTAGCTTTTCGTACGTTAAGCACTATTTTTTTCTCTCCTGTTTTAGAAGAAAGCCCATGCCATAAGGCGTTTTCCAAGAATGGTTGCAAAATGAGAGAAGGTATTTTCACATTGTGGGGGTCGATATCATCACTGATTCGTATTTTGAAATCTATTTCATTAGAAAACCGAATGTTCTCGATGTTCATATAGAGTTCAACAGTCTCCAATTCCTCTGCTAAGGGAATTTCTCTTAGCGAAGAAGCTTCGAGAATTTTTCGCACTAGTTTTGAAAATTTGTTGAGATAATGAACAGCATTTTTCTGCTCGTTATTGATAATATAGAGTTTGATAGAATTGAGTGAATTGAACAAGAAGTGTGGATTCATTTGACTTCGCAGCATACTTTGCTCTAGTGTCAGTAACTTCTTTTCATTTTTTAGCTGATACTGACGGTACAGGATATAAAAAATTCCAGCTAATAAAGCCAAAACAATTGCGCTTATCAGCAAAGTGGTGTTTTTCTTTCTCAAATTAAGTAGGGCCGTTTCTTTTTGCTTCGCCAAAACTGCCATTTCATTGCTCCTTTTTTGAGAATCATAACGATAGATAATATCGTTTACATAGCGAATCGTACTTTCATTTAATATCTGTTTTTCTAATTCTTCAGCCTTTAAGGTGTAGGTCAGTGCTTTCTCAAAATTACGTCTGTTTTTGTTCAATTCCGCGAGTAAACGATTCGCCTGTGAAGCTTCAGTGGGCAATATATTCTCTTCGGCGATTTTCAGACCTTGAAGCATATTCTTTTCGGCTTCTTCGAATTGTTTTAGCAATAACTTCGCCCAGCCTAGATTAATGAAAAAGGGTGAGAGAAGAAACTTGTCTTTACCTACCTTTATAGCCGTTGATTCTATACTTTTGAGAAGTTCTAAAGCTTCCTTCGGATTATTTTGTTTGATATAAATTTTGGCGATAGCGGTATTGCAAATTACCCGACCCATATCATCATTTATGGTTTCATTTATTGCCAGTGAGGTGCGATAATCTTTTAAAGCTCCTGTCAGGTCTCCAAGCTCTTCTTTACACTCTCCAATATTTTGATGGTTAATAGCTTGCCCAAGAAGGTTGCCTAGTTCAGTTTCTAACTCTAACGATCTTTCAAAGTACTCAAGTGCTCTATCATATTGATTCAACATTTGATAAAGATTACCAATACAGTTTACCGATATATTTATGCTTCTTTTGATACTGACCGACCGGTTTTCTACAGATTCTGCTAATTCCAATGCTCTTTGGTTATAGTCCATAGCAGTGCGAATTGATGATGTTCTACGGTATACCACACCCAAATAATTAAGACTAGCGACTTTAAATTCAAGGTCATCGTCCGTTTCGGCAACCTTCAGGGCTTCTTTATGTAATTTGATCGCTTCAATGAAAAGAGATAATCTTCGATAAGTTCTACCCAGCTCGTTTAATGCATAGGCCTGCCCGTCTGCATACTCCTCCTTGGCAGAAGATTCAGCAACGTAACGCATAAATAATGTGTCGGTGCGATGTGTTCTTAGTACGGAATGTATATTAGTAAACCCCTCTGGTGCAGCATTAATTAAGCTATCGACCGTTTTTATAAAGGAATCAGGAACTGTTTGAGAATAGCCCTGGAAGTAGAAATAAAAGAATCCGATTAGTAATAAACGTCTCATATAAAAAATAAAGCGCAGGTGTAGGTCGGATTCATTAATGTAGCTTGGGGGTTTCATAAAGGGAATTACAACATATCTAGAAAATCAGATTTCTTTTGTCTAGAAACGGGGATTTTATGATTTGGTTTTAAGATGACGTATCCGTCTGTCTTGAGAAACTCCTTTATTTTAGAGAGGTTGATAATGTAGGAATTGTGAATTCTAAAAAATGAATCGTCAGGCAAGAGTTCGTTCACCTCCTTTAATTTTTTTGTAAGCACAATTTTTTGGCCATCGGTTAGGTAAATGGTACTGTAATTCCCGTCAGATTCCGCATATAAAATCTCGTCACTTTCCAAAAAGACCAGCTTACCGTCAGTATTGAACGTAATTTTCTTACGGACGGCCTTTGAGTTAAAGTTCAGTAGTATTTTTTCCAATCGCTCTGCTGTGAAGTTTTTTGCGTTATACTTTTTGATTTTCACAATTGTATCCTTCAAATCATCCGTGTCAATAGGCTTTAAAAGATAGTCGATGGCTTCGTTCTTAAGTGCTTTAATTGCGTATTGATTGTAAGCTGTGGTGATAACAACAGGAAAATCTTTGTTTTTTAATTTTTGAATGAATTGGAAACCATCCATTGTAGGCATTTCAATATCTAAAAAAAGACAATCAGGTGGGTTTTTTTCTAGATGGTTTAATGCTTCTAGTGGGTCGGTAAATGAAGCTGCAACATTAATTTCATCGCTGAAATTGGTTAATTCCCAAGATAAACTTTGTAGCGCTTTTATCTCATCATCTACTATTATCGCTTCAATCATAATTTCTTCAATTCTAATTTGAGAAAGTTACTCAAAAATACATTGAAGCCTTTGGTATTTTAGAAAAGATGTACCAATGGAAGTGATTCGAGTATAATTGGTAAAAAAACCCACAAAAATCGCTTTTACTACACTTTTTTGCCTTTTTTCTTACGCAAAAGCATAAAAACAAAGGCCTTTTTCTTTAGTAAGCATCCATAGAATATGAAGATTTGCAATTTATACATAAAATAGCACCATTGATACAATACCCTTTTTTACCCTCACAGAGGCATTTTACTTTAGGCGAAGAATTTAATATGATTTGGTTCCCTCCAAAAGTCTTTCTGAGGCCGCTAAGAATTAAATCTACTATAATGAAAAGGTGTCTTGCAATGTTTGTTTTTTTTGTTTTAATGCTATGGTTGGCAGTTTTGACTGATAGCTCTAATGAAATGATTACGAACGATAGTATAGTGGAGAGTGAACTCGCCACCGAAAACCAACTAACGACTGAAGCAGTGTCTGATAATGTCTTTAGAAATTGAACCTAGTCCTTTTAAACCAAAAAATAACCAAAATTAAGATGACCCAGTTTTTCGTAAAAATAGCTAAGCTTGCACTCTGGGTTCTTGTACCAACGCTTTTCATATCAGGTACAAAGCTAGATAATCGACTCGTTTCTACAGCTCACAATTACCGTGACTATAATATGCAAATTACAGGTAACTTAAATAACGACCTTAGTGGCAAAGTCGATTTCGAGACCTCTATTGTTACCACTTCTAAGGGAGTTTCTTTTTCCACTCTTAAGCTGAAATTTGATAATCAGGAGCGTTTTTTAGAACATTCTATGGAATTTTTGATTTCAAAGGAAAATACATCTGGCAAATTTAAATCAGGCACTTATGAAATTACTAGAAGACAAGAAGGGCTATTGAATTACTTTGATGGAGTATTTGGTTACGCGAATATAGATGCTCTAGGTGAATTGCCCTTGTTTGCAAAGAGTGGAAGAATTGAGATTGAATATGTAGATGATATAAAAGTGCAGGGGAGGTTGAGTGTTCAAATGGGTAACTCAATTGGAAATTCAGTTCAAATTAAAGGGGATTTTATTGCTACGAAGTAGTCGTAAAACGTAATATTTAAATAAAAATAACATCAGACTTTTTTGATGTATTCATGTGAAATAACCTTGGTTTTATTAGGGTTTTTGGTGGTTAAAATCGTACTTTTACATCAATCCCCCTTTTTGACCAACTATTTAAATCTTAACTAGTTAAGATTATGTTGAGCTTCTTTTTCATAACGTACGATTGTAAGTATGAAGGGGAACTCTGAAGAATTTTATGAAACTGCCAATCCATAAGGTACGGTCTTGGGAATGCGTCTTAAATAAAGCGTATTACTGTTCTTGTAACAGACCCGTCTAATGAATTGTTGCAAATTGGACACCTAACCAACTTGTTGGCCTAAGGTGATTTGCTCGATTATAGGTTTCGGGGGAACTACCTAAATCAGCGCCATTGTAACAAGTATTGATTTTGATACATTGGAAGGGCCGTACGGTTTGGTGGTATTCATACAAAACAGGAATTTTTAAAGGCTAGAGCGTCGCTCTGGCCTTTTTCTTTTTAGACTCTATTTCTACCTAAATATGATTTCAACTGAACGAACTCGCCATTCAAAAAATTAGAAGGGCTTTCACCTATCAGCCTATTAAAATCGTTGATGAAGTGTGCTTGGTCATAATAGCCGTTGTCTAATGCTAGGGCGTGTAATTTTTCCGAGTTACCAGACTTTAAGATTTCAAACACAGAATTTAGTTGAATGACCTTACAATAGTATTTTGGTGAGATTCCGATTATTTCTTTGAATTTTCGTCTGAAATGCCTTGTGCTAAGCGAGGTCTTCTCGACAAGTTCAGTCACTGAAATAGCCCCGTTGTTTCTGAATATTTCCAGCATGGCATTATCAAGCCATTCAATTGGGTCAACCCTGTCTTTCAATAGCTGTTCTAACACATATAGAATATGAGCGATAGTTTTAATGGGTTCCGTATCACTGGAGATTCCTTCAAAGTATTTTTTTAAATTTTTAGGGAGCGCCTCTAACAAACCTTTCCAACCATTTTTTATTTCATTCCCAGGTATATGAAATAGATAGTAAGGAGCTAACGGATGCAATACCAGACCTATTTGTCCAAAAACCCCATCTACCTCCATTCGTATTCCTGAGATATCAATTTGCCCCGCAACATTCAAGGGCACTGTGGTCGGATAGAAACTTCTTCCATTTACATTTAGTTTATGGTAATCATTATAAACATAAATCAAAAGCGGAAAGCCGGTAGGGGGTGCTGGCATACTAGTTTTAATGACTGATGAGGTTTCTCCCTGAACTACAGCCATAACAAACGGGCGAAGTACGACGGGTATTTCGTAATTGATTGTTTCAAAAAGTTTCATGCAAAGGAAATTCAGTTAAAAATGAAGGCTGATGTCCGTTTTCTACAATGATTCGGCTTTGAAAAGGGGTAGTTTTGGCTAAAGTTAACCAATTTCTTCCCTCGATTTAACATTTGCCATTTTTACTTGATAATGAACTGTTTACACACAATTTGCATCCGTAAATACAATTTCTAAACAAGTTCATTCTCGATATGTTTTATTTGCCAAGGTTTAACACTAATGTTTACCTTTTTAAGATTTTGATACTAACACTATATAAACCATAAATTATGAAGACAATGAATTATTTAATTTTAATTGCTCTGACGCTATTTGGAGCATCATGCTCAAAACAGGACCCAACGGAGAATGAAGAACTAAAAGCTCTTGACTATCGTGTCCGTATATCTGAACAGACAGAATCTCAAGAAATTTTCGCCATTGATTTGCAACAGTATTATACGATTAGTCAAATCTCAATTTTAGAGCAAACAAAGAAGGAGCTAGTAGAACAAATAGAGGCAGGAAATAAGAATCTTTTGCCAGAATTAGAGTCTATCACAAAAAAATTACTTTGGCATTATAATTCTCTTGAAAATACTTTAGATACCACCTGTTTACTTCTTAAGTTACGATATGAGGTATTGTCTTCAAAAATTTCAGAAGGTAATCAAGATGCACTTGATGAATTATTAAGAATAAAACAAGATTTAGAGAATTGCGGTATTAATGTTGATGTTTATCTTTTTGATATTTTTAAGGGGAGTCCAATAATGTACGCTGCCTCGTGGGGTTCTAAATGTAGTCCTGGTAAGGAGTGGAAATGCAAGAACAGTATGAGAGAAGGAAGACTTTTAATCAATATTGAAGAAAGATTAGCTCAAGATACAGAGGTGCAATTCAAATCACCAGATGGGAAAGTAATCTCTACTGGTAAATTGTTAGGAAACCACAGTGATCTTAAAGGTATGGTTCAGATTGAAATTGAGTTAAGTCAGGTGAGTGAGGGTACTCTTGAGATGAGTTCAGAGGCGGGGAAGATTCCAATTCCTATTGAAATATTATAAATTTTCGATATAATTTCTTTTATAAGTCCCTAATTTAGGGACTTTACCTTTTATGCCTGTTTCAGTCAGGTGATTTAGTGTCCTATGAAAAGATGTTGTTTTTATTTATTGATGTTGCTTTTTTGCCAGATAGTTTTCGCTCAGAAAATATCTGATAAACAAAATTTAGCGAATGTATACTTTGAAAAAGGTCTTGAATTTAGATATGACCAAAAGGACAGCTCATATTTCTATTTGGATTTAGCTAGAGAGTATAATCTTGAATTAAAAAATTATTCACAAGCCCTCGATGTAATATTAGAATCTATTTTTGCAAGCGGCATTCATTATGATTTGAAAACGTACAAATCTAATCTCGATAAAATGGAAGAGATGTTGCTTAATTATTCAAGTAATATGCCAACCGAAGAAATACGATTTTATGAAAATCGATTCATATATGAGGAAGGTAGCTACTATGAAGAATTAAAGAATTATGTAGAAGCCAAATCTAGATTTCAAAAACTATATGATATATATAGTAAAAAGAATGCCGAGACTCTTACATACAATGATCTTTCTTTTCTGATTTACTCCACAAATTTATTGGCTTCCATCTATATGGATCTTGGAAAATTTGATATAGCGGAGAATTACTTTAATAAAGCGCTTACCGTAATAGGAAAAAATGAACTTGCAAAACAAGAAGGTTTTGATCGGTCAACCAAAAGGTTACTTGCACAATTGTACATAAATGTTGGAAAGCATGAAAAGGCAAATTCTATATTGCAAGAGTTATTGTACTCCTACAAGAATCTTTATTCAAGTGATAAAGAATACAAAAATAGCTTGGTAGTTGTATATCAAAGACTAGTGAACAATTTTATAAAACAAGATAGTCTACAAAAGGCAATTTACTACCTTGATGAGAGCCAAGAATATTTAATAGAAAATGATCCATTTTATAAGCAATCATTTTTATTATATGGTGATATTCTTCTAAAACAGAACAAGAATTCTCAAGCTTTGGAATATTATAACAATGCACTAGATTTTTATCTTAATTACCGGGAAAGAAAACCACATCAAGACATTGCTGAAGTACATGGAGAAATAGCTGAATTATATCTAAAACAAGAAAAATATGAAACGGGATTGAAAACGATACAAATCGCTTTCAATAACGCAGGAGATAATATTCAAATAGCCAATTTTAATCAGAATCCCGCGCCTGAAGAAGTATTCTCTAAAACCCAACTACTTCATCTGCTTGATATCAAATTACAACTCTTACAAGGGAGTTATAAGGAAAGATTGGATGTTGACTTTCAAAACGCTATACTAGAAACGAGTCGTGATATATTAAAAACATTTGACCAACTCAAGAGTGAATTCGACAGTAAGCTCGACAAACAGTTTTTGGCTGAAAATGCCTATCCCATTTTTCATCGACTCTTAGAAAATGTACATAAGGCTTATGAGCAAAACCCTTCATCGGAAATGCTGCAATTAGTCTTAAATATTGTCGAAAAGAATAAAGATTTTGTTTTGTTGGAAGCGCTTCGTAACGTCCAAGCTACTCAATATGGTGATGTGCCCACAAAAGTTTTGGAAAAGGAAGCACAACTGCGCGCTGAGATTACAAACCTTGAAAAACAATTGTTTGATGCTACGGAAACTGATAATGGATTTTCGGAATCGATTTTTGAACGAAAACAGGAATACTTTGGCTTTTTGAATGTGTTAAAGTCCAAATATCCTAAATATCATAAGCTGAAATATCAAAACCGGAATTTAAATTTGGCAACGGTCAGGAAGCAACTCTTGAACGATAACGGAACCTTGATTTCGTACACCATGACTGATAATTATTTATACGCAATTATCATTAATGAATCGAAGGAAGATTTTTTAAAACTACCGTTCAATGAATCGGACAGGCACGATATCAGGTCATTTTATCGTTTGCTCTCAAGTGCTTCCATCAATAGGGATAAAAAGAAGATTCATACCCTTGCTAATTCTCTTTTTGAAAAAGTTTTACAAGAGCCCTTGGCGAATTTCAACACGGAGAACCTGACGATAATTCCCGATGGGGAATTACATTATTTGCCCTTTGACCTGTTGCAAGAAAACGGGGCTTATCTTTTGGAAACAAAAAGTATAGGTTACGGAAATTCCGTAGCATCATTGCTCGAACTCAAAGAAAAGCCAAGTGCGGAAACAAACAATGTGCTCGCTTTTGCGCCAAGTTTTTCCGGAGCAGTAACCGAAAGCCTTGATCGCCAGTTTGGAAAATTACTCTACAATGATGATGAAGTGCATAAATTAGGTTCCTTCTTCGATTCTAAAACACTTCTAAAAGGAGAGGCGACATTGTCCAATTTCAAAACGAACTCTTCCCGTTTCAACATTTTTCATTTAGCTACTCATGCTTCGGCTAACGACGAATATCCCGATTACTCCTATTTGGCTTTTACCGATACGAAAGATAGTGCGCAAGGTAACATCCTGTATATCAAAGACCTTTACAACATGACACTCCCCGTAGATATGGTAACACTGAGTGCATGTCAAACAGGAATCGGCAAACTTCAAAAAGGGCAAGGAATGATGAGCCTTTCGAAAGGGTTTTATTATGCTGGAGCGAAATCCCTTGTCAATACCCTTTGGAAGATCAATGACAAGAGCACCGTAAAATTGATGGAGTACTTTTACGAGGGCTTGAGCAAAGGATATTCGAAATCAGAAGCATTACGAAAAGCAAAATTGAAATATCTGGAGACAACCGAGGATGAATTTTTAAGGCACCCCTACTATTGGGCGGCCTTTGTCGTTTCTGGAGATGTGAGTCCAATATCGAATAGTAATACCCTTTGGTGGGTAGTTGGTATTGGAATGTTTTCCTTACTTATTTTGTTCATTTATTCAAAGAAAGGAAAAGACTTCAGAAAAACTGGACTTCAGAACTGAACCAGTTTCAATTGAGCTGTTCGAGTAGGTTTTTTGCTGCCTTAGCTTTAAACCCATTTTTCTCCACTAAAGTTTTAAGTTCCTTTTTACAGCTATCAAGATCTTCCTTTTTTAAATAGGCAAGGGCCAAATACCAAGAGGCACGATCTTGAAGTTCGCCTTCTCTTTCCATATAACCCTCCAATAACGGAATAGCTTCTTCTTGTTTATTCAGTTGCATCAAAACCATGGCACTATAAAAATCGATATAGGCATCATTTTGTTTTGATTGCAGTTCTTGAAAAAGAGTTAGGGCCTTAGGGTACTCTTCGTTTTCATAGGCTATAAATGCCCTGGTTTTTAAATCTTCAAGTTGATTACCTCGCTCTATCGGGTGAATTACATTCTCATAAGGCTTAAAATTCGCCGCATATAATTCATTCGTATTGAGGTCAGGATTGTTAAAAAGGAAAAACCAAGAACCCAGTCCGAGAAGTAAAGCAATAGATGCCGCTGCAAGCCAAGGGCGCAATTGAAACACTTTGGTTCCACCCTCCGGGTTCTTATCTGCGATATCTGAGAACATCGCTTTCATCTCTTGACGCTCTTCTTTTTTAAGCGAAACTTGCAATTCTTTTTGAAAATCAAGTTCAGAAGCGAATTCTGAATCCGTTTTGAGCAAACGTTCCACCTCTTCCAATTGATGTGGGCTGAGAGAACCTTCGAAATAGCCGTTTATCAATTCCTCTTTATCCATCGTTCTTTCCTATTAGTTGCTTTAAAGATTTGAGGCAGCGACTTTTTTGGCTTTTCGCTACATCTTTATTATCATATCCCTGTCTGACGGTAATTTCATCTAATTTCATTCCCTGTAAATAAAACAGTTCTAATATCTCACGGCATTTATCCCCCAGTTTTTTAAAGTTGGCCGCCATTTGTTTTTGGTAATCGTTTGGTCCCTCATCTTCATATACATCTTCAATAACCGCTTGTTCATATTGGTCAAAAAGATAGGTTTCCTCAGTAGGCACCTCTCTTTTGCCATCTCTAAAATGCTTAAAGAGCATAAACTTTCCAATGCCAAATAGATAGGTTTTTACCGTGCTCTTAAGAGCATCGAGTTTTTCTGATTGCGCATTTTCATACAACACAATGAGCGCATCTTGAAAAATGTCTTCTAAGACATCATTTTTTGCATTATAGCGAGACATAAACTTAAAAAACTCGCTCTTGTAATCAAGATACACGCTTTTTAGAGCATTGCGTTCACGCTTTTTCAACTGTGCGATAAGTTGCTCGTCAGTCATTAATACAGAGTTGGTTAAAAGGTAAACACAAGATAAGTTAAAATTTCAAGTAGGGTAATGTTTACTTTTTTGGAGGGTAGGAACAAATGGGGGTAAAAATTTTAAAACTAGAAATCATGAAAAAAGTAAAGCTCAAATTAAAGTATGTATTAATTTTAATGGTAAGTATGGCCCTTTTCTCTTGCTCAAAAGGGGACACAGGGCCAATTGGTCCACAAGGTCCTCAAGGAGAACAGGGGATTCAAGGTCCGCAAGGCCCTGCTGGCCAGGATGGAGAGGCCTTGGGCGTGCCTGGTCCACAAGGAGACCAAGGCCCTGCTGGTCAAGATGGTGCCGATGGTCAAGACGGTGCAGATGGTCAAGATGGTGAGGATGGGAATGCGAATGTGATTGTTTCAGATTGGATTGATACAAATTTTTCTGCAAATCCGAGCAATTTCTCATTTTTTGAGGTTAATGCTGGTGAAGTAAATATTAATGGGGCTATTCTTGTCTATGGAAAACTAGTTTCTGACCCAGGGAGTGATTTTATAGTGCAATTTCCTTATGAATTGTCTAACGAGAGATATACTTATCTTATAGACCCTGGTCAAGGCACATTTCCAAATATCACTCCTAATAAAATAAGATTTACTGCTAGATCAGAAGATGGTTCAGATGAAGTGTTCGAAAGAATTAGTCAAGTACGTTATGTAAATATACCTCCACAAGCTTCTGGAAAATCAACAATTGATTTTAACAAGATGACCTACGAAGAAGTTATGGATTACTTTGCCTTGGAATATTAGAATTGTTTTGAGTTAGTTTGAAAAAGACCTGATAACAGAAATGTTATCAGGTTTTTTGTTTTTGGTGTTTACATTTTCAAAGTCAGGGTACTAATGATTGTAAAACAATTCAAAACATAAAATCATGAAATTAAGAACACTTTTAATTGCAATGGTATTTCTTTTTATAGGAACGACAACACAAGCCCAGTTCTTCAAAAAATTAGGAAAAAGCGCAGAAAAGGCTGCCGAACGTGCCGTAACTAGAAAAACAGAACAGAAGGTCAACAAAGAAACTGAAAGGGCGATGGATACTATTCTAGGTAATGGAAAGAAGAAAAAGAAAAGCAGCCCAAAAGAGAACAAAAATAAAGAGTTGGAAGAAAATGATAGTACCGTAAATTCAAAAAATGAAAGCGATAACCCTGAAGTAACTACTTTAGATTCAGCGCCTCAAACCTGGTCTAAATACAATTTTGTACCTGGTGATAAAATTATTTTTGAGGACGATTTGAGCGGTGAGGAGAATGGAGAATTTCCTTCAAGATGGGACCTCTCACAAGGGAGTGCTGAAAATGCAAAGAAAGGAGATGAGAATATCATCAATTTCGAAAATCGAAGCATTATTAATCCTTTGATGGAAACCGAAAGTTATCTCCCTGAAGTTTTTACCATAGAGTTCGATGCTTATTTTGAAGATGTATATGCCAGCTGGCAGTCTTATAATATACGTTTTTGGCAAGGCAATAACCACCATAGCGAAGGTAAAGATGTGTTCTATCCGATTCAGGTCTTTAAAGATGGTGCGACCACCCATACAAAAGTTCAGAGCAATGCAAAAAAATATGATGCCCATAACGAAACAATTGGTAAAACAACTGGCTGGAAACACATTGCCATTTCCTTCAACAAACGCAGCTTAAAGGTATTTGTAGATGAATACCGCGCCTTGAACATTCCCAATTATAAATACAAACCTCAAATGTTTAGTATCGGCAGCTATATGCATCAGCCTGAAGGTAAGACGATGGCCATAAAGAATATTCGAATTGCCGAGGGGGGTAAAAAATTGTACGACCGCGTTATGGCGGATGGCAAATTTGTAACTCGGGGAATTCTTTTCGATGTAAACAAAGCGACCCTAAAACCCAGTTCAATGGGGGTTATCAATCAAGTTGCCAAAATGATGCAGGAGCATACTGATTTGAAATTCAGTATTGAGGGACATACCGATAGTGATGGTGAGGAGTCACATAATCTTCAGCTTTCAGAAAAACGTGCAACAGCGGTAAAACAAGCACTTACGAATTCAGGTGTGGATGCCGCAAGGCTTAAGGTGAAAGGAATGGGTGAAAGTGTACCAGTGTCCGATAACTCCTCACCTGAAGGGAAGGCGAACAATCGTCGTGTGGAGTTTATCAAGCTATAACCTAAAAGAACTTGGAAAATTGAATTAGTAATCTTTTTAAAAATAGAACTCATGAAAAAAATAACAAGAAAAATGTTTTATGCTGGAGTTGTAATGGCAACTTCACTTGTAAATTTTGGCTGTGATGCTGATGAAATCGTAAATGAACTGATAGCCGATCAATGTAATGAAACATGGACCGCTACAGTAGCCCCCCAGGTAGACGCCCTGAATGCGGCCAATTTAGCGTATAGTAACGAGCCGACAACTACTAATTGTGAAAATCGTCGAACTGCGGAAATGAACTATTTGGAGGCCTTGGAAGATGTTCGAGAATGTGTTGATAATCTAAATAGATCCGCTTACGATGCAGCACTTATTGAGGTGAGGGAAGGTTTAGCAATGAATGATTGCTCGGACTGATTAAATATTTATGAAAACAGTACTTCTGAAACAAAAATAAAAGTGTACCATGAAAAAAATTAAGCAGTTGCTCGTGATTACCATACATATTTTAATGTTGGTTTCCTGTTTAGGCGAAGCAAAAGAAAAATTCAACAAAGCCAAGGAAGGTGTTTCAAATGCAACCACGTTCGTAAAAGAGGCAAAAAAGGTTGAAAGTCGTATTGAAGAGCTCAAAAATGCTACTCCTTTGACCAATGACCAGTTAAAAGAATGGTTGCCAAAGAGTTTAGGTGATTTGGAGAGAACAGGTTTTAAAGTTGGTCAAGCGGGAATGTACCAAGTAAATTCCGTGGAAGGAACCTACAAGAAAACCGATAGCAAACAAATATTCAATGTAATGCTAATTGACGGTGCCGGCCCGACGGGAAGTATGATGACAACCGGCTATGGGATGTTCGGAAATATGGAAATGGAAACGGAAGATGAATACAAACATCTGCAAACAGTTACGGTTGAGGGTATAAAAGCACAACAGACTTTCAAGAAAAAAGCAAACAATACCCAACTAATGTTCGCTTATAAAGAACGCTTTTTGATTACCATAAATGCCACAGATATGAATGTTGATGAAACTTGGGAAATGGCCCAAAAATTAGAATTAGAAGAATTGGTCAAATTGACCGAATAACGGAAAACCAAGGATGATGAAAAATAGAATAAAACTAATGCTCCTTTTGGCGATTGCCACATTCACTTGGTCTTGCAATGTGACTGCAAAGAAGGAGAACGATTCTGAAAAAAAAGTGGCCAAATCAGAGAAAGCGCAGAAAAAGAAAGCAGAAGACAAGCTATTTGAAACCTTAAAAAATACCACGCCAATTAATGTCGCTGACCTTGAAGCTTGGATTCCAAAGACTTTAGGTGGGTTGTCGCTTGAACGAGCAAAATCACATCCCATTTTCGGAGAAGTACAAATCACGGGTTTTTACAAAAGAAAGGAAGATAAAATAATCAACTTAAATATTACGGATGCTGCCGGCCCAAACGGAGAAATGGCAGCTGACAAGATTAACGTATTCGGTACAGAAAGGGAATATGATGTAGAAAACCAGCAGCATAGATCTGTCAATGTGAAGGGAAGGATGGCGAGACAAAGCTATGTAACCGACAAGAACATGACGATGATCTCCTTTTTTCACAAGAAACGATTTATGATAATGATTACGGCTCATGACCATAACGTTGAAGAAACCTGGGGCTTAGTTGAAGAACTAGACTTCGGCAGTTTAGATAATCTAATGGAATAAAAACAAGAAAATGGAAGCGATAAGTAAACGAAATAAGAAAACCTTGGGCAATAAAATGATTAAGAAGTCAAGTATGCTTTTTAGCATATTAGTAATATTTATACTAGCCTCTTCTTGCTCTAAAGTGGTAGAAAAACTTGTTGATGAACCTGAGGATATGGAGAACATTCTTGTGGAAGAAAGTCCATGGACTTTCTCCCGTTATGAGAATACTGTAGTAGAGGATGAAGGCGGCTCTGGACTATCAGGTCAAGAAATCGAAAATGATATCAACCAGTATTTTATTGATATCAGTTTTACTTTCAATGCTGATGGTACTGGTTTTATTGACATTCCTGAACAAGGGCGCGAAGAGTGGGTATGGACTTTGAGCAACAATCGTCTTACCACGATATCGGACACGCAAACGGATGAGTATACCTTTTTTAATGCGGATCGAAATCAAATGACTTTTGAGAGTCGCACCTCAACATTACATACTAGAGATTCCATAAATTATGTGGTCACACATGTGGGAAAATACTTTTTTAACTAATTGAAAATAGGAATATGGAAACGACAACAAAAAGAGAAGAGGCATTTGTGCCAGCAGTAAAAGAAGAAGACAAGAAAATTGCGATTATTTCTTACATCACAATTATAGGATTAATCATTGCCTTTGTGATGAACAATGATAAGAAACTGCCCTTCGCTAGATATCACATTCGCCAGTCTTTAGGCTTGGCTGCTACCGGTCTTGCTTTAGGGATAGTTGGAGTGATTCCCTTTCTGGGTTGGATTATCAATTTATTAGGAATATTTGTGTTGCTGTACATGTGGATAATGGGCCTTATGAATGCTATTAATGAAAAAGAAAAGCCAGCACCAATTCTGGGTAAGAAATATGAGGAGTGGTTTAAGGGAATTTAAATTCCTTTGAAACATGTACTATTTCAAATAATAATGAAGACCTTGTGAAAAGCATTTTTCACAGGTTCTAGAGTGCAAAATAGATTAACCAAAGAATTACCAACCGAAAATCAAAAATCATGAAAATAAGAGCGCAAATACTATGTTTATTATTCTTATGCCAATTACAATTTTGCAAAGCGCAGAAATCACAATCAACAAACGCTTTACCTAAAGTTGAAAACCGGCTTAAAGGTGGGTTAGACTATACCCATGAAGCTTTAGAGCTGGTTCAAAGACAAGTAGATGGGAAAGAAATTAGTTTAGGTAAAATCAATACAGATGGTACTATTCAATTCAATTTACCGGAGTTTGATAGTATCCCTTTAATACTTAACAAATTTCAAAATTGGTTTTCAATAGATAGTGACTGTAAAGACAGAGATGTTTTTGCCGAAACACCTTTTGATGATGTCTCCTCCTATAAATATGACCCTATATTCATAAAAAAATACGGCGTAAATATAGCGGCATTATATCCTGTGAGTGATGAAAAAATAGTGTCTAGAAATAATAATCAAAGAGCTATTTTACCAGCAGAGGCTACCTATTTTTGGTTTTATATAGATAGAGATATAACCTATAAAGATGATTGTATTAAAATATCCAACAGAACTGGTGACGCCTATGCTAAAATTAGTGCGAACATCAAATTTGAAAAAGGATGGAATTTTATAGAAGAAAATCTTGTGGATGTTCAAGATGTAGTTCAAGACGATTCTCAAACCACTACGGTGAGAACAATAGAATTTAAGAGAAGTTCACCAGAAAATAAAAAGGTAAAATGGATTATAAAACAATTCAAGAAGGATGAAGAAATACAAGTTTTGAAAAAATTATACAATTTAACACCCATATCAAAAGAGCAATTTGAAACATGGGCACCAAATAAACTAGGTGATTTATCACTAACTACCAAAGAATATGGCAATCCACCTAAAGGACGAAAAAACAAAAACAATATTCATTTAATCTATGCTAACGAAAGTCAAAAAAAAGAAATAGACCTTTATGTCGTTGATTTTTCAAAAAGCCCTGGTGATGCAGAGATGATAGATTTTGCATATGCAATGGAAAATGATGGTAAAGAAGAAAAGGATATTAAACCCTATATAACACAATACAATGAACGAGAAAAAATCGCGCAGCTATGGTATAAGGTTGGAGATAGAATGTTTGTAGAGGCTTCAGGGGCGAATATTAACGCCGAAGATTTATGGGGCTACATTAAAAAAATGAAATTGGAAAAACTACCATAAAAATGAAAAAACTGCTCTAGTTCATTCTTTTTGATGGCCTAGAGTTGATATTGTTCAGCATCACCTTTGTGTTTCTTTTGTATAAACACCTAATAATTGACAATGTATACAAGATTTCTCTCCAATCTTACAATTCCACAAACTTGAGTGGAAGTGTCATTTATCTTTATACCATAAATTAACCACAACTTCCTTACACGAATAGTACCCTTCCCCTTTTTAGAAATAAGCCCTTTGTTGAAAATAGCGCGTTGATATGAATTTTAAATAATCATGTTAACCTTTTATGGTCAAATGACATTCATATATAAATGAAACACGTATTTGAGTTTCTAAGGGAATACCCTGAATTTAAAAACTCAGGGAAAACCATGAGCATATCGAGCTAGGAGAAAAATAACTTGCATAACATAATTAAATATACAACCATGAAAACATCAATGATTATTATCGCAGCACTATTGTTAAACACCACCTTATTAGTGGCAGAACCTCTTTCAACTATCGTAAAGGGAATCAATCCTTTTATATTAATTGGTTTAGAAGCGGTACTGGTTTTGGGGTATTTCGCTAATAAATGGCTAAGAGAGTTGAACAAAGCCTGCACTATGGATTTTGGCTACTTAGACATCTTTGTATTGAAGTCTAAGTAATTTAATTAAGCTTTAAATATGAAATCATGATTGCAGCTTTACGGAATAATAGGACTAAAAGTGTTGGCATAGATTTGTTACAAGGGTTTATAACAAACGCGCAGTTGGCACAGGATAATTTTTTTCAATTGGATGAATTGTTAGCCATAACTGCGTATGAATACAGAAAGGGTAGAATAGCAAAAGAAGAAATTGATGCGCTCAATTCAAGTTTTGGGCAAGAGTTTTTGGAAAACACCTTACATGGTCGTGGTTATTTAAAGCCAAATGGCTATCCTGGAGACTATCTTTTTTTAGATCAAATTTATACCAATCATGTTTCTAAAAATCCAAAGTACCGTATTTGGGATGAATATGTGCAACAAAACGGAGCTCCAAATGCAGTACGCAACCGCAAAGAATATTTTAAACATTTAGTAAAGGCAAAAGCGAAATCGCATTCCCAAATAAATGTTCTTAATGTCATTAGTGGATCTGGTAGAGAGTTAGCAGAGCTTTACGATACTGGATTAGCAAAGAATATTCATACTACCTGTGTCGAAATAGATGAAGAGGCGATAGCCTTTTCTAAAAAACTAAACATGGCGAACTTAGCACATATCGAATATGTATGTTCTAATATCTTTAGATACCAAACCAATCAATCATTTGATTTCATTTGGGCGGCAGGACTCTTCGACTATCTAAACGACAAAGCTTTTGTGAAGTTATTGAGACGTTTTAAGGAATGGCAGAGAAAGGGAGGTGAAATAGTTATTGGTAATTACAACGAGGCGCACAATCCAAGTCGAGATTATATGGAAATTCTAGGCGACTGGCACCTCATTCATCGTACTGAAGCTCAATTGCTGCAACTAGCCAAAGAAGCTGGTTTTGGGGGACATGAAGTACATGTAAGCCGCATGCCTGATAACGTAATTCTATATTTACACATACATTGCTTATAAAAATCATTACACCCATTTCAGTTAAGGTACCACAGACGAATATCCACTTACATTTATGGTTAGTGTTAGCTGCCCGAGAACATCAGTATGATGTTCTCGGGTTTTCTTAGTTGTCAAAAGTTTTTTGCAAAAAAGTCTGAATCAGTTCTCTTCAAGAATTATCTTATCTTGAGTAGGTGAAAACAGTAAGGCATATTGTAAATCTAAGAAAGAGCTTAAGTGTTCTTGTTTGTATATGTTCGGTATACTTACTTTATCCGCAATCACAGATTACTTTTCGACAGTTATCAGTAAAGGATGGTCTTTCGCAAAATAGTACTGTATCCATTACCCAAGATAGTACCGGGTACCTCTGGATGGCGACCCAAGACGGTCTAAATAAATATGATGGTCGAAAATTCGAAATTCTTCCCTTTACCTTCGTAGACATTACTAGGCCAAATTATAGTTTTTTAGGTAAGGTGTATACGGATAGAAAAGGTGATGTCTGGGCCATTCCAATGAATAAAATCCCCGTAAAATTAAATCCTGAAACGAATAATTTTGACCCTCTCCCTGGCATTACCGATGTAAGTATAATTTTTCAAGATACCGACTTTAATATTTGGTTCGGGACGTATAGCAATGGGTTATTTATGTTGAACCCAAATGAGAGCGAAGCTAGGCAAATACTTACCGCAGATGATATTGAAGGCACCGTATACCATATTGCGCAAGACCAGCTTGGGAATTTGGTGCTTGCCAAAGATTCAGAAATTGTTGTTTACAATCACAAGACTTCCAAGCTCCTTAAAGAAACTCCAATAACTATCTATGGAGAACCCATCATCGCAAATTTCAGTGATATCATTTTTGATACTGATGGAACAGAATGGGTTTCTACTTTCGGTAATGGACTTTATTTTAAGGAAAAAGGCGACGAAGCTTATCAAAGAATTAGCCAAATGGCATTTACCGACCCTCTTCCGGTGGAGCTAAACATTACCGACCTCCACCTCGATAAAAAAAATCGCCTTTGGATAGCCACCTATGGCAGAGGAGTTTACATGGTAGATTTCAAGTCGCAAAAAATCACTCATTTCAGTGTTGAGGAAAACAATCCAATTACACTTCACTACAATGATGTGCTTTGTATCTATGAAGATTATTCGGGTACGCTTTGGTTTGGTACCGACGGCGCTGGCATCAGTTATTATGATGAATATCTAGAAAAATTTAATTCGCTTACCAATTATCAAACCCCTGAAAACATTAACATAGATGTCGTTCGTGCTCTTGCGGTTGATCAAAATGAAACCGTATGGGTGGGCACTTCGGGTAAGGGACTCACACGTTACGAGCCCGAGACGAATAGCTGGCAAGCCTTCAAATCAAATGAGTTGGATAAGAATGCCATCAAATCCGATAGAATTATGAGTCTGGCTGTAGACCAGGAGAACGATTTATGGATAGGAAGTCAGGGAAAGGGCTTGAGTATTTTAAATCAAAATGAACGTTTCAGACATTATTCGCCCAATTCAGAAATTCCTTTATCTGCGGAAACAGTATGGGATATTTTTAAAGATGAGAAGAACCAATTTTGGCTGGCAACAAGAGAACAAGGTCTGATATTATTTGATAAGGACAAAGGAGAACTAAAGAAATACAAGACACAGAATGAACCCGAAAAAGGCCCTCCAGGAAACAACATTCGAGTCATTTCTGCTGGGAAAAACGGAACACTTTGGCTAGGTACAGAGGAGGAAGGTATTGCCTCTTTCAATCCAATTACGGAAACCTTTGTTTGGTATAAACATTCTATTGAAGGGAACAATTCCATAACCAGCAACAATATCAAGTCCTTATATGAAGACCCTAACGGGATTCTCTGGATTGGCACAAATGGTGCTGGTTTAAACGCTTTTGATATTCGTGAGAACAAATTCTATTCCTATACCGTTGAAGACGGACTCGCAAACAATGTTATCTATGGAATACTACCGGATGAGGAACAAAACTTATGGTTAAGTTCCAATAAGGGAATCACCAAGTTTAAATCAGGAGCATCACTTGAAGCTCCTCCGCAAATTGTTAATTATGCCAATTATGATGGGCTTGCCACTGAATTCAATACGGGCGCCTACCACAAGGATAAGTCCGGGAATTTATATTTTGGGGGCTTAGAAGGGTTTTACTTTTTCAAACCAAACGAACTGCAAGAAAACAATGTTTTACCAAAGACAACCATAACTGATTTAGAGGTCTTTAATGAATCTCGCCCTTTAACTCAAAATCTAGGTTTAGAGCATAATGAAAATACCTTGACTTTTACCTTTTCAAGCCTACAATTCTCGCTTCCTGAAAAAAATCAATATCAATATCGCTTGCTAGACTATGAAAAAGAATGGGTACACGCTGGTAATACAAATTTTGCAAGGTATTCACAATTACCTCCTGGGGATTATGAGTTCCAAGTAAAATCAAGCAACTATGACGGGGTTTGGAATGAAGTTCCGGTAAACTATAAATTTCAAATACACGCCCCTTGGTATCTTACTTCGATAGCGAAGGTCTTATATATCTTCCTGCTTTTAGCTGCTGTATATGGTGTTTATAGTTACCTAAAATGGCGATTACGAATGCGTTTGAACCTGCAATTACAGGAAGCGGAAGCTGTGAGATTAAAACGCTTAAACGATTTTAAATCGAAATTATATACCGATGTTTCCCATGAATTCAGAACACCGCTCACTCTAATTTCAGGTCCAGTTGACGCGAAATTAAGTGAAGGCTCCTTAACGGAGGACGATTTCACCAATTTCTCTATGATTAAGCGAAATACGAATAGATTGATATCGTTGGTGGATCAATTGTTATATCTGGCAAAACTTGAAAAAGGAAAGCTAAAACTGAAAATCGCACGAGGTGACCTAGGTTTGTTTTTAGGTATGTTGACCAGTTCTTTTGAATATAGGGCAAAACTCAAAAATATAGTATATACGGTTAACATTGCTGACTTTAATGACGTTTGGTATGATGAAGATGCTCTCGAAAAAATAGTAACTAACCTTCTTTCGAATGCATTTAAACATGGTCTTGAAGGAGGCGAGTGCCAAATAGAGGTAACTAAAAAAGACCACTATTTACTCTTAAATATCAAAAACACGGTACCACCTTCAATTAGCGTTGATGTGGAAAAGCTCTTTACCCGTTTTTACCAAGAAGATGAGTATTCCGAGGGTGCAGGAGTCGGGCTGTCTTTGGTAAAAGAACTAGTGCATTTGTATCAAGGGGAAATTACAGCTCGCATGGAAAATGACGACTGTATACATTTTCAAGTGCGTCTGCCTATTGAAAAAGAAGCATTTTCTGAAATAGATCAGATTGAAGTTATTTCAAGTCCGTATAAACCCATTAGTACAAACACTTTGGATGGAATCGATAGCAATCCTAAGAATTTGGAAAACCCAAATGAGGAAGAACTCCCTATTCTTTTGGTAGTTGAAGACCACAAGGAAGTGCGGCAGTTTATCAAATCCGTATGGAAGAATACATTCCAGGTTTTTGAAGCAGAAGATGGGCGGCAAGGTATTGAAAAGGCCTTGGAAGTGGTTCCAGACCTGATAATTACAGATGTGCGTATGCCAGTGTGTGATGGTATTGAACTCTGTAATACTTTAAAAACAGATGAACGTACAAGCCATATTCCCATCATATTATTGACGGCCGGTATAGGTGAAGAACAAGAACTGAAAGGATTAAAATCTGGAGCAGATGATTTTATAACCAAGCCTTTCAATCTTCCAGTTCTCAAAACAAGGGTGGAGAATCTTATTGCAACTCGAAAAACACTAAGAAATCGCTATAGTCAAGAAATGGTAATCAAGGCAAAAGATATTGCTCTTACTCCTACCGATCAGCTTTTTTTTAGTAGGGTTCAAAACGTATTAGATAAGCAACTATCAGATGCTGACTTTAGTGCCGAATCTTTTTGCAAGTCTGTTGGTATGAGTCGAATGCAACTACACCGAAAACTAATGGCTTTTACGGGGCTTTCTACATCAGCCTTTATTCGTTCACAACGTTTAAAACAAGCACTGCAAATTCTAAAAACCTCTGACGCTACTATAAATGAAGTTGCCTATACAGTAGGTTTTAATACCCCTTCCTATTTTATTAAATGTTTTAAAGAAACCTACAAAAAAACTCCTTCCGAATATTTGAAAAATTCTATTTAGCCTATGTAGGCGCCTATGTTACATAAGTTGCAACTATTGTTACATATATGCTACTGCTTCCTGCAACATTAAAATAGTTTTGGTGAACCAATCAAAATGATGATGCAGGCTCTTGATATACGACTAAAATTTCTGATGGTTACGGTTATAGTATTATTCTCTGGAATATGCTTCGGCCAAGAAAGAATTACAAAAGAAACCAAGGTGATATTGGTGGTTGACAACAAGTCAGATGCCGTGGAACATATTGTTTTATTAGCAAGTTTTCAAAAAACAAAGGAAAAACAGCTAATGAAAAACTACAGTCACCATAAATTTTTCTTAGGATTATTAAGAGGAAGTTATAACCTAAATAAAAATACAATAGTACCTGGAAAAAATACGACAATAGTCATTTATACCGACAAACAGTTTTCGCCGCTTGAAGAGTTTTTTCAAGTAGAAGATTTCTCCCCTGGCGATGAATTTAATCTGGGAGAAACCAAGGCAAAGGTAATTGCCAACAAAAAAGGGGAGTTGGTCATAAAAACGCAAAAGCCCTAGAAATACTTTAGAACAACTAAAAAGAAACACTATGAAAACCACTAGAATAGAGGCGGGGGAAATCCTCGTAATAGGAATGCTAATAATAGCAATAGTATTGGTAGTAACTGCCATTTCTAATTAAAAACGATTTCTTTCCTTCAGTAATATAGCCCGGTTAGCAATTTCTTCGGCATGATTCTATCATGGCTCGAAAAAAAGTAAAAGAATTGTTAACCTCTTCTTCTCAATGACATAAAAGAAGAACAAAAGGCTATATGATGAAACTACTACTTACTTACATTTCAATTTTTAGCGCTACACATCTTTGCGCACAATCAACCAATAAGACGGTAATAGCAAGTGCCGGAGGCAATATGTCCGCGCCAGAAGTTGCCATCGGGTATACCATTGGCGAACCTATCGTGGGCTTAATAGCTAGCGATAGTTCGATTGACCAGGGCTTTTGGGCCGGGTCATTGACGGTAGAACCAATTTCAACAGAAAAAGAACTGGAGGGGATACAAATCTTTCCGAATCCCGTGGTTGATGAATTGAACATTTTTACCAATAGCAATCCGGTTTATGCCATTACCCTTTTTGCCGTAGATGGCAGGAGAACATTAAAAAAACAGGTGGATGCTTCTCAAATCGAACATAAAATCGATTTGAGTCATTTATCAAAAGGCATGTATGTGCTACGGCTATTTGTTGAGGGTACCGATGAGGCTAAACTATTTAAAATAATTAAAAAATAGAACAATTAAGAAAACTAGAAATCATGAAAAAAAATTACATTGTTTTACTTCTTACAATCCTATTTTCAGGAATAGTGATTGCCCAAGAAACCCAAAAAAACTTTATCAACTATCAAGGCGTTGCCCGCAATGCGGATAACGCACTTATGGTATCTGAAGCGATGACGATTAACATTGCCTTGAAATTCGGAACGGCGAATACTGCTTCTATTTATGACGAAAGCCACGCAGTTACAACCGATGCCAATGGGGTTTTTAGTCTTCTAATCGGTAATGGTAGTCCGGCAAAAGGTGATTACAATGCATTGCCGTGGGGAAGCGCAGCAACTTTCGTAACCGTATCTATGAACGGAAACGAAATCGGAACTACCGAAATGATGTCAGTGCCTTATGCTATTAGTTCAGGAAAAGCAGTTGACCAATCAGCTGGTGAAGTATTATACGACAATTCTGCTTCTGGACTTTCGGCAACTACAGCCCAAGAAGCTATTGATGAATTGATTACAGGAGGAAGCATTGATGCAGATGCCGATCCGACCAATGAATTGCAAACAATCAGTTTCAATTCTAGCACAAGTGAGTTGAGTTTATCAGATGGGAATACTATACTAATCCCTACAGATGGAACAGATGCTGACGCCGATCCAACTAATGAGATTCAGAACTTAAGTTTTAATGTAACTACCAATGAATTGAGTTTAACAGATGGTGGAACAGTAACGATACCAAGTGGAGGAACTGATGCGGATGCGGATCCTGCCAACGAGCTCCAGACTTTGAGTTTCGATGCAAGTACAAATGCGTTGAGTTTGTCGGATGGTAATTCAGTAACCATTCCTAGTGGTGGCACCGATGCGGACGCAGACCCAACCAATGAAATACAGACGATTAGTTTTGATGCTGCTTCAAATAAAATCAGTCTCACCGATGGGGGAGAAATTACGATTCCAAGTGGTGGAACAGATGCCGATGCCGATCCAACCAATGAGATACAGACCCTTGCTTTTGATGCGGGCACAAATGAACTGAGTCTGTCTGAAGGGAATACTATTGTTATTCCTACAGGTGGTGTGGACGGTGATGGTGATTCCACTAACGAATTTCAAACTATCAGTTTTGATGTAGCAACAAATGAACTAAGTCTTTCAGATGGAGGTTCGGTAACTATTCCGAGCGGAGGCACCGATGCTGATGCAGATCCAACAAACGAGATACAAGATATTTCTTTGGTCGGTACGGAGCTTAGTATTTCTGATGGTTCTACTATTGATCTAGCACCAATAGTCCCAACAGGTGGAACGGATAATCAAAACTTAACATTTAACGAAGCAACTAAAATACTTGAAATTGAAGATGGGAATACGGTTGATTTGAGTAGTCTTTCTGGTGGTGGCGGAAGTTCACTTTGGAATGAAGAAGCTACGCATATATACTCGAATAACAGAGTGGGTATTAACACGAGGGGAGAAATACCTAAAACACTCTTTGAAATAGCTGGTATACCCGGTGTCTCTGAAGATGTAGGGTTCACAAACGCGCTTTTCACTATTACGGATAATGAAATTTCAGGAGGGCCTTTTCAAATGGTAATGGGTGGCAGCTCAATCCAAACACTGGCTGAGGGAGTGCCATCGCGTATGTATCTCAATTCAGCAGGCGGAGGCGTGGGTATGAGAGGACTTTTAGATATAGATGGCGATTTGCGTATTCAGAATTTAAGCGGTACCGGCCAACGTAATGTAATGGCCGATGCCGATGGTAATTTGGTAATAGGCGCTAGTGGCGCGGGAAGCCCTTCAGGTCTAGAAACCTTAGAGGAGGGCTTGGGTTTTGGATGGCGGTTGATAGGGAGAAATCCTGCTAATTTTGGTTCAATTGGTTTTAACGCTATTGATATGAGTACGAGTAATTCTGCATCTTCAGAAAAAGGAGCAACAGGTAACCATTCTTTTGCGACGGGAGAAAATACGGAGGCTTCAGGAGAATGGTCTACGGCAATGGGCAAGAATACTAGGGCCCTTAAAAGTTATTCTATTGCAATGGGAGACGGTTCAATCGCCAATGGTGCTAAATCCACGGCTATGGGATTTACATCTGAAGCTAATGGCTTATCATCAACGGCGATGGGTTTTGGAACCAAAGCAGATGGATACTACTCCACAGCCATAGGATTTAGAACAATTTCAGGAAGTTATGCCTCAACATCCATTGGCCATTACAATGTTGGAGCCAGCGGTGATATTTTGGCATGGCAACCAACGGACCCTCTTTTTGAAATTGGGAACGGAGAATTTGGAGCACGTAGAAATGCACTGATGATTTTAAAGAATGGAAATATGGGTGTAGGCAACATCACTCCAACCACAACACTAGATATTGATGGAAGGACAAGAATTAGAGATTTAAGCGGTTCAGGCCAGCGCAATGTAATGGCAGATGCAGATGGTAATTTGGTCATTGGAGCGGGGGGCGGAGGAAGTTCTTTGTGGACTGAGAATGGCTCTAACGTATATAGAACGGGCGGAAGTGTTGGTATAGGTACTATACCCGACACTAATTATCAGTTTCACGTAAACGGAGGTATTTTATTCGATACCCGATTTCTGAAATTCGATGGAGGAACACAAAAACAATGGACACAATATATTGACCCAGTAAACGGCTCTATCGGATTTGGGGCTCATATGAGTGATACAGAAGCGTTTTCCCCAAGGTTGAAGTTGGCTAGAACGGGCGAACTTGAATTAGGTACAGCATCAAGACGTGAGGCATGGTTACATGTTCCAAAAAACTCCACCTTATCAAAACCGCACCTAAAGCTCGAAGAGACCGAAGCTGATTACGCCAGACTTGAATTCAAAAACAGTTCTCAGGGTTTTTGGCATATTGCAGGAAGAGGTGGCAGTACCGGAGATGCTAGTAGGCTCAATTTTTATCACCATAATGGAACTGTCGGAAGAGATTATATGACTATTGCTGGTTCTGGAAATGTTGGTATTGGAGGTTCATCACCCACGGCAAGATTGCATATCTTTCAAGGGGGGCAAGAAATCGAAAAAGGCCTTCGTTTCAGTGATGGTATTAACCAAGATTGGACCGTTGCGCATGGATTTGGTCTAAGTTTTTATTACGGGGGGAATTTTAGGGCAGCCATCAATGCAAACAACGGTGCCTATATTCAAGCATCTGATGCCAGGTTAAAATCAAATATTAAAACACTTTCTCCAGTTCTTGAAAAGGTAAAACAGTTAAGACCTTCTACCTACTTTTATAATTCAGACGAAAAGCAAAATATCACAGTAGGGTTAATTGCTCAAGATGTTCAACCATTATTTCCTGAATTAGTAAGTAGTTCAGGAGAAGAAAAAATACTGGGTATCGATTATAGTACCTTTAGTGTCGTAGCTATCAAAGCAATCCAAGAACAACAAACAATAATAGATAAACAATCTATGATTATATCAAATTTAGAAAAACGCTTAAAAAGATTGGAAACAAAGATGGGTCAATAGAGCATGATTCGGTAATCTTCTTTAAACCAAAAAGTATATTCCAAACTATACTTTTTGGTTTATTTTTTTTGTTCAACTTCAATGTAAATTTTATGTAAAATCCAATTCTTCCGTAAGGCTAACGTACATCAGTTACGAACCTACATTTCAACATACGATGTTAAAAACTTTGTAAGAGAAACAGTAAAACAGCCCAAAAATATCCCTCTTATTTTTCCATCTTTGTAAGCCCAGCACAGGGGTAATTTTCAGCTCATTACACTAACCTTTTAAATTTGTAAGAATATGTCCACAGCGATAGAGCCTATCTTGGCAGAAAACGAAGACCGATTTGTAATTTTCCCTATAAAACATGATGATTTATGGGATTGGTACAAAAAATGTGAGGCATGTTTTTGGACAGCGGAAGAGATTGACCTTAGTGAAGATCTAAATGATTGGAATAATAAACTGAATGATGATGAACGTTATTTCATCAAACATATTCTGGCTTTCTTTGCGGCTTCTGATGGTATCGTAAATGAAAACTTAGCAGAGAACTTCGTTAGTGAAGTGCAATATGCTGAAGCCAAATTTTTCTACGGATTTCAAATCATGATGGAGAACATCCATTCTGAAACCTATTCTCTTTTAATCGATACCTATGTAAAAGATGAAAAAGAGAAGAACACACTTTTTAAAGCAATTGAAAATTTTCCTGCAATTAAGAAAAAGGCAGATTGGGCTTTAGCTTGGATTGATTCTCCAAGTTTTGCGGAGCGTTTGATTGCTTTCGCAGCAGTTGAAGGTATTTTCTTTTCCGGAGCTTTTTGTTCCATCTTCTGGTTGAAGAAAAGAGGGCTTTTACCAGGCTTAACTTTCTCAAATGAATTAATCTCTAGAGATGAAGGTATGCACTGTGATTATGCAGTACACCTACATAATAAACACTTAATAAACAAAGTTCCAAAAGAGCGTATTACGGCAATTTTGACCGATGCCTTGGATATTGAAAGAGAATTTATTACTGAATCACTTCCTGCAAGTTTGATCGGGATGAATGCTAAGTTAATGACTCAATATCTTGAATTCGTTACGGATAGGCTTTTAGTTGAATTGGAATGTGAAAAGGTTTATAACGCAACGAATCCGTTTGATTTTATGGATATGATTTCCCTGCAAGGAAAGACGAACTTCTTTGAGAAAAGAGTAGCTGAGTACCAGAAAGCAGGTGTTATGAACAAAGACGAAGACGCTCAGAAAATCAGCTTTGATGCAGATTTCTAGATAAGTTACCTAAACTGCAAGAGGTTCAATCATCTTGTAAGTTTGCCCATAAATATAATAGAGACCTATTTTTTGCCTACTGGATTTTAAAATCTTGTAGGCTTTAATGACCAACAGTATTAACCATTAAAAAACAACAGTAGCCACATGTATGTAGTAAAAAGAGACGGAAGAAAAGAGCTGATAATGTTCGACAAGATCACAGCGCGAGTACGAAAATTATGCTATGGTCTTAACGGATTGGTAGACCCCTTAAAAGTCGCAATGCGCGTTATCGAAGGTTTATATGACGGAGTTACCACTTCTGAATTGGATAATCTAGCTGCAGAAATTGCAGCAACGATGACTACCACGCATCCTGACTATGCAAAACTGGCGGCTCGTATTTCGGTTTCTAACTTACATAAGAACACGAAGAAGTCTTTCTCAGAAACGATGGAAGATTTGTATTTATATGTAAATCCAAGAACAGGAAAAAAAGCACCCCTTCTTTCCGATGAGGTGTTTAAGGTAATTTCAGAAAATTCCGAGAAATTAGATTCCACTATAATTTATAACCGTGATTTTGGCTACGATTATTTCGGTTTTAAAACTTTGGAACGTTCATATCTTTTGAAGTTGAACGGACAAATTGCTGAACGTCCGCAGCATATGTTAATGCGTGTTTCTATTGGTATACACTTAGATGATTTAGATTCTGCGATTGAGACCTATGAGTTGATGTCTAAAAAGTATTTTACACACGCTACACCAACGCTTTTCAATTCTGGCACCCCAAAACCACAAATGTCTTCTTGCTTTCTTTTAGCAATGAAAGATGATAGTATTGATGGTATTTACGATACACTGAAGAATACTGCTAAGATTTCACAATCTGCAGGAGGTATTGGACTATCTATTCATAACATTAGGGCTACAGGTTCATATATCGCAGGAACAAACGGAACATCAAACGGAATCGTTCCGATGCTACAAGTATTCAATGATACAGCAAGATATGTAGACCAAGGTGGAGGAAAACGTAAAGGAAGTTTTGCCATTTATATGGAGCCTTGGCATGCCGATATCTATGAGTTCTTAGATTTGAAAAAGAACCATGGTAAAGAAGAAATGCGTGCAAGAGATTTGTTCTATGCCATGTGGATTTCAGATTTATTCATGAAACGTGTAGAAGGCAACGAAGATTGGACCTTAATGTGTCCGAATGAATGTCCGGGGTTATTCACTAGTCATAGCGAGGAATTCGAGAAATTATATTTAGGATACGAAGCAGAAGGCAAAGGTCGTAAAACGGTTAAAGCTCGAGAGCTTTGGGAAAAAATCTTAGAATCTCAAATCGAAACTGGTACTCCTTACATGTTGTATAAGGATGCTGCTAATCGAAAGAGCAACCAGAAGAACTTAGGTACAATCCGTTCTTCGAATCTATGTACTGAGATTATGGAGTATACTTCTCCTGATGAAATCGCTGTATGTAATTTGGCTTCGATTGCACTTCCTATGTTCATTAAGAATGGGGAGTTCGATCATAAAGAATTGTTCAAGGTAACCAAGCGAGTTACCAAAAACCTAAACAAGGTAATCGATAGAAACTACTATCCAGTAATAGAAGCAGAGAATTCAAACATGCGCCACAGACCTATCGGCTTAGGTGTGCAAGGTTTGGCAGATGCTTTTATCATGCTGCGTTTACCGTTTACAAGTGATGAGGCAAAGAAACTGAATCAAGAGATATTTGAAACACTTTACTTCGCAGCGGTTACCGCTTCCATGGAAGCTGCTATAGAAGAAGGTCCATATTCTTCATATAAAGGTTCACCTATTTCTAAAGGTGATTTCCAACATAATCTTTGGAATATTAAAGATGAAGAATTATCGGGTCGATGGGATTGGGGGAAACTCCGTAAGGAAGTCAAGAAAAATGGCGTACGTAACTCTTTATTAGTTGCGCCTATGCCAACGGCATCTACCTCACAGATATTAGGAAACAACGAATGCTTTGAACCATATACTTCAAATATTTATACGAGAAGAGTTCTTTCAGGGGAATTCATCGTGGTAAACAAGCACCTTTTAGAAGATTTGGTAGGACTAGGCCTATGGAACGAAAATATGAAGCAGGAATTGATGCGTGCTAATGGGTCTATTCAACATATAGAGACTATTCCAGCAGATATCAGAGAGTTGTACAAAACAGTTTGGGAATTGAGCATGAAAGACATCATCGATATGTCTAGGCACAGAGGATATTTCATTGACCAAAGTCAGTCATTGAACTTGTTTATGGAAAATGCCAACTACTCAAAGCTAACTTCTATGCACTTTTACGCATGGAAGAGTGGTCTGAAAACAGGCATGTACTACTTGCGTACCAAAGCGGCTGTTGACGCAATTAAATTTACATTGGATAATACCAAGAAAAAGGAGATTCCGACAAGTATTGCAGCTGAGGCTGAAGTTGCTGCAGCTACACCACCGCCATCAGCTGAGGCTGCAAGTGCGATTCAGGTACAGACCACTCCGGTGGCAGCTGTGCAAGCGGAAACGGATATTCAGCCAATGACCCCACAGGAGATGAAGGAGATGATAGCCCGTGCCAAAGATGGCCAAGCGGATGATGATTGCCTAATGTGTGGATCTTAATCTAGTTAAATATTAAAGAAAACATTTTGTACAAAGCAAAAAGCCCAACAGACTTCTGTTGGGCTTTTTTATGTAAGAGTTATTTTTAATAATGCTTAAAAGAACGAAAAAAAAATACACCCTAATAAATTAAGGTGTATCTATATAAATTCTATAAATTTCTTATTTTTCTACATAAGGCCTTACCACTCTAGAAAAAGCGTAAGCTACTACGTAAATCAGTAATATGATAAAATATTTGTCCATGCCTTTGTACTTCTGTAATGTATATACGGTAATTTAACGCAAAAAGATTACGGAAATTACAAATTTACACTTAAAAATTCGTTAAATGGCCAAAACGATAGGCTAAACAACCAATTCTAGGCATGGAAAAATTCTAAAAAAGCAAATTTGAGGGGGATTTTGACAAAATATTGCTAAAACCACACACTCATTAAAGCTTGTCTAAATTGAACTAGGTTGAAGTTCCAATTGAGTCGAACAGCTTTTTCCTTTTTCGGACTAGTAAAATACGTGTAGGCTACTTTTGCAAGAAGCATCAACACGCAGTAGGCTAATATTGCGTATAAGTGGGACATGCATTTAGAACGGTACGAAAAAGCATTATCTTATATAGCCATTGTGCAGTATATCGAAAAGGGTCATTTTTTTCGATGAACTACATTTTGAAATGAATTTATCCGATGAACTACCGTATTTATTACCGTTCAACGATATTTTATTTTCAACGGCTTTCACTATATTTAAGAAAAATACTAATAAACCTCCTGTATGAAACAAAGAAAATTTACCCTTGAAGAAAAAGAGATTCCTGAAAACTGGTACAATATCGTGGCTGATATGCCCAATAAACCACTTCCTCCTTTACATCCTGGAACTTTAGAGCCGATTGGTCCAGAGGCATTGGCACCCTTGTTTCCTATGGCCCTTATTGAACAGGAAGTGAGTACCGATAAGTGGATTTCAATTCCTGATGAGGTTCGTGATTTATATTCCCTTTGGAGACCAACACCATTATATCGTGCCTATGGACTAGAAAAAGCTTTGGATACACCAGCGAAAATATATTACAAATACGAAGGTGTTAGTCCATCTGGGTCACATAAACCCAATACTGCGGTTCCGCAGGCCTATTACAGCAAACAAGAAGGTGTAAAAAAGATTACTACTGAAACAGGTGCCGGTCAATGGGGTAGCGCATTGAGTTTTGCCTGTCAGCATTTTGGAATCGATTGTGACGTATATATGGTAAAGCTTTCCTATAATCATAAACCCTATCGCAAGTCAATGATGAATGCATGGGGAGCAAACGTTTTTGCTTCCCCAACAAATTTGACTCAAGCTGGTAGAAAGATTTTAGAAGGAGATCCGAACAGTCCCGGTTCGTTAGGAATTGCAATTTCAGAGGCTGTGGAGATGGCAGCTCAAAGAGAGGACACCAAGTATGCTCTAGGGAGCGTTCTCAATCACGTAAAGTTACACCAAACTGTAATTGGTCAGGAAGCCATAAAACAAATGGAGAAGGCCGGTGATATGCCGGATATCGTTATTGCTCCATTTGGTGGAGGTTCTAATTTTGCTGGATTGGCATTTCCATTCTTAAGATTGAATATGGATGAAGGACGAAACATTCGCTGTATTGCCAGCGAACCTACATCATGCCCTAAACTGACTAGAGGAGTATTCCGATATGATTTTGGTGATACGGGTGGAATGACCCCTTTATTACCAATGTACACTTTGGGACACGATTTCGTTCCCGCGCCAATTCACGCTGGGGGATTACGATATCATGGGGCGGGAGTTATTGTAAGCCAATTATTGAAAGATAATTTGATTGAAGCAGTTGCAC
Organism: uncultured Flavobacteriaceae bacterium; assembly: GCA_947500435.1. Taxonomy (GTDB): domain Bacteria; phylum Bacteroidota; class Bacteroidia; order Flavobacteriales; family Flavobacteriaceae; genus Maribacter_C. Next base: position 297,378 of record CANMRV010000001.1, read on the forward strand.
ATGATAATCTGGAAGTCTTTGATGCAGGTGTGTTATTTGCCAAAACAGAAGGTATTATTCCTGCACCGGAAGCTACTCATGGTATTGCAACAGTGATTGCAGAGGCTAATAAATGCAAAGAGGAAGGTGTTACAAAGACCATACTTTTCAATTTGTGCGGACACGGAAACTTCGATATGAAAGCTTATGATGATTATTTCGCAGGGAATATTGTAAAACACGAATTGTCTCAAGAAGAAATCAATGCTTCTATTGCGCGATTAAATACTCCAGAAATCAACTAGATATAAGAGGGGGTAAATAGAAAAGGCTTCCAAACGGAAGCCTTTTCTATTTTATAAAATCTACCGGAGAGATTACATGAAATTATCAACATGCTTATAGGCATCAATAACCGCCTGTTCGCCTTCTTCGCCTTCTTTAGAGTTTCCATGTTCCATACCTAAAATGCCGGTAAATCCTTTTTCATGAATCCATTTAAAGACATTCTTATAATTGATTTCTCCTGTGGTAGGTTCTTTTCTGCCTGGGTTATCACCAATTTGAATGTAAGCGATTTCATCCCAAGTAAGTCCCATATTATGAATTAGGTGGCCTTCAGTTTTTTGTAAATGATAGATGTCATAAAGTATCTTGCATGAAGGACTATCAACACCTTTACATATCATATAGGTCTGGTCCGAATTCTGCAAATACAAATCCGGGGAATCAGAAAGTGGTTCAAGCACCATTACTAGACCATGTGGTTCAAAGATTTCTGCTCCTCTTTTTAGAGCCTCGATTACGTTCGCATCTTGAATACCAATTGGAAGTTTTCGTTCAAATCCTCCAGGCACAACGGTCATCCATTTGGCATTGACACGTTTGGCTACTTCGACTGCTCTTTTGCATCCATCCAAAAAGATATCGATATATCCCTGTTTGCCCGCGGCCAAGGTATTGGCCATATTGCCTCCCTTATCAACTACGAAAACACCCATTTCAATACCACGATTCTGCATGGTCTTCGCCATCTTTTCTTGTAAGGCAACATCCCGTTTCATCATACCGTTGTCTTCAAAAGCTGTAAACCCCTGATCGGCCATAAAGTTTAGTTGATCTATGGGGTCCTCACCTGCATGATGTTTGAACATACCTAAATGGGGTGCGTATTTCAGATTGAATTGATGTTTCATATGTAGTGTCTCATTTGATGCATACGAAAAAGCCCCACCCAACGAGATTGCTCCGCTGGTTAGGGCTGTTTTTTGTATAAAGCTCCTTCTTTTCATTGAATGGTTTTAAAGTGACCAGGCTTTTCCGCCACTTAACTCCTGAACATCACCGCAGGCTATGTATTTACCAGGCACAGGTAAGTAGTTCAATACCTTTTCACCGATATATTCAGATGTTTTATAACCCATTATAGTCATATTTCTTAAGTTGCTTGCAAATGCATTAATGGCAACAGTATCATCAAGTACCGCTTCTTTGCCCTCAGCCATTGCCATCATATAGGCTTGTACGGCTTCCCCATTTTTAGCTTCCTCTTCCTTAGTAACTTTTAACGCAGAAGCCAAGGTTTTCTCAAGGGCTTCTACACCAACATCAGTAACTTTTTCTTTGCCCGCATCCTTAACGGCTTTTTCCATAAAACGACTAGTTATCATTTTGATGAATCCTTGTTGTTCTTCGTCGACCACTTCGTTGATAAAACGATCAATAAAAAGGTTCACTTGGACTTCCGAAGCCGAAGGGGTATCTGTTTTAGGAAGGATGATATCCACCAATTTGGTCAGAACAGCTCCTTGGTCTTTGGTGAAGAAATCAGGCGTCCATTCCATTACAGTTTCACCTTTGCAGCTTTGCATGATACTAACAAGCGTTGGAGTCGCTACGGTGTATCCCATAGCCAGCCCCATATTTTTGAGTGCTTTTCTTCTATCCATTATATGTTTCCTTTTTTAAGTTCTTTTGCTGCATGGTCGGCCGCTCTGGCCGTAAATGCCATATAGGTCAATGATGGGTTTACACAACTCGCCGAGGTCATAAATGAACCATCAGTTACATAAACGTTTTGTACATCATGTAATGCATTGTTTCCATCAAGTACAGAAGTTCTTCTGTTCCGCCCCATTCGCGCAGTCCCCATTTCGTGGATTCCTAAACCTAATGCAGTTTCTCTGTCAAAAGGTTCTACGTCACGCATACCTGCTGCTGTAAGCATGTCAACTGCAGATTGCATCATGTCCTTACGCATGTTCAATTCATTTTCCTTGAACTCTGCATCGAACGTGACCGTTGGTAATCCCCATTGGTCCAATTTATCATAATCTAATGTGAATCGATTGTCTTGATAAGGTAATACCTCTCCGAAACCTCCCATACCGAAAGTCCATCCACCAGGTTTTAGAATTGCATCCTTAAGTTCTGCACCATGAGACAGTTCAGCAACTGATTCTTCCCAATTTCCTCTTCCTGCACCACCTTGATAACCAAAACCACGTTTGTAGTCCGTTCTATTGGATTTACCCCCAAGGTTTCTGAATCTTGGTAAGTAGATTCCACCAGGTCTTCTTCCGCTATAATACTTGTCTCCAAAGCCATCGAATTTTCCTGAAGCACCAACACCTAAATGATGATCCATTATATTTCTACCTAATTGGTCAGAGTCATTACCCATACCATTCGGAAAACGATCAGATTTCGATTGCATTAATATGGAGGTTGAGGCAACTGCTGAAGCACAAAGGAAAATGACCTTTGCTTTGAACTCAAAGGTTTCTTTGGTGAGACGGTCGATTACTTTTACTCCCGTTGCTTTCTTCGTATCTGGATCATACATTATCTCGTGCACGATTGAATCGACACGCATGGTCATATTGCCAGTTGCTTCGGCAGCCGGTAAAGTGGAAGATAGACTACTGAAATATGCGCCAAAAGGGCAACCTCTGATACAACGGTTTCTGTATTGACATCTAGTTCTTCCGTCTCCATCAAATTGTTTGTCACTATTGATATGGGCAACTCGACCGGATGTCATTACACGACCGTCAAAATTCTCGGCAACTTTTTCACGAACATGTTGTTCGAGGCAATTGAGTTCCAATGCTGGTTCAAACTGTCCGTCTGGCAATTGTGGTAGGCCCAAGTTCTCTCCGGTTACTCCTATATAAGATTCAACTTTATCATACCATGGGGCAATGTCCTTATAGCGCACTGGCCAGTCAACACCATGACCATCGTTTGCGTTGGCTCTAAAGTCAATATCGCTCCAACGATAGCTATGACGACCCCATTGTAGCGAACGGCCCCCAACATGATACCCGCGCATCCAGTCGAAACGCTTTGTTTCATTGTACGGATGTTCCAGGTCATTAACGAACCACATGTGGCTTGCTGCATTGGTTGTATATCCGGTTCTATTTTGTTTCTCTTGTTTGGCAATCATCTCTTGGGTCGGCTGACCTCCATTAGGGAAATCCCAAGGATCCTTGTTAGCCGTTTCGTAGTCATCACGATGTTTTACCATACGGCCACGTTCTAAAACCAAGGTTTTCAAACCATTCTCGCATAGTTCCTTCGCGGCCCAGCCTCCACTGATACCCGTACCTACAACAATCGCATCATACGACTCCTGTTCTTCATTGTAGTAAAATTTACTCATGTACTGAATTGTTTAGTCCCTAAATTTATTAAATTAAAAATTAATTTTCTACTTTTAAAAACTATTCTTGTTGCCTAAAACAGGGTGTTTTGTGATAATTTGTTGCATGATTCGTAATGGTATAATATTCATAGTTCGCAAGAAAAATGTTAATACCCTGATAGTTAACTATTCACATTGAAAATATCAGAACTTTAGTCCAATCATAATCTCAATAAAATCAAGACCAATGAAAAGAAGAAATTTTATCCGAAATATTTTACCAGTACTTATGGTATGCTCTCTTATAGGAATGTATGCCTGTAAAGAGGACAAGAAAAATAATGATGGGGAAAAGGAAGCTATCAGTTCGGCGGAGGAAATTAAAGAACCTTTTTTCAAGCTTTCACTGGCGCAATGGTCAATTAATAAAATGATTCGCAACGATAGTGTTGACCCGTATACTTTTGCTGAAAAAGCAAAGAGTTGGGGTTTTACAGGATTAGAATACGTAAGTCAGCTGTACCCAGCGGATTTAGAGAATAATCAATACTCTGATGAAGCTATGGCTGCATTTGTTGAAAAATCCAATGCTGAAGCCAAGAAATATGGTATGCAGAATGTATTGATTATGATTGATCGCCAAGGCAATTTAGCTGTTAATGATGAGGCAGAACGAAACGAAGCCGTTGAAAACCATAAGAAATGGGTTGATGCAGCTGCCGCCATGGGATGTCATGCAATACGTGTGAATTTGAATGGAAGTATGGTGCCTGAAGAGTGGAAGCCAAGTGCGGTTGACGGACTCACCAAACTCTGTACATATGCAAAAACAAAGAATATCAATGTGCTCGTAGAGAATCATGGAGGATTATCTTCAAATGGAGCCTTGCACGCTGAAGTTATGAAAGCGGTTAATCTGGATAACTGTGGCACTTTACCAGATTTCGGGAATTTCTGTATCACTAGAAATGAAGATTGGAGTTGTAAAGAAGAATATGATAAATACAAAGGGGTTGCGGAATTGATGCCGCATGCCAAAGCTGTAAGTGCAAAATCAAATGATTTTGATGAAGAAGGAAATGCCATTGGAATCGATTATGTAAAGATGATGCAAATGGTAAAAGATGCTGGGTATACTGGTTTTATAGGTGTTGAATACGAAGGAAGCATCCTAGATGAAGAAGCAGGAATTAAAGCAACCAAAGATTTGATGTTAAAAGTAGCCAAAGAGCTTAATTAGTGCCCAACCAAATAAATATATTTTGATACGTGAAAGTATTTTTCAACCAATTGTTCGATTATAATTTTTACTGTAATAAAAAGTTAATCGAGACCTGTTCCGCCTTAGACGATATACCTGAAAAGAGCATATGGCTTTTCAGTCATATTCTTAATACCCATCACAGATGGAATGCCAAGTTGATGGATAAGGAGGCGGAGTATGATGTATTTCAAATCCATGAAATTAAGGACTGGGGTGATATTCATTACGAAAACCAAAGAAGTTCGTTCGAAATTACATCCAATGTCGATGATTTTGAAAAGCGAATTGATTACGAAAATTCTGAGGGCAGATTATTTACCAACACCGTTCAGGACATCTTATTTCATATCATCAATCACTCAACACATCATCGAGGTCAGATGGCTACTGATTTTAGACAAAACGGACTCGAACCACTTCAATTGGACTACGTATTTTACAAACGATAAACAGAAACAAATATGAATTCTAAAGTACGGGCACAGCTTTCTGTGATGATGTTCTTGGAATTCTTTATTTGGGGAAGTTGGTTTGTTACCATGGGAATTTACCTTCCAAATACCCTTGGTAGTAGTGGTTCCGAAATATCATTTGCGTATTCAACCCAATCTTGGGGGGCGATTTTAGCACCTTTTTTCATAGGCTTAATTGCGGATCGTTATTTCAATGCAGAACGTATTTTAGGTGTATTACATCTACTAGGGGCAGTACTTATGTATCTACTATATACCGCCTCGGATTTCGCAGTGTTTTACCCTTTTCTACTCGCATATATGATTATGTATATGTCTACTTTGGCTCTGGTAAATTCAGTCTCGTTCAATCAAATGAAAGACCCGGCAAAAGAGTTCTCATTTGTTCGGGTATTTGGTACAATAGGTTGGATAGCAGCAGGACTTCTAATTAGTTTTTTCGGATGGGACTCGCAAACTGGAATGTCAGACGGAATTCTCAGAAACACTTTTCTAATGGCGGCTATATCATCTGCAATCCTAGGTGCTTTTAGCTTTACATTACCAAAAACACCACCCCGAGTTGATCGGACGAAGAAAGTAACCCTATCTGAAATTCTTGGCTTGGAAGCACTCGGACTTTTGAAAGATAGAAACTTCTTAATATTTTTTCTGGCTTCAGTGTTAATCTGCATTCCGTTAGCCTTTTATTTTCAACACGCCGGACAATTTTTAGGGGAAGTCGGGATGACCAACCCGGCAGGAAAAATGACCATTGGTCAAATCTCCGAGATTCTGTTTATGTTGTTGCTACCTTTCTTTTTCAAAAAGTTCGGATTTAAGAATACCATCTTGGTAGCGATGTTGGCTTGGGGTCTTCGTTATCTTTTGTTTGCTTATGGAAATGCGGGAGAACTTACCTTTCTATTATTGGGGGGAATAGCACTACACGGAATTTGCTATGACTTTTTCTTTGTTTCCGGACAGATTTATACTGATACAAAGGCAGGTTCTACCTATAAAAGTGCAGCTCAAGGATTAATTACATTGGCCACTTACGGCATAGGTATGTTAATAGGATTTTGGATAGCCGGAAAAATAACGGATACCTACCTCGTTGCAGAAGGAAGTCATAACTGGGAAGCGATTTGGTTATACCCCGCAGGTTTTGCAGTTGTGGTATTACTTTTATTTGCTCTTTTGTTCAAAAATGAAAAAATCGCCTATGAAACTTAGATATTTTATATATTCATAAGCTTTAAGGAAAATACATAACATTAATATTTAGTTCCATGCCAAAGAAAATAAGATTAGGAGTATTAGGAGGCGGGGGAGATTCCCTCATCGGGGTTTTGCATCGCGTTGCAGGACATATCAACGATAACTATGAAATCGTCGGAGGATGTTTCAATCCAGATTTTAAGGCTAACAAGGCTTTTGCAAAAGAAATAGATGTTCCCTTAAAACGAATTTATTCAGATTTTGATACGCTCATAGAAGAGGAATTGAAACTTCCTGAAAATGAACGTATTCAGGTTTGCTCGGTCCTGACACCTAACTTTTTGCACTTTCCTATGGCAAAAAAACTATTGGATAATGGTTTCCATGTCATCTGTGAAAAGCCAATGACAACAACTTTGGCGGAAGCTAAAATCCTTCAAAAAGCACACAAAAAATCAGGAAAGGTTTTTGCCTTAACACATACCTATACAGGTTACCCAATGGTACGTCAAATGCGCGAGATGATTAAGAAGGGAGCCTTAGGAAAAATCCATAAAGTAGATGCAAAGTATTACCAAGGATGGATTAACGAGATTATTCATGACAAGAAAAAACGTTCCACAGTTTGGCGCTTAGATCCTAAAAAAGCAGGAATTAGCTCTTGTATGGGCGATATTGGCGTTCATGCATTCAATATGGTAGAATATACTACCGGACTCAAAGTAAAATCCTTGTTATGTGATTTCAATTACTTGTATAAGGATAATAAGATGGATGTAGATGGAACTGTTTTAATCCGCATGGATGACCATGTAAAAGGTGTTATTCGTGGCAGCCAAGTAGCAACGGGAGATGAGAACGGACTCGCAATCTCAATTTACGGGGCAAAGGCTTCTTTCCATTGGGAACAGGAGAATCCAAATTTCCTCTACATGAAGAGTGATACCCAGCCAATGCAAGTATACAAGCCGGGTCATGCCTACAATACGAAACTTTCTTTAGATGGCACTAAGCTTCCAGCAGGTCACCCAGAAGGTATCTTTGATTCCATGGCGAATATATATTTGGGAGCTGCAAAAGCTATCCGAGGAAAAAGATATAATGATGGCGAATTTCCAACTATGGAAGATGGAGTTCGCGGAATGAACTTTATCGAAGCAACAGTAGAATCCCATAAGAAAAAGAATATTTGGGTTAGAATGATGAAGTAATTTTGAATAAGACATTCAATAAAAAAGCCGCTTTATAGCGGCTTTTTCTTAGTAAGACATTTTATTATTTCCGTTCAAAAACCTTTTCAAATTCTTGGCAAACGATAATCATACTATCTCGTGGTACGCGTTCGAACTCCTCTAATTCACGTGTATAATAATCCCAATGTACTTTTTTCCAATGGGCTAATGATTTATCGCCTTCACCCTCTAGTCTAGCATATTCTTCATCAATACTAAAGAAAGGCTTAAGCGTAACTTTGGTTGTTTCAACAATGCATTGTGCTTTACCTTCCCAGTCAGTGACAATAATGAAGTCGCCAATTTTAGGTAATCTTTCATTTCTATATTGAAGTCCTAGTAAGGAATCCGAAGTAGCTTTTTTAATACCTTTTTTTACGAGCTTGGCACATGTATTCGCATCTTCTTCATTATCGCAAAAATGATAAACTTTCGGGGGTTCGTGGAAGACATCTTCAAGATGATTTTTTAGATAGTCTCCCCACATGTTATTGGCTGAAGCGTTGTCCATGAAATGTTAACGTATGGCGGTTAGTTAATATTGTTAGTTTCTTCTAGGTTTAGTTTCTAAATATAAGAAGCTTTTAGGAGAACTTCCCTGTTTTAAATTGTTCTGCAGCATGGTTTGCAGCTCTGGCTGTAAATGCCATGTATGTCAATGATGGGTTTACACAGCTAGATGAGGTCATAAAAGCCCCATCGGTTACATATACATTGGGAACAGCATGTACTTGGTTGTTCTTGTTCAGAATTGAGTTTTTCGGGCTGTGTCCCATTCTTGCACCTCCCATTTCATGAATGGCGCTTCCTGGCCCGTTTTGAGTGTCGTACCCATGGACATTTTTAAAGCCAGCTCGTTCAAATATGGCAATGGCCTCATTGACCATGTCTTTACGCATATTCATTTCGTTTTCCTTATAAGAAACATCAAAATCAAGCAAAGGCAATCCCCATTGGTCTTTTTTATCTTTGCTCAACCGCACCTTATTTCCATCATAAGGCAAAACTTCCCCGAAAGCGGTCATTCCTATTCGCCAGGTACCTGGTTTCAAGATAACATCCTTTAAATCTTTTCCATATGAAGTTTCCGCAATGGCCGCTGACCAATCACCCCTACTTGCCCCACCTTGGTAGCCGAACCCTCTGACATAGTCTTTGCGTTTCGTTTTTTGGTCAAGGTTGACAAATCTGGGAATATAGTATCCGTTAGGTCTTCTTCCCTTATAATACTTATTTAAATAGCCGGGTACATCTGCACTGGCTCCCGCTTGAAAATGATGGTCCATAATACCAGCGCCAAGTGCTCCCGAATCATTACCTAAACCATTTGGGAACCGCTCGCTTTTGGACTTCAGTAATATACCTACGGATGCCATAGCAGATGCACATAGGAAAATTACTTTGGCCTTGAACTCAAGTTTTTCATGGGTTTCAGTATCAATTACACGAACACCAACAGCTTTTTTGGTAGAGTCATCATAAATGATTTCATGGACAATTGAGTTAGGCCGAAGCGTCATATTTCCCGTTATTTCCGCGGCGGGTAGTGTAGAAGAATTACTGCTAAAGTATCCCCCGAAAGGGCAACCTCTACTACATCGATTCCGATATTGACAAAGTGTTCTGCCTTCTTGACCTTCTACTACTCCGGTCAAATTAGCACTACGACCTATGGTCAATAAACGACCATCATCAAATTCTTTTTCCATGGATTTTTGAAGATCCTTTTCTACGCAATTCAATTGCATGGGAGGTAAAAACTCTCCATCAGGAAGTTGCTTCAGGCCCAATTTCTCTCCGTTTACACCAATGTATTTTTCAACTTTATCGTACCAAGGTGAAATGTCCTTATAACGGACAGGCCAATCAATACCATGACCATCTTTCTTATTAGCCTCAAAATCAATATCACTGAAACGGTATGACTGCCTTCCCCAGGTAATCGAACGACCTCCGACATGGTAACCACGCATCCAGGCAAAAGGCTTGGTTTCTTGATAGGGGTGGTCTACCGCATCAACAAAAAAATGAGCATTCTCTTTACTAGGAGACCATTTTCTATTCTTGGTATGGAATTTCTTTTTTTCTTTTAAAGACAGTTGACCTCCAAGACGGAAGTCCCATTTGTCTTTGTTCATTGTAGGGTAATCTTCTATATGTTTTACCATTCGGCCTCTTTCCAAAACCAAGGTTTTTAATCCGTTTTCACAGAGTTCTTTGGCGGCCCAGCCACCGCTGATTCCAGTGCCAACTACAATGGCGTCATATAGAATATTTTCCATTTAAAAGATTAAGAGAACTTACCTGCTTTAAATTCCTTGGCGGCGTGATTAGCCGCTCTTGCGGTAAAAGCCATATATGTCAAGGATGGATTTACACAATTTGATGACGTCATAAATGCACCATCGGTTACATAAACGTTGGGTACTGTATGAATTTGATTGTGTTTATTGACAATAGAGGTTTTAGGGCTATGGCCCATTCTAGCTCCACCCATTTCATGAATTCCCAGACCGGGTCCAGAAGGCTCTTCATAAGGTTCCACATCTTTGAATCCGGCAGCTTTGAACATAGCGACAATTTCTTTTTTAATGTCTTTTCGCATATTGAGTTCGTTCTCCTTGAACTCTACATCGAAGTCTAATTGCGGTAAACCCCATTTATCTTTTTCGGTGGCACTCAAAGTAACTCTGTTGTCATCATGAGGCAAGAACTCTCCGAAACCAGTTACACCGATTTCCCAATGACCGGGTTTGAGAATCTCATCTTTCAATTCTTTTCCGTAACCCATTTCAGCTACAGACGCCGACCAATCGTTTCGACTGGCAGTGCCTTGATAACCAAAACCGCGGATGTATCCTTCGCGTTTGGTCTTTGCATCTAGGTTTACAAATCGGGGAATATAAAAGCCGTTTGCTCGTCTTCCTTTGTAATATTTATTTAAATGTCCCTCTACTTTGGCCCTTGCACCAAGTTTATAATGGTGGTCCATAATGCCACGTCCTAAAGCATCTGAATCGTTACCCAATCCGTTCGGGAAACGTTCTGATTTCGATTGCATCAATATACCTACGGATGCCATTGCAGATGCGCAAAGGAATATTACTTTGGCTTTAAATTCCAATTTTTCATGGGTTTCGGTATCTATGACCCGAACACCAGTCGCTTTCATAGTTTTATCATCATAGATGACTTCATGCACAATGGAATTGGCCCGAAGCGTCATATTTCCGGTGCGTTCGGCAGCAGGAAGTGTGGACGAATTACTACTAAAATATCCCCCGAAAGGGCAACCTCGTGAACACCTATTTCTGTTCTGGCAAACCCCTCTGCCTTCAAAAGTGGCGTTTGGGTCGGTGATATGGGCTGTTCTGCCTATGGTAACTAATCGACCATCATCAAACTTTTCGGCAGTTGCCTTTTTGAATTCTTCTTCGACACAATTCAAATCCATTGGGGGTTGAAACTTCCCATCGGGTAGCACATCCAAACCAAGTGCTTCCCCGCTGACACCTATATATTCTTCCACTTTGTCATACCAAGGCGAAATGTCTTTATAGCGAACTGGCCAATCGATACTTATACCTTCTCTTTTGTTAGCGGTAAAATCAATATCGCCCCAGCGGTAACTTTGGCGCCCCCAGGTCAAAGAACGACCTCCAACTTGATAACCGCGAATCCAATCAAAGCGTTTGGTCTCCACATAAGGATGGTCCAAATCATTTACAAAGAAGTGCTTATTATCTTCTTTGGGTGCCCAATTTACCCTGTTCTGAACATGGTACTTTTTCTTGTCTTCTGTGGATAATTCTCCTTTTAGAGGATAATCCCAAGGGTCATCATTCATGGTGGGGTAATCCTCAACGTGCTTCACCATTCGACCACGCTCAAGCACCAAGGTTTTTAGTCCGTTTTCACATAATTCCTTGGCAGCCCAGCCACCACTTATACCTGTTCCGACTACAATGGCATCGTATTGTTCTTCTTGATTCATTATGGATTTCTTATGGTTTTCTGATGGTATTCCCTATATTTATAACTTCACTCGGAAAGAAAAAGAAAGGGAACAACTTCACTCTAAATATAAGGTAAATTCCTATAAAATTAGAAATCGATGGTTTCCATAACACTTAGCAAAATATAAAATGAAAACAATCAAAGGACCGGCAGTATTTTTAGCACAATTCGTGGATAGCAAAGCTCCATTCAATACTTTGGATGGGATGTGTAAATGGGCTTCCGATTTAGGATATAAGGGAATTCAGATTCCTACATGGGAAAGCTTTCTAATCGATTTGGACAAGGCTGCTGAAAGCCAGACTTATTGTGATGAGTTAAAAGGAAAAGTCAATTCGTACGGACTTGAAATCACCGAACTTTCAACACACCTTCAAGGTCAGTTGGTAGCTGTGCACCCTGCCTATGATTTGATGTTCGATAATTTTGCTCCTGATAGTGTAAAGAACAATCCAAAGGCAAGAACGGAATGGGCAGTGGATGTCGTTAAAAAAGCAGCTACGGCTAGCCGAAGATTAGGCATTACGGCTCATGCTACTTTTTCTGGGGCTTTGCTTTGGCATACCTGGCACCCCTGGCCGCAAAGACCTGCGGGATTAGTGGAAATGGGCTTCGAAGAATTGGCCAAACGTTGGATGCCGATTTTGAATCATTTCGATGAAGAGGGAGTTGATGTTTGTTATGAAATACATCCTGGGGAAGATTTGCATGATGGAGATACCTTTGAACGCTTTTTAGAAGCTACAGGAAATCATAAACGTGTAAATATTCTTTACGACCCAAGTCATTTTGTGTTACAGCAATTAGATTATATCGAATATATTGACCACTATCATGAGTTTATCAAATCTTTCCACGTAAAGGATTCTGAGTTTAATCCAACAGGAAAAAAAGGAGCTTTTGGAGGCTATAATGATTGGGGAGACCGAGCAGGAAGATATCGTTCCTTAGGTGACGGACAAATCGATTTTAAAACCATCTTCTCAAAGTTGACACAATACGGATGCGATGTATGGGCCGTTATGGAATGGGAGTGCTGTATTAAGAGTCCGGAGCAAGGAGCGCGCGAAGGGGCTATTTTCATTCAAGACCATATTATTGAAGCAACAGAGAAGACCTTTGACGATTTCGCTGGAGCAGATGTAGATAAAGACATACTAAGAAAAATATTAGGAACATAGTAATAACTAAAAACAACCACCAATGAAAAAACTTCTATTTATTGCACTTTTGGCTGCTCTAGTCATCGGATGCAAAGAGAAAGTAAAAGAGGCTGAAGAAAGAGCTACTGATGCGATGGCAAAAACTGAAATGGAAGTTCCTCAAAATGAATGGAAGGTTCTTTTTGATGGTAAAACTTTTGAGGGTTGGCATGAATACAAAAAAGAAAATGTTTCAGAGCATTGGAAAATAGAAGACGGTGCAATGGTTTTCTATCCTCCAAAAGATCGTGTAAAGGGAGTCAGCTATAACTTGGTTTCGGAAAATGAGTACTCCGATTTTGTACTTTCAATAGAGTGGCGAATTGCTGAGGCTGGAAATAGCGGTATTTTCTGGGGAATCAAAGAACTAGAAGAACTCAAACAACCTTATGAAACAGGTCCAGAGATTCAAGTGCTTGACAACGATAAGCACCCTGATGGTAAAAATGGAACGAGCCATCAAGCAGGAGCTTTATACGATATGGTTTCTCCTTCCGAAGATGTGACCAAGCCAATTGGGGAGTGGAACCTTTGTGAGATTACCATAAATCATAAAACAAACATGGGAATCGTTGTGCTTAATGATGTGGAAGTTGTGAATTTTCCGGTGAACAATCCAGAATGGGGAGAAATGGTTTCAAAATCAAAATTCGCCGATTGGGAACATTTTGCTAAATACACCACTGGGAAAATTGGAGTACAAGATCACGGTGATGGAGTTGCTTTTCGCAATATCAAAATAAAAGAACTTTAAGAATACGTAACCAAAAAAGTACATACCAATGAGAATAGTCTATACCACCGGAATCCTTTTGTCTTTGATAATGTTTTCTTGTCAGGAAAAGGTCAAGGAAGAAGTAAATAAAACTGCAGCTGAGATTAAAGATGCGGTTATCGTTCATGAAGAGTATACGAAGCCGGAGCCAACTGAGCCGGAGGGGACAGAGTATTACGAGCCTAAAGTTCCTGTGGTTGGGCCTGCCACAAATGGCAGAATTCCAAGTGATGCTATTGTTCTTTTTGACGGAAGTTCATTTGATGGTTGGATGCATACAGAGGATAGTACAGCAGTAAAATGGAATGTGAACAAGGATGGGAGCATGACCGTGGCCGACAAAACCGGAAATATCAGAACCAAACAAGAGTTCGGAAGTGTGCAATTACATATCGAATGGAGGTCGCCTTTGCCCGTTCAGCGTGAAGGGCAGAACAGAGCTAATAGTGGTGTTTTCTTGAATGGAATATACGAAATACAGGTTTTGGATAATAATGATAATGACACCTATGTAAACGGTCAAGTAGGTTCTATTTACAAACAAGGTCCGCCATTGGCGATGGCCTCTGTGCCCACAGGTGAATGGAATGTTTATGATATCATTTACCACGCACCAGAGTTCAATGCCGATGGCGGCAAAACAAAATCTGCCACCGTAACCGTGATGCACAATGGTGTAGTGATTCAAGACCATACGGAAATAAAAGGGACTACACCTTATATTGGTTGGCCGAAGAATCCAGCACATGGAAAAGGTCCTTTAATGCTTCAAGATCATGGCGATGATAGTCGTGTGAGCTATCGAAATATTTGGGTGAGGGAGTTGTAATTCAAAACGATTTCAATAGCCCTATCTTTGCCGAAATTTAAATTTATCATATGATTCAATCCATGACGGGTTTCGGGAAGCATGTTATTCAGCTTCCATCCAAAAAAATAACTGTTGAACTAAAATCGCTCAATAGTAAAAGTTTGGATTTGAACGCCAGAATGCCTTCAGCCTATCGCGCAAAAGAATTAGAGCTTCGAAAGTTAATTGCTAGCTCCTTGATTCGAGGTAAGGTAGATTTTGGATTGTACGTGGAAAGTACCGGTGGAGAAACTTCCGCTCAAATCAATGAAGAAGTAGTAAAGGCTTATATGAAACAATTGGGAGCAATTGCTGGAGGTGATGATTTACGTTTGCTAGAGATGGCATTGCGTATGCCTGATGCCATGAAGACCGAACGCGAGGATATTGATGAAGGGGAATACAAAGAAATTCTATCGGCATTAAAGGAGGCACTTTCTGAAATCAATATATTTCGTTCTGAGGAAGGAAGCGTACTTGAAAAAGATTTTATTGACCGTATCAAAACCCTAGAAGATTTGCTTGACAAAGTAATTGAAATGGATCCTGATAGACAGAAAGATGTTCGTGAACGCTTAGATAAAGCGGTTGCCGATATTAAAGCCGACGTTGATGCCAATCGTTTTGAGCAAGAATTGATATACTATTTGGAAAAGTATGATATCACTGAAGAGAAAGTCCGTTTGGCAAATCACCTCGATTATTTTGCAAAAACTCTAAAATCTGATGATTCCAATGGAAAAAAATTAGGTTTTATTTCTCAGGAAATCGGTCGTGAAATCAATACTATTGGCTCGAAAGCAAATTACGCTCCAATGCAGCAATTGGTAGTTCAGATGAAAGATGAGTTGGAGAAGATTAAAGAACAAATGTTGAACGTTCTGTAATGAAAGGAGGAAAGCTAATTATTTTTTCTGCCCCTTCCGGTAGTGGCAAAACAACTATTGTTCGGCATCTTTTACAACAACCCGAACTGAATTTGGCATTTTCCGTTTCTGCTACATCGAGGTCCCCTAGAGGAGAAGAGAAAGACGGAGAACATTATTACTTCATAACAGTTTCTGAATTTAAAAAGCATATTAAAGGGGATGACTTTTTAGAATGGGAAGAAGTTTATCGTGATAATTTCTACGGAACACTTAAAAGCGAAGTGGAACGACTTTGGGCTGAAGGCAAGAATGTAATTTTTGATATTGATGTTGCGGGCGGACTTCGTATAAAGAAGAAATTTCCAAAAGAGACTCTAGCGGTTTTTGTGAAGCCACCAAGTGTTGATGAATTGAAGATTCGACTGAAAAAACGCAGTACCGAAAGTGATGACAAGATAAACATGCGTATTGCCAAGGCTTCTGTTGAATTGGCCACTGCACCTCAGTTTGATAAAATCATAAAGAATTACGATTTGGATACTGCCCTGAATGAAGCACATGAACTTGTTGCCGAATTTGTGGGTGCTAACCAAACAGAATAGATTCTCGCCGAAGTCTATCCTGAGCGAAGACGAAGGGCGGGAATGACAATAAATGTCCTATTGATGAAAAAAATAGGTTTATACTTCGGAACATTCAACCCTATTCATATTGGCCATATGGTTATTGCCAATCATATGGTGGAGTTTTCTGATTTGGATGAGGTTTGGTTTGTTGTGACACCTCAAAGTCCGTTTAAGACAAAGAAAACCTTGTTGGATAATCATCATCGCTATCAAATGGTTTTTGAAGCAACCAAAGACTTTCCAAAGTTAAAACCTAGCAAAATAGAATTTGATCTACCTCAACCGAACTATACCATAAATACCTTAGTGCATTTAGATGAGGAGTATGGCAAGGAATATCATTTTTGCCTTATTATGGGCGAGGATAATTTGAAAAGTTTCCATAAATGGAAGAATTACGAGGCTATTTTAGAGGATTATGACCTTTATGTATATCCTAGGATTTCAAATGGAAAAGTCGAACATCAATTCAAAGACCATCCTAAGATAAATCAGGTAAATGCGCCGATTATGGAGATTTCATCCACCTTCATTCGTAAAAATCATGCTCTAGGTAAAAATGTAAGAACCATGCTTCCGGAAGCTGTTTGGAAGTATATGGATGAAATGAATTTTTATCGGTAGAATTATTCATTCATGGTGACCCGTCGAAATCGAATCTTCTTATAATCATCGGTTTCATAGATAACTCCCAAAGTATTTTTATTAAGTTTTACCATATCTGAATAGGCAGATGAGCCATCATGTATTTTGAAGAGGGGCTGCCAACTTTCCGACTCGTCATAACTTGCCATTACATTCAAATCCAGTCTTTTGTCCAAATGCGAAGGCGTTGAAAAGAGCAACATGTTCTTACTAATATCCTTTTCAGAACTCCATCGAAGCAATGCAGACTGCACAACAGGACTTGGAAATCTATCCGATTCTACAACAGCACCTAAAAAGCTGAGTCCGCCATCTGAACTATAAGTTTCGCCGCGATTCTTTTCTAGGGAACCTCCATTTTGGTCTCGCGTATTTACATAGATTCGACCATCTGTTAATTCCACAATAGTGGTTTCATTTGCTAATACTTCATCTTCGAGATTATCATCGACTGCGCCTATATTCCAAGATTCACCCTTATCATCTGAATACACAAGTGCCATCGTATAGACCTTATTTCCTTTTCCAATGCTTATCGCTACTGGGGCAATCAATCGACCCTTATGGGTACCATATTTTAATTCAATACCATGAACAGGACCCAAGGCATGCCAACGCCAATGTTTGCGCTTTACTTGTCTTGTGATTTCTTTGGGAGTCTCCCAAGTTTCACCGTCATCTGTTGAGAAAGTCACAAAAGCCTTTCGTTCTTCTTCAAGTCCGTAGTCTTTGTTCAATACATCATGCTCACTCAAGGAAGTCGTGTTGAATAGCAGCACGATTTTATTCTCCTCAGAAACAAAAATCGGCACAGGATTCTGTACCGCTAAGGTATCTTGATCGTATAATACTTTTAAAGGCTCCCAACTTTGCCCCTCGTCGAAAGAGCGTCGATATACCAAATCAATATCACCAAAATCGCTAGTAGAATTCTTGCGACCTTCAGCAAAAGCAATCAAAGCATTATTCGATTGTACAAGCGACGGGATGCGAAAAGAAAAGTACTCTTGAAGTCCTGCATAATAAGGAATCGAAGTGTTGGTCGAATCTTGTGAAAGGTCTTTAAATGAAGTGTTTTTTGCAGTTTGTGCATTCAGTGTGATGCACATTACACAGAAGACAGCTAACAAAATTGATTTTCTCATGATAAGTCAAATAACTTGCTTTAAAGTACGCCATTTGACCGACAATATCAATTGTCTATTGAATACCCTCTTGATACTCCTCAACAAATTCTTGAATTGGGGTTTCGTCAATAAAAACATTGTCCAAAACGGCAGTACCGTCTTTTACAAATACCAAACCATAGCAGATTTTTGTTGTGTCGACTTGTGCTTTCCGTACCGAAATTTCGGCATCATAGGCTTTGTTTTCATTCATATAGTAGCGATCAAAGGGTAAGTCGAAATTTACCTTGGTGTCGTTATAGTTGTATTTGCTCTCGGCAATGACATACTCATCCGAAGTATCTATCAAAGTTTTGCTTACGTTTTTTATAGTCGCGAAACCTTCTGCATCGGTTTTTAGGTATACAAAAACTTTGCCGCTGTAATCACTCCAGTCTTCTTCGTTTGTTTCAAAAGAATTCATCTCGTAATTTAAAACTATGTACTTGCCTCTAAATGGGTCACTGGGGTCTATTGGCGCCGTTTTGAATTTATAAGCAGTGCCTGTATCAAGGGTGTCTTCTTGTTCATATATCATTTGTGCGGGAATGAACAATTGTACCGCAAACAGAAGAAATAATAAGGTGATGTATATCGATTTATTCATGATTTTGAGTATTTGAAGTTGAAGAAAGAGCGGTTTTACGTTGCTTCTTTATCAAAAGGTAATTGGCGAAAAAGAAACCAGCGCCAACAGCTATAAATAGGATTCCCCTAAAGATAAAATCGAGATTTGTATCGAAGAATCGACAAATAATCAATGCTGTAATAATTAGTAATCCATAATTCAATATCCCATAGCTGGACTTGTTAATTCCAATGCGGACCGCAAATAGTCCTAAGGCCGCTACCAAAAGGTTTGTTGCGACAATTCCGTATACGGAACCTATGCCCCTAGTCAGATATAGCAAACCTATTATCAAAAAGGCATATTGAAATAAATTGAAACTTTGCACCTGCTTTTTCAAATGTAAATAGGCCAAAGTGGCAATGCCCGCAAGGAATAAAATACAAGTAATCAATACTTCGATTTGGTCGTAAGTTTCTTTGATTGAATCTTTCCAGAACCATTCAAAGGTGAGAATCGTTAAAAGAAAAATTGTGCCTAACGAACCCACGATGGTAAAACCATTTCTTCTAAGCTTTTGATTTTTGAAGATTGATAGTTGACCAAGGTTATAGAATAATCCGAAGAGCCCAATGTACATTAAAAATAGCAGGGTGTCACCATTTGTGAAAGTGCCAAGTACAATCACAAGGCTCAGTGGTAGAAGCCAATTTAGTACTCCTGCAATATTGGTTTCAGGCTTTTGTTTTTGAAGCAGTACATAGTACGGAATCACCCATGCAAACAATACCAAATACAACCAAGGCACATGACCACTACTATTAAATGAATATCCGGAATAACAAGCATACCAAGTAGCGAGCACCAGATGGATAATTACAGCCAGGTTTGAACGCAATAAATATATCAACGGCGCTGTGATTATCGTCCAGACTAATAGGAAATTACTCAAATCGCCCGGAATATTATATATCTGACTGACCAAGGATATGGTCGCACCAACAGCTAGAATTAAGAAGGTAGCCGAAGACTCAATCCAAGTTGTACTTTTCTTTTTGATTAAACTATACCCACATGCGATTTGACCAAACAGAAGCGGTATAAAAGCGAAAATGGTTTTTATGTTTCGCGGCATATCATCCCAATTATGGGCGATGATAAGAATGATGCCCAAACCGCTTAATAATGCTCCTAAAACACCAAAAATGGTAAAGAGTCTATTCGGTTTGTTTTCATCTTTTGTACGATAGAAAGCCGTAATCTTTTGGGCGGTATCAGAATTGATGATATCTGCTTCCAAAAGCTCGGCAAGCTGTCTTTCAAGTTTTGAATTCATTTGATTGTATTTATAGAATAACGTATTAAGGATTTCCGAATTGTATGATGAACAGTTCCATAGGATTAAAAACCAGCCTGTCTAATGAATTAAACAGGCTGGTTTTAGCTAAACTATTTTTCTTCAACGCTATCCAAATATTGAATATCACGTGTGTTTTTCTGCACGGCGACTGCAGCAAAAAGACTTAGCGTAAAGGACATACCATAAAAACCTTTTTCACTTAATTCCAAGTCGGCATTCCATAACCCTATTAGGAGAAGTGTAACAGAAGTAAGGGTTGTAAACCAACTTATGCCGTAATACATATCGGAAACTTGAATTCCCTCCTGACGGTCACGAACACTTTTTTGGACCGATACTACCGAGAAAAGTCCGAATAGTAAGATGGTAAAATAGTAGCCCTTTTCATTGAGTTGCATGTGTGCATTCCAAAGACCGATACAATACGAGACCATACCTATTAAAACCGCCATCCATGAAGCGGATACGAATGCGGAAGTTGGTCTTCCTGTAAACTCTTCGATTTTCTTGATTTCCTTCTTTTCATTAAATACTGAATTTTCCATAATTGTTTGATTTAGAAATTTCGATTATTTCGAGGCAAAGATGCGAGAGAATGATTATCTGTGAAATACAATTTTTACGAAAAACTTACGATTAAATAATATATATAATGTTTATGATAATTATATTTATTGATATATAGAATAAAAAAACTTATGTTTTAATGAATGGAATAATTGCTATTTTAAGTACGCTGACTAAGGATGAGAAGCAAGAATTCGTTCTTCAGCTACGACGAAGAAACCGCCGAACGGATACCAAAAATGAAAAGCTTTTCAAACTCATTGATGCAGGAACGACTAAGGACTTGGATATACAACTGTATGGAAAACCAGCTCGAAATTCCTTTCACGCCCTATGCAAAAGGCTGCAAGATAATTTGATTGATTTTGTGGCCAGCAGGAGTTTTGCAGGTGAGACTTCCGAAGAACTTGAAATACTGAAACTGCTTTTAGCAGGGCGTATCTTCTTTGAAAAGAAGCTAAACAAATTGGCATTTAAAACTTTGGAGAATGCCGAGCGAATGGCGATTCCATTGGATTTGTATTCCATCCTAAATGAAATTTATCATACGAAAATTCAATATGCACATTTGAATTCCAATTGGGTCCTAGAGGAAATCATTGAAACTTCTAAAAAGAATATGAAGTTGTTTCAACAAGATTTCCATTTAAATAGAGCCTATGCTGTTATAAAATCAAGATTGAAAAATACAGAGTACAGTTCTGTGTCCGACATAATTCAAAATACCTTTTCTGAATTCCTTATAGAAGTTAACGATGCACTCACCTACAAATCACTATTTCAGTTAATTGAGTTAACGGCCACTGCGGCAAAAGCACAAAATGATTTTTATGCGATTTCTCCCTTTATGGTAGAACTATACGATATCGTTGATAAGAAAAGCAGTCTTAAAAACAAGCATCGCTTTTATCACTTGAGTATTCTGAATTTACTGGCGATAACCCAGTTTAGGAATAAAAAGTTCACTGCATCCATGCGATTTACCAATGAAATGGAGCTAGAGATGCAAAAAGAAAACAATTTGCACTATAAACGTTTCGCTGAGAAGTTAGCTACTCTTAGGGCCTTGAACTACAACTATACTGGAGAACATGAAAAAGCGCTTGCCATATTAAAAGGTTTTAAAAGTGACTCTTTGGATTTAAAACTCCTCATTGCGATGTGTCTATTTCAGCAAGATGATTTTTCAGAGTCTTACCAAATTATCAAAAATATGAGTCATACAGATACATGGTACGAGAAAAAAATGGGATGGGTTTGGGTAGTGAAAAAGAATCTTATTGAGATTCTACTGCTAACCGAATTAGATAAGCTTGACCTTGTTCTCGTGCGTCTTCAGCAGTTTAAACGCAAATTCTCAAAGCTGCTTCAAAATAAAGGAGAAGAACGGGTTTTAACTTTCGTGAAGTTGATTAGTAGGTATTACGAGAATCCGAAGCAGGTTGTAACCCAAAAATTCAAAAATGAAGTTGAAAATTCATTTGAGTGGTTAGGAAAGGAACAAGAAGATATTTTTGTAATGAGCTTTTACGCTTGGCTAAAATCCAAAATGGAGCGCACGAATTTATATAAGGTAACCTTAGAACTAGTTGCTCAAAAAAGTATTTAAAGGGATTTTTCAATAATTTCTTCTGCCCATTCCATTGCGCTGTCTAAATCACTGAAAACCCGAATAGGCTTTTTTATAAATAACCGTTCAAGATGGGCTAGCATTCTTCTTCTCTTGTTTGTGGCAACAATGGCAAAACCCTCAAAATTTGGAAAAAGGTCATAGACTTCTTTATAGCCGACGGGATCTACGGCATAGGAATTTAAACGATGTGATATATAAACAACAGGTTTGTCATTTCCATAAATCTCTATAGCTAGTTGAATGGGTACAATGGCCGTTTCGAAGGTTGCATATATTCCTTCGTTAAACTCTCCAACAACAAAATTCGGGTAGAACACAAATTTTCCCATTTCGAGATTATGTTCAACCAGAGGAGTCGGTTTTGTTCGTATTTCGCCCATATAACACTTAAAAGTTAAACAATATAACTTTATAAGTCCAGTATTTGGTTATGAAAAAGTTGAAAAACCGGATTTTCGTTGAATGTTATAAATTGTTCGGTAAGTGAGATTTTTCTCGTAAGAAAAACCGTAACTTTCTAAGTCAATTTTGTAGAAGGATTATTTTAGAGAGGCAGTTTTTGTCAAAACATCAGTGCCTAGGTGTTTATCATCTTTATTGTAGTACCAATCTCTAGTCTTTGGCATCTTGATTCCTGAGACTTCTGCTTCCCCGGTTAGAAGAATATATTCTCCGTCCGGTTTGGATTCGTCACGAAAGAATTGATAAACTTCCATGGCATAAGTTTTCGGGTCAAAATAAAAATACCAAATATCACCACCAACTTCTTCTTCGTAAGTAGCTTTTAAAACCAAATATTCCTTGCCCTTGAAAGTTTTCTTCTGGGTTTTTGGATCGATAATCGTTCCAGGGTCTTTTAATTTCATGGGCAATCCGTAGAGATAAGTATAATAGTTCTTATACATATTCGCCCGTTCACAAGTCAGCCTATGTTTCTTTTTATCTTCTTCAGAAACCGTAGCACTTCCGTTGAGCATTAATTTACATTCACCTTTTTCTAAGACTTGCTTTAAGATTACACCGTCTTTTTCGGAGATGAGTTGAAAATACTCTCCGGGGAGATTTAATACGATATCACTAACCCGTTCTTTTCCATCGGGCGTGCTCATAGTAATGCCTAAATTCCCTTTAAAAGATGACCAATTGTTATTTGGATCATGGTAGTCAATTGCCTTATCTAATAATTCAATACCTGAAATGTCTTGGGCCGAAATCATAGTTCCCCACAAGAGAAAGAAGCAAAAAAAATAAGGTTTCATAATATTCTAAGGATATAGTTTTTGAAAGATACTCAATCTACTTAATTTACGTAGAATTAACATTACTATTTATGGAATACGGTTTTGCCGAGATATTGCGACTTATCGGATCACTAGGTTTGTTTCTTTTTGGTATGAAAGTGATGAGTGATGCGCTTATGAATCTTGCCGGAAAGAAGATGCGTTCCATATTAGCAACTATGACCTCGAATAGGTTCTTAGGAATTTCTACCGGATTTTTAATCACATCAATAATCCAATCTTCATCGGCTACTACCTTGATGGTAGTCAGTTTTTCCAATGCATCATTATTGACTTTAACGGAGTCTATCAGTGTAATCATGGGTGCCAATATCGGAACGACCATCACAGCTTGGTTGATAACGATTTTGGGTTTTAAGGTGAGTATGAGTTCTATTGCGCTCCCTCTTGTCGGGTTTGGTTTTCTATTTACATTTTCCAAGAAGGAGAATCTAAAAAATTGGGGTGGTTTTATCATTGGTTTTGCGCTACTTTTTATCGGACTTCAGTTTTTGAAGGAGGCTATGCCAAATATCAATGAAAACCCTGAAATACTTGAATTTTTAAAAACCTATACTGATTTAGGATTTTGGTCCGTTCTTTTATTTCTGTTGATAGGGACTGTATTGACGGTAGTGATTCAATCTTCGAGTGCTACAATGGCCTTAACGCTCATTATGACCGCGCAAGGTTGGATTCCGTTTGAAATGGCGGCCGCTATGGTTTTAGGGGAAAATATTGGCACTACGATAACCGCTAATATTGCCGCTTTGGTCGCCAACTTTAATGCGAAGAGAACGGCTCGGGCGCACCTTATTTTTAATGTCATTGGCGTACTATGGATGTTGATTTTGTTCTATCCCTTTTTAAAAATGATTGATTGGTTGGTGATACAATCAGGTTCAGAATCCCCTTTTATGAATGCTATGGCCATCCCAGTTGCTATTTCGTTGTTCCATACCATATTTAATATTTTGAACACCTTTCTTTTGGTTTGGTTTGTCAAACCAATTGCCAGAATTGTGGAGAAGGTAATACCTGAAAGGATTGTAGAAGACAAGAGTATAGAAGAGCCCAAATACCTAAATGAAAAGGTGTTGCGATATCCGGAGACCGCAATTTCTTCCCTGGAACAAGAATCTAAGTACTTGTACGAACATGCTGTTTTTGAAATTGTTGCTCATGCCTTAAGTGTTCATAGAACTGATATAGTTTCCGATATAAAACCAAAGAAAATAGTTAAAAGTGCCACTGAGGACTTAGAGGTAAACATTCGGGATTTATACCTTACCAAGGTCAAAAAAATATACGGGGAAATTATCAGGTATGCATCGAATACACAAAGTTCATTCAAACTAGGTCAAGAGCAGAATAAGCGTATTCTGGAAATTAAACTGGCCAATAGAAATATGGTCGAAGTTATTAGAAATGTGGAGGATTTTGGCCGCAACG
This sequence comes from uncultured Flavobacteriaceae bacterium, assembly GCA_947500435.1. Taxonomy (GTDB): domain Bacteria; phylum Bacteroidota; class Bacteroidia; order Flavobacteriales; family Flavobacteriaceae; genus Maribacter_C. Next base: position 322,185 of record CANMRV010000001.1, read on the forward strand.
TATCTCAATATTTAAAATCGGAGAATAAACACATTATCAAGGAATATGACCGTTTTCGAAAAATGATCATTCGGGTTTTAAGAGTTATTTATTTGTTCCGTACAGAAGAAGAAAATGAAATCCACTATCAAAAACTCATGGGGATTAGAAACAAAGCCAAAGAAAATATTTCCATAGGCAACATCAGAATTGATGACTTGATTAGAAAGGATTTAATAACGGTGGACATGGCATCCTCATTGGCCAATGATCACGATTATGTCAATGACTTGGTGAATCGACTAATAGTAGTTGCCGAATTATTGTATGGTCGAAAAGATTCCCTTCTAGAAAATGGTGATGAAAAACCAATAGAACCTTAAGTACAAAAAAACCGTATCACGCTTACCAATGGTAATCGCAATACGGCGTATTCCCGTTAAAGTTGTAATAAATTAATCTTCCTCTTGCAGGTCAATTTTTGCCGGTTCTACTGAACTATCATGAGCTGTATGATATTGCTCTAAAAGATTCATCGTGGCAGTCATAAGATCTTTTGTTTCTAACAATAAAGAAAAGTAAAGTGTCGTGTTTTTTGGACTCGACTCTTCAGTTCGCGTTCTAGAAACTTGTGTTTGAATTTTATCAGAGACCATGTCAAACAATTTTTGTTTGCTTTGTAAAACGGCTCCTATTTCTTCGAATGACCTATTATCAAAGGCTTTTTTGGTTTCATTTAAGATAGTTTCCAGTTCTTGGTCTATCTCCTTCAGCTCTTTGATTTGGTTGTATTTAAGTTTCTTATGGTTGTTGTTGATATGCTTATGACTAATCTTAGTAATGTACTCAAGTGATTGGGCCATATCTTGCAAATACCCTAGAATATTAATGTAAAAGTTACTTGCCCCAACACTTGCTTCGTCAAGATTTTTGATGAAATAGAATATGTTATCTCTAAGGTCATCTATTTCTGTGGATAGTTTAACAACACCTTTCTTGTTCTTTTTCAATTGAGCTAAATCTTGTACTGCTAGACCATTGATACTGTTAGTATACAATTTATTAGTCCGCTTTACAACATTTGCTATATTTCCAGCACTTTCTTCTATAACTCCTTGAATAGAGCTGCTCTCTGCACGGTTTAGGCTATCTTCTGCTTTCTGCTCTTTTGCTTTTTTATTATAAGCAATGTAGTTTCTAGCCAATAATAATACCGCTGTGAACAATAGTACAGCGATTGCAGCCCCTTTTCCGAAATTGATAATAGTTAGAACGGTACCGGCTGCGATAAATGCAATAATTGCGGTTCCAAACCATCCGCCGATTACATTGAGTACTCCAGCTACTCTATATACAGCACTTTCTGCGCCCCAAGCTCTATCTGCCAATGAAGTACCCATGGCCACCATAAAAGTTACATAAGTAGTTGATAATGGTAATTTATAGGATGTTGCAATAGAAATAAGTATACCAGCAACCATTAGGTTTACTGCTGCCCTTACCATATCGAATGCTGGAAGTTCATGTACCTTATCTCTAGAAAGAGCGATAACAGGTTTTTCAAATTGCTTGTCAATAGTTGACTTCATTGAACTTGGTAAAATGGAATTGAAATACTTCGAAACTAAAATAGAACCTCGAACTAATCCTCTGGAAAGAAAATTAGGTTGAAAACGTTCTTTTGCCTCTCCTTCGCGTGAAAGATTAATCTCTGTATCTGCAACATACCTTGCTTTTTTAGAAAGCCATAAGGTTACCACCATTATAACTCCTGATAAAAACAACAAAAGTGTTGGAGTTGGTACTTTTTTCGAAAGCACTTCCATGCTGAATTCTGCCGCAGGCACTCCAGCAGCTTCCCATGCTTCGTAAGATTGCCATGCCGCAATTGGAACACCGATAAAGTTCACCAAATCGTTTCCTGCAAATGCTAGAGCAAGTGCAAAGGTTCCAACTCCGATAATTAATTTATAGATATTGACCTTTGCAAAACTCATTAGAATATAAGAGAGAAAAGACCAAACGACAAAATTGACACTAGCGATTCCTATCCATTGGTCCTCTAGAAAATCTTTTATTTTGACACCTCCAATAAGGTCAAAAGTTTCACCGGCATAGGGAGTTCCTTTTATACCTTTCATAAAGATAAAATAGGTAATTGCCGAAAGAGCAGCGCCCCCAAATAAAGCTGCAACCCAAGTTGCTTTTTTCTCAAAATGATAAGATAATAGCAGCCTCGAAATCCATTGCACGAGTGCCCCTATCGTAAAGGCGACGACGACGGAGAGGAGAATACCCAGAATGATTTCTGTAGCTTTTGCAGTATTGATATAGTTTACAACTTCTGAAAAATTACCATTGTCAGCTATAATTTTGATAAGTGACATGGCGACCGCTGCTCCCAACAAGTTAAAAACGATGGAAACCGTTGTAGATGTGGGCATCCCCAAGGTATTGAAGAAATCAAGCAGTAGGATATCCGTTATCATAACGGCCATAAAAATGAACATGATTTCATCAAAAAAGAATTCCCCGGGATTAAAAATTCCTTTTCTGGCAACCTCCATTAATCCGCTTGAAAATACCGTACCACAAATCATACCCAAACTGGCTACTATCATGATAGTTCTAAATGAAATGGCTTTAGAGCCAATCGCGGAGTTTAGAAAGTTAACAGCATCATTACTGACACCAACGACTAAATCGGCAACAGCCAAAACGGCCAGTGCAATAACGATTAACAAATAAATATTATCCATAATTTCTGGTAGTTATAATTTCGCAAATATCTATAGTCTTCTGACTGGTAATGTTATCTTAAGGTTATATTTTGTTAGAAATGTATATCAAATTGCAATCGATACATCAGCTCATTTGAACCGCCGTCTACCGCAAGGTAACTTAAATCGGTTTGTACCTTTAATTTATGTCCAGCCAAATATTTAGAAAGACCTAAAGTATACTGTGTTTCTGGATTTCGTCCCGTAAGATTATCTAAATTGATATCAGTATATCTTCCTGACACTTCCCAATTGCTTTTGAATAAATATCCGGTTTGGAGGTTTAGTCCGTTACCAACCCAAACAACATCTCCAGTTTCAGTACCGTCAGAGTTTTTGGCTATTGGGTCGTCAGCATCTCTATTGGCATATTCCCACATAAAAGAGAAGCCATCATACTTGAACATCCCATCAAAGAAGAAAGTATTGACATCGGTCTCATGAAAACCTACATCGTTTCGCATGTATGAACCTTGATTACTCCTAGTTTTTACCGCGTTTTTATTACTGTCATAGTTTACAGCGAACATTAGCTTTGGTGTTTCCTCTCTTTTTAGGTCACTTCCGCTATAATCACCTTTACTTTTGAACTTACCGAAAGGAAGGAATTCAAGTCGCGCCGTATATTGGTGACCACCTAAATTACCTTGGGTAATATTTCTTCCTTCACCCTGAGATAGGGCAAGTTTCTCACGGATTAAAAATTTCTCGCCAAGTGTAAAATGATGTCTTAATTGTACGCCCATATCACGGTCGATATTAAATCGACTGTTGACCAAAGAACGGTCTACTTGTTGTAAGTTTCCTGAGGAAATAACACGTTCGATGTTACCAGGTAGTTTAGTTTGACCTACCCATAGTTCAAAATTTTCATAGAAATTCCACATGACCACCGCATCGAGAATGTATCGCGGGGTGTTTCTGGTGAATTCGGAGCCCCCCGAGATATCTCTGTTTGAAAGACCCAACTCCATTTTATATTTCAATTTTGGAGAAAAAGCAAAACCATCGAATTTCAATCGGGCACGTCTAACAAGAAAGTTTTGTTCAGGATTCACAAGGCCTCCGTCGGCGCTCTCATCCCAAGTAGAGATGCCTAAAAATTGCATACGCGTACCAATTTTCATGGTCCATGTACTGTCTTTTCCGACTAAATTAAAAAGCCCCTTTCCAAAAGCGGGGGCATTGGTTTCTTGAGCAAATGTCATACAAGAAACACTTAAAAAAAGGCCAAGGGCCAGAAGTTTTGTTTTCATCAAAGTATTAGTTTTTGTCGATTGCAAAAGAACTATGCCAATGTTAAATTAATGTTGTGCGAATGTTATTTCTAGAAGAACATTTTTTAGGTTATTAACAGTGAATGAAGTTGGTTTTGTTATTCACCCTTTAAAGCTAAAGTGAATGTGAATAAGAATATTTGAGAAAGCAATTATCTGAAGAATGTTTTTAAAAATAGAACATAAAAAAAGCTACCTTGGCCAAAGGTAGCTGTAGATTTCAAAAAAACTAGTCGACAAAAACTAATGAGTGTAATGAAATCGATCTTGTCTTAAGACTAACACGAAGATCGTCGTTGGATGTCACCTTAAGGTAATCCTTATATTAAGTAATCTTTAATTTTGATAAAATTCATTTATGGTAACGTACTAATAATCAATATGTATCGTTTTCAATGTAAAGTTAATGTTATGTAAATGTTGCTTAAATGTGAATTATATTCTATTTTTAAGGCATCAAATAGCATCCCAAAAACCCTAGTTATGAAAAAGACAATTTTAATTATAGCCGTACTTTTTATTTCTGCAGCCTCTTTTGCACAGGTTGAACCAGAAATGAAACTGAATAAAGAAACCAATTTAATCGAAGCGACTTATTTTCACGCAAGTGGTGAAATCAGTCAAAAAGGAACTTTCAATCTTGAGAAAAAGTTACATGGCGAATGGATGAGTTTCAATAAAAAAGGAGAAACTATTTCCGTAGGTTCCTATGCTAACGGAGTAAAAACTGGAAAGTGGTTGTTCTGGGCAAATGATGTTTTGAAAGAAGTTGAATACAATGACAATGCTATTGCAGCGGTTACCGAAACTAAAAATACTGAGGGAATTGTAAGCAGAAATTAAGCTTACCCCTGATACATAAAAAAGCGACCTATTTAAATAGGTCGCTTTTTTTATGCACTAGGTTTAAAATTTATTTTCTAGGACTCTTTTCTGTCTCTGAAGGGAATGCTGTTTCTTGTTTTGAAGCCGTATCCATTCCGGAAACATCATCAAAGTTAATTTCCATTGGAGCTAAAACGGTTTCTATTTGAGAAACTGAATTTTTCTCGACGACTACTGCTACCTCTTCAGTTTGATAACCCGCATAGCTTATTACCAGAGTATGAGAACCCGGGGCAAGGTCAGCAATTTCAAAATTCCCATGAAAATTGGTCTGGTAACTTGTCTCAGAACCCTTCACCTCAATATTTGCAAACAGCATAGGTTCATCATTCATTGCTGCATCGGTAACGGAACCTTTTATAACACCTTGACTCTGCGAAAATAATAGGCTTGTAAAAAGGAGTGCGCTAGCAAAAAGTATATTTTTCATCGAAAGACTTTAATTTGATGCAAAGAAAAGCGGGCAATGTAAAATTAGGGTTAAGTTGAAATTAATTGTTCGTTTCAAAAAGGTTAAATAACGGATAACTGTTTGGAAAAATCCCAAAAGAAAACCCCGCTTTTCAACAGGGTTTTCAGTGGTATTTAATTAAGCTCTAGTTTCCTGTAGCCCAATCAAACATAATTTATATTCTTAGTTACGCGTCCAACCACTATTCCATGAAGCATAATCTGCACCTGTACCGCTTCCGATTCCTGTAAAGAATTCAGCTTCTCCAAAAGTATCGCCGGTATCATTTTTAAGATTTACGGTAACATCTTCGAAGGTTATGTCCATAACACCTGTTTCGTCATCAAGAACCCCTTGACCTGTAGGACTATCGGCACCATCACTATCTAAGTCAAAAGCTTCGGCGAAACCAGAGATAAGAACATTTGTAAAAAGAGCTCTTGAGCCTGCTCGCAATCGTATCGCTTCATTCTCATTAGAAGAACCATTACCGTTGATGGTCAAATTATTAATGCTTGGAGCGGACCAAAATAAAGGGTTTGAGTTATTCCCTATATCCGTATTGAAACCATCACCTTCAATGCCTTTATCATGTGCTTGTCTATGTTCAACATAAACATTGGTTAATGTACCTGTGAAACCTTCCGTCCAATCAATTGAATCATCTTGCGCTCCAATTACAGATACAAATGATGCGTTTACAGTTCCACCAAAAAATTCTACACCATCATCTTTTCCTTCAAATGCTTGTATGTATTCGATGGTTGTTCCACTGCCAACTCCGTAGAATGAAAATCCGTTGTTTTCGGAAGATGCGTCTGCTGCTCCACCAGAGTATTCGATACGTAGGTATTTCAAGATTCCTGAATTATCATCTGTTGCACTTCCACCATAGGGTAATCCGCCTATTTCAGAAGTTGAGGTTGCATCTCCGCCAGAAACGGAGTTAATAGGTGCCTTTCCTAAGATGATAAGACCGCCCCAATCACCAGCGTTAGGAGTAGTAGAATCGGATGTAAAGACAATAGGATTTGTCGATGTGCCTTCTGCCATTATCTTTCCACCTTGCATAATAGCAACGTAGACATCCGCTCCGGCAGTAGCCCGTATTACTGCTCCTGGGTTGATTGTGAGCGTAAATCCGTCAGGAACGATTAAAGCGCTCGTCAGCCTATATTCCGTTCCGGTTTCTAAAGTAAGGTCTTCGGAAAGTGTTCCGCCTATTTGCGTATTATCCGGAGTTGTAGGATTTGTGGGATTTCCACCTTCTTGATTAATGATGACATCTGCCGTATCATCTGCAGCGCATCCTATTAAAATGATTGCCATTGCAAAACCTAAAAGAAACTTGCTTGTTTTCATGAATAGTAATTTAATTGTTCGTTATTATTTTTGATTAGAATTTATACTTGAATTGGAACCCGATATTGAGTCCTCTTTTGAAACGAGACAGTGTAACATCACCACCATCGACTTCCCGTACCCGTTCAATATTTGGGTTTAGAAGATTTTTAAAACTCGCGTTCAATTCCATTTTTTCGTTGATATTGTTTTTCCAAACAAAATCAAGCGTAGGAACGCCTTTTTCGATAATGTTTCCTAATTGCCCTGAACCCAATGCGTCAATACGGTCAGAGAAATATGAGAATACGAGGTTGGCAACAGGTTTGTAAGAACCAAATATTGGGCGATAGCTTAAATCTGCATTCAATAACAAAGGTGAGGCCCCTTGCAATTGGTCTGAATCTCGGTCAAATGTTGTTGAGAAAACGCCATTGCTACCTTTCAAATCTTGTTTGGTGTAGGTGTAGGTTGCATTGATTCCTGTTGATAGAATACTTTGCTCATCGGTATCGGTAATCAGGTCTTTGCGCACTTCGAATTCAAAGCCAAGTACTTGTGCTTGATCTCCAGTTCTAAAGAAACGCTGTGTTCCTGTGGCGTCATTTGCAACTACTAAATTCACAGGGTCATTGATGGCCTTTGCAAAAGCAGAAATGGATAAAAGCTCACTGGGTTTCATGAACCATTCATATTTGAAATCCACATTATATATCCTTGAAAATGAAGGGTCGTTCAATAGATTTGGATTTCCTCCAATACGCTGCGTTACGTCTTCATACACAAAAGGAGCGACTTCTTTAAACTCCGGATTCGAAACTGTGCTGCTAAAAGAGAATCGAAGGTTTTGATCTTCGTTCAAAGCGTATTTTACATTTAAGCTCGGAAGGATGAAAAATTCGGAAGCATCTCTTTCCCCTGGGTCAGTTGCCGGTAAATTAATTACGTCATAGGTGATGTCTTGATTAAATTTCTCAAGGCGTATACCAGGAACCAATGATAGCTTTTCGCTGATTTTGTAAACAGCATCTGTGTAAAAGGCATGGACGTTTAAATTTCCTTCATATGTATTTTCGAATCTTCCTGGCAGGTTGGTATTGCCTAATCCATTTTGTGGGTCAAGTCCGTTAAATACAACGGTGTTGAAAACGGTTCCTAAATTTTGTCTTGAAAAAACTTCATTTAAATTTCTTACATCTCCAACAGGAGTATTCGGCTGTATGAAATCATATCCGTAACGGATGTTTTCAAATGTTCTTTGCTTTGTACGACCGTTGTAACCGAAGTTGAATTTTAGTTTTTCCGATACATCATAAGAAAGGTTGATGCGGGCATTTAACTCACTATCTTCAATATCTTGAAAATAACGTTGGTTGTCATAGGCGATATTACTGAAGAAAAAACCATTCGTAGTTTCGTCGCTGTCCAGTTCAAGGTCGTACCGTTCTACTGAGATACGCTTACGATCCGGTTGGCGTGCCAAAACATTGTTGTACCCAACGCCCCAGTCCAATTTTAGTTTTTCGCTCAGTGTGCTAGTTCCAAGAAGCTGATTTACAAAAATCATGTCTTGACTGAATTGTACATTCGACTGGTAGAAACCACGGTCTGTATCGAGAATCGCATCACGATTGCTGCCCAAACCTTTCGTTCCAAAATAGGAAACTTCGTCTGTAGCGTCGTTAATGAAAAGGGAATTAAATTTTACTTTGTGTTTATCATTGATACGATAGACGATGTTGGCCATTGCTGTTGTATTTCTTCCATACTCATATTCTTCAGAGTTGGGGAAACGTTTCTTTTCAACGGTTGTATAGTCCACAGCCGGACCTTCACGGAATTCGAAAGTGTTTCCGAAAGAAGCCGTAGCAAAAACACTTAAGCGTGAAGCTTCACCGATATTCCAAGATTTTCCGCTGGCGAAACTTCCTGAAATACCTGCAGTGCCTTCTGAAGAGATTGCATCAACTCCGTGAGATAACAATACCGCATAAGGATTGTTTCGGTACCGATTGTAAAAACCAAAATAACCCGTGCCCTCGCTTTTTACGAAATCAGTTCCTAGAGCATTTGTATTTACGGTCGTTCCTAAATCGATATCAAGAAAAAAGTCCCCTGTATGCTCTTTGGCGGTGATATCAACGTTTCCGGCGGCAAAATCGCCGTAGAACTTAGCAGCATGTGTTTTACTAACACCAACATTTTGAATCACATCCGAAGAGAATAGATTCAAGTCGATGTTCTTTTTTTCAATGTTATTCGAGGGTACAGGAAGACCGTTGTAGGTTGTGTTTAAATATCTATCGCCAAGACCTCGAACATAAACATTACCTCCACCTTCTTGTTTTGATACACCAGAAATTTTGTTCACGGCACCGGCTGCATCACTAATCCCTTTGAATGATAATTCTTGTGCGCCAATACTCTCTTTTACGATGTTAGCAGATTTTTGATCTAGCAATAAGGCGGCTTCAGATTCTTTTTTGGTAGTACCTGTGCCCACAAATTCTTCGAGTTCAACTCCGGCAGCTGCTGATAGTCCGACATCCACTGTGGTTGATTTACCTGCTTCGACAATAACATCGGCTTTGGTAATTGTTTCGTAACCCAAGAAGCTATAAACGACTGTGTATGTTCCCCCTTCTAAATTTGCGATTTCATAAAGACCGTCAAAATCGGAGGTAGTTCCTTTGGTAGTTCCTTCGATTAGAATATTAGCAAAAGCTAATGGCTCGTTATTAAAATCGGTATCGGTTAACTTTCCCACAATACTTCCTGTTTCTTGCGCAGTAATTTGAGCGGTGGCTAGCAGGAGCAAGCCAATCAATAATTTTCTCATTTCAGTTTTACTATGTTTGATTTAAATACCGTTGCAAAAAAACCACCCTATTGTAAAAGTCGGGTTACCCGTATGTTAAAGATGTATTGTAAAAGCGTTAGCTAAATGTTATCATATTAAGGGAATGTTAAGCGGTTATTCTTGAGGCTATTGTTTAAAGGGAATTCGCAAAATCTGTATCTTGCGCACGATTAAAATATATCCATGAACTGGGAACAACTCCTCTCTCTAAAACGCTTTGGCGACAAGCATAAAAGACTTCGAAAAGAACAAGATGAAATCCGGTTGGGATTTGAAGTTGACTATGATCGTATCATTTTTTCTTCGGCTTTTCGGAGTTTGCAGGATAAGACTCAGGTCATTCCTCTTTCGAAGACAGATTTCGTACATACGCGCTTGACACATAGTTTAGAAGTATCCGTTGTAGGAAGGAGTCTGGGGCGTATCGCAGGGAAAAAGCTTTTGGAGAAACATCCGCATTTGCAGGAAATGCATGGCTATCGTTTTAATGATTTCGGAGCAATTGTTGCTGCTGCTGCTTTAGCACATGATATTGGAAATCCGCCATTTGGCCATAGTGGAGAAAAGGCCATCGGAGAGTATTTTGCAACAGGAGCTGGTCAGAAGTACAAGGAGCTATTGACCGAAAAAGAATGGCAAGATATTATCGATTTCGAGGGAAATGCCAACGGTTTCAAGTTGCTAACAGAAACTCGGGAAGGAGTCGATGGCGGATTGCGATTGAGTTATGCAACCTTGGGAGCTTTTATGAAATATCCGAAGGAATCACATCCTAAAAAACCAACCAAGCATATCGCAGATAAGAAGTTTGGTTTCTTTCAATCGGAAAAAGAGAGTTTTAAAGAAGTAGCGGACGAACTCGGATTAATTCAAACTCGTTCAGGAAAAGATATCAGCTTTTCAAGGCATCCTTTGACTTATTTGGTAGAAGCAGCCGATGATATCTGTTACACGATTATTGATTTCGAAGATGGAATAAATCTAGGATTGATTTCCGAAGATTATGCGCTGGAGTATCTTATAAAATTAGTCAAGGACAGTATAAATACCAATAAGTATAATTCCCTGAAATATAAAGAAGACCGACTAAGTTACTTACGCGCATTAGCTATAAACACTTTGATTCAGGATGCTATAGATGTTTTTATAAACAATGAGGAAGCTATTCTGGATGGGACATTCGATGTTTCCTTAATGGATAAAAGCAGGTATGAAGCCCAGATAACCGATATCATTTCTTTGAGTGTGGAAAAGATTTATCAATCTCAAGAAGTCATCGAAAAGGAGATAGCTGGTTACAAAATCATTTCAGATATTTTGGATGTCTATATCACAGCATTAGTTCGTGAAAAGGAAGGAAAAGCTTCAAACTATGACGGCTTGATGTTGAGCATACTTCCAGAGTTTTATAGACGGACTGATATTTCTATCTATCAGATTCTCTTGAATTCCTGTTGTTATGTCGCGAGCCTTTCAGATAGTGCGGCGGTTCATATTCATAATAAGATTATGGGGAAACAGCTTTAGTTTTGCTTAATATGAGCATATGATTACTAAGTGAACATGGATTCAACTGCGCAAAGCACTTTGCAATTATTAGAAATTATATGCAACCCCGACGCCTAAGAGCTGCTTGAACTGCAATTTAGGCCGCCCCTCATTTATGACTTCTCCTGCTTCATTTTTTACAGCGTCAAAGAGAATATCATCATCATAGATAAAATGGGTTCCCAGATTGGTAACTATGTATTTATTAACTTTTAAGTTGACATTTAGCTCCCAGTCTACATCAATATTGCCAAAACTTTGAAGATAGTCTGTATATAGATTCAATCGATGTTTGAGTGCAACGTTTTCCATGAGTTGTGTTTCCCAGTCATTTGTGATTAAAAAACCTACTTCCAAAAAGACGTTTTTCCCGGGCTCGATAATATTTCCATCCGTATCAAGTACGGCTTTGTCTACTCCAAATGCTCCTTTGTCAGCCAAGTCTTGGTCTAAGACGAAAGTTGCTTTTTGAGTAATTGGAGAAATATAAGCATTGAATTTTCGACCTTTTGAAATGTAGGAAGTCCCAGCACCTAAGAAAAAATAACCCGGACTCATGACTCTCGAAATAGGTGTTTCCCGATCTGGATATTTAAAGCCATCTGTATATTGTGTATTGAAATTTGCTTTGACCGAATAGTACCAATTGCTAATCGTATCACGGCGATACCCAACGGTAGAACTTATTCTAATGGCGTCATCGGTTTTTCTTATTTTTTGACCCTCCTGAAGATTAATGCCATAACGAGTTTCCAAAATATTGTCCCATTGAAAATACCTAAACTTATAGTTACGTTCAAAACGAGCGTTCGCTTGAGCTGAAATGGAATTGTTACCCCCCGCATTCCAATTGATGAATGCAGCTTGACTGAAGTTGAGACCAATTAGGTTCACACTTTGCCAAAATGTTGGCACCTCAAATTTCTTATAACCCTCTGCCAAAGGTTTGGTTTTTTTGAATGAAATGGTCGTATTCATAATGTTAACTGGCTCCGCTGTTTGTTTGACCCTTGGTTGCGTTCGTCGGATTACGATCGTATCGATAATCATAGAGTCACGAAGGATTGGAGCAACAATTACAGAGTCTGGTTTATTAGACTTTGGGATGCTATCTTGGCCAAAACCGAAATGCATAGCAAGAAAGAGTACGTAAAAAAAACTTTTGGGTTTCACTACTTCAAAGTTCATTCAGTATAGATTTTAGTGTTGCCTTTACAGAATCTTTGTCAAGCCCAACAACTTGATGAAGTTGTTCTGTAGTGCCATGCTCAACGAAAGTGTCATCAATTCCGAAAACATGAACGAGATTTTTAAATTGCATCTTATTGGCATATTCTAGAATGGAACTACCAAAACCTCCTATTTTGCAGGCATCTTCGATTGTTATGATATGTTCATAGCTGTTGAAAACCACTTCCAATTGTTTTTTATCCAAGGGTTTGATAAAACGCATATTATAATGTCCGATTTCCTGCGGATTATTCATTTCTATCAATAATTCAGATATCATATTCCCAATATGTCCGACCGATAATACAGCAATTTTTGTGCCTTTTTTTAATTCTTTGGATGAGCCAATTTCAATTTTTTCAAAAGGAGTTTTCCATTCCTTAAGAACACCTCTACCTCTTGGATATCGAATTGCAATAGGATGTTCTAATCCCAATTGTGCCGTATACATGATATTGCGCAATTCGATTTCATTTAGAGGAGCAAAGATGATGAGATTGGGAATACACCTTAGGTATGCGATATCGTAAACCCCGTGATGTGTCGCGCCATCTTGGCCAACCAATCCGGCACGATCTAAACAGAAAATAACCGGTAAATTTTGAAGCGCTACGTCATGAATCACTTGATCGTAGGCACGTTGTAAAAAAGTGGAGTAAACGTTACAAAAAGGTACTAGACCTTCCGCCGCCATTCCTGCTGCCATGGTAACAGCATGCTGTTCAGCAATACCAACATCGAAAGCACGATTCGGAATTTCCTCCATCATATATTTTAGGGAGCTTCCTGTAGGCATAGCGGGAGTAATTCCCACAATTTTTTCATTCTGCATAGCTAGTTCTACTATCGTATGACCAAAGACATCTTGATATTTTGAAGGTTGCTGCCCGAGAGATTTTTTATGTAATTCTCCAGTTTTTTTATCGAATTTCCCGGGGGCATGGTAGGTTACCTGATTTTCCTCAGCCTGTCTTAAACCTTTCCCTTTGGTGGTAATTACATGTAAAAGTTTCGGGCCTGAAATAGATTTTAGTCGTTTTAGTTCTGTCAATAGAGCATTTAAGTCATGGCCATTAATAGGTCCCGAAAAATCAAAATTTAGACATTCGAAAATATTCTCATCTTTAGCAGTACCTTTTTTTACGTTGGTCAAATACTTTTTGAGAGCACCGACGCTGGGGTCGATTCCTATGGCGTTATCATTTAGAATCACCAATACATTTGCATCCGTCACGCCCATATGGTTTAGGCCTTCAAAGGCCATTCCACTGGCAATAGATGCATCCCCAATTACTGCGATATGTTGTTTGCTAGAATCTCCTTTTAGCTGGGATGCAATCGCCATTCCTAGAATGGCTGAAATGGAAGTTGAGCTATGGCCAGTTCCGAAATCATCGTATTCGCTTTCGCTCATTTTCGGGAAGCCGCTAATTCCGCCCAGTTGCCGATTTGATTCAAAGATTTCTTTACGCCCAGTTAAGATTTTATGCCCGTAGGCTTGGTGGCCTACATCCCAAATGAGCTTGTCATTCGGAGTGTCAAAAATATAGTGTAAAGCAATGGTGAGTTCGACAACACCAAGGCTGGCACCTAAATGCCCTTCTTTTGTGGCAACGATATCGATTATGAATTCGCGAAGTTCTTGGGCGAGTTGCGATAGTTCGCTGATATTTAATTCGCGAAGGTCCTTAGGAGATTCTATTTTATCAAGAATATGTTGAGACACCTTTGAAAAATTGAAGCTACAAAGCTACGGCTTTTCCTTGTTTGATGATTGTTAATTGCTGCTACACAACAAACCTTACTCCGTTTGTACTAGTAAGTTCCTTTTTAACGTTACTAACAATCAACCAATCAATAACATAACCATGAAAATTATTTTAAGAACCGCATTAATAGCAGGATTAATGTTAACGACTTCTTGTGGTAAGGAAACCGCAAACATCATAGCCGATATTTTTGATAAAGAAGTTGAAGAACTTGAGAGCACGGCTTTAGACATAGAAAATGTAACAGATAATGTACTAATTGAGGGGGCAACAAAAATGGAAGGTACGCCTCCAACTTCAAATGGTGCAATTTCTTTGGATATATCCGATACTGGAAAAACTGCTTTTTTAGATGAAGGATTTGACGTTTCATTAATTTCTGATGCAGTAATTACTGGAGCCTTTATTCAGTTCAAATCAAAAGACGGAAGTCTTTCAGATTCCTATTATGATGTTAATCTTCAAATGAATAATTCTGGTAAAGCAAGTAAATCATTAAGAAGACGAAGAGTTTCAAAAAATAATTCTTTCTCTACCATAAGTAAAACAGATGATGTTCTTTTAGATGTAGATTTCAATTCAAATATTCAACCAGGAGAGTTTTGCTACGAAATATGTGTTTACGATGCGAATGGTAGTATCAGTGAACCTCAAGAAGTTTGTGTAAGAGTGGAAGCTTGGGGTGGAAATAGCGCTATGGTTGGAAAATGGCAATTGATAAAAACCTATAAGGATTCAGCTCCTGATGACTTTCAAGCCCTTAATGTTGAGAACTGTGAGATGGAGACTACGGAACGTTCTTGTAATCTTGACACCTTTACGGTAACATTCGACAGAGAAGATTGCGATAAAATAGAATCTTTTGAAATTACGATGAATAATGACGGTACGTATACCGAAAAATTTATGGAAATTGACAAAACAATGATAAGTAATGTTCAAATCCCTTCAGGTATGACAATGAGTGATTTGGAGAATTTTTGCATGTATTCTTTTTCCAATAGGGAGGCGATTTTAACATACGATGGAGATGGAAAATGGGCTTACCAAAGTGATACGGATAGTTTTATATTTATTGAGTATAACTATAGGGAGGCCTATGACGGTGATGTTTATGAGGATTCCTTTGAGCCAGGTGATGGTAGTTTGTATTATGGCGCTGGGGGTGATAATGGAGAAGTAAAACTGGTCGATGGAAAGCTAATAGTATCTAGTTTTGAGTTTAGAACTTCTGAATTCGAAAAGTAAAAAGAATAAATTTAAAAGAGGCGATCTTCTGTTTGATAGCCTCTTTTTTGTACCCAAAACTATTATTCCATACTATTGTAAATTAAATTTTTTAAATGGTTTTACCCTATGACGACACCTATTTTATGAAAAAAGCCTTGCAAGAGGCTGAAGCCGCCTTTGAAAAAGGGGAAGTTCCTATTGGTGCCGTTATTGTAGTACAAGACCGAATTATAGCCCGAGCACATAACCTTACCGAACAATTAAATGATGTAACTGCTCATGCCGAAATGCAGGCGATTACCGCTGCCGCAAATTTCTTAGGAGGGAAGTATCTGAAAGATTGTACACTTTATGTGACTTTAGAGCCTTGTCAAATGTGTGCAGGTGCTTTATACTGGAGTCAAATCTCAAAAATAGTCTATGCCGCGGAAGATCCGCAACGTGGTTGTGGCGCAATGGGAACTAGACTTCATCCAAAAACTAAGATTGTACGTGGTGTTTTGGAAAATGAAGCTTCTGACTTACTAAAGCGGTTTTTTGTGCAAAAACGGAATCTAAACTAAGAATCCTTTGGCTCTCTAGGAGGCTTACCTTGCATCTTCCGAACATTCTCATCGGTCAACATATAGTCTTTGAAATCCCTGGTTTTACTTTCCTTATACAGGAAAAGCGGCATGGCTATAAGAAAAAGTCCAACGGTTCCTGAACCGATGTATTTATGGGATAAAGCTTCTTGGGAATCATCTAACATGAAGCCATAAATGATTGCAACAAAAGATGCTAGAACAACTAGTACTATAAAATACTTAAGCTTCATATTAAATATACATTTGAACTATAAAACCTGCTACTGCCAAGAAAGCACATAAGGGAATAAAGTATTTCGTATCTGATTTTGCAAATTTGGTCATTTTTATCTTCTTAAAAAGCCCCACATATTTAAAATCTCCAATGACACGAAGTAAAAATATGGAAGGTAAAATCCAACCAGTATATAAGGATAGCCAACTCGGTAGTTTAGCAGTAAAGACTTCTATTCGAGCCATATAAAACAAAGAAAAAAACAAAAGTCCAATCCCAACAATTATAGTGGCAATTGTCGGCGGTTTCAATGCTTGAATACTTTCGTCATTTGTTGGTATTGCAGCATCAATTCCCCATTTCCCGCCAAAGGCCCAGTAGAAATGTACTACAGAAAGAAAAAGAAAAATTATGGCTAACAAAGCCCCTAGAACTAAAATCATCGCGTTATTTTACTGCGTAAAATTAATTAATTCTCGGCGATAGGCGGTTAATAATTTAGATTTTGAAACGAAGCCATAGTACTTTCCATCTTTGATAACGGGAAGGTTCCAGGCATTACTGTCTTGAAACTTTTTCATGACCTGTTGCATACTATCTTTTCCATGGAATATATATTCTGGTGCCGAATGCATAAAAGTTGAAACTGTTGTTGTCCGATACAGGGAAGTTTCAAACATAAACTCCCGAATATCATCTAATAACACAATCCCAACCAAAGCCTCGTTTTCATCTACAACTGGAAATAAATTTCTGGTCGATTGTGATACAGCTTCATGGAGCATTTCCCCTAAAAACATAGTTGGGGTTACTGTTTTGAAGTTTTGTTCGATAACGTCATCCAATTGCATTACGGTCAGAACATTCTCGTCTTTATCGTGGGTGAGCAGTGCCCCTTGTTCGGCTAGTTCGCGGGTGTAAATGTTATGTTTGATGGCGTTTTTTGTGATGAGATAGGATATGGCCGCAGTAATCATTAGTGGAACAAAAAGTTCATAACCTCCAGTGATTTCCGCTATCAAGAAGATAGCCGTTAAAGGTGCGTGAAGCACTCCGGCAATCAATCCCGCCATCCCAATTAAGGTGAAATTGCTTTCGGAGACTGCGAACCCCAATCCCAGATTATTAATGACTTTGGCGACAACATTTCCTAAGGCGCTTCCCATCACCATAGTCGGGATGAAAATTCCCCCAGCTCCGCCAGCGGCAAAAGTAGTGGTCATGGCGATGGCTTTAAAAACAGTAATGCCAAACAGGAGTGCAATGACTACCCAAATATTATTCATATAGTCGTCAAAGGGAGTCGAACCTAGAGCCGATAGGTGATTCCCATCTAGTAAATTACTGATGAAACTAAAACCTTCTCCATACAACGGGGGTATAAAATAAAGCATGACACCTATAGCGAGTCCGCCAACAAGGAGTTTATACTTTGGACTCTTCAAAGGCTCAAATAGTTTTAGAATTCCAAAGTACATTTTAGTAAAATAGATGGAAGCGAAGGCCGTTCCAACACCTAATAAAATATAGAATAAGGTGTCTTTTACTTCGAAATTATCTGTGAGCCTAAAATCGAAAAGTACTTCATTCCCAAGAAAAAAATAAGAGGTAAGCACTCCGGATACCGAGGCTAATAAAAGGGGCATTACGGAAAGCATGGTGAAATCGATACTAAATATTTCCACCGCAAAAATAATAGCTGCAATTGGCGATTGAAATATGGATGCCACGGCTCCTGCCGATGCACAAGCAATGAGCAAGGAACGTGTTTTGGAGTTCAAATGAAGCACGCGACCTAAATTGGAACTTATAGCAGAACCTGATTTCACGGCTGGTCCGAGTAGTCCTACTGAACCTCCAAAACCAACAGTAAGTGGTGCGGTTATCAGTGGCGTATAAATTTTCTTTAAATCTATAATCCCTTTCTTCTTGCTCAATGCAAATAAGATGGAGGAAACCGCATGCTCTAATTTTTCTTTGTGTACAAACTTCACATAAAGGAACACTAAAGCAAGTCCGATAATCGGCAATATAAAGTACAGCTGATTGCTCGAAAAAACGATGCCGCCTTCAAGTGATGATTGTATGAAAAACGTTAGGTTTTTTAAGGTTACCGAGGCTAAACCAGCTAAAAGTCCAACTAAGACAGCAAGAATATGGGTGAAGGTTTTGTTGGAGATATTTTTATATCGCCATTTGATAAACTTGGTAAAGAGTTTTTCTAGTTGGGTTGGCATTTGGGAGTTTTACTTATCTAAAAGTAATGAAAATACAGGAGCGAGTATTTAACTCATTCCAAAAGGGACTTTTTCAAATCCACCAGGTCTTCCAAATAAATTTGGCGAAGTGTTTCCACATAGTCTCTATTGTTATAAAACCCTGCATTGAAATCTACAATCGCATCTTCAATCAGCAATTTTGCTTCTGAAACATCATAATCTTTTAAAATCAAAGCTTTGTAATATTTAGCATCTGCCGATTGTTTGAAGTACTTAATAACCTTATCAAAATTTTCTAATGCTTCTTCAGGCTTGCCTGATTCATAATAGGCAATTCCACGATATAAAAACGCTTCGAGTTCAACCCAATCTTCACCGCTATCTTCGGTTTCTTTGGTGATGTGCTTGTCCCAATAGGCAATGGAGTTTTCATAGTCTTTCAAGCCTAGGTAGGCAATACCACGCCAGAAATCTACACTATGCCCTTGAGGATGGTCGATATATGGGGTCAAAGTATCAGAAGCGTTAAAATCAGCGATGGCTTTTTTATAATCTCGGTAGAACCAGAGGTAAAGGTAACCGCGCCATGGCTGCCAAGTCGCTGCATCTTTCTCTACGGCTTTATCGAAAATTGGTTTCCATTTATGGGGCATTCCTCTTTTCAAATAGGCAACGGAAAGTTCTCTTATGGCTTCGGCATAGGTGGTATCTAGGGCAATGGCTTCTTGGATGCGTTCCATGCTTTCGGGAGAGCCTTGTAGCAGATTTTCACCAGCTTTATATACTCGTTCGGCCATTTCTCTATTATTACCTTCTTTAGCTTCTAGAGTATTCTCTTTGCAGGAGAAAAGAAGCAAAATGGTAAAAATACTAAGGTAGAATTTCAACAACTTGCCCATCTTCAATTTTATAAATTATATACATGTAGAGATCACGAACTTCTCTTGTTTCTAATGAACTCCAATTCTCTTTTCTGAGTGTAAGTTTTGAGAGCCTACTTACTAAATCTTTGTTTAGAGTTGTGATTTCAAGATTTGTGTCTAGTTGTTTGGTTTCTACATCCCCTAGCTCTCCTTTACAATCGATAAGAAATCGAAAGTTTAAATAGCCGTTATCCGTGAAATTATTATCTGAGTAGTTATTTTGAATGAACCTTTTAAAAACAGGTTTGCCTCCTTTATAAATGTACGGGGCTGTGCTATGATAGAACCCCACAGGTAGTTTATCACTGCATCGCTTAAAATTTTCTGATATATCGGGATTATTTGGATCGAGATAACCGATATGACCTTCATTTTTTCGGTCAAATTGATTTTGATAGTTAGAAAGGGTATAGGCAAATCCTGAAACTATGCTTACCGCAAACCCTAGCAAAATTACAGTTCCGATTTTTGTAATATTATTTCTAACCATCATGGAAAGTTAAAAATAAAATCAATGAGAAGCTAAATTTTTGGAGTCTCCATAAAGAGTCTGATTTTAATAGGGATTTGATTAACTACAAATCCAACTTCAAACTCAATTCTTTCAATTGCTCTTCATCAATTGGAGCAGGCGCATCAATCATCACATCACGACCACTATTGTTCTTAGGGAAAGCGATAAAATCACGAATGGTTTCTTGACCTCCTAGAATTGCAACTAATCTATCTAAGCCAAAAGCGATTCCACCGTGTGGTGGTGCGCCGTATTGAAAAGCATCCATTAAGAAACCGAATTGTGCTTTGGCTTCTTCAGGAGAGAAACCTAGATGCTTGAACATGGTACTTTGAATTTCCTTATCATGTATACGAATAGAACCACCCCCGATTTCATTTCCATTTAAAACCAAATCATAAGCATTCGCTCGAACTGCTCCTGGGTCTGAATCTAACAATTCTAATTGACCAGGTTTCGGAGAAGTGAAGGGGTGATGCATGGCATGATAATGTCCAGTTTCTTCATCTAATTCCAACAATGGGAAATCAATTACCCACAATGGCGCGAACTCCTCTGGGTTGCGCAGCCCCATACGCTCTGCCAACTCCATACGCAAGGCACTTAATTGTGCTCTTACTTTATTTTTGTCTCCAGAAAGCACACAGACCAAATCACCCGCTTTGGCACCTGTTACTTCTGCCCATTTGGCCAAGTCTTCTTGGTCATAGAATTTGTCGACTGATGACTTAAAGCTTCCATCATCATTACATCTTGAATATACCATTCCCAAGGCTCCTACCTGTGGTCGCTTCACCCAGTCAGTAAGTTTGTCGATTTCTTTTCGGGTGTAGGAATTTCCTCCAGGTACAGCTATCCCAACAACTAATTCCGCGGAATTGAAGACATTAAAATCTTTGTGTTGCGCTACTTCATTTAATTCGCCGAATTCCATTCCGAAGCGAATGTCCGGTTTGTCGTTTCCGTAACGTTTCATAGCTTCATCAAAAGTCATTCTTGGGAAAGATTCGATATCAACGCCTTTGATTTCTATTAATAGGTGTTTGGTCAATCCTTCGAAAGCATTTAGAATATCTTCTTGCTCCACAAAGGCCATTTCACAGTCTATTTGTGTGAATTCGGGTTGTCTGTCTGCTCGTAAATCTTCATCTCTAAAGCATTTTACGATTTGGAAGTATTTATCCAATCCGCCCACCATAAGCAATTGCTTAAAAGTCTGTGGCGATTGTGGAAGGGCGTAAAATTGACCCTCGTTCATACGACTTGGTACAACAAAATCCCGAGCTCCTTCTGGGGTTGACTTTATTAAATACGGAGTCTCAACTTCTATAAACCCTTCGTCAGACAAATATTTTCGGACTTCCATCGCCACCTTGCTTCTAAAAATCAAGCTGTCTTTTACAGGATTTCTTCGGATGTCTAAATAGCGATATTTCATGCGAATATCTTCACCACCATCCGTTTCATCTTCAATGGTAAAGGGGGGAGTTTTTGATTCATTCAAAACTATAACCTCTTCCACCAAAACTTCAATATTTCCTGTTGGGATATTTGGGTTTTTTGAAGCTCTTTCAATAACCTCACCATTCACCTGCACTACAAATTCGCGGCCTAGACTTCTAGCTTGTTCCAATAACTTAGAAGATGTCCGGTCTTCATCAAAAACGAGTTGCGTAATGCCATAACGGTCACGAAGGTCAACCCAAGCGACAAAACCTTTATCACGGGTTTTGTGCACCCAACCTGATAAAGTTACTTTTTGATTGATATGTGATTCGCGTAATTCTCCGCAGTTATGGCTTCTGTACATGGTTGTATTTCTAATTGAAGCGACAAATTTAAGAAGTATTCAGGACTAAAGTGTTGTAAAAAAAAGAATCCCCGAAATTTCAGGGATTCTTTTTACAAAATGGAATACTATTTAATCTGAAGTGCCTGTTTTTGGCAGGACCTCGTATTCTTCATCTTTGACTAAAAGTTCTTCACCAAGATTCATTTCAGGTTTTCGCCACCCGCGTACTTTTGTTTTAATGCGATAGGTGATATTAAATAGTACCGGGACAATAATCAAGGTTAGGAAAGTTGCCACGATTAGACCGAAGATAACTGTCCATGCCAATGGCCCCCAGAACACAACATTGTCCCCACCAAAATAAATTTTAGGGTCAAATTCGGTGACCAGCGAAGCAAAGTCAATGTTCAATCCTATAGCTAATGGTATTAATCCTAAAACCGTAGTTATCGCCGTTAAAATTACAGGACGCAGACGAGCTTTCCCTGCTTTTGTAATCACTTTGGTAACATCCTTCATAGACAATAAATCCTTATCATCCATATCTAGTTTTACCTTTTTACGGTCGATGAGAATTTGGGTGTAATCTAATAGTACAACACCATTATTTACAACAATTCCTGCAAGGGAAATAATACCCATCATCGTCATCATAATAACGAAAGACCATCCTGTAAGCATCAATCCGCCAAATACTCCGATAAAGCTTAAGAAGATGGCAATCATAATAATTAGGGGCTTTGAAATTCCTCCAAATTGGAAAATTAAAATCAGCATGATTAACGCTAGGCCACCGAAAAAGGCACCTACTAAAAAGTTCATTTGCTTGTTCTGCTCTTCAATTTCTCCCGTATAATCTACTTTTACAGCATCTGGAATTCCTTTGAAATTTTCCATTTCTTTGATGACATTACCCACAACTTCTGCAGGGTTTCCACCAGCGGTAAGTCCCGAGTACACCGTAACAACACGATTGCCATTGCGATGTTTTATGGAACTAAAGCCCGATGAATTTTTCTGTGATGCAACTGCAGAAACAGGAACCTCTTTGATTTGTCCAGAAGCTTGATCCCTAAAGATGATATTCTGATTAAATAGCGCGTTTTTATCAAAACGTAAATCGCTATTAAAGCGTACGTTGATGTCGTAATCTTCTCCATCTTGTTTGAAAACGCCTGCTTTTTCCCCAAATAGGGAACGTCGTAACTGATTTCCGACTTGCCCAACAGCAACGCCCAGCTCTCCTGCTTTTTGTCTATCAACAACTACCTGCATTGAAGGCTTGCTCTTGTTTACGTTGATTTTTAATTCCTCGATAAAGGGAATATTCTTGCTGTTCAAATAATTGCGAATATCCTCGGCAGTACTAATCAATTCATCATAGTCTTTGCCTTGTAGTTCAATGTTTACCGGATATCCTGCTGGAGGCCCTTCTGCCAGCTTTTCAACCGAAATAGAAACGCCAGGGTATATACCTGTTAGGTCAGCTTGAATTGCCCCACGGAGTTCTTCGGTATCCAATCCGTTTCGGTATTTAAATTCCCGCATTGAAACCGTAACTTTTCCACGATGTGGCATTTCGGAAGACGAGCCGCCATCCGTTTGTGGGTTACCAGCACCTTCTCCAACTTGTGATACGGCAGATTCTACCAAATAGTTATAATCAGCATCACGTTTATATTTTTCACGTTTGACTACATTATAAACTCGGTCTTCAATGGCCTTGGTAATCGTATTTGTTTTCTCTATGGATGTGCCTTCAGGATATTCAATATACACATATACCTCATTCGGACTGTTCTCTGGAAAGAACTCGATTTTGGTTCTTCCTGAGCCTATTGACATGCCGAATAACATGAAGGTCACCAACAATAGTACTACGGTAACTCCAAAGTACCAATACACATTTCCTCCGCGTAAGGCGTGCTTAATTCGACGCTCGTACCAGTCTTCAAAACGAGGCATCACCTTATTTTGAAAACTATTGGCTAATCCCTTTATGGCATATTTATACGCCCAAAGCATCAGCGCTGTAAAAATCATTACTGTACCCAATCCTCTAGCGGGTCCGCCAATGAAAAGTATTAGTAGTCCAAGACCACCAACGATCGCAGTTGTTCTAATGAGGCCTTTGCGGCTAATTTCTTTGTCACCAATTTCCATATACTGGGAAACCAGCATTGAATTCATAAATAGCGCTACAAATAGTGATGAACCTAATACAACGGAAAGTGTAACTGGGAAATAAATCATGAACTGCCCGAAAAGCCCAGGCCAGAGTCCGAGTGGAACAAACGCCGCAACGGTAGTCACTGTTGATATGATTATGGGCAATGCAATTTCACCGATACCTTTTTTAGCAGCCTCGGTTCTTGACATTCCCTCACTCATTAAACGATAGACGTTTTCGACTACCACGATACCGTTATCCACGAGCATACCCAGACCCATAATCATTCCGAATAATACCATTGTATTCAGGGTGAAGCTTAGGCTATCAACAATAACTCCCAAGGAGTTTAGTACGAAGAATGATATAAACATCGACATCGGAATTGCAAATCCCACAAAAAGGGCATTGCGAAAACCAAGGAAAAACATCAAAACGGTAACTACCAGAATAATTCCAAAGATGATACTGTTTACAAGGTCATCGACTTGGTTTAATGTTCGATCAGAAGAATCGTTGGCAATAGAAATATTTAAATCGGCAGGATAATACTCCGCCTGTGCTTTCTTCACAAGCGCTCTAATCTCCTGTGTGGCGGCAATAGTATTCGTTCCTGAACGCTTTTTTATATCTAGCATGACAACACTTTCGCCGTATTCCCTTGCAAATGTGGTCTTGTCTTCCTCGTCAAAAGTTACCGTTGCAATATCTTTGAGATATACCGCACCATTCTCTGACTTAACCACAAATTCATTAAGCTCCTGTGGCTCTTGAATCTCACCTAAAACTCTAATGGTTCTGCGTTGCTCACTGGTTTTAATGTTTCCGGCAGACATCGTCATATTACCATTGCCTATGGCGCTAATAACATCTTGAAAGCTTACTTTGGCGGCCATCATTTTGTAAACATCAACGGCTACTTCAACCTCCTTCTTTTGCGCTCCTCGAATGTCAACTTCTTTTATTTGTGGAAGATTTTCTATTTCATCTTCGAGATATTCCGCATACTCTTTTAGTTTTTCAACAGGATAATCTCCCGTGAAATTGACGTTCATAATCGGAAAAGATTCCGCCAAGTTTAAATCGAAAATATTTGGTTCTACTTTTGCTCCATTGAAGGTGGGCCAATCTTCACTCGACTTTTCGGTATCTACTTCATCCTTTACCTTTTGCTTCGCTTGTTCAACCGTAATGTCCTCATCAAATTCTACGGTAATTATCGAATAGTCTTCCTGGGAAGTAGAACTTGTTTCTACGACGTTACTGACGTTTTTCAATCGGTCTTCTAAAGGGTCGGTTATCAAACGTTCGATGTCCTCTGCCGTATTGCCAGGATAAGGTGTACTTACGTAAACTTTTGTTTCAACTATCTCCGGATAATCCTCTCGCGGCATCGATTGATATGCTGAAAAACCTACCCATAAAAGGATAGCAATCATCACAAAAATCACCGAGGGATTGTCAATTGCCCAAGATGCTACTTTGAATTCCTTATTGGCGTTTTTCTTTTGTTTACTCATCGTTCTCCGTATTTAGGATTTGAACATTTTGCCCTTCTTTAACCGTTCTGGCTCCCTCTTTAATTAGAAGGTCGCCATCGTTAATACCTGAAAGAGCTTCTACCAAACTTCCCTGGGTTTTTCCAGTTTGGATTATTCTTCTAGTTGCCACGGCCTTGTTATCATTTGGCTCTGAGGCCACATAAACGTACTGTTCTCCATCTGCATTTTCAGAAATAATTCCTTGGGGAATTAGAATGGCATCGTCGCTGCTATAATCGTTCAAACTAACTCGGGCGGATAGATTGGGCTTAATATTCCCTTTTTTATTCGGAACAGGAATTTCAACACTAAATGCTCTGTTGCTAGGGTTAATAAAGTTACCGGTCTGACGTATTTTAGAAATAACCGTATCTCCAAGTACCGGGAAATATACTTTGGCTTCTTTACCTTTAGAAATACCACCTAAGTTGTTTTCAGGAACATCCACCGTAATATACATATCGGAAAGATTCACGATTCGGAATACCTCTGCACCAGGGCCGGGTGATACAACTGTACCTTGGTCCTTGATAACGTCATCAATAATACCTGAGAAAGGGGCCCGAATGGTTGACTTACCTAGTTGGCTCTGAGCCTGCTTCACTGCATTTTCAGTAGCCTCGTAGCTTGATTTTGCCTGCAGATATTGTATTTCAGAACCTATCTTCTGTTCCCATAAACGTTTTTGACGTTCAAAAGTCGTTTTTGCCAATTCAGCTTGTGTTTTCAACTGTGATACTTGACTCCCCATTCCTCCATCATCAATTGATGCCAAAAGTTGTCCTTTCTTTACACGTTGGCCTTCCTTAACATATACACGTTGTAACGTACCCGCCATTTCTGGATAAATCAATACATTTTGCTTTGTTTTTACATCGCCTTGTAATTCCAAAAAGTGATCAAACTTTTCACCCTTGGCCGTTAAGATGGTTACCAAAGGAAGTTTTTCTACGCCTGATTTCGCAGCGATAACAGAATCCAATAGTTGAAGGTCTTTTTCTATTGCTCTTTGCTGCTCTGAGATTTCGGTTTTTTTGGCACGAAGGGTTTCTAGGTTACCTTGAGCGATTAAATCACTAATGGACTTTTCACCATTATTTCCGCATGCTGCAAGTGTAACAACTGCAATAAGGATAAAGATTATTTTTTTCATGTTGCTATTATTAAGGATTGATGTTTTTCTCAGGATTTGTTATTCAAAATAGTCTCAAGTTCTGTTTTCTTATTGATGACCTCAACCATACTTTGCAAATACGTTTGTTGGGCATCGTATAACTGAGTCTGTGCTTGGCGTAGCTCGAAACTACTGGCTAAACCTTCGGCGTATTTGATTTGATTTTTGTTCTCAATTCTTTCTGCAAGGTTGAGATTGCTTTTGGCGGTTTCATATTGTTCAATGGCCAAAATATAATTGCTTTTAGAGCTTTCAAGCTGTAACCGAATCTGCTCTTCTGCCTCGCTTAGTTGAGTCTTAGCTTTTTCCAATGCTATTTTAGCTCTAGCGGTTCCAGCATTTCGTTTGCCCGAGCTGAAAATTGGAATACTTAAATCGAAACCTAAAACTGATGAATCAAACCACTGCTGATCACTACTAAGAAAATTAAAGTCATCCGCGAAACCTGCCGTGCCGTAGTTTATAAATGAATTCAAGGTGGGCAAAGCACGACTTTTAGCCAATTTCCATTCATAGTAGCGCTGTTGATTAAGGTTGGTTGCCAATTTAAAGTCTACATTGTTTTCCATATTAAATTCGGATTCTAAAAGACCAAAATCAATTTGTCTTTGTGCCAAATCATCCAGATTTTCTTCAAGTTTGGTTGGAGCATCAATGGCAATGCCCATCACCAAATTCAACATTTGCAACGTAATACCTTTTAAACGAATGGCATTCTTCAATTGGTTGTCTACAGACGATAAAGTGATTTGAAGTTGTTCAACACTTTCTTCATCTCCAAGGCCATTTTCATAGATTTTTGTAGTTTCAAAAAGGTTCTTTTCGAGGTTAGCCTTATTCTTTTCAAATATGGTGACACTTTCCTCAGCAAGTAACACATTGCCATAAGCTTCGGTGACAGCCTTGCGAACTTCCAAGTCCGTTTTCTCTTTGTTATTTTGACTATAGCTTAAAAATGCTTTAGTCGCCTGTACACCGACAATATAAGATCCGTCAAAAATTTGTTGTCTTAAGGTAGCAGTTGCATTTGCTTGTTGCGCTTGCCCAAATACGATAGGTACAAATTCCCCAGGTTCGCCACCTGCAAATTCAGCAGGAATTAAAGAAACAGGCTGCTTCAGTTGATTTTGATAGCCAATAGCGCCAGTAATTTGTGGAAGCCCAGTTGCAATAGTTTCCCATTTTTGCTTTTTAGCGTCGATTAGATCGCGATCAGCATTGATAGCACTATAGTTGTTTTTTAGGGCAAAGTCAATGGCCTCTTGCAGAGTGAAACTATCTGTATTAGTTACTTCTTCTTGAGAGAATCCTATACTTAGGGTAAGAAAAGTAAAGAAGGTTAAAATATGATTTCGCATGCTATCCTTGATTTGAATTGATGATTTTGTTTAATATTTTTCGTCCTTTAGGGGTAACTATTCCACGGAGATGGTACTCTAAAAAGTAATCTTCCAATGTGGTCATTTTGAATTCTGTATTTGGGAAAAGACTATTGTCTTTAATGGCAAAGGCTCCTGAATAATAGATACGTGAGACAAAATCAACATCAAGATTTGGTCTATAGATACCAAGCTCAAGCCCTCTTTTGATATTGTCGACAACGCATACCAACATTACTTCATATTCTTTGACCTTTAATACTTCATATATTTTTGGATAATACTTTTGTAACTGATACTGAGGTGAAGATTTCTCATCCTTTAGATGCATCATTACAAACTTCTTGATTTCATAAAGCTCTTTAATCGGATTTTTCTCCAGAGAACATATCTGGTCTATACCACTTGAAATAACATGAAATAGATAATCGGTACTCTCTTCTACCAATTTAGTCTTGTTTTCATAGTGTGCGTAAATGGTTTTTTTGGAAATGCCCATGCCATTGGCAATATCATCCATGGTAACACTTTTGAACCCTAGGCTCAAAAACATATCAATCGCTTTATGTAAAATCTTTTCCTTCATGACGTTTCGGACGCCAAATATAGGACAGGAAACTTTAAAAACATTTAAAGTTTCCTAAGTTTTACATTTTTTTAACATTGTAAATGACAATTATCATTGTCCGTCATTTTGTTGACGTTCTACATAAACGTTAAATGCTTTTTCTCCTTCATCTTTCCAGAATTCATCATAAAACTCCCATTTTGAAAAATCACTTTTGCAAGAATCGTTCATCTTGTTTCTGAATTGTTTACGCCCTTTTTTGGAATGGCTTTTATGACCTTTACCCTCAAAATTTCCAAACAATAGCTTTGCCATGACTAAAATGCCTACTGCTTTCCAATAGCTAAGAACCGGTAACCCGAAAACGTCTGGCATCAACCAATTCCATAATAACATAAATCCGTAACCGAATAGCAAAAGGAAGACGATTGCTGCGACAATCATAAATACTACTTTGAAAAACCCCTTGAAGAAGGTCTCTACTTTGCTTTTTACTTGATGTTCTACATATTCTTTCATAGGTATAATTTTAATTCTTAGTTTCTTTTTTTGTTTCTAATTCTTTGAACAGTAATGCAATTGCCCGGTGGCGTTGTGACATTAGAGTCCCTTTGGGAATGCCCATTTGCATTGACAACTCACTATAGGTGTACCCTTCAAAATCAATAGCTTTTATAATATTTCGATATACAGGTTTTAAGTTGATAATCGCTTTTTTGAGTTCCTTTTTCATCTCTTCGGAATATCCGTTATCTGATTTTCCGTAAAACAGTTCTGTGAACTGGCTTAACTTTGTCCCCATGTCATTTTCAATGTGTACTTGCTCTTTTTTAGTTCGCATGATGTCTATAATTCTGTTGCGTATGGAATTATATACAAAGCCAGCAATGTTGTGAATTGGTGAGGCCGTATCAGGTCTTGAGAATAATTTTAGTGCTACATCTTGAACAATATCTTCAGCATCTCTATCTGACGCATCATCAATTCTTGATTGCGTGTAGGTTTTTAATGAATGATATTCCTCATTAAAAAAGGTCCTTAGATTTTTATAGTTTTCTGAATCAGAAACCATTCAAGAGTTGCTTTTGATCGATCTTCAATTATAAAGACGACGAATTAAAAAACTATTGCGTTTTTAATCGGTTTTCTTTTGAACATTTGACGTTTATGTAACTTATTTGTAACAATGGATGTATTTTTGAAGAAAATCTGCTGCATGCATTCAATCGAACATTATCGAAATGAATTCATTTCGTATCTAGAGTCCAAAACCACTACTAGAGAACCGATTAACCTTTACGAACCTATAACTTATATATTGAGTTTAGGGGGAAAACGTTTGCGCCCTGTTCTGGTTCTTATGGCTACCGAAGTGTTTGGAACGAAGTATAAAAATGCACTTGATGCTGCTTTGGCTATTGAGGTTTTTCATAACTTTTCTTTGGTACATGATGATATTATGGATGACGCTCCTTTGCGAAGAGGTAAAGAAACGGTTCACGAAAAATGGGATGTCAATACAGGCATACTTTCAGGTGATGCGATGCTTATCAACGCGTATCAGTTGTTTGAAAATTATGAAGGTGAGACCTTCCGTGATTTGGCCAAATTATTTAGCAAAACTGCTATTGAAGTTTGCGAAGGGCAGCAATATGATGTCGACTTTGAAACGAGAGATGATGTTACTATCACCGAGTACTTAAAAATGATTGAATTTAAAACCGCGGTGTTGGTTGCAGCCGCATTAAAAATGGGAGGAATAGTAGCAAATGCCTCTATAGATGACCAGAATAGTATTTATGAATTCGGTCGGAATTTGGGTATCGCCTTTCAACTTCAAGATGACTACTTAGACGCCTTCGGAGACCCTAAAACTTTTGGAAAACAGGTAGGTGGTGATATCATAGAGAACAAAAAGACCTTTTTATACTTGAAAGCATTGGAAATGGGGACAGCGATTCAAAAGAAAGAACTTTCAGATTTGTTTTCCATTCAACCCCAAGACCCTTCGGATAAAATCAAAACCATCAAATCCATTTTCAAAGACAGTGGTTCTGCTGAACTCACCCAGTTGGAAATTGTAGCGTATACTGAAAAAGCTTTTGCAGTACTTGAGGAGCTGAAAATATCCGATGATAAAAAAGATTTGTTACATCTGTTTGGAGAAAATTTGATGCGTAGAAAAGTGTAATAGTCTCTAAATACGTTGATCAAAGCAACCTATTTATAAAACCGTATCTTATTGAAAAACAAGGCATGAGACAATTGCTTTTCCTTTTGCTCAGTTTCTGCTTCCTTTTCGGATGCGACAAGGACGAGTTCTTAGTTGACTCTTTCATCGATTGTGAATCGTCATCAACTAATTTTGATGAATTTCGTAATAAATTACTAGGAGATTGGCAATTAAAAGAGATAACCTGTGGTCTTTGTTCTGGGGATTTTCCCAGAAAAACAGAAGGGGATGTACGGCTAACTTTTAAAACGGATAACTCTTTTATAGTTGAAGAGAATTCAAAAACCCTAGAACTTGGCAAATGGGAAGTTTTAACGAATGAATTCGGGTCAAATATTTCAGTTGAGGTTGAAGATGGGTATCCTGAATATTTGCCGGGAACTATAGGGCTTTGTAAAAACCAACTTTTTGCTGATTTGACCTATTTAGATCAGTTAGGCTATTTGTATGTGAGGATTGATTGAAGCTTTTGTTAAAATTGTAGCATACAACATCTAGACAAAAATCTAAAAAATTCTTTCCCGAAAAGCCTTAATAAAAGGCTTTTTCGGACAGCCTCGTATATATTTGAAGTCCTCTAAAATGTTAGTTTGTTCATCTAAAAACCTAAAAATCAGCTTGGGATTTCTATTCTTGAATAAGGTTTCAAAAATGTGATAACCTTTTGCATTGTCTTTATAGAGTACATCTAAAAACAGCAAATCATAAAACCAAAAACGATTTTTGAAACTCAAACTATTCAAAGGTTTTCCGGTTTTGATATATTCAAGTAATACGGGAATTTTTCTAGCCGTACTGGCAAAGGTATATCCTGTACTCGGTTTGGCCCAACCTCCCGCAGTGCCTATATAGCGAACGTTTTGCGTGTGATGCTCCTTAAAATCATAACAAGTCATAGGAATACTACCCATTTCGGTTTCTAAGATTTCATAGTCTGTAGTGTCCAATTCCTTTTGCAGATATTCTTTAATGGCTGATTCGTATTCTTCCTTTGGTAATAAATCCTCAGAAAACAGGGTGTGTTCAATAAGTGCCTCGTTTTCTGAAGTGGGTAATACATACATAAAACGTGTATTTCCTTTTTGTTCAATTGAAAAGTCCATATAGGTGGCTTGATCAGCATCGAAAACAGGTTTCGTAGTTTTTACAAACCAGCCTACAAAATGCTGCTGGAGCACCGGATACTTTTCTTGATGCTTAGCCATTCCATAGTTAAAAATGCTATTGAAGACCTTTCCTCCTAAATATGTTTCTTGTGAGGTAGAAATTTTTACAATTTCACCATCATCTGATACCGCTGTAACTTCAGCTTGTTTAAAAACAATTCCAGGATGTGCCTCAATCCGTTGTAAAAGGGAATTATAAAAGTCAATCCCACGAACCATTTTATAGGTATATGGATTGATATTAAAGCGCTTCGAAAATTGCTTCCCACCGAAATAAATATGATTCCATTTTTTATGAACTATGGAATCGAATTGTCCTTCTCCCTTTTCCCAAAAGCACCAGGTGCGGTCGTTTTTTTGTTTGGTGTCTTTGTCTAAGAGGAGGATAGATTTTCCCTTGAAGAAATCATCGGAAATGATGGCATCGGCAAGCATTAATCCCGCAGCCCCGGCACCAATTATAATGTAATCAAAAAGAGAAGAATTATTCAAAAAAGAAGATTAGGTTATTTCTTTCAAAAATAGGTATTAACTAGTTCAATCGATAGCGCATTCCGAAGAATCCACGAATACCTTGATTTGGGCCATACACATAGGATGGGTCAAAAGTAAGCGCATTTGGGTTATTTACCGTCGCAACCGCATCACCATTGCTATCAAATGTCACATTCTTATCAAAAGGGTCATCTGCTCTTGCAATGATAAAAGGATTTCCTCTATTTGGCGTCCAATCCAAAAGGTTTTTGATACCTCCGTAGAATTCGAAATTGTCAAGCCCTTTATAGGTGAATTGAATGTTTTGAATGCTCCAAACCGGTGAGAAATCACTACGCGGGTCGCTCTCACCGAGGGTTGGTAAACGCATCGGCCCATAGAGGTTTCCGGTGTAGTCAAAGCTTAGTTTTAGATTTCTAAAGTTGTAGCCGAAGTTCCAAGTTCCGGTATAGCTTTCGGTCAGTATTTGACGTCTTGAAACTCCGTTTTCCGTTTGGCGTACATCTTGGAGAGTAGCTCCTATTAAGAATTTAAATCCCGAAGGGAAAACCACATCAATATTGGCGCTTATTCCTTGAGAAATAGATGTTACGTCTAAATTGTCATAAATAATTTGATTGGGGTTGGTATCATAGTCAGGTAGAATGGCATTGCTGAAATTGGTATAAAATAATGAAGCGTCTATACTAGCAAACGTACCATTGCTACCATAAATCTTTTTTAAATAATTGAGGTTTACATTAAAGGAACGTTCGGGATTCAATTCTTCAGTCACAATCACATCGCGGGCTCCTGTGAGGGCCGCATGCTCCTCAGTAAATAAATTCACCACACGAAAACCTGTACCTGCATTCAGACGCAAAATGTCATTATTAGTCATTTTCCAACGATACGCCGTTCTTGGTGTAAAAATGTTTCCATGTCTCTTATCATAGTCATACCGCATACCTAATAGAAGTGAGTGCTTTTTCTCCAAACTAATTTCATCTTGCACAAACAAACTAGGAATAACCACTTCATCAGCAGAAACGGTTGCCGTAGTGTTGTCGTCATAATAGTTGTACCGGAGCGCACTGCCCACTAATACATCATGATTACCCACTTTTTTATCCCAAGTCAATTGCGTAAAACCGATGCGTTGGTCGGCCAGATAGGGAACATTGCCATAAACGGAGTTCTGTGCATGGTCGTTATAAGAGAAAGAAAGTAACAACTTTTCTTTAACAGGCAATTGGTATTTGCCCAAGACTTCCCAACGTCTGGTATAAATACTTTCACCATAAATTTCATCACCACCTCTGAACTCGGGTGTCCATTGTAGTTCACCGCCCCATCTATCTTCATAGAAGAAGCGACCTGCCAGAGAGAGGATGCGATTGTCTTTGCGCTGAAAACTCCATTTTTGAAAAACTGAGATTCGGTCTTGGAGGGTCAAATCCGTGAAATTATCACCGTTGTTGTCGATAATTTCATCATAGTTGAAATAGTTCACACCAAGCAATACATCAGTTTTTTGGCCAACATCAATCTTAGCTCCAATATCTAGATTGTATTCACCCCATCCGGTGAGAAAGGCATCCACAGCAAAATCTGGAGCCTCTAAAGTGTTTTTAGTAATGACATTGATTAGTCCACCAACGGCTTCGCTGCCATATAAACTAGAGGCCGGACCTTTAACAATTTCTATTTGTTTGATTATAGAGTTTGGAATTCCTGATAATCCGTAAACAGTTCCTAAACCACTTACAATGGGCATCCCATCAATTAAAACTAAGGTATACGGACCTTCCAAGCCATTGATATGAATATCCCCGGTATTACAAACATTGCAGTTAATTTGGGGGCGGACACCATTCACATTTTGCAAAGCTTCAAAAATACTAGCAGTCGGATTCTTTTTCAAAAAAGTCGGACTATACACTTCCACAGGAACCGGACTCTCAGAACGACTCACTGCTTTCAGAGTGCCGGTAACCACCATTTCTTCTAATTGCTCTGAGGTAGTTGTCAGCATAATGGGAATGTTCAATTTCGTATTTGTGCCAATAGAAATATTTTTTGAAAAGTTGTTATACCCTAAAATGGTAACCTTTAATTTATACTTTCCCTCAGGAATATTCTTCAACACGTATTTTCCCTCTTCATCAGAAGAAGTACCCAATGTGGTCCCTTCCAAATATACATTCGCAAACGGAACTGGGACTTTATTATTTAGAATGACTCCTTGAATTTCAGACTTTTGGGACTGAACTGAAAAAGAGGCAAAGCAGAACAAACCCACCAGAAGGTAAGCAAGGTTTTTCCGAATCAAATTTTGTTTTTCTGTCACTAGAAATTAAAATTTAGACAAAGCTAAATATTTGTTTTTACATATAAAAATGTATTTTTGTTGATATTGTGACTTTATGACACTTTCTGAGGAAGACTATATCAAAGCAATTTACCACCTAGGCAAAGGAGAGAACACGACTGTTTCTACCAATGCTGTTGCGGAACAAATGGAGACCAAGCCTTCTTCTGTGACCGATATGGTGAAGAAACTCTCGGAAAAGGGAGTGGCCAATTACAAGCCCTATAAGGGAGTTAGTCTGACTGAATATGGCCAAAAAATTGCTCTTTCTTTGGTTCGAAAGCATCGTTTGTGGGAGGTCTTTCTTGTTGAAAAACTTGATTTTTCTTGGGATGAAGTACATGAGGTAGCTGAACAGTTGGAACATATCAAAAGTGAAAAGTTGGTCGACCAACTCGACAAACATCTTGGCTTTCCACAAGTAGACCCGCATGGCGATCCCATTCCTTCGAAAAAAGGGGAATTCAAAAAAGCCATCAAGAAATTGTTGAATGAAATCCCAATTGGTAAAAGTGGAATCTGTGTCGGTGTGAAGGATTCTTCCCCGCCCTTTCTAAAGTTTTTAGACAAAAATAAAATCGCTTTGGGAGACACTATCCTAGTTCTAGATAAAGAAGAATTTGATGGGTCAATTGATATACAAATCAAAGAAAGAACCATTCATATTTCCAGCCAAATAGCCACCAACCTGTATTTGAAAATAACAGAATAGCCATGCAAGAAGTAATCGATTATTTTGAGTCCATAAACCCTATTTTAGCTGCATTTTACGCCACTCTTTTTACTTGGGGTCTAACTGCTTCGGGTGCCGCACTGGTATTTTTATTCAAGAACCCCAGACGCTCAGTGATGGACGGAATGCTGGGTTTTACTGGTGGTGTTATGGTGGCAGCCAGTTTTTGGAGTCTATTGGCACCAGGGATTGACATGAGTCCTGGAGAGGGTTTTGTAAAAGTGATTCCCGCCGCGGTTGGATTTTTATTGGGGGCACTTTTTCTTTTTGGATTGGATAAGGTTTTACCACATTTGCATATCAATTTCAAAGAAGGCGAAGCCGAAGGAATTAAAACTCCCTGGCACAAAACCACACTTTTGACTTTGGCAATTACACTGCACAACATTCCAGAAGGTTTGGCAGTAGGCGTACTTTTCGGCGGTGTTGCTGCCGGATTTGATGGCGCGACTATTGGTGGTGCCGTTGCTTTGGCTTTAGGTATTGGGTTACAGAATTTTCCGGAGGGTTTCGCTGTTTCGATGCCGTTAAGAAGACAAGGCCTTACTAGAAGAAGAAGCTTTATGTATGGTCAAGCTTCGGCCATGGTAGAACCTATTGCGGCGGTTATTGGGGCTTGGGCGGTGATTACTTTTCAACCTATTTTACCCTATGCACTTTCATTTGCAGCAGGGGCCATGATTTTTGTAGTGGTAGAAGAAGTGATTCCCGAAACTCAACAAGACAAACATTCCGACATAGCAGTTATGGGCTTTATCGGTGGCTTTATTGTAATGATGGCATTGGATGTTGGGTTAGGATAGTTCACTCGCCAAAAACATCAAAAGCTCCTTTCGTTAAAAAGCTATCCGAAGTCGAGAATGAACCGGCATTCTTGATTTCTGTATAACCGTTAGCCGTATTTCCTGGTTGAATTTCAATCGATTCAAAGGAATAACCCTCAGATTTGTCTTCAAGCATCCGAAGCGCATAAAATTTTCCATCCTGTTCAACAATGGCATCTGAGGGTAAAGCCTTTGAAATGTTGCTTTCGGTAACGATTTCGGCATTGACAAACATTCCCGTCAAGAAGTTGTTTTCGCTTTCTTCCTTTAAATGCCCATGCACTTTGATGGTCCGGTTTTCATTGATGGAAGTACCAATTAAATAGACTTCCGCCTGAAAAATTTCTTTTGATGCTTCAGGAATGCGAAACTGAATCGGCTGGCCTTTTTTAACCTTCATAATGTCTTTTTCAAACACTGAAAGTTCGAGATGAATATGGTCATTATCGATGATTTCCAAAATAGGGGAGGCAGGAGAAACATAGGTACCTTTATTCACATTGACTTGGGTAATGCTACCTCCAATTGGCGCAAAAACTGTGGCGGTTGAACTGATGTTTCCCTGTTCAACTTGTGCGGGCGAAATATTTAGCATAGTTAGCTGTTTTTTGAGTCCGTTATACCGTGCATTGGCAGTTTTGAAGTCGCTTTCCGCTTTTAGAAAACTCTTTTGAGAAGTAATATTTTCTTCCTTAAGTGTTTTCTGGCGGTCGTATTCCGCTTGTAGGTAAGTCAGTTGTTGTTTGACTTCCATATACTCTTGCTGAAGTGTTACGAATTCAGGGTTCTCAAGGGTTACCAAAGCTTGCCCTTTTTTAACTACATCACCAATGAGCAAAGGTGTTTTTTTAATGTATCCTCCCATGGTAGCACTTACCACAGCTCTGTTTTCAGGAGGGACATCAATCATTCCGTTAACGGAGACAGAAACTGGAAAAGATTTTTCCTCGAGACTTCCCAAAGACATACCACTATTTTCGAATTGTTGGTGGGAGAGTAGTATGGTTCCATCAGCGTTTTCGTTTTCGGAAACTGCAGTTTCCGCTGATTTCTTCTCTCCACAACCATAAATAAAGCTGAGTGAAGCAAGTAGTATTATGATTCCTTTTTTCATGTTTATATATTTTGATTGGCTCTTGGGCCATTCTACTTTTAATTTATACTGATATAATTCAACTGAATGACTGTTTGATTGTACCGATTCAAATTATCGAGTCGGTCTAACTGAATTTCATAGGCATTTTCGATACTTAGAATGTATTGGAAAAAATCAATTTCCCCGTTTCTGAAGCTCAGGTCAGCCGTTTTCAGAATTTCTTCGGATAGATCACTGCCTTCGGTTTCATAATAGTCTAATGCCTTAGCAAATTTTTCATATTGCGATTGCAATTCCATGTACCTTGCGTTCAATTTGATTTCGTATGCTTTGGATTGTTCAATGGCAATTTCTTCTGCAATTTTTGAAGCTTTGATTCGGGAAGCATTTCCAGAAAAAAGTAGTGGAATTTTAAGTCCGGCTTGGTAGCCGATTAAATTCCCATTTACAGCACTATTCGTTCCTTGAAAATAGTTCAAACTGATATCTGGCAGTAACTGTTGTGCCTCTTGTTTGCGCTTGGCGTTGGCTAGGCCAACAGTGTTTCTGGAAAAATCCATTTCGGCTGTTTCATTAATATTCACAACGTCTAAGGGAATTTTTCCTATAGGTTCATGGTTAATATTTATACCACTCGGTATTTGAATTTGAGATAGCAATTCATTGTATGCTATGGACACATCTTCCTGGGCTTGTTCTAATGCAATTTGCAACTGACGTTGTTTTGAGGAAGCGGTTATCTTCTCCAAATAATTGGTTTCTCCCAACTCGAATCGACGCTTTGCCATGTGAGCAAAATCCCGGTAAAGACTATCCAAACGCAAATAGATATTTTCCTTTTCCTTTGCATATTGATACTGGTAATAATCTGAAGTAACTTCACGTTTTAGAGCTTTTTCTTGCACATCATAATTACTTGAACTAAGGGCAAAATTGGCTTTTTTCGTTTTGCGCTTGGCGAAATACACGGTTGGGAATAGAAAATCCTGCTGCACACCAAGTACATTTAGTGGCAAATTGCCAATAGATAAATTGTTTTGGTCATAGCTGTAATACAATTCCGTTTTATCGAAATCAAATGCGGTTCCCACCAAAGTCTCAGAACGTTTCATATTCAAATTTGCCGCTTTCAATGTTGCATTATTCTCAATGGCCAAATCGATGAGCTCCCCTAAATTTTTTGGATTCTCTTGGGCGTTTCCTATTGATGTAAATGAAAGTCCGACAAGTATGAGAACCGTCGTGCTAATGTTTTTATTTAAGGAAGAATTTGAATCACCTTTGTTCCTTTTTTCAAATAGAGCATACAACACCGGAAGTACCACCAAGGTCAAAAGCGTAGCCGTAATCAGTCCACCGATAACGACCGTAGCTAAAGGGCGTTGGACCTCTGCTCCGGCACTGGTTGAAATTGCCATGGGTAGAAAACCTAAAGCTGCCGCGGAAGCGGTCAATAGAACTGCACGCAATCGGTCTTTGGTGCCTTGTTTAATTAGGGTTTCCATATCGTCGAAATGTTGTTTTTTGAGTTCTTTAAAGTGTTCAATAAGTACGATTCCGTTTAGAACCGCTATTCCGAAAAGGGCGATAAACCCGACACCTGCGGAGATGCTAAAGGGCATGCCGCGAATCCATAACAACAAAACACCTCCAACCGCTGCCAAAGGGATTGCAGAGTAAATCAGGAGCGCTTCCCGAACGGATTTGAAAGCAAAATAGAGCAATACAAAAATGAGTAAAAGTGCAATCGGAACTGCAACGAGCAAACGTGATTTAGCACTTTGCAGGTTTTCAAATTGTCCTCCGTAAGTGATGTTATAACCCACTGGAAGTTTTATGTTTTCATCAATCAAGCGTTGAACGTCATCCACTACGGACTGTAAATCGCGATTACGAACATTGATTCCTACAACTATTCTCCGTCGTGTATCGTCACGGGAGATTTTGGCAGCTCCTTTTTGATAACTCACCTCCGCTAATTCACTCAAAGGAATCTTCCCTCCTGAAGGAATATCCACATACAGATTTTTAAGATTGTCAATGTCCTTTCGATTTTCTGAAGCCAACCGAACGACCAAATCGAAACGTTTTTCGCCCTCGAAGACACTACCCACTGTTTTTCCAGCAAAACCCATTGAAATCATATCATTAAGGTCTTGAATGTTGAGTCCGTAGCGGGCAATTTTTGCGCGATCGTATTTGACATTCATTTCTGGGAGTCCAACGATTTTCTCCACGGAAATATCCGAAGCACCTTCAACATTTTCGATGAGGGTTTTGATTTCATTTCCTTTTTTGCTGAGTACCTCAAGGTCATCCCCGAAAATTTTAATAGCTACATCTGACCGAACTCCTGAGATGAGCTCATTAAACCGCATCTCAATAGGTTGGGTAAATTCAACCTCCATTCCTGGAATAATCGCTAAAGCTTCT
The DNA here is from genome assembly GCA_947500435.1 of uncultured Flavobacteriaceae bacterium. Lineage (GTDB taxonomy): Bacteria > Bacteroidota > Bacteroidia > Flavobacteriales > Flavobacteriaceae > Maribacter_C. The sequence continues at coordinate 361,946 of CANMRV010000001.1, forward strand.
TTGAATTTATTTGCTAGTTCATCTTTACTTTTCGCGGAAACCCATTCGTTTTTAGGCTTCAAGGTTATTATGACGTCGCTTTCCTCCATCGACATAGGGTCAGTAGGCACTTCAGCAGCCCCAATACGGGTAACGACTTGTTCAACTTCCGGGAAATCTTCCAACAAAATTTGCTCTATTTTGGTAGTGATTTCTACAGTCTTACCCAAAGAAGTTCCTGTTTTTAGGACGGGCTGAATCACAAAATCCCCTTCATCCAAGGTGGGTATAAATTCGCCGCCCATCCTTGAAAATATGAATATCGCTGCTAATAACAGTATTGTGGCCAAGCCCAGCACCAACTTTTTACTCTTCAAAGCCCAATCGATTATTGGGTCGTAGCGGACATTCAGCCATCGCATTAACCGAACCGAAATGTTTCTCTCAGAGGGTTTCTCGGGTTTTAAGAAAAGTGAGGCAACAACAGGAACATAAGTGAAACAAAGTACCATCGCTCCAATTAAGGCAAAGCTGAAGGTCAATGCCATAGGTTTGAACATTTTACCTTCTATACCGCTTAGGGCCAGAATCGGGATAAAAACAATTAGGATAATCAGCTGCCCGAAAATGGCAGAGTTCATCATTTTAGAGGAACTTTTTTCGGTTATCAAATCTTTTTTCGCTTGCAGAGCGGCTGGACTTAACGATGAAAGCTCGGAACTTTTGGCCATCATTTGAAAGGCAATAAATTCAACAATAATAACGGCTCCGTCAATTATGATTCCAAAATCTATTGCCCCTAAACTCATGAGATTGGCATCAACTCCAAAAATATACATGAGCGATAATGCGAAAAGTAAACAAAGAGGAATCACCGAAGCAACAACGAATCCGGAGCGGAAATCCCCAAGTAAAAGCACTACCACAAAAATAACAATCAGAAAGCCCAGAATCAGGTTTTCAGATACAGTAAAGGTAGTTTTGGCAATGAGTTTACTTCTATCTAATATAGGATTGATATAGACCCCTTCTGGGAGTGATTTTGAGATGGAAGCGACACGTTCATTCACGGCATCGATGACTTTTTTGGAGTTCGCATCTTTTAGCATCATCACTTGACCAAGTACTTTTTCACCTTGTCCGTTTCCTGTAATTGCTCCGAAACGGGTTGCGCTACCGTATCCTACTTCAGCTAAATTTTTGATATAAACCGGAATGCCATCTTTAGTCTTGACAACAATGTTCTTGATATCCTCAAAGTTTTCGACTAGGCCTTCCCCTCGAATAAAATAGGCTTGATTTACCTTTTCTATGTAACCTCCACCGGCTACGTTATTGTTCTTTTCCAGTGCCGTAAATACTTCTTGGGCAGTTATACCCATAGCGTTGAGTTTTTCAGTCTTGATAGCAACTTCGTACTGTTTTAGGAATCCACCCCAAGTATTTACTTCTACCACTCCGGCAATTCCTGAGAGTTGGCGCTTTACAACCCAGTCTTGAATGGTTCGCAAATCAGTGGCCGTGTACTGGTCTTTATATTTTGGTTCGACATCAAGGATGTATTGGTAAATTTCGCCAAGTCCTGTCGTAATTGGCCCCATTTCAGGAGTGCCAAACCCTTCAGGGATTTTTTCGGAAGCCGATTTAATTTTTTCCGCCAGCAACTGACGGGGCAAGTAAGTACCTAAGTCGTCATCAAAGACAACAGTTACCACTGAAAGTCCGAACTTGGTAATGGAACGAATCTCTTGAACCCCTGGTAAATTGGCCATTTCAAGTTCCACTGGATAGGTGATGAATTGCTCCATATCCTGAGTGGAAAGATTCCTTGAGGTGGTGATAACCTGCACTTGATTGTTGGTTACATCGGGCACCGCCCCAATTGGAATTTGGGTCAATGAATACAATCCGAAGCTTACAATAAATAGGGTAAAGAGGAATACAATAAACTTGTTACGTATACTGAAATTTATGATGTATGATAGCATAATCCAAAGAAATAGGAATTACCGAAAACACGATGAGCAAAAAGCGCCGTGCAATTTTAAAAATCAAAAGTGGAATTATACCTGCCGGGGCGGCTGAAAAAGACCTTCTTGAGCCAAAGAGTGGTAAGAGGCCTGATAAAAGAAATTGGTGTCCTGGTCAAGAGCAAAGTCAATTTCTATGGGATTTGTTGGAGCTTGGTTTAATACAAATGCGTATAATGAAGCCGTTTGAGATTGATGTTGGAAGGGTAGTTGCTCGTGCTCTTCTTTTTCTTCTTGATGCTTCTTACTATGCTCTGCTTTGAGTTCACCATAGTGTTTTGAAATAAAGACCAAGAAATTATCACCATGTTCTTCAGCGTGAAATTTGGCATGCTCGATTAGTTCATCCAATTCAACGATATCACTGAAATGGACATTAAAGCTCTGGACTAGAATGAGCAAGGAAACCGCTATGGAAGTGACTTTAAGCATATTACTCTGTATAAAGATAAGGATTTTGCCATTGCAAGTTTAATTTTTTCCACTTCATAGATGAAATGGGCTACTTGACCAATTTAAATGGTGCGATGCCTGGTATTTTGTTTCTTGTTAGATTCTCCCCAAGAGAGTCTTAACAGAACGCCTATCTGATTGCATGCGATTAAATAATTCGTGCGTTATGATGAGAGTTACAGAATACGCAAAATTTCTTTTTATTGGCTACTTTTTCTTCGGATGGGTATTGACCTGGGCAAATGCTACGAATGAACTGATGGGTACACTGACCGACTCTGAGTACATCTCTAAAGTTTCTGACTCAACGAGTTCAAAAAAGAAAAGAAAAGAATCAGAAAGGGTAAAAACTTCCAATTCAGCAAACTATTCTAAACAAAATGTAGTTCAAAATACAAACTTGCGAAAAGATGTTTCTGAGTCCGTTCGCCGTGAGAAAGGTAATTCGGTTAGTACAAATAGCTATGCCATAAATGATGTATTTGAACCAAGCACGCTGTCAAATGTGGTGAGTTTTAATATCTATGATAAAAGATTGAATGTTCATAGTTTTTCGGGTACGCAAAGCTCTATGTACAGTCTGAGCTTTACTTCTGAGAACAATGTGAATACGCGAAGGGATCTAATCGGCTTTGAATATCGTTTTAAAAAAATGGACTCCTTAAAATTCGGCTACTCGGCTAGGGCACGATTAGAGCGGGACAATGAAAGCCGAACCTATTATCAACTTGGTATTGGAGCTAACTTGAAGGGAGAGAAGAGATTGAACATGGTTGGGTTGGAGTATTTTCCCGTGAGAACTGGACCAGGTCACGTTCTTGAGATTTATCGAACACAATTTACGAATTACAATACATTTGAATTGACCAAAAGATTGAAACAAGTTGCAGCTTTCGAAACAAATTATTATTCCGATGAACACGCTGATTTTATAGTTTCTGCTCGGACAGAATTTCTTCTATTTGAATCAGAATTGTTTCGAGTATCTCCGCTTATGGAAGCCGCCTACGGATTGGGCACCATAAACCGTAGAGACAGCTACCCGTATTGGATGGCAGCCAAAAGGACCTACGGTGGTGGTGGATTTGCTTTGGGTATTGGTTCTGATAGTAGCGCGTTTCAAATGCTTGCCGATGCATCTATTTTTTCGGAGGCCGGTCAACCAAATTTTGAGCGCTATACGGGTAGTCTATCCTATCGAGTTGAGAATTTCACAACCTTGAACGCAGGATTTGAAGTATATACGATTGATAATTTCTACTCCAATGTTATTCAATTAGGAATGGTCTACAATTTTAAGTAGTATCTAGCTGATAGTCATTCCTCAATTAATTCATAACCTTGGTTAATTCCTTTTTCTATTGCCGGAACGCCTTTTTCCATCCAAATGGGTTTGTAGGCACCTTTCAAGTAATAATCAAAAAACTGTGCCATTCGAATATTGAAATCTTTTCGGTTCTGTAATTTTAGTGGCCAATGGGGTTCTCCATTATAATTCAAAAACCAAGAGGGTTTGCCCAGTCTTCTTAAGCTCACAAAAAACTCGATACCCTGGTACCATGGTACGGCCCCATCGGCATCATTATGCATAATCAATAAGGGCGTATTTATTTTGTCGATATTGAAGATGGGTGAATTTTCAATATACCTTGCTGGATATTCCCATGGTGTACCTCCGATTCTACTTTGCGTATGTTCATATTGGAATTGACGGCTCAACCCTGTCCACCAGCGTATTCCACCATAGGCGCTAATCATATTGGGTACTGGAGCTCCTGATTCTGCAGCTTTAAAAATATCAGTTCTTGTTACCAAATAGGCAATTTGATAACCACCCCAACTATGACCTTGCACTCCGATATTGTCTTTGTCAATAAATCCTTTTTCGATTAATGAAGTAACCCCGGGAATTACACAGTTATAAGCACTCTCCCCCGGATACCCAACCCGGTATGCCACATCAGGATTGAAAATCACATAACCGCGACTGGTATAGAAACTGTAATTGATGGTCGACCTTTCGGCTCTGGGAGCTCTATGGCGATGAAGTCCGTCAGAGCTGCGTTCATAAAAATTGACTATCAAAGGATATTTCTTATTAGGGTCAAAGTTTTCCGGTTTTACTAGCATTCCAGTAAGTTCTTTTCCATCCAAGGAAGTCCAGTTTACCAATTCGTTTTTACCCCAATTGTAGGATTCTTGTTGCGGGTTGGCATCACTTAGTGCAGTCACCTTTTTAAAGTTCATATCACTGGTATACAAATCAGGAAAAACTTCAAACGATTCCATTGTAAATAAGAGTTGATTGCTCAGTTTGGCTTTCTTGGCGTTAGCATAGCGATAAGGCCCTGAAATCAATGGTGCGAATTTCTTATTCTTGGGATTGTAGGAGGCGTACCCTGAATTTTTAGTTGCCTCATCAAAAGTTGTTAGTAGCCAATTTTTTTTCGGATCTAAGTAACGTTCTTCTTCATCTAACCATACGTGGCGATATCGTGTTTTGGTCTCCCGACCTTTAGTCAATCGATTGCCTTCGCCGGTTTTTGGGTTAAATTCCCAAATGTCATAGCGGTCATATAATATTAGGGTTTTATCTTCTTTTGTGAATCCGGCATAACCATAAGAATACGGATGGTCCGGGTAATCATGCCATTCACTATAAAAACCTTTATTCTTTGTGAGTTCAGTACGAGCACCTGAATCGGTATTATAGGCAACCCAAGTAGTATCCTTTCTACTATAGCCAAATGCATATTGGGCCTTCGGGCTCAACCTAAGGCGTTCTGTTTTTTTGATTTTAGTTTGAATGGTCCCAGTTAGCGTATTTACAACATGATAATCGTAATTACTATAACCAGTCCATTGGCTTTCTAGTTCATAAGGTTTTCGGGTATTGACCAGGGCATAATCGGAATTACCTTCATCGCCCAACTGACTATCTGGATAATCGAAAGTCGCCAATTGCACCATATTTTTGTTTTTCAAATGAATTGCAGTTTGATACGACCGTATCGTATCGTTTTTCAACTGTAATTCTTGTACGGTATATAGCTGGGGTTCGTCATATGTCCATACTTCCACATTTACAATTTCGTCATTAGTAAGCGTAGTGTCTTTGATTACAGGGGGTTTACGTAGCCCAAAAAACAACTTGGATTCATCTTTTGAAAAACTCACTTTTCCATCTGAGGAGACGAGATACCCTTTTGGGGAGCTTTGAGCATCTACCAATTTTTCTGCTTTTGGAGAACCTTCCTTCCAGAGGTATAATTCATTTGGGCGAATTTGAATTTTAGTGGTATCAGTATCTACAACAAAACCAAGATTTTTTCCTGATTCACTAAATTCAAGCTGAAAGTATTTGCCCTTTTTTGCACTGTAAATATTGTTAGTTTCATCATCTTTCAAGTTCAAAACGAATACTCCTGAATCACTTTCTTTATCAATACCGGTAGTTGTATATGCAAAAAAAGCTCCTTTTTTGGCAAACGTAAAATGGGTTACAAATTTTAGAGTGTCTTCTTTTTGGGTTTCCAGATTTCTTAGCACAACATGATAACCATTTTTCTTCCCAACTTTCTTGACCTTCTTTTTCTTTTCTTTTTTTTCTTGAAGGGAATCTTTTTCCTCATCCTTCTTATTTTCCTTGATTTCCTCTAGCATGTAAGCAATGTAACCCGACCATTTTTCGGGGACTTTGTAAGATTTTATCGGAGCAACTTTTATAAGTTTACCTGTAGTCAAGTTAAAGATACCTAATGAGTCTTTTGGCAAGTCTTTTTTCTTGACCTTTCTGCTCTTCATGCCAGTAACACTATCTTTCCAAGCTTTTATCGTGAAGAATACATGATTAGAGTCATAGCCGAACATTCCATTTGAACTTCGTTCGTGCTCAAAAACAGTGACTCCGTTAATGTCTTTAACTTTTAAGAAATTGTCTTTTTCTCCCTGTTCCAAAGAATACAGTACATGTTCTCCGTCAGGTGACAATATTGAACCTTTAATGGTGTTCCATATGGCATAATCAGAGTGGTCAAGAACTTGCTTTTGGGCAAAAACTGAAAAGGAGATAAATAGAGCAAATAGCACAATAAATTTTTTCATGAGGTGGGTTGAATTTAGTCGTTTAAATATAGGGGATAATCCAATACTATTTATGCAAATTAAGCTTGCCTTATTTATTCAGTATAGGTGGCAATAGTTCTCGTAAAGTATACGTTATCATTACAGTGTTAAATCCTATCTTTAGATTTGCTACTAAAGACTTAAATGAACCAAAATAATGGCCGGCAAAAAAAGACATTGGCTTTGGAATATCATAATCGTTATCACGGTTATTGCCTGTTTGATGGCCTTTGCTGCTCATTACAAGAATTGGACGCGAATTGAACCTGATAAAATGACAATACTATCCGGAATTTATTATCACGATTTGGCTTTCAAAGATTTGGATCAGGTGGAGTGGGTGGATAAAATTCCCCCAATGGTTCGATTAAATGGTTTTTCTGCCTTTGAAAAAGGAAAAGGTGTTTATCAAGAATTTAAGGATACCCTTACCGATAGAAAGGTTTATGTTTTTGTAGATAATTTCGAAAATCAAAAAATCCATTTGGTTAACAAAGACTCTTCACAGCTTTTTTTGAATATGAAAGACTCTTTGGAAACGGTTGAAATGTTCGAATTCTTCAAAGGTAAAATAGAACTTCAGAAAGAAATGTCCGAAGGAAATTAATAGTGAATGCTTCAGCCTAAAACCCTTATTTTCTTTTTTTTATTGAGCTTGCCTATTCTGGCATTTTCACAAAACACACTTACAATCGTGGTCGAGGACGTGCAATCTTCCGATGGATATATTGCGGTGGGATTATATACTAGCAAAAACACATTTTTAAAAGATGAAGAAGCTTTTACAGGGGTTTTTGCCAAGGCAGTGAAGGGTGTTACACGTATTGATCTTCCCGATTTGCCTAATGGTGAATATGCCGTTTGCATTTTTCACGATGAAAATGCCAATAAGGAGATGGACACCAATTTTATAGGCATTCCCAAAGAGCCTTTAGGGTTTTCCATAGGGAAACTAAAAACCTTCGGTCCTCCCAGTTTTGATGAGTGTTCCTTCAAAATGACTTCTGATTTTGAAATTAAAATCCCCATTAAATAACATCGTTTTAAGGTTTTGTTAATCCCTTGTTTTTAAATGGCGTATGTTGTATTTTGAAGTTCTAATCAATAAAAACAACAATCATGGAAACAAAAGAAATCGCAGAAAAATTAGTGAAATGGTGTAAAGAAGGGGACTATGAAACACCTTATCAACATCTCTACAGCCCAAATATTGTTAGCATAGAAAATGATGGTAAGGGTGAAGGTGGTATTGCTGAAGGTTTTGAAGGTCTTCAGAAAAAGGGAGAATGGTGGCAAGAAAACTTCGAAATGCACAGCAGTACGGTATCAGAACCTATAGTCGCCGATAACTGGTTTTCGGTACGCTTCGAAATGGATACTACTCACAAACCTTCTGGTCATAGATCTACCATGTCTGAAATAGGTGTTTATCAGGTCAAAGACGGTAAAATCATAAAAGAGCAGTTTTTCTATGATGAAAATTGATAGTTATTGATAAGTGGTGATTTTTATTACACCGCTACTAGCTCTTGCGCCGTAAAAAGCAGCATCTGCAGTTGACAGCACTTCTATTTTTTTTACGTTCACACTTTCTACCAAGCCATTGAGCGATTTGAAAGAATTACCTACCGCGTAATCATCCAAAATATATAGAGGCTCATTATTAGATTGCATCGAGTTATTCCCTTTGTTGAATATAGGTATTCCAGCTCTTACCGTAACACCGGGAAGTTTACGAATTCTGTTTAAAAGAGAAATGTTTTGTTTGTTTTTTTCGTCTAGCGTCTCCTCCAAAGGTTTTTCAGTTGTGGAAGCTTTATAACCCGATTTACATGATGTAAGGGCTACGGCGAAAAGTAATACTAGAAAACAGTTTAGGTTTCTCATGTGTGTTTGTTTTCCGTAAAAGATACTGTTATTTGCAAGTTGTAATGTAAACTTTAGTAGGGAATTCTGATTTCTACAAAACTATTCCGTTTTCTTAGCTCTCTATTTTTTACGAATTGGCTAACACAATTACTCAATGATTGACAATAATGTTAAAATAGTTAGAAAATCTAATAAAATTCTGATTTAATCGTTTGATTATTTGAGGATTTAATGTTTGATTTTTTATAACCTGACAATCCTACCAACCCAAATTTAACCAAAATCTACTACCACTATGAAAGCACGTCCCTGCTTTGTTTTGATATGCCTTTTCCTGGGCTTAACAACTTCCAACGCACAAAAAAGCGTCGATATCGACGGACGCTTACAGCCTATTCTCAATGAGTTTTTCGAAGAATGTAAGAAATATGATATCGATTATCATGAAAAACTTTTCCAACTTAAGAATATTGATATCACCAATTCTTTGCCTTTAGAAGAAGGAAATACAGTGCTAGGAATGGTAACTCGCGATGCCGAGGGAAAAGTCGAAAATATTCTAATTAATTGGGCCGCCATGCTTGACCCGGAAATGTTGAAAGTGGTTGCTTTTCATGAGTTTGCCCACCACTTTTTAGATTACAAACATACCTGTCAAGATTGCAATGAAATTATGGCCGTAACCAATACCAGCTACTTTGAAATTGCCCGGGATTGGGAGAATCAGGTGCAAAACCTATTCACTACATCGCCGGTTTATTTGGCAAAAGAAACTAAAGAACCCGTGGCTGCGGTATCCTTGCAATAATTAGTTTATCAACTACTTAAACTTCTGGGTAATGGTTATCTTCGAATCATAAATTTTGAATATGGTTCTCTTAGCCCAATTTATAGGTGCTCTTTACGGATTGTTGGCAGTAATTTTTGGTGCTTTCGGAGCGCATGCACTAAAAAAGTCTTTTTCCGAAGATCAATTAAAAAGTTTTGAGACCGGAGTAAAGTATCAAATGTATCACGCCTTGGTTTTATTGATGCTTGGTTTCAATTTGAACCTGACCACATCTCTCGAAAAGTATATGATTTATGCTTTCATTTTGGGGACTTTTCTATTCTCTTTCAGTATCTACGGCTTGACGCTCAGCGCATCCAAGGGAAAAAAACTGAAATTTCTTGGTCCCATTACCCCAATCGGGGGTCTGTTTTTAGTAATAGGATGGAGCTTGCTTTTGTACTCTTTTATTCAGAACATTGTTTGATTCCTATAAAACAAACCGATAGGTAGCCTTTACCAAAAAGATATTCTGAGGCTTTTCATCATTAAAAATATTGTCTCCGAGGTCATTCAAAAGTCCATTTTGAGGGTCACCTGATTGGGATACATCTTGGGACCAAACCAAGAATATCTCCGAACCGGGAATATATTCCCATCGAACGACAAGATTTGACCGGAACTGCACAAATGAAAAATCAGGATTGCCAAAAGTGAAGTCCGCTACATTATCCAGATTTCTATCTATCGAGTATGTTCCATCCGCAAAGGATATTTGATTTTCAGGATACAAAGAAATACGCTCGTCAAATGTGGCCCCCATTGGATTTATAACTTCTTTAAATTCCGTATATCTCCCCCTAGAAATAAAAGGCTGTCCCCAGTACTGAATGGTCAAGTTGGGATTAATGGTATAGTTCAAACGTAAAGACATACTCAACGTTCTTTGATTGACCGTGCCCGTGAGGTAAGTAGTCTCCCCGTTTACATCAATATTATCAATGTACTGCAATTTGTCCATATTAATCCCGTACTCAGGGTTTGCTGAGATGCTTAGAGCGTTAAAAGGTTGATAGGTAACGCCAAAATCAATGTTGTATGAATTGTACGAGTTATCGGTTCCTTTTTGTCCACGGTGAAAAACATTGAAGCGTACTTTCTTTCTTCTATCCGTATTATAGCCATTGAAAAAGCTTATTTCAGATGCCTGACGAAGTCTAGGTCCACCTCGCAAAGCGAAGTTGGAGTATTGTTTTGGGGCATAGGTAATACCGAGATTGGTGAACCAATTATTGTCCCAGTTTTGCCAGCTGTTGGTATTAAAACGAAGACTGTTGTGGTTACCTCCGAAATCCCAAACGCTCCAATGGTTGTAATTGATGCCAACTCTCCGGAAGGTTTCAGTAGGTTTTAGTGTTTGATATCCAATCCAAGTGTAATGACGAATATCGTCTGCTTGACGTTGGAAGCCGATATCATTCAATTCCAATTCTGGAGACCGCCAAGTGGCCCCTGTTTCGAATTTCCAGTTCCCATTACCAACCTTTCCTAACTGCAGATTACCTCCAGTGCCGGTCAATGAAGTTCTATCTTCTTCAACGGAAACATGATCCGCGCCAACGCGCTGAAACAAATGTGCTATAGATTCTTGAGTGTTTGAAATGGCCTCCGTACTTCCGTTTACCCGACTGAAAATTAGATTGCCACCAACATACCAATCGCGTTCTTGCCATTGGTGTTTGAAGTCAATACCACCAGTAAAGGCGGAATGATGTAAAAAGTTGAGTTCTGGTGTAAGTTGGTCTCTGTTTGTAGCCGTGAAAATCCCCCCAACAAAGGTGTTTCTATCATTAAAATCCTTTTGAACACGGCCTACAAAATAATTGGTCAAGGGCTCAACCACCTCTCTTCTTCGTTCACCATTGTTGTCAATTGTTGCATATTTTTTTGCGGTGACACTTTCCAAAACGCCAATGGACCAACCGTCTTTGGTTTTGCCACTAAATTTTGCTGCTCCCAAAATAGAAGTGTTTTCAGGCTGATCTACATATTCTCCATCTTCTGTATTTGGAAAGCCTTGCGGACTTCTTCCAATTCTTCGGGAATAGAAAACATTATCAAATCCGAAGGTATTGCCAGCTTCTGACTGGCTTACGCGGTAATCAAAAATGTTTTTGTTTTCTACAAAGAATGGGCGTTGTTCTCTAAAGAATATTTGAAATCCATCTAAAGCAATCGCGGACGGGTCGGCCTCCACCTGTCCAAAATCTGGATTTACCGTAAGATCTAAAGTCAAATCATTGGTGATACCAATTTTGGCATCCAACCCACCAGTTATTTGACTGTCACTGCCATCACGAAAAGGGTTTCCAGCTTCCGCTTCAAAAGTTTCCATTTTGGCAACGGTATAGGGTTGTATCTCGAGCTGTTTTTGGGGTACTAAATCAATTAATCCCTCTAAGAGACCAAATTCACTTACAAAACCCGGGGTATCTTGTTTAATACGCTGCCAAGAGTATCGTTCCGCACCTCTGAAGTATTGACGATCCAATTGAATACCCCAAACCTGTTCCTCGGCTTTTCCAAATTTCAGCTGACTGAAGGGTATTTTCATTTCGGCGGTCCAACCTTCTGCATCGGTATTTGTTTTGGTATACCAAATGGGGTTCCAACTTTCATCTTCGTTGTTACCGTTTTCCGAGGTGAAAAAATCTGCTTTTACGCCTGCAGCTGTGGTGATAAAACCAAAGGAACTTCGTTTGTCGTGATAGCTATCAATAAAAATACCTACCCAATCTCCTTGAAATCCGTCACGTCTTGAGAGCCGCATTTCAATCTTGTCAGGGTCACTGTCATAGGCTCGTATACCTACATACAAGAATTTTTCATCGTAAACAATCTTGAACTTTGTCTTATGGTCTGGTGTTGTGTTTTCGTCTGGTCTACGTTCGATAAAGTCACCTTCCCATTCGACAACGTCCCACCCAGGGTCGTCGAGAAGCCCATCTATTTCAGGAGACTCGATTTCATTTAGGAACTTAGTTGTATACGTTCGTTGAATAACAACGTCAGTGGAATCTTTTGAATCAGTTGTTTCTTGTGCAAAAAATACTGATTGTGCAACGATTATTGCACAAACAGTAAGAAAGTTGGTCTTCATGTTTTCGTTTAATGATTGATGTGATGACTTAAAGACTCGTAAAAAATTAAGTAGTTACAGTATTGCCCTATTTTTTTTAAATGAGTTCATTGTTATTGCCAAGAGACTCCAAGTTTTTTTAATTGTCCCTTGCCGTATTCGTTATCAGGATTAAGTTCTATGGATTTCTTGTAGTTTTGGATTGCCAATGTATTTTGACCGGCTGACATATAAGCTTCACCTAGACTATCATACACATTCCAGGAATCAGGGAAAGCCTCAACATTTAACTCAAAAATTGTAATGGCCTCCAGAGGTTTCTTAAGTTGCAATAATAAGTAGCCAACTCCGTTCATTTCGTCTTCATTGAAAATATAAGATTTATCATCTTTTATAGAATCGAAGCGTTTTTTTCCTTCTGGAATTCCATCTTTTAGCATTGTAATTAGAACAGCTAAGGGCAAAGTTTTTTCAGATTTTGAAAAGTTAGCCTGACCAAACTCATAAAACGCTATGGCCTCTTTATACTCTTTATTTCTCAAACGGGCGTAAGTTCCATTGGTTAAAATGGTTCCATCTACATTCATTATTTCGTTAGGGAAATTTTCCTTGAAAATACCAAGGACGGCTTTTGCTTCACCAACCTTCCCATCACCTAAAAAGGTGCTGACCACTTGTTTTAACTCATCTTTATTTACGGATGCATAGTCGTTGCTATTGTTTACTTTCTCGAACCATACTAGTCCCTTATCCTTTCCTTCATCAATGATGACATCCTGCAGATCATAGGCTATTGATTTCTTGTGAGAGAAAAGTTTTCCGCCCTTTATAATGGTCTTTTTAGAGAGTAGGTTCTTATTATTTTCGAACGGATTTTTATCAAAAAGCAACAAATCTGCTTTCTTGCCGACTTCAATTGTCCCATAATCTTGATCCAATTTCATGGACTCATATCCATTGAGAGTGGCTATTTGTAAAACATCTTCCATGGGAATGCCAGCATTATGAAATAGAAGAAGCTCATGAAGCATAGCTTTTCCTCCATAACGACAATCGGACCCCACACGAATTTTAACTCCCTTTTCATGTGCTTTTTTTACATAAAGCATCATGGCTTCGAAAGCATCATCCAATTGTTTCTTTTGTTCTTCGGAATAATCAACCATAGGAGTCCTACGGATTGGGAAATACTCGAAAGAGGTAAAAAAATCTGTCTTTCCTGCTGATGAAGCCAATACGTTTATCGCCGTGCTTAATGATGCTCCTTTTGCAGCCATTCGTTCGAAAAGTCCCATAAGTTTATCTTCGAACTCAGGATTTTCTTTGATATAGCTAAAAAAGAAAACCATGTGTGCCGCAAACTCGTCAATGCTCGGAGACATTTGTATGCCATACTTTTCATTCATGGCTTTCCAATGCACATCATAATTTAGTATAGATGGACTTAATGTAAAAAAGTGTTCAAAGTTTTGTACGCCCATTTCTAAAGCCTCATCAATGGTCACCACATTATTATCTGTATGCGTATTAATGGTGATGTCGAATTTTTTTGCTTCATCCACCATGGCCTCAAAGTCTGGTTTTCTTAATTTTCGGTAGAACTTCATGTGCTTTAGGCCCTTTTTGGCATATTCTCGGACCTTTTTTCTGCCGTCTTCAGGATTCATGACTTCAATATGATGTTGCGGTTGTCTGCGATTTTCATCGGAAACAATTGAGCCTCCGCATATAAAAAGGTTCGGATATTCGGGAGAAGGATTCTGCTGCCAATTCAAGGTAACATCAATCCATTCTTCAGGTTGCCCCATATCGATAATTGTCGTAATGCCATAAGCCAAATACATTTGAGTCATAAGACCACGGGTCAAATCATAATTGTATTCTTCAATATATTCGGGGGCAGATTCACCAGTACTTGTATAATTCTGCATTAAATGGGTGTGGGTGTCGATGAACCCGGGAGTTAACAATCGATTTCCCCCGTCAACAATTTCATCCGAGACAAAATCTGCTGACGCATCAATTATGGCCGCGATGGTATCAGCTTTAATCAATACGGTTTTATTTTCTAGAACCTTTTTGTTCTTGCTATCAAACAAGGCCACATTTTTAAGGGCTAAATCATATTTTGTTTGAGAACAACTAATGAAACTCGTAACAAGACATAGGAATCCTGTTAACAATACTGCATACTTTTTCATAGGATTGTTTTTAGACCCCACTAGTCGGTGGGGCAGGTTAGTATTTTCGAATGGATGTTTTACCTGATTACAGCCTTAGGTACATGTTGCCGTTGATGGTATTCAGTTTTAAGCGATTGGAGGCATTTCCAAGTGTACCACTTATTTTTTGTCCCACATGACGATCAGTTGAATTGAATTTCAATTTCTCATCGGCGTAGATATCCCCATGAATGGTTTCTGCAACCATTTTTACATTGGTCATTTTTAGGTCTATTTCACCGTTGATAGTACTTAGGTCAAGTGCTCCTGAATATTTGGCGATGTCGATATCTCCATTGATAAGGTCTGCTTCAAATTCACCTTCAATGACTTCAGATCTTAAATCGCCGTTGATACTACTAATCTTGAACCTTGCATCTTTAGGGATGTAAATGACATAGTTGAATTCGTACATATCGCCCGTGTTGTAGTATCTCCTCTTTTTACCAGGATTGTTCTTATTCCATTCGTTGTGAAATGCCTTAAAAACGGGCTCGGCTTTTGACTCTATATAAATAGTACTAGATCCTTCATCTATATCTAATTCGTACTTGTCTTGAAATTTACCATCTTCAGTGGTAATGTCTGCTTTAAAGTAGACTGTCGACTTATCCCAGGTTTTGACCTCAATAAGCGAGGCAAATTTCACTTCTACATCAATAAACTGATTTTTGTAATCGATGTTCTTTTCAATGATTTTCTGTGCGTTTGTTGTAAGACTGATGAGGCCTAACAAAAGAGCAAGTGTTAATTTTTTCATGACTGTTCGTTTTTTTACTCTGCCCGAAATTTCTGAGGTTACAGAGTCTGATTATAGTTTTGTTTTAAGATGAATTATTCTTTTCTGAGATAAATATTGCCGTTGGTGGTTTTAAGCTTTAGCTGAACTCCACCGCCATTGATGGTCTGTCTGATTTTTTGGGTAGAAACCGACTTCAAACCATTTTTTTCTGGAAACTTAATCTCAAAATTGGTATAGATCTCACCGTTGACGGAGCCTAAGGAGAGATTTGCGGGGGTATCCCCTGGTAATTTAATATCAAGCGCACCATTTGTTGAATAAACTGTTATTGGCGAATCTTGATTTATATCTACAAATGAAATATCAATGCCACCATTCAGTGAATTGGCTGTAACTGGTCCGCTAACATCTTCAATTTTAATTCCGCCGTTCAGCCTTGCGTTCGCCTCTATTTCGCCTTTAAAACCATATATTCTGATATCGCTTTGACCTGTACCATTTGTAGTTACCGAAATGTTTTGATTCGCGGGCAAATAAATTTCGGCATTGCCATTATTCCATTTTCTAAGGTTTCTTACGATGAGATTATTTCCCTCTTTCACTACATAAAAGCCAACGTCCGTATTATCAGAGCCCCCAGCTCCCAAAAGTTTTAAACCTTTTGCTTTTTCGGGTGTTTTGCTTGAGGCCTTGGCTTTAATTCGCAATTGTTTTTCACTGTGTGTTCGAACTATAATGTCGGCTTTCGATTCAACTTTCACCCACTCAATACCATCGAGAGATTGTGTGTAGTCTTCCTGTGCCGTAAGTACCGAACAAAAGATTAATGCTAAAAAAGGTATTTGAATTCGTTTCATGATTTTTCGTTTTTTTGATGTTTAAATAATATTTGGTAATACTGACTCGAGTTCTTCTTTTACATAAGGCTGGGTGTCATCTTGCTCTAAAAGATATTGCATTGATGCTGCTGCTTTCTTTTCTTGCATTTTACCCAATACCTGAATAATTGTGATTTGAATTCCTGGATCCTTTTCTGTTTTTAAAGCTTTGATAAAACTATTTTTTACGGTTTCAGAAGTTGTAAACTCACTTAACACTTCAACAGCTGTTCTTCGTACATTGGTGTTTTCATCATTTAGCATCCGATCGGCTAAAGCACTTACGATAGCTTCGTCAGGCTCGGAAAATTCCTCGATAAAATTCACGCCTTGTATGCGTTTGCTGGCAGATTTGTTCCCCATTAGTGATAACATAGCAGTTTGTTTGAACGCTTGAGTCTCGTCCGCAAGTTGGGCAATCTCTTTTCCTGATATTTGCTCTTGTTGTTGTTGTCCGAAGAAATAAGCACCTATTAATAACACAATACTAGCGGCAATTTTTAATAGGTTGTTCGTCCAGTTGTTTTTTCTTTGGACGAATGCACTATCCAGCGAAACTACCTTAGTATTGTTTTGTTTTTCCAGCTCGATTTGCTCAAAGAAATTGGTTCTTACTTCATCGGAGGGTGTATTTACCTTTTCCTCATCAAAAGCCTCAAAGAGGATTTTTAAATCATCCAACTCTTGCGAGCATGATTTGCAATCCTTAAGATGGGCCTCTACCTTTTTCTTTTGCGTTTCGTTCAAAAGATTATCCAGATATTCTGGCAGTAGTTCTATAACATGATTCTTTTCCATTTCTATGAATTTTGAAAATAAATGGTCTTTAATTTTTTTAATGCACGGCTGACTTTGGTTTTTACAGCTCCTGGAGTGCTTCCTACCATCTCAGCCAATTCATCATATTTGATTTCTTGAAACCGATTTAATATCACCAATTCTCTATCGGAGGCATCCAACTTGTTGATAGCCAAATGCAAATCAGAATAATCTTGTTTTTCTTCTTCCTGAATCGCAATTTTAAAATCGATGGTCTCAATGTCTTCAGTTTTGTTCGAAACCCTTCTAAAGTGTGTATTCAAACTATTTCTTGCTATTGTAAACATCCACGAAACAAATTTTCCATTGTTATATGATGCTCTATATTTCATCAATTTGTAAAAGACCTCTTGTGTTATGTCCTCACTCAGCATTCGGTCTCCACACATTTTATGTAAAAAGTTGAACACATGTTTATGGTGCCTTTCAAAGAGAATCTTGAGAACGTCCAAGTTTCCATTTGCCACTTTTGCCATTAAGATTTCGTCGGTCAACTGTTCCAAAAAGCGTTTCTTTTGTTGGTCTTCAATTCTATATAGTCTGGAAATTACAAAAGGTTACACCAGGGCGTAAAAAAAATCGCAACAAAGTGAATTGTTGCGATTTAACTATGTCGGATAACAATTGCTTTATTCCTCTGCTTCGCCTATTGAAGTAAATTCTTTTATGGCCTGATTAGGCTCTATGATATCATATCCTTTCCAAAATTCAGGGTCATAGTTGGGCATATACTTTGGAAGTACACTATTGTTCTCTTTAAAGGAGTCGTACTGCGCGGAATTAATGGGTGTTTCATCAAAAACTACCAATTCATAACGGTTTCTGTTGCCGAATTCGGCATCGACTTTCATTGAAAGCTCATTTTGTTTTCTACGACCTTTTACGTTTTTGTTTTTCTCAATGATTTTTAATGGTCTTCGAAAACCTGCACGGATTCCCTTTGTGATATCATAATAACTCAAATGATACTTTTGATCATTGCCCTTAGTAAAAATGATTCTTCCTTTCGCCAAATATTCATTTAAAGAAACACCTAACAAACTAAAATCACGTAAGGGCTTTACATTTTCAAAATCCATGCGAATTAGGGCAAAATCATCGGAGTTGATATATAGTTTTCCCTGAAAATCCTCAGACCTTTTTGGTGTAAAACTGATGACATAGACGGCCGCATCTCCTAAATAAGTAAAATCCTCAAGCGCCAACTCATACCGATTTGGTTTGAAAAGTACGTTATAATCGGTGTCCTCGAAAACAGGTAGATTCTCATAAAGGTTTCCCATGGTCCGTCTTTTGTATTTGGCGAAGAACTTTTTGCGATTCTCTTTACTCTCTTTTTCTTTCTCAAGCTGTTCGTTTAAAGCAGCAACATCGGTTGAGTCAACTTCTGATTCAAACATCTCATCTGCATCGACTTTTGTGCCGAAGAGTCCGGATTTAATTTTAAAATACGAGTCGGTCTTCACATTTTCCTTCATGATTTTGTTGAACTTTTCTTCAAGGACTTCAAAGTCAAGCTCCATACTTTTATCATATAACTCCGAGGCTTTTATGAGGTCGAGCTTTTGTTCATCGCCATCACTGCCGCCATAGAGGTCTCCCAGGGCTTCATTGTAAACCGTATTATTTTTAGGTATTTGGTTAATAAGGTTGTCAATGAATTTTTTGTTAAAAGCTTCAATCGTAGATTTCTTTAGTTTGTAGTCGGTCTTCATAATCTGACTACTGTAGGTTTCGCGTAAAAAGACGCGCTTTTTGGCTAGGCCTAAATTATAGTTCTTGTTAATACTATCCTCGACTATTTCCAAGATTTCCTCCGGAGTATAATTTTTATTGGTAACAATTACAGGGTTCAAATCAATTGCCTTAGCAGCCAGAACAATCTGTTTTTCTGTAAATTGGTTTAAAGGTCTTCCGATGGATGCATATCCAATACATGAGATAAACAGGGAATCAGTGGGTTGAATGGAATTATCCAATTGAAAGGTAAACCGACCTTCTTCATTTGTAATTACCCCTTTCTTCTTTAACTGCACCGTAACATAGGGTATTGGTTCTTGAGAAGCAGAATCGACTATCACCGAAGTTAAGGTTTGTGCCTGTCCGAATGAGGTAAAGAATACAAAAGCAAGGATGAAAAATTGAGGGGTAATTTTCAACATAAATTTAATGATGGTGGGTTTAGAAAAACAAAAAAACGATAGTTAATGAACAAAGCACACTTTTTTTGATTTTCTTAATACGGATTTATCCTTTTTTTAACGGATTTAAGGACTTTGTTCTATGATGCAGACGAATCTGAAGGAGGTATTGTTACGCTGAAGTGAAACTATTTTATAACTGGATAGATTGAAGTGATTTAGTGACAACCACAATCGTCTTGTCCACAGGCTTTGGAGCGAGACTTTTTGGAAACGAAAAGTGCCTTAGGCAGAAAGAATTTCTTCACAATGTAACCTACCGCAATTGCTAATGTTATGTAGACCAATATCAGTTGGAGAATTTCCATAATTATTTTAAAATTTGATAAGCGATTAAAGCAACAATATAGGCAAAAAGACTCATAAAAACCAATTGAGCTACAGGCCATTTCCAGGAATTGGTTTCACGTTTTACAATGGCCAAAGTACTCACACACTGCATGGCAAAAGCATAGAAAAGAAGCAATGAAATACCTGAGGCTAGATTGAAAATGGGTTCTTTTGTTTGAGGATTAACCTCTGCGGACATTCTTTGTGTTATGGTATCGGTATTTTCCTCGCCACTACCAACACTATAAATGGTTGCCAGGGTGCCAACGAAAACTTCCCGCGCGGCAAACGAAGTAAGTACGGCGATTCCAATTTTCCAATCATACCCTAGGGGCTTTACAATAGGTTCAATTGCTTTCCCCGCGTAGCCGATATACGAATTTTCTAGTTTGTGGCTGGCTATTTCTTGGTTTTGAGCAAGCTCTTCTAGCATTGCTTTTCTGCTCTGAATTGAATCAGTTAAGGCTGTAGCATCCAACTGGTAGACCTTTTTCGATAAACTATCCTGCAAGGATTTATTATAATCGGCTAGGTCAGTTTTGATGCTTTCTTGATTGAATTCTGAAAATCCATTAGTTTCGATTCTATTCGTAACTATTGATTCAGCATTTTTAAAGTCATCTGAAAATCCATTTGAACCCAAAAACCAGAGAATAATAGAGATTGCCAAGATTATTTTTCCCGCCCCAAAAACAAAACTTTTGGTTTTTTCCAATACTGTATAGGCCACATTCTTAAAAAGTGGGAGCTTATAGCTCGGCATTTCAACCACAAAGAAAGAACGACTTCTTATTTTCAGGATTTTATTCAAAACCATAGCTGAAAGAATGGCAGCACCAAACCCGATAAGGTACAGAAGCATTAACGTTAAGGCCTGATAACTCAAGCCAATGAATCGACCCTCAGGAATCACCAAGGAAATAATAATTAAATACACAGGAAGCCTAGCCGAACATGTGGTAAAAGGGGTAACCAAAATGGTAATCAGGCGTTCTTTCCAATTTTCAATCGTTCGTGTCGCCATTACTGCAGGAATCGCACAAGCTGTACCTGATATTAACGGGACAACACTTTTGCCACTAAGTCCAAAAGGACGCATTAAGCGATCCATCAAGAAAACAACACGGCTCATATAACCGCTCTCCTCGAGAAGGGCAATGAACAAAAATAGAAATGCAATCTGTGGGATGAAAATGACAATGCCTCCAATCCCTGCCAGGATTCCTTCAGCAATCAAATCTGTAAAAGCACCTGCCGGCAAGGTATTTTTCACCCACTCACTGGCGGAGGCAAAAAAGCCATCTATCATATCCATCGGGTATTCACTCCAGACATAAATCGCTTGAAAAATGGTCAGCAGTATGAAGAAGAAAATAAGATATCCGAAGACTTTATGTGTGAGTACTTTATCTAGAGTAGCGCGAAATCCCTTGGCAGCATTGGCATCTACTTTGTACGTTTCTTTAAGAATTCCATTGATAAATTGATACCTTACAATGGTTTCTTTTTGCTGTAAACGCTTCAGTTCAGACTTTGATTTTGTCGCAAAGGATGAGCTATCTTTTATAAGCTTCTTTTCGATGGGCATGAAATTGACATCCTGAGTAATTACCAACCAAAGTTTGTACAAATCTTCGTTCGGGAATGTATTTTGCAAGCGTTCAAAATACTCCGGTGCAATTACGGTGGTATCAACATTGGGTTTTGAAGATAGGTTTTTGTAATCCGCAATAAGTTCCTTCAATCGTTCAATACCTGTCTCCTTTCTAGTGCTGACCAAGGCAATTTTTGTGTCTAGCTTTTCCTCTAACTGTTCAATATCGACAGAGATACCAGTTCGTGACATTCTATCCGCCATGTTAATGACCAATATTGCCGGAATTTTTAGGTCTTTGATTTGTGTAAATAGAAGAAGATTCCGCTTCAGATTCTCAACATCAGAAATAACAAGAGCAACATCGGGATGGTCTTTATCCTTTTTGTTAAGCAACAACTCAACGGCAACACTTTCATCCAATGAAGTGGTATTAAGGCTATACGTTCCCGGAAGGTCTAGAATGTGCGCTTTAACTCCTCTGGGCAGTTTGCAAATACCTTCTTTTTTCTCAACAGTAATGCCTGGGTAGTTCCCCACTTTTTGATTAAGTCCGGTAAGCTGATTGAAGACCGAAGTCTTACCAGTATTGGGGTTTCCTATGAGTGCGACATTAATCTGTTTACTCATAATACATGGTTATCTTCAATCATTTCCAATTCTATCTGAAGGGCCGTAGATCGTCGAATAGCAATATGAGAACCATTAACATTGATATAGATTGGATCTTTGAAAGGTGCAACTTGAACAAGTTCAATTTGATTGCCAGGAAGACAGCCTAATTCTAGGAGTTTAATAGGAAGTAAATCATCGGCAAACTCTTTGATGATTCCCTTTTGTCCACGTCTTAAATCAGCAACTGTGATACCCAATTTTTATTTAGATTGATTATAAGTAAGGAAGCAAAAATAGGAGAAAAAACCCAAATCTTTAGTGTAAAAACCCAAAAAGTGAGTTAAAAAGAGGAAATTACTCGAGGTATGAATTTTGAAGAATCTCTAAGTCAACTAACAACTTCTCAATTTCATCTGTATTGGTACCATCATAGAAGCCCCGAATACGCTTTTCCTTATCGACCAAAATAAAGTTTTCGGTATGAATCATATCAAATGGACCGCCATCACCATCAGTCTTTACGGCCAAATACGATTTTCGGGCTAGTTCATAGATTTGTTTTTTATCTCCCGTAACCAAATTCCATTTGCTATCATCTACTCCTTTTTCCAGAGCGTATTTTTTGAGCTGGGCGACAGAATCGATTTCTGGAGTTACAGAATGTGATAAAAGAAGCACATCATCATCTTTGATACGTTCTTGAATCTTCACCATATTTTTGGTCATTATCGGGCATATGGTAGGGCAAGTAGTAAAAAAGAAATCTGCGATGTAGATTTTATCTAGGTAATCGGCTTGGGTAATTCGCTTTCCGTTTTGATTGGTAAGAGAGAAATCGGCAATGGTATGGTATTTTCTTTTTTTCTGCAGGGCGCTATCCACCAATTCAGGATTGACCATCGAAGGCTGGTAAATGGGCAGTTTTTGCTTCGGCTGTAGCGCATTATAAAAAAGGTAAATAATAACCGCCGAGATACAAAAGAGTACCAGAAAAAAGAGTTTGTATTTTCCAAAGAAGGAACGCATGCAAATTTTTGGCAAAGATACGGCAGACCTAGGGAGTGTTCAAGAAATTTACTTGGCAAGGCTGCTAATTCTTTCTTAAAAACGCATTGATGAAAATACTTTCTTTTTATAAGAGCCTGTAAAGATGTACTTTTGTGCGTTTTAATTTTAGAAATTATAAATGGGATTACTTATTCAGATATTAACCTTTGTCCTAATAATATCAATTCTTGTTGTTCTTCATGAATTTGGACACTATCTACCCGCTAAATGGTTCAAGATTAAAGTGGAGAAGTTTTACTTGTTTTTCGATTGGAAATTCTCGCTTTTCAAAAAGAAAATAGGAGAGACAGAATGGGGTATCGGATGGTTACCATTAGGTGGTTATGTGAAGATTGCCGGTATGATTGATGAAAGTATGGATACCGAGCAGATGAAGGAAGAACCCAAAGATTGGGAGTTTCGTAGTAAGCCAGCTTGGCAACGCCTGATTGTAATGCTTGGAGGTGTTACTGTAAATTTCTTTTTAGCTTGGTTTATTTACATAGGATTGTTGACAGTAAATGGAGATACTTATATACCTGCGGATAGTTTAGCGCATGGTATTTTGGTTGATTCGATAGGAGAAAAAATAGGTTTAAGAACAGGAGATCAAATTCTAGCTATTGATGGAAAAAAGGCAAAGAAATTTACAGATGCCCAACTCGATATATTATTAGGAGATGAGTTGACTGTAAATAGAGACGGCCAGGAAATAACTTTTCCAATTAAAGAAGAAGCTTTGGCAGATGTTTTGGCTACTCAAGGGAAAAACTTTTTGGGGTATCGTCAAAAAACATTAATCGATAGTGTAGTTCCAAATTCTGCTGCTGATAAGGGAGGGATTCTTACTGGAGACTTAGTCGTATCTGTAAATGATACACCTAATAGCTTTAGTCATGAGTTTAGGAACGAAATTGCCTCCTCAGCAAGTAAACCTGTTCAACTTGGTGTCATGCGAGATGGAAGGTTGCAAAAGTTAGATTTAACAGTTCCGGAAGAAGGTGCCATTGGTGTATTCATGGGAAGAGATGATCTTTTTGTGACAGATGAATATAGCTTTTTAGCTGCAATACCTGCAGGTTTCGATGAAACCATCGAAGTATTAACTAAGCAAGTCAAGCAATTTAAAATCATCTTTAACACCAAAACCAAAGGATATAAGGCGGTTAAAGGCCCAATAGGTATTGTTACAATAATGCCTGAGGTATGGAATTGGGGTTTCTTTTGGGGATTTCTAGCGATGTTCTCTGTTTGGCTAGCCTTTGTGAATCTATTGCCTATTCCCGCACTTGATGGGGGTCATGTAATGTTTCTATTGTACGAAATAATTTCAGGTAAACCAGCAAGTGAAAAGGTTCTTGAACGAGGCCAGATAGTAGGATTTGTAATTGTTATGGGGCTTATGGCTGTAGTCTTCGGCAACGACATTTGGAACCTTATTAAAGATTTTTTTTAGGGTCAAAAACATAATCGTATCGTTTCAGCCAAATCCCGCTTTTTTTGTTTGTGGTATTTTAAAAAACAATTATATTTGCACCCGCTTTAAGCAATTAAAGTGTTTGATTTTCCTCCTTAGCTCAGTTGGTTAGAGCATCTGACTGTTAATCAGAGGGTCCTTGGTTCGAGCCCAAGAGGGGGAGCAGATAAGCCCAGTAAGAACAATTTCTTACTGGGTTTTTTGTTTTCTATAAAAGAATATCCAACATATTATCCAATAATCACAAAAGTCTTATTTAATACAGTTCTTGAAAATTACAGATAGTAATAAAGAAAAATCTCAGGGTTCGATAGGATTCCATATCGATGTTCCTTTCAAAAGCAGATCAAAACTTTTATATTGATTACCGTATTTTATGTTGTTCACGATTTAATATTATCATTTGTTGTAAAACCCGGCATACCTAATTTTTTCATAAAAACAGACCATCTTGGGTCATCGCGCATATCCTGAAACCAAGGGGCATATTTGAGTTCTTCAAAATAAAAGATGTTTTTTGTGGCGTAACCTCTTTCCAACCACTCGAAACTCCGGTCGTGATCTCCATAAATAGCCAATGAACTGGCCATTGAAAAAGGATATAGACCATTTTCCTCACAAAATGCTAATTTTTTTTCAAATACTAATTCTTCTTTCCTTCCAGCAGCAATATAAAGCTCTACGGTAGCTGTTACGAGTTCCAAACTACCTTTTGTAGTTCCCGGATCAGAATCAGATAGATACTTCGCCAATGCAATTTCCGCCTCATCAAAATCCCCGCTGTAAATATTTATAAATATAATAGGCCAAGGAAAGTTACGACCCGTTATAGTCTGCATCTCGTAATAAAGATCAAGGCTCTTTTTGTATTCGCCTTTACATAAGTATAGTTGAGCCAAATGAAAATAGTTTTTATAATACAAAGGATCATGGTTCATAGCCTCGAGGAGGTGTTTTATTCCAATTTCAATGTCAAAAAAACCTACCCTATATGCAGCTTCGGACAGAACCCTTGGATCTGATGGTTTTCTTTCGAGCATTTTTTTATAATTCAAATATGCATTTTGAAAATCGGTATGCTCCTCGAAAAAATAATTCCCTGTAACAAAATAAGTATAAGTGTTCGTTGAGTCCAGATCCATTAATCTATTGACATATAACAGGTGCTCTTCTGCATTTTCATTGTATCTCGATCTGTTAGCAATACAAGGAATATATGCTGGATCCTTGGAAAGACATTCATCCCAAATACCCTTAATTTCATTTGAATGTGCACCCTTGCTCATTCTGTAATACGCTTTTTGTTCTATACCTTTAAGTTTTGCATTACTATCGCTTGATGATAAAATTACATCATCATTGATTCTCATTTTTAACTCAAATGCTACCTGTTTGGCAATGTCATTTCTGCTATACGATACATTTTCTTCGGAGTATTTAAAACTTTTGGAAAACAAGGTTTGACCGGTCACTCCATCTGTCAGAATAGCAATAACATCTTTTTCTCCGTTGTTTTGAGAAATGGTTCCTTCCAATACATAGTTTACATTTAACAAGCGAGCAATCGAATCGATGGTTATGTCTTTATTCAAAAACGAAAATGCAGATGTTTTTCCAACTACCTTTAAACCTTCAACATCGTCTAAAATAGTAATCACTTCTACTGCAAGTCCCATTCCCACGTATTTTTGATTCTGATTTTCAGACAGGTCCTCGAAGGCCAATACAGCAATAGTTTTTTCTTTATCTGCTGCTGATTCTTCAGTACTAATTTCCTGTGAAGGTTTAGTACTATTTTGTTGATAACCCTAATAGCCTAAGAAACATGCAAATAGAATCGCTATGCCAATCGATAATGGCAATTTGGATTTTTTCTTTGAAGGTATTGCCAGATCATTTTGAAGTTTCGTTTCTCCGGGTGAGTAAATGTATAATTTTTTAAAGGCTGTACTAAAATAGGAAGGGCTCGAAAAGCCTACGCCATAAGCTATCTCTGAGACAGTTCCCACATCATTTTTGAGCATTTCATGCGCTTTTTTAAGCCTGAATTCTCTGATATATGTGCTCGTTGACTTCCCTGTAGTTGCTTTTAGTCTTCTATGCAAATGTGTTCTACTAATTCCTAAAGATGCTAACAGCTCAGCAACACCATAATTTTCATCCGATATATTTTCTTCAAGAAACTCATTAATTCTTAAGATTAATAACTCATCCTGTGGGGAATCGTTTGCCATGGTAAATGCTTTAGTATTTAGATTGGTTTCAATAAATATAAGTCCATTTATAAGGAAACCTCCAAAAGAGCTTAACAATTTTACAGGGTCCTCTTTTTTGCGATTACCGTAAAATGGCACATGAGTTAAAGTAAAACTCCTTTTTTCAAAAGGATTTTGAAAAAATCAAATCAATTACTACAGTATCATAAAGTCCAACAACTCTTTTGACCCAATCTTTGTACTAACAATAATAACAATCATTTTAATTTCAAAAACTCATTATGAAAACAAGACTAATTACAACATTATTAACC
This sequence comes from uncultured Flavobacteriaceae bacterium, assembly GCA_947500435.1. Taxonomy (GTDB): domain Bacteria; phylum Bacteroidota; class Bacteroidia; order Flavobacteriales; family Flavobacteriaceae; genus Maribacter_C. The sequence goes on from CANMRV010000001.1 coordinate 388,765, forward strand.
CTGACATTGCTTTTTATTATTGGATGTACATCGTCTGATGAAGCTATTGAAATGGAAACCTTAGTACAAGATGACCCGGAAATACAAAGTTTTGATGTCAGCAGATATGCTCCTATGAGCTCTAGTGATTTATTAAGCCTTTTAAGAGAAGAACACTTGTCAAGTAAGGCTAATGATAAAAAAAGCAGAGCTAATAAAACAAAACCATATTGGTCTGCCGAGTATTCTAATTTTTACACGGAACAAGGTCAGATAATTGGTCCTGGTTTTATTCCAGGCACTGATTTGGTAGCGATATGGGATTATCCTATTAACGGCGAGGATAGAATTCATATAAATGGAGATGAGGGCCATATCACTTGGAATATCAAAGAGCCCAGAGTACAAATTTTCGATGTGACTACGGGTTTGAAACTATATTCTAACTATTGTGAGGATAAAAGAGAAGGGTTTTTTCAGGAAACTTTAAAAGGAAAAGTTGATTTCATTGATGTCGATGGAGATGGTACAACAGATCTTAATAGAATAAATGCTTTCGCTGAAGATAGTGATTACCATGCCCATATTAAAACGGTATTGACTGATGCCCAAAATAACTTACCTTATTTTGAACAATTTCCAGATGTAGAATGCAATGTACCTACTACAGAAATAAAATTTGAAGCTAAGATTCGCATAAAACGTGGCATAGTATCTGGATATTTTCTGATTGATGGTGTCAAATATGAAGGGTGATTTTAAAATATTTAGATATAGTATTTGGACACTAAATACTGTAGCCCTACTAATTAATTTTAGCAGGTTTTTTTTGACCTCACTAAGTCTATAACAAATAAAGGTCTTCAAATTGTTCGAGCCCAAGAGGGGAGCTTCATGAAACAAAAGCCATTCAAGAAATTGAAAGGCTTTTTTGTTGCGAGAATCTACTTTGTCCTATGTATCCGTTATTTAACTGGTTTCCTTTATCTTAAGACTTTTTATTTCCAATTTTTTTTAGGAATATTATAGTATGAAGAGAATAGTAATTGCATTCATAGGAATTACATGCCTGCTAGCCTGCAAATCCAAAACAGAAAAAGACACCGCCTCGGTTTCGGGGAAAGTATCGAATTTCAAGATTGAAAAAGCTGAGGATTTCATCAAAGTTTTTCGACAAGATGAAACATTGCCTTTGGTTACCCAAAATGTAAAGTCTGACTTTCGCCCTTTTATCCACCCTATTATCGCCCCTGATAGCAAAGTGGAATTGACGCAATACAGCCCTGGTCATCACCCGCATCAAACAGGATTGTACTGGGGTTTTACTAGGGTAAATGGCACTGGAGCTGATTCAACGGAGCTAAAGAAGTGGTTTTATGATAAAAACAAACCAGAAGATATTCAGAAGAAAATAGGACGTGATTTTTTTCATAACCCAGGGTCAGAGTATTGGCAAAAGGTCTCAACCCAAGTTCTAATTGCAGAGGGAGCCGAAGTGAAATGGCAATCTGTCTATAATATGCTGGATCCTGACAAAACACCTATTTTAAAAGAAACGCAGATTTGGACTTTTAAAGAAAAGGAAGGAAAATATCTATTGAGTTTAGAATGGCAGGGCGAGGCTCTAACGGAAATTAAAATCAATGAATTTGATTACGGCGGACTATTTCTGCGCATGCCCTGGAAAGAGGGCATTGAAGGAGAAGTTGAGAATGCTGCCCGTCAACGAAATGAAAAGGCCGAAGGTAAAAGAGCAATGTGGGTAGATGCGGGGATGGAAATAGAAGGCCTAGATGAATGGGGTCACATTGCAATTTTTGACCATCCGGACAATGATAATTTTCCGCAAACTTGGCGTGTTGATGGTCAATTAGGCATAGGTCCCGTTGGGGCCAGAATGGGAGATTGGCATATCAAGAAAGGAGAAATAAAGACAATCCAGCACCAAATAGTAGCCTATTCTGGTAAATTGAATCCAGTTGAGATGAATGATTTATGGGGCGATTATGCCGGAGACGATGGACTCTATAAAATTGCTTCCCTTTGGAACATTGCAAGACAAGAGGGTAGAGATGCTAAGCTTTTGAGTCCTCAAGAGGCAGTCGATGCCATGACCATTAAAGAAGGTTACAAGGTCAATGCCTATGCCTCTGAGCCAATGATTACGCAACCCATGGCTTTTTGTTGGGATGATCGTGGCCGTATGTGGATAGCAGAAAACAGGGATTATGAAAATCGTCAAGAAGGATTTTCGAATTCAGGTGACAGTCGCATTTTGATTTTAGAAGATACTGATCATGACGGAATAGTCGATAGTAGAAAGGTTTTTTTAGAGGGAATTCCTTTTCCATCAGCAATTGCGATTGGTCACGATGGCTTGTTTCTTGGAGCACCGCCTAACCTACTTTTCGTTCCGGATAAAGATGGTGATGATAAAGCAGATGTGGATGATATTGATGTTTTGTTAACCGGATGGGGAATGCGCGATCGTCATGAAACTATCAATAGTTTTCACTGGGGACCAGATGGATGGCTCTATGGATTAGAAGGTTTTGCAACACCTTCCGTAATTAGGAAACCAAAGGGAAAAGGCAAAATTTACAAACATCGGGAAGCTTTCCCGGAAGATTTGCTAGATGCTGAGGGAGTGGATATTAATGGTGGTGTCTGGCGCTATCATCCTATTAAAAAACGCTTTGAAGTTGTTGCACACGGCTTTAGTAATCCATGGGGAATCGACTATGATGCCAAAGGGCAAATGCTGATTTCGGCATGCGTGATTCCACATTTATTCCATATCATTCCTGGGGGAATTTACCACCGTCAAGGAGGGCAACACTACAATCCTTATATCTATGAAGATATTCAGACCATTGTTGACCATCGGCATCGGTCGGCACATGGTGGTGCGAGAATTTACCAGTCTGACGCTTTTCCCGCAGATCAGCAGGGAAAGATTTTCATGGCCAATATTCATGAGCACGCTGTTTTGTCGGATGTCTTACATAAAAACGGTTCTGGTTTTAGTGCAAGTCATGGCGAAGATTTTATGATGGCCAACAATGCACAATGGATTGGATTTAGCATGGAGGTAGGTCCTGAAGGCGGACTTTATGTACTAGACTGGCACGATGCCGATATCTGTGGAAATGATGTGGTCAATAAAGATACAGGCAGGGTCTTCCGCATTATGCCTGAAAAGTCCTTGGCAGAAAATTGGCCTGGACGATATGATGACCTAACCAAAAAGAGTGATACTGAACTCGTTGAATTGCAATTGAGTAAAAGCAATTGGCATGCGCAAAGAGCGAGGGTTATTTTACAAAACAGAGCCCACAAAGGAGATTTGGAAGCCACCGCGGTTTCAAAAGCGAGAGCATTATTAAAAGATAACACGAATGAGGACCTCAGACTTCGTGCCCTGTGGACGCTGCATGTTACCAACAATTTATCTTCGGATGAGTTGATCCAACTTACAAATGATAAGCAGGAGTATATCAGGGGATGGGCTATACAATTTATGGTTGAAGACGGTTATCCGTCCAAAAAAGGAATTGATGCGATGACCATGTTAGCGAAAAACGAGTCGTCGGCTGTCGTTCGACTTTACTTGGCCTCAGCCTTGCAGCGTATCGGTGAAGAGGATCGTTGGGCTATTGCTACTTCGTTGGTGAAGCATAAAGAAGATATCGACGATCCAAATATTCCGTTCATGCTTTGGTTCGGAATTGAACCTTCGGTTGCGAAAGATCCTGCAAAGGCATTGGAATTAGCTAGTAAAAGTCAAATTCCTTCCATCACAGAAAAGATCGGTCGCAGACTTGTAGATGGAGAAAAGTTGGAACAATTGGTTGCCGGAGTAGCAAAAAAATCCAAAGAACAAATACATCTTTTGAATGGAATGTTGTCTGGCTTAGAAAGTAGAGCTGATTTGAAAGAACCCTCAAATTGGTCAATGACCTATAAGAAATTGCAAGCGGATTCAAATTTAATTGCAGTTTCTGATGAAATAGCCCAACGGTTTGGAAGTGTAGAAGCAGCCATAAAAATGATGGCTATTGTTAATGACCCAAATGCGAAGGTGGAGCAACAGCAAAATGCCATCAAAAATCTAGCAGTGCAACAGCGGGAAGAATTGGAAACTATTTTGCCCAAATTGCTCCAGAATCCAAAATTACGATTAGATGCCATTAGAGCGATTGCCGCCTTTAACAATGAAGATTTAGGGAAACTTGTATTAAAAGAATATCCAAACTACTCAATTTTAGAAAAGCAAGAGGTTATTCAAACCTTGGCTTCGAGACCCGTTTATGGTTGGCCTTTGGCACTTGCTATAAAAGATGGATCCATGCCTAAAAAGGACGTTCCGGCCTATGTGGCATTGCAATTGAAAAGAGTAGTCGGCAATGGTTTTGTCGAGATATGGGGGCCGATAGATGAGATTTCAGGCGATAAACAGGGGCAGTTCAGTAAATACCAAAGATTATTGAGTGATGCGGCAATTTCAAAAGCGAATCTTTCCGAAGGTGAACTCATATATCAACGTACATGTGCTGCCTGTCACATGATGCACGGCGAGGGGGGTGTCATTGGACCTGATTTGACAGGCTCCAACAGAACCAATACGGCTTATCTGTTGAGTAATATTTTAGACCCCAACGGAGACATTCAAGATGATTACAAAACCGTTGTTATTACCACCAATGATGGAAGAACGTATAGTGGGAATATCATTTCTGAAAACGATAGAAATGTAACCTTGAGAGTTGTTGGTCAGGACCCGATTTCCATAAGTACTTCAAAAATTCAAAATCGAGAAGTAACAACAAAATCAATGATGCCCGATGGACTTTTGAACAATCTGACGGATGAAGAGGTCATAAATTTGATTGCATATTTAAAAGCATTAAATCCTACTGATAAATTGACCGTGTCGCGTTAATTCTCATTTAATCAATATTTTAAGGGATAGGTGCAAAATTCATTCCCAAGTTTTTGGTATTACTATTTTCAGTAATATTGAGAGAAGAAACTATTTGATATTATGAAATTCACCAACCCATTCATCCGCTTTAGCCTATTATTTTTTTTGGTTATTGGTTGTAAGACCAACGAAAAGGCAGAAAAAATAGACGATGCTCCTCGCAGAATTGAACTCCTTTTTCTCGGACACGAATTAGAGCATCATAATTCGGGGGCCTATTTTCCAATTTTGGCTACCGCTTTGACAAAAGACGGCATCAACATTACCTATTCTGAAAATGTAGACGACCTAAATCCAGCAAATCTAAGCTTATATGATGGTTTGATTGTGTATGCGAATCATGAGAATATCAAGCCTGCACAAGAAAAAGCGCTCTTAGATTTTGTATCCGAAGGAAACGCATTTATACCCATACATTCTGCTAGTTTCTGTTTCAAGAATTCTCCAGAATATATTGATTTGGTTGGCGCTCAGTTTATGGAACATGATACTTTGACATTTGCCGCTTCGATAACGAACAAAGAGCACCCTATAATGAAAGAGGTCTCTGAATTTGAAGCTTGGGATGAGACCTATGTTCACGATAAAATAGCGGATGACATCACTGTTTTAATGGAACGAGTTGACGGAGATCATCGCGAACCTTGGACATGGGTCAAAGAATATGGTAAGGGAAAAGTTTTCTACACCGCTTCAGGGCATGATGAACGCGTTTGGAATCATCCTGGTTTTCAAAAATTGATTAGAGAAGGTATTCTTTGGGCAGTCAATGAGAATGTGAAAAAAAACTGGGAAGCGTTTTCAAAGGATATTCCAGCTTTGGCTTATGAAGAACGAACAGGAATTCCGAACTACGAAAAAAGAGACCCAGCCCCCAAATATCAATTGCCTTTAGCTCCTGAAGAATCTGAAAAGCTAACTCAGGTCCCTCCAGGTTTTGATTTACAGCTTTTCGCCTCAGAGCCAGATATTATTAACCCAATCGCAATGAATTGGGATGAAAAAGGTCGCTTGTGGGTTATTGAAACTGTTGATTATCCAAATACAGTTCGCAAAGAACAAGGCATTGGTGATGATAGCGTCAAAATCTTAGAGGATACCGATAGTGATGGAAAAGCAGATAAGGTTACGGTGTTTGCGGACAAATTGAATATTCCTACCAGTTTTTTTTTTTATGATGGTGGAATTGTAGTTTCACAAGCGCCGCACTTTCTATTTTTAAAAGATACCGATGGTGATGATAAGGCCGATATTCGCGAAACTATGATTGATGGATGGGGTGTTTCAGACACTCATGCAGGGCCTTCAAACCTTCAAAATGGAATTGACAATAATATCTATGGCGTTGTCGGCTATTCTGGGTTTGAGGGAAATATTTATGATGAAACATTCGATTTTAGTCAGAATATGTATCGCTTTAATCCGAAGAAAAAGTATTTCGAGGTATTAACCAATACTAGCAATAATACCTGGGGTTTGGGGATTACTGAAGACAATTCGCTTTTTGCTTCTACAGCGAATAATACACATAGTGTCTTTCTGGGTATTCCGAATGCAGCGATGGAAGGAATTCAGGGAATTCCCGCCCAAGGGAGTTTAAAAATAGATGGGCATTATGATATGCTATCCATAACACCAAATTACAGGCAAGTAGATGTTTTTGGAGGCTTTACAGCCGCAGCTGGGCATCATTTTTATACAGCGCGCAATTATCCTGAATGGTATTGGAACAGAGTAGCTTTTGTTTGTGAGCCGACTGGTGGATTGGTCCATATTGCCAAAATTGAAAAGGACGGTGCCGGATATGTTGAAAAGGATGGCGGAAACCTTTTTGCTAGTTCAGACGAATGGGTATCACCAGTGGAGGCAAAGGTTGGGCCGGATGGGAATGTTTGGGTCGCCGATTGGTACAATTTTATCGTACAGCACAATCCGACCCCACGTTTGGACAGAGGTGGTTTTGATGGCGAAAACGGAGAAGGAAACGCTTATATTAATCCACTTCGAGATAAATCTAGAGGGCGCATTTGGAGGGTAATCCCAAAGACAACTTTGGCTGAAGATGCAATAGTATTGGATAAGGAAAAACCTGAAGAATTAGTACAGGCTTTGTCTCATGATAATATGTTCTGGAGAATGACTGCGCAACGTTTGCTAATAGAACGTGGAGATACTGATGTTTTATCGGCATTATACAAATTGGTTAATGATTCTAAAGTAGATGCCATGGGATTAAATCCGGGAGCTTTACATGCTTTATGGACAATTGATGGATTAAATGCGTTGGGTCTTGATACCGAAGGAATTGATGTGGTGACAGCTGCTCTTCTTCATCCTTCGGCTGCTGTTCGAAAGGCAGCAATTCAAATACTTCCGAAGAATAGAACAACGGATAATTATTTGAACAAAGCAAAGATTTTAAACGATAAAGATGCATCTGTTCGGTTGGCTGCGCTACTCTATTATACTGAAAGACCAGCTTCTGAGACTATTGGTGCAAGACTATATTCAATAAGCAAGCAGGAGTCAATTATAGCTGATAAATGGCTTTCTAAAGCAGTATATGCTGCAGCGAGCAGACATGGGCTTGGTTTTATGAAAAAATATCTTGAAGAAAACCCTGATATAAAAGTGGATGCTGAACCTAAGGCAAAAAGACAAGCACCGGATTATGATGATTCCAACTGGAAAACGATGGAATTGCCGCAGTACATCGAGGAAGCTGGACTTGAAATTGACGGTGTCATTTGGTTCAGACGAAATTTCAATTTTAATACTTCTTCGTCCACCTTTGTTTCTTTGGGGCCGATAGATGATTCCGATATTGTCTACATCAATGGCGTACAAGTGGGACTTACCGAAAACGAATACGCAAAGAACCGCTATTATGATATTCCGGTTACTATTCTTAACAAAGGAAAAAATATCATTGCGGTGCGCGTGGAAGATACTGGTAGTGGTGGTGGTATTTATGGCGAACCTAACCAAATGTATGTAAGGTCGGGTAAGACAACTGTTTCCTTAGCTGGGGGCTGGAGATATGAAGTAGAAACCGATTTTGCAGAAAGTGCCAATAATGCATTTGGAGGCACTTCAATTGCGGCCGTTTTTGCCAAGAATTATGAAAAAGCAACAGTGGATGAATCAATCATGAGTGCTACTAACAAGGGAAGAGTCATCACTATGAAGACGATTCAAAATGAAATGAAGTATGACCTTAGTGAGTTTGTTGTCAAGGCCGGTGAGACGGTTACCCTAGTTTTTGAAAACAATGATTTTATGCAACATAATCTCCTGATTTTGGCCGAAGGAAGCTTAGAAAAAGTTGGAAAGGCCGCTGATAAATTAGCACAAGACCCCAATGCCGAGGAGAGCAGTTATATTCCAAAAATTCCAGAAGTCTTACAAGCAACCAAACTGGTGAATCCGAATGAGAAAGTTACGCTGACATTTACGGCCCCTAAAGAACCAGGAGAATATCCGTATGTCTGTACTTTTCCAGGACATTGGCGTATCATGCAAGGAATAATGAAGGTGGTAAAATGAGCAATATATGGCGGTAGAGTTACAATATGGAGTAAGCACTTGGCTTTGGCAATCGCCTTTTAGCACAGCTTCAATTTCGCTTTTTCCTAAAATCAAATCCATGGGTTTTGATGTAGTGGAAATTCCTGTTGAAGACCCTGATTTGTTTGATGTCAAAACTGTTAAACAGGCATTGTATGACAATGGATTAATACCAACCGTTTGCGGTGTTTTCGGCCCAACAAAAGATTTTACTTCGGATGATGTTTCTTTACATGAAAACTGTTTTCGTTATATTGAAAAATGCTTCGAAATAGGGTCATACCTTGAAATTGATTTTTTGGCCGGACCAATGTATTCGGCTGTGGGTAAAGCGCGGATGGTTTCCGAAGAACAGCGAAAATTAGAATGGGAACTAGCAGTTACCAACTTAAGTAAAGCTTGTTTAATGGCATCAAAACATGGGCAGCAAATTGCCTTGGAACCTTTGAATCGTTTTGAATCCGATTTGGTGAATACTGCCAAGGATGTCATGCGACTTGTAACCGATATCAATCACGAAAGCGCGAAGGTTCTATTGGATGGTTTTCATATGACCATCGAAGAACAGAACATACGTGAGGCGATTAATACTGTTGGCGATAAATTAATTCATGTTCAGGTCTCCGAAAACCATAGGGGCATTCCAGGAACCGGACTAACACCTTGGAACGATTTTAAACACGGATTAGAAGACATCAATTATAAAGGATCAATGGTCATAGAAAGCTTTACACCTGAAATAAAAGAGCTAGCTGGTGCAGTCTGTATCTGGAAGCATCTTGCGGATAATCAGGATGATTTCGCTTCGGAGGGATTAAAATTTTTAAAGAAAACATTCAACACATAAAATAGTAGAAATGAGCGACCAAAAAATAAAGATTGCCATCGTGGGCCTCGGTTTCGGGGCAGAGTTTATACCTATATACTTAAAGCATCCTAATGCCGAAATGTATGCCATTTGCCAGCGGAATAAATCTAAAATGGACGAAATTGGTGATGCCTATGGAATAGAAAAAAGATATACCGACTATAGTGAATTGCTAAAAGACCCTAACATTGATGCAGTTCATATCAATACTCCGATTCCCAATCATGCAGAACAATCAATTGCCGCCCTGAAGGCAGGAAAACATGTTGCCTGTACGGTTCCTATGGCAACCACAGTGGAGGAATGCCGACAAATTGTGGAATTGGTAAAGGAAACCGGCTTGACCTATATGATGATGGAAACCGTAGTCTATGCACGCGAGTTTTTATATATGAAAGAACTATATGAAAATGGCGAACTGGGAAAAATTCAATTTCTAAAAGCGAGCCACCAACAAGATATGGATGGTTGGCCAAATTACTGGCCTGGACTTCCTCCTATGCATTACGCAACGCATTGCGTGGGGCCTATTTTAGCCCTTACTAGGGATGAAGCGGAATATGTTTCCTGCTTTGGTTCGGGAACAATTCGAGAAGAACTGATAAAAGAATATGATTCGCCGTATGCGGTGGAAACGGCACATATTAAGTTCCGTAACTCCGATTTAAGTGCGCAGGTCTATCGCTCGCTATTTGATGTTGCCCGTCAATACCGAGAAAGTTTTGAAGTATATGGATCCAAGAAATCGGTAGAATGGCCATTGATAGAGGGTAAACCTTTGGTCGTGCATACGGCCAAAAAACCTGAGCCAGAAATTCCCGAAGAAGTGGAAAGTCCGGATTTTGCAAAGTTGTTGCCCGAGGAAATTCAACCCTTTACAACACACGGGGTCTATGATACCGATGACAATACACACCTTTCATTTACGCAAGGCGCGGGACATGGTGGATCGCATCCACACTTGGTGCATGAATTTTTGATGGCACTGGTAGATAACCATCAGGCATATCCGAATGCGGTACAATCTGCAAATATCACTTGTGTTGGTATTTTGGCCCACGATTCGGCCATGAAAGGAGGAGAAATCATAAGATTGCCAGAGTTTACTTTAAAGCAGAATTAGAATAGTGATATAAAAGTTAAACGACATCAATAGTATTCAAAAAGAAGAAATGAATTTATCGTTTTATAAAATTGTCCTTAAATTCATATAAACCTTAACCCAATGAGTTTAAGACTTCGCACTGTTCTATTTTTTTTGATAACCTTTTCTTTAGTTGGGGCTCAAGAAACTGAAACCCGCCCGAATATTTTAGTCATAATGTTCGACGATGCCGGATTGGATATGAGCGCCTACGGTAGCACTTACGTAAATACTCCCGGTTTTGATGCTATTGCCAAAGGGGGAATTTTATTCAACCGAGCATATACTCCAAACGCCAAATGTGCCCCTTCCAGAGCATCCGTGATAACGGGGAGAAATTCGTGGCAGTTGGATGCTGCCGCAAACCACGTAATCTACTTTCCGGCGAAATTCAAGACCTATCAAGAAGTACTTTTGGAAAATGGATATACCACGGGTCATACAGGCAAAGGGTATGGTCCCGCTTTGACCTTTGCCGCCAATGGAAGTGAAAGACAGGTGATGGGTCCAGCATTTAATGAAAAAACTTTGACCCCTCCAACAACAGGAATCGGTTCCAACGATTACAGTGCCAATTTTAAGGACTTTTTGGACAAAGCTCCGGAGGGCCAGCCCTGGAGTTTTTGGCTTGGAACAATTGAGCCACATCGTGGTTATGAATATGGGAGTGGAGCAAAACTTGCGGGCAAGACAACCGATATGATCAAGGACTTTCCGCCCTATTGGCCTGATAACGAAATCACACGAAATGACCTACTTGATTATGCCTATGAAATAGAAGATACCGATAAGCATATCCAAAAAGTTTTGAAAATCCTTAAGGAACAAAATCAACTGGAGAATACTTTGATAGTAGTAACTTCCGATCACGGTATGCCATTCCCAAGGGTTAAGGGCAACCAATATGAAAATGCAAATCATGTGCCGATGGCACTATTATGGAAAGGAAAATCGAAGGTAAAAGTTGTTGATGACTATATCAGTTTTATCGATTTGGCACCAACATTTTTGGAAGCAGCTGGAGTAGATTGGACGACTTCTGGAATGCATCCGGCAACTGGAAAGAGTTTGCTGAACATCATTACTTCCGAAAAATCTGGTCAAATAGAAACTGAACGTGATTATGTTCTAGTTGGTAAAGAACGGCACGATACGGGTAGGCCAAACGATGTGGGATATCCCATCAGGGGAATTTATAAAGACAGCTTACTGTATTTGAAAAACTATGAAATCGACCGATGGCCCTCTGGCAATCCTGAAACGGGCTATTTGAATACAGACGGTAGTCCAACAAAGACGGAAATCTTGAATTTGAGAAGAAAAGCAACAAACAAACATTTCTGGAAATTAAACTTTGGCAAACGCGTTTCAGAAGAATTGTACGATATTAAGAATGACCCTTTCTGTATGAATAATCTTGCTAATAACAGTTCACTTGAACCATTGAAAGCGCAACTGAAATCAGAAATTGAAAGGAAGCTACTGGAGCAGAATGATCTTCGTATGAAAGGTTTCGGACATCTTTACGAAGCACATCCGTTTACAAGAAACAATGATTTTTATGGTCGATTTATATCAGGTGAAGAAACTTCCTCTGGTTGGGTAAATGATGGTGATTTTGAACCCAATTATGTAGATGGTGAAGGGAATACCCTTGAAAAGGTAGAGGTGGGTGCCAAGGTTATTGAGAAAGATTAGAAGACAAATACTATAATGAAAGGTATTAGAAAAATCATATGGAGTTTTGGGTTTTTGTTTGTATTCCTATTAAGTTGTCAAAGAAGTAACCAGGATACTTCTTGGGACTATGAAATTGATTTTGGGGATGACAAATCTCAAGGAGTTATGAGGCTTAAAAACTCAAATGATACTGCTGAACTTTCCCTTGTTTCATTTGATGATGGAACATTTACTCTCGAAAACTTGGAGATTGATGGTGCCGAATTATCAGGTGATTTTATACGCTTTGGAAAAGAAGCTAGTTTAGAAGGTTCTTTTGAGCAGGATAATTTTTCTGGAAAAGTCAAGATTGAAGGAGAACAGTTTCCATTTACCGCTAGAAAACAATCTTCTGAACTCGTTTTAATCGATCGCTCACAAATAAAGTATATTCTTTCAGAAGATGATTTGAAGGAAATAGAGACTAATGTAGACCACGCTGGACTCATCGCTGATGCCGATCGAGAAGGCTTCAAACGAGGGGAACGCATCTACAGTTCGAACTGCATCAATTGCCATGGTAATGAAGAGGTTGAAGGTTCCATTCCCCTTTCCACCAAATTTTGGGAGCAAGAATTGAAGGCCGGAAGCGATGCGTATTCCATGTACCAAACCATAAGTCGGGGTTTTGCTACAATGCCTCCACAACCAATTTTGACGCCACAAGAAAAGTATGATGTCATTTCATATATCCGTCAGAAGTATTTAAAGGAAAAAGAAGGAGAAGCATTCTTAACGAGTACCCCAGGATATCTGGCAGGTTTACCAAAAGGAACTTCCCGAGGCCCTGAAACAAAACCTTATCAGCCTTGGGCGGATATGAATTATGGAGACTTTTTCATTAATACCTATGAACTTGTGGATGAAAAAACGGGCATTGAAAGATATCATTCACCGCGGCCCGTACCTTATCCTGATGAAAATTATCTTAAAAACAATTTTGCTTATAAAGGTATCGCTGTCCGTTTGGACAAGGGAGACGGAGGAATTTCAAAAGGGAGAGCCTGGATGATATTCGACCACGACCTCATGCGAGTTGCTGGCGGATGGACTGGCAAAGGTTTTATCGATTGGAATGGTATTCTATTAAATGACAAACACGAAACCTACCCGCGAACTATTGGAAAACTTCATTTCGAAACCCCGGTAGGTCCTGGATGGGCCAATCCGGAAACGGGTTCCTTCGAGGACCCAAGATTTAGAGCTAGAGACGGTCGTGCTTTTGGACCGCTTCCAAAGAGTTGGGCTAACTATAAAGGATTGTATCATCATGACGATGCTGTTGTTATTTCCTATTCCGTGGGAAAGGCGAATGTTTTGGAAAAATTTAATCTAGAATATCATGGTAAAGACACGGTTTTTATCAGAACACTCGATATTTCTCCGTCGACGTCAATATTGAAGATGAGAGTGGCTCCTGTAAGCTCCAAGGTTTCTATAATTGGGCAGGGTGGCAGTTTGTCGAATGAAGATGGTTATGTGATGCTAAATGTTGAAAAGAAGAAAGCGGCAAATGTAAAGCTGTATATTGCTAATACTGATGAAGTTGATTTTGCAGACCTTGCAACATCCAAAGTGGCACCGGAAAAGCTACAGAAATATACTTCAGAAACAGGTTCACCGCATTATCCAGAAATTCTAAAAAGCACAATTACAAAAGGAGTTGATAAAGGTGCCTTCGCTGTTGATTTGCTGACACCTCCGTTCGACAATCCTTGGGCTAGTCGAATGAAGTTGAGCGGAATCGACTTTTTGAAAGATGCGAATAATGCTGTAACATGCACTACGGATGGGGATATTTGGCTTATTAAAGGACTAACTGATGATTCGGGTGAGCTTAGTTGGCAGCGTATTGGATCCGGTCTTTTTCAACCCTTAGGAATTAAAGTGTTGGATGATAAAATTTATGTCATTTGCCGTGATCAATTAGTGTTGCTACGTGATTTTAATGGGGATATGGAAACGGATTTCTATGAGAGTTTCAACCACGATCATCAAGTTACTGACCATTTTCACGAGTTTGCAATGGGCCTTCAGGCTGACGAAGAAGGGAATTTGTACTACGCCAAAAGTGGACGTCACGCTCGGGAAGCATTGGTGCCTCAGCATGGTACTCTGTTGAAGGTAAGCAAAGATGGCTCCAAAACCAATATTATAGCGACTGGATTCAGAGCTGCAAACGGTGTTTGTATAAATCCCGATGGGAGTTTTTTAGTTACGGATCAACAAGGATTTTGGAACCCAATGAACCGAATCAATTGGGTTGATACGAAAGGAAAATTCTACGGAAATATGTGGGGTTATGACCCGCCAAAAGATAGCACCAGAGTCGCCATGGAAGAACCTATGGTTTGGTTGGATATGGAATTCGATAGATCACCTTCAGAATTATTATGGGTAGATAGCGAAAAATGGGGTCCTTTAAACGGAAGCCTTTTGAGTTTTTCCTATGGCTTCGGAAAGATTCAATTGGTTTTGAATGAAAGGGTAAAAGGGCAGATGCAAGGTGGTGTAATTGATCTACCAGGAATCAAATTCTTAACGGGAGTCATGCGCGGAAGGTTCAACTCAGATGACGGACAATTATATGCCTGTGGAATGTCCGCGTGGGGTACCAACCAAATGCTTCGTGGAGGGGGATTGTACCGCATACGTTATACTGGAAAACCCTTAACAACCCCGATAGACTTAAAAGTAACAACTTCTGGAATCACCTTACAATTCGATTCTAAATTAGACCCTCAGAAAACGACAGACATCAACAGTTTTATTGTAAAAACGTGGGATTTAGAAAGAAGTAGCAAATATGGTTCTGATCGCTACAACGAACAGATTTTACCCATCAGTCAGGTGGAAATACAAGAAGATGGTAAATCCGTAAAGCTGTTTTTACAAGATATTGAACCTGTAGATGTAATGACGGTTTCCTATGAACTTTCAGATGAAAATGGAATCCCGCTAAAAGGAACTGTTCAAAATACGATACTTAATCTGAGGGACGATGAACCTCTTTAAAACCCCCTAATTTGCCTTCAAGTCGGTAATCTTCATCTGCTTTTCAATCCAATATGCATCATCCTTAAAGCCATATGCTGATGGGTCGTAATCTCCAACCAATTCAACATTTGCCTCTCGTGGTACGGGCAATTCCATGGCCCAATATACGCCATTGACAAGTAGCCTGCGAACACCTGCATTTAGCATATCACTTGCAGCACCAATGGTTGTTGTAAAAGCTAAGCCCTCTTGTTCACCTCCAGGAATTTCATAACTCTTCGTCCAGGCAATAGGCATCAAAACATCATTGACCTTATCACCATTGTTGTTCTCGGTTGCTATTTCATCGTCCGTTGGTTTCATTCCGAAGAAAATA
This sequence comes from uncultured Flavobacteriaceae bacterium, assembly GCA_947500435.1. Classification (GTDB taxonomy): domain Bacteria; phylum Bacteroidota; class Bacteroidia; order Flavobacteriales; family Flavobacteriaceae; genus Maribacter_C. Next base: position 404,399 of record CANMRV010000001.1, read on the forward strand.
TCATTCTCATTGTATTCTCCTTTTCGATTGATGACTTGCCCCAAAACAATAGGTTGACTATCACCTATTAAAGGCAAACGAACGCCATATACATCTGTTGAACCCCAAATCTCCCCTGAAGATATTCCGTTTGTGATTTCATTTACTTCGGCGCCTTCGGCTATAATTCCTCTCGTACTTTGGTGTTTGTGATGCCCGTGATGACTAATCCATTTTTCACCCAAAACCATTCTACCGAAACCATCAGTCCACTCATCGAAAGCCCCTGCGTAATTATTGCTGTAATAAGTGTAGTTGGAGTCAGAATCTTCCGGAAAATTAAAAGCATGGGTGGCTGTTCGAATACCTAAAACAGGTCTTCCACTTTTTAAGTAGTTTTCAATATGTAGCATTTGGTCATCTGGCAAAGCTCTAAATCGGGTAAAGATCACCATCATATCTGCCGTGGATAACGCTTCTAATCCTGGAATGTTCTCAACATAATTGGCATTTACGATACCCGGTTTTGCTGGGTCTTGAGCAAATAGCACGGTACATTTGAATCCATGTCGTTTTGATAAGATTTTTGCCAATTGCGGCAGCGCTTCCTCAGAGCGGTATTCTTCATCTCCTGAAATCAAAACAATATGCCTTGCTTCCGAATTATCTCCTTCAAATACCAACCATCGTTGAGGTTCATCAATTTTAACTTCTGTGCTGCTTTCCGATTTCTTCTCTTTACAGGCAACAAATACCATAAGAGCAAATAGATATATTATTTTTTTCATAAAAAAAATATTTTTTAATACTTAGAACTTCCGATTTCTTTGTTATATTTTAAATTCCCATGCCATCTTTTATGAATTGTAATCCCTTGGTGTAAATATCCTCTGATGGCGAATAATCGCGCCAAACGTTGATGGCATTAGCAAATTCAGGAATTATGGTGCTAAAAGCTTCAATAGTTAACCAACCATCATAGCCGATTTCTTTAATTGTAGGAAAAACATCATTCCATTGCACCTGACCACTACCTGGAGTGCCTCGATCATTTTCACTAATATGGATGTGTTTTAAAACCGGGGCTATGGTCTTAAGAGCTTCGGATTGACTTTTCTCTTCAATGTTACTATGATGCGTATCATACATCGCACCCAAATTGGGGTGGTCGACCGCTTCTACCAAAGTTTTTAAATCGGCCATAGTATTATAGAGATAACATTCAAAACGATTTAAAGCTTCGGGACACAGCATCACATTAGCCCCGGCTGCATACTCTGCCGCTTTTCGAAGCATTTCAGCACTTCGTTTTCTTTCATCTTGAGTAGGAGGTTGCCTTGTAAAATAAGCAAAGCTGGAATGTATTGGGCCGCAGATATTATCGGCTCCTAAAGCCTCAGCATTGTCAATAGCCCATTTGAGACGGTCAAGTCCGGCTTGACGAATATTTTGATCTTCACTTGATATGTTCTCCTCTGGGGCAAGTCCGGTAACCGTGGTAACACCTAAACCTAAATCAGCAAAATGATTCCCTAGTTTGGTATAATGCGCTACATCACCATCTCCCATATATAACTCAATACCGTCGTAACCAGTTTCTTTTAATTGGTCGACTATGGGATAATGTTCCTCCGTAACGTGATTCGTCCAAAGGAGCATGTTCATTCCTATTTTCATGTTTGCTGAATTTAGTTCAGTATCTATTACCTTTTAAATCAAACAACCCCCTCCTGTAACAGGCAGGGGGTTGTTCTATAAATATTAATTCAACTAATGTGCCGCTGCTGGTACCGCATCATCGTTTTTTTTGTTTTTCATCCAGAAATAAAGAATGGCGAAAAGGATAATTAATGCTCCTGGGAATAAAGTTAATTTCTCCAATGTGCTCTGTCCGGAAACCAATATTAGCTCATCTCCGGTAAGGCCTGTTGCCGCCGCCGCTTCACGATCACTATCTATCCAACCACCTATAATTGGCTGCACAGCACCCGTCATGAACATTCCAATCGCTCCTATTATTGACATGCCCAAGGCTCCACTTTTGGGAATTTTTGAGGCCACAAAACCTATCATGTTAGGCCAGAAATATGCTATTCCAAGAGCGAAGAAAATAGCTGCCACATATGCCATTGCTCCAGTTTGTGTACTAAAGAGGTAAATGCCAAGAGTTGCTAAAACTGCAGATCCCAAAAGAACACCAGTCTGATCAAATTTTGCTACCACATTGCCCCCAAAATAACGAGCTATAGCCATCAAACCAGCAGTTAAGGCCAAAATTAAATAGGTATTTGCCCCGCTTTTTTCCAGAATAAGCCCCACCCATTGATTTGGACCAAATTCTGATATGGCAGTAAGTGTCATACAAAATGCAATAAAAAGAAAAAGTGGGGAGAACATTGCTTTTAAATTCCCTGATATGGTAGCGGCCTCTTTTACCTTAGCTGTTGGCCATTTTTGACCAAAAAACATTATGGCATATATTATTGTTGGAATCAATAATAACCAGACCTGGTTTTGGCCCAATATGCCCATATAGGTCATTAACCCTGATAGCAAACTACCTACGGCAATTCCTCCCGGGAACCACATATGAAACCTATTCAACATTTTGCTCATTTTGTTGCCTTCATATGCATCCGCAATCATCGGATTGCAGGCTGCCTCAGTACAACCATTCCCCAGTCCTATTAATAGGTTCGCTATCAATAAACCCATATAACTACCAGAAAAAATAAGCAATAAGATTCCAACTGCATGTGCAAAAAACGCGAATTGCATAATTATTTTACCGCCTACCTTGTGATAAATAAACCCACCAATAATCATTGAGATTGGAAAACCCAAGAACCACATTGAGGTTATTAGACCTGCCTGACTAGCGGATAAGTCTAATTCTATTTTGAGTTGATTTAAAATACCAGCGGCAATCGCAAATGAAAATGCTGTAGTAATCAATGCAAAACAGCTGCCGTAAAAGAGCCTGTTAGCATTTGAAGAAGTGTTTGTTTCCATAATTTGAAAATGTTAGTATGTATTGATTAGATTTTGTGGTTGTAGTGTTATTTCAGTCTATAAGTTTACTTACTTTTTTGCTATTATCATAATTAATTTGCTCAAGTCTTGTGGGTTTGTCACAAAAAACTCATCTGTTTTATAAAACCAACAGTTTTTATCGGTAATAATAATCGAATTTTAATTAAATTAGTTCACTTTGTGAACGTACACAGAAGTTATTGGATTACTTAAAACATATGCAAAATGCAAAATAACAACTATCCCAAATTACATAACGCTTCTTGGCCGGGAGTAGTGGGAAAAGGGCCAGATTCTGAACCGCCTATTGATTTGGACACCATGTTGGATTTGACCTCAAAAGCTGATGTTAATGGTCAAAAGTTCGATGGCGTCGATTTGTTTTTAGCGGATCCTCATGTGAGCATTGACTCATCTGATGACGATTTAAAACGTTTGGCAGATAAGGTCAGCTCCTATAATTTAGAAATCGGAAGTTTTGTAGCCCCCGTTTGGGCGGGCACTGGTGGTGGTTCTGCCATGGGCTCAGCTGATGACCGACAAAATTTCGTTACTCAAGTGCGAAAGGCTTGTGCAATAGGAAAGAAATTGAGGGATATGGGCATCAGGCCCAATGGAGTTGTTCGAATAGATTCCTCCGTTGATCCCGAAAGCTGGGCCAAAGACGAGGCCGGAAATACAAAATTGATTGCTCAGACTTTTCGTGAAGCATGTGATGTAGCTGCGGATTATGGGGAGTCTCTGGCTGCTGAGGGTGAAATTTGTTGGGGAGGCATGCATGGTTGGAAAACAATGCTAAATACATTGGAGGCAGTAGACAGACCAAACATCGGATTTCAAGCTGACATGGCACATACATTACTATATTTATTAGGATATAATAAGGAGGATGAGCGCATTCTACCACAAGATTTTGATTGGAACGATAGAGCAACCTTGACTGATGGCCTAAAAACCTTAACAGCTGCTTTACGCCCATGGACAATCGATTTCCATGTTGCACAAAATGACGGAACGGTCTTCGGCTCTGGCGACCACGATAAAACAGGAAGACATTGCCAAGCCACCGACCCAAATGGTAAATTGGATATTGCAGTAGATGCAGGTCACTGGCTTCGCGATGAAAACGGAATATTGACTAAAAAGTTCAAGCATATCTGCTGGGATGGTTGTATGTTCCCCAATGATGTAATGATGCAACCGAAGACCTGGAATGATGTTCTAGGAGCAATGCTTAAGGTTCGTGAACTGCACGGATGGCATGAGGCTGAATAATTTTTTGAATAACCAGACACTACTATGAGTAATAAAAAAGAACTAAGAATCGGCTTAGTGGGCTACGGATTTATGGGGCGTACGCATTCCAATGCTTACAAAAGAGTTGGGGATTTTTTCCCTGAATTGAAATACAAACCTGTTTTGAGAGCGGTTTGTGCGAGAAACGAAGAACGCGTCAAAGCATTCGCTGAACAATGGGGTTATGAATCCATTGAAACAGATTGGAAAAAACTAGTAGCTCGTGATGATATTGATGCCATTGATATTTGCACTCCAAATAATATGCATGCTGAGATTGCAATAGCCGCCGCCGAAGCAGGAAAAATGGTGCTCTGTGAAAAGCCATTGGCGCGTACCGTTGCGGAGGCTCAACCTATGGTTGATGCCATAGAGAAAGCTGGGGTTCCGAATACGGTTTATTTTAATTATCGACGCATTCCAGCAGTGACTCTGGCGAAACAACTTGTAGATGCCGGGAAGTTGGGAAAGATTTTTCATTTTCGTTCCAACTTTTTACAAGACTGGACCATTAGTCCTGAATTGCCCCAAGGCGGTGAAGGCCTATGGCGTTTGGATAATGATGCCGCCGGTTCCGGAGTTACTGGGGATTTATTAGCGCATTGTATCGATACTGCAATGTGGTTGAACGGAGGTATCAAAGATGTTTCCGCAATGACAGAAACATTTATAAAAGAAAGAGTCCATACAGGAACAGGAGAAAAACAAAAAGTGGGAATCGACGATGCCTGTATCTTCCATTGTCATTTTGATAATGGTTCTTTGGGATTATTTGAATCGACGCGATATGCAAGAGGTCACAAGGCTCTATTCACTTTTGAAATCAACGGTGAACACGCTTCCATCAAATGGAATTTGCATGATTTGACCCGATTGGAATACTTCGATCATAGAGACGAATCCATAGAAAGAGGATGGCGTTCCATTCATGTAACAGACGGCGACCAACCCTATATGGACAAATGGTGGGTACCTGGATTATCTATTGGTTATGAGCACAGTTTTGTACATCAAATAGCTGATTTCTTGAAGAATTTAGGGGAAGGAAAACCCTGTTCTCCAACTTTCCGAGAAGCACAAGAAACCCAAAAAGTCTGTGAGGCAGTGTTAGAATCCGCTAAATCAAAAAGCTGGAAAGATACCGGAGTTTCATGGGAGTAATCAGTTGGCAGTAACAATTTGAAAGTTTTGAACTTGTGCTTGACACTTGAGCTTGAACTTTAAAACCAACAACTGACAACCATCAACGAACAACTAAAAAATGAGTGAAATAATAAAAGGTTTCTGCCTTCAAGGCAGAGAAAAAATATATCCTAATTCTGGAGTGTCGGTAACCAGTAATACGGCCGTAGTCGATATGGAAATTCCCGAATTGAAAGAAGGAGAAATTCTTGCCAAAACTTTATATACGGGAATATGTGGTTCCGACAATAGTGCTTCCATAGGAAAAGCTAATTTCGATTGGGTACAACGTCCACGTGTTATAGGCCATGAATTTAGTGCCGAAGTTTTAGAATTGGGTCCAGGAGATCACGGTGATGTTAAGGTTGGTGATGTATTTACACCTTTGGCAATGTTAGGATGTCAAGACGAAGAATGTCCGGCTTGCAGTGTTGCCAAATGGAATCTTTGTCCACAAAAACAAATCATAGGGTTTCATAGAAATGGTGGTTTTGGTCAACGGGTAGTTCTCGAATCGGACCGGGTTGTTCCCTTAATGGAAGGTTTAACCCCCGCCCAAGGAGCTTTGGTGGAACCACTATCTATTATTACAAATGCACTTTATAATAAATGTGATATCAAACCAGGACAGGATGTAGTCGTAACAGGATGCGGAATCATAGGCCTAATGTCTGCGGAAGTTGCTCGAGCATCCGGGGCCAGAGTTGCCGTTACAGGAATTGCCCATGATCGAGATATCCGACTGAAGAAAGCAAAAGAAAGAGGCTTTATTACTTTGGAAGTTTCCCCGGAGAACACCTTAACTTCTCAATTACAAAACGGAATTATAGATGATAATGGAGTGCCTTTTGGAAGCAGTGGTAAAGTAGATTTACTTATTGAGTGTTCGGGAGTTCCTGCGGTACTTACTGAGGCGATTGATGTGGTCCGGCCTGAAGGGGATATTTGTGTGATCGCCACATATGGACAAGATGTTTCAATAAACGCAACACATTTAACCAGAACTTCTATGAATATGAGAGGTTCTATGGGGTCTTGTCGTGATGATTATATGTCAGCGATGAAATTGATGGTTACAGGTGTGTTCCCAGCAGAGCATTATACAAATCTTTACGATTTTGAAGATGTAACGCAAGCGTTTGAGGATTCCATCAAAGCACAAAATATGAAGGCGGTTGTCAAAATGAATTAAAAAATTCCCCCTTTGAAGGGGGTAGGGGGATGTTCTTTCCTTCTCTAAATAAAATTCAATGCATAAAATCTTTATTACAGGTGGCACAGGTTGCATAGGTTCGGTAACTATTTATAAATTATTACAATCCGCAGAAGTGGAAAAGATTGTAATCGCAACGCGCTCCAACAATGCCGCTCCTCTAAAACTCTGGCTCGGGGAAGATTTGGACCCTCGTTTGAATTTCGTAACCTTGGATGTTTCCAACTATTCTGAAATCGAACGGGTGTTGCTCCAAGTAAACCCAACGCATATTATTCACTTAGGGGCTTATCAAAGTCCTGATTGCTCTCGCGACCACATAGGCGGAATGGAAATCAATACTGGTGGTACTATGGCCTTATTCGATGCGGCAGAGAAGCTTCAGAATCTAAAACGTTTTGTTTTTGCAAGTTCAGGGGCGGTTTACGGAATGCGGTCGACGTATCCGCAAGAAATTATTCCTGAGGATGTACCCCTGGCACCACCCAATCACTACGGGATTTGGAAACTGGCCGGTGAGCATTTGGCACGTTTCTTTTATGATAATACGAAGGTCCCAACGGTTTGTTTACGAATCAATACTACCTACGGCAAAGGAAGGGACAAAGGAAAAACATCGGCCCCAACGAATGCATTAAAAGCAATTGCTATGGGTTCTGTTTCCGGAGAGTTAATGCCATTTGAAATGCCCTATCAAGGCAAAGAAAACTACCATTTTGTAGAAGATGTGGGAGCTCAATTTGCGGCGGTGACTTTGCAATCGTATGACGGCTTCGGTGCATTTAACATTCAAGGAGAAACTATTCCTATAAAATCATTTTTAGAATTAGCGGCTTATCAAGCAAAGGAATTGGGAATGGGGGATTTTGCATCCTTATCCACTGTAAATAGTGCACCACCAAATCTTTTTATCTGTGATTTGGACCATAAAAAAATAGCAAGTACTTTCAGCAATCTTCCGCTTACAGATATTTCGGAAGGTATTCGCAAATCACTTTTAGAGTTTAGGGAAATGGCAGAAAAAGGAACACTAGCATATTCAACTCCGGCCTCATGAAGACCCTTGGAATAGCATTTATTGGAGCAGGTGACATCGCCAATTTACACGCAGAGGCAATCAATGCAATGCCCGGCGCGGAATTAATCGGTTTATGGAATCGCACTCCAGAAAAAGGAGATGCCAAGGCAGAACAATACGGTTGCTCAAGTTATACATCTGTCGACGAATTGTTAAGTGACCCAAAAGTGGATGCGGTTTTTGTGCTTACCAATATGGAAACACATTGTGAGTATACAGTCAGAGCAGCTGAAGCAGGAAAGCATATTTTGGTTGAAAAACCAGCTGCTTCAAGTATTACTGAATTGGAAAAAATGAACGCTGCAGTTCAAAAAGCAGGTGTAAAATGTATGCCAGTTCACAACTATATTTATGAACCGGGTATTGAGCGTGCTAAGGCTATGATTGAAGATGGAAAGCTTGGTGATATTGTCCAGTTTTACATGATGTACAATATCCATCATGCCGATGAAATTCGAGCGCGATATCCCGGTGTTATTCGCCAAATATTGACGCATCACAGTTATACGATGTTGTACTTGGCTGGCGAACCAAAAACAGTTTCCTGTTTGATGAATACGGTGGATGATACGATTGCTCCCCAAGAAAATGTTGCCATGGCAAATATTCAAATGCAGAATGGAACCCTAAGTCATCTCTGTGCCAGTTTTGCCAATGACGACCATGCTGGCGACCCTTGGACCTGCATCATAAAAGTAATCGGAACAAAGGGAAGTACCCGTTACAGTTATCGTGATTTTGTAATCAACGATAGAAACGGGGCTCATTCGCAAACCTATCAGAATTACCCTGAATCGATAAAAAATACGGCTACTCATTTTATTAACCGGGTAGTAAGACTGGGTGAAGAACCATTATCAAGTTTGCAGGATGCAATTACTTGTCAGGAGATAATCGAAGCCTGTGAAAAGTCGGTTAAGGAAGGTGTTCATGTACAAATGAATGCTTAAAAATCGTTTAAATTGAAGAGAATGGGAATTAAAATCAATCGAGGTGCAACGAATTGGGGTCTTACTATTGGCATTTTATTACTGGTTGCAAGTTGTGGTGAAAAGGATTCAAAAGGACTGCGAATTCAGAAGGATTCTCATATTGTTTTAATAGGAAACAATTTAGCGTCTCGAATGCTGAATTTTGGTCATTTTGAAACTGAAATGCACTTGCGATATCCAGATAGTACTTTATTTATTCGGAATATGGCAGACCCAGGAAATACGCCAGGGTTTCGACCTCATTCCTCAAGAAATGTTCCTTGGGCATTTCCTGGAGCGGAAAAGTTTCAGACTGAACTTGCTAATAAATCAGGAAGTATAGGACATTTTCCCACCGAAGATGAATGGCTTACGGATTTAAAAGCGGATGTGATAATTGCATTTTTCGGTTACAGCGAATCTTTTGAAGGTGAGGCCGGATTGCAGAATTACAAAGATGAGTTACATGCTTTTATCGAACATACAAAAAGTCAAAAGTACAATGGTTCGGAAGCTCCACAACTTGCTTTAATTTCTCCAATCGCCTTCGAAGATTTATCTAAAGAAATGGACTTGCCAGATGGGAAAAAAGAAAACGAAAATTTGGCTCTGTATACTCAAGCGATGAAAGAGGTTGCTGCAAAAGATAGTGTGCTTTTTGTCGATGCTTTTGACAATAGCGCAAAATGGTATGCTTCAGAATCCGATGATTTAACTGCGGATGGTTTTCAGTTAAATGATTTAGGCTACCAGAAATTCGGTAAGTTTTTGGCAGATGCCGTTTTTGGTAAAGCTGACGAAAAAGCAGGAGCAAATCGAAAGTTGGTACATGATGCGGTCATGGAAAAAAACTGGTTCTGGCACAATGAGATAAAACTTCCCAACGGGGTGCACGCTTGGGGAAGAAGATATGATCCTTTTGGTCCTGACAACTATCCGTTTGAAAAAGAGAAGATTCGTCAAATGTCTGAGATTCGCGATACGGCTATCTGGGAGGCTACTCAAGGAAAAACCATGGATCTAGCTGCGGCCGATGCAAAAACCAGGGAACTTCCCCCTGTAAAAACCAATTACAACAAAGGCCAAGGTGATGCATCGGAAGGTTATTTATATGGTGATGAAGCTTTGAATAGAATCAAGGTTCCTGAGGGTTATAAGTTGGAATTGTTTGCTTCCGAAAAGGAGTTTCCTGATTTAGCCAATCCTGTGCAAATGTCGTTTGATAACAAAGGAAGGCTTTGGGTAGGGGTAATGCCCACTTATCCGCATTATTTACCCGGAGATAGTAAGCCCAATGATAAACTAATCATTCTTGAGGATACCGATAATGATGGTAAGGCGGACAAGCAAACAACATTTGTAGATGACTTGCATTTGACCATTGGCTTTGAATTTGCTCCAGAGGGAGTTTATGTATCCCAGGGAACGAACTTGGTCTTATTAAAGGATACTGATGGGGATGACAAGGCGGATGAAACTGAAATTGTTCTCAGTGGTTTTGATGATCACGACACGCATCACACCGCAGGTGCATTTGTAGCGGATTCATCCGGAGCAATATATATGGGAGAAGGGGTTTTTCTTCATACCAATGTGGAAACGGCTTATGGACCTGTTCGTGCTACCAACGGAGGTTTTTATCGCTACAGTCCACAAAGACACCATTTAGAACGAACAGCACAATTGCCAATTCCAAATCCTTGGGGAATCGCTTTTGATGAGTGGGGTCAAAATTTCTTTGCACATACCTCGGGTCCTGATATGACTTGGATGATGCCAGGGACTATAAAGCCTAGATATGGGCAATCATCTCCATTACCCAAAAATTTAATCGAGGATGCCCATAGAGTTCGGCCAACTTCGGGCTTGGAATTCATTTCAAGTCGTCACTTTCCTGATGAGGTTCAAGGTGATTTGATTATTCACAATACCATAGGCTTCTTAGGAACCAAACAACATACTATGGTTGATGACCCAAATAGTTCAGGGTATATCAGCAAACATCGTCAAGATTTGGTGGTGTCGAGCGACACGAAATTCCGCCCTGTTGATATGGAATTTGCTCCCGACGGATCACTGTATTTTGTCGACTGGCACAACGTATTGGTCGGTCATATGCAGCATAATGCCCGTGACCCGTTGCGCGATCACGAGCATGGGAGAATTTATCGAATTACCTATCCGTCGAGGCCACTTGTAGAACCAGCGGAAATTGTTGATGCCAGTATCGATGAACTATTGGATAATTTAAAGCTTCCCGAATATAGGTCGCGCTACCGTACAAAAAGAGAATTACGAGCTAGAGATTCAGAAGAGGTATTAGCTAAGTTGAAGGATTGGGTTGGTGCCTTGGACAAAAGTGATTCTAGATATGAACATCATGTTTTAGAGGCCCTTTGGGTTAGTTGGGGATTGAACAAAGTGGATACAGATTTGTTAAATCAAATGTTGACGGCTAAAGATTTTAGAGCAAGAGCTGCTGCAGTGAAAGTTCTCCGTTATTCAGGACATCAGATTCCCAATCAGGCCGAATTGCTAATGACTGCCGTAAAAGATGAAAATGCAAGAGTTCGACTTGAGGCGTTCGTCGCTGCTTCATGGTTAGATAAAGAGGTAGGTCTCCCCATTCTAGAAACTGCGGGTCAAATGCCTTTGGATAAATGGATGGAAAAACCATTGGAAGCTGCATTGGCCCATATTCAAGATGTGAATATCGATCAGGATCCCGAAACCAAAGGAACCAAGACCGATTTGGAAGGTGCCGACAAAGAACTCTTTGTAATGGGAGAAGAGATTTACAATCGGGAAGGTTTTTGTGTTACCTGCCATCAACCTGATGGCAAAGGTTTAAGTGCATCTCAATTTCCGCCTTTAGCTAAATCACCTTGGGTTACTGGAAGTGATGAACGCTTGATAAAATTGACTCTACACGGACTTATGGGACCCCTAGAATTAATGGGTAAGTCATATCCTGGTCAGGTACCGATGACACCTTATGGTGGTATGCTGAATGATAAAGAAATGGCTGCTGTCTTGACTTTTGTGAGGAATGCACATGGCAACAAGGCAAATCCGATTTCACCTGATAAGGTCAAAGAGGTGAGAGAGGCAACAAAAGACAAAGAAGGGTTCTATACGCCAGATGAATTACTGAAAGCGCATCCTATGGAGTGATTGTGTTTATTTGTTTTCTTGTTTAGATAGGACAACAACTTCAACTAGGGCCGAAATCGCCAAACCGATAAATAATAACATTTCCATTTGAAGGCTACCAATGCTCGCTGGTATGATTCCAATTTTGGCGCAAATAAATGTGAGCAAGGCCACTAAAGTAACTATTGGCATTAAACGAGAAAGTTTCTTCGAACTTAGAATACCCACAAGAATCATTGGGGCCATCATCGCAGTTCCGGTAAAACTTGTTCTGGCCAACAAGACCAAATGTTCTGTACTGACTATGGAAAAAATCAGAGCAAGTACAGCAAAAACCAAGATAAAAATACGAGTGATTGAAACCGCTTTTTTATCATCCAAAGATAATAGGGAGCGTAACTCCGAACCCAAAGCGAATATCTGAGAATCGGAAGTGGAGATGGCAGCAGCTATCAAACCAACTAATCCTAATGCGGCAATGCTTGAACCTTGGTCATATAGTAACACGTGACCTATGAAATCTTGGGTAGTTGCTTCTGGGTATAAAACGGCGCCATACATTCCCATAAACAAAGTGGGTAGTATTATGAAAATAGCTACCACCCCTAAACCAATGGCCATTCGTCGTAACGAGGCACTACTTTTCATAATTACAACCCGTGTTGAAATCTGGGGCTGGGTAAACGGCAAACAAATGATGGCAATAGCGGAAATGATAAGAAATTGGGGAGTAAAAAGTCCCTTTGGCCCGGGCACCGAAAGCAATTCCGAATTAACTGATTTCACTTTAGCGAACATCGACTCAATGCTTCCGAAATGGTCGATACAATTCCAGCCGATAATCCAAATCATAATGAAAAGTAGAATTCCTTGAAGGGTGTCATTGTACATAATGGCCCTCAAACCACCTGTTTCGCTATAAATAACCATGATAAGTACAATGATGGAACTCCATACCCAAACCGGAATCGTATCTGGAAAAGCGGCATTCAGAAAGATGGAAATACCACTGATCTGAACTGCGATATACGGAATCAAAAAAACCACTGCCCCACCAAAAGCAACATATCCGGCCAATTTGCTTCCATAGGTGCTTTTCATGAGTCCCGACATCCCTTTAAAATCTAAACTTCTGGCTTTTTTCCTTAATAGTTCACCAACTCGGATCAATCCGTAGACCATAAAAGCATCTGAAACGGCTAAGAATATCCAAGCACCAATGCCATGCGTTCTAAAAAAATCGGGCATACCCACAACGGTAAAAGCACTGAACAAAGTAGCTGCCGTGGTAAATAGACCGATGACCGCCCCTATATTTCCACCGCCCAATAAGTAGTTTGAAGTCGTTTTTTCCTTGACACGTGTAAGCCGTAGTAAGAAAACTAGTATCACTAGGTAAATGACAGCCGCAATGATAAATTTAGTCAGCATTCTTCTTTTCTTTATTGATGAGGGATACCAAATACGCTAAAACAACAAACAGCACACTAATCAAAAAACTCATCCAAAGCGTAAATGGAATACCATACCAACTAGGGTCTGATTCATTCGGAGGAATGACCAGAGGACTAAATGTAGCTATGACCAAGCCAATGGCAACTAAATCCAGAATGAGTAAAAGTCGTGTGCGTTTTGAATTTGTCATATTCTAAAATCTTAGAAGTGATAGACCACCGTCAATAGTAATAACCTGGCCAGTTGCGTAGGGCATTTTATTTTCGACAAGTGCTCCTACTGCTTTGCCAACATCTTCAGGCAATCCTAAACGTGGTTCGATGGTGAGTCCTTGCGTAACTTGTTTTTCATATTTTTCCTGAACTGCCGCGGTCATATCTGTCTTAATAACCCCAGGCTGTACTTCATATACAGGGATGTCGTGCTCCCCTAGTTTTACGGCGAACAATTTGGTCATCATACTCATACCCGCTTTGGAAATACAATATTCTCCCCGATTTGGGGAAGCCATTATCGCACTTACCGATGAAATATTGATGATACTCCCTTGAAAATTCGAATCGTTTGCTTTTTGGGAAGCCATATGATTGGCTGCCATTTGGGTCAGGAAAAATGGCCCTCTAAGATTAATATTCATCAATCGGTCGTAGCTCTCTTCGGAAACTTCAAGCAGGTCCGCCCTGTTTTTAGGAGCGACCCCAGCATTATTTACCAATACATTGATAGTTTTGAATTCGTCCAGAACAACTTGGATAATTTTACTTCTATCACCTGCCGAAGAAACATCACCTTGACAATACATAACCTTGGTTCCAGATTGCCTGAGCATATCAAGTGTTTCAACTACTTCGGCTTCGGGTCTAACCCCATTAATGGCCAAATTGCAACCTAAGGCAGCCAATTCTTTTGCAATGCCTAGGCCTATTCCGCGGGATCCTCCAGTAATCAAGACATTTTTTTTCATAGTCGTGCCTCTTTTTTATATGCTTTCAATTCTGCTGCCTCAGGCATTTTTTTGTAATAAGAATCAAGTGGAAAACAACCCGAAATCATACCAATTCTAGGAGCTGTTGTACAGTCAGAAAATGTTCTACAAATACTTCCACGAACCAGTTGATTTCCTTTTAAAATATAATCTGGCATTTCAGGGTAACTCAATACCATTCTTCCCAAACCAATGAAGTCCGCTCCATGTTCATCAATAACCGCCTCGGCAACATTGGGAAGCCACTCTTGAAGATAGGAATAAGCAGAGCCAACTATCACAAGATTCGGAAACTTCTTTTTGATTTCATCCGTAATTCGAATTTGTCTGGCAACACCCACCAATGGATCTTCCGGCGGCAGATAGCCATCAGAGGGCGGAAATATTGCAGGGCGCTGAATATGTGGCACATAGTAAGGGCTTCCGGCGGTGATGCAAACCAATTCAATACCTAAGTCCTCAAAATAGCCTAGCATTTCAAAGACTTCGGAAAGGTCTATTCCCGTTCCTTTGGTATCTCCTCCAAATGCTTCATCATACGGTTGGTTTACTTCTTCCGGAACTCCAATATTGGACTCATTTTTTTTAAACGGAATAAAATCGAACGCACTCAACCGCACTGCCACGGGAATATTGCTAGTGGCCCGAATACCTTCCACAATGGAAGTTAAAAATCGCATTCTATTTTTAAGGGAACCACCATACTTGCCTTCCCTTGTCTTGGCACTTAGAAATTCGTGCCCTAAATAGCCATGGCAATGTTTGACATCTACAAATTGGAATCCTGCTTCTTTAGCAAGATTTGCGGCTTTCACGAAATCATCAACTAGTTCGTCGATTTCCGTATCGGTCATCAGCTTATGGTCTTCAGGGAGATTGAATTTTTTATCAAGAAAGGAGTGTCGGTATAGCGTTTTTGGTTTTCGAACTCTGTCACCATCTGGTATTGCGAATCTTCCCGAATGGGTTAATTGCAATCCTATTAATAAGTCAGAAGTTGAGCCGAACTTCTTTTCATGATCAGAGACCAAATCAGCATACAAATCCTTAAAAGCCTGCAGATTTTGCTCATTAATCATAAGTTGATTCGGATTGGCCCTTCCATCAGGGCAAACAGCAACCGCTTCACAGCCCCATAATAACTTGGCTCCACTAATGGCGAAATTATGCCATCTTCTTTTTGTGTTTTCGGTTGGGAGACCATCGGTTGTGCCATCCCAGCCTTCCATAGGAAGAATACAAAATCGATTTCCAATAATCTGACCAGATTTTAGTTGAAAAGATTGTCCCAAACTAGATTTCCCAGGTGCACTTAAATGTTCTTTAAATGGCAAATCGGTTCCAATGGCCGATAGATGTTCTGTAAAATCCGTGGCGGATTTCAATTGAGCGACTCGAGTGATTTTTTGTTTGGCCATTACTTAGATGCTATGCCTTTGAAAAAAGTATAATAAGATTTCCCTTTGATAACCTCATTTAAATAATGCGCCAATTCTCGAGCATGATAATCACCCCACATACACGCTTCCCCATTTGGGATTTTGCTATTTTCTGGGATATGGTCCCAACCGTTGGGACGATGATAAATACTATGTAAAATCAAACCTTGATGGTTAGAATCAGAGCTTAAATAAGGTTCATCAAATAAGGTATTTGCAACGGTAAGTCCTGCAGACCAATATTTCTCTGCATCGGACGAATTTTCTTTCTTGAGATAATTACCCAAACGTAATAAGCCTTGTGCTCCAATGGCCGCAGCCGAACTATCGATGGGTTCGAAGTCATTGAAAGGGTCTGACTTTTCTTGTTGCCAATTTGGTAGATGAACTAAACCTGGCGCACCCGTATCCCAATAGGGTATTCCATCAAGTGCGCTATGTTCTATATAAAAATCACAAGTGGCTTTAGCTGCTTTGAGAAAAACTTCTTCCAGGTGTGCCTTGCCGCCCAGTACTTCAAATTCAGGTAAACTGTCTTGACTTTGTAAAAACTCGAGTTGCTCTGCAAATCCTAACATGGCCCAAGCTAATCCCCGGGTCCAAGTTGAGAATCCGCTGTAGCCTTGCTGGGTAGAAGGGGAACGGAAGTTGCCATCGTTGGTATTGAAGATAGCCTCGTGGGCGGTGCGGCCCCATAAGTCATATGAGTCGCGACCTTCTCCGTAGTACACAGAATATTTTGCCGTTGCTAAAGCATGCTGATAAGCACGTTTTAGTAAGTTTATTTTGATGTCGTTTTCTCCTGAAGAATTATGTCCTAGGATATGACCAGCGACCATAATTCGAATCGTGCGGACTGTGTCTACGAATAAAGAATGAGGACCATTGAAGGAATAAATAAAACCTCCTTCAGGTATTGTGGTCCAACGTTGGGCTTGTACAGATGCGGAAAGTTGTAATGCTAAAACACAGTAGTTTTCTAGCCATGAATCTTGAGGGATTTTGCCTTCACGCATTAGTCTAAGCAGGTTTCCGTATGTACTTAAATTGTTGAATCCGTGATCATGAACCCCAAAATGACTCACATGAGAGGTCATTTTCTTTTTAATATTGTCGATGGCCAAGTCCAGGAAATGGGAATCTCCCGAATTGTTGTATTGAAATAGCTCTGAACCAAATTGAAACCCTTGCGTCCAATCGGTCCAGCTTCTCGGTTTGTAAGTTCCGTTGACAGTAACCACAGGTGACCCTTCAGCACCTTTTAAAGTGGAAGTCATACTCTTGAGCTTATCTCCCGACAAAGACCATAATTTGTTGATTTTGTCGGCTAGATGCTCCGGTTTGAGCTGTGAATTTATGTTCATCTGTGGTTGGTTGACTTAATTAAATCAATATGGTTCTAAGGATAAAATGGTCTCCTTAAATATAGGAAAAATAAGAAGGAATTCGCTTCTTACTTTGAAGTTAGGCTGTAAACGAAAATCTTTTTATTCACACGAATCAAATGTTCGTTTAAGCAAACTTAAGGTTTCCTATAAAGGCTTATCCCTTAAAGTACATTTTCTAAAGAGCAATTGAAATCTATATGAAAATTAAGTTCGTCTTATTTGTATCTTCATGTTCATATTTTGCTTTCAAGCTTATATAAATCCGTAATTGAAGTCTAAAACCGGTGCGATATGAAAACGATACTTTCTCTCCTTCTTTTTTCATCAGCCTTCATTTGTTCATCTCTGATTGCACAAACAAATCAGAAAAATCGAGTAATCATCTTAACTGATATTGAAGCTGACCCTGATGATACCCAGTCGCTAGTGCGTTTGTTTTTGTATTCCAACCAAATACAAATCAAAGGCCTAGTTGCAACAACTTCGTGTTGGTTGCAGAAAAGCATTAATCCAGAATCGATAGAAAGAGTCGTTCAAGCTTATGGTAAAGTGCAGCCTAATCTCTTAAAACATGAATCTGGGTATCCGAGAGCAGAGGAATTACAAGCGCTGATTAAAAAAGGACTTCCTGTTTATGGGATGAAAGGAGTTGGCGATGGAAAAGATTCTGAGGGTTCTGATTGGATTATTAAAGTCTTGGAAGAAAAAGATGACCGCCCTTTATGGATTTCGGTCTGGGGAGGGGTCAATACCCTAGCGCAATCCCTGGATAAAATCAAAAAAACGAAAAGTAAAAAGGAAACCAAAAGACTGATTTCAAAACTACGGGTTTATACCATTTCCGACCAAGATGATAGTGGCCTTTGGATTCGGAACAATTTTCCCAATTTATTTTATATCGTTTCTCCAGGAGATTATTATGCGAATGCCACTTGGACAGGAATAAATAGTTTTATCAAGGGAATTGACAACAGTACAATTAGCAATAGCTGGATCGCCGAAAACATTCAGCAAAATCATGGCCCTCTTGGTGCGGAATATCCTGACGTTGCATGGGGAGTTGAAGGAGACACGCCCGCATTTTTGTCTTTGATACCAAACGGACTTAATGAATCTGAGCATCCGGGATGGGGCGCATGGGGAGGTCGTTATGCACTTTACAAACCTGAATTCGATGCAACAAAAAAAGGAAGTTCTATTGTCACCCTTGCTCCTGAAACAAGGGCAATTTGGACAAACACCAATGACAAGTACACTCCATATATTGCCAAAGAATACGGACGCACCGTAAAGAAGGATACTGTTTCTTTTGATGGCTACAAAGCTACGTTATGGCGTTGGAGAGATGATTTTCAAAATGATTTTGCCGCCCGCATGGATTGGTGTACCATGTCTTTCGAGGAAGCGAACCATCCACCAGTTCCCGAATTGACCCATCCTGAGAAGTTCACTGTAAAGTCCGGGGAATCCTTTCATTTGGATGCATTTAAATCCACTGACCCAGATGGTGATAATCTTTGTTATTTATGGTTCCATTATCCGGAGGAAAGTACCTATAAAAAGGAAATAAATATGGGCGCGGAGAACGTTCATATTGTAAACCTTAAGGCTCCGGTAGTTGAAAAAAAGGAAACGATTCATTTCATTTTAAAATTATCGGACAAAGGCACACCTTCATTGTCAAGATATAAGCGTGTAATTGTTACCGTATTGCCTAAATAATCAACCTTTCGTTATTAAGCACTAAAATCAAATATCTTTTCCATAGGCAACCACTTTTCACCTGGTTTGGCAATAGGTAGGGCCTGCTGATAATCCCACATCAGAACTTCCCAATCTTGTACCCTTGCATTTTCGGCATCCATTTGGGCTTTCTTTTCAAAAGAAAAATCATCAGTTGTTTCGATAATCATAAAGAGCCGATTTGAAATACGATAGATTTCCATATGGGTGATTCCCGAATCACGTAGACTATCCAAAATTTCAGGCCACACATTTCTGTGGTATTCTTCGTATTTGGCGATTAAGGCTGGGTTATCTTTTAAATCTAGGGCTAGGCATTGTCTATTCATTTGTTCGATTTTATACGTTCTAATTTAGCTTAAAATATCTTTGACCACGTTTCCATGCACATCGGTTAATCGATAGCGTCTTCCTTGATGTTTAAACGTGAACTGTTCATGGTCGATTCCTAAGAGGTGCATTACCGTAGCTTGAAAATCATGTACATGTACATTTCCCTCAACAGGATTAAATCCGAAATCATCTGATGCTCCATAGGTAAACCCGGGTTTAACACCAGCACCGGCCATCCAAAGCGTAAATACATAGGGATGATGGTCACGCCCCCAGTTTTTAACATCTTTAATATTACCTTGAAGGAATGGCGTACGTCCAAATTCACCACCCCAAATGACCAAGGTATCTTCTAACATTCCCCTTTGTTTTAAGTCTTTTACAAGCGCAGCACTTGGCTGGTCGGTATCCTGACATTGTATCTTTAATTGGTGGTTGAGGTTGGTGTGTTGATCCCATCCCGCATGCATACATTGTATGAATCGCACATCACGTTCGGCCAATCTGCGGGCCATGAGGCAATTATAGGCGAAGCTTCCCTTGCGGTGCACATCAGGACCGTACATGTCTAAAATATGCTGAGGTTCATCGGAGAAGTCGGTGAGTTCGGGTACGCTCATTTGCATTTTGTATGCCATTTCATATTGGGCAATCCGGGTATTGATTTCTGGGTCTCCGTATTGGTTGTGGTTGATTTCATTTAGCGTTTGCATGTCGTCTAAAATCTTGCGACGCATTTCACGACTGACTCCATCCGGGTTTTTCAAATACAATACTGGATCTCCACCACCCCTGAATTTTACCCCTTGGAATTTGGTTGGAAGAAATCCACTTCCCCAATAATAATCATAGAAAATCTGTCCACAACTAGCTTCCTTATCCCTTGAAGTCATTGCTACAAAATCAGGAAGGTCTTTTGCGGTTGTTCCTAATCCATAAGTCAACCAAGAACCCATACTTGGTCTACCCGGTTGTTCTGAACCTGTTAAGAAGAAAGTGATTGCGGGAGCATGATTTACCGATTCCGTATACATCGATTTTATAAAACAAAGGTCATCGACAACTTTAGCCGTTTCAGGCATAAAATCAGAGACCCAAGCTCCACTTTGACCATGTTGCGCGAAGTTGCTTATTTCTGCAATTAAAGGCCGAGCAGCCTGCTCGCCTGTCATTGTGGAAAATCGTTTTCCTTCGGTGAGCGAATCCGGAATCTGGGTGCCATGCCATTTACGGAGCATCGGTTTGTAGTCAAAAAGGTCTACATGTGACGGAGCGCCATTTTGAAAAAGATATATAACACGTTTTGCTTTAGGGGCAAAATGGGGTAGGCCGAGTCTGTTGCCTAGTGTATTTTTCTGAGGGGAATCCATCCCAAATGCTGATAGCGGGTTCAATATATTCCCCAAAGCCATCCCACCAAGTCCTATGGCTGTTTTTCCGAAAAAACTTCTTCGGGTCATGGCCGCTTGGTATTCCTCAAAAGGATGTCGAATTTTTTTGTCCATCTACTGCCGTGTTATGGTTTCATCCAAGTTTAAAAGTAGGGAACTCAATACTGCGTAGGAAGCATGGTCGGTTAAATCTAAGTCACTATTGGTTCGATACTCTCCAATACTGGTAATCTCTTTCGCCGCGGTTCTGTCTTTTGAATAGGTATTTCGGAGCGAAGCAAGTCTGTTTAGAAGGATATCGATTTCATCAGAACTCGGATTTCTAGAAGTAAGCAGTTTGAAGCCGAATTGCAATCGCTTTCTATCATCAACAGAATGGTTCAAGACACGTTCCGCCAAAACACGACTAGCCTCTGTAAAGGTGATGTCATTTAAAGTAGTTAGGGCATGCAATGGCGTGTTTGTTTTTAAGGTACGCACTGTGCATACCTGTCTTGAAGCATTGTCAAACAAAAAGGTGGGTCCAACAATCCGCCGCCAAAAAGTATACAGACTTCTTCGATACAAATTGTCACCAGTATCTTGTTCGTACTTCACAAAACCAAAAGTAGCTTCGTCCCAAATACCTTCTGGCTGGTATGGTTTAACGGGAACTCCCCCAATCGAATCCTTCAACATGCCACTAGCGAATAGTGCTTGATCTCGAAGCATCCATGAGGGTAAGCGCATTCTTGTAGCCCTAGCCAAATAGACATTTTCAGAATCAATTTCCAGAAGTTTTTCAGATACCTTCGAAGACTGCCTATATGTTGCACTCATTACAATTTGTTTGAAAAGGCGTTTTAGGTCCCATCCATTTTCCTGAAAATCCGTAGCTAACCAATCCAATAGTTCTGGATGCGTTGGAAGCGAACCCTGCACCCCGAAATCCTCTGCAGTTTTAACGATACCATTTCCAAAGAAAGCCTGCCAGTATCGATTTACGGTTACTCTTGCGGTTAAGGGTTGTTCATCCGCGAATAACCACTTTGCCAAGGCTAAGCGATTATTCTCTGAAACATCATTTAAAGGTGGAAGTAATTTTGGCACATCAGGCCAAATGGTATCGGTTAAGATTGGTGTCTGATAGCCACCTCTGTCCAGCACAAAAGTTGTTCTTGGTTCATCCAACTCGTCCATAACCAGAACCTGAATATGTTTAGAGGTGACTTCTTTGTACTTTGTCAAAGTTCCATAGAGCTCCTTAATTGTTTTTCCATAGGAATCTGTAGGCCGGAAATATTTGGTCAATTGGTTGTACTCACCCGACCCACGGAGTTTAGGTGGTTTCAAAAGAATACGTGGGTCTAGGTCAGCCGTATTTTTTGCTACTTCTGATTCAGAAGGAGGCAATCCTTTCGCCCTAGGAAATTTTTCCAACTCCAAGGTTTCCACTTTTTCGTAGAGCGAAGAGATATAGGTATCCAGCTGCTTTATTTCCTTTTGGTCTTCTTCTGGTGCTAAAGTGAGTAGCGGTTTTATTTTACCCCCCCAACCCCCTCCTTCCTCCGAGGTTTGATTGAAATAATCGAAAAGTTGATAGTATTCCTTTTGAGAGATGTTGTCAAACTTATGATCATGGCATCGAACACAGTTCAAAGTAAGACCAAGCCAAACTGTTCCTGTTGTCTCCGTTCGGTCAAAAACATTTGCCACACGGGTCTCTTCAGGAATGGTGCCTCCTTCCGTGTTATAGATATGGTTTCTGTTAAAACCAGTGGCTAAAATATCTTTGGTGGTAGCTTCCGGAAGTAAATCACCGGCAAGTTGTTTAATACTAAATTCGTCATAAGACATATTGGCGTTGAATGCTTGAACAACCCAATCCCGCCAGGGCCACATATCACGTGTAAAATCACCCTGATATCCGTTGGTGTCTGAATACCGGGCTACATCAAGCCATTCCCAGGCCCATCGTTCACCATAACTTTTTGATATTAGCAAACGGTCAACTAGCAATTCGTACGCTTTTTCCGAAGTGTCATTTTTAAAATGAGCAACTTGTTCTGGAGTTGGGGGTAATCCCGTAAGGTCAAGAGATAAGCGTCTTATCAAAGTCTCTTTCGTAGCTTCTTCAGAGGGCTGCAATCCTAGATGATCTAGCTTGTTCATTACAAAATGGTCAATCTCGTTTTTCGTCCATTTTGTATTTGATATTTCTGGGAGTTCTGATTTTTTAGGAGATTCAAAAGCCCAGTGGTTCTTCCATTTGGCTCCTTGTTCCACCCATTTTATCAAAATGGCCTTTTCAGTATTCGTCAGGCTCATTTTGGATTCGGGGGTAGGCATTACCATCTCGGGATCTTCATGAAGAATACGTTTGACGATTTCACTTCGGTCAGGTTTTCCAGCTACCACAGGAAACAGTTCTTTGTCCTCAAGTTTTGAAAAAACATTGGATTCAATATCCAGTCTGAGATTTGCCTTTCGTGCCTTTTCATCAGGACCATGACAGGCGAAACAACGATCCGAAAGAATAGGGCGTACATGAAAATTAAAGTCTATGGTTTCAGGAAGGTCTTCATAGGCGATTTCTACTTCTTCAGGCATATTTGGGCCACAGCTTAGCAGCATGCTTAAACCTAAAAGAAAAAATACTCTGGAAGTCATCTGTTATTATTTCTAAGCCCGAATTAATTTACGAATTTAATTGGGACGGAAAAAAACCAACTCAAACAAAAGAATACGTAAATTAGTAGGGAGGTCCTATTCTTGGCAGGAGTAACCAAATTAACTGATATGTTGAAAAAAAAGAGGTCATTGCTATTCTTCTTATTCCTAATATTTGCAAGTTGCAATGCACAAAACGAAGCACAGAAAGAATTGAAGGTAAAGGAAATCATAGCGGATAAAAACGTAACACTATCAGAGGTTTCAAATCTACTTGAAGAGCAGACGGAACTTCAATACATCGACATTCTTAATTGGGAAGCCTTTTCGTATCGCCCAAAGGTAAGTTTCAGAATAGCCCATGCGAACAATCAAATATGGTTAAAATACTATGTAACCGAAGAAAATATACTTGCTCAAGTTGATGAAGTAAATGGAGGTGTCGCTGGTGATAGTTGTGTTGAATTCTTTTTTGACCCAAAAGCTGACGGCAATTACTATAATTTCGAATTCAGCTGTATTGGAATGCCTCATTTGGCCTATGGCCCTGGAAGGAGAGCGCGCCAATTTGTGGATGAAGAAAAGATAAAAGAGAATATTGAAATTACTTCCTCGTTAGGAAATGAACCATTTACAGAAAGAACAGGAGGCCATTCTTGGGAGATGACCATAATTATTCCGGCTTCAATCTTAACTGATGACGCAGGAATTCAGTTAAAGGGACTAAAAACCAGAGCTAATTTTTACAAATGTGGCGACCAAACTTCGGAACGTCACTACCTAAGTTGGAATGCCGTTGGTACGGAAACACCCGATTTTCACCGCCCTGAATATTTCGGTACACTTATCTTCGAATAAAGAATTAGCTTTCCGTAAATATATTCCATTGATAATTAGGTGCTTTGAAAAATGTGTTCGTACACATTTTGAAATTAAATCTTGTTTTTTCAACAAAAGTGGATTACCTTGAAGCATTAGTTTATTCCCCCCAACGGCCTTCAAATGGCAGTCATTGGCTTTAATGCCCCTACAACAATGTCTGTATTTGATTAAAGACAAAGACTAACTCTAAGATTGAGATAGCATGATGACCAAAACCTATCTGCGAAGATTCCCTATACTCTTCGTCATCTTTTTACTTTTTGGGTGTTCTTCTGAACTTCCTAATGGCGGTCTTTTGCTTCCTGATAATTTCAATGCAGTCATTATGGTTGATGAGGTAAAAGAGCGTGTACGTCACATGGCGGTATCTGATGACGGAGTGCTCTATGGAAAGTTGAGGGAGTCGCATGATAAAGCTGGAATTATAGCACTCAGGGACAATGATGGTGATGGCAGGGCAGATGATATTGAAAAATTCGGAGCTTATAGGTCAAAACAAAAATGGAGCTATGCCACGGCCATGCGAATCTACAATGGCTATATGTACTTTAGTTCGGAACTGGTGGTCTACCGCTATAAGTTAAAACCAGGAAGTATGGTACCCGATGGCGAGATGGAAGTAGTTATGACTGACGACCACGAGCATGGCAAACATGAGCATATTGGCAAACCTATTGCCTTTGATAATAAAGGAAATTTGTATGTGCCTTTTGGCGCTCCATCAAATGCTTGCCAAGACCCAAAAAGGACACCAGGCGCTCCAGGAATTGACCCTTGTCCGCAACTTGAACATCACGGTGGCGTCTGGCGCTTCGATGCGAACAAGCTAGGACAGACTCAAAAAGATGGGTATAAATATGCGACAGGAATCCGTTCGGTGGTGGCCATGGACTGGAATCCCGTAGACGAAAACTTATATATCGCAATGCATGGTCGCGATGATTTATTGCGATTGTTTCCTGATAGGTTTACTCCTTGGGAAAGTGCTCTTTTACCTTCTGAGGAATTTATGCGGGTAACCGAAGGTTCTGACTTCGGATGGCCCTATTGTTACTATGATCAAATCAAAGGCAAGAAAGTCTTGGCTCCCGAATATGGTGGCGATGGTGATATTGTTGGTCGATGTGCTGAATTTGATGACCCGCTAATTGGTTTTCCAGGGCATTGGGCACCGAATGATTTGGTATTTTATGAGGGAGACCAGTTTCCTGAACGCTATAAGCATGGTGCTTTTATTGCTTTCCATGGGTCTACGAATCGTGCACCATATCCGCAGTCAGGTTATATAGTCGCTTTTGTTCCTTTTAAAGATGGAAACCCTAGTGGTGATTGGGAAGTTTTTGCAGATGGTTTCGCGGGAGTAGACCCTATTGAAAGTGTAAAAGACGCCAAGTTAAGACCGATGGGAATTGCCTTTGACAAAGATGGAGCAATGTACATTTCAGATTCTGTTAAAGGTAGAATTTGGAAAATCACTTTTGATGGGGATAAAAATAATTTTGGGGAAGCTCAACTTGCCCAAATGGAGCAGCGGAAATTGGTGACTCATGTGCGTACTCCAGATAAGGTAAAAGATGATTTAGCACAAGATGCCAACTCCCCCGGTGAAGTTGTTTACAATACGTATTGTGCGAACTGCCATCAAAAAGATGGAGGAGGTGCAACCGGAAGATTCCCGCCTTTGACCAATACGGACTGGGTAAGTGGAGATAAAGAACGATTGATTGATATTATTTTAGAGGGTATGGAAGGTGAAATGCAAATCAATGAAGAAACTTACAACGGAGTCATGCCTCAGCATAGTTTTTTAAGTGATACTGAAATCGCAGATGTGCTAACTTTTATACGCGCAAATTTTGGAAATGACGCCGGCGCAATCAAAAGTGATGAGGTTGCCAGTCGAAGAAGTGACTTGGAAAATAATAAAGCCGAAACCCCCGTAACGGTGGGAGAGTAATTGTATTTAATGTGATAAAATATGGAAAACAAAAATAGATTTACCAGTTGGTTCGTAATGATAGTTGTACTTTTTTCCTGTTTTTCAAATGCGCAGGAATTTGATATTCTTATCAAGAACGGCCATGTTATAGATGCCAAGAATGGAATCGACAAAGTCATCGATGTTGCAATAAAGGATGGAAAAATTGCACAAGTTGAAACAGCTATACCCGCTACGAAGGCCGCGAAAGTTATTGATGCTAAGGGATTATTTGTATCACCGGGATTATTGGATATTCATAGCCATAACTTTTTTGGAACTGAACCGAATGCGTACTTGAGCAATAGTTTTACGGCACTTCCACCAGATGGATTCAGCTTTCGTAGTGGGGTAACGACAATTGTAGATGTTGGCGGTGCAGGTTGGCGTAATTTTAGAACGTTCAAAGAAAATGTCATTGATCGGTCTAAAACCAGAGTACTTTCTTTTTTGAATATTATCGGTTTTGGAATGAAAGGAGGAGCCATAGAACAGAATGTTGCAGACATGGATCCTAAACTCACCGCGATGGTGGCCAAGCAGTTTCCCGAACATGTAGTTGGGGTAAAATTGGCGCATTTTAGTGGTTTTGATTGGACACCTACCGAAAGGGCTGTTGAGGCCGGTAAATTAGCGGATATACCAATCATGGTTGACTTTGGAGGGAGTGAACCTGAGCTTTCCCTTCAAACATTATTTATGGAAAAGCTTCGACCCGGAGATATTTTTACACACGCATATGCACATGTAAATGGACGAACTCCAATAGTAAATGAACAAGGTAAAGTAGAGGATTTTGCATGGGCCGCACAAAAAAGAGGAATTATTTTCGATGTTGGTCACGGTGGGGGAAGCTTTCTTTTTGAACAAGCCGTTCCAGCAATGAAACAGGGATTTAAACCGAATTCAATAAGTACTGACCTTCATACAGGAAGCATGAATGGTGGAATGAAAGATATTATCAATGTGATGTCAAAATTTCTGAATCTGAATATGCCGCTCAATGAGGTGATTGCCGCCACGACATGGAATTCTGCAAAGATTATAAAACGAGAAGATTTAGGGAATTTGTCCGTAGGCGCTGTTGCAGATGTCACCATTTTGAATCAAAGAGAGGGTGATTTTGGATTTATCGACACAAAGGGAAAACGAATGAAGGGGAATAAAAAACTGGAATGCGAACTTACCATTCGAGATGGTAAAGTGGTCTATGATTTAAATGGAATGGCCTCAGAACTATGGGATAAATAAAATAAAAAAAGAGAACCTATGCGAATTATAAAATTGATGGTATTGTTTTTTGTGGGGTGCAATTTTGCAGTCTCTCAAACCGCATCCAAAGAGCAAATTATTTTCTTGACGCCTCAATGGGAGGGCGAACGTTTTGAGGATGGAAGACCCAAAGTAGCCGACGATATTTTGGAACGAATGAAGGATGTCGCCATAGAAGAAGCGTGGGGCGTTTTAAGAAACGAGGGATATCACAATCAATTCGAAGGTGGTTGGGAACCTTTGCATGATGACGTTCCTGTTGTTGGTCGAGCGTTGACCGTTCAATATATGCCTAATCGCCCCGATGTATCAGACCAAATTAAAAAGAAGGGTAAGGCCGATGGCCAAATTGGAAATACAAATTCCTGGCCTATCGATATGCTTCAACTAGGTGATGTATATGTTGCGGATGGTTTTGGAAAAATTGTAGATGGGACTTTAATCGGTGATAATTTAGGAAATGCCATTTATGCGAAATCCAAGACGGGTGTGGTTTTTAATGCATCTAGTAGAGATCAGGAGGGACTTTCAGAAATTGAGGGTTTTAATGCATTTGTAAGAGAGTGGCATCCTTCGTTTTTGACGGAAGTGATGTTGTTGAGTATCAATTCTCCTATTCGTATTGGAGCCGCGACCGTTCTGCCTGGTGATATTATTTTAGGGAAGAAAGAAGGAGTCATGTTCATTCCCGCTCATTTGGCGGAAAAAGTCGTAGTGACTTCAGAGGTTGTGCGTTTGCGGGATTTGTTTGGTATTACTCGCTTAAAGGAGGGAAAATATACTCCAGGGCAAATTGATAATAAATGGTCAGAGGAAATTGAAAAAGATTTTTCAAAATGGCTGAATGACCATATTGATGAACTTCCAGTTCCGAAAGCACAAATACAAGAACTTCTTAAAAAACGAATGTGGTAAAACAACATAGAAAATGAACAATATGGAAAACAAAACAACAAGAAGGGCATCCTTCAAAAAAATAGGAATGGGTATAGCGGCATTATTCGGAATTGGTGCGGCCAATGCCATGACTAAGAATAAATCAAAAACCCTAACAAAAGAAGCTAGCGATATCGTAATGGATCAAGATATTCCTCTTTTCTCAGGAGCAGTAAGGCACGGCAATACGCTTTACATCGCTGGAAAAGGGGCACATGTTGAGCCTTATGAAATCAAAGCACATACCGAAATTGTTTTACAAGAACTTCAAAAGGGACTAGAGGCAAATGGTTCTTCGATGGAACAAGTTCTGAAGGTAAATGTATACCTAGCTGACCTTGCTGATTACAATGGAATGAACGAAGTATTTCGTGGACGTTTTGGAAAAAACCCGCCAGTGCGAACAACAGTGGCTACCTATGGTGGAGTTCCAGGGAAATCACTGGTAGAAATGGACTGTATTGCAGCGGTTGATTAATATAACGGTAAACAGATTCCCGTCTTCACGGGAATGACAATAAAACATTTAATTATGGGCACTAGTAGAAGAAAAGCATTAAAAATAGTATCGACGCTTCCCCTTGTTGGGGGAATGTTCGGGCCGAGTATGTTGACCGCAAAGGCATCTGAGGAAGTATTCCTAGAACAGGCTGGCCGGGATTTTTTCAAAGAATTGGGTCTGCGCACTTTTATCAATGCAGCGGGGACTTACACTTCAATGACGGGTTCTCTCATGCACAAAGAAGTAACCGATGCCATTAGCTACGGTGCAACCGAATATGTCAATTTAGATGAGCTTCATGACAAGGTAGGTGAGCGAATTGCAGAGTTGCTGGATTGCGAATATGCCACCGTAACATCAGGTGCTTTTGGAGCAATGACTATTGGTCTCGCAGGGATTATGTGTGGAATGGATGAAAAAAAGGTCGCTCAGCTTCCTGATACTACTGGATTAAAAGATGAGGTCATTGTTCAAAAAGGACATTCCATCGGGTATACCCATGCACTTATAAATACAGGGGCGAAAATTGTGGAAATCGAAACTGCAAAAGAACTGGAAAAGGCCGTAAATGATAAAACAGCCATGCTTTGGTTTTTAAATGCCAATACGGATAATGGTGAAATCAAATGGGAAGAATTCATTGCCTTGGGTAAAAAGCATAATGTTCCAACTTTTATCGATTGTGCTGCTGATGTTCCGCCAGTTGAAAACCTTTTTAAGTATACAAAAATGGGCTTTGATTTGGTCTGTTTTTCAGGGGGAAAAGGAATTCGAGGTCCCCAGAGTGCGGGCTTACTGCTGGGCAAAAGAGAATATATTGAAGCTGCAAGATTACACACCCCACCAAGAGGAACCACCATCGCACGGGGTATGAAAGTTAATAAAGAGGAAGTCTTAGGTATGATGGTAGCCTTGGAGCTTTATCTCTCAAGAGATCATAAAAAGGAATGGGAACTTTGGGAAAGTCAAATCAAATTAATCAGCGATAGTGCGCTTTCTGTAAAAGGAGTTAAAACGGAAATTCATGTGCCTCCGCACGCGAATCATGTTCCTAGTTTGTATATTAGATGGGATGAAAAGGAAGTGGGTATATCCACAGACGAAATGCGCAAAAGATTACGGGATGGCCATCCATCCATAGAAACGGTCGGAAACAAAGAACAAGTAGGGATTACCACTTGGATGATGGAACCCGGTCAAGAACGAATTGTTGCGCAACGCGTAAAGGAAGTTCTTGAAAACGTCTAAATTGTCAATAACCAAACGCAAATATTATGAATAAAATCTATTTATGCCTTGCTCTTTTACTTGCTTTTTCATGTAATCAAGTCAAGGAAGTTAAAGAAGAAAAAGTAACCGAAGAAGTTCAAGAAGCCATTGACCCAAATTACAATCCTGAGGCTAAATTGCAAGAATTGGGTATTGAATTAAGTACGCCTTCAGCTCCTGTTGCCAATTATGTAAATGCGGTCCGAACCGGGAATCTAATTTTTCTTGCTGGTAAGGGCCCGAGAAAAGCAGATGGAGAAAATATTACAGGAAAACTCGGTGCCGACTTGACCATTGAAGAGGGATATGAAGCGGCTCGCATTACGGGAATCAATCAACTTTCTGTTTTGAAAGCTGAGTTGGGTAATCTCAATAAGGTCAAACGTATTGTAAAGGTAAAGGGAATGGTGAATTCCATGCCAGATTTTACAGACCAACCTAAAGTAGTTAATGGGTATTCCGATTTGATGGTGGCTGTTTTTGGGGATAAGGGAAAACATGCCCGAGCCGCCGTGGGAATGGGTGCGCTTCCAAGCAACATCGCTATTGAAGTCGAAATGATTGTTGAGGTTTACGAATAGGATGGATGGAAAAGTCCCAATAAAAAAGAATCAAAGAAGTCTACTGCTTACTTTTTGCAGTATGGCTTTTGTGCTACTACTTTTTATAGGTTGTAAACCTAAAGCCAACCAACCTGAATTCTTATTTCGAACAGCAATTATTGTCAAGGAAGACCATACTTGGTATAAAGCCTTTGACTATTTCAAACAAATTTTAGAAGAACGCTCCAACGGGCGTATCGAAGTTCAATTGTACCCTTCGGAACAATTGGCGAAGGAGATTGAAGCGATTCGCTTGATTCAAGCCGAGGTTATTGATATAACAACAACCGGTTCCACCCTGACAAATTGGTTTGAAGTTGCCACCTTTTGCGAGCTGCCCTACTTGATGAAAGACTCTACTGATATGAACCTATATATCAAAGGGCGTGTTGGTAAATTGATGGAGACTGAGATGATTGAGAAAGCCGGAGTTCGGGCGCTATGTCATTTTGAACGCGGGCCTAGACATCTGACATCCAACAGACCAATTCGACATCCTGATGACCTAAATGGGATGATTCTCCGGGTTCCCAATGTTCCTTCTTTTGTTACTACATGGAGTGCATTAGGAGCAAAACCCACACCAATGGCTTTTTCTGAAGTATTTACCTCACTACAACAAGGCACCATTCAAGGACAGGAAAATCCTTTTGCCATGATTAACAATGGTGGGTTTGCCGAAGTACAGAAATATGTAAATCTTACAGGGCATGTGATAAGTTGGGTCTATGCTGTAATTGGTGAAAAACAGTTTCAGAAATTACCACTGGACCTTCAAGAACTTGTTGTTCAGGCTGGTAAGGAAATGCAGAAATATGAGCATGACCTTTTTTTAGAGAACGAAAAAAATATACAGCAAGTGTTGAAGGACAAAGGCATGGAATTGATTGAAGTTGATACCGAGGCCTTTGCCAAGAAGTGCGAACAAGCCATTTACGATAGTCTATCCCCCGAGATGCAAGAAATATATCACGAATTGAAACGCGAACAAGAAGCACATGCGAAAAGCAATAGGGAAAATTCTTAAGGTTGGTACCCTTGTCAGTACTTGGGGCTTGATTGCCATGGTTTTGCTTCAGATTATCTGTCGCTTTTCTTGGTTTGAAACGCCTTCATGGACGGAGGAAGCATCACGTATACTTTTTATTTATGCCATTTCATTTGCCTCTGGTCTTGCTTTAAAGTCATCAAACTATTATGTAGCTCTTGATGCCTTCTACAATAGGTTCAACCCAAAATTTAAAGTGTTTTTGGACAAGTCTATTCCCATAGTTATATTCTTATTATTCGCTGTTTTCGCTTTCTATTCAATACAATTCATAAGCTTAGGAATGATAGAAAAATCACCAAGTATGGGATTCAATATGGGCGTGTCATTTTTTAGTATGTTCATCATTGGGTCAACCTTGTGTTACTATGCCTGGCATAAAATTGTAAAAGCTTTTAAAAGGAAAAGCACATGATTTGGATTCTCGTAATTGTATTCGTAGTTGCCCTCGTACTTCGGTATCCCATAGCTTTTGCTTTAGGGCTGGCCTGTTTGGTCTATTTAATCGGTGCTGATATTCCGTTGATTTTGATGCCCATGAAAATGTATTCAGGCATTGATGTTTTTGTGCTTTTGAGTATCCCGGGCTTTATAATCGCCGGAAACCTTATGAACCAGGGAGGGTTGACAGAGAAGATAATCTCTTTCTGCAATCATTTGATGGGTCACATTCGAGGCGGGCTTTCTCTAGTGAATATCGGAGCATCAATGTTATTTGCAGGTATTTCTGGTACCGCAATATCGGATACAGCAAGTATGGGTTCGGTGATGATTCCTGCGATGAAAAAGGAAGGCTATGATGCTGATTTTTCATGTGCAGTAACCGCAGCTTCTTCTACGGTGGGACCAATTATTCCACCCAGTGTACCGATGATTATTGCGGCAACTTTAAGTGGACTATCCGTTGGGAAGTTATTCTTGGCAGGTGCAATTCCAGGATTATTATTGGGAGTTGGTTTAATGGTGGTGGCCTATTTCATTGCTCGAAAAAAGAATTATCCCAAGCACCCGAAAAGCAGTTTTGGTCAAGTTGCAAGAGGTTTTGTTGATACGTTTTGGTCTTTACTTATGACCTTTATCATTCTCTTCGGAATTATTGGTGGCATATTTACCCCAACGGAAGCTTCCATTGTGGCAGTTTTGTATGCTTTGGTAGTAGGCCGTTTCGTTTACAAAAAGTTGAACTTTAAAAATGTTCAGGTTGTGATTCTCGATTCGATGAAAACATCGGCATCTTTAATGGTCCTAGTTGGGTTCGCGAATTTGTTTGGATATATTTTGATTACAGAACACATTCCACAGACTATTTCAAGTGAAATATTAGGATTTAGCTCTAACAAGTATGTCGTGCTCTTATTGATTAACCTGTTGCTAATTGCTGTGGGAACTTTTATGGAAACCATTGCTGCATTACTAATTCTGTTTCCAATTTTATTGAAAGTTGCAATTGCGGTAGATGTTGACCCCATTCATTTCGCCGTCATCGCTGTATTGAACTTGATTATAGGTTTAACAACACCACCTGTTGGTGTTTGCCTTTTCGTGGCATCAAGTATCGGAAAAGTTTCCATTGGAAAAGTTAGTAAAGCTGGCTTTCCATTTTTATTGGTGAGTTTGGGAGTATTGGTTTTAGTTACTTTAATTCCTGAGATTTCCTTGTGGTTGCCCAATCTATTTACCGACTAATTTTAATTCTATGAAATGAAAATTCAAAACCTCATTTTAGTATTCTTCTTTCTAATAAACGGGTTTCTATTTTCGCAAGACAAGGAATATGTTTTAAAGGAAGATATTTCCTATCGAACTCAAAGCTCCCAAAATGAAGACGTGTACATCAAAGAGCGTTGCAAACTGGATGTATATTATCCCAAGGACACCACAAACGTAGCAACCATAGTTTGGTTTCATGGCGGGGGATTGGAATTTGGGGAAAAACATATCCCTGAAGGGTTATTAAATAAGGGTGTCGCAGTTGTAACGGTAAACTATCGTATGCATCCAAAAGTAAAGCATCCTGTTTATATTGAAGATGCTGCAGCTGCGGTGGCTTGGACCTTTAATAACATCAAAAAGTATAATGGAGATTCCAATAAGATTTTTGTTACTGGTCATTCTGCAGGAGGTTACTTGGCCAGTATGGTCGGTTTGGATAAAAGCTATTTAGAGGAATATAATATTGACGCCAATGATTTAGCAGGATTGATTCCCTTTAGCGGACATACCATTACCCATTTTACCATTCGGAAAGAAAATGGAATTAAAGGAACGCAACCAATTATTGATAAATATGCTCCTCTTTTTCATGTGAGAAAGGATGCTCCGCCTATATTATTAATTACAGGAAATCGTGAAAAGGAGTTATTGGGTCGATATGAAGAAGTAGCTTATTTCTATCGTATGATGAAGGTAGTCGAACACCCTGATATAGAGTTGATGGAATTAGATGGGTACGGGCATAATATGGTATATCCGGCAATTCCACTATTACTAAATTTTATTAAGGAGCAGCAAGAAACTAAAAAAAGTCATAAATGAAACGAAAAGATTTTATTCAGCAGGTTGGATTATTATCCGCAGCAAGTGCTTTGAGCATGGAGCAGCTCTTTGCAAGCACTTGGGTCAAATCCTCTTTCGATACCCTTGATAAAATAGGGTTAGGGTTATTTTCATTGCCTTCATTATTGGAAAAAGATTTTGAAGGCGGAATAAAAATGCTAGCTGAAATGGGTTATTCTGAATTGGAACTTTACGGTCCGTATGAATTCAGTCACGAAAGCGCAAAAGACCGATGGAATACAATCACCCCCATGCTCGGGTTTTCAGGAAGTGGGTTTTTCGGGCGTCCTGCGGATGAGGTAAAATCAATTTTCAAGGAATATAGCATGAGAGTGCCATCGATACATACAGATCTAGATACGATGGAAACCAACATGGATGCCTTTGCAAAAGCGGCTGAGGTATTGGGCTTTGAGTACATCACCTTACCTGCAATTCCTGATGAGCGTAGGAAAACCATGGACGACTACAAAAAGATGGCAGATACATTCAATGGTATTGGTGAAAATGCTAAAAAAGTAGGGCTCAAATTAGCCTATCATAATCACGGGTATGGTTTGCAAGAAGTGGACGGTCAAGTACCTTTTCAAGTCATGATGGACGATACCGACCCAGAACTCGTTTTCTTGGAAATGGATGTCTTTTGGACAACTGCTGGAAGGGCAAACCCCGTAGAATATCTTAAGAAATATTCGGGCCGCTATCACATGATGCATGTAAAGGATATGAAACCAATCACCTATTTTGCAGGTGATGGTTCTGATGCTCCCCAATGGATAGAACTATTCCCAAAAATGACAACGGCAGGGGACGGAGACATTGATTTGGATACTATTTTAAAAACGGCAAATGCAAACGGGGTCAAACACTTCTTTGTCGAACAAGACATGGTTCAGCAACCGGAAATAGCCTTAAAAAGAAGTATTGATTATTTAAAGACAATTTGAAAGATCATATCTGAATTTTCGTGGCGGACGCTTTATCCAAAAACAACATGGTATTTGGATGTGTTCGTAATATAGTTGCCGGACATGCCGTATTCACTTCGTTGTACAAAGTGTTATGAACTGCTTGTGCTTTTCTTGCATCGGGAACAACGCAGCTGATGGTCTTACAACGCATAATAGCTGGAATAGTTAACGTCAAAGCCTGCTTGGGAACATCGTTAAAGGTCGGGAACCAACCTTCGCCCAATTGCTGATTGCGACAAGCATCATCTAGGGCGACCAATTTCACCAGTTTAGGATCGTCAAAATCGGCTAAGGGTGGATCATTGAAAGCTATATGCCCGTTTTCACCGATTCCGATACAAGCAACATCAATTAAATGTAACTTCAACGTAGCAGCGTAGTTTTCCATTTCTGTTTCTAAATCTTCTGCGTCTCCATTTAGGAAGTAGATTTTTTTGGGAGCCACTTCATCCAAAATACGTTCTTTCAAATATTTTCTGAAACTGGCTGGATGCTGGTCTGAAATTCCCTTGTATTCATCCAAATGAAAAACGGTAATTTTTTGCCAATCAATATTTCGTTTCTTAAAAGCTTCGAGAAAAGAAAATTGGGAAGCCCCTGTAGCCAAAATAAGATTTGCGGAACCTTTTACCACTAGAGCCTCGTTTAGCTTTTTTTCCACGAAATCAGCTGCGGCCCTTCCCATGGAATTGGCGTTATCATAAATAGCTATTTTTAATTTATCAACTGAAAGATTCTTGGTCATTATCAATTATAGTTAGAGAAATTCTGCTATAGCAAAATAGGTTGTGATTAGAGAAAATATAATAACCGCGAAAATGCCAATATTGAGTTTGGTACTGGCTTTGTGTTTTTGCATCAATTGCGATTTATTGATCAATACAAAAATAGGAATCGCCACAGCGGGCAGAATACAAGCTTGAAATGCCTGTGAAAAAACCATTAGAGCTGGAGGACGTTCCTCCAGAAAAACCGTTCCGAAGGCGAACAGCAATGCAATGAAAATTAACCACCGGGATTGGGTCGACCGAATGTTCCGTGGCTTTCCGGTGTAATCCGCAACCAGCCAGGGAGCAATCAAAACAATTGGAAATATGGTGGAAAGTCCTGCCCCGGTGATTCCAACAATCAAGACAAATGCCGCCAATTTTCCTCCTAAAGGTTCGAAGAGATCAATCATTTCAACCGTGTTATCCAATTTGAGGCCCGATAGGTGTAGTGTTCCTGCGGCTACTGCCATAATCACACCGCTCAAAAGTAACATCATAGCCGCTGAAACGAATGAATCACGCTTTTCCGTTTTCAAGTCCTTGATTCCCCAACCTTTTTCGGCAACTACTGTACTACGCATAATAAATACAGCCGCAGAGCATGTTGTGCCGGCTATTGCGGCTATCAGCCCCAAAGCACCAGGCGTATCAGGGATACTGGGAATAATTCCTTCTGCAAGTGCTGAGAAACTTGGTTGGACCATAAAGAAGACCACTATGAATGAGAGCCCCATAAGAATGACCAGCACCGTTAGAACTTTTTCAAAAGCCTGATAGCGCCCATACCAAAGTAAGAAGGAGAGGTTGATACTAAAAAAAAGGATAATCCAAAACCTACTAATGAGATGTCCATCAAAAGCTAGACGTATACCTTCTTGCACCAAATCTGCTACTATGCCCATTACGCCCATCAAGGCCAATAATTCACCAATTATCAGTGCGATAATAATGTATAGTGATAGCACCCAACCCCATTTAAATTCGGATTTGATATTGAACAAGGCTGTCTTACCAGTAACCAAAGTCACTTTTCCATAGGCGACCATTAGTACGTAAGTAAAGATGCAGGACAATACCAGCGCCCAAAATAGTCCCATGCCATGTTCCGCACCAGTCTTGGCCATAGTGGTAACACTACCCGTTCCGATATTATACCCTATCAAGAACAGACCGGGACCTACGGCGCTTAAAGCGATGAGAATTTTCTTTCTAAGTGAGGTTTTTGGCATTTAACTATTTGTTTTCATAGACTAAATGGCCGGCCACAAAGGTCTTCTTGATGGTCATTTGGTCGTTTTCCATGGTAAATAGAATAAGGTCGGCTCGTTTACCTTTCTCTATTTTCCCGAGCTCATCCATGGAGAACATTTCCGAGGGATTCGTACTTGCCATTTGAATGGCATTCTTTAAGGAGCATCCAGTAAATTCGATTACCACACCAACACACTTGCTAATGGGGGATGCGGCTCCGGCCAATACATTTTCTTTAGGAAGTTTTACCACATCTGGAGTCAATACCAACGTGCGTTCGCCTCGGGTA
The DNA here is from genome assembly GCA_947500435.1 of uncultured Flavobacteriaceae bacterium. Taxonomy (GTDB): domain Bacteria; phylum Bacteroidota; class Bacteroidia; order Flavobacteriales; family Flavobacteriaceae; genus Maribacter_C. Next base: position 442,013 of record CANMRV010000001.1, read on the forward strand.
TATTCACCAGGTGGAAGTCCTGCTAAGTCCAATGCATCCGATACCAATATGGTCTTGTCAACTCCTTTCGCCTTGTAAAAGGTGCGAACTTCTTCTCTTCTCAAGTGGAAACCATCTGCGATAATACTTGCAGTAATGGCATCGTTTGACAATTGTGGCCAGAGGGGATTGTCATGTCGATTAATTTCATTGGCACAACCATTACCTAAATGGGTTGCCATTTTTGCTCCGGCACCTACCGCAAGTTCCACATCTTTGGCGGAACCATTATGATGACCCAAGGAAACGATTACTCCGCTTTCGACACACTTCTTTATAAAAGGAATGGCCCCTTCAATTTCTGGAGCGACAGTAATAATCTTGATACCATTATTAGCTGCTTTTTGTATTTCTTGAAATTCTGCCCAATTTGGAGCCTTGATATATTTTTCCAAATGTGCACCGCGAAATCCAGCCAGGGGAGAAATATATGGACCTTCCAAATGGAATCCGGGGATGGATATACCAATCTCTGGGTCTTGCCTTGCTTTGGCTAGAATGGCAAAGTTCTTTTTGATAAGGTCGATGTCACTTGTAATAATGGTTGGAAAATAAGAGGTTACCCCAGCTTCCCAAAGGGCTTTTGTAGCTTTTCTTACCCCTTCGACCGTAAGGTCCGGACCGGAAAAATCAACACCCATATAACCGTTTATCTGTATATCGATTAATCCGGGGGCGACATACACCTTAGGGATCGTTTCTAGGTCGGTAGATTTTTGCAGTTCCGAAATTTTTCCATTTTCTATTTTGATGGAAACAAACCCTTCATCTGAATAAAGCACGCCTTGTATGGTATCTTTTTCGTTAGGGACGTATATGGCGGCAAGAAGTATAAAAGCAAATGCGGTCAGTATTTTCATGGGTTACGATTTATGCTATTACATTCTGCGTATTCATGTTGAATATGTGCAGTCTACAAGATAATAAATAAGGTATTGCAGTGCAGCGAAAAAAGGAATGCATTTCAGCATTGAATTCCCGTCCACCATATCGGATTCAAGTATTTAGAATGTGCTTTTTACGCTCTCGAAAAAAATTATATTTTTGCCATCCCACAATTGCAATGGCCCCGTAGTTCAATGGATAGAATAGAAGTTTCCTAAACTTTAGATGCAAGTTCGATTCTTGCCGGGGCTACACAATTACTTGAAATCTTCTTCTCGCTTATAGATTACTTCCAAACTTTTGTTTTCTGACTTAAGAATACGGATTAATGAATCATTGACCTTTGTCTTCCATAAGTAGATTTTTTGAAGCTTTGTAAGATTGGGAAGTACCTCCAATAATCCTTCTGAAACATCAGTTTTATATAGGTTAAGAGATTCCAAATGGTTCAATTTTTTAAGATATTGAACTCCATTATCTGAAATAGGAGTCCCTTTGAGATTTAATTTTATGAGATTTTCAAGTTGTCCGATTTTTTCAAGCTGCTCGTCTTTCAATCCAGAATTGCTTAGGTCAAGCCAAATCAATTGTTCTTTTAGGTTTTGCAGCAAATCTAAATCGACATTGGTAATTGCTCTTTCACTCAAACTAAAATTGGCCTCGATAAAATAATTGTCTTTCATTAATCGGTTAATAATAAAACCTTGATTTCGCAAAGAATCGACAATGGACTTATCTGCGGGAGTTACCTCTTTGCTTAAAATAGTATACTTGTCAAGACCGAGATATTTGCTAACGGTTTCCACTATCTTATTATCAGCATCCAGTTTAGTAACAAATCCATGTTGTGGGGCTCCTGAAGTTATCCACCATTCAATGATCTCAACTTCAGTATCTGTCAAAGGCCGTTTTCCTTCGGAAGGCATGAAATCATCATGGTTTTCGGGCAGTGTAATCCTTCTGAAAAGTTCACTTGCTTCTATATCTCCTGGAATTACAACTTCCCCATTCTCGCCGCCCTTCATCATATTATTATAACTTGTTAATAGGAGGTTACCTTTCTTTTTTCCGGTATTATGGCAGCTGATACATTTGCTGCTCATCATTGGCGAAATCAAATCAAGATAGACGTCAGCCGAATCTAAAACTGTTACTTTGGGCCGTGGTTCAGTCTTCGGTGGAAGTCCAGCTATATTTCTAACGGTATTCGGGGCATATTCCAACAGATATGTTGAGCCATGGGTAAGATTGCCGCCTAAATGACCCGTATAGACCATCGTGCCAAAAGCTAGAACTACCAAAACCCGTTTCGGGATGTTTAAATTTTCTCCTTGCTTTTTTGAAATATAATAGCAGCCCAAAGAGAATACCAAAACGGCAACCCCGCTCCATTTGTGCCAAAACAAAGTGTCCTCGTCATAATCTCCCGAAAGGGAAAGTAAATAACCAAACAGAACGGCCAAAACAGCGCTTAGCGCGCCTAAACCCCATAGATAGACAAGAAAGGGTTTTATAGGATGGAACTTCGGCCATCGCACAGCAAATTGAGTAATCGCAGCAAGGAACAAAAACCCAATGGGAAGATGCACCAATAAGTGATGAAATCTACCCACGAAACGGATAAAATCGGATGGGTTTTCCAATAAGTTTGTGTTGACTAAAAGGGCTAGCTCCATGTACTATTATTTAAGTGGAGTGCCTTTAAGAGATTTGCCGTTTGTGGTCAATATCTGAAAATGATGAGCGTTGTATCCGGAATAGCTCCAGACCATGTTTTTGTCTCGATCAACTTCAAATAGCTTGATACCCTCTTTTGCACCATAGCTCGCAATGACTGTATTGCCATTGGGGAGTCTTTGTCCACCACATGGATCAGCCAAAGGGTCTCCCTCAAAATCAGAATTTGCTAGCATCCAAACAATTTTTCCTTCTGCATTGAATTCCACCACACGATTCCCGTTTGTAAGTGTTATCAAGGTATTTCCGTTATTCAGTCGGATGGCCGTGAAGGGCCATGTTTTCGCATCGCGCCCTCCGAAATCCTCGAAATCGGTGCTAAAAGTATTTAGCACCTCACCGTCAGCATTGTATTCCTTTACGGAAAAGGCCAGTAAATGTGGAACCAAATAATTCCCGTTTGCTAGTTTACGTGCCATACGGGTTTGCATATGCACATTGTCCGTTTCTGGTTGGACAGGAATACTTTTAATTACCTTTCCTTCGGAATTGACCTCTACGATTCTGGGCTGGGTGCCTGATTCGGTAATCATTGTATTTCCATTTTGAAGACGGACGGCAGTTCCAAGTTCCATCGATTCTTCGGCTCGAGTATACCGAAAAACAATGTTTTTGTTGGAGTCAAATTCCTTAACCTCACCCGCCCAACAAATGAGAATATTTCCGTTTTCTAACACATATCCGTCCCGGGCTCCGGGTTTTTCAGAATCCCAAATTTCTTCTCCTGATTCTCCTATAATACCTGTAAATTGAGGTCCCGCGATAAAAAATGAATGTTTGATTTCGGAAGAACCTTGTCCGAGAATCGGGATGGGCAGAAGCATCAATAGATACATTCCATAGGAAAATAAAAGCTCTTTTTTCATTGATTTGGTTTTAGGCCAAAATATCTTTTATAATATGTCCGTGAACATCGGTCAAACGTATATCCCGGCCTCCGAAACGAAAAGTCAATAGTTCATGATTAATGCCGAGTAAATGCATTATTGTGGCATGTAGATCATGTACGGATACTTCATTTTCAATGACTCGATACCCATAATCATCCGTGCGGCCGAAGATGGTTCCGCCTTTGATTCCTGCGCCGGCCAACCACATGCTGCATGCTGATGGATTATGATCTCTACCATTAGTGCCTTGTGCAAATGGAGTTCTTCCGAATTCCCCTGTCCATACCACCAAAGTTTCCTCTAGCATGCCTCGTGATTTTAGATCTTTCAATAGGCCTGCGATAGGCTGGTCAACGGCATGGGCATTTCTTTCATGGCCATCTTTTAAATTGTTATGTTGATCCCATCTATCAGCTTCGACTTTGGGACAAGTCAATTCTACAAAACGCACCCCTCGTTCAACCAGACGGCGAGCCAACAAGCATTGTGCCGCATAACCTCTGGTATGAACATCATCAGAATCAAATCCGTATAATTTCTTGGTTGCCTTAGATTCATCTGAGAATTCGGTCAGTTCGGGAATTGAGGATTGCATCTTATAGGCAAGCTCATAATTGGAAATTGCAGATGAAACAGCATCTACTTCTCCCATCTTTCCCATAAGACTATTATCCATTTGTTTGATAAACTGTAGTTTTTCTTCCTGCAGATTTGTGATGCCTTCTTGTGGCATAATATTGGCCACAGGTTCTGCACCGGCTTTTAAAATGGATGCCTGATATGATGCCGGGAGAAATCCGTTTTTGAAATTGTCTAGGCCTCCAGGGGGAATCAACCCTCCATCCAAAACTACATAACCTGGGATGTTTTTATTGTCACTGCCAAGTCCGTAAGTCATCCAAGAACCCATACTGGGCCGTCCTTGAATACCACTGCCCGTATGAAGAAAGTAATTGGCATTCGTATGCTCTGGAAATTTGGAGGTCATGGAACGAATTAGTGCAATATCATCTACGCACGTAGCAATATGTGGAAACAATTCGCTAACTGGCATTCCACATTCGCCGTACTGTTTAAAATCCCAAGGGCTTTTTAATATCTTCCCGACATTATCAAACTGAGTCGCATCAACTTTGAATTTTTTCCGGGGATCCTCGCCGTTTTCTTTGGCAAGCCTAGGTTTGGGGTCAAAGGAATCCACTTGTGAAACTCCTCCATCCATATATAGGAAAATCACATTTTTAGCTTTTGGCAAATAATGTGGGCCCAGATATAAGTCTGTCCCTTCTGCCAAATTTTTTGGACGATCACAACCTATGGGCATGGCTCCAAACAAGCTAGTAAAAGCCAAAGCCCCAAAGCCTCCTTTACATATGCCCAGCATTTCACGTCGTGAAAGTGGTCGTTGCATAAAGTTGTGATACTTGCTCATTAGACGAGGTATATAAATTCCTTTAAATTAATGATACTATGGCAATATTGCTTCCAAAGTATTAGTTCTTGGTCAATTTTATTTTCATTCCGTGTTTCCATTTTCCGGAGCATTGCCATAAACTCTTGGGCTTTTAATAATTCATCGGATGTTGGTTCACGAGCAAAGGAACGAATGTAAATCCAGCTAACTTTTTCTTCAAATGATAGTCCATTTTGGCTCAAAAGTTTTTGGGCCATCAATTCTGCTTGTTCAGCAACAAACGGATCGTTCATAATAATCAAAGACTGAGACGGTACATTGGTCACGTCGCGTTTTCCAAAGGTGCTAAAGGGAATAGGGCGATCAAAAGTGGTCATCATAGGTTCTAGGAAATTACGGCGAACTTCCAAATAAATACTTCTGCGCCCATTGCCATCAAGAGGGCCCGACTTGTTGGGCCGACCTCTGCCTTGCATAAAATCGGTGAGATAAGCTGCTACTGGCGGGCCATACAAGCTGTCGTTCAAACTTTCGGATGCCATAAGAATACCATCTCGAATAGCCTCTGCTTCCAAACGCCTTACCGGAAAGGATGCTAAATATGTATTTGTCGGATCTGCTTCTAAAAGTTCATCTCCTCGGAGTGTACTTCTTTTAAAAGCATCGGTCAGCACAATTGAACGAATCATTTTTTTAATGGACCAATCTTCATTCTGAAATTTGATGGCCAGATAATCTAAAAGTTCAGGATGGGAAGGAAGCTTGCCTTGAAGTCCAAAATTGTCAACAGTTTCAACAATTCCACGACCAAACAAGTGGTGCCAAATTCTGTTGACCATGACTCTTGAAGTCAAGGGATTATCTTCATGCAACATTGCGTTTGCTAATTCCATACGGCTGCTACCAGTGGATTTAAAAGGCACGCCTCCCGTTGGCAAGGCTGATAAGAAACTTCTCGGTACAAGTTCTTCAGAAGGTTCCTGATGATTTCCCCGGATAAACACAGGACTATTTATCCCAAATCCATCGGTTACTCCATATACAAATGAGTTACTTGCTAATTTTTCAGCAAGTTCTTTACTGCTATCGACAGCTGACTTTAATTCAGGAAATTGTGAGGGCAAACTACCGCTTCGTAGTAAGGAGTTGACATGTTGGATTTGGTTAGAAGGAATTTCCAAAGTAGCCCAGTTTCTTTTTTCTGGGGGTACTTCTTTAGTTTTTGGTTCGGATGGCCATTCTGAATTGTAAGTGATAACATATTGAGATTCTATGTAGGCATCATCAGGAAGTTGATATTGATGAGTTTTATAACCTCCTGGAAGAATTTCAATATAGGCTTTATGACCCTTCCATGGGGAAACATCTACAATGTAGTTTTGCCATTGCTCGCTGTCCACCGACATTTCTAACTCCCCATAAATTGGGTTTTGTATTAATTGAAAATTGTCAATGACAATCCGGATTGTACTTTTAATTCCTTTTGCTCTTATTCCAATAAAGTTTTTGTCTAAAGTGAAATTATTTGACTGTAAGGTTCCAAAGATTCCGGTGCCGTACAGCTTGCTTGAAGCTCTTCCGCCGTTCAATTTTAAGAGCTTTCCATTGGATGTATTTACTATCGGACTTCCCAAAGTAGTTCGATTTCCAAAGGCCATTCCATTGCTTTTCCATCCATCCAAATCAAATCCTCTGAAGTCACCAACAAAAGTATAGGTGGTGTCGCTTGGTGTTTCTTCTTTCGATGATACTTCGTTTCTTGCAATTGCCTTTTCATCCCATTTATCGGAAATCAATTTTCTCATATAGGCTTGTATGCCTTCAATTTCTTCTTGAAATTGCTCTTTTTCTAATGACTTATCGGAAACGAAAGGTGTGAATCGGGTACTCTCCATTATTCCATACATGGAATAGTAATCCGTAGTGAGAATAGGGTCAAACTTATGGTCATGACATTTCGCGCAAGAAACGGTCAATCCTTGGAATGTTTTGGAGGTAACATCAATCATATTATCGATTCGGTCAGCTTCGTCCTTTTTAATATCAACTGGGCTATGGGTACCCTCGGCCATGGCGAAAAATGCTGTTCCCAATTGGGATTCAGAAATTCCCGATTTAGGGTTGTAACGGACAGTATCCAACAAATCTCCGGCAATATGCTCCCTTACCAATTGGTCATACGGGATATCATCATTAAATGCCCGAATGAGATAATCACGGTATTGCCAAGCCCCCACAATGGAGTAGTCAAATTCGTGGCCCTTAGTTTCAGCGTAGCGAACAAGATCCATCCAATGTCGCGCCCACCGCTCTCCGTATGCAGAGGAATTCAAGTAACGGTCAACCATTTTTTCGTAGGCATCCACAGATTTATCATCGACAAAGTTTTTGATATCTGCGGGAGCGGGAGGCAGGCCCGCCACTAAATAAGAAACTCTTCGAATGATGGAGTTTTTATCTGCTTCCTGTGATTTGACCAATTGTTTTTGATCTAACCTTTCATTGATGAGCGAATCTATTGTATTGGTACTAGACTTTGATATTTCGGTTTTGGGTTTGATAAAAGCCCAATGTTCTTTCCATTCAGCGCCTTGGTCTATCCATTTTTCCAGAAGTGCTTTTTCCCGTTCTGTAAGTTTGTAATTGGATTCAGGAGGAGGCATCATCTGATCTTCTTCCTCATGATAGATGCGGTAAATCAGTTGACTTTTTGAAGGTTTCCCGGCAACTATCGCATGTCCGCCATCTTTCAAAGCGGCGGTGGCACCTTCAAAGGTGTCCAATCTTAAATCTGCTTTACGACCACTGGGATCCGGGCCGTGACATAAATAACAATTTTGCACTAGGATGGGCCGTACATGAAAATTAAAGTCGACTGTTTCGGGAAGCGGTTCTGAAAAAGCAGAGTTTTCTTTGCATGCGCACATGACAAGCAATAGAACTATGGAAAAAACAATATTTCTAAAGGTCTGTAACACGTAGTTTTTATTGGACTATTAAATATAAGAATTATAATTCGTGCAGGGTTTTTTTAGTACCTCCGATGGTTTTGGAAGTATGATTAACGATAGCTACATTTAGGGTATGAAGAACATCAAAGTCGGAATCATTGGGATAGGTCGAATAGGCAAGATTCACTTGGAAAACTTAAGCACAAGAATCGATGGGGTAGAGGTTGTTGCGGTGGTAAACCCCTCGAAAAAGGGACAAGATTATGCATCAAATTTTGGTGTAAAAAAAGTGTCCGATGATATTAATGTCATTTTGGATGATTCTGAAATCGATGCTGTTCTTATCTGTTCTCCAAGTGATACACATTCTGATTACGCCATTCAATTGGCGGAGGCGGGGAAGGCAATTTTCTGTGAAAAACCGATTGATATGTCCCTTGAAAAGGCAAAAAGAGTTGTAGAAGCTGTACTGAAAAACAATGTGCCTATGATGGTCGCTTTTAACCGAAGATTCGACCCTGATTTCGCCAAGATTAAAAGCGATGTGGTCAATGGAAAGATTGGAAATATTCAAAGTCTACATATCATAAGTCGAGACCCTGCACCCCCACCAATCGACTATATAAAACAATCTGGAGGATTATTCAAGGACATGACTATTCATGACCTTGATATGGCTCGATTTATCATGGGATGCGAGGTAATTGAAGTTTTTGCCACAGGAAGTTGTATGGTAGACCCTGCAATAGGGCAGGTCGGTGACATTGATACCGCAACCCTACTTTTGCGTTTTGATAACGGGGCTACAGCGGTAATCGAAAATAGCAGAAAATCTGTTTATGGTTATGACCAGCGATTGGAGGTGTTCGGTTCGAAAGGAATGTTACAAATCAAGAACCCATTGATGACAAACGTAACGGGATCTGATGCCCAAGGATCTCATTCAGATGTGAATCTCAATTTCTTTATTGATAGGTACGAAGCTTCTTATTTAAACGAGATGCAAAGTTTCATCGAAGCGCTAATCAACAAAAAACAGATGCCAGTGGACGGTGAAGATGGAATCAAATCCATAGCTTTGGCAGATGCCGCTTACGCTTCTTTACAAGAAAATCGACCTATTAAATTGGAGTGATGCTTATTTTCGTTTTGCCCAAATTTCGTACATGGGTTCTCCTTTACTATTCTTCCCGGTATGATGCCAGTCGTCTCCTTTGATTTCGTAGTCGAATTTTAGACTTGCTCCCACTCGGGAATTATCCCTAGAGAAAAACTCAATATTTTCGTTGTAAACACCATCTTTTGAAGTGTAGCTTCCACCGCCCGTGCCTGAAAATTTAAAAGTTTCTGTATGATAAGCAATCCATTGAAAACGCCCATTCATAAGGAATTTCAGCGTTTTTCTTGCCCTGGAATCTCCTCGTCTTTCTTGTCCTTTATCAGGACCGCGTGTTGCAAAAAGCCATTGACCATCTAAATCTTGAGCGTCAGATTCTTGCGGTTCGAACACCATTTTTGAGGCTCCGTCCAAAACCAAATTGTTACCATCAAGTTGCATAGGGATTTCTAGAGTCTTTAAAGAATCCTTTTGGTAATCTGAATTGAACTCTAACTTGAGTTTTAGCATATTATCTTCTGCAGTGTAGAACCCTCCCAGCGTCTTAATAAATTTCGCAGGTGATTTTTCATAGACAGAATGAATCAGATAGTCACCGGCCACTTTCAATTCGTGTTGTACATTCCCATCTTTAAATAGATATACCCCTTGATTTATTTGCGAATAGGCATGAGTGCCTAGTATAATAAAAATCGTGAATAGGAGAATCGATTTTATGCTGTTAGGACCTTTCATAAGATGTTTATTTAGAATTAAATATAACCAAAAAAGAAGATATGGTCAAGTAACTAGATACTCACTTTTTTTAGAATTTATTGAAAAATGAACTACATTTATTTTGAATAACTACTTGCTTTTATATAAACAGGAATTTTTGAATATGGAAGGCATTAGAAGAGTAATCGTCGATTTTAAAAAATTGACCCCTGAGGTGCTAAAACTTTTGGTCGAAAAATACCCTGATGGGTATGACGATCGAAATATTATATCATTCAAAAATTCTCGTGGGGAAAGGGTTGAAGCCGTTGAGGTTATTACCGAAGATACCAAGTATTTGGTAAAAATCAGCGCCAAGCTCGAATACACCATGGAAAACTATGATGAAGACGACTATGAAGATTTTGCAGATGATGATCCCGCAGCGGTGGTCGAACCTAGTGCTGAAGATATGAATTTAGAAGAGGAAGAAGACTGATTACTTTCTGAGATTTTGCAGCATTTCATTTGTTGTCCTTTCCAAATCAAATTCAGACCTCCAACCCCAATCTTTCCGAGCCTCTGAATCATCGATACTACTAGGCCATGAATCGGCAATGGCTTGACGGGAATCTGGTTCATAAGTTATCTCAAATTCTGGAATTTGTACTGTAATGCTTTCAGCTACCTCTGATGGTGTAAAGCTCATAGCCGCAATATTATAAGCAGAACGGACTTTTATTTTATCAGGATCACTTTCCATCAGTTCTAGGGTAGCGCGAATGGCATCGTCCATAAACATCATGGGAAGAGTGGTGTCTGTTCTCAAAAAGCTTGTATATGTCTTATCTGAAAGCGCTTTATGATAGATTTCTACAGCATAATCGGTTGTGCCGCCACCGGGCATGGTTTTCCAACTGATAAGACCTGGATAGCGAATACTGCGCACATCTACTCCAAATTTATTATGATAATACTCGCACCAGCGTTCCCCAGATTGTTTGCTGATACCGTAAACGGTACTAGGTTCCATGATGGTATTTTGTGGGGTGTTGTCCCTTGGAGTATTAGGACCAAAAACGGCGATACTTGATGGCCAAAAGATTTTTGAAATCTTTTTTTCCTTTGCCAAATTCAATACGTTAAATAGGGAATTCATATTGAGGTTCCAGGCGCGCATGGGAAACTTTTCTGCTGTTGCACTTAGCATGGCCGCCATAAGATAGACTTCATCAATCTCGTAGTAAGCAACAACTTCTTCAAGAGCATCGTAATCGGTGGCATCTAAAAGTTCAAAGGGACCAGAATCCATAAGGTTTTCATTACCCTCTCGAATATCACTGGCTATTATAATATCACTTCCATGTTTTTCCCGTAGGGTGAAGGTCAGCTCGGTTCCAATCTGTCCACAAGCACCTATAATCAGAATATTTTTCTGCATTAAAATCAAGTTAAATGAATTCGGGTATAAAGATACCGTTTATTAAAATTTGTACATTCGCTGCATGAGTAAAACATTTGTCTTTGGTCTTTTTTTCCTGCTTGTAATTTCCTGCAAAGGAGATAAGGACCAAGCTATAGAAGAGGATACTTCGTCTTTTGAAATCCTCACCGAAAATTGGCCAAAGAAAACTAGCCCAAACTCTAAAACAGCTGAAATAATTAAAGATTGGGAGGAGTTCAATGCACTTCAAATTGGACTAGATGCCATATACAATGTTGGCAATACCGAAGATTTGAGTTTGGTTTTGGAAGACTTGATTGAAAAACAAAAAGCGCTAGAAGAATCTGAATACCCTGAAACTTTTGACAAACCCCAAATTAAGAGTAGACAAAAAGTATTTCACACCTTTATTTTAAAAACAAAAGGTGATTTGATTTATCGGGTAGATTCTCAAAAATCTGTTTTAGAAATGATTGAAGCTCATAATTCGATGCTAAATCAAATGAATTCTATTACTAGTAATACGTTAGATCTTAAGACTCTTTTAGAAGAAGAATAGTATTTTGCCGTATAACTTTGACAGTTCTGTCTATACTACCGACTAACATTTGAATATGTCGAAGTCATTTCTCTTTATTCCTGATATTTCTGGTTTTACCAAGTTTATACAAACAACTGAGGTAGAGCATAGTCAACATGTAATAGCTGAGTTATTGGAAGTTTTGATTGCTGCCAATACTCAAGATTTAAAACTCGCTGAGATTGAAGGGGACGCTCTTTTCTTTTATAAAGAAGGTGAAATACCCTCCCAAGAAAGATTATTGGCGCAAATTGAGACTATGTTTACAGCGTTTTATAGCCATTTGAAATTGTTGGAGACCAACCGAATATGCCCTTGTAATGCCTGCGCTTCAGCCCCTAATTTGCAATTGAAGATTGTAGCACATTGTGGGGATTTACAGTTTATAGAAGTTCAAGGGAATCGCAAACCTTTTGGACAACAGGTTATTGAAGCACATCGATTGCTAAAAAATTCAATAGATAGTGAAAACTATGCATTAATAAGTAAAGAGTTAGCAAGCACAATTGAACTACCTATATACTACTGGAGCAAACTTTATCGGTTTAAGGAAGGAAAAGACACTTACGATGAAAGAGAAGTTGAATACATTTTTTCCGTAATCGACCAAATTAAGTTGATGCTTAATACTTTTTCACAAGGGAAAAAGGTGAGTTTTAATAGATCACCTCAATTTGTATTCGAAAAGGAATTTTCAATTTCGGGAACAAGCCTAATGGAGTATATTACCAATTACACCTACCGGCATCATTGGGCGAAAGGAGTTGATAAATTCGAATACAGAGAAAATGAGGTTACTAGGTTGGGCTCGGAACATTTATGTGTCATTAATGGTAAACATTTGAATTTTGTGGCTGTGACCAAAGATGTTCATCCAGGCCAGCTCGTGTATGGTGAGATGACTTCAAGCCCTCCCCCAGTTGACACTTTATATCAGTTTTACATTATTACACCAACCGGGAAAGCATCTTGTAAATTAAAAGTAGAAACTTATTGGGAAGCCAAATCACCCTTAAAAAGACTGGTTCTTGCTCTTTTTGTAAAAAGGATATTTAAGAAAAATACGGAGAGTGCCATAAATAGTTTGGCACAATTTGCCTCCGAAAAATCTTCTGATTATTCCTAGGTTTTATCATCCAAGTAAGACCCTAAATTATCTAGAGCATCATCCCAAAATTTCTCATAGATTTTGAGCCATTTATTAACTTCCTGTAAAGGCTGAGCATCAGCATAACAAAATCGCTCTCGCCCTTTGTTACTAATTTGAACCAAACCTGCTTCTTCTAAAGTTTTTATATGTTTAGTAACTCCTTGGCGGGTAATGTCAAACTGATTTGAAATTTGAGTAATCGGCAATGCGGAAGAAGCAACTACCAGCGCATGAAAAATTTCACGTCTGGTAGGGTCGGCAATAGCTTTTAAGATTCTTGTGATTTTATCTTGCATGTACTTCTTTGGTTAGATATTCTGTTAGCAAGTTAATACAGTTGTCCCAACCAGCGCTAAAGTGCCCAAACATAGTGATGGCGTTATCCTCGGTATAATTGGAAATCCCGGAATGTTCTAATGTTAGTTTGGTTTTCCCCTGAATCGCTTCAAGTGACCATTTTACGGTTGTTTCAACATCAGTGTTTTCCACCATCCAGGTATAGATCAACGTATACGGATTTGCTTCTTTTACAATTCCCTTAATCTGTGTACATCCTTTCTCTTCACCAGCCGTAAAGGTGTATTCATAACCAGGCTCAGGTTTAAAATCGGCGTTGATAAACCAAGTTGAGATTTCTTCGCCTATCGAAATAGCATTCCAAACTTTGTCAATTGAATGATTAAAAATTTGCTCCCTCGTGATAACATCTTTCATGATTGTAAATTTTATGATTAATATGCAACTATATGGTTGCAAATATAGATAATAAAATTAAATACGCAACTTTTTGGTTGCTTTTTATATCCTTGCTTACCTACGACAGGTTCTAAAACCAAAAAAGCCGGCCCATTGAGCCAGCTTTCTATTGTTTCTATATATGGAGTTAATTCTTCTGTTCTTCAGCTGGCTGCTCTTTTCTAGAGGTAAGCGCTTGCTTGCTTAAGCTGGCCAAATTGAAATTAGGATCAACTTTTAGGGCTTCGTCGATAAGCGCTATTGCCGCATCGATATCTTTGTCCTTATTGAATTGCATGAGTCCTTTTAAATGAAGAAAAGCTGCCTTCAGCGATGCTTCGTAAGGCTGTTGTCTTTCATAAAAAGCATGTTTCATATCATCTTTTGAATTGGCCAAACCATATTCGATATTAGTTGCCGCTCCAGTAATATCTCCCGTCTGAATTTTTAAATCCGCCAGTTCATAAGCCAAATACGGATTTTGATTTCTGGTGAACAAGACTTCAAAGTGCTCAAGTGCTCTTTTAGGTTGGTTCAGAGCTTTCAATGAAATGGCTTTAACTTGAACAGAAAGGTCTGAATCACCTTCATTTTTTTCAATACCAATGGTGTTCAGGGCTTGCATGTGTTGATTGTTGTTCGCATATACATATGCCAAAGTATCTCTTCGTTCTTTTGAAGGTGCAATTACATTTAAATGTGTCATGGCATTAATTACCCCATTTACATCACCCTGCAAACGCATTTCTTTGTAAAATGCTTCATAATGCTTTTTTAATTCCGCATTTGTTTGTGCCGTACCTAAATAGCCTATGGTCATGACCAACACAAAAATAACTCTCTTCATCGTATTCTGGTTTTATTGATTTTGGTGCGCTAAACTATAAAATTTATTTGTAGTAAGCTGTTAATAAAACCTTTAAAGAATTAGTATCTCGGTATAAAGCAAAAAAAATGCCCTAAATGGGCATCTCTTTTTATATTGGTTTGGTGGTTTTGTTACCTAAGCCGTCATTAACGGCAAGCTCTTATTGGTGTAAGAACTTAATAAGCTTGCGTAAAAAGCAAGACTTTTGCTGTCATAATCTATACATGACTTTAAGAAATCGCGCAGATTTCTGAACCATAGATTAACGTGTAATGTCGGTAAATAAAGATTTACGGTTTTTGGATCGTAATCTTTATCATCCATCACAAGTTCCATCTCCACCCTTCTACGGTGGTAATCAATTGAAACATCTGCTGCGTTGTAATGCTTTTTTAAAATTGCAACATGCAAAGTTTCATAGTCGGGGGCAACTTTTTGCTCGGGACAACTTTGGGCAATCAAATCTTCCATTTCCATTAGAATTCGCCCTTTTAAATTTGAATTTTCCATGGCAAAACGTTTTAATTATATACTAAAGTTACGGGTTAGTCGATGAAAAGGACGTTGTATTAACAGGAAAATAGAGACTTTGTTGTGAAACCTTAAATTTTTGATGTGTACAGCAACTACAACGTTGTAGTAAAATCGAATTTTTTAACATTTATAAGCACTTTTGAGTGTACTTTTTTACCTTTTTCGGAATTATCTACTTTATAATCAGGTGTTTGTAGGCCTCTTTTTTTTGCTTCCGAACTGTAATAGTCTTGTTTCGATGGATGTACAGGATAGACACCATTCATGACTTCATTCCACCAGGAGTAGGTTATGACTGACGTAATAATCCGAATGCAATCGTTTAAGTGAATCAAATTAATGGGAGCATTTCCATTGGATAAATTTTGCCTTCCCGAAAGCATGGAGATTGGATGTCGATTTGGGCCGATTAATCCCCCAAAACGAATGATGGTTGTGTCTAAATCTTTATCATTTCGAAAGATATTTTCCGATGCTAATAGTTGTTTTCCCGATTCTGAAGTGGGTTGGGGAATTGTTTCTTCTGTTACGTCGCCATCCACATCACCATAAACGGATGTACTACTCACAAATACTACCTTTTTTACAAAAGACTTTTTGATTTCCGTATGGAGCAATTGCATTTTTTGGACATAGTTTTCTTTGTTTTGACCTCTTAGTTTAGGTGGAACGTTCACAATTAATACAGCAACATCCCGAAGAAAATCTGAAATAGCTCCCTCAATTTTATCTGGCCCCAGAGAAATTTTAAAGGGCGAAATACCCTCTTTTCGGAGTTGTGCTAACTTTTCTTCAGATTTTGTAGTACCATGTACTTGGTATCCATCTTTAACTAAAGAAATCGCAAGTGGAAACCCCAACCAGCCGCAACCCAAAACACCGACTCTCTTATTCAAAGCGCACGGTTTTGGTAACTAAAATGGCATCATTTAGTATAAAAGGCATGGGAATATTGTCTTCTGGTCTAGCCGGAATGCTAAACTGAGAATTGCTCAGTAAATCGTTTGAAGCTTCATAAATAGTAAGTTCTAAAATTGAATCTTTTGGTATACTCAGTTGCAGGTCGGTATACTCATTATTGCTAACATAATGGGTCACTAGTTTGCCGCGCCATCTGTTTTCAAGGTAGTAATCAGAAAGTTTGATAGCATTCACACTTGCCGATTCAAGTGGAGTTTCAGTGAATACCTCAAGCCGATTAATGTTACGATTTGGAGTAATGCAAATGTCTAGCAACCTACTATTTCCTATAACTGTATCGCTAGTCTTTTCTACCAGCATTTGTGGTATTTCTTTGGTAGGAGCTTCCGACACATAGGTAAATCCTGAGCTGTATTTACTACTTATGGTTTTTTTAGATAGTTTTTCTGGGGATTTTTTATCGGTTCCGAGGTACTGCGTCGTCCAATCGGAAAGGGTGTTTTCATAGGTCGCCCATTGTGCTTTATTTGAATCCGCATCCAGCACATATAGAAGGCTTGTCGGTTTTGGATTGTCTTCATCGAAACCAGAATTAAAATGGGCTGAAATCATACATCCGAAGAACAAAATAAGACCTAAATAAGCCAATCGTTTTTTCTTTTTATAAAAACCGAAAATAGGTAACAATAACAGAAAAGTGAGCGTAGTGAAAAGGGTAGTGGCCGCCATCATTTTGAGCCCAAGACCTACTGGAAACATTTTTACAAAAGGCGCATAAATGAACATTGCAGGTAGGGCCAAAAAAGTCAATAGATATGGATTTGGCATTTTCTGATTGAGTAGTACCATAAATGCCGATAATACTGCAAATACGGGAACAATAAAAAAGCTCGCCCCTGATAAATAGTGACTCACTAATCCACAAATCACCAACCAAAGTAGGATGGGAGCGACCAACAGATTTGCCGTTTCTACCTTTTTAAATCGATTGTATACCCAAAAACAAACGGCAATTGAGAAAAACACAAATGCAAAAATATAAGTGTGACCATTATAAGTGAAACCGTGAAGGATGTCTTTGTATGCAGGATACATCCATTTCAAAACAGACCAACAGAAATACCCAAAAGCTCCATTTATCGCTAGGGCCAATAGCATGGGTAAAAACCCTTTGCCAACTTCAGTCGGACTCAATGCATTTCTTCGGAACCCATAAATTAATAGGAGAATAAAACAAAGTACAGCTAAACCAAACATAGGCCATATCCATTCAAAAGGATAAGAGACCAGTTTAAAAAAGGGAACATTGAAATAAATAGAATCATTCAGGCTTTTAAGATTTGTTAAATCAGCTTGGCTAAAATGGTTGAGCAGAGGCATCAAATAACTGCCCTGATGCGCCATGGTTTTTTTGTCTAATCGCTCGTAAGTATCTTTTGCTGTATGATAGTCAAAGTGGTCATCTATGAAGGCAAAATTGAATCCTTCGATATCGCCATCTTCTCGGAATACAGTCAAATCAGTATCGTTGGGCAACATTTTGTAGATACTATAGGCCAAGGAATTTGCGACAGGATATTCAGGATTTGCCTTTGTAAATTCCTTAATTAAGTTCGCATTTCCACGATTGGTTTCAATAAGCATATAACTTGGTCCACCGCTTCCGCGAGCCTCGAAATTGAGAACTAATCCTACGTCTTTTTTCCATGGATGCTCTTTTACGAAGAGGTCCGCTCCGTTTAGGCCTAATTCTTCCGAATCGGAAATCAAAATGATAATATCGTTCTTTGGATTTTGGTTATTGGCTAAAAACGCACGAATTCCCTCAAGAATAGTAGCAACTCCACTGCCAGCATCACTTGCCCCAAAGGAAGAATGTATACTGCTGTCATAATGTGATAATAGTAGCAAGGCTTTTCCGGATTCAGAACCTTTGATTCTTGCCAAAATGTTCATGGCCTTGCTTAAATTTGCCCAATCTCCTGCGGTATATCCTTCTTGGATAGAAGTTTCCAGCCCCATTTTTTCGAGCTCAGACACTATATATTCTCGAACCTGCTTATGAGCAGGGAATCCTACTCCGTGAGGTTTTTGAGCAATCTGTTTGACATGTTCAAGAGCCCTATCAGTGGAAAAAGAAGTTTTTTCTGCACTGGCATCACCAGAATAAGCTGGCATTAAGGAGCGAAAGCTCCAGTAAATAGCAAAGACAATCAATAGAAGGGTAAATATCGCGGAAGACCTTTTCATAATGCTCAAGTTGGAATTCTAAAAGTATAAAATTCCAAGCTCATTTTTAGAGTAAGTAGATGGTATTACTGGGAATAATCAGTGTTACAAAAGTTCAAAACCCTTGGAGTAGTACGTCGAATAATTGTAAAAGGCATTGAATTTTTCGCTATATTTATTAATTAACCTCGCCTGTCTGCCCCGACAGCCTAAAACCTTAACGATATGGGAATCAAGAGTTTTCAAGGCCCTAGAGCCAAAACAGTTTCGAAGAAGGAGTACAATGCACCCATATTGGTAACTGATTATATGACCAGAAAATTGGTCACGTTTACCCCAGAGCAATCTATCTTAGAAGTAATGGAGCAGTTTACCAAATACAATATTTCCGGTGGCCCAGTCTTAGATGGCAACGGATTCTTAGTTGGCATCATCTCGGAAGCCGATTGTATGAAGCAAATTTCGGAAAGTCGGTATTTCAACCAACCGATTTTGGACAAAAGTGTTGAAAAATTCATGACTAAAAATGTGGATACTATTCCGCATGATATGAGCATTTTTGATGTTGCCGGTGTTTTTCATAAAAATAACCGTAGAAGACTTCCAGTAATGGAAAATGGACTATTGATTGGTCAGATTAGCCGAAAAGATATTGTTGTTGCGGCGCTTAAATTAAGTGGCGCCAACTGGAAATAGTACTTTTTTGCCCCTATAAAGGAGCTCGTTCCCCTTTATAATGAATACAATTTCCCTTAGTGAGAATTTCAAGCTCTTGTTTGATTTCCGTTAGGGGAAATTTCATTTTCTGAAAATACTATTCACGCTTTACAATCATGTAGTAATCATTGTCTAACGGCAGATACCCAAGATCATAAACGAAGTAATACGTCGTACCTTTTTTAGTTGTATAGAGATTGGTTATAAAATCGAAATCAAAGTTTTTGTCGAGCAAACGCGTTTTGGTGGTTCTCGTTTTTCCGTCTTTAAGGGTAAAACTATCTAGAACCCGATAGTTCTTTCGTAGTCGATTGTTGATATTTCGAATGAGATTTTTGGCGGCGGGATTTACTTTGTTGTGATGCGCATTTCTGCACCCGTCTGAGCAGAATTTTTTATCACTCCGGCCCATGAGTTCTCTACCACATTCCAAGCACTTTTTCTTTTCGCTCATTGTTTTTTATAATTGAACGTTACCTCTTCCGCTATACCGCCTTGGTCTATTAGTCCGTAGATATTGATTTCTACATCACTTACCTTTTCGAAGGTAAAGCTCTCAAAGTACAATCTATCCCCATCTACTTTAATCAGTTTGAAGCTTTGCACTTCTTCTTTTTCTTCCCATCCTTTCAAATCGGAACCAAAATGTTTCAATTCGAAAACCAAAGACTCGTTTACTTCGCGAATATGCCCTAGTTCATAAAAAGTAACTTTTCCATCTGCCACGTGTTTAAAGGAAAACATCATAGAGCCGCCAAGTGGGGGACTCCATATTTCTTCGGTGATTCCACCGAAAGCCTCTCCTTTCCAATGGCCTTCCATCCATAAAATTTCTTCTATGGAGGCGGTGGGTGAAGATTCCCCCTCATGAAGAGACATTGTATTTTGAGCTTTGCACGAAATTGTAATAAGTAGAAGCGAAAAAAGAAACGATTTCATTTTAAATGATTAACCAGTTGAACAATATACGAAATATCCGTTTGCAAACGGATGAGATGATTCTATATACTATTGACGTCGTTCAAGCATGCAAATCGGACAGTCATTCTATTTTAATTTCATATTTGCTCAAAAGGCCAGGGAGTCCATCTTTGGAAAATTTTGCGTTTTTCAGTAGATTTTTTTCTGGGTCAATATTGAAGTTTTGAGCTTTTGTGAAATCTGCTTTTTGCAAATGGGTTTGGCTGAAAATAGCTCTATCCAAATCGCTGGAGTCAAAATTGACATTCGTTAAATCGGTCTCGGTAAAGTCGACTTCTATCAATTTAGAGTTTATAAACGATTGATTTTTTAGCGTCAATCCATAAAAAGAGGAAAAGTTCAAAGTGCAATTCTCAAATTTGAAATCCATTAAAAAATCATTACAATCCTCAAATTTGAGTCCCATCATTTTGCAATGTGAAAAGCTAACCTCCTTAAAAATGGTATGTGTGAGATTTGCATTGCTAAGGTTGCAATCGATAAACTCACACTCCATAAAATTCTGATTGTCTAAATATCCATTTTCAAAATTACATCCTTCGAAAATGCAGTTTTCATATTCTCCTTTTGGGAGTCTTAATAGGGTATAATCTTGGTTTTTAAAGGTTTGGTCTAAAATCATTAATTGGTCATTATTATCGCGGGTAAATCAAGTTCTTTAAAGGCTTCATTATAAGCCTTCATTTCCTCATCAACAATAGCTTTCCGTTCGGTTTCATATACTTGCCAATCTCTCTGTAGATCTGTCCAACGCTCATTGGCACCTTTTGTCACTTTAGGCTCCGCGGCGTCAACATAGCCTTTCAGATGAATCATTTGTGCATTTAGCTTGTTGTTGTAATTGATGACATCTTGAAAAGTTTTCTGTTTGGACTGAATTAGATTTTCTTCCCAAGAAACAATTCGTTTTACCAAGGCTTCTCCTTTTTCCAAAAGCTCTTTTGCCCCTTCATTATCCTTCAAAAGTTTGGCAAAACCCTCCAATTGAGATTTAGCTGAACGCATATCATTGACCGATTCGTGAATAGTTTTTAGAGCACCTTCAATTTCTTCTAAAAGTTTTTGTTGCTCAGCGTAATCTGCTGGTTCAGCATCAACTTTCGGATTTGCTAAAACGGTCACCTCGGTTTCCGAAGAAGTTCCATCCAAGGAAAGTCTTAACGTATAATTTCCTGGCCCAACATTGGAACCTGTATCTCCACCAAAAATGAAAACCTTATTGATAGCTGGAAGGCTTTCTCTTCGGAAATTCCAAGTAAAGCGGTTATAGCCTTGTTTAGACGAAAGGACTTGTGGTTTTGAAGGACCACCTGGCCAAGTTTTAAAGTCTTTTGGTTTTTTGTTGGTATATGTTCTTAGGAGTTTGTCACCTTGGAATACTTCTAGTTTTAAGTCTAAACTATCTGCATTTCTATCTAGGTAATAATCAAAAGTGACTCCACTTTTAGGATTCGACCCCAAACCTGGTCTAGGCTTATCACTACTGCCTCCAAAAATCAAATAGGTGTCTTTGGGTTTTATGATGTTCACCATGTCTTTTGTGGTCTCTAGATTTTGAATAGCTCCTAAATCATCTAAAATCCAAAAGGAACGCCCTGCAGTTGCGGCTACTAAATCATTGTCTTGAATTATCAAATCATTGATGGGAACAACAGGTAGATTCAATTGGAAAGGCTGCCAATTTAGACCATCATCCAATGAGATAAATAGACCTGTTTCGGTACCGGCATATAGAAGACCTTTCTTTTTTGGGTCGGCTCTAACGACTCTTGTAAAGGTATGTTCGCCTGTAATACCGTTTACAATTCGGGTCCAAGTTTGACCGTAGTCATTTGTTTTGAAAATGTGCGACCTCAAATCCATGGACTTGTATCGCATCACAACCACATAAGCTGTTGCTGGGTCATGAGGGGAAACTTCAATGCTATTTACAATTCCGTCAGGAACATTTGGCGGAGTTACGTTCGACCAGTTCTGACCTCCATCTCGTGTGACATGTAAAAGTCCGTCGTCGGTCCCTGTCCAAAGAACTCCTTTTTCATGTTGTGATTCTACCATGTAGGTTATGGTATTATAATTTTCGCCCCCAGCTGCTTCGTTGGTATAGGGTCCGCCACCGGGACCATGTTTTTCGGTTTCATTTTTTGTCAAATCGGGACTAACTACTTCCCAACTTTGACCTTCATCCGTAGATTTGAAAACCACATTGCCTGCGTGGTAAATTGTATTTCTATCATGGGGAGAAGTAATGACCGGTGCATTCCAATTGTAACGATATTTTGAATCTTTGGGAGCAATACTTAAGCCCAATTCTGGATATTCTTTGATGGGTTTTGATTCCCGTGATTTAACATCCCATTTGTCAAGATTTCCTTGATACGTCCCTCCATAAATAATTTCAGGATTATCAGGGTCGAAGGCCAAAAAGGCACTTTCCCCTCCAGCTACTGCATACCAATCCTTCCAATCAATCCCTGCATCATTAGTTCGACTAGCAATGGCAACTGTCGAATTATCCTGTTGCCCTCCATACACATTATACGGAACAAGATTATCCGTAATCACACGGTAGAATTGCGCAGTATTTTGATTGTTTTGTGTGCTCCAACTTTTACCACCATTGTTTGAAACATTTGAACCTCCATCATTGGAGTTAATCATCCGTTGATTGTTATGCGGGTCAATCCATAAATGATGGTTGTCTCCATGAGGCGTAGGTAAAGGTTTAAAACTTTTGCCTCCGTCAATGGATTTGGTCACGGGAGCATTTAATACATAGACTATATTCTCATTTTGGGTATCGGCAAAGATTTCCATATAATACCACGAACGTGCGATATTGATACGGTCTTTGTTCACTTGCATCCATTTTTTGCCTGCATCTGTTGATTTATATACACCACCCTTGGTGCCTTCCGCTTCAATAATCGCATAAACGATTTCGTTATTTGCTCGGGAAACGGAAATACCTGCTTTTCCAAAGTCTTTTGGTAAGCCTTCTTTCATCTTTTTCCATGTGCTTCCGCCGTCGGTAGATTTGTATAATCCGGAATCTTTTCCGCCGGATTCCATTATCCATGGATAGCGTCTGTGTTGCCACATGGCTGCGTACAATATCGATGGATTTTTCATATCCATAGATAAATCAGATGCTCCAGTTATATTGTTTACAAAAAGTGTTTTCTCCCAAGTAGCTCCTCCATCCATAGAACGATAAATTCCACGTTCAGAACTTCCACCATATTGTGCACCCTGAGCGGCCACAAAAATGATATCAGGATTTGTGGGATGGATTATCACATCGGAAATATGCCGGCTTTTATCCAAACCAATATGCTTCCAAGTTTTTCCGGCATCAGTAGATTTGTAGGCCCCATCTCCCATGGAAGTCATTACGCCGCGAGCTGCATGTTCGCCCATCCCAGCGATAACGATATTCGGATTGCTTTCAGAAACGGCGATAGAACCTACCGTTCCGGTTTTTAAGAATCCATCAGAAATATTTTTCCAGCTTAAACCGTCATCCGTAGTTTTCCAGATGCCACCACCAACGGTGCCATTATAATAGGTCATAGGTTGACCAACAACTCCTGATGATGCAACACTTCGCCCGCCTCGAAACGGACCAATATTTCGCCATTTAAGTTCGTGAAAGGTAGAATCAGGGACAGTTACTACCGGGGTAGTATTTTTCTTTTTTCTTCTTTGGGATTGCAGATTCGGAATACTGATGAATGCAGTAAAGACAAACAAAAGGATAAAACGTATGGTTTTCATTGGTGAAGTCGGTTAAAAATTAGTCTTGTTGAAGATAGTCAAAACAAGGTAAATGTTTAAGAAAAAGTTAAAAACAAAAGATTATTTGGAACGTTCGTTCTAATATCTATATATTTGTTTCTGAACGAACGTTCCAAAATAAAATTATAACAATGTATTTAATTGAATAACAATGAAAAAACTAGAAAACAAAGTAGCTATAATAACGGGTGCAACGAGTGGGATGGGTTTAGAAACTGCAAAACGATTTTTGGCCGAGGGTGCCAAAGTGGTCTTGACGGGTAGAAGTCAAGAAAAACTAAATCAATTACCTGCAGAACTTGATGGTGATTATCTCTTGGTTAAGGCAGAGGCCTCAAGTATTGCGGACAGCAGAATGTTAATTGAAAAGACCGTTGAAACCTTTGGAAAAATAGACGTACTTTTTCTAAACGCCGGTATCTTTAGAATTGAAACCATAGATATGCTCACAGAGGAAATCTTTGATGAAGTTTATAACATCAATGTCCGTGGTCCATTGTTTACTGTTAACGCAGCCCATGACTATCTGAATGAAGGGGCCAGTATTATTTTCAACACTTCGGTTTCCGGAGTAAAAGGATTTCCTGGCATGGCAGTTTATGGGTCAAGTAAAGCCGCATTGCGTTCTATGACTAGGACTTTAGCTGCCGAGTTTGGGCCTAAGGGTATACGTGTAAATTCCATATCTCCTGGGCCAATCGACACGCCAATTTATGGAAAACACAACGTTCCTCAGGAAAACATAGATGCTATGGCAGCCGGTTTGCCTTCACAGGTAAGTTTGGGTAGATTTGGCAGTTCTGAAGAAATCGCCAATACAGCGTTGTTTTTAGCATCTTCTGAAAGTAGCTATATTACCGGTGCTGAGATACCCGTGGATGGCGGGTTGGCTCAAGTATGATTTTTTTAAATACATTTGGAACAGTTATTCCAGATATGCCACGAACAAAGCAATTTAATGAAGAAGAAGTATTGAATAAAGCAATGGAACTCTTTTGGGAAAAAGGGTTCCACGCTACTTCAATGCAGGACTTGGTAAATCACTTAGGAATCAATAGGGCAAGTATCTATGATACCTATGGTGGCAAGAATGAGTTATTTGATAAAGCCTTTCAAAATTATAGAGCTATCAGCCTCGCTTCATTGAAAAGCATATTTGACTCAGAATCGGATGTAAAAAGAGGATTTCGGAAGTTGTTTCAAATGGTAATCGATGATGTCAAAACAAAAAGTTGTCAAAAGGGCTGTTTTGTTGTGAATACCATTACGGAATTAGTCCCAGGAGATGAAGTTTTACACGAAAAACTAAGACAAAATTCTGAGAACACCGAACACCTTTTTGCCTCTTACATTCAGAAAGGTATTGATGATGGCAATATCAAAGCCTCCAAAAACCCGCAATCAATAGCCTTTGCCCTTTTTACTTTTTTTAGCGGCTTACGGGTCATGACCAAAGTAGAAAAGAACCCTAAAAAACTAAGCGAAATGGTTGAAGTAGGACTATCTATTTTGGATTAATTATTAATCCAATCCACCCCTGCGTTTTGGACTTCTTTGCTTTGGCCAAGTAAGAGGTTCGCCAGTACGTCGACTTTTACCAATCAAAGTTGCTTTTTCACGAGATGTTCTTTCAGGGTCTTCACTTGCCATATAAGCCAAAACAGCCGTTAGAATGGCATTGTTTCGGACATCATCAAAAACAATCTTGTCATAGGTGTCCAAATTGGTGTGCCAGGTATAATTCCAATAGCTCCAGCTTAGTGAGCTCAATGAAAACCCGGGAGCGCCTGCGGCTACAAAAGAAGCATAGTCTGAACCGCCTCCTCCGGGAGTTCCGGGAAACGTAGTTTCAATATGTTTTGTGATGTCTTTCGGAACAGCTTCTAGCCATTTACCCAGATAGTCATAGGCGTGTAAAAAGCCTTGTCCGGAAAGTCGAACTACGCGACCGGTTCCATTATCTTGATTGAAAAGGGCTTGCATGTTTTCCACGATTTTCGGATTATCCTCCACAAAAGCTCGTGAACCATTTAGACCTTGTTCCTCGCTTCCCCAATGCCCAACAATAATTGTTCTCTTTGGATTTGGATATATCTTTTTCAAGATACGCGCCGCTTCCAACATGGTAATCGTACCTGTACCATTGTCCGTGGCTCCTGTACCACCATCCCAAGAATCGAAATGTGCTGAGAGAATCACATATTCGTCAGGAAGCTCTTTTCCAGGAATTGTCGCAATCGTATTAAAGGTCGGAACCTCTCCTAATTCTTTAGATTCTGCAACAATTTTTATAGTCGGATTGGCTCCATTCTCCACCATCCGATAGAGCATTCCATAATCTTCCAAGGATATATCTACCGCCGGAATTTTCTTCGTATTTGCACTAAAGATTTTATTTGCTCCAAAAGCTTTTGACCAGCGAGATTGCGCAATACCAACCGCACCTGCTTTTTCCAATGCTGCATTTATGTTTCGGCTCGTGTAACCAGTATTCTTCATGTTCTGTCTCCATGCATCCTCGATTTCTTTTCGGTCGGATTTCATTTTTTCAAAGGATTCCTCAGTAGCGAACTCCTCCCAATTGTAATCAGGTCTTCCAGTAGGTTGCAACATGCTCACCATTACAATTTTACCCTTTACGTTTGGAAGCCATTTGGCAAAAGCAAGCGAATCTGAAACTTTCGGAAGTGTTATCAAAGAAGCTGTAACACCCTTTTTTCCTGTTCCGGGATTCCAAGCTAATTGGGTAGCATGTAATGAAGCCACTCTTGGAGAAACCATATCAACGTGTGTAATTCCGCGTTCCCAGCCATGCCATTTCCCCCATTCTTGGTTCTCAGCGGTTATACCCCATTTTTTATAGGTATTCACGGCCCAATCATGTGCCGATTTCATTTGAGGAGTACCTACCAATCGAGGTCCGTTTAGGTCCATTAGTTCATAAGCCAATTGTTCTAATTGCGAATTTTCATTGGCTTCCTTTTGAATAGCTTCGACAATTTCTTCGGTAGTTTGAGAAAACCCCAGAGAAATAAATAACAAGCAAGCGCAGGCGAGTAATCCTTTTTTCATTTTCGTGTGTTCTTAGGTTCAAATAGTTAACTAATATACTGATAAAGGGGGAAGAATATAAATTTTGCTTTTAACGGCGAATGGACTATAATTTCTTATCCAAAGCTAAAATAGTATGCAACAAAACATTCGCTCCATTGGCCATATCTTTGGCTGAAGTAAATTCTTTGGGGGAGTGACTAATTCCACCTTTGCTAGGAACGAATATCATTCCCGTGGGAGCAATCAAAGCCATATCCTGTGCGTCATGTCCTGCGCCACTGGGCATTCTTTTCGTTGATAGCCCAAGTTTTTCTGCGGATTTTCCAATTGCATCCTGAATGCTTGAAGTCATAATTGCTGGGTCCGCTGTCGTATCTAAAGGTCGGAATTCAATCTGCACATCGGAAGCTTTTGCGATTTCCTCCCCTTTCGCCTTAATAGCCTGATATACTTTTTCAATAACCTCGGAGGATAAATCACGAATCTCCAAACTCGTAATTACTCTCCCTGGAATCACATTAGGTGCACCAGGTTCTGCTTTTATTTTTCCAACAGTTCCTACTTGAGCGCCTTCAAAACTATTCGTTATTTCATTTACAGCGACTATGAATTTTGCAGCAGCCAATAACGCATCTTGCCTAGAATTCATTGGAGTCGTGCCTGCATGATTGGAAAAGCCGGTGAATTCAACATCCCACCATTTGAGTCCGACAATACCCTCTACTAGGCCAATGTCTATGTTTTCTTTTTCCAGTGTACCGCCTTGTTCGATATGGAGTTCTAGAAAAGCTGCGATTTCATCTTTTTTACGTGCTACTTCCTTAATTCGAGTGGTGTCGCCCCCGAGCCGCATGATGCCTTCGCCCATAGAGTAGCCAGTAGAGTTGATAACATTCAAAGCGCTTTTGCCAAGATGGCCTGCAATAGCACGACTTCCCATAACTCCACCTTCTTCATTTGAAAAAATGATAATTTCCAAAGGATGTTTCGTAATGATGTTGTTTTCGTTCAAAACTTCCAGTACTTCTAAAGAAGCCATTGAGCCGACACAGCCATCATAATTTCCACCATTGGGAACACGGTCAATATGAGAACCAAAAGAAATCGGTT
Source organism: uncultured Flavobacteriaceae bacterium (assembly GCA_947500435.1). Classification (GTDB taxonomy): domain Bacteria; phylum Bacteroidota; class Bacteroidia; order Flavobacteriales; family Flavobacteriaceae; genus Maribacter_C. Next base: position 469,863 of record CANMRV010000001.1, read on the forward strand.
TTAAGGAAGCATTTTTACCTTTTCGTTTTCCGATAATATTTCCGGCGAAATCAATGTAAACTTCTAATCCGAGATTGGTCAAGGTATGCATCACCCATTTTTGGGCTGCGACATCTGCATCGCTGAAAGCGACTCGTTCGGTTTCTCCGTTTTCTTGGAGTCCGAATTTGGCGAGTTCAAAAATGCGTTGTTCGAGTCGGTCTTGATTGACTTTTGGTTTTTGGGCTAGAACAATACTACATCCGAAGAAAAAAAGAAGGATAAGAATACGTAAAGGCATGGTCGTTGAATTTAGCCCTGAAAGTATGAAATATTTTAGCATTTGATTTGAATTTTAGTCCCTTGAACTAATATTGCTATCAATTTGAAATCAAACGTTAAGAATAAGAGTCTAAAACGACAAAGAAGGAGTTTGCTTTTTCATGTTATTCGAACTATGTGTGAACTAAATTTCAAAAATTGAGGTATTCTTTTACTTTTCTCAGAGTTTTACTGTTGGTAGTGATGTTCACTAAACTTGTTTGTGCCCAAGACATAAATCAGCAGCTGGAAGTTAAATTGAGTAACGATAAATTTGCCGATGATGACAAGTACTTTACAAACGGCCTATACATTACCTATCAAAAAGTATTGTCGCAAGATTTTATATTGCCTAAAACAGACGAGAATAAGTTACAATTGAATATAGAGATAGGAAATGAAATATATTCACCAGCCAGTCTTTCTTCAACGAACACGGCTGATTTTGACAGACCTTTTGCAGGATGGCTTTTTGGCAAGCTGGAGGTTGGTTCTATAAAGGGAAAGTCCGCCTTTTTTCTCGCCTTAGGAACCGGAATTACTGGAAAAGAATCTCTAGCAGGAGATTTTCAAGTTGGTCTACATGATGTTTTCGGAATTGATAGCAGGCCTACATGGGTAGAACAGATTGAATTTAAATGGCTCTTTAATTTAAAAATCGCACAGGTTTTTGATTGGTCGAATCAGCGCAATGCATTCCAATATCGCATTTCACCAAGCTTAGGAACCAAAGACATTTATTTAGAAAATGATATCAGTTATTTTTTCGGAAGGTTAAATGAATTCCAAAATAGTTCAAGAACAACCATTATAGATAATAGTACTTCAAAGGAATTTTTTGGATATGTTTCCGTCGGATATAAATACGTGGCCCACAATACCTTGATTCAAGGCAGTATTTTTACAGATGATGTTTTATTTACCACTGATATTACCAACCATATTTTAAAAACTGAGATGGGCGCAGTTCTTCAATCAAAAAGAAACACTTTTAAAATAGCCTATAGTTTCAACACGAAAGAAACACCCTTATCAACTTCTCACATCTATGGTTCTTTGTCCTATGCCAGAAGTTTTTAGATTAAGGTAGAAGTTAACTATTCACGGATAGCAACAAAAATATCCACTTCTGCATTAGAGGGGTCTTTTGCCTTTTCTCCATAAATTTCAAAGTCTGCTGTATAGCATCTATCTAAGTGCGTATTCCAAATTTCTACCCAAGTAGCATAAATAGCACCTTTGGTTACATCACCCTTGGAAACAAATTTGGCGAAGGTTCCACCTTCAAATGATTGACCGACCATTCCATCGGGAATTACATCCAATGAGCTGACTTTACAACCTAGAATGGTGTCATAGGGTTTGGTGTGGTCGCTTTCATAATTGGTGTAAATGGAAAGTATTTCACCACTGATTTTATTGGGTATTTTTTGTAAAATGTTTTCGGTCATAAACCTTCCCCAAAGAGAACCAATGTCCGAGGCTGTCTGGTTGTTTTCGTTTGTTGTTCGTACTGAGATTCCGATGACCTGAAAGGGCGCTATTTTTTGTGTTCGCATTTTCCATGATTTTGTTATTTGATACAAATATAATTCAGGTTTATGTCGGATTGTGTCAGGGGTGAAAATATTAATGTTTTAACCCACATTGTATGTAGATGCCATAACAAAAGTGAATTCCATAATTTCCGCACAATTATATATTTATCATAATTTTTTCATTATCAAAATGTAAAACATTTTTAAACACTTACATACGTATACAAACATATACAAATGTTTAACATACGATTGTAATTTGGAAGGCCTTCTAAGTTTGCAGAGTCGAAACATAAGAACTCGTCAAAACAAATTATTAAACCTGTCTGTGCACTATGGCAGACACTTAAATTACTTAATTATGAATGCACTTAGAAATTCAGTACAGTTGATTGGAAACTTGGGTCAGGACCCAGAAATCGTAAACCTTGAAAGTGGAAGTAAACTTGCCAAATTTTCAATCGCAACAACTGATAGTTATCGCAATGCAAAAGGTGAAAAAGTAGAAGATACCCAATGGCATAATGTAGTTGCCTGGGGAAAGACTGCTGAGATAGTTGAGAACTATTTAGCCAAAGGAAAACAAGTTGCCGTAGAGGGCAAATTGATTCATCGTTCTTATGAAACTAAGGAAGGGGAAAAGCGATATATCACTGAGATAAAATGTAATGAACTTTTGATGTTGGGGAAGTAGTTTTTCTATGAACTTAAAAACTGGAGGTCACAATTTGTGACTTCCAGTTTAATATCCTTAATATTTAAAAATGGAAAATACACCTCTTCTTCCCGATGGGATAATACAAAGAAAAATTTACTTGATTAGAGAACAAAAAGTTATGTTAGATAGTGATTTGGCAAAATTATACCAAGTGGAGACCAAGTATCTCAAGCGTCAAGTTCGTCGAAATATGGAGCGCTTGCCAGAAGACTTTATGTTTGAGTTGGATAATGCTGAGCTCGAAAACTTGAAATGCCAAATTGGCACCTCAAGTTGGGGAGGCTCGAGATATGTACCAATGGCATTTACTTAGCAAGGCATCGCCATGCTCTCTAGCGTATTGAGTAGCTCTATTGCGATACAGGTAAATATCCAGATTATTCGTGTATTTACTAAAATGAGAGCACTATTATCGGATACCCTTATCCTTAAACAGGAGATTGAAGAAATCAAACGGAAACTTTCTAATCAAGGCAAGAACATTGAACTCGTTTTCACCTATTTAGATGAATTGGTTCAAAAGAAAGAGAGCACAAAGTCCAGAACTAAAATTGGATACAAAAAGACATAAACCCTTCTTAAAACATTTATAACTTTACTCATGCTCGCAATAGACCCTAAAGAACAACTTTTACCCCTTCTTAAAACTCATTTTGGTTACGATGATTTTCGTCCAAATCAACTGGAGGTTATATCTGATTTCTTAAACAAAAAAGATGTTTTAGCTATTATGCCAACCGGTGGAGGAAAGTCTTTGTGTTTTCAATTAACGGCTTTGGCAATGGAAGGAACAGCAATTGTGATTTCTCCATTAATTGCCTTAATGAAAGACCAAGTTGATGTTCTTCAAGCGAATGGAATAGCTGCTGCTTATTACAATAGTTCACAGCCGCAAGAGATACAGCAAGATATCTTTCAGCAACTTAAGAATGGCGAGCTAAAATTATTCTATGTCGCACCTGAAAGCATCGCTCACTTCGACACCGTTTTTGATGAAATTAAGGTCAGTCTATTTGCCGTGGATGAAGCTCATTGTATTTCTTCTTGGGGGCATGATTTTCGTCCCGCATACACCCAACTAGGAAGCTTGAAAAATAGGTTTCCGAATATTCCGGTGATGGCTTTGACGGCTACCGCGGATAAAGCAACGCAAGATGATATTGTAGAGCAGCTTACGATTCCGGATGCTTCGCGACATTTGGCATCTTTCAATCGTCCGAATTTGTATTTGGATGTCCGACCCGGACAAAACCGAATCAAACAGATTCTCAATTTCTTAGTATCACGTTCTGATGAAAGTGGCATCATCTATTGTTTGAGTAGAAAGAATACGGAGAAACTTGCTGAGAAACTGCAGAACTCTGGTTATGAAGCCAAAGCTTATCATGCGGGAATGAGTACACAAGAACGAACCCAAGTTCAAGAGGATTTTATCAATGACCGAACGCCGATTATTTGCGCAACCATAGCCTTCGGAATGGGAATTGATAAAAGCAACGTGCGCTGGGTAATCCATTATAATCTGCCTAAAAATTTAGAAGGCTATTATCAAGAAATTGGTCGAGGAGGTCGTGATAGTTTACCTGCTCACACTCTACTTTTTTACAGTTATGCGGATGTAGTACAATTGCGAAAATTTATCGCGGAAAGTGAGAATGCGCAAGTGCAGTACGCCAAGTTAGAACGGATGCAACAATATGCTGAAGCTTTAAGTTGTAGGCGCATTGCTCTGCTCAATTACTTTGGAGAGCATGTTACTCAAGGTTGTGGGAATTGTGATATCTGTAAAGCACCACCCAAATATTTTGATGCGACCGTTTTGACTCAAAAAATATGTTCTGCTGTAGTGCGGGTGAAAGAGAAGGAACCCATGGGAACGGTTATCGATGTTCTAAGGGGCGCACAAAATGCCAATGTATATGATAAAGGATTTCAGAGTATCAAAACCTACGGAGCAGTCAAGGATGTTTCCTGGCAAGATTTGCAACAATATATCATCCAATTGCTCAATCAAGGGGTTTTAGAAATTAATTTCAGGGAGAATGGTCGTATCGCTCTAACTCCTTTAGCAAAGGAGATTTTGTATGAGAAAAAACCGGTTCAGTTAGCGATTCTGAATCAAGTTGAAAAGCAGACCGAAAAGAAAACCCGAGTTAAAGCGGATAAAAAAGGACTCTTTGAAAAATTGCGCGTGTTGCGATATCAAATTGCTCAAGAACAAGGTGTACCAGCTTATGTCGTTTTCGGAGATGCAAGCTTAAAGGATATGGAAGCCAAGCAACCCTTAACCAAGTCTGAATTTGAAGAGGTTTCGGGAGTAGGGAAAGCAAAACTAGAAAAGTATGCAGACATCTTTCTCAAAGAAATTGCAGCACATGTTGAATCGGTAAAACCAAAAGTACCAACCCACGAACAAACATTGGCTTTATTTAAAGAGGGATTTTCTCCTGCGGAAATTGCTGCAAAGCGTGAACTGACTGAAAATACTATTTACAGTCATTTGCTTAAAATGCATTCTCAAGGGGAAGAAATAGACCTAAATGAATTAGTAACGACAGAAGAACTTTCCACAATCGAAAAAGCAAAAATAGATTTACCAGAAGCTGAGGGGCTAAAGGCATATTTCGAATACTTTGAAGAAAAAGTACCCTATTGGAAGATTAAGATTGGGTTGTATTTGTTGGATGTCCATTAACCCCTCCTATCAATAACCCCAATAGGCTTCCGACCCAATTTAGAACTTTGTAGTTGCTGAATTTCTTCTCGTGAACAGATTTCAATAGCAGGACTCACTCTTAACTTAGAGCGAAAATGGTCTCTGATTTTTGAAATCAATCTGTCTGAAGCTTTTGGAGCAAATATTCTTATTAAGATTTCATCCGTTCCTATTTCGTTGTGATAGATTTCGACAACATGACTCTTAACTTCAGGAAAATCATTCAGAAGATTATCCATTGCTGGAGGATAAAGGGTGGTGCCTTTATATTTTATCATTTGCTTTTTACGACCCACTAAAGGACCCAAGCGGGGGGTATTTCTTCCACAGCTACACGAATCGGAATGCGCTGCGACAATATCTCCAGTTTTAAAGCGAAGTAGCGGCATGGCTTCTACGCCCAAAGTGGTAATCACCAATTCTCCTTCTTCACCTTCGGAAACCGGCTGATTGTCTTCATCTAAAATCTCTACTATAATTAATTCCGGATGTTGGTGCCCACCTTGTTGTTCGGAACATTCGGTGAATGCCGTACTCATTTCGGTAGAAGCGTAAGTGGAATACAATTCAATATCCCATTTTGCCTTGATTTTCAGAGCCAGTATGTTTAAAGAAAAATCTTGATTCCGGAGGGATTCGCCAATACAGACGGCACCCTTTATTCCTGATGTATTTACATCAATGCCGTTTGCTTCAGCGTACTGAATTAATTTCAATAAGAAGGAAGGCACAACGATGAGGTAGGTAGGTTTAAACTTTAAAATACTATCCCATTGCAATTCAGGAATTCCAGCACCAACTCGAATAATTCCTGCGCCTAGTTTTCGTACTCCTAAGAAATAGGCAAGACCCGCCATAAAACGACGGTCCATTGTCGTTGTGAGTTGTACAATATCATCTTCTTTGACTCCTGCACAGGCAAAGGAAATCGCTTCATTATATGCTAAACGGTCTAAATCCTTATCCGTTAAACCAACCGTTACGGGTTCACCCAAAGTGCCCGAGGTTGTTACAAAATCGATGACTTTCGATTTGGGGACACAAAAGAAATCATCATTGTATTGCTGTAAATCTTCTTTCGTGGTAACAGGAAGTTTAGCTAAATCTTGCAAGGAACTAATATCCGAAGCACTGATTTTATAGTTTCTAAAAACACGTCGGTAATAGGGAGAATTTTCATAGACATAATTGACGAATTCTATCAACTTGCCTTCTTGAAAAGCCTTAATTTCTTCAGATGTTGCTTTCTCTATTTCTGGAATCATTTTCCTAAGCTACGTTTCAATTTCTTAATATGTTTTTCTACCGCTTCTCTGTCTGGTAAAGTAGTAATTTCCTTAGTCTCTGCTTCTACAAATGCTCGTAAGGCAAGTAGTTCATAACCTTTATCCAGATTGTATTTACCAACTAAATAGTGCGCTTCCCAAAAATTCGGATTTAAGGCTGTGAATTCTGAAAGTAGTTTTTGTTCCAGATTTGTTTCTTCGGAAATGGCTTTTTGAATTTCATCTCGAAGGGAACGGTAGCGCTCATAGTTTTGATAGGCTTCCGTTTGTAAAAAAGGGTCTTTGGCAATGTTTAATTCGGTTTTAGCAACCGACTTATTCCCTTCCTTAAAAACTTCATTCAAATCATAGGCGACAAACTCACCCATTTGATAGGGACTGCTAGAAACCCAAACCAATAGATCCTCTGGTTGGAAGACGATGCCGTGATGTGCCAGCATTTGGTTTAACGCTTTTTCATTTCCATATCCGATTTTATCTTCATCCAGACCTTCTCTATTTCTGAGAATATCTACTACTTTTTCTGGTGTTACTTTTTCTGTTTCTTCCAGCAACTCTTCCATTCGCTTATAACGATATTGGGAGTGACTTTCCAGAATATGTTGCTGGTTCTTTTTATCCTCAGAATAAGCAGCACTTTGAAAGTGATTCGAACAAATCAATTGATTGCTGGAATTTGGGACTTCGTACACTCCAAAGTTCTTCGGAGAGACCTCAATGACAGCCGCCTTTTTATCTTTTGCACTTCCCACAAAAATGGATTCCGAGACAAAGACTTCCCGCTTTTTGGCAATTGCAATGGCTTCTTCAATAGTTGAAGCATATTGTAATATTTCGCGTGTCACTAAGGAAACCGGAGTTTTAGCCACCAAAGGAAATTGTGATTTTCCGGCGTTAATGGTTACCGTTAATCCTTGGTCGTTCATTCCGGAGACCACACCAATCATACCTCCCCAAGTAACGGACATAAATTTGTGCCCGTTCTCTGGTTCAATAAAAGCTATGATTTTGTTTTTGGCAAAGTCATCACCCGCATAGAAATCAAAATTCCGTCCAATTAAGAGTTTGCCCTCTTTGGTATTTTCTCCCCAAGATGCAAAAGAAGAACAGCCAACTAGAGCCAAATCTTGTAAAGCATGGCCAATATCGTGAGCGCCGTGGAAATAAAGTACACGTGGATATTCCTCTGCGATATAATCGTAATTGGGCGAGGCATATTGTGAGATTCCGTAAATCTCGGCTTTGTACTGCTCGTCAATATGCAGGTACACTTTTCGGTTGAACCACGCCAAAAACTTGCGAAGGATATTTTGATATCCTTTGGATGGAACTAACTCATCAATCTTTTTCAAGAATACCGCCTCCTGCTGATTAAAGAGTTCTTGACTTAATGCACCTTGGTACAAACCCAATTCCAGGGGGTTGCCTTTGACATGCATTTCCCATAAACCTTGTTTGTTTTTGGTTAGAAAGTTATCGCCGATGGAATAGGTCGAGTCTGAAATTTTGGTTCGTTCAGGTGGCGTGAGGTCATATTTGGAGACATCTGGGCGGTCTTCTAAGCCTTTAGATATTCCGCAAGAAGATACTAATAGTATCAGTGCAAATCCTGAGAAACAGTTTTTCATGAACGTCAAAGAGCTTGTTTTGAATGGACTCATGACACCTGTTTATTTTGATTTTTTGTGATTTCAGTATCTAGAATTTTATTCACCAAATATTCACCTCCGAGAATTTCGGAGCAGGTAACTACTCCGCTAATGGTTACTCCTAAAATTCCATGCATGTTCAAACTTTGTCCTGTAAAATACAAATTCGGAATCTTAGTTCTCGGTGATATAAATGACAAAAGCGGATTGTTTACGTCTTTTACATAGCCGTACATTGAACCTTGGTTACACCCGATATAATCCCGATACGAGAGCGGAGTTGATGTATATACGGATTGAATGCAATCGCGGATATTTATAAACTTCTTTTCCAATTCCTTCAGGAAAACCTCGGTCTTTGCTTCCTTGAATTGCTCGTAGGTTTGACCTCTATCGGTTTTATTTGCTACTGTATTGAAAGTATCTTCCCATTGGGCCACTTCATCATAATGCATATAGGTGATGGCCGTTAACTGATCTCCCCATTCATCTTGATTCTTACGTACTCCCATGGAAACCATGTACGTCTCAGGCCAACTCTCTTGCGTATATTCATGACCTTGCCAAACGCGTGACGGGTCTTTAAAATGATAGTAATTTTTGTTGAGATAGGGGAATGCTTTTGGTTTGAGAACAATATGGATGCTAAATGCTGAAATCGTACTTTCTAAATCTTGAATACGGCTATTGTACGATTTTCGAAAGTGTTCCTCACCTACCATTTTCAAAGTAGTCTTGGGTTCAATATTTGAAATGAATATATCCCCTTTAATAACAATGCCGTTTTTGGTGGTGACAGATACAATCTCCTTATCGATACAAGTGAAATCTACTACTTCTTGATGTTTATAAGCTTCACCACCATTTTCTTTCAATCTTCGGATTAGTAATTTGGTGATTTGACTTCCACCATCTGCACAGCGGTATGCGCTTTCAATGTAGGAGTTGCACGAAAGTGCATGTACATAGACAGGAGTCTTTTCGGGGTCGCCAGCGTATAAAAGATTCGAGCCAGCCAAAACGGATTGCAGTTTTTTGTTTTCGGTAAGTGATTCAAGATAAGTTTTTGCTGTCTGCTGAAAAATTTCAGCATTGTTTTGATAAGGCTTCCCTACTTCTAAATTGTACAATGGAAACTCATCACAGATTTCCCGAAGCTTCTTACAATAGGAACGAATAGCACCTTCTTCCTCCGGAAATTGTTCAGTTAGACTTTTAGCAAAATTCTCATAACCTTGCGCATGAGGATATTCGGTTTCATCATTATCGAAAGTGATAATGTCAAAACCATCTTCATTTAATTGTTTGAAATGGAGTCCGTCGAGAATGTCTAGGTAGTCAAAATATCGATAAAGGTTTTGCCCTTTTGAGAGTCCGCCGAGATAATGAACACCTGTATCGAAAATTGTACGCTCGCGAACAAAGGTCTGCAAATTGCCACCATATTGGTTGTTTTTTTCAAGCACGCAGACACTTTTTCCCTCACGCGACATTATGTTGGCGGCTACTAGGCCGGCCATTCCGCTGCCGATGATTACTACATCATAGTTATCCTGCATAAATCAGTCTCCGATTGAAGATGTTAAAGTTATTATTTTGAATCTTATAAACGAAACTAATGGCCTCCCAATCCATTATCAAGTCAACTGAGCGTACTCTGTCCAAGAACCATCATAAATTGATTTTTTATTGTCTAGGATTGATTCACTTGCTAAGGAAACAACACAAGCGGTAATACCCGAACCACATGAAAAAACAAGAGGTCTGGTTTCATTTTTAAGTTTGGCAAACACCTTTTCTAGTTCGTTGCTAGACTTAAATTTTCCATCTTCTAGCACATCTGTATAGGGTATATTTATTGACCCTGAGATATTTCCGGTTCTTAGTTCAGCTCTAGGTTCTGGAACTAGAGATTTAAATCTATCCGAAGAACGGGCATCTATTACTAGAGCCTTTTTATTTTTGAGGTTAGCCTGAATGAAGTCAAAATCTACCACTGCTTCTAAGTCAAATTTAGAGTCAAAATCTCCCAATGAAAATGTTTGGTTGGGTTGAGAAATTGTTTCATACCCCATCTTTAGCCATTCGGGGAGACCGCCATCTAAAACGGCCACATTTGAATGTCCCATTGTTTTGAACATCCACCAAACTCTAGGACTTGAATAAATACCCAAATCATCATAAACTACTATTTTACTCGATGTATTAATTCCTATTTTTCTGCAGGCTATCGCAAAATGCTCAGGTGTTGGAAGTGTGTTGGGCATTTTACTTTCTAGATCGCTAAACGTTTTTTTGAGATCAAAAAAACGAGCACCCTTAATGTATCTTTTTTCAACGGATTGGCCATCATTTCCTGATACTACTTTAGGAATGGTAGCATCCAAAATAACTAGGTCTGGGTCATTTAAGTTATTTTTTAAATCCTTTGCCGAAATAAGATTTTTCATATGATTTTATAATTTACTTCTTTTAAAAACCACAAAATTATTTCCTTTAATACTCAACCAAAAATCCTTTTGCAAAATACTTTGAATTCTATTTGTGTTAGCAGAATTTAGAAGTATCAAGATACTAATTTCATCTTTTAGTTTCCCCTCGAATTGCTCTAGGTTGAGAGAATCAATGTTCAAAATAAGCACGTTTGCCTTATGTTCTAATGCTTCATGTATAGAGTCGACAACGGTGATTTTACTGTATTGATGGGTCAAATAGTTGTTTTTAAGAATTGCTCTTGCTTCATCATTTTGCAAAAAACTATAAATTTTTCTATCAATGGAATCCAATGCTAGCAGTAAATCAAGCTGACCATGGTCTTTGGAAAGGTGTATAATCTTATCTTTTTCGCCAATAGATTCTAAAATAGTCCTGTAGGCACTTCCATTGTCTTTTAAATCAGTCTTGACCGTTTTGTAGATGTTTATACCCTTATGCTGATAATTTTCTAAAAGTAGTTGATGCCAATAGGCTTCCTTTTCGATTTTCATCCGGAATTTCCGAAACTCCGTTCTAAAATACTTACCGATTTGTTTCGGGCGCTCACTATACGTTTTTCCAAATGATAGGTCATCTGCCTTTATTCTTGGCAAGATTTCAACGGTAAAATCACCATCTCGAATGATAAAGCTATTTTTTGGGGAAACTTCAGAGCCTCCATGAATCATAACGGGAAGTATGTCTAATCCTAATTTTTCAGCCAGATAAAAAGCGCCTTTATGAAAGCGATTGATTTTATTGCTTGTAGAGCGGGCTCCTTCTGGAAAAGCAATTATGGAGAACCCCTGTTCAACTTTTTGTTTTAAAAATGCTTCTCCGTTCTCAATACCCCCTGAAACCGGATAGGCTCCGTGGAGTTTTGCCGCGCTTCCTATTATCGGAGAATTGTATACATGGTCTTTCACCAAATAGATGAGTTTGGAATGCAAGCTGCCCATGGCCAAAATATCTAAGAATGAGGTGTGATTGGCAATTAACATGGCAGGTTTCTCAAAGGTCTCGTTGTGCGGATTTCTGATTTCCTTTGAGAGAAAAGGATTTGTGTACAATACCGATTTCATAAACTTCGAAGTAAGCTTATGAAGTCCCAATTGCTTTTTCAGATGTGCTTTCGGATTCAATTTTAGAACTATCCATCCATAAACAGAAAGCAATAAACCTCCCAAATCAAAATAAGCGAAGGATAGCAGGGAGTGAATCAATACCCTAGGTGTAATCGGTCTTTTGTTTGTGCTTCCCATAAACAAATGAAAAAGTAAGGGCTGAATGGTAAAAGCCACAAAAACCGCGGAGAGAATCCCGATTAGAGAAACCACGGAAATCGTATATAGTACAGGATGCCTAGCAAAAACCAGTGCGCCAATACCCAAAATTGTCGTAATTACCGATAAAATGATGGAGGTGCGATGTGTCGAAAGCGCTTGTTCACCAGTTCGGTATTCTGTTAGCAATCCGTTGGTGATGAAAATGCAATAGTCGATGCCCACTCCGAAAATAAAGCTGCAAATGATGATGTTGAAAATGTTGAATTCTATTTTTAGTAATCCCATCAAACCAATGGTCAACAACCAAGTCAGGAATATAGGAATGACAGTAATCAGAGTCAAGGACAGACTTCGGTAAAAGAGCAATAGAATTAAGATAACCACCAAAAGTGAATAGCCAATAAGGTTGTTGAAATCGTTTTTAAGGTTTCCTAGAAAAGACTCATTGACTTGTTGACGGTTGATGAATAGGGTCTGGGGGTTATCGGCAAATACTGCTTTGACCTTTTCGAAATTTTCATCTTCTACCTTTATCAACGAGGTGATTGTTGTCGATGTGGAATCGGTAACGATAAAATCGTCCACGGCAAATGAAGAAACTACTTCTAAGTCAGAAATCTTCAAAGTTTTGAAATCGGCTTCAAGAAGGCTATAGAATTGGTCAAACGTACTTTCTTTAAAGCCGAATTCGCTTCCACTTTCGATGAGGTTTTGTTTGGTGCTTTGGATTTTATTCTCGTCCCAAAAGGAATTCCATTTGTTGATTCTAACCGTTTGTTTTTTATTTGAACGCGCCAAGGCACCAATCGAGCTGTAGCTTACAATTTCACCATCAGCTTTCAATTTTTGCAGTTGACTGAATAGCGAATCATTCCGTTGTAAAACGGATTCTCGATTTTCCCCATAAGTAGAAAGATAAATGGATTTTGAACCAATATCCGTCAACTTTTCCAAACGTTCTCTTGCCTCTATCAGGGCTTCCGATTCATAGTTCAGTTTGGCGATATCTTGATTGAAAATTACGGTGCGATAGGTGAAAAGACTTCCGATAAGTAGAAGGGCCAAAACAGCAATTGCCCATTTATTTTTATGAAGGTCATAATTCGCCAGGCGGTCTAAGATGGTTTTTTTTGCATTAGTTTTAATAGTGGTTGTATATACTTGAGGAATGAAAACAAGAGCAAAAATGGAAGCGCCTAAAACGCTAACAGCTGCGAAAACCCCTAAATCTTGCAGGGCTTGAGATTCAAGAAATAACAAGCATAAAAAAGCGGATGCCGTAGTCAGACTACTCATCAAAATCGAAGGAGCAACATCTTTGTAAAGGCTTTTTAAAGAATTTCCGTTTCGAATATGAGTTAAGATATGGAGGGAATAGTCCAGTGTAATTCCCAATAAAATAGAGCCAATACCTAAGGAAAGTGCAGAGATTTTGGTTCGAAATAGGTATAGAAAAGCAACAGCAAGTAAGCCTCCGATTACAGTAGGAGAAAACAGGATTAGAGGTGTGGTTAACTTCCGGTAAAATACGATTAGGATAATTAATAGGAGAGTTAGTGCAATACTAATTGTAAATTGAATATCGTGCTTAATCTGAGCTGCATTTGCAGCAGCAACTAAGGCCGCGCCGAAATATTCGCCTTTGATTTTTCCTTTGTAAGAAGTGTTCAATTGGTTTTGTAACTTATAGAGTTTTTCGGCTAATGCTGTGTTTTTATCGGTTTCCCTTGAACCATGGGTCGGGGTAAGAAAGAGCAGAATGTTTTGCTCTTTTTTGTCCAAAAGAAAACCGTTTTTGAGTTTGAAATCATCTCCGATTCCTAATTGCTGTAATTTTTTTAAAGCGATGAAAGAGAGCCCTAAGGGGTCTTTTCGAATTGTTCTTTTTGCGATAATTCCTGAGGGAGAAATTAAAGTGCGGTAATTCTGCTCGGTTAGTATGGCAATACTATCCTTTGATAATTTTTGTTCTATCTGAAGGTAATCAGCTGAGTCTAAAAAGAGTGGCAAATTATCATATACCAAATTAAGTGTGTTCGGTAAGTCTTCATCGTTTAGCTTTCCTTGTACATTGTTGATGTAGGTGTCGCCGGTTTTTGCAAGACTATCTAAAAGGGTTGAAGCGTATTGTATTAGGTCATCTACAGAACCTTGCCCTTCACGGCGAATATTAACGATAACCTTATCCGTAAAAGCAATGGACTCTAATACCTCCTGGATTTTTTTCGATTCCTCGGTGGCAGGAATCAAGGCTGTAATATCCTCATCAAATTCAATTCGAGAGCCTATCCCCCCAAGGGAAGCTATAACAAGTAACAGCGCAAGAAGGCTTACCCACTTCTTCTTTTGTATAAACAGGTATGTCTGGTAAAAGAAATCACCCATTGTTCACAGCTATTTTTTTGCTTTCGAAAATTTTCAAGACGAAGTAAGCGATTATACCAAAAAGGCTTGCAGCCACTATTGCCAAGGAAATACTGCCTATTATATAAGTTTTTAGATGTGTTATGAAACCAAGGTTTTCTATCATATCATCTCTAGAAAAAACCAATTCCTCACCGGTAATTAAAGCACCTAGCTTTAGGCTAGCATATAAAATGAATGGAATAAATGGAGGAAAACTTACATTTGAAAATGCAAATGCAATGACCTTATTTAGCTTAAATAAAACCGCCAAAGCGAGCACGGCTACTGTATGAAAACCCCAGATAGGTGATAATCCAATAAGAATGCCCAATGCAATGGATGTGGCTTTCTTTTTAGGTGAATCGCTGCTATGTAGCACATCTTCTTTTAGGAATTTCCGGATTCCTTTTTTTCGTAATTTCCGGTATGAATCTCTGGGTTTGATATAGAAAATGGCAACAAGTACAAACCAAGTATTCAGAACACTGATACGAGCAAAATCAGGCACTTTCCTAAAATGTGATACGCGTTCCTCATCATCGTACGAAATCTTTACAGGAATGTTCTTTACAAGTGTTCCGTTCCAAGCGGCTTTAACAATGACCTCAATTTCAAGTTCGAATTTTGGCGTGTAAAGTTTGAGTTTTACGATTTCTTTTAGAGGATACATGCGATAACCGCTTTGTGTATCTTTTAGTCGAATACCTGTTTCAAACCAAAACCAAAAATTGGAGAATTTGTTACCGAAACTACTTGAGCCCGGTACATCTTCCTGTTCCATGTTTCTAGAGCCAATGTAGAGTACATTTTTGGTTGATTCTGCTTCTAGTGCATCTAAAAAAACCGGAATATCCTCAGGAAAATGTTGCCCGTCAGAATCAATAGTAATAGCAAATTCAAAACCAAGTTCAAGTGCTTTTTTGAACCCTACTTTTAAAGCATTTCCTTTTCCCTTATTCTGGGGAAGATGAATTTGTTCCACCTGTGGAAAACCTTGCAAAATTATCTTGGTGGAATCGGTTGCGCCATCATTCACAACTAGTATATTTTCCGTGTATTCTAGAACCCCTTCAAGTACTTTTTGTAGTGTTTTGTGATTATTGTAGGTGGGAATAAGCACACAGCATTTAAGCTGCTCCATACGAGATTGAACGATTGGGGTTTGGGTCGGCACTAGTACTATTGTTCAAAGCACCTATAAACATAGGCCTTTATTCTGTACCAAAGATACGGATTGTACACCCTAAAACAATTGCTTCTCGGCATCTGTAAAGACATCGGAGAGAAGCACATAACCTCTTACAAAATTCCGTACTTCCTTATTGCTAGTAGATTTATAGTGCTCTAGAAGAAATTGTTTGTCTTCTTGAATATTCTTTTTGTATCCTACTATTCTAGGAGCATTTTCTTGAACCCCCAAACGCAAACATCGAATTTCGATGTTATTCGATTCTTGCTCCACAGCATATTCTAGAAGTAGAGCACCTTCCTTGAAATAGTTCTTTTTGTCCTTTAGGCCTTTGGCAAATTTGGCCTTTAAAGTTGTAATCGCACCTCTAAAGGCCACTAGGATTTTATTGTCTTCCTTAGAGATAGCCGATAGTTTTTTGTGCAGTATATTGGTAACAGCTTCATCTAAATTCGCCTTTGGATAATCTACTCGTAGTTCCTTTAACTCCTGAGAGAAACAGAAAGTAGAAACCATTAGAAAAAGTGCTATAACCAAACGCATATCAATCCACTATTTTAAAAGTTGTACTTAGTTTTAATGCAATAGTTTGGTCGTAAGAAGTTACATTCTTTACTTTTATGATGTCATTTTCTTCAGAAATCTTCAAGTTCAAATCAATCACTTCATTTTCTTCGGGATTAATTTTTGCCATGAACTTGACATTCGTAGCAACCGATAAAAACAAGGTTTTATCAGTAATTTTTTCTGTAAGTTCTTTAATCATTTGAATCATACAAACGCCAGGCATAATTGGGTTTCCGGGAAAGTGCCCTTTGAAAACATCATGTTCCTTGTGAAGCTTTACTTTGGCATTTACCTCTTGTTCGTTTTGTTCAAGTGATTGAACGGTATATAATCCTTCTATTAGCATATATTAAAATTTATAAGCAATACTATATTGAAAAGTGCCATTAAAGGCTTCGTTTCTATCTCTGTCGGTAGAATCCGAAAAAATATCGAAATCGAAAAGGTCAATTTCTATGAGTCCTTGCTTGTATCGCGCTTCGAGTATGAGTCCGAAAGGAAACTCGTAGCCAATACCACCAAATACGGAAAGGTCGAAAGGAGTTACATTCGAATCATTATTTCCGTTGATTAGCCTGATAGGGTTGTTTTCAAAATCCATATCAAAACTAGGTCCTGCCACGAGGTGCAAACCCGCATTGGGAATGATAAAGAACTTGTTCGCCAGCCCAACTGATAAGTAATCTATTCGCAAATCTTCATTAGTAGTATTAGAAGCTTTCCCTCCTTGACTTGAGAACATTAACTCAGGTTGTAAAGCATACTTATCTGAAAATCGTGCTTCGAAAAATAAAGCGCCGTTACCGCCTATTCTAGCATCGAGACCAGTATTTGAAATATTCGAATAGTTTACCCCTAGTCGCAAACCAAAACTCTTTTTGGTTTGGGCAAAAGCAATAGATGAAAATAGAACAAAAACGAAAATGATTCTATAATTTTTCATATGAGATAGATTTTAAGCTGATTTTCAACTTGATGTTTTTATGCAAGATTTGGATATGCTGTGCAATGTTATCATTTATTTCTGAGAATGTAAACTCTACTTTTCCCTTTCCATTACCTACTCGGACTACTTTGTTCAGTTTTTCTTCGGATAAAAAATGATAGTATTTCTTGTTTCCAATTTGTGTTTCGTAAATAGAACCCGAATCTTTTCGAAATCCATTTTCCACAGATGGTTTCTCTTTCACCAAAACCCTAAAATCATTTTTTAGAACATTGATAAGAATCTTTTTATCCATTTTTTTAAGGATATGATTTACTTTGAAATCCTCCTCTTCAAACGTAAAATCAAAGATTTTGTTACCCATTTCGGTGGTAAAAGCGATTCTGTGGTGGTCTTCGCCGAGTTTTTTGACGATAAAAATTCCACTTAAAGAATTTCCAAAAGCCTCTATGTTTGCTTTGTAAACGTAATCTTTTGAAGCATCAGAGAAATATGGGTTTTGAATGGGCTGTCTGGCGCTAGCGATGAATCCGTTTTTCTTTGGATAAGAGACGCATGAAACGAACAATACCAATAGAAGACTACTGAGCAAATACCGCATCAGAAAGAGGTTGGTTTGTAGTACGATTACTAAAGACAATCTGTGTATAATCATCGGAAGGTTCAATCATTTTCACTTCTTGCACCTCTCCTTTTTTATTGAAAGTAATGTGAAACGATTTGATGAACTCTGCAAACTGTTTGTCCTTCGGATTGAAATGGACTTCGCTATTTCCGTCTTTCTTGAAATAGGAAACTTCAAATTCCGAAGCATCAAACATATCACCTTTAATACTTGCTGTAATAAGTTGATTGAGCTGTTTAAATATTTTATTTGAACCCATATCCATATCGCTCTTATTGCCATTGTCGTTTATGAAAAGAGTTTCGTTTTTGAAGAGGACGGAGTAGGCAAACGGCTTTACATATTCCCATTTCACCATCGAAGGAGATTTGAAAGCTAGCTTTCCTTTGGATTCAATATCGCTTGAAAGAAAATCAAGATGTTTGTATTGGACGAAATCAGCTGTGATGGTTTCGGTTTCGTCTGAAAGAGCTTTTACAGTTGCCTTCAAAGCTGACGCTTCTGAGGTGCTCATTTTGGTCTGTGCGTTTGAAGCCAAAACCATAAAAAACAGAATGTAAACTAGTTTACGCATACGCATCAATTTCCAAAAGCTGGTCAACGGTTACCGACTCTAGGTTTTTCTCCTGCAAAAATAACAATAACTGTTCCAAAACATCTACCGTCTTCTGGCTGGTGTCATGTAATAAGATGACATCGCCTTTGGAAAGCTTTGGAAGTATTCGGTTCAAAATCATCTTTTCAGAGCGAGAAGTGGTGTCTAAGGAACGTACACTCCATCCTATAGAATGAACATCTAGTTGTTTTACCGCGCGTTCAATCATAGGGTTGGTAACCGCAAAAGCAGGGCGGTAGAGTTTCATTTCTTTTCCAGATAAATCTTTTATGACTTGGATGGTTTGTTGTAATTCGGAAACAACCTTGTCCGTATTGAAAAATCCGAAGGACTTAGAATGCGAATAGGTGTGGTTGCCTACTAGATGTCCTTCCGCTAGAATCCGTTTTAAAATTTCAGGATGTTTTTCAACCTCTTGCCCAATACAGAAAAAAGTGGCCTTTGCATTGTACTTTTTTAGAAGGTCTAAAGCCTTTGGTGTAAATTCAGGATGTGGTCCATCATCGAAGGTAATTGCTACTTGTTGTTGATTGGTTTTTTTATTGGAATGCAGGGAAGTCAGGTGGTAATTCCATCGAATAAAAAAAGAACCACATAGGGTAATCAAGAACCAAACTATTGTGATGAAGAGAAAAGACCACCATGGTACATTAACAATGAAGCTAGAGATTGTTAAGAGCACCAATGTAATTCCTGCTATGCTATTAACAGGCCCTCGCCTTAACATTTGCGCAGCAGCATGAGGCTATGGTTTTCTCCTCGATACTGATTGTAAATTAATATTGTTCGGGGGTTTGATACTTCTATTTCATTCAATTTCACTACTTCAGGAATGGTCTGCGTCTTAAGGATTTTAGCGCTCAACCAAAAAGCAAAACCTGAAGCCGTATCAAATTCAGTTGACAAATGTTTGTAGTACGCCTGAGGCCTATCTTTGAAAAGACCGGTGCTTAGGTTTTCATAATATCCATCGAAATCGACATCCCCATTATTCCCAAGAATAACCAAATCAAGGTCCTCGATAGTCATATGATTCTCTTCTAAAAAGGCTTCTATTTTATTTGGAATATTTTCTTGAGCGATACTATTGTAAGTTTCAATCGCAACCAATTCCGCATAGGTAGATTCTTGTTTTTCATTAGATAGCACAAAAAAATGAGCCCCTTCTCCCATTACGGAACCTTTGGTATTCACTGTCAATAGTCTTGTGGAATCCGCAGGCTCCGATTTGATATGACCAATTAGTCGATGTGTATCTACATGGTATTTCACCATTTCATCAACTCCGCCGACCAATATGTTTTTGGCTTCATCATTCTCCAACTGCATTTTGGCATCAATAAGGCATGATTCAAAGGAAACTGCCGCATGTACATAAGTAAAATTATAGCCTTTGCAACTGATGCCCAAGGCGATTTGCCCAGAAACGGTGTTATGAGAGGACTGAATAAAGCGAGTGGGTGTCAAAAACTGTTCATCG
Organism: uncultured Flavobacteriaceae bacterium; assembly: GCA_947500435.1. Classification (GTDB taxonomy): domain Bacteria; phylum Bacteroidota; class Bacteroidia; order Flavobacteriales; family Flavobacteriaceae; genus Maribacter_C. Next base: position 489,660 of record CANMRV010000001.1, read on the forward strand.
TTGTCTATAATATCACGGACGAATTTTACGGAATCACCAATACAGCCTAATCCTGTGCCGACTATGATAGCATCTACATTTTCAAGTCCTGCTTCTTGCAAAGCAGTTTGAGAACTTACAGTGCTCATCTTGATTCCCTTTGCCATTCTACGAGCTTGCGTAGGTGGAATGTAAGCTTTGTAATCAGGATTGACCACACTTGCCACAGTATCGTTATACGTAGTTATCTCATTCAAAAACTCTGAATTATCAAAGGTTTTCTGAACAGAAACCGAACCTACGCTATTTATATATACAGATTTGCTCATGCTTCCTTAGAAATTATAAGCGTTGAACAATTTCCTCCAAAGCCGAATGAATTCGAAAGTACATAGTTGAGCTCCTTTTCCTTGACTTCCGTTTGCGGAAGCAAATCAAATTCCTTCATAGGAGTTTTGAAATTCAGATTAGGGTAAACACGATTATTTTGCAAAGCTAAAACGGAGTATATCGCCTCAACGCCTCCGGCAACTGCTAGGGTATGACCGGTGAATGCCTTTGTAGAGCTAAATTCTGGTACTTTTCCTTCGTCAAATACCCGTTGCAGGGCTCTGCCTTCTGATAAATCATTATTAGGAGTTGCTGTACCATGCGCATTGACATAATCAATCTGTTCAGGTTCCAATCCTGCAACTTTTAAAGCTTTCTCCATAGCCAAAACAGCTCCGTCACCATTTTCGGAAGAGGCTGTTTGATGAAAGGCATCGTTGGAATTTCCATAGCCTTTTACATATGCTAAAACCTTCCGATTTTTTTCTCCTACAATTTTGTCTGACTCTAAAACTAAGAAAGCCCCTGCTTCTCCTAAATTCAAACCTTTTCTATTTTCATCAAAAGGAGTGTTGTAGGTGTCGGAGAGAATCATCAAAGTTTTGAATCCGTTGATAGTGAATTTTGAAAGGGCATCAGTTCCACCGACGATAGCCCGGTCTAATTTTCCGGACTTTATCATCCGAGCACCAAGCATTATGGCGTTTGCAGCGGAAGAGCACGCCGTACTAATGGTAGTCATAAAACTTTCCTTCAAGCCAATAGCATCCGCAATTTTTTTGGTGGAATCTCCTGCGTGGAGTCCGTTAATATGCTGCCAATGCTCATTGCTTTCGAAATATTCGTGGAAATACTGTTCCGATTTGTCCATGCCACCTACAGTGGTACTTGAAATCAATCCGGTTTTGTAATCATTGATGTCTGAAATGCCCGCCTGAACAAGTGCTTCTTTTGCTGCGATGATTCCTAAAATGGGCGAACGTGAAAAGCTATTTTGAGAAAGGCCTAGTTGCGCTTCAAATTCAGCATTGGTGGTTTTAATCTCGCCCACCATAATCTCATCAGCGTGGATGGTTTCGATATGGGATATTTTAGAAATACCCGCTTTCCCAGAAATAAGCGAGTTATAGTTTTCTTGAACATTGTTTCCAATGGCAGAAATAATACCCATACCCGTAATTGCAACGCCTTTGCTCATTAATTTTTTGGCTGAATTGAAATCTCTATTCAAAAATACGAATATCAAGGAGGATTTAAAGGGAAAATTAAAAGGGATGTTCCGCTATTGCGGAACATCCCTTTTAAAATCTTTGGAAGTAATTTTATCTACTACGATGCTCCTCAATATAGGTAGCCATTGAATCTATGGATTCAAAAATGGTTCTCCCTTGTTTGGGGTCTGCCAACTTGATGCCGTAATCTTTATCTAGCATCACAATAAGTTCTAATGCGTCAATAGAATCAAGACCTAATCCTTCTCCAAAAAGTGGGTCAGTATCGGCAATTTCTTCAATAGCAATATCTTCTAAGTTCAATTGCTCTATTATTTTTTCCTTTAATTCTAATTTCAATTCGCTCATTGGGTATTGTTTTCTATTAAATCTTTCTTAGCCGGCCCAAGCCATGTTCTTTTTTGCCATCTCTGTGTTAAAAAATGATTCCGTAGCTACTGCTATGCAAGATTTTTTTGTCTTGACCTGACAAAAAATAACTGCGGCTTAACCGACACAAAAGATTTAACACAAAACTAATATAAACGGTTTATTTCGGCTATGGAATGTACAAAAGTACCTTTCTTAGCAACAACGTACAAAAATGCATCATATTTTCCATCGTCAAAATTTACCCAGCCACAAAGTACCTTTTCTGACTTTTCCTCATCCAATAAACTATTGGCATAGGTGTGCAGAGCTTCCGCATTGAAACTATCAAAAACAAAAAAACTGTTTTCTGAATAAAGTTGATGTTTGATACTGATTTCGCCCAAACAAATGTTGGGAAGGGTATAAACGAATACAGCAGGACTAGGATAATCTTTAATCGATTCCTGATGCTTCCGGTCAGTGTCAAGGCTTGCTGCTTTATTTGAAAGTACTAAACCAATGTTCTTTTCGGTTTCTTCTACTAGTAAAGTATCGGCAGCTATGAAAGCCAACTTACTTAGACTATCCATTTTGAAAAATTTGGAGTAATCTATTTTAAGATGTTTGTAAACGGCCTTTATAAATTCTGAAAAACTATCAGCATCATCCTTGTATAAGGAATTTCCGTTAAGCGAAATATCATTATTTCTGATATGACAATAGCTTTGTATGTGGTAGTCGTTTTTCAAGAGGAGTTACTTCTTTTTGCAAACAAACATTGTATGGAATTCGCCCACTTTGTTATCAGCTTCGAGAGTCATGCCAGCTTCTTCAACTAAAGTTTTGAACTCTTCAGAGGTGTACATCTTGCTATTTCCGTTCGCCAATGCTGTAAAGTACAAAGAAGTCGCCTCAAGGGTTAGTTTCGCACTGCCAAATTTCTGGCGGTCGGTGTAGGTTTCTATGATAATCAGTTCTGTCTCTGCATCCATCGCACTTACGGCGACCTTTAAAATTTTAAGAATCTCTTCTTTTGAGAAGCAGTCTAAAAACTGACTCATCCAAATCGTATCAGCACCAGCAGGGATTGTTGGATTTTCAGATAACCAGTCAATTTCCGTACCCGAAATTCGATTTTCATAACCTTTGTTCCTTGCATTTTCTAAGGCTTTTGACAACTGTCCAGGTAAATCAAAAATATGAACAGCTACATCATCGTCATATGCACAGCATAAGTTGGCAAATTTCCCTGTATTTCCTCCGATATCATAGAGAAGTTTGGGTTTCTTTTTGAAAACCGTTTCCAAAGCTTCCTCGAATATTTCATCAGAATAGTAGTGGTCGAAATCAAACCAAGACTTTTGCTCTTTCGAGGTCAGTTGGGATAAACCTTCATAAATCGTTGGCCAATCGCCCAGTTCTTTAAGCCCAGAAGGCTTGCCGGTTTCAATAGCTTCTTGCAAATGGTATAAACCTTGGTAGCAAATATCTTGAGTGAAATTGATATTGGCAGAGGTCATTTGATTGTAGCTAAGAAAATAACCTATTTTGGTAAGTTCGTATTTATTTGCGTCGTCTTTACTTACAATATCAGCGCTTTCAGCAATCTCCAAAAGTACCCCGAGTCCGTATTCACTTACTGAAGTTTCCTTTGAAATCTCTTGAATCGTTACGCCACCTTTGGCATTATTCTCAAAGATAAAATCAAGCACGCCTAAATTTCGAAGTGATACTGTGGTCTGAAAAACAAATGGGGCGAAGGCAATTTTTTGAGCTTCTTGCAATGCGTCAAAGGCCTTCATTGGTTTTTTTGACATTCTACTTTCCTTAATTCTCTACAATTTTTTGCTGCGCGAATTTAAGAAGTTATTCGCTAACTTTTTGAAAAATGGCCGCTGTATTACAACCCCCAAAGCCAGAGGCCGTTTTTAAAAAGGTACTGATTTCTTTTCGGGTCGTAGTTTCAATAATATGCAAAGGCGCTGAAACACCGAGTTCTTGAAAACCAAGTGAGGCGAACAAAGTGTTTTGATTTAACGAATGCATACCGATAATAGTCTCTAATAATCCAGAAGCGCCAAGGGTGTGTCCGAAATATCCTTTCAAACTGTTTAGGGGAGTGTTCTGTAAACCAGACCGATTGAATGCAATGGCCTCCATTTCATCATTGAAATTGGTAGCAGTACCGTGAGCGGAAATATAGTCGATGTCTTCGGGATTTACTTTTGCTTGTTTCAGAGCGGATTCTACGCTTCGATGTAAACCTTCACCAGTTCTAGAAGGACCTGATATATGGTTGGCATCGTTGCAGGATGCTTCACCAAGTATAACAACCGATTCGTCAACTAATTTTGTTGAATCTCTGGTGACAAGAACACTTGCGGCGACTTCTCCGATGTTAATTCCAGTTCTGGTTTTACAATAAGGGCGGCATGGTTCGTTGCTCAATGCTTGGAATGCGTTGAAACCTGAAAGAATAAATTCGGTTACCAAATCACCCCCAATAACAAAAACATGGTCAAAGGTGTTTTGATTGATAAATCGTTTGGCAACAGTTACGGCTAGTACTCCTGAAACACAGGCATTGGATAAGACAATAGCATCATTTTGAAATCCGAAAAAGGATTTGATTTTTTCTCCAAGGGATGCTAAATAAGCACGTTCTTCAGGAAAATCACTTCCATTTTCTAACACATCAATATTTCCTTTGGTTGTGGAAATTATGAGTCCGACACGTTGGTTTATTTTGAGGCCAGACTGCTTAATGGTTTCTGCCAATGAGACCAAAAGCATCTTTTCAAGTCGTGTATGTTTTTCTTTGGGATGCAGTTCTTGATATTTTCCTTCAAGTTTGTCTTGCGGAATTCGAGATGAATAAAAAGGGTTTGGGAGAACGTTTTTATCATCAATCAATTGCAATCCGGGAACCTCATTGCTTATATTTTGGATGGCTGAAGCAGTATCAAACCCATAGGAAGAAACTATGTTGTTGTATGAGAGGTAGACTTTACTCATCTAGAAGTCCTACTTTTTGTTTCCATTCCCTAAAGAATTCAGGGATTTCTAACGACATTTCTCCAAAGAGTTCTACAAAGACCTGAACGGTTTCGCCAGTACAAACGACTTTCCCTTCGGGATTTAAAATCTCATATTTGAAAAGCATTTTGGCAGCGGCAGAATCGACGTAAGTCGTTTTAATAGTAGCCACATCACCATACTTCAAAGGTAGTTTGTGCTCACAAACTGACTTAACAATGGGCGTGGAAAATTTATGTTTTTCTTGGTCTAGATACGAGATGCCGTGATGACGACCAAAAGCCTCGCGACCATCTTCAAAATACTGAATATAATTGCCATGCCAGACGATTCCTAAGGGGTCACATTCCGTAAATCGAACTCGAACGTCACTTGTAAAACTAATTTCCTTCTTCATTATTAAACGGCATTTTTTCTTTCATTGTAAACAATAGCTATTGCAGCTGTTGCGACAAAGAACAAAAATAACAAGGATATCTCAGGAAGGAGTTCACTAAGCCCAACATTCCTTAAAAAAACATCGTAAAAGGCTTCAAGCCCCCAATTCATCGGAGATAATTTTGAGAGCGTCTGCATAAAACTAGGCATTGCAAATACGGGAACCCAAACACCACCGAGTGCTGCTAGAATAACAATGAAAGTGGCTCCAAATGGTGCAGATTGTTCCTGAGATTTGGCAATAGTGCCCAATAGAAGACCAAGGCCGATAGCTGCTAAACCTGCAAAAAATGCCACTACAAATAGCATCGGAACCTTTCCGGCAACATCTAATTTTGGCAATCCAATATTAGGGAATAGGTATACACCAATGAGTAACATCAATCCGAATTGAAGTAAGGAAACACAAAGGTAAACCAGCGTTTTTCCACCTAAAACGGTTGCATAGGAAATAGGATTTGTACGTAATCGAACAAAGGTACCTTGGTTCTTTTCTTTAACCATATTTATGGACAAGGGAAGGATGATAAAGAAGATGGCAAAAAGCGCCCAAGCTGGAATATTGTGCTGGGTAGAATTTGGAATCACCGCTTTTTCGCTATCTTCAGGACCGATTTCCTTGAAAGTGATAAAACTTTCAGTATCAAAGATAATTTCGGAGGGGTCATCGGTAACTTGCTCCTGAAATGCCTTATAAATACTTTGAGTCTCGACCTTGGCAATCATTTGGTCGATGCCATTTTTAATGGAGCTCTTAAAAGTATATTGGGTAGCAGGGTCAAAATAAAGTCTAACTTCCTTAGGCGAGAGAATTGTTTTTGGAGGGGCAATACTATCTTCTTCCAAACCGAACTTGGCAAGCATGCCCGTTACATTTTCATTTACTTTTTTAGCTAAATCTTTTGAAAGATTTTCAGGAATTACAATTGCCAATTGAAAATCTCCTTTATTAACCAATGAAGCCGCTTCGGTTTCGGAAGTTTCTTCAATGAGTTCTAAAGTGTTTGATTCGGTCAAGCCTTGGTAAATTGTTTTGGCGATATCACCTTGGTCTTGATCCACCCAAAGCACTGGAATTTTAGTTTCTTTAAGTGTTTTGAAAGTTCCGTCTTGAATAATTGTTATGGTAATAACCAATAAAAGCGGCATCAAGAACAAAACGGCCAATCCACCTAAGTCCCGTGTGAGCAGTAAAAACTCTTTATATGTTGAAGCCCAAAGTTTATGCATGGTCGCGAAGGGCTTTTCCGGTGATGGCTAAAAATACGTCTTCCAGATTTCTAGCATCTTCAAAGGATGAAACCAAATCTTTGGGTTTTCCTTTGGTAATGATTTTTCCGTTGTCAATGATAGCAACCCTGGAGCAAAAATCTTCTGCTTCATTCAAATGGTGGGAGGTATAAATCATAGTTGTACCCGCTGCATTCAGTTGTTTCAAATGTTCAATGATCACATTTTTCGACTGTACATCAACACCCACAGTAGGTTCGTCCAAGAACAAAACTTTGGGTTCATGAAGAATACTTGCGATAAGATTGATACGCCGTTTCATCCCTCCTGAAAATGTACTAATCTTTTTATTTGCGAAATTGGATAAGCCCAGGGTTTCAAGAAGTTCGTGAATCTTTTCCTTTAAAGCTTTTCCTTTAAGGTTATATGTGCTTCCAAAATAGGAGAGGTTTTCAAAAGCTGTTAAAGAGGGGTAGAGTGCATATTCCTGTGGAACGATTCCGATTAGTTGTTTGAGTTCCTTTTTGTTTTCTTGATAAGTGAGTCCATTAATCGAGAAGGAGCCTGAGGTAGGTTTTATCAATGAACTGAGCATCGAAATCAAAGTGGTCTTACCAGCTCCGTTAGGACCTAATAATCCAAAAATCTCTTTTTCATCAATGTTCAAATCCAACTCAGATACCGAAAAGCCTTCGGCGCCTTTGTACTTTTTTGAAAGTTGATTGATTTGAATCATTTGTACCCTCTGAATCCCCTAGAGGGGACTTTTGTTTTTAAACTGCCTTTTTTAACCTCTTAAAAAAGCTTTCTTCTAAGTCCGCAATTGCTTCCAGTTGATCTGCAATTTTATTATAGCCATCGGTTTGCGAACTTCTGTTTTTGTATATCCTAGAAGCATCGACCGCAAAATCACGCCATAGATCTCCGATATCTGTCATCTCTTTGGAGAGTTCGGAAAGCTGTTTGTTATTCAGAATTTTACTAGCTTCCTGAAGGAATGCAGCGTATATGTATCTAAAACCTCCTCCACCAGTGCCAATCTCTTCCTGCATACGGACAATCTGTCCCAAATAGTGATTGGTTCTTTTGGTTCCGACTTTCTCCGGCCATTTTCTAATGTTTTTAACCACCCACCTTATTGCTTTAACGCCGACAATGGGAACCGGTGCCGTCATATCACGACAAGTCTGTTTGATTCCTTTTACGATAGCCTTTTCTAAATCTAGCTTTTCCGGAAAAGCAATAGGGTAATACATATGTCCTTTAGGAGCCATTGTACCTTTGGCGAAGCGAACTTTTTCCAATTCTTTTTCTGAGAGGGAGGTTACATGTTCAATAACGGGGTCGCTAATCAAATAACGGTCATTTTCTTTGCCATAGACAACCATATTATGAGCATTGAAATGAAAGCGATATTCATCAGGAAAATAAACCAAATTGTAAACACCAACCTGCAAACCTACAGGGTTGTTATTTTTAAGGTTTTCATCTAATCTTGCCTTGGCTGCTTTTGGGTCTTTAAATTTTTCTCGTTTTATTTTAACACCAACTCGCTTAGCAAAACGTTTGAAAATAAGTCCGGGAAGTATTCGGTAGGTAAAGACGGGTGCGTGGTCTACCTTTAAAAATGGCAAGTAACTGAAGAGCAGTCCAGAACCAATACCAAAAACCATTGGTTCGCTTACTTCAAATCCGTTATGGCGCATAAGGTTAGATACCACCCCATTTTCACAATGGGCGGATTGGTTGTGTTTAAAGTCTATCTGCATGTGTTAGGCCTTGATGTTTTTTAGTTGTTCTACGCTAATCTCAAAAACATCAGCATATTTTTGTAGTTTTTTTGAATTCAATCTTTGAAATACGGAAGGTTTGAAATGCCTTTTGACTTGCCATTGCCAAAACCCTACATAGCTGGCTAAAATCGGAACATCCATTTTATTCAATTCCATGTAGTATTCAATGGGACTAGTTTCGTTGTTAAGAACTTTTCTTTTGGCATCTTCGGCTCTTTCTTTAATCTGCTCCAAAGCGTTATTTAAAGCTATAGTCTTGGGGTCCCAACCTGTACTAACTTCCGTCGTGTACTCACCATTTTCATCTAGGGCATAATACATTTCGCGTATGTTCGCAGTTTCGAGTTTGCTTTCATCTTGTGGTACGTCCTCTTTTTTCAACGGTCTTGGGTTTTGAATTTTTGGAATACATCCGAAGGATATACTTAAACTTCATGAATTAAGAAGTTCATCGTACAATTTACGACTAAATCGTCATTTCTAAAAGAGGAGGCTTCGATTGTGCAAATGCTCATTTCACCGGTGTCATACCTAGAAACAAGGGAAGCTTTTGTGACAAGGGTGTCTCCGATTTTTGGTAATAGGGATACTTCGGCTTTTTTTATGGCGCTGATATAGCCTACAACTTTATTTCCTTTGCCTTCATGATCGTCGTCGTCGAAAAAGTCTTGTCCTGTTATTGCAGAACAGGCTTGAGCTGCATTTTCTATAAGTCCAGCTTCCGAAAAAAATCCGTTTTTATCTGTAAAAATAGATGTTTCTTTAATCTCAAAATGTGTTTCTACTGATTCACCATCAAGATATGGCACCTTGCATTCCATCAGCATCGGAGTTCGATGTGGTAGAAATTTTTCTATTTTGACATTATACCGAGGTTTACGCATTTTCAGGAGCTAGAGCTGTTTTCATTTCACTTTGAGCAATTATTTTCCCCTCGCATTCAACTTTGGCTTCGACCAAAGTTACACCCATAATGTCATGAATGATTTCAACAGTAGTGGTCAGTTCTTTTGAAATACCCGGTAATTCAAAAACTTCAGCTTTTTTGATTGCACCGATATATCCAGTTGGTGCTGGTTTCTGCGCTAAAAAATATTTGTATCCGGTATGAAGCGCGATGGTCTGAGCCATATTTTCGATGAGTCCCGGTTCGGAAAAATTACCATTATTGGTCAAAATGTTTTCCTCGGTAATGGTAAGGCTTGAAACTATTTTTTTATTAGAGTAGAAACATAATTTGTCAACCATAACAAATGGTTTCTTCTGTGGAATCAAGGTAAGTAGAAAATCGTAATCAGTAATTTCGTTTTCTAGTAGGTTCATTTTTAACAGACTGTTAAATAGGCATAGGTATATGCAAATCGAGCACTCTCCGGAACATGTAGTAAAATTTTGTCACCTTTTTTAAGTTTTCCAGAATCCTTTAATTCCTCAAGCATTAGATAAATAGAAGCTGCACCAACATTTCCAACATTTTCTAAGTTCAAGAACCACTTTTCCCATGACATTTCAATCCCCTGCAGTTTCAATTCCTCGTAAAGTCTTTCCTTAAAATAATATGAAGAAATATGCGGAAGATAATAATCAACATCATTAGGGTCGATATTATTCTTTGCACAAGCATGCTTGAGGCTGTCGACACCTTTCACCAAGATATTATCTCCAAGAAGTCTAGTGTCTTGTTTCATGGCAAATAGTGCTTTTTCTCCCCATACGTCAGCAGGATATTCACTCCATGCTCTTAAATTTCCGTCTTCTAATTTCTCTCCACCCGCATACATGCAAGTCTCCATTTCAAAGGCATATGAGTAGCCTTCCATCCATTCTATTTTAAAAGAATTTTCGCCTATTGGCTCACTCTCGAGTAGCATAGCTCCCGCACCATCAGATAGCATCCAACGTAAAAATTCTTTATTGAAACCAAGAATAGGGTTTTCTTCCAAAGTTTTCAGATGAGCAACTTCGTTTTCAAACACGTCAGATCGCATCCAAGAAGAGGTTCTCTCAGAGCCAGCACATACAGCATTGTTGACTTGTCCTGTTTTAACCGACATGTATCCATATTTCAAGGCGTTCATACCTGAACAACATGCTCCTGATGGAGAGTTGATTTCTAGGTTTCCATTCTTTAGAAAACCATGTACCATGGCGGTATGTGAAGGAAGAATTTGATCCGGACTAGAAGTTCCACAGGATAACAATTCAATATCATCTTTAGAGAAATTAGAATCGCATAATTCCTCAATAGCAGCAGCAGTAAGTTGCGCATTATTGTGTGTTACATTTCCATTTGCATCAATGGCATAGTAACGCTGTTTGATGCGGTTATTGCGAAGTACAATTCGCCTTGCTTTAGACGCTTTGCCAGCTATAATGCCCAGCTTCTCCTCCATATGATCATTATCTATGGGGTCGTTGGGTAAAAATTTGGCTATTCTGGTTATGTAAACGTCTTTCATTAACTCTACTTTAAATAAACAGAGGAATAATATTTCCGCTCCTTATTTCTTTTTTGGTACGTGGGCAAATAAGTCAGCAAAAATACAACAAAAACTATAGGTGCTATGACCCAGATTGCAAATTTCAAATAAAATTTAAACAATCCAATCCATTTCAAACGTTTTGGATTGTTAGGCCCACCTTTTTTCAAAAGAAAATTAGCCCATTTTCCGAATAAAACATTTCCCCTTGCGTCGGTCATTACCAAATATGGATTCACTTTTACCGCATCTAAGGCTAACAAATTGTCTTGGAGTGTTTCGAAATTAGTAGCTAATAAAGCTTTCCGAATTGGACTTCCAAATTTGGAGGCACCATTAATTTCTTTATCTGAAACTCCCGGCTTTGGAAAAATACCCCACATACGTTCTTTTTTTCCGGAGAACATCCAATGTTCAATAGTGATTACGCTGACATGATTTACATGACGATCAACTAAGGCAATATGACCTACATGTTCGGCTTGGTTTTCTGCTAAAAGACGTTTCACCTTTTCTTGCGCTTGAATCCACATATTTCTGCAGGCAACAACAGTTACAACAGGTGTGTTCTTCAATAATTTCTTTCCGACTTCTGATTTTAGGAAAGCATTAATTGGAGGGGAAGGCGTTAGAAACCAAACTTGATAGCCAAGTAGTATCAAGTCGTATTTTTTATTGAGAATTTCTTCTTTTGGAGGGTCTATTTTAGAGGGGATTTGTAGAAAAGATTCTGGAAAAGCATCATAAAAACGATCCTTAGTCCAGGGAAATGGAAATGGTTCTTCTAATGTTATTCGATAATAGGATATATTGACATTATCTCCTTTTATCGTAGATGTAATATTTTCAAGTATATCAAATAACTGTCCCGATTGTGTATAGTATACGACTAAGATTTCCTTCATGAGTTCTTTCTATCTTTCCAAAAATCGTAATAATTGAACCATTGCAAAGGATATTTCTCTAAAATCCATTCCATACTTTGGGTATATTCTTTTAAAAGCCCCTGTGCGTCACGAGCTTTAAACTCCGCTGTTCTAGCGTAAAGGTCATAATGACGTTTCTCTCCCTTCATAAAATACACAAACAAAACAGGCATATTCAGTCGGGACGCGAGTAAGTATGGCCCCATTGGGAAACTAGCTTCCTTGCCTAAAAAAGTTTCGTTTAAAACTTTGCCTCCTGGCATATACCGGTCACCCGTAAAAACAACTAATCCACCTTCATCAATAGCCTTGTGTATCTCAAAGATATGCGACATATCGTCTTTTACCACTATAAATTTCAGATGTGATTTCACTGAAATTTGTTCCATATATTCTTGAATATTTTCATGCTCCGCCATGGTCGTAACCATGCTTATTTTGGAGATAGAATAGCGGTCTTCCAAAAAATAATGTGATATCTCAAAATTACCAACATGACCGCTTATTAAAATCCCACCTTGATTTTTCTGAAGTAAATTGTCTATGTGTTCAATGCCATCATGGGTGTAGGTAAACTTATGGCGAAGTCCGGTGGAAATTGCAACCTTGTCAGTCAATGTTTTACCAAAGGTGTAGTAACTCTTGTAGATGCTTACTAAACTTTTTCCTATGGAATAATTATGTCTTTTTCTAAAGTAGTTATACGTGTCTTTATTGCTTCTCGGAGAAAATAATACGTAATAGAAAATTACTAGGTGAAGTATAACGTAAGCTGAACCAATACCAAAGTTACGAAGGAAGAAAATATATATTCTATACCCTAAAAGGGTGCCTCGCGATTTGCCTTCCCATTCCGTTGCCATTTCTCGGGTTTTCTTGAAAATAGGTTAGCCTACTTTTCTTTCAATCAAATCGTAAAAATTTTGAAGTGTAAGGACGTTTACAAAATCCTCGCCAACTAATTTTACACCAAAATTACTTTCGACAGCTACAACCAAATCGACAAAATCTAAACTATCAAGACCAAGTGTGTCCTTAAGATTTGCATCAGGGGAGATGTCATCTTCCTCAACTTCGAATTCATCGATGAGGAAAGCGTCAATTTTTTCTATTATAACTTCTTTGTTCATAGCTAAAGAACACTTTTAATAATTAGGGCAGAATTGGTGCCACCAAATCCAAAAGAATTGGACAAAAATACATCAATTTTTTTATTTAAGGTTTTCTTAACAAGGTTTAATTTTTGAGAATCCTCGTCAGGGTTTTCAAGGTTAATATTTGGAGCAACGAAGGAATTTTGCATCATTAACATGGAGTAAACGACCTCACTGGCCCCCGCCATCCAACACTCATGACCTGTCATCGATTTGGTCGAGCTCACCGGCGGATTTGATTCACCAAAAACCTCAAAAATGGCCTTTGCCTCATTGCCATCACCAACTGGGGTAGAAGTAGCATGTGCATTTACATAATCAATTGCTGAGGCTTTTATCTCAGCTTGTTCCAAAGCTTTTCGCATCGCCCGAGACGGACCGTCAACGTTAGGCGTGGAAATATGATCGCCGTTTGATGAAAATCCATACCCGATAATTTCCCCTAGAATAGGTGCGCCTCGCTTTACTGCTGATTCGTAGCTTTCTAGTATCACAGTGGCCGCTCCTCCGCTTGGTACCAATCCATTTCTTTTTGTGTCAAAAGGCCTTGATACTTTACTTGCATCGTCGCCGCCTGTTGCAAAAACACCGAGACCATCGAAAGAGGACATTGCCACTACATTGATTTCTTGAGCACCACCAGCAATAATGCAATCTTGCAGCCCACTTTTAATTAAATGATATGCAGTGCCGATTGAATGCGAACCACTGGCACATGCAGCACTAATGGTAAAATTTATGCCTCTCAATTTGAAAATTGTGGAAAGGTTCATCGTAACTGTTGAATTCATTGCTTTAAAAACGGCACCTGAACCAACAAGAGTAGTATCACCTTTTTCCTTGATTTTATTAACCGAGTCTACAGTTGATTTTGCGGTACTATCATTGCCATAAATAATACCTACTTCATTTTTATCTAAAAAGACTTGATCGATTTTGGCATTTTCAAGTGCTTCTCGAGTTGCGGTGTAAGCATAAGCCGCTTCTTCACCTAAGCTAAGACGCTGTCTTCTTGAAAGATAGGGCTTTAAGTCAGGTTCTTCGACCATGCCTGTATAAGCAGAACGGTACCCGAAGTCAACACGATCTTGGTCGAATATGATTCCAGATTTACCTTGGTATAATGAATCTTTTACCTCGTCTAGGTTTTTACCTATACAAGAATATATACCCATACCTGTTATAACGACTCTTTTCATTGCCCCTTCGTATCGTTAGATTTTAAGAATAAATACCGCCGTTGATGTTTATAGTTTCACCAGTTATGTAAGATGCCTTTTTTGAAATTAAAAAGGAAACCACATGTGCCACTTCCTCAGCTTCACCAAATCGATTGGCAGGAATCATTGCCTTGAGTTCCTTCTCATTGAGTTCGCTGGTCATGTCCGTTTTTATAAAACCTGGTGCAACGGCATTTACAGTAACGTTTCTTTTTGCAACTTCTTGTGCAAGTGCCTTAGTAGCTGCAATAACTGCACCTTTTGCAGCGGAATAATTCGTTTGGCCAGGGGTTCCTTTCAATCCTGAAACGGAAACCATATTAACAATTCTCCCATATTTGTTCACCAATAATTTTTGGATTAGGTGATTGGTAACATTGAAAAAACCGTTAAGACTTGTATTGATAACTGAAGACCAATCTTCAGCTGGCATCCACATGAAAAGACCATCTTTAGTAATACCTGCGTTATTTACCAAGGCTTCGATAATTGCATCTGGGTTTGCCTTTTCCCAAGTCGTTAAGGCGGATTGTACCGCTTCGGCATCAACTACGTTAAATTGAATGATTTCTCCGGATGCACCAGCTTCCTCGACTTCTTTCAAGGTTTCGAGTGCAGCATCTTTGTTACTATTGTAATTTATAAGGATGTGGTAATCAGAATCTTTAGCTAGCTGGATGCAAACTGCCCTTCCAATACCTCGTGAACCACCAGTAATCAATGCGCACTTTTTCTTTTCCTTCTTTTCGGCCATGTAACTTTCTATTCGCTATTTAATTTATTCTGAAAAATTTTCAGCATTTTGATACCATTTGTCTCCCAGAAGTTTTCCTGTTTTGTCAAGAAATCCCCATCCTTTTTTTGATTTAACACGGGCCAAACCATTTTTAAAACCTTTGCTTTTTCCTCCAGAAAAACTTAAGCCAGCAGTAATATCATACTCCATAGGAATAATCAATTTACCTGTCTTGTCAATAAAACCCCATTTTTTATCCTTTACAGGAGCCATTCCCTCTGAAAAAATTTCCGCATCCCTATAAGATGCTTCAATTACCATTTCGCCACTTTCATTGACGAAGCCCCACATTTTTCCCTTAGCTACAGGTGCTAATCCATCGACGAATGCTTTCACTTTTTCAAAGGTGGGAGGAATCACCCATTCCCCTTTATTGTTTACAAAACCCCACAATTTATCCTTTCGCGCATAAGTTAATTTTGCATCTCCATAAAAACCATAAACCTTATCTGCCCCGTCTATAACATTGAAACTGCCGTTAGATACTATACCGAAAGTTTCCTCCTTTCTTGCATCAACACCTACTGTAGTCAATTCATTACCAATAGCTGTGTATTCAACAGGAATAATTATTTTCCCAGTCTTGTCTATCATTCCCCAAAGGTCATTTTTCTTTACTTTTGCATATCCATTTCTGAATTTTGCGATTTTATCGTAAGTAGGTTCCAAAACAACTTTTCCGTCAGTACCAATTAATCCGACTAAATCTTGAGCCCTGTAAAATGCAACTCCATCATTAAAATCGTAATACTTATCTGAGACAGGAGTTTCAATACGAGTACCTGATTTGTTAATGTACTGCCATATATCATCCTTCAAAACCACTGCGACGCCAGAATTAAAATCTTTTGCCTTCTCGTATTCTGGTTGAATAACCCATTCTCCTGAGGTGTTTATAAACCCCCATTTATCTTCTTTTTCAGCAGCCGCCATTCCATCGGAAAAATTTTCAGCATCGTCGAATTGAACAGGAATTACAAGTTCTCCTGATTTGTTTATATAGCCCGCTTTTTTTCCTTCCTTAACTAGCGCAAGTCCCTGTCCGAAAGTTAACACGGATACCAAGAAAAGGCCTATAAATAGTGTAAATTTTGTTTTCATACTGTTATTTATTTTCATGATTAATAATATAGTTCTTTACTTCATTTACAAAGGGATACATTACTAAGTCCTCTTTGAACGGGGGAACTATTTTACGCACAGCATCATACATCATTTTGGTTTTTGAAGAAACCTTGCCCTGAACTTTAAGATATTCAATGGCCTGAACAACAGTAATCATTTCGATTGCCATTACTTCAAAAGCATTTTCAATTACTCTCTTCGTTATCAGTGCGGCGTTTGTACCCATACTAACAATGTCTTGATTGTCATTGTTATTGGGAATACTATGCACATACATTGGGTTTGATAACATTTGATTTTCAGCGGTAGTTGAGGTAGCAGTAAACTGGACTCCTTGCATACCGAAATTCAAACCTAACTCTCCTAAATTTACAAAAGGTGGAAGAATATCATTCAGCTTTGAATTCATTAAATAATTCAATTGTCTCTCGGCAAGCATGCTCAATTTGGTGACAACGATTTTTAACTTATCCATTTCTAAAGAAACATAATCACCATGAAAGTTTCCGCCATGATATACATGCTTCTTTTTTAAGTCTATGATTGGATTGTCATTGGCCGAATTCACCTCTTCAATCATTACACGCTCCACATCATTCAAAGTATCTAAAACGGGTCCTAAAATTTGAGGAACACAGCGAATGGAATAGTATTCCTGAACTTTTTCTTCAAAGACTTTGACTCCGTCGTTGTTAGTATAAAGGTGATGCTCACGCTTTCTTGTCAAACTGCTATCACGAAGGTGACTTCGCATTGAACGAGCAATTTCTCGCTGCCCTTGGTGTTTTTTCGTTAGATTTAGTTCGAAAGACAAATGGTCGTCATAAGCTTCCATTATTTCGTTAATGGCGGATGAACATGCAATCATCCACTCTAGCAATCTTCGCGTGTAAATTGTGTTTACTACTCCGATGCCTGTCATTACTGAAGTGCCATTAATCAGTGCTAGGCCTTCACGTATTTGAACAGAAATAGGGGTGATTCCCTCTTTCTCAAAAACTCCTTTTGTAGGTGTTAGTTCCCCTTTATAAAAAACTTCTCCCTCGCCAATTAAAACAAGAGCGAGGTGAGCTAGTTGCACCAAATCACCACTTGCCCCAACACCTCCATGTTCGTAAATAAGAGGAATGATGTCTTTGTTAATTAAGGAAGTCATCACTTCGATCACTGATTTGTTAACTCCAGAATGACCTAAACTAAGTGTGTTTAATCTTGCCAACATGGCCGCTCTTACATACTTAGGGGCTATTGGATTTCCCGTACCTGAAGCATGACTTCGTATAAGGTTATATTGTAGTTGAATTCCTTCTGAATCCTTGATTTTATACTGTGCCATTGGACCAAAGCCCGTATTTACACCATATATGACCTTGTCTTTAGTAAATTCCTTTAGGAAATCGAAACTTTCTTGAACGGTATCGAGAACAGCTTGGTCTACTGAAATCGGTTCATTTTTGAAAATAACTTTGTAAAATTCATCTATTCCTAACTTTCCTTTAATCTCTGGCATTTATCGTTGGTTATGTTGGGGAATTCCCACTAAAACTGAATAAAAATAGTTAATTTGGTATGCAAATTTAGAATAATTCACGAAGAAGAGGTCTTTATATTCACTTTCCTAGATTAGAAAGTTCAATTTTTTAGAATTTTTAGTAAATGTTAGACTATTTTAACTCGAATGGTCTTTGTGAATTAGTGTTAGAATTGTGAAAAAGAAAACATTCGCCGCTATGAAAAACGAAAATGTCGATGTATTGATTATTGGTGCAGGCCCATCAGGAAGTGTTGCCGCAGGCTACCTTCACAAAAAAGGTCTCAATATTAAAGTGGTCGAAAAGAATAAGTTTCCTCGTTTTGTTATTGGGGAGAGTTTGCTGCCTCGTTGTATGCATCATTTTGAGGAAGTAGGCCTTTTAGATGCCTTAAACGCAAAACAATTTGAAATCAAAGGAGGGGCCCGATTTATGCGAGACGGACAAATCTGTAATTTTGATTTTAGCAAGAAACACACAGAAGGATGGGATTGGACATGGCAAGTGCCTCGTGCCGATTTTGATAAGACCCTTACCGATAGTCTTCAAGCAAAAGGCGTAGATGTCGATTTTGAAAAAGAAGTGGTTGCGGTTGATTTCGAGGGAAGTATTTCGACCACAACGATTAAAGATATGGATGGAAATTTGTCCGCCGTAACTGCAAAATATATTATTGATTCTAGTGGTTTTGGAAGAGTGCTTCCTAGATTATTGGATTTGGATGCGCCTTCGGAAATCCCAAAGCATTCTTCAATTTTTACCCATGTTAAGGAAACGAATCGCCCGGAAGGACGAGAGGGAACCATCATTACTTTTGATATTGTGAGTCTAGAAACTTGGTTGTGGGTAATTCCTTTTTCTAATGGTTACACCAGTATTGGTTACGTTGGTCCCACCGAATATTTAGAATCTTTTGAAGGGGATAATACACAGAAACTTCAGGAAATGATGAAACTTTCAGATTATTATTTTGACCGTTTCGACGGACTCGAATATGAGTTTGAACCTAAAATGATAAAGAACATTGCTAAATCTGTAAAGCAGATGTACGGAGAAGGGTATGTTTTGACAGGTAATAGTGCAGAATTTCTGGATCCTGTTTTTTCTTCGGGGGTTACATTTGCCACAGAATCAGCAATTACAGCTGCAAAATTGATTGCCCGGGAATTTGAAAATGAATCTGTGAATTGGGAGGCTGAGTATTCCGATTATATAAAAGGTGGAGTTGAGGTTTTCTCTACTTATGTGAAAGAATGGTATACAGGAAATCTACAAACCATTTTCTTTCATGAAAAGGAAAATCCTGAAATTAAAAGACAAATTTGTGCTGTATTGGCCGGGTATGTTTGGGATGAAACGAATCCTTTTGTGAAGAACCATCATCGGTTGGTTAAGACGGTAGCCCATATTGCGAGTATGGAGCAGGGGGCGACTGGCTGATATTAGGTTTTACGGCTTAGATGCTTAGATAGACCTCGGCCTAGTTCGGCATATGCCGACATTATTCTATCAAAAATATTTGAATTTGCACCTTCGCTGTGAACGTCAACAGCTTCTGTAGCATATAGTACCTCTTCTGGATGGCCACTTTTGTAGATTCGGATATAAACTCTTAACCAAGCGTATTTCTTAAAGAAGAAGTTGCTATTGCCGGGGGTAATCGAAGTTGTACGCACGACCATTGTATAGTCTGCATCGGATATATTCGATGCTACGGTTACCTGCTTTTCCTTCAGATTAAAAAAGTTGAATTCTTGAATGAACTTAGGGCCATAGAAGTCGTTTCTATAACTATACCATTGTTTCTTGAATTTTTCTCCTGCACCACTTTCTTTTTTCTCAGCCTTCCTCGCATAAGTTTTCAAAAATGAATTTTCGGACGTGTAACCAGGAATTTTCAGTTCATCGGCAAATTCAAAAATTACATTATAGCGCTCAACGTTTGAAAGCGCCTCTACTCCACCGGTTGCAGTTTTGAAATTTTGCCCATAGATGAAGGCCGAGGAGGCCATAAAAATTAAAATATAAAGGATTTTGTTTTTATTCAACATATATAGGAAAATAGAATGCAGAGGATAAATATATTGCCTGCATTCTATAAAACCAAGTGGATTGCTAAAAAGCTTTTTTGAGAATGAGTTTTGACAACGTTTTTGCGGTTTTAGCATAACCTTCACCGACTCGACTCTCATTGCTATAATTGTTTCCCCATTGATCACCGGGAGCATTTTTACTGCTAACTTCCAACAGTATATTTTCTTTATTGGCAGTTTCGACAAATTTTAGATTGGTTGTAACCTTGGCAGGTTGCTTCATAATGCCAGCATCCCATCCTGGATATAACCAAACGGTCTCAACAATTAGGGTATACTTAGCATCCGGTAAGTCTTCTGCAAAATAGATACCCTCATTTTTTTCAAGATATTTGTTCATTAACTCAAGAAATTTAGGATTCCAGATGAGTTCTCGGCTTGAGTTCCATGCCTTTTCCCATGTTTTTCCTTTTCCTCTCGTTTTTGCTTCGAGATCACCAGAACGTTTGGTCACATATTCATCATTGGTAAAATTTTCTTTCATCAATTTCAAATCGCTGTAGTCAAATTCGACATTAACTTCCTTTTGCCCCACGATGAAATCAAAAGCTCCTTGCTCCACTTTCATTTTTTGAGCATAGACCGAAACGCAAATTACTGCTAGTGCTAGTGTAAAATACTTTTTCATTTTTAAATATATCAAGGTTAAACTTTGTGTTTAATGCTATCTAATGATTTAGGTTAACAACTTTCTTTGATAAACTAGTCATCAACAGCTGCAAAAACCATTTGACGAAATTTCCATCCGGTTTGATCTCCAGTATTTCCTTGGGTTTGTTTCATCAAGATGCCAACTATCTGTTCTTTTGAATCAGCAAAATATTGCGTATTGAAATATCCGCCCCAGTCAAAAGTGCCTGTACTTCCTTCTCCACCAGCATCCTGGCCTTCAGGTGTAACTACGCCAAAAGCAAGTCCATAGTGTTTTTTACCTTCTCCGAATTTATTCTCAGTTTGATTTCCCATAATACTTTGTACAGTGGTTCTGCTCAGAATGCGAACTCCATTTAATTCCCCCATATTCAAATACATCTGAAGAAAAGTTGCATAATCTTTTGCTGAACTTGACAGACCGGCCCCTCCCGAGAAAAATCTTTTAGCCCCTTTTACGGGGTAATCTGTATCATAGAAAGTTACGGGGTATTTTGTCCATTTATCTTCTTTCCTTTCTTGAACTTGCACCAGCCTTTTGTGTTTCTCCTCAGGAAGATAAAACCAAGTGTCGTTCATTTGTAATGGATCGAAAATTCGTGTTCTTAAAAATTCGTCGAAAGGCAATCCTGAAACAACTTCAATAAAATATCCCAGAACATCAAGGCCTTCGCTATAGGTAAATTTTTCTCCTGGATTATGATGCAAGGGAAGCTTTGCCAGTTTTTTTACACTTTCTTCAATGCTTATATTCTCGGTTGTAAACAAATCTGTAATTCCAGCTTTATTATAGATTTCTTTAAAACGCTTATCTCCATCAATTACCCCATAACCGAGTCCGGAAGTATGGGTGAGCAAATGTCGTATAGTTATTTGATTTTCGGCTGCTTTGGTCGTGTAAGAGCCGTCCGATTCGTCGTAAGAATCTAGTACTTGTGCATTTTCAAATTCTGGGATATATTTTGAAATAGGATCGTCTAAACGAAATTTGCCTTCTTCCCAAAGCATCATAACAGCGGTTGACGTGATGGCTTTTGTTTGAGAGGCGATTCTGAAGATGGCGCCTTTATCCATTGCGTTTCCGGCTTCGTCTGCCATTCCGTAGGCATTATGAAAAACTACTTTGCCATTTCGTGCTATAAGTGCAACCGCACCGGGAATTTGCTTAGCGTCAATCGCATCTTTAAGCATTGCATCAATTCGATTTAGTCGCTCTGGTGATATACCTTCTTCCAAAGCAGAGCCTTCTGAAAGAGGAGCAGAAGTTTTAGATGACTCGGTTTGCGCAGATAGCGTACTAATTAATAATAGTAAAATAAATGTAAATGACTTTTTCATAAAGTATTGATTTCTTGACGTTTTTTAAAAGTAAGAAAACTTTACACTTTAGCCTCTAACATTTTGGTAATGCAAAGCACTTTTTTGTTTATTTCGTACTTTCACTGCTTAAGGACAAAAACAAAGTGGATTCAGCTCATTAATCTTTTCAGATGCCTTTAATAGATAAAATTAAAAGTCTTAGTAGTATTAATACCCTTTCGAAACACGAGCAGCTGGTTCATGGTATCATCGAAGCAATTGATTCTGGGATACTAGAGGTCGGTGATCAGTTGCCGTCTATTAATCAAATGGTAAGCGAATTAGGTTTTGCTAGAAAAACAATCGTAAAGGCCTATGAGGCGTTAAAGGGTCGCGGCCTTGTTGAATCAAAGAAGCTTAAAGGATACTTCATAATAAGTCAAGAAACTAAGGTTACGCTGAAAGTAGCATTACTTCTATTCGGCTTTCAGTATTTTCAAGAAGAGTTTTACAATACATTTCGTAAAGAGCTCGGAAAACGTTTTCAAATTGATGTTTTCTTTCATCACAATAACCTTACGATTTTTGAGACCGTATTTAATAACATTAGAGGAAAGTACGGCATGTATGTTGTGGCACCCATACCAGATTCCACTATTCGCCCTTTATTGGAAAGTATAGAACCTCAAAAACTATTGATTATCGATCGATTTTTGGAAATGCCCGATGAGTACTCATATCTTTCCCAAGAGTTTGAGGAGGCTACATATAATAAACTAGTGGAGCTACTACCAAGAATTCGAAATTATAAGAAGTTTGTTTTGTTCTTTTCAGATAACAAGGACTACCCTACGGGGATTTTAAATGCTTTTCAGCGCTTTGTCTCCGATTACGCAATTGACGCAAAAATTGAGAAGGATTATAAGCAGGGTTCGGTAAAAAAAGGAAATTTATATTTCTTTATTAGTGACACTTATTTATGGGAAGTAATAAGAGACTGTCGTAATAATGAACATGTCGTAGGCAAAGATGTGGGTGTTCTTTCACACAATGATCATGTGGTAAAAGAAATAGTTTTTGGTGGAATAACTACAATCTCTTCTGATTTTAAGGAAATGGCGCGCAGATCTGCTATACACATTAAGAATCAGGATACAACCAGAGAAATTATTCCGCTCAATTTGATGAAGCGCAACTCCCTATAAGTCTCTATATTCTTAAAGTTTTCGATGGTTTAGACCCAGACTTCTTGATGAGCCCAAGTAATTTCAATAATACACTTTTTGCGAGATATTCCTCGAATAATTGAGAATAGTTTAATATTTTAATCTTTAATTATGAAATGCGATTTTTTTTACTATTTTTGAATAGTAGCATAGAATATCATAGTATTTAATTTATTGTTAAGTTAGTTTGGCAATTTTGAGTATTGAAAAGCCGAGTAATAAATTTTATTTCTTGGCTTTTACTTTAATGGTTGTGTAAATCATCTATTAAAAAATCTAAAAGTTAACGTTAACAAAGAGCTTTTTCATTAGCATATCAACTGGTATTTGAAGCACTCATTAACATTTATTTAGCTTTTTGTTAAAATAATTGCGAATAAGTAAAAAATGAAGCTGTTGTTTGATAGGATTCCTATTAATTCATTATGTTTACTTACTAAGTCACAAAGAATATTGAACTATTGGTGTTGTTATTTTGGAAATTAAATGATAACGGGTGTGATTTTTTTAAACTAACTAACAGTTTTAACTAAAAATAAATTTTCATAGCAACCTTTAAGTATTAAGATTATAAACTTTAACCTAAGTTATAATCACTTTTTAAAAACAACTAACAAATAACCTAACTTTTATGAAGAACCGAGAACACTTTAGTAAAAGCCCAAGTATTCGCAATTGCGTTGTTTTGGCAATTTTTATGCTTTTTAATGGATTTTTATTTACATCCTTACAAGCTCAGGATCAGGAAATAACAGTATCTGGTGTAGTTACCGATGCTGCAGGACCTCTCCCTGGGGTAAGTATAGTGGTAGATGGCACTACCCAGGGTGTACAAACCGACTTTGACGGAAACTACTCTATTGCCGTGTCCGACGAAAATGCAGTACTTGTATTTTCATTCATCGGATATTTGACCCAGAGTTTGCCCGTCGGATCCAACACTACTCTTGATGTTACAATGCAGGAAGATGTACAAAACCTTGACGAAGTTGTAGTTGTTGGTTACGGTACGCAACGTAAGGCTACCTTAACTGGTTCAGTTTCTAGTGTGGGGGGTGATGACTTGGAAAAATCATCTTCTCCAAACTTGGGAGCTGCACTTTCTGGAAAGGTAGCAGGACTATTCATAGATACTGGTCAAGCAACTCCAGGTGCAGATACACCGGCTATTCGGGTTCGTGGTACGAATACATTTAATAACTCCGGAGCTTTGGTTGTAATTGATGGTATACCTGCTCGTGAGGGAGGTATTGCTAGAATAAACCCTGCAGATATTGAAACTATCTCGGTGCTAAAAGATGCTTCTGCTGCTATATATGGAGCGCGAGCAGCAAATGGTGTAATACTGGTAACAACGAAACGAGGTAAAGTAGGTGCCCCAACGGTTAAATTTAGTAGTACTGTCGGGTCTCAAAGTTTTACCACCACACCAGATATGTTAGAAGGTGCTGAGTATATGGACTTGGTAAATGTGCTAAACGTTTACAAGTTGCCTGTTAGTGAATGGGCCACTGCTCATGCGGGCAGGGGTGCGCCTTATACAAGGTTGGATAATGGCGAAGTAGTCAACCCTACCTTCACGACCGATCGAATTAACAATACCGCAGCTGGGAATGACCCATGGTTATATCCAGATACGGATTGGATAGATGAGGTAACAACAAAAAGCGCATTAATTTCTCGTCAAAACTTGCAAGTTTCTGGTGGTACCGAAGACGTAAGATATTTAGCCTCATTGGGTTATTTGAGACAGGATGTCAACTTTAAGAGTGCGCCTAAGGGCTATCAACAATATGATCTTCGACTCAATTTAGATGCCAAAATCAGTGAATCTTTAAGTCTTGATGTAGGCCTATATTCCAGGCAAGAAGATAACCGAAGAAGTACACGTGCAGCAAATAGTATTTTTGATGACCTTGTTAGACAGTATCCTTGGTTCCCAGCATTTTGGCCTTCAGGCGAGTTAGGTCCAGATATTGAAAATGGTAATAATCCTGCGGTAAGGGTAACTGATTCTCCAGGGTATATCGATACGAACAATAATTTTGTGCAAAGTAATATTGGCTTGACCTATAAATTCCCCGGTGTTGAAGGACTTCAGTTTAGAGGTAATGTTTCATATGATAAGGCGAATAGAGAATACAAGGAATGGAACAGACCATGGACTCTGTTTACTTGGGATGGTGAAAATAGAGATTCGTCGGGTTTGACTGCGGCACAAAGAGGCCCAGGTGATCCAAGTTTAAGACAACAACATACTACTAAAACAGATTTTACGGCCACTTTTACAGGGTCATATGAAAAGGATTTAGGTGATCATTACTTTAAATTGCTAGGAGGTATTACACGTGAAGAATCAGAACAGCAGTTCTTCGGGGCTTTTAGAAGATTCTTCCTTTCAAGTGAATTAGCACAACTTGATTTAGGTGGTGCCGAAGGACAAAATAGTGAAGGGCGTGGTTTTGAAACAGCACGTTTAAACTATTTTGGACGTGTCAATTATGCGTTTAAAGAAAAGTATTTGTTGGAATTTGTTTTCCGTTATGATGGTTCTTATCTTTTTCCCGAAGAGAACCGCTTTGGATTTTTCCCAGGTGTTTCTGCGGGATATGTGGTGTCTGAAGAGTCATTCTTTCAAGATGGCTTACCATTTATCGATTACTTTAAGTTGAGAGGTTCATGGGGTCAATTGGGTAATGATAATGTAGCGGCCTTTCAATTTCTAAACGCTTATGAATTATCTGCTACAGGTCTAGGGCCTGTTGTAACCACGGCTTTTGAAAGTAATGTAGCCAACCCAAATATTACTTGGGAAACAGCTACTTCTCAAAATATTGGTTTTGATTTGAGAACACTAAACAATAGGTTGACCCTAGGGTTTGACCTCTATAAGAACTCAAGAGAGGATATTCTTACTGTTCCGTTGAAAACTTTACCAGAGTATAGTGGTATTAACGCACCCGCGGTAAATATTGGTGAATTTCAAAATACAGGTTATGAAATTAGTCTTGGTTTTAACGGAGGACAAGAAGATGGCCTTAAGTATAATTTCACATTCAACTTCAGTGATTCTAACAACAAGTTAGTTTTCTTCGATGAACCTGCCTTGGAAGACCGTCCTTGGCAGCGTGAAACTGGAGGTGAAATAGGAAGACCTCTATTGTATAAATATGATGGTGTATTCCGTTCTCAAGCCGAAATTGATGCAGAAACTTTAGATTATACAGGAGTTACCCCCGCTTTAAAACCAGGTGATGCACGAGTTGTCGATATTAGTGGCGATGGTCGTATAGGCCCTGAGGATAAACAAAGAACTGGAGGTAGTGCCTTTGCTGATACCCAATTCGGATTTAATGCTTCATTAAATTATAAGAACATAGATTTCAGTATGTATTGGAATGGTGCTGCTGGGGGTTATAGTAATTATGAATGGAGTTTTATGTCGGGAACATTGGCTAATGTTCAAAGAGATGTTCGTGACAGAGCTTGGTCTCTTGACAACCCAAATGCATACGGTCCAAGATTGGCAGATCGTGGAGATCAATGGTATTCTGGTCAAACCGATGCTTATTTGATTACTAGAGATTTCTTCCGTTTAAAGAATTTAGAAATTGGCTATAGTTTTGAACAAAAAACTATTGAGGCACTTGGTGCTCAAAGCCTTCGACTTTCAATTTCAGGAACGAACTTGCTTACGATTACAGATTTCCCGTTTGACCCAGAGGTTATTCAGGTTAGTAATGCTGAACTTGCTGCTAATGGTGGAGACAATAACAGAGGTGTTAGCGGTGGTCGAACGGCGAATGGAGGTATATACCCTATGCTAAAAACTATTAACTTTGGTTTACAAGTAACATTTTAAAAATAAAAATTGCTATTAACTTTTAAACATTTCAAATTATGAAGAAGAATTTATTAAAATTCGCATCCCTCTTAGTCTTCGGGCTATTGCTAGTCGGGTGCAACGATGACTTTCTAGAGACACAACCTCTAAGTCAAGCATCTGATGTAAGTGTTTGGTCAGATGTAAAACTAGCCGAAGCCGCGGTTTTAGATTTGTATCAAGGTACGTGGGCCGGAACATTGACGAGAGAAGAAACTACTGACGCCTTTACGGATCAGGCAGTGTTTACACACCCTGGTCGTGGTGTTGATGGATATACTGAGGGGAAAATGAACCCTGCAGGAAACTTTATGGACATGCAATGGTTTAGCTGGCCACAAATTTATCCTTTTATCAGAAACGCTAATATTGCGATTTCTAGACTGACTGCCAACGAAGCTGGCTTTGACCAAGCATTTATTGATCAAATGTTAGGAGAGGCATATTTTATGAGAGCCTACTATTATACACAATTGATGCGTCAGTTTGGTGGCGTCGTGTTATTAACAGAACCTTTGGACTTAGATAGTGAAGCAAACAACCCACGCGGGACTTTTGAAGAAACAGTTAATTTGATTTTAGCGGATATTGCTCAGGCTGAGACTTTGCTTGCCGACGCACCAGCTAGTAAGCAAAGAGCACATTTGTTAACTGCAATGGCCTTGAAATCTAGGGTGTTAACACATGTGGCAAGTGATTTGTACGAGCCATCTAAAGCTTCTACTGTATCTACAATAGCTAGCTATAGTAATCCGGAATTGATTGGATGGACAGGTGGTAGTCAAGAACAAAGATGGCAAGCTGCGAAAGCAGCCTCCAAAGCTTTATTAGATGCTACTACTGGTTATAAGTTAGATTATACAGCGCCAGCAGCTAGGGATGAGGCAATTCAAAATTATGAAGATATATGGCTTCAGGGAGATGAGAACCAAGATTACATTTGGGGAAGATCAGTAGAAGAGTTTGGATTCGGTTCAAGGACTTATCCCGGTGGTGATGGATGGTCGCAAGGTCCAGGTATGGTTGCCTTATATCATGGCCCGAATGGGTATCATGAATGGGCTGGAACTACACCAACTGAGGCTTTAGTTTCAAAATATAGCATGGCTGACGGTACTCCTTTTGACTGGGATAACCCAGCTCACGCAGCTGATCCTTATACAAATAGGGACCCACGTTTTTATGCAACTATATTATATGACGGAGGGCCATGGAAACAACGAACAGATGATGTTGTGAAGTTTGATAAATTCAATGAGCTTCAGACAGGATTTTATACACTTTCTGATGGAACTATTATCAATGGTGTTGATACGCGTCAAGGACCTATCGAAGACTGGAATGGTTCTAGAACGGGATATTACTTCAGAAAGTTTGCTGATCCTAGAACCCCTGCCTCATGGCCAAATGATTTACAGAAGGTGGATGCACCATATATTCGGTATACCGAGGTTCTTTTGAACTATATTGAAGCTAGTTTAAATACTAATGATGAAGGCGAGGCTGTGGCCTGGTTGAATAAACTTCGATTTAGAAACGGAATGCCAGCGGTCACTGAATCGGGGTCGGCATTAGTAGATTTATATAAAAACGAGCGTAATATAGAGTTAGTAAATGAGGATGCCAGACTGTTTGACATGAAGCGCTGGATGGAAGGTCCGGAGTCTTTAAATAAACCTGTACAGCAAATCTTGATTCAAGCTACGCAAAAGGCGGGTACGGCGGCTATTGATCCAAGTGATTATCGCAAGGATCCTGCTATGTTCGATTATCTTTATAGACCTACGGATATTGTTTTCGAGAATAGAGTCTGGAGGGACCATGTATATTTCATGCCTATTAAACAGGAAGAAATCGATAAAGATCCTTCTATTATTCAGAATCCTGGGTACTAATAGTTTTATCTAAGATTAACATTTAATTTGAATAACCCTTAGCGCATTTGTGCGGGGTTATTCTTATTTTAGGGATGTTTGACAATACCTTTTTTGCTATGAAGAGATTGATGTATTTCCTTGCTTTGTTGATTTTGTTTACATCATGTGAGCAAGAGTCTACAAGGCTATTTTCCAAATTAAGCAGTTCCGAGACTGGGGTTGATTTTAAAAACCAACTTACCGAAACCCACAAGTACAATTACTTCACCTATCCGTATATGTATCTCGGCGGTGGGGTATCTGTAGGAGATATAAACAATGATGGTTTAGAAGATATTTTCTTTACAGGAAATATGGTTGCGAACAAATTGTATTTGAACAAAGGCGACCTAAAATTTGAGGATATTTCCGAAAGTGCGGGAATAGCTGGGGACAAAAGATGGTTTTCAGGAACGACTTTCGTTGATATAAATAAGGATGGTTTTTTAGATATTTATTGTTCCGTAAGTGGAAAAAATGCACCTCACAACAATGTTCTTTTTGTAAATAATAAAGACAATACTTTTACTGAGAAAGCTGCTGAATACGGCATAGACTGTGATGGTCAGAGTATGCAGTCGACGTTTTTTGACTATGACAAAGATGGGGATCTTGACCTTTATGTCATCAATTATCCTCCAACTAGTTTTGTAGCTCCCATAGAATATTATGACTATATGCTCGATAATCATGAATTGCCTGATTCGGATCGCTTATATCGAAACGATAATGGACATTTTACCGATGTTACCATTGAATCTGGTTTAAGTTCATTCGGTTTGAGTCTTGGTGTGGTAGCTTCCGACGTCAACAATGATGGATATACCGATATTTTTGTGTCCAATGATTTTAATGCTCCTGATTTCTTGTTTATCAATAACCAAGATGGAACTTTTACAAATCAAATAAATACAAGTCTACAGCAAACATCTTTCTTTGGAATGGGCGCAGATATTGCTGATTTCAATAACGATGGATATATGGACATTTTTCAATTGGATATGTCCGCGGAGGATAATTTCCGCTCTAAGGCCAATATGTCCGCAATGGACCCCGATGCCTTTTATAAGTCCGTGGATGTGGGGTTGCACCACCAGTATATGCAAAACTCGTTACAGTTAAATAATGGCAATAAGCCGGGTGAACTTCCATTGTTTAGTAATGTATCCCGTTTAGCTGGTGTTTCCTCCACTGATTGGAGCTGGGGAGGCTTGCTCGCCGATTTTGACAATGACGGTTGGAAAGATTTATTCGTCACGAATGGAATTCGTCGAGATGTTAACAACAAAGACTTTTATGCGAAGTATCGAGATTTTTTTGATAAAATGGAGAACGATCCCGACTATAAAAATAAGGAGGAAGAAGTAGGACTCTTAAAATACTTAGAAGAGTTACCATCTGAGAAACTGAGCAATTATATATTCCAGAATAATAAAGATTTAACTTTTGAAAAGAAAAATGAGGAATGGGGTTTTGATGAAAAAACATTTTCAAATGGTGTAGCTTATTCCGATTTTGATAATGATGGGGATTTAGATTTGGTGATTAATAATCTGGAAGATACGGCAAGTATTTATCGAAATAATTCCAAGGAAAGTAATCAACTGACCATAGATTTAAAGGGCTCCGATGATGTATTACCGAATGGGAGCAAGGTTTCGGTTTATACCTCTGAAGGATTGCAAATACAAGAATATAATACAGTACGAGGGTACTTATCTTCAGTATCTCCTTTATTGCATTTTGGACTTGGCGCAGCAAAACAAGCTGATAGCATAGTGGTGAATTGGTCAAATGGAACTGTAACCAAGTTAGACGCTACTAAGTCAAATCAGAGACTTGCCGTTGGGTATGATAAAGGTTCTACGGGTTCTCGGAAGCCTCTTGAAGCAAAGGTGAAACGTTTCGAAACCGTTGAAGTGCCTAATCTCTTTGAACATGAGGAAAACAATTTCAATGATTTTGAAGTTGAGGTATTGTTGCCGCATAAGAATTCCACATTAGGACCAACTTTGGCTACGGGGGATTTAAATGGGGATGGTCTTGATGACTACATAGCCGGTGCTGCAGTGGGGAGACCAGCGCAAATCTTTATTCAAAACAAAAATGGAGATTTCGAACCTTTACCAGTCGAAGATCTTGCTAAAGACCAATATTATGAAGATTTAGGCATTATCATATTTGATGCTGATAATGATGGAGATAATGATTTTTACATTGCAAGTGGGGGTAATGAATTCAAACCAGGTTCGCTGGGTTATGAAGATAGGCTGTATGAAAATTTAGGAGATAATAAATTCAAACGTAATAAAGAGGCGCTTCCAGATATCAAAACAAGTGGATTACATGTTTCCGCATCCGATTATGATCATGATGGAGATTTAGATTTATTTGTGGGAGGAAGGCTAATTCCCAAGAAATATCCATATCCCGCAGATTCTCATTTACTTGAAAATGTGAGCTCTTCTTCAGGCTTAAAATTTGTGGAAGCTACTCAAAAAGTACTGCCTGAACTAAAAGAATTAGGCCTTGTGACGTCATCAAGTTGGATTGATTTTGATAATGACGGTTGGGAGGATCTTGTAGTGGTCGGTGAATGGATGCCGATTAAATTTTTTAAGAATGTAAATGGTTCTTTTAAAGACGTTTCTGATGAACTTCTTAAAGGCAAATCTTCAGGCTGGTGGTTTGATATTCAAAAAGGGGATTTTGATAATGACGGAGATCAAGATTTAATTGTGGGCAATCTCGGCAAAAATTACAAATATCAGGCTAGCGAATCTGAACCCTTCAAAATATATATGAATGATTTTGACAGCAATGCAAAATCCGATATTGTTTTAAGTTATAAGAAAGGGGAGACAGAATTTCCGGTGAGGGGCAGACAATGTTCCTCGCAACAAATGCCGGCTATAAAAGCAAAGTTCAAAGATTACAATTCATTTGCAAGCTCCTCTCTAAAACAGATTTACACAACAAAGATGTTGGAAGAATCACTAAGCTATGAAATCACATCATTTGCTAGTGTTTACCTTGAAAATGAAGGTGGTACGTTTAAGATGAAGTCGTTGCCGCAGTTGGCGCAAATTTCAAGTATAAACAAATTTGTGGTTGATGATTTCAACTCGGATGGAAATCTGGATGTAGTATTGGCAGGGAACCTTTATAATGCTGAAGTAGAAACCCCTAGAAACGATTCTAGTTTTGGTCTTTTCTTGAAAGGGAACGGTTCTGGAGATTTTACACCTGTCACTATGATGGAATCTGGACTGAAAATCGTTGGTGATGTCCGTGATTTGGAGCCACTTTCTGTTAATGGTAAAAAGCATCTACTAGCAGCTAAAAATGACACCCGAGCACAACTTATTAGGGTGAATTGAGACAACTGGACAACTGGAGCCGAATTGCTTAGACTGCTTTAAATCAAGGGAATTTTGAAAAATGATAAAGAAGAAGTTCTTTTTAAACAGCATAATACTCTTAGTGGTACTCCACCTGGCCGTGTTGGTTTATCATTGCAAGAACCCAAAAATTGAATCTGAGTACTTAAGTCCTGCTGTTTTGGCCACCCATTCCAATGGGGCGCAATTTGTTGGTTCGGAAACTTGTATGGAATGTCATGCGGATATATTTGCCTCTCATATTCAAACCGCTCATTTCAATACCTCGTCCCCTGGAAATTCCGAAAGCATAAAGGGTAGTTTTGAAAAGGGTTTAAATACTTTAGATCTTGAAAGTGTGGCTTTTAAAATGCTTCCAAAGGATGATTCGTTTTATCAGCATACTGAGATAAAGAATAGGCTTTTAGAGAAACCTCCAGCAAGATTTGATATCGTTATCGGTTCAGGAGTTAGAGGGCAATCCTATTTGACTTGGGAAGAGGATAAATTGTTTCAACTGCAAGCATCTTACTATACACCAACGAACAGCTGGGTTAATAGTCCCGGATTTCCATCCTATAGTTTAGATAGACCCATTCGGGATGCTTGCATAAAATGCCACGTCACTTTTGCCAAAAACAAGGACTTTTCAGGACAGGGAAATACCTATGAAAAAAGTGAATTGATTTATGGAATAGATTGTGAAAGATGCCATAGACCTGCAAAAAAGCATGTGGTGTATCATAGAAACAATCCAGGCGAGCTTATGGCAAAGTTTATGATGCAATATGATACCCTATCAAGGCAGCAACGTCTCGATGCGTGTGCCCAGTGCCATTCAGGGCCGCGTGACCGTGTATTACAAGGAAATTCGTTCTCTTTCCTTGCTGGGAATAACCTGAATGAATATGCTAGAAACTTTTATACGGGTAATCAAAGTACTCCGTTAGATGTTCATGGAAACCAATACGGGTTATTAACAAAAAGCGAATGTTTTAAGCAAACTAAAACGATGGACTGTGCGACTTGTCACAATCCTCATAAAAATGAAAGAGGAGATACCGGTAGTTTCAATCAAAAATGTATTTCCTGTCATACTGAATCTGTGATTTGTACTGCAGAATCGGATAAAATAGAGCAAATGGGAAACAACTGCATTGCCTGCCATATGCCTACAACTCCATCAAAATCAATGACTGTTCAGCTTACTCCTGATAGTCTAGAAACTTCGTTTAATATCAGGACGCATTTGATAGGTATTTATGGGAAAAACAATTGACAGAATTCCATAAGTTTTAAAGAATTTTGGCAATATTTCAATTGGAATATCGATAAATTTGGTATGGTAGCATAGAATATCATACCTTGATGACATTATTGATAAAAATAGCTATTCTAAAACATGTTTTTACATGATTCATGGCTTTTTGAAGCCGTGTTTTTAGAACGACTTGAAAAGTATTTTACAGATGATTAGTACCTTAAACAAAACGAAATTGGATATCGGCATTCATGGAGCTAAATCAAACATGAATGCTTCTTTAAAAGAAGTGTTTTCGGAAGATGGTGTTTCCATTTACGATTTTGAAGTCAATTCGAAAACACCACTTTATCCATCGCCAATTACGTTGAAATGGAAAATTCCCGGGATAGATGTAAAAGGAGTTTGGAAACCGACCACTGATTTCAACAAGCGCATTCAAGCGGATTGGGAGTTAGACCATATGGAGTCTAGAATCTCTATTGATGCTCCGGTAATTGCTCTTTTCGGAAACGAAGATTCCAATATTATGACCTTCTCCTGCTCAAATCCAATTAATACTTTGGAAATGAATGCTCGTCTGAGGGAAGAGGATAATCATTTCTACTGCCATCTTACTTTTTTTTCAGAGCAAGAACAAGAAATAGAGAGTTTCAAAGCACAATTAAGAATTGATTTTAGAAGTAGTCATTTTTCAGATTGCCTACGGGATGTCTCAAAATGGTGGGAAACTTTTGAAGAATTGCAACCTACCCCAGTTCCTGAAATCGCTAAGAAACCCATTTACTCTACCTGGTATCAGTTTCACCAAAGTTTAGAAGAGCAAGTTCTCGTTGCCGAGTGTAACGTAGCCAAAGAAATGGGTTATGAAGCTATAATTATTGATGACGGTTGGCAGACCAATGATTCAAACCGAGGGTACGATTATACAGGCGATTGGCAACCAGAGCGTTTTCCTGATATGGCTGGCTTGATAAAAAAAGTACAAGCTACAGGAATGAAAGCTGCTATTTGGTACTCTGTTCCTTTCTGTGGTAAGAAATCCAAGGCGTTCCAAAAATTCAAAGGAAAGTTTTTGACAGAAGAGCATCGGTGGGCTCCGGTTTTCGACCCTAGATATCCTGAAGTTCGTGAACATCTTATTGGTTTATATTCAAATGCCTTAAAAGATTGGAATTTAGATGGTTTTAAACTTGATTTTATAGACGATTTCCATATTTATGAATCAACTCCCTTGAGTAAAGAAAATGGTCGCGACTATGCTTCTATTAACGAAGCGGTAGATCGACTGTTGACCGATGTGATTACACAATTGAGAACCATAAAGTCTGATGTGTTTATCGAATTCCGTCAAAAATATACAGGACCTGCGATGCGCAAATATGGCAATATGTTTCGTGCTTTTGACTGTCCCGGTGATGCGGTTATGAATCGAATTCGCATTGCAGATATTAGAATGCTTTGCGGCAATACAGCGGCCCATGCTGATATGATTACTTGGCACAGGGACGAAACTGTTGAGGTTGCAGCGCTGCAATTGATAAATACCTTGTTCGGAGTTCCGCAATTATCGATTATGTTGCAAGATGCTCCCGCATCACATATCGAAATGGTGAAATTCTATACAGCGTATTGGAATGAGAATGCGGATACTTTAATGAATGGCTATTTCATTCCTTCCAAGCCTTTGGCCAACTATCCTACACAAAGGGTTTCAAAAGACGGGAATACCATTATAGGCGTATATGAAGAATTGGTTACTACTTTAGATAATGCCGATGACAGTATTCATATCCATAATGGACAAATGACCGATCAGATTGTAATCAGAAATACGCAAAATCTTGGCGTTTATAAATGCAAGGTTTATGATTGTAAAGGAAATCTAATTTCTGACTCAAATTTGGACTTCGTAGAAGGACTTCTAGAGATACCCATTCCGACGTGCGGTATTTTAATTGCCGATAAAGTATAGCATGAGTTCTTTTAATTTTGACCATTCGGCCTTTCAAGTATCTGATATGGATGCTGCGATAGAATGGTACCAAACTACTTTGGGTTTTGAATTCCTTTTCCGTGGAACAAATGAAGAAGAAAAAGAGGAATATGCCTTTTTGAAATATGGGAAATCCAGATTAGAACTAATCCAAGATTTGGTTACCCCCTATGAGAAGCCCATCATAAAAAAGCCCTTTTGCCCACATGTATGTTTGGAAGTGGAAAGTATGCAAGTCGCTTTGAAAATACTCAACGACAATAATCTCACCATCGTTCGTGGGCCTTTAGAGATAAAGGGCGAGGAGACTTGGGTATATTTTACAGACCCAGATAATAACATTCTGGAGTTTATACAATGGTTCAATAAAAAGTAATTCCTATATTTCACTATGACCGAAAGAGAGAAAATGGTGAAGGGGCTACCTTATGATCCTTACGATAAGGAACTTGTCAGGGGAAAGCGAAGAGCCAGGGAAATACTCCGAAGAATTGCCGAAATTCCCGAGGACAAAGAGCGACAGCGCAAACACTTTTTCAAAGAATTGTTTGCTGAAACGGGGCAAAAATTCCTAATTGAGAATCCATTTATTTGTGACTACGGAAGTAATATCTTCTGGGGAGAAAATGCGTACGCCAACTTTGGATGTATTATATTAGACGCTGCACCTGTTTATATCGGTAAAAACGTAATGTTAGCACCGGCTGTCAAGATTTTCACAGCCACGCACCCCGTTGAATTCGAAGCACGCAATTCAGGAATTGAATTTGCAAAAGAGATTCGAATCGGGGATAATGTTTGGATTGGCGGAGGTGCAATTATTAACCCGGGGGTAACCATAGGCAACAATAGTGTAATAGGTTCAGGAAGCGTCGTTACCAGAGATATTCCTGAGAATGTAGTTGCTGCCGGTAATCCTTGCCGAATTATTAGAGAAATTAAAAACTAACTTGAAATAACCAAAAACCAAAAATATGCTATCAATTATTTCCTTTGCTGGGTTCACAATTTTAGTAGCTGTAATCGCCTGGTATTCCACAAGAAATACTAACGAAAATTCCGCTGATGGTTTCTATCTTGGTGGTCGAAGTCTAGGTGCTATAACAATTGCGGGGTCCCTATTGCTAACAAACCTTTCGGCAGAGCAAATTGTTGGTCTCAACGGTCAAGCATTTAGCGAAGGTATTTTGGTTATGGCCTGGGAAACTTTGGCAGCGATTGCAATGGTAATTACAGCTTTGTGGTTTTTGCCTAAGTATATGCAAAAAGGGATTACTACCATTCCCGAGTTTATACAATCACGATTTGATGAAAATACAAAGGCAATTCTCTCTGTGTTGTTTTTAATTGCGTTTGGTATCGTGCTCTTACCTACTATTTTGTACGCTGGTTCAAAAGCTTTCATGACCATGTTTGAACTTCCTGAAACTCTAGGTATTTCTGAAACTGCAGCATATTGGCTTTGTATATGGAGTATAGGCTTGATTGGTATTATTTACGCTATTTATGGAGGATTAAAGGCGGTTGCGGTTTCTGATTTAGTAAATGCGATTGGTCTTTTGATTGGTGGTTTGTTAATTCCTTTTTTTGGATTGGCACTTATCGGAGATGGAAGCATCATGGATGGTCTTTCCGCACTCTGGACAGATAATCAAGATAAATTTGATGTTACGGGAGGTGTAACCTCTTCAATTCCGGTAGGAACTATTTTTACGGGAATGATGATTGCACAGATGTACTATTGGGGTACGAATCAGGCTATTTTGCAAAGGGTTTTTGCAGCCAAAAGTTTAGCAGAAGGTCAAAAAGGGATGTTGCTTGCCGCATTTGTGAAGTTTCTTATTCCGGTTATTGTGGTGTTGCCCGGTATTATAGCTTGGAATTTATTTGGTTCGGAATTAAGTGATGCAGATGCCGCTTATCCTGAACTAGTGCGCCGCGTACTTCCATCGAGTTTGCTAGGCTTTTTTGCGGCAGTTTTGTTTGGTGCCGTTCTAAGCTCTTTCAATAGCCTTTTAAATAGTAGTGCAACCTTATTTGGTTTTGATCTATACAAGAAGTTCTTTAATCGGGAAGCCACCGAATTGCAGACTGTAAAAGCAGGAAAAAGATTTGGTATTGGCTTGGCAATCGTTTCTATGTCAATTGCACCATTTATTCGCTATGCACCAGATGGACTCTTTTCATATATTCAACAAGCGTTGGGAAGCTTGAGTGTTCCCATCTTAGCAGTGGTTGTTATTGGAATTCTTACGAAAAAGGTGCCTGCAATTGGCGCGAAAATAGCTTTAATAGGTGGGGTCATTATGTATTTAATTAGTCTTCTGGTGATAGGGCCAAATATGGTAGACTCAGCTATGGCAAATGCTGCAGCAAATGGTATTACTGATGCTGGGGAATTAGCCATAATAGAAGCAGAGGCATATCCTCACTTCTTACATATCATGGGTGTTTTGTTTGTGGTTAACATCATAATCATGCTAGTATCTGGTATGATTAAACCGAAAACAGATATTTATATTCCAGAAACCACCGATGTAATTGACACCACCCCTTGGAAGTATGCTACCATTGTTGGTATTCTAATTACATTATTGGTTTTAAGTACATATTTAATTTTCTAGAGGTGATATCGATTAAAAGTTCATAGAGACTCCCAAAGTACCGGGACCAAAGTTGAGGTTCCAACTTATTTTCTTTGATACGGAATTATACTTTTGGTCGTATTTTCTATCGAGGTAGCGGTCTATGCATTCTACGGTGGCAATACTTAATACCCACGAAAATACGATGTCG
Source organism: uncultured Flavobacteriaceae bacterium (assembly GCA_947500435.1). GTDB lineage: Bacteria > Bacteroidota > Bacteroidia > Flavobacteriales > Flavobacteriaceae > Maribacter_C. The sequence goes on from CANMRV010000001.1 coordinate 527,783, forward strand.
GTTAACCAATGTTGCCCGTCCCATAGACGGGAGATACCTGGAATAGCACCAACTGTATAGATTCCCGCCTTAATCCATGGATTCTTAAACTGTTTGCCAATCGCGTATGCGTTGGTAAAAGCCATTAGGGCATGGCCAGAAGGAAATGAATGGTAATTGCGGCTATCTTCAAAAGGGTCAAAAGTGTCTTTACCCAATCCAGCAAGAGGTCTAGCTCTTCCCACAGCGGACTTTAGAACTTGTTGTAGTAGTCCTGTTGATGTCGCTGACGCAATTAGCAATACACCGGTCCGTCGCAATTTTTCGTTTTTTGTGATTAGCCCAACCAAATATACCCCAGAAGTCACGATGTAATTATTCTCAGGATTTCCATAGAATTCTCCATATTCTCGAATAAATGTTGGAACACTTTCTCTATTCGCTCTAATAAACCTTGAGGTTTCCTCATCAGTTAAATAGATGAGCCCTGTGCCGGCAACAAGACCTCCGAATTGCGCCCACTGTTTTCCTTTCCATTGTAGGGGTTGTATATAGGAATGACCAATGCCTTTGAAAATGTTGCCTGCGTCGTATTTAAACATGTCCCATCGTGTTTCGGTGGTATCTATTCCCGACAGCTGGGCAGGTTGGTTAGCATCTTGTCCCTGAATAAATAAAAATCCGAATAGCGCAAGTGTAAGGGGTAGTTTTTTCATAAAGTATGGGCTATAACGATTTTAAAAATAGTGGTTTTATTGCGATTTGAGCACTTTCCAAAATAGAACGATTTAAAAATAAATCTGCTGTGCTGCTCGAAAAGTATTTGCGTGTGCGTCAACTATAGTTTTAATATCTGGTGAATAGCCACCACCCATACTACATTGCACAGGAATTTGAAGTTGGTGACAAGTTTCTAAAACAAATGTATCTCGCTGTTTACACCCTTGAATACTCATGCCAAGAGTTCCTAGTTTGTCCGTGTCAATCACATCTACCCCACAGAGATAGAATATAAAATCAGGTTTGGTTTCACGGATTAATTTAGGAAGAATTTCCCGAAGGATGGAAAGATATTCTTGGTCTCTTGTTCCCTTTTTTAAAGCAATATCCAAATCAGACTTTTCCTTTTTAAAAGGATAATTACTAGCTCCATGCATTGAAAAGGTAAAAACAGATGCTTCATTTTGAAAAATTTCAGCTGTGCCGTTTCCTTGATGAACATCCAAATCAACAATTAATACTTTTTTAGCCAAACCTTTAGCTTGAAGATACCTAGCGCCAATGGCCTGGTCGTTTAACATACAGAACGCCTCACCTCTATTGGTATAGGCATGATGTGTTCCTCCGGCAATATTCATGGCGATGCCATTTTCTAGAGCAAATTCACAACCTTTTATTGTTCCATCAGCAATAATACGCTCGCGTTCTACTAAATCTTCAGTAAGTGGAAATCCTATTTTTCGAGCTTCCTTAGGCGGAATCTTAATATTCAATAAATCATAGAAATATTCAGGGTCATGAACGGCAACGATGTGCTTGTCATTAGGAATTTCAGGCTCAAAAAAGTTTTCCTCGGCACAGGTACCTTCATGTACTAGTTGTTTGGGCAACAAATCATACTTCAACATCGGAAAGCGATGCCCATCTGGTAGGTGGTGTTTATAGATGGGGTGGTAGGCTATTTTGAGCATGGGACAAATTTAAGTCAATCTATCAAGTCAAGTATTGAGATCTATTTATGCAACTTCAATTGAATCCGTTTTCTTGGAATATCCACAGCTAAAACTTTTACAATTAGCTGCTGATTCAAACTCACATGCGCATTCACGTCTTTTACGAAACTGTCAGAAAGATTAGAAACATGGATCAATCCACTTTCTTTGATGCCAATATCTACGAAGCAACCAAAATTGGTAATATTGTTAACGATGCCAGGTAGTAATTGTCCTTCTCGTAAATCATTAATACTCCTTACATTTTGGTCGAAGGTAAAGACTTTAGCTTTTTCACGACGGTCGAGTCCGGGTTTTTCTAATTCATCGATGATGTCTTTTAAAGTTGGTAGTCCAACGGTATCGGTACAATATTTTTGTAAATCGATTTGCTGTAGTTCGGTTTTGTTTCCGATTAAGTCTGAGATTGGTATTTTCTTATCCTTGGCCATTTTCTGAACAACGCCATAACTTTCGGGATGCACAGCAGAATCATCCAAGGGGTTCTTTGCTTCTTTTATTCGCAAAAAAGCAACCCCTTGCTCAAATGCTTTTCCACCCAAACGTGGGACTTTCTTAATCATTTTTCGATCTAGAAAAGGGCCATTTTCATTTCGAAATGCAACAATGTTTTCAGCCAATTTTGGGCCAATACCAGATACGTAACTAAGTAAAGGAATACTAGCGGTATTGATATTCACTCCGACGGAATTTACACAACTTTCAACAACAGAATCCAAAGAGGTTTGTAGTTTCGTTTGGTCTACATCATGCTGATATTGTCCTACCCCGATGGATTTCGCATCTATTTTCACCAATTCCGCCAGGGGGTCGGCCAGGCGCCGCCCAATGGAAACCGAACCTCGAACGGTAACATCATAATTCGGAAATTCATCACGCGCTATTTTAGAAGCGGAGTAAATAGAAGCCCCAGCTTCACTCACCACATAAACTTCGACAGGGTTTTTAAAATGAATACGTTTGACTAAATGTTCGGTTTCTCTTGAGGCGGTGCCGTTTCCGATGGCAATTGCTTCTATTTTATATGCGTCGCAAAGAGAGCTGATTTTTTTAATAGCCTCTATGCTTTTGTTTTGCGGCGCATGAGGGTAAATAGTTTCGTTGTGTTCTAAAGCGCCTTGCGCACTCAAACAAACGACTTTGCAGCCCGTTCGAAATCCTGGGTCAATAGCGAGAATTCGTTTTTCCCCTAATGGAGCGCCCAACAGTAATTGTTTGAGGTTTTTAGAGAATACTTTTATGGCCTCATCATCGGCTTTTTCTTTTGCATTTTTCAGCAATTCATTTGATAACGATGGAAAAAGCAAACGCTTATAGGCATCTTGTAACGCTATTTTTATATGAGGTGTACAAGAATTATCCGATTTTAAGATTCGGTCTTCGATTTTTGAAAGGATATAATCGTCATCGATTTCAATTTTAACACGAATAAAACCTTCGTTTTCGGCCCGTAGAATAGCTAAGAAACGGTGCGAAGGACAACGTTTTAATGCTTCGCTCCAATCAAAGTAGTCTCGGAATTTTTGTGCTTTTTCTTCGTCTTTTTTTGTACTAATAACTTTAGTTATTAGCATGGCAGAGCGCTCCAATTGATTCCGAATCTGGTTCCGGATGGAGATACGTTCGTTCAGCCATTCCGCTATAATATGTCGCGCACCTTCCAATGCTTCATCTTCATTTTGAATTTGCTCGTTCAAATATTGGGAAGCTGTATAGTCAATTTCAGCATGATTTTGAGCCATGATGATTTTAGCCAAAGGTTCTAAGCCATTTTTTCTTGCGGTCCCTGCTTTGGTCTTTCGTTTTTTCTTGAAAGGGAGGTAGATGTCTTCTAGGGTAACTAAATCGTCTGCTTGTTGAATTTTGCTTTTTAGTTCATCAGTAAGCGCGTCTTGTTCTTCAATGGCTTTTAGAATAGCTAGTTTTCGCTTTTCTATTGCTTCAAACTGTGCCTTGAATTGAACAATGGCTCCAATTTGAACCTCATCAAGTTTGCCTGTTTTTTCCTTGCGATAGCGAGCTATAAATGGGACCGTACAATCTTGGTTTAGAAGTTCGACGGTATTGGCAATACTTTTTTCTGGGAGTTTGGTGTGTTTCGCTAGGTAAGAATATAGCTTCATCAAATACTATTTCTAATTTATTCCCTCACCATTACCAACACCATCTTCATCAGGATTGACAAAAACCAACTTGCCTTCCGCATTCTCGGTCATCAGAATCATGCCTTCACTATTCACGCCACGTAAAGCGCGAGGTGCAAGATTGATAAGAACAGTAACTTTTTTACCTACAATTTCTTTCGGAGTAAAACTCTCCGCAATACCAGAAACAATAGTTCTTATATCTAACCCAGTATCTACTTTAAGTACTAATAACTTTTTCGCCTTTGCCATTTTTTCGGCTTCGACTATTGTGCCTACACGCATGTCTAATTTTGTGAAATCATCGAATTGTATGGTGTCTTTTTGTGGCATGAGTTCTTTGTTTGCGTTTTCGTTTGCCTTTTTAGTGGCTTCTAGTTTATCTAGTTGGGCTTGAATCTCTTTGTCTTCTATTTTTCTGAAGAGGAGCTCGGCTTTGTTGATTTGGTGAGTTGCTGGGAGTAGGGTTTCTTTGGTTGAAACATCGCTCCATTGGTTCTCGATACGATTCGCTGAAGGCGAATCACTCGATCTGACATTTAATATGTTTTTAAGTTTTTTAGAAGTAAACGGTAAAAAAGGCTCACTTAAAACTGCAAGTCCGGTTGCGATTTGGAGGGCTACGAACATGATGGTTTTTACGCGTTGTTCATCTTCCTTGATGACTTTCCAGGGTTCTTCGTCGGCTAGGTATTTGTTTCCTAGTCGTGCAAGGTTCATGAGTTCTTGACCCGCTTCGCGAAAACGATAGCGTTCCAATGAACTTTCAATCGTTGCCGGAAATTCCTTTAAAGCTGCTAAGGTTTCCAAATCTACTTTTGAGAATTCTGAAGGACCTGGAACGATACCCTCGTAATATTTATTGGTTAGGACTACCACCCGGTTGATAAAGTTTCCGAAAATAGCCACCAGCTCGCTGTTGTTTCGTGCCTGAAAATCTTTCCAAGTGAAATCGTTGTCCTTGGTTTCTGGCGCGTTTGCCGTTAAGGTATATCGCAATACGTCTTGCATATCTGGGAATTCTTGTAAATACTCATGCAACCAAACCGCCCAATTTTTTGAAGTGGACAATTTGTTTCCTTCTAAATTCAAAAATTCATTGGCGGGTACATTTTCCGGAAGTATGAAATCGCCATGTGCTTTTAGAATCGCTGGGAAGATGATACAGTGAAATACGATATTATCTTTTCCAATGAAATGAACCAATTTGGTATCGTCAGATTTCCAATAGGGCTCCCAATCTTTTCCTTCACGTTCCGCCCATTCTTTGGTGGAAGAAATATATCCGATAGGAGCATCGAACCAGACATACAATACCTTACCTTCTCCGCCCTTAACTGGCACGGGAATTCCCCAATCCAAATCACGGGTTACCGCACGAGGCGCTAATCCTCCGTCAATCCATGATTTGCATTGGCCATAAACGTTGGGTTTCCAGTCATTTTTGTGTCCTTCTAAAATCCATTCTCTTAGAAAATCTTCATATCTATCCAAGGGAAGAAACCAATGTTTTGTTTCCTTCATTGTAGGAACCGCTCCAGAAACTGTTGATCTCGGATTAATCAAATCAGTAGCATTTAAAGTAGAACCACAATTTTCGCATTGATCGCCGTAGGCTTCTTCATGTCCACAATTGGGACAAGTACCAACTACAAAACGGTCAGCAAGAAACTGGTCAGCTTCCTCATCGTATAACTGAGCGGTTGTTTCTTCAATAAAATCTCCTTGTTCATGAAGCTTTTTGAAAAAGTCTCCTGCAGTTTTATGGTGGATTTCACGCGATGTACGGGAATAGTTATCGAAAGTAATTCCGAAGTCTTGAAACGATTGGCGGATAATCCCGTCATATTTGTCAATAACTTCTTTGGGCGTAATGCCCTCCTTTTTAGCTTTCATTGAGATAGCTACTCCATGTTCATCACTTCCGCAAACGAAAGCAACATCTTTTCCAATTAATCGCAAATAACGGGCGTAAATATCCGCAGGAACGTAAACTCCTGCTAGATGGCCGATGTGAATTGGTCCGTTTGTATAGGGTAAAGCAGCGGTAATCGTATAGCGCGCTGGAGAATTTTGGTTTTGAGCCATCAATCTAATTTTGAGCTACAAAAATAGCATTTTTTGTTGCCGCGTCGCTACCGAAGTATTAAGAAGTGTAAACACAAAAGACCCTGATATAAATCAGGGTTAGTTCAATAGTCTCTTTTATAAATTTAAAGCAGGATTTCACAAAAAAAAGCCTCCGACGTATTGTGGGTACAATCGGAGGCTTAGCAAAAAGTGGGGGTAGATTTAGGGGACGAAATACGTACTCATAAATACTTATATTTTAGGCTACCATAACTGATTTAGCCATTTTTTGATTCTGAACATCAATACGATAGATATATTTTCCGGCTGCTAAATGTTGTGGCACTCGCTCACGGATATTAATTTCTACCTGACCCTCTAACATCATCTCATTATAAACAGTACCGACTAGTTGACCCAGAATGTTGTACAACTGAATATCAACATGGGCGCTAAACGGCATCTCTAAATAGATATGAGGATTCTCATCTGTTGGATAAAAAGGTTTATGAACAATCGCATCTAACAAACTAGGATCGAAAGGTGTAGGCTCAGTAGGTTCTTCACCCATAGGAGGCGTCACATCTCCGTCACTATAAACGATATCTGGAAAATCGACACCACTACAGTTAAACCCAAGATTTACTGGGGCATACGGATGATCTAATAAATGCTGCTCTACTAATGGAATAGGAACACATAACCATTCAGCCAACACTGTGGCATATAAATCCCTAAAATCCATAGTATATTCCAAGTTTCCACGGCCATCAGGATTTTCCAAGGTTGGATGTTCACCAACGAAAGCACTTCCTTCTAGTCCCGATCCGAAGAATAGAGTTGGAGCGGCTTTACCATGATCTGTTCCATTAGAGCCATTTTCAAATATTCGTCTTCCGAATTCTGAAAATGTCATACTCAATACTTTATCATCTTGTTCTGTGAAACCTAAGTCATCATAGAAATTGTCAATGGCTACCGATAAATTAGTCATCAAACGTTCGTGATTAAGAGGTTGGTTACCGTGTGTGTCAAAACCTCCCATGGAGATCATGTACACTTTGGTTCCTAGATTCCCTTTTATCAAACGTGCCAACAAGGCCAATTGTCTTGCAAAACCGTTATCTTGATATTCTACTTGATTCTGACCTCTTAACCACGCTTCGTGAATTGTACCTGCATACTCGTTGGTTACATTTGAAACTCCTCTTAGATATCTCAATTGGTCACCGTACATACAATCATCGAATAAGGCTTCATCAACAGAGTATTGTAATCCGGTTTCTGCAATTTCTTCCAGCTGATCTATATTGTTCGCTACAAAAGCATAGTTAGTCTCTTCGCCTTCAAAAACTAAACTTCCGAACTGACCTATTTGCACAGCCGCAGGACCTTCTGGTCTACTTCCTGGAAAATCAGATAAGTAATCTGGAAAGCAATGTTCGAAATGTCTTCCCATCCAACCTGTATCTAATCCGCTAAAACCTGTAGTGGTTAAATCGGTATTTGCAAAAATATCAGAACCGGTAAAATGAGATAAACTCTGTCCCTCATAACCTACACCGTGAACCGCTTTGAACTGTCCGTCTCCCCACATGGGTTGTAAAGCGCCCATATAAGATGGCACACCAAATTCATCGGTGAGTTTCAATACCTTACTTTCAGGAATATAGATATTTGGCCTAGCATTCGCGTAGGCATCATATTGTTCAATTGGAATAACGGTACTCAAACCATCATTTCCGCCTGATAAACGAATTAATATTAAGATGTTATCCGTTTCCGTATCTGCTATTGCCGAGGTCAAGGGCGATGGTGCAGAAGCTGTAAGCATGTTACTGCCTAGCATCATTGAACCAGAACCGGCTATACCTAACGCTTGTAAAAATGAACGCCGGCTCCATTGCTTGTGTTCGGTGTCGTGGCCATCATGTTCTAGGCCTTTATATGGTGTTGAATCGTGAGTATCGCACATAGTAGTAGGTTTATTTTAGTTGAAATTCTGGTTGTCTTGATAGGTGAACCAACAATAGGTATACCTGATTTGGAACTTGCGGACTTATACTAAGCATCCATTGAGAAGTCCCTCCGGGAGTATGGTCCGGACTATAATAGATTTCAGGTACGTCTTCAACCTTAAAAGCAGACAAAGCGTTATCGAAATCTTGTTGTGTAAGTAGTCCTTTAGGAGTAATTTTATTGACAATAGCCTGTGTTACAATTTCGGGATTGCTCGTATTGCTATTTGCAGGACCTACAGCTGCAACTGCAAAATCTCTGAATTCTTCGGAATTACCTTGATAAAATTCTTCAAGAATTGTTTCAAGAGTCAACCATCTTCCAATCATAAAGTTGGTGTTAATCCAAGATCGGTCTCTTTCCCAACCGGCAACATCAACGGGGTCAAACAATCGTTGACTAAGAAGTCCGCTATAGTTGACCATAGACGCTACCGTGGTATCGTTGTAGCTAAAGCCAGTTTCCTTCATCAAATTAAAATACAAGTCGTATGGGCTCTTTATAATAACTCCAACAGCATCCTCATCAAAAAAGTGCTCACTTTTAAACAATTGTGACAACACTGGAGCAATTTCAAAATTTGCACCTACAAAGGTAGCTGCCATGCCAGATATAATGGTCTGGGCATTTCCTGCATCATCACGTGAATCGGGGTGTACAAAGAATTCATATAATTTTCTACAGATAAACTCTGCGATTTCGTTGGGTCTTTGCGTGAAAAGAATATTTATAACATCATCATAGCCCCAGTTGCCAGTTTGACCAAAAATAGTCTTAGGCCCAGCATCATGTCTTTCAGGGTTGAACAACACAGCCTCGCAGCCTAGCTCACCACGTTCAACATAACCTGTAAGAGCCTTTGCTGTTTCAATGATATCTTCTTCAGTATAACCATTGCCATCACCCAGGCTAAAGAGCTCATATAACTCTCGGGCATAGTTTTCGTTAGGGTTGTTGCCATTATTGTAAACACCATCTAGATAATACAACATAGCATTGGTCAAGCCTATTTCGCTCACGAAGGTTCTAAAATTCCCTATCGCATTGCGCTGTAGGCAATTTGTATATTCATACAAATACGCATTACAGTCATAGACATCTAATTCGGTTACAAAATGATTGCTCCAGAAAAAGCTTAATCGATCTCGAAGATTGTTGTTTAAAATGGAGTTGGCATAACCAAGTTCCCATTCATCTTGTTGTGCTCTACGCAATTGTCTTGCAGCGTCTTCATCAGCCGGGTAGTTGCTATTGTTCCAAGTGGCCCATACGGGGGCCGGTAATGGAGCTAAACCAATGGCTTGATTAATTAGAGTATCAACCAAGGCTCCTGGAGTTTGGCCTGTTCCTGCGTTGATAGTTTGTACTGAAGCACTAAATCCTAATCTTCTGTACAGGTGTTCCACTTGCTGTTGCGTTAAAGCACCAGCATACGGGGACAACGGAGAAGTATTACAATTAATGAAATATTCCATAGTCAATTTGGGCGTTAGTATGTTTGTTCATAGCGCTTGGGGCTGCTAATTGCTTGGGGAACTAAAATAACGTAGCTAAAAAGAGGATAGTATTGAAATCCTTGTATTTTCGTTAAACTACTAGATAAGCTACGTGCTTTTTACTTGGTTAGGACGTTTAACGGCGCGTTTTTTCGATGAAATGCACGTTTTCGGTTAAATATTTTTTAATTCACGGGAAAACACAACGAGTTTGGGAAGGAGGGTGAAAAGATTGCCACGGATTTCTTAATTAAAAAAGGATATGAAATTAAATACAGGAATTATAGGTATTTAAAGTCCGAAATTGACATCATTGCCCAGAAGGAAAATATACTGGCTATTGTTGAGGTAAGAGCCCGCAGCAATGACAGAATCATTCCTATTGCGGATACCATTACCAAAAAGAAAATCAAACTTTTGGTTATGGGTGCAGACCATTTTGTTATTGCAAATAATCTTGATGTTGAGGTTCGATTTGATTTGATAACCATATTGAAGAATAAGACAATATTCAAGATTGAACATTTGGAAAGTGCATTTTATCATTTCTGACAATTTGTTTTATTTGTAACAATATGTTATTTTTGTTATCAAATCAATCATAATGAAAACAATTTCATCAGTCGTAGAGCAATACATCAAGAAAAAGCCCTTTTTACAAAGCGCTTTAGCTCAGGGAATCATCAACCTAACTTCACTATCAAGAATCGTAAAACCAGAAATCGAGGAAGAACTTGGCAAGGACATTCGGAATGGAGCGATTGTGATGGCACTTAAACGCTTATCGGACGATTTGGAGTTTCGAGCAACGCATAAGATTATCAAAGTTTTAAAGAATATCGGCGAGATTACTGTTCGGTCGTCCTTAACGGACTATACTTTTTTAGCTTCTGATACCATTTTAGTGCAACAAGCTAAACTTTTGGAGGCAATCAATGAGAATCAAGATGTCTTTTATACCTCTTCTAGAGGTGTTAATGAGATAAATATTGTTATCAGCAATGTAATGGACAATACCGTTGAGAGTTTATTCAATGCAGAGCGATGTACCCAAAAGGCTGAAGAGCTATCTTCAATAACGGTAAAGCTGCCTGCTGAGAATGTTTCGGTACCGGGAATTTACTATTTTATTTTTCAGCGCTTGGCTTGGGAAGGAATTGTACTTTATGAAGTAATCTCTACCACCAACGAATTTACAATTTTGGTTGACGATAGTCAGGTGGATATTGCTTTCAAAACTATAAAGGATTTGAAGACCTTATAGAATTTACTTTTCTCTTAAAAAGGCAACAACTTCCTTATCGCTTTCTGGCTTGGCGATTATTTGTTTATCCTTATCTAGGATAAAGTAAGTAGGGGTAGCATGTATGTCAAATATTTTGGCATATTCACTATCCCATTTACCCAAAGCAATTGCGTGTTCGAAATTCGACAACTTGCGGGATTCGATATTCCACGAAATGTCATCATTTTCCAATCCTACAGCTATTACTTTTATATCCTCGTTATCTTTAAGTTCTTTATGCAAAGCAGGAAGTTCTTTGAGACAATGGCCACAGGTACTGCTCCAGAAAACGAGCAAGTAATTTTCCGAACCTTGTAAAGCACTTAATTTTTCTTCCTTCTCTCCGTCTTTCCAACTAATTTCAGGGGAAATAACTCCAATTCGAAGACGGTTATAAATTTCAATTTTGTCAATAACGTCTTTATTTGCAGGGGCAGCGCTAGAGTTTTTTAAATATTTCGTGTAAACAAAATCCGCCGTGCTATCAAATCCACTATTAGAGCTTTGCGTCCAAAGTGTATATAGAATATGAAAGGCATAGGTGTCTGAAACTCCATTTAAATTTTCAACAATTGCTGTAATGTTTGCTTGAATCTCCTTTTCGGTTTCGACCTTTTCAAGTGGTCCCAACGGAAGTGCCGTAAAAACGTAATTCGTCAATTTATCGGTAAGAAAACCTGAAGCTTGTAAAACTGGATTGTTCAAATCTAGATAGTCAAAGTAGGAATTCTTTCGATTCCGTACATAATCTTGGATGGATTCGTAGTCAGAGGGAACATAGGGCTTGTTCGCTTTAATAAAGTGATTTGAGATGAGGCCCTCCGATTTTTTTTCATAAGATTCTTGAGTCTCTTGGTATTTTTTCAGGATATTCTGATATGTTTTGACATCCATGGTTCCGTTGGTATAATACGCAATCATTTCGCGCTCAAGAGTATTGATTTCATTAAAATATGTACCAAAAAGTATATTTTCTTTAGAAGCTGTAAACATAACACCTTGCTCACTATCAAAGCTTAGATTTATATCTTCAATTCCATTGTATATTACATCAAAATAAAACTCTTCCTGAGGTATTGCATATACCAATCGGTATGTGCCTGAAGGTGAGTTTTCAGGAAGATTCAGGTTGAACGTTCCATTTTGGATAGCCGTGTCCGCCGAATAAACTTGCGTACCTGGTTTTAGCCGGTACGCTATAAGCCAACTATAATCTTTCGCCGGGTAAAAAGTACCTGAAATGGTATTTTGAGCTTGTGCTGATATTGTAATCAAAAGGATAAGGGAGAGAAGGCTTCGTTTCATGTTAACTGTAATGTCAAAATTCGAGCCATATTGAAAATATGGCCGTTTTGATATCAAATTTAGGTATTAATACGAGATAATTAAAGTAACAAATAAAAGCGTTGTGCTATTCCAATTCTTCCCCAAGTCCTATGTTGACAAAAGTGGATAGAATTAGGTCCATTTCTTTTTCATGAAGAAAGTTATCCGAAACGGCTACGTCTCGCAATATTTGAACAATAACCTGCTTTTTTTTATAAGGAAGTTTATTAAGGGTAATTAAAGCAGTATCATAATCTAAATCTTCGGCAGCTTCGACTATTGGAATATCAAAGCCAATATCTTTTTTCAGTTGTTCCAAAAATTTCATTTCACCCTTATGCAACAAATCATCAACTTTGATCACATCTGTGGTAATCTTAATGATAGCTAGCTTTTCGTTAAAATCAAATTCCATGGTTATGTAGAGTCAGTCCATGCTATTATATATCCCCATAGCATCGCGTATACTTAAAATTAGTGTTGTTTCCTTTTTATGTAAGAATCCATCAGCTATTGCCATTTGGTTTAATATTTCAGTTATGGTAAGTTTTTTTTCCTCGGTCATATTTTTTAAAACCAAAATACCTTGATTAGTTGGTAAATTTCGTGCCTGTACGATAAAGTTACTGTCAAAATCCAAGCGATGCATTAATTCACTCAGAGCATTGATTTCACCTTGATGAACATTGCCGTCTGCCAAAATTACTGAATCGAGAGCTTGCACAATTGCAAGTTTTTCGGCTAGCGAAAAGCCCATGGTTGAAGAGGTCATAAATTCTAATTGTGGGGTTAGAATACCACGAATTTAAACAAATTAAAATAGAAACTACTAAAGAGATATTTCTATGTGGAGCTATTCAAGCCATTTAGGCATAATTACTGTAAAGCTCCTGACCCAATGCCTATAGCACTAAAAATGTTTAATAGTAAAGTCATTTCGTTGTCATGTACGAAACCGTCAGCTTTAGCAACTTCATGAAGTATTCGCCCTACGACCTGTTTCTTATGTTTTTCCATATCATCAAGTATAGCTATGCTTTCATCAGTATTCATGGTTTGAGCTTGTTCAATAAAGCTAGTATCAAAATTAAGACGCTGGGTAAGGTTCGTCATTAGCTGAATCTCTTTTTTATGGACTAATCGATCAGCGATTATGACCGAGTAAATCATTTTTACCAGGGCCATTTTTTCTGGAATATTGAAGGTAACCGTACTTGTAGAATGCATAATAAGTAGGTTTTTATCTACATAAACGTACGAAAAAACTACTAATTGTCCAATTGTTTCAACTTCTAAGGTTTTGGAAAGGAATTTATATCAAAAATCCTAAGAGGGGTAAAAGCCTGAAAGGCCTTTTCTATCGAAGTAATGCCTTCAAACACAATTAGTAGTCGAAGCCCATTTCTGGTTTGTTTCTCTTTCATTTTACAAATGTTGGAGTTGGTTTGGACGAACTGCAAAACCTTTGTAAAATTGGGACTTTGATAAAAGTCAGATTGTTGGTCCGAAATAAAATAACCAATAAGCTTCCCTTTTTTAAGTATCACCTTTTCTAGGCCTATGCTAGTAGCAATCCACTTAATGCGAACGGAATTTAAGAGGTCATCTGCTTCTGCTGGTAATTCCCCAAAGCGATCAACAAGCTCTGTTTCATACTTTGCCAATCCTTCTTCATCTTTCACTTGATTCAGCAAAGTGTATAGGTTCAATCGTTCCGTAACATTGTTGATATAGTCATCAGGAAAGAGCAATTCAAAATCCGTATCTAGCTGTGTTTCCTTTAAAAATATTTTTTCCTGATGCCCTTCAACTTCCTCATAAAGTTCTTTGAACTCATTTTCTTTCAGTTCATCAATCGCTTCCGCTAATATTTTTTGATAGGCATCAAAGCCTATTTCATTGATAAATCCGCTTTGCTCACCACCCAATAGGTCTCCCGCGCCACGAATTTCTAAATCTTTCATGGCAATATTAAAGCCGCTTCCTAGCTCGGTGAATTGTTCCAAAGCTTGAATTCGTTTTCGTGCATCAACGGTCATGACATCATAAGGAGGCGTAATAAAATAACAGAAAGCTTTCTTATTACTTCGCCCTACGCGACCCCGCATTTGATGTAAATCGCTTAAGCCAAAATTGTTGGCGTTATTGATGAAAATAGTATTGGCATTGGTCACATCTAGTCCGCTTTCGACTATTGTGGTGGAAACAAGTACGTCAAATTCCCCATTCATAAAGGCAAGCATCAGGGTCTCGAGTTTTTTGCCTTCCATTTGGCCGTGTCCGATACCGACTTTTGCATCAGGGACCAAGCGCTGAATCATTCCTGCGACTTCCTTGATGTTTTCAATACGATTGTGAATGAAGAATACTTGACCGCCACGCTGAATTTCGTAGGTTATCGCGTCACGAATAATTTCTTCCCCAAAACGGATTACTTGACTTTCTATAGGATAACGATTAGGTGGAGGGGTATTGATGACGGATAAATCCCGTGCGGCCATCAAACTGAATTGTAATGTCCTTGGGATTGGTGTCGCTGTTAAGGTCAAAACATCGACATTTTCTTTTATGGATTTTAATTTGTCCTTTACGGACACCCCAAACTTCTGTTCTTCATCAACAATGAGCAGTCCTAGGTCTTTAAACTTTACGTTTTTGTTGACCAATTGATGTGTTCCGATAATAATATCAACTTTACCTGCCTCAAGTTTTTCTAATGTTAAGCGACGTTCTTTGGTAGTTCGAAAACGATTCAGGTAATCCACTGTAACCGGCATTTCTTTTAACCGTTCTTTGAATGTTCTGTTGTGTTGGAAGGCCAATATCGTGGTTGGTACGAGTACGGCAACTTGTTTGCCGTTAGCGACTGCTTTAAAAGCTGCTCGAATGGCCACTTCTGTTTTTCCAAAACCAACATCACCGCAGATCAAACGATCCATTGGACGCTCACTTTCCATATCCCGTTTGATATCTTCGGTGGCTTTGCTTTGATCGGGAGTGTCTTCGTAAATAAAAGAGGCTTCCAGTTCATGCTGTAAATACCCATCAGGGTCATACTGAAAACCTTTTTGAAGTCTCCGTTTGGCATATACCTTAATGAGGTCAAAAGCGATTTTCTTGACCCTCGATTTGGTTTTTTGCTTGATTTTCTTCCAAGCGGCTGAGCCAAGCTTGTAGATTTTGGGGACTGCGCCGTCCTTGCCATTGAATTTGGAAATCTTGTGAAGCGAGTGAATGCTGACATATAAAATGTCGCGCTCACCATACATCAATTTGATAGCTTCCTGCTTTTTACCTTCTACATCTATTTTTTGTAGTCCTCCAAATTTTCCGATGCCGTGGTCGATATGGGTTACATAATCCCCAATTTCAAGTTTATTTAGTTCTTTAAGCGTTATGGCTTGCTTCTTTGCGTAGCCATTTTTCAAACTGAATTTATGATAGCGCTCAAAAATTTGATGGTCTGTATAACAGACTAACTTTAAGTCGTCATCAATAAATCCTTGATGTAGCGAAAAGACGATTGTTTTATAATGGACCTGCGTTTCAACTTCCTCAAAAATGTCATGAAATCGTTTGGCTTGCTGGTCCGTGGCACAAAAGATAAAATTGCGATACCCATTTTGATGATTGACATTCAGGTTGTCAATCAGTAAATCGAACTTTTTATTGAAAGAAGGTTGGGGTTTTGTCCGAAATGTAATTTCGGAATCCTGTTCTGGTTTCAGCGATTCTCCAACACCAAACGTTACTAATCCAAAATCCTTTAATTGCTCTTTAAACTGAGTCGAATTCAAGAAAAACTCCTCAGGCTCGGCATGTTTGATGTCTTCGGATAGTTTTGAAAATGCCTCGTTCGCCTTCTCGAAGAAATCATCCAGACGATCAAGAAGTAATTCGGGATTCTTAGCAAAAACGATGGTTTTAGTAGAGATGTATTTTAGAAAGCTTTCCCGTTTTTCCTCTAGGAATTTGTTGGCAACATTCGGAATTATGGTAATTTTTTTAACTTTTTCGGTTGAAAGCTGTGTCTCAACATCAAAAGTTCGAATACTATCTACTTCGTCCCCGAAGAACTCAATACGATAGGGTTCATCATTTGAAAAGGAAAAAACATCTACGATACCGCCTCGAACGGAAAACTCCCCAGGTTCCGTTACAAAATCAACCCTTTTAAATTGGTATTCGAAAAGGACTTCATTGAGAAAATCCAACGAAAGGGTATCCTCTAATTTTATTTTAAGGGTATTCTTTTCAAGTTCTCTTCGCGTGACTACTTTTTCAAAAAGCGCATCGGGATAGGTGACAATAGCCGCAGGTTTCTTGCGAGAATTAATACGATTTAAAACCTCGGCCCGTAGCAGTACATTGGCATTATCGGTTTCATCGATTTGATAGGGTCTACGGTAACTCCCTGGATAAAACAAAACATCATTCTCACCAATCAATTGCTCTAGGTCATTGAGGTGATAGGCTGCCTCTTCTTTATCATTGAAAACCAAAAGAAAAGGGGCTTCAGTTTGCTTAAAAGTTTCGGATAACACGAAGGAAATAGATGAACCTGCAAGTCCTTTTAAATGGTGTCTAACTGGAGCTGAAGTTTCGTTTTCGGCAATAGCATTCCGCAGTTTCAGCAATTGCGGAGACTGTGCAAAGAACTCGGAAATCGGGGTTTTAACCAACCGTAAAATTTTTGCAAATATAAGTCTGATTACCCAATTGGGCTAACCTACGTTGCTATTTTTAAGAACTCGCTTTCGGGTTTAAAAACGGATTCGTCTTTCTATTCTGAATGGCATGAACAATGACTACAATAGTTAGAATTGCACTACAAGTTAAGGCCATATTAGCCAAAGCATCGATGCTTCCGGTATGTCTAACATAAATTGCAAATAAAGCCCAGATGCCCACAAAGGCAAATTCACGCATATTTCGTTTCCAGACCATGAAAATATTTACCAATGTTGCAATGGCCATCATAATGACCGTCCATTGTTGTTCTGAAAAGAAGGCACCGTCCCAATTTAGTTTACTTAGGTAAGCCGCTACATTGGCAATGGTAGCAACAGCAATCCAGCCGCTATAGATACCAATGGGCAACCAACCAAATACGATGGTTGATCGGGAAACCGATGCATTATCCATATTGGTATTCCTAATGACTTGCAGCAAAGAAAAAAGAATTGCCAACATCACGAGAACCGAAAGACCGGTATACTCATAGGCAAAAACGAAAACCCAAACACAGTTTAAAAGATTGGTTAGTATCAACCAATAGCCCGTTTTTTCGATGAAATCAGATGGTTTGTCACTGAAGAATGCCATTCTCACCTGATAGATTCCATAGGCAATGAGCGCCATAAAAATGAGTCCCCAAATGGCAAAGGCATAACTCGCCGGTGTGAATAGATTGAAGTACTTATTACTTACTTCGCCAATGGTAGTTTCGTTGATTCGAATGGCTTGGGATACATAATTTATAACAATCACAAGAACCACCGAAGCCAAATTAAGAATAGCTAATCTCTTTTTCATAGGAAGCATTTTTGTTAAAAATACGACTATTTTTAGGGCATAAGTATACCGTGGTATCGAAAGTAGTTTTAGAACAGGATTACCCTAGGTCAACTTGAAAAACAGCTTCCTTGGTAACAGCAAAAACCTCGTTTTTTTTGGAAGGTTTTAAGGTGTGGCTTCCTGTGAACTCTCCAAAAGCAGGGACAATCATTTGATTCTTACTCTTAAAAAAACACGGAAGGCGAAGTGTTTGCCGACCTGAACCACGTAACCGAACAGCTGGGTGAATGTGCCCCGAAAAATTAAAAAATCCATCTCGTTCTTCAGGATGGTGAGTGAGAAGAAATCCATCGGATTGAATTTCCAACACTACTTTGACATTCAATGCTTCATATTTCAGTGGTGAAATAATATCATGATTGCCAGACACTAGAATAATTTCAGCATCTGTTTTAGAAACCCATTGTTCAAATAATTCCCATTCCTTGTTCAAAGAGGAATGAAATAAATCACCCAAAAAGCAAACTGTCTTAGGATTGAAAAATTCAAGAACTTCAGTCATCAAGTCAAAATTCTTTTGAACAGCCTTTTGAGGGACTGCGGCGCCAAACTTGCGAAAGTGAGACACCTTTCCTAAATGCACATCGCTGATCAAAAGCATTGATTTTTCTTCCCAAAATAACACCCTTGAAGGATGCATGGTAAACGTATTATCCTGAATTTTGATGGACTGACTCATTGCTCAAAAATACCTATTTCTTTGTCAAAATAGCTGCCATACGTTTGATGCGGTCAGCTAATTTTTCGCTTGAAAGTCTTTCACGACTCATGCGGTCTGTAATTAGCGGAAATGAAAATGGAGTTGGGTAAGCACAAGGTTTCCAAACAATTTCTTGAGCTGCGATGCGTTCCAAGGAAATGCGCAAACGACCTTCTTCCAATTGATGTTCAAAGGTTTCGGTAAATGCTTGCTGGTATAGTAGATTATCGTCTTCGTAATCGCGAAATACGTCGAATAGCAACTGCGAACTGCTTTGTAGATGTTTCATCTTGACGCCTTTGTCAGGATAACCTGTAAAGACCATACCACTAATAACCGCAATATCCCGGAATTTACGTCGAGCCATTTCGGTGGAATTTAAACTCTTCTGCAAATCATCCAACATATAATCTGTTGTGAACAAATCGTTGTCGATGACTTGTTGCATGTCTATTTCCTTGTCGGAAAGCAATTCAAATCCGTAGTCATTAAAAGCTAAGGAAAAAGTTATGGGAGAGAGTAGGCTAATGCGGTACCCTAGCAAACTTCCCATCGCCTCATGCACAAATCTCCCCTCGAACGGATAAAATAGATGATGATAACCATCTTCAGTCTGAAAGGTCTCTATTAAAAACTCATCGGGTTTCGGTACAATGCTATCGATTCGTTGTTGTTTGAAAATATGTGCAAGCGATTTCATTTCTCGAGACTGTTCTTTTTTATCGAGGCTTACCGTATATAATTCTTCCCGAAGTAATTTTGACATTTGTGCCGAAAGCGTCATACGACTTCCTCCCCAAGCAGGAACTTTACTTGTTTTTTTACTGGAATTACGCACATGAACCTGCATTTCTTTGATGCGAATGAATTCCAGATTTCTTCCAGCAAAAGTAAAGACATCACCTTGCTTTAGCTTTGAAATAAAATACTCTTCAATAGTGCCGATATAACCTCCTCTTTGATAACGAACAGTGAGGTTGGCATCGCCAACAATGGTTCCGATTTGAAAGCGATGGCGCATGGCAACTCCACGATTATTGACCTTGAATTTTCCGTCTTCCTCAACGTCAACTTTCTTATATTCATCGTAGGATTGTAAACTTTGGCTTCCCATGACCAAGAAGTTCAACAACCATCGCCACTGGTCTTCTGATACGGCTTGGTAGCAAAATGTTTGTTTGATCTCTTGATAGATTTCATCCGGATAAAATCCATCGGAAATCGCCAGGGTGGTCAAATATTGCAGCAATACATCATAACTGTTTAAGTATGGCATGCGGTCTTCAACTGCCCTTTGTTTTACTGCCTGTTGTAAAGCTGAAGCTTCTACGAGTTCGATAGCATGAGTGGGAAGGAAATAAATCACACTTTCCTTTCCAGGTCGGTGGCCACTTCTACCTGCACGTTGTAAAAAACGCGCAATGCCTTTTGGACCACCAATTTGAACTACGGTTTCCACTGGGGCAAAATCGACGCCCAAATCCAAACTTGAAGTACAGACCACAGCTTTCAAACTTTCATTTCGAATAGCGTTTTCAACCCAAACCCGGGTATCTTTATTAATGCTGCCATGATGCATGGCTATTTCACCGGCATATTCAGGATGTTTTTCCAATATCTTTTGAAACCAGATTTCGCATTGGCTTCTGGTGTTGGTAAAAAGTAATGTGGTTTTACTTGAGTTGATAATCGGAACCACATCTTCCAATAACCGAATTCCCAAATGTCCGCGCCAAGGAAAAGTTTCCATTTCCTTTGGGATGATACTTTTAACGGTAATCTTTTTCTTGAGGTTGGCTTTGATCATTACCGAATTTTCCAGGGCTTCGGAAGTTGGCCCAAGTAGTACTTGTCGTGCCTGTTCAAGATTTCCGATAGTGGCAGAAATACCCCAAATACGGAGATTTTTCGAAACATTGCGGACACGTGAAAGGCCCAATTCCATTTGAACGCCTCTTTTGCTTCCTAGCAATTCATGCCATTCATCCACAACAATCGCCGAGCAGTCTTTAAAGATTCTATCGTAACCTTTGGTTGCCAAAAGCAATTGTAGACTTTCAGGAGTGGTTATAAGCAAATCGGGCATTTGCTTTTTTTGTTGTGCGCGTTCTTTGGTCGTGGTGTCTCCTGTACGAATGCCGACCGTCATTTGGGTTCCCAAATCAGCGGTAACACGTTCTGCGGATTGTTTGATTTCTTGGGATAAAGCGCGAAGTGGTGTTATCCAAATTGCTTTTAATCCCTTTTTGTGTTGGGTCTTATAGTTAGGATTGTTTTTAATGTAATTCAGAACAATGGGAAACCAAAGCGCATAGGTTTTCCCACTTCCGGTTGGGGCATTTAAGAGTCCGTGTTTGCCTTGCAGAAATGCTTTCCAAGTTTGTTTTTGAAAGGGGAAAGGTTTCCAGCCCTGTGTTTGAAACCAAGATTCCGCAATTCCATAAAGTTGGTCTCTTGTCATTTCAATAATTCTGAGAATATAGGTTCAGGAAGCTTTTTTTGATGCAAGAGTGAAGTTACAAATTTGCTCGATAATCGAGATTTAAGTTTTGAGGGGCTTGGCGCCATATTTAAGGGTGATTTCAATACTAAAACTTAGGGGTTTTCATTGATGTAGTTTATCCTCTAAACAAAGTTGTTGGGAATATAAATTATCCCCTTGAAAAAAATTATATTTGCCCAAATAAAATTAAATATATGTCGATTTTAGATTTATTCGATAGTGGATTTCGTTCACGAAATCAGGATCATTTTGCAGCTATAGTAAGAGTTGCGATGAGTGATGGTGTAATTACAGAAGAAGAACGTGCTTTCTTGCACCGACTTGCAGCCAAGTTGCACATTTCGGAAGAGGACTACAAGCAAATTTTAAAAGATTATAAAACTCACAAAATTAATCCGCCAACGAGTTATGACGCTCGCTTGGAACGTTTATATGATTTGGCAAGAATGGTGTACGCCGATCATGTACTAGGGGAAAAGCAAACTGGGATATTAGAGCGATTGGCCGTTGGACTTGGGTTTTCAACAGGAAACGTTCACTATGTGGTCGACAAAGCTTTGAAACTAGTTCATGCAGGGGTAGATTTGGATAATTTTATGGAGGAAATCAAGAATATGAATCGTTAGTAGAACAAATAAGTTCAGATAAAAGGGGGTATATTACTCCCTTTTTTAGTGATATTTATTTAGAAACTCTTGGAGTTTCTCCACCATTTTTCTACTTCCACAGAAAAAGGGTACTCTTTGATGTAATTCCGTTGGTTGAATGTCCATTATACGTGATTTGCCGCCAATAGCTACTCCATTAGCTTGCTCTGCAATAAAGGCCATAGGATTACACTCGTATAGTAAACGAAGCTTTCCACTTTCGGTTATACTACTTTTCGGATACATATAAATCCCTCCCTTAATCATGTTTCTGTGGAAGTCGGACACCAAAGAACCAATATATCTTGAAGTATAAGGTCGGTCATCTTCCTCTTGTTGACAATACTTAATATAATCTTTAACACCTTGATGAAAATGAATATAATTCCCCTCATTTACCGAGTATATTTTACCAGTCTCAGGAAATTGCATATTGGGATGTGATAAATAGAAAGTACCAATAGCAGGATTCAAAGTGAACCCATTAACCCCATCACCTGTAGTATAGACTAACATCGTTGAAGTACCGTAAACGACATACCCTGCGGCAACTTGCTGATTACCAGGCTGAAGAAAATCTTCGAGAGTAACAGGAGTTCCAACTGGAGTAATCCTTCTATAAATAGAGAAAATAGTTCCTACGGAAACATTAACATCAATATTCGATGATCCATCCAAAGGGTCTATTAAAACCACATACTTATTTTGATGCTGCTCATCGTTGCTATTAATGCTTATGAAATCATCTTCCTCTTCAGAGGCAATTCCGCAGACAATTTCTCTATTTTTAAGTGTTTGGATGAACTTTTCATTGGCAAGAACATCCAATTTTTGTTGATCTTCGCCTTGAACGTTGGTGTCTCCGGCAGCTCCCAATACATCTACAAGACCAGCTTTATTTACTTCATGATTTACAACTTTGGCCGCTAGACGTATGGCATTGATAAGTTTAGAAAGTTCACCTGAAGAATATTGAAATGAAGATTGGTTTTCAATAATAAATTCTCCAAGTGTTTTATTCTTTTTACGTAACATTTAAGGGTTTGTTTATTTTGATGCAAAGATCATCTATTTTGTGAAACTATAACGCTTTACCATTAGATTCATTGTTTAAATTTATAACTTCGTGTTTTATTTGTAACAATCATGTATAGCATTCGAGCAGCAGCGGCAGAAGACATGCCGCAGGTATTACATCTTATTCAAGAATTGGCATCTTTCGAAAAGGAGGACAATGCAGTAGAAGTGACGTCTGAAGACCTAATACGAGATGGTTTTGGTGATGAAAAACTTTTTCAGTGTTTTGTTGCAGAAACGGATGATTCAATTGTCGGAATGGCTTTGGTATATCCCAGATATTCTACTTGGAAAGGTCCGGTTATTCATTTGGAGGACTTAATCGTTACCGAGCAAATGCGAGGAAGTGGACTAGGCAGTGCATTACTAACTGAAGTTGTAAAATACGGAAACAGCTTAGGCGTAAAACGAATTAGTTGGGAAGTTCTAGATTGGAACGAACCCGCTATAACTTTTTATGAAAAGAAAGGTGCAAGAGTGATGCGTGATTGGGATGTGGTACAGTTGGATGAAAAGGGAATGCAAGCTTTTTTAGAGAATATATAGTATTTATGAGAGTATTTAAGTTTGGAGGAGCATCAGTTAAAGACGCGGAGGGTGTTAAAAATGTTGCAAAGGTTTTACGAGAAGTAGGACACGAAAATACCCTAGTAGTTGTATCTGCTATGGGAAAGACGACGAATGCCATGGAGGCCGTAGTCGATGCTTATTTTAATGATAAAACTGAGATAGCGAATTCCATTCAAGAGGTGGTCAACTATCACAATGTTATTTTATCACAATTATTCCCTAATGACAAGCATCCTATATTTAGAAAAGTGAAAACACTTTTTGATGAGGTACAGGGTTTTTTAGCTTGGAATAAATCTCCCAATTACAACTTTGTATATGACCAGGTGGTCGGGTATGGTGAATTAGTTTCAACGACTATCATTAGTGAATATTTGAATGAAACGGGATTAAAAAATAATTGGTTGGATGTCCGAGAACTTATTAAAACTGATGACAGTTATAGGGATACAACCGTAGATTGGGATAAGACTCAAAATAACGTTTCCAGTATTATTGACCGCAACATTCTTAATATCACCCAAGGTTTTTTAGGTAGTGACAATAACAATTTTACCACCACTCTTGGCAGGGAAGGTTCTGATTATACAGCTGCTATTTTGGCCTATTGTCTTAACGCAAGTTCTGTTACGATTTGGAAGGATGTTCCGGGAGTTTTGAATGCCGACCCGAGATATTTTAAAGAAACCCAATTATTGAATAACATCTCGTATCGCGAAGCAATCGAACTCGCCTTTTATGGGGCTTCTGTTATTCACCCAAAAACGCTTCAGCCGCTTCAGGGTAAGGAAATTCCCTTACATGTGAAGTCGTTCTTGAATCCGAAAAATACTGGAACAACTGTTGGCAAAGGAGTTGGTATTGAGCCATTGGTGCCTTGTTTTATCGTGAAAAAGAATCAAGTGCTAATGAAACTTTCTTCTCTCGATTTCTCTTTTATCGTGGAAGATAGTATAAGCGAGCTTTTCAAGATGTTTCATGAGTACAAGATGAAAGTCGATTTAATTCAAAATTCCGCCATTAGTTTTTCGGTTTGTGTAGATAATAAATTTGGAAGACTTGAAGAGCTTTTGAATAACTTAAAAAGTAGATTCAAAGTTACTTGTCAAGAAGATGTTTCGTTATATACTATTCGCCACTTTAATGGCAAAGCAATTGAGTCTCTTTTAAATGGACATGAAGTCCTTCTAGAACAACGCGGCAAAGAAACCGTTCAATTTGTTATCAAATAATTTTTGGGTTTAACATTTTGGTGGGCAACCATTTTAAAATAGACTTGTCTTTGAAAGTGTTAAAATGCATCCCTCAAATGGGGATTTTGCTATATTTACCGTTACCTAAATTATGCATGAATGGGTTTAGTAACCGCAAAAGAATTGGCCAAAGCCATCAATCTTGACAAGTATGGCTTTTTCGGCACCTTTATAGGTTGGTTTTTGATGAAGGTTACTAGAATATCAAGTATCAACAGATTTTACGATAGTGTAAAACACCTAGATGCCAAGGAATATGCCGATGCTATTCTTAAGCATTATGAAATTGACTTTGAGATTCCCGAAGAAGATTTTAAACGATTGCCCAAAGAGGGGCCTTACATAACCATCTCAAACCATCCATTGGGTGCTATTGATGGCATACTCCTCTTTAGACTATTGCTTGGTCAAAGGTCAGATTATAAAATCATGGCAAATTTTCTATTGCAGCGAATGGTGCCCATTGAACCCTATATTATTCCTGTAAATCCGTTTGAACATAGAAAGGATGTTAGAAGCAGTATTGCCGGTTTTAAAAGTGCACTACAACATTTAAAAGATGGTCATCCTTTGGGGATATTCCCAGCGGGGGAAGTTTCAACACATAAGGATGGAAAACTTTTGGTTGACAAGCAATGGGAGGAAGCGGCCTTAAAACTAATTCGGAAAGCCGAAGTGCCCGTGGTTCCCATTTACTTTCATGCCCGAAATAGTAAGCTTTTTTATCGCTTGGCTAAAATCAGTGATATTTTCCGCACAGCGAAGATACCTTCTGAAGTATATACACAAAGGAATCGTCCAATAAAGGTGCGTATTGGGCAGCCCATAACTGTGAAAACACAACAAGAACAGGGTAGCTTCGAAGATTTTGGTGATTTGCTTCGAAAGAAGACTTATATCTTGGCCAATGCCTATGCAAAAGAGCGTTTAATAGATCAAATACCAACAACCCTAAAGCTACCTAAACAACCTCGAAAGATTGTTACCGCGGTACGAACGGAAGTGATTGAAGGTGAGATTGAAAAGTTGATAGAGAAGGATAGAAGAATGTTGCAGAGCAAAAACTATGAGGTCTTTTTAGCTCCTGCGAACGAAATGCCATTTACATTAAAGGAGATAGGGCGACAACGTGAAATCACTTTTCGTGAAATTGGGGAAGGAACCAATAACTCCATCGACATTGATAAATTCGATGCCTATTACCACCATATGTTTCTTTGGGATAACCAAGCAAAAGTGATTGCTGGGGCTTACCGCATGGGGTTAGGTGCTGAGATTTTCGCAAAGTACGGGATAGATGGTTTTTACTTGCAGGATTTATTCCGTTTTGAACCCGAGCTTTTTAGTATGATGCAACAGTCGATTGAGATGGGGCGTGCTTATATCATCAAAGAATATCAACAAAAGCCGATGCCTTTGTTTTTACTTTGGAAGGGAATCGTTCATACCACCCTTCGACATCCGGAGCATAAATACTTGATTGGTGGTGTAAGTATCAGTAATCAGTTCTCAAATTTCTCAAAGTCCCTAATGATCGAGTTTATGAAATCGCATTATTGGGACCCTTACGTGGCGCAGTATATCCGTCCTAAAAAGGAGTTTAAGGTGAAGTTGAATGATGCCGATAAAGAATTTGTATTCGATGAAACTCAATCTGATTTAAATAAGTTTGACCGACTCATCAATGAAGTTGAACCAGGTAATCTTCGTTTACCTGTATTGATTAAGAAGTACATTAAACAGAATGCAAAAGTGATTGCCTTTAATGTAGATCCACTTTTTAATAACTCGGTAGACGGATTAATGTACATCAAAATAGCGGACCTTCCTGAGAGTACAGTAAAACCGGTAATGGAAGAGTTTCAAGCAGAACTGGAACGCAAGTTCACCGAGGCATACCAAAACGGACATGCTTAGTAAAACTCCTTTTCTACACCAGTCCTGCAGCTTGCTTCATTACATATAAGATTTCTGTTGCAATTTGAAGACTTCTTTCGCGATATTTTTCTTTTTGCAAAGGGGTATTGTCAAAAGCCTTTGGGTCTTCAAAAGTTATAGGAAAACGACCATCAGAACCTCCAACAATCGGACAACCTTTATCTGCGGATGAACAAGTCATAATGGCCGCAAAATTTGATTTAGGATTAAAATCATCATCAAAAGTTTTAGAAAAACCTATACTAGGATGCGAGTTTGCCGAATACTTAATACTATAAACCGGATTGCTCGAGTCTGATAATTTAGCGATGAGAAAACCATGATTTTTTAAGGTTTCTGCAGCCACAGGAAACATTGCTGTTGCCTCAGTACCCCCTGAATAACAACTGATATTTTTAATGCCGATATAATGTGCTAAGGTCTGTGCCCAAACCTGTGATAAATGGCTTCTTCTTGAATTATGCGTGCAAATAAAATTGAGTGCAATAGCTTTCTTTTTTGTAATTCGCGCTCTAATATAATTTGCCAAATGGTTTAAAACTTCTTTTCGATCTTCAGAAATTTGGTCAATATCCAAAGATGATATTGTTTGTTCTATCTCAGGAAATACTAGTTCTTCTGTCATTTCTTTTTCTATATGCCTACTGTTTCACTTCTTCTCTCGAAAAGTAAATTATCTTTCCATTCTCCTGCCAATTTGCCAACTCGTGCACGTTTCCCAATATATCGAAAACCTACTTTTTTATGCAGTTCAATACTGCCCTTGTTTTCTGGGAAAATTCCTGACTGAATCGTCCAAAGGCCTTCCGCTTCGCTTTCTTTTATCAAAGTTTCCATTAGGAGCTTACCAGCTCCTTTGCCACGGCTATCTTGCCCCACATAAACACTTACTTCAGCAACTCCTCCATAAACGCATCGGCTAGATACGGGGGATAAGGCCGCCCAACCAAGTATTTTTTCGTCTTCAAAGGCAACTATTCTACAAGTAGACATGTGAGCAGCATCCCAGGCTTCATAGGTCGGTGTATTTGTTTCGAAAGTGGCAAAGCCGGTAGCAATGCCCTCAGCGTAAATCTTAGAAACCACCTCCCAATCGGAAGCTTCCATTTTTCTTGTTTTGATAGTAGTTGTCATATTAGCAGCAAGTTATTCTTGTCCGATAATTCATCCAAAGATTTCTTGGTTTTTTAAGCATTAAAACGAAATGCAATAGCGCCAGAATAATCGCTCCGGGAATCACATTGATTGCAACCCATTGAAACAGGTCATGAGCTGCGGATGTAGTAAGTATATCAACAAAAAGCAACGCTCCATCAGAAATGTCAAATCGTAAAGCTAAGACCAGTATTATAGCGGAAAAATGAAAAGCATTTGAAAAAAGATGCACAATATATTCCCATTTGGGTAATCCGCCCATAAAGCTTCTGCTCTCGTTTTCATGGTATGCGTCTATGCCTAAAACTATAATGTCCAATACTACCAGGGCAATCCCTGTCAAGAATAAGGAAAAACTAGTTTCATTAACGAACAACAGCCAAACAATAAGAGGAAACAAAATAGCTCTAACGGTATGCGTCTTATGTTCAAATAAGCTTTCTTGTCTATCAAAAAGTCGGTATTTCCAGATGTGCAGATAGAAGCCGTCATATGTGGCCAATACCATAAAAAGAACTAGACTGGCAGTTGCCAAATAAAATAGAATATCCATAATCTTGTTTTTAGGATTTGTGATTTAGCAGCATCCGCTTCCTGGAGCACATGAATTACTTTCTTGAGCACTGGCTTCTACAGTAACCCCACAAGTTTCTTTTGCCTTACAATCTGTTTGTTCAACACCTAACTTCATTATGATTCTATCTTCCGATAGTTCAACATCATTTACAAAGAGTTGTGCCATATGAAAATTGGGATTACTATATTCGAATTTTACTTCAACTTCTCTCTCCATGGGTTTTATGGTGTCAACTTTGTTAAGAATGCCCAAAGCTTTGAAAGCTGACATTGTACCTTCGGTATCTACTTCGGTAGGGTCTTCCCAAAGTTGAATGATGGTCTCTTTCCAGAAATCAGTTTTTGCACCGCAATCAACGGAATCAACCGTAATATCTTTGATTTCAGTGATATGGTAATTGGCTCTTACAAAGCTGTTTGGCTTGTATTCAAACAATAGTGTTTTAGCCGGATTGTCTTTTAAAAGGGATAAAAATTCGTTTGTTTTCATAATTATATTTTAACAACAGTTAAATTTAGTTTTATCAAAGAAGGAGTTCAAGAGGTCTTGTATTTCCTTCCATTTTTCAAGGTTGATGCAATAGCAGATTTTTTTTCCATCAATTGCACCTTTTATCAGATCAATACTTTTCAATTCTTTCAGATGCTGCGAAATCGTAGGTTGAGCAAGCCCGATTTCATCAACAATATCATTGCAAATACATGCCTTCTGCCCACTTATATATTGTAGAATGGCAATGCGAGCAGGGTTCGCTAGAACCTTGAAGATAATAGCCAACTCATTTTGCCTGCTATTAAATATTTGTGTCTTGGTGATTCCCATAATCATATTTATATATTGCAATATTACGATAATAAAATGAAACAAAAAAGCCCGACTATAAAAATCGAGCTTTTATCTTATAAAGATTTAAACCAATCTTGAAAATATTCACCCACGAGAAAAACCTTCTTTTGTTCTCCGCTAAATGCTCCGACCAGACTAATAATCCAAAGAATAAAAGGTAATATCCATGCAATCAGGTTTACTACAGGAATCCAGCCTAAAACAAGGGCAAGCAAACTGATTCCTACCATCTGTCTAATATAAAATGAACCGATTTCAGTTTTATTACTGTTGTTCATAATAAAAGCTATTATCAAGCCTATTAGAGTCATATGGGCAATTATAGCAACAGTTTTACCACTATCCGGATTGTCAGGACTAAAGGCCTCTTTGGCATCTTCTTTAAAGTCCTTTGCTGCTTCTTTTACATCGTCAGCAAATTCGCTTGCGGTCTCTTTTGCATCTTCAGCAAATTCTTTTGTAGCTTCTTTGGCGTCGTCAAACTTCTCACTGGCTTTTTCGCCGAATTCACTTGCCTTTTCTTTTGCCGAGTCAAAGGCATCTTCAGCCTTGTCTCCCAAATTGTTATTTTCTTCTGACATGGTATTGTTTTTTGGTTGTTAATACAATAGTTAAATGTAGCGATTATTTAGGTTTTAAAGAAACGCCTTATCTATGGGTTCCCAGAGTTCTAGTTTGTTTCCTTCCGGGTCTAGAATCCATCCGAATTTACCATATTCGTATTCCTCGATTTCACCCACCACCGTGACGCCTTCTTTTTTCAAAACCTCTAATAGTTCAATTAGGTTTTCAACTCTAAAATTCATCATAAATTGCTTTTCACTTGGCGCGAAATATTTAGTGTCTTCGTTCATAGGGCTCCATTGTGTAGAGCAATCATTGCCGTCTTTGTCTTTCCACCAGAAGGTCCACCCATAATTGTCCGTTGGAATTCCTAATCGCTCTTTGTACCATTTCTTAATTCCGTCCGGATCTTCACATTTAAAGAAAAATCCACCTAAGCCAGTTACCCTTTTTTTCATAAATAGTGTTTTTTGTCATTGCCGCATAGGCGGGAATCTTTAAATTCATTATTGGTGAGATTAGTTAAGTATCGAAAACCTATTTTGTTTTTACATTCTTCTCATAAAGAGCTATCCAATCATCAACGGTCATTTTAGTACAAAGCTCCTCTATAAGTTCATAGGGAACGGTTTCCATCTTCTTAAAACGGACACAGCTTTTACCCATGTCCAATTTCGTTTTAACATACTTCGGGTATTCTTTTACAAACCAGTCATGTAGTTTTTGGTCAGCGTAGATTCCTGAATGGTACAATGCCACAAAGTTCTTTTGGGAAGCAAGATTTATAAAAGGCAAAGGAAGTTTTGTATCACAATGGTAACCATCAGGATAGATGGAATGTGGTACTACCCAACCCAACATGCCATAGCTCATTTGTTCTTGAAAACCTTTAGGAAGGGTTTTGGAAATTATAGTTCTCAACTTGGAAATAACGGGTTGCCGTTCTTCTGGTAGTTGGGCAATATATTCTTCTGGTGAATTTGCTTTGTACTGCATGGCTTTTAGTTTTTACTCGATAATCGAGATTTAAAATGCTCCGACGCTTGCGTCGAAATCAATGTTAATTTTCCTTTTAATGCCTCGTGGGCTTGCCCCGAGCTTATTTACGTTGAAGTATTAATGCTGAAATTAATGAAATAATTAAACCAAGTATCATAACGGTTGCGAACATGACGAATGCCATCATACCACTTCCCCATTCAGGAATAGGTTCGGTATTTCCCTTAGCTTCCATCATGGCAACATATTCTTTAAAAAAGTCAGGGTTTACAAATGAGGTATAAATAAAATCAGCAATGGCAATGCCGATTGCTGGAAAAAGAGCTATTAAGAACCCTATTCCAATTGCTTTTCCTAGCGATACGGTACCATTGTTGACTTTGTCTCGAAAGTGTTTAATACCAAAGAAGATAAAGGATAAAGAGGCAATCATGGTGGCATAACCGATTACCTCCCCTGAGGACATATCAATATCTTTCATGAACAAAAGCCCAATCAAGAATAGCCCGAAGCCTAAAAGAAATCCGTAAAGACCAAATTTAAAAACTGTATTTTTCATAGATTCTAATGTTTTGAATTACAGTGGCTAAACTAGTATTGACAAGCTGAAAAGCAGTCATACTAAAGTACCAAATTCATAGTATTTTGGTCGAAAATGTCTATTTAGATGATATTTAATTCTTTGGCAATTTGAATGGCGTGGGTCCTCCTTTTAGCATCCAATTTCACTAAGACATTAGAGACATGGGTCTTTATCGTACTTTCCGAAAGGAAAAGTTTTTCAGCTATTTCTTTATTGGATAATCCTGCGGCAACTTCCTTCAGAACTTCATATTCTCTTTTACTTAACTCAAGTTCATCAACTTTTTTGAAGTCAATTTCTGTTGTCGGATATTGTTTTTTATGAAGACTTTTTTTGTTGAGATAGACACCCACACCAAAAAATACCAGAGCTATTATGGCTATAACAAATTCTATTGAAGCATTTCCTCGAATTAGGGAATACGTGCTAATTTGAAACAATAGTAGTAGCGCTAAAATAAGCAGGCCAAAGATGACAACGGTCTTCTTCATTCACTAAAGTTAGCAAAACTTTGTCTTGATTTTATCCACAACGGTTTGGGCGAGTTTGATTTTACTTTCTACTGTCCAACCGGCAACATGCGGAGAGAGAATTACATTTTCTGAATCAATGAGATATTGAAATGCTGCAGGTATTTGTGCATCTACGAACATATTTTCGAAGGATGATTTTTCATATTCGAGTACATCTAAGCCAGCACCTAGAATTTTCTTTGAATTCAATGCGGATACCAGATCTTCAGTAACAACACACTTTCCGCGAGCTGTATTAATTAGCCAAAACGGATGATTGAATTTGTCGATGAATTCGGAATTTATCATTCCCGTTGTGGTATCTGTTTGAGGTACATGGAGGCTGATAACATCAGAACGTTGTTGTAGTTCCATGATACCTACTTGACGCGCATTTTCATCTTCTACACCACCTTGAATATCATAGCAAATAACTTCCGCCACATCAAAGCCTTTTAGTTTTTTGGCAAAGGCTTTACCCATATTTCCGTAGCCTATGATTCCGACTATTTTGCCCTCCAATTCCATTCCGCGGTTGCCTTCTCGGTCCCATTTTCCTGACCGGACTTCTCTATCGGCAGTATGTAACTTGTTGAAAAGGGATAATAACATTCCCAATGCATGTTCACCTACAGCATTTCGATTTCCTTCAGGAGCAGCGGCTAAAAAAATGCCTTTTGACTTTGCGTACCCAGTATCAATATTTTCCAATCCGGCACCTAGCCTTCCAATGAATTTGAGATTTGTGGCTTTTTCAAGGAATGCTTCATCCAAAGAAAAACGACTTCGGATTATTATTCCGTCATAGTCATGTATTTTTTCCAGCACCGCTTCTTTGGATGAGGTATAATCTTCATCATTCTGAAACCCTAGTGCTTCAAACTGTTCAATTATTAAGGGATGATTCGTATCTAAGTGTAGGATTTTCATATGATATAAATTTAGATTTTGGGATAATGATTTTGCGTCATTTCATGTTCGACCTCTCCGGTATGAGCGGTATTCTGTTTTTCAAAAAGCAAAAGATGGACTTCCTCACCATCCTTGGTAGACGGGCAATGTTCAACTCCCTTCGGCACAACAATAATTTCACCTTCCTTGACAACTTCTGTTCGGTGGCGAAACTTCATGTAAAGGGTTCCTTTTAAAACTTGAAATAGCTCATCTTCATTTTCATGAGCGTGCCAGACGAATTCCCCCTGAACTTTTGCAAGAATGACTTGCATATCATCAACAAGCGCTATTTGATGTGGATGCCATTGTTTGGTGAAAAGGGAGTGTTTTTCTTTTAGGTTTATGGGTTTCATGCTTCTTAGTATTGAAATTCTAAGTTTGTGTTTTTCCCTCCTCGGAGGGAAAACTATAATTTTTTATATCCCCAAAACAAGTTTAGCAATCCAGAAATAAATCAGAATACCAAAAATATCATTACTGGTGGTAATAAAAGGACCGGTAGCGATGGCTGGGTCTATTCCTCTTTTGTGAAGAAATAAAGGCGTAAAGGTTCCGATAAAACCAGCAACTACGATGACCGCAATTAAAGATATTGAAATGGCCAAAGCGGTCCAAAAACTTCCTTTCCAAAACCAAGTAAAAAGGAATAAGATAGCTGCTAATATGATACCGTTTAAAAGTGCTAGAAGTATTTCTTTAATCAACCGATTACCAACACTTCCTTTTAAATCATCGTTTGCTAAACCTTGTACAATAATAGCGCTTGACTGCACACCAACGTTTCCTGCCATAGCGGCAATTAGAGGGGTGAAAAAGAATAGAATTGCATGCTCAGAAATCATTTCTTCAAAACCAATCATAATAGCCGCAGCCCCCAAACCTCCGAAAAGACCTAGAATTAACCAAGGCAATCGAGCACGAGTGAGCTCCCAAACACTATCATCTGCTTCTACATCTTGCGAGATACCAGCTGCCAATTGATAATCTTTATCTGCTTCTTCCTTGATTACGTCTACTATATCATCAATCGTAATGCGACCTACTAAACGCCCAATCTCATCAATCACCGGAATGGCTTCCAAGTCATACTTTGACATGATCTTGGCAACCTCTTCAGGGTCCTCATTTACATTTACGGAATCTACTTTTGGAATGTAAACATCTCGAATAGGTGAGGTGGTGGAGGTCGTCAGTAAATCCTTTAAAGATAAACGGCCAATAAGCTTATCCTCATCGTCAACAACATAAATAGAATGTACGCGAGTGACGTTTTCGGCTTGAGCCCTCATTTCCTTTACACAAGTGAGCACATTCCAGTTTTCTTTGACTTTGACCAATTCCTTGGCCATTAGCCCTCCAGCGGAATCTTCGTCATAGCGAAGTAAGTCAACAATGTCTTTGGCGTGTTCCTTATCCTCGATTTCCGAGATAACTTCCTGAACGATATCCTGTGGGAGTTCTCCAACAATATCCGCGGCATCATCAGTGTCTAATTCTTCTAACTCTTCTGCAATCTCCTTTGCGGAAAGATTATTTAAGATGGCTTCCCGTACATCTTCGTCCAACTCGGTAAGAACATCGGAAGTTTTATCACTATCAAGGAGTTTGATAAGATATGTAGCTTCATCCCTTTTGAGCTCATTGGCAATTTCAGCAACATCGGCATAGTGCACCTCTTCCAAAAGGGATTCCAATGCGGAATCTTTTCGGTTCTCAATAAGCTGTTCGATTTCAGCTAATAGCTCGTCTGTTAGTTTAAAGGGTGTCATTCGCTATCTTCTTCGTCAACCCTATAAAATCGGCTACTGCCAATTGCTCAGGGCGTCGGTCAAATATAGCATCTTCTTTGAGAATATCAGAAAGTCCAAAGGTTTTTAAACTGTTGCGGATGGTCTTTCTACGTTGATTAAAGGCAGCTTTTACTACTTTGTAGAATAGCTTTTCATCACAATCAAGTTTGAAATCTTCTTTTCTGGTAAGACGTAATACTCCGGATTGTACTTTAGGAGGAGGGTCAAATACCTCTGGATGTACCGTAAATAAATATTCTGCATCATAAAAGGCCTGTACCAATACAGAAAGAATTCCATAGGTTTTATTCCCTTCTTTTTCGCAGATACGAGCGGCTACTTCTTTTTGAAACATACCCGAAAATTCAGGAATCTGCTCTTTCATTTCCAGCATTTTGAAAACAATTTGGGTGGAAATGTTATAGGGAAAGTTTCCAGTCACAGCGAACTGCTCCTTTCCGTAGAGTTGTGACAAATCATATCTCAGAAAATCTGCTTCGATAACTTTGAAAGAGCCTTCACCTTGTAAAACCTTGGGATGTTCTAGGGGGAAATTTTGATTGAGGTAAATGATGGATTCCGAATCTAAATCCATTGCCACCAAGTCAATAGGATTGGTCAAAAGATACTTGGTTAAAACTCCGGTTCCCGGGCCGATTTCAATAACATTTTTATATCCATCAAAAGAAAGTGTTTCTGCAATTTGTTGGGCAACGGTTTCATCTTTTAGAAAGTGCTGTCCAAGATGTTTTTTAGCCTTGACGGGGCTATCATCCCGTTTCTTTTTATCTTTCCAAGTCTGATAAGATTTCTTCTTGCTTTTACCCATACCTAGTGCTCACTAACGATTTCCAATTCAGTTCGGAATGCGACAAATTTACCAGCGAATAGTTTGGTGATGTCTTGACGCAATCGATCAGCATCTTCCTTGTAATATCGCTCTAAAGTTTGTTTATCTGTGGTGGTATATTGAACGGAATAGGTGACCCCTCCCTTTTCTTCCTCCACCAAAACTTTGCACATTTTGGCATTGAAGAATTTACCCGTTGCTAGAACATCAGGAATGTGGGTTTCCTTCATCCATAAAAACCATTTATCATGAACAGATTCTTCAATATTGATGGTTACGTTGTAGATGTACATGTTTTTCAAGTTCAAGTTCAAGTTCAAGTTCAAGTTCAAGTATCAAGTTCAATTATTTTTGAGTTTGAACTTGAACTTAATTAATGGAATCTCCTCTTAGCCTTCTAAAGTTTTTTCGCGCTTGCGGAAAGTAATAACTGTCTTGGTAATTGTATATAATCTTTTCGTATTGCGCTTTGGCTTTTTCGGGTTCATTAAGAACATTTCGATACAGTTCTCCAAGTTGAAAATGTGCATCGTCAGCAAGAATTCCGGAGCCATAGAACTCAATAATCTTGCGGTAATTCAATTCTGCAGCCGCAAAGTCTTTTATTGCTTCTAAAAGCTCGCCTTGTTTTAAAAGGGCTTCATCTTCTATTTTTTCACCTTTGTGGTCGAGGAGAATTCCGTTTAATTCGGCAATGGCTTCTTTGGTTTTATTTTGATAGGCCAATAGGTCGGCACGTGCATATTTTCGTAGGGCTGTCTGTGTAGAGTCTTCCAGCGAATTATCAGAAATCAATAAGCTCAATTGCATCGCGTCGTTAG
Organism: uncultured Flavobacteriaceae bacterium; assembly: GCA_947500435.1. Taxonomy (GTDB): domain Bacteria; phylum Bacteroidota; class Bacteroidia; order Flavobacteriales; family Flavobacteriaceae; genus Maribacter_C. The sequence continues at coordinate 563,751 of CANMRV010000001.1, forward strand.
CAATAAGTTGTGAAGTGGAACCACGCAGGACTTTCAACTGCGTCAAGGCCCAATCGAAATCTCCCTTATAAAAACTGGTTTGGGCTACTTTGTAGCGGGCGTTTTGGCCTAAAACATCATTCTTTAATCTTTTCTGAATTTGGGAGAAATAAATAAGCGCTTCATTAAACTTCCTGTCAAAAACCAAGATATCACCTAATGCCAATTTTACATAGGCGGTGCCCCGGGCATTTAAGGGAAGTTCTAAACTGTTTTTAAGAATTTCAATAGCCGGTTTTGCTAAATCCCTTTTGAATGTCAAGAAGTTGGCATATGCAATTTGCAATTGAAGCGTCTGGCTTTTATAGCCATGGATTTCAGTGAGTTCATCATATTGCTTTTGTACCGTGTTCAAAACTTTTTCATCGGAATCGAGTAATTCAATGTCTATGATATTTAATTGAGCATTCAGCTTGGTCACTTTATCATTGGTATTCTCGATAATGTATTCATAAATCTCTTGAGCTATGTCGGTATCGCTATCATCTAAGGCTAAATTTCCGAGGTTTTCAAGTCTTTGCATTGATGAACCATCCGTACGTTTGTAAATGGCTTTTTCCTGACGGAAAGCGCTGCCATATTGTTTTTGCTGCACAAATAACCAACTCAACAACTGATTCCAGAGTAGATCAGGGTCTTTTTGAGCATTTTGAAGTAGGACGGTTTTAAGCTTGATATTGTTTTCGGCCTCTGCATCTTCACTAATGAAGTCGTCAAAATTCCGAAGCACATTTGACATCGATGATTTTCCTTCTCGGATTAGTGTTAAGTACGAACTGTACATTTTATCAATATTACCCTGTTCACCGTATATTCGGGCCATCTGATAATTGTAGTCCAGTTTAGGGTTTAGTTCCATAGCCCGAGAATATGCTTTGATTGCATAATCTAAGAGCGCATACTTTTGAAAACGGAATCCGATGCCGTAGCCATAATTCGGATTTTCATCAATCTTGGCAATGGCCTTGTCGTAGTATATATTGGCATTCTCCGTACTATCTTGCAGAGTATAGTTATAGCCCAGTTCGATGTAAAGGGTGGGGTACGGTCTACCAAGTTCTAAGGCGTTCATGAGGAATTTCTTAGCATCTTCGTAGCGTTCCAATTGTTGGTAACAGGCAATTAAACCTTCTGTATAGTCAGTTCTTCTCGGGTCTTTTTCGACCAGCTTTTCATAAAAAACAACGGCTTTCTTGTAGTCTCCATCCTCAAAATATCGCTTTGCCAAGAAATCTTCTTGAGCAAAAAGAGAAGTGGTCATGAAAAGCAAAAAGACGTATAGGTAAGACTTCATAGTGTAAATATACCGCAGTTCTGTGGAAGAATCGACTTAATAAAAGGTTAAACGGTTTATATAATCAAGTAGTATTTTTTAAGCAACTCCAAAGCAACAATATTAAGTATAGGGCGTTATCAATTAAATATAGCAAGAAAAAACTTACAATTTACATATGACCCCCGAATCGTAATTTCAAGCAATTCCTTTTATTTTGTTTTTCAATGTTGTCATTTGGCGTATCTGCACAAGTGGATTCATTACAACAATCTACCATTGAAAATGGCATTGAGCAATGGCAAGACGGACTTATGGCTTTGAGCAATGGGGAACAATACTTTGGTCAAATTCGATGTGAAATTAAATCGGGGACCTTATCTGAACACATAGAGTTTCGAAGAAACGCCAGTGACTTTTCTCAAATTTTCATGGCAGAAACCTGCGATGCGATTCAATGGGGAGAATTTGAGTTGATATCCTTGCCTAAGGATTTTAAGAAACCTCTTGATAAAATGTTCTACCTGAATATGTACCTAGGCAATACTATTCAAGTATTTTTTGAACCTAAATTTACTGAGAGTTCAAAACCCGAATCTCTTCGTTTTTTGGTCTATAAAGAAGGAATCTATACATCGGTTACTAAGGCAAAATTCAAGAGAACTACGTTTGACTTATTCGGTGATAGTGCACTTTGGCGAGATAAAACCAATGATAAAGACTGGTTCAAATTTTCAAATATGTATGAGGTAGCCAAATTCTACGATAGCAATATTGTTTTTGTAAATACAAGATTTGAAGATGAATAAGCAGTAATAGACTGTATCAATCAATTTTATCAAATCCACAGTAAGGCACCAAAACTTTAGGTATTTCAATTCCATCTGCGGTTTGGTAATTTTCTAAAATACCAGCTAGAACCCTTGGCAGTGCTAATGCACTTCCATTTAAGGTATGCGCCAATTGACTTTTTCCGTTTTCATCTTTGTAGCGTAATTTTAAACGATTGGCTTGATAAGTTTCAAAATTAGAAACCGAACTGATTTCCAGCCAGCGGTCTTGCGCTGTAGAAAAGACCTCAAAGTCGAAAGTTAAGGCAGAAGTAAATCCTAAATCACCACCGCATAGTCTTAGAATGCGATAGGGGAGTTTCAATTCTCGAAGAATGTTCTTTATGTGTTCAACCATTCCATCCAAAGCTTTATAGGAGTTCTTCGGATGTTCAACACGAACTATTTCAACCTTGTCAAACTGGTGTAAACGATTCAAACCACGAACATGCGCGCCATAACTTCCTGCTTCACGGCGGAAGCAAGGCGTGTACGCCGTATAACATATTGGGAAGTCTTTCTCACTTAAAATCTCATCACGAAACAAATTCGTAACAGGTACTTCTGCAGTTGGGATTAAATATAAATCATCACCACCTACATGATACATTTGGCCTTCTTTGTCTGGTAGTTGACCAGTTCCAAGTCCGGATGCTTCGTTTACCAAATGAGGCACCTGCATTTCGGTATAACCTGCTTCCGCATTTTTATCTAAGAAATAAGAAATCAACGCGCGCTGTAATCGTGCACCTTTTCCTTTGTATACAGGAAATCCAGCTCCGGCTATTTTAACCCCAAGTTCAAAATCAATGATATCATATTTTTTTGCCAGCTCCCAATGGGGTTGGGCGTCATCAACTAAAGTTGGAATGTCACCTTCTTTGAATATCTCTTCATTATCCTCGTCTGTATTACCCGCAGGAACAGATTCATGTGGAATATTCGGAATTTGGTATAACAAACTTTGAAGCTCTTCTGCTATTCCATTTAGTTCGTCACCCAATCTTTTCGAATCTTCTTTTAAGGTACCTGTCTTTTTCTTTAAAACATTAGCTTCTTGGGCTTTTCCACTTTTGAAAAGCATCCCGATTTCTTTCGAGAGTTTGTTGGATTCTGCTAAAGTTGCATCCAATTGGGTTTGGGTAGTTCTTCGTTTCTCATCCAATTGAAGAATGTCATCTAAAAGGGAAGAAGCATCAATATTCCGCTTTTGTAAAGCTTTGCTGATTTCGCCTTTATTTTCTCGGATGACTTGTAACTGTAGCATTAGATTTTTTCTTTGAGGTGCAAATTTAGGTTTAATAGTGGAATGTTACAATTGAAGCTTGATTTCAATTTGAAGGCAATATCCATTCGTGATGTTCAAAATGTTTCCATGTTTCATTAGCCAAATTTACTTTGGGGTCTATAAAGGCACGATAGGGTTTCCCGTTAATACTTACTTTGGAATTTACGGCATATACAGAAACAGTCTCTCCTTTTTCAGCATATTTCTTTTTCAAGTGTTGGGCAAACTGCCAAATAAAATCAGGGTATGCCGCGATTCTTTTTTTTTGTTTTTTGCTCAGATAATCATCAAGATTTACAAAAGAGGAAGCTTTGGTTTCTTCGTTGACTACATTGAATTTAATTGTTCCGGTTCTACTTCTAAGCATCATGCGCCAGCTCATACGATGCCCCTCTTCTGTCCATAAAACATTGTCTTTTATAAAATAGTGCCGTATTGGCAAGACCAATTGAATTATGAAATAAATACTACCTAGAAGCAAAGCTGTGTTTTTAAAGGAAGGTATTGCAATCTTATTTTTGGTATAAAGTGTTTTCTTTTTGAAAAAGATATTTCGAATGGTTTCAGGTTCAAAAAAGAAAACTATGAATGCCAGTGATAAATAAGGGAATATCCCAATTTGAAATACTATGGAGTTGAAAAGATGGAAAAAGATAGAAGCAAAAAAAGCAAATTTTCGAGTAGGCTTCCAAAGTAAGGCCGGCACGATTAATAAGTCGAACAAAATACCACAAACACCGATAATTTTATGAATCCAAGGTTGTTGTAAAATGTCCCCAATAATATAGTATTCCGCCTTGTTTGACATTAAGATTTTTATAATTCCAAAGTCAAGCCAGTCTCCGTACAACTTCGCTACCGAGGCATAGGTATACACAATAAAAAGTTGGAGTACAATCACCCATTTCACATAGCCAAACATATGTTCTGTCCGTATGGACGGATTCTTTTTTGCATCCGAGGAATACCCAGCATTTGCGGGAAACAAGCACATGATTGCTGAAATCAAAATTAGTAAGTAATAATGGTTGTTATAGGATGATTTCTGCATTAAATAAACACCTGTCCATAACAGCGTAAATGAAATGATACTGAAACGGTATTTATAACCCAAGGCAATACCAACTCCAAGCGTTCCCATTACAAAAAAGTAGATATACATGCCATAACCGGGGAGTGGTTGCAGCCATTCAAAACCAATAAAATTAAAAGTGAAATTGGGGTTAATCAGAGTATCTCTAACCCATCCTGTAAGGATAGCTCCATAACACTCAAGCGAAACCAAAATACCAAAGAAAATGCGAAAAATAAGCAAAGGGGAATTATCAATTTTAGTAAACAACAAACGTCTCAATGCGTTCATAACTCTGCTAGAATTGAAAGAGAAGTTTCTTTGTCTTTGAAAAGTTGTTCTTTGAGCGCATCAATTGACTCAAATTTATGCTCATCACGAATGCGATCAATAATATCGATTTGTAATTTTTTATCGTAAAGGTCTTCGTCTAAATCAAAGAAATTCACTTCTATAGTTTTTTTCGTTCCTGATACGGTGGGGTTGAATCCAATATTCATCATTCCGAAAACAATAGTGCCATTAATCTTACTTTGAACTACATAGACACCATTTTTCGGGATTAACTTGTAGGTTTCCTCAATATTCAAATTGGCTGTAGGGAAATTCAATTGTCTACCCAAACCTTTCCCTTTTTTGACGGTTCCGGTAAGCATATATTTATAACCCAAGTATGCATTAGCCGTTTGTATATCTCCTTCTTCTAAAGCTTTTCTAATTTTTGTAGAACTTACCGACACATCATCTATTTCTTGAGCGGAGATTTTTTCAACCTCAAAATCAAAAGTGCCTCCAAAAGTGATAAGGTCGTTTATATTGGCGGTGCGGTTTCTGCCAAAACGGTGGTCATAACCAATGATTATCTTTTTAGCTTGCAATTCTATTACTAGTAAATCTCGAACGAATTCCGTAGCTGAAAGTCTGGAAAAATCAGAAGTAAACGGATGAATGATCAAATAATCTAAACCGATTTTTTTTAGAATTTTTGTCTTCTCTTCGATAGTATTCAACAATTTGATATTGGCATCTTTTTGAAGCACCATTCTAGGGTGCGGGAAAAAAGTTAACACCATTGATTTAAAATCGGAAATGTTTGCATCTTTAATCAAACGTTCCAGAATTTTTCGATGCCCGATATGAACACCATCAAAAGTGCCAATGGTAATGACAGTCGAGTGTTCTTTGTCGTATTCTTTAATGCTTTGGACAGTTACCACGAAAAATTGAAGATAAAAAAGCTTATATTTGAGTTTGGAAAATCCCCATTGATGATAACAAAATTACGTCTTGTTTTTTCAATTACCATAGCATTTCTTTCCTTTTACGGTTCTGCACAAAGTGCCTATTGGCAGCAAGATGTTAGCCAGCAAGGTTTAGATCAAAATTTTTCAGATCGTTTCGATGTTCAAAAAGGGCAAGTATTCTCTTTTGATGAGCAAATGTTTAGAAAAGAACTGAAAGCTGTTTCCATTTCAAAAGGCACCACCAAAATAGTTTATTTTCCTAATGCTGATGGGAAATCTGTTGCTTTTAAAGTTAGTGAACAACCTGTATTTTCTCCTGAACTTTCTCGAAAGTACCCCAACATAAAGTCCTACGCCGGTTACGCTTTGAATGATGCCAAGGACAAGATTCGATTTAGCGTTTCGCATAAAGGTATACAGAGTATGATTATTCATTCGGATAAAAGAGGTTCTACTTTTATGCAGAAGGATGGAGATAGTAAATATGTTGTTTATTCAAGAGACACTAACTCACAAAAGAACTCTGATTTTGTATGTAACACCAAAGCATCTCTTGAAAACAAATTAGATGCCCAATTTTTAAAACCAATTGATGGGCAAGTCTTACGAAAATTTAGACTTGCAGTGTCAGCATCGGGTGAGTATACTGAGTATCATGGTGGTACAGTTGCGGATGCCTTAGCCGCAATAAATGCCACAGTTACCCGAATCAATGAGGTTTTTGAGACTGATTTGGCAATTCGATTAGAGCTTGTTGCAAATACGGATCAAGTTATTTTTACCGATCCTCAGACGGATCCTTATAGTGGAAGCTTAAGCTCCAAAGTACAAGGAACTCTTACAAATACCATAGGTGAAGCAAATTATGATATTGGCATTTTATTCAACAAAGCACCCGGTGATGGGAATGCTGGTTTTATTGGCGCCGTTTGCGTAGATAATAGAAAAGGTAGTGCATATGCATCATTACCAAACCCTGAAGGGGATCTTTTTGATCTTGATTTTGTAGCTCACGAAATGGGACACCAATTCGGAGCCAATCATACTTGGTCTTTTGAAGTTGAAGGAACGGGAGTTCAAGTAGAGCCGGGCAGTGGTACTACCATTATGGGTTATGCAGGTATTGCTGGTATTCACAATGTGGCTTCAAATGGAGAAGATTATTTTCACTATGTGAGTATTGTTCAAATAGCAGAATATCTGAATACGGTTAGTTGTGCTGAAACCATTTCGTTAACCAACGCCCCCCCTACGGTTACCCCCACAGGCAATTTTACAATACCAATTTCTACTGCTTTTGTATTGACTGGGTCGGCTAGTGATTCTGATATTGATGATGTCTTAAGTTATACTTGGGAACAAATTGATAATGGCAATGTACCGCAATCGACTTTTGGACCTACAAATCCAATAGGAGCCAATTTTCGATCAAAAAGGCCTAACGATAGTCCTACGCGTTACTTTCCAAGATTACGGAGCGTTGTGGCTGGTAGATTAACTCAAATTTTTCCTCCAATTAATACAGATTGGGAAACGGTATCGGACGTTCAAAGAGAAATGAATTTTGCTTTTACCGTCAGGGATAACGCTGCAGGTGGTGGTCAAGTCGCATCTGATTTGGTGAATGTTTTTGTAGATAATAATGCTGGCCCCTTTGTTGTGAACTCTCAAGATACAAATGTGCTAGCCACCGCTGGAGCAACTGAAGATATTGTTTGGGATGTGGCAAATACTGATAAGGCACCCGTAAATGCTCAAACTGTGGATATTTTTCTTTCCACGGATGGAGGAATTACATTTCCAATTGTACTAGCTGAAGATGTTCCAAATGACGGTAATCATACGGTGCAGATCCCCTCAAATCCAACTATGGAAGCGCGTGTAATGGTCAAAGCTCATAACAACATATTTTTTGCAGTCAACTCATCTGATTTTACTATTGAAGAGTCTGAGATTGTGTTGAACCTTACAGAGTTGGAGCAAGAGGTATGTGCTTCGGATATTTTAGTTGTACCGTTCACCTATGAAACCTTTTCAGGTTTTAATGAAGAGGCTACCTTTAACATAGTCACCCCACCTTCGGGGGTTGATATCGCTATTTTTCCTGAAACCGCGATAGCGAATGGCACACCAATTGAAATAACTTTTACCAATACTCAAAACCTTGCCATTGGTGCTTATCCCATTCGTTTATTGGCGACCACTTCGTCTTTGACAAAAGAAGTTACCTTCAACCTGAACGTCTATGACACCAACTTTTCCGGAGTTTCATTGGTTTCCCCTGCTGATGATGAAATAGATATTTCAACCAATATATCACTGGAATGGCAGGTGGATGATTTAGCTACCTCCTATGATATTGAAATTGCTACAGACGAAGCCTTTACCGATGTTATTGAAACTGGTTCCGTAATAAGTAATTCGTATACTCCTTCCAACCTAGAAAATCTAGAGACGTATTTCTGGCGTGTCAAATCAGAAAATAGTTGTGGAGAGGGAACTTTTGGAGCACCATTTAGTTTCACTACTATAGCATTTAGCTGTCAAACGAGAGATAATCCATCAAGCTTGCCAATTGCTATTTCGGCTTCAGGCGCGCCCAAAGTATTCACGACAATTTCAGTATTTGATGATTTACCTATTGCAGATATCGATGTGAATTTAGAAATAGATCATACATTTCTTTCTGATATAGTCGTAACGTTGACCTCACCGGAAGGCACAACTGTTGTGCTTATTAGTAATTCATGTGATGATATGAGAAACGTTAACGCAACTTTTGATGATGATGCTATTGATTTTGTATGTGATGGTACCCCTGCTATTAATGGAACCGTAAAGCCACTAGGCTCTTTAAGTTCATTCAATGGGGAATCTACCCTTGGCGAGTGGCTACTTACCGTATCTGACAACGCTAATAATGATGGAGGGTCTTTAAAAGCTTTCTCTTTGGAAATATGTGCGGAAGGAGAATTTAGGCCAGATGCTGACAATGATGGGGTTTTTGATGATGGTCCTGATATGTGTTTAGGCACACCAGATGGTGTTCAGGTGGATACTTCTGGTTGTCAAGTACTAATTGTTCCCTCATCAAATTATAGAATAGAGGCTAGAAGCGAATCTTGTCGCAGTAGCAATGATGGATCAATTGTAGTAAATATTCTTTCTCCTCTTACCTATACTGCCACGCTATCGGGGAATGGGGTGAATAGCACTGACGATTTTGTGGGACCTTCCTTTACCTTAAATAATTTATCAGCAGGCACTTATAGCCTTTGTTTAAGGGCAACTGATGGAACTCTAATCTCTGCAGAACAATGTTTTAATATTGTGATTGAAGAACCTGAGGTTTTGAGTGTCTCTGCAATAGCTTCACTTGACGGAAGTATTATTAATTTGGAATTAGAGGGTGCTCTTCTCTATAATATCGAATTAAATGGTGTGGTCAGTCAAATTGAAGGTTCCAGTGTTAGTTTGGACTTGAAGGCTGGTTTGAATAGCTTAAAAGTAAGCACTAATCTGCCTTGTCAAGGTTCTTATGAAGAGCAATTCTTGTTTTCGAAAGAACCGTTGGTGTATCCAAATCCATTTGATGATGTTGTTAAGGTTTTCTTTGGAACATCAGTTGGTGAGGTTAATATTCGTGTATTTGCCGCAAACGGAAGATTCGTTTTGAGTCGAAATCACTCTGTTAATGCAACCGAAATAGAATTAGATTTTTCAGCCTTGTCAGCAGGCCTTTACTTTATTCAATTTGAAGCCGAAAACATAAAGGGAACATCCAAAGTCATTAAGAAATGAGATTTTTAACCTTACTTATAGTTGCAGTGGTCCTGCTGGGTTGTAAGAAAAAAGAGCCGCCAAAGCCCCCGGGAATTGCACAGTTGGTATTTCCCGATAGAAATTCTGAATGCACAACTGGAGAAGATATTAATGCAGCAACCAGCCAAGTTGAATTTAGATGGAGAAGTTCCAGCGATACCGAAACATATGAACTTCGCGCCACAAATTTAAATTCAAATACAACACAGACAATTAATACTAGTTCGACTTCGGCCAAACTTCCCTTGCAAAAAGGAGCACCTTATTCTTGGGCTGTGGTTTCTAAGAATTCAGCGGTGCTACAAACTGCGTCTAGCGCAACTTGGAGTTTTTATAATTCCGGATTTGAAACAACTTATGCTCCTTTCCCTGCTGAAATCGTAGAACCTGAAATGGGTGCGACAGCTTTTAAAGATATTAATAATGATGTGGTTCTGAGGTGGTCAGGTGCTGATGTAGATAATGACATAGTTGGTTTCGAACTTTATATATCTACCGAAAGCCCGCCAGAAACTTTGATTTTTTCTCCCGGCCCAGATGCTACGAATACAAAAGTTTCTGTATTAGCAAATACGGTTTATTATTGGAGAGTAGTTACAAAAGATCAAGAGGGAAATACTTCTGATTCGGGAGTTTCTGAATTTAGAGCACTTTAGTGGTTAAGTACCATTAAATTGATTCATTGTAATCTTAATTCCAGATAAAACAAAAGAACGAACAATATCACAAGATTTATCGAGACGTTCTTTAAGTTGTTCTACCTCTTCTTCGTTCCATTCCCCCAAGACATAGTCGACTTGACGCCCTTTGCTGAATTCAGCACCAACCCCAAAACGGAATCTGTTATAGTTAGAGGTCTGTAAGACGTTCTGAATATCTTTTAACCCATTATGTCCCCCATCGCTACCTTTCGTTTTTACTCGTATTACACCAAATTTTAAATTGATATCATCGGTAATTACTAAGACGTTCTCCAAGGGAACCTTTTCTTTTTCCATCCAATATTTCAGCGCTTTTCCGCTCAAATTCATATAGGTGGAAGGTTTTAAACAAAGAATGCTCCGCCCCTTTGCTTTGAACAATCCTAAGTCCCCTAATTTTACGGTTTCAAAAGTGAATTCCTCTTTTTTGGAGAGTGCATCTAGAACTTTAAAACCAATATTATGACGGGTTTCAGAATATTCACTACCAATATTTCCTAATCCTACAATCAAGAATTTCTTCATACTATCTGTTTCTTCTAAAATTGGAGGTTTACTACCAAATAAGAATTTTAAAAATTTGAACATCCGTATAAAAATACAAAAGCATCCGCCAAATGACGGATGCTTTTGATATCTCTAGAAAATCTAGTTCTAGTTTTCTCCACCTTCTGCAGGTGCATCTCCGCCTTCGGCAGTTCCTTCTGCAGCAGCTCCTTCTTCACCTTCAACTCCTTCTTCTTCTTCATCTTCTTCAACAACAATTGCAGCACGAGCAGTTTTAACTTGTACAACTACTTGTGAATCTGGATGAAGAATAGCAAAATCATCATTTAGCAATGATTCAACTGTAATATTGTCACCGATTTTTAATTTCGAAATATCGATATCAAAGAAATCTGGTAATTTATCTGGTAACGCTTTTATAGCCAGCTTTCTCTTTCTGAACAATAGACGACCACCATTTCTAACTCCTGGCGAGTTTCCAATTAAACGAACTGGAATGTTCATTGTAATTTCTTTGTCATCAAAGATTTGATAAAAATCAATATGCAAAATTTTATCCGTTACGGGATGAAACTGAATATCTTGCATAATTGCTCTAAGCTTTCCTTCTCCCAAGTCAACCTTTACGGTATGGGCAGCGCCGGTATACACTAAATCTCTGAAACTTAATTCAGGTGCTGAAAAGTGTAGTGGTTTTTCCCCTCCGTATACTACGCAAGGAACCATTCCAGCATTACGTAGGGCCTTCGTTGCCTTTTTGCCCACGCTTTCTCTTTCTGATCCTTTAATTGTAATTGACTTCATTATATATATTAAAAATTAATAATTCTACATTAGAAACTTCGATGCAATCGAAGTATTGTTGTGAACTCTATGCATAACATCTGCAAAAAGGGCATCACAGCTTAACACTTTTACTTTGTCACTTTGTTTTCTGACCGGAATCGAATCTGTAACAATCAATTCAAGCAGTTGTGACTTTTCTATTTTCTCATAAGCATCACCCGATAATAAACCGTGTGTTGTAATCGCCCTAACGCTTAGCGCGCCTCTTTCCATCATTAAGTCAGCCGCTTTGGTTAAGGTGCCAGCCGTATCGACCATATCATCAACAAGGACAACATTTTTCCCAGTTACATCGCCAATAAGTTCCATGTGGGATATAACGTTTGCTTTGGCTCTTTGCTTGTAACAAATAACTACATCGCATGCTAGAGCTTTTGAATATGCATAAGCTCTTTTTGAACCACCCATATCAGGAGATGCAATGGTTAGATTATCAAGGTTCAACTCTCTCAAGTAGGGCAAAAACATGGTCGAAGCAAACAAGTGATCGACAGGTTTCTCGAAGAACCCTTGAATTTGATCGGCATGTAAATCCATTGTAATAATTCGGGTTGCACCCGCTGTTTCCAACATCTTGGCAATCAACTTAGCAGCTATCGGTACCCGAGGTTTGTCTTTACGGTCTTGACGAGCCCATCCAAAATAAGGCATTACTGCAGTAATATGTCTTGCAGATGCTCTTTTTGCCGCATCTAACATCAATAGCATTTCCATCAAGTTTTCTGAACTCGGATGTGTAGATCCGATTAAGAAAATTCTTGCTCCACGAACAGATTCTTCAAAAGAAGGCTGAAACTCACCATCGCTATACCTAGATAGATTAACATTACCTAACTCGGTGCCATAGGATTTGGCAATTTTTTCGGCCAAATCTTTACTGTTTGAACAGGCAAAAAATTTAGGTTCTGGAACTTGATATGCCATAATGGTATTTACTGCTTTTAATCCCTGATTTCTAAGGAGGTGCAAATTTAAAAATTAATTTGTGTTGCTAAAGGATAATTGTTGTTATTTTCATTTGAGGATTAAAATTATTTTTTAGCTTTGCAGACCTAATTTTAGTAATGTCGTTCCTACGGCAGACAAGCTCGAGTGGCGGAACTGGTAGACGCGCTGGATTCAAAATCCAGTTCCTTTGGAGTGTGGGTTCGATTCCCACCTCGAGTACTTGAAAAGAAGGCCGACTTAAAAGAGTCGGCCTTTTTAGTTTTAGTAAAACACTGAGATACGAACCGACTAGGTCTTTCCAATCATATGGTTAGAATTCCCTTCGACATGCATTCTTCCAAGAAGTTACCCATATGTTATAGTTTTTAGCTCATTGTTTTGCTTTTGTCTTGGGTATATGGCTCTAACGGAACAATACTTTCTTTATATTTAAGGAGCTTTTCTTGATAGGATTCCGAGAAGGAAAAGTTCAAGAACTCTTTGAAGATGAAAAACTTACAACAACCAAAACCCATTGGACTGCTAGTCGCTTTTTCTTTTGTTCTGCTTCTTTCTTGTGGAGAAAAAGAAAGACAACAAATAGAACCAAAACCCAACATCATCTATATCATGTCAGATGATCACACTACCCAAGGTTTTGGAATCTATGGAAGTCGTTTGGCGGGATTAAACCCAACACCTAATCTAGATAAGTTGGCCAGTGAGGGGATGATTTTCGACAATGCCTTCGTGAACAATGCGATTTGTGTTCCAAGTAGGGCAGCAATCATTACGGGGCAACGTGCACAAACGAATGGAGTTATCGATTTGGAAGGAGCAATTGCTCCCGAAAAGCAATTTCTTCCGAAAGAAATGAAAAAGTTGGGGTATCAAACTGCCATTGTGGGCAAATGGCATTTGCATGATGAGCCCGCAGCTTTTGATTATTATCAGGTTTTACCAGTGCAGGGCAAGTACTTTAATCCTGATTTTAGGATTCAAGGGGAAAAGCCATGGCCTGAGAATGTCATAGAAACGAAAGGACATTCCTCAGACATAATTACCGATGCAACTTTAGATTATCTTAAAAACAAGAGGGATCCCAATAAGCCCTTTTTCCTAATGCACCATTTTAAAGCGCCCCACGATGATTTTGAATATGCGCCGCGTTATGAGGATTATTTAGCGGAAACTTTTATTCCCGAACCTGAAAGTTTGTATGAAATCGGAAATCATGGTTCGGAGGCGATTCGTGGGAAAAATGATTCTTTGACGAGAATTATCGGTTCTTCCGTCTCCCACAGAAATGTCATCCGAAATCAGGCGATGAATATTTATTGGAATGACAGCACTATTTACAAACAATATAGAAACGCGAAAGATATTGGTCAAGAAGAATTGGTCAAATGGGAAATGGATGCAGCAGAAAAAGAATATACCAGTAAAGTATATCAAGATTACCTTAAAAAATACCTGCGCTGTGTAAAAGGTGTCGACGACAATATCAAACGTTTATTAGATTATCTAGAAGCCGAAGGATTGCTTGAAAACACAATAATAGTATACACCGGAGACCAAGGTTTTATGTTGGGAGAGCATGACTATATCGATAAACGCTGGATGTACGATGAATCAATGCGAATGCCGTTTTTTGTTCGCTATCCTGAAAAAATTAAAGCAGGAAGTCGCACAGATGCCATTTTAAATAACACCGATTTCGCACCTACCATGATTGAATTGGCAGGAGGTACTACTCCGGAATATATGCAAGGCAAAAGTTTTAAATCAATTCTTGAAACGGGAATTGAACCTGCGGATTGGCAAAAAGCTACGTACTATAGATATTGGATGCATTTGGCGCACCGCCATCAAAATCCCGCACATTTTGGAATCCGTACCAAGGAACACAAATTGATTTTTTATTATGGAAAATATTGGGTCGATACGGATGACCCAAATGCTGAATGGAATAAAGGGAGTTGGGGTAACGATTTTCCGCATCATACACCACCGGCGTGGGAATTTTATGACTTGGCGAAAGACCCAAAAGAAATGAACAATGCTTACAAAGACCCAGCATATAAGGAAACAATTGCTGACCTAAAAAAACAATTGATTCAAATGCGTGAAGATTTAAATGAAACGGATGCTAAGTATCCGCATATTCAAAAAGTAATCGATGAACATTGGAATGATTAAAAAATGCATAGAATGAAACTCTCGAAAATATTCGTTGCAGCGGTTGTATTTGTCCTAACCAGTTCGTTACATGGCCAAGACATTTTAATAGAGGCAGAAAGTTTTGACAATCCGGGAGGATGGACCGTAGACCCTCAATTCGAACAACAGATGGGGTCTCCCTATCTATTAGCGCATGGAATCGGAGAACCTGTCAAAAATGCTACTACCAAAGTTAGGTTCGAATCCAACGGAGAATATTATGTTTGGGTCCGCACTAAAAACTGGGTGCCTGGAAAGTGGGAAGCTCCGGGGAGATTCCAATTAAAAATCGATGGAGAACTTGTAGACAAGACTTTAGGCCTACGTTCTGGCTGGGGCTGGGAGTATGTCGACAAAATCTCGGTATTTGAAAATCAAATCGATCTAGAGCTAGTCGATTTAACCGGATTCGATGGAAGATGCGATGCTATCTATTTTTCAACTAAAAATGAAGAACCACCCTCTTCTTCCAAAAAATTGGCTGATTGGCGAAAGAAAGTCAAGTCCGAACCCAATGCTCCACCGGTTACGAAATCCTATGATTTGGTAGTAGTTGGTGGAGGCTTGGCTGGTTGTGCCGCATCTATTGCAGCAGCCGAACAAGGACTCAAAGTAGCATTGATTCATGATAGACCTGTTTTGGGCGGTAATGCAAGCGAGGAGATTCGGGTACATACCTTGGGTATCTACGGAAATTTTGAACGCATCCTCAAAAAAATAGATACGGAGCACTATCCCAACGGAAGTGCCGAAGCCAAATTAGACCAGAAAAAGCGCGATGATAATGTCAAGGGTTATGAGAATATCGATTTGTTTTTGAACCATAGAGCCTATGATGCAAAAGCTGAAAATAGCAGCATTCAATATGTCGATGCAAGGCAAACATTCTCGGGAGAACGAATTCGTTTTACGGCACCAAGGTTTGTTGACTCTACAGGAGATGGATGGATTGGCTACTGGGCAGGCGCGGAGTTTTCATATGGAAGGGAAAGCTCGGAAACTTATGGAGAAACTTGGGAGGAACACGGAGAGTTATGGACACCTACAGAACCTGATGATGCTGTAATGGGCTCCTCAGTTTTATGGGGTTCAAAAGAAACGGATGCTGAACATACTTTTCCAGAAGTACCTTGGGCCATGCCGGTGGCAAGAGAATATGCTAGGGTTGCCGGGGAATGGCAATGGGAATTCAGTAGTCCGGATCATAACCAAATCGATGATGCAGAAGATATTCGAGATCATATGTTACGTGCCATTTACGGGTCCTTCGCCAATGCTAAAAAAGATACGACAAATGCCAACCGAAAGTTGGAATGGGTTTCTTCTTTAGTTGGAAAAAGAGAATCAAGAAGATTGGTTGGCGATCATATTTTTACCTTTAACAATGCCAAAGAAGGGCGAAAATTTCCGGATGGAGTGGTCATCGAGATTCGTGATGTGGATATCCATTATCAAACGGTTTTAGAAGACGAAAAGAATCCCGATTTCATCTCTGAGGCACTCTTTTATAAGACCCCGGAATACTATATTCCATATCGTAGTTTATATTCCAAAAACATTTCGAATCTATTCATGGCTGGACGAAATTTCAGCTGTTCCCATGCAGGTCTGGGAGGCCCAAGAGTGATGCGAACTACAGGTCAAATGGGTGCTGCAGTAGGTTTCGCGGCTGCTTTGTGCAAAAAGTATGATGTAAATCCTAGGGAAATCTACACAGGTTATTTGGATGAATATTTAGACCTGATTCAGAAACAAAAATTCGAAAAAATTCCAGAGTCGAAAAAATGAGAACCGTATTTTCCATAGCAATAGTAAGCTTCCTTTTAATGGGAAATAACCTTCTGGAAAAACCTATGGATAAGCCTCCAGAATATTTTGTTTTAGACTGGAAGGAGGGGACTAAACTGATTCCCGAGCAAACCGATTTTTATATCGAAGTGGATTCCATGGGCAAGCAAAATGTTCTTGCGCTGGTAAATGAAAGGAAGGCTCCCGTTTTATATTCCGCTGATATCGCTACTCCCGTTTGCGCGGATGGTGAGTGTAAATTGATGAACATTAAATTCTATTGGACACTGTTGGGAGAATATGCAGGTTACGACAGGTATCCGATGATGCCTTTGACCAAGCATGATCATGATGAATTCGATACAGCCGATTATCAAAAATTGCACAACTTGTTGGCAGACGACAAAAATCTAATGGGTCGAAGGCGAATTGACCAGCTAGTAGAAAAACCCAAAATGAGAACTGTAAATGGAGTTGATGCCGTTTCTGGTGCCACAATTGCAAGAGTAAAGGAATCCGTGGTTTCAGGCGCGCTCTATTCTTGCTATACAGCATGGCACTTGGTATACGGCGACATTCAAGAACAATTGAAAACGCATACCCTATCGATTTTGGACAAGCAAATGACCTTGGATATGCTTTATAGCATCAATCCCGAGTATCAGATTTTTGCCATGGAACATATGGATGCTGCCGATTATAAGGAACATTATGTGCAGCTGGCCAAAGTCTTTAGAACGAGTACTCCCCTTGTACGTAGCATAATTGCAAAACGATTTACCTCCAAATTTAAAGATGCACCAACTATGCAACGTTTATTTTGGGAAGCTTTTGATGAAGTGGATACGAGCAGTAGAAGTCTGATGATGAAATATTTGGATGAGGCACCCGATTATGTAGCGGACATCCTTTCCACAAAGCTTAGCTCGATGAGCAAAAATCAATTAAGGTCTTTTTTAGGCTACTTGTCCACTGGAGAAAGAATGAATTCTGAAACTCGAAATAACCTTTTAGAATTTGCGAATTCTGAAAACGAAACCTATTCGTATTTGATAATAGAGTTTCTTGAGAACACTAAATAGGAAAACTCAAAGCATATCATGAGCAAATCAATGTCACTACTTTTTTTATTCACAGTGGTTCTTTTTTCCTGTAAACAAGAGAAAAATACTTCGGAACAAGAAGTCGTCAAGAACCAAAACGGATTTCCCTTTCATCTTCCCGAGGAAAAGCCAAATAGAGCCATGAGTTCGGCTATGGAACGTATCTACACCGATTATAGCTCTCCAAGACCACAAAACAATGAATTGTTCAGTCAATTTAAATATACCGAGCTTGAGGGATTTGATTACAACGACCATGATGGCACCATTTCACGTCGTGACCCTTCTAAAACCATTTTCTACAACGGCAAATACTATGTGTGGTATACACATCGAGAAACTCCTGTTCCACCTGTTGGAATTCCAAACGCTGCAAAATCGAACGATACCATTCCTTCATCAGATTGGGATTTAGCGGATATTTATTATGCCACCTCTAAAGACGGTTTTATATGGGAGGAACAGGGTGTTGCCATCCCAAGACCACCAGTACCAAATGTAGGCCATCGTTCAGTTACAACAACCGATATTTTAGAATGGAAGGGGAAATACTATTTATACTATCAGGCATTTTCTGTTGCATCAGGAAAAAATGGGGGTGATGATTGTCCGGTTGCGGTTTCGTATGCCGATTCTCCTGACGGTCCATGGACTCCGGCAAATAAAATAGTCATCCCGAATGGAGCGAAAGGCGAATGGGATATGAACTCTATTCACGATCCGTACCCCTTGGTGCATGATGGAAAAATCTATATTTATTATAAATCTGATTTTGAAGACAGACCCGAACTCGTTCGCATGCAGGGGTTAGCAATTGCCGATAATCCCCTAGGCCCATTTACAAAACATCCCTTGAATCCGGTTATTACCTCGGGACACGAAACATCACTTTTCCCTTTTAAAAAGGGGGTTGCCGCATTGGTCTATAAAGATGGCCCAGAACACAATACGGTTCAATATGCAGAAGATTGGGTGAATTTTGAAATTGCCTCCATTACCGAACTCATGCCGTATGCGGCTGCACCTCATGTACCCGACGCTTTTACAAATACCAAAGATGGGCGGGGCATTACTTGGGGATTGGCACATTTCATAAATGTAACAGGCAATTGGGACAAGTTCAGCTCTAAATTGGTCCGTTTTGACTGTGATTTGAGCCTAGATATTCATGATCCCGAAATGAAACAACATCGTGTGAATCATGCTCCTGATGTGTATTATAGGCAGGGATTAAGTGAAAAACAAAAAGAAGCTCGAATCAAGAAGAGTTCAGAATAAGTCCAGAGAATCCAAATATTAACCTTAAATATCAAGGGGCATACATTTTGGGTTAAAATAAAGCTAGCACAAGATAAATGATGCAAATCAGTCCACATAGATTAAAGGTATTTTTGAATCAATAGAGACCAAGAAATGAAAAGACTACTGATTATAGCATTCGCATTTTATATCCCTTTGGGATGTTCTGCACAACAATCAACTACTTCTAAAACCGATAAACAACCCAATATCATATTGCTATTTGCTGACGACGCGGGCTATGCGGATTTTGGATTTCAAGGAAGCAAAGAAATGATAACCCCAAATTTAGATAAACTCGCTTCAGAGGGGGTTCGATTTACACAGGCTTATGTGACGCATCCAACTTGCGGGCCTTCACGTGCGGGACTAATTACAGGCAAATCGCAATATCGTTTTGGGTATGAGGAAAACAATGTCCCAACCTACATGAGCGAGGTTTCAGCAGCCGATGGAACCGAAATGGGACTTCCAGTAGAAGAGGTAACCATGGCTGATTACTTAAAAAAACAAGGCTATGCCACAGCGATTTATGGGAAATGGCATTTAGGGGGAGCCGATAGATTCCATCCAACAAAAAGGGGGTTTGACGAGTTCTACGGATTTCGTGGTGGCGCTCGAAGTTATTTTGAATACACTGAAGTACCAAAAGACCCCATGAATCTAATGGAAAGAGGTTTTGGAAACTTTGAGGAATCTAAAGAATATCTTACCGATGCTATTGCGGATGAATCCTTAGATTTTATCGAACGGAGTAGTAAAGCCAATAAACCATTCTTTGCTTTTCTTTCTTTTAATGCAGTTCATACTCCGATGGATGCGGTTCCGGAGGATTTGGCAAAGTTCCCGCAGTTGACAGGTAAGCGCAAAATTGTTGCCGCAATGGGCTTAGCCTTGGATAGGGCTGTAGGCAAAGTACTGGACAAACTTAAAGAGTTGGGTATTGATGATAATACCATCGTGGTTTTTACAAATGACAATGGAGGCCCTACAGATGCAAATGCTTCGAATAATCTTCCTTTGAGCGGAATAAAAGCTACTCATCTGGAAGGCGGTATTAGAGTTCCCTTTTTAATGAAGTGGCCCGGAAAGCTTTCCCCAAATACCACCTATACAAAACCGATAAGCACTTTTGATTTGCTCCCTACTTTTTTTAAGGCTGCAGGGGGTAATACCGAAAATTTAAAAGATATTGACGGAGTAGATTTACTTCCCTACATAAATGGGCAAAATACAGAGCGCCCACATGAAACCCTATTTTGGAAGCGTGATGCACGAGCTGCAATGCGCAAAGGAGATTGGAAGTTGATTCGCTTTCCTGACCGACCAGCGGAACTCTTTTACCTCCCAGATGATGAGGCGGAAATGAACAATTTGGCAGCTGCAGAGCCAGAGCGTTATTTGGAGATGTACAAAGAATTATTTGCTTGGGAGACAACCCTTGAACGACCTAGATGGCTGCTTAGGAAAGAGTATGAGCGACGTGATGTTATACGTATGGATAAGTTTTGGCCGAAAAAAAACACCCAGTAAACTTAGATATGAGAGTTGGAAAAACTTTAAGATTGAGCGCACAGGTCATTTGCGCTGTAATTATAATTGTCTCCTGCAGTAATTCCGAAGATAAATCCCAGAAAACAAAACAAAGCAAACCTATTGCCATGATAAAAGACAACGCCAGAGGCATTATCAATAATACCAACAGTCCGAATGTGAAGTTGAAAAGTATCGATTTAGGTGATTGTCAATGGACGGAAGGTTTTTGGGCCGAAAAATGGAAACAGGCCGAAGAAACCATGGTGCCATATATGGGAAGCTTATTGAAAGGCGATATTGGTCATGGATTAAACAATTTCAAAATTGCCGCCGGACTCCAAGATGGAGAACACAAAGGCTGGTGGTGGCATGATGGTGATTTCTACAAATGGATGGAAGCTAGCATGTATATCTATGCCGTAAACAAGAACGAGAAAATCGTTCAAGAAATGGATGAGATTATCGACATCATCGGGCAGGCCCAACAGGAAAATGGATACCTATCTACTCCTATTATCATTCGAGATGATTTGGAGCCTTTTTCCAACAGAAGATATCACGAATTATACAACAGCGGTCATTTATTGACAAGCGCCTGCATTCATCATCGTGTGACTGGCAAAACCAATTTCTTGGACATTGCCATCAAACATGCCGATTATCTCTATGACCTTTTTGTACCGATTACTCCAGAATTGGAACGATTCGGATTTAATCAAACACAAATCATGGGATTAGTAGAATTGTATCGAACCGTAAATGATAAAAAATATTTAGAACTAGCCGAGCAATTTATCAACCTTCGAGGTACTTATGAAATTAATGATACCACGGCTACGAAGGGCTATCCGATTGGCGATATGGTGCAAGAACGAGTCCCATTGCGTGAAGAAACGGAAGCCGTTGGTCACGCAGTTCTAGCTTTGTACTATTATGCCGGTGCGGCCGATGTATATGCCGAAACAGGCGAAAAAGCGCTGATAGATGCCCTAGATAGACTTTGGGATAATGTCACCAATAAAAAAATGTATGTGACCGGTGCAGTAGGTCAGACCCATTATGGAAGGTCTTCAAGATTAGATAAAATCGAGGAGGGTTTTATCGACGAGTACATGATGCCGAATATGACCGCTTACAATGAAACCTGTGCGAACATTTGCAATTCGATGTTCAATTATCGCATGTTGACTTTGACTGGCGATTCCAAACACGGTGATGTTATGGAACTGGTTTTGCACAACAGCGGACTATCCGGTATTGGACTTGGCGGTAAAGATTATTACTATTCAAATCCCTTACGGAAAATCGATGGCGCTTTGGATTATGAAAACATGAATGTTGAATTCCCAGAGCGGCAGCCCTATTTAAAATGTTTTTGCTGTCCCCCGAATTTAGTGCGTACCGTTGCGAAATCCCCTGCATGGGCGTATAGTAAAACCGAAAACGGTATTGCTGTAAATCTCTATGGAGGAAACAATTTGGAAACCACTTTGATAGATGGTTCTTCTATAAAACTTTCCCAAAAAAGCAATTACCCTTGGGATGGTTTGGTAGAAATTACTTTGGAAGAATCTAAGTCTGAACCTTTTGAAATGCTGTTAAGAATTCCCGCTTGGGCAAAAGGAAGCACTGTAAAAGTAAATGGTCAATCTATTGAAAATATCACTCCAGGAAGTTTTGCAAAAATTGAACGCCAATGGTCGGCTGGTGATATCATTTCCTTAAACATGCCGATGGAGACCAAATTCATTGAAGGGCATCCAAGAATTGAAGAGGTAAGAAATCAAGTGGCGGTCAAAAGAGGTCCGGTTGTATACGCTTTGGAGTCTCCTGACCTTCCTGAAGGAACTGACATCACAGATGTCTATATCTCAAGTAGTAAAGATTTAAAAGCAGTACATAAAGCCAATGTTTTGGGAGGAGTTACAACCATAGAAACCGATTTGTTGATTCGTAAGGATGAGCTAAAAGGAATGTACAACGAAGTAAGTAAACCTAAAATGGAAACCCATTCCGCCCAATTGATTCCATATTTCACATGGAGTAATCGTGGACAAGGGGAAATGACAGTATTCATGCCCATCATTTGGGATTAACCAATGCCTAAATAACCAACCAACTAAATTTTAGACTACATGGCCAATTACAAAAAGAACTCTTACGCCTATGCAACTATTGTGGCCATGGGGGGCTTTGTCTTCGGAATTGATGCAGCGCTGATTTCAGGCACAACAAAGTATCTTACTGAAGAATTTGCCTTAAATGAATTGCAATTGGGTTGGGCGGTAGGCGCAGCAGCATGGGGTGTATTATTGGCATTACTTTTTGTTGGCTATGCCGTAAATAAAATCGGTCGAAAAAGAGCCTTGCAAATTTCTGCCGCCGTGTATTTGATATCGGCGCTGGGCTCAGCCTTTGCTACTAATTATGGAATGTTTGTGTCAGCTCGATTCTTTGGTGGACTTGCGTTTAGCTCTATTTCAATGGCAGCCATGTATACCGGCGAAATAGCGCCTCCAAAATGGCGAGGTAAGCTTGTTGCTATGATTCAAATCAACATTGTTGTGGGTCTATCGGCTGCATATTTCATAAATTATTTGATACAAAATTGGGCCAATTCGGGCGCAGAATGGGTTAGCAATTTGGGTATCGATACAAATACCTGGCGCTGGATGCTGGGCTCTGAAATCATTTTTGCCTTACTCTGGTTTGTGCTCTTACTTTTTATACCTAGAAGTCCCGTATGGTTGGTTTTGAAGGGGAAAATTGAGGAAGCGAAAGACGCATTGAGAAAGGTAATACCGGAAAACGAAGTCACTTCCCAGATTACTGAAATGCAAGAATCTTTGCAAAGCAAAGGCGGGGAACGTTCCGATTGGGCACAATTGAAGGAAGTTTTCAGTCGCCCAATGCGCATCACTTTTATCATTGCGGCGACCTTGGCTATCGCACAACAAGCTACTGGTATCAATGCTATTTTGTTTTACGCTCCAACAGTGTTTGAACAATTGGGGATTGGTACCGACGCAGCTTTTGCGCAAGCCATTTGGATTGGGGTAATCAGCGTCATATTTACAGTTATTGGTCTACTTCTAGTCGATAAAATAGGGCGACGTCCTATGATTTTAGGTGGAATGCTATGGATTATCATTAGCCTTGGTATTTGCTTCTATGGATTTAACGCAGCAACCTATTCCATTTCCAAAGAAAATGTGACTGAATTAACCGAGGTACCCAATGCAAACCGACTTGATGTTCTTGTTGGAAAATCTTATGAAAGCGATATAGAATTTAAAAATGCACTAGCCAGCACATTAGGAGAAAAAGATGCAAAAGCACATTCAAGTAGCTTGATTCAAAAAGCAGCTAACATTAATGGCCTATTGATTTTAATTGGAATCTTGAGTTTTATTGCTGCATTTCAATCGACCATAGGGCCTGTAATGTGGGTTCTGTTTTCAGAGATATTTCCCATTTCGAATCGCGGAATTGCAATTCCAGTTTTTGTGTTTCTTACAAGTATAACGAGCTCATTTGTTCAGACCTTTTTTCCATGGCATTTAGAGAATTTAGGTATCGGTTCTACCTTGCTTTTTTATGCCGGTACGGTAGCAATCGGACTCGTTATTCTCTTTATCTATTTAAAAGAAACCAAAAACATGACTATCGAAGAAGTGCAACTGGCTCTAGCCTCAAAAAAGAAGTGAAAATGAAAAACTTACTCATTTTAGCTTTAATCTTTTCGATTTCAGGATGTATAGCACAACAATCAAAAAAGGTATTTCCAGCTTCAGACCCGAATAATGAAGGTGGATGGGTTTTAAATGAAGAACTTAGTGATGAATTTGAAGGAAAGGAATTGGACCGAAACAAATGGTTTATCGAAGGTGAGAATGGTGATTATTATATCTGGAAAGGTCGGGCTCCTTCACAATTCGTGCCTCATAATGTCCGGGTCAAAAATGGAAAACTTAAACTGAGAACAGCTTGGGAACCGGAATACGAATTCATTCAAGAGTCTTACACTGATGGAAACATGGGAACCGCCAAGTATGGAGAATATGAAGGTAAACCCATGCCTGTTACTACGGCCGCAGTCATTACCAAGAAACGCTTTTTAAACGGTTATATGGAGGTTAAATCCAAATCTGGTAATGCAGCGATTACCGCCGCTTTCTGGGGCATTGGCTACGAGCAAGAGTTGGATGTCTTCGAGCAGATGGGAAATCCAAAGAAAGGGGAAAAAATTACTGCAAAAAGTTCATTAGCCACGGCTCATGATTGGAGCCCTCCGGCGCAAAGACCAACAAACGTTTTTCAGCATGTAGAACACTTGACTTTTCGAACGGCGGATGATTTTCATATCTATGGAGCCGATTGGGGCGAAGATTATTTGAGTATTTATATAGATGGAAAATTGGTGCACCATTTTACACAAGATGATGTAGGTTTGGATTGGGTATTGAACAATCCTATGGAAATCTGGCTCGATTCCGAAATTTTCTTTTGGTTAGGAATGCCCCATAAAAAGGAACTTCCCGTAGATTTTGAAATCGAATATCTAAGGGTTTGGCAAAAACCAAATAATAATCTTTTGGCGAGACAGTTTTTTGGTTTCGAAGGGCCAATTCTATTCGAGGAGAATCCGAGACCGTTGAAAATGGTTCCTGAAAGTTCAGTGCCGAATGACTATCAAAAGTTCTGGGAAATCGATAGTCTATCCTCGAAATATTTTAAGATCAACGAAGGCGATTATTATTCTGGAGTAAATAGTCTTGAATTTTCGGGTTTTGGTAAAAATGAGAAATTAGAGTTAGAAAAAGTAGTATCGCTTTCTCCTAAAGGTGCTGTGAATATTCCTGTAGGAGAATATAATTTATCCCTAAAAATATATTTGGAGCAGGGTAGAGCAGCACAAAAATTATATCTATCCTTTGAAAATCCCAAGCAAGAAATCCCCATCGACTTAACAGGATTGGAACGTCGCAAGTGGATTACCATTGACAAAAAGATTTCAAAAACAGAAGCTTCCAATGTTGATGACCAGTTTAAGATTGAAGTCCGAAAGGAAGACGTTCCTGAGATAAAAGCGTCGAAGTTCTATTTGGATGACATCGTAATAACACCCATTAAAAAATAAACCCATGAAGTTTTATTGGATTTTATTTCTTGTATTGATTTCCCTATCGGGATGCAAAGAAGAAAAGGCGGTTGTTAAAGCCCCTAAGAAAAAACCGAATGTGCTTTTTATCGCCGTGGATGATTTACGTCCTGAACTAGGAGCTTACGGTTCTGAAATTGCGATAACTCCCAATATTGACGACTTAGCAAGTCAAGGACTCCTTTTCGAAAAAGCTTATTGTCAACAGGCCATCTGTAGTCCGTCAAGGGCAAGTTTGATGACCGGTGCGCGGCCTGAAACCATCGGAGTTTTTGAAAACTATACGTACTTCCGTGATGAGAATCCTGATATTATCACACTCCCCCAACACTTTAAGAACAATGGATATGAAACAGTCTATACTGGTAAAATCTATCATGGCAGGTTTACCGATACCACGCTTTCATGGAGCCGACAACCCGCAATAGATAAAGTGAAATTTAAAAGGCCTGATTACCCCGGGGCCTATGCCACCAAAGAAAATCAAGAGATTTATAAAAAGAATCAAGCGGAGATTCGTGCTAAATACAGCAGTGCAGACCACTATGCCTTGGGGCGAGGCCCTGCCTATGAAATGGCAGATGTAGAAGACCATGAATATATTGATGGCTATCATACGGAGTTAGCGATTGCCACAGTGAAAGATATGGTTGAGAAGAATGACAAACCATTCTTTCTAGGCTTAGGTTTTCGGCTTCCACATTTAGATTGGAACGCACCAAAAAAGTATTGGGATTTATACGATAGGGATAAAATACCAATGTCAAAACAAACAGAAGCTCCAGAAAATGGTGCGGCAATGGGTTTGCATGCCTCTTTTGAACTTCGCGTGCGCCATGGAATTCCTAAAAGTGGCCCGATAGAAGGGGAATTGGCCCGAACTTTAAAACATGCCTACTTGGCTTCCGTGAGTTATGTAGATGCTCAAATTGGCAAAATGATTACTGCTTTGGAAGAAGCCGGAGTGCGTGAAAATACCATAATCATCATGTGGGGTGATCATGGCTGGCATTTGGGTGATATGGGCGTTTGGGGAAAAGCTACAAATTATGAAATTGCGACACGGGTACCGATGCTCATTTGGACACCTGATATGCCCAAAGGAAGTCGTGGTAAAAAAACGAAAGGCTTGGTTGAATTAATCGATATGTATCCCACATTGACTGAATTGGCAGGATTGGAACTTCCCGACCATTTGGAAGGACAAAGTTTTGTTCCTCTGTTAGAAAATCCAAATCAAGAATGGAAGAAGGCGGTGTTCAGTCAATTTCCTAGTCCCGCGCTTCGCGAATGGGCGGCCAATCCTTTAACCACAGAAATGCGGGAAACCTATTTTGGTCCGTTGATTGAAGAAGTAGAAGGAAGAATCATAGCGCAACAAGGTAAAAAATGGAATCGCGACCTGTTTGAGAACAAATTGATGGGCTACTCCATGCGAACAGAAAGATATCGCTTTGTTGCTTGGAAGGATAGAACAAATCCTGAGGTCGAACCTGTTGATGTAGAATTGTACGATCACCAAACCGACCCTTCTGAGACCAAAAATATTGCCGATATGCACCCTGAATTGGTGGCGAAATTAACAGCGCAATTACAGGCAGGATGGAAAGGGAATCTGGCCAAATTTAACTAATGAGGATTTTAAACCATACGTTACCTTTTTTGGTCAATTAAATACGCATTTCGTCAAAAGAAAAACTTCCCTTAAATTGAAAAACAACTAGCTTTAAGTCTTTATAATCGTATTTACTTATGAAAAGAAGATGCCTCGCCGCTGTCGCATTAGGAAATGGTGATTTCATCATTGACCATATCATGGTTAATGATCCTTTGAAAGATGAAGTACTTATCCGGGTAAAAGCTGCGGGACTCTGCCATACTGACCATGATTCACTTACGTGGGGAAAACCCATAGTTATGGGTCACGAAGGTTCTGGAATAGTTGAAGCCATTGGAGCTGACGTAAAAAATGTTGCAGTAGGAGACTCCGTTATTTTAAATTGGGCGACTCCCTGCAGAAATTGTTTTCAATGTGTTCGAGGGAATGAACATATTTGCGAAAATAATTCACCTGTGGTTGCTGGAAGCAATGGATACACCGAAGGACATGCGCATTTAGAAGGCACGACCTACAATGGGAAGCCTATTGAGCGCTCCTTCAATATTGGTACATTATCGGAATATACTTTGGTAAAAGCTTCGGCGGTCGTAAAAAATCCGACTGAAGAAATGTCTTTTGCAGCTGCCAGCATTATTAGTTGTGGAGTGATGACGGGTTATGGCTCTGTTGTAAATTCCGCTAAAGTTGAAGCCAATAGTTCTGTGGTTGTTTTGGGTACAGGCGGCGTTGGACTAAGTGTAATTCAGGGAGCAAAAGTAAGTAAGGCTTCTAAAATTATTGCTGTAGATATCAACCCAAGCCGATTGAAAATGGCTGAAAAATTTGGTGCCACGCATACCATTTTGGCAGATAGAAAAGACCAAGGTTTGTTGAACGCCGCCAAAGAAGTAAAAAAAATGACAGACAATCGAGGTGCTGATTATGCCTTTGAATGTACCGCGGTACCTGAATTGGGAGCTGCTCCCCTTGCAATGATTCGGAATGCAGGCACAGCTTGCCAAGTTAGTGGCATCGAGCAAGAAATTACAATTGATATGAATCTTTTCGAATGGGATAAAGTTTATATAAATCCATTGTATGGTGGATGCAACCCTGAAAAGGATTTTCCTAAAATTGTAGATTATTATAAGTCAGGAGAGTTAATGCTAGAAGAAATGATAACCAGAACCTATTCGTTGGACCGATTGGACCAGGCCTTTGAAGATATGTTATCTGGAAAAAATGCCAAGGGCGTAATTGTATTCGACTGATGAAAGAAGCCTTTAGAACCACAGAAATATCCGACCCACAATTCGAAAGTGATAACCTTCGGTTTATTACGATTAAAACCAATAATTTAAAAGGTCGCGGTGATATTTGTGTTTTTGTACCCCCAGGAGAGAATTTAAAAGACCTTCCGCTGGTAATTTTACTCCACGGCGTTTATGGTAGCGCTTGGGTATGGACGCAAAAAGCTGGAGTACATTATACGGCTTTAAAGATGATACAAAAAGGTGAAATCAAACCCATGGTAATCGCCATGCCTTCCGATGGGCTTTGGGGTGATGGCTCCGGATATCTTCCGCACAATCAGAAAGATTTTGAAAAATGGATAGTTGAAGACGTTCCTCAAGCCGTACTAGAGAATATCCCGCAGGTAAGCGAAAAATCAAATTGGTTTATATCCGGATTGTCCATGGGTGGTTTTGGTGCATTGCGATTAGGGATTAAATATTCCGAGAAGTTCAAAGCAATTTCAGCACACTCTGCCATTACCGATATTAAGCAAATGCCTTTGTTTGTCGAAGAATCCCTAGAAAATTATCCACAGGAAGATGAACGGGAAAATTCTGTTTTGGGTATCATTGAAAAGTATGACGACCATCTTCCTAAAATACGTTTTGATTGTGGTTCTAAAGACAAGCTTATCGAATACAATCGCGAACTTCATTCTGCTCTAAAAGCACGCAAAACAGATCATACTTATCAAGAATTTCCAGGCTCCCATGAATGGTCCTATTGGCAGAGATACATTGCCGAAACCCTACTTTTTTTTAATGCCGAAATGTAAGGTCATTTTGCTAAGATTCAATTTTTCGTTAATTTAAAGCTGAATGAAACTCCAATTTAAATCTTCGGAACAAGATGCACTCAGCTCCATCGTAGCGAGAAGGGTTCATAGACCCTATGTCGGCGGAGATTGGCATTTTCATAAAGAGTTTGAATTGATTTACTTTTTGAAAGGTCACGGCATGCGTATTGTAGGAGACCATATCTCAAATTTTCAAAAAGGTGAGTTAGTTCTAGTAGGTGAATGGCTACCCCATTTATGGCGTAATGATGAGGGTACGACCGAAGATGAAGTTGTAGATTTCATAGTTGTAAAATTCCCAAAAATTCTTGGTGGAATTGACCTTTTTTGTTTGCCTGAACTTACCCATATAAAAGCGCTTCTAAAAGAATCAAATCAAGGGATTCTTTTTTCAAGAAAGACTCAGGCCATGGTGCATAATTCCCTGTTAAAACTATGTACCGCATCTTCTTCAGAGAAGTTGATTTCTTTTTTAGGAATTTTACAGACCTTATCCAAAAGTAAAGACCATAAGATATTGTCAGGGCCTAATTTTTCTATTCCGAAAGAAGTAGCGGGTGAAAATAGACTGCACAAGGTGATTAATTATATTTCGGCAAATTATTCTCAGAATATTTCCTTGGAAGAAATATCAAAAATTGCGGTAATGACACCTCCGGCATTTTGCAGATTTTTTAAAACACGAACTAATAAAACTTTTTCCCTTTTCCTCAATGAAGTTAGAATCAGTAAGGCTTGTCAGCTTTTAATAAATGGTGAAGCACCAATCAAACAGATATGTTATGATGTTGGTTTTTCTTCTTTGACGAATTTCAATAGGACTTTTAAAAATTTTAAAGGCACTTCTCCCAGTAGTTTTAGAGACAGCTATAGTAGTTTCAGACAACAAAATGTTGAACTTGCCTCTTGATTTAAGGCCCTATTTTCCGATACAATCCCCTGTCCCTTGTTCTTCTAGGTTAAAATAAGGTCAATCCTAGATAATTCCCACCTATTTTTTTGTGCTACCTTTCCTAAATTTAATCTTCCATTCTGGTAGTATAAACCAACCGTTATTCATATGAAAATTAGTAAAATAGAGACATTTATCTTGTCTGATAAGCTCCAAGAAAGCTTTTTCTTTTCGCAATGGGAGTATAGCGAAAGGCGTATCTGTATTGTAAAGGTAAGCACCGATGACGGAATAGTTGGTTGGGGAGAAGGTTACGGCCCCGCGGATGTTATACAGGCAGGGATAAAATCAATAGCCCCCCTTTTAATAGGTAAAAACCCTATCGAGCAAGAAACACTTTGGTTTGATATGTATCGAAAAACTTTGGATTATGCCAGACGAGGTGTTTTAGCCGCTTCCATAAGTGCTATTGATGTTGCCCTTTGGGATTTAAAGGGGAAAGCCCTGAATTTGCCAGTTAGTGTTCTGATGGGAGGACAACACCGAAAAAAAGTGGTTCCCTATGCAACTGGCTTATATTTTTCTAAGTCGACTCAACTTGCTGAAAATTTGGCAGAAGAGGCCAAAAACTATGTAAAACAGGGCTTCAAGGCTATAAAAATGAAAGTCGGTTTTTCGATAGCCGCTGATGCCGAACATGTAAGGGTGGTGCGAGAAGCTATTGGCAAGGATATCAAACTGATGATAGATTCAAATCATGCCTATTCCTTGAGGGAGGCCGCAGAACTGGCAAGAAAGGTTGAAGCATATGATATCGGGTGGTTTGAAGAACCTGTTTCCCCAGAGTTTTATCACCAATATCGGGAATTGCGAGGAAAGACTACTATACCTATCGCAGGAGGCGAATGTGAATACTTGCGATATGGGTTTCAGCAATTGTTGCAAAATGATTCTGTAGATATTTTACAGGTGGACATTTGCAGTGCTGGAGGCTTGACGGAGGCGAAACGAATTGCTACTTTAGCTAGTACGCGTGGTGTAGAAGTTATTCCCCATGTTTGGGGAACTGGTATTGCCTTTAATGCAGCACTTCATTTTATTGCCAATTTGGAACCCGTTCCTGGAAGATTATACCCACCCGATATGTATATCGAATACGACCGGACTGAAAATGGCATTAGAGAAGCACTAACTGCACCCGCGATACAGATGAAAAATGGTTATATTGATGTGCCACAGTTACCGGGCTTGGGTATTGAGGTGGATGAAGCTGTTGTGCGCCACTATTCAACAGAAATCATGATTTAATTGAAAGCTAAAAAGGAATGGATTTTGGATATCTAAAATTATATATCGATGGAAAATTGGTTGATGCTTCCGATGGAAAACGTCACACTGTAATTTGTCCGGCTAATGAAGAGAAAGCAGCCGAAATTGCATGGGCAGGGGTCAAAGACGCTGAATTGGCATTAGATGCTGCCCAAAAAGGATTCGAATATTGGTCAAAATTATCTTTGGCAGAACGTACCGAATGGATGAGTAAGCTAAGAACTGCCGTCTTGGAAAGAGAGCACGACTTGCGTGCCGCCATGGTGTATGAAATGGGTAAGACCTATGCCGGGGCATGGGAAGATATCGAAGGAGTTATCAATGGCTTGGAATGGTACCCTGCTGCCATGAAGAATATGCGCGATGAGCAGATTCCTGACTACGAAAATACCCATACACATAAAATGGTACACCAACCTGCTGGTGTCGCTGTTGCCTATTTAGCATGGAATTTCCCGCTCCTCAATGTTGGTTTCAAATTAGGTCCGGCATTGGCATCTGGCTGCTCCATAATTATAAAGCCTTCCGCGGCTTCGCCGCTATCAGCCTATTTAATTGGGAAAATCTTGCATGATATTGATTTTCCTGAGGGTGTTGTGAACATTCTTTGCGGACCAAGTAGTGAGGTGGCCCATACCATGACGACAAGTACAATTCCTGCTGTATTAACCATGATTGGTTCTACAGCTACGGGTCAAAAAGTGATTGCGGACAGTACGACCTCCATTAAAAAATTGGGAATGGAATTGGGCGGAAACGCGCCCTTCATTGTTTTTGAAGACGCAGATTTCGAAAAAGCATTGGATTTAGGAATTGCCCTAAAATATGGGAATACGGGACAAGTTTGTGTAGCGGCGAATCGAATCTTTGTCCATAAAAGTATTTATGATAAATTCTTGAAGGCTTATGTCAAAAAAGCTTCTGAACTGAAATTAGGTCATGGTATAGACTCCGAAGCAGATATGGGTCCGATGGTTTCACGAAAAGACCGCGACCGTATGTTTGATTTAATTAAGGACGCCGCTAGTAAAGGTGCCAAATTGGAATATGGCGGAAACATTCCCGAAGGAAAAGAAAAAGGAAATTGGTTGGAACCCACTGTGCTTTCTGGAATGACTCCCGAAATGGATGTATTTCGAAAAGAAACTTTTGGACCCATAGGTTCCTTAATGTCCTTTGAAACCGATGACGAAGTTTTAGCCTTGGCAAACAATACAGAATACGGATTGGCCTCTTATATTTTCACCAACGACCATAAACGTATTGAAAGGTTTTCAAGAGATTTACAATTTGGAGAAATTCAAATCAACGGGGTCAAATATTCCATATACCTCCCCCATGGTGGAATTAAAAATAGCGGAATCGGTCATGATTGCTCACATTTGGCTTTGGATGATTATTTGGTTAAAAAGCGGATTTCAATGGCCATTGGATAAAATAAAAACCATTAGACCTCGGAATTTAGCCTTAGGTTCTAACAATTTTTGGTTAACAATTTTATCTTCGGTACTAGAATCCCCATTTTGTTAAAGACATAGAATATGCAACCAATCGAACAACAGGCTATATCGCCTGGACTCATTAAAAAAATCGACAATGCCGGAATTATTGCGGTATTGATAGTCGACGAGGTAAAACATGCTGTTCCTCTGGCGAATGCACTGCTTGCTGGAGGTGTCGATACGATTGAACTGACGCTCCGTACCCCAGCTGCTTTAGATGCAGCGAAAGCGATTAAAAAGGAAGTGCCAGAAATAACCTTAGGTTTTGGTACGGTTTTGACGATTGATCAAGTAAAAGCCGTGGTTGATGTTGGAGCAGATTTTGCTGTTTCCCCGGGCTGTAACCCGAAAATTATAGCAGAAGCTCAGAAGCAAGGTCTGTCATTTGCCCCAGGTATTATGACTCCTTCAGATATTGAAATTGCTATTCAAGAAGGATGTCGTATTCTGAAATTTTTCCCTGCCGCAACTTCTGGTGGAATAAAACATTTGGAGAGTATGTCTGCTCCATACAATTATTTAGGTCTAAAATTTATTCCCTTGGGAGGTTGTAATATGAGCAATGCACCGACCTATCTGGAATCGAATTTGATTACCGCAATTGGAGGTACATGGGTTGCTAAAAGAAACTTGATTCAATCCGAAGATTGGGAAACAATTACCAATAACTCAAAAGAAATAAGAAACCTAATTACAGAAATTCGGACCTAAAGTAATACGAGAACATATGAAGAAAGTAGTAACCTTTGGAGAAATAATGGGTCGAATGGCTGCACCGGCAAATTTGCGATTACGACAAACCCGAAATATCGATGTGACCTATGCGGGAGCAGAGGCAAGTGTGGCAGCTTCAATTTGTAATTTTGGCGGAAAAGCCCGGTATGTAACGGCCTTACCAAAACATACCTTGGCCGAAGCGACCATGGACTCAGTTCGTGCAGTTGGTATCGATACCGATTTTATTTTACGCACGGATGAGGGTAGGCTGGGACTTTACTTTCTAGAAACAGGTGCAAACCAAAGACCAAGTAATGTCATTTATGACCGAGCTGGTTCTGCTGTTTCGATAGCTACGGCTGACCAATATGATTGGGAAGGTATTTTTAAGGATGCCCAATGGCTACACCTAAGCGGAATAACTCCGGCCTTATCGAAAAATGCGGCAGAAGCTACCTTGGTCGCAGCACAGAAAGCAAAGGAGGCTGGTTGTTCTGTTTCAATTGATTTAAACTTTAGGGGTAAGTTATGGAAGTGGGATTCCAATTATTCACAGCGTGATTTAGCACAAAAAACGATGCGCGGTATTTTACCCTTCGTTGATGTCATTGTTGGTAATGAAGAAGATTGTCAAGATGTTTTAGGTATTCAAGCAGGAGATACAGATGTGCATTCAGGTGCATTGGACATTTCTAGATATCCTGATGTGGCGCGGCAGGTTTTGCAACAGTTTCCTAATGTTAGCAAAGTAGCTATTACATTACGTGAAAGCCTTTCTGCCAGTCATAACAACTGGGGAGCAATGCTATTTGATGCAGCTACTGATACTCCGTCTTTCGCTCCTTTGGATGAAAATGGAAACTATAAGCCTTATCAAATAAAGAACATAGTCGACCGCGTTGGCGGTGGTGATTCTTTCGCTGCTGGATTAATATTTGCTTCCATAACTCCCGAATTGAGCGAAACTCAGACCGCCGTAAATTATGCAGTTGCGGCTTCATGCTTAAAGCATTCTATTAAAGGGGATTTTAATTATTCTACAAGAGCTGAGGTTGAACGACTGATGGGGGGTAATGCTTCTGGCCGTGTGGTTCGTTAAACTATTTTTTATGAAATCAAAAAATGCCTTTGTGCTGCTAGTTCTATTAAGTACGCAAGCATTTTGTTTTGCACAGACTGAACTTTCTCTTAACGGTCAATGGGAAATCATTTTTGATGAGGCCAATGAGGGAAGGTCTGCCAACTGGCAAAAAGATTCCATATTTCAAAGCCATCCTGACAAGCAGAAAATACA
This sequence comes from uncultured Flavobacteriaceae bacterium, assembly GCA_947500435.1. Taxonomy (GTDB): domain Bacteria; phylum Bacteroidota; class Bacteroidia; order Flavobacteriales; family Flavobacteriaceae; genus Maribacter_C. The sequence continues at coordinate 598,833 of CANMRV010000001.1, forward strand.
AGTCCCAAGTAGTTGGGAGTTAATTAAGCAAGATTACGAGGGAGTTGGTTTTTACCGACATGAATTTCAGGTTCCAGCTAATTGGGAAGGCAAAGTTGTTCGTATGCATTTTGGTGCGGTCAACTACCTGTCGGAATTTTGGTTGAACGATGAGGTAGTCGGTTTTCATGAAGGCGGATTCACACCTTTTGAATTTCGAGTTGATGAGCTATTGAAGTTTGGGGAAAGGAATGTGCTTACCGTCCGAGTTGTCGGACCTATCTTGTTGTCAGACAAAGAAGTAGATGGGGTAAAACCTTTAGAAACTCCACAATGGCGTGGCGGAATTTCAGGAGGAATTTGGCAAGAAGTACAGCTTATGGCGACCGACGCAGTTTATGTAGATGATGTATTTATCGAACCAAAAATAGGGGAAGATACGGCCACGTTTCATGTGGAGTTAGACCATACAGCTATTAAGGGAACTTCCGCAGAACTGGAAATCAATATTACCAAAGCGTCTGATTCCACCAAGAAAGTTGTAAATGTTTCTGAAAAATGGGAACTCCATCCTGGAAAAAATAAAAAGGACTTTGTATTAAAAATTCCTGATACGGAATATTGGTCTCCAGCCAATCCACATCTCTATAAAGCCGAAGTAAAAGTATTAGTTGATGGAAAGGTTTCCGATTTTTGGAGCGAACGATTCGGACTACGAGAACTCACTATCAAAAACAAAGATTTTTATTTGAATGGTGAGCGGATTTATATCAAGGCGACTTTCTTTGAAGGTTTGTATCCCAACGGAATTGCCTACCCGGATTCCGAGGAAATGGCAAGAACCGAAATTCGTTTGGCCAAGGAAGCTGGTTTTAATATGATACGTCCTTGGCGTCATCCGCCGACACCAATGTGGTTGGATTTGGCCGATGAGATGGGTGTTTTGGTGGTTGGTAGCCCCGCTTTGGAATGTATGCAACTACCATTATCTACGCCTTACTTATCGAAAAGGGTTGAAAATGAAGTGACCCAAACTATTTTGCGTGATAGAAATAGGGCGAGTATAGTTCAATGGGAATTGTTCAACGAGTTACATCGCCCGGTTCTAAAACAATTGATGCGACCTATGGCAATGGTAACTAGAACCTTAGACCCAACACGATTAATTCTAGACGAATCTGGTGGCTGGGCTTTTGGAGCGAATATGTATTTGCCCAACGAATATGAACCAACACAGTTCAACGATATTCACAATTATCCTGGGCCTTTTATTGACAAGGATAAATATGATGGCTATCTATCCATTGGTCTGACGAAAGAAGAAAAGAAGGCGAAAGGGTATAAAGGAAAGACCCCGGGAAGAAATGTAGTTCCTGGACTCATGTCTTTTGTCTCGGAATTGGGCTATGGAAGTCTTCCTAATTTGACGCTCAACAATCCCAAATTCGAAAAGGATGGCAATCCGCTAACTCCAGCGTATCGCTATCACAAACGATTGGCGGAGAAGCAGGAGGACCTATTAATAGAAAGTGGATTTAAGGAACTCTATCCCGACATGAAACAATTTTATTTAGACCAGCAATCCATTCATGGAGCTGCAAACAAACGGATGATAGAAGCAGTTCGTTCGAACCCTGAGGTTGATGGATACTGTATTCATGCTTTGGCCGCTGGCGATTGGATATTAGGGGCAGGTCTTATTGATTTATGGCGTAATCCGAAGACTTATGCTTATGAGGATACGAAAGCTGCAAATCAACCTCAGCTAATTTCCATCAGGGCAGAACCACGAAATGCTTATGCTGAAAACGGTTTGACTTTGAGTGTCAATGGCATCAACGAATTGACTCCGATTGAAGGGAATTTGGAGTTAGAAATTACTTCCGCTTCAGAAGATGTGGTTTATTCCAAAGAGATAGCTAAGGAATTGAAATCAGGAGTTTCAAATTTATTTGAATCCAACGTAAATACCTCAGCTTGGGAAGGTAGTTATACTGTTACAGCAAAAATCATAACATCAGACGGTAAAATAATCACTGAAAACTTCACGGAATTTGATGTATTTAATACGAAAGGATTACAAGCTCCCGAAGCCAAAATAGCAGTATTAGATTATTCCAAGGCACTTGTGCCTTTCCTAAAAAAATCAGGAATCAAAACAACTGCCTTTTCAAAATCCACGGATGTCTCAATTCCGGTTTTTGTAACAGCGGCAGTCCCAAGGACAAATTCAGATAAAAAACGTTTCTCTGATTTAGAAGCCTTTGTACAAAAAGGAGGCACCTTAGTTTACATTGAGGGAACAAAGGAAGATAGTGATGGTTCGAACCCATTATTTCCTTTCAGCACAAATGCACACCCGGCCGTTGGTTTATGGACATGTATTCCACATATGGTGCATGATCATCCCATTTTTGAGGGACTTCCAACCAAGGGTATGATGCGAAATGTATATGAAAATATATGGCCTAAGATGACCCTACGTGATTTAAAAGGGAAAGAAAGCTCCAAGATTGAAACTTTGGTAGGTACAGTCGCCTTTGATTGGTTTTCAAAGGAACATAAAATGAATTATTCTGGTCCCGGAGCATCATGGTGGGGTTCTGATATGGCCATTATTCCTTCCGGGAAAGGCCGATATTTGATTTCACAGCTGCGCTTGGTTGAGAACTTGGGCAAAGACCCCGTGGCCGATAAAATCTTGTTCAATATGATTAATTTCCTTACTAGAAAATAGTTTCGATTTATGCGAGGTCTGCTTTTGCTTATTGGTCTGCTGAGTTGTTGCACTACTTTGGTGGCGCAAGAACAAGACCTAGGCAGTGGCTTAAAAGGAATTTGGCAACGGACTAGCGACCAATTGGATATCAAACCGTGGCATGCGCAATGGATTTGGTTGAAAGACTCCATTGCTTCGGATATGCTATTGGCTCGAAAGAATTTTGACCTCTCATCAATCCCTGAAACCGCGATATTAAGAATCACGGCTACCTCACAATACCAACTTTATATTAATGGGAAATATGTCCGTAGAGGACCTGCTCGTAGTGCTCCGCATCATCAATCCTTCGACATTTTGGATATTTCAAAACTACTCAAAGAAGGAAAAAATATAATGGCCGTAAGAGTCCATAAACAAAATAAAAAGTTTTCGTATAACCTTGAACAGCGTGGTGGATTGTTGGCACAATTGGATATCGACATGAATGGGGAGGAGCAAACGGTTTTTACGAATTCCGATTGGAAAGTCTCACTTCAACCTTCATGGGATAGCAAGGCACCTTTAATAAGTCGTTTTCAGCAAATCGTCAATGACCGTGTAGATATGCGAAAGCATTTGCACGGGTGGAAAGAAATTGATTTCGATGATTCTGATTGGTTAAATGCAACTCCTTTGTTTCGAACGGAAGGTTGGCCCTCGGTTCAAAAAAATGACAGTCCGTTTGAATTGGCCACACCCTGGACAGCACTCGTACCTCGTGAAGTTCCCTATCTCATGGAGAATCAAATAAGAGCTGAAAATCTTATCCAGGCAACTCAAATCGAATTAAGTAATGAACCTCCGAATAATATTGACTTATCTAAAGAGCTTGACAAGTCGATTTTGAAAAGTTTAAAAAAATACATAGTAAGAAAAGCTCCGTTAGAAATTCCCAAGACAGAAAATGGTAAAGCATGGTTTCTGTTGTTTGATTTAGGGAAAATAGTAAATGGAACTCCCATGTTAGAAATTCAGGGGCCATCCGGAACGAAAGTAGAAGTTGTTGGTGCGCCTTTTATGGTAAATGAAAAGTTTACTTATAAGATTGTGGACTGCGAATATCGAGATGAAATAATCCTTTCTGGAGGAAAAGATATTTGGGAGGCTACTTATTTTAAACCTACACGTTATTTGGGAATCATTGTTCATACTACTGAAGCCCCTGCAAAACTTTTTTCTTTTAGTACCCGTCAAATAAAATACCCTTTTGAAAAGATGGGTTTCATGAAATCAAAAGAAGCACCATGGGTAGAGCAATATATGGAAGCTTCGGCAAAGACCATCGATGTGTGCACCACGGATGCATATACCGATAACTATCGTGAACGAAGGCAATATGCACAAACGGGTTACTACGCTGCGCTTGGCAACTACTATCTCTTTGGCGACACGGCACTCCAACGCAGGTATTTGGTACAGACGGCTCAAGAACAACAGGGAAACGGAATCATACCAGCCTACGCTCCCGCAGCCAGCGATGACTATATGGTTATTTTGGATTCCAATTGTTTGTGGATTCGTAGTTTGCACAACTATTTATTGTATTCAGGAGACTATAAAACGACCAAAGAATTGTTGCCTACTGCCCAAAAATTAATGCAGTTGATAGATAGTTTCACTAACGATTTGGGAATGATACAAAATCCACCGTACCCCTATTGGCTCGACCATGCGCTAATGGACCGACGGGGAGCGAACCTCAATTTGAACGGTCACTATTTGGGCGCTTTAGATGATTTTGCAAAACTTCTAGAATGGCTCGATATGCCTGATAGTAAAACGTATATAGCAAAAGCAAAACAGCTCCGTCAATCGCTACAAAAGCACTTATGGAATGAAGAGAAACAACTTTTTGCTGATGCCCTTATTGATGGAAAGCAATCCGAAATGTTTAGCGAACATGGGAATGCAACTGCACTATCTCTAAATATTGCAACCCAAGAACAGGCAGATAAAATTGCCAAACAATTGCTTGTAAATGATAATCATGATTACGTCAGGCGTGAATCAGGATTAATTATGGTCACTCCGGCAATGTCATATTATCTGCATAAAGGTTTGGCTGAATACGGATATATTGATGAATCTTTAGAAATGTTCCGTTCGCGTTTTGATAAAATGTTAGCAACAGCTACGAATGGCACACTCTGGGAAGAATGGCGATTGGATGGTATTGGTCGTTCAGGGAAATTGGAAATGGGCAGAACCCGAAGCGATGCCCAAACTGAGAGCGCTTTCGCTCCGGCACTTTTAGCTGAATACATTTTAGGAGTCCGACCAACTCAACCGGGAATGAAAGAAGTCGAAGTTTATCGAACCGAATCGGATATCCGTCAAATTGAGGCTAATGTTCCTTCTCCAGAAGGAAATCTGTTTGTGAAATGGGATGTTCTTGAGGGAAAGAAATCACTTCGATTGAATGTTCCTGGAGAAATGAAATTAAAATTGGATTTGAAGAGCTTGATGAGAGTAGAGTCAGGCTCGATTTTAATTGATGGTGCAAAGTTGAGTCAAGATGCAAAAACAAATCCGTATTTTATGCTAGGAAAAGGAAAACATACAATTCAATTTTAGATAGAGTCCATTATGAAAATCAAGAAGATATTTGTCCTGTTACTGATTACGGTTTTCTTTTTTTCCTGTAAGGAAACTCGAGAAATAGATGAAGTGCAAAAATCCCCAAATATCGTATGGCTTGTCAGTGAAGACAATTCAAAGCATTTTTTAAAATTGTATGAAGAAGGTGGAGCGCCGATGCCAAATATCGAAGCCTTGGCCGAAAAGGGAATTGTTTTTAACAATGCATTTTCGAATGCCCCGGTATGCTCTGTCGCCCGCAGCACAATAATTTCAGGTTGTTATGCACCACGTGTTGGTTCACAATTTCATCGTAGAATGGAATTCGCTCCAATGCCAGATGGTTTGAAAATGTTTCCTGAATATCTTAGGGAAGCGGGCTATTATACCTCAAACAATGCTAAGGAAGACTACAACTTCATCAAGTCTGACAGCGTTTGGGACGAATCCTCCAAAACAGCAACTTATAAAAACCGAAAGCCAAATCAACCCTTTTTCCATGTACAGAATTTCCACAGCACACATGAAGGACAATTACACTTTACCAAAGCTCAGATGGATAGTCTTAACACAACTACCGCTACTGATGTTGTACCTGTTTTTCCCTATCATCCTGACACACCAATTTTCCGATATACAAATGCCTACTATCGTGATTTACATCAAAAAGTAGATACCCAAATAGGGGAATTTATCAATCAATTGGAAGAAGATGGCCTTATGGAAAACACCATTGTTTTTTATTATGGTGATCATGGCGGGGTACTTCCGAGAAGTAAAGGATATATTTATGAAAGTGGCTTGAATGTGCCCATGGTGGTTTACGTTCCAGAAAAATGGAAACATTTGTCCCTAATGAAAATGGGAAGTAGGACCGATACTTTTGTTCAATTTATTGATTTGGCTCCAACAGTTTTGAATCTTGCCGGTGTTGAAATTCCTGAGCAAATTGATGGTCAGGCTTTCCTTGGGGAGACTGTTACCAATGAAAACCTAATTGATAGAAATACAACTTTCGGATATGCTGACCGCTTTGATGAAAAATACGATTTGGTCCGTTCACTTCGGAAAGGGAAATACAAGTACATCAGAAATTATCAGCCGTTTAACGTTGATGGTCTTTTTAATTTTTATCGGTATAAAATGCTGGCATACAAAGAATGGCAGCAGCTCTTCGATGATGGAAAATTAAATGAACAGCAAGAACAGTTTTTCAAGACACGATCTCCCGAAGCTCTTTACGATCTTGAAAGAGATCCGCACGAGGTACATAATTTAGCAGCCGAGCCTTCTCATCAATCAACCTTGTTAGAACTTCGTTCAAATTTGCAAAATCAGGTGAAGTCTATGCCTGATCTAAGTTTTTATCCAGAGCCTTATTTCATTGAATCAGGTCTCTCAAATCCGGTCGCCTTTGGACAGCAAAACAAAAACGAGATTACGGAATTGATTGATATTGCTGATTTAAGCTTAAAATCGTTCGATGAATCAAAAGAGAAAATCGAAGCGGCATTGAAATCCGATAATCCTTGGAAAAGATACTGGGGTTTGATTGTTTGCAGTTCTTTCGGAAAAGAATCATATCCGTTTTTTAAAATGGGCGTACAGCTATCCAAACACGATACCAATAATTTGGTGCGAATACGAGCTGTTGAATTTTTAATGCTACATGTTCAAAATGTACCTTCAGATTTGATTTTTGAAATCCTAAAAAATGCAAAATCTGAAACGGAAACGAATTTAATTTTGAACAGTATTACCTTGATAAAAACTGTTCAACCTGAGTTTAAAATCAATATGCCTAAAACGATGTTTCCTGCGGAATGGCTTGAAAAAGAAGGGGATTTAGTACGAAGACGAATCGAATTTATCAATGAGACCAAAATATAATCTATATCATTATGAGAAAGTTTTATTACTACCTAGCAAGTTGCATTCTTTTATTTGCCTCCTGTAAAGAAGAGCGAAAAACAGTTGAAACATCCGAAGAAAAAGCAAAACCGAATATCGTTATTATTTATGCGGATGATTTGGGCTACGGAGAACTCGGAGCTTATGGTGCTACCGAATTAAAGACTCCCAATTTAGATAAATTAGCTAATGGAGGAATGCGATTTACGAATGGGTATGCTTCCTCTGCTACTTGTACACCAAGTCGATACGCCCTATTAACTGGGGTTTATCCATGGCGAAATAAAAGCGCAAAAATACTTCCGGGTACCGCACCCCTCATTATTGATACCAAGCAGCCTACATTACCGAAAATGTTGAAAAAGCAAGGTTATCATACCGGGATTGTTGGAAAATGGCATCTAGGTTTGGGAACTGGAAATGTTAATTGGAATGAACGTATTGCTCCCGGGCCTGATGAAGTCGGTTTCGATTACAGCCATATTTTGGCTGCTACTCAGGACAGGGTTCCTACGGTCTATATTGAAGATGGTCATGTCGTAAATCTGGACCCGAACGACCCGATTGAGATAAGCTACAAGGAAAACTTTGAAGGCGAGCCAACGGGCTTGGAAAATCCTGAGATGCTGAAAATGAAATGGCATCATGGGCATAATAATAGCATCGTAAACGGAATTCCCCGTATTGGATTCATGAAAGGCGGTGAGGCCGCTAAATGGATTGATGAAGATATGGCAGACTACTTTTTGGCAGATGCCCAGAAGTATGTGAAAAAGCATAAAGACGAACCTTTTTTCTTGTATTATGCACTTCAGCAGCCGCATGTGCCGCGAACTCCGCATTCACAATTTGTCGGTTCTTCAGGCATGGGTCCAAGAGGGGACGTAATCGTTGAAGCTGATTGGATGGTTGGCGAATTCATAAAAACTTTAGAAACTGAAGGATTGTTGGAAAACACCTTAATCGTTTTTTCAAGTGATAATGGTCCGGTAGTTAACGACGGTTACTACGACGATTCAGAAGAAAAACTAGGAAATCATAAACCTGCTGGTGCTCTCCGAGGCGGAAAATATAGTTTGTTTGAAGCAGGAACCCGAGTGCCGTTTGTAACCTACTGGAAAGGTAAAATCAATCCTGGAGTATCGGATGCCATGGTCTCCCAATTGGATTTATTTTCTTCGCTCGCGGCATTGGTCGAAAGTGACGAAAGTACGGCTGACAGCCAAGAACTATTGAATTTGTTCCTTGGAAAAAGTAATGAAGGCCGCGATGAAATGGTCATCGAGGCGACTTCTAGAACGGCATTCCGTAAAGGTGATTGGGCGATGATTCCGCCATACAAAGGTCCTGCAATGAACAAGCAGGTAAATATCGAGTTGGCAAATTCCGTTGAATATCTATTGTATAATCTGAAAGAAGATATTGGTCAGCAAAACAATCTCGCAAAAAGCAATCCGGAAAAACTTCAAGAGATGATAGCCGCATATGAAGTCATTCGAGGAACTGAAAATTCTAAAATCGAACAACTCGAACTGAAATAGACACTGCATGACCGGCTTGGCTGTTTTAATAGGATGTATTGTATTGCTCATTGTCGCTATTACGATTTTGAAAGTGCATCCGATTCCAGCACTCTTGATAGCCGGTTTGATTTTGGGTTTAGCTTCCGGAAGTTCAGTAGAAGTAGTCACAGAAAGTCTTTTAAGTGGTTTTGGAAACACCTTAAAATGGATTGGCCTCGTCATTCTCTTTGGAACATTGCTTGGTGAAATTCTTGCCGTAACTGGTGGTGCCGATGTAATCGCCGATAGTGTAATCAAAGTATTCGGAATTAAACGTTTGCCCCTGGCTATGGCAGTTATAGGGTTTTTAGTTGGTATTCCTGTTTTTGTAGATGTGGCGTATTTGACTTTGTTACCAACAGTTATCGCCTTATCAAGAAAATCGGGTCATTCCGTTTTGGTATTGGGACTTTCCCTTGCGAGCAGTTTGACGGTTGCCCATGCCTTGATTCCTCCCACGCCCGGCCCGTTGGCTGTTGCCGCAATTCTCGAAACCGATATTGGAGGGATGATACCCATCAACGTAACCGTCGGTCTATTTGCAGTGATTGGAGGATTAATCTGGATAAAATTCAACAAAAAGAATTTGGCGATTCCAATCCCAAAAGAAGTTGCACCAGAAGAAGGAGAGAAAATGTCCATTGAAGGTTTCAAGCGCATTTTACCATTTGTAGCCTTACTGATTCCGCTGATTCTTATGGGAATGGGGAACTTGTTTTCTGGGGATAATCCTGTAATTGCCTTTATAAAAAATCCTGTTTGGGCATTACTTATAGGTGTAGTTTTTGCGCTACCCCTTTTGGATAGAAAAGATTTTTCAAAAAAACTAAATGATTATTTTCAAACAGCCGGTGCCAAGTCGGCAACAGTTATTTTGATTACTGGAACAGGTGGCGCATTCGGGCAGGTCATCAAGGATTCTGAAATAGTGAATTCTCTTTTACCAGAAGCTAGTGGACTTGCAGCTTTTGGAATCATACTCCCGTTTCTACTAAGTTTTATGTTTACCACCGTGACCGGTTCGATAACGGTTTCCTTAGTAACAACGGCCTCAATTATGGCACCAATGGTAACAAGCGGAACATTACCTCCTGAACTAACCGCTGCTGCGATTGGAGCAGGTTCGTTGGGGATCATACATGTAAACAGTAGCTTCTTTTGGCTATTTAAAGAAGTGCATGATTTGTCCACCCCAAAAGTGCTAAAGTCGTTTGGCGCATTGTCTGCTGTGGTTGCATTAGGTGGAGGTCTTGCGGTATTTTTGCTATATCTTTTGAGGTAACTAATAGATTCTAAGCCACTTCCGCAGTGTGATCTGCTTTCTTTTATCCCTGTAATTGCTCGCCATACTTTCCCGAAGTTAAAATAATACCATCAATGGTTAATCATCGCATATTTTAAAAGAAGAATACTGAATAATTTTAGTATCAGAGTTTTAAAGGTAGGATAACTACTTTTTTGCCAAAAGCGGAGATTGCCTTGTTTATTCACTGGTTCCTCAGAATGAAACAGTAATGTCTCACGTCTAAAATCATTTGTTATACTGTTCAAATCATTTGTTGTCTGATGCTATTATAGGATTGTGAACCTTTGGAAGGATTAGGTGTTTTAAATCACATTAGTGAAATCAGTTTTTAGCACGATATGAAAATTTAAATATTAACTCTTTACTCAACTTTATCAACTTAAACCAATGATTATGAAAAAACAATTCTTTAAACTTTTAAAAAAATGCTTCCTTACGGGACTGTTTTTTGTGTTGATGGGTATGCAATATGCCTTTGCACAGCAAACGGTTACAGGAACGATAACGGATGAGAATGATAGTCCGGTTCCTGGTGCCAACATTCTGGTTCGAGGCACAACAACTGGTACACAAACAGATTTTGATGGTAACTATTCAATTGAAGCTTCTTCAGATGATGTACTAGTTATATCCTATTTAGGTTATGCCACTCAAAACATTGCGGTTGGAGATCAAACTACAATTGACGTTAAATTGCAGACGGATCAGGAGCAACTTGATGAAGTGGTTGTTATTGGTTATGGTACTGTTAAGAAATCGGATTTAACGGGTTCAGTATCGCGAGTAGATTCCAAATCTTTTGAAAATCAACCTTTAACAAGGGTTGAGGAAGCGTTACAAGGTAGAGCTGCGGGTGTTACAGTTGCCAAAGCTAACGGAGCACCAGGTGCTAATGTAAAGGTTCGTATTAGAGGTGTAAACTCAATCACTGGTAACAATGATCCGCTGGTTGTTGTTGATGGTATATTGGGGGGTGACCTAAGTACAATTAACCCCAATGATATTGCCGCTATGGATGTATTGAAAGATGCATCTGCTACTGCGATTTATGGTGTGCGAGGTTCTAACGGTGTTATCATTATTACAACTAAAAAAGGTTCTGGTAAAGGAAAGGTAAATATTGACTATTTCACTACAGTTTCTCAAGTACCTAGTTTACTTCCAACCCTTGCCGACAGTGCCGACAATTTTGCCGTACTTGAAAATATTAGAAGGGTAAGTACAGGTGGAAGTCCAATTTTTACGGAAGCCGAAATTTTGGATTTAAGAAATAATGGAGGAACAAATTACCAAGATGAAATTTTAAGAACGGGATATAGCAAGAATTTGCAGATGTCTGCTAGCGGTTCTGAAGGTAAATTAAGATATTTCCTTTCAGGGAACTATAGAGATGAAGAAGGAATAGTAATTAATACAGGTTATCAACAACTATCCCTTCGTTCTAATCTCGAAGCTCAAATCTCGGATAGATTTAAGGTAGGATTGAATATCTATGCTAGCCGAGGTGAAATCCAAAATAACTTCCAAACTTTTGGAAATGGCCAAGGGAGTTTAATTTATAAAGCTAATACTTGGGACCCTTCCACGCCAGTCTTTGGTGACGATGGGAACTATAATAAGAGGTCTATAAAAGGTATCGGGTCTTTGAATCAAAATCCAGTACTTACTTTAAGAGAAAGTGATTTTGAGGATGTTGAAGAAAGACTTCAATCCGCCTTAAATCTTAGCTATGATATTACTGATAACCTTAATTTCACAATGGTGGCGGGTACTCAGCTAAGTAATTACAATGTGCAACGATACGCTAATGAAGGACCTAACGAGATTCCTGATGTATCATTCAGTAATAACAAAATTACTTCGTATCAATTAAGTAATATTTTGACTTGGCAAAAAGAGTTCGGCAAACATGATATTAAATTAACAGGAGTTCAGGAATATCAAAATAGAAAAACCAAATACAATCAGTACAATGCCAATGATTTAGCATTGCCAAACGGATTCTACTTTGCAGAATTAGCTCCCAATGCTGGTCAAACTGTATTTAATAATTTTGGTGAACGTGAATTGTCTTCATGGATGTTGAGAGCAGAATATATTTTAGATGACAATCTACTTGTTACCGCCACTGGTCGTTACGATGGAACATCGGTGTTTCGGCCAGGGAATCAATGGGGTTTCTTTCCATCAGTCGCGATAGCATATAATCTTAATAGTCTAGTTGAGAATTCGGAAACCTTAAGCGCTTTTAAAATTAGGGCTGGTTGGGGTCAAGTAGGTAGTCAAGGTATTACCGATTTTGGAACCAATGCATTCTTAACTGCCAATAGTTATGCTTTCGACGGCAGTTCTGCCGGGCCCGGAACAATTCTGAATCCAAACTTTGCCTTTGAAAACCCTGATTTAACTTGGGAGACTACGACTCAGGTAAATGTAGGTGTCGATTTAGGCTTTATGGATGGTAGAGGAAATGTCAGCGTTGACGGATATAAAAAAAACACAACAGATTTGTTACTACAAGTCCCAGTATCCGGAACATTGGGTAGTGGTATTACTAGACAAAATGTTGGTGAAGTAGAGAACTTTGGTATAGATGTATTCTTAGGTTATGATATCATTGATACTGAAAACTTAAACTGGAATTCGAATTTTGCGCTATCCTATGTCAAAAATGAAGTAACCAATTTATATGGAGGTTTAGACGAAATCGAAGGTTTAGTAACCGCGCCAGGTGGGCAGGCTAGAAAAGTAAATCTTATTCAATTGGGTCAACCCATAGGTCAATTCAATGGTGCTACCTTTTTAGGAACTTGGAAAAGTTCAGAGGCCGCAGCAGCGGCAGCTGTTGGTAAGGCACCAGGAGATGCTAAGTATTTAAGAGGTTCTGACGGAGAGATTGAATTTGGGGCTATCGGTAATGGTACTCCAACACTAACTTGGGGTTTCAATAATACGGTGTCTTACAAGAATTTTGATTTGAACGTTTTCCTTCAAGGCGTTCATGGCTTTGATGTGTACAACATTATGCAAGCGGGTATAACCGGTGGAGCAGGTGATTCAAGAAGTTTTATGGCTGCAAATCAGATAAATCAATGGACACCAGAGAATGAAACTGATATTCCGTCTACGGTTCAGTTGTTTAACTCTTCTCGTTATGTTGAAAAAGGAGATTTTATTCGATTAAGTAATTTGACTTTAGGGTATACTTTTAGAGATGTGCTGGGTCTTGAATCTGTTAAGTTATACGCAGGTGGTCAAAACTTGTTCCTTATTACTGACTTTACAGGTTATGATCCTGAAATTACTTCACGAAGAGGAAATCAAGGTATTGAGGATGTAGCTCCAGGAATCAATTTTGGTGCTTACCCTAATCCAAGAACATACACCTTCGGTTTAAAAGTTGGATTCTAAGAAAAAAAAATTGTTAATTGAAAATATAAAACAGATGAAAACATTAAAAATTTATAATTCATTAAAAGCGCATTATGCAATTCTAGGCATAATGGCCCTTGCCATGATCTTTAATAGTTGTGAACAACTAGAATTGGAAGAAAACCCGGCAGGTTCTCAGTTGGCTGTGGTTAAGTACTCAACTACAGAGCAATTAGAACTTGGAGTAAGAGGTATTTATGGCAAGTTGAACAAAGCAGCCTGGATGACAACCTTTTATGTAAATGGTTGGTCAGGTGATGACATGACAACTCACCGTGCTAGTAATAAAGCAGATTTTAGGGAGTATGATCAAAGAGCAATTACTCCTGATAATTCGCGGACGTTTACAAACTGGAGAGGAGTTTACGAAATGATTCGTGCTGCTAATACCGTTTTATTTAGTGTTGAAGGTCAAGAACTACCTGACGCTGCGGCTCAATCCGCATTAGTGGGAGAAACTCATTTTTTAAGAGGCTTGATGTTCTATCATTTAGCACGTGTGCATAGTAGAATTCCACTTGTTTTAGAGTTGGATGCTACTTTAATGCCTTCGTTGTCCTCTGCTGCTGATGTTTATGCACAAATTGAAAGTGATATGCTGATGGCTGAAAGTTTGTTACCCGTAACTTCTAACAATGGAACTACAAAACCTAATAAAGGTTCTGCAAGGGCTATTTTAGCAAGGTTATATCTTGATTGGGCAGGGTATCCTGTTAATGATGCCGGTAAATATGCTCAAGCGGCATCTAGTGCTAAATCTGTGATGGATGGAGGTCATGGTTTTGCTTTAGTGCCAGACATGAGCACTTTATATACGATAGCGGGTAGATTCAATACAGAATCATTGTTCACGATTGCCTATTGTGCTCCTTGCGGACTTCCAAATCGTAAGCATGGTAAATTAGGTTTGCCGGGTAGCGCTCCAACAAATGGATGGCAAGAAACTTTTGCGGAAATTAGGTATTATGAAGATTTCCCAGAAGGTCCCCGAAAAGACGCCACTTATCATGATGCTATGCCTTTGGACGCCGATGGTGGAATCATCAGAAATGCTTCAACACCTGTCGCTGATTCTTTACCGTGGCAAGAATTTGCAGATCAACAGAATCCTGTATTTAGGAAAATTGTAGGACCTTTTGAAGAAGGAACTTGGACAGGGTTTCAAAGTGATAGAAATGACTATTATATGCGTTACGCTGAATTATTATTGATTTATGCGGAAGCTTCAGGTAGAGCAGGTTCAGCTGGAGCCGATGCGTGGGAGGCCTTGAACATGGTTCGAAGAAGAGCAGCGGGACAAGATATTAATACTCCTGATCCCGCGGTTGATGTTACCGCTGCGGATGGTTCAATTGAAGAATTGGCCTATACAGAACGCAAATGGGAATTAGCTGGTGAATACCTTCGATACAATGACTTGGTTCGAATGCAAAGGGTAGAACAAGCATTAGGAAATAGAAATCCGCAGATATCAATAGGAACTATGTATGATGGCGATGGAAACGGCACACCATTTCCTCTAACAGAACCTTCAAATCCGATATTAGGGTCATTAGGTACTGATAACTATTTTGCTCCAATTCCACAACAAGAAATAGATCAAAACCCAAATCTCGGAAATTAAAAATTTGAGTTAGTTTATTTAGTTTTAAGAACGGCGGTAAGATTTTCATAGAGATCTTACCGCTATGTTTTTAGGGTATTTCCGGGTATAAATATTGATTACAATCGTTAGGCATTCCATGGAAAACTCCGTATTTTAGATATATACCATTACAGAATAATTAATGCAGAATATGTCCTTGCAACTCAAGCGTTTTTCCAGTCAAAAATTTACGGGAATTACCGTCCTATTTCTGATGCTATTTCTATTTTCTTGCAAGAAGACATCCAGTGAAGAAAACAAAATTAGTATTGGAAACGAACAAAAATTATTTACCGCTGTGCATAAAGATGTTTCTAAGGTTGATTTTGTCAATACGTTGGAGGAAACCTTAGAATCAAACTATTACCAATATATGTATACCTATATCGGTGGTGGAGTTGCTGTCGGTGATATCAATAATGACGGATTACTCGACTTATATTTCACTTCAAACTCATCTGAGGACAAATTGTATTTAAATCAGGGCAATTTTAGATTTAAGGATATTACAGAGATAGCGGGTACTACCATAAATGATGGATTCAACACAGGTGTCACAATGGTGGATATCAACAATGATGAATATTTAGATATTTATGTTTCCCGTGGTGGTTGGAAAGACGAGGACAATAAATTTTCCAATCTGTTATACATCAATAATGGTGACTTAACTTTTACCGAGAAAGCCGAAGAAATGGGCTTAGCAGATGCAAATCGTTCCATTCAGGCAACTTTCTTTGATTATGATCGAGACAACGATTTAGATGTTTATATATCCAATACTCCTGATATAACAAGCCGAACAAAAGTTCTTGATTTAGACAAAATTCATAAAGACCCAAAAACGCTTGAATTGAAAGGAAGTGACCGCCTTTATAACAACGACGGAACGGGGCATTTTACAGATGTTTCAATCAAAGCTGGGTTACAATTCGATATCGGATTTGGGCTGAACCCTCAAGTTGGAGATTTGAATAATGATGGTTGGATGGATGTTTATGTATGCAACGATTTCAATACGCCTGATTTAGCCTATATCAATAATGGTAATGGAACTTTTACAGAGTCGCGGGATGAAGTTTTTAAACATATGTCCTTCAATAGTATGGGAAGCGATATGGCTGATATAGACAATGATGGTTTGCAAGATTTAATGACTTTGGATATGAATCCTGAGGATTATATACGCTCAAAAACAACCATGGGCATGACCTCTATCGACCAGTTTGAATTAATGGTAAATAAAGGCTATCATCACCAGTATATGCACAACATGCTACAAATGAATAATGGTAATGGAACTTTCAGTGAGATTGGGAATATGTCCGGTATGGCGAACACCGATTGGAGTTGGTCTCTTTTATCTGCTGATTTTGATCTCGACGGACTGAACGATGTGTATGTAACAAATGGAGTTTATCGAGATGTTATTGATCGCGATAAAAACAATGAAATACTAGAAATTTTAAAGACGAACGGACGTAAACCAACTGCAGAGGATTTTCTAAGTTTCGCAAAAATGCTTCCACAGCAAAAACTAAATAACTACCTGTTTAAAAACAAAGGGAATCGAACTTTTGAAGATGCTACGGCATCGTGGAGTGATACAAAACCGACGTTTTCAAATGGGGCTGTTTATGCAGACCTTGACAATGATGGTGATTTAGATATTGTCGCGAACAACATTAATGAGAATGTGACTTTGCTCCAGAACAATACCACCAAAAGTATCGTAAAGTATTATTTGAAAGTGGAGTTTGAAGGTCCTTCAACAAATGTATTTGGGGTTGGGACCACCGTCAATCTGTATTTCCAGGATGGATCTAAACAAACCCGACAATTGATTAATACGAGGGGCTTTCTGTCTTCTGTTCCTAATATTCTTCATTTCGGTTTAGGGGAACATATGTCAATAGACAAACTTGAGGTCATATGGCCCGACGGAAAGGTTCAAGAGTTGTTGGACGTTGACGCCAATCAGTTTCTATATATGAATTATATATATGCAGCTCCAAGGGAACCTAAAACGCAACCAGCTACTTTATTTACAAAAGTAGATACAGATTTTAAACATGAAGACCCTTATTTTAATGATTATAACCTACAAATATTGCTTCCGCATAAGCTTTCGCAAACAGGTCCGGCAGTTGCCAAGGCTGACATCAATAATGATGGTCTAGAAGATGTATTTCTGGGTGGTGGTCACAAGCAAGCTGGCCAGATGCTTTTAGGGCAATCGAATGGTAAGTTTCGAGAAAAAAATAATCCTGCTTTTACCTTGGATAGGCAAAGTGAAGACGTAGGCGCAGTATTTTTCGATGCAGATAATGATGGTGATGAAGATCTATATGTGGTAAGCGGCAGCTATGAATTCCAGAGTACGCCAAAGCTGCTCGTGGACCGACTTTACTTAAATGATGGTAAAGGAAATTTTTCGAAATCCTCAGATGCCTTACCACAGGTAGGTGTCGCAGGATCGGTGGTGTCACCATCGGATTATGATAATGACGGCGACATAGATTTGTTCGTTGGGGGAAGGGTCATCACGGGAAGATACCCTCATCCGGCAAGTAGTTTATTACTAATTAACTCAAAGGGAAAATTTACAATCGGGAACGATGATTGGGCGCCCCAACTTGGTAATTTAGGTTTGGTTACGGATGCCACTTGGGTTGACATGAACAATGATAAAAAGGATGATCTTGTCCTTACAGGGGAATGGATGGGGATACAAGTTTTTCTAAATAAAAACAACAGACTAGAGAGAAGTGAAGAATATGAAAATCTAATGGATGCCGTAGGGTGGTGGAACAAACTATTAGTAGCGGATATTGACAACGATGGCGACAAAGATATCATAGCTGGTAATTTAGGTTTAAACTATAAATTTCATGCATCCCCAGAAAAACCTTTTGAAATTTACACTTCCGATTTTGATTACAATGGAACGGAGGATATCGTATTGGCCAAGGAATATAAGGGGAAACAGGTTCCGATTCGTGGTAAAGGATGTATGACCCAACAACTGCCACATTTAGCGCAGAAAATACCAAGTTATACTGACTTCGCAAACAAAGATTTGGAAGGTATCGTTGGTGAAGGTTTAGAAACAGCATTGCATTATAAAGCCACCGAATTTCGTTCTGGAATTTTTCTGAATGATGGAGAAGGTAATTTTACTTTTGAACCCTTTGACCATAAGATGCAGCAATCGCCTATCAATAGTATTTTACTGTCTGATTTAGATGGTGACGGAATGAAGGACCTCTTATTGGCAGGAAACAACTACCAGTCCGAGGTTGAAACTACTAGAGCTGATTCAGGAATAGGGTCATTTTTAAAGGGAAATGGAAAAGGCGAATTCCAATACGTTTCCAATTTGGAATCCGGGTTTTTTGCGGATAAAGATGTTCGAAACATGATAGTTACTCAAACAGATAAACAAAAAACAGTCATTGTTGTAAACAATAATGATACTCATGATTTTTTCAGAATCAATTCCAAAAATGTCAAAGCACTACAGTAATGAAAAAAAGGTTCAAAGTTTTGAATGTATTGGCACTTGCGGTGCTTTTATCAGCTTGCAATACATCAACAACAACTAAAGACAACGAAAAAATGGCTGAAAAATCCATCGAAATATCAGACCAACAAATGGACAAGCTAGGTATAACAAACAAGGAATACCTAAGCGCTGCGTCGAAACGAGCATTACAATGGCCGACTGACTTGGGCAATGAATGGTTTATTGAGTTTAGTGGTCCCCAGCCTTTAAAGGGTGATTTAGCACACGAGCCAGGTGTGGTAAGGAGAGACCCGAGTGCAATAATCAAAGAAAATGACAAGTACTATGTTTGGTATTCAAAAAGTACAGGCAAGACAGACGGTTTTGGGGGAGATATAGAAAATGAAAAGGTTTTTCCTTGGGATAGATGTGATATTTGGTATGCTACCTCAGAAGATGGAATTACTTGGAAGGAAGAAGGTTTGGCTGTTCCCCGTGGGGAAAAAGGAGCATATGACGACCGCTCCGTCTTTACTGTAGAAATCATGAACTGGGAAGATAAATACTATCTCTGTTACCAAGCTGTTAAATCTCCTTATAATGTTCGGGTTAAAAATACGGTTGGTTTAGCTTGGGCGGACTCGCCCGATGGACCTTGGACAAAAAGCGAGGAACCCATCTTACGTCCAGCTGATAATGGAGTCTGGAAAGGTGAAGAACAAAATCGTTTTATGGTTGAAAAGAAAGGGGATTTTGATAGTCACAAAGTTCATGACCCCTGCATCCTTCCATATAAGGGAAAGTTCTATTTGTATTACAAGGGTGAACAAATGGGCGAGGAAATCACATTTGGTGGTCGTCAGATTCGTCATGGAGTGGCAATTGCTGACAATCCAAAAGGCCCTTATGTGAAATCCCCCTATAATCCGATTAGTAATAGTGGGCATGAAATCTGTGTATGGCCTTATAACGGAGGTATTGCCTCCCTAATTACGACTGATGGTCCAGAAAAGAATACAATTCAATGGTCTCCTGATGGAATCAATTTTGAAATCATGTCATCAATCAAAGGAGCGTCACATGCAATTGGATTGAACAGAACAGCGGATAATGAAAAAGAACCTACCGAAATTCTTAGATGGGGTTTGACGCATATCTATAATAATTATGATGAGCAGAGCATTATGCGCTTTACTTCTAAACGAAGAACCACTCATAAGGCCAAAGGCGTAAAATAAATAATTCAATAAGAACAGATTGAAAGCAACACTATATCAAGGAAATAAAACCTTCTCAGTTATTGAAAAAGGTGTCGATTCCCCAGAACATGGAGAAGTAAGAATAAAAGTAGCCTATTCTGGAGTATGTGGCACCGATGTACATATTTACCATGGAATGATGGATAAGCGTGTCAATATTCCAGTTACCATCGGTCACGAAATGTCTGGTACAATTGATGCTGTAGGCGAAGGCGTTCAAGGATTCGAAATTGGTGAAAAAGTAGTCGTCCGTCCATTGGATGACAGAGGAGTAAAACCTTCCGACAAAGGTTTCAATCATATTTGTGAGGACCTGAAATTTATAGGAATCGACAGTCCAGGTTCGATGCAACAGTACTGGAACGTTCCTGCTTTTACACTTCATAAGTTAAAAGCAGAAACAGATTTAAAATTGGCCGCTTTAATTGAGCCGTTATCTGTAGCTGTACACGATGTGCGATTGAGTGAATTGAAGGCTAATGAGACTGCCGTTGTTTTAGGTGGAGGCCCAATTGGACTTCTGGTAGCCATGGTCGCTAAGGAAACTGGCGCCAAGGTAATTGTCTCCGAAGTCAATGAAAATAGAGTTGCAAAGGCGAAGGAATTGGGACTGAATGCCGTCAACCCTACCAAAATTGATTTGGTGGAGTATATAAAAGAACAAACCAAGAATAGAAGGGCTGATGTTGTTTTTGAAGTCGCCGGCGTTCAACCCGCATTAGATATAATGACGGAAGTAGCAGGTATTCGAGGACGAATTCTAATGGTCGCCATACATGGCCAAAAAAGGGAAGTGGACCTTTTTAAATTCTTCTGGAAAGAACTCAAACTGATTGGAGCCCGAGTTTACGAAAAAGAGGATTATGAACGCGCCATAGAATTAATAACGGCAAATGAACTTCCTTTCGAACAAATGATTACCGATGTTCAACCACTGAGTAATATTCAACAGGTTTTTGAAAATATCGATAACAACCCTGATGGCATGAAAGTTTTAATGGATTGTCAAGCTTAAAACCCAAACAGATTTCCATCTTCATGGAAATGATAGAAAAAAGAACTATTTATGAGCATATTGAATGAGTTTAGTTTAAAAGGAAAAACGGCTTTAGTCACTGGCTGCAAAAGAGGAATAGGGAAAGCAATGGCCATCGGTCTGGCAGAGGCTGGGGCTGATATAATTGGTGTTAGTGCTTCCTTGGAAGAATATGGCAGTATGGTCGAGCAAGAAGTCGAAGGATTAGGTCGAAAGTTCAAAGCCTATACCTGTGACTTTAGTAATCGCGAGGCACTATACGAATTTGTAAAACAGCTTAAGGATGACTTTCCTAAAATCGACATTCTTGTCAACAATGCAGGAACGATTCTACGAGCTCCAGCAGTTGAGCATTCCGATGAATACTGGGATAAGGTAATTGAGGTCAATCAAACCGCTCAATTTGTTTTGACCAGGGAAATCGGAAAAGAAATGGTGTCCAGAGGCGAAGGTAAAATTGTTTTTACAGCTTCTCTCTTAACTTTTCAGGGTGGAATCACAGTTCCTGGCTACGCTGCCAGTAAAGGCGCCATTGGTCAAATGACCATGGCCTTTGCAAACGAATGGGCAGGTAAAGGGGTTAACGTAAATGCAATTGCACCAGGTTATATCAGTACAGATAACACCGAAGCTTTGAGAAATAATCCTGAACGGAATGATTCTATTTTAGCTCGGATTCCAGCAGGCAGATGGGGCCAACCTGAAGATTTTAAAGGTCCTATTGTTTTCCTTTGTTCGGAAGCTTCCAATTACATGCACGGCGGGACGATGCTGGTCGATGGTGGCTGGATGGGACGTTAAGAGTTTCCCTCCTAATAAGGAGGGATCAAGGGAGGTGTGAAACCCAAAGATTAATTAATAAAGCAACTCGAATACTTATGCTCGCCACAGACTATAAATTATACATCAACGGAAGCTGGGTAGATTCCGAAACGGGAAACACCGATACTGTTCTAAATCCGGCTAATGAAGAATCAGTCGGTACGGTTCAAAATGCTTCTGCATCCGATGCTATCAGCGCTTTAAAAGCAGCAGAAAAAGCACAAGTTTCTTGGCGTAGACTTCCCGCAAGAACAAGAGCAGATAAACTTCGAGCCTTCTGTGCAGAGATTCGAAAAAATAGTGGGGAGCTTGCCAAGCTAATTACTTCCGAACAAGGAAAATTGTTAAAGGTGGCTCAATTTGAAGTTGAGGTTACCTGTACATTTATCGAATACGCTTGCGAATGGGCAAGACAGATAGAGGGCGATATAGTTCCATCGGATAATCCTAATGAACAAATATGGATTAATAAAGTACCCAAAGGAGTTGTGGTTGCGATTACAGCATGGAATTTTCCCTTAGCATTAGCTGGAAGAAAATTGGGCCCGGCACTAGTTACTGGAAATACTGTAGTTCTAAAACCTACTCCAGATGCACCACTTTCGACACTTGCACTTTGTGATTTGGCTAAAAAAACTGGGATTCCGGATGGGGTAATCAACATGGTAACTGGTGGTGTAGAAGTTGGGAGAACCCTCGTAGAAAGTCCCATTACTAAAATGGTAACCATGACCGGCAGCACTCCAACAGGACAGGCCATCATGAAATCGGCTTCAACCAATCTCACACATGTTCAATTGGAACTAGGGGGAAAAGCCCCATGTATCATTTTCGAAGATGCTGATTTAGATATGGCCGTTGCAGGAGCATTACATTCCCGTTTTGACAATGCGGGACAAGTATGTACTTGCAATGAACGGATGTATGTGCATGAAGCCATATATGATGTCTTTATGGATCAATTTCTTGGAAAAGTAAAGGAGCTCAAACTAGCTGACCCAACGGATTTTTCAACCGACATAGGTCCGCTAACGACGAAAGCATCCCTAGAACGTATTGAAAAGATAGTTGCTGATACGGTTCACGAAGGTGGAAAAGTATTGGTCGGGGGAAAAAGACCAACTGGGGAACAATTTGAAAAAGGATATTGGTTCGAGCCAACTATAATTGCTGATTGTACCCAGGAAATGAAAATTGTTCATGAAGAAATCTTTGGACCTGTTCTTCCAATAATCAAGTTTAGAAATTTTGAAGAAGTTATCGGATATGCGAACGATTCCGAGTTCGGTTTGGCAGCTATGGTTTTCACCAATGACATGAATAAAATTATGCGGTTGAATGATGAATTGGAATTTGGGGAAATCTATGTCAACAGAGGTCATGGAGAACAGCATCAAGGCTTTCATAACGGACTCAAACTAAGCGGAACAGGCGGTGAGGACGGTAAATACGGAATAGAACAATATTTGGATAAGAAGACTTCTTACGTGAGGTTCAAGGCATAGATGAGTACAAAAATCAGCCAAATAGAATGCAAACTGTTTCGGGTTCCTTTGCCCGAAGTATTGAATGATGCCAAACACGGAGACCATACGCATTTTGAGTTGGTAACAACAACAATTCAACTTGAAGATGGCAGTCAAGGTACAGGCTACACCTATACAGGAGGCAAAGGTGGTCAAGCCATTAGGGCAATGTTAGAGCATGATGTTGCACCTGCACTTCTTGGTAAAGATGGTTCGGATATTGACGGAGTTTATGATTTCATGGAATGGCATATGCACTACGTCGGTCGTGGAGGAATAGTTTCATTTGCCATCTCCGCTATTGATATTGCACTCTGGGATATCAAATGTAAAAAGGCAAATCAACCGCTTTGGAAAATGGCTGGCGGAGCGGGAAATACGTGCAAAGCTTATCGCGGCGGGATTGATTTGCAATTCCCGATTCCAAAATTGTTGGAGAATATCAATGGTTATTTAGACGCAGGATTCAATGCGGTTAAAATCAAAATTGGGCGAGATAATTTAGATCAGGATATCGAACGAATAAAAGCGGTCCGTGAATTCATCGGTCCTGATGTGACATTTATGGTAGATGCGAATTATTCTATGACCGTAGAAAAAGCAATCGAAGCCATCGAAAGATTTCGACAATACGATATTACTTGGTTTGAAGAACCAATCATACCTGATAACTATAAGGGCTATACAGAAATAGCAGATGCAACCGGATTCCCTTTGGCTATGGGTGAAAACCTTCATACCATTCATGAATTCAAATATGCGATGGAGCAATCCAAATTATCGTATGTGCAACCTGATGCTTCCAACTGTGGTGGAATCACAGGTTGGTTGAAAGCGGCGCAATTGGCCCAGAAATATAGCATTCCTGCATGCTCCCATGGGATGCAAGAATTGCATGTAAGTTTGGTATCGGCACAGCCCAATTCAGGTTGGTTGGAAGTACATAGCTTTCCTATTGACCAATACACAAAAAGGCCATTGGTAGTTGAAAACCATCGTGCTGTTGCACCTAATATTCCAGGAATTGGAGTTGAATTTGATTGGGAGAAATTGAAGCACTATAAAATTTGATTGAACAAGAAGAATTATGACCACAGGAATATTACTTGCCATTTTTGCTGGCCTTATGCTAGGGCTTTACGCGCTTCCAGAAAAATTTACCAAAGATTTCAAATACGAGAATACATGGAGTCTGTTCTTTTTACTGACCATGTTCGTAGTTCCTATTATTGCTTCAATTACATTCATAAATGGTTTTGCAGATGTCTTTGGAAATATGCCTACGGATATTTGGATTAAAATGGGTTTAACAAGTTTTCTATGGGGAATTGGTGTAATGATGTGGAGTAAAGCAATTAACCATATAGGTCTTTCCCTCGGGTTTTCATTGTTCATTGGCACCGTGATTTTAGTAGGTTCGCTGCTTCCGTTTATTGTAGATGGACTACCGCCAAACAATGTATTGCTGTTCATTCTACTCGGAATTATCATTGTGCTCATTGGCGTAATCTTAAACGGAAAAGCAGGACTCATCCGTGAAAAAGATGAGGAAATGCAAGGGGAAGATTCCAATGAAAAGAAAAAAGGTTCCATGACCACAGGTATTTTGATAGCTGTAATCGGAGGTTTACTGGCCACAGGATTCAGTTATGCAAATGCAGCAGGAGCACCCTATTTGAAGGAAGCTTTAAAAAAGTATGACAATGCAGAATGGATTACCGGTGTAGCCGTAATGTTCCCGATTTTTATTAGTGGTGGTATTGTGATGACCGCCTATTTTTTATGGCAGTTGAGTGCAAAAAAAGCATGGGGGGATTTTAAGACTAACGCGTTCGGCAAGAACTTTTTCTTGATTTTGGTCATGGCGGTATTTCATTATGCGGCTTCCGCGCTTTTTGGATATGCGGCAAACAAGCTCGGTGCTTCTGGAAATACAGTTGGTTATGCGATTTTTAATACTTCAGCAGTTGCTACGGCAATCGTAAGTGGATTGATAACCAAAGAATGGGTTAAGGCCTCTTCGAAAGCGAGAACAGCACTATATACAGGTTTGGCCTGTATGATTGTTGGTATTATCATTATCGCCTACAGTAAAAGTTTGGGATAATCAATTTGTGGTATAGAATTGAGGATTTGAAGCTTTAGTGGATGGGGATGTTGTGCAAGAATTATTGTAAATTCTGAATCCAAAATAAATTAAAAATGAACAGATTTAAATCTTTGCTTCTTCTACTGCTTTTCTCTTCATGGAATGTTTTGTTTGCTCAAGATATTCAGGGGGAATTAAAACAATGGCATAAAGTAACATTGGTCTTTGAGGGTCCTGAAACTTCGGAGCAGGCAGAAGAAAATCCGTTTTTGAATTATCGCTTGAACGTGACTTTTACACATTCCGATTCTCAGGAAAAATTCTTCATTCCGGGATACTATGCAGCTGATGGTAATGCTGCCAACTCAGGTGCAGAAGCAGGAAATATATGGAAAGTCCATTTTGCCCCTAATAAAACTGGCGAATGGACTTATGAGGTCGATTTCAAAAAAGGAAAATGGGCCGCGGTACGGACTTCTGAGAAAATAAAGAGTGCCGATTTTATGGATGGTACAACGGGAAAAGTTACTATTTCCGAATCCGATAAGTCTGGAAGGGATTTCAGGGGAAAGGGAATGTTATCTTATGTGGGCGAGCGTTATTTAAAATTTTCGAATGGGGAATACTTTTTAAAGTGCGGTGCTGATGCACCAGAAAATTTTCTAGCATATGACCAATTTGATGGAACTTTCCAAAATGACGGACACAAAGATAATTTAGTCAAGTCGTGGGCGCCACATCTCAAGGATTGGGCAGCAGGTGACCCTACCTGGGGAGATGGTAAGGGGAAAGAAATTGTTGGTGCTATTAACTATTTGGCATCTAAAGGAATGAACGCTTTTTCATTTTTAACCATGAATATTGCAGGAGATGATCAAAATGTGTTCCCTTATGTTGATTATGATACTTGGGACCGATTCGATACCTCAAAATTGGACCAATGGGAAATCCTTTTTGAACACGCCGATAAATTAGGGATGTTTTTACATTTCAAAACTTTGGAGTTTGAAAACCAAGGCCTGTTGGACAACGGCGGAACAGGATTATATACAAAGCTATATTACAGGGAATTAATTGCAAGATTCGGACATCATTTGGCTTTGAATTGGAACTTGGCCGAAGAAACGGGTGACTGGACAGAAACCCCTCCCACATTTCCCCTAGATGCTCCTGAGCGAATTCGTTTAGCGGAATACATCTCTTCAATTGACGCTTACAAACACCATTTGGTGATTCATAATGGTGCTTGGTTTGACCCTTTGTACGGGCCAAACACAAAATTTACGGGTGCCTCGTTGCAAACAAATATGGAAGACTTCAGTCGGGTGCATTCTCAGACCCTTAAAGTCTTAAACGAGGCAAAGGAAGCTGGAAAAGTATGGGCCGTGGCGGTAGACGAGCCTGGTGACCATAGACACTCCCTAATTCCAGATGCTGAGGACCCAGCGCATGATACACCGCGAAAAAATGGGCTTTGGGGAGCGATGATGGCAGGTGCTTGGGGAACCGAATGGTATTTCGGATATGAGCATGCACATTCAGACCTAAGCTTACAAGACTTCCGTTCAAGAGATTTATGGTGGGAACAAGGGAAAATTTGTCTAGACTTTTTCAATGACAATAAAATCACAGTTTGGGATATGGAATCCGATGATAGTTTAGTTTCTTCAGAGGGGGATTATGTTCTGGCCGATGAAGGAAAGGCTTATGTGGTATACTTGAAAAATGGAGGTGAGTCAACTTTAGACTTAAGAGGTTTTGAAGGAGAATTCGATGTCTCTTGGTACAACCCGAGAAAAGGGGGTGAACTTCAAAAGGGAAAAGTGAAATCTATTTCAGGTTCAGGGAAACAATCGCTGGGGCCTCCTCCTGTAAAAAAAGAAAGGGACAAAGATTGGGTAGTTTGGATTACAAAATCGTAAATACAAATGTCATACGATTTACTGAAACAAAACATAAAGAAAAATTTAAACCTCGCTGAAACTGAACTAGATCAGATATGTAGCTATTTCAAACCTAAAAGTTTAAAGAAAAAAGAATTTTTATTGACCCAAGGAAGCATCTGTAGATTCGAAGGCTTTGTAACTGACGGTTGTTTTAGGGTTTTTACTCTGGATAAAAAAGGAAATGAAAACACGCTATACTTTGCCGCTAAAGATTGGTGGTTGATGGATATTGATAGCTTTATGCATCAAACCGCTTCTGATTTGAATATGCAAGCTTTAGAAGATAGTACAGTGCTTTTGATTAACAGAGAAGATAAAATTGCGCTTTACGAATCCCTTCCAATTGCAGAAAAGCTATTTCGAATCATGTTTCAAAAAGGACTGGTTTCATCGCAAAGACGGCTAGTTCGTAATCATTGTTTAACCGCAAAAGAACGTTATTTCCATTTTATTCGTACCTACCCTGATATTGCATCAAAACTAACCGATAAACAAATAGCAGGTTATCTCGGCATACGTCACGAGTTTTTAAGTAAGATTAAAAAAAGCGAAAAATAATTTTTGCAAGTTGAACTTGTTCAACTCTTTTGACATCTTCATTCAAGATATTTGTGTCTCTAAATATAAATAGCGATGAAGAGAAAAGTTCCAATATCAAAAAGTATTACATCCTTACTACTATTAATTCTAATTAATACAGGGGTGGTTTTTGCACAAACCTCGACTGATATTTCACATGGAGATGCCTTAAAGGCTGTATTGGCTGCTAAAGAAAAAGCTGAACAATTAGATGTCTTGGTAAATATTGCAATCGTTGATGCAGGAGCAAATTTAAAAGCCTTCATCCGCATGGACGATTCTTTTTTAGGGAGTATAGACGTTGCGATTAAAAAAGCAAAAACATCCCGCTATTTTGACATCGATACGGGTGATCTGGGTAAGCTAACACAACCCGGTGGCATTATTTATAATATCGAACTTTCCAATGACGGACTCGTTACTTTTCCAGGAGGCGTTCCTATTAAAAACGAAAACGGAAAGATCACTGGTGCTATTGGTGTCAGTGGCGGAACTATCGAGCAAGATCATGAAATTGCTTCTGTAGGAGCAAATGCCATTTTAGAATAGTCAATCCAATAGAATTATAAAAAACCTCAAATTATGAATGGCCTAAAAATATCCATCGTTTTCATCGCACTGCTTTTAGCTCAATTTTGCTTGTCACAGACCACGGATGATTTAATGCCGTATTTGCAGGATTTTAAGAGCGTATCCGCGAATAATACCGTCACGATTACCAGTTATGAAAAAGATGGGTCCCATTACGTATATGCAGGAGGCTTTGGAGGCATTGACATCTTCAGCCTAAATAAAGAAGGAAATCTAACACCAATAGGCTCCCAAGAGCTTTATAAAAAAGAAGGACCGGCTAGAGGAATGGTCGCTGATCGTATTAACGGTACCGACTTTTTATTTGTAGCTAATAAGCATGGCAACGCCATCGAAACATTTAAGATTTTAGAGGATGGATTGTTGGAACAGGTTTCCTTAACAATGGATACCGATGAAACCCACCTCGGCACTGCCATAACTCTGCAAGTTATTCATATGAAACAGGCATCTTATCTCTTTATTGGAGGCTTAGAAGAAACACCTGGCTTAAGTAGTTTTAAAATTCAAAGTGATGGAAAGTTGACCCATGTACAATCTATGAAAGATGATGAAACTATTTATACGGATGGTATCATCGGGATGTTCATCCATAAGATTAAAGGAAAAACATTTTTATATTCAGGAGGTTTTCAAGACAATGGTGTAAGTAGTTTTAGGGTGTATGAAAACGGTTCGTTTAAAAACATAAACAATATCGGTGACAATACTACAGATAGATATTTAACAGGAGCCTACCCAGTAACCGGGGTAAAATTAGGAGAGAATTATTATGTGATAGTCGGTCACAGACATCATAAATATTACAAAAGGGGTGGTTTCATTAAAAATCCAGACTTCGTTTACCATGGGGATGGTGTAAGTGTTTTCAAAGTAAATAGGAAAGGAGCTTTGGAACCTCATTTCGTTTTAAAAGATGATGAAAACACCAAGTTGCAAGGGCAAACAAGAATTGAAATTGTTTCAGTAAATAATAATGAGGCCATATTGGCTGTTGGTACAAGAGATGACGCTAGTATTCAACTTTGCAAATTGGACGAAAACGGAACACTTACTCCTTTAAATTATTTGGAAACCGGGTTCTCGATTTATTACGGTTTACGATCACATCAAATAGAAGATTCCAACTTTCTCATTGCAGGCTCCAACAGGTTCGACTTAAAAAAGGTGGCCACCTACAAGGTTTCCCCTAAAATTGATAGAAGCGGAAAAGTATTAAGGCATATCGTAAACCTAAAGTATAAGGAAGAAGCCACCCAAGCACAAGTTGACGAAGCTGTAAAAGCTTTTGAAAATCTTAAAAGCGAAATCCCCGAAATTGAGCATATAGAATGGGGGGTAAACGATAGTAAAGAAGGGGCCAGCAAAGGTTTGACCCATACGTTTATCCTAACCTTCAATGACGACCACGCCCGGGAAAATTACTTATTCCACGAAGCACATATCGTCTTGGTCAACAAAATAGGTCCCATAATAGGCGATGTTTTGGTAATGGACTATTGGACTGAAAAGTAAAGAGTTTCTTAAAAATTTACACCCTAAATAATTTTCAATAATGAAAAAAACTGCTTACGTAACAGGAGGATCCAAAGGTATTGGGTTAGGAATTGCAGAGGCCTTGGTAAATGAAGGTATCAATGTTGCGATTTCGGCAAGAACGCAAAGTGAGTTGAAGATTGCCGAGGAACAATTAAAGGCAATCGGAAAAGGAGAAGTTTTAATCATCCAATCGGATGTGCGAAACTTGGCTGATGAAGAGAAAGCGGTGCGGGAGGTAATAGATACGTGGGGCCAATTAGATTATTGTATTGCGAACGCGGGAATAGGAAAGTTTAGCCCGATTGACGAAATGAGCGCCGAGGATTGGGACGCAGTTATTGATATCAATTTGACAGGGGTATTTCATACTGTTAAGGCAGCGATACCTACGCTCAAAAAGTCTAAAGGTTATATAATTACAATATCGAGTTTAGCGGGTACCAATTTTTTCCAAGAAGGAGCGGCTTATAATGCGAGTAAGTTTGGCTTAGTTGGTTTTTCTCAGGCAATAATGTTGGATTTAAGACCGTATGAAATTAAAGTAACGACTATTATGCCCGGTTCTGTAGCTACTTTTATAAATGGACAAATCCCTTCGGAGAAAGACGACTGGAAAATTCAACCCGAAGATATTGGGCAGATGGTGGTTAATTTAACAAAAATGAATCCAAGAACCTTACCTAGCAAAATAGAAGTACGACCGGCTGTTCCGCCTTCTGCACGGGAATAAAAATTTGAGTGGGTATTTCGAGGAAAAATATCTGAATTTAAATTTGACGAATTCAGTACTTCCTTGCTTCATTCAACAAATTCCATAAGTCCAAATCGATTGGCCTGATGAACATTTTTTGAGATGTCATAAATGGGAAAAATAGTTGAGGTCGACCTCCGATTTCCTTCGGCATCATTCCGGTCTTGTCGTATAGCCAGAAAAGCCCATTTATTTCCTGATTGAACGGGAACAAATTTCCCCAAACCATCAAAATTCGAAATAGGTATCGCAATCTCCATAGTCCATCCTTTATCGATATCTGAATTGTCGTTTATAGTTCCATCGTAGGTGACCTCTACTTCAAAATCTGGATTGAAAGTTTTTAGTATACCGTGCTTTCCTTGATAAAAATCATTAAAATAAACAAAGTCGTTGGACGCTTTATAGAGATTCAATTCGTAACCAATATGGGTATCCAGGCTATCAGGAACGGTTATAAAAAAGATTTCTGCACAATCATCCAAATAAGGTTCCCCGTCTCTTTTGGTCTCTCGAGCTGTTAAGTATTTGTCTTCCATTTGGTAAAACAAGTACAAGTTTTTTTCATCCCATAGCATTCGAAAAGTGGTTTGCTGCTGGTCATCTGGTTTGTCAATTCTATAAAAGTTATCGAACGTTCTTGCTTCAGTACGAGCCCAAACTTCTTCATCCATCTTTCCATCAATGGCAATACGCTGATTTGTTTTAGATACCTTAAACATGGGTTGCTCTCCTAGAGAAAGCTTTTTATCCTTTTGTGAAAGGACTGTTGAAGTCCAAACCCCAAAACATAAAAGCAGACAATACATTCGGGATCTAAACATATCTCAAGAATCTATCATTTGTTTAGCCCACAAATGATTTTTATAGACTTTTATGGCTTCCTGAAGCAATTGCTGCGCTTCTTCGTTATTTCCCAACCCCAGATTGCCCAACGCTTCAAGGTAATACGAATTTGATATGGCTTTGTTATTGGTAGCTGATGCCTCTTCAACGGCGACAAGTGTATTGTCGGTTCCCTTATTTCGCTGCAGACGGGCACGTTCGATTAAATCACCAAACATTTTTTTTGCTTTATCCGACTGTCCTAATTTTTCATTTGACTTCGCTTGGTAAAAAACAAGGTCGAACATATTTCTCCCATTCTCTGCTTTGACGCTTTTCTGATATGCTTCCTTCGCCTTCTTGGTATTTCCCATTTGTGTATAAGCGTCTCCCATAAAATAATAAATCATTGCATTTTTTTCATCATGGGTGGGTTTACCTACTTCCAGGTTTTCAGGATATTCTAAGGCACGTTCTAAATGGGAAATAGCCTTTTGATACTCTTTGTCTTGTATTTGCTCCTTTGCTTTTAAGGTATGAGAGTCGACATAATGCCAATAAGTTTCGCGACCGCCTTCCCAAGTTCTGAAATGATGCTCATCCAAAAACTGAATAGCTTCATCATAATCGCCATTGAGATTCAACAATTCTACATAAGTCTTAGGTGCCGACACGTCATTTCTTACAACATCTAAGTTCTTTTTCAAAATGTCTAGATTTTCCTTGAAATCAGCATCTGATTCATCGTAGTATTTTGATAACTCTGCATACCATAGTGGATTTGAATTGTCGACCGAAATAGCATTTGTGATATAGTCAATTGCCTTATTGGGGTCTTTATTTGTATAGAACTCGCCAAAAGCCAAATTACGAGAAACCATAGGAATACTATTATTGATTTCCCCTGCCTTTTGCCATGCGTCCATAGCTTCTTCAGGTCTATGGTCATATAATAAATTACCCAACAAATAGTAGGCCGTAACATCTTCGGAATTCAGTTCAAGTGCCTTTTTCAAAACAGTTTCAGTTTCTGGTCGATATGGAAAAGCGTAATCCAAAGAATTTTTAGCGGATTGCAGTATGTTTTTTGCAGCAGTTTCATTTCCGGAATCAGACTGAAAATAAGACAGATAATACGCTATCAAAGGGTTCTTCGGATTTTCCAATGAGGATAATAA
This sequence comes from uncultured Flavobacteriaceae bacterium, assembly GCA_947500435.1. Classification (GTDB taxonomy): domain Bacteria; phylum Bacteroidota; class Bacteroidia; order Flavobacteriales; family Flavobacteriaceae; genus Maribacter_C. The sequence continues at coordinate 631,652 of CANMRV010000001.1, forward strand.
AGCCATTCCATCTTCATTAAAACCCATGTTCATATATTGCGTTGCGATTTCTAAATAATTGTTATCCAAATCTTGCATATTCTTATGCCATTTGGCCATAGAAGCATCTCCCTCGGAAAGACCTTTTTCGTACAATGCAGTAAAGTTCAAGGGGTCATAATCTAATAAATCATCTAAAAGGGCTATTGCTTTTTCCTGCATTCCCGTTTTGCGCAAAAGACCGGCATGAAGTGTTACAATTCGGCCGTCACGATTGTTTGTAGAATATGCTTCGCCAATATATTCGAGCGCCTTTTCATAATTCCCTTTTTTACTTTCGATTTGTGCCAATTGATAATTTGCCGCAGAAAACCATTGATAATACCAAGTTGCCCGGGCAAGATTGGCGGTTGCTTCTTCCATTTGCCCTAAGGCTTTTTGAGCCATCCCCATATAATAATACAGCTCTCCTTCTTTTGGTTGGTAATATTTGATTTTGAGCTTGTCAGCTGCTTTCTGCAAATAAGAAAGGGCTTCTTTATATTTCATTTGACCTAATCTTCGTTGACCTAAAGCGATATTTGTGCGGTAGTCACTTGGAGATTTTTCTAAGGCCGCCAAATAATAATCGTCTGGTTCGATTCCGGGCCGACTAAACTGCTCTACGAAGCGTCCTGTTAAATAGAGGTCCTCAACCGTGTTTATTTCTCCCGGTTTTTTAACTCTTTCTTGAACTTCAGGCAATTCGGGGTGTTTCAGTTTATACGGACCGTAAGAAACCAATTCTTTGCCTTGACTATCCTGAATGGCAACATGAAGTTGATACTCATCCAAAGGCTTACGACTTTTATAAGTTTCCGTAAACGGATTCGCAGGGTCAATATTGATGGTCTTTTCAACTAGGACGGCATCTCCTGATTTCAATATAACCTTAGCGTTTTCATACTTGGAAGTTGTATTGAATCCGTAGAAAACCGTTTTGGAATTTCGCATTTGCAGTGTCACAGAAGCATCGATGGTGGAATTTTTGACCACCTCCAAGTCTCTAATAGGATACCAGAAATTTTTGGCGTCCTTTACCGAATGTGGTAATATCCAACTGTAGTCAGGCTGGTTGTTCGAAAAAGTTCCGGTCATCAATTCTACATAGGCTTTTCCATCATCCGTTAGCTTTCTTCTGGCATTTTGACCTTGTAGTCCTGGTCCAAATTGCCATAATTTTGAGGCATTATTTTCATACATATCCCCGACGTGAACGGTACCCGCTTTTTGTCCATAGTCATATCCACCTATAAATCCCTCTTTGATATCCCACATAAAAAAAGAAACAGGATTTGGATGGTTTTTCCACCAGGTAAGGTCAGTTCCCGCTTCGTAACTGGTTCGTCCGTAAGTTGGAGTATCTGTTGAGATAGGCCATTGGACAAAGTTTCTGTTGTTGTGGAAGACGCCAATCTCCTGACTTGGTGGCCAAAACGTACGAAAGTCATCGTTCGCAGTTATGGCTACGTTGGCCCAGAAAAGAAAAGTAGTGGTCAAGGTATTCGTATTGTTGATACGATAATCAACTTCGATATAGGACTTCCCTGGTCGGAGTGTCATCCCGATTACACCACGCATATCTCGGGTCTTTTCCGTTTCTCCAATCCAGACGGTAGCACTTCCATCGGAATTTTCAATCATACGATAATCACTTTTCATCATGGTAGAAGTTCGGTGGTGATGCGGAAAGCACCACTCGATTCCCCCAGAAACCCATGCCCCCAGCGTTCCGATTAAATCAGGTTTGATGACGCTATTGGTGTGAAAAAGCTCATGTCCGTTGGTTTTATCGATGGCAGAGAACAATCGACCTCCAAAAGCAGGAAGTACTTTTACCTTGATATATTCATTTTCGAGATAAACCATTTCATAGGTAACATTGGTCAAAGTGTCGCCAAGTTTCGCTTGAGAAGGGTATGGATATACCTTACCCTGCGCCCCTTGAACGCTGCGCCCTGTATAGAATAATGGGCTCTTCTCATCTTCACCTTTTTGATATGTAGGTATGACCTCTGCGCCTTCATAAACTTTTACTTGGGCATAAGTTGAAAATGAAATGGCTAAAAATAATGTGACTAGGAACAGGTTTTTCATGTTGTGTCTTTAATTGAACTTAAAAATACATAATGTGCTCATTAACAGATAGTACGAATGGTTAAATTTGTAGCTATTATGGTTCTCAAGTACTTGCTAAAGTTATTAATGATGACTATTCTAGTAGGTGATAGAGATAATGGAGACGTATCATATTTTAACTCAATCCCAATTTTCAGGTATTATAAATTCAGATTCAGAGTTTAGTTCCTTTGGTTTCCTTTGATACTTCGGAGCTACCACAAGGACTTAGCATCCTTCGTGTTTAATGGGTTTTTATTTAAGCTAATGGATTATGCTTATCCCATAGTCCCCTTAACCAATCCCCCATCAACTGAAATAGTCTGCCCTGTAATGTATTGGCTATGTGGAGATAACAACCAGACGGCAAGGGAAGCAAAATCTTCAGGTCTTCCAATTTTTCCAGTTGCAGTTTGTTTAGCAAAAGTGGATCGAATTTCAGCCTCAGGAGTACCTTTTAATTCGCTATTCTTTTTAAAAAGATTTTCCATCCGCTGGGTGGCATGATATCCAGGGCCAAGAATATTTAGGGTTACTCCCGAGAGTCCTATTTCTTGTGAAAGGGTTTTTACATAACCAACAATAGCCAAACGCATGGAATTGCTCAAAACCAAGTTCTCTACGGGTTGCTTGACGGAAACACTTTCAATATAGAGTAAGCGTCCATAATTTTGTTCCATCATTTTTGGAAGCAGGGCCTGAGTCAATGCAATCTTCCAACGTATCACATTTTTATAGGCTTCATCCCAATCAGATATTCTTGTGTCTAGGACTGGCATTGCTGGTGGACCACCTGAGTTGATAACAGCGCCGGTTAGAGTGCGATTACCAATCTGAGCGAGTATCTTGTCCAATACTAATTCTTCGGAGAGGTTACCGACTACTATTTCAATTTTTCTACTTGATTTTTGTAATTCTTTCAGCTTTGATTCGGTACGGGCAATGGCTATAACTTGTGCACCTTCTATAATCAATTGCTCGGTAATTGCTTTTCCAAGTCCACTAGTCGCGCCTCCGACCAAAAAGAGTTTGTTGTCTAACTGTAGATTCATGCTATTCTATCTTCAATATTTTAAGAAACTAAATCAAATTTTAGTTTTTCTGTAATTTTTGCAAAATTTCATCCAAGTCCTTTCGGTCATAAATTTTTCCTTGTTTGATTACGGAATTTACACTTTTAGTATTTTGAATATCCTCAAGAGGATTGGCATCGAGAATCACTAAATCAGCCCACATATTTTCTTTGATAGAACCTAATTCGTTTTCCATATTAAAATACTTAGCAGGATTTATCGTAGCTGCTTTTAATGCTTCCATTGTTGACATCCCGACATCTTCAACCAATACGGCAAGTTCTTCATGAAGACTTAACCCTGGGGTCAGGAAAGCTATGGGTGTATCGGTACCGGCCATAATGGGGATTCCCGTATCGTGAATCTTTTTTACCATCATATAGTTCCATTGGTTCCAAGCTTCTTTGGTCTTGGGAGTTTCATTATTCGCCAAGGCTTTTGAGCTGTCAAGCCAATATTGCCCAACTGAATCTGGCAGGAGCCCATAACTCTCTTGCCAATCAGGTCGAGCAAAGTATTTTCGAGTGAAAAAAGTATTCAAAGCCTGTGTTGGTATTTGCCATGTATCATTCTTTTTAAGAATTTTAAGTACTTCATTTGCGCGAGTAGCATCATAGTTTTCAATAGCTACTTCTCGCTGAGCGGAATGAATAGAAGAACGCAGTTCGCCGCCTGTTAGATTCTTTTCGTTTTTTAACATTTGCCGGCGTTGTTGCCATAACTCTTCTGAATTCGAGGCACATGAAATTTCAAGATTTCTCATGTGTTCAATGCTATTCATGCCAGCATTTGAAGCTGTAATGGCATCCATGCTTAATGGAATATGCCCTGTAACTTTAAGCCCATTTGCTTTGGCGAGTTCATTAATTTTTTCAAACTGTTCAGGTGTCAACATTTCGTATGCTTTAAGCAAATCAACATCTTTGCTTAGTAACATATTTACTTGATTGGTCACTTCCTCGATAGTATTTAAACCAACCGAAAGTTCAGGATGTGTTGCGTCACTCCCATCATAAACATTAGGTTCACCATCTAAAAGCGGTCCGGCCATCATCACTCTTGGAGCACCTGTTGGGTTAGCCAAAGCTTTGTCTTTCCATCCTTTTACAAAATCAACCTTTCCTCCAGTATCGCGGACACTTGTAATACCATGTTTCAAAAATAAATCGAACATACTGGGTGCTAATTCTTCGATATAGGCGAAATGTACGTGAGCATCCCATAAACCTGGAATCAAATATTTTCCAGTTCCATCAATGGTGGTGTTTTTTGAGGATAATTTTAATGCTTCGGAATCAGCTATTCTAAGAATTTTTCCGTCTTTAATAATAACCGTCTGATTTTCTTTTAAACCATCTTTCGGGTCGATGGTGTTAATGTTCTCAATACAAATTGCATCCTCAAAAACAGCCTCATTTGACTGACAAGCACACATTATTAGTATTAGAAAGAAAAATAAAAGTTTGTTCGCGGTTTTCATTTATAAGAGTAATTAAGGGATTACAGAACTGTTAAATCTACGTAATATAAAGCTTGAACGAAAATGACAAATACTGGCCGGATTCATAGAAAACTTCTCAGGGTCTTTTGATTAAATGACCTATGATTTTAATACATTTAGTTATTCGATAATATACCTGACTTATTTTGTGACGATGACAAACTATTTATTGACTGTAAACAATGAAGAAATACCCGTTAAGAAAATTGAAGCTAAGGCTTTGGATAGTATTCAAATAGATGCTGTTAATTTTCATCTACTAGAAAATAATCAGGCCTTTGAGGTGAGCATAATTCATTCCGATTTTTTGAATAAAACCATTACTGTATCCGTAAACGGCAATACGTACGATGTAAAAATTGAAGATGAGTATGACCAACAGGTCAAAAAAATGGGCTTGTTAGCGGTAACTACTCAAAAAGTGAATTCTATCAAAGCGCCTATGCCTGGGTTGATTGTAGGTATTATGGTTGAGGAAGGACAAGAGATTTCTGAAGGAACTCCTTTACTAGTTTTATCCGCTATGAAAATGGAGAACATTATTCTTTCCCAAGGGGAAGGAGTAGTGAAATCTATAGAAGTCAAAAAGGATGATGCTGTTGAGAAAGGACAGTTGATTATTGAAATGGAGTAAAGAGATATGGAAATAAATTCAGCATAAATGAGAAAAATACTAATTGCTAATCGAGGTGAAATTGCACTTCGAATTATGAAAACCGCCCAGAAAATGGGAATCAAAACGGTTGCTGTGTATTCTGAAGTAGATAGACATTCACCTCATGTGAAATTTGCTGATGAGGCCGTATTGTTAGGTCCAGCACCTTCTTCGGAATCTTATCTGGTGATGGAGAAAATCATTAAAGCTGCAAAAGATACTGGTGCTGAAGGTATTCATCCTGGTTACGGTTTTCTTAGTGAAAATGCTGTATTTGCTCGAATGGTCGAAGATCATGGCATCTCATTTATTGGTCCAAGACCTCATGCTATTGAAGTTATGGGGAATAAGTTGGCTGCTAAGGAAGCTGTTCGAGATTATGACATTCCTATGGTGCCTGGTATTGAAGAGGCCATTACTGATGTAGCATTGGCGCAGAAAATAGCAAAGGAAATAGGATTTCCTATTTTGATAAAAGCCTCTGCTGGTGGCGGTGGAAAGGGAATGCGCGTAGTCGAAAATTCAAAAGATTTACCCGAGCAAATGGATAGAGCGATAAGCGAAGCCCAAGCAGCTTTTGGTGATGGTTCTGTCTTTATTGAAAAGTACGTAGGTTCTCCAAGACATATTGAGATTCAGGTGCTCGCCGATACCCACGGAAACATTGTCCACCTTTTTGAACGCGAATGTAGCGTGCAGCGAAGACATCAAAAGGTAGTTGAGGAAGCTCCTTCTGCCGTGTTGACCCCGGAGATTAGAAAAGCAATGGGTGAAGCAGCGATAAAAGTTGCTAAAGCTTGTGATTATGTCGGAGCGGGTACAGTTGAATTCCTGCTGGATGAGAATAAAGATTTCTACTTCCTAGAAATGAATACGAGGCTACAGGTCGAACATCCTGTTTCGGAAATAATAGCTGGGGTAGATTTGGTAGAGCAACAAATTAAAGTAGCTCGCGGTGAAAAGTTAGCATTTACCCAAGATGATTTAAAAATACAAGGCCATGCTCTAGAAGTGCGCGTTTATGCTGAAGACCCGCTGGCAAATTTTATGCCTAGCATCGGTACACTTTCTACCTATAAGACACCAGTCGGAGAAGGCATTAGAGTTGATGATGGTTTTGAAGAAGGCATGGAAGTTCCTATTTATTATGACCCGATGATATCAAAGCTGATTACCTACGGTAAGGATAGAGCAGAGGCCATTCAGCTTATGATAAAGGCTATTGGCAATTACAAAGTTGAAGGTGTAGCGACAACGCTGCCTTTCGGGAAGTTCGTTTGCGAACATGAGGCTTTTACTTCAGGTGATTTTGACACCCATTTTGTCAAAAATTACTATTCTCCAGAACAATTGGAGAAGCAATATGCTGAGGAGCGAAGAATTGCAGGTTTGATAGGTTTAAAACTATATCTCGAAAACAAGGTAATCGTAACAAGTCCGACTACGGTTTCTTCCAACTGGCAGAAAAGTAGAATTTAGTAGTGCAAATCGATTTGAAAAGCAAGAATGAAGGATAACAAAAAGACACTGGAAGATAAATTAGCACAATCCCGTTTGGGAGGAGGTCAAGTGCGTATTGATAAACAACATGCCAAAGGAAAGCTAACGGCCCGTGAACGTGTTCATTTTTTATTGGATGAAGGTTCTTTCGAAGAGATGGGAGCTTTGGTTACCCATCGTACCAAAGATTTTGGTATGGAAAAACATATTTTTTATGGGGATGGAGTTGTAACCGGCTATGGAACCATAAACGGAAGACAAGTCTGTGTTTTTGCTCAAGATTTTACGGTTTTCGGTGGAGCACTTTCGGAAACACACGCGGAAAAAATATGCAAGATTATGGATATGGCGATGAAAATCGGCGTACCCGTAATCGGACTCAATGATAGTGGTGGAGCAAGAATTCAAGAAGGTGTTCGGTCACTAGGCGGTTATGCAGATATCTTTCATAGAAATGTAATGGCATCGGGAGTGATTCCTCAAATCTCTGCGATTATGGGCCCCTGTGCCGGAGGTGCGGTGTATTCTCCTGCGATGACTGATTTTACCTTGATGGTAGAGAACTCCAGTTATATGTTTGTTACCGGTCCGAATGTGGTAAAAACAGTGACGAACGAAGAAGTTACTTCAGAGGAATTGGGTGGTGCTATGACGCACGCCACGAAATCGGGAGTAACGCATTTGACTGCTGCGAATGATATTCAATGTATCAATCAAATCAAACAAATGGTGAGCTATATGCCACAGAACTGTGAGGATAAACCTGATGATATTCCTTTTGAATTGAATGATGAGATTCGCGAGCAACTGGAAAGTATTGTTCCTGAAAATGCAAATCAGCCCTATGACATGCGCCATGTTATTAATGGGATTATTGATGAGGATACGTTCTTTGAAATTCACAAAGACTATGCGGATAATATTGTAGTAGGTTTTGCAAGATTAGGAGGGAAAAGTATTGGTGTAGTTGCCAATCAACCGATAAGTTTAGCGGGAGTTTTAGATGTAGAAAGCTCAAGAAAAGCGGCACGTTTTACACGATTCTGTGATTGTTTCAATATCCCACTTCTGGTGTTGGTTGATGTACCAGGGTTCCTTCCTGGCACCGACCAAGAGTGGAACGGAATCATCACAAACGGAGCAAAATTGTTATACTCTTTAAGTGAAGCAACAGTTCCCAAAGTAACTGTAATTACAAGAAAAGCATACGGTGGAGCATACGATGTAATGAACTCCAAGCATATTGGAGCCGATTTAAACTATGCATGGCCTGGAGCTGAAATTGCAGTAATGGGAGCCAAAGGTGCGAGTGAGATTATTTTCAGAAAAGAAATCAGTTCTGCCGACGACCCAGTGGCGAAGTTGGCTGAGAAAGAAGCGGAATATGCAGAGAAATTTGCCAATCCGTATAGTGCCGCCGAAAGAGGATTTATTGATGAGGTAATTCTTCCGAAGGATACCCGAAGAAAATTGATAAAAGCATATACTGTCCTTCAAAACAAAGTGGCTACCTTGCCGAAGAAAAAGCACGGGAACATACCTTTATAATAGATTTGATTTTGTGTCGTTGTTTTCTCTGTATCCTATAACTTTAAAAAGTAATGAGTAAGATTCCCTTATTTAATGAATTTTCCTCTGTTTCTGCCAAGGAATGGAAACAGAAAATACAGTTTGATTTAAAGGGAGCGGATTACAACGAAACTTTAGTTTGGGAATCTCCAGAGGGAATCAAAGTAAAACCTTTTTATCATGCGGATGATGCGGTAAATACACCTAAAAATTTGACCAGCACTTCTACATGGAGGGTCGGACAAGCAATTTATGCGGGAAATGCGAAAGTCGCAAATACAAAATCGAAAAACGTTTTAGGAAAAGGGGCGGAAGCGCTATGTTTTGTCATTCCATCAAAGCAAATAGAAATTTCAGAAGTACTTGAAGGAATCGATATATCCGAAACTCCACTTTATCTTGAGCTTCAGTTCTTATCTTCGGAATATGTGAAGTCTATTCTTGATTATACAGGAGATAACAGAGAGAATGTTCATTTGAACATTGACCTTATCGGAAATTTATCACGAACAGGAAATTGGTTTTTCAACCTTGAAAAAGACCATGAAAAATTAGAAGCGATTTTGAATTTTGAAAATCAAAATAGCCTAAGTGTTGATGTATCCTTATATCAGAATTCCGGCGCCAACCGAGTACAGCAATTGGCATATGCGTTGGCGCATGCAAACGAGTATCTGAATCACATGTCAAAGAATGGCTTTTCTAGTACGATAACTTTCAAGGTGTCTGTCGATACCAATTACTTCTTTGAAATTGCCAAATTACGAGCGCTTCGTTTGTTATATGCTTCTTTAGCACTTGAATATGGGGTGCCAGCAAGTTGTCATATTGTTGCCGTTCCTTCAAAAAGAAACAAAACGCTCTACGATTATAATACCAATATGTTGCGAACCACAACGGAGTGTATGGCAGCTGTTTTAGGGGGAGCAGATACAGTTTTGAACCAACCTTACGATGCTATTTATCACAAAGAAAATGAATTTGGCAATCGAATTGCGTTGAACCAGTTATTGCTGTTGAAAAACGAGAGTTATTTTGATAAGGTGGATAATGCAGCCGATGGATCGTATTATATCGAAAGCATAACAGAACAACTTGCAGAAAAAGCTTTGATTTTGTTTAAGTCCATCGAAAGTGGTGGTGGTTTTTTAAAGCAATTGAAAGAACATACGATTCAGCGAAAAATAGAGGAAAGCGCTACCAAAGCGCAAGCTCTTTTCGATGCTGGTTATGAGGTTCTGATTGGAACAAATCGCTATCAAAATGAGAATGACAAGATGAAAGAGACCATTGAGTTGTATCCTTTTCTGAAAACAAATGCTCGAAAAACATTAATTCAACCGATTCTTGAAAAACGTTTGGCAGAAGAAGTGGAACAAAAAAGATTGGATGATGAGTAGGAAGGATGTTCAAAATATATCTCTTAAAAAATCGTCTGTCAGTTCGAGCGGAGTCGAGAACCAAAACAAGACTGAATTCGAAACTGCTGAAAAGATTGTTATAAAATCATCATTTGACAAAGAAGATATTGCCGAGGCAGAACATCTTGATTTCGCTGCGGGAATTCCCCCTTACTTACGCGGACCGTATTCCACAATGTATGTACGCAGACCTTGGACAATTCGTCAATACGCGGGATTCTCAACAGCCGAAGAAAGTAATGCCTTTTACAGAAGAAATTTAAAAGGAGGTCAAAAAGGACTTTCTGTTGCTTTTGATTTGCCAACGCATCGCGGTTATGATAGTGACCATGAAAGAGTAGTAGGTGATGTTGGAAAAGCAGGAGTTGCGATTGATTCGGTTGAGGATATGAAAATTTTATTTGATGGAATTCCGTTGGATAAGATGTCCGTTTCAATGACGATGAATGGGGCGGTGCTTCCGATTATGGCATTTTATATTGTTGCTGCCGAAGAACAGGGAGTTTCTTTAGAACAATTGGCGGGAACTATACAAAATGATATTCTGAAGGAATTTATGGTGCGAAATACTTATATCTATCCACCCAAACCATCAATGCAATTGGTTGCAGATATTTTTGAATATACAAGTCAGCTCATGCCCAAGTTCAACAGCATTAGTATCTCAGGATACCACATGCACGAAGCAGGTGCGTCCGCGGATATCGAATTGGCATATACCTTAGCTGACGGTTTAGAATACATCAAAACCGGACTCAAAGCAGGATTAGAAATCGATAATTTCGCTCCCCGTCTATCCTTTTTCTGGGGAATAGGTATGAACCATTTTATGGAGATTGCCAAGATGAGAGCAGCTCGAATGTTATGGGCAAAATTGGTGAAACAGTTCAATCCGAAGAACCAAAAATCATTGGCTTTACGTACCCATTGCCAGACCAGTGGGTGGAGTCTAACCGAGCAAGACCCATTCAACAATGTGGCGCGAACTACAATTGAAGCAACAGCCGCTATTTTAGGAGGAACACAAAGTTTACATACGAATGCCTTAGATGAGGCCATTGCGCTACCAACGGATTTCTCAGCACGAATCGCGCGCGAGACACAAATCTTTTTACAAGAAGAAACGAAAATCACCAAAACGGTCGACCCTTGGGCAGGTAGTTATTATGTAGAGTACCTCACAGAGCAAATTGCAGAGAAGGCATGGGTTTTAATTCAAGAAGTGGAAGAGTTAGGAGGAATGACAAAAGCTATAGAAGCGGGAATTCCGAAAATACGAATCGAGCAAGCCGCGGCCAGAAAACAAGCGCGAATTGACAGCACACAAGATGTTATCGTCGGTGTAAACAAGTTTCAATTAAAAGAGGAAGATGAGCTACATATTCTAGAAGTAGATAATCAAGAAGTAAGAAGACAGCAATTAGAGCGTTTGACATCCATCAAAAAATCAAGGGACGAAGCTGCCGTTAAAAAGGCTTTGACTGAATTGACTGAAGCTGCTAAATTGAAAATGGACTCCAGTGATGAAAACTTGCCTGCGGATAAAAATTTATTAGCTTTAGCCGTAAATGCTGCCCGGTTAAGAGCTACCCTGGGCGAAATTAGTTCTGCTTTAGAAGAAGTTTTCGGCAGACATAAAGCAGTTATAAATTCATTTTCAGGCGTGTATTCCAAAGAGATAAAAGACGATAAAAGCTTCCAAAAAGCAAAAGATATGACAGACCAATTTGCGGAGCAAGATGGTCGTCGTCCGCGTATTATGATTGCTAAAATGGGACAAGATGGTCATGATAGAGGTGCAAAAGTAGTTGCTACCGGATATGCAGATTTAGGCTTTGATGTAGATATAGGTCCTTTGTTTCAAACTCCCGAAGAAGCCGCAAAACAAGCTGTTGAAAACGATGTTCATATTCTGGGAGTCTCCTCCTTGGCTGCTGGGCACAAGACTTTGGTACCAGCAGTAATTGAAGAATTAAAAAACTACGGTCGCGAAGATATTATGGTGATTGTTGGTGGTGTGATTCCGAAGCAAGATTATCAATTCTTATTCGATGCTGGTGCGGTAGCCGTTTTTGGTCCAGGGACCAAAATTAGTGATGCTGCCATTCAGTTACTTGAGATTTTGATTGAGGAGTAGCTTTTAAAAGTTAGAGTTAAAAATCAAAGTACTCCTTTGCATTGTTATAGCAGATATCTTGAACCATTTTTCCAATCCATTCCATATCGCTAGGCAGTTCACCATTTTGGATATCTTTTCCCAAGAGGTTGCAAAGAATGCGCCTGAAATATTCATGTCTTGGGAAAGACAGAAAACTTCTTGAGTCGGTCAGCATTCCTATAAAACAACTGAGAAGACCAATGTTGGAAAGCGCGTTCATTTGATCAATCATGCCCTCTTTTTGATCCATAAACCACCAACCCGAGCCGAATTGAACCTTCCCTTTGATGCTTCCATCATTGAAGTTTCCAATCATAGCTGCCATCATATTATTGTCTGTCGGATTGTTATTGTAGATAACGGTCTTCGTCAATTTGTTCCCGCTATCCATAGTATTTAGGAACTTCGATAGGCTGTTTGCTTGTTGAAAATCCCCAATAGAATCCCATCCAGTATCTGGTCCTAAGAGGTCTAACATTCTACTGTTATTGTTTCGTAAAGCCCCCAAGTGAAATTGCTGCACCCAACCGAATTCGTGGTACAATTCCGAAAGGAAAATAAGAATAGCACTTTGAAATTTAAGAACTTCCTCTTTTGAGAGAAATAGTCCTTCGAGCTTCTTGTTAAATATAGCTTTTACTTCGGCCTCGGTAAATGCTTCAGCGTACATGTGTTCAAAACCGTGGTCGCATAAGCGGCATCCGTTGGCATGAAAGTATGCTACTCGATTGCGAAGTGCATCACAAAGACTATCATAGGAATCAATAGTTACTTCTGAGGCTTGAGCCAATTTATTTAGATACTCATTGTACGATTCGGTTCCGATAAAAATAGCTTTATCAGGCCGAAAGGCCATACTTACTTTTGTTTTGAATTCACCTTTTACAAGCCTTTGATGGTGCTCCAAACTGTCCGTGGGGTCATCCGTGGTACACAAAGACTCTACATTCATTTTTGTCAACAAATTTTGAACACTGAACGCCTCGGTTTTTAGTTTTTCGGAAGTTTCGGTGTAAATCCTGCCTGCATTTTCGGAGTTTAGTAAATCGGATATTCCGAAGTATCGGTCCAATTCCATATGCGTCCAATGGTATAATGGATTTCGCATGGTATATGGAACCGTATGCCCCCATTTCTGAAACTTCTCTTGGTCCGAAGCTGAACCTGTAATATACTTTTCATCAATACCTAGGGTTCGCATGGCCCTCCATTTATAATGGTCACCACTGATCCATATTTGGGTTATGTTATCAAAAATCTTGTTTTCAGAAATTTCATTTGGTGGTAAATGGTTGTGGTAATCGATAATCGGCATTTTACGTGCATACTTATGATAGAGCTCCTCGGCATAGCTATTTTCAAGAAGAAAATTATCGTGAGTGAATTTGGATGGTTGGCGCATTTAAATCCTTTATTTATGAGCAATTAACAAAAAACGCAATTTATGTAAAATACCAGCAACAAACTATGTGTTTTCGGTGGTAAGTTAAAAATATTATTTATATTCGTTAACGTTAACGCAAATTATTTTTAATATTTTTTATCAGATTATATTGTGCTGAGAAAACCAGTTTAACGCAAGAACTTATTTTCAAATGAAAAAAACCAAAACACTTCTTTTTTTTATGGCAATACTATCGATTGCTACACTTTCAGCCCAAGAAAATTGGGAAGTATTGTTCAATGGGAAGGACCTGAAGAACTTCAAGCAATTGAATGGTGATGCCAAATATGAGATTAAAAACAACGAACTGATTGGCACCTCGAAAATGGGGACTCCTAACAGTTTTATGGCCACCAAAAACACTTATGGAGACTTCATCTTAGAGTTTGACGTCTTTGTAGAAAACGGATTAAACTCGGGAGTACAATTCAGGAGTTTGAGCACTCCCGATTATATGGATGGGCGAGTGCATGGCTATCAATGTGAAATCGAAACCAGTTCTAGAAAATGGGCAGGTGGTGTTTATGATGAAGCGCGTAATGGATGGTTGTATCCCTTGTCAAGAAACCCGAAAGGGCAAAAGGCTTTTGTGTCGGGACAGTGGAATCACTATCGAATTGAAGCTATCGGTAATAACATTCGTACTTGGATAAATGACGTGCAGTGTGCCAATTTAGTTGATGATACTACCGCTCGCGGTTTTATAGCTTTTCAAGTCCATAGTATTCGTGATGAAAGCTTGGAAGGAAAAACGGTTCGATGGAAAAATATCAGGATAAAGACCACTGATTTAGAGAATTCCAGAAATGCGGTAGACAGTGATGTCCCTGAAATAAGCTATCTCACAAATAGTCTCACTAGCGATGAATCTAGAAGGGGATGGCGTTTGTTGTGGGATGGAAAAACCACTAATGGATGGAGAGGAGCAAAGCTGGATAAATTCCCTGATAAAGGATGGGAAATGAAAGATGGAATACTCACCGTATTATCTTCAGGAGGAGCTGAATCTCGAAATGGTGGCGATATTGTTACTACAGATTCGTACAGCAATTTTGAACTAAGCGTTGACTTTAAAATCTCGGAAGGAGCGAATAGTGGCATTAAATATTTTGTGGATTCCGAATTAAATAAGGGAGAAGGTTCAGCAATTGGTTTGGAGTTTCAAGTTCTTGATGATAAGAAACATCCTGATGCCGCTCAAGGGAAAAATGGAAATAGGACAGTAGGTTCTTTATATGATTTAATCCGAGCAGAAAACAAAGAAAATTCCAGGGGTAAAAACTTCAAAGGCGTAGGCAAATGGAATAACGCTCGCATTGTGGTCAAAGATGGCCATGTAGAACATTGGCTCAATCAAATAAAAGTGGTTGAATTTGATAGGTTCAGTCAGATTTTCGCTGCCTTGGTAGAGAAAAGTAAATATGAGAAATGGGAAAACTTTGGTCGTATTCCCGAAGGCCTTATTTTACTACAAGACCACGGAGATAAAGTGTCATTTAAAAGCATCAAAATACGAGAATTCTAAACAATAAGTAATGGAAAAAAATAGACGGGATTTTATAAAGAAAACAGCTTTGGCCTCGGGCGGAATTGTTCTGGGAGCGAATGCAATGAGTGCAAGTAGCTATAAAAAAATAATCGGTGCGAACGACCGTGTGCGAGTCGGTATCGCTGGTTTTTCTAACCGATTTAAAGGAGCCTTGCTCCCTGCCTTCAACAGTTTAAGCAAAGCACAAAATTTCGAACTGGTAGGTGTTTCCGATATTTGGAACAGACGTCGCGACGAAGGTATGGCAAAAGTGAAGGAGGTGACCGGAAACAAAATTACTTCGTGGCGCAATAATGAAGAAATGTATGATAAGAATGAAATCGACGCGGTCATCATTTCCACTGCTGATTTTCAACATGCGCTTCATACAGTTCAGGCTGCAAATGCCAAGAAAGACGTGTACTGTGAAAAACCATTTGCGGAAACCATGGCTGATGCAAGGGTCGGGATGAAAGCAGTGAAAGATGCGGGTATCGTTTTTCAAATCGGTTCACAAAGAAGAAGTGGAACGAATTATCACGCTGCGAACAATTATATAAAATCGGGCAAGTTTGGTGATATTGTTATGGTTGAAATGACCTGGAATGTGAACCAACCAGGCAGATGGCGATTACCAAAATTAACAAGTGAGATTAAAGAATCTGATGTAGATTGGAAACGTTATCAAATGAATCGCCCCGAAGCAGCATGGGACCCAAGAAAATATCTTGAGTACCGCTTATTTTGGCCCTATTCTTCTGGTATCCCGGGACAATGGATGTCGCATCAAATTGATACGGTACATTGGTTCTCTGGTTTAAATCATCCTCGAAGTGTTGCGGCCAACGGAGGTATTTATTTGTGGAAAGACGGGCGAAAGAACTTTGATACCATGTCCGCCGTTTTTGATTATGGTCCCGCTGATGATATGAGCTCAGGATTTCAGGTGACTTATTCATCAAGATTTACCAATTCTGCTGGAGGAACAAAAGAGATTTATTATTCAAATGCTGGAGAGCTAAACCTTGATACTAACAAAGTAAGTGATAATGGTGGTCTAAATGAAAGATTTGCGTCTGCAATGGATATGAAACCCAACAAGTTAGAAGGCTTTGATCTTGCAGAAAATGCTCCAAAAGTAGTTACTTCAGCAAATACGGGTGCTGATAATATGACTACGACACATATGTTGAATTGGATGGAATGCGTACGAAGCCGTGAAACCGCCAATGGCCCTGTTGAAGCTGGTTATAACCACTCCATAGCTAATATTATGACCACGGCTGCCCTCCGAACAGGTCTCAAAGCCACCTTCGATGAGGCAACTCAAGATGTTTTAGCTGGCGGAAAAGTATTTCAATATTAAATTTTGAATATGTTCAAAGTAATAACGAATTGTTGTTTGATTTTAACCCTACTTTCTATGTCTTGCAAAGAGAAGAAAGAGACTGTTGAAAGTGAAAATTCCAGTAATAGTGAAATGACCTTAAGCCCCGAGGTCACTTTCGCTAATGATACTGTCAATAAAAAGGTTGAGGTTAGAATCGATGGTCAACATTTTACGAGTTACGTCTACGATGGAGAGACCCCAAAACCTATCCTTTATCCGATAATAACGAAAAGTGGAAAGACCGTAACAAGAGGGTTTCCGTTTGCACCTAGAGCGAATGAACGAACAGATCATCCACATCATGCCGGACTTTGGTTAAACTACGGTGATGTTAATGGCTTGGATTTTTGGAACAATTCGTATGCCATTCCTGATGAGGAAAAAGCTAAATATGGGACAATTTACCATCAGGAAATAATGGGGATGGATGAAGGAGCAGGGAAGCTCACCATTAAAGCCGCTTGGCGTTCTCCCGATAATGTTGATCTTTTAGAAGAAACTACACAATTTAGTTTTTCGGAAGAAGGAAACACCAGATTTATAGACAGAACAACAACATTAAAAGCCCTTCAAGAGGTTTCTCTAAAAGATAACAAAGAAGGTATGTTGGGCATGCGAATGACCCGTGAATTGGAATTGCCTTCAGACAAACCAGCAGAATATACTGATGCCGAAGGGAATGTTACTGAGGTGAAGGTCTTGAATAATGAAGGCGTGAACGGAGACTATCTGGGCAGTGAGGGATTGACTGGTGGAGATGTCTGGGGTACTCGAAATAAATGGGTAAAATTAGAAGGAAATATGGATACCGAAACGGTTTCGGTAACCATTGTAGACAATGAAGAAAATGTGGGTTATCCTACCTATTGGCATGCGCGCGGTTATGGGCTTTTTGCTGCCAATCCTTTAGGGCAGGCTGTTTTTTCCGAAGGAAAGGAAACCTTGGATTTCAAGCTGAAGCAGGGTGAGTCCACGACTTTTAAATATCGCATTCTAATACATAATGGCTCTAGTCTTTCTAAGGAGGAAATTGACCAGTCATTTAGTGAATTTAATCAATAGGGTTTCCTTTAAAATAAACAGGATGAAACGTATTCTTTTCTTGATTTCCTTAGTAGTCTTCACTGCAAATTCATTTGGGCAAGCAACCGAACCTGAGATGTCGACTATTTTTGATGGTGATGATTTGGACTATTGGGAAGTGCCTGAGAATAATGTGTGGTGGGTTATGGATGAAGGAACCCTCTGGGCAAAAAGTGATCCTGAAAAAAAAGGATCCATTTTATGGACAAAGAAAAAGTATAAGGACTTCGTGGTACAAATGGACTTCAAATTTGGGGAAGGCACTGTTGACTCAGGTATTTTTATGCGCGGGGATGACGAAAGAAATGCGCAAATACAAATCGGTGAATCAGGATCCTTGAAGCGAGATATGACTGCTTCGCCCTATGTTCCTAAGCAAGGTTATCCAGTTGAGGCAGAGGGAATAAAAGAATTATTAAGAATAAATGATTGGAATACGATAAAGGCCATGACCATTGGCAACACCTACAAAGTATGGTTAAACGGAAAAGAAGTGATGAACTACACTCTTGAGGGAGCAAACTTGGAAGGTCCAATAGGTATTCAACTTCACCCTAATCGAGAAATGTCAATACAGTTTAAGAATATTTCGGTCGCTGAACTATAAAGAAATTTTTTGACCGATTAATTTTTAGATTCCAGTTCAAACATATTACCTTATGGCGCTTAAAAAATTAGCACCATTACTAGGCTATGGGAATAAAACAAATCGCCAAATTAGCAAATGTATCCATCGGTACCATTGACAGGGTATTGCATAAAAGAGGCGGGGTATCCAAAGAAACCGAAAAGAAAATCCTAAAAATTATTAAGGAAACGGGTTATCAAAAAAATATGATGGCCAGTAGACTAAAGCTTGCCGCTGTAAAAAAAATCAAGTTTGCCGTTTTAATTCCAGAAACCAAAAACAAATATGACTATTGGAAGCTTCCCAAAAAAGGAATTTCAAAAGCTGTTGATGAGTTAAAAGAACTTGGGGTAAAAGTAGACTACTACCAATTTGCAGGTTCTTCATCTTCTTTTAAGAAAACTAGTGAACAGATTTTCCTAAAAAATTATGATGCTATTATTACGGTGCCATTTTTCGAAAAGGAGTGTAACGCTTTATTGAAGAAAGCAAAATCAAAAAACATTCAAGTCGTTTTCCTGGATACAGAGATCGAACTGAACAACCCAGCACATTTCATTCGACAAAATTCTCATGTTGCCGGTATGGTCGCTGGTAGATTGCTACATGGTTTAGTCGGGAATACCGGTAGATATTTTATCGTCAATATTCTCAATGATAGAGGCATTCAAGTCAATAACAAGCAACGGGAAGATGGTTTCCGTGCATTTTTTGAATCTATAGGGCAAGAGGTAGATATTATGACTATCAGCCATCCTTTAAACAATACATTTATGGCTACCAAAGAATTGGAATCTTGGTTCAAAGGTGATGGCCCTAAAGGAATTTTCGTAACTAATTCAAGAGCACATCTTATTCCGGAAATTCTTACGACTTATGATGTCAGCAATGCTTTTTTGATGGGTTTTGATTTGAACAAAAAGAACTTGGAATACTTGAAGAACAACCAAATCCACTTCCTAATTAATCAACAACCAAAATATCAGGGTTACGTTGCCATTAAAAGGCTGTTCGACTTTTTAACAAAGCGAGATGATTCTGAACTTCATCTTGACATTCCGGTAGAAATAATAGTTAAGGAACATCTGACCTCTTAGCGACATTCTAAAACTCTCCATAAAAAACCCTCCCATCATTTTAAATAACAGGAGGGTCAAAACTAAAACTAACTCAAACTCAAAATTTTACTGAGGATAACCCGGGTTTTGTGGGTATCCACCTAATGTTCTATCTATTTGATTTTGCGGAATAGGCCTAACAATATGATAGTCCTGAATATTTGGAGCGGCACCAGGATTGTGCATTCTTGTGCGCTCAACCAACGTTCCTGTACGAGCTAAATCCCACCAGCGGTGACCTTCACCTACCAACTCTCTTGCTCTTTCATCGAGCAGAAAATCGAGAGTTACATCAGCTGGGGTAATTTGCGTGGCTGCCTCCTGACCAGGTACAGCCGCGCGCATTCGTATCACATTGATATCTTCTGCAGCACCCGTGGCATTGCTCTGCGCTAACCTGGCTTCTGCTCTTAATAAATAGGCATCCGCTAGACGCATTAAAATGAAGTCACGTTGACCCTGTGTCTTTTGACGGTCGGGTCTGGTTGCATCAATCCATTTGTTCATTGACGGGAATAACCTTTCATTATATTCTTCATTTGAATAAACCAAATAGGGTACCGCATCTTGACGTGATTGCGGCCAATCAATATCTTTGCCTGGACCAGGAATATATATTGCTGTATCACCTATTGCCAGTGCCGCTCTTGGAGGGTCAGTCGTTGGTGGCTCTTCTTTGTTGGCAAACCATACATGTTTGAAGGAATCATCGTAACGGGAATCAATAGTCCTATCCCAAAGTGTCAGCATAAAGTCCGTTGGCCGATGTCTTTTCCACGGTCTACCATTGGCAATGTCCCTTGTCATTCCCCTACGTACATCATATTCGTGCAAAAAATAGAGATGCCAACGATGTCCAAAGCCGTCAACCCCGCTATCTACTTGTGATTTGGAATTGGAAATAACGAAAACCATTTCACTATTCTCCTGATTGGTAATATCCCATAAATCAGCAAAGTTATCTAGAAGGGAGAAACCATAATTGTTAATGACATTGCTAAATAGAGTTTCTGCTCTTGAGGCATCCGTTCCTTCAGCAAACGATGTATAGCTTCTTGTTAACAAAGCTTTTCCTAACAAGAATTCGGCTGCTGGTTTGGTGGCTCTACCATATTCGTCTGCTTCATCAGGTAAATTGGCAATGGCAAAATCTAAATCAGCTACAATGGCTTGACTATAAATATCAGATTGAGAAGTTCTGTTCGCCTCTACTTCTATGCCTTCAGTCTCTTCAAGTGTCAGATGTGCATCACCAAAAGTGGTCACAATATTAAAATAATAGAATGCCCTTAAAAAGCGTACTTCTGCAATAAGTACGGTCTTATCAGCCTCGTCCATTTCTACATCTGCAGAACGATTGATTACACCATTGGCTTGGTTGATTCCTTTATACCAAGTATCCCAAGAATCTCTGATGTAGCTTTCCGATCCGTTAAGACCACCATCGTAAAAATTGAACACCTTATGGCCTCCATCGGCCCCATTTTGCCAAATATCAGTACCAAAAGTAGTCATGGCAGCACCCATTTCTTGACCATAAAATGGCTTTAGTGAAGAATAGGTAGCTTTTACACCATCTCTTAAACCACTTTCCGTCGTGTAGTAAGAGGCAGCAGAAACATCAGTTACCAACTCCTCTTCTATAAATTTGTCGCACGACTCCGTAATGAAGGCCAGTGCTAAAACTAGGATTATATAAATTTTTCTGTTCATAATATTTAAATTATTCTATTTAAACTAACAATTTTTTTCGCTTAGAAGGTGGCGTTTAATGAAATAGACCACTGTTTTGTACTAGGTACTACGGCACTGCTCAAGTTGGCATCATCTTCTGATATTTCAGGATCGAACGTGTCATAATCGCTAATGAACCACAAGTTTTGACCTGCTACTGATAAGCGTAATTTTTCCATGCCCAATTTATCGGTAATTGATTCCGGTAGATTGTAACCTAAAGATAAATTTCGAAGCTTTATAAAACTGCCATCAAAATATCGGAGCGTTGACCCATTTCTCGGGCTCTCTTGATTCTCATTGGGTCTTGGGTTCGCATTCGTCGGATTATCAATAGTCCAATAATCAACATCTAAGTTGTTATATCTTCCGAACAAAGAGTTATTTGAAGAGTTGAAAAATGATTCGATAGTATGACCTTGTCTAAAAACAAAGAAAATACCTAAATCAAACCCTTTGTATGATAACTTATTATTTAGACCTCCATAAAAATCAGGAACACCATCGCCTATAATTTTACGATCATCAGGAGTAATTACACCATCACCGTTAATATCGGCTAACTTAATCTCACCAGGCACTTTATTGTCTGCCGCAAGTGCTGCGGCTTCTTCGTTAGCCTGCCAAATACCAATTTTTTCATAATCAAAAAATACTTCGATAGGCTGACCAATAAACCATCCGTTACCAACATCATCTTGAGGGTTTCCATCAGCGTCGGTTAAGGCTAGTTCAGTAATTTCCTCTTTGTATGTGGAAATATTCAAATCCACATCCCAATTTAAACCATCACCGTCATTATCAATTATACCTCCACTAATCGTAAATTCGAACCCTGTCGTTCTAGTTGCTCCCACGTTTTGTAAAACACTTTCGTATCCAGAAGTGGAAGGTAAACTTCTTGCCAATAACAAGTCTACCGTATTGGTTCTAAACCAATCAAATGATCCAACCAATCGATTATTTAGGAAGCCATAATCTAAACCGATGTCTAGGGTTTTTGATACTTCCCAAGTCAAATCTTCATTTGGTATTTCAGAAAGTCCGAATCCAAGTGCTGGTGACTCTCCAAAGGCATAGACAGTGCTACCCAATCTACCCGCAGTTTGATACGGGTCAACGGAAGTGTTACCAACTTCACCATAGGAAGCTCTTAATTTCAATTCAGATACTGAAGAATCAGATAAAAAGTCTTCTTGATCTATTCTCCAACCGGCAGATATACCAGGGAAGTATTTCCATTGATTACCTGGCGCTAACCTTGATGACCCATCAGCTCTTAAAGATGCTTGAAATAAATATTTACCATCGAAATCATAATTTACTCTTCCCATGAAAGAAGCCAAGGCCCATTCTGTTAGGTTAGAAGAAAGTACACCACCGGCCGTAGCAGATCCTAAATTATAAAAAGACTGAGATTCATAAGGTATACCCGTAACATTTCCAGTGACTACTTCTAGTCTGGATTTTTGGATACTTTGTAGCGCTGTAACTTTTAGATTATGTTTATCTGTTAAGGCTTTATTATAGGTTAATAGATTTTCAAGAGTATAACCAAAATCATTCGTATTTATAACTCCAGCTCTGCCTGGTCCACCCCGATTTGTATTTGTTAAACTACCAAAGAAAGTACCTCTTCTACCAATTCGAATATCTGGACCAAAAGTGGTCGTCCATTTAAGTCCTTCCATGATATTAATATCCAAATAAAGAGGAGCGAAAATTCGAGTTTGTTGCCTCTCATCTTGATAAACACCATCTACCAACTCGCTCAGTGGGTTAGTTCGAATACCGTCATTAGTAGGTAAGAATTTTAAATCTCCATTTTCGTCGAATGGTACCCCAAGAGGATTATTTGCCAAGGACTCTTGCATGGTTGCATTGGAACCCCAATTCTGTTCAGTTTTGGATACTAAAAATGAGACTCCAACCTTAAATATATCGTTGATTTTATGGTCTAAAGCTAATCGACCTGAAAATCGTTCAAAATCTTGATTACTGATAATACCTTGTTCTTTGAAGTAGCCAATAGAACTACTAAAAGTGGTGTTTTCCGACCCACCGCTTATACTAATTTGGTGGTTGGTCTGCCAGCCATCGCTCAATACTTCATCAAGCCAGTTTGTGGATCTACCTAGTGATAGTGACTCTAACTCGATTGGATCTAAGAAAACTTCTGAGTCTGCGGGAATAGCTCCATTCCACCCGACACGTCTTGACTCTCTTTTTAAAGCTGCGAACTCTTCTCCGTTCATCATATCTACCAAACGGGTGGCAGAGGTGACTCCATAACGACTACTATAGGTTATCTTGGTTTTGCCAACCCTACCTCGGTTTGTCGAAACTAAAATTACACCGTTCGCACCTCTAGATCCATATACCGCCGTTGCTGCCGCATCTTTCAATACTTGCATAGATGCAATATCATTAGGGTTGATATCGGCCATTGAGTTTGGCCCATCAATTAATGGGATACCGTCTACAACATAAAGTGGGTCATTCGACGCGCTAATAGATCGTCTACCACGTATCCTAACCGTTGGGTTTTGACCTGGTCTACCGCCAGTGGCTTGAACATCGACACCTGCTATTTGTCCCTTGATGGCGTCAATAGTGCTTGCAACTTGAACAATATCCAGTTGCTCAGCAGATATGGTTTCAATAGCGCCAGTTACCTCACCTTTCTTTTGTGTACCATAACCTACTAATACGACCTCGTCCAATGCAGATGCATCAGGTTGTAAAGTAGCATTTACAGTTGATCTTCCGTTAACTTGAACTTCTTGGGCAGCATAGCCCACGTAGCTAAATACCAAAACCGCATCTGATGCAGCATTAATAGAATAATTTCCGTCAAAATCGGCTACGGCACCCGTTGTAGTACCTTTTACTACAACACTGGCTCCTGATAAAGGCACTCCGCTTTCATCAGTTATCGTTCCAGTAATAGTCGATTGCAGCACTTCGCCATACGAAATATCGGTTTCAGAGTTTGTTCCTGCAATAACAGTTGACACTCCGAAAGTGCACAGCAGTAGTGCTAGTAGAAGAGCCCTCGCTTTTGGCTTTAGCTTTTTTAAGTGTAGTTTTTTCATATCATATTAATGTTAGATTGTTAGTTGAGTAGTAGTTGTAAGCCGGGGGAGTGTACTTCACTAAGAGATTTTCTTTTCAAAAGGTGTCAAGGACTGTTGTTTGTGTGTAGCATTGTGGTTTCGGTTGTGACAAAAGGTTAGTAAGAATTTTTAAAGTTCTGTTTATAGGCTGTTTGCTTTAAATCTGTTTCGTTAACGTACACAATTATAACGTTAACGTTAACGAATATAAGAATAGATTTGATTATAAAAAATACATTATTTAGTTTTTGTGTTAAAAAGTTAAAGATTTACTAGAAAATTAGGTCTTGAAGAATCATTTTTGAAATCAAATAAATCAACCCCCCCCTTATAATCATGAGAAGGGATTTTTAATACATGTTTTTCTGGTTGAACTTATTTTTATAAGGCCACAGACGGTCTCCCATACTTATATCCCATACCTAAAAGTAAATATCAACTAGTGTTTAGCGGCTAAATCAACTTACGCTCAACTGCAATTTTAATTAGTGAAGCGGCATTCGACACCTCCAATTTTTGCATAAGGTTGCGACGATGTGTTTCAACTGTCAACGGACTAATAAAAAGCTCTTCAGCAATAATATTGGTAGTCTTGCCGTCGGCAATCAAACGGAGAATATGGGTTTCCCTTCGTGTTAGTTTTGGAAGGTCTTTACTTTCTTGTGAAACAGAATCGGCTAATATTTTTTGAACCTCGCTTCCAAAATAAAATTTGCCATCGTTTACCTGTGTTATAGCATTTGCCAACTCATCGGAAGTTGCATTTTTTAAGAGATATCCTTTAACACCGTTCTTAATCATTTGATTGATAATGCTAGGTTCGCTATAGGTACTAAGGCCTAAGATTTTTATAGTTGCTCGTTTGTCTAGAATAAATTTGACCATTTCCACCCCGTTGATGTCTGGTAGATTGACATCCAATAGAATAACATCAACAATTTCCTTTTCAAGGAATTCAAGTGTGTCTTTTCCATTTGTGAAATGGGTTTTGACTTCAACGGATGCGTTATCGTTTAAGAGCATCTTAAGTCCCTCAATCACCATTGGGTGGTCGTCTACGATAAGAACGCTAATTGGTTTATGCTGCATCGATGTTAATGTGTACGTTGACGGTTGTGCCTTCATTTTCTTCGCTTTCAAAATCTATATTTCCTTTCAGGTAAGCTACTCTAGTTTGTAGATTCGATAACCCCATACCCGAGTCTTTTTGCTTTAAGCTTTTGCTTTTATCAAAACCAACCCCATTATCTTCAACAGTAATGTCTACCTGATTGTCTTCTCTCATAAATTGCACCAAAACCTCAGTGGCTTTGGCATGTTTTATGGCGTTGTTTATCAATTCTTGTATCACGCGATACATGGTCACTTGTTGGTTAATGTTTATTCCTTTGTCGGTGCCGTAGAATTGTAAGGTGACCTTTGTCTCACTACCAGTCATGCTGCTGCAATAATCTTTTAGCGCAGCTTGAAGTCCGAATTTAACCAAAGTTTCTGGCATCATATTGCGTGCTATACTCCGTAACTCGGTCAAAGAATCATTTAAATCTTTCATGACCTTTTGCAGTTGTTTTTTCGGGTATTGCTGCGGCTCATCTTTATCCAATTTGGAGAGATTCATACTGATTCCTGAAAGCCTTCCCCCCAGTCCATCATGTAAGTCAATGGCGAGTCGTTTTCGTTCTTTCTCCTGACCTTCTATCATAGCGGAGAAAATTTTATTCTGCTGTTCTTGTTTAAGTAGCTCTACTTCGGCTTCTCGTTCTCTTTCTTTTTTTCTGGCTTTACGCATACGTTGACTATAAACGTAATATCCTCCGAAAAGCAGAAGACAAAGTATGCTTGCAATACCTCCAAGGAGGTAAGCTTGAGATTTTTTCTCTTCGTTTTTAACTTTTAACCCTAGTATTTCTTTTTCCTGCTGAGCAGTTTCATATTTTAAATTTAACTCTTCAAGTTTTGCAACGGTTTTTATGGTTTCTAGGCTGTCGTATATACCGACAGCCTTTAAAAGGTCAGAATAGGCATTTTCATAATCAGCCATTTCAGCATGATTTTCTGAGCGTTGATAGAGACCTTCAAACCAGGTCATGCCGCTTCCCGTTGCCTTTGCATTGTTGATGTATTTTGTGTTGTACGCAACTGCATTCTCGAAATCTTTCATTCCTTTATAAGCCATGGCATAACGTTGCATTACCATACCATATAAACGAGAACCTTTGTCGTTTTCTACTAAACCAAAAATCTCGTCAAGCACTATTTTAGCATCTTCAGGCCTTTTAGTACGAATGAAATATTGACTTTCCTGTAGATTGTAATTGAAGCCATCAAAAACATTCGGATACTTTACGAGTAGTCCTTTCGCTTCGTCCAAAGATTTTTTCATTTGCCCGAGAGAGTCTAGGCCCTCGAAGACCATCGCCAGTTGAATAACATTAAACGTAGTTTCTTGAGGGTCTTCTAGTAATTTGTATACATCTCTGCCTTTATTCAAGCTGTTGTAAGCCTCATTAAAATTAGCAAGATTGATGTATTTGACGCCTAGGTTGGTATAGATGTTGGCTAAAAAAAGACTGTCACCCAGTTTTTCAACAATGGGTATTACCTTATCTGTAAGTTCAATTTCTTTTCTATGTTTTCCCAGATAGCCATAGGTGAGCCCGAGATTGTAACTTCCGTTTGCCCATAATTTTAAAAGTGTTGTAGAAGAATCATTTTTGATGAGCTGATCGGCCAATTCGTTTCCCTTCTCAAGATAGTCCGCTGCTTTTTGTGCGTCTATATACATCATTGCTCTGCCCAAAGTGAAATTGGCGTCCATGATTCCCGTTTGATACTTTTTTTCTTCGCTAATATTTAGCGCTTCGAAAGCCAAATCAAAAGTTTTTGTAGAATCAATACCATCGAATTCTCGTGATAGCATACAAAGCACTTCGACCTTTTGATTTAAAACATCGGCTTCCTGTTGTTCTTTTTCGAGATTTCTTAAGTCCTTCAGCACCTGTTGTAGACTATCCCGATACTGTTCCTTTTCCGTCTGGCTAAATAACAAGAAGGGTAGAAGAATTACACTAAATAGGAATGAAAGACGCATTTAACGTGGTGGTTTGTTGATTTTGTCAACCCCAATATAATACAAGTATATGGTACTATAAACACCTTACATTCAATATACTGGAAAACCAGTAGAAAAAAATACAAACAATGGGGTATTTCTTCGAGGATAGGTTTTATATACTTTGGTCCTATCATAAAATTGGTGTTTTCAATTCGTATGAAATCAACCATTTTTAAAATAACAACCGATGCGACCCATATTCCTTTTTTGTCTCTTTTCAATACTACTTTTTAGTTGTAAATCACAACAGTATACAGTTGACACCTTACCAGACAAGCAATTGGTTTTTGGTAGAGGTGGTGGTATTTCTGGAGAAGTGACTACCTATATCGTATTGGAAAACGGACAAGTATTTTACAACAATTCATTGACGAAGGAGAATTCAGAAATCAAAAGTCTTAGTAAGAAGGAAGCCACCTCCTGTTTTCAAAAGATGGATTCATTAAAACTTTCCGAGATGAGTTTTGACCATCCGGGGAACATGTACTATTTCTTAGAAGAGGTAAATGGAGAAGAGCGGCATCGGGTGACTTGGGGTTCAAATGACCATGAGGTCTCAAGTGAGTGCAAAGATTTTTACAAAGAACTTAGAACAGCTATAAAATAATTGTGATGAAAAAACAACTACTATTATTTCTCTTCGGATTTCTACTGGTCGGTTTATCGGCTAGTGCGCAGTCCACTTTTGATGATAAGAAACGTGAATCGGCTGAGACAGCGAAAACTGATCAAAACACAAGCTTCGATTTTTCGAAGCTAAACGTAAAAGCAAAGCAAAGTGTTATTGCCAAAGGAAGAACAAATTATCAAATGCCTTCGGTTTTCAATTTGAAGGGTGCTCCTTCTTTATATGAGCATAAGGTTTTGAAATCTTCTGAAGCAGGGCTTCCCGTTTTTATTGAAAGTAAGGCAACTGAAGAAACGAAAATATCGGCTAAAAGTCAATCTGCAGAAACTGTGGGGGCAAATTATTTAGAAGATATTAAAGGAATTCTTCGAGTCACTAATCCTTCCGAAGAATTTCAAAATATTTCGAAGAAAGTAGATGATTTGGGGCAGACACACATTAAAATGCAACAGGTCTACAAAGGTGTTAAAGTCTACGGAAGCGAAGTCGTGCTTCACCTAGACAAGAAGCGAGAGGTGCAAGCTTTTAACGGTAGAAGTAAACCTACACCCAAGTTGGAAAGCGTTACGCCTAAAATTTCATTTCAAAAAGCACTTTCGAATATTGAAAATGATTTGGGTAAAGTCTTACCGAAGTCGACCACCGCCAAAGCAGGATTAAATGATTTATTGACTCCCTCAGCACCGGAGGAAGAATTGATTATCTATTCTTTAAATGGGCAAGATGTTTTGACAAGACATATCACTGTTTTTCCTAGTGTTATGGACAGATGGGAGTATTTTATCGATGCAAATACAGGGAAGGTGATTGATAAGTACTACCATACCTGTACGTTTCACTATGATTTTAATGAGGAGCATAAAGAAAAGAAAAATGCACTTCCATTGCCTCCGACCAATACTAGTGGTGCAGATTTGAATGGTGTAAATCGCCAGTTAAATACCTGGAACAATGGTACTCAAAACTACTTAATCGATACTTCAAAACCCATGTTCAATACAGGACAATCGGAACTGCCTGATAATCCTGTAGGTGGAATAATGACCTTGGATATTAGAGGTAAAGCTTCAGAGCCTGGAGTGCAAATTTTTCACGTAACCGCGAGTGGCAATACTTGGAATAATGCAAATGGGGTTTCGGCACATTATAACGCTGATGTCTCTTATGAATATTTTAGAACGACCTTTAATCGAAATTCCATCAACGGTGAAGGGGGTAGTGTAATTTCCTTTATCAATGTGGGCGACGAAGAAGGCGAGGCTTTGGACAACGCTTTCTGGAATGGTAAGGCCATGTTCTATGGAAACGGGCGGGTAGCGTTCAAACCTTTTGCGGGTGCGCTTGATGTTGGCGGACATGAAATGTCACATGGTGTCATCGGGAATACGGCCAAATTGGAATACCGCAATCAATCAGGGGCAATCAATGAGTCCTTTGCGGATATTTTTGGGGCAATGATTGATCGTGACGACTGGAAACTTGCCGAGGATATCGTGAATACAGAATACTTCCCATCGGGTGCGATGCGCGATATGCAAAACCCGAATAATGGTAGAAATGGATTGGGCGAAAACGGATGGCAGCCAAAAGATATGTCCGAATTCTACACGGGTGAGCAAGATAACGGGGGGGTTCATATCAATAGCGGAATACTTAATCGTGCCTACTATCTGTTTGCTACTTCAATAGGTAAGGATAAAGCTGAGCAAGTTTATTATAGAGCTTTAGATAATTATCTAACCAAATCTTCACAGTTTATTGATTTAAGGTTATCGATACTTCGCTCGGCGACGGATCTTCATGGGGCAGGTTCTGCCGAGGTGCAAGCTGCAGAAACTGCTTTTGATACAGTTGGTATCACTGACGGAACAGGTACTGACACCGATAATGATATTCCAACAGCTAGTGGTGATGATTTCATCTTAAGTCTTGATATACGTGATTCTGACCCGAACACACTTTACATATCCGATACGAACGGAGAGAATTTTGTTCCCTTGACTACGACTCGGGTATTTCGTAAACCAAGTATAGCCGATGATGGTAGTCTTGCCATTTTTGTTACCGAGAATAATACGGTTAATGCGGTCACATTAAGAACTAGTGGTTCTGAGGAAACGGTGCTTTCTGATGAACAAATCTGGTCACAGGTATCCCTTTCAAAAGATGGAACCAAACTTGCCGCAATTCGAAACGACCAAAGCAATATCATCTATATATCAGATTTAGTCAGTGGCGAATCAAGAGCTTTTGAGCTTTTTAATCCGACTACTTCTGATACGGGTATTACTACTGGTGAGGTTTTATATCCTGACGCTATTGAATGGGATTATTCGGGCGAATATCTTATTTACGATGCCTTAAATCGTATCGATAATGGCAACGGAAATGATATTGATTACTGGGATGTTGGCGCCCTAAAAGTTTGGGATAACCAGAGTAGCTCTTTCGGAGATGGAAGCATTCAAAAACTATTTACAAACCTTCCAGAAGGGGTGAGTATTGGTAACCCGTCTTTTTCGAAAACATCAGGAAACGTATTGGCGTTTGATGTTTTTGATGAGAATAATGATACCTATGAGGTAATTGCAGTAAACATTGAAACCGGTGATATTCGAACGGTATATCAGAATAACAAACTAGGCTTCCCGAACTATTCAAAGACTGATGATAAGCTGATTTTTGGTTCCAACAACAATGGTGATGAAGATATTTTATCCATCAATATGGCGGCTGATAAAATTAGTCCGACAGGAAATCCTTCAGAACTTATTCCTAATGGGAAATGGGGGATATGGTATACGGTGGGTCAGCGTAGCACTCTGAGTAGTGAAAAAGAAATTACTGATTTTAGGTTTAATGTGGTTAGTCCTGCAGCGGTAGGAGTGATTAATGGCAATCAAATATCCGTAGACCTTCCCACGAATATCAACAGACAAAATTTGGTGGCGACTTTTGCTAATTCCGCCAAGGCAACTGTTTCGATTGCGGGTACGGCACAGCAAAGTGGAGTAAACATAAATGACTTTACAAATGCAGTGGTATATCGTGTTACGGCTGAAGATGGTTCAACAAAAGACTTCACCGTGACTATTGGTACTTCTGGCCCCACCAACCCTGATGATGCGGATGGAGATGGTGTTTTAGATGGGGAAGACCAATGCCCGAATACGCCGCCAAATACTGCGGTAGACACAACAGGTTGTGAGATATTCTCTTTGCCTGCGGATAATTTTAGAGTACGGTCAAAAGGAGAATCTTGTAGAAATAGTAATAACGGAAGCATTGAAATCACCGCCATTGCAAACTATAGTTATACGGCAATAATTACAGGCAATGGCGTGAATGCTTCTGGAGATTTTACCAATACTGGTGTTCAGATTCCAGATTTGCAAGGTGGTACGTATAAAGTGTGTATTACAGTTCAAGGGCAGGTGGGATATGAAAACTGTTTTGATGTTGTAGTCGCGGAACCGCAAGCTTTAGGAGTTTCATCAAAAACGAATCTAATGGCTCGAACGGTTACGCTTAATTTATCAGGGAGTGATTCCTATACCATCAATTTGAACGATGAGGTATTCACCACTTCTGATGTTGAGATTACACTTCCGATAAAATCAGAAATATCAAAACTCACCGTCAAGACTGAAAAAGAATGTCAGGGAGTTTATGAGAAAACGATTGATTTAGGTACGAAAGTAGTGGTGTATCCAAACCCCGTGAGTTCGGGAGAGATTACAGTGCAATTTAGTAGTGCATCCGAAGAAAAAATAGGAGTGCAATTGAACACTTTTGACGGTAGGTCTGTGATGCAAAAAATGGTAGAAGCAGGAGAAACGAGTATAACCCTAAATGCAGATGATTTACAGACCGGAATGTACCACTTGTATGTAACGATAAATGGAACTACAGAAACGTATAAAATTATAAAGCAATGAACAGAATTGTAAAAATACTAGCCGCCGTTTTAACTATAGGCACGCTTACGTCTTGTCCCGGAGGGAAGGACAATCCTGATGATATTGATCCATCAGGTGCTCCCTCCGCGGCAACGTTGGTGTTTCCTGATAATAACATGGAATGTACAGAGGGCACTGTTGTAAGTGATTCTCAAAGTACAATTCTATTTCAATGGCAAGCAGCAGCAAATGCGAATAGTTATGAGGTAAATATTACCAATCTAGATGCAAATTCTACGAGCAGTACGAACGCAAATACGAATGAGGCCAGTATCACCGTGGATAGAAATACTCCATACGAATGGCATGTGGTATCTAAATCAGATGGGGCCAATGCGACTGCAAAAAGTGATACTTGGCGGTTTTATAATCAGGGGGATGGGGTAAGTAATTACGCGCCTTTTCCGGCAAGTGTGGTAAGTCCTACAAGAGGGCAAACACTTAGTTCGGCAGGAAACGTCAGTTTAGAGTGGCAGGGTAATGATGTAGATAATGATTTGGTGGAGTTTGAGGTTTTATTTGGTACAAATAATAATCCAACAACGAGCTTAGGAGTTACTGCTCAAAGCAGCATTGGCGCATCTACAAATTCAGGACAAACGTATTATTGGCGTGTGATTTCAAAAGATGCGACCGGTAATTCTTCACAATCTGAAATATTTGATTTTAAAGTGCAGTAAACGCCTAAAATTATATAAAGAAAAGTAGGTCAGAGTTTAGTTTGTAGAAAAGGTCCTGTCTCATTGAGATAGGGCTTTTTTGTTGGCTATGATTTAGCCTCTACCGGAAATCCAGTAGAAAAAAGCACAGAAATCCCGTAGCGAAAAATACAGATTTCACGCGATTTACTTGCATGTACATATGCTATACTTTGGACCTATAATATTCAACTAAAAATAACATTATGAAAAGTTTAGCAACACTAGTAACAGTAATCGTAATCGGTTTAAGTAGTATGTCGGTATCGGCACAATATTTTGGTGTAAGAGGAGGTCTCGGCATCTCTAATTTAATTACTTCTACCAATTCGAATACTACTTTTGGAAGGGTGTTTTCTGCCCATTTAGGAGGTACAATAGATTTCGAGCTTTCCGATCAGTTTTGGCTACAATCCGGAGTATCTTTTTTCAAAAAAGGAGGAGCCAACCTATCCGGAAACTTTAACCTTTACTATTTAGAAGTGCCCGTGACTGCACGTTTTGATTTTCTCGAAGTGGGAGCGGAGGGAATTCTTTACGCAAGAGCTGGCATGTATTCAGGGCTTTTGATGGCTGCAAATTTTAGTGGCACAAAATTAGATGTGGGTAGTAGACCTGGCGATGACTTTAAATTCTTTGACTTTGGATTGATTACAGGTGTGGGTTACGGATTTAATGAAAGTATAGATGTAGGCTTGGTGTTTGAATTCGGTTTGCTGAATACAGATGCAGAACAAAGCTTAGTATCAATTACCAATGGTGCTATTATGTTATCGGCAAACTATCGTTTTGGCTTATAGAAAGAATTGGTTTGAGTTAGTTTAGTTGAAGAACCCTGTACCGAAGTATTTTGGTATGGGGTTTTTCGATTTTTGCCTCAAAATGCGTATTTCAACCCTTTTTTTGTCAAGTTTGACCAAAATTTAGCCAAAACCTTCACTTTAGCATAGCATTTGTCTTTCTGCTAATGAACTATTAAAAAGAAAGATTATGAAGACGACATTGCTTATTAAGGAGATTTATTTGGAAGGATTTAGAAACTTGGGAAATTACATTCTAAAGAATTATTTAAGAATCTTTTCTTGGTTTTGTTTTGCCCTTATTTTTATGGGATTCTACGCGTTACTTTTTAGAATATTTACAGGTTTTTCCTTTGATTAATTAAAATTAGACATGATGAATACAAAATCAAACCACTGAAGAAGCCCATACAAAACAAGTTATGGGCTTTTTTAGATATATTTATATGGAATATATCCAAATAAATGGAAATATTCCATAAATTAGCTATCCTTCT
The DNA here is from genome assembly GCA_947500435.1 of uncultured Flavobacteriaceae bacterium. Lineage (GTDB taxonomy): Bacteria > Bacteroidota > Bacteroidia > Flavobacteriales > Flavobacteriaceae > Maribacter_C. The sequence continues at coordinate 665,403 of CANMRV010000001.1, forward strand.
TTTTTAGGATAGCAATGGCCAAAAACATTTTACATCTTGATCTCGATACTTTTTTTGTATCTGTAGAGCGCCTTTTAGACAGTCGTTTAGAGAAGAAGCCTATTCTTGTCGGAGGTCTTAGCGACCGCGGGGTTGTGGCAGCCTGTAGTTATGAAACCCGAGGGTATGGCATTCATTCGGGCATGCCCATGAAAATGGCAAAGGAATTATGTCCTGAAGCAGTTCAGATTCGAGGGAATGCAGGCACATACAGTCAACACTCTGATAAAGTTACCGAAATCATAAAAGAGTATGTCCCTCTATTCGAAAAATCAAGTATCGATGAGTTCTATGCAGACCTTTCAGGAATGGACCGCTTTTTCGGTTCCTATAAATACGCGTCTGAGCTGCGACAGAGAATCATAAAAGAAACAGGACTTCCCATTTCATTCGGACTATCAGTAAATAAAGTAGTTTCTAAAGTAGCTACAGGTGAAGCCAAACCTAATAATCAATTGAAAATCGATTACGGATTAGAAAAAACCTTTTTGGCACCTCTTTCCATCAAGAAAATACCAATGGTGGGTGATAAGACCTATCAAACGCTTCGAAATCTTGGGTTGCGAAAGGTGGGTACTGTACAAGAAATGCCCATGGATGTCATGCAACGCGTATTAGGCAAAAACGGAACGGTTATTTGGAAACGCGCTAATGGTATTGATCATACTCCCGTAATCCCATTTTGGGAGCGCAAATCAATTTCGAATGAACGCACTTTCGATAAAGATACTATTGATGTTATAAAATTAAGAGGCTTATTGATTGCCATGACCGAGAATTTGGCCTATCAACTGAGACGGGGCGAAAAACTCACTGCTTGTATTGCAGTAAAAATTCGATATTCTGATTTCAATACGTATTCGAAGCAAATGCGCATTCCGTATACCAGTGCAGACCATATTTTAATTCCCAAGATTCTGGAGCTATTCAAAACACTTTATAACCGAAGATTGTTAGTACGATTAATAGGTATTCGATTTACTCACTTGGTCAGTGGAAATTATCAAATCAACCTATTCGAAGACACTGAAGAAGCCTTGAACCTCTATCAAGCGATGGACCATATTCGAAATCGTTATGGTGATAAAAGCGTTGTGCGAGCATCGGCAATGGGGAAGAATACTATTGGAAGAATGCACAATCCGTTTAACGGACAACCACCGATTGTGTTGGCGCATCGAAAGCAATGAAAAAGAAATAAGACCGCTGCGCTTATAGAATCAAGAATAAAGACTGAATAGTTGAAAATTCAATGTTATTTTTTTGATTTCGAGCACCGAGCACCGAGCACCGAGCACCGAGCACCTGGCTATTTTGAATTTGAACTTGATACTTGAACTTGTACTTAAACTGTCACACATACTACAGCCTCCGCTTCGGAACCTTTTCCGAAAAAGAACTCTTACGCCTAGCTCAAAAAAACCATGTGACCCAGCTGGCGTTGACCGATATTAATAATACTTCGGCCGGACTCAATTTTGTGCGATTGGCTCCTGAGCATAATGTGGAACCTATTTTGGGCATCGATTTTAGAAATAGCGCAGATCAATGTTATGTGGGAATCGCCAAAAACAACGAAGGATATTTAGAATTGAACAATTTTCTTTCTGAGCATCTTCATGAGAAAAGAGAGTTTTCTCCGATTGCCCCGAAATTTGAACATGCCTATGTGGTTTATCCTTTCGAAAAAGTACTACAGAATGACCAATATAAATTTGCTGAGCATGAATTTATAGGGGTTTCCATTGCCGATTTGCGACGTTTGCCTTTTTCAAGACTGTCGAAATTGAGAGACAAACTGGTCGTACAGCAACCTGTTACATTTCGTTCGAAAGCCGACTTCAATGCGCATCGATTGTTACGTGCTATCGATAACAATATTTTGTTGAGCATGTTGGATAAAACTGAGGAGGCCAACGAAAATGAAAAAATGTTTCCCATAGAGAGCTTGGCAGCTGCTTTTTCTGAGTATTCTTTTATTCTGGAAAATACGGAGCGTTTACTGAACTCCTGTTCTATTCATTTCGATTTTTCAAAAGATCGAGAGCCACAGAATTTGAAAACCTATACCGGTAGTCAAGAAGAGGATGAAAAAATGATTGAAAGGCTTTGTCAAGAGGGATTACCCTATCGTTATGAGAATCCTAATAAAGACATCTACAATCGGCTGGAGAAAGAATTGCAGCTAATTAAGGAGAAAGGCTTTGTTTCTTATTTTTTGATTAATTGGGACATTGTTTCCGAAGCACGAAAAAGAGGTTTTTTTTATGTGGGTCGTGGTAGTGGAGCCAATAGTATCGTTGCCTACCTTCTGAGAATTACCGATGTAGACCCGATAGATTTAGACCTTTATTTTGAACGATTCATCAATCTGTACCGCACCAATCCGCCTGATTTTGATATTGACTTTTCACATCGAGATCGGCCAGAGATGACCCAGTATATTTTCGATCGTTTTGAACATGTAGCGCTATTGGGTACCTATGTGACTTTTAAAGATAGAGGTGTCATTCGAGAATTGGGCAAGGTATTCGGCTTACCTAAAAGTGAAATTGATTTTCTCTCCGAGGGCAGGTATAACCCTTCAAAACTTGATGGGGTATCGTTATTGGTTTTAAAGTACGGGCGGTTGATTAAAGGTATGCCCAATTATTTAAGTATACATGCTGGTGGTATCTTGATTACTGAAAAACCACTCCATTGGTTTTCGGCTACGAACCTTCCTCCCAAAGGCTTCCCCACAACACAATACGATATGGTCATCGCAGAAGATGTGGGACTTTACAAGTTTGATATTCTCGGACAAAGGGGATTGGCGAAAATCAAGGAATCCTTAGAAATCATTGCATATAATCAACCTGATGAATCCGATGGTTTTGATATTCATGATATCAAGAAATTTATAAAGGACCCGGTAATTAATAACCTTGTGAAAGCGGCACAATGTATGGGATGTTTTTATGTGGAATCGCCAGCCATGCGCATGCTACTTAAAAAGTTGGAAGTCGACACGTATTTGGGTCTGGTAGCCGCCAGTTCGATTATACGACCTGGGGTGGCAAAGAGCGGTATGATGCGCGAATATATTCTTCGGCATCGCAATCCTGGTAGAACTGAAGAGAAAGCGCATCCGGTGATGCTTGATATTATGCCCGATACCTATGGGGTCATGGTCTATCAAGAGGATGTTATCAAAGTAGCCAATATTTTTGCTGGCCTCGATTTGGGAGAAGCTGATGTATTACGACGCGGTATGAGCGGAAAGTTCAGGTCGCGGGAGGAGTTTCAAAAAGTAAAGGAGAAATTTTTTGAGAACTGTAACCATAAAGGTTATGCAGAAAAACTTATTTCAGAAATCTGGGAACAGATTGCAAGCTTTGCCGGTTATGCTTTTGCAAAGGGGCATTCAGCTTCGTATGCTGTAGAGAGTTATCAAACACTGTTTTTACGTGCCTATTTTCCATTGGAATATATGGTAGCTGTGCTCAATAATGGTGGCGGATTTTACCGCTCTGAATTTTATGTGCACGAGGCCAGAATGCTGGGTGCCACGATTCATCCACCTTGTATCAATAGGAGTTTCAATAAGAATGTGATTTATGGGAAGGATATCTTTCTCGGATTCGGGTATTTACGTGAATTGGAAAACCGTGTCTCAGAGCGAATTTTAAAGGACAGACTGGCTAATGGAATCTATAGCTCTCTAGAAGATTTTTTAGACCGCGTTTTTATAACCGTTGATCAAGCAAGCATTTTGATTCGCATCGATGCATTCCGTTTTACGGGCGTGAATAAACATCAGTTGCTCTGGAAGGCACATCTCTTTCTCAATAAGAATGTAAAAATCGACCATCCGAAATTATTCCCGCCTAGGCACCAAGATTTCAAGATTCCTAGATTGCATACCACGGATTTAGAAATGGCCTTTACACAATTGGAACTCTTAGGGTTTTGTCTGTGTAGTCCGTTTGAGCTATTAGCAGAACCTCCAAAAAACAATCGCTGTGTTAAGGATCTTGAGCGTTTTTTAAATCGTCGTATTGATATTTATGGCTATTTGGTCACTGTGAAAAATACAAGTACCCACAACGGAAAACGCATGCATTTTGCTACAATGATTGATCAAGAAGGGAAGGTTTTCGATACGGTATTGTTTCCACCCGTAGCCGCCAAATATTACTTTAGGGGAAAGGGTATTTATCGTTTTTATGGAAAGGTGGTTAGCGAATTCGGGTTTTTAAGCATCGAAGTTATTAAAATGGAAAAACAAAATTATGTGCCCGACCCGAGGTATACGGATATGAAGACGACCACTAGAGAATTAGGTTTCATACGAAAGAATAGTTCTTCAGCTGAAGAAAAATCTACGCCAGAAGAAGTATGAGTTTCCCTCCTAACAAGGAGGGATTAAGGGAGGTGGTTTCACCCTATTTGGGTTATCCATGGGATTCATGTAAGCACTCATGATTTTCCACCAAGCTATTTTGTTTACTATTAACAACACCTGATAATCGAAATGACCCATTTAAAACAGGGCGCTTTTCCATTGAAAATTTGCTTAAATTAGAACCTATGGAGGGCAGCATTGATTGGATATTTCAATTTTTAGGACGTTTACACCCTCTAGCTGTACATTTTCCCATAGCGTTGTTGACCGTAGCACTTATTTTGGAATCATTAACTATCGGACAAAAACGACAAGGACTCAGAGAGGGCATTAATTGGATGGTGTATATCGGAGGTACCCTAGCCGTAGTCTCGGCAATTTTAGGTTGGTTGCTTCGTACGCAAGACGATTATACGGGTGAACTTGTTCAAGATCATCAAAACTTGGGTATTGCCACGGCCATAGTTGCGGGTCTGACTGCGATACTGCTTCGAATGACTATGTGGGGGAGGTTTTCCAATTATTTATGGTATAGGTCAAGTTTAATACTAACAGCCGTTTTGCTCACCCTTACAGGGCATTTGGGTTCGGACCTTACCCATGGCGAGGATTTTTTGACCAGTGTTTTGCCAGGTAATGAATCCCAGTTTGACCATGGAAAAACTTCTAACCTCTTAGCACGCCTCAACCCGCTTGACTCTTTAACCGAAACTCAACAAGATAGTTTAAACCTTGAAGTGAGGGCAATCTTGGCCCATAATTGTTACCAATGTCATAGTGAGAACAAACATAAGGGAGAATTGGTATTGGATAACAAGCGCGGCGTATTCAAAGGAGGGGAATCGGGCCCGGTGATAGTAGCCGGTATGCCGGGAGAAAGTGAGATGTATAAAAGAATTTCACTTCCCCCAGATCAAGACGGGGTAATGCCCAAAAAAGGGAAGGTATTACAGGCTAACGAAATTGAACTGATTAAGCTATGGATTGAAAAAGGAGCACATTGGTCCGATCGGGCACTTAAGGTTTTCCCAGAAGCGGAATTGGCCCTACTTAAACCATCTTTGCCAAATTCAAGTAAAGAAAGCCATCCCGTTGATCAATTGATTGGCGCGTATTTTGAAAACCATAATGTGGATTGGACAGATGTGGTCAATGATCAAATCTTTGTTAGACGTGTTTACTTAGATATTATCGGATTACTTCCAGAGCCGGAGCAAATAGTACAATTTGTAAATGACCAGCGACCGAACAAAAGGGAAGAACTCATCGATAAACTGTTGGCCGATAATCACGGATATACTCAACATTGGCTAAGTTTCTGGAACGACTTATTACGAAATGACTACAGTGGCCCGGGCTTTATAACTGGAGGAAGAAAACAGATTACAGATTGGCTCTACAAGGCATTGAAAGAAAACAAGTCGTATGATGAAATGGTCAAAGAGCTGGTTAATCCGAATGAAGATTCTGAAGGGTTTATCAAAGGAATTCAATGGCGCGGTGTGGTAAATGCAAGTCAACGTACTGAAATGCAGGCCGCACAAAATATTGGGCAATCATTGATGGGGGTGAATGTAAAATGCGCCTCCTGTCATAGCAGTTTTGTCAGTAATTTGACGCTGGAACAATCCTATGGGTTTGCATCCATTTTTGCTGATTCATTGCTGGAATTAAATCGTTGTGACAAACCCATAGGGAAAATAGCAGAGGCGAGTTTTCTGTACCCTGAATTAGGTTCTGTAGAGGCCGAAACTTTGGAAGAACGATTAGACATGCTCGCTGAAGTAATGGTGAAGCCTGAAAACGGGAGAATATATCGAACCCTGACCAATCGAATATGGAAGCGATTAATGGGGCGCGGTATTGTTGAACCAGTTGATGAAATGGACAACCCACCGTGGGACGCTGCATTATTAGATTGGTTGGCTGCTGATTTTATAGAATCTGGCTACGACTTAAAACATTTAATCAAACGAATTTTAAGCTCGAAGGCGTATCAACTGACTACGGAGACCTATAAAAAACAAGACGGTCTAAAATCAAAATACGTTTTTAAGGGGCCAGTACCCAGAAGATTGACTGCAGAACAATTTTCAGATGCCGTAAGTCAGATTATTGCCCCAATGTATCATGCAGTGGCCTATGACCCAACAGACAAAGGACTCAGTTCAAGACGTATTTGGCATCGAGAGAGAAAATTCGATAGGGATGTTTTACCAGATCCAGGGAAAAGACATTTCCGAACGCAAATAATCTTACCAAAGAAGAAAATAGAAAGGGCCAATATCTTGATTTCAGTTGATCATTCATATACCCTTTATATAAATGGCAAAAAAGTGTCCGATGGGGTTGATTGGAGAAAAGTGGATAAACTAAGTGTAAAGGATTTCCTAGTAGAAGGTGAAAATGTAATTGCCATTGAAGGAACGAATGAGGGTAGCATTGCCAATCCCGCTGGAATATTGTTCGCTATGCAAATTGATTATGCCAACGGAGAACAAATAGAAATAAATTCCGATAAAAATTGGAAAAGTACAGCGGATATTCCAGAGGAGAGTTGGGTCAATCTAGATTTCAATGACCAAGATTGGCAAGAGGTTCGTGATTATGGCTCCGTGCATTGGGGAAAATTGGTGAACTTTTCTTTTCAGGATGAGGGGCAAAAATTTGCCAGGGCAAGCTTGGTTAAACAGCACCCGTTCATGAAAGCCATGGGAAGGCCGAGTAGGGAAAACGTAGCAACTTCAAGAGATAATCAGGCTACTTTACTTCAAGCTCTGGAGCTGACCAATGGAGCCTATTTTAATAATGTTCTAGAGGAAGGATCAGAGCTATGGCTTGAACAATATGGAGATAAAAGTGAAGCAATCATTGAGAGCCTTTATAAAAAATCTTTAGGAAGAAGTCCAACCAGTAAAGAGAAAAAAGTGATGCTCATGGCTTTGGGTGATGAACCTAAAAAAGAAACCGTACAAGATGTATTTTGGTCTACTTTGATGTTGCCAGAATTCCAATTTATATATTGACAGAAATGAAGAAGGATGAAGTAAGTTGTGATTCCCGAAGGGATTTTATCAAGAAAATGGCGGCTGCCAGTTTATCAGCGGCATCTACCACCATCCCCTTATCCAGCTTTTTGAGTTCTTGTACTAGTGCTCCTATTATCACTTCAAAGGCCGATACGGTTATTTTACTTTGGATGGCCGGAGGTATGGCTCATACTGAGACATTTGACCCCAAGGCTTATGTTCCCTATGAGAAAGGCGTGGAAAGTAAACGGGTATTGAGTACGTTTCCCAAAAAACCGACAGTCGTTGATGGACTGGATTTTTCTGAAGGTCTGGAATCTATTGGAAGCGTTATGGACAAAGGCACTATTATTCGCTCCTATAAATCTGCGGATCTTGGGCATATTTTACATACAAGACATCAATACCATTGGCATACCTGTTATGAACCACCGCAGTCGGTACAGGCTCCACATATTGGCGCATGGATTGCGAAAGAATTGGGTCCTGTTAATCCGGTGATTCCACCTTTTATTGCAATGGGACAGCGATTTACCGTAGGTGAAGCCGAAGAATTGAAAGCTTTTCATTCAGCTGGCTTTTTGGGAACAGAAAACGGTCCGTTCTTAATACCAGACCCTTCAAGTGGGCTTGATAGTGTAAGGCCTCCCCAAGGAATGTCAATTAAAAGATTTGAGGCACGCTACAAACTTTACAAAGAATTGGCTAATAAAAGTAAAGTCATGGAAAGTGGAAGTGACTATCAGAGGGAATCTTTAATGCGTTCGATGGAGCAGTCATACCGTTTGTTAAACTCACCAGAAGCTGAAGTATTCGACTTGTCAAAAGAACCAAAGGAAGTTTATGATACTTATAATACAGGTCGTTTTGGTTTAGGATGCCTTCTAGCGAAAAGACTGGCAATGAACGGAGGTAGATTTATCAGTGTTTCCACAGAATACGAACCTTTTCTTGGGTGGGATACGCACGAAAATGGTCATACCCGAGCGAAAAAAATGAAGGGGTTAATAGATAGACCAATTGCTCAATTAATCAAGGATTTAGATGAATCAGGGCATCTAGATAGAACATTAATTATATTGGCCAGTGAGTTCAGTCGTGATGCTATCATGGAAGGTCGGCCAGGTTTAAAGGTGAAAGATCAGGTGGATCAACCCGATATCATCGAAGATGAGAAATTTTACGGAATGCACCGACATTTCACAAACGGAAGCTCGATATTGATGTGGGGCGGAGGTGTTAAAAAAGGAATGGTGTATGGAAAAACAGCAGATGAACGACCTTGTTCATCGATTGAAAACCCAGTTGTAATCGATCAAGTACATCAATCCATTTACCACGCCTTAGGCGTGCACCCTGAAACGAATTATACTATTGAAGGTAGACCCTTTTATACAACTCCAGATGGCCAAGGCAAACCAATACTGGATTTATTTGCTTAGTCCATTTAGAATTCTATACATTAAAGCAAGTACAAAACTGCTACAAACTAAAAAGAGCTCCGTCTTTCGATCGGAGCTCTTTTACGAGAACACTATATGAAAATGAAAAAATTTACTTCTTAATTACACTCCAAAGATATAGCGATACTACAGTTTGAGAAAAGAAATGATGTGTAGCAAGGCAAAGTTGTGGTGAGCGCCTATGATTTTGTTTTCTAGAAAATCATTTGGGTCAATATTTCGGCCAATAGCGTTTCCTTAGGGTTGAAATAAAACTTAATTTTAAAGATTAATATAATTGACTATGGCATCCAACTTTCGTAGAAATGTTTCAATTCGAGGTAATCAAAACTTTTCAGATATCAAACTGAAAGAACCAGTTCGCATTGCTGCTGGAGCTTTGGGAGTCAAGGAAGCCCTTCGTCATAGTTTTAAAGAAATGGGTGTAGTTCGATCTATGAATGCTTTGTTGCATATGAATCAACAAGATGGGTTTAGCTGTCCTAGTTGTGCATGGCCAGATCCTGAAAGACCTTCCAAAGTTGCCGAGTATTGTGAAAATGGGGCAAAAGCTTTGGCCGATGAGGCGACGACTTCACATATTGGTGCAGATTTTTTTGCCAAACATTCCGTAGAGGAACTTTCACAACTGACCGATTATGAATTGAATAAGTTCGGGCGCATCATAGAACCGATGGTTTTAAAAGAGGGCAGCGTACATTACGAACCGATTTCATGGCAGGAGTCATATAATTTGATATCCAATGAACTAAAAAAGCTAGATTCTCCTGATGCGGCTATTTTTTATACTTCAGGGCGCTCTAGTAACGAGGCCGCTTTTTTATACGGAATGTTCGCTCGCGCTTTTGGAACAAACAATATGCCCGACTGTTCGAACATGTGCCATGAATCAAGTGGAGTAGCGTTAAGTGAAACCTTGGGAATTGGAAAAGGTTCAATCAAGTTAAAAGACTTGTATGAAGCTGAGGTGGTTATCGTTGCAGGGCAAAACCCTGGCACAAACCATCCGCGTATGTTATCGGCTTTAGAGAAATGCAAGCAGAACGGTGGGAAAGTAATTAGCATCAATCCTCTAATGGAGTCCGGGCTCGTAAATTTTAAGAATCCACAACACCTAAAAGGATGGATAGGTCCAGGTGAAGATATTGCCGATATTCATTTACCCGTAAGAATAAATCAAGACATTCCGCTCATCAAATTGATATTGATAAAACTGGCGGCCTTAGACGCTATTAAGAATGACATCTTCGACCATGAATTTTTGAAGACCTATGTAGCCGGTTACGAAACACTATTGAATGATTTGAAAACCTATGATGAAAAAGTACTCTTGTCGCAAAGCGGTGTTGATCTTGAACAAATAAATGAAGCGGTTAATCTACTAGCCAAAAAATCAAAAATAGTGGTATGTTGGGCGATGGGTTTAACACAGCATAAAAACGGGGTTGAAAATATTCGTGAATATGTAAATCTACTATTATTAAAAGGAGCTATTGGAAAACCGAATGCAGGAACGTGCCCAGTAAGAGGACATAGCAATGTCCAAGGAGATAGGAGCGTAGGGATTATGCATTTTGTGAATAAAGAATTGAATGAGAGAATAGAAGAACATTTAGGTTTTGCTCCTCCTTCTGAGGAGGGTTATGATACGGTAGGTGCCATGAAAGCGATGTATGAAGGAAAGGCGAAAGTCTTTATGTGCTTGGGGGGCAATTTTCTGATGGCAGCTTCCGACACGGAATATACGGCGAAAGGAATTCAGAATTGTGACCTCACGGTGCAAGTAAGTACCAAACTTAATAGAACTCATCTGGTAACTGGAAAAACGGCATTGCTACTACCAACTTACGGCCGCTCCGAAAAAGATATGAAAGATGGAAAGCTACGTCATATCACTATCGAGAATAGTATGGGTCAAGTGCGTCAATCACGTGGACTTTTAAAACCAGCTTCTGATAAAATTAAAAGTGAACCGGATATTATAGCTGAACTAGCCCACACATTTTTCGAGGGAAAGCATTCTATGGATTGGAAATCCCTGGGAGAGAACTACGAACTCATTCGAGAAAAAATAGACCAAGTTGTCAAAGGGTTTAGTAATACTGAAAAACAATCCAAAGGTTCAGGATATTATTTGCCGAATAATGTTCGTGAACTTGATTTTAGCAAATTGCCAAATGGAAAAGCACAATTGACGATTAATAAAGTTCCACAGCACAGCTTGAATTCGGATGAATATATGTTAATGACCATTCGATCGCATGACCAGTTCAACACTACCATATACGGATTAGATGATCGCTATCGAGGCGTTTACAATGAGCGAAGAGTACTTTTCATGAACCCCGAAGATATGAAGGCCGCAAGTTTGAAAAAGTTAGACGTAGTTGATATTACAAGTAAGTACGATGGAGTTGAAAGAACTGCGCATAAATTCAAAGTAATTCCTTATTCAATTCCCAAAGGGGATTTAGGGGCATACTTTCCAGAGACCAATGTTTTGATACCTTACAATCACTTTGCTGATAGGAGTAAAACTCCAATTAGTAAATCGATAAAAGTGACTTTGAAAAAGCTCTAGACTATTTAAAAGCAGCGTGCCCGGTAATATCCATTCCCGTTATCAACAGGTGAATATCATGAGTGCCCTCATAAGTAATTACACTTTCGAGATTCATCATGTGACGCATGATGCTGTACTCACCGGTAATACCCATTCCACCCAAAATTTGTCTTGCCTCGCGTGCAATTTTGATAGCCATATCAACATTATTACGTTTTGCCATTGATATCTGGGCAGTGGTTGCTTTACCCTCATTTTTCAACTGTCCTAAACGGAAAGCTAATAATTGTGCCTTTGTGATTTCAGTAATCATTTCGGCCAATTTCTTCTGCTGCAATTGGAAAGCTGCAATCGGTTTTCCAAATTGAATACGTTCTTTTGCATAGCGCAAAGCAGTATCATAGCAATCCATGGCAGCACCGATAGCACCCCAAGAGATTCCGTATCTTGCCGAGTCTAGGCATCCTAGTGGAGCGCCAAGACCAGATTTTCCTTCCAATAAATTCTCTTTAGGTACTTTGACATCCTGAAATATCAGTTCTCCAGTTGCCGACGCACGTAAGGACCATTTGTTATGTGTTTCGGGAGTTGAAAATCCTTCCATGCCACGTTCCACAATTAGTCCGTGAATACGGCCTTCTTCGTTTTTAGCCCAAACTACAGCAACATCACAAAAAGGGGAATTTGATATCCAAAGCTTTGCACCATTCAATATATAATGGTCGCCCATATCTTTGAATTTGGTTTCCATTCCGCCTGGGTTTGAACCATGGTTCGGTTCTGTTAATCCGAAAGAACCCATCCATTCACCTGAAGCTAATTTAGGTAGGTATTTTTTACGTTGCGCTTCATTTCCATAAGTATATATAGGATACATTACCAATGAAGATTGCACAGATGCGGTGGAGCGCACGCCACTATCACCACGCTCTATTTCTTGCATTATGAGGCCGTAACTTATTTGGTCCAGTCCAGCTCCACCATATTCTTCAGGAATATAAGGTCCGAAAGCTCCAATTTCAGCCAATCCACCAATAATTTGCTTTGGAAATTCAGCCTTTTGCGCGTACTCCTCTATAATCGGAGAAACATCTCGTTTCACCCATTGACGGGCGGCATCGCGCACCAAAAGGTGTTCTTCAGAAAATAAATCATCTAGATTGTAATAATCGGGAGCTTCAAATAAGTCAGGTCGCATACATCGCAATTTTTATCAAAGGTAATTAATAAAAATATAACAATATATGAGCTAAATGTTACATTTTTAAGTAAAATGCTTTGGTCAATTCTTGGTAGGCTAAGGTGTATTCGTGACGCTTTATTTCAATAGTCAATTCGTCTTCTGAAACTTTCTTTTCTTCGAAGCTAAACTCCAACAGACTTCTTTTTATTTCTGCTGATGGATTTCCTTTGACCCTCAAAACTCTATTTGGAAAAAGTCCGAAGGATTCAGCCAAAGTGATAAAAGCCGTTTCCTCTTTAAAGGGAATAATGGTTGCAAAAAGGCCTTCTTCAGCAAGTAGTTTTGAAACTCCTTCTAACAATTCATCAAAGGGCAAAGATTGATTTTGCCTTGCATTGTCGCGAGAAGCATTTCCGCTTGAAACATCCTCTGAATAGAAAGGCGGATTTGAAATAATCAAATCGTAGGGTTCTTCTAATTCATCCATAAACTCATCTAATCCCGCATGATAGCAAAAGAGCCTATCGGCCCAGCTAGATGACTCGAAATTTTCTACACATTGCTCATAAGCATCTTCGTCTATTTCTAGAGCTTCAATATTTTCTGCAAGACATCTTTGAGCTAGCATCAAGGACAAGATTCCAGTGCCAGCGCCAATATCTAAAATAGAAGTAGGCTTGTTTTCAACAGTTGCCCATGCGCCAAGGAGTACTCCGTCGGTTCCAATTTTCATGGCGCAACGGTCTTGGTTAATTGAAAATTCTTTGAACTTGAAGGGTTTACTCATTCTAATCTTCCCGGTTCTCTTGTTTCTGAACCTTCTAGCTCAAGCAAAGAATCACCTAATCGAGAACGCATCGTATTCGCAAGAAGCTTAATTTTTTCTACAACTTCTGGGTTTGCTTCTGCTACATTTTTCGTTTCACTAATATCATTGACCACATCATACAACTCGATTTCTTCCATATCTATCATTTTGTAGTCCCCAGGTAATCCGTCTTTGCCCAGTTCTTGTCCATTCATGGTTCGATAGCGATGAGGAAAGTATAATTTCCATTTTCCGTAACGCACACCAAAAAGCTCATTCACACGGTAATAAAAGAAATAAGCTTCTTGTGGACTTTCTTCTGATTCACCTGTCAATACCTTCCAAACGCTTTTTCCATCAATGGTTTTAAGAGGAAGTTCAGCATCCGTGATTTCAGCAATCGTGGGGAGCATATCAATTGCCATTACGGGCATATCCAATACTTTTCCAGCTTCCAGTTTGTTAAGATATTTCATAATGAAAGGTTCGCGTTGTCCTCCTTCCCAAGCAGTGCCTTTGCCTTCCCTGAGGGGAAAAGCGCTTCCGGCATGATTGCCATATGATAACCATGGGCCATTATCTGAGGTGAATATAACGATGGTGTTCTCTTCTAGTCCGTTGGACTTCAAAGCGTCCATAATTTGTCCAACCGACCAATCAATTTCCATAATAACATCTCCATATAATCCTCTATTTGACTTTCCTTTGAACTTATCGGAAACGAATAAGGGCACATGCGGTTGTGGGTGAGGCACATATAAGAAGAAAGGATTGTCTTTGTTGCGATTGATAAAATCTACGCTACGTTCAGTAATTTGGGTCGTGAGTTGTGATTGTTCTAGTAGTGTATCAATTATGGTCTCGTTTTCGTAAAGAGGCAAATCAGGAAAATTGAAAACCGGTCCTTGCTGTGGGTGAAAAGGCCACATGTCATTGGAATAGGGGATTCCGAACCATTCATCAAATCCATGTCGGGTTGGTAAGAACTTTTTGTGATGCCCTAGATGCCACTTTCCATAAATTGCTGTTTTATAACCTTTAGCTTTAAGCATTTCTGCCATTGTCGTTTCCGATGCATTTATACCATGCGTATTTCCGGGCCCTAAAGCGTTGTGAATGCCAATACGATTGGGATAACAGCCTGTTAAGATTCCGGCACGTGAGGCAGAACATACGGCTTGAGCCGAATAGTAGCTTGTAAGTTTAATCCCGTCGGCGGCCATTTGGTCCAAATTTGGTGTAGCAATATCATCCGCACCAAAAACACCTACATCATTATAACCCTGGTCGTCTGTGAAAATCAGAACGACATTTGGCGAGGTTACCTTCTTAACCTCCGTTTTTTCCGTTTTGTCTTTACAAGATGTTACGAGGGCCAGAAGTGTAGTGAAAAAGATAATTCCCAAAAATGATTTGGAACAATTGTAACATAGTTTGTTAGTCATAAAGAAAAGCTTGTTAATTGGTTTGAATATAGTTAATTTTCATACAATCAGAATATTAAAAAGTGAACCAAAAGTATTCAAGAGGTTCTTTTCTCTAAAATAGCTTTCCTATGAAAACCAACAAGAAACATCTAAGCAGAAGAAATTTTATTTCAAAATCGTCAATGGCTACAGCAGGTGTGGCATTAACAGGTCCATCACTATTTAGTGCACCGGGAATTCTAAAGCATTACAAAAAACCAAATTCTGTTATAAATGGAGTGCAAATAGGAGTCATTACTTATTCGTTCAGAAGTATGGACGACCAAAGTGCAGAAGCCACTCTGAAGTACATTTTAGACAGTGGTATCAATGCAATAGAATTAATCGGCGACCCCGCTGAGACTTTTGCAGGCCGACCGGATAACCCAATTGACATGGCAAAAATGTGGCCTTTGAGGGGGAAGAAGCGAGATGGAAAAATTTCAGTAGATGAAGAAAAGGAACTTGAGGAAATGACTGCTCAACTTGAAGCATATAAAAAGCAAGTGTCGGCCTGGCGCAAAACTTGTGACATGGTTAAGTTCGAACAATTTCGGAAGATGTATAATGATGCAGGAGTCAGTATTTATGCTTTCAAACCCAGAAATACTTTTGGAAAAGATAATTCCGATGCTGATATTGAATGGGGTATGAAAGCCGGGCAGCTACTTGGTGCAAGTCATGTAACAGTTGAGCATCCGAGTGACGATGCTCACACGATGCGGTTGGGTAAACTTGCTAAGAAGAACGGAATATATGTTGGGTATCATGGTCACGAACAACAAACACCAACTTTATGGGATACTGCTTTAGATCAATCTGAATACAATGCTTTGAACCTTGATTTGGGGCACTATGTTGCGGCAGGTAATTCTAAACCTTTGGAGATTATCATTGCCAAACATAATCGTATGCAAAGCATGCATCTGAAAGACCGTCAGACCCCTGAAAATGGTAAAGGCAACTTGTCATGGGGACAAGGTGATACCCCAATTGCACAAGCCTTGCAATTGATGCGAAATAATAAGTATTCACATCCTGGTACTATAGAATTAGAATATGTAGTGCCTGAGGGGTCCAATGCAGTTGAAGAAGTGAAGAAATGTTTGGCATTCTGTGAACAGGCGTTGAAATAGAGTTTCTTAGGACAAATAAAGGTCAACTAGTCCTTCCGGAGTGTTGACATGAATCGTTTTGCTATTACGGTCTACCTGCGTGATAATATCATCATTGACAGGAATCAGTAACTGTTTGTCTTCTTTCAAAATTTCAAAAAGTGCTTGGGAGGTCGTGTCGTTGATACTCTGAATAATTCCAATCTCTCCGTGAACATCATCCATAACCTTGAAACCAATTACCTCGTGAAAGTAGAATTTATTTCCAGTAAGTTCTGGTAAAAATGAAAGTGGAAGATAGAGTTCAGAGCCCATAATCTTATCGGCATCATCTTCCGAATTTACTTCTTCAAAGTCAATGCGTAATAATTGGGACTTATGCAATCGACATTTGGCAATAAAAAATGGAACCAGATTGTTGCGAAGTGCAACAAAAACTGATTCCATATTATCGTATAATTCAGGTTCGTCCGTATCTATCTTTACGAGTACCTCACCCTTGAAACTATATTTTGAAACGATTTTGCCTAGGTAGAAACAGTCTTCCTTTTGCATCGTTTCTAAAGTATATTATTCTTCTTCTGAAGATGCAGCAGGCGCAGCCTCTTCCTCTTTACCTTCTTCAGCAGCAGGTGCTTCCTCAGCAACTTCGGCTACCTCTTCTGCAGCAGGAACTTCTTCCACAGCAGCTTCAGCAACTTCAATCTCACCTTCAGCAACCTCTGGTGCTTCTGGCAACTCAGCTTCCGCGGCTGCAATTGCACGTTTTTCGTTTACTTCTTTTTCAGCTTTTAAAGCTGCAGCTCTAGCTTCCGCCTTCGCTTTGTCCAATCCACCAATTTTATCAGCAACGGCTTTTTCCTTTTCAGCCATCCAAGCAGCGAATTTTTCTTCCACTTGCTCTTCCGTCAAAGCCCCTTTCCGAAGTCCACCTAATAAGTGATGCTTCAAAAGCACTCCTTTATAAGATAAGATAGCTCTAGCGGTATCAGTTGGTTGTGCGCCATTCTGTAACCATTGTACTGAATTATCTAAATTTACTTCGATTGTTGCCGGGTTGGTGTTAGGATTGTAGATTCCTAATTTTTCTAAGAATTTACCATCTCTTTTGGCACGCGCATCTGCTGCAACTATCCAATAAAATGGTTTTCCTTTTTTACCGTGTCTTTGTAATCTAATTTTAACTGGCATATCACATTAATTTGTAGGGTGCCCGACCCCGATTATTAATTCTTTGTTTCGCTTTTCTTTAAGCGGATGCAAATATAGGATTTCTATTTTAAGTTACAACAACATTTTTGGATGAAAAATACTCATTATAGGGTCTGTTAAACATAGATTAAACCTTGTTAAAATTTATGATTGATGATATTTCTTACGTAACTTAGGGAAAAGCGAGAATGCTTTTTAAATGGAGCTTTGAAAAAAGCCCTGAATCTTAGAGAAATCCAGATGTGTGGGGCATCTGGATTTCTGTATAATATGTTGTATTGATTACTCTCTTTCGGCCAACTGGTCTTTCCCAGCTACCAATTTCGATTTATGGGCAAGCACCAATTCTTGAATCTGTTTTAGAATTTCGGGATGTTCTTGAGCAATATTAAATTTTTCAGCAGTGTCATGACTTAGATTGTAAAGAACAGGGGTTTTATGTTCTTGACGCTCTCCCAATTCACCATAAGCACCTTGTGTGATAAAATGAGCTTTGAAATCACCCAATCTAGCTGCGTAAATTTCTGTGCCTCTATAATAGAGAACATTCTTTCTTTTACCTGGTTTTCGATTCAGCAAAGTTTCACTCAAATCGACACCGTCAGTAATTCGGTCATCTGGTACTCTTGCTCCTGCCATACTACTAAAAGTGGTGAATAAATCCATTGTGGAGCCAAGGTCTGTAACCAGTCCTGGTACGATGTTTCCTGGTCCCCAAAAGATGCCGGGTTCTCGCATGCCACCTTCCCAAGTTGTTCCTTTTCCGGCTCTTAACAATCCGGCGCTTCCACCATTATTTTTAAAAGGTAACCAGGGGCCGTTGTCAGAAGTGAAAACAACAATGGTATTCCCTGCTAAACCTTCTTCCTCAAGGGCAGACAATATTTTGCCAACCCCATCATCAATTTCCTCAACTACGTCACCATACAATCCGCGTTCACTCTTACCAGCAGCCTCTTCAGAAACGAAAAGTGGAATATGGGGCAGGTTATGTGCTAAATACACAAAGAAAGGTTGGCCTTTGTTCTTTTTAATGAAGGAAACTGTTTCTTCTGAATAACGTTTGGTAATAGAATGTTGATTTGCAGGCCGTTCAATAATCTCAGTATTTCGAAACAGCGGCACGTTAAAATGCTCTGTTTTTATGGAGTCATTAGGTTGTTGCCAATATTCCCAATAGGGTAACAATCCTCTAATCATGTCCATATCGTTGGAATAGGGAATGCCAAAATAATAATCAAATCCATGATTTGTGGGAAGGTATTCTTCTTTATGGCCTAAATGCCATTTTCCAATAGCGGCAGTTTGGTAACCAACTGTTTTCAATTGCTCGGCCAAAGTAATTTCGGAAGCCGGTAATCCGTTTTTTGAATCTGGGAAAAGCACTCGATGTGTATTACTTGCCATACCGCTTCGAACAGGAAGTCTACCAGTTAATAAAGCCGCCCTACTTGGCGTACAAACACTTGCACCAGCGTAAAAGTTTGTCCATTTTTGGCCTTCTTGGGCCATGCGGTCTAGGTTTGGGGTTTTTATGGTGGGATTTCCGTAGGAGCTTAAGTCTCCATAACCTAGGTCGTCGGCAAAGATGATAACAAAATTTAGAGCTTTCTTTTCTTCATTTGAAATGTCCGTTTTCCCCTTTTCGTTGTTGCAACTTATGAAAAGTAAGGAGGATAAAATTACAAATATACTGCTGGCGATTTTCATTGGTTGGATTTTTAGGTGTCCTTAAATATAAGTAATGTTGATATTACAGGTGAAACTGAAATTTGGAAGTTAATAACTCCTAACAACTACCTTTTTTCAAACTACCTGTTTTGTGTATTTTTATCGATACTTTTTACAACACCAAAAGCGCAACTAAAACCCGTTCTCGATACAATTTTTGCATCTTTCGGCTCCGCCCAAGCTGACAAAAATCACTCGAACTGACATAATAGCTATATGTATTTAATCTTCGACACCGAAACCACTGGCCTTCCTAAAAACTGGAATGCATCCTATACCGACACCGATAACTGGCCACGCTGTATTCAGATTGCATGGCAGTTGCATGATGCGATGGGGAATGTTTTGGAGCATCAAGATTATTTGGTGCAACCAGAGGGATTTAATATTCCCTATGATGCTGAAAAAATTCATGGTATTTCTACGGAATTGGCAGCCCAAAATGGAATTCCTTTAGCTGAGGTTTTAGAGAAGTTCAATGCAGCAATGGCAAAGACCAAGTTCATTGTTGGTCAAAATGTTGGTTTTGATTTGAACATTATGGGGGCGGAGTTTCATCGTTTGGGTGTTGAAAACCCCTTGCAAGAACTCCCAGTTTTAGATACATGTACGGAGGAAACAGCTACGCTTTGTCAAATTCCCGGAGGTCGTGGTGGAAAGTTTAAGCTTCCTACTTTGACGGAATTGCATCAACATCTTTTTGGGGAACCTTTTGGAGAGGCGCACAACGCGACTGCCGATGTTGAAGCTACAACTCGATGTTTCTTGGAGCTTATCCGAAGAAAGCATTATTCCCTTGAAAAGTTAGACGTCCAGCCAGATTACTTTGAGAATTTCTCCGAAGCGAATCCACAGACGATTGAGTTAATCGGATTAAAGCATATCAACCTCAAAAAAGCATCCAAGAAAATTGCCGATGCACTTTGGGAGAAAGATACGGGTGGTGCATCCGAAGAAGAAATCACTGCGAATATTCAATCTCTTGAAGACGCTCCTTTTGCCCATTTGCATAACCATTCGCAGTTTTCTGTTTTACAGTCCACCATATCTATAAAAGACTTGGTGAAATCCGCTGCAGATGCTAAAATGCCTGCCGTGGCTATTACGGACCATGCAAATATGATGGGCGCTTTTCATTTTGTTAAAGCGGTTAAGGCAAATAATGCTGTGGTCAAGGAGCGAAATGCAGAAGCTATTGAAAAAGGGGAATTGCCAACAGAAACAGAAATCAAACCAATTATCGGTTGTGAATTTTTTGTTTGCGATGACCATACGAATAAGAGTGTAAAAGATTATGGCTATCAAATTGTGTTGTTAGCTAAAAATAAAAAAGGGTATCACAATCTGGCCAAAATGTCTTCCATTGCCTATACTGATGGATTTTACTACGTGCCGCGAATTGACCGAAATGTTATCGAGCAATACA
This sequence comes from uncultured Flavobacteriaceae bacterium, assembly GCA_947500435.1. Classification (GTDB taxonomy): domain Bacteria; phylum Bacteroidota; class Bacteroidia; order Flavobacteriales; family Flavobacteriaceae; genus Maribacter_C. The sequence continues at coordinate 685,825 of CANMRV010000001.1, forward strand.
AAGAAGACATCATTGTGCTCACCGGAAACTTGTATGGCGAAGTACCTGGAAAGATTCTCAATGTAGGCGAAAAACAAGCAGAGGAGGCTTTAATCTGGTGGAAAGAGCAATTTGGTGACGATTTATATGTCGAAATAATGCGTCATGGGCAGGAAGATGAAGACCGGGTAAATCAAGTCTTGATTCCGATGGCGAGAAAGCATCAGGTCAAAATGGTGGCGAGCAACAACACGTATTATTGTGCAAAAGAAGATGCTGATGCACACGATATCCTATTATGTGTAAAGGATGGTGAAAAGCAGGCCACGCCCATAGGAAGAGGTCGCGGATATCGCTACGGATTGCCGAATCAAGAATACTATTTCAAGTCGCAAGACGAGATGAAAGCCTTGTTCAAAGACCTTCCGGAATCTATTTTGAATGTTCAGGAGGTTCTCGATAAAGTTGAGCCTTATGATTTAGCACGAGATGTTCTGTTGCCAGTGTTTGATATTCCTGAAGAATTTAAAGTAGCCGAAGATGCTGATGGTGGTAACCGGGGTGAAAATGCATATTTGCGTCACATTACTTATGAAGGCGCTAAAAAAAGGTATGAAGAGATTACGTCTGAAATCAAAGAACGTATTGATTTTGAGTTAGATACTATTAAGAATTCCGGTTACCCGGGATATTTCTTGATTACCGAAGATTTTATTCGAGAAGCTCGAAATATGGATGTTTCGGTAGGTCCGGGTAGGGGTTCTGCTGCAGGTTCGGTGGTTGCCTATTGTTTGTGGATTACGAATATCGACCCCTTAAAGTACAATCTTCTTTTTGAGCGTTTTTTAAATCCGGAACGAGTGTCGATGCCCGATATCGATATTGATTTTGATGATGAAGGACGCGGTCGCGTGATGGACTATGTAATCCAAAAGTATGGAGCCAACCAAGTAGCTCAAATTATTACCTACGGTACGATGGCCGCAAAGTCATCAATTCGTGATACGGCACGTGTGCTGGATTTACCACTTGGAGATTCCGATAGAATTGCCAAGTTGATTCCCACCATGTCAAAACTTAATAAGATTTTTGGCAAGTCTGATGCAGAACTTAAAAAGCAATTCCGTGCTGACGATTATGATAAGGTAAATCAACTTTTGAATATTGCCGAAGGTGATGATTTAGAAGGGCAAACCTTAACAATGGCTCGAACGCTTGAAGGTTCTGTTCGAAATACCGGTATTCATGCCTGTGGAGTGATTATTACTCCTGATGATATTACCAACTTTGTCCCGGTAGCAACTGCGAAGGATTCCGATTTATATGTGACCCAATTCGACAACTCCGTAGTTGAAAGTGCAGGCTTATTAAAGATGGATTTCCTGGGATTGAAAACCTTGACCTTAATTAAGGACACTGTTAAGATCGTAAAAGCCAAGCATGGTATCGAATTGGTCCCCGATGATTTTCCCTTGGATGATGAAAAAACCTATGAGCTTTTCCAAAGAGGAGATACTGTAGGGATATTCCAATATGAATCTCCAGGGATGCAGAAGCATATGAAGGATTTAAAACCTTCCGTTTTTGATGATTTGATTGCAATGAATGCTTTGTATCGCCCAGGGCCGATGGAATATATTCCGGATTTTATTCAACGTAAAAACGGAATGGCAGAAATCAAGTATGACCTTCCCGATATGGAGGAATATTTGAAAGAAACCTACGGAATTACCGTATACCAAGAGCAAGTGATGTTACTTTCCCAAAAATTGGCAGGTTTCTCGAAAGGTGAGGCGGATGTACTCCGAAAAGCCATGGGAAAAAAGATTTTTGCGGTACTAGCGAAGATGAAACCCAAGTTTTTAGAAGGAGGTGAAGCGAACGGACATCCGACAGAAACACTTGAAAAAATCTGGAAAGATTGGGAAGCATTTGCCGCTTATGCCTTTAATAAAAGTCACTCAACGTGCTATGCGTATATCGCTTATCAAACGGCCTATTTAAAGGCGCATTACCCTGCCGAATATATGGCTGCGGTATTGAGCAATAACATGAACGACATTAAGCAGGTGACTTTCTTTATGGAAGAATGTAAGCGTATGGGGCTTGAAGTTTTAGGTCCTGATGTGAATGAATCGTATTACAAGTTTGCAGTGAATAAAAGAGGAGCGGTTCGTTTCGGAATGGGCGCAATAAAAGGTGTAGGTCGTTCCGCAGTTGAGACTATTGTAGAGCACCGTAAAAAGGATGGAAATTTCGCCTCAGTCTTTGATTTGGCAAAGCGAATCGATTTGCGTTCAGCGAATAAAAAGGCATTTGAAAATTTAGCAGTAGCCGGTGGTTTTGATTCTTTCGGAACAACACATCGTGCACAGTATTTCCATACCGAAGGGGATAGCATCACTTTCCTAGAAAAGGTGATTAAATCGGCTGCAAAGTATCAGGAGAATAAGAATTCTTCCCAAATGGATATGTTCGGTGGAATAAGTGAAGCGCAGATTCCCGAGCCAGAAGTTCCACCTTGTGAAGAGTGGGGCACGATGGAAAAACTCCGAAGAGAAAAAGAAGTGGTAGGAATTTATATTTCAGGCCATCCCTTAGATGATTTCAAAACCGAAATTAAAGCCTTTTGCAATGCGAGTATTTCCCATGTCAATGAAATGGAAAACTATGTGAACCGCGAGCTGACTTTAGCTGGAGTAATCACAGATGTGCAACACCGTATTTCGAAAAACGGAAAAGGATGGGCCATGTTTACCATGGAAGATTATACGGAGTCTTATGAATTTCGAATTTTTGGGGAGGAGTATTTGAAATTCCGTCATTTCTTGATGATAAACTCTTTCGCCTATGTCAAAATATTTATCAAAGATGGATGGGTCAATCGTGATACGGGTAAAAAAGGTGACCCACGTATGCAATTCAATAGTTTTATGTTGTTGCAAGAGGTAATGGAAGCCTATGCTAAAAAACTTACTATAAAATTAGACATCAATAATCTACAGGAAGAAAGGGTGCGTCAATTGAAAGACACCTTGATTAGCCATAAAGGGAATCACGCTTTGAATTTTGTGGTGTATGAGATGGAAGAAAAAATAAAAGTAAATCTGTCTAGCAGAAAACAAAAGGTTCAGATTTCCAGTGAATTATTGCATCAGTTGGAAGAGGATGAGGTGCACTACAAATTGAACTAAACACAGCGAAACATCAATAAATTCCCTTGATGGCGCAATAGTCAAAACGAATAATACGTTAGTAAGTAAAGCGAACAATATTTGACTAACTTTGTATAATATTAAAATAAAACAAAATGGCATTAGAAATAACAGATGCGACTTTTGACGAAGTAGTATTAAAAAGTGATAAACCAGTAGTAGTAGATTTTTGGGCAGCATGGTGTGGACCTTGTAGAATGGTAGGACCTGTAATTGATGAGGTTAGTACTGAATATGAAGGAAAAGCAGTTGTTGGTAAAGTTGATGTCGACGCCAACCAAGAATTTGCTGCTAAATACGGAGTACGTAATATACCAACTGTGTTGGTATTCAAAGATGGTGAGATTGTGAGTAGACAAGTAGGAGTGTCTCCTAAGAAAGTTTACACTGACGCTATTGATGCGCTCTTATAGTAGCTAATAGAATTGATATGAAAAGGTTCGGCAATGCCGGACCTTTTTTGTTTTATCTTAGTGGTATGAATCTGCAATCTGAATTAAATAAAGCCTCCCTTTTTCAAAACCTAGAGTTATTAGCGAATCAGGTTGTGGAAGGATTTATTAGCGGAATTCATAAGAGCCCATTTCATGGTTTCTCTGCGGAGTTCGCAGAACACAAAATCTACAATACAGGAGAAAGTACCAAGCACATCGACTGGAAGCTTTTTGCCAAAACTGACAAGCTTTATACTAAAAGATACGAAGAGGAAACTAATTTGAGATGCCATATGATATTGGATAGTTCCGCTTCAATGTACTATCCAGAAGTAAAGAATCTTGAGCTGGGAGATTTAAATAAGATAGGATTTGGTGTTTTAGCGATTGCCGCTTTAATGAATATTTTAAAACGTCAACGCGATGCGGTTGGATTAAGTGTTTTTTCAGATAAATATGACTTTTATTCTTCGGAAAAGGGAAGCGAGCGACACCACCAAATGTTGCTTTCTAAGCTAAGTGAGATTAGTTTAGATACTAAACCAGCCCAAGAAACCGAAACGTATACCTATCTGCACTTGATTGCTGAAAAGGTAAAGCGAAGGAGTTTGATTTTTCTTTTTACAGATATGTTTCAAACATCTACCGATGATGAAAAGTTATTTGATGCATTACGTCATTTAAAGTATAATAAGCACGAAGTGATATTGTTTCACCTATTAGATAAGGAGAAAGAGCAGCACTTTGATTTCGAAAATACGCCCAAGCGTTTTTTAGATGTTGAAACAGGGGAGCACATAGATTTATATTCCGAAAACATAAAGGAGGCCTATAATGAGAGCGTTAGCACATATTTTGATGAGCTAAAGCTAAAATGCGCCCAGTATAGAATCAAATATGTGGATGTTGATGTTCGTGGCAATTTTTCAAAGGTTTTAAATACCTATTTAGTGGAGCGTCAAAAATTTCTATGAAACGCCTTTAATTTTGATAGAAATAGTTTGTGCAATAGAAATAACAATTTATATTTGCACTCGCTTTACAAAAGCATTTGAACAAGATTTGAATCCCGCTGTTGCAGGAGTCCTTTAAAAGATAAAATCATTGGTCTGGTAGTTCAGTTGGTTAGAATACCTGCCTGTCACGCAGGGGGTCGCGGGTTCGAGTCCCGTCCAGACCGCTCAGTAAAGATAAGCCTTTCAAGCAATTGAAAGGCTTTTTCTTTTTTATGGGTACAACATAGGTACAACAATTCTATTTTCTTTTTTTTATCTTTTTAGGAAATAAAGACGAAAGCGTATGGATAAGTTTACCGACTACTTGGCTAGATTATGGGTTAGTCTTGATGATGTTTTAGATAATCTGATAGAAAGACGCATATTAAAAACTATAAATTCTACATTTCTATTTTTGATTGGCTTTATAGCCTTAATAGGTTTTATGATTGCCGTGTCACCTGCATTCGAATCAATCTTCAATAGAATTATTTTCTTCTTATGTTATGTTCTACTCGCTTTTCTAATTTTAACTAGAGCAATTATTATTGTTAAAAAGAAGGGGATAAAAGCTCGACGTTTATATCCATTTATTTTTAAAAAACTAGATTTAAATATGGTTGATTTTGACCGTTTAGGATTAGATGCCGAAGAAAGAATCGATTTTGGTTTATTGTTGAATAGGCGTAAGGTTCAAAATAAAATCAACTTTAAAGAGAAGAGTAAAAGTAAATCTCATGCAAATTATAGAAAACTATTCTCTATGTTTCATGTAATAATAGAAAATGGCCTTGAAGAAATTATTGATACTCAAAGGAGGGTTTTTATTGAGATGCTAAACGATTCATTTCTTATGAATGGAGATAAACTTAAAGTAAAAACAATGGATTCTAGTTTGTCGACTTGGAAAGGAGAACTGAAAGATTCTAAGTCTTCTGCCAATAAATATATTACAGATTACAAATTAATTTTTTCTATTAAGGATAATTAAAGCAAAAAAATAGGATAATAACGATTATGCTATTGTTTGCTCGCTTTCTGGCGTCATATGTTTGCATTGCGCAACACAAGTAAAAGCTTTTACTCATCATTAATTTCTAAAACACGAAACTATGAATGAGCAAATGAATGTGATGTCCGACGCAAATGTGGACACACCAGTTCTTCGAATACTTAAAGATATTAAGACATTAATGTCTTTTAACAAGAAGGTGTTTAATGTGGAAGACCTCGTATTATACACGGGGTTATCCGAAAGCACAATTTACAAACTGTCTAGATTAGATATGATTCCCAAAGGTGATAACAAGGGAATCCGTAAACTCTTTTTTGAAAAAGACAGAATTGACGCTTGGCTGTTAGGCAAGCCTGATATTTCCGATGAATACTTTGAAGAGTTGTTCAATGAGAAGCTATTGAAAAATAGAAGATAAATTTTCAATATGGCAGCTGAAGATAAAAAAGGGCTTTACCATGTTAAAGACCCTAAGAATACTACAATCTATGATAAAACCATAGATTACATTGAAGGGAAGTACAATATCATGTACAATGAGATATCTCACGACTTTCAGATTTCAGTTCTAAATCAAAAGAACTGGCATTATCTAAATCTGAATTCCTTAATCATTGAGCTGGCGAAAGCTGGAATCGAAGTAAGCACTAGCAAACTAGAAATTTTATTGAAGTCGGAATTGATTCTAAAATACAACCCTGTAAAGGAATACTTCGAATCACTTGAAAAATGGGATGGAGAAGATTACATCGCTAAGCTGGTTTCCTATGTACCAACATATGACAACAAAGCGTTTTTGTATCATTTTAGAAAATGGTTGGTACGCGCAATCAAATGTGGACTGGAAACCTCTTACTTTAATAAACAAGCTCTTATCATTAGTCACAAAGGACAGAGTTCTGGAAAGTCTACCTGGTGTCGATTTATTTGCCCTCCAGAATTGGCGGAATACATGGCTGAGGATATTAGCAATGATAAGGATGCTCGTATTCAATTGTGCCGGAATTTTCTATACAATCTAGATGAGCTTGCGGTACTGTCTAAGAAGGATGTAAATGCATTAAAATCGTTCTTTTCCAAGACATTTATCAATGAGCGTCTACCCTATGATAAAAAGAATACAACATTACCTAGAATTTGTTCTTTTTTAGGTTCTACGAATATGTCTTCTTTTTTGAATGATGAAACGGGTTCGGTACGTTGGTTGTGTTTTGAATTAATGGATAAAATCGATTTTGCATATTCCAAAGAAATTGAAATCAAGGATGTTTGGGCGCAAGCTTATCATCTAGCCTACCATGACCCAAATTTCAATCCTGAGTTAACGCTGCAGGATATCATGGAAAATGAAGAACGTAACAAGAAGTATACGAAGCTTACTACGGAACAGGAGTTGATTGCTAAGTATTACGAGAAGTCTAATGATATAAAGGACTTTGTTACGGCCTCAGATGTACTGGTTTCTTTATCCTGTTTGAATTTACGATTGAATCAAATAAACCTTGGAAGGGCCTTGTCAGGATTTAACTATCAAAAAGTAAAGCACCCCAAGCGTCAGGTCTACGGTTATTTGGCAAAACCACTGTTTGAAGACACTCCTTGGGAAATGGAACTATCAAAAAAGAATAAATAGTACTTACCTAATTACCTATAGAATTAAACAACCTTATAAACAGGGCTAACACTTTAGGTAGGATGATTATATGCTAAGCTACCTGGGTATTACCTAACCTACCTTTTAGTAAAGGTTGGGTAAGATGAATTTAGAGTCTACCTAAAGCACTAACCCTTATGAATTGGAGTCTAGGTAAGTAGGTAGGAGAAAAACGCAAAAATAAAACGCTGATGAAAACAAAAATAATAACGTGCAGAAGCGCCCGAAATTTTTGTCTAGTTCAACTACTAGAAAATTTAGGTCACTTCCCCACAAGGAAAACGGAAAAAGAAGCTTGGTTTCTAAGTCCTTTCAGGTCAGAAACCCAAGCCTCTTTTAAGATATCTCTGGCGCTCAATCGATGGTACGACCATGGAATGGGTAAAGGGGGAAACAGTATTGACCTTTTAACCCAACTATTAAACTTTTCAGTAAAAGAGGTGTTGGCATATTTAAGCAATGATTTGTCTTTTTCATTTCATCAGCCGCCCACTCAGATTGAAACACTTATGAAAACACAAATAGTAGAAACACTAACTATCAATCATCCTGCTTTGATTCAATATTTAAAGTCAAGAAAAATTCCCTTTGCAATTGCAAAGAAGTACTTAAAAGAAATTCATTTTAGAAGAGGAAGTAAAACCTTCTTTGCCTTAGGTCTTGAAAACCATTTAGGCGGTTGGGAGCTTCGAAATAAGTTTCAAAAGACATCGAGTTCACCAAAATCCTATACACATCTTAAAGAAGACAAGACTCAATTAGTGGTTTTAGAAGGTATGTTCGATTTACTCTCACTAGCAACCATGAATCCAATTCTTGTATATGAATCTGATGTTCTGATTTTAAACTCGATAGCATTCTTAAAGGATGTTGAAAATCTGATTTCCGAATATAGTGCCGTGCGATTGTATTTGGATAATGATAATGCCGGAAATTCAGCAACTAAAATTTTGGTAAAGCAATTTGGTCAAAGTATTGACTGCAGCGACGAGTATAAAAAGTATAAGGATTTGAACGAAAAATTAATGCTATGGAACTAGGACGTAGTTATGACCCAAGGAGATTGAAATTGGATGCAATGGAGTTGGAGTTGAAAAGAAAAAGAGATATCCAAATTGAACTGGAACAACGATTAAAAAGAGAATATGGACCCAAACTTGAACGCCAGAGAGACCATGGATTAAAGCTAGAATTAGAACCGGAAATGGATGCATTGACTATTAAACAAATATCCTTATCAGATGTATTCGATTTAAATAATAGGTCTATGTCTCAGAATCGTATTGCCTATGGTGAAGAGTCTATTACTGATAATTCTGATAAGAATTCGAGATGTGTGTCTGTGGACACAATCTCGCCTTCTCCCGTTGGTCGCAGGACAAATAAAGAAAAGATGAAAGGGAAATCACAGTTAGTAAAATTCAGATGTACCAACTATGAAAAGAAATTATTACTAACCAAAGCCAAACGCTGTGGCCTATCATTAAGTGAGTTTTTAAGAAGGTCTGCCATGGAACAGACTATTTCCGAACGATTCTCTGAGGAAGAAATTGATGCTTATAAAATGCTCGTCAAATACCACAATAATTTCAAATCAATTGGAAATATGTTCAAGGGTAAAAACGAAGGGCTGACAAAAATGGTCTATGCGGTTGCGAAGGATATCAAAGAACATTTAAAGAAATTCAAATGATTGGGAAAGGACAATCAATATCTCATACTAGTGCCTCCATGAGTTATGGATGGAATCAAGAGAAAAACGCGGAAGTTGTTTTTAGACAACATTTAGTCGGGGTGAATCCCAATGAGATAACAATGGAGTTTAAGCGAATTCAGGCCTTAAATACGGACTGTAAACGTAATACCTTATCGTTTGTATTGAGTCCTACTATAAAAGATGGGCAACGATTAAAAAATAAAGACCTAGAGAAAATAGTATCGAAATTCATGAAGCAAATGAAGCTAAAAGACCGACAGGCCATTGCCTTTGTACATCGCGATAAATCTCATACTCATGTTCATTTGTATGTGAATCGAATCGATTTTAGAGGGAGTGCATACAATGACAGTTTCGTAGGTAAACGTAGTCAGCATGCTGCAGAATTAGTTGCCCAAGAATTGAAACTGACTACTGTAAAGCAAGTACAGTTTGAACGTGAATTTGATACAAGAAGAATCCGAAGTGAAATGAAGCGAAGACATGAACTCACTCTAAAACAGGATAGACCACAAAGTTTTAGTGAATATGTGAAAGGGATGGCTTCAAAAGATATTACGGTGACCCCAACAATTAATAAACAAGGAAGCTTGCAAGGCTTTCGATTTAAATTCAAAGGTCATGACTTTAAGGGAAGTGAAGTGCATCGCACTATGAGTATGGGAAATATAGGAAAGCATATTGTTCAAAATACATCTTACGAGAGATTGGTATCCCCTGAAAATACAGTTCGATTGTTCGAGAAAACTTTGAAGATTACTCAGAATATGGCACTATCGTGGGCCAAAAAAACAATCAAACGAACCATTGAAAAAGGAATAGGAATTTAAACAAACTACAATGAGTAAATTAGAAATGCTAAGTGAATTATTGGTCAACGAATTGACCGACTTTGAAAAAGATGTAAATCGATTAGAAGATAGTATTACCAAAGCAGAGAACCTGCAGGTGAAATTTGATACAGAACCAGTTGAAGGATTGATATCGAAGCTGCAAAATTATGGAAGGCAAGAAGAGCATTCCAGACAGCAATATTTGCAAAACTTGCAATCAAGCCTGGCACAAGCTAAAATCTACCCGAATTGGGCAGTAATATCCTTTTTTGTCTTATTGGTACTAAGTTGTTTGCTCAGCATTTATACCTATACATTAAAATCTGATGCCATTGAAAAAGAAAAGGTGGCATATGCGAAAGGAGAAGCAGCTGCCTCTGAGTACATCAACCTATATCTGAGTGAGAACCCGAAAGCCTTAGAACAATATAAAAGGTGGGCTGATTCCAAATGAGGTACCTCATAGGATTGTAGGTGCGCCCTATCCGGTTTTTGCTTAACGTTTATCTGCCGGAACACTACAAAAACCGGACAGGATCCACGCGCAAAGTTCTTGGGTAAGATTTGGGGTAGTTATATCCCCAACTTGAACTTCTCTCTACAACAGAATGAACTCTTTACGAAAGGTGCAATTTGTAAAGAGTTATCTTTATTTGAACTTCTTGAAACATAATGTTGATAAACAAGCTGTATTTCCAGCCCTCTAGAATATGGCCGCTACCCTTGCCTATTGTTTTATAAAAGTTTTATGAGTTCTTTTTAATTGAAAGTAAATTAATCTTACTTTGGTTGTAACAAATTTTAAATATGAGAATTAAAAGAATTAATCTTTTACCAAAAGATGTAAATGATGTTGGACTAAAGCCATTTTATACAGATAAATTTGGTTCTGTAATAGCTTTAGTTGGAAAAAACGGTTCTGGAAAAACAAGGTTTTTAAATTTGTTGAAAGATAAAATTATAAAGTCAAGTTTAGCAGAAGTTGGGAACAATGATTTCGATAAATTACCAGTTGGAATTGAGAGATTCATACAACAACAAAAACACCTTTTAAATTACGTCAAACAATTAAATTTAAAAAAGAAAATAGATAACATTCATTTCGAACGTAAAATGAACTCAGGCAATGAAGAACTAGTAAGTATATTAAATGACGCTCAGAATGAATTGAATAAAGAAAAAGAGCTTTTTCCGATTGACAATCGTATGCGTAGCGATATCAATCGATTTGATTCCGAAATTAATAAAATTTTCAAGGAAATAATTAAAGTAATATCCTCTGATAATCTTAGAAGTCTAAAATCTTCCTTAGAAGGTAATGCCAATAATTTTAGAGATGCAATTAATCGGAATCAAAATATAAATGAGCTTGACATGTTATATGATAATTCCCTTGCATATATAGACAGTTTACCAAAATTATTACAAGAAGCGAAGGTTTCTTCAGAATTGAAGAATGTACCTTATATAAATAATCCCCACTTTCTAAACTACCAAGGTTTAAAAAAACTTATTGAAACATTTCTAGAAAAAGAATTCTCTTGGGATATAAAAGTAACAGGTACTAAATTAGATGGTGAGGAAAATTTAATGTCTTATAAAGCTTTTTGGACTCTAGACGGAAAAATGATGGAATATGATATTTTTTCTGAAGGAGAAAAAGCCTTATTCGCTTATGCTCTGCTATTTTATTTTAAAAATCAAAATAAAAACACATCTATTAAATTTAACGAATGGATAGTCCTAATTGATGAGCCAGAACTTAATTTACACCCTAAGGCTCAGGTAAGACTAATAGAAAGACTTACAGAACTAGTTAAAGATAAGGGTCAACTAATTATAGCAACTCATTCCATACCTATTCTTGCTTCTCTTGATTATACGTCAATTTATCTTGTTCGTAAAGATGAAATAACACCACCACAATCTAAAGTGCCATTTGAGGCACTTAATGATTTGATGGGTATGGATGAATATTATTATAAAATGTTAGAGTTTCTTAAATCTCCATCTTTATGGGCTATGACTAAATATATGTCACAGTGTTTCATATCTGCTGATGTTTTTGAATTTGCAAATAGTACTGACCCTCAAGTGAAGCTTTTTAAAAATAATGTTCTTAAGAAAAAGGAATTAAACATTTTAGATTATGGATGCGGAAAAGGAAGACTTTTATCTTCAATAAGGGAAGATGAAAATATTTGGAATCGAATAAAGCGATACGACACTTTTGATATTAATCCTGAGAATGAAAGTACCTTAAGAAGTAAAGGCTCTGACAATTTCTTTTCTTCTTTAAAAGAGCTTCCAAAAAACAAATACCATTTAATAGTATTAATTAATGTATTGCACGAAATTTCTATTGAGTTATGGCCTAGCGTTTTAAATACATTAAATAAATGTCTTTCTAAAACAGGACAGCTTGTTTTCATCGAGGATACAAAAATGCCAGTAGGAGAATTACCAAATAAAGAAGGTTTCTTTCTTTTAGGAAAAGAGGAATTTGAAATTATTTACGGAGAAAACAATGTGATTTTTCCAAACGAAAGTTCTTCAGACGATAAGAATAGGATGTTATGTGCAATTGTTTCGAAATCAAAAATTAAAGACAGAACAATCACAAATGAAATAATTATTGAAGCAATGGAAAAGTTGAACTTTAACTCGTTTGAAGCTTTAAAAAAGTTAAGAAATATCCCTAAAGAAGAGCAAGAAAGCAGACATGTTTCTCTCGGCAGGACATTTGGCTTGAAGTCTAATCTTTATATAAATAGTCAGTTAGCTATAAATAAACTACAGGAAACATCTTTAACATAAAAGACACATCCAAAAGCTCTACTCTTTTCTTTTTTTCTTGATAAAAAAAGAAACAAAAAAATCAAGGCTTATAGATAATTTTGGCAAAACAATGTACGAGTCGGTCGCTAAATTTTAGGATCCATTGTAACTCTTAAGACTACTCTAAGTCAATACAAATAATACTGCCAGTCAACAGGTATTGTAACCAGCCTCCTAAAATTCTTAACGCTACGCGCCCCTATTGTTTTGCCAAAATTCTCTTAGGCCAAGATTAAATCCATTTTTTATTGAAGGTAAAGTTTTGTTTATTTATCGAACTTAATACTAAGAATCCTCAAGTCTCCTATATAGATGCGAAAGCAAGCTTAAACCATCTAGACAATCTTTTTCTGAAAACAAACCTGAATCGCGCAAATCTGCTATTAGTTCATGAGACACCGGGTTTCTGCCACCTGCTACAATCCCCATTGAGAGAAATTTTTGTCCATCTTCAATACTTCCTAGCGTATCAGGTTGAAAAGGTGTTCCGTCTGGTTTTAAATAGCTATGAGTAACTGAAAGGGTTCCGCCTCTGCCATAAACACTACCCATCATTCCCGAATCACTTGCGTTTGTACTACTTGATTTGGTTCGAGTTTCTGTTATATACCTTTTTGCAGCCTCTGTAAAAGCACGATAAAAATCTCTATTTTCATAGTCCGTCTTAGCTGCGTTTTGTACTTCACTATGAAGATGCCGCCAATGAAAATATGGGTAATCTGGAACGAACTCATGAATTGTTGAAACTACTTGGTTAGTTTCATTCTCTGGTAATTGCGAATTTTCAACAATGCTAGCAATAACTGGCTCTAGTTTAGTTCTAATCTCAGGAGGTAAATTTCCAAACCATTCATTTACATTTATATTTGTCTTTTCATTAATTTTTTCTATTTTTTTGACTTTTCGTTTCCCTCTCCAATCTTTCTCTAATGCTTTCAAACATAGAATTAAAAACTCTTTTAGGTCAATGGCAATTTTATGTTCCCAGTTTATTGATTGTCTGTCAGTTGAAATTAAATCCTCATCCATGTCATCAATAAAATCAACATCAAGCCAACCGGTTGCATAAGAAAAGAAATGACTTGATTCAATAGCACCGAAAAATTCCTGTGCATTAACCATTCTTCCATTTGAAAATAAAGTAATCCCCCTAGAACCAGGTATTAATGGCTTTTCAGTTGTAAGAAGTTCTCCTGAAATTTGTTCTTTATAACTATATTCAGAATCAGTTAAGCTAGATATCTCATTATAATCCCATTTGAATTCCGCTTTAATATTATCATATTTAAGTTTGTTATCGACTAAAATCGGTTCTAAGTCATTTAGAGAAATATATAATTCAAAATCAGGCGCTTTAAAATTAAAAAGTTTAGATATACTGATAGCATAATTTTCAACAGGAAAACCTGTGACTCTATTTAATTGTTCAAGTTTTAAGGTTGTACCATTTGGCTCAGTAGTTTCAGTTAACTTGTAGGATGGTGTATAATCTCCATTATCCCATTCTTTAATTTCATTATAATCTAAAATAAACTCAACTTCGACTCCATCCTTTCTAGTGATAATTGTAATCTTGTTTCCTAATCCAAATAATGCAAGCTTTCCAAGGCCTTTTTTTCCTGTTGCCGTTCTGTCGCAACCTGATTCTTGTGATTGTTCTCTACGATTCCTCCCGATTTTTAAAAAATGTTCGTTAACCTCGTCAAAAGACATTCCAGTCCCATTGTCTACAACCACTATTTTTTTCTCTTCAATATCATAAAGTTTGACATCAACACGAGTTGCACATGCGTCATATGAATTGGCAATTAATTCAGCTAAAGCAGGTGGCACATGAGAATACATTTTAACTCCTAGATGTTCAATAGTTCTAGGTTCAAAACTCATTTTTAACTCTTTGTCTTCCATTATGCTTTAATTTGAAAATTAAGTTTAATGAAAGATTTACCATCCTGACTGTATACAGTACCATAACCCATTTTAGAACCTGATGGATTATCTAGTCTTGAAGAATTTTTTAAATATTGTTTAAACTTGTTAAAATCAATAAGATGATAACAAAGTATTTTCGAATCTGGTTTAACAATTATAATTCCACCAACCACGTCATACTTGCCAGACCATACTGCTTTTGATGTCATTCCAAGTGCCGCCTCAACTAAAAAATTGACTAACCTATATTCGTAAAACTTATGGCCTTCGGTCAGGTCATAGTTCTTTGGATTATCAGTTTTAATTTTATCAATAACCTCTGTAATTTTTGTAACCTTACTTACATATTTGTCTTTTACAATATGGGCAATGATTTCAGGTAAATCACTATCTATAACCTGAAGATTTAGCTTAAATGTAGTGTCATCAAAAGAATCAAAATCAACTTTATAACCTAATTCGGAAAGTTTTGCAATTCGCTTTATATACTTATGTCCAGTTTTTATATTATTAACCTCATTTAAGTGGTCTTCAGAAATTGGATTATTAGATGAATCGGCAATCTTATAGGTAATGTTAGTAGTTTTATTTGCATTAAATAATGTAGGGTCACTACCTAAAAATGATTTAATACTAAACTCTTGATTTGAACTAATCCCGTGAACGGGGTCATAAATTAGTATGTTGATATCACCCTTGCCTAAAGATTTATCTGCTACTTGTGTTAGATTTAGTTTTTGAATTTTATCTATTAATTTCTCCGAAATACTTGTCTTTCCGATAATTTCATTGACTAATTCATTAGCAATCTCCTCTGATTTAGATTGAGGAAAAGATAAAAGGACTTCATCTGTGTCTCCATTAATTAAATTTATAGAAGCTCCTTCTACAAGTTTAAAATTTAAATTTTTTCCTGAATCTCCCCTTCGAATAGATACAACTTCGACAAATGAATCTGTTTGATTTAAGTTTTCGTCAGCAGAAAATAATTTACCATCTGATAGAAGTCTGAAAAATGTATACAATTCACTCCATTCCCCCTTATTACCTTTCATCTATTCAAGGTTTTTAGGATTTGTTTTGCAGTTGCTTGTATTGCAGGAACAGCAACTGAGTTGCCAAATTGTTTGTAGGCTTGAGCATCAGAAACAACATCTATTCTAAATTCATCTGGAAACCCCTGTAACCTAGCCCATTCTCTTGGAGTCATTTTCCTGATTCCTTCTCTGTTTACCTCTCCTTTTATATGCGTTACAGGTGTGAAATTAGTTAGTTTATCGTCGTGGATAAGATTTCTTTCTCTTCCCATACCACCGCAAACTACAGCATTAGCGGTACCGTCATTAGGAATAATTTCATATCCGAAACCATTGCCTTTGCTTTCATGCCTAGCCCTATGTGCACGTAAAGTGTTAATATAAGTTTCGGACAAATAGTATTTTACCGACACTTCTTCTGGTTCAAGAATGTCTTCAATTACCTTAGTTTTATCGGTTGGTTTGGGGTATTTAAATTCGTTAATACCTAAGTCATTTCTAAAACCAACAATGAAAATTCGTTCCCTATTTTGAGGAACTCCGTAATTTTTTGCATTGATTATTTCAGGTTCAGGAACATAATAGTCTAAGTCATTCCTAAGAACATTTAAAATAGTTGTTAAGGTTTTACCCTTGTCATGACTTCTAAGCCCTTTAACATTTTCAAGAAAAATAGCTTTAGGTCTTTTTCTCCTAATAATTTCTGCAACATCAAAAAACAATGTTCCTCTAGTATCTTCAAATCCACCTTTTCTTCCTGCAATCGAAAAAGCTTGACATGGAAAACCTGCACATAGCACATCAAAATCATCAGGTATGTAACTTTTGGTTTCTTCTTTGGTTATGTCACCAAAGGGCACTTCACCAAAGTTAGCCTCGTATGTAAGTTTTGAGTATTTATCCCATTCACTTGTAAAAACACATTTGCCTCCCAAATTTTGAAGTGCTAATCTAAACCCTCCAATACCAGCAAATAAATCAATGAATTTAAATTTTGGCCTTTTCGGTTCAGGAAATGGAACTTCATTTTTGAAATCAAAAAGATAATATTGTAATGCTTCCTCTGCTACTTTGTTTGTTACTTCTTCCTCTGGGTTTTTATAAGTCAGAATGTCCTTTACATATTCTATTGCATCGCTCTTATAAAATTGAGAAACACCATTTTTATGGTTATGTAAATAGTGTGTAAAAGCTGCTTTTTTAGGGCTATCGGACTCAATAAGCCTTATTTTAAAGCTTTTTCCATTTATGTCTTCAATTGATATTCGTTCTTTGAGCTCCATTTATAAGTCTAGCGTTCTTAACTGTTATGCAAATTAGTAAGTTTATTACAATATTTGAAGAAGTTGAAATTTAAGTTTGAACAAAAGTTTCAACTTTTTTTAATTTGACATTGATTTTCGGTTAAATCCTATTGTACACACCTTTATAAAACTCTTTACATTATACTTGTTGACCTTAGTTTCGTGATTGTAGTTAAACTCCCAAAATTATAAACCAAAAATGCGCCACTCTTTACAAAATCCGCTTTTTGTAAAGAGTTTTTAAGTTAGTTTCATAGTTTAAATAAAAGTCAAAATAGAAGCTACTAAATGGATACGTTAAAATGAACTTTATTAAAATCTTCAAAAGTTCAAACAAACGGTTGTTTTATTGAAATAGGGCGGAGGTAGAACTCATATCCTGGTAAAAAGTTTGTTTGATGGGTTTATTCAAATCATCATTTCAACTAAATTTCTATTCCCTCGCATTTCAATGCGGCTATTTAAAAATAAACCCGAAATACGGCGTTAGGCGTAATCCCTAATGAGTTTTGTTCTACCTCTTCCGCCTCGCCAAGGACATTTATTCTATAGAAGTTGTTGATTGTATTTTCCTTGTTCAAAAGATTCCAAACGGACACACCTATATTTACCTTGCTTGTGCCTTTCAATTTAAACTGGTAGATGGCAGATACATCGACACGCATATAATCATCTAATCTTTCTTCGTTCACCGTCCCATAGTTGATACTATTACCCAATACCTCATTACCCGAAATAGGTCTCGTAATAGGTTTTCCTGAATGCCAGTTCAAACCTGCGGAAAATAAGAAATGTGGTGTGCTATATGTGGAACCCAATGTGATACTATTTATAACTTCCAAATTATTCGGAAAGCTCTTATCAGGCAGCGTTTCGAATGTATAATCACTTGATAGATAGGAATAGCTCAGCCATGCATTCACGTTTTTGAATTGTTTTCTAATTAATAAATCCATCCCTATAGCATCATAGCTGCCATTGGCCGTTTCGAATTCATATTGGTTCTGAAAGCCTTGACTTGATGTTGTTATGCCGTTAACGTTTTTATAATAGCCGACTGTGTTTACTAGCCATCCGTTAGCACTATAACTTAGTCCTGCTGATATTTGCCTACCCATAATAACCGGAATTTCTACATCATTTGACAAGCGCCACCTTCGCTTTTCAATACCCAAAAAGTCATTTTGAAAATTGATAATTTGCGAGGTGTTCTGATGTTTAAACTCTCCTAATATTTCAAGGTTGAATGAACGTAAAAAGCGTTGGTTAAAACTGAGACGCGGTTCCCATAGTTGCTTTTTAAACTTGTCAAGATAATTGTATCGCACTCCGGCATTGAAGGTGGTCATTCTATCTTTCGAAATATAGCCCAATTGCGAGAACCCAGCGTGGGTACTAAGCACTTCTCCATCTAGTCTTGTGAACTGGGGGTCATCAATATCATCGAGGTTTCTCACTTTGGTATCTACATACTGATAGCCCCCCTGCACCTGCCATTGTTCTGTAAGTTGATACGAACCTTCTAATTTTACCCCAGTTTCAGAAACCGAATTTTCTTGTAGAAATCGTTGGTTATTTAAAATGTTGGCGTTGATGGCCTTCAGGGTATAATCCGTTTCATAGATATGCAAATTGGTACTTAAGCGGTCGGTCCACGTTCGATGATATTGCAACCCACCTGCAATACTGTTTTGAGCCACACTACTTCTTCTCGATTCTTCGATTCCGTTTATAGTTCCATTTTCATTGAATACCAGTTCATTATTAGAGTTGATAAAGTTTACCTGTATTTCATCTTTTTCAGTAGGCTTGTACAACCAGCGCAATGAATGGTCATAAAAATCAAATTCTAAATCGGAATTGGCTTCCGCATTCGATTCCACCTCGGTATTCTGTGAAATCCTATCAAAATAAGAAGTATAGGTAGGCGATTCCACAAAATTACTGATGGCCTTTCTAGCGGCGACCTGTAATGAAGATTTTTTACCTAGTGGAACATCTGCAAAGGCATTGGCATCCAAAAAATTAAAGGCTACATTTCCTTGAAATTTAGAAGTAATTTCCCTATCCGTTTCCATGGCTATGGTACCTGAAACCCCATCCGTATATGAAACTGGCGTTCCGTTTTTACGTAGGCTGACTCTTTGTGTTATTTGAGTGTTATACATGGAAATAAGACCGAAAAAATGCCCCGATTGATACATCTTTATCCCATCCCAAAGTATCAAATTTTGGTCGTTTGTACCACCCCTAATATTAATATCAGACACCGTTTCGTTGATACTTTGAACGCCTGGAAAAGCCTGAACAGATTGCAGCACATCGGTCTCGGTCAATCCTGGTAGAATACTGAACCGGTCAAAATCTATTTTAAAAGAACCGTCGTTGAGTTTGTCTATACCTTTTATCAAAAAATCAGAGAGCACGATTTCGGCCAGTTGTACTTCATCTGGCACTAAATAGATGTTGCCACAGGTATATTCTTTGAAAAATTGATAGCTTCTCTCTAATCTTTTATAGCCGATATGCCGTATCGCTATGATGTCGTTTTTAGTATCTGGTTTTAGCTCAAAATACCCGTTCTGGTCGGTAACCGTCGAATTTTTGCTCCCTTGAACTGTTGCGTTCACAAGAGGTTCTTGGGTATTTTTATCTTTGAGGTATCCGCAGAGCTGCAGCTCAGGTTTTTTTACGGAAACGATTTTATTATCAAGAACTGCGAAAATCAGCTTAATGCGTTCTTGTATAAAGTTTAGGGATTCATCAAAAGTCAATTCTTTTGAAGGCGGAACTACTCTTAAATCGTCAATGGTTTCTGAGGCATAATTGAACTGATAGCCAAAACGAGTTTGTAGCTCTTTTAAAACTTCAACTAAGGGCTTAGCCAAAGTAGTATCTTGCGCAAAAACACCAGTAAAACTACAAAGTAAGAAGACTAAGATGATATATGACCGCATACATTTCACTAAAGGACTGGTCGAAATCATTTATCAACCGCATAAATTCTAACCATATTTGTTGATTCTATGCTATATTCCAAATTCAAGGGCTCGCTAATTGATTTCAAGGCATTTTCTAAGCTATCTTGCACAAAACCTCCTGTAAAAAGACGGTCGGTATCCAAATTTTCAGTTCGAACGTTCACATTGTACTGTCGCTCGAGTTCTGCAATCACTTCCCCTAGGGATACACGTTCAAAACTGCTAACATTCTTTGTCCATTGCGGGTTTTGATACACCGTTTTTCCTAATAAAGATGTACCATTTGAAAAGCGATAGCTATCCCCTGCTTTTAGCAACTCCGATGTATTTTTCGTTGTAACCTTTACGATGCCCTCAAAGCATTTGACCTCAAAATATTCGCCACGTTGCTTGACATTAAATTGTGTTCCTACTACGCTAACAATTCCTTCAGAAGTAATCACATCAAATTTGGCACCTTTGGCAACCTTAAAAAAGGCCTCCCCATCTAGTTGAACTTTTCTCTCATCTTCCCACTTCTCCTTTGAATAGCTTAATTCCGATAAGGCGTTTACCACAACGGTAGAAGCATCTGGCAATTCTATGGTGGTTTTTTCGCCGGCAAGGGTCTGAATCTCAACATCCCCATTAAAAAGGAAAAAATAAGAAAGCGCCAGACCGATTACAAAAACACTTGCAATTCGCAAGAAAGGTTTTATCCAATTCAATTTTCTAACAGGAACAGTATGCTTTTCAAGACGCGTGCTAAAAGTTTCAAAGTTATCTATAGTAGAAAATTCAGAGGCTTTAAAATAGCGAGCATTCGCAACTATACCAGTAAGTTCAGGATAATCATCCAATTGCTTGAACGCCTCCATTTCTTGCTCGGAAAGCTCGTCTGTCAACCATTTTTGTATTAAATATTCCTTATCCATAGATCTGGCTTCTTATGCTATAACAACTTAGCTTTCTTTTTTCCTGATTATTTTAACTTAAAATTTTCTAATTCTTCTTTGAGGATGCCAAATGCGGTATAAATGCGGTACTCAACCACCTTTCGGGTAACTCCTAACATTTCGGCGATTTCTTGGTGTTTCTTGCCTTCTGCCTTGTTGAGCATGAAAGCCACGCGCTGTTCCTCTGAAAGTTTTTCAAGAGCTTTCTGATATTTTTGAAAGTACTCCTCCTTTTCCATAAGAAATTCGGGGGTCTCGTTGTCATGTCCCGATGGTTTTAGCTTTTGATACCGCAAGACCACTTTTTGGTGTTTGACTTCATTCAGCATCATATTATTTGCAACGGTATACAGAAAAGATTTTGCCTTGCCCAAAGTAACTTCTTTGCAATGCTCCCAAAGTTTGATAAATGCTTCTTGTGCCTTATCATTTGGGTTTAAGCGTTCGCCATACTTATAATAGAGGTAGTCATGAAGACTTTTCGAGTACTTTTTATAGATACCAGAGAAGACTTGTTGTTGGCAAATATTTTCATGTAGTTCTTTTGACAAGCGCTTAAATTTTGTTTTGCTAAATGTATTAATAAAAAAAATTATAGAATTTTGAGGAATTTTCGGGAGTTAGTTGTTTTAATACCAAATCCCGTAATCGAACAAATATTTAATCATGCAGAAGTACCTTAAATTACTAACGATTATTTTATCACTTGTCTTGCTAAACCTAAGCTGTAGACAAGAAGATGAACCTATATCATTAGGCGAACGACCTCCTTTAGCCAATTCTGTTGTTGCTGGTCTGCTAGAACGAACAGCCTTGAATGATGGTTCTGTCGATAACATCATTGACCGGGCGAATTGTTTTACGGTTAAATTACCTGTTATGGTAAAGGTCAATGGAACTGACCTTCTTGTAGATACCGAAAATGACTACGCCAACATCGAGGCCATTTTTGATGCATCTGACGATGATACAGATGTTCTGGAAATCCTATTTCCTATTACTGTCATTTTAAGCGACTTTACGGAAGTTGCAGTTGCAGACCAAACCCAATTTAACGCATTATCAGCCGAATGTAACGGAGAGAATGAAGCGGATGACGATATTGAATGCTTGGATATTCAATATCCGATTACAGCATCTATTTTCAATATAACTACAGAGCTTTTTGATAGCGTATCTATTACGAGCGATTTGCAACTCTATAATTTTATTGAAGATTTAGAAAGTGATGATGTTGTTGATATTGACTTCCCAATAAATGTTATCCTAGCGGATGGTACTGAGGTAAGTGTTGGTAATTTAATAGGATTGGAACAAACCATTAATGATGCTAAGGACAGTTGTGACGAGGACGATGATTATGACTTTGACGATGACGATTGTAATAATTGCACTCCGAATCAACTTGCAGATGTATTAACAGGATGCACCAATTGGACGGTCGATAAATTGGAGCGTAACGACCAAGACCTTGAAGATAACTACGTAGGATATAGCTTCAACTTTATAGCTGATGGCACTTTATCAGCGGAAACCAACACGAATTCCTTTTCTGGTACTTGGGAAGGCAACGGGTCTGGAAACAATATTTCGGTAATCATCAATATTCCAAATTTAAACGACTTCAACACCACATGGAACCTTCATGAAATAGAACAAAATCAAGTTGACCTGCGAATGGGAGACGACCGTTTACGATTCGAGACTAATTGCAGCAATAATGGAGGTGATGGCGACGGAACTGGAAATACGGGAACACTAGCAACAACTTTAGCCGATGGCCTTTGGGTGGTAGGCTCTTATACCGAAGACAGCGATAATCAAACGAGCAATTATAGCGGCTATACCCTAAACTTTAATATCGACGGTACCGTGGTTGCAGATAATGGCACCGCCATCAATGGCACATGGGCACCACAAAATTCAGATAGTGAACTCGCCTTGAATTTTGGAAGTACCGTACCCTTTGATGAATTCAATGATATTTGGGACGTGATTTCCGTTACCCCTGCGCAAGTCGAAGTACGAGATGTCAGCGGTGGTAACGGTGGAACAGATACCCTAATTCTAACAAAACAATAAGCTTTATTGCAATTGCCCCTTATTAACAATTAAATACTAAAAAGATGAAAAAGAATATTTCTATTTATGGATTATTGATGATGACAGTATTATTTGCCTCATGTATCAAAGATGCAGATGATAGCATCGATTTTGCGCAGCTACAAGCCGACATTGAAACAATTACAGGCAATGTTACCGAAGGTTCTTGGAGCATTACCAATTTTATCGATTCGGGTCAAAATGAGACCGGTGATTTTGCAGGCTACGGGTTTTCATTCAATTCGGACGGAAGTTTGGTAGCGGATAACGGAAGTAATACCGAAACGGGCACGTGGTCGATTACAATTGACGACAACTCCAATGACGATTCAAACGATGATAGTTCAAGCGACGATAGCTCAAGTGATAACAACTCCAATGACGATTGTAACAATTGTACTATTTCACAACTGACGGATGTCTTAACGGCATGTACAGACTGGTATGTTGATAAACTTGAAATAAACGATAACGATTTTGAAGATAATTTTAATGGATTTAATTTTAATTTTTCTTCGGATGGAGTCATCAGCGCTTCAGCAAATGGAACTTCTTATTCAGGTACCTGGGAAGCGACCGGAAGCGGCAATAACATTAACGTAGTGGTTTCGATTCCTGATTTAAGCGACTTAGAAGCGACTTGGACCCTCCACGAAATTGAATTGGAAAATGGAGAATCAAAAGTGGATCTGCGTATCGGTGGTGATGACCGCTTACGTTTTAAAAATAACTGTACCATAGGAAACTTTTCAGGAGGTTCTTCATCTGGAGAAATCGATTTTAATATTTTCTTCGCTTCTCCTGCTGACTTTGCAGAGCTTTCAGACGATTGGGAAATCATATCACATTCAGCATCAAAAATTGAACTTCGTGATGTGAGTGGTGGTAATGGTGGAGTTGACTTATTGACTTTTGAAAAGAACTAGTACTACTTGAGGGCAAACTCAAGATAAGGAGCAAGGCCATTCCGTTTAGTACTAGTTTCTATAATCTTCCGGATTCTTTTTAAAGATTCCCCGCTATGAAAATGGAAGATTTTTGATGAACTGCCCCAAGGCAAATTGGGGCAGTTTTATTTTTTATAACCATCCTGCTAATCGCATTAAAAAACTCCATTTCCATCCTCCTTTCCCTAAAATCCTTGAATGCTAATCCTCCTTATATCATTGATTTGTAAATAGTTAATTAATTTTTATCAAAATGTTTCCTTAATGTTAAGGAGTTTTTAAAAGTCAATTGTTGTATATACAAGAGCGCAGATTATGTTATCGACGAAGCACTCCCTAGCAATTCATTTTTAACTTTATCTAAACACAAAACCATGTTCGATTTCACTAATATGCATAGCAATCTTGAAGGAGCAAGTCTCTGGAATATTATCAGTATTGCGCTTATTGCATTTGTATTGTCTTCTTTGATTGCTGTGACCTTTGAGAAGACTTCACAAGAAATAGACCGGCCTCGATTTTTTATTCAATCGCTTATTTTGATTGCCATTCCGGTGGCAACTGTTATGCAGGCTATAGGAGATAGTTTGGCCCGAGGTTTGGGTATGTTGGGCGCTCTGGCCATCATACGTTTCAGGACGACCCTAAGAAGCCCACGAAATATGGTTTTTATGTTTGCTTCTATTGGGGTGGGCATTGCCGCAGGGGTTTATGGACTTTTAATAGCCTTAATAGGCACGATAGGTTTTTGTTTAACCGTTTTCATACTCCATTACTCACCCTTAACCAAGAACGAATATGTCATCGGGTATCTTCAATTTCAATTTCCAACCGATGCGTCAAAAACTTTAGAAAATGAGCTTAGCCTAACGCTAGATGAACATTGCAGTAAAGCCATCTTGCTTAACTATCGCATAAACAGTAAAAAAAGGAAGGATGAACAAAAAGGGATACCCTCTTTTGAATATAAAATCAGAATACAAGATAGAAATAAGGCGACAAGCCTTGTGAATATCTTAACAGAAAAAATTGGTGTTTTGAACGTAACCTTAAACTTCAAAGAAGACTATGAAAAAATTTAATCTTGCTTACGGTGTAGCATTTGCCATAGTTATAGTATTACTTTTCTGCATGGCATTTGACATGGATGATTCGGTTACATTCTACGGATTTGCAGAAAACAAGGAAACCGAAATAAACATGGAAAATTCAACCGAAATAAAAAGGATACATGTTACAACCGGTCAAAAGGTAAAGAAAGGTACGGTAATGCTAGATGTAGTTTCTTCCGATCTATCCGTACAGATTAGTAGCACCAATTATCAAATAGAAGAATTACAGACCAAATACCAACTTTGGAAATCTGACCTCGACTGGCGTATCAGCCAATACAAATTAGAGCTAAACGAAAAAACCAGTAAGATTCAAGCTGAAATCGACCAATACAGTGCTCAACTAGAACAAAATATAAAACTGGTAGCCAATATGGACAAGGGTATTGCTTCCAATACAAAATTAGGCACTACAAGCAATCCTATTTCACTTAAAATAAAGGCACTAACAAAAGAACGCAATTATGCTCGCAGCATTATAAATACTGAAATCAGTAAGCTGGAAAGTGAACGTTTTGCAGATAACAACCCCTTACTTTCTCAAATAAAAAGTCTTGAAAGAGAACAAGAATATTACGAAACGAAAAAAGAGAGTCAAACGATAGTAGCACCCTCCGATGGACTTGTTGGAAGCATACAATGCAAGGCCAATGAAAATATACCTTCCTTTCAAACCTTGATTACCTTTTATGATGAAAGTCCAACTTTAGTCATCGGCTACATTCATGAAGAACATATGTTGAAAGTGAATGTAAACGATACAATATCGATTTTTTCAACCACTAGACCGGGAATAGAAAATATCGGAATCGTAAGAACCAGAGGGTCGCGTATCATAGAAATTCCGCCTCGACTTCGTAAGATAAAAGAGCTAATTACCTATGGCAGAGAAATCATTATAGAAATTCCACCAGACAACCCGTTTCTGCAGAAAGAAAAAGTAACACTAAACCTAAGAAGCTAAACCAAATGGGGCACAAGATGTTAATCTGGATTAAAATAGATAGAATCCAGAGGTTTAGTTTAATTCTAACCTTGTTTCTTATTATCCTTTTTTCAACAGTTGCGAACGCTCAGCGTATCGTAACGGTAGACGATTATTTGCATACCATCAGAGAATCAGGGCAAGTAAAGGGCAATGCGTATAAACTGTCTTTCTTAAAGGAATACAATTATCGACTTCCTTTAATCAAAGGCGTTCAACTAAGGACAGAGACCCGTGATTTTCTATTGAACAGACAAGAATATTCTATGCGAATACAACCAACTAGCCTTGGTGCTATTTCCAAACAAAAAAGGGTGTACCGTAACAAATTAGATATAGCAAGCCTTGAAACTGATTTGCATTTTAACGAGCAGTTGGAAAAAAGATATTTGCAAATAGTGGATTATCTTTTTATCACCGAATTGACGGAATTAACCAAAGAAAGACAAAAACAGCTTATGGATAAGTCTAGAATTTTAAAGGAAAGTATGTATGATATCAACTTCGATGTAACTGAATTGATAGATGTCGAGGACCAGTTATCGGCTATTGAACTAAAATTGCAAAACCTAAAGGAGGTGCATCAAAAACAATTGACCGAAATGAAGCAAATAGTGAACAGCATAAGGGATTCGATTGGGTTTAATTTTGATGACCTTATAAATCCTGAGCAGATTATAGAAAAATCGAACGCTACATATTCTAGTGCTGAACCTTTAAAAATCAGACTACAAAAGTTAGAATTGAGCACCTTAATCAATGAATTGGAGCTAAGTTCAGCAAAATCAAATCAGTTATTGGACTTTGTTCAATTACAATACCAAGGAGGCGATGACTTTATATTCCAAGAGAATGTTTCTGTTGGAATTGGTTTTAATTTGGACTTTGCGAGCAATAGGCAACGCAAAGGAGATTATTATTTTGACAAGCTAAATGAAGAAATTAAACTAACAAAGCTTGAAGAAGAGATAAGTTATTCGCAAAAGAAGGAAATGCTTGATTTCAAAGAGGCAATCAGTAATTTCCTCTCCACGCAGAATAAAATAAAAAATGGAAGTATTATACCTATTTATGAAATATATCAAAACATGGAGGGTGCTCCGCCATTACTGTTAGTAAAACTAAAGCTATTACTGAATGAAAATCAAATTGCACACGTGCAAGCGAAATACGAATTGTATACCAGTTATATCAGAACGCTTTCGGTTCAAGAAATTCTATTTCAAAAACCATTGAGGAATTATCTTTCTGCTAGTAACGCTTATATTAATCCTTAATAATATTTGATTAAATCAAGCCAAGAAAGAATTAAAGTTTGATATTAAAAGGTAGTTACATAATACAAACATTTTATGTAACTACCTCTCTTTAGTCTTGGTTATACTTTTTAAAATATCACTTTGATGTCAAATGGCCTTACTTGTTATATTTAATAAAGCCCAACCTTAATTTTTTTTCTAGGTAGAGAAAACCTCATTCGAATTTTTAAAGCTTTTAAACTCAATCATATATCCGTTCGAGTCGGTAATGAAAAAGGAAAGATGTTCGCCAACCTTATCTTCCATAAAAGTTACTTCAGTAGTGACGTCTTGATTTGATTGAAACAATTGGCTATACAGTTTACCCCATTCTTCAACAGATATAATAACGCCAAAATGAAAAGATGGTAAAATAGTATCGCCCAACTTGTAGCTCTTATAATCAAAGTTGAAATCGCCAGCTTCAGTAAAGGTTAACTGATGGTTGTACAAGTTAATGTCACACCACTTGTCTGCTTGTCGGCCATTTGTAGCACCGAGAATATTTATGTAAAAGGCTCTTGTGATTTCTATGTCTTCACAAGGTAATGCCAAATGAAATTGTGCTTTCATAATATACTGGTTAAGGTTGGACAATTTTTAAAATACATTTTTACAGCTTTTTTATCTTCTTTATCTAAAAATGGAAAAGCTTCTCTCCATGGTATCCATAGTACCTTGACAAATTTTTCTGGTTCAAGAATACGGAAATCGCTTGATTTCGTTTTGAATACAAAATAGTGCTTTACTAAAAGCTGTAATTCTTTCTGTACGCTTTGCGTTGATAAAAAAGATAATTTTTTGACCTTCACTTTTAATCCTATCTCTTCCTTAGTTTCTCGTTTTAAGCTTTCAACTAATCGTTCTTTTTTCTTTTTAATGCCCCCCGGAAGGGTGTAAAGTAGTTGGTCTGCCCTTTTTTCCATAACTAGGAGACACCCTTGGTTTACAGCTAGCAAACGAGTTTTATTGATGATTTGTATCATTATTCAATCTTGTTTAAATCATCATTTTAATCAACCATGTCTTCTGGGTCGGGTTCCACTACTGCGGCTGGATCGTCTTCATCAAAGTCTTCATAATCAGTCTTGTCATAATTCTCCATCGTATACTCCAACTTTTCACTAATCTTCACTAAATATTTGGTATCGTCAGTCAATACTTCAACAGCTTCAATACGTTCGCCATTAGCATTGCGAAAAGAAATGATGTCGAGATCATCGTACCCATCGGGATAGCGCTCTACCGTAAGTTTTAACACTTCAGGAGTTAGTTTTTTGAAATCAACAATGACTTTTCTTAAATGTGCGTGTTTGTCCATAATTACATATTTAATAGGTAAGCAAATATTAATGGGGCTACTATGGTAGCATCACTCTCAATGATAAACTTTGGGGTACTGATGTCTAATTTACCCCATGTGATTTTTTCATTTGGAACCGCACCGGAGTATGAGCCATAACTTGTAGTTGAATCGCTTATTTGACAGAAATAACTCCAGAAAGGTGTATCTGTATAATCCATGTCTTGATATAACATAGGTACTACACAAATAGGAAAATCACCAGCAATACCACCCCCTATTTGAAAGAAACCAATGCCATTTTCTGAATTGTTGGTATACCAATCTGCAAGGAAGGTCATATATTCTATTCCAGATTTCATAGTGCTTGCTTGCAGCTGACCTTTAAGAACATAGCTTGCAAAAATATTCCCCATGGTACTGTCTTCCCAACCTGGACAAATAATGGGCAAATTCTTTTCTGCCGCGGCGTACATCCACGAGTCTTTTAAATCTATCTCGTAGTATTTTTCTAAAACCCCTGATAATAGCATTTTATACATGTATTCATGAGGCAAGTAGCGCTCTCCTTTATCCTCTGCTTCTTGCCATATTCTATAGATGTGTTCTTGCAATCTTCTAAAAGCTTCTTCTTCGGGAATACAGGTATCCGTCACCCGATTTAAACCCTGTTCTAATAAAGACCATTCTTCATCTGGGGTCAGGTCTCTATATTCAGGAATACGCTTATAATGAGAATGCGCTACTAAATTCATTATGTCTTCCTCTAAGTTTGCCCCTGTACACGAAATGATGTGTACTTTATCTTGCCGTATCATTTCGGCAAAAATCTTACCTAGTTCTGCTGTTGACATAGCTCCTGCAAGGGAAACTAACATCTTGGCCCCATTATCAAGCTGTGCCTCGTATCCTTTCGCAGCGTCTACCAAAGCAGCAGCATTGAAATGCAAATAATACTTCTCGATAAAATTAGAAATGCTTCCTTTAGTATTCATCTTCTTCGAATTTTGAGCTTGTCGAGCTCGGTTGATACGTGATATCATATGTATTGTCATAATTCTCCTCGGCATCTTGCCCCTTGAACTTATAACTCAACATTTTATAGTACAGTTTAGCGGCGAGAAAGTCTGAGGACTTATCTACATTGTTCGGACATAATTCAACAATATCAAACCCAACCACATTCTTTTCTGCAAAAACTTGTTTTAAGAAATCTAAGGTTTCATACCAAAACAAACCTCCTGGTTCAGGAGTTCCAGTACTAGGTAATATAGAAGGGTCGAAAGCATCTAAATCGAATGTTATAAATACATTCTCCGTCATTTGGTCTATAGCAGCATCCATCCAAGTATCATCTATTGCCATCTCGTGAGCAAAAAAGGTTTTATCTAAATCCATTACCGATTTTTCTTTGGCATCCATAGAGCGAATTCCCACTTGAATTAAATTAGTGTTTTGACTAGCTTCATAAACGGCACAAGCATGATTACACGCACTACCTTCATAGCTTTTTCGTAAATCGGCATGTGCATCGATATGCAATACCGTTAGATTGGGAAACATTTCGTTAAAAGCTCTGATTGTTCCAATGGATATGGAATGTTCTCCTCCAAAAATGGTAACAAATTTGTTCTTTTTAATGAACCTTTTAGTTTCTTGATGTACAGCATCTACCATGGCCTCTGGTGTAGCATTTACAGTAACTGGTTCGGTTAGATAAATACCATTTTTGTATACCTCTGAATCGGTTTCTATGTCATATAGTTCCATATTTTCAGAAGCTTCCAAAAAGGCTTCAGGCCCTTTGTCAGAACCTTTTCCCCAAGTACTTGTTCCATCATAGGGTACAGGAATTAAAACTATTTTTGAAGTGTCTAAACCAGCATAATTTTGAGAAATACCGGCAAATGTGGAATTAGTTTTCATGATGTTTTTAAGAATTATGAGTATGATGCTTTTAATACTTTTGATATTTCTTTACTATTGGCCGATACTTTTTCAAGGGCCTTGTTGACTTCGTAATCATATCCTAAGATGGACAGTAATTGTTCAGATGTTTGTTGTTCTGCAAATACTGAGGTTGTTAATTCCCCATGTTCATTACGGTCTATTATTATGTGTTTTGGAGCCGGAATTAAACAATGCTGTAAGCCGCCATAACCTCCTATGCTTTCTTGATATGCGCCTGTATTAAAAAAACCGATATATAATGGCTTTTCTTTATTGAATTTTGGCAGGTAAATAGCATTCATATGCTGCTCGCTATTATAGTAGTCATCACTATCGCAAGTGAGTCCACCAAGAAGGACACGTTCGTATTCTTTGTTCCAACCATTGATAGCTAGCATTACAAAACGTTTATTGATAGCCCAGGTATCCGGCATTGTAGTTATGAAAGACGAATTAATCATATTCCATTTTTCACGGTCGTTTTGTTGTTTCTGATACAAGATTTCATAAATGTTACCGCCACTTTCGCCTACGGTAAAGCTGCCGAATTCTGTAAAAATATTTGGAACTGCAACGCCAGCATCATCACAGGTTTGCTTGATAAGCTGTATGATTTCATCTATCATATAGGCGTAGTCGTAATCAAAAGCCAAAGAGTTTTTTATGGGGAAACCGCCGCCTATATTAAGACTATCTAGACTAGGGCATATTTTTTTTAAGTCTACATATACCTTCATGCATTTTTGCAGTTCATTCCAGTAGTAGGCATTGTCATTGATACCCGTATTGATAAAGAAGTGCAGCATCTTCAAATTAACTTTCGAATTATCTTTAATCTCTTTGTTATAAAAGGGTAAAATGTTTTTGTATCCAATACCTAATCTGGAGGTATAAAATTCAAACTTTGGTTCTTCTTCAGAAGCGATGCGAATACCAATGTTATAGGTATCATTGATAGCTTCGCTAAGCAGATTGATTTCTTCATAATTGTCAATAATGGTAATACAGTTTTTATGCCCATTATTGATAAGTCTAGCAATATTTTGAACGTATTGGTCACGTTTAAAACCATTACTGATGACATAAATATCATCGCTAATCTTACCATGAGCTTTAAGGTTTTCAATAATATCAATATCAAAGGCAGATGAAGTTTCTATATGAATGTCATTCTTTATCGCCTCATCTAACACGTGTTTAAAATGAGAACTCTTTGTGCAATAGCAATAGTTATAACTGCCTTCGTAGTTGTTTTTTTTTATTGCCTCTGCAAACCAAGATTTAGCTCGGTTGATATTATCAGATATTTTTGGTAAGTAAGTGAATTTAAGTGGCGCTCCATATTGCTCAACAAGGGCCATTAAGTCTATTCCATGGAAATGTAGTTCGTTGTTTTTTAGGGTGAACTCTTCCTGTGGAAAATCAAAAGTTTGGTCGATAAGGTCGACGTATTTTGTTTTCATTCGTATGATGTAAAAAATTAGAAAATGTAAGATTTGCTCCAAAGAGCAGATGAGATTAAATTTCTAATGCATCAGATACGGAATATGAAAATGGTAGAGGGCACAAAAAGATTGTGCTCCAATCGAAGTATAGTAGTAAGTGTTTCAGAAGTCAGCCTGAGTATTCGGTTCCCTATCCCTAGGGCAGCTTTCGAAGTAGACTTCCTTATCCTCCTAAGCCCGAACATGAAAATAGTTTTCATAGTTCATTTGGCAATGCGTTCGTCTGATGAACTCATTATATAATAAATGTACTAAAAAATTGAATTGAGACTGTTTTTTGATATAATTTTCGATAATTGACATTGTTTGTATCCAAGACCCTACTAATTCTTAGGGTTAGCTATACATTTAAAAGAGCACATAGACATCATTTACCTGAAGAGGGTCAACTACACATATACTTGACGATAAAAGTTCAAATAATCCAATTTTGACTTAATTATACGAGTTTAACTAAACTCAGAATTATTTAAACTATTTAATTGAGCTTATCTAGTAGAATAAACGAAAATGCCGGAGTTAATTAGCTTTCATGAAACATTACTTTCCTTTTATAGCAAAAGCGCTGCTGCCTCATCCAATACAGAACTACCCAATTCTTTAAGATAAACTTGGGTAGTAGCTAAGTCTTTATGCCCTAATGATTCACCAATAATATCGGTAGCAACTCCTTTTTGTTTTAAGCAATTGGCAAAGCTATGCCGGGCGACGTAACTAGAAAGTGGTTTGGTAATTCCGCATAATTTGGCGATTTCCTTTAAATCTCTATTATACTTAGCCAAGGTTTTCTTTTTCCGGTGTTCAATTTGATTCGGTGTTAAACCATCTTTCAAGAGAATAGGAAATACATATTTTGTTGGTAGCGTGTGTTCCCTATAATAGTTCAAGATTTCCTGAACAGGCGGCAGTATGGTAATAACAAACCTACCTTTTGTTTTGTTTCTAATATAAGAGATTGTTGTTGATTCAATATCGTTCCATTCTAAAACCATCATATCGGCAAAATTCATACCTCGCGTATAGAAGCTAAATACAAAGTAATTTCGTGCATCTCGTAGATGAAGATTCTTTTGAACATCAAAATGAATAATTTTAGTTACTTGCTCAAAATTCAAAGCTTTTTTGATACCCCTCCCTTTTAGTTTCGAAACTTTATATGTTTTAAAGGGATGATTAAAATCTTTAATGACGTTTCTTTCTATGGCTTTGTTATATAATGCTCGTAGTGTACGTTGCTTAATACTGATACCGCCATCAGCACCGCCACGAGAGCGAAGCCAAGCTTCATACTTATTAAGAAAACTATTGTTGATATCAATAAATCGAAGTTTCTTGAAATTAGTAAATCGCCGTATTGATTTCAATGTTTCATTATACAACCTTGCATTTCCCATTCTACCTGCCAATTTCATTTCAGCAATAATTTCTTCAAAAAAAGGAAAAACGTAATCAGTAGACGGATTCGCATCAACTCTGAATCTTCTGCCAAAATCATCTAGATTGAAATATTCTTTTTCCAAGTCTAAATCCGCATAGACTTTAAGTGCCCTTGCTTTTATTTTTAGTAGCAGCCGATTGTTTTGAATGTAGTTTGAGTTTTTTTTATTAAAGCATCCTGAAGGAGCATCCCATTCTTTTTCTGTACTTTTAAAAATGGTACTAAAATATTTAGTTTTTCTATTTTTAGTCACTCTTAAACAGACAGGATAGGTGCCATCGGAAAGCCCTTTTTTTCGCAAAACGATTTTTATACTCGACATAATTTATAGTTTAATGGGTACAACATAGGTACAACAAATTGGATTTTAGAACCATATTTGATGACAGTCGATATAAAATTACAATTTGTAATTAACTGATAATCAGGCTAAATGATAGCAAATAACACTAGATGAAACACGATTTTAGTCGACTGTCACGCAGGGGGTCGCGGGTTCGAGTCCCGTCCAGACCGCTTAATAAGCCTCGATATATTGTTAATCAATATATTGAGGTTTTTTTGTTTGGTTCAGTCCCACCAAAAAATAGATCTCCCATTTCGTGAAATAATGAAATACTAGGAGTGTTTCAGTTGGCTGAACTATTAATGCTAATATCGGCAGGTTTGGTTTTAGAAGTGCCAGTGCAAAAGGTTTGTAAGGCTATGATGATTTGTAAAGTATACAGTATAAAAAAGAGCAGTAAATTGACATAGTAAAAGATGAAATTATGAAACTGATTAGACATTTAAAATATATTTTGTTTGGCCTTCTTGGATTCTTACAAAGCTGTGGAAATAATACCAAGTTAGGGAAAGGTGCTGATGGTGATTCCCTATTTGTTTACAAACAGTGGCATACGGTTACGCTATCTTTTGAAGGTCCTGAAACTTCAGAAACTGCTGCTGATAATCCATTTTTGAACTACCGCTTAGATGTTGTGTTTAAGCACAATGAGAAACAATATACAATAAGAGGTTTTTACGCTGCGGATGGAAATGCAGCTGAAACCAGTGCTGATAAAGGAAACATCTGGAATGTTCGATTTACACCAGACCGAAAGGGTGAATGGAGTTATTCTGCAACTATGTATCATAAGGATAGTATAGCGCTAAAAGATGATTTTCAAAATGCCGAGCCTATTGAAATTCCAAATGCTGAGGGTTGGTTTACTGTGACTGACTCTGATAAAAAGGGTGTTGATTTTAGAGCAAATGGTCGTCTTCAAGTGGCGAATGGTTTTTATAAGTTTCAAGATTCCGAAAAGTATTGGTTAAAGGGAGGTGCTAATAGTCCTGAGAATTTATTGGCTTATATAGATTTTGATGACACCTATCGCTTGAAAAAGGAGAGTAGAGAGGGAGAGGCTAATGCAACAGGAGAGATACATTCTTACTCAGAACACTTAAAAGATTGGCAAACAGGAGACCCAAAATGGAAAAATGGCAAAGGAAAATCACTAATAGGAGCATTGAATTATTTGGCGTCAAAGGGAATGAATTCGAACTACTTTTTAACCATGAATATTTTAGGTGATGGTAACGACGTTTGGCCCTACAATAGTCCCGAAGATTTTACACGATTTGATGTTAGCAAATTAGAACAATGGGAAATCGTGTTTCAGCACATGCAATCAAAGGGAATACTTTTGCATATGGTACTTCAGGAAACAGAGAACGAAACCATGCTCGATAATGGCGATACAGGACCACTAAGGCAATTGTATTTCAGGGAGCTGATTGCACGATTCGGTCACCATCTGGCCTTGCAATGGAACCTGGGAGAAGAAAATGGCCCGGCGGAATGGTCACCTATTGGTCAAAATGATTCCCAAAGAAAGGCAATGGCGAAATTTCTAAAAGAAACGGATCCATATAATCACCCTGTTCTTCTACATACGCACTCGCATGACCCATTACGTAGCGACATTTTAGATGATATAATTGGTTATAAATATGTGGACGGTTTATCCCTTCAGCAAGATCAGAGAACACAAACTGCTGAGGTAATAGAAAGGTGGAAAATCAAAGCTAAGGAAAAAGGACATGATTGGTTAATCACAATGGACGAAATAGGTATGTGGCATACTGCTGTATTGCCAGACGACCAAGACCCTGGACATGAAACGATACGAAGTTATGTTTTATGGGGTACTTTATTGTCTGGTGGAGCAGGTGTGGAATGGTATTTTGGAGCAAAACATCCTCATAACGATTTATCATCTGAAGATTGGAGACAAAGAAATCAATTATGGGAGATGACCAACCACGCTAAAACTTTAGTAGGAGACCAGTTGCCATATTGGAAGATGAATCCAGAACATTCTTTGATTAATTCAAAGGAAGCGTATTGTTTGAGGGAAACAGGTAAAGTTTATGCAGTTTATCTTCCGGAAGTAAATGTAAGTACAATTAATCTGTCAAGTGTACAAGGTGATTTTAGTGTACAATGGTTTGATCCTCTAAATGGAGGCAGTCTTCAAATAGGAACGATTGAAACGGTAAAAGGTGGAGGGGTGCGAAAATTGGGTCGACCTCGCGTTAAAGAAATGAACACGGGCATGCAAGATTGGGTATGCCTGTTAAGAAAGATAGATAAATAGCGAAAATTTGGCTCATTCTACCAAAGTAAAATAAAAAAGCCTCAGCTTTCGCGGAGGCTCTTTTCATAATTAATGGTTAGTGAAAGTAGTGTCAAGTTAATTCTATTCGTTTATGGTTGTATTTTCACATCGAATTCAATAAAATCTTCATTCCCAAAACCGGCTTGAATAGCTGTTATTTTAATAAGTCCTTTTTTACCATAATTGTCTACAAATTCGACGACATCACTTATCATGAGATTTGTAATTTTTTGGTCACTAGATTTCGTGATGCCGTCTAAGTCACTTGCCAAAGCAATACTGTCAAAATCAGTGGCGCTTTTGCTAGACATTGCAAAGAACATTTCATTTAAAGTTTCTTCGATCATGTCTTCTTCAGTATCTGAAGGCTTGAGACCTTCAACATCAAAACCAAAAGCAGCATCATAGGTTTTGGTTGATGCGAAGGAAGCATCGTCGTTAGCAGAACTCCCTGACGCACCGTAGTAGTAGCCAAAGTCCCAAAAAGCTCTAAACTCTGGACCTTGATTGATTTTGTAAACTGTTTCGTTTAATAAAGAGAAGAAGCTTTCTGTTTTGCCAAATTGGTCAGGAGCGAAAAGTTTAATGCCCTCAAATTTTCGAACCGTGGCAAAAGGATTAGTGCCCACACCAACTTTAACAGTGATGGTTCCTACTCCCAAAGCTATTCGCTTAGTAGGGTCTCTAAAATCACCTTTCCCTTTTGTTGTCCAAAAACTATAGACGATTAAACCGTTTACAACATCTGGTACAGGTAGTTCGAATGTAAAATCGATTTCCTTTTTATTTGCTCCATCCAAGTCAATAGAGCCATCTGCTTTTAATACTTTAGTTAAATCAGTATCTCCTAAATCAAAATCATTAAAAGGCATATCGCCTGCTCCAGCTATGTTTTGAGTGATATATAAACGACATTGTGTTGTTGCTGAGCTAGTGAAGATGACTCTCCCTTGAACTTTGGAGCCAACTTCTCCGTTCGCTTCTGCAATAAGTATGTTTTTACTTGGGTCTGCTTCATTAAAAATGATGGTAGCGACTCCAGGGGTTTCGTCCATGCCATCTTGGTCTGTATCTTGAGGTGTTTCAAATACCGATCCTTCATCCGCACTACAGGCCGTAATAAAGAAAGTTAACGCCAAAATGATAAGGCTGAAATTCAGACTATTTTGCATATGCTTTTTCATGTTATTTCTATTTGTAGGTTCCCTCAAATTTTTGAAAAGAAAGAATTTTCCTACATATAACTAAAAAAACAGCTTTTAAGTATTTCAGGATGGTAAAAAAAAGCGAAGAGTGTTTAAGCCATAATTACTAGTACTCTGAAGATTTGAGTTTTTCAAAAAGTACCTTTTTCATATAATCAGAATTTGAAAGAGCCTTTTTTGTAAAATCAAACAGACTTAAGCAGCGGTCTAAATTTTGATTTTCGTAGGCCACTTTGTAATAAATGTTACCGTTGAGGTAATCGGTAAGCGCTCTTATACCATGCAGAAAAGGCATTAGTAGTACCCCATAGGGAAGTGCCTTGATTTCTTCATGGGTTAAAAAAGAATCATTCGATGCTAGTCCATCAAGAAAAGCTTCAAAAAGATATTTTTCAAAGGTAATTTTGCTGTGCTCTTGCTCATCCTCTGGAGCAGTATTTACGATGGTTCGAATGGCATCGCCGAAATCAAAATGAAAATATCCTGTCATTAAAGTGTCCAGATCAATAAGGCATAAGGCCTTTTTTGTTTCCCTAGAAAAAAGAATGTTGTTCAGTTTGGTGTCGTTATGACAAACACGCTGAGGTAAATGACTACTATGCATTGATGTTAACTTCACGAGCATATCCTGTGAGAAAAGAATCGCATTCTTAGCTATTTCTTTCTTTTCTTCAGATGCCCTTGCAAGCGCTGCTAGAAACTGCATTTTCCGAAGTTCTAAATCATGAAACTTCGGAATCGTATCTGTATAATGTTCTAAAGGTTCATTAGCTAATAGGATATGGAACTTTCCTATAATTCTGCCTGCCTCAAAAGCAATTTCAGGCTCTGTTGTGGTATTATGAGTAGTGCTATTGGCTATATAGGTCATGACACGCCAATATCCTGATTTATGAGAAACATATGCTTTGCCTGATAAAGCTGGCATCAACTTGATTTGGTTATAATCAACCCCTTTTAAATGTTTGAATGCCCTATTGATATTCATCATCAGGCCTTCAATATTCTCAAAGACCTTATGATTGATTCGTTGAAGAATAAATAGTGGTTTTTCTTCACTAAATACCAAAAAGGTGTCATTAATGTAACCTGCCGTTAAAGATTTAAAGGAATACTCTTTTTGGACAATCTTAAATTCTTTTAGGATTGCATTAAGCTCTTCTTCGGAATAGTTTCCCAATTCTATGGCCATAGTGGGGAAATGTATTGATTTTGTGCGGTCTTATCTTGCAAGCTTTTCATTGCTATTTCTTTGTCACTTGCATAGGTCACACCAAACCATTCACCACCCGAGGGAACCAATTTCACACTTACTTCCCCAGCTTGTAACATTTCTTGAATTGTAATCGGTAGATAGAGCTCACTATTGGCAATGCGATTTTCATCTTTCAAAAAAATACGGAATTCAGATTCAATCTTATCAAAAATGGAAGGTTTACAAACCCAAAAGTTCATACTTACTTGCTCATTTCCGGAGTAACTATTTCCTGAATGATGATCAATAACACTATCACCTCGTTGTTCTAATTCGAGTCGTTCCTCAACCGAAGTTAAATCATCGCCTTCGACCACGCAAACTCCACGAGAAACCGAACCATGTTCTGAAAGTGTATCTTTTAAGGTGTAACCTAGCAAAGCATAGGTATTGTCGTTCGGATACTTTTGCATAAATTTCGCTGCATTTGCATAGGCAGATTGTCCATAGAAGTCATCCGCATTAATAACCGCAAAAGGACCATC
Source organism: uncultured Flavobacteriaceae bacterium (assembly GCA_947500435.1). Classification (GTDB taxonomy): domain Bacteria; phylum Bacteroidota; class Bacteroidia; order Flavobacteriales; family Flavobacteriaceae; genus Maribacter_C. The sequence continues at coordinate 724,943 of CANMRV010000001.1, forward strand.
AATAACATTTCTGGCCGTCCAAACGGCGTGTGCAGTACCCCAAGGCTTTTTACGTTCCCCATTGAAGCTAACTCCATCAGGCAGATCTGTTTTTTCTTGGGCAAGTACATCCAATTTTACATTTTGAGGCAACCGACCACTTAAATGGTTTTTTAGAAAATCAACGTTTTCATTTTTTGTAATGACTACGATATGATTAAAGTTGTTTTTTATGGCATCGTACATCGCAAATTCCATCAGAAATTCGCCTGCTGGGCCTAAATCGTCAAATTGTTTCAGTTTTCCATATCGGCTTCCACTACCAGCGGCCATTAAAAGTAAGGTCATGTATTTGTTGTTTTAAACGACAAAAGTAGGAGTTTGGATTTGATAAGAAAATTGATTTTTGTGAAATCTAAAGGAGTTTCATTGCTGTGGGATCCCAATTCACAGGCTGCTTTTTATAATAGCTTTCATTGGCTAAAAGTGCAGCACCGGCAGCTCGTAGTCCGAACGTTGGGTCTTGAATGATGTTTCCCTTTCCGCGAATGGCCTGAAAGAAATTATAAAAATGATCGTAATGACCTCCCTTATAATCATTTGGTGCTTCCCAAGTGGTCTTCCCAAGGTTTAAGCTAGAAGCCCTTGTTTCGAGATTTTGAGCTGCATAATCTTCTCTGATTTTTTGTTGAGTAGCTTCAGTATAGGCAATCATAGAATACCCCCCAGGAACCATTCCCAACTTTGAACGTGTTAATTTAACCGAGTTCTGACCTACTTCCATCTCCCCTTCTGTACCAATAAGTTTGAAACCACCCCCACCGCCTGAACCTGCAATAAAATTGATTCTAAAGACAGCGTTGAACGCTGCATGAGTGTCGGTTTTTGGATAGTCATAGAGTGTAATACTAACATCAGGAACATCGCGGCCATCTTTCCAATAGCGAAGTCCGCCCGTGGCCAAGGCCCTGTTTGGTCCATTTGAACTAATTATATGATTCAAAGTAGAAAATGCGTGAACAAATAAATCACCCGCAACCCCTGTTCCATAGTCCTTATAATTGCGCCATCTAAAAAAGCGTTTGAGTTCATAGGGGGTTTTTGGTGCGCTTCCTAAGAACATATCAAAATCTATAGTATCCGGACTAGCATCAGGCGGGATAGGATATTGCCATGCCCCTTCAGCGGAGTAACGGTCATTATACATATCTAACATGACCAATTCACCAATGGCTCCGTCTTCGTACAATTGCTTTGCCTTTTCGTTACCCAAAGACGACATGCCCTGGCTGCCTACTTGGCACAGTTTGCCCGAGTTTTTTTGCGCCTTTATGATATCTTGACCCTCTTGCCATTTTTGAACCATCGGTTTTTCGCAGTACACATGTTTTCCAGCTTTTAAGGCGTCAATTGTTATTTTTTTATGCCAGTGGTCTGGTGTAGCCACAATTACGGCATCAATATCTTTTCGTTCCAATAGGTCGCGATAATCTCTAGTAGCGAACAAATCATTGCCCCAAAGTTCTTTGGCTCGGTCTAATCTTCCGTTATACAAATCACAAACAGCAACCAGTTTTACCCCATCTACTTTTAGGGCGGCTGTTGTATCATAAATTCCTTGTATACCTGACCCAATCAATCCTAAATTAATTTGGTCATTTGCAGAGAAGTTCAAAAACTCATAATTTTTATTGAGTATTAATTTTTGTTCATAATCGGCTGCAAGAACCATTGGGGCAGATGTCATTGCTGCTGAACCTAATGCTGCTTTTTTAAGGAATGACCTACGGGAAGTATTTTTTTTCATTTTAACAAAGTGTGAGATTGCTGTCTAGTTTTAAAAGTAACAAATTCTTTAGGTTTTATTGCGATGCTCAAAAATTTTAAGGAATAACATTGTTGACATTTTTTGAGCTCTGTTTTTGGCAATCCATGCGGTCTCACCTTCGAAAAGTTCATCTATGGTTTCAAACCAAAGGTTGAGCCATAAGCCGAAGTGCTCTGAAGTGACTGAATTGTCTATTTTATCATCAACTTCTTGATGCGCCGTGACCGGGTTACCATGATATTTACGCTTTAAGAAAAGTTGTGTTTCCCAAAAATCGGTAAGGAGTTCGAAATGTGCTTCCCAATCGGTAATAATATGATTGAAAATGGGACCCAAAATCTCGTGTTTTCGTACTTTTTGGTAGAAGGTCACTACCAAGTTTTTTACATCTTTTCTGCTGGAAATATTGGCTTTGGCCTTCATCTTATGAAATTAGTAAATTTTCGAATGGATGTACTATGAAATAAGGATTAATCAATGGTGAAAACTTATGGGCATAAAGCTTTTTTGCTGTGTTTTCGCGTCGTAATTTTGTGTAAAATTCGATATGAATTTACCTAAGACTTCGCAAAAAAGAATTGTCATTATCGGTGGTGGGTTTGGGGGCATTTCCTTAGCAAAAAAGCTTAAAGATTTAGATGCTCAGGTTGTGCTTATTGACCGTCATAATTACCACACCTTTCAACCTTTATTGTATCAAGTTTCCACTAGCGGATTAGAGCCAGATTCTATTGCTTATCCCATCCGGAAAGTTTTAAAGAAGTTGAAGAACTTTCACTTTCGATTGGCATCCGTGGAAAAGATAAATCCGGATACCAAGGAGATAAAAACCAACATAGGTGAACTGACTTATGATTATTTGGTTTTAGCAACTGGAACAAAGACCAATTTCTTCGGAAATAAAAATATTGAGAAACATTCCATGCCGATGAAAACCGTTCCGCAAGCATTAAACATTCGGAGTTTGATGCTTCAAAATTTTGAAAAGGCGGATGATTCGAAGAATGATGAAGAGCGGAAAGCATTACTCACTTTTTGCATTGTTGGGGCAGGACCAACAGGGGTAGAACTTGCTGGCGCATTTGCAGAATTGAAACGAAACGTGTTTCCTAAAGATTATCGGCATCTGAACGTTGATGAAATGGAAATTCACCTTTTTGAGGGTGGGCCAAGAATATTAGGGCCAATGAGCGAACATGCTTCGGAAAAATCAAGCCAATTTTTGAAAAGTTTAGGAGTGAAAGTTCATTTAAATACGATTGTGGCTGATTATGACGGCAACCAGCTGACCAAAGCTGATAGTGAGACTTTGAAAACTAAAAATTTAATTTGGGCTGCAGGGGTGACAGGGGCTTCTGTAGATGGCTTTGAAACAACAAAACTTGTTGAGCGATTAAATCGTTATAAAGTCAATCGTTTTAATCAAGTTGAAGGATATGATTCCGTTTTTGCCATTGGTGATATTGCTTATATGGAAACGGATGCTTTTCCCAACGGACATCCGCAAGTTGCACAACCCGCTATTCAACAAGGAGAACATCTATCTAAGAATTTGAATTTGCTTTTTCAAGGGAAAGCAATGAAACCCTTTATCTATTTTGATAAAGGCACCCTAGCAACAATAGGACGAAACAGAGCTGTAGCTGATTTAGGAAAACTAAAGTTTAGCGGATTTTTCGCCTGGTTCATTTGGATATTTGTTCATCTCATGGCCTTGGTAGGCTTTCGAAATAAGGTTGTGGTCTTCTTTAACTGGGGCTACAATTATATCAATTATGACAAGGCCGCGCGCCTAATCGTTCGACCATTTAAGCACAAAACATAATCAATTGCATAAGTATTAAAATACCTTTGCTATATTTGCAACGTTGTGTTGTGACCCAAAACCTATAAATAGGTTAGGGCCAATGAAAGGCTTTCCAAATTGGAAGGCTTTTTTTTATGGAGGGCGTTAAAGGCGTGGTAAAAAGACTAGGCAGTATCCCGAAGAGTGTCTTCTGTTTTATTGCTCTTTACTTTTTTCAATTTTGGCATCTTGCTAATTTCTTCTTCTTCCTTGAGTTTTTGTTCTTGCAAGCTTTGCCATTCCTTTCTCGCTTTTGCAGCCTTGGTCTGCAGTCGCGTCCGGTTCATTTTAGATTAGTTAATGGTTTAGTCACTTCTAAGTTATAAAGGTACGGTCGTAATGTAAAGTTTAATCGATGATATGTTAATGCTAACGTTAAAATGCGCGAATTTTGGGTAAATGACCAAGGGGGATTTTAATAATTCGCTGATAATTATTGTAAATTTATTCAAGCAAAAACCGAATATACTCTATGCCGTTATATCACAAGTCAGGAAAAATCCCACAAAAAAGACATACGATTTTTAAGAAAGAGGATGGTACGCTTCATTACGAACAGTTGTTTGGTACAATTGGTTTTGACGGAATGTCATCCTTGATGTATCATTTGCACCGACCGACGCAAGTAAAAGAGGTGGGCAAAACCTTAGATATTTCTCCTAGAGCGGCTGAAGAATACAACATAAAATCTCGTTTGTTAAAAGGTTTGGAAATCAAACCTATAGATGACTATTTAGAAAGTAGAAAGACCATTTTGTTCAATTCAGATCTTCATGTTGGTTTAGCAGCCCCGAGAAAATCAATGATTGATTATTTCTACAAGAATACTGATGCAGACGAACTCTTATTTATTCACAAAGGTTCAGGTACTTTAAAAACGATGCTGGGTGAGATTCCTTTTGAATATGGAGATTATTTGGTGATTCCCCGAGGGATGATTTATCAGATAGAATTTGATTCCGACGATAACCGACTTTTGATTACGGAAAGCTATCATCCAATTTATACCCCGAAAAGATATCGCAATTGGTTCGGACAACATTTAGAACATTCACCTTTTTGCGAGCGTGACTTTAAACTTCCGCAGAACTTGCAAACCCATGACGAGAAGGGAGAGTTTTTAATGAAAGTGAAGAAGCAAGGCCAGTTACATCATATGGTCTATGCCACGCATCCTTTTGATGTTGTTGGTTGGGATGGCTATAATTTTCCCTACGGATTTTCCATTCATAATTTTGAGCCTATTACCGGACGTGTTCACCAACCGCCCCCGGTGCATCAAACCTTTGAGACAAGTGCGTTTGTCGTGTGCTCCTTTTGCCCGAGATTGTATGACTACCATCCAGAATCCATTCCTGCACCTTACAATCATTCGAATATAGATTCTGATGAGGTTTTGTATTATGTTGATGGAGATTTTATGAGCAGAAAAGGAATTGACCAAGGCTATATTTCATTGCACCCTGCTGGAATTCCGCATGGGCCGCACCCTGGTACTTACGAAGCAAGTATTGGTAAAAAAGGCACGGAAGAGTTAGCGGTAATGATTGATACTTTCAAACCTTTAAAACTTACACAGGCTGCTATGGATATTGATGATGGGAAGTATTACCAGTCTTGGTTGGAGTAGTTCTTTAATCGGAGATAAAACTAATATTATGCAAAAAACTTATGTTTTATTTCTTGTACTTCTAAGTTTAATTTTTGTTCGTTGTGACACCTTTGACCCAGACGGAAATGGCAAACGCACCAGTTTTAATGGGAAAATTTTATTCAATGATAATGATGAACCTGTTGTAGGTGAAATATGGATGACTGGAATGAAAGATGATTTCCCTGCAGATAAATCCATAGTACATAAGACTTATGAGATAGATGCTAATGGTTCCTTCAACTTTAATTTTGAAGGGGATAAGGACATAGATTTTTTTATTTTTACAATTGCTGCCCAAGGTAAAAATCTGTTAGAGAATCCAGTGAAGAGCTATGAATGTATAAGTTTTAATTGTAATCGGATTTCTCCGGGATTGAATTATGATAATTATATAATTAAGGCGGAAAGGAATTAGCCCTAAATGTTGAATTCAATTATAGTTGATGAATCACAAAATGAATCAAACTGGCGGCTAACTTTGCTGTTTGATTATCTCCATCATAGTTAGGATTCATTTCAGCAATATCCAAACTGATTAGCTTTTTAGAATCGATTATCATCTGAAGTGTCTCTAAGACAATGTCAGGAGAAAAACCCATAGGTGATGGAGCACTTACACCTGAAGCGTATGCAGAGGAGAACCCGTCTAGGTCTATGGTCACATAAATATGGTCTACTTCTCGAATAAAATCCAAAACAACGCGAACCACATGTTTAGCATAATGCGTTTTGAACTTGTTGTTCTCAATATAGCTTACCCCTAAATCTGAAGCCGTTTTAAACAACACTTTGTCATTGGCATCTTTTCGAATTCCTAAACAGAGGTATTTGAACAGAGTGCCATCTTCTTTACAGTCTTCAGCGATTTGGTAAAAAGGTGTTCCAGAATTGTTGCCGTTTTTGTTGGAGCGTAAGTCAAAATGCGCATCGAAATTTATGATGCCTATGGTTTTGTCTTTTCCTAGGTGATTTTTTACTCCGTTGTAATGTCCGTAGGCGATATCGTGACCGCCTCCTAACAAGATTGGAAATGAGTCTTGTTGTAATAGTTGAACAACTTTTTCAGCGAGATGGGTTTGAATATTTTCAAGTTTACCATCGATACATTCTAGAGTTCCTGCGTCAATAAGGGAAGTGCTTTTTTTGAGATGATTGGGTAGTTTGGCAAGAACTTTTCGAATCGCTTCCGGTCCGTCGAAAGCGCCAACCCTTCCTTGGTTTCGCTTAACACCTTCATCACAAGCATAGCTGAGAAATGTAAAGCTCTTTTTTGATTTCTTCGGAAGTGATTCTCGTTCAATATTGATGCATTGTACCTTTTCATGCAAATAGAGTTTCTTGCCGGACTTTCGCCCAGACCAAAATTCAGGATTTGTTTCAAGATATCTATTCATATATCAAATAAATTACTTAACAATTCATCTTCCACTAAGTTAGGCAAAGTAACTTTTAGTTCAGGAGTGCGTTGCATTTCTCTTTTGATAGCGAATAGGGCTTCGTCATTTCTTGCCCAACCTCTTCTCGAAATGCCATTATTTACATCGTAAAACAGCATGTTTTTCAAGCGTTTTGAAGCTTCCGGTGAGCCGTCAAGTACCATTCCGAATCCACCGTTCATTACTTCACCCCAGCCAACTCCGCCGCCATTGTGAATGGAGACCCAAGTCGCTCCTCGAAAGCTATCGCCAATTACATTATGAATAGCCATGTCTGCGGTAAATTTACTGCCATCGTAAATGTTACTGGTTTCTCGAAAAGGGGAGTCCGTTCCACTAACATCATGATGATCCCTACCCAAAACAACCGGTGCAGAAAGTTCTCCTGATTGAATAGCTAGATTAAAGGCCTCTGCAATTTTCGCTCTTCCTTCTGCGTCTGCATATAAAATTCTAGCTTGCGACCCGACTACTAATTTGTTGTTTTCAGCTTCGCGAATCCAAGTGATGTTGTCTTGCATTTGTTGCTGGATTTCTGTAGGAGCAGTCTCTTTTATTTCTTCCATTACCTTTAAGGCAATAGTATCTGTTTTTCTTAAATCCTCAGCTTTTCCTGATGCACATACCCAACGGAAAGGACCAAACCCATAGTCGAAACACATGGGGCCTAGAATATCCTGTACATAAGAGGGGTACTTGAAATCGATATTGTTTTCTGCCATCACATCTGCTCCTGCACGTGAGGCTTCCAAAAGAAATGCATTCCCATAGTCAAAGAAATAGGTTCCTTTAGCGGTATGCGCGTTAATTGCAGTCGCATGTCTTCGCAAGGTCTCTTGAATTTTCACTTTGAATTCCTCTGGATTCACACTCATCAAATGATTCGATTCTTCAAACGATAATCCGATAGGATAATAACCACCAGCCCAAGGATTATGCAAAGAGGTTTGGTCAGAACCTAAATGGATAAATATATTTTCGGAGTCGAATCGCTCCCATACATCAACAACGTTCCCTATAAAGGCTAAGGAAACTACTTCCTTGTTTTGAATGGCTTTTTTGGCGCGCGATACCAATCCATCTAAATCATCTAATAATTCATCAACCCAACCTTGTTCGTGTCTTTTTTTTGCTGCAGCGGGATTTACTTCGGCGCAGATGGTTATGCATCCGGCAATATTTCCCGCTTTGGGTTGCGCGCCACTCATACCTCCTAATCCCGCAGTCAGAAATATTTTCCCTGAGGGGTTTTCGTCCTTTTTCAAAACATTTCGAAAGGCATTCATCACAGTAATTGCTGTTCCATGAACAATGCCCTGCGGACCAATATACATATAGGAACCAGCTGTCATTTGTCCGTATTGGGTAACGCCTAAAGCATTGTATTTTTCCCAATCATCAGGTTTTGAATAGTTGGGAATCATCATGCCATTGGTCACCACAACTCTTGGCGCTTCCATTGAAGAAGGAAATAATCCCATCGGATGTCCCGAATAGATATGAAGCGTTTGTGAATCGGTCATAGTAGCCAAATACTGCATGGTCAAAAGGTACTGTGCCCAATTTTGGAACACGGCACCGTTACCGCCATAGGTAATCAACTCTTCAGGATGTTGCGCTACTGCAGGGTCTAAATTGTTTTGAATCATCAACATGATACCTGCTGCCTGAATGCTCTGCGCAGGATATTCACGAATAGGTCTTGCAAATAATTCGTAATTAGGTTTGAAGCGATACATATAAATTCGACCATACCTTTTTAGTTCCTCAGCAAATTCCTTAGAAAGTGCTGCATGCCAATCTTTTGGAAAGTAACGCAGTGCATTGCGAATGGCCAATTTCTTCTCATCTAACGACAGAATATCTTTTCTTTTGGGAGCATGATTTGCATCTAACCTATATTCCTTTTTGGGAGGAAGATTCTCTGGAATTCCCTGAAGTATTTGAGATTTAAAATCCATTTGCTAATGCTTGTGTTTATCAAAAGCCAATTCCCCATTTTTCCAGACCATACAGGGTTTGAAATTGCCTTGATTGTATAAAATTTCTTGATAATTGTTTGTGTGAAAGCCTATGAAATCGGCATTGAAACTTTCTGCCAGCTGTCCTCTGTCTTTTAAGTTCAAAGCAGCCGCGGCGCGGAAAGTTATTCCCGCTAAAACCTCTGCATTGGAAAGCTTTTCAAAAGTTCCAAGAATTGATGCCTGAGTTAGCAAATCACCCATCGGTGCGGAACCAGGGTTATGATCACTCGCGATGGCTAGTACTCCACCAGCATCAAGAATCTCGCGTGCCGGAGTGAAATCACAACCTAAACCTATAGATGCCCCAGGTAGGGCAGTAGCGATGACATTACTATTCGCTAGAAGTTCAACTTCTTTTGGTGTACTGGCTTCCAAATGGTCTGCACTTACAGCTTCAAAGTCAACCGCAACTTGACTTCCGGAAGTTGAAAACTGGTCGGCATGAACCGTAATATCAAAGCCCATTGCCTTTGCTTTTTCGAAATATGGAGCAATTTGCTCCCCAGAAAAAGCACTTTCTTCAACAAATGCGTCTATTCTGTTTGCCAGTCCTTCTTGCTTTAACAGGGGAAATAGCTTTTCGCTTATTTCAGCCAAATATTGTTCGTGAGTCCCATCATAATCCTTTGGAAGCATATGTGCTGCCAAACAAGTCGAAATCAAATCAGCGGAAACAACTGCATTGGTTTCTTTGATAGCTTGAAGCATTTTAAGTTCTTCATCGACAGATAATCCGTAGCCACTTTTTACTTCTATAGTGGTTACTCCGTTTTTCAAATGACGATTCGCCAATTTGGTGGTTCGTTTTATCAATTCTTCTTTGCTCGCTTTTCGAGTTTGAGTAACGGTATCCCAAATGCCACCTCCTGCTTTGGCAATTTCCAAATAGGTTTTGCCCGCATTTCGCATGGCGTAATCTTTGGCTCTAGAGCCTCCAAAACAAATATGAGTGTGGGAATCAATCAATCCGGGAAGACAGGTGTGATTTCCTTTTAGCTCATGAATTTCTATGCCTTCGGAACGCTTAGCTAGGTCATCAAAGTTTCCGATAGTTTTTATTTTTCCATCTTCAACTATGATTCCACCGTCTTCTATAATGTGAAGTTGACTATCTGAAATGGCTCCCTTTAAGGATAGTCCCGTCATGGGAATGATTTGTTTGAAGGGGCCTATAAGTCTTTTTTTGCTCATACTTTCTTAATTTGCTTTACGCTTTACGCTTTACGCTTTACGCGTATGGCGCGTAGCGATATGCGTATAGCGTTGAATTCAATATACTTCAAATTCATCAGAGTGTTTCGTCTTCAAAGAGATTTTCTCTTTTTCTCCGATTTCATTAATCAAATGAAGTATGGTCTTGTCTTTTATCATTTGAATGCCCATTTCAATGTCATCTGCAAAAACCCGATCCTTATCTGCAAAAGCTACTTTTTTACGGACTTCTTTATGGATTTCTTCCAAGAAAATTCCTGATTTCATGGGTTTACGGAATTCAAAAGCTTGGGCTGCTGTTAGAAGTTCAATTGCCAATATTTTTTCAACATTACCAATTACTTGGAGTGCTTTTCTACCTCCTATGGAACCCATACTGACATGGTCCTCTTGTCCGAGAGAAGTAGGTATGCTATCTGCGCTGGATGGAAAACACAAGCCTTTATTCTCACTTGCCAAAGCAGCGGTGGTATATTGGAGAATCATGTAGCCGGAGTTGATTCCCGTATCTTCCATGAGTAATTTAGGTACTCCGGGACTGTTACCTTCCAATGCCAAATAAATACGACGGTCTGAAATATTTCCAATTTCAGAAGCTGCTAGACAGGCATAGTCTAAAGCCATCGCGAGCGGTTGCCCATGAAAGTTACCACCACTAATAGTGAGTTCTTCATCTATGATTACTGGGTTATCCGTAACAGAATTCAATTCAACTTCAACTAATTCTTTCAAATGCAACCAGGCATTGCGAGAAGCACCATGCACTTGTGGAATACAGCGCAGCGAATAGGGGTCTTGCACGCGTTCGCAATCAATGTGGTCTTCCATGATTTCCGAACCTTTCAAGAGTCGTTTTACTCTTTTGGCAACATGTATGTTTCCTTTGAAAGGACGTAGGGCTTGAAGCTCATTGAAAAACGGTCTGACCGAACCCTGCAACCCTTCAATCATCATTGCTCCAATTACATCTGCTTGGGAAAGACAAGAATGTAGCTTCTCAACCACTTTGACGGCATGAGCCGCGATAAACTGTGTGCCATTGATCAATGCAAGCCCTTCTTTGGGACCTAATTCTAGAGGTTCGAGATTGTATTTTCTGAAGAAGCTTGGCGTGTCATAAGTTTTTCCTTGGTGTTCGATTTTACCAAGTCCAATTAAGGGAAGAAATAAATGCGAGAGCGGCGCCAAATCACCGGAAGCACCCACAGAGCCTTGTGAAGGTACAACCGGAATAGCATCATTTTCGATATGCCAAATAATTCGGTCTAAGGTGGTTTCTGCGATTCCTGAAAATCCCTTTGCTAAAGATTGCGCCTTTAGAATTAACATCAATTTTGCAATCTCTTTACCAATAGGGTCACCCACACCAACACTATGACTTTGTAAAATATTTGTTTGTAAAATTGTGGTTTCTTCTTTGGATATTTTGGTCGTGCATAAAGGACCGAACCCGGTGTTGATACCGTAAACGGGATGTCCTTTTTCAACAATATTTTGAACTATTTGCCAGCTTGCTGTTATTTTTTTTCTGGTCGCTTCGGTCAAATTTACTTTGGTCTTTCCCGAAGAAATAGTCAATGCAGTGCTTGCAGTCAGCCAATCTTCTCCGAAATTAAAACTTGTGGGTGCTGAAATCATATACCTTGGTTTTGGAGTATTAAAATTACACCTTACCTTTAATAATTACCAATACCATTTTTATATATATCCAATGCTTATGAGTTATCAATTGGAGTTGCGACATTTCAAATATTTTATGGCCGTGGCTGAAGAATTGCATTATCGAAAAGCAGCGGAACGACTTTTTATTTCTCAGCCAGGTTTGAGTAGGCAAATCAAACAAATGGAGGAAATTTTAGACGCGCAATTGCTCATTCGAAGTAAAAAGAAAGTTTCCCTTACCCCAGCAGGAGAATACTTAAGAGGGGAATTGGAATTTGTTTTGAACCACTTGGAATTAACAAAAAAGCAATTAAAGCTTATTAATGAGGGCAGTTCTGGAGAGCTTCGTATCGGGTTTTTGGGTTCGGCAATGCAGAGTATTGTACCCAAATTATTGGTAAAGCTTCAAGATGTCTATCCGAATATTAGAACTAGCCTTGATGAACTTTCGAATCATGCGCAGGTGAATGCTGTTTTGAAAGACAAGCTCGATCTGGGTTTTGTCCGGTTAGCAAGGGTACCCGAAGAGTTAAATATAAAACCAGTTTTTGACGATTCTTTTTCAGTGGTTCTACCTGAGAATCATCCCTTGGATTCGAAATCATTCAAAGGAATGAAGCAGCTAAAGGAGGAGAGTTTTATTCTTTTCTCGCAAGATTACAGCCCTTTGTATTATGATAAGGTAATGAGCATTTGTGAAGATGCCGGATTTACCCCAAAGGTTTCTCATCGGTCGGTACATGCGCAGACGATTTTTACCTTAGTTGAAAATAAATTGGGTATCGCCATAATTCCGACTTCACTTCAATATGGTTTTGATTTGAATGTGAAATTTATCGAGCTTAAAAAAATCAAGCAACGAGCTCAATTATCGGTCATCTGGAAAAAAGATAATCGAAACCCTGTACTTAAGCATGGAGTGAATTTGCTGTTGAACAAGTCTTGATTCGTTTCGTAATATCCTAAATTTGCAATTGAAAAAGTATGGCTATGATTTTTGATTTAATAAAAAGAAGACGATCAGTCTTTCCTTCCACATATATTGACAAACCTATTGCAAAGGCCGACATCGAGAAGATTTTGGAAGCAGCGAATTGGGCTCCAAACCATAAAAAAACCGAACCTTGGCGTTTTAAGGTTTTGCAGGGTGCTTCCCAAGAACGACTAGGCAAGTTTTTATCTGAAAAATATCAGGAGGTAGATTCAAAACCCAAGCAGATAAAGGTTAGAAAGTTATTGGAAAATCCGAAGAAAGCAGGGGCGATAATTGTAATATGTATGCAGCGTGACGCCAACGAATGTGTTCCGGAATGGGAGGAAGTCGCTGCAACTGCAATGGCCGTTCAAAACATGTGGCTTTCCTGTACCGAATTAGGAATCGGAAGTTATTGGAGCTCACCCGGACTCATAAAACATATGGATGAATTCTTCGACCTAGAAGAAGGGGAAAAGTGTTTAGGCTTCTTTTATATGGGTTACTATGATTCGGAACTTCCTGAGGTCACCCGTCGTCCAATTGAGGATAAAGTAATTTGGATGGATTAGTTTGAAATCTTGTTCAAATTGTTATTTACCTTCGTTAGAAATCTATTCTTCTCGTCTATATGAACTAAAAGAATATCGCATTCTTCTGTAAAACCATACATTTTTTCAATGGTTTGTCTTTTTGTGAAATAAATGACAATATTGTGATTTGAACTTTCTTTACTAATACCTAGATTTCCAATTTCTAATTCTTCGGAATTCAATTCTTTTGAGAAACCTTCGATTTTGTCGATTTCAATAAGTGGAATGGTTATGTCGGCAATAAGTCCGTTTTTTAAAATCAGTTTTTCATGAGTTAACACAGATGGCCTTTTTATAAGTGCCTTGATATGCGCAATAATACTAAAGGCAGAATAAATACTTAGTCCGGTTAAAATCCAAGCAGCAATTGGACTCCACTTCATAAGTAAAATATGAAAAGCATAGGTTTCAATACTAATTACCAATAGGAAAGCTCCTGCCAACGCGATACTTGCATTTTCTTTGTACTTGGTGAATTCGGTACTTTCTAACTTTTTCCGTTTCCAACAGAAAAAAGCATAGTACATCATAGTAATCTCTGTAGCGAAAAGAGAAGCATATCTGGATTTGCCAAACAATTCTTGTGAACTAATTTTGCTAAGGGAATGGAAGTCAAAAGTTTGATTGGAATTCGCACGGAAGGCTCTTATCCCTTTGCGAATTTTAAACAATAAGAAAGTGAATATGAATAATTCGACAACTGGTAGCACATAACTTTTCAAATACCCTAAATGTTCTTGTCCGCTTTCAGGTATCAAAAAAGTAGCTATAATTATTCCCCCGATGAAAAAAGGAATTGCTCTTAGTTTTGGAATTTTACTTTTAAAAGCTATGAGCAAAAACAAAAGCGGAGCTGTTAAAACCAAATCATAAGTAATAGCATTTGCAAGTTCCGGATGTTCCCTTAGAAGCGGACTTAAGGTAAGGTCTATCGAAAAAAGGATGACTAATAGTGGTAATCCATAGTTCAAAAGTACTATTATATCAATTTTATATAACCTCATAAACACTAATTTATTAGTTATTAAAAGAGACGTTCAATTCATTTAGAAACCTAATCCTTGGTAAACCCAAAAACACCACCTCCTTGTTTCAGGGTCATTTGACTTTTTTCTGGGTCAAACTCCAAAACCACTCCCGCTGGGTCGAATCGAAATACATTCTTGTCAGATGCAGATAACGGGAAAGCTGATTGACCTGTCGCTTGCGCAAATAATGAATTGTCTTCTTTGGTAATTGTGATTTTCAATGGTATTTGAGTACTAGAGTACACACCAAGATAACCATCCAAGGTTGAAGGGTCTACTTCAAACTCTTTAAAACTAGGAATTTCGAAAGGCAAACCAAGTACTGCACTAACAGCGAGAACAAGAATTTGGTTGTTGTCATACAAAGTGCCGTTTGAAGTCAAGGCCATGGCAATTTTATCATCCTTTAGAAACCCTAAAAAAGAAGAAAAACCATCTATTCCCCCTCCATGTCCATAACCCACTTTTTCATTGAATGGAAATTGCATGATTCCCAGTCCTAAGCCTTCCTGAATGCTGGTCATTTGATCAAGACTAGTTGCCGAAATCACCTTTTGACCAAACAGGGCGATAATAAACTTGTTGAGGTCAGAAGGGATGGAAACCATTGCCCCAGCACCCAATGGAACGCTCATATCGGTTTCATCTTGCTTGGTCCAGGCTCCTGTGAAACGATACGAATTACTTTCGTTAGTCTCTAAATTGATTTTAGATCCAACGTAAGTGCTATTCAAACCCAGGGGATTGATGATTTTCTCCTTTACCAATTGACTATAGGGTTGTTTGAAAACATCCTCTAGGATAAAAGTTAGCAATACATAATTTGAGTTGCTGTATTCGGTTTTCGTGTCAGGCTTAAAGACGTTTGATTTTTCCTTTATGATTTGCAATAACCCGCTCCTTGTTTTTGGCTCGGTATTCCATTGCAGATACGTCTCAGAGTTGGTGAAATTGAAAATTCCACTTCGGTGACCCAGTAAATGTTTGATGGTTATTTTTTGAGCATTTTCTATTTCAGGAAAGAAGTTGGCCAGCGGATCTTCTAATTTCAGTTTATTTGCCTCAATGGCTTTGAAGATAAGAGAAGCCGTGAACATTTTGGTAATAGAACCGATGCGGTACTTGGTATTTGTCTCGGCTTTTCGATTACTTTCTATATCTGAATAGCCTATGGCTCGTGAATATATTTCTTCCCCATTTTGTGAAAGAGCGATACTGCCCATGAATTTGTCATTCGTTTCTAAACTATCAAAAAGACTATCAAGTTTTACTTTGTCAAATGTCTGTGCAACTACCGATAGACTAATGAGGCTGAAAAGAATAAAAGAAAGGATATTCTTTTTCATAATAGTGGTTTTTAGCTGAAATACGGAAATAGGGTTTCTTTGTATTCCCAAACGGTTCTTATAAATATTCCTAAGAAAATCATAGTGACCACAAACTTCATAAAGGCTCCTGTTAGGAAACCTAAAAACGAACCGAATGCCGCTTTTAACGCTGTCTTGTTATCCGCTTTATTTGAAAGTTCGCCTAAAAATGCTCCAACAAAGGGACCGATTATAATTCCGAATGGGATAGGGGCGAAAATACCCACAATAAGTCCAATTGTAGTACCAATCATTCCCGCTCGTGTGCCACCAAATTTTTTGGTTCCCATGGCTGGAATTATATAATCTAGGGCAAAGACTAGCAAAGCGATTCCTCCTGTAATGCCGAGGAGCCACCAATTATCGCTAACTGCAGCGGTTAAATGAAGGAGTAACAACCCAAACCAACTAATAGGTGGCCCAGGAAGTACGGGTAGGAAGCTTCCAATGATTCCGAGCAAGCAGAGTATAAATCCAATTATAAGTAAGGCAATATCCATAAATGTAGTTTGTTGTTTGACGAAGATAGTAATGATTTGTTACAGATTTAAGAATGAAAAAGGGAGTCATGAAGATTATTCAACTAAAAAATTAGTTTAAACTAAAATATTAGTTATATTTGTTTTGTAATTCAACTAAAAAATTAGTTCAATGAGGCAATTGACAAAAGCAGAGGAAGAAGTAATGCAGATTTTATGGCAACTACAAAAATGTAATGTTGCTTCAATCATAAAGGAGTTACCAGAACCAAAACCTGCCTATAATACCGTGTCAACAATCGTTCGCATATTAGAAAGCAAAGGTTTTGTTGATCATCAACAAGAGGGGAAAGGCTATTTGTATTTTCCCATTTTAAAGAAGTCGGACTATAGCAATCAATCAATAAACAAATTGGTTGATGGATATTTTCAGGGCTCTTTTAAAAGTATGGTGTCATTCTTTATGAAGAAGAATGATATGAGCCTTTCTGAGTTGGAATCCATTATGAATGATATCAAAAAAGAAGACCAGCCATGATACAATACGTCTTAGAATGCATCGCATTCCAGTTAGTGTTTCTCATCATTTACGACCTGTTTTTGAAGCGAGAAACCTTCTTTCAATGGAACCGTTTATACCTAATCGGCACTTATATCATATCTATGGTTTTGCCATGGATAAAAATAGAGGCAATGAAAACCACCGTTCCGCAGTCGTTTCAGGCCTATCCGGAATTTTTGTGGAATACCAATGCTATTGCTGTAACCGCAACTGCCGTGCAGGAAACGTCTTTTACTATTTCTTGGGAGTATGCGCTTCTATTTGGTGGCATGCTTATGGCCACCTTATTTTTCGGCTATAAGCTATTCCAAATTTATGCTCTAAAGCGAAAGGGTGAAGTCCACTATTTTAGGGATTTTACTCAGATTATTATTGCGAATAGCTCGATAGCATTCTCCTTTTTCAAATCTATTTTCCTTGGGGATAAAGTCATCGCGAAAGAACATCAAAGTATTGTGCAGCATGAACTGGTACATATTCGACAAAGGCATTCTTATGATTTAATGCTCTTTGAACTGATGCGCATTGTCGGTTGGTTTAACCCTTTGGTGTATGTATATCAAAGTCGCGTATCGGAATTGCACGAGTTCATCGCTGACGCAAAAGTCGCCAAATCGAATAAAAAAGAGCAATACGAATTTTTATTGTCGCAGGTATTTCAGACTCAAAATATATCATTCATCAATCAATTTTTTAAAACCTCATTAATCAAAAAACGAATTGTTATGTTGACCAAAGAGAAATCAAAACAAGTTTTGAAGTTGAAGTATTTACTATTATTACCACTTGTTTTTGGAATGTTGGCTTACACCTCGATTGAACGGGAGTTACATGATGATACTGAATCGATTATTCAAACTACTGAAGATGCAGAGTTAATCGCCAAAATTGAGACTGAAATAGAGAAAGAAATTGCTACAATTGGATCAATTGAAAAAGTTTTTTTTAGATCAAAAAGAACTCTGGATAATAATATGAAAAGTGCGTATTCTATGTACAAGAAAAGTGCTCATATTCTAACGAAAAAAGAGTATTTCAAAGAACAACTCTTGCATAAAATGTTTTTTGAAAATTTTAAAGGGGTTGAATTCGGTGATGATGTTGAGCCGGGACCTACGTTTAAAATGCCTTTGCCATCCTCTAAAAGATATGAGAATTACCTGCGTCGAATAAACGCCTTCGCAATACTTGATGATAATTTGAAATATTCGATTGAAGCTTACGATCAGGATATTCTTTTAATTGACAAACTCCAAAACTACTCAGATGACGTGTTTGTTTTTGAAGTGATGAACGTAAAGGACTTAACTGGGAAAGAGTTACGAAATTTCAATGTTAGGCTTTCAGAGATTTTTGAAAGTCCAGGTGCTGATTACACAAGTATTGTTCTTGTCGACAACAGGTATGCTTTTAAAGTAGTTAGCGGGAATAATGCTGATTTACAGGATCACCTTCGAGAATTAAATTTTCCATCTAATGAAATAATTGTGGTGGAGGATATCGAAAATTTAACAAAAAAAGAAGAAAAACAAGTCTTTAGAAGACTTAAAAACTTATCAGAGACTTCGGAAAATTGGGTGCTGGTTATTAAGGATAAAAACACCAGCATGAAAATTGTGAGTGCAAATGATGACTCTTACTTATCAGGTCCAAATGGTGAGAAAATTGGAGCTAGGTTAGTTTACGATTCTAGTTTAAACGAGGAAAGCAAATTATCAATCACAGAATTTTTAAAGAAGAATGGCACCACTAATTTTTCTGTTGATAAAACAGATGTGTCAAATGATAAGAGTTTTGAATGGAAAGGGCTGAGTGACCCTGTTCCTTTCGCTAAAGTTGATAATGTACCGGTCTTTCCAGGTTGCGAAAATGCAGATGATAAAAGAGCTTGCTTTCTACAAAGCATGCAAAGGCATATCAGTAAAAACTTCAATTACCCTAAGGAAGCTCAAGAAAAGGGAATTCAAGGAAGGGTGAATACAATTTTTGTTATCAGTAAGAAAGGAAAAATAGAAGGCTTGCGTATGCGAGGTCCAGATTCTATATTAGAAAAAGAGGTGAAGCGAATAATTAATCGGTTACCTAAAATGAAACCAGGTGAGCATAGAGGAAAAAAAGTTGATGTGCCGTTTTCTATCCCAGTAGTTTTTAAACTCGATATAGAGAAAACCTTTGACAAGTTGCCTGAAAATTCTAATCGGTTTGGTCCAAAGGCGGCGCAGGCAATTAAACAGTATAATCAATTGGTAACAGAACGAGAAAGGTTACTAAAAAATTCTAATGAGAAAAACCCCATCATTGTAAATCTTGATGAACAGTTGAATAACCTTAGGAATTCGATAAACAAGCCCATATCTGCCTCTTCAACTATTAAGAAAGGAGGCGTTCAAGAACAATATGCATCATTGTTAAAAGAGCGGGAGCGCTTGTTGAAAAGTACCAATGAGAAAAACCCGGTCATCGTAAATCTAGATGCGCAATTGGAAAGACTACGAAAAGCCATTTCTCAAGATGACGAAACAGTACCCTTTGCAACCATAGATGAAGTGCCAATTTTTCCAGGTTGCGAAGATGCCGAGAATAAGCGCAAATGTTTTAATGAAAAAATACAGAAACATATTTCCAAAAACTTTAACTACCCGAAAGAGGCTCAAGAAAAAGGAATTCGAGGTCGGGTCTCTGTAATGTTCACAATTGCAACAGATGGTTCGATACAGAACATAAGAAAAAGAGGTCCTGATTCGCTTCTAGAGAGTGAAGTCGAACGTATCATTAAAAGATTGCCCAAAATGAAACCAGGGAAGCATAAAGGAAAAGCCGTAAATGTTCCTTTTTCGATTCCGATTACCTTTAAGTTGCAGGGAGATAAAAACAAAACCTCCTTAAAACCGAATTCGAATGGGTCCAATGAGTCTGCTCCGCTTGTGATTATCGACGGAAAAGAGTCTACTTTGCTTAAGCTTAACTCCATGTCCACCGATAAAATAGAATCTATGAATGTCTTTAAAGATGAAGCCGCAACTAGAAAATACGGGGACAAAGGAAAAAATGGAGTCATTGAAGTAAAAACTAAGGAATTTGATTTCGGTAGTCCAAACCTTGATATAATAAAACTCGACACGAATAACGGCACTGACCCAATTTATTTTATTGATGGGAAGGAATCTTCAAAGGAAAAATTGAAGGCAATAAATCCGAATGATATTGAATCAATTAACGTTTTGAAGGGTGAATCAGCGGAAGCTTTGTATGGTGAAAAAGGAAAAAACGGAGCTATTCAAATAACAACTAAAAAGAAAGAGTGAAAAGAATATTTATTTTAGTACTACTATTACCCCTTTTTAAATCCGAAGCCCAGTCTTCGGCCCTGTCTGCCGACAGGCAAGATTTGGCCATTGCAGATAGTTTATATGCAACAGGCAACTACACCAAAGCAATTAACTATTACGCAAAAGAAGGCTCCGAAAAAGGCAGTCTTCAAATTGCACGAGCTTACAATTCAATTGGCAATTATGACAAGGCTATTGTACAATATGAAAGTTTGATTAGTAAAAGTCCTGAGTTACAAATCGCCCGTTTTGAATTAGGGAAACTCTATTTAAAAACGAAACGTTTTGATGAAGGTCGTAAACTGTTTACATCTTTGGTGAGTGATGATGCGAATAATCCGGAGTATCTATATTATCAGGGGGAGTCTTTTAGGGAGTTAGATCAAGGCGCAAGTAGTTTGGTTGCCTATAAAAAGGCAGTGACTGTAGACAGTACGCACCTCAAAAGCTTGTTTCAATTAGGAAAACACTTTGTGATTACTAGAGAGAAAGGGGAAGCCGTGAAGTATTTGAATATGGGATTAAATTTTTATCCTGATGATGTTTCATTAATTAACCTGAAGGGACTTTCGCTTTATAATAATGATCAATATGAACAAGCACTTCCTTTGTTTGAACGACTGATTGAACTGGGAGAGAAAAAGGAATTCGTATACACCAAATTAGCCTATTGTTATTTTAAAGTCTGGGAATTCGAGAAAGCAAAAAGTACTTACAAACATCTTATAGCAATGGATGAAGACAATGAAGATGCCTACTTCAATTTAGGGCATGTATTCTATAAAGATCGCCAGACTGATAGCGCTACCTATTACATCAAAAAATCTATTGAAGTGCAGAAAGTAACCTTTGAGAAAGAATATGAAAGTCTTGCTCGCTTTGCTAGAACCGAAGAAGACTTGAATACCTCCTTAAAATACTATAGGTTGGCCTTTGACGAGGACCAGACTAACTATCGTGTCTATTATCAAATCTGCGCTTTAATGGATCAGGTCTCGAATGACCCAAAAGTTAAATTGGAGTACTACGAGAGCTTCATTAAGAAGTTTGGTAAAAAGAAACCTTACCTCTCAGACTTTGTTTTAAAACGCATATCTGAACTAAAGCAAGAGCTTCACTTCTCCAAGGATTAAGTCCACAAAAAATCGTAATTTCCGCCGAAGAACACAGGCATATGCGTAAGCTTTTAATGGTATTGGTTTTATGCGGATTTACGTCTTGTAGTCTTTTTGAATCAAAAGAGAAGAAAACCCAAAAATTGGTTGAAAAGGAGCTGCAAGAAATCGACTGGACTGATGTCGATGATTACCCCTTGTTCAATGATTGTGATGAACTCCTCTCAAAAGAAATCCAAAAACAATGTTTTGAAGAGAAATTGCTTTTACATTTGTCTGCGGATTTACAAGAATTTCAATTGACTAGTGAAACTGAAATCAAAGATGTGGTCTTTCTTGATTTTAGAATTGAAAATGATGGCGAGATTACGATAGTGGATATTGAGAATAAAGAAATTTTTGGTTCCCAAATGGAGAAGTTTGAAGACAAAGTAGCCAAAAGTCTAAAAAGTCTGCCAAGAATAGAGCCCGCCTTGAAAAGAGGTATTCCCGTAAGTGCAAAATTTCGAATTCCAATTTTTTTAAACTCGAAGTAGTTTTTTGAGACAAGAGACAAGAGACAAGAGACAAGAGACAAGAGACAAGAGACACGAGACAAGAGACAAGAGACAAGAGATAAGAGATAAGGATGTCATCCTGAACTCGGTCGAAGGGCTACAAAATTAAAACATCAAAGTTGACAAAAGAAAAAATCATTTTAGGTATAGACCCCGGAACCACAATTATGGGTTTCGGACTCATAAAAGTGGTGAACAAAAAGATGGAGTTTATTCAAATGAATGAGCTTTTGTTAAGCAAATACAAAGATCCATATACCAAACTAAAATTGATTTTTGAACGTACCATCGAGCTCATAGATATCTATCACCCAGATGAAATTGCCATAGAGGCACCTTTCTTTGGAAAGAATGTACAATCCATGCTGAAATTAGGAAGAGCCCAAGGAGTTGCCATGGCTGCTGGACTTTCAAGAGAAATACCTATCACAGAATATCTGCCCAAAAAGATAAAAATGGCCATCACCGGAAACGGAAATGCCAGCAAAGAACAAGTCGCAAAGATGTTGCAAAGTGTACTCGGTCTAAAAACCCTTCCAAAGAATTTGGATGCCACTGATGGACTTGCTGCCGCAGTTTGTCATTTCTATAATGAAGGGCGGGTGGATGTAGGAAAGAGTTATTCTGGTTGGGATGCTTTTGTGAAGCAAAATGAGTCAAGAGTTAAAAAGTGAGCGGAATCTACATACACATCCCCTTTTGCAAACAAGCCTGTCACTACTGCGACTTTCACTTTTCTACTTCCATGGGAAAGAAAGAGGCGATGATATCTGCTATGCGAAAAGAACTTCAAATACGCAAAATTGAATTTGAGAATGAAATTATCGAGACTATTTATTTTGGCGGGGGAACACCATCGGTTTTAAGTTCAGAAGAATTAAATTCCATCATTCAATCCGTTTACGATTATTATCACGTAAGTGAAAGTCCTGAAATAACATTAGAGGCAAATCCAGATGATTTATGCGATACTGTCATCTCGAGCGGAGTCGAGAGCCTACAACGAAACAAGCTCGAGGGCTTCAAAAAAGCAGGAATTAACCGCTTAAGTATTGGAATTCAGTCTTTCTATGAAGAGGATTTAAAGTTGATGAATCGTGCTCATAACGCTAAAGAGGCTGAGGAATGCATTCGAGAAGCGACTAAACACTTTGATAATATTTCCATAGATCTGATTTACGGAATACCAGGGATGACCAATGAACAATGGATTCAGAATATCGAAAAAGCACTTTCTTTTGGCGTTCCACATATTTCAAGCTATGCTTTGACCGTAGAACCTAAAACGGCATTAGCGAGTTTTATCCAAAAAGGAATTGTAAAACCCGTTGATGACGAAGTAGCCCAAGAACATTTTAATATCCTTTTAGATAAAATGGAGAAGGCTGGTTTCGAAAGCTATGAGATTTCCAATTTTGGGAAACTTGGTTATTTCTCGAAGAACAACACAGCCTATTGGCAGCAGAAAAAATATATTGGTATTGGTCCGTCTTCCCATTCGTATGATGGTGAGCGCCGTGGTTGGAATATCAATAACAATCAGAAGTACATCAAATCTTTAGAGAATAATGAACTGCCAATGGAAGTTGAAGTTCTGTCAAAAACTGACCGATACAATGAATATGTAATGACCGGCTTACGAACCATTTGGGGGGTTTCGTTAACTAGAATTGAGGTAGAATTCGGAAAACAGTACCATACATACCTTTTAAAACAAGCTGGTAAATACCTTGAAGAACAATTGTTATTTGTAGATGATAATACGCTAATAGCAACTAAAAAAGGACGTTTTTTAGCTGATGGTATTGCTGCGGATTTGTTTTTAGTTAACTTGTAATTACAGAATCAAGTTCTGAACTATGCTAGCCAAAATCAAAAATGATTTCATCGATTTATCGAAACCCTTGGATATTTCAATACCCCTGCGTGGAGATGCCAGCAATGTGAATGCTTGGTATGTTAATCACCCAAAGATCGAACCACATACAGAAGGAGATTTTGTAGGAAAGGTTTCAGAAGGTGCTTCTACCAATTTCAATAATATTTCATTCAACCCCCATGCTCACGGTACTCATACAGAATGTGTTGGTCATATCACAGAAGATTTTCATTCTGTAAATCAGAGTTTAAATCAGTACTTTTTTAAAGCTGAGGTTATCACTTTAGCACCTGAGAAATATCAAGATGATTTCGTTATTTCCCGAAAACAATTACAATATGCATTGGGTAATAAAAAGAGGGAAGCCTTGGTGATTCGAACTTTACCTAACCTGAAGGATAAATTATCAAAACAATATTCGAATTCGAATCCGCCTTATCTTTTGGAGCAAGCAGCTGAATTACTAGTCGAAAAAGGAATAGAGCATTTGCTTATCGACCTTCCTTCGGTGGACAAAGAAGAAGATGGAGGTGCGCTTTTAGCTCACAATGCCTTTTGGTGTACAAATGGAAAGATTAGAAAGCAGGCTACCATCACAGAGTTTGTCTTTGTGCCTAACACTGTTAGGGATGGTAAGTATTTCTTGAACCTACAGGTAGCTCCGTTTGAGAATGATGCCAGCCCAAGCCGCCCCGTTTTATATAAAATTGAAGATTGATGGAAAACAGTTTAAAGATAGAAGAGGTTTTTATGTTTGGATTGGGAATATATCTATTCAGTTTACTCCCGTATCAATGGTGGTGGTTTTTAGTCTTAATTTTAACTCCCGATATTGGAATGATTGGTTATCTATTTGGAAATAAGGTGGGCGCTTTTATGTATAATTTGTTTCATCATAAGGGAGTGGCGATTGCGATTTACCTATTAGGGGTTTATCTTTCCAGTCCGGTAGTACAGTTAATTGGAGTAATTCTATTTTCACATTCAGCAATGGATAGAATAATGGGTTACGGATTAAAATATGACAAAGGTTTCAAATTCACGCATTTGGGTGAAATAGGAAAATGAACGAGCTTAATATTGATATTTTAGACTTAATTTGACCTTCAATGGATAGTATTTTTGATACAATATTAGGATTGATTCTAGGGGCAATAGTCACCTATTGGATTTATACTTTTTTCAAGAAAAAGCAGAGCAGAGAGGTTACTTTACATCAGTCTACAGTACTTCTAGAGAAGATTCGAAGCGTAAGCAAATTGGTTTCGGTGGAAGGTGAATTTGCTGAAATATACAAGTACGAAAACACAAAAGAGCGTTTTTTAAGTCTGGTTTCAAGCAAGAAGAAGGCCTTGATCGTTATCAATGCAAAAGCTCAAATCGGATATGATTTAAAAAAGGTCGAGATAAATTCCGACGTCGATAATAAGCGCATCATTCTGACCAATTTCCCACAACCGGAAATTCTTTCCATAGAACCTGAATTGGAATTCTACGATATCAAAAACGGAATGTTTAATTCTTTTTCTCCGGATGATTTAACAACTTTGAACAATGAAGCTAAAAATCATATCCGTGATAAAATTCCAGAAAGCGGATTGATGGAAACTGCCCGAAAAGAGGCACTTCAGGCTGTTTTGCTAATAGAATCAATAGTGGCCACAATTGGTTGGAAATTAGACTACTCTGCCTTGGAAATTGGAGATAAAGAGAAAAAGAACCTTTTAGAAAAATAATATGCTATTCATGAAGAAAACAATCTGCACATTACTATTTTTAACCTTCACAATGGCCGCATTTGGTCAAACCGACAATACTATGAATGAATTTGATTCCAATTTTGCACATACCGTATATTTCTGGTTGGCGAATCCTGACAGCGCTGAAGATTGTAAAGCATTTGAGACTTCGCTACAGAAATTCCTAGATAATTCGGCCTACGCCAAAACTAAATTTATTGGCAAACCACCTAGGGCAAGTCGAGACGTTGTTGATGGCTCTTTTACCTACTCATTGATAGTGACCTTTGAATCTGCTGATGCTCAAAAAGCTTATCAAGACGAAGCTCCCCATAAACTCTTTATTGAGGAATCGAGCAAATTATGGACGAAGGTAATTGTCTATGATTCTAAGGGAGTGAATTAAACATCATAGTTAAACTGTTTACAAAGGATGAAGAAGTACCCATCAAAAATTAGTTTCGGGTTGGTATTTTTTATACTCGCTATATTGATTGGAACTTCAATACCGATGTTTTCACCGTTAGTACTGTCGGGATTAGCAATTAACGTATTGGTATTAGCTTTTCTATCCTATTTGCTTGGAACCACGTATTATTTAATTGACGGGAATTATTTGAAGATAAAAGCGGGCTTTTTAATTAATAAGGAAATCGATATAGGAAGGATATACAAAATATCTGAAACTAATAACCCAATAAGTGCCCCTGCTGCATCCTTTGATAGACTGGAAATAAATTACGACAATAGTAGTATTTTGATTTCGCCTAAGGATAAGTCAGGTTTTATTGAACATATTAGCCAAGTAAATCCTAAAATAGAAGTCTGTTTAAAATCAAAAACTTTATGAACATCGAAGAATTCAGAGACTATTGTATTTCTAAAAAAGGAGTGACCGAGAGTTTTCCCTTTGATGAACATACCTTGGTATTTAAGGTCATGGGCAAAATGTATGCGTTATGCGGATTGGAAAGGGTACCAACTCAAGTGAATTTGAAATGCGATCCTGAAAGAGCGATAGCACTTCGTGAGGAATATGATGGTGTAATTATTCCAGGATATCACATGCACAAAGCCCAATGGAATACCCTAATGATTGAGCAATTGCCTCCCAAATTGATTCTTGAATTGATTGACCATTCGTACGAATTGGTAGTGGCCAAATTCACCAAAAAGTTAAAAGCGGAATTCGATACTTTAGAATAGAATAATGAGAACTCAGCTTGAAATCATCGTTAACAATCTCAAAGATTCTTTTGATGGAAAACCTTGGTATGGACTTTCCGTCATGGAAAAGTTGAATGCCGTTCCTTGGCAAATTGTTAATGACAAGGTTTATGGCGAGAAATCCATTGCAATTCTAGTTCATCATATCATGAACTGGCGGATTTTTGTCTTAAAGAAACTGGAAGGTGACCTTCAGTTCAATATTGTTATAGATGGTAAAAATGATTGGGATGCAGTTCATATCAAAAGCCCTGAAGAATGGAATTTTCTAAAACAGAAACTACAGAGTACTCAAGATAATTTGATTCAGAAATTATCTCAAGAAACTGATGAACTGCTAAACAAACAAGTCCCGGGAAAAGACTATTTTTTTGGACCTATTCTCATCAGTATTGCACAGCACGACATCTACCATTTGGGTCAAATAGCAATGCTGAATTCAATGAAGCAGGGCTAAGGCAGAATACATATCTTTGCCCGATAAAACCGAACGGATTCAATGCAGGATTTAGCTTCTTTTTATCAGAATCAAATCAAAAAACATACGGAGGCCTTGTCTCTAGTGAGGCAGCAATTGGCCACATCTAGTACAATTCGTTTGTTGGTTTTTATAATAACCGCATTTGCAATTTATTTACTTTTTGGCAATACGAAAGTGGTTTTTGCAGTTGCTTTGGTTGGAATCATTGCTTTTCTATTTTTAGTCTCCCGTCATACCGATTTGCAGTATAAGAGAGATAAGTTATTAGCTTTAAAGCGAATCAATGAAACTGAAACAAAAGTATTGAATCGCGACTTTCATCAACTTCCGGCAGGAAACGAATTCAAAGACCCAACCCATTACTTCAGTCAAGATATTGACCTTTTCGGACGAGGTTCCTTTTACCAATATTGCAATCGAACGGCCCTCCGGCAAGGAAGTGAAACCTTAGCGGGATTGTTTGTCGAAAATTCCATTGAAAACATTACTCAAAAGCAGGAGGCGATACAAGAACTTTCAACTATGCCGGAATGGCGGCAAGAATTTTCTGCGGTGGCATCATTGGCTAAAACGCAGACCACTACTACAGCGATACAAAAGTGGTTGGAGAATTATATACCCTTTGTGCCGTCGATGATGAAACATTTGCCCTTGATATTTTCCATTGTTTCCATTGTTTCTTTTGCATTGTACTTTTTAGGATACCTTCATGGGTTTGTTCTACTGGTACTTTTGGTAGTTGGTTTTGGTATCTCGGGAGTTTTTACGAAAAAAATCACCAAACTAGGGGCTGCTAGTTCTAAGGCTCAGTCAACTTTTGCCCAATACAATAAGTTGTTGTTGATTATTGAACAAACGAATTTCAAATCCACTCTACTTAAGGAAAAAAAGCAACAGATTCTTCAGGAAGGAAAGAAGACCTCCACAATTTTAAAAGAATTTTCAAAACTCTTAGGAAACTTAGACCAAAACCGCAACGTCTTCTATCTCTTTTTTGGAAACGGTTACTTTTTGAGAGGTCTGGCTACGAGCTACCAAATCGAACAATGGATTGCCAAACATGGCCAATCTTCCAAAGAATGGTTTGAAGTAATCGCCTTCTTTGATGCTTATATAAGTTTAGGAACATTTACATTTAATCACCCAAAGTATGCGTTTCCCACTTTGTCCGATGATACGATAGTTTTGAAATCGAAAGATGCAGGGCATCCGCTGTTAGATGCTGAAAAGAGCATTTTGAATGATTTTCAGATTGATAATGAGCAATTCTTTATCATTACCGGGGCCAATATGGCGGGGAAAAGTACTTTTTTGCGTACGGTTTCTCTGCAGATTGTAATGGCGAATGTGGGACTTCCAGTTTGTGCCAGCGAAGCAAAATACAATCCCATTAAATTAATAACCAGCATGCGAACAACAGATTCGCTAACTGATGATGAATCATACTTCTTTTCCGAATTAAAACGTCTAAAGTTTATTGTTGATGAAATTCAGACCGACCGTTTTTTCATTGTATTGGATGAGATTTTAAAAGGTACCAATAGCACTGATAAAGCAAAAGGGTCGCGAAAGTTTGTTGAAAAATTAGTGGGATCTAAATCCACAGGAATTATCGCTACCCATGATTTAAGTCTATGTGAAGTAGCTAAAGAATTGCCACAAATCGAAAACCACTATTTTGATGCTGAAATTATTGATAATGAACTGCATTTCGATTACAAGTTCAAAGAAGGTATCTGTCAGAATATGAATGCTTCTTTCTTGCTTAAGAAGATGCAGATTGTTGAATGAGACCGCCGATTTATTTCTTCCTATTGAATATTACAAAAAGTAATGCTAGGCCTATAAGTCCTGCAGTAGAAGCAGCTCCAATAATAATGGGGTCTAAGTTGCATTGTAACCAGGAATAAGGCTCAGGTAAATTCCTTAAAAAAGTTCCCCAAACTATAATCAGAATGCTAAAAAGCACCGACAGTATTCCTTGCAATTTGGTAATCTTTACATTGTAAATTGCCAGAAGGAACAGACCTAGGATTCCTCCTCCAAAAATTCCAGAAATCTGCCACCATACATCCAAGGCGCTTTTGGCGTTAATCATAAAAAGGGCAAATCCAATTCCTAAAACTCCCCAGATAATTGTTGACCATCGAAGAATAGAAAGACTACTTTTTTTAGATGAATCAGAACGGATGTATTTTTTATAAAAATCAATGTAGAACACGGTTGCAGAACTATTGAGCGCAGAATCCACGGTACTCATTGAAGCGGCCATAATCGCGGCAATCATCAGTCCCTTTATTCCAACTGGGAGTTCGGTTGCAATGAAATACGGAAAGACTTCATCTCCTTTGGTAATGCTTTCATTCAGAAGATGGGCATCTCCTCCATAATATGAAAACAAGGCGGTTCCAATAAAAAGGAAAATTGCAGTTAAAGGTAAATAGATGAGCATGGCTATCCAGACCGATTTTTTGGCTTCCTTTCCTGTGGCTACCGAGCTGTACTTTTGGGTGTAGTTTTGGTCTGCGATTAAGTTGCGAACATTTTCCGTTATTCCGTAGATAACCATCACCCAAATGGTTCTGCTACTAAAGGAGAAATCGGAATTTCCTAGATTGAATTTATTGTTGTCAAAGGCTTTTTGAATTAAATTTTCGGGTTGGGCAAAAACTTCATCGATTAATACATAGCCGACAAAAAATATGCCTCCAATCATAATGATGGACTGCATGACATCGGTCCATATTACTGCTTCCATACCGCCCATTAAGGTGTAGATGATAGTAATGGTGCCCACAATCATGATTACGGTTCCGATATCGGTATTAACAAATGAGGATAATAGCAGGGATGATAGGTAAAGGATTACGGCAACTCGTCCCACCATAAATAATAAAAAGGAAAACGCAGCATAAATACGACCCCATCCGCCAACACGTTCCTCCAAATAACTATAGACCGAGATGATTTTATGCTTGCGGTAATGCGGAATCACATATTTAGTAACAAACCAAGTTACGGGTATCGCCGTGAGCGCAAAAATCAAGGGATGCCAATTGTCATCAAACGCCTTTCCAGGAACTGCGATGTAAGAGATACTACTAGTATAGGTGCTCATTACTGCAATACCAGCTGCCCAGGCAGGAATGCTCCGCCCAGCCACCATAAACTGCTCTGAGGTTTTGCTCTTTCTGAAAAAGTAAATACCCATACCCAGAAGCACAAGTCCATAAGCGATAATGACGGCTACGTCAATGGTGCTTAGTTCATAATTCATTAGGTAGGATATTCATTCTCATATTGAAAATCGGTCAAATAGGTTGTAATCTCAGCTCGTTCGGCGGTATTAAATTGTCCTATCGGTTGAGCCGCATAATCATAGCAGATATTTAATGCCGATAAAACACATTTTGTGCCTTTGATATATTTTGATTCCTGTTTTCCAACATCATAAATAGTATTGCTTATCCAGTTCACCCTTTCCAGATGTCGAGAAATGGCTTCCGCATCATTGGCCAAACTGGCTTCATACAAAGCTACAAACAACTTAGGAAAAAAGTTAGCACCTCCAGCCACTGCTCCAATTCCACCCTTCTGGATTGTTTCTGGTAAAAAAGCTTCGTTTCCAGTAATAATTGAAAAGGAAGGGTCATGCTGGAATTCTTCTAACAAGGAAAACAGATACTCTTGATTTCCGGAACTATCTTTTATACCTATAGCTCCCAGCTCTTTGGCTTTTTTTACCGTTTTCAAAGAAAGATGCAGTTTGGTGCAGCTTGGCATATTATACATTAAAAAAGGTAGAGGTAGACGTGGCGCTAGTGCTTCTAGATAATCCTGCATTTCGCCTTGTGAAATAGGAAAATAATAAGGAGGGGCAACAACCAAAAAGTCGGCGCCAGCTTCTTTAGCGTGATTTGCAAACGTTATAGAAGACTTGAACGAAGTATCGGTAATACATACCAATACAGGAACCCTCTTTTTTATAATTGCACAAGCCTCTGCAACCAGTTGAATTCTGAGCGCATAAGAGAGACTAGGGCCTTCGCCGGTAGTACCTAACAAGAAGATGCCATGAATACCGCCCCTCAATAGGTATTCTATGAGCCTGCGAAGTCCATGGACATCCAAATCCCCATTTTCGAGAAGAGGAGTGACCATGGGCGGAATAATTCCTTTAAGGGACGGATTCATTTTTGCTAACTCAATTATTATAAATAAAGGAAAAATACCTGAGTCTCACCACCAATATTTTACACCTTATACATCATATTTTAACCCATTCTATAGATTTGATTTGTATATTTAAGTAGTTCTGTTAAAATAAATGAAAATGGAGTTTGTTTTCGAAAAGATACATGTGCCCTACAAGCATTCTTTTATTTCAAGAAAATTGCCTTTGAAATCAAATGATAGTATCCATTCCCATAAAAATTTCGAACTCAATTTTATTGCCTCAGGTTCGGGGCGAAGGATTGTAGGGGATAATATTTCTGGCTTCGAAAAAGGAGATCTTGTTTTGTTAGGGCCTGACCTTCCGCATTGTTGGGAGGTTACGGATGAGGAAATCGTCTCCAAACCAACGTGTATTGTAACTCATTTTTCTGAGGATATTGTTGGTTCCGATTTTTTTAAAATGCCTGAGTTGGAAAAAGTTGTTGATCTCTTGAAACAATCAAAACGTGGGTTACGCTTCAAAATGGAAGACGATGGGGAAATCAGTCAAATTCTTGAAAAGATGACTGGTTTAGAAGGGATTGAGTATTATATTGAATTGCTCAAAGTATTCAATATTTTGCTCCATGTTAAAGACCGCGAAAAGTTGTCTAACCCTATAGGATATAGTACAGTTTTCACGAAAAATCTGGAGAAAATCAACAAGGTTTATGAATACGTATTTCAGAATATCAATGAAGGTGTACGTCTTGAGGATGCATCTTCATTACTGAATATGGCGCCAAGTTCATTCTGTCGATTTTTTAAAAAGAAGACCGATTTGACCTTTATGGAGTATGTAAAAAGAGTGCGAGTAGGCATAGCCGCCAAACTTCTTGCAGAGACTGACAAGCAAATTACCCAAATTTGCTACGAAAGCGGTTATAACAATTTGGCTAACTTTAATTACTATTTTAAGAACATAATGGGGATGACCCCCTCGACTTATAGAAAAAGTTTTGAGTAGTTCCCAAGAACCTTAAAAACCAACCAAAAATGAGATTATCTGTATTTGTCTGTTCCATTATATTTCTGACTTTTTCTTGTAAAGGGCAGGAGAGGAAATTACCTGAAGTTCAATCTTTAAATCACCCCGCTGTCATTTCAGGGGAATTTATTTACGAACTCGAAGATGCTTTAACGCCTGAATGCCATGCTTCTACAGTTGAAGCTAGCGGCAATGCTATGGTAGCAGCTTGGTTTGGTGGTACCAAGGAAAAAAACAAGGATGTTGGTATTTGGGTTTCCCTAAAAACGGATGTGTCATGGTCAACTCCTATTGAGGTGGTTAATGGCGTTCAAGAAGATGGTACTAGATATCCCTGCTGGAATCCTGTGCTTTATAAACCAAAAAATCAACCACTTTATTTGTTTTACAAAGTTGGACCGAGTCCGCGTGAATGGTGGGGACTTTATATGACCTCCGAAGATGATGGAGCGACCTGGTCAGAGCCAGTAAAACTTCCTGACGGAATTTTGGGCCCTATCAAAAATCAGCCTATTCAATTGTCGGATGGAACTATACTCTCCCCATCAAGTACTGAGAGCAAAACAGAGGGTTGGAAAATACACTTGGAATCTAGCAACGATTTAGGTAAAACATGGAAAAAAACAGATGCCTTAAATGATGCTGGAGAATTCGGGGCGATTCAGCCGGTAATTTTGAATTATGGTAATAATAAACTACAGTTGTTAAGCCGTACAAAGAACAATGTAGTTTCTCAAAATTGGTCGGAAGACGGGGGTAAAACATGGAGTGCAATGACTGCAACCTCCCTTCCTAATCCGAATTCGGGTATTGACGGCGTAACCTTAAAGGACGGACGACAATTATTAGTTTATAATCCCACTGAAAAAAATTGGGGCGACCGGGTTCCGTTAAGCATTGCCTTATCTGCGGATGGAGAAAATTGGAATCGAGTTCTGGATTTAGAACCCCTCCGAGAAACTACAGATAAGGAAGGGGAAGAGTATTCGTATCCAACGGTAATTCAAGCTCGAGATAACAAAGTACACATTGTCTATACCTGGAATCGCAAAACTGTTAAGTATGTAGTTCTTGACCCAGAAAAACTTAAATAAACCCATATAAATTCCCCCATGGATTCACTAACACAGATCGTATTAGGTGCTGCAGTTGGCGAAGCCGTTTTAGGTAAAAAGGTCGGTAATAAGGCGATGCTATATGGAGCGATCGCGGGTACAATTCCCGATTTAGATGTTTTGACCCGATATTTTGTTGATACGGTTACAGCAACCGAATGGCATCGGGGTTTTAGTCATTCCATTTTCTTTTCGGTTTTGTTTGCTCCAATCTTTGGGTGGCTGATTTGGAAAATCAATCCGAAATCAAAAGCGACTTTAAAAGATTGGTCTTGGTTAATGTTTTGGGGTTTATTTACCCATCCGATTTTAGATACTTTTACAACTTGGGGAACGCAATTGTTTTGGCCTTTTAAAACCCGATTGGCCTTTCAAAATATTTTTGTAATTGACCCTTTGTACACATTGCCTTTTTTGGTGTTTTTGGTATTGTCGATGCGCCAAAAACGGACTTCACCTAAGCGTAGTAAATACAATCACTGGGGACTCTTTGTAAGCATTACATACCTGCTTATTACCCTTCTTTTAAAAGGGGTAGCCTATAAACAGTTAGCAGACGGTCTGACAGCCCAAGGAATTATCTATGAAGAAATGGATATTCGGCCTGCACCTTTTAGTACACTATTGTGGACGGCCAATGTTGATACGAAAGATGCTTATTTGATTGGGAATTACTCATTCTTTGATTCGCAACCAATTACATTTTCATCCTATCCAAAGAATCATGAATTATTAGGAGGCTTAGCAACAAATGATAAGGTTGTTCGTCTCATAGATATAACAGAAGGTTGGTTTACTGTATCTCGGCAAAATGAAAAATTGCTTTTCAATGACCTTCGCTTTGGTTTGCTTAGTTTAAAACCTGATGAAACCAAGTTTGCGTTCACATATGAAATAGAGAATACTGAAAACGGACTTAAGGTCACAGAGTCTCCCAAGACTCCATCGGATGCGGAAGGTCTCCTGAAGAGTCTATGGATTCGAATTTTAGGTAACTGAGTTAACCCATTAAATTACTGAATTAGGCAATGAGGATATTAATTTTTGGAGCAGGAATTCTTGGTGCGCTATTGTTCATAGTCGCTAGCATTTTAGGCGGAGCTCAAATTGAAGGTTATAGTTTGATAAGTCAGTTCATAAGTGAAAGTTATGCTACTGGGCTTCCAAACACAGACTACTTGCGATATATGTATATTGCTAGTGGTGTTTTATTGGCACTATTTGGGTTTACGGTTTCGTCCGCAATGCCTAAATCCACGGGAATTAAAATTGGATTCTTCCTATTCGCGATATTTTATGGATTCGGAACTGTTGTAACTGGATTTTTCCCATGCGATATCGGTTGTAACCCTGACCCCGAGGTAGCCAGTCTTTCGCAGTTCATTCATAATACAGTAGGGTTTTTGACTTACACTATAGTTCCATTCTGTTTGCTGGGAATAGGTTTTTTAGCAAAGGGCTTGGGTAGCATGGTGAAATTTGGCAAAATCTCGATTTTATGTGGAGTACTATCATTTGGTTTTGTTGTACTTTTATTTGGAAATCCAACAGGTTCATTTATTGGGCTATTCCAGAGAATTATTGAAGGAAGTATTCTGTTTTGGGTAATCTTTACCGCCACCACCGTTAAAACAAATGGGCTAAAAATTACCGGCCATCCCACAGCGTAAACATCAGTGTTCCTTTCAGTGCCCTACAACTAAAGCCATTTCACAACAAAAGTTATATGAAAAGTAGGATTAATCCTACTTTTATTTTTTGATGTTTTTTTATTAAATAACTTTTGAGTGATATGAAGGAGGACCCAAATCTTTCTTATTTAGAGGAGATTGCCGGCGATGACACTGATTTTGAACAGCGATTTGTAAAACTTTTTAAGGAAGAATTCTTATGGGAGGCAGGAATGTACTTGCGTCACATCAAAAGAAAAGAGCCCCGCGCAGCCGCCGAGATTGTTGCCAAGGCTAAATACAAGTTTAGTATGTTGGGCTTGGAGAACTCCTTTGATTTTGTAAATACTCACGAAGAGAACTTGCAAATTGGAGATTTCAGTATGCACGCGGACTTTCATAAAATTTTGAAGAGAATTAGTGAATTCTTAAAAGGAATATGAGACTTTTGAGATTTCCTCTCTTGGATTATTTATGGAATTAATCATAATTAATTTAATTTTTTGTAGCTAAAAACTTACATTTACTATTCCAAATCTATTATTTACTAAACGTATTGTCATGATTAAAAACCTACTTATTAATCTCAAGCCGTATTCAAAAAGTTTTGAAAGCAAACTAAAGAATCTACAGATTCCGAATTTCGATTATCGCTGGATTAGAACTTTCCGTTCACGAATAAAACGTAAGCAAAGCGTTTTTGACGAAGCCCCCAATCTTTCTTATATTAAAACACTTTCGAATTCTGATGTCGAATTTCACAATGAGTTTCTAAAAGCTCTTTCAGGAGAATATACGGCCGATTTACGGGCATATTTTTTTTGTATAGAAATGGGTGCGCCAAAAGCAGCGGCGTCTAAAGTCAACAAATTAAAGGACAAGCTTAACATCCTCGGGATGAAGCAAGCTTTTAGTTTTGCGGAACGCCACCAAAGAAAACTTCAAAAGGGTAACAAGAGCTCGGATCGAAGGTTTAAAGAGATTTTGGCTAAGGCTGATAGATTTCTTTCCAAACAACAGCAAATTTATAAGCTGGTTACCTAGTTTAACCCATTTAGGAAATTGAAAGAAAATTAGCTTTGCACTACAAGCTTTTTACTTGCAGATCATGAAAAGCCTCGGCTTGTAATTTCAATAGTTCCTCTGCTTTTTTCTTTTTGTAGGCATACACGGCTTGTTCTTCTTTTATCTCAGTGTAAATTTTCTCGTTTAAGGATGTGTCCGTTGCTAACACTTGCTTGCGCTGTTGAACTTTTTGCAATACCCAGGTTTTGATGGCACTTTCTTCATCTTCTAATTTTAAATCATATTCTCCTTTAGGTGCCAATAGTTTGGCGATGATGGGGGAAGTTTCGATAGCTAGAAATAGTAAAAAAATAAAGAAGGAAGGTAGCCATGGCAATTTATCCAAAGCATTGATACGTGCCATGAGTCCGTCGAAACCGTCTATGATGGGTTGAGAATTTTTAACGACATCGGCGTATTCGGTATTTAAAGCAGCGATTTGGGTTTCGATTCCTGTAATTTTTGTTGCATTAGTTTCTTTGAGTTGTTTTAGCTCTGCTAAGGCCGCATCATGTTTTTCTCGTTTTTCGGCATAAACTGGGCCCTTCCCTAGCAATAAAGTGCCTGCAGTACCTTCAGCTTCTGTAATGTATGTGTCGTAAAGTGCATTCGTCTCTGCTTCTTGCTCTGTGACCTCTCCTTTTAGTGCAGCAATATCTTGATTTAGATTTTCAAGGGCAGGAGTATATTGTAAGGCTAGCTGCTCTTTGTTGGCTAGAGTCATTTCATTTTTCTCTTCTAAGAGAACTTGATTGATTTCCTTTTCGAAAATCTTCATCTCCAGAGGTTTTGAAATGACTATAGCAATAATAACTGCCAAAGCAATTCTTGGTGTTGCCTGTAAAAACTCACTACTGAAACTATCTCTTTTCTTTATGGTAGAAACGATGAATCTATCAAGGTTGAAGATTAACAATCCCCAAATCAATCCGAAGAAAATAGAAGCGATTAGATTATCGAACACGGTAAATAGGGCATAGCTACTGGCAATAAATGCCATTACAGCGGTAAAGAAGACGGTTGCACCTATACCGGCATATTTGTTTTGTTCGCCTTCTGAACAAGTCTTTAAAATGGAGGAATCCGCTCCTGAGCAGAGAATAAAGAAGTTTTGAAGCATGATGAAAGAATTGATTGATGAATTACCTTATCTCTTAAGATATATAAGAGTAACTGATATATTGCAGTTATTAGTATATGTTATAATCGATTTGTTACAAAAAAAGCCCTCAAAATGAAGGCTTTAACATTGGTTTGTGAATAGAATGGCAAGAAAACGTGATCATGCCTTATCCCAAAAATATACCTTGGGCTTTCCCTTTTTTGGACGAATTGTATTTACTCGTTCAATAAGATTGTTTTGGGTTAGCCATAACGCTTTTTCGGTGGTAATGGGCTTGTCATTGTGAAAAAAAAGCGCATCTTTTGATATCATTTCCGTCAAGTCAATTACCGAATTCGGATTTCTATTTACATTTTGGGTGGATGGTGAATTTAGATCAGTTAGTAAAATTGCATAGCCTCCGTCTTTATATTCTTTGCTCGTCATCTGAATTGAAATATTAGATGATAGAAGTCGATTGGCTTTCTTCGAAGATATCTGTCTATCCTTAAAATAGAATTTCGGATTATTCTCAGATTTCTTATTTAATACTTGCCCTCCTATATTAATCTGTTCTCCGTTAGAATTAAAATATGAAGTTATACCATCCTTTTTACTATAAAAGCCCTCATCACCCTTAATCTCTATATTTCCCGTTTCAATAGAGCTAGGAACAGCAGATCTATCAAGATAGATAGGTTCTTTAGAAATTTTCACTGTGGGGTTTTTAGAACTTTCGCCTGTGATTTGAATATTAAGATCTTCGTTCTTTTTTAAGAGCTCAATTCCCTTATCGGAGGTGACTTTTTTCCCCTCATAATAAAAAGTAGCACCCTTTTTAGCCATTTCAATAACATGGTCCAATGGTGACTGCGGCTCTGGTGGAGGGGGAGGAGGTGGGATATGGCTAACCTCACCTTTTAAAACTTTTGGAGCATTGACCGGCGGTGGAGGGGGAATATTACTTACTTCTCCTTTTAATACCCTTGGAGCTTTTGGAGCCTTTGGTTCTTTCGGCGGAGGCGGGGGCTTGGGAAAATCTGGATAAGGTTCTGCATCCGCTTTTTGCTTGTCAGACATCAAACCATAGATATATTCCAAACGGTCTACATCTTTCATTTTAATTTGAATGCTCTTGCTTTTGGAAAGCATGGTATTGTATTTTTTTGCCAATGTGGTATACTCTGCCATCAATTTTCTAGAAGCCCCTTCTTGCGAGTTTTTAGGAAGACATTCTGGAAAGGGCTGAGCGCTTTGTTTCTGCTTGGCGGTCATTTTTTTGAATACTGTCTCCAATACTTTCAAATCTGATAGCGGGATTTTTCTTTTTTCTATTGGAACGGCATTGTATTTTTTTGCTAGGGAATTAAACTGCTTTAATTCTGACTTAGAGGCCTTGCTGATGGGAGCTACAGTACTATTTACAGGTATAGTATAGATTGCGAAAAGAGCTTTTTTATTTTTTTCTAGCGGGGTCATACCCGTTATCTCTTTTCTTTCTAATATTCCATTTACCTCGGAGGCAGGAACTATGAGATTGTCATCTATTGAAATTAAATCCTCTTTTGAGTTTATTTTAATCCAACCGGTGTCATTTACCAAATATTGAGTTTTATCGATTTCAATTAAAACATCTTGATTGCCTTTTTTGGCATTATTTAGCTTCTTGTTGAATTCAAATTGCTTTTGAACTAAATGTAGATTGTTTTGAACAGACTCATAGGAAAGGTTGTTACTAGAGCCATGTTGAGAGAATTCAGGAGTGTCTGATTCTTTTTTTGACAGTCCAAAATAGAAGGTCTTTCCTATTTTGCCTTGAAGATTGCCCCAATGTTCCCTTTGTGAAACCGATTTGTAGCCGTTCTTGCTTAATGAATACGCAAATCTAATTTCTCCTTCGCCCAAGTCATCGAATTGAACTTTATAATAACCTCTTACGTCAGTTTTTGAGAGTTGGTTGCCCTTATCATCGTAAATTACAACGCTTTCCAATGGTTCCAGGGTTTCAGCATCCATAATGAGGCCAGCGAGCTCAACGCTTCTATTTGAAATGACATCTGTCTTAAGCTTGTTTTCGAGGCTCGATTCGATGATTGGGTCTGCAACTATGGTTTCAGTTTTTGTCCCACTAAATCCATAAAGCATTATGGCTAGAAGCGGCAAGAGTAATAAACTTCGTAGTAAAATCGCTTTTTTTGATGTCTGTGTTTTCATGATTGTAAATCGTTTTTTGATTGATGAATAATTGATGGCATTAGCCAAGGGCTGATACTTTTTTTCGCTATCGGGTGATAAGTACGATAGTAAGGTGTTTTTATAGGTAGTCTCGTCAATGTTCTTCTCTAATACTGCCTGATCGGCTAGGAACTCGTGATTTAATTTTATAGCCTTTTTAGCGAGATAAATGAATGGGTTTACCCAAAAGATAACTTGAAGTAGTTCAACAAAAACCACATCCCAACTGTGTTTTTGTTGTGCATGGGTTTCTTCGTGTAAGAGTACTTCTTTCGGAATTTGCTTTGATTCAAATTTGGTTTTATTCAGAAAAATATAGCTAAAGAAGGTGTGAGGTGTTATTTTTTCCTGAAGCAATACTTGAGTAAATCGGTTTAAT
Source organism: uncultured Flavobacteriaceae bacterium (assembly GCA_947500435.1). Classification (GTDB taxonomy): domain Bacteria; phylum Bacteroidota; class Bacteroidia; order Flavobacteriales; family Flavobacteriaceae; genus Maribacter_C. The sequence goes on from CANMRV010000001.1 coordinate 764,682, forward strand.
TTGTACTTCGGATTTTTACGAATTCTTCTAAAAATTTGAAATAGATTCCGAATGAATTTTAATCCGAAGAAAAACAGTCCTAAGAAATAAACTCCCCATAGAAGCGGCGCTATATCTATGACATCTGCCTCTAATGCCGGCGGAACATTAATAACTTCATCGGAAACTTGAACAGGTTGTGTTACCGTGTAGGTTACTTCTTTGGGTGGTTCGACTTCAACATATTCTGTAAAGACCAATACAGGAACTATCAATGAAAATACCAATGCTCCAAGCAGATAAAAACGCTTGAACTTATGTATGCTTTCTTTTTCTAAAAACAACTTGTAGAATACAAATAAAATGGCCAAACAGGCTGCAGATTTTAGGGTATAGACTAACATAATTACTTCTTTTTTATTTCGCTATCGATTAGTGCCTTTAATTCTTCGAGTTCTATCTTACTCAAATTAGTTTCCTGAGTAAAGAAGGAAGCAAACTGCCCCGGACTGTCATTAAAAAAGTTTTTTATGAGTCCGTTAACGTGTTTTGAGAAATAGTCCTTCTTTTTAACAAGAGGAGTATACTCTCGAGACCGTCCAAAACTTTTGTAGGCCACAAAGCCTTTGTCGGTCATTCGTTTTAAAAGTGTGGCAACAGTTGTAGTTGCAGGTTTGGGTTCAGGGTAGGCATCTAACAAATCTTTCATGAAAGCTTTCTTTTGCTTCCAGAGGATGTTCATGAGTTCTTCTTCAGATTTCGATAGCTGCATGTTCTACGTTTTTAGAATTAACTCTACAAACATAGAATAAATATTTTAATTCTACAAGCGTAGAGTAAAAAAATGATAAATAGGTAGGTAGATTGAGACTAGGCTTCGGTATCTTTTAATCCAAGTACAACTGCTACGGCTGCCGCTAACAATCCAATAGTCAGGAGTACATTACCGGTTATGAAGCCAAACTCCCAATGCAAAATTTTGAATTGTGCTCCGATAATAATGCCAATAGCTGCGGTTCCGTATAGTAAGTATGATAAACCTTTTTGAAAGGAATTTTTACTTGACTCATTAGGGTGGTCATCATCATTATATTCTTTCAAGAATAGTACGTCTCTAACATAAAGAATAAGAAATAGAACAAAGGCGAACTGTGTTAGTGTTGTAAATACATATCCGTAAGCTAGGTGAAAGACCCGGAATATGTAGTGAAATAGGAAGGCAATCAACAAAAAAAGTTTTGAATAATCGAGCAAAGTTTTGGGATGTTTCACTGAAAATCGAAGGCTATAGAAAATAGAAATTCCTAAAGTACCGCTGACCAGCAAAATCCATGGATATGGCCAATGCATTAGCTTAAATAAAATTCCAAGAATAGCTACAGCAATACTGAGTCTTAAATAAAGGCGAGTTTGTAGTCTTGAAATTATCATTCAGAAGTTTCTTGTTTTCCGAAGTCTTTTGAACTGGCCAAAATAGAGATTACCGCGGTAAAAAGTCCGATAACCAATAACACATTGGCGTTTATTATTCCAAATTCCCAGTGAAGAATTTTGAATAACGACGCTATTACAATATATACCGTAGCGAGGTCCGCAAGTATACTAGATAGGTTTTCTGTACCAAGTTTTTGTAGTAAAAGACCGTTTTGGGCATTTTCTAACAGGAGTGAGATCATTTCTTTGCTATAAAGCAGTAAAAAAACTATTAGTGTTGCCTTTGTCAAAAGAGTTAGCACGTAGTCGTACGGCAAATGCAGAAAGCTAAAAATATAATTACATGAAAAAGCAACGATTAACAGATGCCTAGAATAGTCGAGGGGTACTCTGTCCTGTTTTTGATAAAATTGAATGCTATGAAAAATAACCATTCCTGTGGCTCCTAGTATTATTAAAGGCCATGAAATGAAGTTAGAAAGTGCTCCGAGTACGGTAACGGAAATACTCAACCTGAAAAACAGGGAGGTTTTTTGCTTTGAAATCGCCATTGGGAATATGTTTGCATAGTAGGTGAGTCAATAACGAAAAAAACAGGGGTATAGTACAGCACTTGTAAATTAGGAGCACATTAACCAATACCTATCATTTATAAAAGCATAAGTTTGTACCCATCAAAAGCAAACTAATGAGTGTATTAGAGCAATTAAGGCAGCGAAGCGGATCACAATGCGAATTGTGTTCTTCAACAGATAACTTAAGAGAGTATAAAGTTCCTCCGGTTTCTATAGATGGGTTAGATGGAAGCTTACTCGGTTGTGAGATTTGTATTAGTCAAATTGAAAACCCTGATGCTACCGATGCTAATCATTGGCGTTGTTTAAACGATAGTATGTGGAGTGAACATGAAGCGGTAAAAGCAGTTGCTTGGCGAATGCTTTCTCGGCTAAAGTCAGAAGGTTGGTCTAAAGATTTATTAGATATGATGTATCTAGAAGACGACACTCTGAAATGGGCAAAGGCTACTGGTGAAGGCGAGGAAGAAGGGGAGAAAATAATTCATCGCGATGTAAACGGAGTCGTTCTGAAAAACGGAGATAGCGTCGTACTTGTTAAAGACCTAAAAGTAAAAGGCTCAAGTATGGTTGCTAAACAAGGTACTGCAGTGCGCAGAATTTCTTTAGATCGTGAAAATGCCGAATTTATTGAAGGCAAAGTTGGGCCTACGCAGATTGTGATTATTACGAAGTATGTGAAGAAGATTTAATTTTGGAGACAAGACAATAGACAAGAGATAAGAGAAATGATTATTTTAGTCCGTCTTGATTCTTGTGTCTAGTAGCTCAGCGGTCTTTCTTCTTTTAAACTTTCATTTCAGTAAAATATTGATAGAAATAAGGAATAGTCTCTATTCCTTTCAAGTAATTCCAAACTCCAAAATGTTCGTTGGGGGAGTGGATAGCATCACTGTCCAATCCAAAGCCCATAAGAATCGTTTTGCTTTCCAGCTCTTTTTCAAATAGGGCAACTATAGGAATGCTTCCTCCACTGCGTTGCGGAATTGGTTTTTTTCCAAAGGTGGTCTCATAAGCTTTTGAAGCCGCTCGATAACCAATGGTGTTAATGGGTGTTACATAGCCCTGTCCTCCGTGATGGGGAGTTACTTTTACGGTTACTCCTTTTGGTGCTATACTTTCAAAATGTGTGGTAAAGAGCTCAGTAATTTCTTCCCAATCTTGGTTGGGAACTAAGCGCATAGATATTTTTGCATACGCCTTGCTTGCAATAACAGTTTTTGCGCCTTCACCGATATAGCCTCCCCAAATTCCGTTCACATCTAAGGTAGGTCGGATGGAATTTCGTTCGTTAGTGGTATATCCTTTTTCTCCGTATACAGATTCAATAGCCAAAGCATCTTGGTAATCTTCCAAAGAAAAAGGAGCTTTTGCCATTTCAGCGCGTTCTTCTTGCGATAATTCTTCTACCTTATCATAGAATCCAGCAACAGTAATATGATTATTTTCATCATGTAGCGAAGCAATCATCTTTGTAAGGATATTAATTGGGTTTGCTACTGCGCCACCATACAATCCCGAATGTAAATCACGATTTGGCCCGATAACTTCAACTTCAACATAGCTCAATCCACGTAATCCCGTAGTGATGGAAGGCACGTCATTGGCAATCATGCCCGTGTCTGAAATTAGGATAATATCATTGGCTAGTTTCTCTTTGTTATTTGCAACATAAATTCCCAAGTTATCACTACCAACTTCTTCTTCTCCCTCAATCATGAACTTTACATTACAAGGCAGCTGGTTGGTTTTTACCATATATTCCAAGGCCTTTACGTGCATATACATTTGTCCCTTGTCATCGCATGAACCCCTTGCAAAAATTGCTCCTTCAGGATGTAAATCTGTTTTTTTGATTATGGGTTCGTATGGGGGTGAATCCCATAATTCCAAGGGGTCTGCAGGTTGTACATCATAATGACCATAGACAAGGACTGTGGGAAGATTTGGGTCGATTATTTTTTCTCCATAAACAATGGGATAACCATCAGTTTCGTGAATTTCGGCGATATCACACCCGGCTTCTAGAAGGGACACCTTTACCGCTTCAGCTGCATTTAATACATCTTGGGAAAAAGCTGGGTCTGCGCTGACAGATGGAATTTTAAGTAGTTCAATCAATTCGTTAATGAACCGTTCTTTGTTTTGGTTAATGTAATCCTTTGGATTTTTCATGTATTTTGACGTATCTGAAATCTAAATTAATAAAAAGAACTTTTTGAAGCCTTACTATTTAGAGAATTGATTTTTTACTTTATATTTGCAGCCCGTTTAAAGGGAAATGCAGGCGTGGTGGAATTGGTAGACACGCTAGACTTAGGATCTAGTGCCGCAAGGTGTGAGAGTTCGAGTCTCTCCGCCTGTACAAAGGGAAAAGCCGACTTTTAGAAAGTCGGCTTTTTTAATTTGGTCAAACAATGGTCAAACAAATGAAAGTTCTACTCAATCTGAAAAAGTAGGCTCAAAAGTGTCAAAAATCAGTGAAGAAAATAATTAAGCTGACATACGGGTATGGGGTACTGATTCGTATTCAAGATGGCTTCACGTAAATTCAAGGCTTCAAAGAAATTCATTTTTCTGAAGCTTTTCATTTGCTTATAGATTTTTAGTTCTAAAAGGTTTAATTAACACACGTTTGAGGTAAATAACTTTTCTCGAACTAAATCAAATATTCGTTAAGGCGGATAATATAAAAAGTTAATGGATATAGTTTACACCATATTTTATCTTCACCTCATTCTAAGCATATTCTGTAGCGAGTAGGAGTGAAGTCCATTGGCGTAAAGAAGCTAAGAAGTCCATCAGCGCAACAGTTGCGTTTGACTAAGGTCCATTTGCGCAAAAATTTTCGAGGACTTACGTCCTTAAAGTGACAAGATATTTATAGCTGATTTTCGCGAGAAGATTTGATTTTCGAGCGATTTTTGCTAACGGTTGGGCTCGTATGTTAAGCTATCCTTTTTTTGAACTTTGGTAACTGGTTGTGTATGATTTCGTTGCGTGTTTCAGCAACTAAACTAGCAAATACAAACCGATTAGAAAATCCGCGAGGATATTCGTAAGTAGGCGAGTACTAGCAATGAATCATACACGGTGTTGCCGGCTGGCTTTTATTTCAACACCTCAATTTGAATCATTTCAATCTTATTATTACTTGAATTTTTCAATTGGGTCATATCCTCTAACACAAGCCATCTTAAATAATGGATGCTACTTTGATTATCTTTAATAACTTCAATTTCATTGCCAGACACATTAATGATTATTGTAGGAACTTCCATTTTTTGATAAACAAGACTTTCATTTCCGTTCAGTTCTATTCGTTTTGAACGAAACCATCTATTAGATAATTCACTAGTATTCGATTCATCATTCAATTTTAATCCGTCACCAGTGTTCAAGATTCCAATTAATCGCGAGATTTTTGTTCCAACATTAGTAAGCCTATGGATTAAATTTTGGGCTAGATAAGAAGAATCCAAGACCGTTTTTCCATTCGGTAAACCTTTTTTGGTAGGAACTTTCCAATCAGTATTTATTGATTGTTCAGAATAGTCTTGCCACCCAAGTGAAACGTAAAACATTGGATTTTTATGTCTATGAAACAATGTTGTATCGTTCGGTTTTATTTGAACATCTAAAATTTTAAAATCCTTATTTTCAAAAACTAGTTTATGACTTGGCTCTTCGTAAACCTCTACAAACTTATTTTCACTTATTTTATTTTCTTCTTGCTTTTTGTCAGATTTTCCATAGCAACCGACTAGAAGAGATGTAAGTAAAATTAAAACAAGCTTTGTTTTCATTTTGATTGTCGTTTTCCGATTAGTGAGTAATTATAATAGTAGTTAGGCTCAGTATTTGACTAATTTATTCTTTAAATTGTTCTAGTAATGCCAAACTACGAACAAGGGATTTCATATTATTGTTATTATTCGTCTCATCCTTACCTGCACTAAAAAATCCAATAATTAATCTTTTTGAAGGGGATATGTAAAGTCCCTGACCTCCAAAGCCTCCTTTGTAGAAGTCACCATCGTCAAAAATCACATCCCAATGATAACTCTGAAAATCTGCGCCTTGTCCTTCATAAACTTCAGATCTAAATAATGTTCTATCTCCAGTATGAATTTGATTTAAATATCGTGCCGATGCTATTTTCGTAGTAGCATCATCTGTAAAGGCCAGTCCATATCTGGCCAGATCTCTCAAACGCATTAGCATTAAACCGTAACTTCCAGCAACACCAGTACTGGATAGCGTTACCCTTGCATCATCTTCAGCTCCGATTTTTGTCCATATATATTCCTTAACCAACTCGTGAAAAGGTTTGGAAGAAACTCTTTCAGCGATGGTAGTCAGAATAACAGAATTGGCGGAAGTATAATCGAAGGTTTGCCCAGCGGGTTCAATCTGTCCTGAATTCGCCAATAATTCCATTAAACTTTCTTTAGATCCAGGATTTGGCTCCGTATAAACTGCAGAATGCTGAAGCAATTTATAAAAACAATGGTTCGGGTCAGTAAAAGACCCCTTGTCCATCTCTCGGCAGTTGATTCCTGAGGTCATCCTTAACAAATTTTCAATAGTTACATTTGCCAAGGGCTTATCGTTAAACTCTGTAAGATACTGACCAATCGAATCCTGTTCGTTAAGTTTTCCTTCATCTGCCAAGTGTGCGATTACCGTTGCTAAAAATGTTTTACTCACAGAACCTAGAAAATGCTTGTCAGAAGGTTCCATTTCAGGATATCTTTCATAAATCACCTGGCCTTTATGCAGAACAATCACTCCATTAATTTGTTTTTCATCGCAAATTTGGTCAAGTGACGTTTCCTTTTCAAAGAAGGCACTGGTGAGAATCTCTTGTCCGAGGGTATGACTGATATTTTCTGGAAGCTTCGTTGTTTTTGTATTTCCTTTTTCTATCAGAACAGTAGGAATATAGTTTTCCATATGGCTTAATACCTCTGTTATCTGAGGTCCTCTTCCAATAATTGATTCTGGAACCGTAAAGTTTACTTTGTGGTCTTTTGATGTGGGAATTTTTCTTGATTCTACAGCTAATGCTATTTTCTCTTCTAAAGTAAGCTCTTTGACTTGTTGTTTACAGCCAATTAATAGAAGTAAACTGAAAATGATAATTACATTTAATGACACTTTATTGTTTAACATATTTATTGTTTTTTTATTGAGCCTAACGTGTTTATATATGATTTTCGGCATTTTCAATGTTGGTTTTCAGCTCGCAGGCAACTTGTTTATATAGATGTAAAATACATCTTTATACGCCCAATTTCGGATAAAATCGATGAAATTGATTATCCTTTATTTGAACTTTATGCAATTACTGTTCTATTATCTCAATTGCTTTTTCTAAAAACTCATCTTTACCGGCTTTTACACCCGCGATAGTCTTAGTAACAAAAATATCAGGAGCTACTCCGATAGCATGGTGTTGTGAACCATTGTGTTTGTATACTTTCATACCAGTCCAACTCAAGCGATATCCTCCTGGTAATTCAAATGGATTTATGTTTCCATTAGTCCCTGCGGTTGGCTGACCTATTATGGTCCCTAATTCATATCCTTCTATATAACCCATAAAACTTTCGGCATAACTAATAGCACTTCCATCAGTAATAAATATAATTTGTTTATCGCCTAAATATGGAGTTGCTGTTTCAAGCATCCATTCATAACTCTCCCAACCTGCTATATTTTCTTGGTCAGGGTAAATTATTTGTGGAACCTTCATCCAACCTTCAGTTGTGTCTTTTGTTTTTAATAAATGAGAGATGAGGCCATGATTTCCCTTAGGATAACCGCGTAAGTCAAAAATAATAGATTTGTAATCTTCCAACTTTGGCAGCAAAGTATTGATGGTATCCATACTTACAAGATCCAGATTCAAGTAGAATGCATCATTGTTAATTTGCTTGTACGTAATTTTCTTAATGGAATTTTGTCGATTAGCTTGATACATATTTTTGTCCCTGGATAGTTCGATCTTATTGTCTATTATCTCTAGGACAAGTTTAGAGTCTTTTGGTCCATACAAACTTTCAGACTGAGCTCTATATTTTAACCAACCATCAGTTCCAGCAGAAATTTTAGAATTGATTTCATTGAAAAAATCGATGGCACTTTGACCATCAATTTTTAATACTTCATCACCAATAGCTAAGCCTACAATGTCATCGTAAACATCCGTTATTATTAACTTGTTTTCAACCCATTCCCAAGCTATTGGAGGAACGAATAGCTCCATATTTCTACTCGAAACCCTAATATGCCCATCTTTCAAGGAAGCTGTGAATTTTTGAAGTGTTGTTAGGTGATCTTTTTCAGTACTATCTGTATATGATTTTAAAAGAGCTTTTTCCAATTCCTTTGTCCAGTCAATGTCAATAACATCGTAATAAGGATAAAAATGTTGAAAAACATTATAAACATTAATTACATTACCCAACCTAAAGGCAAGGTCAGTATTCGAAGTGGAACTATTTGCAATTCCTTTTTTTAGCAAACTTAAATTCTCTTCATTTGATTTGGGAAAAGTATGTTCATTTGTGCTGTAGACCGCTATTGGAATTTGACAATGTATATTTTCACTTATTTTTTTGCTAATCAATTCACCAAATTCTGGACCTCGGTCGAACAAAGTAGTCCCTTTTCCTTTTTCAATATTCCCTTCATATTGGATAGTGGCGGATTTATTTCCACCGTTTTTATCAATTTCTGATAGATCAAAGACATACCCTGAGCCAGAGTGCTTCCATTGACCTTCATCGGTAATTTCTTTACTTTCAAAACCACTGTTCGCTAATGGTATCGAAACCCAATTTTCTCCCTCCTTATAGGCCAAATTCATGTCATCCAACAGCAACTTACCCTTACCACTAAGAAAGCATCCAAAAACCAATCTGGAAGCTAATGAATCGATAGTCCCTTCTATTTCATATTGCCGCCACTTGTCCTCGGTTATTGGGGAGTTGCCCATATTATCAAAGAAGCCCATTGCCCCATCTGATTTATCCACCCTGAACCAAAGATTACCGGTTCCTTTAGAACCTTTTTCAAGCTTCACCCAGCCAGTATATTTGAACTGTTTACCTGAGTATTTGGACGCTTCTAGGGATGTCATAATATTCCCAAAAGGACTAGAATTATCTATTTCGAAATTACGGTTGAGTCTAATGCTAGAATAAGGCTTACCCTTATTGGTCATTCCTAAACTTACCCCTTTATGCTGCCAATATGCCAATTCATAATTTGCAGAATCCTCCGGGGTTATTTTTTTTAAATCGTAGTCGATCGCCTTTTCACCAAAATAAAATTGTATAGAAGGGGCAATAGGTTCAAATAAGGTTTTTAGTGTTTCTAAGAGTTCATTCTCTGATTTGCAATTTTCAACCTGGCTAGCACCATAAATCGCGAACTTGTTCCAGTCGATACTTGAAGCCTCATCGCTTGGGTGAAAGTATTTCACATAGCCATAGGTTTTCGCAAATGATTTTTGATTTTCAATTTTCTGGTTTATTTGTGAGTTGCAATTTGTTATGAAAACAAAGAGAAAAAGAGAAAATAAAGAATTTTTCATGATGTAATTATTAGAGGAAATAGAACATACTAAAATATGCTTCTTGTATCTATATTCCTACGAATCACTAGTTAAGAAAGACTTAAAAACAATCTTTTATTTGAACTTGTATGTGCCTCGGTTCTAATATATCATTGAATAAATATGATGTATAACGAGATAACAATTAAAATAAAGCCGTTTACAATTAACTGGGTGTCTAATTGAAAAAAAGCTCCTGAATAATGATTTTTATTGGGCGTTCTTTTTTCATATTTGCGAGATAAAAATTGGCCTAAAGCAAATAGAATAATTCCAAAAATAAGAATTCCAGTTTCTAGCTTCATATATCAATCCTTCCTTTATTTGAACTTTATTTCTTCTGGTTTCTAAGATAGAATCCATAACCAATACTTAAAATAAGATACAATGCTAGTCCTGCCAAAAAAGCATTGTATCGAATACTCCCATCAGTCATAACAAATACAGCTTCAGACAGAATAGCTGCACACACCATACTGAATATCAATCTAACCCACCATTTCTTTATAAGTACCATCCTTTATTTGAACTTTATAAGATATACTTTTTTCTAATGGAAATAATTGTATTAAATATTAGAATCAATAATCCAGCTGTTGTCAATTCAAAGTAAAACTCAGGGAAACTATTTTGAATTACAAATAATAAAACTCCTAAAAGAAATAATTGAATACTAGATAGGATTAAGCTGGTTTGAACTTTAAAAATTGCTAGCAAACTATAAATCACAATTAAACTGACCCAAAAGATCATGGGTACTAAAAAATACAAATTAGTTATATCCCACATCCAATTAACCGTTTTGTTAATCCCCCAAGTTGAAGTTAAGTCAGTGGAAAGTAGTCCATAGGTAACAAGGATTAATAAAACGATGATAATTAATCTACTTTCAATCCATTTCTTCATCCTTTATTTGAACTTTCAAGTATTACACTACGGCTTTTCATAAGATCCGTCGCTATTTGGAATTATTTTATTTCAAAAACGGGATTGCCGGAAAATATTTAGTTTTCAATCCCTTTTGACTTCTCCTAATATTGATAAATATCAATACTAAATTGAATAGGTACAAAAATAATAACAATGCAGGACCTAGAGAGAAATCACTAATAAAAACAGGAAATCTCTTTAGGATGTTTAAATTAAACGGTATGAATGTTCCTTTTGATGCTAGGAAGGAAACAATGTAGAGTGTCAATGTCCACGTAATCTGAAAACTTATTAGTTTTCTACCAGTGTCATCTACAAGTTTTATCTTATCCCTTTTTAATATCCACATGACAAGTGGAATAATTATCCCAAACAGGGGTTGAACAAGAATAGTGATAGCGCTTAAATTTAAAAGAGTGAGATATCCTTTGTCTTCAATATTTGTCCATTCAAGTAGGTCGTCAGGTGTCACTCCAAGAGCTTGTGTTAATTTTACTAAAGTATCCCCTCTTGGGACTGATTCTCCTTTTTCAATTCGTTGAATTGTTCGGAGACTTAATTTTGATTCTTCCGATAGTTGTTCTTGAGAATATCCTTTTCGGTTTCTTAAGTCCTTAACTTTAATTGCCAGGTTCTGATTGTCCATTTTATTATCTTTCAATGATTACTTGGCAAAGTTATTTTGATGTCGACTTAGTTGTTGCGTCATTACTATGTCAATTTTGCGACATTAGTGCCATCTTTTGGCACCAAGGGCATGTAACGGAGGTTTTGACCACTTATACTATGTCTTCTTTACGACTAGGTTAACAAATCCTTTATTTGAACTTACTTATTTAATATTTGATTTCGGTAAGAATGCCATTTGGCCAACCCTAATTTTGATTCTTCAATATCAAAAAAGTATGGAGTGGAACCATCTGTTGCTTTCAATTCTAATTCTGAAAGTATATTACCAATGCATGCAACAGCCATTTCACCACCTCTTACATGCATAGCAAATGAATAAAGCTCCTCATCTTCACCAAAACTAAATTCTATTGAAAAATGTTCATTTTCCAAAGTTCCAAAGGTGGGGTCAACAATTTTAACTGTAGGCTCAACGTGTATGATTTTTGAGATAATTTCAGACCTTTTGCCAATAGCCTTTGGCTCGAAATCATCTGGTATGTCCTCTAACGAATTAAAGTCCCCCCAATCTTGAACGAATAAATCCCAACTCATTTTATCGTTTATTTGAACTTTTAACTAAGTGCTCATTTTGCTAACTGCTTTTCAATTTCCGCCAAAATGCTTACTATGTTTTCCCGCAATTTGGGGTAAAAATCATTTTGCAAGGCTTTGACAACGATGGTGTAAAATAATAGCACATTCTCAAAATAACGATCCCTTAAAAACTCCGTATTATCTGTCTCAAAACGCGTGTCATTATCCGTAGCAGTCACAATCTTAACAACACCAGCTTCTTTCAGTAAGCGCCTGAAAGATATTTTTTGATTCAGAATGTCCATGGCCTCAAACCTGTGTTTCCACAATTCATCTTCTTCATCTTGAGTTTCCTGTTTAAGGACCAGCCACTTTTGTAGAGATTTGCGCAATTCAGGACTCTCTATTTGACTCAGATTCCCAGAGCTGATAAGCTCGTTCAATATGCCAGGGCTTGCCACATATTTTGGAGGGTGTGAGAAGGTAGCCATTACCTCTTTAGACGCCATTTCCTCTGTTAGATTCGAAGCATCCGGACCGGTATTGGCAGCCAACGTTACCGAGGCTTGATATATATTTTCGCAGAGCGCAAGAACCCTATCCGCCTCGACCAGGTTTTGTTTAAATTCTTCTTTAAGGGAAATCAGGTATTGGGTTTTGACCATGTTGGTTTTTCTAGCTTCATTCATGTTGTTGATCTTCAAGGCGATTAAAATACCTAAAACCACCAGAATAATTTCACCTAGGGCGTAGAGTGCATACTTTTTAAAGTTATTGCCATCTAACAACCTTCTTCTGATTTTGCGAAAGAATTTTATCATCCTTTATTTGAAATTTGTTCCAGCAGAATAGCGTCCTCCGGGTCCTGCCGTAAGATATGTCTTTCTATCATCGGAAGCGGCAGACCCTCGATGTTCTAGACCAACAATCCCCGTTACTTTACTTACTACACCACCATCTTCTTCTTGATTCACAATTACGACGTGCTCACCTGTCTCGAGAACCCTCTCAAAAGGTGTAGTCTGATTTGAAAGGACAATCGAAATTGGATCGGATGATGATCCGATCTTGCTTCTAATTTCCAAATCAAAAATTTGTTCCTCTTCACTTAACGAAGTAACGGTTAACAGATAGGTATACTCCTGTCCAGAAGCTAAATCAGTAAATCCAGTTGATAGTATTATGGCAAATACTATTCCTATAAAAGTTCGTGTTTTCATGGTCATTCTATTTAAATTCTTTACAATCCCTTATTTGAACTTTGGAGAATTTAGATTTAGACATTCCATAGTAGAATAATTAAGTAATTTAAAGACCAAGCTCTTTAATGAGATCATCTATTTCTTCATTCTGCGTCCTATTCCCATTTGTTCGAAATCTTTGATTGAAAATCATCTTATAGGTTCTCCCTAAATAAAGTGAAAAAGCATTATAATCCAAATCTTCATCTTTATAGGCCGAATACAGAAGGTCAAAATGCTTATTTCTCTTTTCAATTGAATTCGAATGATGAATTACCATCCATGGAGCGATGCATGCTTCTTGCCCATACTCCATTTTGTTTGGATATCCATGCTTTAAAAGGTAACGGTCTACTTTTAAGTAATTTAAAGAATCTAATTGATTTAATCTCTTCATGAATTCGATATGCTCGTTTGAGTTGTCGCCAAATTCAATAATTATTTTTGAACCTTGATCTTTCCTCAATTTTTGGTCTTCCTTGGAAATATTATCCAAATAGGCCTTTTTCGAATCAATAGTTTCTAAAGTAGCAATGGTGGCATCGATTTCTTTAATGTCGAATTCATTTTTTTGCGCACAGCAGTTCAACAAAAAGGTTATAAAAATTAGAGAGATTATATTTTTCATTGATTTGTTCTAATAAAGCTCTCAATTAAACACAAGGCCCTTATTGTTTATGGTGTTGTTAGGTTTTCGTACTTATTGCTTTATGAAATATTCGATAAGTGAAATATCTTGCCTACCAGAATTATCTTTATAACTTCTTATCTGTGTTAATTTTAGTTTACCGTCAATGAGTTCATAAGTTATAACGCTTTCAGCAAATTCATGATCCCAAAGAAGTTCAAATTTATTAGTCCCTTTTTTTACCTCATTTGAAACGCTTTCCCCCCAATCGCAATCTTGTGGATGACAAGCTCCCCACATTTGAACAATGAAACTGTTGTTCTTTTAAAGAATTTTGCATCTAGTAGTCCCTCTCGTTTGGTCGTCCTCGTTTACCCATAAACCATTGAAATCTTTATTCGAGTTTTCCTCCAATTCCGTATTTGTGGTAAGATATATACTGTTTTTATTATCTTTTAGAGATTCAATATTAGTACTCCAAAAGAATATGAGTAGCGAGATTGTACTGATTAATAATTTCATAGTTTTTGAATTTTAGTTTTATTGTATGAAACCCAACAATTGAATAACATCAAATATGATATCCTTCTTATGTATTTAAGTTAATAATCGATTATTTATACTTTAAGTTAAACATATATTTTCCTGCTTTCCAGCAAAATAAAATTAATAGTGAAAATTGAGCTGTAAAGAAAAGCTCTGTTGAATAGAAATTGATTTGAGAAAAACCTAGATAACTTAAAATCATTAAAACGATTGAAATTACCAATAGAACTGTACTCAAAAAAAGAACAGATTTCCCAATAGCACGAAAAATCCTATACGCTCTAGGATTGTCAACAAGAAAATGAGCCATTGTATTTATTAGTTTCTCCATAGTTTAATTATGGCTTATTTAGAATTTAATATTGGGTTACAATCTTCACAATTTAATCCTATAACTGGATAATCAACTAGGTCAACGCTTCCACAAACAGAACAACTGTTTTCCATACTTTATTTAAGATAAAAAAATTAATCAAGGGCGTATCCATAAATTTGGATATTTTCCAAATTGATATTAGGGCTTTATAAGACTTTAGTTAAGGAAGATTAGCTAGCTAAGATAAAAAGCAAGTGATTCATCCTTAATGTTATTTAGCGACGATTAAGCAACTTAATTTAAGTTGCTAAACATCGATTACTTATCCTTTATATTTCTATAAATATACTATTTTAATAGTATATATAATAATATTATTTATTAATTTTTTTATGTTCTGCAGCAATTGAGATCTCCAGGATCTCAAGCAGCTCTGCCTTTTCCAATAAGTTTTTAAAAGTATCGAGTGTAATGTTTTGATTGTCAATTAGTTTTTGGACTCTTTGGCCAGCATATTTTTCAGGAAAACCAAGGGCAATTCCTAGCTTTCTTTTACTTCCTAATTTAATAGATGCTATTTCAATCAAATCTTTCACCATATCCAAATATACTATTTTAATAGTATTTATATATTAGTGTTTATATTTTTGTCTTCCGATATATGCTTATCACAATAAGCATTATCTCCTTGCTGTTCTGAGGCTCAAATGACTTGAAGTTGTTTAATATTTAGCTGGATGGCGGAACGAACAATCTATTATCAAAGTTGAAAGGTTCGACTTTAATAACTTTTACCTTATGGAAATCTTCGTGTAAAGGATTCAACAAAATATTATAGTCGCCAACAACAACAACAGAAGGAACCTCACAATACAAATATTTGTTTTGTTTTAGAAATTGGTCGCCTTGATCTTGGGTTATACTACTGGGTGGGTGAGAATCCCAATTCGTGCCTTGGAGTTTTTTGAGGCTTATCCTCATTTTTGTGGAATCAGGAACTTCGATTGTAATCAGAAAATAGTCCTTTGGTAATATGCCAAAAGGCGTATGAACTGCAACTTCAGCCATAGCTAAAGCTCTTGATGCAGCCGTATAGAGCATCTTATTTCCTTTATTGTTCCATCTTCCTCCGTACATTTCAGCGCCAGTTCCAGAAAGGTCTTCTTTGTACTTTCCTTTGGAAATACGAAAAACTATCATGCCAGAATACCATGTTCAATTCTGCCAAGACTATCTTTTACCATTCCTAAACCAACCGAAGTATCAAGGAGGTCCTTTGGTACAATGCCTCCCAATGCAATATTTTCGGTCATTAACCAAGCATGAAAGTTATTTAAATCTCCGAACACCTCTTCTCCAAATTGCATTAATTGTTTTATTTCAACAATGGTCTCTGTTTGTTTGGAGGAAAACCTTTTATTATCTTTTTTATAACGGTCTAGGGTTCTTGTAGTTGTGTCCAAAACCTCTGCCCAATCACTATCTAAGAGCGGAGTTACTTTAGCAAGTTCTTTAAAAGTGTTATAAGTAATTCCGTTTCTTATAACCGTAACCAATGCGTAACCCCTTGAATCATCATTCCAATTAAAAGATGCGGAACCGACAAGTTCTAGGGTCTCACCTTCAGTAATTCTTTTTTTTTGACCACCCATACTTTTAGGAAAAAAATACTGCTTAAGCCAAGGTTTCGGTTTATCCTTTCGTGGACCAAATACCCTTACCTCACCGGCCCTTATTGGATTGTCGTCATCACGGATTATAGAAACCCCTCCTTTCAATTCAACCTTCACCGTTGCGCTTTGAGCTTTATTTCGAGTTCTTTCCTGTTTACCGCTAGATGTCTTTTTACCATAACTTCTAGTGTTTTCTGAGCTTTTATCGATTTGTTTTTTTAAGGCCATAATACAGTCTAATTTCACTAAGATACAAAAAAAATATGACATTTGTCCAATTACTAACGACAAATGTCTAAATATATTGTTTTTGGATTGAACCTAAAAAAGATGACAATACCCATTAGTTTAGTAAGATTTAATATATAAGAAAGCAAATTATTTCAAAAACGAGAATTATATACAAGCCTTAAAACTGATACCATTACCAATAGTGTAAACTTCAAATGAGAGTACCGCCGGACTGAGGACTTTTGTTATATCTATAATAATATTCTTTAGGGCTAGTCTTTTTTCAATTAATCCTTCATAAATTTAATTATTAGTTAATGATTATCTAGATTTTCATAAGTGTTTTATGGATAAGGTAATGACTCCTTCAAATGCAGGAAAATATTTTGGTCTGCAAAAATTTCGATTATTGATGAAAAAATTCATACTTATTAATCTTTTGTTTTTACTAATACTCAATGGTTGTAAAGAAAACAAGAAAGTAGAATTGAGTGATAAGCCTTCAAAAAGCAATAATCTCTTGGAGGCTCAAATTAAAGATTTTGATAATTATTTAAATATATCATATTCAGACAGTACTTTACTATTGCTAAATTTTCATGGTGATATGAGCCCTAGACATGGTTTTTTTAACGGAAACCAACAATTAAAATTAGGGACTTTACTTTTTCATGGTGATAGTTTGGCTCCAAGAAAGGAATTGTTTAATGAAGATAAGTTTGTCAGAATTAAGCACTTTTCAAATCAATTAGGATTTAAAGAATCGGAGGAACTCCTTCCTATGTTTATGCTAGACGGACTCTATATGCCTATTAGCTTTGGGGGCAACAATTATGTAATGAGATTTTGGATTCATTTTCAAGATAATAAGTTATCAAATATTCAATTAAAGGGACCTGTAAAGTATAGTTCCTCTGAAATACATGAAAATGAATGGAAACAAATAAAAAGTGAATTGATAAAGCTATATTCAACCAAGTATGGTATGCCCAAGGTAACTAAACGAAAATTAGGTGTTTTCGAACTTGCTGTGTTAAAAGCTAAGCAAAAAGACAAAAAGTTCGATGATAAAATTTTCATTTTTAAAGACAAAGAAAAGAGGATAGAATTATATCAAAGTACAGGTGATTACGAAATGACTATTAAATACATGCTTAATTCAAGATTCGAAGAATCAGAAAACCGAATAAAACGAGAAGAGGATATTAAGAGAAAGACGAATAAATCCAATGCAAAAAAAACATTGGAAAACATCTAATATAATGTCTGTTAAGAATTTGATAGAATTTAAACAGTATCACATATAGAATAAATTTATAATAATCGATAACACTATCCCTTAAAAGTCTTTTTGAGTGTTAGTAACAGGGGATATATTGAATATGGACATTGAAGACATTAGTCCTTATTTTACATAATGATAATTATAGTACAACTATAAATAGCTGTTTTTCAACTATCTATCAAATCATTTAATGAAAATCTTTTGATTTCTTGTTTTTTTGATTTAGATAATTCGTAGAGTTTATTTTTATCCTGGACATCTAGCCATAGCATAGGGTCATTATTAAATATTTTGCCAAATACAAGAGCTAACTCATGATTCAAGGAACGCTCACCTTTTATCAATTTACTTAGATTGGAAGGTCTAACACCTATATACTCAGCAAATTTATTTTGTCTTATCTCGAACGCGGCCAAATATGCTTTAAGGAAGTCACCGACCAATAAAGGTTGTTTTCCATCGGAACGCAAATAATCCTCCATTTGAAATTTAAGTGACATTAGCTCTATCAAATTGTTCTGCTCTTTGGAACGTTCCTTTGATTTATTAAGCAGAATGGCTTGAAATTCATTGAACTCTTCTGTACCGGTTTCGGTTCTATCCACTAAAATTTGTGCATCCTTAAGATTCTTCATCATTCTATATTTTAATTCAAATACTTATTTATAAGTTTTAGCCCATTGATATCATCTATGAACATCCGCTGTCCTAGAGCTTGACTTGCCCCGTATTTACTCTTATATAATTTGATAAGATTGGTTTTTGATGTAAAAGTCAAAAACCCTTTATATGGTCCTACAAGGTTAAAGCTTTCTCTACATGCAAAGGCAATTAAACATCCGGCGACATAATCAAAACGTTTATTTGACGAGCCATAATTATGTGGGGCATTTTCGATAACCTCCATAATGAGCATCCTGTTTTCAATTTTTAATTGAACCATCCCTTCAATGGTAAATGGAGAACTTTTTAATCGTAATACATAGATTTTACTATTTTTCTCCTTTAAAAGCTTATTCCAATCAAACTTCCACCCATCTTTTTTAAGTGGCAACTTCCCCGTAGCCTGTACAATTTCAGCTTCGATTAGGTCATTACTTGCTAAATCATAGATGTATGTCATTAACTACTAATATACAGTATTATTGTCATATTTGTATAATTTTTTTAGCTAATGTTATCAAAAAAAGAATTTCAGTTTTTGTAGTATACTAAGGTATCCTTTATTTGAACTTTACTCATTTACCAACTTCTCCCAAGATTTCCATGGCACATAAATCTCATCCTTATCATCATCAAAAATAATCCAGCCATTCGCCCTTGCAGATAAATCTTTCAACTTGTCAATCATCTGACTTGTAACTTCAAGACGACCATACTCTGTAATTTCACCATTCATCAATTGCCAAAGTTTAAATTCTAAATCATCCATCCAAGTTGCACTATATGCCTCTTCGGATAAATAACTCATGTATTCAGCCAATTCTTTTTGGGCAAGATTCAAATCACTTATCATTATTCTCAAATTTGATACAATCCTTAATTTGAACTTCTATTTATTGTGGTCTAGATTTTATTCTTTTTTGTACTTGTAAATTCGATACCCATCTTTTTGCTCGAATCCGTCTGGCATATATCCCTTTTTCAGTATTCCATCAGCGATAATTGCCATATTCAAACCCATTCCATCATTTAATTCATCGGATACTAAAAGAGTTTCTTCTTTCTCATTAAATGATTCGGTTACATAATTTCGGGCATCTTCAAGGCTCGTAAAAGCGTCCATCTCTTTTTTGTTTTCTATACAACCAATCAAAAAGAATAATGTTGATAAAGTGTAAATAATTCTCATAGTTGGGTTTTAATATTTGCTAGCCATTGGATATAGTTAATGACTCTATCTCACTTATAAAATTATCGTTTATTTATACTTTAAATGAAGATGTCTCCAGTCTGAATCAACTTTTTGAAATCATTTAATTTGGAATCACTTGTTCCAATCCAGAACTTTAATTTTTCATCCATGGAGTTTTGATTGATAAATACCATCTGATAAAGATAAAACGGGATGCCTAATATCCGTATTCTTGTTGATGTCGACTCGATTGACTTTATCTTCTGTATTTTAACCCTCCTATTTTCATGTTTGCTTTTTAAATATAAAAAATCAGAGTCATAAAAGAAGTTGAATGTAGTAGAATCAATTTTCCTAAGCCAGAAATATGATAGTCCACTTATGCTGACTATAGCAGAAAGTAACCAAGTGTAATCGTTTCTTAAAAAGACATAGGATAGGAGAAGTCCAATTAATCCGAAAATTATTGGGGTAGACATCCGTATATTTCGATTATTTGCTGAAAGTTTCTTCACAAGTTATCATCCTTTATTTGAACTTTTATTTTATTATCTCTCCTTCAGTTCCGTTCCAAGTTAGTTTCTTGGATTTCAATTCAGCGAACTCTTTTAAAAGTTTTCCAAGTCTATTTAATCCTGCTGGTTGGCACGGAATGCAGAAGTCTGAAATCTGTCTAAAAGGAAATTTTTCATTATTATTAAATCGAATATGAATCCTACTAGTATAACCTTCTGCCCTATGATTGAAAACCCTGAAAAGAAAGTAAAAGGCAAATTTGTCTTCTGGTTTTTCAGATCCAAGCTCCCATTTGATTTGATCCTCCATGTTCTTCGGAAACTGTTCTAAGGAATCTGCAAGTTCTTTTAAAAAATCTGCGTTGTCATAAATCTCTAACTGTCCACATTGAATATCTGTCGCTGCTTTAACCACAAGATTTAAATGATATGGTTCTTCGTATGGAATTCTTTCTATTTCAAGCAGATTTATCATCCTTTATTTGAACTTTTGTTTGTGCAACAAATGCTTTTTTAATTTTAGTTCTCTCATTCTTTTGTTCAACCTATT
>CANMRV010000002.1 GCA_947500435.1 uncultured Flavobacteriaceae bacterium
GGGTGATATGAGTGGTAAGGAGTTTGGTGAGTATAGAGCGTCCATGGCCAAAGAAAAGATTAATGAATCGGAAGCTACCCTAAGCGAAAAAGAAGAAACTCTAAATCGAGGTCGTAAAAAAGTAAAAGAGGCTAAAGATAAAGTTGCGAAGGAACGTGAAGAGAAAAGTGCTGATGAAGAAGTTTTAAAGGAGAAAGAAGAGAAAATATCAAAAGCAGAGGAAAAGTTGAACGAACTAGAGGGTATTATCAAAAAAGGAAAGGAAAAGATTAAAAAACAACGTGAAGAAATTGAAGAAGTAGGTAACAAGTCTATTGAATAAATTGGTAGGAATAGGTTTTTATAAAAGACTCTTGTTTTTCGAAATGAGGGTTTTTTTTATGGACTTAGGATATTAAAACGTTGCTTGATTCAAGCACTATAACTTCATATACTCCTCAAAATAACTCACCTGAGATATTGAATAGTAATAAACGAATATCTTTTGTTACTAATGTTAGTAGACCCCTTTCCTTGCTCAGTAAAAGTGAATTTGGCCCAGTTAAATTAGCCATGGTGAGAATAAGGTCATTTTTCCTACAAATCTCTAAAAATCAGTCATTAACAACAAAATTCAGGCGAGTCACAACAATAAATTTTATTCTTTGCTTTTTTACTTGATTTTTGTTAATACCGTTCAATTTTAGCTTAATCTGTAATTGACAATTAGCTATTTGTAGAATGTTATAACCTTACTAAGCTAAAATTGCTTATTAAAAATTAGCCCCCAAATGCTAACCAAACCTACCAAAAATATACTACTAGTCCTATTGTTCTTTGTAGCCAATCAGGCAATCATTGCTCAGAGCAACCCGATAATTGACTTGGTTAACAATCCCAATAATAATGTTGATGGAAATATTTCCACCTGTGCTAATGATGGGAGCCTATTGCCCAAAATATTTCTCTGCGGGGATAATGATGTGGCCGATCTTACGGTTAGCTATCCAAGTGCACAAAGTATCGCCTGGCAAAAATTAGATGAAAACAGCTGTACAAATTTTGGCGAAGACTGTACCAACAGAAGTCCATCGTGTAGCTATAGTACATTATCCTCAGGAAATGCTTTTGTTGTAAATGACGGAGGTAAATATCGCCTTAGGGTTGCTCAAGGTAATGGGGTTTTCGAAAACCACTATTTTCATGTGTATCAGAACTCTTTGGAGATATTATACCAAACCGCTGATATTGGGTGTGAGCCTACAGGTAATATAACCGTTACCAATTTGGGAAGCAACTACGGCTTTCAATTGGTCAATGCTGATTCTAATCAGATATTGATTCCTTTTGACGCAGACAATGGCCCTACCTTCATTATTACGGCTGACGGTAATTATCGAATAGAGACCATGCAACTCAACCCCAATACGGGTGAACCAATAGAAAATGGATGTCTTTTTAGTACCCCGGATATAGCCATTGGCACGAGTAATTTTCAAGTACAAGCAACATCCACAGAGGCCGATTGTAATGGTGTAGGCACGGTTACGGTTACCGCATCCAACGGTACTCCAAATTATGCCTATGAGTTGCGTTTAGATGATGGGCTCGATGGTGGCCGTGGAACATTGATAGACGTAGTAACCAACCAAACAGCCAATACCTATACCTTCACAGGTGTCGGGCAAGGCGATTATCTTTTGGTAGGCCGTAATAGTGATGGTTGTGAACAATCAGCTCCCACAACTGTTGTTGTGGACCCCGATAATACCTTAACTTTTGACGCAAGGGTTTCACAACATATAACCTGTAAAGAGGGTAACATTCTTGTAGACCCTGATGGAGGTAAACCGCCTTACAGATATGCTGTTTGGAAATATGTTGATGAATCAGACAACGCCGTTATCACATATAATACTCCTTCCGATATTCCAAGTGCCGAGTTTCAAACCAGTGAAATTTTTGATATTCCAGATCCAGGAAACTATAGTTTTGTGGTAATCGACCGCTTTGGTTGTTTTACTATTTCAAATTCAGTAGATATCGAATTCGTTCCGCCCGCGGAATTTGATATCGCGACGGTCACTAACATAGCTTGTTTTGGTGATGCTAGTGGAGAAATTCAAATGAATCTCATTGATAGCAATGGGTATCAAATACAGTATTACCTATTCGATGATACCATAACTACGGCGGAAGCTAATGCAGATGGGTTTTCCTTTACGGGGGCCATTGCATTCAATTCCTCGGGCTATTTTCCTGGGTTAATTGCGGGTGAATATACTGTGGTAGCCAATATGCGCAAAGGAAGTGCTGAATGTAATTTTGCCGAAAACATGCTTGTGACCGCCCCTAGTAACGGCTTAGCGGGAGAGGCGATATTAATTCAGCCCTATACATGTGGGCAAACCGGTACTATCCGTGCGAACAATTACGGAGGGGGTACCCCATTTCCTTATGGCATAGGTGTTCCTGGTTATGACTTTAGTTTAAATGGCTCACAGTGGCAATCTGGCAATGATACATTCATTGGTCTTCAACCTGGTGCGTACACCATATTTATTAGGGATTCTCAAGGTTGTTTAATAGAAACAAATCAAGTTGAAATACTTGCAGTAGATAGCCCCGAAGATTTAATTTTCACTCCTACTCAAATCACATGTGATGACCCCACTTCTGATGTAACGGTCACTATTGTTGGTGGTATGCCTAACTACACTATTCAAATAACGTCACCTTCAGTGCAAAGCCCCAACAGCATTGTTGATAATGTTGCGGTTTTTGAAAATCTTACCCCTGGCACCTATACTTTTGAGGTGACCGATGTTAACGATTGTACTTATGAGGAAAGTTTTACCATCCTACCTATTACAGAAATCGGAGTTGTAGGAGAATTACTTGAAAATGTAAGTTGTAGCGGACTTAGCGATGGTGCTTTAAGGTATACCGTAAATGGTTTTGAAACCACGTACTCCTATACTGTGATCAATAGTTTAGGAACTACGATTGCCTCGGAGAGTTCAGTTACCAACAGCGTAATTCCTTTAAATAATCAACCAGGAGAAACTTACACTATCACGGTTATAGACGATACTACCACTTGTGAGGCTACGGCATCGATAACAATCGATGCGCCTGGTACACCGCTTGGGGTCAATTTAGAGGTTACAGACCTTAGCTGTACCGTCGCGGGCACCAATCCAGGTTCAGTAGTGGTTACTGCTACTGGTGGATGGGGAGGCTATCAATATGAACTGGAAGACCCTACGGGAAGCATGGTAGGACCACAACCTACAAATTCATTTATTGGTTTAACGGATACTTCAGGTAACTACACGGTAACCGTTACAGATGCCGGTGGCTGTGAGATAACGCAGACTTTCGTGCTTACGCCTGTAGTTGTTCCTGTTTTGGAGGTAATGGCAAATAGCCTATGTTACGATAGTACAAATGGCCTAACATTAACGGCTAATGTAACCTCAGGTGGTGAAGCTCCTTTTCAGTACCGCCTTGCAGGTGGTGCATACCAATCTAATCCTGTTTTTTCCGGATTAGCCCCAGGCAACTATACCATTGAGGTAGTCGATAGCAAAAATTGTACGGCAAGCGAAAGTATTGAAATCTTTCCTACCTTGACCGCGACTGCAAATTTGAATAAGGACCTTGATTGTTCCGCAACTCCAGATGCAGAAATAAGAATAAGTATCTCTGGAGGCAATCCAACATTTACCTATGAAGTAATAAGGGATGGTAACTCTGTTCAAGCAACTACCCCAGTACCAAGTATTCCTTTTTCATACTTCACTACAACTGCTGGTACTTATGAATTCATAATTACGGATATCGAAAGTTGTACAGTTACAACAAATCAGATTGCAGTTACGGCGAATACAGCCCCTACCTCAATTGAGGTAATTACTGAACCTTCATGTAACACGAGTTCAGACGGTATTGCAGAACTACAAATTTCAGGAGGAACGCCACCATACCAAATCGTTTTTGACGGAAGTGTGCCCTCTGCGCAAACCACATATCCCGGACTTGTTGCAGGTACCTACAACTACACGGTAACAGATCAAAAAGGTTGCGTACTTACGGATCAAGTTACACTTACAGCACCAGATGCATTGATTCCTGGAACCATTGATGTTCTGCAAGACTATAGATGTGATAACAGCTCAGCAATCCTTCAAGTAATTGATTATTCTGGGGGAACACCAGGGTATACCTTTAGCATTGACGGGGTTAATTTCCAGCCTTCGGATACATTTAGTACGGGAATTACCGCTGGACAATATACTATTACAGTAAGGGATGCAAATGGTTGTATTGAACAAACTCCGGCAACCATAATAGACCCATTGAATCCGCCTACCGAGTTGACGTTTACGGCAACAGCACCAACCTGTCCTGCGATAGTTTCAGATGTTACTGTTACGGTATTAGATGGCACCGGTCCTTTTACTTATGAAATTACCGCTCCATCAACGGCAACTTCGAATACAACCGGTGCATCTACCGGTATATTTACAGGTCTTACGGCAGGTACCTATACGTTTCATGTTATCGATTCAAGAGCTTGTGAAATTGAACAAAATTATACTGTTGTTGACATTCCAGAAGTTTCTGTCTTATCACAATTAACGAGTAACGTAAGTTGTGTTGGTGCGGGGGATGGTGAATTCTCATTCACCGTAAGTGATTTTGCCTCTACTTACAGTTACATCGTCGAAAACAGTAGTGCATCTGTAGTACAAAGTCAAAATAATATCAATGTAACAACTGCAATCGCCGTAGGAAGTCTGCCTGCCGATACCTATACGGTTACCATTACCGATGACACCACCAATTGTACGGCGACAACTGTAACTACTATTAACGAACCGGCTACTGCGTTAGACTTTACCTTTACCAATACACCTGTTACTTGTATTGAAAATGCAACAATCACGGTCACTCCAATTGGTGGGTGGGGTGGTTATGAGTATCAACTCGAAAATACGGTAGGTCCTACCTTGGTTTATGCTTATCAAAGTAACAACGTATTTACCAATGTATCTGCTGGCTCTTACACTATCTATGTGCGTGATTCAGGCGGATGTATAGTTGATAAACCTATAACCATTGACCCTGCCGATGCACCAATTATTGCCTTGGATACCTCAGATTTTTGTTATGATGGTTCAGATCAAGCCTCATTTGTAATTAACGTTACTGATGGCATAGCTCCATATTCATATCGGATAGATGGTGGTGATCCCATAGCGGCGATTGGTAATCCGTTTACAATTTCAAACTTGATACCAAAAACCTATAATATTCAAGTTATAGACGCCTATGGATGTGTATCGAATATACTTACGGAAACTATAAATCCACAATTGACAGCTTCAGCGGTTGTCACAAAAGCTTTGGACTGTTCTGCTTCGCCCGATGCTATAATAGAGGTAACCATTTCAAATGGGTATACGCCATATGCGACCTACGAAGTCAGTTCAGATGGAGGTGGCAGTTGGGGAGCGCCTGTTGCAATTGTTGGTAGTAACTTTAGCTACAGTACAGCCGTCGATGGAACGTATGACTTCAGAATTACCGATAATAGTGGATGTACCGTAATAACCCAAGCTACTGTTGCACCGATTCTTAACCCGGTGATTACCTCTTTGGTTCAAACCACCGATATATTATGTAACGGCGATGCTGGGGCAACCATCCAAGTCAACTTAGATCCCTCACAAGGTGTTGCTCCTTTTACTATTGCAGTAGTTAATACCACGACAGCTACCAATTATGGTACACAAACTTCAGTTCTTCCAGCCGGAACTTACGAGGTAACTGTTACCGATTCGAACGCATGTACCGATACAGTAAGTATTTTAATTGAGGAGCCAGACGAAATTGTATTTTTAACTGATTTAACCGATATTCAATGTGACTCGGCTGGCACAGATCCTAACAATAATACTATTCCTGGGTCAATATCGGTTACCAGCATAACTGGTGGTACTGCTGAGTACACCTATTATCTTACCGCAAATAATGGTATGCCGACACAGACCTATACTACGACTCCAGGCAATCCTTTACATACATTTACAATCCTAAATTTTGGTATTTATCATGTAGAAGTTGTTGATGCAAATGGTTGTACGAAAACAAGTAATGAAATTATTGCCTCTCCTCCAGAAGATTTGGATATTGATGTGAGTACCGTAACAACAGACTGTACTGTAGGTGGAACTGCAATTGTATCGGTTTCCTCGGCATTTTCAAGCAATGATTATGAGTTTGCCATTCTAGAGTATTTTTCGCCGCCGTATTCCAACAATTATCAGGGACCTGATGTGGTCAATGGTGATACGGCAACTTTTACCGGATTGATACCAGGAACGACCTATACATTTGTAGTTTTTGATAATGCTACTAGGTGTTACTATTTTGAAACTGCGGACGCTCCTATCGATTCTCCATCAAACTTAACTTCAACTTTAGATGCCGTAAATAATGTTAGTTGTACAGGTAGTGCCGATGGCTCGGTTAGTTTCACATTTGACAATTATGATTCTGGAGCTACTGGTGTTTCTTATGAAATATTTAATGCGCAATCCAATATTTCCACAGGACTCGGTAACCCTAGTGTTTCAGTAAACCCTCCCGCGCCAGCAACGGGGGTTCAAATCTTGAACGCAGGTCCTTTGCCACCAGGCGTATATTATATCTTATTTACGGAACAAAATGGTGCATTCCCAGGTTGCTCAGTCGCTTCCGAACAGTTTACCATAGAGGAGGCTTCAGTTCAACTCGTCGCCAATGCCAATTTGGTAAAAAACGATAATTGTAATCTTAATGCCGGTGAGGTATCTGCAAGCGGACAATTTGGTCGGGCTCCTTATGAATTTCAAATTGCCCTAAGTACTGATACTGCACCTACCCAACTTACTTGGGCCGGATCTTCTACCAGCGTTTTCAATGTTGAAGGAGGGAATTATATCGTTTATGTAAAAGATGCTTTTGGCTGTATTCAACCAGCTCCGGTTCTTGTTCCAACAGATCCAGAACCTGAAATTTCAGTAGTAGTTCCCAACGAGTGTACAGCAGATGAAGGAGCCTTTAGTGCAGTCATTACTTTGGATGTTGCTGGTATTGTGCCACATGCCATTCGTGTTGATGGCGGCGCTCCCCAAGCAGCACCTGCTTTAGTTAATGCAGGAGACACCATGACGATTTCCAATTTAAGCTCAGGTTCTCATTCTATTGAAATTTTAGATCAAAATGGATGTAGGGATCTAGTGCCTTTTACAATTCATCCTCCGTTAAGTATTTTTGCCAATATAACAGCAGGCGAAAACTGTGATCCTGCTAATTCAGGAGCTAATTTAGGAGAGGTAACGGTTTTTGCAGATGGGGGTTCAGGAAACTATTCTTTTAGTCAGGTTTCACCCGCAGGTGTAACGAACACAACTGGAATTTTTACTGGGCTGACACATTCCATCGCCTATACTTTCGAAGTGACAGATACCACAACAAACTGTCCAGAACAAATTACTATAACCATACCTGCACCAGATATTCCAACCTTTACTTTAACACCAACACCGGTCAGTTGTTTTGGTGGTAGTGATGGTACCATAACAGTAAACCTTTTAGCGGGTAATATCGATACACCATATTCATATAGCCGTGATGGCGGTACTACTACACAAACATCAAATGTTTTCAATGGCTTAGCAGCCGGCACCTATACTATTACCGTAATTTCCGATAAGGGATGTCAAGATACCGATACAATTGACATTGCAGAACCAACTCAGTTAGCTATAAGCGCAAATCGTTCGGATTTCAGTTGTGATGATGATGCTAGTACAATTATGGTAACAATCAATGATGCTACTCCAGGGAACCCTTCTGGTACTGCGCCTTACGTGTATAGCTTTGACAATGGCGTCAATTTTCAGCCAACAAACACCTATCAAGTACCTTTTGGCTCTCCTGATATCAACGTGGTAGTGCGAGACGCTAACGGATGTCTAGATACTGAAGTAGTATCGATTCCAATCCGTCAAGATGTAACGGCAACGATTACCGCCGATGCACCAATTGATTGTACAGATAATCAACAGGTAATTTCAATTAATGCCATTGATGGTTCAGGTAACTATACCTACACCGAGTTGCCGAGTGGTGCAACTGTAGCGGATCCAAACGCTATTATTTTGAATCAACCAGGGACTTATGTCTATGAAGTTTTGGATACCACTACAAATTGCTCTGTAACAGTAGAACATATTATTGCGCCATATGATGTTATTGAGGTCACCGCAACCGTAGCCTCTGAAGCTTTGTGTAGTGATAGTACCGATGGCACAATAGAAGTAACCATCACAGGCTATACAGGAACGTTTGATTATGAGGTACTTGATGCTTCAGGAAATGCTATTGCTGGAACCGCGGACTCCGATAATGCCACTAGCGACCCGTATGTCTTCACCGTCTCCACTACAGTAGGTGCCGGAATCTATTCAGTACAAATATCAGAGACAGCATTCCCTGAATGTGACGGCATATCAAATCAGGTTACCATTGATGCGCCAGAACCTTTATCCTTACAATTGGTAAGCAATGTAAATGCCAATTGTAATGAAGCCAACGCTATAATTACTGTTCAAGCTACTGGTGGTACAGCCCCTTATTCATATGGAGCTTCTTTACGTGGAGCCGGTGACCCAGGTGTTTACCCATTTGACAATACTGTCGAATTGGATCCAACTACTGGTCTTGATTGGGACATCTATGTTCGTGATGCCAACAATTGTGTTATTGCCCTACCGCTTGAAATTACGGTAGATACGGATACCATACCAGATATTGCCTTGGCGATCGATGATGAGTGTGCAGCAGAAGGTACTTTTGATATTGTTGTTTCTTTAGATGCCGTTAACTTCGGTGTCGCACCCTACACGATGAGTATTGATGGTGGCGCTTTCGAGAGTATTGCTAGCTTTCCACATACCTATTCCAATCAGCGTTCTGGGTCACATATTGTAATTATTCGAGATGCCAATAATTGTGGTGAACCGGAGAGCATAACCATAAACCCGGAATTATTGATAAGTACTGTGGTCGTAACACAACCAACTTGCGCCACTAATGACGGAGTAATTGAATTTACAGTTACAGGAGGCGATGCTAGTAACATGGTAACACTACTAAACGCCGGAACATTAACGGATACAGGACTAACACCAATAGCAAACCAATTTGTAGGTGTAGGTTCTGGAGACTATATTGTTCGAGTTACAGATACACCTTTAACGCCGTCGTCATGTTTTGCAGATGCCCCGGTTTCTTTAGAAATCCCCACTCCAGTTACCCTATTGCCCACGGATTGGACAGATATCAGTTGTACAGGAGCTTCTGATGGAACAATTACCATCAATTTGGAACCTTCAAGCGTTGGAGTTAATGATAATCCTATTTATAGCTATACCATTGAAAATACTACCCTCGGTTCAGCACCCGTAAATCAAGATACTGCATTATTCACCAATTTAGCACCAGGAGTATACAACATCACCGTCACCTCTGGTCGTGATTGTATTGCTACCGACCAAGTGGAGATAGTGGAACCTAACCCTTTAACAGCGGATAACCCGGTCGTAAATCCTTTTACTTGTGATGTAAATAATTCGGTAAACGTTGCCACAATCGACGTGGCGAATATAAGTGGTGGAACTTCCGACTATTTCTATTCCGTTAATGGTACAAACTATTTCCCCGTTTCAGGTACCTCTTTTAGCCATTCCGTAACGGTAGCAGGAGATTATACAATCATTATTCGTGATGATAACGGTTGTGAACTTCCATTGCCCACAGTTACGGTTCAACCATTACCTGTAATTGTCCTTGCCATTACAGAAGGCCTTGCCGATTGCCCTACAGGACAGGAAATTATAGTAACTTCTACAGGACATTCAACACCTACCGATCTTACAATTGAACTGTTGGAGACAGGCGAGATACAAGCGAATCTGACATCAAATACTGCAACCTTTAATTTGACGGATCCGGGGATTTACAACATTAAAGTAACGGATAATGTAACTGGGTGTTATGAGTTAATAGGATATGAGATTGATCCTAGGCCGCAATGGGATATTGCCCTAACAGCGACCACCCCAATCACATGTTTTGGTGATGCCAATGGCACATTGGAGGTTACCTTTACTGGCTACACCGGAGCTTATAACTATGAGGTATTCAATGAGGATGGTACTACAGCAGGTGTAAGTAGTACAGGTGAAACTTTACATCCGTTATTGATTTCTAACATGCCAGCAGGTAACTATTATATAAGCGTAACGCCTACCGATTATCCATATTGTGAAGTAAAAGAGACTTTAGTAGCCACAATACAATCACCCATAGAACCTCTTACAGCGGTAACAGAAGACTTATTGGCCTCGGGTTGTCCTAATGATATGGGCGAAATTAGTGTGGTTCCTGAAGGAGGATACGCACCTTATGATATTACATTGACGCCTTCTTCTGGTTCACCGATTGTCGTATCCGATGTTTTTGCTCATGTGTTTACTCGATTACCTGCAGGCGGGTATACCATTCAGGTTGTTGATTCGCAAGGTTGCCCTTGGAATGGAACCGGAAATGTTGCCCCTACCCCTGACATAGATGCATCGGCTACTGGCACACCGCCAGTTTGTTTCGATGACCCCGATGGCATCATTGTGGCGAATGCTACAGGTGGTTCAGGGGAGTTTAACTATTTTATAAATTATTATGATGAAACTGGAACCTCTATAGAGTTTACCCCAAGCGTTCCACAACAAAGCAATGAATTCAACTTCCTTGGTGAAGGATACTATAGTATTACAGTAACCGATGATATGGGATGTAGCGATACTACGGCCATTATTTTCTTGGATGGTCCTGATCAGCTTTTGGCTGAAGTTACGCTAACAACCGCCATGACCTGTGATAGCCCAGCGATAGTTACCGCAACAGCCGCGGGTGGTACAGCACCTTACTTATATCAATTAGAAGATGATTCAGGAAACATTGTAACCGCGTTTCAATCAAACAATGTGTTTTCCGTAAGTGATGCAGGAACGTATAGGGTTCGTATAACAGATGCCAATAATTGTGAAACCTTAGGCCAAGTACCCGTGGTAGTTCCAGAAATTCCACCGGTGCAATTAACTATTGATTTTGCAAGTACATCCGTTAGCTGTGCTGACGATATGACGGCTTCTATTTATGCTTCGGCTATTGGAGGCATTGGCGAATATACCTTTGATTTGATTTTAGGAGGAACCGTTGTACAAAGTCAAATAGACTTTAGGAAAGTTGTTTTTGAAGATTTAGCCCCCGGGGAATATACGGTAAGGGTAACTAGCGAAGGTGGATGTCCCCCGGACGAAGAACTTGTAAGTATTTCAAACCCAGAACCCTTGATTTATAATAGTGAGGTTACACCAGAAACTTGTGTTGATGAGCAAGATGGTTCAATTACGCTAATGTTATCAGGTGGCGGAGGCGGCTACCAATATGCAATTTCTCCGAACCTTGATCAATTCTTTAACGAAGACCCTGAACAAGGGCTTCCTACTGGGCAGTATCGTTTTGAAGATTTAGCCCCAGGTGTATATACTATTATAGCGCAAGACAGTAATGGTTGTTTCTTTGTTCGAGAATATCCTATTGAACCTGCTACTGAGATGATGATTAATATTGAAACGACCCCCGAGACCTGTGAAGGTGATATGGACGGTTCTATTACACTTGATATCTCCGGTGGAACAGCACCATACAGTACACGACTAAGTACAGAATCTAGTTTTATTCAAGATAGGCTTACCTTTCCTGATATGGCTGCAGGAGCTTATATCATCTTCGTTGAAGATGCTAATGGTTGTCCAGTTGATTTAGGTGTCACTATTGAACCAGGCGTTAACTTGAATGCCATTGTAGAGCCAATTTACGAGTGTACTGGTAATATTCCTGAAAATTATATCAATATTACCTTCGAAGACCCAAATATTATAGGAGATGTTCTTTATGCTTTGGACTCAACAGATCCAAATGATTTGCAATTAACACCAGACTTTAGAAATATTGCTCCAGGTTCACATTATCTGAGAATACAGCATTCAGGGGGTTGTCCAATAGATATTCCATTTGAAATACAGGCCTTTGATCCGCTTACTTTGATGTTGGAACAAAATAATCTGAATGAAATTACGGCTATTGCCGATGGTGGTGAACCAGCTTATACGTTCTATTTTAACGATTACAATAATGGCTCCGATAATACTTACCATATCAATAGAAGTGGTACTTATGTGGTCAGAGTTATAGATCAAAATGGTTGCGAGGCAATGGCCAATATAGAAATGGAGTTTATAGACATTGAAATACCTAACTTCTTTACCCCAGATGGCGATGGACAGAATGATCGCTGGTTGCCTGAAAATACTGAAGGCTGGCCTGAAATTGTAGTCAAAATTTACGACCGCTATGGTAGGGTAGTGGCAGATGATGTAGTCAATAGAAATGGATGGGATGGGCTCTATAAGAACAGCGAATTGCCTACAGGTGATTATTGGTATGTCATAAAACTTCATGGTGAAAATGACGATCGCGAGTTTGTTGGGCATTTTACATTATATCGCTAATATTTGTGCAACTTAGCTAACCATTTCGTTTATGTATAAAATCGAGATAAAAGGCTCCTTTGAGCACCTACAGAGAATTTCAACATTTCTCGACAACAACCATATTAAGCACAATGTAGTTGGGGATATTGATGGTGGATATTCGATTGAAGAAATTGAAGAGAGTATTAATTGGCCATTTTAATTAGGAGAATAACCAATTGTTAAGGTCAATTGGGATTCTTTTGTAAATGCGGTTCCTTCATCACATCTACAAAATAGAAAACACATTAACTACTGAGGTGCTACAGTCTGCAGAACTTAAAAAAACTTGAAGTATTATCGGTAATGAAGAAACAACCTAAGAAACCAGGTTGAACGAGACTAGTTGAACTCAGAAATTACTATTTGATAAGAATTGATTTTGACAATTTGTTTTATTAACTTTATTTAATAAAGAATTACATCATTTGCGTCTAATTAGTTTAAAAATGGCAATACGGTGTACAGCTTTAAACAAGCAGGGTAAAATATTGAAAGTCAATGTGATAGATTGAATGTTTTCAGTCTGTCATCCCGACAAACCACTTTTCAAGTGGTATCAATCCCTGCTAAATCATTGATTAGCAGGGTTTTTCATTTTCCTTGCATTCATATGATATCATCTGAAACCACCCTTTTGGTGTGCAATTCGGTGTACAAAGCGGTGCGCAATTTGTTGTAAATTTAAGTAGCTTTTAGGCCATTTAAATGTAATCTTTAAACAAAGGCCTTGGAGTAAGTTTTATAATATTACGGTAATAGACTTTCGCTTGACGTAGAAAAAACATTTGAAACAATGTACCGGATAAAAAGCCTCGACAAGATTCTGTTGGCAAGGTAAGTAAACGATAGCATCAGTTACAAAGATTCTTCTCGATTGTTTGACGACTTTGTCCGTTAGCTGATCACGTACAATTTAATATAGTACCATGATTATGTTAAATTTCTTTGTTTTTTTCAAGAGTATAGTAAAATTCCACTTTTTTCTGGTGAAAAATAGCTACATTTAAGTAACCTTGAGATAAAAACGTGTACGTTAACGTTATTATTGCTGATAGTCCCCCCTCATTAGTATAAAAAAGACTCCTCCTATAGTTTATACTTCTTATTTAGCGATTGCTAGAACCTAAGCCAACCTTAACAAACAATTCTTAAACCCCAAATAGAATGATGCATCTATGCAACAGTCCCTAGTGGACCCTCATCAATAGGAAGAATACCATACCAATAGATTTGCTGATAAAGCACATTGTATAAGAAAAGGATTTGCTCTCAAATCCGAACTTTTACTCCCTATTGAAACTTTGAACACGCCAAATTCAGATTTAAGTATCTGTAGCCCCTCCCCCGAGCACCACCAAGAATTTATTCAAATAATGAAACAACCTTATGATATGAAAAAAATATTCACTCAAAAACCAAAACTAAAAATGAGATGTTTTTTGCTCGCTGTAACGTTTTTATGTTGCAGTTGGGCACAAGCACAGACAATATCCGGAACTGTTTCCGATGAAACAGGCCCCTTACCTGGCGCCAATGTTTTGGTCAAGGGAACCACAACAGGGACCCAAACAGATTTTGACGGAAAGTATACGCTACTCGATGTGGGTAGCGATGCCATTCTTGTATTCAGTTATATTGGTTATAAAACGGCAGAGGTCGCAGTTAACGAACAAACGACTATTGATATTACGTTGGAAGAAGATGCCTCTAAATTAGATGAGGTAATTGTTACTGGTTATGGTACACAAACTAGAGGTGAAATCACAGGAGCTGTAGCATCAGTTGAAATGGAAGACGCGGTTAAATTACCTGTTCAGAATGCTGCAGAATTATTACAAGGTAGAGTCACTGGAGTACAGGTTACAAATTCAGGTACGCCGGGTGAAGCCCCAAAAATTAATGTTCGCGGTTTTGGAACTAGTAACAATACCGACCCATTGTATATTATAGATGGTGTTCAGACCGATGATAATAATGTGTTGAACAACATTAACCCTACGGATATCAAAGAACTAACCGTTTTAAAAGATGCCGCAGCCGCTATTTACGGGGCAAGAGCATCTAATGGTGTTGTTATAGTTACTACAAATGGGGGAGGTTATAATATGGACAAGCCCGTGGTTTCTCTTGATGTTTACACAGGTTATGCTAAAATTACAAATGCCGTAGATTTATTGAACGTAGATCAACATGCAGATGTTATCTGGGAGAGTTTAGTCAATCAACAAGCGTTAAATGGTCTTACCGATCCGCCATTCCATGCACAATATGGCGGCGCAGATGGTAATTCAGGCCCCGTGGTTCCAACTACTGTGCAAGGAGCAGCCATAAATGGGGTGCCATTTACGACCACTGTCAAACCCAATGGAGGTACAGACTGGATTGATGCCCTTACACAATCTGGCATGACATCAAATGCTTCCGTTTCAGTAGCAAACGGTACGGAAACTGGAAAATATTATATGTCTGCTTCTTATTTAAATAGAGAAGGTATAGTTAGGTATACCGGATTTCAACGAGGTAGCACACGATTGAATTCTGAGTTCAGAGTAGGTAAAAATAAAAGATTGACGATTGGAGAACATCTTAATATAGCTTTCTCCAAAGCATCAATTGGTACATCTGATGATACCGAGCTCGCATTGAGGATAACACCTTTGATACCGGTTAAAAATGATGCTGGTGAATTTGCAGGAACCGAAGGTCTGGAACTAGGAAATGCTGGTAACCCCGTTGCCAATAATTTTAGGGCAAGAAATGATTATCAGAAAAATTACAGCTTTCTGGGGGATGTTTATGCCGAGTATAAAATCACGGATGAATTAAGCATCAAAACAGTTGCTGCAGGAGGTTTTAACATCTTGAACGAACGAACCTTTGTGGCCCTTAACCCTGAAGCCAAAGAGTCACGTACCACTGCCACTTTAACGGAAGGTGATGTAACACAAATTAACTGGTCTTGGACAAATACCATTAATTATAGAAACACCTTTGGTAAACATTCCGTGAATGTTCTTGCGGGTATTGAGGCTATCAAAGAAAGAGGAAAAGGAAAAACAATCCAACGAAGCTCTTTCTTAAATGAAGACCCGAATTTTGTTTTGTTAAGTAATGGAATCGCAAATCCGAATGTATCCGAAGCTTTTGACGGGTCTACTACCTTGTTCTCTATTTTTGGAACGGCTAATTACGATTTCGACGGAAAATACTTTCTTACTGCTACTTTGCGTAACGATAAATCATCACGTTTTATAGGTGATAATCAAAGTCAAACGTTTCCATCGGTAAGTGCAGGTTGGGAGTTAACCAAAGAAGATTTCTTTAACTCCGACGGCTTTCTTAGTAGGCTCAAATTAAGGGCATCCTACGGAGAATTGGGTAACCAAACCCTACCTATTAGAAACCCTGCGCAGAACGGATTTTTTCAATCTCAACAATATGCCGATTACGCTTTTGACGGATCATCAATTGTAGATGGTGTTTTATTAACGCAAGTAGGAAATCCGGATTTAAGATGGGAAACTTCAACATCGACAAATATCGGTGTAGATTTTGCCCTCCTTCAAAGTAAACTGTCTGGTTCGGTCGAATACTTTAATATAAAAACCAAAGATTTAATTGTTAGAGACCTTAATGCGGTAAGTTTAACGGCAATAGATGCAGGTGCTCCCTTTGTGAATTTTGGTACCGTTGTAAATAAGGGAGTAGATTTACAATTGAGTTGGAATGATCAAATAGGAGAGGACTTTTCCTATGGCATTAGTGGAAACCTTTCTACTGTGAAAAATGAGGTTACCGAGTTTAAAGCTCCTTTGCAAGGAAATTCTCCTGGAATTAGAAAAGGACAGGTGACCAGAACTGAGGAGGGGGATGAAATTTCTTATTTCTTTGGAAGGGAAGTGATAGGTCTAACTCCCGAAGGTAGATTTATTTACAGGGATGTAAACGGAGACGGTGTAACAGATACCGCTGATCGTACTAAAATTGGATCACCTCATCCTGATTTTACCTATGGAGTTAATATTAATGCAAACTATAAAAACTTTGATATTTCGTTCTTCTTTCAGGGGTCTCAGGGCAATGATTTATGGAATTACAATAAAATATTTACCGATTACGGGTTCTTTTTCAACGGAAATAGAAGTACACGAACATTGGATGCACGCTCACCCAGCAATCCGAACGGTTCGTTTATTGCCTTATCGGCAACTTCCCAAAACAATGAGGATGAACCTAACTCCTCTTATGTTGAAGATGGTTCGTACCTAAGACTTAAAAATGCGACTATCGGTTATTCCTTGCCTAATTCACTTATAGAAAATTGGGGAGTTTCGACTTTGCGACTATATGTAAATGCCGCCAATTTATTTACAATTACGAAGTATGAAGGGTTTGATCCAGAAGTAATTCCTATTGACAATTTAACTTTAGGATTAGATAGGCGAATTAACCCCCTTTCGCGGATAATAACTTTTGGTGCTAACGTTAAATTTTAAAAAAATGAAAAGAAAAATAATTTATTTAGCATTGCTAATCGGATTTTTAGGGTGCAGCGACGAATTTACAGATGTGCCACAAGTAGGTGCCTTCGAAGAGGAATTTCTTGAGACGGAAGATGGTGCTCGTTTATTTCTTTCAGCTGCCTATTCTATGCTAACAGGTCGCTCTGAATTATCGGTAGGCGATAGCCGTTTAAGAAGTGGTGATAACTGGTTTCATGATGTTTTAGGTGGTGATGCGCATAAAGGAAGTACCGACAATGATCTATCTAGTTTGTTACGACTTGAACTAGGTGAGTGGGATGTTAGTAATGAACAGCTTCCTCGAAAATGGGCTACGTATTATGCAGGTGTTAATAGGGCCAACGCCGCTATTAATGCTACGGTTGCCGCAGGTTTAATCAATGAAGAGGCGCAAGCGCGGTTTGTGCGTGCCATTTACTATATTGAATTGACGAAAATGTTCGGTAATGTTTCTATCATATCGGAGGAAAATTTTGCTGCACAAGAGTTTAACCAACCTAATACCGGCCCAGCATGGGATGTGATTGAAAGTGATCTTCAATTTGCTATAGCTAATTTACCCATTAGATCAGAACAACCAGATCCTGGAAGACCCAGTACAGAGGTGGCCATGGCATTTTTAGGTAAGGCACAGTTATATCAAAAGAAATACGCTGAAGCTTTGGCATCTTTTAATTCAGTTATTGAGTCAGGTGTATATGCCTTAAACGCCAATTACCTTGACAACTTTAGGTTGGAAGGTGAGAATGGCCCAGAATCTATTTTTGCCATTCAATTTCTGGCTGATGGTGGCTCGTCTTTTAATAGTAATCCATCAACCTTAAATTTTCCTAGGGGCGGCGGCCCATTTACCTGTTGTGGTTTTTACCAACCTTCTCAAGATTTGGTTAATGCCTTTCAAACGGATGCCGGTGGTCTACCATTATTGGATACTTACAATCAACCTGGCAATGATGTGACAAATGATCATCTATTGGGCTCTTCAGATCCATTTACTCCCCATACCGGACCTTTAGATCCTCGTTTGGATTATACTGTTTCAAGAAGAGGATTAGACTTTAATGGCTTTGGAATACATATAGGACAAGATTGGATTCGTGCACAAGATTCTGATATTTCGGGGCCCTATATCTCTAAGAAAAATATTCATCAGGCTGGTGATGGAAATGTATCTCCTACCAATAATCGTAATAATGGTGTAAATTATAATATGATGCGATATGCAGATCTACTGTTGATGGCTGCCGAAGCGGAAATTGAAGTGGGTACGTTGGATAAAGCATTTGAATATGTAAATATGATTCGAAATCGGGCAAAAACCGGTGAAAAACTTCAAGCAGATGGTGCCGATGCGGCAAATTATGTTGTAGAACCATATACCACTCCCTTTCCCGATAAGGATTTTGCCACAAAGGCGGTACGTTTTGAAAGACGTATTGAGTTGGGTATGGAAGGCCATCGCTTTTTTGATTTGGCCAGATGGGGCGTTAGCAAAGAAGTTTTGGATGAATACTATGTAAACGAAGGTAGAACAATACCAAATTTTGGTTCAAAAGTTGCGCCTTTTGCGGAGCACCATGTTGTTTTTCCTATTCCCACAGCTGCCATTGATTTAAGTGAAGGTAATTTAACCCAGAATCCTGGTTATTAATTTTAATTATGTAACAGTTAACTGCCTTGGTTTTTGGCAATTTGATTTGGTCGAAAGTTGATACATCAGGGCATCTAAGAGTTTGAGTTAGTTTTGTTAGTTTGAGTTAGTTTTGTTAAAAGCTCCTACTTAATCCTAGGAGCTTTTTTCATTGTTAATCAATTATTTAGCAATAGCATTACAAGTATTTATAGAACAACCATGACCCATTTGTAAGATGCAACCTACCACCAAAAACCAACGACTTTATTCCCTTGATGCACTTCGTGGGTTTGATATGTTTTGGATAATAGGTGCAGAAGAAATCTTTCATCATCTTTCAGAAATCACCAACTCATCTTTTTGGAATGCCTTATCTGTTCAGCTTACGCACCCAGCTTGGCACGGATTTGCTTTTTACGATTTAATTTTTCCTTTGTTTCTGTTTTTGGCAGGAGTTGCAACACCTTACTCTATCGGGAAACAAATTGAAAAAGGAACGAGCAAGCAGTCACTGTTGCTTCGAATTATCAAAAGAGGATTGATTCTTGTGCTTTTAGGGATTATCTACAACAACGGTCTAGAAATTCGCCCAATAGAAGAAATTCGATTTGGAAGTGTTTTGGGTCGAATAGGATTGGCATATATGTTTGCCAACATCATCTACCTATATACCAAACAAAGGGGACAATACATTTGGTTCGTTTCGCTACTAGTAGGCTACTGGCTATTATTGCTATTTAATTCCGCGCCTGGGTATCCGATGGGAGACCTCACCATGGAAGGAAATTTTGTTTCATACATTGATACTTTGATTATGCCTGGCAAATTATATTTGGGCATACACGACCCTGAAGGTCTAGTATCCACTATTCCTGCAATCGCGACGGCCCTGCTCGGCATTTATGTTGGAAACATATTAAAGAACACCCCAGTTGAAAAAAACAAAGCCACCGTTATTCGATTAACGGTAATCGGTGTTGTACTTGTTATCGTGGCCCAACTTTGGAACCTGGTTTTTCCGATTAATAAAAATTTGTGGACGAGTTCTTTCACCTTGCAATGCGGAGGTCTGAGTACAATCTTAATGGCTTTTTTTTACTATATAATCGATATCTTTGAGTACAAAAAATGGGCATTTTTCTTCAAAGTAATTGGCATGAATTCCATATTAATTTATATGTCTGGTGCTTTTATTGATTGGTCGTATACGACATCGTCGGTATTCAAATGGTTGGGTCAAATTGTTGGAGAACCATACAACGTGGTTGTTTTGGTTTTTTGCTACCTAGCTGTCCAATGGGCCTTTTTGTATGTTCTTTATAAAAAGAAAATCTTTTTACGCGTTTGAAAACTTAGAGACTATTTTGAGATTTGTAAAATTATAATGAGTTTATTATTTTGGGAAAAGTTCAAAAAACCGATACATTTCGTTCGATAGCATGCGTAAACTGAAAATCAATGAGTTATAAGGCAAGATTGAGACAGAATCATAGAAAACTCAATTCCTGGAATCTGAAAGACAAAAATTTAGCATCATGAAAAAAATAACCTTTATAGTTTGCCTTTTTTTTCTGGCAAATGTTGCATTTTCCCAAGATCAAAAGATAAACGTAATTGTTTTTGGAGCCCACCCTGATGATTGCGACAATGATACAGGAGGTACTGCCATACTTTTTGCGCAGCTAGGACATAACGTGAAGTTTGTTTCACTTACCAATGGAGATGCTGGACATTACGCAATGGGTGGCGGGGAACTTGCCAAGATTAGAATTGCCGAAGCCATGGAGGCAGGAAAAAGATTTGGGGTCGAATATGAGGTTTTAGACAATCATGACGGCGAACTTATGCCCACATTGGCCAATCGATTAAAAGTGATACGGGAAATTAGGAAATGGGATGCCGACATCGTCATTGCACCAAGGCCAAACGATTATCATCCTGATCATAGATATACCGGTATTCTGGTTCAGGATGCGGCATATATGGTGATTGTTCCGAATGTTGCACCCGAGGTACCACCCCTAAAAAAGAATCCAGTTTTCCTTTACTCGGAAGATAGATTTCAAAAACCAAATCCGTTTGAACCAGACATTGCCGTAAACATCGATCAAGTTTTTGACCAGAAAATTTACGCCATGGCAGCCCATGAATCGCAGTTTTTTGATTGGCTACCATGGACTTCTGGTAATCTCGATAAGGTGCCGAAAGATGAGAAAAGCAGGCTAGAATTCTTGGCCAAATGGCGCACATATACCCCAAATGAGGCCGCTATAAAAACTTTGAAAAAATGGTACGGGGACAAAGCTAGTGGTGCAAGACATGTGGAAGGGTTTGAAATATGCGAATACGGAAAACAGCCATCTGATGAAGAAATAAAAGAACTTTTTCCGATGCTTAGAAAATAACTAAAGCAATTATTTACCATAAATTTTAATACAGGAATTGGGTGAAATACTAACATAATGAAGAACTTAAAAACGGTGATTAAGTCCATTAGTGTTGTAGCGTTATCAGTGTTGCTATTTCAATGTAATATGAGTTGTAAGGACATACCTAAAAAGGACGGTGCTGACACGACCGCTAAGGTCGATACCCAAAAGGAAGGGGCAAGCACTAGTACTGAAAAAACATTACTGGCTATTTTTGCCCATCCAGACGATGAACTGACAGTGGCTCCGATATTGGCAAAATATGTGGACGAAGGCGTCAAGGTCTATTTGGTTATCGCAACAGATGGCAGATATGGCACCAATGAGCATTCCGGTCTGAAAGCAGGAGACGGATTGGCGGCTATTCGCCGAGCCGAAATGCAATGTTCTGCGGACCATCTTGGGGTTGAACTTCTTCATCTTGAATATCATGACCAGCTAAGATCGGCGGAAGGCTATGATGGGCACATGCCACATATAAAATCTTTAATGAAAGAAGTTCATAGTATAATAGATACTATGCAACCAGATGCTATTATCACCTTTGGTCCAGATGGATGGTCCAAT
This sequence comes from uncultured Flavobacteriaceae bacterium, assembly GCA_947500435.1. Taxonomy (GTDB): domain Bacteria; phylum Bacteroidota; class Bacteroidia; order Flavobacteriales; family Flavobacteriaceae; genus Maribacter_C. Next base: position 21,845 of record CANMRV010000002.1, read on the forward strand.
CATATGGACCATCGATTGGTAGGAGCCACAGTCACACAAGTGGTTCTTAGTCAATTATGGACCAAACCTCTCAATCTATACTATGTTGGTACACCTTCCGATCTTTTAGATGATCCAGAAATTAAGATACTCCGTGGGCAGGATAGGAGCTATTTGACCTACAAGGTTACCTATACAGATGAACAAAGGGAACAGGCTTATAATGTATTAGCCTGCCATAAGAGTCAGTTTGGCGAAGATGCATTGGAAAGGATGAAAGCGCGAGATACCTATAAAGAAAAAGCGGTGTATTTAAGAAAGTTTGCTCATCCTGTAGGACTGAAGAATTCTGTTTTTGAGTAGAACTATTAATAATCCGAGATTTTATGGGTTTATTTGAATTATTTGAATCCAGTTTTCCACATGAAAGCAGTTCAAAACTTTGAACAAGTTATTCACTTTCAAAATGCGTCGGAATAAAAATAAATGACGATTATCATATCCATTCTATCTAGGTTTTAATAGATTCAGAGCTATTATTTATACCTTAAACCATATGATAATAACTCTTCTGATTATTTTATATGTGTTTGGTGCGGTAGGCATAGTCATCAGCTTATTGATAAATGGAGTCCGTCCTTCCAAAACTTTGGCTTGGCTTCTGGCGATTTTCACAATACCTGTTGGAGGTGTTCTGTTATACTTGTTAGTAGGTAGAAACCGCCGAAAAAACAAGCTAATTCAACTTAAAGGAACTGGCGCAAGTATGGATACGCTGTCAATACCCTCAGCTGAGCTAAATGTGTCTGAGAGATACCAAAAAATAATAAGACTTATTCAAAAGAACAATAATTTTGATGCTTCCACCGGGAACGATGTTGTTTTCCTGAAGGATGGTGGAGCTACGTTTAAAACGATTTTTAATGCTCTGGATAAAGCAACCGATTTCATTCATCTTCAGTACTACATTTTTGAGGACGGGGAACTGGCCGACAGGCTGCTCGAAGTATTCCGGAGAAAAATAGGAGAGGGAGTAAAAATACGCCTCATTTATGATGGTATTGGTAGCTTTTCACTGAGCAAGGCGTATCTGAAAAAACTAAAGGAGATAGGCGTTGAGGTATTCCCGTTTTTACCATTTCGATTTGGACGTTTTTTGCGGTCAGTTAATTATAGAAATCATCGAAAGATAATCGTCATCGATGGGGGAGTAGCTTTTACCGGTGGGATTAATATATCGGATAAATACCTAAAAGGTGATAAGACCTTAGGTAATTGGCACGATATGCATCTAAGAATAGAAGGTCCAGCCGTCGAGGATCTTGACCTTGTTTTTTTAGAAGATTGGCAGTTGGTAAGTGAACAAGAAATTCTCCCGAAAAAAAAGACAAGCTCGAATAACGGAAATAGCAATTCATCAATCGTTCAAATCGTTTCTACCGGACCGGATGATGATTTTCCAGCCATTGAGCAGACCTATTTTTCTATAATCAATAGTGCTAAAAGTTATCTTTATATCGTCAATCCATATATCATTCCGGGGCCTGCAATACTTACCGCTTTGGACACTGCCGCTATGAGCGGAGTTGATGTTCGATTGCTAGTTTCTGAAAATAACGATAGCCAGCTGGTGAATTGGAGCGTTCGTTCTTATTTCGAGAACTTACTAAGAGCTGGAGTGAAAATCTATCTTTTCCCTGAAGGATTCCTTCATAGTAAGATCATGATCAGTGATGACGAAATTACTTCTGTCGGAACCGCGAACATTGATATCAGAAGTTTTGAGCAGAACTATGAAGTAAATGCCATTGTATATGATTCGGAGTTTGTAAAAGCACTTAAAGAAGACTTTTTGGTGGATTGCAACCTTAGCAATCAACTTACTTTTGAAGCGCATATGAAGCGTCCATGGTGGGATAAGCTGAAGGAAGGTTTCGCAAAAATATTTAGTCCTGTTTTATGAGATAATCCGTTCGTAGCCCAATTCATTTTTGCATTCCTTGCCTTCAGCCCAATCGTCAATATTTTCAAAGGTAGTTGTGGCTATATTGGATAATGCCTCGGGAGTCATAAAAGCCTGATGAGGTGTCATTAGCACATTTGTTAGGGAAAGTAATTTCTTCAATTGTCCATCTTCCATACCACTTCTAGAATGATCTTTAAAAAATGTGCCTTTTTCTTTTTCATAAACATCGGTGCAATATCCTTCAATGTACTTTTTCTCCAGAGTATCAATTAAGGCCTTGGTTTCGACAATGGCGCCGCGTGATGTATTGATTAAAATCGCGTTCCGTTTCATCAAGGCCAACTTTTTCTTGTTTATCAAATAGTAGTTGTCATAGGATAGTGGAACGTGAATACTGATTATATCGGACTTTTTTAGAACTTGATCTATTGTACCGTAAGTAACATCACAAAGTTCGACAAGGTCGTCATCAGGTTCTAAATCACAAGCTAGAATTTTACAACCGAAGCCATGCATTATTTTGACCATGATGCTTCCAATTCTTCCAGTTCCAATAATGCCGACTGTCTTACCGTGCAGGTTGAATCCCATTAACCCTTCCTGAGAAAAATTATAATTATGAACTTGCTTGTCGGCCAATGCTATTTTTCGATTAAAGGCAAGTAGCAATGCAGTTGCGTGTTCGGCAATAGCATGAGGTGAATATTCGGGAACGTTGGCCACCTTAAACCCGAAACGTTTTGCAGCCTTGATATGAATGTTATTATAACCCGCAGAACGTAAGGTTATGTAACGAACACCCAAATCCCAAAGTTTTTCAAGAACAATTAAAGAAGCGTCGTCACCCGAGAATATAGAAATGGCTTTATGGCCAATAGCCTGAATAGCGGTATTGGTATCCAGGGCATCTTTGGTATAGGTAATCTTATGCCGGTTTAAATTGGCCTTGCCTAGGAAGGGAATCTCATAATCTTTTGCACTATAGATTAGTAACTTCATTTTTCTCTTCCTTTCTGAAAATCAAATCTTGCTCTTCCATAGCCACAACTATCAGCCGCACATAGTCCTTGATTGTTTTATTGACATTGTCTGGGTCTAAAATATCGATGTTGCCTCTCCAGATTAGTGAACGTTCTTTTCCCACGCAAATGCAGTATAGTGAAGTCTCGGCATTGTATACAGTATAAGTGTCGTAATACTCATCTTCATAGTAAATATCTTGATGTCTCCTATAGTCCTCATTGAATCCTTCTCGACTCTTATAGAGGTCATTGATAGATTTTCTAAAGGATTGCCTGCTTTCCGACCCGATGATTTTAGTCAGTAATATAGCGTCAAAATCCTTATCCAACAGACTTTGCTCTAATTCATCCAGTTCTTTTTCGGTTCGTTTGGAATCTGTGAATTTGACATCAAAAACATCAAGACTTCGTACAGCTTCAACATCGCGGGCCTCAAATTCCTTTTGTAGCTTGGTTTCAAAATTTGTTCTTGCTTCTTCATCACTGCTCATACCAACTAAGAGCACTTTATTTGCATCGAAGATTACGATATCGGGATTTTTCCAATTATCAACCATTTCAGTTGAGGAACAACCCATTAGGGTTATAATTAATACCAAGAGTAGTTTTTTCATCTTTTCGAATTTAGTTCAATAATCTTTTTTGCTTATTTTTTTTCATTATGGAAGTGATAAGCTTGAATAGTCCTTCCTTTATTTCCCGATATTGAACGGTGTATTGGTTCATGGAAATAATTAGCTCTTTATGGGTTTCTTGGTAGGCCTTTTCCATTTTCAGTTGGTTGATATCATCGACCATAATTTCCAGCTGGTTTTCATGCGCTTGCACCTTTTTGAAAAGGGGCACGATATCCTTTTCTGCCTTTTGTAACCGGCTGATGACCTTTTTACTTTCTTCAAAAATTGCAGTGTCTGTAAGTTGGAGGGTATATAAGGTGACAAGGTTATTGAGAAATAACTGTTCATCACGAATGAATTTTAGCTCTGAGAACCAATTTAAACTGGCCTCATGCATTTCCTCAGGGCTCAACCACTCGATATAGCTATGTTTTGCCGTCTTGCTTTTCATTATTAATTATTTATTCGATTCTACCTTCAATTTACGGTTTGTCTTACATAGCAAAAATGACAATGGTCAGTTTACTGGATAATCGATATTTTTAAATAGTTTCCCAATGAATACCCCTGCGGCTTGCCCCGAGGTTGTTTCATAACTAAGGCTTCCGCTTCTTTAAGATTCCCCCCGCATAGTTGAAAATTTCAGATTTCAGGTTTTTGAAATCTTTCCAAAAGTTTTCTACTTCGGTTTCTAGCTTTTCATGATTTATATAGTATGCTAAATCGCAGGTGCTATCTGTACATTCAAGCATTCCACCTAGACTATTCTCGTGTTTGGCAATATGATTTCGAGTCTTTTCTTTATTAGAAATCGTTTTTTTTATAAGGGACTTATAATCTTGAAGACGTTCAAAGAGATTGGGCGTATTGGGCTGAAAGGCATAAGAATCCAAAAGTTTTAGGATAAACGTAATTTCATCTTCTATGAATTGAAAATTTGACTTCCATTGCTGAATTTCCCAATGTAGTTCCTCAACTTTTTTCTCTTGACTCGATGCCAGCATTTTTCTTTCCATTTCCCGAATGTTTTATTCAAAACTATCGCAGATGTAGCTCGTCTACAATGATATTTATCAGGTATTGTTAAACTAGAAACTCAAGGGTTTCGTTTAATTTGGGAATATGGACTTTCCACCCAAACACATCTTGAATTTTCGTTTTAAAAGAATCCAATGCGGAAGGTTCACCATGAATGAGAAAGGTATTTTCAGGAATGTTTTTAATTGCCTTGATCCAGTGAATTATTTCTTTCTGGTCAGCATGGGCGGAAAGACTTTCTAAATGTTGAATTTTTGCTTTTACCGGATAATACTTACCAAATAGTTTAATCTCATGAGTTCCCTCTAAGAGTTGTCTTCCTCTTGTTCCTTCGGCCTGATAACCTACCAGAAGAATAGTTGTTGAGGGAATATCTACCAATTGCTTGAGATAGGTAAGTACCCTTCCGCCAGTTACCATGCCACTTCCCGCAATTACAATTTTGGGCCGAGGGTCGTCTATGGTCTTCCAGGTATCGGCATACGAACTGATTATTTGAAAATGATTGCACATGGCGTGGTACTCTTTAATTGATAATTTGTGCCATTGAGGAAAGCGTTCAAAAACGGACAATACATTATTGCCCATGGGACTATCAATAAAAATGGGCATATTGGGAATCTTGTTTTTCTTGTAAAGCTCCCAAAGAAGATACATTAACGATTGCAGTCTTTCTACAGCAAAAGATGGGATAATTAGAGTTCCCCTTTCTTGTATGGTTTTTTTTGCGAGATTCGTTATGAATTCCCCAACATCTTCAATCGGATGTAGTTTGTTGCCATACGTACTTTCCAAAAAAAGATAATCGCACCAACTTGGTCGGTGTGGCGACTCTAATAGTAAATCATTGATTCTTCCGACGTCTCCCGAAAAAACAAATAGTTTTTCAAATATTTCAAGTTCTATAAAAGTTGCGCCGATGATATGTCCGTTATATCGAAACCTGAAACGGATGTTTTCAGATAGGGAAATCCATTCTTCCTCTTTTTGAGAACGAAATAAATCTATCGCCTGTTCAGCTTCTCTAATGGTATAAAAAGGTAATGCTGGTTTATGTTTACTATATCCTTCTTTGTTGGCTTGCTCAGCTTCCTCTTCATGAATTTTGGCACTATCCAACAAAATGATCCTGGTAATTTCCAGGGTGGGGGACGTTCCGACAATCTCGCCTTGAAATCCCTCTTTTACCAATCTTGGTAAATATCCGGTATGATCTAAATGACCATGCGTGAGAAGAACTAGGTCGATGTCGGCCGCATTTATGGAAAGTGCCTCCCAATTTAATAGTCGAAGTTCTTTTAATCCTTGAAACATTCCGCAGTCTATCATCAGATTCAGTTCGGGTGTTTCTAAATAGAATTTGGAACCGGTAACGGTTCCCGAGGCTCCTAGGAAATGGATTTTGACCTTGTTCATTGGTTTTGGCAAAGCTGTTCAATTTCACTTAGGATTTTATCCTTTCTAGTAGTGGAAACTCCCAAATGGTCTAAGAAAAATTTGTCTTTCCAAAGTTGCCTGCATAAGACCACATCCCTACTTAATAGAAATTGCTTTTCCCTCTTGGTCAACAAAGTTGAGACGGTGATGGGATACAGCCCTAATCGGTCAATGCGGTCTTTGAGCCCTTCATTTTTAGGATAATCCCAACTTAATAAATACAATCCGGCGCATTTGCCATATTGTAGTGCTTTCGTTGTAAATCTAGTATTCGTGGCCACCCAACCTTTATCCAAGATTTGACCTTTACTCTTTTTAGTGTCCCAGTTGGCTTTGACATCATTGTATCTGGAATGAATGTACAGCGGAACCTTTACATTGCAATTGCGACCTTCTTCACCGTGAAACTTGCATTCTATGATAGTCGTTTGAACATTTTTTTTCGCAACTATATCTATTTCATGGTTGACGCAAATCCCGTTCATAATTACGTCAATTTGTGTGGTATAGCCAGAATATTCCAAAACAGCCCCTACGAAACGTTCAAAGGGAAATCCTGTTGGCCCTAACTCATAAATTGCTTTTTTTAGCTTGTATTTAGAGGCAAAAACGGACTTTTTCTTTTTCAATAGGGCATAGGCACGATTATAGATTTCATTGGTAGAGATTCCCTCGTATAGTTCGTCTTGAACTTTGTCAACGATTTGTTCCACTAAATTATGGCTAGCACCACTATGTTTTAGGGAATTTCGAAGTTTCTCCAAGGAAAATTTGACCCGGTCTCCAGAAGATTTTATGATATCGATTTCCATTTTTTATTTTTTAAAAAACCGCCAAGGCGTATTTGCTTTAGCGGTCTTCTACTTAGACATAACATAAACCAACCAAACTAATTTTTATGTCTGAAGTAGTCCCTTACCAATGCCTTGACTTGATTTTCGGTCATACTATCTGCCTTTGCTACGGTCTTTAGTTTTTCAGCTAAAGGTTTGTAATTCTGCAGAAGTTCTTTTCTAAATCTTTGGTTCGTATCTGCGGGACCAAACACGGCGATGGCATCGGCATCTTTAATAGTATCTGCCAAATTACTGAAATAGGCTTTTAACTGATGTTTTTCCCTCTCAAGATATTTGCTGTCTTGCACCACATCCTGCGGACCCCATTTGGCTGATTTTGTCCCTGACCCCCCTGTGGGATTAAAAAATTCCAATTCGGAAAAAATCGTTTCAAACTCTTCTTTTTCTCCTTTAAGGCGAACTATATGTGCCTTCTCTTTATCCATCCAAATTCCGATATGATTCATAGTACTGTTTTTTATGTTAGAATTAATGCAAGGCCAAAATGGGTACAGTTGCATCATAACCAATCTCTTTGACCAACGGTTTTGAAAATACACTGCCGAAGAAGAAATGTTTATGGTTTATAAAAGCAATTAAATCACTACCCCTACTTTCAACAAAGGAGTTTAACCCTTTGGCTACACTTTTTTCAGAAAGTGTATGAAAGCTGTAATCGACTGATTCTAGAATATCACCCAAAAGCTTTTGGTTATTTTCTTGTGATGGGTTTAACTCATGGTCTTTGCTTACATAGAGAAACCGTATGGAAGTTTGATGCATTTTTGCAATCTCCATTAGATATCTTAACTCCTTTCGTTTAAAAGCTGTTTTGTAGTTGGTAGGAAAAACAATTTCTTTCGGTGTTGAAAATCGGATATCTTCAGGTACCGCCAATACTGGACATTCGGTTACCTTTTCCATGGTGTTGACCGTATTGCTACCAAAAACAACCCCCATTCTGCGAGAAGCGCCTTTTGTACCCATTACCACTAAATCGATATCCTTATTGGCTACGGTTTGTTTTATTGCTTCTGATAAAAAGTTGAAAGTTGAAATGGTATGATAGGTGTGCTTCGGATTGTCATGATGAAGTTCAAGCATGTCCATCAATTTTATAAAACTTTCTTCCGACTCTAATTTTGAAGTTTCATATAGGGCACTTCCAGGTTCTGGAACAAGCAGGCTGTCAGTCGTATAACTATCTGGTCTAAAAACGTTTACAAAATAGAACTCACAGTTTAGCTTGGCATATAAATCGAGCGCGTATCGCGTTGCGTTCAATGCGTTCTTCGAAAAATCCGTAGGTATTAATATTCTCTTATCCATGTTATCTTGTTTGAGTTATGCTATAAATGTAGATTCACACTGCGTTTATTCCTATGACAATTATCATTCCTACTCAGGAAGAATGAGAAATGGAATCTCACTATAAAGACTAATGTCTTCGATGATAGGTTGACGTACCAGAGCTCAAATAAACTGCGTTTTCTTTGTACCATTGAGAACAGTTCAACTTGATTCTCTTCTAAAAAATCGTTGATGACTTTAGCCTTATCAATAGCATCTTGCACTGAATGAAAACTGTGTTCGAAACCGGTCAGGGAAAGTTCCAATAGTTTTCTATGAGACTCCTGCTCTTTTTCTAAACTATGTTCTTCTTCAATGTGAGCTACCCGAATTGCACTACTAAAAAGTGAAGCAATAAATAATAGCGGTGCAATAGTCTTCTTGGCACAACCTTTCTTAAAATCAGTAAAGAAGGCAATTTCTTTCGGTGTCTTATAATCGATTTCTTTCGGAACCGCTAAGATTGGACATTGGTTTATCGCATGCGTTACCTTCATAGTGTTGCTGCCTATAAAGATTTCTTTTGCTCCTGTATTCCCCTTTGTACCCATAACAACTAGGTCAATATCGTATTTTTCAATTGCCCTTTGCATGACAGGGGTCAAATTGCCTTTTACAGAAAGTGTTTGAAACTCATGTTGACCATTGTCATTGTCAAGGTTGATTTTATGAAAGGTTTGTTTCAGTTTTTCTTCGGATTTTGCCTTTAAAGCAACCGACAAATTTTTTCCGGCAAAGGCCCTTGTATCTTTTTCACCAAAAAGCGTGTTTTCAGTAAAGGCATTAAGAATATAGAAATTACAAGGTTTTGAAGCTAAGAGTTGCGTTGCATAAAAAAGTGCGGCATATGCATTGTTGGAAAAGTCAGTAGCTACGAGTATATTTTTCATCTTTCCAATTTTTATAATTGTGGAAGCACCATAAATGGAACCGTCACATGAAAACCAATTTTCTTTATTACGGGTTCAATGAAAAGACGTTCTAAGAAAGTATGCTTGTTTTGGACCATCACCAAAAGATTGATTTTTGTTTTGGTTTGAAACTCATTTACCGCAGCAATTATTCCGTTATCTGGCACTTCATGAAAAACACAGGAATTACCTAGCAAATTATCTAGTTTCTTTTTATGTTTTTCTTGCTCGGCAGTTAGGTCATATCCAGCTCGTACATGCATTACATTTATGCGTGATTTGTGCTCCTTTGCTATGGCAAGTAGTGTATCGATATTTTCATTTTCGTATTCAACCTCATAATCTGTGGGAAATAAAATCTCTTTGGGCGCCTCATATTCAAATTTAGGTGGAACTGCTATTACAGGGCATTTGGCTCTTTTAATGACATGAACGGTATGCGTACCGAATAAAATTTCTTTGGCTCCTGTCGCTCCTTTTGTGCCCATGACAATAAGGTCTATGTTTTCGGCCTCAACCATGTCTGATATTTCGCTTAATAAGGTGTTGAAAGCACTATGCACCATGATTTTGTGCTTGGGATTCTTATATTGCCCTTCAAGTCGGCTTTTCAATTTCTCCAATTGGTCTTCACTGTTTTCTTTCAAGACATCACCCAATCCGATTTGTCCTGGACTACCTATTAGGTACTCTGTATGGTAAACAACAGGGGTATACGTATGGAGTAAATAGAAAGTACATTCTACATTTTTAAAGACAAGTAAGGCATATCGAATCGCCTCAAAAGAATTATCTGAAAAATCCGTGGGCAATAATATTCGTGTCATGATGATGTATTTAAGATTATGAAGTAAAACTAAAGGAGTTCCACTTTTTATACCATGACATCGGTCAGTTCGCCAAACTCTAGTTTTTATTAATTTTATAGAATGAAAATTTAAAAAATGAAGAGTAGTTTCAAGGATATAATTAATTCGGATATTCCAGTTCTTATTGACTTTTATGCAGACTGGTGCGGGCCCTGTAAAATGTTGGCGCCCATATTGAAACAGGTCAAAGACGAACGTGGCGATGCCGTTAAAGTTGTAAAAATCGATGTAGATAAGAACCCTTCTGTGGCTTCAAAATTTCAGGTTCGTGGCGTACCAACTATGCTTTTGTTTAAAAACGGAAAGCAACTTTGGAGACAGTCTGGAGTGTTGCAAAAAAATGACATCGTTGGTGTTATAAAATCACATTCTTGATTTCATTTTGGTTATTCGACTTTTGTAGCTTTCTTGATGAGTTTGTATGCCCAGTCATAATGGCTTGAAGTTGTTGAAATGAGATACGCTGCCAAAGAAGTAGAGCCCGTCCAAGGATATTTTTTCTTTTCGAACAACTCCTGGTCAGAATGTTTTTTGATTAGACTACGAAGACCCCGATAAGAATCGTCCAATAGTTTACGAATGGTTGAATAATCAACATCCTTATACTTTCCCCAGATGTTACGATTTAAATCGGGGAGGGTTTTCCAAGTATAACCTTTGGCAGGCATATCTGGTTTCTTTCCTGCCATACCTGTTTTGTACCAATCCGATACCATTAGATGCCAATGATGTAAGTGTGCAAGCACATCTGTACTATTTCGGTTTAAATACCCTTCCGGAAACTCGCGATTACGTTTCGAGTCGTCCAGCGATTCGATAAAATTCAGGAGCTTATCATAATTCAACTTGCTTAGCTGAAGCAATTCATCTTTTGTCTTTGGTCTTGGCATAATTTAATAATTGCTATTTAATGTCAGTCTACTCGTGCAATACCAAAAAAGGAATATCGGTATGGTAGCTTATTTTTTCAACAGCAGGCCTGAAAAGAATGCGTTGTAGAAAGTTCAAATTTTTAGCTACCATCACAATCATATCTGTATCTCTACTTTCGGTAAAACATTGTACAGCAGCTTCAAGTTTTTGACCAGTCACGGTATGAAAAGTATGCTCAATATCTGTAAAGTAGTTGTTTAGGAACGTTTGGTTTTTCATTTGCTCTTTACTTAGGTCCTCGCCCTTTGTTGAGATGTATAAAAACCGCAATGCAGATTGGTGTAATAGCGCCAATTCTTTCAAATCGTCAAGAACCTTGATGTCATAACCTAGATTATAACTGGTTGGAAAAGCAATTTCCTTTGGTCTGCTATAGGTTGTATTCTCGGGTACGGCCAGTAGGGGGCATTTTACTTTCGTAATAACATCTCCCGTGTTACTCCCGATAGTTAGTTCTTTGAGCCCCGTAGCCCCTTTGGTACCCATTACAATAAGGTCTATATTTTTTTCTTTGACTTGCTTCTTTATGGAATCAGTAAAAAAAGATTGAAGGGAAGTTGTCTTAAAGGTGTGTTTGGTGTTTAGAGGAAGCCGATCAATATCTTTTTTGAGTTTTTCAAACTTTTCTTTACTCTCCTTCAATACAGATTCTTCTAAAACTTCGGGCGATACAAGCATAGTAGTTTGGGCTCCCGTATAACTCAAAACTTGACTTACATGTAATAAGTTGAAGGTACATGTCGATTTTTCAAATAGTTCAAGTGCATATTTTAAGGCGTTCCAGGCATTGGTTGAGAAATCAGTCGGTATTAGTATATTTTTCATGGTACACCTTTTAAAGTTTCGAATAAAATTAAAGGGGTAACCATTATTTTCAAATGATAATTATCATATCGAAGAATCAACTGAAAACAGCATGGCGCTTTCAATAGGATGCCTTAGAAGGGCTGGGAGTTTTTTTTTGAGCCAACCAAGCCAAAGCCGCAGGACCCAAAACTGCATCTGAACTAGTTGCCTTCGACAATAGTACTTTCACCTTTCCTTTGTAGGCATTGAATAGATTGTGCTCCATACCCGCAATTATCGGATTCAAAAGAACATCTCCCGCTTTGCTTAACCCACCTGATATGATAAAGGCTTCTGGGTCGAGATGAGCAACGGTATCGGCCATTTTACTTCCTAATATTTCACCAGTTTTTCGAAATGCCTTTAATGCAATCGCATCACCATTTAGTGCTGCATTGGAGATATCGATACCTGACATTTTCTCAAAGCTTAAGTGGCGTAATTCAGAATCCTCGGACATTTCAGCTATTAGTTCGAAAACGGTTCTTTTTATTCCGGTTACTGAAGCATAGGTCTCCAAGCAACCTCTTAGTCCACAGTTGCACATTCGTCCGTACGGATTGACGTTTACGTGTCCAATTTCTCCTGCAACTCCATGCTGGCCAATTAAGAGTTTTCCATCTATAACTATTCCACTTCCAAGGCCCGTTCCCAAGGTAAGTGCCACAAAATTTTTCATACCCTTCGCGGCACCAAACATCATTTCACCCAAGGCAGCGGCATTCGCGTCATTGGCAATATAAATTGGCATTTTGAAAGTTTCGTTGATAACCTTAACAATTGGAGTGGTCTTGCCCCATTTCAAATTTGGCGGATTCTCAATTTGTTCGGTATACGGATTTGCGTTGGGAGCACCAATACCAATGGAAGTTATCGTCGCATTGGATTCTAAGGTTGAGATAAGGGCTTGCATCTCTTTTATAAGTTTCTCCTTAAAGATTGAGAATGGTTTACCCGCCTCAGTATTAAAGACGATTTTATTCAAAATAATCCCATCTTTTGAAACAAGTCCAAGCTTTGTGAGGCTTCCACCTATGTCAACACCGATAACTACTTCTTTGAGCATGAGGTTCTGATATTACATTGGTACAAATAAAATAATTAGAATTTTCAATTCACCTGATAAAGATCATTTTACCCTCTGTTGCAAAGTGCTAAATTGCTGGTAACCCAAAATACATATCCCTATGAAAGCACATGTTACCCTCAAAAATGTAAACTCCGAATCTTGTAGATTGACTATTATGAGAAACCTTAATCGTATCTTGGATATTAGAATTATAGATATCGATTTGGAGAACGGTACGCTTCATTTTCTATGCAATGGACAAATGGCATTTGATCAAGTAAGAAGAGAGTTGAACCGAATAGGTTTTCCTGTTAAAGAATATAAATACGAACCTCCAAGCACTGATAGAAAAGTTAACTATAGTAGCGGTTTGGAATTGGTATAATGAGCCTTGAACGACTGACTACTCCACCAAGGGAAGTATCAAAAATGGAATTTCTGTCTTAAACGTAACTTTCTTAACTACTTCCTCTTTTGTAAGTTTCTCGAAAAAACTATGCCAATAGTTTATCATTGCAACCATTCCTGTTTGTTTATTATTTGTTGCATACTTGGCCAAGGCATTCGCTATTTTCGACTCCCCGTTAACTTCCTCGAATCGAAATGGAATTTCCTGAAGTCTGCTTTTAAGCAACTCCTTACTATTTTCTTGTTGAACATTCAGGGCTTTGCCTGTATCTACATGAACAATGGCTACTGTTGAATTCCAAAGTTTGGCCATTTGAACAAGTGGTATTAGTTCTGTTTCGGAATAAATATGTTCAAAATTTGTAGCAAAGGCGATTTCTTCAGGTATCCTGAATTTGAAGTTTTCTGGTATTGCTACCAATGGGCATAAATCAAAATGCTTCAAAATGTTAACCGTGCTGCTGCCCATAAAAACTTCCTTTACCGCCGAAGAACCTTTGGTACCCATGAAAACGTAATCTATATTTTTCTCAAGAACCACTTTTTTAATGGCGTTTAACAACAAGTTTGAAAGACTTAGGCTTTCAAATTTATGTTTAGAGTTATTATTCTGGGTGTTTAATTCGTCTAAAAGCGATTTGGAACTTCGTTTTGATTCCTCTTTTATTGCGCGATATAATCGGGTGTCTTTTGCCTTATTTATGGTGCTGCTCAGACCAGACGGACTAACATGAAAAGCATTCAAAATATAAAAAACACAAGGCTCGTTCTCAAACAAAGCGATTGCATAGTCAATAGCCTGTCTTGCATTTTTTGAAAAATCTGTCGGAAGAAGAATACGTCTTGTTTTCATGTCTTTGTGCTTAAAAATTGTTCTGTATCCTATTCTGGTAAAATCAACAATGGCACTTTGGTATGAAAACTCATTTTCTTTACCACAGGTTCACCGATTATTCTTTCCCAAAGGGAATGTCGATAGCGAATGAGTGCCATTAAATCAACTTTGAAATCAGAATTGAATTTCTCCAGGGAATGCGACACATCAGCTTCAAAATCAATATTTTGAAAAGTAACTTCTAAACCTTCAAATCGGTCTTCAAGTAATTTTTGATTTGATTTTTGTTTGTCGCTTAATACAAACTCAAGTTCAATATGAACCACTTGAACGGTTGATTTCCAAAGTTTTGCCAATTCGGTCATTGGGGAAAGTTGGTTCTTTTCATATTTTTTCGTGAAATCGGAAGCGAAAACCAAGGATTTCAAAGTTTGGAAATTATATTCATTGGGCACGACTAATATCGGACAACTATTAACCTGCTTCATGACCTTTACCGTATTGCTTCCTATGAAAACTTGTTTCGCACCGGTCGCTCCTTGCGTACCCATACCTATTAAATCTATGTCTTTCGTAGATAATACATCGTTTATGGCGCTAACCAAATTATCGGATTTAGAGATGGTCTCGAAAGTATGGTTTGCGTTCTGATGATTTTCCTTGAGATAGGCTAAAATCTTATTCAACTCTTGTTGAGAATGTTCAGATAAGGAATCATAGATAACCCCTAATCTATGCTGGCCCTTTTTGCCAAGAACATTCAAGACCTTTGGTTCATATGCATGTAGGATAATGAATCGACATTGAACATCATGATACATTTTCAAGACATTGAAAATGGCGTTCCAAGCGTTATCGGAGAAATCTGTCGGAAGTAAAATATTCTTCATAACCATTTGTTTTAAAACTCAATTTTGGATGTATCCCGAATCGCCAAAAAGGGAATTTCGGAATGAAACCCAATCGAATCGACATTTTGCTTAAACAATAGTCGTTCTAAGAATCCGTGTTTGCGATTCATCATGACCAGGAGCCCTGCCTGATGTAGTTTAATATACTCATGAACTCCTTCCGGCATTAATGTGCCCTTTTTTTCCACACAACTATGAGGAATGTCATCTAAATAATTCAACAGCGCAGCTTGATTTGCCTTTTGCTTTTCGGACATATCGTACTCTGCTTTTATATGTAGAATGGTCAATTTGATTTGTAGCATTTTTGCTATATCTAGCAAGAACTGTATTTCCTCCTTTTTATAAAGTGACCTATAATCGGTTGGAAAGACAATCGATTTTATTTCCTTGAAACTATACTCATTCGGAATCGCCATTACCGGGATATTCGATTTCCGTATAACACTAACCGTGTGTGTACCTAGAAAAATTTCCTTGGTGCCCGTTGCTCCTTGTGTACCCATTACGATTAAATCAAAATCTTGATTTGCGGCAAGTTCCATGATTTCATTGGTCAGGGTGTTGAACGAAGAACGTGTTTTGAATTGATGTTTTACATTTGGAAATTCAAGCTTGATTCTTTCCAAGGTTTTATTCAGCCCTGCTAATGCGGTGTCAACACTGGTATCTGGAATGGCACTCGTTATAGGTCCTCCCATCATATAATCAACACGATAAAATATCGGCATATACGTATGTAGTATATGAAATTCACATGCTTCAGTTTTAAAGAATTCAAGTGAGTAGGCAATGGCGTTCCAGGCATTATCGGAAAAATCGGTAGGCAGCAATATTTTTTTCATTGTTTTAGTTTTAGTGCTAGCGTGGTAGGTTTTGCATCACCAAAAAAGGAATCTTAGGATGCAAACCAATTTCGTCTACGGTAGATCGGTATAATAGGTCCTCCAAAAAAGAGTGTCTTGAATTGACCATAACCAAAAGGTTTATGTCCTTTTCATCGATAAATTCTAGTATTGCCTCTGCTTTGTTCTTGACTTTTACGGTTTCGAAAAAGAGATACGCTTTGGAAAGTTCTTCCTGAAGGAAACGCTTGTTATCAACTTGTCTACTACTTAAGTCTTTAAAATCAGAGATATACAAAGAATATATTTCTGATTTAAATTCACCAGCAAGAGTGTTCAAGAGTTTGAGTTCCCTACGTTTATAGGGCAACATATAATCTGAAGGGAAAAGAATTTTTTTCGGGTTTACGTATTCATAGTTCTCAGGAATCGCCAAAACAGGACATTGCACATATTTAAATATCTGAACCGTATGGCTACCAAAGGTTATTTTCTTGTCTGCCGTCTGCCCTTGAGTTCCCATAATGACCAAATCAACATTTATTTGATTCACAAAATCATTTACAGCATCCACAAGCGATTCGAATGCGGATACTCCTTCAAAAGTATGTTTCGGGTTATGATATTTTTTGCTAAGCCCTCCAATCAATTTTTTTAAAGTAGTATTGACATTTTTATGGGTTCGCTTTTTTTGTTCCTCCAGCGATTTTCCTCCGTTCTTTTTGAATGGCCCGTAAACTTCATCAGCATAGGCATGCAAAAAATAGAAATTGGTACGTTCACATTTATATAGATGCAAGGCATATTCGATGGCATGCATTGCATTAGATGAAAAATCTGTAGGTATCAAAACTGTTCTCATTGTATATCTTTTGAGTATGGCTCAAAATTATTTGATGAGAAGACCGAAACCTATGATATTTATCAGTAGCGAAGTATCTTGATATGTATGGAAAATCCTATTCGTGAAGTATCAGTAAAGGTACCGTGGAATGAAAACTTAGTTTTTCAATAGTTGTATCGAACAAGAGCTGTTGTAAAAAATTTAAGTTTTTGGCGACCATTATTACCAAATCTACATTTTTGCGTCTTACAATCCCTTGCACCGTTTGTTTGATGTTTCCATTGATTACAGTGATGAATTTATGTGAATCAGGAAAAGTTTCGTTTAGATAGTCCTTCAAATAGGCTTTATTTTTCTCCTGAAGTTTATTTAGACCTCCATTGATCTGCGAAATGTTTATTACTTCCAAATCTGCATTGGAAATCTGTAACACCTCCGTTATGGCCTCTAGAATTGAATGGGAATAAAAAATATTGTAATCCGTGGGAAATACAACATTTTTAGGAGGCACTACAATTGTAGCCTTTTCAGGAACAACTAAAATATCACAGGCTACCTGGGTAATAACATCACCTGTATTGCTGCCTACTATTGAAGCTTTGAGAGCCGAGGCACCTTTGGTCCCCATGACTATCAAATCTATATTCTTTGTGTCTACAGTTTTTCGAACAGAATCTATTACAGAACCATATTCCTCTAAAGCGATAAAATGATGCCTTCTGTTTTCAGGTAGCCCATCAATCCGTTCAAACAAATGGTTGATTTTTTTTCTGATAGTTGAATCAAATGGTTTTGGTAGCGTAAAAGAGTTCCCTTTAACTCCCGATTGCCTTAGTTTACCTACGTGTAGAATATAGAAATTACAAGCCTCTTTCTTAAAAAGCCCTATTGCATATTCAATGGCATTCCAAGAATTATCCGAGAAGTCTGTGGGTATTAAAATGTATTTCATTCACAAGGCTTGGTGTACAAAAATAAAAACGGGAAGTTTCCTGAAATATGATATTTATCAGGTGTCTGAAGGTCAGGAGTTCTAACTTACATACTGGAGGGCTTTCAACTCCATAATTCGAATGTTACGACCTTCAATGGTAATCAATCCCTCTTTCTTGAAACCGGATAGAGTGCGAATAAGACTTTCAGGAGCAATGCCGGCTACACTGGCCAAATCATTCCTGGAAATTTTGATGGTATCTTCTGTCTTTTTGTTCATAAGCTCGGCAAACTGTATAAGGGTCTGTGCGGTTTTCTTGCGCACTGAGCTATAGGCCATTTGTAGTAATTGCGCCTTGATTTCTGTAATGTCATTAGTCAACAATTCCATGAGTTCGAGGGAAATATTGTGATTCTTTTCAAGAATTGCTTTCAGGTCTTCTTTTGAGATTCCGGCAAGCTCTACATCCTCTATTGCCGTTGCTGATTCTTGATAGGGAATGTTATTCAGAAATGAAGTAAACCCTAAAAAATCATCGGCCCTGTATAATGAGGTTATCAACTCTTTACCATCTTCGTCCATATTATGACATTTGACAACCCCTTTGAGAATAAGGAATATCTTATTGGACCGCGAGCCTTCTAGGTAAACGGTATCACCTTGATCAAAATTTTCAATCTCACCATTATCATCAAAAAAGTTCTTGAGCTCATGTAAGGTGCGCATTTCATCTTCGGAAACCTTATTTGTTTCAGGAGTTTTAGATAATATTTCCGCTAAAAGTTTGGCTTTTGCCAACCTGCTTTCAACAGCACTTATAAGGTCTTCTTCCTCAAAAGGTTTGGTCAAATAATCATCGGCACCCATGTCCATTCCTTTTCGTATCTCCTTATGTTCGGTTTTGGCTGAAAGAAAAATAAAGGGAATATGTTTGGTACTTTCTTCTGAGGACAAATTTTCCAAAACACCATAACCATCAATTTCAGGCATCATAATATCACAAATAATGATATCGGGCATTACTTCCTTCGCCTTTTCAATACCAATCTTTCCATTTGGGGCTGTCATTACGGAATAGCCCGAAAGCTCTAAAAGTTCCTCAGTATTTTCTCGTAGGGCTTTGTCGTCTTCAATTAATAGTATTTGTTTCATTTTCGAGACTGTAATTAAGTTCTTTGGGTAGGTTTACAATAAAGGTGGAACCCTTGTTTTCCTCACTTGTGAATTCAAGACTTGCACCCAGGTTTTCAAGATGTTGTTTTGCTATGTTTAATCCAATTCCCGTGCCTTGGTTGAGTAATGCATTTTCGGCTCTGAAATAGCGATTGAAGATATGCTTTTGATCCTCTTTGGGAATGCCAATACCTTTGTCAACAACTTTTAATACCAATTTGTCAGTTTGTTCTTCAACATATAAATCAATACTGGAGTCTTCGGGAGAATATTTAATAGCATTATGAATCAGGTTCGACAATACAAGCTCTAGGGTCTTCTCGTCAAATTTGATTAAAAGGTCATCGATATTGGATGGGTAGTTGATTCTTTGCCCGGTTTTGAGCAACATATTGGCATCATAAATAACTTCGTTGACTAACTTGCTCAACGGAAACGTTTCTACCTTATAGTTTACCTTTCCGGATTCCAATCGCTCAACTGAAAGAAAATCATTTAAAATGGTATCTAAGTATTTGACCTTATTTCGAATGGTATCCACATGCTTATCGCGCTTTTTTTGTTGTTCGGTCTGGGTATATTTTCCCAATAAGGTGATGGAGGTCAAAATACTACTTAACGGCGTTTTGAATTCATGTGAAACCAAAGATAAAAATCTAGTTTTCAATTCGTTAAGTTCTTTTTCTTTAGCTAAAGCTTCAGTAAGTTGCTTGGTTCTTTTTTCGACCGTTTTTTCAAGTTTTTCGGTATAATTATGGCGTTCTGTAATATCCAAAATTATTGCTAGAAATACTTCACGGTCACCGAGATTTGACAACTGTAAATGGACTTCAACAGGATATCTACTACCATCTTTACGCTGATGAATCGTTTCGAATTGAATTTTCTTTTCAGTTTTTTCCAGTAGGGGAGAAATAAGCTTTCGAAACGCAATTTCATCGATATCTGGTTTTATATCAATGGGAGTGAGTTTTATCAATTCATCCGAAGAATAACCAATATTATGCTGGGCACCTTGATTTACATTTATAAACTTTAGGGTTTGTTTGTCAAAAATGAATATCTCATTGAGCGATTCATCAAAAATCTGGGCCCAATGACTGAGTTCTCGTTCTCTTGCCTTGCGTTCGCTAATATCAATGACCAAAGCCATTACATAGGTGCTGCCATAAAGCTTAAATGGGTTTAACCCTGCCTCAACGGGAAATTCCTCCCCATTTTTACGCACACCGGAAAGGTCTCGCCCTTTGGCCATTTGCCGCTTTTCACTCTTTTCTATAAAATGATCTACATGACCGCCATGTGAATGATGGTACTTGGAAGGGATTAGGGTATCCAATGGTTTTCCCTCAAGTTCGTCTGTATCATAGCCGAACATTTCGCGTGCGGAAGAATTGGTGGCAACAATAATTTGTTCTGAATTGACTACAACAATTCCCTCTGAAACTCCCTCAGAAAGGAGGTTGAAAATATTGCTATTCTTCTGGAAGACCTGCATTTTTTAAAGATAAGTTTTAAAACTGATTTTTATCATACAAATCATGCGAACCGTATCTTAATTTTAAATGTTCAAACTAAAAATACTGAAAAATGCAGCATACACAAAAAACGATGAACGGACTATACCAAAACTTGGGTAAGCTATTCTATGCAGTAGCAATATGCGATGGTAGTGTGCATCTTAAGGAATGGGATAAAGTAAAGGAACTCGTAAAAGAAGATTGGTTGTATGTAGATGATTTCACGGATAGATACGGTACCGACGCTGCAAATCAAATTGAGATCGTGTTTGATGGACTTATGGAATACAGTAAGACCAGCGAAGAGTGTTTTCAGGAATTCAAGGACTTTTATGTGGAACATCCTCATGCGTTCACAGAGGAAATCAAACATCTTGCAAGAAAGACTGCAAATGCCATTGCCAACTCTTTTTCAGGTAGGAATAAATCGGAGCTAATCCTTATGGCAAAAATTAGCATGTTGCTGAAATAATGGTAGGAATAAGAATTAGCTGTTCACACCTTTGGACTTCATTTTAGATTTTAATCGTCAAGACAGGCAGATTTGCATGATTTGCAACATCCTCGCCTATACTTCTGCTTCCTAAAAGAAAGTGTGAGATGGGTTTGCGACCGTGTGTAGGAATGGCAAGAACATCAAAGTTGTTTTTCTTGCCGGCGTTCATAAGGCCATCCTCGACGGTATAATCATTATAAATGGTCACAGCTTGATAAGCTTCACCGGCCTTAAATAAAAATTTTGAGATACGTTCTTCGATTTCGTCAGTACTATTGAAACTCTGATAAGCAGTATTTATATAGATTAACTCAAGCTCGGCGGAAAAAAGCTCGGCAAAATCCTTCACACTTTTAAAGGCCGAAATAGTTTCATCTTTAAAATCACAGGCAAATAATATTTTTTTAAGCTTAAAATCAGGTATTTTACTCTTAACTACAAGCACAGGTATTTCAGAGGTACGAACAACTTTTTCAGTATTCGAGCCTACAAAAAATTTGTTGAACCCGCTAGTACCATGAGAACCCATAACGATAAGGTCTATATGCTGCTCTAGGGCTACGTTGTTCAACTCGCTAAATATTTTATAGTTCTGAACTATTTCACGTACTTCAATACCTTTTAGGTAAGGTTTGTCCAAAAACTGATTGAAACGCTTTTTGGCCATCATCATATAATATTTGGCCTCCTGGTATTCTTGCGAGTCGTCTTTGGTCAATACCGCTTCGGAAAGTCCCAGCATATGCAATAGCGTAATACTTGCATTTTGTTGTCTTGCAATTTTTGCTGCAACCTCTAATGCTTGCTCTGCGGATTCTGAAAAATCGATAGGAACTAGAATTTTATTCATCGTAAGCAGTTCTTCTTTGTTTCTTTAATTTATCTTTACGTTTTCTAAGTTGACTTTCAAGGTCTTTAATAGTTTCTGCAGCGGATTTTTCAAAATTATCTTCGTTTGATTTTGCAAAGACCCTCGGTCCTGGTGCGCTTAATTGTATTTCGCATATTTTGCCCAACCCGTGTGGGTCGTTATCCAATTTGAAGAAAACATCGGCTCTAATGAGAAATTCATATTTATGAGATAGTTTTTGCAGGTTGCGGGTAACGATTTCGCTCAACGACTCGCTTTCTGGCATTTGTACATATTGAAAATTTATGGTCATAACTCTTGAATGTTTTGCGTTTAATCCAAAGGTATTGACATAGGTATTCTAGAAAAATGACTTATATCATTTCAAGTCATCTCATTAATTCTAAATTTTATACCTCACTCTAAACAGAACACGATGGCACTTAATTTTAATCAATACGCAACAGAAGGATATACCTTTTTAAAAGACTATACCAAGGAAATGGATTTAGGAAAAGATCAAGACAAAGCGGGGCGCATTTTCATAGCAATTATGCATGCTCTAAGAGATATTATTCCTCCTGAAGAATCACTACAACTTATTGCTCAGTTGCCAATGTTTCTAAAAGCAGTGTATGTGAACGGATGGACTATGAAAAAGAAAAAACCCAAAGTGAAACATATGGCTGAGTTTTTAGATCTCGTGCGTGAACATGATGGTCCTGCAGCAATTAATGATTTTGAATACAGTGATGAAGTTGCTGAAAAGTACGTGGATACGACCTTTATATATCTTCGAAAGTATATTTCCCTTGGCGAGATGGAAGAAATTCGTGATGTACTTCCGAAAGACCTGAAGAGTATGATTTATTCTAATTTGATGTTTTAAATCAGTTCAATAAAAGCATAACGGCAAAACTCATCGGAAATGGGGTTTTGATGATTGATTAAAAGTGTGGATTACACTTTGTCTTTCAGATACTTTACTCTATAATCGAGGTTTGAATGCTACGAGGTTTGCCTCGACGTTTAAGGTTTTTTCCTTTTGAATACCTCCTGGGCTTGCCCTGAGGTTGTTCACTATGAAAATATCTTACCCCTCACTATGTTAATCACAAACCTTTTTTTATTTCCGATTGAAAACTAACCGATATATGACCGAGGTCATTTTTAAATAGGGGTTGGGTAGATACTTTAGCGTAAACTAAAAGCAAATAGTCATGAAACAAATTATCATCGCGTTAGTCGCAATCTTGGTATTGCCAGTCACATTATTTTCACAAGACCTTAAAGGCATAGACGAAATCGCCCCCTTCAGTGAGGGATTGGCCGCTGTGCGCCAAGGTGACAAATGGGGTTTTATCAATGAAGAGGGAACATTGGTCATCGATTTCAGAAGCGATTTACATTGGAACAAAGATGCCAATACCTCAAAATCCGATGTTTCCGGAGTCCGTCATCCTAAGTTCATTGAAGGAAGATGTATGATTACCAAAAATGTGGAGGATGGAGTTCCGCTATACGGATTTATCGATACAACCGGGAATACGGTCATAGAACCTCAATTTTTGAACGTCTACCCTTTTAAGGATGGCTATACGACAGGAGTTCTTTTTGATAAAATCTATAAAGGGGAAAATGAGTTCAAACTTAAAATATACGAATTCAAATTCTTTGATGTACTGTTGGATACTTCTGGGAAGATCGATGAATATTTTGAAAGAAGACAGAACATTCAAATGACCAAAAAAAGATATCAAAGACCATTTATAGGCGCAAAACGATTGACAAGTGGTTTGGCCGCAGTATACATCAAAGACCAAGGCTGGGAACTTCGAAAGTTAACATTGAACTAGTAGTTGCTAATGGAACGATAGTCGATGTATGACCGGTCTAACAAATGTGGTTGACGGGGACATGCCTGCGAGTTGATGCGTAATATCAGCTTTCAATACATAATCACAAAAAAATGAAAATACTTAAAGTAATCCTAGGTATTATTGGAGTCTTGATACTATTCGTACTTGCAGCCTATGCTTACTATGGCGGTTTTTATTCGATATCACCTGAAATTCAACAAAGTGGAGGTGAAACTTTGGTATATGAAAAAATGACAGGAGATTATGCGCAAAGTGGTGTAGTTTCCGACAGAGTTTATTATGAATTAATAGATGGACATGCGATCGAGACCACCAGGGGTTTTGGAATTTTTTACGATAATCCCAAAACCGTCGAAACGCAGAACCTGCGAGCCGATGTAGGATGTATTTTAGAGTCTGATTTCTCAAAGTTAGAAAGTTTGGAAGGCGATTTCGAAATAACCGAATATCCAGTTGCGAAATACTTGGTGGCAGATTTTCCATTTAAAGGAAAGCCCTCTATCATTATCGGTATAATGAAGGTATACCCCATGATGAATAGCTATTTGGAGGAAAACGGATACGAAGTAGATTCTCCGATGATGGAAATTTGGGATGTTCCCAATAAAAAAATCCTTTATAGAAAAACATTGATAAAAATCGAGTCATGAAAACTATCGTATTCTTTCTAATTGTTTTCTCGGTAGTTCTTAGTTGCAAGGAAAACAAGCAACTTGGGAAACCACCCGCAGTCGAAGATACGCAAGAAGTTTCTGTGGAAAAGAAATCAACCCCGTATGCAATTAAAAGTCTAGCAAAATTCGGAATTACTTCGTACGTCGATACCATGGACATTAATCAAATTCTTCAATTTAAGGCCATTAATGAAAACGGTATAGTCGAATCTATTGGCATGGAGCGAGCCGAAAAATTGTACAACCAAATGACAAAAAATAAAGAAGTGGATTCATGGCCCATTTTCGAAATCAATGGTTCAGATGAGGTTATTCTTCCAGTAGATGGAAAAGGTTTTGGTGGAGCTATCTGGGCAAAAGTACTAGTCGACAAAAGCACATTGAAAATTAAAAAAGTAGAATTTAATCAAAAAGCTGAATCGGAAGGCTATGGCGACGCCATGACCCAATCCGTATTTGAAGACCGATTTATTGGAGCCAAAATTGACCTTGATGAGAATACTTTTGGCCTTAAAAACAACATTGAAAAACGAGTGGATGACGGAGTCTTGGTTGACGGAATAGCAGGAGCTACAATGACAAGTCGGGGAGCTGTTGATATGTTGAATTATGGGCTTCGAAAATATAAGGGATACCTAGCTCCCGAATAAGAAATGGCTCAACATATGTAAAAGCAACAAAGATTCAGAAATATTCTTAAATAAGGAACTGAAAGCATGGAATCGAAAAAATAGGCCCTATGCGATTCTTCCAAAAAGCTTGTCTTCATCTATCAATAGAACCCACCCTTCTTTAATTTTCACATGTTCTCGGCGGTATCCTTCTCCACCTGTTTCATAACCATCTCTTCTGTGGCGGTCAATTGTTTAGGTAAGAAAAAAACCTGAAAGGCGTGAATCAGCACTCCAATGCCCCATCCCATTAATGGCCATTTGAACCACATATATTCTGGAGTATTAATCATATTAATGGTGAACAGCAGTAGCATTACACCAACATATACCGATAGATGCGTTCTGAATCTCAGCTTAGCTTCCACCTTTTTTCTGGCATTCTGGTAAACTTCTTGATTTTTCATGATGTTGTATTTTAAGGAATTTAACTTCTTAAAATTCAAGAAAAACTTCATTGGCTACAATGATTTAAATCAGGTTGGAACGGGTGACTTTTATCATTGTACAGCCCTATGGATATTATAATTTTGATACATCTTCTAGGATAGAATAACGACTAAAAAATTCATTAGAAAATGGGCTACAACATTGATTTGGAAAAAATAACAATCGACCAATACAAGAAGATATTAAAAACGACGCATTTAATTCCAAGCTGGAAGATATTGCTGGAAAATGTCGATAATAATCTACAGGATATAAAAAAACAGGGTATTCAAAACCTTAAGGACTTATACACAAAATTGAAAAGGAAAGACCAATTGCAGGAGTTTTCTAAGCAATGTGGTGTTCCAGTATCATATTTGACTGTATTGCGAAGAATGGTGAACGGGTATTATCGTAAACCAAACAATATCAGGGATATTCCTGAAACTTCGCAGACCATTGTTTCGAAATTGGAAAAATTGGGAATCAAACATACACTACATTTATTTGAGCGGATAAAAAACGTCGAGAATAGGTCTCAGCTTTCCGAAGAAACCGGAATTGAAGAAAAAGAAATAATGAGGCTGGCGAAGTTGACGGACCTTTCTAGAATACGTTGGGTCAACCATACTTTTGCCCACGCTCTTTACGAGGCCGGTTATGATACCCTTAAAAAAATCACCGAGGCTGACCCAAAAGAACTCCATGAAAAATTAAGAGAGTTCAATACCAGAAGAAAACTCTACCCTGCTCATATTGGGTTAAACGATATAGAAAGGCTAGTGGAATCGGCAAAGATCGTACCTCAAGATATTCAATATCGTAATTAGACCAACTATGAGGCGCTACTCCTTTTTTACCATTGTTCTCCTTTGTTTGGGCATACTTCTTATCGATATTTTTGCCTTTTATTGGTTGCAATCCATAACCGAATTAATCACCGCGGAATGGCTTAAAACAGCTATAAATATTGCCTTTTGGTTTTTTACTATTGGTTTGGTGGCGGCCATATTAATTTTGCGCATTCGACTCGATTCGATATCTCCCCAACGCAAACATTTATTGGTTTCCTCCCTATACGGACTAGCCATTTCCTCTTTTATTCCGAAATTGATTTTTGTACTGATTATTAGTATACTATATTTTACAAATTTTGTTTTTTCCTCTAAGGAATCTTTAGTTATAGTCCCTCTTACAGGTTTATTTTCAGGGTTTCTACCATTTTTCGTCATCGCTTATGCGATATTCAAGGCGCGATATCGATTTAAGGTGAGACATGAAAAAATTGAATTTGAGAATCTTCCGGAGAATTTCAAGGGAACGCGGGTAGTTCATATCTCAGATATTCATTTAGGAAGTTTCAACTATAAATATCATGTTTTTGATAAGGCGGTGGATTTGATTAACAAGTTATCACCCGATTTCATTTTTTTCACGGGAGACTTGGTCAACAATTTTCAATGGGAATTACAGGGATGGCAATCAACCTTTGAAAAGCTTAGCGCAAAGCAGGGAAAATATGCGGTATTGGGCAATCATGATTACGGTGATTACAGCGAATGGGATTCCCCTCAAGAAAAACAAGACAACTTTGATGGCATTAAAGGCTTTATTGAAGACATCGGCTTCAAACTCTTGTTAAATCAGTCTGAAGTAATTGAGCGCAATGGTGAGAAGATTGCTATTGTTGGGGTAGAGAATTGGGGAAGTCCTCCTTTCAAACAATATGGCGACCTTGATAAAGCATATAAATCATTAAATGGTGTTCCTTTCAAAATATTACTTTCCCACGACCCTTCACATTGGAGCGAGGAAGTATTGAAAACCACCGATATTGCACTTACCCTTTCAGGTCATACCCATGGTATGCAGGCAGGTATTCATCTGAAAAATAGTCATTGGAGTCCTATAAAATATAAATACCAACATTGGGCTGGCTTATATACCGAGGGCAATCAACACCTCTATGTGACTCGAGGTTTGGGATGGTTAGGCTTTCCAGGGAGATTGGGTATGCGACCTGAAATTACTTGTATTGATTTTTAAACCAGGTGCCTGAAATAAGTCATCAACTACGCTAATACTTCATGTTTTTGATATTGTTTAATCATTTTGACTATGGGTTCAATACTCTTCCTGTCCACATGGTCAAAGCCATAGCGTTCCTCCTTACTGGCCTTCGGATCAGGATTAATAAGGGAACCGATCCACAGCATCAGCCGAACCAACCAACTAACTTTGGTATGGTCTAACCTGCCAGCAAGGGCCACATGTTCCATTTGTGATAATAGCTCAGTAGGAAAGGACTTGGCAACCCATCCCTCGAGTTTTTCACTGGGCCCAGCACCAGATACCGAGAAAAGAATCTTTGATCGGCCTTTGAGTTTGGACAGATTTGCCTGTGCCCATTTTCGCATGGTCAACTTGAAATAGATTATCGAACTGCCCAATATCAGATAATCGTAATCCGAGAGGTTAGCATGATCATCCTTGATATCAAATACGGACAGCCCGGTGGCTTCGCTAATCCATTTGGCATATTGTTCTGTACTACCGTACTTACCTGAGAAGAAAATCGCTCCTTTCATAATGATTTATTTTAGTTAACCGTTGTTCGAGAATTTTTGGGTTCATATGAGCTTTTTGTAGTGTTTTTCATTCTACCATTCTTCGCATCTGATTACCGTTCTTAGTAAGAAACTAAATAATTACCTCACTTACGGGGCGTCTAAGAGATTTTGGAAGAGCCGCTCCATAACCAAACCGGACCAGCAAATCAGTCCTTTTGTTTCCGATATTTAAGTAATTTGCCAATTGAGTTCGTATTTCAGGCACTTCAACAGCTTGGTTTACAAACGAATGCTTTAATCTTAATGCTGTGGCTTTTAGGGCAAAACGCTGATAACATCTTCCCGCCTTAATCCAATGTTCGACATCATCTTTTTCAGAAACGAAGGCAATAACACCTGCTGAACTTCGTATCTGGTCTCTGTATTTATCATTTTCGGTTTGTTCCTTAAAGAACACACTAAAAAGCCGACTGCCAATAAAACTTGGTGAAGTTGGATTCCCCGATGTAGCAGTAAAAAGCCCATCGCCATGCTTCACGGCAGAACGAGGGTTAAATCGTATCCAGTCTTTAAGCTCTTTCATAAAAGCTTCGTCTCGCATTTGATCCGTATTTCCTGCGACGACAAACTCAAGTATGGTTTCTAAATTGGCTTTATCAGTAAAAATTTGGCTCGAGATGCCTTCATCTTGGGCTATGTCTTCTAAAATCTTTATGTCTTCGATAGGTGCTTGCTTACCTTCATAAGCGTTTCTTGTACACTGCCTTTTCGGGATAGCCAGAAATAAATCAGATTTGCCAGCAGAAATAGGTGCAAAATCTATTTGAATTACATCTTCTGAATTGGCGTGAATCGAAATATGAGCTTTTAAACCAAACGCCTTGGCGGCGTGAACAATATTCTCTGCTGCACACCCAAGACTGGCATAAAGATGATGGTCATCTGGGTCTACGGCAGAACAGCGTCTAGTAAAATCAGGTGAAATAGTAATGCTATTATTTCCTATTTTAAAATACCAAGCTTGGGTATTGTGACTGTTTGCTGCCAATGTTGCATATCTAATCAACTCCACCATTATCTCCTTGTTGGAGCCATCAAA
Organism: uncultured Flavobacteriaceae bacterium; assembly: GCA_947500435.1. Classification (GTDB taxonomy): domain Bacteria; phylum Bacteroidota; class Bacteroidia; order Flavobacteriales; family Flavobacteriaceae; genus Maribacter_C. The sequence continues at coordinate 50,857 of CANMRV010000002.1, forward strand.
TTTGATTGAATGCCGCCATGTACCACTAATTCTATCTTCATATTTTCCATTCTGATAGTTGTTGTCAATAAAATAGGCCGCGCCACCAACAACAATAGTTACTGCTCCCGCAACAGTGATAAATTTTCTTCTATTCATGATGTACAGGTTAACATTAGAAGTGCCAGCCTAATTTTAAAGAAACTTCTGGGAGGAATGATTTGGTTTCAAACGTGCTTTCATCAACCAGGACGTCTTTATCTCCGGCTATTCTTAAATGCCCAGCAACCCAAGGATTTAAATAGAAATTTTTGTAAAACTTCCAGACGTAACCACCACCAATCGTAAATACAGTATTGTTGTATTCCGCAGTATTTAACTGGGCATCGGTTTGTATTTTAGCATCCCAATACTCTAGGCCAGTCCCTATCCACCAACCTTTAAAGTCAGGTTGAAAAAAATAATCTACAATAGCGGCATAAGCCATGATTTCATTGTTGGTAAAACCATCTTCTAAGACAAAGTCGGGTGTTTCTGTTTTTGCAATTACAGCACGATATCTCAAGTGATTGTGCCCAACCCAGACCGAACCATAATATCCTCCAGTTATATAGGGTAATGCATCCAGTTCAAAACCTACACTGGTATTTTTTGTCGATTGATTATCTACTTGTCCGTAGTTAAAACTTATGAAGAACATTAAGCAGATAGATAGGAATATTGCTTTCATGATATGAATATTTATTTGAAAGCAAATTACGGTAGTGGACGAATTTACAAAATGACCTTCATCATGAAACGTATTGTTTTTTAGTGGTTTACGGTTTGCACATATATAGCGGTGACCAACTGCAAGAACTAGTCAAGGGCATTATTGGCGGTAATTTTTATTCTAGATCTCTGATTTATTTCATCATGACATTCTTAACAAAATTTTCCCTCCAGTCATTTGGCCTTTATAATCTTGAATGGCTTCTTTCACTTCTTGTATGGGATAGATTTTTCTGATTTCACTTTTGAGATGGTTTGACATCTGCTTCTGTGTACGTTTCCACATCATCATCGTTTTCAATAAACTTTGCTGGCTAATCCAAGGACCAAGCCAGAAATTGTCAATCCTTTTATTCTCAAATATTAAAATACCAGGACTTACTTGAATAGCTTGTTTGGAAAGTGCACTAAATACTACAACCCTGCTGTTTTGGGGCATTGCTTTTAACAGCTGACCAGTTAATGGGCCTGCCACTGCATCAAAGGCTAGATGCGTATTCGTTTGATGACATACATCATGCAGTTGTTGTTCAAATTCTTCATCAGTACTATTCAGAACTAGGTCAGCACCTTGAGCCTTGAGAAGATTCACTTGCGCATCCCTGCGAACAACATTTATGATTTGAATTCCTTCGCTTCGCCCCAGACGGTTCACCTTTTGGCCAAGTGAACTTGCCGCGGCAGTTAATAAAATTGCTTTATGTTCACCTTTTTTCGAAATGTCTATAAATGCACTGGCAGTGAGCGGGTTTATAAAGGACATTGCTCCCTGTTCCAAACTCACTGATTTATTCAAAGACAATACGCCTCCTTTCACACTTTTAACTACATATTCTGACCAAACACCTCCACCTGTTCCCCAACCGGTACAGGCAACATTTTTGCCTAGAAAATAGCTTGCCATAACTCCGGGTCCGGCAGCGACCACCTCTCCAGAACCTTCTCCACCTGGAACAATAGGAGTTGGATTTTTAAATCCATAATAACCCGTCAAAGTTGCCAAATCCGAGGGATTAATGGGTGCGAAGGCAACTTTGACCAAAACCTCGTTCTTTCCTGGTTTTGGTACCGGTCGTTGCTCGATACTTAAGGCATCAGCACCAGAATAAGAATTCAAAACAACGGATGTCATAGTTTCTGGAATCTCTACTTTGCTCATATTGACTCTGTTTAGTTCTAGACCTTCGGTCCATATATCGTTACCACATCACCACTATCCATTAGCTCACAACTTTTAGAAAAACTACTGCCATCAAGTTCAATTTGAAATCCTAAGTGATTGTCTTCCCCATTAGAAAAAATGGGTAGCCAGCGATAGGGTAGATCCAACTCGGTTACTTTGGGCTTCAAAAGATTGAGACAGACATAAGATCCGTTTTGGGGCGGAGTATCAGCCGGTTTTTCAAAACGCAATTCCAGGGTTTTGTCATCTATTTTTTTACGTTCCAAGAGGGAAACAATTCTCTGGTCAATATACTTCGAATCATCACATTCTGACCATATTTTGTCCTTGTTCATCTGCAAAGCAGCTAAAAATCCTCCTGTGATACTTCCTTCGAACCCTCCTCCCGGAAAGGCCCATGCCGATGCGAAGTACAAATTTGGGATTAAGAAATTGTTCCTGAATCGCTGGCCTGCTATTTGTCCTTTAATCTGCGCATAACCGTAGACGGACCCGGTAGGATTCGAGGTATATCGTTGAATCGTTTTGGAGGTGGAGACCTCGTAGTACTCAATGCTATCCCGTATACCAGGAAACTGCTTGTTCAATCGTTCTAAGAGTATCAGAGCCACTTCTTCCTTCTTTGCCTTGTAATCTTCTTCATTCAAGTCTTCCCAGTCTTGCAGATAATCGACTGTACAGATTACTCCTTCTGATTTGCCAGGAGGTGCTAGTTGGGCATCTACCTTGCCATAATCTACAAAAATGAATCTGCGCTTTTTCCAATCGCCCTTATGGTTCCGCTTGACATCCTTCAAGGATTTCACATCGTCGCCCTCGATGACATTCGAGTAATGTTTCACTCCGAATTCTTCGAGATTCTTGTTGAATCCGAGGTACATACAGAGCAGAGAGCATGAATTGATTTTGTTGCTAATCTTTTCTTTCAGCGAGCTGGCAAAGGGCTCATCCAACATAGCTGGTACTGAGGGAATGGCACAATTGGCCACCGCATTGTCACAAGAAATAGTGATAGCATCTAGGTCTTTATTGAAATTATCACGGAAGGTGACCCCCGTCACTCGGCCATTCTCCGTTACTATGTTCTCCACTTTTTTACCTAAGAGCACGGTCCCTCCATGCTTTTCAATATAGGCTGCGAGATGGTCGGAAAGCCGTTGTGAACCCCCTTTGATGAAGTGACCGCCATTTTCGATGAAGCCGGAGAAAGGCAAACCATAATAGAACATGGATAGGGTATAGGGGTCATCGCCCCAATACGCAATATGCGCTACCAGGTCCAGTTTTGCATTTTCATTGCTGATGTACTTATCCAACCAAGAGCCGACCGTATGCCGACTGGCTTCCACAAGATTAGGATAGAGCAGAGGCATTAAAGGATAGATGAGCTTTTGCACTAGTGGTGAACGTGGTTGACTAACCCCTTCCTTTCGGATTCCTGCGAGACATTTCATGAAGCGCTTGATGCCCTTTTTATCCTCTGGGTATTTTTCGATCAGCGCCTTGGTCACTTTATCAAAGCCATGTGGGCAGACGATCTTTCCTCGATCTGAATAGGCCGCATAGAATTCAGGTACTTTTAATAAATCAACCTTTTGATCGACCTCCAGCATTTCAAATATTTGTGGAATCGTACCATTCTCCACCACGCCACTCATTTCATGTAGGCCGACTTCAATTATGAAATCCCCTCGCTTAAACGTAGTCGCACAGCCGCCTGGCTTGTGGTGTTGTTCCAATAGTAGAACTTTCTTTCCGAATTTTGAGAGTGTAGCTCCTGCGGTTAATCCGGCCAAACCTCCCCCGATGATTATAGTATTGTATTTCATAGTTGTTTATTTATTGCAAATCCAACGGTTCGGTAGGTAACCGATTTGATGCTGTATAATATCTATAGGGAGAACTGGAAAGAATGGCGTAAACTTTCCTGTGATATGCTAATAACAGGTCTAAAATACTATCGGGAGATCAAACATTATATGATGAAAATCAGTTCAGGAAATTCTTTTACAACTATCTAACTTTTTTAACTCATCCTTCGATGAATGTACCCGGTTTCAGAACGAAATAACTTCTCTGCTCGCTTTTTGATACCCAAGCACATTTTCCGATCCATGGCAAAAACAATAGGCTCGGAGAATGGCCCAAACATTAACTTGTTTTTGAAGTTTGGGGCATAATCCACCCTGTTTCTGGAGATAAATCTGGAATGGTTTTCGTCTAGCTCTTCAATAAACCAAAGCCAGGTAAGGTGTAAATAGTTTTTTGGGTAAGGTCCCTTAGGGTAAAACATTTGGTTATTATCCATGTCAAGGGAATTCTCTATTGCCATGGCACGACCATGTTCACAAATGACCAAGGGTGTGCGATCCCCTGGAGCGAAAGCAATGGTATCATCGATGGAAGGGTTTTGAAATTCAGGCAGCACAACATCGGAATTGTAAATTTGCAACCCGATTAAATTCTCTAAGGCTTCATAGGTGTAAAACCCACCTCTGCCTTGACCGATTTGGGCAACCCAGGGCCATACATATTTTGCTGGGGCATTTATTTTGATGGCATGGGTAAATTTCGATTTTGGAGATGGAACAACTTCATCCCCGGGCAGCGGACGTGTAGCTTCCTCTTTGCTGAGTCCCCATCGCTCTCGAAGGGGTTTTAAGAAAAATGTGAGGTAACAAGCGATGATAATCGCAACACCCTCCAAGCCTTGAAGGATTTGCTTAAAAGAAAAACCTTTTCTATTCTGTTTCATAGTCTCAGTCTTTTTACTTCTTTTAAACAATAACCTCAACAACCTGTTCCAAGCATTACACTTTTCTCCTTGAAATAATGGATGTAATTATTAGACCGACTCCAAGTCCTAAGAGTATACACCCTACAAAGGCCAATGGGTTCTGTCTTAAGAAAAAGAAACCTATTCCTATGCCCATTAGTATTCCACCACCAATGGCCCACGTGCTTTTATCTATATTTTTAGTTGTCATCTTGAAGCAGATTAGTATTTCTATTAGGCAGTCATTCCCGTTCTACGGGTAATGTCGATGCCTTTTTCAATCTTCTCCTCCAGACTGATTCCATGCTCGACAAATATGCCTTTATGATAGCATTCGTGACAGTATTCCGTATTTATACTCCCATCGATGTTTGTTCCAAAATCGTATAGATGAAACATAGGCATATGACAACTATGGCATATATTTTTTGCTGTGTTCATAATAGTTTCTTTTAGTCCTTTTATGATGAAAAGATAGTTGTGCTTTTCGGAATATAAAATGACCTAAATCATGTATGTTTCATCTTTGTGGTGCGCCTATATAGAAATACTTTTACTAGGCGTTGATTTTTATCCGCTTGGAGGGAATGGTGTTCGTTTCAATCCATTCATAGAGTCCTTCAACATCTTTCTTTTTACAAAGCTGAGTTCCAGATGTCATGGTAGCTGCTGTACCACAAGCAACGCCATACTGAGCCATCTTACTTAACGATTCACCTTTGGCAAGACTTAAGACCATACCCGCGACCATACTGTCCCCAGCACCAATTGTACTCTTTTGGTAAACTATTGGAGCAGCGATATATTCAACAGAATCTTCGGTAACCATCATGGCACCCTGAGCGCCTAAGGAAACTACAAGTACTTCACATGGATTATTCTCTAAAAAGGTTTTAGAAACTGATTCAAGTTCCATAAAGGAAATAGTTTGCTTACCACAGAGGGTAGCCAATTCACCTAAATTGGGCTTTAAGAGATAAACACCTGCTTGTGCCCCTTTCAGCAAAGCATCGCCAGAAGTATCTAGAATAAATTTTGTTTTCTTTTTTTGTGCTATTTGAGACACTTGAGCAAAAAAATCATCGGGCATACCAGGACACAAACTTCCACTAGCCACTAAATAATCGCCTTCCGTTAAAAGGACATCCAATTGTTCAAGCGTTTTTTTCCATTCACTTTCATTAATCATTGGTCCGGGCATCCCAAATCGATATTGCTGATTATTCATAGTATCGGTAACCGAGATATTTTCTCGAACCCAACCTTCGATGGGTGTAACTTGTTGTAGAATATCCAAATCAATTAGTATATCCCGTAAATGGGTCCCGGTAGGCCCCCCTGCCATATACATACATAAGGAACTCCCGCCTAATTCATTAATTACTCGAGACACATTTATTCCACCACCACCCGCCTCATAAACTGGAGCTTCACATCTGAGTTTGCTATTGGGTTTTATCCCCTTGACCGTAGTGCTTTTGTCAATAGCGGGATTAATTGTTAATGTTATTATCTTTTCCATTTGTATTCCTTTTACGGCTTGATATGCATCAAATTTAATCTGTCTCAGTTGTGAATAATATGATATTGGTCATTGTCAAAATTGTACTTCGGAAATACCTTCGTGTAAAAGGAAATAATTATGAAAGGGACTTTAAAACTGGGAAGCATTTCCGGAATTAAAATCGAAGTACATTGGACGTTTACGCTGCTATTAATCTGGGTTGCTTTTTTAGAAATACAAAAAGGGTCAGACCTGAATAGAATATTCTTAAATGAGGTTTTGGTATTAGTCCTGTTTCTATGTGTGGTACTTCATGAACTTGGGCACGCTTTGACAGCGAGACGATTTAAGATCAAAACTGAGAAAATCATGCTTTTACCGATAGGTGGATTGGCCACTTTAGAGAAAATGCCCGAAAAACCTAGCCAAGAGTTGTTGGTGGCAATCGCAGGGCCGGCAGTCAATGTGGTTATTGCTATAGTGCTAGCACTGATACTTCCAATACAAAGCTACTTCAATTTCGATGCTGTCGTGCTAGAGGAGGTCTTGTACGAACCGACTTTTCAGAACTTCTTGTTCTATGTCTTTATCGCTAATGTAATGTTGGTATTATTTAACCTTATTCCCGCTTTCCCTATGGATGGCGGTAGGGTACTTCGAGCTTTATTGGCATTTAAATTGGGTCGGGTAGAGGCCACCAAAATTGCAGCAAGTATCGGACAAGGATTAGCTATTCTATTCTTTGTAATTGGATTACTTTTTAATCCCTTTTTAATATTGATTGCATTCTTCATCTTTATTGGAGCCTATGGCGAGAACCAAATGGTGCAGCGGAATTCACTATTGGAAGGACATTTGGTAAAGGAAGCTACATTAACCAACATTACCCTGCTTAGTCCTGAGAATAGTGTGCAGGAGGTAATAGATATCATTTTAACAGGTACCGAGAAAGATTTTATGGTTGTCAAAAATAACAAGGTATTAGGTATTGTAACCCAAAAGGAAATTATCAAAAATGCAAAAAATCCCTCGACCTTGGTGAGGGATATTATGGACAAAGATTTTAAAATGGTAGATGCTTCTTTGGAAATTACAAAGGTGTTAGAATTGATTGGCAAGGAGAAGAAAAGTTTCTTTCCAGTAACCATGGAAAACGAGTTAATTGGTGCGGTAGATATGACTAACATTAGTGAGTTCATCCTTTTGAAATCAGTAAAAAATTAGACTATGTTTAAAGAACTTACCACACACTACGGACACATTTTCGAAGAAGAACTTTTAGCTGAGATTAATAAATTGGGTGTTTTTAGGGAATTCAAAGAAGGGGATACCTTGATGGAAATCGGCCAGTATATCAAATCGATGCCTTTACTTGTTTCTGGAGTAATTAAAGTACTTCGGGAGGATAAAAATGGAAACGAATTGCTACTTTATTTTCTACAAGACGGTGATACCTGTGCCATGACAATGATTTGTTGTGTGGGTCAGACCCAAAGTGAAGTAAGGGTGGTCGCCGAAACGGATACCAAGGTGATAATGATACCTGTAGAAAAAATGGAAGAATGGTTATCATCGTTTAAGAGTTGGCGAAACTTTGTGCTTAACACATATCATACAAGGTTAAACGAGCTTCTAGATACTGTAGATAGTATTGCCTTTCTCAAAATGGATGAACGTCTTTTAAAATATCTTAAGGACCGGGAAAAAGTTGTCAAAAGCAATATTATCTATAGGACGCATCAGCAAATTGCCTATGATTTAAATACCTCGAGAGTGGTGGTCTCGCGTCTTTTGAAAAAGCTTGAGAACATGGGAAAACTAAAACTCCATCGCAACTACATTAAAATCATCGCTCTTTAAAGAACAGATGCTTTGCCAATAACTGACATATGTCATTCTTTATAATTGCTAAAAACCTGAGCTTGCAGCAGAAAATATATTCAGATGCAGAAGTTTTCAATTTTTTTGGCCTTTCTATTTATACTTGCTAGTTGCAAGAATAATCCAAGCACCAAATTAGATTCTCTTGAAAGTAGTGCCATTGCGCAAAGAAGTCAGACTAATAAACAACACCCAGGAAAACGAATACTGGAGCAAGAATGTTACCTATGCCATAATCCGAAAGCTTCGCGAGAAAGCATGATCGCGCCTCCCATGGAAGCTGTTAAAATGTACTATATCGGCGAAAATACCACCAAGGAGCAGTTTACCGAAGATTTAATCAAATGGGTTAATGACCCTGAGGCAGTATCCAAAATACCCGATGCGCAATTTGAATTCGGCAGCATGCCGTATATCCCTTATCCTGATGATGCCATTGCCCAGATTGCCGAATACATTTACGACTATGATATTGAACGTCCAAAATGGTACGATGAAGCCTTGAAAGAAGGAGATGGGAAGGGCATATTGATAAATCGCGATATTATATCCAAAGAAATATTAAACAAAAATGCAAACATCGGCATGGCCCACGCTATGGTGGCAAAAACAGCTTTGGGAAAACACCTTGTAAAAGCTATCAGCGAAAAAGGAACAATTGGAGCTATCGAATTCTGTAAAACAAATGCCTCTTCGATAACCGATAGTGTGTCAGTGATGAACAATGTCATTATCAAAAGGGTATCTGACAAACCTCGGAATCCAGAAAATATAGCCAACGATGAGGAACTGGGTTACATTACGTATTTCCAAAAATTAGTCGCAGCAGGCCGAGAACCAAAACCCATTGTCCTGCGAGAGGATGGTGAGGTCGATTTTTATTATCCGATTACCACAAATGCCATGTGTCTTCAATGTCATGGTAAACCCACAGAGCAGGTAACTCCTAAAACCTTGACGACACTAAAAAACCTTTATCCATCAGATCAAGCTGTTGGCTATGACGTGAACGAAGTTCGTGGTATTTGGAGTCTCAAATTTGACTCTGAAGATTAGCTCCATCTTATAAGTTCCCTTGTTACTGACCTTGGTCATTTCCTCTCGTCTTCCTGTTTATCAACTTTGTAACCTAGGATACTGTTCAGGTTTTTAGTCAGCCGTAATTTTATGTCATATTAATCTTAAAACATATCATAATGAAACTAGAACAGATTTATACGGGTTGCTTGGCACATGCTGCCTATTACTTAGAAAGTAAAGGCGAAGCCGCCATATTTGACCCTTTACGTGAGGTTCAACCTTATATCGATCGCGCTGAAAAGGATGGAGCAAAAATCAAATACGTATTTGAAACGCATTTTCATGCGGACTTTGTTAGCGGTCATTTAGATCTACAAAAAAAGACGGGGGCCAAAATTGTATTTGGACCAACAGCAAAACCAGGCTATGATGCTTTGGTAGCTACTGATGGACAAGTATTTGAAGTCGGAGATTATAAAGTCAAGGTAATACATACCCCAGGTCATACAATGGAGAGCACGACCTACATGTTGATTGATGAAAATGATAATGAGCACGGAATCATAACCGGGGATACACTATTTATTGGAGATGTAGGCCGACCCGATTTGGCGCAGCATGTTATTTCCGATTTAACCGAAGAAAAATTGGCAGGTCATCTATATGATTCTCTGCGCAATAAGATTATGCCTTTGAGTGATGACCTTATTGTATATCCAAATCATGGGGCGGGATCCGCTTGTGGAAAAATGATGAGCAAGGAAACGACAGATACACTTGGCCATCAAAAAGAAGTGAACTACGCGCTACGTGAAGATATGACTAGAGAAGAATTTATTAAAGAACTTCTAACGGGTCTAACGGCACCTCCTGGATATTTCCCTCAAAATGTATTATTGAATATTAAGGGGTACGATAGTCTGGATACGATAATGCACAAAGCCAAAACTCCTTTGTCAGTTGAAGGATTTGACGCTGCCGCAAATGAATCCGGCGCCTTAATGCTAGACACGAGGGATGCTGAGGATTTTGCAAAAGGGTTTATTCCAAACAGTATCAATATCGGACTTGATGGAAGTTTTGCGCAATGGGTAGGGGAGTTGATTCCCGATGTAAAACAGGAAATTTTACTCATTACCTATCCGGATAAGCAAGAAGAAGCAATCACACGACTATCTAGAGTAGGCTATGATAATACTATAGGATATTTGGATGGCGGATTTGAAAGTTGGGAAAAAGCTGGGAAGGAGTATGAAGCCGTTGGCCGAATTACCGTAAAAGAGTTTGAGGAACAGTACAATTCAGAAAAACCTATTGTATTTGACGTTAGGAAGAAAAGCGAATACGATTCTGAGCATGTAATAGGTGCAATCAATGTCCCCTTAAACGAGATTAATCAACATTTGTCACAATTCCCTAAGGATAAACCTTTTGTACTGTATTGTGCGGGTGGTTATCGAAGTATGATTGCATCTTCCATTTTGAAACAAAGAGGATGGGAAGATTTGGTCGATGTAATTGATGGGTTTGATGGTATTGCAAAGACAACTGTAGAGAAGTCGGAATATGTATGTCCGACCACTATGCTCTGATTTATATTAAAGAACTCAGTGAACCTACAAAGAAGAATACAATGTGGCAATGCCACTCGATTGGAAAAAAGGAATTGAACTATAATTGATTTTGTCCGCCGTAGGGTGGACAGAGTTTGGTTGATTGGTTGTTTAGGGAAACGGCCTGTATTTTTGGCCGTTTCCTTTTATTAATCACTATTCAACAAGAGAAGTCTTTGTAACATAGGTTACAGTATTCCAATAGATTGTCTATTAAATTTAAGGATCGACCTAAATATTTACAGCATGAAATCACATTATCAAATTGTTATCATAGGGGGAGGCACGGCCGGTATAATGACTGCGGCCCAGCTATTGAAGAAAGACAGAAAATTGAGCATTGGGATTATTGAACCAGCTGATAAACATTATTATCAACCCGCATGGACATTGGTGGGTGCTGGCACCTATGACTACAACAAAACCGTTAGACCCATGTCATCAGTAATGCCAAAAGGAGCTAGCTGGATTAAAGACTATGCAACAGGATTTGAACCTGAGAGTAATTCAGTTTCTACGAAACAAAGTGGAACTATAACCTATGATTATCTAGTGGTCGCTCCCGGATTGGCATATGATTACAGTTTAGTTCCCGGTTTGGGTGAGGCGATTGACAAAGGAGCTGTATGCAGTAATTATACAGATCCAAATCACACATGGAATGTCATTAAAAACTTTAAAGGTGGCACTGCCTTATTTACCCAACCAACAACACCCATTAAATGTGGAGGAGCTCCACAAAAGATAATGTACTTGGCAGAAAGCCATTTTAGAAAAAGTGGTGTTCGTAAAAAGACCGATGTGGTATTTGCTACTGGCGGAACGGTAATTTTCGGAGTCAAGGAAATCGCCAAAACACTTATGGAAGTTGTAGATAGAAAAGATATCAATCTAAGGTTTCATCATAAATTAGTCGCGGTTGATGCAGAAAAGCAAATCGCTTGGTACGAAATGGGAAAGGATATTACTGCTGGAGGCTGTGTAGTGATATCTGGAGATCAAGACAGCGAACTGGAACTTGATGAATCATTTCAGTATAACTACAAAGATGTTAAGGTAGTCAGAGATGGTAATCGATATGGTATCCACTATGACATGATGCATACCGCACCTCCATCAGTTGCTCCTAAATTTGTAAAAGAATCTTCACTCGTTAATGCGGCTGGGTGGTTGGATGTCGACCATCAAACCATGCAGCATAATACTTATGCTAACATTTTTGGTTTAGGGGATGTAGCTGCCCTTCCAACTGCAAAAACAGGAGCAGCTATTCGGAAACAGGTGCCTATTGTTGTTGATAATTTGTTCCTATTGTTAAAGCATGATAAAATGGGTCAGATGGCCTATAACGGCTATTCATCATGCCCACTTGTCACTGATTATGGAAAAATGGTTTTAGCGGAATTTGATTACAAAAACAATTTTATTCCCGATCCTAAATTGAAACGGATGTTTATCTCCGATTCTTCCAAAGAGCTGTGGAGACTATGGATGCTGAAGAAATACGGACTTCCCTATCTCTATTGGAATAAGATGATGAAAGGTAAAGATGTATAGCTAAAACTGGGTTTGAGATGGTGATAGCTAAATAGATTTAGCATTCTTTCTGAAGAGAACTTCAAATTACTCTTTCCTCTTGAGGGTTAAATTTATCAAATCTTTAAGAACAAAAATGGGCTTATGTAACTAAAGTTACTGTAGAGGCTTATGTGTAGAAATATTTTTGCTCTCTGATAGATATGCTGACAGATGTTGAGGGATTTATGATGGCTTTAGGCAATTTTAACCTGCTTAGTTTCCCCGAAGTGAGAGTTGGTTTTATCGATTTTTTGGGGGTAGTATTAGAAATAAACTACTCCCTTTTGTAAAAATGAAACCGTTTAGGCCCATGTCTTTTTTAGATTCTTTTTTTGGGAGTAACCCCAAAGAACAAAATTCCGTTAAGAAACTACCTGCTGCTGAATTTTTGGTTGCGGTGTTGGACAAAACGGTGCAATTAATTGATGTCAGAACACAGAGAGAATATGACGCCGGGCATATTAGAGGGGCTATGAATATAGATTGGTTTCAACCCTTATTGTTCAAAAGGTCTATTCGAGACCTGGACAAGAAGCAACCTGTTTACATTTATTGCAGAACTGGAAATCGCAGTGAGAAGGCTTCAAGAAAGTTAACAAAACTTGGTTTCACTCAAATTTATGATTTACAGGGTGGTATAACCGCTGTTAAATAGAGCAAAAAGAAAGTTTTTCCATTATTCATAATAATGGTTTTTTGGTTGATGAAGAAGGGCTTGCCATTTATAGGGTAAGCCCTTTTTCTTTACAAGAATGATATCTATCATTTCATCTTCAGGTAGCTTCGAATACTTTCATACTTAAATTCAATACCTTTAGGTTAAGCACTCTTCTTATGAAAATCCATCATTTTGGCGAGGAAAATTCGCTCTTGAATCAATTTGTTGCAGAAATCCGTGATGTAGAAATCCAGAAAGATTCGATGCGATTTCGACGAAATATCGAACGGATAGGTGAAATCTTGACCTATGAATTGAGCAAAGTTTTAGCTTATGAGAACAAAGTGGTAAAAACACCCTTTGGAAGCAAAGAACTATCTCTTCCAATTGATAAGTTAGTTTTATGTTCAGTGCTAAGAGCTGGATTGCCCTTACACCAGGGCATGCTGAATTATTTTGATGGGGCGGAAAATGCTTTTATATCTGCATACCGGCATCATCGCGGAGACGAAGATGCCTTTGAGGTCATTGTAAAATATTTTGCAGCTCCTGCATTAGGAGGCAAGACTTTAGTACTGACCGATCCAATGCTGGCAACAGGGAAAACGCTGGAAAATGTTCTAAAGGCCTTAAAAGGGCACGGAGAACCAAATCAGATTCATATTCTTTCGGTAATAGGTTCGTTGCCAGGTATTGAACATATCAAAAAAGTCTTTCCTGAAAACACACATTTATGGATTGCTGCGATAGACCCAGAGTTGAATAATAAAGGCTATATCCTTCCGGGAATTGGCGATGCAGGGGATCTGGCGTTTGGTGAGAAACTTTAATTAGCAAAATTCTTAATTCGTTTATTACCCTTGTTTGTATTACGCTAATATTCCATTCCTCAAACAGTTCTTAACATATGAATTGAAGAGAGCGGTAAGGTCAACTACTTGACTTTCTGAGATTTTCTTAGCGCCCTAGAATATCCGTGACTATTTCATTTCTGTTCCATAATAAGCACAAAATTTTATTGATTGTGACCGATGTCATGTAATTTCATTTGACAATGACGCATTTTTGAAGGGCTTTATAAACAATAAAAGTTTATACCGCTGAGATTCTATATTATGAAGAAAAAAACGCAGTTGTTCCTAGAATTATGGCAAGAAGCCCGGACTAGATTTTCAAATCTGCTACCCCATCTTACCGAAGAAGATTTAAAGAAGAAACTTCCACCTTCGGCCAATAGCATTGGTTTTTTAATTCGACATATCGGCGACGTTGAACTTCTCTTTGCAAAGAATGTCTTTGGTGGAAAGGAAGTTAAAGTTATTGCAAAAACCGTAATTGCGCAAAAGGATACTGGGGAATGGACAAACCTTACCGAATTAAAGCAGTATGTTGACCACTCTTTCCGAACTTTAAAATCGATTATCGAAAAACAAGAAGACGTCGACTGGGAAACAACAATTACAACCAAAGAATTTGGTGTCAAAACCAAGGCAGAGGCATTTGGAAGAATAGTATCGCATACCACCCACCATTCAGGGCAAATGGCGATAATCCTCAAATATGGAGTTTAATAGGCAAGAATTGCTTAGACACATTTGAAGGAGTCCAATTTATTCCAATAGCTTTTAAAAATGAAAAAAATGGATGAAAACAGTAAGAATATAGATAACTATTTAGACAGCCATTACATACATCGCAGCAATTGGTTGAGGGCAGCGGTTCTAGGCGCAAACGATGGTATCTTGTCAACAGCAAGTATCGCCATAGGGGTCGCAGCTGCAAGTGATACAAGAGAAACGATTATATTGGCAACATTGGCAGGGTTAGTAGCTGGTGCATTATCAATGGCGGCAGGGGAATATGTTTCAGTGAGTTCTCAAACGGATGTTGAAAAAGCTGATATTGAACGCGAAAAACTAGAATTGGAAGAAATGCCCGAAATCGAGTTACAAATGCTAGCTGAGATTTACGAAAAAAGAGGGCTAAAGAAAGAAACTGCATTAACAGTAGCAAAGGAATTAACAGAGCATGATGCACTAGGAGCCCATGTTCGAGACGAATTGGGCATAAACGAAATGAGTCAAGCTAAACCCATACAGGCTGCATTTGCTTCTGGTGCAGCATTTACCGTAGGTGGAATTTTACCACTATTCGTAGCTCTCTTTTTACCATTACAAAATATGGAGTATGCTCTTTATGGTTTTGCACTTTTCTTCCTAATCCTATTAGGGGCATTGGCCGCTAAAACAGGAGGATCCAGTATAAGTAAAGCTGTTTTAAGAATTACCTTTTGGGGAACAGTCGCCATGGGCTTGACGGCATTGGTAGGTTATATGTTCAATGTGAATGTCGGATAAATAACTACCCAACACCATGATAGAATTCAGACCGCTTAATAATCTATCGGTTCATTTAGATCGCCTTATAAAAGGCCGCTTATGGCTTAAGGTAATTATTGGCCTGGTTTTAGGGGCGGGAATCGGAGTGCTACTTAATCCATCTATAGGGTTGCTTTCGGAGAATATTAGTTTGCGGCTTGCCGATTGGCTTGACCTGCCAGGTCAAATTTTTATGAGGTTGGTTCAAATGATCATGATTCCATTGATATTTACGTCGATCATTACTGGAATTGTGAGCAACACATCGGAGAACCTTAAAACCTTTGGTCTTCGTCTATTACTATATTTTATTTTGACTACTGCTATTGCCATCACGATTGGCCTGTTCGTAACATTTATTTTCAAACCTGGCCAATATATTTTTAAGTTAGGTGGATTTCCGATTGGTAGTGAAAGTCAAATAACACCTGATGAGCAAACCAATCTTACCGAGGATATTCCAAATGCAATATCAAACCTTATTCCTAATAATCCGCTGGAGTCCATTTTGACAGGGGAAATGTTGGGTGTCGTGATTTTCACCATTATTATCGGTGTGGCAATTACCCAACTCCGCAGGGAAACGGCAAGCCCTATCATTCGTTTCTCGGAAGCTATTCAGAAAATCTGTATGATTGTAGTATCGTGGGCCATGATGCTCGTACCTTATGCTGTATTTGGCTTGATGGCAGCCCTACTATCCAGGACAAGCGTTCAAATATTCCTTGGTTTGGGTTACTATATGGTTGTGGTTGTGCTAGGTCTGATGGTATTATTGATATTCTATTTGATGGTGGCCTTGGTAGTGACCAAGAAAAACCCCATCAAGTTCTTGAAGGCGATAAGGGAACCACTACTATTGGCATTTTCTACGGCCAGTTCAGCAGCCGTTATGCCGCTTTCCATGAAAACAGCAGATGAAAAATTAGGGGTTTCCTCTAACATCAGTGATTTTGTCATCCCGGTCGGTGCTACAATTAATATGGATGGAACGGCATTGTTCCAATGCGTAACAACTCTATTTCTGGCTCAGGCCTATGGCATTGAATTGTCAATAATCAGCCTTCTATTAATTACTTTCACCGTTGTGGCTGCTTCCATAGGAACACCAGCCATTCCAGGAGGAGGGGTCATTGTTCTTGCATCGGTATTACAGAGCGCGGGAATTCCAATTGATGGTCTACTAATTATTATTGGAATAGACCGGATTTTGGGAATGTTTAGAACTGCAGTTAATGTAACGGGGGATTTGACAGCATGCATACTATTTGATAAATTTTATGGCGCCAGATTAAACGCTGATGCATTTATTGGCAATGACCAAACTGTTATGAAAAGCAGTTCCTATTAGTCATCAAAATTTTGATAAAACCCTTAGTTTTTTCTAATTTTTCAATTACTAGAACAAGCACAAATACTTATGCTGTACTGATCTAAATCATTTTGAGATGAGGTAGTTGAATGTACTTTCGGACTATTAAAATGTTTAACCCTTTAAAACCTTGAAATTATGTCATTAGTAAAATTTAAAAGAAGACCTTTCGGCCGCCTTATGGCAAACGATTTTTTCGATATGGATGATTTTTTCGACAATCGTGCTTGGGTAAGAGATATGTTACCTAGTACTTTTTGGAACGGAAAGACAGGTGAGCCAGCTTTGAATATTAAAGAAACGGATGATAATTTTGAAATTGAACTGGCCGCCCCTGGCTTTGCCAAAAAGGATTTTGAAGTTACAATTGAGGATAACTGCCTAAATATATCTGCGGAAAAATCAACCTCTGAAGAGGAAAAAGAAGATGACTTCACCCGTAGAGAGTTCAGTTACAATTCTTTCGAGAGAGCATTGCAGTTACCAGAAAGTGTAAAGCAAGAAGAAATCAAAGCTTCGTATAAAGATGGAATTTTGAGTTTTAAACTCGCCAAAAAGGAGGAAGCAAAAAAATTACCGCCTAAGAAGGTTGAAATTTCCTAAAGAAACAGAAAGTTTTTAGCTAGTGTAGAATGCCTTAATGACAAAAACCTATTTGCGTCCATGTTCTCAGGTTGGTTGTTAGGGCATTTTTCTGATTCAAGAAAATCAGTCTAAAAAGCAGCTAGTTAAAAATTAATAGCATGACTGAAGAACATCCAAATATCAGTATTTTAAAGAAGTTCAATCCTGCAAATCCCATTAGTGCCGCCGAGGTGTTGGCCGAAGATTTCGTTTGGCATTATATAAACCCTAAGCTGCCGGAGATGGAAGGCGACTATTTTGGCCTCGCTGGCTTGACCGATTTCTTCCAAAAACTAGCAGGTCGAACGACAGGTTCTTTTAAGGTAGCTCCTATATCTGCAACTCCTATAGGAGATGACATAGTCATTGCACATGTTAAAGACAAGATGTTATTGGACGGCAAACCAATGGAAATTGACGCTATTGTGGTATGGTGTATTATGGAAGGAGAGATTAAAGAAGCTTGGGATATACCTATTGTCCATACTGCAAAAATGATAAAAACAGCACATTAATTATTTTTGAGAAATTGGACTAGGGCTTTCCATTAGATACATTGTTGTCTGCTGGCTTGTTTATAAACCTTATTTCTCTTGTAAAAAATCAAGAACCTTTTTATTTACTAACGCCGCCTGAGAATGCGTTATATCATGGCTAGCATCAGGAATTAGTATCGTTTTTATTTGTGGTGAAATAGTATTAAGGCGCTGCACCGTTTTATCAGGAGAACACACAACTTCTTCGTCCCCAATAAGAAACAATACAGGAACTTTCAGTTTTTGCAAATCATCATCCGTTAAAACGGTCGGATTGACAAATTTTCGTTTTTTAAAACATTTCCCGGCCAATACTTGTTCCTCAATCATATGATTGGCGATAGCCCGACCGGTTTCTCCTTGTTTTACCAAACATTTTCTTTCCCAATACACTAGTTTTTTTGCAAAAAAGTAATTGGGGAAGAAATGAGTTGTAATACCAAGTATCAAGTATCGAACTCTTGGTTGCACTATGGGCGGAGAAATAAGTATGACTTTATGGAGTCTTTCAGGATGTGCAAGCGAATAGATACTAGTTAGCCATCCACCGTAAGAGAAACCCATAAGATTAATATCATTTTTCAGATTTAACAAGTCAAACAATTCGCTTAGCCAGATAACAAAATCCCCTGGTTCCTTCAAAGGACGCGAATATATACTACGGCCATTATCAAAGATGTTGTCTACTGCATAGGTTCTATACTGTTCTGAAAAGTCCTTTATCTGCGGTATCCAAGACAGTGAATTTTCAGTATCTCCGGGTAAAAGGATTAGAGGGGGTTTGCCTATTGGACCACTTATCCGGACAAAGGTTTTACCGTAAGAAGTTTGAATATATTTGTTCTCTGAAGGTACGGGCCACAGTTTTGCATGTTCATCATTAAAAGCAAGATATTTCTCTTTTGCTTTTTCCGACTTAAAAGGGTGATATGATTCATTCATCCTATCCTAGTTTTTATTGCATGTTCTGTTTTTTTCCCGCTTGACTACAACATCACTTTACAATACAATTAAACTTCTTTACAGTTGTTTCAGTCAATCCCCTTTTATGGCCATTTGACTTTACCCAATATGCCAATTAACTATGCACTATTATTCAACCCGCTATACAATGTTATTTTCCTTTTTATACTGAACTATATCAGATGATTCCAAAGCTTCTTTAGCAGAATCATATCCCAGTTTAAAAATGGTATCAATATGTTTTAGTGAGAACATTCCGAAGTTATTTAGGTTTTTAGGACGAATCAAAAGGTCGCAATCATCGAATTTCGCGAATGATTCGTTTGCAATTTTGATATGATACGCCCGCTCCATAATGTTGTAGGAATGTTTCAAATCTTCAATTTTCACTTTCTCAAACGGATTCACATAAATACCGACAATTTGATCACAATACATTTTTATAAGATCGACTGGAAAAATGTTCAAAGTTCCACCATCCACGTAATATCCCTCTTTTATTACCACCGGGGCAAACACCCCCGGAACGGCTGCTGAGGCCAAAATTGGCTTAATAAGTTCTCCCCGATGAAACACTTTTAAGGTACCGTCTAAAAGATTGGTGGCCGTTACATAAAGAGGCTTTTTCAAGTCCTGGAAATTATCAGAGGGCAAGTAGGTTTTTAGGGTGTCATAGAATTTTGAAGTGTCAACGAAACCAGGCTTTTTACGGGCGTATTTTTTAAAGGTAAAAAGCTCAACCGTTTTAAAGAAATCCAGTATTTCTTCCCAAGTACAACCACCGGCATATAATGCACCGACGACCGCGCCAGCACTTGTTCCTGAAATATGTGATGGGAAAATATCATGTTCTTCAAGGGCTTTGATAGCGCCAATATGGGCTACGCCGCGAACACCTCCTCCTGAAAGCACCAAACCTGTATTCATTTCGCCAAATTTTAACCTGCTTCAAAAATATTTTATAAAGCGCACCTATTAAATGACCAATATCATATCATGAATTGTAGGTGGCGGGAATGACAAATATCATTTCTAATGCTACCCGTTGCACATACATTTGAATAAAGGCGAAACATGGAATCCCTTATGACAGAAATGGCCGAAAATAACGATTTGTTGAAACCTGTTTTGATTATTATAGTATCAGTTTTAATCGGTCTGGTATTTCAGTGGTTTGTCTTTTGGCTCTTGAGACTATATCAGAAAAGAAAGCCATCTGTCTTAAAAGAGCAAATGTTACTACATTTAAAAACGCCCACAAAGTTTCTCTTTCCTTTGTATTTTGTGCATGTCGCTTTTTTCGTCTTGAAAATCGATTCTTTCTGGCATACCGCAATGCAAATTCTGATTATTATCAATTTTGCTTGGGCATTCATAGCCTGCTTAAAAGTCGCGGAAGATGTTGTCAAAGAGAAATTCAAGATCAAGGCTCATCACAAAGCAAAGGACAGAAAGGTATTGACCCAACTACGTTTCATGAAAAGCATCGCTTCGGTAGTAATTATTATCCTTGCCATTTCAGCTATTTTATGGAATATTCCGAGTGTTCGAGAACTAGGTAAGACCATACTTACCTCGGCGGGAGTTGTTGGTATCATTGTAGGCGTAGCAGCACAGAAATCCATAGCGAATCTTATTACTGGGTTTCAAATCGCCTTTACCCAAACCATTAAAATCGATGATCAAGTGGTGGTCGAAGGAGAATTTGGAACTGTAGAAGACATTACACTTAATTATGTGGTTATCAAAACTTGGGACTGGCGCAGACTGGTACTTCCGTTAAATTATTTCAATGAAAAACCCTTTGTCAACTGGTCCTTCAATTCAAAAAAGCTGATAGGTAGTGTTTTCTTTTATGTGGATTATACTTTTCCAGTTTCTGAACTACGAACAAAATTGATGGAAGTTTTAGAGGAAGACCCTTTGTGGGACAACAAAATTGCCGAACTCTTGGTTACCAATACCGATAATCGTTCCATGGAGATAAGGGCAACCATTGGTGCAAAAAAATCTGCTGATGCATGGAGTTTACGATGTAAGGTCAGGGAAGAATTGGTAGGCTTTATTCAAAACAATCATCCTAATGCCTTACCAAAAATTCGTGGGATGGCTGCTGAAGAGGCATAATTAAATTCGCTATGAGTTCCGCCATGATAATTGTCATTTTTTTAAGGATAGGGATAGGATACTTTTACTTAGTACCTCCGATTGTCAATAACGATAATTCAAGCAAAACGAAAAGCTCATAGAATTCTTCATACTAGCGTATAAGGATACCCCACAATTTCTATGAATTTTGATGAAAAACTTACTACTACATGCTTACCTCAAAAGAAATAAATGACAATACGTTATTCAAATATTTGGATACGGCGGCATCTATTTTTTTGGTAATCAATCCAAATCAAACGGTCAAGCTCGTCAATAAAAAAGGATGCGAGGTATTAGGATATGTACGCGAGGAAATTGAGGGGAAAAATTGGTTCGATTGTTTTATTCCCAGTGAAAAACGGGATGAGCTTAAAGCATACTTTGATGATGTGATTCATGAATTGGTTGAACCTCCTGATAGTTATGAAAATGAAGTCTTGGTGAGACATGGTGAACCAAAATTAATCAAGTGGCGAAATTCCCTATTAAAAGATGCGAGTGGCAAAGTAACCGGTTTAATAAGTTCAGGGGCTGATATCACCGCGGAGGCGAGAGCTAACGACACTCTTTTCCTAAGAAACAGAGCCTTAGAGGTTGCAGGAAACGGAATTATTATTGCGGATGCAAAAGATTCTAATCTGCCAATTATCTATAGCAACCCTGCTTTCAGTAGGTTAACCGGGTATAAAAGAAGTGACGTAATCGGACGAAACTGTCGGTTTTTACAGAATGATGATCGTGATCAAGATGCCATTGTGACTATGGCGAAGGCGCTTCAAAAAGGTAGTGGTTGCAAAGTTGTATTGCGTAATTATCGAAAAGATGGATCCCTTTTTTGGAACGAACTAGCCATTACCCCCTTGTATGATGAAGATCAAGAATTAACGCATTTTATTGGAGTTCAGAACGACGTAACCGAAATACAGCTAACAAAAAAACTATTACAGGATTACGTGAACAGGCTAGAGGACAAGGTAGAAGAACGCACCAAAGAAATTGAGACAACAGTGCAAAAACTTGTCGAGACGAATTTGGATCTAGAAGATCAAATTACTAGCACAAAACGGGCCGAAATTAAGGCTCAAGAAAGTCAAGCACTGGCCTTGGCCATAGCACAAAATTTTCCCAACGGAATTATTATCGTTTTTGATTCGGACCTTAGGCTTATTTATGTAGAAGGTGAGGAACTTCAAAATATCGACCTGAAGAAATCTGATTTTGAAGGTAAATATATTGATGACCTCCCCATATTTTCCAAAAATCAAAAATCAAGGATTAAGAATGATGTTTTAAAAACATTGGAGGGTCATAGTGTTTCTTTTGAAATCGATTATCAAGACCGCTGTTACGCGGTAAACTCTACCCCCTTGCATTCGAAAGAAAACGGAATTTCAGGAGCACTTTTTGTTTATAACAATGTGACGGAACAAAAGGAGGTTCAGCAAGAATTGGAAAAGGCTTTAAAAATCGAGCAAGAACTCAATGAGCTAAAATCGCGCTTTATATCAATGGCCTCACATGAATTTAGAACTCCTTTGAGCGCCATATTATCCTCGGCGATTTTGATTGGAAAACAGAATGAACCTGGCAAAGAAGAGCGACGGGAAAAACATGTAACTCGGATCAAAGCCAATGTGAAAAACCTTGTGGTCATTTTGAATGATTTTCTATCCCTCAGTAAATTGGAAGAGGGCAAGGTCAGAGTCGACCCTCAACAATTTGAACTGACCGATTTTGTAGGGCAGCTAGTAGAAGAAATGGGTACTAATATTAAAGAGGGACAAAGCATTCAATTGAAGCTTCCGAAGAACGTGATATCCGTATTTCTTGACCCAAAACTATTGAGTCATATTTTGACGAACCTTTTATCGAATGCTTCTAAGTATTCCGATGAAAATCAAGATGTCGTTTTGGAATTACACCAAGAAAAGAAAACAATTGAATTTAGAGTTTCTGATAAGGGAATAGGAATTCCCACTAAGGAACAAAAGAATTTGTTCGAACGATTTTTTCGAGCTGAGAATGTTACAAACATTCAAGGAACGGGTCTTGGACTCCATATTGTGAAACAATACACGGAACTTATGAAAGGTAATGTAGCCTTTGAGAGTGAAGAAGGAAAAGGCTCAACATTTATCATTACGCTTCCCATAAATCTATAAACGATGAAGAAAGTATTATTAATTGAAGACAACCAAGATGTTCGTGAAAATACAGCAGACCTTTTAGAACTAGCGAACTATGAGGTAATGACTGCTGAAGACGGTGAACTTGGCGTTGAAAAAGCAAAACTATTTTTGCCAGATATCATAATTTGCGACATCATGATGCCCAAATTGAACGGTTATGAAGTGATTAAGCAGTTAAGCAATGAACCAAATACAGCGAGTATTCCTTTTATTTTTTTAACTGCGAAAACTAGCAGGACAGATATGCGCTTAGGAATGAATATGGGGGCTGACGACTACCTCACGAAACCTTTTGAAGAGAAAGAACTGCTCGATGCCATCACATGTCGTCTCGAAAAAAGTGAGTTTTTGAAAAGGGAAATAACCAAGAACCTAAAAGGTGTACATGCTTTTTTAGAGGAAGCTTCAGAGTATATTGATTTGGATAGTCTTTCTAAAGCACATAGCCCGAAAGAATATGACAAAAAAGAAATGATATTTTGGGAAGGCGATAATGCACATTCCCTATATTTTATAGAAAGTGGTACCATTAAGACGTATAAAAGTACCGAATCAGGAAAGGAATTTGTCACAGGAATATATGGTCCTGGTGATTTTATCGGTCAATTGTCTTTATTGAATGCAGCCGGGACTTATATTGAAAATGCCATGGTGTTGGAAGATGCGGAATTGGGAGTTATTCCCAAAAAAGATTTTACCACTTTACTTTATGAAAATCTGGCGGTATCTCAAAAGTTTATTGGCATGATATCAAATAATCTGATAGATGTCCAAGAACATTTGGTAGATATGGCGTTTGCATCGGTACGTCAACGAGCTGCCAAGGCCCTCTTGGAGCTTTATAAAAAAGGAATAATAAAAGATGAGACCAATGCTGGTATCGGAATTCCTAGAGAAGATTTTGCCGGAATAATTGGTACCGCCACAGAAACTGCGATACGTACCTTATCAGATTTTAAGGATGAGGGCTTAATAACCACGGATCAAGGTAGAAGAATAATACTGCTTGATAAAGAAGAATTAAGGCATATTGCTGATTTTAGTTAGCTAGAAGTAGTTTTATTTAAAGCAGCAATCTCTTTTTGTGAGCGTTCACGGAAACGTTTCGATAACTTTTTAGTCAAGAAGGCAATGGCGAATTTCTGCAGCAAACTGCCAATTCCACTATTAAATTGTCTGGGTACTAAATCTCTTTTTGCCTTGTGCAAATGAAGTTTGAAACTTTCTTCATCAATTTGCCGTTGCAGCTTTAATACTTCAAGGCGCGCATCTATTTCTTCAAAAGAATTGTATTCCTTTAGCATAACTAATCAAAATAATATTTAGAGAATTTTCTAATCATTGGGGCAATCAAGCGTTTTCTGAAAAGGTAAATTAGACCACCAAGTAGTACATAAAAACCAGCTATTATAAAAAAACCACTGAAATAACTGTCCAGTCTTTCTGATATAGCCAGACTAGCGGCGAACGAGAGAAAAAGCAAGGCAAAAATCAAAGCAATACCAATAAGCAAATATTGTATGGCAGTGGTTTGATGCCCCATAACTGCTCTGAAAGTAAGAAGCCTATAATATTCTTCACTATTTTCCATATAAGACCTCACGTCAGCTTCCGCTCCCGCGAGGTCTTGTTTGAGTTCTTCAAATGCCATACGAACTATTTTTGTAATTGGGCGTTTTTCTTTTTTAATTCCTCTAGTTTGCGTTCCAGCGTAGCAATGATATCATCCGCTTTATAACTCATGTTGCTTATGGTATCTTCCAATTTTTGCTCAAAATCTTCCTTTTTCTCCTTTGCTGTTTTGTTCAGCTCTTCCTTAGCATGAGAAATCTTTTCGCTGAGGTCATCTTTTGCATCCATGGCCTTGTTTCTAATCTTATCCCTGGTTTCTGCACCTTTATCAGGGGCGTAGAGAATACCGAAACCTGCTCCTATTGCTGCCCCTGTAAGTAGTGCCAGCAAAACATTACTACTATCCTGTGTCATGTTCTTAAATTTTTAGTTATTAAATGATTTATAATTCTTTTCAAATGTAATGGCATATTCCAGTTGTAGAAATGATTTAGGTCATTCTACAAGAGGATATTGCGTTTTAAATTTGTATCACTGGGAATGGGCGGACCTACTTATTTTAAAACGTTCCTTAATTATGGAAACAAGTATTCGAAAAGAAAGACATAAACAGTTTTTAATAGAAAGTTACCCTCATTTATGGCAATTGGAGAATGCCATTGAAGCGGTTCTAAACAAAGGTTCAGAGGAGCTGCAAATATCCGTTTTGGGTAAGGTTAGCGAGGACTGTGCTTCTGAAGATAGTCAAGTTCTTAAGTCAAGGAAAGCACTGAAAGAATATTGGAAAGAATCACTCGGGGAAGCATCGGATTTCGGACTTTTCTGTAATCCTGAATTTGGTACGCTTTTCATTGCAGGTGCTTTAGTGTCACAATTTCTACATGATTTAGATGGAAAACCTTTGGGCGAAATGTCTTCAGGACCGTACGGTGTATTAAGAGGATTGGGAATATCTAAGGAGGCAGCAAACAACTATATAAAAGCGTTGAAAGAAAGCTATTACCTGCTCCTCTTAAGAGGATATATTCCTGAATTAAAGAAAATTGCATTACTACTTCGCAGGCCTGAAAATAAAGCTTAGAATCTAGACACCAGTAGTATAAACCCTTTGGATGATTTACATCATTTCACAGGTCTTACCTATAAGATACTTTGCTGTTCTAAATCTCAATACTATGAAAAGTTCAAAAGGATTCCGACCTATACTCATACTTCTGACTATTTTATTATTGACCAGCTGTGGCCCAGTAATAGTCAGTTCGAGACACCGGAATCCACCACCACCTTGGTTTTATCCAAATAGGGTAGAGTTGGTTCGATATGTCTATTTTCCTGAGCTAACACTTTATTATGACCTAACAGCCAGAACTTATATTTATTTGGATGCTGGACTATGGATACGTTCAGAAGTATTACCCAGCCGATATAGAAGTATTAATTTAAATCGGTCTCGCTATGAACGGGTTAGAAATTATAGAGCAGATAACATAAAAAGGTATCATGAAGAGCGGAATGCAAATAGGGGAAGGAGTAATAAGACTATAAAACGAAAAAATTAATAAGGTCAGTTAATTTTTAAAATAGGTAAACAATGAAAAAAGTAATCGCATTATCAGTTCTTTTGCTTTTTACAGCATGTAAAGGGCAGGAAAAGGAGGATTTAGAACCCCGTAAGGAAGAAAATCAAGAAATAGCACAGGAGCCCAAGGGGTCTTGGCAAGTTCAAAAGGAGTATGATGAACAAGGGAATTTGATTAAGTACGACTCTATATATTCCTATTCATACTCGAATATAAAAGGAGATTCCATACAGATTAACTTAGATAGCATTATGGATTCATTTCATGGATATTTTCAAGATAGGGCACCCTTTGGTTGGAAAGACCGATTTTCCTTTTTTCCAGAGCATGATTCACTCTTTATGAAGGATTTTTTTACTGAAGACTACTTCTTTAAAAATTGGGAAAGACATCAAACAGATGTGGAAGGAATGATTAAGAAAATGGATTCCTTGCGCAATTCATTCCTGCAAAGATATCACCCAGGATTAATGGATTCTAATGATAGTAAAGAGGAAGAACAATTTTGAGTGTTGATATATAAGGTAATAATTAAAAGGGAGCTTTTTTAGGCTCTTTTTTTGAATCTTTTATATGTTAAAAACAAAAACAGGCATACTTAGAGCATACCTGTTTTCTATGAGAGTCTAATTTCATCAATACTATCAATCATCCTTTAACCACTCCATTGCTGAAATGAGCTAGAGGTCAATTCAAGCAGAGAATTCATTCTACCCTTCACTATGGTTATGCACCTTGCAGTAACATAACCAATATCTTAATTTGTTTTTAAAGAAACCGGAACACCGAAATGTTCCGGTTTCAAAGAAGGTATTAAATTTACTGGACCACCACTAACAGCAATCAGTCTATAGATCTATTACTAGACCAGTAGAAAGACCGAATGGATGAAAAAGTATTTTCGATACCTTCTTAAGGCTTTGATTGTATTGCTACCACCAAGGGCCTTTTTCATATTATTTTCAAAGAACTTTCAGCCAAAGTAATCAATCTTCGATGTATGTAGAATGATCTAAATCAGTTTGGCATTTTTTCTTTTTTAGAATAAACCGGGACACCGAAGTGTCCCAGCTTCTAGGAAGGTACAAAACTTGCTATGTGCATTAAGTTATTCGCATACGCCCTTTACGGGCCAACACTGAATTATACTAAAACCAAATTTTGCAACTTCATATTGAATGGATTGGGTACCCCACCAACAATCCATTATATTAAAGAACTTTTCCTTTTTAATTATGAAACTAAAGTACATGGTCTTATAAGCTCAGAAAATGACTTAGATCAGTTTAGGTTTTTTTATTGAATTGTATCGAACTAGACTTTTCCCGGATTTTATCCAGATTGCCGCAGTTTTCCTGTGATTTCATCAATATTAATTCGAAACACAACAGGATGTCCATCAGCATAAATTTTACTTGAGAACTCACTAAGGAAACGAGCTTTCAATTCCTTAGTTCGATTCAGGACACTTTTGACTCCGTCAGAGAATAAATGCAATTGCTGTTTGGCATCTATACCCTTAAACTCTTCGAAAGACCCATGCACTAAAACGGACTTCCAATTATTAATTGATGTGACTTCATCTACTTCCAAAGCTACAGCAGGATTTTTACGCATGGCTTTTACCTTATGACCTTCCCCAGAGTAACTGATGATTGTATTTGAGCCTGGGTCATAGTAATAGGTAATGGGAACAACATAAGGGCTAGCAGCCGATATGTATCCCAATCGGCCTATATAATTATTGCTTAATAATTCTGCCTGCTCCTTTAGCTCCAGATTTCTTCTCATGTTCCGATTTTTAGTGTGATAACCAAAGCTATATCTTTCCATTTAGCAAGTAAATGACATCGGTCAGTTCTGAACTATTTATAGAAGTTTCATACCTGATCTAGGTCATTGTAGTGCCGAGTAAGCTTTGATAATTTTACCAACATGAACCAAAAGAGTTCATAATAATTTTAAGTATTAATTAAATAGAGAATCATGAAAAAAATAGTATTTGGTTTATTGTTTTTGGGGTTAACCACTCAAGCATTTGCACAAATTATAAAAACAGAAAAATTATCTGAAGTAACGGTTTATGCAACAAACTATAAGTATTTGAATAATGTCAATACTCAGGAGGTAGCTTCAATACCGGTTGAAATGCTACAGCGTAAAGTAGCGTCATTTGATGTTAAAGAATCCGAACTTTACAGAGATGACTATGATATTTACCATGTAAGCTTTTTTATTCCAGAGGGTAAAATTCTAGCGGCCTACGATGGTGAAGGAAAACTAATTCGTACGGCTGAAAAATTTAAAGATATCAATCTGCCAACTGCGGTAAAAAAATCCGTTTTAAAAAGATTTCCAGAATGGACAATTACTAAAGATATTTACTTGGTCAATTATCACGATAAAAAGGGAGTCACCAAGAAGTATAAGCTAAGACTAGTAAACGGCGATAAAAAGTTAAGAGTAAAAGTTGATGAAAAGGGTGAGTTCCTGTAGTATATTTAAAAAATACTCATAAATAGTTGGTTTAATTATTCTCGTTAATAAGGCCCTTTCATTATTTATGAAAGGGCCTTATTTTATGGAGTTACTTTCCTCTAACATGCTGATAGCTTCTTTGTCGGATACCTGTGCAAATTCTTCATAAAACTGCCCAACAGACGTAAAATTCTGAGGTGTTTTCAAACAAATAACTTCATCTACGTTTGGAGTGTTCTTTAAATTTTCAATTGCGGTAAGAGACCCTACGGGTATAGCAATTATTATTTTATTTGGTCGATGCTTTTGTATGAGGTCAATGGTTATGAGAATGGTATTTCCTGTTGCTACTCCATCATCAACGATGATTACCGTCTTATTCTTTAATTTCTTGGGAGTTCTGTTTTTATAATATTGCTGATACCGTTTCTTAAGCTTTTCGCGAATGGCTGCGGTTTCTTCCCGAATGTATCCCTTTGTAACTCCCATTGCCCTGCTTAAAGTTACATTGTCAAGACTTACGGCGCCAATGGCGTATTCCCTATTGTGAGGATGTCCAATTTTTTTAGAAAGCACCACGTCTAGGGGTGCTTTGAGTTCTTGGGCGACAATCAAACCTAACGGAAGCCCTCCTCTAGGAATGGCAAGTACAACGACTCCTTCATCTTTAAATTTGATAAGTGCTTTAGCCAATTGTCTTCCAGCATCCTTTCTATCCACATACATATACCTAATTTTCGAGAGTTAATTTTGAGGTAAACTGCTTAGTTTTAAAGCGGCCTTTTTCTGTAGTAAAGCATAACCTATTAATCCATATCCAAGGGCAATAACCAAAAGTGAAAGTAATCCCCCTAAAAAGGGGATGAATGTTAATAGACGTATTACGGCTGCAATACCAAGGGCCAAGAGAGAAATTGTCCAGAAGTTCCAACTTTTATCAGACCTATTGTTTAGATAATGACTAAGAAGTAAAGCAGTCACAAGATGCCCGAATATGAGGCTGAAGAGATAGAATCCTGCAAAGAAAACTCCAACAGGGATGCCTATGATCGTTACCAATGTTATAAGAATAATCAAAGGAAATCCGAGGACATAAATTAGACCATAGCCCAGACTCTTTGAAGCGTTTTTATCAAAGTAGCTGATAGCCGTGTTGAAAAAGTTACCAAAACTCCAGTTTAGGAGTAAGATTACTAGAAAAGCGGAAAAAATATAGAACATCCAAAAACCAAATGCTGCTATTCCAAAACCCTTGAGTGAAAGTTCATTTTTATCACCCATTAACGAATTGTCAAAGGTGGAGGTAACACCTTGCAAAGAATTCTTGAAATCTATTTCACCTTCTTCCGACCAGTAGCTGACATCGCCTCCAAACTTAGCATTTTGACCAATAATAATAGTTTCAGCAGCTATTTTTGAAGCACCCTTGATTTCGCCGTTTACAACTACTTCTTCCCCAAAGAGATTGGCTTCTTTGCCAATGCTTCCGTTCACTTCTATTTCTCCTGAGTATGATTTCATCATTCCCATCACTTTTCCATTCATTTCTACTTCCCCAGAAAAGTTGATAAGGTTGCCATGAATAATAGCGGATTCTGAGACGAGGACTTCTCCACCTGCCACAATAACATCATCCCCGATTTCTGAATCAATAATTAGTCTTCCGCCTGCGGCACGAATGTCATCTGCCACATAGCCTTTGACGTTTATCTCGCCTCCTGCAACAATCAAATCTGCATAAACCGTGTCCTTTACCGTAATAGTGCCTCCGGCAAAAACAGCATCACCGGTTATGGGAGCTTCCATGCGAATGGTTTCGCCTGCCCGATATGTATCATCGTTTTGCTTTTCAGAGAGTGTAATATTTTCTGATTCATTTTGCTGAGCAAATGAGATGGACGTAAAGAAAATTCCGAAGTATAGTAATAGCGTTCTCATGATATCATTTTTTACATTGAACTTTAAATCAACTAAGAATCAAGTGCTTATAAAATGACTTACATCAGCGGATAGCCTTTTTTTGACATTTAATCTCTAATCATGATTTTGCTCATATATTCTAGACTTCTTTTTACTTTATTTTGACCTATTCAATATTATTTCAATGAGATATGTTTTAGTGTACGTTGCCTTGTTTTTATCTTTTTCATGCAACAGGAATCAAGAAAAGATTCGGCCTACCTTAAGTCAGTTAACAGAGTCAGTATATTCATCTGTAACCGTTCAGCCCGATAGTCTTTATCAGGTTTATGCTGCGGTTGGTGGTATTTTAGATAACAATCTTGTGGAAGAAGGGGATAGGGTAAGTAAGGGTGATGAACTTTTACAGATTATTAATACCACGCCTGAGCTAAACTCTAAAAATGCTAGATTGGCGTTACAACTGGCGCAGGAGAATTATAATGGAAGTTCTGCAATTCTAGACGGATTGGAAGATGAAATTGCGTCTGCCGAACTTTCATTTCAAAATGACTCCCTCAATTACTATCGCCAGAAAAGACTTTGGGAACAGGAAATCGGTTCTAAAGTGGAATATGATAATCGCAAACTGACTTTTGAATTATCGGGCAATAAGCTAAGCCTTTTAAAAAATAGATACAATCGCACTAAGACCGAACTCGCCACACAATTGCAGCAGGCAAGAAATAATTATCAAAGTGCTCAGGTAGCCACCCAAGATTTTACGGTTAGTAGTAAAATACAAGGTAAGGTCTATGCACTTTATAAAGAACCGGGAGAAATCGTTAATACGATGGAACCTCTGGCATCAGTTGGAAATGATTCCATATTTATCATTGAAATGCTAGTGGATGAGGTGGATATTGTAAAACTGTCTTTGAAGCAAAAAGCGTTGATTACATTGGATGCTTATCCTTCAGAAGTTTTTACAGCAAGGGTTACAAAAATATACCCCAGAAAAGATGAACGTTCTCAGACGTTTAAAGTAGAATCGCGATTCGAAAATCCGCCGAAAACACTATATCCGGGATTAGCAGGCGAAGGCAATATTGTTATTGCCGAAAAAGAAAATGTTTTGACCATTCCTAAAACCTATTTGGTAGGAGAAAATCAAGTCAATACTAGCGATGGATTGGTAACCGTAGAAACAGGACTTCAAAATCTAGATCGTATAGAGATTCTATCAGGTATCGATGAGAATACAGAACTTATTAAACCCGAAGAATGACAAATTGGAAAGTCATATTGAATATTGCAAAAACCCATTTGCTGACCAAGATGAAATCTACGGTTACAGCAGCTTTGGGTGTGACTTTTGGAATTGGAGCATACATCACCTTGGTAAGTTTTATGACAGGACTTAATGAAATGCTGGATAGCCTGATTTTGAACCAAACACCACATATTCATTTATATAACGAAATTGAACCTACCAAAGAACAACCAGTGGCCTTATATGAACAGTTTAAGGGTGCGTTTAACGTAGTGGAGTCGGTCAAACCAAAACAAAGCCAAAGGAAAATCCATAATGCCTTGCCTATATTGAATTATCTAAAGAAAGATGATAAAGTGATGGGAGCGACCCCCCAACTACAGGCAAATATCTTTTATTTATCTGGCTCCATTGAACTAGGAGGGAATTTAGTGGGTGTTGACATCATGGAAGAAGCGCGTTTGTACAACATACGAGATTATATAGTAGAAGGTACTGCTGAGGCTTTGAAGAATAGTGAAAACGGAATACTATTAGGGGCTGGATTGGCAAAGAAAATGTCGCTTTCGATGGGAGATAGGGTACAGATAAGCACAGTTAAAGGTGATATCTTTCCTTTGAAAATTGTCGGAATCTATCAAAGCGGTATCGCCGAAATTGATAATATTAGAAGTTTTGCTAATCTCAAGTCCGTTCAGCGGATTTTAGGGGAAGCACAGAACTATGTTACCGACATCAATGTCAAACTTCAAGATATGGGTGAGGCTCCGGCAATGGCCAATGTTCTTAGCAAACAGTTTAAAATAAAGGCTACCGATATCAATGAAGCAAACGCACAGTTTGAAACAGGTTCGAACATCCGAAACTTAATTACCTATGCCGTTTCTATTACCCTCTTGATTGTTGCTGGCTTTGGAATTTACAATATTTTGAATATGCTTATTTATGAGAAAATGAAAGATATCGCAATCCTAAAAGCGACCGGATTTTCAGGAGGGGATGTACAATTGATATTTATGAGCCAGGCAATGATTATCGGAGCAATAGGCGGTATTCTAGGATTGATAATCGGGTACGGACTTTCTGTTTTAATAGATAACGTAGCCTTTGAGACTGAAGCTTTACCTACCATAACCACCTATCCCATTAATTACAATATTGGGTATTATGTAATAGGAATTTCATTTGCACTATTATCTACATTCATTGCGGGTTGGCTACCATCGAACAAGGCGAAGCGAATAGACCCAGTTCGTATCATTAGAGGAACTTAAAGGAAGCGAATGGAACTTGTTCTGGAAACTAAAAACATTAATAAGCACTTTAGAAAACCTGTGGATTTTCATGTGCTCAAAGATATTTCCCTTGGGATTAAAAAAGGGGAATTCGCTTCTATAATGGGCAAGTCTGGCTCAGGAAAATCCACCTTGCTTTATATTCTCTCCACTATGGATACCGATTATACCGGTGAGCTATTCTTGAACAATGAACTTGCTACAGGTAAGCCGCCCCAAGAGCTTTCGCGCCTTCGTAACAAACATATTGGGTTTGTTTTTCAATTTCATTATTTGCTCTCGGAATTCAGTGTTGTTGAAAATGTAATGTTACCAGCGAAAAAGTTAGCTGAAAAGTCTCATGCGGAAATCGAACACGATGCCATGGAAAAACTCAAAATGTTGCATATAGAACATTTGGCCAAGCAACGCGCATCTAGAATATCTGGAGGAGAAAAGCAGCGCGTGGCGATTGCCCGAGCATTGATTAATAGTCCCTCGATTCTAATGGGGGATGAACCTACTGGAAATTTAGATAGTCACAACTCTGAAAACGTGTTTAGCATTTTCAAACGGCTCAAAGAAGAAGAAGGGCTGTCTCTGTTGGTCGTTACGCACGATGAAGATTTCGCCAATCGAACCGACCGTATTATTCAGATGGAGGATGGACGTATTGTAAGCTGATTTTAGGATTTACTTAAAGTTCCATAAATCTATTTTACGGTAGTGTCTTTCTTTTGGCTATGAGCCATATACTAAGTAAAAGTTCCGCCAAGGCCATTGTTGACATTATAATTACCTCAAGTGCTTTAGGCATATTTATGTCTACGAAAAAAACAACGTATGTAAACGAAGCAAACATTAATAAGACACCAAGGCTTTTAGGTATATATCCTGACTTGAAAACCACATAACCGAGTACAAGAATGTGCAACGCAAAAAATACGTATCCAAAAAGCTTTATGGACTCATACCCATAAACATCGATAGTTTTAAAAACCAAAGCAAATAACCCAATTATCAATGAGCAAGCATATAACACCCTGAAAGCTGCCACATACCACGCAAGTTTTTTATTGGCTGATTTAAGAACTACATAAAGCGCGAGACCAATAATAGAATCCAAAACAAGTACGAATAGATAGCCAATAACAGCAAAACCAAACATTTGCTTATTGGCTTCAATATCTCCGACTAAAGCTGCAGTATCTCCAGGCACAACAAAATTTGCTAAAAGAAAATCATCGACTAAGGTTACGATAATGACCGAGGTGATAAATGCAATACCGACGACCATTGCTGCAGTTCTCGACGATATATTGGCAATAAAGTTTTTCATGGTTAAACTTAGGATTGAATGCCAAACATATAGCCTGTACTTTCTTATGACAATGACCCAAGTCAGGCAGTTCGATTTCTAATTGGTTTCCATTCGATTTTCCATTGAAAATTGATATTTATCATGAGCTTTATTGTAGGTGATATTTATCATTGTGCCACCATACGCTTCTTTTTACTTTAGTGAGGTATAGGAACAATAACCAACACGAAATGAAAGCCGCTTACCTAATAAAATATGGCGCTTCAAAGACCTCTTTTGAAATTAGAGAGACTGAAAGACCTGTGCCCGAATCCAATCAGGTATTGATAAAAGTAGAAGCATTTGGTCTCAACTTCGCAGATGTTATGGCCCGCCTTGGATTGTACAAAGCGGCCCCTCCATTACCAGCAATTTTAGGATATGACGTAGTTGGCAAAGTGGAATCCGTTGGCTCCGAAGTAAGTAATGTGAAAATCGGGCAACGAGTAACTGCATTAACTCGTTTTGGAGGCTATGCCGAGTATGCTATTGCGGAAAAGGAGGTAGTTTTTCCCGTGCCGGAATCTTTTCAAGTGGGTGTCGCAGTGGCCCTAGCTACCCAATATAGTACGGCCTATTTTTTAAGCCATAATATGGCAAATCTTCAAGAAAATGACAAGGTACTTATTCATGCTGCTGCAGGAGGTGTCGGTACCGCTTTAGTGCAAATGGCATTACATAAAAAGTGTACAGTTTTTGGTACATGCGGTTCTCCCGAAAAAATAGAATATCTGAAACAAAATGGTGTACATCACCCAATTAACTATAGAGCGACGGATTTTGAAGAAAGCGTTTGGAAAGTTGTTGGTACGGTTGGGTTAGATGCAATATTTGACCCCGTAGGGGGCAAATCCGTGAAGAAAGACTATCGATTGCTGGGCCCAGGTGGAAGGGTTTTCTCCTTTGGAGTTTCATCGATGAATCAGACCAAATCCATTTTTGGGAAGCTTCGGGTATTGTGGCAATTTGGATTGTATCATCCTGTGCAGTTTTTGAGTAATTCAAAGGGTATTGTGGGAATAAACATGTTGAAGATAGCAGAGGAAAATCCTGAGAAAATAGCAAAAGCGATGGGGGCGGTAATCCAGATGACCGAAGAGGGTATTTTAAAACCACATGTAGGGGGTGAGTATTCTGTAAAAGATATAGCCGCAGCGCATGAATTTTTGGAATCCAGAAAATCTACGGGAAAAGTTGTTGTAAAATGGTAAGATTATGAAAGAACTACTAAAAAACAAAGTCGCCGTCGTAAGCGGGTCGAGCATGGGTATTGGTAAGGCCATTGCTTTAGAATTGTTACAACAGGGTGCCAAAGTGTTACTAAACGGGAGGGATAGAGAGAAACTGAAATCGACCAAGAAGGAATTTGCAGGTCTGGGCTATGAGGTTCCTGTGGTCACTGCAGATATTCGAAGTCCTGAACAATGCTACTTTTTGATAGCGGAGACCCTAAAATCATATGGTCGACTAGATATTTTGGTCAATAATGCCGGTTTGAGCAGTAGAGGTTCTGTTGAAGAGATGGCTGATATGAATTTCAAACTTTTATCTGAAACAAATTATACCGGAGCAGCACATTTAAGCAAATATGCTATTCCATATATCAAAGAAACCCAGGGGAATATCATCTTCATTAATAGTGCAGGCGGTTTTCGGGGAATGCCCTATAATTCTGCCTATAGCGCCTCTAAAATGGCGCAAGCTGGTTTGGCCGATGCCCTGCGAATTGAACTGTCAGATTATGGTATTCATGTTGGAATCGCTTTTGTAGGCTTCACCAAAAATGACCCCCAAAAGGCCATTTTAGATGTGGATGGCTCGCTGGTCTACTTACCAAAACGGACCAACCTTCGCTTAGCTACTCCCGAATCCGTGGCTCAAAGTGTTCGGCAAATGATTGTGAAACGGAAAAATAGCATCACTCTAACTGGACTAGGTTTGTTTGCTAACTTTAGCATTCGTTATCTGCCTTGGTTTAGTAATTGGCTACTAATGCTAAACCGTGGCAAAATCAAAAGGAATATTACAATGATCGGCGGTGAAAAGGTAAAAGAAAGGACAATAAATTCGAAAAAACATGAAGATGTACTTTCTAGCTCAAAAGTTGAAATTTAATAGGTTCAATAGTTCACCTAAAGCCCACTTGTGCTGAAACTTAATAGCGGTATGTTGCTATCGTTGACCATTTTCTTTACTAGGTCCTTCTGGAGATACCTTTGATAGAAGTTATTATCTTTCCTTTCGAGCATGGCTAGAAGGTTAACTTCTGAATTTTGCATATACCAAATCAATTCTTCAAAAATGGTTTCTGAAAAGATTAGGTCAAATTCCATTCTGGCATAGTCGACTTTTTCGCGCAACATATCTTTGAACCATTCCATCTGTTCCTCCCCGGCATATTCTTTTGGTGTGGTTACATGAACCACTCGAATTTCCGCATCTAGTTTTTTTGCGATTTTCGCCAATTTGTTGATGGCAAAAACATCGGCCTGTTCAAAGTCTGTTGCATAGGCTACTCTTTTGACAGTTACTAAATCTGAATTTGAGGGAACGGCTAACACCGGGCATGGAGCCTTTCGCAATATCGCTTTGGTTGTACTTCCTAAAAAGAATTCCTTGGTTGCGCTGGCCCCTTTTGTGCCCAGGACAATCATATCAACATCAAATTCAATTGCTTTTTCGAGTATGCCATCTGTTATAGAGCCATCTTCATCTACAACATAATGTATATGTGTAGTTTCCTTTTCATCACCAAGATAATTTGTGCAAAATTCATTGAGCTTTTCACGGTTTTCAGTAAAAAGTTTTTTTTCCTTTTTCATATAGCTGACTGAAACAGTACTCGCTATAGAAATCGGAATGTCAAAAACATGCATAACAATAAGTTTGGAACCAAACTTTTTGGCTAGCAAATTTGCCCACTTCAGTGCGGACACCGAATTTTCGGAAAAGTCTGTTGCATAGAGTATTGTTTTCATCTTTAAGATTTAAAATGCTTTGGTGAAGCTATAGAAATAAGGCTGTTCTGAAAATGACAAAAATCATATAGTTATTCATGATTTTCGTCATTTTAAATGATGCATTCAACCGCTACATTTAATACCAAGAACTTAAAAAGGCTTAGGATGAACGATACAAAGTATAATCACGGAATCGATTTTTTAAAGAATGGCCCTTGGGATGAATTATATGTGCTATGTGAGCATTGGAAATCGGACCTGGAATTCTATAAGGATGACCTACGCTTCTTACACCATCTAGTGGACAAGTATATTATTTGGATAACCAAACAAGAGAATTTGGAAATGGTA
Organism: uncultured Flavobacteriaceae bacterium; assembly: GCA_947500435.1. Taxonomy (GTDB): domain Bacteria; phylum Bacteroidota; class Bacteroidia; order Flavobacteriales; family Flavobacteriaceae; genus Maribacter_C. The sequence goes on from CANMRV010000002.1 coordinate 88,780, forward strand.
AAGGAGCTAAAAGTCGAACTTTTTCAAATGAAAATCAAAGGAAAAGATTTATTTGAAAAGGTAGGCAAACATGGTGTTCAACTTGGTAGTATGGTTGAAAATCCAAATAGGAAAGATGCCGGAGTAATTAAAACTGAGCACGAACATCTGGAAGAAGAGATGGCCAAGTTTGTAAAATCATTTCGGGAAAATAGGAGGGAAGTCTTTCGAATAACAGAATACGTTATTGACAGCGAACAACTCGCAAATATTCTGGGAACTTAAATTAGATATGAGCGGTCAGCAAACCATACTTACTAAAATTGTGCGTCTTACGAGTAATATCGAGACCAATTATCCGGAGCTGTATCGGTTTTTGGATGAGAGCCCGATGACCATTCCCTCTGTGGCAAATCCGCATTTAGACAAAATCGTATTGGAAGATTATCTAGACTATTTAAAAGAACTTTTAAGACGTCACCAAGAAACCCGTGAAACTCAACATAATGACTCGATATAGAAAGTTTATAGCAACACTTTTGGGTTTGATCGGGGTATTTCTTTTGTTTATGCTTTGGTACCAGAATAAATATTCTATGGATGTTGCCGAACACCATACAGTCAATTCTCCTAGCTTGGAAAAAAGGCTTCTAATTGCCACACAGGGAAGCGAATTTAAAAACATAGTTACCGAAGGAATTATTCAGCATTTTGAGACGGATTCTATTTTCATTGAAGTGATAGATATTACTTCTCTTGAGGGAATCAATCCCAAAGCTTATAACGCTATTGTGCTCATACATACTTGGGAAAATTGGAAACCTCCCGCTGAAATAAGATCATTTATAGAAGGAGCAAAAGCATATAAAGAGAAGATTATTGTAATGACAACCTCTGGAGAAGGTTCGTACAAAATGGAAGAGGTAGATGCAGTAGTTGGGGAGTCGATTATTGACGATGCAGCATCTATAACCGAAAAGATTATTACTAAAGTAACATCAATTTTAGAATAAATGGGTAGGATATTTACGTTCAAAAACTTCAATATTGCCGATTGGTTTTCTTTTTACCGAATATTGGCAGTGCCCATTCTTGTGGCTTTAATATGGTTTGGAGAACAACAAATATTCGCTTGGTTCTTGCTAATCAGCTATAGTACGGATGCCATCGATGGTTTTTTGGCGAGAAGGCTTAAAATAACCAGTGCTCGGGGGTCACAATTGGATTCCATAGGGGACCAGATAACTTTGGTGATGGGGCTTATTGGAATTTGGTTTTTTGAAAACGATTTTATTTTAGAAAATTGTAAGTTGATTTTACTCGCATTCACCCCCTATATTTTACAGATGATTATCGCTTTTAGGAAATATGGTAAGGCTACAGCATTCCATACCTATTTGGCTAAAACTTCAGCCGTTGTGCAAAGTGTATTCATTTTGTGGCTTTTATTTTTCGGTCCTGTTTATTGGTTATTTTATTTTATGGTGATAAATGGGGTTTTAGAAACTATAGAAGAGATTACACTAATTTTTATGTACAACGACTGGGTCGAAGATGTAAAGGGGATTTATTGGGCTTTAAAAGATGAAAGAAGACTTAAAAATAAAACTGGCTAGGCAACAAATCAATACTAGAACCTAACCAGTTTTAAAATGGTTTTACGCCATTTCTTCTTCTCTTGTCTTGCTCCTGTTCTTAGCAAGTTTTTCAATCAAATCAGGTACTTTTTCAAAAACAGAAGCTAGTCCTTGTGTTTTTCCAGCGGCAAGAAACGAGATTTCGTCTGCTCTACTGACTAAGAAACCTATTGGTTCTATGCCTACTCCGGCACCGGCACCGGCACCTCCTCCTTGACTTTGACCTTTTTTTGGTTGTGTACCTTCACCACCTCCTGATCCAAAGCCCATACCAACCTTAATCACAGGTACGCATTTGAATTCTCCTAATTCAAATTGTTCACCCATAATCGTTTCGGTTTTGGCTTCCGTTTTAATAAAGTCCGTGATTTTCCCTAGTAACTCGTCAAAATGTAATTCCATGATATTTGGATTTAAATGTTAATAAATGATTTTAATATATAAATGGGTCTGTTGTGTAAATACAGTACCATTTGGTTTCTACCTTCAAAATTGATATTGAAGTTTCCGAATCTGTATCTTAAAAAGGCAAAAGCCGGATATAACTTGGCGTTCAAAATAGAATTTCCAGTATCAATATCTACAGCAAACCTTTTCACTTTGAATGATTTTAAAAGCCTTGAAATGGTTCTAAAACTCATTCGCCTTTTGGATGGCTTTCTGCTTTTTGGCTTCTCCTTCTTTGGTTTCGTGTTGTATACTTCCCGCAGGGGATAGAAATAAAAATTCTTAAAGGGTACTTGTAACTTTATGCGCATCAATTCTTCGTCGTGTCTTTCTATACTTGCTTTTGCCAGACCCTTGAGTTGTACGAAATATTGTTTTTTAATCGAATCAATACCAATATTTATCGGAATCAATAAAAAGCCAATGATTAGCATGAGAAAAAGTATCAGGAGTATCCAGCCGACCATTTTTAAATTTTAGGTAAAGGAAATGCACTTTAGGATTTGCCACAATGATTTGAGTCAGTCAGCCAAGGGTTTTGGACTCTTGAATTGAATAATTTCAACGAAATGATGGTTGTCATTTTTAACTTGATAGGACCATACTAATTTCACTACCACTAATTGAATTTGTATGTGCGAAGAAGAAATCATAGCATGGCTTTTAGAAGGGGATGTTTCCATTCAATACCAGGTTCATCGAGACCTGCTATCCATAGACCGTCCTGATTTGCAAGCTAGGATTGCGCATGAAGGTTGGGGCGCCCAATTGCTGTCTAAAAGAAATTCAAATGGGCATTGGGGAAGGGAATTTTACTATCCCAAATGGACATCAACCCACTATACTTTATTGGATTTACGAAACCTTTGTATTTCTCCAGATAATGAAGAGATTAGAAAATCCATAGAAATGGTATTAGATAGTTGTAAAACAAATGACGGGGGTATTCTTCTTCTTAAAGCAAAAAAAAGTGATGTTTGTGTAAACGGTATGTTTTTAAATTATGCGTGCTACTTTCAGGCCGATGAAGGAGCACTTCATTCGTTAATAGATATGCTTTTGAAAGAGAATATGTCTGATGGTGGATTCAATTGCCGTTCCAACAGGTCAAAGGCCGTTCATAGTTCTATGCATAGCACCCTCTCGGTATTGGAAGGCTTATCATCCTACGAGAAAAATGGGTATCGTTATCGTTTAGCAGAAGTCGAAACAGCAATTGAAGAGGCTAAGGAATTTTTACTAATGCACCAGTTATTTCTTTCCGACAGAACTGGTGAAGTAATAAACAAGGACTTTCTCAAACTCTCATACCCGAGGAGATGGCGTTATGACATTTTGAGTGCTCTAGATTATTTTCAACGTACAAAAACACCTTGGGATGATAGAATGCAATCAGCCATTAACCAGATCTTTAAAAAGCAAAATAAGGAGGGCTTGTGGAAGGTGCAAGCAAAACACCCGGGTCAGACCCATTTTGACATGGAAAAGGCAGGTAAGCCAAGTCGCTGGAACACGCTGAGGGTGTTAAGAATACTCGAGCATTTTTCCATACCTATTCGACCCTAGCCTATCAGTATGATTTTTATCATTTTATAAGCCATGGTAATCCTATAGTTTCATATTCAACTTAAAAATGCACAACATGAAATCTAATATGGGAACAGCGGATAAAGTTATCAGAACACTTGTGGCAATAGTAGTTTCTCTTCTATACTACTATGGTGTCATTTCTGGAACCCTAGGAATTGTTCTTCTAGTTTTGGCAGGGGTGTTTTTACTAACCAGTTTAGTTAGTTTCTGTCCGCTATATGCACCTTTTGGCATATCAACTTGCTCAACAAGAAAAAGCTAGCTGTTGCTAAATCAAAGTAATCATTCAGTTTGAGATGAAGATAATAATTTCGGTCATTGTACTAATCCATGGCTTAATCCATTTTATGGGTTTCGCCAAAGCTTTTGCTATTGGGAATACAGCTGAATTTACAAAAGAACTCTCCAAACCCATTGGGATACTGTGGCTATTGACAGGATTGTTATTCATCTTGTCGACCGTCATGATTCTACTCAAAAAAGAGGGATGGCCGATACTTGCAATATTAGCTACAATAGTATCACAAGTTTTAATCTTTACTGCATGGACGGATGCCAAATATGGTACCATTGCTAACGGCATAATTCTTATAGCTGCTATCATCGGTTTTGGAATGGAGCGATTTGAAAACAGCTATGTAAAAGATGTGCAGCACCATTTACAAGCGACACAATACACCAATGAGCTAGTAACGGGAAAAGACCTAGAACACCTTCCTGAATTAGTCAAGAAGTATTTGATATATACCGGTGTAGTGGGCAAGCCAAGAGTGGGCAACTTCAAAATCATTTTCGAGGGTGAAATGCGTGATAAAGGTAAGGATTGGTTTTTGTTCACTTCCGAACAATATAATTTTATCGAGGACCCTACCCGGTTGTTCTTTATGAAAGGCAAGGTTTCAGGTATTCCCACGAACGGATACCATAACTATGGAAAAAACAAAGCAAGTATGCATATTAAAGTACTTTCATTATTTCCAGTTTCAAAAGTCGATGGACCAGAGATGTTCCAAGCGGAAACGGTCACTTTTTTTAACGACCTATGTTTATTTGCGCCCTCCTCACTTATTGATAAACACATAGGATGGGAGACGATTGATGAACAATCTATGAAAGCCATTTTCACGACTAAAGGCACTACTATCTCCGCTATTCTATACTTCAACGAAAAAGGGCAATTGATTAATTTCGTTTCAAACGACCGGTACGCCGTTTCTGGTATGAAGCCTATTCCTTTTTCAACTCCTGTCAAGGATTATAAAGAAGTTAACGGCGTCCGTGTTCCGTCCTATGGCGAAACCATATGGCACTATCCTGACGGCGAATTTGTATATGGGAAATTCAATTTGAAATCTATTGAATACAATGTAACAACCTTAGAATAGTGCTTCCATATATTGATTGGTAGAAAGGCTTTTTCTTCATGGGACTATTAGAGAGACCTGGTGCGCTGACTCGAAAAGAATGAAATCAAAATCAATGACCAATCTATTAAGTAGGGTGCCAATATTCATTGCGTTGGTCGGCAAAGGTGTATTCGTTTTCTTCTATATCATCGCGGCTTTAAAGTACCCAGGGGGTTCATGGCTTTTTCCGGACCAGGAAGGCTTTAGTTTTTGGCATAATTATTTGTGTGACCTCCTAGACGTTTATGCCATTAATGGAGCGATTAATTCAGCCCGATCTTTTGCGATTGTTGCCTTAGGATTTTTGGTTGCGGGCATACTAGCTCTGTGGCTTTATTTGCCCAAATTATTCAAAATCAAAAATTTCAACCAAAAGGTGATGCAAATTTCAGGACTTGCATCCTTATTGACAATCCCTTTTTTAGCATTTGGTAATCATGATATAATTGTGAGGATTGCAGGTGCTTTTGGTGTAATTGCCTTTATTAGCTGTTCAATTGAGCTATACAAAACAGGTCGGAAAATCTTATTTCTATTCGGTTTACTATGCATTTTGGTCTTTCTTATCAACTATTACATTTATGAAACCGGCTTATTCATTCGATCACTTCCTGTAATTCAGAAAATTACATTTGTTCTCTTTATCACCTGGTTTATAGGATTAGATTTAGCACTGTATCGCAGAACTATGGAGCCTATGGCGAGGCTCTAAAGGCTTATAAAGCATACCATGCATTAATCTTGTTTTTCTTCAAAGAAAAGATTGGAAAGTCTGAATTTCGGGTCGTCAAAATCCCTTGAAAATATATTCTTTTTGCGAGCAAGGCCATCCTCCATAAGATAGCTCAGAGGCCTAAGTACATCAAAACTTCGAAAAACTTCTTTTGAAATTGCCAAAATCGGTAGGGCCAATATCATTCCGGCAATACCCCACATGATACCACCGATGAAAAGTCCGAGAATAACAAACAGAGGATTGATCTTAATGCTCGACCCCATAACATTGGGTGAGATAAAATTTCCTTCTATTTGCTGCACAAAAATGTACAGAACTATGACCGCTAGCGGCTGCCATAAATTGTCTGCGATCATAAGCATATAAAAAACAGGTAAAATGCCTCCTATGGAGGTGCCGACGTAGGGTATGATTTCAAGAAAACCAGCTAAAAATCCCCAGAAAAAAGGATTGGGTACTCCTATAATCCATAGCCCTGACCCTATCAAAAGGCCAAGTATAATTACGATTAACCCTTGACCCAGCATATAACGTTTAGTAAGGTGCTGAATCTCGTTAAATAAGCGGGCAAGTCTTTTTTTATGTTTCAGATTTGCTTGCGCCAAAAGAAAATTTTTAAACGAGGTACGGTACAACAACATAAAATAAGTTATGACCATAATAAGTGCTGTATTTGCCAATACGGCAGTTGTAGATTGCAGGCTCTCGCGGATAATTCCTATTGAAAAATCAGAAGCTTCGAGAATGTTTTCAGAAATCCAACTTGAAGTTGTGTAGGCTTCCAAGTTCAATTTTTGATCTGACCAGTCAGAAATCAATGTCATCAATTCAGTGAAGCGATTACGTACTGATGGTAAGGTATTGAACAAGATTCTGGTTTGATTAAAGAAAAAGAAAATTACCGTAAGTAAGGGCAGTACTGCTATCAGATAAGCCATGAAAATAGCAATTATTCGATGCCGAAACCTCCTTTCAAAAAAGCCCGCAATCGGCTTTAGCATCAGGGCAAAAAAAAACTAAATACTAACGGAATGATAATCACTTTAGCTGCAATTAAAGTCCAAATAACTGCTGCCGAAATGAAGAAGAGATAAAATGTATTTGCCAAATGGAGCGTGTATTTTCTCATTTGTTTTTGTTCTTTGCTTTTTTCGCTCTGTACTTAAATTTTTGCCCACCAAGTGAAGCTTCATACATCAGACCTGCTTTGGTCATCGTAAATACGGCAACACCATTTTGATAGGCAACATCAGCAGAAGCACCTAGGGTTACGGCTACGGCAGAAACTTGACCAGCAAACTTTAGTTTTCCCCGTTTAAATTTTTTCATGGCTTGCTCATCTTCAAAAAATATGAGTTCTCTATAGGCTTGTCCTCCAAGTTGCAAGCCCACGGTAATCTGTGTCATATTGACCTTTCCTATAGGATCATGATTCTCAAAAACGATTCCTGAACCATGGGCACCCCCGACGCCGACTGCGCCTTTTCCTATCCCTGGGAAAACAGCATAGCCATACGACTCTTGAAAAAATGTCTTCATTCCGGGATCTTTTTCCTTGAATATTTCGATAGTTTCCCTTGCTTTTGTCTCCAGCTCCGGATCCCATCCACCAATCTGTCCCTGTGAATAGGCACTTAGGCCGGCTAGGAATACAGTTACACTTAAAAACCATATATTAATGTTGCTTATTCTTTTATTTTTCATGATGTTATTTTTTGAATTAGTAATACATTTTCAAAAGTTGGTCAAAAACAAAGTTGGGCACTAGTCAGCCAATTGGAGTAATGGTCAACATTACCAACCTTTTGTAGAACAAATTTGAGGTTTTCTTTCCTGTGGGGAAATGACTTAGATCATTCAAATTCAGATGTTTACTTAGGATGTCATGATTGTATCATCCCTATACGCTGGATTCTATTTTCTTAACCCTGCCAAATCGTTTTATGAACTGGGCTACTACCATAGCACTGGATGAAAATATCAAGGTGGTTACCAACTACTCAAAGGATAGCGTTTCTCTCTTGAAGCCTACTTCGGGCTTGCCCCGTTTTCAGTCCTTTCTGCTTATCACTGTCGAATTCTTTAGCTATGTCATCTATGGAATGTGAAAAAGGAGTTTCGATCATAGTTTTGAGGCATTTCAAATTCAAGTCGCATGGCGATTAGTACTTCTGAGATTTCCTAATTCTCTTTCTTCTGCTCTTTAGCCTGTTTTTTAAAGTACCCCCGAGTCAAAAAATTATGTTTCAAGGCTTCCATATTCTCATTAAACCGTTCAGTGCCTTGTTCAATATTCTTCATGGTTTGCTCTAACTGTTTCACCAAAGTAGTATCTTGAGATAGGTAGTTTATAGCCCCTTTTCCCTCTTTGGCTCCGCCCGTAATTTCCTTTAAATCTTGGGACATCTTTTCCAATTTAATACTCGAGGTTTCAAGGTTCGCAATAATGTTTTGCGTTTTTCTCGCAGAGACCGTATCCGTTAACAATACACCAACAGCACTTTCCTTCAGGTCAATACTTTCAATGATTTTATTCAATTCAGAAAAGGTAGTATTGGCCTGATTACTCGTGTACTTTAAGTTGGTAATGGTTTGCTTTAAATCGTTTGCCATGGTGGTATCATTCAATAATTTTCCTAACGTACCTTTTCCTTTTGTGAGGGACTCACTCACTTCTATAAGGTTAGCAGTAAGTAATGCAGCATTTTGATTAGTGACGTTCAGTGTTCTTAGCATGTCTTGTGTACCTACTTTACTTGAAGATTGGAGTTCATCTCCAGGTTTAATAAGTTCACTCCTTCCTTTTTGAGGAACTATGTTAATAAGCATACTACCCACTAATCCATTTGAACCTATACTAGCTGTTGCGTTCTTTTTGATATGGTTCAACATCTCGTCTTCGATGATCATGTGCACGCGAATTGTGGTATCATTTATCATTTCAATGGCATTAATGGTGCCGACATTTATTCCTGAAAAGCGGACATTGTTTCCATTTTGAAGTCCGGTGGCGTTTTTGAAAACCGCACTTACCTCAAAGGTCTTTCCAAACATATTTTGTCGATTCCCGATGAGGTATGAAGCAAATAATAAGAGTGCTGTTCCTAGGACTACGAAGATGCCCAATCTTAAATTTTGAAGTTGTGTTTTTGCCATGACGTTATTTTTTAAAGAAAGCTTCTACTTTTGGGTCTGTTGATGCGGATAGTTCCGAGTAGGTGCCTTCTGCGTAGTTTATACCATCAACCAGTAACACCATACGTTCTGAAATTACTCGTGCACAATCCACATCATGAGTAATAATCAAAGATGAGGTGCCATACTTCTTTTGAATGGTCCGCATCAGTTCTATAATTTCTTTTGCTGTTATAGGGTCTAATCCGCTAGTGGGTTCATCGTAAAGAATGATTTTTGGTTTTAGGATTAAGGTCCGAGCCAAGGCGACCCTCCTTTTCATGCCTCCTGAAAGTTCCGCAGGCATTAAATCGATTGCATCTGCCAAACCAACATTCTCTAAAGCCTCTAGAACCAAAGGTGTAGTATCTGAAATTTTACCTAACTTCTCCTTATGTCTTCGAAGAGGAAATTCCAAATTCTCACGAACGGTCATGGAGTCATAGAGAGCACTTCCTTGAAAAAGGAAACCAATATCGGATCGCAGTTCATCCAATGTTTCATGATCTAAGGATGCAATTTCTTTTCCCATGACCTCTATATACCCACTATCAGGCAACATCAATCCTACTAGACATTTGATCATAACCGATTTGCCAGAACCTGATTTTCCCATGACTACTAGGTTTTCTCCTTCAAGCAGTTCCAAATTAAATCCGTTTAAAACGTGATTATCCCCGAAACTTTTCCGTACATCGCGAATACGGATAACTGCTTTTTTTTCCTCCTTCTTATCTAAGGATTTGACAGTTTCTTGATATGTATTTGCGTCATTTGTCATAATCTATAATTCATAAAAAATATCGGAAACGAATACGGCAATAAAATCCACCACAAATAATAGTAATGATGCCATTACCACAGCGGTGTTGGCAGCAACACCTACACCTGCTGTGCCCTTTTTACTGTAATACCCTTTATAGCAACCTACCAATCCGATTACAAATCCGAAAAAGAAAGACTTAACAGTAGCTGGTACCAAATCACCAAAACTGAGTGCATTAAAAACAGTATTGAAATAGAGCTGAAACGATACTTGCCCTTTGATATTTTCGACAAGTGCCGACCCATAAAGGGCAATCAAATCACCAAATACAACCAGCAACGGCAGCATCAAGGTGGTGGCAAGAATACGGGTGATTACCAAATATTTAAAAGGGTTGGTTCCTGAAACCTCCATAGCATCGATTTGTTCAGTAACCCGCATTGAACCTAGCTCGGCACCTATTCCTGAAGCAATCCGCCCTGCGCAAATAAGCGCGGTTATTACCGGTCCGATTTCCCTAACAATGGATATACCTACCATATTAGGCATCCAAGAAACAGCGCCGAATTGAATCATGGTAGGTCGTGATTGCAAGGTCAGTACCAACCCGATGATAAAACCTGTGAGTCCGACCAACACCAAAGAGCGATTACCCATTTGATAACATTGGTGCAATAGTTCTTTGAACTCAAAAGGAGGCTTGTAAAATTCTTTAAAAAAACGAGAAGCAAAACGGGAAAGGTCCCCAATTTGAATGAAGAACTGCTTTATTTGCTCCACCATTTTCGATTTTAATACCATGTCGGACATATTCAAAAATAGAATAGCTATGGCTTCCTAGGAATGATAAATATCATGGATGGGAATGACTTATGTCATATGTTTTTCATGCTCGAAGAAATAATTTTGAAACAAAATCAGGGTATGACACAGACAGTCGAAATACAGAACTTAAAATGTGGTGGTTGCGAAAACACCATCAGAAAAAATTTGAACAAATTTGAATTCGTAAGAAATTTGGAAGTTGATGTTCAAAAGGGTACAGTAAGTCTTGACGCCTTGCCTCCCGACTATTTGGTATTCGTAAAACGAGTACTTTCAAATATGGGATATCCCGTTGTCGAGGATGGCAATAGTGTTGGTAAGAAAGTAAAATCTTATGTAAGCTGTGCCTTGGGAAGAATGAATACGTAATATGAGACAATTAAATCTCTATATTTTTTTGTTTTTCGGGTTATTAGGATTGAGTTCCTGCTACAACAAAAACTCACAAATAGCTGCTGAGGCGGAAGCCTCCCGAATAGAAAATTTGCGGGTAGAAGTTCACGAGCAAGAAACGGTATTGACAAAATCGGTAGTAATAGATAGAAATATTACCGTAGGCGAATATTTCGGTTATCTCGATTCTTTGATTTTGAAATACGACTCCTTGGTGCCATATCCATTATCAGAACATTTACTTGTACGACATAATCCTTGGGTTATTGATACGCTGGCCAATACAGATTATTACAGAATGATAGCACGTGACTCATTTGTTTACGATCAAAGAAAAATGACTGTATTGCCCAAGGGTAGTACCCTTAGAATTCCTGATTCCTTAGTTGCTCAACAATTGCTTTCGGATTTTAGAAATACAGAGATAGACATCAATATTCCAGAGTATAAACTGAACATATTTCAAGATTCGATACTACTGCATACGTTTCCCGTTCGCGTAGGACAGAATAGAACCCGTTATTTGGCAATGGGCGACCGACCAACAGATTTGCGAACCAAGCCTGGAGAGGGGATGATTATAAATCACGTGAAAGACCCTGATTTTTATAATCCTGTTGACGGTAAACAGTTTTTTGTTACAAAAAGGGATGATGAGCAGACTACTATGATGCCACAGATACCTTGGATTGAAACTGAAATTAACGGAGTCCGCAATGGACAGATGATTCACCCTACCACGAATCCTGAAACTTTAGGTAAGGCCTATTCTAATGGCTGTATCGGAACCAGGGAAGCGGATGCTTGGGTCATTTATTATTATGCGCCTATAGGCACAAAAATCAAGATTCGATATGATTTGAAGACCTATGAAGAAGGCCAGGTGGTTGCACTTCTTAAGGATATTTACCAATTCAAGGATTAAACTTCTCCAAGTCTATTCAATCGGTTTCGAAGCGTGCGAATCTCATCTTGCATTCGCTGGGTTCTGATGAGCAAATGGTAGATTGCGGCAATACCTTCAAGGTTTATTTCTAAATCGCGATGTAAGCGTACCATTCTTTCAATCTGTGGCAAATCGTCTTCAATAATGAAATGCTGATTTTCTATTATCTCTATGGATACCAACTCATTGGAGTTTAATTCGATAATAAACGACTCTTCAATTTCATGGCTCTTACAAAAATCTCTAATATGTATAAATCCCGTTTTCATAATTTAGTTTTAAAGATTTGTTTCGGCCAATTGCCTAAATAGTTCTTTTTGTTTTGAGGTAAGTTTGGAAGGCGTTTTCACCTGATAAGTAACAATCAAATCTCCGGATTGTTCTTCCTTTTTGTATTTAGGAAGCCCTTTTCCTTTTAGTTTCACACTAGCACCATTTTGAGTCTCGGGTTTTACCTTAAGCTTTACTTTTCCGGAGAGCGTATCAATGGTAATTTCCCCGCCCAGAATAGCCTTTGTTAAAGGTATTTCGACTGTTTTATAAAGATTTGCATTTTCGCGTCTAAAGGAAGTGTTGTTATTAATTCTGAAAGTGATATATAAATCTCCAGCTGGACCCTTATTAACTCCTGGCCCGCCATGACCTGTGATTTTAATGGTTTGTTCATTTTCTACACCGGCCGGAATCGTAATTCTTATATTCTTGTCGTTTACCGTCAACGTTTGCTTATGCGTGGTAAGTGTATCCGTTAAGTTTAATTGTAATTCGGCATTATAATCTTGACCACGAAATCTGGCTCCCCTTCGAGTCGAACGGAACTGGTCACCGCCAAACATGCTCTCGAAAAAATCGGAGAAATCTTCGGCAGACTGTCCACTCGAATTCGTATAACCACCAAAGTCACCACCGGATTGACGGGCTTTCTTTTGTCGCTCGATTTCATCCGCGTGTTGCCAATCCTTGCCATATTGGTCATATTTTTTTCTCTTCTCAGGGTCACTTAAAACCTCATTGGCCTCATTGGTTTGTTTGAATTTTTTCTCAGCTTCTGAATCATTTGGGTTGAGGTCGGGATGATATTTTCGTGCCAATTTCCGATAGGCCTTTTTGATATCATTTTCAGACGCGCCTTTTGAGACTCCAAGAACTTTATAGTAATCTATGAATTCCATATGGATGGGTTATAATCTATATTCTTCAATTTTAAATGTCCACTTGTTTATACTGTATTAAATAGAATTGTTGCCAACCCTACTCCTAAAAGCAAGAACAGAACAAACCGTTTGAATTGAGCCTGGGTAATTCTATCCAAGACTTTTTTTCCTAAATAGGTTCCTACGATGCTCACTACAATTAAAATTGGAATCAAGTACATATCATGCCAATGTACATAGCCATTGTAGGTATATACAATGCTTCTACTGAGGTCAATGCCTAAATCGATAATTGCTGATGTAGCGATAAACTTCTCCTTGTTTAGGTCAAACGCCGACATGGTTGCTCCTCTGATGGCTCCGCCGGTGCCTAGAAGTCCGGCAAACAAACCAGATAAAGTACCTCCAATTACGGCATTTTTTTTGCTGGCTCCGACTTTCAGGTTTTTGCTAATAAGAAACAATAGGGCGAAAGCTACCAAGAATACACCTAGGATAGTGGTCAGCATTTCCGGGTTTGCATATTTGCTAAGAAAAGCCCCAATTGCCACAAATAGAACCGCCGGAATACCTAAATAGAGCATCAGTTTTTTGTCAAAACCTTTTCGGAAGAATCCGATTTTTGTAATGTTACTGGAAAGATGAAATAAGGCTGTAATTCCCAATACGGTCTGGAAATCCATAAAGTAACTCGCCATAGGTACAAAGAAGACCGAAGAACCAAAACCACCTACGGTGCCCAAAATTTCAGCAATTATAGAGAGTATAACAAATATGGGTAGGTAGCGTGTGAGCATAGCTTTTGATATGGCTCAAATCTAGGCGGAAACCTTTAGTGCTAAAATGATAAATATCATCACTTCACAAAAGTAATAGTGGCAAATCAGACATTTCAATGATGAATTGCAAAAAGGTATATTACCTGTTAATAATTAAGAAACACCTAATTGAATTACTGACTGAATAATGGGATCACAACCTGCTTAGCTCGCCTGATTCAAGTGCGTTTTTCAAATCTGCCGAGACTTTGACGTGACTATTAAAAAACTTTCTTCCATTGGCCTTTTTTATTTCTATCCGAAATGTGCCGTCTTTTTTTTCTTTAAGAGAAGTTACCATCACTTTGCTTCCAACCATTTTTTTGTAGTTAATGATTCCTCCTTTTTTTATTATAAAATTTGGTCTTGGAAAATAAATGTATTTGTACTTAGTCGCATCGGGGGGACCGATTTTAAGTATATCACCTACTTCTATCAGAGGGTTTTGTTCTGATTCTTGTGCACTAGAAGCTATATAAATAAATACGAATAGAACTACTAAGAATAATCTTTTCATAACAGCATATTTAAAGTTTATAAATAATTTTCAATGAAGATTTAATGATTCATATGAATTTCTTTTATTACCCTCTTGAGTTTTTCGCTTACTTCATCTGCGATTCCCATAAGGTCTTGATTGATTACGGCTTGCATTGATGCCATAGGGTCTACCGCGGACACTTCAATAAAACCATCTTCTTTTTCTTGGACAATGACATTACAAGGCAGCATTGTGCCAATTTTGTCTTCAGCCAAAAGGGCTTTATGTGCAAATCCCGGATTACAAGCCCCTAAGATTTTGTAATTGTGGAAATCAACATCCAATTTCTTCTTTAAAGTTGCCTTGATATCGATTTCGGTCAATACTCCGAATCCCTCTTTTTTTAAGGCTTCGGTGGTTTTAAGAATAGCTTCTTCAAAAGAGAGACCGTCAAGAACTGTGTTATGATAGTATGTCATATTGAATTGTATTTAAGAATGAATTAAAAATAGAAACAGGCACACTTGTGGTATGCCTGTTTCCTTTTGATGTTAAACTACATTGTGGACGCTTTTCTTTGTATAAGCTAACACAAAACACAAAGAAGCTCAATGCTGTTTAACACCATAGTTCCAAGACTTTTTTTAGCCCCCACCAAGTAGAAATCTGGAACTCATATTTTCAAAGAACGCTTTGATCGTTTAATACCCCGAAGTTATCATAGGTTTCAATGTCATAAAATGATATTTATCATATTCTAACATCGCTAAGGTCAATAGCTTTGTATGAAACTAGAATTTTTATGTGCAGTATTGTTCAAAAGTATAATGTGCCCGGACCACGATATACAAGTTATCCAACAGTTCCGTATTGGAATTTGGACACTTTTTCGGGTAAGAAATGGGAGGCCACGGTGAAGAAAAGCTTCAATTTTAGTAATTCCGTAGAAGGCATTAGTCTATATATCCATCTCCCTTTTTGCGAAAGCATGTGCACCTTTTGTGGCTGCCATAAGCGTATTACAAAACGACATGATGTTGAGATGCCTTATTTGAGGACAATTCTCAAAGAATGGGAATTGTACCGTAATCTTTTCATTGAAAAGCCTGTAATTAAAGAACTGCACCTCGGTGGAGGCACACCAACTTTTTTCTCTCCCGAGAATCTACAATTTTTGATTAATGGAATTTTGAGATGGGCTGACAAAGCCCAGGATTACGAATTCAGTTTTGAAGGACATCCGAACAATACCACGTACGAACATTTAAAAGCATTATATGAAGTTGGTTTTAGAAGGGTCAGTTATGGAGTTCAGGATTACAATGAAACCGTTCAAAAAGCAATTCATCGCGTACAACCTTTTGAAAAAGTAAAAAAAGTAACACAATGGGCTCGTGAAATCGGATATACTTCTGTTGGGCATGACATTATCTTCGGATTGCCTTTTCAGACTTTAAGCCATGTCGAAGAGACCATTTTGAAGACGAAAGAACTGATGCCAGACCGACTAGCATTTTATAGCTATGCACATGTTCCATGGATGAAAGGAAACGGACAACGAGGATACAAGGATGCCGACTTACCATCCGCGGATGAAAAAAGGATGCAATACGAAAGGGGGAAGGCCTTACTTGCAGAAGTAGGCTACGAAGAAATTGGAATGGACCATTTCGCTCTTAAATCCGATAGTTTATACCAATCAATGCAGTCTGGGAAACTTCATAGAAATTTCATGGGTTACACCGCTTCAAAGACCCACTTGATGGTAGGTTTAGGAGCATCAAGTATAAGCGACAGTTGGTACGGTTTTGCGCAAAATGTAAAGAGTTTGGAAGAATATCAACACCTGGTTTCGAATGATATTATTCCCATTTTTAGAGGGCATATATTGACCGAAGAAGATCAAATTATCCGAAGACATATTTTAAACTTGATGTGCACTTTTGAAACTTCATGGAGCAAGTGGAAATTGTATTTTCCAGAGATGGAACAGGTTATCGAACGCTTACACGAAATGGAATCTGATGGATTAGTAACAATAGCTCAGAACAAAATCAAAATAACAGAAAAAGGGAAACCTTTTGTCCGCAATATCTGTATGGCTTTTGATTTACTTTTACAAAGGAAAGCACCAGAAACAGAGTTGTTTTCAATGACCATATAAGAAATAAAACCTCTAGTTATGAAAAAAATAATTGTACCAGTAGACTTTTCAGAACAATCTGAATATGCAATGAAGGTAGCAGTTTCACTTGCTAAAAAACATGGTTCCGAGATTTTGGCATTACACATGTTGGAATTGAATCAGGCCATGATTACTTCTTCAGAAGGCTTTCACCCTGAACAGACCGTTTTTCTAATCAAATTGGCAGAGAAAAGGTTTAAAGACTTTTTAGAGAAACCTTTTTTAAAAGGCGTTGTTGTAACTCCTATTGTTAAACACTATAAAGTATTCAGTGAGCTAAATGAAGTTGCTAAAGAGCATGGCGCGGAATTAATAGTTATGGGCTCTCATGGTAGTGATGGACTAAAAGAAATATTTGTAGGTTCCAATGCTGAGAAGGTGGTTCGAAATGCTGATATTCCGGTTATCGTGGTTAAAGAAGAGCTGGAGGATTTCAAAATAGAACGTTTAGTTTTTGCTTGTGATTTCAAAGATGATAATCTTTTGGCTTTTCAGAAAGCGAAAAACTTTGCTGAATTATTATCTGCACAAATGGAATTGGTCTATATAAATACACCTGGGGATAACTTTCTCAGCAATAAAGATGCTTACGAACAAATCAATCAATTCCTGGCAAAAGCAAATGCCGGGCAACAGGTTGAAATTTATAACGATTATAGCGTTGAAAAAGGAATTCTAAACTATAGTGAGAGTATCATGGCCGATATGATAGGTATTCCTACACATGGGCGAAAAGGATTGTCCCATTTCTTCATGGGAAGTATTGGTGAGGATATTGCAAATCATTCGAAAATACCCGTGGTAACTTTTAAAATTTAGCTAGTGTTGAAAAGTTACTTCGGGACTAAAAGCGAATCTTTGGGGGAAGATTCCCTTTTTATTTTGGGTGTTTCATTCAAAGAGGTAAAAAGCTTCTTCCTGTTTTGACATCTTCCACTAAATTTTGAATTGTTGTTTTTTCTAAATTCTCGATAAACTTTGTCTTGGTATCACCCACCAAATCATGTAAAGGACAGGGATGTTCATCATTACATTTATTTAAACTTAGCATACACGATGTCAGTCGGTTATCACCATCGATAACAGTGATGATTTCCATTAGTCTCACCTTTCTATTTTCTTCTGTAAGATAAAATCCACCTCGAGGTCCACGCACGGATGATATCAGATTGTGGCGTGCCAGTTCTTGCAGCAATTTAGATAGATAAGCTTGCGGTACATTGGCCGGCCCACTTAAGTTCTTAGCTAAAATCTTCTCTTCTTCGGAAGTATTTACCGCTAAATATAAAATGGCCTTCAAGGCATATTTGGATGAATTGGAAATCATAAAAACATTTTTTTACAAAAATAAAAATCTTTCCATTTTGCAACAATAAAGATTAAAATACCTTTTTATCCTAAATATGATAATTGTCATATGTATTGTCTCTTCTTGCCTCTACATTTGGTCTAAGAAATTAGTAAACCACCTAAGAAATGAAAGTAGTATCTAGAAGTTTAGCAATAGTTTTTTCCTTGCTCCTAATGAGCTGTGGAGGAAAAGAAGAAAAGAAAAAAGAAGGGTTTAGTGTGGACCGAACAAAAACTACTGAAAAGCCTGTGGAAACTACGCCAGCAGCTGATGCTACTCCCGCATCGACTCGTATTGACTTATCCAATAAAGGTATCGGCCCTATTACTTCGATTACGCTTGATTCTGAAATTGATGAAGCGATGGCCAAAAGTGGTGAGGAGGTTTACAATCAAATGTGTCTAGCCTGTCACAGGGTAGGTAAGAAATTTATCGGTCCGGCTCCAGATGGAATTCTAGAAAGGCGAAGCCCTGAGTGGGTGATGAACATGATTCTGGACCCTGAAGGAATGGTCAAAAATGATGCTTTAGCCAAAGATTTATTAATGGAATTTAATGGAGCCCCAATGGCCAATCAGGGATTGACCGAGGAGCAGGCCCGAAGTGTATTGGAATTTTTTAGAACCTTAAAATAATCTATCATGAAAACAACCAATTTAAAACTAGTATCAGGTTTGTTTTTAATGCTATTGTTAGTCTTTAGCTGTAAAAACGAAGCCAAAACCGAGAATAAAAATACTCCTGCTGCCACCTCGACAACAGCGGATACCGAAAAGAAAGGCCAAGCTTTTATTACAGATGATGTTTCTACACCCAATGTTTTACAAATAGCTATAGGTTCTCCAGATCACACCACTTTGGTAGCGGCGGTACAAGCAGCTGAATTGGAAAACGCGCTCGTTAATGCTGGACCTTTAATGGTATTTGCGCCAACAAATGCTGCTTTCGATGCCTTACCTGCCGGAACAGTTGAAAATTTGCTAAAGCCCGAAAACAAAGATGCCTTGGCAAATATTCTCAAGCATCACGTTACTGCGGGCAATTATTCCAAAGACTTTTTGAAGAAGTTTAAAAAGATAGGTCAAGCCAATGACCAGAATGCAATTGTCGAAGTAAAAGGTGACGATGTATATGTAGGCGGTGCCAAAATCATTGGTAGTGTCAAGGCTGGTAACGGTATTGTACATGTGGTCGACAAAGTAATTTTACCTCCTTCTGAATAAATAAAACAATCTAAATAATCTCTTAATATAGAAAAAATGAAAAAGTATAGATTTTATGTATTAATGCTTTTAGGCATCAGCGCTCTTCTAAGTAGTTGCGGTAACCAAGGTGATGGTAAGAGTTCATCCAATGGGGCACTTTCTTCAACTGGAGCTGAAAAGTCTTATGTTGCACCAGGTGAACACGACGAGTTTTACGCCTTTATCTCTGGTGGATATAGCGGTAACATAACCGTTTATGGTTTGCCATCCGGTAGAATGTTTAAAGAGATTCCTGTGTTCTCACAATTTCCTACTTCAGGATATGGATATTCCGAAGAAACCAAACCCATGTTGAATACTTCTTTCGGATTTGTTCCTTGGGATGATTCGCACCACCCTGATATTTCGCAAACCAATGGGGAACTCGATGGAAGATGGATTTTCATCAACGGAAACAATACACCTCGTATTGCCCGTGTAAGTCTAAGCACTTTTGAAACTGAAGAAATCATCGAATTACCCAATAGTGCTGGTAACCACAGTTCCTCGTTCATTACAGAAAATACGGAATATGTTGTTGCTGGAACACGATTTTCAGTTCCCATTCCGCAACGAGATATGCCAATAAATGAATATAAAGGAAATTTCAAAGGGGCACTTTCATTTATTAGCATAGCTGCTGACAATGGTAGGTTGAATTTAGAATTTCAGTTGATAATGCCAGGCTTTAATTATGATCTTTCACATCCTGGTCGGGGTAAATCACACGGATGGTTCTTCTTCACTACATATAATACAGAAGAAGCCAATACACTCATGGAGGTAAATTCTTCTCAAAATGATAAAGATTTTATTGCTGCAGTAAATTGGAAAATGGTAGAGGAGTATGTCAAGAATGGTGGTGGCACAAAAGTACCTGCCGAATATGCACATAATGTTTATGATGAGCATACGCATACAGCCACATCTACCATGAAAAAAGAGGTGATTACCGTTAACCCTCTAGATGTGCCAGGTGCAGTATACTTTTTGCCAACACCAAAATCACCTCATGGTTGTGATGTTGATCCTAGTGGCCAATATATTATCGGAAATGGTAAGTTGTCTGCTGATTTGACCATCCACTCATTTGATAAAATGATTGCGGCGATTGAAGGCAAAAAATTTGATGGAGATGCCTACGGAATTCCTATTCTTAAGTTTGAAGACGTGTTAGCGGGTGTTGTAAAAAGTGGCGGATTAGGCCCTTTACATACTGAGTTTGATGGAAAAGGAAATGCGTATACTACCTTCTTTATCTCTTCGGAAGTCGTAAAATGGGAATTAGGTACTTGGGAAGTATTGGATAGACAACCAACTTTCTACTCCGTAGGTCACTTGATGATTCCTGGTGGTAACTCGGCAAAACCATTTGGTAAGTACGTGGTTGCTTTAAATAAGATTACCAAAGATAGGTATCTGCCCACAGGTCCTGAACTGGAACACTCAGCTCAGCTTTATGACATTTCAGGGAATAAAATGGAGTTGATACTTGATTTCCCAACACATGGTGAACCACACTACGCTGCCGGTTGCCCTGCAGATTTGTTAGCGCCAAATTCCAAAAAAATATATCGGTTGGATGAGAACAAACATCCCTATGCAGTGTTAACTCCGGACCAAGCAAAAGTAACACGTGAAGGTAATGAAGTGCATGTGTACATGTCTACGAGTCGAAGTCACTTTACACCTGACAATATCGAAGGAGTAAAAGTTGGAGATAAGGTGTACTTCCATATTACGAACCACGAGCAAGATTTTGACTTTCCACATGGTTTTGCCATGATAGGTCAAAATACCTCTGAATTGTTGGTTATGCCTGGGCAAACAAAAACATCACTTTGGGAACCCAAAAAAGTGGGAGTATGGCCTTTCTACTGTACCGACTTCTGTTCTGCATTGCACCAAGAAATGCAGGGTTATGTACGCGTTTCTCCTGCAGGTTCTAACGTTCCGCTCACATATACTTTGGGTGATTAAAGGTTGATTTAGTGATTGTTTCTTTTAACATGAAAGCGGGTTGTGTGTTAGTACCTGCCCGCTTTTTTCATTCAATTTAAAATCTTAGAAAATGAAGAAAGCAAGTATCATAATGATAATAGGCCCTCTATTACTATTGGGATTATTTTCCTTTCCCTTGTGGAATATCATCCTCGGTGCTCCACAGTACCCTGAGCCCTTGGGAATGAATATCCATATTGATGGAATTCGTGATATGAATGAGTTCGATTTACAGAATATTGATGGACTAAATCATTATATCGGTATGAGATCATTGCCGAAGCCTGAAGATATGTGGGAGTTCAGTACATTTCCAATCGTCATACTAGGAATGGTGGCAGTGGGCGTACTAGTAGGCCTACTAGGTTTTCTGGGTAAAGTAAGTCATAAATGGTTCATAGGATGGTTTATTGTTATGAGCATTCTTGGAATTCTAGGGATGTACGATTTCAACGCTTGGATGGTGGATTACGGGACTAATCTTGACCCGAATGCAATTATGAAACTAGAAAATCCTGATGGTACTCCTATGAGCTACAAACCTCCACTTTTTGGGCACGCTAAAATGTTGAATTTTGATGTTACTTCCTTACCTGCTAAAGGGGCTTGGTTTATGTTTACGGGAATGATGTTAACCGTTGTGGCCTTTTTTTTAGGATGGAAAAATAGAAAATCCGTACAAGTAAAAGAAACAACCAAATTCGCAACCTCATGAAAAATTTCGTATTTGTATTAATAGCATTTGTTGTTTTAGGATGTAACAATACACCTAAACCTATCGCCTACGGAACCGACGGATGTCACTTTTGTAGCATGACCATAGTTGACAAGCAACATGCCGCGCAGTTTATGACGAAGAAAGGAAGAAGCTATGCTTTTGATGCTTCGGAATGTATGCTGAATCATATAAAGGAAATTGACGCGTCAACTATAGCACAGCTTTTAGTGAATGACTATAATGCACCAGGTGAGACCATAGATGCAACCAAGGCAACGTATTTGATAAGTGAAAATATTCCTAGTCCAATGGGTGAATTTTTGACCGCTTTTGCCACAGCTGAAGAAGCAAAATATGCACAAGAGGGAAATCAAGGTGAGCTTTTCACATGGAATGAATTGGTACAACGATTTAATAGATAAAAGATGTACGAGGTAAATAATCAGATTAGGGACCAAAAATACGATAAGCTACAAGTTCAAATTGTAGTTGAAACTCCGACTTATGATATTTTATGCATAAGTCTTGCGAAGGATGCTACTTTTCCAAATCACAGTTCTCCAACTGATGCGCAACTGATTGTTTTAGAGGGAGATATTGTGTTTTACATTAACAATGAGTACTATCATTTAAAAAAGCACCAGCGTTTCAGTTTTCCCAAGCAAACCGAGCATTGGGTAAAGGCAAATGAAAATTCTAAATTTTTGATTATTCGATAATGAGGTACCTCCTTATATATTTTCTCTTTTTCAATACTTTTCTTTCGGCAAAGACGATTCCTATTTGCTCTGATTGTGAGGTGAAATTGGTATCTGATGGAGTCCGTATGGCATCAGATTTTGATACGCTACTTATTAAAAAAGGGACTTACAAAGAATTCAATATTCTCATTGATAAGCCTTTGACATTATTAGGTGAAAACTATCCCGTAATTGACGGGGAAGACCAAGGGGAAATCATCCGCATTGTTTCAGACAATGTAACTGTAGATGGATTATTTATCATTAATGTCGGTACAAGCTATACCTCTGATTATGCTGCCATTCGGGTAGTGAAAAGTGAAAACTACCTGATTCAAAATGTGGTGCTTGAAAAGCTATTTTTTGGAATCTATCTGGAGAAATCAAACAACGGAAAAGTATACCATAACAAAATTATTGGCGATGCTGTTGATGAATATAACTCAGGAAACGGAATACAATTATGGTATTCACATAATGTGGTGGTCGACCGGAATATTGTTCAAGGTGTCAGGGACGGAATTTATCTTGAGTTTTCCGATAACGTAACCATCAATAACAATACGAGCGCAAATAATTTAAGATACGGCCTTCATTTTATGTTTTCAAATGATGATGTATACACGAATAACGTTTTTGAAAATAACGGAGCAGGGGTAGCGGTAATGTTTTCCAAACGGATAAAAATGATTGGGAATACGTTCCGTAAAAATTGGGGTACAGCTGCCTTCGGAATGCTTCTAAAAGAAATTAACGATGCCGAAATCAGCGGAAATACTTTTGAAGAAAACACAATCGGCATCAATATCGAAGGTTCTAATCGTATTCAATACACCAACAACAATTTTATCAAGAATGGATGGGCCGTAAAAGTCCTTGGTGCATGTTATACGAATACATTCACCAAGAATAACTTTCTCTACAATTCCTTTGATATTTCATACAATAGCAGGTTAAATGACAATGTTTTTGACCAAAATTTTTGGAGCGACTACACAGGATATGATTTGGATAAAAATGGAGTAGGGGATGTACCCTATCGCCCAGTGAAATTGTTTTCTTATATCGTGAATAAGACTCCTGAAACCATTGTATTACTTCGCAGCCTGTTTATGGATATCATTGATTTTTCGGAAAAAGTATCTCCGGTCTTTACGCCTGATAATCTCTTGGATGTAAACCCCTTAATGAAACAGGTGCTATGATACAAGTTGAAAATCTACACAAAAAATTCGGAAAGAATGAAGTGCTTAAAGGGGTAGACTTGAATATTGATGATGGCGGAATTTTTGCTGTGTTGGGTCCCAATGGCTCCGGAAAGACAACTCTGATTAAGAGCATTTTAGGTATGGTGGTATCAAACAAAGGTTCAATTGCTGTTTCTGGAAGGTCTATCAAAAAAAACTGGAGATATCGTAAAGATATTAACTACCTACCACAGATAGCGAACTTCCCAGGGAACTTAAAGGTTCGGGAATTAATTCGTATGATAAAAGACCTGCGCCAAATGCCCAGTGAAGAAGAAAAATTGATTGAACTATTTCAACTAGAACCGTTTTTGGGTAAAAAACTTTCCACGCTTTCCGGAGGTACAAAACAGAAAGTAAACCTTGTTCTGGCATTCATGTTCGATTGCCCCTTACTGATTTTAGATGAGCCCACAACAGGATTAGACCCTGCATCTTTGATTCGTCTCAAAGAATTGATACAAAAGGAAAAGGCGAACGGAAAAACGATTCTGATTACTTCACATATCATGCAATTTGTAGCGGAGGTTGCTGATGAAATTATATACCTCTTGGAAGGCAAAATTTACTTTAAGGGCGGTATTGAACAATTGAAAACAAAAACCAGTCAAACCGATTTGGAACATGCCATAGCGGCAATAGCAACCACCCCAGCCGATGCTTAAGATATTAAAATATAGTTTTTACGACCTCATTCGCAGCCGATGGAGCTACGTCTACTTCCTTTTCTATCTTATTTTGGGATTTGTACTCTTATTCTTGAACAATGATGTATCAAAAGCGGTAATTACCTTGATGAATATCATCATCATATTGGTTCCGTTGATTGGGACCATTTTCGGAGTTATGTACTATTACAACTCCAAAGAATTTATAGAGCTTCTGCTGGCACAACCTATAAAGCGCTCTTCTATTTTTTTGGGCCAGTATTTAGGTGTAGCTGGCTCTCTAACTTTGAGCTTGGTTTTGGGCTTAGGAATTCCATTTGTGCTTTATGGGCTTTTCAAAAGCGATGCTATTTTTGATTTCACTTTGCTTTTGGTGACTGGAGCTTTCCTGACGATGATTTTCACAGCATTGTCCTTTAATATTGCGCTTTCCAATGAAAACAAAATCAAAGGTTTTGGTTATGCAGTCTTGCTTTGGCTGTTTCTTGCGGTCATTTACGATGGACTGTTTCTGATGTCCCTTATCATTTTTAAAGAATACCCCTTGGATAGTTTTTCCTTGGCTGCTACAATGTTCAACCCTATAGATTTGTCACGCACTTTGATTCTTTTAAAACTAGATATTTCTGCACTATTGGGATATACCGGTGCCGTATTCAAGCAATTCTTTGGAACAAATCAAGGTCTCATTATATCAATGTTGATGCTTGTCTTATGGACGGTTGTACCCATTTGGAGATTGGTTTATAAATCGAAGAAAAAGGATTTCTAGAGACTGTCAGTAAACCAATTTATTTGGTCAACGTATCCATCATAAACCTATATAAATCTTGCATTTGAGGTTTCCCTTTTTGTTTACCTGCTCTTCCAAAGAAATATAGAATAAACCATAAGACAACCAAGAATGCCATGAATCCTAGTTGTAATCCGTAAGGTTTATCTAAAGCGGCACTTGAATAGGCCCAAATTCCTAAAATGATAAATAGGGTTGCTACCCCGAAGTGCAGAAACATAAAAAATGTCCAGAGGGTGGGGTTGGGGCCAAAAACACCATATAATTTGCTGTTTTTTTCGTCTAGTTCATCAATTTCAAGATGCAATTGCGGTGACCAAAAATGGTTGTTCTTTTTGTTGAATTTGATAAAAACATGTTCATCTAGGCGCTTGACGAGGAAAGGTTCTACCTGTGATTTTTCAAAGGATTCCAAAAGTTCTTCCTTGGTTTCAGACAGCTCCAATTGAAACCGAGGACGTAAGACGATATCATTTGATAGTGGTTTCATAAGAGAATAATCCTTTGATTACTAATGGCATTCTATGTCACCAGAAACTACTTCGATAACTGGTTCTGGAGAAACATAAGGAATACCCAAACCTAAACCTCGAAGAATAAAAAGAGCGCCAATTATAACCACAAATACGGGGATTAATTTCTGTGCTTTTTGGCGCACTGCCCCTTTTAAAATACCACTGAAATAAATAGCGGTGGTCATTAACGGAACTGTCCCTAATCCGAAGAGAATCATATATAAGCTTCCTTCAGCTGCATTTCCCATGGCTACTGCTCCAAAAAGCGCCATGTAGACTAATCCACAAGGTAAAAACCCATTTAGGAAACCTATGGTCAAAAAAGTATCTGGTCTTTTCTTCTTTAACTCTTGACCTAAGCGATTCTTAACTCCTGAAATGACTTTGAAAAGCGGCTTTGACAGATTGTATTCGCTAAAAGTTTTATACGGAATGAGCACTAAAACAATCATCAAAATTCCAATGGCAATGGAAAGTTTTTGCTGCATTCCAAAGACATAGAGTCCTTTGCCTAGTAGGCCAAAAACTAGTCCAATCAATCCATAGGCTAATAACCTACCAAAGTGATAAAGGAAAACCTGACCGAATTTCTTATACGAATTAGTTCTATCTACCGGAAGCATAAAAGCAATGGGGCCGCACATACCAACGCAGTGCAAACTTCCCATTAGACCTAATATGAGAGCAGATAAAAGCATGTTAATAGGTTATACTTTCTTTATGTAAATATTCTTGACCTTCGTATTCCCAAAAAACCTTAATATCCCAGCGACCATCCAACAAACGTTTGTCAGGTATGAGCAAATGTGCATTGGACAGATTTAACACTAAATCAAAGTCCAAGTGTTTGTTAGATGGTCTATATAGGGATATTTTTCCTTTCACTTTCTTAAAATCAACTTTTTCTGGAAACTCCACCTTTAAACCCTCTGCTGTTTTCTTTACTTGGAGTTTGACCAAATTTTCGTTCGCATTATTTTCTGCATCAATTTCTTTCTGATACCCCAATTCGGCTTTGTAATATTCTTCGGTTACCAAATCGTGGTTCGAACGATTGTCCATGCTCATGCGCACAACTAAGAACAAAATAAAGCTGATAAACAATACAAATGCAATTACGATTGCCGTTCCCCAATTAATCTTCATAGTTATTTTATTTATAGCTCCTCGGCGCCAAAAAAGCAGTCCGTGTTGTTTCAATTAATTTATCGCCGCTATACACGCCGATTTTTACTTTCTCTTTATCGCTTTCAATGGCGGAATTATTGATTTCAATAAATAGAGTTCCTTCGGCCAAATCTTGTGCTAGCACTTGAAAATCTTGATTTCGGACTAGTTTTACGGTGCCTTTATGAGAAAGAAGTTTGAAACTGACTTCATTAATGTCTTGCGTCGTTTTATTGATTAATTTATAAGTATAGACATTACTAATAATGTTTCCTTCTTTATGTTCATATAACTGTCCAGGAAGTCTAAGTATGTTGGCTTCTAGGTCATTTCTAAGAAATAACATTCCAACTAAAACTCCTGTCAAAATGGTCAGTACAGCAGTATACCCTTTTAAGCGAGGTGTAAATTTGAACTTTTCCTTTTTGGTAATTTCATCTTCACTGGCGTAGCGAATCAGACCTTTTGGTAAGTTCACCTTTTCCATGATAGTATCACACTCGTCGATACAGGCAGTACAATTCACACATTCCAATTGCGTTCCATTTCGGATGTCGATTCCTGTTGGGCATACATTTACGCATTGAAAACAATCAATGCAATCACCATGACCCAGAGCTTCTCTATCCTCATTTTTTCGAAACTTTTTTCGGCCATTTTCAGCTTCCCCACGTTTATGGTCGTACGCAACTACAATTGATTTGTTATCAAGGAGTACACTTTGCATACGCCCATATGGACAAGCGATAATACACACTTGCTCGCGGAACCATGCAAAAATAAAATAGAATACAGCAGTAAAAATGAGTAAGGAAATAAGCGTGCTAACATGCTGTAAGGGTCCATCGGTTATGTATTGTATCAATCTATCACTTCCTATCAAATAAGCTAAGAATACATTTGCGATTAGAAAGGAAATGATAAAAAAGGCTATCCATTTTGTAACACGTTTTCGTATTTTTTCAGCATCCCATTTTTGTCTATCCAAACGTATTTGCGCACCACGGTCTCCGTCTATCCAATATTCTATTCTTCGAAATACCATTTCCATGAAAATGGTCTGGGGACACATCCATCCACAGAAAATACGCCCGAAAGCAACTGTAAACAAGGCTACAAAGATGACTCCGATAATCATTGAAATCACGAACAAGTGAAAATCCTGAGGCCAAAAAGGGAAACCGAATATATTGAAACGACGTTCCAATACATTGAACATCAAAAACTGATTGCCATTGATTTTAATAAAGGGAGCCGAAATCAAAAATGCCAACAGAAAGTAGCTCACGTAGGTGCGATACTTCCAGAATTTACCACTGGGTTTTTTAGGGAATACCCAGGCACGCTTACCCTCTTCATTTATGGTTCCTATGGTATCTCTAAAATTATCTTGGTCTTGCGCCATTTTACACCTCCCTCAATCCCTCCGTGTTGGGAGGGAAGTTATACTAGTTTACCGCTACAGTTGTCGAATCGGTTACTATTGTAATAGAGTCTTTCTCCTGTTCAGGAGCGACTTCCTTTGCTGGAGCATCTGGATCCACCCAAATATCTCCTTCTGCTGCTTTTGGATTAGCTGGTGTTTTCCCAGTAATTTCAGTTAAAATGTAACTTGAAACTTGAGCCATTTCTAGAGGTTTTAATATTTGCTTCCATGCAACCATACCTTTACCGTCACGGCCCCCTTCGGAAACGGTGTTAAAAACGTTTTTGATGCCTCCACCTAGTATCCAATATTCATCAGTCAGATTAGGACCAATTCCGCCACCTCCATCAGCCATGTGACAGGCTACACAGGTGGTTTCGAAAATTGCTTTCCCGGCACTAATATCTGCAGCTTCAGTCAACAATTCAACAGTACTGACATCAACCAAGTCTTTAGCGGTTTTCTTGTATTCTTCAATTTCCAGTTGCGCTGCGGCTACCTGCTGCTCGTACTCCATATCTTGGGTATAGTCATTGTAAATATGGAAACGTACCAGATATACCACTGCAAAAATTATTGTAGCATAGAACATATACACCCACCACGGCGGTAGCTTGTTATCCAATTCTCGGATACCATCATAGTTATGGTCTAATATGATTTCTTCCTCGACTTCAATGGGCTTAGAACCAAGCATTTTTTGATAGGTTCTTTTACCCCAAGCCCATCCGCCTGATTTTGCTTTGGAAGCTAAGTATCTTTCTTTTGCCTCATCACTTAGTGTTTGGTACATTACATTTTCCACAGCACCTAGTATTAACTCGATACCAACCAAAAGCACCAAAACCATTACCAAAAATAATTGCGCGATGGGGTACTCTATAATGGCCGGTTTATCGCCTGAGTCGACGAAAAACTCCATCAATCCGAAGATTGTAAAAAATAGTACTAGGACTCTAATCCATGAAATTGAACTCTTCATATCTCTAGATTTTGTTGGTTATCATTATCTAATGGCATTTCGCTCATTTCTTTAATATGTTCCTTTGAGGCGGTAAAGACCCACCAAAATAGAATTACAAAAAACACAAAGAAAATAAGTAGCGATATCATGGGATACGTCGCCACATCCTCAATACTTTCCATATAACCTTTTACGAATTTTAGCATGACTTAATTTTTTTAGAGAAGAGAGAATAGAAAAGAGAGAATAGATTTTAAAATCGTTTTTCTTTACTCTTTCATCCCTGTTCTATTTTCTTATTTTAAAACGGTTTCGTTAGTTTCTTTTACTTTAATATCGGTTCCCAAACGCTGCAGATAGGCTATTAGCGATACAATTTCTCTATCTCGCATTTCTATGAATTCTTTTCCGTTTTCCGCCGCATATTTCTTATCGGCTTCATAGCTTTTAGCAAAGTCGGGGTCTGTATACAGGTTCTTTTCGATTTGTGTTGCTTGTGCATCCATGTCAGCCATGGCATTGGCAATTTCTTCCTCCGTGTATGGAACACCAAGAGTCACCATCGCTTCCATTTTTCCTTGAATTCCATTACGGTCATGTTCATTATGAATCAACCATTGATATGCGGGCATTATTGAACCGGACGAAGTGCTCTGGGGGTCATACATATGGTTCAAGTGCCAGTTGTCGGAGTATTTTCCTCCAATCCGAAGCAAATCAGGACCTGTACGTTTACTACCCCAAAGGAATGGGTGGTCATACACAAATTCTCCAGCTTTGGAGTATTCACCGTATCGTTCAACTTCACTTCTAAACGGACGCACCATTTGCGAGTGACAGCCAACACATCCTTCACGTATGTAAAGGTCACGACCTTCTAATTCTAAAGGTGTATAGGGTTTGACACTGGTTATGGTAGGAATGTTTGACTTCACCAGTATCGTTGGTACAATCTGTACAATACCTCCAATTAAAATAGCTACGGTAGCTAAAATGGTCAATTGGATTGGCTTACGTTCCAACCAAGAATGATAGGTTTCACCAGCTGTTCTCTTTTTAGATACTCTGGTCAAAGCAGCAGCTTCTGCTAACTCATCTTCTACTTTACTACCTTGTCTGATGGTTACAATTACGTTATACACCATAACACATGCACCTATAATGTACATACTGCCACCGATGGCACGCATCCAGTACATAGGCATAATCTCATTTACGGTTTCTAGAAAGTTTCCATAGACTAAAGTCCCATCCGGATTGAAGTCTTTCCACATTAGTGCCTGGGTGAATCCGGCAACATACATGGGGAGTGCGTAAAGAATAATTCCTAAGGTGCCAATCCAAAAATGGAAATTGGCAAGACCTTTAGATGCTAATTTTGTTTTAAACATTCTAGGCACCAACCAGTATATCATCCCGAAGGCTAGAAAACCATTCCATGCTAGGGCACCAACATGCACGTGGGCAATAATCCAATCGCTAAAGTGTGCAATAGCATTTACATTTTTTAGGGACAACATCGGTCCTTCGAAGGTTGCCATTCCGTATCCGGTAATCGCAACTACCATAAATTTTAGAACTGGGTCTGTTCGGACTTTATCCCAAGCACCACGCAGGGTTAGTAGTCCGTTTATCATACCACCCCAAGAAGGAGCAATCAACATGATAGAAAAAGCAACACCCAAGTTTTGTGCCCAATCTGGTAAAGATGAATAGAGCAAGTGGTGCGGTCCGGCCCAGATATAAATAAATATTAAGGACCAGAAGTGTACAATGGATAGTTTATAAGAGTACACAGGTCTGTTCGCAGCTTTGGGAACGAAATAGTACATCAATCCTAAAAAGGGAGTGGTCAAAAAGAAGGCCACCGCATTATGACCGTACCACCATTGTACCAAAGCATCTTGAACTCCCGCGTAAACCGAATAACTCTTCAGCGCACTTACAGGAAGTTCTAAACTATTGAAAATATGAAGTACAGCCACCGTCACGAAAGTGCCCAAATAAAACCAAATAGCAACGTACATGTGTCGCTGTCTTCGTTTGATAATGGTTCCGATAAGGTTTACACCGAAGGCCACCCAAACCAATGCGATTGCTATATCGATAGGCCATTCGAGTTCGGCATATTCTTTTGAAGTAGTATATCCTAAAGGAAGGGTAATGGCCGCAGCAACGATAATAGCCTGCCAACCCCAGAAATTAAATTTACTGAGCAAGTCACTGTACATTCTTGCTTTAAGGAGGCGTTGTGAAGAGTAATATACCCCTGCAAAAATGGCGTTCCCCACAAAGGCAAAAATTACGGCATTAGTATGTAAAGGGCGCAAACGACCAAAACTTAACCAAGATATACCATCGGTCAAGTTGGGAAACATGAACATAAAGGCCAATAAGAGCCCAACGGACATCCCTACAATTCCCCAAAGCATTGTTGCGTAGAGGAAGTTTTTTACGATTTTATTATCGTAATAGAACTGCTGTACTTCCATAGTTATTCTTGTTTATTTAGTTGGATTTTTTTCAATTTCAATTTCTTCTGATGGTTTTTCAACAACCAATTCATCTTCAAAAAGCATGCGTACAGATGGCGTATATGAATCATCATACTGCCCATTTTTAACCGAAATAATAAATGCTATGAAAAAGATGACCGCAACGACAATGCTGATGGCCAGTAACACATATATAACACTCATACCTACCTGAATTTGGTTGTAAAACTACTCCCGCAGTTTTCTATTAAATATGACATTAGTCATGTTTAGTAATTATTTTATTTTCTTCCCTAAAAAGTTGGTCATCACTGTTGTGAATGCAACCACACTAATCGAACTCAAGGGCATTAAAATGGCAGCTATTACGGGTTGTAATTGCCCGGTTACGGCGAAATAAAGTCCGACTAAATTATATAATAATGAAAGTACAAAACTTAACTTTATAATTATCATCGCTTTTTTCGAGGCGATAATATATTGGTATAGCTGTTGGAATTTTGAGGCATCCAAAATACCATCGCAAGCGGGGGAAAACACATTTACATTTTCAGATATGGCAACACCAACATTACTTTGTGCCAGTGCCCCAGCATCGTTCAATCCATCACCTACCATCAGCACTTTTTTGTCCTGCTCTTGTAATGACTTAATGAACTCTAATTTATGTTCTGGTTTTTGATTGAAATAGAGTGGTGTCAATTTGGGCAGCAGTTTTTCCAATCTAGATTTTTCACCTTCATTATCACCTGAGAGTATAGCGAGCTTTATGGTTTCTGACATTTCATCGAATAGCTTGCTTACACCTTTTCGATACTCATTGTGAAAAACATATTTGCCTTTATATGTAGCATTACTACTGATATGTACAGTAGTGTTTAAGTTCTCTTCGGATTGCTGTTCTCCCACAAAATCCGCAGAACCCACTTTGATATGATTATTGTCTTTGGAGCCTTCAACTCCCTTTCCGAGATGTTCTTCGTAATCGTCTAAGGTGACAATATTTTGTTCAGAGAGCATATCATATAAAGAACGGCTCAACGGATGATTTGAGGCTCGGATGGTATTTTTTAAAAGGGATTCTTCTTCTTGGCTCAATGGCATTCCCTCATAGGTGGCTACACTTTTTTGGGAGGTGGTAATCGTTCCGGTTTTATCAAAAATGGCCGTATCAATTTGAGCCAACCGTTCAATGGTTTGTGTGTCTTTTAAATAGAACTTCTTGCGTCCGAAAATTCGAAGCATGTTTCCAAGGGTAAATGGAGCTGCCAATGAAATCGCACAAGGACATGCAATAATCAATACCGCTGTAAAGACATTCATTGCTTTGCTTGGGTCGTAATAGAGCCAGAATGCCGTTGCTATTGTTGCAATGGATAATACTGTAATGGTAAATCGTTTTCCGATGCTATCAGTAAGAGTCTGGAAATGTGTGGATTTATCCTGTTGAAAAACAGAATTACTCCATAATTGTGTCAAATAACTTTGGGAAACCGATTTTAAGGTCTCGATTTCTATTGCACTCTGCAATTGTTTCCCACCAGCAAATACTTTGTCGCCTGATTCTTTTCGAACTGCTTCCGATTCGCCAGTTACGAAGCTGTAGTCGATTCGAGCATTTCCATTGATAAGAATACCATCCACAGGAATCAATTCTTCATTTCGAATCAATAATCTATCACCTCTTTTAATATCATGGACTTGGGTGGTTTCTTCTTTTCCTTCGGATGTTATCCGTGTAACCGCAATCGGGAAATAGGATTTATAATCCCGCTCAAAAGAAAGAAAGGAATAGGTTTTCTGCTGGAAGAATTTCCCTAACAACAGAAAGAATATCAATCCCGTGAGGGAATCAAAAAAACCAGGTCCTAAATCAAAAGTAATGTCAATGGTGCTTCTAAGGAATAAGACCACAATTCCTAAGGCAATCGGAACGTCTATATTGAGTATGTTGGAGCGGATTCCTTTATAGGCAGATGTAAAATAATCCCTTCCTGCATAAAACACTACAGGAAGTGAAAAGCCGAACATCAGCCAGCGAAACAATCTTTGATATTCGTTTAACCAAAACTCCCCACCGGAGCTTGCGCTTGTAGATAAATCAAAATAATCAGGAAAGGAAAGGAACATCACATTCCCAAAAGCAAAACCTGCAACACCTAGCTTGTAAATCAAACTTCGGTCCACGGATTTCTTTTTATTATCGTAATCGTCTAATGAAATATAGGGTTCGTAACCGATTCTTGCTAAAAGAAGTACCAATTCCTTTAAGGAAAGAGAACTACTATTGTAAGAAATACGTACGGTTTTCTTTGGAAAATCGACTTGGGAGTTGCTAACAAAAGGATTCAGCTTATTCAAGTTTTCCAAAACCCAAATACATGAACTACAATGAATATGGGGAATGTAAAGGTTTACTATCTGAAGGTTGCCATCATTGAATTCCGTCAGTTTTTCAACAATAGCAGCAGTATCGAGAAAATCGTATTTTCCTTCAATCGCCTTTGGGGTAGCACCAGCAGCTGATTGTAGGTCATAATAATAGGATAAATCATTTGTAGAGAAAATCTCGTAAACAGTTTTGCACCCATTACAGCAGAAATCTTTTTCATCGAACTGTATGACCTTTTTTCCACAGTCATCACCGCAATGGTAACAATTAGAAGTGTCCATTTACATTTGCTTATACCTATTACAAAGTTGGGAACTGGGTGCAATACAAAATATGATAATTATCAGGTTTTGCCTAATTTATTTCGGATACCTTTGTGTAATCAGGTATAAATTGTTTAAGTCATGGAAAGCAGATGTGAAAATTGTATCGTTCGTCAATTCAACTCATTAAGGGCCATGAATAAGGAGGAGCTGAAAAAAGTTTCTGATTCAAAAGTGCATAAGAAAATCAAAAAAGGGGAAGCCCTTTTCGAAGAAGGGGAGAAGCTGGATGGTATTTTTTGTGTGCGTGATGGAGTCTCCAAGTTGTCAAAACTCAGTGCCAATGGCAAAGACCAGATTGTGAAGTTGGCGAGTAAAGGTGAGGTTATCGGGCAACGTTCTGTTATAGCCGAAGAATCTACGAATTTAAGTGCGGTTGC
Source organism: uncultured Flavobacteriaceae bacterium (assembly GCA_947500435.1). Classification (GTDB taxonomy): domain Bacteria; phylum Bacteroidota; class Bacteroidia; order Flavobacteriales; family Flavobacteriaceae; genus Maribacter_C. Next base: position 123,741 of record CANMRV010000002.1, read on the forward strand.
TGTAAACGATATGGAAGTGTGTTTTATTCCCAAGGAAATCATTACAAATACCTTGAATACGAATCCGAATTTTGCCGTTGAGGTGCTTCGGCATATGGCGCATGACCTCAAAGAAGCCGACGACGTCATCGTAAACATGTCACAAAAAACAGTGAAACAGCGTATGGCGGAAGCCTTTTTGTACTTGAAGAATAACTACGGAGAAACCGCAGATGGATTTCTTACTCTTACCCTTTCCCGTGAAGATTATGCAAATGTAGTTGGTACCGCAACGGAATCTTGTATTCGAATTATCTCCGAATTCAAGAAAAAAGGATTTATCAAAACTTCAGGCAAGCAAATTGGGGTTGCTGATGAGAAACAACTCCAAGATTTGATAGACGGGTTTTAAATTTTTGGTCCTTTTCAAAAAGCTGACAAATGTCATAGTCTGCCTTGCACTATCCTTTTACTTTTACTTCATGGATTACAATAAAAAGTGGATGAAGAACATACTCATACCTACGGACTTTTCAGAAAATGCATGGAATGCTACGAAATATGCACTTGAACTCTTTGAAAACGAAGACTGCGTTTTTCACTTGTTAAATACGTATACGCCGGCAATTGCAAGTAGTCGCTTTATGGCCGCAACTATTGATGGTGGTTCGATAGAAAATGGAGCCCAACTTCAATCAAAAAGAGGGCTGCAAAATTGGGTAGAACGTATTGGTAAAACAGTTAAAAACCCAAAACATAGTTTTAAGACTATTTCTTCTTTTAGCTTTCTGGTAGACGAAATCAAGGAGACCGTTGAAGAAGTAGGTATTGACTTAATTGTGACCGGTACCAAAGGAGCTTCTGGTATGGAGGAAGTTTTCATGGGAAGTAATACTGTCCGGATAATAAAGAGTGTGAAAAATTGCCCGGTTTTAGCCATTCCACGGAATTTTGAATTTACAAAACCGAAAGAAATTGCTTTTGCAACAGATTTTAATAGGTTCTATACAACATCAGAACTTCAGCCGCTAATTGAAATGGCAAAGACATTTGATGCGGTAATACGTATCGTTCATGTTCAGTATAAAATTGAGGCATTGACTGAATTACAGCAGTTTAATCTAAACATGTTAAGAAAATATCTCAAAGAGGTTGAGCACTATGTACATACGGTTTCAGAGTTGAATTCCGTTTCAAAAACCTTGGAGGTTTTTAGTGAGGAACTCGACATTCATTTACTAGCCATGCTTAACTACCAGCATAGTTATATGGAGCGGATGACCCGTGAACCGGTTATAAAGAGAGTTGCGTTTCATACACGGATTCCGTTGTTGGTCATCCCCGAATTGGGTATGTCTTCTACAATCAAGAAAAGTGATACCCTAGCTACCAATTCTGCTTAACGATAGCGCTCAATAGGAGCATCTTCATAAAAATTTTCAAACGTCTTTTGGGTTGTATAATTGTCCGTTAGAACTTTGTACACCATGTATACAACCGCACCTTGGCCTAGAACGGTAATATAGAAGACCCAGTTGAACGGAAAATTCATGGCAGCCATTATGGTAACGGTTAATAAAACGAGGGACGTAAAACCAACCCAGAACATAGCAGTAGATTTCATTTTTTATTTTAAAACTACGAAAAAGTGTAATTGAATATTGGTTATTGCTAGTTAAGAGATTCATAAAAATCAGGACTGGTTAACGGTTCTAGGCTCCAAAGCTAAGTTTTTGAATGACTTGGTTTAGTGGTACTTTTGAATTTCAACACGTATTAAAATGCAATCACTAAACGAGCTAATTGATTTATTAAATCTTAAGAAAATTGACTAGGCGGTTTTCGAAACGGGATGATGAGGTTTCTATTAATTCTATATGACAAAAAGCTTTCAATGAGAGTATCAATAAATTTTCAGTAATTCAGTTTCAGCAGGTAGATTCCAAATAAATATTTAACCATCTTTATCTTAATAATAATTACATCATTTTGTGTTTATTTGATATACAATTGCAATACGGTGTACGACTTTAAATAAAAAAGATTAAAACATTGAAAGCTAAAGCGATACAGTATTTAGTTTAACTCTTGCATCCCGACGAGCCATTTTTCAAGTGGCATCAAAACACTGTTAGCTGATCTGTAGAGAGTGCTTTTTATTTTTTAATGAATTCATCTAATAACATCTAAAAAGGTGAATGGATTGGTACGATGGTTGTGTGTAATTTTGGGAGCGGGTAGGGCTATTAACCGTCGTCTTTGCCAACAAGGTTTGTTCAATTCAAAAGACACGTATCATGCTTAGCCACATCACTTTAGCAGGACTTGTTCTTACAAGAGACATAGATTCTTCAAGTAAAATTCGGGTGTCTATTTTACTTCTTCAGTCTTTATCAAGGTGATTTTTAAAATGTTTGTGAAGACATAGGCAAAAAATAAGACTAGTGAAGGTACCATGATTATAAAATTCCTTCCCCTGCCATCTGCTACGACAATTCCACAGGCATAAATCAAAGTAAAAACCATAATAGCTTTTATCTCAAAAGGTATTTTCTTTCTCATCAGAAAAGCTGGATATAAACTCAGAATCCACAATACCAAAATAAACATATTAGGTATCATATAGCCATAAGCGTTTAAGTTTTGTTCCCTATAAGAAAATGGATAATGAAATAGTAATCGGCCAATATTGGATACCGTGTTTTTCAAATATTTATCGGGGTGTGCCTTCATGTTTTCAATGGCGATGGATTTAAGGGCGCTATCTCGTTCAATATGGGTCAAAGGTTCTAGCTTTAAATATACATCATGATGATTTTCAGATAACGAGCGTAGGTCTCTATATGCATTATCTGGCTGGTAATCATGATTACCACCATTTAAAGCATCTTCACTGGAGAACCAATTACCCCATTCATTGTTATATGGTGTTGACCGGTGATATAAAATTTCACCTCCTCCGGTACCTAGGTAAAATGGTTTGCCTGTTAATGAATAGGCATATATTAGGTACGGGATAATCAGTAGAAACCCTCCAATTAAAACCAAAAAAGCCTTTTTATTTTGCTTCTTCCTGTTCCATAAAAATAGAACGCTCAATATCAATAAGCATAATCCTATTACTTGAAGGAATATTATTTTCACCAGTACTAAAAAACTTAGATACAACGAAGTAATTACGATTTGTTCCCAATCGAGTTTTTTGCTTCGATACAATTTAAATACATGAAACAACAGCCCACATATAATCATAAATGTCAACGGTTCGGAATAAATTAGAGGCATGTAGCGCAACAACGGAGGGTAGATACCGATTAAATAGGCAAAAACAATGGCGTATTTTTCTTTGGCAAAAAATTCAATACTTTTTTTAAAGTAAATAATGCCTATAAAAACAAATAGGGCATTTAAAAATTTAAGAATTAGTAAGCTGGAGTTTATAGCCACAAATGGCGCAATGACCATAGGATAGCCAGGCCCATTACGCAAGTCTGGATTACTTCCATCCGTATAATAGCCATGGGTTAAATTGGTCGCGTAAGCCATATGTCTGCTTTCGTCACCGGCCAATTCATTATTGGAAAATAAAAGAACCACGATAATATAGAGAAGCAATAAAGGAAAAAATGGTACTAGACTCTTCAGCAGCGAATTTTTTTTCATGCTCTTTATAATCCTTTAGTCGACTTTAGAATAGATGTATTCAAATGAAACAGTTCATCAAAGTACCTTTTCTTTTGTAATGAAATGAACCCTAGACCAAGAAATTGTATGGCCGCTACAAATACGAAACCACCTATTAAAAAAGCATGTGGACGTTTATTATATGCAGCAGCAACGGCCTCTGAGAACATGTCGTCAAAAAACTCACCTGATGCTTGAATTTCCGGATATATCGCATATACGTGATAAAATATCCAACCAATCATATACAAGGATGCGACTAATAGTAGCAATCCGATTATCATGAAAAATCCATAAGGCCTAAAGATAAAACTCGACATTAAACCGTTACGAATTCCTTTGAAAATACTAACACTTGATGTTCTATTCTCCCCATATTCTAATTGTAAGGTCCAATCTAAATGGCCAGGAACTTCAATGATACGTCCTCTTAGGATACGGGCTTTTTGAATGATTTCAGGATTTATTGAATAGGTACTGGTCTTAAGGTTTAGAGTATCAAGAAATTCTTTTTTATACGCCCGGGCCATACCAGTAAAGCTATGTATATTTATTCCTGAGGTAAAGCGCATAATTTTATTGAGAACTTTACTCATAAGCAACCTATGGAAAGGTATATTGGTTGTTCTGCCTCCTTTCATGTAAGGTGAAGCAATTACGATATCCGCATCTTTATCAATAGCTTCGTCTACCATTGTCTCAACATGATCGGGGCCAAAACTGAGGTCAATATCAAGTACAACAATGTACTCCCCTTTTGCGATTTTAAATCCAGCACGTAACGCACCCCCTAAATTCTTATTTACCTTATTATGATGTACAGAGACATTTGGTAGGGTTTGCGTGAGCTCTTCCGCGATTCTTGCAGTTGCATCTTTGCTACCATCATTCACTATTAAAATGTCCCAATCATATTTTTCGTTTAGCGAGCTCATATGATTAGTGAGAATGGTCAGACTATCAGAAATAATGGCTTCTTCGTTATAGGCTGGTAAAAGAATAGTAACAGTAGGTTTTGTTATTGGAGCACTTGGTCCATGCATCTTTTCGAGTGGTTTGTACTGTGTTTCCATATCTTAATTATAATTGCTTATTCTGCCTTTTTGATACTAGTATTCAATACACTATTTAGGCGTAACGATTGATATAGTATTCTTTTATCAAATAATTTGAGCCTTCTTACTTATTTCGGCTGCATGTTCTTCCATGGTCACTAAAGTAAAATGTTTGGCAAAAATTTTGATTACCTTTTTGAAAATTGCCGACTTAGTATGGCTTGGAACATTCATTCCTGGGAAAAATTCCATTCCCGTAATCATATCACCTCCTAAAAGGTCTGTAGGATGTATTAAAAAATTGAGGGGAGTTCTCGTGAGTTTACAAAGATATACGGCGCATTTCAAATAAAAAAACATTAATTGTTTCGAAAAACCACTAAGATATACCAGATAAGTTAGGTGAATCGGGACCCTAAATAGGGGCATTGTCGTCACCGGCATTTCCAACAATTTTCTCTTATTTTTCAACTTCCAGAAGTATGGTTTTAGTTTCATGAACCCATCAGAAAATTTTCCAAAGAGTTCTTTTCTTTCCTTTTTTTGCTCTTCTGTTAAATTAGAAGTTTTAAAATAATACATTCTCGCTAATGGCCCTATGATGGTTGGAAAAGTAGATGAGTCATAAATGTATCCCTTCTCTTCCAAAACCTCCAACAAAGTTTCGTTCCAAGTAAATCCAGGTCCACGAAATCCTTTAGGTTCTTGACCACTTACTGATTTGATAATAGCGTGGGATTTTTCAATCTCATCTTCCAATTCCTCTCTGGTATACAGGTGAAGAAAGGTCTCATGTTTAAAGGAATGATTGGCTATTTCGTGACCGGCATCAGCAATCATTCTTATATATTTCTGGTTGAGTTCCACAGCAGCGTCTTGACCCACAATAAAAAATGTCAGCTTGAGGTTCAATTCTCTTAATAACTCTAAGATATAGGGAACAAAAATGTCCAAATACGATGGGTATCCTTCCCAGCCTTCGGCACCGTTATTCTTCATGTAAGACCATTTATTATCTAGATCTAGAGAAAGACTTGCTATTGGTCTGCCCATGTTCCTATACGGTATTAGATGTTGCCTTTGTTTTTAATTCTGATTTAAATTGCTCTACAAACGAATTTACGTGTGTTACCACAAAATTGTTGTTGACAGAATTATTTACAAATTGAGAGGTATTAAGTACAAAAAAGTCGGGGTGCTTTGTTTTGATTTTCGGAACTATATTCGAGTAATTCAAAACTTGTAAGGGTTGTACTTTAAATGCTCTATTGATATGGGAGGAGACTATATCGTCACTCTTTAACTCAGGATAAAGATCTCGAATTCCTGCCATAAATATGGTCTCAATCTCTTCATCAGACATGGCCCAGTATTGATGTTTCGAAGGAATATACTTCGGAAAATAGGTGATATACTCCCCAGCGGTCTCATCTTGATTCACCAAAGAGCTAATACCAATTACTCCTGTAAAGGGTGTATCTACATCGCCCATATTCAATACATAGAATGGGGTAAGTGGTTTTTTTGTAATCAATACCAAACAAACAACGCCGAGATACTCTATGGGTGTATCGTTTTTTACGATTTCACAAAGTTCTGGAGAGGTTACTTGTTCTAGAACATTGATAGGTGCTGTAAAGATTACTTTATCAAAATATTCTACCTTATCATCGTATTGCACTTCCATGCCACCTGTTTCCAAAGGCCTAATGCCTTGTATAGACGTATTTAGAGCGATGCTCGAGTTGTTTTTAGTTAGCGAATGTTCCAAGCGGTCAAAGACTGTTTTATAACCTCCAGAAACGTACCCCATATAATCCTTTTCCACAGGATGTTCTCTTGCTTTGAACAATCTGCGGATATACGTCCAGATAAAAACTGCTGACACTCGTTTATAGTTTTCACCAAGTTTGGCCAATAATAAGGGCTCCCAGAATTTATTGAAATTTTTCCTGCCACCCATTCGTATCAACCAATCCTTTACCGTGACCTTTTCAAGCTTTTTCCAATTGCTGATTCTGCCGCCGTAAAAAATGGTGAATACAAGTCTAACTTTATCCCAAATATTTAAAAGTGGAAACATTAAAAATTCCTTAGGACTGTTTAAGGAATGAAAAGATTTATTTACATAATAACCGGTAAAAGAACGACTCCAATTTAAACTTTCTTCAAGACCGATATCTTTGATAAGGTTTATTAAACTTCCATCAGTTGGCACTATTACGTGATAAAATTTATCCCAAGTAAAGTTACCGTAATCATAGTGGGTTGACAAACCACCTAACTGCGAATTGCTTTCAAATACCTTTGCCGAGGCATTCAGCTCTGATACTCTGTAGGCGAGCGCCATTCCCATTAATCCTCCACCGATGATACCTACCTTTATTTTATCGGACTTTGAATCGGGGGAATTTTGGAGATTTTCGATTTTACTATATGCAACATTTTGTGCATTCATATTTTCATGAGTGTGTTGGTTGTCATTAGAATCCGTAATCTGGTTTCATTTAATCAAAAGCGCCTTTTAGTCGCTTTTCATTTTATAGTGGTTGCCCTATTTTAAGGGGCTTTTTACTAAATCGATACCTGAAAATCTTGATCTTTATCTGTAGTTGAGAATGTTCAATTAACGAAGATATAGCTGTGGTCAAGATGAATAAAAAAAAATAGATTAAATACTTATATATCCCTCATAAAGCTTGTGCGCTAATAACTGTTGTTTAATTCAAATGATTGACAGTTCGATAATTCATCTTACTATTCTTAATAAACGTTTGCTTATTTGGAGGTGGAAAGCTGCCTTTAAAGAAGGGGTTTTTCTAACGAACTATTTTGAATTAAAAATCATAAGTATATCAAAGTTATATATAGCAGGTAAAAGTAACAATTCTTCTTCAAGGTTTTTCTTTTAGAAGAACTATGCGGTTTGCCAAATTCCACAAAAAATTTGTTTTAAAACCAATTTACCAGTAATCTTTTGAACAATAAAACCGCTTCCGTCAGTAAACCAATGAAAACCTTAATTTTTACCAATTTAGTTTAATTACCAACTATTACTCCCTTCCTCTTTCGGGTCCTAGGTTTAGTAGTAAACTAAGTCGATTTCTATATGCTATAATAGTCATACAAACGATTTTTGAGTCTTTAGTCTATTAATTTAGCACCTTTTGTGACATAGAACTTCCTTTGTTTAGACGGATTAAACCAAACCATCGCAAAAATGTAAAAAAAATGTAAAAATATACTGAATAAGGAATATGTGATAAATAGAATGTATAATTTCTTATTTGTCTAATTATCTGATTTTATTGTAAGAACAATAGGTTCTGATAAAATTAGGCGCAAAACGCGGTATTTTACTTACATTTATAAAGTTTGTTTTTTATTGATTTAAAGCACTAACCAAAGGCTCTTTCCATTTAAAACAAGAAATTTTTATCCATTTTTTATGAAGTTTTATCCTTCATATTCAGGCCTTGATAAAATTTATTGATTCGTTAATAATTTTTAATAGTTAATCATATTATGCTCTTTTAAGTTGCGTAAAACCTATAATAATGAATTCAAAGAATAGATACATTCTGATTAAGCTACTCTCATTTGAGTTCGTCTTATTGAATTTGATATTGGTTATGTTTCTCTTTTTAAGGCTACCTGAATTCTCATTTAGTGATGTGTCTTTTTTAAAGAAGATGACATTGCTCATTTTTATATACAACATAAGTTGGTTGTTCATTATTTTATATATCAGGGATAAGGAGTTTTATTTTGATTCTGATTACAACTACATAAAAAGCATACTAACGTCCGTATTTTTCTTTGTCGGGTTCGTCGTCACTTTAGTAATACTTTTGAAGATTAGGTATTTCAATCGCTCCACATTCATTATACCTATTTTCATTTTTTCCTATCTTAATTTTGTAAGCCACAAGTACCTCTTAAAATACCTAAAGAAAAAAAGCTCAAAGCTCTATTCCAATACACTACTGATAGGTACAGCTCTTGAATCTTCAAAACTTATCGGGTTTACGAAAGGAATGGCTCGCTATGGCTATCTTTTGTTAGGGTATTTAGAAGATAGTAAGAAGCAATCGAAGAATGTGCTTAACATGAGTATTTATGGCAACATCAATGATTTTTCAGATGTTTTGACCAACCACTCCATAGATGAGGTTTTGATAGCATTATCGGAACTTGAGGAAAGCAAAATCAGGGAGCTGATAAAAATCGCCGATAGTTTCGGGGTTCGTGTCAAACTAATTCCTGACAACCCTCAGCTCATGGCGAAAAAATTTAGAGCGAGTACGATCGGTGATTTTGCGGTTTACAAACTTCGTCAATCCCCATTAGATAATTTTAACACAACGATGGTAAAAAGCTTATTTGACTTTTGCTTTGCATTGTTGACAATCCTTTTGCTATCTCCCATATATCTAATCATAAGTATTTTAATTTTAATAGATTCCAAAGGGCCCGTTTTTTATAGACCTTATAGAAAAGGGGAATCAGGTAAAACATTTAAATGCTATAAGTTCAGGACAATGTCTGTTTGTGATAATCCTTTGAATGGAACAAAATCTACAATCATAAATGATCCAAGAATAACCCGAATTGGCAAGTTCTTACGAAAAAGTGATTTAGATGAGTTACCACAGTTTTTTAATGTCTTGAGAGGGGAAATGAGTGTAATCGGGCCAAGACCACATAGAATTAATTTACAAGACGATTTTAGGAAAAGTGTAAATGATTATATGGTGAGAAGTTATGTAAAACCTGGAATTACTGGTTGGGCGCAAGTCAATGGATGGAGAGGACCTACGGTTACCCCTGAAGAAAAAAATCAACGGATAAAACATGATCTATGGTATATTGAAAATTGGAGTTTCTGGCTCGATATAAAAATTGTTTTCCTAACTCTTTTCGGTAGACATCGAAAAAACGCATTTTAAATTTAAGACACCAAATATTATGTAAAAAAGATTCAGACAACCCTAAAGCAAATAAAACATTGTGCAACCTACTTTAGAACATTGTTGTAAAACGACAGCAATAATTGATAAATCGATAATTGGAATAGTCAAGCGGTTATAGAACGACTTTTTAATTATTCAGAAATAAAACAAGTTGTCTTTGCCTAAGAATCTGATTTCTAAATTGATATGGAATCAATCGAAGGTATAACGAGAAACATAAATGAAAGTTTTAAATGTCCCAAAATGAAAAAAAATTTAAAAGTAAAACGAGATTACAAATTACAGTTCCAGAGAAGTAATAAGACTTATCTTTTACTAAGTAGAATATTTCCACTATTGTTACTTCTGTTAGCTTCTTCATGCTATACCTCAAAAGGATTCAACTATTTGCAAAGCGATCAGGGCACCTTAACAATACCACTTATTCCGGCAAGATATGTAGTTCAACCTAATGATGTACTTAGCATCAAAGTACAGAGCAGGGATCCTGAAGAATCAGCGTTCTACAACTCATCTAGTCTAGAAAATAGAAATGTCGAACCAAACCCAGCGTCTTTATTTCTTTCTGGTTATACAGTCAATCGTGACGGTATGATCAACATGGCTAATATTGGTGAGCTAAAGGTAAGTGACCTTAGTATTGAAGAAATAGAGGACCTTGTGCAGAGCGAAATTGATAAACAACTGGTGGACGCTACTGTTTCAGTAAAGCTTACCAGCTTTAAAGTTTCGGTATTGGGAGATGTTAAAAATCCGGGTACCAATTATATTTACAATACTCAAGTAAACATATTTGAGGCACTTAGTGCCGCCGGGGATTTAAATATATCTGCAAAGCGAAAAAAGATAAAATTGATAAGGCAAATAGGAGATAAATCCAAGGTCGTGAATTTAGATTTGAGAGACCCCATGATAATACATTCACCGTACTATTTGTTGCACCCCAATGACGTACTCTATGTAGAAACGTCGAAACCAAATCTGGCTCAGAAAAACATAGGAGTATTCGGACTTATTTTATCTGCGATAAGTACAACTATATTAGTATTGAATTTTTCAAAATAGATTAAAATCTGCCCTAAAATCTATCTATAACCTAGTTATGTGCATGCATTGAACATTGTATAAATAGAATATGTATGAAAAGATTAAAGTTATAAAAGACTTGATAAGACATTAGAATGAAAAACATAAGTGATAAAAATATAAACGAATTGCAAGAGGTTAATTTGAGATTATTCTTGCAAAAGGTCTATAAAAACAAGCTATTTTTTTTAATAAGCATTTGTTTGTGTGTATCAGTGGCGTTAGCATATATTTTTCTTTCTACTCCTAAGTACGAGGTGTCAACATCTATTTTAATTGATCCATCTGGAAGTAATCGCCTTTTGGGTGATAGTAAATACGTTGACGGGGGAGTGAGCTTAATCGAAATGGAAAAGAACCTTTACAACGAAATTGGCATTATTAAATCATATAGCCTAATTAGCCAGACCATAGAGGATGTTGGTTTTGATGTTTCTTATCATTCTGGTAATTGGCTAAGAAAGAAGGAGTACTATAATAATTTTCCGTTCAAAGTTTCATTAACAAAGACCAAAACGCAGCTTAATAATGTTGCTTTTGAAGTGGAGATACTCGATGATAAAACGTATAGCTTAACTGTTGAAGCGGATGATTTTATGGTTTCAAACCCATCTACTGGTTCCTCACGAAAGGTGGAAAGCGAACTCAGTTTTACAAAGGTATTTTCCTTTGGTGAGATGGTCCAACATGATTATTTCACTTTTATATTAGAAAAACCTGACTTTGAATTTGCCAAAGGTGAATTTGAAAATAAGGAGTTGAGTTTTATCATTCATAACCTGAACGGGCTGGCCAACGACTATGTTGAGAACATAGAAGTAGACAATATAGATATTCAAGCGAGTATTTTTAAAATAGCTTCATATGGAACCCTAGTAGACAAAGAAATTGATTTTCTCAAAAAGCTAACGGAAAATTATATTAATAATAAGCTAATCTCCAGAAACAAAATTGCGGCAAGTAAAGAATCATTTATCAGAAATCAACTTGATATTGTAACAGATTCTCTGTTGAAGGTAGAATTAAATCTTGAACTATTCAAACAAGATGAGAATGCAGTTAATTTGGGCGCGACGGCATCCAACGCATTAGGCTTAACACAAAGCTTAAATGTTGATAAGGCCAAAATGCAACTAGAAATAAAGTACTACAATTCTCTTATAAAATATGTTGAAAATAATCAGAACAGTGATGATTTTGTCATTCCAACTGCAATGGGTATTGAAGACCCATTGATTAATGAAAATATCAATGAGCTAAAACGGCTGTACACTTTAAGGTCAAAAAAGAAGTTTTTCATAACTAGCGGAAGTAAGGAGATGAGAATTCTTAATGACCAGATAAATGAATCAACGGGATTATTATTGAACAATTTACGTACATCGATTAAATCTTCTGAATTTGCCTTACGTGGTTTAAGATCACAACTATCAGAGTACAACGGATTAATCAGCAAACTACCTACTAAGGAAAAGCAATTGCTTAATATTGAAAGGCAAAGTAATTTATATGAAAATCTATTTAACTATCTAAGTCAAGAGCTGGCCAAAACCGGCATAGCTAGAGCTGAGAATGCTCCCGACACTAGGGTTTTAGATGGGGCGAGAATGGTAGGTGATGGTCCGGTCGCACCACAAAAAAAACTACTGCTGGTATTGGCGGGCATTTTAGGGACACTAATTCCTTTAACAAAAATTGTGTTCTTTCCGTCGGATGATGTCATTGAAAACAGCAATCAAATTATTGCAAATACTGACATTCCAATAATTGCAAGCATATCTCATCACGATTCAAAATTCAAAACTTCAGATTCTGATGTTTCTCTTTGGAGAGTAAAAGAATCATTCAGAGATTTATACGTCAATTTAAAGACGGTTCATGCGAAAGAAGGATGTTGTGTATTGGGAATAACCTCGATAATGCCAGAAGAAGGCAAAACCTTTTGCGCTATCAATCTAGGAATAACCTTGGCCGAAGCAGGTAAAAAAACGCTTATTATCGATACGGATTTGAGGAACCCGAGTCTTATCAATGAAAGGGACAAAATTGATGGAAAAGGGCTCTCCGATTATTTGCAAGGCAATGTTAGTTCTTTGGATGACATTATTTATCCGCACGAGAAACTAAGCAACCTGCAGTTCATTCCAACGGCCGTTGATAATGGTAATATTCTTGGACTGTTATCAGGATCTAAGATGAAATCGATTTTCTTGCAGCTACAAGAAAAATATGACTACATAATACTAGATACTCCAGCTGTAGGATTGGTTTCAGACTTTCTATTATTCTCCGAGATTATCGATATTAACCTCTTTGTAGTTCGAAGAAAGATTGCTAAGATTGCATTTTTGCGAGATTTTGAAACATTAATGCTGCGAGGTAAGAAGAAAAATAGTTATATCATTTTCAATGATGCATTAAAGAAGGATTTTAAACATGGCTACGGTCAAATATATGGGGCCAATAGAGAACTTCAATTTATTGATGATACGCTGACAGTCTCGTGAGTAAACTATTGTTTGATTTTAAGTATGCTGTTTAATATCGTAATAAAATGAATAGTTACGATCAATATTTCAATTGGCCAGAGGTGCATTTGGAGCACTTCTATATTTACTTCGCGTTGGCTGCGGTCACGGCGCTATACTTGGTAATCAAAAGTGATTCAAAGCATAAGGTAGAATTATTTTTCCTGTCTTTTTTTTTACTGACGGGTAATATCAATAACATATTAACCTTAAAAATTCCAGGGTTCAGTTTCTTTGAAATTCAACCCATACGGTTTCTCTATCTTTTATTGTTGTTCTTTATCGTTAGAAAAACGTTTCTATCAAAAGAAAAGCAACATCTTTCGCTAAATAGAAAAACACCATGGTTCCTAATATTGCTTTATGCCTATGTAGTTTTACTCGCTCTTTCGGTGATTGTCAACATCTCCCATATGGGTGTGTCAGAAGGATTAAAAGTGATTCTTGATGCCGCGGCTTTTCTAATACTTTTAACATCCTTGAGTCTAATGGCAGATAAGCCCTCTTATGACCTCATTGGAAAATCAATCATTATTGGTGCGGTGGTCTCTAGTTTGGTCAGCCTTATGCAGTTATCAATTGATCCTTACTTTCTTCGAATAGGGGATGAGAGGTTAGCATTTGGTAGTTTTTTGAGATCAAATGGGATATTTAGTACCGAATATTTTAACTCGTATTATTTGATTATTGCCATTACTTGGACTTTAATAACCATTAAAAAAAAGTGGTTGAAAATTACCTTAATCACACTATTTACCCTAGGAGTATTATCCACTTTTCAAAGAATGAGTTGGATAATCTTAGCTTTGGTTCTTATTACATATTCGGTTTACGTAAAAAAGGCAGCTATTGAGAAATTACTATTAGTAGGGCTGACTTGCCTCGCCTTGATTTTATCGTTTTCTATTTTTTATTATCAAGATATTATGAATAGTTCATTGGTAAAGGAAAGGTTAAGTCAATCTGTGGAGGGCAGAGAAGGATATTATACTATGGTCATAGATAATATTGGAAAAAAACCATTATTTGGGTATGGGGATTTAAAAAATGAGGTGTACTATGTAAATTTACTGCGGATAACTTATGACAGAGATAGGGCGACAGCCACCACTGGAGATTTGCATAGTGGTTATTTTTCTGCAATGTTTCTTTATGGTATTCCCGCTTTCGTCTGTTTCACCTTATTTGTACTATCAGCGGTATTTTATTATTCAAATTCATTTAATGATAATCTGTATTTTGTAATTCCATTTCTTGTAAGTATTCTTTATGTGATAGGTAATCTAACCAATACCTTTCTATTTTTGAAATATGTTTCAGTTCTCTATGCAATACATATTGGTATTGGTATGGGAATCAATAAAATAAAAGAACAGTCGAGTTCACAAAACTAACCCGAGCACCGCTACATTAGAATATGAAAGCAATTGAAAGGATAAAAAAAGCTTTCCTTAAGGGAAATAATCGATCCGTTCAGGCCAAAAAGAATGTGTTGCTGACCATTGTAGTTAAAGCTCTTGGTGTATTCATTGGCTTTATTTATTTTCCTTTGTCATTAGATTATCTCGGGGCCGTAAAGTTTGGTATCTTCTTAACCCTACTCTCAATAGTAGACTGGTTTTTGAATTTTGATATTGGTATCGGTTTAGGGTTACGAAATAAGTTTGGCGAATCAGTGGCCAATGATGATGATGAAAAAGCTAAACGTTATGTAAGTACAGCTTACTTTGGTTTAGGTCTTATTGTCTCAGTGCTTACTATCGTGCTTCTTATCTTGAATTATATCCTGCCATGGACTAATTGGCTCAATATTGCACCTGAACTTGTTGATGAAGTCAGGACTCTCGGTGCAATCATCATTGTTGCTTTTGGCATACAGTTTATTTCGCGTAATATCTATGAAATATTCTATGCACTGCAAAAGATGGCTTATGTTGAATTGTTTTCATTAATCACAAAAGCATCTTTCCTTATACTAATAATCTTAATTCCTTTTATAGTTCCCGATTCACTACTTCTTTTTGGTGCCGCCAAATCCTTGACATTTGCTCTAGTTCCTTTAACTGTTGGCTTGTATTTTTTCAGACGTAACTTTAGCAAGTATAGGCCCTACTTGAAGCACGTTAGATTAGATTATTTCAAAGACCTATTTTCTCTAGGAATTAAATTCTTTGCTATTAAAATTGCCATGCTTGTTATACATCAGACAAACAATATTCTAATTGCCAGTTTTGTTTCTTTGGAAGGAGTACCCCAGTATGAGGCCGCATATAAGTATCTCTCTATATTCATGTTATTGTTTGTTATTTTGAATAACCAACTTTGGCCGTCCAATATCGAAGCCTATGCTAAAGGTGAGTTAGATTGGATGAAAAAATCGATGCGAACTGTAGTGAAAATTTGGATTGGAACGGTATTCCTAGCGTTATTTATGGTATTGGTATCTCCCTTTGTTTACAAATTATGGTTAGGAGAAAACCTTGATATACCCATAGCTATTTCTATTGCAGTGGCAGTATCTATTTGCTTAACAACGTGGGTAAATATGTTCAACATAGTAACAAACGGAACCGGTAAGATCAAACTTCAAATGTACTCATGGATATTTGCAGCTCTTATAAATATTCCGGCATCGCTATTTTTCGTTAAAGTATTAGACTTTGGTGTCGTTGGTATTGTATTAGGAACAATTACTAGTCTAATACCCATCGCAGTTTTATCACCGATTCAAGTAACTAAAATTTTAGCTAAAAAAGAACGTGGGATATGGTCAAAGTAGAGAATTAGTTTTTTGATTTGAATGGTAAATAGTCCCAATTCAAGCCAATTTCCTAGAAGATTTGATAGTAATACGTTTTACTTAAGACACCTTTTCTTTAATGCTCCTGAACCTTACCCAATACAGTGCTAACATAAATAGTATTAGGGCAAATACAGTTTCTTTAATTTCAACAATCCCGTGGCCTTTCAGGTTGACTAAAACAGCCCTAAGTGTATTTCCAAATAACCAGTTGGCACAGAAAAGTATTCCAAAAATGATAGGAGGAAGGGGTAGCCCCCTCTTGTTAATGAAGGCTTTAAAATTTCCGTTCAATTTGGTAAGTAGCGGTATGATAAAAAGGTAGGTTAAGAATGCGATATAAAACAGTCTGTGCATTGTGAAAAGGGCGAAAATCCCTTTTTTTTCTACGCCGTCTTCGGTTCTTCCATGAAAAACCTGAATATTATGTATATTAAATTCCTCTTGGGCGTTAATCTTTTTTAGGGCCTCTGGAGTAGCGTAGTTAAAAATTCGTTGGCCCCAACTAATCTCTTCTCCAAAAGCAAAAAGGAATAAAAAAGCAAGGCCCATGAAATAAAATCTTTTTATGTTCTTGAATCTTTTATTTTCAGATAGAAAGCGTTTTGGTTTGGCAGCCAATAGAAAAAAAGTAATAGCTGTTAACAGAAAAAATAGTGCTCCTATATTTTCATAGAACCCATCTTCTTTTGTTGTCCGCAATAACATATCATTCGATATATAACAAGGAAGATAAAAAAGAGGAATTAGAACAGAAAAAATCTGGTATTTGTTGGTTGTAAAGTTTGCTTTTTTCAATTTAGTCTCTTTAAAAACACATGGTATTAGAAAATTTAAGATACTTATAAATCCTTGCAGTAAGGCAGTTTGCGGCAATATATCGATGAATTATTAGTTTAATTAGATTATCTTTCTTTTTTTCTAAAAAATCATAAAAAACAACCTTTTCACCTAGACTTAGACACTATTAAACTGATTTTGCAAAAGGAAAACCAAAATACCACCAACCATGTTGTTTTTTTAGGGGAATCGGGTTTCCCCATTGGACTGGCGACTATTCAAAGAATAACCTTAGTGGCCAAAGCACTGCAATATGTGGGAAATAAAGCATCCGTAATTTGTAGGAAAGGTGTTTGGAAGAAAAGTGAGAATATAGATTTTGAAAGTCATGGTAATTACGAAGGTATCGACTATGTCTATACTTCAAAAAGCCCTTATAGGCCAGAAGGGTTTCTTACTAGAAATGTACATAAGCTGAAAGGGATGTATGGCGAGTTCAAGTATTTAAAATATTTAAAGAAAAATGATAAACTAGATGTGGCAATAATTTCAGATATGAAAGTTGTTCATGTTCTCCGTTATTTCATGTATTCAAATTTTCTAAATTTTCCTATTGTGATAAATTTTGTCGAAATGACTTCTTCAATGCAGCACAGGGATAATTTTTTTATTAGAATCAACGACTACCTGCATGATAAATGGGCTATTCGATTATTTGATGGAGCCCTACCCATTAGTGATAGGTTAATCGATTATTATAAGTTGGTCTCACATTCCAAACCTAGCTTGAAACTCCCAATCCTGTGTGATTTTGAAAAGTTCAGTAAAGTAAAGAACCTAGAAGAACCTTATTTTTTGTACTGCGGAAGCATCCGGTATACTGAGGTAAGAAATTTTATTATTGAAGCCTATAAAAGCTTACCAGATAGTGAAAGCACTAAACTATACATGATAATAAGTGGAGGCACAAAAAAGGAAACCAGTCTTTTAGAACAAGAACTAAATACGCACTTTGACACCCAATCAATAAAACTATTCTCCAACATACCATATGAAGAGCTAGTTAAATTGTATATGAATGCCATAGCATTACTGATTCCGTTACGACCTACAATTCAAGATTCCTCGAGATTTCCGCATAAAATTGGAGAATATCTCGCATCTGGTAATCCGGTAATAACAACAAATGTGGGCGAAATAGCAAATTATTTTGTGGATGGTAAAAGCGCGTTAATCGCCAATTCTTATACCGTAAGTTCCTTTGCAGAGAAAATGAGATTTGTATTGGATTATCCAGCTTTGGCTAACGAAATCGGATTGAGGGGAAGAGAATTGGGTCTAAAAGAATTCGATTATAAAGCCCATGGAAGTAGGCTGCAGAAGTTCATAGAGGAACTTTAAGATATAGTTTGGATAAATAATAGTTTAGCTTAAGATAGTAGTAATTGTGAAGTAATGACTGTGCGGAAAAATATTTGTATTACGATAAATTCGCTGGCAAGCGGCGGTGCAGAAAAACAATCTTTGTTATTGGCAAAAGCTCTAAAAATACATCATAATACTATTCTGGTCATACTTAATCCCCAGCCAATATATCAACCTTTGATTTCGTTAATTGAGGAAGAAAATATTGACCACATATTTCTAGCTAAGAACCCAATTAAAAAAGCGGTTGAGTTTAGTAGCTTTCTTAAAAAGAGAAAAATTGAAATAGTTTTCTCTTTCTTGCCGACAGACACAATACTTTCAGGTGTTTGTGGCAAAATTATGGGAGTACCCCATATATTTGGCGGAATTAGGAATAGCTTTATCCCTAGAATAAAATTCGCAGCTCTAAGACTCGCTCATAATTACTTGCTCAGCTATACAATTGCAAACAACTTTTCAGCGTATCACTCCTCGATTGAATTTGGTTTTAAGAAAAAAGTATTTGTAATTCCAAACGGAATTGAAATCAGACCTTTTTTTGAAAGACAAATTTCAAAGCGCAAGGTCATAAGTATAATTAGTTTGGGTAGGTTGGTTGAACAGAAAGATTATGAAACCGCTCTAAAAAGTATTGCTGAATTAAAGAAAGATTTAAAAGCAACGGTTCAACTGAAATACAGGATTGTGGGTCATGGCCCCGAAAAAGAAAATATTATTACCAATATTAAAAAGTATAATTTACAAAAAGAGGTAGAAATTATCTCGAATCCATCTAACATATATGACTTATTGGCATCATCAGATATTTATTTGTGCACCTCTATATTTGAAGGTTTTTCCAATTCTATTATGGAGGCCATGAATTGTGGATTGCCCATAATTGCTACTAATGCAGGAGATAATTCACGTCTAGTGATTCATGGTAAAAATGGATTTATTACGGACCTACGAGATTATAGAAAATTGAGTCATCACTTGCTTGGCCTTATCGAATCGCCTGAGACACTTAATCAAATGGGTACAGAAAGCTATAACCATTTGGTCAAATCTTTCAGTTATACTGTTTTTCAAAAAAACTATTTGAACCTTATCAAAAATATAGACAACATACAAATAAGTAATGGGGAATATATCGTTCAGGAATAGAAGATGTTTAAATAAAGATGCTCTTTCCGCACATGCTATTGCCGGTAACATTCAAAACTAATCTAGATAACTATAAAGACATCTTTGAACGAATATATATGCCAATAAAAAGAGTTGGTTGTATATTGTGTTCTGCGCGCATACCTTTGTGCTTTATGATTTTGATATAGAAATTTTACGACGTAAACTCACGGATATCCCCCAGTGCCTCACGCCTTATTTTAATTATGGGTGAACAGAAAAATATCGCCTTTTTCGGAATTAAATATTTCCCATCTCGAGGAGGCACAAGTCGCGTAGCCGAAAACCTGATACAAAATTTGGTAAATGAGCACGAAATCACCATCTATTGCTATAAAAATAAACTAGCAAAGACTCATATAAAGGGAGTAAACGTTGTTGAATTTCCTGAAATTAGACTGGGCAATCTAGGAGTGTTTCTGTACTATTTGCTTTGCTATTGTCATATTAGGCTAAAAGGGAATTATGATATAATCCATGCTCATAAAATAGATAGTTTCTTTTTTTTAAACGGACTGGCTAAAAGAGCTAGCGTAATAGCCACAGCTCACGAGGCACCATACAAACGTGATAAATGGGGTCGGTTGGCTAAGGCTTTTTTTAAGATTGGAGAAAAACGTTTCCTGAACTTTAAGGGGGGTAGGACCGCTATATCAAAACCACTTTGCGAATTCTACAAAGAAAAGTATGATGTTGAGGTTTTGTTTATCCCTAACGGGATTAATCTTTTTGAAGAAAAGTCTGATGATTCCAATAAAACTTTTTGGCCAGAAAAAGTACCGGTGAGTAGCCCATTTGTACTATTTGCCGCAAGAAGGATTATGGGTACTAAAGGTCTGCATACTATGCTGCAAGCCTATAAAAAAATCGATTATAAAGGAAATATTTTCATTGCAGGGGAATTAGATAATTTCCCCGCCTATATAAAGCAGATAAAAGAATTGAGCAAAGGTATGAACGTTCATTTCTTAGGTTACGTAAGTCCTCTATCGGCTTTGTTAGAATTAGTTGGGAAGTGTGAATATTTTGTTTTTCCATCAGAAACGGAGGGCATGTCTATTATGTTGTTAGAGGTAGCGAGTATTGGAAAACCAATTTTAGCGAGTGACATTCCTGAAAACACGCAGGTTTTTGACGATAAGGATGTGCTTTACTTTAGAAATAAAGATGTGGCGGATCTATCTGAAAAGATATTGTGGGCCGAAAACAATAAGGTGGAGTTTAATCATTTCGGGGCTCAGGCAAAACTTAAGGTAAATACCAAATATACTTGGGACAGAATTTCTCTTGAATACATTTCGCTTTACAAGGGTATTGATAACTAAAAACATTTGATTATCATCTGTTAGATTTGACGATGCATATATAATTGTTGTCTGACCATTTAAGATTCATCCATTTAAAAAAATGCAAGTACCATCCTAAAACATCGTTTTCAACGTTAAGTTAGTGTGTACTTCATCGATATTAACAAACACTTTACAGTTTTTAGAAAGAAATTTAGGAGATTTAAGTCCCCTAAATCTACTTCTATGAGCAACTTACATGTATCTTGCTATAAAAATTCTATGTTTTTATTTTTAGTTTTAGCAGTCTGTTTTTCCTGTACGGATGATGATATTTTGATTGAGGCAATAGATCAAAGTGAGGATATCTCCGTCCAAGAGAGAAATCCAAATGAAGAAGAGCCAATAGAATCAATTGATCCCAATCCGGTTAATAATGACTCTAGCAATCCCAATCCCATTGACACTGATCCTAATGATTCTGATTTAACAGATAATGGTTGCAATACTAATGGAGGATTGGCGAGCGATACAGGTTTTAAATCATGGTGTTGGGAAGATATCACCATACCCGACTATTCTGCGAGTAAGGGTACTTCCTTCAGCCAAGGTGAATTACATATAGACTCCGAATGTTATGAAAAACAAGTGTCAAAGGAGGGAAATCGATTGAAATTCAAGGTGAATCCAACATATCCTGCCGTTGAAAATTGGTGTAGTAGAGATTTTAATATGCGTGCCGAAATAAGAACGAAACCTTGGAATATACGACACTCGAAAGGGACTGAGGAATGGTTCGGCTGGAGCTATACGTTCGGTGACAATTATGTCATTGACAAAAATAGTCAATGGCTTTTCTTTCAGGTTCATCCTGGAATGTTCGGTGTATCGCCGCATACTGAGTTAATGATAGCTAAGGATGGTCAATTTAACGGACACGATGCAGGGGAAATTTACGTGGTAAACTCCGCGAACGGGAAAGAATATCATCCTACCGGTATAACACCGAAGGCGGGGGAGACAATAAAAATAGTCGTACATGCCATTTGGGGCGATGCTTCAAATGGATTATTACAGGTATGGATAAACGGTGAGAAATTATATGATAGGCAAGTGGCCACTGTTTATGACTCTTATCCGTGGGGTGGAAATGCGAAATGGGGTATTTATAAATGGCCATGGGCAAATGAGAATTCCGTTCAAAAATCACTACAACAAGGTGTTGAACAGTTAGAAACTTATATGGGTCCGCTGCGCATGATAACAAGAAGACCAGGCGACTCCGACTACGGCAACGATTCCTATTCTTTAGTAGCACCACATTGATACAATATTAGAATCCGAGTTAGACAGACCGTTTTTTTATTGTTTTAATGAAGAAACAGGTTTCTATTCAATGTGAACATTTAAGTTTAAAATAAAAATCTTTTTAAGGACTTCAGATTGCAACTTCTATACTATTTTCACGTTGATTTGCATAGGTTACCGTTCATGTCTGCAAATCGAATATCACAGACTAGGACATACGTTTAGGTAAAATGAGAATAGATTTCATAATAAGTAATTTTGGTGGAGATGGTGCGCAAAGAGTAGTTTGTAGCCTGGCTAACTATTTTTCTGAAAAAGGAAACAATGTCCGAGTAATCACTTATAGAGATGGTGACAAGTACAGATTGAATGAGAATGTTGAACGAATTCGATTACATAAGAAATTATTCTTGTTTGATACTAATTTGACAAGAGCTGCTGTACATTTTTTTCGTTTTTATTGGAAAAAGAAAAATCGCCCTGATATCATCAGTTCTCATATAAACACAATGGGATTGGTCACCATACCAATTTCGTTACTTTATGGAGTAAAACTGGTAGTTTCAGAACACAACAACCATCTCGCTTCTAAAATGAGTCCTAAGAAATGGTTTTTGTGGCATGTGCTTTATAAATTTCCTAATGCCATTACTATTTTAACTGGTTTTGATAAGCCTTATTTTGAAAGAAAAAATAAGAATGTTGTGATTATGCCCAACCCTCTTTCTTTTGAACCAAAACCAAATTTGACGGTAAGGGATAACAAAACGATAGTTGTTGCAGGGAACTTAGACAGATATCACCACAAAGGTTTTGATAATCTTATCGAAATTGCTGCTAAAGTTGTCGAGAAGCATAACGATTGGAAATTTATGATTGTTGGGGCAGGGGAGCAGGGTCTTTCTTTCCTGAAGGAAAAGGCTATGAAGTTTGGTATTAGCAACAATATAATTTTTGCAGGGTATCGCTCAGATATTCAAAATATTCTGCAGACTTCTGAAATTTTTATGCTGAGTTCGAGGTTCGAGGGCCTACCAATGGTTTTATTAGAAGCTGCATCACAAGGAATAGCGTGTATCTCATATGATTGTATATCTGGACCTTCCGAGATTATTGAAGATGGAATTACAGGTATCCTAGTTGAAGACCAGAACAAAGAGGAAATGGTCAAAAAAACCATTGAATTGATAGAGGATGAGGATTTGAGAAAAAGGCTAGGAACCAATGCGGTAAAATACGTTGGGAAATTTTCTTTAGATAAGATTGGTTATAAGTGGCAGCAACTATTCGAAGAAATACTTAAAATATAAATCTCCTTGAACATCCAACTCAGGATGAAAATTGCACGCTAAATCGCATTCAATCAATATTCAGCGATTTAATATCTATACTTAGGCAATTGCAAGTAGTCGCTTTATAGTGGCAACTATTGATGGTAGTTCCATTAAAAGTGCGGCTCGGCTTCAATCAAAAAGAGGTCCTCAAAATTGGTTGGAATAATTTGTGTTCTTAGATTTAGTGGGGTACTTTTCTCTTTTAATCAATAAATGGCAACCAAGTGCTTACCAAAATAGGCGAAAAATTTACAGATATTTTCCAGCGAAACATGCCAGATGCATATGTATTCGCATTAATTCTAACCCTAATTACGGCAATACTTGCGTTTTTTTGGATTGAGGTTTCCGTAATAAAAATTTTAGAGTCCTGGTATGATGGTTTTTGGACCCTACTAGAGTTCGGAATGCAAATGGTATTACTCATTATTACTGGCTATAGCATTGCGCTTTCTCCCTTGGTAAACAAAGGTATTGACCGTCTTACTAATTTTGTCAAAACACCTACGCAGGTTTATTTCTTTTCCATAGTAATCGGCATTTTATTGTCCATGGTAAGTTACGGTTGGATTGTAATCGCTGCAGTTTTGGCGCGAGAACTGGCCCTGCGTGTAAAAGGGGTCAATTATCCATTTCTTATTGCCTGTGTTTATTTTTCAAATAACAGCTGGGTAACAGGTCTTTCGAGTTCTATTCCTTTGTTATTGAATACCGAGAACAATTATATGATTGAAGCTGGGATATTAACAGAGACCATTCCAACATCATATACTTTGGGGTCGTATTTGAATATCGCTATGATCGTCCTTTATGTAGTTGTTACGCCATTGTTGATGCTCATTTTGATTCCAAAAAAAGGAAAACTAAAGGAAATCGGAGACATGCTCACGTCTAAAGATACGGGTGAAGAACAGACTATCGCGCAGGAAGCTTTCGATTTAAAACTACCAAAAAAAGTACTTTCTGATCTATTGAATAATAGCTTTATTCTTCAATTCACGGTTGCCCTCCTTGGCCTTGTGTATATCATTTATCATTTTGCCACTAAGGGATTTAGTTTGAATCTGAACATAATGATATTCATTTTCTTAGTATTGGGTCTATTATTGCATAAGACTCCCATTCGATATAGTATTTCAATGAAAAGGGCAAGTACAAATGTTTCCGGTATTTTGTTCCAGTTCCCTTTTTATGCAGGTATTATGGGCATCATGACCTACACAGGATTAGGTGAACAATTAGCGGAATTAATTGCTTCACTAGCGACCATAGACACCTATCCCTTTTTTGCCTACCTATTGGGTGGAGTTGTCAATTTCGCCATCCCATCAGGTGGTGGTGAGTTCGCGGTGATTGGCCCAAGTGTTATTGAAGCTGTCCAAAATATTGCGGTAGGAGCATCCCCTGAAGAAATGACTGCGATAACTTCTAGAGCTTCATTATCAATTGCTTATGGAGAGAGTTTAACCAATTTACTTCAACCTTTTTACCTGTTGCTAGTGTTACCTGTTATGGGGGCCGGAATTAAAATTCAAGCCAGAGATGTAATGGGCTATTTGGTAGTGCCTTTTATTCTTTACTTTGTTATTCAATCCTTAATGGTAATTTTTGTTCCGCTCTAGTTTAGGCTTTAGTTAAGTTGTACTTTTAATACTTAAATCACGAAGCTAATAAACAGAGATTTTAAATGCAGACAATTAAAGATTTGATAGGGCTACTAAGCCTTAAAAAAGTAGATTATACCATTTTTGAAGGAGAAAATTATCAAGCTCCTTGGGGAAGGGTTTTTGGAGGACAGGTATTAGGACAAGCATTACATGCAGCTTATCAGACCGTTCCTGAAGAGCGGATTGCACATTCCCTGCATGGTTATTTTATTTTAGGGGGAGATTTGCAGTACCCGATACGATATGAAGTCGATACGATTCGAAACGGGGGAAGCTTTACTACAAGAAGGGTAGTGGCCAAACAAAACGGGAGAGCTATTTTCAATATGGCGGCATCCTTTCAGGTAAAAGCTGAAGGTGTTGACCATCAGATTCCGATGCCAAATTTGATACCTCCAGAGAAACTTACCACTAGCCTTGAGCAGTTAGAAGAAATAAAAGATGCATATCCAAGTGCTTACCAAAGACTTAAGGCAATACAGCCTAAAGTATTTAATTTCAAGCCTGTAGAAAAATTCACAGCCCAGTTATCAAAAAATGGATCGCCTTTTTTTAATACTTGGCTGCGAACCTCGGAAAAGGCAGAAATGGATTTAAGAATGCAACATCAATTATTAGCCTATGCTTCGGACTATAATTTATTGACCACCGCCACTTTACCACATCGAGAAACACTAAACAAAGGCAAAACCTTTTATGCCAGTTTGGACCACGCCATTTGGTTTCATCGTGATTTTGATATTCAAAATTGGTTGTTGTATAGTATGGATAGTCCAAGTGCGTCTAATTCTAGAGGTTTTGCCAGAGGTAGTGTATTCGATAGAAAAGGTGTTTTGGTTGCCTCTGTGGCACAGGAAGGATTGATGCGTCAAAGTGCCGAGCGGTCCAAGTGATTTGGACAAGAGCTTTCAAATCAATACATTGTTGTTTACTTTAGAAAACCCAACTTAAAACCGCATAGATGTTAAACCTCTCCGTCTTATTAGAGAACAGTGCTCGAAAATATAATAGCAAAACTGCCTTTACCTTTATGGATACAAGTCTCAGTTTTGCCCAAATCAATGGTGCTGCAAATCAGGTTGCTAATGGTTTGGTTGAGCTTGGAATTGAACAAGGTGACAAAGTTGCATTGAGCTGCTTTAACCTTCCGTACTTTCCTATTATTTATAATGGAATTTTAAAGGCTGGGGCTACGGTAGTACCCTTGAGCGTTTTGCTAAAATCGGATGAAATCCACTATCACTTGGAGAATAGTGATGCGAAGGCCTATTTCTGTTTTACAGGAACCGAAGATTTACCTATGGGTCAAATGGGACATGAAGGCTTTCAAAAAACAGAAGCTTGTGAGCATTTCTTTATGATTATGCCCAAGGGTGATATGCCCTCACCCATAGAAGGAACCCAAACATTAGGCGGTCTTATGGATGGTAAATCCCTTAGTTTTGATACTGTAGAAACTAAGGCGTCTGATACAGCAGTTATTATATATACGTCTGGTACTACTGGCAGACCCAAGGGTGCCGAATTGACACATTCCAATCTATTTATAAATGCAGTCGTTTGTTCAGATTTATTTGAATGTAAATCTGAAGATGTTAATCTCATTGTTCTACCGCTATTTCACATTTTCGCAATGACGGTATTGATGAACGTCGCTTTTTACAAAGGATCATCTTCTGTATTGCTTCCTCGATTTGATGCCGAGACGGTTTTGAATTTATTAGATCAACACAAAGTAACAGTCTTTGCTGGGGTACCCACAATGTATTGGGGCCTCAACAGTTATCTGGATACTCATAATTTCAATATTTTAAATATTAAATCAAATTTAAGAAAATGTATTTCAGGAGGTGCTTCCTTACCTGTTCCAGTGCTTGAAAAATTCGAAGAGCGATTTGATATTACCGTTCTTGAAGGTTATGGCATGTCAGAAGGTTCTCCAGTTGTGACATTTAATCAATTGGATGTTGGGAGAAAAATAGGCTCCGTTGGTACTCCAATTTGGGGGGTTCAAGTAAAATTGGTAGATGAAGAGGGAGAAGAAGTTTCTGTCGGTGAGAAAGGAGAATTGCTTTATAAGGGTCATAATGTGATGAAAGGATACTATAAGAATTCTGATGCAACGGGAAAAACGATTAAAAATGGCTGGTTACATTCCGGTGATATCGCGGTGAAAGATGAAGACGGATTTTATTTTATAGTTGACCGAACCAAGGATATGATTATCCGTGGTGGACTCAATGTGTATCCGCGGGAAGTTGAGGAGGTAATGATGAAGCATCCGGCGGTTTCTATGGCGGCGGTGATAGGAGTTTCGCACTTAGAAATGGGGGAGGAGATAAAAGCGTTTATCGTCTTAAACGAAGGTAAAGATGCTACGGAAGAAGAATTGATGGCATATACCAAGCAAAATATTGCCGCTTATAAATATCCCAGAATTATAGAAATAACAGCATCGCTTCCCACAAGTGCCACGGGAAAAATATTGAAGAAAGAACTTAGAAAGTTGTAACTACTTTGATTTGCTAAAATGCCAGACGAAAACAATCCTAAGAAAATAACTTCCGGAGAGGATTATATCAATTCCCTGCGAAATAGGAATTTAAAAGTCTATTTGTTCGGGGAAATAGTTGAAGAGCCTGTCGATAATAAAATTATTCGTCCCTCCATAAACGCACTAGCCAAAACCTATGATTTGGCAGTCAGCAATCCAGAATTGGCTTCCGTTATTTCCCCTTTTACCGGGGAAAGAGTGAGTCGTTTTCTGCATGTCTGTTTGAGCGCTGAAGATTTGGTAAAACAAAACAAAATGCAGCGTAAACTGGGCCAACTTACTGGGACATGCTTTCAACGCTGCGTAGGGATGGACGCCTTCAATGCGCTATATTCCGTCACTTTCGAAATGGATGAAGAATTAGGAACCACCTATCATTCTAAAATGAAAGATTTCCTAAAAAAAATGCACACCTATAATTATGTAGTTGGTGGTGCTATGACCGATGTGAAAGGAGATAGAAGCCTCGCACCACATCAACAAGAAGATAAGGATATGTTCGTACATATTACCAAACGAACGGAAGAAGGGGTATATATTACTGGGGCAAAAGCCCATCAAACCGGTTGTATCAATTCACATTATATGATGGTAATGCCCACCATGCGTTTGGGTGAAAATGATAGCGACTATGCGGTGGTTGGTGCAGTTCGTGTTGAAGCGGAAGGGATTACTTATATCTACGGAAGACAATCATGTGATACTCGAAGTGAAGATGGAACTATCGATGTTGGGAATGCGCAATATGGAGGTCAAGAAGCTATGGTCATTTTTGAGGATGTGTTCATTCCCAATAATCTGATTTTTATGGATGGGGAATACCAATATGCCGCGATGTTGGTAGAACGTTTTACCAATTATCATAGAAGAAGTTATGTATGTAAATCCGGAGTAGGGGACGTCCTGATAGGCGCTGCTGCGGCGATTGCAGAAATGAACGGATTGACCAATGCATCACATATCAAAGACAAACTGGTAGAAATGACCCATCTCAATGAAACGGTCTACGGAACAGGCATTGCAGCTTCTTATCAGGGCTATCAAACGAAATCAGGGAATTATATGCCAGATGATATGTTGGCAAACGTTTGTAAGCACCATGTGACTAAACTGCCTTTTGAAATCAGCCGATTGGCTCAGGATTTGGGCGGTGGATTGGTTTCTACATTGCCTTCTGAAAAGGATTTGAATCATCCTGAAATCGGGAAACTGTTAAAGAAGTATCTCCGAGGAAAAGCCGATGCAAATACCGAGGACAGAATTCGAACGCTTCGTTTGATTGAAAACATGACTATGGGAAGAAATGCCGTTGGTTATCTCACTGAAAGTATGCACGGCGCGGGTTCTCCTCAAGCGCAACGTATTCAAATAAGTAGAATGATGCAGCTCGAATATAAAAAACGCTTAGCAAGTATAATTTCTGGAATTGATATTGCGGAAAATAAAGATGAAATCGTCGAAGAAGTAGGGAGTTATTTTGAGCGTGTATTTCAGATATAAAAGTCACACCGTACTATCCTTTTAGAATTATCATCGAATGCGTAAAATAAATAATTTAAATAGCGTTTAAGTGTAGGCAGTATTGTTGTTAAAAGTGATAATTATCACAATTCGCGACCAAATATCTTTTTATCTTCGCCAACTTAAATCCAAACATCAATGAACAAGGCAAGCTTTCCTTTATTCCTAATTTTCTGTTTTGCATTAACTACTTCCCTTTTTGCTCAAGTAACAATTAGCGGTACTGTGAATGATCAATCGGGAGAACCGCTCGTTGGGGCAAATGTTCTTTTGAAACCTTCCAATCAATTTGGTATCTCCGACAACAATGGAAATTTCCAAATTGTTGAGGTTAACTCTGGGGATTATTCAATTGTAGTGAGCTATTTGGGACTCAAAACTAGCATGGATGCAATAACCGTTGGAACGGAGAAC
This sequence comes from uncultured Flavobacteriaceae bacterium, assembly GCA_947500435.1. Taxonomy (GTDB): domain Bacteria; phylum Bacteroidota; class Bacteroidia; order Flavobacteriales; family Flavobacteriaceae; genus Maribacter_C. The sequence goes on from CANMRV010000002.1 coordinate 153,305, forward strand.
ATTTCTTTGTCATTTTCATTGGAGGAAGACCTTCTGAATTTGAACAATGTTGTAGTTACTGGAAATTTTGACCCACGTGTTCAATTGGAATCTAGTACTGCTGTTACCACAATTAGTTCAGAAGCTTTACAACAGACTTTTTCCAGGGGAACGGCTGATGTTTTGCAGGCTATTCCAGGAACGTTTACCGACCCATCCGCTGGGGAAGTTTTTACCAAAGTATATTCACGAGGTATTTCAGCTTCTGCAGAAGATGATTTAGGATGGTATTACGTTTCGTTACAGGAAGACGGACTCCCAGTAAGTCTCGTTCAACATTCATACTACACTCCAGAACTCTTTCATCGCTTGGATTTAACTACTGATAAAGTAGAAGGAATCCGTGGCGGAAGCGCTGCAATAACCGCGCTAAATGCGCCCGGCGGGATTTATAATTTTATATCGAAAGGAATAAGTAATGATTTTGCAGGAGAGGTTCAGGTTCAAGGAGGTTTACAGGGAGAAAACAATCCGTTCTACAGAGCTGATGTTGTATTTAGCGGTCCGTTAGGAAACAATTGGTTCTACAGCGCTGGCGGACATTACCGTCGTGATGAAGGCGCTCGTAATACGGATTTTACCTTTAGCAAAGGCGGACAAGCAAAATTCAATTTGACCAAAGTCAACGATAAGGGCTATTTCAAATTTTATGGAAAAATACTGGATGATTTTACAAACCGTTGGACGGGCGTAGCCGCAACCAATTGGGATGACCCTCAAGCAGCTTTCGGACAAGATTTCAATACAACTTCACTTTTAATGCCTGCTTTTTCAGCAAACATTCCAGACGGAAGGCGTTTGTCAGAAGAGGCATCAAATAAATTTGACCCGTCTCAAGGAGTTCATGCGCAAGACCGTGCCTTCGGAGTTGACTTGCTTCAAGATCTCGGTAATGGATGGTCTGTGCGAAACAATTTAAAGTTCTCCAATAAAAGAGCCAATTGGCAGACCTCTATTAGTAACAACTTTGTATCGCTAAACAATCCTTTGGCCTATTTCATTAGTGGAGCTCAATTTCCTATCGGACAAGTTGTTTTTCGAGATGCCAATACAGGTTCTGAAGTTTCCCGAATTGATAACAGTGGCATTTTGGCTGGTGAATCATTTCAATATTTAGGTGCTGGCACTTTACCCAATGATGCGATAATGGGCACTGCTACTTGGCTTAAAGATAATTCGGCCAAAGAATGGATGGACCAATTGACCTTTCGCAAGAAATCTGAAAACCACGATTTGAATTTTGGTCTTGCAGGAGGCTTTTCGAATACCGATATGTTCACCCAAGGTAGTTTTGGTTTCGTTACCTATGAACCGAATCCGAGAATGCTTCGTGTTACTTTAGAAAACCCAGGGCAACCTGTACTTGCTTTATCCGATGAAAATGGAGTTAGTAATTATGGTGGACTTTTCTATATAAATTCGCGAGCCAAAGTAAGTCAGATAGCTGCCTTTGTAAATGACCGCTGGAAGATTGCTGAAAAGTTCCACCTTGATATGGGCCTTCGTTATGAAACTATAAACCATGATGGTAGTAACGACCGATTTGCACCTTTTGCCCAAGATGGCGGTCTTGATGGAGATCCAACTACCGCCTACGATAATGGGGTTTTGACGCCTACAGGAGAACGGGATGAGTTTGATTATAATTATTCTTATTTATCACATTCTATTGGACTTAATTATAAGTTTCAGGAAGATGCAGCGTTTTTCGCCCGTTTTTCTGGAGGAAACAAGGCACCAGAATTAAGCTATTATTACAATAACTTTTCCAACGTTCCTATCAATCAAAAAGGAGAGGTGCAAAAAGTCAATCAAGTGGAAATGGGCTTGAAATGGAATCTACCTAGTTTCTCATTTACTACAACTGCATTTTGGAGCCAACTTCGAAATATTGGAGTTGGTAATTTTGAATTTGACGGAGAAACTAATACCGTTTTTTATACGCCAATACAATTCAATAGTTCAAGGACGATAGGGTTGGAGTGGGAGAGCGTCTACGCACTTACATCAAATTTGAAATTAGCATTCAACGGAACCTTACAAAACCCTATTGCAACGGACTGGACCATTTATGATGCTGCAGGTTCTGTAGACATAGGCGATGATTCCGTTGTTGATTATTCAGATAATGTACTTCCTTTTAACCCAAAAGTGATGTTCAACCTTGGAGCGGAATATCAGAAGGATAAATTTGATGCTTTTTTGAGATGGCAATTTATGGGAGAGCGTGAGGGCAATATCGCTAACGCATTCCAATTACCTTCCTATAGTATTTTTAATGGAGGCGTAGGGTATTCTATTAATAAGAACCTATCTGCTAGCTTCGTTGTAACTAACCTATTCAATTCAGAAGGTTTGGCTAATTTCTTCGGTGCCAATAGCTTCGGCGCCAATGCGAATGGGGCAACTAATGACTTTATACAAAACAATCCCGATGCGAGTTTTGTGGTAGTTCCCGTATTGCCAAGAGGGAGTTTATTAAAATTGAGCTATAAGTTTTAAAATAAAAAGAGGGCTTGCCAACCCTCTTTTCTTTGAAATCCTATCTTTTGGATTTCAAAACACTAACCAAACCAAATATATGTATATTCTTACTTATAATGAAATAAAATAGCGTTAAATTACTAAATTTAAGATGTGTTTCAACAACAGTGCTATGACTCTTGAAGCGCAGTAGCTTGATGGTTTCTGATTGTGGTAGTTATTTAATAATAGTTATGCCATTTTGATTTTTAGTATTTTCGCTGTGTTCATCTAAAGTTAAATACCATTTCAACAGATTGGGTGAAGTTGCAGAATTCAAAAAAACATCGCATGTTAAAACCACGTTCATGCCCTTTTTTTGGACATCAGATAAAACTAGGCTTTCGAGATATAGCACCTTAAACTTATTTGGAGCAATTATTCAAATACAAATTTAGTATGTCCTAATATTTTATTATTAATTTCCGATAAACACAATTTGGTTCTCTCTAGTTTCTTTTTCTTAATGGTATTTTCAAGACCATGTGAACAGTCATCGTTGTATTGTATAGCAAATTATATGTAAAATGATATCCCTCTTTGAAAGTTATAATTTTATAGATGTCTTCTTCATAATTGATATCCAAACTAAAGCTTCCGTCATCAGACGGAAAAATATCAACAACCTTTTCATTCCTAATATTAAAAAGGGTCACCATTGTGTTTTTCAAGGGCATGCTGGTGCTTGAATCGAAAATACTACCATATATCATTTTGCTAAGCCTCTTATTTTATTAAAAAATTAGACAACTACTCTACATTGTTTGTTGTTCGAGGGCGGAATTACTCTCCTTTTGCTTAGAACTACTTAGGTCTTATATAAATACGTATGAAATATATTACATAATAACAATAATTTCTTTATTAATTATAGTTAAGTTACTAAAATTGAAAGTTAAGTATAATTGATTATAAGAAAATTATAAGAAAATTATAAGAAAATTATATGTATAATGTTGATTATGTACTTTTGAGCATATAAAATCTATATATGATCTATTCAATATCACTTCAAATATTTGGTAATAGTACCTGTCTTACAAAATTGAAAAAGAATAAGGGGTAAAGGCTTTACTTGATTGCTGGGATTTATAATTTTGAACCCAAATACCCAAAGTAACATTTGGCTTTCGCAAAAATGACATAGACTTGTTGTCCTTATCTTATTTGATTACCACAAAATAAATTCTAGATATATTAAATCTTATAGATAATGATTTCAATCTTATCACATTGTAGTATTTTAGCAAACTACTGAAAGGCTGTAGCCATATGGATTCATCGAAACCGCTTAAATTTTACACGAAGAGCTTTTTAATTGCGATTTTTAGCTTATTGTATTCCTGTAAGGGGGATATGAAGCCCGAAAAAACTCATGCCTTCACCAATGACCTGATTCATGAGACGAGTCCGTATTTATTGCAGCACGCACATAACCCGGTTAACTGGCGGGCGTGGAGTCCTGAAATATTTGAGGAAGCACAAAAGAAAAATAAACTGGTGCTAGTGAGTGTCGGATATTCTTCTTGTCATTGGTGTCATGTGATGGAAAAGGAGACTTTTGAAGATGAAGAAGTCGCCAAAATGATGAATGAGAATTACATCAGCGTAAAAGTAGATCGAGAGGAACGACCTGATGTAGACCAAGTATATCAAACCGCTATTCAACTTATTGGTGAGAATGGTGGTTGGCCACTAAATGCTATAACACTCCCCAATGGAAAACCTCTTTATCTAGGCACCTATCTTCCGAAAGAACAGTGGAATGAGGTGCTTCTAAAGGTGAATACTTTATATAGGGAAAATCCGGAGCAGGCAAATTCGTATGCGGATGGATTATCCCAAGGAATTCAAGAAACCAATCTTCTAGAGGTTTCCTCTGAGTTTGAAAAACTTACTGTAGAAGCATTACAATCTAGTATAGAAAACTGGAGGCCTCAATGGGATGCCGATTTAGGAGGAGATAAAGGACCTCAAAAGTTCATGTCTTTCAATTCACTGAATTTTTTGTTGGACTTTGGAGTATTGACGAAAGATGCTGAAACATTAAAACATGTTGAAAACACTTTGAGCAAAATGGCGAACGGAGGTATCTATGATCACATAGGTGGAGGCTTTTATAGATACAGCACCGATCCGCAATGGAAAGTGCCTCATTTTGAAAAGATGTTGTATGACAATGCGCAGGCCATTGGACTCTATTCAAAAGCATATGCTGTTTTTAAAGAACCAATTTATAAGGATATCGTTTTTGAAACCGTTGCTTTTTTAGATCGAGAAATGAAAAACCCAGAAGGAGGATACTATGCCACACTTGATGCTGATAGTGATGGGGAGGAAGGGAAGTTCTACGTTTGGAATCTAGAAGAATTGAATTCTGTTTTAGGGAAAGACTTTGAACTTTTTGCTAAATACTTCAATATACAGGAACAAAATGCTTGGGAAGAGCACAAGTACATTTTATATAAGAGTGGGGATGAGGAAGGATTCCTAGGGGAAAACGGAATTTCCACATCAGATTTTACAAGGCTAAAATCTGAATGGCGCACCAAGCTTTTGGAAGCGCGGGAGAGTAGGGTTCGCCCAAATACTGACGATAAAATTTTGACTTCGTGGAACGCGCTATTAACCAAAGGGCTTACGGAAGCCTATGGAACTTTTGGAGAGGTTTCTTTCCTAAATAATGCAACAAGCACTTTGGATTTTGTTCAGTCAAAGAGTTATTCCAAAGGAAAATTGCTTCACTCCTATAAAGAGGGGAGCAAGCAGGATGCCTCTTTTTTGGAGGATTATACTTTTTTGGCGGATGCCAGTCTGGAGTTGTATAGTGCAACCACCGATATTAAATATCTGGACTTTTCAAAAGAACTAACCAAAGTAGTCGAACGTGATTTTACCGATGAGGCAACCGGGATGTATACTTTTAGCAAGAACCAAGAACTCATCTCGAAAATCATCAAAACGAATGATGGGGATATTCCATCGGCGAATTCGGTAATGGCGCATAATCTTTTAAGATTGGGTCATATCGATTATAACAAGGAATATCTCAGTAAAGCCAAAACTATGCTTACCACATTGCTGCCCAGGCTAAATGAATACCCTAATGGTTATGCACACTGGAACAACCTTTTATCAAATGTCACGCACCCTTATTTTGAAATTGCCGTGGTTGGTAAAAATGCAGAGCAGTTAGTAAAAGCACTTCAAGAAAAAAATATTCCGAATGCTTTGATTGTGGGGAGTACAATTGATAGCGAAGCACCTTTATTTAAGGATCGTTATTTTGAAGACGAGACCTTTATTTATGTATGTCAAAATAGTACGTGCAAGCTTCCTGTAAAGACTGTTGACGAAGCTGTTAAACAGATGGATAATTTTTAAAGACTACGTTTATCCAAAGTTCCTTCCCCAGAAAGGGGAAGGTGGCCTGTCCGCCTCTGGCGGACAGGGTCGGAAGGGGTTTAGGCCCAAACCATTATCATTTTTCTTAGATCCTTATTTCTAACGCCAAATTTTATTTCAAGTTATTACGGCATAGCCTTGCGGGTTACCCCTTCCGACCGCTAAAGCGCCCACCTTCCCCTTGCAGGGGAAGGAACCTTTACTTGATTATTTTAGAGCTACCGATAAGACATAATCATCAGCGGTCATAAAAAGTGTTTTCTCGTCTGTGGTCAATGCACAGTTAGCCGTTTTTTGCCCTGTGTTGATTCTAGCTAATATTTTTCCACCAGCATCAAAAATCCATACGCCACCCGGACCCGTAGCAAAAACGGTTCCATTCGAATGCACTTTCAAACCATCAGGAAGCCCTTGTTGCCCTTCTTTTCCCACCAAATGGGTTGCATCGGCTAGTATGGTTTTATTTTTTGCTTTACCGGGCTCCATCAAGTCATAGCCATACCAAACCGCTTTCTCAGGATTTGATTCCGCAACATAAAGGGCTCTTCCGTCAGGAGATAGTCCTATTCCATTCGGAAATTTAATTTGAGCATCTACCAAAATCAATTCTCCAGAAGTCAATAAACAGTATACTCCTTGAAAGTCCAATTCCTTTTCCGTGTCGTTCAATCGCTCCGGTAATCCGTACGGGGGATCTGTAAAGTATAGGTTGCCCATTTTATCAAAAACGCCATCGTTGGGGCTATTTAATCTTTTCTCTTTGTAGCCTGTTACTATTGGTGAATAATCTGCGGCTGGATTATCCAGAGAGGTTTTCATTTTTGAAATCCTTCGGTCACCATGTTGCATTAGCACCAATTCTCCCCGTGTATTTAAAAGTAAACCGTTTGAGCCTGGTTCACTACCTTTAAAGTCCTTTCCGGTAAACCCAGACGGGCTCAGATAGGTTGTGGTATCATTTTTGAAATCCAACTTGTAGACTTTGTTATTGGGAATGTCAGAGAACAAAAGATACTTTCCATCTTCTATCCAAAGCGGACCTTCCGTCCATTCAAAACCACCTGCAAGAACATTGATTGTGGCATCAGGTTCAATGATGTCTAATGCCGCATCATCTAAGATTTCAATCAAAAATTTAGAGCTAATGTCATCTGCGCTATAAGCTTCTACAGCTATGTCGACCGCCTTTGTTTCCTCCTTTTTTGTTTCCTTGCATGAATTAAAAGAAAGTAAAAAGAGTGGGGCAATTACGCCCATAATATACTTTGTTTTCATCATGAAAGAAATATACTAAAATCCATTAGACTCCTTCAAAAAGCAAGGGAAAAAATTTCCCCTCCATTTTGTTTCCTTTTTTAATTGGTGGGACACCGGCTAAAAGTTCATCATTTGTATTACTTACGGTACCGTCTGCAAAAACGTTTAGCACAAAAGCCCTTCGACTCATTTCAGATTTGTTTTCATAAGAACCATGAACCATCAAAGGATGATGAAAGGTCGCGTGACCTTTTTTCAATTCAATGGCAACGGGGTTCTTGAACATTTCTTTTTGTTCATCGTTAAGATATTCCATGAGTCCATCCATATCTCCTGCTAGGGAGGGTGCATCAAGCAATCCCCATGTATGACTTTTGGGAATGTAGTGTAAACAACCATTTTCAGTGGAAGCATCATCAAGGCCGGTCCAACAAGTTAAATGTTGCATTGCAATGGTACGCGTCCAATAAGAATAATCCTGATGCCAAGCAACGACACCACCATGTTTAGCAGGCTTGCAAAATAATTGATCGTGCCAAAACCGAACGGGTTTATTTTCCAACAATTGATGGGCAGCCATTATAAATGCTGGATTCCATAATACATCATGAAAACCGCCAGTAATACGCCAATGTCCTAAAGAATGGAATAAAACCGAGTTTGGGTCTTCTGATTCATTGCTATGGAATTCATAAAATAATTCATGTGCAGGATGTTTAGGGTCTACAATTTCTGCCAAATCCTTGCGCAAAACTTCAACTTGATTTTCATTCAAGAGTTTGATGCCAGCTAAGTAACCATATTCATGAAAATGCACTACTTGCTCATCACTTAATCGATATTGATTCCACTCTTCAGAAGATTTAGGAAGTTGAAAGAGATCAGTAATTAATTGGTGTTTATCAGCCAAATCTTGTATTGCTGCCATAAGAATGAGTTTTAAGTTTTTGCATTTCAAAAATAGCTATTGATTCGGACACGCTTTTATTCAATATTGCACTATTAATACCCGATTTTGACAATTTTTTATAATTACATATTTAATTATACTAAATTTAAGCTACTATTTTATAAATATGAAAGCTCAGTTAGAGAAAATAATGAGTCCTCCGCAGGGCTCTTTTAAATGTTTTACTTACGAAGGGGAGCTGTTTGACGCCCCTTGGCATTTTCACCCTGAGTTTGAACTTACCCTTATCTTAAAGAGCAGTGGAATGCGCTATGTTGGAGATAGTGTTATGGAATTTGAAGCAGGAGATTTGGTCCTATTAGGAACGAATTTACCGCATTGTTGGAAGAATACGGAGCATCAAAAAGAACCGGCACGATCTATAGTTGTGCAATGGGAAGAAAATGTTTTGGGAGATGGATGGTTGGAAAAAGATGAATTCATTGCCATACGAAAGTTGCTTAAAACCGCAACCCTAGGTATTAAGTTTGGCAAGAATACTTCTAACGTGATTGCACCTCTGTTGCAGAATATGACGAAGTGTTCCCCATTCAAAAAAATAATTTCCCTTTTAGAAATACTCCACTTGCTAGCTCAAGAGAATGATTATGAGGTATTGTCAAGAGGCACTTTTAGCCTGAAACTGAATCAAGGTTCTTATCAGCAAATAGATCTTATTCAAAACTATGTAAGTGATAATTACCAGCATCAAATCACTTTAAAAGATATTTCGAATCTTGTTTTAATGAGTGAGGAAACGTTTTGTAGGTTTTTTAAACGTACGTATGGCAAATCTTTTTTTACTTTTTTAAATGAATACAAAATAAAGTTAGCCTGCAAACAACTTATAGAAACAAATAAGCAGGTTTCGGAAATTGCTTTCCTATGTGGTTATGAAAGTCTTCCCTTTTTCTATAGGCAATTTAAGAAGTTCATGAACTGCACGCCACTGGTATATCAAAAGAAATACGCCCAGGCATTTTCTTCATAGAATATATGTAAAATCCCTTTGTTTAGAAGCTGTTTTTTATACAATAACCATATGTTGCATCTATAAAAACATAAGGTCTTAATGGTTTACGATAAAATTTCCAATTTAGCAGTAAAGATTGGGCATATTGCCCCATTAACCAACCTTCAGTGTATGATTTTCATTAAAAGACTAGGTGTTTTCCTTTTGATAGTTTCTGTTTTTTCTTCGTGTGGGGATAAGACCGATAAGAAGATTGCAGAAAACGAAACCAATGATTCTGTCCCTGTTTTCGAGGCAAACTGGGAATCCATTCTTAAGAACTATAAAGACCCCGAATGGTTTAATCAGAAGAAGTTCGGCATATTTATTCATTGGGGAGCTTACGCTGTACCTGCCCATGGTTCGGAATGGTACCCAAGAAGAATGTATATGGATACCGCGACTTTTACCGCTCAATTGAAACTACAAAAAGATGGTCCCAATGAAACCTATTTGTATCACAAGGAGAAGTGGGGTGATCAGAAAGAGTTTGGGTACAAAGATTTTATTCCAATGTTTAAAGCAGAGAAATTCAATCCGGTAGAGTGGATAGATCTCTTTAAAAAAGCAGGAGCTAAATATGTTGTGCCAGTGGCCGATCACCACGATGGTTTTGCCATGTTTGCTTCAAAAACGACCAAATGGAATGCTGCAAATATGGGCCCCAAACGCGATATATTAGGTGAACTCTTTAAAGAAGGGCGCAAGCAAGGTTTGGTTATGGGGGCGTCTTCGCATTATGCTTTTAACTGGTCATTTTACAACAAGAAGGACCATTTTGATACCGTCGATCCAGACTATGCTGATTTGTATTCTCCTAAGGGAAAAGATGTTACAGAACCCGTTTCAGAGGAGTTCAAGAAAATGTGGTGGGATAGAACCACGGATTTAATTGATAATTACAAACCTGAGATTCTTTGGTTTGATTTTTATTTGGACATTCCTGATTATGAAGAGTATCGTCCTAAAATAGCTGCGTACTACTACAATAAAGGTATCGAATGGGGTAAAGAAGTAGTCATCAATGATAAAAACCTTTTTCATGAAGCGTTTCCCGAGGGAAGTGTAATTTATGATTTGGAAAGAGGAAAACTTCCTGGTATTCGTAAGTTGCCTTGGCAGACTGATACTTCTATCGGAAAGAAATCGTGGGGTTACGTAACCAACGAAGAACCTAAAACGGCTAATGAATTGGTCGATGACCTGGTGGATATTGTTTCAAAAAACGGAAATCTTTTATTGAACGTAGGGCCAAGACCTGATGGAACAATTCCTGAAGATCAAAAAGAAACACTACTACAAATTGGAAGTTGGTTAGATATGAACGGAGAAGCTATCTACAATACCAAATATTGGAAAATTTTTGGCGAAGGGCCTACAAAGCAAAAAGGTGGGTATATGTCGGAACACGATGTTCAAGGGTTTTTCACATCAAAAGACATTCGCTTTACACAAAAAGGAGATAAGCTATATGCTATCGTGTTAGCTTGGCCTAAAGATGGAAGAGTAGATATACAAGCTTTGGGGAGTTCAAGTGAGCATGCAGAAGGTATGGAAATCAAAGGTGTCCGGCTTTTGGGCAGTGACACCAAAGTGAATTTTAGTCAAAAAGAAGAAGGGTTGTTGATTACCAATATGGGTCAAAAAGTAGGGGATTTTGCCCATGTTCTTGAAATTAGTTTATAACCCTTTTAGAAATAGTTAGTGCAAGTTAGTACCTTGATAAAGCGTACCATGGTCTGTCTACCCAATGGTGCGCTTTTTTATAACACTTTTCTGAACTACGAATAGAATCAAATACTTAAATTTAACTTCGATAAAATAACTACTGTGAAATATATAGTCTGCGAAAAACCAGGTGAATTTGTTCTTAAAGAAAAGGACGCTCCAATAAGAAAAGAAGGCGAAGCTTTATTAAAAGTTACCAAAGTAGGTATTTGCGGAACCGATTTGCACGCCTTTGCAGGCAATCAGGCTTTTTTTACTTACCCCAGAATTTTGGGCCATGAACTGGCAACCCGAATCGAAGAGATCGGTGAAAATGACAAAGGGCTCAAAGATGGTGATAATGTGGTGGCTATGCCGTATCTAAGTTGTGGTGAATGTGTGGCTTGCAGAAAAGGAAAAACAAATTGTTGTACAAGTCTAGCCGTGTTAGGAATACATACCGATGGTGGAATGCAGGAACATATTACCGTACCCATTGATATTTTGATTCCTGCGCAAAACCTCACCGATGACCAAATGGCACTTGTAGAGCCACTTGCTATTGGCGCTCATGCTGTACGACGTGCTCAATTAAAAAAAGGCGAAACAGTTGTCATTATAGGATGCGGACCTATAGGTTTAGGACTAATGAAGTTTGCACAAATAGCCGGCGCGAAGGTTATCGCTGTCGATATAAATCAACAACGGCTTGATTATGCCAAGAATACCATCGGAGTGGATTATGTAGTTTTAGCGGGTGAAAATGCGATTCAAGATATAAGCGATATTACCAATGGTGATATGGCCGCTGCAGTTTTTGATGCTACAGGCCACAAAGGAGCTTTGGAATCAGGGCCTGATTATATGTCCCACGGTGGACGCTATATTTTAGTAGGATTATCAAAAGGTGAACTAACCTTTAAGCATCCGGCAATACATGCTAAGGAAACATCCATTTTATGTAGTCGAAATGCCGCTCTGGAAGATTTTGAACATGTGATTTCAGTATTGGAAAGAGGGATTTTTCCTGTTGAATCTTTTATTACCCATAATGTAGACTATACCGATATGATTGCTAATTTTAATAGCTGGGTGGATCCAGCTACCGGTGTAATAAAGGCAACAGTGAATTTCTAATATATCATGTCCAAACAATTTTTACAAATACATCCTAACGACAATGTTTTGGCAGCTTTGCGAGATATTGATAAGGGGGATGCCGTTGATTTTCAAGGGAATTCCTTTAGGGCTTTAGAACGTATTCCAGCTAAGCACAAATTTACGTTTCGAGATTTTTCCCAAGGAGACGAAATTATCATGTACGGTGTTCTTGTTGGTGAGGCCACAAAACCGATTGCAAAAGGGGAACGCATTTCAATGGAAAATTGTGTACATGCTTCTATGGAATATGGAGTAAGTTCAGAACAACTTACTTGGGAAGCACCTGATGTAACAAAATGGAAAGATGCTACTTTCAACGGCTATCACAGAGCTGATGGTAGCGTAGGTACCGCTAATAATTGGCTAATCATTCCTATGGTTTTTTGTGAAAATCGAAATGTTGAGGTATTGAAATCTGCCTTGCAAGAATCATTGGGGTACCATACCACTAACGATTTTGTTGTAGATACCGATGCTTTGGTCAATCAATACAAAAATGGTGCATCAACAGATGATTTGATGAATTCTGAAATCATTCGTACACCTCAAGAAATCAAGGAAAATAGAATCTTCCCCAACGTAGATGGAATTAAATTTTTAACGCATGATGGAGGTTGTGGTGGTTTTCGTTTGGACTCGGAAACGCTTACGAGCCTTTTGGCGGGTTACATAACAAATTCGAACGTAGCTGGGGCAACTATCTTGAGTTTGGGTTGCCAAAATGCTGAGGTGAAGAACTTATTAGAAGGTATAAACAAACGGGACCCGAATTTCTTGAAGCCATTATATGTACTTGAACAACAAGAAAGCAAAAGTGAGCGCCACTTTATTGAAGAAGCAGTTAAAAAGACTTTTTTAGGATTAATTGAAGCCAATAAAGTAGAGCGTAAACCTGCTCCATTGTATCACTTGAACCTTGGTCTGGAATGTGGCGGTTCAGATGGTTTTTCAGGAATATCTGCCAACCCTGCTTTGGGGTATGCTTCTGACTTATTAGTTGCTTTGGGTGCGACAACCGTGTTGTCTGAATTTCCGGAGTTGAACGGCGTTGAACAGGAGTTGATTAACCGATGCGAATCCAAAGAGAACAAAAAGAAATTTGCCCATCTGATGGATACCTATGCTGCCCGAGCAATTGCCTTGGGTTCGGCATTCAAGAATAATCCGTCTCCAGGAAATATTAAAGACGGACTCATTACAGACGCAATGAAGTCAGCAGGGGCTGCAAAGAAAGGCGGAACTTCTTTGGTGACCGATGTGCTGGATTATACCGAAAAATGCACCCAAAAAGGACTCAATCTTTTATGTACACCCGGCAATGATGTAGAAAGTACGACAGGACTAGCAGGTTCTGGTTGTAACATTATTTGTTTCACCACGGGATTGGGAACACCTACAGGAAACCCTATTGCTCCAGTGATTAAGATGTCCAGTAATAATGCTTTGACCGAAAGGATGAAGGATATTGTCGATTTCAACACAGGAACGATAATAACAGGAGAAGATACAATAGAATCAAAAGGAGAGGAGCTTTTGGAATATATAATCAAAGTAGCCAGTGGAGAAGAGATTCCGGCAGCTGTACGATTGGGTCAGGATGACTTTATTCCATGGAAGCGCGGGATTTCACTATAATTATTTCATGCAAAAATTAAACCGACAAACTGCAGATATACCAAAGTCATTGCCTCTAAAGGTGATGCAGTTTGGTGGAGGAAACTTTCTTCGCGCTTTTGTAGACTGGATGGTAAAGGTTCTAAATCAAGAAACGGATTTCAACGGCGGAGTTGTCATAATTAAACCTACTGAGCGAGGTGATTATCAAACTCTAAAATCGCAAGACGGATTATTCACTGTGGTTTTAGACGGAATTAAAAATGGTGAGTTGGTAGCAGAAAAAACACTGGTCGACTGTGTGCAGGATGTAGTGAACCCCTATTCTGAATGGGATACCTATTTGGAACTGGCCAAAAACCCAGATATTCGTTTTGTCGTTTCCAACACCACTGAAGCGGGTATTAAGTTCAATTCTTCTGACGCTTTTGAAGGTAATCCTCCAAAAGAGTTTCCGGCCAAACTTACCATTTGGCTATATAGGCGTTTTCAACATTTTGGTGATGACGTTACAAAAGGATGTATTTTTTTGCCATGTGAGCTTATTGAAGATAACGGTGCAACTTTGAAATCCATAATAGTAGAATACGCGGAACATTGGAACCTTGATCGAGACTTCTTGAATTGGATATATACGGCAAATTACTTTTGCAGCACCTTAGTCGATAGAATTGTTTCAGGATATCCATCAGATAGGGCTGATGAAATCCAAGACCAACTAGATTATGAAGATGAGTTGTTTGTTGCCGGAGAGTATTACCATAGCTGGGTAATAAAAGGGCCTGATATTGTTCAAAAAGAAATTCCTTTTGCGGATACGAATTTAAACATTGAATTTGTTGAGGACTTGGTTTCCTATCGCGAGATGAAAGTCCGTATTTTGAACGGAGCTCACACGGCAATGGTTCCCGTTGGTTATTTGGGAGGACTCAGATTAGTAAATGAAGTGATGGATGATGCTGTGGTAAGCGAATTTATCGAATCACTTTTAACAAACGAAACAATCAGGACATTAAACTTTCCAGATGCTGTTTTGCATAAATTTGTCCAAGATGTTCTAGACCGATTTCGCAATCCCTTATTAAAGCATCAGTTGCTTAGTATTTCACTAAATAGTACATCGAAATTCGTTACTCGCTTGCTTCCGACTTTAACGGATTATTATGTGGCCAATGGAAGTCTTCCGAAGCGAATAGTCTTTGGACTTTCTGCGCTAATTCGGTTTTACAAAGGAGAGTTTGAGGGAAATAAAATTGAATTGAAAGATGACCCGAAAATCTTAAATTTCTTTACTTCAAACTGGGGAAAATATGAAGTTAATAAATTGAATATAAATATACTAGTGGGTATTATATTAAGTAATATTGCGATATGGGGAAAAGACCTGACTAGGTTTGAAGGACTCGTTGAAATGGTCGCCCAAAATATCATTTCAATAGAAAATAATGGCGTACTGGCTACCTTAAAAAAACTATAGGATGACAATTGATTCACACCAACATTTCTGGAAATATGAGCCTGTAAAGCATTCTTGGATCGATGATGAAATGTCTGTGATCCGGAGGGATTTTTTACCGTCGGATTTGAAGAAGGTCTATCAGGAAAATAAAGTTGATGGCTGCGTTGCAGTTCAGGCAGATCAGACTTTAGCAGAAACGGATTTTCTTTTGAAACTTGCGAAGGAAAATGATTTTATTAAAGGAGTAGTTGGTTGGGCGGATTTACGAGATGAAAATATTGACACGGTTTTAGAACGCTATTTTGGTCAGAAAAAATTGAAGGGATGGCGACATGTGGTGCAGGGTGAGGCGGATCATAATTTCTTGCTGCGGCCTAATTTTTTAAGGGGTATCTCCTTTTTGGAAAAGTATGAATATACTTATGATATTCTCGTGTTTCCTCACCAGTTGGGAGCGGTTTTGGAATTTGTAAAGCATTTTCCGCATCAGAAATTTGTTATTGACCATATTGCCAAACCCTATATCAAAGATGGTTTCTATCATGGGTGGGCGACATTGATGAAGGAAATTGCAAAGCACGAAAATGTACACTGTAAAGTATCCGGAATGATTACCGAAGCGGATTATAACAATTGGACTGCAGAGCAGCTACATCCATACATGTACTTGGTTTTAGAGGCTTTCGGTACAGAGCGATTAATGTATGGGTCCGATTGGCCAGTTTGCCTAGTGGCGGGGAACTACGGCCAGGTAAAAGATACTGTGGTTGACTTTATAAAAACACTTAGCGCCACAGAGCAAAATGCTATTATGGGACAGAACGCAGTTGAATTTTATAATTTATAACATATGGATTTAGGTTTAAAGAATAAAGTAGTCGTGGTAACGGGAGCTGCGGGCGTCAAAGGAAGTATTGGCGAAACCATAATTCAAGCCTTGGCTGATGAAGGTGCAGTTCCGGTTATTGTTGATAGAAATGACCGCGGGAAGGGGTATGTTAAAGAACTCGTAACTCGGGGAATAGATTCTATTTTCGTAAAAACCGATTTATCAAAGCCTGATGAAATAGAGAGTGCCGCAAAGACTATCGGAGAAAAGTATGGGAGAATCGATGCGTTGATAAACAATGTTGGTGTTAACGATGGAGCAGGACTTGATGCCTCGATGGAGGATTTCATGTACTCTTTACAATTGAATTTGGTAAGCTTTTTTGCCATGACGAAATATTGCCTTCCTTATATCAAAAAAGTAAAGGGAAACATTTTGAACATAGGCTCCAAAGTAGGATTGACAGGGCAAGGGGGAACCTCAGGTTATGCCGCTGCGAAAGGCGGAGTTCTCGGTTTGACCCGTGAATGGGCGGTTGATTTGATTAAGGAGGGAATCCGCTCTAATGCGATCATAATAGCCGAAAGCTGGACACCATCATACGACACATGGATTAAGACCTTGGAAAATGGGGAGGAGAAGTTGAAGGCCATAACAAAGAAAATCCCACTTGGAAACCGAATGACGACTCCCCAAGAAATCGCAGACATTTGTCTATTTACGATTTCTGAAAAGTCTTCACATACCACCGGGCAATTCGTGACGGTAGATGGAGGCTATGTTCATTTGGATCGCGCTTTGTTGACGGAATGAACCATCTATTTCACTTTTCGAATCATATCATGATGACCCCTCATTTGAGATTTCATACTTTGTATTCATAAAATAACTTCCAACCCATATGAGCGCTTCTACCAAAATACCTGTAGTATCTAAGGCTGTACTAATTCCTTTTATTTTAATTACCTCTCTTTTCGCTTTGTGGGGCTTTGCCAATGATATCACCAATCCCATGGTTTCGGCTTTCAAGAAGATATTGGAGTTGAGCAATACCCAAGCATCATGGGTACAAGCCGCCTTTTATGGAGGATATTTTACCATGGCGCTTCCAGCAGCTTATGTGGCTAAAAAGTATTCTTATAAAACAGGTATTTTGGTCGGACTCACGTTGTACGCCATTGGGGCACTTTTATTCTTTCCAGCAGCAGCCAATGAGAACTATATGTTTTTTCTAGTAGCTCTTTATGTGCTCACCTTCGGACTTGCTTTTTTGGAAACAACGGCAAATCCATTTATTATGGATATGGGCGCTGAAGAAACAGCAACACAACGGTTGAATTTAGCACAAGCTTTTAATCCCTTGGGGGCTCTATCCGGACTTTTTGTGGCACAAACCTTTATTTTGGCCGCTTTGGAATCTGACAATTTAGATACTGAAGGCAATCCTATCTACGAAACGCTTACTGGAGCAGCGAAGGCTGCTGTAAAAACCTCGGATTTGCAGGTCATTCGTAATCCCTATGTGGCACTGGGATTGTTTGTGATTCTCATGCTTGTTATTATTTCATTCGTTAAAATGCCGGAAAAGAAAAAAGATGAAAACGCCACCGACATGTGGAGTTCAATCAAACGGATTTTCAAAAAAGAACGTTTTGTTGGCGGAGTTTTGGCACAAATGTTTTACGTAGGGGCTCAAATCATGTGCTGGACGTATATCTATCAGTATGCCGAAAATTTGGGTATCGATAATCGAGAGGCTGTAAATTATGCCTACGCCGCTTTGATTATCTTTCTGGTAGGTCGTTTTATATGTACGTATCTTATGAAATTCATTAATTCGGGCAAGTTGTTAATGCTCTTGTCCTTACTTGCGGTGGTCTTTTGTCTTGGAACCATTTTCATTCAGGGGATGGGAGGACTTTATAGTCTGGTTATGGTTTCGTTTTGTATGTCTTTGATGTTTCCGACCATTTACGGAATTGCCCTTACGGGATTAGGAGATGATGCGAAACCTGCCTCCGCATTTTTGGTAATGGCCATTGTTGGTGGAGCTTTTATGCCCGTTCTTCAAGGTTTGATTCTAGACGTAGGTGGAAGCGCCTATAATGATGTTAGCATAATGGGAGTTCCTGAGGTTAATTTCTCGTTTATCTTACCGCTATCTTGCTTTCTTGTAGTGGCGCTTTATGGTTATCGGACGGTTAAAAGTTAAGCCCGAATTCGGCAAGTGCTAGTTTTACATTTTGAGTTTATATAAACCCTTGTTCTGCGCAGATTCCCATTTTAATAGGAAAACAAATTATGTACTTATGAATACGTACGCTCGATATTCCTTTCTTTTTATCATTTTACTCTTTTTTGCGGCCTGTGGCCAAAAAAAAGAAAAATCTTCCGTAGGCAAGAACCAAACAACAGAAGTAATTGAAAAAAAAGAAAATTGGGTACCGCTATTCAATGGACAGAATTTAGAAGGTTGGACTATGAAAATAAACGGTTACCCATTATCCGAAAATTTCGGGAATACCTTTCGAGTTGAAGACAGCATACTAAGTATTCGATATGATGCATATGGTCCTGAATTCGGAGAACGATTTGGTGCACTCTTCTATGATAAAGAACTTACGAACTACAGATTGAAGGTAGAATACCGTTTTGTTGGAGAAACTGCCTCTGGGGCTCCAGAATGGGGGTATCGCGATAGTGGAGTTCAAATTCATACGCAAGCACCGAATAGCGTTAAGTTAGACCAACGATTTCCGATTTGTCTTGAATACAATCTACATGGTGGAAATGGGACAGACGAAAGACCATTAGGCGCTATTTGTGGCATCGGCACTTTTGTTGAGATCGATAGTGTTTTAAGTAACGAATTTTGCAACCCCGCAAATGTAAGTCGCACTTTTCACGGGGACCAATGGGTTAGTGTTGAAATAGACGTTAAAGATGGAAATATGAAACATTACGTTAACGGAGAAGAGATTTTGAGCTACTCAAATCCGGTTTACGACGCAGAAAATGAATTCGCAAAATCGCTGATTAAGAATGGAGATAATTCCGTTAAAAGTGGTTATATCTCTTTGCAGTCGAACAGTCATCCTATCGACTTTAGAAAAATAGAAATATTGGAATATTGATTTCTTAAATAGTTATTTCAACCTTGCCACCAGTTTTGACAGCTTCAAAAATTGCATCAATGATTTTCATATCCTTTACACCTTCTTCACCATCCACAGGAACAATTGGTTGTTTACCTTCAAAGATTAATTCTGCCATTCCATCCATTTGCAAGGTTTGATGGGTAATATGTGGTTGAGTTAGCTCACCTTTGTGAGTACGACCTTTAATCGGCCCATAACCTGTTGATGGTTGCATTTCTGCAAAACCATCCGAACCATTCAGAAAAAAGCGGTCTAAGTTGTTCATCGCATAAGTGGATAGACAATTTGCCACAGCTCCACTTGGGAAGCCCATCTGAAATTGAATCGTTTCATCAATACCTTCCTTAAATTTTACCGGATCCGTTTTCGTTTCTTGTGCGGTAACCCAAATAGGTTCTTCACCAAGCATGTATCTCGCACCGTTTATTGAATAGATGCCGATATCCATCATAGCGCCACCACCAGCTAGTTTTTTATTGAGTCTCCATTGAGTTGGGTCGCCAATTACAAATCCTGATTGCCCTTGAAAAAATTTAGGTTGACCGAATTCGCCATCCATTCGCATACGAATTACTTCCATGGTTTTCGGCTCAAAATGCATTCGATAACCGATTAACAATTTTACGTTTGCTGCCTTGCAAGCATCTACCATTTTTTGTCCTTCTGCTGCATTGATGCCCATGGGTTTTTCACAGATGACATGTTTTCCAGCTTCTGCCACCCTTATTGCTTGTTCGCAGTGCAAACCGTTAGGAGTAATTATATATACAGCATCTATATCAGGATTATCTTTAATGGCATCGAAATTTTCATAATTATAACAATTTTTTTCAGGGACATCATACTTTTCCCGCCAGTCAGCAATTTTCGATGGGGTGCCACTAATTACACCAACCAATTTCGCCTTTTCACAATCAACCATAGCCTTTGCAACACGATTACCGTAACTACCTAGACCCATAATCGCCACTCTTAGCATCCGACCATCATATGGTTCGCTGCTGGAGGCTAATAAATCTGACGAATAACATAAAAGGGGTATACCAACTGCTGCAACGCTTGCCTTTTCTAAAAATTTTCTCCTTGAGCCCATAATTGAATTGATTTGTCTTAAAACTAGTGTTTTTTTTGTAAAAATTCACCAGTGATTTTACGTGTTTAACTCAATAGATCTTTAACAACATTTCCATGGACATCTGTCAATCGGTATCGGCGACCTTGATGTTTGAACGTTAGGCGTTCATGGTCTATACCGAAAAGATGCATTAAAGTAGCATGAAAATCATGAACGTGCACTGGGTCCTTCACAACATTGTAGCTAAAGTCATCTGTTTGCCCATGGGTATAACCTTGTTTCACTCCGGCACCTGCCATCCACATGGTAAATGCTTTCGGATGATGGTCGCGACCATAATTTTCAGGAGTTAATTGCCCTTGGGAATATACGGTTCGACCAAACTCACCGCCCCAAACCACCAGAGTATCCTCGAGCATGCCGCGTTGTTTTAAATCTTTTATCAAAGCTGCATTCGCCTGGTCGGTTCTTAAACATTGCGCTTTAACTCCACCGGGACAATAACTATGCTGGTCCCAACCCTGATGATACAACTGAACGAATTTTACATCTTTTTCTAAAAGCTTTCGGGCCATCAAACAATTGGCGGCATAAGTGCCTGGGTCTCTACTATCTTCCCCATACATATCAAAAATATAATCCGGTTCGTCGGACATGTCAGTTACTTCTGGAACGGAGGTCTGCATTCGGAATGCCATTTCATACTGTGCCATTCTCGCTTGAATTTCAGGGTCTCCGTAAGCGTCGTGTTGCACTTCGTTGAGTTTTCCCAGATAATCTAACATCTGTCTTCTATCGTGTCCATCATAATTTTCAGGGTCGCTCAAGTATAGCACAGGGTCTTTTCCTGAACGGAACTGGACTCCCTGATGCTCCGTAGGTAAAAAACCATTGCCCCATAATCGGGAATATAAAGGTTGGCCTCCCATATTTTTAGTGATCAAAGTAATAAAGGTGGGAAGGTTTTCATTGTCAGAACCCAGCCCATAACTCAACCAAGAGCCAATAGATGGCCTGCCCGGGAGCTGATTTCCGGTTTGCATAAAAGTAATGGCCGGATCATGGTTGATTTGGTCTGTTTGCATCGATTTTATAAAACAGAGTTCATCAACAACCTCGGCGGTGTAAGGAAGTAATTCACTCGCCCAAGTTCCCGATTCCCCATACTGTTTGAAATCAAAAATAGAAGGTGCCATAGGAAAAGTGGTCTGCTCAGCACTCATTGCTGTCAGACGTTGCCCTTGCCGAACCGAATCGGGCAAATCTTGCCCGAACATATTTTTTAACTTGGGTTTGTAATCCCACATTTCTAGTTGTGAAGGTCCACCGCTTTGAAAAAGGTAAACGATACGTTTGGCTTTTGGTAAATGATGTGGAAGCCCTAAACGGTTTTTGTTATACGATTTCAACAAAGCTTCTGGACTCGATTTATCCAAAGCACCACTTTTTACACTCGCAAAAGCCTTATCCGCATTTAACAAAGAGCCCAATGCAATTGCACCAAGTCCCATCGAAGTCTTTGTCAGGAAGTTACGACGGTCCATTTGTCGTTCTACTTCCTGTAGGTCTTTGTTATTCGACCTTAAAATATCATCGTGATTGTGACACATATTTTGTGAGTTTAATCAATAACTTACCTCTTTGTAATTGCCGCATCCGAATTGATAATCGTACTTGCAACAACAGCATTTGCAGCCACTAAGGCTTCGTCATTATCATTTGAAATTCGGAATTCACCAGAGTTTAACCATCCTTCTGTCTTGGATTTCTTGGACTTAAATTTTTCATATTCCTCCAATTGCAAATCTGCCAAGAGATTCAATTCTTTATTTTGAATTGTTCTTCCTGTCAATTTTTTGAAGGTATCCGTGATACCTGCTTTTGGGTCTGAATATTGCAACATACTATAGCCTAATACTCGTGAGGCCTCTACGTAAGTGGGATCGTTCATCAATACCAAAGCTTGCAGCGGAGTATTGGTTTCTTGACGTCTAACGGCGCAAAAGGACCTTTCAGGAGCATCAAATGTTGCTATCGTTGGATGCGGCACGGAACGTTTCCAAATCGTATACATGCTTTTGCGGTATAATTTTTCTCCCTGGTCTTCTTCATAGGCTGCTCCGTTGATTTTCCAGAGTCCAGCGGGCTGATAGGGTTTTACGCTCTTTCCGCCGACCTTTCGATTTAATAAACCGGAGGCAACCAAAGCGTTGTTGCGTAACATTTCACCTGTCAATCTACCTGATGGCCCTCGCGCCAGCAATCGATTTGCCTTATCTCGATTCATTAACTCTTCGGTCGTGAGGGAAGATTGTCGATACGTATTCGACATTACTATAAGCTTGTGTAATGCTTTTACATCCCAACCCGATTCCATAAACTGAATGGCCAGCCAATCCAATAAAGCGGGATGGCTTGGTAATTCGCCTTGGTTTCCGAAATCTTCCACAGTCCGAACGATTCCCGTTCCGAATAAATTCTTCCAATAGCGGTTTACGGTGACCCGGGCGGTTAGTGGATTGTCTTTACTAGTCACCCATTTAGCCAATCCCAAGCGATTTTTCTCAAGACTATCCGGAAACGCGAATATTTTATCTGGAGTATTCGGATAAACCTGCTCGCCATATTGGTCGTACAATCCGCGCTCTAAAACAAAAGTTTCACGGGGTTTGTCCATCTCCTTCATTATCATGATCTCCTGAACTCTTTCCGCACTATCCGCCTGTATTTGGCGCGCCTTTCTAAGTTCGGCTAAAGAACTTTTAAAAGATGTGGACCTGTTTGCTAAATAGTAATTCTCTAACTCATTTTTATCAAGGTCGCTCAATTGATCTTTGTTCTTCGCCAATAATGATTGAACTCTTTTCTGGTTTCCTATTTGACCGACTTCTAAAGAGGTCAGTTCTTTGTTGAATACCAATATGTCATCCACTACGGCACCACCAATACCTTTTCCGCGCCAGCGAGCTCCAATGGCCAATCCGGGTTCGATGGGGTGCTTGTAAATAAAATCCTCATAGGAATTGAAGATGATGTCCCGATACAGATTATCTACTTCAACCTCTGTTTGCAGTTCTTCCCCATCCATGTAAATTTTTAGGCCATCAGCTTTGCTCGAGCCATCATAGGTCATGGAAAGTTGTATCCACTGGTTTTTTGGAACTTCCTTCGTACTAAGTTCTACAATAGCATTATCAGGCCATACATGTGCCATGATAAGGTCTAATTTATTTTCCTTTAATCCCAAATGATACCCTCTATAACTATGTAATCGAGTACCGAAGTTTTTGTGGAAGATTACGCCATTTTCTAAATCCTCAGGAATTTTAACGCGAATTCCAATGCTAAAAGGTTCATTACGCCTGAAAACACCAATCGGATTCAAATCCAACCAAGCATCACCATCTAATTCCAATCCCTTTCCGGAATACCCATCAACGATTTTTACAATTTGTTTTGGCGCGAATTGCCGGTCCATTTTTCCTTTTTGCGATGGATTCAAGGCGTTGTTGAGGCTTCCATTTTTGAAATCTACTTTGGCTACCAGATTACTTGGAGTTCCTTTTGGACTTATTTTTTTATATCCTTCAGATGCTATCCAATCCGTACCTTTTACACCTTCAGACTTTGTAACTTGAGCAACAACCTCTTCCTTTTCATCAATTAGACTGTTGACGTAAGTCATAAATTTTTCCTGTTCATCTGTGGGAAGTTGCATATTAGGCACAGGCATTGACCAGTCCCACGGAATTTGCCCTGATTCGTTCACATTATTGAAAAAACTATACATTTCATAATAGTTTTTTTGGGAAATGGGATCATACTTATGATCGTGACATTTAGCACAGGCCATTGTGAGCCCTAAAAAGCCTTCACTTACCACATTTGTACGATCGGCCACATATTCTGAACGGAATTCTTCATCGACGATACCACCTTCCAGATTTTGAGGGTGCAGGCGATTAAAGGTAGTTGCCAACAACTGTTCTTTAGTTGGATTCTCCATCATATCACCGGCCAACTGCCATCGAATAAATTCGTCATAGGGCATATTTTTGTCGAAAGCTTTTATGACCCAGTCACGATAAGGGGAAACATCGCGGTATCGGTCAACGGTGTACCCATGTGTATCTGCATAGCGTGATAAATCCATCCAATCTAAAGTCATTTGCTCCGCGTAATGAGGTGACGCCAATAGGCGATCTACTTGCTTTTCATAAGCATTTGGCGAATTGTCTTTTGAAAAAGCATCAATTTCATCTAGGGTAGGGGGCAATCCAGTCAAGTCGAATGACAATCTTCGTAAAACGGTTTCTTTATCAGCGGATTCAGATGGCTGCAAGCCTTCAACCTCCAATTTGGCCAAGACAAAATTATCAATAGCATTGCCCACCTTGTCCGTTAACTCAACTTTTGGAGGTTCTTGTTTTAAGGGAGGAATAAATGCCCAATGGTCTTTATATTCGGCACCTTCCTCAATCCATCGAACCAGCATTGCTTTTTCGTAATCTGTTAGGAAGAGATGCGTTTCAGGTTCTGGCATAACCATTTCAGGGTCGTCTGATAGAATACGGTCGACCAAAAGACTTTTTCCCGCGTTTCCGGGAACTATCGCATATTTACCAGGGCTATTCTCTGATTCTTTATAAGCCAAGTCTTGAATATGTAATTGCAACCCAGCGGATATTTTATTCTTATCAGGACCGTGACATAAATAGCACTTGTCTGAAAGAATGGGTTTTACGTGCTGATTGAAGTCGATTTGCTTGGGAAGCTTTTCATAGGCTATTTCAACCTCTTCCGGCATATCAGGACCACCGCATGAAACCAAAGTAATTAAACTGACTATCAGTATGTAAACAAAATTTTTACGCATAAATAACTTTGAACGTTTTTAAAACTTCCTGTACTTTCTTTTCTTCATCTTATTCGCTTCATTGTCACCTGCGAATTTTTCTTTTTCAGGGTTCCAATCCAAAGGTCTTCCCAATTCGTAGGCAATATTGCAAATATTTCCAATGGAAGCTGAACGGTGTCCGATTTCCACATCGCAAATCGGTTGACTTCTATTCTTGATGGCATCAATCCAGTTTTGATAGTGGTTCCCACGGGATTCATCGAGTGTGGTATTCGAAGCTTTAAGTTCAGCAGTCAAAATATTCGCTGGGTTGGTTTCAAGGTATTGACGACTAACATCTAAGGTACCTTCGCTTCCAATAAAACGAACTCCCCAGCCACGACCGAAATCTTCATGAATCATTTCAATTCCATTTTCGTAAACCATTCGCATACCACGAACCGCGTTTCGGTCTTTTGGTGGTTCAAAACGAACAGGACCAGACCGGTCCATTCCCAATCCCCATTGGGCAATGTCAAACATATGGGCTCCCCAGTCAGTCAAGATACCACCGCCAGTTTCCTTAAACTTCCGCCAATCTGGGAAAAATTCTTCGCTCGTTGGTGGCGAGAGACGATAATTGTATGGTAGGAGAGGAGCCGGACCACACCAGGCATTCCAGTCTACTTCTTTAGGAATCTCTTCCGAAGGCATATTAAAAGGGACAGCAGGGTCTCCTACATTTACCAATACCTTGGTTATTTCCCCAATATATCCCTTACTAACCAAATCGATTGCTTTCTGGAATTTCTGCCAAGAACGTTGCATACTGCCTACTTGCAAAACCGCACCGGTTTTTTTCGTGGTTTTAACCATATCGATTCCCTCTTTGATTGTCAGGGTCATTGGTTTCTCGCAATAGACATCTTTACCTGATTTCATTGCTGCAATGGCCTGAATCGCGTGCCAGTGGTCTGGCGTGGCAATTATTACTGCATCGACATCAGGTCGCGCCAAAAGTGCTTGATAGTCTCTCGTTGTTGAAACTCCTTTATAATCGTTCTGTTTGCGTTTGTTTGCATATACCTTTTCAACATGGTTTTTAAACCACTCGTTTTTAGTGGTCCAAACATCGGATCCTGCGACTATTTGGGCATTTGTATTTTCGGTAAAGGCCCTAGCTAAACCTGAACTTTGCTTTCCTAAACCAATAAAGCCAAGGTTGATTTTATCATTTGGAGCCACGAAACCCCTCCCCAAAACATGCCTAGGGATTATTGTAATTGCACCAACGGCAAGGCTTGTACGTTTTATGAATTTTCTTCTGCTCTCCGATTTGGCGTTTGTTTTTTTCAAGTTTCCCATTATTAATATAAAATTGCTTTACTAAAGATACGATATTAAGGAGGCAGTATCAATAGCAATTACCGGACAAGATATTGACATCCGTAGTATTAAAATAATACACATGTCTTATTATGAGATACAAATGATTAATGGAAAAAATCAAAGGGTATATTATTTGTTGGCGAGTGCTTTTCGATGGACTTCGGTCAAATCGAGAGGGTCGTTGAGTTGCTTTTGAAGTTGTTGTAAATCAGCAAAAAGCACCTTAACTTTTTCTTTATACTCAGGCTTTTCAGCTAGGTTATTCATTTCTTCAGGGTCATTTTCCATGTCAAACAATAGTACCGTATTCCCCTTTGGATAAACGATTAACTTAAATCCGTCTTTTCGAATCATGCGTTGGAAATTGACGTAGCCATTGTAGATACCGTCGTAATGGCTTTCGGTGCGGCTCCCATCTACCAAATCTAAGACACTATTGAAGTAAACATAATCTGGTTTTTCTACTCCTGCCAACTCAAGACTTGTAGCCATTGCATCCTGTAAATAGATATCTGCATCTATCTTTTTATCAGCAGGAATATCAGGCCCAACAATCATAAAAGGAGGTCTTATACTATGGTCAAACTGTGTTTGTTTACCTAATAGACCATGCCTTCCAACTGCCAACCCGTGATCGGAGGTAAATATGATGTAGGTGTTCTCCATTTTTCCTGTGGCTTCCAGTCCACTTAAAATTTTACCGATTTGGTCATCTAAATGAGTGATGAGTGCATAATATTCCTTGATATGTGTTTTAACAGCGTATTCAGTTCTTGGGAAAGGCGCCAAAGCTTCATCGCGCAAATCTGGTCCGTTTCCAATACTATCTTTAAAGGGATATACGGGAAGGAAGCTTTCAGGAACACTTATGTTTTCCAACGGATACATATCCAAATATTTCTGAGGTGCCTGTCTTGGATCGTGAGGTGCATTGAAAGCCAAATACATAAAGAAAGGTTTATCGCTTGATTTGGTCTGATCAATAAAACTGAGTGCATCATCTTTAAGAACTTCACTCCAATGTTTTCCATCTTGCCAAAACCCACCAAAGGCTTTGTTTGTTGCAGTCCAAATCGTGTCGTTTTCATTTAACGGACGATTATAACCAATCGCTCTAATCTCTTCTTCGGATTTCCCTTCTTCAATCATTTTGTTGATGTAGGGAATTGTTCCCTGATGGCTCCAAGCATCCCTAGGCATACCGGGTCGAATGTGAACCACATTTTGAAAAAGACTATCTGCTGGGGCGTCGACATGCCATTTTCCGGTCATATAAGTATCGTAGCCAGCACCTTCCATGAGTTTGCCCCATGTCTTGTCAAAGTTTTTGTTTTCCTTCCATCCCTGTCGAAATTCATTCACATCCCAAACACTGCGACCAGAAATTATCATCGCTCGTGATGCGACACAAACGGCGCCATTCCAAGCTCCCATATTGTACGTATGGGTGAAGGTGGTACCCTGTTTTACCAAACGGTTTAGGTTTGGTGTTTGAACCTCTTTATTTCCTAAGGCGTTAATAGCCGTATAGGTCATATCATCTGCGAAGACGAAAACAATATTAGGTTTTTTTGGTATTTCTTTTTCTTCGGATTTGCATCCAAATACCAATATCAAGGACAGCAGGAAAAGTGCTTTTTTCATATGTTATAGCTTTTCGATTTCAGTGTAATAGGCGGACAGCTCCGTTCCATCCTGCGACAAAAATTTACTCCTCAGTTCGTAACTTCCTTTGGAAAGATTTGCCTTTACAATTACAAAATTATCCGATTTCTTAGGGTCAGACTCAAACTTGGAGTCTCCTACTTCAATAAAACCTGTATCTATTTTCAAAGCTTCTCCTTCCGGAAGTGCGTCCATAAATGATGTTCCTTCAACTTTCTCGACCGACGCATTCAAACCTAGCCCTGATTCTGGAGAATAGCGGTATAGTTTGAACTGATAAGCCCCATCTTCAACTACATTGATACTGTAATATCCATTCGGGTGTGCTTCACCCTTTCGAATCTGAACTTGATTCCATGGCAAATTATCCGGAGTATGCATATCATGAATGGTTATTAGCGCGGGATTTGCAGCTTCGTGTCCGATAGGAATCTCAGCATACCGAATATCACCTTTTAAACTGGCCCACCATTTATCGTAGAACTCTTGCATTTTCGTAACCCGTTCAGGATGTTGCTCCGCAATATCGTTTTCTTGCCCTATATCCTCGTGGGTATTGTAAAGCTCTTTCCCATTTACCAAACGCCATTCGCCCTGCATTACCGAAGGATTTCGACCTTTTTCAGGAAGTTGATTTCGCTGTGTATCCACAACCAACATCCGTTCAGTATCTGTTTCTTCGCCTTTTAAAGTTGCCACCATACTTTTCCCATCCAAGGGTTCTTTAGATGTAAAAGGAATGTTAGCCAATTCAGTTAGGGTTGATAATAAATCTACATGGGCTACCAAATCATTACTTTTTGATTTCTGAAGGATATCACCATTGGGCCAGCTTATAAAGAAGGGGACCTTATGCCCGCCATCGTAGTGACTTCCCTTTGTTCCCCGCAATCCCGAATTATACCCTAGAACTTCGCCACTTTCTTTTACGGTTGTAATACCCCTAGCTGTTCCGTTATCCGTAGTGAAAATTAAAATAGTATTATCGAATTGGTCCGTTTCTTTGAGATGAGCTACAAGCCTTCCGAAGTTATCGTCTATGTTAGAAACCATACCATAAAACCTTTTTTGGATGTCGGTCAATGGAGCTGAAGCATACATTTGTTCATATTTCTCTGGGACGTTAAAAGGTCCATGGGCCGCATTCAATGCCAAATACATAAAGAAGGGTTCTTCCTTTGGTCCTTTTGTATAGGCTATAGCTTCATCAAACCAAACATCGGTACAATACCCTGATGTCTTTTCAGGTTTTCCATTCCGGAAATAAGTGTCATCAAAATAATCATTGTTCCAATAATCAGGAGTCTGCTGTACACCTCCGCCACCATGATAAAAAGCTTCTTGAAAACCTCTATCATGTGGTCGGAATGGATAATTATCCCCCAAATGCCATTTGCCCAACATTGTAGTATGATACTGATTTCGCTGAAAAACTTCGGGCATTGTTTCTTCGTCTTCTAATAAAATGGAGCACCCAGCGATGGTATGCCAAGCATTATTTCTATTGGCATTTCTTCCGGTCATGATTCCAGCCCTGGTCGGAGCACAAGTAGTTCCTACATGAAAATTTGTAAGTTCCATCGACTCCTTTGCAAAGGCATCAAGATGAGGTGTTTTGACAATTGGATTGCCATGATACCCCAAGTCACCATAACCTTGGTCGTCGGTAACAATTACTATAATGTTGGGTTTTTTGAAAGCTTCTACAGCTCCATTTTGTATTTCAGACTTTTTCTCACCACATGAAAGAAGGAGCAGGGAAAGTGAAAAAAGTATTGGTCTTAAAAGGTGGGTTCTGGTCATTGCCAATGTTATATTTTGATGGGTTTTCTTTCTGCTTTCCGTTTGGCTACATATTCACTGGGAATCACTCCAAATTGCTTTTTAAAACACTTTGAAAAGTATGAAGCGGTATTAAAGCCTGTCATATACATGATTTCTTTGACTGAAAGGTCGCTCTGGTCAAACAACTGCACAGCCCTTTTGAGGCGGATATTACGAATGAACTCGCTGGATGATAGTCCAGTGATTTCTTTGAACTTCAAATATAGATTACTTCTGCTATGCCCCATTTCTTTTACCATCATCTCAACATTGAAGTCGGTATTTGTCATGTGTTTTTCGACAATTTCAATTGCATTTTGCAGGAACAATTCATCTGTTGAGGTAACCGTAACTTCTTTAGGTTGCAAGGTGATTTCACGATTAAAACGTCTGCGGAGATCCTCCCTTTGTTTCACAATATTGTTCAGCTTCAGTTGCAGTAACTCAATATCAAAAGGTTTACGAATGTAATCATCAGCGCCATTCTGGAGCCCTTCAACTTCACTTTCTTGGGATGATTTCGCTGTGATCATTATTACCGGAATATGGCTGGTAGCGGTTTTAGTCTTGATTTTTTCGCATAGTTCTAAGCCATCCATAACTGGCATGACTACATCGGTTAATATGATGTTGGGTACAATTGATATAGCCTTTTCAAGGCCTTGTTTTCCGTTTTCAGCTTCATATATGGTGTATTGGTCCTCCAGCATATTTTTGATAAATGTTCGAATGTCAGGATTGTCATCCACAACTAATAACACAGGAGATTTTGACCTAGTATTCGATAATTCCGTATCTAAAATTTCATCATTTAGGCTTACCGCGAATGATTCGGCTTCCGACGAACGCATTTTGAAATCACTTTCAGATTCTTCCTTGATTGTTATCTCTTCAATGTTTTCAT
This sequence comes from uncultured Flavobacteriaceae bacterium, assembly GCA_947500435.1. Taxonomy (GTDB): domain Bacteria; phylum Bacteroidota; class Bacteroidia; order Flavobacteriales; family Flavobacteriaceae; genus Maribacter_C. Next base: position 184,112 of record CANMRV010000002.1, read on the forward strand.
AAGCCTCCTTCTGCATAGGAAGTGCTATGATAAAATTGGTCTCTACATTCGGTTCACTGACCACAGTAATTTTCCCTTGATGGAGCTCTACTAGATTTTTTACGAAAGACAGCCCTATTCCTGCACCGTTTAAGTTTTTTTTGCTTTTCTCTTTTTCCACATAAAATCGTTCGAAAATATGAGAAACATTTTCCTTCGGAATACCGGTTCCTGAGTCCTTAACTTGGATAATAACATAAGACGATGGGTCTTTCTCAAGTGGAAGGAGTTCTAAAGCATGCTCACTGGCGCCTCCTTGTATTTCAATGGTAATCTTACCAAATTCAGGAGTGAACTTAAAAGCATTGGATAATAAATTATTCATAACCTTTTCAAGCGCTTCGTGGTCAAACCAGCTGGGGAGGATTTTTGTGGAGGAGCTAACATTGAAATCAATACCTCTTTTATGAGCTGTAAATTGAAAAGGTTCGCCTATTTCCTTGATAAATGAAACGATGTTTGTATTCCGAACCACTAAATGGAGTTTACCTTGTCCCATTTTTCTAAAATCAAGAAGTTGGTTGACCAAGCGCATCAAATAGTCTGTATTTTTTTGCATTAGGCTATATTGTTCGTTCGCCTTTTCAGGCGGTAATTGGTGTCCTTTTTTCTTAAGATATTCCAGGGGTCCCTTAATAAGTGTAAGGGGTGTTCGGAATTCATGGGAAATGTTCGTAAAAAACTCCAATTTCATCTGCTGCATGTCCTCGAATTTTTCCTTTTCAAGATGTTCGAGTTGTAGGCTGTGCTTCTCAGTGGTTTTGATAATTGTAAACTTTCTATACGCGAAGAGGGCCAGAACACCTAAAAGACCATATAGAAGGTATGCCCATATGGTTTGCCAGAATGGTGGCACAATTGTAATTTTTATGGAAGACGGTGTTGCATCCCATAAGCCATCATTATTTGATGCTTTTACTTTTAAAGTGTAGTCGCCAGGTTCAAGGTTTGTGTAGGTTGCAAAACGTTTACTTGAACTTGTGTTTATCCAATCTTTGTCAAATCCCTCGAGTATATAAGCAAATTGGTTTTTTTGAGGAGCTGCAAAGTGTAAGGAAGCAAATTCAAATGAAAAACTATTTTCCCAGTGTTTTAGTCGGATTTCCTCAGTTTCGAAAAGTGGCTTTTCAAGAATCACACGATTATTGAATTTTTCATCGATGGCTACGGATTCGTTAAAAATGGAAAAGTCGGTAATTACTGTTTCAGCCGTCAAGGTGTTTTCCTTGATATTTTCAGGATAAAAAGCATTAAAACCGTTAATTCCTCCAAAAAGCATTTCCCCATTCCTTCTTTTTAAAGCGGCCAATTCTTGAAATTCATTGCTCTGTAAACCATCATTTACATCATAATTTTTAAACTCTTCTTTGGTTTGATTAAAGCGGGATAGCCCCTGATTGGTGGACAACCATAAATTTTCATAATCATCTTCAAGAATTCCTTTGATCACATTATTTGGTAACCCATCGGCTTCCGTAAAAGACCTAAAAGAACCTTTTGGACTAGAGGTGGAGGGAATGTACTTAGACAGACCTCCGCCGAAAGTACCTACCCATAAATCTCCTTCTTTACTTTCATACAAAGCCAAAATATAATTGTGACTAAGGGTGTTCTTATCTCCAGGTAAATTTTTGAATACATCAAATCTCGGATTTGAATTATTTCGATCCTTTCGTGAAATCCTGCATAAACCGTTAGCTGTTCCTATCCAAATGTTCCCTTTTGCATCCTCATAAATACTTCTAATAATATTACTGGATAAACTATTGACATCAGACTCTTTATTCCTAAATGTCGTTTTTTGATAACCAGCTGACCCCTTGGATGGAGTCCATCGACTTAAGCCACCACCATAAGTGCCAATCCAAATGTTCTGCTCACTATCCGTGCGAAGGGCAAATACACTATAGCTATTGCCCTGAATTGGTTTTATGTTGCCTTCTTTAATTCTTTTGGGGTCTGAAATGTCAAGTTCAAAAAGAGCTGGTGTTCCTTCAGCACCAATGAACAAAGTCTTTTTGCCATTTTGTATAGTTTCGGTTATTGCAAATGCTTTTGAAATAGTATCAAAGGTTTGAAAGTTATCATATTTTCCCGATTCACTTTTCTTAAGACTCATATTAAGACCACCGCCTTCGGTACCGACCCATAAAGTGCCATTGCTATCTTCGAAGAGCGATCTGATTTTATCATAACTCAGACTATTGGGTTTCAATGTTTTTCTAATATGGTCAAATCGTTTTCGTTCTGGGTCAAACTTATTTACGCCACCACCATTCGTACCAACCCAAATAATTCCAGTTTTATCTATTGCAAGGGACTTTATAATGTTCTTGCTTATACTATTGCTTTCCAGAGGATTATAGGTGAATGTCTTTGCATATTGTGGTAGAGCCATATGCGAGGCGTTGTTGAAGAGGTGGAGACCAGAATTGGTGCCACACCAAATATTCTGATTTTTGTCAACGATAATATCATTAAAATAGCCATCGAAAATTTTAACGAACTTATCGTTTTTGCCATTTTTTTCACGTGTATGGAGGCCGTAAATAGTTCCAACAATCAAACGCCCTTCTTGGTCTTCCGCAATGCTAGTTACCGTAGTATCATTTAATCCGAGTTCATCATTGATACATTTAAAATAAATATCCCCATTTTGATCTCGCGACAATTTAAATAAACCACCGACTCCGCCAACAAGCAGTTGGTTTTTACTATTTTCAAATACGGAATAGATTCGACGTCCGTCCCAGTTAGGTTCAAAAGGCTCTGGTTCAAAATCAAAAGAATGGAATACCAAACTGTCCAAGGGTTTACTAAGGTCTAACATGTTAATACCCCTGTTCGTACCTATCCACAAACGATCATTACGATCTTTGAAAATGGTTGATATATGATTATCGCTTAAACTTGATTTGTTCTTGTTTTCATGTTTGAAAGCTCTAAATTTTTCTGTGGCTCTATCAAAATAGTTTAGTCCGCTACCTGTTGTTGCTATCCACAGATTTCCTTTTTTATCTCCTACAACATCAAAGATGAGGTTGCTGTTGATGGTTCCTGGCTTGTTTGGACTCGGGTTGTAAACTGTAAATTCATAACCGTCATATTTGTTGAGGCCATCGTGCGTGGCAAACCACATAAAACCCTGATTATCTTGGTATATTGAATTGATATCACTCTGGGAAAGCCCATCCTCAGTTGTCAAATGGTCAAAGAAGATATTATCTTGTCCTAGACCAGCGCCAGGAATGCCAATGAATACTAACAGTAGAATTGCTAGTTTATGAATTAAGTTATGTCCGACTATCTCTTTCATTCGTATTTTCTCTGAGGGAATTAAATATACCAAATTATAATCATCGTTCTTGTTTTCCGAACATTCAAAGGATTTCAAGAATTTTATTTTTTGACTTCTGTGATTTTAAATCCATTTAAAACCACGGGGACTGTATCATCATCAGAACTTATGGTTATTAAAATGGGAATGTTACCATTAGATTGAATTTCATATTCTTTAGAAGCTGGTTGTGAGTTGCCCAAGCGATTACCTGAAGTAGGTTTAATTGATGCCATAGTATCCCCTGAACTATCTGTAATATGTATTGTATAATTTGGCGCGTTCTTTTGCTCTTCCATGAGATGATGATAAGAAGTTATGGTATAGCTTCCTTCCGAAAGATTGGATAGTACTAGGGTGATCTCTTTATCACTTTTAATTCCATCAGCACCAACATAAGCTAAATCAGCGGACAAACCCCATCCGTTTTGCCATTCCAATTCCGAACCACTTTCGATTCCAATACTCAGTTTGGGAAAGTCCTTTAGCTTTGGTTTAAGTGTAGGATTCCATTCCGTCCATCCAAACTGGACCAAACGCTCTTTGTCTCCTCCAAGGTCAATTTTAGCCTCCTTTAGCTCATAAAATGGGTGTATCTCTGCCTCGCTGCGATTTGTATTATAGGGAATAGAATTTATCGTAGCTCTGGAGGCTATCAAACCATCTGCGGAAGCTTCAACGGTTATTTTGCCAGCTGTTGCTATTGATTTAATGAATGCTGTGGCGACTCCATGGTATGATTTAAAGGGATTAGCACCCAAAGAAGCATCACCAATTATTTTACTACCTCCTTTTATGGTAAAGGTTACGGTTGTGGAATCTTTTGTTACATGATTTCCTTCTTTGTCAAGAATGTATGCTTTCACCACTTTGATGTCAGAAGCGTTGGCATTAAAGGGTCTGTTATCACCTTCAATAAGAACTTTCAAGCGGTATGGGTTTTTGGCTTTTCCCAAGGAATGGGCGGCAATTGTTTTTCCTTCGGAAATGCCTTTAGCGGTTAAATTGCCCTCTTTCCAGTCATAATTAAATGTAAATGATGGATGTTCAATGTACATACGGTCATTATTCTGGTTAGGAAATTGCCGTGCAATCACTTTTCCATCCTTACTAAGTTCTATTTCTTCGGAATTACTAAAGACCAGTACTTGTCCATCTTCTGATGCGCGTTCGTCAGCAATATGTACTATCGGCCTTTCAAGCATTTCTGATTGATACCAATAATACACAGGATTTGGTTCACGATACATCGAAAAAATTCTACGTGGATGTAATCCTCGATTTGGTTTAAATGCCTGGTAATCATGAGCTGTCCAAACGGCTACACCGATATGATTAGCAGATGCTCTCGCTTTGGAAACCTCAAACTGATTTCTTGATGCATCCGCCGAGCTACCGTGTTCGCAGAGGAAGGTGAATTCATTGGGATTGATATCCATATTCTGATAATCCATGGGGGTGTATATATCCGTTACTCCCGAGTTTCTAGGTCCACTCCATGGACTTCCATTGGATGCCGTCATTCGCGTCGGGTCCTCTTGTTTGCAGGCGTAGTGCAATTGGGGTACAGGTCCTCGATGGTTCAGAGAACCTCCCCACATTAATATTGATGGGTGATTTCTGTGATTGCGAATCATTCTTCTAGTAGCCTCCTCAAGATTTGAAAACCATGCGCTATCACCGATGCCAATCCAACTTGGTGGTTCTTCGTATACCAAAATACCCAATTCGTCACAGGCTTCTATAAAGGAATTATCATGTGGATAATGTGCCAGTCGCACTACATTAAAACCAGCTTGTTTGAACTGCCAGGCATCTTTCCAATGCAGGGAATTCGGAACAGCATCTCCAATAAATGGATAGGCCTGATGTCTGTTAGCTCCGATCAATTCTACTTTCTTCCCGTTGAGTAAGAATCCTTTGTCTCTGACATACTCAAATTTTCGAATCCCTAACTTATTTTCAACTACGTCAACAGGAATTCCATCTACATATACCGTCGTGTTTACGCGGTACAAATAGGGACTTTCAATCGACCATAATCGTAAATCTTCTGAAATACCACCGATTTGTGAAAAGGTGTTATCGGAATTTGGAAGAATCGATTTATTGGATTCCAACTTGCTGACTACTAATCCATTGTTATCAATTATCCGTGTTGTTAGTTTACATTCTTTTATAGAAGATGTTTCATTGCGAATTGTAGTTCTGACATCGATGGTGGCATTTTGAGGGGTAACAGAAGGGGTTGTAATGAATACACCTGCATATTGGTCTTCCCAGGGAAAAGTTACATGAACTTCATTTGTGGTCACTAGATAAACATCACGGTACAATCCACCGAACTTGATATAATCATATTGATTTCCATCTGGTGGGACGGAGGCATTCAGACGATTGTCAGCACTTAAAAGAAGTTCGTTTTCTCTTCCATCTTTGAAAATGAAATCGGTGATGTCAAAATGGAAAGGAGTGTATCCGCCAATGGAATGTTCTCCGACATGTTTTCCATTGACCCAAAGATTGGTGACCTGATGGACACCCTCAAACTCTATAAATACTTTTTGGTTTGCGCTGACTTTGGTGGAAATCAGTTTTTTATACCACCCGACATTACGGTGAAATTTGGTTTGATAGGTGGAATCAAGTCCGCTAACATCTGAAGGAACTAATTCCAACATATGCGGCACTGAAACACGCTCCCATTTGGCACGATCCGTATGCAGTTCTAGCTGAGTACCCTGATTTTTCTCCAAGTAGAAATCCCATTCTTGATTGATTTCAAGCTTAACCCTTGTTTTTGCTCCAAAATCCTGAGAAGATAACGTTTTGGAGGCAAAAAAGAGTAGGGTTACGATAACGGCGAATTTTGTGTAAGAAGTTTTCAAAAGATAAGGAGCAGGTTTTGGTTATTACTTTAATAAACTTAATTCAAAGTTGAGTTGTTTATGAATGTAAATGGTTTTGAAAGCAGAACAAATGGTTATGACTTCGAGATTGTGGGGATTATTAAGTAATTTATAGACTCGGTTGTAATTAAACGAAATTTCACAAAAGCGGTATTTACTAAATGATTTTTTCTTTTTAACTTACAAACAACTTCATAATCAGATTAATAACCAATACCATATAAATTCACTACGATGAAAAATGATAAAAAAATGAGGGAGTCAAAGAAATCAAGAAGAGACTTCGTGAAAAAATCCGCTTTGTTTACTGGGGGTGCGATGCTTTTGCCTAACATGCAAATGAGCGGCATGGTAAACGTTTTCAATGATAAAAAATTGAAAATTGCCTTGGTAGGGTGTGGAGGCCGTGGAACTGGCGCAGCAGTTCAAGCACTAAATGCAGATGATAATGTGGAGTTAGTTGCAATGGCAGACGCCTTTGAAGACAGACTTCAAGGAAGTTTAGCTAACATTTCGAAAGAAATGGGCGAGACAAAAAAGATAAATGTTCCTGAAAAAAATCGATTTGTTGGTTTTGATGGAGCTCAAAAAGCAATGGATTTGGCTGATGTGGTAATATTGGCAACACCACCAGGTTTTAGGCCACAGCATTTCGAGTATGCCATAAATAATGGCAAACATGTTTTCATGGAAAAACCTGTGGCGACTGATGTTCCCGGGGTTCGAAAGGTTTTGGCGGCTGCAAAAAAAGCCAAAGAGAATAAATTAAATGTAGTTGTTGGTTTACAGCGTCACTATCAAGATAACTACTTGGCCGCTCTGGATCAGTTGAAACAAGATAAAATTGGAAAGATAGTTTCCGGTCAAGTGTATTGGAATAGTGCAGGGGTATGGGTGCGTGAGCGACAGGCTGGTCAGACCGAACTGGAATATCAAATGCGAAACTGGTATTATTTCAATTGGTTGTGCGGAGACCATATTTTAGAACAGCATATTCATAATATAGATGTAGCAAACTGGTTTATTGGGGAATATCCTATTTCGGCTCAAGGAATGGGCGGGCGACAGGTACGAACAGGTAAAGACCATGGAGAAATATTTGATCACCACTTTGTGGAATTCACGTATCCAAGTGGTGCTGTAATTGCCAGTCAATGTAGACACCAACCCGACACAATGCGACGAGTTTCAGAATTTTTCCAAGGAACCAAAGGAACGGTTTCTACGGCTGGAGACAATGCCACATTGAAAGGTTGGGACGGTAGTACCATTTTTGAACATAGAGGAAAAGATGACCCCAATCCTTATGAAGTGGAGCACGTCAAACTTTTTGAATCCATTCGAAATGGGGGTGTCATTGCCAATGGGGAAAACGGGGCCAAAAGTACCATGACTGCTATTTTAGGAAGAATGGCCACCTATTCCGGAAAAGTCGTGAAATGGGATGAGGCAATGCAATCGAATTTAGCATTGGTACCTGATGACTTAACTTGGGATTCTCCTGCGCCAGTAAATCCAAATGCAGAGGGTTGGTACGATATTCCAACTCCAGGAAAGAGTGTTGTAATATAGTTTCTTAAACTAGAATATATGTTTTTAAAAAAATCAATGTTGTCCCTGCTTTTAGCAGGGACATTCTTTTTGTCATGTAAAGAACAGGCAAAAGAGACCGCCAGCGAAAATCAATCCGTTAAACCGAATATCATCTACATACTTGCTGATGATTTGGGCTATGCGGAAGTCGGTGCTTATGGCCAGGAAAAGATAGAAACACCAAATATTGATGCCTTGGCAAAAGGAGGCATGCTTTTCACCCAACATTATAGCAGTGCCCCGGTTTGCGCGCCTGCGAGGAATATGTTTTTAACGGGAAAACATGCTGGTCACGCCTATATTCGAAGCAATAGTGAGTGGAAAGAACGAGGTGATGTTTGGGACCATTATGCCATGGCAAAAGATTCCACATTAGAAGGACAAGGGCCGATGCCGGCTAATACTATTACAATGGGGCATAAGCTAAAAGAAGTCGGCTACAAAACTGGAATAGTTGGTAAATGGGGATTGGGAGCTCCACATACAAAATCTGTCCCGAACGATATGGGATTTGATTTTTTCTATGGATACAACTGTCAGCGACAAGCACACACCTACAATCCATTGTTTTTGTATAAGAATAGAAACCGAGTTCATTTTGCCAACGATACGGTGCCCCCTGGTACCAAACTGGCTGAGGGAGCCGATCCAAATGACGAAAAGAGCTACGCTCAATTTGACCAGCAATACTATAGTCCTGAACTGATGTTTAAAGAATTAACGGATTTTGTGGATCGTAGCAAAGAACAACCTTTCTTTTTGTATTGGGCAAGCCCGATACCACACGTGGCCTTGCAAGCTCCTAAAAAATGGGTGGATTATTATATCGAGAAATTCGGAGAAGAGGAGCCCTACTTAGGGGATAAGGGCTATTTTCCTCATAAAAACCCCAGAGCCGCATATGCCGCAATGGTTTCCTATTTGGATGAGAATATTGGGAAATTGGTTCAGCAGCTGAAAGACGAAGGCATTTACGACAATACCTTAATCGTATTTACTTCGGATAACGGACCGAGCTATGCAGGGGGCGCTGACCCTGAATTTTTCGATAGTGCTAAACCCTTCGCTGGAGAATACGGAAGAGGTAAAGGCTATTTGTATGAAGGAGGAATTCGAGTACCTATGATTGCTTCATGGCCCAGTAAGATAAAAGCTGGTACAAAGAGCGATCATATTTCTGCGCATTATGATATGCTTGCCACTTTTGGCGATGTTACTGGATACGAAAATGCAGAAGCCTCAGATGGTATTAGTATGCTTCAGGCCATGCTTTCGGATGAAAACCAAGAGGTGCATGATTTCATGTACTGGGAATTTCCAAGCTATGGAGGCCAAGTTGCAATTCGAATGGGCGATTGGAAGGTAGTACGCCAAAACTTGAAAAATGAAAAGGAACCTACTTTGGAACTCTATAATTTAAAGGATGACCCGACGGAAACAAAAAATGTTGCAGACTTACACCCCGAGGTATTACAAAAAGCTGCTGAAATATTTAAGGCAGAGCGGGAGATTCCTGAATTGGAGAATTTCGAAATTCCTATCCTTCAGAAAGGATTACTTGCCGAAAAAAAGTAAATTAGCCGCTTCCAAAATCTCAATTAAATTATAAATGAGTCACCTGCTTAAATCATTAGCCTGTCTTTTATTTTTTAGTGTACTAATTCAGTGTAAAGAGGATAAAAAGACGAACATCACAACTGGGACTTCTGAAGAAAAAGAAGTTGTTGTAGACCGTAATATTGAGAAGGTACTAGATATGTTGGTGGAAAAACCAGAAGGGGTAAGCATCCCAGAAGGAATGGTATGGATACCCGGAGGTACCATTTTGCAGGGCGCTGTACCCCAAGATGAGATGGCGATGGCGCATGAAAAGCCCGCTCATAAGGTTGCTGTTGATGGATTCTTTATGGATATTACAGAAGTCACAAATGCCCAGTTCAAGAAGTTCGTAGCTGCTACAGGATATAAAACTGTAGCGGAAAAAGCAATTGACTGGGAGGAAATGAAAAAACAGCTTCCCGCTGGAACGCCGAAACCTCATGATAGCATTATGCAGCCTGGATCACTCACTTTTAAAAAGACCAAAAGTCCTGTGCCCAATCTCTATGATTTTTCGCAGTGGTGGGAATGGAAAATCGGAGCCAATTGGAAGCAACCCAACGGTCCGGGAAGTTCTATCAAAGGAAAAGACAATCACCCCGTAGTTCATATTTCTTATGAAGATGCAGTCGCTTACTGTAAGTGGTCAGAAAGAAGACTTCCAACCGAAGCAGAGTGGGAGCGTGCTGCTCGTGGCAATCAAGAGAATGCCATTTTTTCCTGGGGCGATGATATTTCATTACTCCCAAAAATGGCGAATTCTTGGGAAGGTGAATTTCCTGTTAACAATACAAAAGTTGATGGTTTTGAACGCCGTGCTGGGGTGAAATCCTATCCTCCGAATGATTTCGGTTTATATGATATGGCCGGTAACGTTTGGGAATGGACTAACGACTGGTACAATACGGGGTATTATCAGGAGATGTATCAAAATGGCCAGATGGTTTTGAACCCTCAAGGTGCCAACACTCCCTATAACGAAAGAGATCGTTATGCCCGTGAAAGAATTATTAAAGGAGGTTCGTTCTTATGCAGTGAATCCTATTGTGCCAGTTATCGCATATCTGCACGTATGGCCAACAGTCTTGATTCAGCTCAAGAACATCTAGGGTTTCGAACGGTAGCCACGGTAGCAATGATTAAAAATTCCGGAGAAAAGAAATAGTCCCAAATAAATTACTAGAATGCAGTTTTTAGAAAATTTCACACCTGAACTTACGGTAGCTTCCCCCGGTAGAATCAATTTTATCGGTGAGCATACCGATTATAATATGGGGTATGTGCTTCCCACAGCAATCGGCAATAAGATTACGTTCAAACTCCAAAAGAATGGTACTGACAACTTTTGCAACGTATATTCGGTTGGATATAAGGGATTTTCATTGGACCTCAGGAACATTTCAATCAGTGATACGGAATGGGAAAACTACGTTCTAGGAGTTCTAAATGAAATTTCAAAATTGACCGATAGCGTAAAAGGCTTTGATTGCACTATTGAAAGCAATCTTCCTTTAGGTTCCGGGCTGAGTTCCTCAGCTGCCATGGAATGCGGTTTGGCTTATGGTTTAAATGAATTGTTTGGTTTGGGACTTTCAAAAATAGCAATAGTTGAACTTTCCCAACGCGCAGAACATTCCTATGTCGGAACCCAATGCGGAATCATGGATCAATTTGCCTCTGTTATGAGCAAGGAAGGTAATGTGATTCTACTGGATTGTCAATCCCTTGAATATCAGTATATACCTATTGATATTCATCCGTATAAAATCATTATGTTGAACACCAAGGTTGAGCATACTTTAGCTTCTAGTGAATACAATACACGCAAGCTAGAATGTGAAGAGGGTGTCTCCATAATGAAAAAGAGTAATCCGGATATAAAATCCCTAAGAGATGCAACTAGGTATATGTTGGAGAACTCAAAAAACGAAATGACCCAAACAGTTTACAATCGATGTTCTTTCATTATTGATGAGAACAAAAGGGTGCTCAAAATGGTGGACGCCTTTCAGAGGAAAGACTTGGAGGCTGTGGGTAATCTTTTATATGAAGCACATCAGGGAATTAGCAAACTCTACGAGGTAAGTTGCCCTGAATCTGATTTTTTGGTTGATTTTGCTAAGACAAATGCAAAGGTTTTAGGTGCTCGCCAAACGGGGGGAGGTTTTGGTGGTTGTACGCTTAATATCGTTCATGAAAGTGCAGTCGAAGACTTTAAGAGGGAAGCTGCAGATGCTTATAAAAAAACTTTTAATATTGACTTAGAAGCCTTTGAAGTAAGACCAAGTGGGGGTACAAAGATTGTTAATTTTTAATTATCCTCTGTATTGAGCAAAGCCTCTTCTAGCTGTAGTTTTTTGTATCGGCTTAATGGAATTTGTTGTCCGCCAACTTCAACCTGGGCACTACTGAACTTTTCAATTTTCTCGAGATTTACGATGTAGCTCTTATGAATACGTAGGAATTTATCTTGTGGTAATTTTTCAATGAAAGCCTTCATTGTAGACAATACAAGTATATTGTTGTCATCAGTAACCAACTTAATGTAATCCCCTAAACCTTCAATCCACTTTATTTCGTTGATAACGACTTTTACTTTCTTCAAGTTACTGTTTACATAAATATGGGCTTCATCAGCTCTATTTACAGTTCCGTTTTCATTCTTTAAAAGCGCTTTTTTTATTGCAGCAGCGAAACGTGATTTTGTAATAGGTTTTAAAAGATAATCAGTAACATCGTAATCAAATGCCTTTAGAGCATAGTCAGGTTTACTTGTTATTAAGACAATTTGCGGAATGTTCGATAGAGACTCAATGAACTCAAAGCCATCAAGTATGGGCATCTCAACGTCAAGAAAAATCAAATCAATTTGATTTTGCTCAACATTCTTATAGGCTTCCATGCCATTGTTGTACTCAGCAACTAAATCAAGATTGGGGTGATCACTTATTAGTTTACTAACTGCCATTCGCTGAAGTGATGAATCATCTACAACAATTGTTCTTAGTTTGTTTGTTTTCATTTTCAAAGTCTTTGCAAATAACACCCTTAGATATACTGGGTATTTTCTCTCAACTTTCAGGCCAAAGATAACTGAATTCCTTTTTTTAAAAGTGTTAAAACCCCTGTTATTATTAGATTTCCACTAAAATACTGGGTTAAAAACCACTCAAAACGAAAAAGTGATTTTACCTCCGCCTGTTTTTTTCAGGTAACGCCAGCGATACACCGAATTGAGAATTATTATTAAAAAAAGATTAAAAAACTCACCTTTTTTTGCTCAATGAGCACATATCTGACTGTTTTTACTGATATTTTTAATGAAAAACTGTTAATAACTTAACTGTAAGGTTTTTATCAAAAAACCTACTTTTGTTCTATAATATTTACAGAAGAATAGGAATATGTCAGAGCAAATTGAAAGAGTAAAAACATTAATTATTGGTTCGGGACCTGCGGGATATACAGCTGCAATTTATGCAGCAAGAGCAGACCTTAAGCCCCTTTTATATACGGGTATGGAGCCAGGTGGACAATTGACTACAACAACGGAAGTCGATAACTTTCCAGGGTATCCTGACGGTATTGACGGGCCAACAATGATGGTGCAATTACAGCAGCAGGCTGAACGATTTGGTACGGAAGTGCGAATAGGTATGGTAACTGCAGTAGAATTGAGCAAGGAAGTTGGTGGAATTCATAAGGCTACTATAGATGATTCCGATAAAGTAATTGAAGCAGAAACTATTATTATTTCTACTGGCGCTACCGCTAAATATCTGAATATACCAAGCGAACAAAAGTTACGTGGTGGAGGAGTGTCTGCATGTGCAGTTTGTGACGGTTTCTTTTATAAAGGCCAAGATGTAGCTATCGTAGGAGCTGGTGATACTGCTGCTGAAGAAGCTTCGTATTTGGCGAACATTTGTAATAAAGTGACTATGTTGGTTCGTAAAGATTATATGCGAGCTTCAAAGGCTATGCAGCACCGTGTGAACAGCCTTAAGAACATTGAAGTCCGATATAATACTGAAGTTGATGAGGTTTTAGGTGACCAAGTGGTTGAAGGTTTACGAATGGTAAACAACCAGACTGGAGAGAAGGAGGATATCGCTATTACGGGACTATTTATTGCTATTGGTCACAAGCCGAATACTGATATTTTTAAAGGTCAGTTGGATATGGATGAAACTGGGTATCTAATTACCGAAGGAAAATCTACGAAAACCAACCTTCCTGGTGTATTTGCAAGTGGTGATGCTCAGGATAAAGAGTACCGACAAGCAGTAACCGCTGCGGGAACAGGTTGTATGGCAGCACTAGATGCTGAACGCTATTTGGCTACGGTTGAAACCGCTGAAGAGGTAGCATAAAAACCTTACCATCTCTAAAGGGATGGTTTCTAAAATGAAAAGTTATAAAAAAGCCGCTATTGAAAATAGCGGCTTTTTCGTTGGGACGAATATGGTTAGTCTATTCGCTTATAGTTTTCGGAAGACTCAGGAACTCCATTTTCATCCAGAGAAATTTGGCTAAAACTATCTTTGTATAGATGAAGCTCAAATTTGAAAACCTGAACCGTATCTTGAATTTTCATCATAGATTCTGACCCATATTCTAATCTTTCTTCTAATTCATCAGCTGTATTTGTGTATGAACCATAACCAAACCATTCATTCGGGTCGTCAGGAGAATGTCTTGTCCACATAACTTTACCTTTACTATAAATTTTGATTTGCCGATATCCATTCAAATTCAAAAGGGTATCCGTGACGTTACCTTGATCGTAATTGAAACGATTAACGAGTTCCCAAGTTCCTTCTAATGAATTTGCCGTTGTTTGTTGTTTTGAAGATGCGAATTCAGTAAATGATACAAGAATTAACATCAAAAAAACCAATCCGAGTAGTTTTTTCATTGTAGTAGATTTTAGTGTTATCAGTACTGGGGAACACTAAAAAGTTACGAAAATTTTAACAAATTATCAATATTTATTCGAATAATTAAGAATAGTGAAATTAAGGGGTGATTATTTTTAGGAAATGATATTAAAGGGAATTTAAAAGTTCAGCTAGAACTGTGATATCTTCCTTGGTATGAGCTGCTGAAAGCACGATTCGACTCATTAATGGAGAATCTTCATTCGGATAGTTGAAGTTGGTAATTAAAACATTATTTTTTTCAAGGAAAGAAGCAATTTTCGGATTTGAAAAATAGAAAGCCGGATAGTTATCTAAATAGTTTAATAATTTCGGATTTTTCAAAGACTTCAGAAATAACTGAATATTTTGTTTCAACAATTTCCGTTTTTCTTTGAATACGCTTTCTCCCTTGAAAAGAGTAGCTATTGCCGAAGGGGATGCTGGACTCGCTCCACCAAAGAAATCAGTATTCTTGAATTGCTCTACTCGGCTTTTTGTGCCAAAGATTCCTCCAGCTTGTATGCCATATCCCTTGCCTAAGGAACAACAGACAATTACTTCTTTTGCATTGAGTTGTTTGGCTCTTTCATAGGCACCACATCCATTTTTACCCACGATACCTATTCCGTGAGAATCGTCGATAACGAGAATGATTTCTTCCAATGGAAGCTTTCTAAGCACGGCAAAATCTGGATATCCACCTTCTAAAACTAGAATAGAATCCATAAAGACTACAGGAACTTTTTTACTTGTCTTAGAATGGCTGCTAATGGCAGTACCTAAATCGTCAAAACTTTGATATGGTTCTTTACTGGGAATATGGACCGCTGAATGCGATTCTGGAGCATAAAATAATTCGTGAGCATCAGAATTTAGACTTTGTGCGACCAATTGTCCTGCCAAATACCCAGAGGACATTGTGATACAACTTTCAGTACCCACTAGGCCTGCTAAATACTCCTCAGCCTTCTCAAAAACTAAAATTTGCACATTCGCTTTTCGAGACGCCCCATAGTTCGTGCCGTAATTCTTCAGGTTCTTGAGATATATTTCCTGAAAAGCGACATCCGTTTGTAACCCTAAATAAGAGGTGCCTCCAAAGTACAAATAGGATTTCCCGTCTACGGAAATTGTTCTTCCAGGAAATGCATCTACAGAATAGGTCATGAATTCAAAGTTACACCGCTTCCTCCTAATGCGGGAAAGATTACTTTACCACCTGAAGAAATGATAACACCTTTAGCGATATCGCCATTCAAAAGCATCGCTCCATCCATATCAACATAATCTAGTTGTGGTAGTAATTGTGCAATTGCAGAAATACCCACGGTAGATTCTGTCATGCAACCTACCATAACTTTAAGTCCCATTTCCTTTCCTTTCTTAATCATTCGGAGAGCAGGAGTGAGGCCTCCGCATTTGGTAAGTTTGATGTTGATTCCAGAATAATGGAGTCCGCACTTTTCAACATCAGTCTCAACAATACAACTCTCATCGGCAATTACCGGAAGTACACTTTGGTGCATCACCTGCTCCATACCTTCCCAGTCATCTGCTTTTAAGGGTTGCTCTAGAAATTCTACTCCCAAATCTTTAAGTAAGGGAGCGTTGAAAATAGTTTCTTTTGCCGACCATGCGCAATTCGCATCAATACGAAAGATAGCATCTGTATGTTTTCTGAGCTCTCTTACAATCGCGACATCATTATCAGTACCCAGTTTGATTTTATAAATGGGCCAGGGGGTTTCTTTCATTTTGGCGACCATTTCATCAATGGATGCCAAGCCGATTGTATAGTTGGTAATAGGGTAGTGGTCTGTGTTTGTTTTCCAAATTTCGTAAAGTGGTTTTCCTAAGCGTTTTCCATATAAATCATGGGCAGCCAAATCAAGGGCGCAGATAGCGAAATTGCTCAGTCCCTTGGAAATCATAAAGCTGTGTAAGATTTCTGGAGTTGTAAACTCAAAAGTTGCCAAGTCACCTTCAATAGCTGTAATTTCAGCTATCATACTTTCTATGGAAATTTTATAATAAGGATTAGCAGTTGCTTCGCCATATCCCGTTTTTCCATCAATCGAAAGACCAACTACTAGGGTGTCTTGCGTATCATGGGCTTCTCTTGAAATGCGGAAAGTATGTTTGAGACTGAGGGTGTACTTTTTTAATGATAGTTGCATTGGAAAAAATAGATTTCCTCTAAGATATAGAAACTATTTTCCATGAAAAAGAAGAAGCCCGTCAAAGTTTTGACGAGCCCCTTACAACCTAAAAATGTATTCTAGTATTTATGTACACTGCCAGAAACCGATTTCTTTTTTTCGACATTTGGATCGCCTGAATACGAAATGTTTCCGCCACTACTTGCGTCAGCTACAAGGGATTTTGAAACTTGTATTTTTACATTTCCACCACTACTGGCGTCTGCATTACATGTTCGTGTTTCAAGGTTCTTTGCATTTATGTTGCCTCCGCTACTCACGTCAACCAAAGCTTCATCTGCGGTACCGGTAATACTAAGATTGGCCCCGCTACTAGCATCGATGTCAATTTCATTGGTGACTACATCTAAATCTAATTGTGCCCCACTGCTTCCATCTACTTCAAGTTCATTTGTCTTGATGGTGTTTTTTGTTGTCAAATGTGCCCCGCTTGAACTTCTAAGTACGGTAACCTTTGGTAAGGAAACATAAATGTTCTTAGTAGCCCTACCAATATTTTGCTCAGCATGAATACGAAGCTTACCATCTCTAATATCAGTTTCAATGAGATCTATCACATTTTCGTCGGCTTCTACTTCAATGCTGAATTCATCTGCTTGGGTAACATAGACCATTAAGCCCTCTGAGGCTGATACTTTTGTGAAGTCTTCGGAAACTGTGCGTGTGTCGGTTACTACTACTCCATTTCCTTTTTTACCTGTTCCAAAATTTCCGATTTGAATGTCAAATCCACAGGAGGATAAAAATAAGCTCATTAAGAGAGCAATTGCGATTCTTACTAATGTTGTCATGACTGTTGTTTTTTAAATGATTGTTTTTAGATTGATGTAAAATTGCTATTTGTTTATGATTTGATTTAATTCTTTTAACTGAATCGTAGTTTTTTAGTACTGAACTGTTGTTTAGCAGAAGCTTTTAGTCTTTCGTAATGGTTTTTGTCATTTCTGAATCGCCGTCCTTTGCTTTTATTTCTACTTTATTGCCTTTACTATCGATATTGATATCAACATTTTCTTCATCATCTTTTGCCTTAATGCGCACACCCTCTTCGTCAATTTTCATTTTGAAAGATTCGCCGTCTTCATCATTTATGTTGATGTCAATACCATCCGAATTGATTCGAATGCGATTGTCTTCGTCATCTTCGTCAGTTTCTTTTTCAGGACATTCTTGACATTTTAGCTCTCCATCAAAACCCATTTTCCAAACAGATTCATCTAGGTCAATGTCTCCTCTATCTCGATCACCTCGAACTACCCAGTTTCGACTGCTTGACGGATTGTACCTCAAAATCGTACCTTCCGGTAGATATAGATTGACACGTACTTCTTGGCCATTAAATGTACTTTTATCTGCAGTGGTTAAGAAGTCGTTCAACAGCAAGTTTTTTCCATTCATAGTATAACCATACTCTATTTTTTCTGCTGTACCTCTTGCCTCATCATAAGAAGAACCATTGGCCTCTTTGCGAATTGAAATCCGAATTATTGAATCTTGAGATTTTTTTAAATTGAACCGTACATCATCCGACAATAAAATAGGATTTCCTTCATCATTATAGAGCATAACGGAGTCATCCATTCGCATAAATTCACGTTGCTCCCATAATTCCGTGCTTACCAATTGAATGTTCAAAGTGTCACTAGCATTATCAAGATATAGTTCTTTTTCTGTTGTTACACTGCCAGTAAAAGCATGTGAGGCCGCTTCACGCACTCCTAAAACAATTAAGGAGATTATTGAAATTAACCATAGTCCTAGTAAAGAAAACTTAGCAATGTTGCCAATTGATTTCAAATTATTCACCAGTATTTTTAATCCCAGGTACAACAGGAAGAAAAATGGTATTCCTATAGCAAAGAATAGTAGCATAGAGACTACCCATACTGGAGTTCCTGTTATATTTTTAAGTACGCCATCCAAGCCTGGCAGGTGAAACCAATCTAGGGTTCCGAGTGTAAGCATACCAATGAACATACCTATTATGGTGGCAGCGCCGACAATAATCAAAATGATGCCTATGAACTTTCCAAAAACTTTAAAAAAGAACATAATGATATCTCCAATGGTATCGAAAAACGTTTTTCCACCATTCTTAACTTTATTGCCAACTTCGGAATAGTCGACGCTTTTTACTTTTTCCGCAACATCATCAAAGCCTTCCTTGACCTTACGCTCTATATTGCTGATGTTGATATCCTCCCCCCGCATATCCAATTTCTGCGAAGTTGTAGTTGCTTCCGGAATTAAAATCCATAGTAAGCCATATAACAAGATGAAACCGCCTCCAGAACCAATGGTGAGGACAATCCATAATAAACGAACCCATAATGGGTCTACACCGACATAGTGAGCAAGGCCCGATGAGACACCTGCTACATACTTCATTTCAGTATCTCTGTATAGTTTCTTGCTTCTTCTTTGTTCAGACGAGCGTTTTGCTTTTGGTTCATCTTCGAAAATATCCTCGTCTACCATATAATCTTCAGGTTGCCCCATAATGGTAATGACTTCGTCCACCTCTTTTTCTGTGATAACTTGTCTTTCGTTTTCCAATTTTTCATGGAAGAGTTCTGCGATACGTGCTTCTATATCCACTAGTATTTCGTCACTACCGGGAGTGTTGGCAAAGGATCGTTTTATCGATTCTAAGTAAAGCCGCATTTTATTGAATGCCCCTTCATCAATATGGAAGAGTATGTTGGCTAGATTTATATTTACTGTCTTGTTCATTTTTTGATTTTTTCACCCTGAACTTGATTCAGGGTCTAGTTATTTAACTGCTAGTTTTAAACTATTTATTTTTAGTTACCAGATTTGTTGCGCTTCGTAATTCATCCCAGGTGGAATCTAATTCCTTTAGAAAAAGTTTGCCTGTTTCGGTCAAAGTATAATATTTCCGAGGTGGTCCTGAGGTTGATTCTTCCCAGCGGTAATTGAGTAACCCCGCATTTTTTAACCTTGTTAATAGCGGATAAATGGTGCCCTCTACCACAAGCATTTTTGCGTCTTTGAGGGTACTAAGAATCTCAGAGGCGTACTTGTCATGTCCGTTAAGGATAGATAGTATGCAGTACTCCAACACTCCTTTGCGCATTTGTGCTTTTGTGTTTTCTACGTTCATAACTTCTTTTTGCTTTTTATGCCGAGACTTCCCTTTTGTGTTTGATGTGATTGTCTGCATAGATTAACTGTTCGTTTTTTGAATGATAAATAAACATCCTGATTAATTTTTGATTGATGATGAAAAACTCTTGTTTTTGATTGATGAATAAACTCTTAATGGTATGATTAGCACCTTGTTTTATTCTGGTTTATATTGATGGTCGTAACTTAATTCACGTTTTACTTTCCATATGTTGTTTTCTTTTATCCACACATGAGTGAATTTAGCAACATCCCCTTTTTGGTAATCCTTGTTCTGGTTTAGTGATTCAAAACGGTGGATACCATGTTGAATTGCTCCATAAAGCTCTCCGTTTTTATATAGCGGAAATACTTTCAAACTGTTGGAAATCAGAATTCTTTTAGATGGTTGTGGCTCTTCGGAATTCCAATTTGCACAATTCTCCTTCATTGGGTTAAGAAAAGCATCTCTCCCTTCACTAAGTCCACCTTTATCGTGGTAAAATTCAAAATCTTCTGTAAAAATACCTTCCAATGTATTCGTGTCGCAGGTATTGAATGCCGCATTGAATAAAATACTATCCTGCTTTTTTAGCACCTGGTACAACTCAGAGCTTTCTGCTACCTGAGCCGAGGCAGTAATGATTGTTAATAGCATTATTACTATTATGGTGACGATGTGTTTTAGTAGTAACATTACTTTATAAATTTTATGGTGATAGGGTACTCAAAAGTTTGCCCCTCGTTTGTTCTTATGGTTGCTAAAATGGTATATACAATGTTGACGATAAACAAAGCTCCTTGTAACAATCCCGCTATGCCTACTGGCAATAACCAAGAGCCAAATCGAAAATCATCGCTGTCAAAACTTACGTTAAAATCGTGGAGATGATTAAAACCAAAAGGGTCAAAATCAAATATGTCTGGAAAAAACCCTACGAAAAACGGAATGCTAATAATACCCAATACAATAGAGTAGAGGAGCAGGCTTATTTGAAAGTTCAACGCCTGTTTTCCGTTATAGTCAACAAATTTATTTTCCTTTTTATTGGCCGTCCATAGTATTAACGGGAGAATAAAATTACCAAAGGGAAAAAAGAACTTAGAAAAAGTAGAGGCATGTATTACCGCCGATAATGTTTTTTCATGTTTGGTTAATGTATCTGTCATGGCTTAGAAGTTTCGTGTTGAGATTCGATTTTGAAAATAACCGAAATAGTTTCTCGGATTGATTTTTTCGAAGCCTCCTTCGGTAGATATGTCTAATCTACCGAAGGAAGTATCGAGTTGATTGATATGATTGATTGATGAATTTTGCATGATGGTTTATAGATTACATATTATCTTCTTATGCAAATATATATCTAAAGGATGGTACTATGCAACACATAGTACTAATATTTAACATAAAATTAACAAATTCATTCTTGTTTATTTTGAGTATTTTTAGCTTCTAAATATTTGAAAATGGCAGTATCTGCGGGCAAAGTCAATACTTTTATGTTCTTTAAATTACCCTCTGCATGGTGGAGTGGGGTTCGCCTTAAATATATGGATGATACGAAAGCAATCGCCAGTGTGAAGTATGGATGGCGGAATCAAAATCCGTTTAATTCCATGTTTTGGGCCGTTCAAGGTATGGCTGCTGAACTGGCAACAGGAGCGATGGTAAGTAGTCAAATAGCAGAAAGCGGGAGGAAAATTTCAATGCTTGTACAAAACAACACGGCAAACTTTACGAAAAAAGCGGTTGGCAGAATAACCTTCACCTGTGAAGACGGTCATTTGATAAAAGAAGCCTTAGCAAACACTATTGAAACAGGAGAGGGACAAACGATCTGGATGAAATCTGTTGGGGTGAATACTGATGGGGTAGTAGTTTCTACTTTTAAATTTGAGTGGACGGTTAGGTTGAAAAAGTAATCCGTTGGCAGCTACCGTAATTAGGAATAGAAATTTAAGTTATTCTTAAAATTTTATTTAAGGGGGTGTAACATTTCTCTTTAGGATACTACAAACATTTGACTAGTAATTATAATTATCAATCAAAAATAATCAGATTCCCGACTTCTAGGGAATAACACTAAAAAGCTTACTTATGAACGCACACGAAATAGACTACGAGATTTACGGAGAAGAAATGCAGTATGTTGAAATAGAACTCGACCCGCAAGAGGCTGTAGTTGCTGAAGCCGGAAGTTTTATGATGATGGATACCGATATTAAGATGGATACCATTTTTGGAGATGGGTCCAATCAAGAAAAAGGTGTATTGGGAAAGATTTTTTCTGCTGGAAAACGCATGCTAACGGGAGAGAGTTTGTTTATGACCGCTTTCCTGAATATTGGACAAGGAAAAAAGAAAGTGAGCTTTGCTTCTCCATATCCCGGAAAGATTCTAGCTATTGATTTATCTGAAAAGCAAGGCAAGTTCATCTGCCAAAAAGACGCCTTCCTATGCGCTGCTAAAGGTGTTCAAGTAGGCATCGAGTTCTCCAAAAAGCTTGGGAGGGGTTTGTTTGGTGGTGAAGGTTTTATCATGCAAAAATTAGAAGGTGACGGAATGGCTTTTGTTCACGCTGGTGGAACCATGGCTAAAAAAGAACTAAAAGCTGGAGAAGTTTTAAAAGTAGATACAGGTTGCATTGTAGGATTTAGTCAAACTGTAGATTATGATATCGAATTTGTTGGAGGAATTAAAAATACGGTCTTTGGTGGAGAAGGTTTATTCTTTGCCACACTTCGAGGTCCTGGAACCGTCTACATTCAATCTTTACCCTTCAGTAGATTGGCCGGTAGGGTACTGGCTTCTATTCCAAGAGGTGGAAAAGATAAGGGAGAAGGAAGTATTTTAGGAACGCTTGGTGATATTGTTGGGGGGGATAGAGGATTTTAAACTGCTTTTAAGCCCCACCGTCAGTTCGAGAGTCCCGAAGTCTCGGGAGAGAACGAACTAAGGAACACCGACGCATCTCGACTCCGCTCGATGTGACAGTTATTCTTTATTTAACTTTGTACTTCTAACCTCGTATTTCGTACTTTTTAACTTATGAATTTCCAAAACCAAATCAACTTCCTCAAAGCCCTTCAAAAAAACAACAATAAAGAATGGATGGATGCCAATCGGAAATGGTATAAACAAGTCCGAGATGATTTTATTGGCTGGTTAGATACCATGAACGCGAAATTAGCAGATATTGACGATGGGTATTTTGATACTCCTGGAAAGAAAGGCATCAACCGCATCAACAATAACCTGATGTTTCATCCGAATAAACCGATTTACAAAGACCATTTTGGTGCTGGATTGGACAAACGACCTGGCACCGGAGATTTCTATATTGAAATCGGAATCGAACGTTGTACGTATGCTGGCGGACTATGGCGCCCAGACCCCAAACGACTGCGAAGTATTCGTGATGCGATTGATTACGATGGAGAAGAGTTGCAGAAAATCCTGAATAAAAAATCCTTCAAACAAAGCTTTGGCGGACTTTGGGAAGATGTAAAGCTTACAAACTCACCTAAAGGTTTTTCAAATGACCATCCGCATATTGATTTATTGCGAAATAAAACCTTTGCTGTCGCTACTGAATTTTCTACCAAGGAGATTTTTAAAAAGGATTTTGAAAAACAGGTCATCAAAGTGTATAAAGAAATGCTTCCGTTTCGAAGGTATTTGAATCAGGCGGTTACCGTGTAACGCGATAAACCCCTTTTGCTCAAAATCTATTCGGTGTCAACTACTTTTTCCGAAGCCAACTTCAGTAATTGACTTGCCGCCGGGCCAACCTCTACTCTTGATGTATTTGTCAGTACTGCAACAACAATTTCTTTTTCAGGTACAATAAACAAAAGTGACGAACAACCCATTTGAGCCCCTGAATGCCCTATGACAGCACCTTCATTTGGTTTTGGATTATAAAGAAACCAACCGAATCCGTAGGAGTTCCTTTCTTTTTCAAGACTATGATGTTGTCGCATAAGGTCAAGGGTTTCCCGAGAAACAAAAACGTCGTTTAATACCGCTTTACCAAACTTCAAAATATCTTCAATAGTAGTGTATAAGCCCCCTCCCGGGATACGATTACTCAAATTGTTTTCTGTACCTTCCTTAGGTTTACCCTTACCTCTTTTGCGATGATAAAGTTTAGATTCATTTTCCAATTGAACTCCATATTGGTCTACTCCTGTATCCCTCATTTCCGCTTTGTCCCAAATATTTTTCTGCATATATGCTTCAAAAGTCAGTCCGGATACTTTTTCAATGATAACGCCTAGCACAGTATATCCGTAAGTGGTATAGGTATATTTAGTTCCGGGCTCAAACAATAAGTCACGGTCTTTAAATATACCTGTTGCTACATAAAGGCTCGGGTATTCAGTTTGAGTTCTTGTCTCCTTCACGTCCCTATAGCCGGCAATCCCTGAGGTATGCGAGAGTAAATGACGTGTTGTAATTTGCGTTTTTTGGTGTTTTGGATAATCAGGAATGTAGGTTTGTATAGGGGTATCTAAATCCAGCAAGCCTTTTTCCACTAGCTGCATTGCAGCCAGTGCGGTCATGGATTTCGCTATTGATGCCATTCTTAGTTTCGTATGGGTTTCAAACGGCCGTTGCGATTTTTTGTCGGAATATCCCCTAACCGAATTCCATAGAATAGAATCGCCAATGGAGTAACCGATGGCGCCTCCAACGGCCATATTTTCGTTAACCAAACTTTCAAGTATGACGCTAGCTTCTGCAGTACTTTCTTGGGCCGCAGTCATTAAAGAGGATAAAAAGAGTATTCCAATTACAAAGTGTCTCATGATTTTTTTCGCTTTTGATTTAGGTCAAAAATAGAAACATAGCCTTGTGTAATATTCTATTCTAAAGGGTTTGGGACGAAGTACTGGGTTTTAGGGGTGAATTTTCTAAAGCCAAAATCTCTTTTTTATTGGTCTTAGAAATTGGGACCTCCATTTGGGTCAAAAGTAAGATGTTGGAATTCTTCCATGCTATAAAATGTAATGGATTGATAAGGTGAGAGCGGTGTACTTTTATCAAACTAGGTTCTTGTGGTTGTATCTCTTTCAGTGTAATTCGTAATAGTTTTTTCCGTAAGGCACCATTTTCCAAATAGGATACTTCCACATAATTATCTGCACTTGAAATACAGACTAAATCTTTCAAATGGATATTCAGCACATCCAATTTATTGGCTCCTCTGAGCACAACTTTACTAGGGTTTTCCAATGTTGCCTTCTTGTTCAACCACCAACGTAAAAAGAGGAGAATAGGAAGAATAATAAAAAATATGGGATAGTATACTTGAAAGGTAAACTTTGTGAAACTATAATTACCGTTGATGATATCTGTCTTGTAGTAGGCGAAACTGCCTAGAAGTACTATAACATTGAAAAGAAGGATGAAGATTATTTCATAGGTAAGATTCCAATGGTTCTTCTTCTTGAAAAACCAATTTTGTACAAGAACTAAAACCGTATAACCCACAAATGCGATGAAGCCGTAAGGAGGTAGTATCTGAAGCCGGATTGGAAAAGAAAGGTCCGATGTGTCAAAAGGTGCAATAAGCACAAGGAACAGATATAGCCATATAGCAATGACAACGGCAACAATAATATGATGTTTAAAGGAGGTGTTCAGGTTTAGATTCCTCATAAAAGCACTTGTTTCATTCAGAAGAATAAATTACATCAAGACATCATTTTTAGCCTTAATAGGCTCTGGTAACTCAGTTTCACCCAGCATTTCTCGTAAATCGATTTCAATGGTCCTGCATAGGGAGAGCATAGGAATATCATTTCCTAGACCTTCGAAAGGATTTTCAGAATAGTCCCCCACCAATTCCATCATGACATAAACCCAGCCTACCAAAACGGTAAAAGGAATAGAGAGCCAAACCCCAAACTCGCCAAGTTTTGCAAATTCAGAAACCATCCCTAAGGGCAGCAGGAAAATAAAGATTCCGACGAAAACCAGACTCATACTTCCGTATTGTCTTGGTAGGGGAAACTTCTTGATGCGTTCACATTGCCCTTGAAAGGTGTAGAAGTCGGAAAGTAATTTTTGCAGTTCCATATGGCGGAAATCATCTATAATGTCAGCTTCACGCAGTTGTTTCAAATCTTGACTTTGCTGGTCTATGATTTGAGTTGCGGTATTTTTGTAATTGATTAGTCTTTCATATTCATTATGGGGTAGAAATTTTTTCAACTCTAGTTCACTAACTTCATCACCTAACAAACCAACACCGAAATCTTTCATTCGTTTTTCTATCATGCGCTTATAGTGTCTACCTTGATTAACATGTTCCCAAGATGTAGGTATCAATAATTGACTACGCAATGCATACAGCCATCCGATATGGCGATAAATAAGCTTTTTTCGATACGTATTTAGTTCGGTTTCACTATGATTTATTGAACTAAACTGATTGCTCAAAAATGCCTTAGAACTTGCCCCCCATGAACGACTACCATTGACAATAGCTCCCCATATTTTACGAGCTTCCCACAAACGGTCATAGGCACTATTGTTTTTGAATCCTACATAAAAAGCTACCGCAGTACCAATGACAGATAAAGGTAACCATGGAATTACCAGCCAAGCCTTTAAGGACGTATACTGGTAAACAAGAGCCACAAGTGCAGCCCAAAGCGAAATCCATATGATATGCACCCCACTGAATCTTAAAATTGACTTTAAGCCGAAGTTCTTTTTTACGTACATGGGCTATTCGATTAATCCGGGAATTGCTACTATCTCATTGGTGTCTTTCAGGTAGTCAACTCCTTCAATATGGAAACCAAATAAGTTGAAAAAATCGGTTCGATAGCCTTCTAAATCTCCGATTTCAGAGAGATTCTCGGTAGTGGCTTCTTGCCATAGTTTAGCTACTTTTTCTTGTACGTCAGCTCTCATCTCCCAATCATCGATTCGTATTCTTCCCTGCTCATCGGTTGGAATAGTATCCAGAAATAAACGTTCTTTATAAAGTCGGTGAATTTGCTCAATACATCCTTCATGAATCTCCTCTTTCTTCATTATTTTATACAATAATGAAATATATAAAGGGATAACAGGAATAGCAGAACTGGACTGTGTTACGAGAGCCTTATTTACTGAAATATAAGCCTTTCCATTGATCGATTTTAAGGAATCAGTGATGGTAAAAGCTGTTTCTTCCAAATGGTCTTTCGCCATCCCAATAGTTCCTTTTCGATAAACCGGCTCAGTTAGTTTTGGACCTATATACGAGTAAGCAACTGTTTTAAAATTTTCGGAAAGTAAATCAGCATCCTTCAAAGCATTTATCCACATTTGCCAATCTTCACCGCCCATAACGGTAACGGTATTTGCAATATCATCACCCACAGCAGGTTCAATTGTGATTTCTTTTACTTCCCCTGTATGGAAATCCACTGTTTTATTCGTGTATGAGTTCCCGATAGGTTTTAAAGTTGATTTGTAACGAACACCAGTCTCCGGGTGTGTTCGGACAGGAGAAGCAAGACTATAGACCACCATGTCTATTTTTCCTAAGTCCGCTTTAATTAGCGCTAAGGTTTTTTCTTTGATTTCATTTGAAAAGGCATCACCATTAATGCTTTTAGCATAGAGGCCTTCTTTATGAGCTTCCGTTTCAAAGGCGGCTGTGTTATACCAGCCCGTGGATGCCGTTCTTCCTTCTGAAGGTGGTTTTTCAAAAAATACCCCAATGGTAGAAGCATTCGAACCAAAAGCACTCGTTATCCTTGATGCCAGACCAAAGCCCGTTGAAGCACCAATTACCAGTACTTTTTTGGGACCTTCATTTTGACCTTTCGATTTTATATATTCAATTTGTGTTTTTACATTTTTTGCGCAACCCGTTGGGTGTGCTGTGGTGCAGATAAATCCGCGGGTCCGAGGTTCTATAATCATCTACTATTAAATTTTGTTTAATTTTTTATTTGTTCTATTTCAGAGCATTTGATGCTCTTAGTAATATTGCATTCAAATCAGGACCTTGTATATCCTTATCTAAAGGAAACATCGGTCTCTTGATATTCTTGTAGCCCAAACGTTCTAAATCTTGATCTACACCTCCTGGAGTCAGCGCCATAATCCATCCTTTCCGTATATCATAGAGTTCAGGTACCAAATAACCTATTTTGACCACTAAGATATCTGATTCACGGGGATTCAATTCTAAATCCGTAAAGTCTTCTTCTTTATGATAGGGTTTCCGTTTTTTGGTGACGATGACATTGATGCTTCCTACCTTTACAACAACTTCAACTTCGGCGTCTCGGTCGCCTTTTTTGATGCTGGTTACAATTCCTTCTAATTTTAAGGGAGGTGCGAAACGGTCATCTACTTGTGCTCCAGCCATAGCCGATACTTTTCCACCAATACCTACTTTCAAAGCTTCTTCAATTAATTCTGGACCGGGAATGGAAGCATAAATCAAAGATGGTCCGTTTTCGGATTTGAATTCAGGTCTAGCTAAAATTTGCTGTAAAGTCCAAGTGACATCTCCAGCTCCGCCTGCCGTGGGATTATCCCCCATGTCGCTTATAATGAAGGGTTGTTCTTTATGCTCCAATGCCATTTTTAAGCTTTCATTCAATGTGGCAACAGGAGCTACAAATTCAAACTCGTTTCGAACATCCCAGAAAGCATTGGCCAACTTTTCTGCTCCGATAGTAACTTGTTCTATATCATCGCCAGTGACCATAACTACAGCATGATTACGAGCTTCATCGGCCCACGCATAACCAATCCATATGGCGGCATCGATAACACCTTCTTGATTTTCAACCGAAGGTATTTGAGCATAAAGACTCTTTCCGGGTTCAATACGTGTGCTTGTTTTTTCTCCAGGTAAAAGTATAGGAACCGGAATCCATGCTTTGTATTTGGGCTTACCTTTCCCACTTTGAAGGCGGTCTAACATATTCGTTATAGCCCTAGCTTTTGATTCCAAGGCATCTTCATGGGGTGCCATACGGTAGCAGGTGATTAAATCCGAATGTTCAGCCAAACGTTTGGATACATTGCCATGTAAATCCATAGATGTAGAAATCAAAACTTCTGTACCGATAACTTCCCGAATACGTTTAATTAAATCACCCTCGGCATCTTCCAAGCCGACCACGCTCATTGCGCCGTGTATGTCAAAGAACAACCCGTCATAAGGACCGTTTTCTTTAAGCATTTTCAATGTTTTGTTGACCATTGATTCGTAAGCTTCGCGAGTAACAATTCCTCCGGGCAATGATTTTCCTAATAAAGTGGGGACCCACTCAGCTCGTTTTCGAATATCCGCATCTTCAGCAAAGAAGGGATAACGATTAAAAATAGAATCACCAATTCTGGCATGAAACGCCTCTTCATGGGTTTGAGCAGGGGAGAAGGTGCTTGATTCAATGCCTATGCCTGCAATGGCGATACGCGGTAGTTCTTTTTTAACTTCTTTATTTTCTGATTTGCAGCTTAAAATTAAGATTGTTGCAATGGCTAAGAGGAGTACTTTTTTTTTCACTTCGAAATCTATTTGGTTGGATGTTGATACAATTAAGGAATATGTTTAAAGATAGTCCAATTTTTATTTTTTGGAAGCTCCCATTTTTTGCCTTCAAGATTTTTAATTCCTATCTTCAAAAACCAATACCGATTCATATGGCCAACTACAATATAGACGCAAAAAAAGAACTTACTTATGACGCTATAGTTATCGGTTCAGGTATCAGCGGTGGATGGGCCGCAAAAGAACTTTGCGAAAAGGGACTCAAAACCCTAGTTCTCGAACGCGGAAGAATCGTTGAGCATGTCAAAGATTATCCCACAATGAATTTAGATCCATGGGATACCGAACTCAGGGGTGGACTGACTCCTGAACAAAAAAAGAAACATCAAGTAAGTATGCGTTCGAATTGGGTGGGTACTGATACGGCCCATTTCTGGGCGGATGACGAGGCGAATCCTTATACCGAAGTGAAACCCTTTTTATGGCTGCGTGGACATCAAATGGGAGGACGGTCTTTACTTTGGGGAAAGCAAACTTACAGATGGAGTGATTTGGATTTTGAGGCAAATGCCAAAGATGGTCACGGAGTCGATTGGCCCATGCGATACAAGGATATTGAGCCTTGGTACACCCATGTCGAGAAATTTGCAGGTATTAGCGGAGAACCTCTGGGACTTCCTCAATTACCAGACAGTCATTTTTTACCACCAATGGAACTCAATTGCGTAGAGAAACATGTAAAAAGTAGAATTGAGAAAGAATTTGATGGGAGACATTTAATTATAGGAAGGTGCGCCCATCTCACGGTACCGCATAACGGAAGGGGACAATGTCAAAATCGAAATCGCTGTAGTCGAGGCTGCCCTTATGGAGCTTACTTCAGCAGTAATTCGGTTACCCTTCCTGCAGCACACGCCACAGGTAATTTAACGATACGACCATTTTCGATTGTACAGTCGATTATTTACGATGATACTAAAGGAAAAGCTACTGGCGTTCGTATTATCGATGCAGAGACTAATGAAGACATCGAATATTCTGCAAAAGTTATTTTCTGTAATGCTTCAACTTTGAGTACGACGCAGATTTTACTGAATTCAAAATCAAATCGATTCGAAAACGGACTTGGAAATGATAGTGGCGAACTTGGCCACAACCTTATGGACCATACATATCGGGTGGGAGCAATGGGAAAAGTAGAAGGGTTTGAGGATAAATATTATAAAGGGAGACGTCCTAACGGGATTTATATTCCAAGATATTGGAATATAGATGAAAAATCTAAAAACGATAAGTTTTTGCGCGGATTTGGGTATCAAGGAGGTGGTTACCGTGGAGGAAATGCCGCCAACATTGAGGATTTTGGAGCAGATTACAAAGACAGTATTCTAAAACCTGGTCCATGGGAATTCTTTATTACGGGCTTTGCCGAATGTTTGCCTTATCATGATAATCAAGTTAGTTTGAATGCTGATGTTTTGGATAAATGGGGACAACCTACTTTAGCCATCGATGCGGAATTCAAGGAAAACGAAAAAGCGGCTAACAAACAAATTCAGGAAGATGGAGTAGAAATGCTCGAAAAATCAGGATTAAAGGATATTATCGGCTTTGATAACGAACACCCACCTGGTTATGGAGTACATGAAATGGGTACGGCTCGAATGGGTCTAGACCCTAAGACTTCTGTGTTGAACGGTTTTAACCAAGTTCATGCTGCCAAGAATGTTTTCGTTACCGATGGCGCTTGTATGACTTCATCTTCTTGTGTGAATCCGTCATTGACCTATATGGCTATTACAGCTAGAGCTGCAAATCATGCGGTAGCTGAATTAAAAAAAATGAATCTTTAAACGATGGATAGAAGAAAAGCACTTAAGAAAACCGGATTGTTAGCAGGGGCAGCTCTTGCTACGCCATCAATTCTTTCATTATTACAAGCTTGCAAGAGTGAGCCAAGATTGACTTGGAAGCCTGAATTCTTTACCCATGATGAAGCAAGCACAATAGGTACTTTGGTCGATATGATTTTACCACGAACGGATACACCAGGAGCCTTGGATGTAAAAGTGGATGTCTTCATCGATAAGGTCATTGCTCAGACCTATGATGAGATAGGCCAGCAAAACATACGGAATGAAATTGCTATTTTCAATAAACGCTGTGCGGAGAATTTCGGTGCTGCCTTTGCAAGCCTTGATGAATCCAAAAAAGTTGAGGTTTTAAGAGCTGAAGAAAAATCGTCAGGAAAATTTAATCCCGGAGTTTGGGGTACAACTATTGGAACACAAGAACCAATTGGTTTTTATCGTTCGATGAAATCAATGGCCATATGGGCTTATTTTACTTCAGGAGAAATAGGGGAGAAGGTTTTGAATTATGACCCGATTCCAGGGGAATATGACGGATGCAAACCACTTTCTGAAGTAGGGAATAGATGGAGTTTAGGATAATGAAGCAAGCTCTATTTGTGCTTTTCCCATTTCACAGGACTCACATCATCATGATTTAAAACGCGGAGTTCATCACGGTCAATGCGCATAACAAGTTTGCATTCCGGGTCCGGGCAGACCACTCGGGCATCAGTTTCCATCCAATCTGCAGGATGATTTTTACGTTGTTTGGTAGGCAATAGCGGCAAGGTTGATTGTAAGGCATACAAGCAGAAATCTGATTTTTCTGGTATAGAGAGTTTTCCACCTTTGAGGTGAAACTTATCACCAACGGTCATATTACAGGTACAATTGCCTTCAATTTTTTCAACTACGATCGTTAAATCGTAAAGTTCAAATTGGTCATCCCTGAGTTCTTTTTCTTTATCCATTGTCTTTTATCTTTTTAGTCCTTCCCCATCCAAAGAGCAAGGTAATTAATGCCATGAGAAGTAAGCCCCAAGACATAAAATTATACAGTCCTACCTCTAATGGACTTACCTGAGGAATGTCAAATTCTTGTCCGGTGTTGGTCATATTCGCCATTAGAATTACCGGAATAAAATAGGGCAAAACAAAAGGAAATATGCAGGCAATCAGGCTCAGTAAATTAGCTCGCCTGATTTTTGATACGCCAAGTTGCGTTCCTGTTTTTTTTGTAAAATCGGTGACCATTAAAATAGCAACTATGCTATGCGTTGTCAATAAAACTGCAATACTCATCACTGTCGCAATCCAACCTTCTGCATGTTTTTTGGTTTTTGCTCTTGCTGCGGCAAAATCTACCAAACGATTCATAAGTCCGCTTGCCTTTAACGTCGCTACCAATCCCATTAAAAGGATAGTGAAAAAACTTAAGCCAACAGCTCTATTGATTCCATCGATAACAAAACTTTTGGCTGCAAAATTTTTCAAGTCCAATGATATGATTTGATCTAGCGGAAGTAGTCCTAAAGCAAAACCTAAAATTGTTCCGAATAATAACCCAAATAAGAGTCCGTGCAATAGATGTTTCCCTTTCAGGAAGAGGTATATGATAAACGCAGGTACCAGCAACATAGGTAGGCCCTTCGGACTGCCCAGCGTTTCTGTCTCACTAATTTTCATTTCAGCACCGTTGCCAAAAGCAACAATTGAATAACATACCAAAGCAAATATTGCTGCCGGAAGCACATATTTCAATCTACTTTTAATAGTAGCTCCAATTTCGGCATCTTGGCTTAAAGCACTAGCAATAGTGGTATCAGAAATCGGAGCGATAAAATCGCCAAAGGTTGCTCCACCAATTATAGCTCCGGCAAGTGCTGGTAAATGCGCGCCCAGAATTCCTCCCGTAGGATAGAGCAGGGGACTGCAAATTAAAATTGTAGCAAAACTTGACCCAGTGGAGAGCGAAACAATACAGCAGATAATAAATGTAGCAATTATAAAACCTGTACCTGAAAGGTTTATTTGGTCAGATATCCAAATAAGAGCTTCTACAAAACCTGTTAGTGTCATTAGTATACCTATGATGGAGGCCAAAATCCAGGCAGTAATCATAATCATCACTATTTTCTGGGACATACCAGAAATAACAACTTCTGAAAAAGCAGAACGGTCTTTACATAGCATAAGACCTAAGCCTAAAGCTAAAATAAGAACAGGCCAAAACCCACGTTCATCAGGAGCACCAGAAAGCGCAATGGTTATTACCCCAGTTACGAAAACCAAAAAAGGCAGCAATGCGCCAAAGGCACCACCGTAGAATTGGATTTGTGGGAGTTTTTCTTGTGTAGCTTCCAGTTTCAAGATTAATCTTCGTTAAGGTTGTATTTCATTATTGAACCATGTTTACCAGTCTTATCGCGTTCCAATTCGTAAAAAGTCCCATTAGGGCCTTGACTTTGCACGACGATAGTTTCTATTTTGTTTAAGTCATTTTCATCCAAAGAAAATCCATTTAACTTTTGTAAACTTTCCAAATGATTCCGGTTACGGGCACCGACAATAATACCGCCTACCATAGGTTTTTGAAGAATGTATTTACAGGCTACTTCTGCAATACCGACCTCATATCGATTTGCGATATCGCAAAGTGTTTCCAATGCTTTTTGAAATAACTTATAACCACCAAACTCATCGATAATTAATCTGTATTTGGTTAACGAACGGTTCTCGAATGGAGGAATGGGGTCGGGAGCTCCCAAATAACGGTCACTAAGAAATCCGCCTGCTACAGTTCCGTAACAGAGGTAAGGCATATTATATTTTTCAGCAACGGCGGTCATGTTGTTTTCTACACGCCGGTCGAGAACTGAATATTGAACTTGATTCGAAGCGATATTGACTCCTGCGTCAATCATTTCCTTTATACGTTGTGTGTCGAAATTCGTAATACCTAAGAATCGGATTTTGCCGGCTTTCTGTAATTCAGATAAGTGTACCGCCGTTTCTAAATACTTCGGAAATTGATAATCCCACCAAGCGAATTGGACCAAATCAAGTTGTTCAACACCCAAACGTTTTAGGGAACGGTCGATAATACAGGTAGTTTCATCTTTTGTAAGTGTTGCCAAAGCTCCATAGTCAGGTACATATTTCGTATGGACTTGAATCGGAGAAAGTTCTCCAGCACGGAATTCATCTTGATGCTTCTTTCGAAACTTACCAATAAGTTCTTCCACACCCGTATAAATATCCGCACAGTCGAAGGTGGTGATTCCGGCTTTTACAAAATGAAGCATATCTTCTAATGCTTGCTCCACAGTAATGTTTCCATGACCTCCTGCCAAATGCCATCCTCCTTTTACAACTCTGGAAATAGAATAGCCAGGTTGTAGTTCTATTCGCTCCATAAATAATTTTAAATTGAAATTATCGACTGACCTTCAGGCTCTGGTCTTTGGCAAGAAAGATAGGAATTTAGAAGGAGATTGTATCTTCGGAGTTCTTAACTTTGTAATGTGAAAAACGGAAAAATCAAAAACATTGAAAAAATCCTCTTGTCCGACAACTGGTATACTCTGAACAAATTCAAGTTCGACTATCAAAAAGAAGACGGCACGTGGGAAACCCAGGAACGGGAAGCTTATGATCGCGGGAATGGAGCAACAATATTGCTCTACAATAAGGAAAAAGGCTCGGTTATTTTAACAAAGCAGTTTCGGATGACAACTTATGTAAATGGAAATGAAGATGGAATGCTTATTGAGACCTGTGCTGGTCTAATGGATAATGATACTCCTGAAGAAGCGATTAGGCGTGAGGCTGAAGAAGAGACAGGTTATCGGGTTCACGACGTACAGAAAATTTTTGAATGCTACATGTCTCCAGGGTCGGTTACTGAAATTGTACATTTCTTTTTAGGCGAGTACGATGACCGAATGAAAGTTGGTGAAGGTGGAGGTGCTGATAATGAAACCGAAAATATTGAAGTATTGGAATATCCTTTTGAAACAGCAATACAAATGATGACAACTGGTGAAATACGGGATGCCAAAACCATTATGTTGCTACAGTACGCCCAAATTCATGGGATAGTTTCTTAAGGGGTTTGCGACTATATCTTATATGGAATCATTACATAAAATTGGCTTGGGTGGTGGCTGCCATTGGTGTACTGAAGCTGTTTTTCAATCTCTAAAAGGAGTTCACAAGGTAGAACAAGGTTTTGTAGCGTCTGAGAAAGAGAATTCTAGCTTTTCTGAGGCTGTAATTGTCCATTTTGATAATAGTAAAATTTCTTTGAAGGATTTGATTGCTATCCATTTGCACACCCATAAAAGTACTTCTGAACATTCGATGCGGAGCAAATATCGTTCGGCGATTTATATTTTCAGTGAAAAGGATGAGACACTTACAACTAAAATTTTATCAGATTTAGAAGATGATTTTGAAAGGAAGCTAATTACGCAAGTACTTCCCTTTAAGGCTTTCAAACCTTCGGATGAAATGTTTCAGAACTATTACTATTCAAATAAGCAAAAGCCCTTTTGTGAAACGTACATTAACCCAAAATTGAAGTTGCTTTTAGACCGGTTTTCTAAGCATGTAGATTCAAAGAAGCTTGTTTAATAGTTATCTCGAATATCCTCAAAAATCTGTTCCATGCGTTTTTTTACCTCTGATGAAGGTTCTCTAAAATGATTGTTCATAAAGCTGAAAATCAAGGTTTTGTCCGACTTTGTGATGAGGTATCCACTTATATTATGGTTGTTACCCACACTTCCCGTTTTTGCAAATAGATAGGGTTCTGGATTTCCCGGATACCAATCTTTTAAAGTTCCTTGACCTCCTGTAGGGAAAAAACTCAACAAACGTTCCTTTGGAATATCTTGATACATTTTACTCAAAACATGCACCATGGATTCAGGTGTAAATAGATTATATCTTGAGAGTCCCGAACCATCAACCCATCTTGGTTGCTGTTTTAAATCTGCCAATTCATTTTCCAAAATATATTCACGGACTTTAGAGCTATTCAGTGTATCGGAAAGTGTTGATGAACATAGTAGCAGCAATTGTTCCGCCAAAAAATTGTCGCTTTCAATCATCATACGTTTATACACAGAATCCACTGGGACACTATATTTGATTCTTTTTTCTCCCTCTGGCAGTTTCGTAGCGATTTTCACAATCTTACCCAGGACCTTTGCAAGTAATTTTTTGGTTAAAGCGGTGTCAGCTTTAAATGGAACTTCTAAAGTTTCTTTTCGTGAAGGTCCGTAGTAGAAAGTATTCTTTTGCAATTCCCGATTTCGGCTAAAATTAATCCGAATAACACTGTCTTGAAAGTATGAAGGAGTCACTTTCACGGGACTTGAAGCCTTAATTGTAGTTACATTTCCATAGAGTGGGAAAGGTCCTTTTTCAGGTTGAAAATAGTACTGGTAATCTTCCCAAGCCCAACCTGGACCGAACTTTTCATCTTGAAAATTGTTGAGATGTATGGATATGTTGTCATATTTCTTTAAAAAATCAAGTGTTTTATTATGCTCGAAATACGAATGTAAAAGGGTGGGGTCTCCCGTACCTTCTATATAAAGTGTATCGTTTTGTTGAATATATTTCAAGGCGGGAATGCTGTCAGATAAATGTTGTAATGCGGTAAAGAGCGTAAAAATTTTGGTATTGCTGGCTGGGGTAAAGTACTTTTCACCGTTAAAATTCAACAATGTGTCTTTATTTTGTGGATTTACCACTAGAAACCCAGTAAATTGATTGTCATAAAATTCTGAGTTAAAGACCTTTTGAGTACTTTTTTGAATGCCACGTTTTGTACTCGAACACCCTATTATAAGGGAGGAAAATAGAAAGTACAGGATTAGCCTTTTCATGAAGTTAAAAGTAAGAAAATAAGTGCCTTAGCAGGACTGAATTAGTTTAACGTGAATTTATCTAATTTTTAACAAAATCGTAGCAATAACATATATACTTTTCTGTTTAACTTTAGGGAGGTTAAATGCCCAAAGAACTACTAATTAATTAAACATTTTGAAATATGGCTAGAGCAATGCTTGAGTACACGAAAACCGTACTCAAAAAAGTGAGCTTCGATACGAAGCTTTTTTGCAAAGAATTAAAAAAAGCAATTTCAAACTTACTCCCCGAAGAAATTGAGGAACTCAAACTCTGGATACAGCAGTTTATAACGGATAAACCAGAATTACAGGAAAGTCTAATTTATTTAAAAGTATAAACTAAAAAACCCAGCCAGACAGCTGGGTTTTTTAGTTCTTATTTATAGGGCTTATTATTTTCACATCCTGAAATGCAATCGCTCCTCTTACAATTCCTGAAATTACATCGCGCAAGGCTTCAGTAATTTGAATCTTCAATTCACTCTTGTGATAAATCAGGCTTACCTCACGCGCAGGCGAAGGATTATTAAAATACTTTAGATTTTTCTTCTTGACATCATCCAATTCCAAGGTATTTAAATAAGGGAGTAGTGTCATTCCCATGTCCTCATCTGCAAGATTCACCAAGGTTTCAAAACTTCCACTTTGTAGTTGAAAATGTTCTTTTGATAAGTCCTTTGGAGCTTTACAGATATTTATTACTCCGTCTCTAAAACAATGTCCGTCTTGTAAAAGAAGTACGTCGGAAACATCTAAATCTTCTGGTTTCAAATTTTCGTATGCCCCGAGCCTATGATTTCGAGGCACATAACCCACAAAAGGTTCATAGTATAATGGTCTTTCTTTGATAAATTCAATTTCCAAAGGTGTCGCTGCAATGGCCGCATCTATATGTCCATCTTGTATATTTCGAATTAGGCTTTCAGTACTTTGTTCCTTAATGATGAGATTTACTTTGGGATACTTCTTAATAAAGGTTTTTAAAAACATAGGAAGCAAAGTGGGCATCACGGTAGGAATAATTCCCAAAATGAAATCGCCACCAATAAATCCTTTATCCTGATCAACGATATCGGTAATCCTAGAAGCCTCATTGACAATGTTCTTGGCCTGTGCCACTATTTTTTCACCTACTTCCGTAATTCCGATAGGTTTTTTGCTTCTATCGAAAATGAGTACGTCTAATTCATCCTCTAGCTTCTGTACCTGCATGCTCAAAGTAGGTTGAGTAACGAAGCTCTTTTGCGCCGCAAGAGTGAAATTCCTGTATTCAGCAACCGCTAAAACATACTGTAATTGGGTAATTGTCATTATGATAGTTTTGAAAGATAAAAATACAAAAAACTATCAATAAAATTTATGGCCCACTGTCTAATATTCATAATTTTAAATTAGGTCTATGTCTGAATTTTTATGGTCGATTGTTCATTAATTCTACGCATATCGTTGACAGCAATCTTACTATCTAAGTTTTAGAAGAAGAATGGTGGAATTGTTGTAAATTGATGTGAATATTAACTTTATTACCGAATGAAAGATTCTAGGGTTCTTTTTGTATTTATGATTGCTTTGATGATGGCCTGCAACTCAAGTACAAAACAAAAAAAAGAAGAAATTAAAGAACTTCTCAGCGAGAATATTCCAAAGGTAGTCACCGCTGATATAGAGGCAGGTATTAAAGCCAATATCGCAAAAAGGGTTGAAGAGGGGGGTGGATATTTTCACATGAGTTCTAAAGGGAAAGAACTACGCCTAGAACTAGTGCGTGTACATACGGAATACCTTTCAAATTTAGGGCCTAGACGTCATTTTGCCTGTGTTGATCTTGCAGATATAAGTGGTGATGTTTACGATGTGGATTTTTTCTTGGAAGGAGACCCAGGTAAGATGAATGTTACGGAAACGACCCTGCATAAACTGAACGGTAAACCTTTATACACCTGGAAACAACGTAAAAACAAGACATGGTATAGGGTGCCTGTCCAAAACGCTTCATCAGATTTACTGGGGGTCATTGAGGGAAAAGATAAATTTGAATTTCAGTACGAGGTTACTCTACCGGAAATAAAAGAATCAGCAAAAATTTGGATTCCCGTTCCGCAGAGCGACCGATTTCAAAATGTTGAATTGCTAAGATTTGAAACTCCTGTTGAACATCAAATGCTCGAAGAGAAGACCAATGGTAATAAAATATTATATATGAAACTTTTCCCAGAGCATAGTGGAAAAAAATTAGAATTTATTTATGAAGTTGAAAGGCAGGAAAAGAAGCCCTATGAGGAAGATGCGTCCCCCGAAAGATATCTAAATGCTAGTTTACTTATGCCTGTTGGCGATCGATTTCAAGTACTGGCCGATTCCATCATTGGAGATAAACGCAGCGGAGGTACCATTATGAAGGCGAGAGCCTTATATGATTATATAATAGATAATATGCGCTATATAAAGGCTGGAAAGTATGGAACAGGTGATGCCGTTTATGCCTGTGATGCCCTGACCGGGAATTGTACTGAGTTCCACTCACTTTTCATTTCTTTAGCAAGATCTGCGGGAATACCATCGAGGTTTGCCGTAGGAGCTTCCATTCCATCAGACCGAGATGAAGGAGGAATCGATGGCTATCATTGTTGGGCAGAATTTTACGCAGAGGGAAAATGGTGGCCCGTGGATATTAGTGAAGCTAATAAGTATACAGCACTCGCGACCTACTATTTTGGTAGACACCCAGCAAATCGAATCGAATTCACTCGTGGGCGAGATTTACTAATAGAACCCGGACCGAAGTCCGGATCGATTAACTTTCTGGCCTACCCAGTTATGGAAATAGGAGATACACCTGCCTTTCCAAAAACATTTTTTTCCTTTAACAGGAAACGCGAGAAAGAGGTCTTGTAATACCAATCAGGTCTAGCCCGACACGGAATCTTTAGCTGGATGCTCCTCTCCTTCAGGATGTTCCTGCCCTTCAGGATGTTCCTCTCCTTCAGGATGCTCTCCCTTGGCGGCTTCTCCTTCTTCCGTAGGGTGTTCTTCGCCTTCAGGATGCTCTCCCTTCGCCTCAGTGTTTTCTTCTTTTTTTTGTTCTCTGCAAGAGCTTAAAGATCCGGCTGCAACGAAGCTAAAAAGCAATAGTACTAGAGTAAAGTATTTAAGTCCTTTTATTCGGCTCATGATATAGTTGTTTTATGAATTAAAATATTAAGTAATTGGTTTTGAAACAATTAAATATAGCAAATTTTGTCCCAACCCTATTAATTAAGACAATAATTAATTCAACTGAACACTCTGTTAAAACTTTAGTCAACCTCTTCTTTTATGATTCATGAAAGGTCATTCTGCGGCTAGGCAAGCTTATTTTAAAAAGGCAAAGTTGTTTTCGTATTTTTTCAAGCTGATTCGAAAGACGTCGGAAGTTTTTGTATCCTGTACCACAATGGAAGTATACCCATTAATATCACTAAATATGATAGCAGCGAATTACCTATTCCGGGGCATATTTATTAAAGAAAAATGACATTCTCTTGATAAACTTTTCTCTTAAGAATCTGTATCCTCAACTTGAAGGATGTCGCTTTAATCAAAAATAATATCCTCAATTGCTATTTTTTGGTCAGCCGCAAAATCATAAAGTGTCAACCTTCTCAAGGTGTAGTAATCAACCCAAAACTTTTCTAAAGAATTGAGATAATCAACTACGGCCTTATCTTTTTCTTCTTGGGCTATGTTTAAATCGG
Source organism: uncultured Flavobacteriaceae bacterium (assembly GCA_947500435.1). Classification (GTDB taxonomy): domain Bacteria; phylum Bacteroidota; class Bacteroidia; order Flavobacteriales; family Flavobacteriaceae; genus Maribacter_C. Next base: position 224,882 of record CANMRV010000002.1, read on the forward strand.
TTATCGTAATTTTACCAAGCACATATCTCTTTTTGGTGATTTCGTAACGTTTTAAAGCAATTTCTTGGGCTTTTTCTGCTGTTGCCAAGAAATCCCGTTGACTTGACCAGTTTAGTGTATGCAAGTATATTTCCTGCTCAAACTCTTGCTTTTCTTGACTGATATCATTTTCTATTAAACTCAAATTGGCTTCCGCCATTTTACGTCTTGATTTTGAAACGCCCCAATCAAAAATCGGAATTCCAAGTCGTAGTGTGACATTTTGTTGTTGGTCATAGTCTTGAAAAAGGGCATCGTACTCGTCGGCACGTCTATTCAAACCAAAATTTGCACTTAAATTCATTTGCAATCGATTGCTGCCTTTAACCTCGGCCAACTCTTGCTCGGCTTCTAACCGTCTTCTTCTAAATTCAATCACGGATTTCCTATTGTTTTCTGCTTCCGACAAAGCCTTGGTGACTTCAACACCAAATTCTTTCAGTTTTTCTGGTACCTCCAATTCAATGGATTCTGTATCCAGCTCTAAAAAACGAGCTAGATCTTGTGAAGTCTTTTTTAACAAAATCGTGTTTGTAGTTACATTGTTTTTTGAGATTAAATGACTCAATTCTATTTGCAACAATTCATTTTCAGCAATCTTCCCTATTTTGTATCGACCTTTAGTTATTTGCAGCAAGGTATCTTGATTAGATAGATTTTTCTTTGCTATGTCTAAACTCACCTGCGCTTTTAAAAGACCAAAATATCGCATACAAGTGCTCAAAGAGATACGTTCCATATTCTCAATAATAGTACGTTTCGATTCTTCATATCGGAGGGGCTCAATTTTCCTATTCCATTTATACGGATTGTAAAACAATGAATTTTGAAAATAGTTAACGGAGAATGGAATCAAAGAATAATTCGTAGCTGAGTCATCTCCAAAGCGATCAACACGTTCCAATTGACTGCTAACAAAAAATTGCCCCCCCGTAAAAGGTACTTTTTGGTTTATTGATAGTCCAGCTTCAATACGCGATTGATTTTGCCTTACAAAAATATCTTGCCCAATGTCGTTGGTGATTCGTCGAGTCAAATTGGAGTACTGCGGTAATACAGCATCTAACCTTACTTGCGGTAAAAAATCAGCCTTAAAATTTCTATACCTCCAATAACCACTTTGGTACGTATTTACGGCTCTCACGTATTCTGGTGATTTTTTTTGAGCAATCTTAATAGCTTCGCTTAATTTTATTTTTTGTGATTGCGCATGGGTTATTGTATGCGATATTAGAATTAGGAAAAACAGAACTCTTCTCATTTGGTTTGTTTTGATCAATATAAAATTGCAGGTCCTTTTTTGATTGTACCAACAGCGAACTACTCATGCCTTATGGCCTCGATAGGATTCTTATTGGCAGCGGATTTGGCCGGTAAAACACCAAAAATGAGTCCGATAAATGTGGCAACCAAAAATGACAATAGAATAGAACCCATAGATACAATGGTTTCGATGTCAGTGGCAAGTTCAAGTATATAGGAAGCTATTACCCCCAAAATGCAACCGATGATTCCACCACTTAAACTGATTAAAATAGATTCAGATAAAAATTGTAAAATAATATCTTGCTTAGTAGCGCCTATGGCTTTCATAATCCCAATTTCTTTGGTTCGCTCTAAAATGGAAGCCAACATAATATTCATAATTCCTATACCACCAATTAGTAAGGAGATGCCAGCAATTATACTTAGTACTATATTGAAAATCTGCTTTGTCTTTTGTTGCTGTTTCAATAAATTAATGGGAATGGTTATCTCAAAATCGAGCATTCCATTATGCTTTCGTTTGAGCATTTTACTAATTACCTCTGCCGTTGCCTTAAGCTCGTTTGAATTGTTTACTTGGACCGTTAGCTTATCAATTTGATGATAGTTGCCACGAGGTGTTCTTTTTTTTGGACCATTATCACCGCCAAAAATCATAAAGTTACCTTGAGGCAAAGGCTGATCAACAATAATTTTTCGGTCTTTGTAGCGGACCAGAAAGGTTTTTATCGGAATGTATATGTCTTGATTTAAATCTCGTATTCCTAAATTCTCTTGTGCAGTTTGAGAAATTAATTTTTCTTCTATTATACCAACTACTTTAAGCCAAACATCTTTCACCTTTATTTGTTTGCCCAAAGCACTTTCTCCTGTAAAAAGTTTTTTCTCTACTTTTTCACCAATAATGCATACGGGCAAGGCATTCACAGCTTGTATTTCTGTGAAGTTTTTTCCTTGTCCTATATGGACATTGGAAGTTTCGAAAAAGGAGTTGGTAACTCCAATCAATTTAACAGGGCTTTGTCTTCCCTTTTTAATCATATAGGTTTCCAGAATGATTTCCGGACTTAGCTGTTTTATGGTAGGAATATTATCTCGAATACTTTGAACATCTAATAAATCCAGTCCCTTCGAAAATCGCACCGTTTCAGTTGCACCTCCTTCTTCCTCATCCTCTGAGGCATTTTCATCAGCTTCGTCTGGTATTGGGGTTACTACGATGTTATTTACACCCACCAATTCTAGTTGGGATAGAATTTCTCGTTCCGCTCCTTTTCCAATAGCTAACATGGTAATTACCGCGGCTACTCCAAAAATGATTCCTAAAGCGGTTAAAAATGTTCGCACTTTATTTGCCAATATCACACGAATTGCCTCGGCAAGATTAGATTTTAAGGTCTCTAAAAGTATTTTGTCGATCATGGGACTACTTTATCTGAGCAATACTTTTTTCTTCTAGTCCTTCGGGTTTACTCAGATAAACCACATCTTTTTCATTTAACCCTTTTGTTACAATGACAACATCTTCATTTGAATCACCTAACTCCACTTGTTTTTTATTAATGGAGAACCCGGAATCCAAATAAACATAACTCAAGGAGTCTTTTGAGAATACCGCCTCTAGGGGAATCATTAAAACATCTTCTTCTTTTTGAATTAAAATTCGATTTGAAGTAGTCATGCCCGGTCTGATATTTTCATTTGAATCTTTCAGTTTTATCAACACTTGAAAAAGCTTAATATCAGAACCTCTTTTATTCTCACCAACATTGGCAACACTGGTTACAACCCCATCCATAGTGATATCAGGGAAAGCATCGAAACCAACTGCAACCGTTTGGTCTTTCTTTAGCTTTCGGATATCCACCTCGTTAGAATAGGTTTTGGACTCCATTTTGGTTAAATCTGGTAAGGTAGCAATGGTGAGGTCCCAAGGGTTGATATCTGATCCAACCTTCTTTTTACTGCCATCCCAGTTCTTGGCATAAGTAACCATGCCGCTTGCATCAGAGTGAATTGTGAAGGAAGCTTGAAGAGCAACTAGGTCCGCTAGCTTGGTGCGTATTTTAGATACCTCCGTGCCAACTTCGACCATTTTAGCAATGGCTTTTCTCTTTTTTATTGAATAGTCTTCTTTTTTCTCTTTTAAATCCCGCTCGGCTCTTTCAATTTTAATCTCTAATTGCTTAATAGTTACAGGCGACTCATAGATTGATTGCTCTAGTTCTAGCTTGTCTTCTTGCATATTGAACTGAATATCTTTAATGGCAGTTCGTTCTTGTTTTAGAGTTAAAGTCGTATCAAGCTGTTCTTGTAAGTATTTAGATTCGGCACTTTCTAAACTTAGGCGGGCGTCTATAATTTGCTCATTAACTGAAGATGGGTCTAGCCTTCCAACATAATCCCCTTTATTTATTACCGTACCTTCAGGAATCAAATCTTGTATTTTGATATTGTTCAATCTAAATTTGCGGAGATTGGCGGGACCATCAATATTCTTAAGGCTTGTGGACTGCGCCTCGCCAGATATGATGACTTCATTTAAAAATTCCCCTTTCACCACTTCAGCGGTGATGGCGGTATCTTCTTCTGTGTCAGAGCTAAAAAATGTATAACCAAGGATAAGGAGTAAAATAGGAATTCCTATGAGAAGGAGTCTCTTTTTGTTCATGGCGGTTTGGTTTTTATTGTGTCTAAATCTACTTAATATGTAGTATCAAAAATTATACCCTATGTTATTTTTTTCTTAATATTTGAGAGAAAAAAGATACAGATAGCAGTTCATGACACAAACTAAAAGAGGCTTACCGAAAGGTAAGCCTCTTTTCTTCTTGATTGATGAATTCTGTTTTAAAATCGTATTGTAATTTCTTGGTCCTCGTCAGTTACTTCGAACTTCGAAGTTTCAAAGCTTGGAGGGCCGAACATATTCATTTCTCCTGAAGTACCATAGTTTTCCTTTGGCATTCCATTCGCATCCATATCCATTTGTTTGTTGTCATTTTTGTCATGCATGACCATAACGGCAAAAGTTCCTGGTTCGACGTTTTCAAAGCTCACTGTAACTTCGCCCGCTTTAGCAGGAGCCTCTGCATTTAAGATGCCATTACCTTTCATAAAGGTGTCTGCAGTATGCAGCCCAGCTATAATACTGCCCCCATCTGCAAGTACATTTTCAACAGTTACAGTTACTGTAACTCCTTTTTTGTCTTGTGCGATTGCTGTGAAACTGATAAATAATGCTCCGATAATAAGTCCTAATTTTTTCATGATATGCTGTTTTAGTTGTTAATGATGACCCAAAGATGCATTGCTCTTCTCGACTTTTTAAATGCATGTTACTGAGTTGTCGAATTTTGTAGCTGAATTGTAATTTGATTATTCGATTGCAATTCAGTCCTGAAAAATTACAGTTCGGTCATTCAGTTTTCTCTTCGCTCTTTAATGTTCGCATTTTTGCTTCATCAAACAAAACAAACGGACCCTGAAATGAATTCAGGGTTGCTAACGCAACAGTCATGAGAAAACTAACCTTAACAATCACATACCTATTTTATTCCTTAGTCATGTTAGCCCAGACTACGATTTCCGGTACAGTAACCGATGGAAAGAACATTCCCATAGAAGGAGCAAACATCTATTTAGAGGGAACCTATGATGGAGCATCTTCCGATGCAAATGGGAAATTCAGTTTTGAGACTTCGGAAACAGGAACTCAGAACCTTGTCATTTCTATGATTTCATTTGACACCTACATGCAAGCGGGAGATGTTTCTTATTTGAAGGATTTGAATATTCAATTGCTGGAAGCTATCAATCAACTGACGGGAGTAACGCTAACCGCTGGAAGCTTTCAGGCGGGAGATAATTCCAAAGTATCTGTTCTAAAACCATTAGATATTGTAACCACAGCAGGTGCGGCAGGAGATTTCGTTGGAGCTTTACAAACACTACCTGGAACTTCTTATGTTAGTGAAGATGGTCGTTTATTCGTTCGTGGAGGTCAAGCAGGAGAGACACAGGTTTTTATTGACGGGCTTCGGGTCTTTCAACCCTTCAATGCCACGGCAAATAATATTCCAACCAGAGGGCGTTTTTCTCCTTTTTTATTTAAGGGAATTACGTTCAGTACAGGTGGCTACTCCGCTGAATACGGACAAGCACTTTCAAGTGTTTTACTCTTAAATACCACAGATGAACCCGATCAAGAGAAGACGGATATTTCTATATTGTCTGTAGGAGCTGGACTTGGGAAGACTGAAATCTGGGGAAATCAATCCCTTAGCGTCAATGCGCAATATATCAATTTAGCACCTTATCAATGGCTTATTCCGAATGAACAAGGCGCCCGATGGAATAAACCTTACGAATCAATATCTGGGGAAGCGGTTTTTAGAAGCAAGTCCGATAAAGGTATGTTCAAGTTCTATACAGGGTTCAACCAAGCCAATCTTGATTTAGACCAAGAGGATATCAATTTTGATGATTTTGTCAACTTCCGATTAAAAAATAGCAACCTATATGCCAATACCTCTTACAAACATTTTTTCGATAAGGAATGGACTATGACCGCCGGAGCAAGTATTTCCTCTGATAGAAATGATATTGGTTTTGCAACCAATACTATAGATGCCAATGAAACGGCAGGTCATTTAAAATTAAAAGTCAAAAAAGCGCTTAGTAGTCGATTTCAATTGAATTTTGGTGCAGAACATTTTATAACGGATTATCAAGAAAATTTTCTTGCTCCCGATGGATTTACATTCGATTCCGGCTTTAGAGATAATCTTAGCGCAGGTTTTGCGGAAGCGGATATCTTCTTTAGCAATAAATTTGCAATGAAGCTGGGGGTAAGAGGTGAGCACTCAAGTTTTTTGGAAGATTCCAACATGGCACCGCGAGTTTCTTTAGCTTACAAGAGTAGTGATAAAGGCCAATTCTCTTTAGCCTATGGCGATTTCTACCAAAACCCTTTGAGTGAATCTTTAAAGTTTGATAGGAGTCTTGATTTTGAAAAAACCTCCCACTATATTTTCAATTATCAGTATTTATCCGATGGGAAAACTTTTCGGGCGGAGGCATTCTATAAAGATTATGACAAACTTGTAAAGTTCGATTCGCAAATGCCCCAATTCAATTCGCAATTCAATAATCTTGGAAGCGGGTATGCCACAGGTATTGACCTCTTTTGGAGGGACAATAAAAGCATCAAAAATCTCGATTATTGGGCATCGTACTCCTATTTGAACACAGAAAGGGATTTTCGCAACTTCCCTGAAAGGGCAACTCCCAATTTTGCCCCAACGCATGGTCTTTCATTAGTGACCAAGTATTGGGTGGAAGACTGGCGTTCGCAGATTGGGGTGTCGTACAACTATAGTTCAGGTAGACCTTATGACAATCCGAATACTCTGGAGTTCTTAGCCGAGAAAACCAAATCATTTAACAGTTTAAATGTGAACTGGGCCTATTTAATATCCCAACAAAAAATACTGTTTTTCTCTGTGAGTAATATTACAGGATTTAAAAATGTGAATGGATATCAATATGCCAATATTCCCAATATGGATGGTATTTTTGAACGACGCGCTATACGACCAACCGCTGATGCTTTCTTCGTAGTAGGTTTCTTCTGGACTATCAGCGATGATAAGAGCAGTAACCAATTGGATAATTTATAGAATGGATTTATGAATGGCCCCAATTATCGGGGTCATTATTCTGGTTGGGGGAGAGTCCTAAAATATCTCCCTTCGTACTAGCACCCAATCCAATAACACTTCGATTCACATAATTGAAATAGCTTACGACTTGATTGATTTCAAGTATTTCGCCTTCTGAGAATCCTGATTTTTTGAGAGCAGTAAAGTCCTCCTCAATGATACTTTGAATATTCATGGTCAACTTTTTGGCATAAGTAGCTCCACTAGTAAATTTTGCATCCAGGAAGGAATCCAATGTATCATTCTTTAGAGCCTCTAAAAATTGGCTTGACTTCGCATCATTATTTAATAGACGTTGAAATCCTGCAAAATGATGTTCCAAGCAATACTCACAATTGTTGAGGTGACTTACATGACATCCTAAAGCTTCCAAATACCATTTTGGCAAGGTGTTTCCTGAATGATGCAAAACAGCTTTGTATAAAACCATATGTCCTTCGAGCGTATGCGGACGTAGACTATGGATTTTCAAAACATTATCCACATTATTATCAGGACCTTTTACTCTTTTGTAAAGGCTTTTGAGTTTGCCTTCTGCTTTATCGTAATCTATGGTTTCTATCCAACTCATATATTCAGATTTACTGGGAATTGTATTCTAAGGAAATATACCAATTTAGAAAACAAAACTTGTCACAGCAGTCGAATTTAGGTATCTTAAACCCTTAGGACTAATTTATATTTATGAAGAGTGAGGAACTTTCCCAAATCAAAAAAATGCTTCAAGAGCAAGGCTATATTGATGACGGCGCAATTGCCATGTCTGTGTTTTTGGCAATGAAGCTTGAGAAGCCTTTATTGGTTGAAGGTCCAGCCGGCGTGGGGAAAACAGAAATCGCTAAAGTGATGGCGAAGTCGATGAAGACAGAATTAATTCGACTGCAATGTTATGAAGGCTTGGATAGTACACACGCCCTATACGAATGGAATTACCAGCATCAACTCTTGTATCTAAAAATGCAAGAGAGTAAAGGCCAAGATGTGAAAGCTCTGGAAGAAACAATTTTCTCTGATAAATTTCTTTTGAAGCGGCCTGTTTTGAATGCCATTACCCATTCTGAAAAAACTGTTTTGCTCATCGATGAAATTGACCGAGCCGATGAAGAATTTGAAAGTTTTCTTTTGGAAGTACTTTCCGATTGGCAAGTGACAATTCCAGAAATAGGAACGATAAAAGCAACGAACAAACCCCAAATCATTCTAACTGGAAATCGAACCAGAGAACTTTCAGAAGCTTTGCGAAGAAGGTGTTTATATCTATGGATTGACTACCCAACTTTTGAAAAAGAATTGGCGATTGTGAAGTCCAAAGTCCCAGAGATTGACCAAAAATTGGGCGTTCAAATCTGTTCTTTTATGAAGGAGTTACGCGAAATGAAACTCGAAAAGACGCCTGGTATTTCTGAAACTATTGATTGGGCTAGAGCATTGGCTAGCATGCACTTAACTCATTTGGATAAACAAATAGTTGAAGACACTTTGGGGGTTGTTCTGAAAGACTGGCAAGATATGCGACATACGGTGGATTCACTTTCAGAGTTATTGGAGAGAACTGGGGTTACTTCTAGAATAGGGTAGTAGTGAAAACCACGACAGCACATCAAACCGAACTCTCCGCAAACGTAGTTTTGCTCTGTCGTTTTCTGCGCAAAAAGAGTTTCAATTTGACCGCTACGGAAGAGGCCGATGCGCTAACAGCAATTTCTTACCTACCAATTAATTCGGAAGACTATTTCCGGGAAGCACTGCGTTCAGTTTTAACGAAGAGCCAATTTCAACAAACAAAGTTCAATGAGTACTATCACGAATTCAAAGACCAATTAAAAAAAGCTTCAGATTCCAAGGTCAAAGAACTTCCCGAAGAAAAACCACAACCTGAAAAGAAAACGAAAGAAGCTAAATTTGAAGCTCTGAAAGATTGGCTGAACTTGAGTCCATCCGAAGAAGAAAAAGAAATCGCTGCCTTTAGTGATTTAGAGGTTCTTACACGAAAGGACTTCCTCGATTTAAGTGAAGATGAAATGCTACTGATGATGCGGGTTTTGAAGAAACTAGCACGTAAGATGGCGCATCAAAAAAGCAGGCTTCGAAAGAAATCGAAAAGAAGGCAACAACTGGACTTAAAACAAACCATCCGTCAGAACATGCGCAAAGGAGGAGAGATTCAGCAATTGGTTTTTTCCGAAAAGAAAAACCGAAAACTAAAGCTGGTACTCCTATGTGACGTAAGCCGTTCTATGGATTTATACAGTCGCTTTTTCATTCACCTTATTTATGCTTTTCAAAATGCCTATGATAAAATAGAAACCTTGGTTTTCAGTACTGCCTTACATAAGGTTAGTGAAATATTGGATAATAATGAGTTTGACAAAGCATTCCGTACGATTTCAGAGCGCGTTCCTCATTGGTCGGGAGGCACAACGATTGGCTCATGTCTTCATGATTTCACTCAGAACTATGGTCATGGTATGTTGGACAAGAAAACAATCGTTTTGATTTTATCCGATGGATGGGATACGGGTGAACCAGAGGTCATGAAAGAAGCCATGAAAACGATTTACAAAAAATCGAAAAAAGTAATTTGGCTGAACCCCTTGGCGGGGAGTCCTGATTTTTCGCCTGAGGCTATCGGAATGAAAACGGCCCTTCCTTACATTGATGTTTTCGCATCAGCGCATAATTTGGAAAGTCTAAAACAAGTTTTGCAGCAACTTCGAAGGAAAAGAAGTTTGCTGAACAAACAACTTTAATAGCCCTCATTTATGAAGTAATTAAACAAATTCCCAATTAATTAGGAAATAGTTAAAATTCTTCTCGAAATAATTGCAAATAACCAACTCTTCTTTTTATCTTGATAGTCCGACTTTCTGTGAGAATAAAAGTCGCTACAACAATTTTCGAGAAACACTTTAAATCTTATTACATATGCAAATTTCAGTTAAGATCAATGGTAAGACGTATGACCATGATATAGAGCCGCGCATTAGTTTGGCCCAATATTTAAGGGAAACGTTGAACCTTACCGGTACACATATCGGATGTGATACCAGTGGATGTGGCGCGTGTACCGTTCACGTAGATGGTGCCGCCGCCAAAGCGTGCACGCTTTTAGCAGTTCAAGTCGATGGTTGTGATATCAAAACCATTGAAGGAATGGCCAACGGAAATGAAATGCATCCCATTCAGGAGGCTTTTAAAGATAACCACGGATTGCAATGTGGATTCTGTACACCCGGGATGGTGATGACCGCAGCCGATATCCTAAAGAATAATCCGAATCCATCCGAAGAAGAAATACGGCACGGACTCGAAGGTAACTTCTGCCGATGCACAGGGTATCACAATATTGTTAAATCGATACAGCAAGCCGCTGAAAAAATAAATGCATAAGCTATGGAAACGTATATAGGAAAACCTGTAAAAAGAAGAGAAGACGCTCGATTTCTAAAAGGAGCTGGAAAATATACTGACGATATCAAACTGCAAGGAATGACGCATTCGGCTTTTGTTCGGAGTCCGTATGCCCATGCAAAGATATTGAGTGTTGATACTTCAGCTGCCGAAAAGGCTGAAGGTGTTGTCGCTGTGTACACAGGAAGTGATGCATGCGGAACATTTGGAGTGCCCTGTGGATGGCAGGTCGATTTCAAAAATGGTGAAACGATGCGTGAACCGCTGCATCCACTTTTAGCGAAAGATAAAATACTACATCTCGGGGAAGCAGTTGCTATCGTTATTGCAGAAACTTTGGAGTTGGCGCGTGACGCTGCCGAATTGGTGCAAGTGAATTACGAAGCTTTACCGGCAGTCACTTGCCCTAAAAAAGCAATGGAACCTAGTGCGCCGAAAGTCCATGACCAGTGGGAAGATAATGCGGCCTTCGATTGGTGTATAGGTAATGATAGGGCAGAGGTAGAAGCGGCTTTAGCGAATGCCCATCATGTTACTGAAATGACGTACAAGAACCATCGTGTGGCACCAAATGCTATCGAACCACGAAGCTATATTTCGGATTATGATGTCAACGCAGATAAATGGACTTTATATACAAGTACTCAGAATCCGCATTTGGTGCGCTTGCTACTTTGTGCTTTTGCCTTGGGAATTCCTGAGCATAAAGTGCGTGTGGTTTCCTATGACGTTGGTGGCGGATTTGGAAGTAAAATATATCATTATACGGAAGAAGCACTATTAACTTGGGCATCTAAGGAAATCGGAAGACCTATCAAATGGACATCCGATAGAACGGAAGCTTTTTTGACCGATGCGCATGGGCGTGACCATATTGTACATTCTAAAATGGGATTTGATGCGGACGGAAAAATTGTCGCGCACTTGACGGATGAGTATTGTGCCATGGGCGCCTACCTTTCGACATTTGCACCGGCAGTTCCAACCTATTTACACGGAACACTTTTTCAGGGCGTGTATACGACGCCATTGATTCATTTGAATGTAGTAGCGCCGTTCACCCATACCGTTGCGGTTGATGCGTACCGCGGTGCGGGACGACCAGAAGCGACCTATTTGCTAGAACGAATCATTTCGAAGGCAGCAAAGGAAATGAATATGGACCCTGCCGAATTACGTTATAAAAACTTCATTCCTCCCTTTAACGGAACAACAGAACCTGGTTATCAAACCCAAGTTGCTTTGCAATATGATAGTGGAAATTACCACGGAGTTCTCAAAAGAGGATTGGAAATGTTGGGCTATGAAGATTTTAGGAAAGAACAAGCGGAAGCCCGCAAGAATGGAAAATTATTGGGAGTTGGAATATCTACCTATATAGAAGGTTGCGGAATTGCACCTTCAGCAGTAGTGGGGTCTTTAGGGGCAAGAGCCGGACTATACGAAGTCGGTCACGTTCGTGTGCAGCCGACAGGCAAAGTATCTGTATTTACGGGAGCACATTCCCACGGACAAGGTCATGAAACCGTGTTTGCGCAGTTTGTAGCTGATAAATTAGGAATTCCTATGGATGACATTGATATCGTACATGGGGATACCGACCAAGTCGCCTTCGGAATGGGAACCTATGGCTCTCGGAGTTTGGCAGTAGGGGGAAGTGCAATTATCAAAAGTGTAGAAAAAGTGCTGGAAAAAGGAGCCAAAATTGCCGCCCACAAACTGGAAGCAGCCGAAGAAGATTTGGAATACGCAGAAGGCAAATGGACAGTTAAAGGAACTGACAAATCCATTTCCTTTGGAGATGTTTCGTTGACAGCTTATGTCCCACACGACTATCCAGAAGGAGTTGAACCCGGACTCGATTTTTCAAGCTTCTACGACCCAACAAATTTCACCTATCCCTTCGGAACACATATCGCGGTAGTTGAGGTGGATGCAGATACGGGAAAAGTAGACTTACAACGTTTCGTCGCTTGCGATGATGTGGGTAATGTAATGAATCCGATGATTGTAGATGGTCAAATTCACGGTGGTGTAGTGCAAGGTGTAGGCCAAGCGTTATTAGAGGAAGTCGTTTATGATGGCGAAGGCCAAATGGTAACCGGTTCCTACATGGACTATGCGATGCCAAGAGCCGATGATGTTCCCATGATAGAAACCGACAGAACAACAACACCTTGTCCACATAATCCTTTAGGCGTAAAAGGAGCAGGCGAGGCCGGAGCTATTGGTTCCACACCAGCTGTTGTAAATGCCGTAGTAGATGCCTTAGCGCATTTAGGAGTTACGGATATTCAAATGCCTGTGACACCACAGCGCGTTTGGAAAGCGATGCAGAATTGATGAAAAATGTCAGAAGTCGGAAGACGGAAGACGGAAATTTCAATTTTTTGAACTTGACACTTGAACTTGAACTTTTTCCATTAATAGCATAAAGGAAGTCGTTTCGAGATTGTAGTTAAAAAAACGAAAATTTAATACTAAGAAAATGATACCAGCAAAATTTGATTATATAAAAGCATCTTCCATAAGTGAAGCGATTAGTTTGCTTGATAAGCACGGAGATGACGCAAAATTACTTTCTGGGGGACATAGTTTGATTCCCGCTATGAAGTTGCGATTAAGTCGACCAGAAGTGCTCATAGATATCAGCGGAATTTCAGGAATGAATTCTATTACAGAAGATGGCAATGAAATCGTTATCGGTGCGAATTGTACCCATGCGGATATTGTAAACTCCGATTTGATAAATTCGGATTTAAATATTCTGGCACAAACGGCCAAGCATATCGGTGATATACAAGTCCGTAATCGAGGAACGATTGGTGGAAGCCTGGCCCATGCAGACCCAGCAGCAGATTACCCTGCGGTAGTTTTAGCCTGTGATGCGAAAATCGTAGTAGAAGGAAAAAACGGTGGCAGAACAATTGCCGCAACCGATTTCTTCTTAGGAATTTTCACCACGGCTATAGCAGAAGATGAAATCATCACATCGATTCGTTTTCCCAAAGTAGCGAATGGTAATTATCAAAAATTCTTTCAGTCCGCTTCTCGCTTTGCCGTAGTCGGCGTAGCTGCTGTTAAAGAAGGAAACTCCGTCAAAGTTGGGGTAACCGGAGTAGCAGGAACACCCTATCGCGCAACGGCCGTAGAAAATGCCTATTCAGGTAGTTCAGATGCCGCATTACATGCTGTGGATGGCGTAGAAGATGAGTTGATGAGTGACCATTTTGCGGATGAGGAATATAGAGCGCATCTAGCTAAGGTAATGGTGAAGAAGGCTTTGGAGGCGTAAGACAGGCAATAGAACTTAGAATTGTTTTAGCCCTGATGTTCGCATTGGGGTTATTTAGTTAGAGACTCGACAAACCAATCAGAATGAAAAAATTATATATCTATTTTATTTTCTTGATAATGAGTGCAGTCACATTTGGGCAAGATTCTTTGCTTTGTGTAGGTGGCCATTGGTCAGAAGATCAGGCTAACTTAATAATGAAAGAGTTCGCTACCGAATGGAATGATTTGGCGAGTTGGGAAAAACGCCGAGTCCGAATAAAAAAGGGAATCATCGAGGGAATGCAACTCGAGAAAATGCCAAAGATTTCAGGAAACTTCAAGACCATAATTCATAGCAAACGCGAAATGGATGGATACAATGTCGAAAACATTGCCATTGAGAGTTTTCCAGGATTTTATGTAACCGGCAATCTGTACACGCCAACATTAGAAAAGGAAAAATATGCGGCGATATTGAGTCCCCATGGACATTTGGCTAACAAGCGATTTACGGATTTCATGCAATACCGCTGTGCTGTTCTCGCTAGAATGGGAGCCGTGGTCTTTGCATATGATATGGTTGGTTATGGTGAAAACGAGCAAGTTGAGCATAAGATGCCCATTGCCTTGCTCTTACAAACTTACAATAGTCAACGTGTACTTGAATATCTGCTCTCGCGCCCTGATGTTGATTCCGAAAGAATTGGCATGACAGGGGGTTCAGGTGGCGGTACCCAAACCTTCATGCTAACCGCGATTGACAACAGAATAAAAGTTTCGGTGCCAGCTGTGCAGGTTTCCGCACACTTTTTCGGTGGTTGTGTTTGCGAAAGCGGAATGCCAGTGCACAGAAGTGCTGACCATCAAACAAACAATGTGGAAATTGCCGCTCTATGTGCTCCCCGTCCCTTACTAATGATTTCAAATGGTGGGGACTGGACACGAAATACCCCAAGAGTTGAATACCCGTATGTTCAAAAAGTATATTCTCTTTATGACGCCGAGCACAAAGTCGAAAATGTACATTTACCGATGGAAAGACACGATTATGATTTTTCAAAGCGAGCCGCGGCCTATAATTTCTTTCAACACCATCTCGGACTTAGTTTTAATGTTCCCTATTTTAATGGATATTCAGAAGATTTTGTCACTATTTTACCCCCCGAAGATTTAAAAGTATTTAATATGGAAAATCCAAAGCCTAAAAATTTATTACGCGGGAACCAGGCGGTTATGGAGTATCTTAAAATAGAACCTATGCAATAGGTTTGGGTGCCTTGTCCTATAATTGGTTTGCATAATTAAACCATATTTGCAATTCAAAAAAGTGTTTAACTAGGTATTATAATTAGCACAAATTTTCAAAATATATGATACAGAAAGTTATCCTTAAAGGAATCACAGTTCTATTCATTTCTTTGTGCATTCCATCTGTTATGGCGCAAAGTGCTTTTCAAAAGGCTTGGGATAAAACCAGTCGTCCATCCATAGAAAACCTTCGTGTAGACATAGCTGATGACCAAGGCAACACCACTTTTTTACCCATTTCAATTATCAAGGGTAAAAAAGAAGGTCCTGTTTTTACGATGGTTGCGGGAGTGCATGGATATGAATATCCCCCTATAATGGGGGTTCAGGAGTTATTGCAAGAAATCAAAGCAGAAGTATTGACTGGGACTTTAATCGTGATTCCCATTGCGAGTACCAACTCCTTTTTTACACGGACGCCTTTTAAGAATGCTAACGACGGGGTCAATTTGAATGGCGCCTTTCCTGGAAATTCAGAAGGCACGGTAACCCAACAAATTGCACACCTCATTACCACGGAGATTATTCCGAAAACTGACGTGTTTTTAGATATTCATGGGGGAGATGCTAGTGAAGATTTGTTACCCTTTATTTGTTATTACAATAATGAGGGAAAACCTAAGCAAACCCAATTGGCAAAAGAACTTTCGGAAGTTAGTGGTTTTGAGTATATCGTTTCCTACCCCTACACTTTAAAAGACGGCGACCCAGCCAAATATGTTTTTAAACAAGCCGTGCAAGATGGAAAAACCGGAATTAGCATCGAAGCGGGCAAGTTGGGTAATGTACAGCAAGATATGGTCGATTTGATAAAAGCCGGAGTGTACAATATGCTCAACAAGATGGGTATGTACGCCAATGCTACTGAAATTGATACAGCGCGAATTCGGCTGAATAGCCAAGACTATATAAGTTCGCCAGAGGAAGGTATTTTTTACAGTGATTACAAAGCCGGAGATAAAGTTGAAGATGGCGCTCTAGTTGGCGTGATTAAAGACCTATTTGGTAAAGTAACGGCTGAAATAAAGGCACCAAAGTCCGGTATCATTTTATATAAAATTGGAACACCACCAGTCAACAAGGACGATACGCTAATGTGTATTAGTAGTTTTGATGAATAGCTTTTTGATGAATTCTGAAATAGTACACTTACGAAAGACGCTTCATGAAAATCCTGAATTATCGGGATTTGAATATGAAACCGCTAAACGGATTCGGAGTTTTATTGAGAAACACCATACCACGGAAATACTCGAAAATTTAGGAGGTACAGGTATAGCAGCTATTTATAAATTCCCTAAAAAAGGTCCATCGATTACCATTCGCTGTGAATTAGATGCCTTACCCATTCAAGAAGAGAATCAATTTGAACATCAATCAAAGATTAAAGGGGTTTCCCATAAATGCGGGCATGATGGTCATATGGCTATCGTTTCCGGATTGATTTTTTGGTTAAAGGAACAAGCTTTTAATTCGGGAGAAGTGATTCTATTATTTCAACCTGCCGAAGAAAACGGAGAAGGGGCACATCGGGTACTGCAAGATGAGCGTTTTAAAAACCTAAAAACGGATTATGTATTTGCCCTTCACAACATCCCTAAAGAGCCACTCCACAGTATCATTCTGATGGAAAAAGGATTTTCGGCTGAGGTCCAAAGTTTTATCATACGTCTAAAAGGAAAAGAATCACATGCGGCGGAGCCTGAGAATGGGGTAAATCCCGCGTTAGGGCTTTCCGAGATTATAAGAGCTTTTTCAAAACTTGAAGTAGCAAAACCTGAAGACGAAAACTTCACTTTGATAACACCTGTACACGTCAATATGGGACAAAAAGCCTATGGTATTTCCCCTGCAAATGGAGAGTTGCATTATACCATGCGAATATGGAGCGGGGAGCGTATGTCCGCTTTAAAGTCTCAAATACATGCGACTGTGCGAGAGATATCCGAAGACCATCAACTAGCTTTTGAAATCGAATGGCTTGAATATTTCCCTGCGGCGGCTAATGATAAAGACAGCAATGCTTACGTTGTGAAAGCAGCGAAAGAAAACAATTTTCAAATCATAGAAAGGCCTTACCCCTTTAAATTCGGTGAAGATTTTGGATGGTTTTCACGGAAATACAAAACAGCAATGTTTGGATTGGGAGCAGGCTTAGATACTCAAGCGCTGCATAATGCTGATTACGATTTTCCTGATGAGATATTGGAAACTGGGATTTCGATGTTCAAGGCAATAATCAAGAAAATAATTCATGAATAGTTTAGGTAAGTATTCGTTAATCGCTCAAAACGGATTTTAACTCCCCTAAATTTGATATTACGGCAGTAGGTTGGATACTTTCCCAAGGGTCAAAAACAGTTTTTGAAGAACGCCTTACCCAAATACTTTTCATTCCATAATTGATGGCGCCCATCACATCAAAGGGATTCCCAGAAATCAACCAAGAGTTTTCTTTTATAGAGTTTGTACTGTCATTAAAGTGTTGGTAAACTTTAGGACTTGGTTTGAACATTTCAGTCTTTTCCACACTCACAACTCCATCAAATAAATTGGTGATGTTTGCATTTTCCAATAGGGTAGAAACTGCTAGGGCACTTCCATTCGAAAAGGCATATGTAGAAAAGTCCTTTTGCTGCAATTCTTGTAAAGCGGACTGAACATCATCAAAAGCGGGCAGGACTTTGTAAACACCCATTAAATTTTCTATCTGCTCTTCTTTAAACTTTCGGTTGAAGAGTAAGCAGCAGTATTCCAAAGCTTCATGCGTAACTACTGAAAAATCTACAAAGGCACCCATCAATCCTCTGCGGAAAGAATATTCGAGTTGTTTGTTGCGCCAGACTTCCATAAAAGCCTGAGTGTCCTTTCCAATTAGTCCTTCCAAAGTATTATACACTCCCGAAGTATCTATGAGTGTTCCGTAGACATCAAAGGCTAGGGCTTTTTTCATTATCATGAGCCTTCCGTAATAGTATCATTTCGTTTTCCAAGAATCTCTATTATCCAATAGATAAGTTTTCCTATTCCACCAACAAACACAAATAAGAGAATCCATACTACCAGCGTATTGCCTTGTTTTAAATTTGGGTTTTGAACCGCATGCACGATATAGAAAATAAGACTACCAAGGCTTGTAAATAGCATTAAAAGAATGAATAAAAAGAAAATACCCATACCCGCGAACATAGAGGTTGGCGGCATTCCGTTATTTGAATTTTCAAATTCAGGAATTTGACTTACCATCGCAAAAATGAAAAAGAAATAAGCGATAAAAAAGAGAATAAACATGACAATAGGGCCAATCGCGAAAAAGCCTTGCCAATATTTGTTGTGTAACATGATTTTGATTTTTTACATAACGTTAATGAGGACTATGGTATTTTAAAGAAGTTCAATATAATCTATTTCCAAAGCAAAACTTTCTTCCTTTTTATTTCCGATTAAAAAGGCAATCTCTGTCATTTCCATTCCTGAATAATTTGGAAGGTCCAATAAACGGCCACGGAAAGCAGGATACATTTCTGAGAAATCAATGGTGAGGATTTCCCAATCTCCAGAAGTTTTGATATTTGTTATATAAGAGTATCGCTGTGAAGAATCGGCTTTTATTCGAAACTGATACGGTTTGCCGTCACCTTTTAAATGGATTTGAATTTTGCAGAATTCCGAAGTGTCTCTTGTTTCGAAGCAATACCGTACAGATGAAAATCCACCATTGTTGGCCAAAGAAACAGTTCCCCTAAAAAATCCATGTCCTTCTGAATTGACTGAAAATGTTCCTTGTGATAAACCGCCCATCACACCATCGTTAACCACGCGCCAGTCTTCAATATTTACGGTATCATTAAAATCAAACAGGGTAGTACCTTTCATAAGGGCGAGAATACATATAATTTTAATATCTAAATGCATTGTATTTGAAAGATACGACATATTCGTTTTAACTTTCGGAATGATTCTTGTAACTAGAAAATAAGACCACAAAATCCCATCAAGATGCAAAGATTACTTCCTTTATTTGGGCTGCTCTTGGTTTTTGCCTGCAGCCCTGAAGACAACATAAATGGCATTGAAACTATCGCGAATACTGATATAATGGAGGAAACCGAATCTTCAAATACTACCGAAGGTCCTGTTTTTGATGGCCGAAATAAAGGAACCATACTGACCTATTTTGAATCGCTTATTGCAAATAAGCAACTCGTTGTAGGGCAACAATGTGGTGATGCTCCCGATTCTACTTGGTGGTACTACAATACCTATGTGGACCAATTGGCCGATGAAACCGGCAGACATGTTGGTTTGATTGGAGCTGATTTTGGCTGGTTTAACGGTGATAATTACCCGGTTCAAACCTTAATCGACCATTGGCACGAAGGAGGTTTGGTTACGGTGAGTTGGCATGCGGATAATCCCTTTGTGGATAAGGTAGATGTATATTGGGATACCGTAAATGATAGCGACCAAATCAATTTAAAGTCCTTGTTTAAAGGGCAACCGCAAACAAAAGCATGGACCAGCTATCGCACAGAACTCGATAAAGTTGCCGGTGCCTTGCAAAAACTCAGGGATGCAGGAGTAACCGTAATATGGAGACCTTTTCATGAGATGAATGGGGATTTCTTTTGGTGGGGAACGAATGCGAACGGAAATCAACAGACCAATGTGGAAGATTACAAAGCGCTTTGGACTGATTTGTATAATACCTTAAGATGGGACTATGGGCTAGACAATCTAATTTGGACCTACTCTGTGGTGCCGAGCGAAACTTGGTATGCCGCGGTAACGGCATACTACCCTGGAGATGATTATGTAGACTTGGTAGGAATGGATTACTATGGAAATCAACCCGATTTTCCTCATTATGAGGAATTAAAAGCGTTGGGCAAACCACTTGTAATGTCAGAATCTGGCCCACGAGAAGCAGGATATGGCAATTGGGATATGATGGAATTTGCAAACTTGCTCAAAGGCAAGGCTGCTTATTTTCTGCAGTGGCATAGCTGGAGGGGAGCCAAAGTCGCTATCAAAGACAACAAGAATTTCATTGAAATGATGGATAGTGATTTTGTGATTACCCGCGATGAACTGCTACCTACTTCTTTTTAGGCTTTCGTTTCTTACTGGCTTTGGCGAAGGGATTAAAATCCAAACACATTTGTATCCAGTAGTTCAGATCATCATCTAGATCAATACCATCCTCAGTAACGAAAACATATCCTTTCATTGCTCGGCCGGTAAAATTCATTTCAGTACAATGTTCTTTCGCTAAAGCTTTTTCATAGTTGTCTATTCCCACTCGAGCCATTAGTAAGGATGAATTCGTGCCTTTGTCAATGTGCATTCCAAAACACATTTTATCATCTACCATGAAACAGAGTCCGCCCATCATCTTTTTTTCAGAGAAAGAAATGGATTTCTCTTTCAATATTTGTCTAGCTCTATCCGCTAAAAATTCATCATATGCCATATGCTTACTTTTTCCAGTTTATATTAAGACGACCTGTTCCTCGAAGAAAGGACATTTTATCAATCTAAACTTGACAAAACCCTCTCTATCAAAGCTTTGGTAGCTTTAATACCCTGAGGCTCACTCATATTTTCGCCTTCGAATTCAATACCGATATGTCCGTCAAACTCGGAGTCTTTCACCAATTTCAACAGTTTTGGATATTCAATTACAGTTTCATTTCCGTTAGCATCGAAGGTATAGGACTTGGCACTGACTCCTTTGGCATAGGGTAGAAATTTTTTAAGCCCTTCTTCTGGAGGATATATTTCACCACAGTTTTTACTCGGTTGTATACTACCCCATTCAGCATTCAAACACCAATTTCCAAAATCGGGTAGGGTACCCAAGAAAGGATTACCAACTCCTTTGATAACATCAACTATAAAGTTGGCATTTGAAGTGTGCAGTCCGTGGTTTTCTATGATTACGTTTATCTTTTCCTTTGCTGCGTATTCGGTCAATTGGCCAAGTCCGTCGGTCAAGGAAGTTTTTAATTCCTCCAGACCTCCTTCTCCAAAAGCATTTACGCGTATGGAATGACAGCCCAATATTTTTGCTGCATTCACCCATTTATAATGGTCTTCGACTGCTTTTTTTCTTTTTACATCATCCAAATCTCCAAGTTTTTCTTCTTCATCTACCATCATGATTAAACTTTGAACACCTACATCTGAAGCTCTTGTCGTCATTTCATTCCAAAATTTTTCATCCGTTGCGGTATCAATATAAAATTGATTTACATATTCGATTGCTGATATACCATAGTCGTTTTTGGCAAGATTAGCGAATTGCACGGGATTTAGTTCTTTTGAGAAAAATGCACGATTTAAAGACCATTGGGCTAAAGATATTTTAGGCATATTGTTTTCTAGTTTATTTTTGAAGGCATAAAAAGAGGGCATTGAAATAGCCGCTGCTGCCAGCGTGGTTTTCTTGATAAATGTTCGTCTACTTTTCATAAGACTGGTTGTTAACGTGGAGTGTTTGAATTTTTTCCAAACCATTTTGCCATAGTATTTTCAGCAGGCTTGAAACGGGGTGAAAAATTGATATCAGTTTTGGCACTTTCTTCTGTTGTCCGAGTATTCCATTCCCAAAAATAAATTCCAGCAAGCCAAGGTTTATCCCAAGTCTGTTTGAACAAAGCTTCATAGGCCAATTGCTGTGTTCTGTCCGATTTCTTTTTGGTAATACCACTTAAAAACGGACTCCATTCCCACGGTTTTATAGTGGCATCTGCGTCGCTTTTGTAACCTGCTTCGGTAAATAGAATGGGCTTTTCGTGTTTTTCATGGAAAGCTTCTAAAGCGGTTAGATGTTTCGCCCAACCTTTTTCAATGGTTTCTAAATCAGGGTTTTCAACAGTTGTAAGGGGGAAATAAGCCTGTATTCCGATATAATCTAGCTTGTGCCAGAATGTAATATGTTCATACTCATCATACCAATTGGCGGCATAGGTAAGCTCTCCCTTATAAATTTGCCGTATTTCGTCAATTAGACTTTTCCATTTTTCTGGTTGTTTTTTGATTGAGGTCTTTAGTTCGGTTCCAACACAGAACAATTCGGTATTTGTTTCGGCCGCAATTCTGGCATAGCGCAACATATTAGTGCGATAGGATTCAAACCATGCATCCCATTCTTTAGCAGAATCTAAGGTGATATTGGAACGCCATCCGTCGTGCATCCATAAATGAGGTTTTAGTTGTACTCGAATTCCCTTTTCATGCAAATCGCGAATAGCCCTGATATGACTGGAATCTCTTCTTGTATAAATTTTTGGATTCTCTGGAATATCAACCAGTTTGGTCGTTTCATCTTTTTGAAACAAAAATGGAATGACCGCTACCCATTCTACATTTGTGCGAACAAGGTCTTCAATAGCCTCAGTATTATCCTCAGACCAGCCAAAAACACTCATGCCGCGGTGTTTTTTATCTACTTCATGCAGATTATTCACTATTCCGTTTTTGTTCATGACGGAAGTATCCCATTGATAGGTGAAGCCTTCATGGGCATTGGCAAACACAAGGGTTTTGTAACCCAGGAAAATCAATAGGAGGGGAAGAGCAAACCGATAGGAAATTTGTCTGAAGAATACTTTTCTTCCTTTGGAACGGTAGATTTTTATAAAATATCTAATACTTAAGAAAAGCGCATAGCATAATAGAAATATGATGTGAAAACCCATTTGGAAATTTCTATTGTCAGCGATTTCGAAAAAGAACTTTGCGCTATCAGAAAGACTCCGGTCTCCACGACTTAAAAGTATGGTAAACACAACAAAGCTTAGCATCCAAAGAATGACATAGACACCTATGAAATGTTTGATTTTAGTCTTCATTTCAATCTGTATTGTTTTTTTTCATTGCCTGGGCTACTGCTACTGAACTAGCATCACGCTCTTCAAGTTCAGAAATTATTTTTGGGTGGTCATGTTCTCTTCCTTGTGAAAGTTTATAGGTCGCCTGAATATCTTCTACTTTAATCTCAAAACCAACCACGCCTTTTACTTGCCGCATTGTCTTGGGCGACATAGTCCGTGATGAAACCGGTTCTTTTGAATACGCTTCATACTTGTCTACCAGCTTATGCAATGAGGCCAACAAAGCTTCCTCCGTTTGAATTTTTAACGTCCCGTAGACATGTACCGCGATGTAATTCCAAGTAGGAACCTCTTCTTCCTTGTACCATGATGAGGAAACATAACTATGTGGGCCATTGAAAATGCAGAGGACTTGGGTGCCTTCTTTAAAATGTTTCCATTGCGGATTGGCTTTGGCAATATGACCGACGAGAATATCTTTTCCTTCCAAATCTATATCCAATTCCAAAGGAATATGAGTTGCCCATGGTTTCCCATCAACTTGATTTACCAGAATTCCAAAGCTATTATTGACCAAGAAATCTTTTATTTCGTTGATGTCTTCGTTTTTATAGTGAGTGGGAGTGAACATAAATTACTTTTTAATGATGGAGGTTAATACAGACAAATGGTCCGAGATATGTTTTCCACTTTTTAAGCGCTCATCAATATGTATATAGCTTTCTACATTGAATCCTTTAGTGAAAATATAATCAATACGTCTCTCCATGAGGGCGTTGATATCAAAACCATTGAAAGTACCCTTCGGACCTTTCAAAGATGCTTTGGAAATATGTTGGGCATCGTCCATTTTCTTTTGAATTAACCGAATGGGTTTTTCTTCAGGCATCAGATTAAAATCGCCCATAAGAATAACAGGCAACTTTTCTGTATTGAGTTGTCGTATTTTTTTAAGGATGAGTTTAGCGGAATTCTTCCGGGCTTTTATTCCAATATGGTCAAAATGGGTGTTAAAGACCCATGTTTTTTCATCAGATGTTTTACTTTGAAACAGTCCGTAAGTGCAGATGCGTTCCATAGCAGCATCCCAACCTACGGATATTTTATCGGGAGTTTTTGAAAGCCAAAAGGTACCTGTTACGAGGATTTTGTATTTTTTAGTGTTATAGAGAATCGGGGAGAACTCACCTTTTTGTTTCCCATCATCACGCCCCACACCAATATAATCGTAATCTGCTAAAGACTCATTTAAGTAACTGAGTTGCCTATAGAGTACTTCTTGCATTCCGATGAACTCAGGCTGGTATTTTTTTAGAAGTCCAACCATTTCCGTTTTGCGGTCATTCCAATTGTTTACGGTATCATTTACATTGTCGTATTTTATATTATAAGACATTACACTTATGGTTTGACCCATGCCGAGATAAGAGAACATGAAAATCAAAATAAGGCAAGAAGGGTTGCACTTTTTTAGTTTCATTCTAAGTCCGTGGATTTTTGGATTGATGCCATATGATCTTTGATAACGTACCAATTCCCATTTATTTTTTGAAGGTCATAGCTGACGGCCATTCTATTAAAATAAGGTTTGCTATTTCTTTCCGGTTCCTTATAAATTGATTCAACCACTACCATGGCCATAGTTTCGCCCACTTCAGAATTCAATATTTTCGAATCTAGAGTCCAGTTGTCCGTTTTGAACCATTCCCGGTGATACTCCATAAAACCACTAGTTTTCTCAATGGTTTCAGTTCCAGGTAAAATAAGTTGCATATTCCCTTCCGGGGAAAGCGTGCTTTCAAGGGTTTCTAAATCGCGATTAGAAATGGCATCTAGATGTTTTTGCATAACTCCCAAAGCCATTTCTCTGTTCAGCGTTTTATTTTGAACAACTGCATTGGGTTTTTCAACTTCTCCGTTGCAGGAAGTAAAAAGAAAGATAAATACAAAGAGATGTAGAACTAGAAAAAGTCTTTTCATTCTTTTCAAGATTAATTGCAATAACAAGTTAACTAGAATACTTTAAATTTAAGCATGGAAACAAAAGGATATCTACACCAAATCCATCCGGTATTACCTGTAAAGGATGTTGTTGAAGCTTTGGACTTTTATGTCAACCGATTAGGATTTAGAATTGGCTTTGCCGATGATTCGAAAAAACCCACCTATGCAGTAGTTTTACGAGATGGAATAGAAATACACTTGCAGTGGCATGATGCCAAAGAATGGGATGTTGAAGTAGATAGACCGATGCTTAGGATTGTTACTCAAAACATAGAAGAATTATATGAAGAGTATTCAGAAAAAGATGTTTTTCACTCACATACCCTCTTACGCGAAACTGCTTGGGGAACACGGGAATTTGCATTCTACGACCCTTTTAAAAACGGGTTGACATTCTACAGAGATGTAAATACTTCTTCTTAGTAAAACTTTGCCAAGGTAATCACCAGAATGCACAAGAAAAAGAAGGGAAAATAAGCCGCTTTAAAAATTTGGTTTTCATTAAAATCGAAAATAGCAGCCTTACTTTTGGCATAGGTAATGAGATTCCAAGTAGTTAGAATAATCATTAGGTAGGTTACGAAATAGAAGTATTCCATAAAAATCAAATCGGCCGTAATGATTTCTTTTCTCAAATCGATATGTGAGAAAATCAAAACAAAGAAAAATGCCGCCATTCCCTCGATAATTCCTTGTCTTTCTTCAGTCTTAGAGCATGCAATAAGCAGAATATACATCATAATCAAGACTACAAAAATGGGAATTAAATAGGTGACAAAAGTGTTCAGTAGAATACGCCTCAGATCAACATTGTAATGTAAAACAGGTACCTCTTCAAACAAGGTCTTCGAACCAAAGCCAAAATCGGTATCATAAGATTCAACGGAGTAATTGAAATAACTCTTCATGATATTATTACCCGAAACCTTTACATTTTGATTCAAACCTGGTTTTTTGGTTGGGTTGGTAAACTCGTAGCTTTCCAAATCAGGGGTGAAGATGAGATGATCCTCATTGCTGATAGGAACAATGTCCATACTAATATGCCGCTTGTCAAAAGGGAAATTTTCGTAATTCAGGTATTGTTGCAAGGTCACCCTAAAATCCCAACCAATCAAGAGATAATCAGGACTACCCGCAACGCCTTTTACTTTTTTGCGGTAGATTTCTTCTACGAACGAAGCTTCTGCAAAAGGGGAGGTTTGTGGGAAGCGGAATCCTTCTTCTACCTTTTCAACAAGGTCTATGGGATATTTTTGCCAAACCGTTCCGCCAATATTCAGGTTATAGCTATTTTCAAAAGCCATCCGTTGTACAAAAACCCCCGTTGGAATGGATACACTTTTCGGGAGTTTTAATTCCTCTCGCCTCGTTTCTTGTTGATTAATAAAGCTTCCTAAGCTGGATACATCAGATATCGGCGGACTTTCATCAGCATTTATTCTGCGGCTTCCAGTATGTTCTAAATAGCCGACCAATAAGATATTAAATATCAAAAGGAAAGTTGCCAAAGCACTTAATTGCCATATTTCTTGTCGGTCTAAATGGTCCTTATTAAAGTAAATAAGGATGATCATTAAGAGAAAGGCCGATAGCAATAAAGTCAACTTGATATAACGATGGTTCAGGGCTGCTTTACTTCCTAAAAGCTCGTTTTTAGAGAATGCCAATCCGATACCCCATCCGTTGGAAGGAATCTTATCATAAAAGAACAGTTCTGTATCATTACTGTCATCTGCGGTAAAGGCAACATTACCTGCTTCTCCCTTTAACAATCCTTCATAGGCCGATTTTAGAATGGTATTCTCCTCTGCATCACTTATGGTTTTGAGATTGGTAGTTCCGATATAGTCATTTACAGGATGTGATAAATACGTGCCCTCTTGGGAAGTAATAAGACCGTACCCCGTTTTTCCCAAACTCAAGGAAAGAATCAGGCTCTTGAATCCACTCGTGACGAAACTCATTGTAATCGTTCCGCGTACTTGGCCCTTTTTAGGACCGGAAGTGTAGTGGAAAGGAATACCATAATCGATATACCAATCTTTCGCACCTTTGGCATAATAGGGTTCTACCCATTTTGCGCCATTGTCACGTACACCAGTATACCAAGCGGTTCCATCGGCATTTGCATCCGTATAATCATAGCTTTCACCTACAAATAGGTAATCACTAGTTCCTTTGTTGTAATATGGACAATAGAGTCTGCGTTCTTCGGAAAACGCAAAAGGCTCATAGCAAGCGGTAATGCCCTGTAATGCAGGAATCTTTAAAGAAGACTCTTTAATGATACGTTCTATTTCTTCTTGAGTATATTCATTTGCACCGAATTCATCTGCTAACCTTTCGCCCTCGTTGACAATGCTTGAAAGAATGGCGTCCACCTGCTCCTTCAGATTGTTCATTGTGGTCAAGCCTTTTTCCTGAACAATTCGATTTCGCTCTTGTGTAAAGGAATAGAGTTCGTATGCATGATAGACCAAGGCTACGAATAGAATAACTGCAATCGCATATAGAATTTTCTTCACCATTTTTAAAAGTACAAACCGAAATTAACATTGAACCGATGATGCCACTCACTAGTACCATCTCCCGTAGTCAAGGCATCCGTTGAATTTGGGGTCAACCAGGGTTGGTTTCGCCCGCTGGCATAATCAACATAAATATACAGTGGTTTTATGGATATTAGGGCACCTAAGATGTTCATTTGGGTATCTTCCCAAGTGGCAATTGATTTATCCATATAGGTGTAATCATTGTATAATTGTATGGATTGAAATCTACCTTTGTTCACTGGAATGGTATAGGCCAAGCCTACAGAATACATGCTTGCTTTGGCAGCAGTATTGTATGGAAAATTATAAGCTGCTTGCTCCAAAAAGTCCCGACTTTCGCCAACTACATTCTTTGGTTTGTTATTATAAGTGATGAACTGGGTTTGCAGGTTCCATCTTTTGTAATCCAATTGATAATGGAGTCCTAAAGCGGAATGACTTCCGGTATCCTGGGTATCTATATTCCAAATACCTCCATATTGCAAAGAAGTGCCAAGTAGGTGTTTTGCTTTCTCACCCAATTTATAATTAAAACGAATGTTGAACTGGTTCACTTCTTTGTTCCTTCCTGAGAAATCATAGGAATACCGATTTGGAGAAACGGGATTGTTATCGCTTAGGGTTAAGGCCTCCGCATTTTTGTAAAAACCAATATCTAATTTGATTCTATCATCTTCATAGTCATAGCTGATGCCCATATCATGGTCATCTTCAAAACCCAAATAAAAGGGAAGTTGAAAAAACCAACTGTGCGAATTGAACTGTTGCGGACCAAAATAGGCGGGAATCAAGCCTAACTTTAAATGGCTTTTTTCATTGAGATTGTATTGTGCCCAACCATATTTTAGAAAAGCTCCACCAAACGCCCCGGAATAAAAACGTTGGTCGATATGAACCTCCATCGGTCCGTAAGTGGCATCAACATTGATACGGAAAACCTCAAAACCGAAATCACCACCTCTTTTTTGTTGATTGGGTTTCCAGCTCGAGTTGTTATAATTAAAGCGCAGCGCTCCACCTAAATCTATTTTGAATTTTGGTTTTGTGATGGAGTCATTTTGAGAAAAAGCCAATGCTGAATACGCAAAAACGGAGAAAAACAGTATAATGATTCTAAATCTGACAGGAGATGTGTTTTTTCGAAAACCGAAATAATTAAATGAAAAATAGGGGAGGAGATTGGTTTTTTTCAAGGGGTTAATTAAGCTAATGGGTTATTTAAGTGATTGTGAAGATACCAAAAATCTAAATTCAACACTGTATGGCCCTATAGTAATAAGATTTCCCCTTTTAATCTGAGCCGCTGGATCTGCTGCCAGAATTACCACCATTGCGGTTACGATTCCGGTTTCTGTTTCTATTGCGATTACGATTTTTGTTGCGGTTAGAACCGCCTCTGTTATTCTGGTTTCTAGATTGATTATTTCGCGACTTTTGAGAGGGCCTTTTAACTTCAGGTTCTTGCTCAGAAGCCTCATCCATAAAAGGATGTTCCCCTAGTCTCGGTACTTCCTGTTTAATCAATTTTTCAATATCGCGTAGATAAGGGCGCTCTTCTCCCATACAGAAAGATAGCGCTATTCCACTTGCATTCGCACGACCCGTTCGACCAATACGATGGACATAAGTTTCGGAAACATTCGGAAGGTCATAATTCACCACCAAAGACAAACTATCCACATCGATACCGCGAGCAGCAATATCAGTAGCTACTAATACTTTTAATTTTCCTTCTTTAAAAGCACCTAAGGCTTTCTGACGTGCCGTTTGTGATTTGTTACCATGAATGGCTGCAGAACGAATATCCGCCTGTGCTAATTTCTTTACGATTTTATTGGCACCGTGCTTGGTGCGCGAAAAAACCAATACAGAATCATCTGGTCTTTGTTCAAGCAAATGCACTAATAGTTTTGGCTTATTCGCTTTGCTTACAAAATAAACACCTTGCTCTACTTTTTCTGCAGTGGCCTGCTCTGGTTTAATCGTTACGCGCTCAAAATCACCCAACATTTTACGTGACAATTCCACAATAGTCTTTGGCATAGTAGCCGAAAAGAAAAGAGATTGTCTTCTTGGAGGAAGCTTGGCGATAATCTTTTTGATATCATGAATGAAGCCCATATCCAACATTTGGTCGGCTTCATCTAGTACTACAAAATCTAAGTCTCTAAAAGAAATGTACCCTTGGTTCATCAAGTCAAGCAATCGTCCTGGAGTAGCGATTAGAATATCCACCCCATCTTTTAAGGCGTTTACCTGCTTGCCTTGTTTTACGCCCCCAAAGATGACCGTATTTCTTAGTCCGGTAAATTTGCCATAGGCTGTGAAACTTTCACCGATTTGAATGGCTAGCTCACGTGTAGGTGTTACCACCAAAGCCTTAACTTTCCTTTTGTTCTGTCTCAGACTGATGCCTTCATACAGATGATGTAAAATGGGAATTCCGAAGGCAGCTGTTTTGCCCGTTCCTGTTTGCGCGACCCCTAAAAGGTCCTTTCTTTTCAAAAGAATCGGAATTGCCTGTTCTTGTATTGGAGTTGGGTTGGTATAGCCTTCTTCTTGAAGGGCTTTGAGAATAGGCGCTGCGAGCCCGAGTTCTTGAAAAGTCATATAAAATTATAAGCCGCGAAGGTACGGTTTAACAGTGGATAATATTCTGAAGTAAGAATTTTTTGATTTCATGTAATTTTTGAAAAGTTCCTTGCCACAGAATTTAGAAGTTTTGTACTGTTTCTTAGCGCTTACACAACATATAAGTGTAAGTTAAATCTTTATCGCATAAATTGCTATTCTCTTTTTGGCTAAGTAAAAGATTATCCGTCCCAAAAACCTATGCGAAATCTACAAATACTTATTTGTTCAGTCTTAATTTTGACCTTCTACGAATTAAAAGGACAGGATACTTTTGCCGATAATTTTGATGTGCGTAGCTACTCCAACAATGATGGGTCAAACTTATTTTTGGGAAATTGGGTGGAAACAAATGAAACTACAAATCCAACAACTGGAAGTATAGAGATTACATCAGGTGGTGATTTTGAATTTGTAAATCTAGATGATAAATACATTACAAGAAATTTGGACTTGTCTGCCTATGCCAATGTAACCTTGACCTTAGATTATGATAGAACTGATGGAAATGAGCGTATACTAGTCCAACTTTATGACGGGTCGACCTATAATACGGTTGCTACCTTAGACGGAGACGGAAACCTTGTTCATAACTTGGCACCAAATGAGATTAGTGCGAGTTCGGGTATTCGATTTATAACTGGAAGTGGAGGTTGGAGTAGTTCTGAGCGTTATTTGATTGATAATTTATTGTTTACAGCGGAAGATCCAGATTTACCTCCGATAGTAATTGGTTCAGGCGATGACCTCTATTGTCCTGGTAGTTCTATCCCGATTGCAGAAAGCATCACAATTACCGATCCTGATGACGTGGGAACTACCGCTGTATTTATCCAAATTTCTGGAGGTTATGTCAATGGAGAAGACTTATTGACCCTGACCGGAAGTCACCCCAGTATTAGCACTTCATGGGATCCCGTTCAGGGCGAACTGACTTTACAAGGACCTGCGACTTATACGGAGTTTGAAGCCGCAGTTTTAGCTACCGAGTTTTCCTCTAGTTCAGGAAACCCTTCAGGGATACGACAATTTTCAATAACGGTTGGCGAAGCTAACTTCTTGCCTACGACTAGCCATTATTATGAATTTATTTCTGCACCTGGAATCTCTTGGACCGATGCTGAGATTGCAGCTAGCAATCGCACCTATTTCGGATTACAAGGTTATCTGGTAACCCTTACTTCACAGGCCGAAGCAGATTTTTCGGGATCTCAAGCCCAAGGTGTTGGTTGGATAGGTGCGACCGATGATGGTGTCGAAGGAGAATGGCGATGGGTAACAGGGCCAGAAGCGGGAACCCAATTTTGGGATGGTGGTGTTGGCGGTACGGAATTGACTTTTGCATTTTGGAATAATAATGAACCGAACGATTACCCAGGTGGTCCCGGAACTCCCGGACAAGAAAACTTTGCACACATTACCGATCCCTCGGTGACATCTTCACCAGGTTCATGGAACGATTTACCAAACGGAGGAGGAGGAGGTGCTTATGCGGCTCAAGGTTATGTAGTTGAATATGGCGGTACAGCAGGTGACCCAGTACTTAATATAACTGCCACTACCTCATTGAACATTAGCGATTGTCGCGTGATTACAAACCGTAGAATCACCTATAGGGTCAAGAATAACTAAAATTACCCTACGCGCTACAATCCGTAGTCACCCTATCGAAAAGCGTTAGATACCATTTTTCATCTATTTTGGTCAGATAAAAGACGATGTCAAGTTCCGTAAAAACTACACGATGGCTGTTTTCTTCGATATGTTTTACCTGTTTATGGAATGATTTGGAAAATTTGCTTGTTTCAAAAACAGCTTGTTTCAAAATTTCTGATATTCTGGGATAGGAAATTGAATCGGTGACGAATAAACCCTCACGGTCCCACACCATTTCATTACAATCAAATATGGCATTATACGTCACAACTTCTTTAGGAATAGCGGTTTCAGTAATTTCCATTAGATTCGGGTATCTCGAAAAATTTTGACCTGTTGGAAACGAAAAATCTATTGCAGAATGTTGTTCGAAGGTATCTGGCACTCCGATTCGAAACACATCATAAACCCCAAATTCAGGGTGAATATATTTCTCATTGATTTCTGAAACATTTGCATCGGCTGAAAGTTGAAGAATATCACGAATGACAGTTTTTAAGGTTTCATCAACAGTTTGTCCTTTAGTCAACTGTGCCTTGCTATTAAACGTGAAAATCAGGAAAATCAATAAAAGAGTATTTCTAAACATCTCTATAACAATTCTATACAAAGTTAGAATGTATTATTCTTAGGTACATCCCTGAAAGCAGGTAAATTAATAATCGGCAATTGCCGCCTCAGCACAGCGTTCACCGTCCATAGCCGCAGAAACAATTCCACCAGCGTAGCCACCACCTTCGCCACAAGGAAACAAACCTTTGATTTCAGGATGTTCTAATTGCTCATTTCTTGGGATGTTTACCGGGGATGAAGTTCTAGACTCAACGCCGACAATATTAGCCTGTGCCGTATAATACCCCTTCATTTTATTACCGAATTCTTTGAAGCCTGCCCTTAAACGACTACCGATGAATTTGGGAAGCAAAGAGTGCAGCGGTGTGGATTTCAATCCCGGTTGGTAGGAGGTAGGGTTGAGGTCTTCGGATAATTTTCCTTCTACAAAATCGGTTAAGCGCTGTGCAGGAGCCGTTTGGGTTCGCCCACCGGAAGTAAAAGCCAAGCGTTCTAGGTTCTTCTGGTATTCCAGTCCTCGTAGTTCGCCAAACTTCTCATACTTGTATAAATCTTCATCAACATTGATTTCGACTACTATTCCCGAATTGGCATACAGGTTATTTCTTTTGGAAGGAGACATGCCGTTGACGACCACTTCTCCGGGTGATGTTGCCGCAGGAACGATAAATCCACCAGGACACATACAAAAAGAATACACGCCGCGACCTTTCGCTTGATGTACCAAACTATAGGCAGCTGCCGGAAGCAATTCGTTGCGTTCTCCCTTGCAATGGTATTGAATGGAATCGATAATTTGCTGCGGATGTTCTACTCGAACGCCCATCGCAAATGACTTCGCCTTGAGCGCTATTTTCTTTTCATGTAAGAGATAAAAGATATCACGAGCGGAATGTCCCGTAGCGAGAATTACACGTTTAACCTCCATTTCTTTTAAGTTATCTAAAATAATGGATTTCAGTTGATTAGACTCAATTATAAAATCTGTTACTTTAGTATTGAAATGAACCTCTCCGCCAAA
The DNA here is from genome assembly GCA_947500435.1 of uncultured Flavobacteriaceae bacterium. Taxonomy (GTDB): domain Bacteria; phylum Bacteroidota; class Bacteroidia; order Flavobacteriales; family Flavobacteriaceae; genus Maribacter_C. The sequence continues at coordinate 258,183 of CANMRV010000002.1, forward strand.
TTTTACAATCGTCTCACGAATGTTTTGAACGATTTTCGGAAGCTTGTTCGTGCCGATGTGCGGATGTGCATCTACGAGGATTTCTTCGGTGGCACCATGATGTACCAAGCTCTCAAAAACACGACGGACATCGCCACGTTTTAAACTCCGGGTATATAATTTTCCATCGGAATAGGTGCCAGCTCCACCTTCACCAAAACAGTAATTGGAGTCCTCATTTACAATATGGTCTTGATTGATTGCCTTTAAATCACGCCGTCTTTTCTGGACGTTTTTTCCTCTTTCGAGAATGATGGGTTTGTAGCCCAATTCTAAACAGCGTAGTGCTGCCCACATACCTGCAGGGCCAAAACCAATAATATGAATGGGTTTTGCCTTGGAAACATCTTTGTATTCGAAGGTATACTCGTTTGCAGTAGGCATCGGTTCGTTGATGTAAACCTCTAGTTTATAATTGAAGTAGATACTAGGTTTACGTGCATCGATGGACTTTCGCTGGACTTTTATTTCAATATCCTCTTCTGAAACACCCAGGTATTTAGCAGTTTTTGCTTTCAATCCTAAAGTACCTTCTTCTTTTAAACTAACCCGCAATTGGATGTTTCTGACCATAAAGCAAAATTAGATGAATTTCTTTAGGGATTGGTAATACATAATAAAGCCCTGAAAATTTCTTTCAGGGCTCCAAAATTACGTCTTAGTCTCGAAGTTGAACGGTTTAAGGAAAAACTACTTTTTGGTTTTTATAGGATAAGCCGGGCGTTTCATCACTTTTGGAGGATTTTCCTCTAATTGTTTTAAAGCGATTTCAATGGCTTTTTCCAATTGTGGGTCATGACCTTTAATGACTAATTCTGGTAATTGCTCCACTTCAATATCAGGAGCAACACCTTCATTTTCTACCCTGAATCCGTTTTCGGTATAAAAAGCGACGTTTGGTGCCGTAACAACACCTCCATCAATAAACTCGGGATAACCCAAAACACCTACTAAACCACCCCATGTGCGTTTACCTACAATAGTGCCTACTTTAAATTTTCTGAACATCCATGGAAGGTAATCTCCACCAGAACCCGCAGTTTCATCCACAATCATAACCTTTGGCCCCTGAATAGATGCACTTGGCGATTTTAGGTCCTTTCCGTATCTAAAGTTCCAGTAGGCTTGTTCAGGTCGTTTTAGAATGTCGATATAATAATCGGCTAAAGAACCACCGCCATTAAAACGTTCATCAATAATTATGGCTTTTTTATTCGCTTGAGGATAAAAGTAGCGTTTAAAGTACTCAAAACCCGCTACTGTTGTATTGGGTACATAAACATATGCAACATCACCATTGGTAGCTTTATGTACTTTCTTCATATTACCTTCTACCCAATCTCTATTCCTTATGGCCCATTCTGTTGGTAAAGGCGTTACTTTATAAGTTTTGGCACTACTGCCATCTGCATTTTTGCCCACTTTTAGGTCTACCAATGTATTCGCAGTATTCTCGAAAAAGCTATACAAATTATCATTTCCTGAAACATTTTTTCCATTTACTGAAATGATATAATCTCCTTTAGACACGTTCACACCTGGCTCAGTAAGAGGAGATCTTAAATCTGGTGTCCAGTTAAGTCCTCCATATACTTTGGTGATTTGATATCGATTATTATTTACAGTGTAATCTGCTCCAAGAAGTCCGCCTGGTATGCTTTTCGAGCTATTTAATTCATCTCCGTCACTTCCAAAACGATGGTGACCAACAGCAAGCTCACTGAACATCCATTGCATTACACGATATAAATCGTTTTTACAGGCGGCATGGGCTATTAAAGACTCATATTTTGCTTTTGTCGCATTCCAATCAACCCCATGCATACCTGGATCGTAGAAATAATCTCTATTTACGCGCCAAGCCTCACTAAATATATTCTTCCATTCATTTTTAGGGTCGATTTTAACAGAAATAGCCTGAAGGTTAATGGGGTCATCTTCAGACTTTTTACCAAGATCAGAGATAAACCAAGAACTACCACTGTTATAAAACATTTTTTTGCCCCCAGCAGCTACTTCATAATAGTCCAAAGGTAAAAGCTCTTTTGATTTTCTATCTTCAAAGGAAAACTTGTTTAGATGAGATTTTGGGGAGTGAAAGGATGATGATAAGTAATAGAGTTCGCCCTCTTTTACTGATTTTAGGCTACTATAAACTCCAGGCTCCACAGGTAAGGCAAGCATTCTATTTTGAATATTGTCCCAATCAATCTTCAACATTTTAGGAGTTGGTGCTTCTTCCTTTTTCTTTTTTGAAGTGTTCTTGTCATCATCCTTTGCATCCTTTTTTTCTTCACCTTTTTCCTCATCATTCTCTTTTCTTAAAGGGGACACCACATCTTTTTGAAGGGTGAGTACATATATGGAATTTGTTAATTCTTTATCGATATTAGACTGATCGAACCAATTGACCAATGGGCCGGCATCGGTTGAAGCCAAGAGGTACAAATATTTTCCGCTAGAATCAAAAACTGGACTTGTAACATTTGACAATCCGTCGGTAAGTTCATAGGATTTGTTTTCGGATAATGAATATAGAAATGCTTTTTCAAAATTGGTGTCCGTTACTTTAGTGTACGCAACCCAATTAGAATCAGAAGACCAATCGCTAAACAATTCCCTAATATCCCCAGGAAAAAACATATCGTCTTGGGCAATTTTAGTGGTTTTGGTTGTTGTTATATTCGTTACATAAAGGTTACGCCCATTGTCCACATAGCTTACCTTTTTACTATCGGGAGACCAGTGTATATTTCCATAAAAACCAGTTCCTTCAAGTTTAATCTTTTTGGTAGAACCGGTTGAGGTATTCTTGATGTGCATACCATACTCGCCTGAAGCATCTGATAAATAAGCAATAGACTTGCCATCTGGGGACCATGCAGGAAACTTTTCATGCGCTCCTGTCGTTTGGGTTAGGTTAGCGATATCTCCTTTTTTTGCTGGTACGGTTACGATATCTCCTCTAAAATCTATAACGGCTCTTGCGCCTGATGGAGAGATATTGCCTGAACGTACATATTGCTTACCTGATACGTAGCGCTCTCGTATTTCTAAAAGATCAGTGTTTATAGTTAAGGTCAATTTATTATCAGCACCTGAATCCGCATCATAAATATGTAATGTGCCCGCATTTTCATAGATAACCTCATTTTTATGCACTTTTGCATTTATCACCGGGAAGTCCTTATAATCCGTATGTTTTTTAACAGCTTTTGAAGCTGTATTGTAGCTGAAGAGGTTAAATTCTCCATCACGGTCACTTCTAAAATAAACATCCTCTCCAATCCATTGCGGTTGGGTATCATTGCTGCCACTTTGCGGTTTTGGAACTTCGACTACTTTATGATTAACGGTATTATAAACCCATATCCTTGAAACTCGGCCACCTCGATAATGTTTCCATTGCGTAAAGGCATCAAAAATAGGCGTGTAAGCAATATATTGGTCATCATCTGAGTAAGCAGCCCAAAATGCATTGGGAATGTCTAGTTGTGTAATCGCACCACCACCAACAGGTACGGTGTACAACTGCAGGTATCTATTGGTATGTGAATTGCGTTGCGAAGCGAAAAGTACCTTTTTTCCGTCTGAAGAAAAATCGCGTACCAAATCGTTGTAAGGGTGCCAAGTCAATCGTTTTGGTATGCCTCCTTTAGCAGGTACAATAAAAACATCTGAATTGCCATCATATTGCGCATTAAAGGCAATCATACTTCCGTCAGGAGAAAAAATTGGGTTAGATTCTATTCCTTCATCTATGGTAAGGCGCTTAGGATTTGACCCATCTTTATTGGCTACCCAAAGGTCTTCAGCGTAAATAAAAGCAATATGAGTATCACTTAATGCCGGTTGGTGCATTAATTTTGTCTCGCTTTGGCCGTTTACATTTTGGCTGATAAAGCAGTAAAATAGTGCTATTAAAAAAGTAAATACTTCTGTTTTGTTGCCTGACTCTCTCATTAAATTTGAATGTATATAGTTATTAATTTTTTTGGCCTTTTATCCTTTTTACTAAGGCTTGAAGATAAGGGTTTGCTTAGTGTTTTTCTAAAAAAATTGGTGTCGAGTGTTAAAATTTATCGAATTAGCACGGGAAGTGTTTTGTCGAATTTTTTAAAAAAATTTAATCATGATTTTTACGAACCAAACCTTTTGATAAGATGGTAACTAAACAAGACAATTTCTTTGTAATTGTCTTTGCTTATTTTTTCGTCAATACCATGAAAACGTGTCATGCTTTCTGGGCCTAATCGTATAGGGTAGAATCGATATACATCATCAGATACTTCATAGAAATACCGTGCATCCGTACCGCCACCGACTAGGCCAGGAATTACAACACTTGACGGAAATACATCACGAATGGTTTGTTGCAAGGTTTTGTATCCTTCTGATTCGATACTTGAGACTGGTGAAGGGTTGGTTAAAAAGCCAACACGCTCAACCTTAATTTTGTCTGAAATAGTATTTTTTATATGTTCTTCAACGATGTCAATGGTTTCACCGGGGAGTATTCTAAAATTGATGGTAGCTTCTGCTACCGTTGGTATGACATTGTTTTTAATACCACCGCCAATAATGGTTGGCGCGGTCGTGGTATGCGCATTCAATTTTTCTAGAATAGGCTTTTTAAATAACCACGGATTTGCGAGTGCCATTTTTTGCACAAAAGGTAATTCAGGAGCCATATATTCTAGTTGATAATCTATAGGTTTTACCATTTTATAAGGACGCTGGTTATTTTCAAGGTCCACAATGGCCTGCGCCAGCATTCCAATAGTGTTTTCTTTTGGCGGTGCCGAACTATGACCGCCATTGGTTTCCACAATGAGTTTGAAGGAAGCGAATCCCTTTTCAGCAAGGTTAACTATCGCTACATCATCTTCAACCCCAGGAACTAGACCTTCTGATAAAAAGCCACCCTCGTCAAGGGTCATCAAAGCTTGCACGCCTTGTGCTTTTAGATGTGCGGCTATCTTTGCAGCTCCATTAGCGCCGCCAATTTCCTCATCATGGCCAAATGCCAAATAAATGGTGCGTTCTGGTTGAAAAGATTCTTCAAGTAATTGCTCAACAGCTTCCAATAAACCTATTAGCGTGCCTTTATCGTCAAGGGTTCCACGACCTATAATTTCTTTATCTGTTATTTTACCCTCAAAAGGTCCGGCTTCCCAATCGTTTAAAGTTGGTTCATCTACGGGAACAACATCCATATGCGACATTAAAATAATCGGTTTTTTTGTAGTATCCGACCCTTTCCAAGTGTATAGTAAACTATAGGTACTGATTTTTTCAAGTTCCAGATTTTCATGAACCAATGGAAAAGTCTCATTTAAAAACCGATGAAACCCGAAGAAAGCCGTCGAATCAGGAATGGCATCTTCACTAAAGGAAATGGTTTTATGTTGTAACCCTTTTGAAAGGTTTTGGTAAATATCATTTGCGATGGTTACTTCTTCTAACGGTCCTGAAGTTACCTGTTTCGAACTCACCCTAAAGGCATTGAACAATACTACTGCTATTACAAAAAGGATTAGTACACCGAGAATTTTGAATATTTTTTTCATTTGGTTGGTTATAATTTGGTTTTATGTAAGAGGAAGAATTTAGTCATCTTTTTTAGTAAACTGAGATGGTTAGAAAAACTATTATTACAATTGCAAGAATGGCAATTAAAGGCCATACAAATTTTAAAAATCGATTATAGCCAATTTGAGCCACGCCCAAAAAGGCTAAAATTAGGGAAGTTGGGTTGACCAAGTTGAAAAGCCCATGACCAAATTGAAAGGCATTGACAATAGTTTCCCTGCCAATATTTACAGTATCTGCCAGCGGGGCTATAATTGGTGTGGTAAGTACTGCCGAACCCGATGTGGATGACACGAAAAATGCAATTAGGTTGTACACACCGAATAATACATTGATAAAAAGGCCTTTTTCCATTCCTGCGGTAAGACTTCCCGCCTCATAAAGAATGGTGTCGCTAATGAGTCCATCGGTCATTAAAATAGAAATTCCACGAGCAAGCCCAATAATAAAAGCAACTCCCAATAAATCTCCTGCTCCCTTCATAAATGAACTAATGAATTTTCCTTCTTTCATCTTGGCTATAAAACCAATCAAGATTGCACCGAAAAAGAAAATGGCCGTCATTTCTACAAACCACCAATCTAAAATAGACACACCAATAATCATAAGCACAAAACAGAGTAGGAATACAAGTAATATTAGTTTTAACCGGAGGTTTAATTCAGAAGTCTCAGCATCAGGTGAGATATTGAATAATTTAGCCATAAACTCCTTTTGGTCTGCAATTACCGATTTGCCGGGGTCTTTCCGTACTTTTTTTGCGTACCTTAAAATGAAGAGTATAGCAATAGAAGTACAAATAACGAACATGGCAATACGACCTTCTAGACCACTAGTCCATTTTATACCTGCGGCATCTGAAGCTAAAATAGTAGAAAAGGGATTTATGGTGGAGGCCATAACGCCTATCTGAGACCCAAGAAAGACACATGCTACGGCCACTATGGCATCATATCCTGCCGCCAGAAAAACAGGTATAAGGATGGGTAAAAAGGCTACGCCTTCCTCTCCAAAACCAAAGGTAGACCCTGCTAGTGCCGTTAGTAGGGTAATACTAATAATTAGGATGTACTCTCTACCTTTCAGTGTATTTGACAGCCATCGGATGCCTGAACTAAAAGCTCCTGATTTTTCAACAATTCCAACCAAACCACCTATAATCAGAACTAAAAAAATGATATCCGCTGTTTCGATAATTCCCTTTATAGGTGCCTGCACGAATTCATAAAAACCTTGCGGTCTTGATTCCAAAGGTTTGTAGGTGTCTGGAATGCTAATTGGTTTGTAAATGGCACCTGAAGTAAAGTTTTCCAATGGAATCTTAATATTGAGCATTTCTAATGTTTGCTGCGTAGCAGGAAGTTTTTCAACTTTATCGGTAATTGTTTTAATAAAAACTGCTTCCGTACTATCATAAGACAGCGACGCATATTTTCCTGCAGGAATCACCCAAGTAAGCAAGGCTGCAAAGGCAGAGATTAGCAATAGAATAGTGTGAGCCGAGGGAAATTTTTTCATAGGATGGTTGTTTTTCTATGCATATAAATTGGTTCTAAAGAATTTTGTCATACTTAAATTATCGAATAGAATCACCACCTTCGGGTAAGTTCCCCTTTTTATCTAAAATACCATCCATTCTTAGATGAGTTATGATGGGCTGCTTTTCCATTCGGACCAGTGAGAGATGGTCAAAAGACATGGAATCTTTTTCTTTTTGACCGCCTCCCGTTGTTCCTAAAATGATATAGTCGCGATTGTTTCGTAATTGATGTGAGAAGGAATGTTCGTGCCCATTAATTACTGTGTAGGGACGTTTGGTTAGCAAGGTTTCCAAATTACCAAGGCCTTTATTATCCAAGCGCTTCCAGAGTGGTTTGTGCATCATCACAAAAGTCCATTTGACTTTAGGATATTTTTCAAGTACACTTTTAAAGTAATCCAACTGATCGCTACTCATGCCACCAACTTTTCGTTCTTGCATTTTAAAGTATTCCGAATCCTCATATAAACCATCGATTTCTCCACTAATGATTTTTAAAGCCCTGGCACGAGCGCGATAAATCTCCATCATACGTTGCTCTTCGTAATCTTCGGAATCCATCATTAAGAATAGGACATCTTCGTAGACAAAGTGATAATATCTACGACCAAATCGTTGCTTCCAAAACTTGCGCATTGTAGGATTGGTGAGGTCATGATTGCCTCCCAGATAAAAGAAAGGCATATTCAATTTTGAAGTTCGATTATCAAAAGAATTCCATTCGTTTGCTAATTGTAGCGAATCTTCTGTACCTCCGTCAATTAGGTCCCCTACGCTTACCACAAAAGTGGGGTCCAATCGATTTAATTGTGATACGGCTGCACTGTAAACTCCTTCGCGTTCACCTCCGTTTAGGTCAGATATTATGGCAAAAGTGAAATCTTCTTCTTCTAACTCGAAAGTGTCGCTTGTCCATGGGGTTGGGCCTGAAGTGATATCATGTTCGAATTTTGGAACCTTCTTATTCTCAGGCTCATTTTTACAACTGGCGATAAGTGCAAGAAGGAGTACTGCAAAGCAAAAGTGCGTTTTCATATTGCTATTCAGAATAGTGTTTATAATTTGGGGAGTGTATAAAAAAATTAATCATCGGCTTCTTCAGTTTTGGTAAATACTTCTCCCATAAAATCAAACTGACTTATTTCCCCATCGTTGTTAAGTTCAAAACGGACTACCAATTTCTCGCGAAACCGGGGATCCTTGTTTGTAATAAATGTATCATAATGCCAATGTCTAGCATCATAGGTAATGAATTCATTAAAGTTAATCCGTAATTTATCATTCTGCATGGAAACCTTGGCGGAACCAAGCATTTCGTTGGTATACCTGCCTTGATAAGCTTCTAATGGTAAACTGGTTTTTGTGTTTTTTACACGGTTAGCGGCTTTCTTTTTTGATTTTTCGAGGTTTTCTTTTTTAAAGCCTTGGTAAAGTTTAAAGACTTCTAGGTGCCAATCACGGCTGTTGTCGTCAAAGGCATACAAATCTATTGCCTTGTACATTATGGCATGTCGCAACTCGGCATGATCTAAATTTGCAAATACGTACACGGCCATATTTTTGTCATGCATCACTCCGGCAATGGCGACCAAGCCAAAAAGACTTCCTGTATGAAAATCGAGCTTATGACCCTTATAATCTTGCTGAAACCAGCCTAGGCCATAGGTGTTCCAATTGGGTTTGGTCAAGGCGTTGGTAGGGTAAGTTCCCGTTAAACCTAAGAAAGAATGAGGCTCAAAAAGTTTTTTAAAGGTTTTTGGTTTTACTAACGTATCAGTCTTATAAACTCCATCATTCACCAAGAATGTTAGGTATTTTGAAATATCATGTGCCGTGGAGCAGATCATGCCTGCTGGTCCTATCTGATCTGAAAACCCATAATCAACTTCCACCATACCATCCTCGGGGTCATCGGAATACGGGGTAACATAGTTGCCTACTTCAAATATATGGCCAGCTATGGCCTGGGTTCGGGTCATGCCTAAAGGATTGAATATGCGTTCTTTGACAAATTCATTCCAAGGTTTTCCACTTACTTCCGCGATGACTTCACCCGCGACCGCATACATAATGTTCTGATAGGTGAAGCCCCCACGTAGGGGATACGTTTTTTTGGCGAATTGAAACCTTCGAATCGTTTCACCAGTCGAAACGCTATCAATGGTCCATAGAGCGTCGGCATTTCCAATACCCAAATTGTGGGTAAATAAATCTTTCACTCGGGCATCTGCCGTAATATATGGGGTGGATAATTTGAAGTAAGGCAGGTGGTCAACAACTTTATCGTCCCATTTCAATTTGCCGTCATCCACCAACATGCCCATGGCAATCGCTACAATGGCTTTGGTGGTAGAGGCCATGTTGAACAGGGTATTCTCATCCACTGGTTCCTTTGTCTCTAAATTTTTGACACCGTAGGTTTCTTGAAATATCACTTCACCATCTTTAACCACAATTGCCGCCAATCCCGGAACTTTCCAATCTTTCATTCCCTGAACAATCATGGCGTCCAGTTTTTTATTCGAGGATTTTTGCTGAGCCGCCATACCTATCGCGAGCAGTAGGGTAAATGAAAAAAATAGGAGAGTTTTTCTATTATCCATGATATTTGGTTTAGGTTGACTTCTTATTAATTACTCTTTTTTAAAATATAGTGACCATAAATTTGATCCGTTTGAGATATTCCATCTTTAATAAAAACAGTAGTGTTGCCATCCATCCAAGTATGATTTCCTATATAGGTGTCCAAGGTATCGATTTTTCCATTTTTATTGAACTCAATAGTAATAGCGTCTGCAATTGCTTTTACTTCAACATTTTGTGTTCTTCCTCTTGTCTGACCTGAATACATTCCTTCAATTTTTTTAAGGTCAAAGTCCAAAGCAACAGATTCATAGTCTTTCTTTTCTAAAAGTTCCCACATGATGTTATCTACAAAAAAACCGCCGCCATGCGGTCCTGCAGTGTTAGTCAAACAGATAATATATAAATCCTGCTCTGGAAAATATTTGGTTTCTGTCAAGAATCCGGGAATACCACCACCATGGCTGATTTCTTGATTTCCATAATTATTGAAATTTGATATGCCCATGGCATAACGTACCGGAGTACCATCTTTTAAAGTTTTTGGTGTAATCAGCTGTTGATATTGCCCTTCCGAAAGTAGTTTGCCATTATGTATGGCAGTCATCCAAATCAATAGATCTTCGGTAGTGCTGCACAAAGAACCTGCTGCATAAGGCCAATTATGGCTAAGATATTGTTTTTGTTGGAGGCCTTCAGGGGAATAATCATAGCCATAGGCCTTGTTTTTTACGACTTTTCTGGTGGAGCAATAATAGGTGTCTTGCATTCCCAAGGGGTCAAAGATGATTTCTTTCAGATATTCTTCATAAGTTTTACCTGATACTTTTTCAATAATGAGTCCCAAGAAAAAGTACGCCGAATTATTATAAATAAGCGCCTCACCAGGTTCAAATAAAAAGTCTTTCGTTTCCAATATCCGTAATAAGGAATCACGAGGTAATTCTTGCGGAACAAGGCTTCCAAATTCCTCGATTTCAGTATAACTGGCAATACCCGAGGTATGATTGAGCAATTGGTCTATGGTAATCTCTCTTCCCTTGGTATCAAATTTTAGATATTGTGTGAAATCATCTTCTAAAGAAAGTTTTTCTGCTTCTACTAATTTCAAAATGGCTGCGGCCGTAAATTGTTTGGTAACGGAACCAATTTCAAAATGAGCATTCTCCGGCATAGTCACCTCCAATTCTAAACTGGCTTGGCCATATGATTTTTTTAATAGGGTTTTGCCTTTTTGATGCACCAGAATTGCCCCACCAGCTATTTTTGTGCTATCCAAACTAGATTTAAAAAGGGAGTCGGCATAGATTTCAAAGTCTGATATACTTTCTTTTGTTTTGGTGTTTTCATTTTTACAGCCTACCGCTAGGGCAAGTGTGAGTAGAATTAATAGTGTTGATTTTTTCATTATTTATTTGAGTTTTATTGCTATTAATTTTTTCCTTTCCAACCAGGTCCGCGTACAACTTTCCCAGGTAATGCACCGGTATGTTCCCCATCTTTCAAAACTTGTTCACCATTTACAAAGACATGTTTCATTCCCGTAGCATATTGCATTGGCTTTTCAAAAGTGGCGTTGTCTTGAATAGTTTTTGGGTCAAAAATGGCCAAATCAGCAAAATAACCTTTATTCAACGCTCCACGTTTTTTGATTTTTAAATTGGACGCCGGTAAGGTCGTGAGTTTATAAATGGCTTCTTCAAGTGGAATTACTTTTTCATCGCGAACATATTTTCCTAATACCCGGGCAACATTGCCGTAGGCTCTAGGATGTGTACTTGATTCTAAAAAAACACCTTCCGGAGCGGAAGACTCGGCATCTGACCCAAAACTCATATACGGAAGTGCGATTTGCTTTTTCACATTTTCTTCGGACATTAAAAAATAGACGGTACCTACACGGCTACCATCTTGTATTACCAAATCCATTGCGGTTTCAACTGGGGATGTTTTGCGTATTGCTGCTACTTCCGCCAGTGATTTTCCAGTTAAATACTTTAGGCTATCGTTTTTAAAACCTATCAATAGCATGTCATCATAAGATTCGACTCCCATCATCAAGCTTTCCCATTCATTGGTAGGTGTAGTCATTTCGGTCATTAGCTTTTTTCGGATGGCAGGGTCTTGAAGGCGTTTCGCCCATTCAGCATAACCGCCTTCTTGCACCCAAGGTGGCATCGAGGCATCAAGCCCAGTTGCTCCGGCGGTGTAGGTATACATGTCGGTTGTGATGTGGAGTCCGGCCGCTCGTGCGGAATCAATCTTGGAGACAACAGCATCGAATTTATTCCAGTTATCCTTGCCGCCCATTTTGAGATGGTACACTTCCGCTCGAATTTTAGCGGCATCGGCAATTCGAATCAATTCGTCAAGACTTTCCAAAAGTTGATTGCCCTCGCTACGCATATGAGAAATGTACATTCCGTCATATTCAGAGGCTACTTTACAAAGTTCAATCAATTCTTCAGTACTGGAATAAAAGGCAGGAGCATAGATTAAAGATGAGCCAATGCCCAAAGCCCCATCTTCCATTGCTTTTTTGACCATACCTCTCATGACCTCCATTTCCTCCTCGGTCGGAGCGCGGTCTTCAAAGCCTACCGTATTGATACGCAGTGTAGTAGCCCCAACAAAAGAGGCAATATTGGGAGCAACGCCCTTATCTTCAAGAAATTGTAAATATTCATCTAGGGTCTCCCAGGTGATATCATATTCTATGCTTCCGTCTCCAATGGACTGCACAGCTTTTTTAGATTTTTCGGTCAATGGCCCCATTGACCAGCCCTCTCCAAATACTTCTAAAGTAACACCTTGCCGAATGTCGCTCTGTGATTTTCCATCTTCGATTAGTGATTCTACGGACCAGCTCAGCATATTGATAAAACCAGGGGCAACCACTAAACCTGTAGCATCTATTTCTTTGATTGCCTTGGCGTTATCTAATTTTCCAATGGCTGCAATGGTATCGGCATTGATGCCTACATCACCAAGGTATATAGGCTGACCAGAACCATCTGCAATTTGACCGTTTTTTATAAGAACGTCAAAGGTTTCAGGAGTAGAGCATCCGATTAGAAGACTTAAAATTAAAAATGATAAGAATCGATGTATAGGTTTCATAGTGGTTGGCTTTTTTAATTAGTGATTGTGACTTTTTTCCAAATGTTGGCGCAGCAAGTCTTTGCCATAGTCATTGCCATTGGGTGTTCTGACAACAGTATGTATATGATTTCGAACGGGACCATTAGGACTGTTCGGAACGCCCACAGCAGCTTGATGGTCAAATTCAATTAAGACAACCGGACTATGTATGCGATAATAGAAAACGGCATCGGAAGTGGTTTCACCAACCCATGCAAAATAGGTGCTGTTCCAATGCGTCATAATTTCTTCCATTTTTAGTTGATGGTGCCCTTCTTCCATATTATTGATGTACTGATTTATCAAATGGACTAAACTTTCTTTTTGAGTTGCTGACAGTTTTGAAACTAGGACACCTTCATAGTTTAGCGTAACATTGTCTTTGCTGGCCTCAGCCTTTATATCGTTGTTTTGTTTTGAAGAGGAAAGGGTTGCCTCTGTTTGAATTTCTTTAGGGAGCGATTGCATAAAGTCCAACCCCAGATTCTGTTCATCTTGGAACAGGGTATTCCCATTATATTTTCCGGAAGTAGTAATGATTGGTTCGCCACCCATAAATACCGGCGACATTACCACTTGATCTCCGAGTACAAAGTAATTGATGACCAAGTGATGGCCATCCAATTGCCAACCCCATGGTTCGGTAGAAGAGGGCGTGCCCATTAGCGTGAAAAAGTAAAGCTCTTCGTCATAAGCCGCATCCCCATTATTTAACTCTTTTAGAGTTTGGTCGGTTTTCATAATGTTCTTGCTGAGCTGAAGACCTTTTGCACTCAATGAAACTTTCATTAGACCAAAAGCAACTTCCTTTTGAATTTTAGTCATTTCTTTTAGACTGATGCCTTGCCGATAATAGATGCCATTATCGACGTTACACCATTTTCGCCATTCGTCATCGTCAATAGCAAATTGTGTTCTTTCTTGTTGAACTTTCGTCAAGTTATTTAAAAAAGATTCGGCGGCTTTTTGGATTGGAGCTGTAGAAACTCCAGTTGATTTAATAGGGAATAAACCTGACTCTCTCCCTTTTTCTGTTTCGATACCTCTAAAGGGTTCAGAAAGCGCTTTTGCTTCCAATTCAGCAAAGTATTTTGCGGCACCTGTGAGTTCTTGTTTTTCTTCAGTTTTTGACGTGTCGGTTTTTTGGGCGGGTACTTGTTTACATCCCAGAAGGAGTGGAATTATCAGTAAGGGTATTATTTTTTTCATTTTATCCGGTTGTATTTTTTTAAAACGTCAATCAACAAATCATGGGGCAGGGCATGAGCTTTATTGCCATTAATACCTTCCATAGTCTCTGCTGCAACCATTGCATTGATAATGGCTTCTTCAACCGCCTGTACTGTGGTCTCGAAAAATGGCGTAATCAAATCGTTGGAAAATGTTTCTACTTTAGTGGTTTCATCTCTATTGAACGCCTCCTCATTTGCAGTTGAAAATGCTAAAAATATATCACCGGAACCATTGCTTCCTCGTCCACCGACAATACCAACTCCCAATGGAATTCGTTGTGCGATTCTTTTCAATTGATGTGGTAATAAAGGAGCATCGGTGGCTACAACTACGATAATAGAACCATCGCCTTCTTTTCTTCTCGATTGTGGAGGAGCATTGTATTCATAATTCAAGGTGTCCCTAAGTTCCATTCCAACAGGTACCCCAGCAATGGTCAGATTTCTTTTTGACCCAAAATTGGATTGCACTATAGCACCAACTGTATATTTGGAATCTTTAATGGATACGATTCTTGAAGATGTCCCTGTACCTCCTTTAAATCCTAGACACATCATGCCCGTTCCGCCACCGACATTGCCTTCTGCTATTTTCCCTCCGGAAGTATTATTTATTGCTTCCAAAACATGTTTTTCCTTTACATGAAATCCATAGATATCATTTAGAAAACCATCATATGTTTCTGCCACTACAGGGTAGGTATACCACCAATCTTCTCCTTTATACCAGTCCGTATCAACATACCATTTCAAAACGGCATCTCGAACGACACCAACGCTATTGGTATTTGTGATCATAATGGGTGTTTCCAGAAATCCTGATTCAGTAACCCATGTGGTGCCGGTCATTTCTCCATTGCCATTCAGGCTGTACCAATTCGCATAAACCGGACTGAATTTTTTGTCCTTACCTCTTGGGAATATTGCGGTAACCCCCGTGCGTATAGGTCCCTTACCGACAATATTCTCGCCTTCTCCTGAAATAATAGTACTGTAACCTACTTCAACCCCTTTAACATCGGTTATAGCATTGAATTGACCTGTAGTACCAGTAAAAGGCACGCCTAAATCTCGAGCACGTGGTTTTTGCGAATAAGCGGAATAGCATATTATGCATAGAAGGGAAAGCGTAAAAATATTTTTCATAGGACAACTATTGATAGCATTTGTTATGTTAACGGCAACGCTTTAAACCATTCAGCAAAGGCCTGCCAACCTGGAATTTTAATTTGAAATATCAAGACGGAATGTACAAAAATGTAAAGCCCTAATGCTAACGGAAATACCCACCTACCTATCTTTTGTTTTCGCTCGGCAACCATTAAGCCTATGAGTAGTGTGTAAAGAAGTACGATCATGGTTATGTAACCGTTAGGAGCGAATCCCTGATCAGGGAAAAACACATATAGAATTAGCCGAACTAAAGCAGGCTCAATAAGTACGATTCCTGCGACTATCATTCCGCGTGCATGAATAGCCATGGTCTTACGATATTTAATGGCAATGACATAACCAACAGCAAAAATCAAGAGATCCTTAAAAGGAACCCATAGTTCAAGACCAACATTTTCTTTTGGGCCTCTAAGCGTGCTATGCGCCAAAAGGATAATGGAAACAAAAATAAGAGGCACTAGTACATAGGATAGCTTCCCAATTTTTCTATGTAGCTCGAATTTCTTTCTGCGAATTAATATGGGTTGAGCAATAAGCATAAAAACCCAAAGCATTGCCAAAGTCGCATGAAAGTGAAGATAGAAAGTGAAATCAGCCGTCCCGTCAAAGAACTTGGCAAAATAAGTGGGCCAGAAGCCAGCGATCACTAAAGCGAATAGCGTTATAAAATAATAGCCAGAGCTATCAAATGGCAGAGAGCGGTTGGTTGGTTTCATAGAATGAATCTATATGGAAGGGAACCGATTTAAAAGTAAAGAAATAAAATGATTTGATGTTTAGTGCTTGCAATTTTTTGAAGGCAAAGGTTTTACAACCCATCCCCAGAATTCTACAGTTCAGTCTTTCTTTTTTCTTTTCGGGTAGCAATAAGCTCAAATTTGCTTTATAATCAACCCGCCCAATTGCTGTGGGTTTAAAAAGAAAAACCATGATTCATTTAGTTCGCATTCTATTGCTTTTGTTGGTCACGACATTTGTTCATGCCCAAGAAGAAACGACCACCATTGAAGTAGGAATTACCCATATCGACAATGCCAAAGGTCAAATGGTGATTGGATTGTATGATTCGGAGGGCAATTGGCTTAACAAATTATATATAGGGACTTTCGGTGCTATTGAAAACGGTAGTAGTAAAGCGACTTTTAAAAATGTGCCAAGTGGTACTTACGCGATATCGGTATTTCATGATGAAAACAATGATGGAAAACTCGATACGAACTTTTTGGGAATTCCCTCAGAAGATACTGGAAGCTCAAACGATGCACCAGCCCGGTTCGGTCCACCAAAATGGGAAGTTGCAAAATTCGAAGTAAAGGGAGGAACAGTAAAACAAATCATTAAACTATAAATAACAAGAGATTCCGACCTTTACTGAAACGAGTTCAGCACAGGCGTCGGAATGACAATAAAACCTATTTAATCATGAAAAAAGTATTTACAATCGTAGTATTATTAGTTACGACCATTTCCTTCGCACAAGACCAGTATACTAAAGGAATGCAAAAAGCATTTCAATTATGGGGTGAAGGAAAAACAACAGAAGCTTCGAATATGTTTGAACGTATTTCGAATGCTGAAATGGACAATTGGCTTCCGTATTACTATGTAGCTCAAATCAATACGATTGCTTCATTTGGAGAAAAAGACAAAGAAAAATTAACTCAGCGGTTGGAAAAAGCGCAAGAGTTTATTGATTTAGCAAAAGCTATTTCGCCTGATAATCCGGAGATATTAGTACAACAAGCGATGACACATACGGCTTGGATAGCTTTTGATGGGGCTACTTACGGAATGACTCTCTCTGGAAAAGTTGTTGCTTTGTATGCAAAAGCAGCACAACTAGCTCCTGATAATCCAAGAGTGGTATTCTCCAAAGCAGAGTGGGATATGGGTTCGGCACAATACTTTGGTCAAGATACCGCACCTTATTGTAAAGATGTAGAACGTTCCCTAGAACTTTTTGCTAACTTTAAAGCCGAATCTGATTTTCACCCAAATTGGGGGAAAGACAGAGCTGAAATGATAGTTGAAAACTGTAATAAATAATGACGACAAACCGTTTTTTAAAAGAACTTCTTAGGGCATTTTTGTTAGGTACACTCCTCTTTTTTGGGTTTTTGGCATACTATTATTTTGCTGAAAACTGGAGGTTTGAGGGTATCGTTGCTAATATTTGGGAAGAGTATTTTTCCAATATATTATTTACGATAATTATCTATATAGCCAACATGTCTTGGTTTCTATTTCTCTTGAAAAAGTGGGATGGTTTTTTATTCACCTTAAAAAGAATGTCTATTGCGGTATTAGGTAATGTTGTGATTACTTGCGCTGCCGTTTTTGTTGGTCGAGTTATTATTTTGGCCGGTTTGCAAGATCACCCGCTTCAAGAAGTTTTAGGCTCCCAGCCCTTAAATCAATATATACAGCCAGTTGTTGTTACATTAATAATTTCTGCCATTTTTTACGCGTTCTGGTATTATAAGTACCGCCAAGAAAATGCTGTTAAAGAACAGAAGATAATAGCGGGTACGGCTTCTGCAAAGTTCGATGCACTAAAAAACCAGTTGGATCCGCATTTTCTATTTAATAGTCTCAATGTATTGACCAGTCTTATTGAAGAGGACCCGTATCAGGCACAAAAGTTTACAACGTCGCTTTCCAAAGTGTATCGTTATGTATTAGAGCAGAAGAACAAAGACCTGATTTCGGTCGATGATGAATTGAAGTTTGCTAAAACGTATGTACGGCTTTTGAAAATGCGATTTGAGGATAGTATTTTATTTGAGATTCCTGATGAAAGTTCTAATCCCGAGGCTAAAATTATCCCTTTATCGCTGCAACTTCTTTTAGAAAATGCGGTAAAGCATAATGTGGTTACCTCTGAACGACCGCTACATATAAAGGTCTTTGAACGAGATGGAATGTTACAGGTGTCCAATAACTTACAGGAAAAACAGGTTGTTAAAAAGAGTAGTGGTGTAGGTCTAACCAATATTCAGCAGCGCTACGCTATATTGACTGATAGAAGGGTTCGCATAGAAAAAACGGCATCAGATTTCAGCGTTCAACTACCCATGTTGACAAGGCAGGTTTCGAAAGTGGAAACCCAAGAGGTCTATATAGAAGATAAAAGGTATGAAAAGGCCAAAGAACAAGTTGAGAAAATCAAAGGGTTTTATGGTAATCTTACTTCTTATGTGATAGTTATTCCCATATTAATTTTTATTAATTTTAGGACAACGAGCTTTCCTTGGGCGATTTTTCCAGCGCTGGGCTGGGGCTTCGGTCTAACAGTTCATGGCCTAGAGGCTTTTGGGTATAATCCGCTGTACGGGAAGAAATGGGAAGAGCGTAAGATGCGAGAATTTATGGATGACGAAAACTTCTAATACAATTCATCCCAAAGAAATTACAGTTCGGAAATTACTTATTTTAAAACCCCTGATTGTTTCTGAAATTTGATTCGAATTAATCCTGAAACCAGTTCAGGATGGAAAAACGAAAATCATGAACTATTTAGAAAACAACGAAAGTAAGTATAGAAGAGCGAAAGAGCGCATAGAAGCCATCAAGGGTTTTTATATGAATCTGCTGGCGTATTGCATTGTTATTCCTTTCTTAGCATTTATCAATTATAACACGACA
This sequence comes from uncultured Flavobacteriaceae bacterium, assembly GCA_947500435.1. GTDB lineage: Bacteria > Bacteroidota > Bacteroidia > Flavobacteriales > Flavobacteriaceae > Maribacter_C. Next base: position 277,128 of record CANMRV010000002.1, read on the forward strand.
AATTTTCCTTGGGCTGTTTTTCCAGCTTTGGGCTGGGGCTTAGGTCTAACCGCACATGGTTTAGGGGCATTTGGCTATCACCCCGTATTTGGCAAAAATTGGGAACAACGTAAGATGAATGAACTGATGAATGATAACAATTTCTAATCACAATTCATCAGTAAAAAACAACAATTCAGAAAGTAATTTTTAGTAAAACGATTCTATTTATAGAAATTTGATACAAGCAAAATGGCAAACCTTAAAAAGAAAAATCAGATGGAATATTTAGAGATAAAAGAAACAAGAAACACCAGCGACACAAAGTATCTTAGAGCAAAAGAACGGATCGCGGAGATGAAGAAATTTTATAGCAGCCTACTGTCTTATGCTGTATTTATAGCCTTCTTAGCTGCTTTAAATTATTATACCAATGGATGGAATTATATGTGGTTCTTGTGGGCTGCATTCGGTTGGGGAATCGGATTGGCTTTCAAGGCTGTAAAAGTCTTTGGAATGAATCCCTTTTTCGGAAGAGGTTGGGAAGAACGCAAGATACGTGAGTTTATGGAGGAAGATGAACAACAAAACAGATGGAACTAATGGAATATAACAATTTTGAAAAGAAAGAACGCGCTAAAAAGCGAGTTGAAGAACTGAAGGGCTTTTACATACACTTTATGGTCTATGTACTTGTAAACATAATGATAAGCACGGTTATCGTGGTAAGTCATATGCACAATGGCGATAGTTTTATTGAATCCATTTGGGATTTTGGAACCATATCAACCTGGATTTTCTGGGGTATCGGAGTATTTTTTCACGGAATGAAAGTGTTCTCATTCAACCCTATTTTCAACAAGAATTGGGAAGAGCGACAGCTGAAGAAATATATGGACGAAGATAAAAAGCAGGCTGAAAAGTATAAATAATTGAATCGCACTTACTATGACATCAAAAAACGAAACTTCGATGAAGTATATCAAAGCCAAGAAAAGAGTTGTTGAGGTTAAGGGGTTTTACAGCCACCTGACTATGTATTTCATTATCAATGGAATAATCACAATTTACAAAGTGGTTAAGCATGTAAGAGGCATAGAAGAATTTTTGGATTTCGGTATTTTTGCTGTATGGATTTTTTGGGGCTTAGGTATTTTGTTTCACGCCTCAAAGGTATATTCTTATAATCCTTTTTTCAGCAAAGCTTGGGAAGAAAAACGTATACAAGAATACTTGGAAAAAGATAAGCTGCGTACTGAAAAGTAAATAAGTAATAATAGCACTATGAAATCAAAAAACAATCAACCATTGTCTTCCTTTGAGAGAGCTCAAAAGCGGGTTAAAGATATCAAAGGATTTTACGGACACCTAGCGGCATACGTGATAGTAATTCTAATTGTACTTACCACGAGAGGTAGGTTTATGTCGATAGATAATACAATATTTCAAAATTCGGAGTACTTAAATTGGATTGATTGGAATATTTTCGGAACTCCCATCATTTGGGGAATATTTCTTGTTGTGCACGGAATTCGCGTATTTGGAAAGAATCCTTTTCTTGGAAAGAAATGGGAAGAGCGCCAGATTCAGAAATACATAGAAAAAAACCCTTGAGAATCAGAGAAATAGAAATAGTACAATAACATCATCATGCAATCAAAAAACAAAAAACCATCAACATCCTACGAAAGAGCTCGTAAAAGAGTAGATGACATCAAAGGCTTTTATGGCCACCTGGCGGCCTATATAATTGTGAATGCGGTGTTGTTATTAGCCCGTGGAAAATTTCACTTTATGCTTTTGAGTAAAGGGGCTCTTGGAGATCCCGAATTTCTAAATTGGTTAGATTGGAATGTCTACGGGACACCAATTGTATGGGGAATTGGTCTTGGTATCCATGCTTTAAGCGTGTTTGTCAAAAATCCGTTTCTAGGAAAATCTTGGGAGGAACGCCAGATAGAAAAGTATATGAATAAGGATAAACAATAACCACAATAATTATGGAGCGGATGTCTGAGGAGAAGTACTTGAGAGTAAAAGATAAGATGAAACGAATCAAAAACTTCAAATGGTTTCTAGTGATGGGGTTTGTAGCATCAGTATTTATGATTGGTTTTTCTGCTTTCTTGTATTCAAATGAAGCACAATATTCTTTTGTTCCGATTACTATTTTTTTAGCAACAACACTTGGGCTTTGGATAATCATAGGCTTTGAGAATATAACTGTTTTTAAGAGTAATTTTTTCCTCGGAAAATCCTGGGAAGAACGTCAGATAGAAAAGTATATGAACAAGAATAAAAAATAACTGTAACAGTATAACTAAGCATAAATGGTTGGTCATGGAAACAAGAAAAATAGATAAGAGCGCTAAGGCCAAAAAGAAAGTTGAAGCCCTAAAGGGTTTTTACATGCATCTCACCATATACTTGTTTATAAATACAATGCTAACCGTGGTCAAAATAATAGGCACCTCCTATTATGGCGAAAATTTTATGGGGCCAATATGGCATTTCAGCACTTTTATGACATGGCTTTTCTGGGGGATAGGTTTAGCATTCCACGCGATTAAAGTATTTGGCTTGAATCCTTTTTTTAATAAAGAATGGGAGAAACGTCAGATAGATAAGTATATAGAAAAAGACCAAAAAGAATCAGAAAAATATAAGTAAATGGAAAATATAGCGCACACGCAACTGAAGCGGGCAAAGCAAAGAGTCGAACGCATCAAAAGCTTCTATAATCATGTAGTTGTCTTTGTTCTTATCAATGGCGTTTTATTGCTTTTGAAAGATGAAATAACAATCGCTATTTTTGGAGAAGAAGGATTGTCTATTCCTAAGCTAATGGACTGGGTTAATTGGAACCTCTACATTTGGATGGGGATTTTGACAATTCATGCGCTAATCGCATTTGGTAAGAGACCATCTTTTATGAGGAAATGGGAAGCGCGTCAAATTAACAAGTATATAGAACAAGACAAATCCGAAACCTATAATTAATAGTATCACCAAAAGGACCTATGAACGTAATTATAATAGAAGACGAAAAACCAGCAGCTAGAAGACTTTCAAGGCTTTTGGAGGAATTAGATGTGCAAGTATCGGTAATGCTACATTCCGTTGAGGAATCTATCAACTGGTTTCAAAATAATGAACATCCCGATTTGATTTTTCTGGATATTCAACTCTCCGATGGACTCTCATTCGAGATTTTTGAAACGATAGAAGTCCGCAGTGCTATTATATTTACGACAGCCTTTGATGAATATGCTTTGCAAGCTTTCAAATTGAATAGTATCGATTATTTATTAAAACCGATTGATGATGAAGATTTAGAGGTGGCAGTAAAAAAATATAAGTCACTAAAACCTGAACCTCAAAAATTGGCATTGGATTTTGAGGACATTAAAAAGTTGTTGGTGAATCCACTAGAGCGTGAATACAAAAAACGATTTACAGTCAAAGTGGGGCAGCACCTAAAAATTATTAATGCGGATGAAGTGGAATGTTTTTATAGTGAAAATAAAGGAACCTATGCGGCAACTTCCGATGGGAGAAATTATTTATTAGATACCACTTTAGAAAATTTGGAAGGGGAGTTGGAACCTAAAATTTTCTTTAGAGTCAGCCGTAAATTTTACGTCAATGTCAACCATATAAAAGACATCATTTCTTATACGAATTCACGTCTTCAAATCAAGGTAAATCACTTTTCTGAGCAAGAAATCATCGTGAGTAGGGAGAGAGTTAGAGACTTTAAGTTATGGTTGGAGTAAATAACTATAAATTTCTGATTAACAATAATTTAAATACAGCCATAGATTTTTCTTATAATGACTTTTTAGTAAGAAAATGCTGTATTTCTTGGGAAAAATTCCAGAGTTTTGAAGTTACTAAAAAGAATTCGAAATAGAACTTTCAAAGGTTGTTTTTTTGAAATGATTTCGAGCTGCTAATCTACCCTATTATCATCAAAAGAAGAGGGTAGTAATTTTGGAATTAACTTGATGAAAATAGGAAGCAAAACAGCTCCTCCCGGAAGCATGAAAATTGCTAATGAAGGAATGGTCTTAAAAATATCAATCAACTGATTTTGTACTTTTTTCTTTTCCTCAGCACTCAAATCTTGTAGGGTAGCTTTAGAAATAAGAGCTACCAATTCTTTACTTTCTAAAAGTTCTTTTTGCAAACGTTTGCTATTTCTGAGAATAAGTTTGTTTACAATTTTAGACATGCTGTCATAGAATTGTACTGCAAGGTTTTGATTTTTCAGAAAGGGAATAGTCTCTCCATTACGTTCAAAAAAAGAGGTAATCTCTTCTAAGGCACGATTGATTTGCTTCTGTTTAAAGCCGAGGTCTTTACCAATTCCGAAGATGAATTCCGATTCTTTGTACTCCAAGGATTTATCTTCCCAAACCGTTAAGCAGGCCATATCTAGGAAATACTGATTCTCCCAGGGAGAAAAATTGTCCAGTAGCTTTTCACGATACGAACCATCGAAGCGCTCTTTTTCAGGGTCTATATAGGTCAGTGAAGCTTCAAATAATTGGGCCAGTCGTTCATCATTCTCGTTCTTCTCTTTTGAGCTTAAGGCATGATAGGTAACGTTGATAGCGATGTACTCAATGTTTTGAGCGTGCTGTTGAATACCTTCTTGTCGCTGTAAATATTGCTTGAAGGTCAATACATCAATAAACAATAGCGAATTCGTAATGATGCTATTGAAGGTCTTACTGATAACATTATCTGCAAGGTAAACCCTTGAATCAATTAGCTTCTCCAGTTGGGCTGAGGTTTTGCTTCCTGTAAGAATTTTGTTGAAAAAAGAAATCTCATCAAGTTCTAAGTCTTTATAGAACTGAAATATTTTATCCAAGAATGTTTTAAAACTCCCATTTTTATTATGTAGTGAGTAGGTTTTGTATAAAGCAGCAAGTAGATTGATTTTTGCTTTTTCGTCTTCTGAAAGCGTATGCTCGGGGGAAATATATCTTGGAATTTTAATATTGACTCCGTATACAAACCCTAATTTTTTTAATTCCCCATAGATATCTTGAAAGCTTTCATAGGTAGTGGTGTCGCTACTTACGATTTCTCCAAATTTATTAATCCAGCCAGATGCCGATGGGTTCATAGGTTCGGTTCTTCAGAAACTCAAAAATAGCTTAAAATGCCCTGTTGAGACCTATATTTCTCAATTTTCACAAGAGTGTTATCGTCGTGTAAATCCTTAAAACAGGCAAAAACCTTTACTTTTTTGAGGTTGGTATAGGTCTTAGGATGTAGTTCATCGGATATTTGCTGAGGTTTCCTATAAAAAAGCAATATATCCTATTTTTCTGTAGGAAATTCATAGTATGTTATGTATGTTTATAAGCTATTTTTACCATTCTGCAATGCCCCAAGTGTTACAGAGTATATATTTAGTTTAACCAAAATTGTCCCTAAAACCCCCGCGATTATGGAGTATTTTTTATTCTTCCTATGGATTTCAGTTATGCTATTTTTTTTCTTAAGGATTTTTGCAGCCAAGAGAGCGCTGCAAAGAAGTTTGAGGTCTAAAAAGTAGTATTCCAAAATTTTGTTTGAGTTGGCTATTCTAATTCGGGAACTATTTTCTAAAGTAGTTTCCGAATTAGAACCGGCAACAACAAAAGGTCAAGCACCAAGGCCGCTAACAACGTAACACTTACTAACAAACCTATGGTCATGCTAGGCGCATGAATAGAGAAGAGTAACACCATAAATCCGAAAAACAAGGAGAGTGTGGTTATCACTAAGGCTCTTCCAGTTTCTGCAAATGTTATTTCTAATGCTTTTTCCTTGTCGTGACCGTTGTCACGACTTACTTTATACCTTCCCAGGAAATGAATGGTGTCATCCACGGCAATTCCGAAGACAATAGCAAACACTACTGAAATAGTTGCTTCTAGGGGAATACCTAAGAAACCTAAAAGTCCGGCAGCAAAGAGCAGGGGCAATATGTTTGGTAATAATGAGATTAGTAAAAGTTTCAAATTTCGAAAAAGCAACGCCATAATTAGGGCAACCAATAAAGCGCCCATTAACAATCCGTTTACCAAGCTTTCCCGCACATAGAATGAATTTTTATCCAATAGAATTCCTGTCCCGGTTAATTTAAACTTCACCTTGGCGGAGTCCGTTTTAGTGCTTAAGAAACTATTTAGATCAGTATATACCCTTGTTATACTGTCCAAGCCGACGTCAAGTACTTTTGAAGTAATACGTGATTTTGTTTCCTCTACATTTACAAATTTTCCGAATTGTCTTCGGGCTAATTTCTTAGCCTCTTTACTATAGTTTTCAAATTCAGCTTCTGTTTCTGGAAGGACAAAATAGCCGGACTTGTTTAAATTATTGGCTTTATGAAATCCTTTGTAAAATGCATTGACCGATTGTACATTCCGAATCTCTGGAAACGACTTCATTTTTTGCACCACCTTTTCTATTTCCTGGGCAACTTCAAAATCCGTTATTTTATTGGTGCCTTCAGTGATGACGGCAACTTCTAAAGGTCTAAAACCAGCATAATTCTGTTGAAAAAACTCAAAGTCATTGGCAATAGCACTATTGACAGGGAAGCTATTTTTAATCTGATAATTGGTGTTGATTTTGTTCATTCCCAACACGCAGAAAACCCCAAAAATCAAGCTTCCCAATAAAATAGGCCTCGGGAATTTCTTGGTAAACGAATTAATCGAAAGCAGTCTGTTAGTCCAGCGGTTTGAATTTACATTTTTGGGCAGTAGGTACTTTTTATCAATTATCAGGAGCAAAGCACAAGTAAAGAAAACTACGGTCACAAAAGCCGTCACTACCCCTATTGCGGAATTTAAACCGAAGCCGCTTACACTGGTCGACTTCGAAGTTAATAGCGAGGCAAAGCCAATGGCGGTCGTTACCGAAGTTAATAAGGTCGATATTCCTACATGTTTTAAAGTTAGCTGCATGGCCTTTTCTTTTTCAACACCATTTCCAATCTTACCTAAGTAGTCGTCCATAATGTGGATTACATCTGAGGTACCTACAATGAGCAGTAAAATAGGGTAGAAGGCTGCCAATACAGTTAGTTCAATGCCTAATAGGGATAAAATACCCATGAATATCAATAGCGCAAGAAAGATAGAAGCCAGCGATAATGCAATGACGACTATTCTGCGATACACCAAAAACAAAATGAGAAAAATCAACAAAGAGGAGGCAATGGTGGTAACGATAAGCTCACGCTTTTGCATGTCAATTAATGCTTCGTAGAAGAATGCACGACCGAGAAGGTGATACTTTTTGAATCCCGCCTTTTCTAGACGATTTCTAACCGCCGATAATAGTTCGGTGCTTTGTTTGTAATCGATACCATCTTCGGTCTCAAGGGCAAGGACCAATGAGGTCGCATTTTCATCAATAAGGGAGTTTATGAATAAATCATCTTCTTGTATTTTCTTCCAGTTTTTGGCAAACTTGGTGCTGTCTTTCCTATTGATTATGGGAATTCTTGTATAACCCACTGCGGACTTTAATGGATAAAATAGTGTAGTTATCGATTGATTTTCAGTCACATAGGGAAAGTCTTTAGAATCAATAGAGATTTGATGAAATTCGTTTAGAAAGTCCGTGTTAAAGACTGAACCCTCACGTTCAACGGCGACCAAAAGAAAGTTATCATCGGTGCCAAAGTCCTTGATGAACTCTTGGTAAAATTCTAAATCTTCATCTCCCTCAGGAAAAAATTGACTAAAGTCAAAAGAAAATTTTAGGTTGAATAAAAGAAAGCCAGAAGCAATACCCAAGATGATAAAGAAACCGATTATGGTTTTCTTGAGGGCAAAGAGTTTTAGCATTTGATAGCGTTGGTAAATGTCTTGGTGTACAAATTTACCAATTGGGAGTGAGTTACGTATGGATTAGGTCTTAAAACTTAAAGTTCTACAATTCCATTTGGGCACTTAATCACGGTCTTAATCGCAATTTCTTTAGAGTGTTTTATATCAAATGCGAATCCTAGTGATTTGAAAACAGAAATGAAAGTGTCTGGTTTCGGATGTGTGGCGTATAGTTCTAACAACTCACAATCCATATTTGGCATTAGTTCTGAAGGATGTTTTTCAGTTTTGCTCCAGTCCAACAAAAAAGGAACGACTTCCACTTCCGGTGATTCCAGAGGCATACTTAATTCCCATTGCAACAAAGTGCCATCCGCGGCGTTTCTTGAACCATTTCTGATTTCCCCCATTTCTGTATTGTACTTTTTTAAAATAGCGGCGTCTGTTTCAAGGGAATCTGATTTTAGTGCCCATCGGGTGATTTGGTTTTTAGTAAGGAAGTCGATGCCCATCCACCTAGGTGCAGCGATGTCTGTATTTGAGTCATCTGCTGCTAATAATTCTAGGTACATTTTATCTTTCAAATTAATAAGTGCGTTTTTCGTTCCGAAAGTTTTGTGGTAGCCGCCGAAGATGGGGCGAACACCGAATTTTTGTTCAAATTCGTTGATGGCTTCTTTTAAGTCAGAAACAACATATACGATATGGTCTATTTTCTTGTTAATAGCTCTATTTTTTAGATTTATAAAGATATGGAATTCACTTTCTTTAGTAAATTTTACCAACATTCAGTACCTTGCCGACCGGATTTTAATTAAAAAGATGGCCCCAACCGTTTGGATAATAGACGACGATTTAGTGTCTCAGTTTGCTACAGAATATTGTATTCGACAGGCAAATGAATCTTCTACCGTCAAGAGTTTCGACAAAGCTTCAGAGAGCCTTCAGGCCTTTCAGGAATGTATTAGGCAAGGCAAAGGAATACCTCAAGTAATTCTATTGGATTTGGTGATGCCTGAAATGGATGGTTGGGAATTTTTGGCTGAAATTGAAAAACAAGTAGGTTGGGAAGACAAAGTCAGCGTATACATTATTTCAGCGTTTGCCAAAAGCAAAGACCGAGACCTTGCTAAAACTCATCCCCTTGTTCGTGGGTATTTTGACAAACCTCTTTCCAAAGTCAGTGCCGATAAAATTTTCAGCTCCGTAAAGGTTTAAAGGGATTGGTTTTTTACTTCGGAGGAATACTTTTTGAGATTATGCAATCCCCAAAATAAGAATAGAGCCTCTAGAACCATACCGATTGTATATTGGAATGAAACGCCGTCAAGAACCGTACTTGCGAGTCTTCCAAAAGCCAATCCTCCCATAAAGAGAATATTAGATATGGTAGCCCCTTGCCAATACTTAGGATTCCGTATTCCGATAATCCAATATATTGCGAAGGCGATATAAAGGCCCATGATTGCGCGAAAAATATTCTTTAATTCTAAATCTTCAACTTCAAATCCAAAGATGTAGGGTAGAAATTTACTGGGGTTTCCCCCGTAAACAAAACTTGCAATTAGTACTACTACAGCAGATATGCCAAGCTGAAGGTTTTTTAATTGTTGGTTGTTTTTCATGTTCTACTAAAATACTTTTTTAATGCCTTTTAACCATGATCTATATAATTAATACAGTTTTATTTTTGCTTTCTAATTGGTAATATGGGTTGCTCGAACAATTTGGGATACCGAGGCAGGCGCAATGTCTAAATGGAATTAAATCTATTTAAGAATCGGTATTTTTGCAGCCGTACTCAAAATCATATGAGCGAAAATTACTCGAAATATATCATCGTTGGAGCTGGGCTGTCGGGACTCACATCGGCCTATCAATTGGAAAAGGTAGGTGAGACGGATTTTGTTATTCTTGAATCACGAAATCGGATGGGAGGTCGCATTTTAACCAATGAGGGCATAGATTTAGGGGCTACTTGGTTTCAAACCCATCATCAGAATGTATTGAATTTATTGGATGAGCTAGAAGTTGCGAAATTTCATCAATATGGCAAGGGTAGAAGTGTTCTGGTATATAGCACGATGGCTCCCGAACATTACTTTGAGAGTGACCCGAATACACCAACTGCTTTCCGTATCTCTGGTAGTTCTTCTAAAATGATTCAGAAGTTGGCCGAACCTATGCATGATAGAGTGCATTTGAAAACCATCGTTTCAGAAATTTCAGAAAAGGGAAACAGGTTGTCAGTAACAACAGATAAGGGAATCTATACTGCTGAAAAAGTTATCGTAACGATTCCGCCGAAAATTGCAACACGAATAGCATTTACTCCCGAATTATCGGAAGTAGTAATGCGAGCTATGGACAGTACACATACTTGGATGAGCAATGCTATAAAAATAGGTATGACCTTCAAAAGTCCTTTTTGGCGTGATAAGAATCTATCAGGTACCGTAATAGGGCAAGTTGGGGCAGTTACCGAACTTTATGACCATAGCAATGCTGAGGAAAATACCCATGCATTGATGGGCTTCATAAATGAAGGACTTCGTGATTACTCGGTCGAGCAGCGGAAGCAGCGTATTTTAGATTATCTAATAAAGTATCTGGGCAAGGAAATCGAAGGGTACTTAACTTACGAAGAGAAGGACTGGTCGCAAGACAGGAATACCTCTTGTGAGACTATCAAATCGGTATATATGAGTCCGTCTTATGGAAATCCTGTTTTTGATCAAACCTGTATGAACAATAGATTAGTATTTTCTGGTGCGGAAACTTCACCGCTTTATGGTGGCTATATGGATGGTGCGATTTATAGCGGAATTTTGGCTGCCCAGAAAGTTTGTGACAAAGTCATATAACTACGACTAAGCTTCAAGAATTTGTTATGAAACATCCGAAGCAAATACTAGAACAATATCATTTATATAAATCGCACCCCGAAAAGCTTCAGTTCGAGGTGTATGATTTAAATACTTATCGAAAAAAACGGTTTTAAGGCTGCGGCTCCGCCTTCAAATAATTATTATCAAATTATTTAGTTTTTTGGAGGCAGGAGGGAAGTTCTCCAAGTATATGTCGAACCTCCGCAACTACCTATTATTATTCAAATCTGTTTGAAAGATTGTATTTTTTAAAATTGGATCGCTGTTTTACCAATGGTCTTTCCCGACTCTTGCATTGCGTGGGCTTTTTTTAGATTATCAACCGTAAATCCTTCTAGTGTAGTGGTTAAGGTGGTTTTTAAGCTCCCTTCATCCAACATGTCCGCTACTTGGTTAAGAATCTGATGTTGTTTCTCTATGTCCTCTGTAGTGAACATTGATCTCGTGTACATAAATTCATAAGAAAATGTGACGCTCTTATTTTTTAGGACATTTAAATCCAGGGGAGAACTACTTCCTGTTATGGAAACGATATGACCTTGCGGTTTGATAATCTCAGCTGCCATTTCCCAATAACCTTCCAAATCCACAAAATCTAAAATATAGTTTACTTCAGAGTGGCCTATGCTTGCTAGTTCTGCTTTTAGGTCATGGTGATTGACCACAAAATCTGCGCCTAAGGATTTACACCAATTTGCGGATTCCGGTCGTGACGCGGTTGCGATTACGGTTAGTCCTGCTACTTTTTTGGCCAATTGAATAGCTATTGACCCAACACCACCTGCGCCCGCCAAAATCAGAACTGTTTTTCCCTTATCTTTTTCAGGATTGATTTTAATACGGTCAAAAAGTGTTTCCCATGCGGTTAGCGTAGTGAGGGGCATGGCAGCCGCTTGCGAATGGGTAAGGCTTACTGGTTTCTTACCAACAATGCGCTCGTCGATAAGTTGATGTTCTGAATTACTACCACTGCGTGTGATGTCACCGGCATAGTACACCTGGTCACCAATTTTAAACTTAGATGTTTGGTTGCCCACGGCTTCTACTGTTCCGGAGGCATCCCATCCAATGATTTTGGGAGTATCTAAAACAGTATCTTTTGCCGCATTTTGTCTAATCTTAAAATCAACGGGATTAACTGAAATTGCTTCAATTTTGACCAAAAGGTCGTGTCCTGTGGGAACCGGTTTCTCAGTTTCAAATTCAATAAAACTATTTTCTTCAGATATGGGGAGTGACTGCTTAAACCCTATTGCTTTCATATGCTTATATTTATACTATAATTTTTATAGTAGCAAAAATAAGTATAGTTTTGCCCCTAGACAATAACGGTCAAAAAGGATAGTACTATTTTTAACAAAAGTTTATAGCATGCATACCATAAAGGGAAAAGAATATCCTTGTTCCACAAGCGTCACAATGGGTATTATAGGTGGTAAATGGAAAACGGTTATTCTTTTTCATTTAATAGATGGCCCCTTACGATACAATGAATTGCGAAAGACCATCAAAGTCGTTACTGAACGGACATTAAGTTTACAACTAAAAAGTTTGGAAGAAGATGGCGTAATCGAGCGGAAAGTTTACAGCGAGAAACCCCCGTTAAAAGTCGAGTATTCTTTAACCGATTTTGGAAAAACATTGATTCCGCTTTTGCGTTCAATTGTGGAGTGGGGGGAATCAGTTGTTGAGCTTTACTCGGAGGTTGAGTCTTGAATTTTATTAACGGTTGTATGTAGTAACAACTTACTATATTTCTTTTTTTATTAATATTTCTTCTTTAAATCTAGAGCAAAAACAAAGCCACCCAAAGGCGGCTTCATTCTATTCTAATTTTTTTGAGACTACTGAATAATCCCAGTACAACTCACGCGGGCTCCTGCGGCACCACTAGGCTGAGAAGTGAAATCGTCTACACCTTGGTGAACGATAACTGCTTTACCTACAATGTTTTTGGTGTCGTCATCACAACCGATACACCATTCGTCAGTAGTAAATTCCTTAGTAGCCAAACCTGCCTCATCAGCTGTAAAGTTTCCGATATCACCTTTATGATATCCTTCTGCGGCACCCCATTTTCCATGTGGCGTGCTTGTTGGGTTCCAGTGTCCACCTGTTGATTTTCCGTCTGCAGAAGAACAATCCGCTTTATCATGAATATGTATAGCGTGCTCCCCCGCGGAAAGACCTGATAACATTGCTGTCATGCTTACTTTTCCATCTGCCTCCGTAAAAATAACCGTGCCTTTTACGTTGCTATCACTTTTAGGTTCCATCATAAATTTGATGGTATTTACTTCTTGAGCAATTTCTTTTGCAGCCTCTTCCATATCACTAGCTGCTTCCTCCATGGCATCTGTAGCTTTGTCAGCTTCTTTTTTAACATCCTTACAGTTATATGAACCTATTATTAAAAGCCCTATTGCTACTAATCTTATTTTTTTCATCTTTTTCTAAATTGATTATTTGCTAATTTACTGAATATATGATCTAGTGTCAAGATTTTAGCTACCCTGAAATATTGACTAAAAAAAGGAACATCTTTTTGACGCCCCTTTTTGTTAACTAGATTCGGCTATTTTGTCTCTGGCATTAAAATACCTAAGAAATAATTTTCATCTAAATACTTTTTGGCTACCTCTTGAAGGTCATTCGAGTTTAAGGAATTAACTTTCTCTTCAAAGAAAAGAATACTATTCGAGTCTCTTTCTTCCTGATGATTGGATAGTAAATTGCTAATCCAAAACTCGTTTGTTTTAAGATCTTCCTTGCGTTTTACGAGATAGGTCTCTATAACTTTCGCTAAATCCTCAGGTGTTACCCCTTCATCTTTTATCTTCTTCACTTCGGCAAGCGCGGCGTCGACCAATTTGTCTACATTTTCTGGTCCACAAGGGAAGGAGATACTAAAAGAGATGCTTGAAAATGACATCTTGCTTAAGCTGCCGCGTGCACCTACTCCATAAACCCCACCTTCTTGTTCGCGCAAACGTTCAACGAGTTTAATGGTTAAAACTTCGCCTAAGGCTGAAATATTCATGGCGGTTTTACTATCGTAAGGAATCTCTTCTTCCCAAGTTATAGATACATTGCTTTTAGGGTCAGTGCCTCTGTTCACAATATGTTTCTGGAATTCGTCTTTTCTCCTAAATTTGGTCGGAACATATTTCTCGTTGCTATTTTTACCTGGTAAGGAAGCCAAATAGGTTTTTGCCAGCGCCTCGACTTTTTCTTCATCAATATTCCCGACTAGAAAATAGTGGAAGTCACCTGCATCGGCAAAACGCTCTTGATATTTTTGATAAGCCAAATTATAATCTGCGGCATCTAACTTTTCCGTTGTTGGAAAGCCGGTATATCTTGAATTCCCTTCATTTTTAATTTTGCCAATTTGATCTTGAAAATAGAATTGTGGATTCGCCATCAGATTGCCCAAAAAGCTTTTTTGCTTTGTAATAAAAGAGCTATAAGCCTCATCATCTTTATTTAAAGAGGTAAAATACAGATGTACCATTTGAAAAAGAGTCTCCAAATCTTTAGGAGCGGCAGAACCTCTAAAATTTTCACTGAATCCTCTTATCGATGGAGATACATTCACGATTTTCCCGCTCATGAATTTACTTAAATCTGTAAGTGATAAGCCGCCAATTCCGGCTTCTGTCAAACCTTGGTTTGCAAATGTGGTGGCAAGATAGTCGGCATCTGAGTATAAACTAGTACCCCCATGACTATATGCTCTAAACAGGACCTCGTCATTTTTAAAATCGGTTTTCTTGTAGGTAAGCGTGGCTCCATTACCAAGGGTTAAAGTGGTCGTGCCTAATTTTGTGTTTGAGCTTGTATTGCTTATTTCCCCGTCAACAGGTATTGTCTCAATTAAATTACTCCGTACAGCTTCATCTTCATATGCTTTGAGCTCTGCCGTTTGTACTTCTTTCAACAAGTCTTTTACTTCATCTTCTGTTGCTTGTGTCAATCCCTCTTTTTCTGGGCCAGTGAATACGATTACACGATTGTCATCGTGTAGGAAGTCCTTAATCAATGAACCAATCTCTTCTAATTGGACATCCGGAAGTAGTTTTTTGGTCATATCAAAGCTCCATTCAATGCTCGGAATTGGGCTGTCTTCTAAATAATTTTGGATATACCCTTCAACGAATTGACCACTTTCTTGCTTATCTCGATCGTTATATCTCTTTTCAAGATTTGCTATGAGGCTCTTTTTGGCACGTTCAAACTCTCCTTCTTTAAAACCAAAACGTTTTACGCGTTCATTTTCTTCGAGGATTGCTTTGAGTCCTGCAAGTTGTCCCTCAGGACTAGTTACAGCAAAAGATTGGTACGCATTTTTTGTCCGTGCATAAGTCCCTCCGTAGTAAGAAAACCCATAAACGAATGGCGGTGCGGCACTATTTCTTAACTCATCTAGCCTATTATTTATCAAAGTGGAGAATAGGTTCCTAACTATTGATTCCCGAAAGTCGGCCACGGTTTTAACTTTCGGAGCAAGGTGCCCATCTTTGTACATCACCTGTACCTGGGTAAATGCAGCTTCTTTATCTGAAGCTATGGCAACAAGTGTTTCCTGATGGTTTGGAAGTTCATAAGCTTCTCTGCCTGAAGGTTCTTTTGGTTTTTCGATGCGCGAAAAATGACTTTTTATTTTTTCTTCCATGACGTCAACATCTAAATCGCCAACGGCAATAACAGCCATCAAATCAGGACGGTACCATTTTTTATAGTAGTCCCGAACATCGTCGTAAGAAAAATTTTCAAGATTCTCTTTGGTTCCTATTGGCAAGCGTTCGGCATATTTCGAGCCGTACATCATTTTCGGAAGCGTTACACGCTGCATACGTTCATTAGCACCTAAACGCAAACGTAGTTCTTCTAAAACAACCCCTCTTTCATCATCAATGGCTTCTTCTGAAAGGGTGGTGTTATGCGCCCAATCTTCAATAATCTGAAAACCTTTTTCCAATTTTTCTGGATCATCACTGGGGATAGGAAGAATATAAACAGTTTCATCAAAACTGGTATACGCATTTAAATCAGCACCAAATTTCACGCCAATGCTTTGCAGATAGTCTACAAGATCATTTTTTTCAAAATTCTTGGTTCCATTAAAATTCATATGCTCCATAAAATGCGCTAACCCTAATTGGCGATCAGTTTCCATTATAGAACCTGCATTTACAGCTAATCGAAGTTCTACTTTATCTTCTGGCTTTCCATTATTTCGAATGTAGTACGTTAACCCGTTTTCAAGTTTGCCAATCTTTACATTAGGGTCAACGGGGATATCTCCTTCAGGAATGGAAATTGAATTGGATATATCGGAGCCTGTTTGTGCATTAATACTGCAGATAGCCAGTATTCCGATAGCGAATGCTACAATTCTTTTTTTCATAGTATAGTGTTTTGGTTAATTCCTAAATATAGGGTAAAGATTACTGATACTATGGGTATGGCAAAATTATTTAAACTCAGAACTTTTTGAGTAAATCTAGATTATCGCGTATACCTCTTTTCAGGTTTTCGCATATCAAAATGGACTTATCAATACGTGTCTGCGAATTTTTATAGCGAGCAATACTATAAATAATGCCTCGTTTTTTTCCGGCTGTAAAAGAATCAAAAATCAGAAAGGCATCATAGTCACTTAAGAAAACAGCATCAAGCTCTTCAGGCATTTCTACCCCGTATTTGCTATCATCTTCAAAGAATTGTATTTGAAAATAATCGTTGGGGAAGACACCCAATTCTTTTTGATAGCGCTTTCCGAACATCATGTAATAATTACCATTCCTTTTTTGTATCGCCCCATGGAATAATAGTTCATTACCTTCAAAAGTAGCTTTAACCTTTACTCTTTTTATCTTTTTGTCTAAAAAAGGTTGAATGATGTCCTTAGGAAGTAATAAAGAATAAAAACTTCCTGTGACCGATATTTCAAAAGGTTCACTTTGCACTATTGAATCAATTTAGTGATTACTTGCGTTTCGCTATGCAAGGTTTTGTGTACTGGACATTTGTCCGCAATTTGTAAAATGCGAGCGATTTGTTTTTCATCTAAATTCCCCGTCAATCTTATCTCTCTATGGAAAGTATCAATTTTGGCTGCATCCTCCTCGCAGTTTTCAGAATCTTGAGCATGTGATTTTCCATAAGACGTATGGACTTCTATATTCTCCAAAGGCCATCCTTTTCGCCGCACGTACATTTGTACCGTCATTGCGGTGCAAGCAGATAAACCTGCAGAAACGAATTCGTAAGGAGAAGGGCCAAAATCATTGCCACCGAAAGAAATTGGCTCGTCAGCAGTCATGTAGTGGTTACCGACTTTCATAGCGGTGGTGAATCCGTCTTCACTATCCAAACTTGCGACTACCTGATGCTTTGATTTTAAATTCGACTCATCGGGAATCTCTACATAGCGTTGTGCCCATCCCGCGATAACTTCTCCGGCATATATTGAATCTTTTTTATTCATCAATAAATGGTCTGCTCCATTTAAAGAAACAAAACTCTTCGGATGTCGTGCAGCTATATAGATTTCTTCAGCGTTTTTAATGCCCACCGTTGCGTCTTGCGGTGAATGCATAACCAGTATTGCTTTTCTTAGACCTTGAGCAGTCTCAGGCAAGGATTTTGATTCTAAATCATCAAGAAACTGTTTCTTTATCGTAAAATCGCGTCCACTCAGATTCACAACTGCTTTTCCAGATGCTTTAATTTCTTCGATTCCACTTCTAAGCAAATGCTGTACATGATTCGGGTTAGAAGGAGCTCCAATAGTGGCAACCGCCTTCACTGATTCAATTTCGGATGCTGCAAAAATAACAGCAGCACCTCCTAAAGAATGTCCAACCAATAGCGTAGCGGCCTGATAGTTTTCTTTGAGATAATCGGCTGCTGCAATGAGGTCTTCTACGTTTCCCGAGAAGTTGGTGTCTTCAAAATCACCTTCGCTTTCACCTAATCCGGTGAAATCAAAACGAAGGACTCCAAAACCTTTTGCAGTTAATGCTTTTCCAATATTCTTTACCGCAGATAAATTCTTGTTGCAGGTAAAACAATGCGCAAAAATTGCATAGTTATGGGGGTGCTGATTTACCGGAAGCTCAAGTCTTCCTACTAAATTTTGCCCTTCTTTATTCTGGAATGTTACTTTTTGGAGGTTCATATCGAATTGTGTTATTTAGAAAATAGTTCATGGATAGCACGCACTGCCAACTGCAACTGCCTGCTGAACTACTCTTCTTTCTTTTTTCTTAAGTCGGTATTCCAAATAACTCCTATCTGTAAACGGTCAAAATTTGCTGTTGGAAAATGGTTTTTCAAATAGCCAGCCTGAACACTGAGGTTTTCGGTCACATTTACACCTAATGCCCCATATAAACGATTTTGACCATAAACGCTATTTTGAAGATTCAAGAAGATTTCATCATAGAAATTCAAAAAGAAAATATCCGATAAAGGCAAAGTCACTTGAAGCCGATAACGTGCACGATGTTGGGTGTCTTTACCATTGAAGTCTTTATCATTAATGAAACGTTGTTCTAAACGATAGCGGTGTTCAAATTTGAATTGACCTACCGTATTTTTTAAAATGAACTGTTCAAATATGCGATGTTCGATAATATTACTGTCCTCATAGACAATGTCGTCTCCGGAAATTACTCTAAAATCTACAAAAGTTGGATCTGTAGAAATGTAACCATATCCAAAGGTTGCAATGGCATTGGGATTGATGTGATAATTCAATCCTGTTCGCAATAATAACTGATTGAAATTTTTACCATTCTCGAAATAGCGTAATTGCGCTTCGGTATGTATACTAAGTTTCTCAGAAACTCTATTAGTACCAAAATACATATGCCATGAGCCAAGTTTATCGTCTCCGATTTCTTGGGCTACACTTGAAAGGGTAAAAAATAGGGCAAGTAGTAATGCTGTTTTTTTCATAAATGGATAATGGGTCTTTATTCTGTCAGGTCGAGCACCTCGGCTACGCTCGGCACAAGCTCCGTCGAGAACTTTTGCGTTCCTAAGTTCTTGACGGAGCCTGTCTTGAGCACTGTCGAAAGGCTCGAAGTGACAGATTTGTTTAAATGTCTGTTTCTTTTGTCATAGAATCCCCGTCTTCAATAGGAATACCTTTATCCCCTTTTAAATGGATGTCTAAAAATTTCAATGCTTCACTATAGGCTTTGATTTGATTCTCTTTTTTTACGAATCCGTGGCCTTCATCTTCAAACAAGACGTATTCGACCGGGACACCATTTTTTCGAACTCCCGCAACAATTTCATCAGATTCTATTTGTAAAACACGAGGGTCTTTTGCACCTTGAAGTACGATTAAAGGCTTGGTGACTTTGTCTGTATGAAATAGAGGAGAAATTTCACGAAGGCGCACAGAATCAGCGCTATTCGGGTCACCTAATTCTAGGTATAATGCTTCTTTTTGCGCTTCCCACCAAGGTGGAATACTACGTAGGGTGCGAATCCAGTTAGTGACACCGAAAAGATTCACACCTACATCAAATTCTTCAGGAGTGAAGGTCAAGGCAGCCATGGTCATATAGCCTCCATAAGAACCACCTACGATTCCTATTTTTTCACCATCGATTTCTGGTTGTTGTGCCAACCAATCTTTACCTGCTACACAGTCTTTCAAGTCTTTGTCGCCATGGTTGAGGTCATCCATTTTATAGAATGTTTTTCCGTAACCGCTGCTTCCTCTATTATTTACGGCTAGCACCGCATAACCGTGATTGACCATATATTGCAAAAATGAATTGAAACCTTGACGCGATTGCCCTCCTGGACCACCATGTACCCATACCATCGCTGGAACTTTCGTTTCAGCTGATGCCTGATGCGGCAGGTAATAAATAGCGGGAATTTCCAAACCATCAAATGATTTGTAACGAACCACTTCGGCACGTACCATATCCTGACCTTGAATTTCATCGTTCAGCACATCGGTAATTTTTGTTTGTTCTTTGGATTCGAGATTGTATACATACAAATTAGATGGTGTATGCGAACCTCCGGCATAAAATCGCATCCATTTTTCATCGTCCGAAAAGCCAACATTAGTAATCGCCATACCGTCAAAAGAGGGTAGGTCAATATTTTCACCAGAAGCAACATCCATTACTTCTATGGTGTTTTTAGCATCTTCGTTTATATATGTGACTTGGTATGTTCCGTTTTCAGTAAAATAGGACCCCATGATATCCCAGCTTTTTGTCATCACCTTTTCGCTCGTTTTATCGGCAATATTGTATTTCATCAATTGCGAAAATTCGTTGCCATCATCAGAAGTGTAATACATCGATTTTCCATCAGGAGAAAAATCTTCTGGACTATTCCCACTTTGATTAACATTGATTTTGGTTAATGATTTGTCTTCCATTCCGTAGAGAAATAAATCCGAATCATTTGTGTTTATAGGCTTTATGAGCGGTAAGTACTTTTTATTATCAGACATGCCACCTAAAAAATAGCCATCATTGTTTTGATATAACAGTTTGGGAGTGAAAGTTTCCAAATCCATTTCATAGAGGTCTGTGAAACGCTCATCTCTTTTATTGGAGGTATAGTAAAAACTCTTCTTATCATCCGTCCACCCATAAAAACTGGCTCGTTTTCCTACATCGGGAGTTAAGTCTTTATGACTTCCATCTGTATCCCTTAGATAGATGTGATAGATTTCATCTCCATTACCATCCATACGGAAAAGCATCCGCTCGTCTTTTGGAAAATAAGAGATTCCGAATACCGAAGAACTATCTGATTGTGTGACGGGCATCATTTCCCCTCCAGAAGTAGGCACGGTGTACATATTGTAAATTCCGGAGCGATTGCTTGAAATGAGCATTTTTGATTTGTCCGGAGAAAAACTACCGCCTCCGATGGCTTCATTATCCATCATCTGTTCGATGGTGTAGGTTTTCATTGTTTCCGCTATACTCGGTTCAGCGGGCTTTTGTTCTTTGCATCCCCAAATTAGGGCGATTGCACATAGTACTGCTAGTTGTTTCATGATGTTTGTTTTTAAATTGATTGTTATAAACTGTTACTTCGAGCGTCCCGAAATTTCGGGAGAGAAGTTGGTGTATTCGGTCTCGACTCCGCTCGACTTGACAGTAGATGTTTTTAATTCATATTAAAACTCTTTGTGTCTTTAAATGAGGAAACTTTCAATGCTTCTATAGATTCGCGATAGCCTTTCCAACGGTCTGAGAAGAAGCTATTGGTTTTATTCAAGGCATCTTTCAAATCATCCTCGGCATACTTTATTAAATTCCTTTCTGTTTCGGTCAAACCGGTTTTTCTAGTTTCCGCGTAATAACCGGCATTGCCAATACGTTGCATCACATTGATTTCAGGATTTCGAGTAATACCTTGCCGTTTGTCTTCTTTTCCGATATATAAAGCAACTACAGAATCAATGGCCTTTACAATATCAGTTGAGGCCTTAATTTGGTCCTTATACTTTTTCTTGTCCATTTCTTTCAATTCCTTGGAATACTTATTGGCGACGTTTTTGCTTTCATTCAATTGCTTTACAGCATCTGCAGCAGTTTGCGTCATGTTTGCGATTTTCTCTGAAGCTTCATAAATTTCGTTTACAGAATTCATATCGACATTCAGTCGCGGGTCGGTTTTGACCGTTATCATGGTTTCATCGGTAATATCTCCGTAACTCATTCTAACTTTATAGGTTCCCGGTTTGACACTTCGTCCACCGCGCTCGTTTTTACGTTTGCTGATTTTTCGGGAAGGTCTATCAGGACCTTTTTCGTCCATTCCCCAGTAGATTCTATGGAAACCTGCCTTTTCCGGTGTTTTATATTTCAACGTACGGATGACTTTATCGCCACTTAAAAATTCAAACTGAACGGAATCCTTTTTCTGAACTCCGGTTAACTCCTCGGTTGCTGAACTCGTTTCAGCATCTTTGTCATCCTTGTTGTCATCATCTTTTTTCTCCGGTTTATCCGCTTTTTTCTTTCCCTCCTTCAGATAATACGTAATCATCGCACCTAGTTTGCGATTTTCTGCATTGTAAAGGGCATCACCCCCAAAACGACTTCCTGTTGGCTGCTGAATAGCCGCTTGATACGCTGTAGGAGGTGTAAACAATTTTGCATCCGCATTTAAAATAGCTTTGTTCGATGCCAATTCTCGAAGTGGACGAATATCATCCATCACCCAAGCAGCGCGTCCGAAAGTACCTATTACCAAATCGTGTTCTCTTGGATGTATCACCAAATCTTTTGTAGACACCGTTGGGAAACCTTCCGACCATTTTTGCCAGTTTGCTCCAGCATTGAAGGAAATGTACAATCCGTCATCCGTTCCTAAGAACAACAGATTTGCATTTTCAGGGTCCTCTACAATAGATAGCGTATAGCTCTGCACATCGTTACCATCAACAATACGCTCCCAAGTTTTACCATAGTTTCTAGTGCGATACGCATAAGGAGTATAGTTGAACCTTCTGTAATCATTCGCTATTAATAGTGCTTCCCCTTTATTTTTGTTGGAAGCTTTGATTTGAGGAATCCAACTTCCTGCAGGTAAGCCTTTAATGTTTTGGGTGACATCAATCCAAGTTTCTCCTCCATTTTGAGTGTAGTGCACACGACCGTCATCAGAACCTGTCCAAAGCATATCTTTTTCCAAGGGAGAAGGCTCAATAACCAATAGGGTCGTATGATTTTCCGCTCCAGTGGCATCCATGGACAATCCGCCACTTTCGCTTTGTTTTTGCTTTTCTGGGTCGTTGGTTGTTAAGTCCGGAGAAATGACTTCCCAAGTCAAACCTTTATTGGTACTCTTATGTACAAACTGACTTCCGAAATATGCGGTGCTGTTATCAAATGGGTCTTGGCCAATGGCTGCATTCCAATTAAAACGTAGTTTTGTTTTAGCATCTGGTGGGGTAGGGCGCACGATATAATTGTTGCCCGTAATATGGTCATAACGTTGCACAAAACCTTGCTGACTCATGGTGTAGCCATACTGGGAATTCTCTAAATCGGGAACCACATCGAAGCCATCACCAAAGCTGATTTCTTGCCAGTAGCTGTTACGAATACCTTGACGTTTCCAAACATAGGCAGGTCCGCGCCAGGAGCCGTTATCCTGCATTCCGCCATAAACATTATACGGGAATTCATTATCCGTGGCAATATGATAGAATTGCGCTACAGGAATATTCCCAATAAAACGCCATGATTTACCACCGTCCTTGGAAATATTAAATCCACCATCATTACCGTTTAAAATGAATTGTCCATTATCCGGATGTATCCAAAAGGCATGATGGTCGGGGTGAACTCCGTTGGTAACGTCGTTTCCATAGGCATTCATCAACTGTTTGAAGTTTTTACCACCGTCTTCGGAAACATTGATAAATGTAAAGACAGAATACACGCGATTTTCATTCTGTGGATCCACATAGATTTCGGAATAGTAAAACGGGCGATTTCCAATATCAGCTTTATCATTTATTTTCTTCCATTTAAAACCGCCGTCTTCTGATTTATAGAGCGCATTCTTTTTAGCTTCCACTAAAGCATAGACGATATTAGGTTTACCAGGAGCTATGGCGATTCCGATTCTTCCTAAATCTCCTTTTGGGAGTCCGTCTTCCTCGGTTAGTTTTTTCCAATTTTTTCCACCGTCGTGCGTCATGTAAAGTCCGCTGCCTTTCCCCCCGGATTTAAAAAACCACGGGTCACGTTTGTGTTCCCACATCGCAGCAATCAGTTTATTCGGATTCGTTGGATCCATAATTAAATCTGCCACTCCAGTTTTGTTATTAACAAACAGGACTTTCTCCCAAGTTTCGCCACCATCGGTAGTTTTAAAAACACCACGCTCAGGATGTTCACCCCAAGGCGAACCAATCGCACCGACATAAATTGTATTCGGATCCGTTGGGTCAATTTTTATTCTGTGAATATGACGTGTCTTTGTCAGTCCCATCGCTTTCCAGCTTTTACCGCCGTCCAAAGATTTATAGACACCAAAACCACCGTTCAAACTATTTCGAGGATTCCCTTCTCCCGTACCCACCCAAATCACAGAAGGATTGGATTGCTGAATGGCTAGGGCACCAACAGATGCTGTGAGTTCTTCATCGAAAATAGGTTCCCATTTGATACCACCAGAAGTCGATTTCCAAATACCACCGGATGCCGTACCGACATACATAATATCAGGGTTGGAATGCACGGCATCAATAGCGGTCACACGCCCACTCATGCC
Source organism: uncultured Flavobacteriaceae bacterium (assembly GCA_947500435.1). Taxonomy (GTDB): domain Bacteria; phylum Bacteroidota; class Bacteroidia; order Flavobacteriales; family Flavobacteriaceae; genus Maribacter_C. The sequence goes on from CANMRV010000002.1 coordinate 301,129, forward strand.
ACCAGGGCCAATATTACGGGGTTTGAGGTCTTGGACCAATTTCATATCAAAATTTTGCGCAGAGACAGCCGTTGCGACAAAAAAGAATAACATCGTTTTAAAAAGATACTTCATTTTACTATTGAATTAGTTGGTTATGGTTTTTTATTGATGACCTAAATGACAGCCGCATCCGGGTCTTGTGAAACTTTGTGCTTCTTCATGCCAAGGGAAGGCCTCGCTGTATTTATTGTTTTCCCACCAGAAATTACTTCTGGTTGTATCTGTATTGCCTATTTCATTCATGGTCGAGGTATCATACAGCCTGCCGTTTACCATAGTGTAGGTAACCGTTTCAGTATTTCTGATATCGTCTAAAGGGTTCTTCTCCAAGACGATTAAATCTGCCAATTTCCCTTTTTTCAAAGATCCAATTTCATTTCCAGCTCCAATATAGTTGGCGCCGTTTATCGTGGCCGCCTTCAATGCCTCCATATTGGTCATGCCTCCTTGATGAAGCAGCCAAAGTTCCCAATGAGCGCCTAAACCTTGTAATTGGCCATGTGCGCCTAAATTTACTTTGACACCTTGGTCAGTTAGTGCTTTTGCCGTTTTGGAAACTAAAATATGTCCGTTTTCATACTCTTCATCCGGAATCATAGTCCGATATCGCGAGCGCGCATCTACCAAGGCTCTGGGCGTGTATTTCAAGAGTTTTTCATTTTCCCAAACCTTATCTTTTTGGTAAAAATAGTATTCCCCATTCATCCCCCCGTAATTTACAATTAGCGTAGGAGTATAGCCTGACTCGCTAGTTTTCCAAAGTTCTAATACATCTTTATAAACTGGTGCTACCGGAATATTATGTTCAATGCCCGTATGGCCATCCATTAGCATGGTCATGTTGGTATAAAAGGTAGAACCGCCTTCAGGTACGACATTGATTCCCAGTTCTCTAGCAGCTTGCATTACTTGCTGACGTTGTTCTCTTCTAGGTTGGTTATAGCTTTTAACGGATTGCGCACCATAAGCTTTCGTTCTGCGAATTGATGAGCGCGCATCTTCTAAACTATTGATAGGAGCTTTGAAATCTCCATCAGCGCCGTAAAGAATGATTCCTGTGGAATAAATTCTAGGTCCAATCATCTCGCCACTTTTAATGAGTTCGGCCATGGCAAAAATAGATTCTGAATTTGCCGATGGGTCATGTGTTGTAGTTACTCCAAAAGCCAAATTCGCATAGAGTTGCCAATGCTTTTGCGTAGTTAGTCCGTAACGGAAACCCCCAATATGCGCATGTGCATCTACAATACCAGGCATTATCGTTTTACCGGAAACATCAAATATTTTCGAATTGGCGGGAATAGGAACATCTGCGGTACTTCCAATAGCTTCTATTATATTTTGATTTACAATAATAGTACCCGATTCAATTACCCCTTCGTTTTCCATGGTAATGATTCTCGCATTTACAAAAGCAATACGTCCTTTTGGTTTATGCATTTTTGCCGACAAGCCTATTTGACTTCCAACGGAATCCATTTTCGCCACTTTTTCAGGAGAACCTTTTAGAAAGGTGTATCTGTCTTTAATGTCATTTGAAAAATAGGAGTCTCCTAAGGTCCAATGAATCGTTTTGCTATCTGAAGACCAATGTAAGTTGATACCTGCATCTTTGGCGATTTGAGATACTGGAACGACCGTAGACTTATTATCCAAATCAACTTCTTTTCCATTCAACAACAAGGGTGCGATATAGGCTTTATGCAAGTTGGTGAAAGCAATCCATTTGTTATCGGGACTCGGTACCAATCGATTTGCATATTTAGATTTGATATGCGTTTTTTCGTCTTCCCCATTGAGGTTAACTGACTTCAACTTTTTCGTAAGTTCTCCGAAATAGGTGCCGCCAGTCTGGTAAAAAACACGATTTCCCTTAGTGGAAAACTGCGGATATTCTCCCTCTTTGGTTAATCGTTTTAAGTTGTCTCCAGTTCTAGAGATGGTATAAATGCCTGCGTTTTTACCAAAAGCCAATCCCTGGTCCGCATTTCCTGATTCTTTGTGGAATACAATTGCTTGTCCAGATGGACTAAAAGCAGGATTTCTGAAAATTCCTTTTTTCTTGGTCAGTTTTGTTGAGGTCCCGCCTTGTACCGAAACTCTATGAACAGCTCCAAGGTTGGTATCGTTCCAAGTCACATAAACCAATTCTTTTCCATCAGGGGAGAAAGAAGGCTCGGCCTCAAAATCTGTTGCCTTGGTTAATCGCTTTGGTTTTCCGTTGGGCAGTTTTTTAGTCCATAGATGTCCTAAAGCATTAAATGCCATTGTTTTTCCATCGGGAGAAGTAACGGCATGGCGAATAACCTTTGCATCAAATTCATCAGCATCAACAGGATTGTTAAAGTGAACCCTTTCTGCAATTTTAATGTCGGCATCAACACTAAAAGGAATGTTCTTCACCGCAAGCGTGCTAACATTTATCTTATACAGCTGCCCTTTATTCCAAAAAACAATTTCTTTGTCGTCGGGGGTCCAACTATAGTTAGGGTAAATTCCAAAAATCGCCCAGGCTTCCTGCTGGTCTTTGTTCAAATCATCGAACAGTGGCCATTCTTCGCCTGTTTCCAAATCGTGCAAATACAATACGGTTTTGGTGCGGACACGTTTTACAAAAGCCATTTTCTTGCCATCTCTTGACAATTGTGGCCGCGCGGCTCCACCTGGACCCCGTGTCACTGTAGCCGTCTCCCCTGTTTCAAATTCGTAACGCTTAATAGCATAGATCTGTTTATTGGGGTCTTTGTTGTATTGAAAAAATCCGCCAGGATAGACATCTTCACTGTAATACAAGTATTTTCCATCAGGTGAGATACAGGGTTCATTCACATCTTGTTGGTCGTTTTTTCGTTTGGTCAATTGAATTCCCGAACCCCCAGAATGATGGTATTGCCAAATTTCTCCAGCCCCTAAAGAACGCTGTGATGTGAAATGCTTCCGAGCCACTATGTAGTTACCATCCGGAGTCCAATAGGGATTGTTCAAGAGTCGAAATTTTTCTTTGGTAACCGCTTTCGCATCAGAGCCGTCGGCATTCATAACCCAAATATTATCTCCGCCACCAGCATCACTGGTAAATGCGATTTTTTTACCATCGGGACTAAAACGAGGTTGTACTTCAAATGGAATTCCGCTGCGCAGTACTTTGGCTTTTCCGCCGGTAATTGGCATGGAATAGATATCGCCCAACAAATCAAAAACTAGGGTTTTACCATCTGGACTCACATCTAGGTTCATCCAAGTACCTTCATCAGTAGAAAATTGGTGGTTTTTGTAGTTGAAATCTTTTCCTGGGTTGGTAACATCCCATTTGTTTTTATCCTTTTTTTCCTCCTGTGCAGTAAGTGAAATTGTAGCACCGAGCAGTGCTAAGAGCAAAAGCCTTTTGGTCATTTTAGATTGAATTAATTAGTCGGATTAAATATAGGGAAAAGATTCAGGGGATTTCTTAATGAGGTGTTAAGAACTTGATAGTTTTTGTCTTGCTAATATATGGGATAAATGTTTTGTTATCTTCCCGTTTTGGTTGTGTAACTCTTATATTTATAATGTTATAAACGAGTTGTGCTTCATTATGACCAACCAATAACCAATGATAAAATTCTTTAGAAAAATTCGACAACAACTATTGACTGAAAATAAGTTCAGCAGATATCTTCTATACGCAATTGGCGAAGTTATTTTAGTTGTCATTGGAATTTTAATTGCGCTTCAAATTAATAACTGGAACGAAGGAAATAAAGAAAGGGCTCAGGAACAAAAGTATTTAATTGAAATATGGAAAAATTTAGAAGCAGACTATACTCAAATAGAAATTGTTGGTATAGAGTATCAAAATATCATATCTAAAATTGACTCCTTACATATATTTATTAAAAGTGCAGAACCTGCGACAACGAACTACAAGAAACTATTCAACTATTTTTTAGCAGTATCCTATGTTCCAAAATTTAATCCTCAAAAAAATGGTTATAATAACCTAATTTCAGCGGGAGACATAAATCAAATTCAGAATCAGGAACTAATGAAGAAAATAGCTTCACATTACAATTCCATAGATTATAGTAACGAACTTATAACAGAAACTTTGCGAGGGTCCAGTGGAAAGGATATTCATCCTCCGATGAAAAGATTAATTGGCAAAAAGGAATTTTTAGCTGATTTAGGTTATGAATATTTCACGACATCCATTTCAGATGAATATTTGTCTAAAAATGAGGAGTTAATTAGTGGTCTTATTTACAAAAAAACATGGTTAGGAATTGCATCGAGAAATACAAAGGAGTGGAAAGTAAAAACTACTAATTTGATTGATAGCATAAAAGCCGAGATTGAAAAAAGTAAATAACGAAAGCACAACAAAACCTCCTATGAAAAACCTTAGTCCAGTTCTCTAAACAAAAAAAAATCATGCACACCATCCTAGGCGCAAACGGAATCATAGGCGAAGAACTCGCCAAAGAATTACGAGCCAACTATACAAATGAAATCAAACTTGTCGGGCGTAACCCGCAAAAGGTGCATCCTGATGATGTTTTATGCACAGCCGATTTATTCAATATTGAAGATGTCCATAAAGCTTTAGAAAATACTGAGATTGCTTATATGACGGTTGGTTTGCCTTATACTTCCGAAGTGTGGCTTCGTGATTGGGTCCGTGTTATGGAGAATGTGATTGAAGGCTGCAAAAAACAGAATTGTAAGCTAGTGTATTTTGATAATACCTATATGTATCCCCAGGATACTGCTATTCAAAAAGAAGATACGCCAATGAGTTCATCGGGTAAAAAAGGTACAGGTAAAAAGTTGGCTGCTGAATTGTTGTTAAAAGCAATGGCCAATAAGGAGATAGAAGCACTTATTTGCCGAGCACCCGAATTCTATGGCCCCGGTAAAACAAAAGGGTTTACCAATGCTTTGGTTTTTGAAGCACTAAAGAATGGCAAAAAGCCAAAAGTGTTTCTAAGTGATAAAGTACTTCGCACTTTGATTTATACACCTGATGCGAGTAGGGGAATGGCTGTATTGGCGAATACTCCTGATGCATATGGACAAACTTGGCATTTACCCTGTGATGATAATCGATTAACGTACAAGCAGTTTATGGCTGAGGTTTCTAGCCAGTTGGGAAGAGAAGTAAAGTACACTGTACTCAGCCCATTTGTGTTGAAAATACTTTCCTTGTTTCATCCGATGATTAAGGAGACCAAGGAGTTATTCCCCAGATATCAAATTGATAATATTTTTGATTCTTCGAAGTTTAAGACGAGATTTCCCGATTTTGAGGTGACTTCTTATCAAGAAGGTATTCGTAGTATTCTTGAGGATTACGAAATAAAATAAGTCTTTTGTTCCTTCCGCTGCTAGGGGAAGGAGCTTTTGAGATACTTTGTAACAATTTACAATTCCCTACGTCTCACTAATATTCCCTCAAAGGGCAAAAGTATTTTTTCATAGGCAACTATGAAGTAAATTGTTGCGTCTTATAATCATCAATCAAAAATCAATCATCATGAAACTACGACTTAGTCTGCGTGTTGGCATTACCGCTGTTGTCACTCTTTTAATTTGGGGCCATATCACATGGGACCTTTTTCACGGCGGTATACCCACGCACTATCTTTTACACGACGATAATTTACCGGGAATCCCCAATTGGTTGGGCGGTTTGGTGCTTCCTTTCTTTACATGGTTTTTACTCCATCGCATTCATAAACGTATTGACGGACCTGAAATTCCTATTGCTTCAGAGAGTTTACGGAGTGTTGTTGTCCGATTTCTTTTGGCTATGGGAATAGCGATAACTATTTCCATATTCTTCACTTTTGAGATTGATGTGATAGACTATATCATGCTATCCATATTTGCGCTGGCTTTCATTTTCCCCCTTTACAAATCTGAGTATCTTTTGGGTTGGGTGGTAGGGTCTGCCTTTACTTTTGGAGCAATCATCCCCATAGGTTTTGGGATCCTTATGGTTTTGATATTTTTTATTTTTTACAAGATATCAAGAGCTATTTTAGGCTTATTTCGCTCAAAAATCAAGTAGAACTTTGGAGTCCTTTAGATTGAAAATCAGAACTACCCAATTCCTGTTCTCCGATTAATTCAGCTATGGCGGTTTTTAAAGCTTACAAATTTGGTCTAGAAATTTAAAAAAACCTCCTCATTCCTGCATTTTATTATAGATACACTTTATCGAAAGGAGGTATTCTGCGACAATAAAAACGGAACTAATCAGTTTTCTAAGCAACCAAATTTAATTTTTATCCCTACTTCACCATGAGAAAAATATACCTAGTTATTTTTTCTGCAGTGATTTTTGTTACTAGCTGTACAGATGAAACGACCTATATTGATCAACAAAGCCTTGGTAGAGAACTTGTATTAGAAGAAAGTAATACAGTACTCTCAAATGGAATTGGCGACAGCAGTAATGGGATTCTAGATATTTATTTTGAACATGAAATATCTAGTAAAAATGGTGGTATGTCTTTAAGTACCACCAGTGATTTTCATTTGAATTTGGTGGGTCAAGTGTCAAGTCCCGCTTTCCAAGGGAGTTCAAATCTTGCCGCGACCCATGTAGATTATCAAGACGAATTTGCCTATGTTTCTTACAATACTATCGGTGAAACTTTTGCAGGTGCTGTAGATGTTATTGATTTAACTGATCCGTTGTCACCAGTTTTAGTTTCAAGAATGTATATGTTTAATAGAGATGCCAACGTTATTTTATATGACAACGGTTATATATATGTGTTAGGAAGTGTAGATACTGAAAAGGTTTTGGAGGCTACCGGAGAATCTTTTATCGCCAAAATAGCTGTTCAGAATGGTAGTATTGATTTAGATAGCGTGGAATATTTCTACCAGCAAGGTAACACGGCAACTGGTATTACTAAAATGCAAAACTCCTATTATGTGACTAGCGGAGTAGCGGGGTCTATCGTTAAGTATGATGGTAATGCTTTCTTAAAGTCTAATGAAATTACTTTTGATGACTTACGTTCTGTAACCTCTGCAAATGGAAAATTAGCTGTTTTGGATGGTAGTAGGGGAGTTACGATAATGGATAGTGAATTAAACGTGCTAACCCAAATAAACACGAATTCTAGTTTTGTTGAAGACGCAAAACGAACCATATCTATGACGGCAGATCAAGTAATTGTGGCAGAAGGTGCCCAAGGGGCCGGAGTGTATAATCTAACAACAGGAGCACTTGAAGAGCGTTTACCAATTCTTTTGGATCCTGAAAATATTGTTCCTTCAGATAAGGTTACCAATGCAGTTTCAGTAAATGGCAATGCTACGCTTTTGGCGAATGGGGGTGCAGGTTTGGCTATTAAAGTAAAAAATGAATTGTTAGATTTAATGGGTGTAGTAGAATTAAAAGGTTCTATTAATTATGTAGTTTCTGACGGGAATTACATATTTGCCGCCTCTGGAAATTCAGGTTTGCAAATCATACATAAAATACGAACACAAGAAAGCTTGATTGTACCAGAAGGTAATTATTTAATCAGAGCAAGGCATAGCGGTCGTGTTTTAGGACTGTCTAGTTTATCTTCAGATAACGGAATAAATATTTCGCAGGAGAGCACATCAGGACAAGCTGAAAGTGAAGGGTGGAATCTAGAGATTCTCGATTCTGGTGCGTATGTGATTAGATCGACATATTCAAATAAGGCTGCTCAAATGGAACCGGTATCAGGTCAACGCTATAATAATGTTCAGCAATGGGACTATGAAGGCGAAACGAGTCAACAATGGGCAATAGAACCTGCCGCAGAAGAAGGTTATTTTTATATCAGAAACCTTTCAGATAATCAATATATGGATGTTTTTGGACGAAGGACCGCAGCTGGCACTAACCTAATTACATGGCCGTTTCACGGAAGAGCTAATCAGCAATGGCAACTTGAGCGGTTAGATCAGTAAAAGTTTTATCGATTTAAATACGTTTTTGAAATATCCCGAACAATTCATTTCCCATTCTTGGAGGAATCGAGTTGTGACATCTTTCAAAAGTAATGGTTTTAAAGTAAGACTCTAAGTAGCTCAAATACAATTTTTTATCTCCTCCAAAAGGACGCTTTTCCATATCCCCTGTCAAGGGAATATCAAACCAAACCCCAACAAGTTTTCCATTCGGTTTTAATAAAGAAGCCATTTGTTTTACATAGCGATTTCTATTCTCGTGGGTTGGAACAAAAGAACAGAAAAACGTCTGCTCGAAGATGAGGTCGTATCGCTTTTCATGTTGAAAGAAATCTTCTAATAATAGTTGTGCTTTTGGGAAATCAGGATTCCGTTCTTGAAACTGTTTTAAGGGGAATTCTGAAATATCCATCACAAATACGTTTTGGAAACCTTGCTTCCATAGATATTCTGCTTCATAAGCATTTCCTGCTCCAGGGATTAGAATTGAGATGGATTTATCCTCAAGTTGGTCAATGTATTCTTTCAGGGGAGTAGAAGGATAACCAATATCCCATCCAGTGCGTTCTTCTTTATAACGATGGGTCCAGTACTCTTGTTCTTCTGGGGTGTTCATTGGGGAAAGATACTATCCAAAAAGAAAACTACGTTAAAAAAAGAGCTAGATTTTATCCCTTTTCCTATCTTTCGCGACAACTTTCAATTATACCGTTATTTTATGAAAACCAAACCCTTTGTTATTCTAGCCCTATTCTGTTCTATTCTGAGTTTTGCACAAATCGAACCACAATGGGCAAGATACCCGTCTATCTCTCCTGACGGAAATACCATTGCATTTACTTATAAAGGGGACTTATATAGGGTTGCTGCAAAAGGCGGTGACGCTACTCAGCTTACCTTTCATGAGGCCCATGATTATCGTGTGAAATGGAGTAAAGATGGTAAAACCTTGGCTTTTGCTTCTGACCGCTATGGTAATTTTGATGTGTATACTATGGATGCCATGGGAGGCCCTGCTACACGACTTACTTTTCATAGTGCTGATGAAAAACCGTATTCTTTTTCTGTTGATGATACCGCAGTTCTTTTCGGGGCTATACGCCAAGATGATGTCATGCACCGACAGTATCCAACAAGCAGACAACCTGAGCTGTATAGTGTTCCGGCAAAAGGTGGTCGAGTACAACAGGTACTAACCGTTCCTGCAGAAGATGTGCAATTAAATGCAGATGGCACACAAATGGTATACCATGATTTAAAAGGATATGAGGATGAGTTTAGAAAGCATCATACTTCTGCTATTACACGTGATTTATGGACTTATGATACCGCTACAGATACCCATAAAATGCTGACATCTTTTAAAGGTGAAGACCGCAATCCCGTCTATTCAAAAGATGGCACGGCCCTTTTCTATTTAAGCGAGGAAAGCGGCACTTTCAATGTGCATCGAATGGTATTGGATAATCCATCTGAAAAAGCACAGATTACTCAGTTTAAAACACATCCTATTCGTTTTTTAAGCAATGGAAATGGAATACTATCTTTTTCTTATGATGGAGGGATATATACTTTGGCAGAAGGAGGGGAACCAAAGAAAGTAAAAATCAATATCCGTACACAAGCGGGTGCGAATGCTGATAAATATGTTTCGGTAAATGGAGGAGTCCGCGAAATGGATATTTCTCCGGATGGAAAGGAAATTGCATTTATCTCTCGCGGAGAAGTATTTGTAACCTCAGTCGACGGTTCCTTGACCAAAAGATTGACCAACACTCCAGAACAAGAGCGTTTTGTGAAATTCACCCACGATGGCAAGGCTGTAAGCTATTCAAGTGAACGTAACGGAAAGTGGGATATCTACCAAACCAAAAAAGTCCGAAAAGAGGAAAAGTACTTTTTCGCGGCGACCTTGGTAAAGGAAGATACACTGATTAGCAATGATAAGGACAATTACTTGCCGGAGTTTTCACCTGATGGAAAATCCGTTGCTTATATAGAAGGTCGACGAACCCTTAAGGTGATGAACCTAAAGACGAAACAGACGGTTACCTTACTAACACCTGAAGAATTGTACCATTTTTCTGATGGGGATAAGTATTTTAAGTGGAGTCCGGATAGTAAATGGCTTTTGGTCGATTGGGGACAAACATTGAGCAATAGTGAGGTGTTATTACTTTCTGTTGATGGAAAAAAACGTAAGAACCTTACGGAGAGTGGTTACTATGACATGTCTCCTAAATGGGTGAATGAAGGAAAACAAATGCTATGGTTCAGTAATAGAAATGGGCTGAAAAGTTACGCTACTAGTGGGCGTAGTGAATTTGATGTCTATAGCATGTTTTTCACCAAAGATGCCTTTGACAAGTTCAATCTCTCGAAAGAGGAATATGACTTGATGAAGGAACTTGAAGAAGGAGAAAAAGAGGATAAGGACGATTCGAAGGATGATGAAAAAGATAAAAAAGGAAAAAAGAAAAAAGGCGACGACAAAAAGGAAAAGCCGGTAAAGCCCCTCAAATTCGATTGGGAGGACATGGAACTACGAAAAAGTAGATTGACCATCCACTCTTCGCGATTGAGTGATGCCATATTGTCAAAAGACGGCGAAAAGCTATACTACCTTGCTCGCTTTGAGAAAGATTTAAACCTTTGGGAAACAGAGATTCGAACAAAAGAAACTAAGATGTTAATCTCCTTAGGAGCTAAATCGGGCAGCCTGCAATGGGATGCGAAACAAGAAAACCTTTTTCTGTTAAGTGATGGTAAAATAGCAAAGGTCGATTTAAAGGGTTCCAAGACAAAACCTGTCAAAATCAAGTCCGAAATGAAACTGGATGCCGATGCCGAACGTAGGTATATGTTCGACCACGTTTGGTTGCGGACCAACGCCATTTTTTACCATTCCAACTTTCATGGCATCGATTGGAAAGCTATGCGAACAGAATACGAAAAGTATTTGCCACATATCGGAAACTCTACGGAATTTGCTGAGATGCTTTCAGAACTATTGGGCGAGTTGAATGTTTCCCACGCAGGTGGTCGATACAACAGCAACATAGATAATGGAGATGCCACAGCTTCCTTAGGCATTTTTATGGATTATAAGCATCAAGGAAACGGAATTAAAATTGCGGAGGTAATTAAGGGAGGTCCGCTTGACAAGGCCGATTTCAAATTAGGCCCCGGGATGCTTATCGATAAAATAGATGGGGAAACCATAACTCCCAATCGAGATATTGCCAGTTATTTGAACCGAAAGGCGGGCAACTTTACGCTACTCGATATTGTAAATTCCTCCGGTACCCGAAAGCAAATTACGGTAAAGCCCATATCTCTGCGCAAAGAATCATCGCTGCTTTATAGAAGGTGGGTTAAGAAAAATGAGAAAGAGGTAACTGAAAAGAGTCAGGGTGCCCTGGGCTATGTACACATTCCCGGAATGAGTGACGAACCGTATCGCTCGATTTATGAAGAAATGATGGGTAAATTTTCTGATAAAAAGGCCGTTATAGTTGATACCCGTTTTAATGGCGGAGGTGACCTAGTAGCCGATTTGGCGATGTTCTTTACAGGAATTCCTTTCTTGTCTTATGAAACCGAAGCTAAAGTTGTTGGGGGAGAACCTACCTCACGATGGACAAAGCCGACCTTGGCCATGTTCAATGAGTCCATGTACAGTGACGGTTCTTGTTTCGCAAGTGGCTATCGGGATTTAAAAATAGGCAAGACCGTAGGTATGCCGGTCCCCGGTACTTGTAGTTTTGCGGGTTGGGAACGTCTTCCGAATGGTGGTGTTTGGGGCGTAGTGCCTGTAAGTGCAAAAAATAAGGCAGGCGAGTGGTTGGAGAATAATGAAACCAAACCTGAAATTCAGGTGAAGAATAATCCTGACGTGATTGGTAAAGGCCGCGATGAGCAGTTGGAACGTTCCATTGAGGAATTGATGAAAGAAGTAAAATAAATTATAGAAACGGACCAGGAAACTATTAACCTGGTCCGTTTTTTAGTTCTGAGCAGCATGTTTCGCTACAATCGCAAGTTTCTCTTCGATTTCTTCTTTTGGTAACCATCTCCCTTGTAGCATAACTCCTGAGATTTCCTTTAAGGCATTCAAATTTTCTAAGGGATTCGATTCCAACAATACCATATCTGCATCCAACCCTTCTTTAATTTCCCCGAAAGTATCCTCCATACCAAAATATTTTGCCGGATTGATTGTGCCTGATTGAATGATTTCCAAAAGAGTCATTTCCGTACCTAGCATTCCATTTACTTCATGATGGATTGAGAACCCGGGGACATTGAATAGTTGTGGAGCATCGGAACCTAGTAACATACCGTGTCCATTTTTGCTTAATGCATTGATAAGTTGTTTTCTGATACTATCGAATTTTTGCCATTGCGCCTCATTGAATCCTGTTTCCGGATCTGTAGATGCTTCTTTGCGCTCCTTCCAGTTTTTTAAAGTGGAAGCTTGCATATATTTCATTTCTGGTTGCGCCAATAATTCATCTGCGGAAATAGGAGCGAACCATCTTTCGAAAAGACTTTGGGTGGAAACAATCCAGACCTCATTTTCTTTTGCCATTTGAACCAGCTCATCAATTTTAGAAGTATCCGCTAGGGGTGTAAAAGCATATCCGAAGAAACCATTTTTAGTTGGGTCCACATTTTCTGATTCAGGAACTAGCCCCTCTAAAAATCCATCTACATGATCAATAGAAGCATATTTACTTTCCAGTGCATGTCGAATTCCGACATCCACGGGAACGTGGCCTGCAAAGGGGATTCCAACTTCATTGGCCGTTCGAACAACTTCGTCAAATACTTCTTTTTGGATTCCCGGATGGATTTTGAGAAAGTCGTATCCTGCTTTTTGATATGCCGTTACTTTTTCAGCTGCTTCCTCAATCGTCTTAACGGAATTTCCATTTAAAGATGGACTTGAACTAAATATCCTGGGACTTAGGAGCTGACCGTTTTTGGCCTTTTCTCTTAATTCTAGATGCATGGGGTCTCCAAGCATTCCGCGGATCGTAGTTATTCCATTAGAAAGATATAGGAATAAAGTTTCTTCAATTCTAAGAGCATCCGTTGAAGGAGGTGGAATATGGGCGTGCATTTCTGCTAGTCCGGGCATTAGATATTTGCCAGTTGCATCAATGGTATTTGAATATCCTTCTATATTTTCAATTGATTCGGAAATACTGCGAATCTTTCCAGAGTCGATGACCACCTGTCGGCTTTTAAGAATTTCACCTGAACGGACATCAACAATGTTCGCGTTAGACATTAGAGTTGCAGTTGGACTTACTTTTTCTTGTGCTTGGTTACAAGATGCCAGTAATGTGGCTGTTAGTAGGATGAATAATTTTTTCATATTATCATGATTTTGTTTATAATAGATTCCCCTTTGAAAGCGGAATTAGTTCTGAAGAGCTTCTTCCAAAAGCGTTTTCAGTTGTTCTTTTGAATAGGTTTTACCTCCTTTAATTACGGAGTAAATCTTCTGCGTATTTTCAATATCCTCCAAAGGATTAGCATCTAAGATTACTAAATCTGCTACTTTTTCCTTTGCAATACTTCCATAGTCAACATCCTTTTGTAAAAACTTAGAACCATTGTATGCTGAGGTTTTTAGAGCATTCAAAGGTGAGATTCCGTTTGAGACCATTTCTTGGAATTCTTTGTGCAGCGAAATTCCTGGGTAAGTGTATGAATTGTAGGCTCCGCTATCTGAGCCGGCTAACAATCCGACACCAGCATCGTTAAGTGATTTTGCAAGTTTTCCAAAGAACCTATCTAATTCTTTTCTATCGGAAATCGCTTTTTGAGTTGAATTTTTTACGCGATTGATACGACCTTCATACGTTTTAATAATTCCAGCACTCATAAATTTTAAATAGACATCATTGCTGTGGTCGACTTCATCTAGGTAGCTGAGCGTCTTTCCGATATGCAATGTGGGGACTACATACACGTTATGTCCCTTTAAATGAAAGAATGCTTTTTGCGCTATAGAGTCTTGATAGTGACTCAAAAGTAAAGGCATAGCATCCCAAAAGCCAATTTCCTTATTTTGTAATTGTTGGGTGACTTCTTTTTCGTTGGAAGCACAGCCTTTCATTACATAATACAAATGTTCGATGGCATCAATTCCTGAATCTACAGCTTGATTTAGTTCCACTGTAAAAGGCATATGTCCTGAAGTAATTAAATCTCGCTTTTCGGCTTCAGCAATCGTTTTTAGATACATTTCCCCAGAAATTTTGCTGTCATAGAGTTTTACGTAATCGCTAGGTATTCTTTGTAATATGTCCAAGGCGTTATTAACGTCAATTTCATTTTCTACTTCTAAAGAACCCTCCCAAGTGCCCGCTACGCCATCTATTTTTGGACCTGAAGTAAATATCGTGGGGGCGACTAGACTTCCTTCGGCAATTTGTTTTCTCCAATCTAAAATAGCTGTGGTTAAATCACCACCAGCATCGCGAACGGTTGTAACTCCGTTCGCTATAAAAAGATTTAAGAAATTCTTGTTGGCAGCGATTAAACTATCTCCACCGCGAAAATGTGCGTGATTATCCCAGAATCCTGGTAGTATGTATTTTCCTTGCGCATCAATGATTTTGCCTGCTTCAAAGGATTTTACTGCAGTAGAATTTTCTACTTTTTTAATCCTTCCTTCGGAAATGTAAATATCTTGTAAACCAATTTCCCCAGTTTCTAAATCAATCACTTTTCCATTTTGAATAACCAAATCAAATTGTTCCTTTTCTTCCGAAGAACAACTCAAATTTAAGACGGTACTAAAGACAATAAGGAGTATAATTCGCATACCTGAAAAGTATGGAAAATTACCGATTTATCAATCTACGGATGGCAATAAATACAAGGATGAAAAAAGAATATCCGATAAAAAAGGGAATGATATAATATTTCAAATCGAGTGCCAGCATGATGCCGATTAAAAGCAATTGAAAGCCTAATCCGAATGTAGAAACGGCGGTCATAAACCAATTTGGAAGATTTTGAGCCTCAACGGCCTTAGCATCCATTCGGTATATGATTTTATCGAAAATCCCGTAAAATAGGGTGTAAAGTCCGAAAAGAATATTCACATTGCTTTGCTTTTCTCCTTTCAAAGCTTTGGGCGTTACATTTTCAAAAACACGACTTGTGGTATCTCCGTTGTGTTTATTCCGAAGAATAACATAGTAGTAATTATATAGCGTGCCTTGCAACTGAATTCCGAAGAAAGCTAAAATAGTAAGTGCTAAAGAACCATCGGTGACATACCAGATAGTAATCAAAATCAAAAGATTCAAAATGATATCGGAGACGGAATCTAAGTATCTACCGGTATACGAGGGCGTATTTTTGATTCTAGCTAATTCACCATCTGCGGCATCTAGAATGGACTTTAAAACCAGAAAAAAAGCAGTAGCCCAGTAATAATGATTTAGAATGCAGGCGATTGCCATTAGGCCTGAAATGACAAATGCAATGGTGACATGAATAGGAGTGAAGGAAGTGTTTTTAAGGGATTGCGCGATAATTTTTGCAATAGGTCTTCCATAATCAGATAAATCCAAGAACTGATTTTCCTTGGGTAACTTTGACATAGCGTTCAAGTTCTTGAAGAAAACCGGTAACGGAAACACGTTGGCCCGGTACACTCCGCAGAACTTAAGGCAAAGGTACTATTAAATTTATATTTTGTAAAAGGTTTAATCGGTTCTTACTATCTTCCGCTCGTATGGATAAAAAAGCACCGTGGTATTATTTAGCACTACTTATACTGGCAGGGGAAGCCGTTTTTATTCTTCCTTTTGTATTACCTCGAATTTTTAGACCAACTGTTTTGGATGTTTTTGAGCTTGACAATATTCAGCTAGGACTTTGTTTTTCGGTTTATGGTATCGTCGCCGTAGTTTCCTATTTGTTTGGTGGGCCTTTAGCCGATAAATATCCACCAAGAAAGCTAATGGCAATTGCTTTATGGATGACGGCCTTAGGTGGATTGGTATTTGCCACTTTTCCCAGTTTTGGTGTTTTGCAAGTTCTGTATGGATATTGGGGCTTTACGACTATTTTTCTATTCTGGGCACCCATGATAAAAGCGACGCGAGTGTGGGGTGGAACCACTTCGCAGGGTAAAGCATTTGGACTTTTAGATGGAGGTCGTGGGTTAACAGGTTTTCTTTTTGGACTTCTAGGTGTATTTATTTTTTCACTTTTTATTTCTGAAAATGTCGAATCCGCATCGCTATTGGAAAGACAGGAAGCTTTTAAATATGTTCTCTATTGCTCTGCACTTATTATTTCAATTATTGGAATACTAACGTGGTTTTTTATGAAGTCAGGCATTGATGAAAAGAAAATTTTGTTGGAAAAAATTTCAATAGACCAAATAACCTCAGTTTTAAAACTACCTGCAGTACAATTACTTATGGTTATTATTTTATGTGCTTATGTAGGGTATAAGATAACGGATGTACTATCCCTATATGCGCGCGAAGTCATGTTATACGATGAAGTCAAGGCTGCTCAAACTGGAACGTTTCTGCAATTTCTGAGACCGACTACTGGAATTATTTTAGGTCTAATTGTCGATAGGTTCAGAATCAGTCTAGTTCTGGTCTTTAGTTTTATAGCTTCAATACTAGGAGGTGTTTTGTTTGCTACAGGAATCATCGCACCTACAACCACAGCTTTGTTCCTTATTTCGGTAGTTGTAATTGCAGTAGGTGTTTACTCCGCTAGAGCATTATACTTTGCAGTAATGCAAGAAGGAAAAATTCCTTTAGTGCTAACAGGCACGGCGGTAGGTCTGATTTCTTTAGTTGGATATACACCAGACATTTTCGCAGGTCCAACTTACGGATATTTACTAGATACTTTCCCAGGTAGACAAGGCCATCAATATGTCTTTTGGATGCTCACAGGATTTTCCGTTGTGGGCTGCATTGCTGCGGTAATCTATTATCGCATTTACGGCAGAGAAAACTAACTTCCCCAACCACCACGGGCTTTTATATTTTCAGCAGAGCAACGAACGATTTCGGCAATTCTTTTTTGGCGCGTTTCTTCACGTTTGGCTTGATTAAGATAATACAAATAGCTTTTTCGTTGTCCTCGTGTAAAGTTTTGAAAGTTAGTAAAGGCTATCGGATTTTTATCAAAGGCAGCTTTCAATTCCTTGGGTATTACTCCGTTTTCAACGTCATCCAAAGAAGTCCAGGAACCATTCTTTTTGGCGACCTTTATAGATTCCAATCCGCTCTTGTGCATCAGACCATTTTTCTTGAGATTTTTGATATGGTCTTTATTGACTTTGCTCCAAACACTTTTAGGCTTTCGTGGACAGAAGTATTGTCTTCGTTTTCCTGGACCAATATTTTTTACGGTACTATCAATCCATCCATAGCAAAGTGCGACACGAACAGCTTCTTCCCATCGCATACTTTCATTCTTATGGGATACAGCGTAGAAAATAAGATAAACACCTTTGTTTTGGGTATGATTGTCAAGAAGCCATTCGCGCCAAACTTGGTCATTTTTGAAATAATATTCTTGTATTTCTTTCACAGAAATTAGTTGTTTACATGAGATTCAATAAAAATAATGTTTTCGAGTGGATGTTTTTGGACGAGTTATCCTCTTAATGTGTATTTTAGAAGCTTAAATTTTACTCAAACTACAGATTTCCGCCTGCTTACTGAAATTATTTCAGCACGAAAGCGGAAAGGATATTAAACCAATAATTATGAAAAAAATAGCCTTTGTATTAATCGTCCTAATCGGATTCGTACTCACCAGTTGCGGAGATAATAAAAGGGAAGGGAAACCGAAAGTATTGGTCTTTTCAAAAACTATGGGCTTTAAGCATGCTTCAATTCCTGTTGGAATTGCGGCGATACAAAAGCTTGGTGCCGAAAATGGTTTTGAAGTTGACACTACCAAAAACGGGGAGATGTTCAACGAAGACAATTTGAAACAATATTCCACCATAATTTTCTTGAGCACGACTATGAATGTGCTCGATCACACTCAAGAAGCCGCCTTTGAGCGCTATATTCAAGCTGGTGGAGGTTATGTGGGAGTGCATGCCGCAACGGATACTGAGTACGATTGGGGATGGTACAACAAATTGGTAGGCGCACAATTTTTAAGTCATCCTGCTGGTACACCAGAAGCTGATTTTATCATCAAGGATAATAGTTTTATTGCAACTAAACATTTTACTGATTCTATTTGGCACCGCTCTGATGAAATTTATAATTACAAGAAAATTAACCCTGATGTTAATGTTTTAATGACTGTTGATGAATCCACTTATGAAGGTGGAAAAAACGGAGATTATCACCCTTTTGCTTGGTATCATGAATTTGACGGTGGGCGTTCCTTTTATACAGGTGCGGGCCATACTGATGAAAGTTATGCGGAAGAAGCTTTCCTAAAACATTTGTTGGGTGGTATTCAATATGCGATTGGAGAGAATTTGGAGTTGGATTATTCAAAGGCTACTTCTCAAATACCGCCAGAGATTGACCGTTTTTCTAAAGTTGTTCTCTCGGAAGGCAAATTTTACGAACCTACCGAAATGACGATTTTACCGAATAATGATGTATTGATTGCGCAACGCCACGGCGAAATTTTGCGTTACAATGCAGAAACAAAGGAATTGACTGAAGTTGCAAAATTGGATGTCTATGATAAGACATTAAATACCCCCGGGGTAAATGCGGAGGAAGGATTAATGGGCTTACAAAAAGACCCCAACTACGCAACGAACAACTGGATTTATGTCTTTTATGCGCCAACCGGAGATGAGGATGTAAATCGTTTATCAAGATTTAAATATACTGATGGCAAATTCGATATGGCTTCAGAACAAAAGATTCTTGATGTAGGTTCGCAAAGAGAAATATGTTGTCATACGGGAGGGTCAATTGCTTTTGGTGGAGATGGACTATTATATCTTTCCACAGGGGATAATTCTACACCTTTTAACGAAAGAGGTGCGACCTATGTCAATGATGGTTATGCCCCTTTGAATGATCTTCCGGGGAAACAACAATATGACGCCAGACGTTCTTCAGGAAACACGAATGATTTACGTGGAAAAATACTTCGTATCAGAGTAAACGAGGATGGTAGTTATGATATTCCCGAAGGAAATTTATTTGCCGTTGGTACAGATAAAACCCGCCCAGAGATTTATACGATGGGGCATCGCAATCCATACCGTATTTCGGTGGATTCCAAGCGGGGTTATGTTTATTGGGGCGATGTTGGTCCTGATGCGAGGGAAGATAAACTTGATACTAGGGGCCCCAGAGGTTACGATGAAATGAACCAAGCAAGGGAAGCGGGGAATTTCGGATGGCCCTTATTTATAGGGGACAACAAGCCTTATATGGATTATGATTATGCAACTGGGGAAAGCGGAATCACCTTTGACCCCGAAAAACCCATTAACGATTCTCAAAACAATACAGGGTTACGCGAACTACCACCTGCACAGCCTGCATATGTTTTTTACCCATATGCTGAAACCACCGAATTCCCGCAGGTGACCACAGGCGGAAGAAACGCCATGGCTGGACCTACCTATTATTCCGATGAGTTCCCGAATGGGGGAGGTATACCTAGTTATTATGATGGTAAAGTAATTATCTACGATTGGATGCGTGGTTGGATGAAGGCAGTAACTTTGTTTGAAGATGGTTCTTTCAATAAGATGGAACCTTTTGCGTCAGAGATCGATCTTAATAATTTAAGTGATATGGAAATGGGCCCTGATGGACGTATATATTTACTAGAATATGGTAGTGCGTGGTTTTCGGCGAATGATGACTCAGGATTAAGTTATGTGGAGTTCAATGGAGGAAATCGCCCTCCTGTTATAGATAATATGATTGTAGATAAAACATCAGGAAAACTTCCCCTGACAATAAATGCCAGTGTTGAAGCAAGAGACCGAGAGAAAGATGCCGTAAGTTATATATGGGATTTAGGAAACGGGGAAACCAAGGAGACTACTGAACCCAAAATCACACATACTTATGCTGATGCAGGAGATTATAAAGTATCCGTTGAAGTAAAAGATGCCGGAGGAGAATCTGCAATGAGTCAAATGGTTTCAGTAGTTGCTGGAAACGCCAGACCTGAGTTGGTCATTAATATTACTGCAGGAAATTCTTCTTTCTTCGTGCCTGGGCAGCCAGTAAATTATGAAGTTTCGGTAACTGATGAAGAAGGTGAAATCGATGCATCGAATATTTATGTCTCGGTGGATTATTTGGAAGGAATGGATAAAGTTGCGATGTCTCTTGGGCACCAACAAGTATCCGCTGCGGTCACGGGCAAAGCCCTTACGCTTGGAATGGATTGTAAATCATGTCATAAGGAAGCAGAAGCATCCATAGGACCAAATTATAGGGAAGTTGCCCAAAAATACAAAGATGACAAAGGAGCAATGGCTTACCTTCAGAAGAAAATTAAAGAAGGTGGTTCGGGTGTTTGGGGTGATGTTATGATGGCAGCGCACCCTAATATTTCTTCGGACGAGACGCGCCAAATAGCAACCTATATCATGTCATTGGCAGGTGATGGAAACAAGAAACCTTCTTTACCTCCAAAAGGCTCAGTGGTGGCAGAAGCTGCCAAACCAGGTCATATGATGGTTCTAACAGCGAGTTATACTGATCGAGGGGCGGAAGGAGCTGCGCCTTTAACAGGTTCCAAATCGATAGCCTTATCAAGCAACACGGTATTGTTCAATGATAAAATGAACACTGAAGGTATGCAGTCTGTTGCTTTCAATGGAATGGACTTATTACTCTTGGCTGGAGCCAAAGGATGGTTTGAATTACCAGAAATAGATCTTTCAGGGGTAAAAGCGGCTATCATAGCAGCAGGATGGCAAGAAGCTCCAAAAGTAGCTTACGATTTTGAAGTGCGTTCAGGGTCTCCTGACGGAGAAGTCATCGGCAAAGGAAGAATGAATGTACCTCCTGCCGGAGCACCTGGTGGGGCGGCAGTTGTCCCTCTAACTGGAGAAGTTGATGGTAAGACCAATTTGTATATTACCTATGCGGTTGAAGAGGGTAAAACTCCTGCACAAGTAGCCTTGGTGAATACAACCTTTAATTAGACGAATATATTTTATAAATTCAAAGCATCCGATTTTGTCGGATGCTTTTTTTATTTTCGATTCAGATGATAACCAACACCACCAGACGATTTTGGTACGCCTTATTGATGTCTCTTGCCTTTTTGGTAAGGAATCGTAGTATGCGAAAATGGTTTTGGGTGCCTTTGGTTATCATAGGGATTGGTTTTCTACTTCCCCAGAATATGATTATTCCGGTTAAAGATGCTACTACCAAAAGCTGGGACGATGAATCTTTTTGGGCCTACCCGTGGGGGACTTCAATTACACATAAAGGAATAGATATTTTTGCAAATAAGGGAACTGACATTGTCGCCGCAACAAACGGAATTGTAGTGTATACTTATGAGGGTGGAAAAGGAGGGAAGTCCGTTATGGTATTAGGTCCGAAATGGAGGTTTCACTATTACGCCCATATGGATGAAATCAAGACCTTTGTTTTCAAGCCCTTGAAAAGAGGAACCGTTATTGGTACCGTCGGTAATACCGGAAATGCTATAAATACACCGCCGCATTTGCATTATGCGATTACGACCCCTTTTCCGTATCCGAACTTATATGATGATGAATCAGTTCAGGGCTGGAAGCGTATGTTTCATTTAGACCCTGATATTTGGTTGAGGTGATATACTTTTGCTTTATGGATTATCAAGAATTCGAAAAAACATTGACGGAAGAACGTCCACCAAAAGATTGGACAAAATCACTAAAGGCTCTTTGGTACGATGCCAAAGGAAATTGGGAAGCAGCCCATGACATTGTAGACGGAATGAACAATGAAACAGCTAAATGGGTCCATGCCTATTTACACCGTAAAGAAGGCGATGATTGGAATGCCGGGTATTGGTATCGTCAAGCCGAAAAAAGTTTTCCAAAAAGCACTCTAGAAGAAGAGCATCGTGAGATGGTGGAGTTTATTCTTAACAATTAAGAATTAGTTTCCCTAAACATTTTTCTAGGTTTTAAAGAAAGCATTATTACTAGTAAAATTGGGGTCCATAAGGCAAAAGTCCAACCAATCAAAAACAACATCGAAAAGCCTATTATCGTAAAAATGGCAAAGGCCGCGATATACAAAAATCCTTTTTTAGTGTCCTTCTCATGATACGCATCTACTAAATAAAAAAAGCACGGGAACTACTGTTATGAAAGGTAGAATACTCATAATAAAGGTCGGATAGGTTTAACAACTAAACGACCATTTAATTATTATGTTATTTATTTCATGGACAAATTGAATATCAATAATCTGAATACTCCGTAGGGTATAAAAACAGCGTTACATTTTTTGAAACCGTATTTTGATATTTAGGTACTACTTTAAGTTTCGACCATACTGGTGAATCGCTAAAAGCCTTCCAATTGGCATCTCTGGTTTCTTGATTAGCATGCGTGGTCATGTACATTAGATTGGGCATGGTTGGGCCAGATAAAACTTCAGCATAAAAAACCGCATTAAAACCTAGTTGGTCAAACAGTTTTATTTCACCGCCAGCATTGAACATATCCACCTTCTTCTTATATAGTTCTTCGGTTGCGGCTTCATAGCTTCGCAGTTCATAAATACGGTCTTCACGGGGCCCATCTAATTTTGACGCTTCCATTTGAGGCATATCAATAAATGCTTTCATCAACACGGATTCAATACGCTGGTATGGAGGGTTGTCGTGTGATGCTTGTAAATAAGTCTTTCCATTTTCTTGGTAGGATTTGTTAGTGGACAAAGCATCATCCAACAAGCGGAATTGTACCAAGGACGAAAATGGAATCAATACGTAGGTTTTTTTAGGGGTATCAGTTTCCGTGGGTCTTGGTTTGAAAACCCCAATATTTTTAATGTCAAACTGTTTTAATGCCGGTAGGAAAGCATTTTTTAGAAAGTCATCAGTTGTCTTTTCCTGTGCTTCGGTTTCAAAAGAATATGTTTTAAGCTGGTAATACTCTTGGGTTTGTGCACTCCCTTGAGATATTGTGAAAAGGCAGATGATTACTAGAAGGTTTTTTAATGCTCTCATGATAAATTGATTTAAGTTTATGAAGATACATTTTTTTCAAAGCAGACGCTATTTTCAATGCCTTGATATTGTCCGTAATTGGGTATGCGTTGATAACCGTTCTTTTCGTAAAGGGCAATAGCTTCCGGTTGTCTTTTGCCTGTTTCTAAAATACATCTGGTATTTCCTAGTTCAGAGGTCCATTCTTCAAGGGCTTTCAAAATCCTTGTGGCATATCCTTTTCCCCGCTCTGTTGGCGGAACGTACATGCGTTTGACTTCCATAGAATTAGTATCAAATGCTTTTATAGCACCGCATCCTACTGGAATTTCATTCCGATATAAAACAATGGTATGATTCAGACCATCAATACTATTGAATTGGTGGTAAAAGGCATGGTCATCACCATCTCGTTCCCCTAAGTCTGCATCCAGTTGTGCGACGAGGTGAATGAAATGTTGGTTTTTAGAATCCGTTCGTTGTAAAGTAATCATAAGAAAAATCAAACGTTTATGGAAACACCATTTGCGATACTATTTTTTGAACTGTCAAAATAGAAATCAATTCGACCCAAATTGATTCCGAAGCAACCTACTTGATTTACGAGTACCTCTTTGTCTTTACTATTTCTAACAATTGTCGGCTTGTCTAAAAATGTATGGGTATGTCCACCAATAATAAGATTGGTATAATCTGTTTTTGAGGCAAGCGTAAGGTCGTCTGGCCTCTTTTCCCATGCTTCGTACTCATAACCCAAATGTGATAAACAGATGACGAGGTCACATTGTTCTTCTTCTTTCAATTTACGTTCGGAATCCAAGGCAATTTCATAAGGATCTAAATAAACGGTTTCCTTGTAAAGTTTCTTGCTTACCAGACCTTCAAGTCCTATGCCGATTCCGTAAACCCCAATTTTTATACCATCACAATTATAGGTTTTATAGGGTTTGGTATGCCCGTTCATCAAAGTATTACTGAAATCATAATTGGCACTTAGCAATTCAAATTTGGCATGGGGAAGTTGCGCGTAAAGTCCATTTAATCCGTTGTCAAAATCATGATTTCCAATAGTCGCAGCATCATATTTGAGCATGCTCATGAGTTTAAATTCGAGTTCTCCACCGTAAAAATTAAAATAGGGAGTTCCTTGAAAGATATCTCCTGCATCAAACAATAGAGTGTTTTTATTCTCCTTTCGGATGGAATCTACAAGAACCGCTCTTCGCGCAAGTCCGCCAAGGTTGGGGAATTCGGAGTGGTCTTTGGGAAAAGTGTCAATGTGGCTGTGGACATCATTTGTATGTAAAATAGTGATGTGCTTTTTAGAATCCCCAAGGCAAGAGTTCAATGAGAGTCCGCTTAGGCTAGCTATTGCTGCTGTTGAGGTGTTTTTTATAAATTTTCTCCTTTCCATTCTTTACTGCTGTTTATAAAACCTATCATCAACTACTGACCTAACCGTATCAACTTTTGAAAAATAATCGATCATTGCATTTCGGATTAAATAGTCTGTATCCGTTGTGCCGAGCATTCCCTTGAAGAAACCCATATTGTCGCCGCCAGTAACCAGATAGTTCGAAGTAGCCACATGGTAATTTCTGTTTTTGTCAAAAGCTTTTCCTTGAATTTTTAATGAGGCTAGTTTGTTGTTAGCGTCAAGAATAATTTGCATTCCTGCTATTGGATGTGCTCGTTTCGAATTCACTAAAAAATCTATCATTTCTAGAACAGATTTTCCGCTTAACTCAACAACAACAATAGAATTTTCGAAAGGCATTACTTCATAAGCCGTACGTGCCGATACCTTTCCTTTGGAGATAATAGAGCGAATTCCCCCATGGTTCATAAGCACAAAATCAATGTCTTTACCAGCACGGGATTTAAAAATTGGGTTTGCTTCTTCTAGGATAATATCAGCCATTAAATTACCTGCCGAAGTATTATATGTGCCATCAGTTTTCGTAAGCATTTTAGGAGCGTAGGCCAAAGTACTATCCAGTATTTGGTCAACCCTTTTGCGATAGGGAGCTACGAAGTTTTCAATAGAATCGATTTCGACAAAAGAACTATCAATGGCTATGTATTTGGCATCAATTTTGGAGAGGGTAGAAGTAGATTCTTTACAGGAGGCAAAAAGGATAAAAGTTATAATTATAACAAATTGTTGTATTTTTAAATTCATAATCCTTTTTATCTTGCGCCTGAAATATGTATCGATATTCTTTACATTTGTCTAAAGACAAGTTCCAAAGGTAAAAATACATGTTTAAGGGAATAAAAGATAAATTCAAGTATAAATCAGGCGTTAAATTTTTAAAAGAAGAGCTTAAAAAGCCATTCGATCCTGTGCAGCGTAAAAAGGGTATTACCTCGGTAGCGTGCTTGGTCGATTTAGATGCCTTTGAAAATGCGAATTTGTTTTATGAGTTTGTAGAGGATTATGCCTTACGGCCCAATGCAGTTAAAATTATTGGATACAAAAGCTATTATGATAAAAATTCCCCTTATTCTACTCCTGTTTTCTCCGATAAGGATTTGGGTTGGAATGGGAACATCGAAAATAGCTATGTACTTGAATTTTTAAGTCGGGAGTATGATATGCTGGTCAATTATTACACTCAAGAAAATCTATTGTTACAAATTATGAGTGTGAAGACAAGAGCTAGAGTCCGTGTCGGATTTAAAGAAGTTGATTCTAGGTTCAATGATTTGATTTTAGATACTCCAATGAAAGATTTTAAAGTTTTTAAACAAGAGCTAAAGAAATATTTAAAGGTTCTTAACGAGATAAAATAATGAAGCAGATAGTAGGTACAGGTGTAGCGTTGGTAACTCCGTTTAAAAAAGATTTTTCCATTGATACAGAGGCTTTAGGGCGCATTGTAAACTATTGCATCGATGGAGCAGTGGATTATCTTGTGGTCCTTGGTACTACCGGCGAATCGGTCACCTTGAATAAGGCAGAAAAAATGCTTGTGATGGATACTATTGTTAAAGCCAATGGAGGACGATTACCTTTGGTTCTAGGAATAGGTGGAAACAGTACCTATCGCGTTGCTCATGAAGTACAATCCTTTCAATCGGATGATTTTGATGCTATTCTCTCAGTCTCTCCTTATTATAACAAGCCTACCCAAGAGGGAATTTATCAACATTTTAAGGCCATTTCTGAAGTAGCTACGAAACCTATTATTCTTTATAACGTGCCAGGAAGGACAGGCAGCAACATGTTGCCAAGTACCGTACTTCGACTTGCTGCCGATTTTGATAATATTGTGGGAATCAAAGAGGCTGTGGGTGAAATGAATCAGGTCCGAGAACTTATAGCGGGAAAACCAGAAGGTTTCTATGTAATTTCTGGGGATGACCCAACTGCTTTGGACACGGTTTTAGCAGGAGGTTCTGGGGTAATTTCAGTTCTAGGACAGGGACTTCCGGAAGAATTTTCAACTATGATTCGTTTAGGACTGGAAGGCAATCAAGAAGAAGCCTCAAAGCTTCAGGAGATTATGTCAGAAGGAATGGACCTTATCTTTGAAGAGGGAAATCCCGCAGGTATAAAGTCTGTTTTTGAAACCCTAGAGCTCTGTGACGCAACCGTGAGACTACCTTTAGTAGAGGCATCATCTAACTTGAAAGCAAAAATCTCAACTTTCGTAAAATCCTTTAGAAAAGTTACTGCTTGAAAGGATTTACACCGTCAACCGTTAAATCTTCGCTAAAAGTATTGTCTGTAGGTATTTATCAGTCTATTTTCGTTGGGTAAAAATGTTTTTTATATCCGTTGATAATCCCTAATTTTGCAAAATGTTTTTGAAAATGAGACGCATACTTCCTTTTTTAAGTTTACTCGTGTTTTTCGCTTCATGTAGTGAGTACCAAAAAGTACTTAAAGATGCGGATGTAAAGCCGAAGTACGATTTGGCCCAGAAATTATATGATGAAGGAGATTACAAAAGGTCGCTCCGACTTTTTGAACAGATAGCTCCTAAGTACGTTGGGAAACCTCAAGGAGAAAGGGTAATGTTCTTTTTAGCCGACAGTTATTTTAAGCGAGAGGACTTTAATATGGCAGGTTATCAATTTGAGCGATTCATCAAATCGTACCCAAAAAG
Source organism: uncultured Flavobacteriaceae bacterium (assembly GCA_947500435.1). Classification (GTDB taxonomy): domain Bacteria; phylum Bacteroidota; class Bacteroidia; order Flavobacteriales; family Flavobacteriaceae; genus Maribacter_C. Next base: position 328,404 of record CANMRV010000002.1, read on the forward strand.
TGATAAGGTGCCAGAAGCTGCTTTTTCAGGTGCTAAAAGTTACTTTGAGCTTTCACCTAGCCATTCTTTAGATCAAACAGATACCGACAAGGCCTTAGTTAAACTGCAAGGTTTTATCAATACGTATCCGGATTCCGAATATTTTGCTGAGGCAAATGTTATGGCGAAGCAGTTAACTACCAAAAAAGAGCGCAAGGCATTTGAGATAGGAAAACAGTTCAATAAGTTGGGTGAATTCAATTATGATGTACTAAGGTCCGCTGTAGCTTCGTTAGATAATTTTGTTTCTGACTATCCTGGTTCTATTTATCGAGAAGAAGCACTATATTTAAAGCTTGAGGCCAGTACTGGTATGGCTTTAAATAGTTTTGAGTCTTTGAAGCAAGAGCGTTTAGAGAATGCAAAGGAAGCCTACCGAGTACTTAAAAAACAATATCCAGAAACAAAGTTTGCCAAAAAGGCGGATAATTTATTAGAGAAAATAGAGAAAGAATTGCAAAATTCTTCAGATATAACAACAACAAAATAAACTGTTATCATTATGAACATGAATGATTTAAAAAACTCAAAAGCTCCTGTTTCTACTACAACGATTAACAAGAATGAGTTTGATGCACCAACACAAAATATTTATGAAGCGATTTCTATAACTGCTAAAAGAGCAATTCAAATCAATTCTGATATCAAGAAAGAACTGCTTGAAAAATTAGAAGAATTTGCTACATACAGCGATAGTCTTGAAGAAGTTTTTGAAAATAAAGAGCAGATTGAAGTATCTAAATTCTACGAAAAATTGCCAAAGCCTCATGCTTTAGCTGTTGAGGAGTGGTTAACTGATAAGATTTATCATAGAAATACTGAGAAAGACGCATAATTGATGCTGAGTGGTAAAAATATCCTTTTAGGAATTACTGGAGGAATAGCCGCTTACAAAACTACCTTTCTCGTTCGTTTACTGATTAAAGCTGGTGCAAATGTCAAAGTTGTTTTGACAGAAAGTGCCAGCTCTTTTGTTTCTCCCCTAACGTTGGCGACACTTTCTAAGAACCCTGTTTTATCTTCCTTCGTGAAGGAGGAAAACGATACAGTAGACTGGAACAACCATGTAGAATTAGGCCTTTGGGCTGAATTGATGATAATAGCTCCTGCCACAGCAAATACCTTGTCTAAAATGGCAAATGGCACTTGCGACAACTTGCTTTTAGCTACCTATCTCTCAGCAAAATGCCCTGTTTTCTTTGCTCCGGCAATGGACTTGGATATGTATAAGCATCCATCTACCAAGGCTTCCTTTGAAAAACTAGAATCTTTTGGAAATACTATGATTCCTGCAACTTCAGGAGAATTGGCCAGTGGTTTACATGGAGAAGGGCGCATGGCTGAACCTGAAGATATTGTTGGTTTTGTAGAACAATTTTTATCTGAGGGACTTCCTCTTAGTGGAAAAAAAGTTCTGATAACTGCGGGGCCAACCTATGAAGCTATTGACCCCGTCCGTTTTGTAGGAAATCATTCGTCAGGATTAATGGGTTACGAATTGGCAAAGGAAGCAGCAAGGTTAGGTGCCAAAGTTGCTTTAGTTTCAGGGCCTTCTAGTCTTGATATTAAGAATGATTCCATCAATTTGATACGTGTGGTATCTGCTGATGAGATGTACAACGCTGTGCATGCTCATTATGCGAACACCGATATTGCCATATGCGCTGCTGCCGTAGCGGATTATCGCCCCAAAGTAGTGGCGGATCAAAAGATTAAAAAGGCTTCAGTGGACTTGTCTATCGAACTAACAAAGAACAAGGACATTCTTTTGTCCCTTGGGAAAGAGAAGAAAAATCAATTTTTAGTTGGGTTCGCACTTGAGACAGAAAATGAGCTTGAAAACGCGAAAGGAAAGCTTAAAAAGAAGAATCTAGACGCCATAGTTCTAAACTCCCTTAACGATTCGGGAGCTGGTTTTGGAAAACAAACAAATAAAATCACTTTTATAGATAAGAATTCTACTATAAAAGCGTTTGACTTAAAAAGTAAGGCGGCTGTAGCTGTGGATATTTTTAAAGAAATCACAAGCAGAATCAATGCGTAATCTCTTCACCATACTATTTTGTGTACTTTTTTCTATGACTATTTATGGTCAGGAATTAAACTGCAAGATAACCGTAAACTCCGATCAGTTATCACAAGGGGATTTGCCGGTCTTCAAAACCTTGGAGCGGTCTTTGAACGATTTTGTAAACAAGAGTAAATGGACCAACCGCGCTTTTAGGGAGAATGAACGGTTGAATGCCCAAATGTTCATTACGATTACGAAGTATGAGTCGAACCGATTTGAAGGTAACATTCAAATTCAATCTACTCGGCCTGTTTTTAATACCTCTTATGAAACACCTGTTTTTAACTATAAAGACGGTCAATTTTCATTTCAATATATCGAATACGAACCCTTGGTGTACAACCCAAATGTTTTTGATTCAAATTTGGTGGGTGTGGTTTCCTACTATATTTACATTATGTTGGGTTTAGATGCGGATACTTTTTCCTTAGAAGGGGGTTCCGAGCATTTTAAAGAAGCACAAAAAATAGTAACTCAAGCTCAAGGGACTAATTACAAAGGATGGAGTCAAACAGGGGATCGTACACGTTTTGAAATGGTAGATGATTTATTGTCAAATACCTATCGTGAATATCATGTTGCCATGTACAACTATCACAGAAAGGGATTAGATATTCTTGGAGATAATAATAGTACTGGAAAGCAGGTGATTGCGGGTACGATGAAGTTATTCGAAACGATGCAAAAACGTCGTCCAAATGCCTTCTTGACGCAGACCTTTTTTGAGACTAAGTCTGAAGAAATACGTAATATTTTTTCTGACGGACCTAAAGTAGATGTTGTCAAACTAAAGGAGACACTTAACAATATCGCCCCGTACTTCTCCAGTACATGGAACGATATTAAGTATTGATTCAATGATTATTTAAAATATCAATTATCTTTACGGCACTAATATTCTTAGATAGTGCTATCAAACCTTTCCATAAAAAATTACGCTTTAATAGATTCTTTGAACGTTTCGTTTACAGAAGGTTTTACTACTATTACAGGTGAAACGGGTGCGGGTAAATCAATTCTCTTGGGAGGACTATCTCTCGTATTGGGAAAGCGAGCAGATTTAAGTGCTTTGCGAGACGAGGGCCAAAAGTGTATTATTGAAGCTGAGTTTGAAATTAAAAAATACAAGCTAAAACCCTTTTTTAAGGTAAATGATTTGGATTATGAGGATAGAACAATAGTTCGGCGGGAGATACTTCCTAGTGGAAAATCCAGAGCTTTCATCAATGATACCCCAATTACTTTAGATATACTTTCACAGTTAGGCAATCAACTAATCGATGTGCATTCTCAACATCAAACACTACAACTTGCCGATAATGATTTTCAGTTAAAAGTCATTGATGCTTTGGCAGAGAACAAGTCCACTCTTGATGACTATTCCGAAAAATTGGATATTTACAAAAAAACATCAAAAGACCTGGAGCAACTTGTTGATTTTCAAAAAAATGCAGATAAAGAGTATGAATACAACAGTTTCTTATTGAAGGAGTTGGAAGATGCTTCGCTGAAAGTTGGAATGCAAGAAGAATTGGAAGAACAATACGAGCAGTTGAACAATGTTGAGGGTATTATGGAGCAGTTGTCCAAAAGCGAGCAATTGATAAATGGTGAGCAAGTTGGCGTGCTATGTTTGTTAAGTGAGCTGAAGCAGGCTTCGAGTAAATTATCTGGATTTGGAAATCAATATTCCGGATTAAATGAGCGAATACAATCTGTTTTTATAGAGATGGATGATATTGCAGGCGAATTACAATCTTATCACGATCAAGCTGAGGCTAATCCGCAATTACTAGAGGAGGTGAGTGGCAAACTGCAACTTTTGTTCAATTTGCAAAAGAAACATGCGGCGCTTGATATTGAAGAATTGATAAAAATTAAGGAAGCGCTTTCTGAGAAAGTCGGGGTTACCGAAAACCTAGAAGCAAACATCGAGCAACTTCAGAAAGAGCTAGTACGGGATGAGTCGGCCCTGGAAGAAGTTGCTAAAAAGCTCAATGCAAGTAGGGTAGCGGTTTTGCCAAATTTAAAACAACAATTAGAGAACAGTCTGGAGATGTTAGGAATGCCAAGCGCGGCGTTTCAAATAGAGATTCACCCTTCATCTAGTTTCAAATCAAATGGTAAAGATAATCTTAGCTTTTTGTTTTCTGCTAATAAGGGGAGCAATTACGGGGAGTTGAAAAAAGTAGCTTCTGGAGGCGAACTTTCCCGAATAATGCTTACAATCAAGTCAATCTTAGCCAAATATGAGCATTTGCCTACTATGATGTTCGATGAGATAGATACTGGAGTTTCTGGTGAGATTTCGAACAAAATGGGTGATATTATGTCCACAATGAGTAAAACCATGCAGGTGTTCTCCATAACGCACCTGCCACAGGTGGCTTCCAAAGGTGACCAACACTTCAAGGTCTATAAGACAGATGAAGACAATACCACACATACAAGAATGAAAAAGCTAACTGCCGATGAAAGAGTGGTGGAATTGGCTGGAATGCTGGGTGGCAATGACCTTTCCGATTCGGCCATGGCTCACGCTAGACAGCTTTTAAATTAGATAGGTATTTCTGCCAACTTTTTAAATATCTTTGACAACTTTAAAGGAACTATAGAAAACGAAGAACACATGTCTTATAATTTATTAAAGGGAAAAAGAGGAATCATTTTTGGAGCTTTAGATGAGAATTCCATTGCTTGGAAAACGGCCGAAAGAGTGCATGCTGAGGGAGGAACTTTTGTACTGACGAATGCACCCGTCGCAATGCGAATGGGACAGATTAAGGTTTTGGCGGAGAAGACAGGTTCTGAGGTTATTCCTGCAGATGCTACTAGTCAAGAAGATTTGGAGAACTTGGTAAGTAAGTCTGTAGAGATACTGGGGGGTAAATTAGACTTTGTACTACATTCCATTGGGATGTCTATAAATGTTCGAAAAGGAAGGCATTATACGGATGAAAAATATGATTTTACTGCTAAAGGATGGGACATTTCGGCACTTTCATTTCACAGGGTGATGCAGACTTTATATAAGGCCGATGCAATGAACGAATGGGGAAGTATTGTAGCTCTCACCTATATGGCTGCGCAACGAACCTTTCCTGATTATAATGATATGGCTGATAATAAGGCGTATTTGGAATCTGTAGCACGTAGTTTTGGCTATTTCTTCGGAAAAGAAAAGAAAGTTCGGGTAAACACCATTTCTCAGTCTCCGACAGCTACAACTGCTGGTTCAGGAGTAAAAGGTTTTGACGGGTTCATCAGTTATGCGGAAAAAATGTCTCCTTTAGGAAACGCTTCTGCCCAAGATTGTGCTGATTATACGGTTTCCTTGTTTTCAGACCTTACTAAAAAAGTGACGATGCAAAATCTATTTCACGACGGAGGTTTTTCAAATACAGGAGTGAGTCAAGAAGTGATTGAAAAGTTCGAGTAGGAAACCACTTGAGTTTATACTTTTTATCGTTTTATAAAATTCAAACAAATGGAGTTATCCTTTTCTTTTATTATTCCTGTTTACAATAGGCCTAATGAGATTAAGGAGTTACTCGAGAGTATAGAGGCACAGACTTTTCAGAACCCCTTTGAGGTTGTTATAATCGAAGATGGCTCGACCGATTCATCCGAAGAAATTGTCAAGAAATTTCAGAACGAAATCTCTATTTCCTATTACAAAAAAAATAATACAGGTCCGGGTGATTCGCGTAATTATGGCATGCGAAAGGCAATGGGCAACTACTTTATAGTCCTTGATTCCGACTGCATCCTTCCTGAGCAATATCTAGACATTGTTCATCAAGCCTTACAAGAAAACTTTGTGCATTGTTTTGGCGGACCTGATAACGCTCATGAGTCCTTTAGTTTAGCTCAGAAGGCCATAAACTATGCGATGACCTCTTTTTTAAGCACAGGGGGCATACGTGGAGGTAAAAATTCTGTGGATAAATTTCAACCGCGAAGTTTCAATATGGGTATTTCAAAAGAAGCTTTTGGAGCTACAAATGGCTTTGGTAATATCCATCCAGGGGAGGACCCAGATTTGACCTTTCGTTTATGGAATAAAGGATACGAAACTCGTTTGATTCCCGAAGCTTTTGTCTATCACAAGCGCCGAATTGACTGGAGTAAATTCTATGTTCAGGTGAATAAATTTGGTCTTGTGCGGCCTATTTTGAACAAATGGCACCCTCATACCGTTAAGGCAACTTACTGGTTTCCCTTGTTGTTTTGCATTGGTTTTGTTTTTGCAGCGGTTTCAGCCGCAATAGGTATCTTAACTCCTTTATTACTTTATGTGATTTATTTTTTTGTAGTTTTAATAGACGCCATATTAAAAACGAAAAGCCTTGTTATTGCTTTGCTGTCCGTACTAGCTGTACAAATTCAATTCGTGGGTTACGGATTAGGTTTTTTAAAATCGACAGTTCTTCTTAACTTCACTAGTAAGAAGCCTCAAGAAGTTTTTCCAAACTTGTTCTTTTAAAATGCCTACCTGTGATACAAAAAATCAAAAACAGTTTAAAAAAGCGCAAAGTAAAAGTCTTCCTGATTTTCTTATTTTGTTCAACATCTGCCTGGTTCATTAGTAAATTATCAGAACCTTATATTAGCAATACTTCAATTGGATTGAATTATAGGAATACTAGTGATGACTTGCTACTTGTCAACTCTTCTCAAGACAAGATTGATGTAAAATTAAAAGCTGTAGGTTTCCAGTTTTTAGGATTTAGCTTTAATAAGAAAAATGTAGTAATAGATTTATCTACTGTTGTCAAAGAAGGGCGTCAGTATTATTTGCCTTATCAAAAGTATCAGACGCAAATTGAAAAACAACTACCAGCTTCGATGGAATTAATTGATATGGAAAAAGACACTTTGTTTTTTGATTTTCAAGAAGTTATATCAAAAGAGGTCCCCGTGAAACCTCGCCTGCAGTTGAACTTGGCCCAGAATTATTTGTTAGAGGGGAAACTGGAAATCACACCCGCTACAGTGGTAATAAAAGGCCCAAAAAATGAGGTGGATACTATTGCAGACGTTAAATCGTCTCGGATAGACTTGACTGATTTGACATCGGATTTCTCTAGAAATGTATCTATTGCGATTCCAGATGGCTTGAGGTACACTTCCTTCTCAGCAAGTTCAGTTACCATTGCTGGAAAAGTATCGCGATTTTCGGAAAAAATAATGACCGTTTCTATTAAGGTGTTGAACCTTCCAAATGGTACTGAAGTGAAATTGTTTCCGGATAAGGTTGATGTTTTATGCAAGGGTACATTAAGTACTCTCAAGAATTTGAATGCTTCAGATTTTGAAGTGATAGCCGATTTCAGTAAAATCAGGAGTAGTAGGTCAAAAAGTATTAATCTGGTGCTCAACAAAAAACCTGAAAAACTAGCCAGCGTTATTTTACAGGAAACTGAATCGGAGTATATTCTAAAACGAGAATAATGATTGTAGGATTGACTGGAGGAATAGGAAGTGGTAAAACAACGGTTGCAAATTTTTTTAAAGAATTGGGTGTCCCTGTATATAATTCTGATAAAGAGGCACGTAAACTAATGAGGACTTCCAAAAAGGTAAAAAACGCCATAATTGAGCTTCTCGGTGAAAAGGCCTATAATGGTAAAAAGTTAAACAAAACCTATATTTCTGAAAAAATTTTCAATAACGAAAAACTACTTCAAAAGTTAAATTCGATTGTACATCCGGCTGTTCGAACACATTTTTTAAGATGGAAAGAGAAACAAAATGCTCTCTACGTAATTCAAGAAACTGCTCTAATTTTTGAGAATAAGTCCGAATCATTTTATGATAAAATTATTTTGGTGGTTGCGCCAGAGTACCAACGAGTACAACGAGTAGCAGAACGAGATGGTATTTCCATCGCACAAATTGAAAATCGATTGAAGAGTCAATTGAAAGACGACGAAAAAACACCCTTAGCCCACTATGTTATCGAGAACACCAACCTATTTAACACTCAAAAAAAAGTTGAAGAAGTGAATAAGGCTCTGCTTGAGTATTGCTAACATCCCGTGTTTTTTTAACATTTTTGTTAAGGTTTGGTTAAAGCCGTAATTTGCCCGAAGTATAATCTTTAAATTAGCTTAGAGATGAATAAAAGATTGTTTATTCTTTTGGTAATCTTAATGAGCCTCTCACTTATTGGAATAATTTTCGTCCAGTTTTATTGGATAAAAAAGTCGGTTGATGACAAAGAAGAACAATTTTCCAATGCAGTTACAGAGGTTTTAAATAAAGTTACTGATAAGATAGAAGGAAGGGAGCAGAAGGATTATTCTGATCGCTATTTGAATCAAAAAGATAGCATTGGCGAATTGAAGGACGCCAATTACACTAATATTATGTTTGGGTATCGTGACTTTGACTCTAATGAGTTACGATTATATGAGCATGGTATTCTAGAAGAAGATTACAATATCCCCTACACGTTCTTTGACACTAACAGTGGTGATACTACTACTATTAAAAGTTATACCAGCAAACGAACAACTACGGTTCTAAAAGAGGAGTTTGGTTTAGATGGCAAGGAATATCGTTTGACTCCGATTCAAAAGTTCGAAAAAATCGGTGGTCTAAGCGCAATTGAAAAAGCCCAGTATGAAGATATTTTTAGTGAATTTGCAAAGAAAGTACCTATTCATGAGAGGGTTTCTACTCAGGAGGTAGAACTTTTGCTCAATCGCGAACTTAAAAATAGAGGTGTTGATACAAAATATGAATACGGGATTTATAGTAATGGTTTGCCTACTAAAGTAAAATCAAGACGATTTCAGTATAAGGCAAATACATTCTATGAAGCTCCAATTTTTGTTGATAGTGAAGGGAATACCAACTTTTCCCTTTTAATTTCTTTTCCAAAGAAAAAGAGTTTTCTAATAAGTTCAATTCTCGGACTTGCAATTTTATCTCTTTTGTTCACTTTGGTAATTGTAGCTTCTTATTCGGGTGCGATTTATCAATTAATCAAACAAAAACAGATTTCTGAGATTAAGTCTGATTTTATTAACAATATGACGCATGAGTTTAAAACTCCAATTGCGACGATAAATTTAGCGGTGGAAGCGATTCGAAATCCTAAAATTATTGATGATAAGGAAAAAGTGATGCGCTATTTGCAAATGATTCGCGATGAAAACAAGCGCATGCATGCACAAGTTGAGAATGTTTTACGTATCTCAAAGCTTGAGAAAAATCAGCTAGATATCAGTAAGGATAGAGTAGATGTTCACGACATAATACAAGATGCCATAGCGCATGTGGAACTTATAGTAGCTGACCGTGGAGGGTATATAGAAACTCATTTAGATGCGGATAGAAGGGAGGTGTTGGCAAACGAAATGCATTTTACCAACGTAATTGTGAATATACTTGACAATGCTGTTAAATACTCAGTTGAACCACCGAAAATAGATGTGTTCACTGAATTGGCGAAGAATAATATTATTATAAAAATACAAGACCAAGGTGCTGGTATGAGTAAAACAGTACTAAAAAAGGTTTTTGAAAAATTTTACCGTGAACACACGGGTAACATTCATAATGTAAAGGGACACGGATTAGGGCTCTCTTACGTAAAAAAAATTATAGACGATCATCAAGGTGAAGTTTATGCAGAAAGTGAGAAAGGAAAAGGAAGCACTTTTTACATTAAACTGCCTTTAATTTAAATTTTATGGAAGCGATAAACAAAAAAATTCTTTTAGTAGAGGATGACCCAAACTTTGGTATCGTACTGAAGGATTATTTGTCAATGAACGATTTTGATGTGGTTTTGGCAAAAAATGGTATGGAAGGTTTTGAAAAATTCAAGAAAGACAATTATGATATTTGTATTCTTGATGTAATGATGCCGTACAAGGATGGATTTACTTTAGCTAAAGAAATACGTGAAAAGAATGAAAATGTTCCTATCGTGTTTCTTACTGCTAAGACGATGAAAGAAGATGTATTAAAGGGATACAAGGCAGGAGCAGATGACTATTTGAATAAGCCTTTTGATTCAGAGGTCTTACTGATGAAATTAAAAGCAATTTTGCAAAGAAAGGCTTCAAATACATTGGCTGATAGTAGAAAGTTCGAATTTCAGATTGGCGGATTCCATCTTAATTCAAAACTTCGCTTTTTAAAGTACAAAGAGACGGATGCCATTAAACTTTCTCCTAAAGAGAATGAATTGCTACGTCTTTTGGCTTTGCATGAAAATGATTTAATGCCTAGGGAATTGGCACTTACCAAGATTTGGAGAGATGATAATTACTTCACTTCAAGAAGTATGGATGTGTATATTGCCAAACTCAGAAAATATTTGAAGGTTGACCCAACTGTCGAGATTTTAAATATTCACGGAGAAGGATTTAGGTTGGTAGTAAAGACAGAAGCGGAATAAAAATAAGTGGTAAATAATAGTAAGCCTTGACCTTTAATGTCAAGGCTTTTTTGTTTTATAAAGATCAATCACTTCGGACAGTATCCTTTCTGGAGTTTTCATAATAGAAACGGTTATCGCATCTAGAGGAATTTCTAAAGCATCGAACTGCGATTGCAATAAGCCTGCAGGCATAAAATGATTCTTCCGCTGTCGTAATCTTTCTGATATTTCTTCGAAGGTTCCGCTCAAATAAATAAATTCTACCTGACTTGCCAAATGCTCGCGTAGTATTTCTCTATAGGCTTCTTTTAAGGCAGAGCAAGCGATTACTAATCCATTGTTTTTATGTTCTTCGGACAATGCATTTAGCCTCTCAAGCCAACCTTTTCGATCATCATCGTTTAATGGATTGCCCGCCGCCATCTTTTTCACATTGGCTTCCGGATGGTAATCGTCACCATCGAAAAAGGGAATGCCTAATTCCTTCGCCAAGAGCTTTCCAATAGTGCTTTTCCCACAACCTGAGACTCCCATAACATAAAAAATTGGGGCTTTACTCATTTAAATTATTTTCTATCTTTTCAATGATTTCAACAGTGTTTTCTTCAAAGTCAACCCAAAGGGTGCCTTCATTTTTTCTGAACCAAGTCAATTGGCGTTTTGCAAACCTTCGGGTGTTTTTTTTGATTTCAGAAATTGCAAAATCAAGTTCCCATTCACCATCAAAATGTTTGAATAATTCCTTATATCCAACCGTTTGAAGGGCATTGAGTTCTTTAAATTGGTAAACAGAATTCGCTTCTTCCAAAAGCCCCTCTTCTAGCATTAGGTCAACTCTTCGATTGATGCGGTCATAAATAATTTCTCTATCCGCGGTAACTCCCACGGTATAAACATCAAAAGGTCTTTTTGGTTTTTCCTGATTGATGAAAGAGGAGTAGGGCTTACCCGAACCAATACAAACCTCTAGAGCACGAATCAACCTATGCGGGTTACCCAAATCTACTTGCGCATAGTAAGATGCATCGAGTTCTTTAAGTTGCTCTTGTAGATGGGTTATTCCGTGTTCCTGTAATTCTGCGTTTAGCTTTGTTCTAATTGAGGGATCTATTTTGGGGAAATTATCCAAACCCTTTGTAACAGCATCTACATATAAGCCACTGCCACCAACGAGAACTCCAATATCTTTTTTTTGAAATAGAGATTCTAGAAAGTCGATAGCATCTCTTTCAAAATCCCCTACTGAATACGGTTCGCGAATGCTTTTATGTTGAATGAAATGATGGGGGGCACTTTCAAGTTCTTCTTCCGAAGGTACAGCAGTTCCGATACGCATCTCCTTAAAAAACTGACGTGAATCCGCTGAAAGAATCTCCGTATTAAAATGTTGCGCTAAAGTAATCGCTAATTTGGTTTTTCCTATAGCTGTTGGACCAACGATGGAAATAAGTGTTTTTTTCATCACAGTTCACTTCCACAGTTATAACAATGTGAAGCGTCATCACGATGTTTTTCTAAAGAACAAGATGGGCAAGATTGTGTGTTTAAATGTATTTCTTCTTCTTGATTACCTCCTTGTTTCGCAAATTCAGAAGTAACGATTCCGGTTGGTACAGCAATTATACCATAACCTAAAATCATTACGATAGTTGCAATGAGTTGCCCTAAACTGGTTTGAGGAGCAATGTCTCCGTAGCCCACTGTGGTAAGAGTTACTATAGCCCAATAGATGCTTCGTGGAATGCTTGTAAAACCTGCAGCATCATCTTCGATGAGATACATTATAGTTCCCATAATTACCGATAGAATCAGAACTACATATATGAAAACTGCTATTTTGGCTCTACTTGCTTTTAACGCTTTCTTGAGTTGCGAAGCTTCTCCCATAAACTGTACTAACTTCAAAATACGGAAAATACGAAGTAATCGGAGCGCTCGAACAGCTAGCAATACTTGAGATCCCGCAAAAATATAGGAGATGTAAAGCGGTATTGTAGATACAAAATCGATAATACCATAAAAGCTAAAAATGTACTTGAAAGGCTTCTTAATGCTAATTATTCTGGCAATATATTCGATACTAAAGAAAATGGTAATAACCCATTCTAGGGTCAAAAGTACTTTATGATACTCAGCATCAATCTCCTTAACGCTTTCTAACATTACTAGGAAAACGCTTGTAATAATCAAAATGAAAAGGACAATATCAAACCATTTACCCATAGGGGTATCTGCCTCATAGATGATTTCATGAAGTTTGCTTTTCCAGCCTTGGTTCGGTTTCCTGGTTTTCAAAGAGTATACTTTATAAGTCGATAATTTTCTTTACACGACACTTTCGCAGGTATGATTCAATGATATGGGTGGTGTTGGGATCACTTTTCATGGGAGTGATTATCGATTCTAAGATATGAATATTATTTATTTGATGATTCAAATCGTAAAAACCCATGCCTTTGAATTCTCCATTTTGAATGAGAATAGCACTATACTGGCCTATTTCGCGCCCTTTATCTGTAAGAATACAGTTTTTTCCTGACAAGGAAAGGGTCTTTATAGCCTCGAGTGCTCGTTCATTATAGGAGTCGACTTCTTCTTTTTGAATACAAGCTCCCTTGCAGTTACCGTCTTCATATTTCGAGCAATTACTTTTGGCGTTGGAGAGCCCGTTTAACTTGTCACATAAATTAAAATCCTTGCTAATCTTATAGAGTTGATTTTTTGCACTGGCATTACTGGTGAATGTCGTTACTAAACCTGTACTTCCCTTTGCATTAATAGCTGCTGTATAGAATTGGGTATATCCCTCTTCGGAAGCTGTTTGATACAATCCATGGGAAAATAATTTAGGTTTTACCTTGTGATTGTATTTAGGTCTGTTTCGCTTTAACTCTTCATTCTCCTTTAATAGGGCGATTAACTCGCTTCCAGTTTTTTCGAAAGTTACTTTTTTTGTCTCCTTTTGGAGTTTTCTTGCCTTGTCTCCACTTTTGGTGAAGTGTTGATTCACTCTTTTTTTGATGTTATTGCTTTTTCCTAAGAAAATAATCTCTCCATCTTTATTGTGCATATAGTACACGCCCGTAACTGACGGAAGTTCATCAACAATATCTAACTGACGCGTTGATAATTCCCCTAAAGTTTCTGCACGTACAACAGTTTTGATAATGGACTTGTCTAAGTCCTTACTAAGCAATAATCGAAAGAGCTTTAAAGTTGCAAGAGCATCGCCATTGGCACGGTGGCGGTCACTGACCGCGATACCAAGAGAACGGACCAACTTTCCTAAACTATAGGATTCCGCATCTGGTAATAATTTCTGGGATAATTCCACCGTACATAGGGTTTTTCGCTCGAAGTTGTAACCCAATCGTCTAAATTCTGTTCTTAGAATGCGGTAATCAAATTGTGCATTGTGAGCTATGATAACTGCATCTTCGGTAATTTCAACAATGCGTTTCGCTACTTCATGAAATTTGGGAGCAGTACGCAACATCTTATTATTGATGCCTGTTAGTTTAACTACAAAAGGCTGAATGTCTTTCTCAGGATTGACCAAGGAGATAAATGTATCCACCACTTCGTGTCCGTCATATTTATGGATTGCAATTTCCGTTATGCCTTCCTCATTGTATTTTCCTCCGGTGGTTTCAATATCTAGTACTGCGTACATGTAGGGTATTCAGATGTTTTCAAGACCAATTCGGTCTTACTTATAATTTCTAGCTCCAAAGATACTACTTCCTATGCGCACCATGGTGCTGCCTTCTTCGATTGCTATTTGGTAATCACCACTCATGCCCATTGAGAGAATCCTAAGATTTTCGATTTCTTTTTCAAGGGACGTATAGACGAATTTTAGCTGTTTGAACTCCCTTCGGATTTGTTCTTGATTGTCAGTAAAAGTGGCCATTCCCATGAGTCCTACGATCTTGATATTTTCCAGCTGACGGAATTCTTCAGAAGTAATAATTTCATTTAATTCAGTTTCATCCAATCCGAATTTGGTATCTTCTTCGGCGATATGCATTTGCAAAAGACAATCAATAACACGATTGTGTTTTATGGCTTGCTTATTAATTTCTTTGAGCAATTTAAAGGAATCAACGCCATGGATTAAGGAAACGAATTCCGCCATGTACTTGACTTTATTTCGTTGCACATGCCCAATCATATGCCACTGGATATCTTTGGGCATAACTTCCCATTTCTGGGTCATCTCTTGAATTTTATTCTCTCCAAATACACGCTGCCCAGCGTCATATGCTTCCTGTAAATCAGATATGGGTTTGGTTTTGGAAACCGCAACAAGTATTACCTGTGGGGGTAAAGTGTCTTTTATAGTATTGAGATTTTTTTTAATTGACATTTAGATATTACTTTTTATTTTTTCGGAAATGGCCCAAGGTGTTCTGATACTAATTTCCAAATTCCATTTTCATTAATTATCACTGAAGTTCCTCTTCCGACTCCTTGCATTTTTTCACCGTTTATTATACCTGTCCAATTAAAATCAAAGGTATAGACGGCCATCGTCGGTTTCTTTAATACCCAATGAATGTTTTGCATTGCATATTTTTCATTTTTAATGGCGGAGAAATTTTTCTCGAAAGCACCTTGTACTTCTATCTTTCTTTTAAAAAGGTTCCCGTTTGAAAAAGTCACGGCTGCATTTTCGGCAATCAAAGGTTCAACATTGCCCCAATTTTGACTGGCTAAAGCCCTTTCGTACAATTCGATAAACTGTTCGTGTTCCATCTTACAAGTCGTATATCGCCAAACCACTTCTTAATTTTGGCTCGATATAGGTGCTTTTTGGAGGCATAACCAATCGTGCATCGGCAATGGCTTTAATTTCGGAAATAGTTATCGGAACCAAGCCAAAACCCACAGCAAATTTGCCCTTGTCTATTTCATCTTTCATTTTGATAATATTATGCTTCCCAGAGCCGTACTCAATACGCTTATCTTTTCGTAAATCGTGAATTCCCAGAATAGGCTCAAGAATTGTTTTATAAAGTATTTGTGTGTCTAACCTACTTAGGGCATCCGTGAATTTGTACACTTTCTTGCGGAGGTATAAGGAGTAAAACTCTCCCTCAAGATACATGCTAAAGTGATGTTTCTTGCTGGGTTTGTAATCGATAACCCCTTGATTTTCAATGCGATAAAATTCATCCAAACGTATTAGAAATTCTTCTTTGCTCAATCCGTTCAAATCTTTTACCATGCGATTGAATTCGTAAATACGGATTTCAGATTCCGGAAGCAAATAGCTCATAAAGTAGTTATAAGGCTCTTTTCCAGTATGTTTTGGGTTTTTCTTTTCCGCGTTCTTGGCTAATAAATTTGAAGAGGCGCTTCTATGATGACCGTCAGCGATGTATAGCGAATCGATTTCATTAAAGGCTTTTTGAATCTCACAAATTATTTTCGAATCAGAAACGGTCCATAGGCGATGCGTTATTTTATCTCTGGTCGTAAACAGATACTCAGGCTCAGCCTGCATTTTCTTTCTCAAAATTGCTGCAATGGTTTTATTATCAGCATAGGTCATCAAAACTGGTTCGGCGTTGAACTTAACGGTTTCTAAATAATTGGCAAAAAGCTTTTCTCTGTGTTGTAAAGTATCTTCATGTTTCTTTATTTGGTCATTGCGATATTCTTGAACACTAGTGCCGCAGAAAAGACCTGTAAAAGTCGCACTTCCTTTATGCATCTGATAGAGGTAGAGGGAGTCTTTTTTATCCTTTAGAAAGACATCATCCTCTAAAAATTCGAGATACCGATTGTGCACTAGTTTAAAACGTTCTTGCCCCGAAACATTTTTGGCATATTTATATCCCGGATTGATAATGTGTAAAAATGAAAAGGGATTAAAGTCCAGCACCGCATTTAATTCCCTTCGGGAATAGTCTTGGTAGGAACGGGAGGCTACAAAGCCAACTTTATCCGTTGTAGGTCTAATGGCTTTAAATGGTTTGATAACTGCCATTTAACTAAATTGTTTGGACACCGTTTCTGCTTTTCTAGATTCCGAGTAGTCATAGAATCCTTCTCCTGATTTCACTCCCAATTTTCCGGCCATTACCATATTAACAAGAAGTGGGCAAGGAGCATACTTCGGATTTTTGAACCCATCGTACATCACATTTAAAATGGACAAGCAAACGTCAAGCCCAATAAAGTCAGCTAATTGCAAAGGCCCCATAGGATGAGCCATACCCAGTTTCATTACCGTATCGATTTCTTGAACTCCCGCAACGCCGTTGTATAACGTTTCAATAGCCTCATTAATCATCGGCATGAGAATTCGATTTGCCACAAAGCCCGGATAGTCGTTTACTTCAGTAGGAGTTTTACCAAGTTTAGAGGAAAGCTCCATGATGATTTTTGTTGTTTCATCAGAAGTACTGTATCCCCTGATGATCTCAACCAACTTCATAATCGGCACGGGATTCATAAAGTGCATTCCGATGACCTTTTCGGGTCGACTAGTCACAGCTGCAATTTGAGTAATAGAAATGGAGGAAGTATTCGTTGCTAAAATTGTTTTGTCTGAGCAAACTTCATCCAATTCCTTAAAAATTTTCAACTTTAAGTCCAGATTTTCGGTAGCGGCTTCAACCACCAAATCAACATCAGCCACACCTTTAGATACGGAATCAAAAGTGTTGATATTATTCAGAGTAGCGTGCTTATCGCTCTCAGAAATTCGTTCTTTGGCTACCATACGGTCTAAGTTTTTACCAATAGTTGCCAAGCCTTTTTCCAACGATGCTTGCGATATATCAATCAGATTTACTTGATATCCATTTTGGGCAAAAACGTGGGCTATTCCGTTGCCCATAGTTCCTGCACCTATAACTGCCATTTTTTTCATTAATAGAAATTTTATTGTCATTCCCGCGCTTGTGCTGAATTCATTTCAGTAAAGACGGTAATCTTTAAACTCTGACTAAACTATTTCTCAAAACAATCAATAATCTGTAAAGCTACTTTCAATGCTTGCGTCCCTTGTTTTAAACTAACTACAGGAACTGAATCATTTACAATCGCATCAGCAAAAGTTTCCAATTCATCTGCAATGGCGTTGTTCGTTTCAATATCTGGATTCTCAAAATAGATTTGTTTTTTAACCCCTTCAGCATTCTGTAGAATCATATCAAACGCACCAGGATTTTCTGGAGCATCTTTCATCTTTACAACCTCTACTTTCTTTTCTAGAAAGTCAACAGAGATATAGGCATCCTTTTGAAAAAATCGAGATTTCCGCATGTTTTTCAAGGAAATTCTACTGGCCGTCAAATTGGCTACACAACCACTTTCAAACTCAATTCTCGCATTAGCAATATCCGGGGAATTGCTAATCACGGAAACTCCACTCGCATTGATATTTTTCACTTCGGAATTTACCACACTCAGAATAGCATCAATATCGTGAATCATTAAATCTAAAACTACGGGAACATCAGTGCCTCGCGGATTAAACTCCGCCAAGCGATGCGTTTCAATAAACATCGGATTTTCGATTTTATCTTTTACTGCTGTGAATGCAGGATTGAATCGCTCCACATGACCTACTTGACCTTTTACATCGTACTCTTTTTCAAGGGAAAGTAAGTTTTCAGCTTCTTCCAAGGTATTGGTAATAGGCTTTTCGATGAAAATATGCCTTCCTTTTTCAATCGCTTTTTTGGCGCAATCAAAATGAGAAAGGGTAGGGGTAACAATGTCAACGACATCTACTGCATCAATAAGTGTATTGATGTTTTCAAAATAAGAATACCCAAATTCCTCAGAAACCTTTTTGGCATTAATTGCATCGGGGTCGTAAAAACCAATCAATTCATATTTTTCCGATTCGTTGAGAAGACGTAGATGGATTTTCCCTAAATGTCCGGCTCCCAAAACACCAACTTTGAGCATAGGTTTAATTTTTACTCGATAATCGAGATTAAAAATGCTCCGAGGCTTACCTCGAAACGATAAATTATTTTCTTTTCGATTGCCTCGTGGGCTTGCCCCGAGGTAATTTGCTTCAAAAATAGGGAGATTTGTTCAATTAGCTTGTGGTGAAAGTGAATAAGCCAGTGAAATAATTCGGAATATTTTCCGTAAGATTGTTGAAACATAAAACTGTAGAAATATGCGCAAGTTCACCCTATTAATTTTATTGTTTTCGGTTGCTTTTGTTTCCGCCCAAAACGCTCAAGAGATACAAAAGGAAATCAATCAAACCCTTTGGAAACCTTTCAAAGCAGCCTTCGAAAATATCAATGGACCTGCATTGAATGACCTTTATGCAAATCAGGTTTTGAGAGTAACTCCAAATGGAATAGACACCGAAAACAAATTCAAGGAAGGGAATCTAAAACGCTTCGAGGATAACAAGAATAGTCAAACGAGCATTCAATTAGACTTCTGGTTCGATAGTAGACATACAAATTCTGATACGTCCTATGAAGTAGGGTTTTATAAGATGCAATTAACGAATCCCGAAGGGGAAAATACGATTTATGGGCAGTTTCACATTGTTTTAAAAAAGGAAGATGGTGCGTGGAAAATCACCCAAGACTGGGATACTACTACCATCAACGGAAATACGATTACAGCCTCAGATTTTGAAAAACAAGAACCGCTTCAGTTTGAGTGATAACTTTTTTTGATTAATAATTTGAATTTATCTCAAGGCTTGGCACATTTTTAATGGCGATTATCGCTTAAACTTTTTTAACTTCGTGTCACCAAAATCAAACCCTTGAAAGATACTCTCAAACATCGCGGAATGCGAAATAAATTGGCCGATATACTTATTGGCAAAGGCATTACGAACGCCAAAGTTTTAGATGCGATTCAAACTATTCCAAGGCACTTATTTATGGATAGTAGTTTTGAAGCGCATGCGTATCAAGACAAGGCTTTTCCCATTGGTGCGGACCAAACGATTTCACAACCCTATACCGTAGCTTTTCAAACCGAACTGTTAGAATTAAAACCCAATCACAAAATCTTGGAAATTGGAACAGGCAGTGGATACCAAACTGCGGTATTGTTGCAATTGAAGGCAAAAGTGTTTTCGATAGAAAGACAACGGGAACTCTTTAAAAAGACAAATCTATTTTTCAAAAAATTGGGTTATCGCCCAAAAAAAGTCATTTTTGGTGACGGGTATAAAGGCTTGCCAGAAGAGGCTCCCTTTGATGGAATTATAGTTACTGCAGGTGCGCCTGAAGTCCCGAAACCTTTAATGTCGCAATTGAAAGTAGGAGGTAGGTTGGTAATTCCTGTAGGGGTAGACGAACAAATTATGACGTTATTTGTTCGTAAATCGGCTACTGAATTTGAAAAGAAAGAATTCGGTTCTTTTCGATTTGTGCCTCTGTTGGAGAATAAGAATTAGGGCACACTAGTTATTAAATCCTTTTTTAATACGGGCCAAATCTCGCTTGTTATCACGGTCTTTCATCACTTCACGTTTGTCGTATAGTTTTTTACCTTTTGCCAAAGCGATATTGATTTTGGCTAAACCTCTGTCATTAAGAAATAGGTTTAAGGGAACAATGGTTAGACCAGATTGGGTGACTTCTTTCTGAAGTTTCTTTAATTCACGTTTGTTCAGTAGTAGTTTGCGTTGTGCTTTTGGCAGATGATTAAAATGCGAACCATGGGAGTATTGGTCAATATTCATATTGATAATAAAAAGTTCGCCACGGTCATTGAATTCGCAAAAACTCTCGGAAATAGAAGCTTTACTCTCACGAATTGATTTGATTTCAGTTCCACCTAAAACAATACCGGCCGTATACTTGTCAAGTAACTCGTACTCGAAACGGGCTTTTTTGTTTTTAATATTGACGTTTTTCTGAATCATGAGGCAAAAATAGGTTTTTGACCTCTATCTTTTGTAAGATTGTAGCACTTTTGCGTACAGATACTAAAACTAAGTCATGAATAAAATTGTATTTCTTTTAGCGATTGTTATCACTTTTTCTTGCAAAGATAAAGTCGAACAGAAATTATCCGTTCAGGAAATAGTTGATAAGAGTATTGAGGTTAGTGGTGGAGTTGCTTTATATGAGAAAAGTACAATTACCTTTAATTTTAGGGATAGAAAATATATATCGGAGATGAAGGGGAAGCGAAAGACCTTGAAAAGAATCCTGAAAAACGATACGATTAACTTTTTAGATGTTCTTTCCCCAGATGGATTTGAAAGGTTCGATAATGACAGCTTAGTTTCATTACATGATTCATTAGCAACGAAATATGGAAACTCCGTCAACTCGGTACACTACTTTTCAAAACTTCCTTATGGATTGAATGACCCCGCGGTACAAAAGGAATTATTAGGCGAAACTGAGGTAAAAGGGAAGCAGTATTACAAAGTGAAAGTTACTTTCAACCAAGCAGGTGGAGGAGATGATTTCGACGATACCTATGTCTACTTTTTCAATAAAAGCACTTTTAAACCAGATTACCTAGCCTATGATTTTCACGTTAATGGTGGGGGGATGCGCTTTCGAGAAGCGTATAACGAAAGATATGTAAACGGAATTCGCTTTGTTGACTACAATAATATGAAGCCTATTGATGAAGGTGTATCAGTATTACAAGTTGATAGTTTGTTCAATAATGATGGATTGAAATTGCTCTCCAAAATTGAGCTAAAGGATGTAACTGTTAGTCAGGACAGTTACAACTGATATGTAATCGTTGGGAGGTAACTGCTCCGTTTGCCATCTGAACAACGAAAAGACTTCCATTGTCATCATCGTCCATTGCGGGGTATTTTTCCTCACCAATAATATTGTTGACAAAATTTGGAGTTGTATTACTATGCCCCACAACTAGAACCGTACGGTTTAAGTTTTCAACTTTAAACTGCTCAAAATCAATGATTCTAGGGTCGTAGTACTCTACGTCAACATCCTGTTTTACTGACGTTGGTGCGGCGGTCATTGAAGTTCTATTATAGTCGGTGCTATAAATAGCATCTAGCTCAACATCTCTTAGAATTTCTGCCCAGTGCATAGCTCTACCTAATCCTTTTTGTGTCAGTTCAGGGTCTGAATTTTCAGAATTACTTCTATCCTTCTCCGCATGACGGATAAAATAAAAAGTTGAAACTCCAGTATCCGTAGGTTTTGCCAGAATTACTTGTGGGTCCTCTTTACAACCTACGATACCCAATAGAAAAAATGAAATAAGTACTACTTTTAGCTGTCTCATAGTTAGTTGGTCGAATTGTTGAAAACTTTTCTTCTATTTTAACTAAAATTACCGGAAAATAGTATGTAGAACAAGTGGTTTTTTGTTTTTTTGCATATGTCCAAACCAATTGCGCTAGTAGTCCTTTTATTACTTTTTTATGTAGGTCAATCGCAAGAAGTTTCACTTCCGGCAGATTTGAGGCAACATACGCTTACTCAGTACAATGCTAGCTTGTTTAATCCTGCATTTTCTCTTGATAGAAATAACCCACAGTCCGTTGCCTTTTGGACAAGATGGCAATGGCAAAATGTCGATGCCGATCCTACAACTCTTTTTTTAAACTACTCAAGAAGTTTGAATGAAAACTCGGCAGCTGGCATTGGTTTTTTTCAACATAATACAGGAATCTATTTTAATACTGGAGGGGCGATTAACTATGCATATCAAATTGAGTTCAATCGTTTAATAAAACTTTCTTTAGGGGCTAATATTTTTGGATTTCAGCAGCAGTTGGCGGATACTCGGTTTCCGGTCACTCCTATACCTGGTATTCCGCAATCAATACCTACCGACGATTTTATCCTGCAGGTAGCCCCTGGATTCAACCTACAGGTTGAAAACTTTTCACTGAGTCTTGCTTCGGAGAATTTGTTTGATTATAATTTTTCTGATAAGGCCAGTAATACAGCTACTTCAGATAAGATTTTTATGGGTATGGCTTCTTATGATTTTCCCGTTATAGCCTCTGACTCTACTGCTTATATCAGACCTTCAATCTATTTGAGAACAATTCCTGAACAGGAAAACCAAATAGGGCTAAATGCCCTGTTTAGCACCCAAAAATTCTGGGTACAATCAGGATACAATAATTTCTACGGAATTTCAGTAGGCGCTGGAGGAACGGTTTTTAATCGATTTTCTTTAGGTGCTTTGGTTGAATTTGGAACAAGTGCATCGCTAAACTCTAAGGACCCATCCTTTGAAATTATTGCTTCCTATTATCTCGGAAAACCAGATACAAGAAGACCTTTGGTAGCCAGCGGAATACTAGATGAATCTGAACAAGTAGTATTATTAGGAGAAGAACTCGATAATGAGCAAATTCAGGAGGAGCTTGAAAAGGCTGAAAAAATGGCTAATGCAGAGGAAGAGGAGAAGGATGAACCCCAGGATATCAATGAAGCAGAGGTCGAAGGGGAAGAAAAAGTAAATCCAACAGAAGAAATCATTGATGAAACGGAAACCAAAGAAGCTAAGAAAGAAGCTCGAAGGTTAGCTGCTGAACAAAAAGCGCTAGAGAAGCAACAGCGCAAAGATTCTATCGCTGAGGTGAAGAAAGAAAAAGAAGCTTTGGCAATACTTAAAAAGCAAGAAGAAGAGCAAGCCAAGAAAGATGCCGAAGAGGCTAAAAGGGCAGAAGAACTTGAAGCTGAAGAAACCAAAAAAGCTGCGGAACTGGCCCAAGCAGAAAAACTAAAGCAACAGCAAGAGGAAGAAGCACTAAAGAAAAAGAGAGATCAAGAGACAACAGCCGAAGCGCAAAGAATAGAACAACAACGACAAGATTCCATAAGTGAGGCTAAAAAGACTGAAGCCATTGCTGCAGCAACAAAGCTCAGAGAAAAGCAACGTTTAGATTCTATAGCAAGAACCAATGAGGCAGAGGAACGAGCAATTAAGAAAGCTGACGAAGACGCGGCAATTAGAGCAGAAGCAGTCAAAGAGGTTGAGCCTGAAGTTGTCAAACCACAGGCAGGTGAAAAATATGAAGAAGTGGCCAATGAAGAAGGCTTGGAACCTGGCTACTATTTAATAGCCAACGTATTTGGAACGAAAAAGTATTTTGATGCTTTTATGGCAGACTTGCGAAGAAACGGGCTTCAACCAAAATCATTCTTTAGGAGCTTAAATAATTATAACTATGCGTACCTAGAACGTTATGATACGATAAGCGCGGCAAGAAAGGCAAGAGATAGTAAATTCAATGGACAGTATGGCGGTAAAACATGGATTTTTAGAGTTGTAGGGAAGTAATTTTACATCTGAACTTAAATGGAAGAGAGGCTCGATAGGGCCTCTTTCTTATATCACTTGATTTGAAAGACTACTTCTTGATTTCTTTATTTACCAATTGTTCCAAGTAAGCTACCGTATTAATTAGGTATTTTCTGTCGCGAGTCATAGTTGACATTGCAACAGCACCTTGAAGCATTGTGTAAAGTTGTTTGGCAAACTGAAGTGGTGTTACAGGTATGCGTATTTCTCCAGAATTGACTCCGTTTTCAAAAACCAATGCTATTTTACCTTCGATAGTTTTTATAGTTTCTTTTGCAGCAGCACTAAGCAAAGGATTGTTGTGCTGCGCATCCACACCAACATTTAAAATTGGACATCCACCCATATCCATAGTAAATATGTCATAGTTGCGATAAAAATTGGTTAGAACAAAAATCTTTTCTAAGGCAGTTTTTCCCTCGCCTAGTTTTTCATCTACCTTGTTCAGTAATTTTTTGCTGTTGTATTCAAAAGCAGCAAGGGCCAAAGCTTCTTTGTTTTCAAAATTGCCGTAGAGCGCGCCTTTGGTAAGTCCTGTGGCTTCAGTGAGATCGCTCATACTTGTACCAACATATCCATGTTTATTGAAAACTGGTGCAACAGTTTCAATAATGTAGGCGGTAGTTCTCTCAGCTTTGGTTGACATATGATGTAAGCAATTTTACACGAATATAAAAAAACTATATACTGTATGGTATATATTTTAATAAAAAAGCATCCTTGCGACATTTCTGACTCAAGGATGCTTTGAAGTTAGTTAAACTATTTTAGTTAACCAATTCATTTTGATTTCTAAAGACCAATTTACCGTCAAAAGAGTCTATTAAAACTATGCTATCTGTTTTGATAGTTCCGCCTAATATTTCTTTGGATAGATTGTTAAGAACCTCTTTTTGAATCACTCGTTTGATGGGTCTAGCTCCGTATTGCGGGTCGTATCCTTTTTCGGAAAGATGCTGAATCGCTTCGTCTGTAGCATCTATGGTAATATTTTGTTGTGCTACCATTTTCTTCAATTGATTTAATTGTAACCTCACAATCTTGGTAATGTCTTCCTTGTTCAAGGGGGTGAACATGATAATATCATCAATTCGATTTAGGAACTCCGGCCGAACAGATCGTTTCAACAGTCCGAGAACTTCTACACGGGCACTCTCCGTTGCACTTTCAATATTCTTAGTATTTTCGAACTTCTCTTGAATAATATGACTTCCGATGTTACTAGTCATGATAATGATTGCATTTTTGAAATCTGCAACTCGCCCTTTATTATCTGTCAATCTTCCTTCATCAAGAACTTGAAGCAAAACATTGAAGGTATCGGGGTGAGCTTTTTCGATCTCATCTAATAAAACAACAGAGTAGGGGCGACGCCTCACAGCTTCCGTAAGCTGTCCGCCTTCGTCATAACCGACATATCCTGGAGGTGCACCTACCAAGCGGCTAACCGAATGACTTTCTTGATATTCACTCATATCAATTCGGGTCATCGCATTCTCGTCATCGAAAAGATAAGATGCCAGAGTTTTTGCCAGCTCAGTTTTACCAACTCCAGTAGTTCCCAAGAACAAGAAGGAACCTATGGGTTTTTTGGTATCCTGTAAGCCCGCCCTGCTTCTTCTTATTGCATCGGAAACTGCAGCAATTGCTTCCTCTTGACCAACAACCCTTTTGTGTAGAACATTTTCTAGTTGTAACAACTTTTCACGTTCACTTTGGAGCATTTTGGTTACTGGAATTCCGGTCCATTTTGCTACAACTTCTGCGATATCCTCGTTGGTTACTTCTTCTTTTATTAAGGTTCCAACTTCCTGTTGCTGATGTAGCTCTTGCTGCAGACGCTCCAGGTTTTCTTGGGCATCCTTTATTTTTCCGTATCTGAGTTCTGCTACTTTCCCATAATCACCATTACGTTCAGCACGTTCAGCCTCTTGCTTGAAGTTTTCAATATCCTGTTTGGTTTTTTGAATATTGTCGACTACTATTTTTTCGCTTTCCCACTTGGCGAAAATTTCATTTCGTTCTTCCTTCAGATTTGCCAAGTCCACATTCAGCGATTTCAGTTTTGCTTTATCATCTTCCCGTTTTATAGCTTCTATCTCAATTTCCAATTGCATGATCTTTCGATCTAGAACATCCAATTCTTCAGGCTTTGAATTGATTTCCATTCTGAGCTTAGAAGCAGCCTCATCCATTAAATCAATTGCCTTGTCTGGTAAGAAGCGGCTTGTGATATATCGCTGCGAAAGCTCTACGGCGGCGATAACAGCTTCATCCTTAATCCGGACTTTGTGATGCGCTTCGTATTTTTCTTTGATTCCCCTAAGAATCGAGATGGCGCTTTCCGTATCGGGTTCATTTACAATTACCTTTTGAAATCTACGCTCTAGGGCCTTGTCTTGCTCAAAGTATTTTTGATACTCGTCTAAAGTGGTTGCTCCTATTGCTCTAAGTTCTCCGCGAGCTAAAGCAGGTTTCAAAATATTCGCCGCATCCATAGCGCCTTGACCACCACCGGCGCCGACCAAAGTATGTATCTCATCAATAAACAAAACAATATCACCGTCCGAAGTGGTTACTTCTTTGATAACTGATTTTAAACGCTCCTCAAATTCACCTTTATATTTAGCTCCTGCTATTAAGGCTCCCATATCCAAAGAATAAATTATTTTATCCTTTAGATTTTCAGGTACGTCGCCTTGTATAATACGATGTGCCAAACCCTCCGCGATGGCTGTTTTACCAGTGCCAGGTTCCCCAACCAAAATCGGATTGTTTTTTGTTCTCCTTGATAAAATTTGAAGAATGCGTCGAATCTCCTCGTCTCTACCTATTACGGGGTCTAGTTTTCCACTATCTGCAAGGGCGTTGAGATTATTGGCATACTTATCTAAAGAATTATAGGTTTCTTCAGCACTTTGAGAAGTGACCTTTCCGCCTTTACGAAGTTCTTCAATTGCAGCTTTTAAATCCTTTTCCGTTGCACCTTGATCCTTTAGAATTTGGGCAATCTTACTTTTTGATTTTAAAATTGCAAGTAATAGGTGTTCTATGGATACGAATTCGTCTTCCATTTTTTTGGCAATGATACTGGCCTCATTTAGTGCTTTGTTCGCCTCACGTGATATCATAAGCTCTCCACCTGAAACTTTAGGGAAGTTTTCCAGCTCCTTTTCAAGAATTTGTTTCAGAAGATCAACATTGATGTTGAGTTTCTTCAATATAAAAGGCAGCACATTTTCATCCACTTCTGAAATGGCCTTGAAAAGGTGTTCGCTTTCAATTTGTTGATGCCCCATTTCTTGCGCTAGCAGCTGCGCTTGCTGGAGGGCTTCTTGTGACTTAATGGTATAATTATTAAAATTCATTTCTGTATATTTTTTGGGAATGTTTACTTTTGATAGCTATAGATCAACAACCTTACCAATACGAATGTTGCGACAAAATGTCGCTTAGTTTCAATAAAAACAGGACATTTCGACAGTTGTAAGTATTTATGTGGACTACGACTTATTCAAGGTAATTAATAGAATTTAAAACTATGGGAGTTTTTGGTAGCTTGTTTGGGGGCAAAGGAGATAAAGAGAAGAAAGAGGAGAAAAGTATTCCATGGATAGCTTTGACCTCACTTGAACAATTGGATGAAATTGAGAAAAAATCAATCTCCAAACCCCAAGTTATTTTCAAACATTCTACCACATGTGGAATTAGTAGAATGGTTATCAATATGTTTAAAAGTAGCTATGGACTAACGGAAAACCAGGCGGATTTATACTACTTAGACCTACATGCCTTTCGGGAAGTATCGAATGAAGTAGGGTACAAGTTTCAAGTGATGCATCAATCGCCACAGCTGTTGGTAATTAAAAACGGTACAACAGTGGCGCATTCATCACATGGCGCAATTGCGGAAGTTGACTTGCAAAAATTTATGTAATAAAAAACGCCCTTGTTTTGCATTCAGCTAAACAAAGGCGTTCTTACTTTCTAAGGGATAGTTAGTTAAATCGATGTCTACCTGCTATCGATTTTATTCTTGCTTTTATATCTTCACCGGCATCGTAGACCATCTGCTCATTACTTGGAAAAGGAAGGGCAACTTGATCTAAGTAAGGTCTTAAATCATTGTCCAAAGCTCGTTTGTCACCGTCACTATTAGCGTAGATATGTTCAAAAATGAACTCACTAGCCAATGGATATGAATTCAATTGTTGTTTGGTTTTGTAATCTAGATAAATTACGTTTCCGGCCACTCGTGCAGATTTAAACTGTGTGAACTGATTAAATCTACATCGAACGGTTTTGAATTTGTCAATTTTAATCTTGTTGCCAAGACTGTCCTTTACAACATTACCATTTGAATCTGTGGCATATTTGTAACCATCTTTGATTTGTTTTTCCCTGATGATTTCCTTTTCACTTAATTGCTCCGGAGAAATGTCAATTTGATTAAAGGAAACTTGCATGCCATAATCATATTTGATATTTGATACCGGATTACTGTGGTACTTTGTCCAAAGATCATCTAAACCAAAAGTGTTGAAATTCAACAATTCCTCTGATAGTCGAACAGGAATTATCTGATTCGAATTATTTAGGACTTGGACCTCTACATAGTCAATTCCTTTTTCATGGGCCTCTTCAATCTTTTGTCTTGTATCTTCAAAACCAGGGTTGATTTCTTCCAGATACACAAAATCATTATAGGCTTTTCTATAATCTTGCTTTGTTGAAGCATTTGCCAATAGATCTTCAGCATTATCAAAAAGATACTCAGATAAGTCCTCTTTATAGTCTATGATGTCATTTTCATAGTTGCTAAAAGAAAACTCAGCATTTCTATTTTCCTCAGTAATCCTGAGTGGTAATAGTGGTCGTATTCTTTCTTGAATATCCCGTAAACTGACGTAGCTTTTATAGATGTTTTCATAACTAGCCTCATTACCGTCTTTTTCTAAGAAAGCAATGTACTTTAATTCGCGCTCGGTATTTTTCTTAAAAGCATCTTCTAGAAGTACAATGTAAGGTTGATGGCTTTTTTTCGTTTTGTTTTCCGCTAAATTTTGGAGTGCATTGTTTATGGCGTTCGAATAATCACCTGCATTTAGGGCTTTTTGCGTTTTCTTTACGCCTCCACATGCAATTAATAAAACCAAAACAGGTACTAAGAGTATAATTTTCTTCATAATAGATGTATTTACGGTTTGGGGTTGTTAATTCAACAGCCATGCCAAAACGTATTTACCTCTAACGATAAAACAACAAATTATCGTATAACTGCGGGAGAATAAAGGCTGAGCTGTAAATTATTTTTCTTGTACCAGAGCCGGAAGTAACTTTGTAGACACCTCACCGAATCCAACATGAACACCATTTTTTTGACAATATCCAGTTAAAATAACAGTATCATTATCTTCAATAAATTTTCTTGTTTCACCGTCATTTAGGGGAACAGGTTTCGTTCCTTGCCATGAAAGTTCAAGCATGGAACCATAGGAGTCAGGGGTAGGGCCTGATATAGTGCCGCTTCCCATCATGTCGCCACTATTTACGATGCAACCGTTAATAGTGTGGTGCGCCAATTGTTGCGCCATTGTCCAATACATATATTTAAAATTGGATTTAGAAACTGTGGTCGACTCTTTGTTTTCGGGCTGAATAGCCACCTCTAGATGTATATCAAAACTATGCTTCCCCGTTTGTTGTAAATAAGGAAAAGGTTGTGGGTCTTGCTTCGGACTTTCAACTCTAAAGGGTTCTAGAGCATCCATGGTCACAATCCATGGAGAAATTGAGGAGGCAAAATTCTTTGCTAAAAAAGGGCCCAAAGGTACATATTCCCATTTTTGAATATCTCTCGCACTCCAGTCATTAAAAAGGACCATTCCGAAAATATAATCTTCTGCATCTTCGATAGAAACTGGTTCTCCCAAGGTGTTGGCATCAGTTGTAATAAACGCCATTTCTAATTCAAAATCTACTAATCTTGATGGACCGAAAATAGGTTTATCGGCTCCTTTTGGAAACTGTTGTCCTAAAGGTCTGCGTATAGGCGTTCCACTGGGGATAATCGTTGAACTCCTTCCATGATATCCTACTGGAATATGAAGCCAGTTCGGCATAAGCGCATTTTCAGGGTCTCTAAACATGGTGCCAACATTTGTTGCATGCTCTTTGCTAGAATAAAAATCTGTATAATCACCTATTTGAACCGGAAGCTTCATTTCTATTTCATCCATAGAAAAAAGAACTACTGCTTGATGTTCTTGATTATTTTGAAGGCTTGTGTTATCAACATCAAAGATTTCACTAATCCGATTTCGAACCGCACGCCAAGTTTTTTTTCCATCAGATATAAAGTCGTTCAGGGTGTCTTGCAGGAAAATATCTTCCGTTAAGGGAATACCTTCAAAATATCCCAATTGGTGCAAAGCTCCTAAATCAATTGCGAAATCACCGATTCTGGTTCCAATAGTTATGATATCATCTCTAGTCAAAAAAACTCCGAAAGGAATATTTTGAATGGGGAAATCAGAATTTTCGGCTACTTCGAGCCAAGTCTTTTTATTCGGATTGTTTGTATTTGAAGGCATAGAGAAATTGTTAATTTGTATTTGATAAATTCCTGTTCAAATATATTCTTTTCTTCCAATTTACTCTTCGCAATTTGTACTTTTGCTCTTCATTTAACATAAACCATGAATATGCAACGTGACGAGATAATTTTTGACCTAATTAACGATGAGAAAGAGCGTCAGCTTAGTGGAATAGAACTTATAGCTTCGGAAAATTTTACAAGTCCGCAAGTAATGGAAGCTTGTGGTTCGGTGCTAACCAATAAGTATGCTGAGGGTTATCCCGGAAAGCGTTATTACGGTGGTTGCGAGGTTGTTGATAAAATCGAACAATTGGCGATAGATCGTGCCAAACAATTGTTTGGAGCAGATTATGCTAATGTGCAGCCACATTCGGGCTCACAAGCCAATGCATCTGTATATCATGCCTGTTTGAAACCAGGAGATACTATTCTTGGTTTTGATTTATCTCATGGCGGGCATTTAACGCACGGTTCTCCAGTAAATTTTTCTGGAAGATTGTACAATCCCGTTTTTTACGGAGTGGAAGAAGAGACCGGGGTTTTGAATTATGACACTATTCAAGAGATTGCCATGCGTGAAAAACCTAAAATGATAATAGCAGGAGCTTCTGCCTATTCAAGAGATATGGATTTTGAACGTTTTCGAGAAATTGCCGACAGCGTTGGAGCTCTCTTACTGGCTGATATTTCTCATCCTGCAGGTTTAATTGCCAAGGGAATATTGAATGACCCGATTCCACATTGCCATATTGTAACGACTACGACACATAAAACACTGCGAGGTCCAAGAGGAGGACTTATACTTATGGGGAAAGATTTTGACAATCCGTTTGGAATTACTTTAAAAAATGGAAGTCTCAGAAAAATGTCGGCATTATTAAATTTAGCCGTTTTCCCTGGAAATCAAGGTGGTCCATTAGAGCATATTATTGCAGGAAAGGCAATTGCATTTGGAGAGGCTTTAGGAGATAATTTTCTTCATTACATGCTTCAAGTGAAGAAAAACGCGGAAGCAATGGCTGCTGCTTTTGTTGCAAAAGACTATCATATTATTTCTGGAGGAACAGACAATCATATGATGCTGATCGACCTACGAAATAAGAATATCACTGGCAAAGATGCTGAAAAAGTGTTGGTGAAGGCAGATATTACTGCAAACAAGAATATGGTGCCTTTCGATGACAAATCACCTTTTGTTACTTCAGGAATTCGATTTGGAACTGCGGCAATCACTACTAGAGGCTTGGTTGAAAGTGATATGTCAACCATTGTTGATTTGGTGGATGAAGTTTTGACGAATGCGGAAGATGAAGTCGTTGTCTCTAAGGTCAAATCAAAAGTTAATCAACTGATGAATGGCAGAGCTCTTTTTAATGCGTAATAAAAGTAAGACCGATATAAAGACCTATCTATTAAGCATTTGAAGATTGCCCTTGATGATTGATTGATTTTTCAAATCATAAACTACAGCCTCGTCTTCTGAATAATAGTATAATCCCCAATAACTGAAATAGTCTTGTTCGCTATTATTCCCCGATTTAATATTCATTAGAAGGGTGTGCTCATTCTCCATAACATTGTCTTCAAAGACGGGAATGTAAACCTCAAATGGAATTTCAGTAAATCCTTTCGTGAAATGAATAACGTGTTGGTTCAATTTGATAAGAATATTTTCTAGCTGCAATGAAATGCTCTCGTTGTATATTCTATTGACAATTATCGAAGTGTCTTTTAAAAATAGAGAAAATTCTTCGACTTCTATTGGCAAGTCATTACACTCCTTCAATTGTTGAAGTGCACCAGCAAAGGATTTTTTCGGAGATTGAAAGTTCCCCCAAGTCTCTTTTTCAAAATGGTGCAAGGTTTCAGTCAATCCGAAATTACAATCTAATTCAATGACAAGGTTCACCGAAAAATTCGAAGTAGAACAATTTCGTACTGTTACTTGAGAAAAAAAATGTTTTTCTAAATTTTTGGTAAAGCAATCAAGACCTTCTATTTCTAAATTCTTGTTAAATCCAACGCGTGAAAAATTATCAAAATCATCCTTGTTTAACGGCATACGGCAATAATAAAATGGTTAGCTCTTGGCAGTAAAGTTAATTTTAAACCATTTCATACCACCATATAAAAACCGTATAAATATGGAGGTTTTCCTTGTTAACCGAACTCTGAATTCCTTAAGATTCTGATTATTAGATAATTAAATTAAGAAGAGTTGCTGAAAAACTCGATTAAATGAAGCCTTTTTTTCGTGCTTCTTCGATTAGGGTTATGTCATTGCCGCTTTCTATACCAAAAAGTGTTTTTAATTGTCGTTTACGAGACTCAACGGTAGTGGTTGCTGAAGAGATGAGAGGTGCGATGTCTTTTGTTCTGGTTCCAATTGATAAATAGTATAATATTTTTTTATCAAGTTCATCAACAACAATGTCGCTAGTCATACGCCTTCTGATAGCAGCAAAAGCACCTGCAGTATAGTAGGGCGGTTTTGTAATGACTGTTTCTACCATGGTTCTTAGGGATTTTTCATCGATTTCAGATTTAACCATGTAGCCATCAGGGTCTACCGATTTGAAAATACTGTTTATACGAAGGTTATCACTGAAAGAAGACATGAAAACTACTTTAGATTCAGGGGATATTTTCCGAGCTAAGATACCTAAGTCTTCTCCGCTTCTAATTTCATTTGAATGAGCGGGAAATAATTGTATGTCAAGTAAGATGATATCATATTTTAACGATCGAGCTGAAAATTCAATTTTTTCCTGTCCCATTTCAAAAGAAGTGGCAATATCCACTCTCACTTCAAAATTTTCAAAGGGCTCTCCCTCTAGAATGTATTTATAGCCCGTTGTAGTCATCTCATGATCATCGATGGCTAAAATGCGTATTACTTCCATATACTATATTTCTTGTAGGTTACTTTTTTTTGGTGAAATGCTTGGGGCATTTTCACTATCGTTCGATACTAATGGTATTATAAAGGTGACTGTTGTTCCTTTTCCAACTTCACTCTTGATATCCCAATTGCCATTTACTTTTTTTATCCGAGAGGCCATATTTCTTATACCAATACCTCTTTTTCCTCTTTTTTGTACGAATCCCTTCCCATCATCGACGATACTCACAGTTAGTAAACTCTCATTCGAATAAAAATTCATGAAAATGTTTTTACAAGCCGCATGTTTTACCGAATTCTGAAGACTTTCTTGAATCATTCGGTACAAGTTAATTTTGATTTCCCCGCTCAGCGCGTCCCAATCCAATTCATCTGTAAAATTAAAATCAATGTTGATCTTTGAGGCAATTTCAATGGTTTGGACCAAATCTTTGATTGAAAGAATAAAGTTATGAATTTTTTGATAAGCAGCATGGCTTAACTCGTGGGAAATAGATCGGACTTCACCCTCAACATCTTGCAGAATTGAGATGGCTTTTGCTCTTTCGCCGATTGCTTCGGGGTCTGTTTTTTTATTGAGGCCCAGTAACATCATACGGGCACCCAACATTTTACCCAGCACTCCATCATGTAGTTCTTCAGAAACGCGCTTTTGCTCCATTTTTTTACCTTCCTCTACTTTTTCACCTTGAGCTAGCATAAGATTAAATATCTCTTGGTTGTTTGCTTGCTGCTGCTGGCGAAATTTCAACATTCTGTTTTTTACGCGCTGATTAATGATGATGAAACTTGCTAACCCAAGTAGAATTAATGAGGCAGTTATACCTGTCCAGAGTTGCTTTTCACGCGTCAGAAGCTCATTTTTCGCAATTGCTTCATCAGTTTCAAATTGGATACGCCCAAACTTCTCCCGAATTTGACGTTCTTGTTTTTGTAAACTGTCACTAAGAGTTATGAAGTTGTCGAAATGATCTACGGCATTTTTCGGATCAACCCTCGGAAATAATTTTAAAATGTTGAGTAAATGCTTGGTAGCGCCTGTTTCAATGGCGAGTTCTTTGGCCAAATGCAAATTGCTCAAGGCTGTTGTGGAGTCTTTTATTGCCAAATAATATTCTGCCAATTTTAAGGCACCTGAAGATTTGCCGCCAATATCATTGATACTATCCTGTACTTTTCGTGCTCTTAAAAAGGGTTCAGGCAATTTTGTAAATTGCCCACTTTTCAAATAGCTGTATCCTAAATTGTTTAGGACACGACCACAAAGGCGTGGTTTTTTTTGGTGTAAGCTATCGAAGGCCAAAGCTTCCAAAAAAACTGGTATTGCTTTTTCATGCCTCCCCTGTTTTTGGTAGACAAGGGCCATGTTATGTTTTGCAGAAAGTATTTTAATGGGAGGGGCATTGCTTTTTTCTAGATACCTCAAAGATTCTGTATAATCTTTCAAGGCTCTTTCTAGGTCACCCAGTAATTTTGCATTATCGGCAAGCACTGAATAGCATCGTGATAGGTCTTCGAATTCGTTAAGGGGTTTTAACTTTTCAATCGTCTTTAGAAGTGTGTTCTCTGCTCCGACATTATCCCCTACATAAGATTGAACCCTGCCAATATCGATAAGTAGACGCGCCAATCGTAGTTGATCATTTATTGCTTCAAAAAAATTCTGCGCTTCTCTATACTGAAAATAGGCACTATCTTGAACATTGTATCTTTTGAAGAAGGCAGCCAAATCCCTATATACTTCACCTAAATTGATAGAATCGCCAATTCTTTGGTTGAATTCGATGGCTTTTCGATTGGCTTTTCTGAAATTTAAAGAGTCCTTGAAATCTAGGTAGTTGGTAGAAAGTTGAGTGAAGTATTTTGCTTTGAGCGAATCATTGGATAGTGCTACGGTCTCTTTCGTAGCTTTTTTCAAAAGTAGAGTTTTAATCTGTTGGGTGGTTTCATCTAATTTGTATTGGTCAATCCATATCTGGATGCTATCGGTTTTGGAACTTTCCTGAGGTTTCTGATTGGGTTTTTTATTCTGACATGATAATGCCAAAAAGCACAAACACAGATAGGTTACAAAGTTCGATTTTAGTAATGAGGGCAGTTTTGGCATTCAACTTTTTCCTACAAGATAAAAAAAAAGCCCCAAACTAAGGTTTAGAGCTTTTTAAAAAATATATTGTATCGCTAAGCGATAGCGCCTTTTGAATCAATCATTCCCCAGCAATCATCACAGGCTAACAATGTCTCCATATCTAATCCCCAACAATCATCACAAGCTATCAATGTGTCCAAACTATCAGTTTGAGTTGCTATTATTGCTACTGCGAATAAGACTACTACGGTCAAAATACTTGCTACTTTCTTCATGTTTTAAAATTTAAGGGGTTGAATAATTATTTACTCCGTAAAATTAGAAAACAGCTAGGCTGAAGATGGTTCTTATAAGATTGTGAAGGTAAACTGGCCTCTAATACGAGTATGTGACCAGAATTTGAAAGTATTCGTTTAATTAAGTGAGGAAATCACGTTTTTTGTCAACACTTTTTTTAGCGTGTCAATATTCTGACGATATGATTTTGAGAAGGGCAGTTGTTCTTTTTTATATTTTAATGTACAGTTTGCTTTACCATAACTTATGCGGGAGATGTATTTGCTATTTACAATATAACTTTGGTGAATGCGTATAAAGTTTTTTGGCATTTGACTCTGGAAGGTCTTCAACGTTTTGAAAGCATGGTTTATTGTACCGTCTTTCATTACGAATTCGGTGGCATTATTGTCAGCCTTTAGATACAATATATCATCAGTATTTATATATTGGAAATCACGATATGATTTTAAACACAGAGTCGGCGCGGGAACTTCTTGAGGCGCGCTTTTTTTCAATCGCATAATCGTTTTCCGAACCTCGAATTCGTTATAAGGTAATAACCAGTAATCGAAAAAATTGTTTTTTATAGCCTGGTAGGCATGGTTTTTTGTTTTTGATATTCCAATGAAAATTGGAAGGTTGTTTGTGTACTGATGGAGCTCTATACTCATCTGAAAATATGAGCCGGCGTTTTCATTTAAGTTGATGAAAACAATATCAGGTTTATGTTTTAGAATTGCACTCAACCCTTCTGTGCTATTTTCAGCAATTGCGGTACAATCAAAATCGCCGCACTCCGCAAGAAAATGCTGCAAATTTATGGTTGCGGAGGTTTCAGAATCGATTATAGTGTACGTGTAGGGCAAAATCTAAATGTTATAACTGCAAAGTAATGACAGAGTTAGCTAATACCGAAGAGGAAAACCTTATAAAAAAAGAGGTTTTCGTTTAAAATGAATAGCAATTGTTAAAAACAATCGATTCTTCTTTCGAAGAGCAGGAAAAATCCTATAATTTTTTTACTCGATAATCGAGATTTAAATGCTCTGAGGCTTGCCTCGATATTTTTAAGTCGTTTCCTTACGAGTGCTTCGTGGGCTTGACTCGAGGTTGTTCACTGAGAAATTTGATATGCTCCAATCGCTGGCGAAGATGTACGGTCAATTCCTAATAGATCAGAAGGAATTCGCAACGCAATTCCGATGTTAGCCTTTCCATCCGCTGCTGAAGGATTTTCTATTCTAAAATCGTTTTTGTTGACATTCAAAAAGTTCGCGTCTTCATTTAGAAATACTTCTTTATATAAGCTTAAGTTTCCGAAATCATAAAGAGGGTCTGAGTCAAACATTCCGTTATTATCCCTAAACTTTAAAAGGCAATTTGTAAATGAATACTCGAACAGGTTTGTGCCACTATCCTTCAAAACAATTTCTATGGCGTTGTTACCGTCAATAATGCAGTTGAAGAATTCAGCTTTTTCCAGTTCACCTGCAGAAGATTCAGTGAAATTATCGATTTCTAATGCCGCTCCTCCTCGGAAACCATTGCTCCAGTAATTTGCTATGGTACAATGTGCAAATTCATACATACCTCCTAAATTCAGATATAGTGAGGTATTTCCAGAACTTCCTAAAACTACATTTTCTGCATTAATTGCTGCTTTTTTACTCCAAAGGTTTACGCTGGCACTATTAAATATTTGAGAGTTGGTTAGCGTCAGGGTTGGTGAGCTTAGCATACCATCACCCTCAACCAATAATCCTACAGTGGCGTTTTTAAGGGTTAAATAATTTATGGTATTATTGATACTTCCACAGGTTATCCATAAGGTACCCCATTGTCCTGCTACATTTGATAATTCACTTTCCAATCTGTCTCCGGAGAAAATCACTTCATTTTCCAATAGGTCTTGGTCTTCACTTAACAATCCATTGATTTGTACTGTTGCGTTTGTTTTTATCAGCATTCCCGAGTCTTTATGAAAGTGAACACGGCTACCCGCATCAACGATGAGTTCTTTTCCCTCGGGTACGACGGCATATCCATAGATGACATAGGGTTTTTGATTTGTAAAATTCAATTGGTCGTCATCTAATTCGAATCCTTCAGCACGGATTTCGTTTCCAGAATCATCTATCCCAATCAAAATAGTTTCTTTTGAGCCATCGGCGAGACTTTTAGGGTATAAGAAAATAGCGTCTTTCACTAAGGTTACCAATTGCACTTCTTGCATATTATCTCCATTGTCAAATTGAATGGCATCGGTATATAGAAACTCGTTGAGAGGGGTATCAGGAACCTCAAAAGTGGTCTCTATAAAAATAAAAATACTGTCTTGAGCAAGTATCTGGACACCATCAAACTCTTTACCTGCAACGCCATCAACATTCAGTCGATAGCTGCTATTTTGTCCCTGAGACAATCGGATTGAAGGTATTTCAATATCATCCCGAGTCCTATTGTACACCTTTAATGTTCGCGTGCTACTGGTGAGGTTGCTGTAAATAGTATCTAAGAACACGGTATCCTTTGAAAATTCCAAATGCCCATTACTTGGTGCATACTCCAAGTCTTTTCGGCACGAACTACCTAAGGCAATAAGGGTAAGAATTAGAAGTGAAATCAAAAAAGAACGCATAGGTAAAATTCACATTATCAATTGAAACGTTTTCAGGAGAAGACGTTTTTGATTTCTTCTGAAATACGCGTGGGTCGTAAAGTTTTTGCGTTTAGCAAGCACCATTCAGTTTTTGAACGCAATAAAAGCTGATTTGTTATTGCATTGTGCATTTCAACAATGCGAATGCAGGTGGCGCCTCTACTTTGGGCAATATGGGTTTGAATTTTGATTTTATCGCCCAACTGGGCGGCATTTTTGTAAGTGATATTGTGATTCATAACGACCCAAACCACATCTTCTTGTATTTGGGAGGGAGCATAACGCTGCCAGTGTTCTTTTGAAACATCCTGAATCCATTGTACATAACGAACATTATTCACATGATTCAGGTCATCTAGATCAACCACTGCGACGGTCAATATTTTTTCATAGTATTCCATGTATACTATTTCTTCAAAATTCTCACTTCGAAAAGTTTGTCCCAGTCCTTGCCAGTAACAAAGAATGTTTTTCTGGATGGGTGGTAGGCAATGCCATTGAGAACATTATCGGTATCAACCCAACCCTCGCCCTTAGTGACCTTTTTGCTTAAGCCGCCAAAATTGACAACACCTTCTATCGCTCCACTTTTAGCATCAATTATCATTACACCAGATTTTTGGTAAACGTTTGCGTAGAGCTTGCCATCGACATGCTCCAATTCATTGGTCTTATTAAAAATAGAAGAATTCGTTACTGTTTGCGTGTACCCTTCTTCGACCAAAGTTTCGGGATTCAAGAACCAAATGTTTTCTGTACCATCACTCTTGAATAGTTTTTCACCATCGTTGGCAAGGCCCCAACCTTCTTTGCTTTCACCATATTGAAAACTATCAATCTTTTTCAAGTCCTTAACATCATAAATAAACCCTATGCGACTTTGCCATGTGAGTTGATAAATTTTTCCATTAAGAATTGTCAAGCCTTCACCAAAAATACTATCATCAAGGTCTATTTTTTTTAATACCTCGCCCGTCTTGTAGTCCACCTTCCGAAGAGAAGAACGTCCTTGCTTACCAGTGCTTTCGTAGAGCGTATCTTGATAAAATTCAAGTCCTTGTGTGTAGGCTCGATTATCATGTGGATATTCCTTAATAATTTCATAGGTATATAGTTCTGGAGCATTTGCCGCTAAAATTTTAATGTTTTTTGATAATTCTACAGATGTATCATCATAGCTGACCATTGCTTTTAGTGTTTTATTTCCTAAAGTAGGAATGTCCAATGTGATATTGCTATTGGTGACAGGAAGCTCTTTACCATCAATGCTATAACGAACACTTACGATGGTTTTACCCTGCTTATTATTCAAACCAATACCAATCGATTCATTTTGTTGAAACTGACTTTTATTACTGTCAAGTTTGATAGCAAAGAGGTCTTTAGGTTCTGCATTGTCTCCACCGCAGGCCATAAAGAGGATAAAGAAAATAGTTGAAAAGAAAAATTTAATCATTTGTAAGAAGTGTTATTCTTGATTATCATTTAAAAGATTTATCAAGTTGAGATAGCATTTTGCCTAAAACCCTACAATTGAAACCTTTGGAACAAAAATAACACCAAACCGTAAACCAAGAGCAATATTTGGGCAAAAATTGTGAATGTAAAATCGAAAAGATTGTATATTTGCAGCTGGCAAGTCCTACACGACCAGCTCCTGTAGAATCCCCCAGGGCGGGAACGCAGCAAGGGTATATGGTTGTAGCGGTGCGATGTAGGTAGCTTGCCTTTTTTTGTGCGCAAAAGTCAAGAAAACAAACAATTTTAGCCCTTGGTTTTAATTTGTTAATTTACAGGTATTATGAATTCCAAAGTTGTTTTGATTACTGGAGGTTCCTCAGGTATTGGCAAATCGATTGGTTTGTTTTTAAAGACTAAAGGATTTACCGTTTATGGCACAACCAGGAAATTAAACAAGCATTCAAGCTTCAATTCATTCGAACTTCTAGAAATGGATGTCACTAAAGTGGATATGATACAAAAAGCCGTGTCTCACATTATAACGAAGGAGGGAAAACTTGACGTTCTAATAAATAATGCGGGAATTGGAATCACAGGTCCAATTGAAGAAACACCCCATGATGAGATTCTAAAGGTATTCGACACCAACTTCAACGGACCCGTTCATATGACTAAAGCGGTTCTACCCCAAATGCGAGAGCAGCAAAATGGGTTGATAATAAATATTACATCGATAGCGGGCTATATGGGATTGCCGTACAGAGGAGTTTATTCGGCCACTAAAGGAGCTTTGGGATTATTAACAGAAGCTTTGCGTATGGAAGTTAAAGATTACAATGTACATATCAGTAATCTTGCTCCTGGTGATTTTGTTACCAATATCGCTTCCGGTAGATACCATTCGCCAGTTCTAAATGGGTCTCCTTATGAAACTTCCTATAAGAGTACTTTGGAGCTAATTAACGAAGGGGTTCATGACGGTGAAGACCCCATTTTAGTGGCTCGAACTGTTCTGAAAATAATAAATGCGAAAAAGCCCAAAGTCCACTACAAAGTTGGTACGTTCATGCAAAAGTTTTCTTTGTTCTTAAAAAAAGCTTTACCTGATAAAGTATATGAGAAACTATTGTTGAACCATTATAAATTGTAATTTTAGTTTTGGAAAAATTCCGATATACAAAACCTTTTAATTCTTAAGAAACAGATGAAATTTTTTATTGATACAGCCAATTTAGATCAAATTCGGGAAGCACAGGCACTTGGTGTTCTTGATGGAGTTACCACAAACCCTTCGTTAATGGCCAAAGAAGGTATCACGGGGCGAAACAATATCCTCAAACATTATGTAGATATCTGTAGTATAGTTGAAGGTGATGTTTCTGCTGAGGTTATTTCAACTGATTTTGAGGGAATGATTAAAGAAGGGGAGGAACTTGCAGAATTGCACGATCAAATCGTTGTTAAGGTTCCTATGATTAAGGATGGAGTAAAGGCTTTGAAGTATTTTTCAGATAAAGGAATCCGAACGAACTGTACTTTAGTATTTTCTGTCGGACAAGCTTTATTGGCTGCTAAAGCGGGTGCCACTTATGTGTCTCCATTCATAGGAAGACTTGATGATATCTCTACAGATGGCTTGAACTTGATTGCTGAAATCAGACATGTTTATGATAACTATGCTTTTGAAACACAAATATTAGCGGCTTCTGTGCGTCATACCATGCACGTTATTGATTGTGCCAAAATTGGCGCTGATGTTATGACGGGGCCTTTATCTTCTATTGAGGGTCTTTTAAAACACCCATTGACCGATAGCGGACTGGCAAAATTTTTAGCTGATTACCAAAAAGGAAACTAGTAGAATTATAAATAGAAGTAATACAAAAAACCCTTAAACAAATTTGTTTAAGGATTTTTTGTATTTGAAAAATGGAAAATTTAAAAATTCGCCGCCCACATCGTGGTAAATGCATCAACAATTTTAGCATCCTCAGTAATAATGCATTTGTTCGGAGGGTAGATAACAAGCGCTCTTGTCAATTCCTCGAAATTAACAGCCTTATATTGATTTGATGGATTTAATTGAGTTTGTTCAATCATACCTTTCCATGTAGTATCATCCGTGTTGTGATTAATGCCTACGAAAGTATATTCTTTTTTCGCTGAAGAAAGTTGATTTACTCTTTTATGTATGTCCTTGAAATATCTTTTATTAGCACCTGTCCAGAAGTAAAATACTACCTTTTTATCTTTGGCGATTTCCTGAAGGGAAATTTTATTTCCATCAAGGTCCGTTACTAGGACATTAGGAATTTTTTTCCGTGGTTGTATGTTGCGAATACCTTCGTACAAATCGCTAATCTCTTGAATATGTCTGTTGTTTGCTGACCTTAAGTGGAAGTCTTGTATGAAAATTTCGTTGTTTTTTTCGGTGTCTTGGGCCATCAATAGATAATCAAAAGCAACGTTTCTAAACAGGTTGTCTTTGAGTTCTGATTCTTCCACTAAACTGTCAATCAAGGTTAATTTATGACGGTTGAAGTGGAGATGATTTGTTATTTTTTCATTTTCGACACCACACTTTTCTGAACATCCCATATAAGAAAGATTGTTCAAATGAGATTTCATGAAATCGTAGTATGGCTTGAAATAATTGAGGTCTCTACTATTAAAGCTTATATTGTTTCTGTATGCATAGAATCCTTCCGGTAAGGCGTGAAGCGTTTTCTTCCCCGTTTTTTTACGATGCTCGAAAGGATATTTTTCTTTGTAGTTGTAGAAGGTGTAGTTAATGCTTACTTCTGCAATTTTCTTTTCTGCCTGAGAAAGTCCTGCCTCTGAAATTAGCTGATCTAGGCTTTTAAGTTTCTCAGATCGTAATTCTTCGATGCGCTTGTTAAACTCTTCCGGCTCCATCTTGAAGTAAGTGGAAAGTATGAGTTTTTCTTCTTCTTCGTTAGCTAAAAAGAGGTCTAAAAGAAAGTTATTAATTTCTGCACCTTCTCCTGAAAAAACCAAAGATTCATCAAAATCAATGGTGTTCAATCGAATTTGAATGCTATCTCCTTTTTCAAAAAAGACATACTGCAATTCTCTTTTTAGTCCCTGACCATGTTCAAAATGATGCAACCCTTCCTCTATAGAAGGAAGTTTAAAAGCGAAGCGATTGTTTTCATTCAATTTTGCAGAATCAAGTATAACATTACCCCTGTAAAGAAAGACCTGATTACTGGTTGGATTCACGATTTCCCCGGCAAAAAAAACGTTGGGGGACTTTTTTTTCTCTTGACTGCAACCTGCTAAAACTAGAATAAAGAGATATAGTAAATGTTTTTGCATAAAAGAATATCTACCTAGTAACGAACAAAACTAATAAACCCGTACTTGCCTTGCTGTTAATAGCACGTTAAAAAAGCCTAGGGTTTCGTTAAGGTCTTCGATGAAATGCACCTTCTTAAGTTTATTGGCATAAGGGCAAGAATTTATCTATTTTTGCACGAAATTTTAAAGCAATATTTCTATGTTATCTGTTTCAAATCTATCTGTTCAATTTGGCAAAAGAGTCTTGTTTGATGAGGTCAATGTCGCCTTTACCCAAGGGAATTGTTATGGTGTTATCGGAGCAAATGGAGCCGGAAAATCTACTTTTTTGAAAATCCTTGCTGGAAAACAAGATCCTACCTCTGGGCATGTTCATTTAGAACCAGGAAAGCGCATGTCAATCTTGGAGCAAGAACACAATGCTTACGACGATACTCCGGTTTTGGAAACAGTTGTAATGGGAAATAAGCCGCTTTATTCGCTAAAAACGGAAATTGACGCACTCTATGCGGATTATAACGACGAGAATGCAGATAAGATAGGAGAATTGCAAGTGCAATTTGAAGAAATGGATGGTTGGAATGCCGATAGCGCCGCCGCCGCATTATTATCAAACTTAGGTATTCCCGAAGATTTGCATTTCACTACCATGGCAGAAATGGATTCTAAACTAAAAGTTAGAGTGCTTTTGGCTCAAGCTTTATTTGGAAATCCTGATGTTTTGATTATGGATGAGCCAACCAATGATTTGGATTACGAAACGATAAATTGGCTGGAGAACTTTTTAGCTAACTATGATAATACGGTAATAGTCGTTTCT
Organism: uncultured Flavobacteriaceae bacterium; assembly: GCA_947500435.1. GTDB lineage: Bacteria > Bacteroidota > Bacteroidia > Flavobacteriales > Flavobacteriaceae > Maribacter_C. The sequence goes on from CANMRV010000002.1 coordinate 372,310, forward strand.
CACGATCGTCACTTTTTAGATGCAGTTTGTACCCATATTTCCGATATTGATTTTGGTAAAATGAACCATTATTCAGGTAACTACACCTTCTGGTATGAAAGTAGTCAGTTAGCGGCAAGACAAAGGGCGCAACAGAATAAAAAATCGGAAGAGAAGGCGAAAGAACTTCAAGAGTTTATTGCGCGTTTCAGTGCAAATGTTGCAAAAAGTAAACAAGCAACATCTCGTAAGAAAATGTTATCCAAGCTTAAGATAGAAGATATAAAACCTTCAAGCCGTAGATACCCGGCTATTATTTTTGAAAGAGAACGTGAAGCAGGGGACCAGATTTTAAACATAGATAATCTATCCGCATCCTCAGAAGACGGAGACCTATTGTTCAAAAAAGTCAATATTAACTTAGCAAAAGGTGATAAGGTTGCTATCATCTCTAGGGATTCAAGAGCTACATCTGCTTTTTACGAAATTATCAATGGGAATAAGAAAGCAGATACAGGCGATTTTAAATGGGGAGTTACTACAAATCAATCCTACTTACCAGCGGATAATTCTGATTTTTTCACCCAAAATATCACCCTGGTAGATTGGTTGAGACAATGGGCAAAAACGGAAGAAGAGCGCGAGGAAGTCTATATTCGAGGGTTTTTAGGTAAAATGTTATTCAGCGGGGAGGAAGCACTAAAAAAGTGTACTGTACTTTCAGGAGGTGAAAAAATTCGTTGTATGCTGAGTAGAATGATGATGTTAAGGGCCAATGTAGTGATGCTTGATGAACCAACTAATCACTTAGACTTGGAAAGTATTACCGCATTTAACAACTCTTTGAAGAATTTTAAAGGCACGGTTCTGTTTACCACACATGACCATGAGTTTGCCCAAACTGTTGCCGATAGAATCATAGAATTAACCCCTAAAGGCAATATTGACCGGTATTTAACGTTCGATGAATACATGTCCGACCAAACAATTAAAGAACAACGTATGAAGATGTACGCGGTCACCGCGTAGTTTTCAAAGTGCCCCAAACGCTTACGTACTAACTTTAAAATTCGAACGGATGAAAACCTACACTACTTTTTGTGCCTTTTTGGCATTGGTCATTTTTAGCTGCTCTAAATCAGATAATGGCTCCGGAGACGGAGATAAAGGTGGAGATACAAGTGTCGACGCTGATTATGTTACACTTTTAAGTAAAGATGGCTTCCTAAGACCGCAACTGCTCAATGCAAATGCCGAAGTTATTACCCTAAATCCGGCAGAAAGTGCCTTATCCGAAAAAACGATTCCTGACCACAGTTATGTAGATGAGTTCTATTTTTTGCAATATCATAAAGATGGTAATTGCGGCGGACAGGTGACGAAGCATAATTTTAAAAGCGATACCACGACTGATATACCTGTTTTTACAGATGTCAACGACTGTGATTTAACGGCTACTGCTATTGCTAAATCGGGTAATTCTCTTTTCATTTCCTATATAATAACAAGTGCTGTCCCAGTTTCATATTTGGTGCGTATTATAGATTTGAACTCTTCTGAATTTAGTTCGGTGGATGTTACCTTGGATAAGAAACCAATTGATTTGGCTGTTGCCAACAATCGCTTGTTTATATTAACTCTTGATGAGATGATTACAGACGAAAATAGTTTGTCAGTTCTGGATATATCAAACAATACGTTAATTCATGAGATGAACTTAGGTTATAGTGTTCGTCGTATTTTCGCAGATTCTCATGACAATGTAATAATTAGTTATGACGAATTACATACTACATTGAACAGCAGTTCACTGGCATTTGAGTATACACAGTATGAGGGTAGCACTGCACCCAAATTTGCCGCTTCAAAATCTTCTAATTTTGACCTAGAAGGAAGATTGTTTTATGCTATGGAACCAGGCTCTAATAGTGAGTACCCTCTAGTTCCTGCGATATATGACTTTTCTAAAAAACTGGTTATTCTTTATGCATATGAGAACTTCTTAACTGAGGCCAAAAGGAATTTTGAATATGAAATAGAAACAACTACTGCCGTTGGTTACGATGAAAAGAACGGTTTAATGTTGATAGGTTATAAAAAAATGAATAGCGCAGCTCAAGAGGGTGGCTTGTTGAGAATTAAACTAGCTCCAGAACCTGAATTAATCGATAATATTGATTTAGACGGAGTTCCTACAGAAATATTGATTGACTAAAAATATTCTTGCCAATAAAAAGCCCCATGAAATACTATTTCATGGGGCTTTTTATGTATTTAATGACAAGACTTAAGCGTTGAAATATTTGCTGTTCCAAATTGCAGGATTAAAGTTTTTGCCAAGAGCAAAACCATAAAAAATTACAACTGCTGCGATTGATTTAAACATGAAAAAGCAAACAATCCAAAACTCTGCACTTGAACTCGCTTTAGAGAACAATCCTTCCGGGACCATCAAGGTCACCAAATAGCTCAATACTAGCACTAACAAGGTTAGATTGACTATATTCTTAAAGGGCCACATCATTATTTTTCGCAGAGGATGTAAATCGTTTCCCCATTTATGAATGAGATAGAAGTAGTCATTTCCGATAGGAGCAAACAAAAGAGGGTCGTCTTTGTCTTTAAGTTTAAAAAGTTTTGAGGGAGCTACAATTTTAAACCCTTTGACCTCGATGCTATGATTTTTTTCTAAGACTTTAATTTTATGGATAGCTTCTTGCGGAATGTCTCCCTTAAAATATTTTGAATTAAGAAAACGTAGCCTGTAGTCAATGCAGATTCGTTTTATTTGGCTAATATGAAAAATTTTATCTGTTTCGAGTTGGTTAAAGTCGAATTGGTTCTCAACAACTTTACGACCGCCAGATATATTTTTTTCAATCCGTTCTTGGTTAACGGAATCTGATTTTAGAATCTGATAGACTTCCTTAAGAATAAACTCAGATTTCATGTCATCGATTTTAGCTCTGGTAAGCTTTTCTTCGATGTTGGTTTTCTTTAGCAACATTTTTCTTTTTTTTTAGCAATTACTCAAATTTAAGGAATTCTCCTGCAAGGGAATTTGAGGCTTTCCATAACTGTGTTAATATTTTGTTAATTTCTATGAATGACATATTTCATTAACATGAATTCCTGTCTTATATTGTATCTTGCCGATGAACGTTTACCGTTCGTCGATTATTTGCCCTATTCAATAACCGGAACCGAGAACTCTATGAAATGTAAGGCCTGCCCCACAGCCATAATTTTGCTATTATTTACCGTAAGTTCATTAGCACAGAACTCATATTCCAATAGTTATTCGAAAACCGACATGGATCCCAATGCATCCATTATGTCAAATACGGAAACTTCTAAAAATCACAAGACCTTATTAGCTGCCATGAGAGCGGCGGATTTAGATGAAATACTAGGTTTTGATGGACCATTCACCGTGTTTGCCCCTTCTGATTTAGCCTTTGAAAAACTACCGAGTAATACCGTTGCTCAACTTTTAGACCCAACAAATAAGAAGGAAGTTCAGGCATTAATGACCTATCATATTATTGCGGGTAATTTTTCTGCCTCCAAGATTTTAAAAGCAATGTGCAGAGGTGGTGGAGAAGCATCTTTTACGACGGTTAATGGAGATGAACTTACCACAACAATGCAAGGTGTTGATATCATACTTACGGACAACTTTGGAAATAGGGCTAAAATCACAACAGCCGATGCTAATCAGTGCAATGGGGTAATCCATGAAATTGACACCGTAATTAGACCAAGCAAGCTTTAATAGTTAACGCAATTCGGCGCTCAGTTCACTTTCATAGCGCTTTTGAAGCTTACCCATTATTTTATCAATCTGCTTATCAGTTAACGTGCTATTTTCATCTAATAGGGTAAAACTTACCGCGTAGGATTTCTTTCCTTCCGGCAATTTCTTTCCTGTATAAACATCAAATAGATTGACTTGCTTTAAGAATTTCTTTTCAGTTTGAAAGGCAAGATCATGTACTTCTTTGAAAGTAGTCCCTTTGTCAAGCAGTAACGCGAAATCACGTTTAACTTGGGGATATTTCGGAATATCCTTAAAAACAATTTCTGTTTTAGCAACAAATTCTAAAATATGGTCCCAGTTGAAATCGGCATGAAAGACATCCTGCTTAATATCAAACTTTTTCAAGATTGATTTTTTTACTAAACCAAGAGTCACTAATTCCTTTTTACGCGCCATAAGGGCTATTCCCTCCGAGAAATCCGAATCACCCAATGGAGTTGAAGTGACTACTGTAATTCCCAAACGCGCCAATACCTTTTCTGCGGTAGCTTTTAGAAAATAGAAATCTGTTTTTTCGGTAGTTTTCGCCCAACTATCTTCGTTTCGGTTTCCGGTTGCGAATAGGGTTAAATGCTTATTTTCAACTCTTCCGGATTCATATTGATGATAGGTTTTGCCAAATTCAAAGAATTTCAAATTTGGGCGCTTTCTATTGATATTATGAGAAATAGCAGTAAGACCGGAAAACAACATGGACTGCCGCATCACTGACAAATCATTACTCAACGGATTAAGCATTTTTACACTATGCTCTGCTTTTATACTTGACGAAAGTTCTTGATATTCTGGAGCAGTAAGACTGTTGGCCAAAATTTCAAAGAAACCTTGCGCAGCCAAATGATTTCCGACAACGTTCTGTAATTTATAATCCTCGAATTTCGATGTTGGCGCAATAGAAGCGTTCAGTTTTTCGGTAAAAAGAATGTTGTTGTAGCCGAATACGCGTAATATTTCTTCAATTACATCAACATCTCTTTGAACATCTACACGATAGGAGGGAATCATTAAACCCAATCCAGTTTCAGTCACGTTCATGACTTTGATATCCAAAGAAGATAAAATCGATTTAATAACATCTCTAGGAATTTCTTGGCCTATTAACGAGTTGATTTTATCAAAACTTAAAAAGACTTGATTGTCCGATACTTTATTAGGATAAAGGTCAACAATTTCAGAAGTAATCTCGCCGCCAGCAATTTCTTTTATCAAAACTGCCGCTCTTCTCAGTGCAAACTCCACATTTTCGATATCAATACCACGTTCAAAACGGAAGGAGGCATCTGTATTCAAACCATGTCTCTTGGCCGATTTTCTTATAGACACAGGGTCAAAGTAGGCACTTTCTAAGAAGATGGAAGTTGTATGTTCGCTCACTCCCGAATGTACGCCTCCAAAAACACCGGCGATACACATGGGCTTTTCGATATCACATATCATCAAATCCTCTTCGTGCAATTCACGTTCTACTTCATCCAATGTGGTGAACTTAGTGCCCTTTGGTAATGTCTTTACAACTATTTTCTTCCCTTTTATTTTGTCCGCGTCAAACGCGTGTAGGGGTTGACCTAATTCATGAAGGACATAATTGGTAGCATCTACTAAATTGTTTTTCGGAGTAATTCCAATAGCATTCAATCTATTTTTTAACCAATCTGGCGAAGGCTGTACGATGAGATTGCTTAATGTGATTCCGCAATAACGCGGTGCCAGTTTACTATCTTCTACTTCAACATCGATTTTTAATGACCTGTCTGTGATATTGAAATTAGTTACGGGAGGCGTAATCAATTCCAATTCTATTTCTCTTTGACGAAGCCCCGCTCTTAAATCCCTAGCGACTCCATAATGACTCATGGCGTCTGCACGGTTGGGGGTCAATCCTATTTCAAATACTTGGTCATTTTCAACTTCAAAGATTTCCGAACAAAGTGTACCGACTTTAAGATTTTCATCAAGAATCATAATTCCATCGTGACTCTCTCCCAAACCCAATTCATCTTCGGCGCAAATCATTCCATGACTTTCTTCGCCGCGAATCTTTCCTTTTTTTATCGTCCAAGGTTCTCCATCACTATACAGAGTAGTACCTATGGTAGCAACGGGAACTTTTTGTCCAGCTGCAACATTAGGAGCTCCACAAACAATTTGAACGGGTTCGCCGGCTCCGATATCAACCGTTGTCAGTTTTAATCGGTCAGCGTTTGGGTGTTGAATGCAAGTTTTAACATGCCCTACAACGACACCTTTTAATCCGCCTTGCACAGATTCAAAAGAAGTAACTCCCTCGACTTCTAATCCTAAATCGGTTAAAAGCTCAGAAGTTTGGTCGGCTTCCCAATCTATTTTTATGAATTGTTTGAGCCAGTTGTATGAGATGTTCATGGATTGGTTTTAAAGGGCGTAAAGATAAAACAATGCATTAAGACATTCAATAGGGATGCATTCGAATTGCTTTAATTTTTAAGTGTTGGTTTTTTGTTGTTATTTCGACATTGAGAACAAATATTCCCGTTATGAAAAAAATTGCCAGCCTCTTTCTATTGCTATTTGTATTGACCTCATGTACTGAGGAAAAAAAGAACTCCCTTGCGGAGGGAATTTGGCTTGCAGAGTTAACCGCAATTGATGATGAAATACTTCCCTTTAACTTCAAATTAATGAAGACTGCGGATGACAAACTCCAAATGGAAATCTATAATGCGGAAGAGGTCATTCTTGTTGATGAAATTGAAATTAAGGGAGATTCTATATGGATTAAGTTTCCCGTTTTTGAAGGGTATATCGCTGGAAAATTTATAGAGAACTCCATTGAAGGACAGTTCATAAAAGAAAGTTTAGACCGAATTGTTCCGTTTAAAGCTACGTATGGAGTTTCTGAACGTTTTAGAAATAGTAGTCAATCCAAAGAAAACATATCAGGAATTTGGGAAACAGAATTTGATGTTGATACTGAAGATTCATATAAAGCCAAAGGCATCTTCGTCCAGAAGGGAGATAAGGTAACAGGAACGTATCGCACAGAGACTGGAGACTATAGATTTTTAGAAGGCGTCGTAACTGGAGATTCACTCAAAGTTTCTGCTTTCGATGGTGCTCACGCATTTGTATTTGCAGCAACGGTTACCGATAGTAGCATGAACGGAGCTTTTTATTCCGGAAATCATTCCAAAGAACTTTTTACAGCAAAACGTAATGAGGCTTTTGAATTGACAAGTTCTGATTCCCTTACGTTTATCAAAGAAGGATATGACAAGTTTGCTTTCTCGTTTCCAAATGCAGAAGGAGAAATGATTTCTTTGGAGGATGACCGCTTTAAAAACAAGGTGGTGGTTGCGCAGATTATGGGAACATGGTGTCCCAATTGTTTGGATGAAACTAAGTACTATATGGATTATCTAAAAAAGAACCCGAATACGGATTTAGAAATTATTGCCATTGCTTTTGAATATGCCAAAACCAAAGATGGTGCTTTTAAAAGTATGAAGCGTATGAAAGATAGAATAGGGGTGGAGTACCCAATGGTATTGGCGCAATTTGGCTCTTCTGATAAGGCATTAGCGCAGGAAAAATTACCCATGTTGAATCATGTTTTATCGTACCCAACCTCCATATTCATTGATAAAAAAGGAAATGTTAGAAAAATTCACACAGGCTTCAACGGCCCTGCGACGGGGGAGAAGTTTGTTGAATTTCAAAAGGAGTTTGATGGCTTTGTGAAGGAACTGCTTGCAGAATAAATGATAAAAGCTCCTTCCCCATGCAGGGCAAGGTGTCCGCCAAAGCGGACGGAAGGGGTAGAGCACAAGCCAGAATCAAAAACTCCAAACCTTTAATTTTCACACTCGATTTAGCGACTAAAAATATTGGTTCGGTTTGTTCGGACAAGGACTTAGGTTTTGAACCCTTCGGTCTTCCGTTCGTAAAAAAAAGCGAACAGAATCCACCTTCCACTTTCTGGGGAAGGAACTTAAAATCTAATTTGGAGTTGAGTTTTAAATAATTGTAGATCTGCCCAAATCAATATTCTCATCATTGATATTTGGGTCTTCATCTGAATCCACAATATTATCTGCGATAAAATCACCAACATAATCAGTGCCGTATTTGTCGCTTCCCAAAATATCAGTGGTAGTTACCCCTTTTTTAAACGACTTTTGAACTGCAGCAGCAACTGCACTGGCTTCTTCATACAGTCCGAAATGTTGCAACATTAAAACCGCACTGAAGATGGCAGCTACGGGGTTGGCAATATTTTTTCCTTTTGCCTGAGGGTATGAACCATGAAAAGGTGAGAACATGGCATTTTCATTTCCTACGGAAGCTGAAGGTAATAAACCCATTGACCCAATAATTACACTCCCAAGGCTGGTAAGGATATCCCCGAACATATTTTCGGTCAATATAACATCAAACTGTGATGGATTGGCCATTAGCTGCACAACGATGTTATCAATAAAAAGACATTCTAAATGTACCTCAGGATAACTATCAGAAATCTCGGTAACCACTTTGCGCCATAGACGTGAGGTCTCTAGAACATTTGCCTTATCTACTAAGGTAAGTCGACCTCTGCGTTTTTTGGCGGCCTTAAATGCCAAGTGTGCTATTCTAGTAATTTCTTTTTCAGAATATTCACATAGGTCTGAGGCTATGGTAGCTTCATCATTAAGATTTTTCTTTCCATAGTAAATACCACCGGTTAATTCTCGATAAATAACAAAATCAGTTCCTTTAACTATCTTTTTTGGTAGAACAGAATTTTTAGCGAGAATGGGAAATACTTTTACGGGTCGAATACTAGCGAAAAGACCTAACTCTTTCCGGAGCTTAAGTAAGCCCTGTTCTGGTCGAACTCGTGCTTCGGGGTCATTATCATATTCCAATGCTCCGATAGCGCCAAATAATATGGCATCTGAATCTTTACAAAGTTGGAGCGTTTCTTTTGGCAGTGCCTTTCCATCATTAGAGATGGCTACTGCTCCCACAGGAGCCTCGGTATATGTAAAACGGTGATTGAAGGTTTCTTCTACGGCTTGAAGGCATTTTACAGCTTGTGCCAGCACTTCAGGTCCGATTCCATCTCCTCCTAACAATGCTATTTTTAGATTCATTGCTAGACCTTTTCGATGGCTACGTCAGTCGCAGCTACAATTTCATGAATGTCTTCATCCATGATTTCTTTTTTCCTGTCCGCAAATTTTAAGAATTCCTGATAGACAGTATCCAACTGCAATTTGGTCAATTCATAACCTACTATTTTTGCACGATACGCCAGGGCTGCTCTACCACTCCTTGCGGTAAGGACAATAGATGATTCGTTGACACCAACATCTGCCGGGTCAATGATTTCATAGGTCTCCCGATTCTTAATAACTCCATCTTGGTGAATACCCGAACTATGAGCGAAAGCATTGGCTCCAACTATGGCTTTATTGGGTTGTACCATCATTCCCATTTTCTGGGAAACCATTTGGCTGGTACTATATAGCAATTTGCTGTTGATATTAGTGTCAAGACCTAAACTAGGATGCTGGCGAAGTATCATGACCACCTCCTCTAAAGAAGTGTTTCCGGCTCGCTCTCCAATACCGTTTATGGTACACTCAATCTGCCGTGCCCCATTCACTACGCCTGCAATTGAATTTGCTGTAGCCAATCCCAAATCATTATGACAATGGCAAGAAAGTACGGCTCTGTGAACCCCTTTGACATTCTCTTTCAAATATTTCATTTTAGCACCATATTCCTCCGGAAGACAGTACCCAGTAGTATCGGGAATATTCAATACAGTCGCTCCGGCAGCGACCACAGCTTCACAGACTTGGGCTAAAAATTCATTGTCCGTTCGACCTGCATCTTCAGCGTAGAACTCAACGTCTTCAACAAACGTTTTGGCATAGCTTACAGCTGCGACGGCTCTTTCAATAATTACATCCCTATTGGAATTGAACTTATGTTTAATGTGCGAATCAGAAGTTCCGATTCCAGTATGTATTCTTGGTCTTAATGCGGGCTTCAAAGCTTCAGCTGCAACTTCAATATCTTTTTTAACGGCACGGGTCAAACCACATACGGTTGCATTCTTAACCAGTTTGGAAATTTCAAGTACAGAATTAAAATCCCCGGGACTGGATATTGGAAAACCAGCCTCAATAATATCAACACCCAAATTGTCCAAACGCTCCGCAATCACTAATTTTTGCTCCGCATCTAATTTGCATCCAGGTACCTGTTCTCCATCCCTGAGTGTTGTATCAAATATTTGTACTTTATCTTTGCTCATTGTAATATTTGTGTAGTTTTATGTACCCTATACGAATATATAACCAATAGGGGGAATCTCCTAAAAAAGCAATTAAGATTTACAACGCTTAATCACTTTTAAAGGTGTTAAGGCGCTGATTAACAATTTTTTAAATCAATTTTTTTACGATGACAAATGCGCATAAAGATGCTTTGTTCGTTCTGGTAAAATCGCTATCAAAGTCTGAGAAACGTCAGTTTAAACTCTACGTTGGGCGCTTGGGCGTAAATACCGATGCGAAATTCATAGCGCTGTTCAATTTAATGGACAAGATGCGAGAATATAATGAGAAGACCATCTTGGCCAGTGGAATCGTAAAAAAATCTCAGTTGTCAAACCTCAAGGCGCATCTCTACAAACAGATTTTAATTAGTCTTCGCCTGAATCCCGTGAATCAAAATATGCGCGTTCAAATTCGCGAACAACTAGATTTTGCTACAATCTTGTATCAAAAAGGACTATATAAGCAAAGCCTTAAAATATTGGATAAGGCAAAGGCAATCGCCATTGAAAATGAGGAGAAGAACATTGCATATGAAATTGTAGAGCTTGAGAAGATTATTGAGACGCAATACATTACCCGAAGTATTCCCGATAGAGCTAATGAACTTGCTGTTCAGGCTAAAGAACTTTCTGCCCACAATGTAATGACGAGTAAACTATCCAACTTGTCCCTACAGCTTTATGGATGGATGTTAAAAGTCGGGTATGCAAAAAGTGATGATGACTTAAATAAGTTAAAAGCCTATTTTGATAAGCAATTGCCAAAATACAATATTGAGGACTTAGGTTTTCGGGAAAAACTTTGGTTGTATAAGGCACATTTATGGTATAGTTTTTTGACTCAAGATTTTCTTTCTTGTTATAAATATGCGAACCGGTGGGTAGACCTTTTTTATGAGAATAAGGAAATGATTTATATGAATCCTGTTTTCTTTTTAAAAGGGAATCATTATTTGCTAGAAAGCTTATTTTATGTGAAATATAGCTCGCAATTTAAAGAAACACTTGACCGTATGGAAGCCATGGTGGAGAGCAAGGATTTTCCTAAAAATGATAATATTGCATCCCTTGCATTTCTCTATATCAATTCCAATAAATTGAACTTTCATTTTATGGAAGGGACCTTCAAAAAGGCACTTTACTTGGTCCCAATTGTTGAGTATGGAATAGACAAACATAAAGACCGAATTGATGAGCATCACATCATGTTGTTGTACTATAAAATTGCTTGTTTGTATTTCGGAATAGGAGATAACAAGACTTGTATTCAGTACCTCAAGAAAATCATCAATAACAAGAATCTAAAAATGCGTGAAGACCTCATGTGTTTTGCAAGGGTATTAAGTTTGGTGGCACATTACGAGGCAGGCATGGATTATCATTTGGAAGTTCAACTAAAAAGCACTTACAAGTTTTTATTAAAAATGGACGACCTTCATGAGGTTCAAAAAGAGATGATTAAATTCCTTCGAAACCTAGGTAGTATCTATCCGAGTGAGCTTCGTAGCGAATTCCAGAAATTACATACGGAATTGAAGAAGTATGAAGATCATCCTTACGAGAAAAGAGCCTTTTTGTATTTGGATATCATTTCTTGGTTGGAAAGTCATTTAGAGAACAAACCAGTGGCCGAGATTATTCGCGAGAAGGCGCTATCACTTACCCGATAAAACTTGAGCACAAAAAGTCCGCATTTTACGCATTTACTAGAAATCAATCTAGCCATGCTTTTCATAAGCACTTCTGGTGCTCTAGGTAGATATATTCAGTTGTCGGTTCCAGTGACGATAGGTACTCGGGCGATTTTGGCCTTTGCCCTGTTGTTTTTGTATTGCCGATTTAAAAAGATTTCCTTCAAAGTAGAAAGGAAGGATTTATCCATGATAGTTTTAAGCGGAGTCTTAATGGGCCTGCACTGGATAACCTATTTCTATGCATTGCAAATGTCAAATGTTGCTATCGGTATGCTTTCGATGTTTACCTATCCGGTATGGACGGCAATTCTAGAACCTGTACTGCTAAAAACAAAATTCCAGAAAATTCATTTGCTACTGGCAGTTTTGGTTTTATTTGGGATTTACTTTTTGATTCCCGATTTTAGCTTGGAGAATTCCTATACCCTTGCCATCGGTATGGGTGTTTTATCGGCAATCGTATATGCCTTACGGAATTTATTGATGAAATCTAAAGTAGCCAAATACAACGGTTCACTTTTAATGTCCTATCAAACGGGAATTGTGGGATTTCTTCTTCTACCGGCTTTATTTTTTACGAATATCATGGAAATCGCATCGCAATGGGAAGCTCTGGTTACACTTGCATTACTGACAACTGCCATTGGTCATACGCTGTTTCTTTTGAGTTTTAAACACTTCACCGTTACTACGGCAAGTATTCTCAGCTGCGTGCAACCCGTATATGGTATTCTAATTGGAATGATTTTCCTTTCAGAATTCCCTTCCTGGTCAACGGTCTTTGGAGGAGTTCTGATATTAACTGCTGTTGTTGTTGAAAGTATTCGAACGTATCGATAATGCTTTGTCTTCTTTCTATTCCCCCTTAGTATAAACAACTTCACCGTTAAAAATGGTCATCTCTATTTCTGTTCCTAAGAGCTTGTCTTCTGCCACGGTCATCAAATCTTGATTGTAAATGGTGAAATCAGCAAGTTTACCTACGGTAATCGTACCTTTAATGTTTTCTTCAAAAGCTCCATAGGCCGCATCTAAAGTATAAGACCGCAATGCTTGTTCGCGAGTCATTTTCTGTTCGGGTTCATAACCTCCTTCTGGCAGACCTTTTAAGGTCTTACGACTTACACTGCCATAAAAACTGGCAATGGGATTTAATGGCTCCACAGGAACATCGGTGCCGTTTACAATAGGAATACCGCTTTTCAAAAGATCCTGCCACATATAAGCACCTTCCTTGATTCGTTTTTCGCCCAGACGGTCAATCGCCCAAGGTCTATCTGAAGATAAGTGTACAGCCTGCATAGCGGGAATAACCCCAAGCCCTGCAAAACGTGGAATATCATCAGGATGAATATGTTGCGCATGCTCAATGCGAAATCTGTGATTTGCTTTCAAATCGGGCAATTCTGTAAATGCGGCTTCGTATCGGTCTAGAATTTCTCTATTTGCGCGATCCCCGATAGCATGTGCGCAAACTTGAAATCCGTTTCTTAACCCGTTTAGCGCGGTTTCCTTTACGACTTCCATGGGGAGTGTTTCGTGTCCAAAATGTCCTGGCCGGTCTGTATACGACTCTAACAACCAAGCACCACGGGAACCTAATGCACCATCACAGTTTAATTTAATCGACCGAATCGTCAAAAGATTATCCGGATCTACCTTGGGGCCTTTTTTGTACCATTCCTCAATGAGTTCTGGGTCCCATCCAGTAAGCATGGTATACAAACGTACATTAAGCTTGTTTTCTGCTTTCATTTGTTCGTAGAGGGCAATGGTTTCTTTTCCTATTCCGGCATCATGAAAGCCTGTAATACCATGTCTATGGCAAGCGGCCACTGCTAGTTCAAAAGCTTTTCTGTCTTTTTCCGGAGTGTTCTCTGGAATATGCTTTCGAATTAAGCTCTGCGCACGTTCATTGAAAATGCCCGTAGGTTGCCCCAGTTTATCTCGCATGACTTCACCTCCCTCAATTTCAAGTATATCAATTCCGTCCTTGGCAAGTAGCTGCAAGCCGGCAATTTCCATAGCTCTGGCATTTGCGAAACCTGCATGACCACTTGCATGACTCAAATAAACAGGATTATCGGGAGACACCTGACTTAATTTATAATGCGTTTGAAAACCATTTACGGCATCCTCGGGTAGTGCATCCCATTTGCTTTGATGCCAGCCTCTTCCTAGAATCCATTCGCCAGGTTCGGCAGTTTTGACAGCTTCTGCTACGATATCTACAATCTCTTGATAGCTGGTGGTGTTGATTAAATCGATGTTCAATTCATTATAACCCAGACCCATAAAATGTCCATGCCCTTCAATTAAACCGGGGGTCATGGTTTTGCCTTGTAAATCGATGATTTCAGTTTCCTCAGTTTTATAGGCTTCAGCTTCTGGAAGACTTCCTGCAAAAAGAATGGTATCGCCTTTTGTAGCTACTGCTTCCACTGTAGTTCGGGTTGAGTCCACCGTATAAATGGGACCTCCATAAATTAATAAGGTAGCGGATGTTTTCTTTGGATTTGAACAGGATGATAAAACAAGTAGGACTATAACCAAACTTGAGAAAAAAGTATTTTGTAATCGCATTGCTATCGGTTTTAGGATAGCTGAATTTACGATTTTAAATAGTGATTGGAAAAGGGTTTTCATGCAGGATTGGCATTAACTTTTTAAAGGCACTTTTTATCCACATCAGGAGAAGGTCTGTATGCATAATATTGTAAAACTTCTTCCAAAGCCATTCGAAGTGCTTTGTTTATTGGTAGTATCATGTTTCCTAATTGGAAGTCTATTTGATTTAATTGCATGTAATACTCTGTAAATACAGGTACATGCAATCCTTTTGAAATTGCTTCTGCTGTGGAATTGTAGTTATCGGCTTGACCCTCTTTGATAATTTTGCATGTAGCTAACCTTAAATTTCCATATTTATCAGTATTGGCAGCAAACCCAAACAAGCGACAAATTAAACCTCGGTATTTATAATTGCTGCAGCGCCCTTGATTTAAAATGGTTAAGGGTTTGTAAATCAAACAAGTAGAGCTCCGTTTTTTTTTAGCTGAATTAGCGTTTTTTCTGCTTCTCCGTTTAAAAACAGGTGAAACGCCCAAGGTAAAAATTCTAAAGGAGATGCCTCTACATCTGGATAAGAACAACATTTTCCACAACCCGAAACACAACTTAGTCCTGATGATTGTTCAAACTGAGCGCTTTCTAGCTCCAATTGGTGAAAAAGGTCTTCAACCAATTGTACTCTTCGCGCTATCGACATTAATTTTTCTCGAAGGTAGACTTAATAAAGGGACGAGGAGTGATTTCTTTATTAAATTCATATTCAAAAAATGATTACAGTTAATTTGGAACAACCAAAACTTCAACGCGTCTATTTATGGCTCGGTTTTCATCAGAGTCATTTTTAACGATAGGTTTTGACTCTCCTAATCCTTTTTCCATCCACTTAAATTGATTACTTGGAATCAATTTCTGGAGTTCTGCCACCACACTTTTAGAGCGTGCAAGTGATAATTTTTTATTGAACCCAGCATCTCCGATATCATCGGTGTGCCCTTCCACAATAACATTGCCTTTCTTTAGAACAACGATGCTTTCGGCCAACTCCTTTAGTGCCTCGATGCCTTCGGGTTTTAGTTCAGACTTACCTGTTTCGAACAACACTTTACTATCCAATTTTAAACGCATCGCAGCGCCTATGGCCGCTATAGCATCGACATCAGCTCCTGGTAAGGCACTATATTCCTTAAGGTCTGTGAGACGAACATAGTAGAAAAAATCTCCCGGATTTACGAACGCTGCAATGTCTACTTCAGAAACGCCGCCATCAATTTTTCCAACTTTAATCCATGTAATGCCATCTTTGGAGATTTCTAGACTTGTTGGTTCAATCTTTCCTATTTCAAAAATGTATAAATCAGGACCATTGACATCCGTCAAAGCATTGTCCACAAATTGAACCGTTAGACTTCCAGCTAGGCCAAGGCTGTAAATACCAGTGACGGTTTGTGCACCATTATCTTGAATAACATCAGGTGCCCCTATTACGTTGTCTAAATCTAGTACGTTTAATTTGGGATGATATGCTTTTATGACCTTATCGACAAAAGATAATCTACCCAACGGCAAGTACACAGCAGTCTGCACTTTTCCTCCAAAAAAAGTTTCGCCAACATCATCCCCAAAGTACAAATCTGGATTTAGTTCTTTAAACTCCTTTTGAGCAACTTTAGATTTTTTTGCAATTTTCTTTTGAGCCGATTTTACAATTTTTATACTACGCTCTATTCTGGATTTATAATTGGGACTAGCCTTAATAGAACCATCATTATATGCTTTTAGCATTGCTTCAAGTTCAGTCAGATATTCTTGTGCTTCTTTTGCATCGTGCATATAACCAGCTTTTATGGTTATAGGTCTCAGTCTTTTACCTTCTCGAACTTTCACATATTGCAGCACATTTCTAGCTTCTCTTTCAGATAACTTAGTTATGATTTCAGTTTCTGAAAGCGAATCTATTTTTTTTAATTTCTCTGTTGTTATCTTTCCTTTTAAATAATTTTGTAATACCAGTATAGCTTCTTCTATGGAAACTCCCGTTGGCGTTTTTTTTGAAGACAATTCTTCTATAGAGATATCAGCTTTTAGCTGCAAACCTTTGCGTGTTTTAGCATCTTTTATATTCTTTTGAACATACTTAATCAGCTGTTTTAAAGTATCGGGATTATTGGTTTTTTCTTGATATTCTTCCCTTGGGATATGACTCAGTTGAAACAACCTCTCAATTTCTGCCTTATCCACTGATATTATTCCATTTTTATTATCCTTGGTACTTTTGTCCAATACATTATTAAAATCGCCAATAACCTCTTTGAGTTGTTCTGTACTCGTTGAGGTTTCTTGAGTTTTTTTAGGTTTTGGAACACTTGATTCTGATGTTTTTACATCTTCTTTGCAAGAAAGAACCAGAAGTAGGACTAATAGGGTTAGCCAGTAATTTTTCATATCAGAGTGAAATTACCAAGTTTAAATCTGTAAAAGAACCTACTACGCGAATGGTTTCGTTGTTCTCCTTATTCGTAAGAACGGCATCAAACTCCCCAGAAATCTTTTTTCCAGTCGTATCACATTTCGTTAATTTGATACTATCGGTATTATTGCCTAATGAGGAGAAATAACCACTTGAACCAGATAGGGTAACTTCACCAAATTTGAAATCAGAAGCACTAAATGCCTCATCAATACTTGAGGTATAATCACCAAGAATCACGTTCTCGGCATTCAAATCATCATTATTAAAACTGATAAAAACACCGGTATTGTCTGCTAATGCAATACTCGTTTTTGCACTTAGTCCTTCAGCAAACCTGTCGTTGTCATTGAAGTTGAATTTATTATCTAAAACACCGGAGGCATTTGTAATATCTTGCTCCTCGCCATCAATTTGTAAGGTGTATATGCCATTTCTGCTGTTTTTTTCGGAATTGTCTTTTTTACAAGAAACTAAACCTATAATCAGCATACCAAGTACTAATACGCTTTTGATTTTCATAATTTCACGGTGGTTTCAATTAATAATTTTCCAATTCTTAAATCAAATATTGCTCTGGTTCTAATTATCTACATATTTGATATTATGTTTTCTGCAAAGGCAATCATTTCTTTATCGTCATAAAAACAAGGTGCTCCTTTGCTAGTTAAATATTCTGCCATGAGAACAAAAGTTATGTTTTCATGGAGTACATGTAAGTCTTTATTGCTTCTGCTTAAAGATTTTAAATCTGTACCGTGTATGTCGAAAAAAGCGGCATCACCAATATTGGAAATATCTTTCAATTTGCCTTTTTTGTAGTTAGACTTAGTTAAATTAAAACTCATTTCCGCTAGTGATGCAGAACCTTTTCTTGCAAACTGAATCTTAATACTTTGCTCTTGCTTATTCCCCTTGGTCACAAAATCAAAAATACAGCCCCTATTGATATATTCGGGTAGTTCGGAGTCTGTGAAACACATTGATGAATAATCTCCTTTTTCGAAAAAAGTAGCGCATTCAAAATTTTCTTTTTTACCTGAAGATTTTTTCGTCTTGGTTAGTGTCGTACTCAGATTAGAATCTGCAGTAGTTATTTTTTCTTTACAACCATAAATAATGGCAAGACAAATGATTATCATGGTGGTTAGGTTTTTCATTGACATATTGCTTTTCGGATTTAATTATTTCTTAAGAACCAGTTCGGCCTTATTCACTTTAAGGCTAGGATTTTTTGATGCAACTAGTATACTTTTAAGGGTATAGTTGCCATCTTCTTCAATTTTTATTTCTGAGTTCTTTCCAGAAAAACTCCATTTCGTACTATTCATGATTTTGGTTTTCACCTCGCCAATGGTAATATTTTTTTGAGTTGGGTCAATCTCTAGTTCAGAAGTTTTGGTACCGTCTTTAAACATTTTAATCCTGAATCTTAAATTTACGTCACCATCATATTCCATATCCATATCCGACCAAAGTGCAATTTCATCTCCTTTTTTTAACGCTATAGTTACTTCATCATCAATAAAATTTACTGAAGAGCTTACTGCATTAATTTTAAGTCTCGCTATTTCTTCTCCTGTTAGGGAGCTACATCCTGTAAAAAGGAATAAGGCAAGACTTGCCAGTATTATAGGTGTTTTAATAACCCAGGTTTTGATACGCATTCGTATTTATTTTTAGGTTAGACTTATTTATTGAAATGCAATTCATTGTTATGGTTATGGGTTTTCTTCTAGAGCTATCAATCATTGTCATCTCTATAGCCCAGCCATCAACATCTTTTAACCATGCCTGATTACCATTCCTATTTTGTTTTACACTATAAAAAGTATTTGGAAATCTGATATTTACATCTTTGGTTACCCAAACGCTGGCGGTCATGTCTTTGCCTGTCATTTTATATTCTTTGCAGTTGTAACCCAATATTGTTTTAGTGTTTCCCGTCGCTGTAATTTCAATATCGGCTTTATTGAAAGCTTCGTCTGCGGCGCTATCCGTTTGAAAGGACACGCCCATTTTTTGTTTAGCACCGTTGTTTTCCATGAAGGTGTACATTGTCTCGCGATCTACGTCGTAAACGGTCATGAAATTGTCTTTGATTTTTTTGTCCTTCAAAAGCATGCCAAGAAAGTTGGCGGATTCAGGTAAAAAGTAATCGATATTCATAAGATCTTTCCCAGAGGTAATTTCCATTTCAGCTCTATAGATAAAGGAATAGCTTTCGGCAGGAGCTGTTCTTGAAATACCCGGCATACGCATTCCCTTATTTTTTTTACTTTTTCTATCCAATGTAGAATCTAGAACTCTCTCGGTTTCTTCAGTAGCTTTGCGCTCAACTCTTTTTTCCACAGCTCGCTCGGCCGCTTTTTCGGCTTTTTTACCAAGCTTTTTAAAGAACTGGGCGTTTGCGGGTATGGTAAAACAGGACATCAATAGGAGTAAAACTGTTATTTTTTTCATAGGATTTATTGAGTATTAAAATGTAGGTACTATTATTTTTTAGTAATAGTTAATAATGTTGATTAACCTTCGGAACAGTCTATTTCATCAGCTTCTTTCCTTGATGCTTTAATAGATTCTTCAAGCCCAGAGCGTGTAGCCGCTGGGAAACAACTTTGAAAATCCTCGTAGACATCTAAATAGTTATTGATGGCATTTTTATAGTTCGTACAGTTTTCTACTGTGCGATCGCTACCATAGGCTTGTGATGCCTTACTTAAAGTTTCTTGTGCTGCTGTCCATTCATTTACCCAACTTCCGTCCGCACAGCCAATAATGGGTAAACCAGCTTTGCTACAATTTGCAAACAGTACTAGGATAGCTATGCCAACACCACATTTAAAAATTGATTTTTTTACGCCACTGTTATTTTGTTTGTTCATTCGGTTTGCTTTGTTGGTTTGATTGAAATTTTCAAGTATTTATTTTAATTACATCCTTAAATTGATAGAAACTTCGACTAGATTTTTTGGATACTGCTGTCGCGGTGCTCTGATACATAGAACTGCTTGAACCAACTTGGGATAGCATTCGGAAAAACCAAATAGAAGGTCTTCCTATCTACGGTTATTTGAAGACAAAACTATTTAAAAATTAAACCGAGAAAGGTAATTAGAGGAAGGTATTACACCATATGTTGCGTCATTTCGCGAATTGACCTCCAGCAAAATCGTGGAACTAATTGGTTATGCGCGATATGAGTTTAAAGGGGGTCTCGTTGTATTTTCCAAAGAATGCACGTTCAAAACTCTTTTTGGAACCAAACCCACATTCTTTAGCGATTTCTTCGATTTTATAATTTCGAAATCTACTATCTTTTTGAATACGGTCATACGCATGTTCCACTCTCAAATCATTTATAAATACGGAGAACGACTTCTTATATTTTTCATTTATAAATTGACTTAAATAACGTTCAGACGTTATTTTACTTTCTGAGCAAAACGACTTTCTGGTTATGTTAGGAGTTAAGAACAATTGTTTTGAAGTGAGTTCATCAATCGCAGCAGTCATTTTTTTCATTTCACTATCACTAATAGCAATTTTCTTACCAGGGCCTTTCTTTACATTTTTACGTTTTAGGAAAAGGTAAGTACCTATTGCGACAACTAATAATAGTATACCACCGTAAATAATATTTTTCCAGAAATCTTTTGTTTCGGCAATTTTCAACTCCCGGATTCTTTCAACATTATAGAGATCTCTATACTTTTCAACAGAAAAACTCAAAGAATCATTTACAGCCTCGTTGTAGATTTTATGATAGGCGTTTGCCTTTTCTTGGTCGCCTAAAAGCTCATAAACACTAATTAGCTTTTGTGCAGATACCTTTATTTGCTCTGGATCTTTTGTTTCAACGGTAAGCTTTAAAAATTTATCAAAATACTTAGTCGCTTCTAGCAAAGAGTCTTGCTTCACCAAGCAATCACCAATCATAGAATACGCATAACTTTTGGAGTTTAAGAAACTTGTAGTGTCTTTGACTACCTCAAAATTTAATTCTTTACAGCGCTCATAATTACCACTAAAAAAACTGTATTGCATGTCAACATGTTTTGTTAGTTTACTGTCTAAACTTGAGGTGCTTGTAATTTTGTAGGCATCCGTCAGAGATTTGCCAGAATTTATAGAGTCATTTTTACCTAAATGGAGATCCGATAGCAAGAGGTGGGCTTTTACAGTCAGTGAAGGACTTTGACTTTGTTTTACAGCCAAATCAAAATAATCGATTGATTTATCAAAATCTTTAACAGCCGAATAAATAACGGCAATCATAAAATTGAATTTCACTCTTTGTTCATCATCCTTTATATTATCCAGCGAATTGAATGCCTGTTTTAAGGCCTCATCATAAGCCGATTGCATAAAATATACTTTTACCAACTCATAATTAAGTGCATTTCTGCTTTGTGGTTGGTTAACTTTTTTTAAACTGGATTGAATATAGATTTTGGCAGAATCTAACTTGGCTTGTGAAAGATAATAGTTGACTTTTTGTTGAATGCTATCTTGACTTATAACGGCTTTACTTATCAATCCGAGAATTACAAGGAATAAAATTTTGAGTTTGGTCATTGGTTGTAAAAATATAGCATCGCTTTAAACGATGCTATTTGAATTACTGTTTGGTATTGAATTAGTTCTCTTTCTGCTCTTCCTTTTCCTGATTGATACCAGGTGTACTTCCCATATTAAATTGATTGATAAGTCCGTCACCGAGTTTTTGAAAGTCCTCGTTTTTAGCCATTTCACGCACTTTTACGGGGTCGAAGTTGCCATTGAAATAGAGGAAAGAACCTCGTGTAGTATTGTTGTTGTAAATCAAAATCTCTTTGACGGCGTCTCGCTTTTCACGAATAGAGACTACGTTGCGCTTTTGATTGTCATTCTTACGGTAGACTTCGATAAAGGAGCTGCCCGTCATGTTGTTCATTGAATTGTTCAGGAATTTCGTGCGTTCGGGTGTCGCACTAGGGAATTGCATATAGCGTAAATCCTTAGTGTTACCAATAAGAGAATTCATTTCGGGTGAAATGTTTCCAAGAAGTGAAAGCATAAATCGGGGTACTCGAACGGCGGTTACCTGATCGTCGTTTTTATGGGCTTCGTAGAAAGTGTCTATAGAATTATAACTTCCGCAGGAAGAAATAAAAATAAGGCTCAATAAAAAAAGTGTTCTCTTAATCATCATGTAGTGTTTTGGTTTCTAAATATAACCAAATTAACAACAAGCGTTCCAAACTGCATCATGGGGTGGTGGAGCAACAAACTCAAGCATTTCCTTTTTTACCGGATGGATAAAAGAAAGCCTTCGAGCATGCAAATGAATGCTGCCATCTTTGTTGCTTCTATCAAAGCCATATTTCAAATCCCCTTTGATAGGAGAACCAATTGCAGTCAATTGCGAACGAATTTGATGATGCCGCCCAGTTTTTAAATCGACTTCCAGTAAATAAAAGTTATCTAACTTTTTGATGACTTTGTATTCGAGAATAGCCTTTTTACTATCTGGGACTTCTTTTCTGTTTGCGTAGGACTTGTTTTGCTTTGGATTTCGTTTCATCCAATGTGTCAAAGTATCTTCTTTCTTTTCTGGCATATTTTTGACTACAGCCCAATAGGTCTTTTTGGCTGCTTTTTCAGCAAACAACTTATTCAGGCGCGGTAAAGCTTTTGAGGTCTTGGCGAAAACTACAATTCCTGAAGTAGGCCGATCCAAGCGATGGGCAACTCCTAGGTATACATTGCCAGGCTTGTTGTGTTTTTCTTTGATGTATTGCTTTACAACTTCACTTAGTGGTAAGTCTCCGGTTTTGTCGCCTTGTACAATATCGCCTGGACGTTTGTTTACGACAATTAAATGGTTGTCCTCATAAATAACCTGAAGGTTTTTTGAAGTAGAGTGTTCCTTACCTGCCACTACATATCCAATTTTCGATAACGAATACTTAAAAATAAAATCACAAGAACCCCCATGGTAACCGAAACGTCCGCCATATTGAAGATTCCGGTTTTGAAATACCCTCCTAAATCGATGTAAAAAAAGTCCGTGACCTCACCGTGAGCAATACGATCAATGAGGTTTCCAATGCCGCCGCCAATTACACAGGCAAATGCAAAAACCAACCATTTGTTCATATCCGATCTGCGTAAAATTCTGAAAAGAAGCACCAACAAGACCAAAACAGGTAAAGCTTGTAGAAATATGAGTTTTAAAATAGGGGAGAGCTCAGAACCAAAACCTAACATGGCGCCACTATTTTCCACTTTGGTTAAAATAAAGTTTTTACCAACCAATTCTATCTGTTCGCTTGCGCTGATGTTTTTGCGAACCATGTTTTTCGAAACCTGGTCACAACCTATATTCAATAGCACCAAAGCGATTATGGCAATTCTTTGAATCATTTATATGTTTTAAAATTCCAAAACCTAATAACAATTTTTGGAATTTGTTATTTGGAATTTGAGTTTTTAGTATTGTTCCTCATCATTTGGAAAATCTCGACTTTTTACATCGGCCACATATTGTCCAATGGCCTTGCCCATCTCTTCATACAAGTTCATATACCTTCTTAAAAACCTAGGATTGAATTCATGCGTCATTCCTAAAAGATCGTGAATTACCAATACTTGTCCGTCAGCATGTTTACCACCGCCAATTCCGATAGTTGGAATTGAAAGGCTCTCGGAAACCTTTTTAGTCAGTTGCGCAGGGATTTTTTCTAGCACAATTCCGAAGCATCCTAGTTTTTCAAGGAGTTTTGCGTCTTCCATCAATTGTTCAGCTTCATCTTCTTCCTTTGCCCGAACGGTATAGGTTCCGAATTTATAAATGGACTGTGGTGTAAGTCCTAAGTGTCCCATTACCGGTATACCTGCCGCCAAAATTCGCTTAACAGATTCTTTAATTTCTACGCCTCCTTCTACTTTGATTGCATGGGCGCCACTTTCTTTCATAATGCGGATAGCAGAACGTAAAGCCTCTTTAGGATCGCTCTGATAGCTTCCGAAGGGAATATCAACAACGACTAAGGCACGGTCAATGGCCCGAACAACCGATTGTGCATGATAAATCATTTGATCTAGTGTTATCGGCAACGTAGTCTCGTGACCGGCCATCACATTACTGGCAGAATCACCAACCAAAATTACATCTACATTAGCGGCATCAACAATTTTAGCCATGGAGTAATCATAGGCAGTAAGCATGGAGATTTTCTCTCCATTTTTTTTCATATCTATAAGGGATTTAACAGTAACCCTTTTATACTCTTTCTTGGCAGTCGACATTTAGATTTGTTTTGATGTGCTAAAAGTAAGGAGATTTCATTAGAAAGTTAGGTTGTTGTTCCGATAGCTAACAGGATGGATTTGAAATATTTCTCCTATTTTTGACCAAATCCTTTGAAAATGAAACAAATACTCTCCTTATTACTAGTTCTTGTCAGTGTAAATATATGTGCTCAGGATACGGAAAAATACGCCGTTCAAAAAACAATTGAAGCCTTTTTTGAAGGTTTTCATGAGCAAGATTCTATTGCGCTAAAGGAAACCGTTGGCAATGAAGTTGTGCTTCAAACGATTGCCAAAGACTCCCTGGGAAAGGATTATGTGAGAACCGAAGATTTTTCAAAGTTTATCAAAAATATTGTTGGTATTCCAGAAACGATGAAGTTTCAGGAGACTATAAAATCCTATTCCATTCAAGTAGATGGTCCAATGGCAAATGCTTGGACTGCCTACGAATTTCATGTGAATGATGAATTTAGCCACTGCGGTGTGAATTCCTTTCAACTAGTAAAGCAAGAGGATGCCTGGAAGATTATTTACCTCATTGATACGAGGCGTAAGGAGGGGTGTGAGTAAAATAATTGTCAGTTCGAGTGCTTTTATTTTAAGTGAAACTCAAAATAAAATTGTATCGAGAACTTTTTTCGGTTGATAAGGTTCTCGATACAATTTTTTAAAAATCATGCTACGCCTAATTTTTAAAAAACCACTCGAACTGACATTTAGGTTCAATGCACCCGTTCAGTTTTCAAGAAACAGATTACTTCGCTGTGCTCGTCAAGACGTTTTTTTAAAACTCCCGATAAGGAGAATCTAAATATTGATTCGCTTCCTCTTCTACAAATCTGGCACTTTCGCTATCCCAATGAAGGGTTTTGTTTGGAAAACGGCCAGCAATGGTTCCTAAAAGAATGGTTTCAGTTAGTCTTGATGCATAGGAGAAAGGAGCAGTAACTTGGTCTTTGCCTAAACAAGCATCTACAAATTGATAGTAATGCTTTGGACTTTCAGCAGCATAATCACGTACAGGTTCACCCAAGTTTTGAGCCATAATTTGGTCCGTAATATCTACAAATTCCCCATCAATAATTAGTTGCGGTAATTTTTGAAAGTGTGGTAAATAGAATTTTCCTTTTTCTCCTATAAACATAGCTCCTTGGTCATGAAGTTTTTCACCTCCTGGTAACATTAAATCTTCACGCTGCTTATCGGCATCAACACCATCATACCAAACCCATTTTAAAGTCTCTGCAGTGTACTTGGTGCCAGGAAATTCATAAGTTACCATGTTCTGCTCTGGATATCCGAAGCCGTTTGGTTTTCTACAGTTTGCGGTAATGGTTGTTGGAACATCCAATTGTAAAGCGTTATAGGGAGTATCAAAAATATGAACCCCCATATCGCCTAAAGTTCCGCAGCCATAATCAACTAATTTTCTCCAATTTCCTGGGTGATATACATCTTTTTTATAAGGTCTTTCTGCTGAGGTGCCGAGCCAAAGATTCCAGTCCAAAGTTTCTGGTACAGGGTCACTTCCTTCGGGAGCAGGGCCATCATAGCCCCAGTTTTTAGGAGACCAAGCGCGTACGGTACTTACTTTTCCAATGATTCCTGATTGAATCAATTGTGTAGCCAATTTGTAATCGTAAAAGGAGTGCACCTGAATTCCCATTTGCGTAACCAAACCTTTTTCTTCCGCCATTTTACGCATTGCCCTTGCCTCAGAAACGTGATGGGTCAGTGGTTTTTGACAATAGACCGGTTTATCCATTTCCATTGCCATCATCGAAGCCGGAGCATGTGTGTGGTCAGGAGTAGATACTACAACGGCATCAATCTTTTTCTTCATTTCCTTTAACATCACTCTATAATCCGAAAATATTTTTGCTTTTGGATGTAATTTCTGTGCAGCTGCTAGATTGTTTGTGTCTACATCGCACAATGCTACCACATCAACTTGGGCGTGTGAAGAAATCGCACCTAAATCTTCGCCACCCATTCCGCCAACCCCTATGTGGGCTGTTCGTAAACGTGTATCTTTTTTTGAAAAAGCCCAGGCTCCGTTTGGAAGTAGCGCAAAGGAAGATGCTGCCGCTGTCTTTTTAAGGAATTCTCGTTTGTTCATTTTTGGAATTTATTCGGTTATAATTTTTTGATTTTTATGTTTCTGAACCATAAGGGACTATCGTGATCTTGAATAGCAATGTAGCCGGACTTAAAAGTACCATATTTTGGGAAATCTTTCCACTTGCCCTCATTTTTTCGTTTTTCCCAGTCTTCCGTCCATGGTACAAACTCCAATAATTTCTTGCCATTTAGCCAATGTTCTACTTTTTCGGGTGTGAATATGATGCGGGAAGTATTCCATTCCATAGCTGGCTTTATGATTTTTTGATTTTCATCAGGAAGGTACATCGCGTAATCGGCACCCGTCTTTTGCCAAGGCTCTAACTTCGCATCATTAATCTCCTCCCATTTCAGGTCGTCAAGCATTTGGTATTCTGGAGAAACTTCAGGTGGGCCCCAATCGCCTTCTTTTAAATGATAAAGCATTCCGCTATTACCTCCTTCGGGAATCTTCCATTCCCATCGCAATTCGAAATTGTCAAATTCTTCAGCAGCATAAATAATGTCTTTTCCGCCTTTTCTTTCTTCTTCGGTTCGTTTTTCTGTATCAAAGGTTAGTTCACCATCTTTTACTACCCATTGCGGTGGAAGGTTTTCACCATTGTAAGCCCGCCAGCCCTCTGTGCTGGTTCCGTCAAAAAGATAAATCCATTCGTCTGCCTCGGAGGCAATTTCAATGGTTGAGTTTTCAATGACTTTCTTTTCAGATTTTTTATCGGTTTTGCACGACCCAAGAATCGAAATGATTAAGAATAGGAAGAAGAATTTTTTCATATTGATGTTCTATTTTGATTTTTGAAACTTATCGGTGTTGGTCAATCAGGATATTGTTACCGTCGGGATCTGTCAAAACAAGACTTGCAGGGCCGGAAGTAGTTTCATCAGCTTCCCTTTCCAATTTCAAACTGTGTTTTTTTAATTCTTTTTGAATATCACGTACATCATCGAATTCCTCGAGATTTTGAGCGTTGGAATCCCATCCGGGGTTGAAGGTCAATATATTTCCTTCGAACATTCCCTCAAACAAACCGATAAGGGAATCCTCATTTTTCATAATGAGGTACTTGCTGTCATGTGAGCCTGCAAAGATGGCAAAGCCGAGATTTTCGTAAAAGTTTTGTGAGACTTTGAGGTCCTTGACCGAAAGACTAACGGAGAATGCGCCTAGTTTCATTTTTATTGGTTTTGATTGTACGAATAAATATAAGGATTTCTCCTTAGCAGTCACTTAAAAATACGCCGACTGCCAATCCGCCCTCTGAGGTTTCTTTGTATTTTGAGTTCATGTCCTTGGCTGTTTCCCACATGGTCTGAACCACTTTATCTAAGGGGACTTTAGCATCTTCAGGATTCGAATCTAATGCTAATTCAGCGGCATTGATTGCCTTAATGGCGCCCATAGAATTCCGTTCGATACAGGGTATTTGTACCAACCCGCCAATAGGATCACAGGTTAGGCCTAAATGATGCTCCATGGCAATTTCTGCTGACATTAAGACTTGTTCGGGAGTACCGCCTAAGAGTTCTGTTAAAGCTCCGGCAGCCATTGCGGAGGAAACCCCGATTTCGGCTTGACAACCACCCATTGCGGCTGAAATGGTAGCTCCCTTTTTAAAGATGCTACCTATTTCCCCTGCAACTAATAAGAACTTTTTGATATGTTCGAAATTTGCCTTGTGGTTTTCGATTACCATATAATACATTAATACTGACGGAATAACACCTGCACTACCATTGGTCGGCGCTGTAACAACTCTACCCAAAGAAGCATTCACCTCATTCACGGATAAAGCAAAACAACTCACCCATTTTAAAATCTGACGGAATTTCACTTCTGTTTTTCGAATGGTTTGTAACCAGTTTTCGGGTGAATCGTAAGTACCTGCCGTGGACATTAAACTCTTATGCATTTCAAAGGCCCTACGTTTCACATTTAATCCACCAGGAAGTTTACCTTCTGTATGACAACCAATATACATGCATTCGAGCATGGTTCTCCAAACTCGCAGAAGCTGATTATCGATTTCGATATCGGTCCGCAAGGAACGTTCGTTTTCGAGGATTAGCTCAGAAATGGATTTTTGCTCTTTTTGACAATATGTGAGAAGTTCATCGCCCTTATGAACAGGGTAGGGGAAGGTATTGAAAGTTTCAATTTTCTTTTTGGCATTTTTACGTTCCTCCTCCACAACAAATCCACCGCCGATTGAGTAGTATTTTTTAGATTTTTTTGTACCATCTTCTAGAGTCGCTTCGAACTTTAGTCCGTTAGCATGGAAGGGTAAAAATTTTCTATGGAAAAGGATATCTTCGGTTGAGTTGAAAGGCAGTTGTTTTTCGTTTCCAAAATGTAGTATTCCATTTTTTTGAATCCCTGCAACTACGTTATGAATATCCTCCACAGGAATTTCAACAGGGTCAGCACCTGAGAGCCCTAGCATAATAGCATAATCAGTAGCATGGCCTTTCCCCGTTAGGGATAATGAACCATAAACATGTACTTGAATTTTTTGAACTGATAGAAATCGCTCTTTGGTTTTTAAATCAGAAATCCAGCGCTCGGCAGCCCTCCATGGACCAAGTGTATGAGAACTTGACGGACCAATGCCAATTTTTAGCATGTCGAAAATACTGATACACTCCATAAGATGACTTATCTAAAGTTTAAGTAAATGTAACTTTATTCTCGATTTTTTTCAGTAGAAAATAGTTGGAGATTAATTCAAAATTTCATTTTCCTAGTAGCGGCAAGTGCTTTACTAAATGATAAGTCAGCGCCAATCGAATACACTCCTTCAATTCCTCTTTAGGGACTTCATCTTCCAAATCAAAAACTATAGCGCGGTTCTTCTCATATTTAAAAGTATCCCCGTAGACTTTTCTAATTGTTTCAACTAACTTAGAAGTACATTTGAAATACATCGCATATTGATTCGGAGCTTTGGCTTTCCAATCCATTCTAAGGGTGCTTCCTTTTTTCGCCAGATAACTAGGTTCACCCCATTTCAAGGTTTCTTCCAGTTCATCAATCGCACTTTCTTTGGCAACCTCTAGAATCAACTTCCGAAGATAATTTAACTTGGGTTTAATTTCTTTTGGATATTCTTTGAACTTCAGCTCAACCGAAGGGTTGCTTCGTAGGGTTAGTTGTGTCATGAATCCGTATTTAACTGAAAAGCCATCTTTTGACCCGTCAAGGCCAATTCGGTCGCTAAAAAGCAATGGTCTTGCGTCATGGCCGTTTCCGTTCGGTTGACTACATCGCTTACTAGCTGTTCTCCATAAGGCATATGTACATTTTTGCAATCGTAGTATTTGGTTTCTTTTTGATTTACCAAAAACAAATGGTTACCACCTTGACGGCCAGAAATATCAACGTACTTCCGCATTTCGATATATCCCTCGGTGCCTAAAATGAAGGTTCGCCCATCACCCCATGTTCCTAATCCTTCAGGAGTAAACCAATCAATTCGAATATAACCCGTAGCATGTTTACTGCGTACACTCATATCTCCGAAATCTCGATAGTTTGGGTATTCAGGGATATTGAAATTTCCAGTTTGTGCAAAGCTGACTTCTGCTTCTTTAGAGTTTGTATAGAATAAAAATTGATCACATTGATGCGAACCAATATCACATAAAATACCACCTGCCTTTTCGGGTTCAAAAAACCAATCTGGTCGACTATCAGGGCGCATGCGATGTGGGCCGAGACCTATAAGTTGCACAACCTTGCCAATCGCACCCGCTTTCACCAATTCACCTGCTTTTACCGAAGCAGGATTCGCTAGGCGTTCACTATATTTAATTGAATAAATACGATGGGTTTCCTTTTGTACTTTTTTTACCTCGTTAAATTGTTCAAAAGTGACAATACCCGGTTTATCGGCCATGTAGTCTTTTCCCGCTTTCATGACACGAATACCTATAGGAGCTCTTTCTACAGGAATACCCGCGCTCGCAACTAACTGTATGCTGGTGTCATCTATAATTTCATCTTCGCTTTTGGCGACTTTCACATCTGGATAACGTTTGGTAAACTGTTTTAATAGGTCTGACTCCTTGGCGTAGACCGCAACCAAGGTTCCGCCTCCTTCAATCAAGGAGTTTACCATGCCGTA
Source organism: uncultured Flavobacteriaceae bacterium (assembly GCA_947500435.1). Classification (GTDB taxonomy): domain Bacteria; phylum Bacteroidota; class Bacteroidia; order Flavobacteriales; family Flavobacteriaceae; genus Maribacter_C. The sequence continues at coordinate 402,689 of CANMRV010000002.1, forward strand.
GATATGACCGTGATTGATTCCTATTACCGAGAATCGAATGGAGTCTTTTGGTTTCGAACGTTTTTCTTTTGGTAAAACAATCAACCTTGGTTTCGCGATATCACTACCAAACATGTCTAATGGGAACATTGATGCAGCTGCTATTCCCGCAGCGGAGGAAAGCCCCTTTGTCAAAAAATTACGTCTATCTGATTTCATATGTGTTTCCCATTGTCTTGTTAGTAAACAATGTAAATTATGAAAATAATCGGACTTACTAGATATCTTGGGAACGCAAGGTGTGTATTAAGAAAATGACATCCTGTCAGTTTTATGGGCTTGGCATATTGTTTGTCATTCCCTTAGCGACTGTAAAAATTAATACGCACAAATAAATACATATAGAATGAGTAAAATTATAGGAATAGATTTAGGTACAACCAACTCGTGTGTCTCTGTAATGGAGGGTAATGAGCCGGTGGTAATACCTAATGCAGAAGGTAAACGAACTACGCCATCTGTAATCGCATTTGTTGAAGGTGGTGAGATTAAAGTGGGTGACCCAGCCAAAAGACAGGCGGTGACTAATCCACACAACACCATTTATTCTATCAAACGATTTATGGGGAACAAGTTTTCGGAGTCTAAAAAAGAAGCTGACCGCGTGCCTTATAAAGTAGTAAAAGGTGATAACGATACGCCTAGAGTAGATATCGATGGACGCATGTATTCTCCACAAGAGTTATCGGCAATGATTCTTCAGAAAATGAAGAAAACAGCTGAAGATTATTTAGGTCAAGATGTGACAAGAGCGGTAATTACCGTTCCTGCATATTTTAATGATGCACAACGTCAGGCTACGAAAGAAGCTGGTGAGATTGCAGGTTTAACTGTAGAGCGTATCATTAACGAGCCAACGTCAGCATCTTTGGCTTACGGAATGGACAAAAAAGACACCGACCAAAAAATCGTTGTTTTTGATTTTGGTGGAGGTACACATGATGTATCAATCTTAGAGTTGGGTGACGGTGTTTTCGAAGTACTGGCTACAGATGGAGATACGCACTTAGGTGGTGATGATGTTGACCAAAAGATTATCGATTGGTTGGCTGATGAGTTCAAGAAAGATGAGAGCATCGACCTTCGTGATGATGCAATGGCTTTGCAACGTTTGCGTGAAGCTGCTGAGAAAGCGAAAATAGAATTGTCATCTTCTGCCCAAACGGAAATCAATTTACCATATGTGACGGCTACTGCTACAGGGCCAAAACACTTAGTTCGAACTTTGACCAGAGCGAAATTTGAGCAATTGATTGAAGACTTAGTAAAAAGAACAATCGAGCCTTGTCAAACTGCAATGAAAGCCGCTGGTTTGTCAAAGAGTGATATTGATGAGATTATCTTAGTAGGTGGTTCAACACGTATTCCTGCAGTTCAGGAAGCAGTTGAGAAGTTCTTCGGAAAAGCACCTTCTAAAGGAGTGAATCCTGATGAGGTTGTTGCCGTAGGTGCAGCTATTCAAGGGGGAGTTTTAACAGGAGACGTTAAAGATGTACTTCTTTTAGATGTTACACCACTTTCTTTAGGTATCGAAACTATGGGGAATGTATTCACGAAATTAATCGAATCGAATACAACCATCCCGACAAAGAAATCTCAAGTATTCTCTACTGCTGCTGACAATCAACCATCGGTTGAGATTCATGTATTGCAAGGAGAACGTGGTATGGCTGCGGATAATAAAACTATCGGACGTTTTCATTTAGATGGAATTCCACCAGCGCAAAGAGGAACACCTCAAATTGAAGTTACCTTCGATATTGATGCCAACGGAATCATCAAAGTTTCTGCGACAGATAAAGCGACGAACAAGACGCAAGACATACGTATAGAAGCATCTTCAGGATTAACTGATGAAGAAATCCAAAAGATGAAAGCGGATGCAGAAGCAAACGCGGAAGCTGATAAAGTTGCGAGAGAAACTGCGGATAAGTTGAACGAAGCCGATGGTATGATTTTCCAAACGGAGAAGCAATTGACGGAGTTCGGAGATAAACTTTCTGATGACAAGAAAAAGCCAATCGAAGAAGCTTTAGAAGAGTTGAAGAAAGCTTATGAGACCAAAGATGTAGCTGTTGTAACTCCAGCTTTAGATAAAATAAATGAAGCTTGGAAAGTAGCTTCTGAGGAAATGTACAAAGCGCAGGCAGATGCACAACAAGCCGGAGATGATAGTGGCAGTACGGGCGGTGGTGGCGCAGCTGCAGATGCTGCAGAAGGCGATAATGTAGAAGACGTGGACTTTGAAGAAGTGAAATAATTTCTTAAAATATAGAAATGCAAAAAGCACCATTGTAACAATGGTGCTTTTTTATTTTCGAACCATAACTACCTTATTTTTAGTTTTCTTGAAGGTTCGCGCCCAAAACCTTTAACGAAAAGCGAGTCTTTGCGAAAAGTCACCTTTGCGAATGAAGTAGAGTCTTTTGTATCTACCATGCCTTTGAAATTTAGGTAATGAACACCGTTTTTTTGCACATAACTTCCATCATGATTATGTCCGTTGAAATAAAATTTTACACAAGGGTAAAGATCTATTAGAGTAAGTAGTTGCTCGTAATTCCATAAATTATGTGCTTGTTCTTCTCCCAGTGTGGGGAAATGACAATAGAAACCAACCTGCTCCTTATTCTTAGTAGCTAACTGTAATTCATGTTCTACCCATTTTAATTGTTCGGAACTTAATCCTCCATTCCATACTTCTAGATTAGGCATATTTTTATCTGACAGAAGTTTGAAAAGGGAGTCCGTTTGCCTCTTTTTAGAATTGGTGAGGGCACCATGTAGACTAAGGTCATTTCCGTCCAAAACAATAAAACGCCATTTGTTTTTTAGTATGCTATAGTATCGGTTTTTAATATTCATTTTTTCAAAAATCATTGGTTTTAAAGAATCTGCCACACTAAAATCGTGATTGCCCAATACATGGTACTTATCTGATTTTAGCTTGTTCCATATTGGCGCAACTGTATCAAAACTCTGAAAATCTTTATCAATAAAATCTCCTAAATGAATAGCATAATCTAAAGGATGCTTATTAAGTTCTTTAACCGCTTTTCGCAAACGTTCTGAGGATTTTGGATAAAAACGGTTATTCTTAGTTTCGCAATTACAGTACTGACAGTCAGCTACAATACCGATTTCAAACTCTTGAAATTCAACCACATTCTTTTTATTCGTGTTGCAGGAGGCTAAAATAATAACTAGAAATAGTAGAAATATTTGTTTTAACATAGGTCGTTTTTTATCTAGTTATCATTTTGGTAAAGATACAAGACTCATAAAATTCATCAGGGGTCTAATAAATTTAGAATAATGACCATACATCGATTTGGCATCCCTTTTGTTCTTAGTTGGCAGAATATCAAGTAATTTTGCACTATGTTAAAAAACTACACAGCTTTACTTCTTATCGTTTTATTCTTTTCCCCAAAAGAAACGAGCTCTCAAGAGATTCAAATTTTCACGGTCGAAGATTTTGATTTAAAGGGAAACGTGAAGTCATGTTTGGTCAGCACGAATTACGGAAAGGAAGAGTATGACTTCAATGAAGAAGGATTGCTTACAAAATCTGTAACACGTTATAGTGATACGGATTATGATATTACCTATTATAAGTATTCCAAAGGTATGCTGCTGGAGAAACGATTGGAAAACTATCGGGACAACGTTTTTGATAAGTCAACATCATTAGCCAGTTTTTACACGATTGATTCTCTGCTGAATTTAAAAATTACTGAAAAGATCATATCCTACAATAAGGAATTCTTAGACCAATACGAGTATTTTTATAAAGCTGATTCAATTTTTAAAATCATTCATACGAATGACAGTGGTATTGATGAAACACTTGTTTCCTATTCTGATATAAAAGGAGAGCAAACTAAAACCTATTTAGTAAATGGTGTTGTTCAAAAATCAATCAGAACATCAGTAAAAAAAGAAAAAGATAGCATCGTAGAAAGAAACGTGCTTACAAAAAAATTTCTTGACGGAAAGCCTAGCTCCGCAGTAGAAGAGACCTTTAATGGGGAGGATAAATTAATTGCCTCAACAAAATTTTTCTCAAACCTCTCGACCAGAAGATTAACCAAAGAAGAAATAGCGGTATTTACTTATAGTGATATAGGGGCTCTTTCCCAAAAAGAAATTCGGGCAGGAAAAGCTTCTGAAATTAAAGAATACATTTATCAGTTTGATGAAAATGGGAACTGGATAAAAGAGATAATCACTCCCGAAAATACTTATAAGACTCGGAGAATAAGTTATTATGAGAGCATGGCCGAAGTGAAGAAGGAGGAATAAAAAAATGTACTGAGAATGCTTCTTCCCTTTTCTGGGGAAGGAACTTTTAAATTAACTTGTTTATTTAGCTTCCCATTCCTTCTTCAAGAGTCCATAACAACAGGTATTTCTTTTAAAGCCATCTAAGAGGTAAACGTTTTCACGAAGAATTCCCTCCAACGTACACCCTAATTTTTCAACTGCTTTTCTGGAAGCTATATTTCGTTCATCGATTCGAAACTCGACTTTTTCGAAATCCATTACGTTAAATGCATGGTTCAGCATTAAAGACTTTATTTGAGTATTTAGTCCTGTTCCTTGAAATTCCCTGCCAATCCATGTGGAGCCAATTTCCAAAGTCTTGTTTTTAGCATGGATATTCATATATCTCGTACTTCCGGCATATTCTTTTTTCCTTTTGTCGAAGATGATAAAAGGAATGCTTGTACCATTGTCTTTTTGATCTAAGGCAATCTCTACATAGTTTTTCAAGCTTTCAGAAGTTTCTATATCCGCGGGGGAATACTGCACTAATTTTTCCTGGGATGCCACTGGAATTAGTTCATGTAAGTTATCCAATGTCAAAGGAGAAAGTTTTACAAAATCATTTTCTAAAGTAGGAGTGTAGTCGATTTTCATTAGCGTTCAACTTTGAATAGTTCATATTCACTTTTGAGCATGCGGTATTGAATTAGTGAAACGTATTGGTCATCGGCAATGGTATGGTCTTTTTTTATGTCATGGTCTTTAAATTCTCCTTCTTTAACCATACCATTTTTTATCATGACCTTTCCTGAGGCCGCATTGGTGGTAATATAAACCGCAAGAATCTTGTTGAGATTGAGTTCTTCGAATCCGAATTGTAGAATTGCTTGCACGGCTTCGGTAGTAAAACCGAGATTCCAAAAACCTTCTGCCAACCAGTACCCTAATTCTGCCCTATTGTTTTGAATATCAAGGGTTAAGCCGATGCCTCCAATAAAAGCATGTGTGTCTCTAAAACGCATTGCGAACATGTAATTGTCCTTATTTTTAAAGCCTTGATTGGCCATATTCATCCAAGAAATTGCATCCTCTTCGCGATATGGGTGCGGCATAGTTCGTGTATTTTCAACAATCTTTATGTTTCCCGCATAGGAAACAATGTCAGAAATATCCGCAGGTTTGATTTGATCTAAAATCAAACGTTTCGTTACAAGTCTTGGAAATTCTTCCATTTTAAACTATTTCATTAATAATCTTTTTTTTCACTTCGTGGCCACCCTCAAAAATTTGCTGTTTGGCTTTCCCTTGGAATAATTCGGCAATTCTTGCTGATTCGTATTTCATCACCTCTCCTGTTAAATATTGGTCTTTATCTCCAACAATCACGGTGACTTCTGTTGCTTGCGGGTTTAAAAAGTCGAAGTCTTGTGGAGTTAATTCTTTCGGAATTCCCCCTGCATAAAGAATCATTTTATTACACTGTATTTTTCTTGATGCAATCCAACGGGTGGCTACGGAGACTCCCTGGGAAAATCCGAAAATGATCAGATTACAATCCAGGGGAAACTCTTCGGCTGCATATACAGCATCCAAATAGGCCAATACATTCTCGGTTTCAGAAACACGGTTTTCTTTTGTCAACCAACTTGCACCGACGTATTTATATTCATTTTTTAAATAATATTTTGAAGGGGCCTGTGGAGCAATAATATAATTTTCCTCCGTACGTAACTCATCAAAATATTTAATAAAATACTTACTCAAATACCCAATTCCGTGTAGTACAATCCAAATATTCTTTGTTTTGTCAGTAAGCTGGTTTAAGGTTTCATAAGTATTTGTGGTCTGGTAAGTGACCTGTTTTTGTTGTTTGTTCATGGTTTTAAATCTATTATAAAAATAGCCTCTTTATTGGACGTGTAATGCTTAATTTTACAAAAAAACTTCATGGACGAATACAAAGAGAAAATTCTTAAGGTGTGTAATGAATCTTCAAAAAACACTTTGATGGAGACTTTACAAATAGAATTTATTGATGTTGGCCCAGATTATTTAGTTGCCAAAATGCCTGTAAACCCTAGAGTTCACCAACCAGATGGTGTACTGCATGGAGGTGCCACAGTCGCTTTGGCCGAAACGGTTGGCAGCACGGCGTCGTATATTTTTCTAGATGGACAAAAGGTATTTGTTAGAGGAATTGAAATTGCAGCAAACCATGTAAAAAGTATTCGGGAAGGTGAGGTTTTTGCCAAAGCTGTCATTGTACATAAAGGCAGTACCACACAATTATGGGATATCAAGATAACGGATGCTGATGATAATTTAATTTCTGTTTGCAAACTTACAACCATCGCTTTACCAAGAAAATAATATGTTTTCTGAGCTTCTTAAAAATGTTGTTAATCATCATGCCAGAAATCTTCCTTTCGTGGTATACCGAAAACCTAAAGAACAAATTGTTCGGGCTATTCTACAAGAAGATTCAGAAGTTCACTATGTAAAAGATTTCACCGAAACGGGATTTGTATTTGCACCCTTTGATTCTCAGGAGCCTGCTGTCTTAATTTCATCCGATTCTATTTGTTCTGAGAATTATGTTCAACAATCCAAAACTACGGCAAGGGCCCAAGGTTCTGTTCATATCGACACATCTCAAAAAGAGTTTCATATCAACTTGGTTAAAAAAGGAATTGCTCAAATTCGCCAAGACGAATTCAAGAAAGTGGTGCTTTCCAGAAAAGTTAAAACAGATTGTAAGACCACTCCTGTTGATTTATTTCTAAAATTATTGGACACCTACGGGAATGCTTTTTGCTATCTCTGGTATCATCCTAAAGTTGGAACTTGGCTTGGAGCGACCCCAGAAATTTTACTAAAAATAGAAAACCAACAGTTTACAACGATGTCTTTGGCTGGAACGCAAAAGTATGTCGAAAACGAAGTTCCCCAATGGGGAAATAAGGAACTTGACGAACAGCAATTGGTGACCGATTATATTTCAAATGCACTCCGCGATTCTGTTTCGGATTTGAATATTGGGGAAAGGGAATCTATTCGCGCCGGAGACTTATGGCACCTAAGAACAAAGCTAACTGGAAGAATTGAAAAGGGTAGTTTGACGAAAGTCATTCAAAGCTTGCATCCAACTCCAGCAGTATGCGGAATGCCAATGGATGCAACTAAAAAGTTCATTTTGGCCAAAGAGAACTACAATCGTGAATTTTATACTGGATTCTTAGGCGAACTCAATTTCAAATCAGAAAAAGACAGGTCTTCCAACTCAAGAAATCAAGAGAACAGAGCCTATCGGTCGATTAAAAATACGACTACACTTTTTGTAAATCTACGTTGCATGCAACTCAAGAAAACGATTGCACATATTTATGTGGGTGGGGGAGTTACCCAAGACTCCGAAGCTGAAAAAGAATGGGAGGAGACCGTGGCAAAAAGTAAAACGATGCTACGGGCATTTACTACGGATTAGTATTTCATTCTATTGGGTTAAGAACTCTTTGCGTTGTATTTTTGTGATAAATGAAGTACTCCAGTATTCCCGCTGCACAATCAGTTGTGGCACATTGTAAGAAAAAAGGTGTTCAGAATATTGTGATATCGCCTGGCTCCAGAAATGCTCCTTTAACTATTGGTTTTACTGAAGATTCTTATTTCAAATGCTTTAGCATTGTAGATGAGCGGTGTGCTGCTTTTTTCGCATTGGGAATCGCACAACAGCTGCGAGAACCTGTTGCCATAGTTTGTACCTCGGGCAGCGCTTTGTTAAATTATTACCCAGGAGTTTCAGAAGCTTTTTATAGTGATATTCCCTTGGTGGTGATTTCTGCAGATAGGCCAAGTTATAAGATTGATGTGGGCGATGGCCAGACCATTCGACAAGATGATGTTTTCCATAGACACATTGGGTATTCTGCCAATCTAAAGCAAGATGTAGGTCACGCTATAGACCGTATTGAACGTTATGCTCCTCAACTTTTGGAAGATACACAACCAAGTATTCAAGCCTATAATGATAATGAATTAAATAAGGCGCTTGAAGTAGCAATTACAATGGGTCTGCCAGTTCATATAAACGTCCGTTTTGAAGAACCGCTTTACGATAGACTAGTGAAACCCTCGATTTCGCCTGAGATAAAAGCAATTAAGGAACATGAGATAATAGGTCTTGAATATATTTCTGATTGTGCTGAAATCTGGAATGCTTCCCAAAAGAAATTAGTTTTGGTAGGAGTGAACGACCCCAATAAAGTTGAGCAGGAATTTTTAAATGTTCTGGGCAATGACCCTTCTGTGATTGTACTTACCGAGACAACATCAAATTTACACCACCCCAATTTTTTCGGAAGTATTGATAGCATTATTGCACCAATTGAAAAGTCCAAAGAAAAAGGGAAACTTTTCACAAAACTACAGCCAGATGTGCTTCTAACCTTTGGTGGACTAATAGTTTCAAAGAAAATCAAGGCCTTTCTGAGAGAATACAGGCCCAAGCATCATTGGCATATTGATGCGGTAAAATCGTATGATACTTTCTTTTCGTTGTCGCATCATTTTAAGATGGATGTAAACTCATTCTTTGGAAAATTTACACACGGAATCCAAAAGGTTCAAAGTGATTATTTTCCATATTGGAATTTAGTAAGACAGAATTATGAACTGAGACGAAAGCGATACGTCGAAGAAATTGAATTCTCAGATATGCTTGCGTTTCACCATATTAGTGAAAGTATACCACAGAATTATCAATTGCAATTGGCTAATAGCTCCACAGTGCGTTACGCCCAACTTTTTGATTTAAATCCGTCGTTACAAGTTTTTTGTAACCGAGGAACAAGCGGTATTGATGGGAGTACTTCAACGGCTATTGGTGCCTCAATTTATAATGATGCGCCGACTTTGTTGATTACTGGTGACTTAAGTTTCTTATATGATAGTAATGGTTTATGGAATAATTATATAAGACCCGATTTTCGAATAATTGTGGTTAATAATGACGGGGGCGGTATCTTTAGAATACTTCCAGGGAAAGAAGATACATCGAATTTTGAAAGATTTTTTGAAACAAAACATAATTTTCAAGTAAGAAAATACTGCGAAATGTTCAATTTTGAATATTTATTTTCCGACTCTGAAAAAAGCCTAAAGTTTGCCATCTCTGCTTTTTACGAACCTTCCGAACGCCCGAGATTGTTGGAGGTTTCAACTCCCCGATTATTGAATGATAAAATTTTGCTCGGTTACTTCGATTTTATATCTTAGAGTTTTATTAACCATTATATTGAACACTAACTATTATGAGTAAAAGAGACGATTTGATCGTAAAGTACGCTGCGGACATTAAAGACAAATTCGGAGAAAGTGCAAACATGGATTTGCTTACAAAAGTAACTATTGGTTTAGGACCCTCTATTTATAACATTGATGCTTCAAAAGTATCAGGTTCAGATGAGAAGGAACTTGAAACAGTAAAAAATAACTACTTAATTAAGAAGCTGGGCATGAGCGACAGTCCTAAACTAATGGAAGGCGTAAAAGCTGTAATGGACAAATACGGTTCGGCGAACAGAAACAAGCATAGAGCTGTTGTTTATTATATGTTATGCAAGCACTTCAAAAAAGAATCTTCATATAAATAAGATTCCCTCTGTCCCCAAAAATCTATAGCCATTCTTTAATTAGAATGGCTTTTTTTATGCTTGATAGTGTTAATCAGGTATTAAATGTATTTTTGCCGCATGATACGATTAGGAGAATACAATACCCTTGAAATACTCAGAAGTACTAGCGTTGGTCTTTTTCTAGGAGATGGCGAAGGCAATGATATTTTGCTTCCTAATAAATATGTACCTGAGGCTTATGAAATCGGGGATAATTTAGAAGTCTTTTGTTATCTCGATTATGATGAACGTCCTGTTGCCACCAACCTGGAACCTGGAATTTTGGTTAATGAGTTCCAACTTCTTAAGGTCGTTGATGTAAATGAGTACGGAGCATTTTTAGATTGGGGTTTGGAGAAACACCTTCTAGTACCGTTTAGAGAACAGCGAAGTAAGATGCAGGAAGGTCAATGGTATGTTGTTTTTTGTTATTTGGATAAGAAAAGTAATCGCCTAGTTGCTTCAAATAAATTAGATAAGTTTTTGAGTAATGACGAGCTTACCGTAAGAGTTCGCGAAAAGGTTGACCTTATCATAACTAGACAAACAGATTTGGGTTGGGAAGTTATCGTAAATAATACCCATAGAGGTTTGGTCTATTTCAATGAAGTTTTTAAGGAAATTGGCATAGGTGATGTGATGCCCGGTGTAATAAAAGGTATTCGAAGCGATAACAAGATTGATATTTCTCTGCAGCCTTTGGGGGAAAAGATATTGGAACCCGCGGCCAATAAAATCTTCAAAACATTAGAGGCTCATGGAGGTTATCTTCCTTTGCATGATAAATCGGACCCAGAAGAGATAAGGAAAGAATTACAGATGAGTAAAAAGACTTTTAAGAAAGGCATTGGTACCTTGTACAAAGAGCGAAAGATTGAAATTAAATCAGATGGAATTCATTCGCTTTAAAAATAGCTATAAAAAACGGTATGCATTTGGTCGATAAGCAAATGAAAATCAAAGGGCTAAAGTATATTTAACAACGTTTTTTCTTTGATAGACCACTAAAAATTCTATTTTTACAACATTGATGTGAACAATTTAATTAGTGTCCCTTTATTTTAATTAACTTTAACGAGAAACACCCCCTAAAACTCAACTAAATGCCATTCATAGAAGAAAGCGATTTACTCGAATTGCACAAAGATATTGACAAGGCGCAAATTATTAATGAACGCCTATTGGATCAAATCAAGATTAAGAACAAAGAGCTCAAGTCTAGTAAAATTCAACGTAATGTGCTAGGAACAACAACAGCTCTTTTCGTTTTTGGTTTGGTTGGACTTTTCCTTTTTAACGCAGGGAGACTTAGTAACCCAAACAGTGTTGAACAACAAAACAATCTCTTAGTATCAATTGACAGTCTTGATGCGATTAAAATTCGTATTGACAATCTAAGGGAGCAAAACCAAGAATTGAGTTTGGTTAATGAGTTTTACTTGGCAAAAAAGTTCTTGGAAAAGGAAAAAGTTTATTCAGTTCAAGTTAAATCTTTTGTAGATAACAACATAACACTCGCTTCAGAGGCACTTACCAATACACTATTTGTAAAGACCAATCCATTCTATTCCTATTCACTAGGAAATTTCGAGACACTTAAGGAAGCCCAATTGTTTAGAAAACAATTGGTAGACATTGGCTTTAAAGATGCCTTCGTGGCTTCTTATAAAGAGGGGAAAAGAATTCAAATCGAAGATCCGTATTAATTTTGTCCAAGATTGCTGCATGGTTAAACGCGGCTAGACTCAGGACGCTGCCGTTATCGGTTTCTGGCGTCATTGTCGGCACAGCACTTGCCAATTTCTACGGAAAAAATGACTCACTAATATTCATTCTTGCTTTGTTAACAACTGTAGGTTTTCAGGTTACATCTAATTTAGCCAATGATTATGGCGATGGTGTTAAGGGTACTGATAATGAGGACCGAATAGGCCCTAAAAGAGCTTTGCAGAGTGGTTTGCTTACTAGTGGAGAACTTAAAAATGGTATAGTGATTTCCGTTGTAATATGCCTTCTTTTAGTAGCTTCTGTACTTTATTTTTCATTTGGAATCCAAAACATAGAATATTTTGCATTATTTGGCGTTCTAGGATTTCTAAGTATTTGGGCGGCGATAAAATACACAGTAGGTAAATCTGCATATGGATACAAAGGATTGGGCGATATTTTCGTTTTTCTCTTTTTCGGATTACTAGCTGTTTTAGGGTCTTTTTTTTTGTACACTAAGTTTATAACTATCTCTGCTTTGCTTCCAGCTATTTCCGTTGGATTGCTAAGTACGGGAGTTTTGAATTTGAACAACCTTAGAGATTTCGAGTCTGATAGAAAGGCAAATAAAAATACAATGATTGTAAAAATGGGTTTTCAAAGTGGTAAGAAGTATCATTATACACTGATGCTTGTTGCTTTTGTGTCGATGCTACTTTTTGTTGTTTTTAATGCCCAAGTTTGGTATCAAGTTATTCCTTTAGTAGCTTTTATCCCAGTATTTATACATATTAGAAAAGTAAGCAGGACCAAAGAGCCTGTATTATTAGACCCCGAATTGAAAAAACTGGCTTTAAGTACATTTCTCTTAGCCATACTGTTTTATATAACATTAATTAACTAGAAGAAGTCTAACCACCTAAACCACATTGACCTTGGAACAACCTATTAGAATACTTATCGTAGAAGACAATGTTATCATTGCCGACGATATGCAGTCTATGCTAGAAGAAATTGGTTATGAAATCGTAGATAATGTAATTGTCTATGAACAAGCCGAAGAAGTCTTAAAAACCCAACAAGTAGATCTTGTCTTAATAGATATAATTCTTGCATCTGATAAAACAGGTATTGATTTGGGTAAGCACATTCGCGAAAATTATGATATTCCCTTCATCTTTGTAACCTCAAACTCGGATAGGGCTACCGTCGAAAATGCCAAAACCGTAAAACCAAATGGATATTTGGTCAAGCCGTTTGAACAACAAGACCTATATACGTCAATTGAAATAGCTCTTTCTAATTTCACTTATGGAGCTGGAGAGAATAAGGGAGGGACTAACCATCCGACTCAGGATGACGTTCCCATGTCAAACTCAGTTTTGAAAGATTCTATTTTTGTCAAAAAACAACATTTATACTACCGCATACAGTTTGGTGATATTCAATTCATCAAAGCTGATAACGTATATTTAGAGGTAAATACAGTAGATAAAAAGTTCTTGGTTCGTTCTCCATTAAAGGACTATTTGGAAAAACTTCCAAAGAATAAATTCTATCGGGCACATAAATCTTATATCGTAAACGTAGATCATATTGATGCTATTAATTCCAAGGATATTATGATTAATAATAATTTGATTCCTATTTCTAAGGATTTTAAGGAATTCATTATTTCAGCTATGAACTCTTAATTAATAAAGCAAGTTATTTAATTAGAAATATGAGGAACCTTTTTATGGTTCCTTTTTTTTAAATCTTAAAAATGGAGAATTTATAAACCCTTGCAAACTCCATGAAATGCACATATATCCGATGAAATACACTCAATTGTCTATAATCTAATTTTCACAACAAAAAACAGCTGTTACACAACATTATACTAGGATTGTAAAAGCAATATAATATTTTTGAGAAACTCAAAAGGTGTCCCAAACCTTATCTTTAATTTTAGTTGAATTTAATTGTAAAGGCTGTGTACATTGTTGTACGGCTTTTTTTGGTTGATACCACTTAGTTGACCCTTAGATTTGTGCCATGTGCTCGAAGAAATTCGATTTAAAATTATAGAATACGAATAGAACACAATCGGTAGGGTAATTCATCGTTTTAAGTAGAATCAAAAGGAAAAGACAACCTTAGCTTGTAAATTAGTTTACCGATAACAACAGACCAAAGAATTTTTTGGTTTTGATTGAATTAGAATATGAAAAAGCTGCTTGGCAAAATCTTTATTTCTCTTTTTATCTTTGCCTTGAGCATGAATTCGGCCATGGCACAAGATGATTTGCCAACCGAACAAGGCTATTTTCAAGAATTTCAAGGAAATAAAAGCGCCGAAGATCGCTTTAAGTTTTTCTTCGATACCCCGAATAGATATAATCAAAACTCCGGGTTCGATTGGCTAGACGAGGTCAATGTTTATCTGAATAATTCGGAAAAGCTCAAAGACTCTCTTGAAATAAACTACTACAAGCTGATACAGGCTCAAATTTTTCATGATATCGGAGATTACGATAAGAGCCTTGCTATTTCTAAAGAACTATATAAAGAGAAAGAGCCTTTCAAACTAGAAATAAAAGCTACGCTGCTTAATCTTATGGATCAGACTTATTCTCAATTAGAGCGATATGCTGAGCAAATAGACATTCGAAAAGAAAAGCGGGAATTAGGAATTATAGAGAATGTTGCTTTTTATGATATCTATTCTAAGCTAGGGCTTCATGTTCGAGCGATGGAAGACTACATTCAAGAAGAGAAAAAAAACATTGATGAGAAAGACTACCTAGGCCAAGCAATTTATAATAACAATATCGGTAACTACCTAAGATTAGGTAAATCATACCCTACAGCTTTAACTACATATAACAAAGCAACCGGTTTTGTCAATGTTTATATAAATGATGTTACCAAAGTAAAATCTGAAAAAGAACTTACCAACACTGAAATTTTGAAAGCACAGATTGAGGGAAATATCGGGAAATGCTATTCTCAATTAAAGCAGTTCGAAGAAGCTATACCGCATCTTGAAAATAGTATTCTTATTATGAAGGAATACAATAAAGACAAGTTTTCTTCAGATTTAATAGAAAACAAACTTGAGATTGCTGAGTCTTATTTACAATTAGGCAATTTTGAAAAAACCACAGATTATTTGACTGATGATTTGCAACCAAGAAGAATAGAAAACATTTTAAAAAAGAATAGATTGTTCGCGTCATATTATGACAAAACGGGTGACTACAGAAATGAGTCAATATTTCTAAAAAGGAATATGCGTCTGCGCGATTCAATTCTCACCAATAAAACTGAAGTGCAAAAGCAACAATTAGCAACGGTAATAGCGGAAGAAAAGGCGTATACACAATCGAGAATAGCAGAACAGAAGCAGGAGATAGAAGAGTCAAGAAATTTAATGGTGCTACAAGAGAACAGGATTCAAATGGTGTTCATTTCTCTAATTTTCACCCTCTTAGGTTTTGCAGGTTTGGTATATGCTTATTTAAAGAGTATTAAAAATCAGCGTCTAATTGCAGAACAAAAGCATATCATCGAGAATTCATTGGTCGAAAAAGATTCGTTACTAAAAGAAATTCACCATAGAGTTAAAAACAATTTGCAAATGGTTTCGAGTCTTCTGAGCTTGCAAACCAAGAATACAAGGAGTAAAGCAGCTATTGAAGCATTGGAAGAAGGCAAAAGTAGAGTTAAAGCCATGGCATTGATTCACCAAAAACTATATCAAAACGATGATCTTTCAGTGATTGAAATGCAAGGTTATATTGAGAGTTTGATTAATAGTGTGCAATCGGTTTATAAAAAGGGTGGACATAATATCAATATCACTATTGATGCTGAGGGCGTTGAATTAGATATCGATCGGGCGATTCCGTTTGGTCTTATTTTGAACGAGTTAGTTTCCAATTCCTTTAAATATGCTTTCCCTAAAAATGATGATGATGGTAAAATCTACATTCATTTACGAAAGATAGCTGAGCAAGAAGGTTTCTTTGAATATACCGATAATGGGGTGGGTCTTCCTGAAGATACTGATGACAGGGCCAACTCTTCAATGGGGATTCGCCTTATGAATCGTTTGGTAAATCAATTACAGTCAACCTTGAACATTGACAAAACTTCAGAGGGTGTTCGATTTTGGTTCAATTTCAAATAAGATAGTTAGCGTACTGTACTTCTAAGCACCACACGATGAAGCAGTTTTGGGAAAATCCGGAGATATATCCCTATCTTTTCTATTCTTGCTATATAAGCCTCAAATTTTCTCTTTTCAATAGCTCGAGTCATTTTTTTTGCAAAATATTCTACGGGTAATCCATTTTGAGTAGCAGTATCTTGGGCGTTTTGCGAACTGCCGTCAGCGGTAAGTGCATTTTTGGCCACATTGGTATTTACAAAGCCAGGACAAATTAATGTAACCGATATTCCATCTTTCTCATGTTCCATGCGAAGTACGTCAAAAAAACCATGTAAGGCATGTTTAGCTCCACAGTAGCCTGAGCGATATGGACTTCCGAATTTCCCCATAAGGCTAGTGACGGTCGCGAAATGTCCATTTTTATTTTTTATAAAATGGGGTAGTAGCGCTTTGGTCAACGCTACTGTACCCAAATAATTGACATCCATCAACTTTTTATAGACATCGAACTCTGTTTCAGCAATCAAAGAGCGTTGACTTATACCCGCATTATTAATGAGAATGTCAATGGGGCCATATTCGGCTACTACATCTGTCACGATATTTGGCATTGTTTCATACACAGCGAGGTCTAGGCAAACGATATGGATAGAATTTTGGTTGTGGCATTTGTTTTTTACACGCTGAAGCTCTTCTTTTTTTCTCGAGGAAAGAATTAGCTTGCAGTTCTTCTTATCAAGTAAATAAGTAAGGGCTTCCCCAATGCCCGAAGAAGCTCCTGTAATCCAAACTGTTTTTCCATCTATACTTGCCATGCTTGTCGCTTTAAGAGCTAAAATATAGCTAAATTTGATTGTAATAAATGAAGGCAACATATAAAAAACACATTCTTGATTTTAAACGCCCTAGTGGTACTTCACGCGGTGTGCTTACTCAGAAAGAAACTTGGTTTTTAATTCTTGAAAAAAATGGAAAGCTGGGTATTGGAGAATGTGGACTCCTTAAAGGATTAAGTTTTGACGACGTTCCCAATTACGAGGAAAAATTGAGATGGACCTGCGAGAATATTGGTTTTGGAAAAGATGCGCTTTGGACCAAACTTAAGGACTTTCCTAGTATTCAATTTGGGGTAGAACAAGCTTTTTTATCCTTGGAATCAGAGCACCCCTTTGAATTATTTCCTTCGGATTTTACCACAAATGAAAGTCCAATTCCTATAAATGGACTTATTTGGATGGGTAATGAATCTTTCATGCATAAGCAAATACAGGAAAAACTAAAGGAAGGCTTCCAGTGTATAAAAATGAAAATTGGAGCTGTAGACTTCAATGTTGAAATTGCAATTTTAGAATCCATCCGAAGAAAGTACCCCAAAGAACAAATTGAACTTCGCGTTGATGCTAATGGCGCGTTTCCTATTTCTGATGCCTTAGATAAATTGAAGACTCTAGCAGTACTTGGTATTCATTCTATAGAGCAGCCTATAAGACAGGGCAATGTTTTGAAAATGAAAAACCTATGTGCGCAAACTCCTTTGGATATTGCTCTAGATGAAGATCTGATAGGAATTTCCGATGTAACAAAAAAAGAAAAATTGCTACAAACGATTCAACCACAATATATCATTTTGAAACCAAGTTTGGTGGGTGGTTTTAAAGGCAGCATGGAGTGGATTCATATAGCGGAAAAATATAATATCGGTTGGTGGATTACTAGCGCCTTAGAAAGCAACATTGGCCTGAATGCTATCGCACAATGGACGTATACCTTGAATAGTCAATTACCGCAAGGTTTAGGAACTGGAAGTTTGTACACCAATAATTTAGAAAGCCCTTTGACAGTTACCAAAGGAAACTTATATTACAAAAGCAACCAAAAGTGGAAAACCAACCTAATTGAAGAGTAATGTATATAGAGCAAGCACATAAGAGCCTGAGTGAAACTTGGCGATATATCTTGGGCATCTTTGTCGTTTTTATCGGATGGCAACTCATTGGTGGTGTGCCATTAATAGCCGCCCTTTTGATGAAGTCAGATTCAATTAGCGTACTGTCAAGCGGCGACATGGGTGCAATGGCAGAAGCTTTAGGAACGAATTATTTTTTATTCTTAATGCTATTAACTTTTGCAATAGGGCTAGCATGCTTGTTCTTTTGGACAAAAGTCATTCACAAACAACCTATTAGGGAGTTGACCACTTCACGAAAAAAAGTGGATTGGAATCGCATATTTTTCGCTTTTATCTTGTGGGCAGGGGTTTCTATCATATTTGTTCTGGTCGATGTTCAATTGTCTCCAGAAGATTATGAGCTCAATTTTAATTTAAAGCCGTTCTTAGTATTAGCGGCAATAGCCATCATCATGATTCCCATTCAAACGAGTATGGAGGAGTATTATATGCGAGGTTACTTGATGCAAGGTCTCGGGGTAATGGCAAAAAACAAATGGGTGCCTCTGGTAGTAACATCAACGCTTTTCGGTTTAATGCATATTCTTAATCCAGAAGTTGAAAAACTGGGTTATGGAATTATGGTTTATTATATTGGAACCGGTTTTTTTCTAGGTATACTGACCCTAATGGATGAAGGTTTAGAACTTGCTCTTGGCTTTCATGCCGCTAACAACCTAACCACTGCACTCCTGGTAACCGCCGACTGGACGGCCTTTCAAACAGATTCAATTTACAGGGATGTTTCGGACCCCGTTTTAGGATGGGATGTTCTAGTGCCTGTATTGATTATTTTCCCTATTCTTTTGTTCATATTTTCCAAAAAATACAAATGGACCGATTGGAAAGAACGTCTTACCGGAAAAGTTCTGGAACCAATCATTGAGGTTGAGGAGGCATCACAAGTTATAGTGGACTCATTTGTTGAACACGATTTCTCAAAATCAAATTCTGATGACGATAGATGATGGTGGTGTCCATTCGAAGTTTAAACTGAACGGAATTTCCTATTCTCCATTACGGTTAAGTGAATTAGCATACGATTTAGTAAAAGAAGGAAGTTCTTTTGAAAAATGTATCGGGGATTTTTTAGCGGCTTGGTTAGATGAAAAACCAACCATAATTGCTAAAACCTCAGGTTCTACCGGAACTCCAAAAAATATTCTACTTCAAAAACGTCAAATGGTAAATTCCGCTTTGGCAACTGGTGAATATTTTGATTTAAATGAGGGAAATACAGTTCTTCTATGTCTTCCTGCGGATTATATCGCCGGAAAGATGATGCTTGTTAGAGCAATGGTTTTAGGCTTGGAATTGGATTATGTAGAACCTTCTTCGAATCCTCTAACTGAATTTTCAACAAACTATGACTTTGCGGCAATGGTTCCGCTGCAACTTGAAAATTCTTTAGATAAAATAGAAAAGATTAAGACGCTCATTGTTGGTGGCGCTGCTCTTTCAAAAAGTATGCAAGAAAAAGCCCAAGAAAAACGTACGGCCGTTTTTGAGACTTATGGAATGACCGAAACCATTACCCATATTGCGGTTAAAGGAATTAATGGACCGGCAGGAGGAAGTAGAAATAGCTTTAATGCGATTCCCAAAGTAACTTTTTCAAAGGACAACAGAGACTGCTTGATAATAGCGGCTCCTCAAATTTCTGATAATCTGGTTATTACAAATGACATCGTAAACTTGAAATCAGAAACCGAATTTGAATGGTTAGGTCGTTATGATAATGTTATTAATTCAGGAGGCATAAAACTCTTCCCCGAGCAAATTGAAGCGAAGTTGACGTCGTTAATAAACAATAGTTTTTTTGTAGCGGGAATACCAGATGAAACACTAGGTCAAAAACTGGTTTTGGTCGTGGAAGGTGAGATGAACACCAATGAATTAATTCAAACAATAAAGGAATCGGACACACTAGAGGGGTTTGAGATTCCTAAAAGTATCTATAAAATTTCGAAGTTTGTGGAGACAGAAACAGGTAAAATCCGTAGAACTGAAACTTTAAAACTTCTCAATAGTTAGTTTCCCTCATTCAAAAGCTGCTTTCCCTCACTGGTTGTTTTTTAAGAAATAGCTTGGACGTAGGTTTATATCGAATTTAAAACTAGTTCGATGAAAAATCTATTTGTATTCCTTTCAATAATAACTATTACGTTCAACTCAGTAGCTCAAGAAAAAAAAGTTGAAATTGTTCCTGACTCTCTTTTTCTGACTTCTCCAACCCAAAGTATAGCGGTAGTGAAAATGGCTTGTGGTTATAGCGTTTGTGGGGTTGAAGTTCAACAGGTATCATCTGATTACTATCTCCCTTTCAAATTATATGACTTTTCATCGGAAAAAGAAAACTGGAATAGTATCGAATCGGTATATAATACCATTCAAGCTAAAGTACCAAGTATTTCAATTACCTCAAATAGTAGCTTAAATCATACTCCCAACATTCGAATGCGGGGTGACAACAACACAATTGTTGTTGTGGATGGTGTTCGTTACGATGCTTCTATTTTGAATACTCTTAACCCTAATAATATTGAATCGATTACCGTGGCACCTAGCGCTGCCGCTTCGAATTATTTAATAAACAACTAAAACTAAACAGTATGAAAAACTTAGTCTTATTACTTGTATTGTTATCAACTGCTTTTTCTAGTCAAGCACAGATAATGAAAATTACTGGAAATGTATCCGATTCAACCGGACCATTACCCGGAGCTAATGTTGTTGTGGAAGGCACAACAAATGGCACTCAAACCGATTTCGACGGAAATTATGCGATTACAGCTTCAAAAGGAGATATTTTATCATTCGATTATATTGGTTTTAAAACGAAGCAAATTAAAATTAAAGATGCGAATGTTATCAATGTTTTGATGAAAGAGGATGCGCAAGCTCTTGAAGAAGTTGTTGTTGTAGGTTATAGTACTAAATCTGTAAAATCAATTACTGGGGCTGTATCTATGGTCAGATCAGAATCGCAAGTGCGTAAGGACAAGAAAACTGAGTATCATCGAAGTCTTGCGAATCAACTTCAAGGAAAAATATCAGGTCTTCAAATATCGAATTCAAATGGTACGGTTGGTAATACCGCAAATATCGAAATCAGAGGTTCGAATTCTAAAGGTGGAGCAGGGGCTGAACCTTTGTATATTGTAGATGGTGTTCCAATTTTAAGACAGAACAATTCGGTCATTGCTAAGCTTAATCCTAATTCTATTGATAAAATTAATAGGTATAAATCGAATAAGGCGAAACGACTCTTTGGCGAAGTAGGTAAGAATGGTTGTATTGTTATTACCACCAAAAATGGAAACTATCAAATTGAAAATGACGAAAACTATGCGCAGCTTTCAGAGAATAAATTTGAAAAGGTAGCATTGAATCCGCTTTCTACTTTCTCAATCGATGTGGATAAGGCCGGGTATAGTAATGTGAGAAGATTAATAAATAACGGACAAAATGTTCCTGTAGATGCTGTGAAAATTGAGGAAATGGTCAATTATTTTGACTATACCTATGCTCAGCCTACTGATGAGCATCCCTTTTCAATTCTAAGCGAAGCAACTACCACACCGTGGAATACCAAAACGAAATTGGTTCGCATAGGTCTTCAAGGCAAGGAATTGTCGAATGAAGAACTACCAGCTTCAAACCTTACTTTTTTAATTGACGTTTCAGGTTCGATGAGTAGCGCAAACAAATTACCACTATTGAAATCGGCATTTAAATTGTTGGTTAATCAATTACGTGAAAAAGATAAGGTTGCTATTGTTGTTTACGCAGGGGCCGCAGGTGTGGTGTTGAATCCGACTAGCGGAAATGACAAGGAAAAAATCTTGGAAGCCTTAGATAATTTACAGGCTGGTGGTTCGACGGCAGGAGGAGCTGGTATTGAGCTCGCATATAAACTGGCAGCGGAGAATTTTAAGAAGAAAGGAAATAATCGAGTAATCTTAGCTACTGATGGAGATTTCAATGTAGGTGCGTCAACCAATAAGGCAATGGAAGAACTTATTGAAGAAAAAAGGAAATCTGGGTTGTTTTTATCAGTCTTAGGTTTTGGTATGGGGAATTATCAAGATTCTAAATTAGAACTCTTGGCGGATAAAGGAAATGGCAATCATGCATATATTGATACGATGCAAGAAGCTCAGAAAGTTTTTGGAAAAGAGTTTGGTGGAACTTTGTATACCATTGCAAAAGATGTGAAAATTCAAGTTGAATTTAACCCTAAACAAGTGCAGGCTTATCGACTTATTGGTTATGAGAATCGATTATTGGCAGATGAAGACTTTGTTGACGACACCAAAGATGCGGGGGAGTTGGGCAGTGGACATAAGGTTACCGCTTTGTATGAAGTAATTCCGGTGGGTGTTGACAGTGAATATATCAAAGATGATATTGATTTAAAATATACCAATAAGGAAAGCACTAATGAGTTTTCCGACGAACTTTTAACTGTAAAGTTTAGGTATAAAAAGCCACAGGGTAAACAAAGTATTGAAATGATTAAGGTTCTTAATACTGAGGTGTCCGAAATGTCCACAGATTTTAAATTTGCCGCCTCTGTTGCATTATTTGGTATGCACTTACGGAAATCGACGTATAAAAATAATAGCACTATAAATAATGTCATTGAACTAGCAGAATCAGGAAGAGGAACTGATAAACAAGGATATCGAGCCGAATTTATTAGGTTAGTTAATTCTACTTCAAATAGTCTCTAAAAAGTGCCTTCGGGCACTTTTTTGTTTATATAGAAGACTTAAATACATCTCTTATTAGGCTTGGCATTCCCTTAAGTCTTTTCGATATTTTGTATTTTTCATAGCTCAAACCAAAAACCATGAAAAACAGCTTACTATTCCTTTTGTTATTTGTTTCAGTATCCTTATCCGCTCAGCAAATTCTCCCAGAAGTAGAGCGCGCAAGGGTCGTAGATGAAATTCTAGAGGATCGCTTCGACAATCTATTACCGCAGTTGATGGATAGATCCGCTATTGATATGTGGATTCTTATTTCAAGGGAATACAATGAAGATCCAGTTTTACGAACGATGCTTCCGTCCACTTGGCTTAATGCACGTAGAAGAACAATTCTTTTGTTTTATCGGGACAAAGCTAAAAACACGATTGAAAAGTTAGCGGTTGCAAGATATAATGTCGGAGAGAATATTACGTCGGCTTGGGATAAAGAAAAGGAGCCCAACCAATGGAAGCGTCTAATGCAGTTAATATCCGAAAGAAATCCGAAGAAAATAGGTTTGAATTTCTCCAAAGACCACAATATAGCCGATGGTTTAGACAAAACTGATTATGATGAGTTCATGCAGAACCTTCCGAAGAAATTCCAATCAAAAGTAGTTTCCGCGGAGCAATTGGCAGTGGGGTGGATTGAAACTCGTACGGCACGTGAAATGGTAATTTATGACCAGTTGGTAGATATAACCCATGATATTATTGCCGAAGCATTTTCTGAAAATGTAATTACGGCGGGGGTTACTACGACCAGTGAGGTAGAGTGGTGGATGCGTCAAAAAGTAACTGATTTAGGCCTAGAGACTTGGTTTCACCCAACAGTAGATATTCAGCGAACGAGTGAAGAATTGGAGAGTCATTTGTATTCGTTTTCTGGGCGACCCAATGATATGGTGATTTTTCCTGGAGATTTGTTGCATTGCGATTTCGGAATTACCTATTTACGATTGAATACTGATTGTCAAGAACTAGCCTATGTACTAAAACCGGAGGAAAAGGAAGCGCCCAAGTTTTTAGTCGACGGTTTGGCGGCAGGAAATCGGGTTCAAGATTTTCTAACAAACAATATGATTAAAGGAAAAACCGGAAATGAAATTTTGGCAAAAGCTTTGTCCGAAGCCAAAGCAGTAGGCTTGCGTCCCTCAATATATACACATCCCCTAGGTCTATATGGTCATTCCGCTGGTACAACCATTGGCATGTGGGATTCTCAGGGGGGAGTGATGAAGGATGATGGAGAGAATTATCCCTTAAACCCAAATACAGTTTATGCAATTGAGCTAAATACAACGATTACAATTCCGGAATGGAAACGAGATATCCGTATCATGTTAGAAGAAGCAGGTTTTTATGGCGAAAATGGCTTTCGTTATGTAAATGGAAGACAAACAGAGCTCTTATTGATTCCTAGGGTCAAAGACCATCAGGGGAATTAAATAATAGATTTTTTTAATGGCACAAATTTTGGCGCAGTGGTACGAAACCACGCGATAGAAAATAATTACAGTTTTAAAATGTAACATTTCAAATAAAATTCAGTCCTATAGAAGAAATCAAATTAGAAGTCTTATCTACAATTGAAAAAAATATTAACAAGCTTTTAATAGAACAATGTTTTTAGCGATGTTATTTTCGTAGGTAATTCAAACCAACAAAAATCGAAATTTATGACTGTGAAGAAGTGTTTCCTATTTTTTTTAACATGTATTACTTGTTTAGCTGCGAATGCTCAGGATACCGACGAAGGATTAAAAAGAATTTCCGGTATTGTTTTTAATAACAGCGCCCCACTACCGAATGTAACGGTTAAAGTGGTTGATGGAGAAGAGGAAGCTATAACCGATAGCAAAGGTCGCTATGACATACTTACAAAAGCAGGCGATATCATAAGTTTTGACTATCCGGGTATGGATCAGGTAAAGAAAAAAGTTGAAGAGAGTACTTTAACGCTAAATGCCACACTCAAGATGACCGTGCAGGAGCTAGATAATGTTACTGTAACCAAGGAAAAAAAGACGAAGAGGACGCAAGAAGAATTGTACGCGGATTATGACGAAGATGAAGATATTATAAAGACAAGTTTTGGTATTCTAGATAAGAATACTTCTGGTGTTTCGATGGAAGTGCTTGATGGCAGTAGATTAAGTAGGGGTGCGGTTTATTTGGTTGATGCTCTCGCAAATCAATTCTCAGGGCTTTCTATAAGAACTGACCCTTCCAATCCAAATGAAAGGGTGATTTTTATGCGAGGTGGAGGGTCGATTCAAAATGCTACTCCTGCAGTATATGAGATTGATGGTAACATTTATAAGACGCCACCTGCTATAGATCTAGGTAATATTAAACGTGTTGCTAAAATGGCTGGTCTTGCTGCGACTGCGCGTTACGGAAGCCTAGCAAGTGGAGGTATTTTTATCATAAATACAATAGCCGGAACTTCAACAGGAAGGGGCAGTGGACAACCCGTCGACCGCGCCTTGGCGAAAAACAATGATTATAAAGGAGGTGCATTGAATCAAGCTCAAATTCGCAAAAATTGGCCTGAGTATTTGAAAACCTTATACGCTAGTAAGAATTTTCAAGAGGCTAAAAGTAACTACGAAAGTAATGCTGGTAAATACGCAAATGCCGCTCATTATTTCGTTGATGCCTATGCTTATTTTTCAACAAAATGGCCTGGGGAAAAATTCCAAAAAACCATCTTGGAAGAGAATAAAACCAAAATTGAGAATAATCCTGTTTGGTTAAAAGCCTTTGCATATTTATTGCAGAGTGATTCGGATTCTAAGGGAGCCGTTGACATGTATAAAAAAGTGTTTATGAAAAGATCTAACTATGCGCAATCCTATAGGGATTTAGCAAATGGTTATGTTGAAGCAAATGAAATTCAGAAAGCTGCAAACTTGTATGCACGTTACAATAAATTATTGAAAGATGAATTTTTACAGGTAGAGGAGGAAGGTGCCCATCCTATTATTGATAGGGAGTTTAATAGTTTTATCGTAAATAATGGCAGCTCATTTATGAGCAAGAAGGATATGAACCTGGCAAAAAGCGAAGTGGTTGATGCAGGAATACGCTTGGTGTTTGAATGGAATGATGAGCAAGCGAATTTTGAACTACAATTCGTTAATCCAGAAAAGAAGTTTTTCAAGTGGAGCCCGCCATATGATGAACAAATGATGTCACAAACTAGTGAAGCTCCTAAATCTTCGATAGTAGAATACTTTATCGATGACACCTTACCAGGTGATTGGCAAATCAATATGAAATATAGAGGTAATGAGAGTGGAGCTCCCACTTATGTGAAAGTTACTGCTTACTTTAATTACGGGCAGAAAAACGAAAGAAAGAAAGTAGAAGTTTTTCGTTTAGCACTTAAAGATGTGAATCAAAAACTATTTGAATTGAATGGTAATGATTTAGCGGTCTATAAGTAGGTCAAAGTTAAAAAGGTGTTGATTGCCTTTTGAAGTTATAGTGAAATGCCCACAACTATGAAAACAGTATTTGTGGGCTTTTTTTTGCGATAAGATTATCGGTGCACGGCATACTAAACCCCATTGGTTATGTCATATTGGTATTTGTCTTTGTAAGTATTTTAGTATATTTTTAAGGGGATACTTTGTTTTTAGCGGAGCAGTAATTTCGCAAATAAAATAATGAATAACTAAGAATAGTAGGGCATAAGTTATATAAAATTATAAAATCCCAAATAAATTGACGTATTTAATGAATTTATGTCAAAAACGGCATGTTCTTTGATGCTATTTGTGAATTCACACTAAACTATTCAACTATGAAAAATCTCTTCACTATTTTTTTATTGGTTTGTTCCACAGCACTTGTTCACGCACAATCAAAATACATTAAGGGAAAACTAACTCATTTTGATGCTCCTCTGGCGAATGCAGAAATTCGCGTTTTAGATTCTGAAACTTTGGTCAAGAGCAAGACCGACGGTTCCTATGCTATTTCAGCAGAGATTGGGGATGTGATAAGCTATAGTTACCCTAGTCTTGAAACTGTAGAAATCATAGTTGAAGATGTTACCACAATACTGAATGTTCAGCTAATTCAAAAAGTTGAAGAACTAGATGAGGTAGTTGTAAAAGGGAGCAATAGAAAAAGTCAAGAAGAATTAGCGTTAGAGTATCCGACGAATCTCAATTTAATAAAAACCGCGTGGGGAATCTTGAATAAGGATACTTCTGGTGGCACAATTCGCTTTTTAACAAAGGAACAGATTACCGATGTAAGTCTGTGTATAATTGATTTATTGCGCAATGAAATGCCTGGAGTACGTGTTTTTGGAGATTGTATACAAGGAGGAGGGGTTACCATTAGAGGAGTGATGAGCCTTACCCAATCGAATACCGCTATTTACGATGTAGATGGCCAAATATTCCAAGACCCACCTTTATGGATTTCGCCCAGTGCTATGGAAAGAGTAGCCGTACTTAGCAGTCTTTCAAGTACCGCTCAATATGGTACTGCTGGTAGTGGCGGTGTAGTGGTTATTAATACAAAAGTAGGTACTGCTGGAATAGGTTCTAGCAAGCTAAAAGATTTGGCTAGACTTAGAAATAACAAATATCAAAATGATGCTATTAATGAAGTGTCCATAAATAAAAATCTACCTACCTATTTAGAAGAACTTTTTGCAAGCTCTAATGTTGACGCTGCCAAGGAAACATATCTCAAAAATAAGAGTGCGTACAGTAGTTCCCCGCACTACTTTTTGGATGCTTATGATTATTTTATGTCAAACAAGGAGCCCGAATTCGCAAATCAAATCATTGAAGATCAAATGTATCTTTTTGAAGATCATCCGGTGTACTCTAAAGCTCTAGGCTATCATCTAGATGCCCACGGTGAACTAGAAAAGGCTAAAGACTTGTACGAACAAGTATTCATCCTGAGACCTAGTTACGCGCAATCCTATAGAGATTTGGCAGAAAGTTATCGCGAAGTAGGAAATTATAAGAAATCTGCCAGTATGTATGCTAGACATAATTATCTTTTAGAGGAAGGCTTTTTAAATTCTGATAGTGTCGGAATACTTCCCATTATAGAAAGGGAATCTGAAAACTTGTTGGCACTTGAAGGTGATAAAATTATGGATGGAGGAAAGACTACGCGACGTTTGGCAAAGTATACTGAATTCGATGGAACTCGATTGCTTTTCGAATGGAATGATAGCGAGGCGGAATTCGAACTTCAGTTTGTAAATCCTGAAAAGCACTTTCATACCTGGAAGCATACCATGGCAGCGAATTCAGAAAGGATTAAAGATGAAAAGCAGAAAGGCTACTCCTGCCAGGAGTTTTTGGTCGATGGCTCATTACCTGGTACATGGCGAGTAAACATGAATTATAAAGGGAATAAGAAGTTAGAGCCTTCCTATTTAAAGGTTACAACCTATTATAATTATGGAAAACCTTCCCAGCAAAAAAGGATGAACGTCTATCGTCTGGGACTTAAAAATGTAAATTATCAATTGTTTGATTTGGTTAACTCCAGCAGTTCTTCATCAAATTAGACCCCATGAGAAAATTTCTGTGCGGTTTGGCATTCCTTTTTGCTTTCTTGGGATTTTCTCAGGAAACCAAGAATACCATTAAGGGCACAATTACAGATGGGAATAGTCCTTTACAAGGTGTTAGTATTATTATTAAAGGGACTGAAATAGGGACCCTTTCAGACGAGAAAGGAACTTATCTTATTCAAGCAAGGCCATTGGATATCTTAGTATTTTCTTTTGTCGGAATGAAAACCGAGGAGATAATAGTTCAAGATGTCACCGCAAGGCTCAATATAGAAATGCAACCAGACGTCGAAGAATTAGATGAGGTCGTAGTTACTAAAAAGAAAAATAGATATTCCCAAAAGGACTTGGCTATTTCTTACGCGGTTGACTCTACAATAGTCAATACATCATTAGGGTACTTAAATCCTGATACTGCATTTTTTGAATTCTATACCTTATCAGGAGATGACCTTAAAGGTTCTCCAGACGTTTTTGAAGCGTTACGTCGAAAACTACATGGCATTCGCGTTAGGACTGTAGAGTTTGGTGCAAAAGCTATTTTTTTGAGTTCACGTACTGGGACAAGAGCTATTTTTGAGGTTGATGGAAGCCTATTGAAACAATTACCTCCTGGTATAAGAATAGAAGATATAACGCGTGTAGGGGTTATGTATGGCAACCAAGCGGAACAGCGGTTTGGTAAAATTGCAATTGGGGGTGTTATTTTTATTAACACCAAAAATGGGCTTCATGGGGCTCGGGAAGGAAATACAAAACGACCTTATGATCGCGCTAAACTACGAAACAATAAGTACCAAGATGATGCGATAACCAAGGAGACTAATCAGAATGGGTATCCAAAGTATTTAAAGGAATTCTACAACAGTAAAAATTCAGAAGCTGCTGTTACCCTTCATGAAAAATACAAAACCAGCTATAAAAATTCCCCTTATTATTTTATTGATGTATATCAGTATTTTATGACTAACGGGAATCCAAAATTAGCGGAAACAATACGAAGTGAGGCGATTAAAACAATTGAAGATAACCCGGTATTGTTGAAAGCATGGGCGTATCATATGGAGTCCAACAAAGAAGTAAAGGAAGCAAATGACCTTTATGAAAAAATATTTATTCTTAGGCCAAAATATTCTCAGTCGTATTTAGATATTGCTAGCAGTTACCGTGATATTGGAGAATATAAAAAATCCGCATCACTTTTCGCTAGGTATAATTATTTGGTAGATAAAGGATTTTTAAAATCCGATAGTTTAGGTATTTCCTCAATAATGGAGAGGGAGGTAGAAAACCTCCTTGCACTAGAAGGTGATAAAGTAATGGAAGGAGCAAAGACAACGAATCGTTCCTCAAAATACACCGAATTCGACGGAACGCGTCTCCTTTTTGAATGGAATGATAGTGAAGCGGAATTTGAACTTCAGTTCGTGAATCCCCAAAAACACTATTATACCTGGGAACATACTATGGAAGTGAATCCGTCAAGAATTAGAGACGAAAAAGAAAAAGGATATTCCTGTGAGGAATTTTTAGTAGATAGTTCTTTACCTGGCAAATGGCAGATAAATATCAATTACAAAGGCAACAAGAAGTTAGAACCTTCTTATCTAAAAGTTACCACCTACTACAATTACGGAGATACTTCTCAAAAAAAAGAAGTCAAGGTGTATCGATTGGCGTTGAGAAATGTGAATCAACAATTGTTTGATTTGAATAACCCTGGTATTATTTCCGCAGATTAGTAGTTTTCAATAAACACTATTTTTCGGTCTGTTTTAAAGGAGTGTATGGGTATGACATCCGTATCATCAAGTAGTTGCTAAATACGCAATAAATTCATAAATTAAATCGAAAACCAACCATTATGAACAGGCTTATTATAATAGCAGTTTTTATTTTTCCCTTCTTAACATTCTCACAGCAAGAGATTGAGATATCTGGTTATGTTACTGATGGTGAGAGTCCGTTGGAAAAGGTAAACGTATATATAAAGAACTCAGCTGTTGGTACCTATACCGATGATAAAGGGTATTATCAACTGACAGTTTTTGACAACGATGTTCTTATTTATTCCTTTCAAGGAAAGGTGAGTCAGACTCATAAGGTACAAGATATTTCAAAGACCCATAATGTGGTTTTACTACCAGAAATCAATGAATTAGAAGGTGTTACGGTCCAGAAAAATAGCTATCGCGTTAGGTCTCAGAAGGCATTGTTCGATGCTTACAACATCCAACAGGATATAATAAAAAGTAAGTTCCTTTTAATGGACAAAAAAGTTTCTGGCCATTCTATGGAAATAAGGGAAGGGGATGAAATAAATAATGCTTCGGGAAATATATTAGCCGTATTGCAAAATTTGTTTGCCGGAGTAAGAATTTCAAAAAAGGGAAAGCCCAACGTGCGAAGTACTCCAGATGATGTTGATGGTGCAATCTACTTACGTGGTGGCGGATCCATTGAACTCCCCTCGGCAGCTGTCTATGAGGTTGATGGTATGATTTATCAAGACCCTCCATTTTTTGTGGACGTTTCTAATATCAAACGAATTGCTAAGGTTCCTGGTCTTGCGGGTACTTCTATGTATGGTTCTGTGGCGCGTGGCGGAATTTTTATTATTAATACAAAATCAGCGAATTATTCACCAACCAAAGATCAGTTGGCTTTAAGGGCGGAACAAAATTCTAAAGAGACGTATCAGGCTAAAACAATCAAACAAAGTCAAGAAGTTAAAAACTGGCCTACTTATCTAAAAGAGTTGCACAGTTCGAATGATTTTGAAAGTGCTGTAACCGCGTATACAAAATACAAGAAGGTTTATCAAAATGAGTCTTACTTCGTTTTAGATGTGGTGAACTACTTTCTTGATGAACATTTCAATAAAGGATTTCATAATCAAATTATTAATGAATCAGGAATTCTAGATAAAAAGAATATTGAGCTATTAAGAGGTTTGGGACTAATCCTGGAGCATTTCGGTGATAATGAGACAGCCACCCAAGTATATGTTGATGTTCTCAAACATTGGCCGCATTCTCCACAATCCTATTTGGATTTGTCACAGATGTTTAAGAAAACAGGTAAAACTCAAAACGCCTTATCTATAATAGGGCGATATGAACATCTTCTCGAAAACAAAATACTTTCTCCTGAAATCGATGGTTCTCATGAAATCCTAGTAACCGAGTTTGCAAGTTTGGTAAAGAGCTTAGAGGATAAAAAAATGGACCTTTCATCAAATTCCCTGGAAACAAGGGGAACCCGAATCACTTTTGAATGGAACGATGACCAAGCAGGATTTCTTTTTCACTTTGTGGACCCCACCAAGAATTTCTTTGTTTGGGATAACTCAGTAGAAGACGATGAGGTAAGACACACGAATTTTCCTCAAGTTGCCACATCAAAAGAGTATTATATCCCAGAAAATGCTCAAAATGGAGAATGGAAAATCAATGTGAATTATTTGGGTAATACCAGAATCAAACCGACCTATCTGCGAGTTACTATTCAATACGATTTTGGGTTAGCCACTGAAAGATTGGAAACAAAGCTTTACCGACTTTCAATTAAAGGTCAAGTTCAAGAATTATTTACATTACAAAAAAGTAATCTTCTTGTAGGTTCCTATTAGAAAGACTATACCTGCAAAACCCCCAAATTAAAAGGCTTTTCAATCGGTGCATGATTCGCCGCCTCGATTCCCATAGAAATCCATTTTCGGGTATCCGTAGGTTCTATTATCGCATCCGTCCATAAACGAGCGGCAGCATAATAGGGGGAAACCTGATTATCGTAACGGTCTTTGATTTTATTAAAAAGTTCCGCCTCCTTTTCTTTAGTAATGGTTTCACCTTTCTTCTTTAAAGATGCTGTTTCGATTTGAAGCAAGACTTTTGCCGCGGAATTCCCACTCATAACAGCTAACTCGGCACTTGGCCATGCAACAATTAATCTTGGGTCGTATGCTTTTCCACACATGGCGTAATTTCCTGCACCATAACTGTTTCCGATAACTACGGTGAATTTTGGAACGACGGAATTACTAACCGCGTTTACCATTTTTGCGCCGTCTTTGATGATTCCACCATGCTCACTTTTGCTTCCTACCATGAATCCAGTCACATCTTGTAGGAAGACCAATGGAATTTTCTTTTGATTGCAATTGGCAATAAAACGGGTTGCTTTATCCGCAGAATCGGAATAGATAACCCCACCAAATTGCATTTCGCCTTTGGCATTCTTAACCACCTTGCGTTGATTGGCAACAATGCCAACGGCCCATCCATCAATACGGGCATAACCTGTAAGAATGGTTTTTCCGTAGTCTTCTTTATACTGTTCGAATTCAGAATTATCAACCAAACGATTTATGATTTCAAGCATGTCATATTGGTCATGGCGCATTTGGGGCAAAGTGCCGTATAATTCTTTAGGGTCTAATTTTGGCTTCTGGGCTTTCTCTCGATTGTAACCGGCCTTGTCAAAATCACCAATTTTTCCAACAATATTTTTAATCTTGTCCAAAGCGTCTTTGTCATCCTTAGCCTTGTAATCGGTTACTCCGCTGATTTCGCAATGCGTTGCAGCTCCACCGAGGGTTTCATTATCTATGGATTCTCCAATTGCCGCTTTTACCAAATAGCTGCCGGCTAAGAAAATACTCCCAGTTTTATCGACTATCAAAGCTTCATCACTCATAATAGGCAAGTAGGCGCCACCGGCGACACAACTTCCCATAACTGCGGAAATCTGTGTAATCCCCATACTACTCATTACGGCATTGTTTCTAAAAATGCGTCCGAAGTGCTCCTTATCTGGAAATATCTCATCCTGCATAGGCAGATAAACACCAGCGCTATCTACCAAATAAATGATGGGAAGCTTATTTTCGATAGCGATTTCTTGTGCTCGCAAATTTTTCTTTCCGGTAATGGGGAACCAAGCTCCAGCCTTTACTGTAGCATCGTTTGCAACAACAATACATTGCTTTCCTTTTATATGCCCGATTTTAATAACGACCCCACCCGATGGACAACCTCCATGCTCTTCGTACATACCTTCGCCTACCAAAGCCCCAATTTCAACTGCTTTAGAATCATCGTCCAAAAGGTAAGCGATACGCTCTCTTGCGGTCATTTTTCCTTTGGCATGATGCTTTTCAATGCGGCTCTTTCCACCACCTAACTTTACTTGGGCAAGGCGTTTTTTGAGTTCCGAGACTAGTAATTTATTATGATCTTCGTTTTTATTGAACTTGAGATCCATGTATGCTTTCGTTTCAATTATGCCATAAAGATAAGTACTTAAATTGACTACTTTTGAGGAAATAATAGTAGTATATGAAGAGCTCAATAGGATGGGGCATACTAGGTCCCGGTAAAATTGCCCAAAAATTTGTTGATGACTTGAAACTAGTGGAAGGGGGTAGGTTAACCGCTGCCGCCTCACGATCTTTGAAGCGTGCTGAATCTTTTGCGCAAAAGAATCGTGCTGAATATGCTTTCGGCAGTTATGAGGAACTTTTCAGTTGCGATGCTGTTGATGTGATTTATGTAGCCACGCCCCACACGGGTCACATGGAATGGGCAATCAAAGCCATGCAAGCTGGAAAGCATGTTTTATGTGAAAAACCTTTGGGAGTAAATCTGGCGGAGGTTCAAGAAATGATTTCCACAGCTAAGGAAAACAAGGTCTTCCTGATGGAAGCATTGTGGAGTCGGTTCAATCCTGCTATTCAAAGAGTGAAGCAGTTTATTGATGAAGGAAAACTAGGTAAGGTCGGTTATATACATGCCGATTTTGCTTTTTACGGTTTGGATGCCGATGAAGAGGGGCGTATTTTGAATCCTGATTTGGCAGGAGGTTCCATTCTAGACATAGGTATTTACCCCATATTTTTGGCCTATTTATTTCTAGGAAAGCCGATACGAATTAAATCCACTTCGAATTTTCACAAAACGGGTGCTGAAATACAGACTTCAATGATTTTTGAATATGAAGAGGCACAAGCCATTTTGTATAGTGGATTGACCTCAGAATCATCAATGCGTGCTGAAATTCAGGGTACCAGGGGTTCTATTTATATTGACCCAAGGTGGCATGAAACAGATGGATTTTCAATACATACTAAGAATTCTGAAAAAAGAGTCGATTCACCCACCAAAGGCAAAGGATACTCGCATGAAATCGAAGAAGTTCATTATTGTTTAAAAAAGGGCAAATTGCAAAGTGACCTATGGAGTCATCAAAATAGCATCGACCTGATAAGCCTTCTGGATGAAGTGAGACGACAGTCTGGTGTTGTTTTTCCATTTGAAGAATAAAGTGTTAAATCATCAGGGTATTTCCTGTATTTTTCACGATATTTGAAGCTACCACAAACCAAACCAACCAAAAATTTACACGATGGGAATGAACAAAAATACCGTGCTCGCTTGGGCGACTTTTATAATGATTTTAGTAGGCTGTGCGCTTATTGCACTCGGTGCGTTCAGATACGATGATGTCGCTGGATGGGGCTTCGCCTCAGTAGGAATCGGATTTTTTGCCATCGCTTGGGTTTTTAATGCCCTTAAAGGAAGAGTTTAAGCAACTCAAGTTCAAACACAAATTTCAAATTCAAAAATACATTTATAAATGTCTGACGATAAAAAGGTCATTTTTTCAATGTCTGGGGTGACCAAGACCTTTAAAACTGCAAATACACCAGTACTCAAGAATATTTACCTAAGTTTTTTCTACGGAGCTAAAATTGGTATTCTGGGACTTAACGGTTCTGGTAAATCTACTTTGCTAAAGATTATTGCCGGAGTTGATAAAAACTACCAAGGTGATGTTGTTTTTTCTCCTGGATATAATGTAGGATACTTGGAGCAAGAGCCGCAATTGGATGAAGACAAGACCGTACTAGAGATTGTAAAAGAAGGAGTGGCTGAAACGGTTGCTATACTTGACGAGTACAACAAAATCAATGATATGTTCGGCTTGCCAGAAGTCTATGAAGATGCTGACAAGATGCAGAAGCTAATGGATAAGCAAGCTGTATTACAAGATCAAATCGACGCATCGAACGCATGGGAGTTAGATACCAAGCTCGAAATCGCGATGGATGCACTTCGTACTCCGGATTCCGATAAGAAGATTGGTGTTTTATCTGGAGGGGAAAGGCGAAGGGTTGCGCTGTGCAGATTGTTACTACAAGAACCTGAAATCCTTCTATTAGATGAGCCTACCAACCATTTGGATGCAGAATCTGTACATTGGTTAGAACATCATTTGGCGCAATACAAAGGAACGGTCATAGCTGTAACACACGATAGGTATTTCTTGGATAATGTGGCTGGTTGGATTCTTGAATTGGATAGGGGAGAAGGTATTCCTTGGAAAGGGAATTATTCTAGTTGGTTAGATCAGAAGTCTAAACGTTTGGCGCAGGAAAGCAAAACGGCTTCGAAACGTCAAAAAACCTTGGAGCGCGAGCTTGAGTGGGTAAGACAAGGTGCTAAAGGAAGGCAAACCAAACAAAAAGCGCGTTTGAAGAACTACGACAAACTTATGAGTCAAGACCAAAAACAACTTGACGAAAAGCTCGAAATCTATATTCCAAACGGACCACGTTTGGGAACCAATGTCATTGAGGCCAAAGGAGTCAGTAAAGCCTATGATGATAAATTGCTTTATGAAGACCTGAACTTTACTTTGCCCCAAGCTGGAATTGTGGGTGTCATTGGTCCTAATGGTGCTGGTAAGACTACAATTTTCAGAATGATAATGGGCGAGGAAACTCCTGATAAAGGAGAGTTTATTGTCGGTGACACCGCTAAGATTGCCTATGTCGACCAGAAGCATTCCAATATAGATTCAGAAAAAACAATTTGGCAGAACTTTTCTGATGAACAGGAACTGGTTATGATGGGTGGACGCCAAGTAAATTCCAGAGCCTATTTAAGTCGTTTCAATTTTTCAGGGAGTGAGCAGAACAAAAAGGTAAGTATGCTTTCTGGTGGAGAAAGAAACCGTCTTCATCTGGCTATGACACTAAAAGAAGAGGGTAATGTTTTGCTTTTAGATGAACCAACTAATGATTTAGATGTCAATACTTTACGTGCGCTCGAAGAAGGTCTTGAAAATTTCGCGGGATGTGCTGTAGTCATTTCGCACGACAGGTGGTTTTTAGATAGAATCTGTACACATATATTAGCCTTTGAAGGAGATTCACAAGTGTATTTCTTTGAAGGTTCTTTCTCCGATTATGAGGAAAATAAGAAGAAACGTTTGGGTGGGGATTTGATTCCGAAGCGTATAAAGTATAAGAAGTTGATTCGATAGCTTAACAGTAATAAGTACGAAGTAAATAATATAAAGTAAAAGCTTCTAAGAATTTCTTAGAAGCTTTTTTGACTGTTTTAACAAAGAAAGTATATTGTGGTTATACGCTTCATCTTATTTCTCCTTTCAATACTCATCATTAGGATACCAATCCAGTTGCACAACTTCTAAATCCGGATTCCCAGCATAGACCATAGCTTTAAATTTCGCCACATCGCTGACATCAGGCCTTCCTCTATAATGATATGGATACATTTGTTTGGGTTTAAATTCCAAAACAGCACTTGCGGCACTTTCGGGAGTCATGGTATAGGGTAAGTTCATGCAGATAAAGGCTTTGTCAATATTTTGTAAAGCCCTCATTTCAGGAATATCTTCAGTATCACCTGAAAAATAAAGACGTTGTCCGTCAATATTTAATACATACCCATTTCCTCTTCCTTTGGTATGGAATTTTAGCGCTTCTTCGCGTATATTGTACATAGGTATGGCTTCAACAGTAATTCCGTAGCGTTCTTTAGATTCTCCGTTGTCTAAAATATCAAGCTGAGGGGTAAAATCACTAGGAATTTTATCCGCAACGGCCTGCGGTACTATAATCTTGGCCTTTTCAGTATTTAAAGCTTCCAAGGTTTCGACACTTAAATGATCACCATGAACATCAGTAATTAGTATCAAATCAGGTTGTTTTTGACCTTCAAAGGCTTCTAAACCGCCAACAGGGTCAATATATATGGTAATATCATTCCATTCCAAAATGGCAGTTGCATGTTCTATAGGAATGATTTTAACATTAGAATCTTGAGGCTCAGTAAAAACCTTAGATGGAGGAGATGGTGCGCCGTGTGTATCTTTAATTTCCGAATCTATTAATGGTTTTGTTTTCTGATTTTCTTTACATCTAGCAAGAAGGGCACATCCTATAAGTAGTATGAGTGTTCTTTTCATCATTCTTATTTATTTAGTGTTTGTATTATTTGAGATTTTCATGACCACTTATAAATTCTTTTTAAAGAGAGACCATAATTCAGACTAACATCGTGCACCAGACACCGTGCATCCAACCACTTCACTTCACTAAACTCAGTTCCATCTTAACATCACTTCGGGCATAGGGCAAATCTTTCTCAAGCTCTATATCTTTAAATCCGTATTTGCGGTAGATGTGTAAGGCGGTGGGGAGTTTTGTACTGGAGTAAAGCGTGATAGCATCCCATTTATTCTTTTTGGCAAAATCTATAGCGAAGGACAGTAGTTGTTGACCTATTCTAAGTCCCTGATAATTTGGGTCTACAGCCATTTTTCCCAATTCAAAATGATTCTTCTTATAAGGTATCAAGGAAAAGCATCCAACGATAGCATTTTCATATTCCGCCATAAAAATATAACCCCCAACACCTAAGATAGAATTCTCACAATCACTTAGAAGCACTTCATCTTTAGGCTCTACATAAAAGTATTTTTCAAGCCAAGCGATGTTCAAATCCTTGAAATGGTCGGCATATTTAGACTGAAAAGGAAATATTTTTAAAGACATACTTTTTTCGAAATATCGTGTTTCATCGATAAAGTTAGGGCTTTCAACGGATTAG
Organism: uncultured Flavobacteriaceae bacterium; assembly: GCA_947500435.1. Classification (GTDB taxonomy): domain Bacteria; phylum Bacteroidota; class Bacteroidia; order Flavobacteriales; family Flavobacteriaceae; genus Maribacter_C. The sequence continues at coordinate 440,714 of CANMRV010000002.1, forward strand.
GTTTTACTTACATCTAATTTTTTTCATCCAAAAAATCTAAACTGAAAATCCAGCCGTATATAGACTGATACAAACAAATACTTATTCACAAATTAACGAGAGTAATTAATTTTTACATTATGACTGAAACAAAAAGTAACAACGGATTAAAAGTATTAGCTGGCTTGCTTGGCGTAGTACTATTAGGTGTTATCATCTATACAGTTAGTCTTTATCAAGAAAAGAAAAAGAACGAGGCTGTATTATCTTCAGAAAAAGAGTTGGTAGTTGAAGATTTAAATAGCTTAAAGTCTGAATATGACAAAGCGATTTTAGAGAGTAACGCAACAAACGAAGAGCTAGTTTCTGCTAGAGATAATATTGCAAAATATATCGATTCTGTTAAAACTATGAAAGCGGATATTTCTTCTTTATCTAGATACAGAAGACAAGTAAGCGTTTTGAAAGCTGAGAGAGCACAATTGTTGAAGCAAGTTGATTCTTTAAAGACATCAAACACTTTGATTGCTATGCAACGTGACTCTACATATACTGAGTTAGAGAAGCAAACTGTTTTCAACGATTCTTTGGTTGTTCAAAACACGCAATTGGCTGATGTAGTTGAAAAAGGTTCAGCTATGAACCTGACTGCTTTTAACGTTGATGCTGTAAAAGAGCGTAAGAGTGGAAAATTAGTTTCTACTTCTAGAGCGAGGTCTACTGACAAATTTAAAGTTTGCTTTACGGTTGCAAAAAATGCAATAGCAGGAGCTGGAGATAGAGAGTTTTTCTTAGAAGTACTTGACCCTCAAGGAAATGTAATGGGAGAGAGTTATTCTAAGACCAATGATAACGGAGGTTCTATTACATATAGTAAAGGAACAAACTTCTACTATGAAAACCAGGCTTTAGATGTATGTGATTATATCAGTAAGCCAGCTGGGGAATTCCAAAAAGGAAACTACATGGTCAATGTTTATGATGACGGATTAAAATTATTAGGAAACGTGAAGTTTACTTTGAAGTAATTATACACTATCCATTAATAAAAAGGGGTCAATCGTTAACGATTGACCCTTTTTTTATGTTTTGATTTAGGAATGCCTGTTTAATTTTCCCAAACCCTAAAGGGGTTTAAAACAGGCTGAATTGAGTTTGAAGTAAGGAAGTCTTCCCCAACCCTAAAGGATGGACTTCATTACTTCAAACTACCTACCATGTCCTCAGGTTTTACCCACGCATCATATTCTTCGGCAGTAACATAGCCGAGGTTGACAGCTTCTGTTTTTAAGGTAGTTCCATTTTTATGAGCTGTATTAGCAATCTCAGCAGCCTTATAGTATCCTATTTTTGTGTTTAATGCGGTAACTAGCATCAATGAGTTGTTTAATAGCTCTTTAATGACTTCATGATTAGGTTCTATTCCCGCCGCGCAGTTTAGGTCAAAACTAACACATGCATCGCCGATAAGTTCTGCAGACTGCAAAATGTTGGCTGCCATCATGGGCTTGAAAACGTTCAATTCATAATGCCCTTGTGTGCCACCTACACCTATAGCTACATCATTGCCCATTACTTGTGCGCAAACCATTGTCAATGCTTCACATTGAGTAGGATTCACTTTTCCTGGCATAATCGAACTTCCTGGCTCGTTTGCTGGAATTATGATTTCTCCAATCCCTGAGCGAGGTCCTGATGCCATCATTCGAATATCATTGGCTATTTTATTAAGTGACACAGCGAGCTGCTTTAAAGCTCCATGGCTTTCAACAATCGCATCATGTGCGGCCAAAGCCTCAAACTTGTTATCAGCTGTTTTAAAGGGTAGGCCCGCGAATTCGGCTATATATTTGGAGACTAGAACATCATAGCCTGCTGGAGTATTAAGTCCCGTTCCAACAGCAGTACCACCAAGAGCTAGTTCGCTCAGATGATCCAAGGTGTTTTTTAAAGCTTTAATCCCATGGTCGAGTTGCGAAACATAACCTGAGAATTCTTGACCAAGGGTTAGGGGAGTGGCATCCATTAAATGGGTGCGGCCAATTTTTACCACATCTTTAAATGTTTCAGATTTTTTCGCCAAGGTATCACGAAGCTGGGTCACACCAGGAATCGTAGTTTCTACAATTTTTTTATACGCTGCGATATGCATTCCAGTGGGGAAAGTATCATTCGAAGATTGTGATTTGTTGACGTCATCATTCGGTTGAATCGTTTTTTCTCCTTCTCCGATTACTTTTCCTGCCATTTCATGGGCGCGATTTGCAATTACTTCATTGACATTCATATTGCTCTGCGTGCCAGAACCAGTTTGCCAAATAACCAAGGGAAACTGGTCATCGTGTTTTCTTTCTAAAATCTCATCACAAACGGCAGCTATCATATCGCGTTTTTCTTCGGATAATGCCCCTAATTCACAATTGGTGTATGCCGCCGCTTTCTTTAAATAGGCAAATCCATAAACAACATCCAAAGGCATGGAAGCTGAAGGTCCTATTTTAAAGTTATTTCGCGAACGTTCGGTTTGTGCACCCCAATATTTATCAGATGGGACTTCAACCTTGCCCATTGTATCTTTTTCTATTCTGAAACTCATGTTTTAAAGATTTTTGTATTACTACAAAGTTAGCGGTTTGCAATTTTATTTCCTCTTGGGAATGAAGTAATTCAATATTTTTTTCAATTTTGACTTGCAGGATGTATTCTTTTCAAAGTATCTTTGCAGTAATAAAACTATTACCCATGTTCGAATTCGACCAGTACTTAGGATTTTTAGCATTTTTGACCATCCTCACCATAGGATTTTGGTTAATGATATTCTTGTTGACTTTTGTTGTTCCTTACTGGCTAATCGGAAACATTAGAGAACTTCTAAAAGAAAAGCGCGATAAGAAAAGAGCCGCGCGTGAAGCATAAAAAATTAAAAAGCCGTTTGATTGTTCAAACGGCTTTTTAATTTTTAATAATTTTTTTGCCAACTGCTTTCACCCCTGTTCTTCCATTTCGCCTTCATCACCACCTCCGCGACGTTCTCCACTGCGCTTTTTCTTTTGATTGAAACGATAAGTGAAAGATAAATTAACACTTCTCACACGCCTTTGCGATTCGGTTTCATTTTCAAAAAAGGGTGTAAAGGTTTCACTTATAAATTTACGACTATTAAAAACGTCTGAAACATTTAGTGCTATAGAGGCTTTTTCTTTGAATAAATCCTTGCTAAAAGCTAGACTAACGGAAGCAATACCTTTGCTTCTTGATTGTGCTGTTTCTCTAGGACCACGATAGAAAAAACGGGTTTGCCAATCAATGCCTTTGAACAAGGTTATTTTATTATTTAAACGAATAAACCAGCTCAGATTCTCCGCATCAAAGTTTTGTCCATTAAAGTCACCTCTAGTAATGAGGTTAAACATATTGAAATTCGCATTTACGTTCCATTTTTTGTTGGGTCTATAACTCGTTGTAAATTCAAACCCATATCTATCATTCTTAGACAGATTTACAGGGGTTCTTCTCAAAATACTGACTTGCTGACCATCAAAAAAGGTGTCCTCACCGGTATCTTCCGTGATAAATGTGATTACATCTGTTGCTCTCTGAAAATAAATAGAAGTGTTCAGGGTAACCTTTTCGAACCTGTTGAGGTATCCAAAATCAACTTGATTGCTAAAAGAAGGGGTCAGCTTAGGGTTACCTTGAAAGAGATTTGTAGGGCTCGATCTTGATGGAAATGGATTTAAAAAAAAGGACCTTGGTCTTCGCAGTCTTCTATTATAACCGAATGATATACTTTGCTTTTCTGTAAACTCATAGTTCAGATTCAAGGTTGGAAAGAATCCATCAAAATTATTTCTGGCGAAATCGTTGCTTTCGATTTGGTTTATAATCAACCTTGTAGCTTCATATCGCAGTCCCGCAAGATAATTGAACTTTTTAATTTTACTCCCAAATTGAGCATAAACGGCATTAATAGTTTCTTTGAAGTCTAGTACATTACTTGGGTTGGTAATACCAAGTTCGTCAATCGTTGGTTGAATAAATGCAACATCATAATCAGTTTCAAGTCTATTGAAGTCACCTCTATACCCCATTTCAAATTGATGATTCTCGCCAATAGGAAGCACGTAGTCCGTTTGCATAAAAACACGCCTTTGGTCTTCAGCTGTTCTTACGGTTTCACTATCAAAACCGTTTTGCTGAATTAGTGATGCTTCTACTTCTTCACTTTTTTCATACTGAAAAGCATAGGTGAGCTTGTGGCCTGAGTCATTTAATTTCTTATCGTAATTGAAAGAATATTGAAAGGTATTATCATCTTCAGTTTCTGCATCAAAGCGAAAACCATCGGTGCGATTCAAATTAATATCTTGTTGCGAAAAGTTGTTTGTGGTTTCGTTAGAGTTATCCGAACTTCTGATAAAAATACTTTGGGTAATAGATGAAGTTTCATTTACATACCATTCAACACCAAAGTTGGCATTAATTCCTTTTCTCAATCGTTCACTTTTGCCATTTTCTGTAATACTATTGGTGAAATTACCATTTTGGTCAAAGAAGTTGGTGTTGTTAAACCTATTGCCTGGTCCTGTACGATAATTATAACCAGTGTTGGTGAAAATGTTGACGTCCCCAGTGCGGTAGTTTAGATTGCCATTCAACCCATATCTTGTAGGATTTCCAAGATTTGCAGTAAGAGCGCCGTTAATACCGCTGAGCTTACTTCTGCGCAATATTATATTGATGATACCCCCAGAGCCTTCTGCATCATAACGAGCTGATGGTGAAGTGATTACTTCTACCTTTTCAATAGATTCAGCTGGTAGTTGCTGAAGCGCCTCAGTTGAATTCAAACCTGTGATTGCCGATGGTTTTCCGTCAATTAAAATGCGTACATCATCATTGCCCCGAAGTTGTACATTTCCTTCAACGTCAACAGATACGGAAGGTACGTTGTCAAGGACATCGCTCACGGTTCCACCGCTAACAGTAAGGTCTTTCCCTACGTTGTAAATTTTCTTATCCAAGCGGATTTCTACTGTTGTTTTTTCTGCAATTACTTCAACCCCCTCTAACTGTGCAACATCAGGGGCAAGTTTAATAGTTCCTAAATCGGTTGATTCACGAAAAACCTGCGCTTTTAACTTGTAAGATGTAAATGAGATATATTCAACGCTTACATTATAGCGCCCGGGTATGGTTTCAACTGTAAATTTCCCTTCACTATTGGTGATTCCGCCGGTGATTTTTGTAGTATCACGAAGACTTTGTAATACCAAGGTAGCGTACTCTAAGGGTTCATTTGTTTCTTGATCTAAAACAATACCCGTTATAGTAATCGGGTTTGGTCTTTGTCCTCCTCGGCCTTGCGGTTTTTGAGCGTAGTTAATAAATACGGATAGGAAAATGCCTAAGGCAAGGAGTCTCTTCATATTATTCTTCGGATTTCTTCTTCTTTTTCTTCTTTTTATTTCTGCGCTTTTCTTCTTTCTTCATTTCCTTTTGCATCTTGGCAACACCATCTTTCTGCATTTGAACAAAAGCTTCATATTTTTCTAATGGAAGTCCAGCTTTTAGTTCTTCGTCTTGTTTCTCTGTTATTTTTCGGTATGCCTCACGCATTTTATCAGCGGGAAGCTTTAAAATCTGTAGCTCAATACGTTCTTGAACATATTTTTTCAATGTCGTACTTAAAACTGCTTTTTCAAATTCGTCTAGTCCCAAAGTTTCAGCAATTGCCGGCATTTCTCCATCTACTATTTGTGCCGCGGTCTTAGGTTCTGGAGCTTTGGGTGTTGAAGGTCCCGCTTGCGGAATTGCACTTCTGCCTCTGCCATACATTCCCCGGCCACCATAACCGCCATATCCATATCCGCCACCGCCGTAGCCGTATTGTGCTTGTATTTCTGATGCTCCTAATAAAAGGATAAATAGTACGATTAGTTGTTTGATGTGGCTTTTCATAGGACTGAACTTTATATTGATTTCAAAATTAGACGATGGTTTAACCGTGATAGGTTAAATATTTGTTAAAACAGTATTGCAACAAATGTACCAAATCTCTGAAAATGAGTAGATAATTTAGAATTTATAGAATGGATTTAATATTTTCTGGTGGACGCCCAATAACAGCTTTATTACCATTTATAACTATTGGACGTTCTATTAACTTCGGATGTGCAAGCATCGCATCTAAAATCTCATCATCTGAAAGTGATTTTCCACGATAGTTTTCCTTCCAAATGACTTCATTTTTCCGAAGTAAATCTTCGGGGTTTATTCCTAACAAGGTGATTATTAAACGTAGTTCTTCTTTAGTGGGAATGTCTTCCAAATATTTGATTAGCTCAAAATCCTTTCCGGAGTCTTCTACAATTTTTAATCCCTCGCGAGACTTTCCGCACCTTGGGTTGTGATATATTTTAATCATTATTTCAATAGGTTAGAGCTTTTTTTTATTCCTCATCTTTCTGACCCATGGCCATCAAATAGGCTTTTAAGAATCGGTCGATATCGCCGTCCATAACGGCATCAACATTTCCGGTTTCTTCTGCCGTGCGAACGTCCTTCACTAATTTATAAGGGTGCATTACATAGTTACGAATCTGAGACCCCCATTCGATTTTCATTTTCGAGGATTCGATTTCTTGACGGGCCTCCATTTTTTTACGGAGTTCGATTTCATACAGTTGCGATTTCAACATCTTCATTGCTGTAGCCCTGTTATCATGTTGACTTCGGGAGTCTGAGCAAGAAATTTGTATGCCCGTAGGATGATGTACCAATTGCACTTTGGTTTCTACCTTATTTACATTCTGTCCACCAGCGCCACTTGAACGTGCTGTGGTAATTGTAATATCTGCGGGATTGACATCTACTTCAATACTATCATCTACAAGGGGATACACATATACTGAAACAAATGAGGTGTGCCTTTTTGCATTACTATCAAAAGGAGAGATTCGAACCAAGCGATGGACTCCGTTTTCTCCTTTAAGCCATCCGAAGGCAAAATCACCATTGATTTCTAGGGTTACGGTTTTAATTCCAGCAACGTCTCCTTCTTGGTAATTGAGTTCTTTTACCTTGTATTTGTTTTTTTCCGCCCACATCATGTACATACGCATAAGCATGGCGGCCCAATCGCAACTTTCTGTTCCGCCAGCACCTGCAGTGATTTGTAATACTGCTGGGAGTTCGTCACCTTCTTCCGAAAGCATATTCTTGAACTCCAGTGTTTCAAGATGGTCAAGAGTTTTCTCGTATTGTGCAGTTACTTCTTCGTCAGTCACTTCCCCTTCTTGCTGAAATTCGATAAGAACTTCAAGGTCACCAACAAGAGATTTCGCGGCATTGTAATCATCAACCCATTGCTTTTTGGATTGTATGAATTTCATATGTGCTTGTGCTTCTTGGGGATTGTCCCAGAAATCGGGGGCTAGGGTTTTTTCCTGCTCGTTTTCTATTTCAATGAGTTTCGCATCAACGTCAAAGATACCTCCTTAACGCGCCAAGGCGATCTAAAAGACCTTTGTAGTGGTCCGTGGTAATTGTCATTCTAAATTCCTTTTCGGCAAAAATAGACTATAACTCTTGTTGTGCAATCAAATTTATCTAAATTTAGTGCAGACTAATTCTAGAAGAGACACTTATTATGAAACATTATGTACGCCTTACATTTCTGTTTGTTTTCGCCACCACACTTTTGAGCGCTCAGTTTGCCGAAAAGAGCAAGGATTTTCAAAAATTCAACGGACTTTTCAATTTCCAATACGATGAAAAAACTGATAAGATTTATCTGGAGGTTACCGATTTGGAAAAGGAGTTTCTATATGTTTCTTCTTTGAGCAGTGGTATCGGTAGTAACGATATTGGTTTGGATAGAGGCCAACTTGGAAGCACACAAGTTGTCTTTTTCAAAAAAGCTGGAAACAAACTATTGCTGGTACAGCCCAATATGACTTTTAGGGCTTTGACGGACAATGCTTTGGAGAAGAAATCTGTTGAGCAGGCCTTCGCAAAATCTATTTTAGGAGGATTTAAAATAGAGGAGGAAAAAGGAGGGAAGTATATTATTGACATCACCGATTTCTTAATGCAAGATACCCATGGCGTTGTTGGTCGTTTAAAACGAAATAAACAAGGTTCATATAAACTAGATAAACCTAAGAGCGCAATGGCTCTAGAGCGTACCAAAGCTTTTCCGAAGAATATCGAGTTCGATATCACCTTGACTTTTGCAGGAAATCCTGAAGGAAGAAATATTCGTTCGGTAACTCCAAATGCCAAGTTGGTCACGGTGGCACAACATCATTCGTTTATCGAACTCCCGGAGGATGGTTATAAACAACGCGAGTTTGACCCACGTTCAGGGGCATCTCCTTTCATGTATTACGATTATGCGACTCCTGTTGAATCCCCTATTTTAAAACGTTTTATCAGAAGACATCGATTAGAGAAAAAAGACCCGACTGCTGCGGTCAGTGAAGCTGTGGAACCCATTATTTATTATTTGGATAATGGAACTCCCGAGCCAGTTCGTTCTGCTCTATTGGAAGGCGGAAGTTGGTGGAACCAAGCTTTCGAAGCAATAGGATACAAGGACGCTTTTCAGGTAAAAATATTGCCAGATGATGCTGATCCACTTGATGTCCGCTACAATGTAATTCAATGGGTACACCGTTCCACACGGGGTTGGAGCTATGGAGCAAGTGTTACAGACCCAAGAACAGGTGAGATATTGAAAGGTCATGTGAGTCTGGGAAGCCTGCGTATTCGGCAGGACTTCTTAATTGCTCAGGCATTAATGAATAAACCTTATGCTGAACGCGATGACAATCATCAACCGATGCTAGAAATGGCGATAGCACGTATTCGTCAACTTTCGGCACATGAAATCGGACATACCTTAGGCTTTGCCCATAACTATGCAGCCAGTACAACGAACAAAGCTTCCGTGATGGATTATCCGCATCCACAGTTTTCAGTAAAAGATGGCACGGTTGATTTTTCAAATGCATATGCTGTCGGAATTGGAGATTGGGATAAGGTTTCGGTGGCTTATTCCTATGAAACATTTCCCGATGGAGCGAATGAAAAAGAAGGCTTGAACAAAATATTAGAAAAGTCCGCCTCTGACGGATTACGATTTATTACGGACCAAGATGCACGTCCGCAAGGTGGTGCACATGTCTTAGCACATTTATGGGATAATGGTAAAAGTGTTAGTGAGGAGTTAGATGCGATGTTAAATGTTCGTAAGACAGCAATCAACAATTTCTCAATTGATAATATTCCCTCGGGCCAACCCAATACGGTTTTGGAGGATGTTTTCGTTCCCCTTTATTTTTTCCATAGATATCAAACAGAGGCTGTTGCAAAAGTAGTAGGTGGTTTGGAATACAATTATACCGTAAAAGGAGATGGGCAAGAAACTGTTCGTATAGCGGACAAGGCAATACAGGAAAAAGCGTTAAAGAGTATTCTGAAAACTTTGGATGCTTCTGTTATTGCAATTCCGAAGGAAAAATTAAGTCTATTTCCACCAAGAGCTTTTGGTTATGGAAGGACAAGAGAATCTATAAAGAGTAAAACCGGAGTTTCTTTTGATGCACTTTCTGCTGCTGAAACGGCCGCTGATATGACTTTAGGATTGTTGTTGCATCCAGAAAGAGCAAGCAGATTGATCCAACAAAAAGCCTTAGACTCTAAAAACATAGGACTTGAAGATGTTTTGAATAGTGTGGTGAAAAATACAATTCAAAAATCGCAAAAAGATCCTTATTTGCACGAAGCGCAACAAAACATCAATTTTAGAGTACTATTCCATCTTATGAATTTGGCGGCTCATAAGAAGGTTCACCCTCAGGTAAATGCAATCGCCAATGCAGCACTTAGAAAACTAGCCATGGAAAATGTTGGTGCAATAGGCAGTCCTACAAAAATGGAAATGTCACGCAGAATAAATGCGTTTACAAAAGCACCTGATAAATTTGAAGTAATTCCTGCTCCAAAACTTCCAGATGGTTCGCCTATTGGAATGGACTGTTTTCATTAAGAAAGCTCAAGAGTTAAGTTCAAATGCGAAACAGTTTGTTTGAATTTAGTGATCAATAATTTATAATCGTAATTAAGAATTCCCTTGGAGATAAATCTAATCAGTGATACGGTAACCAAACCAACAGCAGGCATGTTAGATGCCATGATGTCGGCAGAAGTAGGTGATGATGTTTTTAAAGCGGACCCCACAGTAAATGCTTTGGAAGAAAAGGTTGCAAAGATGTTCAACAAAGAAGCAGCTTTGTTCTTTCCCTCGGGAACAATGACCAATCAAGCGGCAATCAAGGTCCATACGAATCCGGGAGATCAATTGATTTGCGACAAATATGCTCATGTATATAATTACGAAGGAGGAGGAGTAAGCTTTAATAGTGGGGTTTCTTGCAAATTAGTAGATGGTCATCGCGGAATGATGACTGCAGAACAGGTTGAAGCAGCTATTAATCCTCCTGATTTCTATCATAGTCCATTAACCACGTTGGTTTGTATCGAAAACACAGCGAATAAGGGTGGTGGAGCTTGTTGGGATTTTGAAGAATTGAAGCGGATCAAGTCTGTTTGTGATGCACATGATTTAGCCTATCACTTAGATGGCGCCCGTTTATGGAATGCTTTGGTTGCTAAGAATGAGACTGCCGGACAGTATGGTGATTTATTTGATACCATCAGTATTTGTTTGAGTAAAGGCTTGGGTTGTCCTGTAGGTTCAGTGCTGGTAGGGACCGAAGCTGATATTCAAAAAGCTTTGCGTATTCGAAAAGTATTTGGTGGCGGGATGCGACAAGCAGGTTTTTTGGCTGCTGCAGCTATTTATGCGCTGGATAATCAAGTTGAACGCTTGGCTGAAGACCATAAGAAAGCAAAAGAGATAGGCACTGTGCTTGAAAGTCTGGCTTTTATCAAAAAAGTGGAACCCATAGAAACGAATATCATCATTTTTGAAATCGATGAGAACAAAATAGGTAGTGAAGCTTTTGTGGAAACGCTAAAAGAGAAAAACATTCATATTATTGGAATGGGACAGGGAAAACTTCGAATAGTTACACATAGTGACTATACGAATGAAATGCATGATAATTTCTTGGGAATACTAAGAAAGCTATAATTAATTTTCCTTAGACAAAGAGTTGATGCGGCGGATAAGATTTTTGATTCCGTTTTCCATACCTGCTTCGGACTGATATAACTCACTATTTCCGATAAGCCTGCCGTTTTTATTTTTTATACTGAAAAGAAATTCCCCATTGTGATTGGTCCTTCTCTCGAAAGTGTTGCGATTTCTTTTCAATGTTTGTAAATCACGGATAGCCTCTTCTGCCATTTCTTTTTTTGAATAGACTATGCTACGTAATAAAGCATGTCCGCCCTCAGCTTTTAACACAAAGCTGTATTCATTTGACCTATCCTTTTCGATTTCAATCATTCCTACAATTTTAGAACACCCTTAAAATACAATTTTCTTGGCTTTGTTGACTCATGATATGGAAGTTAGGATTCAAAGAAAAGCACTTTTTATATTCGTTCCGAACTAATTGATCGATAAAATACATCTATTTACACGCAGTATTTTCTTAATAATTCGTTAAAAAAACATATTTTAGCATCAACTATAAATTAATTTTTAAACACTCACAAACATGAAAAAAGTTTTATTCTTATTTGCAGTAATGACTGCATCGATTACAATGGCACAGGATTTACCAAACGAACCCTGAGCCCGGTAAGTGCTATGTGCGCTGTACCACTCCTGACGTTTATGTCAATGAAACTATGACATTGACCGTTAAACCAGCATACAAGGTGTTGAAAACAGTGCCTGCAACTTTCAAAACTGTTACAGAACAGGTTGAGGTGAAGGCTGCTGGTAAAAAATTAACTGTAATTCCCGAAAAGTGGGGAGCTGAAACTATTTCTTATGTTTCCAAGGAAGGTGGGAATACGCTTCGTATTACTCCGGCAAGCTTTGGAACAGGTTCTGAAACTATTGAAGTTAGACCTGCCTACACACAGTGGGAACTAGGTGCTGCAGCACCTGACTGTGCCTCTGGCAATCCAGATGATTGTAGATACTGGTGTTACAAAGGATATCCAGCTGAATTCACTACTATAGAAACAACTACGCTTGCTAGCGATGCTTCTGTTAGTAAGTCGCCGATAGCTTCGAAAAATGCTTCTTACACCAAAACGGTTCTTTTAGAGCCGGCTCGTGTAGTTGAAGAAGTTATTCCTGCTCAATACAAGACAATTACTAAAACCGTTTTGGACAAAGACGCTTATACAACGGAAGAAACAGTTCCTGCTGTGACAAAAACGGTAACGAAAGAAACTTTGAAAGAAAAAGGTGGTTTGACTACTTGGAAAGAAGTTGAATGTGCTCTTGTGGAGTACCAAGCATTACCTATAAACTGGAACTCTGGTAGCGCTACTTTAACGGACGCAGCCAAGGCTATTATTGATACTAAATTGATGCCTGTTTTAAATCAAAATCCAGGAGTAAAAGTTGAATTAGCTTCGCATACTGACTCACAAGGTGGAGCATCTTCGAACCAAGATCTTTCTGAGAGAAGAGCAAAAGCAGTTGCCGACTATTTGATTTCTAAAGGTGTTAACTCAAGTCTTTTAGTTGCCAATGGTTATGGTGAGACAAAACTATTGAACAGATGTAAGGACGGTGTTTCTTGCACAGCTAGAGAGCATGCAGCAAACAGAAGAACTCAGTTTAGACTCATTAATAACTAGTTTAAACGTTTTAATTAACCAACCAAAAAAGGGCTTTCCATTCGGAAAGCCCTTTTGTTTTCTATATTTTTTTACGATTGATACTTTTTGAGAAGATTCAGGTGATAGCTTGTTTCGCCATTCATACTGTATCCAGAATACATATCTAATTCTTTTCCTTTCTTATCCAATATCTTGAGAAGCGGTACTGATCCCTTCTTATTTAATTTCGCGGATAGGTCCTTGTTATGTTGTAATTGTTCAGGAGATAGAATATCCCTATTCATTGGTATGTCTATATAGAGTAGAACATAGTCATCTGCAATAGCCAAAAATTCGGCGGACTCGAACAAATCCTTTTTGAGCATTTTACATGGTGGGCACCAATCACTTCCTGTGAAATAAACCAAAACATTTTTGTCATTTTTCTCAGCAATCTTGATAGCCTTGTCATAGTCGGTCAACCATTGGCTATCCGCTACACTTTCCATATCAGCTTGTGCGGACATAAAAATCGGTAAAATCAAAAATAAGAGTAGGTGTTTCATCTTTGGTTTTTTTTAAATATAGCAATTAGCTTGCCAAGTTCTTGTGAAAGTTATTCTTCGTATGCTATGCTAACGAAAGCTTTTTACTCTTTAGTATAACATTTAACACTATCAATCTATTTGAATAGATTATCCATACCCGGTATATTCGGCATTCCTTCTTTAGCAACAGCTGCGAGTTCAGTTTCGTTGACTTGAGTTGCTTTCTCAATTGCCTTATTGATAGTAAGTATCAAATAGTCTTCTAGTTGCTCTTTATCATTCAACAGACTTTCATCAATCTGAATTTCTTTAACGGCACGGTTGGCCGTTATAACTACCTTGACAAGTCCCTCGGGTGAAGTTTCTTCCAAGCTCACAGTGTCAAGGCGTTTCTTGGTTGCCTCTACTTTCTGTTGGGTTTCCTTCAATTTCCCCATCATACCCATCATATCTCCGAACATAATATTCTTTTAACTGTTAGTACTTGGTAAAATTAACAAATTGTACGAATAAACGCATATTAATGTTACAGGCAGATAAATTCAATAGTGTTCTTTTCGGATGTCTTACTTTTGCGGTTTCTTGCCAAAACCAGAATAAAGATATGAGTAAAGCGGAAGCTCCAGTTGCAAAGAAAATACCTAAAGAGTTGGTCAAACATGGTGATTTAAGGGTTGACGACTATTACTGGATGAATGATAGGGAAGACCAGGCGGTTATCTCACACCTTGAAAAAGAGAATACGTATTGCGCTGAAATGACAGGGCATACAAAGAAGTTTCAAACTTCTTTGTTTGAAGAAATGAAGTCTCGGATTAAAGAAGACGATTCATCAGTGCCTTATAAACAAAATGGATATTGGTATATCACACGTTATGAATTAGGAAAAGAATATCCCATATATTCCAGAAAAAGGGAAAGTCTTGAAGCTGAGGAAGAGATTCTTTTCGATTGCAACTTATTAGCTGAGGGACATGATTACTTCAACTTGTCTAGTTTTTCTATAAGTCCCGATAATTCATTGGCCGCTTTTTCCGTGGATACGGTCTCTAGAAGGAAATACACGCTGCAAATCAAAAATTTAGAGACCGGTGAAATTTTAGCTGATAAAGTTGAGAATACTGCTGGAAACTCCGTTTGGGCAGATGATAACAAAACCATCTTTTACAGCAAGCAGGATGATGTAACGCTTCGTTCAGATAAAATATTCAAACATAAGCTTGGAACTTTTGAGGACATATTGGTTTATAATGAAGAGGATGAAACTTTTGGTGCTTATGTTTATAAGTCGAAATCTAAGAAATACATCATTATTGCTTCCTATAGTACTTTGACAACTGAATTCAGAACCTTAAAAGCAAGTGACCCTGATGGGGAATTCAAAGTTTTTTCAGCAAGAACGCGTGGACTTGAATATGGAATTTCGCACTACGATAATGATTTTTATGTATTGACGAATAAAGATGGGGCGACCAATTTCAAATTGATGAAAGTTGCCGAGGAAGGTGATACATCTGCTGAAAACTGGCAAGAGTTTATTCCCCATAGAGCTGATGTTTTACTGGAAGGTATGGATATTTTTAAATCGTTTTATGTGCTCTCGGAACGGAAAAATGGACTCAACGAGATTAAAATTGTTCGGTGGGACGGTTCAGATAGTTATTACCTACCCTTTGAAAATGAGACATATACGGCAAATGTCAGCACCAATCCTGATTTTGATACGGAAATACTTCGCTATCGCTATAATTCGATGGGAACGCCAAGTTCGATTATTGATTTCAATATGTTAACCAAAGAAAAGGAGATAAAAAAAGAACAGGAAGTCTTAGGAGGGAAGTTCAACAAGCAAAATTATTTAGAGAAGCGGATTTGGGCTACGGCCAGAGACGGTGTGAAAGTGCCTATGTCAATGGTTTATCATAAAGATACGTTGTTGGACGGGAATACTCCAATTTTACAATATGCTTATGGTTCGTATGGGGCGACCATAGACCCTTACTTTTCTACAGTTCGTTTGAGTTTACTGGATCGAGGATTTGTATTTGTCCTGGCTCATATTCGAGGGGGACAGTATCTGGGGAGACCCTGGTATGAAGATGGTAAACTCCTGAAAAAGAAAAATACCTTCACTGATTTCGTGGATTGCTCTAAATTCTTGATTTCTGAGGGATATACAAGTCCTGACCATTTATACGCTATGGGAGGCTCAGCTGGAGGGCTTTTAATGGGTGCCGTCATAAATATGTCCCCCGAGCTGTATAATGGAATAGTCGCCTCCGTGCCCTTTGTGGATGTCGTTACTACAATGTTAGATGACTCCATTCCACTTACTACAGGGGAGTATGACGAATGGGGGAACCCTAACGAAAAGGAATATTATGATTATATGAAATCGTATTCACCCTATGACCAAGTTGAAGCTAAAGCATATCCTAATATATTAGTTACTACGGGATTACATGATTCTCAGGTTCAGTATTTTGAGCCTGCAAAATGGGTAGCAAAGCTTCGAGAGTTAAAAACAGACGATAATATACTATTGTTCGATATTAATATGGATGCTGGTCACGGAGGAGCTTCCGGTCGTTTCGAATCGCTCAAAGAGGTAGCAAAGGAATATGCATTTATCCTTGATTTAGAAGGTAAAGTGGAGTGAAAAGGTAGCATTTGAAAAAAAATGCTAATTTTGTACCCGAATTTCATACAGCCAAATCATTATGAGGTTCTAACCTAGACACCATTATATGGGAGATAAAATTAATGCTTGCAATAATATCCTAGAACTCATAGGAAATACCCCTCTTGTCAAGCTAAATAAGATTTCACAAAATTTAACCGGTAATTTTTACGCCAAGGTGGAAGCCTTTAATCCGGGTCATTCCTCTAAAGACCGTATTGCGGCCTATATTATAGAAGAAGCTGAACACAAAGGAATCCTAACTGAAGGCAGCACGATTATAGAGACTACTTCAGGAAATACCGGCTTTAGTATCGCCATGGTGAGTATTATCAAAGGATACAATTGTATTCTTGCCGTAAGCTCAAAATCTTCCCCTGACAAGATTGATATGTTACGATCTATGGGAGCAAAGGTTTATGTATGTCCAGCTCACGTTAGCGCTGACGATCCTCGTTCATATTATCAAGTAGCAAAACGTTTGCACGAAGAAACAAAAGGTTCTATCTATATCAACCAATATTTCAATGAGTTGAATATGGAAGCACATTATAAAACAACAGGGCCTGAAATTTGGAAACAAACGAACGGTAACATAACGCATTTAGTAGCATGCAGCGGTACTGGGGGAACTATTTCGGGAACGGCGCGCTTCTTGAAAGAACAAAATCCAGATATAGCGATAATAGGTGTTGATGCTTTTGGTTCTGTCTTAAAGAAATATCACGAAACAGGAGAATTGGATACCGATGAGATTTATCCATACCGTATTGAAGGATTGGGTAAAAACCTGATTCCAGGAGCTACTGATTTTGGAGCTATCGATGAGTTTATCAAAGTAACCGATGAGGAAAGCGCCCATACGGCCCGGGAAATATCAAAAACTGAAGGAATTTTTGCAGGGTATACTTGTGGAGCAGTAATGCAGGCGGTAAAACAGCTTGATGCCGAAGGCAAATTCGGAAAAGATAGCAACGTAGTGTTAATCTTTCCAGATCATGGATCGCGCTATATGAGCAAAATCTATAGTGATCAATGGATGGAAGATCAAGGATTTTTGAACAATAATAATGTTGAGGAAACCCAACAAATACAGGTGATTCGATAAGAATAGTTAATAATAGTATTGAAAAAGGCGATGACTAACAAGTTCATTGCCTTTTTTTCTGCTGTAAAATCTATATTTTTGCAGTGCCGTAAGGTTTTCAAAAACTTAACCAGACTCCATGAGAGACATATTTGATAGAATTATAGAGAATAAGGGGCCACTAGGTAAGTGGGCTTCACAAGCAGAAGGATATTTTGTTTTTCCAAAATTAGAAGGTCCGATTTCGAACCGAATGAAATTCCAAGGTAAAGAAGTTATTACCTGGAGCATTAACGACTACCTGGGATTGGCAAATTTGCCCGAGATAAAAAAGATTGACGGTGATACAGCCGCTGAATATGGAGCAGCCTATCCAATGGGTGCTCGTATGATGAGTGGTCATACTGAATTTCATGAGCAATTAGAGCAGGAATGTGCTGCCTTTGTAGATAAAGAAGCTGCTTATTTATTGAATTTCGGTTATCAGGGTATAATGTCCGCGATTGATGCCTTGGTACACAAAGATGATATTATCGTTTACGATGTTGATTGCCATGCTTGTATTATCGATGGTGTTCGTTTACACATGGGTAAGCGTTTTACCTTTAAACACAATGACATTGAAAGTTTAGAAGTTAACCTTGAGCGTGCTACAAAAATGGCAGAGCAAACCGGAGGTGGTATTTTGGTGATTTCTGAAGGGGTTTTTGGAATGCGAGGACAACAAGGTAAACTGAAAGAAATTGTTGCCTTAAAGAAAAAATATAGTTTTAGACTACTTGTTGATGATGCTCACGGATTTGGAACCTTAGGGAAAACTGGAGCTGGAGCAGGGCAGGAGCAGGGTGTTCAAGATGACATTGATGTGTATTTTGCCACTTTCGCTAAATCAATGGCTAGCATCGGTGCTTTCTTAGCTGCTGACAAAGAAATTATAGATTACTTGAAGTACAATTTACGTTCACAAATGTTCGCAAAGTCTTTGCCTATGACTTATGTTAAGGGAGCTTTAAAACGTTTGGATATGCTTCGTACCATGCCTGAACTAAAAGAAAAACTTTGGGAGAATGTAAATGCACTTCAAAACGGATTAAAAGAAAGAGGTTTTGATATTGGAACTACAACAAGTTGTGTTACTCCCGTTTACTTAAACGGAAGTATTCCTGAAGCGATGGCTTTGGTAAAAGACCTGAGAGAAAATTACGGAATATTCTGTTCTATAGTAGTTTATCCGGTGATACCTAAAGGATTGATTTTATTACGAATGATTCCTACGGCAACACATACTTTAGAGGATATTGCAATCACTTTAGATGCTTTCTCGGCTATTAGAGAGCGTCTTGAAAATGGAACTTATAAGAGATTATCCGCTGCAGTAGCTGCTGCCATGGGAGAATAATAGAGACTCCTAAAGAAAAATAAAATCCCGATTATTCGGGATTTTTTTTATGCCAAGTCTTTTCGATAGGTCCGCCTTCTTTTGTACACCTCCGGCTCAAAATGTTTCCACATTTGTTTGATGGCAATATTCTCTTCCAATTCAGGTGTGCGATAACACATATCTATTCCTTTCTCGGTAAAGGTTTTATAGTATTCGTTAAATACTATAGCTGTAACCCCTTTATTTTGATATTCCGGATGAATTCCTATCAAATAGAAATACACATCCTTACTCTGTTTTTTGGCTTTCAATAAATGGTAGATTCCAAAAGGGAAAAGTTTGCCTTTTGCTTTTTGCAATGCTTTGGAAAATGAGGGCATGACAATAGCAAAAGCGATAAGTTTCTCCTCCTTGTCCACAATGAACTTAATATACTCAGGATTGATAAAGCTGATGTATTTTTTCTTGAAATAGGCCTTCTGCACTTCGGTAATCGGAACAAAAGAAGAAAGTTTTGAATACGTTTCATTAAATAAATCAAACATTTTGTCTGCCATGGGCATTACGTCCTTGGTACTTGTGAAATTTATTTCGCGTAGACCATATCGGCGTTTGATTAAATCGTTCAGTTTTGTAAAGAGTGCAGGATCGGCATTGCCGGCAGGAAACTTGTTTTCCATGTACTCCTTTTCCTTGACAAAACCCAAGCGTTCATAATGGTTTTGATAGTAGCTGTGATTATACCAGGTTACCATACTTCCGATATGTTCAAAACCTTCAGTAAGCACTCCAACTTTATCCAGATTTGAAAACCCTACTGGGCCTTCCATATATTCAAGTCGCTGCTGATTTCCTATTTCAGCTACCTTTTGAAGCAAAGTTTCAGAAACCTCAGGGTCATCAATGAAATCAAACCAACCAAATCGCATTTTCTTTAGTTTTTGATGGTTGATTTCCAGCGTATTGACAATTGCAGCTACTCGCCCAACTAGTTTTCCCTCTTTGTAGGCCAAAAAGAACCAAGCTTCAGCATTTTTAAATGCGGGGTTTATGGTTTTGTCAAAGGTTTCAAGTTCATCCTTAATAATTGGCGGAACCCAATAAGGTGAGTCTTTGTAAAGTGAAAATGGAAACTTTACAAACTGTTTTAACTCTGATTTTGTAACCGCCTCTTTGAGGGTGACCATGTCTAGTTATTTCTAAGACCAATATTAGGGATATTAATCCTTAGAATAAAATTACATGAGACTTAATGATGGGTTATTAAGAGGAATATGCTAAGAAGAATACCGTGGTGAGATAAATCCAAAATAGCGAAAAAACTACATGAACGATGGTCTCAAAAATCTTTCCCTTCCAAAGTCTAGGAGAATAACCGAAAAATTGAATACACATTCGAATTCCCCAGAAAACTGATAGACCTAGAGAAATTTGTTTTCCTAAGGATGTGTGTACTAAGTCTGTATTTGAGGTAACGCAAAGCAATCCTACTAAAAAAACAACGAGGGCAATGAAAAAGGTATGTACCTGCATCATTTGTCTGTTTATAAGACTCAATTTTTTGAGCTCACTTTTCCATGAAAAATATTTTGGAAATACAATATGGACAAGGGCTAGTGCCATTAATAAAAAACCGATTATTTTAAGATGGGTCTCAAGCATTTTCAAGTACAAAGGTGGTTAAAAAGGGTGTGATTTTGATCTCTTTTGAAATAGTCAGGTCGGCATTTCTGAACGTCTGTAACCAAGTGCTTTTTGAATGAAAATGAAAAAAACCAATGGTATAGGCTAAAAAATTGGGCATATCTCTGAGATGCTCCGTAACAACGATTTTACCATTTGCTTTAAGAGTCCTTTTGAGCTCTTTGAAAAAGGCCATACGCTCATTATTATTGCGTATTTCGTGGGCGGACAAAATAGCGAAAACAATATCTACGGAGTTGTCTTCTAAAGGAATCTGGTCAGTCGTGATTGACAAAGTATTTGGATATGGCGGATATGCCTTTCTAGCTCTTTTAATGGAGATTTCAGTATGTTTTTTGGAGTTATAAAAATCTAAAACAGAAAGCTTAACACCCTGATATCTCCTAGCTAACAACTCGCTGGTCTCATCAAAACCTGCATTAACATTCACCATTGAATTCATCTTTCCGAGGGCTAGTCTATCCATCCATTTTAAAGAATATAATCCAGATAAATCATAAACATAGAGCGATGCTAAGAGTGAAATCAAGGTTATGGATACAATTACAAAAGCCGCGAACACCATATATTCTTGGGGAATTACGGTTTGAATGCTACGTAGATATAACAGTGCCATTGCCAGGCCTGTCGACAATACATAGAAATGCCAATTGAATCGAATGATGTTCCAAACACCTTGAAATGGTTTTCTTAGGGTGTCCATATGTCGATTTTACCACGTTTCCAACTATACGGGACTTGTTCTACTTTAAAAGCGTTCGCCAAAACGATGCCTTCAAGTTTTAAACTATCTATAAATGAAATAGAATGACTCAGAATTTTAATTGGCTTTGGTGTCCAGTTCGACCGAACTCCTTCAATAATTAAAACTTCCTTTTCCGTTTCATTGTAGGTAAATGTAAAAGGTAATGGACCTGCGAAACGTCTAGCTTCTTTCCAATTTGAAAATGGAGAACTTATAGGAAGTTCAACTTCTTCAGACGTATTTTCCATTTGAATTTTAAAATTAGATTTTATGGAGGATATTTCTGTGGTGTTACTGGTTACCTTTTTATTGATATCGGTAGTTGTATACTTGTAATGTGTAAATATATTTCCGAAGAACTCCATCTTCTTTTTATTGGTTTCCGACTTGATAATATACAAGCCTCTAAGTCGTTTTCCCCAGCTTGTATGGTATCTAACGAAGATTCGAAATCCGGTTAAGAAAAAATCATTCCCCATAAATTGAGGAAAGCCTTTTGGGCGTAAGTGTTTTGTTTGAACCATTGCGCAGGCTACAAATCCCCATTTATCATCGAAGGTATCTAATTCCAAACATTCAGGAATAAGCTGTTCCAACTGCTTCTTTGGAACCGCATAAGCAAGTACTGTAGAGCTATCAAAAAAAGCATCAACTGCAAATGGATGATTTTTTAGGAATGAGCTCATAAGGCAAGTTTCCTTTTTAAAATAAATTCATTGTAATAGATGATCAAAATCAAACATGTTGCAAATAGAATATTAAACCTTCCCCAAAGTAGTAATTCTGGAACGAGGATGAATTCCAAAATATTCATTGTAGCTATAATTACTATTTGAAGGATGGTGTTGATACGGGATTTTATTCCCGAAATTATCCAAATGGCCATTGCGATTTCAGAAACACCAATACCAGTTGTCAAAACTCCAGCATAATCAGAGCCTAAAATTTCACCTACAATCTCTTGATGTCTAGGCACATAATTCAAAACCTTGCATATGAGCCCATTAATAAGCCAAACGGTAGCTATTAGATAAGTAAGAAGTTTGTAAAGGATAGGGTTGTTGGTCAAAGTTTATTTCTAAATTCATTTAACATCGAGCATCAAACATCAAACATCAAACATCAAACATCGAGCATCGAACATCGAGCACCAGACGGTAAACATCCCTAAAACTCAATAACGCCATCATCTTTCTTTTTCTTCTTTTTGCCTTTGTTCTTTTTCTTATCGGCTTTCTTCTTTTTACGAAGTTCCTTTTTGGACGGTCCTAAATCAATATCCTCTGCACCAGAACCTTTCTTGCCTTTGCCTTTCTTTTTCATGGCATTTTTCTTAATAGGTCCTCCACCATTTTCTCCTGCTTTTTGGTCTTCAATGGCTTTCACAGGTGGATCAGTATGTAAATCAAAGCGGTACGACATACCTGCGGCGACAAAGATTCTTGAAGGTGTATTTTTAAAACTTGCGCCCATACTTAAATCAACTTGCAAATCCTCACTGAGCAAATGAACAGCCCCAGCCCGTAGCAGTACATCTGAATAGCGATCGCTTTTGATGCCCTGATTTTCAAAAAACGTGCTCCACTTTGGATTTCTAAAAGCATAGGATATGGATACTAAATAGCTTAGTTCTGGAAAATCACTTGATATGCGGTCGTAAGCTATATTTGAAATAAGAACAAAGCGAGGAGTAAGTCTACTCTGAGTAGCAACCATCGCGCGATAGGAAACTGTTGGGTCTCCCACATAAAATGGATTCTCACCAAGATTGAATGTTGCTCCTCCATAAACAGATACAGACGGAATCAAGTTCTTCAACTGAAAAACATTATTGGCTCTCCAGCTGCGAATATTCGGTTTGTTGCGTTCAGGGTCCTTGTAGCGATCATAGACAAGGTATTTGAGGCCCAACCTATTTCTTGAGAAGTTCCAAAATGACTCTTCGAGTCCTGAATTCGTAAAAGTGGTATTCTTATTTTGAAAAGTACCCTCATAATTGATTTCTAATTCTTCGCAAAGTAATCCGTAGCGTAAAGAGAGATCAGCCCCCCAGAGGTTGGCTTGTGTGTTTAAAAGAGAATGGTCACTTTGCTCAAAACGAAGACCGGTCTCGACTTGAATAACATTCTTACCAACTGCATAGGCACTTACTGAAAGTCCGGGCCTGTTAGAATTGATGACATCTGTGTATTGAGAAAACCCTGAAAAAGACAGGGTAAACATTAAAGTAAGTAACAATTTTTGTAGATTGCTTGCTTCGAAAAGACTGCCCATAAATACTATTTTATTATTATTTTAAGACTTTGGTCTATTTAATACAACGCGATAATCGTATTTTTGATATAATCGATTAGAAATATTATGGCTTTTTTAAAGACTATTCTAATAATCATTTTGTGCTATTATCTTTTTAAGATATTGGCCAAACTTTTTGCTCCAAAGATTCTCAACTATGCAGCAAAGAAGACCGAAGCACATTTCAAAGAAAAATTTGGCGATTTTGCCAATCAAAATACTACGCAAGAAGAGCAGATAGGGGATGTAATCATCGACAAAAGACCTGCCAAGAAAAGTGGTACTTCAGAAAAAGTTGGTGATTATATTGACTTTGAGGAAATTGATTGATTATTTTCGTGTAATCAACCAGCGCATTATTTCATGAAAACAGGTTTAAAAGCATTTTTCACCCACTTCTTTGTGGCCGCATTTTTTGTTATTGTTGCTCTTTCATATTTCAGTCCTGTTTTACAAGGTAAAGTTATCAGTCAAAACGATATTAAACTGTTCGTTGGTATGGCCAAGGAACAAAATGATTTTCGAAAGCAGAACGACGGACAAGAACCCTATTGGACAAACAGTGCTTTTGGTGGAATGCCCACTTATCAACTTGGTGCATATTATCCGCATGATTACGTAAAAGAACTAGATAATTTTATTCGGTTCCTGCCAAGGCCTGCTGATTATCTATTTCTTTATTTTATAGGATTTTACATTCTGCTTTGCTGTATGAAGGTCGATTTTCGATTGGCTATTTTAGGAGCACTCGCCTTTGGTTTTTCAACCTATCTCATTATCATTTTTGGTGCAGGTCACAACGCGAAAGCCCATGCTTTAGGATATTTGCCAATGCTTTTAGGGGGAATTATATTAGTCTTCCGGAAGAAGTATTTGTGGGGATTTGTTCTAACAGCAATTGCTATGGCCCTTGAAATAAGGGCGAATCATTATCAGATGACCTACTATTTTATGTTGCTGGTCTTGATATTAGGCCTTGTTTATTTGGTGGATGCCATCAGGAAGAAATACTTAAAACACTTTTTTGTTTCAGTAGGAATTTTGTTAGTAGCGGTTACGCTTGGAATCGCTGCCAACGCCACTGGATTGATGGCAACCAAGGAATATGCCGATTGGAGCACCCGCGGACCTTCTAAGTTAACTGTTTCTCCTAACGGAAGCCCCAAAGAAAAGTCAACAGGCTTAGATAAGGAGTATATCACCCAATGGAGTTATGGAGTTGCAGAATCTTTAAATTTGTTAGTTCCAAGGCTTTTTGGAGGAGCGACCTATGAGGATTTAGGAGATGATTCAAAAACCTATGACTTCTTAGTTGACCAAGGTTTACCAAGAACAAAAGCACTTCAATTCTCCAGCCAAATAAATGGCTATTGGGGAGATCAGCCAGGTACATCTGGCCCTGCATATATCGGAGCAATCATTTTCTTCCTATTTATTTTAGGATTGTTCTTAGTTCAGAAAAAAGCCAAATGGTGGCTTCTCGGAGGTGTGTTAATGTCCTTGTTTTTGTCTTGGGGAAAGAACTTCAGCTTGCTGACCGATTTTATGATTGATTACTTTCCGCTGTATAATAAGTTTCGAGCGGTTTCTTCCATTCAAGTAATTCTGGAACTGTGTGCTCCTATTTTGGCAATATTGGCTTTAGCTACGCTATTTAATCCATCCGTAGAAAAAAGCAAAAAACTAAAATCACTTAAAATTGCCTTCTTTTCAGTAGCGGGTATTTGTGTATTGCTATTTGTATTCAAAAGTACGTTTTCATTTGAGGGTCCAACCGACCGAATGCTCAAAGAGGGCTATGGAGATGAGTTATTTGCATTAATAAAACTAGATCGAAAAGCTTTGTATAGTAGCGATTTGTTTAGATCTTTTTTATTGGTGTTATTGACCGCAACTGTTTTGTGGTTCTATTTAAAAGAGAAATTGAAACAGAATATTGTAATCATCGCTTTGGGAGCATTGATTGTTTTTGATTTGGTAGGTGTTGATTTGCGTTATGTAAATAAGAAGAATTTTGTTTCAAAAAGAGCAATGAACCAGCCCTTTAAGGAGATGGCCCTCGATAAGGAAATCAAGACGGATAAAAGTATTTACCGTGTTTGGGACCAGTCGGAAGGTTTAGCTGGCGGTGGCCGGACTTCCTATTTTCATCAATCCATTAGTGGGTACCACGCTGCAAAACCTGCAGGTATTCAAGATCTGTTCGACTACCAAATAGCAAAGGGTAATATGGAGATTCTGAATATGCTCAATGTGAAATATGTTGTGCAGCAAGATGAAGAGGGAAGGAGTTATCCTGCAACCAATCCGGAAGCTAATGGAAATGCCTGGTTTATTTCTGAATTAAAGAAAGCGAATAGCGCAGATGAAGAAATTCAACTACTTCAGGGCTTACCATCAAAAAGAGAAGCTATAGTAAACACATCAGATTTTCCAAATATCAATCGTTTTGCCTTTCGGACGGATTCCACCACAACAATTGCACTGACAGATTATAAGCCAAATCATTTGACGTATACATCTAATAATGGGTATGCTGGAGTGGCGGTTTTCTCAGAGATGTATTATGCTGATGGATGGAATGCGTATATCGATGGAATGCTACAAGACCACTTTCGAGTAAATTACGTGCTTCGAGCATTAAGAGTTCCCGAAGGGAAACATACCATTGAATTCAAATTCGAACCCGAAGTTGTAAAAACTGGAAGTAAAATTACTTTGGCTAGTTCAATAATTTTAGGATTAGTTGTCTTAGGAGGAATAGGGTTCACTTTCTGGAAATCAAGACGAGAAGAAGAAAAACCACAAGACTAATGCGAAAAGTGCTGGTCATCACCTATTATTGGCCTCCAGCGGGTGGTCCTGGGGTGCAGCGTTGGTTGAAATTTGTTAAATATCTTCGTGATTTTGGTGTGGAACCTGTGGTTTACATTCCTGAAAATCCTAACTATCCTATCATCGATGAGACTTTTGAAGATGAGATTCCTGAAGACATTACCATCTATAAACATCGCATTTTCGAACCTTATCGTATCGCAAATATTTTCTCCAAGAAGAAAACAAAACGGATAAGCTCGGGAATCATCCAAACCAAAAATCAACCTGTTTTAGAAAAATTAATGCTCTGGGTGCGTGGTAATTTTTTTATCCCAGATGCCCGAAAATATTGGGTTCGCCCTTCAGTGAAGTTCTTATATAGTGTTTTGGAGAAAGAACAAATAGAGACCGTAATCACTACAGGTCCACCACACAGTGTGCATCTCATAGGGTATCATTTAAAAGAATTCAAAAAGATAAAATGGATAGCCGATTTTAGAGACCCATGGACATCTATCGGGTATCACAAAAAATTAAAGCTAACCAGAATGGCACAAGACCGTCACAAAGAATTAGAGCAGTTGGTATTGACCAAGGCTGATAAGATAGTTGTGACCAGCGAAACCACAAGAAAGGAATTTCAAGCCATTACAAGGCAACCTATTGAGGTTATTACCAATGGTTTCGATAGCATAGTTGCAAGTAAAGTTGTTTTGGATGAGAAATTTACCATATCACATATAGGCTCCATGCTTACGGGGCGCAACCCTAAAAACCTTTGGAAGGTCATTGCGGAGTTAATTGCTGAAAATTCCGCTTTTAAGGAAACTATCCGATTACAATTTTTAGGCGTGCTAAGTGATGATGTATTGCAAACGCTCAAAGAGTCAGGCTTGGAAAACTATGTCGATAAGATTGGCTATGTTTCCCATGAAGAAGCCCTTGAATACCAACAAAAATCACAAGTACTATTGTTGGCGGAAATAGATTCCGCGGAAACTAAGGGAATAATCCCAGGGAAATTGTTTGAATACATGGCTGCCGAGCGACCTATTTTGGGCGTTGGTCCAGTAGGGTGGGAGGTTATTGACATGGTAGCTTCTACAAAAACAGGCGTCATATTTGAATATTCCGCTCATTTTCAATTGAAAAATGTACTTTTAAATTGGTTCGAACAGTACCAAACCAAACAACTTGGAGTTTCGTCAGTTAACACAAACCAATTTAGCCGAAGGGAACTCACTCGAAAACTAGCGGAATATATCTAATGGGCATCGTCTTTAAACAATCTCTAAACAATACCTTGATCACATATATCGGTTTTGGTATTGCTGGGATAAATATTCTTTTTTTATACACCCACCTATTAACGGATGAGTATTATGGATTGGTTGGTGTTATTTTTTCTGTTGCCCTAGTACTAATGCCAGTAATGTCTTTTGGTGTTCACAATACGCTCGTTAAGTACTACAGCCGTTTTAAAGACGACGCACATCTGGATGGGTTTTTGAATTTAATGTTGTTTCTGCCACTTCTAGTTATACTGCCGCTTTTTGCATTTTCTTACTTTTCAAATGAGCTAATTGGTGACTTTTTATCCTCTAAAAATGCCATTGTAAAGGATTATGTGTGGTATATTTTTTTAATCGGTTTTGCCTTGGCTTATTTTGAAATTTTCTATGCTTGGGCAAGAGTTCATTTGAAGTCCGTTTTTGGAAATTTTATGAAGGAAATCTTCGTTAGAGCAGGAACTACAATATTCTTGATACTCCTTTATCTTGATTTTATTTCAGTTGAATTTTTCCTTAAGGCTTTGGTGGGTCTAAATTTGGCTAGAGTGGTGATCATGAAGTTTTATGCCTATAGCTTACGAATGCCTAAGTTAAATTTTCATCTGCCTAAAAATATTCGGGAAATTATGAATTATTCGGCATTGATAATCTTGGGTGGGTCAGCAGCTACTGTATTGCTTGAAATAGATAAAGTGATGCTGAATCAATATATTGCCATTGAAAATGTGGCCTATTACGGAGTTGCAACTTATATAGCGATGGTCATTATTGTTCCGTCTAGAAGCATGCACCAAATTACCTACCCACTTACCGCAGAGCTAATAAATAAGGGAGATATAGCCGGATTGAAAACTCTATACCAAAAAAGTTCACTAACACTGTTTATAGCGTCTGGCATTTTGTTTCTCTTAATTGTTTTGAATGTCAATGAATTGTATCTATTACTACCCGAAACTTACAGAGGAGGTTTTGTTGTTGTGTTTATAGTAGGTTTAATAAAAGTCTATGACTCCCTTTTAGGCAACAACAATTCCATTCTTTACAATTCAGACTACTATCGTTCACTATTGTTTATGGGGGCTGTCCTTGCCGTTTCTGCTATACTCTTTAATTTGTGGCTAATCCCAAAGTATGGACTGGAAGGTGCCGCTATTGCCAGTTTTCTAGCTTTCTTTATTTACAATACCATCAAACTTATTTATGTCAAAGTCAAATTCGGAATGCTTCCGTTTACAGTAGATACGCTAAAGGTTTTTATCCTTTTACTTGCCATCGGAATTCCCTTCTATTTTGTGGATTTCTCCTTTCATCCTATTGTAAATATTATTTTAAAGAGTATACCGATGGTTTTGGTTTTCGTTTTTGTGGTCTATCGCTTTAAGATTTCCGAGGATGTGAACGGCGTTATTGATTCCTTTTTAAAAAGGAAGTAAGATATTCCTATAAAAAAACCTCCGCAGTAGACGAATCTACTACGGAGGTAAACAACTAACCAACCTAAAAACTATCTTTATTCTGCCCCGACTATTCGGGGGTTTCAGAATATGTTCTGAAACTTTGTTGAGATTTATTGTCTTCCTCTACTTCTTGAAGAGGTTGAACGACTATTGCTACTTCTTGTACTTCTTGCCGGTGCTTTACGAACCGATCTCGAAGATGAACTTCTACTAACTGTACTTCTAGAACTTCTTGCGGGAGCCTTCTTATAAGACCTAGAACTTGAACTTCTACTAGCCGTACTTCTTGAAGTTCTTTGCGTAGGTTTTGCAACCGACCTTTGTGTTCTACTTGTTGTACTTCGCACATTTCTGTTCGTACCTCTATTCACAGGTTTTCTCGCAGTTGTACTTCTCTTGACCGTAGTCGTACGCGGCGTTCTTTTTACTACCTCTCTCTTGGTAACTGTTCTTTGATTAGATGCAGTTCCTTTACGGTAACCGCTATTTCTTATCGTTGTACTTCTACCATTCGATTTTGTGTTCGAACGCTTTGTTGTATTTCTTGCTACAGTTCTATTGCCTCTGTTCGTATTGCTACGTATGGCAGTTCTATTGCTGCGACTTGAGTTATTATTTCGAGCCAAGCTTCTATCACCTCTGTTCGCATTACTTCTAGCAACAGTTCTATTACTTCTCGTGCTTCTACGTGCATTATCACGTACCGCAACTCGCTTATCATTTCTATAGACATTAGCTCTTTCTCTACGAACTCTATTGTATCTATGATCACGACCTATTTTAGCGTACGTATGTCTTCTGTTGTATCGATACGGATTGTAAAAGGTGTATCGAATCGGACTATAGAACCTTCTATAAGGTCTAGTGTTCACAAAACAGAATCCTAAAGCTGGTCTAGCGAAGAACCCGTGAAAAGGTCTGTATACATAGTATCTGTTCCAACTGTTGATGTATCCGGTATGGTAATCGTAGAATCCTCTGTTGTTATAGTATACAAACATGTTTCCTACACTACGTACACGTCCACGACGGTATCTTAAGTCGACGTCGCCTATTTGAGTAACACGTCCGTAATCATCATAATAGATGGGAACGTTCTCAACTTGAATAACCGCTCCGTAATCATCATACTGTGCATAAGCGCTATAATCGAATCCAGAATTAAAGGTTACATTTCTTCTACGGTTTCCAATTCTATTGTCAATGTAAAAATCAAATTCTCCATCGGGATATACTGAAAACGTAACGCCGTTTTCGACAAATATGAAAGAATTGTCGTTACGATAAGCATTGCGTTCTGCAACCTTATCATCTGCTGTACTAGCCATAATGCTAGTGGTACCTAAAATAAGTGCTGTAAAAAGTAGTACAAATTTTTTCATGATATAAGGTTTTAATACTGCCAACAGGCAGTCAAGTTCTGAGTGGAAATATTTTCACTCGATTAGTATATACCAAACAGCGTGCCAGAAAATCAGAGATAGGCCTAATCATCTGATATTCAATATTTTAAAATAAAATGAATTTAGAGCAGTTTTTCTCTAAGGTACTTTGCAGTGTGCGAAGTTTTGCTGGTGATAATTTCTTCGGGAGTTCCTGAAGCAAGAAGTTGTCCTCCATTTTCTCCCCCTTCTGGACCTAAATCAATAATATAATCCGCACATTTAATCAATTCGATATTGTGCTCAATTACGATAATGGAATGTCCCCTGGAAATTAAGGCAGTAAAGGATTTCAATAATTTTTTGATATCGTGAAAGTGGAGTCCGGTTGTAGGTTCGTCAAAAATAAAGAGTGCTTTGTCCTTGGAATTTCCTTTTACCAGAAAAGAAGCCAATTTGATACGTTGTGCCTCGCCACCAGAAAGGGTAGAGGAGGACTGGCCTAAAGTAACATAGCCCAAACCAACATCTTGTAAAGGTTTTAATTTGGTGACAAGTTTCGTTTGTTCGTGGATTTCAAAGAAGGCAATCGCATCATCGATGGTCATGTTTAGTATATCATCGATATTGGCATCCTCAAATTTGACTTCTAGGACTTCTTTTTTGAAACGTTTGCCCCCGCAGGTATCACATTCGAGGTGCACATCGGCCATAAACTGCATTTCTACCGTAATTTGACCTTCACCTTTGCATTTCTCACAGCGACCTCCGTCTACATTAAAAGAGAAATGTTTGGGTTGATAGGCTCGAATCTTACTCAATTTCTGAGAAGCAAACAGACTTCGAATATCATCGTATGCTTTTATATAGGTAACCGGATTTGAACGAGAAGACCTTCCGATAGGGTTCTGGTCAACAAACTCAACATGCTTGATATCTTTGTATTTACCTTCAAAAGAAGTGTAGTGTCCGGCTTTTTGGCCGTAACCCCCAACTTCCTTCAAGATAATAGGATACACTATCTTTTTCACGAGAGTACTCTTTCCGCTGCCAGAAACCCCAGTGACGACGGTTAACATATTTAAAGGAAAGCTTACATCGATATTTTTCAAATTATTCTCACGTGCACCTTTGATTGCTATGAAATTCTTAGATTCCCTTCTTTTTTCAGGAATTGCAATTTCTTCGGTACCATTTAGATAACTTGCCGTGAGTGATGTAGATAATAGAACTTCATCGAGCGTACCATGCGCAACCACATGGCCACCGTGAGTTCCAGCTTCAGGGCCGATATCAATAACTTCATCAGCCGCCTTCATGATATCTTCGTCATGTTCTACTACAATTACGGTATTTCCTAAATCGCGTAGGGATTTTAAAACTTCAATTAGATTTTCAGTGTCTTTTGGATGTAATCCGATGCTAGGTTCATCCAAGATATACATAGAGCCCACCAAACTACTTCCCAAAGAAGTTGCTAAGTTAATACGCTGGCTTTCGCCACCAGAAAGGCTGTTGGACTTTCTATTTAAAGTCAAATAGCTCAGACCTACTTTAAAAAGGAAACCTAAACGTGTATTGATTTCTTTTAATAAACGAGATGCAATTTTACCATCATGTTCGTTGAGTTTGATTCCTTCAAAGAATTGGATTAGTTTTTCAATAGGTAATTCAACCAAATCAGAAATAGACTTCCCATGAACCTTTACATAATCGGTTTCCGAACGCAATCGTTTCCCTCTACAGACCCCACATCGGGTTTTACCACGATAACGCGAAAGCATAACCCGATTCTGGATTTTATAACTTTTCTCTTCTAGTTTTGTAAAGAATTGGTGAATTCCGGTAAAGTGATTATTTCCATCCCAAACCAGTTGTTTTTGTTCTTCAGATAGTTCAAACCAAGGTTTGTGAATTGGAAAATCAAATTTATAGGCTGAATTGACCAACTGGTCGCGATACTGTCCCATGCTTTCACCGCGCCAAGCAAAAACTGCATTTTCAAAAATGGAAAGCGCCGTATTCGGAACAACTAAATCTTCATCAATTCCGATAACATCGCCATAACCTTCGCATTTCGGACAAGCGCCGTACGGATTATTAAAACTAAATAGATGTACATTGGGTTCTAAGAATGACATCCCATCCAACTCAAACTTGTTGCTAAATAAAGATTGGCCTCCAGAATTAAGCTCTTCGATAATACATTCTCCTTTCCCTTCGAAATAAGCGGTGTCTATAGCATTTGCCAGTCGATTATAGAAATCCTCATCATCTTTTACGATAATTCGATCTACCACTAAATGGAATTCTTTTCCAATATCTTTGGGAGCAGTGTCAATCCTTAGAACTTCTCCTTTATATTTTATTCTGGCGTACCCTTGTTTTGAAAATAATTCAAGTGATTTAAGCGAATCTCGGTCTTCTTGAATTTTTATTGGGGCTAACAAAAGCATTTTAGTTCCTTCTTCGAAACCTTTAATATGATTTACCACATCGGTAACCGTATTCTTTTTTACTTCCTCTCCGGAAACAGGAGATATTGTTCGTCCTATTCGTGCAAACAGTAATTTTAAATAGTCATAGATTTCCGTAGTCGTGCCAACTGTAGAACGAGGATTCGTTGAATTTACCTTTTGTTCAATGGCTATAGCCGGAGCAATTCCCTTTATATAATCTACTTTGGGTTTATCCAACTTTCCCAAAAATTGTCTGGCATACGATGAGAGGCTCTCCACATAGCGGCGTTGCCCTTCGGCATACAATGTATCAAAGGCCAAACTTGATTTTCCTGAACCGGATAAACCAGTTATCACAACTAATTTATTCCTTGGAATAACAACATCGATATTTTTCAAATTGTGCAGCCTAGCACCTTTAATAATGATGTTTTCTTTAGGATTTACGTCGAGGATAGAGTCCATAATGGAATTATAAGATTGCAAAGATAACAATAGGGCAGTACAATAACCAGCTTGAGTGTATCTTAAAAATAGGGTATAAGACGTTTGAGTTGTTGTTAATGTAGATATCCTATATTAGATTTATCCGTTATTCAATCAAAGAAAATTTACTATCGGATTCTGGGTATTTTTAAGAAAAAACAGCATATATTTTTAGATTTTCTTTTGAAATCTATAATTTTATCTATATTTGAAGTCTACTTAAAAATTCAATTGCCTATAACGAAAGATTACTTTTTTTAAAATTGGAAGAATAACCCACAAGACCTCTTTGTTAAAAAGAGGACCCTAAGTTTAACCAAAAAAGTAATCGTTATGGAAGTACAAATTGAGGACCCCATATTAATCACACGTTATATTGCTGGAGACGAAAGAGCTCTAGAAACCTTAATTGATCGTCACAACCAACGTATCAGCAGTTTTATTTATTCTAAGGTAAATGACCGAGGAATAACCGAAGACATTTTTCAAGACACCTTTATTAAAGTCATACGAACCTTAAAGCGAGGTGCGTACAATGAGGAGGGTAAGTTTTTACCTTGGGTTATGCGGATTGCACACAATCTCATTATCGACCACTTTAGAAAGAACCGAAGAATGCCCATGTATCAGGGGTCAGATAGTTTTAATATCTTTTCTGTCATGGGTGACGATAAATTAAATGTCGAAAGTCAAATTATTAAAGATCAAATAGATTCTGACTTAACCGTTCTTATAGATGAACTGCCAGCAGATCAGCGAGAGGTCCTCATCATGCGTATCTATAAAGACATGAGTTTTAAAGAAATTTCTGAAAATACAGGCGTGAGTATTAATACGGCCTTAGGTAGGATGCGTTACGCTCTTATTAACCTTAGAAAGGTTATTTCTGAGAATGATATTATTTTAACGAATTAATAGACCATAGGTCGAGTGATTTAATTACATTGTTGTTTAGTTGCGTTATCTTAGGAAACAATACCAAACTAGATATGGAAAAAATTTACTCTAAAGAACAAAAACAATGCGACTTAGTTAAAGCAAAGCCAGAAACAGTTCAGTTTCTTTTGAACTTTTCAAAATCATTGAAAATAACTGAGGCAAATGGAATTCAATTTGAATCGAATTTGAACTAAAGCGCAGAACGCTAATAGAAAAGCCCCGACAAATTTATTTGTTGGGGCTTTTCTTTTTGTATAGAACCTAAGAATACTTTTTTCCGAAAAGAAAGAACCTGCCTTTTTGGAAAATTTTCAACTACGCAAACGATGAAGCACCAAAAAGAACGATAAAAGTGAATAGTGCACATAGTCGGAGGCAACGCATCATGTTGCTTTTTATTTTGTTGGAAAATAGAAAAGTAGCGTTTCACATCAAAAACTGAGGGTTTGACAACAATGTTTTTTTCTCTCGCCCCGATATATATAGTTTTAGGTCATAATTGAAAATCGAAGCAAATTGCTAAGATTTAAGATTAAACTCAAAAAAATAACTAGATGACCCAAAAAAACCTTTCTAACAAAAAGTCCCAAACTTTATTTAAAAAGCCTACTTACATGAAAAGCCAGATCGAAGATTCAGTTTTAGTACGAGACTACATTAGTGGAGATGAAAAATCTTTGGAAATTCTAATCAACCGACACAACCAAAGAGTAACTAGTTTTATTTACTCTAAGGTTTTGGATCGTGATATTACTGAAGATATCTTTCAAGACACCTTCATTAAAGTCATTAAAACCTTAAAAAAAGGTTCTTACAGTGAAGAGGGTAAGTTTTTACCATGGGTAATGCGAATAGCGCATAACTTAATTATCGACCATTTTAGAAAAAACAAGAGAATGCCAAAGTTCGAAGGTAATGACGACTTTAATATTTTCTCTGTCATTGGTGATGATAAGTTAAATGCTGAAAAACAAATCATAAAAAATCAAATTGATTCTGATTTAAGAGATTTAATTGAAGAGCTTCCTGATGATCAGAAAGAAGTACTTTTAATGCGTATCTATAAGGATATGAGTTTTAAGGAAATCTCTGAAAATACGGGAGTTAGCATCAATACAGCTCTTGGAAGAATGCGTTATGCATTAATCAATCTCAGAAAGATTATTGAGAAACATAATATCGTTTTGACGAATTAACATTCCGCTAAGAGAGTAAAAAACAATATTTCCATTTTAGTTGCGTTATTCTTACATAACAAGACTATACCAATATGGAAAAAATTTACTCTGAACACCAAAAGGAATGTACACTTGTTAGATCTGGGGCCGATACCGTAAGATTTCTGCTCAATTTTTCACGATCACTTCATGTGATAGACTATAAAGATCTCAAGTTTGAAAACATTTTAAACTAAAAAAGGCCGCTAAAAGCGGCCTTTTTTAGTTTTATAGTATTCTTCAATAACCGTTTTTCGTCCAATTTTCCTTGTAATTAGGTCTTTTTCCAAATCCCACCCCCTGGCAGGAGAATATTCCCGACCATACCAAATGATTTGTAGGTGTAAATCATTCCATAATTCTTTGGGAAACAATCTTTTAGCATCTTTTTCTGTTTGAACCACATTTTTTCCATTTGTGAACCCCCAGCGGTACATTAATCTATGAATATGAGTATCCACCGGAAAAGCTGGAATCCCAAAGGCTTGGGAAACAACAACGCTTGCGGTTTTATGACCTACGGCGGGGAATTCTTCTAATAATTCCAACTCTTGGGGAACAATTCCATCATATTTTTCAATAAGCATTTTTGAAAGCCCATGAATGCCTTTTGACTTCATTGGGGATAATCCGACCGGTTTTATAATTTCTCTTATTTCTTCAACAGAAAGTTTTACCATATCATAGGGATTGTCTGCCCTTTCAAATAACAAAGGCGTAATCTTATTTACCCGCACATCAGTACTTTGAGCAGACATCAAGACCGCAATTAATAGAGTATATGGATCCTTGTGGTCTAATGGAATAGGAATTGTCGGATACAGCTCTTGAAGTGTACTAATGGTAAAATCAACCCTTTCTGCTTTTGTCATTTTTTGTTTAACTTTATCATCTAATAATAGAACATTAATTTAACTAAAATTGTATATGAACACATTGAAAGTTGGGGATACCGTTCCTGCATTTTCGGCCAAAAACCAAGATGGCAATACTATAAATTTATCTGATTATTCAGGAAAAAAATTGATTGTTTTTTTCTATCCCAAAGCAAATACACCGGGTTGTACGGTTGAGGCTTGTAATTTGAGAGACAATTATGCAGAACTTCAGAAACAGGGTTATGACTTATTAGGAGTAAGCGCAGATTCTGAAAAGAGACAAGCGAATTTTAGGAATAAATTTGAGTTTCCTTTCCCTTTATTAGCAGATGAGGACCATACGGTCATTAATACTTTTGGTGTTTGGGGCCCTAAGAAGTTCATGGGTAGGGAGTATGATGGCATTCACAGAATGACATTTGTAATTGATGAGGAAGGAGTCGTTTCCAAGGTAATAGAAAAAGTCAAGACTAAAGATCATGCTGCTCAGCTGCTAGACTAATCGTATTTTAAACCAACTCTATTAAAAAAGCCTCGACATTCGAGGCTTTTTTAATAGAATTACTGATTCCCAGCTATTTTTCTACTTTCTCTAATTTTTTGGCAAAAAGGTCTTTTTTCTTAATAATCTCAGCAATACCTTCAGGTAGCTGTTCTTCCCATCCCTCTTCATTGTTAGTGATTTTCTTAAGAACATCCCTTGAGAAAATATGCATGATTTCTGGATCGTAATCTATAATGTCCATCACTTTACCGTTGTACTTAAAGAACTTATATAGTTCCTTCATCCTCGGATGTACCTTCACGTTATTACTGGTCATGATTTGACCGGTCTCCGCATTCTTCATAGGATATAAATAGACCTGAAGGTCTTTAAAGAATAGCTTTCCAAAGGCTTCTAAAATGCCCCCACTCAAATGCCTATAGTACTTTTCATCAAATACATCCACCAAGTTATTGACACCCATAGTAAGGCCAATTCGCTGTTTAGTGTAATTATTGAAATATTCAACAAGTTTATAATATTCTTGAAATTTAGATATCATTACATGTTGACCTAGCGAGCATAGAAGTTCAGCCCGATCCATGAAATCTTGTTCGTCAATCTCCCCCGAAGCTTTTAAATTGGATAGTGTTATTTCAAAAATCACAATGGTTTTATCCATGTCCACAGTTTGATCTCGAACAAAAATATCATATGACTTTTGATACATGTCAAGATTCACCTTGGTAACAGGTCTAAAACTTCCGCGAAGTGCTAAAATATTTTTCTTATAAAGAACCGCAGCGGGTAAAAGGTTATTTCCATCAGGACCGAACATTACTGCGTCCGTCATATCATTTTTAATCAACTGAAGGCTCATCAATCGGTTGTCAACATCCTTGAAATTAGGTCCGGAGAAGTTAATCATGTCTATTTCAATTGTATCCTTATCTATATGATCATACAGATATTTCAACATTTTCTTTGGCTTATGATACTTGTAAAAAGCCCCATAAATAAGGTTTACTCCTAAAATACCCAAAGTCTCTTGTTGCAAACGTGCTTCATTTTGCTTGAAGCGAACGTGAAGAATAATTTCATCAAGTTCCTTCTGTGTTGGATCCAATTGAAAACGGATTCCAATCCAACCGTGTCCCTTGTAGCGTTTTGAAAAGTCAATTGTTGCTACCGTATTGGCATAAGAGAAAAACAAACGATCAGGATGACTTTCTCTGCTAATGCGTTCTTCCATTAAACGCATCTCATGGTTCAGCATGGTCTTTAAGCGCGGCTGTGTCACATATCTACCGTCTTTTTCAATGCCGTAGATGGCATCACTAAATTGCTTGTCATAGGCGCTCATCGCTTTGGCAATGGTTCCTGAAGCTCCACCTGATCTAAAGAAATGGCGTGCTGTTTCTTGTCCGGCACCAATTTCAGCAAAGGTACCGTAGATATCAGGATTCAAATTTATTCGGAGTGTTTTCGCCTTAATCGAAGGAATATTTTCAAAAGCTGTATCCCTTTTTAAAACAGAAGCCATGGAGTGTGTTTTAGTTATAACAAAAATAAGAAGTTCACATAGTTTCTAGGTCATAAACGATTCAATTTTTTATAAATTATTTTTAGTTCTTTTAATGTTGTGAAAACCCTACTTATGTGGATAAAAACAGTATTGATGTCAAGAAATAGTTATAATTTTGAAATAGATGCGAGGAAAGTTGAAAGTTACTTTTTTGGGCACAGGAACCTCACAGGGAATTCCTGTGATTGGCAGTACACACCCTGTCTGCATGAGTGACAACTCGAAGGACAAAAGACTTCGCGTTTCCGTTTTGCTTTCTTGGGATGATTTCAATTACGTAATCGACTGTGGACCTGATTTCAGACAACAGATGTTAACCAATCAAGTGACCAAATTGGATGGAATTCTTTTCACTCATGAACATGCAGACCATACGGCGGGCATAGATGATATTCGGCCTTATTTTTTCCGTCAGGGAGATATTCCAATTTATGCGCATAAACGTGTTGCAGCTTCCTTAAAGAAACGATTTGATTATATTTTTGCGGATGAGAATAGATACCCTGGCGCTCCTGCCGTTGACTTGAACATTATTGAAAACAATCAAGTCTTCGCCCTTGGAAACACCTTCGTAACTCCAGTAGATATTGACCATAACCGATTACAGGTCTTTGGATTTCGCATAAAGGATTTCACCTACTTGACTGATGTCAAAAGAATGGATTCCGAAGAAATCGAAAAAGTAAAAGGTTCTAAAGTTCTTGTAGTCAATGCACTAAGGGAAGAACCCCATCATTCCCATTTTAATTTAGAAGAAGCCTTGGCTTTTGTAAAAGAAGTTAAACCTGATATTGCTTATTTTACGCATATCAGCCATTTACTTGGGTTTCATGATGAAGTAGAAAAAAAGTTGCCCAAAAATGTGCATTTGGCATATGATAATTTGGTGATTACCGTTTAGGTAGTAGTATAGAGATTTCCGCCTTCACTGAAATGAACCCGCCTGCCAACGGCCAGGTTCAGCACAAGTAGGGGAACGACAATAAAATAGCTTTCTATGAAAAAAAATATATTCCTTTATCTATTTGTTTTTACTGCTTTGATTGCGCTGTATCTTTTTGTGAGCAGTGGAACACTTGCCAACACAATGAATGATAAAATCAATAAGTTACAAGCTGACAAAGTAAGTCTACAAGATTCTGTACAACAATTGAATATAAAAGTTCTAGATGTTCAGCATTTTTCTTTAGAAAATAATGATTATGCTCTAGAAAATTATGATCATTTAAACTTAGAAAACCCTGAAAGGTATATTGCAGATAAATTACTGGAAACCAATGAAAGTAAGGGGAATAATCCATTGATTCCGTATGAAGGAATGGAAGGGTTTTTCAAAATAAATAAAATAAATGTTTTGAATCATAAATGGATACTAGCCGAGTTTACTGATGGAAAGCATTGGGGAGAGATGATTCTAACTTACGAGCTAAAAGATGATTTTGGTATTGATTTCACCTTGGCGAATCATTTATTATATTCTAGCACCTTCTAAATTTTATCATCTAACCATTTTTTGAACGAATAAAAATTCTGAGGAGCTACACCGTGTCCAACAGGAAACTCTTCATAGACATGTTCAATTCCCAAGTTTGAAAGAAATTCAGGTGCTCGTTGTGCCCATTCTGGAGGAATAACTTGATCTACTTGACCATGAGAAGCATATATTTTTAAATCTTTATGTGACTTATCTTGATACCCATCCACAAGAATACCTTCATTGATATATCCACTGAGGGCGACCACATTTTTTATTTTTTCAGGATAGGATAGTGCCACGGAATAGCTTAAAATCGTTCCCTGACTAAAACCTAACAAAGTAATATTATCCGTATCTAAACCATAGGTTTTACAAGCTTCATCTATAAAAACAACAATTTTATCGCGCGAACTTTTGGCTTGTTCATCATCACTCCATTTTCCATTGGCCGCATCAAAATTGATGGCATACCAAGCATTTCCGAAAGCTTCCATAGGGTAGGGGGCACGGACGGAAATCACGCAAAATTGTTCTTGTAATTCCGGCGCAAAAGAAAATAAGTCTTCTTCATTACTTCCATAACCATGAAACATGAAAAGTACAGGGGGTTTTCCTTTGATAATGCTAGAAGGACGAATTAAATGTTCTAAAGATAAAGGGGCGGTAGTCATAAAGTGTTATTGGATAAAAGTAAACCATTTTTGAAAATAGGGACCAATTACTGGAACAGATTGTTTTTTATTACTTAGGGCTCCGATAAACCCATATCCCCATAAAACAATATAGAAGGCATATAGCCCATACCAAGCGTACGGACTAAAAGCATAACTTAAAAACAAAGCGCAACCAAGAAAGACGATATGTAGGCCAAATGCCTGTCTTGTATGAAAACGCGCAAATTCGTTTTTTGGTTCCATGTTCATGGTTATAGCAATTAATGAACCCAGCAGTGTAAAGTAAGCCACTATTGCTGTTGTTTTTCCTTCTTTTACCAAATCACTCATCTTTCAAAGTTAGGTGAACTTCAGATTATGGGCAAAAAAAAAGAGACCCCGACGGAGTCTCTTTTTTTCTAAAAATGTCATTATCCAATATCTCCTACAAGAGGTACCTTTTCCATTTTTCCATTTGCTGCATTGATAAGTCCTAAAATTGCAAGAACCCAACCAGCATACGACAAATAGCTTAAAACGCTCATTCCAGTAATCATTACTAAAATCGTTGCCGCTATGGATATTATAAGACCTGCAATCCAGGCTCTCAAAGCCTGTCCGATATGAAATTTCGCAAATTCGTTATTTTTATCCTTATTCATAAACCAGGCGATTAAAGTTCCTAGTAAGGTTACATAGGCAATAATAGCCATAGTCTTGCCTTCGTCAATTGTGCTTTGTTCCATAATTCTAATTTAAGGGTTGGTTTAAAAATGTACTATCTAAAGTTACTTAAATAAGTATTTGATTGTTGCAAATAACGCCGAAAACCCTGCCTTTCACTTGTTTTTCGAGAAACATGCTATTTTTTGAAGTCGAAACTATTTCTTTTTTTGTGAATGTAAATTCGTCTTTTGGGTCAAAGAGAGTTAGACAAGCAGTTTCACCTTCTTTGATCGCTGAGGTTTTCAGTTGGTAACGCTCCCGTCCTTTGGTAAGTAATGAAATTGATGTCTCTAAGTCAAAGATTTGGTTTAATATTCCAAAGGCGGTTTCCAATCCTAATGAGCCGTCTACAGCATTATCAAATTCAACTCTTTTTTCTTCAATGTTCAGGGGGACATGGTCAGAGCATACAAAATCTATAATGCCGTCTTTAACTCCCTTAATTAATGCTCTTGCATCTTTTGTGGTGCGAAGTGGCGGCATTACTTTACAATTGGTGTCATATTCTTCTAGGGAATCATCTGTCATGAACAGGTTATGAATCGCTACACTGCAACTTACATCCAACCCTTTTTTCTTCGCATCTGCAATTAACTTTACTGAATTAGCAGCAGATATGGTAGGTATATGGAGTTTTCCCCCTGTATATTCTAAAATGAAAAGGTCTCGAACGATTTGAAGTTCTTCCGCTAAAGCGGGAATTCCTTTCAAGCCCATTCGTGTAGAAATTTCCCCTTCGTTAACTACTCCCTTCCCAGCGATTTTGGTATCCAAAGGAAAGGAATGTACAAGTCCGTCAAAATTCTGAGCGTACTGTAAGGCTATTTTTAAAAGATTGGAGTTCTCGATGGAACTTTTGAAATCATAGAATCCGACCGCCCCCGCATTTTTCATATCGAACATTTCTGCAAGATCTTTTCCTTCGCCTTTTGCGGTTAAGGTTCCCAAAGGATGGAGATTGGTTACCGAGTCTTTTGCCGCATTCTTCAAAAACACGATATCGGAACTACTATCTGGAACAGGATTTATATTCGGATTCAGAACAATATCTGTAAAACCGCTTTTGCCGGCCGTCTTTAATCCATTTTCAATGGTTTCGCGCTCCTCATAACCAGGTTCACCGAAACTAACACTACTATCAAACCAACCAATTGAGACATGAAGGTTTTTATGGTCAATAACTTTTGTTTTACTGGGAGGAGTTATTTTAGAAGCTATTTTATCAATGACTCCGTTTTTAACAAGAATATCTCGTTTTTTGAGATGAAGATTTTTGTTCGTTGAATCTACAATTGTAGTATTCTTTAAAAGTACGTTCATCATAAGTATTTTTGTATCAGCACTTCAATCAACATAAATAGCACCGCTAAAATAACAAACCATTTCCAAAGGGCATTGATGGAATTGTCATTTTGCATTTGCTGAAAAAGAGCGCTTATCGACTCATTCTTACTACTTGCATTTATAGTT
Organism: uncultured Flavobacteriaceae bacterium; assembly: GCA_947500435.1. Classification (GTDB taxonomy): domain Bacteria; phylum Bacteroidota; class Bacteroidia; order Flavobacteriales; family Flavobacteriaceae; genus Maribacter_C. The sequence goes on from CANMRV010000002.1 coordinate 483,211, forward strand.
GAGATGTCCATATAGTTCAACTCACTCTCCTCCCTAGGGTAATTAAAACTTAGGTTTCGGTAAAAATCTTCTTTGTTGAAAACACTATAGATTCCATCTTTTTGAGGGTTTTCATTGAAGTACAGCGACACTTTATTTGCAAAGGCTTTCTGCCTGGGAATAAACTCGTATTCATTTTGAACTACTTTTAAAATATTATCCTTAGGAAGCTCAGCTGCGATATCCACTTTTTGGTTACTTCCCAGGGAATAGAATAATTCAGGAAGTTTTAAGCTATTAATTCCCATGTTATAAAGTGTAGGTACTATTAACGGGGAATTTTTAAAGTTTGAATTTTCGACCGATAGAGAAGCTGTAAAAACAAATACACCTCCGGAGCCTACAAGAAATGGATCCTTGTCTTGGTAGGAAAGAATACTTGGCGCATTCGTTTTCAGCCTGAAATACTGCGAAACCTTTGGATATTGAAAATTCACTACATTTTTTTCGAAAACATTGCGATACAAGGGATGTGAGAAAGAGATGCCCGTAATATCACGTTCATAATTTACGCGTTGGGTATAGCTAGTGGAGTAGTAGTTTGATAATAGTTGACCATAACTGCTCAAATCAATTTGTGTAGCTGGTACAACCGCTAAATGTCCATCTTCCTCCGTAAAAGACTTTAAACTTGTAGTCAAAGCATTGGGAATTCTTTCCAACTCATTTAGTAGAATTAAATTCTGCTCGTTGATGTCACTATAATTCAAATTGTTCAAAGCCACAGCTCTAAAATCGAATTCATCTGAGGTGAAGATGCGGTTTAAGTAATCACTGTCTCCATTTCCAACGGCTAAAACTTTGATTTTTTCCTTGGTGTCCATATTAAAAAAGAGTTGGTTGTCATAGGACAATCCCGCATCTGAAATTTCGATTCTTCCCTTGATAATTTCATTCTTGGGAAGCGTAAAATCTACCCTTGCTTGCTTGTTGGTATTGAAATTCGCCGCAGTTTTAGCGATAAGCTTTTCCCCATTAAATAGAGATACCGCCGTATTCTCAGTATCTGAATTACTTGAAAGCAAAGTGGTCAGTTCTAAATTATCTGAGTCCATTGTATTCAGATATACAGAGTCTATTGAAACATTTTCCAAATCATCAGCGGCCAAAAGAATCAAATGCTTTTCTAGATTTAGTGTGGAATCTTCTTTTGCAATTCCCATGGATTGCTGAAAATCAGAGATAATAACCAAATCTTTAATCGAATTTTTCTCAACATCAAAAAAAGTGTTGGCTTTTAAAAAGACCTCATTCAATTTCAACTGCTTCGCAGTAGGGGGTAGCTGCAAAAGGTCATTCTGAATGTTTTTTAGGCTTACATCCTTAAATACCTTTTCATTGGTGAACAGGGTGAAGAACTGATTTTTAGGAATAGATTTGATAAGGTTCTGAATGGCATCCTCTAGTAAGGTACTATTGTTGGTTTTTGCCTGCATACTAAAGGAATCATCTAAATAAATGACGGTTTCTTTTTCCTGTAATGCCGATTTTTCAGCGAAAAAAGGTTGGGCAAAAGCAAAAATTAATGCCGCTAGCAAAAACATTCTAGTCAAAAGCAGTAACCACTTTTTTAAAGTATTACTTCGTCTGGATTCTGAAACTACCTTCTTTAAAAACTTGACGTTCGTAAATGGTGTTTTTTGAAATCTACGGAGTTGAAAGAGGTGAATAAAGATAGGAATCAGGAGAAGAAATAAGGCCCAAAGAAGTTCTGGATGTTTAAACTGCATTCCTGATTTTGATTTGGCAAATATAGCTAATTCAAGGTTCAAAGTTGAAAGTTCAAGGTCAAAAAGTTTTCATAAAATGGACAACTTTGAATTTTGAACATGAAACCTTGAATCATAATCAACAGAAGAAAAAGAAATCTTCCATCGACTTTTGCCCCAAGGTATCTAAATACACACGAATGGCTTTTTGTGCTTCTTCATTCGCTACGGTAATAATACTTTGCGGATTTTTTAATTTATTGAGAAATTCAAAATGTAGCATTTTTTTTCCGTAAATCTCTTTACCTATTTTGTTCGGATTATCACATAACCAATGAAAATCGATTTGTTTTTCGAGCAAACCCTTGGCAATGGTTTTTCCTTTGTTTCCAGCCCCCCAAACCACCAGTGGTCTATTCGGATTGTAATTTAGTTTAAGGAAATAGTGCAGTTTGATATCTAAAAAATAATTTTGCGCGTAATGTTCGCTGGTGCGGGAGGTTCTTGTATCATAGTCCCGCCAAAAATGCAAGAGCTCATCACAGGGAATACATTGTAAGCCCTTTTCATAAAATCGAAAAGTTAAGTCGTAGTCTTCAGGATATCTATCGGGTTCGAATGCATCACATTTGTCTAAATCTTCTCTATGGACCATCCAGCAGGGGGAAGGAATTACGCATTCTTTATAGATTTCGGAATAGTTACTTCCTGATTGGGTCAATTGATTGAGCCAAGCTTCGTAGCGCTCATAGCCATTACTTATGCCTCGGTCTGAGAAGTATTTAACTTGCCCGACAGCTAAATGGCCTTTTCCCGTATTTAAAAGGGAACTAGCCATGACTTCCAATTTATTGGGAGTCATGATATCATCGGAATCCATGCGGGTGATTAAACTGCCATGGCTTTTTGAATATGCTGTTCGCAATGCTTCAATAATTCCAGCTCCTGAATTGGGAAACACTTGAATTCGGGAATCACTTTCCGCAAATCCTTGAACAATTTTCAGGCTTTCATCAGACGAGTGGTCATTAACCGCTAGCACTTCCCAATTTGTATATGCTTGCTTGAGAATAGAATCCAAACATTCCGTTAGGAATTGAGCTGTGTTTTTAAAGGGGATGAGAATGCTTACCAGAGGCGTATCCATAAAAAACTTTATAAGCGCTCGGCTAACATTCTATGAAAATGATGCACGCCTTGTTCGCGGGTAGGAGAGAAGCGGCCTGCTTTATAGAAGCGTGATTGCAGTCCTTGATGCACTCCTTCAACTACAAATTCATCCTCGCGTTCCACTTTGTCCATTGCAGCACTGGCGGCTCCTTCAAACCGATTTTCTCCATGTAAATAGGAAATGAACGATACTTTTGTTTTGGAGGGAGAAATGGGCTTCACAACGTTTACGGATAATCCCCATGGATAAAAATTCAACATGATATTCGGGAAAATCCAGAAATAAAAAGCAGCTACTTTTTTACCATGACAGGGATGTCCTTCCGGCAGGTCATAGGTTTCTTCAGCACCATCGGCGTATCCTATTTGTAAGGTGCCATACTCAAATAATTCTGTGGTGTATTCCTCATAGCTGAGGGCAGCATTCAAATCGGGATGCACAAAAGGAATATGAAATCCCTCCAAATAATTATCACAGTACAAAGACCAATGGCAGTTTACCAGATAGTCTTTACTGCTTACAGAATCATATTTGAATTCATTTAGAGGAAGAAACCCGACGTATTTTTCTAAGAAATTTCGAATAACCGAAAAATCAACTTCTGGGTCCAATCCGGTAAATAGGAAAGGTCCCCATTCTTCTAATGTAAATTGGTGCAAATGGTCACAAGGTCTGGGAAAGTCTTTTGCCTCCTGAAACTCCGGCATGTGTTTGAATTGCCCTTCTAAATCCCAACGGCGACCGTGGTAAATGCAACTTAGTCCTCGACTGACACTCCCTGCATTGTGGGCGATTAAATTTCCGCGATGTGTACAAACATTACTCATACAACGAATTGTACTCTGCTTGTCACGCACTAAAACCATAGGTTCGTGCAGATAGTTTTCCATATACGAAAACGGATGTGCAAAACCATCAAGCGGTACCAAAGACGGACTATCACCTATAAACTGCCACGATTTCGCAAAAATGTCCTCCTTCATCTGCTCGAATACGTTCGTATCACGATAGAAAGAGGCAGGTAAGGTTTCCGCTTTCCTTATATCCGGATTTACATAAAAGTTACCCATTGCTCTTATTTTTTCTTTTTAAACCAAAATAAAATGGAATACCAATCAATAACAAAATCAAGCCATAAATTACGACTTCGAAACCACAACCCATAATAATCCAGATACAAAACAGAAAAGCTAAAAGCGACACCCAAATCATGGGATTGCTTAATTTTTTATCACGATTATATAGGATTAGGGCCAAACTCGATGCCGAGAATAAATAAGGTACAATCACCGAAAGCGTTGACAGGGTCATCATAAAGGTAAATGCATCTACCAAGCTTTTAGAATAGTTGAGCATCATTAGAAGCGAAGCCAAAATACTTGATAAAATGATTCCGAGAATGGGAGAACCATGGCTATTTTGCTTTCCGAACACTTTTGGGAAAAGCCCGTCCAAAGCTGCCGCCATGGGAATGCGTCCTTGCATTAATATCCAGCCATTTAGGGCACCCATGGTTGCGATTACGGCACAGGCCGCCACAATATATTGGGCAGAACCACCCCAAAACAAGTGAGCGGCATTTGCAAAAGGGGCATTTGAACTTTTAAGGACTTCAGGAGGAATAATTCCCATAATTGCTAAAGAACTGCTGAGATAAACTACAATTGTAATCAGTGTGCCACCTAAAGTAGCTTTGTTCACATTTTTGGCCGCATCTTTTGTGTCGCCGCTCACAATCCCAGCGCTTTCCATTCCTAAAAATGCGAATAGCGTAAGGGTGGCTGTTGCGGTAATAGCTCCGAAAGTAGTTGCGTCACTTCTGTTTAGGGGAATAAAATTTTCCCAATTGATGTAAAAGACACCAAATATGCCAACTGCCAATATTGGTAATATCTTCAATACTGTAGTGATTACTTGAATACTTGTTACCGTTTTAAGCGGTTTGGAATTGATATAGGTAAAACCCCAAATGAAACCAAGTCCGGTAAGAATGGAGATGATTGGTGATTCGCCGAGAACAGGAAAAAACACTTCCAAATACCCGACTAAGGCAACAGCGATAGCGGCATTAGTTGCCCAAATAGCCACCCAATAACCCCAAGCCACCAAATATGCGGGGAAGTCCCCAAAACTCATTCTGGTATAAACATAAGGACCTCCAATGGTATTCGGCGCTATTTTACCCAATGCTCCGTAAACATAGGCAATAAGAATCGCTCCCGCTGCAGAACAAATCCAGCCCAGCATTCCAATACCACCATAGATTGCCAGTGATGCGGGTAATAAAAATATACCGGAACCAATCATATTACCAACAACTAAAGCTGTTGACGACCAGAGACCGATTTTTTTTGAGTTGGAGATTTGCTTGAGCTTTTTGGTTGGTAAATTTAATGACCTAAAAATACCACTAATTCATAGAAGGCATAAAAAGTGCCCGCTAGACAAATCGACTAGCGGGCGCAATATGTAATACTAAGTATTTTTATACACTAAATTAAACTACTCTACAAAAATAAGCTGCTGCTCGAACATTTCTGCACCTGCAATGGTAACCATATAATAACCCGTCGGAAGGTCATCTACGTTAACCTCATTATTGTTTTTGTTTACAGCTTTACGCATGATGAGGTTTCCATCCAAGCCGAAAAGGCTTACTTCACCTACATCAACATTTAAAAGCGCATCCTCAACAATATAAAATTTATCGTTCACTGGATTTGGGTAAATAATTGCCCGACTTCTACTAGACAGTGCATCACCAGAATTAACTGCGATAGGCAATGCATCATCTGCCGCCCAAATAATGGCTTCTCTTATCATTGTTCTAAAATTATCATTGCTTTGATAATCGGAAGCATTATGACCCAGGGCAGTATAGAAAGAACGACCTCCATCATAATTTTTATACCAGGTAATAGGTCTAGGAGCATCATAACTATCTGGACCGGTGGGCTGTACATTTAGAAGGTTGATGTTTCCATCAAATAGATAACCACCGTTTAATTCCCAATAGTAATATTCTTCACTTTTATTCCAAGTATCACCTAAATGAGCTACCGTAGGATGTGTACCTATAACATCCATGGTACCATTGGTATTATTTGGTGTATGATTTGGCCCTGTTTGTACTATGGCCCCTACTAGGTCATTATACCAGGACCAACTTCCGTCTCTATAGGTGTCCGTTGCTGCATGAACACCAACAAAACCACCGCCACCTTGGATGAAGGATTCAAAAGCAGACTGTTCTGAGGCCGTAAGAAGACCATCTCCTCTCGTGTTCATCCAAACTACTACATCATAGTTTGATAAGTTTGTGGTGGTAAATACACTACTTGATTGCGACTCGTCCACATTCCAATTTAAATCCGTTCCAAATTCAGCAATCATGTTGATTCCTGCTTGTATGGATTGATGTCTGAATCCGTTTGTCTCATGGTAAATCAAAACACTTAGTTGATTATCTACTACTATTTCTGGTTCAATACCAATTGAGATTGTGCTGTTCTGTGGGCAGCAAACACCATTCTCACCACCGTTCGCAACGATCAAACGATCACCAAATACTTTGGCAGATGGAGCGAGGAGATTTTTAGGAAGCTCACAAAGCTCTGCCCAACTATCTGTGACGGGATCATATTCTGTGACGTCATTAAGAAATGCACCACCTCTTCTGCCGCCAACAATGATTATTTTATTGTTGTGAACCATGGTTCCTGGCTCAAAATGTGAACGGTCTGAAGGTAAATCGGCTTTTCTGGTCCAGCTATCGGTTACAGGATCGTATTCATGTAAAAAATCCTTGTCTGAAGCACCGTTATCATGACCAAACTGTCCACCAATGGCGTATATTTTTCCATTGATTGCGGCACCGCTTAGGTGATTTCTTGGATTTGGCATTGGTGCAGCAGCTTGCCATCCTGCTGATAAATTGTTTACGTCTAGAATATAATGTTCACCGACATCTGTTCTTCTATCGGGTAAAAGACCTCCGAAGAAATGAATTTTTCCTTGACTGTATACTCCAGCCCCTGAACCTCGAGGATTAGGAAGTGCTGGACCGACAGACCAAGAATCGGTGAGCGTATTATAAATCTGAACCTTATCAGTCGCTACACCTGGATGGTTTCCTACGAATCCGGCTAAAATCCAAATTTCATCACCTACACCAACAGCACCCATATGGGTAACCGCGGTTGGCATTGGTGCTACTGTCGACCAACTATTGGTTGCAGGATCGTATACCTCGGTTACCGGTGTAATCTGTAAACCAGATAAAAAGCCTGCAAACGTATAAAGCTTGTTGTTCATTTTGATGCTTTGGGCTTCCACTTTGCTCAATGATGAATTAGCAAGATCTTCCCAATCACAAGTAGTTGGTGGGGTAACAATTCCGCCTTCTCCAAAAATTTCGATAGCAGAGATTTTGGGTTGGTCTACAGAAGAATCAAAAACCATATTTAATGCGCCATCCGTAATACTCGCTGAATATGTCTTAATGATTGCGGTCATTGGGTTTGCCTCGGAATTCAGGTCAAAATCGACCAATACATTATCACCTTCTAAAGTAACGTCAAATACGCGTCTGCCTGTTCCTCCGGGACCTCCGCCTGTTGCTCCCCAGTATATTTCTGCGAAATGAAGCTTTATTTGATAGTCCCCATTCGTCAACGGAATATTGTAGTTAAATGATGCTAGATTACTTGTTGCGCTTCTTTCCGTTTTATAGATGGCATCCTGGTCTGTTTCCAAAATATCACCTATTTGATTATTCGCATAGGATTTTCCATTTCCGCTAAAATACTCATCTGCGTCATAAACGATATCGCCAAAAGTTACAGTCCCACCACCACAATTAATTCGTAAAATGGCTTCTAAGTCTGTATTTGGGTCATCTTCAGGACAACCGGCTAGCGAATCCAACCCTGCTTCGTTCGGACATGCATCATCTTTATCGGGAATTCCATCACCATCGGTGTCTGGGCAACCGGTAAATTCGGAAGGACCGGCTTCGTCAGGACATTCGTCATCCGCATCGGTAACCCCATCGCCATCCGTATCTGGGCATCCATTCAGGTCAACAAGGCCTGGGTCATCGGGACAAGTATCATCCTTATCGGGAACTCCGTCACCATCCGTATCGGGGCAACCGTCGAGGTTTTCGAGCCCTGGCTCATCGGGGCAGGCATCATCTGCATCCAAAACCCCATCACCATCCGAGTCAACATCGTCGTTCATGTCAGGATCTGGGCAGCCATTGAATGCTGGCAACCCGGGAACTTCCGGACATTCATCTTCAGGGTCGTTTATACCATCCCCGTCGGTATCAGGTATAGCCTGCACAATTTCAAAGTTAAGGGTGAAAGGAGTACCCATAGTACCGGATCCATTATTACCCGTGTATGCAGTTGCGGTAACTGTATTTGCACCTAAATCAGGTACCCAGGGTAGATAATTATTGCCGTTATTTCCACCAATAGCGTATACCGGTAGATTTTCGGTATGAAAGTTTGAATCCGTTTGATACCCGAACACCACACTTTCAGTATCCGAACCCGTTTCGGCCCTGATATTAAGGTTCGCTGTACCTATTTCGGAAATGCTAAAAATACTGCCCTCGGCAATGATGCCAATATCTTGGTCAGTGTCTGCATTTATAAGGACTAAAGATTGAATAATTGGCCCCGACGGATCTTGCGTTTCTGGACATCCCGCCAGCGAATCCAGCCCTGCTTCGTTGGGACATTCATCATCTTTATCGGGAATTCCATCGCCATCCGTATCAGGACAACCGGCCAATTCGGAAGAACCTGCTTCGTTAGGACAAGCATCATCCGCATCGGTAACCCCATCACCATCCGAGTCCGGGCATCCGTTTAAGTCAACAAGACCTGGGTCATCAGGGCAGGTGTCGTCCTTGTCGGGAACTCCATCTCCATCCGAATCAGGACAACCGGCCAACTCGGAAGGACCAGCTTCGTCAGGACAAGCATCATCCGCATCGGTAACCCCATCACCATCAGAGTCCGGACATCCGTTCAAGCCAGCAAGGCCTGGGTCATTAGGACAAGTGTCGTCCTTGTCCGGAACTCCGTCACCGTCTGTATCGGGGCAACCAGCTAAATTGCCAGGGCCAGCTTCATTTGGGCACTCATCGTCTTTATCGGGAATTCCGTCGCCGTCTGCATCGGGGCAACCATCCAGGTTTTCGAGTCCCGGTTCATCGGGGCACGCATCATCAATGTCAAGAACGCCGTCACCATCAGAGTCAACATCATCGTTCATGTCAGGATCTGGACAGCCATTGAACGCTGGCAACCCGGGAACATCAGGACATTCATCTTCAGGGTCGTTTATGCCATCTCCGTCCGTATCTGGGTCTACTGCTACTTCGGTAATCTCAAAATTAACGGTAAATGGAACGCCCATTATACCAGAACCATTGTTACCCGTATATGCCGTTGCCGTAACGGTATTAGCTCCTAGATCAGGTACCCAAGCGGAATAGTTGTTTCCATTATTTCCGCCTATGGCATAAACGGGCAGATTTTCGGTACGATACGTATTTACTCCTTGATATCCGAAGATCACACTTTCAGTATCCGAACCGGTTTCGGCCCTGATATTAAAGTTTGTTGTACCTATTTCGGAAATATTAAAAGTACTGCCTTCGGTTATGGCGCCAATGTCTTGATCAGTGTCTGCATTGATAAGTATTAAAGATTCAATGGTCGGTTTGGATGGATCATCTATGGGGTCATCAATATCCGGTTCGCCTGTAAATGTTATTGTAATGACATCAGTATCAAAAAGTGTTCCCTGCCCACCAGCCGAGGAATACGCTGCACCGGTAATACTATAGGTTTTTGGCTCTGGAAGCCAGGCCACGTAATCAGGTCCGGAATTGCCTAGAAAAGCATACGGTGCACTACTTTCCGTTTGAACTGTAACGCCATCCAACTTAAAAACAACGCTGCCAACAACGCCAAAAGTATTGGCTCTAATACTTAGTTGATTTGAAGGTAAACCCGAAAGAACGAAAGTATTGGAATTTGCTAAGACACCTATTTCCGTATCTGTTTCAGCGTTTATTAGGGTGAAAGAACTAATACCTTGTGCACTTACCGATAGGCACGAACAAAATACCGCGATTATTGCAGTATACCTGAGAAGTCGATTTTTCATGTAAAAATGAATTTTTTGGTTATCCTATTTAAATCTGTGGGTAATTAAATAAAGCATAAACATTTAAAACAGAAGAATGGGGTATTCACTAGGTGGAGGGGGACTCAAAATAATGTGACTATTAAATCACACATCTTACCATTTGCCTAAGGTAGCGAATTGTTTATAAATAGAGTAATTATACATAACTAAAAAAAGTGCCCGTTGACCAAATCATTCAACGGGCACTAACATGACCTACAAACCTCATTTTTAAAGTCGTTATTGCCTTAAGGGCTTAATAATGAGGTTCAAGCAGGTAGGAGGGGGGGATTTGCGGGTCAAGCACAGTATTTTTATCCTATTTCTTGGAGCTTTAACAAGGCTTCGGATTTTGAGTTTACATTGAGTTTTAGATATATGTTTTGAATATGAAAATTGATGGCACTTGTTGTAACGAATAACTTGTCCGCTATGGTTTTGTAGGTAGCACCCTGACTTAGATAATCAATAATCTGGTTTTCACGCTCTGAAAAAGATTGGTACGATTTCGGTTGAAACATTGAGATTATTTTTTTTGCGATGTCATTTCCGATTACGGCACCTTCATTCTTAATTGAATTGAGTGCATGATACAGACGTTTACGCGTTACAGTCTTTGTCAGGAAACCATTTGCGCCGTATTTGAACGCTTTTTTGATGATTTCAAAATCGTTATTCGTACTTGCCATGATGATATTCACATTAGCATCTTTTTTACGGAAGAGTTTAATGCCTTCTATTCCGTTAATGATGGGCAAGGTCACCTCTGATACGATAATATCTGGTTGTACACTTTCAAATTCATTGAGGGCATCCTCAACGCTATTGTAAATTCCGCTCAGGTTAAAATCATCATACCGTTGAAAATAGCTTTTGTAAGAGGCATGTAATTGGCTGTCGTTGTCAATAATAATCACATTTAAAATTTCTGGTCTCATAGTCATGTGGTTTGTAGGTTAAGCCTTGAAGGGTCAAGATTCAAGACAATTGAATTATTTGGGTTTGGGACGTTTGCATCCTAGCGGAGCTAAAAACTCCGCTGTTCTTTTTAAAGCATACAAGTCTAAGGTCAGTTTGTTACACTGACATAAGAAAACATGTATTCAATAAAAGTTTTAGGATTAAGCACCGATTTTTCTTTCTGAAAAATCTCCAATTCGTTAGAAGCTATTCGAGATAGCAAGAAAAAGTTTTGTGCTTACTAGGCTAAAAAAGCTAGCCTATTTTAGGGTCGAAAAAAGTGGGAGCACCGTAGTTCGAGAGTAAAAAAGATTTCCGTTTTTGGGACGTGTTGAGGTTCATAGTAGGTTTCATGTTGTAGGGGATTTGAGGGTTTTAAGTAGTAATTGTTTGATAGGGTAAATTTAGTAAAATCTTTCGAAAGCCCCTATTTTAAAGGGATTTTTTCGTTCAAATGCATCAAATTTTAGCATTTGCAGCTCAGTTTCATCAATCATTATATGAGTTATGTACTATAGTGGAATGGTTGGCAACTTCCATAATCCATTTCTCTTTTTGGTACTTTCCGTTTAGGTTTGAGGCATATGCATTCTTAGCATCTCCTTTTGCATTATAGTCCGCAAGGTATACATAATGTAGTCCATTTTCCTTGTTATAGAATTGTTTCGGATTCAGACCTTTTGCCTTTAAATCTTTGACAAATGCATTGAGATATTTTTTATTCGAATATACATTGGCAATGACATAGTAGCCCGAATTTGCTCCAACAAGATTGGCCTGATTCAATTGGCGAATAGGAAGCTCCTTAAAGTCACGGCGTTTTTGAATTTTGTCTGCATCATTTTTTACTCTATTATCAAGATTTGAATTCTGTGTTGTTTGGTTAGATACAACAAGGTCTTTTCTTTTCGATTGTATAGGATTATCCAGAGCTCGTTTAGCTTCGGTGCTTGCAAGACCAGTATTTTTCTTTGGTATAAAATCGTTTAAATTTGATTTAATACTATTCTTAATGTCACTTCGTACAGCACGAACAATCATTTCAAAGCGTTTTTCGAAAGCCGCGTTTCTTGCTTTCTCAATTGAATCTTGTCTTAGAATAAGTTGGTCTAGAATCATTCGATTTTCATGGGCCAAAGTATTCATGATTTCCTTGTTGGTTTCTTCGGCGGTTTTTGGAGTTTCTCCTTTTTCTTCCGTTAGGGCCAAGATTTGTTCTTCATAGTTTCGAATAATCTGGTCAATTTTTCGGTCTTGAGAACTATCAGCTGTTAAGTTGATGTCGAGGTCATCATTTTTAAAGGTATAGGCCAAACTTACTTCATGGTTCCATCCTAAATCAGTTTCCTTATTCAGAATATCCTTTTCTAACAAATACCCCAGGGACATCTTTTTGCTGATGTTAAAACCCATGCCTACGGACATCCCATAGGTATTGTCAAAATTGGTCTGCAACCATCCGTATTTCGGAAGGTCCAGAACCATGGAACCCACATAAACCAAATCATTGTTTTCATTCTTGCCCACTTGTACAAGGGGCATGAGTCGTGCATCTTCAAATAAGCCTCGGGTGGCATTGAAGGAGTGGGTATATTGCAGTGAAGCCGTTACGCTTTTTTCAGACAAGTTCGTAATGAACTCATTCGTTGTTTGGTTGTACTTTAAAAGATCTTTGGCATACAATCCGAAATCAAATTTGCCTAAGGACAAGGTAATTCCCGGTTGAATGGCCATTTTGCTTTCCTTTCTTGATTCTGATAGTCTATCATCTTCTTGCGCGACTACTATTCGATTTTTATCCAGTCCTTCATTAAAGTAGGTCAGGTTGGTACCGAAACTCAATTTGCTTTTTTCACCTAGTCTTACGGAGGTTGCATAGTTGGCGTTGAAACCAAATTCTTGTACAACACCGGACCATTGACTGTACACTCCGATTCCGATAGCCGTTCTATCGTTAAGCTTGTTGCTAAATCCAAGGAAATAGTTTTGACGGTTATCTTCGAAAGTAGTGTACTGGTTTCTATGAAGAATGTTCAGGTATGATTTTTTCTCTCTTACCAACGAAAAGGTTGGGTTGATAAAAAACCGATTAAAATACAACTGATTGTGATAGCTGCTTTTGGTTCCTAATTCCGTTGAGGTTTCTTCTTGCGCAAGTGTAGTTTGACAAAAGACAATCGTCAAAATCAGGCACAGGAATATTCTTGATGTATAGTTTGAATAGCTCATCTTTGTGGGATTTGGGGGTTAAACCATCGGGCTTACGCCCAATGGAATTTTGGTTAAGATTTCGAACTATGATTTCCTTATTTATCTTCGAATACTGAAGTAGTATAATCTATTTGTAATTTGTTGTTCAATGCAGCGCGTAGGTTTGAATCTCTTTGGTCCGCTTTTGTTTGCGTATCATTCGCATAAGAGAAAGCCACTTCTTGTATCTCATTTTTGTTTTTTCCGCGGTTGGAAAGTACGTAACCAATTCCTCTATCCGCCATTACATACATAGAGTATTCATCTTTAGAGCTGTTAATAGGACTACCTAGATTTGTGGCATAATCCACATTTTTCTGTCCTACTTGAGTCATATACAAGTCGAGTCCGCCATAACCCTCGCGTCCTTCAGAAGCAAAGACCAAAGTGTTATCTTCCATTACACGTGGGTATAAATCGTTCTTTTTTGTATTCACTTTGGTTCCTAGATTTTTTGCTTTTCCTGCGCTTCCTTTATAGGAAATGTCAGCGACGTAGATATCGTATTTTCCATAAGAACCTGGCATGTTCGAAGCAAAGAATAAGCGTTTTCCATCCCCAGAAATTGCAGGATGCATAGCTGAAGCATGTTTGGGAGCCACGGCGATTTCTCGAACGTTCTTCCATTGTCCGTTGACTTTATCCGTACGGTATATTTTATGCACCATCTCCTTTTTAGAGAAAATACCTTTTACAGGTTTAAGATATATTGCCTTGCTGAAGTAAGCTGTTTGTCCATCAGTAGTCACAGCAATGGGAGATTCGTAGTTTCCTTCCATCTCAGACCTTTTGGTGTGGGGAACTCCGATAAAAGCTTTGTTTCTTTCGTACTCCACCAAATACTCTAAAGATTGTGACCTATAACTGGGATTAAAATCGAATTCCCTTTTATTACTAGCCACGCTTTGATTTGCTTTACGCGCATCAAATGCTCTTTTGATTTGGTAATCTTCTTTGATTTGCTCCAACCAATCGTTTCCATTATTAGCGACAGTATGGATGTCCGCGGTTTGCTCCAAAGCAAATTGGTATCTTTTCTGATAATTGTTGCTCAGCGCTTTGTTATCTTCCAGTTCACTTAATTTTTTGTACCAAAAAGCAGCGTTTTCATACTTTTCTAATAGAAAGTTGGCGTTTCCTAAATCTTCATAGATTTCTTTTTCAGTATACCCTAAGCTTTTAAGCTTTTGATATTGGCTGTCTTTTTGAGATTCAAAACCGTTTTCAAAAGATTTCTGTGCGGCCATTGTTAAGCATACTAATAAAAAGATGCTGGTAAAAATCATTCTGTAAGTAGGGGAATTTTTCATGTGAGTAGGATTTTGAGGTTTGTTACTGGGTCAAAGTTGAAAAAATGTTTTCATGCGGTACTTAATAAAAATTCATAGGTTTTGCATTTAAACCCCAAATTGGTGTATTTCATCGATGTTTTGACTTGATTCCAGTAGAATTTAACAGAATTCCATAAAGATTTTGACCGAATAAATTCATTAAAACGTTGTATGGAATAGAAAAAGCTTTCTATATTTGCACGCGCATTCAGGGAATACCTGATGAGACACTTGGAGAAATGGCAGAGTGGTCGAATGCGGCAGTCTTGAAAACTGTTGAGGGTCACACCTCCGGGGGTTCGAATCCCTCTTTCTCCGCTTAGAGCAAAGCCCGATTTCCGAATGGAAATCGGGCTTTTTCTTTTTACGCCTGTCAAAAGTGTGCTTTATTGTCAGGTGCGGAGATTGTAGGGATATGTAATCCCTTATTAAAAAATGCTCGTGTAAGTAAGTGAAAAGAAAAAGCCCAGATATCGCCCAAGCGGCATCGAGCTTTATTGTCAGGTGCGGAGATTGTAGGAAACACCGAAGGTAAGCCCTCTTTCACTACTGTCACAGTTTCCCTATATTTAACAATTAATAAAAACAACATTTATTAAAATGAAATTGTTACGTTGTTTCTTCTTTTTAATATTTCTTTTGGCGGCAAATCCCATAATTGCCCAAAGCAGTGAAACAGAAAACACTCAGCCATCACCTATATTCACCGAGGCAGAATCCGAATACATAGACCAGTGGTTCACAGAGTTTGTACAAGAAATGAATTTGACTGACGAGGTCGCGATGCAGTATCAGGATATAACGAATAGGTACTCCGCAAAAATGGAAATGATCGGGAAGGACAACCCTGATATTACCAAAACAGAGGTAAGAGTACAGTTTGACACCTTGATGCAAGAACAGCACCAAGAGGTGAAATCGATTTTAACTGATGAGCAATATGAAATGTATTATGATACTATGAAAAAGGTAGTGTGGTCTATTAATCAACGTCTTAAATAATTGTAATAAACATAGTATGAAAAATAAAAGTTATTATTTGATTTTCGCTGTTTTCCTTGTACTGTCAAGCTGTGCTTCAACAAAGCTTATGGATTCTTGGAAATCGCAAAGTTTTGATTCCCTTTCGAATTCAAAAATTTTGGTTATTTCAGAATCGCCGGAAACCGAAGTACGAAAATCTTATGAAACAGCAATAGCCACTAAACTGCGTGGGCAAAACCTCGATGCGATCGAATCCCATATACAGTTCCCTTCTTTGAAAGAAGCGAACACTACCGAAGAAGTGGCACAAACAGTGCAGATGTTTAAAGACGCTGGTATTTCTGGAATCATTTTAACTTCTCTAAAACAGACTATAGAAACGCAAAATGGTAGTATGGCTTCACAAACCGGTATTCCTGCAAGTTATAGGGACAAAGCTAGTTTCGGTCCGAATTCAAGTGATTCGGATGTTCCTATCGTATCTACTTCAAAAACTTACGTACTGGAAGCACTTACCTATGATTTAACTCTAGCTGAAGGCGAACAATTGGTTAATGTGTGTCTTGTAGACGTAACGGATCCGCAAGCAGCCGATAAAATACAAAAAACCTTCACCAAGATAATTGCCGATCAGTTTAAGTAATTGCCTTTCTTGTTTGCAAACCAGCCTTAATATATGTCTTTAACTCAAAAAATGTTTACAAATCGAATTGCGAAATGGTCTATAGTCGGGATAGTTTTAATCACCTTTTCGGCATGCGGAAGCAAAAAGCCAATCGTACATCAACCCGTTTCCTTAGAAATAGCACCGAAAAAACTGGCCGTTTTTATGGATGGGACAGCTAGCAATGAAGGAAGCCATACCAATGTTTCAAAACTCTACAATCTAGTTACGTTGCAGAATAACCCCAATGTAGGCGCGGCGTATGTAAGAGGAGTTGGTAACGGAGCTGATGTTGCTGGTATGCTAACAGGTTCAGGTATTCGCGGTACGGTTAGCAATGCCTATTTATATCTTGCAGAGCACTATGATCATGAGCGCAAAGATGAAATTTATCTCTTTGGCTTTAGCAGAGGGGCCTATTCTTCACGCATTCTAGCCGGCATGATTCATGCTGCAGGTATCGTGGATTTGAGCAAAATCCCAAAAGACAGAAGATTGAAATTTGTAAAAAAAATATTTGATGCCCACAAGGGGGATAAAACCTTGCAGGAAAGAAGAAATGACGTTTTTGAACTTACGAAACAACGTGTGGACTACGATAGTTATAGAATCGAATTTATGGGCTTGTGGGATACCGTAGCTTCTTTAGGAATGCCAGATTACAAAGATGATTACTATGTGGCAGAAACTAAATATCACGACCAGCTTTGCAATATCAATAGGGCAGCGCAAGCCTTGTCTTTAAACGATAATAGAGGTTCTGTATTTACACCATCCATATTGGTGGACGATTATTTGATCAAGGAATGTAAAGAAGTAAACCCCAAAGATATCGTCAATGAAGTTTGGTTTTTTGGATCGCATTCCGATGTTGGTGGTGGTGCTTTGAACACCAATATGAGCGGGGTTTCTTTAAACTGGATGATTGGACAATTAAGAGAATTTGAATTGCTTCCTCGATCAGCTGAGGTTTATGAAAATCGGATGGATATAACCAATGATCCAATTGGTGGAATGATGAAACTCTTCTACCCTAAAAAGGGTCGCAAGCTTGTTTTCTTTACTTCTAAAAACGGATACAAAAAGGAAAAGCTAAAACTGCATCAGTCGGTTTTAGACCGCTTGGAAGGTTCATTGCAAACCTATGAGCTGAATTTGCTTAAACTTTTTGGGGAATGTTTTGAAAAGAACGATAAGGGGGGCTATGATTATTTGCAGACGTCTGATTGTTTCGATATCGAGAATTAATTAATAAAACCTTCAACTAGTCAATACCTCCCAAAAAGACGAAATCCTTACCTTTGTCGCTTCAAAAAATCACCACTGAATTATGACAAAATCCATTTATATCGCCACTTTAGAATCCCATAGTGGTAAGTCTTTGGTCGTGTTGGGTTTGATGCAGCTCTTACTAGGGAAAATGGCCAAGGTTGGTTATTTCAGACCTGTGATAGATGATATTAAAACCGGAGGAATAGACAACCACATCAACACCGTAGTCTCGCATTTTGGTTTGGATATTGCAGTAGAAGATGCCTATGCCTTAACCCAAAGTCAAGTGGTCGATATGTTCAACGATGGTAGGCAAGGGGATATTCTGGATGCTATTATTTCCAAATACAAACAACTCGAAGAGCGTTTTGATTTTATTCTGGTGGAAGGAAGTGATTTCTCCAGCGACGGAAGCATTATCGAATTCGATTTGAATATCGATATTGCGAAGAATCTTGGTATTCCTGTGGTTTTAATCGATAATGGAAGAGGCAAAACCCTTGAGGAATTTTGTGGTAATCTAGAATCTGCCGTGAACACCTATCTTCAAAAAGACATTGAACTTCTTGCCGTTGTGGCTAATAAAGTGCGTCCCGAGAATGTGGAACTGGTCAACCAACGTCTGGCAAAAGAATTGAAGGATAAAACGGTTGCCTTCACTGTGCCTAGGGTAAAGAATTTATCGCATCCTACACTAAACGAAATTGTAACATCCTTAAATGGAAAAGTGCTTTTCGGTAAAGAAAATCTTGATAATCAAACTGGAAGTTT
Source organism: uncultured Flavobacteriaceae bacterium (assembly GCA_947500435.1). Classification (GTDB taxonomy): domain Bacteria; phylum Bacteroidota; class Bacteroidia; order Flavobacteriales; family Flavobacteriaceae; genus Maribacter_C. The sequence goes on from CANMRV010000002.1 coordinate 501,571, forward strand.
TGGAGTGGGTGCAATGCAATTACATAACTATTTGACGCATTTGCGAGACAATAGTTTGGTTATAACTCCTGGTGATAGAGCTGATATAATTCTTGGCGCTTTACAAGCGAACCTTTCGGATAATTATCCAGCGATTTCAGGTATTGTGCTAACTGGGGGAATTCTTCCCGAGCCGTCTATCCTAAAATTACTGGAAGGATTTGAAACGCATGTCCCCATCATTTCTGTGCAGCATGGTACTTTTGATGCTGCCAATTCCGTCGGTAATATTAAATCGAAAATTTATGCGGAAAGCAAACAAAAAATAGCAACTTCGATATCCCTTTTCAATTCCCATATTGATGGCGAATTATTGCTAGAGCGTTTGGAAACTTTTGAACCCAAAGGACTTACCCCCAGAATGTTTCAGTACAACCTCTTGCAACGCGCCAAAACACATAAGAAGCACATTGTGCTTCCCGAAGGAGAAGATGCCCGAATTCTAGAGGCGGCTAGTGAGTTAAGTGCTTTGGGCATTGTTGATATTACCCTTCTAGGAAATCAAGAACAAGTAGAGAAAAAGGCCATGCAATTGGGTTTTGATATTTCGCATTTGAATATACTGAACCCTGCTACTGCAAAGAATTTTGAAAGTTATGCTACTACATTTTGCGAATTAAGAAAGCATAAGGGCGTGAATATGGATGTCGCAAGAGATACCATGCTCGATGTTTCCTATTTCGGGACAATGATGGTCTATAAAGGCCATGCTGACGGAATGGTTTCAGGGGCGGTACATACCACCCAGCATACGATTCGGCCTGCATTACAATTCGTAAAAACCAAACCGGGTATAGGTGTGGTATCCTCTGTGTTTTTTATGTGTTTGGAAAATCGGGTTTCTGTTTTTGGGGATTGTGCTATCAATCCCAATCCGACGGCAGAGCAACTGGCGGAAATTGCAATATCATCAGCAGTTTCAGCGGAAGCTTTCGGAATCAAAGCAAAGATTGCCATGTTATCCTATTCCTCAGGAAGTTCAGGAAAAGGGGAAGACGTAGATAAGGTCCGAAAGGCAACGGAAATCGTAAAAAATACACATCCAAATCTCCAAATTGAAGGCCCCATACAATATGACGCAGCGGTCGACCCCTTGGTAGGAAAAAGCAAATTGCCCGATTCCGAAGTAGCGGGAGAAGCTTCGGTTTTGATATTTCCTGATTTAAATACGGGTAACAACACGTATAAAGCAGTGCAACGTGAAACTGGAGCATTGGCCATTGGTCCGATGTTACAGGGACTCAATAAACCTGTAAATGATTTGAGCCGAGGTTGTACCGTTGAAGATGTTTTTAACACCGTAATCGTAACCGCCATACAAGCGCAAGAAAGTTAAACGACCATGCAGATTCTGATTATCAATTCTGGGAGTTCTTCAATCAAATTTCAGGTCATTGAAATGCCTTCAGAAGCAGTTATCTGTAAAGGCTTGGTAGAACGAATCGGACTAGAAAATGCAGAGCTGCATTATGAGTTGAAGGGAAAGTCTCATTCCGAAGTATTGGCCCTGGCAAACCACGAACAAGGATTACGGGCCATCACAAATATGCTGATGCACGATGAAAAGGGCGTTTTAAAACATCCCAATGAGATTGAGGTTGTGGCACATCGCGTTGTACATGGTGGAAATCGTTTTGACCGGCCTACCAAAATAGATGCGAGTGTTTTGGAAGAAATTGAACGCTTGGCTTCATTGGCGCCGCTGCACAATCCCGCGAATGCGATAGGTATAAAAGTGGCTTCCGCTATTTTTAAAAATGCAAATCAAGTTGCCGTTTTTGACACGGCTTTTCATCAAACCCTTCCGGAAGAAGCCTATCGCTACGCAGTACCCAAAACGCTGGCAGACGAACACCATATTCGTGTTTATGGATTTCATGGAACGAGTCACAAATATGTTTCAGAGCAGGCAATTGCCTATCTAAAAAAACCTGCAAGTAAAATCATTAGTATTCATTTAGGTAATGGCTGCAGTATGACCGCAATCAAAGAGGGTAGGAGTGTAGACCACTCCCTCGGTTTTGGACCTTCCAACGGACTTATTATGGGTACTCGAAGTGGTGATATCGACCAATCCGTTGTTTTCTATCTCATGGATAGTTTGGGAATGTCATCCAAAGAAGTAAACCAACTATTGCAAAAACAAAGCGGGCTTTTGGGCCTTACGGGATATTCCGATTTACGGGAAATCCAAAAAGGAGCAGAAGAAGGAAACAAAGATTGCCAACTGGCATTGGCCATGACTGCCTATCGTATCAAGAAATTCATCGGAAGCTACATCGCAGCACTCAATGGGGTGGATGCCTTGGTTTTTACTGCTGGTATTGGCGAAAATTCAAGCGTACTTCGCGCTAAGGTTTGTGAAAATATGGAGGCATTGGGCATTCGAATTGATGCTCAAAAGAATAGCCAAAGAACGGATTCCATATTAGAAATTCAAAAGGACAATTCCGAAGTTGAAATCCTTGTGATTCCTACGAATGAAGAGTTGGAAATTGCCAAGCAGACGTTTAGTTTGATGTCGGTAAACTAGTCTGTTATTCGACAAGCTACTTCCTTCCAAAATTCAATACCAGCCACGTATTAAAGTAGTAATATAGGCTTTTATAGTTGTGCTGTTTCGGAAAATTAGCTTAATTTTCACCCTTAAAATTGACACCCCATGAAAAATATTTTCCGCTTTTTATTCTTACTTGTTTTACCGGCAGTTTTGTTATCCAGCTGCTCTGGTATGAAATTGGCAAACTCCTATAAATCAGATGATTTCGAGACGCTGAGAAATAAAAAAATGTTAGTCGTTGCCAGAACACCGATGGAAGATGTACGCAAAGCTTATGAACTAGATTTAGTAAGTAAATTAAAAGCCAAGGGTGTCAATGCCGTTGCTAGTCATGTTGCATTTCCTGACTTGAAGCGTATTGATAATAAAACTGCCGAACGCATAACAGAAGTGATTGCCATGTTTCGAAAGGAAGGATTTGATATTCTGACCTTGACTTCCCTTAAAGACGTGCAAGAGTTAGATGTCATGCGAAGAGAAGGAGGGTACAGTTCTTTCGATGAATATTACGGAAATAAATACATAACCTTAAGAGGTTATTACGACGATGTTACCGCGCCGCCACGTTTGGGACCTAAAGAAATGGATGAACAGGTTACCATTACCACCGAGACAACCTATGTATTAGAAGCGGTAACTTATAATTTAAGCCTTGAAGAAGAAAAAAGGTTGTTGTCGGTAAGTACAGCCGAAATTACCAATCCAGATACAGGAAAAGGGGTTCGGAAGGCATTTGCTAAAATTGTCGCAGACGAATTGAAATAATAGAATCCGATATCATCAGATAATAGGGTTCTCCGTTTTACACCATCAAAATTTATACTTAAAAATTGTTCTCGCATAAATATGGCGCTCTTTCGGGACTACTTTGCCAAAAGTAAAGTAATGCTCAATTCCCAATGAGAAACGCCTAGAAGAAAAATAGACACTTTGAGTTAAAGTGGTACTAACTGTATTTAATTCATCAACGGCATATTCAAAATTCCTATTGAACAGGTTTCCCTGTGCCGTGCCGTCGAAAATATTGAGAGAGCCACTTATCGACGATTGTAAAAAGAGTTCTATACCAGAAGAAGTTGATAAGATATTATTATCCATTCCTACGGACTCAGCTAATTTATTGAACTTCCCAATTCGCAATCCCAAAGTTGGCGTAGCATCAATATATATGTTACCTAATCGGGTATTAAACATTCCGTAGACATCAATCCATTTTTGTTCTGGTGTGAAGTCATAGGCATAGCTAAGGTCTATATTTGCTAGCAGCTGATTGGGAACTTGAAACCGCCATTCTTCAAAAACGGGGTCATCGGTCACATTATCATGAAACCAACCTTGAAAATCACCAGCTAAGGACGCAGGCCCCATAACACCTAGTAATGCGCCTCCTTTTAAAAAGGAACGGTCAAAGGCATAGGTGACGTTAAAAGTGCTGAATAACAAACCTGCATAAGGGCGGTCAAAAGAAATGGTGTTTTGTTGTATTTCAACAGGGGTAACCGTTTTGTTTGTTGGCGTAAACCCTTCTAAGCGTAGACCTATTTCGAAAAAGTAAGCTGTCTTTTTAGGAAAATACTTTTGTAGCCCGAGCAATTTTTCTTTTTTGAATTTCAAGTTCAAACCGACTCCATAGCTATAAAATCTGTCGGAGTTCTGCCAAATTACATAGGAGTCATTTGCAGAGGAAAGTGAAATTTCGTTATCAGAAGTGTCAGACCCTTGCGCTTGAACTCGAATGATAAGCAAAAGCATGAAGCATAAAGGATAACGACGTAATTTGGATGAATTCATGTAATCTTTTTCGCTGGAAAATTCGTATTTTTAATAGTAACGAATACTATTTGAAATGGTAGTTTTAGAACGAATATCTCGGGCTTTAATTTGTTTCATCTGTCCAATTCTTATATTCTATTTAGTTCCTAGAATAATGTTTTTCTCTGAACAAATTTTGAAAGGTTTTGGGCAATTTCAGGTAGCTCCGTCATCCAAGTATGTATTAGGATGGCTGCTACTATTTTATTTTGCAAAAGTATCTCATAAGCTTATGAAAATTGAGAAACCTCAATTTGAAATTGAAACCAGAATTCTTGGTATTTCAGCTACCTTGATTCTGGCTACGTGCATCATTGGCTTGATTTTGATGACCTTATTATTTATTGATACAATCATTTAGAAATACCTGCTTCAATCTTAGTCAATAAATGGTCGATTTATTTACAAAAAATTAAGTTGTTTGCTATTGTGAATACGAAAGGCTACCATTTAAAGGGCTTAAACCCAAATGCAAATTCGAGATAATCTGCCGCTCCTCCGTCTAAGGTTTTTAACCCAAATTGTGCAAAGAGGGTTTTGTTAATGTTATAGCGAATTGCAGGGCGCATAAAATAAGCGCCTTTTCCTAAATCGTCGGTAATATAGGTGCCTATTTGTGCTTTTATGACCATTTTCCAAAAATTGAAATCGTAGCCCGCATGAATTCCAATAGCTACGCGGTCTGCTGCGTTTTCAAATTCTTGAAATGTGTTGTCGTAGAAGAAATCTAGACCTCCATTGATACCATGAATTTCATTAAAGCGATGTTCATAGTCCAGCACTCCAGAGAAGACGCCAAACTGTCTGCCAGTTCCGCCATCTTGTTGGGTTTGTTTTCCTCCTGCTGCCAGCATGATTGAAATTGAATTTTGATTGATTTTAGTCATTTTGGTTTTCTCGGGAGATTTAAAACGCGCTTGAACTAGATTTTTAGTATATGGGTCATTATCAACCAATCTTTGGGCTGCATTATAATTATACTTTACGCCAAGGTTTATCCCCCATAGGTTCAAACCTAAATTCGGTTGATAGCTGCTACCATTACTAAAGTGGGTGAAGTCAAATCCGTAGGTTAAATCCAATTCGCGCGTAAAGCGATATTCAAAACCGAAATCTAATCCAAAGTAAACCGCTGCTCTAGCGCCAAACGCATCATTTATGGGATTCTCTTCGGCATTGTATTCCTGTAAATTGTAAGTAATTCCTAAGGAAGGCTCGATACTAATCTTATTTCGTCTATTCGGGTTTCCTATGGGAAAATCTATAAAACCATACACGGCACTAGGGTTTCCAAAAACTTCAGCGTTGCCTAAAAATCCTGAATACAAACCAATTCCATATGTGGGATACTTGTAATACCCAGCCCAGCTTTCCGTATTGCTGGATTGCCATCCAATTTTTACATTGATTGCCCCATAACCTGCATCTAAGAAACCTGCTTCGCTTAGGGCCGTTCCTGTGTATAAATAGCTTCCATAGTTGGATTTTACTTCAATGGACCGGAATTTATTTGGTATTTCTCCATTTGATAAGGTTTGAGCGTTTGCAATGAAGAAAGAACAAAATAAACAAAGGGTAAAGAATCTAATCATAGATGAAATTTTAAAGTACGTTTTATGTATTTGTTTTATTTTTAATAGTAAAGGTTGGTAGGGAAATACTATACTTTACGGCCAATACCCTTATAGCAATAACTAGGGCAATGGTACTTATATAAGATATGTTTTTGTCGAAATTCAAAGAGTATAGAACAATGAAACATACGGCACCAGCAAGAGATGCCAAAGCGTAGATTTCCTTTCTAAAAATAATCGGGATTTGATTGCATAAAATATCACGAATTACCCCTCCAAAACATCCTGTCATGATTCCGAGTACAACGCTTACGGCTGGGTCTAAGTCCGAGGAAACTCCAATTAGAACACCACTAATGCTAAATATTGCAAGACCTATTGTATCAAAAAGAAAAAGGGATTTCGTTAGAAAGTATATCCTATTACGGAATAAAATTGCCAAAATAACGGAGATGGTTACAAAATGCACCACATAGAAGTGCTCCATCCACCAGACGGGTGTATTCCCGATAAAGACGTCTCTCAATATCCCACCACCTAAGGCTGTTACAAAAGCAACAATAAAGATTCCGAAGAGGTCCATTTCCTTTTTAATTGCCAATATGGCTCCGGAAATGGCGAAGGCAACAGTGCCAAGGAGTTCTAATATTATGAAAAAACTCATCTATCTTTTTAGTAAAGGTATTGGATTAGAAATCAAATTTAATTCCAATACCAAACACACTTTGATTTCTTCTATCACCAGTAGTAGTTTTACTTTGGTCAATCTTCGTTGCAGCAAATATTTTACTTGATTTTTTAAAAGTATAACTGACTTCACCAATGGCAAAAGCGGTATTAAAATCACCTAGGCCTTCATCATCAACCGGAGTTAAATAGTTGAAGCCTGCCGCAGCTTTCCAACGTTCGTTTTTGGAGAAGACATAACCCAGATAAAATTCCACTCCCGATGCATCATAAAAATCATCTCCCAACCTTTGGTGTTGTTTTAAATTGGAGTAGGAAGCCGCAACTGAAAATCGGGTTTTTTCGTAGGAAGCTGATGTTACAAAAGCTTCGTCACCATCTTTGGCTTGATTGGGCAGCGGATTGTCAACCCCGTCAAGTACTTTATTGTATCCCACGCCTATTGCAAACCCGTCAATCGCGTAACTTGCTGCGAAACCATATGTATCCAAAGATTTACTGTTTACAGAAATATTCCGTGCCTGCCCTTGAACACCAATTTTCAAACCTGAATTGGCATAGGTCAGTTTTAAAAGTTGATTGGCCCTTCCTGTTCCTGAAACACCACCGTCCGAAATATTCCATACCCCGATGGTAGCTCCACCGAAAGCAGAAAATCTATCTACTTGACTGGCACCCAATTGATAATACACTGAATTTTGCTTCCCGAAAGTAAATTCCAAATCTTTATAGGAGAAACCGGCATAACCCAGCCTTGCAAAGACCGCATCACCTACTTGCGCAATTCCGGCCCCTGGGTCTACAGCAAATTCAACGGTTTCATCTCTTGAGACTAGGTTTAGGCCTAGTTCTATTCCACCAATAACATTGAAATTATCGGCCTCATTTTTAGATAGTACATGTTTTAACTTTATACCAATACGTGGGGCATTATTGGAAATCCCGATTTCACCTTCTTCTGCAAAACCAGCACCGATTCTTAGACTTCCATAGGGAGTCACTCTAGATGTAATTGCATCTATCCAGTTTGTGTCGTCTTTTTTGTCATCTTGTGTCTGTGCTTGTATTTCTTGCCCAAACCAGAAGAGCAAGAAAATGAATATGATTCTTCTTTTAGTAAGTATGTCCATGGTTTTAGATTGAATTAATAGGTGTCGAAAAGCGCTTGCATTTCACTAAGTTTTTCTCCCTTGGAAAGTGCTAGCATTAATAAGATTCTCGCCTTAGCAGGATTTAAATCCCCCGATGTAACCGTATGATAATCGTCATCTTTAAATTCATTATCCCGTAAAACCCATCCCGTGGCTGCGCGGGTACTTCTGACTACGATAACCCCATGGTCTTCATAAGCTTTTTTCGCCGCTTTCAATATTGCATCGGTCATATTACCATTCCCAACCCCAGCAATTACGATGCCCTTGGCTCCGGCCTTCACGTGCATATCGATTAAATCCGGAGACATATCCGCGTAGGCATAGATAATATCTACACGTGGGAGTTCTTCAATCCCTTCTATTGAAAATTCACTCGTGTTTCCAAACTTGGTGTTGGGTTCGCGAAAAAAGCCGAGTCTACCATAGAATACTCCTCCTAGCATTCCCTTTATAGGCGATTGAAAACTATTCACATTGGTGGTATTCATTTTGCTGACATCACGAGCAGCGTGAATTTGGTCATTCAACGAGACCATAACTCCTTTTCCTTTAGATTGGGAATCGGCAGCAATGGCAACGGCATTGTATAAATTCAAAGGCCCTTCAGCACTTATCGAAGTTGAGGAACGCATAGAACCGGTAGTAACCACGGGCTTGTCACTTTTGACTACTAAACTTAGAAAGTAAGCCGTCTCCTCTTGGGTATCCGTACCATGGGTAATAACGATGCCGTCTACATCATCGGAGGCCAGCAATTCATTAATTCTATTTGCCAGTTTCAACCATATTTCGACAGACATATCTTGAGAACCGACATTAGCAATTTGCTCTCCTGAAACATCTGCGATTTCTTTGATTCCCGGTACTGCATTAATCATGGTTTGAATACCCACTTGACCTGCGGAATAGCTTCCTGAAGTTGCGGATGAAGCCGAGCCAGCTATTGTTCCTCCAGTAGCTAGAATTTTAACATTGGGAAGTGCTGTGTCTTGACCGAAACCCATGGTATTCATAGCAACTACCATCAGGAAAGCTATCATTTTCATTTTTAATGCTCTCATAATAAAGGAATTTAAGTGTAACTAATTATTCTTTGGGTAATCAATCCTGTTTGTGAAGGGTTGCCGTATATTTTGGATGCATTAGGTTTTCCACACTCAATATTTTATCCAATTCTTCTTCGGAAAGCAGTTCTTTTTCAAGCACCAATTCTCGTATATTCTTGCCGGTAGCAACGGCTTCTTTTCCTAAAACATCTCCCATATGATGGCCGATATACGGATTTAAGAAAGTGATGATTCCAACGGAATTGAATACCATTTGCTTTGTATGCTCTTCATTGGCCGTGATTCCATCGATACATTTTTCGGCAAGGGTAACACAAGCGTTGGAAAGCAATTCAACCGACTCGAACATGCATTGCGCGATTACGGGCTCCATGACATTCAATTGCAATTGACCGGCCTCTGCGGCAAAAGAAATGGTAACATCGTTGCCAATAATCTTAAAACAAACTTGATTGGCGACTTCAGGAATTACCGGATTCACCTTAGCGGGCATGATGGAAGAACCTGCCTGCATTTCGGGTAGGTTGATTTCATTAAATCCGCAACGCGGTCCGGAAGATAACAACCTTAAATCATTGCATATTTTTGAGAGTTTTACTCCGGTTCTTTTTAATGCTCCGGATATCATCACATAAGCACCACAATCAGAGGTAGCCTCTATCAAATTCTCAGCCCTAACAAAACTGGCTTTGGTATACTGCTGCAAATAACCGATGGCTAATTCAGAATACCCATCTGGTGCATTTACGCCCGTTCCGATTGCGGTTGCCCCTAGATTGACTTCTAAAATAAGGTCACGGCAATGTTTTAAGTTTTTAGTTTCCTCCTTCATATTGGTCGACCATGCACCAAATTCATCTCCGAGTGACATGGGTACAGCATCCTGAAGTTGGGTTCTTCCCATTTTAAGGACGTTCTTAAAAGCAGCCGCTTTTTTGTCCAGACTGGTGGTAAGTATATTGATACGTTCCAACAATTGGTTCATATAATAATACACCGCAACGCGAAAAGCTGTAGGATAGGCATCATTGGTTGACTGCGATTTATTAACATGGTCATTGGGATGTAAAATGTCATAGCTTCCCTTGGCATGGCCATTAAGCTCCAAGGCCACATTGGCAATAACTTCATTGGCATTCATGTTTACAGAGGTTCCCGCACCGCCTTGGAAAACATCCGAAGGAAAAAATACAGCATACTTTTTCAAATCGCTTAAAATATGGTCACAGGCCTGTAGAATCATATCCGCTTTGTCAGCGGGAATAGTTCCAATCTCTTTATTCGCAGCGGCGCAAGCTTTTTTAGTCAACATCAATCCTTTTACGAAAATGGGGAAGTCACCAATTTTGGAGTTCGAAATTTTAAAATTGTTTAGGGCTCTTTGCGTGTGAATACCGTAATAGTATTCGTTGGAAATTTCTAAATCTCCCAATAAATCTGTTTCTTTTCTTGTTTTCATGTTCTTGTTCTTTTTTCGATTTATAAAACGATACTTCCGATTAGAAACCCGAAGATTACGCTTGATGCGATGGTAACAGTTCCTGGCACAATGAAAGAATGATTGAAGACGTATTTGCCAATTTTGGTAGTCCCCGTATCATCCATTTCTACCGCTGCCAAAAGGGTAGGGTAGGTAGGTAAGACAAACAAAGCACTTACCGCTGCAAATGAGGCTATGGCCGCTATGGGGCTGACGCCCAAGGCCAAGGCCGCTGGCATCAAAGCCGTGGTAGTAGCGGCTTGCGAGTATAACAGCATACTTGCAAAGAATAACACCACGGCAAGTAACCAGGAGTATTGGTTGAGCATACCACCGGCTGCTTCTTTAATTTCTTCAATATGGTTACTGACAAAAGTGTCACCCAACCAAGCTACGCCTAGTACACAAATAGCCGCACTCATACCCGATTTAAATGTCGACATACTTGGTATATCAGCCATTTTTAATTTACAAACTAGGGCAATGACGGTAGCTGCTAGCAACATGACCGCCATTATCGCTTCATTACGAGGAATTGTCGGATTTTCAATCAAGCCTACCTTTTTAGAGATAATGGTAGCGTAGGTTACTATGATTGCTATGGCAATCAAAAAAATACCCACAGACCGTTTGGCTTCTTTAGAGTCTTTATGCGTTTCGGTGCTTTTCTGCTTAACCAAACCTGCCTTCAGGCGTTCTTGATAAACGGGGTCCTGGTCAAGTGGTTTCCCCAACTTATTTGCAACAATAGCACCCACCACACATGCTAATATCGTGGAAGGAATGGCTATCGCCAAAAGTTGCAGATACGAAACCCCGAGAGGCTCCAAAAAACTGGCAAAAATTACTACTGCGGCTGAGATAGGCGAAGCGGTAATGGCAATTTGTGAAGCCACCACTGAAATACTCAAAGGTTTTGAAGGCCTCACATTCCCTTCTTTTGACACTTCCACAATGACCGGTAAAGCAGCATAGGCGGTGTGCCCGGTACCTGCAAACAAAGTCATGAAATAGGTCACGGTAGGACCTAAAAAAGTAACACGCTTTGGATTTTTACGAAGTAAAGATTCGGAGAGATGCACCAGGTAATCCAACCCTCCAGCTTTTTGCATTGCGGCTATGGCCGAGATAACGGCCATTATAATGAGAATGACATCTACAGGTACTGAACCGGCATCTAAGCCGAAAATTAAAGTCAATACCACTACACCGGCTCCACCAGCGTAGCCAATACCTATACCTCCCATTTTAGACCCTAGGAAAATAAAAAAGAGAACGACGAGTAATTCTATCCAAATCATAGTATGCTAAGTTTAATCGTTTAGTATTTTTTTAAGTGGAATCAATTCTTTTCTTATTTCACGTTCAAGCCGTCTCTAAGAATAACGGCGTGGATGATGGCTTTCCATGTTTTTTGATGTATTTCAAGCTGATTCTGGTCTAGAACATCTTTTACATCGGCCTCCATAAGTAGTAGACGTTCTTGGAGCTTGGACTTTATTTGGTCAGCACTGCTTTTGAATTTTTCTCCTTTGAGTTGTTCCATTTTTAAGGCGTGATACTTTACCATTTTAAGATAATCTTCGCGCAACTTTCCTTGCAGTTTCATTTTATCCATACGGTCTTCATACCATAGTTCTTGAAGTTCTATATCATTGGACATAAATACAGATACCTTGTATTCAAGTTGTTCTTTTTGTTCTGCCGTTAACTCCTGTGCATTGATATTCGACAAAGAAAATATCATTAATAGAACGAATAGTACTTGTTTCATGACTTTATTTTTATTTGTTTTCTAACACCTTCTGGGCACTTAAAAATACTTCTTTCTTGATTGAATTATGTTGAACAAATGTGTTAAAAAGCGTTAAATATATTAAGAGAATTGCGCTTATGCACAATGATTTATTTTTGAATCTTTAAACTTAATTTAGCTGCTAAAAAAAACACTTACAGTACCAGGTTTTTTAGTGACCAAATGGCCCGAGTAACTAATTCTACTCCTGCTTGTCGAATTAATCGATAGCGAAGAACTTCCATTTTTAAATACGGAAAGCGTCACATCAAACCTTTCACCTTTATTTCCACTGGTAAATTTTACTATTATTCTTTTCTTATCATCATCATATTCGACCTTATAATCTTCTACAGAATCGTTAAACTCAATACCGCCACTTTCTCCAAAGCCTCCGCCTGAATGCCGCACTCCGAAGTAGGGTAAGTAGGTGTCAACTCTATCCTTATGAATCGTCAAATAGTACCCGTCTCCGCTAAAGATAATAGAAGGAAACCTTACTGGGGTTACCCTGTCAACTTCAAATTTGTACATCCTTGATTCAACAAATTTTTTAATCTCAAAATATTCTTTTTGAGATTTTTCCTCTTTTAATTCTTTCCGTTCTAATCTTGATTGTCCAATTAAAGAATTGAAACTAAATACTAAAATGATGAATAAAATAATCCTGGTTTTCATGATTTCTAAGGTTTTAAATGTTATTGTTCTTCATTTGTTTTGTTTAACCCACCTATCCCAATACCGATTAAGATTAAAAGCGGTATGAACAGTTTTAAAAATGATATGAATAACTCCATGATTTAAGTTTTAAGGGTTGAACTGCCTTTATTTTATACCACAAAGATGTCTTAAAGTGTCCACGAAAAAGATGCGTTTTTAGGTGAAGCGCCCAAAATAATACCTGAAACGACTTTCCTTTTAGATGAAGTAACTCACCCATTATAAAGGGCATTCTTCCATACCTTTTTTAGGAAAAATCACTTCACTTTTCCAATTCGTCATTTCACTTTCGATTTTAGCCGTTTGAGGCAGAAATACCATTTTCAACCTTAGCAATGGCGGTACTTTTGAGGTGTAATTAAAAATTTAGAAATCATGAGAAATAATACAATAAGTATCAGTACAGGAAACGTAACCGGATATGGCGTAGGACCCATTTCAAATGAAAATACCCTAATCAAGTTTGTTATTACGACCAGTAAAAAATTGAAAACTTGGTTTAGTGAATTCATTGAGAAGAACAGCGTAAAATCCGATACGAAGAGACGAAGGGAAGAGACATGTCCTTTATTTATTTAGCCAATAGAAAAACCTAGAAATCATGAGAAATTTAAAAACAGTTTTTAGTTTAACTATTCTAGTCAGTCTGTTATTCGGATGCTCATCTGTTAAAGTAACCGATTCATGGAGAGGTCTTAAAACTTTAGATATTAAGGATAAAAATGTTCTAGTAGTGAGCAAAACGGAAGACCGAAGCGTACAAATTCGCTTTGAACGCGATTTGGTTGAAGAGCTTCATGAAAACGGATTTACCTGCATTGAGAGTCATGTGAGATTTCCTTTTAGCGACCCAACTGAGAAGGTAGAGAAAGATAAAATCAAGGAGTTGATTACAAAGCTACGTGACAATAATATTGATGTAGTCATCGTATCGCATTTGGTGGACTCAAAAAAGTATACCACTCTGGTAACCAGCGGAGAAACAATATATCTAGACCCCTTTCCCTATCGTTTTAGAAGGTATAGAAGCTTTTATGGGTATTCAGGTTCGTATTACACCCAATATCATACTACTGAGCAGGAAGCGGTAACCTATGTACTTGAAACCCTGGTGTATGATTTGACCTTGCCCAGTGAGGACCAGTTGATATCGGTCATTACCTCCGAGGTAGATTACCCGAGTAAACTGAGTGTAACCTCAGAAGATTTTTCGAAAACTATTGTCAAAAACTTGATTCAGTAAAATTTATAACTACTTATGGGTTGGTTAGGGTTACAAAGATGGATGATGCTGTTGGTTAACTGCTGGAGATTTCCCCCAAAGAACTCCAGCAGTTTTTTGTTTTTAAGTAACCTGTTTAAATTCATTGAAAATGAAACTATTTAAAACTATGGTGAATTTGTTCAAACGAATTCCTTTAAATTCGTATCCAAGCTTGCAGGTCAAATTAGCAAAAATTCGAATCGTGTTGAAGTTTAAAAAAGTAAAACAAAGGGTACTTTTGCCTATTGCTTTAGTGGTAGCATTGCTTCTTACGTTACCTAGAATTTTGACACGCTATAGCATCACCGAAGAGCTTACAGATTCCTTTACTTCAGCTTCCATTAATGACATATTCTTTCGCTTCGTGTTCGCTTCAGCACTTTTTTGGACCGTATTGCAATTGAACACCAATTGGAAGTATGCCTTTACTAGCAAAAACAAGTCTACGGGAATAGCGATTCTGGTTTTTTCAAATTTGGTCCTTTTTGCGTTTTTTGTAGTCCTATTTAATTATTGTTATCCGATTTTAGTAGGTCAAACTATTTCTGAAAACGAATTGGGCCTGGTACACTTTGTCTATTTTATTGTTGCAGCTATTCTTGTTTTTGTATCAGGAGTACTTCGGTATCAGCTTATCCATAAGGAAGATGTAATGGAGAACGAAAGGTTGCAGCAAGAGCAATTAAAAAGTGAGCTTGCGGCCCTAAAGAACCAGATAAACCCTCATTTTTTGTTCAACTCTTTAAACTCTTTAAATACTTTGGTGCGCGGTAATGAGGAAGCCACCACTTTCGTAAACAAATTGTCAGTATTGTATCGTTATATCTTGCAAAGTGGAAATCAAGATTTGGTGCTGCTTCAGGATGAATTGACTTTTTTAAAAAGTTATGTGCATTTGATACAAACAAGGTATCGAGACCGGTTTTCAATTCGTATTGCCATTGATGAGCAATGGCTTTCGACAAAGATTCCAGTGTTATCGCTACAACTACTGGTCGAAAATGCCATAAAGCACAATGAGATATCGGAAAACCTGCCGCTTGAGGTACATGTTTTTACGGATGAGAATTATCTGATTGTAGAAAACAAAATCCAACCCAAAAGCACCTATGTTGACAGTACGGGTAACGGATTAGCCAATTTGGCAAAACGCTATGATTTATTAGAAAACAAGAAAGTCGTAATTTCGAACACAAATAATAGCTTTAGGGTGAAGCTCCCCTTGAATTGAAACGTATGAAGGTTTTAATCGTAGAAGATGAAATTGCTGCAAGCGATAATTTAAAGTATCTGTTAAACGCCATTGACCCTGATATTGAGGTAGTAACCGTGTTAGATACCGTAAAATCATGCATCGCCTACTTTTCAAAACCAAGTGATGCGGCTTTGATTTTTATGGATATCCATCTGGGTGATGGTCTTAGTTTTGAGATTTTTGACCATGTTGCCGTAAATATTCCCATCATATTTACGACCGCTTATGATGAATATGCGCTAAAGGCTTTTGCGGTAAATAGCATCGATTATATTTTAAAACCGGTGCATCAAGAAGAACTCTCAAAGGCGCTTGACAAATTCAGAAACCTTACCAATGGGCAAGCTTTGTCAAAGACAGACATTAAGGATGTGCTACACTTACTTAAAGGACAACAGAAAGCTTACAAGGCGAATTACTTAATTGCACATCGTGATGAATTGATTCCGATTAAGACAGAAGACATCGCCTATTTTTATATTGATACGGGAATAGTAAAAGTCGTAACCCTGAAGAATAAGGTCTTCTCGATGGATAAAAAACTGGAGGATTTAGAGCAAGAATTAAATCCAAGCTTGTTTGATAGGGCGAATCGTCAGTTTATTATCAACAGGAATGCCATCGCAAAAATCAAAACCTATTTTGGCGGAAAGCTCATTGTCAATGTAAATCCACCAACTTCAGAACGTATCGTAGTGAGCAAAGCTCGAGCTACGCAATTTAAAAATTGGGTGAATTCTTAGAAACTTATTTCACCATTTCTATGGTCAGCAAACCCCATTAATAATTACCCAAAAACACCCAATAAAAATTTAATAATAAGGGCGTTGGAGATATCAATAAAAAACGCACCAACCAGCGGCACCACAATGAATGCCTTAGGCGAACCACCGAACTTCTTTGTAACCGCAGTCATGTTGGCGATAGCAGTGGGAGTAGCTCCTAGTGCCAAACCTGCATATCCTGCACTCATTACGGCGGCATCGTAATCTTTGCCCATAACACGGAAAACAACGACGATTACGAAAATGGAAATCACTACGAGTTGAGCAACTACGATAAGGAGTAATGGCCCGGCCAAATCGGAGAGTGTCCATAACTGAAGACTCATTAATGACATTGCTAGAAAAAGCCCTAAAGACAAATCAGATGCCATGGCCAGGGCTTTTGATTTTTCAGGTTGCCAATCGAACTTTTTAAAAAAGACAGGAATGAGATTCGTAACGATAATACCCGCAAACAAAGCTGTGACAAAGGAGGGGAGTGAGAGCCCCATCCATGTGAGTAATTCATTAATGGCTATGCCTAATCCCGCGGTTGAGAAGATGAAGTATATCATCTGTAAAACATTGTTGTAATTCATCTCAACGTTATCGCCTTTGCCGTGACGAACACCTACAGCAACGGGCTTTTCTTCGGTTGGTTTTAACTGGTATCTTTTTATCAGAAATTTGGCGATGGGACCTCCAATGAATCCCCCTAAAACCAAACCAATCGTTGCGCAGGCGATACCCATTTCCATGGCATTCGAAATGCCAAAATCATTTTGAAAAGTAGGCACCCAAGCAATGGTAGTGCCGTGACCTCCACTAAAGGAAACCGAGCCTCCTAAAACACCCGTTACACTTGGTAAATCAGTAAGATACGCAATACCCACACCGGTAAGATTTTGGATAAAAAGATAACTTACAGCTAACACTAAAAGCAGCACTAATGATTTACCTCCTTTTAATAAGGTCTTCAATCTTGATGAAAGTCCAATAGTGATAAAAAAGATGATAAGTAGGGCATCTCGCAATTCCAACGCAAAGCTGACCTCAATACCAGTTGCAAAATATAAAATACCAAAAAGAATAGAAAAGATGACTCCTCCTGTTACCGGTTCAGGAATATTGTACGCTCTAAAAAAGGAAATTTTCTTGTTGAGATATTTACCTAAAAATAAAACCAAACAAGCAATGACGATGGTGTCTCTGGGGCCTATCTGCATGGGTTATTTTGGAGTTACAATTCTGTCAGTAACCAATTGATTTACCATTCTTTTGGTAAAACTTTCAGACGCATTTTTCAATGAGGATGGCTCTAGAAGTGTTGATTGCCCTGTCCATACCATCGTTTCTTTTCCTTTGTGTAAATCACCTTTTACATTGTACAGCACAGCTTCTATGAGATATGACTTTTCGGTCGTATAATATCCTGGGGTATTAAAAGTTTGGTACCCTCTAACGATATATTCACCAACTCTATAATAAGATGGCACATATAATGTTTCGCCTGGTTTGTAACGGTCTGCTTCTTTCGAATCTACCAGAGCCATTGTGATTACCCCATCCAAGTTATTCTCTTTAATGATTTTAATATAGTCCTCGGCGGTTCTAATTTCTTCAGCCCCACCAGGAGGAAACATCAAGATTCCTTCAACTGCATTTATGCCTTGCTCTTTTAACAAGGCAACCGCATCTTTCTCAAAAGTATTGCGAGCGGTAAGGTCTTTACCTATACCTATTATTGCTATTTTGGAATAGCCTCTATCCTGATAGGCCTCTTTGGTCCAAGTGCTTCCCATCTTTGTAGGACCACAGGCCTGTTGTAGGCTCAGCGTAAACAGTATACTTAGCGCCAATACCGTTCGGAGGAATTTCTTTTTCATTTTATTTTTTGCGCAATTTAGGTTGTGAATTGAAGCTTTGCAAGATTAATTCAAATTTTGATTTCATCCCCTTCACGCGCAAAAAAACAGTTTTTAAATATAGCTTGGCATTTTTTTTCTTCTGCCCGAATAAAATCGTCGTTGTGCTCTGGGTCATGATGGGTCATATATAGTTTTTTGACTCCGGCCAATTGGGCAACTTCGATAGCCTGTTTCCAGCTACTGTGTCCCCAACCTCTATATTTCGGTAACTCTTCGGGTGTGTACTGCGCTTCATGAATCAACAAGTCAGCATCTTTGGCAAAATCAACAACCTTGGGGTCAAGGGTTTCACCGTGCTCCACGTCGGTAATGTAAACAAAAACCTTGCCTTGTACCTCAAGACGATATCCATAAGCTCCACCAGGATGGGAGTGCCGTTTTGCCAACAATCTTCCGGTTGCGCCTGTATCAAAAACTTCTTCATTTTTTTTCTTCAAATGAAAACTAAAACTCGCTCCCATATTCTCAAGGCTTACCGGAAAAAAGGTACTTTTCATTTGATGGGCAAAAATTGATTTGAGGTTTGGGATGTCTAGATCTTCACCCATGGCAATAACGTCGATATTTTTGGCAGCATCATAAGCTGGGGCAAAAAATGGGAACCCCTGTAAATGATCCCAATGGAAATGGGAAAATGCAATTACAATTTTATCTTTCGGATTAGAAGGTAGTTGCATCAGTTCTTTTCCTAATTTTCGAATACCAGTACCCGCATCAAAAATCAGCACATCACCTTCTTTACTGTCGTCCGTCACCGCAACACAGGTGGTGTTGCCACCAAATTCTTGAAACCCACTTTCGCAAACTGGAATGGAACCCCTGGTGCCATAGAATTTAATTATCATAGTCAGAATTTAAAATTGATACCTTTAAATAACAAGATAAAAATTTATATGACGATACCACAACTCTTATTTTCGTAGCATCATTGATTTAACTATTTTTATCTCATATGCAAATTGATTCCTCAAAAATTCCTCAAGTCATAAAGTTCTATTTTTCTACTTCATTACTGTTGTTTGGAATGTTTAGCCTTCAGGCTCAGGATACTTCTGTCTCCAGTGATTCTTTGACAACACCTTTTAGACAGGGTAGGTGGCTAACGGGGTTATCGGGAAGTATCAGTTCGAACACCAACAAGATCAGTTCAGTCGATGAAAAAACGATTACCAATGAATTTGGACTAAACTTTTCCACAGGAAGGTTTATCAAAAACAGATGGCTTTTAGGAGGGAAAATAAATGCGGATAGAGCTAGTTCGGCAGGCAGTGTCGATCGTACTACCGAGTCTTTGTTTATTGGCCCCTTTGTTTCTCATTATTTATCTTCTAATAATAGAGGTTCACTATTTACGACCTTATCTACTGGTTATGTGCGCTATCGTGAAGAAACACAATTGAACACCCTGCAAGCACCTACTGAACTTTCATCTGAAGGTGGAGGTTTCGGGGCGCTCGTTGGTTTGGGATACTCTTATGTTATTCACGACAAAATTGCTTTTGATATCGGGTTTAATTTAAACCTCTTTTGGATTGGAGTTGACCAAGAGGAATTACCATCTGGTATGGTGAGTTCTCAAGATATATCGGTCAGTAATATCGCGTTCACTTTTGGGTTTAATGTTCTTTTAGATGATTTCTTTTTTTGATGAAAAACGTTCATAAATTATGCTTTTTCTTGATGGTATTCCCCATGTTCATGATTGGTCAGGGAAGGGAAGAAGGTTTTATACAAACTGACACCATTGGCAAACAAAAGAAAATAAAGCTTGTTGCCTTACCTATAATGTTTTACACACCAGAAACAAAATTTGGAGTAGGGGGCGGAGGGCAATTATTTTTGCTGAACAATACCAACCAATACAATCAGAGGCTTTCTAATATTTTGTTTAGTGGAATTTATACCACAGCTGGGCAAATAATGTTCAATGTAACGCCACAAGTCTATTTGGGAAAAGGAGATTACTTTATAGATGCTGATTATCTTTTTGAAATCTACCCAAATTCCTTTTGGGGTATTGGGCCAGAGACACCTGAGGAAAATCTGGAAAATTACAACCAAACCACGCACAAGCTGAAACTTAGTTTTTTGAAACGATTACCACCAGATTTGAATTTTGGTTTTACGTATAATTTTGCAAATCATCAGGTTACGGAGGTCCAAGAAGATGGCTTGCTCGATTCTGGAACTATTCTAGGTTTTGACCGCACCGTTATTAGTGGCTTGGGAGCTGAATTCAATTTAGATACGAGAAACAATACCTCCTCTCCAACCGACGGACAGCTATTTGAAATTGGTGCACACTTTTCAAGTGAAATTTTAGGCGCAACACATAGTTTTAATAAGTTCACACTCGATTTGAGAAATTATGAACCACTAGGTAAACGAAGCACCTTGGCAACTCAGGTTTATATTGAGAATAATTATGGGGACGTACCATTTCAAGGAATGGCCTTTTTTGGTGGTAGTAGTAGTGCACGAGGTTATTTCTATGGCCGTTTCTTAGATAAGAACATGTACGTTATTCAAGCTGAATACCGCTATCGTTTAAAACCAAGATGGAGTTTGGCCGCCTTTGGACTAGTAGGAAGCGTAGCAGGAGACGCTTCGGACCTTTTGAAATTTAACTTGGTAAAACCTGGCTTTGGTGCGGGTGTACGATTTAAGATATTAAAGGAACAGAACACCTGGTTACGATTAGATATCGGTAGCGGAAAAGATGGCCAAAACGGCGTCTATTTTGGCGTTAATGAAGCTTTTTAAATTTTCCGCAGATTAATATACTATTGATTGATATTCGTAATACCATCAACAAAAGTATCAAGGTCAGCACCTTCTTGCATCATTTTAATGGACTTGTCAGCGATATAGGAAACATTTTGGTGTGTAAAACCCATACCTTTTCCCATGCGCTCTAACCAAGATTTTTGCTCATCACCTGTGATGGAATCATCTTCACATACCAATTGCGTTAAGGTATATAGGTTTTGCAATTTCATTTTGTTCGTTGGTATCGTCTCTAAAGGATAGGATAGGTAGTTGGCCAAAATACCGTCATATTCGGAAGTCGACATTCCCAATTTGGTGGAAAGATGGCTTAGAAACCCTTTTTCAGATTCGGTGGCATCACCATCGCGCAAAGTGATTTTTACGAGGGCTGCAAATTCATTATGGTATTGATTTTGTTCTTTATCCATAGCGTGTTTCTTATTTATATTAAAAATAATAAATATCAAATCGTTTTAAAAAGTAAGGGGGAGATATTTGATTTTTATGACCTGTTTTTGGAGCTTTTTTGATTGATAAACTTTCCAACCACTACAGCGGTAATAATTACCAAATAGAACTGTCCGATTAGACCAATTAAAATAGAAGCTTTTTGCGCTAAAGGTGTAATTGGTGTAATGTCTCCATAACCAATCGTCATCATGGTGATAAAACTAAAATACATGAGTTGTTCGGTTAATGTATGTGATTGTGATTCTTGTTGGTGCAGCAAACCTCCGGCAAAAGATTCCGGATTAGATAGTTCAATACTCATGCAAATAAAAAAACCAATAAGACCGAGGGAGATAAATCCGCTAATCATTCCATAGATAACCTTTTTATCAACCGTAGCGGAATACCAAACTTGCTTGATGATTTCTAGGGTAACAACGAGATAGAATGCGAAATAAATTCCGAATTGCATATAGCTCGTGAAAAGTGGCATGCCGTCATTCGCTTGGGCAATACCAAAAATCACACTGCTAGCTACCAATAGGACTAAAAAGAACCAAAAAAACTCTTTTCGTTTAAAGATTAAAATGATTCCTGCAATCAGATTGAGCAAAAACGCGATTGGAGCAATGGTTTCTTCAAATAGTGCACCAGGAATCAACAAGCTGCCAAAGAGTATGACTATTTGGGTAATAAAGAAAAGTTCAAAGCGTATTTTATATAACTTTTGCATCATATTTCAGTTAAGGTGTAAATATTTACTTCTTTATGCTTGCCTTTGAGCAAAGCGGTACCCAATGATTTTGAGGATAAAGAGTCATCAAGCCTCAGATTATTTAGTAACCCTTCTGAAATTAAAATCTGAACATTGTACTTGTTGCATTGACCTTGGATTCGGGCAGAGGTATTGATGACATCGCCGTGATAGGCTAATTCCTTTTTAACAATGCCGACTTCAGCCACCATTAATTTTCCACCATGGAGTCCTGCCTTAAACTCTGGAACAACACCATATTTTTTGGAGTAGTAGTCTGCTCTGTCCAATTTTTGTCTCTGAAAGGCAAAAAACAAGCGTACACAATTATTATTGGCCAAACCCTTCTTATAAGGCCAGGAAAGAACTGCTTCATCCCCTACATATTGATAAATTTCTGCATTGAATTTTGGAACTACCGCATTGAGGTCAAAGAAACAATCCTGAATAAACTGGCTGTATTTAAAATGTCCGAGTTGTTCTGCAATCGTTGTCGAGTCTTTTAGATCAAGAAACATGAAGATTCTTTTTTCCTCCTTTGGTTCTTTATATTTTCCCAAAAGCATCTTTAGGAAAACCTCTTTTCCGAATTTTTCAATGGCCATCTTTATGAAGGAAAAAACCAAAGAAAGTAATATCATATAAATCAAAATTGCCCTCAGCGTTCTATTTGTGCGCCACCACCCCCTGCTAGTATCAATTTTAACTAGGTCTAGGGCAGTAAAAATTTCCAAAACAATGGTGAAAACTGCAATAGTCGTTACAAAATATACCAATGTCTTGAATACTAAATTCAGACCTAAAGATAATTTCTTTGGGCCGAACCTGTTGAGAATAAAGTCGACGACAGCATACAACAACCCAATAGAAAAACCCACGGACATATGGCTTAAAATGGTTACCCAGATTGGTGTTTGGGCAAATTTTTCAGTCAGTAAAATTTCTATGTTATCCCCTATACCGTAATACCTGAAGATGGCGAACATGCCCATGCCAATTGACCAAAACAACAAAGACGGCCAAAGTAGCCTCAAAAATTGTTTAAGACTTCGGTTCATATGCTTTTCATGAAGATTAGTTTTCTAGCAAAGAATCGTTAAAGGTATAATTCTTATAATCAACTTTATACAATACGCTATAAAAGGCAGGAATAAATAATAAGGTAATTACTGTACCGAATAAAAGCCCAACCATTATAGTCACGGCCATAGGTTCCCACATTTCGCCTCCACCTAAATACAATGGAATTAATCCTAATACCGTAGTAAAAGTTGCCAATAATATTGGTCGAAAGCGCTGCAGACAGGCGGATATGATAGCATCTTGGGGTTTTCGTTTTATCTCGTTCTGTTCAATTTCTATCTTATCGACCAGCACAATGGCATTATTGATGACAATACCGGCCAAAGAAATCACACCTAAAAACGCCATAAATCCGAAGGGAACATTAAAAATAAGAAGTCCCAATACCATACCAATAACTCCCAAAGGAATAGTACAAACAACCATGACCATCTTTCGAAAAGAGTTAAATTGAATAATTAATAGCATCACAATGATAAATGCGGATAATGGCAGATAACTTGCTACTGCCCCCATATTTTCTGCAGTACTTTCAGCATCACCTCCTAAATTATAACTATAACCCTGACCCCAAGAAGCGGCTTGTTCTTCTAACCATGGGGTTATTTCCGCTGTAATTGCGGATGCATTTCCTCCTTCGGATAGTTCACTTGAAACATTAATGGTACGTGTCAGATTCAATCGTTTAATACGGGTGTACTGCCATTGTGGAAGAATAGAAGCTACCTGCAATAGGGGTACACTCTTGCCTGAATTCTGTGCATAGATATTCAGGGTTTCCAAAGAAGCCAAGGATTGTTGCTTGTCTTGGTCGCTAAGCATAACAATTGGAATGGACTTGTCATTTTCACGATATTCGCCCGTTCTAAAACCGTCCAGAACTGTTTGTAAGGAAGTAGCAATGTCTTGATTGGTTACTCCTGCGAGTTGCGCCTTATTTTGGTCTATATCAATTATAAATTTCTTTCCTTTTGGCCCCCAATCATCTTTAATATTTTTGGTGCCGGAAACAGCAAACAACCTTGTTTTTATAGACTGAGATATTTCTGCCAATTTATCTGGGTCATCACCTGAAACCTTTATTTCAATGGGTGTTCCACCGCCACCTGAACCCAAAAGTCCTACTTTAATATCGGCATTTGGGAAGGATGCAAAACTGAAAGAATCCAACTTTTTGACCATTTCATTGTTGACCAAGAAATTGGAAGTGTTGATTAAGATATGTGCATAGTTTGAATTCGCTTCATCAGGATTGTACCCCAAGTCATAAGCAGAAGGACCTTCACCGATATAGGCTGACCAGTCTACAATTCCGTCGGGGTTATTTTCCGAAACTTGGAGCTCACTTTTCATGAAAGTTTCAATAGCAGCGACCATTTCTTGGGTACGTTCAATTTTTGTGCCCTCAGGGAGATTAATATCAGCCGTTATCATATTTCTATCACTATCGGGAAAGAATACGAAAGCCAGCAAGCCGAAACCTAAAATGGATAAAACGAACATACCTACAATTCCAAAAAGTACTGTCCGTTTCCAATTCAAGGCAATCAAAATCAGATTTTTGTATTTACTCTTTAACCCGTTTATTAAGCGATCCAAGAAGCTTACTTCTCCATCTTGTTGCTTCTTTACTTTAAGGAAGAAAACGCAGAAAAGCGTAATAATACTTAAAGAGATAATCCATGAGGATAGTAAGGCTATTGTAATCACCACAAAAATGGGTCCCATAATATCACCCATTACGGATTCCGCCATGTAAAAGGAGAGAAAGGCAGCTGATGTTGTTAGTGTAGAAATCAATAAGGGCGTAAAGAGTTCTGAACAGGAATCTATGGCCGCTTTTTTGACATCGGCACCATTTTCCATTTTTACAATGATCGATTCTGCTACCACAATTCCGTTATCGACCATCATCCCCAAAGCCATAATTAACGCCGCCAAAGTAATTTGATTGAGCCCGACATCAATGAGGCCCATTACAAATAATGTAGTAATGGTTACAATGGGAATCAAACTCGCGATAACCAGTCCAGTTCTAAGTCCTAGGAAAAATAACATTACCGCCAAGACAATACCTATAGACTGTAGTAGATTACCCAAAAAATCACTGATTTTTACGTCGATATAGGTGTCAATGGAAGCTAATCTATTCACCTCTAGACCCACGGGAAGTTTTCCCCTCCATTCGTTCAGGACCACATCAAGTTCTTCGCCTAATTTAATGATGTTCGCACCTTCTTTTAAGGATACATGAAGCGATAGGGCATCTTTGCCGTTGATACGTACAATTTGGGTGGGTGGATTAATATAACCCTTATGAACATTTGTAATATCTTTCAAGGGAACAACTTGACCGCCATCTCCAACAGGAATCAACATCTCCTGTATATCAGTGACATCGTCAAAGTTTCCGGTAGGTTCTAAAATAATTCGTTCATCTTCGACATTGATTTGTCCTCCAGAACTTAAAATATTGGTATTACTAATCAAACCCTTTAGACCGTTAGAGGTCAGGCCATAACTCTTTAGTTTTGTATTGTCGAACTCTACAAAGACCCGTTCTGCTTGGTCTCCATTGATTTCAACTTTCGCAGCATCGGGCAATTTGATTAAATCATCGCGCATATCATCTGCATACTCTTTCATGTCAGCATAGGAATACCCATCACTAGTTAGACCTACGGCGATTCCGAAAACTTCCCCTATACCATCATCCTTCAATTGTGGCTGTACGCCATCAGGTAAGCCTTGAATACCGCTTAGTTTTCTTCGCAGCCTATCCCAGACAGCTTGTAAATCTTGTGGCTCCACTTGCATCACCAATTCTACGTTAACCACCGAAAGCCCCGTTCTGGAAGTACTTGTAACTTTTTTTAATTCGGGAAGTTCCTGGGCGACTTTTTCAATTTTATCTGTCACCAATTCCTCCACACGTTCAGGACTGGCCCCAGGAAATGATGAAACAACGGAGGCTACACGAATGGTATATGGTGGCATACTGTCACGAGACAAAGTCTCATACCCAATTAATCCCATAAGCATAACTACGGCGAGGATACTTAAAACGACACGATTATTATTAATTGAAAACTGCGTAAGATTCATATTGCGGAAGTTTGAAGTCGGGAGTCCGAAGTCGGAAGTCCTAAAATTGTTAACTGTGTGTTTTGTTCGTTCATTTTATGTTTTTTCTAAAGGCGATAAGCATATTCATCAAGTTAAATGCATAATTATATAACTTATCAAACTCTTCATCATATATATACTTTCGTCTTCTCACTTTATGCAAACAGGTTACCACTTCGGCCAAAGACCTTATGGAATAACCAATGAATTTTTTAAACTCGGGATTCGATTGACCAATCGAACCTTCAGAGATATTCAATGCAACGGAGTCCACAGCTCTCATAATTTGGGAAGACATATTGTACTTTTCGGCATCAGGAAATTTCTTGGTAATCACATTTAATTCTTCACCAAAATCCATAGCTTTTTGCCATACAATCAATTTCTCAAATTTAAATTTCATATCATTTTCTTCAGACTTCAGACTTCAGACTTCAGACTCCGGTCTCCCGACTCCCAACTTCACTGCAATCTTACTTTTTGTCCGTCTAATAATGTCTGCAGGCCTGCTGTTGCAATTTTCTCTCCCCCGTTAAGACCACTATTAATTTTGAAGCCATCACTTGTGAGTTCTCCAACTTCAATAGTCTGCCTTTTGACCGTTCCGACTTTATCATCTTCGGTTTCAATGATGAAGACAAAATTTCCGCCTCCATCTTCGCCAACAGCTTTGACTGGAACTACCAGAGTGTCATCATTAGCTTCTTCACCGCTGCCAAAATTGAAAGTAACATTGGCAGCCATACCTGGTTTGACAGCCGTGGTAGGGGTAACGATATCTATTTTTATCGGATAGGTGGAAGAATTGGAATCCACAACTGGAGAGACTTCTAAGACGCTTCCTTTAAAGCTTTCTCCCAAAGATGAAAGCGAAATATCTACTTCCATTCCTGATTGTACTTTGTTGATGACATTCTCGGGAAGCCCTACCATAATATTAATCTGTTCTCCAGCATTAAGTACAGCGATTACTTGTCCTGCGCTTACATTGGCATTGAGTGTTCCCGGCCGGCTGGCAATAGTGCCATCTTTTGGTGCTTTGATATAGCCATAACTAATTTGTGATTGTTGGATGCTTTTGTTCCGCCGTGCGGATTCATATTGGTCTAAAGCACTTTGATAATTGTTTTTGGCAGTTTCATAATCACTAAGGGATTGACTTCCACTTTCATAAAGTGATTTGACTCGGTCCATTGCCGATTTGGCCGTTTTCATAGCTGAATTGGCACTGTTCAATGCAGAAACCGATTGCTCATAGGCCAAATTGGCCTGTACATTATCCAGTTTTGCAATAAGATCGCCTTTCTTCACTTTTTGACCTACAGCTACATTCAATTCCGTAATAATACCATTGCTTCGAAAACTCAATTCAATTTCATCGCCTGCTCTGGCAACTCCACTGAAAGAGCGAATTTTTTGAGCATCTGATGTACCAACAACTTGGAAGTTTACGGGACGCAACACTTCTTCTTTCGCTTTAACTTCTTCCTTACAGGAATTAAATGCGAAAAGGACCAAAAGGGTAAAAACTAGTTGTCTAAAATATTTCATAATTACGCTTGATTTTTTAGTTTCTATTCAAAATGAACTCTCTTGCTCTTTGCAAAAATGCCTGATTATTGTCCTCAGAATTTAATAGGAAGAAATAACCAATAGCACGCTCCAATTGCATCGAAGCCAATAAGTAATTATAATTAGCGGTAGCACTTGCCAACTGTGATTGAAAGTAATTGGTTTGTGCATCAATCAACTGAATTAGGGGAACTGCACCCTCACTGTAAGAAGTCTGAGTCAAATCAAGACTTTCTTTAGCGGCTTCTTCTGCAACTTTAGAGATTTGAATATTGGCAATCTCATTGGTTATGTCCAAAACAAGTGCGTTGATATTGGTTTCGATATTCAAATCGATATTGCTCTTTTGAATATTCAATTGGTCTTCCTGAATCTTAGCCGTTTGCTTATTGATGTTTCTTTGGTTTTGGCCGAAGATGGGAAGCGATAGATTCAATCCTAAATTATAATTGCCATCAGGGGCAATAGGAATTCCGGCAGTAGGCACAGAACCAGCTCCCGATTGGGACAATGCTAAATTATACTGACCCTGAAGGGCTACAGTTGGCACGAATCTTCCGGCAGCATTCAATCGGTAGCTGCGCTGAGTTGCGGCCAGGTTGTAACCAATATTCTTTAATTCCGGAGCATTGGTTTTTGCTTCCTGTATCAAAAAATCGACAAGATTGGGTCTCAGTTTGGGGTCATCCAAAATGTCATAAAATTCTTGATAATTATAATTATTGGAGAACAGACCTTCACCAATAACGGCCTCTGCCACATCAATCTCCATATCAATAGGATTGTTCATTAATTGATTGACTGTATAAAAGGCCTGACTTAATTGGTTGCCTGCCTCAATTAAGGTTTGCATGTTCTGGGCCATTTGACTTCGAAAACGCAACACATCGGATTTTCCAGAAGCTCCTGCTTGAAAATTTTGTTGTGATATTTCAAGGTTCCTTTTGGTAACCTCTAAGTTCTGTGCTTGAATTTGAGCATTGGTTTTTAAAATCAGCGCATTAAAATAAGCTACGGAACCATTTAGAACTGCATCGAGCTCTGCAGCGTTGTATGTCTCCTGTTGCGCTTTTTGTATATTTTCTTGAATGGTAATTCCGGCCGCAGCACTTTCGGAATAGATAAGTTGTTGCAGACCTACACTTCCTGAAGTGGAAAATTCTGGATTCGTACCCCCTGATATTTCAGCGACACGTGGGTCAAGGTACACTCCAGTAGCCGTTGCTGATACATCTGGCAGAAAATTACTTTTTGCTGTTTTTACATCCTGGGAACTCAAATCGATATTCCTGCGTTCCACTTCCAATCCCAAATTGCGCCCTATTACTCCATTCATAATGTCTAGAAGGGAATACGCATTTTCAGCAATGAAGTTGTTTTCACCTCCAACAATATCTACGGTGCCTAGCATACTATACCGCAATGGGAATTTGATTTCTTTGGCAGTATTGAAGTTTAGGGAAAGCCTATTTTTATATTCAAGAAGCATAGGAAGCTCTGAAGGGTTAGTGCCATTAATAATTGACTCTACATCCAAGGCTATACGTCTAAAAAACTGGTCGATATTGGACTCCGGTTGGTTGGTAGCAAGAATACCTTTTTCCACATCCTGTTTTCTATTGGCGGAGAATGAGGGCAGTTGATTTTTATTAATAGTGGAAATCAAAGTTCTTAGTGCAGCTTGCGATAAAGCGAAACCTCCTGCCAAATAAACTGCATCGATATCTTCAATTAGATTTGAAATATCACCATCTTCTGGAAGGCTAATCAAGGTATATGAAGCATCTTTATCTGCAAAATAGTTATCAAAAAACTCTTTTATGGGCAGCGCATCAGGGAGGTAGTCATCAACTAGAATCCCCACTTTTTTGTATTCATATATTGAATTAAAAGCATCTAAATCCTTGGAATAGGAGAGTGGGGCGATGATATAGGTGATATTATTGACCCCAGTAGTTTTTTGACCCTCAGGAAGCGGAATAAAATCACTATTTACCGAACCGAGTACAACAACTGGTTTTGCGTAAGTCTTTTGTTGATAAAGTGCGATGTTATTAATTACTCCAAACGCTAAGATGATATCTACATCACTGGCCTCTAATTCGAGGTAATTTGCCTTCGCCCTTTCCAAATCAAAACCGTTATGGATAGGTTCTTTAAAGGCAACGGTAGCATCCTGACCTACAACAGCTTGTATCTCGTTTTGTAGCTTTTCTAGCAGCGGAGTATTTTCAGCAGAGGCCTCATCAGCGAGTATTCCAATGGTCACGGATTTGGACTTTTGTGCAAATGAAATTGTTGTTCCTAAAAGGATAAGTAATAGTATGAATTGTTTTCTCATGTTCTTAAATTATTTCCAACCTTTTCTTTCATAAACACCTTTTAAAATTCTATCATAGGTATCTAGGTAAACAGCATATTGTTTTTCATCTAAAATCGCTTTGATTTCAGCATGCTGTTTTTGCACAAGAGCATCAAATTTCGAACGGACTTCTTCGGGTGTATAACCTTTATCCTTCTTTTCTAGCCGGGTCATTTTAAAAGTATGATATAGAATGATGTTGTAGTATTCGTCTCTTTCTTCTCCTTTGAGGCCCATGGCAGTAGCTCTGTTATAAAACCATATCTGCATACTATCTTTCTCCTTGCTGATAAAAAGATTTTCAGGGTCCTCCTTTTCCTCAGAAGTCTGAGCCCACAAGTAGTCAGAAGAAGCTAATGAAACCGAAACAAAAATTAATAAGAAGGATAGGAATTTCATTTTTTGAATTTAGGGATTTCCAACAAATGTTAAATATAGGAAAATGTATAGTAATTTGTGAAGATATTTAAAGCACCATCATATATACTTATGGAAATAGGCAATGTACTTTAGATTTCGAATTGATAACAGAATAATGGATTGAAAAATGAGTTAGTTCGTGACAAATCATTGTCTAAATCACTTCGATTTGTTAAACTACTGTTAAAAAGGGGCAGTTTCGGGGTCAGTGGTTTTCTAGCCCCAATTTAACCCACAAAAACAGGGAATTTTGCAAAACATGGATAGTTCCTCTTTCTACGCAAAAAAGCCCCGTAAACATTTTGTTTACGGGGCTTTGATTTTATAGGTTTATATCAATCCTTATTAGAATGCTGGATCAGGTCTTCCTTTTAAGCGTTTTTCGATTTTCTTCTTCTTTACGGTTAAAAGCTTCATTAAATCCATGATATCAGTATCCTTAGAGGTTTTATAAACCTCGTTTAAAGCTAGTATCAATCGTTTTGCCTCTCTAGAAGCAGTTACCCTGTCACTAGTAGACATATTACTCATTTTTGCCTTCTCAAATTCCAGCGCTTCATTTATTAAATCCATAATTTATTTATTATTGAGCGCAATGTACTTTAACAAAATGATATTTTCAAGTGTATTCTATTGATTATGATAATTTTAATATTGGTTATGTTGATAACTTGTTGATGCAGAAGTATATATTTCAGGTAACAAAACGAATCTTGAATAACAAGCGTCGTGTAAAATTTAATTTCCTAAGAGGAAACAAAGCTTTTTCATTCGAACCTCTTATTTTTACTGAATGGAAGAATGGTACCACTATGTGCTTCTCATTGTTACTGGTTTTGCCGTAGGATTTATTAATACCGTAGCGGGTGGTGGTTCATTACTTTCCCTACCGGTTTTGATATTTTTAGGATTACCCTCTAGCGTTGCGAATGGTACAAATCGTGTTGCAATAGTTATACAAACGGCTATTGGAACAGCTGGTTTCAAAAGTAAAGGAGTATCTACAGCACCATTCAATATCTATTTGGGTGTTTCTGCCTTATTAGGAGCTATTATTGGAGCCCAGATTGCCGTTGATATAAAGGGGGAAACCTTCAATCGGATTCTTGCGATAATAATGATTATAGTTGTGCTAATCATCGTCTTCAAACCGAAAATGAAGTTGGTCGAAATGCAGGAACGACTGACAGGAAAGTATTTATGGATTGGCATTATCGCGTTTTTTTTCTTCGGAATTTATGGGGGATTCATCAATGCAGGATTAGGCTTTATAATTATACTATTTTTGCACTATGTCAATCGAATGACTTTGGTCCGTTCTAATGCTACCAAAGTTGCCGTTGTTTTCATTTATACTTTATCGGCCTTGGCTGTCTTTATAATGAATGACAAAGTAAATTGGACTGTAGGTTTGATACTGGCTATCGGAAATGGAACAGGAGCATGGTTGGCAAGTAGGATTTCTGTAAATAAAGGGGATGGATTCATTAAAACCTTCATTGTGGTTATGGTGGTGGCTCTTTCCGTGAAACTTTGGTTTTTTCAAACCTAGCATTTTTATTATTTCCCGTGTAGACGGGAATCTATAATTTAAAATCATTCCCTTAAAAATGGGAATTTATATAATATGATGAGTAACCCAATAGAACAATTAGAATGGCGATATGCCGTAAAGAAATTTGATTCAGAAAAGTTGCTTTCCGATGAGAAGATGAATATCCTGAAAAAAGCCTTTAATCTAACGGCCACTTCATACGGCTTGCAACCCATAACGCTTGTTGTAATTCAAAACAAAGAGTTGCAAAAGAAATTGGTTTCTCATTCTTTTGACCAGCTCCAGGTGTCTCAAGCCTCTCATATATTGGTCATATGTATTCAAAATGATGTGAATGGAGATTATATCGCTAGTTACTTTGATAAAGTGAAAAAAGTCCGTGGAACAAGTGATGACATTTTGAATCCCTTTCGGGAATCGATGATTGAAAATTTTTCTAATAAAGAAATTCAAGAAATCAAGGATTGGTCAAAGAATCAAGCCTATTTGGCTATGGGAAATTTATTGACCATTTGTGCTATCGAAGAAATAGACTCGTGCCCTATGGAAGGTTTTGAACCCGATGCTTATGATCAGCTGCTAGATTTAAATTCAAAGGGATTGACATCTGTGTTGGTAATGCCAGTAGGATATCGCGCGGATGATGACGTATTTTCGACTTTTAAAAAAGTGAGAAAAGATATGGATGAAAGCATAATCGAAATTCAGTAGAGAAGATTATTTTCCTTTAACCTTTAACCTTTAACCTTTAACCTTTAACCTTTAATCCAATATTTTAATGCCAGGATTTGAACTTTTTGGAGAACAAGAGAAAAAGCAAGTTCAAGACGTGCTTGACACGGGAGTATTGATGCGCTATGGTTTCGATGGAATGCGCAACGGACAATGGAAAGCTCTTGAACTTGAAAAAGCTCTGGAGAAACGAATGGAGGTGAAACATGCGCAATTGGTCAGTAGCGGAACCTCTGCTTTAACCGTTGCCTTAGCGAGTGCTGGAATAGGCGCTGGGGATGAAGTAATTATGCCCACATTCACTTTTGTAGCTTCTTTTGAATCTATTTTGGCGATTGGGGCAGTTCCTGTTTTGGTTGATGTTGACGATACTTTGACTTTGAATCCGGAGGCGGTTGAGAATGCCATTACGGAAAAAACTAAAGTAGTCATGCCCGTGCATATGTGTGGGTCAATGGCAGATTTAAAGGCTTTAAAATCCATTTGTGATAAATACAACTTGTTGTTATTGGAAGATGCTTGCCAGGCTATCGGAGGAACTTTTGATGGTAAACCTTTAGGAAGTTATGGTGACTTAGGATGTTTTTCATTTGATTATGTGAAAACGATTACCTGTGGAGAAGGCGGAGCAGTTATCACTAACAAGGAGAAGTACAAAATAAATGCTGACCATTATTCGGACCACGGACATGACCATGTTGGAAAGGATAGGGGAGCAGAAACGCATCCTTTCCTAGGATATAACTACCGTATTTCTGAATTGAATGCTGCTGTAGGTTTGGCTCAAATTGAACGTTTAGATGAATTCTTATCCATCCAAAAAAAGAATTATAGAATTTTAAGGGAAGCTATAGAAACTATTCCCGAAGTTACTTTTCGAAGAGTTCCTGAAGGAGGAGAGGAGAGTTATGCTTTCCTGAATTTTTTCCTACCGGATGAAAATACAGCTAAAAGAGTCCATCAGGCCTTAGGTAATGGGGGAGTAGATGCCTGTTTCTACTGGTATGACAACAATTGGCATTACTATCGCAAATGGGAACATTTGACGAATTTAAAATCCCTCGGAAAACTACCTCAAGCAGTCTACAATCAGCTTCCTGATTACTCAAAATCAGATTTTTCAAAATCAGATCACTGGGTGGGACGGGCCATTTCTTGTTTGATAAAATTAGGATGGAGTGAAACTGAAGTTAAGGAAAGGGCAGAAAAAATGACCAGCTTGATTCAAGGTACAATCTAATACTTAACGTAGTCCACAATCTCTAATCCGTAACCAACGATTCCGACTCTTTTGGTTTGTTGACGATTTGTAAGTAATCGCATTTTAGAGATGTTAAGGTCGTGTAAAATCTGTGCTCCGATACCAAAATCACGAGTATCCATATCTATTTTCGGTGCTTTATGAATGCCTTGTTTTTGTAATTCTCTTAATTCCGCCAGACGAGATAAAAGATTTAAGGATTCTGAATTTTGATTGATGAAAACAATTGCGCCTTTGCCTTCGGCATTTATGGCCTTAAACATATCTTCCAGTTTCTTATCAGGATTATTGGTCAAAGTACCCAGAACGTCATTATTCACTAAAGTCGAGTTAATTCTGGTTAAGACCTTTTCGTCCTTATTCCAGTCCCCCTTTGTAAGGGCGATATGTATGTGATTGTTTGTTGTTTGTTTGTACGCACGTAATCTGAATTCCCCAAAACGTGTGGTGATATCAAAGTCTTCTTTTTTCTCGATAAGACTATCATGCTCCATGCGATAGGCGACTAAATCTTCAATAGAAACAATCTTTAAATCGAATTTTTTGGCAACTTCCATAAGTTCAGGAAGCCGAGCCATACTCCCATCTTCATTCATAATTTCTACGATGATTCCGGCAGGTTTCAGCCCTGCTAAGCGCGCAAAATCAATTGCTGCCTCCGTATGTCCGGTTCTTCTTAAAACCCCACCTTCTTTTGCTACCAAAGGAAAAATATGACCAGGTCTTGCTAAATCATGTGCCTTTGTCTTAATATCAGTAAGTGCAAAAACCGTCTTTGCCCTATCAGAGGCGGAAATACCAGTGGTAACTCCGTTTCCTCTTAAATCTACGGAAACTGTGAATGCTGTTTCGAGTGGATCCGTATTATGATTTACCATCATATGGAGTCCTAAATCTTTGCAACGGCCTTCGGTCAAAGGAGCACATATGAGTCCTCTTCCGTGTTTCGCCATGAAGTTGACGGTTTCCGGAGTTGCCAATTCTGCGGCAGCTAAAAAATCACCTTCATTTTCTCGGTTTTCATCATCAACTACAATGATTACCTTACCAGCACGAATATCTGCAATGGCTTCTTGTATTGTATTAAGCTGTATGTTCTTCTCCATGCTTGTTATCATGATGTCGTACTTTTTTCTTTCTTTTTTGGAAGCAATGCCTTAAAAAAGTCAATTACCCTTCCAAAACTCATCAAGCCTTTATCTGCGGTTGCCCGTTTCGTTAAAATTACCCCCAAAGGTAGCATAACCAGCGTAGATAACCATGCGCCCAGCATAGGATGTATATTCCCTTTTTTGGAATAATTTTCTGCAAATACGCCCAAGAAGTAATAAATAAGGAACAGAACAATGGCAATTACCATGGGTAGACCCAAACCTCCTTTGCGAATTATTGCACCTAACGGAGCACCTACAAAGAATAGTATGATACAGGAGAAAGCTAAGGCAAACTTCTTATGTAAAGAAAGAATATGTCGTCTATGAAACTCATAGCGTTTGTTCATTTCTTTCTTTTTACCTTGTACTGAAGTCAGAACATTTGTGGTAGAGTTCTTTGCAGAATTCATAACCTGCACCTGTTGCCACTCAGGGTATAAGCTTATAATACTATCTTTAAAAATATCGAACTCTAAATGAGCAGCACCATTCTTAAATTGACGTCTTTTATTTACTAAAGTGTCTTGCTCAGGAAGGGGAATAAATGCTCCCATACGTTCAGAAGTGACTTTTGAAAAAGAAGTAACCCGTCTTATATTGTCTTCTTGAATGGAGTCAATATCCTTGGTCAAACGCGAGATATTCTTCATTTTCTCTGTCCGAAGATCCTTTTCTTCTTCTAAATCTACATTGTTGAATTCTGAAAGGTCGATATTCATCGTGTAGTCCTCGAATTCCGCTTGCGCAAACGGATACTTTCTTCTTTCACTTTTTGTTCCTTCCACGTTCTCATACAAATGACCGTCATTCAAGACCAATTGTATTATATTGGAATTCGCACTACTTTTTAATTCTCCCGTTTTCGCCTTTATTACCCTATAATTGATGTTAGTTTTCGTTTTTTGATGAATAATAACATTTTCTAAAAAATTATCATTTTCACCATATTTCCGGTCTACCTTGATATTCATGTCGGCAGACTCAAAATCACTAAAAACACCTTCAGCAATAGCAATTGCCGGTTTTAATTTGGCAATATTCCTCCGTAGATAGAATATTTTTTGTTCGGAAGCGGGAATAACATTATTAGCGAAGTAAAAAGTGACTCCGCCCAAGCCCACCATAAAAATGATTATCCCAAGCATAGCGCGTTGCAACGAAATTCCTGAAGCCTTCATGGCGGCAAACTCATAGTGTTCCGCAAAATTTCCAAAAGTGAGTATGGAGGATAGAAGTACGGTAAGTGGTAGTACCTTTTCCGTAAGCTCAGGCATCTTGTAAAAAAAGAACTTACCGATAATCATCATATCGAGTCCTTTTCCAGCCAAATCATCAATAAACAACCATATCGACTGAAAAATGAAGATGAACATCATTATAACAAACGAACTGATTAAATTAGATAGAAAACGAGATAAAATATATCTGTCGAGAATCCTCAAGGTAAATGCCTTAGTTTTTTATGATGTAGTACCCGTCGCTTTTGTACTTGTTTTCATCAAAAGTAAATAAGGTTTTTGATAAAGGTTGATTTGTTTTAAAAGAATTAACAGTAATCGTGGTTGTTGTGCTGTTTTTGCCTGTATATATGAGTTTGTAGATATGCTTTGTTTCAGCATCCACGCCCATTAAGATACTCTTAATTTCAGCGTTTGTATCTATAGGTACCAATTTCACATACTGTATTTTTCGACCTTGCACATTTTGAAGAATATCCCATGCATAGGTATGTCCTTCTTTGTAAAACGTAAGCATTTTAGAAGGTGCTAAAGCATTTTCATCTTCGGTCTTGTCTTCAACTGTTACTTCCTCATTTTCAGGTACAATGGTATATACTTTGTTACCGTCATGTAATACCTGTGTGCCTAAGTAGTTGAAAAGGTACTTGTCTTTTTGCAAGGTGACGTCGCCTCGTGTTTCAGAATTAATATCGGCTTCTGCGTTGTGCAACACATAATTAAAGTCTACAAAAATATTCTCGTAGCCTTGTACTTTATTGTACACATCATCAAGCAGGGCTTTTGCTTTGTCAGAGTTTTGGGCAACTGCAAAATTCGCTGCAAAAAATACTACGAATACTAAAACTAACTTCTTCATTCTATTAAATTTCATTATTAAGTAAATGTTCTAGGGCGACTAAATCTGCTACTAAAACTTGTCTAGCTTTGCTACCTTCAAAAGGACCTACGATTCCGGCAGCTTCTAGTTGGTCTACGATTCTACCAGCCCTGTTGTATCCTAATTTTAATTTTCTTTGGATTAATGATGCCGAACCTTGCTGCGCAATTACAATCACTTCAGCTGCTTCCCTAAACTTAGCATCCCTTTCCGATATATTATTATCAATACTTGTGCCAGAGTCTTCACCAACATATTCGGGTAATTGATGTGCTTCAGGATAGGCTCTTTGCGAACCAATATACTCCGTAATTTTTTCTACTTCAGGCGTATCTACAAAAGCACATTGAATACGTGTTACATCATTTCCTTGTGTATATAACATATCACCGCGACCTATTAGCTGATCAGCACCAGATGCATCTAAAATGGTTCTTGAATCGATTTTTGAGGTCACCCGGAAAGCGATACGCGCTGGGAAATTCGCCTTGATAATACCCGTAATGACATTTACCGAAGGTCGCTGCGTTGCAATGATTAAGTGGATACCAATAGCTCTAGCCAATTGTGCCAAACGAGCAACGGGAGTCTCTACTTCTTTACCAGCGGTCATAATCAAATCGGCAAACTCGTCAATCACCAAAACGATATAGGGCAAAAACATATGTCCGTCATTCGGATTTAATTTTCTTGCCTTAAACTTATCATTGTATTCCTTGATGTTACGAACCATTGCCGTTTTCAGGAGTTCATAACGATTATCCATTTCGATACAGAGCGAATTCAAGGTGTGAATCACTTTCGTATTATCCGTAATAATGGCGTCTTCGGAATCTGGAAGCTTGGCCAAAAAGTGTCGCTCAATTTTATTAAAGAGCGTTAATTCTACTTTCTTTGGGTCTACCAATACAAACTTCACTTCTGCCGGATGCTTCTTATAAAGCAATGAGGTAAGCACCGCATTCAATCCTACGGATTTACCTTGTCCCGTAGCTCCTGCCATCAAAAGGTGGGGCATTTTTGCCAAATCAACTACAAAAGTTTCATTGCTTATCGTTTTACCAAAGGCGATAGGCAATTGCATTTCTGCTTTCTGGAATTTCGTAGAAGCAATCACAGATCGCATGGAGACTATGGTCGCATTTTTATTCGGGACTTCAATACCAATAGTTCCTTTGCCAGGAATAGGAGCAATGATACGAATACCCAATGCAGCAAGGGATAGCGCTATATCATCCTCTAGATTTTTAATTTTAGAAATACGAACCCCAGCTTCAGGAACGATTTCATACAAAGTTACGGTTGGACCAATCGTTGCTTTAATCTGAGCAATACCAATCTTGTAGTTTTTAAGGGTATTGACAATCTTGGTTTTGTTTTCCTCAAGTTCTTCTTGATTGATAGTTATTCCACCTGAAACGCCATGCTGGTCTAATAACTCTATAGTAGGGAATTTATAGTTGCCCAATTCAAGAGTAGGGTCAAATAGGCCGAAGTCATCTACCAATTTGTCCGCTATATTCTTTTTTTCCTCTTTCTCTTCAACGATTTTTTCAACCTCCATTGCTAAGTCCTCACTTTCCTCTTCAACAGGAACGGTTACTTCAAAATCATCGATGGTTTCTTCAACTAAAGGAGGAATATCTTCTTTATGGGTATAAGTGTCAATGATTACTGGAGTTTCATCCTCAGGCTCCAAGGAGAGTGTCATTGGTGCTTCGCTTTCTTCCGTTTTTGGACTTCCTTTGAAATCTGTTTTTAAAGAGCTCGTTTTATTTTTGAACCATCTTCCTATATCCTCAGGGGAGAATTGAAATAATCGAACTAGAATGATAACCAATCCAAATAAAAGTAAAAGAAGTACGCCAATCATCCCGATGTAGTCTTGTAAGAAATCATTCATTTCATAACCTACAAGCCCACCCAGCAATGGTTGTTTGCTTCCTGCGAAGCCCAGCGCGATTGAACTCCATATCATAAAAACGAGTCCCCAAATCCATTTTTTGAGCATTCCTTTTTGGTCCATGCCTAAAAACATGTATAGACCTTTGAGACAAAGTAGGAATGGAAGTATCAGAGAAGTTAAACCAAAACCTTTGTACATAAAAAAGTGGCTTACCTGCGCCCCAATTTTTTTCAAAAGATTTTTGGCTTCTTCGTTTCTTTCACCAAATTCAGTAAGGAGACTTTGGTCATCTTTCCAATTAAAATAGAAGGAAATAAAGGCCAGCGTAAGGAAGATACTGGCAACTATTAAAAGACTGCCCAATATAATCTTATTCTGTTTGGATAATTTGTAAGACCTTGGCTTTTTGGTAGGTTTCGCCTTGACAGCTTTCGCCCTAGTCTTTTTTGCCTTCTTTGCCATTCAATAGTAGATTCTGGGGGTAAAAATACAAATTTCGTGCGGAAGAAGAACCGCGAAATTTTTCAAAATATTTTTGGTAAATAAATGATACATCCAATTATGGTTGCCGCAATTGAAACTAGCATTACCGCTCCTGCGGATACGTCTTTTATGAATCCTATTTTTTTATCAAATTCAGGTTGAACAAAATCCGAAACTTTTTCAATGGCGGTATTCAGGCCTTCAGTACCCATAATAACAGCTATGGTCAAGATTTGAATACACCATTCCGTTGCTGAGATTTCAAAGAAGAATCCGGCTGCTGTCATAACAATAGCAATAAATACCTGGACTTTGATACTCGCCTCGGTACGAACCAAAAGAAGGGCTCCACGTAATGCGAAGCCCACACTTTTTATTCTGTTTACTAAGAAAGATTCCTTTTTAGGCATTTGCTAAAGCTTCTAATGCTGCAGTATAATTTGGTTCATCTACAATTTCGCCAACTTGCTCGGTGTATACCACGTTTCCATCTTCATTAAGAACAACCACGGCTCTAGAATGCAAAGGAGTTAAAGGACCATCAGAGAAAGCTACTTGATACGCCTTACCAAAATTACCATCTCTAAAATCAGAAAGCATTTCAACATTTTCGATTCCCTCTGCACCACAAAAACGTGCTTGTGCAAATGGAAGATCTTTTGATACACAAAGAACAACCGTATTTTCTAATGCTGAAGCATCTTTGTTGAATTGACGCACAGACTGCG
This sequence comes from uncultured Flavobacteriaceae bacterium, assembly GCA_947500435.1. GTDB lineage: Bacteria > Bacteroidota > Bacteroidia > Flavobacteriales > Flavobacteriaceae > Maribacter_C. Next base: position 542,143 of record CANMRV010000002.1, read on the forward strand.
CGCATGTACCCGTATCGATACTAGGGAATATATTGAGAACGACTTTCTTTCCTTTATAATCCGCAAGGGAAGTCAATGATAAGTCACCTTTTGTTAGGTTAAAACCTGGAGCGGCGCTGCCAATCGATGGTAAAGAACCTATTGAATTTATTGCATTTCCATGTAATGTAAGTGAAGCCATAGCGTTGTTTTTAAATTTTGAGTGAAATTAAAAAAACGCGAATAAATTCCTAGCATAAATGCCCCTCTAATTTCAAGGTTTGGGAAATGCTTAACGATTTTATTCTGAATCAGCGGAAACTAGTTGTTTGATTTTAATACCAAGTCCAGCAAATATTAAAGTCATAATAGGGCTCAACCAATTGAAGATTGCGTAGAACATGTATTCAAATACGCTCACCCCTAAAACACCACTATGGTAAGCACCACAGGTATTCCATGGAATTAGCACTGAAGTAACGGTACCCGAATCTTCCAAAGTCCTACTTAAATTTTCAGGAGCGAGGCCTCTATCTTCATAGGCTTTGGCAAACATTTTTCCGGGTACTACGATGGCCAAGTATTGGTCTGAAGCAGTAATATTCAAAGCTAAACAACTACCTACGGTACTTGCGAAAAGCCCAAATGTTGTTTTTGCCAAACTTAATAAAGACTTTGTGATTCTTGATAGTGCGCCAATACCATCCATTATTCCTCCGAAGACCATAGCGCAAACAATTAACCAGATGGTACCTAGCATTCCGGCCATTCCCTTCGCAGAAAACAAATCACTTAATGCCGCATTGTCAGACGCAACGGAAGTGCTTACTGTAATTGAATTCAATATACCCTTATATCCAGTTTCAAAACTTAGGCTTTCACCACCTCCAATGGTTGCTACGATTCCTGGTTGAAAAATTAAGGCAAAAATACCACCTAAGAGGGTTCCTATTAGCAATGCAAGAAGAGGTGGGGCTTTTTTGACAATTAGGAAAATAACAACTAAAGGGACTAAAAATAACCACCCTGAAATATTAAAGCTCTTTTTGATGGAGGTTAAAATAGCTTCAGTATCCGCAGTTCCGCTTGTTTCAATTGTGAATCCTAAAATGATGAAAACCGTTAGTGTTACCAAAATTGTGGGTACAGTTGTAATCGTCATGTATTTGATATGACTAAAAAGTTCACCTCCAGCCATGGCCGGGGCAAGGTTCGTGGTATCACTTAAAGGGGAGAGCTTATCTCCGAAATAAGCACCTGATAAAACAGCACCTGCAGTCATTCCTAAAGATATTCCTAAGGCATCCCCAATTCCTATTAAGGCAATACCTACCGTAGCGGAGGTAGTCCAAGAACTTCCAGTAGCAATTGAAATAATAGCGCAAATAATTACGCATGCAGCAAGGAATATGGTTGGGTTCAATATTTGAAGTCCATAATAAATCATGGAGGGAATTATTCCGCTTAAGAGCCAAGTACCCGATAATGCGCCGACCATTAAAAGAATTAGTAAGGCACCAGTAGTGGACTTTACATTTTCGGCAACTTCGGCCATCATTTGCTTATAAGATACTTTGTTGAAGAACCCAACAATTGCAGCAACTGCACCACCCAGCAATAGAATAAATTGGTTTGAACCACTTAGAGCATCATCGCCAAAGACAAATACATTATAAGCCAACATAGCCACTAGAACTAAAACTGGTAAAAGGGCTTCCCAAATACTTAGCTCCCTATTTTCTATAATGTTTTCGTTCTGTCTATGCTTGTTTTTGTTCTTGCTATCCATGTATTCGGTTCCGTTGGTTATTCCGTAATATTACGATTTTGCATACGGCTGTGCAAGAGGTTTTAGATATCTAAACTGGAATATGTATTAGAGGTGGGATATTCGACTGTACCTATTTAAAACCAGAAAATAGTGCTAATTTTGTAATTCAATTTTAAGATAACAGATTTATGAGTTCATACGATGTAGCCGTTATCGGCTCAGGTCCTGGAGGATATGTAGCAGCAATCCGTTGCGCGCAATTGGGAATGAAAACCGCAATAATTGAAAAATATAGCACCTTAGGTGGAACTTGCCTGAACGTCGGTTGTATTCCTTCCAAAGCTTTGTTGGATTCTTCTCATCATTATGAAGATGCCGTAAAACACTTTGAGGAGCATGGTATTGAGATTCCCGGAGAGGTGAAGGTGAATTTGGAAAAGATGATTGCTCGTAAACAGGGTGTTGTTGATATGACCACCAAAGGGATTCAGTTCTTGATGGACAAAAATAAAATCGATGTTTTTGAGGGATTGGGAAGCTTTAAAGATGCGACTCATGTAAATATCAAAAAGAACGATGGAAAGACCGAAACCATCGAAGCGAAGAATATTATCATTGCTACGGGATCAAAGCCATCAACTTTACCTTTCATCGAGGTGGATAAAGAACGTGTCATAACTTCTACGGAAGCTTTGAAGCTGAAAGAAATTCCCAAACACATGATTATTATCGGTGGGGGAGTTATCGGATTGGAACTTGGCCAAGTCTATAAAAGGCTAGGTGCAGAAGTAACCGTAGTAGAGTTCATGGACCGCATCATTGCAGGAATGGATAGTGCTCTGTCAAAAGAATTGATGAGGAGTATGAAAAAACAGAAAGTGAAGTTTGCACTTTCACACGGCGTTAAGTCAGTAGAAAGAAAAGGGAAAGAAGTTATCGTCAAGGCAGACAATAAAAAGGGTGAAGAAGTAATTTTCAAAGGCGACTATTGTTTGGTTGCTGTAGGAAGAAGTGCATACACCGAAGGTTTGAACCTAGAAGCTGCAGGTGTTAAAACAGAAGAAAGGGGTAGGGTAGCAGTAAACGCACATCTGCAAACGAATGTGCCAAACATATATGCCATAGGTGATGTCATCAAAGGAGCGATGTTAGCGCACAAAGCTGAGGAAGAAGGGACTTTGGTTGCCGAAATCATGGCTGGACAAAAACCACATATCGATTACAATTTGATTCCCGGTGTTGTATACACATGGCCGGAAGTTGCTGCTGTAGGTAAAACCGAAGAGGAGTTAAAAGAAGCAGGGACCGAATACAAGGTTGGTCAATTCCCGATGCGCGCTTTAGGGCGTGCAAGAGCAAGTATGGATATCGACGGATTTGTAAAAATTCTAGCAGATAAGAAGACCGATGAGGTATTAGGTGTTCACATGATTGGAGCGCGTTGTGCGGATTTGATTACGGAAGCTGTTACTGCGATGGAGTTTAGAGCTTCTGCAGAGGATATTGCCCGTATGAGCCACGCACACCCGACCTATGCAGAAGCTGTGAAAGAAGCTGCGCTTGCAGCTACCGAGGACAGGGCTTTGCATATTTAAGAATCAATTCTTAGCAATGAAACTTTTTAGGATAAGTATTGGATGTTTTTTTCTAGTACTGGCTTTTTCATGCTCTACGGATGCGGAAAACATTGATGTATTGGAGGAGGATTTTGAAAATCCGAGCCCTACCGAGAGCCTCACTGCCAAAGAACTCGAATTTATTGATGAATACGAATACATTACTTTTAATCTTGCTCCTGATTCCTTCGGCGCTACCGTAAACGAAAAATGGAGCACAGATGTCAAGCTTTTTCTTGATGGTGAGCTTCCCGAAAACTATGAAAGTGACGTAAATGGCGCATTGTCCGAGTTTAATAATCTTTTAAGTGCTGGTTTATCTTTTGGTCTGACAAATACATTAGAAGATTCAAACATACATCTCATTTTTGGTGAGAAAGATGCTATACGTAATATATGGCCCGATATGTTCGACGCTATTGGTGATGTAGATTTTCAAGGTTATGCACTTTACAATCGCGATGAAGATTTCAATATTACCAGGGGTCGTATTTGGGTAAGGCATGCTAGTATTCCCTTGTTTCGTCATGAGCTAGGTCATACGATTGGACTTGGACACGCAAGCGGCGATTATTGCCAACGTGACTTTTCACGAAATCAAAGTTTTATGTGTTCGTTCCTAAAGCCAGATTTCTCAGTTTTTGACGAGGCGATTATCAAAACATTATATAACCCCAAAGTCGAAGTGGGTTTAACGTTTTCGCAGTTGAAGCCAATACTAGAAGAACTGTTATTGACCGATGTGATTCTAGTTGAATGATATAAAAAAAAGGCTATAATTGTTGACAGCCCTTTTTAATTAGTTTTTATGCGACCCATCACAATATGGTGGATTACTTGTTAATTTACAAGTACACAAATAGGCTTCTTTTGCTTCTTCAACTTCAAAGGTCAATGGTGGGGTCGCTTTCGCAGCTCTGTGCGAACCATCACAAAAAGGTTGATTTTCGCTATGGCTACAGGTACACCAATTGTATTTTTTATCTTTTTCTAAATCGCAGGCTATCGGGGAATATTTTGTGTCGCTCATGTATATTGATTTTAATCTATGAACGCTAAAAATAGGAGAAACTTGCGGGAATGCGTAAAAGGCGGACTAATTTTTAACCAGTCCAAATAACTTGATAAGCAAGACTCTTGCTTTACCTAAAAGGAACTTTAGAAGCACTTCTCCGTTTATGAGAAGATACTTGAAGCCTATAGCAAGATTAGCTTTGATACGTGCCTTGTGCTTTTCGTAAATAAGCGCGGTAAAGGAACAAACAATCATAAACACGATAGCACTTGTGATAACTATAGTTGGTGACAGCGAATGATGAAAGTATTGATACAAACCTAAGCCTGTAAAGCTTCCGTATAAAATGATAAAGTGAATGATATAGATGGATAGGGTGCTCTGACCAATCTTTAGAAGTGTTTTATTAGTTAACCACTGTCTTACTAACATGAATACTGCAAAAGCAATAAATACATCCCCCAAACGGATGAATAGATAGTTGTTGAAAAAGATATCTGCAAACATCTGAAGTCCGGTTGCTCTTGAAATCCCTAGGAAGAAATCCGAAGAAAAGAAAATAAGAACTATTCCAAGTACTGTAGCGATTGAAATTGCAGCAGGATAAAGATGTTTGAAATTTTTATAACGCGTGAACAAAACCGAAATAAATGCCCCAAAAGAAGCATAGCCAAACCAAGGAAATATGGTAAATACAGAGCCATTGGTTTTGGTAAAATAATTGGCTAGGGCATCGGGTAAGAAACCATAGGTCCATTTTTGATATTGAGGCTCAAATAGAAATAAGAGCATGGTAACCGCAACCAATACGGTGGGAAATAAGAATTTCTTCCTAGAATAGGTCAGCAAGTAAATACCAATAATTCCTAATATGGATAAACCAATACAATGCAGTACATCAACCAGATAGAAAGAACTATAGATTTCTCCATTCAGAATGCCCATAAGGTTCATCCGAAGGAGATATCCGATAACGAGCAATTCTAAACCACGTCGCACTCCTTTCTTTACTCTTGGGTTTTCAAATCCTTTTTCGGGAACTCTTATGAGTAAATAGGTAAAGATAAATCCCGAAACGGTAAAGAAAACGGGGGCAGTCATGCCCCGAAAATACTTCCAGGTGCTGTAAACGACGTCAGAGTTATCACGAAAAGCATTGTCGAGGAGTCCGTCTATAAAATGACCCTGCAACATCATGAGAATTGCCCATGCGCGCAAAGCATCAATAAAATATAATCTTGCAGTCTTCTTTTCCAAAGGAAATCCTTCTAGTTAGTTCAAAAACACGTCTACCTATATACTTGGATAACAGTATGTTTAGATGTTTCGCTTTGCGAAATTAGCCAAAATACTCGCATCTCAATAGTATTTGCGGTATTTTCGTTTTACAAATCTATCAAACGTAATTATGGGCACTATATTGGCATTTGCCGGCAGCAATTCATCAACATCGGTAAACTTTAAATTGGTAAAACACACCGCTTCTTTAGTCGAGGGACATAAGGTCAACTTAATGAATTTGGCGAATTATCCCTTTCCGATGTATAGTGAGGACCACGAAAAAGAAAACGGATTTTCAAATTCACTGGTTGAAGTGAAAAAAGATATTCAAAATGCAGACGGACTGATTATCTCTGTAAATGAGCATAACGGTAACGTTTCTGCCTATTTCAAGAATTTTCTAGATTGGTTATCTCGATTGGATAAACAGTTTTTAGATGGAAAAAAAGTGCTATTGATGTCCACTTCTCCCGGAAAAAGAGGTGGTATCGGCGCTTTTGAGATTGCAAATAATATCTTGCCAAGATTTGGAGCAACCGCTGTAATCGGATTCTCGTTACCTTCTTTCTATGATAATTTTGAACACGGAAAAGGAATTATAGATTCTGAATTATCAAAAGCCCACCAACAAGCCTTGTCCGAATTTTTAGCTGAAATTTAAACACCTTGCGAAAACAGGTTTCCTTTCAACTTACTGAAATTGCTATTTTTAAGGAAGCACTTCTATGCTGGTCGCAGCAGTTTGATGAAGTTGTTTGGTTAGATAGTAATTCCCATTCGGGTAAGTATAGTTCATTCGACGGAGTTTTGGCAGCAGATGCCTTAACCGCAAAAGTAACGGATTTTCAGAACGCTTTTGAAGACTTAAAAGAGTATCAAAGCGAAACCAAAGACTGGATTTTCGGCTACCTTTCCTATGACCTGAAAAACGATGTTGAAAGGCTTTCTTCAAGGAATCACGACGGACTAGATTTTTCCGATTTATATTTCTTTCAACCCAAGAAAATCATAAGTATCGCAGGCGATGTGGCGCATTTCAACTATCTCAATATGGTTGATGATGAAATAGAATCGGATTATCAATCGATTATAGAATGTTTTCAAAATGAGGTGATTGAAGAGCCTGCAAAGACCAATATTCGTATTAAAATGCGAATTTTTAAGGATGAATATTTTAGAAAGGTCCGACAAATGCTTTCTCATATTCACCGGGGAGATATTTATGAGGCCAACTTTTGTCAGGAGTTCTATGCTGAAGACACTCAGATTGATGTTTTAAAAACCTATCGAAAGCTAAACCGTATTTCGAAGGCTCCGTTTGCTACTTTTTTAAAACTTAACGATAAATATCTCTTATCAGCTTCGCCGGAACGTTATTTACGTAAGGAAGGCACGAAAATCATATCTCAACCCATCAAAGGAACCGCAAAACGTTCGCTCGATGCCATAGAAGATGAAAAACTGAAATCAAATTTAAAATCCGATGAAAAAGAACGTGCGGAAAATATCATGATTGTCGACCTTGTTCGGAATGATGTTTCAAAAAGCGCACTAAAAGGCAGTGTGACAGTCGAAGAACTCTGTAAAATATATTCGTTTGAACAAGTCCATCAAATGATTTCAACGATTACTGCGGAGGTTGCGGCGGATAAAAACCCAGTAGAAATCATAAAGGAAACCTTTCCCATGGGAAGCATGACCGGTGCTCCGAAGATTTCGGCAATGCAAATTATTGAAGAATTAGAATCCTTTAAACGCGGATTGTATAGCGGTGCTGTTGGGTATTTTACTCCCGAAGGCGGTTTTGATTTTAACGTGGTGATACGAAGTATTCTGTATAATGCCTCAAAGCAATATGTATCTTATTCTGTGGGAGGTGCAATAACCGTAAAGGCGATTCCAGAGAAAGAGTATGAGGAATGTTTGTTAAAGGCAAAAGCCATGCGAGAAGTATTAGAACACGTTTGATGAAATAAAACTATCTTGAACTCGTGGATATGACCGAATTTACATTTGAGGCTTTCGAAACTAATATTTGGGGAAATTATAGGCAGGCCGAATCTGAAATGGGAATTGCTGTCTTGGTTCATGGTTTTGGTGAACATTCTGAGCGGTATTCGAATTCTGTGATTCCGATGCTTATGAATGCCGGACTTTCTGTGGTGACCTATGACAATATCGGTCATGGAAAATCAGGAGGTAAACGCGGACATTGCCCTAAGTATGAAGCTTTGCTTGATATTTTGGAGCAAGTTGTTGCCAAAGCGCAAGAATTGGATCCTGATTTGCCCTTGTTTTTATACGGACATAGCATGGGTGGGAATTTAGTCTTGAATTATGTGCTGAAAAGAGATATTAAATTGGTTGGAGTTGTGGCTACTAGTCCATATTTGCGATTGGCATTCCAACCACCCAAATGGAAAATGGTTTTAGGAAAGTTGATGTTAAAAATGAATCCTTCAATGACACTTCCTGCGGGACTTGACCCCAGGGGAATCTCAAGAATTCCCGAAGAAGTTGAAAAATACAAGAATGACCCTTTGGTGCACGATAAAGTGAGTCCTATGTTTTCTTTTCCCATAATGGATGCAGGGGAGTGGGCGGTTCAGAACGCAAATCAATTGCAAGTAGATACATTATTACTGCATGGTGCTGCAGACCCTATCATCGACCCTGAAGGCACAAAGGAGTTTCATAAAAACTCGGATAAAACCACTTTGGAGCTATTCGAAGGTGGGTATCATGAACTACACAATGATAGTTGTAAAGCTGAAATGTTGCAAACGATTTCGGACTGGCTGAAACAGCAATTAGTTTGATACCTTTGTAAAGTGCTAAACGAATTCAAAAACCACTTAGAAACTAACTTTCCGAAGTTGCTATCGGAGCCCTTTCTTTTGGCTTGCAGCGGCGGACTTGATAGTGTTGTTTTGACACATCTATTTCATAATTTAAAATTAAATTTTAGCATCGCACATTGCAATTTTCAACTGCGTGGAGCAGAAAGTGATGCTGATGAAAAATTTGTTACACATCTTGCGAAGAAATTAAATATTAAATCTCATGTAACTCATTTCAATACAAATGATTATGTTGCTAAAAATAAAGTAAATGTTCAAATCGCTGCACGCGACTTAAGATACGCTTGGTTTTCTGAATTAATGCAAGAAAATCAAGTCGGAACACTAGTTACAGCGCATCATGCAGATGACAATTTGGAAACCTTCTTAATTAATCTTTCCCGCGGAACTGGGATTGATGGGTTAACAGGAATTCCAGCTAAAACGGACACAATTTCTAGACCTTTACTCGCTTTTTCCAGAGCACAAATTTTGAAGTACGCAGAAGCACAAAATCTGGAATGGAGAGAAGATGCTAGTAACGCTGATGTAAAGTATTTGCGGAATAAGATTCGACATGAAATCGTTCCCGTTTTAAAGGAGTTGCATCCTACGTTTTTGCAGAATTTTGAACTGACGCAATCCCATTTAAAAGGAGCAAACACGGTTTTAAACAATCATGTGGAATTACTAAAATCGAGAATCTTCGAGGTTCACAATGACGGATTCCGAATTTCAATCGAAGAATTGGCTGTTTTGCATCCGCAAAGCGCTTATTTACACGCTTTGCTCAAAGATTATGGTTTTACCGCTTGGACAGACATTGTACGACTTTTAGAAGGACTGAGCGGTAAAGAAGTCCGTTCGAAAACACATCGTTTGGTAAAAGATAGAGATTTTCTTTTGTTGGAAGCATTAGCGCCGGAAGTATCGGAAAACTTTACAATAGAGGAGGAGCAAATTGAAATTACGATTCCAATTCATATAGAGATAGAATCCGTTGATGACCTTAAAGAAACAGGTGAACACATACTTTATGTAGATAAAGATTCGTTAAAATATCCACTAGTCGTTAGGAAATGGGAAAAAGGCGACTATTTTTATCCCTTTGGAATGAAAGGAAGAAAAAAGCTTTCCAAATACTTTAAAGATGAGAAAGTTGATATTATTTCCAAAGAAAAACAATGGTTACTCTGTTCAGGAAACGAAGTAGTTTGGGTTATCGGAAGACGCTCAGACCAACGATTTTCAGTAACAAAGAAGACAAGACAAATAGTAAAATTTACAATTCCCCAATGAAACAGTTTGTATTAAGTATTCTTTTGGTTTTTAGTGCTTCATCCTTTTTTGGACAAAATGATGACCAACCTGTACTTTGGTCTCAAGAATGGAATAAAATTTCCGATTCTGAATATGAGTTGGTGATGACAGCGAAAATCGCTGATGAGTGGCATATATTTTCACAGTTTACACCTGAAGGTGGCTCTATACCAAGTCAGTTTACCTATTCAAATGTTGGCATTGATTTCGAGCTTATCGGTACAACTACCGAAAGTGAAACCACAAGTAAATATGAAGAGGTTTTTGAAATTGAGGAAGTTTTTTTCATCAAAGAAGCCGTTTTTAAACAAAAAATTAAACTCTTAAAACCTGATGTGAGACAGATTGATGTCAATATTTGGTATCAAGTCTGCAAAGAGGTATGTATTCAGCAAGAACATGATTTTAAGTTTGTTTTAGACGGAGGAGAAGCGGTAGCGGTTAACCAAACGGTTGATGAGCGAAGTCTTGCTATGACGAATGATTTAAAAAAAGATTTTAAAAATATGGAGTTACTTGCCGATGCTGAAGATATAGCAGAATCAAGTTCAGGTATCTGGGGTATTTTCGGATTAGGGTTTTTAGGCGGACTCATTGCGCTTCTTACGCCCTGTGTGTTTCCTATGATTCCCTTAACGGTTTCCTTTTTTACAAAGCAATCTCAAAATAAATCAAAGGGCATCGCAAATGCTATTCTTTACGGATTTTTTATAGTCCTGATTTATTTTCTTTTGAGCTTACCTTTCCATGTATTTGATTCCGTTGATTCACAGATACTTAATACAATTGCAACCAATGTTTGGTTGAACATATTGTTCTTCGTTATTTTTGTGTTCTTCGCTTTTTCATTTTTTGGTTACTACGAGCTGACTTTGCCAAGTTCATGGGCGAATAAGATGGATGAAGCTTCTACCAAAATTGGAGGCTTTATCGGTATTTTCTTTATGGCCGTAACATTAGCAATAGTTTCATTCTCCTGTACAGGGCCAATTTTAGGGGGGTTACTTGGCAGTACGGCATTAGCCGAAGGCGATGTAGCAACAAATCTATCAGCAGGCATGACCGGCTTTGGAGTTGCTTTAGCCTTGCCATTCGCTTTGTTCGCATTGTTTCCGGCTTGGTTGAATTCGCTTCCGAAGTCCGGTGGGTGGATGACCACTGTAAAAGTTACATTAGGTTTTCTTGAATTGGCCTTAGCTCTTAAATTCCTTTCAAATGCCGACTTAGTAAGTAACTGGGGGATTTTCAAGCGCGAGATTTTCATAGGAATCTGGATTGTTCTTTTCATTCTACTAGCTTTGTATTTATTTGGAATTTTTAGATTCCCGCATGATGGACCAAAACAAAAATTATCTACCACCAGAAAAGGTATTGGGCTTTTAAGCGCAGGTTTTTCTTTATACCTCATTTTAGGATTAGGAAATGTAATTGATTTAAAGCTCTTCGGATTTCTTCCACCTGATTTTTACACTTTGGTTGAAAAAGAAAACGATTGTTCGCTTGGCTTGAATTGTTTCAAAAGTTTTGAAGAAGGTGTCGCTTATGCAAAAGCGGAAAACAAGCCTATTTTATTGGATTTCACCGGTTGGGCCTGTGTCAACTGCCGTAAAATGGAAGAAAATGTATGGAGTGAATCTGATATCTATCCCATCCTGAAAGAGGAATATGTTTTGATTTCGCTGTATGTAGATGATAGAAAAGAGCTTCCCGAGGAGCAGCAGTTTGATTTTCAATACGCATCCGGAAGGGTAAAAACCATAGAAACCGTAGGGCAGAAGTGGGGTACTTTTCAAACCTTGAACTTCAATGCAGCTTCGCAACCGTACTACGTTTTACTTACTCCAGATTTAGAAGTCTTGAACAATGCAGTTCAGTATACGGACCGTGATGCCTACAAAGCCTGGTTGAATTCCGGATTAGAAAAACACAAAGTTCTAGCTCAGGAAGAGACCCCGGTTTTTCAGTAAAACGCGGCACTAAGCAGCACAATCACAACTTTTTTATTTGGTAGGATTGAGCTATCTTTTCCACCTAAACCGAGCACCTTGAAAAAATTGAAAAAGTTTGGCCTTGTTCTTTTGGTCATCATAAGTGTCATTGTAGTAGCCGGAGTTACTTTTATAACACACATGAAACCTGATTATTCAGGAGAAAAGCAACTTTCAAACCTTTCCGAACCAGTTGATGTTTATTACGATACCTTCGGAATTCCTCATATTTACGGAAAAAACAAAGAAGATGCTTTCCGTGCTCTAGGATATGTACATGCGCAAGACAGGCTTTGGCAGATGGAGCTAATCCGGAGAATTGGTCGTGGTGGACTTTCTGAAGTTTTCGGGGCTGATTTACTTTCTACAGATAAGTTCTTTTTGTCTTTGGGAATTGATGAGAACTCAGAACGTACAGTTTCTGAACTAGATTTGAATAGTAAAGAAGCAAGGCTTTCGCAAGCCTATTTAAACGGAATCAATCAATTTGTTTCTGATGGTCCGAAGCCGATTGAATTTTACTTTACGGGAATTGAGGCTGAACCTTTCACTTTAAAGGATATCTATAACACTATGGGTTACATGGCTTTTAGTTTTGCCATGGCGCATAAAACGGACCCGTTCCTTAGTAATTTGAAGAATAAACTAGGCCCTGAATATTTGACGGATTTAGAAATTGATGTTGACCCCAACACTGCATGGATTCAGAATTACAAAAAACAATCCAAAGACTCTATTCAAAACAGCATTACAGCAATGCTCACAGATGCCTTGGGTGAACTCTCTATTCCTCTATTTGAAGGAAGTAATAGTTGGGTGATTGCCCCAGAAAAGACCAAGAATGGAGCTGTATTGTTCGCAAATGACCCACATATCGGGTTTTCGCAGCCATCCGTTTGGTATGAAGCGCACGTCAAAACACCTAATTACGAGATGTATGGCTATCATTTAGCAGGCGTTCCTTTTCCGACATTGGGTCATAATAGAGATATTGCTTATGGCATGACTATGTTCGAAAATGATGATGTTGATTTTTACTATGAGGAAGGAAACCCGGCGAATGCGAATCAATATAAAACCAAAGATGGTTGGGCAGCTTACGAGATTGTGACTAAAACCATCAAGGTTAAGGATGCTGAAGATTTTGAATTTACTTTTAAGAATACGACTCACGGTCCTGTTTTAAATCAAATTGCCGACCAGATTAAAGGTGAAAGACCTATTAGCATGTCTTGGATTTATACCAAAGGAAAAAACAAGGCGATGAAGGCACTGTATGGTATAAGTGATGTCAAGAATATTACTGAATTTGAAGCAGCACTGCCCGACATTCATGCACCCGGTTTAAACATAATGTATGGCGATGCCAAAGGTAATGTTGCTTGGTGGGCTACTGCGCAATTGTACCATATTCCTGATAGCGTAAATACCAAATTCGTTCTAGAACATGGTACAGGTTTGGATGAAAAAACACTACTTCCTTTTTCTGAAAACCCCCAAGCCATTAACCCTCCTTGGAAATATGTGTACTCCGCGAACAACCAACCTGACTCGATTGCAGGAATGAAATACCCTGGATATTATTTGCCAGAAAACAGGGCAAAAAGAATTGTTGAGCTTTTAGAGCCCAAAAATGATTGGGATAGAGAATCTGTAGGTGAAATGATTACGGATGTAACCTCTGCTGTCAATCCATCCATAGTGAAAGACTTCAGTAAGGCTATCGATGTCAAGAGCCTTTCGGACAATGAAATAAGGCTATTGGACCAATTGCGGGCCTGGAACGGCGATTACCCATTGGAAAGTGTTGAAGCAACTGTTTTCCATAGATGGATTTTTTACTTCCTTGAAAATACCTTTGAAGATGAAATGGGTGAGGAGTTGTTTTCTCAGTTCATGTCCACGCATTTGCATAAAAGGGTAATAGCACCTATGGCTGCTAATTCAAAATCCATTTGGTGGGATAATGCTAACACCAAGGATGTTTCAGAAACACAAGCGGAGATTATACAGCGTTCCTTTAAAGATGCAATGGCGGACCTTAAGGAAAACCTAGGGGAAGATAGCCGCTCTTGGACCTGGGGTCGGGTGCATACCATAGAGCATGGTCATCCCATAGGTCAAATAGCTTCGCTACGTTCCTTTTTCAATGTAGGTCCGTTTCCAGTGAATGGAACTCGTGAAGTCATTAACAATATGGCCTTTGGTTATGGTACTACTGGAAATTACAAAGTAGGCTCTGGTCCTTCGACAAGAAGGGTGATTGATTTCTCAGATATAGAGAACAGCATGAGTATTCTGCCCACAGGACAATCGGGAAACCCGTTCAGCAAATACTATAAGGATCAAGCTGAAATGTTTGTTAAGGGAGAATTTCGCAAGATGATGTTAAATAAGAATGAGATTTTGGAGAAGGCTGACTCTAAACTGGGTTTTACGCCTCAATAATCATAAGTTGCTAACTAGCAATATCTTAATATACCGTCGTTTTATTTTCAATTTCTAAATTATGATTGGAAGGGTTGCGAATTTCCTAGAACTCCTATTTTTCTTACACCTTAACAGATTTATTTCATATATTGAAATAAAAAATTGATGCTCTAGCTTCTTTGTGTCCTTCCGCATGCAATAAACTTACGAAGTCAATTAAAACCAACCACCCAAGATGAGAAATACAATCTTTGTTTTTTTATTGTTGTTCGTCAACAACTTTTTGCTTGCACAAGAATCTCCCCCAAAAATCTCGCTAACTTATACGGATTTTACAATCAAAGATGTTTTTAAAAGTATTGAAGATAGCACTGATTATACCTTTTATTATGTTGACGAATGGTTAGGTGATAAAAAAGTCTCAGGCTCTTACCAAGATGCAGATTTGAATGAGATTTTGGGAGATTTATTTGAAAGTACAATCCTTAACTTTTATGTTCTTGATAATGAAAAAGTTGTTCTTACGCAGAACAATATCATTTATGATGAACTACCGACCGGGTTTTTTGTTAAATCAAACCAGGAACAGATTCAGGTAACTGAAGAATTAGAGGATAATGGATCTCAAAACCCTGTGTTTGTATCAGATGAGAGACTTCCAAGGCAACGAAATGTTGAAACGGTACGCATCGGGAAAGAGACTTTAGAGGGTCAAAAAAGAAGATATATACTTTCTGGTTATGTGAGAAATGCGAAAACAGGAAGGCCAATTCCTGATTTATCCCTGATTATCCGAAATCGAAAAGTCGGAACGGTAACCGATGAAAATGGCTTTTATGAAATTTCCGTTCCGGTAGGCGAAAACCTTTTTGAAACAAAAGCCCTAGGAATTGAATCGCAACAAAAAAGAGTTTTAATCTATAACGACGGACAATTAGATTTTACGCTTAACGAAAGTATCGAGCAGTTAGATGAAGTAGTGGTAGAAGCCGATAAGACCAAAAACGTAGAAGAAGAAATCACAGGTTCAACAACCATCGAATCCGAAGAGACCAAAGATATTCCGATGGTACTTGGAGAACGTAATATATTATCAGTAGCAACACAACTTCCTGGTATTACAAATGCCGGTGAAGGTGCTTCAGGAATTAATGTTCGTGGTGGTAAGACGGATCAAAACCTTTTCTTGTTAGACGAAGGTGTTGTCTATAATCCGACCCACTTTTTTGGCATATTCCAAGCCTTGAATCCCTTTGCGACCAAAGGAGTCGATATTTACAAGGGTAACGTTCCTGCCGAATATGGTGGTCGACTTTCCTCTGTTTTTGATATTACCACCATAGATGGCAATACAGAGAAGTTTTCTGGGGAAGCTTCAATTGGCCCAGTAACTGGGAATTTAATGTTGGAAATTCCCATTGTAAAGGACAAATCATCATTGGTTATAGGGGGTAGGGGTGCTTATTCTGATTGGATTCTGCGTTCTTTGGACGAAGAGTCGCTGAGTAATAGCTCGGCCTCATTCTACGATGTTGTTGCGAACTATACACATAAAATCAATGAGAACAATCAAATAAAGGCTACCGGATACTATAGCGATGACTCCTTTAGTATCACTTCAGATTCGCTTTTCGGCTACAATAACCGAATGCTTTCGGTAAACTGGAATCATAAATTCAATGAAAAGAATAGTGGTGCATTGGCGGTTTCCAATAGTAAGTATGCTTTTGATATTGGTTTTGACGGGCAGGCGAACAATGACTTTTTACTGGGCTATAGTGTAGAAGAGACCGAAGCGAAATTAAAGTTCAAATATGTTATGAATGACACCCATACATTCGATTACGGGGTGGCCGCAAAATTGTACAATGTAAACCCTGGTTTTATTCGTCCGACGGGTAGCGAATCGATAATAAGTCCGTTTGAAGTCCCTGAAGACAGGGCGCTCGAAGGCGCGATTTATCTTAGTGATAATATTACTTTGGGCGATAAAGTAGGGCTAAGTGCGGGTATTCGATACTCCTATTATACAGCCTTAGGGCCCTCAACCCAACGTGTTTACACGGATGGTCAACCCAGAAATCAAGCAACCTTAATAGGTAGTTCCGAGTTTGATGACAATGAAACCGTAGAAACCTATGGAGGACCTGAGTTTCGAGTTTCGGGAAGGTATTCCTTTACACCTGATTTCTCACTAAAGGCTGGTTTCAATAGTATGTATCAATACATTCATACGCTTTCAAACACTACTACGGTATCACCAATTGATACATGGAAGCTCTCTGATTCCAACATCAGACCACAACGTTCAAACCAATTCAGTTTAGGCCTTTTTAAGAATTTTAAGGATGATTTATACGAGTTAAGTGTAGAAGGGTATTATAAAACAGCTGAAGACGTGCTGGACTTCAAAACGGGAGCCCAATTATTGTTGAACGAGAATATCGAACAAGAAGTATTGCAAGGTGAGGGGCAGGCCTATGGTGTGGAATTTTTACTTCGTAAAAACTCGGGTAAGCTTAATGGCTGGCTAGGATACACCTATTCTCGTTCGTTAATAAAATTTGCAAGTGACTTTACTGAAGAACGTATTAACGGGGGTGAATTTTTTCCTTCCAACTATGACAAACCCCATGATGTAAGTTTAGTGGCTAATTATAAGTTCACGACACGCTATAGTGCTTCCTTGAATTTTTCATATCAAACAGGTCGCCCGGTAACCTATCCGATTGGGCAGTACAATTTCAATAATTCGGAATATGTATTCTACAGCAACCGAAATGAATTTCGAATTCCGGACTATTATCGCCTTGATATCGGGATAAACATTGAAGGAAACCATCGAATCAAAAAGTTTGCTCATAGCTTTTGGAATATATCAGTATACAATGTATTAGGAAGAGCAAATCCGTATTCCGTATTCTTTGTTTCGGAAGGAGGAGAAGTTAAGGCATTTAAGAGCTCGATTTTCTCAATTCCTATTCCATCGATCACCTATAACTTTAAGTTTTGATTATTTGTTTTGAAAGGATTCAAAAAAACATATCTAATTTTTTTCTTCACGGTACCCACTATAATTGAGGGCTGTGTTGAACCTTTCAATGCTGAAACACAAGGTTTCGAGAATGCTCTAGTAATAGATGCAAAATTGACAGATGAGTTCAAAAGACATCAGATTGAATTGTCAAGAGCAAGACCCTTCGAACAAGATACAATCATAGCAGAAATGAATGCGACCGTAACAATTATTGAGGATGCCAACAACTTTTATGACTTTCATGAAGTTGAGCAGGGCCAGTATATATCCGTAAACGAGTTCGATGCTAAACAAAACAGTAGTTACGAACTGAGAATAACAACTTCAGACGGTAAATCGTATAGTTCGGAAGCGGTTACGACACCAGAAAAAATTGTAATTGACAACTTATATGTTGAAGAGGAGACAAATAATTTGGGGGAAGAAGGGATAAGTATTCTGTTAGATAGCCGCAGTATTACAAGTGGGGCATCTTATTTTAGATACGAATATGAAGAAACATATAAAATTATTGCTCCCTATTGGAACCCTTTTGATTTTGATGTTATTGATGATAAAGGTGTTGGTGAAGATGGCGATTACTTTGAGGTGGGCCTAAAACCAAAAGAGAGAGAAGAGCGAGTCTGTTACAATACTGCTTTTTCTATGGCTATTAATCAAACGGCTACTAATGGACTTGAGGATAACAAACTAGAGCGACACTCAATCCGGTTTATTAATAAGAATAATTATATCATTTCACATCGATACAGTATTCTTGTTCGCCAACATGCACAGAACCCTGATGCTTTTTCATATTACCAAAGCTTAAATGCTTTTTCATCTTCAGAAAATGTTTTTTTTGAAAACCAACCCGGTTTTTTGCTCGGAAACATTTCCTCAGAATCCAGTTCGGATGAAAAGATTTTAGGATTCTTCGAGGTAACAGCGGTTACCTCTAAGCGCATTTATTTTAATTATAAAGATCTTTTTCCAACAGAACCTTTGCCACCCTACTATATTAATTGTGAACCAGTTCAGGAACCATTGTTATGGCTTCCAACGGCAGACACCCATTCATTCGATGGGGCTGGTAGATCCCCTTTGATAGAAGCAATACAAGCTGGATTGATAAAATATTATGCAACGAATCCTGATTATGTGGAAACGTTCAGTATTGATGACCTTAGTGAGAGCACTCGCGGACCCTATTTTGCAAAAGCAACAGCATGCGGTGATTGCAATGTATTAGGTAGTAATATAAAACCTGATTTTTGGATTGAATGATTAATTTATGAAGAGGATAGTTTATATCATATCTTTTTTTCCCTTTTTGCAAGGATGCATCGAACCTTTTGAGGCTGAAACTCAAGGTTTCGAAAACGCCCTTGTAGTAGATGCTAGGTTGACCAATGAAGAAAAACAACATGAAATAGTTTTAGCAAGATCTTATCGATTTGAGGAGGAAACGTTTAAACCAGAAAGGAATGCAAGTGTTCAGATTATGGACGAAGTTGGCAATACATATGTGTTCGTAGAAGTGGCCCCAGGATTTTACAAATCCGCTTCGTCATTTGCTGCCCAACCAAATGTGGGGTATGAACTTTTAATCACCTCTGTGGACGGTAAATCGTACAAGTCTGAAACCGTGGTCAGGCCAGCAAGCATAGAAATCAAAGAGGTGAAAGCTGAAATTGATATTGACGATTCCGGTGAAGAAGGCTTGCAAATCTCATTAACAAATGAAAATGTAAATACGGAAGCCAAGTACTTTCGCTACGAATATGAAGAAACCTATAAAATTATAGCTCCATACTACAATCCGTTTGAGTTTGAAGTTGTGGATAGTCTTTATTTTGCTAATGGGGATTTTGACAGTTACGAGATTAATATTATTGCTCGAACAGAGGAAGCGCGTACATGTTATGCAACAAACCTTAGCACCGATATTAGCTTAAGTGATAGCGAAAGAAATACGAATGGACAAACAGGTAAAACTATGGTTCGGTTCTTAAGAAGTGATGACTTTGCAATATCTCATAGATATAGCATTCAGGTCAAGCAATTTGCAATGACGCCCGATGCATATGGTTATTACAGGAATTTAGAAAGTTTCTCCGGATCACAAAGTGTTTTTACAAACGTGCAAACTGGATTTCTGACTGGAAATATTACAGCTCTCAACAGTGATGAATTGGTTTTAGGATATTTTGAAGTCGCTTCCTTGAATATAAAACGTTACTTTTTTAATTACACTGATTTTTTTCCTGAAAAGTCTTTACCTCCCTATAAGATTAATTGCGAACCAACTCAGGCTCCACCCCTGGTTTCTTTTAACCCTCATCTTGATGGTGGATTCGTGGTAGATGAGGTCGGACCCGAGTCACCCTTACTAAGAGGAATTCTTTCTGGTACAATAGCATATCATGCGATCAATGAAGATTTTGAAGAAAAGCCAGATAATTTGGTACAACCTTTGGCAGGTGAAGCGCCATATTTGGTTAAATCTACCGGGTGTATTGACTGCAGGGCTTTAGGAAGCAATATTAAACCAGATTTTTGGGTAGAATGAGCAAATGTGTTAACATACTATTGATTTCACTTTTTTTAAATGGCTGTATCGAGCCATTTGAAGCAGAAACCAAAGGTTTTGAGGGTATATTGGTGGTAGATGCAAAATTGACTGACGAATTGAAACAGCAAAAAGTAAACCTATCTAGAGCAAGACCTTTTGAAGTAGATAGTGTTATTGCTGAAAGAAATGCTTTGGTTAAAATGACAAGTAGTTCTGGCAACAGTTACGCTTTTCAAGAAGTATCTCCAGGTTTGTATGAATCTTTAGATGCCTTTGCCGCAAGTCAGGGAAAAAGTTATCAAATGGAGGTTGTTACAGCTGATGGCAATACTTTTTTATCAGAAGAGGTTACAACTCCTAAGCCTGCAGAAATACAAGAACTTCGTGCAGAAAGAATGCTAAAAGACGATGGTGATGAAGGTATTGGCATTATGCTTAATTCACAAAACTTAGCCAGTAACAATGCATTTATTCGGTATGAATATGAAGAAGATTATAAAATAATTGCCCCAGATTGGAGTCCATTGGAGTTTGATATAGTAAGTGACGATCTTTGTGATATTGTTGTTGGTCAGGACTTTGGTTTTGTAGTTGAACTAAAGCCTAATGAAAATAATAATCGTGTATGTTATGGACATATAGAGTCTACAGACATTTTACTAGCTGATAGTGAAAAGCTTACTAGTAATTCAGTGTCTGATTATCGCTTACGTTTTGTTTCTAAGAATAATTTTACAATAACCCATAGATATAGCATTTTAGTAAAACAAGTCAGTCTAAATCAGAACGCGTATTCTTACTATGAAAATCTCGATAGTTTCTCAAGTAATGATGATGTTTTTGCATCGATACAACCTGGATTTTTAGAAGGAAACATAAGTGCTGGGGATGGTATTTCGAAGGTTGTGGGATTTTTTGAGGTTAGCTCCGTTCGTTCTGAGAGATTGTTCTTTAATTATACAGATTTTTTTCCAAATGAAAATAGGCCGCTGTATCCTATAAATTGTACTATTAGCAGCCCGGCTTTAATTCCTCCTGGAGCACATTGCAGTACTGCTGGAGGAGTTTCAGATGGAACATTAGGCTCGCCATTAATAGACGGTATTCGAGCGGGGCTTTATGTTTATTATACGGAAAACCCGATAACACCAGAGCGTATTGAGGAAAATGAGGGTAGATTAGGTGGTTTAGGGCCATATTTTACTAAACCAAAACCATGTGGCGATTGTACAGTTTTAGGAAGCAATATTAAACCAGATTTTTGGGTAGAATAAATTGATTTATGAAGAAGATAATTTATATCATATCGTTTTTTGCTTTTCTGCAAGGTTGCGTCGAACCTTTTGTGGCAGAAACAAGAGGTTTTGAAGGCATTTTGGTAGTTGATGCGAAATTGACTGACGAATTAAAGCTGCAACAAATAAAACTATCTAGAGCAAGACCTTTTGAAGTAGATAGTGTTGTTTCTGAGCGAAATGCTTTGGTTAAAATAACGAGTAATTCTGGTAATAGTTACGCATTTCAGGAAGTGGAATCAGGTTTATATGAATCTTTGGATGTCTTTGGAGCGAGCCAAGGAGAAAGCTATCAAATGGAGGTTGTTACAGTTGATGGCAGTACTTTTTTATCAGAAGAAGTTACAACTCCTAATCCGAGTGAAATACAAGAACTCCGTGCAGAAAGAATGATAAAAGGTGATGGTGATGAGGGTGTTGGCATTATGCTTAATACACAAAGTTTAGCCAATGGAAATACATTTCTGCGTTATGAATATGAAGAGGATTACAAAATTATTGCTCCTGATTGGAGTCCCTTTGAATTTGATATTATAAGTGATGACCCCTGCAGTGTACTTGGGCTTCTTGTTGAAACAACGCAAAATCTGAATAATAACAGAGTATGCTACGGGCATATTGCGTCTACTGATATCATCTTAGCAGATAGTGAGCAGCTTACCGAAAACGATTTATCTGACTATCGCGTTAGATTTATAGATAAGAATAACTACATACTGACGCATAGGTATAGTATTTTGGTGAAGCAGATTAGTCTGGATCAGGCGGCATATGCCTATTATGAGAATTTGGAAAGTTTTTCGAATAATGAAGATGTTTTCACATCGGTTCAACCTGGTTTTTTAGAGGGTAATATTAGTGCTAATAACTCTGATGATTCAGTTATAGGGTATTTCGAAGTGAGTTCTATTCGTTCAGAGCGTTTGTTTTTTGATTACGATGATTTTTTTGCGAATGAAGCATTACCGGAGTATCCATCTGGGTGTGCCACAACTGCCCCTGCTTTGTACCCACCTGGATTTCACTGCCAGGGTATCGGAGGAATTTCTGATGGTACTCAAGGCTCACCTTTAATAGACGGTATACGAGCTGGGCTTTATGTATACCATGATGATTTTCCAATTACCGATCAGCGAATTGTGGATAATGGTGGTTTGGCCGGCTTAGCCCCCTTTTTAGTTAAACCCAAAGCCTGCGGTGATTGTACCGAATTAGGTAGTAACGTAGTTCCAGATTTTTGGATAGAATGAAAAGGTATTTTACATACATAGCGTTTTTGTTATTTCTCTCCTGTGTAGAGACTTTTGACTTTGAAACACGAGAAAGCTCAGGTGTTTTAGTAGTAGAAGCCACAATTACGGACAAGGTTGGTAAACAGCTAGTGGTGTTGTCGAGATCAGCAAATTTAGAAAACGTAAATGTACCTGAACGAGACTCTTTAGATGTACGAAGTTCTTTTGAACCTTTTGTAAATGAACGCGTGAACCCTGAAGAAGGGGCCCTTGTAAAGATTGTGACCCAAACTGGTATTGAACTTTCTTTTAATGAAAGGGGAGATGGAGTATATGAATCGTTGAATGAGTTTGGATTAGAAGAATCCTTGCAATACCAGTTGCAGATTGTAACATCAAATGGCGAAACCTATGAGTCAGGTTTTTCAGCATTACCCGGCAAATCTCAAATTGACAATATTTATGCAGAACGTGGCTTTAACGAGCAAGGGGAAGAAGGTGTGCTCATTTATGCAGATGGAATAGACAGCAAAGGTGAATCAGACTATTTTCGATATAGTTATGAGGAAACCTATAAAATTGTCGCGCCGACCTGGACTTCAATGGAGTTTGAAGTTTTGCAAGAAAACACAGAAGTTGTAAATGATATCATCGTATACCCTAAAGTAAGGCTAGTTGAGCGCAGTGAGGAGGAACAAATATGTTATACTACTAAAAGTTCACAAGTTATTAATCTCGCTAGTACTGTAAGATCTGATGCTTCTGATTCACAGCGGCATATCGTAAGATTTATAAATCGCAATAATCCAATTTTATCACACAGATATAGTATCCTTTTAAAACAGTTGGTTGTTGATACTAATGCGCATAGCTATTATCGAAGCCTTCTTGATTTTTCTCAACAGGAGAGTGTATTTAACGAAATTCAACCGGGGTTTTTAGAAGGTAATTTGAAAAGAACTGATATTGACAACGAAAAAGTAATCGGCTATTTTGAAGTCGCAAGTATTGCAGAAAAACGTTTTTATTTCAATTATGACGACTTTTTTCCAAATGAGGATTTACCACTTTATTTTGGCGACATTAATTGTGGCCGCTTTCTATCACCGGCTCTTGGCGACCCAGAGCTTGATGGGCCACAGCCACTTGGTTGCCCTGCACCTTCGCTTACCTTTAAAATTCTGTCCGAGCAACTTGAATACGCTAGTGTAAATGCGGATCCAGGCGAATGTGAAGGCCCGTATTTTATGACCTTTCGTGCATGTGGAGACTGTACCGTTTTAGGAAGTAACACCAAACCAGATTTTTGGGTAGAATAACTAAATGAAGAAATATTTAAACATAATATTGATTATCCTAAGTTTTACATCTTGTGTAGAACAGTTCGAAATTGCCGATGAACTTCCTGATAATATTGCTGAAAGTATTTTGGTTGTTGAAGCTACGATTACCGATGTAATGGAAGTACAAAAAGTGTTTTTAAAGAGAGCTTCGAGTCTTGGGCAGGTTAACCTTCAGGAGTATGACTACAATCCTAACCTGAGAGAGTTCCCTCCGGAAGATTTGACCAACTATGAAGAAAATGCAGCTGTGCTTATCGTCGACGATGTGGGCGGTCAATATACATTCTCAGAATCAGCACCGGGTACTTATATATCCAATAGTGCGTTTGCGGTTGAATTAGGTAGGGAATACCAACTGCAGATTGCAACGAGCAAAAACGAAGAGCTAATTTCTGATTTCAAAAGTGTGCCTGGAAAATCACAAATCAACGATCTATATGCGGAACGAACCGTGAATGATGAAGGAGTTGAAGGAATGGCCATTTATACTGATAGTGAGGACAGCAGCGGTACAGCAGACCATTTTAGATATGTCTACGAGGAGACCTATAAGATTATTGCTCCCAAGTGGACAGATAAAGAAATAAATGTAATTTTTGAAGGCAATTTAATAAACGAAACCCCAATATTAGAAGTCGTGGACCGCCCTCAAGAGGAGCAAACCTGCTATGGCACCATAAATTCTGCTGATATCATACTGGAGAGTACCATCAATTTAGAATTTCCAGAAGTAAAAAGAAAGTTAGTGCGTTTTATCGATAGAGACAACCCTATTCTCACACATCGCTATAGTATATTGGTTAGGCAATTTTTACAATCGCAAGCTTCGTATCAATACTACGAGCGTCTCCGTAGTTTCTCTAAAAGCGAGAGTGTTTTTAGTGAGATACAACCTGGTTTTCTTGAGGGTAATTTGAAATCTTCTGCAAATGCTCCTGTAATTGGCTATTTTGATGTATCAAGTGTATCGGAAAAGCGTATCTTTTTTGATTATGAGGACTTTTTTCAAGGTGAGGACTTACCACCTTATTTTTTTGACTTTAACTGTGAGAGAATTTTGAGTCCGCCTTTAATGAGAATGGATGGTTGTCCTGAACCCATCTCCGTACAAGTAGGTTTTGAGCTTGTTGAATATCTTGATTTAAATGATGGCTCGCTCAACGAGTTTTTATTGATAGATTGCCCAGGCCCATATTTAGTAACCCCTCGTATATGCGGCGATTGCACGCTGCTTGGGAGCAATATAAAACCCGATTTTTGGATTGATTAAAAGAACAAAAGAAAAGATATGTTTATGAAAACAAGTATCAAATTTTTAATGGGAATTGGCATAGCTTTAAGTCACTTAGCTTTTAGCCAAAACGAACAAAACAGTTCATACGACCAATTCAAAGTATTGCCTAGTGAAAAGGTATACCTTAGTATGAATACTTCTTTGCTTTTTACAGGTGAATACCTTTTTTATAAAATGTATTGTTTAAATGACAAGACCAAGCAGCCAAGTGAAATCAGTACCATTGGTTACGTAGAGCTGATAAGTGAGGACAAAGAAGTTGTTTTTAAACATAAAATCCGATTAGTAAAAAGTCAGGGACAGGGTGATTTTTTTGTACCTACGACTGTTCCCTCGGGAAATTACAAGCTCATTGGCTATACCCGTTGGATGAGAAATGGAAGTATGGATGTATTCTTCCAAGAAGATATTAGCATCATAAATCCGTATCAAGTCAATCAGGATGCCATTCTACCGGATTTAACGGAAAAAGAAGCTATTGGTGAAACCGTGAGTATTCCTGAAATTAAAGAGGATAAACGTTTTGTATTATCCACAGATAAAGAAAGTTATGCTAAGAAATCTAAAGTAACGCTTGGACTTCAAAATTTTAGAGGAGCTTCAGGTTACGGTAATTATACGGTATCCGTCCGAAAGAAAGAGGCGTTGAAAAACACAAACAAGCATACCCCAGAATCCTATATAGAATGGCATAAAAAGCAGATGACAACTACAGAAATATTTTATCCGAAAATTAAGTTCGCGCCAGAGTTGGATGGGGAATTGATAAAAGGAAAACTCATTGCCAAAGATGGGGTGGCGTCTGTTGCAAACAAAAAAATCAGTGCTTCAATCCCCGGAGAAGATTTTCAACTTAAAGTTTTTTATACGGATAGTTCAGGTATTTTTCATGTAAACGTAAATAAAGATTACACTGTACCCTTTGCTTTATTTCAATTGCTGGAAGGTGACGAAGAAGCATATACCATCCAAGTAATTCCAGAAGAACCTTTGGATTATACTTCCCTAAAATTCCAGAAGTTTTATATTAATCCAGAAATGCAAGACGCAATTGTAAAACGCAGCGTACACAATCAAATTGAAAATGGGTATTTCGCAGTGAAACCTGACACCTTACGCTTAGACCTCTTAAATGACCCTTACGGAGGAGCATTTGTAGAGACTGTCAATCTTGAAGAGTTTACTAGATTCAAAACGCTTGATGAAACAATTGTCGAGCTGGTCCCAAATGTGTGGACCAAAAGAAACAAGGAAGGTAAGAAGGTCTTCAAAGTACGTTCATTTGATGAGACTTATGAGGAATCAGAGTTTGATGCTTTGGTATATATCGATGGAGTTTTTATAAAAGACCCTGATACTGTTTTGGATTTTGATACAAGAACAGTTAAGACGGTAAATACAGTCCGTGAGAAATATCGAATAGGCGGAAAGTATTACTTCGGCATGGTCAACATAGTCACCAATGAGGGTGCCTATTTTGATGTTTTGAACGATGCTAATATTACCAAACTGGAATTGGATAGTCCACGTCCCATCAAGAACTATTTTAATCAAAAACATCTACCAGATTCCAATGATAGAATTCCCGATTTAAGAGGTCAGCTTTTATGGAAACCAACAGTTTCATTTGAGGGTAAGGAACTTGACTTGTCCTTTTATACTTCAGAAGTTACTGGCGAGTATGAAGTGGTTTTAGAAGGCTTTTCCATCTACGGAAGACCGGTAGCGATACGGGAATCTTTTTCAGTGAATTAATTTGTAGTCCTTTACTTTAAAAATAAAAATCTTTACTTACATTTAAAGCATAGAACACAAATATGCTTTCAAAAGTTTATGGCAGCGCTGTCTTTGGCGTTGAAGCCCAAACAATAACCTGTGAGGTAAATGTTGATACTGGTGTTGGCTATCATTTGGTAGGCTTACCTGATAATGCAATCAAAGAGAGTAATTATCGCATTGCTGCGGCTTTGTTGAATAACGGGTATCGCATTCCCGGTAAGAAAATAACACTCAATTTGGCTCCCGCCGATTTACGTAAAGAAGGTTCTGCCTATGATTTGACCTTGGCTTTGGGTATTCTAACGGCATCAGGACAGATAAATTCAGAACACCTAGAGAAGTATATTATCATGGGGGAGCTTTCTTTAGATGGAAGTCTACAACCTATCAAAGGCGCTTTACCCATTGCTATTAAAGCACAAGAAGAAGGTTTTGAGGGGTTTATTTTACCCAAGGGAAATGCCAAGGAAGCTGCTATTGTTAGTGATTTAAAAGTATACGGCATTGAAAACATTAGTGAGGTAATTGAATTTTTTGATAAGGGAACTCCTTTAGAACAAACCATAATTGACACCCGAGCAGAATTCTATAAAAATCTGGATTTTCCAGAATTTGACTTCTCCGATGTAAAGGGACAAGAGAGTATTAAACGTTGTATGGAGATCGCTGCGGCTGGCGGACATAATGTGATTTTGATTGGCCCGCCCGGGGCGGGAAAAACCATGCTGGCCAAGCGATTGCCATCGATTCTGCCACCAATGACCCTGCATGAAGCTTTGGAAACCACCAAAATACATAGTGTGGTAGGAAGAATTAAAAATATGGGTTTAATGAGTCAACGTCCGTTTCGGAGTCCCCACCATACCATTTCGGACGTGGCTCTTGTTGGTGGTGGTTCATATCCGCAACCCGGTGAGATTTCACTTTCCCACAATGGTGTTCTCTTTTTAGATGAGTTGCCTGAATTCAAAAGAGGGGTGTTGGAAGTATTACGACAACCCTTGGAAGATCGTGAAGTAACGATTTCAAGGGCTCGCTTTACGGTCACTTATCCTAGTAGTTTTATGTTGGTGGCTAGCATGAACCCTAGTCCTGGAGGGTATTTTAATGATCCTGATGCTCCTGTAACTTCTTCCCCAGCTGAAATGCAGCGGTATTTGGGTAAAATATCAGGACCGTTGTTGGACCGTATCGATATTCATATTGAAGTGACTCCGGTGCCTTTTGAAAAGTTAAGTGAAGACCGAAAAGGCGAGGGGAGTGTTGAAATACGAAAAAGGGTAACACGAGCACGCGAACTACAAACCAAACGTTTTCTAGAATTGGAAAATGTACACTACAATGCCCAAATGAATACGAAACAGATTCGTCAATTCTGTCAGCTGGACGAAGCCTCTAAAGAACTTTTAAAAAACGCTATGGAAAGACTAAATCTTTCTGCCAGGGCTTACGACCGAATTTTAAAAGTTGCTCGGACTATCGCTGATTTGGAAAATACTTTGGAAGTTGATGGCAATCATATTGGTGAGGCAATTCAGTATCGGAGTTTAGATCGTGAGGGGTGGTTGGGGTGAAACTATTTCCTACTCGTGCGGCCACCAGTTGCAAACTGGCATTAGCGGGGGTTAGGGTAAGTTTTAAATTATAATCCTCAAGTTAGAGTAGTATTACAAATATAGTATTGGTTGGCCTTAGTTAATCTAGGAATGAGCAGGAGCTATTGTGAAAACAAACTCATAAGTTGTTAGACTTTCGTTATTTTTTCAACCTTTCTTCAATTAGTCTTATATCAGATTTAGCCACGCTCCTGTATCTTTTTAAATCTCTTAAATATTGATTTGAATACACATTATATTTTGCTGCTTTTCTTCTGAATTCATCATCATAAAAGTATTGAAACATAGCTTTATTATATTTGTTCAACCGCCAATCATTATACCAAGTATGTTTCTCAAATTCTTCTTCATTTTGAAATTGTAGCTTTCTCATAAGCTCATTATCTTCCTCAATAAAAACTCTATTAATGGAATGCCTTTCTATGATACTCGCAATAAGGGTATCTTTCTCAAAATCTATATTATTTGACATGTTTTTTAATAACTCTATTCCTCTTTTGTTCATATTAAACAAAAAATAATTTGAAATTGCCTTAGTGAATATTTCATATTTCTTAAAGCTTAGTTCAGTTATTGAGTCTAAAGAAGATTTGGATTTTTCTCTTTCTATTATTTTTAACAAAATGACTTTTTTATTTTCATAGTCCTTTATGGGTCTTAAAATATTTAAAGTGTCTTTTATCAAATCAGCTTTGACAATATTCAAAACACTATTTAATCTTGCTGTTTCAATACGTTTTTCATTCCAATTGTTAATACTTAAAGCAATCAAAATTCCGATGACAACCAATACAATCTCCCCAATAGCATAGAGTAGGTATTTACTGAATTTGTTTTCAGTTAGTAGTCGCTGGCGTATTTTTCTAAAGAATTTAATCATGTGAAGTAGTGGTTGGCGGTTTCCATGTTAAGGTAAGGAAATATTTAATTCCTTATTTTATGCTATACAGGAACGAGGTTGATTTTATACAAGCGACCTGTAGCAGAGCTCAATTCTGTATTTCAGAGTTACACATTCAGGTGTATAGCCGAGGCAATTCAGTATCGTAGTTTGGATCATGAGGGGTGGTTGGGATGATTCAACCAATCTTCCACCCCAAAACATGCTCATATTTTCCTGATATTTATTAATTTGTGAGGAAATGGGCGAGAACCTAAATATTTTTACGATTTACACGTCGGAGGATACTGCTGTGATGCAGCACATTGTTAAGCGTTTAAAACCTTCTGAAAAAGCCGATAACATCTCTATTTGGAGTGAAAATCCAATTCTTCCAGAGCAGGCTTGGAAACCCCAAAGTGAATCCCGTTTTGAGCAGACCGATGTATTTATTCTTCTAGTAAGCGATGCTTTCATGCATTCGCAGTTTATCCAGCAGCTTGAATTTAAGATGGTCATTGACCAATACAAGGCTGGAAAGTCCACAGTAGTTCCTGTAATTCTGGATCAATGTCCGTGGGATATTGATTTTAGATCAGATGACTATAATTTCAATTTGAATGAGTTGGGCGTTTTGCCTGAGGGAGCAAAACCCATAAAAGAATGGGAATCATCAGAACAGGTTTATGATGACATCGCCAAAGAAATAAAAGCTGTGATTGCTTCCTTATCTGGGACTGATACCCAAGAAGAACTTGAAGAAGATGAAGAGGAGAAACTAGCGGATGTAAAAGAAGAAGAGCAGATTGCCATACTATTTGATGAAGAAAAGGAAGCCCAAGAGGAGAAAAAGCGTAAAGAAGAGGCAGTGGCAAAACAAGTAGCCGAAGAGATTAAGGCTAGGGAGGAAGAAGCCCAAACCAAACAAAAAGCAGCGGAGCAGCAAAAACAACAGCAAGAAGAAGCGGAATCTAAAAGAAGGGCTGAAGAGCAAAGACTTCGAGCAGAGGCAGAATCTAAACGAAAAGCCGAAGAGCAAAAGCAACGAGAAGCTACAGAATCTAGAAAGTTAGAAGAGGCAAAGCGAAAAAAGGAAGAAGCTGAACTAAAAATTCAAGAGGAGCAGGAGCGAAGGAGGCTTGAACAAGAAAATCAACAAAGGCAAACCACAGCGCAAATTAGCCCTGTCAAAGAAACGAGTGAGGAAGGGAGGTCTAGGTCTAGAAAAAGATTTTTGATAGGTGGTATCGTTGCCTTGCTTGCAATAATTGGCATATGGACCTTCAATAGCGGAACCGATGAAGCGATACAACCTTCAGTGAACACCAATACGGATGAAGTAGAAGATTCGATTCCGGTAGAAAAAACTGAAACAGAATCAGCCATCGAAGAAGAATCACTACCAGAATTAACGATTGGGGACCAATATGATGGCGGCATTGTTTTTTCCATTGATTCAGATGGTAAGTCCGGAAAAGTGGTCCATATTGATGATGCTGGCCCCATGCCATGGGCCGACGCCATGATTATCCATGATCAATTGGGCAAAGGGTGGCGATTACCTACTCTCGATGAATTAAAAATTTTATATAGTACCTTGGGGCAAGGCGCATCGAACAGTGCTGAGTTTGCGGATAAGTTATATTGGAGTGCAACGCTTTATGATGAATACCAGGCACGGCTTTTACAATTCCGCACTGGCAATACCTCATACCACTACAACAAAGAAGCTGAACATCGTCAATTTCTAGTTCGAGCTGTTCGAGACTTCACTCGATAATCGAGATTTGAACCCGACCGCCGTCATGAAAGTTGTTCCGATAGTGTTGAAAAATACTGTATTGAATTCTACGCGATGTATTATTTTTCCCAACCAAATTCGATAATTTGGATTTTTCATAGTATATCAAAAAATCATAATACATGCCGATTAGAGTTGTTGAACTTTTTGCTGGAGTTGGAGGGTTTCGAATAGGCCTTGAAGGCTATCCTAAAAAAGAAGATGCTAACTACGAAATAGTATGGAGCAACCAATGGGAGCCGAGTACAAAGACGCAACATGCGAATAGGGTTTATGAAAACCGCTGGCCAAATTCCAATCATTACGGAGTCAATATTGAGGAGGTCATTGAGAGTGATTTTGATGTGATTCCTGATCACGATTTGTTGGTTGGTGGCTTTCCTTGTCAAGATTATTCCGTTGCAACCACTTTAAAAAATTCAAAGGGCCTAATTGGTAAAAAAGGTGTTTTATGGTGGAGTATCGAAGCTATCCTAAGAAGAAAAGAGCATAAACCAAAGTACCTAATGCTTGAGAATGTGGATCGGCTATTAAAATCGCCTTCAAAACAAAGAGGAAGGGATTTTGCCGTTATGCTGGCTTCTTTGAACAATTTAGGCTATGCCGTGGAATGGCGTGTTATCAATGCCGCAGAATATGGTATGCCCCAAAGAAGGCGAAGGGTATTCTTTTTGGCCTATCACAATAGTTCTGATATATACAAAAGAATTCAAAATACTACGAATAAGGCGGATTGGCTGGACTCTGATGGTATTATTGCCAATGCCTTCCCTGTTCGAGAAATATTGAGCAGCTCCATAAGTAATGGAAAAATCGGAAATGATTTAATAAAGGTTTCCGAAGAATTCAATCTTGAAGGAAAAGATAGTCCGTTTGCGAATAGTGGTCTTATGATTAATGGCGAATTTATAACGGCGAAGACGATACCTTCCTTTAATGGCCCAATGCAAACCTTAGGGGATAAATTAATTGATTCAAAAGACGTTCCCGAAGAATTCTTTATCACCGAAGCGGATATAAATAAAGCCAAAGGATGGAAATACCTCAAGGGCTCCAAAAGGGAAGTACGACAAACGAAAGAAGGTTTTAAGTATAATTATAGTGAAGGCAGTATGATTTTCCCGGATGCTTTAGATAATGCGTCAAGAACTATTATAACTGGTGAAGGCGGCGCATCTCCTTCGCGTTTCAAACATGTTGTCGAACAGGATGGAAGGTTAAGAAGATTAACTCCCATAGAATTGGAGCGTTTAAATATGTTTCCAGATAATCATACCCAATTGGAAGGTATTTCAGATTCGAAAAGAGCCTTTTTCATGGGAAATGCCTTAGTGGTTGGAATAGTTGAAAAATTGAGCATTGAATTGGCCGCTAGAATAAATGCGAGCATTGGTCAAGAAGAGTTTGTCTAGGGAACCTATCTTTGGACAGATAACTTGGTTAAAAAAGAATGGGTTAAGAAGGCACTGTGTTTCTTAACCCATTCACGTTTTTAATAACCGAATCTAATAACTAACCCTATGCTTTAATATTTACATTTCCGTAAAAAACAGGACGTATATGCTCCATAAGAAGCAAAAAGCACAGTAACCATAAACCAAGTAATCATTAATTGTAGTTTTCTCATCCATAACATTGAGGTTTGAATATAAAACGGGATGAGAGCTATGGAGAACTGTTAGATTCGTGCAACGAACCGAATACTCGATTTGGTGTAAAATACCCGATTAGGGGTGTTTTTTTATCTGTGAAAGGGAAAAAAGAAATTACGCTATATCCTTGAAAAATAGCATTTTAACTATCCTATTTAGGAAAAATAAGTCACAAAAAACCAATAAGTTTATATTTTGAGATGTTTTTTAGCTAGAAGCTAGAATTGGTAGTAACTACTTGTTGACGTTGATAAGAACCGCCTCGCAGCTTTTTAAATCGGAGTTGAGAATAATATTTTCAGATACTTCTCCATCCGTAATTTCAATAGAGACTGTATTGGGAGGGAATTGCCCTAAGTTGTGGGCGTATAGAAATAAATCATTGGGTTTTGAAGAATCCAGCTTGAGCTCAAAAACTTTTTTTGTGTATTCTAGAAGGTATTTTGAAACAATAGCTTCACCGTTTAAGTAAATAGAAACAATGTCTCCATCTTTTCTGCCATGATCCCATAGATTGATACGAATGTTTTCTGCGCTAACATTTAATTCTTTAACGTAGTTGATACTTCTTCCGTCAAAAGTTTTTCGAGTAACAGGTTTTTCAGGAGTATCTTCAACAACTGCCAGTTTTACCCTTGGTACTTTTTTAATGGTGAACATGGAAGTAGCAAACTTTGCAATACTATACTTATCCTCTGGAAATAATTCAATGCCAAATACACGATAATTATCACCCTCCATGCCAGGATCGAGCTTTATTTCATCTATAAAACTGGTATTCGTAAAAATACCCAACTCCTGAACGACCATATCGTCTTTTGATAAATAGAACTGTATGGTTTTGTTTGTGGGAATATTTTCCGTAGACCATTCTAGCTTTGCTTTTCCTGGGGACATCCAAACGGTAGTGCTATTGGGATTACTAATATTGATAGCGGTTTTTACATTGGATTGATGAGTTTCGTCATTACAAAATGAGACCGAACTACCATTTTTAGAATGTAGGAAATTGGATTGAAAAAGGCATATCGCAAGTGCGAAGAGGACTATGTGTTTCATTATTAAGTTGTTACCAGAACTGTGTTTATTCAGGTATGGGACTATCAGATTAACGAAAAAAAAAACCTCATATTGTAATGAGGTTTTCATAGTATGCTTTTGAAGACGTATTAACTCATTACTTTTCGCAAAGATTTTGCGAATTGTTCTACTTCCTCTATTTTACCTGTGCTGATTCTGGCCCACTCATAGAAAGGTGGAAAAGGCCGTCCAATTTGTACATTTTCCTTTTTCATGTCTTCAATTAATCCATCAATATGTCGTCCAGATTTAAAGAACACAAAGTTGGTATGAGACTTAATGTATTCCAAGCCCAAATCATCTAAAGTTTTATAAATGATTTTCTTTCCTTCTGCCGCTTGTACAATGCTGAATTTGTAAAACTCATCATCCCTTAAAGCTTCCTTCGCCGCAGCAATGGCCAAAACATTGGTTCTTGCCATCACACTACTTTTTAAACGGGTAGCAATATCAGGGCGTGTAACCAAATAACCAATTCGAAGGCCAGCCATGCCGTATACCTTTGAAAAAGTCTTGGAAACAATAACATTACTTCCTTTTTTAACTAGTTCAACCATAGAAGGGTAGTCAGGTTCGAGAATAAAATCATAATAGGCTTCGTCACTAAAAACAACTGCTTTTTCACTTACTGAATTACAAAAATCCTTCAGTTTGTTCTTTTCAATAATGGTTCCCGTTGGGTTATTGGGGTTGCAGATGTAAACCAAACTAGTTTTTGTGGTAATTCGTTTTTCCATGGCGTCCAAATCGTGATTCATATTCCCGTCTACTGGTACGCGATGTACATAAGCTCCTTGATTTTCTCCATATCGAAGTATTTGTTGAAAAGTAGGGTCGGCGGCTATAATTTCACCACCTTCCATTCCGTATACGAGTCCAGCTGCGCATAAACCTTCTCCTGAACCGCCGGTAACTACAATATGGTCTTTAGAAACGCCTTCTTTTTCAGCAAGCATTTGTACTAGCTCGCCCAACATTCCAAAGGGATATCTGCAAGCGTCATCGAAACTATTTCTGATTACCTCACGAACTCGCTTCGAAGGTCCATAGGGATTCTCATTAGAGCTTAATCGAACAAGTTTATTTTTAAGGTCAAGGGTTGAAGGTGTTTCAAGAGCCAGCGCTTCAAGTCCTCCGAGCATGGCAAATCCACCAGAAAGTCCAACAGTTCTGAGCCATTTGCGGCGATCAATGGTTTTCATATGCATCAAATTTTGAAAATGAAGATACTAATAAAAAAACTTAATATGATCTAAGACAGAGTAGTTAAGAAGCTTTCTAGACTAGTTAATCGTAAGTAAAATAATGGATGCTCGTGCTAAGAAAATTTAAAAGTCAATAAGAAATTATTAAACTTATATTTGATATTCCTCGTCTTCGTTGGGCGTTTCAGGTACAAATACATCTTTCAAGATATAAGCGGCAATCAGGGTGATACCCAATGACAAAAGATGTAGTGAATAGTCCCAATTCAATATTTTGAGCAGGCTCCCAGCAATTACACCTAAGGTTCCAATGACCAAAGCGCAATTCCATAAAATATGATATAAACTGTTTTTAGCACGACGATCTTCGTCTAAAAAATAAGCGGTTCCTTCCATAATGAACCAAAGTACAAAGGCGATGGCGGTCATTGTTAGGAAGAAGAGCGTATAAGGGAATTTCATAACGGTGAAAACCCCATATAAAGACCAAAAAGCAACAAGTACGAGCTTTATATAGTCCAAAAACATTTTGTCTTTTTTAGCAAAGAAGCGTATGGTGTATAAAATACCTAAAGTAGCAAACCCAATCAATAAGATTTTCGTAGAATAGGGCCATTCGAATATTTTACCCATTATACCTGACAGTAAAATGGCCAATGAAATTCGTAAAGGTGTTTTTAAAATCTTTCTATCTGGGGACATAGCAGTTTATTTTAATTAAATGGCTTTGATATTAGCTCGAAGCCCTTCCATAATACCTATAATATTATGAACCGTTTCCTTTAAATAGTGCTTGATTAAAACATGGGGAATTCGGATTGTAGTAAATCCGTTTTTAAACGAATGCATGGCTTCTTCTAAATCATTAATAGCTTGTTCATGCGTCATCATATGATACTCACAGTCCACTATAATATTCAGTTTTACTCTTGAAATGGCTATATCTATTGATTTTTTACCATCCCACCATTCTAACATCGCGCTCACGCCTACCTCCTTTAGTCCATAGTATAATTGTATGGCTTCAATGGGGGTGCCGTTTTGGTCAATCAACTTTTCCATTCTAGTTCTATGTTGGTGACATAGTTCAATTCCTAAGGAATCCATCGAATTTTTATGGTCGACATAACCGAGTTCTATATTACATTCTAAACAGGTCATTTAAGCAGGTTAATTTTGATTTGGGATTAGTATAACCACGCCATTTTTGAATTAGTATATAATTCCGATGTATGGTATAGCACTTTTAGACGAACTGCAATTTTTTAGATGAACTGCACAAAAATTGTTAAAAATCCAAAGAAAAAACGGGTATGGACAATATGGCGGTAAACGGAAATTTTACTACGACTTGCTTAAATTGCAGTTAAAACAAAAACTCATTTTCAGTTCATTATATTTACCAAACTAATAGTACAAGAAATTATATTTGGCTATGCGCAATTCAGTTTTTCTCTTGGTATTTATTACAATAGTATTTGCATCTTGTAAAGATGAAGTGAAAACTGAGCCCACTTTACCGGCGGTGCATAAGGCACCTAATTTGAGCCTTGGCGAAGCGAACCGACTAACCGAACTTCCATTGGAATGCATTTCGATAGAATACCCAAATAAATTAAATCAGTCTTTGAACGATGCATCTTTTATTGGGGAGCCTAAAGAACTGCACCCTGCATTTTACGGTTGTTATGATTGGCATTCTGCGGTGCACGGTCATTGGTCATTGATTTCTCTTTTAAAACAATTCCCAAATCTAACTCAAGCCGCAAGTGTACGCGAGAAACTATCTGCTTCTCTTTCGAAAGGAAATATCTTGGCAGAAGTGTCCTATTTTAAGATTCCTGGTAACGCCTCATACGAGCGTACTTATGGTTGGGCATGGATTCTTAAGTTAGCAGAAGAACTGCATACCTGGGATGATCCTTTGGCAAGAGACCTTGAAAAGAATCTACAACCACTAACCGATTTAATGGTGCAGTCTTATTTGAATTTCCTTCCAAAGTTAAACTATCCCATTCGTGTGGGTGAACATTCCAACACAGCATTCGGACTTTCATTTGCCCTTGATTACGCAGAAACTTTGAAGGATACAATTTTAACAGACGAGATTGAAAAAACAATAAAGCGCTTTTATGCAAAAGATAATGGCATGGCAGGCTGCCCATTGGAATGGGAGCCAAGCGGCTTTGATTTTTTATCTCCTTGTTTAGAAGAGGCGAATTTGGTAAGAAGAATTTATACACCCGCCGATTTTAAAGTTTGGTTCGATACCTTTTTGCCACAGTTGA
Source organism: uncultured Flavobacteriaceae bacterium (assembly GCA_947500435.1). Classification (GTDB taxonomy): domain Bacteria; phylum Bacteroidota; class Bacteroidia; order Flavobacteriales; family Flavobacteriaceae; genus Maribacter_C. Next base: position 579,439 of record CANMRV010000002.1, read on the forward strand.
AAAACCCTGGTTTCAAATTGACTCCCGGAAAAATTTTAGATAGAACCGACGGTAAACTGGTGCATTTAGATGGACTTAACTTTAGCAGAGCGTGGTGCTTATACGGAATTGCAGAGGCCTTGCCAGAATACGCACATATCAAGGATATAGCAAAAGAGCATATTGAATATTCATTACCCAATATTGTTGATGATAATTACGGAGGAACACATTGGTTAGGTTCTTTTGCCATATATGCCTTAAATAAAGCTGAGTAGTATGTTGAAGAAAATAGGTCCTGGAGTTTTAGTGGCAGCGGCTTTTATTGGTCCGGGTACGGTTACGGCTTGTACTTTAGCCGGAGTGGAATTCGGTTACGCCCTGCTTTGGGCAATGTTACTCTCCGTTTTGGCGACAATTATTTTACAAGAGATGTCCGCTCGTTTAGGGATAATTACCCAAAAAGGACTCGCAGACGTAATCAAACAAGAATTAAAAACACCTTGGATTCGAAATACGGTAGTTGCTATTATTCTTGGAGCTATTGTAGTGGGCAACGCTGCCTACGAAGCTGGTAATATTGGTGGAGCTACCTTGGGGCTCGAGGCTATTTTCGGCGAGGCTTATATTTCATTCTATCCATGGATAATAGGTGTCTGTGCCTTTATCCTATTGTATATAGGCAACTATAAGCTATTAGAAAAGGTGTTGGTTTCCCTAGTGATAGTAATGAGTCTTTCTTTTTTAGTAACCGCTATTATTACTAAACCAGATGTTTTGGCAATCTTAAAAGGTTTGTTTGTACCATCGGTACCTAGCGAAAGTATATTAACTATCATTGCCTTAGTAGGCACAACTGTAGTGCCTTACAATTTATTTTTACATGCGTCCTTAGTAAGTGAAAAATGGAAATCTCCTGACGACCTCAAGTCAGTAAAAAGGGATGCCTATATATCTATTGCCCTTGGGGGACTAGTTTCTATGTCTATTATTATTGCAGCAACGACTATTCAAAGTGGGGAAGTAAAGAATGTAATGGATTTGGCCAAAGGTCTTCAGCCCTTATATGGCGATGCGGCAAAATACTTCATGGGCATTGGTCTGTTTGCGGCAGGCGTTACCTCTGCAATCACAGCACCCTTGGCTGCCGCATATGTTGCGAATAGTTGTTTTGGTTGGAAAGTAGGCTTGAAACATATAAAGTTCAAATTAGTTTGGATTATTATATTGGGAGTAGGAGTACTGTTCATGTCTTTTGGCATTAAACCCATTGAAGTGATAAAATTTGCTCAGATTGCTAATGGCATTTTACTTCCTGCCATTGCTATTTTCCTTTTGTGGGTAGTGAATCGCCCTGCAGTAATGGGAAGATACAAGAACACGCTTATTCAGAATGTATTTGGAGTAATAATAATCATACTAGCTATCGTGCTGGGAGCAAAGAGCATTTTCAAAGTAATCGGATTATTGTAAATGAAAGTGTATAATATAGATATCAATTGCGACGTAGGAGAGGGCATAGGCAACGAGGCTGAGTTGCTACCCCTGATTTCTTCCTGTAATATTGCCTGTGGCGGGCATGCTGGAGATATTGAAACAATAACCAAAGTGGTGCGATTGGCAAAAGAAAATAAAGTTAAAATTGGGGCGCATCCCTCATATCCCGATACGAAAAACTTTGGAAGGGTTTCTATGGATATTCCTTCAGATGTTTTGATAAAAAGTATTCAGCAACAGATGGAAGATTTTACTTCCGTATTGAAAAAAGAAAATGTCGGGATGCATCACATCAAACCTCATGGTGCTTTATATAATGATGTTGCTAAAGATGCCGGCTTAGCTAAAGTGTTTTTAAAGTCTATTGAGATTTATAAAGATAATATATTTTTATATGTCCCTTATAATTCGATGATTGAATTTGAAGGATTAAAGCAAAACTTTAGGATTAAAAATGAAGCCTTTGGAGACAGAAATTACAATAAAGACCTTTCTTTGATGTCGAGAAAATTTCCAAAATCGGTCATCGAAAAACCCGAAGAGGTGCTTGCTCATTTAGTTTCAATAGTGAAGGAAAAACAACTAATAGCGCATGACGGCAGCGTAGTGAAATTGAAGGCCAGTACCTATTGCATCCATGGCGATACACCTTCTGCTTTGCAAATATTGACGTACCTTACCAAGGAATTACCCCAACACAATATCTTCATCAAGCGTGAGTAAGTTCTCTATCTCCATAAGACCCTTCGGTGTCCATGCCATATTGGTGGAATGGCCAAATGAGGTAGATGAGATTATTTTAAACGATATTCTAAAATTTAAAAATTACCTTGAAACCAGTTGCTTAGATGTAAAAAAGTGGGAATTCGTTGCTGCTTACAATTCCATCACATTGATACTGCGAAAAGAACCTATTGATTTTAATCGATTAATACCAAGATTGAAGCAATGGCATGGGGAATGCGGTGAGAGCAAAGCAAAGCAAAAATACCTCTGGAGGCTTCCGGTATGCTACGATACTGACTTTGGTATTGATTTGGAAGAAGTTGCTGAAAAGCTATCCTTGACTATTTCGGAGCTAATCAAACAACATACGGAAAACGTTTACACGGTATATGGAATCGGGTTTTTACCAGGTTTTATGTATTTAGGTGGATTACCTAAATCTTTGGAAATTCCAAGGCGGTCAACACCCCGATTGAAGGTGCAAAAAGGAGCTGTAGGTATAGCAGGTGAGCAAACAGGAATTTACCCGCAAGAATCTCCTGGTGGCTGGAATATTATTGGTAATTGTTCCGTACCCATGTTTAATCCGAAAGATGAAAACCCATGCTTTGTCAACGTTGGGGATAAGGTTCAGTTTTATTCCATTGAAAGGGCGGAGTATGATTTATACAAGATTGAAGGCGAAGTAGGTATTTATAAACTTGAAAAAACTGAATGGGATGCTTAAAGTCTTAAAATCAGGTTTTTTCACTACTATTCAAGATAGTGGTCGCTTTGGCTATTTGAACAAAGGTGTCCCTGTTGCTGGTTATATGGATTCTTTTTCGGCTTCAAAGCTTAACAAACTGCTTGATAACTCTCAGGATGCAGCCCTTATGGAGATTACCATGACTGGTCCAACACTTTTATTTGAAGAGCCCACCTATATCTGTCTCGGAGGAGCTGATATATCGGTTACTTTGAACAACAATCCGATTGAACAGTATAAAATTTATAAAATAGAAAAGGGTGATATCATTTCATACGGACGTTTAAAAAAAGGTTTCCGCAATTATCTAGCTATAAAGGATGGATTCAAAAGTGTGGAAGTAATAGGGAGTCGGTCTTTTTATTATCCCTTGACTGATAGAAGCCACTTAAGTGATCCTTCGGAGTTGAAATATGAGTCATGCGAAGACTATGACGCTAAGATTTCTGAGCTAAAAGTTGATTCTTTTTTAGATGAAAGAGTACTCCACGTCGCCATTGGTCCGGAATTCGGTCTATTAGGCGACAGACAATTAGAACAGTTGTTTTCCAAAGATTTTTCGGTAGCCAAAGAATACAATCGCATGGCCTATCAACTTGAGGAAAAGATTCAGGGGCATTCACATTCCATGCTCACATCGGCAACTTTACCAGGAACAATTCAACTCACTCCATCAGGCAAATTGATTGTATTGATGAAAGATGGCCAAACTACAGGAGGCTATCCCCGAATATTACAACTATCGGACAAAGCCATTTCCATATTGGCTCAGAAAAAGTATGGAGACGCTATTTCCTTTAAGTTAGTGAAAACTTAAGTGCTTGATTACAAAGCTTTTCTAGAGGTCTATGCCTGCATTTCAGCCAAAATCACATTCGACGAACGGTAAACGACCTTACCGTTTATAGTTCTTTTGTCAGCTCTTGTCGAATATCCTCTATCTGACCTTAAGGACTTTCTAATACTTTCTAAGTTTATAATCCCTAAACCTAAAATGTATAACCTATGAATGTCCCAAATTCGCAAGTATCTATTCTAAAATCTTCCTTTAGAATATACAATTAAAGTCATTTCTATTCTTGATAGTAGCACTGGATGATTCCAGCAGCTTCACGATAACTTATTTATTAAACACAAACAAACCTTAATCCACAAAACCATTAATTATGATTAAAAAGCTACGCAACCAATTTAATTTAGAAACTACTTCGATTTCGCGAAGTACCGGTTTTCTAGTTCCAATTTTGATTATTCTGCTGTACCTCGGTGGAATGTCTGACCTACACGGACAAGGAGCAAATGACGCTCCCTTTACTGAGCCGACAGAAGCATTGACCTATAATTTTGATGCTTGTGCTTCGTTTTCACATGATGAATCTTTCAAGGACTATTCTGAGTTTACCCCAGTTGCAGGAAATTCTTGTGCAGCGATTTCTGGTGGACAAATTTATCGCGTAACAGGTAATCACTCTTGTACTAGTGATGAGCATGGAACTGCAGGTGATGCTGCTTGTTTTCAATCAAGTACAGATGGTCACTATACAGCTAATCACGAGCTGGCCATTCGATTCGATATTGAATTGAATGGAGGAAATGACAAAGCAAGCCGATTAGATGGAATTTCGTTTAAGCAATTGGCGCCGGACCAATATCTTTGGAACAATACGGGAATTACAGGTTCTACGGGGCCAAATAACTATCCAACAAAATTCGGAATTAGGGTGTCAAAAGATGGCACGGAAATTATGTTGTTGTCAGATTTAGCTACAACGCAATCTTGGTATACTTCTGAATTCAATTTTAATCATAATGAACATTTTGTGGTAGCTGCTGGTGCAACCAGTACTTTCACATTTGAATTATATAGCTACGCCCCAGTGGGTAACGGTGCTTCCGTTTCTGCTTGGGATTTGGACGATTTAAAGATATTATCTTCCTGTGAAGAGGAATGCACGCTAACGGTTGATGCGGGCGAAGATCAAAGTGCTTGTAAAGAAGGTGAGTTCGTTCTAACCGCGAACGCTTCTAATGAGTCGGTTTGTACTGAAATTACTTCTTCTTATAAGATTACAGATTCAAATACCGAAGCTGGTTGTTTTACATCTGATCCAGGTGTGATTTTCCAAAAAGGAGCGGGTTGTCAAGGAATAGATTATGTATGGAGTGCTGGTGACGATTTAGTATTGAATGAATATGCTGACAATACGGCAACGATTACAGGTAGTGTAATCGATCAAAATGGTCGTATTGCAACTGTAAATATGCAATTGTCTGACAAGGAAAACTCAGGTACGACGTGGAATGCCTCTTGCTACTTGGATGGAATTTCTGGTCCTGAAACCTATTACCGTTCTTTTATTGGAGCGATTACCGTTGATGGCGTTCCACAATCTGTTGGAACACGATTCAATGCTCATTATATACTTGCTGACGGAGCTGGTTTTGATTCCGGTCAATTTGGATTAGGTGCATGGACAGGCGGTGCTTTCGGAGAATGTACAGAGTGGTTTGCAAACCTTGTTCCTACGCAAATAGAGAACCCGAACCAAGAGATAGAATATCTTTGGTCAACAGGAGAAACTACACAATCTATTACAGTAACTGAAGCTGGTGAATATACAGTTACCGTTTCTGATTGTAAAGGTTGTAATGCTACCGATATGGTTGCTGTGGAAATATTGAACCCTAAAGCCTATGCACTTGAAGGTGGAGATAACTTCTGCATCGATGGTCAGTCCGACTTCCTAACAGATAACTCGATTCAAGTTTCAGGTGACATGATGGGTGCCAATAACACTTTCGTGGTAACTGATTTAGACGGAAAGATTCTTGGTCTTCCAGGAACTTTGGAAGCAGTTAAAGGAATTGACTTTGACGGAGCAGGTCCTGGTACATGTTTGGTATGGCACTTAGCTTTCGAAGATGTATTGAAAGGAGCAGAGATGAATGCCAATGCAAATGATTTAGAAGGGTGTTTTAGTCTTTCAAATCCTATTAAAGTTGTTCGTAGCGAAGGTGCAACTGCAAATGCCGGAGATGATGTGACCGTATGTGCTGGCGAAGAAGTAGTATTGACTGCCACAGGAGGTGGAAGCTATTTATGGAGCACTGGCGAAACCACAGCGGCAATAAAAGTTAGTCCAACAGCGAAAACCACATATTCTGTAACTGTTACTTCTGAAGGTGGCTGCGAGGCTACCGATGAGGTAATGGTGAGCGTTGATGAGAAGGTAATTATTGGTGATTTCGTTTGGTTGGATGAAAACCGAAACGGACTTCAAGATGACGGTGCAACTGGTGTAAATAATGTAAAAGTTACTTTATACCAATGTAATGGTGAAGAAGTTGCCTCAACCATGACTGCTAACAACTCAACTGGTGAGCCAGGCGCGTACAGTTTTGAGGTTTGTCCAAATTCCGGAGAATACTATGTGGTATTTGGCGATATTCCTGATGGAATGGAATTCACGAAAGCTAATACAGGTGTAAATACAGCCAATGATTCTGATGCAAAAGAAAATGGTCAAACTGACTGTTTTGAGGTAACAGATATGGATGAACTTACTATTGACGGTGGATTAGTAGAAATCTGTGATATTAAAATTGATGCAGGGGACGATGTTAGTATCTGTACGGATGAAACTATAGAGATTACTGCTGAACTAATTGAAAATACAGCTGAATGTCCTAGTGTCTGTGTGTATCCTATAAAAGACCAGGAACGTTGTTCAGGTGCTCTAGGTAATTACGAAATATTTTTAATGTCAACATCTGGTAGCATAGTAGATGCCAAATTCAAAACTTCTGAGCAACGATTCGAAAGATATGCGGATAATTCAGCTAGATATACTGCAACCGCAACAAATGGACTTGATGTAATTAAAATTGATGCTGAATTTACCGGATATACTACAAACACACCTGTAGGAAGTCCTAAAGAAAACAATTGCCAAGAATATGATACTTCAGATTGGGAGTATTGGACAACCTGGTCAGGTACAGTTATTTCTGAAAATCATGGTGTGTTTAATCTTTCTGTGAAAGGTGCTGCGTTCCAGATGGGAGAAGGAGCTGATGTAATACGAACAGGTTTTGGAGCCTCAGGCTGGTTCTATGCTGAAGGAGGAGATGGGTTCTATATTACAGGTGACGTTAATGTTACCGCAGACCCATGCGTAGAGACCGGTGTTAGTTATAAATGGACTACTGAAAACGGCAATATTATTGGCGATTCAAATCAAAAGACGATTAAGGTTGATAAGCCGGGTACCTATGTGGTTGAAGCCGTCAACTGTATCGATTGCTTTACAACGGACACCATAGTGGTATCGCAAAGTTCCTGTAATATCAGTGGCAAGAAAGCTGATGCCCCAAAAATGTCAACTGTATATCCGGTTCCGGTGCAATCGGGGGGAACCTTAACAATTGAGTTTGACATTGTAAATACCGAGGATGAAAAAACAGGAATAAAAGCAGTTCCTCTTAAAGCAACCGTTGACTTCACTGATAGAAAAGAAGATGTCACGATGATGTTATACGACATGACAGGTAGGGTAATAAACATACCAAAAACATATAAAATTGTAAATGGTAAAGCGGTTATCTACTTAGAACTTGATCATATACCTTCTGGTAAATATATCTTAAGGGCACAAGGACCGAACTGGTCTGATGCTAAGAATGTTCTGGTAAAATAAAACCAGACTAACTCAATGTTGAAAAAGCTGCAGCCTTATTTGGTTGCAGCTTTTTTTGTTTTTCACACATTTGGCCTTTATTCTTTTAATGCCAATATATATTCCGCTACAGCCATCTTTGCATTATCATCTAAATAATCTTGTGGTGGCATCTCCGGATAATCTTCACGAAGGTTTTTTGGATTATTGATATAGTCAACTATACCTTGTGGATTGCCATTATGAATGGCTTGAATAATTTCAGTAGGTGGCCCGATTAGCCTTGTGCCGAATGCATGGCATCCCGCACATACACCATAATAGGTAAGTTCGCCGATTTCTTCTTTGGAAACTGATCTCACTGGTACTGGTGATGGAGTCATCATAGTTGGAATATCCTTGGTATCCCTTATTAGAGCAACTCCGTAACCATCTAAACCGAAGGTGCGGTATTTGTTTTTATCTAGTATGGTGCTTCCCGTACCTCCTCCATAAGCAAAAATATCAGGTCCCTTGGTATCCATTTGTGTAAGCATTATTGCTTTTAATTCTCCTGTCGGGTCATTTCCGTTTTCGTACATGATGTTGTCCAGAATAACAACTCTGTCTGGATTGCCTTCTGAATTCGGGTCATTGGCTTTTGGGGCTCCTGTTGCCAGATCTACAATCGTGATTCCTGAATTATTATTACCCGTGATAATATTGTTTTCCACGATTACATCATCCGCAGCCATTATTAGAACTCCTGTTCCTGCTGGAATTCCAGCAACTGTTGACCCTGGAGCACCAAAATTTTCATGGTTATTGTTGACCACAAAGTTGTTTCTGAGAATCACATCAAATGTCGTTTTTATGGGTAATCCCGGAGTAACAAAAGCGAGGAGACCTCCCGTATTATTATGTGCGTAATTATTCTCTACTAGACAATGACGAGAATTTTCAATCTCAATTCCTGCGACACTATCAAATACTTCGTTGTGAAGAACATCGACATTATCACACATTCCTACGTAAATAGCGGCATCAGCAATTTCACTTACGACATTATGCTCAATGAGTCCGTTTTTGCCGTACTGCGGAAAAATACCATAAACTCCAGTATCGATAATCCAATTATTACGGATTACAAAGTTATTTCCAGCTTGACCCATAACGCCATTTCCTTTGTAATTTATAATCTTGAAATTTTCAATTAGAATTCCGTTTCCTGAATAGAGAAAAGCGTCATTTATTTCCTTTTTTCCATCTAAAACTGGCCATTTGCCATTGATGACAACTCCCTGCAAGCTAATATCATCTTTATCGACATAAACATTCTCCGAATAGGTGCCGGGGTAAACTCGTATCAAATCACCAGGATTTGCCGCTTTGACTGCCTCTTGTATCGAAGCACCATCTTTGACCTCAATGATTTGACCATTAAACTCATTGTTCTGGGCAACTTCAGTAGTTTCATCTGACAATCCAACATTCCGATATTTTATAGTTGAGGGCATTGGAACGGTGTCCACTTTGGGAGAGGAGAAAAATGCTTTTCCCAAAAAAATGCCTACTGTCAATAAGACGATGGAGCCAATAATTTTTGATAGTGTTGATTTCATAGTTATTTTTTACCGTATTTAAATAGAAGGTTTTAGTCTAGAGGGTAAGCTCTCCGGAATTTTAGGTGTAAAAGTTTCGTCGGTTAATGTTTTTAGAAAATCCACAACCCGATCCAATTCGTAGTCGCTTAACTCTGGGTCCCAGATATGCCAATGTATGATGAGGTCTTCATCTTTGGGTACCGCATGACCGCGACCCTTAGTGTAGAATTCCACGGTTTCCCGGAGTGTTTTAAAATTTCCCGAGTGCATATAAGGAGCAGTCTTTGCTATATTTCTTAAACTGGGCACTTTGAAGGCGCCTCTTAAGGTTTTATCTTGAAAGGCTTCTTCCGCACCAGGATCTAAGGGTAGTCCGTCAGGTTCTGGGGTTCCAATGACGGCGAACTGTTGGTTTGTGAATAATGGGGGAGTGTGACATTCGGCACAGCGTGCCACAAAAGAACGAAAGACATTCATCCCTGCTATTTCGTTTTCGTTCAGGGCCTGATGATAACCATGAGCATAACGGTCATATTTGCTGTTCAATGATATCAAAGAGGACTGAAATGCAGCGATAGATTTATAAACTTGATTGAGTTCGATGGAAGATTCTTTTTTCATTTTAGGAAAAGCCTCCGCAAACATTTCTTTGTAGGTTTCAATGGAGTTAAGTGTTTTTAAAAGGTTTTCCGGAGTATTATTCATTTCCTCCTCAGAAAACAAAGGTCCCTGCATTTGTTCTTCTAGGGAGGTAGCCCGGCCATCCCAGAAAAGTTTTTTTAAGTAGGCAACATTCCAGAGTGATGGAGCAGCACGTTTAAGTTTTTGATTGTTGCTGCCAAGGCTGGTTGCCAAACCATCACTAAAACCTTTGTCCGGATTGTGGCAAGTGGCACATGAAATCTTTCTATCTCCTGATAAAGCTGGGTCAAAAAATAAATACCTACCTAAATCTATTTCCTGAGGAGAAAAGCCATCTCTAATTTCAGGAAGACCAGTCCGAAGACCTCCAACCCCTTTGTTATTTGGGGAATCATACTGCATGTATAGATTTTGCGCTATGCACTTATTATTCTCATTTAACTTAAATCCCGGAGGGCAATGGTTGTTTAACTTCGAAATGATTTCATAAGAGTCGGCTGAATTATTTTTTGAGGATATTGCCAAAAGAATTAGAGTGATTAGCACCCCTGAAACGCTTGATTTTAAAATTATACTTTTGGTTCTCATGATTTCTTATGGACCTTCAATTTAGCAAAATTTGAGCGTTGTTTTGTTTTAAATTATGTCAAAACCAATTCTTTTTAATACTATTGTAGTGATGAAAACAATTATCATTTTAGTCAAAGTCATTTTAATTGTCCCACAAACGGGATGATATAGATTTCCTTGACTTGGAAAGCCTGTATCAGATACATTTGATACAGGCTTTCTTCATTAAAGAAACATTTGTTGTTTATGAGAGTATTAAGTAAGCTGGAATGGCACCAATGAATATGGTAAAAATATCAACTTATGATGTTGATTATCAAATGATTGAATTGAATATCACAAAAGTGAATTTGTATCTATTCAATATGTTAAAAATACAAGGGATATGAAACTTTTATATTTGTTAGTAAGGACTATTAAGTCGAGTTTGACAACGCTAGAACCACAAAAATGGAATTGAACAAATACAGCAAAAATGTAACCCAAGACCCAACACAACCGGCCGCTCAGGCTATGTTGTATGCTATTGGTTTTAAAGATGAGGATTTCGAAAAACCATTGGTGGGTATCGCGAGTACGGGCTACGAGGGCAACCCGTGTAATATGCACTTGAATGATTTGGCAAAATTGGTAAAAGAAGGGGTGAACTCCAAAGAAACGGTTGGATTGATATTCAATACCATCGGAGTAAGTGATGGAATTTCAATGGGAACACCAGGCATGCGTTTTTCATTACCCTCTCGTGATATTATTGCTGATTCTATGGAAACTGTAGTTCAAGGAATGTCATACGATGCCTTGGTTACTGTAGTAGGTTGCGATAAAAACATGCCAGGAGCTTTGATGGCGATGTTGCGCTTGAACCGACCTTCGATTTTGGTCTATGGAGGAACTATCGCTTCAGGATGTCACAATGATAAAAAATTAGATATCGTTTCTGCTTTTGAAGCTTGGGGAGAGAAAGTGGCAGGTACTATGGAGGAATCCGAATTTAAAAGCATAATTAAAAAATCAATCCCAGGAGCAGGAGCTTGTGGCGGAATGTATACGGCTAACACAATGGCATCAGCGATTGAAGCCTTGGGAATGTCAATGCCTTATAACTCTTCGAACCCCGCAATAAGTGATAACAAAGAAGCAGAATGTTTGGCTGCAGGAAAGCAAATGCGTGTTTTGATTGAAAAGGACATTAAGCCTTTAGATATTGTTACCCGAAAATCTTTAGAAAATGCGATTCGTTTAGTCACCATTATGGGCGGCTCTACAAATGCGGTATTGCATTTCTTGGCTATTGCAAGGGCAGCAGATATTGAATTTACCTTGCAAGATTTCCAACATATAAGTGACACTACTCCGTTCATTGCAGATTTAAAACCTAGCGGTAAATATTTAATGGAAGATGTTCATAGAGTGGGAGGTATACCTGCTGTATTAAAGTATTTATTAAATAATGGATTATTACATGGTGATTGCCTTACCGTAACCGGGAAGACCCTTGCAGAGAATCTGGAAAACGTTCCGGACTTGGAAGAAGGACAAGATGTAATCATGCCTTTAGATAAGCCTATCAAAGCAACCGGACATCTGCGAATGTTATATGGAAACTTGGCGGAGAATGGTTCTGTAGCTAAGATTACGGGAAAGGAAGGTTTACGATTTGTGGGTACTGCTAAAGTATTCAATAGCGAGTATGATGCGAATGATGGTATTAGAGAGGGACTGGTGAAAAAAGGTGACGTGGTGGTAATTCGATACGAAGGACCAAAAGGAGGTCCTGGAATGCCAGAAATGCTAAAACCAACTGCAGCGATTATGGGCGCTGGTTTAGGAAAAGAGGTTGCTTTAATCACCGACGGAAGATTTTCAGGTGGAACGCACGGTTTTGTTGTTGGACATATTGCCCCAGAAGCACAAGACGGTGGAACGATTGCCCTTGTAGAAGATGGTGATACAATTACCATTGATGCGGAAACAAATGCCATCAATGTTGAGGTTTCCGATGCTGAACTGGCAAAACGCAAAGCAGCTTGGGTACAACCAGAATTAAAGTTTAAAAAAGGAGTTTTGTACAAATATGCACGCTCCGTATCATCAGCAGCACAAGGATGTGTAACTGATGAATTTTAATAGGATAGAAGAAATATCAGGATTTGAATTTGCGCTTGACGCTTGAACTTGAGTTTGAATTATGGAAACAGTAAAAGAGAAGATGACAGAAACAAAGACAAAAGCTACCGTAAAGATTACGGGAGCAGAGGCAATCATCCATTGTTTGTTAGCGGAGGATGTAGACTTGGTCTATGGATATCCCGGTGGAGCGATTATGCCAGTCTACGACGAGTTTTATAAGTTTCAGGATAAACTTACCCATATATTAACACGTCATGAACAGGGAGCAACTCATGCAGCACAAGGATATGCTAGAGTTTCTGGAAGAGTAGGGGTGGCGATAGCTACTTCGGGTCCGGGGGCAACAAACTTGGTAACTGGATTGGCCGACGCACAGATTGACTCTACACCTATGGTATGCATTACTGGGCAAGTGCCAAGACACCTTTTAGGCTCTGATGCCTTTCAAGAAACCGATATCATCGGAATATCAACTCCGGTAACAAAATGGAACTATCAAATAACAAAAGCTTCGGAGATTCCTGAAATTATGGCAAAGGCATTTTATATTGCCAAGTCAGGTCGACCCGGACCAGTTTTGGTTGATATAACCAAAAATGCACAGTTTGAAGAATTCGAATTTTCATATAAAAAATGCAAAGGAGTACGAAGTTATATTCCAACTCCTAAACCCAATATGGGTTCAATTGAAGCTGCTGCTGAATTGATAAACAACGCGAAGAAGCCTTTTATCGTTTGGGGTCAAGGCGTTATTTTAGGTCAGGCTGAAGAAGCATTAAAAGCTGTAATCGAAAAAGCAGGCGTTCCTGCGGCATGGACGATAATGGGGGAATCTGCGATTCCTACGAGCCATCATTTAAATGTGGGCATGGTAGGCATGCATGGTAACTATGGTCCGAATATGTTGACAAACGAATGTGATGTGTTAATCGCCATCGGAATGCGTTTTGATGATCGTGTTACAGGTAAACTAGATGAATATGCCACTCAAGCGAAAGTAATTCACTTTGAAATAGACCCCGCAGAAATCAACAAGAATGTAACTGCCGATGTTGCGGTTTTAGGGAATTCCAAGGAAACACTCGAGCTTATATTGCCTTTGCTGAATGAGAACAAACATGAGGACTGGCATGATGAGTTTAAGAAAATGCACGAAATCGAGTACGAAACGGTCATTAAGAATGATATTCACCCTACCAAGGACAAGCTTACGATGGGCGAGGTGATTGAAGAAATCAATCTAGCTTCGAAAAATAAAGCGGTAATCGTTACCGACGTAGGGCAGCATCAAATGATAGCCTGTCGTTATGCCAAATTTGAACAATCAAAGAGTAATATAACCTCAGGCGGGTTAGGAACCATGGGCTTTGCTCTACCTGCAGCAATTGGAGCGAAACAAGGCGCTATGGATCGTGAAGTTGTGGCTATTATTGGAGATGGCGGTTATCAAATGACCATTCAAGAATTGGGTGTGATTTTCCAGCATCAGATTCCCGTGAAAATTGTGGTATTGAATAATGATCACCTAGGAATGGTACGTCAATGGCAAGAGTTGTTTTTTGATAAACGCTACGCATCAACGGTAATGGTGAATCCTGATTTTGTTAAGATTGCTGAAGGATATCATATTGAATCCAAAAGAGTGAGCGAGCGTAAAGATTTGAAAGGGACCATTCAAGATATGATTGCCTCTGACAAACCGTACTTCTTGGAAGTAAAGGTGGAGAAAGAGGATAACGTATTCCCGATGATTCCCTCCGGTGCTGCGGTTTCTGATATTCGATTGAAGTAATGTAGCTATTGATACAATCGAAATGAAAGATGTCCATTTTAAGAAATTAGAAAGAATGTATTTGCAAGCCAATGTCAATACGATGTTATTTGACACAACCACTTGTAAAATAGGGGAGGGTGTTGCAGAAATTGGACTGGATGTCTCTGAAAAGTATTTTCATGCCTTAGGAGCAATTCACGGCACAGTATACTTTAAGTTACTGGATGACGCCTCTTTTTTTGCATTAAGTTCCCTTGTTGAAGATTTTTTTCTTGTAACCACATCATTCAATATAAACTTTATTCGCCCCGTAAATTCGGGACTAATAAAGGCGGTTGGAAAAGTAAAATATAAATCAAAACAGGTTTTCGTAGCAGAATCTATTTTGTACAATGAAGAAGGTAAAGAAGTTGCTTTCGGAACAGGGAATTTTGCAAAAAGCAAAATCATGTTGTCCGAAGATATAGGGTATAACTAAGATTATGAACGATTCAAACATTCAAGACATGCCAACTATCCATACAGAGATAGCACGCAAATCTGTGGAAATCGGATTTACAATGCCTTCGGATGTTTATATCGGAACCTTGCTTAAAACATTAATTTCAAGCAAGCCTGCCGGAAAATTTTTAGAAATCGGAACTGGAATAGGATTGTCTTTATCATGGATGATTGATGGAATGGATAGGGTTTCAAAGTTGATAACCGTTGACAATGACCCAGAATTAATAGCCATCGCAAGACAATACTTCGAAAGTGATGATAGAGTTGAAATCATTTGCGAAGACGGAACCGAATGGATTGAGAATTATGAAGGAGATAAATTCGATTTAATTTTTGCCGATGCATGGCCCGGAAAGTATAGCGAAATAGATGAAATATTGAATCTGGTCAAAGTCGGTGGATTTTATGTGATAGATGATATGAGCGTCCAGCCCAATTGGCCTGAGGGACATGATAAGAATGTCAATAGATTAGTTTCTTATTTGGAAAATAGAAAGGATTTCAATCTTACGAAAATGAATTGGTCCACTGGATTGATATTAGCAGTTAAAAAGTAAAATGCAACAACTAGCACATACTTGGGATGCGGAGCTGTACAACGATAAACATGCGTTTGTGTACAACTATGGTGCGTTTTTAGTTGATTTTCTGGATGTGAAACCTCGTGAGCGAATTCTTGATTTGGGTTGCGGTTCTGGGGAATTGACTCATTTGATAAAGGAGAAAGCAGCAGAGGTAATTGGAGTTGATAAATCCCCAGAAATGGTAGAAAAAGCACGCTTGCAGTTTCCCTTAATTGATTTTCAAGTTGCCAATGCCAGTGATTTTCAATTTAGCGAACCTTTTGATGCTATTTTTTCGAATGCTGCTTTGCATTGGGTAACGAGTTACAAACAGGCTATCCGTGCTATGTATGACAACCTGAAGAAGGGCGGAAGAATAGTCGTAGAGTTTGGTGGCAAAGACAATGTTAAGGCAATTACCGGTCAGTTGCGGAAATCTCTTTTAGAAAGAGGATACAGGGAACAAGCTGGACTAAAACTTTGGTATTTTCCATCCGTAGGAGAATACACTTCGGAATTGAAAAAAGCAGGGTTTACCGTTACTTCAGCACAATGGTACGACCGACCAACGGAATTGGCCGATGAAGAAACAGGAATCAAAGATTGGCTTTCAATGTTTTGTAAACCTTTTTTTGAAGGAGTGGACGATTCGGACGTAACCGATATCATGATTGAAATACAGGAAAACCTCAAGCCAATGCTATTTAGAAATGGCAAATGGTACGCAGATTATAAAAGAATTAGAATAGTAGCATACAGATAAGAACTCATGGAAAAACAATGGTTTACCATATCGGTATATTCCGAAAATAACGTTGGATTACTGAATAGAATATCAGGAATATTCTTAAAGCGTCACATTAATATAGAGAGTTTAAATGTTTCTAAATCAGAAATTGATGAAGTTTCAAAATTTACTATAGTCGTGTATACCACCGAGAAATGGGTGCACAACATTGTGGGGCAAATCGAAAAACAAATAGAAGTGATAAAAGCCTTCTATCACACTGACGATGAAACAATTTATCAAGAGTCGGCCCTTTTTAAAATTGCTTCTGGTTTATTGTTCGATGAGCGCCAAATACAGAATATCATTAAGGACAGTAATTCACAAATCGTTACGGTATCACGAGATTTTTTCGTCTTGGCGAAGTCCGGACGACGTGGCGAAATTGATGAAATGCACGATCAGTTAAAACCTTTTGGTATTATGCAGTTCGTTCGCTCTGGTCGTATTTCAGTATCAAAGGAAGAAATGCAGATTTCAGCAATGCTAAAAGAATTTCAACCATAATTAGATTATTTAGACAGAAGATTAATTAACAGATTCCCGACTTCTCGGGAATGAAAAATAAAAATTACTTATTCATGGCAAATTACTTTAATACACTATCACTTAGAGACCAATTGACCCAGTTGGGAAAATGTAGATTTATGGAATCCAGCGAATTCTCAGATGGTGTATCCGCTTTAAAAGGAAAGAAAATCGTAATCGTAGGTTGTGGCGCTCAGGGCCTAAATCAAGGTTTAAACATGAGAGATTCCGGATTGGATATTTCATATACCTTGCGTGAAGCAGCGATTAAAGAGCAAAGACAATCCTTCAAAAATGCATCTGAAAACGGATTCACGGTAGGAACCTATGAAGAATTGATTCCTTCTGCTGATGTTGTTATCAACTTGACTCCGGACAAACAACACACTGCTGTGGTAGGTACTGTGATGCCCTTAATGCAACAAGGAGCTACACTTTCCTATTCTCACGGATTCAACATCGTTGAAGAAGGAATGCAGATTCGTGAAGACTTAACCGTTATTATGGTGGCACCAAAATGTCCAGGTTCTGAAGTTCGTGAGGAATATAAAAGAGGTTTTGGTGTTCCGACACTTATCGCTGTGCACCCGAATAATGACCCGCAAGGAAAAGGACTAGAGCAGGCTAAGGCCTATGCAGTTGGTACTGGAGGACATAGAGCTGGTGTATTGGAATCTTCCTTTGTTGCAGAGGTGAAATCTGATTTAATGGGTGAACAGACCATTCTTTGCGGACTATTACAAACAGGCAGCATTCTGTGTTTTGATAAGATGATTGAAATGGGAATTGATCCTGGTTATGCTTCCAAATTAATCCAATATGGATGGGAAACCGTTACCGAGGGAATGAAGTATGGTGGAATCACGAATATGATGGATCGCCTATCAAATCCTGCGAAAATCAAGGCCTTTGAATTATCTGAGGAATTAAAAGATATCATGCGCCCCTTATTCCATAAGCATATGGATGATATCATGACAGGTCATTTCTCAAAAACCATGATGGAAGATTGGGCAAACGATGATAAAAACTTGCTGGGTTGGAGAGCTGCGACGGGAGAAACTGCCTTTGAAAAAACACCTGCTGCGGATGTTGAGATTTCAGAACAAGAATATTATGACCACGGTGTTTTAATGGTCGCTATGGTTAGAGCAGGAGTAGAGCTGGCATATGAAAGTATGACTGAATCTGGTATTATCGGAGAATCGGCGTACTACGAGTCGTTACATGAAACCCCGTTAATCGCAAATACTATCGCAAGAAAGAAATTGTTCGAAATGAACCGTGTGATTTCCGACACAGCGGAATATGGCTGCTATTTGTTTGACCATGCCTGCAAACCCTTGTTGGCGGATTTTATGACCAAGATAGATACGGATGTAATTGGAAAAGCATACGGAGATGGTAACGGTGTAGACAATGCAAAACTTATAACAGTTAATAAAGTTTTACGAGAACACCCTGTTGAAATTGTGGGGGCTCGATTGCGAGAGTCTATGACTGCAATGAAACCTATCGTATAATAACTGAATCCCTGAGCAATCAGGGATTTTTTGATTGTACCTTTCTGTCACATTGAGCGGAGTCGAGATGCTTACCAACATAAAGATTGTTCTCGACTCCGCTCGAACTGACCGAATAGTTAACAAAATAATGAAAACAACCCATGAGCAAAGAGAACATAGCAATACCCACCGAATTTCAAATCAACGACACTATTCATCAAAAACACTATTTGGTAGATGGCGAACTAAAAGAATGGAATGGAAATTCAGCGGATGTCTATTCCACAATTTCTTCAACGGAAACATATGCCCCTACTTATTTAGGAAGTGCTCCTGATATGGGAGAAGCTGAAGCTCTTGATGCTTTAGATGCTGCTGAAAAAGCTTTCGCAAAGGGACAGGGGGCTTGGCCCACGATGCGCGTTCGTGATCGTATTGAGTGTATGGAGCAGTTCGTTGAGAAAATGAAAACCAAACGCGATTTGGTCGTCAAGCTGTTGATGTGGGAAATCGGTAAAACCTTACCGGATTCTGAAAAGGAATTTGACCGTACGGTCAACTATATCAATGACACCATAGAAAACTACAAAGCCTTAGATCGCGACTCGGCGAAGTTTCAGAAGAATTCTGGAGTGATGGCTCATATTCGTAGAGGACCGTTGGGGGTTGTGCTTTGTTTGGGTCCCTATAACTATCCATTGAATGAAACATTTTGCTTATTGATTCCTGCCATTTTGATGGGAAATACTGCCGTTTTCAAACCTGCTAAAATTGGCGTATTACTAATTACGCCATTGTTGGAGGCTTTCAAAGAAAGTTTTCCGAAAGGAGTAGTTAATGTACTGTTTGGTAGGGGGCGAGCGATTGCCGGACCTATTATGAAAACCGGAAAAGTAGATGTTCTTGCCCTTATCGGACATAGCTCATCTGCGAATGCTTTACAAGACCAGCATCCAAAGAGTAACAGATTACGTTTGGTATTAGGTCTTGAAGCAAAAAACCCTGCCATAGTGCTACCTGATGCAGATTTGGATTTGACCATCAATGAATGTTTGGCGGGGACATTGTCCTTCAATGGGCAGCGCTGCACCGCCTTGAAAGTTGTTTATGTACATGATGAGATTGTAGACGAATTCAATAAACGTTTTAGTGAAGAAGTAGATAAACTTCCTTTTGGTAACCCCTGGGAAAAAGGAGTCAAGCTTACGCCCCTACCAGAAGCAGGTAAACCAGCCTATATTCAGGAATTGTTGGATGATGCAATAGCAAAGGGAGCTAAAATTCTAAACAAAAAAGGCGGACAACATTTCGACAATTATATTTGGCCGGCCGTGGTTTATCCGGTGACGAAGGATATGCGCTTGTATGATGAAGAACAATTCGGACCTATAATTCCGATTCTATCTTTTAATGATATAGAGCAACCTTTGGATGATATGGCCGAAAGCAACTACGGACAACAAGTAAGTCTATTTGGTAAAGATGTATATACCCTCGCACCTTTGATTGATACCTTAGCCAACTTGGTCTGTCGTGTAAACTTGAATAGTTCATGTCAACGTGGCCCTGATGCCTATCCCTTTACGGGAAGAAAAGATTCCGCAGTTGCGACCCTAAGTGTTCATGATGCTTTGCGTTCCTTCTCTATACGGACTTTTGTGGCTTCGAAGGATATTGAACTAAATAACGAGATTTTAGAAAAACTGCTAGAGACGAGACTTTCTAATTTCGTCAGTACAGACTATATTTTATAAATAAAAGACAGGTTCCACTCCTTTTTCAAGGAGGGGTGTCCCAATGAAATTGGGACGGGGTGGTAAAACCCGAACTAACAATTTTGCCTAAACGTGATGTTAAAATACCTAAACTTAGGTTTTGGGTTTCTTAACATCTGGTATGTGGAATATGAAATGGCTAGGGCTTTATCACCCCTTTCTTCCGCAAGCGAAATTCATTCCCCTCCTTGAAAAAGTAGGGGAACTTTGAATTCTTCTAATCGTTCTTCAACTCTTTTGAGGTAGCTAGGGCAAGTACCCGACCTTGATCACCAACGGCGTTATAAAAGTGGTAAACTGTGCCTTTCCATTTTACGACCCAAGGCTTGTGGGCATATTTTTCATCATAACTTTCCGAAGGTGCTACTAAATCAGGTCCTGTCCAATCGGTCCAGTTTATGAGGTCGTATGAACAAGCAAAGCGTTCGAAGGCTCCTGGTTTCCAGAAGGCGCCAAAATAAAACATGACGTAGAGGTCATCTATTTTGGCTATTTGTGCATCTCCACAAATCCCTTTTTTTCGAGTGATTACGGGGTCTGCGCCATAGCGTTTCCAAGACAACATATCATTCGAAACGGCCATTCCGATACTTTCAAAGTCTTCTTCACCTTTAGCGTTGTAATACATCACATAGTCATGACCAGTATGAGCTAGTGTATCTTTGATTACTAGACTTTTATAAATGGTTTTGTTTTCAAACCAACGAATACCATCGTCTTCAGGAGAAAGAATGGGCGTGTTTTTTGTATTCCATAGTTGCACTTCCGTCAAATTCGTGGTGTTTGCTAAACCAATTTTTAAAACTCCTGCTTCGTAACCTGTCGTATTTCCTCCCAAATAGGTCATCCAATAGCGGCCATTGTGTTTTTCCACTCCGTAATCGCCACCCCAATCGTAATTGACCAATGAAACATATCCCGCTTTTTGGTTGGCATCCCAGGTGTCTTTTGTAAATGATAGGATTTTACCTCTTGATTCCCAATGCAATAAATCTGAACTTTCGGCCAGCCAGGTTTCATAGCCTTGACCATCAAAAACGATATAAGTCATATGCCAGTTGCCATCGTCTCTGAAAATAGTAGGGGAATCTATCAATTTTGTGGTATCCGGATGTTGAAAAACCACGCCATATTTAAAGGGAGTCTTTATCTCTTCATAAACTTCTAGCATCGTTTCTTCCGGAACAACTTTCTTGACAGGCTTCGCTTTGTTAGTGCATGAAGAAGCTGAATAGATTAGCATAACTAATACTGAAAAGATTGGGAGTAACTTCATTGCACCAATTCTTTAGTATCCCAATTTCGAACGCCCGCTTTTTTAGCCCAAGCCATCCACATACTTTCCAATTCTTGGACCTTACTGGGCATTTCCGTGGCTAAATCATTGGTCTCGCTGCGATCTGCATCCATATTATACAATTCCCAGGCATATTCTGCGGTTTCATTCCATTTGGATACCAGTTTATAGTTTCCAAATCGAACGGCTTTGTTGCCCTCATGTTCCCAAAATATGGCTCGTTCTTCCAAGGACTTATTTTCGAAAGAAGGTTTTAAGGATATTCCTTCCATAGGAATAATGCTATTATCATTATATGTTTTGGGATATTCAACATCAGCGACATCTAGGCAAGTTGCCATAATATCGATTAGATGGCCAGGGTCGTTTCGAAATTCGTTTTTTGAAGAAATACCTGCGGGCCAATGCACAATAAGTGGGGTTGCAATTCCACCTTCATGCACCCAATGTTTATACATTCTAAAAGGGGTGTTGCTGGCATTTGCCCAAGGCTTCCCATAGCCGAGATAAGTATTTGCACCACCCGGTTCTAAGCCAATACCAGAAAGTACAGGTCTTCCATCTCTCGTATATTTCGGAACCATTTCAGTTTGAAATTCATCTTTGCCCATGGGTTGAAGGGCATCCGGATTAACATCCTTGTGATTGGGTTCTATTGACTCCCGAAAACCAAATTCCTCTGCGCAACCTCCATTATCCTGTAAAAAGAAAACCAAAGTATTGTCTTTGATTCCCTTGTCTTCAAGGACGCCTAGGATTCTTCCAATGCCTTGGTCCATATTGTCAACCATCGCCGCATATACTTCCATCAGGGAACTGTACCATTCTTTTTGTTCAGTCTCCTCCCAGCCTGGGATGTTGTCTTTATCAGTCAACTTCCACTCTGGTTTGATAAGACCTAACTCAATCATTTTGGCATACTTTTTATCCCTCATGTCATCCCAACCGGCATCGAATTTACCTTTGTATTTTTCAATATCCCCTGGTTTGGCATGCATAGGCCAATGGGCAGCTGTATAGGGTACATAAAGGAAAAATGGACTATCTGTTTTGTGGTTTTCTATATAAGAAACTGCATTGTCGGAAATAGCATCTGAATAATAGAAATCTTTATCCGGCACTATAAATTCATTATCGCGAGTCAATGAGTTTGGGTCATAAAAACTACCTGCACCGTGAATGGTTCCAAAGAATTTATCAAAACCTCTTTGCATGGGCCAATTCTGTTTTGTCGGATTCGTCTCCTCCGATTTATATGGAGTCACATGCCATTTCCCAGACATGTAAGTGGAATAGCCAGCCCCTTTTAACACCTCGGCAATGGTAACTGCGTTCTTGCTTAAATCGCCATCGTATATGTCAGTTCCGTGTGTATCGACCATATGACCAATTCCAGCTTGGTGTTGATAAACTCCGGTGAGCAAGGCTGCTCTTGAGGGACAGCAGCGAGCTGTATTATAAAACTGGGTATAACGAAGTCCGTTTGATGCCAATCCGTCCAAGAACGGTGTTTCAATTACTCCTCCATAACAACCAATATCCGAATAACCCATATCATCAGACATAATCAAGATGATGTTGGGTCGGGTATCTTCGGGCGTTTGTTTATTGCAACTAAATAGTATTAGGAAAATGATGAAGGAGTAGTTTTTCATAATCTGATGGTAAAAACTGGAGTTGTTTAATTGGTAAGTTATGCAAAACCATTCAATCTAAAAGCCCTTGAATTGAGAGCTTTTGAGTCCAAATACCGTATGCGTACCCTTCCCACGACTTAAAACTTGGTAGTTCTCATAACCCGTTCGTTCTTTGCTTCATAAATCAATAAATATATTTTTCTATGAAGTTTTCAATTCTAATCCTCTTGATTGCGGTCCTGGCGGTCACCGCTTCAACCGCACAAGAAAAAACCAAATCTTTTGAATTTAAGAAAGGTGAGGTGCTTGACATTATTCTCTTAAATCAGGTCGAGAACGCTAGTGAACTGTTTAAACGGTACAAAGAGACTGCCTTTCCGGTTGCCTTTGAATATACCTATGAACCACAACCAGGTTTTGGAATTTCGAAATTGACCTTAGGTACGAACAAAGCCCAGGCTTTTTTGTTCGGAAAATGGTCAAGCCTCGAAAAGCGAGAAGGTTTTTTAGAGAACATCTCAAAACGGGTTCCTGATTTCCACCAACAGCGACGAGACCTTTTCCCTTACTTCGGATTAACCTATTATGAAATGACCCAAGACTTGAAATTTTCAGTAAATACCTCAAAGTATAACGTAGCAACTGCATTATGGAATAACCCTTCAAAAATGGATGCCTCATTTTTTAAAAGATGGAAGTCGGCAGTAAATGAGTTTGGTGGTAAAGTTGTGGTAATCCTTGAAAATGGCAGTTCTCCTCTAGGCTACTATTATAATGCGGATGTATTATGTATCGTAGAATGGCAAAACGAAAATGCCTTTCAAGCTTTTACAGAAAAACATCCCTTGTCGTTTTATGAGCCTTTACGTAACGTACATCAATTCGTGATTCAGTAAATTGCGCCTATGCAGTCACTTTTGAATCAACTGGTCTATTTTGGATTTTTTCAGAGTCTATTATTGCTTTTTATTTATGGGTTTTCACCCAAGAATAGAAAACGAATCAATGGATATATGGCCTTTTTTATAGGTGTTGTATCCTTCGGGCTGATTGGGAAAGTGCTTTATACGTCTGGAGTTGGTAATTACAACTTTCGTCTGATTTCGCTATCCGAACTTTCGGCATTGCTTTTTGGTCCAACGATATTTCTATTCACTCGGTCTATCGTAAAACGAAAGGCGTTCTCAAAGCAGGATTTGGTGCATTATCTACCCGCCTTGGTCTATGTAATATTCGTGGCAGTGTATTTTGTTATTCCAAGTAATGAATTGCTCGTCTCTCGTGATAAAACAGGGGAATTGATGCGTGTAATCTACGCCTGTCATGCTGTTGGATTGGTTGTGAATATATTCTACTGGATGAAAGGCTGGCAATTGCTCAAAACTTTTGAGACAGACGTTCAGAATGAGCTCTCCTATGAACCACAAACCAATTTCCTGAGGATTTTCCTAGTCATAACGGGGATTTGTCTACTGGTATGGACAGGATTATTGTTGACGAGTTTCTTGGGATTCGATATGCTCGAACGCAATGCACGTCCTTACATTTGGTTGCTTTTGGTCCTAATTATACTTTTTATTACGTACTATGGAATGATAGCGCCACAAGTCTTACAATTATTACCGGTTGGGAGGACTGAAGTCAAGAAGTATACCCAGTCAAAGTTGAGTGCCTCGGATTTAGACCGTTTGAAAGAGCAGTTGGGTAGTTTGATGCTTGAGAAGAAACCCTACTTGAATAGCAAATTACTAAAAGCTGAACTAGCGGAGATGTTAGGCGTCAATGACCCCGAATTGGCACGTTTACTGAACGAGAATATCGGAATGAATTTTTTTGAATACGTGAACTATTATCGGATCAAGGAATTTGTTGCGCTGGCGAAAACAGATAAAGCGCAACAATTAACTTTTTTTGGTTTAGCACAAGAAGCAGGATTTCATTCCAAAACTACATTTAACAAATCATTTAAAAAGCTGATGGGAACTTCACCTTCAGCCTATTTCAATAAAAATTTATAACATGAAACAGATTATTTTGATTACGGCCATTTTTATGGCCATGACCGTGCATGCACAATTAAGACTACCAGCGCAGAGCCCATCATCTAGTATAAAGCAGACTATAGGACTCACGGAAGTAGAAATATCTTATTCCAGACCAAGTGTTCGGGAGCGAACTATTTTTGGGGATTTACTACCCTATAATGAATTTTGGCGGGTGGGTGCAAATGCCGCAACCAAGATTACTTTATCTGGAGATGTCTTGATCGATGGCAAAGTTTTGAAAAAAGGAAGTTATTCTCTTTTAACATTACCTGACGAATCTACTTGGAAATTGAATTGGTATGAATATACGTCAGGGGATTGGAATGACTACGTAGAAGCCGCACCAGTATTAGAGATAAAAGTACCTGTAAAGAAAAGGGAATCAGTTCTTGAAAGCTTGGAATTTCATTTTCAGGATATTACTATGGAAAGTGCTACGTTGCTATTGGAGTGGGAGCGAAGTCGGTTAGAAATTCCGATTCAGGTGGATGAAAAAGAACAAATCTCAAAGGATATTATTCAAACTTTGGCTGGCCCGGATATCTTTGATTACTACGCTGCAGCTTTG
The DNA here is from genome assembly GCA_947500435.1 of uncultured Flavobacteriaceae bacterium. Lineage (GTDB taxonomy): Bacteria > Bacteroidota > Bacteroidia > Flavobacteriales > Flavobacteriaceae > Maribacter_C. Next base: position 604,973 of record CANMRV010000002.1, read on the forward strand.
TATCTGCATGAAAACCAAACAGAGTTGGACCGTGCCTTGGAATATATTCAAAAGGTTACCGAATCCCCAAAAGCAATGTTTTTTGTGGTGACACGTGAAGCTTTGATCTTGCAGGATTTAGGTAGAAATCAAGAAGCCAAAAAGGTCGCGGAACGTGCCTTGGCCCTTTCTAAAAGAGCTGATAACAATGATTTTATTCGAATGAATCAAAAAATCATCAATCAGTAAACGTACAGTTTACTACTGAGAGCGCTCAGAGTCTTTTCACTCGGAGCGTTTTCTTCCAATCTAAAACGCAAATCAACATTGCTGCACGGTCATTTCCCTTGTTCAAACTCAAAGGCAACACCCCCAAACCATTTGGAAAAGGAATTATAGAGAATCGCTTCAATAATTCCCACTAAAAACCCTATAATGGCTCCTATGAGTGGCATTCCTATCAGTGCTCCAAAGGCCAGCAAAGTCCCATGACTTAAGCCTGGTGTTTTCATAGCTTCTGGGGATAATAGTTCTAAACTGACAAGAGCATCGATAAGTAAACCTCCAAAAGAATAGATAATTCCACAGAGAGCTCCCAAAAGAGTAACAAGTACTGCTTGGAATTTTGCAAATGCGAATACTTTGATATGTTTTAGCTTTTTCATTAGTCCCTCATTTTAAGCATTCTAGACAAACTCTTTCTATTTTACCTTGAATTTGTTATTTTCAACTCGTTAAAAGTTACAAAAGACAAAATAAAAAACCGGTTTTTCTGTTATTGGTTTGATAGACCAAATCAAATACCTAAAGTCCTAACTTAACCGAAAACGTCCCGTGCGAAGATTTAAAATCTTAAGTGGAGTATCATTTCTAGTCCTGACCTATATTCTAGCTACAGCCTCAAGCTTTACAAGTAGTGAGCCTGAAGTTGTTGTACCTACTGTCAGTCCAGAGGAATTATTAGCTGAAAAGAAGAAATCCGAAATCTATAAAAAGCGCCAACAGGGACTTCATGATGCGTTAAAAGCCTATTTCAATAAAGCGATTCAAGCTGGCGATATCGTAGGCGCTGGAGTGAGCATTGTACAAGGAGATTCGATTGTGATTTCTGAAGGCTTCGGAAAGCGAAGTATCAATGCAAAAGCGAAGGTAGATGGCGAAACTGTATTTCGATTAGGTTCTTTGTCCAAAGGCTTTGCAGGCATATTAGCTGCTGATTTAAAAGCTGAGGGGAAACTATCTTGGAACGATAAAATCACGGATTATATCCCTGAATTTCAGTTGGGTGACCGCAGGAATACAGATAAAATCAAATTGGCACATATCTTATCGCACACCTCTGGAACACCATATCACAGCTTTACCAACTTGGTGGAAGCAGGATTACCCATGGAGACTATTGCCACACGCTTTGATGAAGTAAAACCAATAAGCAAGCCGGGGCACCAATATAGTTATCAAAACGCTATGTTTTCCTTGAGTCAAGAAGTTATGCTAAAGGTAACCGGTACAGATACCAAGACCTTATTGCAAGACCGTTTCTTCAAACCCTTGGGTATGGAGACGGTTTCAATGAATCACAAGGATTTGATGGAGACTGAAAATGTAGCAATGCCGCATTCCAAACGCCGCAGTGGATGGAGAACTTTACCACTTCGTGATCGCTATTACAATGCTGTTGCCGCTGGAGGTATTAATGCAAGTTCTTTGGATATGGCCAAATGGATGCGCTTTTTACTTGGACATAACCCGGAGATAATGAAAGAAAACGCATTACAAGAAGTTTTCGAACCTTTTATTTCTGTGAATAACCACAGGAAGTACTACCAGCGTTGGCCTGGACATCTACAATCATCGTACGGGTATGGATGGCGTATTCATAAATTTCAAGAGTCCGAAGCCAAGAAGGAATTTACTATCTGGCACCATGGTGGAAGCGTCAACAACTTCAGAAATGAAATTGCGGTCTACCCTGAAGCTGATTTAGGTATTTGTGTGCTTTTGAATGGTAATTCAAAAATAGCAAGAACCGTAATACCAGATTTGCATGAGATCGTTAAGAACACCTACGATCAATTCCAATAATTTTGCTACTGCTATTAAATAGCTTGGTTAATCCTCTAAAATAGAGATGGCCGGGTATTTGTTTCCGCCGTAAAATCCTTCTATATTTAGACTTTTACTAGATATAAAAGCATACTTCATGGTTAAAATCGCCTATATAGGGGCTGGTAGTTTACAATTCGGACCGATTATCGTGCAAGATATTTTGATGAGTACTACACTTTGTCAAAATGGTTTGGAAATCCATTTGATGGATATTGAAAAAAGTCATTTAGACCATGTGGTCAAACATGGTGAGTATGTGAATGAGAAGCTGAACCGCCAGGCCAAAATTATTGCAACTACGAATAGGGATGAGGCCATTAAGGGTGCCGATTTCGTCATATGCGCCCTTGAAAAAGACCGTAATGTTTATTGGACACAAGATTTTCATATCCCCAGAAAATACGGATTTAAGCAAGTTTACGGAGAGAATGGGGGCGTAGGTTCTCTTTTTCACGCCCTGCGAAATATTAAGGTTATCATGGATTTGGCAAGGGCTATGGAAACCTTATGTCCCGATGCGATGCTTTTGAATTTCTCCAATCCAGAACATAAAATATGTGAAGCGGTAACGCGATTAACTTCTATAAAAGCTGTGGGCCTTTGTCATGGTGTTTTTATGGGAAGGGAGCAATTATCCGAATTGTTGGATGTTCCCTTAAACGATTTACAAACGAAAGCCTGTGGAATAAATCATTTTACTTGGTTTCAGGAAATAATTCAAAAATCCACAGGGGAAGATTTGTATCCAAAACTGCGTGAGGTCGAACAAAAAGGGGATTGGTTGGCCAAATGGCACGAATTGGCCTTAGGCAGAATACTGTTCAGACGCTTCGGGCAATGGCCTTCCCCAGCATCTAATCACTATGGGGAATATATCCGGTGGGCAGAGGAGTTTGTGATTCCGCAGTTGCAATTTTTCTACGACCCTTCAGAAGGTCATCCCTGGGAAAACAATCAAATTCCTGAGGGAGTGTATACTGTTGACCGTGTCGATTATGAACGAGAATGGACGAAAGATTGGAGCAAGAAACTACTACCAGTAGGAAGCACCGAAGAAATACAATTGGAAAATGAGGACGGAAGCTTTAAAAGTTCTGGTGAAATAGCGACCCAAATTATGGAGTCCGTAGTAAGCAATGAAAAGCAGTGGCTTGAAGCTGTGAATGTACCGAACAAAGGGGCGATTCCGAATTTGCCTGATGATTTGGTAGTGGAACTTCCCGCGTATTCTGATGCTGACGGAATTCAACCGGTTTCCATGGAACCCATTCCAGAAGGCATTGCGGCGACCATTCGATTACACGCCAGCATTCACCAACTATTGGTGGAGGCCTATGACGAACAATCCAAAGACAAACTATTGCAGGCCATTTTGATTGAACCTACGGTAAACTCTTATCGCAACGCCATTGATATGTGCAATGAAATGCTGACTTTACAAAAAGAGGTGTTGCCTCCGCTGAATTAAATGCAAATAGACCAAACTCTCCAAAATCCAAAGGCCTATGGGACTTGAACCCCTAGATTGGGCCGTTATCATTGCCTATCTACTCTTATCGATAGGAATCGCATTTTTTGTTGCGAAACATAAAGCAAAGAATATTACTGACTTTTTCGTTGCAGGCCGCAATTTACCTTGGTGGCTTTTAGGAACCTCGATTGCTGCCACTTGGTTTGCCACTGATGCTCCATTAGCTGTAACCGCATTGGTGCGAAGCAAAGGGATTTATGGTAATTGGCTCTGGTGGTATTTAGGAACAGGCATTATGATGATGGTCTTTTTCTATGCGAAATATTGGCGTAGGGCCGAGATACTGACCGATGCCGAAATGATTGAACTGCGGTATAGTGGTAAGTCGGCTTCGGTACTTCGGGGTTTTACAGCTGCTTTCTTCGGAATTTTTAAAAATTGTATTTCCATGGGATGGGTGATACTCGCCATGCTCAAATTTTCGAATATCATGCTAGGCTGGAGCGCTGAATTTGCGCTCGGAATAACCTTAACCTTTGCACTTGTTCATACCCTAACTTCAGGAATCAAAGGCGTAGTAATCTTAGATATGCTACACTTTTCTGTGGGAACTATAAGTACCATGATACTTGCCATATTAGTTATGGTTCAGATTGGTGGACCAACAGAACTAGCCAGCCAAATTGCAGCAAGAGCTGATGCACCAGCAGGCGTATTGGATATGCTTCCGGATTTATCACATATCGGTGCTACTGAAATGATTGCCTTTGGCTGCCTTATCAGTGTCCTATGGCTCGGGCAAGCACAGGGCGATGGGTATATTGTGCAACGTCTGTTTTCTGCAAAGAACGAAAAACATGCGATTAAGGCTTCATTGTGGTTTGCAGTTGCGGGAGTAGTTATTTTAACCTGGCCCTGGATTGTGGTCGGTCTTGGTTCCATAGTTATTTTACCCATTTCTGAAGCAACTCCAGCTTTATTGGCAGACCCTGAGTTGGCCTATCCGATGATGATTCATGAGGTGTTGCCAGTGGGGTTGAAAGGACTTTTAGTAGCGGCCTTTATGGCAGCCTTTATGAGTACAGTTGATACCCATTTGTGTTGGGGAGGTTCATATATGGTTAATGATATTTACAAACGCTTTATCAACACCAAAGGCAATGATAGTCACTATTTGATGATTTCCCGGGTGAGCATCACATTGTTATTAGTACTATCGGCAGTAGCTGCCTGGCAGATGGATAGTATAGCAGGAGCCTGGATTTACATCATTGAAATTATTTCAGGTATTGCTATTATAGTAATGCTCCGCTGGTTTTGGTGGCGTATCAATGCATGGTCCGAAATTGCATCTATGCTATCTGCTTTGTTCTTAGCCAACGGCTTTTTATGGATTAAATGGATTCATAACTTCGGATGGGTCAATGATAGCATATTAGCGCAAGTGAATGGCTGGTACGAAGATGATGTCGCACTGATACGCGCGACAGTAATTCTATTGTTATGTACTGCCATAAGTTTGATAGTGACCTTCGCAACAAAACCTGTGGACAATGAAAAACTAGTTTCGTTCTATAAAAAAGTCCGCCCGAAAGGATGGTGGGGACCCATTGCAGCCCAGGTTCCTGAATATGTTGATACAAGTAGTTCACGAAATTCTTGGCTGGGCTTTGTTTTTGGGGTCATCTTTTTGAATAGCATTTTATTTAGCGTAGGGCACTTAATATTAGGAAGTTATACTATTTCATTGATATTGATGGTTATAGGTGGAATTACAGGTTGGTTGACGCTAAAATTGGTGGAAACAGCAAAAACACAGGAGGTTTTATGAACATCAATTACTTCTCGGATACAGAGACGATGAGTCAACAGGCAACGAAGATTGTTCTTGAACAAGTCCGGCAAGATCCGGAATCATTGCTTTGTACTGCCACCGGAAACTCTCCAAAAAAACTCTACCAAAATCTAGCACAACATGCCAAATTGTTCGAAAAGACACGCATCATTCCTTTAGATGAATGGATTGGCCTGCCAACTCCCGAAGGTTCTTGTTTTTCCTATATCAAAGAATATGTTTTGAATCCACTACAAATTCCCTCTGCACATTACTTTGGATTTAATGCCGATGCCACACCTTTAGAACAAGAATGTCTGCGAATTCAAGAGCTGTTGAGTCGAGAGGGTCCTATTGATGTATGTATCCTAGGTCTGGGAAAGAATGGACATTTAGGTTTTAATGAGCCAGCTGAGGAATTACAAGCGCATTGCCATATCGCTAACTTGGCGGCACAATCGCAGGAACACAACATGATTGGGAGTGCCCCTACAAAACCAACAAAGGGACTGACATTAGGAATGCAAGATATTCTAGCTGCAAAAAAAATACTACTGTTGGTTTCCGGTGAGGGTAAAGAACTGGCTACAGAGCAATTGCTTTCAGGTACGATTACGACTGATTGTCCCGCGACATGGCTTTGGAAGCACGATAACATTGAATGCCTAATAGTAAATTAAGGTTGGACGTTATCATTTTTACAAAGGTTAGTTTCTGAATTAGTCCATATTAAGAACCGCTGGAAGCACATATTCCTTCATGATTTTGTCCGCATTGGCGTGTGCTGTCGGTGAACCATAAGCCGAAGCAGTAATGACGACAACAAACGGAATGTCTTTGAAAACAAAAATCTTGTTTCCACCATTTCCACTGCAATAGGAGACTTCATATTCAGTGTTATCAATAGTATAGGTTTTGTTCCAAAATAAATAACCGTAATGTCCATCTGACTGTTGAACTTGTTTGGCTAAACTTTTTTCAACCCATTCTTTATTCAAAAGTTGCTTGCCATTCCAAACCCCTTTATTTTTATATAGTTGCCCGTATTTTGCGAAATCAACCGCTCTAAGCTGAATACCACCAGCAGTATTGCCCACTTTTTGAGGGGTATATTGCCAGCGATAATTAGTAATACCTAAGGGTTTAAATATTTTTTTATCTGCGTAATCTACTAAGCCACCTGGGACGGATTTATGGACAATATCGCCCAAAACAACTATGCCAGCGGTAAAATATGAAAAGTCTTTCTCCATGGTTTTTTCCTCGTCCATGGGCAGGTCTAATGCAAATTTGACCCAATCCTTTGTGGGATACATATTTTCTTCATTTCCCGGATTGCTGTAATCATCATCATTGCCAACAAAGCCAGAACTCATGCTTAACAACGATTTGAGGGTTACCGCATCTTTTTCGGGACTGTAATTATCGAAGGTTTTTAAATCGTAAAAATCCTTTAAAATTGCCTCTTCACTTGAAATATGCTTTTCTTCTATCGCAACGCCTAGCATAGTGGAGGCAATGGTTTTACCTACAGACCGAGGATTATGCAAGCTATCACGACCTGCTCCGTTAAAATATTCTTCCAATAGAAGTTGCCCTTCTTTTATAACCACGATACCATTGATATTTTCAAATCGTCGCTGAGCTATTTTTTTGTTGAGTGCCTCTATTTTTTTGACATCGATTTTTTCATCTGAGATTTCCCAACCACTATTGGGGAGTACTTTCTGTAACGGCAGTAGACTTGGGTCCACAAAAATTTCCGGTACTTCTACGTTGATATTTCCTTTAGCTAAGAGCTTCCCTATTTTTAAATCACTCCCTTGAACATAAGGCCTAACCTCAATACTTAAGACGTGTTCCCCTTCATCAAGTGCATCTTGCCCGCCGCCCAATTTGATAAATTTCATCCATAGAAACCATCCCCAATAGTCTAGTTGATTCGGAGCGACTAAACGAACGTTGTGTTGAAGTTGTTCTGTTTTAGAAGGTGCTAGTCCAGCCCCAGTATTTAGATTCTCTACATAAACGGTTTTACCATCCACCAGAAATGAAAATTGAAAATTCCCTGCCGCTAATAATTCGGCTTCATTTAAACCGGGCGCGAGTGTTTGAAGGCTTTTTACGAGTGGCTCTTCTAGAGTAAATTGTACACTGAGATAGGGATCCTCGTTTAGCGTAAAACTATCGGAAAAGCCAAGTTCATTGATGGTTTTCTTGGTAAAATCTTCTATTGAAAAACGTAAGGTATTCGCTTCCGCTATCGCAGAGTTTTTTGATGTTTGCGAATTACTGTTTTTACACGATGCTAGGGCAAAGGTTAAAAGGACAACTAATTGAAATAATTTCATTTGAAAAGATTTGATTGATTTTGTGCAAGGTAGTATTCCTTTTTCGCGCAGAATTGTATAAAATTAACTTTTAGGAAATTCGTTTTAAGAATTTTGAGGGAGTGATACCATATGTCGATTTAAAACTATTTATAAAATGACTCTGGTCGTAAAACCCACAGGTATAGCAGATTTCAGTTAGGGAATGTTTCTTCGTGGTCATCAATAAAATAGCTTTGTTGAGTTTCAAGTGCCGTATGTATTGCCCAAAGGTTGTTCCGAAATATTTATGGAATTCCCTTGAAAGATGTACCGAGTGTATCCCAAGTATTTGACTTAATTCAGTTAGTGAATAATCCGTGTTGGTTTCTAAAATAAGTGCATTTAAATTGCCGACCCACTTAGGTTTTTTTACAGCTTGAGTAATATTCCCTTGCTTTATGTTGTCCATGACTTCAATAAGCAGTAGGTCAATACTTGTATGACTATGGGAGTCCGCTATTCGGCTTTCCAAAAAGATATTGTTCATCAGCTTTTTCAAGAGAGGATTTTTCAGCTGTAAGCTCCCTTCTAACTGAGTTGTAGACAAATCATGCTTTTCAAACCAACTTGAGTTCAATTCTACATGAAAACCTCGGGTGTACTCAGGTGCTTTTATATTTTGGTGGGCGTCTTGCCAATTATGAAATAGAAGTGTACCTGGTTCTAAGTAGTACTCTTCCTTTTTATTGGCCTCGTATAATTTACCTTGTAGTAGATACGTGAAATACGGATTCTCATGATAATGCCAATCTACACGGTCATGTGTATATTCTGTATCTGTGATGAGGATATCTTCAAAACTGGACTTTTTATAATGCTGCCCGAAAAATTCCCCTTTCTTGAGTTCGTTCATGTTTTTGCTGCCTATTTAATTAGAGTTGCATTTTGAGATTATGTTACACTAATTTGACTAAATATGAAGAGTGTTTTAATTTCCTGAAAAAGTTATTCCGAAAATGCGAAAGCTACCTTCTGCTGAAATTTAGGAATAGGACGACGAAAACAGGAACGACAAACCCTATTTTTTTTCTTTTTTGACGCAAGTAGAGTTAACTTACAGAGGAAACAACAAACTAACACGAATGCTGAACAATTTTGAAAACAAAGTAGCTCTAATTACCGGGGCAGCATCAGGACTAGGCCATGCAATAGCTCAAAAGTTAGCCGAAAGAGGTGTAAAATTAGCTTTACTTGATAAAAACAAAGAAGAGCTCTCAAAAGTACAATCGCAGCTTCCTGGTGAAAATGAAATTTATTCTGCCGATGTAACTTCAGAGTTACAAGTCAAAGCAACTATAGATGACATCCAGAAAAGGTTCGGAACCGTTCATATTTTAATCAATAGCGCCGGCATCGTAGGGGATACCAATATTAAAAGTCATGATGCTGCAACGGAAAACATTAAAAAGGTCATGGACGTCAACTTTATAGGTAGCTTTTTGACCAGCAAGTATTGTTTACCGCTCATGCTGGACCAAGACTACGGTCGCATTTTACATATTGCCTCCATTGCAGGTAAAGAAGGCAATGCGGGTATGTTAGCCTATTCGGCATCCAAGGCGGCGGTCATTGGTATGGCCAAAGTGCAAGGAAAGGAATATGCAGAAACGGGAATTACCATCAATGCATTAGCACCAGCAGTTGTTCAAACCGCCATGGTAGAACAAATGCCAAATGAGCAAGTAAGATATATGACCGATAAAATTCCAAAGAAACGCTGCGGAACGCTAGAAGAATTTGCTAGTATGGCCGCTTTTATTGTTTCTGATGAAAACAGTTTCTCTACCGGATTTACTTTCGATTTATCTGGAGGAAGGGCAACGTATTAAAAGAAAATCCCAGTATGGACAAAAGGAAAATTGACACAAAAGAAATTACTATTGGGGTAGTGGGTCTGGGCTTGATGGGCTGCAGCATTAGCACCTGTCTTTTGATGGCCGGTCATAAGGTTATTGCGGTTGCGCCAATCCCTGATGATTTGATACATGCTGAAAATAGAATAAAAGAACATTTGAGAAAATCCAAGGAAGAGCTCTTGATTGACGACGAGCCATCAGCCTATTTTGACAATTGTAGTATTACTGAAGACTATGGGCTGCTCAAAGACTGTTATCTGGTCATTGAATGTACGTTGGAGAATCTTGAAATTAAAAAATCAGTATATCAGAAAATTGAAGCAGTAATAGGTGATTCGTGTTTGCTCGCCAGTAATACGTCAGCGATTCCCATTACTATTTTGCAAGAGCAAACGGCACACCCCAGTCGTTTTTTTGGATTGCATTGGGCAGAGCCGTCTCATATTTCTCGTTTTTTGGAAATTATCTGTGGCGAACAAAGTGATGTGCAATTGGGTGAATCATTATATGAATTGTCTCATTATTGGGGCAAAGAGCCTACACTTGTTCGCAAAGATATCAGGGGCTTTATAACCAACCGCTTGATGTATGCGATGTATCGCGAAGCCTTTAATTTGGTGGAGAATGGTTATGCCACCGTAGAAGATGTAGACCGAGCTTGTCGCAATAATGCAGGCCATTGGATGACCTTAGTAGGTGTTTTCCGCTGGATGGACCTTACGGGAGTACAAGCCTATCATACCGTAATGAAAGATTTATTTCCGACACTCACGAATTCAACGGAAGTCCCTAAACTGATTGATGATATTGTTAGAGATGGAGGAAAAGGCGTTTCAAACGCAAAAGGATTTTACAATTATAACCCTGAGGAGGCCAAACTCTGGGAAGAAACCTTTATGGAGTTCAGTTATGAGATACGAAAATTGGCTGCTAAATACCCCGAAGATGTGGTGGATAAAAAGATACAGGAGAAATCAAAATAGAAGTCAACCTATAGCTTTTTATTCCTTGCTAAAGGTTGCCAATCACGGTTCTGGTAGTTGTATTTGTTGATTTTACAATAACTACTTTAAGAAGCTCCAACTGGTCTGAAAAAATGCTGAATTCACTGCCCGTAGCATCCCTAAAAAGCAAATCATAATGGCCGGGTCTCATACTTACTGAGATACTAAAGGTTTCGGGATGCCCACTCACCGCCATTGTTCCTCTTGGTATTGCATACATATATGGGTCATTCTTAAATTTAAGATAACCTACTACCAAATCATTATCAATTACCTCTTGCGTCAATTCAGGTAAAGGCAAACCAACAGATACATCTACCTCTGTTTCATCAGAAATATTTAGAATATAGGTTTGAATGGTAGTTTTTCCCGTTTCCCCACAAGACGCTAATAATAGGAGTATTGTTATAAATCCTAGAACTCTTAAAAGTTTAGAAGCTTTCATAGTACATATATTTTGATTATCACTAAAATGCTACAAATCAGACCTTGGTAGTTTCCTTGAACTACAAGTCCTGACTCCTCTAAACTACTTCATATATGAACAGCTTAATGCGACGTATGTGCGGTTGGACACCTATGATTTATGATTGGGCCTTTTAGGTGTGTATTTGGATGATTTAATTTTTAAGCTCATTATTTGTGGAAAGAAAGATGGTTTCACTATTGCTTAACTCCCAGCAAACGGTGAGCCAAAGATACCAACGGCAAGTTCAGCCCAAATCAAGAATAGCACAAGAATTGCAAGAAGAACAAGCAGTATTTTTTTATTTTTTGACATAGGTTTAATTTCCGAAAAATAAAAGGATGGCATTGATTAAAAGAACTGTCCATCCGGGATGTTTTCCTTTGGTGCCAACAAAAACCAAAAGCGCACTTAAGAGCATGGTAAACATGATAGATTGTACAAGAAAATCCAAAGAATGTGAACTCAGCGCATCATGTTCCATTGAAATTTTGACCAATATGAATCCAAGACACCAGCCAAATAGTGAGGCCAAGTGCCAGGTTGCCCAAATAATTCGAAGATGCCTTTCTTTTAGATTCGCACTTGCTATTGACGGAACGAGCTTTCCCTTCTTTCTTTTGGGATTAAAAATTAGATATTCCCCTAGAATGGAGTGCACAATTCCAAGTAAAAAACTTAGAATTCCCGCTATTAAAAAATAGATGTTCATTAAAACTACTTCTTTCTAATTATCGATAGCCTTTGTTATATACCGTACGATTGGTAGAAGACAAACCACCCAATAACCCTTCTCTAGTGGTCTCGATTATTAATGTTGCTTCCCAGGGAGTCCCACTAGGCGCTTCAAGCCAAAGGGTCTGGGTAACCTTACTGGACAGCCATTGGCCAGTTTTGGAATCTTGAAAGGGATATGTGGAGCTAATGATGAGTCTGTTATTTTTCCAAGTGCTAGACGAAACTATAGGTTTCAAGGTACGACCCATTTGTATATTGTTTTCGGACTTCGAACCATCTAAGGCAAAACGATACCGGACCAGTTGTTGAATTTCCCTGGGGATGAATACTACACGTTCCACTTCTAATTGATTATCGGTATGTTGAATGGATATCTGATTGCCCCATCCACTTCCGAGTGTTGGTACCGGAGTTTCATCGGTCCGATTGATTACTGAAACACGATGTAGCACAGCAGTCGACCAAGTGCCTGAAAAATCAGGATTTGCCATCGCCGCACTTCGTGGACTAAGAGTGGCTCTATCTGTACGTGTATAGGTTTGTACAGGTTGCCCTGAATTTACCGGAGGTGCTACATAAGGATCCGCCGCATTTGCGCTTGCAGTGACCCTAGGATGTTTTATAAATGTCGCTTCATACTCCTTTGTGATGCTATCCATGATGCCAATAACTCCGGGATAATAATCCTTTACATCAATTTCTTCTCTGGGGTCTACCCGTAAATCGAATAAACGGACTAAGTTGTCCGGTTCTGGATCAGGCATTTCGGTTTTGTATACATACCACAGTTTCCAATCACGCCATTTGACAGCCATGATTTGGCCAAAGCGTTGCGTGAATATGGCACTCTCTCTAGTGGACTGTTTTTGCTGCCCTTCTAAAAAAGGCAATTGGTTTACACCATCTATAATACGGTCATTGGGAATAACTTCCGGCGAGCCAGCGGCATGGAGAATAGTCGTAAACAAATCAACTTCATGCACCATTTCATTGGAAACTTGTCCCGCTTTTATTCTATCCGGCCACCGTATCACGGCGGGAGTTCGAACACCGCCTTCCATGGCAGAATTGTAATAGCCTCTCCAGGGGCCAGGTGAACCTCTCCATGGGCGTCTCATCTCAGCCCCATTATCGGTACACCATATGATTAGGGTGTTATCTTCGATACCTGATGCTTTTAATTGTCCTAAAATCAAACCCACATTATAGTCAACATCAGCCATAGAGTCTCCCATATCTCCCGCGCCTGTAGTACCCGCTTTATCAGGGTGGGGCAGGGCAGGAAAATGCAATTGGGTCATTGCATAATACAAAAAGAAGGGTTTGTCTTTGGAAGCATTCTCTTTTATAAAGGCAGTACTTTTTTCTGCTGCTTCTCGGTCAATGGTCCGTCTTGTTTTTGGGACAAAAGGTTTTACTTTTTTTGAGGGAGACCCGGTAGTTCCCTCCCAAATGTATGGTGGAGGTTGCAAGTTTGGGTCGAAGCCTTCCATGGATGGAAACTGGGAGACATGTGTCGTGCCTGGAATGCCATACCATTGATCAAAACCTTGCTGAGTTGGCTCACGCTTGCCATGCCAATTTTTGGCACCTAAATCCCATTTACCAAAAAGTGCTGTGTTATATCCTACGGATTTTAAACGTTCGGCAATGGTTTCTTCCCATAAGGTAGTACCTGAATAATAGTCTTCGCCGGCTCGAACCGCATATCTACCGGTAAGTATGGCAATACGGGAAGGCGTACATGAATATTCCACATTGAAATTGGTCAACCGTATACCTTCGGCACCTATTCTATCAATATTCGGAGTAGGCACGCCACGTGCGCCACCATAAGCAGCAACTTCACCAACACCCAAGTTATCGGGAAAAATTAAGATGACATTAGGTTTTTCTTGTGCAAAGCCAAAGCAGGTCGCAAGAAAGAAGAGTACTAAAATTAAGGTCGGTTGAATTGAATGTAGTGTTCTCATTAGTAAGAGGATGCATTTAAGATATAGCAAGTAAGTTACTAAAAAGTGGTATACGATTTTTTTAATATGACGGTGGATTTATCTGCTTAATGTCTTGGTGCTGTTTTGTACCATTACCTAGCTTTAAAGACAACCCGCCAATTATCAGCCTGGCGGTAGCGGGAAATTTATTTTATTTGCTTTCTTCCATTTTCTTAAGCATTTCGGTAGCATTGTTATTTTCAGGATTGAGCTCTAGGGATTTATTATAATTTTCAACTGCCAAATCCATTTGACCCATTTTCATGCAAGCCTCTGCATAACTGTCGTATACATTAAAACTATTGGGATAGAGCAGCATGTTTACTTTCAAAATATCATGTGCTATCTTCATTTTATCATTACCTAAGAATCGATATCCAAGCCCGTTCAGATTATTTTCATTAATGGTAAGGTCTTTATCATTTTCCTTCTTTAGTGCCTGATAGGCTTCGAGGGCTTGATTAAAATCACCTTCTACTAGCAATTCAATAGGCATTTTTTTATCGTCATCGATTCTAGCAAATGTTGAAAGTATAGTTCCATTATTGGCGTCACGGATTAATAGGTCCATTTTGCTTTCGGAATTTGGTTTGAACTGAAAGAGTCGTTCGCTATCCCTTCTGACATATGTGCTGTCTGAAATCTGAACTATTTCAGTTGGTTCTTCGCCAAGTTCTTTACCAAGGAGTTGATTGTTGTTTTGATATATCTCTATCAGTCTATTACCACCAATGAGGTATCTGCCATTAACTTCATCCATATCGGACATACCATCTTCTAATTTCTTATATACGGGAACATAGTCATCCCATTTATAGGCAAGCGCAACAGAACGAATCAGTTCTGAGATAAAGGGTGGGTGATTGGAGTTGGTAAGAACAACCACACCATATCCTTTGTCCTTGTGGGCCAGTAGTTCACTAGAAAAGCCCTCATTCCATCCGCCGTGCCCAAAGTAAATTTCATCTTTCTTTTTATTTATAAAAATCCCAAGTCCTATAAATTCTTCTACAAATGGAGTTAGCATTTCTGAGGTCATATCTTTGGATAGTCCTTTTTCGCTCTGACCTTTCAGCGTTTCTTGAATGTTGATGGCAAACTTTGCGAGACCCTCCGCATTTGTCCATAAACCTGCTGGAGCCATTTCAGGATAGGTATGTCTTTTACCTTTGGTCATCGTCCCATCTGGTAGATAACCTGTGGCGGCAGAAGCTAATTGCTCCCCTGTGAGTGGCTGATTATAGGTGCTATTGTCCATTCCTAAGGGCTGCAGCACTAAATCATTCATGAGCTCTGGGAAGGTTTTACCCTCAACATCTATCATCATTTGCTGTACGATATTATAGCCGCCGCCGGAGTATCGAAAACTTTCTTCGGGTATTTTATCCACTACACTTGGACCTGAATTGGCGGGAGGAGTACCATTCAAAACCTCAACGAGAGTTGGTACTGGTAAATCAGGACTATACCCTAAAAACCCATGGACAGTTACCCCTGCAGTATGACTGAGAAGATTTTTTATGGTGACCTTCTTTTCTTCGGTAAAAGCATTGTCCGGCAATTTCCATGATTCCAAATAGGTGTTAATGTCTTCTTCCAAAGCCACCTTTTTTTGTTCCACAAGTGTCAATGCGCCATAAGCGGTTACTGGTTTGCTAATTGACGCAGCTTGAAAAAGTGTTTTCTCAGTAACAGGTAATTTACTCTCTTTGTCCATTACTCCGTAAGCTTTCGTCCATTCAATTTTACCATTTTTGATTACAGCAATACTTACACCAGGCACCCCATAATGCGCCATGCGTTCTTCTATAGTCCATGTTGAGTCACCTTCTATGTATACTGGGGTTGTGAGACCTATTTCAACCTTCTTAATCATATCCGCCGTAACATCTTTAGTTGGTGTTTCAGCACATGATTGAATAAGGATTATGACTAGTAGCGTAAAGAGATAATTTTTCATTGAAGTGATCTTTTGATTGATGATTGTACTTTTTTGCCAGCTGACGGCTTTATAAATATACACAGACCTTGGCGTAAAACCTGCATCCAAATTAAATATAGGCTTTGTTAATCATTGTTTTATTCTGCTCTGGTTTTCATCATTTTATACGATTCTAACTTTTTCAAGTCCAAAATCTTATTTGTGTTCCCGTCAAAATTGCCCAACTGGGTGTTGATTACGAAATAGATGTTTTCCTCAAAAATGTCAAAAGTGGTTGGAGTTTTAAAATCCTCTGTGAACTCGACTATTTTTTTACTTTCCACAATTTCCGTTATGGCTTTGTTAAGTTTAAATTTGAACAGTCCGGTTTTTGATTGGTCCCGCCAACCGTTTACTATTCCATAGAGATTATTTTTATGAAATTTTAAACCATCAATGCCCGAATAATCTTCTTTGGGTTCATTTACTATTTTTTTTGATGTTGTTTCAACTATGGAAATTCCGTTGCTTGATGCTAGATATAGATATTCATCATTATCAGAGATGGTAATTCCGTTGGAGTTGGAAATCTTTTCAGAATCCAAATAGATTTCGATGGATTTACCCGGTCTTTGAATTTTATAGATTTTATTACTCTCCGAATCGGTTATGAAGATTTCATTTGTAGAGCTAATTGCTAGATCATTCAAATAGTGAAAACCTGAGTCGTTAATGGAGTAGGAGTCAATAAGGTCTCCTGAGGAAAGTTGTAAAAGTAAAAGGATGGATTTGTTTTTATCTTCCACTAAACTATTACCAAGAGCATATAAAGTATCTCCTTTGATTGTCATTCCGAAACCAGCTAAATAATTATGTTTGTTGGTTTCTAGAAAAGTTTTAGGATTACTTCCATCGAAATAACTACTTACTATTTTATTGCTTTTTAGGCTGTTGAGATATATTGTTTTTGTGCGTCCATCGATGGCAAAACCTTCGGGGATTAAATCTTTCTCAAAATTCAGTTGAATCCATTCTGATTTTTCGCTTACACACGAAATGAGTCCTAGCAAAATCAAGTATATAAAAACTGATTTAGGATTTAGAATTTTTCTCATTTTTAGAAATGTGCTTTGCAAAGAATGATTAATAACTATATAGCAACAAACTTCATAGAACGGTCTTATTTCCGATAATCCAAAGCGGGTTTCCGATCTCCTAGCAAAGCTTCATATTTAAAATCGGCACCTCTTCTTTCATTGAATTCCGCTTTAATGTTATCCAATAGTTTTGGGGATTTGTAGATGTCAATGGCAGTCAAGGCCATCGTCTTTGCCGCAACCAACATTCCTTTAGAACCTATAGATGTACCGCCTGCGGCCACTGCCTGCCAGCTATGCGGTGGAGTTCCAGGTACCCAAGTAGCGGCTCGTACTGCTGCCAAAGGCGCATTCCAACTCACATCTCCGGTATCAGCAGATGCTTTCCCATAGGTGAATTTCATTTCCTGAACCTTGTTTGCGCTTTCAAGTGGTTTCATGATCTTTAAAGTTTTTTGGATTTCTTCAGCAAACTTTAATTCTTCGGAATCATAATTCACACCACCAACTATAGTCATGTTGGCATGCATTAATGTGGCAAGGGCTTCGTTGGGTAACCGGTCATAGGTACCTCCGATAATCTCATAGCTCATCGTTGTTTCTGTACCAATGGCAGCACCTTCCGCCGCTTTGATAACCCGATTCCAAACTGCTTTGACTTCGTCTCTATTGGCATGACGAACGATATAATATACCTCTGCTTCCGCGGGTACAATATTGGGTGCATCACCTCCTTTAGTAATCGCATAATGTATGCGGGTAGATTCGGTAGTATGCTCACGTAACATATTTACAAGGTCATTCATGCCTTCTACACCATCGAGTGCAGAACGACCCAATTCCGGAGCTGCTGCGGCATGCGATGAATTCCCCTTAAATCGAAACTTGCCCGATATGGTCGCCAAGTTCGTACCGGGGTTAGACGTGTTGGAATCACCAGGATGCCAAGAAACAATCGCATCAATATCATCAAAAAGTCCCGCACGCACCATATATACTTTGCCGGAACCTCCTTCTTCGGCTGGAGTACCATAAAACCGAATGGTTCCTGATTTCCCTGAACTTTTTAGCCAATCTTTTACCGCTATTGCTGCGGTCATAGAACCTGTTCCAAAGAGGTGGTGACCACAGGCTTGACCTGGAGCGCCATCAACTCTAGCTTTTTGAAGGGGTTCAGCTGATTGCGACATTCCTGGTAGGGCATCATATTCCCCTAATATCCCGAGTACCGGACTCCCAGAACCATAGGTTGCTGTAAAAGCTGTTGGTATGCCAGCTACACCTTTTTCAATGGTGAAGCCCTCTTTTTCTAATTCGTTTTGCAGAAGGGCGGCACTTTTTTCCTCCAGGTAGCCCAATTCCGGATTTTCCCAGAGCTCTTGGGCGATAGCGGAATACTGTTCTGCTTTGGCATCAATGCCACTGATTACTTTTTGCTTGTCTTTTTGAGCAAAGAACAGCCCAGAATTGAGTATTAATAATAGCGTAAATAGCAGTTGCTTTTTCATATGTGATGTATTGGTTGGTTATTCGTTAGATAGGCATTAATACATGGTATTGCCATTGGCAGATTCTTTAGGAATTTGTTGCATGGAATCCCAGTGTTCTACAATTTTTCCGTTTTCATCAAATCTGAAAAAGTCCATGGTTACATATTCTTCACCTCCTGGCCATTCTTGATGCGTGTGAAGCGCTACCAAGTTACCTTCTGCAATAGCTCGAACGAATTGAATGCTTTTGTCTTGATATTCCCTGGACATTCTTTCGAAGTATGCAATGAATGGTTCAGGTCCATCACCAACTAACGGATTATGTTGAATATACTCTGCGCCAACATACAATTCCACAGCTTTTTGAGGACTACCATTATACGCCATTCTATAAAATTCAATCGCGTTCTTTTTGTTATTTTCTAAATTCTGATTCATTGCCTTTTATATTTTCTTTGAAACAAAAAAATTCATTCAGCAACAAGTTACTATATTTCAGTAAACAGCGGAATACACTGTTATTGTTTTAACTATCTACGGACAGTTAATACAATGCTGCATTTATATTCGGATTTACCCTAGGTACTTTTGCTCAATGATTTGAACGTGATGTCTTTCATGACCAATAATTGATTTAAGAAATTCCTCAAGAGTAATTTTATGTGATTTTGCCATGCCTTTACTATTCAGTTGTTTCTCAGACAATGTATCAATAAAACTTATGGATGCTTTTCTGACACTTGATAGGTCAGTAATTAATTGTTCCATACTCAAGGCATTGAACCTGGCATTTCTTACCAGGAAATTCTGATCATAACCCCATAATTCAACCTTTTCTTTTCTGCTAAGTTGAAATGCTCTAAACATTTTAATCTTTTCATGGTCTGTTATATGCCCAACGACCTCTTTGATAGTCCATTTTTTAGGGGCGTAGGCGTAATTCCCTTTTTCATCATCAATTGAATTTAATAGGGCAAAGGTCTTAGGAGCAGAAAAAAGAGCATCTAAACTAGCATCACTAGCTAAACTGTAATAGTAAGGAAATCCGTCTTCAGGCTTGTATTCCATAATTCTTAAAGCTTCTTTCTGTTTGATATCAACTTTATCTAGACTAACGCTCGCTTGATTTAACTAAAGGTTCGAATCCCCCATAAACCATACGCGAGGCATCAAAAACCAATCTCGACGGATTGGTCAATGCGGCAATTAAATCTGTCATTCTTGGGTCGTTGACAACCCGTTCGTTTGCTAAGTCCCGCATCTCCTTGGAATCAAACACCACCCAGCCAAATACAATGGCTTCGTTGTCATTTGCACCTACAGCTTCAGGAAAAGAACGTGTACCTTCCAATTTTAAGTCCTCACCTACATATTCAAAGTAAGCGAGTGCCCCATGCTCCTTCCATATTTCTGCTACGGTTTCGGCCACACTTCTATATTCTTCAAGATGATTTTTTGGAATAGGAAGAACGAATCCATCTATGTAATTTGCCATGATTTTAAATTTAAATGAAACCTATTTTCTATTTTTAATTTACTCAAGAATTGATTGCAACGACTGGTTGTTTTATGAATTAATCCCCAGCTGGGATTACCGCAATTAAATCAACTTCCAGTTGGGCAGTGGGTTCGTACAATCTACTTATCTGTACCCAAGTTGCAGCGGGATAATCGCCATTATAAAACTCTTTTCTTGCTCCATTGTATTTTTTCATTGCTTCTATGTCAGTTGTATAGAGGGTTTCTTTCACTACATCTTTAGCGCTTGCTCCAAATGGTTTCAAGCATTCTTCCAAAGTGCTATACAATCTGGCTATGCCATCCGGACTTAAATCATCTGTAGGGACACCCGAGACATAGATGTTATTACCAGCTTTAACAACTTGTGCATATCCCGCACTTTCATTCTGTTTATAGGGATTGTCCCAGTGCCATTTTTCTTTCGCAATTACAATCTTTTCAGATTCGCTTTTTATTTCTTGTTTTGGGTCGATATCGTTTTTACAACTATGATTTACCAATAGCATCGAAAAAAGACAAAAAAATAGAAGGTTTTTTTTCATAGTAGTGATATTGAAGTCCATATATTTCGCTTAGTGTTTGTCATTTTGCTCAAATGGCGGTATTGTTTTGAATTGCACCTTGACTATTGTACTCCGTAACAAGTTACCATATTTCTTTAAAAGCCAACGCCTTCTAATCCTAAGGCTAGTCCTCTATTGTGGGGTGTGCCCGCGACGGTCGAAAACCCGCAATCAACGAAATATTTTTCGTATCTTAGGAATATGGATTTACCAAAAGAATTTTACGATATCACTATAGCAATTGTTATTGTTGCTGCAGGTTTGACTTTAGTCGCTTACTTAACAAGAAATAGTAGGAACTTCAGAAGCAGTAGAAATAAAAAGGCGAGGAAACAGCATCATTATTAAGCTGCCAAATTGATAGACTAGCGTACGGGTGTAATCGGTTCACCCATATGAACTTTCTCTATTTAATCAGTATTGATGACAGTTTCATTCTTTAATAGATCTTCTATTTCAACTTGTAACTCTTTCTCTGCACCAACCATATCTGTAATTGTCATCATGAGCATTTCCTTCTTTGCTTTATCAGTCTCTTCCATGTTTTGAAACATAAAATCCATCTGCTTTTCAAGCCTCCATCTCAGATTTTCTTTTCTTTCTTCAATATCAGCTAATGCAGATAGTTTTTCATATTCTATCAATTCAATTTTAGAATTGGCAATGGCATTCCATGCATTCGTTTTTATACTTGGAGCATGAACACCATTGGCTTTTATAATTATATCGTATATCGAGTATTCTTCATTATTCAAATACCTTTGTATGCTGTCTACAGATGCCATTTGCTTGGGAATTACTCTTTCTATATCTGTGATACTTTCTTCTAATTCCTGTTCGATGGATGAAAATATTTGATTCAAATACTTCGTATCCTTTCTATCCTCATTCCAATTATTGATAAATAAGGCAATCAAAATTCCAATTATTACCGGAACAGTTTCTTTAATTATGTAACTTAAGTACTTCATTTGTTAGTCTGTATTCAGTTTTTGTTAGCTGCCTTGGTAACAAATCTTTTTTTCTTGCTGACCGATGACAAAAGTATATCGGAGTAAGTTAACATAATTCTTTAATAACG
Organism: uncultured Flavobacteriaceae bacterium; assembly: GCA_947500435.1. Lineage (GTDB taxonomy): Bacteria > Bacteroidota > Bacteroidia > Flavobacteriales > Flavobacteriaceae > Maribacter_C. The sequence goes on from CANMRV010000002.1 coordinate 626,469, forward strand.
GTGGCTTAGGAAGGCTGCTGTGGACACCCGTCACAGACGAGCGCCAGCGGGGGCTTTATTCCTCCAATTCTTTAAGCTTATCAATCGCATATTGATTGTCAGGATCTAATTCCAAGGACTTCTTGTAGTTAAAAATAGCATTTTCATAATCTTTTCCATAAAGATAAGCTAGGGCTAAACTATCATATAAATTAGCCGATTTCGGGTAGATATGTAAAGCCAATTGAAACACATTGACGCTTTGTTCTAACTTTGAAAGGTTAAGTGATAATCGCTGTCCTTTTTTGTTTAGCATCCACTCTTTAAGTTGAAGTTTTGGATGTTTCTTTATTGTTTTTTGATATAAGGGGATTAAGTCTTGATAGTTCTGAAGGAGTGCTAAATCAAAGAAGTCCTTATAATCGAATTCCGATTCAAGTGATTTTTTAATTTTTTTCGAAATCAGTGTTTCTGAAATACCATTTTTATCGAGATTGTTTTCAATGAATTCCTTTGCGTTCTCCTCATTTTTCAAAGTGGCATTTAAAAACTGCAAAGTATGTTCAGAAAGGAGTTTATAAGAAGCCATAATTTTAGCATCACTTTTGTCTTGTCTTTTATCCCTATTGCCAAATAAAACACCAAAGGAACTAAAATAAGAATGTGTTAAGTCGTGGAATTTGTAACTGTAGGCATTACTATAGTTTAAAGAATCGAACAGTTGGAATTTATGATTCAATTCAGCAGACATTTTATCACTAACAAGTACTTCTTCTGGAATATCTTTTTGAGCAAAATGGATATAGGGAATAGTAAACCTATCTAAATTAAAGTAAGGCGATTTTTCGAGTACAGGGTAATTATATCTTTCAGCTCCATCCAAACTTACTATTGCGCTTATGTTCTTGTTTTTCATAACCGTTATAGCATTGGATAGTCCGCCAAAACTAAAGCCCATAAGTACTATTCTATCAAAATCTATGGATTCGTTTTTATGAATTTCTTTTAAAAGAAATTCTACATCTCTAGATTGTGTTTCCATATCTTTTGTAGTTCCTCCTTCTAACCACCTGGTGTCTGTTCCTCTGGAAGGACTTGAAATCACTACGAAGCCATGACTTGCCAAAAATTCGAATAATGCAAAATTTTCAATTGATGAATTTTGATAACTTGCTGCATAAACTATAACTGGAAATGTCCCGTCTAAAAAAGCAATATCCGAGAAGGCGGTTACTTTTTCTGATAGATGTGCATTGTTTTGGGGTGTATTCCATAAGTACGGAAACCAATCTAATAAGAACTCATTCGGTAAGTTTTCCCATTCTTCCTCTTCCTTTAAAATCTCTAAATAATCCAAGACTGTTAATTGCTTAGAATTACTGCCTTTATTTTCGGCTGGATACCAAATACTAATAGGAATTGGCCTATGTGTGGATTGATTATTAAAGTCTTGTTCAATTCGATAAAGTCTTGTGCTGTCAATCGTTGTATAATGTTTAAAACCTACATTATACACCCCGTTTTTTAAGTTTATTTCTTTTAATGACGTCTGCCCGTTTACTGAACATATTTGAAGAAGTAGTAAAACGAGTATAGTTGTTGTTCGCATTATTTTAAATGTATGTATTCAAATGTAAAGATTCAGTATTTCAATACTAAACGTCTTTATTTAAAAGACGTTAAATGCTCTCAAAACGTTGCCTGAGTTTTAAGTTTCGTTTGATTTTCAGTTTGTAGCCAACACTTGTATCTAGTAGTGGGCTACTCTATTTCTTGAATACACCTAATCGATACTTATGGCTTACTGTAGCGTTAGTTGTTGTTGGCTTACTGTTGTGACCACTAGTTGCAAACCTGCCTATGGTAGGCAAGACTAGCGGTAGCAGGGGGGCTAATTTTCAAAAAGTTAGTAGTTCTTCGAATTTTCCTCAATGGTTTTTTTAAGGCTGGCAAGATTTGTTTCTTCTTGTACCTTGAGAGCACTTGACATCAAGGCCATGATAGATTTTGAGACCGCTCCATTTCCAATAGCTTTGGTACTTGAACTGATTTTTGTTTTTCCATCGACGGACTCCATAGCGAGGGTATAATCCATCTCCATAAAGTCTGAGGTAAATGTCATGGAAACAGATTTGTCCGGTACGATTTCAGTAATGGTTTCTCGAATGGTCATCTCCTGCCCATCAGTAATAAAATGTACATCTGATACTGCGCCTACCGTATTGGGCGTACCACTCACGTGTTCAAATTTTTGAAAGCCTTCCAACCATTCCGACATTTTGGATGCATCTTGGCTAACCGCCCAAGATTCAGCTAATGGTTTGTCGACCATAATTTCACAGTCATATGACTGTTCTGATTTGATTACCCCTAAAAGGAAAAATCCGATAATCAATATGGCTAAAATTCCGAGGATGTATTTTAAAATTTTCATAAGTATGATTTTTAGGTTGTTGTTTTAATAGCTTCGATTCGAATTATGTTCTGCTTTATTTAGATAGAACCAACCAGCAATAAGTTACTAAATTTCTAGAATAGTTGTACGTATCTAACTGCGAGGCAGGCTATTGTGGGTCACTCGTCAGAGACGAGCGCTTGGGCGGACCAACACCGGCAGGGGTATGGTCTAAAAAAAGCGATGCTAACTCCGCCTCCGTTCGCTGTGCGAAAGTATCGTCTAGAAAACTTTCGTATTTCAGAATTCGGTGCTGTATTTCGATTCCGTTCTTAAAGACTTCCACGCGGCACATATAGGTATCATCTTCAAAGGTATCATAAGCCTCAACTTTTATAAGTCTTAGATTAAACTTGCGAAATCTATATTGCAACAGTTTCTTTAATAATATTTCTTGTCTAATTAAATTCATTTCAAACACGTTCTAATCTTCTATTTTATATCTTATCCACCCGCATTCGGGAAGGTCATATCGGCTAACATCCATAATTGTTGCGATGCCTTTTTGGGGATATTTGTATTTAAGCCTTGAGCCATGTTCATCTGATTCTAAAAAGAATAAGTTTATTCTACGGGGTTTATGTAGCTTTCTATTCCAACATTCCCGATCTAGTTCTAATTCGCTTATATCGAGTAGAAGCTTTTTAATGGCATACCTGTCGTTGTTTCTATAAATAATTCTCATATGGAAATATTCCAATAAAATGGAAATATTCCAAATATAAGTATCAATTTTCAGATATTTTAGACTTTAACAATTTTCATTAAATTGTCCTTTTAGACAGCGCTATGTGTTACAGTACTAGAACCACAAAGAAAATAGGTGAACTTGAAGATTACTACGAAGTTGAACGTCTTTTAGGAGAGGAGGAGGACAAGGAATTTGAACTCATTTATAACCACGCCAACGGTTGGGCCCACCCGAATATGTGGATATTGCCACAGGAGCGAAAAGGATTTGTGATACCTGCCAAATGGGGTGTTATGCCTTCTAATGCAACGGGTGTGGACTTTAAAGAATTCTTTGCAAAAAACAGAGGAGCCTTTGGGGGATTAAACCTCAGGTGTGAGGACATTTTTACAAACTACAGATACGAAGACAATATCTACAGTAAAAGATGTGTCATTCCCGTGGATGGTTTTTTTGAACCGCATACGACCTCAGTGAAAGTTAAGGGCAAGCCCTTCAAAGTGCCGTTTTATTTTAAAAGAAGGGATGATAAGCCCATGAGTCTGGCAGGAATCTACAATATTACCAAAGACAAAATGGTCACCTTTACCATATTCACTAACAAGGCTACGCCTTTGTTTGAAGATATACACAACCAACCTAGTAATAAACATGGAGATTTTCGAAGACCGGTGGTTTTGCAAGAGGGTGATATTGAGTACTGGTTAGAAGATGGACTCGATAAAGATGAAATCGTCGATATTATGGACAATGGCTTAGAGGATGCCTATTTCGACACTTGGCCCATTAGTAAGGACCTTCACAAAAGAAATGGGGAAGGGGATAGGCCTGATATTATTGATAAAGTGGAGTACGAAGAAATTGAAATTAATTATTGAGGTCTTGGGGTACTGTTACCCAATATTTTTATTGCTCCACAGTCCAATTTGGATTATACTTTTCAATGATTTTATCCCTTTCTCTTTTTCTTTTTTTTGACGATTTAAAAAGTGGTATTGATACTCCCATTTCTGCTAGTCCGATTGCTATTAAGGCCCCGCCGGCAATTGTGCTATAAGGATTTGCTTGTTCGCCAGTAAATGCGGTGGTGCCATACGCAGTTGTTAGTAGACCCAATCCGCTAAGGACTATTCCCCAGGTTTTGTTCTTTTTTCGATTTTGGTCTAATTCTAGAATATTTTGGAATTCTGTATTGAAATTGGGATCGGCTTGCATATTTGATTGGTAATCAATTCCAAACTCCTGTATTTTTTCGATTTGTTTGGTTTCCAGAGATTGACCATAAGAAAATGTTGAAAATGCGATAAAAATCGCACAAAGTATAAATCTAATATCCATCTGTTTTTAAATATTGGGTAACACTTGTACCGATAGCTATCGGGAGGAATAAAAACTTACTTGTTTTCAAGATACGCTGTTACAATCTTCATTTGTGCTTTTTCAAAATTTACCTTGTTAATATCCAAATGGAATAATCACTATTCTACTTTTATCATCTCCATATCCGTAAACGGAATGATATCACCTTCGAAGAATTTCAGCTTAGTCTCAGCGTCCGATGTGGTTGAAATTTTGGCTTTTGCCTTATCGAAATCTAACCAATACGTATCATCCATGTCGGTGGCTTCATTAACACTTAGCACAACTACATTGTCTTTAATCAATTGCCAACTACCTCTGCCGTAATTGATATCTTTATGGCAGGTATCGCAATCGGCTTTGGTACTATAATTTTGAAATTTGAAGGTGCCATCTGCATTCAATGTTAGCGTGTTAATTCCAATACGGCTCCTAAATTTAATATGTTGTCTGTAGGTTCCGGAAACATCTTCGGTCTGGGCCGAGACGCTTAGCGAAAAACTTAGGGCCAATACTACTAAAATGAGTTTTTTCATTGTTTAAATTTATTTAGTAATTCATCTTCGTTATCGGTGGTGCCATTTGCGTCTGCGTCTGTCAGACAGCCATCCATTGCACTAACTCTTGTGATTTGTCTTCCTTGTCTAAAGACTAATTTGAGGCCGTGCTCTTGTTCCCAACCACATCTGCAATTAATTTCAAGATAGATATCTTGGTCTCTGTGCGGTCTTCTTGAAAGATTTATACCACCATACCTAAAGTGTCGAACGTGATTCCAAATTTCGTTTTGGTCTTTCATATCTATAAAAACTTGGTCAGACTCTCGAAGTACAATCTGATTCAGAAAATCCATGCAGTTTTTATATACTAAATGTGAAATGGAATCTCTATCTTCTTTTGATTTTTGCAAGAAGGTTTTTACGGCTTGGTCTGCTTCTTCAATAAACTTGGGGTCTTCTTCAGGAAGAAACTCCCCATAATTTATTTGCATTTTTTTATGGTCAAAAAACGGAATTTCAATGGGTTCACTTCCCCACCAACCGGCGATTTGCCCCTTTTGTTTTAATTCGCCTAGTAAGTCGCTTTTTATGGTTCTCATTTTTTAGCTTTTTAGCAAGCCCGAAGCTTCTGGGGTATATAGCAACAAGTTACTGTATTTCTTTAAAGGGTTGGTAGCTTACTGTTACCATCACTAGTTGCAAACTAGCGCTAGCGGGGGGTTATTTTTTCAGCCCTTCTATAATTGCACTTTTAATTTCTTTATAATGATAGGTTACGAAATACGCCCCGCTAGTAACCAAATAAATTTTGTTTTCGTCCTTCCACCACATAATTCCGCCTTTACTCACGCAGACCTGAATTCTATTATGTTGTAAACTATCTAGTGTGCTCATAAAATCCGTTGCACAACTTTCACTTTCAAATTCCCACTCCCGAAATTCAATTTGCCATTTACCCTTCCATTTTGAGGTAATTAAATTAGAGAACTTGACATTTGTGATTAGGTCAAAATCCAAATTCGATAACTTTTCAAGCTTTTCGAATTCAGCACATTTTTCAAATTGTTTAATAAAATCTTGGTTTGGTTTTTGGGTAGTAGTATAAGAATCCGATTTAGTTTTAAATTCTAATTCCGAATTTAATGAAACCAATGCATTCGCAAAAGAATCTTGAGCTAAAGAAGTAAAACAATTTCCGATTAGTATAAGTATCAGTAAACAGTTTCTCATAATGTATGGTAACGGTGAATGATAAGAGTAGTAGTGACGAAGGAGCTATTACTTCTTATCTATTGTTATCATCTTTTTCAATTTTACCTGAAGCAGTTACTTTATCGGTATATAAAATATGTGTGTACCGATTTTGTTCTTCAGGAAATTTCTCACACAAGAACATTTCGTGAGAAAGTGTGGTGTTATAAATGTTTTCTTCTCTATCAATATCTTGAATTTTTATTCCTGTGCCGTCGTTATTGAACATACTACCTTCACTGAATACATGGTCAATTGACATGATCTTTTTTGAATCGAAATTGGTAGTATCTTTTAACAAGTATCCTGCAATTCTTTCTTTATCAAAATAAGGCGCAATTGAATTATGTACATTTCCTGTTAGTGTAACTATTTTGCTGTCAGGGTGTGTATTACGTATGTCATGTATTTCCATATACATAGATGAATCTCTGGGTGAGGATGGGTAATAATTATCAATGAATTTTAGAATGATTTTTTCATTTTGGATGCTATTGTAGATTAAATCAAGCATTGATACACCATTTCTACCATCAAAATTTTCTCTGCGAAAGAAATCCAATTCTTTTAATTGGGCAATTGACATCTCATTTGATAAGTTTTCCATCTGTGAAGCACGGATTTCTAAGGCTAAGACAACTTTTTTTTCAGATTCAGTTATAAGGTTACATAGACCATAGACAAATTCGGCGGGCTCTTTTGTCCCATGCATTTCTCCAACCATTATTATGTCGTAATCAGATATCTCCTTATAAACCTGCTGATTCAATTTTGAAATATCCTTAATTGGAATTGCGTTTTCTTTTAAAAAGTCAACCGGGTTAGTCACTTCTTTTTCTGCGCATGATATACAAAATAAAAGTAATAAGTAATTCAGCTTTTTCATGTTTAATTCTTTAATTGATGATAACAATTATATATAGTAACAAGTTACTATATTTCTTTCTAAACTTTCGATGGCTTAGTGTTGCCGCCACTAGTTAAAAACTAGCGGTAGCGGGGGGGGGGGTAGCGAGGCTCAGCTAGAATATTCTTTATTTAACTGCTTCTTTCAATTCGCAATAAGCACATTTTACGGGATTAAGTTTCAAAAGTGAATTCAGTCCAATAGTTTTTTGAGTTGGTTTTTTCTCATTAAGTACTTTAGTACTCAAAACGTAAAAAGTCCATTGGCTTAAGTCCATTGGCTTAAGTCCATTGGGTTAATCGTTTTTTGGTCTTTACAATCTAATAAACAAAATATATAAAAGTCACTCCATCTTCTATATTTACAATCAGTTGCTGAATTATTACTTTTATAAATAGTTCCTTTCCAATCCCAGATACAGTCATTTGCAGAAGGAATTCCTGAACTAATTGAACTACCTGCTCCCAATAAAAGAGAGTACGTATCATTCTTGCTTATTGAAACAGACCTAAGAAATTCATCAAATTCTAATCGGTTCATATGGTTTTTTCGTATGGAGACAATAATTGTATATTCTTACTATGCGTACTGCAATGTAACTAATCTAAAGAAATAAAATCGTACAAATACCGATGAAAGCCTGTCATAAAAAGGTCAGTAGCGGTTGGCTGTTAGCTGTTGGCTATTGGAAGTTGGAAGTTGGAAAGTTTGATTATTTGATTTCTGGATAGTTGGAATTTGGTTATAGTAACCCTTGCATCAACTTTTTAATAGTCGCACCTTGATACAATTCTTGTAGCAGCGAAGTATAGCTTGCCGCAAAACGCTCATTTTCGGCAAGCCCCCCAAACAGCGATTCTTGCTTAACAAAAGCCAAAGCATCATTCGTAGTTTCTTTCGCTGCATCATGCAAAGTGCCCTGCATCACATCAATAATTTCCAAAGGCTCTCCATTTTGGTCGACTTGTTTGTCACTGTAGCAGCACCAAGCCGCAATAACCAAGGTGGCGAATTTGATGCTTCCGCCGGTGGCTAAATTTTCATGAATCGTAGGAATCAAAAATTTCGGTAATTTGGCCGAACTCTCCGAACAGATGCGACTTACGCTGTCTTTGATGTTGGGGTTGGCAAAACGTTCTAGGAGACTGTTTTTGTAGTCCTCCAAATCAATGCCTTCGATGTTACCTAGTATGGGAGTCGCTTCTTGGTCTAGAAAGGCACGTAGGTAATTTGCAAAAAGCTCATCTTCTACACAGGCATTTATGGTGGGGTGACCGTGAATAGCACCCAAAAGTCCTAATACCGAATGCCCCGCATTAAGCAGTCGCAGTTTCATTTTTTCATAGGGGACTACATCGGGTACGAATTGTACGTCTACCTTTTCGAAGTCCGGCCGACCATTCGAGAATTTATCTTCTACCACCCATTGTATAAAGGGTTCGCAGGTAACGGGCCAGGCATCTTGTATGCCAAAATTTTGTGCCAGGGTTTCGATATCTGCGGGAGTCGTTACAGGCGTAATACGGTCCACCATACTATTGGGGAAGCTGACTTCTTCGGCTATCCACTTTGCCAAGTCCGGGTTTTGTGCTTCGGCGAAGGTGAGGAGCATTTTGCGAGCCATGTCTCCATTGTGTTCGATATTATCGCAAGACAAAACAGTAAAAGCGGGTAAACCTATATCGCGACGTCTTTTTAAGGCCGCGGTTAGAAAACCGTAGACGGTTTTTGGGTCGTCTGGGTGGCGGAGTTCGTGTTGTATGTCTGGGATATCAAAATTGAATTCTCCTGTGGTGGGGTTGAAATTGTAACCTCCCTCAGTAATCGTTAGCGAAACAATTTTTGTACTTGGATGCGCCATGCGCACGATGACGGGTTCGGGGTCTGTGGTTCCCATTTTGAAATCAACTATCGACCCTATGACTTCGGGTTCGATTTTTCCGTCGGGGTGTTTGACCATCAGCGTATACAGGTGGTCTTGGGTTTTGAAAATATCATGGAGTTTGGTATCCGCTTCGCGTAAACCTACTCCGGTAATGTTCCAAGCTGATGCATCTCCTGACTGTTTTAATTGGTGCAAGTAATAGGCTAGGTGGGCTCTATGGAATCCGCCGACCCCGATATGTACGATTCCCCCATTTTCCGTATCACGCGAATACTTGGGCACGGGGATATGGCTTCCAATCGCTTCTAAATTTTCCTGATTGAGTTGTATGGGGTTATCCATCCTTAAGCCGCTTTGTTAGTTTTCCCGCGTTTCAACGCCCAATAGGCTAGTACGAAATAAATGATAGTACAAATGAATGCGTAGGTGTAAAAGAGTTCCCGATTTTCGATATAATTTGCTTCCGAAGCACTTCCGAACATCACATTACAGGCCAAAACCAATGTTGCGACCAATGCTGAAATGGCAATGAATTTTAATCCCTTTGAAAACATAGAAACATCCTTGGGAATAACAACTTCCTCCTTTGCTTGTTGTTCTTGAAAACGTTCAATCGTTTCCTGTCGTACTTCTTCTGCCTTAGCTTCCTCAGGATACTCCTGCTTGGCTCCATACCGAGATGCGAGCAGCGTATACAACGCAATCGTAAAAAACCAAGTCGGGATAAAGAGGTAATAGAAGGAAATCACATCCAAGGCATTCAATCCGAAACCGAAGACCAAGCCCAAGGCCCAAGAGGCAACGGCAGGCATACTAAAGGTCAGCTTGCGGTACGAAGACCAATAGCGCGTAAAGCCAATTCTAGGGAAAATCTGATGTTCGGCAAATACAATCGCCCCCACAGGAACTACCAGCAACCCTGCATAGGTGAGTAGCGGCAATATTTGTGAAAACACAAAGGGGAAACAGGCGATGGCTACCGTCACCAGACCCACCACGATAGTCGTCCGCTTTCGGGAATGGTTGAAGAAAATAGCTTGTGCGGCCAATCCTGCTCTATATAAATTCGTAATCGCGGTCGTCCAACCCGCCACAATCACAATCACAAAACCGGACCATCCGAGGGCATAATACGCCACATCACCCGGGTCAAGTTCCACGATGGATTTTCCTAAAATGACGGCGGCACCGGCGCCCATGATTCCAGCAGCAATCCATGCCACATAGTGACCGAACATCATACCGGTACTGGTGGCATATCCGTAGTTTTTCTTTTTGGCAAAACGCAAGAGGGCCATATCAATCAATCCGAAATGTGTAATGGTATTGGCGGCCCAACCAAAGCCGATGACTTCGACCAATCCGATTCCGGGAGCGCCGTCGCTGTTGATGCCTGTCCAGATACTCTGGTCGCCGAGGGTCATAAAATCCGCCCATCCAGCGGGTAAGGTTTTATCCAACACATCTAAAGACAAAGCGGGGAGGAGCACCATAGCGCCACTCGTAAACATGACAAAAAGCCAAGGTGCACAGATGCCCGAAAATTCGGAAACGGCATTAAAACCGTAGAGCGCAATGGAAACCACAACGATACCCACCGCCAAAACAATCAAAATAAACCAGGCATTGGTAGGGTACCAATTGAGTTGCGCAGGAATATCAAAAGCAAAACGCACCGCAGTCGCCGAGACCGTTATCATCGCGGCCGAAATCACAGAAAAGATGATGACATTGGCCCAGTTGTACAATTGGGTCATCGAATCGCCCGCGATCTTATTGAGATAGGTATATAGGCTCAAGCGCGTATCAACGGCAATAGGGGAGGTGATGAATCGCCAGCTCAGTACGGCTAGAATATTACCGATTAGGAGACCTAGGATAATATCCATGGTTTTGGCACCGAGCGCTACGAAGGTCGCACCGATAACAAACTCCGTCGCTGCTACGTGCTCGGCAGCGTAGAGTCCTGCAAAATGCGTCCAATCGTGCAATTTGTGTTTGGCTACGGGGAGTTGTTCTTCTTCGAGGTTTTTGAGGTGATCGAATTCGGAGGAGGTACTCATAGGCTTGGCTGGTTTATTAGCGGTTGCCTAAGATAATAATTTTTAAATGACGTATCGGACTAAACCTTTGTCGTAAAGCAGAGTCCTAATCAAAAACAATTATGCCCCATAAAAATCTTCTACTCGTTTGTTTTCTATCCATTTTTTTAAGTTGTAGTTCTGACGATGAACCCATAGGAACCCCAGAAGATGCCGTTGAAGACCCCGCTGATGATCAACCCGATGATGATACCGATACTGATGATGAAACGGTTGGCACCTTATTTACAGCAGAAGGTTTTTTAAAAATCGAGAACGGTTCTGGCGGACTCGTAGCCGACCTTGATTCTGGTGACCGGTTTGGACGAGATCATGATGCCATAGGTGACGTGAATGGAGATGGGGTCATCGATTATGTTATCGGCGCACGTTCCGATGACGATGGAGGTATCGATGCTGGCGCGGTTTACATTTTGTTTATGAATAGCGATGGCACCGTTTTATCAAATCAAAAAATATCAATGTTGGAAGGAGGATTTACTGAAACCTTGAACGCTGGTAATTTCTTTGGCTATGGTGTTGCAGGTATTGGCGACTATGATGGTGATGTTATTCCTGATATAGCGGTGTCCTCTCCAGTTCCTCCCAATAACTCCCTTTATATTATTCATTTGAATGCCGACGGAACCGTCAAAGACTATGTCAAAAATGAAAACATTATTGCGCAAGGCCTTACAGCCATTGGTGATATCAATAATGACAATCGAATAGATATTGTAGCTTGTAATCCTGGTTCCGATGCTGGCGGACCATCTCGTGGGGCGATTGATATCTTGTTTTTGAATGAAACGTCACAGTTGATGTATGCCAATTCCGTTACCATAAGTTCTACGGAAGGTAATTTCGGGGACGGACTCGAAAATGGTGACCAATTTGGCGGACGGGAAGTAGCTATGTTGGGCGATATGGATGGTGATGGAAGCCTGGAAATGGCTGTTGGTGCCTTTATGTCCGATGGCGGAAAAGGTGCAATTTGGATACTTTCTTTGGATGCTACAAATTACAATGTGGTGTCCAAAGCTAAAATCACTGAAGGTATGAATGGCTTTACAGATGTGCTTGATTTGGAAACCAACCCCAATGGAAGTATCGGAGGACAGTTTGGCCACGCCATGTGTGCAGCTGGCGATATTGATGGTGACGGTATCACGGATTTGATTACGGGAGCAAATCAACAAAATGAAGGTTGGGGCTATGTACTGTATTTAAATGCCGATAAAACGGTAAGGGCCTTTGATAGGATTAATAATACCGACGGTGGTTTCGGATTGTCTTTAGGTCCTGAAGATCGTTTTTCACGTTCCATTTCTTATGTAGGGGATTTGAAAGGAGACGGCTCTATTGCCATAAACTTTGGAGGCGGAGTAACCCAAGGTGGCACAGGCTCATTGTACACGCTGTTGTTTAGGCCGAACTGAATTTAATCCTTCTGGTCGATACTAAATTTGGGTAAGAAATATTTTAGATAAAAAATCATGGCAACATAGGTAATAACTAAGGTTGGTACATTTGAATTGAAACCTAGGTCAAATTCTGGTATCCCCAATAATTCCCTAAAAGATTTGGTTGCAATCGATAACATAAAGACAATGCCAAATGCAAACAAGCCTATGATTGCTGTTTTGTTCTTTGAAGTACGTTGAACTCCGTTTTTAGTATCTTGTTTAAAGAAATACCAAAGCATAACCGCACAGAAGACAGCCTCAATAGCTATGGCCAAGTACACATTTGTTGCATAAAGACCGAGTGCGATATTTTGTGTCTCCGCTCCAAATATATGGTGCGGATGGCCCGAAAAGATATCTAGTATAAAATGGCTCGCGGCTATTAAAGCACCCGCAAAACCAATTTTAGTGCTCATAAATACTGCCTTCCCTACAAAAAATATTATGGCCAACCAAAGTATTTGCGGTAGTAAATCGTGGCTATACAACATGTCTACGGTCATATTGCTCAAGGTTGTGTCAAAAACGTCATTTGGTCCTGTATATTCTAAACCTAAAAAGTGTAGTGTAAACCACAATAGATCTTGAAACTGCGAAGCAATTAAGAAATATAATAAGGTTCCTTTGGGAAATTTTTGATACGCCACTAAGGCTGCGGTATAATGGCCTGCTAACATAATTTAGTTATTTTTACTTTAATTATTCAAGTGAAAATACGTATTACTTTAATAAGTAAAGTAATTTTTTATCATAAGTTATCATGAAAAACTTTCGATCTTCTTGTCTTATTGCTTCTTGTTTAGATTTAATCGGCGATAAATGGTCATTGCTTATCGTTAGAGATATGCTAATGCATCATAAGAAAACTTTCAAAGAATTTGTAGCGTCTGACGAAGGGATAGCTTCGAACCTGTTATCCTCTCGCTTAAAAATGTTAGAATCACTTCATATAATCACCAAAAGAAAATTACCTGCGAACAAAAAGGAAAACATTTATTTGCTCACGGAGAAAGGCATGGATTTGGCACCGATGATTTTAGAAATTGCACGTTGGAGTGATAAACATGTGAGGGAGCAGCATCCTGATATGAATAGTTATGAACCTGGTTCTACCTCGATTTTAGTGGAACGTGTACAAAAGGAATATGGCGTATTTGCAAGTAAAATAATTGATAGGTTATAATTAGTCAGCAAACACCTCATAATGTATGACGCTTTCAGGAAAGTCTGTCAGATAGTTTTTGTCTTCTGGATAATATTTGGCTTTTTCAAAGTCGTTTCCGGCAAAGTTCTTAATCATCTCCATATTTTCCCAAAAAGTAATTAGTTTGAAATAGGCATAGTCGGCATCCGTTCGTTTTAAAAAAGTAAGTTTTATAAAGCCATCGGTTTTAGAATAGTCTGGGATTGCTCTTTCTTTCATGAAAGCTGTATATGCTGCTAAGTGTTCAATTTTTGTTCTTCCTTCCCAGATTCTTGCTATCATTTTGGTTTGAAGTTTTCGGTTTAACTTTATCTGTAGTTAATTCTGTGGTACTGAATTTACTTTGAAATTTTTTATTCGCAAGGTAGTTTTGGCACCCATAGGGCGCTATCTCTTCAGCAGCTTTTCTGAAACCCTATAGGTGGCTGAATATTGCAGGTTAGCTTGTTGTTTTTTTAATTCAAAAAACGCCCTTTTGTACCATTTTGGGTCTGTTGCTTTTTTGCGATAGTCTTCATTTGACTTAGGATCAATACTGGCACCACCGAACCGAGGTTGAATATTATATATGCCTATCCCGAAATGCTCGATGCGCTCTAGGACGATTTCAAAATCTGCTTCGGTAAAATAGAAGAGTGCATCCGTTTCAAAGGCAGCATTGTGGTTTTCTAAGTTTTGAAAGATGTTTTTTTCAAGAAATTCTGTTTTTTCCATAGCGCCAATAGCAAATTTAAATGCGTGGTAAACTTAGTTCTTTAATACCTGAACTGCATGTGCCTAAATGCAAAGAAATAAAAATAAGCCTATATTTAAAGAAACTAACACTACATGAAAAAGCGGGTGCCGTTTAAATGGATAACTACAACCTTTTTATCCATCTTTCTGGTGAATGGTATATTCGCTCAAACCGACCCGAAGTCCAGCCTCAAGGATTCTCCCACCTCCATTATCGGTTTTAATCATATTGGTATTTCAGTAAGCGACTTAGACGAAATGGTTGCTTTCTATCAAAAGGCTACCAATTTTGAAATCGTTAAAAGAGAAAAGGTGCGGCAACATGCCGCCGTGGACAAGCTCTACGCGCGTAAGGATATGGCCTATGAACGCGTGACATTTAAAGCGCCTAATATGCTTCTCGAATTGACGGAGTATGCGAATCAAGAAAACAGAACCCCTGAAATAATGTTGCCTCAAGGTCCGGGTATGACGCATACCTGTTATCAGTCTCCGTCTTGGAAGTCTGGGTATGACAAATTCAAGAATGCGGACATTGATATGCTGAGCAGGGGAGATTCCGCCGTTGACTTGGGTGGTTATGGTGTGACCTATGCCTATGGCTATGACCCAGAAGGAAATATGTTGGAGCTCGAGCAAATGGAAGCGCATTTCATGAAGCAAAGTGGTATGGACAGCCTTTGGATACAAGAACATGATATGTGGATGACGCAGGTAGCGATAATGAGTCCGGATTTGCAAAGGATATCGGATTTTTATCAAGGAGTTTTAGGATTTTTACCCAATAGAATAGCCAAGCTCGAAAATATGGAGCGATTAGATGACATTGTAGATCTAGACAATGTTAGCCTGCATGCCACATGGTTTAAGATGGACGGGCCCGGTAAAATGGTAGAGTTGATGCAATATGACCATCCTGCTACGCCCACCAAATTGACTAAAAAAGACCCTACCGATTTGGGCTATACCTTTTCGTTAGAAGTCACCGACATACGGCAAGAATACGAGCGTATGAAAAAACTAGGTGTCGAATTCTTAAGTGAACCACAGATTTTGGGTGAGTTCCATACCGTATTTGCCCATGATGTGGATGGCAATGTGTTCTCCTTACGGCAGGCGGTTAGTAAAGCTTCGAGGTATTCCATGCAAAATTTCAACTATTGATTTATGAAATATAAAATTCTAAGCCTCTTCCTAATCGGAATGTGCTTTCTACAGTCTTGTGCAGAAAACAAAGCCGAAAACAAAGAGGAAATAGCGAAAAGAGCAGGGGCAGAGGTTTACCAAACCAATTGTGCGGTTTGTCATAGTGGAGCCATTTCGGAAGCTCCGAAATTGGCAAGTTTAAAATTGCTTTCCAAAGAGGCTATCGTCAAAACTTTACGGACTGGTGTCATGCGCAATCAAGCCGATCGCTTGACCCAAGAACAGCACGAGCAATTGGCATCCTTTATTTCAAGTGGTAGCGAAACGGAGGTGGCGAATGCCGTTATTTCTGGAAAATGTGCAGAAGAAAATACCGATACTGCTGATGCGGTTCCCATCATTGGTAATTGGGGAATGGGCTTACAAAACAAGCGCTTTTACGATAGCGATGATTTGAAAATCAACGCGGCAAATGCCTCAGAATTAAAGTTAAGCTGGGCTTTTGCTTTTCCGAATGCCACTCGGGCAAGGTCGCAACCTACTATTGTTGGCAATACACTGTATACCGCAAGTCAGCATGGAACGATATATGCCTTGGACAGAAAAACGGGTTGTATCCGATGGACCTTTCAAGCTGCCGAAGAAGTACGTAGTGCCTTGGTCGTTGGTACTGATGAAAATGGAATGGCCAATCGCTTGTATTTCGGTGATTTTGCAGCAAACGTATATTCCCTTGATTTGAAAACTAAAAAACTCCTTTGGAAACGAAAAGTAGACGAGCATCATATGGCAACGGTTACCGGCTCACTGAATGTTTTCGAAAATCGATTGTATGTACCAGTTTCTTCCCTGGAAATTATTTCCGCTTTTGATGAAAATTATGAATGCTGTACGTTTCGCGGGGCTATGGTCGCTTTAAATGCGGATACAGGAGAACAAATCTGGAAAACCCATACCATTCCCGAAGCAGCAAAACCGACCGGAAAAACTAGTGTTGGAACTACGAAGATGGGTCCCTCTGGCGCGCCGGTTTGGACTTCTCCGACCATCGATATCAAACGAAGGGTGCTCTATTTTGGAACAGGAGAAAATTACACCCGCCCAGTTTCTAAAACGAGTGATGCTATTATGGCGATGCGCATGGATGACGGCAATATTCTTTGGACGCAACAAATGTATCCTGATGATGCTTGGAATGGGGCTTGTGTATATCCTCCCTACGGACCAAATTGTCCTGAATATCATGGTCCCGATGCGGATTTCGGCGCTCCGGTCATGTTAATTACTTCTGGTAAAAAAGACATTTTGTTAGCTGGGCAGAAGTCCGGTGAGGTGTATGCTCTAGACCCTGATAATGGCGGAGAAATCATTTGGACAGATTTAGTGGGAAGAGGTGCCATTATGGGTGGTGTGCATTGGGGAATGGCGAGTGATGGAAAAACCCTCTATGTACCTATCAATGACCAAAACGACTATCCTTTACATAAGGAAAAACCTATTCAGCCAGGGGTTCATGCCCTAAACATAGCAGATGGCAAACGCCTTTGGTCAACTATAGAAGAAAACCGCTGTGGCGAATCGGAAGAATATCAATGCGGACCGGGTATTTCAGCAGCAATTACAGCAACTCCCGAAGTCCTTTTTGCCGGTGCTTTGGACGGCATGCTAAAAGCCTACGATACGAAAACTGGCAAAGAACTTTGGGCCTACGATACAGACCGAGACTATGAGGCCGTGAATGGGGCAAAGGCCTATGGCGGAACTATTGATTCTGATGGTCCGGTTGTAGTAGGCAATCAACTATTTATCACCTCAGGCTATGCCAAGTTCGGTGAACAGCCCGGCAATGTATTATTGGCGTTTGAAGTTGCGGAGTGAGTGAATTAAGCGTTTTCTCCTTTGTTTTTCCTGTAAAAATCATAAAACGAATACACGGCAAAGAAAGCCCAGATAGCTCTGTACGTCCATATGTTCATTTCAATTCCGAAAATTGCAGCCTCTGTTTGATTTACAAAAAAACCGTAGGTTAGATTGGCTACCGCTAAAAATCCGATGACAAGGGATATGTATTTATTCATATGGTTTTGTTTGGTTGAACAACAAGCGAATATAGGTAATTGCCCTTCTCATTCTAATAAAATGAGAATTTTCACTAATAATCAGCAATCACGAGCGAAATAATTGTCCATTAGGGTAGTTGATTTTAAAGGCGTACCATCTCATAAAGAGTTGAAATGGTCTTTTGTTGGTTTCATCTAAAGCATAGGGGATTTTTTCATCAAATAACCGAATCGTGTGACCATTAATTTTATCGGTAAGGCCTGAAGTGATTTTACTAGATTCATAGAATACCACTTGATTATCGATTTTCACAGCCAAACCTTTGACCATTCTCGGTAAGGTTTTATCTTCTTGAACAATCGTCTTAGCAAAAAACGGAGGCAAGAAATTTTTATTTATTTTGACTACGTGACCCAGGAAGTTCATTCCCGTATTCATAATTTTCTTGATGACTTTGTGTTCTCCAGAGATACAGATAGCTAGATTGGGACTGGTTTTAAATTCATCCCGGACGAATGTATCTTTTAAATAGCTTGTTTTTAACACTGTACCCTTCAATTCTCCATCAAGACATTCTCCTGTAAGATGATTCCATAACGAATTTGTTTTCCTATCTTTTATTAAGAGCTGGCCATTATAAACCCCTACGGCCTCAAAATATAAATAGGCTCCATCAACAACGGGCTCCATTACCACTCCGGCATTACACATTACACAGAAGGATATCATATAGGGTTTCCCCTTGCATTTCCCTTGAACAATATGATGGTAGATTACCTCACTTTTAAGAAATCCCGAAGAGAAGGTTTCATTTTCAACTACCAATAGCGCTTTATTCTTGTTTAAATTCAATTCTCTCAAAGGCGTTGAAAGGAAATCGTTGGGAATATGCCACGGTTTGAACTTGCCATGTTCCCAAAACACCTTATCTATATCGAATTGCTGTAAATTCATGGTATTCAGTCGATTAGTTTTTAAAAATACGTTATTTTAAAATGCAATAAGTGTTTTTTTAGTGGTGAAGAATGATATTAAGTATGCACTTCTTATGAACTCAAGGCGTTCTCATTTCATTTAATTCTCGAGAACAAGTTATGAAAAGCACGATATAACACTGTTTATAGGGATAGAGATACCCTAATAATTTTCTAGCTTCGTAGACGTTAGTCAATCATGCAACCAACTATGAAGCAAGTTCTTTTTTTAAAACCATTATTTTTTTTCGGATTAGTATGGATTTGCAAAAGTACCATAGCCCAAACTCCAGCTCCGGATTTGGATTCTATTACAGAGGATTCCTATCGACGGATGTTGGAACGACAGGAAGCCGAGCAAAACGATATTGTATATCCCAACTTTGTCGCTCCGGAGTATGATAGTAATTTGGAAACTTATTCAGTCGCCGCCGTGTCAAGTCCCAGAGGCGAGGGAATTATAGGATATGTATCCGACCCAAATGATATTATCGACTTTGCAGCAGAGCAGCGCATTAATGAACTCTTGTATGAACTGGAGCAAAAATCTTCAGTAGAAGTTGCTGTGGTTATGTTGCCCAGTATTGGGCAGGAAGTTCCGAAAAGTTTTGCCGTGGATTTATTCAAAGAGTGGAAAATAGGCAAAGCAGATACAGATAATGGCTTGTTAATCATTACAGTAATGGACCAGCGCCGCACCGAATTCGAAGTCGGTTATGGCCTTGAAGGGATATTGACCGATGTAGTTTGCTATCGCATTGGAGTCAATGAAATTGTCCCGCGTTTTAAAGAAGGTGATTTTGGGGGAGGTATTGAAAATGCGGTACTTCGGGTCAAAGAATTTTTGGAAAACCCAGAAGCTATTGATGAAGTATATGGTTATAGTGTAGTTCACGAAGAACAGGAATTTAAGTGGCAATGGTATCACCTTTTACTTTTGATATACCCGATACTTTGTCTCGTATTCGGATTCTGGTATTACGGACAGGCCTTTGATATTCAATTATCCAAAGACGATTATTACGACAAATACCATCGCCTGGACAAATTGAAATTTGGCTGCACGCAGTACTTATTTCCAATACCCATGTTATTCTTTGCCCGAATGGCCAAAAGGCGTTTGGAGCGATACCGTAATGCGCCCAGGTTTAGCAAACTCAATGGAAAGCCAATGAAGTTGCTGACCAATTATGATGAAATCGAATTTCTTGCTGAAGCACAACTCCTTGAGGAAGAATTGAAATCAATTCTCTATGACGTTTGGATTACCGAAGACGAAAGTGATATAATGTTTTTGGAGTATGAAGGTCCTAACGGTCGTAAATACTCTGATTGCAAGGAGTGCAGCTATAAGACTTTTGGTAAAATAAGCTCTTTAGTTCTCGTTGCTGCGACTTATGACCATGGCGGAACGCGAATCGATAAATACGAATGTCGCAATTGCAATTATAAAGAGGAGAAAGAAATAGAGACTCCCCAAAAGTCAAGACCTAGTGAATCTTCTTCAGGTTCATCGTTTTCCTCTTCAAGCAGCAGTTCTTCTTCGAGTTTTGGAGGTGGAAGTTCTGGTGGGGGTGGGGCAGGGGTGAGTTGGTGATTCGTAAAAATTGTAATACCTTTTAACAACACTAACCTTCAAGTATCTTTTTGATGGGATTTAATGTAACCGCAGATTTAGTCCCCCTATTTCGTGGTCTGGTTACCGGACTGCAACCTTTTGCGGCTGCGCAGGAGGTTAGCTTGGTTTTTGAATCCGAGGTTTCAAGTTTACATGCGTCCTATAATCCTGAAGAGGTGCTTTCGGAGATTACGGTATTGTTGAGTCGCGTTATCACTTTTACGCCGCAATCTTATTCCATTATCGTTTCCGTTGGGCAATGTGATGTGAATTCAGATCATAGCATACTTACTATTGAGAATACTGGAGTAGATCTTTCAAAGCTGGGGGAAATCTTATCCGCAGTACGAAATGGATTGTCCGTTGAACGTCTTGAGAAGGGCACACGTTTTATAGTTTCAATTCCCACAACAAAAGTTAGTAACACAAAAAAGCCCAATAGCCATAATGGAACACTATTACCAAAGCAATACCCCATGTATCATGCGGTGATGCATAAACGCTTGGCTTCGCATTTTTCGAACACGGCTAATCTGCAAAATGCCGCAGAACAGAAGGGACCAAGTGAAGGTGTATTTTTAAAAAAGGTGAATGCAGTGATACATTCCCATCTATCAGACACTAATTTTAAAGTAGATACACTTTCGAATGCAATGGCACTGAGCAGAACACAGTTATTTCGAAAAGTAAAGAGTTTGACCCAAATGTCTCCACAGCAATACCTGCGTTTTGTACGTTTGGAAACTGCTAAAAAATTACTACAATCTAAAGACAAAGATCTCAATGTGAGTGAGGTGTGTTATGCGGTAGGTTTTGCAAGTAAGAGTCATTTTACCCGTTCGTTCCAAAAAGAGTTTGGTTTTAATCCTTCGGAGTACAAATAGCAAAAAACGCAACGAGCGTGCAAATTTTCGCAACCTCTGGTCAATTTTCATCAAAATCTCCCCCCTAACTTTGGATAATGAAAACAGCTAGCAATCTTAAAAAACAGGAAATATGGATAATCTAAAGAAAAACCGGGAATTCATTCTGCGATATTTTAATGCACTTTCAGGAAAAGACAAGACTAGGGAATTATGCAAACAATTCACCAATGACGAAAAGCTTCTAGAGCACATTGAATTCTTCGAAGGTGCCTTTCCTAAATATGAACTCTTTGTAGAAGAAATGGTAACAGAAGGAAACAAAGTAGTAGTGCAGGGTCGTGCTACGGGACTTCATCAAGGTGCCTTGAACGGCATTCCGCCAACAGGTAAAATGATGGATTTACCCTTTGTAATTCGCTATACCATCGAGAATGAAATGATTACCGATATGTGGTTAATAGCCGATCAAATGATTCTTATGGAGCAGTTAGGAGTTATGGCAAAAGAAACCGAAGAACAAACCCACTAAGAAAACACAAATGAAGAAGCTACTTATTCTTTTACCGCTCCTTTCCATTATTTCTTGTGGGGAAGCAGATAAAACCATAGAAAATCAAAAAGTTGTTGCCGAATTGGAGGCGTATCAATCAAACAAAACTTTGGAAGAAAACACAAAGAAGTTTATCGAAAATTATTTGAGGGATTTGAGTGGTCCGGATTGGAGCTCCAAAATTCTTAAATACCTGCAACCAAATCCTGATGAATTTTTAAAGGAGCATACGGCATTTCGAGCATCCTATGCAAATTACAAATCGACCATAAAGCATATGGCGGTCGATGGCAACGAATGTATTGTCTGGCTTGAGATAACCGCCAATTATGCTTCAATCTATCCAATAGACAATGGCAATTATGGTGACGAGGCCATAGCTGGTTTTGAGGCGAAAAACCAAGATGTTTCTTGGGATGAAACCTGGTATTTCAATGTAGTCGATGGACGGTTCGGTGATAAATGGGGAATGTTAAAAGATTATACCGCCATACTCGAGGATTTAAAAGGAGTGGAAGCAAAATGATTTTTAGCTGACAAGAGCATATTGGAATGGACAAAGAAACAGCCCTTAAAGCTATCAAAGCTTTAAGGGCTGTTTCTAACTATAAATCCTTAAATATTCTCTGCCAACCAATCCCCAACTTCTGAGGTTTTGTAAGCTTTTGCGCCTTCAGAAAGGTCTTCAGTAACAATACCTTCGGCCAAAGATTTATTGACCACATCGCGAATAGCTTGAGCCTCATCTGTTAAATCCATATCCTCAAAAAGCATTGCTGCGGATAAAACAGTTGCTAAAGGATTTGCAATATCTTTCCCAGCTGCTTGCGGATAAGAACCATGTATTGGCTCGTACAGCGAAACTTTACTTCCTACGGAAGAAGATGGCATCAATCCCATAGAACCTGCAATTACAGATGCTTCATCCGTTAAAATATCACCAAAAAGGTTTGCGGTAATCATGACGTCATATGAGCTTGGCCATTGGACTAAACGCATGGCAACAGCATCAATAAATTCATACGATACCTCTACTTCAGGATAATCTTTTTCCAAGTTTTGAACGGTCTCTCTCCATAGTCTAGAGGATTCCAATACGTTGGCTTTATCTACGCAACATAAACGTTTTGAACGTTTCATGGCCATGTCAAATCCTTTGCGGGCCAATCTTTCTATTTCATGGCGCTCATAAGTCATGGTATCAAAAGCGGTATTGCCATCATCTTTTCTGCCACGCTCACCGAAATAAACGCCTCCTGTTAATTCCCGAAGGATAATTAAATCGGTTCCTTCAATACGCTCACGTTTCAAGGGGGATTTATCAATCAAGGAGGGAAATGTAAAGGTCGGACGAACATTGGCGAAAAGACCTAACTTCTGACGCATTTTCAAAAGTCCCTGCTCCGGACGTACTTTCGCAGATGGGTCGTTATCAAACCTCGGGTGTCCGATAGCACCGAACAATACAGCGTCAGCATTTGCACAAACTTCATGTGTAGAATCCGGATAAGGTTCTCCCACAGCATCAATAGCAGCAGCACCTGTCAAAGCAGGCTGCCAAGTGATTTCGTGATTGTATTTTTTAGATATCGCATCACAAACTTTTACAGCTTGGTCGATTACTTCCGGTCCGATTCCGTCTCCGGCTAATAGGGCAATGTTTAGTTTCATTCTGTATTTCACTTTACGCTGAACGCCATACGCTATGCGCTGTCGTTGGCATGTTTTATTAATTATATTTTGTTTACTAAATTATTTAAGCTTCTTCTTACTTTGTCAACCTTGTTATTAATTTCCTTGAATTCATTTTCCTTTATGTATCCCAAATCCTTAGCAAGTATTGTAAAACATTCCAATTCACTTGCAGAGCCTCGAGCTATGGTAAGAAATCTCTTGAATTCGGCATCAGACTCACGTCCGCATCCTTCGGCGATATTTGCTGGGATAGAACTTGAAGCTCTTCGCATTTGACTAACTATGCCATACATTTCTGATTTTGGGAAATCTTTGGTCAATTTATAAACTTCCAAAGTCACATCGTGTCCCAATTCCCAAACTTGATATTTTTTATAGTTTCTCATTTAACCCACTATTCAAGCGCGTTGCGCATGGTGTTTGGCGTATAGCAAACAGCGCAACAAAAACGCTTAAATGATATTCAACATCTTCTCTGTTGCCTTTATTGCACTTACCGTTTGATCCGAATCCAATCCTCTCGAGATAAATTCTTTTCCATCGGCTGATTCCCAAGTGATAATAGTTTCACAAAGAGCATCGGAATTACTTCCAGGTGGAATACGTACTGCATAATCCACCAATTGTGGTAATTCCAACTTTTGGGATTTATAAATTTTATGAAGGGCATTCATAAAGGCGTCATATTGTCCGTCACCTGAGGCATTTTCCTCATAAAGTTTTCCTTTAATTTCTAGGGAAAGGGTAGTGGAAGGCTGTAATCCTTTTGCATGTGTCAGTACATAGGATTTTACGAAAACCTTTTGGTTAAAATCGGTATCCAAGACATCAGAAATGATATAGGGTAAATCTTCTTTGGTAACCCGTTCTTTTTTATCTCCCAGCTCTATAATTCGTTCGGTAACCTTTTTCAGTTCTTCATCGTTCAAGGTCAAACCCAACTCCTGTAAATTCTTTTGGATATTTGCTTTACCAGACATTTTGCCTAGTGCATACTTCCGTTTTCTGCCAAAACGTTCAGGCATTAAATCACTAAAGTAAAGGTTTTTTTTACTGTCTCCATCTGCATGTATACCAGCAGTTTGAGTAAAAACATTATCGCCAACAATTGGTTTGTTCGAAGGAATACTTATTCCGGTAAAAGCGGAAACTAACTTACTGACTTTGAAGAGCGACTTTTCGTTGACATTGATCTTTACTTCTGGTAAAAAGTCGTTGATAACGGCAATCGCACTTGCCATGGGTGCGTTGCCTGCTCGTTCGCCCATTCCGTTTACAGTGAGGTGTAATCCGTGGCAACCGGCTTTGACCGCTTCCATGATATTTGCGACTCCCAAATCATAATCATTATGTCCGTGGAAATCAAAATGTATCTTCGGATAGCGTTGAATAATCTCCGACAGGAAATCAAATGTTTCCTTGTAGGTAATAACCCCTAGCGTATCAGGCAGTAAAACACGTTTGATGGGTTGGGTGGCTAGAAAATCTAAATATTCAAAAACATATTCTTTAGAGTTTCGCATTCCATTACTCCAATCTTCCAGGTATACATTGGTCTCAATGCGTTGTTTCTTTGCCTGTTTTACTACCTTCTCGATTGCATTGAAGTGCTGACGGGGTGTTTTCTTTAGCTGATGCGTCAAGTGGTTCAAAGAGCCCTTGGTCAATAAGTTTTGGACCTTAGCCCCAGCCTTTTTCATCCACTCCAAAGAAACCCCGCCATCAACGAAGGTCAATACTTCTATGCGATCTAAGCATTTCTGAGACTTTGCCCAATAGGTGATTTGCTTTACAGCGTCCAATTCTCCTTCTGAAACACGGGCAGAGGCAACTTCGATACGGTCTACTTTAAGCTCATCAAGTAAAAGTTTAGCCAAGGTCAATTTCTCAGAAGCAGAAAATGAGACACCCGAAGTCTGTTCGCCGTCGCGAAGCGTAGTGTCCATGATTTCTAAGTGTCTTTTTGCCATGACGTTTTAAAAAGGTCTGGTCTTTGCAAACTCTTTAATGCCTTCTTTGATATTCAACAAATAGTCAATATCATCAAAGCCATTGGTCATGTTTCCTTTCTTGTAATCGTTGATATCGAAGGATTCACTTTCTCCTGTTGCCACAATGGTTACCGTTTGCTCCGGAAGACTTACTTCAAACTCCGTATTCGGGTTGGCTTCAATCGCAGCAAAAATATTTTGCAAGAATTCTGGACTAACTTGTACGGGTAAAACTCCTATATTCAAGCAGTTACCTCTAAAAATGTCTGCAAAGAAACTTGAAATCACAACACGGAATCCGTAATCATAAACCGCCCAAGCCGCATGCTCACGAGACGAACCAGAACCAAAGTTTTTTCCGCCAACTAGAATTTTTCCGCTATACTTTGGATTATTAAGTGCGAAATCCGTCTTAGGACTATTGTCTTGATTGTATCGCCAGTCACGGAAAAGGTTATCGCCAAATCCTTTACGCTCCGTAGCTTTTAAAAAACGTGCAGGTATGATTTGATCTGTATCCACATTCTCGATAGGAAGTGGTACTGCGGTAGATGTTAGTTTATTGAACTTGTCGTATGCCATCTGAAATAGTCTTTAGTAAATAGTGGTTAGTCGTTAGTTGTTTCACTAAGCTGTTTGCATTTCCATTAGCTCTCTAGGGTCAGTTACTTTACCTGTAACTGCGGCTGCCGCTGCCACTAGTGGACTCGCCAGTAAGGTTCTTGAACCAGGGCCTTGTCTTCCTTCAAAGTTTCTGTTCGATGTGCTTACTGCTAATTTTCCTGGAGGGACTTTATCATCGTTCATTGCTAAACATGCGGAGCATCCGGGTTCTCTTAGTTCGAAGCCTGCTTCGTTCAGAATTTCTAAAATGCCTTCTTCTTTGATCGCTGATTCTACTTTATGGCTTCCAGGTACCAACCATGCTGTAACGTTATCTGCTTTTTTCCTTCCTTTTACGATGGAGGCAAAAGCTCTGAAATCCTCGATTCTTCCATTAGTACAACTTCCCAAGAAAACAAAATCTATAGGCTTTCCAATCATGGAATCCCCTTCATCGAACTTCATGTATTGTAATGATTTTTTATAGGTAGATGCACCACCTTGAACCATATCAGAAGTTGGAATATCATTGGAAATCCCCATACCCATTCCTGGATTGGTTCCATATGTAATCATAGGTTCAATCTGTGAACCGTCAAAAGTCAATTCTTTATGGAATTCGGCGCCTTCATCTGTGTATAGGGTTTGCCAGTAATTCATTGCCGTATTCCAAGCCTCTCCTTTTGGTGTGAATTCGCGTCCTTTTATATAGTGAAAAGTAGTATCATCGGGTGCAATCATTCCGCCACGAGCACCCATTTCGATACTTAGGTTACAAACGGTCATACGACCTTCCATGGTCATATTCGTGAATACATCGCCTGCATATTCCACAAAATATCCTGTAGCACCAGAAGTTGTCAATTGTGATATAATAAAAAGAGCTACATCTTTTGGAGTCACGCCGAATTGCAATTCCCCAGTAATATTGATGCGCATGCTCTTTGGCTTTGGTTGCATAATGCATTGCGTTGCCAAAACCATTTCTACTTCTGAAGTACCAATACCAAAGGCAATTGCTCCAAAAGCACCGTGTGTGGAGGTATGTGAATCACCACAAACAATCGTAGCGCCTGGAACTGTAATTCCATATTCCGGACCAACAACATGCACGATACCGTTTTTCTCATGCCCTAATCCCCAATACGAAATACCATGCTCATTGGCATTTTCTTCGAGCATTTTTAATTGATTAGCTGAAAGCGGGTCAGCAACAGGAAGGTGTTGATTGATTGTTGGTGTATTATGGTCAGCCGTTGCAAAGGTCTTTTCAGGATGTAGAACCCCAATACCACGGGTTTTTAGCCCTAAAAACGCAACCGGACTCGTTACCTCATGAACCATATGACGGTCGATGAACAATACATCCGGGCCGTTTTCAATCTGGTGAACCACATGAGAGTCCCATACTTTATCAAATAGTGTCTTTTTCGCACTCATAATCTTTGAATTCTAAGCTAGCAAATCTAAGGAAAGAAGGGATTCTTAGGAAATTATTGCGGTTGAAAATTACGATGTTCAATTCGGTTTTTGTTGTATTTGTAAGTTTAACATAGCTATCCCATAGTTTAACAGAATAATAACTATTTGGAAAATATGACGTGCCTAAATTGAAAACCGAACAACGTATCTATTAATCAATTTAAATCAATCAAAAAATGAAACAAGTTTACAAAAAGACATTGGTGGCTTTGTCATTGGCACTACTGTTCTTTTCAACGCAAGCAATGGCACAATTAGACCTTCCGAGAGGTAGTCAACAAGCTAAAGTCTCACAACGTATCGGTATTACAGATGTAGCCATCATGTACTCAAGGCCCAGTGTCAACGATAGGGAAGTCTGGGGAAAACTGGTCCCTTACGGTATGAACAATTTAGGGTTTGGAACAGCAAAGGAATCCCCATGGCGAGCTGGAGCTAATGAAAATACTATCATCAAATTCACTGATGATGTAAAAATTGAAGGACAGTCATTAGCTGCTGGAAAGTACGGACTTCACATGGTCATTCAAGAAGGGGATAAGGCAACCATTATTTTTTCAAAAAACAATGGAGCATGGGGAAGTTATTTCTACGACCCTTCCGATGATGCACTTAAAGTGGATGTAACTACTAAAGAAACACCGCATACCGAACTACTAACCTTTGAGTTTGTTGATGTAGATGCAACTTCGGCCGTGGCCGCTTTAAGGTGGGAGAAAAAAATGATCCCCTTTAAAGTTGAAGTTGATGTGCCCAATGTTGTTTTGGCCGATATTCGGGAAAAACTACAAAACCAACCTGGATTTAATCGTCAGACTTGGGAGCAGGCAGCGAACTACGCGTTGAATAACGGAGGTGATTTAGACGAAGCTCTTGGTTGGATCAATGGTGCAATCGCCGGACAGTTCTTTAGTCAAAAGAATTTCAATAATATGAATATCAAAGCGGGTATTTTGACCAAACAAGGAAAGACAGCAGAGGCGGAAGCTGTAATGGATGAAGCACTTGGCATGGCTACTATCTTTGAAACTCATGGTTATGGAAGGCAATTGATTGCCCAAGGAAATAAAGAAAAGGCCATGAAAGTTTTTAAAATAAACGCCAAGAAGAACAAAGGACAATGGCCGGTGGATTTTGGATTAGCTAGGGCGCATGCTGCAATGGGCAATTATAAAACTGCCCTAAAACATCTTAAAGTTGCAGAAGGGCGAGCACCGGATAAGCCAAACAAAGATGCTATTGCTGGTTTTCTAGTAAAACTGCAGAATGGCGAAGACATAAATTAACTTGAACTATTTATGATTTGGCAAGGCCCAACTTCAGTTGGGCCTTTTTTAGCTAATATAATTCCAAATATTCTTGTACTTCACCAATTGCGCATAGGCATGTCGTACCACCAGGTTTTCAGGTTTTTCTATGCTCGGGTCTTGCTTTAATAGTTGAATAGCATGATAACGTGCTGTTTTCAAAATATCATTATCTTTTACGATATCGGCTATTTTCAGATTCAAAACACCACTTTGTTGGGTGCCCATGATATCTCCAGGACCTCGGAGTCTGAGGTCTACTTCGGCAATTTCGAATCCGTCGTTTGTGCGTACCATGGTTTCCAATCTGGTTTTCGCCTCCGCGGATAATTTATGACTTGTCATGAGAATGCAGAAACTCTGATCAGCACCGCGACCTACACGACCTCGTAATTGGTGCAACTGCGACAGTCCGAAGCGTTCCGCACTTTCAATGATCATAACGGAAGCATTCGGAACGTTCACTCCGACTTCAATTACAGTAGTGGCTACCATGATTTGAGTTTCACCTTGTACGAAACGTTCCATTTCATAGTCTTTATCGGCGGGTTTCATTTTACCATGCACGATGGATATCTGGAAATCGGGTAGGGGAAAGTCCCTAGCAATACTCTCGTAGCCATCCATCAAATCTTTATAATCAAATGCTTCGGATTCTTGGATAAGCGGATACACCACATAGATTTGCCGGCCCTTTTTAATTTCATCACGAATAAATTGAAAGACTTTCAAACGATTCGAATCAAAGCGATGGACTGTTTTAATAGGTTTACGCCCTGGAGGAAGTTCATCAATCACTGAGATGTCCAAATCCCCATACAAACTCATAGCAAGAGTCCGTGGAATTGGAGTAGCAGTCATTACCAAAATATGTGGTGGAAATTCATTCTTATGCCAAAGCTTGGAACGTTGGGCTACACCAAAGCGATGCTGCTCGTCAATGATGGCGAGCCCTAAGTTTTTGTATTTCACTTTGTCTTCTAGAAGTGCATGCGTTCCAATCAAAATTTTAAGCTCCCCACTTTCGAGCTGCTCGTGAATCGGTTTTCTGGCGGATTGTTTTACGGAGCCTGTCAGCAATGCACAGCTAATTCCGATTTTATCCAGCAGCTCTTTTATTCCTGCATAATGTTGATTAGCCAGGATTTCCGTAGGAGCCATTAAACAAGCCTGATAGCCATTGTCAATTGCCAAAAGCATAGTCATAACAGCAACAATCGTTTTTCCAGAGCCCACATCACCTTGAAGTAGACGGTTCATTTGTGCATTGCTTCCTAAATCATGGCGGATTTCCTTGATGACTCGTTTCTGCGCACCCGTCAATTCAAAAGGTAAATGTTCTTCATAAAACTCATTGAACAGCTCACCAACTTGGTCAAAGGGAAAACCTTTTATCTTTTGCTTATGTAGCATGTTCTTAATTAGCAATTGCATTTGTATGTAGAAAAGCTCTTCAAATTTTAAGCGAAATTGTGCTTTGGCTAGTAACTCCTGACTCTTTGGGAAATGAATATTTAGAAGAGAATCACTTTTATTGAGCAATTTTAATTCATGGAGTAGCCCATCGGAAAGGGTTTCTGAAAAATTGGCTTTTGTTTCAAAGAAAAGTTGTTGAATCATTTTGCTTACCACTCGATTGGTAATTCCACGAGCGCTTAATTTTTCCGTGGAAGGATAAATGGGTTGCATAAACACTTTCAATCCTTTTTTATGCTCTTCAAGCAATTCCATTTCGGGGTGTGGCATGGAGAATACACCATTGTACCAATTGCACTTTCCAAAAATCACATAGGGCGTATTAAGCTTTAGGTTTTCACGAATCCATTTTTGCCCTCGAAACCAGACGAGTTCCATTTTCCCCGTTTCGTCAATAAAAGTGGCCACAAGGCGTTTGCCTTTTTTTTGTTCGACAGTTTTGATATTAGTGATTTTACCCATGATTTGTACGTCAGCACTGCTGCGTTGCAATTGACCCACTTTGTAATATTGGGTTTTGTCCAAATAGCGATTTGGAAAAAGGTTCAATAAATCTTGATAGGTATGAATACCAAGTTCTATCAGTAAGGTTTCAGCCCGGTTAGGGCCGACACCTTTCAAATAGGTAATTGGAGTTTGCAGGAAATTGGTGTTCATAAAACGAATTTAGGGGTTCACAACTATTGCGACAAACTAAAATGGTAAATTTGGTTCGCCTTTTGCAGTATTTGAACTATGAACAAACTATTCCTTTTTCTTTTTTTCTTAGGATGTATGGCAAACGCCCAACATCAGGATAAGGTGGATTTTATTCGGGGCACTGTATCAATTGATCCAAGTCCAGAGGAGAAAAAGATTAATGGATTTGTAAAGTATGAATTTGAAGTTTTGAAAGATGTTGATTCGGTTTTTCTGGATGCCAAAAACATGAGTTTTGAAAACATCATTTTAGATGATGAAAGTGTAAAGTCATCAGCTTCCGATAATATGCTTACTATTTTTAATAAGTTCAAAGCTGGTTCAACACATAAACTAGAAATTGAATATTATGCTCAGCCAAAACAGACTGTTTATTTTTCTGGTTGGAATGATTCTATTCGGGGTAACGAACAAATCTGGACTCAAGGACAGGGTAAATATACAAGCCATTGGTTGCCTAGTTTTGATGATATGGAGGAAAAAGTGGAGTTCGACCTAACCATTTCAACAAAAAATGATTTTGTTGTGGTAGCAAATGGCGAATATGTCTATACTTCCACTACCAGAAATAGTGAAATTGATGAATGGCATTTTGATATGTTAGAGCCTATGAGCAGTTATCTTTTAGCTTTTGTTGTGGGTAATTACGACAAACAAGAGCTGAAATCTAAAAGTGGAATTCCCATTGAAAATTATTACTATCCTAAGGACAGTTTAAAAGCTGAACCTACATTTAGACACACTAAAAGAATATTTGATTTTCTAGAAGAAGAAATAGGCTTCCCATATCCTTGGCAAAACTACAAGCAGATTCCCGTTCATGATTTTCTATATGCTGGAATGGAAAACACCACAGCAACCATTTTTTCTGATGGCTATGTAATCGATTCCACGGCATTTGTAGATAAGAACTACGTCAATGTGAATGCACACGAATTGGCGCACCAATGGTTCGGTAATCTAGTCACAGAAAAAGATGGCAATCACCATTGGCTCCACGAAGGTTTTGCAACCTATTACGCCCAACTAGCTGAAAAAGAGATTTTTGGCGAGGACCATTATTATTGGAAGCTGTTTAACTCCTTAAAACAGCTGGAAGATGGAGTGGCAAGGGGGGAAGGACAAGCTTTGACTGACCCAAAGGCAAGTAGTTTGATTTTTTACGAAAAAGGGGCATGGGTTCTATACATGCTTCGAAAGCAAGTTGGTGATACTGCTTTTCAAAAGGGAATCCAGAGTTATTTGGACAAGTACAAATTTAAAAATGTTACTATTCCTGATTTTTTAAGAGAAATGGAAAGTGCTAGCGGACAGAATTTAGCCGGATTTCGACAGGATTGGTTAGACAATACCAGCATTCCGTTGGAAGTAGCCAAAAAACAATTACGCCAAGACTGCAAGTCTTTGGAAGCCCTTTTTTCTATGGAAAAGGAACTTCAAGAAGCACAAAGTGATGATATCGACTATGAAAAGTATTGGAATGCCACAAACTCGGAATATTTCCGGAAGCATTTGTTAGAAAACTATGAAGGGTCTTTTTTATTTGATGGACTAAAAAAAGCCTTTCAATCAAATTCAATACTCGTGCGACAGGCGATGCTAAATGGAGCACCGAGCAGTGATTTTCTCCCGAAAGAATATCTTTTGTCATTAATAAATGAAGATAGCTACCTTACTATAGAAATGGCCTTATTTCAATTGTGGCAGGGATACCCAGAGGATAGAGCTAAATATTTAGACGCTACAAAAGACATTGTTGGACTCCCAAATAAAAATGTACGCTTATTGTGGTTGACCTTGGCTATGCTCTCAGAGAATTATAATAGTCCTCAAACCAAGGCATATTTTGAAGAGCTGAGTTCATACACGAATCCAGAATACGGTTTTGAAATACGCCAAGGTGCATTTTTCTATCTTAAAGAAGCTTTTGGTTTAAATGATGAAAGTTTAACTAGTTTGGTAAAGGCTACCGAGCATCACGCTTGGCAGTTCAAAAAATTTGCAAGAGATTTGTTGAAAGAATTACTTAAAGATTCCGACTATAAAACGCGATTAGAAAAGCTTTCAAAACAGCTAAACTCTGAAGAATCCCGTTATTTAAAAACCCAACTAAACAAAGAATGAGAGCATTGGTCATATCAGGTGGTGGAAGCAAAGGAGCCTTTGCCGGTGGCGTAGCGCAGTTTCTCATTCAAGAATCGGGCAACAAATACGACCTATTCGTCGGTACTTCTACAGGCAGCCTTTTGATTTGCCATTTGGCCTTGGGCAAACTTGATAAAATCAAAGAGATTTACTCAAACGTAGATCAAGATACAATTTTCAATAGTTGTCCTTTTATCATTAAAAAGAAACATGGAATTGATGAAATTTCCATTAATCATTGGAATGTGGTTAAGAACTTTTTAAAGGGTAAAAAAACTTTCGGTGAGAGTGAAAATCTTAGAAACTTAATCAGAGAAAGCCTTACGATAGAGGAATATAAAGAGCTAAGGGATGGACCAAATGACGTGGTAGTAACCGTTTCGAATCTTTCTTTAAATCAGGTGGAGTACAAGTCCATCAATGATTATACCTACGATGAATTTTGTGACTGGATTTGGATTTCGGCCAATTATACGCCATTCATGAGTTTAGTTCGAAAAAATGGCTCAGAATATGCAGATGGTGGTTTAGGCAGCATTGTGCCCATTGAAGAAGCCATATTACGAGGTGCCAAAGATGTCGACGTAGTGGTTTTGCATACTGAGATTAATTATATGAATCGTATGCCATCAAGAAATCCGTTTGAGCTTTTAACTACGATGTTAAGTTTCATACTTGACCGTGTAGAAAATCACAATATTCGAATTGGAAAATTGGTAGCGAATCAAAAAGATGCAATCATCAATTTATATTATACACCAACCGTATTAACCACAAACTCCTTGATTTTTAATAAAGAAAAAATGACGCGTTGGTGGAAGCGGGGTTATTTATACGCTAAGAATAAGAATGAAGAAACGAACCCTATTCAGCCGAATGAGCATGAATAGCATTCAGTAGGCAGTAGCAGTTTGCAGAAGTTTATATCAACCTTAAATTGATTCCCCTTCAGGTGTTAGAAGCCTACCAGAGTTCGGCAATCTCCTTTTTTACAAAAGCTAGGGCAGTTGCTGAGGGATTTTGCTTATCCATCGTTTCAGTCAAAACATCTTCACGAAGTTTATCTGCGGAATCTGTTTCGCTAATTCCCGCCTTACGAATCATTTGAATGGTGGCACTTTTGGCTGCTTTGATTACATTCCATAATTCATCGGTCAAATAAATTTGCTGTGAAAGGTTGTGTTCGAATTCATTTTCGATGCTTTTAATCAACAGATTTTCATAAGCTGACTTATCAGACGATTTTGGTTTAACACGAAGTACCAAACTAGGAATTGAAATACGCTCTAGGAATAAAGCCATACGTTCGTAGGCCTGCAAACGAATAGGCAATGTACTGGCTTGAGAATCTTTATGCAATAAGAAACGTCTTCTACCTTCTTCATTGTTGGTATGCATTCTAAAAAAGTAAAATGCTATTGCACCTGTAACAACTGATGGTAATAAATATGCAAAGAGTTGAAAAATTTGATCGCCCGTCATTTTTGGTTTTTGATGTTGGTTACTTGATTTAGAACGGCGTTTTTTTTGAAAAAGTATGTCCTTTTTTCTAGAATTTTCTAGTACACCATTGTATTTGTTTTTCTAATTGCTTCCATCATAAAATAATTCTTATTCAAATCGTTTGTTGAAAGCAATGACCCGGTCAAGCAGATAGCTTATTACGAAAAATTTATTTTTAAGAACTTGAAGACTTTAATGACATCATTGGAATAGTATAATGCGGTTCAATTAAATCTAAAGGCTTTCGATGTTGTTTGAGAACTCAAAAAATAGGATGAATAAAAATTTTCTGAAAAATATTATTTTTTAAGACATTGACATCTGCTAAAATAAGTGTGCATTCAAAGCGTTTATTGAAAACACAGGTTAACACTAACCATCTCGTTTACGATAACTGACCTTAACTATCCATAATTATGCGTATTAGAATTTTCCTATCACTAATTTTTCTAGCATCATTTTTTGCATGTGATAAACTAGAAGACCCCATACCTAAGAGCCCAACAAATGAAGAAGACCCCATTGCTAGAGATGTGAAGAAGCCTGAATTGACTGTTATGGGTTTCTCAGATGTAATTGAGACTTATGCTGATATTTCAATCACTATTATTGACGACTCGGCAGTTGAAACCAAAGTCATTCATGAAGGCGAAGAACTTTCAATCAGTACGGAGAAACAATTTGAATTTTCGATAGATCCTTATATTATTCCCGTTGGGCAAACTAGTTTTTCAATTGTCTCAACTGATGAGGAGGGCAATGTTGTTTCAGAGACATTTTCAGTAGAGATTAAACATCTGCTAATGATTTTTGACTACGGTAATAGGGAGAATAGTAACCGATTGATTAATTGGGTCTTTTTCAACGACTTGGACGGTAAGGAATTGTCTTTGCATGAACCTAAATTAGGTGAACAGAAAATTTATAGCCAAGAGTTGGTCGAAACCGACAAGATTTATTACACAAAAGTTTGGCATGTTTATGATAGTGGGAGTATGTACAATGGCTTATTTCTGGATACCTTCGAAGTAGCACTCGGGAGTTATCGTGTATCGAGTGAGGAAATAGAAACTGCACCTACTTCCAATGAATTAAGTCTACAGATAAATAATGTTCCCTATGCTTTTGGCCCTGCTTACATAGCCTATGGCCCAGGTTATTTTACAAATATGTTTGAAGGTAACCAGTCATCCACGACTCTAACAATTATGCATGATGGAATAAATGATATTTACCTTCGGACAAATTCAAGGGGAACCGATCCGGTTTTCGATGGTAAAAAGGAAAACTATAAATATGTGAAAATTATACCCGAAGATGGTGAAACCCAAATTGAAGTTGGTTTAAATGACTTTGTTCCTGCTGATGATAACATTAGACTAGATATTCCGGAACATGACGTGGGGTCGCTTTTCTTCCTCCGTAATGCTTCCGACAATACTGTAGATTTTAATGATTTCAGAACCCATAATATCTTTAGTATTGACGAAGCGGATGAAGTAACATTACAATACTTGGACCTCCCTATTTTATCAGGATTGAATCTATATCATAACAGGTTGACCTATTCCAAAAACGGAGTAAGATATGATGCATGGGGAACAGATGACGATTTAGATGAAAATATGCCAAGTTGGACTGCTAATGTTCAGATTGTCGATTCAATTTTCGGCCTGAATGCTAATAATCCTGAAGTTGATTACTATTCAGTAGTTTTTTCAAAGGAACAGACCGCACCCGATTATAGTTGGCGTAATAAGTTGGATTGGACATATGGCATTTTTGGTCAGAGTAGTGCTATGATAGAAATTCCTCGTTTAACATTGCCCCAGGAGATATCAGAAACGCTAGATGACGTTTTTTTTCAGACAATTGATGATATGACTTGGAAAAATGTTTCAGCCACTAATTATGAAAGATATGATTCGTATGAAGAAGTTGTTGATTGGCTTGCTTTAAACCAAAACTTGAGAAAGGAAGTGAGCGACAAATTTAGAAAAGTAACTTTTCGGAATCCAACTAACTAAGTGTAGTAAGTCTTACATCTACAATTTTTGTATTTCTTTTTAGCTTTCTAAAAAGAATATAATAGCTTAAAATTGCATTGATGCCACATAAGGCAGCGTTGTGAAATGTTGGTTGGTGCTTAGACTTTAGTTTTTCATATTCTCTTTCACCATCTTATAAAACTCATCAAACTTGGGATGGATTCTTATAAGAACACCTTCTTTCAAATTCCCGTCTTTGCCCACTGCGGTAATTCTTTCGGGAGCAATCTCAAGACGTTGTAAAGCACTACTAATAGCAGATGCTTGCTGTGCAGGAAGGTCTAAATTCCCTGTCATACTTAATCCTTCAATGGTAACAGCCATATTTGGATTTGCAACTAGTATTTGACCTATTTTTTGTACCCATGGTTCGGCTTCTACAGCGATGGTCGACCCTGTATCGCTTCCAAAAAGGGAGGCCAATCCCGAAGAAATTACAACCATTCCATTTGATACACCTATTTTCGCATTTTCACCTAAAGTCTGTTTTGCATTGGTCAACAC
This sequence comes from uncultured Flavobacteriaceae bacterium, assembly GCA_947500435.1. Lineage (GTDB taxonomy): Bacteria > Bacteroidota > Bacteroidia > Flavobacteriales > Flavobacteriaceae > Maribacter_C. The sequence goes on from CANMRV010000002.1 coordinate 663,650, forward strand.
TACTAGGGCAGTAGAGTCATTGCTGGCTATTGCATCGTTAATTGCTTTTAACTGCCGCTCTTTGACATTAAGGCTCTCCATCGCCTTGTTCATGTTCGTAGAGTTTTGACTTGATAATTGAGAGAAGCTATTCAAGTTCTTCATCAATGTTTTGTTAGCATCACGAAGTTCTAATGCTTGAGCCTCAAAAGATTCGGCTTTTGCTAAACTTGCTTTTTCGTTCCGTTGCGCCGTAGCAACTTCATTGCTCACGGAATCAAGTTGAGATTTTAAAGTACTTATTTCTGCGATAAGTTCACTCTTTTTTTGCGCGTTTACAGATGCACTAAGAATCAATACAAAACTGAGGGAAAGTAAAATTCTCTTCATAATTGGAGTCTTTGGGATGTAATTAGGGTTAAATACTGCACAAAAGTATATTATTTTACCTATTAGATGAAATCCTTACCTCCAAGATACTCACAATCATAGAGCATTTTAGTGCTTTCGAAAGGGACTTCAGTCTTATTGTACCCATACGTAGTCCGTAAATTTCGAGTCAAATCAATATCATCGACATTTACCTGAATATCGTGCATGGTAAACTGACATGGGTGCTCATAACCTGCGGCATGAGTTATTTCTACTAGTTCTTTTCGGAAAGTTTTGAAGTATTGTGCCAGTCGGTCAGACTTTAAAGGAATGTTGATTCCGTTTTGACGCCATTTGTTTTGTGTCGCGATTCCCGCCGGACATTTGTTGGTATGGCACACTTGCGCTTGAATACAACCAATACTCATCATCGCTTCTCTAGCAACATTAATACAATCGACACCCATAGCAAAGGCCATAGCAGCTTTAGCTGGGAAGCCTAACTTTCCACTTCCAATGAAAACAATACGATTCGTTAAATTTCGTGTTTGAAAGACTTTGTATAATTCAGAAAACCCATACACCCAAGGCAAAGAAACATGATCTGCAAAGGATGGAGGAGCGGCTCCGGTTCCACCTTCACCACCATCAACGGCAATGAAATCGGGACCTCTACCAGTTTTCAACATGATTTCCGCCAATTCTTCCCATTGGTCTAATTTTCCAATGGCCCCTTTGATTCCTACGGGCAATCCGGTGGTTTCGGCGATGGTTTCGATTAATTGCATTAATTCAGGAACATTGCTAAAGGCTTTGTGCGTAGCAGGGGAAAGGACATCCTTTCCAACTTCTACTCCTCTTATTTCAGCAATTTCCCTAGTGAGTTTTGCACCTGGTAACACGCCACCTTTTCCAGGTTTTGCACCTTGGGACAATTTGATTTCAATAGCCTTGATACAGGGATTATCTTCTACCAATTGTTTCATTTTTTCCAGAGAAAAATTTCCATCCGAAGAACGAACACCAAAATAACCCGTTCCAAAGTGAAAGACGATATCTCCACCTTGCTTGTGATATGGGGAGAGTCCACCTTCACCAGTATTATGGAAAGCCTGTGCTTTGGCAACTCCTTTGTTTAAGGCCTCAACGGCCGCTGCCGAAAGGGAACCAAAACTCATTGCGGAAACATTGATTACCGAAGCGGGACGATACGGCTTCCTTCTTTTGTTGTAAGCTCCCATGATTTTAGCACAGGGCACAAAATCTTTATGTTCCTCATTCGGATGACCTTCAGGGGTTTTAAAAGCCATCATCTGATTCTTTACAAAAATATGCTGATGTTCATAAATGTCGCGATCTGTTCCGAATCCTTCGTAGTTGTTTTCCTTTTTAGCGGAGGCATAAATCCAGCCTCTTTCAATACGATTAAAAGGAAGTTCTTCACGATTGTTTGCTACGAAATACTGTCGCATTTCAGGACCGATACTTTCCAGCCAGTATCGCAAGTGTCCGACTATCGGATAATTATGCGATAAAGTATGTGACTTTTGGATAAAGATGTCCCTGAAGGCGACTAGTCCCAATATTCCTAAGACATATCCCCACCATGGTACTGAGGAAAGTGTATTCAGAAAGGCTTCCATTGCGGTTGGTTTATTTTTAAAGGTTTAATTAACGTACAAACTCTGAACTTCTATTTACCTTTTATTTTTTCCTCTAACATCGGAGTCACATCACTATTCAAGTAGTCTAAACTCATTTCTGTTAAGGTTTTAACGCCAAGAATTAATCCACTGTCATCAATCAGAAAGTCAGGGGTATGATGCGGAAAAGATTCGGTATTTCCAGGAGTCATTCCTCCTAAGAAAAAGAAAAATCCTGGTGCTTCTCTTTGAAAATAGGAGAAATCTTCTGCGCCCGTTATTGCCTTTTGTGTGAGCACATTTCCCGCGCCAGCTGTTCGTTTAATTGTTGGTAACATTTGTTCTACCAATTCTGGATGGTTATACGTAATGTCCGTGGCATCCTTTATCTCGCAAGTTGCTGCACCTCCATAGGCTTTGGCAATAGTTTCTACCATTTCTACCATTCGCTTATTCAATTTGTCTTTCATGTCGTAGTCCAATGTGCGAATCGTACCAATCATTTCAGCACTTTCGGGAATGATATTAAAACGAACTCCGCTCGTGATTTTACCTACTGTAATTACCGCCGCTTCATTGGTCAAGTTCGTTTCTCGACTAATAATCGTTTGCAAGCCATCAATAATTTTTGCGCTTATTAGAATTGGATCCACACCTGACCAAGGTTGTGAACCGTGACTTTGCTTTCCTTTTACTTTGATTGTAAAGCTCTGTGCTGCTGCCATAGTACCCCCAGATTTGTATTTGATAACGCCAACTGGAGTCTGTGAGTTGATATGCAAACCGAAGATAGCATCAACCTTTGGGTTTTCCATTACGCCCTCTTTTACCATTAACAAAGCCCCACCTTCTTCACCTGGTGGTGGTCCTTCTTCTGATGGTTGAAAAATGAATTTGACCGTACCTTTGATCTTATCTTTGTTTTTCGAAAGAACTTCGGCTACTCCCATTAAGATTGCGGTATGTGTATCATGTCCGCAAGCGTGCATAACGGGTACTTCATTTCCCATAAATTCTCCCATGACAGTAGATTTGTATGGCAAGTCGTTTCGTTCAGGAACTGGTAAAGCATCAATATCAGCTCTTAAGGCAACTACTTTTCCAGGTTTGTTTCCTTTTAATAAACCTACAACTCCTGTATGGGCAACACCGGTTTGAACTTCGATTCCTAAAGATTTTAAGTGCTTCGCGATTTTTTCAGCGGTTTTGAACTCACGATTCCCCAATTCTGGATTTTGATGGATGTCTCTCCGCCATTCAACTACTTTGCCCTCGACGGCGGAATAGTCCTTTTGTAGATTAGGGCCTTGCGCTATTGCAAAGCATCCTGAGAATAGTATTACTGTAAAGAGTAACTTCTTCATTTTTGAGTGTATTTAAAATTTAATTAGTCTATAATCTTCGTCTTGTAATTGTATTAAGGCAGTCATTGCCGAAAGGGATAGTTGAACTCCTTCAATCAAGTCTTCCCTTGGAAAACCTCGTGAGACTGATGATTGTCCGCAGAAAATAACTTGCCCGCCAGCATCCATCAAGGCCTTGAGAAGTTCTTGATTTGGATTGTCCGCCCCGTATTTTTTTTGATATGCCTTATTCGTAATCACATCTTTTGAAGCTTTGTTGTGCACCACCAAAGCGACTTTTAAGTTTTCCGCAGGAACACCACTTTGCGCATGCATATTTAAAAATCGGGCAGCCGTTTCAATAGTTGCGTTTACCGATTCATGGCTTTCAGGACTGTTCATGATATCGAAAACTGCCTTGTATTCTTTAGAAGAATCTACTTTGAAGTCCGGATTATCAATTGCCCAGACTTTTCCGTAATCTTTTATTATTGGTCCGGTTTTCTTTGCTTGAGCTATTACGGAGGTTTGAGAAAGAAGCCCAATTAATAGGGTGAAAATGTATATTCTTTTCATTCAATACGGTTCAGTCTCTAAATATATTCAAATTCGTTAAAACCCCTGTAGCATTGTTCATAATTATTGAAATGAAGTTTTTAAGATAAGGTGTATTATAGCTAAATTCACCATCCCATTTATTAATAGTTTAAAGACGCTTTTGGAAAATTTTATAGACCAGTTGAATGAAGCCCAAAGAGCACCTGTTTTGCACAAAGATGGCCCATTGATGGTTATTGCCGGTGCAGGTTCGGGCAAGACGCGCGTGCTCACTTTTCGTATTGCCCATTTAATGGCGCAAGGGGTAGATGCCTTTAATATTTTGGCATTGACCTTTACGAACAAGGCTGCACGTGAGATGAAGAAGCGAATTGCAGATATTGCTGGTACAGCTGAAACTAAGAATTTGTGGATGGGAACTTTCCATTCCGTTTTCGCCAAACTATTGCGTTATGACGGTGATAAATTGGGATTTCCTAGTAATTTCACGATTTACGATACCCAAGATTCTCAAAGACTAATTGCTTCCATCATCAAAGAAATGGGATTGGATAAGGATATATATAAGTACAAGCAAGTTCAGAATCGGATATCCTCTTACAAAAACAGTTTAATTACGGTCAAGGCCTATTTGAATAATCCTGAATTGGTGGAAGCTGATGCGATGGCAAAGCGTCCGCGAATGGGAGATATCTATCATAATTATGTAGAACGTTGTTTCAAAGCAGGAGCGATGGATTTTGATGATTTGCTGTTGCGCACCAACGAGTTATTGAATCGTTTTCCAGATGTGTTGGCGAAATATCAAGACCGTTTTCGATATATTTTGGTGGATGAGTATCAAGATACCAATCATTCGCAATACCTTATTGTAAAGGCTTTATCCGATAGATATCAAAATATTTGCGTGGTTGGGGATGATGCACAGAGTATTTATTCTTTCCGTGGAGCAAACATTAGTAATATTCTGAATTTTCAAAAGGACTATGATGATGTAGGGATGTATCGTTTGGAGCAGAATTATCGTTCTACCAAAAATATTGTTCAGGCGGCAAACTCCATTATTGCAAATAACAAAGAACAGCTGGAAAAAGTTGTTTGGACGGCAAATGATGATGGTCCGCCAATTATAATTCATCGCAGTCCTACAGATGCCGAAGAGGGGCGCTACGTAGCGAATTCCATTTGGGAAAATCGGATGCAACATCAAATGCCTAACGGTAATTTTGCAGTGCTATATCGTACAAATTCCCAATCAAGGTCAATTGAAGATGCTTTGCGTAAACGGGATATTCCCTATCGCATTTACGGGGGATTGTCGTTCTATCAACGCAAGGAAATCAAAGATGTACTTTCTTATTTGCGACTGGTAATCAATCCAAAAGATGAAGAGGCACTTAAACGTGTAATTAATTTCCCCACCCGTGGTATAGGCCAAACCACAATTGACAAATTAGTAGTTGCCGCAAATCATTATGGACGTTCGATTTTTGAGGTAATTGAAAATATTGATCGCATCGATTTAAAGATAAATGCGGGTACCAAACGAAAATTACAAGACTTCGTTACCATGATTCAGAGTTTCCAAATCATGAGTGAAAGTGCCGATGCTTTTGTTCTTGCAGAGCATGTTTCAAAGAAGACAGGAATACTTTTAGAGTTTAAAAAAGATGGAACTCCCGAGGGTATAGCCCGAATGGAGAATATCGAGGAACTTTTAAACGGTATTCAAGATTTTGTAGAAGGGCAAAGAGAATTAGATGAGGCCACAGGAAGTATTTCTGAGTTCCTAGAAGATGTCGCCTTAGCAACAGATTTAGACAAGGATACAGGTGATGATGACCGCGTGGCTTTAATGACGATTCACTTAGCCAAAGGGCTAGAGTTTCCTCATGTTTATATTGTAGGGATGGAAGAAGACTTATTTCCTTCAGGAATGAGTATGAATACACGCAGTGAGTTGGAGGAGGAGCGAAGGTTGTTTTATGTGGCACTGACCCGTGCAGAAAAGCAAGCATATCTCACTTACACTCAAAACCGCTATCGTTGGGGAAAATTAATAGATGCTGAACCTAGCCGTTTCTTAGAGGAAATTGATGAACAGTATGTTGAGAATCTAACACCAATTGACAGGGCTTCCTATCGTTATAAGCCTTTGATTGATAATGACATTTTCGGGGAAGTAGATAAAAGTACCTTACGACAGGTCAAACCCAAAAAAGGAACGCCACCATTGGTTGGTAAACCCAGTGAAAATCAGCTTCGTAAACTAAGGAAGCTGAAACCTGAAATTGCTTCCCCTGTGGCAAATACAAATGTTATCGACCCAAATCTAGCAGAAGGTTCTTTAGTCAATCATACTCGATTTGGTAGGGGCAAAGTACTGAAAATCGAAGGCGTGGGTAATGATAAAAAAGCGGAAATTCAGTTTGACAAAGGGGATGTTAAAAAGCTCTTACTGCGCTTCGCGAAGCTTGAGGTACTTTCCTAGTGTTCCCTATTGGACAAATTACCTTAAATTTGGTAAAAAAGTTACGATGAAGAAGTTAAACCTCCATTTATTGATTTTATGCATCTTTTTCTTAGGATGCGGAAAGTCAGACTCCCAAGAACCCGAAATAGCCCAAGAGCAAGAACCTGACCCTATAGATACTTCAGACATTAAAGATCCAGATGATGCTGATTACTGGAATGATGCAGAATTAATTTGGAGTGATGAATTTGATGGTACTTCTGTTTCGTCAGATAATTGGACTTTTGAAGATAGGGCAAGTGGTTGGGTAAACAATGAGCTTCAAAATTACCAACTCGAAGGAAATACAGAGGTAAGCGATGGCACTTTGAAAATAACAGCCAAGAAAAATTCGGACAACACTATCGAAGGGGCTTTTACTTCAGCTCGTATCAACAGTAAGAAATCGTTCAAATACGGCCGCATGGAAATTCGTGCGAAAATGCCGGATCACAAAGGCAATGGTCTTTGGCCAGCACTTTGGATGCTAGGCAGTAATATTGAAACGGTTGGATGGCCTGCCTGTGGTGAAATAGATATTATGGAATATGTGAGCTTTAAACCAAATAAGACCCATTTTTCTATTCATAGTACCGCGAATAACCACACGAATAACACAGAAATCACCTCAGGAGCGGTAGATTTGGAGACCATCGAAGAAGAGTTTCACACCTTCGGACTTCTATGGTCAGCAAAATATCTAAAGTTCTATCTTGATGATATTGATAACGTGCAGTTTGTCTTCAGAAGACCAGTGACTTATACAACGGATAGCTGGCCATTTCAGAACAACTTTTACTTTATAATGAATGTTGCTGTAGGCGGTGATTGGGGAGGTCTTGAAGGGGTTGACACCTCTATCTTTCCTGCTACAATGGAGGTCGACTATGTTAAGGTTTATCAAGTAAAGTAATCTTATTTGCTACCTAAAACAGACGACCAATTTGTTTTCTTGAAACTATGAATGATAATTTTTATCTTTAAAGAGAACAACTACAACTGTTTTCTATGAAATCCGATGCCTTACGCGCGGTCTATCAGCATGAGCTACTTTCCGACGAGGATCTAAAAGCGATTTGCGATGCACATCATGAAATAACTTTCTCCAAAGGTCAACACATTCTTGAAACCGGCACAATTGCCGACGGATACATGATTTTGGAAAGCGGATTAATCAGATCGTATGTGATTGATTTCAATGGAAAAGACATCACCACTGACTTTTTTATTCAAAATGGGCTTGTAATTGAGGTATCCTCACTTTTTCAACGTATTCCTTCTCAGGAGAACATTGAAGCCCTTACGGATTGTACCTGCTGGAAGATAGATTTTCAAGTTTTCCAACAGCTGTTTCATTCCATTGAAGGTTTTCGAGAATGGGGTAGGTCTTGGATGTCAAGTAATTTATTTGAATTTAAGCAGCGTTCTGTTTCAATGATTACAGATTCTGCCACTGAGCGTTATCATAAATTGATGGAAACCAAACCGGAGGTATTTCAATATTCCTCATTAAAACACATTGCCTCGTATCTAGGAGTGACAAACACTTCTTTGAGTCGTATTCGAAAAGAAACTATGAAATGATACTATTCATTTATTGCCATATGGCAATAAATTTTACTACGGTATTATTTAGATTTGATCGTACTAATCTTATAAACTGTATTCAAATGTCAGATAACGAAAGAATTATGACCCTTCACCCTCAGGGCAAAACTGGAGTGAATATTTTAAAAAGGCGATACGATACCATCAAGGAGTTTATTCTAAAGACAATCAAAGAACATGGAGAGCTTACCTATCAAAACTTGGACAAATTAGCCGTTCAAAAACTAAAGAAGACCTTTGATGGTAAAATAAGCTGGTATGTTGTAAGCGTTAAGCTTGATTTAGAAGCTAGAAACCTTATCGAACGGATTCCGAATACAAGCCCACATAAATTAAGACTAGCAAGTTAAACTAAAACCCAATATTTATGAGAATACTGAAAAAAGTTCTAATCGCTTTAGGAGTTTTAATCGCAATTCCATTAATTCTAGCTGCTTTTACCAAAAAAGAATATGCAGTTGAGAAAGAGGTAACTATAAACAAATCAAAGCAAGAAGTTTTTGATTATATCAAATCATTGAAGAATCAGGAGAAGTTTAGCAAATGGGCTTCAATGGATCCCGATATGGAAAGAACCTATTCAGGAACTGATGGCACCGTTGGTTTTGTTGCTGGTTGGAAAAGTGATAATCCCGATGTTGGGGTAGGAGAGCAGGAAATCATATCCATCAAAAATGGGGAGCGAATTGATTTTGAGTTACGTTTTATGGAGCCCTTTGAAGCTTCTGATAAAGCCTATATGACTACGGAAAGCGTTGGAAATAATCAAACCAAAGTCAAATGGGGATTTAATGGCCGAATGGATTACCCTATGAACTTCATGATGGTTTTTATGGATATGGAAGAAATGATTGGTAATGATTTTGCCATTGGACTGGAGAACCTAAAAGGCAATTTGGAGTAAATAGATTATAGATACCTTACAAATAATCATTCTTAATTCATCGCTACTTATGCAAGATGTTCCTTTTTATGTGTCGTTGACCTTTATTTTGACAACGATGCTGACACTTTTTTTGTTCATAAGAGCGACCAATTCTCCAAAAGTAGTTGTTTTCGGTTTGATTCTCTGGTTATCTCTTCAAACCTATTTGGCAAATTCCGGTTTTTATCTTGAGGTATCTACAGAACCGTTTCGTTTCCTTTTGGCAGCACCACCCGCTTTGATGCTTATTCTGGGTGTATTTATATCTAAAAAAGGAAGAACTTGGATTAACACCTTAAGTCTCAAAACCTTGACCCTGCTTCATATCGTTAGAATTCCTGTTGAAATTGTTTTGTACTGGTTCTTTTTGTCTAAAATGCTTCCGGAGTTAATGACATTTTCAGGACGGAATTTTGATATCCTAGCTGGCATTACCGCTCCCATTATTTACTACCTCGTTTTCTGGAGAAAGACTGTAGGGAAGAAGGGACTGTTAATTTGGAATATTGTTTGCCTAGGCCTTTTGCTAAGCATTATTTTCAACGCAATTCTGTCAGTACCTATTCCCATTCAACAATTTGCATTTAATCAACCCAACGTAGCTATTCTTCATTTCCCTCTAGTATGGCTGCCCACTTTTGTTGTGCCTGTGGTACTGTTTTCGCATTTTGTAGCTATCTATAGGCTATCGTTTCCAAGAAATTCTTAAATAACGACTAACTTTGCAATGAAGATCTTGTTGCAATATGTCCGAATTCGTTAAAATATATGAAGAGAATCCCAATCCCAAAGAAATCAGGAAGGTGGTGGATATTTTGCGTAAGGGCGGATTGGTTATTTATCCGACGGATACGGTTTACGGACTCGGTTGCGATATTACAAATATCAAAGCTTTGGAAAGAATTGCGCGTATCAAAGGCATAAAGCTAGAGAAAGCCAATTGGTCTTTTATTTGTGCTGATTTGAGTAATCTTTCTGACTATGTGCGACAAATAGACACAAGGACTTTTAAAATTTTAAAACGTGCTCTTCCCGGTCCCTATACCTTTGTACTTCCTGGAAATAGTAACCTTCCGAAGGTTTTCAAAAAGAAAAAGACTGTAGGTATTCGCGTTCCTGACAATTCAATTGCCAAGGCTTTGGTTGAAGAACTTGGTAACCCGATAATATCTACCTCGATTCGAGATGAAGATGAATTGTTAGAATACACTACAGACCCAAGTTTGATATTCGAAAAATGGGAAAAACTTGTTGATATAGTAATTGACGGAGGGTATGGTGATAATACGGCCTCAACGGTTATTGACCTTTCGCAAGGAGAACCAGAGGTGTTGCGTGAAGGAAAAGGTAGTTTGGATATTCTTTAAGAGACAAGAAAAAAAGCTGAATAAAAAATGCCATTGCAATAAAGCAATGGCATTTTTACTATTTTCTAACGTCTAACGTCTAACGTCTAACGTCTAACGTCTAATTATTAATAGCAGGATCTTTCATTCCCTCTTCAATCATGCTATAGAACTGATCGATTTTTGGAAGAACCACAATTCTTGTTCTTCTGTTCTTCGATTTCTCTGTCGTTGAAACAGGAACATATTCTGCTCTACCTGCAGCAGTCATGCGTTTAGGGTCTACGTTGTAATCGTTTTGTAAAATACGAACTACTGCCGTGGCACGTTTTACACTTAAATCCCAGTTGTCTAAAATATTACCTTTTCTACCGTAAGGAACATCATCGGTATGACCTTCTACCATAAATTCAAAATCAGGTTTGTTGTTCACAACTTGAGCAACTTTTCCTAAAACTGTTTTCGCCCTACTAGTAATGTTATAACTTCCGCTGCTGAACAACAATTTATCGGAGATAGAAACGAAAACAACTCCTTTTTCAACGCTAATTTCGATATCCTCATCATCTAAATTACCCAAAACACCTTTTAAACTCTGTACCAAAGAAAGGTTTACAGAATCTCTTCGTGTGATGGCATCGTTTAACTTGCGAATAGTAAGGTCTTTTTCTTGAAGACTCTCAAGAGATTTCTCTAAGTTCTCAGCACCTTTTGTGGTCAAGGTGGTCAGGTTACCCATATTATTGATAAGCTCTTGATTGTTTGCTTTCAAAAATGTGTTTTGGTCTTCCAAGGTCTGCATTCTTGAAGTTGCTGTAGCTTTCTCTTCTAAACACGTGTTTAACTTTACCGTTGCTGAGTTTAGCAAATCTTGAGCCTCTTTTGCTTTGGCCTCCATTTCAGCAAATTTCTTTTGTGATACACAAGAAGATAACAGTAAGGTAACTCCCAATGCGCCTAAAATCAGTTTTTTCATAATGATGTTACTTAAATATTTATTAAAAATGTTATTTGTTTAAAAATGGTTTGTTCTTGTTCAAAATTAGAGAAAATACTAGTACGATGTTTTTTTAATACTAGTTAATCTTTTTCTAAAACTTTAAAAACATTCTCTTGATGTACGAAGTGAGACCATACAATGGACTTCTTTGCATAATAATTTAATATAAAATTAGCTTTTTCCCTTTTACGGTACATCTTGGTGAAATGTTTGTAAAAGCTTAGATGAGCTTTTATAATGGCGATGCAGTGCATAAACTTCAATTGAAAGATAAAACGTAAAGCGGCTACAGCGTCTAAAACCAGTCGTATGAAAATAATCAAAAAAGCTTTTCTTCGAGGAAGGTTTTTTGTAATAGAGAACAAAGAATTTCTAAAGTTAAGAAAGGTCTTTCTAGGGTTCATGTTACTTAGTGTAGAACCTCCTAAATGATAGACTTTTGACGTTCCGACATAATATACTTTATGACCCGCATTCTTTGCTCGCCAGCATAAATCTACTTCTTCCTGGTGGGCGAAATAATCTTCATCAAATCCGCCTAAATCAAAAAAGACATCACTTTTGATGAACATACAAGCCCCTGTCGCCCAAAAAATTTCACGTACATCATCATATTGACCTTCATCTTTTTCGAGGGATTGAAAAATGCGTCCACGACAGAAAGGGTAACCTAGTTGGTCTATAAAACCACCTGCTGCACCGGCGTATTCAAAGTAATCCTTCTTCTTTACATCCAAGATTTTAGGTTGAAGAATGGAGGCTTCAGGTAAATCTTTAAAGGTCTTTTTTATAGACACCAGCCAGTTTGGTGTGACTTCTACATCTGAATTGAGAAGGCAATATACATCTGCATCAATGTGGGTTAGGGCATCATTATAGCCCTTTGCGAATCCTCCATTAATTGAATTTTCAACAATCTTGATTTTTGGGTAATTGGCTTTTACAAAAGCAACCGAATCATCTGAAGAAGCATTGTCGGCAACATAAATTTCTGCTCCGTCAGAATACTCCATTACTGCAGGAAGGTAACTTTCTAATAGTCCCTTTCCATTCCAGTTTAGTATGACGACAGCTATGCGCAAAACGATGGCAAATTAACGGTTAAAATCAGGAATATCCTTTAGAAACGAATACTTTTCTTGTTCAAAATCCATTTTGCAATAAAAATGCTCTAATCCGTTGGTAACCATTAAGTAATTCGCCTTTAAGTTCATATTGTATTGAGCAATTTGATTGAACGTAGTCTGGCTAATCGAAATTTCAGGGGCTTTACATTCTATCAAAACTTCTATGCTTCCGTCGGAATTAAACACAACAATGTCATATCTCTTTTTTAATCCGTTAATAGTCAATTGTTTTTCAACATTGATTAATGAGCTTGGATATTTCTTTTCCGAAATTAAATAGTGGACAAGATGCTGTCGCACCCATTCTTCAGGTTGTAAAACCACAAACTTTTTGCGAATGACATCGAAAATCTGGACTTTATTTTCGCTATTTTTGAAACGGAACTGGTATGCTGGAAAATTCAGTTGAAGCATGCCACAAATTTGATGATTTTTTTTGGATGGATGAAGTAAAACAGATAGTTAAGGATATCAAGGATGGCAACATCAAACCTATATATCTACTGACAGGTGAAGAACCGTACTACATTGACCGCATCTCGGAATTCATTGAAAAGAATGTTCTGGCGGAAGAAGAGCGCGGTTTCAATCAGATGGTACTTTATGGAAAGGATGTAACTGTAGAAGACATTGTTGGCAATGCGAAACGATTTCCGATGATGGCTGAAAGACAAGTGGTTATCGTTAAGGAAGCACAGCATTTGGCTAGAACAATTGACAAGTTGAGCTCGTATGCCGAAAATCCCCAACCTTCCACGGTGTTGGTACTTTGCTACAAATATAGCAAGTTTGACAAACGGAAAAAAGTATATAAGCAGATCAAGAAAACAGGTGTCGTTTTCGAAAGCAAGAAACTTTATGAAAATAAAGTTTCCGATTGGATTCGGAAAGTTCTTCAGGGAAAAGGGTATCGCATCACTCCAAAAGCTTCCAGCTTGTTGGTTGAGTTCTTAGGAACTGACTTGAGCAAAATAAACAACGAATTGGAAAAACTACAATTGGTTCTTCCGAAAGAAAAGGAAATTACACCCTTAGATATTGAGGAAAACATCGGTATCAGCAAGGACTATAATAATTTTGAACTGAAGAAAGCAATAGGGGAGCGCAATGTGGTAAAAGCGACTAGAATTCTGAATTACTTCGCTCAAAATCCGAAGGACAACCCGTTTGTGGTAACAATTACTTTGCTAAATACTTTTTTCACGCAATTACTAAAGTATCATGGTATGAAAGACCATAATCCGAAGAGTGTTGCCAGTGCCTTGGGTATCAATCCTTATTTTGTACGTGAATATCAAGTAGCTGCAAAAAACTACCCAATGAAAAAGGTTAGCACAATTGTTTCAAGTTTACGAGAGCTTGACCTAAAAGGAAAAGGGGTAGGCTCTGCAAACATATCGCAAGCCGATTTGTTGAAAGAACTCCTAGTAAAGGTTATCTAATCACTTTCTATCAATACTATATTTACCGGGGCCTAAAAGGATTATGGCTACAAAAATCACTAAAAACAGAAGTGCCTTTTCCTTTTTGCCAAATGGGTCGGTTGCATGAGCTATTGCCGCTGCAACTAGCATTGTAATGGCGGGAAGTATTGCTGCCCAACGTGTTTTAAATCCGATAATTATAAGGATTGGGCACACAAATTCCGCTAGTACAGCTAGGAATAAAGTTGGTGTCGGACCAATGCCAATGGGGTCTCCAAACTCAAAGTTGCCACTAATCATTTTTTGGAATTTCGGAATACCATGAGTAAGCAAAAATGCTGATGATGCAATGCGCAACAAGGCTAATCCAATATCATTTTTTAAGTTAGAAGTCATTTGTGTGAGGTTTGAATTTGTATAAAAGTAGGATTAAATTTTCAACCCTTCAAAAAATGCCCGAGCTGCTTCGAGATATGGAAGACGAGTTTATCTGCATCTAAAAGATTGAAAGAAAGCGGTGGTTTAATCTTTAAAACGTTATCCTTGGGGCCATCGGTGCTGATTAGAATAAGATTTTCTCTAAGTCCATTTTTAATACTTGCTGCCAGCTGAGTACTTGAAGCCATATTTGAACCCCCAATTTCTACTCCAATAAAAAGTCCACTTCCGCGTACATCCAAAATTTCAGGGTATTCGGTTTGCAAATCTCTTAATCTTTCCATCAAATAGTCCCCAACTTTTTTAGCGTGTTGTTGTAGTCCCTCTTCTTCGATGACTTCTAAAACGGACTGTCCGATTGCACATGAGACGGGATTTCCCCCAAAAGAACTAAAGAACTCCAATCCGTTGTCAAAACTTTCAGCGATTTCCGTTGTTGTCACCACGGCACCGATAGGGTGACCATTGGCCATAGGTTTTCCGAGAATCACCATATCTGGAATCACGCCATACATTTCATATCCCCAGAAATAATCACCTAAACGTCCGAAACCGACTTGAACTTCATCACTTATGCAAATTCCACCTTGAGCCCTTATGGCATGGTATACCTGTTTCAAATAACCTTTTGCTAAAGGAACTTGACCACCACAACCCACAATAGGTTCGGCAATAAATGCAGCAATTTGATTGGGGTTAGAATCAATTTGTCCTTGGGTTTGCTGCGCATAAAAATCACCTGCAGAACCATCATCTTTGTAGCCAGATTTGAAGGCCTTTGGCATTGGAGCAGCCAGAATGTAGTCTTGTTTGCCTGTTCCCCCCTTGTGATTGTATTTGTAATGACTGATATCAATACCTATTCTTGTATTGCCATGATAGCCATGTTCTAAAGCCATAATGGTTGGTTTTTGAGAATGATTCGTCGCCATACGAATAGCGAGATCACTAGCAGCGCTACCGGAATTCACGAAGAATACCTTATTCAAATTTTCAGGAAACTTCGCTAGTAACTTCTCACTATAAGAAAGTAATTCATCATAGATATAACGGGTATTGGTATTCAATTTTGCCATGGCTTTCTGACCAGCCCTTACCACCTTAGGATGACAATGACCCGCAAGCATAATGTTGTTATACGCGTCAAGAAAGGTGTTTCCATCTGCATCATACATATATTGGAATGCAGATTGTTGCATTTGAATGGGAGTGGAATAACTTAAGGAAAGTGTATTACTGAAGTTTTTCTTTCTTCTACGGAGTTGCTGTGAACCTTCCTTTTTCTTAATTGGAGGTAACCCCGCAGCTTCTCGAAAGGAGTCTTTTGCCTTTATGGGATTTATGGAAATCCATTTGTACAATAGCTCCCAAGCAGGTTTTTCACTTATCGTAATATATTCTGAATCCGGTTTTAAGGTTTTAGCATAAGCGGAATTGCAAACGCTCGTACATAAGCGGGCTGCAACTAGGTAATATAAAATATCCAGTTCCTTTTCTTCCAAGGGAAATCTCGAATGGTATCCTTGAATTACATGAGAAGCAATTTCTAAGGGGTTTTCCTTACCCATCATGACATAGGTGATGGCAATAGCAACTTCATTAATCAGCCATGAATGGCACATGTCTCCAAAGTCAATGATTCCAGAAACCTTGCCGTTCTTTGTAAGTATATTCCAATCGTTACCATCGTTGTGGATGATTCCCTTCCGCAGTTCATGTTTTATAGGATGGATGTGCTCATCAAACTGCAAAAAGCAATAGTCAACAAGGCTACTGTCTTTCGGATTTGATATGTAATCAATGTATTGATAATTTGACTTGAACTCTTTTAAGTCCCATTGGGTTTCTTTACCAACAATAGCTGGATTATATTCTTCATGTATTTGTTTATCCATTTTTGCAAGAAACACACCAAAAGAATGGAGTAGGACAGAAGTATGAGGAACCTCTCCTAAAAACTCACCTTCAACGAAAGACAGTAAGCGAAAAATATGTTCCTCTATAACTAAAATGGACTCTTTTTCTAAGGTTGGAATTGCAGTTGGAAAATCGTAGTCTTTTAGAATGGCAAGGCTTTCAAAAAGCTGATTTTCAGCCTTAAGCAGTGCCAAAGTTTCTTGAGAATAGGAATTCTGCTTTAAGACAAAAATGCCATGCTCACTTTCAATTTTATAGTTGGTACTATCGTAGCCCTCTAAAGTGCTTATTGTGGCATTGCAAATATCGTAATGCGATTTTAGAATAGAGTCAATGTGCATTCAAGAAGGATTGTGCCGTAAATTTAGCACAAATCAAATTATTATCGACTGCTATGAATAGAGGAACTATCGTAAATTTGGGTAGTCTTCAGGATTTGATTCGTGTATTATGCCATACACTTTTTCAAAAATATCCTCAGCGTTGGGTTTTGAGAAGTAGTCCCCATCTGTACCATAGGCAGGTCTATGTGCTTTGGCGGATAAGGTTTGTGGAGCGCTATCCAAGTACTTGTAGGCACCTTGCTTTTCAATGATTTCATTGAGCAAATATGCAGAACATCCACCGGGAACATCCTCATCGATAACCAACAAACGATTGGTTTTCTGAACACTTTTGACAACATCATGATTAATGTCAAACGGAAGTAGTGATTGTGCATCGATAACTTCTGCATTGATACCAACCTCCTGCAATTCCTTGGCTGCCTGCATAACAATTCTCAATGTAGAACCATAGGAAACCAAAGTAATATCAGAGCCTAATTTTACTGTTTCGACAATTCCGATAGGGGTACAGAACTCCCCAAGATTATTTGGTGTAGGTTCTTTAAGTCGATATCCGTTCAAGCTTTCAATTACCAGAGCTGGTTCGTCACTTTTCATAAGCGTATTGTAGAAACCTGCCGCTTGCGTCATATTACGCGGCGAAAGAATATAAATCCCTCGTAACGTATGTATCAATCCGCCCATAGGAGAACCGGAATGCCAAATACCTTCCAAACGGTGCCCTCTGGTTCTAATAATTAAAGGTGCTTTTTGTTTACCAACAGTACGATAGCGAATAGTTGCAACATCATCCGTTAAAGTTGGCATTGCATAAAAGATATAATCTAGATATTGTATTTCGGCAATTGGACGGAGTCCCCTAAGCGCCATACCCAAACCTTGGCCAATAATCGTAGATTCTCGAATTCCTGTATCCGCGACGCGGAGCTTACCGTATTTATCTTGTAAACCTTCTAGTCCCTGGTTTACGTCACCAATAGTACCTGTATCTTCACCAAAGATTAAAATCTCCGGATATTTTTCAAGAAGTCTATCAAAATTTTCTCGTAGTATAACCCTTCCATCAACTTCTTCTGCATTGGTATCATATTCGGGTTTTACCTCGGCGATATTGGTTGCTTTGTTTGCGTTTTCACTGTATAAATGGTCGCTATAATTGGGCTGTTCCATTTTAAGGAACTGATTCGTCCAAGCAAGCAAGGCTTCTTTTTCCGCAGTATTTTCTCCTATAAGATATCTTAACGCTTTTCTAGCGGTTGATATTAAGTCCTTCTTTATCGGCTCTTCAATAGCAATAAGGTCGTTTTTGAGCTTCGTAATGAATACTTTATTTTGACTATTGTCCGCTGCATTGTCTAACAGGTTGATGAGAATTTTCTTTTTCTCCAAATGAGAAGCTAAGTATTCAGCCCATGCTTCTTTTTTAGCAGTTCGCACCGATTTTTTAAGGGATAATTCCATGGAATTGAGCTCTTCTTCGGAGGCGATACCTGATTCAATTATCCATTCCTTAAAACGTTTGTTGCAGTCATTTTCCCTTTCCCACTCCAGGCGTTCTTGATTCTTGTATCTCTCATGAGATCCCGAAGTCGAGTGACCCTGCGGTTGTGTAAGCTCATCAACATGTATTATTACAGGTACATGCTCTTCTCTAGCAATATCGGACGCATTCTCATAGGCGTGTATTAATGCCGTATAGTCCCATCCTTTTACCTTTAAGATTTCATAACCTTTATGGTCTTTGTCACGTTGAAAACCTTTAAGTGCTTCAGAAATACTTTCTTTAGTGGTATGGTATTCTTGAGGAACGGAAATTCCATAGTTGTCATCCCATATGCTGACCACCATTGGAACTTGTAATACACCACCCGCGTTGATGGTTTCGAAAAATAAACCTTCACTAGTACTAGCATTACCTATTGTTCCCCAGGCTACTTCGTTTCCATTTATAGAAAAGTTTGTTGCATCAATACCCTTTAAATTTCGATACACTTTAGATGCTTGAGCCAGACCTAACAACCTTGGCATTTGTCCGGCAGTAGAAGAAACATCTGGGGCAGTGTTTTTTTGCTTTGTCAAGTCTTTCCAAGTACCGTCTTCATTGAGACTAAAAGTTAAATAATGGCCAATCATTTGGCGGCCTGCACTCATCGGTTCTTTTTCAATATCGGTGGTGGCGTAAAGGGCATGAAACAAATTTTTGGGAGTGAGAAGGCCCAAAGCCATCATAAAAGTTTGATCGCGATAATAACCACTTCTAAAATCACCATTCTTAAAAGCTCGTGCCATGGCAAGTTGTGGCAATTCTTTACCATCACTGAAAATTCCGAATTTGGCTTTACCAGTTAAGACCTCTTTTCGTCCCATCAAGCTGCAAATTCGACTTAAAACCGCAGTCTCATAATCCTTTAAGATTTGAGTTCGGAAGTCTTCAAAAGAAATGTCGTTGCTTGTTTTGGGTGATATATCCATCTATTACCTAAGGTTTTGGCAAAAGTACTTTATATGAGGGATTAATGCAACCCTACTGGAGTCATATTTATTGAATTATTGATAAAATAATAGCTGTTAAAGTGGTTTTTTATTATAAAAATAACAATATACGCTACTTACGCTAAGAATTTGTTAAAAAATTAAAACCACTTTCTTGTGAACAATCCAGTAAGGGTTCTTGGACTGACCGTTACAATAAAACGGATTTTTTCACCATAATTAGGCTGCGAAACTTCCCAGCCATTATTTGAGTATAAGGGAAAATACAGCTCAAAATAATCAGTTACTAAATTCAAGCGAACACCAGAATCGTAAACGAATTTTTGTTTTAATCCTCTATTTTTTACCAACCCAATATCGCCATATAATTCAATCCATCGCCAAAGATTAACGCTGGCATTGGCTGTCACCAACCAATCATTTGAAAAACGATAACGTTCATCTAAAAAGGATTTAAAACCACCTTCAGCAATAATAACCTGCTGGCTATACAAACCAGAATCTTCTGAACGGCCTAGATATGCATAATCAAAAAGATAATCAGTAGGGCGATCAAGAGCAAAACTGAAGAAATCAGAATTGGTTTTATTTCTCAGGAATTTTCCAGCGTAAAGTCTCAGATTAAACTGCCTATTGTTTTGAAAGAGTTTGCGATATTCATATTCTGCCGCAAATTTTGTGAATTTACCTGCTTGTTGGAAATCTAAGAACAACGAGGAGTAGTTTAAAATGTTATTATCAACATTTGTGTATCGAATATTGAAAACACTGTAATCAGGATTCTCCGGATCGTTTCTTAAATCAGCCAGACTCTCATCAATGTCCCTGAAAATATTGAGGTAACGAAATGATAAAAACTGTCTTTTGTTCGAGATTAAATTTTTCGGCCGCCAACCAAAACTTAAAGAAGGGGTTATGGTAGAGTATCTTGAATTGACATTAAAATGTGAGGTCGAACCCCTTAGGGCATAATTCGCAACATACAAGCCAGTTTTAGTCAGATACTTTCGGTATGAAAGTTTACCATACCCGACGAAGGCTTTTTCTCGAAAAGAATAGGAGGGAGCAAAGTCATATACAAATGGACGCTCAAGTAATGTTTTGTTATAGAGTCGAAGCCCTGGAGTCCACCCATCATAAATATTGAAATTTAATACAGGAACATAAAAAACCTGATTATAATAGGGATTTTCTGAGTCCCTGAAAAAAGTAAATTTCAGTTTTTTGTTACCTGATAAAAACCCTCCAAGGGATTTCCAGTTGTCACGTTGATTGAACTCAGGTATTTTTTGGTCGTAATTTAATACAAGCCTTTCTTCATCATTTCTAGGAATGGTTATCGTTTTTTCCTTTTTAATATTAGAAAACCAGTATTTCGATACCACTGAATCATTCTTTAAACCGAACATTGAGATGGGAACGACCGTACCTTCCTTATTTTTCAGAGTAACGTAGAGGGAATCCTCCGTTTTTTTCACCCTTTTTATTTTATAATCGATTATTCGGTCAGAGTTGACATAGTTGTTGAAAAACCAATCAATATCTTGGTCAGCTGAGCGTTTTAAAATGGATTCGAAGTCTAAAACCCGTACGCGATTCAGTTGGTAATATCTGTAAAATGTCTTTATACTTTCATCGATTTTCTCTTTTCCAATATAACTTGCTAAATAGGCTAAACCCAGCCCAGCTTTATATTTATTACCAATTTTTTGGTTCGCTACAATAAGTGAATCATTGGGTGTGATTAAAGGTTGGTCCAAATTTTTTCTTGCTAGTCCAAGATAGAAAAAAGGATACTGTTCGTTAAAACCCATCTTGGCTAGATTGAAACTACGAATACCCCATATTTTTGACAATTTACCCAATAGCTTTTGGTCTGGGTAAAATTCATCAACATATGCAATCATCAAGTAATTGGCAATTGCATCATTGAGCCATTGCTCTTTTCTCGGGTTCAGATAAATGGTTTCTTCAAGAATATTGGTGAGTGCAGTTTTTAGAATTTTCATTTCAAACTGAAAACGCTCTTCATAAGGTCTTATAAATTTTGGTAATTGATTAAGTCCGTATAATGGGTTTTTACTGTAGTCAATATTGCTGACCAAAAGCTGTGCATGCGGATACTTTCCAAGATTCTCATAAAGAAACTCGGTAACCCTGTTGATAGATAATCCCTGTAAGACAGCATCATATTTTGTTGCGGTAATGTCAGTCTTAATGGTCATATGAGGCGTAACATGTGTTGTGAAGGTATTCTCGGGTGAAAAAATCAATTCACAACTTTTATGACGATTTCCTTCCAATTGAGCCTGTTGTCCACTTGGAAATTGTGAATTTCCTAAAACCCTATAATTTGAAGCCAAGTAAAGTCCTTCAGGATAAATCAAATTTAATGTGGTCTCAGTAACATCGGTATGTAAATCTTCAAGATTTTTGTTCGAATACAAATGCCATTTACCATCAAATACAGCGGGAGTTAAATACCAATCCTTTAGGTAATATTCATTTCTGTTGCTGTATCCGTATGGTGTATACTTATTGGGTGGTAACTTAACAGTGTACGTGATGAATATCTTTGCTGATTTGTTTGGCAGTATTGGTTTATTCAAATACATCTTGAGAATATCCTTGCCAGAAGTTCGCTCCCAAGTTATTCCACGGTAATCATCATCAACTACAGTCATAATGTTAGTGAAGCCTCTCTCACCATCTTTTGCTAAATGCAGACTTTTCTTGAACTGCTCAGCAAAACTCTTTGCTAAAGCAGTATTCTTATCTGAATAAGCATGGGCCCAATCATTGAAGTATAGAGTTTCTAAAGTTTCTTTGGAATTGTTCTGGTAGGTAAACTCTTGTTGAATGCTAAGTTCTTTGGTTTCATCACTTAACCTAACATTCAGCGTATTCACATGCTGCGCCGACGCTGAGTACATACTCGACAAAAGGATGAGGACACTTATGACAATATTTAGTTGAATTTTTTGCTTCAATGAAAAAAGGATTAGAAGTTGGGACTCAAAGAACGGCCTTTGTAGAATGCATCAATAATGTCTACAACTTCATCTTCGGTATCTACTAAATGGATAAGGTCTAAATCTTCTGGGCTAATATTTTTAACTTCTAGCATTGTATTTTTAACCCAGTCCATCAAACCTTTCCAAAAATCCGTTCCTACTAGAATAATTGGAAACTTTTCAATTTTATTTGTTTGAATTAAAGTAATCGCTTCGAAAAGTTCATCCAAAGTGCCAAACCCACCGGGCATTACGACAAAACCTTGCGAATATTTGACGAACATTACTTTGCGAACAAAGAAGTAATCAAAATCAAGACTTTTATCACCATCTATATAAGGGTTGTCGTGTTGCTCAAAAGGCAAATCAATGTTTAAACCTACAGATACTCCTCCTGCCAGATTTGCCCCTCGGTTACCAGCTTCCATGATACCAGGACCCCCTCCTGTAATAACTCCGTATCCGGCCTCGGCAATGCTCTTGGCAATACTTGTGGCTAACTTGTAATACTTATCATTCTCTTTGGTTCGTGCCGAGCCAAAGATTGAAACACATGGTCCGATTACGCTCATGCGCTCAAAACCGTTGACAAATTCTCCCATGATTTTGAACAAAGCCCAGGAGTCGTTTGTTTTTATTTCATTCCAACCTTTATGATGTTGTTCTTTTCTCATGCTTAGATTTTTTGTTGTCATTCCCGCAAGGCGGGAATCTATTTTATCTTCATTTCCCTGAATAGGAAAATCTTAATATTTTTATTGCGTATCTCGTAAACAACCTACAACCCCAATTCTTTCTTCAAAAACTTTGCCGTATAACTTTTCTTGTCTTTTGCAACAGCTTCAGGAGTTCCTTTGGCAACAACCATTCCGCCGCCACGACCACCTTCGTAGCCAATATCGATGATATAATCGGACATTTTAATAACATCCATATTGTGTTCAATAACCAAGATAGTATTTCCTTTGTCTACCAAACGGTTCAAAACTTCCATTAGTACGCGAATATCTTCAAAGTGAAGTCCCGTTGTTGGTTCGTCTAATATATAAAATGTGTTTCCCGTATCTCTTTTTGAAAGTTCGGTTGCCAGTTTAATACGCTGCGCTTCTCCACCTGATAAGGTAGTCGACTGCTGTCCTAAAGAGATATACCCTAGTCCAACATCTTGAATGGTCTTTAACTTTCTATGGATTTTCGGAATAAGCTCAAAGAAATCAACTGCTTCGTTAATCGTCATTTCCAATACATCTGAAATGGATTTTCCTTTGTACCTAATTTCTAGGGTTTCCCGATTAAATCGTTTGCCATTGCACGTTTCGCATTCCACATAAACATCGGGTAGAAAGTTCATTTCGATAACTCGAAGGCCTCCACCTTGACATGTTTCACATCGCCCCCCAGTTACATTAAAGCTAAAACGACCAGGTTTATAACCGCGAATAGCTGCTTCAGGAGTTTTAGCAAAAAGTGAACGAATTTCACTAAAAACACCCGTGTAGGTAGCCGGATTCGAACGTGGGGTTCTCCCAATCGGACTTTGATTGATATCAATTACTTTGTCAATATGTTCTAGCCCTGTAATTTTCTTGTAAGGCATTGGTTTTTTAACACCATTGAAATAATGGGCATTCATAATAGGGTAGAGGGTCTCATTGATTAATGTGGACTTTCCACTACCGGAAACTCCCGTTACTCCTATCATTTTGCCCAAAGGAAGTTCTATGGAAACGTTTTTAAGATTATTCCCAGTACAACCGGAAAGGGTGATTTTCTCCCCATTTCCTTTTCTACGTTTTTTAGGTGTAGCAATCTCTTTTTTACCTGTAATGTAATCAGCTGTAAGTGTATTTTCTTTTTTTAAATCTTTCGGAAGTCCTTGAGAAATAATTTCTCCACCATGCCGTCCCGCTTTCGGCCCAATATCTATAACATGGTCCGCCCTTTCTATCATATCTCGGTCGTGTTCAACCACTATTACGGAGTTGCCAATATCACGCAGTGATTCCAGAGATTGGATTAGGCGGTCATTGTCGCGCTGGTGTAAACCAATACTTGGCTCATCTAAAATATACAAGACACCAACCAATTGCGAACCGATTTGAGTCGCCAAACGAATACGCTGCGCCTCTCCACCAGATAAGGACTTTGAACTTCGATTTAACGATAGATAATCGAGACCAACATCTAACAAAAACTGAATTCTTGTTTTGATTTCCTTTATGATTTCTTCAGCAATCTTTAACTGATTGCCCTCTAGTGTCTTTTGTAAATCCTTGAAAAAATCAGCTAATTCAGCAATGTCTAGATGCGCCAATTCAGCGATGTTTTTCTCATCAATTTTGAAATTGAGAGATTCTTTTCGTAAACGCGAACCTTTGCAAGTTGGGCAAATCACCTTGTCCATATACTCTTTAGCCCATCTTTTTATAGATGCAGAAGCGGCTTCGTCAAATTGGCTTTTAATGAAATTGGCGATTCCTTCATAATCAATCTTGTACGATCGCTTTACGCCAAGTGTTTTTGAGTTTACCTCAAAACTTTCGTTTCCGCCATTCAGGAGAACGCTCATTGCTTCTTCCGGAATTTTTGAAATTGGGTCCGTTATTTCAAATTCATACCGTTGCGCGATAGTTTCAATTTGTTTAAAAGCCCAAGACTTTTTGTATTCCCCTAAAGGAGCAATTCCTCCCGACTTAATCGATAATTTTTTATTCGGGAATATCTTTAGCTCGTTTACTTCATGAACATGGCCGAGCCCATTGCAATGGGAGCACATTCCCTTTGGGGAATTAAAGGAAAAGGTATTGGGCTCAGGACTAGGATATGAGATACCAGTGCTGGGACACATTAAGTCGCGGCTAAAATATCTAGCAACTGAAGCACCTTCTTCAAGAACCATTAAAACATTATCCCCACTATACATTGCTGTATTGATTGATTCCGAAAGACGCTTATCCATATCCTGGGTGTCACTTACTTTCAAGCGGTCAATAACGATTTCAATATCGTGCACCTTGTAACGGTCCACTTTCATTCCTTTTGTGATATCTTTTACTTCACCATCAACCCGGACTTTTACAAAACCCTGTTTTCCAATTTGTTCAAAAAGCTCGCGGTAGTGTCCTTTTCTTGATTTAATGATGGGGGCGAGAACATTTATCTTCTTTCCGTCGTAGTCTGTTTTGATGAGTTGCTTGATCTGCTCATCGCTATAACTGACCATCTTTTCACCCGTATTATAACTATAGGCATCGCCGGCTCTGGCAAATAATAGACGAAGAAAATCGTAAATCTCCGTAATGGTGCCAACAGTGGAACGAGGAGACTTTGAAGTTGTCTTTTGTTCGATTGCAATAACAGGGGATAGTCCATCGATTTTGTCCACATCAGGTCGCTCCAATCCACCCAAAAACTGACGGGCATATGCCGAGAAAGTTTCAATATAGCGGCGTTGGCCTTCCGCATAAATAGTATCAAAAGCCAGTGACGATTTACCACTACCGGAGAGTCCAGTAATTACCACTAATTTCTCTCTGGGTATAGTCACATCGATGTTCTTTAAATTGTGAACACGGGCACCTTTAACCTCTATATTTTCCTCGTAGTTTATCATTCAATTAGGCAAAGCTGCAAAAGTACGATTTTGACCTCTAAAACGAGAATTGGTTTCAAAACCTTTTTGATATTTAAATGTTAGATTCTAACTTTGAATTTTTAACAGAAAAATACTACAAATGCAATTATTAGGGATAGGCTCAAGAATCAGTCATAACGAATATGGAAAAGGCGTTGTTACCAATGTAACCTCAAAACATTATTGGGTTACGTTTATGGACAACGGACTTGAAACTATTGATTTAGATGACGACATCGAAGTTATAGAAGCAGTGGAAGACGAAGTTGATACCATAAGCTTTTCTGAAGTCGAACAATCGTTGATTTCTATTTTACGAAAATGGAGCGATGCCTCTTCGATTAGTCCTATCGCAGATAAATGGAAAGGAGGTAATCTCGTGTTAGAACCAAAAGATTCAAATCTTTCGAATAAGGAGGTTCCTATCGAAACTTTTTTTCATAAAATCGTAATGGTACGCGACCGAATTCGTGTTATGGAACAAAAAATAAATTCTAGCAAGAATTTAGATGACCAAGAGAAAGTAGACCTACAGCAATATATCACTCGCATTTATGGGAGTTTGACCACCTTCAATGTGCTGTTTAAAAATCAGAGCGATAATTTTGTGGGGGAGCGGAATAAGTAAAAATTTAAATAGCACATGAAAATCAACAAAGTGCTTCTATGAACATTAATGAAGTACCTACTCAAAATCTCATATGCTCAAAGAGTGTTTGCAAAAAAATAGAATTAGCAAACACTCTTTACTATTTAAAGTAAATTTATTTCACTGCAGTGACGGTGTAACCTTCTTTTCTTAACATTTGAATAACTCCATCTTCTCCAATTAAATGAGCTGCCCCTACACCGAAAAAAGTGGGCTGCTCTTTAGAAAAAGCTTCTATTTTAGAAATCCAGTTTTTATTGCGATTGGTTAGCATTATATCCTTATGCTTTTCCATAATTATGCTCTCATCCGAATCAGTCATCTCTTGAATCCCAGATAAATTGCCATTGTTGTAATGTTTCATCATTTCCTGGAATTTTATCTTATCTTTTTTTAAATCATCTTCGATAGAGGCCATTAAATCTTTAACCTGATCTTCATAGGGAATTTCATCGAAAAGCTTCATTTGTTCTTCGACCGTCTCTAGTCCTAAAATCTCTTCTTTTTGTTCTTGAGCTACTTGCATCAAAGCACCTTCAAAAGATTGAACTGGACAATCTAGATATTTCGTTATTAACATTGCTGATAAGAAAAAGGGTTTAAATGTTGCGAAGGCATTTAAAGGAGCTCCAAATTGCTCTTGAAGAAATCCATCTAAAGATGCATATTCCTCTTCTGAAAGTAAGTCCTTTATATTTTGATTGTCTTTCATGGCTACCTGACTCATCATTCTTGATTGCATGGTCGGATCATCCATGTCCAATTCCAGAACCAATAATGAGGTCTTATCCAAAGCCGATTTGACATTATCATCTAAGGTGGCATCACAGGTCACGTGAATTGTTCCGAACACATAAGAAGGTGTTTCAAGGCTTTTACCTGAGACCTCCCAAAGTAAGGCGTTTTCCAAGTCTTGCGCTTGCATGAAAGAAATGCTTAGTAACATTAGTACTAAAAGGGATAGTGCTTTTTTCATCTTATTATAGTTTTATTTCCCCATTAGTACTTTTTTTAAGCTCATTGTTACATCTTAAACCGCTTCTTTCTTCTCACTCATATACTTCCAATAACGTTTTGGCACATGCTGAGTGTGTAACTTCATATTGATTCGTGACTTGATATTGGTGCTTTTGAAGTAGTTGTTCCATAAATCTTGATAATTGTATTCATCACCTGTAAAGGCATCACTTTTACGAATACTATTGGTGTGGATTTCTTTTAAGTCCAAAGAAATTATCTCTACCGAATTTAAATCATAGAACAAGCCGTATTTGCGTTTGACATCATAAATCAACCATTGTTGGTCAGCGTAGCGGGACCTAAAATGTTTTGAAATTAAGGGCAGTACATCAAAATCAGGTTCAATATTTGCAAAATAAACATCATCTTGTGTTAATTGAAAGCGTACAAACGCCTCCATACGATGCTTTTCACGCCCCACAGACTTTGCCAGTTGACTAATTTTCAAAATCGTATCATCGGTAAAGTTAAGATGAAGCATATCTGTTGTCGAAAACATATTACGGATGTACCGATAGAGCAGGAGCTCAATCCCCTTGGTTTCACTAAGAAAGGCGAAATACACATTTTTGATAGCGGAATTGCTTTTCTTCTGAACCCCATTCCATACCCGTTTGGCCTTATCCATTTGAGTGAAAACAGTTTCTGTTTCAGAAAATAATCCTCTTTGGGCAGCTGAATTCTTCTGAATATCAGCGATTTGAACTTGTTCGTCAAAGGCCTTAAACACAGTGGTTAAGAACCCATTGAAGCTACCATCGTAAATTAAAACTTTTGAATTTTTCATGTTTAGGCATTTAAAATGAAATAGTATAGTCTTCTTTTAACTTGACTACGGAGCGCTACAAAATCATAACCGAGCTTTAACATAGCTTGTCTGCTGCTTTCCACTAGCTCGGTTAAACTGTTGGTAAAGGAATTGTTCTGGGTACTTTGCGTAATATCCATTTGAGTTATTTTTTAGTTAAACAATGACAATTGACTGCTGTAATTCTTTCTAAATTTCCCTTGGGAATTCTGTAAAATCATTCCCTTAATTTGATAGGCCTGTAAATCTCTTTTTTCCCATTGATGTGAATCACAAATGATAAAATACTTGGCTCTATTTAGGGCAACGCCAATCTTCTTTAAGTGTTCCCAATTCAGTTTTCGAAACTTTCGGGCTTTTAGAATCTTGCTTACCGAATACATTCCTAATCCTGGTACTCGGGCAAGCATCCGTTTGTCGGCTGTATTGATATCTACTGGAAAATTATTTAGATTCCGTAGAGCCCAACTCAACTTGGGGTCTACATCAATATCTAGATTGGGGTGTTTATCATTCAAAATTTCACTTATGCTAAATCCATAGAAACGCAACAACCAATCTGTTTGGTAGAGCCTGTTTTCTCGTAACATAGGCACTTGTGAACCTATGGCTGGTAAGCGACTGTCTTCTGCAACGGGCACGTAACCTGAATAATAAACCCGCTTCATATTATAGTTTTTGTAATAATGATTTGCAGAATACATGATGTCTTTATCCGATTCGCCAGTAGCGCCTATAATCATTTGCGTACTTTGTCCTGCAGGCGCGTATTTTGGGGTGCTTTTTAAAACCTTTTTCTCCTCCTTATACTGAATGATTTCATTCTTCACTTTGAGCATGGGCTTTGTAAAGTCCTCATGCTTTTTATCAGGAGCCAGCAGTTTTAGACCCGAAATAGTTGGGACTTCAATATTTACAGATAATCTATCAGCCCATAAACCAGCCTCACGCATCAGTTCGTCACTAGCACCAGGAATGGATTTTAAATGAATGTAGCCATTGAAATTTCCCTCGGTTCGTAATTTTTTGGCAACGGCAACGAGACGTTCCATAGTGAAATCAGGGTTTTTAAAAATTCCTGAGCTCAAGAAAAGTCCCTCTATATAGTTTCTACGATAGAAATTGATAGTCAAATCAACAACTTCTTGAATTTTAAAAGCAGCACGCTTGATATCATTGCTTTTACGCGTAACACAATAGGCGCAATCAAAAATGCAATGATTCGTCAAAAGTATTTTTAATAAAGAAACACAACGGCCGTCTTCGGTATAACTATGGCAAATACCCATACCTGAACTATCACCTAAACCTTTGTTGGTGTTGGTGCGTTTGCTTCCGCTACTTGAACATGATACATCATACTTGGCAGCATCTGCTAGGATATTTAATTTCTCTTTAATTCGTTCGAAGGACATCTATTATTTGTAATTATTCCAAAAATATGGAAATATTCCTAATTATGGAAATAATCCATATATATTTTTGGAAATATTCCAAATTGACTATATTTGAGAGTCCGAAAAACAAGAATTGTTACCTATTGAAGCTTATAACTATTTGAGAGATAAGCACTTTCAATTCACCGATTAAACAAGAACACCATATGGAAAATGAACTCACTTTAAAGCGTTTTATTGAAATTAGAAGGGATTTAGGCCATACACAAGCCGAATTCGCCAAACTTTTAGGTATATCTAATACAACAGCTGATATTGAAAGAGGGCGTACAAAGCTCTCAGGAAAAGTGGTCGCTGAATTATTGAAACAGTTTAAAATCAATCCGCTTTGGTTGTTCGGGGAAAGTGAGAATAAGAACCTTGCCACTTCAAATACGAGTGTGATTCCGAAAGTGGTCACTGTAGATTCTTCAGACCAAGAGAATATGGTTTTGGTGAATGCGAAAGCAGCAGCGGGATATCCGCAAAATATTCAAGATACATCATGGTATAAAGAATTGCCTGCCTTTGACTTGCCTTTGCCCGAATTTAGAAATTCTACGTATCGTGGTTTTCAAGTAGAAGGTGATAGTATGCTTCCAAATTTAAAACCAGGGGAGTGGGTACTGGCGAAGGCGATTGATAATATTGATGAAGTCAATCCGAATAAAATGTATGTTGTGGTTTTGGAGGATGCTGTTCTTGTTAAAAAGGTTATCCGTAAGCCAAATTCCAATAATGTGACTTTGGTTTCTTTAAATGAAACCTATCCACCTTACGAAATCAAACCTTTTCAGATTCAGGAAATCTGGCAGGTAAATAGTAAAATAACATTTGGTGTTGATGCTACTACCGAAACCGGACTTCTAAAACAACTGCAAGAATCGATGGAGGAGCTGAAAAGCCAGTTTAATAAGCAACAGGCAAGTTAGTTTAGACGAAGATTGTAGAGTCCACTTTTTCGCATTTCAAATCCTAGGCTTTTGTATAGAGCTTTTGCCGGGGCGCGATGATGTCCTGTAAATAGTAGAATCTCATCCAACCCCATTTTTTTACCTTCTTCTAGAAGTCTTTCCATTAGTTTTCTACCAATGCCTTTTCCGCGTTGTGATGCATCTACGACCACATCATCAACCATGCCCCGATATCCAGATATGACTTTGTAGGTTGATAAAAGGGCAGTTCCGACAATACTATCGTCCATCCTACAAATGATGACCAATACATTATTACCTGATTGGAGTATTTCTTGAAGTGTTCGTTGTGAATTATTAGCATTTAATTGCCGATACAAATCGGCAACCTGTTTCTGTATGGTGTCGGTTACATCTTCCAATTTTAAAAGCTCTATTTGCATTGCAATGAATTTTAAATAAAGTTAGGGAAGTAAAAATGATTTAACACTTTTTCGAATTATTGTATATTTAGAAATTACAGTCATTCAAACCATGAAGAAAACACTTATCGTAATCGTTTTAAGTCTATTCTACTTACACACTTCCGCCCAAATAACACAAGACACTTTACTAGTTGGTTATACGACCGCACCGCCCTTTATAGTTCAGGAAGGAGAATTGTTGGAAGGTATAAATATTTGGCTTTGGGAACGAACGGCGGCAGATTTGAACCTTAACTACAAGCTGGTTCCCATGGGTTTTCGTGAGATGTTGGATGCTTTGAAAAGTGGCGAAATAGATGTAAGTATCAATCCACTAACCGTGACTAGCGAGCGAAGTAAGGCTTTTGAATTTACCAATTCATATTATGCGGCTCACTCTACAATTGCCATATCGGAAGCGACAGCCTTTGAGAAGTTAACAGGTTTTCTAAAGAATTTTTTTAATCAGGATTTTTTGAAAGGATTGGCCGTGCTCTTATTCATTATTTTTTGGTTTGGACTATTAGGATGGTACTTTGAACGCAAACAAAACCCAGAACATTTTCGCAACAGCGGAAGCGGTATTTGGGACGGTATGTGGTGGTCTGCAGTTACCTTGACTACCGTTGGATATGGAGATAAGGCCCCAAAAACAAAAATGGGAAAGATTACAGCTTTGGTCTTGATGTTCGGAGGATTGTTATTTATTTCAGGTTTAACCGCAAGCATTGCTTCAAGTTTAACAGTAAATCAATTGAGTGGCAGTCCAGAAGGTTTCATGGCCTTTAAGGAACGGAAAGTGGGCACCATAGATAATTCAGGCGCAATGGAATATCTGAACAAACACTTTTTCAAGGATGTCAATGGGTATTCAGGTGTTGTACCTGGACTACAAGACCTAAAAGACGGAAACATTACCGCATTTATGTACGATGAACCCATCTTAAAATATAGAATCCAAGAGGATGCTGAATTGATGAACCTGCAAATACTTCCAGTGAAGTTTGATGTACAATTCTATGCTTTCGGAATAGCAACGAAATGGGCAGAACTCGAAAAAGAAATTTCGCAACAAATATTATCCATTACAGAAACACAAGAGTGGGAAGTCGTGTTGAATGAATTTGGATTGACCGATATTTAGCCCTTACGTCTTTCCAACAAGACCATCATCATCAATCCAAGAATGATAATGTCATCATCCAAACCGTCTAGTTTTTTGATTTCACTCACTTTAAAGCGACGACCAACCAAAGATTTTTCTTTAGATAGTCGTACAACGGTTTCGTTTCGGCTATTGATGACAATATAAGCAGGGTTTAGAAAAAGGCCGGTGAATAAATTAAGTATAGGAATTTGTCCTACGAGTCCGTCAAGTACTTTTACCCATGCATTTTCCTCGCGAATCGTAAATTTCAACTGTTGGTTTTTGTCAAAGATTTCATAATGTGCTTTCCAAAGAGAAGCCCAGCCTTTGCGTCCAATTTTCCCTAGTTCTTTACCTTCAGGGTCTGAAAAAGAATAACAAGCGGAAAAATCAATCCATTTATCCGCCTTGATTTTATATAAAACTTTGGTTTTGTTTTCGTTTTCAAAAACACTTACATCTTCTTTGAACTTGAAAAGCTTCTGTTTGACATAAGCGACTGTCTTTTGGCGCGCATCTACAGCAGTAAAATCATTTGACAGTGTTCCAATGTTGAAAGTAAAATCTAGGGGAAATTGAAAATCTTGCATGTGGTGGTTTGTGATAGGATATACTACATAACGTTAGGCAAGTAAATTATTGTAAGGAAAATCACTTTAATTATAGGCTTTAACGACTCCCATATCCATGGTGATAGAGCCTATTTTATGAGTTGCCGGTAGTGCCACTCCACTTTCCATGATTTTCCAATCATCCCAGCTAGCTTCTAATCCCCCAATAGGAATTACTTTCACCCACATTTGATAGCTTTGGGGAAAACCGTTTGGGAGTAATTTCCAGAGATAGGCGTCTCCAGGAGTGGTTCCTCCGGATGAATATTTTACAAGCAAAGCTTCTGAACCATCCTCTAAGGTGACAATACTCCGTTCAGTCCCCTTGTCTATTATCTTAAACGGCGCAACGAGCCAAAAGGAATCATTATTGAAGTAATCGATGGCAGTTGCTATGAGTTCGGTTTTCAAGTCATCAATTACGACAGCGCCATTCTCCAAAACTTCACTTTTTGACGGATTGTTTAAATTCAATTTTACTTCGTAATTATCCCATCCTACTTGAACTCTTCCATTTTCCTTATCCCATTTATAATGGTGTGCACCATCTAAGAAAGACCATTCTAGATATCTTGTGTTTGTGTAGGCTTCATTGTTAACGGCTTTCAGCATTTTTTCAGCTAAGGCATCAGCCGCTGGTCCTGATTTCCCTTCCGGAATAGGTTCGTTGTAAATTGCGTATAAAATTCCAAAACCAATTACCCCTAGTAGAAGTAGTACTCCAACTATTCTAAGAAGAATTTTCAGGAACTTTTTCATAACATCATTTTCTTTCAGTTAATACCCGACAGCAGTATCATCGCCTCTTTTATCAGCTCCGCCTTCTAATTTTCCATCAGGTAAAACACGAATGGCATCAACTTTCCCAATAATAGGAGTTCTTTCTTCATTGATGATATATCCTTTCTCGGAAAGTGTTTCTTTTAACTCTGCCGAAAATCCTTCAGGTTCGAAAATCACCATATCCGGTAGCCATTGGTGATGAAAACGAGGAGCATTCACGGCCTCTTGCATGCTCATATTAAATTCATACCCGTTCAGTATGGTTTGCGCTACTGCTGTAATAATAGTAGATCCACCGGGAGTACCTACGACCATCCATAGTTTACCTTCTTTTTCAACAATGGTTGGGGTCATGCTGCTTAACATTCTTTTCTCTGGGGCAATGCTATTAGCTTCTGCACCGATTAGTCCAAACATATTTGGAACGCCAGGCTTAGCACTAAAATCATCCATCTCATTATTCAGAAAGAAACCTAGTTCGTCTGAATATAATTTAGAACCATAGGCTCCATTCAAAGTGGTGGTAACAGAAACTGCGTTTCCTTCATCATCAATAATGGAGTAGTGGGTAGTTTCCATGCTTTCAACAATTTCTACATTACCACGTTCTACTTCTGAAGATTTCGTTGCTTTATCCCATGAAAAATTGGCCATACGCTCCGTTAGATATCCATCACTTAGAAGCACATCCAATGGAATATCAACAAAATCAGGATCCCCTAAATAATAGTTCCTATCCGCATAGGCCCGCCGAGAAGCCTCTGTAAATAACTGGACAGTTTTGGCAGAATTATGTCCGTAGGAAGCGACATCATGCGATTCCATCATTTTAAAAATTTGATTTATGGTAACGCCTCCACTGCTTGGCGGACTCATGGAAACAATGCGTAAATCTTTGTAGTTGAAAATGACAGGTTGGCGCCATTTGGCTTCATATTTGGCTAGATCTTCTTCAGTGACGAATCCTCCATTTTCTTGAATGAAAGCAGCTAGTTTTTGAGCCACTTCGCCTTTATAGAATCCATCGCGACCGTTTTTGGCAATGCTTCGCATGGTATTGGCAAGAGCTGGATATGTAATCATATCACCCGCTTTGAATTTGGTTGCAAAGAAGGTGCTATCACCATTTACTTCAACAAATTTATCACGTTGACTAGCCAATCTTTTCTCTTGGTTTTCGGTAACTACGATGCCGTTTTCCGCTAAAGCTATAACCGGTTCAAAGATTTCTTCTAAAGATAGCTTTCCAAATTTTTTATGGACTTCAATGATTCCCGCAACCGTACCAGGAACGCCAACTGCGGTTGCACCTTGGGTACTCATTCCGGGAATCACATTCCCAAGGGAATCTAAATACATGTCTTTATGTCCTGATAATGGCGCTTTTTCTCGGTAGTCTAATCCGCCAACATCACCATCCGCTTTTCGATACACCATAAACCCACCGCCGCCTAAATTCCCTGCAAAGGGATAAGCGACAACCAATGCCATTTCTGTAGCAACCATTGCATCAAAGGCATTCCCACCTTTTTTCATGATTTCAACTCCAATTTTAGATGCCTCTTCACGGGCCGAAACGACCATTGCTTTTTCAGTTACTAATCCGGTTGGGGCAGCGGGTTGTTTTCTACAATTGATAAATAGAAGGATTACTAATAGCGGGACAATAATTTTTTTCATTGATATTGGTTGTTTTGAGTTGTTTTAAATAGTTTTTTGGTTTAAAGTGAACTGAATTTTTGCTTGGAATAATTAGTCAATTCTTCAAAAAAAGAAGTGAATTCATTTTCAAATTTATCATAATGTTCTTCTAAGTCAAGAATAGCGAAATTCATTTTTGATTTGTTTTTGGTTCTACGGTTCATTCCATTTAGGACCTTTCCAATACCTTCCATTTTGGCATAGTTGAGAATCCAGTTGTCTGCAATCATATAGGGCATCATGCGATGCACTCCAACTGGGAGTATTTCATAGTTATCTTCCAACAAATCATAGAAATTATCTACGAAAACATCCAAAGGAATGTCGGAATACGACTTCCAATTCTTTGCCAAATAGTGGTCGTAAAATATGTCGACGATAATTCCACTGTAATGACTGTAGTTTTTATGCAAACGTTTAGTGCTTTTCCGAACCGTGGGATGAGCGTCGGTGAATGAATCTATATACCGGTGCAATTTGATTCCCTTTTGTACACGTTCCGGTAAGTGTTTGAATTTATTTCCTCGAATACTATCTGCTATAAAATTCCCAATGGTAATTTCATCATCTTCGAAGGACAAATATATATGTGCCAAAAAGTTCATAAAAATGGATAAAATTCTTAATGCCGAATTTACAAAGAAGCATAATAGGTTTAAAGTTGATACGTTTATATTTGCAAAAACTTCTTAAGACTTATGACATTAATAAAATCTATTTCAGGAATACGCGGAACGATTGGTGGTGCACCAGGAGAAAATTTAACACCAATTGATGCGGTTAAATTTGCTGCTTCATATGGAGTTTGGTTAAAAGGCTATTCCAAAAAAGAGAAACTGAAAGTTGTCATAGGTCGTGATGCCAGATTATCGGGAGCAATGATTCAAAATTTAGTAGTTAATACTTTATTAGGCCTTGGAATAGATGTTATTGATTTAGACCTATCTACTACACCAACCGTTGAAATTGCTGTGCCTTTGGAGAATGCTGATGGCGGAATTATTTTGACCGCAAGTCATAATCCGAAACAATGGAATGCCTTAAAGTTATTAAATGAGAAAGGTGAATTTTTAAATGCTGCAGAAGGAGCTTTGATATTAGAAATCGCCAAAAAAGATGATTTTAATTTCGCCGAAGTAGATGACTTAGGCAGTATCACGAAAAATGACTCCTATATTGATATTCATATTGACGAAGTATTGAATTTATCTCTGGTGGACGCAGATACAATTCGAAAAGCAAAATTCAAAGTGGTGGTAGACGGAGTGAACTCTACTGGAGGAATCGCTATCCCAGCACTTTTAGAAGAATTAGGCGTAGAAGTCATCAAATTGTATTGCGACCCAACAGGACACTTTCCCCATAATCCTGAACCTTTAAAAGAACACCTTGGTGATATTTGCGATTTGGTAATCAAAGAAAAAGCTGATTTCGGAATTGTGGTAGACCCAGATGTTGATCGATTGGCATTTATCAGCAATGACGGGGAAATGTTCGGAGAAGAATACACTTTAGTTGCCTGTGCAGATTACGTATTAGGTAAAACAAAAGGAAATACGGTTTCTAACCTATCTTCTTCAAGAGCCTTGCGTGACATTTCAGAAAAACATGGTGGAACGTATGAAGCGGCGGCAGTAGGTGAGGTGAATGTTGTTACCAAGATGAAAGCCAATAACGCTGTGATTGGTGGAGAAGGAAATGGAGGTATCATCTATCCTGAAAGCCATTATGGACGTGATTCTTTAGTGGGCACAGCTTTGTTTTTGATGTTGATGGCTGAAAAGGGAGGGACTGTTGCTGAGCTTAGAGCAAGCTACCCATCCTATTTTATGAGCAAAAAGAAAATTCAATTAACTCCAGGATTGGATGTCGATGGAATTCTAAAAGCCATGGCAGAGAAATATCAGAATGAAGACATTTCTACCATCGATGGTGTAAAAATCGATTTTCCAGAAAACTGGGTGCATCTTCGTAAATCAAATACAGAACCTATTATTCGAATTTATACGGAAGCCAAAAGCCAATCAGAAGCTGATGGACTTGCAGATAGGATTATTGGGGAGATTAAAGAAGTAGCTGGAATTTAATTTTTGTGGGCAAGGACCAATTTTATTGAAACTCTGGCGGAACCTTATCACGATGTTTCCAACGCTTATGACTCCATAAGTAGTGCTCTGGTTTTTCGTAAATCTGTTGTTCAGCGAGTGCTATGAATTTCTTGGTTATTTCATTAGGTTTGGTGTTCTTACCCGATAGGGTGATAGGAATAAACTCTGCCTCATAATAGCCACGCCTAACTTTTGACACTTTAAGAAATACCACAGCCAAATCTAATTTTCGGGCAAGTACTTCTGTGCCGTTGTAAATGGGCACCTTGATGCCCATGAATTTATCCCAGTAATGTGCATGAATGACCATAGGCGACTGGTCGCTGACCATTCCGTAGATTGCTTTAGTATCACTTTTTTTATTCCGCATTACCGTTTTCACAGTTTCATGAGTAGTGATTAGCGTTGTATTCCATCGCGATCTAAAGTCCTTCACCAATTTGTCAAAGTATTTATTCGCTACACGTTGGTAAACTGCATAGCCCTTGCTCTTGACATAAAGATTTAAACTAACATTCCATTCCCAATTCGCATAATGCGAGCAAGGCACCAAAATACTTTTCTCTTTTTCAATTTCCTGAATGAGCTCAACATTCTTGATATGGTATCTCTTTTTGATATCTTCTTTTGAAAGGTTCATGGTTTTAACCATTTCCAGAAAGGTATCACACATATGTTGAAAGAACTCTTTTTGAATACGTTTGATTTCTTTTTCAGGCTTTTCTGGAAAAACCAATTTCAGGTTATCGTTGACTACTTTTTTTCGGTAGCCAACAACATGAAAAACCAAGAAAAATATGAAATCAGAGAAGAAGTAAAACGCGCGGTAGGGAAGTATCGAAATCAACCAAAGTGCAGGATACGCCAAAATAAATACAAGTAACTGCATGCAAAGAATTAATGCCACAAATATAGTTATATTTGACTCCAAACCGAATAAGATATTTTGATGGGTGGAATTGAATTAGTGACTTTAATAATAATAGGGCTCAATGCCCTTGTATCTTTTAAGGGGTTTAGTGATAGAGCGTTTTTCGAACGTTATAAGTTTGAAGTGGGCACCATAAAATCGGGGCAAAAAGACCGAATGCTTACTTCTGGTTTTCTGCATGTCGATATTTCGCATTTACTTTTTAACATGATAACGCTTTACTTCTTTGCAGATGTAGTAATAAGTGGTTTTGGGCCAATCAAGTTCCTTATAATTTATTTTATTAGTTTGGTGGCGGGTAGCCTGCTCGCGCTTTTCTTCCACAAGGATGAACCGTACTACAGCGCTGTTGGAGCAAGTGGTGCCGTTACAGGTATATTGTACTCGGCCATTCTTCTGCAGCCAGGTATGGATTTGTTCATATATTTTATTCCTATCCCTATACCCGCATACGTTATCGGCATCGGTTATCTTTTGTATTCAATTTATGGAATGAAGAAGCGAATAGGAAATATTGGTCATACAGCCCATTTTGGTGGTGCCATAGGTGGTTATGCTGCAACCTTATTGTTCGATACTGATTTAATATTTACTTCCACTCTCATGGTAATTCTTTTAGCTATTCCAATTATCCTATTATTTGTCATGGAAAAGATGGGAAAAATATAATTTTATCTACATCCTAAATCTTTGGAACCCCTATAAAAAGACAGGGAAAGCTGCATTTCATCGAAAATATTGTAGGAAAATATACACTTTCTTTAAATTTGTCGTTCAGTTAGTCCCAAATCTAATTGTATTAACCTATTTATCCAATGAAAAAAGTCTCCCTAGCGGCTCTAGCCGTACTATTTTTTGCTGTGTCCTGTAGTGATGAAACTACTGTTTACAGCGACCCTCAAAGTGATATTTTACTCGAAAGTAGTCAAGCTGTACTCGAAAGTAGTATTGTTTATGACAATGCCGGTGTGATTGATATTACTGAAGAAGCGACACTTTCAGGGAAATCCTCAAAGAATGATGAAGACCAGCTTGCTGGTGATTACCCTTTAACTTTAGTTGCGCAGGTAGCTGCACCTTCACGCAGTGGCGCTGAAAACCTAACTGCATCACACGTAGATTTAGTTGATGACTATGCCTATGTAGCCTATAATACCGTGGAGGATGGTTATTCTGGTGCGATTGACATTATTAATGTCAGCGATCCAACTAACCCAAGAATCACTAGCCGTGTTTATTATACGAATGCAGATATCAATTCTGTTAAGTATGAGAACGGATATGTCTATGCTGTTGGTGGATTCGATTCTGAGAAATCTGCTACCGTTGATTTTAACTCTTTCGTGGGAAAGATTCCCGTTTCCGGTGGAAGGTTTGACCTTAGCAATATAACTTACGGTTTTCAAGAAGGGTTTAATGCTACAGATGTTAAAACTACCGCGAATTCAATTTTGGTTACTAGCGGTAAAGATGGTTACCTAAAGTCATATTCTAAAAATGATTTAAGTGCTGTCAATGAGGCTCCTTTTGCTGATTTACGGTCTATAGCAATTAACGGAAGTACCATTGCCGTATTGAATGCGACTGAAGGTGTTAGCATCTTGGATAGTAATTTCAATATTACCAAGGAAATTTCAATAAGCTCTGATTTCGGGGATTTTAGTAAACGAACAATAGATTTCTCCGGAGAAAATATTATTGTTGCAGAAGGCTCCCGAGGAGCTGGAATATATAATGCAAGCACAGGAAACTTAGTCGAGTATGTTCCAATTTTAATCAATCCTGAAGGGGTAGACCCGGCTAATGTTGTAACTAATGCCGTAGCTAAAAATGAAAATGTTCTTTTGATGGCGAATGGTGGTGCAGGACTGTGTTTATCGGAAGACCAAGGCGACAATACAGACTTAGTTGGAATTATTGAACTATCTGGTTCAACAAATTTTGTTGCCTCTAAAGGCGATTACATCTTTGCAGCCTCAGGTAAATCAGGCTTACAGATTATAAAATTGAATAGACCAAGCGACAGTCTTGAGGCAAGTTGTGCTGATATTCCAATTTATAGTGGTCAACGAAACCTGAATGTCAATGAAGGC
Organism: uncultured Flavobacteriaceae bacterium; assembly: GCA_947500435.1. Classification (GTDB taxonomy): domain Bacteria; phylum Bacteroidota; class Bacteroidia; order Flavobacteriales; family Flavobacteriaceae; genus Maribacter_C. Next base: position 703,995 of record CANMRV010000002.1, read on the forward strand.
GAAAACTTGGCCTTCAGAGGTTCGAAAAGATTCAATAGTGTAAATGTAAGTGGTGAACTGCTATTATGTGGTTCATGGACTGTAAGCAATGACACTAACATTAATGATAATGCCTCTTTCTCTATGAACGGTACTTATGTAGTAGGTAGAAACAATAAGAGAAAGGACATTAAGGTTAATGAGAATAGTATTTTTAGAGTCGAAGGTAATTTAACAATTTACGGTGACTTGATCTTGAACGATGGAGCTACTATAGAATTCTTAGGTAGTGATTCAGTTGTTAACATTTTTGGAGAAGTGAAAAAAGCTTCAACTGCCGAAGTCAAAGGAACTTTCGATGATGTTCGAAATAAATTCTAAACCAAATCTCAGATACAAACAAAAAGCCCTGATGAATTCTCATCAGGGCTTTTCTTTTCTATTAAACTTTTTTCTAATTGAGTAGCTCGGCCACCTTAGCTTCCAAATCATCTCCCCTAAGGTTTTTCGCTACGATAACTCCATTTTCATCCAATAGAAACGCGGCGGGAATTGCATCAACATTATACATCCTAGCAATAGGGTCGTTGAAGTATTGTACATGAGAAACGTGATTCCAAGTGAGTCCATCATCAGCAATGGCTTGTTTCCAATCCTCAGCTTTTCTATCTAAAGAAACACCAACGATATTCAATCCTTTGTCATGGTACTTTTTGTAAACAGCAACTACGTTAGGGTTTTCCATGCGACAAGGTTTACACCATGCTGCCCAAAAGTCAACCAAAGTAACTTTACCAAGCATGTCTTTAAGAGCTAATTGTTCTCCATTTATCCCAGGTGCCGTAAACTCAGGTGCTTTTACTCCAACTGCGGTTGCTTTATCTTTTTCTGCTTTTGCGTTTATGGCATCTAGCTGTTCTAAAATCTTCTTAGCTACCGTTGTTTCCTTTATTTCTGGAGTGAAGGAATCAAAAATAGCTTGCACTTCTTCAGCTTCAATGCTTCTTCTAGCAATCGCATTCTCCAATAATAAAGCGGAAATCAATGCATTTGGATTTGTCTTAATGAAATCCCTTTCAAAGGTTTTGGCCTCTTCCTGAAAATCATTCATTTCATCACGGAGAGAAGCCAAAGCAGTCTCATTTCCACTTGCGGCCTGCATATCCTCTTGAATAGCGATCGCTTGCCTTGACATCGATTGCATTTTCTTCATATACGTGGAAAAAAAATCGTTTTGAGGAGTTCCCTTTACAGTGGCCAGCCCTAAACTATCCTTGTGCGCAGTTATTTCAATTTCTCCGTTCTCAATCACAACGGCTCTATAACCCTGTAATTTATCTATGAAGATATAATGCACATCAAGAATTCCGGCCTGACCGGTAAACACGAACTTACCATCCTGTACTTCTGTAGTATCAACGTCAATAGGCTGTCTGTCTTCTCCTTGTCTCTTCAAAAAGACTTTAGTGCCATTTTCTACCTCTCCTGTTAGAGTTCCTTCAATTGTATAACCATCGGGAGTTTGATTACAAGCAACTAAAGCAATCAAAATGCTTAGGGATAAAATAATTTTCTTCATTGTATTTCTTTATTTAGGGCAAATGTAGTTATTAATACTAGGACAAAAAAAGCCCTTCACCGAATTTGACGAAGGGCTTTCTAAAGATTTTATTTACTTCCTATTAGAACTGGTAGCGTATGCCAAGTCCAACATCAAAGTCGAATCTATCATCAAAACTACCATATCCCAAGACTCCTATTTCTGGACGAATGTCTAGAGAAATCAATAGTGGTAAATTGTCAAAATTAAATTCTACACCCACATCTCCTGCTGCCAATACAAACAGTCCACCATCAGGTTGAATAATAACGTTTGAATTATTTGGGTCGGGTCCGGGTTCAAATTTTGCTGTGCCAGCGCCGCCTCCAAATCCATAATACCAGTTAAACCCACCGCTGATATTTCCAATCCATTGAAAAAGGGCAACCGCCTTGAAGGCATCGTATTCGCGACTATCACGATACCCGAAATCGATTTCTGTACGAGTGTATCTTCCAAGTGACTTTTGGTAAGAGAATTCAGCTCCGAATCCATCACTATCTCCGAGCCGAAGGCCAAAGGCGTGATTTGAAATTTCTTGTGCGCTTAATGAAGTTGAAATTAGAAAAATGGCCAGGGCGAATAATTTTGTGATTTTCATAATGTTCTTTGGATTAAGTTCTAGTTTTCAATTTGGCTCTTTATATCTTTGCTCTAAACTTGAAAACTTCAATAAGTACCCAAAAATTGTTCCGAATTGAATAAAATTTTGATAAAAGAATTAGCACAGAGCCTTGAGGGAGAACTCAAAATCGATGACCTGAGCAAAACGCTATACGCAACTGACGCCTCTGTTTATCGTAAGATTCCGCTGGCAGTTGCCTTCCCCAAAACGATTCGAGATATTCAAAAATTGGTGCAATTTGCTACTCATAATAGAGTCGGATTAATACCTAGGGCAGCAGGTACTTCTTTGGCAGGGCAATGTGTGGGAGATGGAATTGTCGTTGACACCTCTAAACACTTCACAGAAATTCTCGCATTGGACAAAGAAAAAAAACTGATTACTGTGCAACCGGGAGTTATTAGAGATGAGCTCAATCAATATTTAAAGCAACATGGATTGTTCTTTGGGCCTAATACTTCTACCTCAAATAGATGTATGATTGGTGGAATGGTCGGGAACAATTCTTCAGGCACCACATCAATTCAATACGGAGTAACTCGCGACAAGATAGTGGCGATGAAAACTGTACTGTCAGATGGTAGTGAAGTGGTTTTTAGGTCCCTTTCCAAGAAAGAATTCGAAGCAAAACCTCATGGAAATACATTTGAAGCTTCACTTTATAGAGACGTAATTAAAGAGCTGTCTGATAAAAGTATACAAAATGAAATACTATCAGAATTTCCTAAAGAAAGTATTCATAGAAGAAATACGGGCTACGCGGTTGATGAGCTCTTAAAATCAAATGTTTTCGGGGATGTTGCTGAGGATTTTAATTTGTGTAAACTCCTTAGCGGAAGTGAAGGAACATTGGCCTTTACAACCGCTATTACACTGCAATTAGACGACCTTCCACCAGCACTCTCTGCAATGGTGGTTACTCATTACAATACTTTAGAAGATTGTTTAAGTGACGTTGCGCCGACAATGCAGCATAGTTTGCACACCTGCGAGATGATGGATAATGTCATTTTGGACTGTACCAAAAACAACAAACAGCAGTTGGTGAATCGGTTTTTTGTAGAAGGAGATCCGGCTGCGCTGCTTATGCTTGAAGTAAAGGCGGAGACCGAAGAAGATTTGGAAAAGCAGCTTTCCAAATTACAGGAAACGATTAAAGATTCTGGATTGAGTTATGCTAGTCCAGTGCTTTTCAATGATGATATAAGCAAAGCCATTGAATTGCGAAAAGCAGGTTTGGGGCTATTAGGAAATATGGTGGGTGACCGCAAAGCAGTTGCTTGTATTGAGGATACGGCGGTTGCCCTAGAGGATTTGAAGGATTTCATTGGAGAGTTTTCCCAAATCATGAAGGGTTATAATCAAGAAGCGGTGTATTATGCGCATGCAGGGGCAGGAGAACTACATCTGAGACCTATTCTAAACCTAAAGAAGAAGGAAGATGTTTCGCTTTTTAGAGCAATTACCACGGATGTTGCAAAGTTGACGAAAAAATACAAAGGCTCTTTTAGCGGAGAACATGGTGACGGTATCGTTCGAGCAGAATTCATTCCACTGATGATTGGTGAGAAGAATTACGAATTGCTCAAACGCATTAAGAATTACTTTGATCCACATAATATTTTTAATCCAGGGAAGATTGTTGATGCCTATCCCATGGATGAATCTTTGCGTTATGAGATTGACCGAACAGAGCCTAAAGTGGAAACACTTATGGATTTCTCAGATAGCGAAGGAATCCTTAAAGCAGCTGAAAAGTGTAATGGGAGCGGAGATTGTCGTAAGACTGAGAAAATGGCTGGAGCGATGTGTCCGAGTTATCATGCGACACGAGATGAAAAGCATACTACCCGCGGCAGAGCGAATGCGCTACGTGAGTTTTTGACGACATCAGAAGAAAAGAACAAGTTCAACCAAAAGGAATTGAAAGAGGTTTTTGATTTATGTCTGAGCTGCAAGGCATGTGCAAGCGAATGTCCTAGTAATGTAGATGTAGCAACTTTAAAGACAGAATTTCTATATCAATACCAGGAAGCGAACGGATACCCGTTGCGAAGTAAATTGTTTGCTCACAATACCAAATTAAATAAGATGGGAAGCTCCGTTGCAGGACTTACTAATCGCATTTATGATTCAGGACTATTAGGTGGCCTACTTAAAAAAACTGCTGGCGTTGCACAAGAAAGGACCCTTCCCAAAGTTTATAGTTTTGATTTCGATAAACATATACAAATAATTAAAAAACAATATACTGCATCAAAAAATAGTGTGGTTTTATACATCGATGAGTTTACGAATTACCTTGATATTGAATTAGGCAAAGACGCTATAGAACTATTGACCCGATTGGGTTATGATGTTACCTTGTTTTATGGTGAAAGTGGTAGAACCTATTTGTCAAAAGGCTTTTTGAAGCAGGCAAAGAAACTGGCACTAGTAAATATTCCACAATTAAAAACATTTGCGGATAAAGGGCTTCCAGTAATCGGATTGGAGCCTTCTGCAGTTTTGACATTCAGAGATGAATACAAACGATTGTCAAATGATAAAGAAGCTACCGATGCAATCGCCAAAAATGCTTTTCTTTTAGAGGAATTCCTATCCCAAGAAATTGAAAAAGAAAATATTACGAAGGAGCAGTTCACCAAAGAAGCCAAAACGGTAAAGATACATGGACACTGTCACCAGAAAGCTTTGAGCAATCAAAAGGTGACCTTTGATGTTTTAAACCTTCCTGAGAACTATACGGTTTCTATAATAAGTTCAGGTTGCTGTGGGATGGCGGGTTCTTTTGGCTATGAGAAAGAGCATTATGCGGTGAGTATGCAAATAGGAGAGTTGAAGCTGTTCCCGTCTATACGGAAATCTGAAGAAGATGTTATTATTTCAGCAAACGGGACAAGCTGTAGGCATCAAATATATGATGGAACGAAGCGAAAGGCTTTGCATCCTGTAACCATATTAAAAGAAGCCTTAGTGTAATGTAACGGGCTCCTTTTGGAAGGCAATTATTTAAGATTTACCTTTGCGAACCACTTTTAACCAATCAAATGGCTGGAAATATCTTCGGAAACCTTTTTAAACTTACAACTTTTGGAGAATCGCATGGTGTCGCTATCGGCGGTGTTTTAGATGGATGTCCATCAGGATTAGAAATCGACCTTGATGCTATCCAAAATGAGCTGGATCGAAGAAAACCAGGGCAGTCTGCAATAGTAACCCAAAGGAAAGAACCAGATACAGTTGAATTTTACTCCGGAATTTTTGAAGGAAAAACAACAGGAACACCAATCGGATTTGCTATTCACAATACCAATCAAAAGTCCCACGATTATTCTCATATTAAAGATTCCTATCGCCCTTCGCATGCTGATTATGTCTATGACCAGAAATACGGGATTAGAGATTACAGAGGTGGCGGACGTAGCTCTGCAAGAGAAACAGCAAGTAGAGTAGTGGCCGGTGCAATTGCCAAACAGATGCTTGCTGGAATCAAAATCAACGCGTTTGTATCACAAGTTGGTGATATGCGTTTAGCAAAAGACTACAAAGACCTAGACTTATCGCTAACAGAATCAAATGATGTTCGTTGTCCAGATCCTGAGATGGCAGCTCAAATGGAAGCGTGCATCAAGGCCGTCCGAAAAGAAGGCGATACTATTGGCGGAATTATTACTTGCGTGATTCAAAATGTCCCAGTCGGATTGGGAGAACCGGTTTTCGATAAACTTCATGCTGAATTAGGTAAAGCCATGCTCTCCATCAATGCTGTAAAAGGTTTTGAATACGGAAGCGGATTCGAAGGTGTAAAAATGAAAGGCAGTGCTCATAATGACCAATTCAATTCCGACGGAAGCACAAAAACCAATCACAGCGGAGGTGTTCAAGGCGGAATAAGTAATGGTATGGACGTTTACTTCAATGTTGCTTTCAAGCCAGTAGCAACTGTAATCCAAGGTTACGAAACCATAGATAAAGATGGTAATATGGTGCAAACCCAAGGAAAAGGCAGACATGACCCTTGTGTGGTTCCTCGCGCTGTTCCTATTGTAGAGGCCATGGCAGCCCTTGTTTTAGCTGATTACACCCTACTGAATCGTGCTGTTAAATTATAGTTTTTCTTTTCTAGAAATTTTCCATTCAAAATAGTATCTTACTTCCCTAAACCAACTTGGATTTATGAAGAAGCTAGAATTGCATTGGAAAATAATGATTGGCATGGTACTGGGACTATTATTCGGTTTCGGTATGACTTATCTCGAATGGGGTAAAGAGTTCGTCACCAATTGGGTTGCTCCATTCGGCACCATTTTCATTAAACTTCTTAAACTTATAGCCGTCCCTCTAATTCTTGCCTCCTTGATTAAAGGAATCTCAGATCTTAAAGATATTTCGAAGTTTAAAAATATTGGGCTTCGTACGATTGGAATATATATTGGAACTACAACCGTTGCTATTATATTAGGCCTGGTTTTAGTCAACCTAATTGCCCCTGGTGATGGTATTTCCGAAGAAACCATCGATAAGCTTACATCAACATTTGCTGAAGATGAGGGAGTTACCGCCAAACTTGAAGAAGCTTCACGTCAAAAGGAAAGCGGACCACTGAAATTTTTGGAAGATATGGTTCCTGATAATGCGGTTTCAGCTTTAGGGAACAACCAGTTGATGTTGCAAGTAATTTTCTTTACCATTTTTATGGGAATTTCAATGTTGTTGATTGGAGAAGACAGGGCCAAACCACTGAAGAACTTCTTTGACTCTCTTAATGATGTAGTTTTGAAAATGGTTGATTTGATAATGCTTTCAGCTCCCTATGCGGTCTTCGCTTTATTAGCAAATGTAGTAGTGTCCTCAAGTGACCCCGAGATTTTATTAGCATTATTAAAGTATGCTGGAGTCGTTGTTCTTGGGCTCTTTTTAATGATTGTTTTTTACAGCATCTTGGTATCAGTATTTGCAAAAAAGAATCCATTTTGGTTCTTGAAACAATTGAGTCCGGCTCAACTCTTGGCTTTTTCCACAAGTTCAAGTGCGGCGACGCTTCCCGTAACTATGGAAAGGGTAGAAGAACATATTGGTGTGGATAAAGAGGTGTCAAGTTTTGTACTTCCGGTTGGTGCTACGGTCAATATGGATGGCACAAGCTTGTATCAAGGAATTGCCGCAGTCTTTATTGCGCAGGCTCTCAGTTTTGACCTTCCATTAACGGCGCAGCTTACCATTGTTTTAACTGCACTTTTAGCTTCTATTGGAACTGCTGCAGTGCCCGGAGCTGGAATGGTAATGTTGGTCATTGTATTAGAATCGGTAGGATTTCCACCAGATAAATACGCTATAGGTTTGGCATTGATATTTGCTGTTGATAGACCTCTAGATATGTTGCGAACAGTGGTAAATATTACTGGTGACGCGACTGTGGCGACTATTGTGGCTAAATCAGTGGGCAAATTACATGATAACCCTAAACCCAAAGAGTGGGATGACCATTATGATGAAGTAAAGTAGAATAGATTCCCACCTACATGGGAATGAAAGTAAAAGCAATATAATATGAACATCTGTTTTCTAATGTATCCGTGGGAAGATATCGACCCAGAAAACGACACAAGTCTCGCATTGATTCATGAATGTGTAAAACGTAAACATGGAGTTGCTTTATGTACTCCCGCTAATTTGACCATTCGTAACAGTGTCACCAACGCCTTTTGTACGGTAATTAATCGAATGGACAAGGTTTCCGTTAGTTTGAAATCATTTTATAAACAGGCTTCACTTCGAGAGGAAATGCTTCCTCTTGCCGGCTTTGATGTGATTTTTATGAGGGCCAATCCGCCGTTAGATCCTATAATGCTGAATTTCTTGGATTCCGTAAAGGATGATGTCTTCATCATGAATTCCCTTCAGGGGCTTCGTGAGGCAAATAATAAATTGTATACGGCAGCTTTCGGCGACTCGCATAGTAACATTATTCCCGCGACTCATGTATCTAAGAATAAGCGGCATTTAATCCTTCAGATAAAAGAATCTAGGGCCGACAAGATGATTTTAAAACCATTAAATGGTTTTGGTGGTTCAGGAGTTATCCTGATTGAAAAATCCGCAATGAGTAGTATTCAATCCCTATTGGATTTTTACATAACTAACTCTGATGGAACATCTAACTACGTTATACTTCAAGAATACATTGAAGGAGCAGACCAGGGAGATGTTCGCATTTTGATACTAAATGGAGAGCCTATTGGAGCTATGAAACGTGTTCCTGGTACGGATGATCACCGATCAAATGTTTCTGCGGGCGGCTCTGTTCAAAAGCATTCCATGACCAAAGAGGAAAAAGCACTTTGCAAGCAAATTGGTCCGAAATTGGTAAAAGACGGACTCTACTTCGTAGGCATTGATGTAATAGGTGGAAAGCTTGTTGAGGTCAATGTGATGTCTCCAGGTGGAATTACCTATATGAACAAGGTTTACAAAACCAAGATTCAATCCAAGGTGATTGATTTTGTTGAAAGTAAAGTAATTGACCAATTACAAGCCTTCGATAGACGCTCAAGGCTTCGCAATGAAGTTGAAAATGCTTAAGCTTTCGATAGATTCTATTATTTCCAACATAAAATCTGAAACTCCTTTTGAAGCGGTTTCAGAGGATTATTCCTTTACCCTAAAAGTCTCAGAATATGCGCCGTACATCTGTGGAGCGGTTCATGACGGACATCAATTCCGAAAGTCCCTATGGGGAAATTGTTTGCATACGGAATACGACCGATGGTACGAAGAAGACCCTTGTACCAAGGAAATGGTCCAATCACATCCGATTGTTATTGCCGGTTGTGACAGTCGTTTTGAATATGATTTAAACAGAGCTCCGGATACCGCCATTTATACGGATGCTTGGGGAAAACAGTTATGGAAAAACTCCTTAACGGAAGAAGAACGAAATCTTAGTTTACAAAAGCACACTAACTTTTACAGTGTTGTACAGGCTTTGGTGCGGCAAATAGAATCCAAGTATGGCAAGGCGATAGTATTTGATATGCACAGCTATAACTGGAAGCGATGGGATAGGGAAGTACCTACTTGGAATCTCGGTACTGCTAATATTGACAACAATCGCTTTGGAAAGTTAGCAGAATCATGGAGCAAAAGGTTAGGGGAGATGAATCTTCCAAATGGAATTAATTCCACTTCGAAAATCAATGATACTTTCCAAGGAAACGGATACTTCTTAAAATTCATTAGTCATAACTTCAGTAATACTTTGGTTTTAGCAACGGAAATTGCCAAAGTTTACTGTGATGAGTATGAAGGCACACTTTATCCAGAAGTCGTTCGTTCTGTGGAAGAACAATTGAAAGAATTGATACCTTTGCAGTTGAAGGAATTTCAGGAACGAATATGATTCACTCCCAAAAACTTAACGAATTACAGCAGGAATACGCCGATATCTTTGAAATCGATGCCAATCTGGACCGTCTGGTCAAGAAAATCGAGTTGTTGAGCTATGTGAATCCTCTAAACATTGAAAAAGAGAAGCATCAGTTTTTTGCATCCAAGTATTCCATTGATCCTGAATTTCGTTATCCGAAGTTAAAGTTTAGTCCGTATAAACTCCATCGTATGTTCTTTTCGCAACGTCTGGAGCGTATAGAAGATGAGCAGATTCGTACGATGTACAAGGAGATTATCTACTACTATTCGAACATGGTACAATGTATCGAAACGATTGGGCAGAAGAAGAAATTCCATTACAATTCCTTGCGTATTTATGGTTCTCCAACTGAGAAAGACGTTGAAAATGCTAAGTTTATTCTGCATTATGGAGACGAACCTGTTTCTGGAGATATGGAGAAAATTTTCACTCCGGAAGAGGCAAAGGAATACTTTGAAGATTTTGCTGAGCAATATGATTTCCCATTGAATATAAAATTTTCAACCCATATTGCCGCCGAAGCTATGGTAAGTAATGCTTCGCAATCATTATTAATCAAACGAAATGTCAAATTCAGCAAAAATCAACTGCTCACCTTGGCTAACCATGAAATTGGTGTCCATTTGGTAACTACATATAACGGACAACAACAACCGCTTAAGATTTTCTCTAACGGATTCCCTAAAAATGTGGAAACTCAAGAAGGGTTGGCGGTTTTTAGTGAATACATGAGCGGCGCATTGACTTTGAAACGATTGAAGGAGTTGGCTTATCGCGTTTTGGCTTCGGATAGCTTGATAAAAGGATATTCTTTTTCAGATACTTTTGATTTAATCCACAATCAATACAAACTCAATCGAAACGATGCATTCTCGATTACGCTGCGGGCACATAGGGGAGGGGGCTTTACCAAAGATCGTCTGTATTTGAGCGGGTTGAAAAAAATCTATAAGCGTTATCTACAGGAAGAATCTATGGAGGTGCTACTTTCAGGAAAAGTCTCTTTGGATTATGAGGCGCCTATACAAAAGCTCTTCAAATTAGGACTTGCTCAAAAAAACCACTTCACGAATCTAGCCTATAAGCAAAACTTGAATACCAATAAGACCCTGGATTTTATTTTGAATAATTTGAAGTAATACCTGAAATAAAATTTTATATAAATGAAAAGGGCAAGACGTTTTTTCAGGGTTTTGCTGATAACAATAGCTTTTATCTTTACGATGCTTTACTTTTTTCAGGAAAAGCTGATTTTCTACAGCAGCAAACTTCCGCAAGATTTTCAATATCAATTTCAAACGGAGTTTGAAGAGCTTTTTCTAACTGCTGAAGATGGCGCCGTATTGAACGGACTTCATTTTAAGGCTAAGAACCCCAAAGGAATTATCCTTTACAACCATGGAAATGCTGGTGAGTTAGATTCCTGGGGCAAATGGGGTGAGCTCTTGGCTGATCGCTATGCATACGATGTAGTTATTTGGGATTATCGTGGTTACGGTAAAAGTACAGGTAAGCGCAGACAACAACTTATGCTTGATGATGGACTATTGTTTTATAACTATTGTAAGCGTCTGTTTAAAGAAGATTTAATTACCGTCTACGGAAGGTCATTAGGTGGTTTTTTTGCTACCCATCTCTCAAAACAAACCCAGCCAAGTCGATTAGTTTTAGAATCTACTCCAGTTAGCTTGTTAGAGATTGCTAATGAAGCTTATCCGTTTATTCCGGCGAATTGGTTGTTGAAATTTCGATTTCAGAATAGGGATAACATCCAGCAAATAAACCAACCGACTTTTTTCATTCATGGCACGGAGGATGATTTGATTCCTTTTGAACATGGAAAGCGTTTATTTGAACTTTCGAAGGCAAACAAGAAACAGTTTTTTTCTATCAAAGGAGGAAACCATAATGACCTTTCCAGTTTTGAAGCTTCTTATTTCTCAGCTCTTGACCAAGTATTTAAATAAAAAAATCCGTAGGTGAGTTAGACTACGGATTTTTTGTTGATTTATATAGAAATACGTTTGTACTTCGGATATCGTACCTGAAACGAAAAGCTTTCTGTTTTTGCTTCTTGTGGGGCCAGTTTTAGGTCCCAAGTCAATAGGCCTTTTTTATCTTCATAGTTCGCAGCATAGGTTTCGATATCATCTACTTTGATATCCTTGTTTTGAGAAATAGGAATTCGGTCCATTAACTTCAAATCAATCGCGACCGACTTATTGTTCTTAATTTCTAAATCATACTTTCTATCTAAAATACGATTGCTTCCGGTAAAGGATTTGCTTTTGAAATTTTTGTTCTGTTTTCTGGTAACCGTAATATTTTGGTCTATTCCCAGAGAAACGGTCATTGCCTTTTTTGTTGTATAGGGGTCAATAGTCGTCTTTCCAGCATAAGTGCCCTTAAAGTAGATGCTTGCTTCCCCAGGTAATAAATTGTACTGTTCCCAATCTTTGAATGTGCTCGTTAGAAATACATTTTCATTTACGATTGGTGTGGCAAAGTACTCATATTTGGCATCCAATTTGAAAGTGTTGATTTCAATGGCTGTGATATCCCCATCAGATAAAATGGAATATGGTTTTTTAATTATGAACTTGGTGGTCGTAATATCGTCTTGTACAGTACTCTTTTTAGTAGTCATAGTTATTACCCCGTTTTTTCCTCTTGAACCATAGAGCGAGGTGGCTTTTGCGCCTTTTAAAACATCCACTGATGCTATCATATCTGGGTCTATTCGAGCCATTTCATTTGAGGAAATGGGAATGCCATCTATCACATATAAAGGGGTATTGTTACCCTTGAGTGCATTGACACCTCTTATTTTTATGTTAGAACCCCTTGTTACCTGAACTCCAGCTGTTTTCCCTGATAAGAAATCTTCGGCATTAACTGAACTAACAGCAAACCCCACTGCCTTTCTCTCTCTTTTTATACCTATGCCAGTAACTACGACTTCATCCAAAGCAGCCATATCCTCATCTAATCGAATATTCATTACCGAGGAATAAATGGGCAGTTCAGCATTGTGTGAGCCGATATACGATACCACCAATTCTTTTCCATTTTCAACATTTAGGGAAAAGTGTCCATCGAAATCGGTTTGGGTACCTCTTGTAGTTCCCTTAACCACTACATTGGCCCCTGGAATCGGCAATCCAGATTCATCAACGACGGTACCGGTTACCATTTTTACGGAGGGGTTGTAAACATATTTTTTCTTCTTGGCTGCACTAACATTTGTATATCGATATCCATTTGAGAAGTTGAGGTATTTCGTACCTAAACTTGGCTTCGCTACGTTTACGTTAGGGTTTCCTGTAGATAAAATGATGTTTACGTCATTCCAGTCATTTCCTGTTTTTTGATACACATGTGCTTTATAGCTTAAGGAAAGAGGGGTGTTGATATCCTTAGATTTGATGTCATAATTAGGAATCCACCCCGCATCCTGAACTTGATACGCTATTTCTAAGGTTAGTGTCGTTGTAAGGGGTGCGTCAAACTTTATCTTGATTTCACCTTGTTCTATTTCTGGTGTATTATTAAGTTCAGCCATTTGCTTTTGAATGGTTCTAGTTTCAGTATTCAATTGCTTTACTTTTAGATTGGCTTTAAAGATTTCATTCTTTATGGCTGTAATACGTTCACGGTAATACGTGCTGATTTCCTTTACCTTTTCAAGACTTAAGGATTGCGTTCTACCACTTACCGTTCGATTCGCATAGATGACTTGTTCTTCTTCTTCGAGTCCAGATATGTTGTTTTTAAGCAATGCGATTTCAGTTTCAATCGCATCTAACCTTTCCGTCAATGGCCTTGAAGCACTTTCATCTAAGAGAACAGGCATAAAATTAATGTCATAGGACATGGAAAGTATGGATACGGATTGCAGACCAGAAATCTGAATACTACTTTCATCTATCTTGGTGGAAAGTCCGGTTAAGGTGATTTCAGACGCTCCCTGAGCAAGTTTGCATTCGGCCGTTCTGGTAATGTTTGCTCCGCTTAAGTAAACGGTTACCTCTTTTATTTTAGAAGGAATTTTTTCATCGTTCCCAAAAATCATGAACGGACATAATACGAGAAATAAAACTAGATTTTTCATAGTGGTTGTTGTTTAAAGTTTGAGTAAATTTAATGGCGAGTAGGGAACAACACAACCTTAAATAGGGGAAGAGTAGGGCGTAATGAGGGAAGTGGTTACTTGGCTTAGTCAACCAAGACACATAGCTTAAATGTCCGCCACATTATTTCGCCTTGAAGTTAGTACTACTAGGCAACTCAAAGCCTTCAAGATCAAAATACGAAATAGCGGCAAGCAGATGATCGAAAATATCTGCCATGATATATTCATAGTTTTCCCAGCGCTTATCGGTACTAAATGCATAGACTTCCAAGGGAATACCTTGAGAGGTTGGGTCTAATTGCCGTACCATTATGGTCATTTCCTTATTCACACCAGAATGACTGTTAAGATAGGAGTCTATATACTTTCTAAAAATACCAAGATTAGTAAGGTTCCTTCCGTTAATGAGCAGCGACTTGTCAATATTGTTCTCGGTATTATAGGCATCAATGTTAGTATTTCGGTCTTTTAGGTATGCAGATATCAATTCAATTTTTTGAAGGGAATCTATATCGCTATTCTCTAGAAAACGAATGCTTTCTTGCTTTATGAGCAAGGCTCTTTTAATTCGCCGACCGTCGGAATTAGTCATGCCGCGCCAGTTCTTGAATGAATCTGAAATAAGGCCATAAGTGGGGATGGTCGTTATCGTCTTATCAAAATTCTGGACTTTCACCGTGGCCAGATTTATTTCTATGACATCACCATCCGCGCCGTATTTATCGAAAGTAATCCAATCGCCAATACGGACCATGTCATTGATTGATACCTGAATACTAGCAACGAAACCCATGATAGTGTCTTTAAACACTAGAATGATAACGGCGGATGCCGTTCCTAAGGCAGTCAGGAATTTCCATAGCTCAATACCTGTGATAATCGAAAAGGCAAAAAACAAACCAAATGCCCAAGCAAAAATCATGAACACCTGAATATAACTGTCAATCGGCTTGTCCTTGAGATTTGGGATGGTTTTGAGATAGTCCTTAATGGTATGCAGCAGGCTTCTAATAATCCATAGAAAAAGAAAAATACCAAAAACTTCAATGGCTTTTAATATGAAGGACTCCGTTGCTGGAAAATCCCTAAAAACAAATGGAAGCGCTTTATAGAGGATTATCAAAGGGACAATGTGTGCAATATTACGTGGCGCCTTGTTTTTAACCAACAAATCATCAAAATTCGTTTTGGAGTTTTGGGATAATCTGGTAAACAACCCAACCAGTATTTTCCGAAATACAAAATCAACTATGAATAGCAACACTAAAAGCCCAACAACTAGAATTACAACATTGATAAGAGCGGCCCATTCCGAAGATAGCCCCGAATCAATTAAATACTCGTAGAGCTTATGTGATAGTTTTTCCATAGGTGTTATGAATCTAAAAATTTCGCCTTTAATTCAGGTGTCGGAATCATACAAGAATCCTTTTTGCCAAACCAAGTGTAGCGGTAACGGGCGATAATATCGTATACGATGTTTCGTAAACCGCTGGGAATCAAATTCAATACCTTTGAAATCGTACGGTACCCTTTGATTTGCCGACCAATCTGCAGGGCAGCATCGGATTTAATGTAATACGCGACTCTGGGTTCAATAAGTACTACAGAATCTATCTTCGAAGTATCAATATTTCGTTCTGAAATCAGTTGTTGCCCAATTTCACTTTGCAAAGAAGCATATCGAAAAACATCTTTTTTGTCATTTTTGATTACAAACTTCACAAAGCCATTGCAAAGATTACAAACGCCATCGAAAAGAATGATTTTCTTATTGTCTTCCACAACGCAAAGATACGCTAGGGTAGAAGTAACACCTAAATTTTATAATGTATTTAAGAAACCTGTCAAATCAGTCTCCTTATCTAAATTTAGCTTCTTCTTTAACCGATACTTAGACTTCAAAATACTATCTGGCAAAACATTTAGTGTGGCAGCAATCTCCTTGGTGGTCAGGTTCATTCGTAAAAAGGCCGCCAAGCGTATTTCCTTTTCCGAGATGTCTGAGTAAAGTGTTTTCAACTTCTGGTCAAAGTCGTTGTGCACATCTGCAAAGTAGGTTTTAAAGACCTCCCAATCTTTGTCGGAGGCATTCTCTTTTTTGAGAAGCATTACGATGCGTCGGAATTCTGTTTTGAACTTATCAGGTGAGCTTTTGAGATTTTCCAAGTTCTCTTTAAGTTCTTGAATAAAAGTGTTTTTCTGTACTAGGTGCAATGTTTGACTGGTCAATTCTTTCTTTTTGTGTTCGATTTCTTGTCGGTATATCTCCTCCTGTTTTTCGCGGGCGATACGGTTCTTTTTGA
Source organism: uncultured Flavobacteriaceae bacterium (assembly GCA_947500435.1). Classification (GTDB taxonomy): domain Bacteria; phylum Bacteroidota; class Bacteroidia; order Flavobacteriales; family Flavobacteriaceae; genus Maribacter_C. Next base: position 720,069 of record CANMRV010000002.1, read on the forward strand.
TACGTTGGCGGAATCCAAAGACAGCAAGGGCCAAAAAGGCAAGGGCAGAGGCCATACCGCCGGCATATAGCCCCTTTTTAAGTTTATCAGCTCTTGCTTTTTCATTTAACGTATTGATTTCTTCCTCTTGAAGCGCGATTTCGGATTCTTTTTTCTCGGTTTCATATATGATCTTTAGTTCTTCAAGTTTTTGCGACCGTTCCTTATTGAAAATCGAATCGTTTAACTTTTTAAATTCCTTATAATCTTCAAAGGCTCCAGGAAAATCTCCTAGTTTATTGTACAGAGCACTTCGATTTAGATACGCATCTCTTAGTATGGATAGACTGCCATTATTATTTGCATAGGTCATTACGTCAGTGATATTAGAAAGAGCGCTTTTGTCTTGTCCTAAAGAATTTAAAACTTCTGATACTTTTAGTTTTGAGGTAGCAACTCGTCGTTCTGAACCAATTTTCGTAGCAATTTTTATACTTTCTTTTAATAACTTAAGGCTTTCGTACGGTTTTTCTTGAATAAAATAAAGGTCACCTAGTTCTCCCAATGCAGTTGCATGGGTTGAAGGGACGTTAGCTTGTTTGGCTTTTTCAATACTTAGTTTAAAATTAGCTTCTGCTTCTTTGTAGTTTTTCAAAACTTTATTCGCCTTTCCAAGATCTGCAAGCGCTACAGCTTGATAGTAGGTGTCATCTTGGTTGTTATAAATCTCCAAGGCTTCTTTGTTGTAGGCGATGGCTTTATCAAGGTTTCCAATGTTAAACTCTATTGCAGCCAAATGTGTTTTCGCGTCAGCAATCCTAACATCTTTATTAATTGGAGTACTCAGTCTGGGAAGCATTCTTAAGCTTTTCAAAACATTCTCAAGTGCAATGGTGTAATGACCCCTATTTTCATTAATCCTCCCTTTGAAATCCAAGGAATATGCAATGCCCACGGAATCTTTGTTTCTTTCATTGTATGCCAGGTTCTTGTTATTTATTTCATCTGCCTTATCCAATTTTCCAAGTTCAAATTCTAAAAGAGCCAAACCATGATAGGCCTGTGAAACAAAAATGAAGTTGTTATAGATTTTAGCAAATTTTAAAGACTCAGTATACCTATAACGTGCGGAATCCACCATATTCACATTGTTATAAAGAATTCCTAATTGATAATTAGCCATTGATTGCCCCCCACTAAATTGAACTTTGTTTGAAAGGGCTAATTGCTCAAAAGCATATTTTTTGGCAAGTTCCGGCTCGCGATACATATAGTAGTTGATAATCTTATTATTGGTGATAATCTTATTAGTGTCAATTTTTTGTGATTGATACACTACTAATAGACTATCGATATTGAAATTTAATTGGGAAGCCATCTGAACATGTGAAAACAAAATTAAAATGGTGACGTATACTAGTTTAGGAGTCATAATTGTTTATTTGGTCACAGCCAATATAATTAATTTATGTGCCTAATGAATAAGAGGTTTCATGCTGCAAAATTCATTTGTCCATATGAAGTCCATGTCTACTGCAAGCAGATTCACTATGGTATTCTTTGCTAAGCGTTGTTTTTATTGACGTTAAAGAATTTTTCAATTTTTTAAGTATAAAGGATGTCCACAGGGTTTTATCTTAAAATCCATTCGTGGTGTCCATACTTTGTCCATGCCCAAAATTAGTGTCCGCCTGTTTTCTAGGCTAGGTTTGGGGTGTTGAATCTTTAAAACCAAAGAAATTATGAAAACAAAACAAATGAAAATTGAAACGTTTAAGTTAATGACCATTTTAGGTCTACTGTTTATATCCATATTGGGGTGCAGTAAAGATGAACCGGTAGTAAATCCTACCAATCCGAATATGGAGGCCAATAATGACGATAACAATGCTTCAATAAACGATGAATTGGCTAAACTACAGGCTTTTTCACAACCTGCAGAAATACCATCACCAGAACTTTTGGACGAAGAGGCACCGAAGAGGGACAATGAGTTTGAGTGCGTTGTAAGGCGTTACAAAGCGGCACCCGGCTTTGATCAAATGTTATCATTAGACCCTACAAGTGATGTCATTTATCCAGGGGCCATGCTCAAAGGAGAATCGATACCTACCGGTGAGTATATTGGTATCAATGGGGGCAGAGCACCAATTACCTTGTCTGTTTCATTGCAAAATATAAATGGTAAGGCTTCTGTTGATATCGAAGAGCCGAGTCTTGACGAAGTCCGTAACGGTGTAAACGCTATTCTAGCTCAAGGCGTTACAGGGGCAACTCCTGCAAAATTGAACTTTACCGTTGAGGAGGTATACTCGGAAGAGCACTTAGATATTGCACTCGGAGCTAACTATCGTTCAAGAAATAAAGATATTTCTGGATCATTTAATTTTGAAAGCTCACAATACTATCATAAATACGTCGTAAAGTTCTTTCAGGAGTACTATACCGTAGATATGAGTTTGCCTACAAATGCTGATCCTGCCTCACTTTTTACGAAGTTGCCCAATTTAAACGGAACGAGTCCCGTTTATGTGTCTTCGGTCAAATATGGCAGAATGGTGCTTTACACGGTAGAATCCAATTATAGCACTACTGACGTGGAAACGGCATTTAAAATTTCATTTAATCAAGGTAAAACGGAAACCGAGGCAGAGGCTGAGTTAGATTATGAAAAAATAATCAGTACATCGAAAATAGAGGCCTTGGTGCTCGGAGGTTCTGGTGAGGATGCTGTAGGTGTTATCAATGGGCCGGGTGGCGTTTATGATTATATTAAAAATGGCGGGAATTACTCATCAGATTCTCCTGGTGCTCCGTTGGCCTATACTTTGAGATATATCAAAGAGGATTTTCCTATAGCGAGAGTGGTTTTGGCTTCGGAATATAATGCCAGGAATTGTCAGTTAGCGTATCCAAAGTATCGTGTTAGAATACGACAAATAATAACGGGTAGGTCTAATAAAAAGGAAATTTATGGAAAAATTTATGCTGGAATAATAGATGAATCTGTTGGAAACACAAAGATAGGTGATGTGGATTTTGTAGACAATCTTAAGGTGTCGACTTCAATATCTGAATCGAATCATAAAGTCGTATCTGATGATAAACCTTATAGTGTATCGCTATCATTGGATGTTGAAAATTTATATAAACCGAATATCAATAATCTGAGAATCTTTTTATACGCTGACCTAAAGGATGATAATGGTATTTTTCCATCGGATAATCTCGGTACGGATAGAGCTGAAATTTTCTTAAGCGAGTTGGAAAGTCCTATTGCAGCTACACCAGCAGATGGCAAAACAAAAGCCTATACCCATTCTTTAAAAGGGTTTGAAGATAAGATGGAAGTCACTTTTTACTTGGAAAAATTGTAATAGACGCCATGAATTACGCAGTCGGCACCTTAAGTTGTGATTCAACAGCTTGGTGTCGGCTGCTAGTTTTAATACCATGCAGCTTTTAAGGCCCTAAGGACTCGAGATTGAATTCGTAAAATCATATACGATTTAATATAAATTGCTGATAATCAAATTATATAGCGTGTTACTTCTTGCGTTCCACCAACTCTAACTGTTCTACGCTGACATTAGTAGTAAACATACCATAATTAACGGTTGCCTTGCCCTTTTCAAGCTTGTCGATAGAACCAACAGCCTTACCATCAGTCATTCGAACGCGGTCGCCAGTTTTAAAAACAGGTCTTGGTTTGCTCTTCTCTTTTATGATGGCTTTTTTCTTTTCGACCTTCTTTTTCTCACGAATTACTTTGACTTCTTTTTGCACTTCTTGAGTGACCTGAGCCATTTTGCTGCGTGCTGCTTTTGCCTGATGAGCCGTTTTCTTTTTCCGCTTACTATTTTCCGTTTCTACGATTCGTAACAATTCAGAGACTAAAAGGCGTTTCTTTTTATCATGAAAATACTTGTCCGCAGCTGTGTTTACTTTGTTTCCCAACTGAATCATGCGCTGGTCATGGTCATATAATTCTTGGTAACTCTCCAGCTTTGATTTAATTTTCGCATTTAATTTTTCTAATCGCGCCGCTTCCTCTCTTGCTTTGGACTCTTCTTCTTGCATTCTAGAGCCTGTTTTAGCCATTTTACTGCGTTCTTTCTGCAATTTGGCTATCGTGGCATCAAAACGGACTTTGCCACGCTCTATCTTCTTCTTTGACTTGTTGATTAGCGAGTAGGGGATGCCATTCTTTTGCGCCACCTCAAAAGTGAAGGAGCTACCAGCTTCTCCCAATACCAATTGAAAGGTTGGTTCCAAGGTTTTGCCATCAAAAAGCATGTTGGCATTAGAGATATGCGGTAACTCATTGGCCAATAACTTCAAATTGGCATAGTGTGTTGTGATTACACCATAGGCACCACGTTCGTAGAATACCTCAAGAAAAGTTTCTGCTAAGGCGCCCCCGAGTTCAGGGTCACTACCTGTTCCAAACTCATCAATTAAGAACAAGGTATTGGCATTACACTTCTTTAAAAAAGTGTTCATGTTTTTGAGCCGATAACTGTATGTACTTAAATGATTTTCAATGGATTGGTTGTCACCAATATCTGTCAAAATCTTATCGAATAAACATACAGAGCTTCTTTCATGAACAGGAATCAATAATCCGCTTTGTAACATCACCTGCAGTAAGCCAATCGTTTTTAAAGTGATACTCTTTCCACCGGCATTGGGACCTGAAATAACAATAATCCTATTTTCCGGATGCAATTCTATGGTTTGCGGAAAGGTTTTTTCACCTCTCAGCTTATTATCCAAATAAAGCAAAGGATGATAAGCATCCCTTAAAAACAAACGCTTTTCATCATTTATCTTTGGAAGTAACGCTTTTGTTTCAGAAGCGTATTTGGCTTTCGCAGCGGTCACATCAATTTGTGCTAGAAACTCCTGATAATCCGAAAGGATAGGGGCAAATGGGCGTATCAATGCCGTAAGTTGATTCAGGATTCTTTGGGTTTCTTCCTTTTCATCAAACTCCAGGTTATTCAGCTCCCTGCTATATTTCAAAGTCGCTTCAGGTTCGATATAGACGATGCTTCCGGTCTTGGAATTCCCCATAACGGAACCCTTTACTTTTCTTCGATACATCGCCTTTACCGCCAAAACACGACGGTTCTCGTAAACGGATTCCCGAATATCATCTAAATAATCAGATCCGTTATAGATGTTTAAAGCTGAAGCAAAACTTTGACTGATTTTTCCCTTCACCTGATTCATTTGCCTTCGGATGTCAAACAACTTATCCGAAGCACGATCCTTTACTTCGCCAAAGCGGTCGATAACGCCATCTATTTCCTTGGGAATTTCGTTATTCAGTTCAATTTCCTCTGAAGCGGCAAATAGCAATGGGTAATACTCCTTGAACTTTTTAAAGAACTTTTTATGCGTAGCAATAGTGGTGCAGATGGTCCCGATTTTCCGGAAACTCCCAACCTCCAAGGTTGTGTTTTCGATTTTTAGAAGACTCAATTCGGAATCAATACGGTCAAATCCGTGATTAGGGATTCTATTTTCACTAACCAATGAGGATAAATACTCGGATGTTTGACCTAAAACCAACCGAATGGCTTCCTCATCTAAAATGGGTTTGATTTCTAAGGCACGTTCCTTACCCAATTCCGTATTACACCGTGCTGCAATTTGTTGCAGAACCGTTGGAAACTCTAGGTCTTGAAGTGTTTTGGTATGTATTGAAATCATAGTTGATAAAACCGAAGGCAAATGTATGGAATACGCTTTAGACTAAAAACATTCTCAACCCCAAGAACATGAAAGACTGTGTGTACACAACAAATCCGTGGTTTTTTCGACCAAATGCGCCCCCTTAATACAATATTTTCACCCTAATAGCTGTTTTAGTCAGAACCTACTTACGAGATAGCGACTTTTCGCTTCGTGATTATTAAAATTTATATGAGACATTTTTTCCGAATCTTAGGGGTATGTACTTTTTTAGTAGCGCTTGCTAGTTGTACTTCAACAAAGGAATTGACAATTAGTACCATAGAACCTTCTCCTGTTGATTTCTCTAGTCAAATTAGAAAAATTGGTATTGTTAATAGTAGCAAATCCTCATTTGTAAAGAGCTATTCTACGCGTTTGGAGCAACTTATCGTAATGGAAGAAAGATGGCTTGCGGAAAAGGGAACGGAGGCAGCCCTGACCGGACTTTTCGACGAATTGGCACAAGACAAACGTTTTGATACGGTACTAATTTTAGACCATCTTGATGACAAAGTAACGGATTTCGGTACGAGGCCAAGTAATGATACTTGGAATACAATAGCGGATATTTGCGAAGCGAATGGAGTTGATGCCATTTTCTCATTGGCTTCCCATGATACTGAAACACAGTTCTCCTTAAAGAAAACAAAAATCGATCAGCTTGATATGATGCGGGATAGAACTACTGTGTCAGCGCAAGAGATTACTTTGGAAACTCTAATTGAGAACGGATGGAGAGTATATGATCCGAAACAAAGAATATTAGTTGATGAGTTTACTTCGAACGACCAAATTACTGCATCCGCAAAAGGTGTAAATCCTGTTGATGCACTTCAAGCTATTGATAAACGGCGCGAAACCTTATTGGCGCAAAGTAAGAGTTCTGGTAGTTCATATGCACAGCGTATGCAACCCAAAAAACTAGATGTTCAAAGAGCGTACTATGTAGTTGGAACAAGAAACTTTGAGTTGGCAGATGATAAAATCCAAGAAGGTGCCTACCATGAAGCGATAAAGCTATGGGAGGAGGAAATTGCTAATCCAAAAGCTCGAATTAGTGGTCGGGCATGTTATAATCTTGCGGTTTTAAGTGAATTTAATGGCAACCTAAATGCAGCAATGAATTGGGCAACTAAGTCTTATAATTTGCACAAAGAGGATGCCACACTTGATTATATTACGGCTTTAGAGCGTCGTCAAGCACAGAGTGATGTGCTAAAGGTCCAACTGGCAAATACAACATTTGAAGATTAGAAAAGACCTTTTCTAACTAGAATTACCTTCTGTTAAATAGCTCAAAACATCTATTTTTGTCTTTTATATGAAAAGGACAGACTAAATATGGATGTTAAAATAAACGAAATCTGGAGGCAGCAGCTCCAACAGGAATTTCAACAACCCTATTTTCGTTCCCTTATTGATTTTGTGAAAAAGGAGTACGCTTCTGGTGCATGCTATCCCAAGGGAAAGGATATTTTTGCGGCATTCGACCAATGCGCGTTTGAAAACACCAAAGTGGTCATTATAGGCCAGGATCCCTATCACGGACCAAACCAAGCCAATGGACTTTGTTTTTCGGTCAAAGACGCTATTCCACATCCTCCGTCGTTAATCAATATTTTCAAAGAAATAGAAAGCGATTTAGGGGTTCCTTATCCCAGAAGTGGCAATCTTGAGCGTTGGGCGCAACAGGGCGTCCTGCTATTGAACGCAACACTTACCGTCAGAGCAAATCAAGCGGGAAGTCACCAAAAAAAGGGTTGGGAGCGATTTACTGATTCGGTTATTCAAAAGTTATCTGCAGAAAAAGAAAATCTTGTTTTTTTACTGTGGGGAGGTTTTGCAAAAAAGAAGGCGTCTCTAATTGATGGGAATAAACATAAAATACTCACTTCGGGCCATCCTTCACCACTAAGTGCTAATCGAGGATACTGGTTTGGAAACCGCCATTTTAGTCAGGCCAATGAGGTACTGGGCATGCTGGATAAGAAACCAATTAGCTGGTAGGCAAATGAGATAGAATGTAGGAGTTTAAACATCTCTTTGTTAAATAATGAGAAGAGCTATAACGTTGTAGTTGTGGTTTTTGGAAAACAAATATGTTAAATCCACATGAATTATTTGTTTTCGAAAGAAAATTACTACTTTAGAAAAAGCCAAACCACCGTACTTTTTATGAATTCCCTTATTTTGAATTCCATTCTTTTAGTTGATGACGAGGAAATAAGCAATCTATTCAACAAGATTTTTATAGGAAAATTAAACCTTAATATCGATGTAGATTTTGTTCTTAATGGGCAAGAAGCCTTGGATTTGTTAGTCCCATCTGAGGACTACTCAACAGTATTAATGCCTTGTCTGTTGTTATTAGACATAAAAATGCCGGTAATGGACGGGTGGCAATTCCTGAAAGCTTATGAAGAACAGGTAAGTCCTGAGATTAGGGACAAAATCACTATTGTTATGCTCACAACAAGTGAGAATGAAAGAGATGAGATCAAAGCAATGAAGAATCCGAATGTCAGGGACTTTATCAAAAAACCCCTTTCAGAAGAAACCATCAGGAAATTAGTTCAAAAACACTATTTGAATAAGAAGTCGTAAGTCTTAAATGGCGATATCCTCAAAAGGAAGAATCTTCTCAATCCGCCTTAACTCCTTTAGCAGCTTGCAAACCTGGTCAATATCCCGTCTGTCGATTTGTTCTTGACTCCAACGTGTTAGCGACAGCCATTCTTGAATATCAGGTAATTGTTGATCGTAGCGATTTGCCAAGGTTTTGTCAATGCTTGGAATATTTTTGAACTCCGAAGTATAGAGATTTATAATTTCCAAAATATGTCCTATTGCAGATGGATTTTTGCTGATAAACCGACCAGTTGCTGCAATTACAAAGCAAGGCCATGGGGTAGGGCAGTCGTCAATTCTTCTAAAGATACCTTTATCAACTATTGGTTTTGTAGTAAAGTGCTCCCAAAGAAAATAGTCCGCCGCACCTTTAGTAAGAGCCTCAACAGCACCATCAAGATTATTGATTACCTCAAATTGTAAATTATCAATCTCCCATCCTTCTTTTTGGGCATTCACATAGGCCATAAGGTGGCTTCCACTTCCGAAGCGACTAATTGCCGCCTTCTTCCCTGAAAGCTCATCAATCGTCTTGTATGCGCTCTTAGCGCCAACATGTATGCCCCATAATAGAGGTGTGGCAATAAATTCTTGAACAATTTTAGAGGGATTTCCCTCGGTTATACTTTTTACTACGCCCTCAGTTAGAATAATTGCTAAATCCGTTTCTTCATCTTGAAGCATTTGGCACATTCTTCCGGTTCCTTCTGGAATATCCGTCCAACATAAGTCAATGCCTCTTTCAGTAAAAGCACCCTCTTCAATGGCCATATGCCAAGGCAGATTAAAATGTTCAGGTACGCCAATAATATTTACTTTTTTCATAGGAATTAATTGGGAAACAAAAGCACAATTTACACATTACCTATTTTAAAAAATTGTCAACTTTTGTAACGTATATTGAATAAGACTATCAACTGCTTTTTGTGGGTTTTTTGAGAACTCACCCGTAACACGATTGGCTAGAATACAGTTCATTGAAACCGCTCGATGCCCAAGTAGTTTTGAAAGTCCGTAAATACCTGAAGTTTCCATTTCCAGGTTGGTTATTTTTAAGGAATCATATTTGAAGGAAGTGATTTTGTTATTTAAAGAATCATCCGCGAGTTCTAAGCGTAATTTCCTTCCTTGTGGACCGTAAAAACCAATGTTTGTTGCTGTTGCTCCAAATCGTATACGATTTGATAAGAATTGCTCGGCTAGATTTTCATCGTATTTCACTACGTATGGAATAGATTTATCGGATGACCAATTGGTATGTTTGACAAAAGCTTCTGAAATCGCCTTATGTTGAATTTTATCGCTTTGATAAGTATGTAAAAGTCCATCAAATCCCATGGCAAATTCACTTATCAAAAAGGAATCTGTTTCTATATCAGATTGGATGGCACCTGAGGTTCCAATCCGGACAATGTCAAGCCGGGTTTTATGGGATTTTACACTTCGTTTTTCGAAATCAACGTTTACAAGAGCATCCAATTCATTTAAAACGATGTCGATATTATCGGTGCCAATTCCAGTAGAAATAACACTTATGCGTTTTCCATTTAGTATCCCCGTATGGGTGAGGAACTCCCGTTTCCCTTTTCTAAGTTTTATGGAATCGAAATATTGAGAAACATCAGCCACACGATCAGGGTCTCCAACGGTAATAATGGTATCCGCAATGTCTTCTGGTAATAAATTAAGGTGATAAATACTGCCATCAGCATTTAAAATAAGCTCAGATGGCCCTAATTGCATTCTATAATTTTAGAATTCTGTCCGTATTCGTGTTGTACAAGAAGTTATATTTTAAAGCTCCACCAAGATACACATCATTGTCTTGTATACACGAATAGTAACTAGTTTTAGCTTCCAATATTTCTTTTCCTTTCTGGGTAAGTTTAACAGGGTTAAAAGAAGAAAACAGCGGCTTAAGTCTAGAAATAGCTCTATCATATTGACTATCCCCAAAGCCTAATATACTTTGGTTTCTTAAAATAGTGCCTAAAAGCTCTTTTTTGCTATTTAGCCTTTGGTCTGCACTAAGTTGAAGAATATTATTTTCCATAGCGTTCAGTCCATTTTTAATGGAAGGAAAGCGGTGTAAGTGTGCGTTAATAGCGTCGGATAGGTAATCGAACTTGTAATTTTCAAAATCCGTTAAGTTTTCTAAACGCATCGGGTTATCACTACAATACAATTGCCATACATAATCAGCATATTCGATATCATCTTGGCTAAGAACAACTTTGTTTTCGAAGAGTTTTAATAGTTGTTCATCATTCAAATCATTAAGTGCGTACAAATTATCCGTGTCATCCTCTTTTCCACTGCAAACCAGCGATATTTCGGCATACTTACGGTGTGATTTTAGCCAGCTGATAACCGCTAACATATTTACTTGGCAAAATAAATCATATTCAAACCAAAGTACAATTTGATCTTGCTGTTTATGATTACAAAGTGAACGGTACTCTTTTAAGGTCTTCTCAATAAATGAAGATTTAGAGACCTTGTAGTTCTTATTTAGGAATTCAAAGCGGGCTTTCCAGAAAGATTCGCTACCTACATTGGTAAGGGTTTGGCCTTCACAGAGCATTTCGCGCCATGTGATAACATCACCTTTAAGCTTAAGGGAGTCTAGTCTTTGGGTAAAACTATCTCCATTTGTTATGTGCAAAAGGGAACTCATAGAGTCAGTAGTTTAGGTTGTACCGATAAAAGTAACATTTATTTGAATCCGTCAAAATAAAATTAACACAAAATCAATTTTAACTTCAATAAAAAACAGAACTGAGCGAAACAGTGGCATCGGATTAATCGAAATTATCCTCCGACACGTTTTACATTAAACCCCTTGTTTTTAAGCATGTCCATGATTTTGTCTCTATAATCACCTTGAATAATGATTGCCCCATTTTTGAAACTTCCACCAACACTTAATTTCGTTTTAATTTCTTTAGCTAGCTTTTTAAAGTCCGAATCTGCTCCATTATACCCTTCTAAAATGGTAATTGGTTTCCCTTTTCGCTTTTCATACTTGCAAATAATAGGCTCGTCTTGCAGCCAGATATCGCTTTTTTCTTCGGCTTTCTCTTCCTTTTGGGGAGTATGGTCGGGAAAAAGGTTTTTGAGTTGATCTTGTAAGTCCATCTAATTTATTTCTTGATTAGACCTAACTCTATCAAACGTTCATGCAAGAACTCTCCGGCAGTTATATCTTCAAAACCTTTAGGATTACCTTCATCTACACAGTTTTCCAGGCAATTCAACGACATTTCACTTATTGGATGCATAAAAAACGGAATTGAATACCGGGAAGTTCCCCAAAGCTCTTTCGGCGGATTCACAACCTGATGTATGGTCGACTTTAACTTGTTATTAGTAAGTCGTGAAAGCATATCACCAACATTAATCATCAATTGGTCAGGTCTTGCAATAGCATCTACCCATTCGCCTTTATGGTTCATAACCTGTAATCCTCTGCCATGTGCACCCATCAACAAGGTAATCAGATTAATATCTCCATGAGCTGCTGCGCGAACTGCTTTTTTAGGCTCTGAAGTAATAGGTGGGTAGTGAATGGGTCGTAAGATGGAATTTCCATTTCTGATATATTCATCAAAATAGGTTTCTTCTAAATCCAAATGCAAAGCCAAAGCTCGAAGCACATATTTTGCGGTCTTTTCGAGCATTTTATAAGTTTCTTCTCCAATTGCGTTGAACTTCGGAAGCTCTTTTACGCTAACATTATCAGGATATTCTGCTTCCAATTTGGGATTGTCCTTAACATACTGACCGAAATGCCAAAACTCCTTTAAATCCCCTTCTTTTCTACCTTTCGCATGTTCTTTTCCGAAAGAAGTATACCCGCGTTGCCCGCCAATACCTTCAATTTCATAGTTATCTTTTACATCTTGTGGCAAACTGAAGAACTGTTTTATTTCTGAATACAAATCCCCAACCAGTTCTTCGGAAAGAAAATGTCCGCTCAACGCAACAAAACCTATTTCTTCAAAGGCTTTGCCGATTTCTTTGATGAACTTTTCTTTTCGGTCGGAATCACCTGAGGTGAAATCCTTTAAATCAACACTGGGTACGAGACTCATACAGATATATTAAAACGTTTCAATCAAAGTTAATAAATATTGCTACCGCTTATCAAATCTTTTAGGTGGTATTGTGTTCTTTATTGTTAAATTTATCCCGTTTTTGAACATGATTGCTTTAAAATATAACATGAAGTACCAAAACACTAAGATTGCCCATAAAAAGCAACTCGGTCTTTACGAGCGGATGCTAAAACCACGTATGATTGAAGAGAAGATGTTGATTTTATTACGTCAGGGGAAGATTTCAAAATGGTTTAGCGGTATTGGTCAGGAAGCAATTTCGGTTGGGGTGACGAGTGCTATGCAGGATGAAGAGTATATTTTGCCCATGCATAGAAACCTTGGGGTTTTTACGACTAGAGATATCCCTTTGCACAGACTTTTTGCACAGTGGCAAGGTAAAGCTAGTGGCTTTACAAACGGACGCGACCGTAGTTTTCATTTCGGTACCCAAGAATTTAATATCGTGGGAATGATTTCACATCTAGGTCCACAATTGGGCGTAGCAGACGGTATCGCCCTTGCAGATGTACTTCAAAAACAAAATCGTGTAACTGCGGTATTTACAGGGGAAGGAGGAACAAGTGAAGGTGATTTTCATGAAGCCTTGAACGTTGCTGCTGTTTGGAATCTTCCAGTTCTATTTTGTGTCGAAAATAATGGCTACGGATTATCAACACCAACCAATGAGCAATACAAGTGCGAACATATTGCTGATAAAGGAAAAGGCTATGGAATGGAATCCCATATCATAGACGGAAATAATATTCTTGAAGTTTACGCTATAGTTGATAAGCTATGTAAAAAGATGCGGAAGAATCCGGCGCCTGTGCTGTTGGAGTTTAAAACCTTCCGTATGCGTGGCCATGAAGAGGCGAGTGGCACAAAGTATGTTCCAGCGGAGTTGATGGAGGAATGGTCACAAAAAGACCCTATCGCCAATTATGAAAAATTCTTGTTAGACGAGCAAATTCTTGATGCCGCAAAAATCGATGACATCAAAGCAGAGATTACCGCTGAAATCAATGAAAATTTAAAGCTAGCTTTTGATGAAAGTGAAGTTGAAGTAAATAAAACTAAAGAATTAAATGATGTTTATAAAAAATTTGATTATGAGCATTTTAAAGCAGGTAGTGTTGTAGAAAATATTCGTTTGGTAGATGCCATTTCTAACGGATTAAAACAATCTATGGAAAAGCATGATAACCTTGTCATTATGGGCCAAGATGTTGCTGATTATGGTGGTGTTTTTAAAATTACAGAAGGCTTTGTAGAGGCCTTCGGTAAAGAACGTGTCCGGAATACGCCTATTTGTGAATCTGCAATTGTTTCTGCTGCTGCGGGACTATCCATAAACGGAATGAAAGCCGTCATGGAAATGCAATTCGCTGATTTTGCTAGCACTGGTTTTAACCCTATAGTGAATTATCTAGCCAAAATGCATTACCGTTGGGGTGAAAAAGCAGATGTGGTTATTCGGATGCCCTGCGGCGGCGATGTAGGGGCGGGACCTTTTCATTCCCAAACCAATGAAGCTTGGTTTACAAAGACTGTTGGATTAAAAGTGGTATACCCGGCCTTTCCTATGGATGCCAAAGGTTTATTGAATACCGCTATCAATGACCCAAACCCTGTTTTGTTTTTTGAACATAAAGGTTTGTATAGAAGTATCTATCAAAATGTACCCTCAGATTATTATACGATTCCGTTAGGAAAAGCAGTAGTTCTAAAAGAAGGAAATGATATCACTATAGTTTCCTATGGAGCTGGGGTTCATTGGGCTTTAGAAACTTTAGAAAAGCATCCCGAGGTTGACGCTGACTTAATTGACCTGAGAACTCTAGCGCCTTTAGATATGGAAGCAATATATGAATCCGTCAGGAAAACAGGAAAGCTCATTATCCTTCAAGAAGACAGTCTTTTCGGTGGAATTGCAAGTGATATTTCATCATTAGTCATGGAAAACTGTTTTGAACATTTAGATGGACCTGTGAAAAGAGTTGCTAGTATTGAAACGCCGATACCTTTTGCTAAAAATTTGGAAAACAACTATTTGCCAAAAACCAGATTTGTTGGCGAGCTGTTGGATTTGTTGGCGTATTAGTGATTAAACAGATTTGAAAACTTGATTCGAAAGTGATTTACTAGAATTACTTTCGAATCGATGCCAATTTATTTTTCTTGGGTATTTCAACGATTTTGTCTGCGTTGAAATCATAATCTTTTGTAAACATCGTTTGTGCAAAAGACTTTCTTTCCGTTTCCGTCGTATATAGCACAACCCTAAATCACTATCAAATGAGAAATTGCCTACTATTGATTACATCACTTGCCTTTTTCTTGTCTTCCTGCTCCATTTCAAAGGTGGCCAGAGAAAAGAGGAATTTACTAAGTGGAACATGGACCCTTGAAGATGTCTCCTATGAAAATCAATCCGGGAACTTTAAATCCATCATTTTCAATGATGCAGAGGATATCTGTTTTGAAGGTAGTAACTGGTTCTTTAGAGATAATAACAGTACTGGACGTTATACAATAGCGCCTTCATCTCTTTGTAAGGAAGGGGATAGATATATTCGCTGGTCAGTTATAGATAACCCCGAAAACTATTCAAGTCAATTGCAGTTTAAATTTATAACTGAGAAGAATAAGGATATATCTGGCAAAGGGTATCGACTTAACATTTCAACCCTTACTGCAAGCGAAATGGTCTTGAAATCGAATGCAACCGTTGATGGTGAAGTCATCAACGTAGTATATAAATTCAATAAAAAATCTTAAAAACACCCCATATGAAAACGTATTTGACAAAGAGTATTTTTATGACATTAGCGGCAAGCTTGATTTTTGCCTGTAGCGCCGTTAAAAATGCAAATCACAAACAAAAAGGAGCTGTTGTTGGCGCTACAAGTGGAGCCGTAATAGGCGGCATTCTTGGTAATAATGTTGGCAAGGGAAATAATACCGCGTTAGGAGCAATCATTGGAGCTGCCGTGGGTGGTGTCGCTGGCGGATTTATCGGAGACCGAATGGATAGACAAGCAGAACGTATAGAGGAAGAAATTCCAGGCGCCGAAGTAACTCGTGTTGGTGAAGGAATCAATGTGGTTTTTAATGAGGATGCAGGTGTATATTTTGATACAAGCAAATCAAATGTAAAAGGAACATCTGCCGAAACTCTCAATAAATTATCGGGAATATTTAAAGAGTATCCTAAATCATATATTTTGGTAGAAGGACATACCGACAGTGCTGGTCCAGAAGATTATAATTTGAAGCTATCTCAACAAAGAGCTGAATCGGTAACCAATTATTTGGTTGCACAAGGAATCAGCAAAGGTCGTTTTACAACAAAATGGTATGGTGAACTTCAACCTAAGGCTGACAATGGAACAACCGAAGGTAAAAGAAAAAATCGTCGTGTAGAGCTTGCCATTGTTGCTAGTCAGGAACTTAAAGATGAGGCAAAAGCTAAAACAAGCAAATAGGTAGTTTTTAATATTTTTTGTAATGACAAGTTTTAAATCCCGACCATTTGGTTGGGATTTTTTTTTAACCTCCAAATACCTATCTTTCCTTGGTGTACGACTATGACGTAATTATTGTTGGTGGCGGTCTTGCAGGCTTAACGGCAGCCATACATTTGTCCCAAGAGAAGCATTCCGTTTTAGTGTTGGAAAAGAAAACCTATCCGCATCACAAGGTTTGTGGGGAGTATGTTTCTAAAGAAATCATTCCGTATTTAGAAAAGTTGGGAGTGTCAATGAACTCTACCAAGGCAGTTGAGATTGATAATCTTGTTTTAAGCACAGTTAGCGGGAAATCAACACGTACAAAATTACCTTTAGGGGGAATCGGCATAAGTCGTTACGGTTTTGACAATCTGTTGTATCAAAAGGCTAGTGCAAACGGCGTCCGTTTTATATTTGAATCGGTTACTTCAATAGAATTCAAAGATGATTTTTTTGAGACTAGTACTGAGAATAATCAAACCTATACTTCTAAGATTGCAATTGGGGCGTACGGAAAACGCAGCCCCTTAGACAAGCATTTGAATCGTGATTTTATACAACAAAAATCCGGTTGGTTGGGAGTAAAAACACATTACGAGTTTGATGAATTTCCTGAGAATCAGGTAGCACTTCATAATTTCACAGGGGGTTATGGTGGTCTATCCAAAACCGAAACAGGAGCTGTTAACTTTTGTTATCTCGCTTCCTATTCCAGCTTCCAAAAGCTAAAGAATGTTTCCGATTTCAATGAAAAGGTAGTCGCTAAAAATCCTTTCTTGAATGATTTCTTAGGAAAGGCAACACCCATTTTTAATGAACCTTTGACGATTGCACAAATATCCTTTGAGCAGAAGAAATCCGTAGAAAACCATATTTTAATGTGTGGAGACACTGCTGGACTCATTCATCCGCTGTGCGGAAACGGGATGGCGATGGCGATTCACTCCGCCAAAATCGCTTCCGAACATGTGAGTTGCTTTTTAGGTGTTACATTCGATAGAAATCAAATGGAAACTGCCTACGAAAAAGAATGGCAGAAAACCTTTAAAAAGCGATTATGGATGGGCAGGCATTTGCAATCCTTATTATTGAATGAAGAAATGTCCAATTTGGCATTGCAAGCAGTAACGACATCTCCAGCATTACTTCGAAAACTAATACAACAAACCCACGGAAAACCTATAGCATGCTAATAGATTTATCAGAAAGAAGTATTCAACCCGAGTTGATGGATGATTTTCGTGAGGGACTAAAAAGCCTACGTATTGTTTTCGATGATATTAATCGCGTTAACACTATTCTAGGCGGAAGTAGCATTACGGTTAATGCAGTGGCGGATTTAATGAGAGCGTATCCGAAAGACGGCTATACGATAGTAGATATGGGCTGCGGAGATGGCAATATGCTCCGTGAAGTAGCAAAATATTGTAAAAAACGAGGGATTGATGTTCGATTAATCGGAATCGACTTAAATGCTGAAGCCTTGCAATTGGCTGAGGAGGCATCTGTGGATTATCCTGAAATTGAATATCTGCATAGAGATATTCTCGAGCTGAAAGTGACGGATTTGAACTGCGATATTGTAATCAATACCTTGACGATGCATCACTTTGTAAACAAAGACCTTTTGATTTTTCTTGAAAAATTCAATCAATTGGCCAGCATTGGAGTTGTAATCAACGATTTACACAGAAGTCGTTGGGCATACTATCTTTTTAAAGCCTTTAGTCTTATTTTTATAAAAACAAAAACCGCTAAAATTGATGGATTAATTTCCATTAGTAAGGGTTTTGTGAAATCTGATTTAATTCAATATTCCAAGAGCTTGCCCAATATCAAACATGATATCAAATGGAAATGGGCCTTTCGTTATGTATGGATTATGCAACCCAATCGACTTACTCGATAATCGAGATTTATAAAAGCGAGGCTGGACTAGAATTTTAAAGTTATTTTCTAATGAATTCTTCGAGGGCTTGCCCCGAGGTAGTTTACTTATATATGAACGAAACACGAATAGTTACGGTTGCCAAACAATTGCCCGAATATTGCCGTAGTACCGAAGATATCATCCCCTTTGTTGAATTATGGTTGGCTGATGAAGACGAGCGTTTTCGTCGCAAAGTGGTAAAAATATTTGAAGGTGCAGCTGTGGATAAGCGCTATGGCATCATGAATATTGAGGAGGTTTTTACCGCTACTTCCTTTGAAGAAAAGAATGCGATTTATGTTCGTGAAGTGAAAAAATTGGGCAAAGCCGTTTTACAAAAAGCCCTGAAGCAAAGTGGGTGGGAAGCGAATTCCCTTGATTATATCATTACAGTAAGTTGCACGGGTATTATGATTCCTTCTTTGGATGCCTATCTTATCAATGATTTAGGATTAAAACAAGATGTTGTACGATTGCCGGTAACAGAAATGGGCTGCGCTGCGGGTGTATCCGGATTGATTTATGCTCAGAATTTTTTGAAATCGAATCCTAATAAACGAATTGCTTTAGTGGCGGTTGAGAGTCCGACCGCGACTTTTCAGCTGAATGACCATTCCATGGCAAATATGGTCAGTGCCGCTATTTTCGGAGATGGTGCCGCCTGCGTTTTGTTATCTTCGGAAGCCGATGCAGTAGGTCCCAAAATAGTAGGTGAGGAGATGTATCATTTTAAAGATGCCACACAAATGATGGGCTTTGACATGACCAACCACGGATTGAAAATGATTCTTGACCCAGCCGTACCAGAAACGATTGCCAACCATTTTCCAGATATCGTACATCCTTTTTTAGAACTGAATGGAAGTTCCATAGAAAAGGTAGACCATTTGATTTTCCATCCCGGCGGACGTAAAATTGTACAGACCGTTGAAGAACTATTTGGTAAATTAGGAAAGAACATAGATGACACGCGTGAAGTTTTGAGAGAATATGGGAACATGAGCAGTGCAACAGTACTTTATGTCTTGGAACGGTTTCTTGAAAAAGACATTCGAGAAGGGGAACAAGGCCTGATCCTCAGTTTCGGTCCAGGTTTTTCTGCGCAACGGGTTTTGTTGGAGTGGTAGAGATTGACTTAAATGTCATCCTGAGCGGAGTCGAAGGGCTACAAGGCTAAAAGTTCAAGTTCAAGTTCAAAATTAATTAGTAAAACAGGACTATTTGAAATACCAAGAAATCATCCATAAACTCCCATACACCAAACCTTTTCTGTTTGTTGATGAGCTCCTGCATATTGATGAAAATGGAGCAGAAGGTTCGTATACTTTTGATGCCGATTCCAATTTTTATAAAGGCCATTTTAAAGACAACCCTGTAACACCAGGTGTAATATTAACGGAATGCTGTGCGCAAATCGGTGTTGTAGCACTGGGAATTTATCTCTTGAACAATGAAGAAGTTGCTATGGGTGATAATATACAAATAGGTTTGAGTAGTTCTGAAATGGAGTTCTTGGCTCCTGTTTTTCCAAATGAGAAAGTAGTAGTCACTTCCGTAAAGGAATACTTTCGGTTTCATAAATTGAAATGTAAGGTGAAAATGCACAATTCCGAAGGTGAATTGGTTTGTAAAGGCACAATTTCTGGAATGCTGAAATCAAATAAAAATGGGTAAACGTGTTGTAGTTACAGGACTCGGAGTTTGCGCTCCCAATGGAATTGGGTTAAATGATTTCACGAAAGCTTTGAAAGAGGGAACTAGTGGAATACGGTTTGACAAACAACTTCAAGACCTGAAATTTGGATGTCAAATCGCTGCTGAACCCCAATTGGATGAAGCCCTAATCAATCAGTACTTCACTCCTTTGCAATTGCGCGGATTAAACGCAAGTGGAATCTTATACGGAGTCATAGCTGGAACAGATGCTTGGAAAGATGCGGGATTGTCCATTTCAGAAAAAGAAACTCCCGATTGGGATAGTGGTATCATCTTCGGTACAGGAATTCTCGGTGTGGACAAGTTTCGTGAATCCATTCATTTGGTGGATGCTCAGAATGTGAGACGCTTAGGAAGCACGACTGTACTGCAAACCATGGCTAGTGGAATTAGTGCATATCTCGGTGGTATTTTTGGATGTGGCAATCAGGTAACGACGAATTCTTCAGCATGCACTACGGGCACAGAAGGCATTCTAATGGCCTATGACCGCATCGTTTCTGGAAAAGCAAAACGAATCCTAACCGGCAGCTGTAGTGATAGTGGTCCGTATGTTTGGGGTGGTTTTGATGCGATGCGTATTCTGCCTAGACAGTATAATGATAATCCGACGGAAGCAAGTCGACCCATGAGTGCGAACGCAGCAGGCTTTGTTCCAGGAAGTGGAGCAGGGGCTTTAGTTTTGGAATCTTTAGATAGTGCTTTGGAACGCGGTGCAAAAATCTATGCTGAAGTTTTAGGTGGAGCTGTCAATAGCGGTGGACAAAGGGGCGAGGGTAGTATGACAGCACCGAATAGTAATGCGGTGCAGCGTTGCATAAAAGATGCAGTAGATAGTGCAGGAATTCAAAGTTCTGAAGTAGATACGATAAACGGACATCTCACGGCCACTGCTAAAGACCCTACCGAAATAAAAAATTGGACAAAAGCACTCAATCGGACGGGAGCCGACTTTCCCTATGTAAATTCTTTTAAGGGACTTTTCGGACATTGCTTGGCAGCATCCGGGAGTATTGAAAGTGTTGGTGCAGTCTTACAATTTAAAGAAGGTCAGGTTTTTGGGAATATTAACTGTGAAGAAATTCATCCAGAAATATTAGAATTGATAGAAGTGGATAAAATCCCAAGAAAAACGATAGTGCATAAACCAAAAATAGTGGCAAAGGCAAGTTTCGGCTTTGGAGATGTAAATGCTTGTGTTATTTTTAAAGCTTTTAACGACTGAATTAAAAATATCACTTCAAATACGTATTTAATGACAGGAACTGAGCATTATCAAAAACTACAAGATATCATAAAAATATACCTTCCGGAAGATGTTTCTGCGGATAATATATCTGAAGAAAGCCATCTTATCAACGAATTAAACATCAATTCAGCCAATTTGGTAGATATTGTTCTTGATGTTGAAGATGCCTTCGACATCCGTTTGGAAAATGAAGATATGGACCAAATGGAAACTGTAAAAGATGCACTTCAAATCATAGATAAGAAACTCTCTGAGGTCTAATTAAATGGGAAGAGTTGAAAATAAAAGTATATTTTCCAACAATCCAACAATCCAACAATCCAACAATCCAACAATCCAACAATCCAACAATCCAACAATCTAGCAAATGACTGAATTTATACAATGGGCGAAGTCCAAATTAAATGTTGATAGGCGTTTAATCGCTATTTACTGCATTGTCTACTTTTCATGGGGAATGTTGATGGATTGGTTTGGAGCCCAAGTAGAAATCGCACGTTTTACTTATTGGTGGCAGGTAATTACGTGTTACATCTTATATATGGTTCCAGTTTCGTTGTTGCTTCGTAAGCTTCCTTTTCATGCCCAATATGCTTATGGTTTAGTAGCTATGTGCCTGTTGGAATTTGGAGGTTATGCTTTTGAATCATCTTACGCATATCCGAATAATTTACTTGACCAATTCTTTAACGAACGTAATTTCGCCTTAGGAATGGCAATGTTCTTTGCACTATATTTTCCCATTGGGAACTGGGGTGTACAAAAAATATATGACGCTATTTTTGGAAAGAAAGAAGGCGTTTAACCTTCAGCTTTATCTTTTTCAGGAATAGTCAACGAAGCAATTACACCTCCAACAAGCGCAGCTGAGATTACTGTAAGGGAAACCCATTCCGGTAGATGAATGTAGTGGGATAATAACATTTTTAGACCCACAAAAGCTAGAATCACAACTAGGCTGTAGTTTATAAAACGGAACTTCTCCAACATCCTTGAAATCAAGAAATACATAGAACGGAGTCCCATTATTGCAAGGATATTTGAGCTAAAAACCAAAAAAGGGTCTGCGGTTATTGCAAGGATGGCAGGAATACTGTCCAAAGCAAAAAGAATATCCGTAAGTTCGATAACAATCAAGGCTACAAATAGGGGAGTAGCGGCTTTGATTCCCATCCGCTTGACAAAGAATTTTTCACCTTGAATGCTTCCAGTAATTGGATAAATTTTTTTTATCTGTCGAAAAACAAATGATTTCTTAGGTTCAAATTCTTCTTCTTCACCTTTCAACATTTTAAATGCGGTCCAAAGTAGAAAAACACCGAAGACATAGATAATCCATTCGAACTTGGTAATTAGAGCAACTCCAAATAGAATCATTAAGGCTCTAAATACAATAGCACCGAGAATTCCCCAGAAAAGAACACGATGCTGGTACAGTGGTGGTATTTTAAAGGAGGAAAAAATTACAGCAATAACAAAAACATTATCGACACTTAATGAAAGCTCAATAAGATAGCCTGTTATGTATTTTAATACCGCCTTATTTGGAGTAAGTCCAGTTGGGTTGTCGACCATACCATTGGCAAATAACCAATAGATGACACCACTAAAACTTAGAGCAACGGTCACCCAAATAGCAGTCCAGATACTAGCCTCCTTGGTTTTAATAACATGATTTTCTTTATTGAAAACCCCTAAGTCAAGCGCAAGGAAAACTAAAATGAAGGCGATGAAAATAATCCAAATCCACATAGGTGCGATTTTAAGAGCACAAATGTAACAATCATTTTAGCTTAAAGGAGGTGAGGAAGGAAAAAATGTTAAAGTATAGGTGTCTAAGGTTCAAATACCTACTTCAATTGAAATACTAGCTTAACCAACACTTTGTTTTTTTCTCGGTCACTTTTGATGTTGATTCCATAATCAGAACTATAAAGTGAGGTTTTTCCAACGAGTTGCTTATCATTTCTTTCAAAGCGGAAATTAATGTCTTTGGTAACATCTTTGATAGTCAGCTGACCGTTTACAGTAATAATGTCTCCATCTTGCTGCACTGAAGAGCTTTCAAAAACGATTTCAGGGAAATTGTCCGCGTCAAAATATTTACTACGCCTTAGCGACCAATTTCTAATGGAATTTCCAGTACTTATGGTTTCAACCTTAACCGATCCCTTGAACTTAGAATTCTCAATTTGGTCAAAGTCCATGACAGACTCTGATGTAAACCCTTCAAGGGTTCCTTCTACATCATTATTAACGAATACAAAACTAACTTCGGCAGATGAAATTTGAATATTATTCTGCGCTTTCGCTACGAAATTGGAAAAAATAAATAGGACTATTGCGATTTGAAATTTCATAGTATATAAGTATTCATGATTCGTGCCAAAGTTAAGCGATTTTTCCTATCGTTCAACGGACTCATTAAGCCGTTATCTTGTCGTATTCCTTACAATGTTGTGCTGTTTTCATAGGTTTTTTATACCTTGTAAACAGAACTATTATATTTTTTGTTGATGAAAAAATCTACACTATTATTTGTCTGTACTTTTTTCTGCCTCTTATTTGCTGTACCCACTACTGCCCAAGAAACTACTAAAAAAGCGGAAGCACCAAAAGCTACAGAAGAAGAGGAGGGACCACTCATGTTCAAATTTGAACCGAATTTTATCTCGAAAAATGAAAAACGCAAAGAAGAGATTGCCCTTACAAGGAGCATGATTGATTCGTTGGATGTTTCAGAACGCAAACGACTAAAACTGCTAAAAGATCTCTACAAAAATGGAGTTTCAAAGCGCTTAAAAAAGGCACTTTTGGTAGAAAATAACTTTGAAGATGTTGATGAATAGCACTCAACAAACTCTTTAGTCTTTCCTTTTAAATCTCTAATTTTAAATTCATTAACCTAAAAAATCATCTATAAAGAGCATGTGAATGGTGATGCTAATAACGGTTATTTCAATTTTATGGTAATTCCACACTTTTTTTGTATATTTAAACGAGATCACTATATATCAAATCTTATGAAAATCTCGCGTATTGGGACTTTAAGTCTTTGTGCATTCCTTTTTGCATCAGTCTGCATTTATGGGCAGCAACCTATCTCTGAGTCGTCGAAAACTAAGAAAACAGTCACCCTTAAAATTGATAAAAGCAATGTTAAGGTTCAGAGGCATACGTTAATGTCTCGTTTTGAGCCTGAAATAGCTAGTACAGAAGAAAAACGTTTAGAGAAGCGAAATAATAGGATTGCTGAAACGGAAAGAAAGCTTAGAATTATAGACACGCTTGACATATCAAAGCGCAGAAAAAAAGCTCTGCTTCGCGATTTAGAATATACTCCGTTTTCAAATAGGTTAAACAAGGCGACGCTAGTTGACACCAAATTCGAAGAGAGCACTGAAAATCAAGATAATTTATAGATTACGGTTAAAAGGTCTTCATTTTTGCCTTGCGTCTGTGTAGTTGACGCTCAAGTTCTATTACAGATTCCGCTATAGAGGCTTCAAAATTCCCATTGCTCGATTCCGCAAAAATCCTTGGTCCCGGAGTACTCAAACGTATACCGCAAATCATACCTGTATCTGGTTGACTAGTATTTTCCGTTTTGAGAAAAACATCTGCACGCACAACAAAATCATATTTATTTAAGAGTTTTTCCAATTTATCCGCAGCAAAGATTTCAAGGCGATTGCTGGCTTTCACAGCATGGTATTCGAAGTTAATATTCATAGCACAGGATTTTTCTTCAAATTAAGAAGGATGCTTCTTAAAAGCAAATTAAAGAAGACCAAAAAGTTACCATAGCATCAAATAATTGTTAAAGTCTGATTTTAGGCATCTTACGGACAACTTTGTGTTGCATTTTTTCGTAACTTATAGTACCCCTTCGTATTATGTACAATCTTTAAACCCTGCTGTAATGAAATCTGACCTCAAAGAAGTTGAAAAAAGTGCGCTGGTCATGCGATTAGAGCGCAATCAAAATGATCTACGTCAATTAAAGAACAAACTCAATTCGTATATCTGCGAACCTAGAACCTATAGTTTGTTTGAACGCATCGAATCCCTTAAAAACGGACTCGAAACACTTGATAATTCGAATTCCCAAATAATTCGCTCTTTAAAGAGCCGTAAAAAATCCGTTGAGGCTTATGTTGATTCTGCCAAAGAACAATTAAATAAGTTTAACCAATTGCAACAAAGTGTTGAAGACTATGTTGCAAGTGCGCGAAATTGTTGAATAATGTCCCACACATGTTTCATTGGTATTTGACCAACACTACTAAAAGCCGCATTTGAAATGCGGCTTTTGTTTTTCTTCCATTTGCAGATTCGGTTATCTTTACAATAGATTTAAACCCTTGCATTGAACCTAAAGAAAGCCATCTTGTTCATGGTGTTAAGCACCATTGCCTTTACAGGCATGAATGGACTCCTAAAATATCTCACAGCTTATAGCGGACCTCAATTGGTATTTTTTAGATCAATGGGTTCATTGTTTTTTACATTCGGATTTCTTTTGAGTAGAGGAATTCCAATTCTAGGCACAAATCGTAAGCTTTTAATCACCAGGGGTGTCTTTGGCTCCACTTCGATGCTACTGTTTTTTATAGCAGTGCATTACATGCCTATTGGGTCCGCTGTGGCCTTACGTTATATTGCACCTATTTTTGCTGCAGTATTTGCTATTCTGATTTTGAAGGAACATGTTCGACCCATTCAATGGTTGTTTTTTGTGCTCTCTTTTATGGGAGTTTTAGTTTTAAAAGGGTTTGATAATAGCATTCCACTAATCGGCCTGGTACTTGTACTATTAGCTTCCGTTTTTAGCGGATTGGTCTATGTTGTTATTCGAAAGATTGGAACGAGTGAGCACCCAGTTGTTATTGTAAATTACTTTATGTGCATCGCAATGGTCGTAGGTGGTGTACTTTCTATTTTCGATTGGACTACTCCAAGTTTTATTGATGTGTTGTTATTATTGAGTTTGGGAATTTTCGGCTACTTCGGCCAAATATTTATGACCAAAGCATTTCAAATGGGTGAGACCAATGTCATTGCCCCCATCAAATACGTAGAAGTTGTTTTTGCCATTCTTGTTGGAGTAGGTTTCTTGGGAGAAACTTATACGATTTGGAGTTTTGTCGGTATTGCAATGATTATTAGCGGCTTACTTCTAAACCTGTTGTTCAAACAGTGGCTGCTGAAACGCAAACAAAATTAAACGTGTGCTGAAACAATCTTTTTCTCGGTTGCTCTCAAATAAACCAAGATTAACAAGGATAAGAAAGCACAAACCAGAAAACCGACGAACAAGGGAAGAACCGAATCATCCACATAGCTGCCAATATAAGTGCTAATGGGAACGGACATCAAAGTAGAGATGAATCCTGTAATAGCGGCCCCAATGCCTGCGATGTGTCCTATGGGCTGCATTGCGGCAGACCTCAAGTTTCCAAAAAGGAAGCTGATGGAAAAGAACTGAGCGGCCAAAAATACCAACAGGACTTCGATTGAAGGATTTGCTTTTCCGAAGAACAAAACCACATAGGTCAATGAAATCAGAAAGAAAGAAATTAAAAAGACGGTAATCAACTTCTTCATTCCGAATCGTAGTACAAAGCTTCCGTTTAAAAATGTAGCGGCTCCGATAGAAATGGCCAATCCTGCAAAGATATACGGGAACTCATCCTTCAGGTTATATTGTTCTTGAAACACTTGTTGGGCTGTGCTCAGATACACCAAAAATGAACCAACGATAAATCCCGATATAAAAGTATAGCCCATGGTGGGTTTATGCCGTATGAGCTCTTTTAATCCATCCGAAAAAATATGGGATGTTAATTTGACCGTGTTTTCTTCACGGAGGGTTTCTGGTTGACGTCGCCAAAACCAGATACCCACTAGGATGGCAAAAACAATCTGCACATAGAAAATGGCTTGCCAGTTGTAAGCATCTAAAATCAATTTTCCAAGCGCAGGGGCGATGACCGGAATCAACAGAAAAACAACAGTCACGAATGACATAATTCGTGCCATATGATCTCCGCTGTACGTATCACGTATGATGGCAATGCTAATGGTGCGCGGTGCGGAAAGCGCTATGCCCTGCAATACACGACCAATAATCAAAATGGTGAAATTTTGGGCATAGACGCACATAAAGCTAGAAGCGATAAAAAGTGCAAATCCCATATAGACAACAGGTTTACGACCTATACTGTCTGAAATCGGACCAAAAATCAATGGACCAATACCCAGACCTAGAAAAATCATGATAATAATTTGCTGGTTGTCAGCAGCAGAGGCGCTTCCCACAGAAAGCCCGATAATATCAAGAGCAGGTAAAAGAGCGTCGATAGCCAATGCAACGGTCGCCATTAGCGAGGCCATTAGGGCAACAAATTCGACTTGTGGGATGTGTTTTTTAAACATCCGGCAAAAATAACACATATGGATAGAAAGAGGCGTCGCGTTTAAAATAATTTGTACAAACCCAACGTTCGCAATCTAGGTTTGATTAAAGAAGTGATTTTTCCAAATTCCTTTATATTTGGCACTTTTACTACAAACCCCAACTAAACCCAATATTCTATGGAAGGACTTTTCACTATCGATAACTTCGTCACTTTAGCAATGCTTACGCTCTTACAAGCAGTTTTAGGCTTAGATAACCTGCTTTACATTTCATTGGAGTCAAAACGTGCTCCTGAAGAAAAGCAAAGTCGTGTCCGTACACTTGGTATTGGTATGGCCATTGTGTTGCGTATTGTTTTGTTATTCGTTCTCATACGCGTTATTGCTTATTTCCAAGATCCTATTTTCGGTTTTGACTTTACTGATATTTTAGAAGGAGAATTTAATATCCATAGTATGATTGTATTGCTAGGGGGAATTTTTATAATGTATACCGCCGTGAAAGAAATCTGGCATATGCTGCGCTTGGAAGATGAGCATGCAGCTCATGACAGCAAACCAAAGAGTATCAATATGATTATATTTTCCATTGTTATCATGAACATTGTGTTCTCTTTCGATTCCATTTTAAGTGCTATGGCACTTACCGATGTGTTTTGGGTAATGGCAACAGCTATTATTATTGGAGGAGTTTTGATGATTTGGCTCTCGGGCAAGGTGTCGGAATTCCTCAAAAAGAATCGAATGTATGAGGTTTTAGGCCTCTTTATTTTGTTCATTGTGGGCATCATGTTACTATCGGAAGGTGGTCATTTGGCGCACTTGAAGCTTTTTGGTAATGAAGTCACCCCAATGAGCAAAACGACCTTCTACTTTGTTATTGTCGTATTGGTGGTCATTGATATCATTCAATCAAAATACCAAAAGAAGCTTTCTAAAAACCTTTAAAAGCTCAGACACTGGTTTGTAGGATTTCCTTAGGGAAGTAATCTAAATGCTCGAATTTTTTGGTACTTTCGGTCTACGAAAATACCGAAGACCCATGAGATTCAGATTCACCCTACTGACCCTTTGCTTTCTTCTTTGCATCGCTTGTAAAGAAACTCCCAAAACTCCAGAACAGAAGGAACCCCAAGTAACAGCTGCGCCCGAAGTTCAAGAGGTCAAGAGTACCTATGAAAGTTTGGATGGCAAGCCTATTGAACTTTCAGATTACAAGGGCAAAAAAATACTTTTAAATTATTGGGCGACTTGGTGTAAGCCCTGTATTGAAGAAATGCCTTCAATGGTAGAGGCGCAAACGCTTTTAGAAAAAGAAAACTATATCTTTCTTTTGGCCTCAGACCAATCGATGAAAAAAATTACGGCATTTCAAACGAATAAGAACTTTGATTTAAACTTTGTAAAATTTAATGGTTCGTTGGCTTCCGAAGAAGTTACTGCACTTCCGGCTACTTTTATCTACAATGAAAAAGGTGAGAAGGTGGAGCGTATCGACGGCGCAACGGAATGGAATTCCCCTGAGATTATTCAAAAATTAAAGAACATTCAATAATGCGGATTGTCTATGTTCTAATCTTGTTTTTCTTAGGATTTAATTCTTGTAAAGATTTTGAAAAGAAGGAAACCGAGAAAAAGGTGACTCCCTTAGTCACCGCAATTACATCACCGGCGGAAAAGAATAGCTCGCTTCCTTTTTTATTTTCCGATGGAAAGAAATTACTACTGTCATGGGTCGAAAAAGAGAATGATAGTGTAATCCAATTGGGTTATTCGGAGTTTTCAAAAGGGGAGTGGCAACCCGCTCAGGACATTCTACAAGGAAACGATTGGTTCGTGAATTGGGCGGACTTTCCAGCAATAGCCGAAAACAATGGGAATTTGATTTCCCATGTTTTGAAAAAATCATCTGCAGGAACCTATTCCTACGATATCAAACTAAATTTACTTCCCGAAGGGGAAAAGGAATGGAAAACAAATCTGCCCCTGCACACGGATGGTACGCCCACCGAACACGGTTTTGTAAGTGTCTTGCCTTATAAAGAGGGTTTCTTTATTACCTGGTTGGATGGAAGAAACACAGAAGAAGATGAAAATGGCAATCGTGGCGCTATGACCTTGAGAGCTGCTGAAGTGTCGGTGACGGGTCAAGTCCGAAATGAAACTGAACTGGACGCTCGCATCTGTGACTGTTGCCAGACCACAGCTGTCATCACAGCAAACGGACCTGTAGTGATGTACAGAGATCGCTCGGAGGACGAAGTAAGGGATATGAGTATTGTACGATGGGATAATGGAAGTTGGACCACTCCCCAAACGGTATATCAGGATAATTGGCAGATAAAGGGTTGCCCGGTCAACGGGCCTAAGGCCTCTGGTTTGGGAAATACATTGTCAATGGCCTGGTTTTCTGCTGCCAATGAAAGTCCAAAAGTACAAGTGATTTTTTCTGCGGATGGAGGAGCAAATTTTGACACACCTATTTCCATATCCGAGAATAACCCGCTAGGAAGGGTAGATGTTTTCCTTTTAGACGAAATGTCAGCCCTGGTAAGTTGGATGGAAAGCCAAGATGGTGTGGCCCAATTAAAAGCGGTGAAAGTAAATCGGGATGGAACTAAGGGGGAATATCACATCATTTCAGAAATGGATGCTTCCCGTCAATCGGGATTCCCGCAAATGGAACGGGTAGGGGATGCGATTTACTTTGCATGGACAGAAATCAGTCCCACTTCTTCCCAAGTAAAGATGGCTTCTGCAGAGGTGAAGCGTTTCTAAGAAAAAATGCATACCTTTTTTCAATAATACAATTCAAGATGAAACATTTCCTTCCAAGTCCACACTTTTGGACAACTTTTTCACTTTTACTAGTCGGACTACTGTTTTTAAATTCCTGTAAAGAGGAACCGAAACATGATAACACAGAGGAATGGCTAGCATTATTCGATGGTTCAAATTATGTGGATTGGACACCCAAGTTCGCGGGTTCTGAACTAGGCGAAAATTATAAAAACCGATTCGTTTATGAAGATAGCCTACTTAGCGTGCGCTATGTGGAGACGGATACCTTCAAGGGCAATTTTGGACATCTCTATTACAAACAGAAATTCTCACATTATAAATTAAGGGCAAAATACCGTTTTGTGGGTGAACAAATGACAAACGGACCGGGTTGGGCCTTTCGGAATAATGGTTTGATGCTACACTGTCAAGAGCCATCAACTATTGGACTAGACCAAGATTTTCCGATTTCTTTAGAATTACAACTTTTGGGAGGTGGCGGAACAGATGACCGAACCACAGCAAATTTATGTACGCCAGGCACGAATGTAGTTATGGGCGATACTCTGTTTCGACCTCATTGTATTAGTTCCAACTCCAAAACCTATCATGGCGATCAGTGGGTGGAAGTAGAGGCTTTGGTGTTGGGAGACTCCCTCGTCCAACATATTATGGAAGACCAAGTGGTGATGGAATTTAATAAGCCTACCATAGGTGGGGGTAATATCAGTGGATATAAAGAAAGTGCCTACGAAGAAGGAAAACCTTTAAAAGAAGGGTATATCTCGATTCAGGCAGAAACACATCCTATAGATTTTAAATCCATCGAACTCCTCAATCTTTGTGGATGCATGGACAAGAATGCCAAAAACTACAAAGACTATTACGTTAAGGCGGACAATAGCACCTGTGAGTATTAAAAACGAATTCTAATCGAAAAGTTATGGTCAAAAAAATACATTGGGATGATGTTCCCACAGAACAAGTTGCTCCTAAAATGCAACGAAAACTGGTCTACGGGGAGAAAGTAATGATTGCACGCATGCAATTTAAGGATGGATTTCTCGTCCCGTTACACCATCATGAAAATGAGCAGATAACTCAAGTTATTTCGGGAACTATCCGTTTTTGGTTTGGTGCGGACAAAGAACAGCAGCTGGATTTGAATGCAGGGGAATCTGTTGTGATTCCGCCGCATGTACCCCATGAGGCCTTGATGATTGGCGATGTGGAAGAAATTGATACTTGGGCACCCATTCGAAAAGACTGGTTAGACGGAACCGATGATTATCTAAGGAAGTAGTCCTTATTTCCAATTACAAGTATATTATTCCACACTTCAGAGTCAAGATTATACAATTGGGTACATTTTCTAAGCAAAGTGTAACATGAAGCGGCATCTTTGTGACCAATTAATAATCAATCTGCCTGCCGTCAGTGCAGGTCATAAAAAATGACCATCATGAAATTTACATTCCCTTTCAAAACCATTCTTTGTTCAACCGTACTACTTTTTTTATGTACAACAGTAGGCATCTCACAAGAAACACTGAGCGCTGAAAAGTGGCAAGAAGATTTAAGATTCCTTCAAAAGACGATTCATAAAGAGTATCCATTCCTGTTTAAAAAAGTAAAAGCCGATACTTTTGATGCAGAAGTTGAAAAATTCTATGCTGCAATTCCTTCGATGGAAGACCATGAGATTAAAGTAGGCCTTACACGAATGGTTTCCTTTTTTGAATATGGCCATACGCAAATTCCGTTTGGTACTTTGGCAAAAGATGCCGTTCTACCGGTGAATCTATATCATTTTGATGATGGAATTTTTATCGAAGGGGTCCAGAAAGGAAATGAAAAAGCGCTGGGCGCAAAATTGATTACGGTTGGAGAAACTCCTGTAGACAAAGCTCTAAAAGCAATTCGACCCGTAGTTCCCGCTGAGAATGACCAATATTTTAAAGGATATGGACTCCGGTTCCTTACAGTGCCTGCAGTTTTACATGCGCAGGGAGTTATTCCAGAATATAGCAATGAGATATCCTTGACTTTAGAGAAAGACGGAAAGGTTTTTGAGCATACCTTTAAGTCTATTCCTTTATCCGAAGTATCTAAAGGCTATGGATTCACCATTCCCAATGAAAAGTGGGTGAGTGCGCGCAAACAATCAGAAACACCATTATTCATAAAACATTTGAATGAGAAGTTCTACTTTTTTGAGTATTTACCAGATTCCAAAACTGTATATGTAAGACAAAGTTCAGTTTTCAATGATGAGGAAGAGATTTTGACTGATTTTTATAAACGTCTTTTTGATTTTATTGATTCCAACCCGGTTGAGAAGTTGGTATATGACGTTCGATTGAATGGAGGAGGGAACAATTACAACAACAAGCCCTTAATCAAAGGCATTATGTCGCGACCAGAGATTAATCAGCGGGGCAAGTTCTTCTATATTATTGGGAGAAATACCTTTTCGGCCTGTCAGAACCTGACCAATGAAATCGGAAACTACACCGAAGCGATAATCGTAGGGGAACCTACTTCTGAGAATGAGAATTTTTACGGAGATGCTAAAAAAGTCACGTTGCCGAACTCACAGATTAATGCCTATCTATCTTACGCCTGGTGGCAAGACAAAGCCCAATGGGACGGGAAAGAATGGACCATACCTCATATCGCAAAGGAAATGACTTTTAAAGATTATTGTACCAATCAGGATGTTGTACTAGATGCTGCCATGAACTATACTGAAACGGGTTTCATCTTGAATCCTATGCAGCACCTTACGGATTTGTTTACCGCAGGAAAATTTGAAGAGGTTAAAAATGCTGGCTTTCAAGTTGCAAATGACCCTGCATACAAATACTATGATTTTAAGGAAGAATTCAGTACAGCAGGGCATCGCTTGTTGAACTATGGAAACCCAGAAGGAGGTATTTTTATATTACAATTGGTGGCTGAGTTTTATCCGGAGTCCGTCGGGGCTATGTTTAACCTTGCCATGGCGCAGGAACAACTTAAACAATTCGACAAGGCCAAGGAAAGCTATAAAAAAGTTATGGACTTAGATCCCGATGGAATGACAGGTCGTTCCGCAAAAAATAAACTCGAAAACTTGAATAAACAATAGGCATTCGATATCTTTTGACATGACCAAAATTGACCTAAGTGATACAACGATATTGCTCACCGGAGCTTCAGATGGAATAGGGAAGGGGCTAGCCTCATATTTACTGGAAATGGGAGCGAAGGTAGCTGTACATTATAATAGTAATAAGGATTCAGCTGAAAGTCTTGTAGCCGAATATCAAAACATGGCAAAGGCTTTTCAGGCGGACTTATCCCAAGAAAAAGACGTGTTTTCGCTTTTCGAAAGGGTAGAGGCACATTTCGGAAAAATCGATACGATTATTTTAAATGCTGGGGTTTTTCTTTCACATTCGTCCCAGTCAGACACAAAAGATTGGTTAGCCGTTTGGAAGAAAACAATGTCCATTAATCTTGATGCCGTGGGATTGCTCACCAAATTGGGACTCGACCATTTTCAAAAAATGGGAGAGGGCCGCTTTGTTTACATCGGGAGTAGGGCAACTTTTCGCGGTGAAACGGAGGAATACTTGGCGTACGCAGCTTCCAAAGGCGGATTGACCTCCTTAGCACGAAGTGTCGCGCGTTCCTTTGGGAAGCAAAATATCAAGTCCTTTATTGTTTCCCCAGGATTTACCCGTACCCAAATGGCAGAACAGTTTATTGAAACCCATGGCGAAGAACGCGTGTTAAATGAGATTGCGCTCAATGAATTAACGACTCCACAAGATCTAGCACCTTTAATCGGACTCATGTGCAGCGGAGGTATGGATCACGCAACAGGAGCAACGATTGACGTGAACGCCGGAAGTCATATTCGTTGATGGCTAATCGCTACACGCTTTACGCTATACGCTTAGCGCAAGTTGTAGAGCGTATGGCGTATGGCGCATAGCATTTAAATGATATTTTCGTATCTTATATACAAAACTAGAACTATGAAAATGTTAAGAAATATAGCGCTGTCGGTCCTTACAGGGATATTCTTAGGTTGTGGCGCTTCTCAAAAAGTCAAAGAACCGAATGCGAAACTAGACCAAATGATAGTGGAGAAGTCATTTAAAATCAAGGTCAAAGCTGTGGAACCAATGGTTACCCAAGCTTTAGGTCAAGTAGCAAATAGTGGGGTTTTGCCGCCTGGAAATACCGTTGGACGAATTGATGTTACCGGAGAAGGCTATTTTATTAAAGTTATGGGAGACTCCGTTTCCGCAAACTTGCCCTATTTTGGAGAACGACAAATGGGTGGTGGCTATGATTCGGATTCAGGAATCAAATTCGACGGATTAGCCAAGAATATGGAAGTTACCAAAGATGAAACAAAACAGAGTTATATACTAAACTTTAGTATTTCCGCGAATCCTGAAAACTACATTGTTACGGTAGCGGCCGGAAATAATCTTACTAGTACGACATCGATTCGAAGTTCTCATCGGAATCGAATTCGGTATGTGGGAGAATTAGAAGCGTTGGCGGCTAATGAATAGTCATTTCGAAAATTTGGACAGGCCTATTCGACCAAGTATACACATTTAAATACAATCCGTACAAAAGCATCTCAACCGTTCCTGATTTATAGATAATTTAATTTGAAAGACCTCCGGAAAATAAAACTCAAATTAAATTCTGAAAATTATGGATTGGAAGGTAAATTCTACACTAGCAACACTACTTCTTTTAATCACAATTATTTGTACAACATGCTCATCATCAGACGATAGTCCCGTGGAAGTGCAGCAAGAATCAAAAATTGACCCGGCATTGGTTGGCAGTTGGGTTGGTACCATAGATGGTGGCCTTGGTGAGGCGAATATTGAAATTGATTTAAAAGGAGATGGAACCATGTCAGGCGAAGGAGCCAATTCCCCGTATTGTGCACTAACCGCAAAATGGGAGGTAGTTGGTTCATCCTTTAAGGCAAAAGGCAATGATTCTTGCGATGGAACCGCAGTCTCTTTCTCCGCACCGTATTCTAAAACCAAATTAACCGGATCATGGAATGCCTCAAGCGGAAATAGTGGCACTTTTTCTGTTATAAAACAATAAAGGCAGGTCAAAAAGTATGGCGCTAAGGCTTGAGAATTTATGCAAGTCCAGCTATATCCTAATATTTTAAAATATAATCGTCAATTCTAGTAACAAACAGCAAAGTGAATGCGTCTATTATAATGAAAGCAAAAACTTTTCATCAATCAAATAGAACGCATCATGAAAAAAGCAAGTTTACTATTAGCCACGATACTCTTTACCGTTGGCGCTGCAATGGGGCAGCATACAGAAACCCTGAACATCAAGGACACTTTTGATAATGTACAAATAGAAGGAAACGTCCGATTGTATTTAAAACAAGATTCAAAGGCCAAGGTGAGTCTTGAAACAAGACATGAGCGGAATCTAGACAAATATCGAATTGCGGTTCGAAATGGTACCTTATACATACAACATCGTGATAGACAGGGTTCGGCACCTAAAATCAAAGTGTATTTGACACATCCAGAATTGCAAGGTATAGATGTGGATGGTTTGGTATATGTCAATTCTATTGATCCTGTTTCTGGAGAGAGCTTTAGTTTAAAGGGTGACGGATTGATTCGAGGAGCTATAGAAGTAGACGTTCAAGAATTAAGCGTTGATTTAGATGGACTCTGTTCAATGAGCTTTTCGGGTAAGGCGGATGATACTGATTTGCGTCTTGATGGTCTCGGGAGAATAAATGCACGTGATTTAGAGACAAAGCAAGTAAGGAAGTCAGCCGACGGTCTGGCTGGTATTCGATTACAATAAGTTGTTACACTAGTTTTTAGAATATCCGGAGAACATGCGGATTTAATACTACGCTTTATAACTCGTTAAATTTGAGTTAATTGGCTCGTGAGGGCTGAAATTTGCTAAAGAATTTGATAATTTAAGGGGGAACTAATACCACTTGAAAAATGAAAAAATTAGCACTTGCTTTCGCGCTGTGCGCCATGGTCTTATTGACCTTGTCCGCAACCAGTAGTACGGAACCTGAATCAAATCTGACAAAAGGTTTTGTAACCGGAAATCCTGAAATAGCATCGATTAATCAAATGAGTTTTGGTCCCGAAGGAATCTTGTTCTTGGGCGATTCCAAAAATGCTGCTATTTATGCACTAAACACCGAAGACATTAAGGTTACCGATGAAGTGGCCGAAATTAACATGAGCGGATTCGATAAGAAGATCGCATCTTCGTTGGGTACGACGATTGACAATATTAAGATAAGTGATATGGTGGTCAATCCCATTTCGAAAAACGTCTATTTTGCTGTTCATGTGGCCGACGGAACACCGGTTTTGCTCAAACTAAAAGGAGAGGGGTTCGAAAATGTTTCTTTAAAAGATGTGAGCTATTCCAAAATTGGATTGACCGACCCCATAGCGGTGGACGCCAAAGATAAGCGGGACAGACCTTTGCGAACATGGGCTATTTCCGATTTGAAGTTCCATAAAGGAAAAGTATTGGTTTCGGGTTTATCGAACAAAGAGTTTGGTTCTACCTTTAGAAGTATTCCTTTTCCCTTTGAAGATGCCCAAGAGTATGCATCCCTTGAAATTTGGCATGCTGCCCACGGCGCATATGAAACCCATTCACCCATCAAGACTTTCGATGTGATACAACTTGACAATGTCGATTACCTAATGGCAAGTTACACCTGTACGCCTTTGGTGTTATTTCGATTAGACGAACTCAAAGATGGTAAGCACACTAAAGGTCGCACGGTGGCCGAACTCGGGGCGGGTAATTCCCCCCTCGATATGATTTCCTATGAGAAGGAGGGAAGCACCTATTTTTTGATGTCGAATAGTAACAGGCCCGTCATGCGTATCAAATATGATGATATTGCCAATTTTAAGGATACCATGACCGAACCCGTAAAAGTGTTTGCCGAAACTGAGGGAGTAGCTTATGACAACCTGCCTTTTCCATATGTACTGCAAATGGATAATCTCGATGCTACCAAGGTCATTTACCTTCAACGACAGTCCGATGGGGATTTAAGACTACGTGTTCGCTCTACCGAATGGATGTAAAATATTATTATAGCATACCAAAAGAGATCAAGTTTTACTTGGTCTTTTTTTGTTTGATTTTAATCACAGCTTGTTGGCGGGGAGATACCGTAACTATCGAACAAGTCGATTATGAGGACGAAAGGGCAGTGGGCGTCACATTCACTACGGAAATGGATGTTGAAAAGGTACGTGTTTTTGTTGGGGAGGAATCGCAAACTTCAGTAATTGGAGTCATCGTTAGTCAGGAAGGTAAGCATAGTTTCTCCCCAGTCATTCCATTCACCGCTGGGCAAACCTATACGCTTCGTAAAAAGAATACTGAAGTACTCGCCTCATTTACTATACCGGAGCGAAAAAGGGCAGGGGACGCAGAATTATTGGCGATTTATCCCAAGTTGGATACAGTACCTGAGAACCTTTTAAAAATGTACTTTGAATTTGTCCAGCCTATGCAGGAGGTTGGCAATGCTTTGGATTTCATTAAGGTGACTAATGAAACCGATAGCTCGGAAACACAACCCTTTTTGAGACTGGAATCTGAACTATGGAACAAAGAAAGGACGGTGTTGACCCTATGGTTGGACCCTGGCCGCATAAAGACCGATTTGATTCCTAATAGGGAAATGGGCTTGCCATTGACTTCTGGCAATACATATACGGTATCAATTGATAGTAGCTGGAAATCGATTGAAGGTATACCTTTAAAGAAAGGATATTCCAAACAATTCTATGTTGGGCCAAGGGATGATAAACAACCCAATATGCGCAAATGGAGGCTGCGTATGCCAGCAGAGGATTCACTTCAAAGTCTGTATGTGGATTTCAAGGAACCGATGGATGCGTTTTTATCGAGGGAAACAATTCGATTCTATGAAGCGGATGATACTGAGATAAAAGGCCAATTTGAACTGCTCAAAAATGAAAGTGTATTGAAATTTGTTCCAGATAGGAAATGGCAGAGCCCAGAAATTGAAATACGGGTTGAATCACGACTTGAGGACTTGGCCGGGAATAATCTAGAAAGACGCTTCGATACCCCAATTTTGGATGGGAAATTCCGTGATACGGACACAACGAAAGTCCGTAGTCTCAAATTTAGGCTTCAGCAATAGGAGCGCTAGAGAGAGATATAATTTTATTATGTAAATAACTGATAATGAAATATTTAAATATATTTGTCGGAAGTTTTATTTTATGCTTTGGCAACGCTTCCGGACAGGAAGGTTATACAACCCTAAGAAAAAGTATGGTGAAGGAACAGATTTCAGCCCGTGGGGTTGTAAACCAAGCGACTTTGCAGGCCATGTTGAACGTACCACGTCACGAATTCGTACCCGAAGAGCTAAAACCCTATGCTTATTTTGATCAACCTTTACCGATTGGTAACGGACAGACCATATCCCAACCCTATATTGTAGCCTTTATGACCGAAGCCTTAAGACTAGAAAAGTCAGATAGGGTACTGGAAATCGGTACAGGTTCGGGTTACCAGGCAGCGGTACTTGCAAAAATAGTGGATTCGGTCTATACCATCGAAATTGTGAAACCCTTGGCTATGGTGGCCAAAAAGCGTCTAAAAGAGCTCAATTATTCCAATGTAGTTGTGAAAACAGGTGACGGTTATCACGGATGGCCGAAAAAAGCACCTTTTGATGCTATTATGGTAACGGCCGGGGCGGATAGTATTCCGCAGCCTTTGGTGGATCAGCTGAAGCAAGGAGGGCGTATGATAATGCCCGTTGGCCCAAATAATGGGGTACGAGAGTTAGTGCTCTTGATAAAAAAGAAAAATAAAATCGTCAAAAGGAATTTAATGGCAGTGCGGTTTGTTCCTTTTACGCGTGAGGAGTGAAGTTATACAAATACTGCAATTCAATCTCTAGATTCAAGTAGGATATTGAAGCAGTGCCGGAACACAAAAGCACATTGGCAGCTTTTTAAGAAGATTTAAGAAATTTTGGGGAAACCTTAAGATTTTTGATACAAGAAATATATATAACTTGAAGTTGTATAGTTATCGTATGAAAAAACACCGCAACTTCATAATTCTTTATAGTCTTTGGCTCGCAGGAATTTTTGTCATTTTTGTTTCCTTTGGCGAGAATAGCCCAAAAGATGAATACCTTAAAACAGATACTGAAATTTGCACCGTAGCCAAGGATTTAAAGCATAATTCAACTAATTCAACTAAGGCATTCGACAAAAAGAAATGCCATCTCAAAGAGCTCTAAGCTTAGCGTAAATTTACCCATAAGGTTTTTCGGATGGATGATTAAGAAAGACGGCTAGACGTGGCGTTGACATTGATGGGTAGTGGGCTTTAATTATTCTATTTTACATACGCGTGCTTTCTGAATTATCCTGTGGATGATTAAGAAAGACGGCGAGACGTGGCGTTGGCATTGATAGGTAGTGGGCTTTAATTATTCTATTTTACATAATATAAATTATGTTTCAAAAATGAAACATAATCCGTCATTATATCAAATAGCGATAAATTATAAGGTTTTTAAGAGAATACCTAGTATTCATCGATTACCGCGTATGAAACAGTAAAAGCCAATATGGAGATTATTTTTTAAATTCGTCACCAATTTTTTTTCCTGCTTTTTCGAATTCGTTGCCAATTTCTTTAAGAACTGGTTTTAACTCTTTGCCTAATTTTTTAAATTCCCTTTGTAATGAGCGAACCCATTTTCTGTATTCTCGATTTGATTTGATTTGTTGAATGGTTTGTTCACCATCTTTATAAATAGCTTTAATACCCTTCTTTACTTTACTCTTATTGTACTCGGTTTTTAACTCTACCAACCCTTTTTTTACATCAACAGCTATCTGCTTGGATGTCGACTTTACATTGAATTCCGTACCCAAAACCTCAATTGTACCATGTTCTGAGGCAACAGTAAATACAGATGTGCTTGGCACCACCGTAAAGAATGCTTCGCCACTAAGGTTTACTGTTCGTGGAATGAAATTTTCATCATAAGAAATAGAGCTGTTGTGGTTAAGATATACGTGTGAACCATCTGGAAGTACAACCGATTCATAATCCTCATTGGTATTGATTTCAATGGTTTTGCTACAAGCTGTGCAGAGTACAACGAGTAAAATGACAATTGATTTGTTCATAGTTCTGAAATTGGTGATCACGATTCTCAATACTACCTATAAAACATCAAAAAAGCGGGATAATTATCCCGCTTTGAAATATTTGTGTAGATTTTGCCATTTTATTCAACAGACGGGTTACCTACTTTTTCAATTTCCTCACGTTGTTTTTTAATCTTTTCTTTTCCTTTCTTGATAATATCCTCCAGTTCGTTCAACTTCTCTTCTGCTTTTGATATTTTCTCTTCTTTCTCCTTTAAAACTTCTTCATCAGCGCTTTTCTCTTCACGTTCCTTCGACACTTTATCTTTAGCCTCCTTTACTTTTTTAAGACCTCGATTTAAAGTTTCTTCTTTTTCGCTTAGGGCAGCTTCTGATTCCTTGATTTTTTCTTTGGCCATCGACGCTCTATGCTTACCAAACTCCTTACCACTCATATCACCT
>CANMRV010000003.1 GCA_947500435.1 uncultured Flavobacteriaceae bacterium
TTTCTTTTTGGACCGCAACACAAAAAATAACCTTATAATTTCCGTCCGAGGTCTTAAAAGACAAGAAATCTCCCACTACTATCTTTTTTATTTTTGGTTTCTTATTCATTTTAAATAGCCCCTAGCACTTGGATAGTGTCACTGTGGATATGCTTAAGTTATTAATCGTTTATTTGAACTTTATAAAGTTGACAAAGGCTTTTCATAGGAACCCTTGTTAGGCATGGTTAATTAAAGAGATTTCTTATTCTATCCCAAAAACTTGGTTTTGTAGGATAAAATTGAATTCTGTTTTCCTCATCGTTTGAGATTTCATCTAAAAACTTTTCTGAGTCTGTTAGAAACTTGACTGCATCGGATTTTTCCAAGTCCATAAAAATCAATTCCATTTTTGGTTCAAACAAGAGTCCCTCTGTGTTCATTAGAAGCAATTTGTTATTTGAACAGATTTCTAACATTCCAGTCAGAAATCTTGTAGCTTTTTCCATATTTCGCAAGTCAGTGCGAAACTGAAATTCACTTATTTCATTTGTTTTCTCGTCATATGCAATATGGCAATCATTATCTTCTTCTTTTTCCGTATCACCCTTCCATCCAATGAAATCCATATCGTTGCTCCAATCACCTCTCTTTACTAATTCGTCTATTTGATTTGCAACTTCTTGAATATTCAGTTCAATGTTTTTCCACCATTTCATTGTTTTCGCATCATCGAAATCAGGTTCTGGAAAACCTTTACTTAAATTGAGATTTTCCCAATATTTTTTCCATCCTTTATTGTCAATGAATAGACAATCAGGAATCTCACCAAACTTTTCAAATACGGCTTTCTTAGGAAGAATAATTAATGGATATTGCCAGATGGCCATTTTAGATTTTAATTATGCGTAACTTGTTTATTTAGATATAAAATACAATGTAATTCGCCTAGAATGGAAATAAATCGATGTAATTGATAATCCTTTATTTACTCTTGTTTATATGGTCTCAACATTCCATCAAGTCCTTGGTATCTCAAATACTTATAATATGTTGCTCGAGAAACACCAACCCGCTCACATATTTGATTGACTGTAAGTTTTCCTTCCTTGAAGTACTGAGCACAAATTATGGATTTTTGCTGGTTTTTCTTACTAATTCCTTTGGGTGCTCCAAAAACTTTCCCCCTAGCTCGTGCTGAGGCCATACCAGCTTTGGTTCTTTCGATAATGATATCACGTTCTAGCTGAGCTAGAGCAGCAAAAATATTCACGATAAATTGAGAATGGGAAGACTTGTCGGTAGTATCTAAAAAGGGTTCGGTAAGACTTCTAAACCTGATTCCTTTTTCATCGAGCTGATTGATAAAGTTTGTGAAATGAATTAGGCTTCTTGCCAAGCGGTCCAATTTCCAAACAACGATGGTATCACCTTCTCGAGCATATTCTAAAAGCTTACCTAAACTCTTACGATCCTCTCGAGCGCTCGAAACTTTGTCCGTATATATATTCTTGACTTTGATTCCCTCTTTAAGGAAAGCATCAATTTGTAAATCTAGGTTCTGCTCATTAGTACTTACTCGTGCATATCCGAAAACCATAGCTAAAAAGTTTAAATAAAGGTCAAAATGGAAACTACTTAATTGCTACGGTAAAATAAACTTTTGGAGGTCAATGAATGTTAAAATGAATTAAAGTTCAAAAAAACGGCCGTTTAAATATACTTGTTGAAATAGACCGACAGTGCTTACCTTTTTGAATCTAAGGTACTAATGCCAAATGTTTAATTAAAATTACATGAATTATGAAAAAATCAATTTTGAGTTTTGGTGTTATTATGATGCTCTTCCTTTTAGTTCTTTCTTGTACTGAAGAACAAGAAAATATCGAGCTGAACAACCAAGAGGTGAATTTAAAAGGAAAAGTCAATAAAGGGAGGCAAGAAGCTAATGAAAGAAGTACTTATAACGTTGCTCATTTATTAACTTACCTACATAGATACATTGCGTCTGAAGTATCTGAAGACTACAGGTATTATGAAAATATGCCTGAAAGAAAGGAAGCAAAATGGTTCGCCGAGAATTTCGAAAGGCACCTAAAGAGTGGAAGCAAAGCTGATGAATGGGCTCTTGATAAGATTGATTCAGGAGAAATTTTCGTAATTGGTATAACCGTAAAAGATGTCAAGGTGGCGGCCTTAATATTTTCTGAAGGTTTGGAACTGCCCGAACGCTTTAATGGCAAAAGTGGAATTTTTTTTGATAGCGATACACCAGATGATTGTTTTGACTGGTCCGAATTTGGGCAACAATGGGGGAAAAATTGTTTTTGTCATATGATTTACTCTTGCCACTGGGATATGTGTTGGTATTGTCATGACGATGATGAAAATATTGACATTAAAAATCTTTTTGACTTAGACCAATGGGTTATAAGTGATTATGATTTGGAGAAATTTGGAGGCGTTCCGGTTAGTAAGCTAAGCATTGGCAATCCTGTTTTAGAAGTAGAAAGAAAGTAGTCTTTCTACTAATACTAAATGTTCTTTTTAAAAGGGGTTTGCGCCCCTTTTCCATTTCTATGATTCTGGAGATTTAATGCAGATTTCTTACAATCATTTATCAGGTATTTTAGATTGGTAATTCCCACCCTAAATTGTACTATTGTAAGTGCCAATT
Source organism: uncultured Flavobacteriaceae bacterium (assembly GCA_947500435.1). Classification (GTDB taxonomy): domain Bacteria; phylum Bacteroidota; class Bacteroidia; order Flavobacteriales; family Flavobacteriaceae; genus Maribacter_C. The sequence continues at coordinate 2,657 of CANMRV010000003.1, forward strand.
ACGGGAAACACAATTCTCGTTGGCGACCCATTATAGATTATTTACTTTAATGTTTCATTTGGATTGTACAGCGCATTCATTTCAATAGCATATGCCTCCACTGTTGTTTTGTAACCGATTGCTAACCTTAGAGAATCCACATTTTCTGGAGATTCGATAGGCCAAACATAGTACTCAAATGTGCCGTCGGGCAAGGTTCTAGAACTAATTTGTGTGCCATACTTTTGCTTTCTGTTCGTGTACATTAATAAACGATCTTCCATCAAAGCCGCGTCCGTCAAGCTTGCTTCCCCAGTTTCGGCGGCCATTTTGAGTCTTGGAAAATAGCGTTCAATTATAGTTATTTCGGCATGTTGAATTACAAAAAACAAGGCATCTGAGGCTTTTTCACCTATTTTGCTTTTTGGTAACCAACCATATGTATCTATTAATTCGATGACTTCAGTTTGATTTATTGAATCTGCCTCTTTCATTGTCCGTACCAAGTCGGCATCATATCGATTTGTGCCCAACATTTCTTCAAACTGTAGCCGATAACGTTGATCTTGATTGTAAATAGTTTCAAGGCGTTGGCTTAAGGAATCATAATTGATGATGTTATCAGCTTTTCCCAGCGTCCTCTCCTCCTTAATCAACTGCTTACAGGACAGTGAAAAGAATATTAAAATAAAAGCAGTTATACTCTTTAGTAAGTAAGATCGTTCAATTGGTTTACTATTCATGGTTTAATTTTTAGTATTCATTTTTTTTATACAAGCCAATGAAAAATATCCCAAGTATGACTAATAGGTTATTTTTCATAAGTGTCTTTATTATTAGAAGGTCTGGTCTTTCGTAGTAGAAATAGAGTCATAAACGAACCAGGATACCTTCGTTTTTCCATCAATGCCATATTGCATTAAAGTATCCTTGAGAACATTAATCATGCGCCCCGTTGAATATCCATTTGTGCCAACTATTTTGGTCCAATTTGTATCTTCCCTAAATTGAACTTTTAAGGAATCTTCAATGAAAACTGGCTGTTGACCAACCACTTGAGGTAATTGTGCGAACACTTCTTTACCGTTGAGTATGGTCAAAAATGCTACCTCGGATAGGTGTTCGATAGTTTTTGTTGTGTCTCTGCGTAGTTTACCTCCCCAACCGACCCTTACCCGATACCCGCCTCGAACGGCATCGATTAAATCAGATTTGTTGCCATAGAGTGTGTTGCCTTCCTTGTCATTTTTGAATACCAATCGCCATGTATCGGATTCTACAGATTTGTTATTGTCAGCAGTACAAGAAAGCATTAGCATACCGATAAAAAAACTTAAAATCTTTATCATTGCTTAGGTATTTGTTTATATGTTATGAATGAAAACAGAATGGGTGCGCAAATCATGATAAAGGCAATGATTAAAAAATTAATGAAATTGTATTGTTTTTGGAAGAGACCCAAAAACATTATTAATATTCCGAAAATGACCATTAATCTGCTTGAAAAGCGATGCGTTTTTTTCCATACCAATTCATTTTTTAATGTCCAGGGCGTCCTAATACCTAGAAAGTAATTTGGTTTTAATGAGTAGGTATAATTGCCGATGACGGCAACTAAACAACCAATTAAAAACACAATGAAATTTATATTTGTACTTTGATTTAAGGCTGAATGGATTATATAAAAGCAAATGACACTAAAGAAAACGGAAAATATAAGCCTTAAATGATAAAATTTCTCACCCAGTTGTTGTATCCAGTTTTGATTTTTGAACCTTTGAAGAAGCAACCAAGGGACATATGAAAACAAAAGCACAGAAGAAATAGTTAGCAATAACCCAGTTTTGGTTGTCCAATTATCGGCTTCACCGTTTATGTCCCAATGTATAGGAACCTTCATGGGCAAGGAATTCCAGATAAGTTTTAAATAAAGAAAAGGAATTGTCATAGCCAATAAAATTGGAAGCTCTCGTCTCAAACCAAATTTCATAGTAAGGTCTTCTTTTTACCAACATTTAGTATTTGTTCCATTTTTTCCTTTGGTTGTAATTCAACAATCCATTTCAGTACATCCTCCATTACCGAGGTATTTATGGAATAAACAACAAACTGTCCTTTTTTTATACTACTTACTAAATCTGCTCTTTTCAAAATATCCAAGTGATGCGAAATACTAGGTTTTGATATGTTGAATGCTTCTGATATTTCGCCTGCGGCTAAGTCCTTTTCTTTTAATAATTCTAATATCCTTCTTCTGGTATTGTCGTTTAAAGCCTTAAATATATTATTCATATTATTTTTATATTTAGATAAATATCTAAATATAATCTCAAAAAACAAAAATTATTTCATAATAAGTCCAAAATTATACATCATGCTGCTCTTTTACTAAAAACCCTTGGAGAAAAATCTTAACCTGTTTCCCGAAGTCATAATTATGTTTGAATGTCTATCGACTAAGATTACAAAACAAAACTTTGGCAGGTTAAGCCTAATTCTTCCAGAAATCTGGGCATTAGGTTTTTCTTAGAACAAAAAACCATAAGTTTGAATAACCTTTTTTCCGCTTAACTGAACTAGTACAATTAAACCCACCATTATTTAAACTTTTAGAATATCCGTTACAAAAATTTAAGTCCTCCACTTGGAGGGCTTTTTGTTTCCACTTTACACTATTGGTAATAGTGTCAGATTTAAATAGTTGTTAGAAGCAAAAAACCCAATTTTTCTCAACTAAATCACATTTATACTTGACAAAACTCTAAGATTTTGTCAGATTTCATACGAATATTAACCCATTTCCTAAACTCTTTACAAAAAGCTGATTTTGTAAAGAGTTTTGTTTTTTTGAAGTATGATTGATGGAGTTTATCTACAATTTTTAAAGCATAATAAAAGGGCGTAATGTAAAAAGTTTGAAATTTTGATGCGATTACAAGTTGTATTTCGCTCCGTTTAAAGTTGGTGCTTGAGTTCTAAAATTTAAGTCTACATTACATTTTGTAACCCTTCAGTAAATCGGATCTACCAAATATTGATATCCCATTTTAATTCTTTACTTATCCTATCGCGTATTTCCTTATTCTTGCAACTTGCCCTAAATTCTTTGAAAAATTTAGCTGACATCATGAGATACCAATCGTTTATCATATTAAAATCATATTCTCCCGCAAAATCTTCATTAAAAATACTGTGGAGCTTCTCTTTGGGCTTTCCAATAAAACACTTGGAAACAAAGTCTATAGTTTTGGATAAGAATATGAACTCATCTATTGTAAAGGAGACTTCTACATTCTTTATTTTTAGACATTTCTCCCTAAATTGGTCATAGTACTTCTTATCAAATTTATCTAACTCATTATTTTTTAAAGTTGAAGTTGGAAATCTCTCATCATAAAACACATACTGAGTTATTCCAAATGTTTGATAGATGAATGCATTATTATCTGATGTAGGTGGTAATTGTAAGATTATAAATTCACTAGATTTTATTATCATAAATCTTTTCTATAAATAAGCTGTTTGCCACCTTTGAAATCGAGAATAATACTTTTAAATTTGAATATCTACTTGATTTAATATTGGTGTATATAAATCAATCTCATTATCTGAAGAATCTATAGTAATAATCAAACTGTAGCGAATATCGTTATCATATTTACCTAGCTTTTTTCTTGTTCGCCACCACCCATTAACGGGATAAACAACTATACTATTTCTGGTAGCTAAATCCGCCCCAGTACCCTTCCATATGTCTTTATGGATAGAGCCCTTATCTCTTATTTGACTCCCAATCATCCAATCTTCTCCAGAGTAAGAAGTAGCACTATCTTCTTCTCTAGCCTCTCTATTAACTCTTTCCTTAAAGCGTTCTAGGCTTTCTTCAGAGTCTATCATCTTAAAGCGCAATCCATGAGATTGATAATAATAGGACTTACTATACTGTTTGTTTCCCGGGTTGGGTTCTACAAAATATGATAATGTAACCGTCAATTTAACTTCACTATCAAATAGTCCTATTAAAGCTTCAACAGGCCACGGTAAAGCATGAAAATGCATATCCTTTGTCTTTACTGTTCCATCTAATTGAAAAGGAGTAAAAGATTCTTGCGAAATTAGAGTAAGGGAATTATTAGCACTTTTTATGGCTTTTAAATGATCAGGAACTCCATAACCAACTTGTCTTAGCAAATTTCTCTTCTCAGTTCGCGACAATTCTTCAATAGACCTATTTCCTAGCATTTCCGATGTCCAATCGGCAGAATGGATTAAAAGACCTTTAATTGTCTCAGGCCATAACGACGAATACTGTGTGCCTATTATTGCCGCATATCTCGATGCTAATCCAGAAGCAGCACTAGTATCTCCAAAACTACATAAAGGTTCCGTTTGAAAGTTCTTCCCAGTTGATAAAATACGTAATGAGTCTGGGTCAATTATTCCATCGTAATAAGTGCCTAAATTTCCCCCTTCTAAAACTATTTCTGGTTTAATTGCCCAGTTGTTATCCCACGTAACCGATGTGCTATTACTTGGCGACATTCCTCCGGCATTAGCCATAGGAATACCCCCATTAAATTCATTCTGGTCGATAACTGTCTTTTCCGTATATGAACCTACCGTAATAGCATTAAAAGCCTGAGCGGGATCATGTATTGATTCACTTAAGTTTTTCGATGGATAATCAGTAGCAGAAAAAATATCTACATTCCCTCCAGAAACAAAAAAAACAGATTTATCATTTGATATACCATTCTCACCAAAACAAATTTTGTCAACTGCACTAGACCAAGAAGATGGCTTTCCTCTATCGCGACCGTCAGTAGCAGATACTGCCATTAAAAAAATTCTTTTGTTTTGGGGGTTTAAAATGATGGCTCTAGACGTAGCTTCTTCTGTAACCGCCCCATATAATTCAGGTTGATGTGGATTATTTGGGTGAATAATCTTTATAGATTCAAGAGAATGATGTATTTCTATTTGCGATGCATCCTGAAGTAAATTCGTGAGATCTCCATACAAAGAAGTTCCAGCCATTTGAGTACCGTGACCATGTTGCAAAGTATCAGCCGTTCCCCATTCAGGATTAACCGAGTCCATATTTCCTTCAGGTAGATAATCTTCCAAAAGTGGATGACCTCTATTAACCCCCGTATCAAGAATTGTAATTAAGACACTATCGTCCGTAACTCTATTAATAGTTCGTTCCTTTAAATCTTGTACCCATTCTTGGGCATCCGAATCCTCAAGACCTGTAAAAAAGTCCGCTGCTTCCTTTGGCTTACGTAGTTCTGCTAATTTGTCAGAATACAAAAGTGTTGTAGATAAGATACTAGCATTAGTTTTAACCATTCGAACAATGTGCTCTGGAAAAAGAAGTCTCCTTTCAGCTACTTGAACATTATTACCTAAAAGGTTAGATATAATTTCAGAATCTTCATGAATGTCATTTTCATAATTATCCCTTCTAAGCCATATTTCCCACCAAATATCCTCATCATCATTTGGAAATGGAACCTCTCTTTCTTGCCAAAAACTTTCCAAAGTAGCGCTCTGAATATCCGCTATATTATTAAGTAGTTTTTGGTTCCTTGGATTACCGTTTGGAGTGTTTTTATTCTCATCTAAATAAACTTCTATCTTATTTAAGAATTTTGAAATTCCATTTGTATTTAAGAACACGCAAGCTCTGTACCTTTCGTGTTCAATTCCATCAATAATGACAGTCTCCAATTTTGAAGAAACGAAACGATGGTCACCGCCTCTTCCATCTTCAAAACTATCTAACGCTAGTAAACAATCTACTTCTGAAATAAATTCTAAATAAACATAATCGGTATCTGTTTCTTGTCTAAAGCTATTTATCGCAATCCCCAGTTGATTTCTAACATTCAAGCCGTGTGCTCCCCTAATTCTTGGAATAGCAACTACTCGATCTCTACCTTGGCCGGGACTTGTATAGCTTTCAGAAGAAGCATACCCAGAAATAATTATGTGGTTTAAGTCTCTAGGCATTCAATAAACTAAAACTGTTGCTTTCTACTATCGATAAATTTCAGTAAAGAAGCCGATGAAACCTTTTTGTTATTAAGAACTATCATTTCTTTTATCGCATCTTTACAAGCAACAGATATATCTGCAAAACTTAATCCAACTGCTTGTTTTGCAATAGTACTATAGTTTTTACTATTCGTAATTGTATAACCCTTAAGGTGAATTTTCATTAATGTGGCAATTTCTTTTTCCGAAGGCAAGGGATATCGAATAACATCATCAAATCTTCGAAATAAAGCTTTATCTAATGATTCTGGTAAATTCGTTGCGGCAATCAAAAGACTATTAGATTCGTCTTTCTCAATATTCATTAAAAAACTATTCAATACACGCTTTATCTCGCCAACATCATTGCCAAAACTTCGATTTGAGCCAATTGAATCAAACTCATCAAAAAGATAAACCGCTCTATGTTGATACATTGAATCAAAAATAAGTTTAAGCTTTGCAATCGATTCACCCATATATCTTGAGATTAATCCGTCAAGTCGAATTACAAATAGGGGTATTTCAAGGTCTCCGGCAAGTGCCTTTGCTGTCATGGTCTTTCCGCATCCAGGAGGACCTATGAGCATCAGTTTTCTTCTTGGTTCAAGATTATGTTGTAATAACTGGTCAAACTTTTTTTGTTCTGCCAGAATACGGTTTAAAGACTCTGAAACTTCTTTGGAAAGAACCATATTCTTTGTCTTGATATGAGGACGATAGACCTCCAATAAATCTTTTAGTTCTCTTTGCGCCTCATTTATTGGGAGTTTTCTTGTTTGAGAAACAGATTCTGTACTTCTTTGTGTTTTAATCTTCTCAATTAAATCCTTAAGCTCATGAGCTAATTTAGTATGTCCTTTTTTTGCTTCAGAAGCCGCGATCTGCATAGCCGTAGAGTAGAATCTATTTTCATCATGATCCCCATAACTCTGTAGTAATGCAATTATTTTTTCCGCTGCTGCCAAGTTGTAGTTTTATTCAAAAATACCCTTTTTAAATGGTTTTTTTCTTCAATCAAAATTACTCCTTTTGAGAAGTCTTATAAAAATGACAAATCAACAAATTAAAAAAGAACCTATCCCACTCCTCTTGGACTTGAAATAAAAAACTGCGATTATATAAAAATTAGCTATTGAGTGATTTTCCAATAAATTTAAATTAGGAAAAACTCTTTACAAATTGCACCCTTTGTAAAGAGTTTATAATGTTGCGGGGATTTTAATATGTTCCTTGGAACTGCAAATAATTGAAGATGGGTGAAAAATCAGAAATGAAAAGTATTCTAATCCCATGGTTTTTAGTCATTAGCAAATAAACCGTATTTTAGAATTCTGATATTGCCGCAATTGCCTTATGGCTAGTATCCAATTTTTGAAAAGCTAAAGAACCAACCAATTCACTATTCATTCCTTTATGGAGTCTTTTATACCCACTATTAAAAAATTCTATACACTACTAAAGGATTGGTTTTGGGCGCTTCCCATGTGGAAAAGGACCATTTTAACCTCAATAATTGGTGCGGCTGGTGGTTCTTCTGTTATAGGTTTTTTTAATAAGTATGCACTCTACTATCATTCTATTGTTGAAGGTTTTCGAGTGCCTGTGGAAGGTGTTGAATATCTGAGTTTAGCAGTAACCTTATTTTCATTTGCTATTATACTAACTTCAATAATCGGAACAATTATTATTTATAATATTCTTTCTTTTAATGCGAAAGTTCTATTAAAACTATTGGAGACAATCAAACTTCTTTCTTTTTCTAAATTTTCATTCTATTTGGTAATTATTCTTCAGATGTCTTCTTTGCTATTTTTTTCGGTTAGCCTTGATTTAAGTAATACTATAGACATTAGTATAAGTTGGGATAAACTAAATTTAAAATCGTGGTTATCTACATTTTCAATTTTTACTGCGATTGTTGTATTAATGAACTTAGTTTTGAACTTTAGAATACGGAAAATACGGAAAAAAATTAATCAAAAAATCAAAAAATCTTTACATCAAACTTCTGATAAAGAAACACCGACTGATACAATTCCAAAACGAGAGGAAGTAACGAAATTATCAAATGATGTTAGGCCATTAAAAAAAAGTGGTTTAAAAAGAGCAACGCTTATTTTAGTTCTAACATCTATTATTTTGTTAATTTCATTGCTTTTCAATCAAGTCGCATATAAATCATTTTTAAAAACTATTAAATACGGCGGAGGTTTGGATATAAAGATTGAATACAGAAAAGCAGATAATACCGAGGCCACGATTGAAGGTCAACTATTAATTCGAACCAACACCAGTCTTACATTAAAAACTATTGAAAACACAATTGAAGAAATACCGAATGAGAGAATCTCTAAAATTATTTGGTCAAGTGATTCTCCGATAGTTCTTAATGAGAACTAGTCTATTAAAGAATAAAAAAATCTTATTCTAATAGTACTTCACAAGCATTATCAAGAATAGTATTGCCTAAAGTTTTCAAATAGGCCTGAGTTACGCCCAAGTTTTGATGCCCCATAGATTCACTTATAATATCAGTTGAAACCCCTTTTTGTTTTAGACAGTTGGCAAAACTGTGACGAGCAGCATAACTGGTAAATGATTTATCCAAACCACAAAGTCTAGCAATGTGCCTAAGGTCCTGGTTGTATTCTGATAACATTTTTTTCTTTCTATTCTGAAGTTGATTCGGAGTATAATCTTCTCTAAAGAGTATTGGAAATATATAATTTGTTTGATTTCCGTAAAGCTTATAATATTCTAATATATCCCGAATAGGAGGTAATATTTTAATGACAAAGCTAACTTTCGTTTTGGCTCTCGTATAGTAGATGTTATTTTCGGAAACATTCGTCCATTTTAAGGACATCATATCAGCGAAATTCATCCCACGAGTGTAGAAGCTGAATAAAAAGTAGTTCTTAGCGTTATTAAGTCTATTTGACCCCATATCTTCAAGCCTCTCAATTTTCTTGATAGCGTCCATGGATAACGCCCTCTTAAACGGATTGCTTTTTAGTTTTGAGATCTTATAATCTATGAAGGGATATTTACTTTTCTTAATTAAGCCTCTTCTAATAGCAATATTATATAGCGCTCTTAATGCTCTCATTTTTACGCCTATCCCCCCATTTGAACCGCCGTTTTTCCTTAGAAAAACTTCATATTTTTCAAGGAAATAAACGTTGACCTGTCCAAAAGTCAATTCGTCGCTCCCATAAAACTTTTTAATGGACTTAGAAGTTTCTTTATTTACTCTAGCATTTCCCATTCTTTTTGAATTTTCCATTTCGGTGATGATTTCATCCCAAAATTCAAAAACAGAAATACTTTCATTTGAGGTCGTTCTAAATTTATCCTCAAACTCCTTTAATGTAAAGTTGACACCCTCTTCTTCAAATTCGAGTAAGATTAAATGGGCTCGAAGCTTAATTTTTTCTAATGCTGCATTTAATACCACAGCGTTAGAGCGATTTGATTTAAATGACCCACCTTTAGAATCCCAATTTTTTGGTTGGGCAAAGAAGCCAAGACTTATGATTTTGGTCTTTCTATTTTTAATAATTTGGAGAACAATTGGATACTCTCCATTTGCATATTCTTTGTTTTTCAGTTTGAACTTTATACTAGCCATAATTTAGTGTTAGGTCGAACATGGGTCGAACATTTATAGAATTTTTAGAAACTCTATAGAACTAAATAAAAGCTTAATTAACTGTAAATCAATCAGTATGGAGAGAATAGAAAAGAATAGAAAGTATTGAAAACAATTACTTTCTGACTCATAATCAGGGGGTCCATGGTTCGAGCCCATGTGGGACCACAAAGAGAAGCTTTTCAGCTTCTCTTTTTTGTTTTCAGACGGGAGATATAATTTTACCTATGCCATTTTCTATCAAGAAATTCAATCTTAGCTGTAAATTAATCGGCTTTTCATCCAATTGTTCAGAATAGAAAAGGCAACCTTGAGTTCTCATAAACAACTCATCTATTGCGGTTTTTCTTTCACATTTTTCTGATAATCGCAGCTTTTGATTGTACTCCCTTAATTTGGCTGATGTCAAACCTATTCCATCTAGGAAAAGGAGAAGTTTGATTCTATCCACACTGATGATTTTGGCCTTTGTAAAACCCTTTTCTAAATCAATTGCATCAAATGCGTAAAGGCCAACAATAAGAAATAATGAGTTGTGATTTTGTCTTTGTCGAGTAGCCACCCCATTTTTTCAACTCCATTTTTAAGATAAGACAATTCAAAGATAAAGGTGGGAAGACTTTTGTTGATATAGTCCAATTGGGCCTTCTCGTCAATGAAGAATAGCTTCCCATTATGATTGTATATGAGGTCAACTCCTTTTTTTTGGAGCTTAAGATTATCTACTCTTTCAAAACTAAGATTCAATTCGGCATACTTCGCATCGAGGTATGGTGCAAGCAGTTTTTCTTTTGTAAGATCTCTTTGGAAAAATGACATTAAAATAAAATGTAAGTGTAAACTTATAAAAATCATCTTTTTGTTTTAAGATGTTAGATATGCGTATATTTCATTTATGATTAGTTCAAGCATTTGAAATGAAATTGAGGCGTACCCTTTTAATGTTGCAGTTGGTTGTAATAGGATGTAATCAGAATTCCTTGCAGGAAGTATCAGAACAGGTCAAACATTTCGATCATCAAATATTTGAGGATAACAAACTGCCACCAAGAGCCACTTTTTTCGCCTTAGAATCCCAAGAACTAACTAGTAAGGAAAACTCTAGAAGGTACTTTAACCTAAACGGAGATTGGAAGTTCCATTTTGTACGAGACCCTAAAGACCGACCAACTACATTTCAAAATGTCGGATTTGACGACAACGAATGGAAAACGATTCCCGTTCCTGCGAATTGGGAGGTCGAAGGATATGACTATCCGATTTACCTGGATGAGCGCTATCCGTTTGATACCAAATGGCCTGATGCTCCTGCTGAATATAATCCCGTAGGTACGTATCGTAAAGAGATAGAACTAACAAAAGGTTTTTTATCTGAGGATGTGATTCTTCACTTTGAAGCGGCTAAATCGGCCATGTATCTTTATGTAAATGGCAGTTATGTGGGCTACTCTCAGGGAAGCAAAACACCAGCCGAATTTAATATTTCGTCTTTCCTATCCGAAGGAAAAAACCTAATTGCCCTTCAACTATTCCGTTGGAGCGACGCCAGCTATCTTGAAAGCCAAGATATGCTGCGAATGAGCGGAATCGAACGTGATGTCTACCTATACACACGACCCAAGGTTTTTATTTCGGACTATTATACAAAGGCAACTTTAGATGATTCTTATTCCAATGGAATTTTTAAAGGAATAGTTTCTGTTGCGAATACTTCCGATGAATCCGCCGTTAAAAATGTGTCGTTAGAACTACTTGATGGAACTACCTCTATTCGCAAATCTACCGGGAAACTGGAAATTCCGCCCAATGTAACTTCTAAATTCGAAGTCAGTGAAATCCTCGAAAATGTGAAAAAATGGTCCGCAGAAATCCCAAACCTATATCAATTGAAAATTGTTTTAGAAGATTCAAAAAATCTCAAAAATGACGCGCATATAAAATCGCATGTAGGATTTAGAAGAGTCGAGATTAAAAATAGTCAAGTCCTGTTCAATGGAAGACCAATCTACATCAAAGGTGTAGACCGACACGAAACGGACCCTTTTACAGGTCACGTTGTATCAAAAGCTTCCATGGAAAAAGACATCCAACTAATGAAACAGAATAACATCAATGCTGTTCGCAGTTCACATTATCCCAATGACCCATATTGGTTGGACCTCTGTGATACATATGGACTCTATGTGGTAGATGAGGCAAACATAGAGAGCCATCCTCTCGCCAATGATGAAGAAACCCAAATCGGAAATGAAATGAGTTGGCTTCCCGCACACATGGAACGTACAAAACGAATGTTCTATCGCGACCGAAACCATCCTTCTATCTATTCTTGGTCACTTGGAAACGAAGCTGGGCATGGCAAAATTTTCAAGGCCACGTACAAATGGTTAAAGGGGCAGGATGACACGCGAATTGTGCAATACGAACCAGCAGAAAAGGAGGGATATACCGATGTATTTTGCCCCATGTATCCGAAGTTTGAGAGCTTAATTGAACATGGAAAATCAGATTCCGACAAACCCGCTATTATCATCGAATATGCCCATGCGATGGGAAATTCAGTTGGCAATCTTCAAGATTATTGGGACATCATTGAAAAATACCCGAAACTGCAAGGTGGTTTTATATGGGATTGGGTAGACCAAAGTTTGGAGTACAAAGATGAAAATGGCAATCCTTATTTAGCTTACGGGCACGATTTTCATCCAGATTTACCAACAGATGGAAATTTCTTAAATAACGGATTGGTAGACCCCTATCGAAATCCGCATCCACATCTTTCAGAAGTGAAGAAAGTATACAAACCCGCTCAATTTTACTATAAAGAGAAAGGCTTTGTAGTCGTTGAGAATAAAAACTTTTTTTCCGATTTCTCGGATAAGGAAATGCAAGTCCGAATTCTAAACAACGGAGTTGAGGTATTTCAGAAATCTGGAATCCTAATTGATGTAGCACCAAGAAGTTCGCAGCTAATCAAGGTTCCGGAAATTCCCGATCTGTTTATTCCAGAGAACGAATATATTTTGGAAGTGAACTTACTTCAGAAAGAAGCAAGTCCTTTAATCCCCAAGGGACATGAAATTGCTTGGGACCAATTTGTGCTGAACAAAGGCATAAACCTAACAACAGCGTCATCAAATGGTGACCCTTATGAAATTGCCTCTTCCGACGAGGATATTGAAATCAACAATGAGCAAACGCAACTTAAAATTGATGCTACTTCAGGTGAAATCATATCCTGGGCTTATGAAGGAACCGAAATTACCACTCAACCCATTCGACCCAATTTTTGGAGACCACCAACTGATAATGACTTAGGAAATGGCATGGATAAATGGGCCAGAGTTTGGCAGGACGCCACCTATGATTACAAAGCGGAATTGATGGAGGCTCCCAAGAAATTAAAAGAAGCAGTGCGTTTTAAGGTTCAATACCGTCTTCCCAAGAATGAGGCGAATGTATGGGCGGATTATACAATTGAATCAAACGGAATTCTACAGGCCAAATTTGCTTTTCAGCCAAATCAAACGGAATTGCCAAAAATCCCAAGAATTGGAATGTACCTAACCCTTCCCAAAGACTTTGCAGATGTTGAATGGTATGGCAAAGGTCCTGACGAGAGTTATTGGGATCGTAAAACAGGACAAAAAACCGGGGTATACAAAGGAAAAGTAGAAGAGCAATTCCATCGATATTCGAGACCGCAAGAAACAGGAAACAAAACCGATGTACGTTGGATGTCTGTTTCAAACGGAAAGATTTCGCTAAAAGCCCGATCAACTTCTCTTTTGAATTCGAGCATCTGGCCCTTTGCTATGTCGGAAATCGATTTTAATTCAGAAAAAGATGGTACGGTATCAGCATCAGGATTGGTCCCCGTAACCAAAAAACACGGTGCCGACATCAAAATCGGAAACACTGTTCAATGGAACATCGACTATCAACAAATGGGCGTTGGTGGAGATAACTCTTGGCGAGCGCATGTTCATGATGAATATACAATTCCTCCGAAACGGTATGAATATTCGTTTACAATTAAGCCTTTTAAGAATTAAGTAGGAGAAAAGTTTTGGGACTATTTCAACATTTTGATAAACGCATCTTTATAGGTCTTTCCAATTGGGATTGATAGGGACCCGATGAAAATTTGATTTCCATAGACCTTGGTGATTTTTTCGATATTTATGATATAAGAACGATGAACCTGAATAAATGGAAGCTCTTCTAGTTTCTCTTTCCAATTGCGTAGGCTATCCAAAATTAAAACTTCCTGCTTCTGTGTGACGACATTTACATAATCTACTTCGGCCTTTATGAAAAGGATATCTTCTGCGGCAACAGCGTATATTGTTTTGTCAGCATAAAGAAACAACTGCTCGTTCTTTTCTTTTTTTCCATAAGATAGTTGTTCCCTAACCCGTGTCACGGCTTTAAAAAAACGCTCATACGAAAAAGGTTTTAATAGATAGTCTGTAACTGCTGCGTCAAAGGCATCCACAGCATAGTTGGAATAGGCAGTTGTGCAAATTACCTTCGGGGGATTTTGGAGCGTTTTTAAGAAACTCAAACCGTTGATTTCTGGAAGTTGAATATCCAAAAATAATATGTCGGTTTCTTTTATGGCCTCAGGCGATATGTCCAGACCACTTTCATAACTGCCCAGGAGTTGAAGAAATGGTGTTTTTTGAATGTAAGTTTGAAGTACATTCCTGGCGGCTTTTTCATCCTCTAAAATGATACATCGAATCATAGGTGTAGAGATAGATTTACACAATAAAGATGATCTTTTTTTTGTATCGCCAAGGTATGCCTTTCAGGATATACTAATGCTAATCGTCTTTTGACGTTGTTGATGCCTATGCCACTGGCAGCCCAACCGGCATCAACTTCCTCTTGAGCGAAAACGTGAAACGGATTGACGCACTGAAAAGAAAAATTGGCATCACTCACCTTGATTGAAATTTGTATGGAATGACCTTCTCCTTTTAATAAACTTGTATATTTAAAGGCGTTCTCAACAAAGGGAATCAACAATAAAGGTGCTATTTGTTGTTTGGAATCATTGAGTTCTACTGAAAAATTGACCTTGACCTTTTTGGCCAAACGCTCTTCTTGCAAGCTAATGTAATCTTGTAGATGCTGTACTTCCCTTTTAAGACTGACATATTCTTCTTGCCCCTCATGAAATAAGTAGCGAAAACCATTGGATAGTTTTAGTATCAATTCAGGTGTGCCCTCATCTTTTTTAAGGGCATTGGCGTAAATGGTATTGAGTGTGTTGAATAAGAAATGGGGATTTATTTGGGCCTTAAGGGCATTCATTTCAGCCTGCCTTTTATCTTTCAATAGAATATCGAGCTGTAGCTGTTGTCGATAGCTCTTCTTGATGGCGAACAGTGTAAAAAAAACGACGGCAAAACTTAAAAAGGTTAGTAAATTGGTAAAAAAGTGCTGCCAAAAATGGGTGTCGCCAGGGTGAAAAAAACGATCCGCGAATTCATAAAAAATGGTATTGAGCACGATGGCTAAGGTGGCTAAGAACACATACTTCTTTTCGTTGACCTTGGGGAAGACCCAAAAAAAGAGAACGTATGAAATAATCATTTTAAACACCAAGGAGTTTAGCTCATGTGCAAAAGACATCATGTATCCACCTTCTCTCTCAGAGTATTTTAGGTAGGGGTACAAAAACACCATAGCCCATAGGAAGATGTGTAGCCAAGGCTCTATCCGCACAAACTTTTGATATGTATTTTGACTTTCCAAGATAGCAAGGTAAGAGCTATTCATATAAAATCACAATATCTTTGTAGGCGGCCTTGGCGAAGATTGTATTTTCACCCGTAGTGCCGCTTATCCTAAAAATAAGTCGCCTTCCTTCTAAGGGGTTACAATCTTCAACATCAAAATAGACTTTGTCGTTTAACGTAAACCAAAGCCTGTTTTCTTTTTTCCCTATTTCGACAGCATTCCATTCACCTACTTCCATGATATTTTCAGGAAGGCTTTGATAAAAGCCTCTGGAGTATGGTGAATTGTTTTTATAAAAGAAGGGCATGTTACCATGCGATTGATTGTTAAAAGTGAGATTGTAATGTTTCATTTCCGTGCGCCAATTCCAAACTTCCCGCGGTGAGGATGTATCAGGTGGAAGTGTAAAGGTTTCGTTGTCCTCATTTTGCGTAACCGAAAACAAGTTGATCAAAACCGTTGATTCCGATAGCGCTTTCACTTTATACCTGAGGATAAAATCTTTATCAAATAATTGGGGACTAATCATAAAATAGCCGTCAGAACCCTCGGTTTCTTCCACAATTAATTCATCATCCTGGATGGTACTTTTGCCCTTATCGAAGGTCTGCCAAGTAGCTAGTTCTTCAGGAGATATTTGCCCCTGTTTTGAGTTGCTTTGTGCGCAACTGGATAGCATCATACTACAAAGAGCAAAGAGTGTAACTTTAGTGTTGTTTTTCATGGATAATCATTTTTGAATTAATCTTTGGAGCCGCCGTGTTCATAATCACGTTGTTTCCTGGTTCTGGTTTTTCCTTGGTTTTGAAAAAGTTTGTAGTTCAAATTGAATAAGACCCCAAAGGTTTGAGATTGAAAACGCCAAACTTCATTTTGAACAATTTGGTCCGTAATCAAAGTACTCTTGCGTAGATTGTTGTCTAAAACATCAATAATTCTGAGGTTAGCGACGATTCTATTTTCTAAAAAAGAAGCTCTTACAGCCAAATCTAATCGGTGTCTGGGTTGTATAAATCGAAACTCGTTCTGGTTTTTAAGGCTATATCTGTAGCTGATGTCGGTGCTGACGTGCTTCGTTATTTTAAAAGTGTTTTTCAGAATAATGTTTGATGAGAATTGCTCGTCAAAGGTTATGGGCGCTTGTTGCTCAGCTTTGGTATAATAATAGTTTGCCGATAGTTGCGCGTTCCAATAAGGTTTAAACGCATGGCCAAAATCACCCTCGACACCATACGATTGCTTTTTGCCGAGATTGTCGAAGCGTATGGTTTGCACACCTTCTGTATCAATGTTCTGTAGCCATAGAATGACATCTTTGCGATTTCTGTAAAAGGTAGAAAAGGACCAATTGAACGGATTGCCGTTATGCTGTATATTGAATTCAAGATTATCACTTAACTCTGGTTTTAGACCGGGGTTTGCTTCCCATTGAAAATATTGGTTGCCCATTTGAAAGGGGTTGATATGATGAAAATTAGGCCTTGAGACTCGTTTGCTGTATCCCAGGCTAATAGTGTTGGACTCATTTATTTTACGAGAAAAATGCACGGAAGGGAATAGATTGGAAAAGACCAGATTAGTAGTTTCATTGTTTCGAGTATTGGTCGATTTTGAGTTGAAGTATTCATACCGCAATCCTGTTTGTGCGTTGATACTCCCCATTTGAAATGAGGCTACACCATAGATTCCAAATATTTGTTCTCTGTAATCAAATACTTCATTGGCTGCAACTCCTCCGTTTAGCAAGAAATAGTCAAAACTTTCCAGTTTTCGGTCATTCCATAACAGTCCTGTCTCGATGGTCGTTTTGGTATTCAAGGGCAGCGTATAGTCTAAACCGAATTGCTGCAGGGTGTTTTTATTACGTTGTTCTTCCTCAAACAAAAAATTGCCTTCTTCGAAGTCTGTTGCGGGCAATAGATTTTCATTAATGGCGATGTTGTAGTCCAACTCTATAAAATGCCCCTCCTTGGCAAATTGTTTTCTATAGTTTGAATTGAGCTCGGTAGTCTTATGGGTATGTGAAGAATTGCGGGTATATACAAAGTCCTTTCTGTTGGTCACATTGCTATAAAAGGTATTGTTATTGAAGCTGTGGTAATCGTCAGTATAGTCAAAACCAAACGAAAGTTCATTGTTATCATCAATGAAGAAGTCGAGCCCTGCAGCTGCTTTTCTGACCAAACCATTAAAATCATGTGGTGCGAAAAAATCACGGGTATTTCCATTATTATAAAATTGTTTAATGCTTTGCTTACTGTCCATTTCGCGACCTGCCTGAGAGGCATTCCATCTAAAATTAACCCAGGAAGAGTTATAATTTCCATCTACGCCATAGTTGTAGCGTTTGGTTCCCACTCCCGCATTGAGGTTGGTGTTCAGTCCTCTTGATGTTTCTTTTTTTAAAACGATATTGATGATGCCCGAGAGTCCATCAGCTTGGTTTTTAGCGGATGGTGAGGTGATGATCTCTACTTTTTGAACGGATGCCGCAGGCAGCTGCCCTAGCAATTCAGAGGCACTTAGGCCCGAGGGTTTGCCATTAACTAGTAAGCGGACATTGCCACTACCACGAAGCGATAGGGTGCCAGTGCCCAAATCGGTCTGTATTTCAGTAATTTGGTCAAAGGCTTCCAAAACAGTAGCGCCCGATTGTTGCAGGTCCGCTCCCAGATTGACCACTTTCCGGTCTATTTTCAAGGTTGTCGTTGTTTGTTCAGCTTGAATCACGACTTCATCCAATTGCAGATTTGAAGCCCCTAACCTTATTTCTATGTTATCAGGGTTCTCAAGTTCAGATTTATTGAGGGTAGTTGTTTTATAACCGATAAAGCTAATTTCAAAATGAGTGAAAGCTGCAGTTGTGGTTATCTGGAATTTACCGTTTTCATCACTAGAGACTCCATCTATTAGAACATCATCATTAAACAATGCGACCGTTGCAAATGGAATGGCCGCTGAGGTTTCATAATCCGCTATGATTCCCTTATACACATATTGTTGTTGAGCGAATGACCTAGCCATATTACCCAGCAAAAAAAAGACCAGAAACCAATATCTTATCATATATGGACTTTGAGCTCCAAATATGATTTACTTAAAAGGGAATGGAAACTTTTATCTGTGAACCTATCGCTGGGGTCTGTAAATGGCTGTTGCAAATTAGATAGGCTAGGAAGAAAACCCTTAAAACTCTTTTTCAATTCAGCCCATCAAAAATTAAACCGAGTTTCGCGGAACTTTTAGTTGTTATACTATCAGTTTGGTGTTCCTTTTATAATTGAAAGGTATAGGTGTACTTCAATTGAATATTCTGATAGTTACTAGTTGGTAAAAAAGGTTGAACCCGACCCATGTCTTGGTTAAAATCCCCATTGTAAACTAGGTAAAAGTCATTACCTTCTTTTGGGTTATAACGCAATCTGAAATTCCCTGCATATGTTTTACTTAAGCTGTTGTATTGCACTTGAGAACTCAATGTAAATTTTGTACTGAAGGTATATAGTAGTTTGAGGCTGGCAAGTGTGATGTCTTTATAAATATTCGTGCTGTCAAATGATAACTTGTTATAGGACAGACTTCCCTGTAAGATAAAATCGGGAGTAATATTCATAAATGGGGCTGCGCTTATCGTGATTTTTTTGCCATCATAAAAATTTCCAATGTCAAGTGTTGTGGCATATGAAATGCGTTGCGCTACAGGGCTTACTAGGGACGCACTTACTGAGTTAAAATTATATTTGCCCGCCTCTAGGGTAATGCCCCCAGCCAATTGCAAGGTGTCAAGTAAAAGCTCTTTATTAGTGTCTAAGGCAAGCGTATAGTTCCATCCTAGCTTGGTCAGTAATTGAAACCCCAGTTGATTATTTCTTGATTCCAGTTCTTTGGATGTATTCCCCCAGATAGAAGTACTGTTCACAGTGGGTCCATATTGAACAATTTTTGATTCAGCACTAGGGAATATATTATAGGCGAACGTGGCTCCTAATTGACTGTAATCCAATCTTCTTTCAAAACCTATTTTGGGAAGGTAGTCTTTCCCGGTTCTGCCATAATTGAGCGTATAAACAAGACCATTTTGAGATCTTTTATTTAGTTGCAAAAAATATTTAGAATTGTCAGATGCTACATCTTTAAAACGATCGTCAAAACTTTGCGCCCATCGTGCAGAAAGATAGTTTTCGCCAAATAATTTGATGTTGGTATCGATACCATAAACTGTATTGTTGTTACCCCTAAAATCGGTTCGATTGGTAACAATCATACCTAAATTGGAGTTTTCATTAAGAATTCTTGTTCGTATCCGAAACACTCCAAAATTTTCTGAGGCGATATCATTTTGAGCGGCGGTCTGCATGTTTATGAATCCGGCTTCCCATTTTCCAAATTTAGCTACGGTTCGTAATCCTCCATAAATCCTAGTTTGCCGCCCATTTACAATACCTATTTGTCTACTGTAAAATACTTTATCGAATGCCCCGAAATTAAAGTCGAACAAGCTAGCCCTTTCTTGAAAGAACAGTCTTTTCTCCGGAAAAAATAGATTGAAACGACTTAAATTGACTTGCTGATCATCCACCTCTACTTGGGCAAAATCGGTATTCAATGTGATATCGGCTATTGCATTACTGCCAAGGCCAATCTTAGCGTCCAAACCAATTTCGCGTTTGAATGTTGATTCCAATTCATACTGCTGCCCATCTTCAGATAGAGTGTTATTGCTTTCCCCGCCTGTTAAAACATATGGGGCAATTCGAAATGGCTTTTTTTCTTCAATGTCTTCGAAAACAAATCGCTGGGTTAAAGAAGGTCGAAAAGAACTGCCAGTACTAAGATCTCTCGGAGGGAAAATATCCGTTTCATCATTTCTAGCAAGATAGCGCCAGGTAGTTATCCCCATAACGGTTTTACCATCAACGGACTCAAAGGGTAAACTTGAAAAAGGAATTCTGATTTCGGCGAACCAGCCCTCTTCTGTTATTTTCGATGCGCCATCCCAAAAGGTATTCCAGCTCAAATTAAATGCATTTGGGCCAACAATGTCATTTGATAAAGCCATATCCAATCGTGCGCCAGTAGGGGTAACGTAAAACGCCAGCGCATTCTCTCTGTCATTGTAGGTATCTATAAGCAGACCACACCATTCTGTATTTTCGGTAAGATCATCGCGCCTTTTCGTGTTTGTGTTTATCTTATCGGGCTCGGTATCAAATAGTCTTCCTGATAAATAGAGGTACTTCTCGTCATAGGCAATTCTAATCTCGGTTTTTTGAGTTGGCTCATCTCCGGCGTTTGGCACCTTTTGCGTACTATGTAATGGCTCAATGGTATCCCAAAAAGGTTCATTGACCAGGCCATCTATGACCACCTTATCCGTGATTTTTACGACCTTTTTAATTGAAGTAAAATCATGGCTTTTGCGAACATCTTTTTTGGAGTTTGTATGTTGTTCTAATTGAGAAACTTCTTGACTATATGAAATTGATGTTCCAATAAAAAATAGCATCCCCAATAAACTAAGGGCAGCCCTTGAATTTGAACCCCTATTATTGAATCTTGTTGTAATTACTTCGCAACACCTTCTTTTGAAATTAAATAGTTGTACAATCATAATATGAAGCTATAATTAGTTTTAACTTCAAAATTAGACTGTATTTTACATTTTTATATTAATAATATGAGGCGATATGTATTTTATAGCTAAACATATAATGTTTTAATTAATATTTTAGTTATATTATTAATTTAACCTATTTATATGAGGCAAATAGGGATAATTGCCGTTTCAAAATTAGCAAAAACTATTTTATTCATAATATATGAAGTATATTTACATATATAATATAAGGTATCATGCAAATAGACAAATTGAATTGGGCAATTCTTACGGAGTTACAAAAAGATGCTAGAATGGCGGTTAAGGATATTGCCAAAACTGTTGGCTTATCGTCTCCCGCAGTTTCAGAACGTATTCAGAAACTAGAGGATTTAGGCATTATAGAAGGCTATGCTGCCAAGATCAATATTGAGGCATTAGGATATCCTTTGGGAGTAATTATCTCAATTAAAGTACGATACGGACAGACGCAAAATTTCATGGAATTTGTAAATACCGTTCCTGAAATATTTGAGTGCTATCAACTAACGGGACGCGATTGTATGCAGATGAAAGGTTATGTAAAAAACCCAAGCCATCTTCAAAACCTCAATAGTAGGTTGGCCGCTTATGGTGAGATGACCACGTCACTTGTGTTATCTTCTGTGATTTCAGATAAAGTATTGGATGGGGAAATGCCGTTTCCAGGATAAATTTGCTAAAAATAGATTCTGATTTTTATCCTTTGAATACCAGTAATTGGCTTCAATTTTCCCCCTTACCTCCATCAGACATTTCAAGCAACAATTCCCCTCCCTTTACCAATTCATCATGCCGAATAGCGAAAGTTTCAATCGGACTTCCATTCAGTTGTGCATTTTGAATTTTCCAATTTGTCTTCGTATTATTTGTCGCTTTTATTGTAAAAGATTCCCCCGAATAATAATCCAGATTCAATTCAATTTCTACTTCGTCAAAAATCGGACTACCGATTTCGTAAACAGGATTTTCTTCCGTACCACCATTCATTTGAAACAAACCTATTTTCATCAATACCGCCAAACTGCCCATTAGCCCTTGATCTTCATCTCCGTTATAACCGGTTGCGGGCGATAAGCCACTAAAAACAGAGTCGACCACCTTACGAGACCAATATTGACTAAGGTCTGGTCTACCCAATTTGTGAAAAACGAAAGCAGTTTGTATTGAGGGTTGATTTCCATAATTTATGGGGATGCGACGGTACTCGGGGTGCAGCTCCTTTTCATGTGAATTACCCGAGGTAAAACCTAAATTTTCTGCTGTTTCAAACTGAGCACTTAATTTTTCAATTGCCTTTTCATTTCCACCCATCAAAGTTGCCAATCCGTTAAGATCATGTGGTACGAACCAAGTTGACTGCGCACCGTTCGATTCATTAAATCCGTTTTCATAGACATAAGGATCATAGGCCGCTTTCCAATTTCCGTCAACATCTTTGGGCTGCATCCAACCCGTTTTTGTATTAAAATTATTGGTGTAGTTTTTCGAACGATTTAAAAAGTACTCCTCATCTTCTTTATGCCCCAATTTTTTAGCTAGCTGAGCTAAGGTCCAATCTTGGTAGGCGTATTCCATCGTTAAACTTGCACCGTCTTGATGAAGACCAAATTTACCCTCTGGTATGGGATGCGGCACATATCCTTTTTCAAAATAGTATTTAAAACCTCCGCCAAGTTTTGTCTTGTGTTCGTACCCCGATTTTTCCATAATACCACCCGCAACATGGTTTTTCTTTAGGGCCTGATAAATCGATTCCAAATCATTTTTGACAATTCCTTTTTGAATGGCACTAACAATAAAGGGGGTGCTCGACGCACCGGTCATCACATAGGTATAATTACCTCCTGATGGTCCTCTCGGCACTAACCCGCCATCCTTTTCATATTGAAGCAATGAATGGGTAAACTCTTCCATAATTTCGGGATAAACGAGTCCCCACAAGGTGTTGATCGTCCATTGTGCACCCCAAAACGAATCTGAATTATAATGATTGAATTTTGGCCTTCCATTTGCATAGAGCGGTAATTGACCAATTCGAAAACTATCTCCTGTATTATCAGGGTAAGCCCCATTTACATCACTAATTGTTCTTCGTCCTTGTAAGGCATGCCATAAGTCCGTATAGAATCTTCGTCGGTCTTTTTCAATGCCGCCTTTGACTTTTATTCGTCCCAATAACGCATTCCATTCGTCTTTGGAATCAGAAACAATTTTATCAAAATCCCAATGCGAAAGTTCAACCTCTAAGTTATTTTTGGCATTTTCATTTGAAGTATATGAAATGGCCGCCTTCATTAAAACCGGAGCTTCCTTATTTTTTAGTACGACCAAATAGTTACCAGTTTCTAAGTCTTTTTCTAGAGCTTCAATTTCTGTATTCAATACTATTTCGAAAAAGACTTTTGACGGTTTTGGTCTTCGCATTGTGGGCTCTGCGGTAAAGGAACCAAATAAAGTTTGACTGTCTTTTTGTTCTAAAGCGCCGTCTACTGTTTTAGAAGGCCCCAGTACGGTATTCAGGTTCAATAGGATGCCTGGTTTGCTATTTTTTGGGAAAGCGTATTTATGGAACCCGACCCTTTTTGTGCTCGTCAGCTCTGCCGTAATGCGATGTTTATCAAGTTCAACATAATGATAACCTGGAGCAATTTTCTCCGTCTCATGGCTGAATTTTGATTCAAAATCGTTGAAAACCGTTTTTCTATTTGCATCGGAAATCGAAACCGGCATTACCGAAAGCCCTGAAAGCTGCCATGCATGAATATGGCTAAAACCCTTTATAGTGTCTGTTTTATAACGATAGCCGCTTCCCCAGGCACCGCCCAATTGTGTATCAGGACTCAAATTGACCATTCCGAAAGGTCGACAAGCTGAGGAAAATAAAAACCATCTTGAGTTTTCTGTGTCCAATTGCGGATATACCAAATCAACCGGACTCAAATGCGCCATTTCATTATTTTTAGAGGCTTCAGTTGGATCACTACTACAAGCGCTAAAAAAGAGGATTAGGATAAAAGCTCCAAGAATGAGGAATGGGCGAGTGGTATTTTGGGTTGTAAATCGCCTTATTTTGAGGTAAGGGACAGCTTTGTTCTTCATGGAAATAATTGATTACTCTTTAAAGATAAAATATTATGTCACTAAAAGGTATGAGGCCGATACCAACTTTGGTAAAATGGCACAATGGAATATTGACTATCAAATCAATCGGTCAGATTGTTTATCTTTAGAATTCCTCCAGCATATGTTACACGCAATAAAAAACAACAGCTTTAAACATGATATCGTTAACATTACTTCAAATTTATTAGGCACAAATCAACATACCAAAAACATGAAGAATAAAAAAATACGTTGGTCGAAAGAAGAATTAAAGATTTACATATTATTACTTTGTGCAAATTCTGATTCCAGGCAAAGGAAAAAAGAAATTAAAGTGATAAAGTCCAAAGATAGAACTGAACTTTTTAATCGTATTTATGAGGAGTTTAGCCAAGACGACGAGGATACCAGCCTTAAAAAAATCGAGGCGTCAATAGCGCAGCATGAATATACCCAGATGGAGCTAATGAGCCTCCGTCAAGATGTAACCGAAGTGTTTCTGGCGGACAAAAAATTAAAAAGTAGCGAACGCTACTTGGATCGACTGCTTGATAATATTTTGTATTGAAATATTATTTCAATGGGAACATTTAATCTTGATTATCGAGTAAATCATATAGAAATGAAAAGCGGGTATAGTTTGGGGACTTTTAAGATATTCTTGGTCGCGATAAGTTTTATTATTAGCTTGGTAAACGTTTTGAACGGGCAATCTCTTGCCCAAGATGACCATTCTCATTATTTGGAATATGATTCTATAGTAGCTCATAAACTGATTTTTCCATCAAAAGTTCCTGACCGTGTTATAGCCAATCTTACGATTGATCCAACCCATAGTTTTGCGGTTAATTGGCGAACAAACCAGCAAATAGATTCTGGTCTTGTAGAAATTGCTTTGGCTACTGATGGGCCAGAATTTTTATTGGGAGAGGTACACAAAGTGAAAGCAGTTTCGCAACAGTTCGAAAATCAAAATAGCAGAGAACCTTTAGTCAAAGCCACTTTTCACTCGGCGGTGATTTCGGATCTTCAGCCGAATACAACCTATGTGTATAGGGTTGGTAATGGATCTGGAGAAGACACGTATTGGAGCGAATGGTTTCAGATTACCACCGCACATGATGATATGGATGCTCCTTTTAGTTTTATATATTTTGGCGATGCGCAAAATAATGTAAAATCATTGTGGTCAAGGGTTATACGAAACTCATATCGACAATTTTCAGATGTTGATTTTATGTTGCACGCTGGAGATTTAATCAACGACCGCGATGCCAATATGGAATGGGGCGAATGGTTTCATGCCGGAAGCTTTATTCACGCTACAATTCCCAGTATAATGACCCCGGGCAATCATGAATATAGAGATGGGGTATTGTCTTCTTTATGGAGACCACAATTTACCTTACCCGAAAACGGACCGCTGGATGTTTTAAAGGAAACCTGTTATGCCATCGATTATCAAAACATGAAACTTATTTCTATCGATGCGGAAGGTTTTGATGAAAGTGTGGAAGGACGTGTCGCTCAAGTCAAATGGCTTGATTCTGTTTTAATTAACAATACTAAAAAGTGGACAGCCCTAACCTTGCATTTTCCGATTTTCTCTACTGCCGTAGGAAGGGATAATAAAGTGTTGCGGGAAGCTCTTCAACCATTGCTGGATAAATACAAAGTCGACTTGGTGTTGCAAGGACACGATCATACCTATGCTAGGGGATTTGTAGAAAATGAAGGAAAAGGGCTGACGGTCGTCAACGATGCGGGAACCATTTACGCAGTTTCTGTAAGCGGACCGAAAATGTACGAGTCAAAAGACCAAGAATGGATGGTGCGAAGGGGAGAATACACACAGCTTTTTCAAATTATAACGGTTTCTAAAGACACCATAAAATATGGTGCATATACACCAACCGGAACTCTTTACGATGCTTTTGAATTGATAAAGAAAGATGGAAAAAAACAACTGATTAATAAGACACCCGACACCCCAATTCGATTAAGAAAGGACTTCATTAAAGAAGAATAGTTTTTTAAATAAGACGGGTGGTTCAATATGTTATTTCAACTTCCGCTTCGACATAAAATAAGTACCAATTCCAGTAACAACAAAAAGCAGGCCTATCGCACTTTCCATAGGCCGTTCAAAAAGCACATAGCCCCTTTACTTAAAGATTCAGCCATTGCTTGAATTCTGCAGCTCGGTTTTTACTTATTATAATGTCAAGTTCTGAATTGGGATTGATCAATATTTTAAGCTGGTTGTTACCGTATTTAACTATTTTTTCAATTGCAGATATTGCTATAATAAACTGTCTATTTGCCCTGAAAAAATGATTTCTATCAAGATTAGAAATAAGCTCGTCAAGACTTGCATTTGAAACGGATCGTTTAGAATCTATGCAAACTACGTAGGTAATGGTACTTTCAGTATATATATAAGCGATTTCCTCGGTAGAAACGGGTCTAAGTTCATTTCTGTGAAACGTAAGTATACGTCTTTTAGAAGAGTTGTCATCTTCACTGGTTTCATCTGATTGGCCTATAGCTTTTTGTTGGTATGCGTCTAAGGCGCTATTTAGTTTTGCCAGGTTATCGACCTCATTGGAAAGTTTTACATTTTTCTCTTCTAATTTATTTTCATAGGTACTTCCAATGAGTCGCACGATAACCACTGAGGTTACAATCATCACCAGCCCCATAATAATTAAAATATTGTAAAACTTGCTTCTCAAATCACTTATCTGTGTCATCACCAATTGGGTATTGACATGCGCTGCAATTATCCAATCAGAATTCTGAACGGGGTGCAGATAAACTACTTCTGATTCTTGCGAAGTATTTTCAAAATCTCGTATGCCTCCACCCTCTTCTTTGTTTTCCAGCAAACCGTAAAAGTCCTTTGAAGTTAAATCATCGCCTATTGATGATACGAAAGACTCTTTAGGACTGATACTTTGACCGACAACTTTAATATCCGGATGACATACAATTTTACCAGACCAGTCAAACATACTTACAAAACCAGTGGTTCTGCTTGTATTCTCAATACTGTTTTGCAGCGAAATAATAGCCGTGTCTTTTGCAACACCGCTTTTTAAATGGTCACCAAGTAAAGAAGCTACTTCTCGGGCTTCTCTTTTACCGAATTCCAATTGAGTCTCTAGCACCTTGTCAACGCTAAACTTAACAAAGTATCGTACAGCAACGCTCGATATGATTAAAAAGATAAGCGTAATGCCTAAAAAAGTCAACAGATATAAGTGGTCTTTTCGCATAATTGATTTCGCAGTGCTAAAGTAACAGTCCTTAAATAGATAAATCGGTTTAAGGACTTCTTAGAAGGGTAAATATAAAAAACCATAAAAATTTCAACGACAAAAATTCCCTATTAAACCTAAAAATTCCCTTTCGCAAAGGTTAATAGGCCTTGTAAGCCATTAGATTACTTCATTTGAATTCTAATTAAAACTAATCTGAAAATTTAAAAAATGAAAAGAAGAAAACTAGTTATGATTCTTTTGCTTGCTTTTGGTATTTGGAGTTGTACAAATGATAGCGAAGCAGATTTAATAGGAATAGATGAAGAACAGATAGATGATGGAGGTGATGAAGAAAGCTCTGATATCACGTATGAAAATGGAATCAAGTCCATTATTGACAGTAGTTGTATTGGCTGTCATGACGATCCGCCGAGAAACGGAGCTCCATTTTCACTAATTACCTACCAACAAGTGAGTGCTAGGGCCAATAGCATTCTAAATGCAATGTCACGCCAGAGCGGTTCTGCCGCCGCCATGCCTCCTTCAGGAAGATTGCCCCAAACCACCATTGATAAAATTCAGGAATGGATTGATAATGAACTCCGTGAAAATTAAAACATAATACTAACTATTTAAACCTAAAGATGAAAAGTAACAAAATTCTATTCACCGCAACACTAATGCTAATAAGTGTATATGCTTTCAATTTAAATGCTCAAAATAAATATGTGGACAAGGCGGGATACTTAAAATTCGAAGCTTCTGAAAAACTTTTTGAACCTGTTGAAGCTATTAACAAATCCGTTACTGCGGTACTAAATGCGGATACTGGTCAATTTGCTTCCTTGGCACTAGTCGTCGGATTTCGATTTAAAAACTCGCTAATGGAAGAACACTTTAATGAGAACTATATAGAATCGGAAACATACCCTAAAGCGATATTCAATGGCACACTGATTGATTTTGACCTTTCAAACTTGACTAATAACCCCACAGAAGTTATGGTTGATGGGAAATTAGAATTGCATGGAAAAGAAAAGGAGGTCAAAACATTGGTCAGTTTACAAAAATTGAATGGCGCCATTGTCATGAAGGGGGGCTTCACGGTCACCCCTTCAGACTTTGACATTGAAATTCCATCCATAGTAAAAAACAAAATTGCGAAAGAGGTAATTGTATCGTTGAACTTTAACCTTAAGCCATGATTAAAAAGAATATGAAGTTTATCGTAATTGGTATAGCGGCTTTAGTACTCTTATCAGGTTTGGTGATTTATGAAAAGGTATTCAATGCCAAACACCGAGAAATATTTGAGGAACCCACAGAATTCACAATTTCTGCAGATGATTTACAATTTTACTTCGCTGATAACCAAGAAATTGCCACGAAAAAATACATGGATAAGGTGATAGAAACCTTTGGCTCAGTAACTGAAGTAGGCGACAACACGCTGGTCTTGGAAGACAAGATTCAAGTATATTTTTTGAGCGATTTAAAACAAGAAATAACCGTAGGTGACAAGCTGAGTATAAAAGGTAGATGTGTAGGTTTTGATGAACTTCTAATTACCGTAAAAATGGATCAAGCAACAACTATAAAAACTAATTAAATGAAAAATAGATTATCGATACTTGTACTATTTCTTACAGTAAGTACTTTTCATGCCCAAGAAGATTTGCTTTCAGAATTTGATTCTGTTCCTTCTGATACTTTTAAGAGTGCAGCATTTAAAGGTTTGAAAATCGTGAATTTTGAATCGACCAAAATGGTCTCCAAGGGAGAGCTCTATTTTGTGACTTCACATCGATTTGGTTCAGTGAATAACGGTATTAAAGATTTTTTTGGTTTGGATCAGGCGGTAACCCGATTAAATTTCCTTTATGGTATTTCTGATGGAATTAACCTTGGTGTTTCAAGAAGCTCATTTCTGAAAATTTACGAATCATCGTTAAAATTAAGATTGGTAAGGGAAAAGAAAAATGGCTTCCCTTTTACTATTGTGAGTTCAAACAATTTACTTGTTAATACTGCCTTGGATAGTCAGTTTTTACCTGGTCTAAAGTTTGAAAATAGGTTGGGCTATACATCGCAGTTATTGATTTCAAAAAAATTCAATAAAAACTTTTCGCTCCAATTAATGCCTACTTTTTTTCATGACAACTTAGTAGCTATTGATGAACAAGAAAATTCTCAATATGTACTAGGTATTGGAGGAAGGCATAAGTTGACAAAACGCTTATCGTTCAACTTTGACTATGGTCTGCATATGAACAGGGCATCAAACTCACCTTTTAAGAACCCACTTTCCGTTGGTATTGATATTGAAACTGGCGGACATGTTTTTCAACTCCACTTCACGAATGCGCAGCCCATGAATACAAATGGATATTTAGGGCAAGCCGCAGGTGATTGGGGAAGCGGTGATTTTTTCTTTGGCTTTAATCTTTCCAGGGTATTCAATTAAAATAGTAATAATGAAACATCAAATTGCAAGAATTCCAGTTCAGAATAGCTTTTGTGAAAGTTGCAAAAGTGTAATTCAAAGAAAATTGACAAAAATAAGAGATATCTCAAATGTTAGACTTTATCCCGAAGAATCGTTGGTTGTTTTTAATTTTTTAAGAGCTAACGAGCTGTCTGATGTACTTAATGTCTTAACAGAAATGGGATATCCAGAAAAGGGAGAACCCATTGACCCTGAGGTTATTCTAAAATCAAAATTGTGTTTATGTTAGTTAGGTTGGTTTCAAAGAGGCCTTCCATTTGAAGGTCTCTTTTTTAAAACTTATAATTCTAATTAGCAGAAAATGTATGAGAGCAATGGCTCTATTTAAAACTAAAGATTTCTAGAACTAAAAATAGGATGTCTTTTTAACGAATAGCACCCCGTCAATTAGATCCTCTGTTCAGAATATGTAGTTGCTATTAACGACATATTCCCTTTTAAAGTCAAATATTCCCTTTCAGATAGGTTTTGTCTTTAAACATGTGGCTTCTAAGGTTTCTTTGCCCTAATAAATTAATAAATCTAAAATAGTAGTAAAATGAAAAAAGTCTTTTTATTAGCAATGATCACTTTATTTGTAGTCAGTTGTAGTTCAGATGACGGTTATGGAAATGACCCGGTACCAGTACCAGAACAAGAGCCAGAAGGAGATGGTACGCCCGATGATGATCCCGTAGTAGTTGAAAATTCGGTTCGATTGGCCGTTGATAACACCTTCGGAACGGTGCTTACCAATGAAGAGGGGTTTACCTTGTATTTTTTTGTACCTGATAGTAAGGGAGACTCTAATTGTGTAGACGGTTGTCTTACCACTTGGCCCGCGTTTAACCCAAGCGAACTTACCTTAGACGAAGGTTTAAGTGCAACTGATTTTAGTGCAATTACCAGAACTGACGGTGCTGAACAAGTTACCTTTAAAGGATGGCCTTTGTATCTCTTTTCAAATGATACAGCAGCAGGAGAAATTAATGGAGACGGTGCTGGAGGCGTTTGGCTTGTCGCCAAACCAGACTATTCTATAATGCTTACAAGAGCTCAGCTTGTGGGAAGAAATTCTGATGGTGATGAAACCAACCTCAACAGTTCTTTTGAAGCAGGAGACGAAGAGACATTTTATATTACCGATGCAGACGGCAATACGCTCTATTCCTTTATTAATGATGAGAGCGGAACCAATAATTATACCAATGAAGATTTCTCCAATAATGGCGTATGGCCAATTTTCAATACTGAATTACAAAATGTTCCTAGCATCTTAAGTGCTGATGATTTTGCTATGATTACAGTTTTTGGTGAGACCCAATTGACCTATAAAGGGTGGCCACTTTATACTTTTGGCGGTGATGAGAATAGAGGAGACAATTTTGGCGTAGGATTTCCAGTAGCGGGCGTATGGCCAATTTTAAATCTTGACACTGAAATTGCTCCACAGCCAGAGGTTGTAGCACCAGTTGTTTCGAAAACATTCGCGGTTTCAAATGTAGGTGCCTCTGCTTACCTATTTGATTTTACAAGTTTAGAAAATCCAGAACTTGAATTGACAAGGGGTAATACGTATGAATTTACGGTTGATACTCCCGGGCACCCTTTTATCATAAAATCAGTACAAAGCACAGGCACGGCAAATACTTTTGATGATGGGGTAACCAACAATGGTGCATCAACCGGAACCATAACCTTTACAGTACCTTCTGATGCTCCTGACGTTTTATTTTACAACTGTGAATTTCATGGTTCAATGACAGGTAGAATTCGAATTGTAGATGCATCAGAGACGACTTCTTTTGATGTTGGTAACAATGGAGCCACTTCTTATACTTTCTCAGGAGAAGGCTTTTCAAATGATGAAAACCCAAATTTCAACTTGCGAAGAGGTAGAACCTATCAATTCGTTGTGAATACTCCTGTGCATCCTTTTATCATTAAATCAGTGCAAAGCACAGGCACAGCAAATGCCTTTGATGATGGTGTTACCAATAATGGCGCATCAACCGGAACGATAAGCTTTACCGTTCCTGCAGATGCCCCTGATACCTTGTTCTATAACTGCGAGTTTCATGGCAGTATGACCGGTACTTTTACAATTAGCGATTAGTTCGTAGCATCTTTATAAAATAATCCCCAAGAGAACTTGGGGATTATTTTTCAGATATATGGGCTATAAAAAGTCCGACATAAACATTAGTTTTGATTACCTTTTAAAGAAGGGACTATGAAAAGGAGTGCCAGATTTTCCTATATAGTGCTTTGTATACTTTTGATACTGTGTTTTTTAGGTTGTAACGACCCTTTAAATGGAGATCTTACAGCAGTACAACCCAGAAAAACATATAGCGTAGCGCAGCTGATTTCCGAATTCAAATCAAGCAAGCAAACCGAGAATGATCTGGTGATTGCCGTAACCGGAGTCGTTCATGAAATCAATCATGTGAATGAAAGGCATACGATTTTGCTAAAAGGAAATACAGAGGACGAAACCTACGTAATTTGCGATATGAACACCAACCACCGAAGTACAACAAAAGCTATTAAAAGCGGAGATTCAATTATAGTAAAAGGTCTTTTAAAAGGAATTTTAAAAGATGTTATTATGTTGAATTGTGTTGTAATTAAGACCAACTAGAATGTTAAGAATAGCAGCTGTTTTTTTAATAGCTTTTTTAAGCACCTCAGCAACGGATACTACCGACAAGGTAATTGCGCGCCAAGGCAAGGTGTCTTTCTTCTCGCGCACCTCGGTAGAAGCCATTAAAGCGGAGAACAATCAAGTGTTAAGTGTGATTGACCTAAATGAAGGGAAAATCGCTGTTAGCATGCTCATGAATGCCTTTATCTTTGAAAAAGCGCTTATGAGAGAGCACTTTAATGAAAGTTATATTGAGTCTGACATTTATCCGAAAGCGGTGTTTGAAGGGCTTATTATTGATTTTGACCGGGCTCTTCAAGACGAACAGACCCGTATGGTAAAAGGAGTTTTCACCATGCATGGCGTATCGAAACCCATAGAGGTAAAAGTAAAGATTGTAAGTGAATCAGATGGATATGTCGTTACAGGTGATTTTGAAACGCTTGTAAAAGATTATGACATCAATATTCCACCATTGCTTGCTGGAAATATTGCCAAAAGTATTTCAATAGATTTTAGATTTGAATATCAGCCCTATGAAGACTAAAATGATTTTTTCCTTGGCACTAGTGTTGTTGACCACAGTGCATTGCTCATTTTCACAAGACTTGTTGGAAATCTTGGAATCTGAACAACAAAATGATCCGCAGTTTACCCCTGCAACATTTAAAATGACCCGTATTGCCATTGGACACTCCACTGAGGTTAGGGGAAATGGAATTTTAGAACTTTTCGTAGCGAACCGATTTTGGAATACCCCTGCCGATAGAAGCCAGAGCTTTGTTGCCGATAGATTGAGCAGTCGAATTGCGCTTGAATATGGCATTTCAGATAAGCTCACTTTTGGAGTTGGGGCCACCACTTTTGATGGCCTTTTCGATGCACATCTTAAGTATCGGATTTTGCAGCGATCCAATGAAAAAGGACTTCCTTTTACAATTACGCTTTTTCAGAATATGAGTTACAACAGTAGCCCTATTGCCAATCAAGCCATTGCTGACGACTTTTCAGACAGATCTGCCTTTACGTCACAAGTATTGTTTTCAAAGAAGGTATCAAAAGACTTTTCTTTGCAAGTATCACCCACCTATATTCATAAAACCCTAGGATTGGCTGATAATGACCCTGAAGATTTCTTCGCCTTAGGTATCGGTGCGAGGTACAAAGTTGGGGGGCATGTAAGCGTGGTCTCGGAGTATTATCGCACGTTTAATCCAATAAAATCATTTGACACGTTTGATACATTTGCAATTGGAGCCAATTGGGAACTGGGCGACATTATGTTGCAATTTATGCTCACCAACGCAGTGAACATGGTTGAAGATGCATTCATAGTTCAAGCGAGAAACAACTTCAATTTTCGAAACCCCAATTTAAATTTTGGCTTTAATGCCACTTACGTTTTTCATTTGAGAAATAGGCTTAAAAATAAAAATTAG
Source organism: uncultured Flavobacteriaceae bacterium (assembly GCA_947500435.1). GTDB lineage: Bacteria > Bacteroidota > Bacteroidia > Flavobacteriales > Flavobacteriaceae > Maribacter_C. The sequence continues at coordinate 36,655 of CANMRV010000003.1, forward strand.
CCCAAGATTTTGGTGCTGTACTAAAAGCGATATCTTTGAAGCGTATTCAGATGTAAATTACATCAAGGCAACTTCCGCTTCGACATAAAATAAGTACCAATTCCTGTAACCACAAAAAGCAAGCCTATCGCACTTTCTTTGGGTCTTTCAAATAGCATATACCCCAATATCCAAACGCTAAAAAGTATGAACGCGATTTGAAGAAAAGGTTTGAACGGACTCTTATAAGCACCGGTTCTTCCCTTCAACCAAAAGATGGAGGCAACGGTTAATGTTCCCATTAGTTGTAATACAAAGCTGGCGTATAAAAGAACTTCCTCGAAAGTTCCTGTCATGGTCAATAAAATGCTAACTATAGCTTGAAACCAAAGGGCTCTTACAGGTACACCATTGGTATTCTTTACGGCAAGCCTGCTCCATAAGGAATGGTCTTTAGACATTGCGAATGTAACTCTAGAACCAATCCACAAATACCCACTAATAGTTGCGATGAGCTGAATTGCGATAAAATAACTAACCCAATTGCCTCCTTCAGAACCAAACAGGTTTTTGAATGCAACAAATGCCACCTCCACCTTCCCGGACAATTGAGCAACTGAGGCATGCTTTAGAAAGACAACTTGCATAAGCACGAACAATAAGGTAACGAAGGCAGTACCAATTATCAAAGCCTTTGGCAAGTTGCGACGAACATCATTTATTTCATCAACGATATAGGCAGCGGCGTTCCACCCGGTATAGGCATAGGTCACATATAATAGTGAAACTGCAAAACCGGGAAGAAATATTTCTTCCTGCCATGTAGTACTTAAATCAATGGCGTTTTCATGAACCGGAACATAACTGAAGCCAAGTATAATTAGAATAAGAAGAAACCCGACTTTGATTCCTGTAGAGATGTTGTGAAATTTTCCGCTTTGACCGATACTCACGGAATGGATAGCAGCTAAAATCAAGATAACCGCAACACCAAACCAGTCATTAAAGATGGACGGATTTATAGGGTTCAAATAACTTTTCATTGCCATCACTGAAATGGCAATCGGAGCGGTAAAACCCACGGTTAAAGATATCCATGCATAGACATAACCCACTAAAGGGTGTATCAATTTGGAAAGGAAAATATAGTCTCCCCCGGATTCATCAAAATTGGTGCCCAGTTCAGCGTAGGTAAAGGCCCCTATTAAAGCAAATACGCCACCTAATACCCAAATCAAGACAATACTCCATGTATTTTGAATATCCACCAATTGGAATCCCAGGCTAGTAAATACTCCGGTGCCAACCATACTGGAAATCACCAAAGCTGCGGCTGTTTTCCAACCTATTTTTTGTTTGCCTGTCATGAGGTCATGAATATAGGTTTTTTGTTTCCAGAAAATTAAATGTCCTCAAAAAGTTTTATCGGTGACATACCTAAAAACCACATAAACACATTGAAATGAAAGTAGAATAAAATCATTTTAAGAAAGACCGACCAATTATACTATAGGTCCAAATCAAAGATAAGGCTGTCCAATTCGGCGGCTGTCCAAGGGGTGATTTTTCCTTGAGTTCTAAAGCGAACACTTCCGACAGTTCTGCTAGTGACCTCTTCGCCGGAATTGCCCCATGCATTTCTAATATAAGTAGCTATGGCGGCAATATCTTCATTTTGTAGCGTTGAGAAAGAAGGCATTTCGGGAAGGATATCAGGGCTGTCGTATTTTTTTCCGTTGACCTCTACAGGTCCTTGCATTCCGTGTAAAAGAAGCATGGCCAATTTTTGGTCATCACCTATTACCCATTCCGATTTTTTTAAAGGTGGAGCAAAGCGTTTAATACCCTCACCATTCGTGCCATGACAACTAGCGCAGATGTTGATGTATTTTTGCCGCCCTGCAGACATTATTTCGGGCTTGATATTTATGTTATGAGATGCATTAACTATGAAATCCGGTTTGACATTTTCCGCTCCATTTAGAAGAGCATCTTTGACCCAGGTGTTTGCCGAATCCTTGAAGAGCTCAGCAGTTTGCCTTAACTCTGAGATATCTGGCTCAGACGCAGACTTAGCAATTGAAGTAGCCAATAGCTCCAAGAATATTTCTTGATTTTGATTGTAGACCACCTCGCTATTTTTTGACAAAATGGTATGGAGCATGTCCACTTCTCGATTCTCCAAACTGCTCATAACGACATCACGCGCCAAAGGGAGTTGGCCATAGTCCTTCAAAAACTTTTGCGAGATATCAAAAGCTATTTTAGGGTTGATTTTGTTGCTAGCCAGAACCATCTGCATTTTTACAATAGAGGCTGCAGCACCATAATTATTTCGGATGTAGTTCTCAATATCAGGAATAACTTCAGGGTGTTCTTCAATGGTCGTTATGACAAGTCGCAATGCCGTTTGTGCCACTTTTGAATCTTTTGCATGAAGGGTGGAGACATAAATATCAGAATTCTTATAGCCTAAACCCTCAAGAGTCCAAAGTGCATGTAATTGCCCTAAATCGTTTCCATTTGCGATTAAATATTTTAGTAAAGGAACAACTGAAAGGTCTTCGCCCTCTACTAAAAGTCGTTGTGCCGTATCCCTTATCCAACCATTATTACTTTCCAGTTGTTTCACCAATTCAGGCGGACTCATTTTGGATAAGTCCTGTACAGTATTTTCGGTAATTTCCTTGGACTTAATTCTCCAAATGCGACCCATATTGATGGGTTTGTCGAGTCCGCGTTTCAAGGTTTCCTCCCGAAGGTATTCCGTCATGTATGGCGCGTGTTGTATCACCCCTTTGTACATGTCAACAACGTAGATAGCGCCATCAGGTCCTGATGCCAAAGAAATTGGTCGAAATCGCTCATCAGTGGATGCCAAAAACTCCCGGTCTTTATAAGCTCCTTCTGCACGCAGCATAAACCCTTCCTCTATAATTTTATTTTGCTTGATGAGGTTAGAAGTAGGTTCACACACAAAAGCATCACCCTTATACCCCTTGGGCATCGAAGTTCCCCGATAAATCAAAGGTCCGCAGGCGGATGCAAATTCCAATAATCGATTGTTTTTGTCTAGGGTACCAGGCACATACCCTCTGTTCACCGCGGTATTGGTTCGTATCGGAAAAATGCGGCGATCTAAAGTAAGTCCATGGTCGATTCCCGCAGTCGAGGTATGATTTTTATTAGCCATCAATGCATTGGGAGGCACCAAATCTGCGTGTAACTGTGACCAATTGTAGTTATAAAACAAACGCCCTGCATCGTCATGACAAATACCCCATTGCCCTCTGAATTCGGTCTCATTTTTGACCCATTCATTTCCGATCTTTTTGTAGCGGTATTTTGATTTGGCATTATAAAACCAATTGTCCATTCCGCGTAAAAGTCCGTTAGCGGAATGCTCAGGGACACCCAAGCCCCCATAAAGAGAATCAATTAATATTTTGTTATCCGCTTTAAGATCTCCATCGGTATCTGAGACATACCAAAGGGGCATATTTTCGGCAACCAAAGCACCTCCTTTGACTATGGCCAAAGCTCTGGGAAGAATAAGGCTATCCAGAAAGGTCTGCCTTCTATCCATTGCCCCATCACCGTCATCATCAAAGAGGACTGATATTCTTCCTATTCTATCCTCTTCACCAGTTCCATCAATGTCTTGCATGAAACCTAACATCTCCGCTACCCAAAGTCTGCCAGCCTCGTCAAACGCAATTGCTACAGGATCTTGTACCAAAGGCTCAGAGGCAACTAACTCGATAATAAGGTTCTCATCAGCCAGTTGAAAAGTCGCTAAGGCCTCTTTTGGTGTTAGAGCAGGAGAAATTGGTTTTTGACAATTGTAAAACAATAGTGAATAGAGCAGCAGAGGTGATACTATTATAATCCCCCCTATTTTTTTACCTCGAAAACGCATAGATCTAGAAGATAAAAGTGGCTAAGAATACGCATAGGGCAGCAAATGTTCCAACAACGAATGTTCCTAAAGTATATACCCGATATCCTGTTTTTACATCGATTCCAGAAAATTGTGTCAAAATCCAGAAACCACTATCGTTAGCATGAGAGACTACCATGGCACCTGCGCCAATAGCAGCCACAACCAATGCCTTATCAATTTCCGTAGAAAAGCCCATTGTAAGTAATAATGGAGCAACTATAGATGCGGTAGTAATCAATGCGACGGTTGAAGATCCCTGTGCGGTTTTGATTGCCGCGCAAAGCAAGAAAGGAAGCCAAATACCAAGATTCGCTCCAGAGAGTGATTCCGCCAAAACATCTGCAATACCGCTATTCTGAAGGATGGTTCCAAAAATACCCCCTGCCCCTGTAATCAAAATGATATTTGAAGCATCCGCAAGAGCTTTGCCTACCCAACCTGTGGTAGCCAACATCTCATTGTCCCATTTTTTAGGAAGTAAAAAAGCGAATAGCATTCCTATAATCAAGGCAATGATAGGAGAACCAATGAAAGAAATGAATTTGACTAGCGACGAAGGTTCTTGACCTTCCACTAGATTGAATTCCATAATCGACTTTCCGACTATTAATAAGATAGGAATCAAAATGGGTAAGAATGATTTAAAGGCACTGGGCGCTTGTTTCATTTTTTTGGCTATCTCTTCATCCGTCACATCAGGGTTGGGGTCAATAAAATGTTTACTTCCCATTTTTTTACAGTAGATGACAGCTACAATTAAAGAAAGAATCCCAATAATGAGTCCAACTAACATGACGAGTCCTACATCTGCACCGATAATACCAGCTGCCGCGATTGGACCTGGAGTAGGAGGCACCAAAACATGGGTAATCATCAAACCTAGAATCAAGGCCGTGGCAGTACCTACGACGGATAACCCGGCTCTTTTAGTCAAGCTTTTGTTCAAAGGATTCAAAATGATGAAACCACTATCGGCAAATACAGGTATAGAGACTATAAAGCCTACAATGCCCATCGCTTCATGTACGCGTTTCTTGCCGATAATTCGAAGCACTACCTCCGCCAATTTATAGGCACCACCGGAATGTTCAAGAAATGCTCCTATAATGACACCTAGTACGATTACGATTCCGATTTTCCCCAGGGTAATTCCAAAACCATCATTCACGAGTTTGACAATGGTATCCAATGTCATTCCAGAAAAGAGGGCGAAGAAGAGCGCTGCCGCCAAGAGGGCTAGAAAAGGATGAACTTTCCATTTTACGGTAAGCAGAATAATCAATAAAACACTAAGGACTAATAAAAGTATGGCTATCATAATTCGGTTGGTTTAATGAGCATCACGGGTTACATCGGCACTTGATTTTCCGACTAAGAAATCAAGGTCAGCACCAAGGTGCGATTGTTGTACGGTTTTGGTGTATAAGCTGACATATCCTCTTTCTAGAACAGGTTTAGGGGCCATCCATTCTGATTTTCGCTTTTCTAGTTCGGCATCATCGACTTCTAAATGGAGTTTTCTATTAGGAACATCCAATTCGATATAATCTCCTGTTTGAACAAGGCCCAAGACACCGCCGACAGATGATTCTGGGGAAACATGCAGCACTACGGTGCCAAATGCGGTGCCACTCATCCTTCCGTCGGAAATTCGAACCATATCCTTGATTCCTCTTTTAAGTAATTTCTCAGGAATTTCCATATTGCCTACTTCTGGCATTCCTGGATAACCGACGGGACCAACTCCCTTCAACACCATCACACTATTCTCATCAATCTCAAGATTGGGGTCATCAACAGTGCCCAAGAATTCTTCAATAGTTTCAAAAACGACCGCTTTGCCTCTGTGCGACATGAGCTCTGGTGTAGCAGCTGATGGCTTGATGACCGCCCCATTTTCGCAAAGGTTACCATATAGCACAGCAATTCCAGCCTCTTCAATAAAGGGCTTGTCAATTGGGGAAATAACCTCTTGATTATAGCATTCGGCCTTCTTGTTGTTTTCACCTATCGATTTTCCGTTTACAGTTATCGCATCATTATGCAGATGTGCTTTCATTTCATTAATGACAACTGGCAAGCCTCCAGCATCAAAGAAGTCCTCCATTAAAAATTTACCTGAAGGCATTAGGTTTACCAATAATGGGATTTTACTCCCTAAATCATCGAAATCTTTTAAATCAAGAGGGACACCTATTCTGCCCGCAATAGCGGTCAAGTGGATAATAAAGTTAGTAGAACCACCTACAGCGGCATTTATTTTTATAGCGTTTTCAAATGCCTCTCGAGTCAATACTTTGGAAAGCTTTAAATCTTCTCGAACCATTTCTACGATTCGTCTACCGGACAATTGAGCTAGCACTTTTTTTCTGGAATCCACAGCCGGAATGGCAGCCGCACCTGGCAATGTAAGCCCCAAAGATTCGACCATACAGGCCATGGTTGATGCTGTTCCCATGGTCATACAATGTCCTGAACTTCTTGCCGAACAAATCTCAGCCTCTATTTGGTCTTCCTCGGTGAAACCTTCATTTTTGATTTTATCCTTGAGGTTCCAAACAAAAGTTCCGGACCCTATGCGTTCGCCCTTATATTTTCCATTGAGCATTGGTCCACCAGGAACAACAATGGTAGGAAGGTCTACACTGCATGCCCCCATAACTGTAGAGGGAGTAGTTTTATCACAACCTGTCAACAAGACAACCCCATCTAAGGGATTCGCGCGAATGGTTTCCTCCGTATCCATGGCTGCAAGATTTCTAAAAAGCATCGCAGTAGGACGCATTAAAATTTCGCCTAAACTTGTTACCGGAAATTCGAAGGGCACACCACCAGCTTCTAAAACCCCGCGCTTTACGAACTCCGCAAATTCGCGAAGATGTCCATTACAGGGTGTTAGGTCAGACCAGGTATTGCAAATGCCAATAACAGGTCTACTTCTAAAATAGTCATCGGGATAACCTTGATTTCGTAACCAAGAACGATGTATAAAGGCTGATTTTGGGTCAACGGGACTAAACCAATCCGCACTACGTAGTTTCTTTTTATTTTTTTCTTCCATTAGAAATCGCTGGTCAAATGAGTCTATTAAAGTAAACATCTTTCCGATGGTTCGCAAAATGGAATCACTTTTAATGAACTACAAATGATTTTCAAAATGGTTGTTTAATCAAGTCTATTGATTTTTTTGGATAAAGAACTTCTGATTCCGAGGCAATACGTTTTTATGCATTGCAAAAATCACTACTTTAGAAAGGTGCTTTCGTGACGCTCATACTACTACTATGAAACGAAGAACTTTTATCAAAAATTCAGCTGGTGGGGCCTTGGCAATGGGGCTGCCCTTATTTTCAACACTCCCTACCACGTATGAAGAAACCAGATTTGGAGCTGCGGAAGCTACTTTTATGCTACGTCGGTATCGCAAGCTGAATAGTTCGAAGTACCCGGAATACGCAAATGCCTTGGAGATGATAGAACACTTTAGTTCGCTGGGCTTTAGTGGTGCACAATTGACGATGCATGGCTTGGATTCCAAAATGGCCAAGAAAATCTTAAAACGTCGGGAGGAGCTGAACTTTTTTATGGAAGGACAAATCAAGTTGCCGAAAGATGAAGGCGATGTGGCTCGATTTGACCAACAAGTTCAAGAAACAAAGGCCATGGAAGTTGAAATTATTCGTACGGTTTGCCTTTCGGGAAGACGTTACGAAAATTTTGATTCCAGAGAAGCTTTTCAAAATTTTAGAAAGGCTTCAGAAAAATCATTGCAATTGGCCGAACCTATCATGCGCAAACATAAAATGCGTCTTGCCGTGGAGAATCATAAGGACTGGCGTACTGAAGAATTCCTTGAAATTTTAAAAAACATTGACAGCGAATGGGTAGGGGTAACTCTTGATACGGGTAATAATATCTCACTCTTGGAAGACCCTATGGAAGTTGTAAAAACTCTTGCGCCTTATGCATTTACCGTCCATTTAAAGGACATGGCCGTCGAGGAATATGAAGATGGTTTTCTGATGTCAGAAGTAAATCTTGGGGATGGTTTTTTGGACATTGAAGGAATGATCCGGGTGATTCGCAAGCATAATCCTGATATTCGGTTCAATTTGGAAATGATTACTCGAGACCCCTTGAAAATCCCATGTCTAACGGAAAAATATTGGGCAACTTTTGACAAAATTACCGCAACTGAGCTCGCCGTTTTTCTCCGAAAAATAAAAGAACATAAATCAAAAGAAGCCTTACCTCGTATTTCCGAAATGTCTGCGGATGAGCAATTGGCTTTAGAAATAGAAAACAATGAGACTTCAGTACTATTTGCCAAAAAAAACTACGGCTTTAGCTGAAATAAACGTAAACGAGAATTATGATTGATACAAAATTACCAGGACTAGAACTTTTTAATTTAAAAGGGAAAAACGCATTGATTACGGGAGGCTCCAAAGGCCTAGGTTTAGCAATGGCTGCGGGTTTGGCATCTGCGGGTGCCAACATAGCTTTGGTCAATCGCAATTTAGAAGAGGGGCAGGCAGCAGCGGAATCTTTGGCGAAAACTTATGATATTCATGCGAAAGCTTATTCCGCAAACGTTACGGATGAATCACAAATAAACCAAGCAGTGGCATCGGCCCAAAATGATTTGGGCAGTATCGATATTCTGATCAATAGTGCCGGTATCAATATTCGAGGGGCCATAGATGAACTTTCACATGATGAATTCAATCAGGTGATGAAGGTAAATGTAGATGGAATCTGGTTGGCCTCAAAGGCCGTTGTTCCTAAAATGAAAAAAAATGGATGGGGTCGAATTATTAATATGGCGAGTACTTTGGGCTTGGTAGGTCTTGCAAATCGAACTCCTTACGCCACTAGCAAAGGGGCAGTCGTACAAATGACTAGAGCTTTGGGTCTTGAGCTAGCACCTTTCGGTATTACTGTGAATGCCATTTGCCCTGGGCCATTTTTAACGGAAATGAACATTCCTATAGCGGGTACCGAAGAAGCCAAGAAGTTTATTGTTGGCGCTACAGCTTTGGCACGTTGGGGGGAATTAAAAGAAATTCAAGGTGCTGCTATGTTTCTTGCTAGCGATGCCGGAAGTTACATGGTAGGTTCTATGCTTACGGTTGATGGCGGATGGACGGCCAAGTGAAAATCGAAAGACATTTTAATCAAAGTGTTTTGCGATTGCAAAACACTTTTTTTGATTTAAGAAGCACGTATCATTTTTATTCTCAATTTTCTGAAAATAAAATGTCCCCAAATTTCTTTATGCGCGATATACCTAAAAACCGCATAAACACATTGAAATGAAATTAGGACGAAATCTCTTCAAAAAAGACCAGTCGATTTGGGGCAAACCCATTATCGCCTACGACGAAACTAAAATGGACACGCTGTTTTCAGAAATTCATCAAGCTGAAAATAGCGAGCAAATGCCACTACCCGTGACAAAAGGCCCCAACGTTTCGCTAGAAACGGAGCTATATCTGATGCTACATTCCTAACACCGTGTACTCTACATAGAGCACCTAAAACACAAGAGCATGGTATTTACAAATCAAGAGCTAAAGAATATGGCGTATCGCTCAGCGAATCTGGGCATGCTGCCACAAGAAGATTTTATCTTAGACGAAAAGAAGATAATCAATGGGTACAAGACCCAAAAGTATGGTCTGAACGAACGTATTGGCGAACTGGGCGAATCCCTCTCCGATCATATTCGTAAAATGGATATCGTAAAGGGGCAACTCTCCAAAGAGATTGTTGCGTCGAACAAGTCCAATACAGCGGCTATCGAACAAGAGATTATTCATCAAAAAGGGCTCATCACCCATCAAAAAACGGACATTAAAAACCATATTCGTCGTTGTCAACTCAATGGTGATACCCTTGAAAGCAAGTTTAACGTAGACGAAATCAACAGCGCTGAAGATTTCGAACCGGTGAAGGAGCAACCGAAACCAAAAGCAAAGCCCAAGAACAAACAGAAACGGATTCCGATTTGGTTGCTGTATGTCATCGAAGTGATTTTCATTTTCGGCGAAGGGGTTTTGTTCTATAACATCTTAACCGAAACCCATGACCTTCCAGAGATTATCTTAAGAAGCGTCTTTTTTATTCCCATCGTATTTGCCGCTAGTTTTTTAACCTCCCGAAAGATTCCGTTGCGCTGGGTATGGCTGCCCACACTTTTGATTCTTAGTGTCTATGCGATACTGACCTTTACAGTGATGGAATGGTTCTTCGAATCACAAGCCTTAGATGTAACCCTCACTTTCACCGACTTCTTTATCAAAAACGGATTCCTGATTCTTGGAGCCGTGATGATGGTGACGCTGGCCTTATTCTTATCCAATGCGGTTAAGAGTATTTACAATCGTGCCGACGCCAAGGAGAAAGTGAAGAAACCCGTCGTGGAGGAAATAGAAACCACAGATGAAAAGTCCCCACAACAAATGGATTTAGATTTAAAATTCCGCGAACTCAAAGGGGCCTACAAACGCCTGAAGAAGTTGGAAAATCAACTTATCGAATCCCACGAAACTGGAAAAAATGAATTCAAACGCATTTTAGGTGATGTTACGGTTCTCGAGCAAAAAGCAACTGGTGTTTCCGAAAAAATTGGGGAATGCGAAAAAGAACTAAGCACTTTGGAAATCAATTCCTTCGAAGAACTCAGCAAGTATCGCGAGCATTTTGAAAACTATTGCGATAGCAATCAAATCATTCAATGGAAGAAGTTTGATTTTACGGAGGTGTGAAAAGAGAAAAGAGAAAATAGAACAGAGAAGAAAGAGCAATGAAGAATGGTAAATGGATAGACAGGGATTGAACTGACAGAGCAACTATTTTTAAAACAAAAAAATGAAAAAACAAATCATATTAGGCACCTTAGCAATAGCAACACTACTATTCACCAGCTGCGAAACGGAGTGCAAGGAGGTGACCACCAAAAACATCACGGTTTTGGTTGACGCAACTGATTCGCTACTGATTGATAGAGCGAAGCACGAACTGCGCAAGGAGAATTTTGAATACCTGATTAATCAAGAATTGGGTTTGACTGAAAGCCCGAAATGCTTTACGGTCAATTACGATTTCGGAATTATTTCCACGCACAGCTATTACAACCCTACCTCAACGGAACTTTCACATACCGATTGGGGCCAGGCTCGAAACAAGTTGGTTATCGGGTGGCGTGATTTTTATGCATCCCATGAAGAAAACCTAAAGAGTTTGGATTCCATCAATCAAATGGAAAGCACTTCGCTTTTTCCTACCTTAATGAAGGCCATCAACAAAACCGATGGAACCATTATCGTGGTGAGCGATTTGATCGAGAACAATCCTGTGGTGAATTTTTATAAAAATCCACCGACCACGCCCGAGCAAATGGAAAAAACGTATACTGAAATGGTGAGCTACTATTTGCCTGATGGGGTTGGAAAAGGTTCAGAACGCGAAGTTGTTTTTATCGTAATGTCCGAACCGAAAAACTCAGGGGTGGTTCATAAAGCCCGCGCCTTTTGGAAGTACGCCCTTGAGGAACACTTGGGGCTCAATGTAACCTTTGCCGACGGAATCTCAACCATCTAATTATGCCCGCAGTAGTCGTATATATCTTGCTAATCGTATTAGCACTGGTTGCCTGTATCTTATTCTATATTCCACGAAAGAACTGGTTCAACGTTCAGGTGGCAAAGGAAGAAGGCTGGGGCACTTTAAAAGTCCTTCTTATCGGAATGGCCACCAGCCTGCTGTGCTTTGTGTTTAGCAAATTGCTTTTTTCGGCTTTGTGTCTTAGCATATCTTCTAGCATTATCGAATACAACATTCTCATGAACAATGTGTATTGGTTTGGGTCTGAATTGCTCTCCCCTTTGGCCAATATCAAATACCCGATTTCCTATTTCGGACTCCATGCGATTTCTTATTTCTCTGGATTATATGCCGTCCTTTTTTGCCTCAGTAAGTTGAATATTACCTCAAGTTATAACCTCTCCCATGACCGATTGAAATTGCAATTCATGTGCTTGGGCTTGTTTATGTTTTTTGAAACACTTTTATATGTTTCGTATCCCTTTCAAACCTTTGATAGTGGCTGGCGCATCTTCCATAATTTCTTTGCGGTGTTCATTGCTCGACTCCATTTTACGGCCTGTCTCTTCATTGCGGCTTGGTTGCATTTTCATTATCCCTGGGTAAAAATGGCCTTGGAATCAAAAGTACTATCGATTCGTTTTTACTGGCTTACAGGTGTATTCGAATCGACGAAGAATATGCTGGTCTTTTTTGTTGCGCTAGGCACTTTGTTTTTGTTGCCCGCTTATATACGAATGTACGCTCCATCCAATTTTGGGCTCTTCATCTCCTTGGTTTTTAACGGTTGCCTTCTCGTTGTTTTTTGGAGATGGGTGAGTCCTGCTATTTATCATCTTATCAAATTTATTTCTGACTTTGAAAAACGAAAAGTAGTATGAACGACTGGATGAAAGCAATAGCAGTAGTTGGCGGTGTTTTTTTAGCACTGATACTTTTTCATGTGATTTGGCCATCCAAAATGAAAATGGAACCTCATGCCAATTTTATTTCTTCAGTACGAGATGAAGACCATAAGTTGTTGGCCGTTTTTGGGGAGAAGACTGTACTTAATAATCATTTGAAAGCGGAGGAGTTAGAGGAGCTCAACAAGAATGGGGAGTTGAACAAATTTCCCATTGTACCGATACTATCCTATAATGAACTTCCAGAGAACTACATTTACTTTTTGACCAAAGTGGAGAGCAAGAATTTCTTTGGCTTCGGAAAGGATAATGTCTACGGAATGTCCTTTTCAGGGATTGCCCGATTGTTTAAAGGGAAAGCTGACGGAGGGTCGAATATTCCCCAGCAATTATTAAAAAATGCGATTCACAAGAAGGAAGGCATAGGAACCATTTATCTTTCTCGGAAGTATGGTGAGCAGCTTGCAGCCTTTCAAATGGTTAAGTCTGCCACACCCGAGGAAATCTTAATGGCTTATACCAACTACTCTGGAAACTTTTGGTACGAACGCGACTTCTCCGGACTCATTCTGGCATCGTATGCCATTTTCGACCTAGCCCCACACGAGCTAAACGATTTGGAAATGCTGCTCACGGTAAAAACTTTAAAAGGCGCCAGTGATCTAAAGGCGCTTTGCAATGACCGGTTTGCAAATCAAAAGGATATCAAAGAAAACATTTTAGGCTATTTCAAACTCATTGCGGAAGATGAGGTAGACAAAACGAAATTGAAAGATATGAAGGCGATGGAGTTGCGTTTCGCCAAACGGAACAGCCTTCGAAAAACCACGGCATTTACAAACTTTTTAAGAGCCAACCGGGGAAAATCAAAAGAGCGCTTTGCCACACAATATGTGTCTTCGATTACCAACGAAAATCAAGAGAAATTACAAAGCGCGGTCGAACTATTTACAAAATACAATCGCTCCCGCTTGTCTGTAAAAGGCTTTGATTTAGAAACCTCCTTAATCGTCATCGACATTGAAACAGGAAGGATAGAAGCTACCCTCGGCAATCGAAAAAATAGCGGAGCCATGGCGAATTTTGTAGACTATGGTGATGGTTTTCAAGTAGGCTCTGTGCTAAAACCGCTGGTTTTCTTAGAACTTTTTGAGAACCATGATTTTGATGAAAATACAAGTCTGTTCAATGGCGATTTGAAGGAATACAAGTACAACCCCAGTAATGTGGGCAAGAAGTTTTTGGGTAAAAAAGTATTAGTCGGCGATGTGCTAAAATATAGCCTGAACAAAGCTGCGGTTAATTATCGGGTACATGCAAAACCTTTAAAGGTTGCCCGCGAGGTAGAGAACAAATTGGCAAAACTGGACGTTTCTTCAAACTCATCATCTTACAGTCTGGGGGAATCCTATATTCTGGGTACCAAAACCATGACCCCTTGGGAGGTCGCCCAAGCTTATCAAATGCTATTTAATTATGGGGAGGCGATTCCGCTTACTCCCTGGAAATATATTATCGATCCCCATTTACAGGATACTATTTTCGATGGCAGCTCAAGAAAACGTAGAACGCTCTATGCTACGAAAAGTGCCAACAGCATTAAAAGCTTGTTGCCCCTCGCTTTTGAAGCTGGCGGCACTTGTCATCGATTAATTCCCTTTTTACCTAAAGAACGGCAATACTACGGTAAAACAGGCACCACCGGAAAAGCTAAAGACGGCTGGACGGTGCTTAGTGATGGACAGAAACTAATTGTGGTTTGGGTAGGCTATGTAAAGAATGATAATGGGGTTTTAACTCGAAAAGGTGCTCCCGCGATTCCCTCAAAATCAGGTGCAGGTTCCGCAGGAATTCTAGCCGCCATGGCCTACTCCAAATTGTATAAGTAGATTTTATTGGTTATTTTTAAGTATTGACCAACTTTTAAAGATTTTACAATAAAGAAAAACTACTTGCTTAACGGTTGCGACTTTTACAATCGCACCTGAATTTCCTTTCATTCTTTAGCCGCCAAACCTTGAATGTAATGATGGTTCTGTTTTAAAACAGAGACTGTCGAACCCTTTGCAAGTGGATTCTAATTGTACACGTAGCGCATGAATGATTTAAGTAAAAAGGAAGAAACGCAAATCGAGGAAATTAACGCTTCTAGAAAAGAACCTTCGAGTTCTAGCGAGTTACTACAAAAGAAACTCGAAAACTTTCTTTTACTGTATTACCAAGGATATTTAAAAGGAGAAACGGTCATTGAACCCGAAATACGGGCTGCATTCTTAAGTTTGGTCAAACAAGATGAAGACTTTGCCTTTAAAGTCCGTATGATGCAACTCGATTACTTGAAATTGGAAAACAGCGAATTAGAAGGTAAATGGAATGAGGCCACTGAAGAACTCTTTCCGAAGGTTGCCATTCTTGAGAAACCTGTTGATGAACATCGAAAAAAGTCACTTACGGATTATAAAGAAACCATTCTCGGCCTAGTAAACTAAATTAGGGCAAGCCCAAGAGGCATTCGAAAGAAATAACAGTAAAACTTCAAGACAAGCCTCGAAGCATTTAAATCTCTATTATCGAGTAAAATCATCGGGCGAGCTTCGTTCGTAATCCTAGAATATACTTCTCAATAAGTCTTGGGTCGATTTTTTTGCTAATCGGCAATCGGTGGAATTCGATAAAGGCCGGAAGCAATATTTCCGCAATCATAGCAGCAATTTTTTTACCTTGCCTGCAGGCCCATTTTCGTTGTGCTTCAAAAACACTTTTGTCAACACCTCTTAGTATCTCGGGAAATTTCCGTCCTTCGATAAAGCGTTTTCGTAATACTTCTCTTTTAGCACTGGCAAAACCGGAAAATTCTATCCAATCTTTGATATGACGAGTCATTTCGGTCAAGACCATGTTTTTGTGTTCTCCCCAAATTGAATCGAATACACCTACTTCAGCTTCTACATCAAGTTCCGAGGAATCTTCGGTAAAATAGGTTTCACTGCGCAGTACTTTGATATAGTCTAAACAGAGGTTTTTGATTACCGGAAAGTAGTAAGTGGTGATTTTGGCCGTACATTTTTCAGGCACCAATTTCCCCGAACGGTAGCGTTTCAATTCCTTGAGAAACAAGTCTGAGAAAATGCTTTTAGCATGTCCGTCTAGGTCATCTTTTATACCCAAGCGAAGTAACCAATGTTTGATTATTGGTGCTACTGCCTTATAAAATTTTTGGTGTTTTGTACAATTACCTGGGTCGTTCAGATAATCGTAGACGGTATTCCACGAAGTGTTATATAGTGTTTTGTGCCCCATGATTAGATTTTGGTCTAATGGTTTCAAAAAATGCGTTCTGTGCAGATTTTAAAGTAGAGGTCCTATATATGCATGAAGTTTATTGGGTGTTTATATATAACGTGGTTTTCGAATACTTATTTTAACAGAATCTTACAAATTGACTAAAAATTAATGGATTAGAACTAACCCAGATTTTCAGTGAAAAAATCTATGGTTCGAGTCCAGGCCAATTCTGCTGCTTCCCTATCATACCTCGGGGTCGTATCGTTATGAAATCCGTGATTGGCATTTGCATAGATATGGGCCTGATATTCTTTTCCATGTTCTTTTAAAGCTGCTTCATAAGCAGGCCAACCCGCATTTACACGTTTGTCCAATTCACCAAAATGGAGTAAAAGCGGCGCATTGATTTTGTCGATATCTTCTTTTGGTTGACCTCCATAAAAAGGAACCGCAGCTCCCAAATCAGGAACTTTTACCGCCATCATATTTGAAATCCATCCCCCAAAGCAAAAGCCTACCACACCAACTTTTCCTGAACATTCAGGATGATTTTTCAAATGATTGAATGCCGCAATAAAATCTTCCAGCATTTCATTTCGGTCACGTTGGCGCTGTAGTGTACGACCCTCGTCATCCGTTCCAGGGTAACCACCCAAGGGAGTCAAAGCATCTGGAGCAAGAGATATAAACCCTGCCAGACCAGCTCGCCGCCCAACATCTTCAATATGTGGATTTAGTCCTCGATTTTCATGAACAACAACTATTCCCGGAAGTTTTCCTTTAGCATCTTTTGGTCTTGAAAGAAGCCCTTTTATGGTACCTCCACCTTTTGGGGAATCATATTCAATAAATTCCGATTTCAATCTTGAATCATCTTGTTGTATTTGAATCTTCTTTACATAATCCGGAGAAATAAAACCTAGCAATGAAGAAACGGTGAGTCCACCAACTGCATAGGTCGATAATTTATCTAAAAACAGTCTTCTACTAACTCTATCGTGTGCATAATCGTCGTAGAGGTCAAATACCTCCTGTTTGATGTCTTCTTTTTTTAGTTTTTTCATTGTAGTGTTATTTTTAAACGCAATATGTATCTTAACTGCTTGATACTAAAGATACAAATTATGAAAACTACTGTCCTAAAGTTCCTTGTATTACTATTTGCAGTTGCGCCATCTAGTTTGGCAGCTGAAACCGTGAAAGAGGAACCTAATGCAATTACAGGAGACTATACACTTGTGGTTACAGGATATGACTGGGGCCCTGGAGTAAACAAGGTTGTTTTATCTATGGGGGAAGAGGTGTTAGAAGTAAAAGCTGCTGATTTTTCCGTAGCAGTTGAACGAAGCTCAGAAGGCGTAGAAATGAGGCCCGAGGAAGCAAGTGGAGATAGAAAGGTAGTTTATGCCTACGTTTCAGACGAAAAGGGAAATAGAATTACCACGGGAAGTCATGTTACGCTTGTGCTATTCGTGAGTCCAGATGATCCTTTGACCTCACCTATCAAGTATATTTTCAAAGATGGTCGTGGAAGTAACCAATGGATCGAATATAACATGACTATTACCCATTCAACTTCGGAAAAAGTATGGAATACCGAAACAGGACGTATCATGCCGGACCTTGACAAATTTGATTTAACGGGAACCTTTTCTAAAGATGGAATTTCGTTGACCTATGCATACTTTGCTCCGCAAAATACCTCTGGAAAATCTCCTTTAATTATTTGGCTCCACGGTGGTGGAGAAGGAGGAACAGATCCAAGTATTGCATTGATTGCAAATAAGGCAACCAATTATGCTTCTGATGAGATTCAGGCGATTTTTGGAGGTGCTCATGTACTTGTTCCTCAAAGTCCAACATTTTGGATGCAGAGTGCCAGCGGGGAATATACCCGAGGAAAAGAAAACGATATTTACAATGAGGCTCTAATGGGCTTGATTGAGAAATATGTAGCTGACAACCCCGGAGTTGATGAAAATAGAATTTATGTTGGTGGCTGTTCAAATGGCGGCTATATGAGTTTAAAGCTATTGCTGTTGCATCCAGATTATTTTGCCGCAGCCTACATAAGTGCTTTGGCCTATCATGAGCAGTACATAACAGATGCGCAAATCGAAAGCATCAAAAACATTCCAATGTGGTTCGTTCATTCCAAAGACGACCCTGTTACCAAGCCGGATGAAACTGTTGTGCCTCTATATCATAGATTAATTAAAGCAGCCGCTTCAAACACCCATTTTTCATATTACGACTATGTAGCTGATTTGAGCGGAGTTTATGGAGGAGAGGATTATCGTTTTAATGGACATTGGTCATGGATATATTCTCATGCGAATCATGCGAATTTTGATTTTGATGGAAGTCCCGTCAAAGTCGATGGTACGGCAGTATCGTTAATGCAATGGATGGCAAAGCAAAGCAAGTAGTGCTTTTTAATGCTGATTTTTGAAAATCAAAAGCCGATGCTATTTCCAACACCGGCTTTTAACTCACTAACTCAAACACTATTTTCAAAGGTCTATTAATAGAATATTAATACCCCTGATTCTGTTCTAGGAAACCTACTACACCCGAAGCACCATCAATCGCACTTTGTGGAATTGGAAACAATCTATTGTTTGCATCAGCATCGGTCTTATCTGTCCAAGAATCTTCGTATTTGCCAAAGCGAATTTGATCTCCTCTTCGAAAACCTTCCCAATACAATTCAAAACCGCGCTCAAGGAACAGGATGTCCAAATCAATCGCACTTAAAGCTGCCGGGGTTTGATCAGGCCGCGCAGTTCTTGATGTTCTTACGAGGTTAATATCTGCTAACGCACCTGCATTATCCCCTTTTCTTAACTTCGCTTCTGCTCGCATCAAATAAACTTCTGCCAAACGCATCAGTACTAAATCTACGCTGCTGAAGTTATTTCCATTGGGAGATGTGCGGCTAAATTGATATTTTGCTACACGATACCCCTTATTGTGTAATGAACCCTCAAGAGTAAAGTTTACATCTTCTGTATGGTTCACATAACCTACATCTCTATCGGGCCCATTTCCCTTTATTTGTTTACTTGGATAGATTCTAACTCCACCGTCATCACAGGTGAGAAATGCGCCATCATCGCCTTTTCTAGGCCCCCATTGTGTACCGCGCAAAATACCTCTATTCATCTCATAATTTTCAGGAGTATCACAATAAAAGTGGTCTTCATCATTCAAAGGCGAAAGACCGGTAAGGTCAACTAATTCAGCTGGGATTTGCTGGTTTAGCTGAAAGAACCTGGAATCGGCCTCAGCGGGATCAACATCCCCATTGGCATCAACCCAAGTTTGGTAAAAATCGGAAGTAATGGCTGGGCCATCGGTACCATCTGAACTGGGATATTCTAGTCTACCCCAAACAGAACCCGCAATTGACCAATACGTCCAACGACTATGTTCTCTTCTCAAGACCCCGCGTTGGTCTAAAGCAAAGATCAGCTCAGCATTTTCACGGTTGTCATCGCTGAACAAATCAAAATATTCCGGAGATAAGCTGTACAAACCAGAGTTAATGACGTTGTCAGTGTATTGGATTACTTTGTCCATATCCGCTGTTGTAAAATCTGGAGTACCATAAGGATCACGATACACAGGAGCATTCAAATGTAATCTTGCCAAGAAGCCCCAGACAGCGCTCTGTGTCATTCTACCAGACCCCTTATCGGTATTGATAAGATCAACTACTGCCATAAATTCACCTTCGATATAATCAATTGCCTCTTGTGTTCGAAGCACCTCGGAAAGCTCGTTTATTGACTCTTTTTTTAGTACAATGCCCCAACTATCTAAAAGCAACATGTTCAAATACGCCCGCAGAGCCCTCATCTCGTGCAAAGCCCCCGTTGCTTCAGCATTTCCCTCCTCGGACAAGGGTGTCAATACTTCAATTGCGGCCAACGTTCTAGAGATATTCTTCGTAAGCTCATTCCAAGAGCTACTTACTAAATCGTTGGTCGGGGTTATAGTATGAGCATGTGTTGCCAAAAATTTACCGCCGTCAAACCAATCCGTTCCGCCCCGATACGGCAAAATGGCCTCGTCAGCAGCAATTAATTGCAAACCATAGTAGTTTGTATGTCTCCAAGTCCAAGAAACTTGTCCGTAAGCTGGTGCGATAGCTCCGCTTATTGCTTCGGCTTGTCCACCAAATTCAGATTCATCGAGTCTCTCTTCCTCTAAATCAGTACAATTCCAACTCAACAGGGAAGCGATTACCAATACTGTTATAAAAATTTTATTTTTCATCTGTAAATCAATTTTTTTATTAGAATGTTACGTTTAAGCCGAATAGAAATGTCCTAGGCGTAGGATAGGTAAAACGGTCGATTCCGAACGTTTGAATACCGTCAATGGCACTTCCAGTATTTACTTCAGGATCAAAACCTGAGTAATCGGTAATAACAAAAAGGTTTTGACCAGTTATTGAAAATCGTATGCCGTTTACCAAATCACCAAATGTGCCTTTCGGGTTTAATGTATAAGCCAAAGTAGCGTTGTTCAATCTTAGATAACTACCATCTTCCAAATAACGGGTAGACACTTCATTGGAATTGCTATTATCTTCATTAGGAAATTGTATTGCAAAATCAGTAGTATTGAGATTTCTACTAAGTTGACCTCTACTGAATAACGTCATGGCCGTATGGTTGTAAATTTTATTTCCAGAAACCCCGTTAAAATTCAATCCCAAAGAAAGTTCCTTGTACTTAAAATTCAAAAAGAAGGCATAAATAAGGTCAGGCAGGGCACTACCGGCAGCGATTCGATCATTGTCCAAAGACTCACCGTCGGCAACAACATCTGTAAATTCGTTGAACCCTTCTGCGTTTATTCCTATAAATTCCTTCATATAGAAGGTCCCTACTGGCTCGTTATTGAGGTATCCATTGATGGTAGCGCCTGTTTGACCACCCCCTGATGCAGCACCGGTAGTGAGGATGGAGTATGGGGAATCGACCACCTTATTGTCTGTATAGGCAATATTGCCCCCAATGTTATATGAAAAATCTTTTGTGAAATCGCTATTGTAGTCCAATGCAAATTCAACACCTGAGTTTTGAATTTCCATATCTTCAATGTTCGTCCAGAATTTTTCAGTTGGCTGAATAGGGTCAATCTTAAACGCAAACAAAACCACGTCGCTCGTTACTTTATTAAAGTAATCTAACGAACCGGTTAATCTGTTGTTCAACAATCCAAAATCTAGACCAACGGTGGTTTGTGTGGCAACCTCCCATTTTAGGTCTGGGTTATCTGTACGCACAGCCACGGTGCCGAAAGGATAATCATCCAATGTCGAAGCATTTGGATCAAGAGGGTAGGTGTCATTGTTATCTTTTGAATCAATAAAACTTGCTAAGCTTACTTTACTGTCTATACCATCTTGGTTACCCGTTTGCCCCCAACTCACCCTTAGTTTAAGATTGGTGAATAAATTGTTGTCGCTCATGAAATTTTCATTATGAATGTTCCAACCCAATCCTATTGATGGAAAGTATCCATATTTATTGTTTTTCCCGAATTTGGAAGAACCATCTGCTCGCATGGTGGCAGTTAATAAATACTTACTGTCATACCCATATTGCACCCTTGCAAAAAAGGATTGGAGTTCGTTTTTTGTAGCTACTGAATTTAGCGTGGTAGGAAGGGTTTCGGTACTTATTTGGTCTTGAAATTTTGGTTCGATACCATTATCGGCAAAACCTTCTAATTGTATTATTTTGCGTTCGAAATCTGTTTCTTGATACGAATGACCAGCCAAGGCTACTAGATTATGTTTACCAGTATCAAAAGAATAGGTTAGGGTATTCTCAACTAAAAAATTACTGTTGGTTGTGGTAAACGTATTCAAAAACCCGTCTTCACTCCCTTCCAACAATACGTAGGGTATTTGCTGTTGATCACGTGTTGTAGAGGAATAGTCTACACCAAGATTCACTCTAAAAGTCAATCCTTTCACAATCTCCAAGGAAGGCATAATATTAGCCAAGATTCGATTGCTGTTTGCTTCATCTGAGTAAAGCCGATTTCGAAGAACAGGATTTAATCGTTCGTCTAAAAATGTCGGCTCTCCGTTTGTGAATACCGGTATGGTAGGATTCAATTGTAGCATATCGGAGGCAGTGGCAGTGGCATTGGGCCTTTCATTCAAAACTCTTGAAGCTGTAAGGTTAAAATCAACATTGAAGCGCCCGTCTAAGGCTTTCTGAGTCAAATTTACCCTGCCAGAATATCGTTTTAGCGAACTGTTCTCGAAAGTACCTTCTTGATTGTCGAGACCGGTGGATATAAAATAAGAGAATTTATCACTAGCACCGCCGCTCATTGAGAAGTTCACATTTTTCGAGATACCAGTTCTTGTCAGTTCGTCTTGCCAATCGGTATTTGCACCTTGGTCGTCTAAGGTACCGCCAACGGCCGCGACTTGTTGTCTAAATTCAGAAGCACTGAACACGTCCATTTTATTCGAAATATTCGAAATTGCCGTCGAAACGGATAAGTTCATCTCAGTCTTGCCAGATTTTCCTTTTTTGGTGGTTATCACAACAACCCCGTTGGCAGCTCGGGCTCCATAAATCGCCGTAGCAGAAGCATCCTTTAAAACATCGATTGCCTCGATATCTTGTGGATTGATGAAGTTCAAAGGATTTGATTCCAGTCCGGTTGAACTATTATCGATTACGAACCCATCAATTACAAAAAGTGGTGTCGTACCTGATCGAAGACTTCCTACACCACGAATAATAATGTTTTGGGAAGCGCCGGGTTCACCACTTACAGAGGTAACATTTACACCCGCTAGTTTCCCTTGTAAAAGTTGCCCTGGGTTTGCTACCACCCCTTTATTGAAATCTTCACTTTTTATAGAGGCGATAGAACCGGTCACATCCGATTTCTTCTGTGTTCCATACCCGACGACAACGACATCTTCCAATTGGGTGGCATCCTCATCGAGTTGGACACTTACACTGGTTTGCCCATTTAGTGGGATGTCAGTTGTAGTATATCCCAAGTAAGAAACTTCCAGAACAGTGTTTAGATCAGCAACTTCTATGGTGAAATTACCATCAAAATCCGTAGTGGTACCATTCACGGTACCCTTTTCTATAACACTCGCCCCAGGTAGGGGAGTATTTTGATTGTCAGTGACGGTACCGGTCACTGTGGTTTGCGCCCATGCCATGGAGGCGAAGCATAGCAAACAGACATACATTAAAAGCGTTCGTTTTTTCATATAGTTTAATATTAGTTGATGACTGATTAGGGGGATTTATCACATTGAATATTCTTCAATACTTAACTAATGTAGCTATTAATTCCGTATTACGAAAACGTTATAGTGTTTCTAAAAAATCAATTTTATGTAAAAATGCAGTTAAATCCTTAAATATAACGTTAACGTTAACGTTATACTTTTTGAGAGGGTTTAAAAAAACAGGATTTTTAAGCGCTACTCTTGACTTATTATTATTTCTGGAGTAAAAGTTATTTTGAAGTGAAAGGTTCTTAACTAAGAAACGGCATCCAAAATTTTTGAAAATTGGAAAGAACTGCTTTTCTTTAATAAGGTTTCTCAAAGGCTTATTTGTCAACCTTCATATCCAACGCGCTCAAGATTTTAAAAAAGATTAAATTATTTTCATAGACTCCGCGAAATTCGTCAGATTTTGGACCGTAGGCAAAGACCGGAACCATGACACCAGTATGGTCGTCTGTAGTAAAGTTACCTTCAATTTGATTCAAGGTAGCATCTCCCTGAGGAATGGTCAGTCCACCAGTCTCATGATCGGCAGTAACGATTACCAAGGTATTACCATCACTATCAGCGAAGCGAAGCGCTTCACCTATTGCCATATCAAAAGCGAGGCCCTCTTGTATGATGCCACCGATATTGTTGGCGTGTCCGTTGGAATCAATTTTGGCGCCTTCTACCATCAAGAAAAAAGGCTGGTCTTTTTTGGTCAAAAAGTGGAGCGTACTTTTTAAAGCTCCGGAAAGATTTTCGGGTTTTTCATCTGATAAATCCTTTTTTGGGAAAAAGTAACCCGCTTTGTCTTTTTTGGAATCTTCGATGGCCTCTAATGATTCGAGCATGGAAAACTCTCCAAAATTTGATTTGAAAAGAGATTCCTCCGGTTTTTTAGCTATGAAAATGGATAGCTGGCTTTTAAGTAAATCAGAACTAATCCCATCCGACATGGAACGGTCTTTTTGATGGGCGTAAAATCCGGAAGGCGTGGCTCCGGTGATTTCATCAGTAGTAACTATTCCCGTAGTGTACTTCTTTTTTGAAAGAACTTCAATAATGTTCTCTAGTCTCTTTCCTGTTTCGTCGACACCAATAGCCCTATTGGGTACTTTCTTACCTGTGGCCATGGCGGTAGCCGAGCCCGCCGAATCAGTCGTGAAATCATCGGATGATTGCGTTTTTAGCAGCCCTATATTTTTGAACTGTGCTAGGGAAAGCTCTCCATTATTAGCCAATGCGGTTGCGGAAATCTGTGTTAATCCGTTTCCGTCACCAATCAATAGAATGATGTTTTTTACCTTACTAGACTTTCCATCGGTTTTGAAATTAGGTCGATACACTTCCGAAATCTTGAGATTTTGATATTCCCGTTGAGGTAGACTTTTTAAGTACCGATTGCATTCGAAAGGATTATCGGTATTGATATAGTCGACGCCCATTTTTGCAAAGGCCTTCCAAGCAGTTTTTGAATCGGGTGTTCCCCAGAAACGAAATGGTTTTTTGAAATCATGGGCTTTTTGAATGGTCTTTGAAACCACATCAAAGTCTTCTGCGGTTAAACGCCCTTTGCCGTTCCAATCGGAGAATTTTCTGAAATTCAAACTTATCAAGGCTATCTTGTCAAGAATATCTTGGCTGGGCACAGAATCCAGACTTTGGTAATCAAATGTTATGTATTCGGGGTAATTCTTATATTCCTCCAGTCTTGGTCTGTTTCCTGAGATTACAATTGCTAGTTGTTCGCTCGAAATAAGGAAGGGGTATTTTTCCAAGGTATTTACCAATACCTCTAAAGTGGCCTTGGCCTCAGATTTCACATCGACCAATAGTTGTAAAGGTTTATCTGATAATAAGTCCAAGTCCATCGCTTGGAGCAAAGGCTTCAGATACAAGGTCTCTAAATCCCTGCCTGATTGGATTTCCTTAGAATAGTGGGCTACAAAAAGAGAGTCGCCCACCAAAAAAATATCGGCTTCCAAAGAACTTACTCCCGCAGAAATTGCCTTCCAAAAAGGAACATTTTGCTCATAATCATTGTGCGAATGAATGGCATATTCTTGAGATGGTTGTGCTAGGGCGACTGTACAACTCAAAAAAACCAGCGCTAAAAGATATTTCCGAATCATGGTTATTTTATTTCAGGTGCAAAGTATACAATGTAATCGTTTCAATTGTCTTTCAATAAAGCTTTGCCTGTCATGCCATTGGCCATCTCGGTCAGTTTTAGTTGTTGCAACACCGTCGGTGCAATTTGGTTGCTATACAGTTGTTCTTCTGTAGAGACTTCCCCTTCTGCTTTAACGCCACTTCCGAACATAATGAGCCAGACACTTCCTGCGTCTTTCACGTCGCTGCCATGGCCTGTCCAGGTACTGAGGTTTATCGCTCCTCTCCCGTGATCTGTAGAAATTATAAAAACAGTATTGCCTTTGTAAAAAGGGTCTTGCTGTGTAAAATTCCAAAGCTGTTTGATAAAAGCATCTGTGGTATTTGCTGATTTTAGGTAGGCATCATAATGACCACCATGTGCAAAATCATCGGTTTCTCCATAGGCGATATATACCAATTCGGGATGGTTCTTTTTCATGTGCTCTATGGCATAATGATGGGTAAAAGCATCTAATCGAACGGTACTCCATGGACTAGGCACAGTAGGTTGCAATTCGTTCAAAAATTGTTCTCGCTGGGTCAAATCGCCTCCTTCTGCCAATTCAAATCCTGCGTTTACCGGAACTCCTGAACGTTCTTCGTTTACGATATAGGGGAAAACATCCCAACTGGCGAATGCTGCAACTTTACCCTTATATCTTAGGTCTTGGTTTGCGATTTCCAAGATTGTTTTGTTCGGATTATTGATTTTGTCATTGCTATCGATTCTTTTGTCATCTGCAATACCTGATAAAATCTCATTATAACCAGGGTAGCTAAACCACATTTTGTTGATCAAATCAACTTTGCTTCCTAGGTTTCTATTCCCATGAATTTGCCCCATTTGAACAACTTCTTTCCATAGAAAAGGGAACAAGACTTCCCGCCGTTCTTTCGGGGAATCGCGCCAAAAACCATTTTTTAAATCCGTGGTATCCCCAACATATTCCTTGTTTGCGATTAAAAGGGGGTCGGCACCTGAGAAAAGTTCTTGCCATCGTAGACCATCCAAAGTAATCAAAACTACTTTTTTATTTGATGATTCTTGAGCTATGGAATTGAACCCCAAAAAGAGTGTAATTACGACTACTGAAAAAGACAAAACACGTTTCATATGGTTGATTTTTACACTAGTTTTGGGAAACTAGCCCAATAAAAATAATACTAAAGATTTTGAAACGATGCTAAAGAACATTTTTTATGTCAGCTGTTTGTTCTTATTTGTTAATTGCAAGGAAGCTCAAAAAGAACTCGAAGTAGAAGTAGAAAACGAAGTTGCTGCCTTAGAATGGCAACCTGTGCTTTCCAATGACGAAAGTAAACCGGTTCAACGTCATGAAGCGGCATTCGTTAGAGTTGGTGAGAAGTTTTATCTGTTAGGAGGCAGAAGCATACGACCTGTTAGTATTTACGATACACAAACAGGCACTTGGACGGAGGGTACAGAACCTCCAATCGAAATGCACCATTTTCAACCCGTGGTTTACGACAATAAAATCTATTGTATTTCTGCAATGACCGGCGGATGGCCCAACGAAACCCCAACAACCCATGTGTATATTTATGACCCAGTTACGGATGTTTGGAGCAAAGGAGATGAAATTCCCGAGGAAAGAAGAAGGGGTTCTACCGGGAATGTTCTTTACAATGGAAAAATCTATATCGCCTGCGGTATCAAAAACGGACATATAGGCGACCACAAAACATGGATGGATGTTTACGATCCACAAACTGGAAAATGGGAAGTCCTGGCTGATGCTCCGCGAGCGAGAGACCATTTTCAAGCCGTTTTGGTTGACGGGAAAATTGTGGCCCCTGCTGGAAGAAATACAGGGATAGAGCCTGATTCGCCTTTTGGAGGCGCAATCGCTGAAGTTGATGTCTATGATATTGCCTCGAATATTTGGAAGACCTTGCCCAACAACATTCCTACAAAGCGAGCTGGTAACGCGGCAATCTATTTTGGCGATGAGGTTTTAGTTGTTGGCGGGGAATCTACCACCCAAGAAAAAGCACATGCGGAGGTAGAAGCACTTAATTTGACTACGAATGAATGGAGAACCCTTCCTTCATTAATCGAAGGACGCCATGGTTCAGGACTGTTAGAATTTGAAGGTGCGATTTACATCGCTTCTGGATGTGGAAATCGTGGGGGCAAACCCGAGCTTTTTACAATGGAGAAGTTTGGGAATTAACGAACAGTAAATGAAACAAAGAATCGCACATTTAGCCTTAGTTGTAAAAAGTGACTAACTTCTTCATGGTATTGGACCTTCGGGATATTCAAAGAACCAGACACTTTAAATAAGAGAAGTGCAAAACAAAGGACGGATGCAACCGAACAACGTTGAAAAAAGAGTGTAAAAAAAGTTAATTGAATTGATTCGGTTTTTAACCATATTGACATTACCTAGATATTTCGTGCTAAACACCCCTTAGGTCTGTATTTTTATGACTCTCTATGAAATAAGTTTATTAACTTTGAGTTAAATTAAAAACTTTAAAACACAATTCAATATGGGTAAGTTCGAAATTAATAAAGATAAAGCCGGAAAATTTAGGTTTAATCTTAAAGCTGGCAATCACCAGGTTATCT
The DNA here is from genome assembly GCA_947500435.1 of uncultured Flavobacteriaceae bacterium. GTDB lineage: Bacteria > Bacteroidota > Bacteroidia > Flavobacteriales > Flavobacteriaceae > Maribacter_C. The sequence goes on from CANMRV010000003.1 coordinate 64,404, forward strand.
TAAGTAGTCAAGGTTATGCTACAAAGTCTGCTTGTGAAAACGGAATCGAATCTGTAAGGAAAAATTCCAAAGATGATAAAATGTTCGAAAGAAAAAAGGCTAAGGATGGTTCTCCTTATTTTAGTTTAAAATCTACCAATGGCCAAGTGATTGGGAGTAGTGAAATGTATTCTAGTACTTCGGCAATGTCGAAAGGTATAGCTTCAATAAAAAAGAACGCTCCAAAAGCAACAGTTCAGGATAATTCGTAATATCTTTGGAAATCACTCATTGTACTTAGCAAAAGTGTTAGGTTCAATAAAAAGGCAGCCCCTGCTAAGGCTGTCTTTTTTATTTGCCAATTTTTTAATTGGAAAAACAACGAAATGAAAGTTCAAAAAAAGGATTCTTATTCCTCCCCATCCTCTTTAATAGAAATATCCTTTCGAAACGGAATAAATAGCGGGTCAACATCTTCTGTTTCCCCTACAACGGCTTCAATCTCCCTTTTCAAATAGTTGAGGTGGGCAATGGTCAATCTGTCCGTCATCACGGGAATAGTTCTTTTTATCTTTCCTTGAAGCGTTAAAAGATTGTCAAGCGCCAATGAACGAACATCGGTGTTGGAGGTATATCCTTTGGACAATTCCGCCAAGAGTCCTTCAACAAAGCCTTCGGTAACATCAGGTTTGTAAAGCGCGATCATATTGGAAACATAGGATTTCTGCAATTTTCTTTTGTAGGCATTGGTTTGATAAAATACATTCATGTCACCCCAGACCAATTGGTTTAAGTCATCGATATAATCTTCAGGGCGATATGGATTTTCGTCTTCATAACGCTCCGAAATAAAAGTCATTCTGCTAAGTCGACTCCCACCAAGGAGATTCATCATCACGCTTTCCATGGTCTTGGTTACCGATTCTTTTGAACGCGGAGACTGTATGGCGTTGAGGATATCGTTCCGCATCAACCATTCGGGTTCTTTAAAAATATAGTTGTTCAAGAATACCAAGGCCTGCTTTTGCGTCTGAATATCAACAGGGCGGTATACTTCACCTTCTTCCCCCATGGTTTTGGGAGTCACATAGATTCCGCCAATATTTTTGGTGACATGAAAAATGTAATCGCTGTACTGATTGACCAAATCTTTGTAGATCTGATCTAGGTTGGAAAAGTCATCGCTATCACTTTCTTTTACCCATTCCTTAATACATGGAGCGATTCGTTGTAGATTCAAGATTCCATACATACTTGCCTCCATGGCATTGTCACCAAGATCTTCGGTCTGCGACCTAGGATCAAAATCACGACCTTCGCCACCAAACCAAAGTCTGCGATTATTGGTCACGCTGTCAACAATCATTTGACTCAATAATTCCCGTTCTTCGCTACGATCCAATTCCTGAGGAAATTTGGAATACCCCCATTGAATGGCCCATTTGTCATAAGCACCGATACGAGGCATTAAATCTTCTACTGGAATATTATCTTCTGGCTGAGCTACATAGTTGAATCGAGCATAGTCCATTATGGAACTGGTATGGCCATTCTTTTTTAACCATTCTGCATCACGTAATTTTTCAACCGGAGTCGCCGAACTGGCGCCCATATTGTGGCGTAGACCTAACGTATGGCCAACTTCATGGGAGCTTACAAAACGAATAAGGTTACCCATAAGATCGGTGTCAAATTCCATTTGTTGTGCTCTAAAATCAACCGCTCCAGCCTGCACCATATACCAACTATGCAATAGGTTCATTAAGTTATGATACCAACCGATATGACTTTCTAAAATTTCACCACTACGGGGGTCTACAATATTAGGTCCGTATGCATTCTTCGAAGGAGAGGCGAAATATCGAAGTACAGAAAAACGAGCGTCTTCCAAACTCATGGAGGGGTCATTTTCGGGCCATTCCATGCCCATAATGGCATTTTTGAAACCAGCTTGTTCAAAGGCTACTTGCCAATCATTGATACCTTGAATTAAATAAGGCCGCCATTTTTTAGGGGTTGCCGGGTCGATATAGTAGATTATAGGTTTTTTGGGTTCTACCAATTCACCTTGTTTCCATTTTTCCACGTCTTCCGGCTTGGGTTCCAATCTCCAACGATGGATATAGGTATTCCGATCTACCTTTTGCTGGTCATCTCCATACTCCAAATACGAACTTGCAAAGTATCCAACACGGGCATCTGCATAGCGCTTTTGCATAGGTTCTTTGGGCAACAATATAAAGGAGTTGTTGATTTCCAAGGTTACTACTCCGGCGAGCACTGCGGCTGGCAAAGCTTTTTTTCGTTTTCCTTTTACAGATTTAGCCTTATAAGTTTTTACTGTTTTGATTTCCGTATTTATAGGGAAGGAATTGATTTCTTTTGTATAAGACTTGTCCTTTTCAATTCCTAAAAGCTTGTAGGAGTCTTTCTGCGGATTACTTAATGCCAATAACGGATTTTCACTATTCAAAAATGAAGTAACTTCAATCAAATGCGTTGCTTTCTTTTCATGGGAAGCCTTAATGTCAAAGGCCTCGAGAATTGGAGTGATGTTTGAATTGTTCACTGCTTTTGAAATCGCATCATTTTCATCGGCATCACTCACCAGAGTAGCTATGCGAAGAAATATGTTGTTGGTAGGCCCTTTTTCAAAAACGATGGTATTTTCAGAGATTTTCTCTCCCCCATAGTTGCCCGCCCCTGATGGAGTTTTTATAAACCGGGTAACAACTAGAATTTCACGATTGAATAAACTGTCTGGAATTTCGAAATAGTACTTTTCTCCCACTCTATGTACATCGAAAAGCCCTTTTTGAGAAATAGCGTCTTTCGTAATAATGCGGTCAAACCCCTTAGTTTTACTAACAGATTGATCTCCAGATACAGCGGAAGAATTCTTGTTGCCAAAAATTCCCAAAGTGCTACAGGAAGTATTCAACAATACCAAACCAACAATTAGGACAAAGAGTCTCATAAGTAGCGAACGTGTCAATTTTTAGTTTCGTATGAAGTGGCTGGGTCGGGGTATCTATTTAACATAATTGTACCTAAACAATACGTTATAAGTAACATAGATAGATGACTAAGATACAATTATTCGTAAAATGTCAATGACAATTAAATAAAACATGCGCTGAGAGTGGTGCTTATGACATTCGTATATTTTGATAGCTTTGCCCATCGAATTATTTGCTGATCGTCGGTATATGTTTGATTTTGAAAGAGTTTGTGCGGAAAATTAATAACTTATTTTTTAAAAAGTTGTACCTTGCAATCCCCTATTTTAAACCCCAATACTATCTTATCAAGATTTAGTCTTGTTGCTAAAAAACAAATGTCATGACCAAAAACAATAAGCCCATGTTCAAATTAGAGGACAAAATAGAGAGCTCTGCCTCAAAGATTGATCTTATCAAGAATCTGATATTTGGTGAAACTATTCAAGAATATGATACAGAGTTCGATGCTCTTAAAAAAGACATTCTCCAAAAAAAGAAGGTTTTAGAAGATCTTGTTGAAGAGATTCGTTCAGACTTAAATACTACGCTAGATAGCGTATCTACAGACGTAAACATTCGAATTACTGAATTGGAAAAGAATCTATCTGAGAAAATCGATGATATCGAAACCGACAAAGTCAATAAGAAAATGCTCGGCAAGCTATTGGTCGATTTGGGCGAGAAAATAGCTCAAAAATAGAATTGAAGATGTATCCTAAAATGGATGAAAAAGACAGGCTTGAGATTCTCAAGGATATTCTCTTTGCCGATGAACATGAGTTCGAGCAGCGTGTTTCACAGCGAATCGAGATTTTGGAGCAAACCATCAACGAGCGTAAAAATCTCTCGGAGAAGGTAGATCCGATAATCGAACATCAGATTAATGAGTTCAAAGAAAGTATCCCTGAAACTCTGGGCCCTGCAATTACCGAAACCCTTAAGAAAGAAATTAGGATTAATAAAGATGCAGTCGTTGATGCGCTTTATCCTATTTTAGGTAAACTTGTTAAGAAGTACGTAGCTCAAGAAATGAAACTGCTTTCAGAGAAAATGAATAGCCAGCTAAGTTTTTTATCTTTCTTCAAACGCAAATTTAAATCGGGGGTTACTGGTCAAAATGAAAATGAGATTATGCTTGGTGATTTAGCAACGGCAAGTATTCAACAAGTACTTCTTATAGAAAAAGATTCTGGAATCTTAAAAGCAAGTTATTCGAAATCAGATGCCATGGATGAAGAAATGGTCTCTGGAATGTTGACTGCTATCAAATCTTTTGTTGAGGATGCATTTAATCAGAGAAATCAAGAACTCGAGTCGATAGAATATGAATTATACGAAATTCATTTACAGAGTTTTGCGACTCACTATATCGCGGTGGTTATTTCTGGCAACTATATGTTAAGCGCTAAAAATAAACTTCAAGATATCATTTTTGACTTTTATCACAGTTTCATGGCCATGAATCTAGATTTGGTCTTTGAAACTAAAAATGCGAAAAAAAGTATCGTTCCAGTTCCGAAATCTCGAATAGAAAGAGAATTGGCAAAATATTTTGGCAATGCAAAGCTCTAAGAAAATTGTTGTGTTGGGCCACTTTGGTGTTGGCAAAACTTCATTGATACGCAGATTCGTTACTGATACTTTTTCCGATAACTATAAGGTCACTATAGGAGTACATATCACAAAAAAAGTGGTTGAAATTTCTCCTGACGATACCATTTCTTTGATTTTGTGGGATTTGGAAGGAACAGACGATATCGAATCAATCCGAAATGCATATTTATTAGGAACACATGGTGTTGTCTTTGTATTCGACATCACAAGACCCTCCACTTTTCAGCACCTAAATAATGATTTAAAGATTGTTTCTTCGAAAATTCCCAATGTTCCTTTCCTGGTTGTAGGCAATAAGACTGATCTGGTTGCCCCCAGTGAATTAAAATCCGTATTTGATGAAAATAACATTTCTGTAGACTTTTTTACTAGTGCTAAAACAGGCGATGCCGTGAATGATCTGTTCTCGAAATTAGCGAATCAATTAGTTAGCGATGCTTGAGAAATACCGAGAACAATATATCAATAGAAGCATACAGTTCACTTTTGTTGATCAAAAAGGTATTGTTGTTGAAAGTGATGAGGTTCTTTTTGAGCTGAAAACAGGAAGCTCAATTTATGAGTTCCACCCATTTTTCGAAAGCTTAGGGGCCATTCTTGAAAGTCCGGAGGAAGAGATTAGCTTCCATTGCGTGCATCTTTCTTTGGAAGAGGATTTATTAATAACAGATATTAAGGCACTCAAGAAGACGGATGGGCTGCTTCTAATCATATATGACCTTACGCAGCATTACAATTCATACCAATTGGCTACTCAAGCGCGTAATGAATCTATTATCAAAACAGAACTTACGGTAATCAAGAACCTTGAATTAGAAGAAAGGGAACTTTTTAAAAACCGCTTCATTCAAAATTTCAGCCACGAGCTTAGAAACCCTTTAACTAGTATTATTTCGATCGCCAAGATTATTGGAGACACAGAATTGAATGGCGGACAAAAGAAAATGTTAGATTTTCTTATGGAGTCTAGCGACAATCTAAAATTGCTGCTCGAAGACATCCTGAGTATAAGTATGATTGCTTCTGGGAAATTGAAACTTGATGTTAAAATTTTCAGCCTATATCAACTGCTTGAGTTATTAGAATTTACCTACAGTTCGAAAGCAAGGGAAAAGGGCTTGGAGTTTATGCTCAAAAGGAACTCAAAAATACCTGAGTTTATTGAGGGGGATCGCTTAAGATTATTTCAAGTCCTCACGAATTTATTGGACAATGCAATAAAGTATAGTGAAAGCGGTAAAGTTTCACTTGAATTGTTATTTAACCAAAAAAGAGCAAACCGGATAAGTATGAGGTTTCAGGTTACCGATACTGGCGCAGGAATTCCGGAGGAAAGTTTGACGACAATTTTTGAAAGCTTCACAAGATTAAGGTCTTCTGAAAAGCAAGGCGGAACAGGTTTAGGACTTTCTATAGTTAACGGACTGCTTGAACTTATGGGAAGTGAAATAAAGGTGGATTCTACTCTTGGTGAGGGATCGGTATTTTATTTTGACATTGTTTTGAAATACCCATTGCAACTTGCTTCCAAATCTTTATTGAAGGTAGCAGACAAAAAACAAGCGAAAATAAAAAAGCCAAAAGAAGGTGTTAGATTCAAGTTGTTGCTTGTAGAAGATGATTTAGCAATACAGACTGTACTGTTCAAATTTTTGATGAATACGAAACATTTTTACGTTGACTTTGTTGATGATGGAGACCAGGTAATGTCAAAAATTGTAAGCGAGCAATACGATATCATATTGATGGATGTGAAGTTACCCAATACAAATGGAGATGAGATTACAAGGCAAATTAGAAATTTTCCGTTTAAGAATATTAAAGACATTCCTATAGTAGGCATCACTGCGAATGCTTATGAAGAGAACATCAAAAGTTATCTAAATGCAGGCATGAATGCTGTCTTATCAAAACCATTTGAAGAGGAGTTGCTCATTGAAACTATATATAAATTTTTGAAATAAACATTACGGCTACACTCAATTGCGTTTTACTTTTCAAAAAAACAACCATAAACTAAGCTTGATAATCCCAAAAAGCAATCACAACATAGCATAGAGGAGCATAAAACTTCCTTTTTTTTCAATAAACATTACGGTTGCTAAGGCCTAAAAAGGGATTTTTCTTAAAATTTTAACATTTATAAAAATACTATGCATGCACAGCATGTGTATTTCATCGATGAAAATTGCATTTTATCGATATTTTGAAATAAAAACTTTCCCTTTCTTTCTTCGCGTATCCACACCCTAGTTTTGATTCAAGATTGACGCCCGAACTCATTTATAAACACATAAGAGGGGTAGTCAATGGAAAGAATATTAAAGTAGCATGATAAACATACCTTTTTTTGTAGAAATTTTATTTGGAATTAGCACTTCATTTTTTTTGTTGGCGATGTATATCATATTGCCTCCATTTACTGAAATAATCAGGCTTGGTTTTGAGCTGAGCCTTATTTTAAAAGAAAGGTTGATTAATCTAATCGGAACGGCAAATAAAAGAATCAAAGAGGGTTATAGCGTTATGTCTATTGCTCATTTTAACTTCGGTCATGGAACTTCTGGTATTGAGAGAAGAAGAATCAACTTGTCAAGAAACAGATATAAGGCATATGCCAAATACTAAAAATTTGTAGAAAGTCTAATGAACGACCAAATACCTCCCCTTTATGAGAAATTCCTAAATGCTTGGAACAAAATCTTAATTGATGCGGGAATAGAAAAACTCGGTTTAAGTGAAAAAAGATAATGATACACGATTTCAAGAAATATTACTGTCCAAAGAAGCATCTAATCGCTTCCTCTGTAGTCATAAAACATAATTCGGGTAGATCCGAGTTATTGGTTTGTTTGGTTGGTTATAGAGGCCCCGGATTTTGGGGCCTTTATCTACCAAAAATTTTACTGAACATCTCAAAAATAAGTTTAACCCCAATACATCAATAAATAGTAACACAAACAAGTATTAACACAAACACTAATAACAATGAAAAGAGTACTTTTTTTATGCGCGGTAATGACCGCAACTTTGGGTATGGCCCAAGATTTGCCAACTAGTCCAGAACCAGGTAAGTGCTATGTGCGCTGTACCACACCCGACGTATACGTCAATGAAACTATGACGCTGACCGTTAAGCCGGCCTATAAGGTTTTAAAGACCATACCAGCCACTTTTAGAACGGTTACGGAACAAGTAGAAGTTAAAGCTGCTGGTAAAAAATTAACTGTTATTCCTGAAAAATGGGGAACTGAAACAGTTTCTTATGTTTCCAAAGAAGGAGGAAATACATTGCGTATTACGCCTGCAAGCTTTGGAACAGCATCTGAGACCATTGAAATAAAACCAGCCTATGCCCAATGGGAGCTAGGAGCTGCTGCACCTGACTGTGCTTCTGGCAATCCTGATGATTGTAGATATTGGTGTTACAAGGGATATCCTGCGGAATTTGCTACTATCTCCACAACTACGCTTGTTAGTGACGCTACGGTTAGTAAGGCTCCATTAGGTTCACAGAACGCTTCTTACACGAAAAGAGTTCTTTTAGAACCAGCTAAGGTAGTTGAAGAGGTTATTCCCGCGGAATACAAAACCATCACCAAAACAGTATTGGACAAAGATGCTTATACAACAGAAGAAACTGTACCAGCCGTAACCAAAACGGTTACGAAAGAGGTCTTAAAGGAGAAAGGTGGTTTAACTACTTGGAAAGAAGTTGAGTGTTCATTAGTAGAGTATCAAGCTTTACCTATCAGTTGGAATTTGGGTAGTGCTACATTAACAAGTGCCGCAAAAAGTATTATCGATACTCGATTGATGCCGGTTTTAGAGCAAAACCCTGGAGTCAAAGTAGAGCTAGCTTCACATACCGATGTTAGAGGAACAGCTTCTTCTAACAAAGACCTTTCCGAAAGAAGAGCCAAGGCCGTCGCTGATTATTTAATCAGTAAAGGTGTAAACTCTAGCTTATTAGTTGCTAACGGATATGGAGAGACAAAGACTAAAAACAGATGTAAAGAGGGTGTTTCTTGTACTGAAAGAGAGCACGCTGTCAATAGAAGAACTGAGTTTAGGCTGATAAATAATTAATAACCATTAACTCTGGGATTTTACCAATAGCAACTGTTCCCTCCAGTTCCTTACGCTATTGGTAAAAATCCTTTTTGATGCCCTAAACATTAAAAAACGGGAATAAAAGCATAAACGATTAAAATAGTGGGGCTATTTATAGTTTGTTTGTGTTCCCCATGGGGCATATGGAAAGTAATTTCACGTGCCCCTTTTTTAGTTGCGTGATGAGTATTAATTATCAAACTATACTTAAGATGGAAAACCCGTATTTTTTCTCTCTACTTGTTAGCTTAATTCTTGTTTTATTTTCAGGAATTCTATTGTTAATCTTAATATTAAAAAATAGTCGAGCGATTGATGAAAATTTAAAGGAAGAAGAACAGTTGAAACATATAACAAGAAGAAAGGAAGCCGCACATAGAGCAACTCAAGAGTATCTAAAAATCAAAGAAGAACTCGACTATAAGACCTTTATTATTGACAAGATGGCTCTTGACAAAAAATATCATTCAAAGGCTGTTGGTTTAAGGAATAGACACGGTCCTCGAAGAAATGGAGCTAAAGTTGCTGAAACGGCTATATGAACTAGTTACAGTTGAATTATTAGTCAGTTGTTCATCTGGGGGTATTTAGACAAATATCTTAAATGCCCCCCTTTTTTAATAATAAACTGAAATCAAACAATCGAAATTATTTTTAATAGAGCTCAAGGACACACATTTATTCTTTCAAATATTAATTAACCTTTAAAACTAAAACAAAATGCTAAAAGAATTTAAGGATTTCATCATGACAGGCAATGTTATCGACTTTGCCGTTGCAGTAATCATGGCGACCGCTTTGGGTCTGGTCATAAATGGCTTTGTAGCCGATATTATTATGCCTATTGTTGGGCATTTCGCTGGAGGGTATGATTTTTCAGCACTGGCGATAGAACTTGATGCGGCAGTAATAGGCGCAGATGGCGTAACTGTAGAGAAGCCTGCGAATTCAATACGTTATGGCGCTTGGATTAATACAATAATCAATTTGATAATCGTAGGTTTTGTAATGTTTCTGATGATAAAAGCATACAACAAAACGAAAGCTCCCGAACCAGAAGCTGCTCCAGCGGGACCAACTGCAGAAGATTTGCTCACTGAGATTCGGGATGCATTAAAAAAGTAATTTAAAACATTTCATTCTTGAAAAGCCAGGAATTTTTTCTTGGCTTTTCTTATTATTTGTTTTCTAATGGAGCACCTACATTTTGAAAGGATGACAGTACTTCTAAAAAACCAAATTTCCATACTATTTTTCAATTGAAAACAATGAGAATTACGTTTTCATTAACATTTATAAAAGTAAGAATATACCTGCTTTTATACATTTTATCGATGAAATATGCGTTTTATCGGCACTTAAAATTAAATTTTTAGAATTTCTTTCCAATCGTTTCCTACTTCCTAGTTTAGCTAAAACTATTCGTCTTGACAAAGACATCTCCCCCGAAGAATAGCAGCAAGAAAACATTTGAGACATGAATATTTTAGACATTCCGTTTGTTATTGAGATTTTTTTCGTCGTGAGCACAATTGTATTTGCCGGGGCACTATATGCGATTTTACCGGTGTTGATTTTTAAGAAAAGGGCAATTAACAAACCGTCTTTTATTAATGCATTATGGAAAAAATATACCAAGAATATTTTTGTCCGTATTCGAGAAACATCATTTCCTCCGAAAAAAAAGGAGATTAAAAATTTATTCCTGACCATTTATAATGGTTGAGAAATTGAAATTGTAAAATAATACTAGGGCTATACTAACACTAACCGTTACGTATTTACCCGCGGCTATCTCACGTTAAAGCTGAGGTTTGATTTGTAGTAAAATAGGGGCATTTTACTAAAACAATGAAAACCATTATGAGGACACTATTCTCATTACCGGTTGCGGTTTTTTCGTGAAGGTCGTTAAAGCCCTGTTTTTTCAGGGCTTTTAAAAAAAGGAGGCTTTGACTTTGAATATGAAAGTATTTGAGGTTTAGTCTATTTAAAGGGAAGTTGCCAGTTTGGTTTGAATTTAAAAAACGTTTCTATCGAACCCCCGTTAAGGATAGGGATTTTTACTTCGAACCTTTCCCCCAGCTGGCGGTTATCCCTCTTTGAATTTAGGGATTAGCCAAACTAGTAAGAAGTCAATTATGGTTTATAAGACTAGTATTTATTAACCACATAAAAATTAAAAGAGTTTTACTGACGCTGTCAGTTAAAAAAGCAAATACCATTAACCAAATCTATAGTACCAACCATGACAATAACTCACAGTGTGCTATAAAACTACGCCGTTTTATGGTATAAGTTTCGCGGGTTAGTTCCCCCATTGCGATGAGTTGGGTTTTGAATTTAAATAGTTGGTTTGAAGGCTCTGATTTTTTGGAGCCTTCTTTGGTATTAAAAGATTTTGGGAGACTTATGACTATTTTTATTACCGAAATAGTATGGCGATTGCTCCCAAAGCAGTCAGTATCAGAATCATTTTTCTGTAGAAATCATCCTTTATGATTTTCACCAATCGAACACCCACGAAAAGCCCCAAAATAATCGCCGGAACCAACTTCAAATCAAATAACAATGTATCTGTGGTAATCGTACCCCATGACCAAATGTGAAAGGGCAGCTTAAACACATTGATAATAAAGAACAACCAAGCCGCAGTACCGATAAATTCATTCTTTGGCAGGCGCATGGCTAAAAAGAAGATGTTTGCGAAAGAACCCGCTAGATTTCCGATCATTGTTGTAATTCCGGCAAGGAGCCCCATAAGCCCGGCAAAAGCCCAATGCGTAGGTACTACTTTTGACTTTCGTCTATCCCACCAATACATCATGATAACGCTTCCTAAAATCACGATGGCCATTCCGATTTTAAAAGTGGCTTCGTCAAGGTCTTTGCCAATTATATTTCCAATGAGTACACCAACCATTGTCCATGGAAGAAAACGGATAATATATTTCCATTGGGTATGCCGGTTGTAGTAAATAACCGCAAAAATATCCCCAACAATAAATAAGGGAACGACAAGCCCTGTAGATGCCTTTGTCTCAAATGCCAACGCCATAAATGTAACAGCAACTAAGGCGGTGCCCTTGATTCCCGATTTGGAAACACCTATTATGAAAGCCGCGGAGAGTGCCAATATCCAGCTGGTGATTGACACATCGAGAAAGGAAGATTGAAGCACAAGAGAAGTTTAGTTGGTAAAAAACAAAAGTATTCCAATTTATTTTATCTTTAAAGACTAACAATGAACCAAACAACCCAATTATGGAATTAAGCAAACTCGATTATGGCTTTATAATCGTATTCTTTACACTTGTTTTAGGAATAGGAATTTACGTTTCTAAAAAATCAGGTAAAAGCTCCACTGAATTTTTTCTATCTGGCAGAACTATGCCTTGGTGGTTGTTGGGTCTTTCAATGGTAGCAACCACATTCTCTACGGATACACCGAATTTAGTAACCGATTTGGTAAGAACTACAGGGGTTTCAGGTAATTGGGGCTGGTGGTGCTTTTTACTCACTGGAATGTTAACCGTTTTCGTTTATGCGAAGCTTTGGAGGAAATCGAATGTAAAAACCGATTTGGAGTTTTACGAATTGAGATATGGAGGCAAGCCCGCCAGCTTTTTGAGAAAGTTCCGTGCCGTTTATTTAGGGGTCTTGTTTAATGTAATAACCATGGCTGCAGTAACATTGGCAGCCATAAAAATTGGGGGCATTATGCTAGGCTTAGAACCATGGGAAACCGTGGTTGGAGCTGGACTAATAACCGTTGTCTTCAGTGCTTTGGGAGGATTCAAAGGCGTGGTTTACACGGATTTTCTACTGTTTTTTGTTGCTATGGCTGGCGCTATTGGAGCAGCTTTTTATTTAGTAAATATTCCTGAAGTGGGTGGTCTTCAAGCAGTCATTTCCAATGATCTTGTCAAATCTAAAATGGAAATTTTGCCGGACTTTTCGGATACAAAAATGGTAATCACCATATTAGTGATTCCTTTGGCGGTTCAGTGGTGGGCTACATGGTACCCTGGGGGAGAACCAGGCGGTGGAGGCTATATTGCGCAGCGAATGTTAGCCGCTAAAGATGAGAATCACGCTATTGGCGCGACTTTCTTCTTTAATATTATGCACTATGCTCTACGCCCTTGGCCATGGATTTTAGTGGCATTGGCTTCTTTGGTTGTTTATCCAGATATAGCAAGTATTGCAGAGGCATTTCCAAATGTTCCTGCGGATAAGTTAGGGCACGATTTGGCCTATTCAGCGATGTTAACTAAACTTCCAAGTGGGCTTTTAGGAGTTGTATTAGCTTCTCTAATTGCAGCCTATATGAGTACGATTTCAACACAGTTGAATTGGGGTTCTTCATATTTAGTATTTGATTTTTATAAACAGCAAATCAATCCAAATGCCACCGAGAAACAAATGGTGACAGTGGGAAGATTGTCTACGGTTCTATTAATGGTTTTAAGCGCGTTTCTTGCGTTGGCTATGCAAAATGCAATGGACGTTTTCAATCTATTGGTATCCTTTGGTGCTGGCACTGGTTTAATTTTTATTTTAAGATGGTTCTGGTGGCGTATCAACGCATGGACTGAGATTTCTGCGATGTTCGCGTCAGGAATTCTTTCTATTCTTATTGCTACAACCTCCTTAAAAGAAATTCTTTTTGGCACTGAAAATGGAATATTTCCGGACTGGGGGGAACTCCCTTTTATCATGATTGTCACGACTATTATTTGGCTAACCGCAACCTATATGACCCAACCAGAATCAAAGGAAGTATTACGGAGTTTTTATCTAAAAATACAACCAGGTGGACCGGGCTGGTCAAAAGTGGTTGATGAAGCTAAAACCGATAATGTGGATATTGTGAACACAGATGAAAAATGGAGTGTGCCTTCGGGAATAACCGCAATGCTTTTAGGAGTCGCATTGGTATATTCCTTAATGTTCGCAACCGGATACTGGATTTACGGACGAACAACTTCTGCAATGATTTTGACAGCTGTAGCAGCTGTTTCCGGTTTTCTTTTAGTTAAAGCATGGAATCGAATGAAAAAAAACATCTTATAAGGTGAAAGACAGAATCCTATCCGTTGATATTTTTAGGGGAGCTACAATCGTGCTGATGATACTGGTAAATACGCCGGGTACTTGGTCCGCAGTTTATGCTCCATTTTTACATGCAGATTGGCATGGGTATACGCCCACTGATTTGGTCTTTCCTTTCTTTCTTTTTATAGTTGGGACTTCCATAGTATTTGCTTATAAGAACAAAACCACTAACTCAGGAACATACAAGAAGATTGCAGTTCGGACATTAAAGCTAATTGGGCTCGGACTTTTTCTAGGTGCTTTCACCCTGAGCTTTCCATTTTTCAAAGATTTTGCTGATATCCGTTTTCCGGGAGTATTACAACGCATAGGGGTAGTTTTCTTTTTCGCATCTATCTTGTTTCTCAATTTCAATTGGAAGACGATAATTGGTATAGCCGTATTCTTTTTGATAGGATATTGGGTACTAATGACAGTCGTTCCAGTAGAAGGAGTCGCATCTACTTTAGAAAGAGCGCCAAATAATTTGGCCAACTGGTTAGATGTAAAGGTGTTCGGAACGCACAACTACAAAGCCGATTATGACCCTGAAGGATTATTAAGTACGATACCTTCAATAGTAAGTTCTTTGTTGGGAATTTTCACGGGATTAATTTTGCTTTCAAAACAAGAAAAGAAGGCAACCATTCTAATGGGAATAGGAGGTTCGCTACTTATTATTGGTCACGTTTGGAATGAGTTTTTCCCCATCAATAAAGCCCTTTGGACGAGCAGTTTCGTACTCGTAACTGCCGGATGGGCTAATTTAATTTTGGCTCTAATTTATTACCTTACGGATGTAAAGAAAATGCAATTCGGGAGTATTTTCAGATACGCAGGTGCCAATGCAATTACCTTGTATTTTCTTTCCAGTTTCATCAGCAAAATTATGGGCATGATTAAAGTAGGAGAAACATCACTTCACGGATGGCTTTTTGATACGGTTTATACCCATGATTTTATGTCGCTTCAACTATCATCCTTATTATATGGTCTTACGGTTGTGGCTTTTTACGTGCTATTGGCACACATTTTGTACCAAAGAAAGATATTCTTTAAGGTATAAACATGAACAGATCTTTACGAGTATTGGGGTTTCTTTTCCTACTCTTTTTTTTAGGATTGCCAACTAAAAGCATCGCCCAGCAAGACTCACAAAAGGGTTATGTGGTGACCGTTGCGAATGACACGCTATATGGCGAAGTAAGAGACAGAAAAACAGGGGCTTTTGGCAAACTCTACAAGAAAATTAAATTCAAAGGAAAAAAGGGAAAATCGAGATATGCTCCTAAGGAAATCTTATCCTATAAAATAGGGAATACCAAATTTGAAAGCTTGCCCCTAATCAGCACCGGTCATTTTTTTGATGATGAATATGAAGTGAACAATAATGGGGATTTTAGATTTTTAAAGGTAGTCGAAAAGGGATATTTAAGTTATTACCAATTGGAATTTGAAGATGCCGATTCAGGATATATAGATTCCATTGCGTATTTTATGAAAAAGGGCGATACTAGGTTAGTTCGTGTCAATCAGGGGATATTTGGACTAAAACGAAAAAAGTTGGCGACATTTTTCTCAGAGTGTCCTGAACTGGCCCAAGACATTCAAAACAAGCAAGTCAAAAATCCATTAGAAATAGTTCGCTTTTATAACAATTGGAAAGCCAATAATCCGCAACAGAAGTAAGGTTTGGAAAATGCTAAGTACTTTTTTGCATCAATTTCGCCACATACTTTCCAATAACATCGAACTCCAGATTCACAACAGTACCCTTCCTATAAGAACCGAATCTAGTATTTTCATAGGTGTAAGGAATAATAGCTACGCTAAAAGAATTCTTACCCGAATTAACAACAGTCAAACTAGTGCCGTCAATAGTAATCGAACCTTTTTCAATAGTAGGATTGTTGGTTGATTCATCATATTCAAATGAAAATATCCAGCTACCATCTTTTTCTGTTACCGAAGTACAGACCCCCGTTTGGTCCACATGACCTTGTACGATATGTCCGTCTAAACGGCTTCCTAAAATCATGGCGCGTTCCAAATTGACCTTATCTCCAACGGCAAGATTTCCTATACTTGTTTTTTGAAGTGTTTCCTCGATTGCAGTAACGGTGTAGGTATTACCATCTAAAGAAACAACAGTTAAACAAACGCCATTATGGGCTACGCTTTGGTCGATTTTCAACTCCTCTGTAATAGCAGAATTGACCGAAATATGCAGATTGCTTCCCTCTTGTTCCAATTTGGTAATTTTACCCAAAGTTTCGATTATTCCCGTAAACATCTTCCGTTTTTATTACCTAGTTTTGTAAATTAACACTTCACGCAAAGGTAAAGAATAACATGGACGAAAACAGAAAAATAAAGCTGGGTATTTCCGTCGGAGACTTGAACGGAATAGGTTGCGAGGTGGCCTTGAAAACCTTTCAAGATTCTCGAATGCTTGATTTCTGTACGCCTATTTTTTTTGCCTCAAGTAAGACTATTGCCGCGCAGCTTAAGGCACTTGAAATGGACATTAAATACAATGGCATTCAAGAAGCTTCAAAAGCGCTTGATGGAAAGATAAATGTTGTAAATATTTGGAAGGAGATTCCGAATCTGCAATTCGGGGAAGCTACGGAAGAAGCCGGCGCCTATGCCATCAAATCACTTAAAGCTGCTGTCGAAGCACTGAAAAATGATGATATTGATGTGCTAGTTACAGCGCCAATCAATAAAAATAACATACAATCTGAGGACTTCAAGTTTCCAGGACATACAGATTATCTAGCGGAAGAATTGGAAGGAGAGAGTTTAATGTTTATGGTAACTGACGGACTTAAAGTTGGCCTTCTTACCGATCATTTGGCGGTTAAAGATGCGCCTGCGGCAATTAACCCCATTTTAATTCGAACCAAAGTGAGAACGATAGAAAAATCCTTGACTATGGATTTTGGGGTTCGAAGCCCGAAAATAGCATTGCTCGGCATTAATCCGCACAGTGGAGATAATGGAACAATCGGTAAAGAAGATGAGGAAATTTTAAAACCAGTAATCAAAGAAATGTCAGATGCAGGGCATTTGGTCTTTGGCCCCTATGCCGCAGATAGTTTTTTTGGCTCAGATTCGTATAAGAATTTTGATGCGATTTTAGCAGCGTATCATGATCAAGGCTTGATTCCATTCAAAACGCTTTCCTTTGGAAACGGCGTTAATTACACAGCTGGACTGAACAAGGTGCGAACCTCTCCAGACCATGGTACCGCCTATGAAATAGCTGGAAAAGGGCAAGCCGACCATAGTTCTTTTAAGGAAGCTGTTTTTTCTGCTATTCGCATATTCAGGAATAGAACAGAGTATGCTGAACTGACTGAGAATGTTTTGCAGAAACAAAGAACGCGTCGCTAGAATATTTTAGCATTTGTTCTTTAAAAGGGGTTGATTTTTTCGTTTTTTAGCTGTTGTCTATTATTAAAATAATAGTATCTTTGCACCCGCCTTTAAAAGAGGTGTTGCGTTATAAACAAGTGGGTTATGATGAAAAAAAAGGAGTTTAGCGTTCCTTTTTCAGGATTGAAACAAGGAAAACACGAGTTTGATTACGTAGTAAATAATGAGTTCTTTGAATCTTTTGGATATACTGATTTCAATGATGCAGAATTGAAATTGCACGTTTTGCTTAATAAAACAAGCACTATGTTGGAATTTGAATTGGCAGCAGAAGGAGTTGTAAATGTGGATTGTGACATCACAAGTGAACCGTATGACCAGTCCATTTCAACTGACTTAGAGTTGGTAGTTAAGTTTGGTGATGAATACAATGATGAGGATGATGAAATATTGATTATCCCACACGGTGAACATCAAGTCAATATTGCACAGTATGTATATGAAATGGTTGTACTAGCGGTTCCTCAGAAACGAATTCATCCAGGAGTTTTAGATGGATCTTTAGATTCGGAAGCCTTGAAAAAGCTGGAAGAACTCCAACCAAAAGAAAGAAAAGAAAATACAAAAGAGACAGATCCCCGATGGGATGCTTTAAAAAAGTTAATAACGGATAAATAAGTTGTAAAATGGCACATCCTAAAAGAAAAATTTCCAAAACAAGAAGAGACAAAAGAAGAACTCATTATAAAGCTGTAGCTTCTACTTTGGCTAAAGATTCTACTACTGGTGAAATGCATTTGTTCCACAGAGCACACTGGCACGAAGGAAAATTATACTATAAAGGACAAGTATTGATTGACAAAACTGAGGAGGCGGAAGCGTAATCCAGTTATTACTAGAAAATCAAAAAATAGACTCCCACTTTTTAAGTTGGGAGTTTTTTGGTGAAATGAGGGCAAAAAACCACAAAAATAAGGAGCATAAACCAATAGTTTTATAGCCAAACCTCATCTTTCTAAAAAAATGGGTTTTTATGCAAAAAGTCATGGAAAATGAGTAATTTTCCCCAGTTTTTAGCCTTTTTTGAATTTTTTTTGACAAAATCAGCTTAAATATGAGCAAAGTA
The DNA here is from genome assembly GCA_947500435.1 of uncultured Flavobacteriaceae bacterium. Classification (GTDB taxonomy): domain Bacteria; phylum Bacteroidota; class Bacteroidia; order Flavobacteriales; family Flavobacteriaceae; genus Maribacter_C. Next base: position 82,716 of record CANMRV010000003.1, read on the forward strand.
ACAGCAGCTATTACAGCTGTGGGAGGGTATGTTCCAAAATTCGTTATGACCAATAAGATGTTGGAGGAATTCGTTGAAACCAATGACGAATGGATAACTACAAGAACTGGAATAAAAGAAAGAAGAATTTTAAAAAAGGAAGAAGGTGAAGGTTCGTCATATTTGGCAATTCAAGCTGCCAATGATTTACTTCAAAAAAAGGAGATTGACCCTTCAGAAATAGACTTGATTATAGTTGCTACGGCTACGCCCGATAGTATGGTCGCTTCAACCGCCGCTTTCGTTGCCTCCGAAATTGGTGCAACAAATGCGTTTGCATATGATTTGCTGGCAGCATGTTCAAGCTTTCTTTTTGGAATGTCAACGGCATCTAGTTATATCGAATCGGGGAGATACAAGAAAATACTGCTTATTGGAGCGGATAAAATGTCATCCATTATAAATTATAAGGATAGAACTACCTGTATCATATTTGGAGATGGCGCGGGGGCCGTTCTTTTCGAGCCGAACACCGAAGGACTAGGTCTTCAAGACGAATTTCTTCGAGCAGATGGTTCAGGAAGGAAGTTTTTAGGAATGGAAGCAGGTGGATCATTATTGCCGGCAACCCATGAGACGGTTGATGCAAATCAACATTTCATTTTTCAAGACGGAAAATCGGTTTTTAAATTCGCTGTTTCGAATATGGCAGATGTAGCAGAAAAGATTATGGTCCGTAACGACCTAAGTGATTCGGATGTTGCATGGTTGGTGCCTCACCAAGCAAATAAACGTATTATTGACGCTACGGCCAATCGCATGGGCTTGGACTCTTCGAGAGTAATGATGAACATTCAAAAATACGGGAATACTACTTCTGCGACCTTACCTTTACTGTTAGCGGATTATGAAAGTCAGTTAAAAAAGGGTGACAATTTAGTTTTCGCTGCTTTTGGCGGAGGCTTTACATGGGGCTCAATTTATCTAAAATGGGCTTATAACTAAAACTAAATAGAACTTAAACCGAAATCTATATGGACATTAAAGAAATTCAAAGTCTAATTAAGTTTGTTGCTAAATCAGGTGCCAGCGAAGTAAAGCTGGAGATGGATGACTTGAAAATCACAATCCGAACGGGAGTGACTGGTAACACAACAGAAACCACCTATGTACAACAAGTACCGGTGGCCCAAGCTGCCATGCCACAAATGATGGCGCCTACTCCAGTTGAACCAGCTGCCCCTTCAGCAGAAACCCCAAGTAGTGATGCTGCTGAGGACGATTCCAAATATATAACTATTAAATCGCCAATAATTGGCACATTCTATCGCAAACCTGCTCCAGATAAACCTTCTTTTGTTGAGGTAGGTGCAGATATTGCCAAAGGAGATGTACTTTGTGTAATCGAAGCGATGAAACTCTTCAACGATATTGAATCGGAAGTTTCAGGTAAAATTGTCAAGATTTTAGTTGATGACTCCTCTCCAGTAGAGTTTGACCAACCCTTATTTTTAGTTGATCCATCATAACTGAATTTTAAGTATTGAATACGAAGCTGAATACTTGTATTTAAAACTGAGAACTTAAAACTTAAAATTTCTAAAGATGTTCAAAAAGATATTGATTGCAAATAGGGGAGAAATAGCACTTCGAGTGATTCGAACCTGTAAGGAAATGGGCATAAAGACCGTAGCAGTTTACTCTAAGGCCGATGAAGAGAGTTTGCACGTTCGTTTTGCCGATGAAGCGGTTTGTATTGGGCCAGCTCCAAGCAGCGAATCATACTTAAAAATACCAAATATAATTGCAGCGGCTGAGATAACTAATGCTGACGCAATACACCCAGGATACGGATTTCTGTCTGAAAATTCGAAGTTCTCCAAAATCTGTGCCGAACACGATATCAAGTTCATAGGTGCTTCTGGAGAGCATATAGATAAGATGGGGGATAAAGCTACTGCTAAGGAGACCATGAAAAAAGCGGGAGTGCCTTGTGTGCCTGGGTCTGATGGAATTCTTAAAAATGTTGCCGAAGCCAAAAAGATTGCCAAGAAAATGGGTTATCCTGTTATGATTAAGGCGACTGCAGGTGGTGGTGGAAAAGGAATGAGGGCGGTTTGGTCAGAAGGCGAAATGGAAGATCTTTATGATAGTGCAGTACAAGAGGCAACCGCGGCTTTCGGAAATGGAGGCATGTACATGGAGAAACTAATTCAAGAACCTCGACATATTGAGATTCAAATTGTTGGTGATCAGTATGGAAAAGCCTGTCATTTATCGGAAAGAGATTGCTCCGTACAGCGCAGACACCAGAAATTGACCGAGGAAACACCATCTCCTTTCATGACAGATAAATTACGGGAGGAAATGGGTCAAGCTGCTATTAAAGCAGCAGAGTTCATCAAATACGAGGGAGCGGGAACTGTAGAGTTTTTGGTTGATAAGCACCGAAACTTCTATTTTATGGAAATGAATACACGTATTCAGGTAGAACATCCTATTACAGAGCAAGTTGTGGATTACGATTTAATACGTGAGCAGATTTTAGTTGCTGGCGGAGTACCTATCTCAGGAAAAAACTATTACCCTAATTTGCATTCCATAGAATGTCGTATTAACGCCGAAGATCCCTACAACAACTTTAGGCCTTCACCAGGAAGAATAACAACACTGCACACACCTGGAGGCCATGGAGTTCGAATGGATACTCATGTGTATAGTGGCTATTCTATTCCACCGCATTACGATTCTATGATTGCGAAGCTGATAACAACCGCGCAAACCAGGGAAGAGGCTATTAATAAGATGAAAAGGGCGCTAGACGAATTTGTCATAGAAGGCATAAAAACAACGATTCCATTCCATAGGCAATTGATGGATCATCCTGATTATTTAGCCGGGAATTACACTACGGCTTTCATGGATGATTTTGAAATGGAACCTGAAACAGAATAATCATAAAAACCCTCATAGATTTGAGGGTTTTTTTATGGATTTCACTCAAATTGAACAGGTTTTTGAAAGACCCGGAAACCGACCGCTGAGTTGGTTAAAGATGTGTTTTATCGATGGGTATTAGGTAAAATAGTACTTTATCGATGAAATGCCCACCTAAAACACAGGAGCGCGAAGGGCAATGTATTAGAAATTTATTTAAAACAGACTATTGAGTTTGTTTACTCCTCCAATTGGTTTATCGGTGAACTGCATAAAATTGAACCAAATTCCGATTCTTTTTACCATTCATTTAGTTCGTATTTTAGTGGGATGAACTTAAGCTATTGGGAACGTAAAACCTGGTTTTCCAACATTGATTTTACGGTTGTTGGAAGCGGAATTGTAGGGCTTAATTGTGCCTTATCGCTTCGGAAAAGATTTCCAAAGGCAAAAATCCTTGTTTTGGAAAAAGGGATTCTTCCGCAAGGTGCTAGTACTAAAAATGCTGGTTTTGCTTGTTTTGGAAGTATTTCAGAGGTTTTAGCGGATCTTGAACATCATTCCGAAGATGAGGTATTAGAACTAGTCCAGAAGCGGTGGGATGGTATTCAGCTGCTAAGAAAGAATCTCGGAGATTCAAATATTGATTTTCAACAGAATGGCGGACATGAATTGTTCCTAAATAGTAGCGATATCCTTTATCAAAGCTGTTTGAACGAATTAGACAAGGTCAATCAACTCCTAACCCCTGTTTTTGGTGAAAAAGCATTTGAAACAAATGAGAATGGCTTCAATTTTAAAAACATCCAAGAGAATTATATTACCAACCGTTTTGAAGCTCAAATAGACACAGGCAAGATGATATCAAGTCTACAAAAACTGGTACAGAAAAGTGGAATTACCATTTTGAACTCCATTTCGGTAGAGAGGTTTACGGAAAATGGTGATACGCTGATTGTTAAAACGGACCAATTTGAATTTCAAACCCAAAAACTATTTGTTGCTACGAACGGTTTTGCTTCTCAATTACTAAATGAAACCGTAAAACCGGCCCGAGCACAGGTTTTAATTACCAAACCCATCGAAAATCTTCATATCAAAGGAACTTTTCATTTGGATGAGGGGTACTATTATTTCCGGAATATTGATAATCGAATCCTTTTTGGGGGTGGGCGAAACCTAGATTTCAAGGGTGAAGAAACTTCGACATTTGGTGAAACGGATTTAATTCAAAACCAATTGGAAACAATTCTAAAAGAATGCATATTGCCTAATACTCCTTTTGAAATTGAAAGAAGATGGAGTGGCATTATGGGTATGGGCAATCAAAAGAAACCGATTGTCAAACAAGTTTCTAACAATGTGTTCTGTGGAGTTAGATTAGGCGGAATGGGTGTTGCAATAGGTAGTTTGGTAGGGAAAGAATTGGCAGAATTAGTTTAGAGTTCCCTGTAATGCTTTTAGTAGAAATCATTATTCGTCAGACAATTATATCGTTTCGAAACCTTCATGAGTATAGAAGGTTCCGAACCCCTTAGTGTTAAAGGTTACGTAAAATGTATGTCGACCGAGTGGAACAGGCCGATAAAAGCGTTGATTTGTGCTTTGTTAGTAGCTGGATTAGGCTCTAAAGTTAACCGTGACATGCATTAGAATATCGTAAATGGTTAACAGTAAGCACGTTGCATTTTCCACTCATCGAATTTTCGAAAAAGCATACTTTTTTCTTACTTCTTAGAGGTTTTTATCCCTATATTGCCCATCCCCAAAAAATAGGACTCTGCCCTGAGTCCTGTATTTTAATAGAACTCAACCGTTCCCCCATGTAAATTCATACATGTTAGGTCTTGTGCCCATAATGGCGCAGCATTGAAATTAAAATGGTCTAGAACAACCGTCTTAATAGCTGCTGATTATTGTAATAAGAACACTATACATGAAAAACGAACTTAACCTAATTCAAAAGGGCATCCTATTGGCCCTATTTCTGTTTTGTAACTCTCTTTTTTCGCAAGAAAACGACAATCTATATGCGAGTGTAGAAGATAGCAACGTGATAATCCTTGAGCCATCATATATCAGTTCGAGAACCAACAAGTCATTTGAGAAGAAATACCATTATCTAGTAGCTCGAGCGTATTTTAAATTACTCGCCGAAGCGCAAAAGTCGGAAAGAAAACTGCGAATTGAATATGAACGGTATTCCTTTGAAAACGAAAAATTTGATAGAGATGGTAATCAAGCTTTTCAGGATAAATTCAATCTGGCCTATAAAAGGTACAAGGCGCATAGCGACATGCTTTCTGGACTAAAATCATGGAATCTCTTTAGCGAAAACAGAACAGGTGACATGTTTTACTTTATGGCTGAAAACGAGGATTTTATTTTTAAAATGTATAAAGGAAACTTAACAGAGGATAAAATGGTCAAATATTTAATTTATAAATTGGCCGATCTCTATCATCTTGAAGGGTAGAATTGATTATCTTTCCATTTCAATGAGTATAAAAAAAGAGCTTCAGGAGTTTTGTCAAGAATATGTTAGCCAAAGAACAAAACGTATAAAAGATAGTATTAGTAACATTCAAGAGTCTTTAGCTTCTGAAACCAAGAGTAGTGCAGGCGATAAACATGAAACCGGTAGGGCCATGTTACAGTTGGAAAGGGAGAAATTAGGGCAACAGTTGCTAGAAGTTGAAAGGATGGCTATCATTCTTTCACGAATATCTATTTCGATGAGGACAAACGCAGTTCTACTAGGAAGTTTGGTTAAAACCTCAAAAAGAGACTACTTTTTGGCAATTTCGGCAGGAGCTTATGAAGGTGCTTCTAATCCTATTTACTGTATTTCAAGGGCGGCACCTATCGGAAAACTGCTTTTGGGCAAGTCGATTGGTGATGTGGTTGATTTTGACGGGGAGAAAATCAGGATTTCAGAAATACTGTAGGCTTCTTTTTCTTCATAGACTCAAATTTGCGTAATTTGTTAACGCACAAATCAACACCCCCTTTTTTATGAAAATATCCTTTGTTTTAAATGGTGTTTCCAAATCTTTGGAAATTGCTGATGGCAATACTCCATTACTATGGGTTATACGAGACATACTCGACCTTAAAGGCACCAAATTTGGTTGCGGAAAAGCAGCATGTGGAGCTTGTACACTTCATGTAGATGGGAATGCTATCCGCTCTTGTTCTTATCCAATTCAACTCGTTGAAGGCAAGCAAATCACTACCATTGAAGGTTTGGGAAATGAAGAAAATCCGCACCCTGTGCAACAAGCATGGATTGAAGAAATAGTCCCACAGTGTGGCTATTGTCAACCTGGGTTTATGATGGCTACTGCAGCTTTATTAGATAAGAACCCCAACCCAACAGATGAGGATATAGATAATGCAATTACCAATGTTTGCCGATGTGCCACTTATTATCGCATGCGGAAAGCAATTCATAGGGCGGCTGAATTGAACGCAGAAATCAATCCAAATACTGATGTACAAAATTCATAGACCATGAGCAAGAAGAAAATATCACGTCGTAAATTTTTGGTTCGTGGAGGTTTGGGTGCTATTGGAGTTTTGGCAGTAGGGACCTATGTTTTTCGAAATCCCATTCGTAGAGGAATTGCTGGAGCATTAAATACAGGAGACACGCCATACATGGGCAATACCAGTTCTCCCATAATTTGGTTTGAAGTTACCTCAGATAACAATATTATACTGCATAGCCCAAAAGTAGAAATGGGGCAAGGTACTTTTACTGGTTTGGCGCAGATGGCTGCGGATGAGTTAGAGGTTTCTATGGAACAAATGCAAGTTGTTCACGCCAATTCTATTTCTGGAAATATGGATGGTTTTGCTACAGGTGGAAGTACATCAATATCTACATTATGGATACCTCTTAGAGAGCTGGCAGCTACGATGCGGGAGATGATTAAAAACGAGGCAGCTGCTAAAATGGGGACTACGGCAGAAAAATTAAGTATTTCAAATGGTGTCTTTTCTTCAGAAGGAAAAACAATGACCTTTGCAGAGGCAGTAAAAGATGTTGCCGAATGGGAAATTCCCGATACCCCAGTTTTAAAAGATTTAAAAAAGTATAAGTTTATAGGAAAACCTATTCCCAGGGTCGATTTGAAGGATAAAGTCTTTGGGACACCTATGTATGGTATGGATGCTACCCTACCAGATATGCTCTTCGGATCGGTGGTTCGTCCAACAGCTATTGGCGCTAAGTTCATTGATGCTGATATTTCAAAGGCCGAAAACATGCCAGGAGTGGTCAAAATAGTCAAAGAGAAAGATTTTGTTGGGGTAATCGCAAATTCCCAAACGGAAGCAGAGAATGCCAAAAATGCAATTGAGGCCCAGTGGGAAGTAGAACGCACATGGCAGACTTCTGATATTGAGGCAATGATAGCAGTAGGTGAAGGGGAACCTTTTGTGATACAAAAAGAAGGAAGCGCTAAAAGTATCCTTGAAGATTCAGAGGACACAATTATCTCAGAATATAAAAGCCCCATTGGCGCACATGCCCAGCTCGAGCCCAACGGAGCACTAGCCTTTGTGGAGGAGAACAAGGCAACCATAATGATGTCAACCCAAGTGGTGAAAATCACAAGAGATGAAATTGCGGACAGAATCGGACTAGATAGTGACCAAGTGAATATTGTTCCAACTTTCTTAGGAGGCGGGTTTGGGCGTCGCTTACATACCCCAAACGGAATTCAAGCAGCGGTACTTTCAAAAGCCGTTGGAAAGCCGGTCAAATGTTTTTTTACGAGGAAAGAGGAATTTCAAAATGATACCTTCAGACCGCCGACACATCATGTGCTAAAGGCAACATTAGATACTGAAGGAATGATTGAGGCCATAGAACATAATGTTTCTAGTGGAGATGTGGCTTTTGGATCACCTATGTTACCTAGTATTGCCGAGCCTATTTTAGGTGCGGATTTGGGAGCTTGGAGGGGTGGAATGATTCAATATGGCGGAATTCCCAATTACAGAACAATTTCATGGCGCAAAAAACTGCCTTTTGCAACAAGTTGGTGGCGAAGTTTAGGTCTATTGGCAAATACTTTTGCTGTAGAAAGCTTTATGGACGAACTGGCAATAGCTGCTAAAAAGAATCCTGTTGAATTTCGGTTGGCTCAAATACAAGATGATGATAGGGGCTTCCGCTTGAAAGAAGTAATTAAAGCAGCAGCAGAAAAATCGGGGTATACAGAGGAGGTTATAGATGGAAGAGCTATGGGCTTTGCTGCGTCGACAGATGTTAATACACCATGCGCTCAGGTCGCAGAAGTATCCATAGAAAATAATCAAATCAAAGTGCATAAAGTAACCTGTGCCATGGACCCAGGCTTGGCTGTAAACCCAGATCAGGTAAGAGCACAATGTGAAGGCTCAATAATCATGGGAATGAGTGCTTCAATGTTTGAAAAGATGGAGGTAGAAGATGGTGAACTAACCCCTACAATTTATGGCCCCTATCAGATGGCTACCATGCGAAACACACCCAAAGAAATTGATGTAGTACTACTTCAAAACTCGGATGTGCCGGGAGCTGTTGGTGAACCTCCGTTGGGACCAATAGGCGCTTCCGTGGCGAATGCAGTTTTTAGACTCACTGGACAACGATTGCGCGAAATGCCGTTGAAATTGGGGTAAAACACTAATATTTCTATAGTTTTTCCGTTTAGGGTTTAACCAATTCATTACCCTAAATGAAATTACACTACTCACTTTTAGCTGTTTTGATCGCCCTACTAGTTTGGTCAGCTATCAACCCCTTTGAATACTTCACTTGGTTCTTAGAGATTTTACCCGCTTTAGTTGGAATATTAGTGGTCATCTTTACATTTAAAAGATTCCAATTTACCAATCTGGTCTATATCCTTATATTTTTGCATTGTGTTATTTTGATAATTGGTGGACACTATACCTACGCAGAGGTTCCCTTGTTTGATTGGATTCAGGAAACATTTCAACACAGCAGGAATAACTATGATAAAATCGGGCATTTTGCGCAGGGTTTTGTTCCTGCCATAATAACCCGAGAATTATTTTTGCGTAAGAATGTGGTTTCTGGAAGAAAATGGTTGAATTTTATTGTAGTCTGTATCGCCATGACTATAAGCGTATCGTATGAGTTTATTGAATGGGGCGTTTCTTTAAGTACTGGCGAAGGAGGGGATTCTTTTCTTGGAACACAAGGTTACATTTGGGATACACAATCTGATATGCTCTTTGCAACTATAGGTGCGATTTTAGCCTTGGTCTTTTTGAGTAAAACTCACGATAAACAACTACGTAACCTGGTTCTTAAGGACTAACAAAATATCAATCCAAATTAGGCTTGTTGCGATTCGCTTTCTTTTGAGCTGCTTTTTTCTTGCTTTGTAATCGCTTTTCAACTGAGGCTTTCGAAGGTCTCGTCTTTTTCCTTTTCTTAGGAATTACCAAAGCATTCTCTATAACCTCAAGAAAACGTTTGATAACAAGTTCCTTGTTTTTATGCTGACTGCGACTTTCGTCGCATTGAAGGAGTAACATGTTTTCTTTGGTAAGACGACTCCCTAATTTTGACAAAATTTGCTCCTTTTCACTTTCTGATAGGGCGTTTGAAGCGGTCATGTCAAAATACAATTCAATCTTGGTAGAAACCTTGTTGACATGTTGTCCGCCAGCCCCACTGCTTCTTACGGCTTTGAATTGGAGCTCTTGAACAATCTTTGCTTTGTTCATGACTAGACGTTACCCATTCTTTGGTTAATCACCTCAATGGAGATATTTAGGAAGACTTCTTTTCCTTCTTCCAAAACTTCATAATGATTGAAGTATACATCTTGTCCTTCATAGGTTCCTACAACTAAATAATGCCCTCCCATATAGTAAGAACCTTTAATAGTTGCTTCTAAACCTGACTTTGCAGAAACTTTGAATTCATGGGCATAAACAATGATTTGTCTTTTTGTATCCGCGTACGATTTTACGATATTGATAGGAATCTTATTGGCTTCTCCAAATAAGGAGGCTATATAAAGGTCCTTCGGATTACGATATAAATTTTCAGGACTATCTTTGGCGATGACCTTATTATCACGTAGAACTATTACTCGATCGGCAAACGGAAGCATATCATTGTGATCGTGTGTCGCTGTCAAAACAGTAATATTCTTTCCTCGTAGATATGAAAAAAGATTTCTGCGCATACTGTTTTTCCGAAAGTTATCGATATGGCTGAAAGGTTCATCAAGCAACAGCACCTGAGGTTCTTGGGCCAATACTCTTGCCAAAGCCACTCTTTGCTGCTGTCCACCACTTAGAAATCGCACTTTGGTTTGTGCGAAATCGGTCATCTCAATCATCTCTAACAATTCAGTCGTCCGTTCCGCCAGAAGTTCAGGCTCAAGAACTGAAAGATATTGACTCACATTCTCATATACCGTAGTATAGGGCATAAGATCAAAGTCTTGAGAAAGATATTTCATATAAGATTCCCCTGGCACAAGATTATAAAGGGGGCCTAAAATTTGAGACTCATTCCAATAGACTTCTCCGGTTTTGACCTGAAGCAAGCCATAGACTATTTTGAGAAGTGTACTTTTTCCGCAACCACTTTCGCCAATGATACAAACATGCTCTCCTTCGTTCACTTTTAGATTGATATCCTCTAAAACGAGCGCTTTATCATAAGCAAAAGAAACATGATCAACTTGCAGCATTACTTAGGCAAAAATTTGATTGAATAGTATTAGCATTTGTTACGGAATTATAGGTAGTCTCTTGGGCAAGAGCTGGGGTGATACAAATAAAAAGTCCGTCTCTATCAAAGAAACGGACTTTGCTCTAAAATATTGAAATTAGTCTTTAAATTCTTTTAACACAGATTGGTTGGGCAACTCTTCAAAACCCATATTATATAGGGTAAAACCGAAAATGTCCGCATATTGTTCGATGGTTTTGCTGACTGGAGTTCCGGCACCGTGACCTGCGTTTGTCTCAATACGAATTAATGTTGGATTGCTTCCCACTTGCTTTTCTTGCAATTCGGCGGCGAATTTGAAACTATGCGCTGGTACCACGCGGTCATCATGATCTCCGGTCGTTACCAATGTTGCAGGATATTCCACACCTGATTTCACATTGTGAACGGGAGAATATCCCTTTAAATATTCGAACATTTCTTTGTTGTCTTCAGATGTTCCATAGTCATAGGCCCATCCCGCACCTGCGGTGAAAGTATGATAGCGCAGCATATCTAAAACTCCAACGGCGGGCAATGCCACTTTCATCAAATCAGGGCGTTGGGTCATCGTGGCTCCAACTAAAAGCCCTCCATTACTCCCACCGCGAATGGCCAAATAATCTGATGAGGTATAGTTGTTTGCAATCAAATATTCTCCAGCGGCTATGAAATCATCGAATACGTTTTGTTTTTGCAATTTGGTGCCAGCATCATGCCATTTCTTACCGTACTCCCCGCCACCACGTATGTTCGGTACAGCGTAAATTCCGCCTTGTTCCATCCAAACAGAATTTGTAATACTGAAAGATGGTGTAATACTGATATTAAAGCCACCGTACGCATAAAGGATTGTTGGATTCTTTCCATTTAATTCTAGACCCTTCTTATGCGTAATCATCATGGGAATTTTAGTGCCGTCCTTAGATTCATAAAACACCTGATTACTTTCATATTCTTCGGAATTAAAGTCGATTTCAGGCTTCCAATAGGATTGATATTCACCTGTTTCGACATTGAATTTATAGGATGAACCAGGAATGATATAGTTGGTGAAATAGAAATAGAACTCCTTATCTTCTTTTTTGCCACCAAAACCAGAAGCACTTCCCAAGCCCGGAAGCTTTACTTCGCGGACTAACTTTCCGTCATAATCGTACTGCAAAACTTTTGAAAGGGCATCTACCATATATTCGGCAAAAAAGTAACCCCCACCAGTATTGGGAGAAAGAACGTTTTCCGTTTCTGGAATAAAATCAACCCAATTTTCCATACTAGGGTTGGAAGCGTCCACGGTAACCATCTTCTTGTTTGGTGCATTTCTATCGGTAACAATAAACAGTTTCGAACCAACATTCTCAATGATGTAATTGTCAGACTTAGTATCGTCTACAATGGGTATCAAAAGTCCGTTAGGGTCTTTTAAATTCTGGATAAAAAGTTTATTGCCAGAGGTTGAAGTAGATGCCGAAACCACTAAATAGTTTTGGTCTTCTGTTACACCAGCGCCAATATAACGGTGTTTTTCATCAGGTCTTTCCCCGTAAATCAGCTCATCTTTTGATTGAGGAGTACCCAATTTATGATAGTAAACTTTATGTTGGTCTGTCTTTGCGGAAAGCTCGCTTCCTTTGGGTTTGTCGTAACTGGAATAGTAAAAACCATCATTTCCTTTCCAAGATAGTCCGCTGAACTTGATATCAACCAAAGTGTCTTCCATAATTTCTTTGGTCTCCGCATTTAGAACGATTGCTTTTCGCCAATCACTACCGCCTTCCGAGATAAGATAGGCAGCCATAGAACCGTCTTTTGTAAAGCTCAGCCCAGCAAGGGAGGTGGTTCCATCTTCGGAGAATGTATTGGGGTCTAAAAATACCTCAGCCTCACCATCTCCTTTTTTTCGGTAGACTACATATTGATTTTGGAGTCCGTCATTCTTATAGAAATAGGTATAGTCACCTTCTTCAAAGGGGGTACCAATCTTTTCGTAATTCCATATTTTTTCCAATCGCTTTTTGAGGTCATTTCGAAAAGGAATGTTCTCTAAATATCCAAAAGTGGTTTTGTTTTGTGTTTTTACCCAGGCTTCGGTTTCCGGACTGCGGTCATCTTCTAACCAACGATATGAGTCTTTGACTTCAGTTCCAAAATAAGTGTCTACAGAATCAGCTTTGGCAGTAGTTGGGTAATTCACAACAATAGGTTCTTTTTTGGTTGGTGTTAGACATGCGACTAGGAAAATCGCAAGTAGTGGTATAAGGATTATTTTTTTCATTAGGCATATAAGTTGATACTTCATAAAAATACCACAAAAAAACCTTTGATTTGTCTAGCAGTCAAAGGTTTTAACATCAATCTAACTAGATTGAAAATATTATACCAACTGGTTTTTAACTAAATATTCTGCAATTTGAACGGCATTGGTAGCAGCTCCTTTTCGCAGATTATCAGAGACAATCCACATGTTTAGGGTATTTGGCTGGGTTTCGTCTCGTCGAATACGTCCAACAAAAACCTCATCTTTATCATGCGCATAAATCGGCATCGGGTAGGTATTTGTATCCGGATTATCTTGAACGGTAACTCCATCAGTATCATTAAGGATTCCTCGAATTTCGTTTAGTGCAAAGTCATTATGAAATTCAACATTGACCGATTCCGAGTGCCCACCAGCGGTAGGAATACGAACCGCGGTCGCACTAATAGAAAAGCTTCTGTCGTCCAATATTTTTTGCGGTTCACGTGCCAATTTCATTTCTTCTTTGGTATAACCGTTTTCCATGAAGACATCACAGTGCGGCAAGGCATTTCTACTTATAGGATAGGGGTAGGCCATTTCTCCTTTAATGCCCGCTATTTCATTTGCAAGCTGTTTTACAGCTTTTACTCCTGTTCCAGATACCGATTGGTATGTTGATATGACGACCCGCTTCATTTGGTACTTTTTATGAAGTGGGGCCAATGCCATTACCAATTGAATAGTCGAACAATTGGGATTGGCAATAATTTTATCTTCGGAGGTCAAGGCGTTCGCATTAATCTCAGGAACAACCAATTTTTTGGTGGGATCCATACGCCACGCAGATGAATTATCGATTACGGTAGTACCTACTTCCGCAAATTTTGGTGCCCATTCCAATGAAGTATCGCCTCCTGCAGAAAATATAGCAATATCTGCTCTGGCGGCAACTGCGTCCGCAAGGCCAATTATGGTATGTTCAACTCCTTTATAAGACAAATTTTTACCTACTGAACGTTCGGAGGCTACTAAAAGCAATTCCGTAATTGGAAAATTGCGTTCTGCCAATACTTTCAACATAACTTCACCTACCATTCCGGTGGCTCCCACAATTGCTACTTTCATTTTAATTCAAATTGAAGCGCAAAGGTAGGCTAACATGAAGTTTTGTACAATAAGAAGTTTATGAATAATTGAAAATATAACAAAAAGTTGTAAAAATAACAATTTGCTTAAATGAGAAGAACACTGAAACGAGGTCAGGATTAACTCGATTACGTATTTTTCTTTGTAAAATACTATCTCATTAAAAAAACCGCCAAGCTTGTTAGCGATAACAAGATTGACGGTTTAGGGTTGGTTAGTATAGCGGTACTATCCTATAGGATTTAGGATAAGTATTCTATTACTTTCTTAAGGAATCGCGAATTTCAGTAAGCAATTCTTCAGCTGTTGGGCCTGCTGGAGCTGCTTCTGGCTCAGGAGCTTTTGTTTTGTTATAGGCCTTAACAATTAAGAACATTATAAATCCTACAATGATAAGGTTGATGATTGTGTTGATCCAGCTACCCCACATAATAGCATTTTCAGGTGAAGTTACGGCACCTGCAGCGTCTACTACTGCTTCGTCTAAAACGAATTTCTTATCGGCAAAATCCACGCCTCCAGCGAAGTGTCCGACAAATGGCATAACAATATTATTTACAAAACCATTAATTACGGCACCGAGGGCTGTGGCCATAATAACTGCAACGGCAAAGTCGATAACATTGCCCGTCATAATAAAATCCTTAAATTCTTTTAACATGATAAATAGTGTTTTAGTTGGTTAATTAAACTAATTGCAAAATCAATGCTATGCAATGTAAGAAAAAAAAAGACTCCTAACGAAATGTTAAATAAGAAATTATGATTCTATGAAAACACGCTTAACACGTTGTGAGATGCTTGTAAGGAGTTCGTAAGATATTGTTTTAGAGGTGGATGCGAATTCTTCGGCACTAGGATTGTCTCCGAAAATAACAACTTCATCCCCTTCTTTACAATCAATGTTTGTTATATCAATCATAATCATATCCATACAAACATTACCAATTATAGCAGCTTTTTGACCATTTACGTTTACATAGGTCTTTCCGTTGCCGTATTGTCTGCCGATACCATCCGCATGGCCTATAGGAAGAGTCGCGGTTATTTGATAACCTTCTGAAGTAAATGCTCTATTGTATCCTACAGTTTCGCCGGGTTCAATTTTGTGAATTTGTGATATAATGGTTTTCAAAGTTGCAACAGGTTTTAATTGGGAATCTATTTCTGCATCATTGCCAAATCCGTAGAGACCGATTCCGCTTCTCACCATATCAAACTGTGCTTCTGGATAATTGATAATTCCTGAAGTGTTTAAAAGGTGTTTGAAAGGTTTTTGGTCCGTTTTTTTATCAAATTCTTGAGCGATTTTTTTAAAATTTCTAATTTGCTTCAGAGTAAACTCTTTTTCTTTCAAATCTTCCGAGGCTGCCAAATGCGAGAATATGGAAGTAACTTGTATCTCACTGCGATTATCAAGCTTTTCAAGAATGAAGTTGATATCATTCTCCCAAAACCCGAGGCGATTGAGGCCAGTGTTAAATTTGACGTGAACTGGATAATCTTTTTGTTGAAGCTCTTTCGCAACTTCTAAAAACTCTTTTAAAATCTTAGGGGAATACAAACTCGGTTCCAAACAACGCTCAATAAGTATTTTAAAATTGACCGCTTGGGGGTGTAGCACTAAAATTGGAGTTTTGATTCCAGCGTCACGAAGTTGCACACCTTCATGAACATAGGCTACGGCAAAATAATCTACACCTAATTTCTCTAATTTCTGTGCAATTTTAACCGAATCACTTCCGTAGGCAAATGCTTTTACCACGCCCAAAAACTTGGTCTCTGGTTTCAACTTTCCCTTTAGGTAGCGATAGTTATGTTCTAAATTAATGAGATTGATTTCTAAAACGGTCTCTGCAGCTTTAGGCATCGGCGTCTTTTTTGGCAGAGGAGACTTCTTCAGCATTAACTTTCATATCCTTTACCTTTTCTCTAAGCATTGCTTTGTAAAAGGCCGCTCGGCTGAGTGGTTCGTATTCTTCAGTTTCCCCAAGCATGACCAAGTCATCGTTATTTGATTTTCGAAAACTGTAGCTGGCGAGATTTCCGGTTCTTGTGCAGATAGCATGGACTTTGGTCACATATTCCGCTGTTGCCATAAGAGCTGGCATCGGGCCAAAGGGATTTCCTTTAAAATCCATATCAAGTCCAGCAACTACAACACGCACTCCCTTGTTGGCCAAATCATTACAGACCGTTACTATTTCGTCATCAAAAAATTGCGCCTCATCAATCCCAACTACGTCGCAGGTATCGCCTAAAATTCGAATGTTTGCAGCAGCAGGAACTGGAGTAGAACGAATTTCATTCGAATCGTGGGAAACAACCTTATCTTCATCGTAACGGACATCAACCATAGGTTTGAAAATCTCCACCTTTTGCTTTGCGAATTGCGCTCGCTTCAATCGACGAATCAATTCCTCGGTTTTACCAGAAAACATCGAACCGCAGATAACTTCTATCCAGCCGAATTGTTCTTTGTGATTAACAGTATTTTCGAGAAACATTTTGTAATTTTATAGACTACTTTGAAAACTAGAATAGTACCGA
Source organism: uncultured Flavobacteriaceae bacterium (assembly GCA_947500435.1). Taxonomy (GTDB): domain Bacteria; phylum Bacteroidota; class Bacteroidia; order Flavobacteriales; family Flavobacteriaceae; genus Maribacter_C. The sequence goes on from CANMRV010000003.1 coordinate 99,317, forward strand.
CAACTTGGGAATTATCCATAATTTTCAACGAAGTTATGTGCAAAAAGAGACATAAAAAAGCAATTAATACATTTTAAAAGAGTCTCTTAAACTAAAATAGGGTGTTTTTTCGTTCTGGTTATACCAAACTTGAAGATTTCCTAAAGAAAGGCACAGGTTTTGCTAATTAAATAGAAGAAAGCATTCCGATTTTTTAAATTTTAGTCCAAATGAAACGAAAATTAAAAGAAGAGTTGATAAAATTGTCTACTGACATTATCACCTCGCGCGATATGAATGAGATAACCGATATGTATGAGGCGGCAAAAACCTTGTACGAAAAATTGGCCGTCTTGAAATTCATAGATGAGAAGTTGACGGATATTGAGATTGACGTTTCCAAAAATGTAATTGCGGCCAAATTTGAGACCATGGCCAATGCTGTATTAAATGCAAATTCAGGAGTGCCGGAAAGTAATCCGCATCAAGAAGACATCATAACACATCCAGGAATGGATACCATAAAAGACATGGTGTCGGAAATGCCAAGTGAAACTCAGGTTGATGAGGTTTTAGCAGACTTTTTAGGAAAGCCGGATTTGATGAAGAATGATAAAGAATTCTTTACTCCAGCTAAAGAAAATGGTGTAAAAAAGGAAACGGCTACCAAATCATTGAATGACAAACTAAACGGAAAGGAAATAAAGGTTGATTTAAACAATCGCCTTGCGTTCGTAAAACATCTCTTCAATGGAAGTACCGAAGATTATAATCGAGTGTTGTCACAATTAAGTACAATTGATACTGAAGAACGTTCGATTGCCTTTATAGATAATATGGTAAAACCTGATTATAACAATTGGGAAGGCAAGGAAGAATACGCCGAACGATTTATGGGTTTAATTGAACGTAGATTCTCTTAAATCCTAATAGATAAAATTTAGAGCCCTTCATCAAAGTTGATGAAGGGCTTTTTTATTCCCAAATTTGTTAGCATTCCTTACCTTGTCGACTATTATTAGAAATAGCTACTTATGAATATTCAAAAAATAGGGTACTACATTACAACAGCCATTTTGACTGGGATAATGATTTATTCGGCTCAAATGTATTTGCGGAATCCTGAGGAAATTGCGGGTTACTTTGAGAGTGTCAATTATCCAGGATATTTAGTGTATCCTCTGGCGATTGCCAAAATATTAGGGCTTATTGCTATATGGGGGAATTTTTCCAAATCTTTAAAAGAGTGGGCTTATGCAGGATTTTTCTTTGATGTTACCCTAGCTTTTACAGCGCACATGGTCGCCAAAGACGGGGGAGAATTATTCTCAATAATTGCCTTTATAGCCTTGATGATTTCCTACTTTTTAGGAAAAACAGTACGACCATAATCTAATAGAATGGGGAAACTATATTTAGTTCCTACGCCGATAGGAAATTTAGAAGACATGACCTTACGGGCCATTCGCATTTTAAGAGAAGCGGATGTCATTCTAGCGGAAGACACCCGCACTAGTGGTAAGCTTTTGCAGCATTTTGATATTTCAACTCCTATGCAAAGTCATCATATGCATAATGAGCATAAAACTGTTGATGTTCTTGTAAAACGTATGCAATCAGGAGAAACGATTGCATTAATCTCCGATGCAGGTACCCCAGCAATTTCTGACCCTGGATTTCTATTAACTCGCGCCTGTGTCGAAAATGGACTCGAAGTGGATTGTCTCCCTGGAGCAACCGCATTTGTTCCTGCCCTGGTTAACAGCGGACTCCCCAACGATAAATTTGTTTTCGAAGGATTTCTTCCTGTTAAGAAAGGAAGGCAAACACGCTTGAAGTTTTTAGCTGAAGAAACACGTACTATGGTTTTCTATGAATCGCCACATAAGTTGCTGAAAACTTTAGGAAATTTTGTAGAATATTTTGGAGAAGACAGACCTGTTTCTATTTCACGGGAATTAACCAAACTCTACGAAGAAACTATTCGTGGAACTGCGGAGGAAGTTTTAAAGCACTATACTGAAAAACCTCCAAAAGGCGAAATTGTGATTGTTGTTGGGGGCAAGAAATAGTTCTTTTCCGTATCGCGAATTATCTTAAATTGAACCCATGTTAACTCCATGGGTCATTTCATTTTTCACGGTAATCGCTGTTTACTTTCTTGACCGATGGGAAAACAAACACATTAAATCACTTTTCGATTGGGTGCCTGCTATTTTGCTAGCTTATGTAATTCCTGCTTTGATTTCTTTTTTGATGGATGTGGATTACTCCCAAGCGGATATTCATGATTTCAGCAAAGACTATTTTATCCCTTTGGCAATTATAGCGGTAATGAGCAGCTTGTCCCTAGGGCAGTTAAAAGCTATCGGATGGAAACCAATTATCGTATTTGTGGCGGGGTCATTATTCATTGCTGTTTTTCCCGTTTTATTGGGTTTGAGCTTAATGGACACCGATTTGGTAAGCGGAACCTTAATCAATCAGGACTATTGGAAAGGCATTCCGCCAATCGTAGGAAGCTGGATTGGCGGTAGCACAAGCCAATTGGTATTAAAAGAGTTGGTCGAATGTCCTGAAAATATCTTCCTCTCTGTTTTGGTAATGGATAATATCTTGGTCAATATTTGGACGATTTTGATGTTTCAGACCATTAAGAAAAGCAAGTTTTTAAACAAGCGATTTAAAATTACTGATATCACTATGCCTGAAGATTTGCGAACAGAAACTAAAAACCCCATTGCGCCTTGGCTTTGCGGACTCATACTTTTGGGGGGTGTTATTGCCTGCAATTTTATAATCGAAAGTTTTGTGGGTAGAGTAGTAATCCTTTCCTTCTTAGGTTTGGCTTTGAGTAATTTTATACCCAAATGGAATTTCAACTTTACCCTCAAAATTGGAAGCATATTAATCATCATCGTAATGGCGGTTTTAGGATTAAAACTTCAATTCGCCACCTTAGGTTTCAACACTTCCTTTCTAGGATTTTTAATCGTTTGGCTAGTGGGTCATTTTGTGTTTATGATTTTAATTGCCAAGTTGTTGAATGTAAATATGGCATGGGTGCCAATCGCTAGCATGGCCAATGTAGGAGGTATTGCAACAGCTCCCGCAGTAACAGCGGCCTATGAAAAGAAATGGATGCCTCACGCCATTGTTTTGGCCATCTTAAGTATGGCAACTGGAACGTTTTGGGGAATGCTAACGATTTATCTTCTGAAAACCTTCTTGATTTGACATGAAAAAACTACTCTCCGAAATAAGAGCCTGCGAAGTCTGCAAAGTACATTTGCCATTGGGACCAAGACCTATTGTTGCCTGTCACCCTGATGCCAAAATCATCATCATTGGTCAAGCACCAGGAACAAAAGTTCATGAAACGGGAGTGCCTTGGGATGACCCCAGTGGACGACAACTACGAAAATGGTTAGGAGTTTCAGATGAAGTGTTTTACGATGAAACAAAAATTGCTTTAGTACCTATGGGATTCTGCTACCCCGGAAAAGGAAAAGGAGGAGACTTGCCACCGCGTACTGAATGTGCCCCTTTATGGCATCAACAACTTTGGGATGCTATGCCCAACCTTGAGTTTATTATTCTTATCGGTACTTATGCTCAGAAATATTATTTGAAGAAGGAAATGGAAAAGAACTTAACTGAAACGGTTAAGGCTTATCAAAAATATGCTCCGAAATATTTTCCATTACCGCACCCTTCGCCAAGAAATCGGTTTTGGTTGACGAAGAATCCTTGGTTTGAAAAGGAGGTAGTAACAGAACTTCAGAAAAGAACTTCAACTTGTCTGTAGACTTCCTCTGAAGACATAGCATAAACACACGGTAATTATCACTCCTAATGTCTGCTTAAGACTGTCTGAAATTTGCCCATCTAAGGTGATTAGGCATGAAATACAAATAATAATTAGGATTGATGCAAAAGTCTCTTTGTAATATTTGAAAATAAAATCTTTCATTTTTGGATATTTATATTTTGTCAAGTAATTCTATTGATATGTAACATAAAAACTCAAGGTTAAATTAAGAAGAGAAACATCGGCTTAAAAAGACAGTTTCTTTAATGACTTGTTCTCAATTGAGCATCTTTTTTCTAATTTATTTTAAAATAAATTAGAAGACTTACGCTAGTGGTAATAGTTAGAAACAAATGTACAATCTGTTACAAATGTAACAAAAAAGTAATTAATATAACAATATGTGATGATTTAATGTTTTTTACAACAATAGTTCAAGCTTCAATCACCTTTTGAAATTTTATAAAAAATATATCCGGTAAAAAGAACAAATGTATAGATGAAGATTATTGATACTTAAAAACCCCACCAAAAGGTAGGGTCTAATATTCTTATAGCAAAGCGGTCTAACAATCCAAGAATCTAATATCTCGACCCATCATGCTTCCCTTTCTCCCAACCGTGTTTTCCTAAATATTGGTCACCACTTTCGACAGCACCATCCTCGATTGAAGTCCCCATAGAGTCATTCCACCTATTGAGATATCCGAAAAGCGAAATCACCCCTAACATTTCTACTATTTCTCCTTCATTCCAGTGTTCGTATAAACGTGCTTTGATTTCTGCATCTACTCCGTTTGGTACTTGAGATGCTTGTAAGGAAAAGTCTAAAGCAGCGCGTTCGGCTTCTGAGAAAGCAGGGTGGGTTCTGTATTCCCAAATATTATCTAATTGTTCTTGTTCTGCACCATATCGTTCTGCAGCTCGTATGGCGTGAGCTTGGCAATAGCGACATCCGGTTGAGTTACTGCTGACCCAGGCAATCATTCTTTTCAAGGCAGAGGTGACACGACCTTCATTGGCCATCACTGCTTTATTCAAATTGATAAAGGCTTTGGAAATAGCTGGCCGATGCTGCATCGTCAACACCGAATTCGGGCAAAACCCAAGGGTTTCATTAAAGAATTTTGCAAGTTCTGCTGTTTCAGGACTATGACTTGGATCAAGTGGATTTACTAAGGGCATATTGTAATTTTTTTGAGTAGTTTTTATCTTACTTTTGTGAACACACAAGAAACGAAAATTTATGGCGACTACAAATCATATCACAACGAAATGGCTAGGAAATATGGCCTTTGAAAGTAACAATCCTTCAGGACATTCCTTAAAGATTGATATTGCAAAAGAAGATGGGGGAGATAGCAGTGGATTCCGCCCCAAAGCATTGATGCTTTCATCACTTGCTGGTTGTTCTGGGCTTGATGTTGCATCCTTAATGAAGAAAATGAAATTAGAGGTGGAGGAGTTTACTATCGAAACGATTGCCAACCTTACGGATGAGCATCCAAAATTTTATGATAAAGTAGTTATAGAATATCATTTCCATGGAGGAAATCTAGAAGAAAAGAAACTACAAAGAGCTGTGGATTTGTCAATTGAGAAATACTGTGGTGTGATGGAGATGTTTCGGCAGTTTGCAGAGCTTGAGATTAAGACCATATTTCATCATAAGTAAAAAAGTTCAAGTGCAAGAGTCAAGTTCAAGTTCAAAAAATGACTGGTAAAAAATTTGATATAGAAGATAGACTTGTGAGCTTTGCAGCTTCAGTGGCACTATTTTGTAAAGGCTTGCCAAACGACATCACTGGACAATACTACGGAAATCAACTTTTAAGATCTGGAGGAAGTTCAGCCCTAAACTTTGGAGAGGCTCAAGGAACTAATTCTAATAGAGATTACATTAACAAGGCAAGTATTTGTCTCAAAGAGCTTAAAGAATCAAGAGTTAACCTGAAAATTTTACATAAAGTTGAATACGGAAATAGTGGTAAAAGAGATAATTTACTTGATGAAGTAGAACAACTTATTCGAATTATTGCAACGATTATAAAAAACAAAAAGTGAAGTGTTTTTTTGAATAAGTTTTAGCCAAATTGGGCTTGAACTTGACTCTTGAACTTGAACTTAGAGAATGCGCTGGACCATAAAACCAAAACCAGAACAAACTGAAATCGACCGATTGGCTACCGAGCTAAAGGTTGATGATTTGGTTGCACAACTACTTTTACAACGCGGAATTACAACATACGAGGAAGCAAAAAAATTCTTCCGCCCACAGCTCTCCGATTTGCACGACCCTTTTTTAATGAAGGATATGGACATTGCCGTTGCCCGAATAGAAAAGGCAATTTCAGAAAATGAGAATATTTTGGTTTTTGGCGATTACGATGTGGATGGAACTACATCTGTTGCCTTGCTTTCCTCATATTTATTGAGTTACTATCCGAATGTGGCTACCTATATTCCGGATCGTTATGAGGAAGGGTATGGAGTTTCCTATAAGGGAATTGACTTTGCTGAAGACAATGGTTTTTCACTTATCATAGCTTTGGATTGCGGTGTAAAGGCAATCGATAAAGTAGCGTATGCTAAAGAAAAAGGCGTTGATTTTATCATTTGTGACCACCACCGTCCTGGAGATAGTTTGCCGAATGCCGTTGCTGTACTAGACCCTAAGCGTGATGATTGTGAATACCCTTATGATGAGCTTTGTGGTTGTGGTGTCGGGTTTAAATTGATTCAAGCCTTAGGTTCGCAGCAGGGGGAAACTATTGAAGATCTGATTCCCTATTTGGATTTGGTGGCGACCGCAATTGGAGCTGATATTGTACCGATAACCGGAGAGAATCGGATATTGGCTTACCACGGACTTGAGGTTATCAATTCCAATCCGAGAATTGGGTTTAAGGCCATTATCAATCAGACAAAAAAAACAGTGCTTACTATTACCGATGTGGTTTTTATAATTGCCCCACGCATCAATGCAGCCGGCCGAATGGAACACGGGCAGCATGCCGTAAACCTTTTGACGGAGACTGATATGGAGCAGGCGACCAAGTTTGCGGCGGGCATCGAAAAATACAATATCGATCGCCGAGGTCTCGACAAAGAAATTACCCAAGAAGCGCTTGCTCAGATTCAGGAAAATAAGGAAGAAGAAGGTTTTACTTCCGTAGTTTATAAAGACTCTTGGCACAAAGGTGTTATTGGCATCGTAGCTTCCCGATTAACGGAAACCTATTATCGCCCTACTTTAGTTTTTACCAAAAGTGGTGAGAAGTTGGCAGCATCAGCGCGCTCGGTAAAAGGTTTTGACGTTTATAATGCACTGCAGGGATGTTCTGATTATATAGAGCAATTTGGAGGGCATAAATATGCAGCAGGTCTAACCATGCTTGAAGAACAGTATGGTAATTTTAAGCATCAATTTGAAAAAGTAGTTTCCGAAACTATTGACCCAAACTTGCTTACTCCGGAAATTACTGTCGACATGGCCATAACGGTAAAAGACATCACCCCTAAATTAATGCGGATTCTTAAACAATTCGCTCCATTCGGGCCAGGAAATATGACGCCTGTTTTTATGGCTGAAAAACTTCAAGATTCTGGTTATGCGAAAGGAGTTGGGCAAGATGGAGCCCATCTCAAATTTGCCGTCACTCAAGATGGCTGGGGACCCATAGGAGGCATCGGTTTCAAATTGGGAGATAAGCTACCTCTCGTTATTAATAGAAAGACTTTTGACGCGGTTTTTTCTTTGGATGAAAACGAATGGCAGGGAAATGTGAGTCTGCAACTGAGATTAAAGGACCTGAAATGAGGATTGAACACATAGCCATTTGGGTTTCTGAAATTGAAAATATGCGAGGTTTTTACGAGCATTATTTTGATGCCCAATCAGGGGAAAAATATGTGAACGATAAGAAGAACTTTACTTCTTATTTTCTGAGTTTTAAGGAAGGTTCGCGACTTGAACTGATGCACAAACCGGAGATATTTGCTTCAAACAAACTAGAAAAGGAACATCTGGGATTAATTCATTTTGCTATTTCGGTTGGGTCCAAAGAGAAGGTTAATTTCCTTACTGAAAAGTTAAGGAAAGACGGCTTTAGAATTGTTGGCGAGCCAAGAACAACAGGAGATGGCTATTATGAAAGTGTGGTTTTAGACCCTGAGGGGAATCGAATAGAAATTACCATTTAATGGCCAAATCCCTTGACCCCTATGCAGCGCTCCGATTTCGGGAATTCAACATCTTTTTAGTAGCTCGCTTTGCTATGGTTTTTGCTTGGTCAATGCAGTTTATCGTTATTGAATGGCAAGTATATTCAATGACAAAGGACCCCTGGTCCTTAGGAATGATTGGACTTATGGAAGTCATTCCCGCCGTATCTACAGCATTAATTGCTGGGCATATTGTAGATCAAAAAGAGAAAAGAAACCTACTACTCCAATGTATTTTAGGTTTTACACTAATCGGTTTCGGATTATTTCTATTGAGTACTCCTTCCATTATTTCTGATATGGAATCGAATACAATTTTGTATTCGATTTATTTTTTGGTTTTTCTTGGAGGAATTGTTCGTGCATTTTTAGGCCCAACTATTTTCTCATTGATTGCTTTGATTGTTCCTAAGAAGGCATATCCGAATGCAGCAACATGGAGCAGTACGACTTGGCAAATGGCTGCTGTTCTCGGACCAGCAATGGCCGGGTTGTCTATTAGTTGGATTGGAGTTCAATGGTCGATGTTGGTTATTATCGGATTTTCTTTAGCAGCTTTATTGATTGTTTATAGAATCTCGCGAAAACCGATTTTAAACCCAAAAATTGGAGAACCTGTTCTTCAAAGTTTAAAGGAGGGTTTAAAGTTTGTTTTTAATTCAAAAGCCATTTTCGGTGCTCTAACACTAGATATGATTGCTGTGCTTTTTGGAGGAGCGGTTGCCTTGCTTCCTGTTTTTGCCCAAGATATTTTGCAAGTTGGCTCCGAGGGTTTTGGAGTTTTAAGAGCTGCTCCAGCAGTAGGGGCAGCGATAACCATGGTTGGTTCAACCCGATTTCCTATTCATAAATATGCCGGCAAAAAACTCCTTTGGGCAGTCTTTGGCTTTGGTATTAGCATCATTATATTCGGACTTTCAAATTCATTTTGGTTATCGGTATTTGCATTGTTTATGAGTGGTGCTTTGGATGGAATTTCCATGGTCATTCGTCAAACAATACTGCAATTGAAAACTCCAGATGAAATGCGCGGTAGGGTAGCCTCGGTAAATTCTATGTTCGTAGGCTCTTCAAACGAACTGGGAGCTTTTGAAAGCGGAGCAACGGCTAAACTTATGGGAACGGTTACCGCAGTAGTTTTTGGAGGAACAATGACACTTTTGACCGTTGGCTTCACCGCATTTATCTCACCGTCTTTTCGAAAGCTTGATTTGCAGTCCGCTGTTGAAGAACACGAGGCAGCTAGTTCTTAAGGTATTTCTCCAAAGAAAGCTGCTCTCCATCAAAAACAGCATAGGTATAGTAGTTGATCCAATCGCCTAGATTGGTATACTTTGACTTCTCGTTTAATACTATTTCCAAAGGAAGGTGCCGATGTCCAAAAATAAAATGGTCGTAGTGTTGGGTTTCCATTTTTCGTTTAGCATATTGAACCAACCATTCTTTGTCTTCTCCTAAAAATTGAGCATCCTCATCCCCTGAAATTAATTTGTTTTTTACGGAAAAGTATTGTGCCAAGCGAACGCCCCAATCCGGATGTAACCATCTGTACAACCATTTCGAAATAGGATTGGTAAAGACCTTTTTCATTCGTTTGTATCCCTTATCATGAGGTCCTAAACCGTCACCGTGACCTATAAAAAAAGAAACACCGTTGATTTCATACTGCTGAGGTTTGTGAAAAACAGGTATGTTGAGTTCTTCCTCAAAATAGCCATCCATCCATAAATCATGATTGCCTACAAAATAATAAATAGGAATTCCGGAATCCGATATTTCCGCCAATTTCCCTAAAGTCCTGGTAAATCCTTTGGGGACAACCGTTTTATATTCCATCCAAAAATCAAAAAGATCGCCCAATAGAAAAATAGCCCCAGCATCGTCTTTTATTTGATCCAACCAAGCCACAAATTTCTTTTCACGTGGTTTGCTAGCTTCCATGGTCGGGGCGCCCAAGTGATTGTCACTAGCGAAATAGACTTTTTTGCCCTGAGGAATGTTGATGGTCGTCATTTAGATGTAAAGATAGGAAAAACTGAAGCTGACTTAATTTTCAGAAGCAAACCACTCTGCAAATGAAGTCTCGGTTTCCTGTAGTTTTAAGGAATGTAGTTTAACATTTTCTGGCAAGCGAGCTTTTATCTTAGAAGCAAAATCAATAACCATGTTTTCACTCGTAGGCTGATAGTCGGCTAAAATTACATTATGACCGCGTTCGGTTAGCTCTTTTGCTAACTCCACATGCGGCGTATTTTTATTAAAAACCGTCGCATGATCGAACTGATCTACGATTTCTTCTTTTACGATTTTTTTCAAATCACTAAAGTCGATGACCATTCCCAATTTAACATTTGATGTATCAGTAATAGGATTGCCTATGACGGTTACGGAGAGCTTATAACTATGCCCATGAACATTTCTGCATTTGCCATCGTAGCCATATAGCGCATGGCCAGTCTCGAAATTAAATTGCTTGGTAATTCTGATGTTACTCATTATAAAATCTTGAGCAGCAAAGGTAGGAATTCTTTAAAGGGAAACTAAATAATATAGCTCTATGTAAGGCTTAATTGATGGTGATAGTAGTATCACCTAAAGCAATACTCACATGACAGCAATCGGTCTCAATGATATACTCAGCTTCCGCTATTTTGTCCTCATTGATGAAACCCCGGAAAAGAATAGTTCTCTTGGTGTTTTGATATTCGGAAACGAATGAATCATCGTAGAGCGGATATTGGCCACTTTGTCTTGCCATTTGAAAATCATCAAAAGTAATTCTGGGAGTAAGGTCTTCGGATGTTTTCCTATCGATTACCTCAAAGCGATCAAGTGGGATTAGCACCCCATCTTTATCCTTTACTGTGACCATCAGGGAAATAAAAATCTCAGTACAGGCAACTTCAGTACAATCCATAGCATCCGGATTAACATCATCATTATCCTTACAATTCACTAAGAATAAAAAAAGAAAACTAAGAAGTAACAGCTTTTTCATCTATAAAAGAGATGCGGTTTACTTTAACAGTTGCGTTAAAGATTTGAATTTAACGTTTAAACTTACGTCTTGTGCGAACACGATTTACAAAGTAAATAACAACTACGAAGAGCGCTAGAATAGGAAAGACAAGATCTCCGTTTAAAAAACTTAAAATATCCATGTTACTAAATAATTGAGTTAGGAAAATAGAACGAAAAATAGAGAGGCTTATTATTTCTTGAATTTGGACAGTGCATTTCTGGTAAATTCAGACAGCACTAATTTGCCCGTAATTGCAGCGCGCTCGACCAATAAGGTATCCCAATGGGAAGTGTCTTTCCAAAGCACTTTTTTCCATTCTTCCAAAGCTTCAGGATTGTATGAAGCTAGTTTCTCAACAAAGAATTCCAGATCTTTATCTAGTTCTTTCATGCTATCGAACACTCGTGAAAACAAGCCTTTTTCCTGTGCCCAATAGACATTTTTCCATTCTGAAGGAGAGAGGGACAGTTCTGAAATAGCAGCTGTTCCTATTTTACGGGCTACGGCAGGTTCTATAACCAAAGGAGCAATACCGATGGTCAATTCTGATAAGCGGATGGAAGCATCCACTGAGGCAAAAACATAGTCACAAGCTGAAGCCAAACCGACGCCACCACCAACGGTTTTTCCTTGCACTCTCCCAACAATCACTTTCTTACAAGTACGCATGGCGTTGATGACGTTTGCGAATCCGCTAAAAAATACTTTGCCCTCTTCCAGATTGGAAACAGCCATTAATTCGTCAAAAGAAGCTCCTGCGCAAAAGGTGCGATCTCCCTCCGATTTTAAAACGATTACCGATATATCGGGATTTTCAGAAAGCTTATGGAATTCTGTAGTAAGTCTATCTAAAAGCTCGGCGACAAATGAATTACTTGCCGGGTGTCCAAATTCTACCGACGCAACTTTGCCTTGTATATTGGTATATAAACTTCCGTTTGCTCTATCAGTTCCCATGGAAAAGTATTTTGTTCAAAATTACGTGTTTTGTAATAAGGGTCGAAACTTTCTTCGAAACTTCCATATCAAAGCAGCACCTCGAATTATCATCCAAACGGTGAAGGCTATCCAAATGCCATGAAGCCCCCAATTCATATATTTTCCAAGGAAAAGGACAGGAATAAACCCTAAGAAAGTAGCGGTCAAAAGGGTGTTTCTCAAGTATTTCATTTCCCCCAATCCCTTAAACAGTCCATCTAAAACAAAGGCCATCGTATTCATGGGCCATCCTAGAACGACAATAAAAAAGACAGCATAAAAGGTCTCTTGAACAACGGTCTCATTAGAGAACAAGCTACCAATAGGGTAGTAGAAGATGAATCCAAAAAGCACCAAAACTAGACTTACTAGAAGTCCGTATAACATAATTTTCTTGGCTAAGAACCAGAGTCCGTTGTAATCTTTGGCGCCTAATAATCTACCTCCCATAATGTTTCCCGCAGCACCATAACCATCAATGAAAAATGCAGAAAACAACCAAATATTCAGGGCTATGGTATGGGCTGCAATGTATTTGTCACCCAGTGCTGTAGCCTCACGAACCGCTAAAATCAAAGCGGTATTTAAGGCTATTGCCCGTACAAAAAGATTTAAGCTCATTACAACCAATCTTCCCAATTCATCATGTAAGGGAAATTTCAATTTCAAGCTTATATTGGTTTTGGTCATCAACAGAACAAATGCCATTATCGCCATGATGCCTTGAGCGATCAAACTTGCCCATGCTGCGCCTTCTAAATACATGGGTTCAATAAAACCTTCTATGCCATACACGAAGGCAAAATCTAGGGCTACATTTAAAATCGCCCCAACAATGGCGATCATCATAGGCCAATAGGTATTCTGGAGTCCGCGGAAAATGCCCATAACTGCAAACACAAATAAGGTAAGTGGAAAGCCCCATACCCTTATAGAGTAGTAGGAAATACAATACTCTAAAATTTTACCGGAAGCATTGAGCAATCTAAAAATGTCATCGACGATAAATATGGTCGATAGCAAAATCAAAATGCTCAGTCCAATATTCAGAAAAATCGCTTGGGCCGGAAGTGTTTGAACCTCTTCAATTTTTCCCGCCCCTAAATATTGGGAAATGATGGCAGAAATGGCACTTCGGGTTTGACCGAGTATCCAAATCAACATGGACAGAAAAGAACCGACTATTCCGGCTGCAGCAAGTGATTCTACTCCGTCGACAGGAATATTACCAACAATTGCCGTGTCAGTAATTGAAAGCAACGGTTCTGCAATACCCGCAATAGTCGCTGGAATAGCTAATTTGTTGATTGTTTTAAAATTGATAGTGGTTTTTTGAATTCTCATTGCCTACAATACGAGTTCAAAACAATGAAAAGGATGCTCACTTTGTTTGGGAAGATAAATGTCTCCAAGACGCTGATAACCTCGAGCTTCATAGAATCTTTGATTGCGTTTGTTTTGGCTAAAGGTATCTAGGCGAACAGAAGCAAAACCGTTTTCCTTAGCATAGTTTTCGGCAAAGTCCATGAGTCGTTGGGCATAGCCTTTTCCCTGTAGATTGGGTTCAATTGATAGGCGGTGAATATAAACATTATTGGTGTTTGGAGTCAGCCATTTGACAGGCACATATTCATCATCCATAAGTGTTGATATAACTATAGTACCAATGACTTTTTTATCCACTTCCAACACGTACAATTCATCTCTTTCGATGTCTCTTGTAAAAGCAGCAGCTGAGGGATAATGTTCATTCCATTGGTAAATTCCATTTGAAATCATGTATGCCGCACAGGCTTTGCAAATTGTAAGAATGTCGGGTATTTCCGATATCTTTGCACGTCGAATCATTCGTGAAGTTCAATTTAATTGTAAATTTAGAATATTAATCAACATTCTCTTCCATGAAAAACATTCTCGTTCCTATTGGCACTTCAAATACAGGCGAAACATTGCAATATGCTGTGGATTTTGCCTCCGAGTTTTCCGCGCAGGTTTTTGTAATGGATGTATTTAGCGTTTCGGCAAAGGCAGGTAGCTTGGCTAATATTTCTGAAAAGGTAGCTAAAAGTAGTAAAGAGCGTTTGAAGGAAGTCATTGACAAAGTGGATGCGAAAGAAATTGCTATTAAGATAGCCACATATAATGGGGATATTGCTGATGGACTTAAGGAAATAGACCATGAATTGGGCATTGATTTGATAATTATCGCGCCTAGAAGCAATGATATCAAAGAAGAACTCTATTTAGGGAATACGACGGGGAAGATTATTAAGAAGACGGATATTCCAGCACTTATTGTTCCTAGAGGTACAGTTTTCAAGCCTTTCAAAACAGTTTTAACTGCATTTAAATCGGGAATCTTGAAGAAAAAACGCATGTTGGAGCCACTGTTATCCGTACAGAAAAAATTTGGCACTTTAGTTAGTTTACTTTTAGTGAAAACGCCAGGATATGATTCAGATGATCTAAAAGTACATCCGGCACTTATGGATATTAGCGAGCAGTTAACTTTGACTGAAAATGCAACAACCTACCAAGGTGTTTTAGAGCACTTTCAATCACACCAACCTGATTTACTTTGTGTTTTTAGAAGAAAAAGAGGTTTCTTCAAAAAGCTTTGGGAAAAGAACACCATTTTAAAATCAGAGTTCTTTGTTAAAATACCAGTTCTGATGCTTCGTGTAAAGAAGGATTAAGTAGCGGTCCAATTACACCCAGTTACATTTTGATACTTACCCTAAAAGTATTTTCTTTGTCGCTAGTCAAATGGGGGATTAGCTCAGCTGGCTAGAGCGCTTGCCTGGCAGGCAAGAGGTCACCGGTTCGACTCCGGTATTCTCCACAAAACCATCACTTTTAGTGATGGTTTTTTTGTTTTAGAAATTACTTCTTGGATCAAATAAGGTTAAAAACCCTATTAAATTCCCCTAAAGCGTTTTTTTTCTTAATTTACTGTCCTACAGAAGTAATAACAAATTCACATTTAGCCATGACCACAAGAAGAAGTTTTATCAAAAAAACCACCGCGGGAACAGCAGCGGTCACTCTCGGCGGATTAATGTTGCCCAGTACATCATATGCCAATTTCTTAGGAGCAAATGACCATATCAATTGTGCCGTAATAGGAGTGCGCAGCAGAGGAAAGGCGCATTATAAAGCAATACATGCTGATGCGAATGCCAAAGTGATTTACACTTGTGATGTCGATGATAAAATTATAGAAGAACACAATGTCTGGTGTCAAAAAAACTTAGGTTATGTTCCTAAGGTGGAAAAGGATTTTAGGAAGGTTTTAGAAGATAAAGATGTAGATGCTGTTTTTATTGCAACACCCGAACATTGGCATGCGCCAATGGCCATTGCAGCCTTGCAAGCAGGAAAACATGTATATGTAGAGAAGCCCTGTAGTCACAACCCACATGAAAATGACTTATTGGTAGCTGCTCAAAATAAGTACGGAAAGAAGGTACAAATGGGTAATCAGCAACGTTCGGCGACAACCTCGATTATGGCCATTGATGATATCCGAAATGGGATAATAGGAGATGTTTACAAGGGCGAGGCCTACTATTCGAATAATCGGGGTTCAATCGGAAAAGGAAAGAAAATAGATGTTCCGAAAACACTTGACTGGGAAATGTGGCAAGGTCCTGCCCCAAGAAAAGACTATAAAGATAATATTCATCCCTATAACTGGCACTGGTTTCGCAATTGGGGAACAGGAGAAATGCATAACAATGGCACCCATGAAGTAGATATTTGCCGATGGGCCTTAGGCGTTGATTTGCCTGAAAGTGTGACTTCCTTTGGTGGAAAATACGCCTATGATGACGATTGGGAATTTGTCGACAATCAACAAGTAACTTTCAAGTTTGCCGATGATAAATTCATCACGTGGACGGGTCATAGCCGCGGAGTTATTAAACCAACAAGACCTGGAAGAGGCATTACCATTTATGGAAGCAAAGGCTCTATGGAATTAAGTAGGAACTTCTACAAGTTATATGATTTACAGGGGAATCCCATAAAATTCGAATTTGAAAAAACAGCAAGCGCAACGACAAATACCCGTGGCGAAGGCGGTTTGGATATTTCTCATGTTGGTAACTTCTTTGATGCAATTCGTGAGGACAAAACCCTCCAAGCCGATATTAATGATGCAAGCATTTCTACCATGTTATGTCACTTAGGAAACATGGCCCAAGAAGCCGGAGAGATGCTAAAAATCGATTCAACAACAGGGAAGGTGCTCAACAATGAAAAGGCAATGAAGAGCTGGAAAAGAGAATACCAACCTGGGTGGGAGCCTAAACTATAATATATGCAAGACTTAAAAGGGAAAGTTGCTTACATCACAGGAGGTTCCAAAGGAATAGGGTATGGTGTCGCCGAGAAACTTGTGGCAGCTGGAATGAAAGTCGCCATAAGCGGTAGAACGCTTAAAACGGTAGAAACGGCCGCCCAGTACCTAGGAAATGTTGAGAATGTTTTGGCTCTAGAATCAGATGTTACCCAACTAAATAGTGAGAAAGAAGCCATTCAAAAGATTTTGGATACCTGGGGGCAGGTAGATGTGGTTCTTGCAAATGCTGGTGTAGGGCATTTTGCACCAGTTGATGAAATGTCAGATGAACAATGGCATCAAATGATAGATACCAATTTAAGTGGTGTCTTTCATACCTTAAAAGCTTCTGTGCAGGCTTTAAAAAAATCTAAGGGCTATTATATAACGCTGGCCAGTTTGGCTGGCACTAATTTCTTTGCTTCTGGAGCAGGATACAATGCTACCAAATTTGGAGTCGTTGGTTTTACCCAAGCGGCAATGTTAGATTTGAGAAAGTATGATGTAAAAGTCTCCACGATTATGCCGGGCTCTGTGGCAACGCATTTTAATAACAATGAACCTACAGAAAAGGATTCGTGGAAGATTCAACCGGAGGATATTGGCGAGCTGGTTTTAGACTTACTTAAAATGCACCCGAGAACCTTACCAAGCAAAATAGAAGTGCGCCCAACACGACCAGACAAAAAATAGATTAAACTTCTTTTTCGGTAAACGGAATTTCAGGAGTACAAATTTCTAAGATTAGCTTTTTTAGTTCTTTTTCGAAACTAGAAATCGTTTCTTGAGAAATAATATGGTTCTTCTTTGCCCAACTGCCTCTTTTATCTTTTGTGGCAAATTTTAGAAGTCCGTCATTTAAGTTTTTAAAGGAAATGATTCCCGATTCGATATTTTCAATAGGATTTTTGT
The DNA here is from genome assembly GCA_947500435.1 of uncultured Flavobacteriaceae bacterium. Lineage (GTDB taxonomy): Bacteria > Bacteroidota > Bacteroidia > Flavobacteriales > Flavobacteriaceae > Maribacter_C. Next base: position 116,585 of record CANMRV010000003.1, read on the forward strand.
CGTTGTACATGAAAGCGTAACAAAGTAATTGAAACGCTTTGCTAAAATCGTATTCAGCGGTTATTTCATCCCAGCTTACGATCTCAACGTTTTTTGATTCTACTTTTCCGGTCTTGTAATCGATAATTCTTAACATTCCATCTTTCTCATCGATTCGGTCAAGTTTTCCTTTTAAAGTGATGGGAAAATCAATTTCTGGGATGTTGAGCTTGACATTTAATTTTTCCTCGATACCGAGAATCTTAATTTGGTGATTTTTAGCCTCTGATATTTCTGAATCGATATATTTCTCTAGGTAACGAACAATCACCTTATATGCAATCAAGTTCCTGCCACGGCTAATATCACCATCCAGATAACTCTTGGCAAAATGCTTTTGAACTAAGGGTTGAATGTTGCCCCTTGCTTTTATAAGTCCCTCGGACGATAAATATTCTCCCAAAAAGGGCGTATATAAATCCTCTAAGGTGTCATGTACAATCGTTCCAAAGGTATTTGCGGCAATTGTTTCTTCTACTTCAAGAGAATCATTAATACCCAATAAATTCCGCTTATAAAAGTCAATTGGGTTTCTAATATAATTACTCAACGAAGTAGGTGAAAAACCGATTTCCGCATGATTTTGAATTAACCGCATCAAACCGTCATTCTTCTTAAATGTACTTAAGGCTTGAATAACAGGTTCAATTGCCGGAGTAGCAACTTTGGCGACTATATCCTTTTCTTTGTTGGGGTCTGTTAGTATTTGAGAAATCAACCTGCTTTTTTCTCCTCCTTCAAGTACATCAGGTTCTGTATTGTATATTATATGGATGTTCTTGGCACGTTGAAGTAATCTGTAAAAGTGATAAGTATATACCGCATCTTTTTCTTTAAACGTAGGTAGACCTAATCTTGTTTTTAAATCAAAAGGAATAAAGGAATTGTTTGATTTACCGGAAGGTAGAATGCCTTCGTTCACTGAGGTAAGGATTACAGTTTCAAAGTCGAGGTTTCTACTTTCTAACATTCCCATTATTTGAAGCCCTTCCAATGGGTCGCCTTGAAAATCTACAGTTTCTGAAGACAATAGTTCTTTGAATAGACTTTGTAGTGCTTTCAAATCATTAATAAAGGCGTGTTTTTGAACCAAGTCCAGTATTTGATTGAATAGCGTATGAAACCGATAAAGGTATTCCAATGCCAAACTATTTTCACCTTCTTCGTGTTGGTTTTTTAGCTCTAGAATAATAGTAAGGCATTTTTGAACAAATTTCTTCGGACTAATTTGGCCATCAAAAAAGAGCAGCTTTAATCTTGGGTTTTCATCTGCAAAGGCTTCTAATTTAGATGGAGTGATGTACGTCCAGTTTTTACTTTTAATACTAGTTTGTAAATCAGAATTCGAGGTAGGTTCCTTATAAAGAAGCTGGTTAATTTGCGGATGGGACAAAAATGAAAGTACGTTCTGGTAAAACCAACCTTGTCTATCTCTATTGATATATAAATCTATAAATTGATTAAATAGACTTGCTAGGGAAGTTTTATTCAAAGGATAACCCATCGTAATATTTACAGCTTCTATTTCCTTTGGTATAGCATTTAGAATAGGATTCAAGAGCGTTTCATCACCCAATACGACTGCGGTGTTTATTAAAGAATCAGGGTGTCTTTTTTTAAGTTTCCCAAGTAAGGCACCTACATATTTAGCTTGGGAAACATTTTTAGGTACTCCCGTAATTTGAATGTTTTTTTCGGAAGCGTAATTTTCGCTGACACCCTGAAGGGAATGCTTTTGAAAGTGTGGCCAAGTCTTTTGATGTTTTCTAATGAACAATCCTGCATCGTGGATGGGGTCATTCAAGAAATAGGAGTCGATATCCCAATAAATTTCTGCTTTGGAATGCTTTAGAATACTTTGAATAATTTTACTTTCGGCTGTATTCAAGGCGTTGAATCCAACGAAAACATGAATTTTGTTCTTACAACTTTCGAGGTATTCCGGAAGTTGCTCACATGCTTGGCGATAAACCAGACCCTGATGACCCAAGCCTTTTTCAAGCAAAGTCGAGTTGAAGTTATTGTAGAGTTGATTTAGACTTTTCCAGAAGGTCAAATAATCTGACATCATTTTGGTCTTCTCGCCTTGAAGGGACCAGTGATTGATTTCTTGAATGTCCGCTAGGTTGGAGAATAAATTTTCTGCTTCAATGAGATAACGATCTATTTCATTGAAATCTTGAAGTAGTGTTTGACCCCATTTTGAAAAAGTAAAGAAGTTATCTTCATCTTTAGGAGTGTTTTTTAAATAGGCATTGTAGAGTTCAAAAAGTTGTTGTGTGTTTGAGACATAACCGAGTCTGGATACCTTTTCTATAAAACTCTCAATACTATATATTTCTGGTGCAAAAGCCGTTTTTCTAGAACTTTTAGCTATAGTATTCTTTAAAAAAGTACCAGCGCGCTTGCTTGGCAATACAAAGATGAGGTCTTCAAGGCTATCGTATTCTCTTGTTACCTTATCAATAACCTCTTCTAAAAAACTCTGCATATGTCTAAAATAAAAAAAGCCTCGCAATTGCGAGGCTTTTCTTTTATGAAATAGAAGTTTAAAATTTACTTGACCAAGTTAATTTCGGTTCTTCTGTTTTCTTTTCTACCAGATCGAGTCTTGTTAGAAGCGATAGGTTTAGCTTCACCGTAACCGATGGCTGTCAATCTATCAGCTGCAACACCTTCTGCTATTAAGAAATCTCTAACAGAATTTGCACGCTTTTCAGAAAGTGATTGGTTCAACTTTTCGCTACCAACACTATCAGTGTGACCTTCTACTGTAAATTTCGAATTAGGATATTCACCTAGTATTCTGATGATATCAACAAATACAGATGTAGTTTCCGGATTTAAAGAAGCTTTACCAGTATCAAACAAGATTGTTCTAGCGTAGTCGTTCAGTTGTTTTTGAACTTCCTCAGTTACTTCTGGGCAACCGTTGTTTGCAACAGTTCCGGCAACATCTGGACACTGATCATCTTTGTCTAAAACACTATCACCATCTTTATCAGCCCATGGACATCCTTTGTTTTCAGCAGGACCTGCTTCATTAGGACATTCATCTTCTTTATCAGCGATACCATCACCGTCAGCATCAGGGCAACCAGCTAAGGCAGCAAGACCAGCTTCGTTAGGACAGGCATCATCTTTATCAGCTACTCCGTCACCATCAGCATCAGGACAACCGTTCATTTCTTTAGAACCAGCTTCGTTAGGACAATTATCCTTGCTGTCTTCGATACCATCACCGTCAGCATCAGGACAACCGTTGAAAGCTTCTAAACCAGCAACTTCTGGACAAGCATCGTCTTTGTCATAAATGCCATCACCATCAGTATCAGTACCACCGAATTTAACAGCAATACCTGCTAAATGTTGCCAGTGCTTAACTCCATAATCTTCGAAAGCATGTTTGTATCCAGTTTGTAAAGTAAGACCAACGTTTTCTGAGAACCATAAGTTCACACCAACACCAGCGTTAACTGTACCAGCACCAATTTCATCTACCCAAGTATAACCACCACCTACTTCTAGGAATGGGTCAAACTTTTTATCTTTAAGGAAACTATATTTTATAGTACCATCTACGGCGTAGTGAGAAAGATCATCAACAGCGGTGTCACCCAATTTGCTGATTTTGTTCAAAGAACCTCTAACCCCAACTGCAAATCCGTCGCCAACAGACTTAGAAACGCCGATGTACGAAATTGAAGGAAGAATGTTCCAGTGATCATTAGCGTTGAAGAGCTCGTTACCAAAAGAACTTACATCCCCAGTAGGATAAACGTCAATGGCATTAACCCCAAAACTTACTTGCCAAGGGTTATTCTCGTCTTGCGCTTGAATACTGCTAAAACCTACGAATAATAGGGCAACAGCCATTAATTTGCTAAGATGTTTCATGTTTAAATTTTTAAGTTTAAGTGTTTATTAGCTGCAAATGTAACTTGTTAAAAATTATTAACAAAATCAATATGTTATTTTTTTTATTGCATTTGACAGGTGAAATAACGCACTTAAACGATTTTTAGTATGTTGCCTACTTCAATAAAGGCACGAATTGCCTTATCTAAATGTTCGATTTCATGAGCGGCTGATAATTGCACACGAATGCGAGCTTTTTCCTTGGGAACAACCGGATAAAAGAAGCCAATTACATAGATACCTCTCTCTAACAACATGTTAGCCATTTTCTGCGCAAGTTTGGCATCATAGAGCATTACCGGCACAATCGCAGATTCTCCATCAATAATATCAAAACCTGCCGCTTTCATTCCTTTTTTAAAGTACTCTGTATTTCTTTGAAGTTTGTCTCGAAGACTGGTATCTGTTTTTAACATATCGAATACCTTAATAGATGCGCCGACAATTGCCGGAGCCAAGGAATTTGAAAACAGATAGGGTCTTGATCGCTGCCTTAAGATCTCGATAATTTCCTTTTTTCCTGTGGTGTAACCTCCCATTGCTCCTCCCATCGCTTTACCTAACGTTCCTGTTATGATGTCAATACGATTCATAACATTCTTTTCTTCGAGGGTGCCGCGACCGGTTTCACCAATAAATCCGGTGGCATGACATTCGTCTATCATGACCATGGCGTCATATTGGTCTGCGAGGTCACAAATTTTATCTAAGGGAGCAACTAATCCATCCATAGAGAAAACGCCGTCCGTCACAATTATCTTGAAACGTGCATTATCCGCATGGGCCTGTTGTAGTTGTTTTTCCAAATCCGCCATGTCACTATTGGCGTACCGATATCGCTTTGCTTTACATAAACGAACACCATCTATTATAGAGGCGTGATTGAGCGAATCTGATATAATAGCGTCTTCTGCAGTTAACAGCGGTTCGAATACCCCACCATTGGCATCAAATGCCGCAGCATACAATATGGTATCCTCAGTTCCGTAGAAATCGGCAATCTTTTGTTCCAACTCTTTATGGATGTCTTGCGTGCCACATATGAAACGCACCGATGACATTCCGAAGCCATGTGTGTCCATTGTGTCTTTGGCAGCCTGAATAACTTCAGGATGTGATGAAAGCCCCAAATAGTTATTCGCACAAAAATTAATGACCTCCTCACCTGTTGAAATTTTGATGACCGCACCTTGTGGAGAAGTGATGATGCGCTCTGATTTGTAAAGCCCGTCTTCTTTAATCTGGTCTAGTTCAGCCTGTAGATGTTCTTTTATTTTTCCGTACATAATATTCTTAAATGAATTCTGGTGTAATTTCTTCGTTGATATATATGATGATTTTATTTTCTATAGCGTAACCCATTTCCTGCAGGGCATTAGCATAAGAGTCTATTTGGTCTTTATAGCGAATATCCCGCTTTCCTGTTTTATAATCAATAACAGTGGCCTTATTTTCTTTGATGACGACTCTATCCGGTCTTAAAACAAGTCCGCTTTTGGTAATAATATCCCTTTCATTCTTAATGGAATGCCCTTCCTTATAATTGGCTTCAAGTTTAGGGTGGTTGATAATTTGCGAAACCATATTCCGCATTGGTTCAATTTCATTCTCACTAATATCGCCATTTCTAAGTACTATGGCCAATGCGTTTTCAATATCTTTTTCGGTTTCCACCAAACCCATCATAAAGTGAATCAGATTTCCTTTTGATAAGGCAGCTTCATTATTAGTATCCCATAACACTCCCGATTTGGCAAGAATTTTAAAACTATCCCTTTCCTTATAAGAGTACTGATAACTAATATCTTCTTGTTCTTCGGATTTTTTGTCCTCCCTTGGAAAGTCCAAAGAGCCAAATGGGTAAACGCTTTTGTTTTCTTCCCAAAGTGTTTTGTCCTTTAAAAAATGGATAAACAGTTCACTATAAGTTTTAGGCGCATCTGATTTCTTAGATGAAACTTCCTCTTTCGTAATGATGTATAATGCTTTAACCGCTCGGGTAAGTGCAACATACAATACGTTAAAAGCATCGAGCTCTAACTTATTATTTTCTTCTTCAAATAAGTGCCCCGCTATTTCACTATAATTAACAACTTCCTGTTTCTTGTTAATTAGAACCTCATCAAAACCCTCGAAAGATTCGGCTTCAACAGGAAGCCAAAGCTTAGGTTCTATTTCGTTATATATTTTTGAATGTGCATAGGGGTAGATGACGATTTCAAATTCCAACCCCTTCGATTTATGAACGGTCATGATTTGAACAGCATTAATGCTTGACGGGGCCGTAATACTTAGTTTTTCTTTTTTCTTTTCCCAGTGTGATAAAAACGATGGAATACCCGTACCCTCTTTTTGTTCTATATCAAGAACCGTATCCATAAAGAAATTGACATATGCATCTGATTTGGGGACTAAATCAAATTGTTTGATGGCAGTTTCAAGAGTATCATAAACGGATGCCTGTTGCATTTTAGCAATGTCAAAACCATATTCAGCTTTAAGTAATATGCTGACATTCTTTAAATGGGCTTCAATAAATTGATGTTGTTCTAGCTCATCCTTATACAAAAAGCTTAGAAGTTCAAATGCAATTTCGGAATCATCGGACTGGTTTTGACAACGCAACAAGTTGACTAAAAACTGAACTTTAGGACTACTTTTTAGTAAAAGACTTTCTGAGGAAATTATAGGAATATCTTCTTGAGTTAAAAAATTAGCCAGCGCGACACCTTCTTTATTACCGCGAACTAAAATGCAGATATCCTTATATGAATATTCTTTTGCCTTGAGATCAAGAATCGTTTTTAAAACTTCACGCCCATATTGGTCATCAATATCTTCCTCATCGTTTTCGGCTAAGAAGGTAAGTTGAACTAAACCATTCTTTAACTCATTGAATTCTTGCTGGTTACCGTTAGCAAAAAGCGTTTCATAAATCTGACTATTCAACAAGGGACTTGTAGACGTAAAAAAATCATTATTGAATTTTATGATTTCTTCATGACTGCGATAGTTGGACGGTAGCGCTTCAATTTGAGGTTGTATTACAAACGGATTGGTTTTTGAATTCACTAAATTCAAAAACTGCTCGGCCTTTCCACCACGCCACCTGTAAATTGCCTGCTTGGCATCACCTACTAAGAAAAGTGAGCCGACTTCACTTGCTAAGGCATTATCAATCAATGGAATCAAATTGTTCCATTGCATTTCAGAAGTATCCTGAAATTCATCAATGAAGTAGTGCCTGTATTTTTCCCCCAATCGTTCATAGATAAATGGGGCTGGTTGGTCTTTTATTTCGTTTGATATGATAGTATTGAATTCGGAAATAGACAGTTGATCACGTTCATTTTGAAGTGTTTTTACTTCTTGCTGAATGGCATTTAAAACGGTAAGGGGAACAATGTTTTTATAGACGTTGCTCAAAAGTTGATAGGAAAGGGTATTGTTTTTAATGGAATTAAAAAGCGAAACGAATTGAGATTGTAAACCGTCTAACAGTGTTTTTTTTACGGCATCACATTTACTAGAATATAAGGCCTCTGAATCAAAGTTTTGTTTCCAGCCTGCTTTGAAATCTATGTTGAGGTCACCACTCTTAATCTTAAGCATGAATTTAGGAAACCAGCCTGATTTAAAATCAGAATGCTCTAGTCCGTTTTCATCAATTATTTGAAGATTGTGAGAAGCGTCTGCGGCGATGGCTTTTTTAAGGTCGGAAATCTTCTTCTGTATAGTCTTCTGCAGTTTCAGAAAATCATCAATACTTTTATCCTCGAATTTTTTAAGATGCTCTGCATCGGTCTCATTGAAAATTAGATTCCCGACTTTCTTCAAATCAATGGCGATGTCCCAACTTTTATCATCATCGATTTTCTCAAGTGCGAAATCGATAAGAACTTTGGTTAGTTTCGAATCACTACCGGCTTTATTGATGAGCCTTGAGACCGCTTCATCTAATAATAAGTCCCTATCCAAAACGACTTCAAAATTCTGCGGTAGTTTTAAATCTTTTGCAAAAGTGCGGATTAAACGATGAGTGAACTTATCAATGGTAGATATATCAAAAAAAGCATAATTATGAAGTATCTTTTTTAACGCTGTTTTCGATTTATTTTGTAGTTCGGTTGCACTTAGTGAAAGCTCCTTCAAGAGGTCAATAAACAAGGAGGGTGCTTTTTCAGTACTAGATGTTTTGCTAAAAACAAAAAGACTATCCAGAATCCGTCCTTTCATTTCATTTACAGCTTTGTTGGTAAAGGTAATGGCCAGAATTTGACGATAGCCTTCATTTGTAGAAAGAATAATTCTAAGATATGCTTTGGTAAGGGTGTAGGTCTTACCAGAACCGGCCGAAGCATCGTATATTTTGAATGAATTCGTAAGCACCTACTTTTTATCCGCAAATTACACAGAACTCTTCTATATTTGGCACCCTTCTTAACAAAGATTTATACGAATATGTTTGTTAAAATATGTAAATTTGAAGAAATCGAATTTTAAAAATAAAATATAGAAATTATGGCTTTTGAACTACCAAAATTACCCTATGCCTATGATGCATTGGAACCACATATTGATGCAAGAACGATGGAGATTCACCATACCAAACATCATAATGGATATACTTCAAAATTAAACGCTGCAATAGAAGGAACTGATTTAGCAGGAAAATCGATAGAGGATATTTTATCGAATTTAGATATGTCTAACGGAGCTGTCAGAAATAACGGAGGTGGATTTTTCAACCACTCCTTGTTTTGGAGTGTTATGTCACCCGACGGTGGAGGTTCTCCTTCTGGTGAATTAGCTGATGCTATTAATGATGCTTTCGGTTCTTTTGAGGAATTTAAGAGTAAATTCAGTACTGCTGCCGGAACTAGATTTGGTTCAGGTTGGGCTTGGCTCTGTGTGCACCCGGGTGGTAAAGTTGAAGTTTGCTCTTCACCAAATCAAGATAACTCATTGATGCCAGGAGTTGGTTGTGGCGGTCGTCCTATTTTAGGCTTAGATGTTTGGGAACACGCATACTATCTTAACTATCAGAATAGAAGACCAGATTATGTTAGTGCTTTTTTCAATGTTATCAATTGGGATAAAGTAGCCGAATTGTATAGCGCACATAAATAGGAGTCCTTTAAGTACTCTTCCAATAAGAAAAATCCCTCCTCTAGAATTCTAGAGGAGGGATTTTTTTAGGTCTGAACTAAAAATAGAAAAGGGCGGAGAAGTCTCCACCCTTTTCGTCCCAAATCTTACCATAAACTTAACCTACTTATGCTATGGCAGTACTAAATTACTGGTATTGCGTTAAATAAAAAAGAAATTTTGGTATTTTTTAAGAGCTTTATTTATCACTAAAGGCGTAAGAATTAACTTAAAAGTGAGGTTAACCTTGTTAAATACTGGGGGTTTCAAATAAAAAAGGCAGAGCAATGCTCCACCTTTTTTCCCCAAATCTTACCATGAACTTAACCTACTTATGCTATGGTTCTTCAAAAATATAGTGATTATTCGACCTTTTAAAAGGTTTTAGATGAACTTCCAAGAAGTTGGGTTGAAATGCATTTTATCGATAAGAGTCCTACAAATCGATTCAAACCAAGGGTAATTTTCTTGAAATTATTAAAAATTAAAACCAGAGCAATGCTTCGACCCTCCCCTCCCAAATGGTATCATGAAGCTGAGATATTTAGTATGGCGATTATATACAAACTAAAAAAAGATCTTAAAGTGAACCTCTTTCTATGCATCGCTTTAATTAACGCTGGGCCAAATTGAAATTAAATCTAATGCTTGAGGGTTTTTTGGAAAATAAAAAGGCGGAGCAATGCTCCGCCTTTTTCCCCAAATCTTACCATGAACTTAACCTACTTATGCTATGGTTCTTCAAAAGTAAAGTAGCTCTGTCAATCTCAAAAACTTCTTTGTTGAAGTTCTTATAATTCGGATGAAGTGTATTTTGGAGTTTTTGAAAAGAATCGTAAACCTACTTAGTCTAATAGAATCTGGCTTTTTCGGAAAATAAAAAAGGTGGAGAAGTCTCCACCTTTTTTGCCCCAAATCTTACCATGAACTTAACCTACTTATGCTATGGCGAGTCTAAAATAGACGAGTCATCTTCGACAGCGACTAAAAACACGCTGAATAGCGAGAATTATCGATGAACTACAATAATTTGTGCATTTCATCGATAATTTTATTAATAAGCCCGCTCGTTTTTGCCTTCGTAGAAATTAATAAATGCACGATTGACCACGCGATTTCCCCCTGCTGTCGGGTAGTTTCCGGTGAAATACCAATCTCCTAAATTCTTAGGACAGGCTTGGTGAAGGTTTTCAATGGTTTGATAGATTATTTCAACTTCGGCCTTAATATCCTTAGGACTTAATAATTCGCCGCTTTTCTTGGAAATTTCATCCGCGGTAAAGGGAGCATAGAACTCCTTTACATAATTAATAACCTCGGGATCTTTTGTATTGATTTGAGTTAAACATTTATTATAAATGTCTTCTACAATATCTAGGGTGCCTCTATCTTTATGCAAATCGAGTGCGGCCCTAAAGGCAATAAAATCTTCAAGCTTGGCCATATCAATGCCATAACAATCGGGGTAGCGAATTTGTGGAGCTGAGGAAACGACGATTATTTTCTTAGGCGATAGTCGATCAAGAATACGAAGAATACTTTTCTTAAGTGTGGTACCTCTTACAATACTATCATCAATGATGACCAAGTTGTCCCCTTCATCAACTGAACCATATGAGATATCGTAAACATGCGCTACTAAATCATCACGACTATCATCTTGTGTGATAAAGGTCCTCAGCTTCGCATCTTTAATGGCTACTTTCTCTATTCTAGGTCGGACCTCTAAAATCTCATGAAGCTCTTCGCTTGTAATTTTTGAACCGATAGAAAGAATTTGTTCTTCCTTTTTCTTGTTCAAATAGTTTTGAGCTTCCTTGACCATTCCGAAGAAGGAAGTCTCCGCTGTATTTGGAATATAAGAGAAAACAGTTTTCTTGATATTGTGGTCAATAGCGTCCAAAATTTTTGGAAAAATGAGCTTTCCAAGTTCTTTACGTTCTTGATAGATTTCTTTGTCGCTTCCGCGGGAAAAATAGATGCGTTCAAAAGAACAAGCTTTTCTTTCCGTAGGTTCAAGAACTTGTTTCAAAGAAGTACTTCCGTCTTTTTTAATGATAAAGGCGTGACCGGGATCCAATTCGTGTACCTCATCATAGGAAACATTAAAAACAGTTTGAATTGCTGGTCTTTCGGATGCAACAACTGCCACCTCATCATCTTGATAATAATAGGCAGGGCGGATTCCCGCAGGGTCTCTTAACACGAAGGCATCGCCGTGACCTAATAAACCGGCCATGGCATAACCGCCATCAAAGTTCTTAGCTGCCCTTCTAAGTATTTTAGCAACTTTGAGACGTTCTGCAATTAAGGGTGAAGCTTCCTGTTTGTTATACCCTTCTTTTTTAATCTGTTTATATAACTTGGCAACGGCGTCATCTAAGAAGTGACCAATCTTTTCCATCACGGTAACGGTGTCCGCCATTTCCTTAGGGTGTTGCCCCAATTGTACTAAGTTGTCAAAAAGCTCATGTACGTTGGTCATATTAAAGTTACCCGCCATGATAAGATTTCTGTGCATCCAATTGTTTTGCCGCAAGAATGGATGTACACTTTCAATACTATTCTTTCCGAAAGTGCCATATCGGACATGTCCTAAAAGCAACTCCCCGATATATGGAATATTCTTTTTTTGCAAAGCCACGTCACCTGCGTACTCAGGGTTTTGTTCCATTTCAGTATTGATTCGATCATTGATTTGAGCGAAAATATCTTGAATAGGTTGCTGCTGACTTGACCGTACACGACTCATATATCGTTCTCCAGCATTCATATCTAATTTGATACTTGCAAAACCGGCACCATCTTGACCCCGATTGTGCTGCTTCTCCATCATCAAATACATTTTGTTAACTCCGTAGAAAGCTGTACCATATTTTTCTTTATAGTACTCTAGGGGTTTTAACAATCGTATTACCGATATACCACATTCATGTTTGATAGCGTCGCTCATTAGATATATAAATTAAAAAAGCCCCGAATTATCAGGGCGTGTTTTTATTTTAGTTCGATGTCGAATTGTGTTAATGCTTTGAACTGATGCAAGCGTTTGTTGACTTCATCTCTTTCAAGAGTTTCCATGCGTTCTGTGCCAAATTTTTCCACGGAGAATGATGCCAAGTTTGAGCCGTGAATCACGGCATTCTTCATATTCTCAAATGTAATATTATCGGTTGCCGCCAAATAGCCCGTAAAGCCGCCAGCAAAAGTATCACCAGCACCAGTTGGGTCAAAAACTTCTTTTAAGGGTAGGGCGGGTGCAAAGAATATATTATCATCATGAAAAAGAAGAGCCCCGTGTTCTCCTTTTTTTATAACTACATACTTAGGGCCCATAGTTTGAATCTTTGCTGCAGCTGTTACCAGGGAATATTCACCTGTCAACTGTCTCGCTTCTTCATCATTAATAGTGATGACATCAATATGTTTAATAACCTCTAGTAAATCTTCCAAAGCATTATCCATCCAAAAGTTCATTGTATCTAATACAATCAACTTCGGTCGTTTGGCCATTTGGGTGATGACGCTCATTTGAACCATAGGGTGCAAATTGCCCAACATGACGATATCTGCATCTTTATAATTCTCTGGAACAACTGGGTTGAAATCAGCCAGCGTATTCAGTTCAGTAACCAAGGTGTCCCTTGAATTTAAGTCGTTGTGGTACTTTCCTTTCCAATAGAAAGTCTTGCCGCCTTCAACGATTTCAATTCCTGAAATATCAATTCCCTTAGAAGTCAATACATCTAGATAGGCCTGTGGTAAATCATCACCAACAATCGATACTATAGTAGAATCAACATTGAATTGAGATGCTGCGAGTCCGATAAAGGTTGCTGCACCACCAAGAATTTTATCGGTTTTTCCGAAAGGACTTTCAATTTCATCGAAAGCTACTGTACCTACAATCACTAACTTACCCATATTCAATTTGTGGCGTAAAAATTAAGCTGCAAATATACGGTTTTGTATAGGTATTTGATAGAGGTGTTTATATCAAATAATAAAATAATTGAAGGCACTTTCACTTCCTCCCGAAATCCGCAGGTATCTCTCCCCAAGCCTTCGTTTCCCATTTGACAATAGGCGTATAATAAGAATTGTTTTTCAACCAATCAATCGCACGTCGAATCAAATCAAACAAAGCTTTATTCTTAGTAGTTTCGACGAGTTTGGTGTTACATGATTTTTTGCGAACCCAGCTCATCGCGGTTCTTGAATCAGTATAAATGATACGGTCGCTTTTGCGTTCTTTAAGATAGGCAAGGCCATGAACCAATGCCAAAAACTCACCAATATTATTCGTGCCCTGAGCAAATGGACCTTGCTTAAAAAGCTTCTTTTTAGTTTTGGTATCTACACCTTGATATTCCATTATACCTGGGTTTCCACTGGAAGCCGCATCTACGGAAATAGAATGATAGTTGGGTTGACCAATTTTTAGAAGTTGTTCTTGGGTAAGGGATATTTCTCCTTTTTTCTTGCCTTTGTATTCTTCATAACTTCCATTATAGGCTTTTTTGGCCAAGTCGAAAGTAGCGAACGATTTGTATTCCGCTCCTTTGTGGCCTTCTATAGCAGCTTTGCAATCCTTCCAAGTATCATAAATACCTGGGCGTTTTCCTTTCCAAACTGTATAGAATTTTGCTTTTTTTGCCATGTGAAAACATAATCATATTAGTCCATTACCCCTCCTTGGGAGGAGTCAACATTGCCCAAAGCGATGTTGGGGGAAGACTTTTCAGCCAACAACTTCTCTATCACTTTAGGAAAATGCTCATATTCCAAAGCATGTACCTTTTTCGCGATTTCTGCAACACTGTCTTCTGGTGATACTTCCGTTTTTGACTGATGAATAATCGCCCCTTCATCATAGTTTTCATTCACATAATGAATTGTAATTCCAGTTTCTGTTTCCTGGTTGTCTTTTACAGCTTGGTGCACATGATTTCCGTACATGCCTTTGCCTCCATATTTAGGAAGTAAAGCAGGGTGAATATTCACAATTTTATTAGGGTAATTTTCAATCAGATTCGAGGGAATTTTCCAGAGAAAACCGGCAAGTACAATAAGGTCTGGTTGCATGGATTTCAGAATATTTAGAACACAGTCGGTCTCATAAAAAGCAGTTCTATTGAAATATAAACCATTGATTTTCAATTTATTACATCTATCTAAAACTTTGGCATCCCTTTTGTTAGTTAGCACACCGGCTATAGTAACGTTAGGCTTGTCATGAAAATGATGTATGATGTTTTCAACATTTGAACCAGAACCGGAGGCAAATAATACAATATTTTTCATGAAGAGAATCGACGTTACCGAAGAAGAATTATTTGGAGCTAAAATAGCACTCTTGTACTTAAATTTCTTAAATTACGAGACATTTTAACGACAATAGGTGTTATTAATCCAAAGTTTTTTATTTTTGCCAACAATTTAAATTTTTAAAACCAAATATTATTATGTCAGACATTGCATCAAGAGTTAAAGCTATCATCGTTGATAAATTAGGAGTTGATGAAAACGAAGTGGTTACAGAAGCTAGCTTTACTAACGACCTAGGGGCGGACTCACTAGATACAGTTGAGTTGATTATGGAATTCGAGAAAGAATTCGATATTCAGATTCCAGACGATCAAGCTGAAAATATTGCAACAGTTGGCCAGGCCATAAGTTATATAGAAGAAGCGAAGTAATCTTTATGATTTCTTGAACAAGATTTGAAATTATCCATGCGGTAACCATATCGCATGGATATTTTTTTTAATTTGCTTAGTAAGCGTGTAAAATTTGGTTCAATGCAGATAAAGCGAGTTGTAGTTACCGGATTGGGGGCACTTACTCCCATAGGCAACAACATTGAGGAATATTGGAACGGACTAGTAAACGGCAAGAGCGGTTCTGCTCCCGTTACGTACTACGATACCGAAAAATTTAAGGTCAAGTTCGCCTGCGAATTAAAGAACTATGACCCTGCTGACTTTTTTGATAGAAAGCAAGCCCGTAAACTAGATAAGTTTGCACAATATGCACTTGTAGCTTCTGATGAGGCTATTGAAGATTCTGGTTTAGATTTAGATGCCATCGATAAGTTTCGTGTTGGCGTTATCTGGGGAGCCGGAATAGGTGGTTTGGAAACTTTTCAGAACGAGGTGATGAATTTCGCAGAGGGAGATGGTACGCCAAGATTCAATCCATTCTTTATTCCCAAGATGATAGCTGATATAGCTCCAGGTAATATTTCCATTAAACATGGATTTATGGGACCAAATTATACAACAGTTTCGGCCTGTGCATCATCTGCTAATGCCATGATTGATGCGTTAAACTATATACGTTTAGGCTACTGTGATGTTGTTGTTTCCGGAGGAAGCGAAGCCGCTGTAACCATTGCAGGTATGGGCGGATTCGGAGCCATGCATGCACTTTCGACAAGAAATGATGATTATGAAACAGCTTCAAGACCTTTTGATGCTACCCGAGACGGATTCGTTTTAGGCGAAGGAGCGGGAGCATTAATTCTTGAAGAATACGAACATGCCAAAGCGCGTGGCGCAAAAATATATGCTGAAGTAGTTGGGGGCGGATTGTCAAGTGATGCATATCATATGACTGCGCCACATCCTGATGGTATCGGCGTTGTTCAAGTAATGAAGAACTGCCTGAAAGATGCAGGTTTAAAACCTGAAGATGTTGACGCCATTAATACGCATGGTACATCAACTCCCTTGGGAGATGTTGCTGAACTAAAGGCAATTTCGGAGGTATTCGGAGAGCACGCACCAAACATCAATATAAATTCTACCAAGTCGATGACAGGTCATTTATTGGGAGCGGCAGGAGCAATAGAAGCGATTGCATCTATACTAGCGATGAAACACGGTATTGTTCCACCGACCATAAATCATACTACGGTTGATGAAAATATAGACCCGAAATTAAATTTGACTCTGAATAAGGCACAGAAACGAGAAGTTAATGTTGCATTGAGCAATACATTTGGTTTTGGAGGTCATAATGCTTGTGTAGTATTTAAGAAAATCGACTAATCAACAAATGAACTTCCCATCTAATATATTTAATTCCCATTCTAAAGAAGATGGGAATTTTTTTTTGGGAATGACGAAAATCTTGGGTTTTAAGCCAAAGAAACTCAAAATCTACCAGAAGGCATTTTTACATCGGTCCGCTAATAAAAGGGACAAAGATGGAAACCCCATGAATTATGAACGGCTCGAATTTTTAGGGGATTCAATGCTAGGCACGATTATCTCAAGACATCTGTATAATGAAGTTCCCTTAGGTGATGAAGGGTATCTCACCAAAATGAGGTCAAAGATTGTAAGTCGAGAACATTTGAATGAATTAGGGAAAGACTTGAATCTTATTGCATTTGTGGAGAGCCGAATTCCGAAATCACATTTCGGAGATAATATTCATGGAAATGTTTTTGAGGCTTTGGTTGGTGCTATTTACTTGGATAGGGGTTATAACTACTGCGAAAAGTTTATAAACGAAAGGGTTATTGCGCCTTATGTAGATATCGAGATGCTTGAGGGCAAGGTAATTAGTTATAAGAGTTTGGTAATTGAGTGGTGTCAAAAACAAAAAAAAACGTTCCATTACAACGTGTATGAAGACACAGGTAATGATAGCTTAAAACACTTCGCGGTAAAACTTTCCATCGGAAACAATGTTGTAGCAAAGGCCAGAGCAACTTCTAAAAAAAAGGCCGAAGAGCGTGCTTCCAAAAGAGCCTATTTTGCGCTTCAAGATAAGATGCAAAAATCCTAAGTATAAATTTAGTGTAACTAAACCGTTATAGTTTGTCATATACTAGCATTCTATTGGTGTACTCTAGGCTGTTTTCGTTTTTAGTTTTATATTTGAAGTTCGCACTTACATGATGGCTATACATAAAATCACAGATGATTTTTATGAAGACTCCTTTACACTGCTGGCTTTGCACAGTAGTATGGAGGATTATGCAATTGTATATGCTCTTAATTTGTGCTTAAAATCAAACTTTAAAAGAGCATCGAAAGATCTAGACCTGTCGGAAGACATTTCCTTTCCGATTTTCGAATGGAGAGATGAACAAAATGATAGTTATTGGACGCTCATCACCAATACTAGTATACAAGAGGAAAGTTTGGTGGGAAGTGACTTGTTCGCAAACGAGCCATCCTACACCAAAAATCATTTGGTGCCAGAATATAAGGATGCGGACTACCTTTTGAAAATTGAACATGATGACGATAGTATAGAAGAGCGTACGGTGAAGCAGTTGCAGACTATACCCAAAATAATAACCGCTTACATTTTAGAAGTTGATAATCTGAAATCTAAGAACAACCTAATTTTTTAAAAATGCCGAGTAAGAAAAAAACCAAGATAGTAGCTACTTTAGGACCGGCTACAAGCAAGAAAGAGGTACTGAAAAAAATGATGTTGGCGGGAGTGGATGTCTTTCGAATCAATTTTTCGCATGCAGATTATGAAGATGTGAAAGAGCGAATTAAAATGATTCGTGAGCTTAATGAGGAGATGCAAATCTATACTTCTATTCTAGCGGATTTACAGGGGCCAAAACTTCGTGTGGGAGTAATGGCTGGTGAAGTGGTAGTTGCCCCAGGTGATGAAATTACCTTTGTTACAGGAGAGCCTTTTGAAGGAACCGCCGAGAAGGTTTATATGAACTACAAAAACTTTCCTCAAGATGTAAAGACAGGAGAACGTATTTTATTAGACGATGGAAAGTTAATGTTTGAGGTGATTTCTACCAACGGAAAAGATGAAGTTAAATCCAAGGTAATCCAAGGAGGTCCCTTGAAATCTAAAAAAGGGGTAAACCTACCGAATACAAATATCTCATTGCCAGCTTTGACAGAGAAGGATGTTAAGGATGCTATTTTTGCAGTTTCTTTGGATGTAGATTGGATAGCCCTTTCGTTTGTTCGATTCAGTCAAGACCTTATTGATCTTCAGAATATCATTAAAGAACATTCAGAGCATAAAATTCCAATCATTGCAAAAATTGAAAAACCGGAAGCTGTAGAGAATATTGACAAGATTGTTGCCTATTGCGACGGACTCATGGTAGCCCGCGGTGATTTAGGAGTTGAGGTTCCGGCACAAGAAGTGCCTTTGATTCAAAAGCAACTCGTATTGCGTGCTAAAAAGGCTAGAATTCCTGTAATTATTGCTACTCAGATGATGGAGACTATGATTACTAGTCTTACTCCCACTAGAGCGGAAGTAAACGATGTAGCTAATTCTGTAATGGATGGTGCCGATGCTGTAATGCTTTCTGGTGAAACGTCGGTAGGAAATTATCCTGTTCAGGTTATTGAGAAAATGGCGAGTATATTACAAAGTGTTGAGAGCTCTGAATTGATTAATGTGCCACATGATCCACCACATATTCGCACAAACCGATACATTACGAAATCAGTTTGTTATCATGCTGCGATTATGGCGAATGAGATTAAAGCCAAAGCAATTTCCACATTAACGAATAGTGGGTATACTGCTTTTCAAATATCAGCTTGGAGGCCTAGTGCTCATATTTTAGTTTTTACATCCAATAAAAGGATACTTACCCAACTCAACCTTCTTTGGGGAGTAAAAGCATTCTATTACGACAAGTATGTTTCTACAGATGAAACCATCGAAGATGTGAATCAGATTGCCTGTAAAAAAGGGTTTTTAGACGTAGGTGATATGTTGATTAGCCTTGCGGCCATGCCCATTAAGGATAAAGGTATGGTAAACACTTTGCGGGTTACAGAAATTGAAACCTGTAATTTCTAGCACAGAATTTATTGCATAAAAAAGAGCCAAATCAATTAAATCGATTGGCTCTTTTCACTTAAACATGAAGCATCTAAGCTACTTCTTTCTCATAGGCGATGAAGTTTACTACTTCACCAGATTTATTTAATATAGGCTCTGCCTTTATCCAACAGTTGTAGGTACTTCCATCTTTTCGATAATTTAATACAACGGCTTCAAAAGGTTCTTTATTTTTTACAGCAATACCTATATTTCTTGATGTCTCTTTACAAGTTTCAACACCTTGGAACATTTTGGGATTCTTGCCTAAAATTTCCTCAGGTCGGTAACCATTCATAAGGTGTATGTTTTGGGTGGCGTAAACTATTCTCAATTGAGGATCGGTTACTACGACCACATGTTCTTTTTGCAACAACTCCTCATCAAAGTTTTCTCCGTAAGACCACTTATTACTTTCAGCTAAATTTTTCAGCATAAAAACATCATTACTTGCCTGACATATTCTATAAAAAAAAGGAGCGTATAAATCCCAAGAACTTATAGGTAGGCTTATCATATCCAGTGTGTCGTAGAATTTGTTGGCGGCAAGGTCGTAGTTCTTAATTTCCTGCATTTTTCAAGTCGGGGTTTAATTAGTTTGGGTAAAATTTATTTCGTGAATTAAATAATACAGGAAAAATTAATTCCCTCTTTCATAGCAATTTTTGTTAAAATTAGAAAAAGCCTGAATTATGTTAAAATTAAAAGCAATGATTAACAGTCTTGTTTAATAAATAGCTGAATTACAATGCTTTTGTATGCGTAAGGATGAACAAAAAAACAGACTAATCCTCTGTTATTAAGTGTATATAAGCAATAGATATATGAAATTTGAATTCCATGACAACAATATAGGATCTTTATTTGCCTTTACCGATGATATCAAAATCAATGAAAATCGTTTCTCTGTAAATGCAGGAAACATAACTATTTTATGGAATAGAAATGACACCGCGACTGAATTGGAGGTCGACGGATTGAGAGTTCAATTACTTCCGAATCAATTGGTGACCACCACCTATTTGCAAAAAATATCCTATGAATACTCGAACCTTCCCTTAACTGCTTTTTTATTCAACAGGGAGTTCTATTGTATTTCGGATCATGATAGTGAAGTATCCTGTAACGGAATCTTATTTTTTGGAACACAAGATCTTCCTATTGTAACAATTCCAGAGGAACAAAAGCGAAAATTCGAAACACTTTATGAGGTTTTTATTGATGAGTTTACAACACCAGATAAGATACAGGGTGATATGCTCCAAATGCTTTTAAAACGTCTTATTATCATATGTACACGTTTGGCAAAAGACCAATTGATTGTCAAGAAATTGGATAACGAGCAAATTGACGTGGTTCGTAAATTCAATGTTTTGGTTGATACACATTATAAAACCAAACGCAAAGTGAGTGATTATGCTGACTTGCTTTTTAAAAGCCCTAAAACACTTTCCAATTTGTTTGCACTTTATAATCAGAAGTCACCACAACAGATTATTTTAGAACGCTTAGCCTTAGAGGCAAAACGTCTTATTCGTTTTACTAATAAACAGAATCAAGAGATTGCTTATGAGCTTGGTTTCAATGATCCTGCTCATTTCAGTCGTTTTTTTAAGAAAATGACAAGTCAGTCACCCACGAAATATCGCGAAAGCAAGGCGATTTCCACCTAACGGGAAATTTCTACAAGCCGTCGGGCAATTCATAATAACACTTAGCTTCTTTTGCGTCGCATCTTTGTCATGTAATTAAAAAATACAACAAGATGAAGACAAAAATAAAATCAATTTTCAATTTGATAGAGATTTTTCGTCAGACGAGAAAATCCAAAGTAAAATCAATAAATATAGTATCGCATTGTGAGCAAAAACATCATCACGATTTTTATTGTGATGCAGAGAAACCATTTATATCCCTTTGAAAAATTAAAGAATAATAACAAAAAAGTATAAAAAACATGAGCACATTTAATGTACCAAAAAGAGAAGAAGTAAGCGAAAAGAACCAAGCAATTTTTGATAATCTGGAAAAAGCAGTGGGGTTTGTTCCGAATTTATATGCCACCTATGCGCATTCAGAAAATGCTTTAGAGAATTATTTAAATCTAAGCAACGCCAAGACTTCGTTGAATGCGAAACAAAAAGAAGTTGTCAACCTTGCCGTAAGTCAAGTAAATAATTGCACGTATTGTCTTTCTGCACATACGGCCATTGGAAAATTGAACGGTTTTACTGAAGAACAGATTTTGGAATTGAGAGGTGGGAAAGCATCTTTTGATTCAAAATTGAATGCACTTGCTGGTTTGGCCAAAAACTTAACAGTGGCAAGAGGAGCAGCTGATGAAACGGTTGTTGAGAACTTCTTTCGTGAAGGATGGACAAAAGAAAACCTAGTTGATACGATTGTTCTGGTTGGAGATAAAACGATATCTAATTACCTACACAAGACTACAGATGTACCGGTTGATTTTCCAGAAGTACAATTTTTGGAGACCGTTGGAGCCTAATATATAATAGTATAACGTAGGCTGTCCGTTTGAGGATAGTTAAAAATATAAATATTCTAAACAAAAGACTTCCGCCTTCGCGGAAATGACAAAAATCAAGTAATTATGAAAAAAGTAATCACAGTAGTAGCATTAGTATTCGGAGTTGCATTTTCAATGAATGCCCAAGACAAGATGATGAAAGAAATGGTAAGTACAATTTCTTTGGAGCAGATTCCTGGAGAGTTTACTCAAAAACAAATCACGGTTTCAGAAGGAACCTATGTTTTTGAAATTGCGAATAATGCAGTAGGTCATGACGTAGGTTTTGTATTAGTCCCAAAAGGGAAAGATATCAGCAAACCTGAAAATCATATTCAAACAGCGTATGTTACCGAGGTTGTTGGAACAGGAAAAAAACAGTTTTCTAAACCAACAAAATTGACAAAAGGAGAATATGTATATTTCTGCCCAATGAACCCAACAGCAACTGATAACACATTGATTGTCGACTAATTTTTAAATTAAGGGCACAAAAAAACCCGAGCTTTTGCTCGGGTTTTTTTATACTTGAAGAAAGCTAATTACTCAGTAACAGCTGTTTCTGTAGTCTCTTCTAACTCTTCTACGATATCCTCGATTTCACCTTTAACGCTGCAAGAAACGGCGAATAAAGAAACTGCGAATAAGGCTAACATTTTTGGCTTGTTGATTGAAATCTTCATGGTTAAATGATTTAGGTTATTATTAAAAATTGTCTATCTAAAACCAACAATTGCTTATTTTATTGCAAAAACTAAGTTTATTCGATGAAATGCACTTTATGAAATTATTGTATCGGCAGGAATCTTTTTTTAAAAATCGAACTTCAGTTGAACAGAAACTTCTTTCCCCTCTTTTGTAGTCTCTCTCTTTTCAGTGTTTAAATTGGCCAATGAGATTCCTAGTAATCGAACTGAGTTTTCAAGATTATCTTGATATAGCAAACTTTTGGCTGTTTCTAGAATCAAGTTCTTGTCAGATATAAAATAGGGAAGGGTTTTGCTTCTGGTTTGCAGTGTGAAATCGCTGTACTTTATTTTTAGAGTAATTGTCTTTCCTGCAATTTTTGACTTTTGGAGGCGTCGTTCCAATTCTTGGGCAATTTGCTCCAAACGTTCTAGCATAAATACCTCACTACTTAAGTTCTCGCTAAACGTCCGTTCTGCACCGACTGATTTTGGAATACGATGTGGCTTTACCTCACTATTATGAATGCCGCGAACTACATGGTAGTAAAAGATTCCACTCTTACCAAAATTTTCGTCAAGAAACTCGAGGGATTTGGTTTTTAAATCTTTACCGGTGAAAATGCCAAGTTTATACATTTTTTCTGCAGTTACCTTTCCTACACCATAGAATTTTCGAATTTCTAAATCTTCTAAGAATTGAATGACCTCCTCAGGATTTACAGTTTTCTGTCCGTTAGGTTTGTTATAATCACTTGCGACCTTGGCAATGAATTTATTAATGGAGATTCCCGCCGAGGCAGTTAAGTGTAATTCATCAAAAATGCGCTGTCGAATTTCTTGAGCGATAAGTGTTGCCGACGGGTCACCTTTTTTATTGACTGTAACATCTAAGTAAGCCTCATCTAGAGAAAGCGGTTCAACCAAATCAGTATATTCATAAAAGATATTCCGTATGGCTTTCGAGATTTCTTTATACCGCTCGAAATTTGCCTTTACGAATATCAATTCAGGGCAGTTTCGTTTCGCTATAACACTACTCATGGCGCTGCGAACCCCAAACTTACGAGCCTCATAACTTGCAGCCGAGACGACTCCTCTTTGAGAACTTCCACCTACCGCAATGGGCTTCCCTCGAAGATCAGGATTGTCTAACTGCTCTACTGAAGCATAGAAGGCATCCATATCCACATGAATGATTTTTCGTAAAGGAAAATCCGGTTCCATATCGTAAATTTATTGAACATAAAATTGAAACTCCTGATAGTGGTTGAAATAGAACGAAAATTTTTGGTGAAATCGAATGAATTCAAGGAACAAGCTTCTTCTAAAGCACGAATAGTTCAAGGGTTTCTCAATACACATCCTGAAAGAACTGTAAGAGTTCGGATAAAAGGGGATTCTGGATTCATAACTATAAAAGGAATTTCAAATACCTCGGGAACTTCTCGCTTTGAATGGGAGAAATCGATTGAGGTCAACGAAGCTGAATCGCTTTTGGCTTTATGCGAAGAAGGGGTATTGGAAAAGACGAGATATGAAATTTCCTTGGGCAAGCATATATTTGAAGTGGATGAATTCCATGGGGAGAACAAAGGTTTACTAGTTGCCGAGGTTGAACTAAATTCTGAACATGAAACATTTGAAAAACCAGATTGGCTTGGAGAAGAAGTTACCGGAGATATTAAATATTACAATTCTCAATTAAGCAAACAACCATTTAAAAATTGGTAAATCATGAAAAGAAGTAAAGTTTTAATTCTTATCGTTTTTGTTCTGGCAAGCTGTAAAGAAGTTCAGAAGCCGAAAGATACAACAACCGATGTTCTTCATGAAGAAGCAAAATCCATTGAGAAAGTCAAGGAAGAATTGACCTTTAAGGGCTTTGAAATCTTTGATTATGTAGACGAGAAAACGAAAGATACGGTCCTTATGCAGCAGTATTTTATTGCTTTCTTAAAAAGAGGACCAAACCGCTCACAAAACAAAAAAGAAGCTGACAGTTTACAAGCCTTACATATGGCTCATTTAGGAAAAATGTATGATGAGGGTCATGCAGATATTTCAGGACCTTTTGGAGATGATGGCGACATTAGGGGGATTACTATTTATAACACTCCAACCTTAGAGATTGCTGATAGCCTGGCAAATGCCGACCCCATGGTAAAAGCAGGAAGTTTGGTAATTG
This sequence comes from uncultured Flavobacteriaceae bacterium, assembly GCA_947500435.1. GTDB lineage: Bacteria > Bacteroidota > Bacteroidia > Flavobacteriales > Flavobacteriaceae > Maribacter_C. The sequence goes on from CANMRV010000003.1 coordinate 140,928, forward strand.
AAATACACCCATGGTGGGCGGCTAAGGGTTTTCCGCTCCGCTAGCTTATTTCGCAAAAACCCCTTCTTTTTCAAGTAACGGAATTTCCGAAAGACTAGCCTCATTCACCGTATTCTTTTCAAAAATAAATCGCCTTTCATAGATTTTATTATCCGCATAATAGGTGACAAAAAATTCATTGTTCAGCGCAAGAACATCCTCTTGAATCAATTCTATCTTTTGGAAAGATTTAGCATCAACCACACCTATAGCATGACGCATCAGTGAAGTTTTTCGCTCGCCATCATATCCCTTGGAAACAATCAAAACCATATCAATTTGTGTGGTTCTGTTGTTTATGATATATGCATTCCAGTCCTTAGATAAGAAGTCTTCATTCCATTCATGAACCGCAGCAACATAGACGTCTTTGGCAATCGGTATTTCAATATCTTTTTTCATACCCCGAGAATCCGTTAAGCGGGAATAAAATTTAGCCTTGAAGAAAATTTATGATTTACAAAGCGCTTCTAAACTGTTCCAAGAAACGTACGTCGTTTTCACTTAACAAGCGAATATCTGAAATTTGATGTAACAAAAGAGCGATACGATCAATACCCATTCCGAAGGCAAAACCGGAATATTCTTCAGGGTCAATACCGCAATTCGTAAGTACGTTGGGATCTACCATACCGCAACCCATGATTTCTAGCCAACCCGTTCCTTTGGTCATGCGATAATCAGTTTCAGTTTCTAAACCCCAATAGACATCGACTTCGGCGCTAGGTTCCGTAAAAGGAAAATAGGAAGGTCTTAGGCGTATTTTAGACTTTCCAAAAAGCTCCGTAGTAAAAAACTGCAGGGTTTGCTTTAAATCTGCAAAGGAAACGTTCTTATCAATGTATAAACCCTCCACTTGGTGAAAGAAACAGTGTGAGCGTGCCGAGATGGCTTCATTTCTATAAACTCTTCCCGGTGAAATTGTTCGAATTGGAGGTTTGTTATTTTCCATATATCGAACTTGCACTGATGAAGTATGGGTGCGCAACAAAATATCTGGATCGGTTTGAATAAAAAAAGTATCCTGCATATCACGGGCCGGGTGATATTCTGGAAGGTTCAATGCTGTAAAATTATGCCAATCATCTTCAATTTCAGGTCCTTCAGATACGTTGAAACCAATTCTTGAGAAAATCTCAATTATTTGATTTTTAACTATTGAAATAGGATGACGGGCTCCAAGCTCAATGGGTTCACCTGGCCGTGTTAAATCATCATAAATGCCTTGAGATTCAGTGGTATTTTCTAAACTATCTTTTAAAGCATTTACCTTATCGGTTGCTAGCTTTTGAAGTGTGTTAATAGTCTGTCCAAATTCTTTCTTTTGATCATTGGCCACATTTTTGAATTCAGCAAAGAACTCTTTTAGCAGACCCTTTTTGCCCAAATATTTAATCCGGAAAGTCTCTACAGCTTCTTTCGAATCTGCAGTAAACTGCTCCACTTCGGCAATATGTTCTTTAATTTTATCGATCATAGTTGTGCGATAGATTGGCAAATTTAAAACTTTATAGGCATTATGTCATTGGGGACTACTAAAAAACCGCATCTCAAGCTTAGAAACGCGGTTTTTGTTAGAGTTATAAACGTTATACTTCGTCCTTCACATTTTCTTTGACCCATTTCAGACATTCCTCAAAAGTATCAAAAATGTGTTCTTCAGGAATCAAATCAGGAATGATGTCAATACGTTCCATCATGTATCGAGGTTGTTTCAAAACATCTACCATCAATACCGTAACATTGTTTTTATAGAGTTCCTGAATTACATCTTCCATGGCATATAATCCTGATTGATCCATGTACTGTGTTCGGCCCAAACGTATAATTACCGTATTTGCAGTTGAAGGAATTTGATTGGCCAAGGCTTGAAATTCACTGGTTGAACCAAAGAAAAGAGGTCCTTTCAGGTGTTTTATGAATACCTCTTCCGTAAGATTTTTTGGAAAGTCTTTTTCGTCTGCCCAAGCTTTTTCATCTGAAAGCGATTTAACATCTGAACGTTCTGCGGTCAAATCACCCATCTTCTTCATGAACATAAGCGAAGCTATTACCAAACCTATACCTACGGCATAGACCAAATCCCATACTGATGAGAGCACAAGAACCACCAACATAATAACCACTTCAGAACTGAATTTTATAGGCCCTAATTTGATGTCTTTCGGTAAACTTGGAATCGCTTTTAGACCCTTGTAATCCATAACACCAATACCTACTGTTACTAGAATTCCAGCTAAAACAGCCGCCGGAATTTGAGAAGCGACAGGGGCAAGGGCGAGCATGATGATAAGCAGCATTATACCCGCTACCATACCTGACAACTTTGTTTTTCCACCTGCGTTGATGTTCACTACTGTTCGAATGGTAGCTCCCGCTCCAGGAATGCCACCAAAAACGGCTGCAATACTATTTCCTATACCTTGACCAATAAGCTCCTTATTGGGCTTGTGTTTGGTCTTGGTCATATTATCGGCAACAATAGAAGTCAATAACGAATCGATAGCGCCAAGAAGTGCCAAAGCTAAGGCAGTAAAAATATATGGCGAAATCGAACCAACGCTGAATTTTGTAAATATTTCAAGGTTCGGTACAGGAAACCCAGAAGGGATTTCTTCTATGGGGCGATAGTCTAATCCAAAACCATAGGCCACTCCCGAAACTAGAAGTAAACCTACCAAAGTGCTTGGTATGGTAGTAGTGATACGTTTAAAACCATAAATAATTATGATGGTTGAAAGTGCTAGAATGAGCTCCAACCAATTAATGTTTTTCAGGGCTCTTGGTAAAACCTTGAAAGCGCCAATAACACCAGAAGCCTCACTTTTCGCTAGAGTTTTAGCCTCTTTTAGCATGTTTTCCTCAGTAATCTCACTAGCACGTTTGATGGTTTCTTCAAAATTTTCCAATACCAAAATACCTTCCCCTGCCTCTTCCTTTAGGATATTGTCAAGTATTATTTCTTCAGCTTGAGGTTTGAATCGATTAACCAGCTCGGTATCTTCTTTGGCGTAATATCCGACCGCTGGAAGTAGTTGAGTTACCAAAATTATTACTCCGATTGCCGTCATAAAACCCGATACTACTGGATAGGGGATGTACCGTATATACATTCCTATTCCTACAAGCCCAAGAACTATTTGCATTAGACCTGCGAGTAGAAAAACAATGAGAATTGCTGGCAGGGCTTGTTCGACGCTTCCGTCATTAGCAGCAACAATGCCGGCGATAACCACCATGCTTACGGCAGTCATAGGAGCTGTTGGGCCAGAAATTTGGGTGTTTGTACCACCAAAAAGGGCCGCAAAGAAGCTGATAAAAATTGCTCCATAGAGTCCAGCACTTGGTCCTAAACCGGAGCTAACCCCGAAAGCAAGAGCTAATGGAAGAGCCACGATACCTGCCGTAATACCTCCAAAAAGGTCGCCTCTCAAATTTGAAAACAAATTTTTCATGTATAAGGTGATTATTGATATAATTTAAGGGGTCAAGATACCATTTTTAGACCACAAAAAAAGCCAATGTTTTACATTGGCTTTTTGAGAATTTAAATAATCTGATTCCTATAGAAAAGTAACTTTTCCGTTATTAATGTCATACATGGCGCCAACTATTTTGATTTCTCCGTTGTCTTCCATTTCTTTCAATACCGGGCTCATATTTCTGGTATTTTCAATGGTCATATGAACATTTTTTACAGCTACTTCATTTACAAAATCGATGTTTTTTGAATTTCGCATGCTTGTATCAGAGGGCTCAGAAACAGCATCAACCGCTGGTTTGATTTTATCTAACAGAATAGTAAGATTGCCCAATTTCGCACCATCACAGGCTCCCTTTACAGCACCACACGCCGTGTGTCCAAGAATCACCAAAATTTTTGTTCCTGCCAGTTTACAGGCAAATTCGATGCTTCCTAAAAGATCTTCATTTACGATATTGCCTGCTACTCGAGCACTAAAAATATCACCAACTCCTTGGTCAAAAATTAACTCCGCTGATACGCGTGAATCGATGCAACTCAATATCGTCGCGAATGGATATTGACCAGACGAGGTATCATTCACTTGGTCTAATAAGTCACGGTTAGCCATTTTACTGGCTACAAAGCGCTGATTACCTTCTTTTAAAAGTTCTATAGCCGCATTAGGTGATATGGCTGCCTGTGTTTCTTGTGTATGTGCTTTCATGTTTTACTCTATTTTTTAGTTGAAATTGTTTGCGCCATTATTCTGGGGTAACCAAGAAATTGACATTAAGATTGTTGATTAAATTCTTGACATCAGATTTCATGAAGTTCGTTTGATTTTCAGTATGTTTCTTCTTTCTATTAAAACACAGTAAATCTACGTTGTTTTTGTTGATATAATTAGAAAGGCTATTGATTGAGTTGTCGCCGTGCTCAAAAACATATTCTACTATTTTTTGATTTGCAGGTTGTACCACTTCTTCTATAATATCGGAATTTTTTACGATTTTAAATGATTTTAAGGGCTTTTGAATATTGGCCATTAAATCATCTGCAAATTCTAAATTTATAGGTTCGCCCAAATTATTTAACATTCCTAATGAGATTTCAGTATTGGGTTCCAGCGAGTTTTTATCAGAAGCGACCATTATGGCTCCTTTAAAGGTATTAAAAACATACTGTGTAATACCATCACCCAGGAATTTGAAAGGACTAGATTTTCTTTTACCTAGAACTATAATGTCTGGTTGGGTATTATCAATAAAGTTTTTTATTTCATTTTTTACGTTACCAAATGCATAGGAGGAATTTATTTTGATGTTATAGGTTTCGGCAATCGGTTTGACCAGTTCCTTCAATTTCTTTGCGGTCTTCGTACTCTGATTATTAATGGTACGAATAGCCGATAATTGATTTTCCTTCTGAATAACATCAGTAGGTTTCCTAACACTGAATACCTCTAAATCAGCATTAATCATTTTGGCAAGGGAAACAGCGTTTTTAATGGTTTTTGTTGCTTTGTTATTTAAACCTGTTAGTACTGCTATTTTATAATTTTTCATAATGTTTATTTTTAGGTTACGCCGATTTCGGCCTTAGTTTAAAGAATTCGATAAAACTAGCTGGGTTTTCAATTACTCCGCGTTCCGAGATTAATTTAATATCAATATGTCTTTCTTTCGCCTTAAAAGCGAAATCGTCAAGTATTTCTATAATGTCATTATCTAAATACCTTGTTTTTCTAACATCTATTTCTAAATAGGTGTCACGTGGTAAACTATCAAGCTCTTTCAAAATGGCACCCTTATTGAAGAATGTAACTTCTTCCGCGAATGTCATTTTTATCCTATGCTTACCATTGCTTTGATCCTCAATGTGAAGAAAATGAGAGTTCTGGTAACTTTTAATCAAGATGACTACGATGCCAACAGCGAGCCCAAGTCCAATACCTATGAGTAAATCGGTAAATATTATTCCTAAGACAGTTACAGTAAATGGAATAAATTGTTTCCATCCCATGTCATACATTTTTTTGAAAAGTGCTGGCTTTGCTAGTTTATAACCTACTATGAATAAAATTGCCGCCAGAACAGAAAGCGGAATCATATTCAATAATGTGGGAATCAGCATCACCGAAATTAAAAGGAAAAATCCATGTATAATGGCTGACATTTTTGTTTTACCACCTGACTGGATATTGGCGGAGCTACGAACAATTACTTGGGTTATTGGTAAACCGCCAATCATTCCTGATAAGATGTTTCCAGTGCCTTGGGCTAACAATTCGCGATTGGTTGGGGTTACCCTTTTTTGCGGGTCCAACTTGTCTGTAGCTTCCACACAAAGCAAGGTTTCCAAACTGGCAACTAGAGCGATTGTAAATGCAGTAATCCATATTTGAGGATTACCGATTGCTCCAAAATTCGGGAAACTAAATTGTGCCAAAAAGGAAGAGGCATCTTCTGGTACTGGTACGCTAACTAGATGATCTGATGAAATACCCCATATCTCATTACCCTTTGTAAGGTTGTAAAAAACAATGCCTACTACTACTGCCACTAAAGGTCCCTGAACAAGTTGAAATATTTTACCTTTTTTGGAAAGCACATTGCTCCACAATATTAATATGGCTAAACCTATTGCTGCAACTAATGTGGCACCCGGGCTTATATTATTAAAAGTTTGAAAAATTTCAGAAAAGGTATTTTCACCATCTACTTGAAAAAATGCAAAGTCCCCTTCTGGATCGGGGTCATAGCCAAAGAAATGCGGAATCTGCTTTAAAATGATAATGATACCGATGCCCGTTAACATTCCTTTGATTACAGAAGATGGAAAATAGTATCCAATAATCCCGGCTTTTAGGAAACCAAAGACTATTTGAATAATTCCGCCTAAGACAACCGCAAGAAGGAAATTTTCAAAACCGCCCAAAGTACCAATAGCGGTTAGTACAATAGCAGCTAAACCTGCTGCGGGCCCACTTACACCGATTTGAGAACCACTGGCCGCGCCTACGACTATCCCACCAACTATACCGGCTATTAAACCTGAGAATAGTGGTGCGCCACTGGCTAATGCAATACCCAAACAAAGGGGGAGCGCTACAAAAAATACAACGATACTTGCGGGCAAGTCGTTCTTTAAATATTTGAACATAACAAAAAAGTAGTTGGGTCTTCATAGCTCGTATGAAGACTGATTAGTTAATTAAAAAACAAGTGAGATTGAACTAACTAATATGCTCTGGTGGCGGAAGTAAAATTGCCAAAGAGGTATTATAATCACTTTCGAGATAAAAATTAGATATACTAGTCTTATCTTCCTGTAACTTGGTTATTGCGTTGAAGTCGGAGTCAAGAAAAAAATCTTTTTCCTTTGCTTCTTTTTTTTCTTCTTTCTTTTCCTCTTCACTGAAATCAATCGTTATAACAGAATCATCGATACTAGTAAGCGTCATAACCGACGGAGCCAAAATCGCCGTGGCTAATAACAATGCTAAAATGATGAGTACTGATGATTTCATAGAAAATTAAAGCAATAGAACGCGAATATAACAGTAATACTATAATAATTTTGTTAAAGAAATTTTAAAAATCCTTCAACAGTCTAATACTTTCAGAAGTTAACCAGCCTGTTTGACCGTCTGCTATTTGAATTTTCTTGTATTCTTTAAGTGTTTCAAGCACATTTAATTTTGTTCCTTCGTGAAGTGTGAAAACTGCTTGACTTCGTTCATTGGGTTCAGACGTAACCTTGACTTCATTGTCAAAAACAATTGCGGGCTGATCTGCCTGAAAATCAGCATATTGTAGAAAAGCAAAAACAACAGAAACTACCGCAATGAGTAAAGAAACGATACTGGTGATAAAAGCTATTCGCTTTTGTGTTGCATATTTTAAATAATAAAAACCAATGTACAATAGAACGAAGAGTATCATAAATATCACGGCGGTATATCCCCATTGATCAAAGGATAGAAAACCAGTAATTTCTTGATAAATTTTTGATAGACCAGTTTCGGGCATTATCTCAATGGCGTCTAATGTCATATTTTGAGCATATGCTAAATTGTTTTTTATCTCAGTGTCATTAGGTTTTAACAAGAGTGCCTTTTCGTAATAGTATATACTTGGTGCAACTTGGTTCAATTTGTAATATGAATTGCCCAAATTAAAATACAGCTCAGATGAATGCTGACCTGCCTCAACAATTTTCAAGTAATTTTCTATTGCTTTGTTGTAATCACCAGCATTATAGGCGTCTGTCGCTTTGCTAAATAATGCTTCGTTCTGCGATTGTACAGAAAAGGAAAGAAAGATTAATAGAAAAGTGAGTATGCTTTTCATAGTTACAACTGTTTATCTAAATACGAAATCACTTCACTGGCCTTGTCGTAATCTTGCTTCATTTGTACATCTGAAAATGGACTATATCGTGCCATTTCACAATTTTTGAGTAGGGCGATAAATCCATCTTTTGTGGTATCATCTACCTGCTTTTCAATAAGTAGAGTCGTGATTTTATCTTTACTGAATTCTGAGGTTTCTATTTTTAGTTTTGCTTTCAAATAGTTATGAAGCCCTTTTTCTAAAGCAATATAAAATGCTTCCTTATTACCTAAGGATTTTTTAGCAGCGGAGAGATATTTGCGTGCTAATTTGTTAGCTCTTCTAATTTTGTTTCCAGCAACATCGCTGGCAATGGCATCACGTTTCTTCCCAAAAATAATGGCTAAGGGAATTAATAGCAATGGCAACAATAACCATAAATAAAAACTAGTCGAGCCTAAAAAATAATCGGACCCGATTGCTGTTAAATTTGGTTTTAACTTAATGAAATTGAATTGGTCACCTGTTGCAATTACAGTTTGTCTGTTTCCTGTTGGCGAACCTGTATTTCCGCTGCTGGCACTGGTCGGACCTTCGACTACATTTATAAGGATCTCATCAGAAGAAAGCGTTTTATAGTTACCTTCTTTGGGGTCAAAATAACTAAATGAAATCGGCTGAATTGGGTATTTTCCTCGAAATGAAGGTACAATAGTATAACTGTTGGATACTTTCCCCTGCATTCCTGACAAGGTGGTCCTAACTTTTTCATCAAACTCAGGCTCATAAACTTCCAATGAGCTCGGAAGGTTTGGTTCTGGTAATTGAAACAATTTCAAATTCCCTTTACCACTCACCTCTACTTTTGCTTGTAAAGATTCCGAAGCATTTAAACTTGTTTTGCTAGCGGAAACAGAAAAATCAAAATCACCAACAGCGCCACTAAAATCTGCGGGCTTTCCTTGGCTTGGTAATGCTTTTACGCTAATCGTTCGTTTACCTGCCGATACGGTTTTGTTAGTTTGGGAATAAATCCTTCCTCCGAAAAAATCCCTTTTATTGGTAGGCACATCAACAGTAACATCCAATGAAAGAGGTTCTATTTCTAATTTTCCCGATTTCTGTGGGTAGAGAACAACACGCTTTAGAATAACATAACGATATTGTTTTCCCTTGTAAGTTCCGTTTTTAGCATTTCTAACAGATACAGGAATATCTTGACTCCAGAAATTGTTATACTTCGGATTATCTAAAGGACGATAGTTTGAAACACTTATAGACGGACTCACGTATAATTTATAGACAACGCTAACCGCTTCATTCATGTAGGGGCTTGTCTTTGAGACTTCCGCCACCAAATGTAAACTTTCGTCTGCGAAATCTTCTATTGTTTTTTGAGCGTTGGGTTTATCTACAGCGGCTGTAACTTCAATTTGTTTCGAAAGCGATTTGTATACTTTACCACCTATTGTAATAGATGCTTGTCTAATATTGATTTTGCCCCGCTTTGTCGGAGCTAAGGTGTAAGAATAGGTTTTGGAATAGCTTCGCACCCCATTAACCCATGAAGAGCTAATCGATTGAGATGGCCCCATGAGAACTCGAAAACCAGAAAAGTCAGGAGGATTAAAATCATCACCATCCTTGTTCATGACAAAATCAACTCTCAGTCGTTCGTTGATACCCAATTTCTCTTTGCTCACCAACATTTCAAATGTAACCGCTTCTGAATCTTGCGCCTTTGAAAAAAAAGCTAGAAACAGCAACGGAAATAGAAGTATGTATTTCTTAAGCATCATAGGTACTACCAATCTTTTTCATTTTTTACTTTGACCCCTTTTACTTTCTTGGCGTCAATCTTCTGTTGTACTTTTTTTTCTTCGTTCTGCATGGCCTCTAGCAGATTCTGAATTTGCTGTTTTGATAGTTGATTGGGTCGGGGTTGTTTTTGCTGTCCTTTTTTATCATCTTCTGGCTTTTTCTCCTCTTTTTCTTTTTGGTCACCCTCACCTTCTTTATTATCCTCTTTCTCTTCGTCGCCTTTGTCTCCTTTGTCTTTTTCGTCTTCGTCTTTATTGTCCTTTTTCTCGCCGTCGTCCCCCTCGTTCTTGTCTTTGTTCTCGTCTTCTTTCTTGTCCTTATCCTTGTTTTCTTTGTCGTCTTTGTTATCGTCGTTCTTTTGTTCGTCTTGTTGCTTTTTGAGCATCTCTTTGGCTAAAGCCAAGTTGTAACGTGTTTCTTCATCAGTCGGGTCATTTCGTAAGGCTTCTTTATAGCCTTCAACCGCCTTTTCATACTCCTTGCGTTTCATGAAAACATTACCCATATTATGATAGGCTTTGTGTTTGCTTTTTTTGTCCGTAGCAGTTTCGCCTGCTTCCTTAAATCGCCCAAAAGCCTCGCTATAGGTTTCTTTATTATAATAAGCGTTTCCTAAATTGAAAGGCGCAGCAACATTCTCATCACTTTTGGCAATTGCTTTTCTGTAATCAACCTCTGCATCGATAAACTTAGATTCAGATAATGACTTATTGGCATCCCAGGTGAGATTAGTTGAGGCTTCTAGAGCCTTGGCTTTTTCTTTCTCCTCATCTTGGGCATAAGAGAAACATCCAATTAGCAGAACAAAAAATAGGATATACTTTTTCATAGCACCTAGTTTCTTTTTTCGTTAAACAAATTCAACTTACGCAACCACTGCGTTTTTCGATCTAAAACAAAAACATCTAAAAATAACAATAATAGACCCGCGCCCAAAAACCACTGAAACTGGTCTTTATACTCGGCGAATTGTTTGGCTTCAAACTCCTTTTTATCCATCTGGTTCAATTGCTCCTTGATGAATTCTACAGCTTCTTCCGTATTTGTACCGTCAATATATTCCCCGTCTCCGTCATCTGCTATGTCTTCAAGAACTTCGGCATTCAATTTGGTAATAACGACTTCTCCCTGTGCATCTTTTTTCAAACTCTCAACAACACCTTTTCTTTTTATAGGAATTGGCGCACCTTTCTCTTTACCCACGCCAATAGTGAAGATTCGAATTCCAGCTTCCCTGGCATTTTCGACAGATTTTACTGCATTTCCTTCGGAATGATCTTCTCCATCTGAAATAATGAACAGCACACGATTTGTTTGGTCCTCATCATCATAATAGGTAGTTGCCAATTCAATGGCTTGGTCGATTGCCGTGCCTTGAGAAGTTAGCATATCAGTATTCATACTTTGCAAAAACATCTTTGCAGCACCATAATCGGTAGTTATGGGAAGCTGAGGAAAAGCTTGGCCTGCATAGGCAATGATTCCTATTCTATCGCTGGCCAATTGATTAATAATCTCAGAAACCAAACGTTTTGATTTTTCCAATCGGTTAGGAGCGATATCTTCGGCCAACATACTTTTAGAAACATCAACCGCAAAAACGATATCAACTCCTTCTCTTTTTACCGTCTCTAATTTTGTGCCAATCTTTGGGTTGACCAATCCTAAGGTTAGAAAAGACAACCCTAGTAGTATTAGAATCAATTTCAAACTTGATTTGAAATCTGATTTATCGGGAGTCAATTGTTTAAGCAAAGAAAGATTTGAAAACTTCTTTTGTGTCTTTTTTTTCCAGATTTGAAGCAGCACGAAAAGGACAATCAATACAGGAATGATGCCTAGCAAATAGAAATATATTTTTTCGTCGAATTGAATCATAATCTATATAAAACTTCGAAATAGGGTATTTCTCAAAATCCATTCTAAGAGTAGGAGTGCTCCTGCCAAAAGTATCCATGGTCGAAACTTTTCCTCGTATCGGGTGTATTTGAACTCCTCTATTTCCGTTTTTTCTAACTTGTTGATTTCGTCGTAAATTTCTTCAAGCTTTTCATTATTGGTGGCTCTAAAATATTTTCCTCCAGTAACTTTTGCAATATCTTTCAACAGTTCTTCATCAATTTCTACTTGTCGCATACCATATCTGTAAGATCCATCAGCGTTGTAGGCAACAGGCGATAAGGCATTTCCGTTAGTTCCTAGACCAATGGTGTAGGTTTTAATATCATATTCAATTGCCAGATCTGCCGCTGTTTGAGGTTCAATAAAGCCAGAATTGTTGACTCCGTCCGTTAATAAAATGATAATCTTACTAATTGCCTTGCTTTCTTTGAGTCGATTTACCGAAGTAGCCAAGCCCATTCCGATAGCTGTGCCGTCATTTAATTGTCCGTAGGTAATTTCCCTTAAGGAACTTAAAACAATGGATTTATCACTTGTAATCGGAGTTTTAGTATACCCTTCTCCAGCATAGGCCACCAATCCGATTCTATCATTCGGACGTTTTCTAATAAAATCTGCGGCTACCTTTTTCAATGCAGATAATCGATTGGGTTTCAAATCGCGGGCGAGCATACTTGAGGAGACATCAATGGCCATAACGATATCGATTCCCTTGGTTGTCTTGGTTCTTGTGGAAACATCTTTGGTTTGCGGCCTGGCAATAGCAACAATGATTGCAGCTAAGGCCAAAAGGCGTAATAGAAATAAAACAGGTTTTAACTTTGGAAGAAATCCTTGTGAAGAAAATCCTTTTATACTCGAAATTTTAAGTGACGGTGTTTGCTCTTTACGTTTAAAAAAGTACCATAGCGCAACCAATGGAAGCAGTAGAAGCAACCAAAAGAAATCTGGATTCGCAAATTGTACGTCTTTAAACATTAGGATTCTAATTTAACTTCAAGGGTTGCTAAAATTCTATCTACAATTTCTTGCGCATATATATCATCATCTAACCACGTAAGAATTACTTGCTGTTGAAAGCCTTTTCCACCGAACATGATTAAGGTATATTTTCCTCGAATCAATTCATCAGATTCTGGCACAGAGAATTTGCCACTTCCAAAAACCTTTATTCCTTTCACGCCTGAGACCGTTGAAAATTCTTCTTGTTTGGTTATGATATTTTTAGCTCCTTTCTGTTCGAACCCCTTAATAATAGCTTCGATGGACTGCTCAAACTCAGGTTCTTGTTCAGGATTTGTCAAAGACATCGAAGAACTTACCATTGTAAACAAACCAATGGAGCTACGATACCCGAATACTTGTAACTCTTTAATTTTGGCCTGTGCTTCTGCCGGAAGTCTAACTTCTTCACGCACTAAAACCTTAGGGGTTTCAATAATAACAGGAGGAAAGCCATAAGAACTTCTTACCCATTCTCCATCTAATAATTCTTTGGTGGGATGCCCTAAAATAGTGTCTTTGGTATACTGAAAACCAAAATACGCTGAAGCCGCAACGGCGGATATTATAAGTAAACCTGCTAAACTCACTGCTGCAATAACGATTCGTTTCTTTTGTTTTTTCTTTTCTAATTCTTCAAGGTATTCTGCTTGCTGCATCAATTCTTCCTCGGTAGGTTCAGGAAGTGCATCATGGGTCTTTTCAACAATCTGTTCTATGGATTTCCTGTCTTGTTCGGCAACCGAAGTATCAGGTTTTGATTTGGCGAATTTTACCAAATCGGCTGTTTGAAGTATTCGTTTAAATTGCGAAATGGTTTCTTTGTCAAGTTCCAATTCTCCCGAATCGGTCATTAACTCCAACTTATCAATCAACTGGTCAGTTGTACTTTCTAAAGCCGTAACATTAACATCTTCTTCCAAATATGAACGAACTATATCTGTAAGTTCAGAATAGTATTTTTTGTATTCGTCTTGAATCAGGTATTTGGAGTTTTCTAGTTTCTTCAATTCCAACATCGCGCGGTCATAGGGAGGTAGTAGTGCTACCTTCTCCTCTTCGGTCAATGGTTTTTTCCGGAATCCAAACCAGTATAGTAGTCCACCTAGAACCGCTAAGCCTAATAAAATCCAGAGGGCTATTTTCCACCAACCTGAATGACTTTTTTCGACGACTATAAGGTCTTTGATGTCATACATTTTTTGGTTGAGGGTATCGACGGGTACAGTAGCCACATCGATTTGCAGTGAATCGGTAAAAAACCCCTGACCATTGATATCAATTCTTTGGGTAGGTAGTTTATAAGAACCAGAATCGAATTGGGTAAGTGCATATGATTTTTCGAGTGTAAAACGGTCTTTTTTTCGAGTAGTGTCTGTTTTAAAAGCTTCAACTGTTTCTAATGGAGAGAAAGTCTGTCCCTCCGGAAAAATTACATTTGCGGTAGAATCGGTATCCACATAAACTGTCCAAATTATCTGCTCGCCAATTTTAATAAAAGTGGTATCTACCTCTGAGGTAATTTTTGGAGTTGATTGGGCATATCCGAAGAAAGAAAATCCGCAAAACATTAAAAGAAAAGCATGTCGCAAACAATTCGACAGCCATTTCGTACTTCGTATTTTGTATTTCCAACTTCCCATTACCCTCTTCGCTTAAAATAACCCAACAACTTCTTTACATAACTTTCATCAACACGACAATCTAAAACACCAGATCCTGATTTGGTAAAAGTGTCTTTGAAGTAATCTACTCTCTCGCGATGGTATTTGGCATATGCATTTCTTACACTTTTCGATTGGGTGTTTACAAGTTGAATCTTTCCGGTTTCGAAATCTTGCATTTGTACCATCCCAAGATTTGGAATGGATTCTTCACGTTGATCATAAACACGAATACCGGTTACATCGTGTTTATTACCGATAATTTTCATAGTGCGCTCGTAATCCTCAGCAATGAAATCAGAAAGCACAAAAACAATGGCTTTCTTCTTCATCACATTGGTCAAATACTTCAAGGCGCCGGCTAAATCGGTCTTGTTGCTTTTTGGCTTGAATTCCAAGAGCTCACGAATAATACGAAGCACATGGCTCTTCCCCTTTTTGGGAGGAATGAAAAGCTCTACTTCATCAGAAAATAGAATTAGACCTGCTTTGTCATTATTCTGAAGCGCAGAGAAGGCAAGCGTAGCAGATATTTCGGTAATGATTTCCTTTTTGAACTGATTGGATGTTCCGAAGAGTTCTGAACCACTAACGTCTACCATCAACATCATAGTCAATTCGCGTTCCTCCTCAAAAACTTTTACATAAGGTTCGTTATAACGCGCAGTAACATTCCAATCGATACTTCGAACATCATCACCAAACTGATATTGACGAACCTCACTAAATGTCATTCCACGACCCTTAAAAGTAGAATGGTACTCCCCACCAAAAATATGGTCGGAAAGACGACGCGTCTTTATCTCGATTTTACGAACTTTTTTAAGTAATTCTTTGGTATCCATCTATTCAGTAAACAGTATCCAGTAACAGTAGGCGGCGACAATTTTCGAAAAAATTGTTTACTACCACTGCCAACTGTTTTTAGGGTACTTCGATCTCGTTTACTATCTTATTGATAATTTCTTCTGAAGTGATATTTTCTGCTTCGGCTTCATATGTAATACCTATTCTATGTCGCAATACATCATGCACTATGGCGCGAACATCTTCTGGCACTACATAACCACGTCTTTTTATAAAGGCATAGCATTTGGCGGCAGTACCAAGATTGATACTTCCACGTGGAGATGCGCCAAAACTAATGAGCGGCTTTAGGTGCTCTAGATTATACTTTTCAGGATAACGGGTAGCGAAAACAATATCTAAGATATATTTCTCTATTTTTTCATCCATATAGACATCTCGAACCGCCTGCTGAGCACTCAAAATTTGTTTTAAAGTCACTACAGGTTTAACCTCTTCATAAGCACCTTTCATATTTTGGCGCATAATCAACTGCTCTTCATTCATCTTTGGGTAATCGATTACCGTTTTCAACATAAAACGGTCAACTTGTGCTTCGGGTAAAGGATAAGTGCCTTCTTGTTCTACAGGGTTTTGCGTAGCCATTACTAAGAATGGTTTATCTAAAATAAAAGTTTCATCACCAATGGTTACCTGTTTTTCCTGCATTGCTTCAAGCAAAGCGGATTGAACCTTTGCGGGCGCACGGTTGATTTCATCGGCCAAAACAAAGTTGGCGAAAATCGGCCCCTTTTTGATAGAGAAATCATTGACCTTCATATTATAAATCATAGTGCCCACAACATCAGCGGGTAAAAGATCTGGGGTAAACTGAATTCGACTAAAATCGCCTTGAACAGCTTTTGATAAAGTATTTATCGCCAAGGTTTTTGCTAGACCTGGCACACCTTCTAAAAGAATATGACCTTGACCTAAAAGTCCTATTAGTAATCGTTCGACCATGTGTTTTTGACCAACGATGACCTTATTCATCTCTAGCATCAATAAATCGATAAAGGCACTTTCTTGTGCTATTTTTTCGTTTACCGCGCTAATATCAACAGTAGTATTTTCTTCCATATTTACTTTTACAATTTCGGGTATTGATTGGTTTGTTTATAAATGGTGGTGCAAATTGAAAATTTATTCACTGAGTAGCTGTTAATGATTGGTTAAAAAAATTCTCAAGCCCTTATTTTTATGAAGTTTTTAAGGGATTTGTAGGATATTAATTTCAAAACATACTTTTGAATCAACATTTCTTTTTTAACATTTCTAAGAATAGATTTTCCTAATATGAAACTGCCGAAAGATAGGAAAAATTAAGGAAGCTTAAAATCGGGGAATTCCTACCTAAAATTGACATATTATTTTTTAATTTCACCAACCTATGCAAAACAAAAAATCATATTCAAAAATTATAGCAGGTACTATGACTTGGGGTGCTTGGGGAAAGAATTTTACGATTCAACAAATGACAGACTTAATGTGCCATTGCATTGAGGAAGGCATTACGACGTTTGACCATGCTGATATTTACGGCGGATATTCAACGGACGCAGCTTTTGGAAAAGCTTTTGAAGAAAGCCAAATAGATAGGAGTACAATTCAATTCATCACCAAATGTGGTATTCAAATGGTTGATGATTCGAGATTAAACAAAGTAAAACACTATAACTATTCCAAAGAATATATCATCTGGTCTGCAGAGGAATCCCTTAAAAACCTCAAAACAGATTATTTAGACCTCTTTCTGTTGCATCGCCCTAGTCCTTTGATGCACCCTGAAACTATTACAGAAGCAATTTCAAAGCTGTTACAGGAGGGAAAGATAAAATCATTCGGGGTATCAAACTTCAATCCTTCTCAAATAGCAATGTTAGAAACAGCAATTCCGGTTTCTGGGAATCAAGTTGAATTTTCTTTGACAGCGAACGAAGCTATGTATGATGGTTCTTTGGATGATTGTTTGGCAAAGAAGCGAATGACAATGTCATGGAGTCCGTTAGGGTCATATTTTCGGGAGGATACTCCACAAACAAAGCGTATTGCCAAATCTATTGAACCGATGTGTTCAAAGTATTATGCAAACGCAGACCAATTGCTTTTAGCATGGATTTTAAAACATCCTTCTGCTGTATATCCAGTTGTGGGTACTGCCTCGAAGGAGCGGCTGAAAGCATCGATGGAGGCAACCCAGATAGATTTAGAATTGGAAGACTGGTTTATACTTTTGGAAGCCAGTAAAGGAAATGAAGTTCCATAAACAAATAACATAAAATGAACAAGACAGCATTAATTACAGGCGCCACAAGTGGTATCGGAAAGGCAACAGCAGAGTTATTTGCTGAAAATGGAATTCGTTTAATTCTCTGTGGAAGGCGACAGGAGCGCTTGGACGGGCTTCAATCTTCACTTGGTCAGAATACAGATGTTCATACTTTAAATTTTGATGTTAGGGACAAGAAAGCGGTTTCGAAAGCCATACATTCTTTGCCAGATCAGTTTTCTAATATTGATATTCTGATTAATAATGCCGGGAACGCGCATGGATTGGATACTATTGATGAAGGAAGTCTAGAAGACTGGGATGCTATGTTAGACATCAACGTAAAAGGTTTGCTTTATGTGTCAAAGTCTATAATTCCTCAAATGGTCGATAGAAAAGTGGGACACATTATCAATATTGGTTCAACTGCAGGTAAAGAAGTATATCCCAAAGGGAATGTATACTGTGCTAGCAAACATGCTGTAGATGCAATAAATCAAGGTATGCGAATGGATCTGAATGCACACGGAATTAGAGTAGGTGCCGTTAACCCAGGACTCGTAGAAACCGAGTTCAGCGATGTTCGTTTCAAAGGAGATTCAGAGCGGGCTGAAACCGTTTACAAAGGTTTTCAAGCCCTGAAAGCTGAAGATATTGCCGATGTCATTCATTTTGTCGTTACGCGTCCATACCATGTAAATATTGCAGATTTAGTTGTGATGCCCACGGCACAGGCAAGTAGTACGATAGTGAAAAAAGAATTGTAAAAAAAGAACGGCCTACATTGGGCCGCACTTTCAATTTCTTCGTTTGAAACCTTATTGTACTACTAACTTTTTGGTCTCTACACCTTTTTCTGTTTGGATTTGGATAATATAAATGCCCGGAGGGAGTTCCGACACGTCAATAGCCTTTTCATTTGAGCCCCTACTAGTCATTTCTTTTATTTTACTGCCAGCCATATCGAAAACTATTGTTTTAGTATTCGGATTATTGTCATTAGGAGCTACAAATGAAGTACTGCTTGCAGGGTTAGGGTACAAAATTGATTTTAATACCGGAGTATTTCTAGAATCTATAATTTCAAATTTCCTTGTTACAGTTTCGCTTGCTTCACCTGTTGCATTTACCCCTGAGTAAGGAGTAACCTCAATGGAGTATTCTCCAACTGGGAAATTATCTCCATTTAATTCGGAATAACCCAAATCTCCAAAAAGGGTGTATGGACTTACATTTTCTATCCGTGATATGTTTATTGGTCCGTTCAATTTTAGTTGAACACTTCCTGGGCATATATCGAACTCGTCACATTCATAATCAACTAAAATAGTGGCATTATTTGTAGGAGTTTCTTCAATATCAATGCTATTTCCTTCAAATAAAGAGTGTAAATCTTCAATTTCGTTGGTAGTATCAGCATTGAATAATCTAATGATATGAGTTCCAAATTCGATTTCAATTTTAAATGCTGTTGTAAGAGGTACTCCAGCATTTCCTTTGCCCTCAGGTTCTGAATAAAGTGTTGCGGTCAACGTATAATCTCCTTCTGGAAAGGACCTCCTGTTGAAATTCCCTTCTATGTCTCCAAATAAACTGTAGGGTGCTTTGTTTTCTACCTGAGTATGATTTATAGGGCCTGCAATACTGAAAATAACGCTTCCTTCCGGTGGCGCATTAGTAATAGCTGCAACGATTACTGTTTCATGTGTAAATTCTCCGCTTTGTGGAAAATATGTCTGACCGTCTTCTATCTCTATGAATTTGAAGGGCTTATGAATTGTAGTATCTGATTGATATTCAAATCTTATTTGATTATTGTCTTCTATAATGATGGTAATGGACATGGATGTGCCTGCAGTGCCGACTCCGTTGGGCTTTTCATAAGGGGTAGCTTTTATACGATAAATGCCGTCTGTGAAATTTTGGAAATTGTAGTCTCGATGAGCATCTTCAAAAGGTAAATGGCTCCTGTCCCCAAACATAGAATAAGGGGCGATATTTTCAATCCTAGAGCTACTTCCCCATAACGGAGGACCTTCTATTTCCATTTTTATACTTCCAGTAAATCCTTCGTCTACTAGAGCGATAACTGTTTTCGGATTCTTTAAAAAAGGATCGTTTGTGGCATTAAAAACTCGCCCATCTGACAATCCGCCAGCACTAAAGATCCGGTTTTCTTCTAAAAAAATGATATCTAAGCCAATGATTCCTAACGAATCAGGAACAATAAAGCTGACTTCGATAGTATTTAGGTGTCCACCTAATTCATGAATGGCCGAGGCGCTAAGATGATATTTGCCTGCCGGTAGGGGAACACCATTGTAGTCTCCGTTAATATCGCCGAAAAGCGCATAGGGAGCCTTCATCTCGGTCCAACTTCTATTGAGCGGTCCACTAAGTGAAAATTCAACGCTGATAAAATCTGTTTCGCCGATGGTATTGACCTTTATATTCAGATTTTTGTCTTTTATGGAAATACTGTTTAGTATTTTTCCGTCACTTATGCTGGCAATTTCTGTGTTGGTATCAGCATCCACTAAGATAAAATGCTCTATAGCTTCACCAAAAGATGGTGCTCTATCTAAGGCCTTTGG
Organism: uncultured Flavobacteriaceae bacterium; assembly: GCA_947500435.1. Taxonomy (GTDB): domain Bacteria; phylum Bacteroidota; class Bacteroidia; order Flavobacteriales; family Flavobacteriaceae; genus Maribacter_C. The sequence continues at coordinate 160,865 of CANMRV010000003.1, forward strand.
AACGGTCAAACTATTTGTGTTTAGTTTGCTTGCCTGTGCATATTGACTTAGCATAACTGAGAATAGAAGATAACAAATGGTTAAAACTGAGAAGTGTAGTTTTGTATTCATGCTTTTGTATTTAGATGTTTGGAGAGTACAAAGTAAAAGCCTTTATTTCACATCGAAATGATTTAAATCATGCTTCTCTAAATACAAAAAAGAGGGATGATTCATATTAACCTCATTTCGTAAATTTATGTTTTGAATTATCAGCTTCTCTAAAATGACTTCGCAGTACTTAAAGAACCATTATGATTAATAAACGTCTTTTGGTAAAAAACCTCCTCGCCCATAATGACGAGAACAGTTTTTATGACAAAAAGCGTTTTATAGCTATTGGACAAAAGGAAGGGAAAGCTAAATTTTTGAAACACGTTTGCGCCTTGGCAAATAGCAATCCGAAGAACAATTCATTTATTGTCATCGGTGTTGAAGATGAGGATAATCAGATTGTCGGGGTTGACTTCTTTGATGACAGTAAGATCCAAAATCTAGTCAATGCTTATCTCGATAATCCCCCACTGATTTCCTATGAAAATATTCCATTTCCACATCTTGAGGAAGGCAAGGTCGTCGGGTTGGTTACCATAAAATCCAACGGAAAAGTATGCGCCCTTCGCAAGAATATCTGGAAATATTATGGAGGCATGGTTTTCTTCAGAGAAGGCAGTATTAGCATGCCAAAGGCCTACGATATCGAGCTGAAAGACATCAATAGGGATGCCGTTGCCACAATAGAACAGCATGCACGAAATAACATTGAATTGACTTTGGACGGGGTTATCGACTTTATCAATAACCGTCATAAAGACCTAGAAAGCAGCTATAAAGTTTTTAAAGAACAGTTTATTGTCTGCTGGGCAGGAATCCAAAAAAAGGTAAAAGGAGAAATCTATTTTTCAAGAGTTGATATTGAATTGATCAATGAGCAGGTCAAACTGTTTTACTCCACTTTGGATGAAATTACTATATCATATGATGAACATTCTTTTACCACCATTGAATATGTTCAATTAGGTTTAGGAAAGAAACAGCAGTACTATCCATTAGAAAAGGTCGTCATTATTTTTTCAGACAATGGCACTTACCAAATTCAAAGTGATTTGATTTTTGAGCCACCACAATATGATAAGAAAACCTTACATCATATTTTGAACTCGAACAATGCACTATTGCGAAAACTGGAAAATAAAATAGCATTAAATAAGGCTGAACTTAATGATTTAAAACACCTTCCAGACACCTATTTAATTTGTTTTTTAAATGGATTTGAAGAAGCCAAAGACCAAATGGAAAATGCGCGGGTATTGCTCAAAAAACAAGATAAAATCATTTATCAAACGCTTAAGGAGTCCCTTCGCATTTTGAGAAAGGTGAAATATAATTAGATATGAGGTTCAGAAGAGTCAAAAACTTCATCTCGAGAAGGTAATGAAGGAATGGCTCCGTAATTTGTAGTAGTCAAAGCCCCCGCTTTATTGGCATTTTTAATCATTTTCAATAAAAGACTCGTATTTTCCAATATTTCATTGGGGATTTGAAGGTTTGCAATTTGTTGTAACAGACAACCTATAAAAGCATCTCCAGCTCCTGTCGTATCAATGGGTTTTACAGGAATACTGGGAACAGTTTCTTTTAGTTCTTGAGTACTGACAAAAGTACCATCACCACCTAGCGTAATCGTGATAATTTTAGCGCCAACTTCATGAAGAAAATCACTGGCTTCGTGAAGGTCGTTCTTTCCTGAAAGTAGTTGCGCTTCCTCCAAACTGAATTTGCATAAATGTGATTTTTCAACAAAAGGCATGCATTTTTTTACAAACGCTTCTTCTTCATTGCGCCAGAGATCCCCTCTGAAATTTGGGTCAAAACTTATGAAAGCATCTTGGGTAAGGGCATCAAAAAAGTAGCGGCCATAGGCTTTTTCTAAATCACCACCTAACAAAGCTGTAGCTGCCCCTAGGTGAACAATACTGTCCTTAAAATCATTTTTTAAAGACGAATCATATTGTAATTTTTTATCAGCACCTCTACTAAACACAAAATCGCGTTCGCCATCTTCAGCCAAGGAAACAAAGGCCAAAGTAGTAAAGGTTTTTGAACGTTGAGCTAAGGAAATATCAACATCGTTTTCTTCTAAAACATCAAGAAGAAAATCACCGAAAGGGTCATTGCCTACACAGCCAACGAACTTACTTTTACCACCCAATTTCGCAATGGCACAAGCGACATTTGCAGGTGCCCCGCCTGCTTTTTTTGTAAATTCATTTGCCTTGGAAAGATTACTACCTTGCCTTTCAGCGACAAAGTCTATTAGGAGTTCTCCGATACAATATACATTTCGCATGTTGAAGTCAATTGCTTAGGGGACCAAGATAATGACAAAAAAGTATGGTTCTATTAATTCTAACATTAAATAATAGATAATACTCCCAAAAGACAGACCGCCTTTTGCACCCTTTCCAAGAAATCATTACCTTTTCCAAACTAACTAAAAACGAAAAGTAATGGGCTTATTTGATGAAATAAAAAAGAAACTCAGTCATGAATTTATTGACATTGTTGAGTGGCTTGACAATACAAATGATACAATTGTTCACCGTTTTGAGCGCTATCAAAATGAGATTAAGAACAACGCAAAACTAATCGTTCGAGAAGGCCAAACAGCTGTTTTTATTAATGAAGGTCAGTTGGCAGATGTTTTCACTCCGGGCACCTATGATCTGACCACTCAAAACCTTCCGATTTTAGCAACCTTAAAAGGGTGGAAGTATGGTTTTGATAGTCCGTTTAAAGCTGAGGTCTATTTTGTAAATACAACATTGTTTACCGATGAAAAATGGGGAACTAAAAACCCATTCATGTTAAGTGATGAACGTTTTGGATTAGTAGAAATTCGCGCTTTCGGAACTTACAGTTTTAGAATTAACGACCCAGGTAAATTCGTTGTTGATGTTGTAGGGACTGATGGTAATTTTACCAATTACGAAGTCAATGAACACCTAAAAAGTCTAATTGTAACCCGTTTTACGGACACTGTAGGAGAAGCTAATCTCCCAGTTGAACTATATGCAGCCAATACTACAGAACTTTCGGAAACTTGCCAGGAAGTAATGCAACCAGAATTCGGTAGAGTAGGTATTGAGTTGGAAAAATTCTATATCGAAAATGTATCGATGCCGGAAGAACTCAAAAAAGAGATTTTCGAATACAGCCGATTAGATAAATTGGACATGACCAAATTGGCGCAATTCAAAGCTGCCAAAGCGATGGAAGCTGCTGCCAAGAACGAGGGTGGTACCGCCGGTGCTGGAATGGGAATGGGAATGGGCTTTGTACTAGCACAACAAATGGGCGGTATGATGAATCCGCAAGCTCCGCAACAAGGTTTTGGTGCTCCGCAGCAAGCAGCAGTTCCACCAGCAATGCCGACACAGGTGATGTATCACTATGCTAGTAATGGACAACAAATGGGTCCGGTTTCTATCGAAAAACTTAAGGAATTGTTTGCAAGCAGAACCGTTAATAAAGATTCATTAGTTTGGAAACAAGGCATGCAAAACTGGACCGCTCTAAAAGACGTAGAAGAATTAAAATCATTCCTAGGAGGAAGTACTCCACCACCATTGCCTACAGCATAATTGAAGAAAATTAAGATAAGCTATTCCCCTACTTCGGAGGGGCTAGGGGAGGATTTTTCAACCCAATTTCCATCCAAATAGAATGCAAGAAGAAGAAACAATAAATTCTGAACATAAAAAGGACTGCGCCAATTGTGGAGCAGAACTAAAGTTTAAACCCGGCTCACATCAATTGAAATGTGGGTATTGTGGATATGAGGAATTTATTGAACAAGCCAAAAGTAGTTTTGAAGAACTTGAACTGCAGCATTATTTAAAGGTTGTTGGTGAGAATGCCTATACGAATACCATTGATTTACTAAACTGCAAACATTGTGGCGCCAATCAACATGTAGAGGAAAACTACAAGTCCTTGAGTTGTGTGTATTGCGGTGAACCTCTGATTCGAGAGGATATTGAAAGAGAAGGCTGGATTTTACCCGGCGCACTTGTGCCTTTTCAATTAGATTCTAAAAAAGCCAGGGGCATTTTCAAGAATTGGGTCAGTGGAATTTGGTTTGCACCTAGTAACTTAAAACGGGCAGCTTTAGACCCTGAAGGTTTACACGGCCTTTATGTTCCGTATTGGACTTTTGATTCTAACTTATTTGCAGCTTATCACGGACAGCGTGGAGATTATTATTACGAAACACAGCGTGTAAGAACCAAGAATGGAGTCCAAACACGACAAGTTCGAAAAACACGTTGGTCATCGGCTTCCGGCTCGGTGAAAGGTTTTATCGATGATATTCTGATTAATGCTTCCCAAAAGAAAAGACGGGATATTCCATCTAAAATAGCATTTTGGGATACAAAGAAGTTAGTGGCTTTCAACTCTAAATACCTTTCCGGATTTGTAACTGAAAAATATACCGTTTCTCTAAAAGAAGGGCACCATCAATCCTTCCAAGAAGCAAAACATATCGCCCATAATTGGATACGACGAGACATTGGCGGAGATACCCAACGTATTTCACATGCCGATATTAAGTTAGCAGATGAAACTTTCAAGCACATTTTGCTTCCTGTTTATATAAGTTCCTATCGCTATAATGGCAAGGAATATCATTTCTATATCAATGGGCAGACAGGTACTTTGAGTGGAACCCGTCCCTATTCTTTCTGGAAGATTTTCTTTTTAGTACTTTTTATCATTGCGGTCATCGCTGTAATTGCGATTTTTGCAAAATGAAAGAGAGCAGGACTTTGGTGATTGGCGATATCCATTCGGGATTAAGGGCTTTGGAACGAGTATTGGAAAAAGCGAAGGTTACCACTGAAGACAAGATTATTTTTCTTGGGGATTATGTAGATGGATGGAGCACCGCAGTTGAAACTGTCGACTTCTTAATAGCCCTCAAGGAAACCCATAATTGCATATACATTCGAGGTAATCATGATGAATTATGCCATGATTGGCTAAAGGAAAAAAAAGACAATCCCATTTGGTTTCGGCACGGTGGGGAAGCTACTATGACATCTTATAAGAGGGCAGATGACGATACTATAGCGGAGCATATGCGGTTTTATGAAGGACTTGAAAACTTTCATCTAGATTCGGACAACAGACTCTTTTTACATGCAGGATTCACTAACCTTAAAGGAGTAGAGCATGAGTATTTCACTAAAACTTTTTATTGGGATAGAACATTGTGGGAGTTGGCACAATCACTAAATCCTGAAATGTCGAAAGAAGACGAGTACTATCCAAGCCGGTTAAAACATTATAAAGAAATCTACATCGGACATACCCCAATTTCGAAAAAACTATCCGATGTTGTTCCAACTATGGCGGCGAATGTCTGGAATATAGATACGGGTGCGGCATTCAAAGGCCCACTTTCTCTGATGGATGTTGATACCAAAGAGATATGGCAAAGCGACCCTGTGCATACCTTTTATCCTGAAGAAAAAGGAAGAAATTAAAATAGACGGATTGATGAGGGAATAACTATGTATTATTTCCGAACTTTGAAAAAAATTAAATAATGGTAGAAAAGAACATACGATTAGAGGTGATGCAGGCGATAGAGCATAAAGTCGAGGGGTTTATCGACTCTTTTCTGATACCCATTGAAGATATATGGCAACCAACCGATTTTTTGCCAGATTCGCAAAGTGATGGATTTTTAGATGCTGTTGAAACGCTACGCGGTGAATCAAAAGAGCTTGGCTATGATTTTTGGGTGACTATGGTTGCGGATACTATAACAGAAGAGGCTTTACCAACTTACGAATCTTGGTTAATGGATGTTGAGGGAATCAACCAACATGACGGGAAGGCAAACGGATGGTCAAAGTGGGTAAGACAATGGACAGGCGAGGAAAATCGTCACGGCGATGTTCTAAATAAATATTTATACCTATCGGGAAGAGTGAATATGCGTGAAATAGAAATTACAACGCAGCATTTGATTTCTGATGGATTTGATATCGGTACCGATAGAGACCCCTATAAGAATTTTGTATATACCTCTTTTCAAGAATTGGCAACAAACATATCTCATAAGCGAGTAGGTCAGATGGCCAAGAAAAAAGGCAATGCATTACTTGGAAAGATGTGTACTATTATAGCTGGTGATGAAATGCGCCATCATTTAGCATATCGTGAGTTTGTAAAGACCATATTTGGCGAAGATCCATCAGGAATGATGTTGGCTTTTACTGATATGATGAAAAAGAAAATTGTTATGCCTGCTCACTTCTTAAGAGAGTCTGGAGGAAGCATAGGTACTGCATTTGAGAATTTTTCAAACTGCGCCCAACGTTTAGGAGTATATACAGCTCAAGACTATATAGACATTCTTAGTAAATTGAATGCCTATTGGGAAATAGATGCTTTGCGTGGCTTAACTGATGAGGCGGAAAAAGCAAGAGATTATTTAATGAAGTTACCCGCAAGATTACTACGCATTTCTGAACGTATGCAATTTCCTGAAGACCAGTATCGCTTTAAATGGGTAGAAGCTAATGGAATGGTTTAAGGACTAAATAGAATCAAAATTAAAGGTCCGCAATCGCGGACCTTTTTAGTTCTAAAAAAATTGTGTAATTACAATTTTCCGTGGTCGTGCTCATCTTGCCATTTCGCAAGCTCAGCCCATTTACCTTCATAAGCCATTTTGGCCTGCATTGGCCAAGAAGCAGGATTGTGAACTTTGTAACGTTCACCACCACCATCAAGAATTTCTTGACATCTTGCAACAGCAGATTCCGAAAGAGCCTTCCAGGTTGTAATTCCAGCATTATTAAACATTTCGGAGATTTTCGGGCCAATACCTTCAACTACCTTAAGGTCATCTTCTTTAACAGGTTTGCCCAAAGCTGCTTTAGCCGCATCTGCATCAAAAGGAATTTTTGTCTCGACAGCAGGAGCTGCGCTAGCTGTCAAAGAGGCTGCGGTTGTCGCCGCGCCAGCTACTGCAGCTGCACTTGCTGTTTTCAGCTTGCCGTTACAAGCATCAAGGTCAGCTTGAAGTTTAGCATTTTTGTCTTTCCAAGCGTTAAGTTCGCCCGAATTGTCTATAGTTGTGCTTGAGCCTTTGCCGATTAGGTATCCTAAAATTCCAGAAATAATACCTACCAAAGCGGGAATCAACCAGCACCAAATATTTGAAAAATCCATATTATTTAATTTTTTATAAGTTATTTATTAGTTTAATGTGACTTCGGTTCTCCTGTTTTTCGATCTTCCTTCTTCAGTAGCGTTACTTTCAACAGGAGAATCTGGACCTTTGGAAGAAGCGTTGATTTTTGATGCTGCAATTCCGTTTTGCACTAAATACGATTTGGCGAAATCGGCCCTGCCTTGTCCAAGGCGAACATTTGGTCCACGGCGACCTACATTATCAGTGTGGCCAACTACGTTACAAGATGCACCTTCTACTTTGTCTAGATATCTAGAAATATCAGCAACTTTTTGACGTTGTTCTGCGCTTAGATTAATAGAAGCTTGATTCGTTTCAAAATAAAGAACTAGGGGGTTTGCGTTTATTTTGTCACGAAGAGCTTTCATTTCATCTTCAGCATCGGCAGCTGCGTCACCAAGGCTATAAGCAATGGGTCCAAGGAACATTTCGCCTTTTGCGACCATGTCTTCCATCAGTTTGCCCATAGTATTTATTTGGGTTGATGAGACTCCATTTTCCACCAAATGGTTCTTAACCGCATTGGCACGAGCTAAACCCAGGTTAGGAAAAGCTGAATCGTTCTTTTCATCGCTTTTGTAATAACCAGTCAAATTAATGACTTTACCCGCATTTTCTGCTAAGAAAGTCTTTAAGCTTGCAATCCCATCAGTAACCTGCTGAGAAAGTGGTATTAAAATCGATGAGGACGACATATTAAAATTATAATTGTCGTTTGCATTGTACGTGTAATCGCCATCACTAAAAGCAAAGGGATTCGACGTTGCTTCGGGTGTTACTGGTGCTGTTACCGCCTCTTTTATGGGTTCTTCAGAGGCTTCCTCAACTGAAGAAGCACCACAAGAACTACAGCACGTAATATAGAAGTACGTACCCGCCAGAATGGTAATGAGCATCAGCAACAAGTTTGTTGTTGTTTTTGTCATTGTTAAAAATGATTTAGTGTTGAATCTACAATGTATTAAAAAATTTCCTTAAAATGTTAAATTATTGTGAATTAAATCCTATAAATGAGTAGGTAAGCATTCTTAATTCGTGTAGGTATTACTTGGCTTACTTGTAGTTTTGTTGCTATTTATACAGTTTTTTATACCATTCATAAAATACCTCTGTTCAGTTTACCAAGAATTTTTGAAATTTCTGAAAAATATATAAGTGGAAACCCTATCACTCCCGACAAAGATCGGCATTGCGATAGGGTTTTGTTTTGTATAATAAACAGTGAAGATTAGATTTGGCTAACTACAAATGTTAACCTTTTCATTTGAGTTCTCATAAAAGGTCAAACAATAAATTTAAAATATTTGATTATGAGAACTACACTAAAATTATTAATGAAAGGGATATTCGTATTTATCCTTGTATTTACATCCTGTAAAAAGAATGATTTAGAGGATGTTTCATTACTAGAGCCGATAGCTGCTGAGAATGGGGTAAACGGCACTAGTGGAACTGATGGGAATGACGTCACCAACGGGACAAATGGAACTGATGGTGCCAACGGGACGGACGGTACTGACGGTGAAGATGGAGCAGATGGTCAAGATGGTGCAGATGGAGAGCAAGGCCCACAAGGAGAACAAGGTCCTATGGGTCCGGCAGGTGCCGATGGTCAAGATGGAGAAGATGGTGTTGACGGAGAGCAAGGTCCAGTAGGACCAGCTGGTCCTGCAGGAGCTGATGGCGAAGATGGGAATGCAAATGTTACTGCCTACAGTTATTCAGGGTTTGATTTTGGGACATCCGAAAGATATAAAATGCAACTTAGTAACATTACTAAAGCTAATTTCGAAAAAACCGCTTGGTTCGTTTATCTGTTACGAGGTACTGCGAATATGCATTTAATTCCAGGAATTGGACATGCTAATGATGAATTTTCTGTTTTGATTTGGCATAAAGATGGCAAAGGAAATTTTCAAATTGATTTGGAAGAAGGCAGCGGCTCAAACTATAGTGGAGTGCGAATTATTGGAATACAAGCAAATAATTCTGTCACAGGAGGAAAATCCGAAGGTTTACCAGATATAGACTTTAGCGATTACTACACTGTAATGGATTACTACGGACTTAAGTATTAAAAAATAGTTGTTTGAGTTAGATTAGTTACACCCTGTCTTCTAGTTAAGGGCAGGGTTTTTAATAGGATGTTTACCTTTTTGAACCTATGGTATTAATCAATATAAGTATATAGAAAAGCAGTAAAAGTTGATTTTTTACCATTTACACAGAAATTACATCCAACAATACAATGTTGAAAAAGTAGAAGAGAACTTGACATTATATTTGAAAAGGATTTGAAGTTAGAATAGAGCAGATATGAAAACTGAAATTATAAAAATAATGACTTTCGCATGTATGGTGATAGTTCTTGGAACGCAGGCCCTTCTTCACGGAAGCTGGAGAGTTCCAGAAACGGAACCGCTGAAGTCAAAAAATGGAAGCAATTCATAAGTCTTTCATATAAAACTTAGTGTTTGAGTTAGTTTGGTTAATCCCGCTGTTATTTCAAGACTATCATTCGGGGGAACGGGTAGATTTTGAGTAACAGCGGGTTTTTTATGCCTTTAAATGTTAACATATTAGCTCAATTAGCATTAATAAATAACAAAATATTTTATCGGGGCACCGAAGAGAATATAGTCCAACCAAAATACTTTTTGATAATCCGGATAAAAAGGTTTTGGAATTCTATTGGAAATAAAAAACTCCTAATTGTTTGAGCCAGTTCGCCTTTTGGTGGATGAAGGAGCTAAACAATTAGGAGCTTTTTTACTTTAAGCTCTATTATAATTTACAAATCGAATTTGATTCCCTGAGCGAGAGGAAGTTCTGTTGTGTAGTTAATTGTATTTGTCTGACGACGCATGTATACTTTCCATGCATCTGAACCACTTTCGCGACCACCGCCAGTTTCTTTTTCGCCACCAAATGCACCACCTATCTCGGCACCGGAAGTTCCAATATTGACATTGGCAATTCCGCAATCACTACCATTTTGACTTAAGAAACGTTCTGCTTCACGTAAATTGTTCGTCATGATGGCAGAAGAAAGTCCTTGAACCACTCCGTTTTGAACTGCAATTGCATTTTCAACATCTCCAGAATACTTTAAAAGATAAAGTACGGGAGCAAAAGTTTCATGTTGTACGATTTCAAAATCGTTTTTAGCCTCTGCAATGGCAGGTTTTACATAACAACCACTTTCATAGCCTTCACCTTCTAAAACGCCACCTTCGACAATGACTTTTCCACCTTCAGCAACAACTTTTTCGAGTGCTTTGTTATAGTGTCCAACAGCATCGGTATCGATTAATGGACCAACATGGTTATTTTCATCCAAGGGATTGCCAATACGTAATTGCCCATAGGCAGCTACAACCGCATCTTTTACCTTATCATAGATAGAATCGTGAATAATCAATCTACGCGTTGAAGTACAACGTTGGCCTGCGGTACCAACTGCACCAAAGACAGCACCAATTACGGTCATTTTAATATCTGCATCTGGAGTAACAATAATTGCATTGTTTCCTCCTAGCTCTAATAAGGACTTTCCTAATCTTGCAGCAACCGCTTGCGCAACGATTTTTCCCATTCGGATGGAACCTGTAGCCGAAACCAATGGAACACGACCATCGTTAGTCATCATTTCACCAACTTTATAATCCCCATTAATCATACAAGAAATCCCTTCTGGTAATCCGTTTGCTTTGAAAACTTCAGCAGCAATGTTTTGACAAGCCACACCACATAAAGGTGTTTTTTCGGATGGTTTCCAAACACATACATCACCGCAAATCCATGCTAATGCAGTATTCCATGCCCAAACAGCAACTGGAAAGTTAAATGCAGAAATAATTCCAACAACTCCCAATGGGTGATACTGTTCGTACATTCTATGTCCGGGTCTTTCAGAGTGCATGGTCAAACCGTGCAATTGTCTTGAAAGTCCGACTGCGAAATCACAGATGTCAATCATTTCTTGAACCTCACCCAAACCTTCTTGGTAGCTTTTTCCCATTTCATAAGAAACCAATTTTCCAAGTGGCTCTTTTAATTCACGTAATTTTTCACCAAACTGACGTACAACCTCTCCTCTCAAGGGAGCTGGTTTTTGTCGCCAAGTTTTGAATGCCACCGTAGCTGTTGCCATTAACTTTTCATAGTCTTCTTTGGAAGTGGCTTTCACTTTTCCAATCAAAGCTCCATCAACAGGAGAATACGATTCTATAATTTCTCCAGAAGAAAAATTATCAGAACCGGTAGAAGTTCCTTCGTTGATTTCTTTAATCCCTAAGGCTTTTAGGGCTTCAGTAATACCAAATTCCGTGGCTATTTTTGACATTTTATAACTTTTTAAGCATGAATTGTTAAATTTCTACAAAAATACGAATAAACAACTGATTTATTCTTGTTTTCGAAGGACAGATATCTTGGTGATTTTTTCACCATTTACCTCATAAATAAGAACTAATTCAATAGGTGTATCGCTTCCTTTCCTTCCAGTAATATATTCGTGGTCAATGACCTTGTTGTCGAAAACTGTTCGGGTCAATATTTTAGAATGGAGTTTGGGAGAAGCTGCAAATAAATCAGCATACACTTTCTTACAGGCATCATAGCCTTCCAATGTAATTTTCCCTGTGGAAAAATCATGCATGGTAATATTCGCATCAATAACCGACATGAACCCTTCAATATCTCGGTTGTTATAGGTTTCCAACTGTTTTTGTACTACTTCTTCGGGAGTCATTTGGGCGGATAAGGATATCGTTGTTAGAATTAAGGAAAGTACGACTACAGTTTTCATCATTTGAAAAGGATAAAAGCGACTGCAATTAGTGCCGGTACAGCCTGAATAAAGAATATTTTCTTTTCTACAGTCAGGGCACCGTAAATTCCTGCTACCGCAACACATCCTAAAAAGAATAGTGAGATATTATCTCTCCAAACTGCGTCCGAGATAAAAAATGTCCAGACTAATCCTGCAGCTAAGAATCCATTGTATAAGCCTTGATTAGCTGCCATTGATTTAGTTGGCACAAATAAATCCTTTGGAAAACCTCTAAATATTTTGGGCCCCTTTGTCGTCCATGCGAACATTTCAAAGTAGAGAAAATAGAAGTGTAGAAAAGCAACTAATCCAATTAAAATTTTAATGGTGATTTCCATAGTTTCTGGGTTTAGTTTTCTTCGGCTACGAAACGTTTATCAACGGGCATAACCGTCCCGCAATTTGTACAAGTTCTCAATTTTTCGGAACCATAAAAATGCTTGAAATGTCCTAAAAAATCTTTCTCAATATCGTGCAATGTGAAGTAAGCTTCGTACAATTTGTGATTGCAATTATCACAGAACCAAAGTAAGCCGTCGTCAACTTCCATATCGGCACGTTTGCGTTCCACCACCAAACCAATGCTTCCCTGATGGCGAACAGGAGAGTGTGGAACTTTCGCAGGGTGTAAATACATATCTCCAGGCCCCAATTTCATGGTTTTCTTCTGCCCATCCTCTTGAATATGCACTTCAATTTCTCCCTCTAACTGATAAAAAAGTTCTTCGGTTTCATTGTAATGGTAGTCTTTTCTCGCATTGGGTCCGGCAACAATCATGACGATATAATCCCCAGCATCTTTGTACAGATTTTTATTTCCGACAGGCGGTTTTAGGGTATCACGGTTTTCTTCAATCCATTTGTTGAGATTAAACGGAGGTGCTATTGACATAGATGGATAAATGATTTTTGTTCAATCTAGTCAGTACCAGATGAACATGAGGTTCCATCAAATTTAAGAAAAGAAATTGGCTTTCTTAGTTACCCTGTCTGAAGAAAATCTGCGTAAAATAGAAGTTGCCCGCATCATTTATTTTAACGCTAACAGCCGTATGGGAAAAATCACCTTCCATAGTTTTCTTATGACTAGAACTATTTAGCCAACCTTGAAAGGCTTCGGCTGCATTTGTATAATCCTTGGCTACATTTTCAGCTACGAACTCAGCACTAACTTGAGAAGAAATTTTTGAAGCTCTTGAACTGAAATTATCGTGATTGATACTTCCTTTGGAAATCATATAATCATTATGCTGATTCGCATATTCGTATGCGACTTCGCTGAAGTCTAAAGCAGATTGACCCAAAGATATGCGATGGTCATTTACAACCGCCAATAATTCTATTTCCACTTCTTTAGCGTTCTCAGCCTCGTTAATACTTGTGTTTTCTATGGGTTCTTTACTGCAAGAAGCCAAAGTAATTACAAATAAAACGAGAGCAATATAGTGCGTTCTCATTTTCATACAACAGTTCTATTTGTAAGTAGGCGCTCTAAAAGTAAAGTAGGTAGGAGAGATATGGGGTGTTCTCGTGTTCTCTTGCCAACTGGGGACGTTAGCGGTCGTAATGATACGTAAAATACAGAGGTCATCTATGTAAAAAATGCTTTTTTCGACGAATTACACCTTTCCACAAAATTTTAGTAAGTAAAACCGTACTTCTTTAACACTACTTGAATTATCTGGCTACAAAGTAATAAAGAAACAACCATTTCCGTTCTAACAGAATACTGGGGTATTCGGGGCTTCATATTCACGGTATTTAGGGATGGATTTTGTTTTGAACCCCGCTATCTTTAACAAAACACATTTCCATGAAAATCAAGTCCATTTTTCTCTTTTCTCTTTTCCTATTTGTTATAGCCGGATGCAAAGAAAAACCCGCAACCCCAGCTGAACAATTTGAAAATCTCAATAAATATCAGGACTATATTACTGAAGTCTCTCACGGAATTATCTCCGCGCAAAGTGATGTTCGCGTCGTTCTAAATACTCCAGTGGAGTCATGGGATAATGGTGATGAGTTGGACTCTGATTTACTTCAAGTTTCTCCCAGAACTAAAGGGAAGGTGGTTTCCTTGGGCAAAAGAACAATTGCTTTTATTCCTGAAAACGGATTCAAACAAGACACTGAATACACTTTTGAATTGGCACTTTCCGAAATAGTTGGAGACCTTCCGAGGGAACTAAAGATAATGGCTTTCGGAGTAAAAACACTTCAACAACAATTCAATATTTACACGGACGCATTACAGTCGTATTCGAAAAATAGACAATATATCACCGGACAGCTTAGGGCCTCTGATGTCTTACCGTTAGAGACGGCAAAGCAGTTGCTTTCAGTTTCCCACAAAGGGAAATCCGTTAAACTTAAATTTGACGAGGCTGTCCAAAAAGGAACTCAATTTTCATTTAAGATAGATAGTATTCAGCGCTATGAAGAAGATTCTGAGTTAGAAATTTCTTGGGATGGCGCTAAGTTCGACATTGAAAGTAGTGGTGAGAATGTTGTCAAAATATCAGGAAAGAACAACTTTACAGTTTTAGACGCTTCTGTTGAAACAGGAGAAAGTCAAGTAGTTCTCATCAACTTTTCTGACCCTATTAAAAAAGGACAGAACTTTAAAGGGTTGGTAACGCTTGAAGGTACTTCAAAACCTAAGTATGCAGTTGATGGAAATACATTAAAACTATACTCTTCTACAGAATTGAAAGGCTCTGCCAAGTTGGAAGTCCTACAAGGAATTCAAAGTGAAGATGGTTATAAACTTAAAAATAAGTTTGAACAATACGTAGCTTTCGAACAGCTGAAACCACAAGTGAGACTACTTTCAAACGGAACTATTCTACCTTCTTCCAACAACTTAAAAATCAATTTTGAAGCAGTAAACCTAAAAGCTGTAGATGTGTCTGTTTTTAAAATTTTTGAAAATAATGTACTTCAGTTTTTACAAAGTAATAATATTAATGGAAGCTCTAACCTGAGAAGTGTTGCTAGACCGATTGCTAGAAAGAAAATAGTTCTTGAGAATAATTTATCTTCTTCTACAGGAAAATGGGCCGCCCATGCGATTGATTTGAGTGCTTTAATTTCTCCTGAAGTCGGAGCGATGTATCGCGTCGAATTCAATTACCGACCTGCTTTTAGCACCTACAAGTGTGACTCAACCAATTTTGATGAAACAGAGGAAGATGAAGATAATTTTGATGAAGAACAAGAAGATAGCTCTTGGGATGGTATCGAAAATTACTATGATGATTATGGCTATTACGGATATAATTGGAACGAACGAGAAAACCCCTGTGACAAGTCATACTACTATGATAAGAAGATTGGCACGAATGTTTTGGCAACCGATATCGGGGTTACCATTAAAAGAGGGGTGAACAAAAGCTACTTCATCGCAGTTAATGATATATTGAATACCAACCCTATTGCGGGAGCAAAAGTCACCTTTTATAACTTCCAGCAACAACCAGTAGGTTATGTGAATACCGATGCCGAAGGAACGGCCATTTTCGATGCTGAAAAGCTCGCTTTTTTCGCTGTAGTAGAAAACAACGGACAAAAGAACTATGTGAAATTGAATGATGGAAATGCACTTTCCGTAAGCAAATTCAATGTTTCCGGAACACAATTGCAAAAGGGAATTAAAGGATTCATTTTCGCCGAGCGTGGTGTGTGGAGACCTGGAGATAAGATTTTCTTATCCTTTATGTTGAATGATAATGCCAATAAGTTGCCGGCGAACCATCCGGTGAAATTGGAGTTGATAGACCCTTATAACAAGGTGGTGCATCGGGAAGTTTCAAAAAACGGACTAAACAATTTCTTCCATTTTGACATCAAAACCAATGAAAATGCCCCAACCGGAAATTGGTTAGCAAAAGTTTCTGTTGGAGGTGCATCTTTTACAAAAACTATAAAGATTGAAACCATCAAACCGAATCGTTTAAAGATTAAAACGGAGTTTGACGCTGAAGTTCTAAATGGAGCCAAACCTATCAAAGGTAACATGGAAGTAAAATGGTTACACGGTGCCATTGCTAAAAATCTAAAAGCAGACATTACAGCTAAATTCAATCCGAAGAGAACTACATTTAAAACTTTTCCGGGTTATATTTTTGATGATCCAACACGTCGTTTTTCTTCGGAGGACCAAGTTGTTTTTGACAGTAAAATTAATGGTGAAGGGAAAGCTAGCTTTAGTATCAATCCTCAATTGACGAGCAAAGCTCCTGGAATGTTAAATGCGGCATTCATCACCAAGGTTTACGAAAATGGAGGGGATTTTAGCACGGATGTTTTCACGAAACCATATTCCCCATATAACACTTATATCGGTCTGAATGTGCCCAAAGGTGACAAGACCAGAGGAATGCTCTTGACCGATGTAAAACATAAATTCGAGGTAGTTTCCGTGGATGAAAACGGGAAAGCAAAAGCAGCGAGGAACCTAAAAGTATCAGTCTTCAAGGTGAGCTGGAGATGGTGGTGGGATACTTCTTCCGACAACCTTTCTTCCTATAGCAGTAGTCAATATCGTGATTTGCTTTTTGAAAAAACAATTAATACAAACTCGAGCGGAAAAGGAAGTTTTGATTTCGAATTAAAGTACCCTGATTGGGGAAGGTATTTGGTGCGTGTTGAAGACCCAAATGGAGGTCATGCCACAGGAAAAGCCATTTATATCGACTGGCCAGGTTGGGCAGGAAAATCTCGAAAAGGGGACCCTTCTGCAGCTACAATGTTGGTATTTTCTACCGATAAAGAAAAATATAATGTGGGTGAAACCGCGACGGTTACCTTTCCAAGTTCGTTTGGTGGAAGAGCTTTAGTTACTGTTGAAAATGGAAGCGAAGTTTTAGAATCCATGTGGGTTGAAACTGGTGAAGGTGAGACGAAATTCCAATTACCAATTACGGAGCTTTACACTCCTAACGTATTCATTAATATTTCATCCTTACAACCTCACGCGTCCACTAAAAATGATTCTCCAATTCGTATGTATGGAGTAACAGGAATCAGCGTAGAAGACCAAAACACAAAGTTAGAACCCGTGTTTTCGATGCCAGATGTATTACGTCCTGAAGAAACGATTACGGTAAAAGTAAATGAGAAGAACAAAAAGGCAATGACCTACAGTATTGCCATTGTTGATGAAGGCTTATTGGATTTGACACGCTTTAAAACTCCAAATCCATGGAGTACCTTCTACGCTAAAGAAGCTTTGGGCGTAAAAACTTGGGATGTATACGATGACGTTATAGGAGCATTTGGCGGCAGAATTGACCAAGTATTTGCAATCGGGGGTGATGGCGAATTAGCGGGAGCGAAGAATAAAAAAGCGAACCGTTTTGAACCTATGGTGGTGCATTTAGGTCCGTTTAGTTTGAAGGATGGAGAAACCAAATCGCACAAGATTAAGATTCCGAAATATGTAGGTTCAGTAAGAACTATGGTTGTTGCTGCGAATAATGACAAAGAAGCTTACGGACAGGTAGAAAAAACGACTCCGGTACGTAAACCTTTGATGATTTTGGCTTCCTTACCACGGAAAATTACACCTGGTGAAAAAGTGACGCTTCCAGTTACTGTTTTTGCTATGGAAAAGAAGGTCAAAAATGTGACCTTGAGAATCAAACAAGACAAGGCATTTACGATAGAGGGTGAACAGACTCAAAAATTGACATTTGCACAGCCTGATGAAAAGATGGCCTACTTTCAATTGAATGTTTCCGATTTCTCGGGGATTGGAAAAGTGATTGTTGAAGCTTCCGGTGGAGGAGAAACAGCATCTTTTGAAATTCCGATTGATGTTGTGAACCCGAATCCGGTGACATCCGAAGTAACAGAAGTAATTTTAGATGCAAATGGAAGTCAAACCATAAATCTAGAAACTTTCGGAATCGCAGGAAGCAATTCCGCAGAAATCGAATTTTCGACCTTGCCTCCAATGAACTTCAACGGACGCATGAAGTACTTGATTCGTTATCCGCATGGGTGTGTCGAGCAGACCACTTCGGGAGCATTCCCGCAGTTATTCTTATCCGATGTTTTTGATGTTGAGGCAAGCAAGAAAAAACGCATTCAGCAAAATATTGATAGAGGAATTAAGAGGCTAGGTGGATTCCAAAACACAGGTGGTGGATTCTCCTATTGGCCAGGTCAAAACTATGTCAACGATTGGGGAACAACCTATGCCGGACACTTCTTGCTAGAAGCAGAAAAGAAAGGGTATGTCTTACCTATCGGATTTAAATCGAGTTGGGTAAAATACCAACAAGGTGTTGCCAAACAATGGAGAGCGGGAAGCAATTCAGATTTAGCACAAGCGTATCGCTTATACACCTTAGCACTTTCTGGAAATGCCGATGTTGCTAGTATGAACCGTTTACGCGAGAGTAGTGGAGTTTCTAATGAAGGTAAATTCCGATTAGCTGCTGCTTATGCAATTATTGGTCAGGCTAATGTGGCGAAAAAGATTTTGAGCACGGCTCGATTAGATGTAGAGAATAGCAAATATTACTACTACACCTATGGCTCATCAGATAGAAATAGAGCGATGGCTTTGGAAACTTATGTCTTGATGGGCGAAAAAGCGAAAGCACAAGAATTAGCGAAAACGATAGCCCAAAACCTATCGGACAAAAGATATATGAGTACCCAAAGTACCTCCTATAGTTTGATGGCCATGGCCAAATTCGCCGAAATGATTGGTGGAAAAGGAATCAAAACCAGCGTCACCATAAACGGAAAATCAGAAAACGTTGGTACAGAGAAAACACTTGCAAGTCGACCTATCGAAATCAAAAAAGGCAGCAACAGCATCACGGTTAAAAACCAAGAAAGTAATACATTGTATGTGAGTATCGTGAACAGTGGAATTCTTCCCGTCGGAGAGGAAAAAGCAATTCAGAAGAACTTAGCTGCAACAATGGTTTTCAAAGGAAGAAATGGTTCTATTTTAGACCCTTCGACGATTACGCAGGGAACAGATTTCGTAGCTGAGGTTTCCCTAACAAATACATCTTCAAATAATCTAAAGGATATGGCGTTAACGGAAATCTTCCCTAGTGGATGGGAAATCGTAAATACACGTTTTACAGATTTTGGAAGCTTTGCTCAAAACCAAGTCACGCATACGGATTTAAGAGATGACCGAGCGAATTTCTATTTTGATATGAAGCGTAACGAAACTAAAACCTTTAGAATTCTGTTGAATGCTTCGTATTTGGGCAAGTACTATTTACCCGGGGTTCAGGCGGAGGCGATGTATGATAATGATTATATCGTTCGAACTAAGGGGCAATGGGTTGAGGTGGTGCAATAATGGCCGGATGTTGGATGTTCGAGGCACGAAGTGATAACCAGTGTTGATTTTGAGTATTCCCCTCTTGAGAGGGGTGGCGCAGCAGGGGTGTGTTCTTAAAAGTTAGAAGAGTTCAGAATTCTATAAAGCTTGATTCAATTCCTAGGTGCTAACCTTTATTTCCATATTTTTAGAATATGGAACCAACCGTTCAAATCGGCGATGATTTTATAGAGGCCAACACCAATTTTAAAGAACTGATTCCGGCTTTGAAATTAGGTTTTGCTTCTGAGGATATTAGCATCCCAAATCGGCATCATCATCTTTTTCCAAATACTGAAACTGGTGCGGATTCTACTTTACTTTTAATGCCAGCATGGCATTCTGGAAAAGAGGCCGGAGTAAAAATTGCAACGGTGAGTCCCGAAAACGAGAGGTTCGGTTTGCCTTCAGTTCATGCCATCTATATTTTGATGAATGCAGTTACGGGAACTGTAAAAGCTACATTTCAAGCTAAAGAGATGACGGCCAAACGTACTGCCGCTAGTTCTGCTTTAGCATCTGCATTCTTATCAAAAGAGAATTCAACTTCGCTTTTAATGATTGGAACTGGGGCGTTGTCCACTAACTTGATTCGGGCACACGCGAGTGTTCGGCCTATCAATACAGTTTATGTTTGGGGGCGAAATCCTGAAAAAGCAAAAGCAATTTGCGAAGACCTCAAAGATGAAATTTTTAGTTGTAGGGCTATCGCATCCATTGAAGAAAAAATAAGTGAAGTTGATATTGTTTCCTGTGCGACACTCTCCAAGATTCCTTTAGTTCTTGGAAAACTCCTGAAAGAGGGGCAGCATATAGATTTAGTTGGGGCCTACCGACAAGATATGCGTGAAGCAGATGATGAGGTAATAAAAAAAGCGGCTGTCTTTGTTGATTCCTTTGGAGGTCGAAAAGAAAGCGGGGATATTTTTATTCCAATGGAAAAAGGAATCCTGAGAGAAGATGATATCAAAGGAGATTTATTTTCTCTCTGCTCTGAAAAAACAAAAGGAAGAACCAATGATAAGGAAATTACGCTTTTTAAATCCGTAGGTCATGCGCTTGAAGATTTAGTGGCGGCATCCTTATACTACGAAAAATTTACTCATGAGTAATACCTATCAAAACATCCTGAGGCAAATAGAGTTCAATCCACCGGCAGCTTGGCTTCAAATCAAGACGATTGATATGCATACGGGTGGAGAACCTTTACGTGTAATTGTTTCCGGTTTTCCGGAGTTAAAAGGGAATTCCGTTTTAGAATACCGTCGCTACTGCAAAGAAAATTACGACCATCTGCGAACAGCCTTAATGTTTGAACCGCGCGGTCATGCTGATATGTATGGCTGTATTCTGGTTCCACCAAATGATGAAGAAGGTGATTTCGGAATACTTTTTTTACACAATGAAGGCTATAGTACCATGTGTGGTCATGCCATAATTGCGATTACTACTTTGGCTGTTGAGATGGACTGGATAGAAGTAAAAGAAGGAGATAACGAACTAAAAATAGATGCTCCCTGCGGACGAATCACCGCCTTTGCCCACGTGAAGAATGGAAAAGTAACAGGAGTAAGATTCCATTGTGTGCCTAGTTTTGTAGTTGGTTTAGATAGAACCGTTGAGGTCAAA
Organism: uncultured Flavobacteriaceae bacterium; assembly: GCA_947500435.1. Lineage (GTDB taxonomy): Bacteria > Bacteroidota > Bacteroidia > Flavobacteriales > Flavobacteriaceae > Maribacter_C. Next base: position 181,991 of record CANMRV010000003.1, read on the forward strand.
GGTTTAGGAAAAGTCACTTACGATTTGGCCTATGGAGGAGCGTTTTACGCATATGTAGATATGAAAAAGAACAACTTTGATTTCGACTTAAGTAGTGATTCATATCGTTTTCTAATTTCCTCAGGAATGGATATCAAACAAGCTGTTATACAGCAAGACCCTGAAATTGAGCATCCCTTTGAAGAAGATCTAAGTTTTTTATACGGAACCATTTTTATTGGTGATTCAGATAAACCCGAAATAGATAGTAAAAACGTTTGCATTTTCGCTGAGGGCGAGGTCGATCGTTGTCCTACTGGTTCTGGAGTATCAGGAAGAATGGCAATTCACAAAACAAGAAACGAAATTGACCTAGGAGAAACCATGACTATTGAAAGTATTACAAGTTCAGTATTCGAGGGCTCGATAGTATATGAAGAAGACTACGGACCATTCAAAGCGGTCATTCCACAAGTTGAAGGAACAGCGCAGATCACCGGGATGCACACTTTTTGCATTGATCCAAATGACCCAATGAAAAACGGATTTATTTTAAGATGAAATCTTACTTTAAGAAAGCACCTAAGAATATCGTAATGTGAAAAGCCCTCTAAAAGATTTTAGAGGGCTTTTGGATTGTTTTGATTCCGTACTAGAAAAAAACACTAATCCCTTGAACCCACATTTTCGAATACGACGATATCTACAGTACCTTCAATACTAAGGTCATTTCCAGTTTCATTATTGACTCCGTCAACGGTCATCAAAAAGGAAAATTTCAAATTGTTGGTGGTATCGTCAAAACTGTAATCGCTGATTGTGAATGTAGAGGCTAAGCCGTAATTATTGCTGACTCTATTGTTCGTATTGATAGATCCGAAATAGTCATCGTCAAGCAGAATATATGTTAAATCGTCGGAGAAAATCGCAAAATCTGAAAACTGTATTTCAAAACTGAAACTTTGTGATGCTAAACCTGCATCAATTACATCCAAAGAGATAGCAGCTCCATTTACTTCATCGACATTGGGTGCATCCAACAGTCTTAAAAAGTAGAATTCATGATCAGGATCATCATCTTGAAAATTGTTGTTATAAAGTTGAGGAGAAATGAATTCCAATTCCGTTTCATAGTCAAAAGCTACGCTGTCTGGTCTCATGCCTTGAACCCTCAGGTCTATTGAACCATATTTGGCGAAATCCTCTAAGCCAATTGCATCGGCCCCGTCCTGACCGTCCTGACCGTCAGCACCATTTATACCGTCGATGCCGTCTTGACCATCGACACCATTGATTCCGTCAACGCCATCTTCGACACTACAGCTTGTAATTGAACTGGCAACAAATAAGATTAGGGTTGTCGCCCCTAGAATTCGTAAAAAATTGTTTTTCATGATAAAAAGTTTAAAAGGTTAAAAAGTTATCTCATTGGCTTTCTTCTTATGCCAAGGAGGTTATTGATTTTCTCAACAACGGGTGTTTTATCATGAAATTCTATGCGGGTAGTCCGTAATCTTACAGTTTATAAGATTTAGGACTATTGTTGGAGATTTTTGCGATACTCTGTGGGTGTAACACCTTCAACGGATTTGAAATATTTGTAGAAATTAGATTTTGAATTGAACCCGGCTTCCAGCGCTATGGCCATAATCTTGTAGTTTGAGAAATGAGAATCCTGTAACATTTCTTTAATCATTTTATGTCGATACCGATTGACCAAATCAGTAAAGCTCATATTGGCTTGGGTATTTACAATCTTTGATACATAATTGGGAGAAATGTTGAGCTGTTCACTTATATCTTGTAGACCCAAAGACGGGTTGGTATAGATATGGTCATTTTCCAATAGCTGGATTACTTGATTAAAATGTTCTGATTCTTTAGCTCCGCTTTTTTGAAATATTTTTCCTTCGAAAGGAAGTCTTAATGTTTTGAGCTCTTTTCTTATTTCAGCTCTTTCTTGTGCCAGCTTTGCTTCGTAAATACCGGTATAACCAACCCAATAAATCCATAGGGTTAAAGACAACCACAAAGGATAAAATAGGGCTATATTGTCAATTCCTGTGGTCATGTCAAGGATAATCAATACAACCCAGCAAATAATAATTGCGCACGAGATAACAAGCATTTTTCGAAGCCAACCTAATTTAATGAAAAAGCGTTCAGGCCTTTTCTTTTTTGCTGCTTGAAATTTATTCAGTAGTCTGAAGGAAGCAATAGCAGAGACTACGATTGCCACTAAATTCACTAGCTCTAGATAAAAATAGAAGATGTTCTTTATCATTTCAGGCTTGTCAAGAAAGAACGAATAAAAGCGAGTTCCCCAAATACATAAAGAGATAAAAATAAAAGGGATATACAGGGCCAAGGGATTTTTGGGTTTTCGCGATACTGACAATGCTCCCTCGACAGAATGTCTCACATATAGGTAAAAGCTAGGTGCCAAAGTCAATGCCCATGGGATATGAAGAAAAGTCAAACCTGGAATTTCTTTCATAAGCCCTACATCCCAAGCATAATAATTTAAATTACTGATACTTAGAAAAAGAACCGTAAGCGCAAGAAAAGAGTTTGCCTTACTTTTGTATTTTTTATTGGAGATTACAGCAAAGAAAAATATCAACCCTTGAAGAACTCCAGAAAGGATAAGGGTGTTGAAGATGTTGAAATTCATTTGAGAAATGTAAATTTACGGTTCTTGTTCTCCAACTTGTTAACTTTAAATAAAATCAATCAAACAGTTTTTGAAGATAATCATAATTTAAGTCCATTCAGACTTATTTTAATCCACACCTATGTTATTGTTATTTTCTTGACTATCGAGGGCAAGCTTTGAAATAAAGAAGTGAAAGTAGATTACTAGTATTTTCGCGAAGTCCAATATCTTACAATTTGGAGGATTTAGGACAACCATCTTGATTGTTCTAAACTATCTTTTCTTCAACTGTTAAGAAACCATCCGATTACTTGAAATGCCCTTCGCCCATTCAATAGCGCTATCCAAGGATTTAAATCTTTTGGTTCTTGTTCTGATGAACCATTTCTCTATGAGCGCAATAGAATTTCCGAATTTTGAATAGCTGACGACTCCATATCCCTTCAAGGTATATCTGTGTTGGAAAAACTTCTTCCAGTCGGTGGGTTTGGTAGAATAGGAGTTGATACGATTTGCTATCAGAATGAGGTCCTGACCATGAGAGTCATATAGATATGAGATATCTTCCACTACTTTTTTACCATGGTCATCCCAATTGAATGTAATTCCCTCATAAACTTCTGCAACAACAAAACCATCTAAGAGATAGAAATCCCCAAATGGATAGTTAATTTCATGAATAGCGTCATGATAAAAAACAGAGTCTTTAAACTTTCCCACAAAATCTCATTTTCAAATTCTCGGTGGCAAGATAATAGATGTACGAAAGAGATTCGGTTTTGGTCGGCTAAGTGCCTTGAAATTCTTTGTAGAGCAAATTTTAAGTAGTCTTCTTACAATTTATCAGGGTTTTTAATCAATAAGAAAGAGCGGTCTTTGACAGTTCTTATTGAATTGCCTTTACAATAAGATTTCTATTCTCTGTAGACCACTATTGCGCTTCTTCTGCAGGATCTTCACCTCCCTGTAAGACCGCATCAAAGACAAAAGCCCCAATCTCTTTGATCGGTTCATAAAGGGCGGAATTTTCCATCGTTTCGTTCTTTACGAGTCCAACGGATGAATTTACGCGTTCAAAAAATATGAGAAGTGCACCTAGTATAATCGCGACTTTGAGGGCTCCAAAAAGGCCACCAGCAATTTTATTAAGGAGACCCAACATTGCGAAATCGGCTATTTTGGTAAGAAATTTTCCAGCGAAATTGACCAATAAGACAATAGCAATAAAGGTAATAATAAAGGCCGCAATATTGATGTAACGTTCATCCCACTGCATATTTTGAGAAAGGTAGTTTCCTGCGATGTATGAAAAATGGATAGCACCAAAAATCCCAGCAATCAAAGCAACTAAAGAGGCCAATTCTACAAAAAGTCCGTTTTTTAGTCCTTTGTACAAGCCGTAGGCAAGCAATAATCCCAAAATGATATCCAAGAAGCTCATACAACAAATATAGAACTTTGATTTGTACCTTTAGACCTTTCCATTTTGAAGGGAATTACTTGAAAGAAAGAAACAATGTCTAGAGATATAATTTTAAAAGAGCGTTGGGAAGGACTTGTGGAAAAACTGTCGGATCAATTTGCCGATGGAGACCCACTTGAACTCGATGCAATAATTTATTTGGTTGGGGTTCAAGAATTGGGGCAATACCATAGAAAATACAAGAAAGATGATAAGTTAGACCTAATGCATATTGCCATCTGCCGTTTGTTGGAACCTTATGGATACTACGAATTTTCGCATTTTGACGAAGAGAGTTGGCCACATTATACAATTAAGGAGGAGTTACCTCCACTAAAAGCCGGAGAGCAATCGGTCTTAATGAAAGAAGCTATTGTAAATTACTTTGTTGAGAAGGAGTACATAACCTAATAAATTAAATGAAATCCAAAACCCCATATTACGCAGTAATTTTCACTTCAACCCGGACAGAAGGGGATAATGGTTATTCTGAAATGGCACAACAAATGGAAGATTTGGCCAAACGACAACCAGGGTATTTAGATTTTGAAAGTGCTCGGGAAGATTTGGGAATAGCAATTAGCTATTGGGAAAGTCTAGAAGCGATAGCCAATTGGAAAGCAAATGCTGACCATCTATTTGCACAACAAAAAGGAATTAAAGATTGGTATTCGTGGTACAAAGTCCGTGTTTGTTTGGTAGAAAGGGAGTATGACTTTGAAAGATAGAGTACTACGCTACGCTCACAAACACCCCAAAAAGCTTATCCTTTTTGGGATTCTTCTAATTGCCTATTATTTCTGCCTTCCCAAAGATTTATTCAAAACACCAACGGCAACCGTTGTTGAAAGTAGGCAAGGGAACTTGTTAGGAGCAAAAATTGCCGATGACGGGCAATGGCGATTTCCAGCTATCGACAGTGTTCCTAAAAAATTTGAAACCTGCTTATTGCAGTTTGAAGACGCCTATTTCTATAAGCACTTTGGATTTAATCCGGTTTCTATGGCCAAGGCTATCGGCTCAAATATATCTGCCGGAAAAACTGTTCGAGGCGGTAGTACTTTGACACAACAGGTCATTCGCTTATCTCGAAAGAGAAATCGCTCGTACTACGAGAAGTTCATTGAATTGATTTTAGCAACACGCCTCGAGTTTCGCCATTCGAAAGAAGACATTTTAAAACTCTATGCTAGCCATGCTCCCTATGGGGGAAATGTAGTCGGACTCGATGTCGCGTCATGGCGCTATTTCGGATTGCAACCCCACCAATTGTCTTGGGCAGAATCGGCAACACTAGCTGTTTTGCCAAATGCGCCAAGCTTGATTTATCCTGGAAAAAATCAAAAAAGACTATTAGATAAAAGGAATCGATTGCTCCAAAAACTGCTCGCCGAAAAGTATATCGACAGTACAACTTATGATTTGGCTTTGCTGGAAGAACTTCCTCAAAAGCCATATCCCTTGCCTAAAACTGCTCCTCATCTAGTTGAGCAAATTGCGAAAAATGCCCGAGGGCAACGAATTAAAAGTTCTTTGGATGAAAATCTGCAGCGGAATGTGAATTCCATCGTGCAGAAGTACCATCAAAGTTTGCGACAGAACCAAGTTCATAATGCCGCAGTTTTGGTTTTGGATGTAAAGACAAGAGAAGTTTTAAGCTACGTCGGAAATACAAAAACCACAAAGGAGAATCAGAAAGATGTAGACATGATTCATGCAAATCGCAGCACAGGAAGCACCATAAAACCTTTGCTATATGCAGCGATGTTAGATGCCGGTGAATTGCTTCCTGATATGCTCGTGGCTGATGTGCCTACTCAAATTGCAGGCTATACTCCGGAGAATTTTAATGAAGATTATAATGGAGCAGTTGAGGCTAAAAGTGCTTTGGCTCGGTCATTGAATATTCCAGCAGTGCGACTTTTACAATCTTACGGATTGGCCAAGTTTCGAGACCAACTTGACGCTTTTAAACTTGGTGGACTAAACAAACCAGCAGACCATTATGGACTAACACTAATTCTAGGAGGTGCAGAAAGCAATTTGTGGGATTTGTGCAAAACCTATGCTAATTTAGCCTCAACCCTAAATCACTTCAACGCAACTTCAAGTGAATATTTTTCTAAGGAATTTACTGAGCCGACCTTAGGAAAAGAAGTTTTGGATTTCGGAGAAAAATCAACCAACAAGACGGTTTTCGATGCAGCCAGCATTTACCTCACTTTTGAGGCCATGAAAGAAGTCAACCGCCCAGATGGGAATGAATCATGGGAGTTTTATGATAGTAGCAAAGAAATCGCATGGAAAACAGGTACGAGCTTTGGGAATAAAGATGCTTGGGCAATCGGTGTGACGGCTGATTATGTGGTTGGCGTTTGGGTTGGGAATGCAGATGGAGAAGGACGACCCAACGTAACTGGAGTGACTAGTGCGGCACCTGTTTTATTTGATGTTTTTGATGTGCTTCCAAGGAGCGATTGGTTTCAAAAACCCTTTGATGAATTTGTTGATATTGATGTATGCGCCAAAAGCGGATATTTGGCCACTGACATTTGTCCGAAGAAAACGATATCCATTCCGAACAAGGAGAATTATGTAAAATCATGTGATTATCATCAAATGGTTCATTTAACTAGTCAAAAGCAGTTTCGAGTAAATTCATCTTGTGTCGACCTATCGACGGCTGTATCCGAATCTTGGTTTTCATTACCACCACTTATGGAATTCTATTACAAGAGAACCCATCCTTTATACAAACCCTTGCCTCCTTTTCGAAACGATTGCAAAAGCACAAATGCGCCACCGATGGAATTCATTTATCCGAAGAATGGAAGCCGTATTTCATTGACTAAGAATTTTGAAGGCAAGAAAAACGAAGTGGTTTTGAAGTTGGCCCATGCCAAACCTGAAACGGAGGTGTATTGGTATTTGGATGAGCAATTCGTTTCGCAAACCAAAGATTTTCATGAAATCGGCCTGATTCCCGATTTGGGAAGACACAAAATTACCGTCGTAGATGCCCTTGGAAATGAAGTTAAAGTTACGATAACGATAGAGTAGGCTTTCGCTTTTGAAATCGTAGGTTTAAGCCCTATATTTAGAGTTCAGTCAATTTATAAACTATGGCAAATCAATATATTATTTCGTTAGACCAAGGCACAACAAGTTCAAGAGCTTTATTGGTCGATGAAAAAGGATCCATTCAAGGAATGGTTCAAAAAGAGTTTAAACAGATTTTTCCTAAATCAGGATGGGTTGAACATGACCCCAAAGAGATTCTAGAATCGCAATTGGGTGTTTTGAAACAGTTGATACAGGAGCAAAATGTAAATGCTTCAGACATTAAAGCCATTGGAATAACCAATCAACGCGAAACCGCAATTGTGTGGGACAAGAACACAGGTGAACCGGTCTACAATGCCATTGTATGGCAAGATAAGCGAACTGCGGATATCTGTGAGAACATGAAGAATAATGGACTTACCGAACATGTGCGACAAACCACGGGACTGGTAATTGACTCCTATTTTTCTGGAACCAAAGTAAAATGGATTCTAGATAATGTAAAGGGAGCAAAACAGAAAGCAGAAAATGGAGATTTGTTGATGGGTACGGTAGATACCTGGTTGGTCTGGAACATGACAAATGGAGCAAATCACGTTACGGATTATACAAATGCGTCTCGAACTTTGATTTATGATATCGTAAATCTGAAGTGGGATGATAAATTGACGGAAGCTTTAGGTATTCCGAAAAGTATGTTGCCAGATGTAAAACCATCAGCACATCATTTCGGGGATTATGAATTGGACGGAGTAAAAATTCCCATTGCTGGGATTGCCGGCGACCAACAGGCAGCCTTATTTGGTCAAGCTTGCTTTTCTGAAGGTACTGCGAAAAACACTTATGGAACCGGCTGCTTTATGCTCATGAATACGGGTGAAAAGCCTATGTTTTCGAAAAATGGATTGTTGACAACCATAGGATACGGACTTGACGGAAAAGTGACCTACGCACTTGAAGGAAGTATTTTTATTGCAGGCGCGGCGGTACAATGGCTACGAGACGGACTAGAACTAATAAAAGACGCCAAAGAAACGGAAGCATTAGCAGATTCTGTGGAAGGTGAGAATCCGGTGTATGTGGTTCCAGCTTTTGCAGGTTTGGGAGCACCCTACTGGGATATGTATGCACGTGGTGCCGTATTCGGATTAACACGCGACACAGGAAAAGCACATTTGGCAAAAGCCACTTTGGAATCCTTAGCCTATCAAACCAAAGACATTTTAAAGGCAATGGAAGATGATTCAGGCATTCAATTGGAAAATCTTCGAGTAGATGGTGGTGCCTGTGCGAACAATCACTTGATGCAGTTTCAGGCTGACATATTAGATACAGAAGTCCATCGTCCGGAAGTAATTGAGTCCACAGCTATGGGCGCAGCCTTCTTAGCAGGCATCCAAGTCGGACTTTGGAAACAAGAGGATGTAGACCAAAACCGCCCAATGAACCGAATTTTCAAACCAACTTTTGACAGAGTAAAAAGAAAACGCTTGTACGGAAAATGGCAACAAGCCGTTGAAAGAACAAAAGGCTGGGAGGAAAATTAACTTCCCTCCTAATAAGGCGACGCTGCGGCAGCAGTGGGCGTGATGAAGCGCCGGCAAGGGAGGTGTTTTACAGAATGTTAAAACTGACTAATAAACCTCCTAGAATTAAAGATTAAAAATTAGCTGTGAAAAACATAAAATTCTCAAATCTAGACAGAGCAAAAACTGTAGATAAACTTTCCTCAGAAAAATTCGACCTAGTTGTTATTGGAGGAGGAATTACAGGAGGCGGAATCGCATTAGATGCTGCTTCTCGCGGATTGAAAGTAGCTCTAGTCGAAAAGAACGATTTCGCCTCAGGGACAAGTAGTAAATCCACTAAGCTAATACACGGTGGACTCCGATACCTTAAACAATTTGATTTTTGGCTGGTAAAAGAAGTGGGTTCTGAAAGAGCAATCGTACATAAGTTAGCACCTCATTTGGTGCTTCCTGAAAAGATGTTGCTTCCCTTGATTGAGAATGGTTCTTATGGTAAATGGTTAACGTCTATCGGCCTGAAAGTCTATGATATTTTGGCTCAAGTTACCGGAGAAGATAAGCGTCAAATGCTAGAGAAAAAGGAAGCCTTAAAGCTTGAACCTTTACTTCCAAAGAAAATATTAAAAGGAGCGGGTTACTATGCAGAATATCGAACTGATGACGCTAGACTGACTATTGAAAACATAAAAACCAGTTTGCAATTTGGGGCTACTGCTTTGAATTATGCTTCGGTTGAAGATTTCGAATACACTGATAATCAAATTTCAGGAGTTAGCGTTATGGATGAGATTTCTGGTGAAGATTTTGTAATCAAAACCAAATACGTCATCAGCGCAGCTGGACCATGGGTAGATGAATTGAGAAGTGTAAATAATTCCAAAAAAGGGAAACGTTTGCACTTGACGAAGGGAGTTCATTTGGTATTTCCCTATGAAAAACTTCCACTAAAGCATTCCACCTATTTTGATGTTCCAGATGGCAGGATGATGTTTGCAATTCCACGTGGAAAAACCACCTATGTGGGAACTTCCGATACGAATTACAATAATGATAAAGATGATGTGCGAACTGATCTAACCGACGCGGTGTATATTTTATCTGCGGTTAATAATATGTTCCCTAAAATCAATTTGGAAATGGAAGATATTGTTTCTTCTTGGGCAGGCTTACGTCCCTTAATTCACGAAGAAGGGAAATCAGCTTCTGAACTATCTCGAAAAGATGAGATTTTCACTTCTGAAACAGGTTTGATAAGTATAGCTGGAGGAAAGCTTACGGGCTATCGTAAAATGGCTGAACGTGTGGTTGACCGTATTGCCAAAAAAATGGAAGAAGAGGGCATTGATTTGAAAGAGTGTAATACCGATAAAATTTCTCTCTGTGGGAATGTAGATTTTAAAAAATTCAAACACGTAAAAAAATACATTACCGAAATCTATGACCGTATTAAGTCCGATGGATTCTCAGAATACGATGCTTGGTTTTTGGTTACTAACTATGGTAAGCAAACAGAAATCATTTTAGAAAACTTTGCTTCTTTAAATGATGAAGACGTGTATGTTCGAATGGCAAAAGCAGAGCTTCGGTTTGGTATCGATTATGAAATGGTACAAAATCCAATGGATTTCTTCATCCGTAGAACTGGTCGTTTATATTTCGATATTGATAGCGTTCGCTCATTGATAGAACCGATTTTGCAAGAATTTAAATTAATTTACAAGGTTGATGATGCTCAGTTGTCGAAGTGGAAAGAAGAGTTAAATAGGGAGTTGAAAGAGCATTCAGACTTTTCAATGGATCGGGTTTGATAGGTTCCATTCAATTGGATTCCTTTTTGAGCTACATTCAAGGTTTGGTTCTTGGAAAGGGTCATTTAGAAAATCTTCGGCAATTTGAAAAAAACATGGATTGAAAAGTTCATGACTTTCATCTGGAAAAATAATTTCATAACCGTTTTTTAAATTTTTTAATGCCCCTATTGCATTATTTGGCGGAGTAACTGGATCTAAACTACCACTTGCCATTAGCGTAGGAATTTCTGAAACCACGGGAAGGTTTTCAAGAACAGGAGCCCTAAACGGATGCAAACCTGATAGTGAGTTCGATCCTTCAAAATTTGTGATGTCAAAACCTAAAACAGATTTTTCCAAGTCCTTTTGAATACTAAGACTATCAATAAAAGGTAGTTCCTCATAGGCCATGACTGAATTGTTCATTGGCCAATTTACAAAGTCATATATAAACTCAACACGTTTTAGGGCATTGATGATGGGTTCAGTTTTACCATTCTCCAAAGCAACTATAATTTTCGGAATATGAGCTACTGAATAGCGGCTGTAAAGAGACTGGTGCAATAGTAGCAGTGCATCTTGCGGATTCAGAACAAACGGTTTTGAGTTATAGTCAAAATACAAAGGTTCCGACTGCAATTTTTTTAAGGTATTTAATAAACGTACTTTAAGATTTGGATATAGACCGTTACAATTCTCATTTTGCTCGCAACGCAGAAAAACTTCAAAAAGTGAATTTTCAAAATTGCCAATGAGCTCTCCAAATAACGAAGATTCAGGGGGAAAAACACCTACGAACATAGCGCTTCTAACACTATTGGGAAAATCACGCATGATGGTCAACCCCAACCTTGAACCATAAGACGCTCCAAAAAGATTCCATTTTTTATACCTTAACTTTTTACGTAAATCTTCAAAATCAGCGGCATTTTCTTTGCTATTATACCCAGCAAGGTCGACACCATCGATTTTCATGGTTTTCTTGCATTCTGACATAAGCGAGTCTAATGCATTAATTTCATCTTCCTGGTCAAGATTTTCCCGCATGACTGCGAACATGGCTTCCCCAAATTCGGTGCAATTTGCTTCAGATTCTCCAGTGCCGCGTTGGTCCATCAGAATAATATCTCTATCGTTTTGTAGAGGATGATTTTTCCAAAATTCTTCCATAATTAATGTGGCTCCTCCAGGGCCACCCATTAAAAATACAATTGGAGCCTTGCCAGACGCGGTGTCTTTTGCTTTTAAAACTTTATATACTAGATTGAGCGAACGAGAATTAGGATTGTTTCGATTTTCGGGGACTTGGAGAATTCCATCAACAACAATGTATTCTGGAGTTGTTGTACATGCGCATAAGACGGCACAAAATACAAGGAGTATAGAGTTTCTCATGGGAACTGCTGGTTAGAACCTAAGATAGCGAATCTTTTTTCAATCCAACCTATCCGTCAAATCTTTAAAAACACGCTTAGCATTCCCTCGCTCATAAAGAACCTTATAAACGGCATCTATAATAGGAGTTTCAACTTTCTTGCTGAACTTTGATTTTTGCTCGAAAGCGGTTTTAGCGGCATAATACCCTTCAGCCACCATTTTCATTTCCATTTGGGCACTCTTTACGGTGTACCCTTTGCCAATCATATTACCGAACATACGGTTACGGCTAAAAGTGGAGTAACCCGTTACCAGTAAGTCCCCTAAATAAGCAGAATTATTAATGTTGCGTTTCATTTTATGAACACGTTTTATATAGCGTTTCATTTCACGAATAGCATTGCTCATCAAAACACTTTGAAAATTATCGCCGTAACCTAATCCGTGATAAATACCCGCAGCTAGGGCATAAATATTCTTTAACATTGCGGCATATTCGGTACCGATAATATCATCTGATATTTTCGTTTTGATGTAATGACTGCTTAAATTATCTGCAACTAGTTTTGCTTTTTCCTCATCCGCAGAGGCTATGGTTAAGTACGATAAGCGCTCTAAGGCTACTTCTTCGGCATGACATGGTCCTGTAATTACTCCTATATTTTCAAAGGGAATTTCATATTCATCATGAAAGTGTTCACCAACTATCAATCCGGTTTCGGGCACAATTCCTTTGATAGCAGAAAAGATAATTTTGTCTTTTAAAGAGGTGGTTAACTTTTGTAATTCAGCTTCCAAAAAGGCTGATGGGATAGCAAAAATCAGTATATCCGAAGAATCCACAATTTTATTAATATCGTCCGTCAAGAGTAACTGCTCAGTATGAAACTCTACAGCAGTGAGATAATTAGGATTGTGTTTTTCCTTTTTAATATAAGTTACAGCATCAGAATTCCGCATATACCAACCTACCTTTTCTTGATTCTCAGTGAGCATTTTTACGATAGCTGTCGCCCAGCTCCCCCCGCCTAAAACTCCAAATCCCATTTCTTTTGACATACATCTTAAATTAAAGTCACAAAGCTAAGGATTAAAAAAATCGAAACCTTATATATTGATAATCAGACTCTTAAATTTATTGGCATGGCATTTGTTTTATATGAATTGAATTTAAATACAAGTATTATGAAAGCAAAACTAATCATCGGACTAATCTTTATAGGAACCTTGATGTCTTCGTGTTATACGGAGACAATTATTCAAGACGATTTTATTGAAGAATCAGCTTTCAATACGGACCAAGTTTTACAATCATACGATTTATGGTATGTAGATATCAATGCCACAAAAGGAAATGGAGAGGTGCCCTTCTTGCAAAGAGCCTTCACAATTTCATTTGATAATGGGATAGTTTATGCAAATAACAATATTGTAGGAATCGGAAAAACCGGAAATGGTTTCGGAATCGACGTAGGTAGCTACGGCACGCTTCGCGGAACTGTAGAAATCAATCACGATATTGATGGACTATGGCTACTGGACATTTTTGCCGTAAACGGGAATACTATTGAAGCGAGGGATCCACGTTCTGGAACTTCATATTTTCTAAATGGATACCAAATTGGCAACTTTGATTACGATACCGTTTTCTATGACAATATCAACTTCTTTTTACAGGAGTATGATGCTTGGGAAAAAACATTTACAAGTGAAGAGGGTGCTATAAATGACTTTGATGATGAGAATTTCTTGCAATTTAATGTGGAAACTTTTCGCTCGTCAATTGACGGTGTAGGGACATCCATTTCAAATCTGCAGTGGGATTTCGTCGGAGATTATCAGGTGTATGACGTAGAAAACGATGAAACGCTCAAAACTTTAACACTTGCTTACGACTTTATGGGCAATGATTATTTCGAACTTTACGTTATTAATGATAGTACAATCGAGCTGTATCATCCTTCTAGTGAAACGGTATATGAGTTCAAAGGAAAAGGATATCAGCAGTATTTGAAATCAGGTAAAAGCTCGGTTGCTAAGAAAAGAACAAAGACTTCGAATCCGATAATGAAGGTAAAACGAAGTAGAAAGAAATAGATGACTTTTGGTTGGTTATTTAGTTAGAAAACCCCTTGAACAGAAATGTCGAGGGGTTTTTTCTTTGTATGGTTCGATCTATTCCCTATCAGCGATGATAAGCTCTTCTAATTTTTCCAAGGCAGCCTCTGCGTCCATACCATTTGTAATGTCAGGATGAAACAAATACTTCACTATTTTTTTATCAACCTCGGTTAGATCCTCACCAGCAGCTCCAGAACCTCCGCACATTATGCTATTTTCTGAAGAATCATTCTTACCGCATAATGTCGCAGGGGCATGAAAAAGACCTATCATATGACCCATTTCGTGAAAAACTGTTGGCTTGTTATGAGCATAGTCTGCTACCCAAATACGCCCTCCCCCAATTTCAGCAATTCCTCCTATGCCATCACTTTCCATTGCAATATTTCCAAAATCTGACCACAAATTTGAGAGCTCTTCAATAGAACCTGAAAAGAGTTGAACATTAGCTGCGAGAGAGTCATTTACTACTTCTATTCTGAAGCCATCCGTTGCTAAGTCATTGTAGGCGTTAATTCCGGCCCCGGTCAAGGAACGCAAGCCAGAAGTGACATCCCCTGAATAATATATCTTAGCTACCCCCTCCCTTTTAAATAGTTGGAACTCTGTACTGTTGCCTAAAACTTCAACCAAAAATCCGTCGACGATTTTTTTCTCAAAATTGGTTAACGGTCCGTCATCAATATCGATAATATTAAGGGTGATTATCGTTCGACTAGTCGATTTTCCATCACTTACGGCTACTTCAAACGTAAATTTTTCATTTGTTTCATAATCTAAAATAGATGCTGCCCCCTTTTCGGTGGTAAGCTCACCAGTAGTAGGGTCGAGAATTATTCCCTCGATACTATTCATGGTAAAAGTTAGTTTGTCCTTATCAACATCTTCTGCTACTATTTTACCAATTAAAGTTCCAAGCATAGCGTTTTCCTCCACATCGAATGACTGAGCGGTTATACTTGGGCTACTATTTTCCTCTACAACTTCTTCCTCAGGAGTAATAATAGGCGTGTCTTTTTCGTCTTTCTCACAACTAATGATGGCAATTAGAAGTAAGCTTGTAACAAGGATTTTGATGGTCTGCTTTTTCATTGTATTTAGTTATTTATATTTCTGAAAAATAAATAAGCTCTCAAATTTTTAAAATACCCAATCATAGGTATTTTAAGTTTCTTAAGGCCTTAATTTGAAATGTTGATTTTTAAAGGAGGAAGGATTTTCACCAGTTACTTTCTTAAAGGTCCGATTAAAATAGGAAAGGCTTTCAAATCCGCACTCATAGCAAGTTTCACTAATATTCTTTCCCATTAATAAAAGACGCTTGGCCTGACTAATACGATATTGGTTCAGGAAGCTTATGAAGGTATTCCCCGTTGCTTTTTTGAAGTATCGGCAAAATGCAGGTTTGGTCAAATTACATAAGTCCGCTACTTCATCAACCGTTATTTTGTTTTGGTAACGCTCATCAATTAGTGCATAAATCTGACGGATGCGTTCCTGCTCTTTTTTACTATACCTATTGATGTATGGTTTGGTATGCAACAGTTCAAACTCCTTGCTTTGCGCCAGTTTCTTTAAAATCGTTATGGATTGCATAAAAAATTCGAATGGAGGTAGAAGGTGCAATTTTTTCAATAATTCACCAACTTCTTTTTTTGTGGCCCCTGAAAATGCCAGTCCGTATTTTGAGAGTTCCAGTAACCTTTCTATACTCTGTAGTTCTGGCATCTGTGAAATGAAGTTCTCCTTAAAAAATGGTTTTACATGCAATACTTCTTTGCGGTAGGTTGTAGTAACTCCGTGGTCAAAATTTAAATGTGGAATGTTTGAACCAATCAAAACAAGGTCGCTATCGGTAAATTGTGAAATATGATTTCCAACATGACGTGTTGCACTTGCACCTTCAATATAGACCAGTTCAAACTCCGGATGAAAATGCCAATAGAAGAGATGATTTAGTTTAGGGTCATGCAAAAGTCGAAACGGACTTTTAGATGCTGGATTAATCGTTTCAAGTTGGATTTTCATTTCTTAAATGTAACTAAATTGTCATTATTTCATTCAAAATTTACTAAATGTATCAATATTGTTCAAATTTTAATCAATATCGAGGTAGAGTATGGTTGTTTTCATTTCTAGTTTTACAATATAAATTTAGAAGCAATCTCAAAAATTATATACTATGGATTCAAAATATAAAATGGAAATGGCCAACAAGGCGCATGAAGAAATCCCCGGAAATCCATCCACAGCAACAAGTAGTAAACAGAAATTTAATGACCGTTCAAACGGAAAGCCGTTACGTGTATTGAGCGAAGAAGATTGGAAGTTCTGGATGCATAACGGATATATTGTCATTAAGAATGCTATCCCTCGGGAGCAGGCAAAAGCTACCGCCGATTTCATATGGGAATTTGATGAAAAAGACCCAAACGATTCTGAAACTTGGTACGCACCCCCACGTGCAGAAATGCAAATGAAAGAACTTGAGGGAACAGGAATGGTTGAGGTCTATAACAACCAATTTTTATGGAACAATCGGCAAATGCAACGAGTATATGATGCCTTTGTAGATGTGTGGGGAACTGAAAAGTTATGGGTCACTATAGATAGGGCAAACCTGAATTTTCCTTTAAAACCGGGAGTTGATAAGAAAGGTTTTATTCATTGGGATTATGACCCAGAAACCAAGCCACAAAATGTTCAGGGTGTGTTGGCATTAGCTGACCAAACTGATGAGAATATGGGTGGATTTCAATGTATTCCCTGGTTGTATAGAAACTATGATACTTGGAAATTGACACAGCCCGAAGACCGAGACCGCTTTCAACCAGATATTTCAGATTTGGAAGATAAGATTGTTAAAGTAAAAATGGAGGCTGGTGATTTGCTGATTTTCAACAGCACGGAACCTCACGGAATTCGCCCGAACAAATCTGGAGATAAAGTGCGAATCGCTCAATACATTTCTATGATGCCAGCGGAAGAGGACAATAAGGAATTGCGAAACTGGCGTATCAATTCATGGAAAAATCGAATTGCTCCTCATGGATACGCTTTTCCAGGAGATCCAAGAAATTGGGAACAAACCAAATACGAAACCGCCGAACTTACCGATTTAGGAAAAAAACTCCTAGGTTTGAATAACTGGTAAGTACAATGGATTTACAACTTCAAGGTAAAACAGCATATATAACAGGCTCAACAGCGGGTATTGGTTACGCAACTGCTAGAACTTTGGCCAAAGAAGGGGCTTCCATTATTTTGAACGGGAGAACAGCAGAGAGTGTAGCAAATGCTACTCAGAAACTACAAGAAGAATTTCCAAATTCAACAGTTTCAGGTTTTGAAACAGATTTTAGTAAATCGAATGAGGTAGAAGAATTATTGAACAGTCTTCCAGAAATAGATATTCTTATCAATAATGTTGGTATTTATACTGCAGGGTCTTTTTTCGATACTGCTGATGAAGATTGGTATCGACAGTTTGAGGTTAATGTGATGAGTGGCGTCCGATTGTCTAAAAGAATACTGCCAAAAATGCTATCTAAGAATTGGGGACGAATACTATTTGTCTCCAGCGAATGCGCAACTTTGGTACCGGTAGATATGATTCCGTATAGTATGACGAAGACTGCCATACTTGCTGTTTCTAGGGGTCTGGCTCAGTTAGCTAAAGGCACGGGTGTTACAGTGAATACAATTGTTCCAGGTTCTACTTTATCTGAAGGAGCTGAACACTTTTTGGAAAATGCGGCTGAAAAAGAAGGCAAAACAAAGGCTGAAGTAGAAGAAGCTTTCTTTACTGAAGTTCGCACTTCTTCACTTCTTCAGCGGTTTGCGAAAGTGGAAGAAGTTGCTAATACAATTACCTATTTGTGCAGCCCACTTTCTTCGGCAACCAATGGCGCTGCTATAAAAGTTGATGGAGGTAGTATGGGCGGAATTATGTAAATACTTATTATTTGTAGCAGAAGTCAGCAAGAATCGGGTTTTATGACCTTCAAAAGCAACATAAGTTTGTATCATAAAATTCAAAGAAAATGACTGAGCAAGAACAAATTAATTATAATCGCATCGCTGAAGCGATAGATTATATCAAGACAAATTTTAAGGAGCAACCCTCTTTAAACGACATTGCCGAAAGTGTGCATTTAAGCCCTTTTCATTTCCAGCGTTTGTTTACGGATTGGGCTGGGGTAAGTCCTAAAAAGTTTATGCAATACATTAGCATCGAGTATGCGAAACAAGTATTGAAAAATAAACAAGCTACCTTGTTTGAAACTGCACATCAAACAGGCCTATCCGGTACGAGCCGCTTACATGACTTATTTATTAATATTGAAGGAATGACTCCGGGAGAATTTAAAAACGGCGGTGAAAACCTATCAATAAGTTACAGTTTTGCTGAAAGTCCTTTTGGGAATATCATCGTAGCGTCTACATCGAAAGGAATTTGCCATATGGCTTTCTTTGATGACAAAAATGAGGCATTTGCCATATTGAAAAAACGATTTCCAAATGCTACTTACAATCAGGTTGTTGATAAAACGCAGCAGAATGCGCTGTTTATTTTTCGACATGATTGGAGCAAACTGGATCAGATAAAATTGCATTTATCGGGTACTCCGTTCCAACTTAAAGTTTGGGAAACCCTACTAAAAATACCGATGGGCGATTTATCTACTTATGGTGCTATTGCGAAAAAAATCGATAAACCTAAAGCTTCGAGAGCGATTGGAACAGCTATTGGAAACAATCCCGTTGCATTTTTAATTCCTTGTCACAGAGTAATACAATCAACGGGGAATACCGGAGGATATATGTGGGGCAACACCCGAAAATCAGCTATCATTGGCTGGGAAGCAGCGAAAATCAACGGATAGCATTATGGGAGGTTTAAGTTCTAGAATAGCCGCAGTAGATTGGCATAAGGTCACATCAGATATGAACGAAAAAGGATATGCGCTTGTTCCCAATGTCCTTTCTGAAAAACAATGTCAAGAACTGATTGACATGTACGAGAAGCCAGATGGATATCGAAAAACGGTAGTCATGGAACGCTACCGTTTTGGCTTGGGGAAATACAAATACTTTGATTACCCTTTACCCAAAATAATTCAGACCATACGGGAAGAAGTTTATCCTAAATTAGCACCTATTGCTAATCTGTGGATGAAGGTTTTAAAAATCGATAAACAATTCCCTAAATCGTACAATGAATTGCAAGCGCAGTGTCATGATAACAATCAATTAAAACCCACACCACTAATTTTAAAATATGGCAAAGGCGGATTCAACACATTGCACCAAGATTTATACGGAGATGTTTTTTTCCCACTTCAAAGTGTATTTTTCTTAAATGAACCCGATGTTGATTTTACAGGTGGAGAATTTGTTATGACACAGCAGACGCCTAGAGCACAATCCAAAGCGATTGTTTTAAAGCCAAAAAAGGGGGATATGCTCATATTTACTACTAATTTTAGACCTGTAAAGGGGAAAAAAGGATATTACAGAGTAAATATGAAGCACGGAGTTAGTGAATTGCACAGCGGAGAAAGACATACCATGGGCGTTATTTTTCACGATGCACTTAGTTAAGCTATGATTCAGCATAAAGACATATCAGATACCGAACTAAGGACAAAATTAAAAGCAGAATTAATAGTATTTGGAGGCAATAAAAAGCTGAAAATTTATGGTAGACTCGATTGTAAATCGGGCCTAAGAATGAAACGCGAAAATCGGGTTTTCTTTTGTTCGGAAAGGGAAGCTATACTAAATAAGTATAGACCTTGCGGACGTTGTATGAAGACGGATTATAAAAAATGGAAAGATGGACTTATTTGATATAGACTCAACGATTAACCTGCTTCCCAAGGATGGAACAGTTAACTATTATGGAAAAGTATTCAATCAAAATGAAGCGAATTCCTATTTGGAAGTATTGCTCAATACTATAAAATGGCGAAACGACGAAGCGATTATTTTTGGGAAAAAGATAATTACCAAACGAAAAGTTGCATGGTATGCCGAAGAACCTTTTGAATACACCTATTCCAAAACCACGAAACGGGCATTACCCTGGACAAAGGAGTTATTGGAATTAAAAACTAGTATTGAACAAAAAACAGGAGATACGTTTAATTCTTGTCTCTTAAATCTCTATCATGACGGGAGTGAAGGCATGGCTTGGCATAGCGATGGGGAGAAAGATTTAAAAAAAGACGGAGCGATTGCATCATTGAGCTTCGGAGCAGAACGAAAATTTTCTTTCAAGCATAAAAAGACTAAAGAAAAAATAGACTTGATATTAAAACATGGAAGTCTCTTGGTTATGAAAGATACCACGCAACGCAATTGGTTACACCGACTTCCGCCCACAAAATTGATATTAAAACCAAGGGTTAATCTGACCTTCAGAACAATTGAGAAGAAATAGTGAAAGGATTCTTGTAAGAGATTCGTTAAGAAGACAATAAGTCCTATTTTTGCCACCTTAATTTCGTGACGCATGAAAAAGTATCTCAATCTTTTCGATTTTAAGCAGAAGGTAGATTACAAAACTGAAATCCTTTCGGGCTTGACTGTAGCTTTGGCCCTTGTGCCAGAAGCCATCGCTTTTGCATTGATTCCAGGTTTTTCTCCCCTAACGGGATTGTACGCTGCATTTATTTTGGCCTTGGTAACTTCAATACTTGGCGGTCGCCCTGGAATGATTTCAGGAGCAACAGGAGCCGTAGCCGTTATTTTTGTGGGATTGATTTTAGAGCTAAAAAGAAACTTTCCAGGAATAGAACCAGAAACGATTTTGAATTATGTCTTTGCAACAGTTATTATTGCTGGGGTATTACAGATAGGAGCTGGACTACTGCGTTTAGGAAAATTTATTCGTCTAGTGCCACATCCCGTAATGTTTGGGTTTGTGAACGGATTGGCCATAATCATTTTTATGGCGCAGTTTCCGAATTTTTATCAAAAAGGAACAGATTCTCTATTGAGCACAACTCCGTTTTTGATTATGCTTGGACTTACCATATTGACTATGTTGATTATCTGGGGACTTCCGAAATTGACCAAAGCAGTTCCCTCTTCTTTAGTAGCTATTGTAGTAGTTTCTGCGATTGTTATCGGTTTTGGAGTTGACACCTTGACCGTGGCAGATACAATGGGCGAAGGAGAAACTATTAAAGGGGGATTTCCACCGATATCCATTCCACAAATTCCATATACCTTAAAATCCCTTTGGATAATTCTTCCCTATGCAGGAATCGTTGCCGGAGTAGGATTAATCGAAAGTCTATTGACTTTGAACATAATTGATGAAATCACTGAAACAAGGGGTAGTGGAAACAAAGAATGTGTCGCCCAAGGAACTGCAAATATCCTTTCAGGATTTTTATCTGGAATGGGTGGTTGTGCAATGATTGGTCAAAGTTTGATTAATACATCTTCAGGAGCACGTGCCCGTCTATCCGGAATTACAGCGGCAGTAATGCTACTTGTTTTTATCATGTTCGGTTCAAGTCTAATTGAACGTTTGCCAATGGCAGCATTGGTCGGTTTGATGTTTATGGTGGCTATCGGAACCTTTGAATGGGCAAGTTTTAAAACCTTCCGAAAAATGCCGAATTCAGATGTAATCGTAATGGTGTTGGTAACATTGATTACTGCAATTACGCATAACCTCGCGATTGCAGTTTTATTGGGAGTTATCATTTCTGCATTGGCGTATTCTTGGGAAAATGCAAAGCGTATACGCGCCCGAAAATATATTGATGACGATGGAATAAAACATTACGAAATTTATGGTCCTTTGTTCTTTGGTTCAACTACTGCCTTCGCCGAAAAGTTTGATATTCAGAATGATCCTGACGAAGTGATAATCGATTTTCAGGAAAGTCGTGTAGCAGATATGTCAGGCATTGAAGCTTTAAATAAACTAACCGAACGTTATGCAAAGGCTGAGAAGAAAATCCATTTAAAACATTTAAGCAAGGATTGCATTCGGTTACTTGAAAATGCAGATGAAATTATCGATGTTAATGTGTTAGAGGACCCAACGTATAAAGTAGTGGTAGACAAGGTTAAAAAGGATGACGACTCCGAACTCTCACGCCCCTTTAATTTTTGGGAGTTATAGCAGAACTGTCTACTATTTCTTTTTCGAAGAACTATAACCACCACCCCATCCAATCCAATATCGTAACGAAATCCGTTTTTGAAGCTCCGTACTTTTTCTCTCTACTAGGCTCTCGTCTTTCATAGTAATCTGCACATCTTTCATAATAGATTGATTTAAGGTCTGTTTATTATAAAGACGATTCCCTAGCTGGAAAGAGGATAAAATTTTGTTAAAATTTTAAGTGATATTGTTAATACGAACAATCTTTTAATCTACTAAACTAAAAATGTCATTTCCTAATTGATAGGAAATGACATTTTTTTAAAAGCTCTAAGCTCTAAGCCCTAGAGTGTTCTTAAATACTCTGCTACGGCTTTAGTTTCGTCATCAGTCAAATTCTGATTCAACATAATAGCATTGTTGTATTCCTTTAAAAGCGCCTTGGCTATTGGATCTTCCTTCAACATGCCATCAGGGTTTGAAATCATATTCATTACCCATGCCGGACTTCTTCTTTCATAAACACCTTTCAATGCTGGGCCTATCATTCTTTGTTCAGCCATATGGCAAGCCGTGCAAATAGCACTGTATTTTGCTTCCCCAGCGGCAGCTAACTCTGAATCAATCTCATCAGAGAAAGTAACGTCTTTGAATGGACCCACCCCATCATTATCCATATCAACAGGAACTCCTTCCGAAGCAGTTTCAGCCTTAACTTCTTTCTTAGCACGGTTCATTTCAAAACCGTCTTTTTTTTCTTCCTTTTTTTCACCACAACTGGCAATTAATGCACCAATCGCTAATACGCTCAATATTTTTTTCATGTATGCTGAATTTTCATGCTGAACTTGTTTCAGCATCTGATTGTTTTCCCGACTAAGATAAGGAATAGCTAAAATTATTGGACCTCGTTGAAGAATTTTATCACTCTTTTTTCATTATACGTGATATTCTTTGCCCCATGATAACCCACATGACCACCATATTTTGAAACCTCTAAATAGAGCTCAGGATTGTTTTTTGCTTCTTCGTACGGAAAGCATTCTGGACCCAAAAAGGAGTCGTTTTCGGCATTTAGGATTAATGCAGGGGTATTAATATTTGGCAAGAATTGTAGGCAACTGCAGGTTTCGTAATAATCCAAAGCATCTTTAAATCCATGAGCGCGACTGGTGTAGATATCATCAAAGTCCTTTAACGTAATCACATTTTTGATATCCGTATCCGTAATTTTTTCAGGGAAGAGCCTTTGTTTTTCCTTTAATTTTCCGACTAAATTCTTTTTGAATCTGATGGCATAGGGAATGTTTTTTGACTTTAACAATTCTTTACATGAACTATACAGATTACAAGGAACCGAAACCGCCATTGCAGCTTTTACTTCTTTTGGAATTTCCCTGCCTTCACCTAAATATTTAAGAGTCAAATTTCCGCCTAGACTAAATCCCTTTATAAAAATTTCACTGTACCTTTTGTTTTCTAAAATATGTTGAATAACAGCATCCAAATCTTCAGTGGCTCCGGAATGATAAGACCGAAACAATCGATTGGGTTCACCACTACAGGTTCGTAAATTAATAGCACAAACATCATATCCATTTTGATTGAGTTGCTTGGCACTTCCGACAATATAGGCACGCTGCGCATTTCCTTCAAGGCCATGAATTAAGATGGTAACTTTTTGAGTCGGAGTATTTGAATGACTCCAATCCAAGTCTAAGAAGTCCCCATCTGGCAAATCGATTCTTTCGCGTTTTTGTTTAAAATCATCGATTTTTCGCCAAATTCCGGAATAAATCGTTGAAAAATGCCCGTTTTTGAATAAAAATGACGGATTGTAAGAAGAAGCTGTAATGGGCATTAGTAAAGAATATTATCCTGTGCTTTAACTTTTTCAGGTAGGTTCTCTTCGTCTAACATGTCCCGCAAATCAATTTCTATCGTTTTGCAAAGCGCCGTCATTGGCACATCATTTATTCGTCCTTCGAAGGGGTCTTCACTATTGCTTCCCACTTTTTCCATAGTGGTAAAAATCCATGATATTAAAACGGAAAAGAAAATCATCAAAGGTAGCAACCACCAAAATGTTTGGTCATTGATTTCAGCCAATTGATTGCTGAAAACATTTAGAAGACCAAACGGGAGTAATAACACAAAAATCCATGTAAATACCGTACTGAAATATGCATACTGTCTGGGAAAAGGTGTGTTCTTAATCCGTTCACATTTCCCTTGAAGGTTATACAATTCCTCTAAATTACTATGTAAAACCTGTTTGTCAAATTCCGTGATTTTCCCCTCCTTCAACAATTGTTTCAAATGGCGTCCCTGATTTTTAACTAAGTGAGTAGCAACGTTTTTTCTATTTTCCAAATCTGCATCTTCCTCAGGACTCAAAAAAGAATCCAATTTAGCGCACACAGGATTTCGTTCTCCATGTCGATCAAACATTTTCTCAACCGCTCTGTTTTCTTTGATTGAAAAGCTGGTCGGTTGGCGCAATTGAATACGAAGCGCATTGATCCAAGCTAGGTGACGATAGATTAAAATGCGTTTGGTCTCGTGGTCATCTTCTACAAAGCTAAGTACATTGTTTGCCCAGGTGCGGGAGTAGTTCACAATACCTCCCCAGATTTTACGACCTTCCCAAAAACGATCATAACTCTGACTGTTCTTAAAACCGATATAAAATGCTACTGCAATACCGATAACGCTCAAAGGCTGAAATGGGATGTCGATTTCCTTCCATCCCAAGAAAAAATAGGCTGAAAAAATCGCCGATGCATAAATCATGAAAAAAAGTAAATTCTTCCATGCATATCGGATAATAATTCCCCAACTAATATTTCTTTTTACATACATAAAGTAATTATTTAAATGGCTTTCCAAAGCCGAGCCCAAAGGCTAAAAATACTTAAAACTTTCATAATTAAACTTCAATTAAAACACGAATACCAACTTTGTTGTAAATTTAAAGATGGCTTTAAGAATAAAGAAATGCGAGCATATCGAGGCAATTTCGGAAATCAAAAAACCACAGACTTATGAATGTGAGGAATGTGTGAAAAGTGGAAGCACTTGGGTACATCTTCGTACCTGTCAAGAATGTGGTGTAACCCTTTGCTGTGATAGTTCGCCTAATAAGCATGCCAGTAAACATGCGGTTTCAAAAGGCCATGCTGTTATCATTTCTGCTGAACCTGGCGAGAAATGGCTATGGTGCTATGAACATGAATTAATTGCTAGATATTAGAAAATGACAGACCCAAGATTTCCAGAATTAACACAACGACAAATCAGTATCCTAAAAGAAAGTGGTACAATTGAATCATTTGAGGAAGACACTAGGGTATTTTCCTTAGGGGATTTACAATATGACTTTTTTGTGGTGTTGGATGGAGAGATATCCATTGAAGACCCAACTAACGATAACAGTGTTATTGTTGCCCATCAGAAGAATGAGTTTTCCGGTGATAGCGGAATGCTTTCAAATCGAAGTGCCCAATTTCATGCGATTGCAAAGTCCGGAACAACACTTCTTAGATTGACTCCCCTTCAGTTGCGAAGGGCAATTACCCAACACAGTGACATCAGTGACCTACTCTTGAATGCTTTTTTATTACGCCAACAAACGGTTTTAAGTGAATTTACGGGCGGAATCAAATTGGTGGGTTCAGGAAATTCAAGAGAAGCATATGCTATTCGCGACTTCATGGAAAAGAATCATATTTGGTATAATTTCTTGGATGTGGACACATCTGATGAGGCTAAAGGACTGCTGTTGAATTTTAACCTTTCAGAATCCGATTTGCCGATTTTAATTACTAGCGATTCTAAAGTCTGTAAAAACCCCTCTTTGGATTCTGTGGCTAGAAATTCTGGTGTTCTGATGGATTTTGAAGATAAGGTCTTCGACTTGCTAGTGATTGGTGCTGGTCCATCAGGTTTGGCAGCAAGTGTTTATGCGGCATCTGAAGGTTTGGAAGTAGTAACCATTGACAGCAATGCTCCTGGGGGCCAAGCAGGTAAAAGCTCAAAAATTGAAAATTATTTAGGTTTCCCAACGGGTATTTCAGGGACTGACCTTGCCAATAAGGCCTATGTGCAAGCACAAAAATTCGGATGTAATATCTCCATTCCGCACCGAGCAAAAAGTATTGAACATACCGGAGAACACTTTGTATTATCTGCAACCAATGGTAAGGTAATTAAATCGAAAGCATTAATGGCGGCAACGGGTGCAAGCTACAGTCGCTTGCCACTGAAGAATATCGAAAAGTATGAAGGCAGTGGCGTGTACTACTCCGCAACCGGAATGAACGCCTCTTCGTGCAAAGACGAAATAGTTGGTGTCGTAGGGGGTGGAAATTCGGCCGGCCAAGCTGCCCTATTTTTGGCGGATCATGCCAAAGAGGTCCATGTGATTCTTCGTGGGGGTAATTTGGGGGCTAAAATGAGCGATTATTTAGTCCAACGTATAGAAGCAGCCCCGAATATCTTTGTTCATCTGTTTACCCAGGTTGTCGAACTTATTGGGAAGCATCATCTTGAATCAGTGCTATTGGAAACCAAAGACGGTGAGAAAACCGAAAAATCGATTACCAATCTATTTACTTTTATAGGTGCCAAACCAGGAACTGACTGGTTAAAAGGTCTGGTGGTAACCGATGAAAAGGGATTCATTTGCACTGGACCAGGAATCAAAGACGAAGAACTTTCCACCTGTACTATTTTTAGGAATCGAAAACCTCAGTCCTTAGAGACAAGTATGCCGGGATTTTTCGCCGTTGGGGATGTCCGCAAGGGTTCCGTAAAACGGGTTGCATCTGCCGTCGGAGAAGGTTCCATGGCCATAAGTCAGGTCCATGAGTTTTTAGGGGAATTGAACGCACTTCAAACCGAGGAGGTCTAGAAGTCCTATTTAGGATAAGTCTCCAACATTTTATATTGCGCTTCAATAGCAGCTTTAAACTCAGACTTCAAGCTGTCTATCAATTCGGAAACCGGAACCGAGTCATCGATCATCGCAGAACCTTGACCAGCCGACCAAATTGTTTTCCAAGCTTTGGCTTCGGTATCGAGTTCTTTTCCAAAGTCGATTTTTCTATCTTTTTTCAGGTCTTCTTCTGTAATTCCTGCGGCTTTAAGGCTTGCTCCCAAGAAATTTGCATGCACTCCGGAAATGGCAGCGGTATATGTTACATCACTTGCGCCTGCATCTATAATCATTTTCTTATACTCATCCGGTGCTTTGGCCTCATCAGTATTGATAAAACGTGTGCCCATATAAGCTAGGTCAGCACCCATTTGCATCGCAGAAGCAATATCGCGCCCTGTACTAATACATCCGGAAAGGAGAATGGTCTTTTTAAAGAATTTTTTGATTTCTGCTACCAAGGTCATTGGGTTAATCGTACCCGCATGACCACCTGCTCCGGCAGCAACAAGAATGAGCCCATCAACACCTGCTTCTGAAGCTTTTTCGGCATGGCGTTTTTTGATGATATCGTGAAAAACCAATCCACCATAACTGTGAATAGCATCTACTACCATAGATACTGCACCAAGAGAAGTGATAATAATCGGGACTTGATGCTTCACACATAATTTAATGTCGGCCTCCAATCTAGGATTGGTAGGATGAACAATCAAGTTAACTCCAAACGGCGCCGCTTTTTTACCCGTTTCTTCCTCAAATTTTTGAAGCTCAGCTTTGATTTCGATAAGCCATTCTTCAAAGCCTTCACTTGTTCTTTGATTGAGTGCCGGAAAGGTGCCGACGATTCCATTTTTACAGCATTCAACAACCAGCTTTGGTCCTGAAATTAGAAACATGGGTGCTGCCATGGCAGGTAGTGATAGGTCTTTGATAAAAGAAGGTTTGTCGCTCATCGATATGAATTTTTTAGAAACTTAAAAATAGGAATAAAAAATCAGGCAACTTTAGCCTGCATTCAAAACTACGGATTTTTAAATTATTATGCATGCATAATAAAAGGCGTTATGAATGGATAAGAATGACTGACAAATATTGGAAAAAATCCATATATTTGGATAAATTCCTAAAAATGAAACGTTCAGGTACGGCGGATTTGTTATTACATGGTGGTGCCGTTCCGCCTTGGCTGTTTAATCGGATGAAGCGATTGGCACTACCTATTGTTGAAGCCATCATCGAAAACAAAGGCAAAGAGGACTTTCTTGAACGATTAGCTGACCCGTTTTGGTTTCAAAGTTTTGGTTCGGTCATTGGTATGGATTGGAATTCTTCCGGAGTGACCACAACCGTTTTGAATGTTTTGAAGCAGTCGATAAATCCCGTTTCAAAACAATTGGGACTTTATGTTTGCGGGGGAAAAGGAAAGCAATCTACAAGAACACCTCATGAGCTACTCGTAGTAGGCTATAAAACTGGACTCGATGGAAATCACTTGGCCAAATGCAGCAGGCTAAGTGCGAAGGTCGATAATACGGCACTTCAGGATGGGTACAACCTCTATTTACACAGTTTTGTTGTAAGCGATACCGGAAGATGGTCTGTTGTACAACAAGGCATGCACAATTCAAACGGAATGGCACGGCGCTACCATTGGCATTCTGAAAGTTTCAAGTCCTTTGTTGAAGAACCACATTCCGCGGTCTGTGGCAAAAACCAAGGCGCTATTTTGAACTTGGTACATAAAGAAGCCTTGCCCACCAAGAAAGGGATTCTGGATATTGCCAATGAGCACCCCGATAAAATATTAAAGGAACTTCCGCATCTTTTGGTACCTGTGTACCATAATATCAAACCAAAGGATGTTGATATGAAGCGCTTGGGCAGCATCCTTTGGTTGGCCCAAGAAAACGAAACCCAAAAATTCGAAGATTTAATATTGCTTAAAGGGCTCGGCCCGAGAACCTTGCAATCATTGACTTTGGTAAGTGAAATCATTCATGGCACTCCCTCTCGTTTTTCTGACCCGGCTCGTTTTGCTTTTGCGCATGGCGGTAAAGATGCCACTCCTTTTCCCGTGCCTACCAAAGTTTATGATGAGACTATCGGTGCCTTAAGAAATGCTGTTGACCGGGCAAAAATTGGACATACGGACAAGCTAAAAGCCGTAAAAAAGTTGACCGAACTGGCCCAAAAAGCAGAAAAAGGCTTTACCCCCAATACGAATTTCGACGCTTTGGTGAAAAAGGAAAACGAAGAATCTTATAAATATGGTGGACGCAGTATTTACGGGTATACCAAGCCGCCGAAGAGTAATCAGTTGTCTTTGTTTGGAAGCTAGCTTAGTTCTTCATAGTTCAGAAAAGCTTTAATTTGTGGGTGGATGGCATCAATGAAGCTATTCATTTGTTAGAGCCAGTATACACCAACATATGAAAACAAAAATCACATTATTAATTTTAACAATCATTGTTACATGGTCTTGTAAACCTTCAAGTGAGGAAACAGTTGACTTAATTGTTCAAAATTGGATTCATGGTTCTGAAAACTGCGAAGATAATACTGACCCACCAATTCAGGTAGTTAAGTATAATAGTAATACTTGGATTTTACGTCAAAACAAATGCACAAATTACGAGGCGCCTTTCATGTTTCTATTTTTTGGAGAAAACAAAGTATTATTGTTTGATACCGGAGCAACCAAAGATGATGAAACCTTCCCTCTTTATAAAACAGTAAACCAAATAATTAACGATTGGTCTGAAAAAAACGGTGAAGTAGAATTAATTGTGGCTCATACTCATAAACATGGTGACCATTATGCTGCAGATGGTCAGTTTGTAGGAAAACCAAATACAACTGTTATTGGTCTGGAAGTTGAAGACTTAAAGAACTTTTATAATATCTCAAGTTGGCCTGAAGAAATTGTGAATTTTGAATTAGGTAATCGATTGATGAAAATAATACCGATTCCTGGACATCAAGCTTCTTCAATTGCTGTTTATGACACATCAACGAAAATTCTATTGACAGGAGACACATTTTATCCAGGTAGATTGTATGTAAAAGATTGGAATGCTTTTAAAATGAGTATTGAAAGACTTGTGAAATTCACCGACAATTATGAGATTTCAACTATACTTGGAAATCACATTGAGATGACTCAAACACCTGGGGTTGACTACCCAATGGGAAATATTTATCAACCTAATGAAAGCCAACTTCCTTTAAGTGTCCTTGAATTAAAAGAACTTTCAAGCGCTCTAAAAAAATTGGGAGACAAACCAACTAAAGAAGTTCATGACAGTTTTATAATATATCCTGTCGATTAAAAATACTGGCTCTAACACCGTATATAATTTATTGTTAGTTCTAGCCTACATACGAAAATCCGCGAGGATTTTCTATTCGGTTTGTATTGGCTAAATTAGGTGCTTAAAACACGCAACAAACCATATACAAACACGTTGCCAAAAAACTATGAAAAACCTATTCATCCTCTTCCTTTTAATTCTAGTCAGCTGCAAAAGCGAATCAAAATCAGAAAACGGCATTGACCATACCGTTTCTGAAATGTGGAATAACTTCACCAAGTCAAACCCCGAATTCAAAAACGAAGAAATGCCAGAAGCTTGGTATTTTCATAATAACAAAGCAGATGCAAATCGGTTAGCGGAGTTAACTTTAAATGGAAAAAAGACAGCTACTACTACCGGTTTATATAATTGGTATAAAGAAGCTAGCGCTGATTTGACAAAAATCGGAACAAAACATATTGTAACCGATTTTGATGGAAAAGCAAAAGCCATAATAGAGATTACAAAGGTAGATACTATTCCATTTAATCAGATGTCCAAAGCTTATGCTGAAATGGATATGGGAACAAATATCGAACCCCTCAAAAAATGGAAAAAAGCACATTGGGATTTTTTTTCAAGCGTAATGGAAGAAAACGGAGAAAAACCGACTGAAGATATGCTTATCGTTTTGGAAAGTTTTGAAACAGTTTGGACAAAGAAATAAAATGCAGAATTATATAAAAGAAGTACTAAAAAATATGCCTGCCGATTGGTTAAACCTGACCACACATCGGCTGGATATTTACAATGAAGAATTGGCGAAAACTGAGTTTATAGAACAGTTTGAGAACCTATTTAATTCAGGCAATGCGGAAACTTCTAAATTTAGCGAATTGCCAACGGCCTATGATTATGTGCGTTTAGGGCATCCGTTGTCTTGTGTGTTGGAATGGGCCATTGCGAAGATGAACGATATTAAGGCAGAACAGGTCATTAGTTTTTCATCGAAGACGACTCCGATTTTAGCAATCCTAAGAAAAAACCTTTTAGCAAATGAAAACACTCAAATCGTGTATTCAGGAGCGCTTCCTGATTTTTTCAATGCGGAAGTAATCAAGGATGTTTATGGGTATAAGTTTGAATTGAAGGAGGTGGAGAATGTTTCAGCTGTTTTCAAGTTTGATGGTAGTACTGTTTTCATTTCTCAAGAAGATGACCTTTCTAATTTTGATGGCAATTCTGCTGTTGATTTTTTCATCAATGCACATTCCCAATTGGGAAGTGTTTTACTAGTAAATGGAGTCCATAATGAAACTTACATCTCAGAAATTCAGCATGTAAGAAGAAGGGAAACCATCGCCATGACGCCAGCGAATTGTTTGGTTGCTTTACAAGAACTAACAGGAGAAGCTTCTTCCAAACCTCAAGAAAGCGCGGGAAACAAGGCAAAAGTAATTGATGCCATTGCAGCTATTACCGAATCCCCAACAAAGGCATTGGTTGGTTCTAGCGGACTGTCCGTTCAATATGCGATTATGATGGGACTAATTCACGATGCGCAAGAAAATCATCCTGGCAAACCTATTCGGTTTCTTGTGCCACCCAATTGTTATGGTGGAACGAATGACCAAGCCAGACGTGTTGCCGCCTGCCTTGAAAATGTAGAAGTAGTTGATTTGCCTGTAGACGGAGATAACGATATGGTGCAAAGTGTTCATTCCGCTCTAAACAAAATGGCAGCCGAAGACACGGTGCCGTATATCATTGCTGAAATTCCAACGAATCCAAGAGTTGAGGTTCCAGACTTGATACAATTGGAAGCAGCATTAAGTGCTGTTCGTAAAACCCCATATGGTGAAACCGCTATCGCACCTGTCTTTATTCTGGACCAAACCTTTTGTCCGAATTACCATTTTTTAGGAGAAGGCGAAATACTTCGTTCGGTTCGAACGATTTCTTATGCAAGTGGGTCTAAATTTCCGAGTGGTGGAAAATGTACAGCTGGCTATGTAGTGGGAAATAAAAAGACGGAGAACTTGATGGAAAAAATTGAACTCCATCTCCATATTTGTGATAACGAGGCTACCGCGCTACAGTATGAAATATTGGCCAAACAAATGCCTTCTATGAACCAACGCATTCAGGATGCATATCAAAATACCCGTGAATTTGTAAACTTCATACAGGATACTTTGCCAACGGCAAAAATCAATTTTGTATCCGACGAATTGGCTGAGCAAGGTTTTACACCATCGGTTTTTTCTTTAGACCTTCCCACAAAAGGGAATACCCCTGAAGAAAAAGAAGCGTATAAAAGGGACTTGAATCACAAATTAATCCATTTGATGATTACCAAGATTCCCAATGAAAGCAAATACTGCGTAAGCTACGGTCAACTAAAAGGCTGTTACTGGACGATACCCGCAACCTCTACTCAAGGAACAACAAAAGAAGGAGACAAAGATTATATTGCCCGTGTTTCACTTTCACCGAATCTAGACCTTGAACGCCATAAGGAAGTGTTTTTGGAGTTTGTTGCAAGCATCTAAACGAGTACAATAGCGCTAATGGTATTTTTGTTTCTTTCGGGAATTTAAAATAAATTGAACCTATGGAAATCTCAAAAATCGCAATCGAATGGGCCAAAGCTGAAGTCTTTTCATCCAAATTCTTCATCTTTTTTGCCCTCTTATTCCTTGTGGGCAGCATAGGGTTTTGGCAACTGGGTAAAACCGAAACGGCAAGAGCCTACATTTGGCCAACACTAATAGCAGGTATTCTATTATTGGCGGTTGGTGTTGGCATATTAATTGCCAATACCTCAAGAATAACAAGTTTCGCAAGTGATTATGAAAGTGATGCGAATGCTTTTGTAAAATCAGAAATAGTGCGCACCGAAAAGTCGATGGGAGAATATAAGACTATCGTTTTCAAAGTCATTCCATTCATCATTATAGTCGCTGCGCTGCTCATTGTTTTGATGGACAAACCACTTTGGCGGGCCATTAGCATCACTACTATTGCTATGATGACGGTAATTTTGCTTGTGGATAGCAATGCCAATACCCGAATTGAATCCTATCATGAGCAATTAAAATTAGTGGATAAATAAGAAGGTGCTGATTTAAATTGAAAAGCCCCAATCCGATACTTGAAAGTATGGTGAAATTACCTCTTACCGGACCCTTGGCTTCCTACTCGCCAAATAGACTCCCAGTAAAACCAAACAAGCAGCAAAAATCTTTACGGTGGTCAGACTGTCTTGACCGGTTGCTACAGCGAACAGAATTCCTATGAGTGGTTGCACATAAATAAAAGCACTTACTGTGGATGCCTTCAACTGAGTTAAGGCAAAGATGTTGAAAAGATAAGTGCAAAAAGTAGTTCCGAGAATCACAAAAGCGATTTTCCATAGTGCTTCGAAAGGGAGGTTTGGCCAGTCGATTGCAATCAATTCCTGATAACCGAAAGGCAGGCAAATCAGAACCCCTAGAGAAAACAACCATTTCATAAACGTAAACGGATGGTACTTTTCAATAAGTGTTTTTGCGATAATCAAATAGGTCCCATAGAAAATGGCGTTAAGTAAAATGTAAAAATTACCCAGGGGAATGTTGGGTGCATCTTGGCGTATTTCGTTACCAAATAAAATAAGTCCGAGTGCGCCCGCAAGGCCAATCACAATTCCAGTAATTTTTCGGGGAATTATTTTCTCCTTGATTAGAATTGCCGAAAGAATAAGAACGAAGATTGGTGTAATGGTAATTATTACGGCGCTATTAATTGGCGTTGACAAAGCCAAGCCCTTTAGAAATACGAGCATATTAATGCCCATTCCGAAAATGGCGCATATTAAAATTCGTCGATAGTCTTTTTTCTCGATTTTTTCCTTAGGGCCAAAAAAAGAAGCCAGCCAAAACAAAATGGAAGCCCCAATTACGCGGAGCATAACAAGTCCGTAAGGTTGCACAAAGTCGGGCATCACCCCTTTTGCAATGGTGTGGGTAAAACCATAAATCGTGGTAGCACCAAGAGCGGCGAGTATGGCTAGTGTGCGTCTGCTCAAGAATGAATGGCTTCTTTGGCCGCTTCGACCACTTTTTTACTATTTCCGACAAAGATTTGACCATCGACAAAAATTACGGGCCGTTTTAAAAAGGTATAATGTTCCAAAATCAATTTCTTGAAATCTGCTTCAGAAAGCTGTTTTTCATGCCACCCTTGCTGACGAAATAAGCGTGCACGTTTGCTGAATAGTGCTTCATAGCTTCCGGCTAAGTTTTTCATTTGCTCGACTTGCGCTTCAGTCATAGCTTCAGTTTTAATGTCTTGAAGCTCAAAACCTTCCGGCAATTGTAATTCTTTGATAATGCGCTGGCAGGTATCGCAAGTGCTCAAGTGGTATATTTTTTTCATAATCAGTGTTATAGTTGCATTTCTGGGAGTCCAGAAATCTTTTTTTAAGTTTCAATATATTCAGAAGTTCCCTTTTCTTCATTTTTGCCTAACCACTCCCAATTGAGCCTCAGTCTAATTTTACTTTTTTCATTTAAACTGACTTTGGCTGTTGCTTTACCCGCCCTCAACTTGTTTTCATTCGTTAGGCATTGATACAACATATGTAGGGTATCATTTTCTAGTCTAGCAATTATTTTACCGTACTTAATTCCTCCGCCCTGATAGTCGGCAGTAACCAAGTCTCCTTCTTGTTTGTACTCGAAAATGGTCTTTGTATTTGCGCTTCCATTTTGAGAGTTTTCTACAAGGGTGAATGTTTTGTTGTCAAAGTTGAATTCATACACTTTAATTCTATTTAAAGTTCCTTACAAAGAAACCCAATTCCCATCAATTGTGCTATTTTTAGCATCCACTTAAGAAAACACCAGTCTATGAAAAATGTTCTCGAACAAACACTCCAATTAAGAAAGGGATTTTACAATTTCTTGAAAACCACACCTAGAGAAGAACTGCTAAAAATTCCAGAGGGATTTAACAACAATATTTTGTGGAACATCGCCCATGTCGCCGCGACGCAACAAAGATTAGTTTACGGACTTAGTGGACTTCAATTGGAAATGCCCGAGGCGTTAGTAGCTAAATTTCAAAAAGGCACGATTCCAGACGGAACGACTACTGACGAAGAAATAGAAGAGGTTAAAAAATTACTTTTTACAACTATTGAGAAGACTATCGAAGACTATGATAACGGCCTTTTCAAAAACTATAAGGAATATACCACAACTCCGGGGGTTGTTTTAAAGAATGTAGATGATGCCTTGTCGTTCAACTTCTTTCATGAAGGTTTGCATATGGGAAGCATTTTTGCCTTGCGAAGAGCAGTGAAATTGTAACTATTTAGGACTTTGGCTTTTTGGCGAGATATTTCTTGATTTCGGAATGTGGCAAAACCAATTCAATTGCCCCATCGGCATAAGAAGCAACTTCATAAGGGTTATAGAGTAGCTTTATTCCCTTTTCGGTAAAACCTATGTTTTCAGGAAGGTAAAAAGAATCTTGCTCGAACATAAAACCCGTATGGTTGATTGATTTGTCCTCTGGAATTTTTTCTTTCCTTCGGAACATCTCCTCGGCAAACTCCCGAAAATCTTCTGTGTTCTTAAACAGTTCATCGTTTTCCAATTCAATACCTTTTTTCTTGTCAAAATTCAAGAATCGTTTTGAAGTATAGCCGTGGGCGCCACCTGTAAACAAATAGGAATCTAAGATTATCGTAATAAAATTGGCGTCTTCATAGGAAATTGAACCTTTGATTTTTGCTTCCCAATTGGTTGGTTCATCATCATATTGTTCTTGTAATTCCAAATACCCATTTTTGAACGATTTTAAGGCATCCTCCATAGAAATTACTTCCAGTTCATCATCAAATGAAAGCAGAGAAATCAGTTCTTCTTCTAAAGCAGTATTGATGGTTTTTGAAATTTTCACTTGTCCCAATGCTTTCGGAATCGTAATAGAAACCTCTGGGCATTCCGTGCAAGTTTTGCTCTTAAAAGTATGCGGTTCAAAGGTGAGTTTAGACTCGTTCTGACAACCAACGAGCAGAAGAAATACCAGAAAATATTGTAGTATAGATTTCATTTGAGGTGTCGTAAAAAAAGGGGCATGATTGTATGCTTCCAAAGATAACGATACATTTATGGGTATAATTACATCTCATGAGCGAAAAAAAGTTAAAATTCAATAGCAAGACGATTCATGGAGGTCAAAAACCTGATGCTGCATATGGCGCGGTGATGCCTCCTATTTATCAAACGTCAACTTATGTGCAAACTACGCCCGGAGGTCATAAGGGCTATGCGTATTCCCGAAGTGCAAATCCAACCAGAACAGCCCTAGAAAAAGCCTTAGCAAGTATAGAAAACGGAAATTACGGATTGGCATTTGCCAGTGGCATGGCAGCTATTGATGCTGTGATAAAATTATTGAATCCGGGAGATGAGGTCTTGTCAACCAAGGATTTATACGGTGGAAGCTACCGTTTGTTTAAACAAGTTTTTGAGCGGTTCGGAATTACGTTTCGGTTTATCGGAATGCAAAATGCCGATAGTATCGAATCGCATATTACGGCTAAGACAAAATTGATTTGGGTAGAGACACCAACCAACCCCATGATGAATGTTTTAGATATCAAAGCAATTTCTCAATTGGCAAAAAAGCATAGTGTTTTACTGGCCGTAGATAATACATTCGCAACACCCTATTTGCAATTGCCTTTAGATTTAGGGGCTCACATTGTTATGCATTCCGCAACAAAATACTTAGGAGGTCATAGTGATGTTGTCGTTGGAGCTTTGGTGGTAAATGATAAAGATTTAGCAGATAAACTTTATTTTATTCAAAATGCTGGCGGAGCTGTTTGTGGACCGATGGATAGTTTTTTAACGCTTCGCGGAATTAAAACGCTTCATGTTAGAATGCAACGTCATTGTGAAAACGGAAAAGCGATTGCAGAATATTTAGTGAAGCATCCAAAAATTGAAAAAGTGTATTGGCCAGGTTTTGAAGATCATCCGAATCATGATATTGCCAAGAGTCAAATGAAAGACTTTGGGGGAATGATTTCTTTCATTCCAAAGGGAAGTAGTTATGAAGATGCCATTAAAATTGTAGAAAAACTTCAGATTTTCACCTTGGCAGAATCGCTCGGAGGGGTTGAAAGTTTAGCCGGGCATCCTGCGAGCATGACCCATGGAAGCATTCCAAAGGAAGAAAGAGAGAGAAGTGGTGTAGTTGATGCTTTGATTCGTCTAAGTGTAGGCATAGAAGACGAAGCGGATTTGATTGCTGATTTGGAACAAGCTATGAGATAAAAATTTATCAAATTTTTAAAATAATATGGTTTAAATTATAATAATAGCATAATTTTGCCGCTATATTCTAAATTCAATAAAAAACAACGTATTACCAAAGAATTTATGGACGCAAAAATGCAAAAAAAAATTGATGGATTTATGGATGAGGTCAGAACTAGAAATGGCCACGAACCAGAATTCATTCAAGCTGTACAGGAAGTAGCGGAAACCGTTATCCCGTACATTGCCCGAAAGAAAATATACAGTGGTAAAAACATTTTACTTCGTATGGTCGAGCCAGAAAGATTGATTTCTTTTAGAGTATCATGGGTTGACGATAAAGGAGAAATACATGTGAACCGCGGATACAGAATTCAAATGAATTCTGCCATTGGACCTTATAAAGGAGGTTTACGTTTTCACCCTTCAGTAAATGCAAGTATTTTGAAATTCTTGGCTTTTGAACAAGTTTTCAAAAACAGTTTGACCACACTACCAATGGGTGGTGGAAAAGGAGGTTCAGATTTTGATCCAAAAGGGAAGTCGGATGATGAAGTAATGCGTTTTTGCCATGCTTTTATGTCTGAATTAAACCGTCATATTGGTCCGAATACAGATGTCCCTGCGGGAGATATCGGCGTAGGTGCCAGAGAAATCGGTTTCCTTTTCGGGATGTACAAGAAAATCAGAAACGAATTCACAGGGGTACTAACTGGAAAAGGTCGCTCATGGGGCGGTTCTTTAATTCGTCCAGAAGCTACAGGTTATGGCACGGTGTATTTTGCTCAAAGTATGTTGCAAACCAGAGACATGAGTTTCGAAGGAAAGAATGTAGTGATTTCCGGTTCAGGTAATGTAGCGCAATTTGCTGCTGAAAAAGCCTTGCAATTGGGAGCCAAAGTGTTGACTCTTTCAGATTCTCAAGGTTATGTCGTCGACAGTGAAGGTATCGATGCAAAGAAACTAGCCTACGTGATGGACTTAAAGAACAACAAAAGAGGTCGTATTTCTGAATACGCCAAGAAATATAAGTCTGCCAAATTCGTAAAAGGAAAAACACCTTGGGGAGTAAAATGTGATATCGCATTACCCTGTGCTACCCAGAATGAATTAAGCGGTGCTGATGCAAAAAAACTTTTAAAAAGTAAATGCATCTGTGTGGCCGAAGGCGCAAACATGCCTTCAACACCTGAAGCGATTCATGAGTTTGAAAAAGCGAAAATTCTTTTCGCTCCAGGTAAAGCATCCAATGCAGGTGGTGTTGCAACCTCTGGTTTAGAAATGTCTCAAAACTCACTCCGTATCAGCTGGACACGCGAAGAAGTTGACCAGAAATTGAAAGATATTATGGAAGACATTCACGATTCTTGTATCGAATTCGGAAAAGAGAAAGATGGCTATTGTAACTATGTCAAAGGAGCGAATATTGCCGGCTTTGTAAAAGTTGCTGATGCGATGTTAGCACAGGGGGTAATTTAAGATTCGAAGTAAAAAATACAAAATACGAAGTACTAAAGTGCGAAGGTTTCTCTTGAAACACTTCGCACTTTTTTATTTTAAACCTTGTAATTCGTATTTAGCACTTCGTACTTTTTCAACCTATCTTTGCCACAAATCCAACCGCTTAAATGCAAGTGACCACAAAAGCCATAATTCTTACTTCGCTGAAGTACGGAGATACGAGTTTGATTACACGTGCCTTTACGGCTTCTGATGGTCTGAAATCATATTTGTTAAAAGGCGTTTTAGCATCTAAAAAAGGAAAGCTAAAAACCGCCTACTTTCAACCTTTGACCCAATTGGAAATCGTAGCCAATCACAAGAATAAGGGGAACTTAGAAAGCATTCGAGAGGCGAAAGTAAATTACCATTATCAGACCTTACATACTGATATAGCCAAAAGCGCTATGACCCAATTCTTGGCAGAAATGTTAAGTAATAGCATTCACGAAGAGGAGAGCAATCAAGGTCTTTTTGATTTTTTGGAGGCATCATTGCAATGGCTTGATACACATGAAGAAATTTCCAATTTTCATCTTCGTTTTTTGGTTAATCTAACCCGGTATCTCGGGTTTTACCCAGATACGGATGACATCAAAGCGAGCTATTTTGACCTTCTGGAGGGAGCCTTTACAGACAAACCCTCGTTAAACCCAATTTTAACAGGTGAGAATCTTAATTTTTTTAAAATCGTGTTGGGCACAAAATTTGATGAGATACATACCATCAAAATGACTAAAACAAACCGACAAGAACTGCTCAAATCCCTTGTGTTGTATTTTGAATTGCATTTACAGGGATTTCGAAAACCCAGGTCTCTTGCCATTTTAAATGAGGTTTTTAGCTAACATGACTATGATGACGAGGATACTCTTTGTGCTCTTTCTTTTAGGTCTACAGCTAGTTTCTGCCCAAGAAATTATGGTGCTTGACCTTGATACGCGCGAACCTATTCTCAACGTTGCCGTATACAATTTAGATAAATCCAAAACGGTGGTTTCAGATTTTGACGGCAGATGTGATTTATCCATTTTTGACCGAAACGAACGGATTACATTTAAACATATAAGTTACGAAATCAGGAAGTCTACTAAGGCTCAAATTCTTCGACAGAAGAAGAGGCTATATTTGACTTTGAAGGCCGAACAATTAGATGAGGTAGTAATGTCGGTTTCTAAATGGGAACAACAGAAAAAGGATATCCCCAATAAAATTACCTCTATCGATGCCAGAGAAATAGCATTTACCAATCCGCAAACTTCCGCTGATCTACTTCAAAATAGCGGGCAGGTTTTTGTTCAAAAAAGCCAATTAGGTGGAGGAAGTCCGATGATACGGGGCTTTGCCACAAATCGACTTTTACTTTCTGTGGACGGAATTCGAATGAACAATGCTATTTTTAGGGGAGGCAATATCCAAAATGTAATTTCAATCGATCCGTACACCATAAAAAATACTGAGGTGATTTTCGGTCCGGGTTCGGTTATTTATGGGAGTGATGCTATTGGAGGAGTAATGAATTTTTATACCAGGGAGGCGGAATTTTCAACTTCAGATAGTCTTACTTTCTCAGGAAATACCAACTACAGGTTCGCCTCAGCAAATAAGGAAAACACGTTCCATTTTGATTTCAATATTGGAAAGAGAAAATGGGCATTTTTGACAAGTGCATCCTATAACAATTTTAGTGATTTGAAAATGGGTCGGGACGGTCCAGATGCTTATTTGAGAAATAACTACGTCATCAGAAGAAATGGACAAGATGAATTGGTGGAAAATGACAATCCGGAAAAACAATTTTCTACAGGCTACAATCAAATAAATATCCTTCAAAAAATAGCTTATAAACCTAATAATAATTGGCACTATGATTTGGGCTTACATTATTCTGAAACAACTGATTATTCCAGATACGATCGCTCGATACGACCAAATTCAGATAATACGGGTCTGCTTTCTGCTGAATGGTTTTACGGTCCTCAAAAATGGTTCATGAGCAATTTGCAAATCAATAGAAAAGGAAAAGGATTATTTTATGATGGATTGAAAATCACAACTGCCTACCAACACTTCGAAGAGAGCAGGAATGAAAGGGGTTTTCAAGATTTAATTCGAAATACAACCAAAGAAAAAGTTAATGCGCTTTCTTCCAACATAGACTTTGAAAACAAACGAATAGGTGATTTACGGTTGTATTATGGAGGCGAATATATATTCAATAAAGTCGGTTCAGAAGGAAGTCAGGAGAATATAGAAACCAATATAATTTCAAATGCTGCTTCACGATATCCCGACGGTGCTACATGGCAAACTTTGGCGGGTTATATAAATGCCGAGTATAAAGCCAAACCAAATTTCACGCTTCTCTCAGGACTTCGATACAGTCATGTTTGGATAGATGCTGTTTTTGATAAAACGTTTTATCCGTTTCCATTTGATGATGCAAAATTAGACAATGGCGCGCTTACGGGAAGCATTGGCTTAAGTTGGTTTCCGAAAGCCGATTTACAAATAACATGGAATGGTTCTACTGGTTTTCGATCTCCTAATATAGACGATGTTGGCAAAGTATTTGATTCCGAACCAGGATCAGTGGTAGTGCCTAATCCCGATTTAGAGCCGGAGTATGCGTATAACACAGAACTGGGTATCCAAAAGAATTTTGCGGATAAAGTAGTATTGAAAGGAGCCACCTTTTATACTTATTTGGTAGATGCCTTAGTGCGTAGGGATTTTCAATTCAATGGTCAGTCACAGATTGAATATAACGGTGAGCTAAGTAATGTACAAGCAATACAGAATGCTGCAAAAGCATATGTATATGGGTTTGAGTTAGGACTGGAAGCCTTTTTGACAGATAACTTATCAATTACTTCAAATCTAACGATTACCGAGGGGGTTGAAGAAGAAGCGGATGGTACTGATTCTCCGGGAAGACACGTATCGCCCACGTTTGGGGATTTTCATATAGTATGGAAAAATCAAAGACTAAAGGCAGATGCCTTTTTGAACTATAATGGAAAAATAGCTTTTGAGGACTTGGCTCCGTCAGAAATAAGCAAAGCTTATATTTATGCGATTGATGGAGATGGAAACCCATATTCTCCGTCATGGTATACTTTGAATCTACGCTCGCAATATGCTATTTCCAATGCTTTAAAAGCAACGTTAAGTCTTGAAAACATTACCAATCAAAGGTATCGTTCGTATTCTTCAGGAATTGCCGCCCCAGGAACTAATCTGATTTTAGGGCTTGGCTATAAGTTTTAAACAAAAAACCCCGACGTTTCCATCAGGGCTATTATTTTAGGTTGTAGATAATTAGTTCTTCACTTTATCTTTTACCTCTTTTGCAGCATCTTTTGCCTTGTCAGCAGCATCACCAGCTGCAGCTTTAACATCACCTGCAGCGTCTTTTGCTTTATCCACCGCATCACCAGCAGCATCTTTTACATCACCTGCAGCGTCTTTTGCTTTATCCACCGCATCACCAGCAGCATCTTTTACATCACCTGCAGCGTCTTTGGCAGCATCAACTGCATCACCCGCTTTATCCATGGCATCTTCACCCATTTCAGCAGCAGCATCTACAGCGTCACCTGCTTTGTCCATAGCTTCACCGGCAGCATCGCCTGCTTCTTCAGCAGCCTCAGCAGCAGCTTCCGTAGCCTCTTTTGCTTTGTCAGCAGCTTCTCTACAGGATACAAATGATACACAAAGTGCAAGTACCATAATCGAACTTAAAATTACTTTTTTCATGTTTTTTAGTTTTAGTGTTTTGTTTCTAATTGCAAAGATATACGGATGGTTTTGGTATTTAGATGCAATTTGTTAACATTTCAAGGGAAGTAGTGAACAAAAGTGTTGATTTCAAGGACTTTTCACGGAATTATTTTCTTTCTCTATTTCTGAGGGTTTAGTGTTTGTGATGCCAATTATATGAACCAAAATCGCTAATTTTGCACCCTTAAATCGCAGCACCAGAAGCATTTCTTATGAAGTTTGCAGAATATAAAGGATTGGATTTACCTAAAATAGCAGAAGAGATTCTAGCCTACTGGAAGGAGAACCAGATTTTCGAGAAAAGTGTTTCCACTCGTGAAGCAAAACCGAGTTATGTCTTTTACGAAGGACCACCATCGGCAAACGGAATGCCTGGTATTCATCATGTCATGGCGCGCACCATCAAAGATATCTTTCCGAGGTATAAGACCATGAAAGGTTTTCAGGTAAAACGAAAAGCGGGTTGGGATACCCACGGACTTCCAATTGAACTTGGGGTTGAAAAGGAACTTGGAATTACCAAAGAAGATATTGGAAAGAAAATATCGGTAGAAGAGTACAATGCGGCTTGTAAAAAGGCGGTAATGCGTTATACAGATGTTTGGAATAGAATGACCGAACAGGTTGGTTATTGGGTAGATATGGATGATCCATATATTACCTATAAGTCCAAATACATGGAAACCGTTTGGTGGTTGTTAAAGCAGATTTATGATAAGGGATTGATTTACAAAGGATACACCATTCAACCCTATTCGCCAAAAGCAGGAACCGGACTAAGTTCTCACGAATTAAACCAACCCGGAACCTATCAAGATGTTACGGATACTACGGTAACTGCCCAATTCAAGGCAATTGAAAGTACACTTCCTGATTTCTTACAAAACGAAGGAGATGTATACTTTTTAGCATGGACGACAACGCCCTGGACGCTTCCGTCGAATACAGCTTTGACCGTTGGCCCTAAGATTGATTATGTTTTAGTAGAAACATATAATCAATATACATTCAAACCCATGAATGTGGTTTTGGCTAAAAATTTAGTTTCAAAACAGTTTTCGGGGAAGTTCAATCAAGTTGAAACTAAGCCTGAATTATTAGACTATAAATCTGGAGATAAAAAAATTCCGTTTTATGTTGTAAAAGAATTTGTTGGGAAGGATTTGGTAGGAATCAAATACGAGCAACTTATTGATTACGCAAAACCTTATGAGAATGTTGAGAATGCTTTTCGTGTAATTTCTGGGGATTTTGTTACCACGGAAGATGGTACGGGAATCGTTCATACAGCCCCTACTTTTGGAGCAGATGATG
Source organism: uncultured Flavobacteriaceae bacterium (assembly GCA_947500435.1). Lineage (GTDB taxonomy): Bacteria > Bacteroidota > Bacteroidia > Flavobacteriales > Flavobacteriaceae > Maribacter_C. The sequence continues at coordinate 226,241 of CANMRV010000003.1, forward strand.
CCTTGGTGGCAAAACAAGCTGTGCCTGAAGTTCCGCCGTTATTGGTTTTGGATGAGAATAAGAATCCGGTTCCTTTGGTGGATTTACAGGGTAGGTTCAGACCCGAATTGAAACAATGGGGAGGCAAGTATGTCAAGAATGAATATTATGAGGATGGTGAAGCACCAGAACGTTCGGTTGATGTAGAAATCGCCATTACACTTAAAGAAGAGAATAAAGCCTTTAAGGTTGAGAAGTATGTGCACAGTTATCCAAACTGCTGGCGTACGGATAAACCCATTTTGTATTATCCATTAGATTCTTGGTTCATCAAGATTTCCGATGTGAAAGACAAGATGTTTGACTTAAACCAAACCATTAACTGGAAGCCTAAATCAACAGGAGAAGGTCGTTTTGGTAATTGGTTGGCAAATGCAAATGACTGGAACTTATCACGCTCACGCTATTGGGGTATTCCACTTCCTATCTGGAGAACTGAAGATGGTACTGAGGAAATGATGATTGGTTCTGTGGCTGAATTGAAGTCTGAAATGACGAAAGCGCTAGAAGCAGGAATCCTAGAAAAAGACATTTTTGAAGATTTTGTAGTTGGTGATATGTCCGAAGAGAATTATGACAAAATAGATTTGCATAAAAATATAGTAGACCAAATCACGCTGGTTTCTCCGTCAGGAAAACCTATGAATCGCGAAAGTGATTTGATTGATGTTTGGTTTGATAGTGGTTCAATGCCCTACGCGCAGTGGCACTATCCGTTTGAAAATCAAGATTTAATTGATAAAGGGGAGACTTTCCCAGCAGATTTTATCGCTGAGGGAGTTGACCAAACCAGAGGTTGGTTTTATACGCTGCATGCGATTGGAACAATGGTTTTTGATTCCGTAGCCTATAAAAATGTAGTGTCAAACGGTTTAGTTTTAGACAAGGAAGGCAAGAAAATGTCCAAACGTTTGGGCAATGCAGCCGACCCTTTTGAAACAATGGATGCTCATGGCGCGGATGCCACGCGTTGGTACATGATTTCAAATGCGAATCCGTGGGATAATCTAAAGTTTGATATCGAAGGAATTGTCGAGGTAAAGCGAAAGTTCTTTGGAACACTATACAACACCTATTCTTTCTTTTCCCTCTATGCGAATATTGACGAGTTCAAATATTCAGAAGCAGATGTACCCTTAAACGAACGCCCAGAAATTGACCGATGGATTCTCTCTGAATTACATACCCTTATCAAGAAAGTAGATGAGGCCTATGCTGATTATGAACCGACAAGAGGTACCAGGGCCATTTCAGAATTTGTGCAGGAAAACCTGAGTAACTGGTATGTGCGCTTATGCAGAAGACGTTTCTGGAAAGGAGATTACCAACAGGATAAAATATCGGCATACCAAACCTTATATACCTGTTTGGAAACTGTAGCAAAGCTTTCAGCGCCAGTAGCTCCATTTTTTATGGATAGGCTCTATAAAGATTTAACAAATACTACAGAAAAAGAAACCTTTGAAAGTGTACATTTGGCTGATTTTCCAGTGTATGATGCCGCTATGGTTGATACTGATTTAGAAGGAAAGATGCAGAAAGCACAAACGATTTCTTCTTTGGTATTATCAATCCGTCAGAAAGAAAAAATCAAGGTGCGTCAGCCGTTGCAGAAGATTATGATTCCTGTTTCTGATGATGAACAGAAGCATGCGATAGAAGCGGTAGCCGATTTGATTAAATCAGAGGTAAACGTAAAAGAGATTGAACTGTTAGATGATGCTTCCGGCATTTTAGTGAAGCAGATAAAGCCAAATTTTAAGGTTTTAGGGCCTAAATACGGTAAGGAAATGAAGTTGATTGCGGCTGAGGTTGCTAAACTCGGGCAGGAGGACATCCAGAAAATCGAACAGGAGGGCGAAATATCCGTCCAAATAGAAAATAATAGTATTAATTTACAGTTACAAGATGTAGAGATAAGCTCTCAAGACATCGAAGGATGGCTGGTCGCTTCTTCAGGTTCATTAACAGTAGCTTTAGATGTTACTATCAATGAAGCACTAAGAAAAGAAGGTGTTGCCAGAGAATTGGTCAACCGAATTCAGAATATGAGAAAAGACTCTGGTTTTGAAGTAACCGATAAAATTGATATTAAAATATTAAAAGACGGATTTGTAGAACAAGCGGTTTCCGATAATTTGAATTATATTAAAACCGAAACGCTCACTGCAGAACTAAATTTTGAAGAGAAACTAGATATAGGCACGGAAATTGCCTTTGATGAAGTGAATACGAAACTATTTATTACAAAACACTAGAAAAATGGCACAAGATTTAAAAGTTAGATATGCCGACAAAGATTTGGCGGAGTTCAGAGAACTTATTGAAGAGAAAATTGAAAAAGCTAAAAGTCATTTAGAGCTTTTGAAAAGCGCATATATGAATGATGGTAATAATGGTACAGATGATACCTCACCAACGTTCAAAGCATTTGAAGAAGGTTCTCAAACCATGAGTAAAGAGGCAAATACGCAATTAGCGATTCGTCAAGAGAAATTTATTCGTGATTTAAAGAATGCCTTGTTACGTATTGAAAACAAAACTTATGGCATATGCCGTGTTACGGGAAAGCTGATCAACAAAGAACGTTTGAAGCTTGTTCCGCATGCCACTTTGAGCATTGAGGCTAAAAACATGCAAAAATAAAAACCTCGGTTTAGAGAAAAATATTGACCCACAAGGTTTTGAGAACCTTGTGGGTCTTTTTGTTTAAGGACATCATGAGAACTCTCCTACTGCTATTTTTTACCTTGAATTTTTTAAACGCTCAAAAAGTGGTGGAAAAATCAATTGTACATAGCGCTATTTCGTCTTTTCAAATAGATGCCTCCAACTGTTTTCAGATAAACCTAAGTACTAGTGATTCTGCTGAGCTAGTTGTAGAAGCCACCATTGAAGGTGAATATAGAAAAGACCTTGTTCTAAACCTAAATGAAGAAGGCTCAACAGTTTTGGTAAGTGCGGGTTTTCGGTCAAATTTTGAAAACCCAAATGACAAATTAAGTGCCCATAAAGTAGTTTCAATCGCATTGGAAATAAAATTACCAGCATTTAGGAATGTCAACATTTTCGGAACAAATAGTAATATTAAGACAAAGGGAGTTTATGAAAAGTTAAAAATAACTTCCAATGATGGCTTCATTCGCTTGATTGAAGTAGAAGGTAGTGCGGAAGTAACTACCCAAAGTGGTGATATTATTGTTGAAAGTAAGTCAGCTAAAATTCTAAGCAAAAGCAAATACGGAAAGGTCGATGAAAATCAAATTCCTGTGGGAGATAATAAGTACCTACTTAATACCGTTACAGGAAACATCCGCTTCAAGAGAATCGAATAATATGTCTATTTTTGCCACAATTATAACTACGAAATGAATTTAAAGAAGTCGCTGCTGCTGATTGCGGTTATATTGCTAATAGACCAGATTAGTAAAATCTACATAAAGACCCATTTTGAATTAGGTGAATCTGTTGACGTATTTAATTGGTTTAAAATTCATTTTATTGAAAATTCAGGTGCTGCTTGGGGTGCTAAATTGAGTGATTTTTTACCTATATCAGAATCAGCTGGCAAGCTTATTTTGACTGTTTTTAGATTGTTCGCTGTCGCGGGAATTGGATATTGGTTATATGACACCATTCGCAAGAAATCGCCGAAAGTATTAATTCTGGCGGTCTCCTTAATTTTTGCAGGAGCTCTTGGAAACATTATCGATTCCGTTTTCTACGGACTCATTTTTGACCACAGCAACGGCCAGGTTGCCACCCTGTTTTCAGATGAGTCTTATGGTGGTGTATTCTATGGAAAGGTTGTAGATATGCTGTATTTTCCTATGGTTGATACCACATGGCCTGAATGGGTGCCTTATTTTGGCGGAAAGGGTTTCCGTTTTTTCGAACCTGTTTTTAATGTAGCTGATACGGCGATTAGCACTGGAGTAGGAATATTATTGGTGTTCAATAAAAAAGCTTTCCCTAAGCATGAGGAAGAATCTGAAATCGAAGGAACAGTTTTAGAGGAGGTAATAGATCAAGTTCTCGAGAACGAATAGATTTTCTCAGGAGTTACACAATAATCTAAGGGAATATCATTCTCATTTATATCACTTATCATAGCTTCCGCAGGAAACAAAGATAGTCCGACTTTGATTACATCTTTTCTGCAGTCGTTAAGAAAATTATCGTAGAACCCTTTTCCGTATCCTACGCGATTTCCATTTTCATCAAAGGCCAGCAAAGGGACAAAAACCACATCGACTTTTTCGGTTGGCACTTCAATACCTTCAACGGGTTCAGGTACTCCCCATGAATTGGCAAGCAGCTTAGTATTATCAGTCAATAGAATATGTTGAAGGCTCTGCTCACACTGTATTTTCGGAAGTATGATATTTTTGTCCTTACCTTGCAAGATAGACAAGACAAAAGAAGTGTCTACCTCATTTTTTGAGCTTATGGGAAGAAATATGTGGTAGTAGTCTAAATTCCAAATAGGCAAACCAAGTAGCTTGTTCGCAATGGATAGTGAGGAATTTAATAGTGCTTGTGGGGAAACGTCTTTTCGTAGTGCTTTATAATGTAATCGTAAATTCTTTTTTAACATCAAGAATCGTTAAAATATTACGAATTGAAAATACCTTTCACCTAATCTTTAATGGCAACGGCATAATAAACTTTACAAAATAGCATTAATATCAAGTAGGTGGCAATAGTGATGAGGTACTTATCCATGTTGGTTGATTTTGATGGTTAAATATATACAAAAAAAACCTATTAAGTGTACTTTTTAATCGATGAACTGCATGTTTTTTAAGAAATTTTAACATTTGGTTAAATTGAAACGTAAGTAATTTCTATCAGAATATAATTTAAGTATATGAATAACAGAAGGTTATATTTTGACGTAATTTGGAGAAGAAATTATAGATTTTTAAGGTTTTCAAACACTTTATCTAAAATTTAAAGCTAATGGGTTCTGGTAGAACCCAAATTAAGTCTTTTGTATGGATGAAATTGCCACTTAATTGTACAAATTAGGCAACGTTAAATAAAATTAAAATAGAATGTGGTTTTGTAAAAACGTGGTAATTTAACATCAGCTACCGAACAATAATGAACCAGTAAAGCTTCATGCCCCAATTACCCATTGACATACAGTTGAAAACCTTACCGAGTAATCCTGGTGTTTATCAGTTTTATGATGCCATCGATAAAATCTTATACGTGGGTAAGGCCAAAAATTTAAAGAAACGGGTCTCTTCTTACTTCAATAAAAATCATGAGTACGGTAAGACTAGAGTGATGGTGAAGAAGATTGTTCGGATAGAACATATTGTAGTGCCAACAGAGTCAGATGCGCTTTTACTTGAGAATAATTTAATTAAGAAGTATCGCCCCAGATACAATGTGCTTTTAAAAGATGATAAGTCATACCCTTGGATATGCATTAAAAATGAGCGCTTTCCTAGAATATTTCCAACGAGAAAATTGATTAAGGATGGCTCTGAATATTTCGGCCCTTATACAAGTATGAAAACCGTACGCACTTTGTTAGACCTGGTAAAGAGTGTTTATCCGTTAAGAACGTGCAATTATGATTTATCCGAGGAAAAAATAAAAGCGGGTAAATATAAAGTCTGTTTGGAGTATCATTTGGGAAATTGCAAAGGCCCATGTGAAGGCTTTCAGACATTGGAGGAGTATGACCAACAAGTTGTCGATATTCGCGAAATCTTAAAAGGAAACTTCAAATCTTCATTGAATTATTTCAAAGGGCAGATGAAAAACCTTGCTTCTGAAATGAAATTTGAAGAAGCCCAACAAGTAAAGGAGAAGATTGATGTTTTAGAAAATTACCAAGTCAAAAGCACAATTGTAAATCCTAAAATAAATAATGTCGATGTCTTTTCTATCATTTCAGATGAGGCCTTTGCTTATGTGAACTTTCTACAACTCTCCCATGGTTCTATTGTTGGCTCACATACTATAGAGATTAAGAAGAAACTCGAAGAAAAGGATGAGGATTTACTGCAATTGGCCATAGTTGAAATTCGTGACCGGTTCAAATCAGAATCTAAAGAAGTTTATCTTCCTTTCAAGGTAATCGTTGAACCTCATTTGAAAGTTACCATTCCACAGTTGGGAGATAAAAAGAAAATTCTAGACCTCTCTGAAAGAAATGCCAAATTCTTCAGACAAGAGCGCTTTAAGCAAATAAGTATTATTGACCCTGATCGCCATGCCAATCGCATCATGGCCCAAATGAAAAAAGACATCCGACTGTCGGCTGAACCACGCCATATAGAGTGTTTTGATAATAGTAATATACAAGGAAGCAACCCTGTGGCTGCTTGTGTTGTCTTTAAAGATGGAAAGCCTTCCAAAAAAGAGTATCGACATTATAATATTAAAACAGTAGAGGGCCCTGACGATTTTGCCTCCATGGAAGAAGTGGTTCTTAGACGTTATAAAAGACTATTGGCGGAAGATGAACCTTTGCCGCAATTGATTGTTATAGATGGTGGAAAGGGACAGTTGTCATCGGCACTGAAAAGTCTTGATGTTTTAGGATTACGGGGTAAGATTGCTATAATAGGAATTGCCAAGCGGCTTGAGGAAATTTACTTTCCTGATGACCCTATTCCATTGTACTTAGATAAGAAGTCAGAAAGTTTAAAAATCATCCAGCAACTTCGAAATGAGGCGCACCGTTTTGGGATAACCTTCCATCGAAATAAAAGAAGCAAGGCAGCAATTAATTCAGAGTTGGAAAGTATTGAAGGTGTGGGCGAGAAAACGGCCGAAGACCTTTTAAAAATATTTAAATCTGTCAAACGTATAAAGGAAGCATCCGTAGAGAACCTTGCAAAAACCGTCGGAATAGCAAAAGCGAAGAAGATTTATGAAACATTTCATCAAAAATAACGTCGTATAGGCAGCATGCAGAAAATTTTACTTTTCATTCTAACTATATCTCTTTCATGGGCAAGTTATGCACAGGAATCAAATAGCAAAGAAGATATCAAAGTTGGTCTTGTCTTAAGTGGCGGTGGTGCTAAAGGCTTAGCACATATTGGTGCTCTAAAAGTTATTGAAGAAGCTGGGGTGAAAATAGATTATATAGGTGGTACAAGTATGGGCGCAATTGTTGGGGCTTTATATGCTTCAGGATATACGGCTAACGAATTAGATTCCATATTTAGAAGTTCAGATTTCAGCCGTCTTATTCAAGATAATCTACCAAGAAATGCAAAGACTTTTTATGAAAAAGAGGATTCCGAAAGATATGCGGTGACACTGCCGTTCAATAAGTTCAAAATATCAATACCCCAGGCATATTCTGGAGGCCAAAATATATATCACGAATTGGTACGATTGCTTTACCATGTGAAAGACGTTAAAGATTTTAATCAATTGCCTATTCCGTTTGTCTGTATTGGTACTAATGTAGAAACAGGTGAAGAGGTTATTCTTGATAAAGGATATCTTCCACAAGCGATAATGGCCAGTGGCACGCTCCCTTCCCTTTTTGAGCCTTCAACTGTTGATGGTAAAGTATTGATTGATGGTGGCGTTGTAAATAACTATCCTATTAATAAAGTTAAAGCTCTTGGTGCAGATGTTATCATTGGGGTAGACGTACAACATGGTCTTTCTAGCCGAGAAGAGTTACTGTCAGCGACGGAAATTCTTCTTCAGATTAACAACTTTCGTTCGGCAGAAGATATGGAGGAGAAGTCAAAACAGACGAATATTTATATTAAACCAAATATGGATGATTATACCGTATTGGATTTTAATCAAGGAAAGGCTATTGTTAGATTAGGGGAAGAAGCTGCGCGCAAAGAATATGTGCCGTTAAAAGAACTTTCCATTAAGCAAAATAAAAAGCGAAAAGCTATAAAAACTGGTGCTGTCAATGACTCTTTGCGCATCAATCGTTTAGTGCTATCTGGTAAAAATTCGAACTATACCAGGGGGTATGTAAAGGGAAAACTTCGTTTTGAATTAGGCAAGAAAATTAGTTTTCAAAAATTACAACAAGGTATTAGTAACCTATCGGCAACCGGAAACTTTCAAACGATTCGATATAAATTGGTTTCAAATGGAATAGGAGAAGATTTAATTATTGGGTTGGAAGAAAAGCCGACCAAAACCTTCTTACGCCTTGGTGCCCACTATGATGATTTGTATAAGAGCGCCGCAATGATAAACCTGACGAGAAAGAACTTTTTAGCGAAAGATGATGTTGCCTCTTTTGACTTTATTTTAGGAGATAATGTGCGTTATAATCTCCAATATTATATAGACAAAGGTTCATACTGGAGCTTCGGATTCAATTCACGATTCAACGATTTTGAAAAGGAAATCGATTTTGATGTTATTCGAAGCAACTACGAAGTTCCGAATGTCGGTAATGTAAACACCATTAACTTCGGAGTGCAAGATTTTACGAATCAAGCTTATGTTCAAACCGTTTGGCAAGAGGAATTAGCCTTTACAACGGGTATCGAGTATAAGTATCTTAAGTTTAGCACTAGGACTTTGGCGGATTTGGAAAATCAGAACGAAAACACGCTAGAACAAGCTCGAAGAGACCGAAATGGTAGAACTTTATTTGAAAAAAGTAATTTCTATAGCGCTTTTGCCCAATTAACCTTAGATACCTATGATGACAAATACTTCCCCACCAAAGGGTTCTTTTTCAATGGAGACTTCCATTTTTATGTGCTCTCATCAGATTTCAATAATAACTTTAAAGAGTTTTCAGTCAGTAAGGCGAGAATGGGTGGGGCATTTTCCATTTTTGACAATCTATCAATCAATTTGGAAACTGAAGGAGGATTTAAACTAGGTACCTCAAACGTTACTACCTTCGATTTTGTGCTAGGGGGATATGGTACAAACCTAATCAACAATTTTGTTCCGTTTTTCGGATATGATTTTCTATCCCTGCCCGGCAATAGTTATGTGAAAGCTTATGGTAGAGTAGATTTAGAAATTGCTCCGAAAAATCACCTTCTTTTTGCTGCCAATTTTGCCAATGTAGAGGATGACCTTTTTCGAACTGGAGAATGGTTTACTGAACCCACATATTCAGGGTTTGCGGTTGGTTATGGACTAGAGTCATTTTTAGGACCAATACAAGTTCTTTATTCCTGGTCTCCCGATGTTGATAAAGGCAACTTCTTTTTTAGCGTTGGTTATTGGTTTTAGATTTCTGATTTTCCTTTTCAAAGCTTGTCTGATAATTAACAACGGGTTGATTTCTTTTTTCCGATATTTGTAGACCTTTTATAGGAAGAACAACATGATGAAATTTAGAATTGATATAACTGCACATCTTAGGGCAATGTGGTAATTAAGGCCATTTATTTCAATTTCCGCTTTTACTGAAATAAACCTGCCTGTCGGCAGACAGGTTCAAAACAGGCGCGGGAAGATCTCTTGATATAAATAATATCTAGAGGAAAATTTCAAAAATTTCAATTCAAAAATTTAATTTCCATGGCAGCAGAAATAAAAAATCTAAAGGATTTAAAGAATACCGAGTATACCCTGAAAAAACTTTTTAAGGAAGCCGAAGATTTTCTTCCCCTTTTGGGTACAGACTACGTTGAGCTTTATGTTGGTAATGCAAAGCAATCAGCACATTTTTATAAAACAGCCTTTGGTTTCCAGTCGGAAGCCTATGCCGGCTTGGAAACAGGAGTAAAAGACCGTGTTTCTTATGTTTTAAAACAAGATAAAATTAGATTGGTGCTCACCACTCCTTTGCAAAAAGGAGGCGAAATCAATCGTCATATTGATGAACACGGAGATGGTGTAAAGGTAGTGGCGTTATGGGTTGATGATGCAACCAAAGCTTTTGAGGAAACTACAAAACGCGGCGCAAAACCGTATCTGAAACCTATCAAAGAAGAAGATGAAAATGGTCATGTGATTCGCTCTGGAATTTATACCTACGGAGAAACTGTTCATATGTTTGTCGAACGTAAAAACTACAATGGCATCTTCTTGCCAGGATATCGAAAATGGGAATCACATTATAATCCGGACTCAGTGGGACTCAAATTCATTGATCATATGGTGGGGAATGTTGGTTGGGGAGAAATGAACCAATGGTGCAAGTTTTATGGTGAAGTAATGGGCTTTGCGCAAATTGTTTCTTTCGTTGATGATGATATCGCCACGGAGTATACTGCCCTTATGAGTAAGGTTATGAGTAACGGAAATGGTCGGGTGAAGTTTCCCATTAATGAGCCGGCCAAGGGGCAAAAGAAATCTCAAATAGAGGAATATTTGGATTTTTATAATGGACCTGGTGTCCAACATATGGCATTGGCTACAGATGATATTGTAGCTACGGTTTCGGCAATGCGTGATAGAGGAGTGGAATTTTTGTATGTTCCTGATGAGTATTATGACGATTTATTAGAACGTGTTGGCGAAATAGATGAAGATGTTGAGGTGCTTAAGAAACACGGAATTCTTATTGACCGAGATGAAGAAGGATATTTATTACAACTATTCACAAAGACAATTGTGGATCGTCCAACACTATTTATAGAGATTATTCAGCGCAAAGGTGCGCAGTCATTTGGCGTTGGAAATTTTAAAGCACTTTTCGAGGCAATTGAAAGGGAACAAGAAGCACGAGGAACCCTTTAGGCAGGGCTTTTTCTTAATAAATTCCTAATTTTTTAATAGGAAATATAAATTAGTGTTAAGAGATAAGTTAAAGTAAGTTAAAACCAATTTGAAGCTGCGAGTTATGTATTAAATTTACATCAGTAAGGGGTGGTTCCCTTACAACTTTAAGTATTGGTTTTTCATAATTTAAAGTTTGGTTGGTTATTTAGGAAAAGCCTAGTTATTTTTAACTAGGCTTTTTTTGTCACCAATGTTTTTTGTAGTTGGCATAACAATTGTATTAAAAGTATCTGATTTAGGGTATTTCCCTTCTTGATTGTTAACCTAACGAGGCAATATGATACTAATGGGTATACAATACTTTGGAATAAATTTTGTTTATGTAATAGTAGATACTAATTGTTCTATAAAGCATTCACTATTTTTACATTAACCCTTCAAGCTATGAAGAAATTTTTACTCTTAATCTTTTTGTCCTTTTGCCTCAGTATCAGCGCGCAAGAATCAGGTGATTTGGCCGTAAATACTAGAGTCAAAAAATCTACATCTAAACGAAAAGCTAAGAAAGAATCCGCTTTCGAACCCGGAGAGTGGTTAAAATTCAGAATGCATTATGGCTTTTTGAATGCAAGCTATGCTACACTTCAAGTTAAATCTGATAAGATAAATGGAATTCCTGTCTATCATGTTGTTGGGCACGGAGAAACCTCAGGTTTTGCAAGTATCTTTTTTAAGGTTGATGATACCTACGAAAGTTATTTTGACAAAGAAGATGGTAAGCCGTACAAATTTGTTAGAAATATTAATGAAGGCGGATATACAAAAGATATTGAGATAGACTTTAATCATGAAGAACAGAAGGCTGTTTTAAACGACAAAAAAAATAAGAAGAAGCAAGACATAAAATTGCAGGATAGTGTTCAAGATTTAATCTCTGCCTTTTACTATTTGCGAAATAATTACGATGCGGATAGCCTTGAAGTTGGAAAGTCCATAAATATGAAAATGCTTTATGACGATGATGGTATTTTTAACTTCAAGTTAAAGTATATGGGTGAAGACATATTGAAAACGAAATATGGCAAAGTAAAATGTCATAAGTTCAGACCCTACGTTCAGTCGGGTAGAGTTTTTAAGGAACAAGAAAGTCTTTCGCTTTGGGTTTCTGCCGATGATAATAAAATACCAATTCGTATTAGTGCTGATTTAGCGGTTGGTGCAATTAAAGCGGACATTGATGGGTATAATGGACTAAAGCATCAGTTCAAGATTATTATGGATTAAGACGACTATCGTTCTTTAGCTATTTTTCAGTTTATCTTCTAAAAATCTTTGTGTAGCTTTGGTAACTTAAAGAAGTTGTAGCTTTCTTAGAACGGATAGCCGCAGTTGAAACTCCATGAAAATGAAGAATAAGGAGCAGATTGAATCACAAATCTCCAAACTTCAAGAGAAATACAAAGATTCAGGACAAGATTTAAGCTCTTACCTTGACGGCTTACTTTATCAACGTTACCTCACCTATTGGGACTATATTCATTTAGATACACTTTTGAGTTTACAGGTTCCGAGAACCTATTTTCCTGATGAAGAGATTTTCATCATGTATCATCAAATTACTGAGCTCTATTTCAAGCTTATTTTGCATGAGCAAAAACAATTGGTTGATGATAAATCACAAAATGTCGATTTTTTTATTGAAAAGGCAAGGCGTATTAACAGTTATTATCAGGCACTTATTTCCTCCTTTAGCATTATGATTAAAGGGATGGAACGTCAACAATTTTTGCAGTACCGAATGGCATTGCTACCCGCCAGTGGTTTTCAATCTGCACAATACCGCATGATAGAGATTTATGCAACCGCTATGGAAAACTTAGTTCACCATACGGAACGTGACCAATTTTCATCCGAAGATAGTATTGAGGAGCTCTATGAGCATATATATTGGAAGAAAGGAGCTACTGATGCCGATACAGGCGAAAAAACCCTAACGTTAAAACAATTTGAATACCGATATACCCCAAGGTTCATTCGTATTGCCAAGCAGGTGAAAAGCGGGACTATTTGGAATAAATACTTGCAATTACCCAAAGAAAAACAAGATAATAAAGCGCTTATAAAAGCGTTAAAGACATTGGATCTAAATGCGAACGTAAACTGGCCCTTGATGCACTTTGGTTCTGCCCATCGTTATCTTGCTAAAGACAAGAAAAGCATCAATGCCACAGGTGGTACAAACTGGAAGGAATATTTGCCGCCCAGTTTTCAAAAAGTCGTGTTTTTTCCAAGCCTATATACCAAAGAAGAGTTAAATAATTGGGGTAAAGAATGGGTAGACCATATCTTTAATCCTGAAAAAGTATCAAAACCAAAATGAAAAAATTCTGGGGCATTCTTTTAATCTCAATCCTACTATTTTCTTGTAAAGAAGAAAATGAGGTTAAAAATGAAGACGCCAAAAAAGAAGTAGCGACAATTCCTGTTATTGAGAAACCAGTTACAAAGTTTGGCTTTAATCTCGATGAGTTTACCGTAAAATATGATACCATTAGAAATGGTGATAGTTTTGGTGAACTAATGATGGAGCACAAAGTAGACTATCCTAAAATCGCTAAATTATCATTGGAGTTTAAAGACACGTTTGATGTTAGAAGAATACGAGTGGGCAAGCCTTACACGATTTTAACATCCAAAGATACTACTGAAGCTGCTCAGATATTTATCTACGAAAACGACAGAATTAATTATACGGTTGTAGACTTTAGGGATAGCGTTTCGGCCTATACAGATAGAAAAGAGGTAAAATATGTAGAGCGAGAAGCTTCGGGAATAATTGAGCAAGGTTCTTCAATCTCACAAGTTATTCAAGAACAGGGTATAGATTATACCGTTACCCATAATCTAGCGGATGTTTATGCCTGGACAATTGATTTTTTCAAGTTAGAAGCTGGTGATAAGTTTAAGGTTATTTATAAAGAAAAGTATATTAATGATTCCATTTATGCTGGTGCAGAGCCAATAGAAGCGGCATATTTCGAACATAGGGGTAAACCAATTTATGCCTTTGCCTATGAGAATGACTCTTTAAAAAGTGTTGTTGATTATTTTGATGAGGAAGCTAATAATTTACGACGCACATTTTTGAGAGCACCCTTAAAATTCGGACGTATATCATCGGTTTACAATCTAAAAAGAAGAATCAGATATTACGGAAATCGAATTAGACCTCATAAAGGCACCGACTATGCAGCTCCAAGAGGAACTCCTATTTTGGCGACTGCTGATGGAACGGTTACGGAATCTACACGAAGAGGAGGGAATGGTAAATATGTGAAAATTCGGCACAACGGAAAGTATAGTACGCAGTATCTTCATATGAGCAAACAGAATGTAAAAAGAGGTGAGTTTGTTCGGCAAGGTGATGTCATCGGTTGGATTGGAATGACAGGAAACACTAGCGGACCGCACGTATGTTATCGTTTTTGGAGAAATGGTAGACAGGTTGACCCAAGAAAAGAAGAACTTCCGAAAGCCGAACCTTTGGCAAAAACACTCCAACCAGAATACTTCGCTTATGTAGAGCCGATTAAAGACCAGCTTGATTGTATGCTTTATCCTGAAAAACCGGTTGAGGAGGAAGAGGAAGATTTGGTCACTTTAAATCAATAATAGGATTTAGATTTGGTTGTCAATTCCGAAGTTTCGGTATTATAGCCTATTTTTGCGTCTTCGAATTTCACTACTTCTTGAAAAAACTGAAGCCGTAAATATAAAGACCTATTAATGTCATTACTTAACCACAATCTTACAACTACTCAGGCTTGGGAAAAGCTTACTGACCATTACAATCAAACTAGCGCATATCATATTAAAAGCCTTTTTAACAAGGATGCTAATAGGGCGAGTAATTTTTCCATAAAGTGGAATGATTTTCTAGTGGATTTTTCCAAGAATAGAATTACGGAAGAAACCATGCAACTATTACTGCAATTGGCGGACGAGGTAAACCTCAAAGACGCAATAGGAAAGTACTATGGCGCAGATACAATCAATCAGACAGAAGGCCGCGCAGTTCTTCACACAGCCTTGCGAGCAAAGGAGTCAGATATAATTACCGTCGATGGTGAAAATGTTGTTCCCAAGGTATACGAAGTTAAAAGGCATATTAAGAAATTTACAGATTCAATAGTTTCAGGGGAAAGTAAAGGGTATACAGGAAAATCTTTTACCGATGTAGTGAACATAGGAATAGGCGGTTCAGATTTGGGTCCGGCAATGGTTACAGAAGCCCTAAAATTTTATAAGAATCACTTAAAAGTACATTTTGTCAGCAATGTAGATGGAGACCATGTACAAGAGGTTTTGAAAGAATTGAATCCTGAGACAACATTATTCGTTGTGGTTTCAAAGACCTTTACAACTCAAGAAACCCTAAGCAACGCCACTACGATAAAGGAGTGGTTTTTAAGAAGTGGAAGCCAGAAGGATGTTGCAAAACATTTTGCTGCGGTTTCCACGAATGCTGAGAAAATAGCTGAATTCGGAATTGCCAAAGAAAACGTTTTCCCTATGTGGGATTGGGTCGGTGGCCGATTCTCTCTTTGGAGCGCTGTTGGGTTATCAATAGCTTTAGCCATAGGTTTTGAAAACTTCAATGCTTTGCTCAAAGGAGCTAACGAAATGGACGAGCATTTTAAGAATGAAGACTTTGATAAAAACATCCCGGTTGTTTTAGCCTTATTAAGTATTTGGTACAATAACTTTTATGGTGCCGAGACAGAGGCAGTAATTCCATACACACAATATTTAGGCAGATTTTCAGCCTACCTACAACAAGGTATTATGGAGAGCAATGGAAAAAGTGTTGATAGAGATGGGAATCGTGTTAACTACGAAACCGGAACAATTATTTGGGGTGAACCTGGCACCAATTCGCAACATGCTTTCTTTCAATTGATACATCAGGGAACAAAGCTGATTCCTGCGGATTTTATTGGCTTTAAAAAATCCCTTTATGGAAATACCGACCACCACAACAAGTTAATGGCAAACTTTTTTGCACAAACGGAGGCCCTTATGAATGGTAAAACAGGTGAAGAAGTAAGGGCGGAACTGGAAGCAAAGAATATGTCCTTTGATGAAATTCAGAAACTACTCCCTTTTAAAGTATTTGAAGGCAACAACCCTACAAATACAATTCTGATTGATAAGTTGACTCCGAACAGTTTAGGTGCTTTGATAGCATTATATGAACATAAAATTTTCGTTCAGGGTGTACTTTGGAATATTTTCAGCTATGACCAATGGGGGGTTGAGTTAGGTAAACAACTGGCCGGCACCACCTTAAAAGATATAGAAAACTCAGAAATCAGCAAACACGACAGCTCTACAACGCAACTTCTACAATCTTTTAAGGGTTAATTTACGATTTTAGTATTTCTTAATAAAGTCTAATAACTTCGTTGGTTTTATCACTAGCAATGCTAAAATTGTGTTAAATTTGCATGCCGCAAATTTAACCTTGCCTTAATCTTGGCAAAATAAAAAAGGGTCATTTTTGCAGCAAAATTGAAAACTAAAATAAACACGAGACAGATGAAACAAAAGTACTTCGCAATAGTTGCGTTTTTCATGACCGCTATTGCATTTTCTCAAGGAACAATTACTGGTACAGTATTAGACGGTGACTCCGGCGATCCTTTACCAGGAGCAAGTGTCGTAGTAGATGGAACAACAAATGGAACTTCTACCGATTTTGATGGAAACTTCACTATTGAAGTAGCAGAAAGCACTGGAAATTTAGTGATTTCTTACATTGGTTATTTGAACATGAAAGTGCCATTTACCAGTGCAGGTTCAATAGGTCAGATTACCTTACGGCCAGATGCCGAAGAATTAGAAGGGGTAATTGTAACGGGCGTTCAAGATATCGCCAAAGACCGTAAGACTCCTGTTGCGGTTTCAACAATTAAATTTGCTGAAATTCAAGAAAAACTGGGATCTCAAGAACTTCCTGAAATACTAAATACAACTCCGTCTATTTATGCTACCAAGTCAGGTGGTGGTTTTGGTGATGGTCGTATAAACATTCGTGGTTTTGATACAAACAACTCTGCGGTAATGATTAACGGTGTTCCAGTGAACGATATGGAAAACGGTCGTGTTTTCTGGAGTAACTGGGCTGGACTTTCAGATGTGACTTCTGCTATTCAAGTGCAAAGAGGTTTAGGCTCTTCTAAACTTGCAGTGTCATCTGTTGGTGGTACTATTAATGTTGTTACAAAGTCATCTCAAAACCCTGAAGGAGGGTCTGTGGGAGCTACTGTAGGTAATGACGGTTATGTAAAAACCTTGGCTTCTTATTCTTCAGGTATTTTAGACAACGGTCTTTCTGCTTCATTACTTTTAAGCCGAACGGGAGGTAATATGTATGCTGATGGCACGAATTTCGAAGGATACAATTTCTTTTTAGGACTGGGTTATACCAAAGGCGACCATAACTTGGAATTTATGGTTACGGGTGCACCACAATGGCACCACCAAAGAAGTCGTGCGGTTTCTATAGAGAATCAGATTCTTTATGGCGACGGTGATGGCGAACCAAACAGAAGATATAATGAAGATTGGGGATATTTAGACGGTGAAGAGTTCAGTTTTAGAAGAAACTTTTATCACAAGCCCGTTATTAGCTTAAGCTGGAATTGGGATATCAGCAGCAAGACTACTTTACAGACCAATGCATATGCATCCTTTGGTCGTGGTGGCGGTACTGGTGAGATTGGTGAGATTGGTGGAAGAAGGCAATTTGCTTTACCAAGAACGGCTGACGGTCTTATACGTGTTGATGATATAATTGCTTACAATAGCGGTCAAACCATAGCGGATTTCAACAATGGCAACCCAAGAGAGCAGATTAATGGTCAATATGTGAATAATAGCGATAGAAATGACAACGAAGAAAATACAAACGGTATTTCTAGAAGAGCTTCTGTGAACTCTCATAACTGGATTGGGTTACTTGCTAACTTCAATAATCGTATCAGTGATAAGTTGACTATTGACTTTGGTGTCGATTTAAGAAAATATACAGGTTTCCATTATCGAAGAGTTGATAACCGACTCGGTGGTGATGTATATCAGCAAACTGACGATAGAAACAATCCATTGGGTGAAGGAGCTAGTAACCTGTTCACTGAAACCTATGAATCCAATCAGCCTTGGTGGGTTTTTGGCAATATCGATGACGAGGAAAAAATAGATTACAATAATACTGGTTTTGTAAATTGGTTAGGTGTTTTTGGCCAAATGGAGTATAACGTCAATGATGATGTTACGGTTTTCGTGCAAGGGGCTTTATCAAACCAGGGTTTTGCAAGAGAAGAGTTGTTTGGAGAAACTCCTCCGGAAAAAACGGATTTTGAAAATATCTTAGGAGGTAACGTTAAGGGTGGTTTGAACTGGAATATCAACGAGAACCATAACATTTTTGCAAATGGAGGCTACTATGAAAAACAACCTTTATTTGATGCAGTATACTTAAATTTTGGTAACAATTTGAACCCTAACTTAACCAATGAGAAAATAGTTGGTTTAGAGATAGGATACGGGTATAGAAGCTCAAACTTCAGGGCTAATGTAAACTTGTATAGAACTAGTTGGAAAGATAGATTTGATACTGTAGGAGCAACTTTTAACTTCGGGGAGCCAGATGAGGTGCGAGGAACTGCAAACCTTTTAGGCATTACCCAAGTGCATACAGGACTTGAAATAGATGCACGGTTACAGGCAAGCGATAAATTGGCTTTTACTGGTATGATTTCTATTGGTAACTGGGAGTATCAAGATGATGTAACAGCAACCTTTTTTGATAATGACCAATCACCAATCATTATTGACGGAGTAGAGCAAACCCAGACTTTGGAATTAGATGGTGTGAAGGTTGGGGATGCCGCTCAATTTACGGCTTTTATAGGTGCTGATTATAGTATATTGGATAATCTAAGTATTGACGCTGGATACCGTTTTGCGGATAATTTATATGCAGATTTTGATGCTACTGATATTGATGAGAATGGTGCATTGAAACTGCCTTCATTTGGTTTAGCTGATGCTGGTATTTCATTCGGTTTACCAATTGGAGAATCAAGACTGAGTCTTAGGTTGAACGTAAACAACGTATTTGATACTACATACATTGCAGAATCAGATACAAACGATTTCGTTGAAGCTGGTGATGAAACTTACGATGGCATCAACGTGAGCAACAGAGTATTCTTTGGTTTTGGAAGAACTTGGAACGCAAGTGTTCGATTTAACTTCTAATCAAACAAAATCATTATTTCATAGAAACCCTGCTTTTGGCAGGGTTTTTTTATGCCCAAAATTCAGTACATTTAAATACTAAATAATTTATACCATGTACGAAACAATTCAAGTTATACACTCTTATATCGCTTATGCAGCGTTGGCAATTCTGATTTTAGCAGTAATCAATGCTATATCAGGCTTAGTAGGCAACAAAATGTTTACACCTGAGAAAGATTTTCGACTCAGTCTCTTTGCGCTAATTTTGTCTCATATTATGCTAGTGATAGGTTTGATATTGTTTTTTGTCTCTCCTAGTGGATTGAATGCCATCCAAGAATTGGGTATGGGCGGCTTATCTTCCGAGGCTAGAAAGCTAGCAGTTGAACATCCGTTTACGAACATTCTGGCCATAATCCTAATAACAGTCGGCTGGTCACGTCATAAGAAATTTATGGAAGGGAAGAAGAAATTCAAAAGCATTGCCATTTTCTACGGATTGGGATTGCTATTGATTCTAAGCCGTATCCCTTATGGGCAATGGTTCAATTAAACAGAAATTTTGTCATTCCCGCGCAGGCGGAAATCTTTTTTATAATACTTAATGTTTAACAAAATGAAAAAAATACTCTTACTAGCAACAATCCTATTTTCAATAAGTCTATCCGCACAAAAATCTTTATTCAACGGAGAAAATCTAGACGGCTGGACCATCTACGGCACTGAAAAATGGTATGTAGAAGACGGACTTCTTGTCTGTGAAAGTGGCCCGGATAAAGGATACGGTTATTTAGGAACCAATGACCATTACAAAAATTTCGAACTGTCTGTTGATTTCAAACAAGAAGCCAATGGCAATAGTGGCATTTTTATTAGATCAACTATAGATGGTACTAAAATTAGCGGCTGGCAGGTTGAAGTAGCGCCTCCTGGAAACAATTCGGGTGGCGTATACGAATCTTACGGTCGTGGATGGCTAATCAAACCAGATCCTGAAAAAGATAAAGCACTCAAAATGGGAGAATGGAACACGATGAAAATTCGTGTTGATGGCGGTACCATTACTTCTTGGTTAAATGGCACAGAAATGATTACCCTTACGGATGAAAAGATTGGGGCAGGTGAAGGTTCTGTAGCCCTTCAAATACATGATGGAGGAGGTATTAAAGTTAGGTGGCGTAATCTTCAAATAACTGAGCTGTAATCAACCTTTTCATAACACATTTTTTACCACGGTAATTGGTATTGCCGGTGTCGGGATTCCGGAGGACTGGGGTACTTTAATTGTATCAATTTCTATTTGATTATACCTTACTGAATTAAGCACAATTTTTTCTCCACAAAAAAGGCCCCTATCACTTCTTGACTTTACTTCTAGAAAAGAGATATTATAATCGAGTGTGTCGGTTTCGCTTTCTGATAAATGAATTAGATACCGGTTGTCTCCTGTGCCACCAGCAGGGTACAATCTAATGAATTTTTCATCCGATACACCTAAACCGTCGTTCCAATATGACCCATTAAGTTGAAGCCTAAATTGATCTTCTGCGTAAAAACCATTTTCAATTAGGTTGGTTCCATTCTCATCTATCAGTTCAATAAGAAATACTGCAGATGGTGCAAAATCAATAACACCAACACAAGCTTCCTCTTCTTCGATTACAAGGTCATCATTATTGCAAGAGAAAAGAGCACATAGTGCCAGTAAGGTATAAATGACCTTCATGTTGTCTTTACTAGTAAGATGCACCTTTTAAATAAGGTTGCTTTTGAAGTGATTTGCGTATCAAATATATAAAAACAGGAAAATGATCCGAATGCCCACCAATATAACTGCCACCAGCATAGGTCCGTAACGGATACCCTTTGTACCTTCCGTCAGGGTCTAGCAGATATGATGGGTTAAATACCCCAGCTTTCCAGAAACTATATGTATCCTTTGTTTCATTGATTAAATTACTTGTAAAGAACATTTGGTCAAAGAGATTCCATTTATCGCGATAGGCTAGTGAGCCAATACCTTTTTTGAATAGTTTTTCAAAAGGATTGAACAAATCTGTTGGTTCTAAATTCTTTTTCTTTCCTTTTGTCCTCAATACTTTTTTCAAACTATCATCTATAGGGTCGTCATTCAAGTCACCCATGCTGATAATTTTGGCGTCAATATCTAAACGCTGAATTGAATCAATGATTCTTTTGTTCAGCGTGGCCGCTGCCATGCGATGAGGTTTACTACGAGCTTCACCACCACTTCTTGACGGCCAATGATTTATAATAAAATGAAATTTTTCGTCACCTAAATATCCACTTACTACAAGTTGGTAGCGCGTGTAATCTCGAAACCCCTCGGCGTCATTTAATAGAAGGCGATGGCTTTTAAAAGTGTTCACAATAAAAGATTTCTTTTTATAGAGTAATGCAACGTCGATTCCTCGTTCATCGGGCGAATCTAAATGGACTATTCCATAATCTTTATCAATAAGGTTTTCGTGGT
Source organism: uncultured Flavobacteriaceae bacterium (assembly GCA_947500435.1). GTDB lineage: Bacteria > Bacteroidota > Bacteroidia > Flavobacteriales > Flavobacteriaceae > Maribacter_C. The sequence continues at coordinate 247,728 of CANMRV010000003.1, forward strand.
TTACCAAATCCTCAATAACACCTTTGTTTTCAATTTCACAGATACCGATAATATCTGGTGAGGTTTGGGTTGTTTCTGCCCCAATTTCTGATAACACACGAGACATATTTTCAATCTTCCGTTTATAACGCTCCAATGTCCAATTGTCCTTGCCTTCAGGAGTGCGGTCATCATCGAAAGTCAAAGAATCATTTTCGATATCGAAGAGGTTTTCAATATTGTAAAAGGCAATGGTCTTAATCGAATAGCTTTTATCCTCTTGAGTATAGACTTCAAAAGAGTTGACCAATAGCAGGAGGAGTATAAACCATTCATTTTTAGATAAGGCCATGACACTAAATATATTTAAAATACAGAAAATTCCTACATTTTTATTTATTTTTTAATATATTGTTACCCCACAGTTAGTAATTCAACCAAAACAAATGTCCAACCAACTTCTACTATTCGTTGCCTTTTTGATATGCGTATCGTGCACTGCTCAAAATTACGTGATGCTATCAGGAAGGGTTTTGAATCAGCAAGACAAGAGTATAATGGCAGATGTCAACATTTCCTTGGAGGGTAGTAAATCGGAAGGATTGACAAATGCTGATGGCTTTTTTCAAATTAATGTATCCTCCAATGGAGATTTTATTCTGAAAATATCCTATTCAGACTTTGTAACGAAAAAAATTCCCATTGAATTGGAAGGATGGAAACTTCTGAGATACACAAATAATAATTTAGAAATCAGTTCTACAATCGATTTATCAGGGTTCACTATTGACGGGGAAAGCACCTTCATTATTTCCCCGAATGGAGTAGAGTTTGAAACGATATATGGTTTTGCATCTGACATGGTTGTTGGCGTGAACAGTCCTGCTGACTCAAATGGAGATGATAGTCTTCAATTAATTGACCCTTTTGATAATGTAATTGATGTCTTTGGAGTGGTAGGTGAAGATGGTTCTAGTACCAATCATGAATTCGAAGATGGGAGAGCTGTTCGAAAGGTGAAAGTCAAGGAAGCAAACCCCGTTTATACTTTTGACGAGTGGAGAATTTTTAATGATACAAGTGACAGTGGAACGACCTTAGAACCTAAAAATGCTCCAGAAGATTTTACACCGGGAATCCGTAATTAAAAGAACCTAGGAAACTTTTGAAAAATATGCTTTCCAGCCAAGTATAGCCGAAGTACCATTTTGATGGGCCTCATGCGAGTGAAAAAGAATTCTCTTTTTCATATCAAGCACAACAGGCCATTTGATTTCGTCTGAGCCTTGCCCTAATAGTTTGTTGATTGCGGTTTCAACCAAATCACTTCGTACTGCACCGACGATACGAACATTCTTCTTGCTGGCATTTATTCCTGAAAGGCCAACGTAGAAATCTGCAGTGCTACCTGAGAAGGAGCACTTTTGTGGTTGGGGGGAAATTTTTATCTTTTTGGGACCTTTTTTGGTTTTAGATACTATTTCCATAACAGGAAATTACACAATTTATAGAAATCGTTTCTTCTTGTCTAAGAGATATTTATTAACAATTTATAGCGATGCTATTAACAAAATAGTGTCATTACTGGTTTTTAAAGACTTCATCGATAAGTTGTAATTATCGTATCATTTTTTAAGCCTAAAGTATAGGTTTCAATTGTCTCAACATTCCTGTTAGGAATTTTGAATAGCTTATTGACTTTCTAATAGTTGTGTTAAATCAGAGGGCGTTAGGGGTTTTACAATATATTTCTCGACTAAGGGATGAGAGTTGATTTTTTCGATATCACTAGGGTTCACCGAGGAACTAATTCCTATAATACGTATTTGATTAAATTCAGTTGTTTCTAAATCCATTTTACTGAGTTCATTTAGGAATTCAAAACCATTCATTTCGGGCATAGCCAAATCTAGAAATAAAAGGTCTGGAAGGTTTCCGCGAGATTCAACAATCTTTTTTAAAGCTTCAATTGCTTTTTTCCCATTATCAAACGTATGTATGGTTTTACAAAAGTCCATCTCTGACATCAACCGTTTCATGGAATAAACAATTATAGGGTCGTCATCAACGATACAAACAGTATCAATTTTAGTAGTCATTAAGGGTGTTTTCTTTGCTTAGTTGGTTTGAAATTCAAGAGTAAAAGTTGTTCCTAAGGAAACTTTACTTTCCACAGATATTTTACCACCGATACTTTCAATTTGATTTTTTGTTAGATATAACCCTACACCTATAGCATCCTTATTTCTATGGAAAGTTTTAGGCATGCCAAAAATGCTCTTACGATGCTTTTTGAGGTCGATACCTCTGCCGTTATCCGCAAACGTGACCTCTAAACGGTTGCTTCTTTTTTTTGATTTTATATTTAATACCGGTTTTCTTTCAGCAGAAGCGTATTTAATACTATTCGTAAAGAGGTTTAGAAGAATGCTGTCTAGGTAAGCTGGCAGGGCCTTTACGGTATGATTTTCTGAAACGTCTAATGTACATTTCAATTCTTTTTCTAACAGCAGTGAACTAATGTTACTTTGAGTCCGCTGTATGGCCTCCAAAAGATTTAGTTGTGTCATTTGTCCAGGTAATTCTGTGTTAGATTGTACGACGGTATTTAAATTACTGACCGTATTCACCAAACTATCTGTTGCGTTTTTTAGCATATGTATCAGTTTCAATTTTTCTTCATTGTTTTGTTCTTCAACCAAAAAGTTAGCTACCATTGATAAATTGGTGGAGTGCGCGCGAAGGTCGTGAGATACCATATGTGCAAAACTGGTCAAATGTTCATTTTGTTGTTTTCGTATTCTGGCGAATTCCTGAAGTTTGCGTTCGGCCTCTTTTTCTTTAGTCACGTCCATCACAATACCAATGGCGCGAACCTCAAAATTATTTCCAATTTTTAAAAAGGTCACTATGGCTCGTATGTCTTTTAATGTTTTGTCGGGGTTTATTACTTGGTACTCGATAATTGTTTTTTCTTCCCCAGTTTAGTTCAAATAGGCCTCATTAACTACCCGGTGAAAATCTTCGGCGGGCAATACAGAGACCCAACTTTTATAAACATTAGAACAAGTACTTTTGTCAACATTATGAAGCTTAAAGCACATATCGTCCCAGATTGCAATACGGTCAGGTAGTGTGAGTTCCCAGGTACCTACTTCCGAGGCCTGAGTAGCTTGTTTCAGACGCTCTGCCTCCTGATGATATTGTAATTCTGATAGTTTATAATCGTTAATGTCTTGAATGGCCCCAAAGATTCGAGAACATTTACCATTTTTAAATTCAGGTTCTCCTTTTATACGAACCCATTTCTCGTTTCCTTTTGGTGTAACAAGTTGTGCTTTTATATCAAAACATAAACCTTTTTCTATGGCTTCTTGCCTCGCATGTACAATGGTTTCTCTCGATTTACCTTCCTTAAAAAATGGAGCAGCAGCAGTATTAACATCTGGTTCATAGCCCTCGGCCACTTCAAAAATGTTTCTTGTAACAATTGTCCAATAAAACTCTCTAGTAATTAGATTTACTTCCCATCCGCCCGTAATAGAGACTTTTTTAGTCATTTTGAGCAAGTCATTCTCCCTTTTTCTTGCGGTTACGTCATTTGCAGAAACAAGCAGGCCCACAATTTGTCCTGCCTCGTTTTTTATAGGAAGAGTTCTGAGGTCAAACCATTTTATTCTTGAATCATTTAAAACTATTTTTTGATCTTTTATTCGATGTGATAACCCATTTAAAGTATTGGTGAATATTTTTTCCAATTCTGAACCAGCTTTTGTTAGCATAGCAGAGAAAGTTTTTCCTTTTAAGTTGTGTTGAGGAAGTTGAAATGTAGAATACCAAAAATGAGAATGCAAGACAAGCCCCAAGTCGGTGTCGAATGAGGCAATAGCCGTAGGAGAATCTTCTATAAGGCGCTTAAAGCAAATACCTTGCAAGACTAAAGGTTTGGTTATAAGAAGTATGGCTTAAAAGTAGGTAAATACTACATTTAATGTAGTTAAAAAATAAAACTATAACTTATAATTTTAGAATTTATGGCCGCTCGATTGGGTTTGAATTTCTAGGAATTAAAAAAGGGTAGTCTTTTCCGAGACTACCCTTTTTTCTAAATATTTGTACTTAAGTTTTAGCTCAAATCAAAACGATCTGCATTCATCACTTTAGTCCATGCGTAGACAAAATCTTTTACAAATTTGTCTCCAGAATCATCACATGCGTAAACTTCGCAATAGGAACGCAATTCTGTATTCGAACCGAAAATTAGGTCAGCACGAGTACCGGTCCATTTGATATCTCCCGACATACGATTGCGGCCTGCGAATAAGGTTTCATCAGCAGAGGTATCTTCCCACTTCACACTTAAATCAAGAAGGTTCGTAAAGAAATCATTTGTCAAAACTTCACGACGGTCTGTTAAAACACCATGTCTAGATTTATCGAAATTCGTGTCAAGAACACGCATGCCACCCATTAGTACTGTCATTTCAGGAGCAGTCAATTTCATCAATTGTGCTCGGTCTACCAACAAAGCTTCTGCCGATGCTTTGTAATCCGAATTTTTATAGTTTCTGAATCCGTCGGCAGCAGGCTCAAGTGCTTCAAACGAATAAGCATCCGTTTGTTCTTGAGACGCATCTGTACGACCAGCAGTGAATGGGACTTCAATGTTATGACCTCCATTTTTTGCAGCTTCTTCAATTCCCGCACTTCCACCAAGAACTATTAAATCTGCCAATGAAACTTTCTTGTTTCCTGATTGCGCCGAATTGAATTCCTTCTGAACTCCTTCCAAAACATCTAGAACTTTTGAAAGCTCAGCAGGGTTATTTACTTCCCAATTCTTTTGTGGTTCCAATCTGATACGTGCGCCATTGGCGCCACCTCTTTTATCAGAATCACGATAAGTAGAAGCCGAAGCCCAAGCCGTGGTAACCAATTGAGAAATTGATAGACCAGAGGCCAAAAGGCGCTTTTTCAGTTCAGCAACGTCGGCATCATTTACCAATTCGTGATCTACTTTTGGTAAGGGATCTTGCCAGATTAAATCCTCAGCCGGAACTTCAGGACCTAAGTAACGATTTTTAGGGCCCATATCTCTGTGCGTCAATTTAAACCAAGCTCTTGCAAAAGCATCTTCAAGCTCTTTAGGATTTTCACGGAAACGTTGAGAGATTTTCAGGTAATCAGGGTCTATTTTCAATGCCATATCCGCATCGGTCATCATCAACGATTGTGTTTGGGAAGCATCACCAGCACGCGGTGCTTGTTTAGCAGCCGATTCAGCTGTTGGTCTCCATTGGTTTGCACCAGCAGGGCTTTTCGTAGGTTCCCAATCATAATCTAATAATACTTTCAAATAATCATGATCCCATTGGGTAGGGTTGGGTGTCCAGGCTCCTTCGATTCCACTGGTAATGGTATCATCTAACACACCGGTTCCGAAAGAATTTTTCCATCCCATACTTTGCTCAACGATACTAGCGCCAGCAGGTTCTGCTCCAACATATTCATCGGGATTAGCAGCACCGTGGGCTTTACCAAATGTATGCCCTCCAATGGTCAAGGCAACGGTTTCTTCATCGTTCATTGCCATACGGCCAAAAGTCTCTTTCATCAATTTTGCAGTTCCTAACGGATTTGAAACTCCGTTTGGCCCTTCTGGGTTAACGTAAATCAATCCCATATGAGAAGCACCTAGGTTGGCTTCCAAAACATATTCCCCATCAGAGAAACGTTCATCATTCCCCATCCATTCGTTTTCAGAACCCCAATAGATATCTTCTTCAGGCTGCCAAATGTCTTCACGACCACCTGCAAAACCAAAGGTTTTAAAACCCATAGATTCTAAAGCACAGTTTCCGGTAAGAATCATCAAATCAGCCCAAGAAAGTTTTTTGCCGTATTTCTTTTTTATTGGCCATAAAAGTAAACGTGCCTTGTCTAAGTTCCCATTATCGGGCCAACTGTTCAATGGCGCAAAACGTTGAGATCCCGAACCAGCTCCACCACGACCGTCACCAATTCTATAGGTTCCGGCACTATGCCAAGCCATACGAATCATAAACGGACCGTAATGACCATAATCAGCAGGCCACCAATCTTGAGATGTAGTTAGGGTTTCAACAATATCTTTTTTCACTGCCGCTAAATCTAAAGATTCGAATTCCTTTGCGTAGTCAAAATCATCTTCCATTGGGTTAGACAACTCCGAATTTTGGCGAAGTACATTTAGTCTAAGTTGATTGGGCCACCAGTCTTGATTAGAGGTTCCACCGCCGGCAGCTTGTGATTGTGTCCCGCCCAAGTAAGGACATTTGTTTGCATCTCCTGTTCCCATTGTATATGTTTTTATGTATTAATTTTTTGAAAGTAAATGAAGGTACAATTTACCAAAATGTTCTGATAGTTTTTCGTTTCAATCCTGTTTTGTATTATTTCAATATTGATAATATCTATAGTTCAGAATTTGCCCTAAAAAATAGCCGAGACTATCATTTTTTTATACTTTTAATTGCATGGAAAACACCGATACTTTTTTCAGCGCAATACGAAATTGCGATATGAAGGCTGTAAGTAAGATTCTTGATGACAATCCTGATTTGATAAAGTCCAAAGATCAACGTGGTTCTACACCTCTAATTCTAGCAAGCTACTATAACCATGGTGATATGACAGGTCTTCTACTAGACCGAGGGGCACAAATTGGGGAAAAGGATTCTTCGGGAAATACGGCGTTAATGGGAGTTTGTTTTAAAGGTTTTAAAGAGATTGCGCAATTACTTATTGAACGAGGTGCTAATGTAAATGAAAAGAATTCAATGGGTAGTACTTCATTGATATACTCCATAACTTTTAAGCATCTTGATATTGCAAAATTACTTTTGGCAAATGGAGCTGATGCTTCAGTGAAGGATGGTAGAGGAAATTCTGCACTCGATTATGCTAAATTGCAGGGTATCCCAGATTTAATTGATTTGTTAGACCCATAAAATGTCAAAAAACAATCCGCTTTCTCTTATTAAGCGCGTAAAATCACTTGCCGAGACAGGTTTGGTTTACGCAGAGAATGATTACGATAAGGAACGTTATCATGAGTTGCGCCAAATAAGTCTGCAATTAATTTCCGAAATATCCAATAAACCTTTAGAGGTAATACAAGACTTTTTTCTCCCTGAAGAAGACTACCCTACGGTAAAAGTGGACGTCCGCGGATTTGTTTTAAACGAATCCGACGAAATTCTTATGGCGAAGGAAAGTGTCGATAATAAATGGACGATTCCTGGAGGTTGGGCTGACATTGGTGATTCTCCTTCAGAGGCTGTGCTAAAGGAAATCAAAGAAGAGACAGGTTTTGATACAGAGGTTGTTCGGTTACTGGCCATTTATGATAAACGATGCCATCCACATCCTCCAGAACCTTTTTATATTTATAAAATAATGTTCTTTTGCAGAATAACTGGAGGCGAATTGAAACATGGTTTTGATATGCGGGGAGCTGATTTTTTCCCCTTGAATAAACTACCAGAGCTTTCTAAAGACCGTATTTTGGAATCACAACTAAAACAGTTACTTGCTCTGGCAAAAAACAGAGCTGAAGTATATTTTGATTAATTTTATTCTATGGCTCAAGAACTAAAAGTTGCTCTAGTACAATCTTCTTTAATTTGGGAAAATCCTGAAGAAAATAGAAAAATATTAAGAACGAAAATTAGTTCTATTGCCTTGGATGTTGATTTGATTATCCTTCCTGAAATGTTCACCACAGGGTTTACTATGGCACCCGAGAACCTTGGAAAAGAAGAGGGTGAATTTACTTTGGAATGGATGCAACAGATTTCCAGAGAAAAAAATGCGGCGCTGATAGGAAGCCTTCCTTTTTACGAAAACGGAAGTTATACCAATCGTCTGTTTTTTGTCTATCCGCACGGTAGTTACAATCAATATGACAAACGTCATACCTTTACTCTGGCCGGTGAAGACAAAGTCTACAAAGCGGGCCAAGAAAGACTTATTTTAGAGTTCGAGGGTTTTCGTATCTGCCCTATGATTTGTTATGATTTAAGATTCCCTGTCTGGTCAAGAAATACAGAGAATTATGATGTACTGGTCTATTCAGCAAATTGGCCCAAACCAAGAATTGCTGCCTGGGATACTTTATTAAAGGCTCGTGCCATTGAAAATATGACCTATTGTATCGGAGTAAATCGAATTGGAACTGATGAATCAGGTCATGAGTACCCTGGACATTCCGCAGTCTATGATTGTTTAGGTAAACAGGAAATCTTTACGAATAAAGAAGAGATTGTCTATGCAATTTTATCAAAAGAACACATTACCGCATCAAGGGATAAATTGAAGTTTCTTGACGATCGCGATGTGTTCAATTTGAAATGATAAAGGTTTCATTTGCTATCCAATTGGACCTCATTTTTATCTCCTTTGGGTAGTAACTAACCTTTTCGGGCTGAATGTTTTTTAGATAATTGCCGGTGTCCCATTTACCATTGCCATTTGCATCTTGAATAACTCTTATAAAATATGTTGCGGGCTCAATTTTATTGAATTCGAATACCTGCTTTTCTTTTGCATAGATTTCCAACTGTGTTTTTCCTTTTTCATTAGTGAGTTGAACTAATAAAGGATATTCAAGTTTGCCTTCAATGTTTACGGTTAAATCTCCTAAGTCGGCATAATTTTTAGTAGACATCCTATAATTAACGGTATCGTTAGTTTGTCCAAAAAAATCTGTTATTGCTCCTGGTAATAAATCCAGACTATAATTTTCATTAGGTTCCATTTCAAAATCAAAATCTAATTTGTTAGAAATGCTATCAAGAACAACTTTAAAATTCAATGGTAAAGAGTCTTTAAAAATCATTTGCATTTTTGTAGAGTCGATACTAACAATGGGTGTATTGGCTGCCAAGTAATACTCTTTGTTATAGTTCAACGAACCAGTTTGATTGGGTTCGATTTTCAAAGAATCAGTACCCACCTTACGACTTTTAACAATGAATGTATCCACAGCCATTTTAATTTTATTGGTAACGGTAAATATCAAAGAGTCGACTTCGTAAGGTGTAAACCAAAAGTTTAATGTGTCTTTATCCCTTTCTCTTAAGACTCTAGTTTTTATGGTATCAGGAATAGCTGTCAGGGTTTTGATTTCGATATCCTCCTCACCACCATAATACCCGAATATAATCTTATTCTTGGCTGCAAAACTAGGCACGGAAGCACTATAATTAGGTATTTCTTTAAACAAGGTCAATAAATATGTAGAGTCTAAGGGTAGTGTAATCGTATCTCTCAAAAAAGCTATTTTATCAGAGTTTTGATCAAAAATATTATTCTTTGCATCATCCTTTAATCCAAAGATGGCGTATTTGCCTTCTTTCAAGTTTTTCAACTTAAAGATTACCGTACTATCCAAAGTGTTAGTGATATAATTAGGAGGTTTTTTATAAATGGTTGAATCAGTGTAAGCACTGTCTATTTCATACAACATTACACTGACAAATGCATCAGTTTCCTTGTTAAAAGCATCCTTAACAACTCCCAAAACTTCTAAAGAATCAATATAATCCCCAGTGGAAAAAACATAACTTAAAAAGCTAAGGGGGTTTCCTTCGTTATTGTCTTGTACACTTTGGCCAAAATTTAAGGTGTATGTGGTATTCGGGAGTAAGGTATCCTTAATTTTAATTTCAACGTATTTTTGAGCTCCTCCCTGAGGCGAAATTTCAGGTATATATTTTAGAGGAGGTGAGACAATGAGCTGGTCTTGAATATCTTGTAATTTGATATACTCATCAAAAGTCAAACGAATTTTATTTGCCTTGAAATTGATCGATAAATTTTCAGGTTCTGCTTTAATCAAAATTGGCGGATCTTCATCTTTAGGCCCACCAGTTAAAGTACCACCCCGTCGTCCACATTGCATTACTGAAACCAAAATCAAAAAGAAAAATATACAGGCTAAAAAACGTTGCAACATACTTATGATAATTCTATGACAAAGAAACGACTAATTTGCAGATTATTGAAATTGTGGCACCACCGCCATACTTACAATGTAAATCGTTATTCCTGTTGCTTCCCGCAGAGCTTTTGCACATATTTCCATGGTAGAGCCACTGGTTATTACATCATCGACCAATAATATATTTTTGTTTTCTAGTAGAGAAGTATCGGTCACAGTATAAAGAGCTTTATTTTCATGCCAACGCCCTATTCCGCTCTTGGTTGTCTGCGTTTTGGTATTTGCGGTTTTTACTAGAATATCATCCTTATAATCAGCTTCAAGAAAATAAGCCAAACGTTCGGCGAATGCCGCCACTTGATTGTAGCCTCTTTTTTTCAATTTCTTTTTATGCAAAGAAACGGGAACGACAGCATCAATTTGGCTTAGAAATTGATTTTCTTTTAGTATCTGACCATACCAGTCTCCTAAAAAAACGCCAATCTGCTCCTGGTTTTGGTATTTTAAATGGTGAATTAATCGCTGTACAATGCTATTTTCAGTAAAAAAAAGGAAAGAACTGGCTTTTTTTATACGAATTCGACCATAAAAAATACGGTCAATAGGGTTTTCTTCGTTAAAGGTATAATCGGTAATCGGCAAATGATTTCGACAAACGGTACACAGGTGTTGCTCTCCTCTATTTAAGTGAGCATTACATCCAAAACACACCGTAGGTAACAGGACGGTGTTGATATCATTTATTATCTTTGTGAACTGATTTCTATGCAAATCTTACATTAAAAAAAAACCTACTTATAAAGCCCATTTTATATTGATGGATAATCAAGATACTAAATTCAACTACAAAATAATTCTAGCTGCTCTGGCAGCAGTTATTATAGGCATTCTTATTGCTTTTTATTATAGCTATGCGCAGTCAAGAACTCAAATAAGTTTTCTTGAGCATGAGAAAGATTTGTTGGTTAAAGATTTAACACTAATGAAGGCTGATGTTGATCGTCTTTCGGCCTTGGATGAGGTAAATGATATTGAACTTCAAACGTCAAGATACAAGGTGCAACAACTATTAGATTCTGTTGGAAAACTCACCTTTACCATTGATAAATTAAGAGAATATAAGTCAGAACTTCGAAGACTTGTTGCGAAAAATGATAGTTTAAAGTTAAAGAACGATTTTCTTAATTACAATAACATGCAGCTTTCTGAAAAGTATGAAGCTTCCCAAAAGGAGATTCAGAAGATACGCAACACAAATGCAGCGTTGGCAAAAGCAGAGGCTCTTCAACGTGATAAACTTCAAGACTTAAATAAAGAACTTAAAACCAAAAAGTATCTAGAACTTGAAATGACAGAAGGTAGTGCCATTCGAATTAGGTCGGGCAAAACCATACAAACCAACAAAGCATCAACTGTTAAAAGGTTAAGGGGTCGTGTGATTATTGCTCCAGATAATTCTTTGGCCAATCAAGAAAGGGTAATTTATTATCAATTTTTAGGACCGAATATGGGTATTATTGAAGATAATGCTAACACCATAAACGTCAATGGTAATGTATACAGCAAGCGTGTTGTAGTCAATTTTACAGGTGATCAAACCGAAGTTATTGATTTTGTTTCTATCCCAGAAGGTTCCTTAGAACCCGGGGATTACATCTTAAACGTTTTTGAAGACCAACGCTTACTTCAGACTTCCGAATTCCAACTAAAATAGACTGATAAAATCGGATAAAATTCTATTTTTGCCAAATGGCAAAACAAGAAGACGATTTTAAGAAGGTAATTTCACATGCAAAGGAATACGGCTATGTATTCCAGTCAAGTGAAATCTATGACGGATTGAGCGCTGTTTACGATTATGCGCAAAACGGAGCCGAACTCAAAAAGAACATTCGGGAATACTGGTGGAAGGCAATGGTGCAACTCAATGATAACATCGTTGGGCTAGATGCGGCAATTTTTATGCACCCTACCACTTGGAAAGCTTCGGGCCATGTTGACGCATTCAGCGACCCTTTAATTGATAATAAAGATTCCAAAAAAAGATACCGTGCTGATGTTTTGGTCGAAGATTATGTTGCCAAAATTGAAGGAAAGATTGAGAAAGAAGTAAAAAAAGCTACCAAACGATTTGGAGACGCTTTTGACAAGGAACAATTCTTGGCAACCAATCAACGTGTAGTTGATTATCAAGAAAAAGCAACTACGATTTTAAAGCGCCTTGGAAAATCTTTAGAAAAGGAAGATCTAGCGGACGTAAAAAAACTTATCGAGGAACTTGAAATCGCCTGCCCAATGTCAGGGTCCAAGAACTGGACGGATGTAAAACAATTTAATTTGATGTTCGGAACGAAGTTAGGTGCTTCCGCAGAGACGGCAATGGACTTATACCTTCGACCTGAAACGGCTCAAGGTATTTTTGTAAACTTCCTGAATGTACAGAAGACCAGTCGTATGAAGATTCCTTTTGGAATTGCCCAAACAGGAAAAGCGTTTCGAAATGAAATCGTGGCGCGTCAGTTTATCTTCAGAATGCGTGAGTTCGAGCAGATGGAAATGCAATTTTTCATCAAGCCTGGTTCTCAAAAGGAATGGTATGGGCATTGGAAAGAGCATCGAATGAAGTGGCACCTTTCTTTGGGAATGGGAGAAGACAATTACCGTTTTCACGACCATGAAAAATTGGCGCATTATGCCGACGCTGCTGCAGATATTGAATTCCGTTTTCCTTTCGGATTTAAGGAGTTGGAGGGAATACATTCCCGAACGGATTTCGACCTTTCAAAGCATCAAGAATTCTCAGGTAAAAAGTTGCAATATTTCGATACGGATGAGAATAAGAACTACGTACCTTACGTTGTTGAAACCTCCATCGGATTGGATCGGATGTTCTTGGCAGTCTTTTCAAATTCGCTTCAAGAAGAAGAATTGGAAAATGGAACGACTAGAACAGTATTAAAATTACCAGCTGTTTTGGCACCGACAAAGGCCGCTGTTTTTCCATTGGTCAAAAAGGATGGATTACCAGAATTGGCTCACGAAATCATCGACGATTTAAAGTGGGATTTCAATGTGCTATACGATCAAAAAGATGCTGTGGGTCGTCGTTACAGAAGACAAGATGCGAATGGAACACCGTTTTGTATCACCGTTGATCATCAGTCATTAGAAGACAAAACAGTTACAATTCGTCACCGAGATACCATGGAACAACAACGTGTTGCTATTTCGGATGTTAAGTCGATTATTCACAAGGAAGTGGATATGAAGTCTTGGTTGATGAAAATGAAGTAATCTTATAACTGATAGCCTAATCTCAAACTTCCGTAAAAATTTCGTTCATCACCAGGGTAGAAATAACGGGGTTCTCTACCTCCAAAACCTCGCGTGTTGATGAGTACAGATTGCGCATAAACCTTATCCAATAAGTTATTGACTCCAAAGTCAACACCAATTGTAAATTTATCGGAGAGTTTCTTTAAATATCCCATTCGGGTGTTAAAAACAGTGTAGGGTTCACTGAACAAATTTCCAGCGTCAGTTAAGGGAATCTCACTCACATGAGAATGCGTGGTATTCCAATAGAAGTTTTCAAAAAGGCGTAATTGTATTCCTGATGTTCTTCTTTGTTTGGGAACACCGGTAAGTTGGTTTCCTGAAAAATCATCCTCTTCATCAATGAATTCCACAAAACTATGGTCGGTTAATGTGAAGTTGACGAAAGGGGATAACTGAAAGTTTTTTGAGATTGTCCAGGTATAATTTAAGCTGATTTCTAAGCCTCTATGCCGAGTTTTTCCTGCGTTCTTTCCAACGAACTGGTCTTCATTGATTCGTTCACCAACCAAAAGGTTTTTGATGTTCATTTGATAGATGGAAAGATTGACATTGAACCTTCTTTCATCCAAAAAAAGACTTGTGCCCAATTCATAATTTGTGCCAGTTTCTTGAGCTATTTCCGGATTAACGACTCCATCAGGAGTAAGCGTTTCCTCTAAAGTTGGGTTTGAAAATCCTCGGCTAAAATTCGCATAGACTTTCTGGTTTTCAGAAAAAGCATATTCAAGATTTAAGCTGGGGAGTAGAATGGCTTTGAAATTTCTTTCAGCACTTTTGTTTTCAGCTCCTGAGTTAAAAAGATCTCGGTAATCGTATTGGGTTTTGTTGATGTTCAGTCCCAGTTGTGCAGAAAACTTTTCAGAAAATGGAAGTAATAAAGTTCCGAAAGCATTCCATTGACTTCTGAATTCTTTGTTACGACCTGTATATTCTCCCTTTAAATTTCCATTACCATCATTTTCTTCCCATAGGTTATCAAATCTGTCCCAATCATACTCATCTTTAAAAAGCTCTGTGCCGAATGTATAGTTTGCATTGTTTTCTAAGAAATTGAAAGCCCCAGAAAATCGGGTGCGAAATCCAAAGCCTTTGGTGATTTCGTTCAAAATTCCAAAAGGTGCAGCTTCGGTTTTATCCAGATAATTATAAAATATACTAGTGGAATTTTCGAATTTTTTATTGAATTTATGGGCATAAGAAAATCCAAATAAAGTAGAATTATTGTCCTCAAAACCTTGAGATACCCGCCAAGTAAAAGTTGCTTGTCGCGGGTCTTCGGCAAAAGCTGTTGCCCCAAGGGAACTAGGTATTTGTGCCGTAAAATCGATATGATTTACAAGGAGTGATATTTTGTTTTTAGCATTCAATTGATAGGAAGCATTCAATAGAATACCATCTCGCTCAAAATTGCTGTTTTGTCGATAACCATTAGTTTGCATATGGCCATATTGTAATCCCATTCTTAGCTTTCCATCAAAGTGATTGAAAGAAAGATTGTTTTTTAAAAGTCCGAAAGAACCGGCGGTAAAATTATTTGAAAAATTGGTCGATCTGCCTAAGGCTTCCTTCGGCGTTAAAATAATGGCCCCTCCTAAATTCGAACCATAAGAAGTTCCCTTTGGCCCCTTTATAATTTCAATCTGACTTAGATTTTCGAGGTCGTATTGTTCTATGGATGAAAACCCAGAACCATCCGTAACAGGAATGTCTTCATAGTACATGCGAAGCTTATCAGTTCCGAAAAGAGTTCTGGCCCCAATTCCCCTAACTGTAATACGATTGGTATTCAAAGCTCCGGAAAAGATGAACACACCGGGAACCTGGTTAATGGCGGAAACCATAGAAACCGGACTGTAATTCTGAAATACTTTGGCCGAAATAACTTCTGAGGGTGTTATTCCCGTTGCATTTTTCTTTTTTAAGGCATCTAAGAGAATAACCTCATCAAGTTGTGTTATACTATCACTTTTTACAGGCTTTTGAGCATTGATTAATTGAATACTGCAAAGGAAAATCAAGATAAGGTACCTCATGTAGTTTTAATGAAGCACTAAAATAGAATTTAAAATCGAAAACCTAGGGACAAACCAGCACGGTACATAAAAGCATCCTGAAATTCGTATTGATTGATATTCCTTCCTAAACCAGCGTAGACTTCCATAGTTAGTTTTTGACCATAGGTAGACCACTTTCTGCCTAATCCTAGACCCAGTGCCGTTGTACTGTAATCATTGTTTCGAGCTCCGAGATTGTCTTCTAAATCAGTTTCTCCGGTATAATAGAGTCCGAATGCTTCTGCGAAGAGACCGCTTTTTGGATTGTAACCAAAGTAAGCTCTTATATTGGGTCCAATGCCGAAGTTGCCAGTTCTTCCTAATTCATCTCCATTAAAGAAAACAGTACCGCCAATACTCGTATCTGGGGTGAAATAATATTCATAGGAACCTTCGATGGCCGTAGTGGCTAGGAAGCGACCCATATTGAATCTTATTTCATGGTCGTTATACCCATCTCGATAGGCCTGAGCGTTCATTATAAGACCGGTAAAAAGAATTAGTAACAAGAGTGATTTTTTCATGATAAAAGATATTATGTCATTGCTAAATCAATTTGTGTTCCAAACTTTTTTAATCCCTAAAACATTCTTTATTTTCGGATAAAATTCGAATAGATGAAAATAGTATCCTATAATGTAAACGGAATTCGTGCCGCTTTGAAAAAAGGTTTTATTGAATGGTTGCAATCCGTAGACCCTGATGTAATCTGTTTGCAAGAAATTAAGGCGCAAGAAGACCAACTTGATTTGTCGGTTTTCGCGGATGCAGGATATGCGCACAATTTCTGGTACAGTGCCCAAAAGAAAGGATACAGTGGTGTGGCAATTCTATCAAAAACCAAACCCGACCATATTGAATTTGGAACAGGAATAGAAACCATGGATTTCGAGGGAAGAAATCTCCGAGCTGATTTCGGAGATCTTTCTATTATGAGCATGTATTTGCCTTCGGGAACGAATATGGCTCGCTTGGATTTTAAGTTGAATTATATGGCTGAAATTCAAGGATATTTTAATGAACTGAGAAAGAAAAGACCAAACCTAATCGTATTAGGAGATTATAATATTTGTCACGAAGCTATTGACATTCATGATCCTGTTCGAAACAAAAACGTATCTGGTTTTTTACCCGTTGAGAGGGAATGGATTGGGAATTTGATGAAAAGTGGATTCATAGATAGCTTTAGACACTTTAACAAAGAACCTGATAATTATACTTGGTGGAGTTACCGCGCGAATGCCAGAAATAATAACAAAGGTTGGCGTTTGGATTATGGGATGGTGGCTGAACCTTTGAAAGGCCGACTAAAGCGTTCTGTAATCTTATCGGAAGCAAAACATAGTGATCACTGCCCTATTTTGGTAGAAGTAGATTAAAATTTTAACTAAATAAAAAGGCACCGAGAATCGGTGCCTTTTTATGTTTTACGAAATAGTTGTTTTATCTATAAACAGTAACATTTCCAACAAATTCGCGTCTGTCATTAGGTCCATTTAGTTTAATGACGTACCAGTAGTCGCCAGTTGGTAAATCTATTTTATTGTAAGAACCATCCCATTCACCTTGGCCGATAAACTCTTTTATCGTTCGGCCGTAGCGATCGTAGATACGAACATAAATATCCGGAAAAGCCTCTGTGTTTTTGATAATCCATTTGTCCTTATAGCCGTCACCATCAGGGGTGAAGAAATTAGAGATTTCTATATCTATAAATTCCATTGGCACTTGAACGCTTGCTTCACATCCTTTTCCATCGACAACGCGGACCAGATAATTCCCATCTTTATTAATGAAATAAGAACCAGACCGACTTGGCGTATCTTCGAAGTAGTAGGTGTAATTACCATCACCTCCATTTGCTTCTACTAATATTTCATTGAAAGTTCCATCAAGACTTGTTAGGGTTAATGGAATAGCAGCCTCAATTTCAATATTATCTAATCTTTCAATACAGCCGCCTTGGTGAATAATACTGATATAATGAATGCCTGGAGCGATGTTCTCAAATACAGGACTCGTTTGGGCAGCCGCGGGATCTTCAGAATCAAGTGCATAAAGCACTTCGCTATTGAGTTCCTCATTTTCAAGTGTAACGGTTGTTGTCTGATATGGTACTCCATCCTTACACTCGTATAAAGTTTCATACGATGCCGTCAAATCAACTCCTACTTTTACTTCCTGGACTATTACATCATAACAACCGTTGGCATCTTTTATATAGATGTTGTAGAATCCACCATCCAAATTATCTAAAAGCAAATTGCTTCCTGCTATTGCCGTGGAGGAATCATTCAATCCAGTGAGGTTGTATTCATATGGAGCTGTTCCTCCGGTGATATTAAGTTCAATTAATCCATTATCATCCGTAGAACATTCTTCATCGTCAACTCGGGCTACAGCAACTGCCAATGCAGCGTTTGGTGCAACAACATTGATATTATCTAAAAGGAATTCGCATCCATTAGCATCTTGAACAATCACCGAATACATTCCGCCGTTAAGTCCTTCAAAAACATTTGAATTTTGTGCTTTTTGAGGTTGTGAGGAGATGATGTATTGATGTGGAGCAACTCCGCCTAATGAATTAATAGTAATGCTACCATTAAGCTCTCCGAAGCATTGAACATTTTCGACGGTACCAAGAGTTGCTGATAATACTGGGGGTTCCTCAATAACTATTAGCGTATCATTGTAATCTTCACAATTTCCGGCACTAGTCGCTCTAATTCGATAGCTTCCAGGGCCTAGGTTTTCAAAGATTCCTGAATTTTGAACTGCTCCTATTAAAGTGCCATTTAACTCTAGTTGATATTGGTATGCGCCGAGACCTCCAGTAGAAGAAGCTACCAATACGGCATCTGATTCGCTATTACAATTGATAATGGTATTGCTGTCATCTACCGTTACTTTTAAAGGTTCAACAACATTTATCGTACGGATCACGGTTAGTGGCGATATACAAGTAGGTGTTGCCGAATCTCTTACGGAGAATTCATAAGTGCCCGAGTCCAATGAAGGATAAACCGTTTGTGTACTCCACCCAGTGGCATGCGCTATCGGAGAAATAATGCTAAATTCATAAGCGCCTGACCCACCGGTCGCCGAAACTGTAATCTCACCAGAATTGGGAGTACAATTAGGCTCTTGCGTAATCGCAGCATCTATTTCTAGAATTGGAGGGTCGGTTATTGAAAGGGTAGCCGTAGTGGCATCACAACCGTATCCATCTTTTACAGTAACCTTATAATCACCTTGAACCAAACTAGTAAATGTATTGGAGGTTTGCGGGACACTGCTAATTCCTGTTGTGACATTATCTAAGATATATTGATAAGCTGTTGGGCCGTTCACCCTTGAGGCAACGACTGAAATACTTCCGTTGTCTGCTCCAGGACAGTCCGTATTGGTAACTGATATAATTGCAGGGTCAATAGTAATAACATCTATTGGTGCAATGATAAAAGGTTTTGTAACATTTGCACATCCTCGTAAATCACGAAGTGTAATCTCATAGTTTATTCCGGATGTAAGTCCGCTGAAGACATTGTTCGGGTCAAAGTCTTGGATCGGAGTTCCAGGACTGGCAGTATCTACCAATCGGAATTCGTATCCACCCCAACCTCCTTCGGGTGTAGCTGTAATTTGTGCGTCATTCCCCGGAACACATGTTAATTCCTGTGTTTGTGTAAAGTTGAAGTCCATTACTTTCACCGGAGATTGTATGGTAATATGCTCGGTTACGGCAGCACATTTGGGGACGTCCGTTGCACTTACTTCTACGAAATAAGTGCCTACCGGAAGTGTTGTAACTGATGTGCTTCCAGATGCTGTATTGTCAGAACCATTTGCTATCGAAACGGTTGGCGCGTTGGTGTTATAAATATCATAATCGAAGGCTCCTGAGTAGCCAGAAACGGTAAATTCAATTCCTCCATCAGAACCTCCAAAACAATAAATGTCGTTTAACTTGGTGCCTATAACTTCAATGGTATCGAACGGAGCGACTGTATGGGTTACTTGAGCTATACAACCCGTAACTGTATCGGTAAGTTCAAAGATGTAAGTACCAGGATTTCCAGCGCCTAAGTCGATAGAACCATGACCCGTTCCGTTAATCAGATTGCCGGAGGGAAGTCCTCTCACTTCATAGTTGGGAATTCCTGTTCCGTCCGCTCCAACGACATTGATTACTTCATTATCAACACAGTTCATTGGTCCAGAACTTACCCGAACTATCGAGGCAGTTACTTTTGTGGCGGCAGGGACTGGAACATTGGTTTGAGTATTACATCCATTGGCATCAATTACATCAACTGTTACGAAGCGTAAGGTTTCCAAAAACGGAATATTGTAGGTATTATTATTTGTAAAGCTACCGCCATTAAAACTGTATACATAGGGCGCTGTGCCTGAGCCGCCCATGTCAACAGATATTAGTGCCATGCCTAAGTTGTTGTCAGGAGTACATGTGAAGGCGGATACTGTCGGTGATACTGCAAATTCTAGCAAACTAGGTTCACCGATACTAATACCGGAAATAGTTTGAATACAGTTTTTCGAAGACCGAATATCAACATCGTGTAAACCAGGGGTAAGTCCTTCGAAAACATTTGAGGCTTGATAGGTGCCTCCATCAATTCTGTATTCATAGACCACATCAAGATTGTCTGCTATTGGGTTATGACCAATAATAATCTTACCATCGTTCGCTCCGTTACATGTAACAGATTCTTTTGATTCCACGATAAAATCAGGAGCCACGGGAACTGTCAATTGAAGCGGAGGAGTATCCTGTGTCGGACATCTTTCAGCAGGTAATATTTGAGGATCGATATCGGTAACAGTGTACACATAATTCACTCCGGCCGTCAAACGGTCAAATATTCCTGTGGTATTGGTTTCCTCACCAGGAGCGTATGATGCTGGAATAGGACTAATAGTAAATTCGAAAGTTCCTGAACCACCATAAGCTGACGCCAACATTTCTCCGTTATCCGGATTTGAAGTATCACAATCTACCGTTTTGGTAATCTTCGATTGTGCTACCAATTGCGGATATATAAAGATGTTTTGCGATACAGAACATCCGTTTTCATCACGGACCTCTAAGGTATGGTTTCCAGGGCCTAATTGTTTGTTTGGTGTTGTGGTAACTTCTCCATCCCAAATGTATTTTGGAGCCCCATCTACCGGATTGGTTCCAAGGTTTGTAAGTGTTGCAACCACATCATATATCTCATCGGTGGAAGTACACCTATTGGAAACATCTACCTTATCGATTACCGGTATAGCATCTTGAGTTATGGTTACGGGAGTTCCTAATCCAGCGATACATCCGCTACCATCACGCACATAAACTTGATATATGTTGTTGGTGCCATCATATGCTGACGGGGTGATTTCTTTATAGGTATCTGCGCTCCATTCTGATGCAGGTAAGGTCGCAGGGTCGGTACCATCCACCACGTAGGCGTATTCGTAAGGGTGCCACCCGGTTTGGTCTAGTTTATTTCTTCGATTAAAATAGGTTTGATTATCCCAACCGCCACTAGCGTTAACTGCTACTTGACCACCTGAATGACAGGTAGCAGGCATATATTGATCGAGTTCAATTTTCAGTTTGCCTTTTGGGCGATAAATTAAGAAACGTTCTCCCGCAGTACATCCTGAGCTATCTTCAACTTCTACGACGTACCAGGCAACACGCATATTTGGAATGTTCACGGTTATGGGTGCACCAGTACCTGAAACGGTTTGATTGTGCTGAAAAGCTGTATGCTGAGGTCGACCAGCGTTATATATTTTGATATCTACATTACCCGGAGCGTAGTTCTCAATTGTTAATTGAACTTCTCCGTCACGAGCGTTTCTACATGTTTCACTTTGTGGAACGGCATCTACCGTAATGCCTCCAACAGGAGGTTGCACTATTGGCCGAAGTGCCCGCCATCTCACACAACCTGTATTTTGATCTCTAATAGCAACGGAGTAGGCTACACCAAATAAAAGTTTGCCATATAGCGCGCTATTTGTGAATCGATACTCACGTTCATTTTCTGGATCTAAAGGGTCATAAAGTGGATTTTCAGGATCGTCGAATGGTCTCCACCCACTATTTACGTCATCTTCAATGCCATCGCCATCATCATCAATAAGTTGATAGGGGTATAGTCGTACTTCGAAAGGCCCTTCCAAATCTGGTGTGCCATCATTATTACTGTCTATGTTTGTAATCGAAAAATCATAGGTAGCCCCATTCGCGCAGGTTTGTAATGCAACCGGACTTGTAACTCCCGAAGGAATCGGAGGTGAATCAATGGTATATACCGATGACTCCCATAAACAACCTTTGTCATCTTCAATTCTAACTACAAAATGATGCGCCCAGTACATTCTAATATCAAAACCAGTGTTTGAACCATAAAGTGCTGGTTTGCTGGCGCTGTTGTAGTTGGAGTTGGTTGCTAAATCAATGTTTTCGTATCGACGGTAGGTCCAAGTTCTAGTTTCATCACCTGCCTCGTATTTTACCCTGTCTCGCACACGAATCAACGAAATGGTTACTGGACTAGTCGAGTTTTGAATGTTCTTTACTTTGATATTTCCCCAAACGTTTCCACCCGCAACGGGGTCACATTGTATGTCCGTTTTTTCGATTTCAGCTGATATGGCAGAATCTGCACCGATAATTGCTTGAACACCGGTAAGTTCGCACCCTAAGGCATCTCGAATACTATAGTTGTATGTTGTAGCGTCTAAATCACTATATACTGTTCTTGATGTAAATGGACTTCCGTCAAAACTATACAAGTAGGGTGGAGTACCACCATTTGCAACCAATTCTATAGAACCTGTTCCGGCTCTACCACAAACCGTATCAGAGACGTTATGACTTGAGGTCAAGGCTGGGGATAATACTACATTGACGGGGTCAGTAGTAAAAACACATCCTTTGGCATCAGTAACTTCGAAAGTATACGACCCTGCTGTGCTTGCATTAAAGGGAACTGTAGCCGCGGAATAACCACTACCACTGTCAACTCTATAAGTATATGGAGGATAACCTTCTTCGGGAGTTATATCAATAATTGCATCGGGCGTAGCGCCACAACCCAAGGGTTTAGTAATCTGAGCCAAAGCGAATAGTTGACCCGAAATTTTAGTATCTGCAACAATAGTTTCACAACCGTTATTACCAATAACCTTAACTATATAATCATCTGGAGTAAGGGTTGAAAGTGTAAATGTTCCTCCAGTAACCGGTAGAGGAGTACCATTGTTAACAGAATAAAAATAGGGAGCTTCGCCAGCTGTGACATCGATTTTAAGTTCTCCTTTAGTTGCTGTTGAATAGCAATAATTAGAGCTTGCATAATCCACAGTTGACGTTGGACCTCCTTGGTCCGTTAGATTGAAAGTTGTTGTATCAAGCAAACAACCATTTACATCGGTAACTCGAATCGTATGTGTACCTGGTTGACTTAAACCTGTTATGGTTTTATTGCTTTGGGATGGAGTTATCGAGTTGTCAGGTTGTTGAACAGCGTATGTGTAACTTCCCCAGCCACCAGAAGCCTCAATGGTTACCGAACCGGGCATACCACAATTCATACTGCCTACTGAAAAAGAATCTACCGTTAACGGGGATGGCGGTCCGCCAACAGTTACGGTTTCTACTTTTTGACAAGTTCCTGAAGCATCGTTAATACGCAAAGTATAGGCATCTGCCCATAAGTTGGAGATAGTTACAGGTGAGCTTGTCGCACCAGATACACCTAAACCTGTCGGTAATCCGGCACCATCCTCCAAAACTATGTCAAATGAAGTGTCGAAATTGTCTACGGATATCTCAATGCTTCCATCTGATGTTCCCGCTGCCGCACAACTAACGTTATTTTTCACCAATACATTCGTTGTAAACTGTATAGGATTTGGAACGATAAAATTTCGAACTATTTTACATCCGTCGTCAGCTGTAACTTCAAAGGTGTAGGTATTTGGAAGAAGTCCGTTGAAAGTGTCCCCAGGAGCATTAACAACGCTGGGGGCTGTGATTCTAAATGTGAAAGGGGCTTCCCCATTTTGAACGGCGACCTGAACATCAGTTGCTCCAGTAGTACAATCGACATTGCTTGTTAGAAAAGTCAAGTCTGATGGATTTGACCCAGCACTCACCGCTTGGTCCACTGTTGTGGTACAACCGAGAGCATCTTTTATAGTAATGGTATAATTACCAGCTCCTAATCCGGTTAAAGCTGAACTGGATTGAAAATCAACACCATTCAAACTGTATTCAAACGGAGCTGTTCCGCCAGCAGTAACCGTAGCGGTGATGGTAGCCGAGCCATTTGTACAATCGATTTGCTGTGTTACTGCCGCACTTGCTGTAAAAGCGGGACTGGTATTTATATCAACAGGGTTAGCTGTAATATCACAGGTGCCACCGGCTTTTTGTTTTCTTATAATTGCCGTATAGCTTCCGGCAGTTAGATTGCTAAAAACATTAGAAGTTTGGAAACTACCTCCTCCATTAATACTATAGGTAATTGAATAGCCTTGTGTATCAGTAACATCAACAGTTAGACTTCCGTCGCCGGTACCGTTACAGCTAATATCCTTTGGATTTACCGTATAAGTGATTTCTGTTTCCGTCGTGACGTTCACTGGGGGTGCATCGACTTCGCATCCGCTTGCATCTCTTAGTTTGATGGTATAGGCACCGGCTGTTGGTGTAGCAATTGTAGTTTGATTACCTGAATTAAAAGGCAGAAAACTTACGCCATTGTCCAGACTATATTCGAAGGGGGCATTTCCTCCTGTAGGAGAAACGGTAATAATTCCATCGGTACAATCAATATTTTTGGTAACTACAACATTGGGTTGAATATTTACAAATCCAGGAATAGTCTCAATGGTATTATAGGTGCAATTTGAAACGCTTGCTAAAGTTACTTCGATATCATACGTTCCAGCTACTAAATCTGTGAAAGTGTAAGAGCTGCTTGTAACTGGTCCTGAAGAGTTTATTAAACTTCCACCCTGTCTAATTTTAAATACATAGGTTGAAGAAGCATTATTGATGTCCACTTGAATACCACCCTTGGCTGCGTTACAGCCAATAGGTAAAACAGTGGTGGTGGCATCTATACTATTATTTCCGACGGATAGGTCATCTAGATTGAAAACGCATCCATCAGTATCATTTTTTCGACGTATTTGAACATCAAAATCACTTACCCTATTTATTGAAAATACATTTGAATCTTGCCAAGTAGCACCGCTATTGATACTGAATTCATAAGTCGTGGGCACGTTGTTGATTGTGATACTTCCTGAAGTACCGCAATCAATATTTGTTACTACGGCACTGGGGTTTAGTCCGTTTGCGTAAACATTGAAATAAAATCGTTCTGTGGAATTATCGTTGTATTGCACATAGATGCGATATTCTCCACCGGAAGTAACATTGTATTGGGTGTTAGTGCTGACCTGATCCCAAGTACATGTTGGGGAAGTATTGGCACAATTAATCTGGGCCGGAGAACAACTTCCTTCCTGTAGTTTGGACCAAATGATTTGTTTTAAGTTTGGGATGTTTGTTGTCAACAAACGCTCGGCATTTGCTCCACATAAAAATATTTCATGAAGTTCACTTCCATCATTGCTGCAGATGACAACATTATCGGACATGCCCGAGAGAGGGTGTGCAAAAACAAGCGCAGATTCAATTTCAGTCTCCTTCTTTTCTTCAATCACGAATATTTCAGGAACGAAAAATGCGAATAGGGACGAAGCTGTAAGAATAAGCATCGTCAAAATAGCGAACCGTTTTGGTCGAAATGAATACTTAAAAGTAGTCATAAGTAGGTTTTTAGTTGGCAACCGAATTTGTCAATAAATTGGGGATGCTATCGACAAAAGGCTTTTTGTTTAACGCTACAAAGGAGGGCTTTAGTATCCCATAAATTAGGAATAAAACAGTTTTTCGACGTGAGTCTAAAAAAATGGGACAACTCGCTTCTAAATATTCTTTGGAATTGCGTAATTATTTGATAAACAGCAGATTATCAGTATGTCTTGTTTTCTGCCTAAAACCGCCTAAAAATTTGATAAATTTGCCTTTTTAAAAAGTAAGAAGTAACGATTTCTATGGAATATACCAACCTACCACACACCGATATCGAAGTCAGTAAAATATGTTTGGGAACGATGACCTGGGGTAACCAGAATACTGAGGCAGAAGGACATGAACAAATGGACTATGCCCTTGACAAAGGAGTGAATTTTTTTGATACCGCCGAGTTGTATTCGATTCCTGCTCACCCAGATCGCAAGTCCAATACAGAAAAAATAATTGGTACATGGTTCAAAAAGAGCGGAAATCGTGATAAGGTAATACTAGCTTCCAAAATAGCGGGTAAGGCCGAATTCACCAAGTTTATTCGTACTACCGGATTTAGTCGAGAGTCCATTATCGAGGCTGTTGAAGGTAGCTTACAGCGATTACAGACCGATTATATTGATTTGTACCAGCTACATTGGCCAGAACGTAATACAAACTACTTTGGAAAACGCGGTTACAAGCATGATGTATCTGATCATTGGAAAGATAATATTCACCAAGTTCTGGAAACCTTAAGAGATTTGATTCGAGAAGGTAAAATTCGCCAGGTAGGGCTAAGTAATGAAAACCCATGGGGGATAATGCGCTTCCTTGAAGAAAGTAAGGTGCATGCAAGTTTACCTCGAATGATTACGGTACAAAATCCGTATAGTTTATTAAATCGGCAATTTGAAATTGGCTCATCGGAGATTGCTATGCGCGAAGACATCAAGCTTTTAGCATATTCACCACTTGGTTTTGGAGCATTAAGTGGTAAGTATTTAGGAGACAGACTTCCTGAAAATTCACGTTTAGCGCTTTTTCCAAACTACAATCGTTATATCAAGGGTAATTCAGTAATCGCAACTCAGAAATATCATGATTTGGCACAGTCTAACGATTTGTCATTGACACAAATGGCATTGGCTTTTGTGAATACCAGACCTTTCTTGACGAGTAATATTATTGGAGCAACCACTATGAAGCAACTTGAAGAAAATATTGCAAGTATTGATGTTAAGTTGAGCGATGAGGTTTTAGAGGGTGTTGAAGCAATTCACAATGAAATACCGAACCCAGCACCATGATGGCTACCCAGTTTCTTAAAATAGGTATTTGGCAAATCGGATTAATCTTAGTCGTAATTGTAATATTTATGGTTTTGGCTAGAATTATGAGGGACAAGCGTTAACCAAAAAGCCCACTAACTACATCTTCAATTCTAGAAGCGAGTTCAATATGTATCTTAGTGTTATTGAGACCTATTTTGTTGTTCTTAGACACGTAAATGGTTTTGAAACCCAATTTTTCTGCCTCTAATATACGTTGTTCTATACGCTGAACAGGTCTGATTTCACCGGCCAGACCAACTTCGGCCGCAAAACAAAATCCTTTTTCAATCGGAATATCTTCATTACTCGAAAGTATGGCCGCAATAACCGCTAAATCAATAGCAGGATCATCTACAGAAATCCCACCGGTAATATTTAAGAAAACATCTTTAGCACCCAATTTAAAGCCTGCTCGTTTTTCCAATACAGCTAAGAGCATGTTAAGCCTTTTGGCATTGTAGCCGGTAGTGGACCTTTGTGGGGTTCCGTAAACTGCCGTGCTGACTAAAGCTTGAATTTCAATCATTAAAGGTCGCATTCCTTCAACCGTTGATGCGATTGCAGTGCCGCTTAATCCTTCGTCGCTTTTTGAGATTAGTATTTCTGACGGATTATTTACTTGCCGTAATCCACCACCTTGCATTTCATAGATACCCAATTCTGCCGTTGACCCAAAGCGGTTCTTCAACGCCCGAAGAATTCGATACACATAATTGCGATCTCCTTCGAATTGCAAAACCGTATCCACCATATGTTCTAAAATCTTTGGTCCTGCAATGGAACCGTCTTTAGTAATATGACCAATTAGAATTACCGGAGTATTGGTTTCTTTGGCGAATTTGATAAGCTCTGCGGTACATTCGCGGACTTGTGAAATGCTTCCAGCAGCCGATTCAATATAATCAGAATGTAAAGTCTGGATGGAATCTATGACTACAATATCGGGTTCAGTAGCCTCTATCTGCTGAAAAATATTTTGAGTTTTTGTTTCTGTTAGGATAAGGCAATTTTCACTATTCGGATGAATGCGATCTGCCCGCATCTTGATTTGCTTCTGGCTTTCTTCCCCGGAAACATAAAGCGTTCTATACGGAAGCTTTAAGGCTATTTGAAGAAGCAAAGTACTTTTGCCAACACCAGGTTCACCACCTAAAAGAACCAGTGCGCCAGGTACTAATCCACCTCCTAAAACGCGGTTGAACTCAAGGTCAAAAGTGTTTAGACGAAGTTCCTTTTCAGTACTGATTTCGTTAACGCGCAGGGGTTTGGCAACTTTTCGTTTGTTGTTCGAGGCAGGCTTCCAACTCTTTTTATCTTCTTTTTGAACTACCTCTTCTACAACAGTATTCCATTCTTTACAGGCCGAACATTGGCCTACCCATTTGGCATATTGGGTGCCGCAGTTTTGACAGAAAAATGCTGTTTTTGTTTTCGCCATTGCTTCATTTGAAGGTTGGCGCTAAAGGTAATAAGAACTTTGAAAAAGAACTGGTTTTTATGGTTTGTTCGGCAGCGGAAATTTTATTCAATAAAAATCATATACAAAGAGTAGCCTAATATGAGTAGCAATAATGTAGGCACTCCGAGGCTAATTAAAAATCTTATAGGGTAATCTTTTTTGGTGGTTTTAATAATTGCTTCTTTTTTATTCTTTTTGTCTAGGTATAACCAAGTCAAGAAGAATCCTTGCCCGAGAATGAAAAGGACAATAAGAATAAGAAATATAAGTGCAGGTAGCGCAAACACTTTTACGATTCCTTTTTCTTACTATACTCGATAAAAGCTTGATAAAAAGCCAGTACGGCCATGAGCAATGCTATACCATTGTACATAAGAATAAAGTCGCCTTTTAGTCCAAAATAGGTCATTAAAATCCCTGAGAATAGATAAATTTTGAAATTATTTTTCATAAGTAGGATTTTCTAAAATCCAAAATCTGCTTTCAAGGCATCAATCTTTTCTAAAGCCATTTCTTTGGTCAAGAAATCGATCTCATCCATACCAAATGCTTTTTCAAAAGTTTTAAGGGCTTTTTTAGGTTCGCCTAATTGCTCGTAGTATTCGCCTTCAAAGTAGAAACCTAACATGGTACCTGGGAATTCACGTTTACATAAATCTGAAAGTGGTTTTAAAGATTCGAAATCTTCTTTTTTACGAGTTCCGGCATATATTGCCATTACATCGTTTAAGCTAACTGTTTTTGTGAATCCGAATAGATCTTCAATACCCTTGTACTTATTTATTAAGTATTGCATTACGGGTTCTTCAGAAGTCAATATTTGTGTTTTGTACTCCTTCGGGCTAATAGGCTTAAACATTCCGAAAATATTGTCAAAAGCTTTCCCTATTCCGTAGGTTGCAACCGAAATATGATCTGCGTTTGGGTATTCATCAAAAAAGTAGTGCAAAGATTCTTTGTCAATGGCTTTAATGGCCTTATCCATTTCCAAAATTCTAGGAGTATCTCTACTCTTTTCTCCTTCCAGAATTAGCTGATAGAATATTTGTTTATTAAAAGCTCCTAAACGCGATGGCACCCTTATTTCCATTTCAGGGGCCAATGTAGGTGAGATATTCACATAGGCATTGAATAGTGAATTTTCTTTAAATAACCAGTAGTTTTGAAAATTTGCAGTTATATCATACCCAACAATCATTTTGAAAGGGGCCGTACTATAATTGAGGTCTAAATATGGAATGAGTTCCATTCCCAGAAATTCAAAAAATTTCTTTGCTTTTTCATCAGGTAATCCGTTTTCTTCATCCCAGGCACAATCATCTAATCGAATACTATTTTCACTTTGGTTTATACCAACAACAATCATTTGCGGCATTCCATGAAACCTACTGTAAACCTTTGAAGTTGCTACGACTTGATCAAATAAATATTCTCCATCAAGTACAATGACCAAAGGGTATTTTTTTTCTTCATCATAATCCTCTGGCACATAATACTGTACGTCTCGACGTTCTTGAAGTTTAAAAGACTCGAAAATTTCTTGGCTTACTTGTGCATTCAAAGTAATGCACAAAAAAAGAGCAAAAATGATAAATAGATGTCGCATGGTATTATTGGCTTTGATAGCAGTCGCTACCGGTTTCGATTCAATAACGGTAATAAGAGAAAAGATATTGCCCCAAAAACCACCACCATAAGGGTTTGTGCTATCCACATAATCCAACCAAATCCTTGGGCCGCGTCAAGGTTAATTCCGAAGAACTGTAGGGCGGTACCAACGAATATAGGGTAAGCAAGAAATCCTCCGTTGGTTGTTGTCATGGCGATGGCTCCACCTACAAAGGCTAATAACATAGGGCCCAAACCTACTTCAGTCATTTCTGGCACTGTATATTTCACAACATAAAACATGGCTATATAAGCGAACCAGATATAGAATGTATGGAACAAAAATGCCCATTTTCTCTTCATTCTAAAAATACTGGTAATACCAGCGAGCATGTTGTTTAAGAACGTCTTTATTTTTTCTGCTAATGGAGAGTTTGACTTTTTTATTACCTGAATTGAAATCACCAACCCTACAACTCCTGCAATCAAAATACCAAGACCCGCATATATTCCAAAACCAGCTTCATTTAAAAAACCGAGAATTAAGTCGGCCTGAAAAAGTACTGAAATGAAAATTATCAATAACAGCATGATTACATCTACAATTCGTTCAGTAACTATAGTGCCAAAACCTTTTTCAAAAGGAACATCTTCATATGTAGCTAGCTCAGTTGGACGCAGGAATTCACCAGAACGTGGAATACCTAAATTCGACAAATAGGTAGTGAAAATCATCATGGTGTTATTGAATACAGATGGCTTATAACCTAATGGTTCTAATAGATAATTCCATCTAATGGCCCTTGAAACATGGCTTGAAACTCCAATCAAAACAGATAGTCCCACCCAATAAGGATTTGCATCCCTAATATAATTCCATATCATACCACGTTGTTGGGTGGTCGTAGAATAGTAGAGATACCAAAGCAAAAAAACTCCCAATAGAATTGGGAGTAAAATTTTCAATGTTTTTTTGGCTGACTCGCCCATTCTAGTTAAGCAGATTATTCTCCTCGTTTGGAAAAACCAATGAGGGGTTGAATGTTTTGGCTTTTTCGATATCCATGCGAGCATAGGTAATCAATATCAAAATATCACCCACAGCAACTCTTCGAGATGCAGCGCCATTTAATGTGATTTCACCACTGCCGCGAGGGCCTGGAATGGCATAAGTTTCTAGCCGCTCACCGTTATTATTATTTACAATCTGTACCTTTTCACCTTGTATGATGTTAGCGGCATCCATCAAATCTTCATCTATAGTGATACTGCCTATGTAATTAAGGTCAGCCCCGGTAACTTTTACACGGTGTATTTTAGATTTTACAACTTCAATTTGCATAGGGCAAAGTTAATTAATTGTGCTTAGTTAAGTGCTATGTTGTCAATTAGTCTGATGTTTTCCGCATACGCAGCAACAAAAGCCCTGTATTTTATATTTTTTTGTTTTTTTTGGATGGGTGTAAGCGTGTCAACATCAGTAATTGATATATACTCTAAATCTAAATCATGATGTTTGTGAAATTGACTTTCAACCCAATCCATCACTTTTTTAGCACTTTCCGTGCCAAATTTCTTTTTGGCAGTCTTTAAGGTTTTATAAATAAAAGCTGCCTCTTTACGCATGTTTTCAGAGAGTCTTTCGTTACGTGAACTCATGGCTAGTCCGCTAGCTTCTCTGACAATTGGACAGCCAATAATTTTAACAGGAATGTTCTCTATTGCCACCAACTTTTTAATGATTTGCAGTTGTTGAAAATCCTTTTCCCCGAAATAGGCATTATCTGGATTTACTAAATCAAGTAATGTCTCTACTATTGTTCCAACTCCGTTGAAATGGTCATCTCTAAACTCACCTTCCATAACCTTGTCCAATCCTTCAAAATCATACAATTTGGTTTTTACTTTATCGGCATAGATTTCTTCGACGGTAGGGGTAAAAACGCAAATGGCGTCAGATACTCCCTTTAAAAGAGCCGTATCGGCTTCAAGAGTTTGTGGATATTTTTCTAAATCTTCTTTATTGTTAAACTGAGTAGGGTTGACGAAAATGCTGACAATTATGTTTTCATTTTCGGAAATAGCTTTTTTAACTAATGCCAGATGCCCTTTGTGCAGGGCTCCCATGGTCGGCACCAAACCTAATCCTTTGGTTTTATCTAATGAAGAAAGATGAGAAGCGAGCTCTTTTTTGGTTCGTACCAGTACCATGTAAATAATTTAAAAGCGAGCAAACTTACTATAATTACGGCTAATCTACATAATTTTTGTAATTTTGCAGCTGCGCTCATATTTTGAGAGGACACTAAATCAAACACAGCTTTTATGAACGGTAAAAAGATATTATTTGTATCTTCAGAATTAGTCCCTTATTTGCCAGAGAATGAAGTTTCCCTAATGTCGTATGAGACCCCTCGTATGGTTAACAGTAAGGGAGGTCAAATACGAATATTTATGCCTCGCTACGGCAATATCAACGAGCGTAGACACCAACTTCATGAAGTAATTCGCTTATCAGGAATGAACTTGGTTATCAATGACATGGATATGCCTTTGATTATCAAAGTAGCTTCCATTCCACGTGAGCGTATTCAAGTCTATTTTATAGACAATGACGAATATTTCAAAAGAAAGTCAACTTTCACAGATGAAAACGGAAACTTGTATGCAGATAATGATCAGCGTGCCATTTTCTTTGCGAAAGGTGTTGTCGAAACGGTAAAAAAGTTGAATTGGTCACCTGATATCATTCATGTTCATGGATGGTTAGCCTCACTACTTCCTTTGTATCTTAAAAAATTCTATGCTGATGAACCACTATTTGGTGACAGCAAGATTGTTACATCGGTATACGGGAAAGCCTTTGATGGTGAACTTGATAAAGATATGGTCAAAAAAATAGCTTTTGACGGCGTTGAAGAGGAGAGTATAGCTCCTCTAACTACACCCAACTATAATAATTTGTTAAAAGTAGCGGTAGATTTTTCAGATGCTATTATTTTAGCCTCGGAAGAAATTCCTGAAGATTTAAAAGACCATATTTCCAGCCTTGAAAAACCAGTGTTACCTTATGTTTCTTTACAAGAATTTGAAGAAGCCTATTCTAATTTTTATGACACCGAAGTTTTAAAATAATCTAAATGAACTTATTGAATCGATTTAAACTTCCTGCTATAGCGGGAATTTTACTTGTTGTGGGCTTTATGTCATCTTGTGAACAGGAATTAACTTCTATTGGAGAGGGAGTCATAGGAGGAGAACCTTTTACCACAAACAAACGGGTATATAATGTCTTTGCATTCAATAAGAAAATAGAGGCCGTTCAAACGAATCAACTTCCAATTTATCAACTTGGAGTATTCAATGATCCTCTTTATGGTAAAACGGAAGCCAGTATTACTTCCCAAATTCAGTTGAGTACCTATAATCCGACTTTTGGTGACTTTTCGGCCTCAAATGAGCTTAGTAATGCCTTTGACGAAAAAGAAAGAATTGACAGTATCTTTATCTATATACCGTATCAAAACAATCAGACGGATACCGATAATGATGGTGTTGTCGATGCATTAGACTCAGATCCTGATGATGCTACAAATGACAATGATGGAGACAATGTGCCCAATAACGAAGAAGCAGCTAACAATACAGACCCATTAAACCCTGATACAGATGGAGATGGTATAAATGATGATGTTGATGATTCGACCTTAGGTGATCGTTTTGCAAAGCGTTTTAGGTTGGATAGCATTTATGGTGACCGCACAAGGCCTTTCAATTTTAAAGTTGAGCGGTCTACTTTCTTCTTAAGAGACTTAGACCCAAACACAAATTTTCAAGAATCACAAGAATATTTTTCTTCACAGGAATTTTCGCCTGCCTTTACGCAAGAAGTACTCATTGATACGGTTATAACCATTAATGACCAGGAGATTTTGAATATTGTAGAACAAGACGACCCTGATACAGAAGATGTTGATGAAAAAGGAACCGTTACCAGTAAAGAAGACCCAGGTATTTATGTTAGGTTGAACAGAGATGGAAAGGAGTTTTTTCAACAGAGCATCCTAGATAAAGAGGGAAGTACTGAGTTATTGAGTGCCTCAAATTTTAAAGAATTTTTAAGGGGAATACACATCTCTGTATTACCAGAAGTTAACCAAGAGTTGATGTTTCTGTTAGATATTACAGATGCCAAAATCATTATGTATTATTCACATGATAAAGATAATGATGGTGTTACTGAGGTAGTCCAAAAGACACTTGAGATGAGATTACTCACTCAAGCCGGCAACAATCCTATTGTTGGAAATGCAGTGAATACTTTTATTAATGAGGACTACCCTGTAGATATTGCAAGTACTTTGGATTCAGGAGAAGACGCGGATAGAATTTATCTTAAAGGGGGTGCAGGTTCTTACGCCGAAATAAAGCTTTTTGATGAAATTGATAGTGAGGCGGAAATATTGATTAATGAGATTAAAGCCAATAATTGGATAATCAATGAGGCGAATTTAGTATTTAATATTGACGCTGACGCTCTGACACCTTCTGCTATTGAGCCTCCTAGATTATATCTTTATAATGCTGAGACGAATGCACCGTTATACAATGCCTTAACTGAAGATAATGCTGCAAACACTCCGTTGGGGGTTTATCTTAATTACGATGGTCTCTTAGAGGAAGATGGTAATCGCGGAGTTAGGTATACTGTGAAAATTACAGAATATCTGAATGATATTATTGTACGAGATTCTACGAACGCAACTCTTGGTTTGGCGGTTACGGCTGATATAAGATTAGTAGGAGCAAACAACGTTATGCTTTCTGAAAATACTGAAAAAGACCTTCCAGCGGCTTCAATATTGAGTCCATTAGGTACAGTTCTCTTTGGAAGCGATTTGCCCGAAGGAGATGCTAACAAGTTGAAACTTGAAATATCCTACACAGAGACGAACTGATTCTTAGCTTTAGACGACATTTTGAAACTGTTAATCTAAGATGCCAATCTGAACCCGTGAAAATTCGGTTGCGAATTATACCACTTATAGATATTTTACGTTCTACACCTATACTAGTAGAATGCTATTAGAAGTGTAACTAAATTTGCACTATAATTACGAATATACCCCAATTAAAATTTAAAACTTATGTGCGGAATTGTAGGATATATTGGCCATAGAGATGCCTATCCGATAATCGTTAAGGGACTTCAACGACTTGAATACAGAGGTTATGATAGTGCCGGCGTTGCAATTTTTGATGGCAACGAAATAAATCTTGCGAAAACCAAGGGTAAAGTAGAAGACCTAAAGAAGAAAGCAGAAAGTTCTATTTCTACTAAAGGAAACCTTGGAATAGGTCATACAAGATGGGCAACTCATGGTGTTCCTAATGATGTAAATTCGCACCCGCATTACTCCAATTCTGGAAATCTGGTTATCATTCATAATGGAATTATTGAAAATTATGAATCGGTAAAAAAGGAATTGACCAAAAGGGGGTATGCATTTCATTCTGACACCGATACAGAAGTTCTAGTTAACCTCATAGAGGAGGTTCAAAAAACGGAAGATGTAAAACTAGGGAAAGCTGTGCAAATTGCTCTCAATCAAGTTGTGGGGGCATATGCAATAGCCGTTTTTGACAAAAGAAAACCTGATGAAATTGTTGTTGCCAAATTAGGTAGTCCTTTAGCAATAGGTGTTGGGGAAAATGAGTTTTTCATTGCTTCCGATGCTTCACCATTTATAGAATTCACGAATAATGCTGTTTACTTGGAAGATGAAGAAATGGCAATCATCCGTCTAGGAAAAGAAATCAAGCTTCGTAAGATAAAAGATGATGCTATAGCTTATCCAAATATCCTAGAGCTTCAAATGAATTTGGAAGAAATAGAAAAAGGAGGTTATGATCACTTTATGCTTAAAGAAATCTATGAGCAACCAAGAGCAATACTGGATACTTATAGGGGAAGGTTACGAGTCGATCAAGGAATAATCAAAATGGATGGTATTGACCAACACCTTGAAAAGTTCGTAAATGCGGACCGCATAATTATTGTAGCCTGTGGTACTTCTTGGCATGCTGGTTTGGTGGCTGAGTATATTTTTGAAGATTTAGCGCGAATACCTGTTGAAGTGGAATATGCATCGGAGTTTAGATATCGAAATCCGGTAATTACGAACAAAGATGTTCTAATTGCTATTTCGCAATCTGGTGAAACTGCTGATACCTTAGCTGCAATAAAATTAGCTAAAGAAAACGGAGCATTTGTTTTCGGAGTTTGTAATGTGGTTGGTTCTTCTATTGCACGTGAAACACATGCAGGGGCCTATACTCACGCAGGACCGGAAATCGGAGTAGCTTCTACAAAAGCATTTACTACACAGATAACCGTATTGACATTGATTGCCCTAAAACTTGCAAAAGAGAAGGGTAAATTTTCGGAATCGAGATTTCATGAATATTTAACCGAGTTGGAAACAATTCCTGGTAAAGTGGAGAAGGCGCTTGAGTCGAACCCACTGATTGAGATTATCTCGGAAGTATATAAGGACTCTACAAATTGTTTGTATTTAGGTAGAGGGTATAACTTTCCGGTTGCATTAGAAGGTGCTTTGAAATTGAAAGAAATAAGTTATATTCATGCAGAAGGCTATCCTGCTGCCGAAATGAAGCACGGACCTATTGCACTTATTGATGAGCAAATGCCCGTTTTCGTAATTGCCACTAAAAAAGGACATTATGAAAAGGTGGTTAGCAACATTCAAGAAATAAAATCCCGTAAAGGAAAAATTATTGCAATTGTTACCGAAGGTGATGAACAGGTTACTGAATTAGCGGATCATGTGATTGAAGTTCCTGAAACTTTGGAAAGTCTTACGCCATTATTAACTACGATACCTTTGCAGTTGCTTTCTTATCATATAGCAGTAATGCGAGGTTGTAATGTAGATCAACCAAGAAACTTGGCGAAATCGGTTACTGTAGAATAGCAACGACTTCTTCAAATTAATTTTAAGGCCTTGGAAACTCTCCAAGGCCTTGTTTTTTGGTGATATTTAGTGAATTGCTAAAATTGGCAGGGGCATTTTACTAAAAAAGTACTATGCATGCATAATTTTTTTCATTTTATGATTATCGATTTAAAAAAATCGGTATCTTGCCGGTGACTAAGTAACTAACTTAACTTAATAAACACAGAATGAAAAAAATACTGTTTTTAGCGTTGCTGTTAAGCGGATTTATTGGGATTTCGCAAACCACAGTAAACGGAAAAGTTGTTGACCAGAACAATGAACCTATCCCCGGAGCGAATGTCGTGATTGTAGGAAAAGCAATCGGTACAACCGCTGATTTTGATGGTTTGTTTAACTTGGAAACTTCTGAAGTGCCCCCCTTTCAGTTAAAAATAACAAGCGTTGGCTATTCAGACGCTACTGAAAATGTAACAGAAAACAATCAAACCTTTACTATTGTGCTGAATGAGGCACAGACTTTTTTAGATGAGGTTGTTATTTCTGCCTCTAGAACTCCAGAGCGAATTTTTGAGTCCCCGGTTTCTGTGGAGCGCTTTGGATTAAAGGAAATCAAAAACACGACTGCGGCATCATTTTATGGAGGTTTGGAGAATTTAAAAGGAGTTGATGTCAATACGAACAGTTTGACGTTCCAATCTATCAACACCAGAGGTTTTGCAACTTTTGCGAATACAAGATTTTTGCAGTTGGTTGATGGTATGGATAACTCCGCTCCAGGTTTGAACTTTGTTGTTGGAAACTTGGTGGGTATGTCTGAATTAGAAGTTCAGAGTGTTGAGATACTGCCAGGTGCTTCTTCTGCACTTTATGGAGCTGGTGCCTTCAATGGTATTCTTTTTATGAGAAGCAAGAACCCTTTCGACTATCAAGGTATCAGTGCATATGTCAAGGGAGGTGTAACGTCACAAGAAGCGGCAGGCACCAACAATTATTACGATGTTGGCGTCAGAGCGGCCCATGCCTTTAGCGACAAGTTAGCGGTTAAGGCTAACTTATCAATGTTAAAAGGTGAAGATTGGCACGCGGTAAACAGAACTGATTTAGTCGATCCTTCTAGAACTAGGCAAGACCCAGCTTATGACGGACTAAACGTTTATGGTGATGAGGTCGGTATTGGTCTTAATTTCGACACACCTCTTAATCTGGCGCCGGGAACTCTCGGTTCCGCGTTTGTGACAAGAACAGGTTATGATGAGGTTGATTTGGCCAATTACAACGCTGAAAGTGTGAAATTTGATGGGTCTATTCATTATAAACCATTTGCCAATGACTTTGAAGTTATTTATAACGCCCGTGTCGGTCGCGGTGGTACACTCTATCAAGGCGCAAATCGTTACTCATTGCAGAACTTTCTAATGCAGCAACATAAATTGGAGTTAAGAAATAATAACTTCTTCTTAAGAGGATATATAACCAAGGAAAAGTCTGGAGATTCATATGATACAAGGTTTGCAGCTATTAATATTAATAGATCTTGGAAATCTGACTTACAATGGTTTACAGAATATACAGGGGCATATATTGGAGCCCGTCTAGGTAATACTGCTTTACCAGGTATTACAACCCAGTTAGATGATACCGGAGCCCATGCATACGCCCGTCAGGCGGCTGATACTGGAAGATTGGTGCCAGGAACACCAGGGTTTCAGTCTGCATTCAATCAAGTTACTTCAGATGGCGATTTAAACACCGGAGCTAAGTTCATTGACCAAACAAGTCTAAGACATGTTGATGCTAACTACAACTTTAGTCATATTACTTCAGATTTTGCTGATATTCAAATTGGGGGTTCTTTTAGAGAGTATGTGCTTAATTCTGACGGCACTATTTTTACTGATATAGAAGGTCCCATCACATACGGAGAGTTTGGTGCATATCTTCAATTACAAAAGAAAATTATGGATGAGCGGTTGAAGTTAACAGGCTCTATTCGCTATGATAAGAATGAATTCTTTGATGGTTTCTTTTCTCCAAGGGTTTCTGCTGTTTATACTGCAGGTGAAAACAGAAATCAAAATTTCAGGGCATCGGTACAGCAAGGATTTAGAAACCCTACCACTCAAGATTTATTTATAGGTCTAAATGCCGGTCGAGCAATACTAGTAGGTTCTGCACCTCAAAACTTAGATAGAGATGTACGAACATTCGATTTAAGCGCGAACGGAGCTGCAATAACAGGTCAAACGACCGCTACGGTAGTTGGTAGAGCTGCTTATGAGAATGCATATTCACTAAGTTCAGTATCGGCAGGAGCACCTACCGCGGCGAATACAGGTCTTGTAAAGCCTGAAGAAATTACAGCTTTCGAAGTGGGATATCGCGCACAGTTCGGTAAGATGGCTATTGATTTGAGTGCTTACTATAATCAATACACGAACTTCATAGCAAATGTTACAACCTTAGTTCCTTTGTATGGTCAAGCTGGAGATGGTGGATTGTCCCTACTTGCATTACAGAATGATGATTTCAAGGCGTATCAAACGTATACTAATTCAGAAGCTGATATTGAGTCTTATGGAGTTATTTTAGGTGTTGACGCAAAGATTTTTGGGGACTTTGATATTGGGGCAAGTTATACATATGCTGATTTTGAATTTAATCAAGAAGCCTATCCAGATTTTAGAACTCAGTTCAACACACCAAAGCACAAAGTGAAAGCCTCCTTTGGAAATACAGATCTGTTTAAAAACGTTGGCTTTAATATTAACTATAGATGGAGTGATGAATACGAATGGCAAAATACTTTTGCTGATGGTCCTGTACCTTCTTTTAGTGTTTTAGATGCTCAAATTAATTATACATGTGATAGTATTAAGTCAGTATTCAAATTAGGCGGATCTAACCTTTTAGGGGAAGAGTATTTCACTGCTGTTGGTACTGGTCTCATCGGTTCGATGTACTATTTATCTTGGACGATAAATCCATAAGAAACAAAGATTCAAATAAATTTAAAGGCGCCTGTGTAAGGCGCCTTTTTTTATGCCAAAAAAGAACGAAAAGTAGTTTTCAATTTAAGAGTAATACCATATCTTTGCAGCCTGAAAATCAGCCTTGTTTCAGGCGTTTTTCTCTAAAAAGTAATCCTAATACATAAATACGATAGTAATGTCAAAAGTTACAGGTAAAGTTTCTCAGATTATCGGGCCGGTTGTTGATGTTGAATTTCAATCAGGTGATGAGCTTCCAAAAATCTATGATTCATTGGAAATTGACAAAGAAGATGGTTCAAAACTGGTTTTAGAAGTGCAATCGCACGTTGGTGAGAATACCGTTAGAACTATTTCTATGGATTCTACAGATGGTCTTAGCAGAGGAACTGATGTAGTTTCTACAGGAGCTGCAATACAAATGCCCATTGGTGATGATGTTTACGGACGTCTGTTTAACGTAATTGGAGATGCTATTGATGGATTAGGAGATTTGCCGAAAGCTGGTAAAGACGGACTTCCAATTCACAGGGATGCACCAAGATTCGAAGACCTTACAACTACCACTGAAGTATTGTTCACAGGTATCAAGGTAATTGACTTAATCGAGCCATATGCAAAAGGTGGTAAGATTGGTTTATTCGGTGGTGCCGGTGTTGGTAAAACCGTTTTGATTCAAGAGTTGATTAACAATATTGCTAAAGGTCACGGTGGACTTTCAGTATTCGCAGGGGTAGGGGAAAGAACCCGTGAAGGAAACGATTTACTTCGTGAGATGCTAGAATCTGGTATTATCAAATACGGAGATGATTTCTTGCACTCTATGGAAGATGGCGGATGGGATTTATCCAAAGTTGATAAGAAGGCAATGAAAGACTCGAAAGCGACTTTCGTTTTCGGACAAATGAACGAACCTCCTGGAGCACGTGCACGTGTTGCACTTTCAGGATTGACAATAGCAGAGTACTTCCGTGATGGAGCAGGAGAAGGTCAAGGTAAAGATGTACTTTTCTTCGTAGATAATATATTCCGTTTTACACAAGCAGGTTCAGAGGTATCGGCACTTTTAGGTCGTATGCCATCTGCGGTAGGGTATCAACCGACTTTGGCAACAGAGATGGGTGCGATGCAAGAACGTATTACTTCAACGAAAAGAGGTTCGATTACCTCTGTGCAAGCGGTTTATGTACCAGCGGATGATTTAACGGATCCAGCACCAGCGACAACATTTGCTCACTTAGATGCAACAACGGTATTGTCTCGTAAG
Organism: uncultured Flavobacteriaceae bacterium; assembly: GCA_947500435.1. Lineage (GTDB taxonomy): Bacteria > Bacteroidota > Bacteroidia > Flavobacteriales > Flavobacteriaceae > Maribacter_C. Next base: position 288,600 of record CANMRV010000003.1, read on the forward strand.
ATTGCTGAGCTTGGTATTTATCCTGCAGTGGATCCGTTGGATTCTACATCTCGTATTTTGACAGCAGATATCTTAGGAAAAGAGCATTATGACTGTGCGCAACGTGTAAAAGAGTTATTGCAACGTTATAAGGAGCTTCAGGATATTATCGCCATTTTAGGTATGGAGGAATTATCTGAAGAAGATAAATTAGCAGTAGGTAGAGCAAGACGTGTACAACGTTTCTTATCACAACCTTTCCATGTGGCGGAGCAGTTTACAGGCATCCCTGGAGTTTTGGTAGATATCAAGGAAACTATCAAAGGTTTCAATATGATTATGGATGGAGAGTTAGATAACCTTCCAGAATCTGCCTTTAACTTGAAAGGAACCATTGAAGAAGCTATCGAAGCTGGAGAGAAGATGCTTGCTGAGGCCTAGCCGAAGCCAATGCTGAACTTTTTTCAGCACTTTTTTATATTATTAGTATAGTGTATGACCCTGAAACGAGTTCAGGGTAGTTAAACAAGTTTAACCATGTATTTAGAAATCGTATCACCAGAAGCTACATTATTTGCGGGAGAAGTAACTTCAGTTACTGTTCCAGGAATCAATGGAGAGTTTCAAATGTTGACTGATCACGCACCAATCGTTTCATTACTTCAAGAAGGAAATGTTCAGATTGACGGGAATGTTTCAATTGAAGAAGCTTATGAGAGTAAGTTTTCGACCGATGCCAACGGAAAGACGATATTGCCAATTTCAAGTGGTACAATTGAAATGAAAGATAATAAAGTGATTGTGTTGGCAGATTAAAAGGTCAGCAACATAATAAATAAAAAGAGCCATACAAACTTGTATGGCTCTTTTTATTTATTATCCATCACTAGAATACTATTCCCAATCCCAACTAATCAACTCCCAAGAAATACCATTAGAAACCTGAGTTTTTAAAACTTTAAAGCCAACATTTAAATGTGCATTTAAAGATCGCACATTGTCCGTTGCGACCTCGGTTAACAAGCAGTCAAACTCGTTTTGTAATTCTTTTTTATAGAAATTATATATCCCTCGAAAAATACCTTGTTTACGATATTCCTTTGCAATGCATATTTGCCCCATGGCCAAATAGTTTTTGTCACCAAGCAATTCGGCCGCTGTTTCAAACATGGCGGAGAGAATGGATATCTCATCTCTAAACTCCGTTAGCATCACTAGTGCATAACCAACAACTAAATCATCATCTTTGGCAATGATGTGCTGGCAAGCGTCATTCATTTGTTTCAGAATCTCATAACTATGCACAACGGTAACAAAGCCTTCATTATTTTTTTCAGTTGCCGATATGGCATCTACGGCATTTTTTTTCTGAAGCTCTAAGATTTGGATTAATTCATCTTCAGTGGATGCTCTTTTATAGGTAATCTCCATTTACTCTGTTTTGAGCCAATTTCTTCTTCTTGCTAACTCCATTTTGGAAGGAGTAACGCCCTCTTTTTCTGAAAGGAATATTTTGTAATACGGATCAGGTTCTAGAATTACCATTGTAGTTTTTTCAACACCAAACCTCTTAAAACGAATTTGTAAACTATCTCCCACCTTAAATTTTTTGATAAGGTTTTCAAATTTTTCTTCTTTGGATAAAGATTGATTTTTAACAGAAACAATCTCATCTCCCTTATCCAGTCCTGCTTTATAAGCTGGACTCCCAATTTTCACATTTCGTTGTATTCTTCCTACGGAATCTTTGACTTTAACGCTTACTCCGAAATAAGGAGTGTCAAGGTTTTGTTGCAAAACAACCCCGACCGAAGTGAGCAAATCTTTATAATTGGGCATTCCACTTTTATAGATATAATTATTGAAAAAGTTGTCTCCGAAGGATTTACCAGCGAATTCACTGAGCGTCTTATGAAGTCCATCTACAGTATACGGGACTTCATTTTTACCATAGGTTTTCCATACTAGTTTCATATAATCATCGAGGTTAAGCCCTTTTTCTCTAAGGGATAAATCAAGCGCCAAGCCTAAAACACTCCCGTAGGAGTAATAGGATATAAAAGTGTTTTCACGATTCACAGGGTCAACCGAAGTTGCCGCGTCAACGAAAGGTGCTTGAAAACTCATTTCGATAGGATTAAAGAACTGTCTCGCAGGAGAATTCCAAACATAATTAAATGTTCCCGTTAATCCTTCTACATATTTTTCTGGAGAAATAATCCCTGCTCTGCATAGAATGAGATTGGTATAGTAACTGGTAAATCCTTCAGCAAACCAAAGTTCACCGCTCATATTGGCTTCCTCAAAATCAAAAGGTTTTAATGATTTTGGACGGATGCGTTCTACATTCCATGCATGAAAAAATTCATGAGATACGGTGCCAATATTTCTTTCCATTCCCCCATCAGCTAAGCTTCTGGTGCTTGTTAAAATGGTAGAGTTGCGATGCTCCATTCCGTCTCCGGAGGCATTCGGAATGTAACAGGCGAGAAACGTATATTTTCCATAATCGAAAACGGGAAGTTCTCCATAAACTTCCCTTTCGGTTAAGACTACTTTTTTGACTTTCTCAAAGTATTCATCCGTTTCCTGTTCTGAACCGTTGTGATGCAATGCTAGTTGAATAGTCTGGGTTTTATCTTTTGGACCAACTTGAAATTCACGTAATTGATAGTTGCTCAGCTCTGTGGGAGAATCCATGAAATAGGATAGGTTGGGAGCGCTATAGGTTGTACCTGTGACTAAGGGTAATTGCGTGGCAACTTTCCAATTAAGGTCTTCTCTCAGCTTAAAATCAACCTGAGCCTTGCGCTCACTTAAACTAGGTGCATACATAAATGTAGCAGGAATATTCAAGTGCGCATGGGTTTCGTCAATCTGTGCATAGGTACCACCACCACGATTGGCAAATAGGGTGTAGCTTAAATGAACTGTGCCATCATGACCTGTAATATTCCACTCATACGGGCTAGGACGCGTAATCTTCAATCTTTTTCCTTTACCATCTGTAGCCTTTACCTGATATACATTCTTGGCAAACTCATGGAGTGCATATCGTCCAGGAGATGTCCTACTCATACGAACCCTAAGTACATTGGTGTCAATTTCAGGAAAGGTTGCTTTTACTTTTGCCTCATGATGAACCGCGTTCTCAAAAGAGATTTCATAGGTATTGGTTTGAGAAAAACCGACTAGGGAAATATTAAAAAAAAGAAATAAAAAGAATGACTTCATAGTAGAAATAGTTTGTCAACTAAGATACCAATTCTTCCATTTGTATTTTCAAAACACCATTGCCGGTTTTTTTGTTAAGGATAGAGGAGGGATACTTCATATGAACCATTAATGCATATGAAGATAAAGCCGAAAGCCCGACTTTGGCACTTTTTGCCAAAGGAACACCCAAAAGATGAAACACATTAAGTTTATCGCACAATTATCTTTCGAAGTGAACTACCGTAGGGTGTTTCCAAAAGCACGGCATAAACCCCTGAAGGCATGCCCGAAAGATCAAAAGGAATACTATACGACGTATCTCCCGTTCCTCTTTCAGAGGCCATCATGGCGTTATTAGCAAAATTGAAAATCTTAATACTGATGTTGCCTCGTTCAGAAAGGGAAACGTCAGCAGTAAATCTTCCCGTTGTTGGATTAGGATAAATAATAAAATCTTCTACTAGTTTTCTAGAATCATCATCTTCGTTAACGCTACCATCTTTTGCAATAACTAATACTTTTTTAGTTTTTTGTGCAATGCAATCACCGCGTTGCGTAACTAGGGTGATTTCGTATTCGCCTGCTTGGTCAAAGATTAATTCGACCTCATCGGAATCTTGTTTTACCACAGTGACTCCTTCCGGCACCTGCCATTCAACAACTTCAGGAAGTGGGAAACTAATATCTACAGCCACTAAAACTTCGCCAGTAAACACTTGACTAGACACGGCGAATTCTGCATCAATTTCATTAGTGCTCACCTCTAAAAATAGGGTTCCTATGGCAGTACAACCAGAAGCGGTTTGTACGGTAACGGTATAGTTTCCTGTGGTGGTTAGTGTGACATTAGGTTCAGAACTTGAGAATCCATTATCCGATGTCCATGTGTAAGTCGCTGTTTCATTTTCAACAGTTGCATCGAGCTCTAGTACCTGGTCGACACAAAGCACCCGATTTGGGCCTAAGTCAACTTCTAGAGCTAATGGGTCTTCAAGGGTATAGTTACGTGTCAAAGGTCCGTCACCAAAACCTGTAATGGTAACAGAGTAATTACCCGCACCTAAATTCGAAATGGTATTTGTAATTTCCCCAGTACTCCAGAGATAGGTAAAAGAACCATTTCCTTGATTAACGAGAACTGAAATACTTCCATTGGTATCGCCTTGACAGCTTGGTTGTACAATAGTATCTTCAACGATATCAGGTTGCGTTACCTCATAGGTTTCGGTAGTATTACAACCATTGGCATCAGACACGACAACCGTATAATTATCAGCAGCAAGAGCTGTAAGTGTTCGGCTATTTCCTGCAGGAGTATTGTCTGAATCTTTGGTCCAGTTTATGGTGTAAGGGTTTGATCCACCAGTAATAATAAGGGCGATGCTCCCGTTATTTGCTAAATATTCTGAGACGTTTGTTACGGTTGCTTCTAATTGAAGCGCATCAGGCGCAGGATTTATGGTTATCTCTAATAAATCAGAACAGCCATTAGCATCAAACACCTCGACAAAATAATCACCAGCTTCAATATTCGCTAAATTTTGAGACGTTGCACCATTACTCCATTGAAATGTATAGGGAAGAGTTCCTCCTTGAACATTAATATTTATGCTACCACTGTCATCACCGCTACAAACAATATCAACTTTGTTTTGAAGCGTCACTTGTAAGGCATTTGGTTCAGTAAGAGGAAGTACGTTTGAATTTCGACTTATTCCATTTGCGTCGGTAACTCTTAAAAAATAGTTGCCGGCAGCAAGGTTACTAATCAGGTTTGTGGTTTCGCTTAGAGCAGTATTATTTCCTTCCTGAAACCATTGATAGGTATAATCAGGCACCCCTCCTTGAACGTCTGCGATTATTTCACCAAATTCATCTCCGTTACAAAGAATTTCCTCGTTTATAGTAAGCATGATTATAATGGCTCCTGGTTCATCAATTGTAATAGAATCTGAAGTAAACGAACAACCATTTTCGTCTTGAACCGTTACCACATACTCGCCGGCAATCAAACCTGAAATATCTTCGTCGGTTGTTGGTATAAAACCAGGTGGGCCAACCCAACTAAAATTCAAATCACCAGTACCCCCACTAGCTGCAATATCAATGGCACCATCTGCGAAACCTGCTGCACTAAGGGGGGTTGCTACTGTACTTAAAGTAATTGCTGGTGGTTCATTGATAGTGAATGCGGCATCAGCAATACAGTCATTGCTATCTCTTACTCTTATACTATAGGTTCCTAAACCTAAAGCATTAAATGAGGCTTGAGCTTGGTAATTTACACCAGCATCAATAGAGTATTCATAGGGCGGAATACCGCCACTTACAGTAATCGTCACGGAGCCATTTGCTTCACCAGCACATTGCGCATTAGTAGAAACTACTTGCGCATCTAAAATGGCAGCAGGGTCACTAAGTGTAACTGGGTTGCTGCTTACCACGTTAGGGGGGTTGACGGCATCATCGGTAACCGTAAGCGTATACGTTCCTTGAGGAACATTGTTCAGGTTCGGACCGGTTTCACCAATCAAATCACCTAAAACAGCTTCTGACCATTGATAGCTAAGGTTGCCAGTTCCTACGACCGTGGTTTGAATATTACCATTGTTTTCCCCAAAGCATGGATTTTTTGTAGAACTGACGGTTATGGTGAGGATACCAGGCTCGGCAATTGTAAAAATTCTTTCTAGGGTACAGCCATTTTCATTTGTAACAATGACCGTATATACTCCAGCAGCTTTCCCAATCAGGTTCTGAGTGGCTTCGTTAACTGTTCCTGGGCCATTCCATTGATAGGTATAATTTGTGGCATCACTAGTGAATGCCAATGTTATACTTCCATCACTTGCATTTTGTGCAGTTGCGTTTGTTACTATGATGTTGGGTTCATCCCAGACAATTGGTGGTGATGGGTCTATGGTAACTCCCGAAGTAATTAGGTCACAACCGTTGCCGTCCCTTATCCAAACGGAATAGGTGGCCGCAGCTAGATTTTCAAAAAGTGGTGGATCTTGAAAGTCTATTCCATCAATACTATAAGTATAGTCTTGAGGGTTTCCGGGTTCACCGCCTTGAACGTTTGAAATTACGATTGTGCCTGTATCATTGGCGGCACAACTTGCTGTTGTGACAATATCGGCGGTAATGGCTTGTGGTTCCACAAGAACAACCGCTGCACTATTACCAACAGCATTTGGAGTTGAACCTAGGTCTATTACATTCAAGGTATATGTGCCTTCGCCTACGTTATTTAGGGTAAGTCCTGTTTCACCAGGCAAATCACCCAAAATGGCCTCTGACCACTGAAGCGTGTATGGTCCCGTACCTGCGATTGAAGCGGTTATGCTACCATTGGTTTCTCCGAAACATGGGTTTTGCTGAGCTGCTATATTTATAGATAAGGCGCCGGGCTCACTTATCATGAAATCTTGAGGAAAAGTACAACCGGCATCATCAGTTACTATAACACTATAGGTTCCTGGACCCAAACCAGAAACGCTTGGATCTATTATGCCGCCTACATTAGGGCCTGACCATAAATACCGGAATCTTGGAGCAATACCATCATCAAAGCCACCTTCAAAAACAGGCGTAATTGCACCATCCATTAAGCCTTCTGCAGATACGTTCGTCACTATACTAGCAGCTTCATTCCATGTGATAGCTGGAGTAGCTGCAATGTTCACGGTTTGCGTAAGAATACATCCTCCATTTTCTCGAATTCTGACGATGTGGTCTCCTTCCGAAATACCAGTAAAGGTACCTGAAAACTCAAAATTATTTTCATCATCAACACTATAACTGTAAGTAGGGTTTGGATTTAAGGTTCCTCCAGCAACATTAGATATTGTGATTGTGCCTGTATCGCCATTGAAACAACTTGGTGTTAGGTCTATCATGGCAGAAATTGCAGCAGGTTCTTCTATGATTACCGTATTGGGACTTAGAAGCGGCCCTATATCTGCATCTTGAACAGACAAACGATATTCACCTGGGGCAACTCCGATCAGTGTAGCTGTATTAAGACTGTTGGTTTCAGAGTCAACTACTGTTCCGTTTGGGCTACCATCTACCAAAATCCAAGTATAGGTAACTGGCAGGGTGCCTTGAACTAAGGCGGTCAACGTTCCATCGTTTTCACCGTTACAGGAAACATTGGTTCTTGTAAAGGACTGAATTGACAAGGGGCCTGGTTCGATAATCAGTATGGGCCCAAGCGTTCTTTCACAGTTTTTTTCATCTCGAACTAGCACCGAATAACTTCCGGCTAATAGATTTTGAATATCTTGTGTATTGTTTGCATAAGGTCCGCCACCATTCAGTAAAACACCTGTCCATTCAAAAGTATAGTTAGCTACATTGCCATTCCCCCCCGATACATCTATAAAAATAGCACCGTTATTTCCTCCATTTGTGGTTACGTTTTGATGCAGAAGTTCATCTTCAGTTACCGTTAAACCATTAGGTACAAATATGTTGTCTAACTCATTAGTTGATTCACACCCAACAAAATCAGATGTGTTTCTTCTTGTACGAAACTTAATGTCATCATATGTTCCCGTTTGAGTAATTGGAATTTGAAGGTTTGGGTCTAGGTCAATCCAAGTTCCTAGGTTTCTATAGGAATATTGGAGAAGAGGTCCCGTTTCTGATACTGAAATTTCGATATACCCGTTTGCCGTTCCATTACAACCAAGACCAACAACATCTACTAAACCAATGGTTAACTCAGGAGGGTTTACTAAGGTAAATGTTTCGGTTGCTACGGTAGCGGGCACGTTAAAATCTCCAGAATTATAGATGACCTCAATGCTATAGGAACCATTACTCAAGTTATTAGCAGTTATAGTCACTGGTGTCGATGGAGATGCAGCTCCATTGCCAGTGGAAACTTGAGATCCTACATTATCTAATATCCGATACGCATACGGACTTACAGGGTTTGTAATTACCATAGAAACACTACCATCGTTACCGTTATTACAAAATGGATCTGTGGGAACCGGCTCCTGCAACATGGGTATGGGAGCTGATTGAAGTTCGTAGGTGTCGACACTAGTAATAGTACACGGATTGACATCAATAGCCCTAAGATAATAGGTGCCGGCAGGCAAGCCAGTAAAAATATGATCTCGGTCGTTACCTGTCAAAAGAGTTGATTGAACTAAAGCCGGATTTGCTGCATCATTAAAAATCTGTAAGGTGATAGGCGATACGCCTCCATTTAACTCAACTTCGATAGAACCGTCATTGCCACCTGGTGTTGGATCTTGCCCTATTCTAGTATTCGTTGTGTCAAATTCGAAAGTAGGGACAGGGTCTATAGTAACTACTTGAGAAGCATTACCAATACAAGTAGCTGACGTTCTTGCATAAAAGATATAACTTCCTACATCAAGATTCGAAAAAGTAGCTGTAGGGTTGTCCCAATTAATAGCGCCTCCATCTTTTTGAATGCCATATTCCAGAGTAGCATTCGGGTTTGGGTCAAAACCTCCACCTGCGCCAACCAAGGTAACTTCTCCAAGGTCTCCAGAACAAACAGGCTGAGTAATATTGTTGGTTGGTATGGAAATGCTTATTTCAGCGGGCTGCCTAATGGTAAACGTTTGTTCAATGAGCTCTCCGCTTTTTACAACTACAGGATCAGAATTGTAATCCACCTCTTGGTAAATAATATAATAATTTTGTTGATTTTCTTCACCAGGTGGAGGATTTGGATTGGTATTCATTCCATCAAGTTCTGAATAAGTGCCTCTAAAGCTGCCATCACCATTCGCTACAAGTGGACCTGAAGGACTTGTGGGACTAAACAATACTTCATCGAAAACTTGATTTGGGAAGGTAGTCCCGTCAACAGTTTCAACAACCCCTGTAAAATCAGTATAATTTCCTTGAAAAATAAAGTAACGCATTCCAAAATTGGTCTCAACATCATTTTTAAAATTCAAGGTAATTGATCCATCATTTGAATTATCATTTGAATTGTCATTAGAACTATTGCATGATGCATCTACTATTTGAATCGGGTCAGTTTCTCTCAATTCAATGGAGCATGCTCTTGGAGTTAAAGCTAGGATAGCACTATGAGCAGGAGTGGAGGGATTCTCTACATACCGTACTATTACATCTATAATTCCCAAATCGCTTGGACTTTCGTTCGTAATATCTGTCAAATCAAAGGTGAAGCTAGAAGATTTAAGACCATAAGAAGATAGTTCTCCTTGGGCTATAATACTACCTAACGGATCTCTTAATCTATAATCTAAAGCATAAGAAAATTGAGCGGCTTGACATGCTTCTGCAACCTCAATGGTGTAGGGTTCACAGTCTTGTAAAGTAGTATCATCATTTAGATCTGATAATAGTGAAGGAAGTTGTACTATTCGACCATAATTCTCGGTAATGTTTACGCAAGGACTCCAATTCCTTAACGCGGTATCAAGTAAATTTTCCCTACATCCGTCAAATAGGCCAAAAGTATTATTGAAAGGTTGAAAGTTATTTTCTGGACATTCAGTATCATAAAAATATCTCAACTGAGTTTCTGGGGCGGGAGTGGTAATTACATCGTCAAATTCTGTGATTAATCCATTCTCATCGTCGGGAAAGCGCAGATTTTCATTGTAGATATCTATACCAGAAGTAAAAAATCTTATTCTTAGATCACTATAATCGTCATCATTTGTATCATTGTCAGGATAATCATACAGATTATGTTCAATGTTATACTCTACTTTGTATTTGGTTTCTTGCCCAAAAAGCGTATTGCAAAATGAAAAGAGAAAAATAAAAATAAGTTGACCGTATAAGAACCTCTTCATATTTTAATATTTTACATTAATCTTTTTAATTACCGATACACTACCTTTACTTAAAACCAATTGAAGTCCGTATGAATAATTTGAGTTAATCTCTAGATCCACATCATTATATCCCTTGGTATCTTTATCTAAGCTTTTGTATAATTTCAAATTATTTTTTTCAGTACCACGATATAAGCGAAACTCTAATACTTCGTGGTCTTTAACCTTCCATGAAAGGGCAATAAATCGCAGTTCACGATTAACAGTTCCTGAAAATTTGATATCATCTTCGTTTAATGTTTGACCTTTCCAAACGATGCTGATGGAATTGGAAGGAAAACTTTCTAAGCCTACTGAGTCTTTCGCAATAAGGGTATAGTAATAATTGTTTGGCTCTAATTCTTTTGAATCTAAAAAAGTCGTGTCAGTTTGAATAGTAGATTCAAAAACTTGTTCCCATTTTGTTTCTGATGTATCTCCACTTCTGCGATATACTCTATGTGATGCAATATCAGAACTGCTACTAGGAATCCAATTTAGGCGAATGCCTTCTTCAGTAACCTCAAACTTGGTAAGCACCGGAGGAGAAGGTGGCACCAAATCAGGTTTGACTATAGTTAACATAGCTGAAAGTTCAGAGCGATTGTAACGCTGATCTTCCGCCTGAAGTTTATAATAGATTTTTTGGTTTAAGTTCACTGCGGGAACAGTATCAAAATAAGTCTCGCCCTCTAAAGTTTGGTTGGTAACTTCACTAAATTCTACTTTCGGATTGTTCGCTCTAAAAATGCGATAGCCAGCCAGATCTTCTTCCAAATTCTTATCCCAGCTGATAGTTATAATACCTGTTGTATCCATCTTACCGATAAGGCCAACAGGAGGTTTTGGCGGAATGGAATCCACAGGTTGTACCATGGAAGTAAATGATTCACTATCAAGTCCATTTTTTCCTTTGGCTATGATTTTAAAATAATTGATTCGCTTCAAGTTTGTTACTCGCGTACTACGCTCTTCTGGAGGGATACCTTGCTTAACGATTTCAAAAGGCCCTTTATCGGTACTGCTCCGTTGCAATTCGAAGCCTGAAATACGTTCGTTTCCTTTTTCATCAAAATTCCAAAATAAGATAGCTTCTGTATCCGTAGGAATCTCTTTTCGATAAATTCGGGGCACGAATTCGAGTTCCTTTTTAGCACCACCAAATACCACCTCTGAAGGCTCGCTAGTTTCATTGAAAGCTGTTTTTCCTTTGATACGATAATAGTAAGGCTCTCCGTTAGGAATGGAATCTGTATAGTATAAAGACAGTGATTCGGTACCATCATTTTGCTCTGCATTAAAAATGGGTAATCCGTTGAGTTGCGAAAAATTACTATTATCAACAGAACGTTCAACTATATAGCTGGTATAAATGCTTTGTAGTAAACCAAAGTTCCAACTTAGTTGCGCATAGCCATCACCAAAGGTGGCTGCTAGGCCTATAGGGAGGGGTAATTTTTCATACAAATCCGTACTAGCATAAACAGCACCTTCTTTGATTTTTAAAGTAGATTCTTGGGGTAGGGCAACGCTAATCGTATATACATACTTTTCTCCTGGTATTACGGACTTATCTTCAAAACCCCACCCTGCCATTTTAGCAGCTTCAAAATTTTGCTCTGCTGCCAGTAGCGCAATAGTAAAGCGTTGTTCTAATTCTTCGCTAATCGCATACAATTGACCCATTTCACTGCCTGGGGTCGTAACTTCAAAACTATCACCGAACAAGGCTTGTGCCAGTACCGCAACATTTTGATCTTGATTTGCCAAAGTCGCCCAATTTTCCAACGGCTGTGGTTTTAAGGGAGTATTCGTAAGCATTTGTCGTTCTATAGGAACCACGGGCATATCATTTCTGGCTATCGTGGCGCGTTCAACTAAAAACCCGTATGTATTGGCTTGTTGCCAACCTAGAGGTTCATTGACAGCCCAGCGTAACATTGTTTTATTCGGTAAAGGGCGTGCAATAACCTGAACCGATGTGGAATCTTGTGCCCAGCATAGTTTGCCGATAAAAATGAATATAAGAAGTAAATGTTTCAATTTATGTGTCAGTTTGTTAATCGTTTTTATATTTGATTTGATAACCCTTTTCGTAAATATTTCCTGGGGTGCGATAAATTAATTGTGATTTGTACGTACCAAGAGGTAAGGGTGGGAAAGGGCGCAATAAATAGTTGAAGCTGTCATATTGGGCTGTATTACCATTACTGGTGTTATAGCGATTTAAAATACGTTCTCTCAAGTAGACCATATCATCGTTATATTGATAAGGTAGGTTGTAAACAAAAGGTATTCTATTTTTGACCCATGAAGAATTTGGGTTATTTTCAAGATTCGCTAGATATTCATTGCCGATATAGAAAGAACGTACGGGAGGAACACCTAGAACGTCCTCTTCCCTATCGACTCTAATTTCCCCATTCTCAGGGTCCAAAGGATAGACTTCTTCATCGTAAAGTAAGGGGCCTATCTTATTTTTATAATAGGAGTCATCTAAAATTGCCTGGGCGTATACCAAAGGTTGTGAGGCGGTATATCTATCTCCAAGAATTTCCATTTTATCTAAATATTCGTAATCAGAGACTTTTATCGATAAAGAATGAACATCGGTATATATTGGATTGGTCAAATTATTGGTGACATTTAAGTCATTTACTTTGTCTTTAAAAGAGGGATGTTTACTAGTTTTAAAACCATACTCCAGAATTGATTTTGGTGCGCCGTTAGCTATGGTAACATTAGCTGCTTTTTTATTAGACACCACAGCACTAGCCGATGTGTTCTTTGTTTCTTGAGCGCCCGAAGAAGGGTCAAACCAAGCAGTATCACCACTTTCTTCCCCAGCTAAGACATCAGTCTGCTCTATTATGATTTCTGTTTGGATATCCGCTCCTGGAGGGAAAACAACAAGGTTTAAATCATGTTCTGTATTCAGGGCCAAACTGGGTACATCATAAAATACTGTAGCATTTGATCGGTCATAGGACACATTGGTACGTTCTCCCTGACCAGACGAGCCAACAAATTCTGCTCGCATTTCAAAACCACTATCGAATAGATAGTTTTGAGCGGTTATCATTTTCACATACCCCTTGTCAAATTCCTCAGGGTAAAAACTTTGTTGATCCAGAACAGGATACATATAGGCAATATTTTCAAATGGAATATGGTCAGGGGCCTTATCTGTGATAAATGTTGATTCCCCTTTTTCAATAACTGGATTTCCGTTATCCATCATGGTTTGAAACGAACCACCTATTTTTTCATCGAAACTTACTTCTACAACTACCTTGACTTCTTTTTCCGATGGAAGTGTTTCGGCAGGTTTAAAGGTTACCGCGTCATTAGTATCATTCCATTCCAATTCCCCCTGCAACTCTTGACCTTCTGAGATTACCGTAAAGTTCTTCAACTGTAATTTAAACGTACGTACAGCTTCATCAAGTGCTACTGTAAACTCTTTATTAGCAGCGTAATTAAACACTGCTTGAGGGGCTGCAAAAACAGATACATCATCGCTTTTGTCTCTAGGTGTAATATCAGAAATTATAGGTACGCCAACAGCATCGCCGATATTTTCAAGTTCACATTCTTCTCCCATTTCTACCTTCATTCGCATTCGTCCTGAGACTAATCCCCCTAAAATATTATAGTACATACCCACATAGCCTTGTATATAAACTGGATTGGGAAACTGCCCTCTTAACATTGCTGCCACACCAGCTTCAGCAATTTTAAAATTCCCTTTTATAAAGGCCAGGTTTACTTTTACACCAAATTCTCCATAGAGATAGGCGTACACCTGACCCATAGAATACCAGCCATTATTACCAACTGGTCCAGGACGCCCTTTACATTTTGCATTTGGGTAGTATGCATGCATTACGTCGAAACCTGCTCCTATTTCCACTGAGGCGTAAAACAGGGCCCAATCCCATGCATATCCATAGCCAAAATTCATACCGAAGGCAAAACCTTTACCAGCGGTGAGTTGATTTTCTTTTCGTTCGCCATTCAGCATATCATCTCCTAAAATCTTTACGACAATAGGGTGTGGGTCTAATTGCGCTGGTAAATTAGTTCCTGTCATAAAATAACCACCCACCCGAATCTGAACGCCAACATTGAAAAGTAAATCTATACGTTGTTGTGGTGTGCCAATATGCATATACCACTCGTCTGGCCCGGTATGAATTTTAGCATATCCGGCCAGGTTATTTTCTCCACCCCCCCGTACTGCAGCTAAATCTAAATAGAGTTTGAACTCGCCATCAAAGGTGCCGTTAACAAAGTCTCTTTCTATTCCAACATAAACTCCAATCTTACCTGATGCAGCTATATCAGTTACGGGAATAGATTCTTGAGCAACGCTCATATAATTTCCATTAGCCTGGTCCGCTTCAGCCGTACTGCTATTTTCAATGGTTTGTTCAACTTTGTTTGCTGTTTTTGCTATGTCAGTAGTACTTTGACCAGTGCCATCACCCATAACCGCTCCTTCTCCCATGAACCCAATACGGTTCAAACCACCATGGATATTAAACTCCATTTCAAGGTAGGCCTTGCAAGAAAAAGATCCGGCATTTTTGGTTTGTATCTTGACTCCGGCTCTAATACCTAAACCTGTATTGGCATCCGGTTCATATACGGCAGTTCCTGGTTGAAAACCAGAGGTATTACCACTGACTTTCCGCATTCGATTTGAGATACCTCCCACAAAAGCTTTAAGGGGTAGTTTTGATTCTCCTGTCTCTGTAACATTATCCATCCAAACGTCAACGGACCAATATCTAAAATCAGTTTTTCCGAAAATGGCACGACCGCCTACTTGAAATTTTAACTTTTCAAAAGTAGCACTTAATTGACCATCAAATCCGTCGCCGTAAACTGGGTCGTCTTCCATGACCTTTAATTCTCCCTTGAGCTTGAAATTACTTTTAGTGTAATCAATTTTAATACCATCTACTTTAACCCGTTCGAACTTCCACTCTTGAATTTTAGCGCCATCTTCTAGTTTTCCAAGAACATCTAAACTTGTGGTAGCGTGTGAACCTCCACTGTCCAAATTAATTTTTAAGTCGAATGAGAGTCCTGCAATATCATTACTGGGAGTTACAAAGGCTAAATTTGCAATAGAAACTGGAAAGTTCATCAATTTCATTTCGCCTTCATAGCCGAAATATTTGGCTTGCAGGGCTTTCGTACCGGGCTCGGTTTGTATTTCAAGCTCTTGAAAAGCAATTCCAGAAAAGTCAAAACCGTTTTTGTTTTCAGGATCTGGTTGCTCGTCTTTCTTTTGATTGACTTTACCTGCGATAGCAAGCTTACCAGATAAGTTGGCATACGGATAGACATTGCCATCTTTTACGTTTATGGCTACGCTTGAATTACGCTCTAACTGCATTTCTCCAAGGAACATAGGAGTGGTATAATTGCTCTGCAAACCAACCTCTAAACCATAACCATCTTGTGAGATATAGCCCTCATAGCTCATAGGTTTCTCAAAAATAGGAACCGCAATATCACCACCAATAGAACCTCCTGTAAGTGAATTTCGAGAAAGTTCGATGCTGACATCTTCTATAGTAAAGGCCCATTTGCCTGCTGAACCATCACCTGTTTGTAAAACATTTTCGGCAAAAAATCGCCCTGATACGCCCTGACTATCGAGTACTAGATTTTGAGCGCCAAAAGTGACACGTTTGTTTGAAGTTTTGGTGTTTTCAATACCCTTGGGCAACATCACACTGACTTCTTGCGCATAGAAACCGCGCCATAATTTGCGGTCGCTACCTGGGTAGATACTATTGTAGTCAGGTGGAAGTACGAGATTGGGCGAACTGCGCGAATCACTTAGATCCATTACTACATTTTCTAGGTTGAAGCCCCAGCCTTTTAGGCCGACTACTTCAAAACGTGGGAGATTGACTTCCATTAAAAGATCGTTCCAGCCGTTGGCTTGAATGCTAAATGAAGTGCCGACATAGCATTTGTTATCTACTGCGCCATCATCGGTAAGTTGTTGATTGGGACTATCACCACAAACATAATTGCCATCAAGATCGATGGGGAGTAAGACTTTTCTTGAAATACGCACATCACCTTCTAAAGCAATTTCTTTAAGCCCTGAACAGTCAAATTCTACAAAAGAGGTATCGGCAAAAGCACCGGTTTTAAGGTCAACCCCTCCTTTTAAGGTTAAGAGCCATTGCTCTCCGTTTAAGGGAATGGACTGATTACCCAAAAGCACTAGTTTCATACCTCCGACCAAAGCGCCATCATGGGTAAGTTTAATACCTTCGGCACCAAAGAATATTTCACGGTCTGAACCCCCATTTTCCCCTTTTTCTGGGATGGTCATTTTCGCCCATGCCTTAAACTCTGCATATTGTGGCGTAAATTTTACTTGCGTAATGGCAAGTTGCACTGAATTGCCAGAAGTAGAGTCTTTTTTACTTAAACCTACAGGGAGCTCTAAAAGTTCTTTACCCGTAATAATATCAACAAAATTGCCCAGTTTGGCCAATGCATCAAAAGCCCGTTTTGCTTTGGCAACGAGAGTATCTGCTTTTGGGTTTCTACTAAAATTAGTTGCAATAAACTCAGGGTTAAATTCAGGTTTTCTATTCGCAAAAGAAATATTGAATTGTTCGTTTTCTAAGAGTTTTTGGTCCAAGGTTGGGAAAGACCGAAAGGTTTTTTGAGTCTCGGTATTTTCAGTAGAGGTATTGTTCCCTTGAGGGGACTTTAGGGGTGTAGATGTAAAGGTGCTATGAAAACCACCACCTTTTCGCACCGCAGCCAATTGCTGTAATTGCGCCAAATAAGCTGGGTCTGGTTTTGTTCGACTGAGCCTTTCGACTCCGCTCAAGACAGGCTCAGCCGAAGTCTTGGCGCTGTCTTTTTCTTTTGGGTTTAGGGTGTCTTTTGAAGTAGAAATCAATTCATTAGAAATCTCAATGCCAGTTTCTATGAAGGAACCATTTGGACTTGACCATAGCTGAATGGTCCAAAGGAATATTATGATATATATGTAGTTTTTATTCATACTACTTTTATTATTTTAAAATCTCTTATTGCCATTTAATGCTCTCATAAGTGACATTATACACTTGCCAATTATATATCTTGTTCTAAACTATAGGTAACAAATTCACTCTCGCGATCATAGGGAATGCTATTGTGCGGAGATTTAATAATCAACTTATTCCAAAAACTCCATTCTTCTGTTAATTCTTGGTTAGTTATTTTATGGTGTTCCAAAATTGCGTTGATTAAATAATCAGGAAGAGACATCTTTAGCCTTCTCGAAATTCTATTTTTGACTAATGTTATCTTGTGAAGAACTTTATTGTCAAGAATCTTAAATTCAAATTCTCCTTCGTCCCATGAAGACTCGTAAAAATCAAGCTCTCCATCATCATCATAAACTGGTGTTAATAATTTTTTCTCTTTTTCAAAATCATAAATTCTATTCATCATAGTTTCGTTGAGCCATTGATAAAAAACTCGAGATTGATTTAATTTTTCGGTCTCTACGTTTTGCAGATTATATTCATATTCTATTGAAAGTTGTAAGTTCTTATTAAGAGAAATTAGAATGGTATTAAACTTTTTTTCAGAATCTTTTAATTTTCTCTGTCTATCAATTAAATGTTTGATATATGGTCGCAAAACCCTTAACGGGATTGATAAATTCTCTAACTTATTGTTCTTCTCGTTAAGAAAGGTTGCTTTCATACCGTATCCTCCACTCTCTGTAAAGCTCAATTTAAGCTTAATTTCATGCCAAAAGTTTTGGTCAGCTAATTCGCAAATTTTATTTATTAAACCATTTTCTTTGTCCATCATATCTAAATTTTAATTCTGCGGATTGGGAAAATATGTTTGATTACCATTGGGTAGCGTATTTATCAAGACTCCTTCCATTTTAACTTCAACATCAAAACCTGTTGGTCTTTTAGAAGAACCACTGAACTCTGGGTATATAGTAAATTCTATTGTTTTACCGGGATTATTTTCACGTAACTCAGTGACAAACTTTTCCATATTAAACCATTCTCCAGGAGGCTGGTTTTGCGATGGAGCCTGGGGGAAGTAGTTAATTTGCTCCGAAGGGCCAAACCATTCTGCTTTAACCATATGACCACCATCATCGGTCGGATATCCATCTTTTATATTTTTAGTATTTGATTGATATTCTTGATTTCTCCCTCTCGGGTTTATTTCAATGTTATTTACCTTTATCTCTTTAACTCTACCAAGTTCATCCGTATAGAAGTTGAAATTACCGTCAACTTCATATTTGAAGTTTTTCATTAATGGAGGGTTAGCATTTAATAATTTATTCCAGCCTATTCCTGTATTGCCGCCTTTGGCTCTAATTAAACCCTGAGAAAAATCAGCCCATACAGTTCCTTTATTATCAACAAGCCTTAATTTGTCTCCAACTTTTTCAATTGACCAAGTGCTTGGTAAAGAACTTCGTGTTACTAGTTCTAAAAATTCATCGTACTGATTTCCAAAAACATTTTTTAAGTCATTGATGATATTAGTTGGTAAGTTATCGACAAACTTCTTTTTTAAAGTAACGAACTCCCCTGATGGTGACAATCCTGTATTAAGATTTGCTAATTCATCAACCTCCCCATTTGCCTTAGAAGTATACCAATCACTTGCTTCTACATGACCATTCTGGTAAATTTTCATCTCACCATTAGAAGCGATAATGTCTCGACCTACAGCCTTAGAAATATCTTTTGCTCCTTCAACAGTATTGCAGCTAAGTAATCGAATCGTTTTGGTATCGGGGATGTTTTTTAATGCCTGCCCAAGTTCTTCTGCGGTCATTAGTACTGTTTCTGTGACACCATCTAACTCTATTATTACTGGAAATCCGGTTCCTGCATCGTCAGCATGTACAATAACGTCAACGTAGTTATCACTGTCGTTTAGGAAATTTTTAACTTTACTAACTTCTCCGGCTGTTAAATCAATGATACTAGTTGCTACCTGCGAATTTTTTAAACTTATAAAGTTTTCAATCAACAAAAGTTTTGCCCTAGCTTGTCTAGCTTTAAGAGCTAAATCGGTTGAGTTACTTACTTTACCTTCAGCTTCAATTTGTCTCAACCAGCCTTTGGCTTCTTCTATCTTATTTACTCCTATCTCGGCGATTTCATCAGGGGAAACTTTATCATCTAAAAGTTTATCTAAAAAATTATTTACTTGGTCTTTTGATGGGAGAGGTTTTGTATTTAGCTTGGCTTTGGAAAAAAGCGTTTTTAAATTTTTTACGCCACTCCCTAACTCACCTACCGCAACTATAGCTGTTAAAACATTTAGACTTTCTAGGACAGCTTTAGCATTGGGGCTTAAATTTTCAGAAGATGATGATAGAACAAGATTAACGCCTGAACCCAACATATCCGCTATTATGTAGGCCTTTCGCAAAGCCGAAGGGCCCTTGACTAAGGCTCCATAACCAGTAGCCAAACTCGCAACATCAATGGTAGTTTCAATACCATCTATTATGTTTCTAGTATTACCCACATCATTTGCGTAATAAGCTAAAACAGAAGGTGCAAGAACTGGAGTTTTATTATAATCACTAAGCATACTTAGTGAAGATTTATTTACAAACCATATGGGGGCAAATGGGTCTACTTCTAAGGGATCTGTAGTTGGAATTTCAGTTAAATTACAAGAGAATCGATTTTGGATAACTATGTTAATAGAATTGTCCGAAGCCCAATCAGTTGTCGTATCTGGATTACATTCAAAATATGCAAAAGATGATCCTAATGCCGCAGTTTCAAAAACACCATCCCAAAAACTTCGATGGTAAAAGTTAATGTTATAATTTATAAATTCTTCATCCGAATATGCTAAAGCAGCATCTTTAAATTTTTTGGATTTTAAAGCCAATGTAGAAATTGTTTTTATTAGCTCTAGATAGTTATCTTCTGTTATCCAAGTATGGTCATTATCAATTTTATAGACTAATCTTTTAAGAATATACTCATCCTCTTGAGTTTTTGATTTCTCTTTAAGTTTGTCAAACAAATCTTCTATATCAGTGTCTTTGGTAAACTTTAGAAGTCTAATGATTTCTATTTCGGTAGCATCGTTTGTCACAACGCCCCAGTCTGTTAAGATACTTAATGCGATAATTTTGTTATCTACACTTATCTCTTTAATCTCATTATCAGACAGATTGTCAATACAACTAACCACAGTATTTAAAGGCGTATCAATAGTGATATTGGTTAGGGTTTCTAAACAATTTTTGAATTCGTTTTTAGTCGAATTAACCAAATCAATGTAGATACCAATTATATCGTTGATTGAAACAGATTCTTTTCTAAATACGGTGTAGGCTTTTTCAGAAGTATAAATACTGTTCTTTAAGTCTGGTACGCTCGTAGTGGTCTTTAATTTTCTGTATTGCTCAGCTACTATATCCGGATATATATTATTGAGAGTTGCTAATTTGGAAACGATAAAATATTTGCTATTCCAGGAAATATTTTCGCCAAAAAAATGTTGGACTAGACTCTGATTTAAATTGTATGAAGGGTCATAAGGAGTGGATTCACCGTATTTATAATTTCTTTCCTTTAACTTATTTTGGCTTATTGTTGCTTTTGTAAGTCTATTGTAAGTACTAGGTTTTAAAATATTTACTTTTTCATTCTCTATAAATGTTAAGTTTTCTATTTTGGTTTTCAATAACCTTCGTCCATCTCCATCTGGGGCAATCGTAATAATGGCATTATGATATTTATCTCTTCCATCCGCCGTATAATTCTCAAAACCTTTATAAGTAAAATTAAAGCTCTCTATTCCTATAACTCCTTCGAAATTAACTCCATCAACTGAAGCCGAATATTTAACATCTCCAATTTTAAATGATTGCAATGCCCCTGTTGGATATAGCCCGTAAGGATTTAATTTGTCGATTCCGGTTATAAAACTTAGTTTCTTAGCTTCTTTCGGCAGGGTTATATAACTGCCATTCATCGTTAAAAAGGTATATGTTCCGTCGGGATTGGCAAATTCATTTGGAATGCTTGAAACAACAGTATTTTGCCCATCCTCTTCTTTCTGAAAAACATAAAACTTCAACGCTGGGTTATGAATCTGCGCCCAATGTTTGTAAGGCAATGCCGTACCTCCATTATAGTCCATGAGCCAATTGGTAGCTCCCTGTTGCATATCATACTGACCAAATGGATGTTGTAAGGCAAAAACCCCATGACCCAATTCATGAGCCAGTACTTTACCCATATCACCACCTTTGTCCTCTTCATTGGCATTACCACTAAATACAAAGCCCATCTGCCGTTGTAGTGGCATAAAACCTGAAATAGAGCGTGAAGGTTTGATATTATTTCTGTCAAATACTAAAATGTAATAGGTGTCTTCTTTGTAGCCTTCAAGTTTTTGCACTGCGGAGACCAGCTGTTTTTGTTCATCGTTATAGGCAGTTAACCAAGCACTTTCACCTACATCGAGTCCGTTATCGCCTAAACTGTTAGGGTCTACTTGTAGTTGTAAAGAAGATTGAAAATTGATTTTTGCAACGCCTTTTTGAAAGATATTTTGAACCGTATTTTCAATAGTGCCAAGAGAGGCGTTATTAACAGAAACTAGAGCCACTTTCACTTCACGCTCTGTTAAATGCCATAAGGTAAATGCACCTGCTGTGAGTTGTTTGCTGGTATCCTCTTTTGAAGGTACTACAGCGTAGAGAGTCTCATTTTCAAAGGTGTAGGTTCCTTTGATGGTCAGTGTTGCCGAATTGCCACTTACTGTTTTAGGTATGACTTCGCCCTGCTTGGTTTTGAAAATAACTTGGTCGGCGGTATAAGCATTATTCTCTATATTAATGGTAGCTTGAATTTGCGTTTCACCACCCTTTTTGACCGAATGGTGTGCTAACACATAATCATTGCCTTTAGCATCTTTGATACTAGTATATTCCTTTTTCAATTTTTCATTCGCCGAAGAATGCATTTGGTCAAAGCCATACGTACTAGGAGTATTAAAGTTTACCGTAATTTCCTCTGCGGTCAATGCTTCAATTTGACCGTTATTGCGAACTCCGTCGACATTTCCAGCATTTACCTCTCCACCGGGGTCGATTTGCCCACCTTCGGTAATGTTGCCTCCTGCATCAACATGGTATACGTTTCCATCTTTATCAATAATGACTTTGTCATCCCCAAGTGGTTCAGATTCGGTAGCCCCATTTTCAGGGTTTGTGATAATCATTATACCATCTACAATCTCAATGTCATTCTCTGGGTCTAAAACCCAGTTGACTCTGATTTCATCAAGATCATTCTGACCTTCAAATACTTCTCCTACCGCATCAGTAATATCATCAAGTGTATCAATAGCATCATCAATATCAAGGATATTACTAAGACTAGGATCATACATCGTAATCACCGAACCTTCAACCAACTGGTTATCAGTATTAATTAATACATTGGTGAATTCTACCCCAACTCGAATACTGCTTAAGTAAGGTATAGTCACATACCCTTTCCCCGTAAAACGGCCATTACTACCGCTCGCTTCTATAACCTTAATAGGAAAATCACCAGCAGTAAACTTATCACCTATCGTTTGTAAAGGGTCTTGATTCGTTAGGTTAAAGTCTGGAGCAATACCACATTCATAAACACTTTCTTCATCATCGGCAATAAATGTGGTGAACTGTTTTGAAAGACTCCAATCACTTTCAGTTACCGTACATTTTTTATTTACTTGATATTCGTAGGTAGTTCCCGCTTTAAGATCCCAGAGGGTAAGGAGGTTGGTTGTGGTTTTACTTTCAAACCATTCGTTATCACCACTTGAAGAAGTTTTTCGATACCGCACTGTATACTCTGGGATATCCGTAGAGAAATCATCCCAAAAGATGTTTGCGTTGGTACTTCCTTTTACTTCATGATTAACTGCAGCCGGAAGCTCACAAGAGGTAGCATAACTAAAAGAATAGATTTCACTGTAGCCTTCATTTTTGAAGAGTCCGATTTCCTCAGTGCCTTGTTTGGCTTTTGCTTGAACGCGCCAAGCGTACTTTTTTCCAGAGAGTAAGAGCGGGTCCGATGGGCCATATACATAGGTCGTCGCTGAGGTCGTTGTTTGAAAAACAGGTGGAGAACTTAAAAAGGCTTGTTGTGGATCCACTTGGTTATCCCAAATTTCTACCAAACTCAATTCGTACTCTACATTGCTAACGTTGATACTACGAGGGGTCCATTGAAAAACAATATATTGTGGGTTGACCTCATCAACATTCTCTTTATTTCTTGGGAGTACCAAAAAGGGAGGTTCGTTCTGAAAGACCACACTAACTGCACAGCTTTTATTGGAAAGTCGGCTACCCGTCAATACATCATATACTTCAACACAGAATTGATAAGCCCCTTCGGGTATGGCATTCCCATATTGATTGGCATTGATGCCTGTTATATTGTTAAACTCAAAATAAGGTGCTAATTCAACATTGGTCAATACCAAAGGAATTCCACCCTCTAAAAATAAGGGACTAGCCCCAACTACAATATCATTGCTTTGGAAGGATAGTCCGCTTCCGGTGAAATAGGTTTTTAGGCGTATCTCACGATTGGCGATTTCAAAATCGTTTAAAATAATCTGCACACGCAACGGACTGCTAACTGTACTGGCATCTGCGTAATTTGAGACATAGATGGGTGCTGGCGGTAAAGCCTGCGGGACTACTTGTACTGGGAAGGATTGGGCTGTTGAAAGTACGGAGTACAAAGTACAAAGTACAAAGAGGCACATCCTTTGAAAAAGGGGAGTTAAAAACCAATTTAAAAATCGTAAATATCTATCCATCCAATATTTCGTACTTCGTACTTTTTACCTCGTACTTAGATTTAATTCTTGTTTATATATCGCAACTCTAAATTATCAGGGTCGGTAATACCCAAAGACTTTTTATAATAGAAATCGATAATCTCCTTTTCTAAAAAGTACTCCAATTCATCGATATCTTCGTTTTTATCATACATCTCGTATGATTTTATCGACATACGGTCCTTAAATTCCTTTAGATAACCACTTGGGTTTTCGATATCTTCAATGCTGTTGTAGTTGGCAAATTGAACTTCCATCCAACGATGCCCTGCTAACTTCTCTCCGCGATCGGTATGTTCTGCTATTATTTTATCGAATTGGGGCTTTAAGGTCTTATCGGTATCTGTATAATCTTCGATGGCCTTCTTACGCAAAGGATGTTTATCAACGATTACTTTGGTTTCAACATAGAGTTTTTCTAAAACAAAATCGATTCGCTTGATATCATCACGAATACGATCGACGACGTCGAACAAAGCTTTGTCATAAATACCTTTAAAATCCCCATAACTATATAATTCTACGAGAAAGTCCAAGGCACTTTCTTGATATTTATTTTCTCTTTGTTGGTCTTTTGTGGTAGCCAACAGAATAGTCAGCTCATCTCTTTTAAACTGTGGAATATCTGCAAATTGGTTACTTTCAAAGACATTAGTCAATTGGTTGCTCACCTCAGATAGTGTTCCACTATAAGAAACATTGCGATATCTGAAGCTAACCATAGCCTCACGATTTCTAGAGGTTCTTTCATTTGGTATTCGTTGACCTCGTTTGATATTCAATTTAAAATTGTCGAAAGCATAACTGTAGCCAAAAGTAATCGTAAGATCACGACCTGTATTTAAAGTAGAATTTCTAAAAAGCATCAAGAAATTCAAATTTAGATTATGCTTTTCCAGCCAAACGTAACTACTGCCCAATCGGAAGTTTAACACATCACCCTGTTGTTCTCCGTTTGTAAAAGAGGTGTTGTACGAACTTGAAAAATTGGTGCGTAATTGCTTGTCAAAAAATTGTTTTCCGATGGAAAGCGTAGGTCCCAAAGTCATATTATCATCTTCGGCGACCGTATTATACGATACGTTTGCTGCTAAAGAAATATTGAGTGCCCGCTCAGGATATCCTATAGTATAACCAGCAACACCATTGTAAAATTGATTTTCACCGCCTTCAATCGTTTCACCCTCTTGCTGATTGGTAGAGTTCTGATATACCAAATTCAAATTGGTTGTCTGCTGTTGCGTTTCAGTTTTCTTTACAATATAGTTGGCGCCCAAATTCGCGTTTTGCGAGATTTGGCGATAGTTTAAGGTATCTACGTTATCAAATGCACCTACCTGATTGATGTAATCGAATTGATCACGAATATTGGTGTAGGACTGAAAGTTAGAGTATGACCCGTTGATTCCTAAACGTTCTGAGGCAGTATAGTTCGCGTTTAATGAACTTACAATTCGTTGTTGGTCTGATGTTTTAGCATTGTCCAAATTGTCTTGCTGCAAACCAGCATTTATGCTAAGGTTCAATTTATTATCAAACAAAGTTTGACTTGCGTTTACCGTAATATTTTCTAAATCGTTGTTAAAGTAATATGCTCCCAAAGTTTTATAATTGGGGTCGATACGTTCGTAGCCTGCACCAATAGTCCCATTTCCTGCAGGATAGTTGAACGAAGCATTTAAAGCATTATAATAATTGGTGCTAATATTTTCATCTAGTAAAAAGGATAGAATGCCGCTTTCTGCTTTTGCATCCGTTAGTTGCGTATCTTCCGTGACTCCTGAAATGGCATATTCCACACGAATTTGTGCTTTGTCAAAAAGCCGAAATTCTGATTCAAAAGAGACCACAGCATTGTCTTTGGGCGCTAAGCCTAATTCAACAGGAAAAGGGTTGTCCAAAGAATTTGCATCATCCGAAGCCTTAAAAAGAATAAGTCCGAGTTTCATAAAATCGAAGTCGTAGGCTGTTTTTAGTCCGTATCCTTTTCGTTGATATGCTGTTAGTGCTCTAGGTTCATCCGCATTATATTCAGTAGCTCTTAGTAGGCGCCCATACATGGCACTTATTTGAAACTTTCCTTCGGGATTCAAATCAAATCCACCACCTGTAAATTGATGTCCCGCTAATGTGTATGGTGAAAAGGTCATATTCACATCACCAATATGAGCAGTGGCCCATTTGTAGGAAGGATGTAAACTTAGACGATTGAACTTAAAAGGATTCTGAAAATTAAAATCTTGATTAGAATAAGTGAATGATAATGGAATATTATATACCCCTGCAATATTGAAGTTGAGATTTCCAGTTAAAAAATAGGTGAGGTCTTGCCTATTCGCTGTACCGTCATAGTATACGGCATTTGCAGCAACGCCGCCATTATAGCGCAGCCACTTTTCTTTGCCCAATTGGTCAAAGTTGATACTTTGGGAAATGCCAAGAGTGCAAAACAGCATGAAGGGGACAATTAGTTTGGACAATGCGTTTGGTTGTTATCTTAAAAATAAGTTAAAAGGCCGATTAAATATAAACTTTTCGATGAACTGCACACTTATTTTGTCGTCATTAACCTGCACAAAAGTTGTAAATAGAAGTAATCTTTTGATGTAAATCGTTTCCCACCTGTGTATAGCTAAGTTTTTTACACTTTTTAAGCCCATTTGCGATTACGCCTATTTCCTTTTTTTTCTTCGGATGCCTTACCTTTACCCCATGACCAAATTCCCAAAAAAACTACAACAAAAATTGCAAGAGCGGAAAGAAAACAACGCCTTTCGGAGTTTGACTGTTTCTGATAATTTAGTTGATTTTTCGAGTAATGATTATTTAGGTTTTGCTAAGAATGAAACTATTTATGCCGATACCTTTCAAAGCCTATTAAAAAATGAAACCACCGAGAATGGAGCTACGAGCTCAAGGCTTATATCGGGAAATCATGAGTATTATAGAGAACTAGAGGATTTCGTAGCCGACTTTCATCATGTAGAAAAGGCGTTGGTTTTTAATTCTGGCTATGATGCCAATATTGGATTTTTTAGTGCTGTTCCACAACGGGGTGACCTTGTATTTTATGATGAGCACATACATGCAAGTATTCGTGATGGCATCAAAATGGGAAATGCGAAAAACTATAAGTTCAAGCACAATGATCTAGATGATTTAAAATTGGGCATTGAGCGTAGCCGAAATGCATTAGGGGCAATTGAAAACACAGAATTTTACATTGTAACAGAATCCGTTTTTTCTATGGATGGGGATTCTCCCGATTTAAAAAGTCTGGCAGAATTCTGCGCGAAAGAAAGGATACACCTGATTGTTGACGAGGCACATGCTATCGGAGTTTTGGGTAAAAACGGAAAAGGTTTGGTTCAAGATTTGAAAATCGAAAAACAAATCTTTGCCCGAATTATCACTTTTGGAAAAGCCTTGGGCTGCCATGGTGCAGCTATTCTAGGGGAGAAGCCCTTAATCGACTATCTGATTAATTTTGCCCGAAGCTTTATTTATACTACCGGGCTACCGCCACATTCGGTGGCATCAGTATTGAGTGCTTACAGGTATTGGAATGCAGCTATTGGCGAAGAAGAAATTCAGGGACTACTAAGGAATATTCAACATTTCAAGACAAAACTTGAAACCTTAAATCTTGCTTTGTTCTTTAGGCCAAGCGACTCCGCGATTCAGTGCTGTTTGATTTCTGGGAATGAGAAGGTAAAAACGGTTTCCAAGAAATTATTCGATAAAGGCTTTGATGTTAAGGCGATTTTATCACCAACGGTTCCGGAGAGGCAAGAGCGCCTTCGTTTTTGCCTTCATAGTTATAATACCGAAGAGGAAATAGGATTGGCACTTCAGTTGTTGAAAAGGTATCTTTGAGTTTATGGAGGAGAAATTTTACATGATTGCTTCTTTTGATTTTGCCGCAGATGCACAAATTCTTAAAGGGAAGTTGGAGGCTGAGGGGATTCCTGCTTTTATGCAAAATGAAAATACGCTAAATGCCGAAAATCCTAGGAATGCTATAAAGCTTCAAGTATATTCAAAGGACAAAGAAAAAGCAATTGAAATTTATAACGAGATTCGGGCCTATGCCATAGACGATGATGGAAATCCCATAGCATGTCCAAACTGTAAGGCCACTAAATCGGAAGCTTACTACGAAAGAAAAAGTCTATTTCACAAACTTTTCCCTTTCTTTGAACCTCGAAAATACAAATGTCTAAATTGTGGAATAATTACAAAACCCGGATAAAATGAAGCAAATTTTTGTAACAGGAATATCAACCGAAGTAGGCAAAACTATTGCCTCGGCAATTATAACCGAAGCACTCGAAGCTGATTATTGGAAACCTATTCAAGCAGGGGATTTGGATAATTCGGATAGCTATAAAGTATCTCGTTTAATTTCCAATCCGAAGACTAAAATTCATAAAAGTAGTTACGAACTGCAGACGCCTATGAGCCCCCATGCGGCAGCCGATATTGATGGTATTCAGATAGACACTCAAAAAATAATTGTTCCCAAAACCGATAACCATTTGGTAATTGAAGGGGCGGGAGGCTTGTTGGTTCCCTTGAATAATAACGATACGATTCTAGATATCATAATGCCTAATTATAAAGTAATCGTGGTATCAAGACATTATTTAGGCAGCATCAATCATACCTTGTTGACCGTCAACTGGCTGAAGCAAAAAGGCTATGATGTGTCCCTATTGTTTAGTGGAAATGAACATCCTACGACTGAGCAAATCATACTTCATAAAACGGGAGTTCCTTTAATAGGAAGAATTGATGAAGAGGCAAATTTCAATAAGGGCGTAATTCAAAAATATGCCGTGAAGTTTCGCGAAAGATTGCAATCATTCTAAACGTAAGTATATTTCTGCTTCATCGATTGTTGTCAAAAGTTTGTAGTGATTCTCGATAAATGCATCGATATAGGCATTTGGTTCTATCTGTTTTTCATCAAAAGTCAGCCTATCTTTTCTTCTAACTAAGGTTTTAGGCTTTAAGTCTTCCATGATAAATCTAAGTTCTTCCATTGGAGTCTTTCTCGGGTTCCCGTAAGCCGTAAACATCTCGGGTTTGCAAATATTACTTGGGTGTGTAGCGGCTTTCGTCGGTGGTTTTTCATCCAGTAGCCAATACCCTATATGATATTCCAAAAAGAGGATGTTTTGTGTATCAATTTTGTTTTTCAAAAGATATTGGGGAACCGTAATTCCCTCTCCATTATAAAAGTTTCCGCTCTCTATTTTATGCTTCACAATTCGGTAATATTCCAGATAGCTTTCTGCCGGAATTAATAGTAACAGCAATAGGAAACCTTTGGGTATTTTGAACTTCCAAGTGGCAGAAAAGTTGCTAAAGATAATCCCCACTAAAACAATTAGAATTGGATAAAGTTGAATTAAATAGTGACTATTGATTCTTCCCCCTTTATAGAAAGCGTATAAAACCCCAAGAATGGCAATCAAAAGTAATTGAACAGACGAGTTTTTAAAATCAAGATACTTTTTCTTCCATGCAAAAAAGAAGAGAGCTACAATCAAAATGAAGGTGGGCATTAAATTAAAAATAGAATTTTGGCTCGCATTGGCGTAATCCAAAGGTGCGATGATTACCGATTTCCACCAGAGTTCTTGAATTCCATCAAAATAATATGGCAACCATGTAAGCACGGCTATACCTACAATTCCTAGACCATAGGCTGCAACTGCGATAATTCCATTTTTATAATTTTTCTCTTTTATAAAATAGTATACTAAATAAATTCCGACGAATAAAAGAGTGTAGGCCATATTCAATTTGACCATTATTGAAATACCCATTAATACTCCGGATAGCCCTAACCAATACCATTCTTTTTTAGTCATTATGATATAAACAGCAGGCACCAAAAACGCCATACAAATATGCTCTGACATCACACCCTGTATACTTCCGAACATACTTTGAAATGTGACACAAATTATTCCTACCCAGAAAGCCACTTTTTTTGTGGAAAGATTTTCGGCTATTCGATATGAAAAGAAAGCTGTAAGTGCTACGATGACAACACCTGCCAAACGAATGGCTATGAAGCTTTTTCCAAATAGGTAAATAATAGCTGCAAAGAAGAGAAAGGCAATCGGAGGTTTTAAATCCCATAGCTCCGTGTACGGCAAGTTTCCATCCACCCATGATTGCGCCATTAAAATAAAGGTGCTTTCATCTCGGTCGATATAGTCTCTGAAGAAAAAAGGAAGCCGGACAAAGAAAGATATTGCGAATAAAATGCCGAAAACCGTTCTAAGCTTTAGGTCATTATAATTGGGAATAAGTTTGTCTACAAGCCGATTTAGCATACTTCATTTTGGGATGAATTCCTCATCTTTGCAAGATAAAGAAATCCGTTGTTCAATAAATTCTATTGCCTTGAAAAATCTTTCGGAAAGAGATAAAGAACATTTGTGGCACCCGTTGACGCAACACAAATTGAATCCTGAAATGTTGCCTATCGTAAAGGCAAAGGGTGCTGTTTTGTATGATGAGGAGGGCAATGAATATATAGATGGAATTGCCTCATGGTACACGACCATGTATGGCCATTGTAACCCGCACATTACTGAAGCTATGACACGGCAAATGCAAGAACTTGATTTTGTAATGTTCAGTGGCTTTACCCATAAACCTGCGATAGAACTTTCTGAACAGCTGATCGCCATTTTGCCAGATAACCAAGAAAAGATTTTTTTCAATGACAATGGTTCTACCGCTATTGAAGCTGGCATTAAAATGGCTTTACAGTACTATCATAACAGAGGTGACAAAAGAGATACATTAATCGCTTTTGAAAATGGATTTCATGGAGATACTTTTGGAGCCATGAGTGCTTCAGGACTTTCATCCTACAATGGTCCATTTGAAGATTTTCTTTTGAAGGTAGAGCGTATTCCAGTCCCGAAAGACGATACCATTGATGCGGTGCTTCAGCAATTGGAATCTATTCTCAAAAACAATTCATGTGCAGCTTTTATTTTTGAACCGTTAGTACAAGGCGCGGCTGGTATGAAATTCCATTCCGCAGCTGGACTAGATAAGCTTATAGAAAAATGCAGGCAGCACAATGTCTTGACCATCGCCGATGAAATCATGACCGGCTTTGGTAAAACGGGAAAAGATTTTGCCAGCGATTATTTGGAGAACAAACCAGATATTATATGTTTGAGCAAAGCCTTAACCGCGGGAATGTTCCCTTTGAGTATTACCAGTTGTTCTTTGGATGTTTATAACGCTTTCTTGAGTGATGAGGTTTCAAAGGGTTTTTTTCATGCGCATACTTTTAGTGCTCACCCATTAGGATGTGCCGCAGCTTTAGCAGGAATTGCACTTCTGAATTCCCCCGAAATTTTAGAACGACGCAAGTACATTGAAAAGGCACATCAAGATTTTGCTTTGGAAGTCAAAAATCACAATTCGGTTCAAGAAGTCCGTTGTAAGGGCGTGATTCTTGCTATTGATTTGAAAGTACAAACCGATAGATATGGTTCTTTAAGAGATAAATTGTACAAGCACTTTATGAAGCAAGGTGTAAATCTTCGCCCACTAGGAAATACAATTTATGCCTTACCGCCCTATGTGATAACGGATGAGCAGCTACAAGAGGTTTATGATGCTATAAGAGGTGTTCTAGAAGTCGTCTGATTCCTCCTCCAACAAATTGATACTTTCATCATCAGTAATCTCTACACGAATGACGTTATATGTCCAATCGTCATCTTCGCCTGTGGCCTCTACGAACAAAGTACCTGAACCATTCGGACCTGAAACGGGAATTTTCATGTCCGCCGATTTCTTACCATTGGTATAATTGTAACTGCCTTGAATCATGCCATCTTTTTCAATGGGTGAGCCTAAAACACGTTTGATTTCTTCATCTTGATTTATTTTTTCAATCGCGTATTCGTAAGGCTGTGATTCTTCCAAAGCTGAGGTTACTCCCCAAACAATTGAACCCATAAGTATAATAAATATCACTATCAGGCTAAGGCAACCACCGACAGGTACAACCCATTTCCAGTTTCGTTTCCACCAACTTGGATATTCTACCAATTCATTGTTCATGGTTTATTGAATTTGTTGTGTAGATGAAGATAAGAACTTTTATTTTTGCCCGATAATTTAATTTCGTGATTCAACCAATTTCCATTACTGCTATTAGTTCTATTTCCGCCCTCGGGATTTCATCTGAAGAGGTTTGGTCGAATTACAAAATAATGAAACATCTTTTTGAGCAAAGAAAATTTGATGAAAATCAAGAGTGGGTTGCACCTTTGAACAGAAGTGCTAAAAAGAAGATTGAACAGCTTCGAAATTCGGATTCCAAATACAAGAAGCTTGATGATTCGGTATTGTTTGCCATCTACGCTTCCAGAAATGCAATCAAAAATGCTGGCTGGAAAGATGAAAACTTCGGAATAAACATTGGTTCTTCCCGCGGAGCAACAGCTCTTTTTGAGTCCTACCATTCCGAATACCTAAAAAATAAAAAGGCAGCTACTTTAACATCACCAACTACAACCCTAGGAAACATCTCGTCTTGGGTAGCGCATGATTTAAATTCCCAAGGACCTGAAATATCACACTCTATAACTTGCTCTACAGCCTTGCATGCCATGTTAAACGGAATTGCCTGGCTCCAATCAGGAATGGCAGACACTTTTTTAGTAGGAGGAAGTGAGGCACCACTTACTCCCTTTACGATTGCTCAAATGAAGGCCTTGAAAATTTATTCAAAATCGAATGTCACCCTGAGCGCAGTTGAAGGGAAACCTGACGGAGTATTTCCCTGCCAAGCCCTAAACCTCAACAAAACCCAAAACACCTTGGTTTTGGGTGAAGGTGCTGCGGTGGCCTGTCTTGAAAAGGGAAAACCTAAGAATGCATTGGCCCAAATTGATGGAATTGGTTATGCTACAGAAATCTTGAAACATAATATTTCTATATCGTCAGATGCGGTATGCTTTCAACGTTCCATGCAAATGGCTTTGGGGACAACGAATCTATACGAAGTAGATGTAATAGTGATGCACGCCCCTGGAACCATAAAGGGTGATTTATCTGAGTACCAGGCTATCAAAAAAGTTTTTTGTAACAAAATACCTTTTCTGACAACGAATAAATGGAAAGTTGGTCACACATTTGGAACTTCGGGAATGTTGAGTATTGAAATGGCAGTTTTAATGTTGCAAAACCAAGAAGTTATAAAAGTGCCTTTTGGTGAAGAGTTTGAACCGCCTTCCAAGATTAGAAAAGTGATGGTCAATGCAGTCGGTTTTGGTGGAAATGCCGTTAGCATGTTACTATCCGTTTAGAAGACATCACTTATTTCAAAAAAGATATTATCTTACAAATTATAAATAGGAAACATAATTATTTATGGAAGAATGGTTCTCAGCTTTGGCTTTATTTGAAAAGATTTATTGGAGTATTGCCCTAATTTCATCACTGATATTTGTCATTCTTCTTATAATGACATTGTTGGGCGGTGATGCCGAAGATTTTGATGGGGGAGATGTGGATGCTGATATTGAGGGCGATACAGGTATCGGGTTTCAATTCTTATCCTTTAAGAATCTGATGGGCTTTTTGACTATTTTCGGATGGTCTGGTATCGCTTGTCTCGATGGGGGCTTATCAAAAACCCTAACGGTTGTGATTTCAGTAATATGCGGATTGCTAATGATGTTTGTTATGGCCTCTCTCTTTTATTATCTAGGAAAATTGCAGAGTAGCGGAACTTTAAAATTGAAGAATGCTTTAAATCAAGTAGGTGAGGTATATCTAACAATAGGTGCTAATCGTTCGAAAATTGGTAAGGTGAGCGTAACCGTTCAGGGCACCTTGCGCGAACTTGACGCATTAACTGATGAAGAAAACGACCTTGTTCTAGGAAACGTTGTTCGGGTAAAAAATGTGACCGATAACGGAATATTAATAGTTGAACTTTTAAACAAATAACCATATGATCTTAATTCCCTTACAGATGGGTGGAAGCGCCTCTTTGCTGGCCATTGGCTTTGCAATTCTATTCTTTTTTATCATTATAATTTCATTTATACGCAGATACAAACGTTGTCCCTCAGATCGTATTTTAGTTGTGTATGGTAAAGTTGGGGGTGGAAATTCTGCCAAATGTATTCATGGTGGTGCGGCATTTATCTGGCCCGTAATTCAAGATTATCAATTTCTGGATTTGACACCTATTTCTATTGAGGTGAGTTTGGTCAATGCATTAAGTAAGCAGAACATTCGTGTTAATGTACCTTCTAGATTTACCATAGGTGTTTCTACCGAACCAGGTATCATGCAAAATGCCGCTGAGCGTCTTTTAGGTCTGGGTCAAAATGAAATTCAAGAATTGGCACAAGAAATTATATTTGGACAATTACGTTTAGTTGTCGCTTCAATGGATATTGAGGAAATCAATTCGGATAGAGATAAGTTTTTGACCAATATCTCGCAAAGTGTTGAGTCAGAATTAAAGAAAGTAGGTCTAAAGTTAATCAACGTAAACATTACCGATATCGTAGATGAATCAG
Organism: uncultured Flavobacteriaceae bacterium; assembly: GCA_947500435.1. Classification (GTDB taxonomy): domain Bacteria; phylum Bacteroidota; class Bacteroidia; order Flavobacteriales; family Flavobacteriaceae; genus Maribacter_C. The sequence goes on from CANMRV010000003.1 coordinate 323,131, forward strand.
GGTATATTGAAGCTTTGGGTAAAGAAGCTGCCGCGCACGCAATTAACGCTGCCCGTAAGTCGGTTGCTGAAAAGACCAGAGATGGTTCTATTGGAGAAGCGAATGCTGTACAAGATGAACGAACGCAAGTAGCTGCTGCAAATGCCCAGGCCGTCGAGGGTGAGAATATTGCGAAAATCGACGTGGCAAATTCTGATTCGTTAAGACGGCAAAGAGAAGCAGAAGCAGAACGTACAGCGATAGCAGCGGAAAAAGTGCAGTCGGCAAAAGCCCTCGAGGAATCTTATGCTGCTGAAAAAGACGCAGAGATTGCAAGAGCAGAACGCGTGAGAAGTTCACAAGTAGCTGACATTGTAGTACCTGCTGAAATCGATAAAAGAAAAGTGGAGATTGATGCAGAAGCGGAAGCCGAAAAAATACGTAGAAGAGCTAAAGGTGAGGCCGATGCGATTCTGTTTAAAGCACAGGCTGAAGCACAAGGTCTTTATGAAATTCTAACGAAGCAAGCACAAGGTCTTGACAAAATTGTTCAAGCAGCAGGTGATGACCCAAAAGATGCCGTGTTATTATTAATTGCCGATAAGCTTCCGGAGTTAGTTAAGACTCAAGCGGAGGCTATTAAGAATATTAAAATAGATAAAGTAACGGTTTGGGATTCCGGCGCAAAAACTTCCGATGGAAAAGGCTCGACTGCCAACTTTATTTCAGGAATGTACAAGTCTGTTCCGCCGCTTCAAGAAATGTTTAATATGGCAGGTATGCAACTACCAGAATATTTGAAAGGAAAAGATGTTGAAGATGGGGAAGTAGGGACTAAGAAAGATTCAAAACCTAAAAAGACAAAAGAAGAGGAATAAGACTGTCTGAAGATTAAACAAAGTTCCAAGATATTTCGATGTTTTGGAACTTTTGTATTTCAATTTCTTTCATTGACTTTTGATTTCGAATAGCTTATTTTTGAGCCAGAATTCAAACAGAATATGAGCACAACAAGACACAACTGGTCAAAACAGGAAATCCTTGATATTTATAATAAACCCTTGATGGAATTGCTTTACGAAGCAGCAACTATCCATAGGGAAAATCACGACCCAAATACGGTTCAGGTTTCTACACTTTTGTCTATTAAAACTGGTGGCTGCCCCGAGGATTGCGGTTACTGTCCGCAAGCTGCTCGTTATCATACTGAAATAGAAGGTAATGACTTGATGACCGTTCCTCATGTGAAAGCTCAGGCATTGCGTGCCAAGGCTTCGGGAAGTTCAAGAGTTTGTATGGGTGCCGCTTGGCGAAATGTAAAAGACGGACCAGATTTCGACCAAGTTCTTGAAATGGTGCGAACCATCAACAAGCTTGATATGGAGGTTTGCTGCACCTTGGGTATGATTACCGAAAACCAAGCAAATCGTTTGGCAGAAGCAGGTCTATATGCTTACAACCACAATCTAGATACTTCTGAAGATTATTATAAAGATGTGATTTCTACACGTGCTTTCGAAGACCGCTTGGAAACTATTGACAATGTTCGAAAGAGCAATGTAACCGTTTGTAGTGGAGGAATTATTGGTATGGGTGAAGCTTTGGAAGATAGAGCAGGAATGTTAGTTGCATTGACTTCTTTGAATCCACAGCCGGAATCGGTTCCAATTAATGCATTAGTTGCCGTGGAAGGTACGCCAATGGAAGATATGGAACCTATTGCCATTTGGGATATGATTCGTATGGTGGCTACTACACGTATTGTAATGCCCGAAACGCAAGTGCGTCTTTCTGCCGGTCGCACAGAAATGAGTAGAGAAGGGCAAGCGATGTGTTTCTTCGCTGGTGCGAATTCTATTTTTGCTGGGGATAAGTTGCTAACTACACCAAATCCTGATGTAAATGAAGATATGGAGATGTTTAAACTCTTAGGTTTAAATCCCCAAAAACCATTTACTAAGGTATCGCAACCAAAGACGGTAGAAGCTGAAGATTCGGAGTTACAGCCTTTAGGTGAAAAGCCCAAATGGAGCAGGCCAGGTCATAAAATCGAACGTAACGAGGAGGCGAAAGTGGCTGCTAAATCGGAATGATTCAAATCGAAAAGTTATTACTCATCATCTAAATTCTTTAAAAGAACTTTAAGAAATTTTGCTCTTCCTTTTTCTTAAATTTACAGTTCATCAATTTGAAATTCTTTGCAGTTAACTAATATCCCCAGAGTAAAAACCATTTCAAAACAAGATTTTGTACGACTTTATTTAAAGCCGCAAAAGCCTGTTATTATTGAGGAATTTGATGATGGCTGGGCCGCACATTCCAAATGGAGTTTGGACTATATCAAGCAAGTTGCTGGGGATAAAACTGTGCCACTTTATGACGATCGCCCCGTACATCATGATGATGGTTTTAATGAGCCACATGCTGAAATGAAGATGTCAGACTATATCGACTTATTGAAAAGGGAACCAACTAAATTTCGAATTTTTCTTTGGAATGTACTTAAGGAAGTGCCTGTTTTGCAAAAGGACTTTTCATATCCCGATTTTGGCATTCGCTTATTGAAAGGTGTACCGATGTTGTTCTTTGGGGGAAAAGATTCGCATACTTTCATGCATCATGATATTGATTTTGCTAACATTTTTCATTTTCATTTTGAAGGGGAAAAGCTGTGTATTCTTTTTCCACAATCAGAGAATAAATATTTATATCGGGTACCGCATTCGATTATAACACACGAAAGTATAGATTTTTCAAATCCTGATTTTGAGAAATGGCCCGCTTTGCGGAAAGCAAATGGTTTTAAATCCGTTTTGAAACATGGTGAGGTTTTGTATATGCCTGAAGGTTATTGGCATTATATGAAATATTTGACACCTGGTTTTTCGATGAGCTTACGAGCATTGGCTAGAAATCCTTTAAACTTTTTAGAAGCGGCATATAATATTTTTTTGATGCGTCACTTTGATATTGTAATGCGAAAATTACAAGGGCAAAAATGGATAGATAGAAAGAATAAAAGGGCTATTGAGCGAACGAATAGAGCGCTGATATAGGTTTTTCAGGGAATTAGTTCCTTCACCTTCCCATAAACCAAATGACTTTCCCAACCGCGATATAGTAGGTAATCTGCTAATTTCTTTCTTCTTTTTTGCACGTTGGTTTCTTTTATGGCATCTAGGCGTTTTAAAGAAAGCGCATCCAGGGTACTTAGGTACGATTCATCTTCAATTTCTTTCAAAGCAGTTTTGATATTGTATTTTGAAATTCCCCGAAACTTCAATTCATTGATAATTCGATTTCGACCCCATTTTTTAATATTGAATTTGCCTCGGGCAAAACTTTGCGCAAACCGCTCTTCGTTCAGATAGTTCTCTTGAATTAGATGCGTGACAATTTCATCTATCGCTTGAGGAATCATGTTCATATCACGAAGCTTTTGAACTACTTCTTTATGGCAGCGCTCTTGGTAAGCGCAGTAACCTTCCAGTTTTCTGGTCGCCTCTTTAAGGGTGTAGGTCTCAGTTTTCTTATACAAGATTATTTCTTTGATTATAAATTAAATCGAAATTAAAACGGATTAATGTGTAATGGCGGCAACGGCCAACCCAACTAAAAAACTCATCATCATCATAATGACACCTGAAATTGCTAGGATTCCAAAAAATTTAAAAAGCTTTAAGATTGATTCTACTACTTTTAGTCCATGAAGTTTTCCATAGGCATATGTGTAGTAGATGACTAATAAGACAATGGATATTAAATAAACCGATGGATCTGTAAATACACAAATGGTGAATATTATTGATGTGGTTAAAAAGCTAAACCCTTGAATATAGCTGTTAATGACTAAGTGTTCGCCATAATTATAAGGTTTTCTATAAGTCAAAAAAGCTAGAAAAGTATAGAATGGTAGAAAGACTATGACCAATAAATTGAAGTACTTGAGCATAAAAGAACTTAACTCAGTTATTAGTTCCATTGTTTCTTCTTTATATGAGATAGCATCAAAATTTTCTCCTAGTTGCTTTTCCATGATACCGGCCATCATTTCTACAGATTGCCTATTTGATTCAATATTTAGAGCCAAATAGTCTTCTGCAAAAAAATTAAACACAAATAATGCCACTGCAGCGCCCAAAGCCAACATCGTGAACGGATTCATGTATTTTTTTCTCGTTCCACCGATATATTCTTTAAATAGAACTTGAGGTTTTTGAATAAGCATTCTTATCGTAAAAAAAAATTTGTTATCCCAGCCAAAAACATTTGTGGCAAAATCTGAAAACAATTTTTTTACCGTTATTCTCTCTGTAACAACTTTTGCTCCACAGTTACCACAATAATTTTTGGCGTAACCCATATATAAGGAACAATTCGTACAAGTCATTTTGGTTGGCTTTATAGGTTTTGTGGAATATGGTGTTTACCAGATATCTTCTTTGTATAGTATCTTGGTATGGAATCTCAATTAATAATAATCTGATTTTTCCTAATGGAAATCTTATATATTTCGTTCGAAATAAAGATAATGATACACCGCAGCACCAAAGGTAACGGCATCAGTTGAGGTAAGAGACCAACCATCTTTGGCATATTGATCTAAGAGCTCCTGAATTTTCTTTGTGGCGTCTTTTATAATATGCTTGGTATCGAACGTTACTTTGGTATAGAGAAGAAAAGATTCTACTTTGTATTCTTTCATGGTAAGTGATTTAGTTCAAGGAAAATACAAAAATATAAGAGATCCTACCTTCACGAGAGTGAAAATAAAACCTTGGCCCATAAAAAAAGCGACCCCTCGTTGCCGAAAGGTCGCTTAAATTTTCAATAGCCATTATGGCTTAATAAATGGTTTTACCGTCTTTGTCTTTAAAACGGTATTCGAGATACGTATAGGCGTCTCTCGGTTGTATTTTTATCCTTTTCTTATGCTCCAAAAACCACTTGGAACGTATGGATGGAAAGCCTTTCGTCAAATAGGCAGCTATAAATGGATGTATATTTAAAGTAATACCATTATTAGCTTTAGGTCCTTTTAAAAGGCGTTCTAGGTCGGCATTTATCTTGTCAACCAAAACAATCGGAGCTTCAACTTCTTGGCCATTGCCATTAGGGTTTTCCTCGGTTGTTTTAATATTCATTTCGGGCCGAACCCGTTGTCTAGTAATCTGTATGAGTCCAAATTTACTTGGAGGTAGTATTTTGTGTTTGGCGCGATCATCTTTCATTTCATCACGAAGATGGTCAAAAAGTTTTCTTCGATGTGGTGCTTTTACCATATCGATAAAATCTACTACTATAATTCCTCCCATATCACGCAAGCGTAATTGTCTTGCGATTTCAGAAGCTGCCAATAAGTTTACTTCTAAGGCAGTATCTTCTTGATTTTTGGCCTTATTTGAACGGTTACCGCTGTTGACGTCTATAACGTGCAATGCTTCAGTATGCTCTATGATTAGGTACGCGCCCTTACTCATGGTAGCGGTGCGGCCAAAAGAGGTTTTAATTTGTCTTTCTATTCCGAATTTTTCGAAAATCGGAATAGACGAACTATACAGTTTTACTATTGATTCTTTGGCTGGTGCAATTTCCAGCACGTAATCTTTAATTTGATTATAAAGCGTTTCATCGTCTACATGTATTCCAGTATAGGAATCGTTAAAAACGTCTCTTAATATACTTGAAGCTCTATTGAGTTCTACAAGCACTTTAGAAGGGGTTGGCGCTTTATATAATTTCTTGCACATTGCTGACCATTTGTCAAGCAAGTTTTCTAGATCTTTGTCCAGTTCTGCTACTTTTTTGCCTTCTGCAACTGTTCGGATAATTACTCCGAAACCTTTTGGCTTAATACTTTTTACAAGCCTTTTTAATCTATCTTTTTCTTCTCTACTACCAATCTTTTGAGAGACTGATACACGATCAGAGAAAGGAACCATTACCAAATATCGCCCTGCTAGTGAAAGCTCGGAACTTATTCTTGGTCCTTTAGTAGATATGGGTTCTTTAACAATTTGCACTAATAAAGATTGATTGGCTTTAATAACATCAGTTATTACACCATGCTTATCTATATCTTTTTCAGTTGGAAAGTTTTTCAGGGAATAATCTCTCAATTTTCCTGTACTCACTTGCTTAATGAATTTTAACATCGAAGATAATTGCGGCCCTAGGTCATGATAATGCAAAAAGGCATCTTTTTCATAACCTACATTTACAAAAGCTGCATTCAGACCTGTAACGGGTTTTCTGACCTTGGCGAGAAATATATCACCAACTGAGAAGTCGTTATTGTCTTCTTCTTTATGTAATTCAGTAAGTTTTCCATCTTTTAGTAAGGCAAAATCTACGGCATCGGAACTAGATCTTACGATTAATTCTCTATTCACCTGAATTTATTTATACTCATCCGCCAGCTGACGGATAAATGGATTAAACAATACATAAACAGGCATATTTACCTGCCGAAATCCACTTTTGGAATCTCTATTTCAATGAACGTATAAAGTGAAAAAGTAGTTAAAATAACTACTTTTTCTTGTGACGGTTAGCTCTTCTGCGCTTCTTGCGCTTATGAGTAGCTACCTTATGTCTTTTTCTTTTTTTACCACTCGGCATAAAGGTTTACTTTTTATGATTAGAATTTATTTACTTTACTTGAACGTTGCTCTTAACACCTTCAACAAAAACCTTTGCAGGTTTGAATGCTGGAATATTGTGAGCAGGAATTTTAATTGTTGTGTTTTTTGAAATGTTTCTTCCTGTTTTCTCAGCTCTGGTCTTAATAATGAAACTACCAAATCCTCGTAGGTAAACATTATCGCCACTTTCTAAAGAAGTTTTTACTTCTTCCATGAATGATTCTACTGTTGCTTGTACATCACCTTTTTCAATTCCCAGTTTATCTGAGATTTTCGATACAATTTCCGCTTTCGTCATCTTTTAAATTAAGTTTTAGGTATAAAATTTTGGCGAGCAAATATATAAATTAAATTTATTCTTTTAGTCTTAAACGACTAATTTTAAGTGAATTCATTAGGCTTTTGCTGTTAAAGTTGATTTTTTGAAATTATAGTAAAAGGCAGAAGTTTGAAAGGGCTAAATAAATAAACCCTTACTTTTGAAGCAATGATTTCGTGTTGATGACTTTTTCCCAAAATATTCTTATCTGGTACGCACAAAACAAGCGCACCTTGCCATGGCGTCGTACCAAAGACCCATACAAGATTTGGCTTTCAGAAATTATGTTACAGCAAACACGAGTGGTGCAAGGAACTCCGTATTATTTAAAGTTTGTTGCAAATTTTCCCACAGTTTATGATTTGGCAGCTGCTTCAGAAGAACATGTATTAAAACTTTGGCAGGGTCTCGGGTATTATTCAAGAGCTCGCAACCTGCATGCAACTGCAAAAATGGTAGTTGAGGAGTATGAAGGAAATTTTCCAAATACATACGAAGGACTTTTGAAGCTTAAGGGCGTAGGAGACTATACTGCCAGTGCCATCGCTTCCATTTGTTTTGATGAAGCGCAGCCAGTGGTCGACGGAAATGTTTATCGTGTTCTTGCACGTTACTACGGTGTCGATACTGCCATTAATAGTACAGAGGGCATCAAGTATTTTAAAGAGCTGGCACGTGAAGTGATGGATGCCGAGAATATTCGGGACTACAATCAGGGTATCATGGAGTTCGGTGCAATTCAATGTGCTCCCAAAAAACCATACTGTTTGCATTGTCCTTTAAATGAAAGTTGTGTTGCTTTAAAGGAGAACAAAATTGACAAACTTCCTGTAAAGCTTAGCAAGATAAAAGTTCGAAATAGATACTTCAACTATTTAGTCCCAGTAATTGAAGCTGAAGATGGGCATAAGAGAACAGTACTGCAGCAACGCAAAGGCAAAGGTATTTGGCAGAACCTTTGGGAGTTTCCATTGCTGGAATCCGAAGACGAAATCAGTTTGGAAAAAGTGGAACAAAACTTGTCCGTAATATTGACTTTGGATGATTCTCCAAAAGTGGTTCCTCATAATGAGAAACTGATTGTTCATAAGCTTTCACACCAGCATTTACATACTCGTTTTTGGATGGTGAGCACCAAAACAGATTTAGAAGGCTCTTTTCCTGTAAGTGAACTCGAAGATTATCCCGTACCAGTTTTGATAGCGGATTTCATCAAAACGTTTAAAAATTCGTATTTTTGACTTAAATTAATTGTCCCATTGAGGGGGCTTTAGAAGTGTTATCTAATAGGTTAAAAGAACCTGAATTTCACTTCTATTGAAAAAATACTTAAATCAAATCATGAGTGGAACACTAAATAAAGTGATGTTGATAGGGCATTTGGGTGATGAGGTTAAAATGCACTATTTTGAAGGTGGCGGCAGTATTGGTCGTTTTCCTATTGCCACAAATGAAAGCTATACCAACAAACAAACTGGTGAACGCGTTACCAATACTGATTGGCATAACATTGTAGTGCGTAATAAGGCTGCTGAAATATGTGAAAAATACTTAAGCAAAGGCGACAAAATATACGTTGAAGGACGTTTAAAAAACAGGCAATGGCAAGGGGAAGATGGCAATACACGTTATTCCACCGAAGTGCAGGTGCAAGAATTTACGTTTTTGTCGACTAAGAAAGAGAGCATGGCCAATGCACAATCTAGTGCTCAGCCACAACAGCCCCAAGAACAAAAGCCTACCGTAAAAGATGAAACTGCTAAGATAACCCCACCTGAAGGTGATGATTTGCCATTCTAATTAATCTAAATTTAAATAGTAACTATTGGACCCTGACCCCCTTAGTTTTCTTCTCAATTCCATAATTTTTGATGGTGCTTTTGCACTTAAAATAGCTGTGCTAGTACTACTACTTTGTTGCTCCGCATTGATTTCTGGAGCTGAGGTTGCCCTATTCGGATTATCTCCAACCGATGTGAACGAAATAGACAATCTAAAAACGGCTAGAGGGTCGATTATAGTTAAACTTTTAGAACGTCCGAAAAAGTTATTAGCGACGATTTTGATAACTAATAACACAATTAACATTGGAATTGTTTTACTGTTTAATGCCATTGGCGACACCTTGTTTTCAGATATTACCTATAAGCTTTTTGATTTTGTTTCCGTTCGTTTTTTGCTTGAGGTCGTACTTATTACCTTTATGATTTTGATGTTCGGAGAAATACTTCCTAAAGTATATGCGAATAGAAATCGCATGAGCTTTTCGCAATTCATGGCATATCCTCTCAAGGTGTTGGATTTTGTTTTTTCCCCATTAAGCCTCCCGATGCGTTCGGGAACAATTTTCATGTACAATAAACTTGGTAAAGAGAAATCAAACCTCAGTGTTGATCATCTCTCACAAGCCTTAGAGCTAACATCTGAAGGAGATACAACCAAAGAAGAGCAAAAAATTTTAGAGGGTATTGTTTCTTTTGGTAATACAGATACGAAACAGGTGATGCGCCCGCGTATTGACATTTTCGCTTTGAGTGAAGGAATGAAATTTCTTGAGGTGTTGGAGGAAATAAAAAATCATGGCTATTCTAGAATCCCTGTTTTCACTGAAAATATTGATAAGGTTCAGGGAGTTCTTTATGTAAAAGATATCTTGCCCTATATTGATCGAAAAACATTCAATTGGATGTCCTTGATTCGTGAACCTTATTTTGTTCCGGAGAATAAAAAACTGGATGATTTGCTATCGGAATTCCAAGAAAAGAAGAACCATCTGGCGGTAGTAGTTGATGAATATGGAGGTACTTCAGGAATTGTTACCTTAGAAGATATCATAGAGGAAATTGTAGGCGATATTAGTGACGAATTCGATGACGAAGATTTGGTATTTTCAAAATTGGATGATTTCAATTATGTTTTTGAAGGAAAAACGACTTTAAAGGATTTCTATCGCGTAGTCAAAATTGAAAATCAAGAGGATTTCGAAGAGCAAAAAGGGGAGTCAGAAACCATTGCCGGATTCGTTCTCGAAATCGCGGGAAGCTTTCCTAAAAAAGGGGAAAAAGTACAATTTAAGGATTACCAATTCTTGGTTGAAAGCTTAGATAAAAAGAGATTAAAACAAATAAAAGTAACCCTTCCACATGAAAATTAAAGTGTTATTTACTTTCTTAGGATGTACGCTACTTTTCTTTGGATGCGTAGAGGAAAATGTCTTGCCAAAACCGAAGGCCATGCTACGCTTGGAATATCAAAGACCGGTTGCCGACTCTATACAAACTGACTATTTTATATTTGAAGTCAATAAAGCGGCGAGGGTTGATAAAAAAAATAGTCGTTCCATTGTTGTTGAATACCCTGAGATGAAGGCCGCAATTTTTTTGAGCTATAGGGGAGTTAATAACGACTTGAATAAACTGATGCGCGACGCACACAAGTTGAGTGGAGAGCACGCGGCGAAGGCAGATGGCATTCAGCAAAGGGTTTTTGAAAATGCAGAAAATAAAGTTTACGGCGCCTTTTACGAAGTAAGTGGTGATGCCGCTTCACAGGCACAGTTTTTTGTAACTGATAGCCTCAATCATTTTGTAACTGGAGCCTTGTACTTCAAAACAAAGCCCAATTACGATTCTATCTATCCAGCAGCGAAATACTTACAAAATGATATGGGGCGAATAATGGAGTCGCTCAGATGGAAAGACAAAGATTAGATTTAGAATACCTCAAAAAAGTAATTGGAATACTATTTTAGGAACAAGACAAACTACTACGCCTTCATCGCTGTGATTTTTCCTATTTTTATGGAAATCTTTGATTGATTATGAACGTTTCTGATGAACTTCTTTTCTTTTTCAGTGCCTTAGGAGTTTTCAATGCTTTGTTAATCAGTATTTATTTTTTCTTTATTAAAAAGCCCAAGAACGTTTCCAATTTCTTTTTAGGGCTCTTGCTCTTAATGCTTGCTATTAGGGTTGGTAAATCGGTATTTTATTATTTTAATGATGACCTGGCTATAGAATTTATTAAGGTTGGGCTTGCGGCTTGCATATTAATTGGGCCTGCACTCTATTTTCACATGAAATCTTGTGTACAGTCAGATTCTAAAATGCGTTTTTGGCCACTTCACTTTTTGGTATTGTTAGCTTTATCTGTTTTGATTGGATTTTTATACCCAGAAACTCATGATCCATGGATTATAGGGCGAAGCCTTAGTTGGGTGGAAATAATCTATATGGTTTGGTTGGGCTATATTATTGCATCTGGTTGGGTTATAAGGAATATTATTAATAAAATCTTCAATAGGAATGAGAAACTGTCTGATTTTGACTTCTGGGTGTTGAGCGTTTTTATAGGTAACGTAATCATTTGGGTCGCCTACAAAACGTGTTCTTACACTTCTTACATAGTTGGGGCATTATCATTTTCATTTATTTTTTATCTGCTTTTTCTACTGATTCATTTTCGTAGAACTAAAGGAGCTATTTTTGATAAGAATCTTAAGTATTCCAACAAAAAAATTGAAGCCGTCGAAGCTGAAAACCTTTCAATACAATTAAACCATCTGATGGAGAAGGAGAAAATTTTTACAGACGCGGACCTTAAACTATCAGATGTGGCAAGTAAAATGAATATTCTGCCTCACACGCTTTCCCAATTGATCAATGATAACTTGGGCAAGAGCTTCACTTCATTGATAAACGAATATCGAGTTAAGGAAGCCAAGTATTTGATAAAATCCAATGCCCATATCAAATTAGAGGCCGTCGGTTATGATTGTGGCTTCAATTCAAAGTCGACCTTTTACTCTGTTTTCAAAAAGATAGCGAACACTACTCCAGCTAAATACAAGGAAAGCATTTCCTAAAGATTCCTTAAATCCCTTCTAGATTTATAAATCCGTACTCCAGATTTATAAGTAAGACCTACTTTCATTTTGATTCAACATAGTATTGTGATTGAATCAAAATAGCTTTGGAATGAAAAATACCATGTATTCTCTTTTTGCCATCTTTTTTCTATTGGTAGGATGCAAGCAAAACCCTGAAACAATTTATAGTAATACTGAAGTTGCCCAACAAGCAGAAGGAATTTTGTTCATTGTTTCGAATGCGCATTTTTATGGAGATTCTGATATCGGCGCTTCAAATCATTTTTCGGAAATAGTTCAAGCATATGAAGTCTTTAAAAAGGGAGGTTATGCAATTGATTTTGTCAGTCCTGAGGGAGGGGCAATACCTATCGGATACATCAGCACCTCAGACCCGCTTCAAAAGAAGTATATCTATGACAATGATTTTATGGATGCTCTTGAGGCAACAAAAAAACCAAATGAAATAAAGGCATCCGATTATAAAGCGGTGTATTACGGCGGAGGTGGAGCTGCTATGTTTGGAGTGGCTGAAAATGAGGCCATTCAAAAAATCGTGATGGAACTCTATGAGCAACATAATGGAATCGTCTCCGCTATTTGCCACGGTACGGCTGGTATAGTCAATCTTAAGACTCAGGATGGTTCTTACCTATTTGCTGGAAAAAAGGTAAATGGTTTTCCTGATATTTTCGAAAATAAAGAGGCAGCATATTACAAGACCTTCCCTTTTTCAATTCAAGAAATAATAAAAGAAAGAGGTGGGGATTTTCAGTTTTCCGAAGAAGGTTGGGATGGCTTTATGGTATCTGATGGAAGATTGATAAGCGGACAAGACCCTTCAGCTGCGGGCTTGGTGGCAGAAAAAGTCATTGAGACACTACAGCAATTATAAATCATCAAAAAACTAACAGGACATGAAAAATCTATTCACGGCATTTTTATTATTCGCACTAACCACGACATTTTCACAGGAGGAACAAAAAAGACAGATTTCACCAGCGCAAATAGATGCTGTTTTTTCCCAGTGGGATACTCCTGATAGACCAGGTATTGCAGTGGGGGTTCTTAACGATGGAGAAATCGTCTACACTAAAGGATATGGCCTGGCCAATTTGGAGCACAAGATTCCGATAAGTGCCGAAACTAGATTCCATATTGGTGACATAGCCAAGGAGTTCACCGTTTATGCACTTTTGTTATTGGAACAACGCGGCCAGCTTTCACTGAAAGATGATATACGGATGCATATGCCCAAATTAAAGTCCTTTCCCAACTCCATAAGTATTGAACAATTGACACATCACACCGGTGGATTAAACAACGAAGAGGTTTTCAAAGCCCTTGCAGGATGGAGAGCTGAAGATGTTTTTACCAAGGAACAGGCATATACCATGATTCAGAACCAGGCGAAATCAGTACCCAATAGCGGGAGTGTACAACGCTTTTCGGATGCCGGTTTTTTGATACTCGAAGACCTTATTGCTAAGATTTCTAAAATGTCATATACTGATTTTGTAACGAAGGAGATTTTTGAACCCCTCGGAATGAAGAATTCAATATATGATACTCAAGGTGCCGTAATCGCAAATAAGGCCCAGGGGTATTTTGCACAAAACAATGGTTTTATCAGTTCAAACATGAGCTATAGTCACACGCTTTTATCCGATGTATATACCACCGTGGGAGATATGTGCCTTTGGGCCAAAGAGCTTGGTAACCCCAAAATTGGCACCAAGCAAATGGTTGAAAAATTTGATGGACTTTCAGTTGTTGACGGAAGAACTCTTGAGGAAATCAATACTTCGTTGTATACAGGAGGCCACCGGTATTGGAATTTTAGAGGAGCTAAAAAACTATACCATGTAGAGGTTGCTGGGGGATATGCCAGTAAATTGATTCGCTATCCTGATTATGACCTTGCTGTTGTTATTATGGGAAATGATGGTGCTTATAACGGATACGCGGGCACAGGAGCCAGTGCACTATATATTGAAGATTTTTTGGATTCCCCATCGGGTGAAGTATCCGCTAAAATCAACTCTAAAAAATTGTCAAAAAAGCAACTTGCTGTATTTGAGGGTGATTATTGGGACCTTACTAATCACTCAACTCGAAAAATTCATATCGTCAACGATACTTTGAGGTATTTCAGAGGGCAGGGTAACGAAAGTCCCCTTGTGCCCCAGACTAAAAACTCCTTTAAAATGATTACAGGGGGAGGGGTGACAGTTAATTTTGACACGAAAGCTGTTCCTAAAACTATGGATGTAACGGTCGGTGATGATACCTTTCACTTGATTGCATTTGATGCTAATCCAAGTTGGGCTAAAGAACTTGATATGTTTACGGGAAACTATTACGCCGCTGCTCTGGATACCTCATATTTCCTGACTACAGATCAAGGAAAGCTAGTACTTACCCATCCAAGATTGGAGCCTGTGCAATTAGACCCGAGAATACAAGATCTGTTTACGGGAGACCAAAGACATTTTTCATCTCTAGCATTTGAAAGAGATCCAGACGGTGTTATCACTGGGTTTCAACTCGCCACGCGTGGAGTAGCTAATATTTGGTTTCAAAAGGAAACAACCTCAAACCAGAAATTGGCCAAAACTAAATGAAAAAACGAACAGAAATTAAACAATTGAAATCATGAAAATGAAGAACATCATAATGCTAGCTTTTCTATGTATTGGAATACAAACTACTAATGCGCAAACTGATTTAGAATCGATTACCAGTACATTAAACGACTATCTTGAAGGGACCGCAAACGGTGAGCCGGAACGTGTAAAAAGGGCTTTTCACCCTGAACTTAACCTATATAGTGTGGCTAATGATAGCCTTAAAATTTGGTACGGACAAGACTATACTGGCGGCATAAAACAAGGGAAAAAGAGTAATCGTATAGGCAGAATTGTGTCCATTGATTATGAAAACGATGCTGCAGTAGGCAAGATTGAAATCATCATGCCAGGACCTAAAAGAATTTATACTGACTATTTAATGCTTTTAAAATATCAGGGAAGTTGGAAGATTATTCATAAGTCATACACTTATGTGGATTACCCTAAATAGAGATTTTCAATAGCTTTCTGTAACCATTTGCAAAATGTCGAGTTTACCATGGTATACATCAAAAAACGATATCATGAAAACTACAATCAATCTTTGTACTAGTCTTTTATTTACATTTTTATTCGTGTTTCAAGTCTCTTTTGGTCAAAAAGAAGAGAAAGAAGAACATGGAATGTCATTTTCGACATTTAACCATAAAGCTGAAATCGACAAGGGAATTTGGTTTGGCACTATCGAAAAGGAAACGGTCTGCATCCAATTAATGGATTCCAAGAATAGGAGCAATCCTTCCTTTATGATTAGTCTCTGTATTCCGGTTGAGGAATTTACCTTGAATACAGCTGGAGGATTTGAATTGAATAAACCTTCAGGCTCCATTAAGTTTGAAGGGGCATTCCCAAATGATAAAGGAAATGGTGACTTCACTTTCGTAAAAAATCGCGAGTTTGAGGCTTTCCTTAATAAAGAGGGGATTATCTCCAACGGTGATGATCGTTATAACTATTTCAAGTTGTTCTTAGGAGATGTATCAAAAGAATATGTTCTTGGATTAAAAAGACATGGGTATAAACCAACTTTGAAGCAACTTGGCAAACTTGGAATCCACGATGTGGATTTGGAGTATATCAATTCGATTGCCAACACTAATTATAAAGGTTTGGAACTCGATATGCTTATAAAATTTGCGATTCACGATATTTCAATCGATTATATCAAGGACTTAGAAAAAGCTGGTTACGGCGATATAGATGCCAATATGATCAAGAAATTTGCCATACATGATGTTAGTATTGATTATATAAATGGACTCTCAAAAGCGGGGTATGTTAATTTGGATCCTAATATGATTAAAAACTTCGCTGTTCACGATATTACGCTTGATTATATTCAAGGTTTATCTTCGGTGGGCTTTGCAAATTTAGAACCTGGAATGTTGAAGAACTTTGCGGTTCATGATATAAGTCCAAAATATATTAAATCACTAAAAGATACCGGCATTACTAATACAAGCCCAAATAGCTTCAAAAAAGCCAAAATTCACGGCTTAACAGCGCGTTATATTAAGAGGGCACAGGCCGATGGTCATAATTCAAATGAATTGTCAGATTATATTCGGCTAAAGATTCATGGCAGGTAAACTTTAGCTCTTTAAAAAGGAGTTTACACCAAGCTTTTAAAAAAAATAATCTTGTATTTTGTAGGCCGAATGATACAAAAACAAGAACTTTTAGACTGCCACCAAAGAATACGGCCCTTTATTCACAGAACATCTGTTTTATCTTCCAGATTAATTAATGCTAAAGCTGGTGCCGAGGTATTCTTTAAATGTGAAAATTTTCAACGTGGTGGAGCTTACAAAATGAGAGGCGCTACGAATGCCATTTTGCAGCTGACAGATGAAGAGCGGAGTAAAGGAGTAGTCACCCATTCCTCTGGTAATTTCGCTCAAGCTGTTTCTTTAGGTGCAAAAAGTTTAGGTGTTACAGCCCATATTGTGATGCCTACTTCTGCTCCTGAAGTAAAAAAAATAGGGGTAAAAGAATATGAGGGAATTATCTACGAATGCGAACCTACCTTGGAAGCTAGAGAGCAAACTGCAAGTCAAATTGCACAAGAAACTGGGGCTACACTTTTACATCCTTCAAATGACATAGATGTTATTATCGGACAGGGTACTGCCGCGATGGAGCTTTTGGAAGAACTGCCAGATTTGAATGCTATTTTTTGTCCCGTAGGAGGCGGCGGATTGATAGCAGGATCAGCTTTAGCAGCGAAGTATTTCGGAAAAAATTGCAAAGTCTATGGCGGTGAACCTTTCGAAGCAGATGATGCCTATCGCTCTTTACAAAGCGGAAAAATCGAGGGCAACGAAACCACAAACACAATAGCCGACGGACTCAAAACTACATTAGGTAGCAATAACTTTCCAATAATCAAAGAACATGTCTCAGGAATCATTCGAGTAACCGAAGAAGAAATTGTTTCCGCAATGCGACTCATTTGGGAACGAATGAAAATCGTCGTGGAGCCCTCTAGCGCTGTGACCTTAGCAGCACTTTTACGCGACAAAGAAAATTTCAAAAACCAAAAAGTAGGAATTATTATTTCTGGAGGAAATGTGGATCTAAGCGGACTTCCTTTTTAAGACAAATCAAAATAGCTATTCGATTTTACCTTGAATACCGTATAATTGCCCTTTGAGATTTCTCAATACATGCGAAAATTTAAAAAAATACTCAAGAAAATGGGATTACTCCTTGGTGGATTGCTATTGATTCTGGTCATTTTTGCCGCCCTTTTTGTAAATATAAGTCCAGAATTTGGTGGTACTCCTACCAAAGAACAAAAGTTGCGATATGCCCAATCCAAGAATTACAAAGAAGGTGTTTTTGTAAATAAAGGAGATATCAAAATGAGTATGGGCTTCGGCAAAATGATGAAGGCTATTGGTCAATCCATAAGCGCTCAACCTAATTCAAAGCCTGAAAAAAGAATAACTGTTAAGAAAATTGATTCAATAACCGTAGCAGATTACAAAGGGCCAACTCGTTTGATATGGTTTGGACATTCTTCTTTTCTCCTTCAAATGGAAGGGAAAAATATATTAATAGACCCTATGTTCGGTGCGGTTCCCGCTCCGCATCCCATACTTGGGGTGAAACGATTTAGCAAAAGTTTGCCTATTGAGATTCAGAAATTACCGAAAATAGATGCGGTCCTATTTTCACATGACCACTATGATCATCTTGATTATGGTTCTATTCAATTGTTGAAAGGGAAAGTAGATATGTTCTATACACCCCTAGGTGTTGGCGCACATCTTTCAGAATGGGGAGTTGCCGAGGCGCAAATAGTAGAAATGGATTGGTGGGATGAAACAGATTTTCAAGGCTTGCGTTTTACGTGCGCCCCAGCTCAACACTTTTCAGGTAGGGGACTTACAGACCGGGGAAAAACCTTGTGGAGCGCTTGGGCAATTCATTCTTCGACCGAAAATATTTTCTTTAGTGGTGATAGTGGCTATGGTACACATTTTAAAGAAATCGGTGAAAAACTGGGGCCTTTCGATTTTGCAATGCTGGAATGCGGACAATACAATGAACTTTGGAGTGAAATTCACATGATGCCAGAGGAAACAGCGCAAGCAGGATTAGATGTAAAGGCAAACAAGATAATGCCGATTCACTGGGGAGCTTTCAAACTAGCAATGCATCCTTGGACTGAACCTGTAGAAAGAGTTTCCGAAAAAGCTTCGGAATTGGGAGTTGCAACTACAATCCCAAAAATTGGGGAGTATATTTATTTGGAAGCAGACCAAATTTCAGATGAACGCTGGTGGGAAGAGTTTTAGTTTCATCGTGAGTAAATTGAATTTCAGTAACTTACCCTACTAAAGGCATTATTTATCAATCAAAAATAAATCCATGAAAAAATCACAATTTTTCAAATCTGGCTTTGCATTCCTGTTCATCATAGCTCTCCTGTCTTGTGAACCTTCTGACAAAAAAGACCCCCAAAGTCTTGACGGCGTATGGAAATCCCTAGGCTATGGAAGAGTTGTAAATATAGAAGAAGGAGAGTATACCTTGGCCGATGTCACTGCAATTTCATGTATGCCCCTAATGGAGGGAAACATTTCAGATTTTGGCGACAAACTGAAGGTGCGAAATGATACGATAACCCTAGAAGATGGAATAAACGTCTACTATTTTGTTAAGGTTGAAGATGCTCCAGCCGTTTGTCAGAATGATTCCCCAGAGTATGCAGAAGCCCAGGCAAGGGCAAATGATCCGGAATATAACTTTGAGGTCCTTTGGGAAACTTTCAAAGACCATTATGCATACTTTGAATTGCGGAATGTAGACCCTGAAGAGATGTACGCTGAATACCGCCCTAAGATAACGGCAGAAACTACAGATGCCGAGTTGTTCTTAGTATTAAACGAAATGTTGGAATCCTTTGATGACGGCCATATTGGCCTTGGCGCATCAGATGAAGTGGAAGAAGCTGCTATGAAGCTTTATGAAGCAAAACAGGCTGCTCAAAGTGAAGAAGATGTTTCTGATGAAAAGCCAAAAAAACGACTTCGCAATTATGAGGTTGCAGCTGAGGTAGCAAAGAAGTACATCCCAGAAGGCACATATATTAAAAATGGAAACCTACGTTGGGGAAAGCTAAAGAACAATATTGGGTATCTTCAAATGAATCAGATGATGGGAATGGCCAATTATGGAATAAGCGACACCCTTTCTTATCGAGATCATTGGATGGCTTACTTTGAAAAGTCAGAGAATGCAGAAAATGATAATGAGGATGAACTTAACGGAGTTAATTCTTCATTAGATTTTATCATGAAAGATATCGCTGACACCGATGCTCTTATTATTGATGTGCGCTTCAATGGAGGTGGACAAGATGAAGTTGGTATGGCGGTTCTCGAACGCCTAAACATTGAAGATAAAGTGGTGTTTACAAAAAAAGGAAAATTGGAAGAAGGTTTTACCCCTTTGAACCATGTTGTTCAAAAAGGTTCTGAAAACGCTTATTCAAAACCAGTCTATTTGCTAATTGGTCCAGAATCGGCAAGCGCCACTGAAATAATGGCCTTAAGCTCTCTATCATTGCCTAATGTGACGAGAATAGGGTCGAAAACCGAAGGAGTATTTTCCGATATATTAGATAGAGTGCTTCCCAATGGTTGGGAGTTTGGATTATCAAGTGAAGTCTACTTAGACCTTAAAGGCAATAATTACGAAGGGGTAGGTATTTCTCCAGATGTGGAAATTGGCTATGAGAGAGATACCCAAATGTTTTTAAATCAGGTGGTCAACGGGCTTAATTCGGAAGGTGATAAGGCGATTGAAAAAGCCCTTGAGCTTATTAATTAGGCTCAAGAATGCATTTTAAAAGAAGAGGCATCGCTTAGTTTTTACTGAGTAAAGCCTCAGCTGCTGCAATACTTGAATTCATCTTTTCAGCCACTATCTTTACTTTTTCTTCTTCCTCATCTAACCATTGCTTTTTCTCTTCGGTCAATGCTTTGCCGTTTGAAATTTCTTCATAATCAAAACGTTTATTGAAGCCTTGCATCCAATCCATCATACTTTTGTTGGCATCTTGTAAATCTTCCATGACTTTTTTTTCAGCAATGCCACCTTGATCAGTATCTATTTTCTTTCTCAATTGCGAGACCAAGCTTCCGATTTTGCCCATTTTAGGCATTACCTCATCGTGAATGGCCATAACCTGATCCATTTGATTTGAATCAGGAGATTCTTTCTTTTCTTCTTTGCAGGATATAGATAGTGTAAAAACTACGGATATTAGAATTAGGGTATACTTTTTCATTTTTAATGAGCTCATATGATTTGAAACAAATTTACGACCTGATACATAAATTGATATGATGATACTCATAAAAAAACACCACTTTTGTGAAAATTTTTTATCCGTTGAGTGACTATCAAAAAAAGTGGTTTTATCTGGTATTGCTTTCCTTTATTTGGGGCTCTTCTTTTATACTTATTAAAAAAGCGCTTATAGGTTTTACTCCATTACAACTTGGAGGATTAAGAATCGTGTTTGCTTCGTTAACCTTATTTCTATTTGGATTCCGGAGTATGTCTAAGATTAAACTGGTAGATTGGAAGTGGTTGATAATCGCGGGACTCACAAGCTCATTTTTCCCTCCCTTCTTATTTGCATTGGCCCAAACACAATTAGATAGTGGTATTACCTCTATTTTCAATTCCATAGTACCCTTAATGACTACTCTTGTTGGAATTGCTCTCTTCGGGGCAATTATTACCAAACGGCAAGTTTTAGGGGTTTTCATCGGACTCTTTGGCACGGTTGCTTTGATTTTAGCGGGAATGGAATTTACCCCAGACCAAAATTATTGGTATGCTATCTTCATTTTTCTATCCGCTCTTGGCTATGCTTTTAACATCAATATTATTAAAAGACATTTGTCGCATATGAGCTCGTTAACCTTGACCACAGCTAGTTTTGCAGTTGCATTTGTGCCTGCCATATTTTTAGTCATATACTCAGGTTTTTTTCAAGAAATAACAGAGAATGTGCAAATGCATAACGCGGTTTGGTATTTGTTGGCACTTGCGGTTTTAGGTACGGCCTGGGCAAACATCCTTTTTAATAAGTTGATCTATATTTCGAGTCCTGTGTTTGCGGCTTCGGTGACGTATACCATTCCTTTAGTAGCTGTTTTATGGGGCGTTTGGGATGGGGAAAATATCAACATATACCAACTTTTGGGTGGCGGCATTATTCTATTTGGAGTTTGGTTGGTGAATAAAAAGAAAAAAGTTATTGATTAACTGTAACATTTCTATTTTTATATACTCATTCAAGTAACTAAAAAACGAACAATCATGAAAAAATCAGTTTTATTCACACTAGTATTGGGTGCATTCTTGCTGCTTCCCAATATTAGCAATGCACAAAAGGTAACTAACGTAAAGTCTTTTGATAAAGTAATTGTAAGTCCTCACATTGAAGTTATCTTGGTGGAGGGCAACGAGGAATCTGTAAAGATTGAAAATGCTAAGGTTTCCGAAGATAAAATCAACATAAAGGTTGAAGGGAATACACTTCGTTTGTATTTAGACGGAGCTAAAACGGTCACCAAATCCGAACGTGTTGATAGCGATAACTGGAAAGGGAAACGTTCTATCTACAATGGCACCATGGCCACAGCTACGATTACCTATAAAGATTTGAGAGCCTTATCTGTTCGCGGGGAAGAAATTATTAAATGCGAAAGTCCGATAGAGCAAAAGAAACTAAAGCTAACGGTCTACGGAGAATCGAAAGTCTATTTTAACTCTATTACAACGGAAGAATTAACTGTTTCCATATATGGAGAAAGCTATTTAGAGATTCAAGGTGGCGATGTAGGGCGACAAGTATATCGCGCCTATGGAGAGAGTGAGGTCAATACTTTGGATATGGAAAATACATCAACTAAAATTACTGCTTACGGAGAAAGTAATTTTAGGGTTAATGTTTCTAATCGTTTAAAGGTGACTTGCTACGGAGAAACCAAAATCAATTATAAAGGTGATGCCGATGTAGACAAAGGAATTGTAATTGGTGAAGCCAGGATACGAAAAATCGGATAGACCGACTAAACAAACAACAATCCAAATCCTGATGCGAAACCGTCAGGATTTTTTTGTGTTAAAGTAGCTGTTTTCATTCAGTTCGATTTGAATATTTTGTAATTTAAAGGGAATCTGAAATCAATTGCTATGGGACTTTATGCTTTACCTATTCGTTTTGGTGTAGCCACAAGTGGTTGCCTAATTATTTATTTTTTGATGCTTTCACTTTTCGGACTTCATACTAATGTATTTTTTAGTCTATTTAATGCTGTTATTACAGGGGTCGGAGTATATATGGCAATAAAAATGTTTCGCGAGCGGAGTAAGCATGACTTTAACTACGGAGAAGGTTTTATCGCTGGTATGGTAACCGGAGGTACGGCCACTTTGATTTTCACTATGTTTTTTACGTTGTATTCGACCGAGTTGAACACCGAATTTTTGGCCAATTTATCAACGACCTGGTTTCAACAATATCAGTCTTTTGAGGCTATCGTTTTCTTTACAGTAGCTATTATGGGTTTTGCAACAACATTGGTGCTTACGCTGTCATTTATGCAGCTTTTTAAGACTTCGAACAACCTAGCTAAAAAAACAGCTTAAATTCTTGTGAAATCCCTTGTGGATTACCTATTTACACTTATATTTGCATCCGCTTAAAGAAAATTTGAGCAATTAATCTCGATTATCGAGTAAATTTAAATCATATACACGCTATGTACGCAATTGTAGAGATGGCAGGGCAGCAATTTAAAGTTGCGAAAGACCAAAAAGTATATGTTCACCGTTTGCAAACAGAAGAAGGTAAAAAGGTAACTTTTGACAATGTACTTCTTTTAGACGACGGAAAGAACGTAACTATTGGCGCCCCAGCTATAGACGGAGCCGCTGTTGAGGCTAAAGTCATTAAGCACCTTAGAGGTGACAAAGTAATCGTCTTTCACAAGAAAAGACGTAAAGGGTACCGTAAGAAAAACGGACACCGTCAGTCATTGACTGAAATCGTAATCGAAAGCATCGTTGCAAAAGGCGCTAAAAAAGCTAAAGCAGCTGAGCCAAAGAAAGCCGCTCCTAAAAAAGAAGCAGCACCTAAGGTTGAAGCTCCAAAAGCAAAAGCAGCTCCGAAAGCCGCAGCACCAAAGAAAGCTGCCGCTCCAAAAGCAAAACCAGCCAAAGCTGACGATTTGAAAAAGATTGAGGGTATAGGTCCAAAAATCGCTACTACTTTAATTGAAGCAGGTATTGCAACTTTTGCAGATTTAGCAAAAGCAAAGCCGGCAAAAATTTCTGAAATCATTGCAGACGTGCGTGGAAACCACGTAACTGACACATGGCCAGCACAAGCAAAATTAGCTGCAGCAGGTAAGTGGGATGAGTTGAAGAAATGGCAAGACGAATTAGACGGCGGAAAAGCGTAATTTTAGAATTAGTAACCAGACCCTGAAACAGGTTCAGGGTGTAAACAATATATCATGGCACACAAAAAAGGTGTAGGTAGTTCGAAAAACGGTAGAGAGTCAGAATCGAAACGCTTAGGGGTTAAGATTTTTGGTGGTCAAGCTGCTATTGCAGGTAACATCATCGTAAGACAACGTGGTACCAAGCATAACCCAGGTGAGAATGTATACTTAGGTAAAGACCATACATTGCATGCCCGTGTTGACGGACTCGTAAAATTCACAAAGAAAGCAGGCGGAAAGTCTTATGTTTCTATTGAGCCGTTTGAAGCTTAAGGAAAACTTTCTTTAATCATATTGAAAACCCTCTCCAGTTATGGAGAGGGTTTTTTGTTTGGTGATGGTTTTTTGAGCTTTATGTTAGGATTAGATTTTTAGTATCTTCATTAAAAGTTCAAATAAAGAATCAATGAAAACCCCTTTGGTAATACTACTTCTTTTGTTTTTCTTAATTGGATGTAACAATCAGAAATCTAATCGTAAAGAGACCGTAATTAGATACTATAATGCTTTTGATTCGGGTAAGTACAATGAAATCAAAACTCTAATCAATGATAGTATCGCCCAAATTAATGGAGATTTTATAACCAGTTATAACCATGACAGCTTTTATGGTTTTTTTAAATGGGATTCCATATTTAAATCATCGTATGAAGTGGTTGAATTAGTCGAAAAGGAGGATGATATTATAGTGACTGTTTCGCAAGAGAATCTACGCAATGCTTTTTTAAAGAACAATCCTTTGGTGTACAAAGTCAAGGTGTCCTTTGATTTTGGAAAAATCTCAAAGCTCGAGGATTTAGAATACATTGACACAAATTGGGAAGTATGGAATAGAGAGAAAAATGATTTAGTTGCCTGGATAAAGAAAAATCATCCTGATTTAGATGGTTTTGTAAATGATATGACAATGAAGGGTGCTAAAAGGTATTTAAAGGCCATAGATTTTAATATAGCGAAGGAAGACTTTGATATACAAGAGAAAAGAACTACTAAAAGCTCTAATAGTCTGTAGATTTATCTTTAAATCTATAATAAGCAAATAAAACTATATCATGATATTCAGAATACTAATAACCCTATTAATTCTAGGCTTGGGGTATTACATCATTCGAATGGTAACTGGCAACTCAGAGTACAAAAAATGCCAAAAATGTGCTGGTAAAGGCTATTGGAAAGCTACGCGCGGTGAAAAAGATAAATGTGATGTTTGTCAGGGTGCAGGTAAAGTTTCAAGAAGGTAAACGATTTAGTCGGTAAAACCGTTCTTATTGTATGAGATACGCAATCATTTCTTTTTTGCTTTTCCTATCGGTTGCGAATGCACAGGAGCTTGAAGAGCCAAGAACAATTCATGTATTCGTGGCTCTTTGTGATAATGTAAACCAGGGCATTGTCCCCGTTCCAAAAACTTTAGGGAATGGGCAGAATCCTAAAACCAATTTGTATTGGGGAGCACTGTACGGTGTAAAAACGCATTTCAAAAAGAGTAAGGACTGGACTTTCTTAATGGTTCTAGAAACTGAAAATACTCAAATATTAGAACGCATTCTATTCAAACATAAAACTAGCAACACCTATTTACTGGCCGATGCTTATGATGGTAAACACATAAAGCAAACAACCATAGATTTTTTAAGTGCTTCAAGCGGTTCAGATGAGCAGAAATTGAAATATGAAAATCAAGAATTATGCTTTGGTGGCGGCGCAGATTTGTTATCCTACATTGGTCATGATGGACTGATGGAATTTAGCCTTGATGAAAATTTTGAACCGGAAAATGATGAAAAGCGAGATGCCATTATATTGGCCTGTATCAGCAAAAACTACTTTAAACCGTATTTAGAAAAAACCGGGGCTAATCCTCTGGTATGGTCAACTGGTTTAATGTCTCCCGAAGCCTATACGCTCAAATGGGCCATTGATGGTTGGATTCTACAAGAAACTGACGATGAGGTTCGTGAAAGAGCTGCTCAAGCCTACAACGAATATCAAAAATGTGGTATTCGTGGTGCTAGAAATCTATTGGTTACTGGTTACAAGTAGCAGCTTATATAAAGAAAGTTGACTATTTAAACCGGTGCGATTTATAAATGTTTAGAATGGTCTTTTCATCAACTGGATCAAAGGTGTAAAGCCGATTCAATTTGGTTCGGTCTCCTGAATCAATATAGATTGAAAGTCTAACGTCACGACCAATTTCCTCATCTGAAGTTTTTTCTCTCTCGATAACGGCTGGCACTCTATCAATAAATAATCTTTGAAAGGAAATATTCCTATTACCTTTTTCTACCATATCAAGTCCTCCAAAACTCAGATATCCAAAATCGAAATAAATAGTGTCTTTTTCGTTCATGATACGACCGATATAAGTATCTATTCCCTGATCTTGTTGAGAGGTCCAATTTGCAGGTACTTTTACTGTAAAACTACCCATATCAAGTTGTTTTGATAAGGGTTGACCGGAGTTTGAATCGTCATTTGTACAACTAATCAAAGAGGTTAGTACAAGCCAGAAAATGATAGCGTATTTCATTCTTCTTTTTATACAAGACCAGAGAAACACAACAAGGTTGCGTTAATTTTCTCCTATAAGGATTTACAAAGTATTGATTTGAGCACAAAGGTTACCATTTCTGATTTCTAAAATTGGCAGCTTTGGCAAAGGAAACCGTTTGTAATAAATAGTCTTCCAAATTATAGCGAGGCATGGGCAAAATACTTTCTAAGAGTTTGGTATCCCACTCGCTTGGTTTTGAATTGAGATACGGGTGAAGATGCACCCCAATGGTTTCATAATAGAATTCTTCAAGTTTTGAGGCAAATCCGGTTGCTGCGGTAATTTGCTCGTCTGTAAAGCTAAAATTTGAAAACCCGACCGCATCCAAAACTTTAGAAATTCCTTTCATCATATTGGTTTCTTCTGCATGTACAATATTCAGCTGTTCAATATCGGTTTCGAGGACTTTCACAATGACATTGGCCGCATAGTCAGTGGGAATGATATTGAGTCCCGTAAACGTATTTGTGGAAATGCGTATGCTTTCATCCGAAGTATTGTTATTAAAAAACTTGGCAAAAAGATAGAAGACCATATACTTTGAAATAAAGAAATTAGGGGCTTCTTCTATATTGCCGCCCAGAACACTTGGTCGTAATATTTGAACGGGTATGTTTTTCGCCTTGCCTTCTTTCAATAAAAATTCCTCAGAAGCGTGTTTAGATGCTTCGTAATGATTGCGGTAGTTTCCAGTATCATTTTCCGTGTAATTATTTTTAAGAACACCACCAATGTCACCAAAAGAAAATGCTGTACTGATGTATATAAATTTACTTATTCGTTCGCTGTAGGCCTTGAAAATGTCCTTAGTGAAATCGAAATTCTCCTGAAACACTTCTTCCTTGGCGGAAGGATTTGTAGACAGATTCACATAGCCAGCAGAATGAATAAAGTAGTCGATGTTTTCACCTTGCAAATAAGAAGTCGGCTCAAGCATGTTCTTCGCATCAATCACTTCTATTTTATTCAAAATTGAAGTGCTATTCTTTTGAATAAACTCCGGAATGTTTTCACTCGTTAGCATATTCTGAATTCGCTGCTGAGGTGAAGTTGCTGCTTTAGGGCGCACGGGCAAATAGATTTTCTCCAGCTTTTCAAATTTCTGCTCCAATAACGAAAAGAGTATCCGTGAGCCAAGGGTTCCTGTTGCGCCGGTAAGTATAATTTTCATTTTTCAGTGGGGTGTTTTATTCTTCTTCATTAGCCTAGGTAATATACAAAATCTTAAAGCGATTTGATTAACGTCCAAACAAAAATAAGCGTCCATAAGATAGTTCGAATCCAGTTTTTAGAAACTAGCTCTTTTAGTAGTTCTTGTGATGTATTTCCTGATGCAATAGCACCGTGCATGGGTACAAATTGTGCAAAAGTACTTAGCCAAACCAAAGCAATTAAAATAATACTGCCGATAGTGAATATGTTTCGTTCAGCAATCAGCTGTAAAGATGCTGTTATCAACTGCCCGAACATTAAGGGAATCACTACAAACGAAATGGCAACAGTATATTTTTGATGCCAGGGCAAAAGGTTTTCGCTCGTATAAAATTGAAAGCTCGGATATATGATTAATTGTACCATCCAAATCAGTAAGAGAAGTCCAGAATCAAACACCAAACGAAACAACCCTATCGACATCACTACGCTTCTAATTGATTTAAAAATAATTCGCCATTCTTTAAATGCGCTTGTTTCTTCTCATCGCTCATCTTATCAAACGTACGAATCAGCATTCCCAATCTCGGATTTGACAAAAAGAAATCGCGATGTTTGTTCATAAAACGCCAGAAAAGCCCATCCCAGGTTTCCTGCCATTCGCCCTTTTTGTAATTACTCATTTTCATCAGGTAATTACTGCTACTGATATACGGTTTTGTTGACATCAATCCGCCATCAGCAAATTGACTCATTCCGTACACATTGGGTACCATGACCCAGTCATAGGCATCAACAAAAAGTTCCATAAACCATTGGTATACTTCAGCAGGGTCGAATTCGCAAAGCACCATAAAATTACCTAAAACCATCAAACGTTCGATATGATGGCAATAGCCTGTTTTTAAAACCTTCTTTATGGTGATATCGATAGGAGGAATTCCGGTTGTACCATCGTAGAAGGACTTCGGAATCTTCTTGTGAAACTTCCAGAAATGTTTGGTGCGTTCATAACTTCCTTTCGCCACATAAACGCCTCGAATGAATTCACGCCATCCAATTATTTGCCGAATAAAACCTTCCGTAGAATTTATGGGGATGTCATTTTGTTCCGCATAGACTAAACTTTGATCTACAATTTCTTGTGGCGTAATCAAACCCACATTCAACATCGGAGTTAAAACACTATGATTTAAGATAGAATTCTCGGCGACGATGGCATCCTCATAAACTCCGAATTCGGTAAAACGGGTTTCTAGGAAACTCCTAAACCAAGTTTGTGTTTTTTCAAAGGTGTTTGGATATAATAATTGCTCCGTTAGTTCACCAAAGTTACTGCTGAAAATCGCTTCAACATACGATTTCGCTTCCTCATAGTAGGAATCATTATCTGGATATTGAACAGATGGCGGGACTTTCTTCGCTGGATATTTTTTTCGATTCTCCGTATCGTATGTCCATTTACCACCCTCAGGTTTTCCATTTTCGTCCAGTAATATATTCCGGGCTTTTCGCTGGTCGGTGTAAAATTTAGTTTGATAGAATTTCTTCTTGTCTGCTCTAAAGAAATCACTCAAATCTTCTTTGGAGTTGAGATACATTGGTGAATCATGAACCGTATATGGTATTCCTTCGGATGCACATCCTTCAGCAATTCTCTTCTCTAACCAATAATCTGCAGGGTCGAGGTAGTGGATTTCTTGAATACCTTCTTTTGTCAACATCGGAATCAATTTTCTAACATCGGAAATAGCTTCTGTTGCTTCCACATAGCTAGCTTGATGACCTTTTCCCCTCAGGAAATCCAAATAAAACTGCATCGTCGCTCTATGAAAAGCAATCTTCTGTTTGTGGAAAGCGTACTGTTTGAAAAAGAGAAATTCTTCAATGAGATAAAGAGCATGTCCGTTTTCGAAAAGCGGATTTGCTTCAAATAATTGATGTGGAAATATGAGGTTTACAGCTTTCATTTGCTCGATAATCGAGGTTACTTATTTCGTCTACATTTTTCACTACAGTACTTGACTTCTTCCCAATTTTTCTCCCATTTCTTGCGCCATGAAAAAGGACGTTCACAAACGACACAGATTTTTTCAGGAAGATGTTGCTTTTTCATTTTTTAAAATCAGGAATTTCACTCGCTCTCGCGTAAGGATACCTCCTAATTTTTTCTAAGGAATAATAGGTGTTCAATCCGGAAATGCCAACGCCATCAATATGCGATAAATCAATGTCTTCATCTTCGCCAATGGCAGCATCAGGAATAATTAAATGTTGAATTTCACCAATGACTAGAATCGTTCCGTTGAGTTCAATATCTATGGCTTGTTTAAATTCCATTCCCATTTTGAGTACACTTTCTTTTACAAACGGGGCTTTGAAACCTTCGATATATTCCTCAGTTAAACTACAAGTCTCAAATTCAGAAACAGTTCTATCAACTTTTGCCGAGGTGTAGTGTGCCTTCTCCGTAAAGGAAGCAGCTACATGGTTTATGGTATACTCTTTATTTTCT
Source organism: uncultured Flavobacteriaceae bacterium (assembly GCA_947500435.1). Taxonomy (GTDB): domain Bacteria; phylum Bacteroidota; class Bacteroidia; order Flavobacteriales; family Flavobacteriaceae; genus Maribacter_C. Next base: position 352,829 of record CANMRV010000003.1, read on the forward strand.
TTAATATTTTCTAAGGTATGACGTGGCACTTCGCCTGTTGGTCTTGTAATGAAACCAAATAAAGCAGGGTCGCTTCCTAAATGAAATACAGAACTAAAAACAGCAAGGTTGGGCTGCCCTGAATTTGAAATCGTACCAATGAGATTGGCTGGTTTGATACCAGAAACCGAATTGATGAATTTTATTTTTTGAATGTGGTCCATCTCCTCGATGACCTTTTTGGTATAGTGCATACTTAGTATTTCAGTTGTTTTTTGCATTTTTTCCAGAATCCGAAGAAAGAAGAAAAATAGCCCTGTACATCAAACATCCAATCGCGGGGTTCTTCGATGCCCTTGTAATTACTATTAAGTGGATGTTTCTTATAATAGATGTCATTCAAATCATATTCCTGAACCAATTCAGTGAATTCACCCACATATACCTGAATTTCTTCAATGTTTTTAGATAGGTCAATCATAAAATCTACACTCTTTTTTGAAATTGGATATTGCTCAAAAACACTAGGTTCCAGAAGTAAAATGCGATTGACTTTGGAATCTTGTTTCCAGTTAGGGTCTAGATTATAAAAATTGTAAATACAACTTGAAAGTTGGGGGTCAACGCTAATTGCCGATTTCGATGGAAGGGGAGTGGTCAACTTTTCAAAAGAAGTTTCTCTTAAGACTTCAGGGATTTCCATCTTGGAAAAGGTAGCATAATCTACATCTAAAAAGGTGTTTTTCTGCTGCGTATGGCAATATTTATTAATGTTATCCTGATTGGCAACATACTTTTTGTTGCTATTCGCACCTGCTACCCATTGCCAACTCAAAGTATTACTTGCCCAATCGCCGTCGAGCAGATGGTAATACATCCATTGTGCGGGATATTTCCAATGACTTTGACCCATATTGCAGGCAATTGCTGCTATGTACATACGAAGGTGATTGTGTACATATCCGGTTTCGTAGAATTTTTGAATTGCTTTATCAATGGCTTCTATTCCTGTTATGGCGTTCAGAATTGCACCAGGAATTTCATGATTAGAAACCGGGGCTTGTGTATTTTTTAAATCTGAATTAATTGCATCGCCTTTGGCAATCCATACTTGCTGCCAATAGTCTCGCCAGGCCAATTCTTGAATGAATTTTTCGATTTGAGCAGGGTTGAATCCTAGTTCTAAAACATTACCTAAAACTTGTTTTGTAGAGATGACACCACGAGAAATGTATGGCGACAAATAGGTTACTGCCCCATCAATAAAGTTACGTGAATGACCATATTTTACAGGGTCAATCTGAGCAATGCGTTGGAGTATTTGGTTATAGTCCGTAGGAAAAAGTGGGACTTCGTTCTCAAACAATGCCATATCATCGTTTACTTATTTTATTCCCTGTAATTTGTTTCTGACGTGAACATTTAAAACGGTCGATTTCAGGATTCCGTTTTTTCAAATGCTTCTGACTTACACCACTATTGACGCGTTTTCGCCAAAGATTAAAACTGCTCCGCTTTAGATTTCCACGCATAACCTTGATAACTTCTTTTTCAGGAAGTCCGAACTGGAATTCAATAGCTTCAAAGGGAGTTCTATCTTCCCAAGCCATTTCAATAATTCTATCCAATTCTCTTTCTGTGAAGTCGTGCGTCATTTTAATCTTTTAGTTGTTCCCACATTTTATCTGCATTCAATTTGAAAGTCCCCAAATAGTCAAAATTGCATTCATGAGGTGCAATTACAGATAAAAAAGCTTCATCATTTTTATTGCGATACAAATGGTAGGTGTAGCCAATAACCGGTTCGAAATTGAATTTTGCACTATAGACCAAGTTGTTGTATTCAAACTGGTCCATCATTGCGTCATACTCTGCTTTCAGTTCGAGATATTTCGCGCTGATTTGCTTATTGACGGCATGAATATTTCTATTTTTCCAGGCAACAGTATCTGTGGTGGTAATAGCCGGGGCACCAACATCGGTAGCGTATGGTTTTAAGGAGGCATTATATTGCTGAGTTTCCTTATCAAAAACAACGTTGTCCGGTTTCTTCTTCTTACTCATCGTCTTCGAACTTTAGTTGAGGTGTTTTGTAATCTTTGAACTGTTGGGTTTGGTTGTCGAATAGAAAAAGTCGACCAATTCCCCTTCGGGATTCACAAGGTACTTCTGAAAATTCCATTTAACGGAACTATTCTTTTTCCCATTGTATTCCTTCTTAGTTAACCAAGAATACAAGGGGTGTTGTTCAGAACCTTTGACTTTTAATTTTTCAGTAAGTGGAAAAGTAACGCCAAAGTTTCGCTCACAAAACGATTGAATTTTATCTGCAGTACCCGACTCTTGATTTGCAAATTGATTGCATGGAGACCCAATGACCACTAAGTGGTCTCCAAACTGGTTTTGAAGTTGTTGAAGGTCTTTATATTGAGGGGTGAAGCCGCATTTTGAAGCGACATTTACAAACAACAAGTACTTCCCTTTGAAGTCAGATAAAGAAATAGGTCTTGCATCTAACCCATTAATTTCAATGGAATAGATAGAAGACCTATTGGTGAGACTTTCAGTTTTTTGTGTGTTTGAAGATGGGGTAAATTTTAATTTTTCTAAAAACTTCATCTTCAAATTTTAGTTGTAACGTATCCAAAAAAACTTACTAATTCATAGGGTTTCCTTTCAAACGTTTTTCAATCTTTTTCTTTTTAACGGTAAGTCTTTTCATGATATCCATCAATTCGACTTCCTTGGTTTCCTTATAAATTTCGTTAATCTCTAAGATTAAAGCTTTTACTTCTCTTGAAAAGGTTACTCTGTCGCTTGTTGTAATTCCCGACATTTTTCTTGCTTCGAATTCTGCAACACGTTCCATTAAATCCATATACTAGTTTTCTAAAAAGTTTAAATACTCCCTAAATAAAGCTAAAAAATATGGAAAATCATCCGATTTTATCCATTTGTTTTAATACTTCTTCAGCTTCAAAGACTTTGGTATCACTTAGTTTACGATTTGTTGTCGACAAACTGTGTGCCTCTTTCATCAGTTTCTCGTACTTCTTTTGAAGAATTTCTTTTTCTGACCTCTTTTTGAATAATGTAAACATAGTAGTATTTAAGAATTCCTTAACGTGATTTATATCGCATTACTCTTCAAAAATACAAAATGTTTATTCTTTTTATAAATCTCTTAAACAAAATAACAAGACTTTAACGATTTAAGAATAAACAAACATTTGTTCAGTAAAGCCTTTAAATTGAAAAACCCCTTCCGAAAAATGGAAGGGGTCTTGTATTTGATTTTGAATTCTGATTAGTACCTGTAGTACTCAGGTTTAAATGGCCCTTCTACAGTAACTCCGATATAATCGGCTTGGTCCTTACGTAATTCCGTAAGTTCAGCTCCTAAGCGGGATAAGTGCAATTTGGCTACTTTCTCATCCAAATGCTTTGGTAGCATATAAACCTCATTTTTATAGTTGTCACTATTTTTCCAAAGCTCGATTTGTGCTAGCGTCTGGTTTGTAAACGAATTACTCATTACAAAACTAGGGTGCCCAGTGGCACAACCTAAGTTTACCAAACGGCCTTCTGCTAATACGATGATATCCTTACCGTCTATGGTATATTTATCAACCTGTGGTTTGATTTCGTCTTTGGTATTTCCGTAGTTATCATTCAACCAAGCCATATCGATTTCATTATCAAAATGTCCAATATTACATACGATTACTTTATCGCGCATCGCTTTAAAGTGCTGTCCTTGAATGATGTCTTTGTTACCCGTAGTAGTGATTACTACGTCAGCATTTCCGACTACATTTTCCAATGTTTTAACTTCAAAACCATCCATACAAGCTTGTAAAGCGCATATAGGGTCGATTTCAGTAACTGTTACGATTGCCCCAGCCCCTTTAAAAGAAGCAGCGGTACCTTTACCAACATCACCATAACCTGCAACAACTACTTTTTTTCCAGCTAACATGGTATCCGTAGCTCTGCGGATTGCATCCACAGCACTTTCACGACAACCATATTTGTTATCGAATTTTGATTTCGTAACCGAATCATTCACATTGATGGCTGGCATGGGAAGCGTTCCATTTTTCACACGCTCGTATAAACGGTGAACACCAGTTGTAGTTTCTTCTGAAAGTCCTTTAATAGCATCAGTCAGTTCAGGGAATCTATCCAACACCATATTTGTCAAATCACCTCCATCATCCAAAATCATATTTAAAGGTTCACGGCTTTCTCCGAAAAATAAGGTTTGCTCAATACACCAATCAAATTCCTCTTCGTTCATGCCCTTCCAGGCGTAAACAGGCACTCCCGCTGCGGCTATAGCTGCTGCTGCATGATCTTGGGTTGAGAAAATGTTACAAGAACTCCAAGTAACATCAGCGCCCAAAGCAACCAAAGTTTCAATTAAAACGGCTGTTTGAATGGTCATGTGAAGGCAACCAGCGATTCGAGCTCCCTTAAGAGGTTGTTCTACACCGTATTCTTCGCGTAGGGCCATTAACCCCGGCATCTCGGCTTCAGCTAAATTGATTTCTTTTCTTCCCCAATCCGCAAGAGAGATATCTTTAACTTTGTAAGGAACGAATGGAATAGTTTCTGTGCTCATATTCTTTTTTATTTTTTACTTTCGCTATGTAGCAATTTATTCGCGAATATCGCGGCCCCAAAGGTACAAAATACCATAATAATAGGATGCCTCTTTACAATACATTAACTGTTGGTTCATCGATTAAGGTGTATATCTGGAAAATCGAAGAACCTGAAAATGAACTTGCAGACGGTATTGAGCTAACACCCCATTGTCAAAATCGAATGGCAGGTATGAAATCAGAAATGCACCGCCGGGGCTTTCTGAGCATTCGACATTTAATGTCTGAAGCGGGATACGTTGATGCAGATTTGTATTATGATGAAGTGGGGAAACCTCACTTGAATGATGGCAAACATATTTCAATCACACACTCGAATCAATTTACCGGTATTATTGTAAGCGAAAATGATGAGGTCGGAATCGACATTGAAAAGCAGCGAGATAAGATTCTTCGAATTGCCCACAAGTTTACGCCAATTGAGGAATATAGGACTATTGCTAATACAGAGGCCTTGATACGAAAGCTTACTGTGGTTTGGGGATGTAAAGAATCATTGTATAAAATTTATGCCGAAAAGGGACTAAGTTTTTTACATCACATCGTAATCAAGGACTTTTCACTAATGGACGATTTCACAACAGGGGAGGTCTTATATCAAGGAAATAAAACTAATTTCGATATTCGATTTTTAGAATTCGAAGGTTTTACATGCGTCTATGCGATTCGTCTAACCAATAACTGATAAACCCTTCTTTTGAGAACAATTTTACCACCAATTTGTTAACCCATGAACATATCTGTAGAACTTACTTTTTCTCCTTTACAAGATGACTTTGAAGGTCATATTATCCGTTTTATTAAAAAGTTGCGCGCATCAGGTCTTACCATTTTGGAAAACCCTTTAAGTACCCAAGTTTTTGGTGATTATGATAAAGTGATGCAAGTACTCCATTCCGAAATCAAGGAAGCGTTTGAACTTATGGAGAAAGGCCTGCTATATATGAAAATTGTCAAATCCGACCGAAGCACATATGAGCCACATTTTTGATTGGATTTTTGCCCAATATCGGGGTGTACCTTCCCATATCGTGATATTGGAGCTAATTAGCGTTGTCTTCAGTTTATTAAGCGTTATTTATTCAAAACGCGAAAATATTCTAGTGTTCCCAACCGGGATGATTGGAACTGGGATTATGGCATATATTTTACTCGAATATGGTCTTTTAGGAGACATGCTAATCAACGCTTACTATTTTATAATGAGCATTATCGGTTGGTATGCTTGGACGAGAAAGGTGGATGAAACTCATTTTATTCCTATTACTCTAACAACATCAAAAGAAAAAAAATGGTCGATTTTACTATTTTTTGCGGCAATTATTTTTGTTACGGTGGTCTATCTGCTATCAAATAGATTTAACGTTTGGACTGATTATGTGGATACTGTGACAACTGCAATATTTTTTGTTGGAATGTGGTTAATGGCTAAAAAGAAACTTGAGAATTGGTTGTATTGGATTGTTGGAAATATCATAACAGTTCCGCTGTATTGGTACAAAGGTCTTATATTTAGTTCCCTGCTATTCTTTTTGCTAATCATAATTGCCGTTTACGGATATTCTTCATGGAAAAAAGACTTGAACAAGAGCCCTCAAACCTTATTAAAGTAGTATTGTTTGGTCCTGAATCTACAGGGAAAACGACCTTATCGGAACAGTTGGCAAGACATTACAATACCGTGTGGGTTCCAGAATATGCTCGTGAATATCTGCAGAACAAATGGAATAATGAACGGAAAACCTGTGAGCCTCATGATCTTTTACCCATTGCTGAAGGACAAATGAGCCTGGAAAATAGTCTAGCCAATAAAGCCACAAAGGTTTTGATTTGTGATACTGATTTATTGGAAACCAAAGTATATTCCGAGACGTACTATGTAGGTCATTGTGATCCTATTTTAGAAAAATACGCATTGCAAAACACCTATGATTTGTATTTGCTTACCAACATTGATGTGCCTTGGGTTGGCGATGATTTAAGGGACAAGCCTAACGAGCGAGAAAGAATGTTCACTTATTTCAAGGATACTCTGGAAAAATACAATCGAAATTTTATTACTTTAACGGGAGATAAAAAAACCAGACTACAAACTGCTGTAGAACAAATTGACAAACTACTAGGAAAATGAGCCTACTTTCAGAAAAAGACTTAGAACAGTTAAGAAATAAAGGAATATCTAGAGACAAAGTAAGAGATCAGTTAGAGACTTTTCGCGAGGGAATTCCTTTTGTGAATCTTGAGAAAGCAGCTGTAATTGGTGATGGTATTTCTAAATTTTCACCCATCGAAGAGGATGCTCTAATTGCCGAATTTGATAGATTAAAATCGGGATTATCTTTATTGAAATTTGTTCCTGCTTCCGGAGCAGCTTCCCGCATGTTTAAGGCCTTGTTTAATTTTTTAGAAGCATATAATCCATCCGAAGAAAAATTAGATGTTTATTTTGAAAGAACCGGAGATACCGATTTGAAGGTGTTTTCGGAAAAACTAGAAGACTTTCCATTTTATAAAATTATTAAAGAGAGAATAGGCGGCAAGGCAAAAAATGAAGGTGAAGCCATCTATCTCTTCGTAAAAGAACTTTTGTCAGAAGAGGGTTTGAATTACGGATTTTATCCTAAAGGATTGCTTCCGTTTCATGAGTATCAAGATCATTCAGAAACACCTTTTGAAGAGCATTTGAAAGAAGCTGCTGCCTATGCGAAAATGGGTAACCGGGCAAAACTCCATTTTACCATATCTGAACAGCATACAGAACTCTTTAACAAGGAATTTGAAATCGCTAGCAAAAGAGTTTCAGAGGCTACAGAAACAACTTTCGATGTAGATTATTCGTATCAAAAATCGTCTACAGATACTATTGCCGTTGATATGAATAACGGGCTATTTCGTAATACAGATGAATCCTTGCTTTTCAGACCTGGAGGCCACGGAGCGTTGATTGAAAATTTGAATGAACAGAATGCTGACGTTATTTTTATCAAGAATATTGATAACGTGGTCGTTCCGGAAAATGGTACGGTTGTCACAAATAGCAAAAAAGTTCTTGCTGGGGTATTGGTACAAATTCAGCAAAAAGCTTTTATGTATGCAAAACTTTTGGATGCACACCAAGTCAATGAAGAGCAACTAAATGATATTAAAGCGTTTTTAGAGGAAGAGCTAAACGTTAGATTTTCTGATTCGTACGCTTCTTTTTCAGTTGATGAACAGGTGAAGGTACTTCAAGACAAAATCAATCGACCTATCCGCGTTTGTGGGATGGTTAAAAATGAAGGCGAACCAGGAGGAGGTCCTTTTTGGATTGTTGATGACAAGAATAGAATTTCATTGCAGATTGTTGAATCAGCTCAGATGGATATGTCAAGTGAAAACCAAAAAGAGATTATTGCAAAAGCTACACATTTTAACCCTGTCGATTTAGTGTGCGGAGTTCGCAACTATAAAGGGGAAAAGTACAATCTTTTGAATTTCATAGACCCCAAACAAGGCTTCATAACTGAAAAAACGAAAGATGGAAAAGAACTTAAAGCTTTAGAACTTCCGGGACTCTGGAATGGAGCCATGGCCTTCTGGAATACCATTTTCGTTGAGGTACCACTTTTGACTTTTAATCCCGTGAAAACGGTAAATGATTTACTAAAACCTTCTCATCAGGTAGGCTAATTACTTTCAAACATGCCCAGCCTATATAGCTACATTAAAAGTGTGTAAATCTTACACACTACAGCTGGTTTTTACACACCCCTATACACTTGTTAATTAAAATATAATTAACATAATTCACTAATAATCAATGTTTTATATTCAATTGTTCAAATAACTTGGCAATGGCATCATTTTCCCAATGTACCTAGTAACAAAACAGATACATATTAATTTTAAAACACATTGAAATGAAAAAAGTATTTTTAGTAGCAGCATTATCCTTAGGAACAATGACTGCATTCGCGCAAGAAGAAGAAACAGCAGTACAAGAAGTAGCAACTGAAGTAATGGAAGCTCAAGATGCTTTCGCTGAAATTGCACTTGAAGAAGTACCTGAAGCTATTACCGCAGCCTTAGAAGTAGCTCACCCTGGTGCTACTATTTCTAAAGCTTATGTAAATGAAGCAGCGCAATACAAATTGGAAGTTGCTAAAGAAGACGGCGAAACAGCTGAACTTTATGCTGACGCAGAAGGCAACTGGATTGAAATGTAACGCAGTTCTCTCTGAACATTAGGTTAGTTAGATTAGTTATGGAAAAGTCTCACCAATGGTGAGACTTTTTTATTTTTTAAAGGGGTAAATACCCCGAGGCTTGCCTCGCCTGTCAACTTTAAAGTTTGAAAACGTCTTTTTTTAAATGCCCCATGGCCTTGCCTTGGGGAAATTTACTATTATAGGAGAACAACATTTTACGACTTTCACAACTATCTATTTCAACTGAAAATATTTCATGATTCTTGAAAATACCCTGTTTTCCAGTTTTGCAACCAATCAAGAAAACTAATAGAATCAGAAAAGTTATCGATATTCTCATTTTAATTGCAGCTAACCAGTTGTTACATACAATTCAGCAAAAATCTACACATAACCACCTCATGTAGGGTGTATATCCTATTAAACGGCCTACTTACATATAACAACCCACGAAGTTATATATGAGTGCTTTTTTTGCAAGACACGACTTAGATTTAAGTCAAACAGTAAACATAAAATTGTATCTATATATGAATTAATGGCTCCTTATGACTTATATAAGGGATGGGTTTGAAATCTATCAACTGCCCTAGAAAAATTTAGGCCAGTACTAACCCGAATTCATTCGAGACAGGTATTTCGCATATGCAACCAAACACCTATTCTATTAATTTAGTCTTAACACTTAGAAAGAGTTACAATTTAATGACTGAAAGAACTTTATGTTTGCCCCCCTTTTGATACCTTAAAGAGTGCCTACTTTTTATACATTATCAAGTACAAATACCCACTATTATACACTTCGGAATACCATAATATTCTATACATAATTGATAGTCAATAACTTATCATTTGCCCAAAGATTTGGTATCATATTTTCAATACTTCTTTTGAATTTAATTATGAACATAAAATTGAGAATCATGAAAAAATTAATGATAGTAGCACTTATGGCTTTTGGAACAATGACTGCATTCGCACAAGAAGAAGCAAATGTAGAAGAGGTAGCAACTGAGGTTGTTGCAGCACAAGACGATTTTTCAGAAGTAGCAGTCGAAGAATTACCGGAAGCAGTAACTGCAGCGGTAACTAAGAACTATCCTACAGCTACAATTAACAAGGCATATGTTAACGAGGCATCACAATACAAACTAGAAGTTTCTTTAGAAGATGGAACTGCTGGTACTTTGTATGCAGATGCAGAGGGTAACTGGATTGAACTTTAAGATTTTAAAAGAAAACTTGAGTTATTTGTTTTGTATCAAGTTGGTTTGGTCTGAAAGGGGTTGTACATGTACGACCCCTTTCTTTTTGCTTTTACTTGATTCAAATAACTCCCTACCAATGCTAATGAATGTAGACCATTGATTGACCTGCCCTTCAATCAAATTGGTCAAAAAAGACCTCACCTAAAAAGTGGGGTCCTTTTATTTAGTACTGTCCGAGTTATTTTTTTCTCTCGTATCTCCCTAAATAAGAGACGTTTCCCCTTTAACTTTCATGTTATTTTAAAAAGAAAGCAGCTTTCAAGGCCTATTTTTACGTACATACATAAAACGTGAAAGTTTTTATGCCAAACATCTTGATTATTGAGGACGATGCTGCATTTTGTCAAATGCTGCAAAAGTTCCTGACAAAACATGGTTATACAGTTGTAGTAAGCTTTACAGCACCAGAAGCTAAATCGAAACTCAAAGAAACTGATTTTGATTTGGTACTGACCGATTTACGTCTTCCTGATTATGATGGCATTCAATTGCTTGTCGATATTAAGCAAATGAATGCGGAAACCCCGGTTATAGTAATGACGGGTTATGCAGAAGTTGGTAGTGCGGTAACTGCTATGAAAAAAGGTGCTTTTGATTACATCGCCAAACCTTTTACTCCAGATGAAATAGTCAAACTAATCGCGAAGGCTTTAGAGGGTGAATCCGATGAAAGGGAAGTCCGAAAAGAACAAATAAAAACTGCTGATGTATCAAAAAAGGAACCTAAAGGGCATACTGCGACAAACTCAAAAACTGTTAGAGGCATAAGCGAAGCTTCTAAAAAACTAGATGAGTACGTACATCTTGTGGCCCCAACCGATATGTCGGTTTTAATTACAGGCGAAAGTGGCACAGGAAAAGAAGTTACTGCCAAAGCAATTCACGATAATAGTTCTCGCAAGGATTTCAATTTTATTGCTGTTGACTGTGGCGCAATTCCGAAAGAATTGGCAACGAGCGAATTTTTTGGTCATATCAAAGGAAGTTTTACAGGAGCTGTTGAAGATAAAATCGGGAATTTTGAGGCCGCAAACGAGGGAACATTATTTTTAGATGAAGTCGGAAATCTGTCCTATGAAAATCAAATACAACTCTTACGGGCGCTTCAAGAGCGAAAGATAAAACGTGTTGGAAGCACCAAGGAAATTACAGTAGATTTACGGATTATTACTGCTACCAATGAAGATCTAAATGATGCAGTTGAAAAAGGAACTTTTCGCGAAGATTTGTATCATCGCCTTAACGAGTTCTCAATTCATATTCCTTCTTTAGAAGAACGTTTCGACGATCTAATTTTGTTCGTAGAACATTTTCTAGAAAAGGCAAACGATAATTTGAATAAAAACGTCCATGGATTTTCCAATGAAGTTTGGGACGTTTTTCGACAATACCATTGGCCTGGTAACTTAAGGGAATTGCAAAATGTTGTTAAAAGGGCAGTGTTATTAACTACGGGAGATGAGGTTGAATTACAGGTGTTACCCAGAGAGTTAGTAGAATCAAACGGGAGGCCTTTAAAGGCAGAACATTTCTCGAAATCTGAATTTGAAAAAGACCGCATTATCAAAGCCTTGAAAAAGACAAATTTCAATAAATCAAAGGCGGCAAAACTACTTCAAGTTACCCGTAAAACACTGTACAATAAAATCAATCACTATAACTTGGACTTGTAGTCCATCTACTTTCTATTTCAGCCGTCAGCACAGTGACTTTAGATTTTACAGTTTGTAAGGCATCAACTAATTTTCCTTTGCTCATAGTATTAGGCTTGGCCAGTTCCAAACGTTCTAAGGTAGGGACTATGTCTACTTTGAGCTGCCTGAACATGGGTAGCATACGATGTGCAACCTGATTAATCTGAGTGAAATCTAAGGTGGAAATACCATCCTGTAGTAGTTCCATATTCGTTCTAGTATCTCTCAAAAAGGTCTGTAATACCTCGTGAATAGCATCTTCATTTGTACCCAAAAAGGAATGAATGATACTTAAATTATAATGTTTGTAAACGACTTCTTTAGAGGTATCTGTAGTCACGTCCGCAGTTGGTTTTTCTTCCGCTATTTCTTTCGCTTCAAATCCTAAGAGTTTTAGCATTCCTATAAGTTCGCGTTTTGAAAAGGGTTTTTGAAGTACTTGGTCAAAACCAATAGATGTATAAGCTTCCGATTCTAAATCTCTACGCCCAGTCATGGCGATAATGGGTTGCTTCGTGTAATGTTTAAATTCACCAGACCGTAATCGCTCCAAAACTTCAAATCCTGTTATTTGTGGCATTTGAATATCGGTCAATACCAAATCATATCCCAAATGGGAATCTTTCTCAAGCTGTAAAAAATTTGTGAAAGTATGTGCGGTCATGCCCATGCTCTCGGTCAATTCCTGCAACATTCCCAATAAAGCGGTATCGTCATCAATAATGAGCAAACGCAATTTTGGCACTAAATAGGATGACTTGGAATTTGCGTCTGCAGATTTTGCAGTGATTTGTAAAGGTAACTGAAGTGTAAATGTGCTTCCATGATTTAACGAGCTCTCTAAAGTCAAATTACCCATTAGTAATTCTGTCAGTTTTTTCGAGATAGTAAGGCCCAGTCCGTAACCCCCGAATTTCTTTTCTGTAGTGGAATCTGCTTGTGTGAACTCATTGAAAATAAGATGCTGTTTTTCTTTGGCAATTCCAATTCCGGTATCGATGACCTCTATTTTGGCCAGCATTGATTTCCCCCGAGATGAGGTTGCTTTCGCTTTTATTGTGATGCTTCCGTCCGCTGTGAATTTAAAGGCATTCCCAATCAAATTTGTCAATATTTGACGTATCCGGAAAGGGTCTCCTAAAACGGTTTTTTGAAGTTTTGGGTCTATCTCCAAAAACAGTTTCAATTTTTTGTTACTATGTGTGGCTTGTAATGATTCTGCAGTTTCTCTAATGAGGTTAGCCGCTATAAATGGAATACTTTCTATGTTTAGTTTGCCACCTTCAAGTTTTGAAAAATCTAGTAAATCGTTCACCAAGTTCCCTACATAATCGGATGCGGATTTAACATTACCCAGATACCGTTCTTGCTTGTCTGAGAGCTCTGTGCCTTCCATCAATTCGGTATAACCCGTAATTGTATTTAAAGGAGAACGAAGGTCATGACTTACCGTTGAGATAAGCTGTTCTCGACTTTTTAGTAAGGATTCGGAATACTTTTTTTCCTTCTCCAATTTTTGACGATAGGTTTGAATACGCCAGAAATCCCTATTTATTAAAAAGGCAAACAAACCTACTACAATTAGGCCTAATAAGGCAGCAAATCCTGCTAGTCGGATACTTCGTTTTAAGGCGGATTTCTTTTTGAGATTATCGTTAAAAGAACTTACCAAAACTTCTTGCTCAAAAGCAGAAATTATTGTCCGCAACTGTTGGGAAAGCTCAAGATCGTTCTGATTGATTTGTGTTTCCTTTTGGGCTAAGAAACGCTGCGCCTTCGAATCGGTTTGTTTGGCATTCGCCAATAAGAGTTTAGATGCAGTAATTATAGAATCAACTTGTTTTGAATTAGTAATCTTATCATTATTTGTAGGCACATTGTCATTCAGATATGCTGCTACATCACGAATTACTTTTTGTGCTTTTGGTGACAACTCATTGATGTTGGGTGCTAGTCCCTCTGCGGTAATTTTCCCTAAAGAGGCTTCCATTTTAGAAAATTCCTGTAGCGCCTTGTCTATAGAACTATTGGCATCGTTTTTTACTTTTAAATTTAGAAGGTCATTGCTATTGGCAACCTTTTGTTCGAGCAGGATTTGAACACTATCTAATAATCCTTTTTGATTGTCGCTATTGGTCAACTGTTTTAGGGATTCGATTTCCATAAAAATGGAATCGATTTTCTGCGAATATGCGTTGAAATTCTCTTTTGTTTTTGATTGCAAGGCCAACTTCGAAAGACTTTCCGCTTCGTAGAGTTGCGTAAGGAAGGACCCAGTCTTTAGTAGCTTTGCGTCGTTTTCTTCAGCAGTTTCTGAAGATAAATAGGTATTTATTTCGGTATAAATAAAGTAGCCAGAGGCCAAAGCAAGAATGGCCAAAACTAGGTAGCTAAATATAATCTTGAAGGTAAATTTGTTCTTTGACTTGTCGTTCATACAGACGTCTCAATACATATCCTTTAATAGATACGTATGTAACGGCTATTTTGTTTTTTGTGAAAAGTTAATTATTTGTTGTTTTTAGATGGATAAGTTGAATTTCGGAACTACCTTTGTCCTATCTCAAAGGGGTGCCAAATCCCGAACTACAATCGGGCAGGTCCTGAAGCAAGTTCAGGATGAAGCTGAGATTATACCCAATGAACCTGGGCGGGTAATGCCGTTAAGGGATGCGCAATGCGCTTTTTTGGAATTTCTATGTCCTTAGCTGGGCAAAAATCAATTATTAATTTAGAATAATAGCCCCTTTTATTCGTAAAGCATTTTTACGGATGAAAACTATTTTCACAACACTAGCACTTTTTGTGCTAACAATGGCCTCACAGGCCCAAGAGCAACAAACCGATACTTTAGAAGGTAAAAAAGTCGTCTTAGACGAAGTATTTGTATCGGCGATTCGAGTAACGAATCAAACTCCGGTTACCTTTTCCAACTTAACAAAAGAACAAATCAAACCTCGGAATTTAGGACAAGATATTCCTATTTTGATGAACTTTTTACCCTCCGTAGTTACCACTTCCGATGCGGGAGCGGGTGTTGGTTATACAGGTATTCGAGTTCGTGGTAGTGATGCCACACGGGTAAATGTAACTATCAATGGAATTCCATACAATGACGCTGAATCACAAGGCACGTTTTGGGTGAATATGCCTGATTTTGCATCTTCTACCGAAAGTTTGCAATTGCAACGTGGTGTAGGAACTTCTACGAATGGAGCGGGTGCTTTTGGAGCAAGTTTGAATTTGTTGACTGATGGAGTTTCCGAGGAAGCATACGGGCAAATTTCTTCATCTATCGGGAGTTTCAATACGCTTCGTAATAACCTTAAATTTAGCACCGGACTTTTAGGAGATCATGTTGAAATCGCAGGGCGCTTATCAAGAATTACTTCGGATGGATATATCGACAGAGCATCCTCAGAACTGGAATCTTATTTTCTTCAGGGAAGTTATAAGGATGATAACACCTTGATAAAAGCCTTGCTTTTCGGCGGACATGAAATCACATATCAGTCTTGGTTCGGAATTGATGCCGCCACTTTAGAATCAGATAGGACTTTTAATCCCGCAGGTATAAATACCGATGAAAACGGAAACACACAATTCTACGACAAGGAGGAAGACAATTACAAGCAAGACCACGCTCAACTGTTGTGGAATGATAAACTCAATGAAAATTGGAGCACAAATATAGCACTACACTACACGAGAGGTAGAGGATATTTCGAACAATTTAAGGAAGATGAGGATTTTTCAACCTACGGATTTACCCCAATTACAGTTGATGGGGAGGAAGTAAATACCACGGATGTCATTCGCAGAAGATGGTTAGATAACGATTTCTATGGAACCGTATTTTCCACAAACTATGTCAATGATAAATTGAACTTCATAGTAGGTGGAGGATACAACAAATATGAGGGCGACCATTTTGGCGAAGTAATTTGGGCGCGTTTTGCAAGTAATAGCAATATTCGTGACCGCTATTATGACGATAGCTCTACAAAAACAGATTTCAATATCTACACAAAAGCCAACTATAAATTGGATGAAAAATGGAGCCTTTTCGGAGATTTACAATACAGAACGGTGGACTACCAAGCCAATGGAGAAGATACAGGATTGGTTGATGACAGCTTTAATTTCTTTAACCCCAAGGCCGGAGTAACTTTTGACTTGAACCAAAACAACAACTTATACCTTTCTTTTGCGGTCGCGAATAGAGAGCCAAATCGGAATGATTATGAAAATGGGAATCCTGAGCCAGAAAAATTGAATGATTTAGAGTTGGGTTGGCGTTATGTTTCTTCCGGTGTTCAGGTAAGTACGAACCTGTACTACATGAATTACAAAAATCAATTGGTTCTTACGGGTCAGTTAAATGACGTGGGTGCTCCCCTTCGTGAAAATGTGGGTGACAGCTATCGTTTAGGCTTGGAAATTGACGCTAATGTGAATTTGGGAGGGAAATTTCAATGGAGTCCTAATATTGCATTAAGCAGCAATAAAAACAAGGATTTTAATTTTCAACGTGATGGGGTTCTACAAAATTTAGGAGATACAAATATTGCGTTTTCACCAAATATTGTTTTAGGAAATCGGTTGATCTATAGTCCCGCCGAAAGTTTTCAAGTTTCTGCATTGACCAAATATGTTGGTAAACAGTATATGGGAAACATCGATTCTGAAGGTTCGACCTTAGATGCTTACTCGCAAACCGATTTGAACATACAATATGTCATCGAGTTCAACTCAATCGTAAAAAGTATTACCATATCAGGTTTGGTAAATAATGTTTTCAATCAGTTGAATGTAACCAATGGGTATTTCTTTACGTTTGATGATGATTTTTCGAATCCTGGAACGATTACTACAGTTGAAGGCGCGGGCTATTATCCGCAAGCCGGAACGAACTTCCTTGTAGGAGCAACAGTGAGATTTTAGAGCAAGAGTTTCCCTCCTAATAAGGAGGGATTAAGGAAGGTGTTTTCTTCATTGAATAAAAGGATTGGATAATTCTGTTAATTTGGAAGTGCTATCTTTAAGAAAGAGATACAAACATGAATCATTCATTTAGCCATTTTGTAAAAGCAATAGTAGACCTTCCCGAAGCACAGGAACAAAAATTCAATGCTTTGCTATCAATTAAGAGTATTGAAAAGGGGGAAGATTTCATTTCTGTTGGGGAGCATCCCAAAACAATAGCTTTCGTTAAACAGGGCTTGTTTCGCTATTACTATTCAAATGCCGAGGGAGAAGAGTTTACAAAGGTATTTTTTCCTGAGAACTCTTTGTTAAGCTCTTACAGTGCTATTGTTGAAAACCGCCCATCGTATTTTTCTATTCAAGCCTTGGAAGATTCCATAGTGGAAGTCATTAACTATCAAGAGTTTTTGAACCTTTTTACCGAATACCCAGGTTGGAATACCTTTTTATTAGGAATGTTGCAAAAAGGATTTATCGCCAAAGAGGAACGAGAGCGTCAGTTTCTCCTCTTCGATGCTGAAAAGCGTTACATTTCTTTTTTAGAAAGGTATCCGAACCTTGAAAATAGAATCAAGCAGCACATGATAGCTTCCTACCTACGGATTACCCCCGAATCATTAAGTCGTCTCCGAAGAAAAATGAATCTCTTATCATAGGTCAATGTAAGTTGCGGTCAACTATTATTTCTTTGCTCCATAAAGTATGAAATATGGAACTAAAGAATAATACTATTTTAATAACTGGCGGAAGCTCAGGAATTGGGCTTGAACTGGTAAAAAGACTTTCAGAAAAAAATAAAGTATTGATTTGTGGGCGTTCATTGGATAAATTGAAAGGTGCAAAAAATCAATTCCCCAAAATAGAAATATTTCAGTGCGATCTTTCTGTAAAATCTGAATGTATGCTACTTGTTGCATGGGTAAATGAAAACCATCCAAAGCTGAATATGCTAATCAATAATGCCGCAATAACCCATGTGACGAATTTTCGGGAGGATAGGGAAGCTATAAAAAAAGCAGAACTCGAAATACAGATAAACATAATGGCTCCAATACTACTTTCTAAACTTTTCTTGCCAATTTTGGAACTTAATGAGAATGCCAAACTCATTAATATAACCACAGGATTGGTCTATGCCCCAAGGGCTATTTATCCGTTCTATAACGCAACAAAAGCAGCCTTACATTCCTTTACGCAAGTGTTGCGTATGCAATTGAAAAATTCACCTTTTTCAGTTGTTGAGGTTTTGTTTCCAGCAGTGGATACACCATGGCACAAAGGGAATGCTCCTGATATAGCCATATCGGCAGAAAGTGCCGTAAATGAAATGTTAGAGGGAATACAAAAAAGAAAACCTGAAATTAAAGTGGGTAAAGTAAAACTATTGCAACGCGTTTCAAGAATAGCTCCTTCCTTTGCTATTCGAAAGATGAATAGTTTATAGGTTTTAATTCGAAATAATCACAAGATTCGACCCATTAAAAGAGGCCCGATATTCCAACATATCATAATACCTAGTACCATCATCAGGATTGTTCAATAGCTGCCCAGTAATGGTGCTGTATTCCAAATCTTCGCAAGAACAAGTGGCTACAATACCATTTAGGCTCATTGTTGAACATTCATTCGGCGCATGATTAGGGCAACTGGCCTCAAAAACGCGAAACACATCAAAACCGGTATTTGTCACAAATGCACCACGAGTACCTACTTGGGAGTTTCCGATATAAATAGAACTTCCAGAGTTGGTTAGTGGACTATATAAGGGAAGATTTAGATTGAGCTCAAACTGAAAACCGATTTCTTGTAAAAACGGATTTCGATTGGTTCTTTCTTTGTCACAAGAAAGCAAGCAAACAATTAGCATAAGGCCCCAAATTCGTTTCATATAGTAGTGTCTTTTCGTAGGATGTCTGCTACAAAATTGAGCAAAAAAAATGTATATTTGCCTTAAATCCTCTCTAATAATCGTGCTGGCACGGTTCAATTTAGAGGATTTTCTTATTGAGCTCAGTCCCCAATTGAAAAAGAGTAATGAGTTCACCTATTAAACGAAGAAGTTATGAGTAACGTATCTTATTATACAGCAGAGGGCTTAAAAAAATTGAAAGACGAATTGAACCATCTTCGAGACGTTGAACGACCAAAGGCATCTCAAGCAATTGCAGAAGCACGGGATAAAGGTGATTTATCTGAGAATGCGGAATACGATGCGGCCAAAGAAGCCCAAGGTTTGTTGGAAATGCGCATTTCGAAAATGGAAGATACTTTGGCGAACGCCCGATTAATTGATGAATCGCAGTTAGACACTTCAAAGGTTTTGGTTTTATCAACGGTAAAGTTGAAGAATCAGAATAACGGAATGGAAATGAAATACACCTTAGTAGCCGAAAGTGAAGCAGATTTAAAATCAGGAAAAATTTCGGTAAACTCACCTATTGGTAAAGGTTTATTGGGTAAAGAAGTCGGTGATGTTGCCGAAATTACAGTGCCCAACGGGACTATTAAATTTGATATTTTAGAGATTACGCGAGCGTAAACTTTTTAAATCTTTATATTTAATCCTGCCATGACTCTGGCAGGATTTTTTGTTTCAGCTAATATTACATATCAATGCCATCAATTTTTACAAAAATCATAAACGGGGAAATACCCTGTTATAAGATTGCCGAAGATGAAAACTTCTTTGCTTTTTTAGATATCAATCCGAATGCAAAAGGGCATACACTTTGTATCCCAAAGAAAGAAGTGGATAAGATTACCGATTTAGATGAGGAAACTTATTTAGGGTTAATGCAGTTTTCGAGAAAAGTGGCCAAAGCTATTGAATCTGCGATAGATTGTCAACGTGTTGGGATAACGGTGATTGGGTTGGAGGTACCACACGCCCATGTTCACTTAATACCCCTGAATGGAATGGGTGATGCCACTTTTCAACACAAGGTGACCTTGGAGCAACATGAATTTGAAGCAATTGCGGAAAAGATTCGACTTAAATTGTGAGTATTCCTTCGTAGAGTAAGTATCCCAAGGTGCCAACTATCGCTAGAAATAGAAAGATTAAAACATAGAAAAGTGTTGTAAACTTCAAAGAAGACTTTTCAGGCACTGCCATCTTTTGATAGTAATTGAAAATACGCTCGATATCATCTGTCCATTTTGCAGGATAGATATCTGAACCACATTTGTTGCAGACTATCTGATTCGTAACTTTATTGGTCGTGCGATGGAATAGTTTTCCGTAGACATGCTTTTGATAAAAGGTAAGCTTTAAATTTTGGTTGAAACACTCTGGACAATTATTGCTCAGGTCCATTTCCTTTATAACTACCAGTTTTTCGGTTGCCATTATTTAGGTTTTTACTTTCAAGGAAATCTGCATTATAGTACCTTCTTTACTTGATGAGAGCACTTTGATTTTTCCCTGATGATATTCTTCAACAATTCTTTTTACCAGTGAGAGTCCTAGACCCCACCCTCTTTTTTTGGAGGTAACTCCGGGGTTAAAGATAGCTTTATAATCGCTTTTGGCAATGCCATGACCTGTATCGGAAACTAAAATGTTTACATAACTACCATCTGAAACTATTTGAATTCCAATACTTCCGCGACCTTTCATTGCGTCTATACCGTTCTTTACCAAATTTTCGATAGTCCAGTTATATAGCGATTGATTCAGCATCACCGTTTGCGAATCTACTTTTGAATCAAAAGAAAAATGAATGAGTTTTGAACTTCGCAACTTCAAATATTCATAAGCATCTTTGGTTTCTTGAACAATATCATACTCATTAAGTTTGGGTAACGAACCAATTTTTGAAAAACGATCAGTAATCATCTCTAAGCGCGAAATATCCTTTTCAATCTCCTTAGTTATATCGGGATTAATATTTTCGGTTTTCAAAAGTTCGTTCCATCCTAATAAAGAGGAGAGAGGTGTGCCAATTTGATGTGCGGTTTCCTTGGCCATGCCGGCCCACAGCTTGTTCTGCTCGGATGCTTTATTTGTTTTAAAGAAAAAGAAGATAACCGCCCCAAAGAGTAAAATAATGAGCAATAGGGCAATGGGGTAGTACTTCAATTTATTTAAAACTTCAGAATTTCCGTAGTACAAGGTGGCCAGATGCTCACCTTGTTGGTCAATGTTTATTGGGGTGTTCTCACTACTAAATTTTAAGATTTTCTCCTTGATATATAAGGTGTCTTTTATCACCTCCTCTGGCATGTTGTTTGTTTTGATAGATCCGTCTTTGTTCACCAAAATCATTGGTGTTGAGGTATTATTCTGAAACACTTTTAGGGGCAAATCACCAGGATCGTCTTCTAAGGAGACCTGTAACAGTTCAGAGTGAGCCGTAGCCCATATTTCCATTTTTTGACGTTCTTCTTCTTTGAACTTTTTAAAAAAGCTATTGGTGTTCCATAAAATCAAACTTACAACGACAAAGGCAGATATCAATAAAACGACGTTTGTAGTCTTGTTTTTGGGATTGAATTTCATTAGCTTGTAGTCTACTTTCAAAGATAGGGGAAAAAGCAGAAAAATGTTCTTGATTCGCTTTTAGAACCATTTTCCATCTCACCAATTTATGTACCTTTATACCACTATGACAGAGATGATTTCTATCCTTCCAGAAGAAGTGACCACACCCAAATTGCATGGCTATCTTTTGGGCGCTGTAGGGCCGAGACCCATTGCTTTTGCAAGCACAATTGATGCCGATGGAAATCCGAATTTATCACCTTTTAGTTTCTTTAATGTGTTTAGCGCAAATCCGCCGATTCTTATTTTTTCTCCAGCTCGAAGAGTGCGAAATAATACTACGAAACATACTTTAGAAAATGCTTTGGCAACCAAAGAAGTAGTTATTAATATTGTAAATTATGACATTGTGCAACAAATGTCATTGTCTAGTACTGAGTATGACGAAGGTGTCAATGAGTTTAAAAAAGCGGGATTGACCATGTTGAAATCCGATAAGGTGAAACCGTTTCGGGTTGCGGAGTCTCCGGTACAATTTGAATGCAAGGTGACAAAAGTAGAAGCGCTCGGAGAAGATGGTGGTGCGGGGAACTTAATTTTTTCCGAAGTCGTAAAAATACATATCCACACTTCTGTTTTAGATGAAAATGGAAGGATCGATCAACATAAAATCGACCAAGTTGCACGTATGGGTGGTAATTGGTATAGTAGAGCGAAATTGGGAATGTTCGAGGTACCCAAACCACTTTCCTCTTTGGGAATTGGAATAGATCAAATTCCTGAGCGTATTCGCATGAGCAAAGTGCTTTCAGGGAATGATTTGGGAAAACTGGGAAATGTCGAAGAAATTCCTTCAAAAGAAGAGGTTGATGATTTCACTTCATCCCAGATTGAAATACGCGCTATTTTAAGTGGTGGCGAACGCGAACAGATTGAATTGAGAGCACAAGAATACCTAAAAAATAATGATGTA
Organism: uncultured Flavobacteriaceae bacterium; assembly: GCA_947500435.1. GTDB lineage: Bacteria > Bacteroidota > Bacteroidia > Flavobacteriales > Flavobacteriaceae > Maribacter_C. The sequence continues at coordinate 375,066 of CANMRV010000003.1, forward strand.
CTTTCCGCCTGGAAAGTATTACTGGCTAATTAGGTCGAAGATTTAGTATCAACATCCCCCGATTGGGCAAACACATTTGCTCACAAAGTAACTTTTTATAAAAAAGGAAGGATGAAACGAATACAATTATTTGAATTTGAAGATTACCCTTGGTTTCCAGCATGGCTGCGGACATGCATGACCAATTTGATTATGGTACTGCATAGAATGATGGGCGTTAGTGAAGTACTTGCCTATTTGATTTATCGCGTCATTAAAGAAAAGAACCTTTCTAAAATCGTTGATTTGGGCTCAGGCTCGAGTGGTGCAATGCCCGATACTATGGAAGCTCTACGAGAATTGGATAGTTTGAGACATCTGGAACTTTTGATGACCGATTTATATCCGAACAAGGAAATCGCAAGACGTTTTAATGAGAATACTGCCGATAATATCAATTATCTAGAGACTCCCGTTGATGCGACAGATATGGGTTCGGTACCTGAAGGACTCAAGACTTTCGTGAATAGTTTTCATCATATGCCACCCGAAAAGGCACGTAAAATTTTGGAATCTGCAGAGGAGAATCAACAACCCATACTCATTTACGAAATGGCGGATAACAAAATTCCATTATTAATTTGGATTATTTTTCTTCCGATTTCTTTGGTGATTTTAATGGTTATGACATGGTTTATGACACCCTTTGTAAAACCTTTGACATGGAAACAATTGGTGTTTACCTATCTTATTCCAATCATCCCAATTTGTTATGCTTGGGATGGGCAGGCATCACTTCCTAGAATGTATTCAGCAAAAGATGTTGATGAACTTTTAGAAGGTTTAGGGAAAAATAATTTTTACTGGGAACATGGTCCTGCGAAAAAGGTAAATGGTAAAAAGTTAGGTACTTATATAGTAGGGTATCCGAAAAGTTGATTTTTAGTCTTTTTTTGAATGTTCATTTAACGTAATAACTTGTTCATTTTTTTCTAGGTGAATTATGTGATAAAAAGTACATTTAGCTCGAAATAATTAGTTCACATATAATTCATAATCATGGAAATTCAAGGAAAGGTAAAAATGGTCGGAGAGACCCAAACATTTGGAAACAATGGCTTTAGAAAAAGAGAAATTGTTATCACTACAGAAGAACAATATCCACAACATATTATGGTGGAGTTTGTACAAGATAAGACCGACCTTTTAAACAGTTATGCTGTTGGTCAATCGGTAAAAATCAGTATCAACTTAAGAGGTCGTGAGTGGACGAACCCTCAAGGTGAGGTGAAATACTTCAACTCTATTCAAGGCTGGCGTATTGAAAACTTACAAGCTGAACAAGCAACTGAAGGTATGCCTCCCGTACCACCAGCGGAAGCTTTTGCCCCAGCTGATAACTTAAATGAGGAAGATCACGACGATTTGCCGTTTTAGGTAAAAATTTAAAGCCTGCCCTGAGCGCTGTCCAAGGGTCATTCCCACGTTTGTGCTGAACCTGCCTGTAAGCAAACAGTTTCATTTCAGTAAAGGCACGAATCTATCTAAAGACCTATTCCGTTTAAAACAGAATAGGTCTTTCTTATTAATTGCCTTTTGGATATCTTTAAATAAAATCATTTGTTTGAAAAAAGATAGTAACCACAGTCCAATGTTTTTTCTCACGGAAAGATTAGAGTTTCCATCCGTTGAGAGTGCCAATGCCGAAGGGCTATTGGCTGTTGGAGGTGACTTATCTCCTGAGCGTTTGGTGCTAGCATATCAAAATGGAATTTTTCCATGGTTCAATGAAGATTCACTCATCTTATGGTGGAGCCCTAATCCAAGAATGGTTCTATTTCCTGATAAAATCAAAATCTCCAAAAGTATGCAACAGGTCTTGAATAGCAATAAGTTTCACCTAACCAAGAATACCTGTTTTGAAACAGTTTTGGAAGCCTGCTCAACAATCAAAAGAGTTGGTCAAGAAGATACTTGGATTACTGATGAAATGAAAAAGGCCTATCTTAAATTGTATAAAAAAGGGTACGCAAAGTCCTATGAGGTCTGGGAAGGCGATGCGCTTGTAGGAGGTTTATATGGAATCGATATGGGTCATGTCTTTTGCGGTGAGAGCATGTTCAGTAAAACTAGCAACGCTTCAAAGTTCGCCTTTATAAAATTGGCACAAGAGTTTCAAGAAAAAGGAGCGCTTATCGATTGCCAATTGTATACCAAACATCTTGAAAGTTTGGGGGCAGAGGAAATTTCAAGAAAACGGTTTATTGAAATTTTGACCAAATAGACTATGTGATTAGTCGCAAAGCCTCTCTCTTACTAAGAGGGTTCAATTCTGTACAAGCAACAAAATTTTTAACCCATTCAGGATTAGTTCTACTGTAATCGCGAAGTGCCCATCCTATGGCTTTATTGATAAAAAATTCTTTTGAGCCCAAAAGTGAGTTGATGATTTGTCTCAGGAATTCGGCGTCCATTTTCTCCTTGCTGAGTAGTTGAAAAATAACACATGACCTCTGTAGCCAAATATCCTCTGAGGCGAGCCATTTCTTTATATAGGAATCACGCCGCTCAGGAAACGTTTTAAAATATTCACTAATTAGTTTGGTTGCAATAAAGTCTACTGTGTCCCACCAAGAATTGTGAGTTACCATGAATTCAAGAAGAAGAATATCATTTTCTTCAAATTGTTTTGCATATTTCTGAGTCAACTCTTGGGCGAAATAATGATATTCTCTTTGGGGTTTATTCCAAAGAATTTTTATCAAACCCGCAAGATTTTGCTTAGGGGGCAAATAAGCTTTAACCAAAAAAGGTTTTTGAACTGCCCTGCGAACTGGTGTTTTCAAGCCGTAAAAGGAAAACTGATTTCGTAAATATGCTTTTTGTTCTTCGGCAATTTTCGAATCGGCATATGTTTCGAATTCAGATTCCAATGTTTTTATAAAGTCGTTCACCGTATTTCATTTTAATACAGAACTCTATCGTAATTAGGTGGTAGAGCAGTTCTAATGTGAACAAAATTACCTTCAGAATCAAAGGTGATTTCAAAGTCCGCTCGAGTTCCATCTTTTTTTCCTTTAACAAAAAGCTCATAAGTGATATTGGAGAGCATCAGGTTTTGAAAGGCGTTTTTTATGGTTTTTTCAACAGCTTCACCCGATTGTACTTCATAGGTCTGAAACATCTTTCGGACTTTTGACTTTTCAAATTTTTGAGATAGATATTTGATGATGCGCTCAAAACTCTCCTCTGGCATGTCCACGGGTTTAATCGCGAAACCCAAACTGTTTAGTTCGCCATTTTCACTAAAATCCATTTCATAAAAAAGCCTGGATTTTTTGAATTTTGCAGAATAGGTCTTTGAAGTGCTATCCACTGCCTTGTAAAACTTCAAACGTTTAAAGTCTTTATTGTTTTCTGCAATGAATTGCAAAGCTTCACTTGGAAATTGGGTTTTTTTGATGCGATGCTCCCTTTCCCGCTTGTTCTGTGCGGAAGAAAACAATCCGAAGAATAAAAAAAGAATACATAAAACTGTTGGGAAATTTACTTTCATAATTGTGTATTTATCCAACATCAAACCTCATTATACCTAAAGCAACCCACTTCATGGTCATTGACCATTCCGGTGGCTTGCATATGTGCGTAGACTACCGTGCTTCCCACAAATTTAAATCCTCTTTTCTTTAAGTCTTTGCTTAAGGCATCAGAAAGCTCTGTATTTGCAGGTGCGTCTTTGTAATTCTTGATTTTGTTTTTAATGGGCTTTCCATCAACAAATTCCCAAATGTATTTGCTAAAACTTCCGAATTTTTTTTGAACCTCCATAAATGCTTGCGCATTGGTAACGGTAGCGTTTACTTTGAGTTTATTACGTATGATTCCTGCATCTTGTAAAAGAGCATCTTTTTTCTTTTGGTCGTATTTGGCGATTTTCTTGTAATCGAAACGGTCAAAAGCCTTTCTGAAGTTCTCACGTTTTTTGAGAACTGTAATCCAGCTGAGTCCGGCTTGAAAAGTCTCTAGAATCAAAAATTCGAACAAAGTATCGTCATCTTTTACCGGCACACCCCATTCTAGGTCATGGTAGGCTTCGTAGAGCTCGTCGCCTGCGCACCATCCGCATCTGTGTTTTTCCATAAATAAGTTTGTTGAAATAAAGATAGTAGAAAAATAGAAAGGCGGGTCAAACTTTCTGAAGGAGCTAAAATTTTGGGGTTCAACTGGTAAAGCCGATTTTACTCTGAGAACACCGGTCACGTCTCCCTTCAATTATCTAGCGAAGTCTAATCAAAGCATGACCGGTGTAACAAAGAATAGTAACTAAACTAACACGATTCAAATATAAAGGTGATTTCATAATTTAAACGCATTACTTGCGTTAATTAGTTGTTAAACTATTATAGTATGATAGTAATACTATTATATTTGCGTTGTTATATTTTAAATCAAACAAATGGAACGTCTCTTAAAATCCGTCAAAATCGGCATTAATGAAAAGATTTATGTTAAAGATCCAGAATCTTCCGACCTCGGAAAACGGATTATAGAACAGAGTATACTCATGATCAATGACATGGGTTTTGAGCGGTTTACTTTTAAGAAATTAGGAGATCAGATTGGTTCTAATGAGAGTTCAATTTATCGCTATTTCGAGAACAAACACAAACTCTTGCTCTATTTGACCTCTTGGTATTGGGGTTGGTTGGAGTATCAATTGGTGTTTTCGACAAATAGTATTGCTGACCCTTCAGAGAAGTTAGAAAAAGCTATTGCGGTAGTTACGAGGACTACGGTTGAAGATTCTGCCTTTTCCCATATTAACGAGGTACTATTGAATAAGATTGTTATCAATGAATACTCCAAATCGTATTTGACCAAAGAAGTGGATACGGAAAACAAAGAGGGCTATTTTGTGATTTATAAAAGATTGGTAACTCGAATAAGTGAAATGGTTAGTGCTGTAAATAGTGATTATAGTTATCCCAGTAGTTTGGCTAGCACTATTTTAGAAGGTTCGCTACACCAACATTTCTTGAAGGATCACTTTAGTTCCTTAACCGATTGTCATAAAGATGATGATCCTACCAAATATTTTCTTCATTTGGTATCAACCTTACTTAAATAATCAAGGCGCATGGCTAAAAATGTTTTAACCTCTTGGCAGAGGCTTATAGGTATGTTGAAACTAGACAAAAGGGATGTTCTACAAACCTTTTATTACGCTATTTTCGCGGGATTTGTCAACCTTTCCCTGCCTTTGGGTATTCAAGCGATTATCAACCTCATTCAGGGTGCGCAAATAAGTACTTCGTGGGTTATCTTGGTGATTTTGGTTACTGGTGGAGTTGCCTTTGCTGGTCTTTTGCAGTTAATGCAAATTCGCATTATAGAAAATCTTCAACAGAAGATATTCACACGGGCCTCTTTCGAATTTACCTACCGCTTTCCGAAAATAAAGATGAGTGAACTACGTGATTATTATCCGCCCGAGCTGGCCAATCGTTTTTTTGATACCCTTAATGTACAAAAGGGATTGTCCAAAATATTGCTAGATGTTCCAGCATCTATGCTACAAATCATTTTCGGACTCTTACTATTATCTTTTTATCATCCATTTTTTATCATTTACGGAATACTATTACTACTTCTTATATATGTGGTCTTTAAGTTCACCGTACAAAAGGGTATGGAGACTAGTCTTAATGAATCAAAACAAAAGTATAAGGTTGCACATTGGATTCAAGAAGTGGCAAGGTCTCTAGTAAGTTTTAAACTTTCAGGTAAGACAAGTTTAGCAGTAGACAAGAATGACTTGCTGGTGACTGATTATTTAGAAGCTCGGGAGAGTCATTTCCGTATTCTGGTCATCCAATTTATACAAATGATTGGTTTCAAGGTTTTGGTCACTGGTGGACTACTGCTGATAGGAGGGCTCTTAGTACTCAACCAAGAAATGAATATTGGTCAGTTTGTGGCCGCCGAAATCATTATTCTTTTGGTAATAAGCTCTGTTGAAAAGTTAATAAGAGGTCTAGAAACTTTTTATGACCTGTTAACCTCTTTAGAAAAACTAGGCCAAGTGGTGGATAAAGATTTGGAGTATCAACAGGGAGAATTACCATTATCTGAAACTGAAGACCTTAAAGTAGAGTTAGAAAACGTTTCATTTGGTGTCAATGGAAATGAGAACATTTTGACGGATATCTCTTTAAAAATCCAACCTAGAAGCACACAATTGATTGTTGGCTCAAATGGTTCGGGTAAGTCTACGCTACTTCGCTTGATTGCCGGTATTCTGGAGCCTAAGGAGGGTGATATTTATATTAACAATACCTCTTTAAGAGGAATTAACTTCAATCACTATCGCTCATTTATAGGACAATCTTTGATTGATGAGAGTCCGTTCGAAGGAACTATCCTTGAGAATATAACCTTTGGCAACGACTCCATTTCTCAAAAAGATTTGCAATGGACTATAGAGGCTGTAGGATTACAAGGATTTGTAAAAAAGCAACCAAAAGGCTTGAATACAATCATTTATCCCGAAGGAAAACAAATATCCTATACGGTAGCTAAAAAAATAGTCCTGGCCAGAAGTGTTGTACACAAACCAAAATTATTAATACTCAAAGACCCATTGAACCAGTTTGATGAAATTGAGGCATTGCGTATTATGAATTTCTTGGTTGATAAGAACAACCCATGGTCATTGGTAGTTGTTAGCCAAGACCCTAAATGGATTGGGCGTTGCGAAAAAATCATCACCATGGATCATGGGAAAATCGTTTCCATAAACTAAAAAGTTATGCTGAACATCTCTAAAAATCCCTTAAATAAGACAGTTCACCTTACGGGTTTTAAATCAACGGATAAGGTATTTCATCAGAGACACTACAAACATTTCAATCGTTTTCTGCTAGGGTCTTCCATCTTCGGGCTCATTGTCCTTTTTTTACCATGGACACAGAATATTCGTGGCAATGGTTATTTGACCACACTGAAGCCTGATCAGAGGCCTCAGACTATACAATCACCAATTCCTGGCCGAATTGAAAATTGGTATGTGCAAGAAGGTGATTATGTCAAGAAGGGCGACACTATTTTATTCATTTCCGAAGTCAAAAACGAATATTTTGACCCAGATTTAGTAGAACGAACAGGTGATCAGATTAGAGCAAAAAGTGCATCGGTTACTTCGTATGAAGGTAAAGTAAAAGCATTGCGAAATCAGATGTCATCTTTGTCGAACGAGCGAGGATTGAAACTGGAACAGGCAAAAAACAAATTGATGCAGTCAAAACTTAAGGTGCAAAGTGATAGTATTGATTTAGAGGCCGCGAAGACCAATATCAGTATTGCAGAAAGGCAATATGACCGGATAGCTCAACTACAGGCAGAAGGTTTGAAAGCGGTGACTGATGTTGAAGAAAAGCGTTTGAAACTACAAGAGACTCAGGCGAAATTGATATCTCAAGAGAATAAGCTCCTGGCGGCAAGAAACGAAGTTATCAACGCTCAAGTCGAAATCGGCCGTGTGCAAAATGAGTATAACAACAAAATCTCAAAAGCGGAGAGTGATATGTTCACAGCACAATCAAGTCAGTTTGACTCTGAAGCACAGGTGACGAAGCTCGAAAATGAGTTTACCAACTATGAGATGCGAAATGACATGTACTATATTCGGGCGCCTCAAAATGGCTTTATCAACAAGGCGATACAAGGCGGTATTGGCCAAACCTTTAAAGAAGGAGAAGCCCTCGTAGGCATTATGCCTTCTGATATTGATATGGCGGTAGAGACTTTTGTAGAGCCTCTGGATTTACCCTTGATTCATTTAGGGGAAAAGGTGCGTATTCAATTTGATGGATGGCCTGCAATAGTTTTCAGCGGATGGCCCAATGTTTCTTATGGCACATATGGCGGAGAGGTGGTAGCCGTTGAAAGATTTATTAGCGACAATGGTAAATATCGGGTATTACTCGCTCCTGATCCTGATGATCATGAATGGCCCAAAGATATACGCGCAGGATCCGGGGCATATACTATCGCCTTGTTGGAAGATGTGCCAATTTGGTACGAGCTATGGCGACAATTGAATGGGTTTCCTCCAAATTATTATCAGCCGAAAGATGAATCTATGAAAACCGCAAAAAAATAAAATGCGAAACTGTTTCACAATCATATTGCTTTTATTGACCATTTCAATTGAAGGTCAGGTGCAAGATTCTGTGGTACTCAGATTCAATGAGTACTTAGGATATGTCAAGAAGTACCATCCGATTGCAAAACAAGCTGAACTCGCCCTGGGAATAGGCCAGGCGAATTTAATGAAAGCCAGAGGTGGTTTTGACCCCAAAATTGAGGTTGATTATGATAGAAAGGAATTTAAGGGGACGGAATATTATGACCGCCTCAATGCAACTTTCAAGATTCCCACTTGGTATGGTATTGAACTTAAGGGGAATTTTGAACAGAATGACGGGGACTTTTTAAACCCGGCTGAATCTGTACCGACTGATGGTTTGTATAGTGCCGGAGTTTCAATGTCCGTAGGTCAAGGTCTATGGATTAACGAACGCATGGCGACCTTAAAACAAGCTAAATATTTCAGGGAGCAATCCAAAGCGGATCGCGATTTGTTGGTAAACCAGATTCTTTATGAGGCGTCATTGGCTTATTTTGATTGGTTGCAAGCCTTCAATGAAGCGTCGATTTACCAGAACTTTTTAGAGAATGCCAGTATTCGTTTCGAGGGAACAAAAAAGCGTGCAGCTGCTGGTGATATTGCTGCTATTGATACTGTAGAGGCTAAAATTGCATTTCAGAACCGAGCTTTAAGTCTTGAGCAGGCAAAAGTAAAACTGATGAAGCGTTCTTTGGAGATGTCCAATTTTCTTTGGATGAATGATGAAATTCCTGTTGAAGTACAACCTAATGTAATTCCAGATACGAACATTGATGGCGATATCGATACTACCCTTGAAATTCTCGGGAAGCCTTTGGACGGTTTTACCCTTGAAAACCATCCGAAATTAAAATCCTTAGGCTATAAAATAGACGGACTCCGTGTAGAGAAAAATCTAAAAGCGAATAAACTCTTACCTAAGATAGATTTGGAGTATAATTTCTTGACGGAAACTCCAGAACTTATGAATTCCTTTGAAACACAAGAATACAAAGGAGGGATTCGATTTCAATTGCCTTTGTTTTTGCGAAAGGAGCGAGGCGACCTTAAATTGGCAAAGTACAAATTGCAAGATGCTAAGTTCGATTTTGACAATGCTCAAGTTGCCTTGCAAAACAAAATTGTTGCGATTTATCGTGAACTGGAATCCTTTGAAACACAAAATATTTTGATTGATGATATTGTAGCGAATTACAATAAACTTTTAGCCGCAGAAGAGCGAAAATTCAGTTTTGGAGAAAGTTCTTTGTTCTTAATCAATGCACGCGAGAGTAAATTAATCGATGCCGAATTGAAACAAATAGGGGTTCAGAATAAGTTTTATTACTCGAAAGCGAAATTATTCAACAGTTTGGCGGTAAACCCTGAGAACTTGTAAGTTTTTGTAGGAACAATCTACTAATATGACTTATTTCATGAATTGGATGTCTTAGGGCATCTAATTTTGTAACTCACGTATAGAGGAAAAAATATGCAAAACAGAACAAAAGAGAAAAGTACGCAAGTACTCATTGAAGAAAGCCTTCCTAAAGCAATGTCTTATAATGAATATATCGCATTAGTAAAGAATTTGGCGGAAGAAGGAAAGTCAACAGGCCCCGAACAAACAGAAGCCTTAACGAACTATACTCAATTGAATGACCGTCGTATGAAGCGTTGGGATAAGACCTTGAAGTTCAATGATGAAGCGGTAGAGCAGATTTCAAAAGTCGACACCGAAATTACTTGGCTGGTGCTTACAGAAAGCTGGTGTGGTGATGCCTCGCCTGCACTTCCGGTGATGCATAAGATTTCAGAGCTGAACCCCAATATTTCTTTAAAGATTATTTTACGCGATGAGAACGTCGATTTGATGAATCGGTTTTTAACCAATGGGGGAATGTCTATTCCGAAGCTAGTTGCAATTGATGATACTATCAAAGAAGTAGTTGGTGATTGGGGTCCACGTTCAAAAGCTGCAACAAAGCTAGTTGAAGATTATAAAGCAGAACACGGAACACTAACTGCTGAGTTCAAACAAGACCTTCAAGTTTGGTATAATAAGGATAAAGGACAGAGTGTTTTGGAAGATCTTTTAAAACAGCTTAAATAGTAAAAAAGAAGATGTTAAAATATTAAACCCAAATTCCAATAGCATAATCTATTGGAATTTGGGTTTTGTTTTTTGGAATTTGTAAGGGACTCCTTATCTAGCTTTTCCTTGAAATAAATAGGTAATTGTACCTTTTTGACTAGGTTTTCCAGAATCGCCACTAAACTTTGCTTTCAAAGCGTACGCTATAGCATTGTCAACAAGACAACCGTTGGAAGTACCCGAGCTTTTTTCGTTAAAGTCCGCCTCGGCCACATTACCTAGGGCATCTACTTTTATATTTATAACAACTTTACCACCTTCGATACAGGTATAAATTGGAGGTGGTAATTTATAATTATTTCTGTCCACTAAAGAATAAGAAACTGAAGTTCTTCGTGCAGCAAGATTATTCGTGAATTCTTTTTTCTGTGCTTCTTTTTCCCCTAATTTTTGTTTGGCCTCCTCACGTTTCTTCTTCAATTCTTTTACCCGTTCTGCATAGTCACCATCATCCATCAAATCATTTGGTTCGCCATCTTCCAAAGCTTCCTGCTCAGACATCAATTCCTCTAGAGTCTGCAAAGGTTCAGGTTCTCCGTAAGTCGGTTTGGCAGTTTCATTATACGCCATATGACTTTTGATGGGATCCGCTTGTGCCATTTTTTCAAGCATCTCCTTTTCTTTCAAAAGCTCTTCGATATCTTCTTCGGCAAGCATCATCTCTACAATGTATTCATCATCTTGGCTCCCAACTTCCCCCAAGGAAATGTTGAATAAAATCAACACCACAATCCCCATCGAGAAAAAGGTAATTAAAAATGATAATTGTTTGCGATTCAGATGCATAGTGCTAGAACTCTAATATCTAAAAAATATTTAATTTTTTCGTTGAACGGAAACCTTAAGCTCCATTTTGTTGTGTATCCTCTTGTTTGCCTAGTAAACTTTCTGCAAAAATGGTGGGGTCAACGGCTTTATTTACGTTGTAATCGCCTATTTTGGTTCTTCTCAGTTCAGATAAATGTCCGCCTGAATCCAACATTTTTCCAAAGTCATGGGCTAAGGACCTTATATAGGTTCCTTTACTGCATACCACACGAAACTCAACTTTAGGCATGTTTATAGCCGTAATTTCAAACTCTGAAATGGTTATTCTCCTCTTCTTTATCTCTACTTCTTTTCCTTCACGAGCATATTCATACAAACGTTTTCCATCTTTTTTAAGAGCAGAAAAGACAGGTGGTGTTTGTTCAATTTCACCTATAAAATTAGCCGTTGCAGAATATATCATCTCCTCTGTTATATGATCCGTTGGAGAAGTTTCGTCAACTTCTGTTTCTAAATCATAAGAAGGAGTGGTAGCTCCCAAAGTAATGGTACCCGTATACTCTTTGATTTGCCCTTGAAGGTCACTAATCGTTTTGGTAAACTTTCCGCTACATATCAATAACAACCCCGTGGCTAAAGGGTCGAGGGTGCCTGCGTGGCCAATTTTGATTTTTTTCAAGGCAAACTTCTTCCGGATAGCCCATTTGAGTTTGTTTACTGCTTGAAATGATGACCAACCTAAAGGCTTATCAATAAGCAGTAACTGTCCGTTCAGGAAATCTTCTTTGGTTCTCGTATCCATTTTGAAGAACTATTATGGGGTCAGTTAACTATCCCCAAAAACCATACCCAATTGCTATCAAGCCAACAACTAGGCAGTATATGGCAAAATAAGAGAGTTTACTCTTCTTGACCAATTGAATCATCCAAGTACAGGCGGCTAAACCTGCTATAAATGCAGCTATAAAACCAGCGCCCATGGCAACGTTGTTTTCTCCCGTAAAGGTTAGGTCACCGCTTAAAAGGTCTTTTCCTATTTTTCCGAAAATTAGTGGAACAACCATTAAGAAAGAAAAACGAGCGGCCTTGGTTTTATCTACACCCAGAAGCACCGAAGTCGATATGGTAGCGCCACTTCTTGAAATACCAGGTAGCATGGCAATTGCCTGAGAAACACCTACAATAAAAGCGTTTTTAAAACTCACCTTCTTGTCGGTATCCTTAGCTTTATCAGCGAAGTATAGGAGCACGGCAGTAATCAATAGCATGAAGCCGACAAAGCGAATATTACCTCCGAAAAAGGCTTCCAATTGTTCTTCGAAAAACAATCCTACAAAAACTGCAGGTAGCATAGAAACTATAATCTTAAGGGAGAATTGTGTTTCTTCATTCCATTTGAAACTAAAAAGTCCGCGAAGAATTTCCCAAACATCTTTTCTGAAAACTACTAGTGTACTTAAGGCCGTAGCAAAATGGAGTACAACCGTAAACAACAGACTTTCTTCAGGAACAGAATTATCTCCTAATATTGCTTTTCCTAATTCTAAGTGTCCACTAGATGATACAGGTAAAAATTCGGTTAGTCCTTGTATGATTCCAAGGATTATGGCATCTAAAGTGTCCAATTATTTTTTCTTCTTATGGGGATTCAACAAAATAGCATATACCTCGATGCCGAGTCCGATAAGGACCAATGTGGGTGCCAATCGAATACGTCTAAAGTTGTAGATATCTTCGCTAAATACATTGGGGTCATCGCTGCCCCCGCCGCTCATCAAGATGAACCCCAAAGCAATAAAAGCCATACCGATAAACATGAACATATAGTTCTTTTTTTGAAATATGAATTCCTGTTTCGGTTGCTCGTCCTTGTTTTTGTACTTCTTGCTCATGGCGGCAAAGTTAATAATATAATTCGTCGGTTCGAAGATTTAAAAAGCGTTGCGTCGCAAAGTAGGTACTTAAGAGTGAAATCAGAAGTCCCAATACAAATACGCCGACGAATAAGATGATTAAAATAGATGCATCATCAAAGAGCCCCAGATCAGGAAAGTTCTCATTGACATAATAGAGTACACCACCTAAAGCTAGTAAAGCGACAACTGAACCTAACATCCCCAGTTTTACATTCGTCCATATAAAAGGCTTTCGGATAAAGGTTTTGGTAGCGCCCACCATTTGCATTGTTTTTATGATAAAGCGTTTTGAATAAATCGACAATCGAATGGAACTATTAATGAGCAGCACGGCAATGAAAGTGAAAATGCCACTAGCGATAAGAATCCAAAGGCTTATTTTTTTGACATTGTCATTAAGCAAACCTACTAGAGGTTGATCGTAGCTGACTTCTTCAACATATCCTTTGGCAGTAATTTCGGCTGCGATTTCTTCAATTTTTTCTGGGGAAACAAAGTCGGCATTTAGATTCACATCAATCGAATTCTTTAGTGGATTATACCCCAAAAACTCAATGAAGTTCTCTCCGATTTCCTCGGTATGTTTTTCAGCTGCTTCCTCTTTAGAAACATAGGTAGCAGTTTTAGTGTATTCTGCCATGGCTAAACTCTTCTGTAGTTGGTCGATTTCAACCTCCTTGGCACTTTCCTTCAAAAAGACTGAAATGGTGATTTGTTCTTTAAAATGGTCCGCCATTTTTTTGGTGTTCAGAACTAGAAGTCCTAGAATGCCTAACAAAAAGAGAACGAGAGCAATACTCAAAACTACTGAGAAGTAGGATGATACTAGCTTTCGCTTTTGATATTGCTCGAAAGATTTGCCCATAGTAGGTGTTGAGTAGGTAAAGTTAGGAAAGTAAATTGAATCACACCTGTATATAGTTTCGGTTTCTAATATTTGAAAGATATCTTCGTTAGAATTCTGGCGAATCAAAACTAAATGAACCTTCTAGATCTTAAAATATCAAGACCCGGCTTATGGTTTCCCACCATATGGATTTACTTGGTGCCCTTCGGGAATCAAGAAAATTTCTGGGAATCTTGGCTCTTTTGGCTAGGGCTCTTTTTTGTCACCTTCCCTCTAAATTATCTGGTTTACGGGCTAAACGACTACAACGACGAAAAGGCCGATGCAGTAAACGAGCGAAAAGGAAACTTCTTATTTGGGGCCAAAGCCCCAAGAAAACATTTAGATGGATTATTGAAGAAAATTACTTTAGTTATACTTCCATTTGTGGTGATTTTCACCTACCTCTCCGGATTCAAAATATTTTTGCTCCTGGTCTTTATGGTAGTCGCAAACATACTTTATAATTTCAAACCCTTTAGAATCAAAGAAAGACCCCCATTTGAAATTTTAATTCAAATCGGCTATGTGACCACGGCATTCTTTGCAACGGAACTGAACAATCTAGAAATATTGTCATGGCAAACACTTACCTATCTTTCACTCTTTGCTTTTCAGGCACATATCGCCGGTGAAATCATGGATATTGAACCCGATTTGGAGTCTGGAAAACGAACCACAGCGACCCTCTTGAAACGAAGAAATTCAAAGCTGTTGATGTTAGTGCTTTTGCTATTAGAATCTTTTTTAGTTTGGTTCTGGTTCAAAGACCTCGTTTTGGCCCTTTTCTTATTGGTGTTTTCGATTTGGTTGGTACTAGACGTATTTATCTTCTTCAAAGACAAGCCTTATACGCTGCCACAAATGAAATTGTTTGGCTACGCCATTAATCTATCTGCGATTCTATCTATGGTTTGGGTATTGTACAGCGGCAAACTACTCTTGGGCTAAGCTTTCGCCTTTAATAGAATAAACCTATTTTTGCCCTTTACTTTTAAGAAGCAAGAATCATGCAGTACAATTTCAATGAAATTGAAGCCAAATGGCAAAAATATTGGGCCGATAACCAAACTTTCAAAGCAGCAAACAACTCGGAAAAGGAGAAGTTTTATGTGTTGGATATGTTCCCATATCCCTCAGGAGCTGGTTTACATGTTGGCCATCCATTAGGCTATATTGCAAGTGATATTTATGCGCGTTATAAAAGACATAAAGGATTTAATGTGTTGCATCCGCAGGGGTATGATTCTTTTGGATTGCCCGCAGAGCAATATGCGATTCAAACCGGACAACACCCCGCAATTACTACAGAAGAAAATATCAAAACGTATAGAAGGCAGTTAGACCAAATCGGATTTTCATTTGATTGGAGTAGGGAGGTACGAACTTCAAACCCAAAATATTACAAGTGGACACAGTGGGTTTTCATTCAATTGTTCAATTCATGGTATAACAAAGACTCAGATAAAGCAGAAGATATAGAGACTTTGATTTCTAAGTTTTCTTCGGATGGAAATACGAATGTTAATGCTGTTTGTGACGAAGACATCACTGAATTTTCAGCCGCAGAATGGAATGGTTTTTCAAGCAAAGAACAACAGGATATCCTTTTAAAATATAGATTGACCTATTTGGCCGATACCGAGGTAAACTGGTGTCCGGCATTAGGAACCGTTTTGGCCAATGACGAAATTGTCAATGGAGTTTCCGAGCGAGGTGGTCATCCTGTAATCCGAAAAAAAATGACCCAATGGAGCATGCGTATCAGCGCGTATGCGCAGCGTTTATTGGATGGGTTAAATACGATTGATTGGCCACAGCCTTTGAAAGATTCACAGACCAATTGGATTGGTAGGAGTCAAGGTGCTTCTGTTACCTTCTATACAGTCACTTCGAGCGGAGTCGAAAACAAACATGCTATCGAGGTCTTTACAACAAGACCCGACACCATCTTTGGAGCAAGTTTTATGACTTTGGCTCCCGAACATGAACTAGTTGCGAAAATCACAACTCCAGAACAAAAAGCTGAGGTAGAAGCATACATTGAAGCAACAGCAAAGCGTTCAGAACGAGACCGAATGGCGGATGTGAAAACTATTTCCGGAGCGTTTACAGGAGCCTATGCCGAACATCCATTCTCTAAAAAACCCATTCCCATTTGGATTGGTGATTATGTGCTGGCGGGTTATGGAACAGGTGCGGTAATGTCTGTTCCCTGTGGTGACCAACGTGATTGGGATTTTGCAAAACACTTTGATATTCCGATTCCGAATATTTTTGAAGGCGTTGATATTTCGGAAGAAGCGTTTGCTGATAAAGAAAAAACCGTCATTGCCAATTCAGATTTCCTAAACGGATTACCCTATAAAAAGGCAGTAAAAACAGCCATTTACGAATTGGAAAAATTAGGTCAGGGCGAAGGCAAGATCAACTACCGTTTGCGGGACGCTGTTTTTAGTAGACAACGCTATTGGGGAGAACCTTTCCCAGTATATTATGTGGATGGAATGCCGCAGATGATTGCTGCAGAACATTTACCAATAGTGCTCCCCGAGGTAGAAAAGTATTTGCCCACGGAAACTGGAGAGCCGCCTTTAGGCAATGCAACCGTTTGGGCTTGGGATACAAAAACAAATCAGGTGGTTGCCAATAATTTAATAGACCATAAGACCGTGTTTCCTCTGGAATTGAACACCATGCCTGGCTGGGCAGGAAGCTCCCAATACTTCAATCGTTATATGGATCCGAATAATGAAGAGGCCATCTTTTCAAAAGAAGCGATTAACTATTGGCAAGATGTGGACTTGTATATCGGCGGAAGCGAACATGCTACAGGGCATTTATTGTATGCCCGTTTTTGGCAGAAGTTTATGTTTGACAGGGGTTATGTACCTAAGGACGAATTTGCGAAAAAACTTATTAATCAGGGCATGATTACTGGGACTAGTGCTTTCGCTTATGGATTTGGCCCTGGTTTGGAATTTGAAAAACCAGAAGATTGGCCTAATTCTGTAAAGAAGGGCATTAAACCAACTAAGAAGTATGTTATTCCCAAAAAATCATATGAACTAGGATTACAGGGAAAACTAGATGAAACTACTCAAAGAATAGTTGATAATAGATTAAATGAGTATTCTAAAGCGGGCTTTAAAGTAAAATATGTCGGTGACGCTGAAGAATTTAGTGGAACATTTACACCTTTTAGGGTAAATATCGACCACCTTAAAGGGACTAGTGATTTTTTGGACATTGACAAATTAAGAAAAGACCCTGCTTTTTCTTTTGTGAAAGAAGCAGAGTTTATTCTAGATCCTGAAGGAGAATACACGACGCATCGCGAAGTCGAAAAAATGTCCAAGTCAAAGCTCAATGTGGTTAATCCTGATAATATTGTAAAAGAATATGGCGCAGACAGCCTTCGCTTGTATGAAATGTTCTTGGGACCTTTAGAGCAATCTAAACCTTGGAATACGGCTGGTATTACCGGCGTACATTCCTTTTTAAAGAAACTTTGGAAATTGTATTTTAACGAAAATAGTTCCAAGATAACCGATGCCGAAGCATCCGCAGAAAATTTAAAGACGCTACATAAAACCATCAAAAAGGTAGAAGAAGATATTGAGAATTTCAGTTTCAATACTTCGGTGTCTACTTTTATGATTTGTGTAAATGAGCTGACTTCTCAAAAATGCACCAGCAAAGCAATACTTGAACCCTTAGCAATTTTGGTTTCTCCGTATGCACCGCATATCGCGGAAGAACTTTGGGAGAAACTTGGGCATAGTGAATCTATTTCTACCGCATCTTTCCCAACTTTCGAACCCAAGTATTTGGTAGAGAGTAGTAAGGAATATCCCATATCCTTTAATGGAAAAATGAAGTTTACGATGGAACTTTCCTTAGACTTATCCAAAGAAGATATTGAGGCAGCAGTAATGGCGCATGAGAAAACGCAACAGCAATTGCAAGGGCGAACACCCAAGAAGGTTATTGTAGTGCCTGGTAAGATTGTGAATATCGTAGGATAGGGAATATATAGCACAAAAAATTGAAATGATAAAACCCCTAACCATTTGGTTAGGGGTTTTTTGCTAAACATTTTATTAACACCACAAAAATAAGGGGTATCAATATATAAATATACTATATTAAAAAATTTAACCCCTAAAAAATAGGGGGTAGATGTGGCAAAATCATATTTTAAATATGATTAACCCCTCTTTTTGTCGAATTAATTTTTATTAGAGCTGGATTTATCAGATTTTTGTAAAAAATTCTAAAATCACGTTACAATGAAAATAGGTGTCCCAAAGGAAATTAAGAATAATGAGAGTCGTGTAGGTATGACTCCTGCAGGTGTTTTCGAATTAGTAAAAAATAATCATACGGTCTATGTACAAACTGGAGCTGGTGAAGGCAGTGGGTTTTTAGACGGTGACTACAAAAGTGCAGGAGCCATAATTTTGGATACTATTGGTCTTGTTTATGCAATGAGTGAGATGATTGTAAAGGTGAAGGAACCAATTGCCGAGGAGTATGAGCTGGTCCAGAAAGACCAGATTGTTTTCACCTATTTCCATTTCGCTTCAAGTGAACCCTTGACAAAGGCTATGATAAAGAGCGAATCGATTTGCATCGCTTACGAAACTGTTGAAGATGAGGAAGGAACGCTTCCTTTGTTAACACCAATGTCTGAAGTTGCTGGACGAATGTCCATTCAACAAGGAGCTCGATATCTAGAGAAACCGGTTAAGGGGCGTGGTGTTTTGTTAGGGGGAGTACCTGGAGTACAACCCGGAAGAGTCTTGGTGCTAGGCGCTGGAGTTGTGGGCATTCAGGCCGCGAAAATGGCTGCAGGTCTTGGCGCGCATGTTACAATTATGGATGTCAATATGAAAAGACTGCGTTATGTCAATGATGTTATGCCATCTCATGTGATAACGGAATTTTCAAATGAGTTCAATATCCGTAAACATATCAAAACCCACGACTTAATTATTGGCGGTGTTTTATTGAAAGGTGCAAAAGCGCCTAAACTGATAACTAGGGATATGCTTAAAGATATGCGCCCGGGAACAGTAATTGTGGATGTAGCAGTTGATCAAGGCGGCTGTGTTGAGACAACAAGACCAACTACCCACGAAGACCCTGTTTATATTATCGATGACGTGGTACATTATTCCGTCGCCAATATGCCGGGAGCGGTTCCATATACCTCGACCGTAGCCCTGACCAATGTAACCTTGCCCTATGTACTGAAACTGGCGAATTTAGGATGGGAAAAAGCAACGGATAACGATGAGTCTCTTCGAAAGGGATTGAATATTATAAGAGGTGAAGTTGCGTATAAAGAAATTATTGAGGCATTTGTTTGGGAAGCTGAAGTAGCATAAGAATAGACATTTTGTCAGAAATAAGACCTCGCTGTAAATTGGCGGGGTTTTTGCTTTTTATGTTGTAATTTTAATAAACACTAAAAAACAAATTATGTTTGGTATTGATATAGGCTACATGGTAATAGCTGGGGTTTTCGGACTTTTCAGCATGCTAGTAAGTGGTCGATTAAAAAGTAAGTTTAAACAGTACTCCAAAGTGCAATTGCGCAACGGAATGAGTGGTGCTGAGATTGCGGAAAAAATGTTGGCCGATCATGGCATTCGCGATGTGAAAGTGATTTCCACTCCAGGAATGCTGACAGATCACTACAATCCCGCAAATAAAACCGTGAACTTGAGTGAAGGCGTTTATGCGCAAAGAAACGCATCCGCAGCGGCTGTAGCTGCTCATGAAGTAGGCCATGCCGTACAACATGCCACAGCTTATGAATGGTTAGGGATGCGTTCGAAGTTGGTTCCCATTTTGAATGTGACTTCTAAGTTCTCCATGTGGGTGATTTTTGGTGGCCTGATGTTGATGCAAACCACAGCTATTGGTGGGACTATTGCTTGGGTCGGTGTTGGTCTCTATGGAATCGGAACCTTATTTAGTTTTGTAACATTACCTGTCGAATATGATGCAAGTAATCGGGCATTAGCTTGGTTGAAGAACAAGAACATGGTTAGCCAAGAAGAATATGCAGGAGCAGAAGATGCTTTGAAGTGGGCGGCAAGAACCTATTTAGTAGCCGCCATCGGAGCCTTGGCAACATTGATATATTTTGCAATGCGGGTTGCAAGCAGGGATTAATCTGAATTGAAATTGAAATAAAAACCTGTTCAGATAAACACTGAGCAGGTTTTTTTATGAAAAATATTTTATGAAAGCGAATGTTGAAATACGACTAGCAACAATTGACGATTTGCTGGCCATGGAAAAAGTGGGTGATGCATTGTTTGATAATCCCATAAAAAGGAATCGAGCGGTTGAGTTTTTCAATGATTCTAGACATCATTTGTTCTTGGCATTTGATGGTCAGAAAGTCGTTGGAATGGCTTCGGCCTTTCACTACGTGCATCCTGATAAGGACCCAGAACTTTTTATGAACGAAGTTGGAGTTTTAGATTCGTGGCAAAATCAAGGTATTGGACGCGAGTTGGTTAAAGAGCTATGGAAATATGCCCAAGAATTGGGTTGCAAAGATGCCTGGATAGGAACGGAAAAGTCAAATATAGCAGCTCAAAAGTGTTATGAGGCTTCAGGTGGTAAGCCTGACGATGAGACATTCATACTGTATGAATTTGATTAAGAAAATTATATAGTTATCTGTCTATCGATTTGTTGTGCCAGGGAAATAAAAGTTTCTGTTCTTGAGACACCTTCAATCTGCTGAATTTCTTTATTCAAGACATGCATTAAGTGCTCATTGTCCTTACAGAGTACTTTTATTAAAATCGACCAATTGCCAGTCGTATAATGGCATTCCAAAACTTCGGGAATTTCCGCTAATTGTTTCACTGCAACTGGATTGCTCATTGCTTTGTCTAGATAAATTCCGATATAGGCCATGGTAGTATAGCCCATTACTTTGGGGTTGATGACAAACTTTGAGCCGGCTAGAAGTCCTGATGCCTCTAATTTTCGCAAACGCTGGTGAATGGCTGCTCCTGAGATGCCAATATTTCTGGCAATTTCAAGCACGGGTTTCCGTGCATCAGACATTAAGAACCTTAGAATCTTTTTGTCTATTCCGTCAATCTTTACACTTTTGGAATTGGATTTCATCTATACAGTTTCAGATTTGTAGTAAAAGTATAGAATTTAAACGGAATCAGAAGTTTACTTATCATAAACAGATTCCGGGTCATACCCTAGGTAAGGAACATCATATTCCTTAAATACGACTCCATAATCTTTTAATTCTTCTAGAATAGGATCATAAACCTCCTTCCGAATCGGGATTTGAACTCCGGGCGTGCTAATCTTTTTATTCAGAATGGCAAGTGTGGCAATGGCAACAGGGAGGCCGACTGTTTTGGCCATGGCAGTATGCGTTCTATTTTCACCAATGACCACAGTATTTGCATCAATTTGGAATTGTTTGCCATCTTGTTCATAGCCGAATTTGTGATACATCACAATCATGTCTTTATCTTTTTCACTAAGAGACCAACTATCCTCAAGAATGAATTGCAGTATTTGAGCAGGAGTCCCATTTTTAAGGGGGATAATTTTGGAATTATCGAACAAGTTCAACTCCAAAAGCTTTTCCCACATGATATCATCTTGCTCAATCTTGAGATAATGTCGCAGTTTTAATTCTACGGAATCAGTAGGAGAATAGGGTAAAAATGAATTTATAAACTCCCTATAGGTCATTCCTTCTGAATTTTCTATCACATAGCTATCATCGGTTGCGCCTAATTGCACAAACATATTCCAGGCTTTTGAAAAACCAACACGACGCATTGTGCCACGATATAAAGTTAGGACATCATGCA
This sequence comes from uncultured Flavobacteriaceae bacterium, assembly GCA_947500435.1. GTDB lineage: Bacteria > Bacteroidota > Bacteroidia > Flavobacteriales > Flavobacteriaceae > Maribacter_C. Next base: position 396,814 of record CANMRV010000003.1, read on the forward strand.
ATCCGTAGGCTCCTTTGTAATTTAGTGAATCACGATTGGCATAACCTTCAAATCGTCCGTAACCTTCAATTTCAAAAAATTCCGTTCGACGGAATAATTTATGATACGGAATGTATTTATAAGTGCCCTGCTGAAGAAATTTCGCGGCTCCACCTTGGCCTGCTAGTACAACGTTTCTCGGGTTCCAGGTGAATTTGTAATTCCACAAGTTGTTATCGCTTTCGGGTGCCACCAATCCGCCAGTAAATGATTCAAATAGAATCATTTTTCCACCCTTATCGCGAATACGGTCAATCACTTGCATGGCACTCATATGATCTATGCCTGGGTCTAGACCTATTTCGTTCATAAACACCAAACCTTTTTCTTTGGCTTGTTTATCCAAAGTTCTGATTTCTTCGCTTACATAGGAAGCCGTAACCAGATGCTTTTCAAAAGTGATACAATCTTCGGCCACTTTCATGTGCATTCTTGCCGGAAGCATAGATACCACAATATCGCTTTCTTCAACCACTTTTTTACGCGCCTCATCTTGAAAAATATCGAGTTGAATAACGGTACAAGCTTTGTGGTTTTTGATTTCAGAAGCAATCGCATCAGGATTAATATCACCAATTGTCAGGTGTAGGTTTTCATGCTCAGCCTTTTCCAAAAAATAATCGATTAGATATGATGTGGATTTTCCGGCCCCAACCACTAGTATTTTACGCATTCGCTTTCTGTTTGGTTACTTTTGTAAACGAAACACTAAGGTATCAAATTGTTACATTTATAAAAAAATATGCTCTTTAAGTTATGAACAGAACAATATTTTTAACGGGAATTGCCTTCGGAGCCCTTGCAGTAGTACTTGGAGCCTTTGGTGCCCACGGATTAGAGAAGTTGGTGGATTCGAATGCCATACAAACTTTTGAGACGGGCGTTCGATATCAAATGTATCATGCTATTTTTCTCTTGGTTTTAGGCAGTACGACTCGAGTGCCTGAGCAGCATAAAAAACTTGTTTATTATTTTATTGTAGCCGGAATTTTTCTGTTTTCGTTTTCAATCTACTTTCTGGCAACAAATAGTTTGACTTCTTTTGACTTTAAGACGATCGGGTTCGTTACGCCAATAGGTGGATTACTACTTATCTCTGGATGGCTACTTCTGGGTTATCGAGCACACAGGCATTTTAGCTAATATATTCTCATTTTACACCCATAAAGAATAAATTTTCAATAATTTTGCCCCATCAAATTAGACATTAAATGAATAATTCGAAAAAAATTCCAAGTACCATTTCGCTTGAATCTTATGGAATAAAGCATGATAATGTGCATTATCAGCTAGCTCCCTCAAGGCTTCAAGAAATCACTTTAGAGAAAAACATGGGTAAAGAAGCATCCTCTGGAGCTCTAGCGGTTAATACTGGAGAGTTTACCGGAAGATCACCGTTGGATCGATTTATTGTAAAGGATAAAATCACCGAGGAGAAGGTTTGGTGGGGTGATATTAATATTCCCTTTGAGCCTTCAAAATTTGATGCCTTATATGATAAGGTAATAGCATACTTGAATGAGAAGGAGCTTTATGTTCGTGACTGTTACGCTTGCGCGGATCACAATTATCGAATGGATATTAGGGTAATCAATGAGTATCCATGGAGCAATATGTTTGCGTATAATATGTTTATTCGCCCAACGGAAGAGGAGTTGAAAAATTTTGACCCAGAGTGGACTGTGGTCAATGCACCTGGTTTTATGGCGGATGCTACAATTGACGGAACGCGTCAGCACAATTTTGCTATACTCAACTTTACTAGAAAGATTGCTTTAATTGGTGGAACGGGTTATACAGGAGAGATTAAGAAAGGAATTTTCTCGGCCTTAAATTTCATACTTCCTGTACAGAAAAACACATTGCCGATGCACTGCTCTGCTAATGTGGGCAAGAATGGTGAAACCGCTATTTTCTTCGGATTGTCAGGAACGGGAAAAACAACCTTGTCTACAGATGCCAATCGTAAATTAATTGGTGATGATGAACATGGTTGGAATAATGAAAATGCAGTTTTCAACTTTGAAGGAGGATGCTATGCTAAGGTAATTAACCTCTCTGCAGAGCAGGAACCAGAAATCTTTGGGGCTATCCGAAAAGGAGCATTGTTGGAGAATGTTATTCTTGATGATAATGGTAATGTTGATTTTGCGGATACTTCGATTACACAAAATACCAGGGTAAGTTACCCTATTTACAATATTGACAATGTTCAAAGGCCTTCCATAGGAAAGAACCCTAAGAACATTTTCTTTTTAACCGCAGATGCTTTTGGAGTATTGCCTCCCATATCAAAATTGACTCCCGCCCAAGCGGCATACCATTTCATATCGGGATATACGGCGAAAGTTGCAGGAACTGAAGCTGGTGTAAAAGAACCTATTCCTTCTTTTTCTGCTTGTTTTGGAGCGCCATTTATGCCTTTACATCCGGCAAAATATGCTGAAATGTTGAGCAAAAAAATGCAAAAGGCAGGGGTAAATGTTTGGTTGGTGAACACCGGTTGGACAGGTGGCCCCTACGGAGTGGGAACTAGAATGAAACTAAAGTACACTCGTGCGATGATTAATGCCGTTCTTAATGGTGATTTAGGCTTATATAATTATAAAGATTATCATATTCACTCCGTATTTGGAGTGGCTCAACCACGTTCGTGTCCTGGGGTGCCAACAGAAGTTTTGTCTCCCAGAACCACTTGGAACGACGACCAGGCCTATTACACAACGGCGTTCAAATTATCAAATGCTTTCCGAGAAAACTTTGAGCAATTTGAAGTGTATGCAAGTGAAGAAATTCGTCGTGGTGGCCCGCAACGCTATGCGTTTTAAAATGAAAACATTAGATTCAAGAATCAAAAACAAAAAACCCTGAACAATTGTTCAGGGTTTTTTTATTACAGCGTTTTTAAATTTTATTTTTTATTAGCGGCATTAATATACTTCTGCAGAGCCATAGTCATTGAAGGTGTCTCAGGCGTCGGTGCTTTGATATCACATCGCAACCCAGCTTCAGTTGCTGCTTTCACAGTAGAATTGCCGAATACTGCTATTCTAGTTTCATTCTGTTCAAAGTCAGGGAAGTTTTTCAATAATGATTCAATTCCCGAAGGACTGAAGAATACCAAGACATCATAATAAACTTCCTTTAAATCGGATAAGTCACTAATCACGGTCTTATAAAAGATACCTCTTGTCCAGTCTATTCCCAATTTATCCAAAGTCTCAGGAACGATAGCTTTTAAAGAATCGGAAGAGGGTAAAAGGAATTTTTCATCCTTATATTTTTTAAACAATACCACTAAATCCGGAAAGTTCATTTTACCAACATAAATCTTGCGCTTACGATATACTACATATTTTTGAAGATAATATGCCACTGCTTCAGACTGACAGAAATACTTCATACTATCGGGCACTTTGAAACGCATTTCTTCAGCAATTCTGAAAAAATGGTCTACCGCATTACGGCTGGTAAGTATGATGGCAGTGAAGTTATTAAGATCAATTTTTTGCTGACGTACCTCTTTTGCGTCTACACCTTCAACATGAATGAAAGGCCTAAAGTCGACTTTAACTTTTTCCTTATCAATTAATTTGGAATAAGGGGAGTTTTCCATCTTCGGTTCTGGTTGAGACACCAAAATCGTTTTTACTTTCATCTACATCTATTTATTTGGTTCCTTTGGTCAGACATAGCAGTCTGTGAACGGTTGTAAAGCTTTTTAAATCTCGCTCTCGCTAAAATTACCCTAAGCTTATTGTCCTCTGCATCAATCTTTTAAATAACTCCCTATTATTATCCAGGGGGCAATTTCGAGTGCGCAAAGGTACAAAATAAAATAGAAAAAATTGTTTGCAATAAATTTTTGATGATTCCTCAACAAGGTGACCCATCCTATTCCATTTATTAAAAGAATAAAGAAAAACGTTACATAAACAACAGTTTTCGAATCTTTAAAAACATAGCTTAAGATTATGTTGGCCAAAAACATTATTAACCCACTATGATTAAGATAAGAAAGCTTCTTGAAAACAAGTTCGCTAATCGTTTTATTCGAATTGAAAATAAAACCATTACCCAATTGCAAAAATACTTTTACAATTAAAAAAATCAGAAGAGACCCAAGTATAATAGGGTAGAGATAAGGGTTTAAATCTGAATCCTCTAAAGAACCAAAAAAGGCTTTCCATGAAAGGTATAAAAACAGCGAAAAATTAATTACCTGAAAGACGGTAAAAAATATATGAAACCAGTTCATCAACTTTTCCTTTTTATTATACATGAAAATGTATTTGTTGTTAAAGGGTAAGATGATAAAATTCAAAAAACGATTATAAAATGTGCTTTTTGCAACTACGATCAATAGCAAGCTGCTAAAAATCAGCACAGTGATCCAATCAATATTTTCTATGTTTCGAAGTATTGGTTCCACTAGTTTAGCTTGATGGCGGTGCCGTTTAGTCCAGGAGGAAGATCGTTTTCAGAAATACCCATTCTAAAATACCCAGGGTCCTCCATTTTGGTTCTCGGTAGTTTAAACGTAAAACTTGTGGTATCATTTGATTTTAAGACTAAAATAGTTGAATCGATGGGAGATGCTGAGACTTTCCTAATATCTCTCTTTTCTTTATAATCGTTTAAATAAGCTAATCCGAATTTAAGTTTGTCCAAAGGAATATCAACTTTATATGGATTGTAAACTTTCATTTCGAAGGTCTTGTTTAAATCGTAATCCAGTTCATCTTTTTCTATAATGAGCTTCAATCTGCGAAAAGATTCGAAATGGTCAATATACTCTCCATAAAAAAGGTCTCCGTTTGGCAATGGGTAAGCAAAGCCTGCTATACGTGTATAAGGTGTGGCATAAAATACCCGCTGATGTTGTACACTTAATTCAGATTCATCTATTGAATATTGGTTTTGCCTATACTCTATATTATTTAAGGAGATTGCCTTTCGTCCCGAGTAGAATTCATACATAGGTGCTAATCTATAGGAGTTTTCAAACACGACCGGAATATCCCAAACGTCATACTCCAATCGAGCAACCCATTCTTTATTGCCATGTGTCTCGTAAACTATAGGAAATATAGGTTCATAAATAAGACCTATCCTTAGAAATAGAAGTATTATAATGTTGGCAATACCTAAACCGTAAAACCACTTTCTTATCGTCTTATTTTCCACGATATAATTAAAAATAATCAACACCATAGGAATGGAAACAACTATGACCCACTGGGCTTGAACTCGTTTTGAAAAACTTGAAACAAAAAAGAAAATAAGTACTCCGTAGGTTAGAAAGATTAAGGCCCTTCCAAAAAGATCTTTGGATTTGGTTTTATACAATATATAGTACGCTAAAGGAAATGTAAGCCCAAATAGAGTAATTAAGCTCAAGAAATAGCCAAGGGTGAACTTGTTGAAATCGTAAGCCTGATTTGGGCGCTCAAACAAATGATATTTTATAGTAACAAAATCATTTTCATACAACCATAAAAAATGTGGAATATAGCATGCAAAAGCAACAGTCACAGCCAGTATGGCATATTTGTTTTTAATTAATTTTAGATTAGAGAATAAAACAAATACAATTACTAAAACTGCATGGTACTTACTATACATCAAACCCGCCATAACAACGCCCAAAATTAGCGTTAAAACAACAGATGGAGAAGCTATAAATCGCTTATATACGTATAAAAAAAGAGCGGTAAAAAATAAAAGCGGCGTATCTGGTAATGTAAAAAAGCCGTAAACATTTAAGAGCGCCATAGAAAAAGTGACTACAAAAAAGTGTAGTATATAATCCTTCTTTTTTGGGTGATCTATGATTGCCCATAAAATGATTAAGGTAGCCACGGAAAGTAAACAACTCATAAAGCGAACGCCCAATTCACCCTTGAAGAAAAGGCTACTTGCACTAATCATCCAAGCTACCATAGGTGGGTGGTCAAAATAGCCCCATGCAAGGTTTTTAGCATAATACCAATAGTAAGCTTCATCGAACATAAGCTCGGTAAAATTGGCTTGTAGCAAGTTTATTACTAAAATTGTTCCTAAGAGGTATAAAAAAAGCCTAGGCAGTTTTTGAAGCATGTTTTGAGGTTGTTCAGTGTCAAAATTACAAATTCTCGTGTTTAAACCTTCATTTAAAAAAATCATAAAACAACAAAAGTCACTTTTCGACACTAATGAAAACACTATTTTTGTCGAAATCAAACCAGTTGAATGTCCGATAGCTTAGTTATTATTCCCACATACAATGAAATTGAAAACATTGATGCAATTATTAGGGCTGTCTTTGAACTAAGGACTGATTTTCATGTGCTAATTGTTGACGACAATTCTCCTGATGGCACTTCTTCCGTAGTACATCAATTACAAAAGGAATTTGGAGATAGATTGCATTTAGAAGTCCGTGAGGAAAAATCAGGTTTAGGCACCGCTTACATACATGGTTTTAAGTGGGCTATCGCCAGGAAATACGACTATATTTTTGAGATGGATGCGGATTTTTCGCATAACCCTTCCGATTTATTACGTTTGCACACGGCCTGTAAGAATGGCGCGGATGTTGTTGTCGGCTCACGGTACAAGAAGGGAGTCAACGTCGTTGATTGGCCTTTGTATAGAGTGTTATTGTCTTATGGGGCGTCGTTTTATGTGAAAATGATTACTGGTATGCGTGTGCACGATCCAACAGCAGGTTTTGTTTGCTATAAAAGATATGTTTTAGAAAATATCAATTTAGATTCTATTCGTTTTGTGGGTTACGCTTTTCAGATTGAAATGAAGTTTAGGGCATACGTAAAGAATTATACGATAGAGGAGGTTTCGATTATTTTCAGAGATCGTGTAAAGGGAAAATCAAAAATGAGCTCTTCCATCGTTAGTGAAGCCATTTTTGGGGTTTTAAAAATGAAATGGAATAGTTTATTTCAAAAAAATAGATTTTAAGAATGGCGAAGCAGCTTATTAAGAATGCTACAATAGTAAATGAAAATAGGATATTTGAAGCGGATGTATTGCTTCAAGATGACCGCATTGAAAGGATTGGGAAAGATATCTCGGATGACGAAGCAAAGGTTATCGATGCTTATGGAAAGTATTTGTTGCCAGGGGTGATAGACGATCAAGTCCATTTTAGAGAACCCGGTCTAACTCATAAAGGGAATATAGCTTCTGAAAGCAGAGCGGCGATTGCAGGCGGAATTACCACTTTCATGGAACAGCCAAATACAAATCCGCAGACAACCACTATTGGGAAACTAGAAGAAAAATTTGCGATGGCAAATTCTTCTTCATATGCTAATTATTCCTTTTTATTTGGGGGTACTAACGATAATTTAGAGGAATTGAAACGTTTGGATAAAAATGCCTGTTCAGGGGTAAAACTATTCTTAGGTTCTTCCACAGGAAACATGTTGGTAGACGATGAAGAAGTGCTGGAGAAGATTTTCCGGAGTACTGAAATGGTCATTTCCGCACATTGCGAAGATGAAGGTACCATTCGGAGTAATTTGGCAAAATATAAGGAGCAATATGGGGATGATATTCCTGTAAAATATCATCCTTTAATTCGAAGTGAAGAAGCTTGTTATTTTTCCTCATCAAAGGCAATTAATCTTGCAAAAAAAACAGGAGCGAGATTACATGTTTTTCATCTTTCCACAGGAAAAGAAATGGATTTGTTTCGCAATGATATTCCCTTGGAGGAAAAGAAGATTACTGCGGAAGTTTGTATTCACCACCTATGGTTTTCAGATACAGATTATGATACCAAAGGCACTTTAATTAAATGGAATCCTGCGGTGAAAACGGCAAACGACCGAACTAAACTTTGGGAAGCTTTGCTAGATGACCGTATTGATGTGATTGCAACTGATCATGCACCACATCTTTTGGGGGAAAAAGACAATGTCTATACGAAAACCCCATCTGGCGGACCTTTGGTTCAACATGCTTTGCCGGCGATGCTGCAAAAGCATAAGGAGGGAATGATTTCTTTGGAAAAATTGGTAGAGAAGATGTCTCATAATCCTGCAAAACTTTTTGATATTGAAAAAAGGGGTTTCATTAGGGAAGGCTATTATGCGGATTTGGTTTTAATTGATTTAGATAATCCTTGGGAAGCGACTAGAGAAAATGTTTTTTATAAATGTGGATGGTCTCCCTTTGATGGATTTACCTTTGCTTCTAAAATAACCCATACTTTTGTAAATGGACATTTAGCTTATGAAAACGGAAGCTTTTCAGGAGAGCGAAATGCAAGAAGGTTGACATTTAATCGATAGTATGCAAAAAACATTTCTTTTTCTTTTGGTAATTCTTTTCTTTGATTGTGCTGAAAAGCTTATGGAGAAGCCTGAGAACCTTATTCCTAAAGAAAAGATGGTTTTGATATTAAACGATTTAGCAGTAGTGAATGCTGCTAAAATAACCAACGCTCAGGTTTTGCGAAATCACAATATCGAACCGACCGAGTATATTTTTACAAAATACGGTATTGATAGTATTCAGTTTGTTGAAAGTGACCGTTACTACGCTTCTATACCCGAAGAACACGAAGAAATTTATACAGCAGTCGAAGCAAAATTGGAAGCGGAAAAGGAACGGATTGTTACTTTAAAAAAGATTAGAGATAGCATTAAGGCGACCGAGATGAAAGCTACGCGAAAAGGGCTTGTGCCTAAAGATTCTCTTCCAAAAAACGCTGACAAGAAAAAGTAAGGGTAGGGTCTAAAGATTCAAATGTAAAACCCAAAGCTTCCCGTATTTTTTGATTTTCGTAGAAATCTCGGTTCTTCAGGGAGTAAATTGAGCTTTTTGTGATTTTACGGGGGTTTCCAGTCATAGCACTCCATAGTATATCACCTATTCTCCCTGTTTCCAATTGCCAGTATTTCAACTTTTTCTTGGGTGCTGATTTCCCTAATGCGGTAGTCAATCGAGTCAAAATTTCCTGAAAAGTTAGGTTCTCGGCAACGGCGATAAATCGTTCATTTTCAATCCGAGACTCCATAAGCCAAGTTATCATTTTTACGACATCATGGACTGTTATAAACCCTGTGCCTCCAGGTGGATAAAACGAATAGCCTTTATTTGCAGCAGTAAAGAGTGCACCGGTACCGGTGTCCCAAAAACCAGGCCCAAGAATCACACCAGGATTTACCATGACCACTGAAAGACCTTCCTGAGAACCACGCCAAACTTCCATTTCAGCTTCGTATTTGGAAAGGGCATATACATTTACATTGAAGTCATTCCACTCGTTTTCCTCCGTGGCTGGGGCATCGCCTATGCTTTTTCCTATAGTCCCTATAGTACTTACATAGCACAGTTTTTTGACCTCATTTGCTACACATAAGTTTACAATATTGGCAGTGCCTTCAGCATTTACTTTTAGCAATTTTTTATAATCACCGGGATTAAATGAAATCAAAGCAGCAGCATGATATACGTATTGAATATCTTGAAAAGCAATTTGTAAAGCAGGAATATCGTTGAGGTCAGCTGCAACCCAATCAATTTTTGAAAAAAGCAAAGATGCGTTTTCGGAATAATATCCAAAAACCTTTTCCACACGTTTCAGGTCACTTCCTTTTCTATGAATGGCCCGAACTGGAGTTCCTTTTTTAAGCAAATGCAAAAGGAGATGCGCTCCAACTAAACCCGTTCCCCCCGTGACTAAAACCATAGTCCAAAGTTAGCGAATACAGGCGGATAATTTCCTCTTGATACTTCGGGAAAAGCGCGATATTTCCTTTTATATTTGCACCAAATGCTAAACTTGAATTAAAATGACTTCCAACTTTGTTGAAGAATTAAAATGGCGTGGGATGTTGCATGATGCAATGCCAGGGACTGAAGAACATCTGTTAAGTGGCATGCAGTCCGCTTATATGGGCATTGACCCTACGGCAGATTCACTCCATATTGGGCATTTAGTAGGCGTGATGATGCTAAGTCATTTTCAAATGGCTGGCCATAAACCTTTTGCTTTGATTGGGGGAGCAACGGGTATGATAGGGGATCCTTCGGGGAAATCGGAAGAGAGAAACCTATTGGACGAAGCTACACTTCGCCATAATCAAGAAGCATTAAAAGAACAGCTTTCTCGTTTTTTAGATTTTAGCAGTGATGCTGAAAATTCAGCGATTCTTGTTAATAACTATGACTGGATGAAAGATTTCTCATTTTTGGATTTCATTCGTGATGTGGGCAAACACATTACCGTGAACTATATGATGGCAAAAGATTCGGTCAAAAAAAGACTTTCTGCTGAAGCAAAAGAAGGCATGTCTTTTACTGAATTCACCTACCAATTGGTGCAAGGTTATGATTTCTTGCATCTCTACAAAGAACACAACTGTACCTTGCAAATGGGAGGTAGTGATCAATGGGGAAATATTACAACTGGAACAGAACTGATTCGCAGAATAGGTGGCGGAAAAGGCTATGCACTTACCTGTCCGTTAATTACGAAGGCCGATGGCAGTAAATTCGGAAAAACCGAAAGTGGCAATGTTTGGCTAGATGCTGAAAGAACATCTCCATATAAATTCTATCAGCATTGGCTAAATACTTCAGACGCCGATGCCGAAAAGTATATTAAAATATTTACGTTTCTTTCAAAAGAAGAGATTGATGCATTAGTTATCGAACATGCGGAAGCTCCGCACCAGCGTACTTTGCAAAAACGATTGGCTGAAGAGATTACAACTGCGGTTCATTCAAAAGAAGATTTAGAAAATGCCATTGCTGCAAGTGCAATTCTCTTTGGAAAATCTACTTCTGAAGATTTGAAAAAGTTGGATGAAAAAACTTTCCTCGATGTTTTTGATGGTGTTCCGCAAGCGGAAATTTCAAAATCTGAATTGGATGGGGAAGGATTGGATATGATTGCTGCGCTCGCCGCTCAAACTGGGTTTTTAGCTTCGAACGGGGAAGCGCGAAGAGAGCTCAAACAGAACTCCATTTCCGTTAATAAAGAAAAGGTTAAGGAAGACAACAAGATTACGTCTTCTGACTTGATTAATGATAGGTTTATTCTCTTGCAAAAGGGAAGGAGAAACTATTTTGTTTTGGTTGTGAATTAGTAAAATATGAAACCTCGTGATAAAACAGTAGCCTATTTTTTGTCAGTATTGGCGCTATTGTCGGGTATTTTGACATATATGAGCACTGTTTCAATGGGTTTCCCTGACGGACACTTGACTGAATTTGAATTTGCGATAAAACCGCTCTTTATTACCTATAGTATTCTTGCCCTGCTCTTTGGAATTTTTTTTTACGGACTAGCTCGTTTTTCTTCAAAAAAGTATAGTAAGGTTCTGTTTTACTTCACTTTCGTTCTCTTTGTTCTTTTGGCTATTGGGCTGATAGTGCTGTATTTCTACTTCAAGACAAACCTAAATCACGGTGGGGGTGGTTGATTAAGTCGCCATCAAATCACACTCGCAAATATTAGGGAGGTCAAATAGTTTCGTAGAATTTAATTAGGGTTTTTTACTTCGAAATTGTTCTATTCAAAAGTAGAGATATGAAAAAGCTAGTCTTTTGTTTGCTATTTGTGGGAGTAGTATTCTCATGTGAGAATTCAGATGATAGTACGCCAACCCCTATAGACTTAAACGGAAAATGGGAACTTCAAAGCGCAAGTTGCTTTTGTTTTTATCCGGAGGATTTTGATTTTAGCGCTCACAAAATCATTTTTGAAAACGATGAGGGTACTTTAACAATTGAGAACTCAACAGAAACTTTCTTTATTACTGGGTCTGGGAGTTACGATTTTCAAATTCAAGATAATAAAGTTATTATTAATAATACTTGGGAATTCACTTTTGAAATAAAAGGAGATTCCCTTATTATGTCTTTTGTTGATAACCCTGAGATTGCCGATGATGAGGTAACGCTGACTTATAAAAAGATAGGCTAGAGTACCATCAAATTACAACCGCGTACATCAGAGTGGTCAAAACGACCTAAAACTTCAAAGCGATTGTCTTGATGAAGCTTTCCTAAATCTTGTGTTGCGATAAAGGAGCAAGAGTTGATATTCGCCAAATCAATAACGTTGATTCCACCTGTTTTTCCAGTTTTTTGAAAGCTTAGTGGATCTTCAGTATCTCGAATTAAGACTTTCATCCATTGTGGTGTTTGAAATACTCCTTTTCCAGCAGAATAGGCTTGGGAAAGCAATTCGGTCATTCCATATTCAGAATGGATTTCATCAACTCCGAAACCCTTTTTTAGTGCTTGATGCAGTTCGGCGCGAATCATTTCTTTTCGCTTTCCTTTCATTCCCCCTGTTTCCATTACGATTGTATTCTTTAATTCTAGGGAATACTTTTCGGCAAAATCCAATAGCGCAAATGAAACCCCTATGAGTAGAATTTTGCCTCCCGAAGCATCTAATTGCAATAATTTATTCTTAAGTGAATCTATTTCATCTAGATAAAAACCACTCTCTGTGTGTCTACTTTTTTTAATGAGCTCGTCTACCATATAAATGAGGGAGGAACCTTCTCGTTCTAAATAGGAAGGCAGCAGGGCTAGAACGCAATAGTCTCGAATATTTCCATAGAAATGCTCAAAAGCTTTCAAGTAGCTTTGTTTATACACATCAAGATCTGTTACATGATGCAGACTTGTTTGGTTTCCAGTAGTGCCGCTGCTTGAAAATGAGATTTGCGGTTGATTGTGACCCGTAAGTACAGTTTTGGATTTGAAGAATTCGATTGGTAAAAAAGGAATCTCTTGAATTTCATGAACGTTCTCAGGGTTCTTTCCCAAGTAAGAACAAAACTCTCGATAGACAGAATTGTCTCGATATTGAAATTCGAAAACTTCCAAAGCTTTCGCTTCAAATTCCGATTCATTTTTGATGCCAAATACTGATATGCTCTTCATGGTAAATTCTGATGTAAAAGTAAACATACCACAGCTCTAATAAAACAAAAAGCCCTTGCTAAACAAGCAAGGGCTTTTCAGAATTTGAGTTAAGAATATTATTTGACCACCAACTTGCGGGTCATTGTTTCATTACCTTCAGTAACTTGCAATACGTATACACCAGGTACAAGTCTCGATATATTTAATGATTTTGATGATATTCTATCGGTGAGTACCATTTCTCCGAAAACATCATATACTACGATATCCTTAATGCCATTTTTTGACGTTGTGATATACACTATATCATTAGTTGCCGGATTGGGATAAATTTTAAGTGATAACTCTTTTGCTGGTAAGGTCTGGTTGAAGCTTGTAGTATCTTGCCCATAGGCAGATAAAGTCAACAGCAGCAGCAAGCCGAAGTAGCATTTTTTCATAGGTTAACAATTTGGGATTATAAATATAGGGCAGGTGTACAGCTAAAACTAAATATTGTTGTGAAATTCGTCAAATTGTAGGTAAACAAAATTTTGTCCGCTGTTTATCGATTTTTTTGACCAATAAACGAAGGAAATATAAATTAAGGATATGAAAAATAAGTGATTAACTACTTAATAATCAGCTTTCTTGTGGCTACTTTGTCTTTCTCAAATACCCGAAGTACGTAAACGCCTGCATCTAAGTCTGAAAGGTTCAGTTCTTTGCCTAAAATAGTAGTTTCTAAAACTTGAGTACCCAATACATCAAAGATTAAGATCTTCTTTGCTGCATTTTCGTTAGTGCTAATATATACTTTACCATTAGTCACCGGGTTTGGGTAAAGTTTAAACCCGTCAATATCTCCTTTACCGCCGCCACTTTGGGCATAGCTAAAAGAAACAAACAAGAAAAAAACAATTAGGTAAAGGTGCTTCATGCAATATTGTCTACAAAATGTATACCACAAATATAAGAATAATACGTTCGCTAAAGTGAATCGAGTGCCCTTAATAGCGGAATTTTTCGACGAAATACAGATTTCCTTTTTGGCTTTATTGATTTTTAGTAGGATTCTCTGAGTTTGCCAATGTTACCAAATTGTTACGACATTAAATCAACGTTAAGAGCAGATTTGATAAAGGTTTTATATTTACATTTGAGTGAATAACTTCAACATTCGATGAAAAAAAAGGACATTAGAATACTATTAGTAGACGACGAACCTGATATTTTAGAGATTTTAAGCTATAATTTGTCTTCGGAAGGTTACAATGTTTATACGGCAAATAATGGCGCTGAAGGCGTAGCTAAGGCAAAGAAAAAACAACCCCATTTGATTATTTTAGATGTTATGATGCCCGAAATGGATGGTATCGAAGCATGCGAAATTATTCGAAATACGAAAGGCTTGGAGAATACGATTATCACATTTCTTACCGCCCGTGGAGAAGATTACTCGCAGGTGGCTGGTTTTGATGCGGGTGCTGATGATTATATTACCAAACCTATAAAGCCTAAGGTTTTGGTTAGTAAGATTAAAGGTTTGTTGAGAAGATTGAAAGAAGATGATAGCAGTACAGAAGACATTGTAAAAGTGGGCAATATTGTCATCAACCGCGAGGAATATAAAATTGTGAATAATGGGGTGGAACTTGTTCTTCCCAGAAAGGAGTTTGAACTATTGTCTCTTTTAACTTCCAAACCTAACAAAGTTTTTAAAAGAGAGGTCATCTTAGATCGTGTTTGGGGCAATGAAGTAGTTGTTGGAGGTCGAACAATAGATGTGCATATTCGAAAACTTCGGGAAAAAATTGGGGAAGATCATTTCAAAACCATAAAGGGGGTTGGGTATAAGTTTGTACTCTAATTTCTAAAATATTTTTCTGTTATTTCCCTGGCTAAAATATGATATTTGTAAAATAACTAGCGCAGGGGCATGTCTGCTCAAACTTTTTTAAATGGCTATTCGATTAAAGAGATCTTATAAATTCGCTTTTCGCACGGCCATCTTCATTGTTATCTTTCTGACATCCCTATTGGGATTTTTTATGTGGTACAAAGATGTATCCGACTGGGTATTTCTTGTAGTTTTTGCTTTGCTTTCATTCGGCATTTCTTTTTTTGTGGTTCAGCTTCGCATTGAAAAATTTATCTACCGTAGGATCAAGAGAATTTATGATGATGTTTCGCTTTTGGAATCATCCTCTTTGTCTTCACGGACTATTACCACTGATATGACAACGCTGACACAAGAGATTGAAAAATTTGCACAGGATAAGAAAATAGAAATAGACACTTTAAAAATTCGAGAGGAATATCGAAAAGACTTTTTGGGCAATGTTGCACATGAATTAAAAACACCACTTTTTACGGTGCAAGGCTATCTTGAGACCCTTTTGGATGGGGCTTTGGAAGACAAGAATGTGCGGAAAAAGTACTTAAACCGAGCAAACAAAGCCGTTGATAGATTAATATACATCGTTAAGGATTTGGATCTTATTACCAAACTGGAAGCGGGAGAGTTAAATGTAAATTGGGAAGTGTTTGATATCATTGAACTGATTAAGACCAATTTTGAACTCTTGGAAATGAAGGCGGCAAAAAAGAAAATTGCATTGACCTTCGATATGGAATATGAGACTCCAATTTATGTTCGCGCTGATGCTGAAAAAATACGACAGGTAATAACTAATCTTTTGGTGAACTCCATAAAATATGGACATGAAAATGGTACCACAGAAATAAGTGTTGAGAATCTAATCCAAAATAAAGTTATTGTCCGTGTTACGGATAATGGAGAAGGTATTCCTGAGCAGCATATTCCTAGGCTTTTTGAACGTTTTTATCGTATTGACCAGAGTAGAAATAGAAACGAGGGTGGTTCAGGATTAGGACTTGCCATTGTAAAACACATTATTGAAGCCCATGAGGAACGTATTTATGTGGAAAGTGAAGAAGGAATAGGTTCTGAATTCTCATTTACACTTGAGAAAGATAAAGCTCCTGAAGAAGAGATGGTCTGATTGAACTTACTTGAATAAGTATTTCCTTAGCTTTGCAAATCACAAATTTTTGATTGTAGTGGGGAGTAAAAACAAGCTCAAACGATTTAAGGAGAACGAGACGTTCAAAAATGTTATTCAACCTGAAAGGAAGGCCATTGAAGATGGCTCCTTAGTACTGAAAGGAAAATGGGCCGAGCACTTCAAAAATGACAACCCAATTGTCTTAGAGTTGGGTTGTGGTAAGGGAGAATATACTGTTGGGCTTGCTCAAAGAAATCCTGATAAAAACTTTGTAGGTATTGATATCAAAGGTGCTCGTTTTTGGCGAGGTGCTAAAACAGCTTTAGAAGAAAATCTAGAAAATGTTGCTTTCCTGAGGACCCAAATTGAGTTGGTAGATTGGATGTTTGCTGAAAATGAGGTTTCTGAAATATGGATTACGTTTCCCGATCCACAAATCAAGTACAAGCGAACGAAGCATCGCATGACCAATCAAGATTTCTTGGAGAAATATCGAAAAGTTTTAAAACCCAACGGATTATTGCATTTGAAGACCGATAGCGAATTTATGCATGGTTATACCCTTGGTTTACTTCATGGATTAGGATTAGAAATCATTTATGCAAATCACGATGTCTATAAAAACGAAGGAAGTCCAGAAGAAGTATTAAAAATTCAGACTTACTATGAAAATCAGTACCTTCAAGAAGGGAAACCAATTACCTATATTCAATTCACAATTCATTAGTCGAAAATCAATCAGAAATGCAACAATTAATGCTTTTATGTGTAGCAACATTTAGTGCTGCTTTTGTTGCCTCATTGCCACCAGGTTTGTTGAATATGAATGCTGCTAAAACCAGTGTTGAGAAAGGGAAAAAGAATGGTGTTACTTTTGGTCTCGGAGTTGGTTTTACCGTTATGATACAGGCTTATCTGGCTGTTCGAATTTCAAAGTTATTATCCCAGAATCCTGAAATCATAGAAATACTGATGCAAATGGCATTGGTAATTTTTGGAGTGCTAGCTATCTTCTTTTTCGTAAAAGGAAAAAAGCAGACTGCGGATACTATTGAATTTACGGAAGGTAAAAAAAGAGGAAGTTTCTCTAAAGGAGCCTTTTTAGCAGCTCTTAATTTATTGACGATACCTTATTACGCAGGTATAAATACTTTTTTTCATGGTCAAGGTTTTATGAACTATACACAATTGGATGAAATTATTTTTATAATTTCTGCCGGTTGTGGAACTTTTTTGGCCATGTATGTATATGTTTTTTATTTTGATAAGATGGAACAGAGAACGAATCGGTTTTCGAAAAATGCAAACTACATTTTAAGTGGATTGATGGTTTTACTTTTTGTTATTACCTTATTCCGATTATATTTTTAACCTGTGAAACCAGAAAACAAAAATTTCTTTCAAAAAGTCTATGAAGTAGCAGAGCAAATTCCCTATGGAAGGGTAACTTCCTTTGGCGCGATTGCCAAATATTTAGGAGCTGCAAGAAGTGCCCGAATGGTTGGATGGGCGATGAACGGAGCCGGAAGTATGGAAAATGTTCCAGCTCATCGTGTTGTAAATAAGGCAGGCCTCCTAACCGGTAAGCATCATTTTGATGGTACAAACTTAATGCAACAGTTATTGGAGAGTGAAGGCATTGAAGTCATCGATAGTCAAATTCAAAATTTAGAAAAACATTTTTGGGACCCTTTTAAAGAACTTCAAATAGATTTATAAACTTCAATCAGTTAAAGGTCAAAGTAAACTGGGTGGTCTTCCCTGAAGACACGCTTATACTTCCACCATGCAAGCGCATTATTTGTTTTGTTAGACTAAGCCCAATTCCTGTTCCGGTGTTTTTTGTAGTGAAGAAGGGCACAAAAATTTCATCCATGAGTTCAGGGGATATTCCGGGGCCATTATCTTGCACTTGAATGTATTTCTTACTCATTTTGTTTATGCCCGCAACAATTCGAATGTTCCCTTTATCCTGATGTTCAAGAGACTGCTGCGCATTTTTCCCCAAATTTAAGAGTACTTGGGTTATTAGTTTTTCATCAAGATAAAGTTCCAGTTCTTTGGGTTCTACCAGAATTTCGATTTCAACTTTTATAAGATCTTTTTGCTCATCTAGCAAAAGTTTAATTTTTTCCAAGAGGGCTAAAGCAGGCACTAACTCTTTGTCGGGCTCGGGCACACTTAAAAAGGTCCGATATGATTGTACGAAACTCATAAGGTCGGTTCCTTGAGTTTTAATTACTTCTAAACCTTTTGCTGTATTCTTAATTTGGTCTTCTGAGAAATTGCCTGGTTCAGTTAATTTACTTCCCGACTTGAAATAGTTTAGTATAGAATCTGATATTGAGGTAATAGGAGTAATGGTGTTCATGATTTCATGAGTAAGTACGCGTATCAGTTTTACCCAAGAATCTGTTTCTTTATCATCAAGTTCTTTGTGAATATCATGAACCACTACCAACAATAGCTTTTGTTCTTCTATCATGATAGGTGTACATTTGAGACTCAACTCCCTTTTTCCTCTTTCATTTCCTAACTTGAAAATGGTATTTTCAAAGGGTTTCAAATCTTTAAAAAGATTATAAAGATTATGGTCAATCAGGTTGAGTTGTTTCACATGATTTAAGGGGCGATAGTTTAGAAGATCTTGAACTGTTGGGTTGGCATATAAAATATGCCCTTTCTCGTTTATTGTAAAAATACCAATATCCGCTTGCCTTAAAATTTCTTGATAGTACTGCTCTTGAGCTTGTTTTTTTACATAAATATCCTGAATCATTGCGTTGAGCATATTCAGGCTATGGTTTAATTCTTCCAATGATTTCACACTTAATTTTTCAGGAAAACGTAACGTGAAATCTTCATTTTTTATAGCATCAAAGAAATAGGCGATTTTTCTATTTGTTTGGTTGACATAATATATTAAAGATGAGGTTAGAGCAACCAGCATGATGGTGGCGATACCGGTGCCTATATACTGTTTTTCAAAGAAGAAATAAACAGCGGCAACGGCCGAAAGGGTAATAAAAATGATACGAAGTACCATTTGCAAATAAATGTTTCTACTTACCATCTTAAAAGTTCAAGTTCAAATTGTTCGTTATTGAGTAAAAGGTACAAAGTTCAAATTCTCGAATTTAGTTTTGCAACTGCCAACTGCCAACTGCCAACTGCCAACTGCTCACTGCTTACTACTTTTCTTGAGTTTATTATAAAGTGTTTGTCTTGATATTCCCAGTTGTTCTGCTGCTGCACTATAGTTTCCATCATTTTGATTAAGTGCTTTGGTAATCATTAGCAATTCCATTTCTTCCAATGTACTTGGTCCGGTTTCATAGGAGATGGCACTTTTAGCTTCCAAAAGAAAATCTGTTGGTTTCAGTACATTTCCCTCGGAAAGAATTACAGCACGTTCCATAGTATGTAGTAATTCACGGACATTACCAGGCCATTTATATCCCATTAATTTTTCCTGAGTTGCTTGGTTCATTCGAAGCCCTTGCTTCCCATATTTATTGACAAACTTATTCAAATAAAATTCCGCCAAAACCAGAATATCGCCTTCGCGTTCGCGCAAAGGAGGCACCTCAACTTGAATCGTATTTATACGGTACAACAAATCTTCCCGGAAAAGTCCATCGGCAACCATTTTATCCAAATTTTCATTTGTTGCACAAATGAGACGAATGTCGACGGGAATAGATTTATTCGAACCAACACGTACAATAGTTTTGTTTTGAATAGCGGATAATAATTT
This sequence comes from uncultured Flavobacteriaceae bacterium, assembly GCA_947500435.1. Lineage (GTDB taxonomy): Bacteria > Bacteroidota > Bacteroidia > Flavobacteriales > Flavobacteriaceae > Maribacter_C. The sequence goes on from CANMRV010000003.1 coordinate 416,515, forward strand.
GGCTTGAGTCTGTAAAGACAAATTACCAATTTCATCCAAAAACAAAGTTCCTCCATTTGCCGCTTCAAACTTACCAGCGCGATCCTCTTTGGCATCGGTAAATGAACCTTTTGTATGTCCGAATAGCTCACTTTCAAAAAGGTTTTCTGAAATGGAACCCATATCAACTGGGATAAAAACCTCATTTTTACGAATAGAAGAACCATGAAGCTCTCTGGCAATCAGTTCTTTTCCTGTCCCGTTTTCCCCAGTTACCAGAACATTGACATCAGTTTTAGCTACTTTACTTACCAATTTTAGAACTGAATTCAACGCTTTCGAGTTCCCTACGATGTAGTTCTTATTCTGATTGATAACCTGTTTCAGATTATCTTCCTTCTGTTTTAGTTTTTTGATTTCCTTACGCGACTTGCGTAATTCATAAGCGGACTTTACAGTCGCTAGCAATTTATCATTATTCCAAGGTTTTAAAACAAAGTCGGTCGCTCCCTCCTTCAAAGCTTTAACCGCAAGGTCAACGGCACCGTATGCTGTCATCATAATGACAGAAATCTGAGGTGCTTTTTTTCGAATTTCCCTTAACCAAAAAAGACCTTCATTTCCCGTATTCACACCAGCTGAGAAATTCATGTCTAAAAGTACTATGTCAAAATCGGTCAAATCAGGAAAAGAAGAAATCTGATTAGGATTGGAAATGGTTTTGACAGTCTTGTACTCAAATTGCAACAGAATTTCAAGTGCGCTTAATACACTTTTGTTGTCATCGATGACCAGAATTTTTGAGTCTAACATAAAATTTAATTGTAGTTATCTGTCGGTAACAAAAAATATTCCACGAATAGTATTTGAAATCATTGTTGACAAAAGATGCCGAATTCAAAGGGTTCAAACAGGTTTTTAAAACTACGACAAGAAAAACTTAAATTTTGACTAGTGTCCATTTTTTTGACAATATATGTATAACTATTTTACACTTTAATATTTTTTGACAAAACGATTTTATTTAAAACATTGAAAATCAAATAGTTGAATTCTTGGCATATAAATAGCAAACAGTTTGGCATATTAATACATCATGAATTTAAAATTGACATTTCAACTTATTTTCTTTTCCCTTTTAGGGTCAAGTCTTTTTTCGCAAGAGAAATGGACCTTAGATGAATGCGTTGCACATGCGATTGAGCACAACCTTCAACTAAAGGATTTTAAGTATACCTCCGATTCTGGTAGGGAAACCTATAGGCAGTCGGTTCGAAATCTATTGCCAAATGTGAACGCAGGAACTAGCTACACTGTCAATTTTGGGCGAAGTACTGACCCTTTTACAAATGATGTTGTGACCACAGAGTTTTTCTCCAATCCATTTTCACTTGACGGATTTATAGATTTATTCCAAGGTTTTCAAAAAATGAATTCCATTAAAGCATCTAAGTTCTTGTATAAAGCACTTAGTGAAGAAACGCTGCAACAAAAATATCTTTTGGCTTTTCGGGTAATGGAGGCATTTAACAACATTCGATTTTTTGAAGGATTGGTAACAATTTCCAAAGAGCAGTTAGAAGTTTCTAAAACCAATTATAAGCTAGTTGAAAAACAAATTGAATTAGGACTAATGGCGGGGGCAGATTTATATGAAGCAAAGTCCGCTTTATTAGGAGATGAACTAAATCTAACACAAAGCGAAAATCAATTGGCAGCCGCAAAATTGGCTTTGATCCAGGAGATGAATTTAGAAGACGTATCAGATATAGCCATTCAGTCTGAGCTAGAAGAAATACAGATGGTTGAAAATGAAATGGAGATGAAATCGGATTCGGTCTATTCTAAAGCTAGGGAATTTTTACCCCTAATCAAGGCACAGGAACTTCGGGCAAAAGCTGCTAAAAAACAAGTTGCAGTTTCTCGAGGAAGGTTATATCCGTCATTATCAATGTTTGCAGGAATTGGAACCGGTTATTTTGAGACCACACGAGATTCACTTAATAATACGCTTCCCTTCCGCGAGCAGTTCAGAGATAACACTTCGCGGTTTATAGGAGTTCGGTTAAATGTTCCTATTAGTAATGGATGGTCTGCACGTTCTCAAGTAAAGCAGGCAAAAATTGAAAAGCTTCGAGCAGAAAATAATTTGAAAGTACAGGAGCAGGTACTTTTTCAAACCATTCAACAATTGGTACAAGAATATAATTCGTTACAAGTAGAAGTAGATCAGAGCAGCCAAAATATGGAGGCGCAACGTTTGGCATTTACTATTGCCCAAAAACGGTACGAGAAAGGAATGATCAATGGCATCGAATTATTTACCGCAAAAAATCTATTTGCAAATGCACAGAATTTAAACCTACAGGTAAGACTACGATCAGAAGTCAACAAAAGTACATTGGATTTCTATAGAGGATTACCAGTGTTTAATATAAACTAGAAGATGAAAAAGATGAGAATTAATATACGGAGAGATTTTACAGAACGATATGAAATTCAAATTATGAAGTTTGAATTGCGATTACCGAACACCAGAATTAATAAAAGACATAATTCCTGAACCAAGGAAAAAACGGTTCAACAGGACCTCAACTAATAAAGAATAATACAAAAGATGGATATTCAACTCGAAAAGAAAAAAGGACTAAGACCCAAACATTATGGTTATATCGCTTTGGGTTTATTGGTACTGTTTGTGGGTTATCAATTGCTTTTTAAAACTTCTGTTTCCACTTTTAGAACAGAAAAGGAAAAGCTATCAATAGCAGAAGTAACGGCTGGCAAGTTTGACGACTACATTACCATTACTGGCAATGTAGCCCCTATTACTACTATTTATATGGATGCTTATGAAGGTGGTCGTGTAACCGAAAAACTAATAGAAGAAGGTACTATGGTCAAGAAAGGGGATATTATTCTCAAGTTAGAGAACATTAACCTTTATGAGCAGATTTTGAACAGCGAAAGTAATTTGGCCCTGAAGCAGAATGATCTTAGATCCACTAGGCTAAACTTTGATTCTCGTCAGGTAGAGGGTCGTCGCTCTTTAGCTACAGCCAGTACTGATCTACAGCGCTTAAAACGAAATTACGAACAGAATCAAGCACTTTTTGACGAGGAATTGATTTCAAAGGAAGTATATCAACTGTCAAAAGAGAATTATGAACTATCTCAACAACAATATGACATTGTAAAAACACAGACAGAAACAGATGATGAACTTCGAAAAACTTCATTAACCGGACTTGATACCGATTTGGCAAGAATGCAAAAGACGCTTGGTATGGTATACCAGCGCTTAGACCATTTAAATGTTCGCGCTCCAGCTGATGGGCAACTAGGATTTTTAGATGCCGAAATCGGACAGAATATTACCCAAGGGCAACGCATAGGACAGGTAAATGTTTTGACCGATTATAAAATCGAAGCCGATATCGATGAACATTACATCGATCGCGTGAAAAGGGATTTAGTTGCAATCTTAGAACGAAATGGAAATGAATTCCCATTAAGGGTACGAAAGGTATATCCTGAGGTAAGAAATGGAAGGTTTCGCGTAGATCTTGTTTTTACTGAAAATAAACCTGAAACGATTCGTACGGGACAAAGCTATAATATCAAGTTACAGCTCGGAGAGTCAAGTGATGCCATGTTGCTTCCGAAAGGAAGCTTCTTCCAAAGTACAGGTGGTCAATGGATTTTCGTTGTCACCCCAGGTAGTGATGAAGCATTAAAGAGACCAATAAGAATCGGGAAGCAAAACTCAAAATACTATGAGGTTTTAGAAGGATTGGATGCAGGTGAAGAAGTAATTACAAGCAATTATGATTCCTTTGGTGAAGCAGAAAGAATAGTACTAAAATAAAATTTCTAAAAACTGTCACATCGGACGAACTCCGGATGTCATTAATATAAATACGTAAAATCAATCAAGAAATGATAACAATTAAAAACCTAAAAAAGAGCTTTAGAACCGAGGAAGTAGAAACCTTGGCACTGAACAATGTCAACCTAACAGTAGAGGAAGGGGAATTTACCGCAATCATGGGGCCTTCTGGTTGTGGTAAATCCACCCTTTTGAATATCATAGGAATGCTGGATAACCCAACTGAAGGTAGTTACAATTTTGCAGGCAATGAAGTTGGTGGACTCAAAGAAAGCCAACGTACGCAACTGCGAAAGGGTAATCTAGGTTTTGTATTCCAAAGCTTTAACCTAATTGACGAATTAACAGTTTACGAAAATGTTGAACTCCCTTTGATTTACTTAAAAATGGGTAAGGCAGAGCGTAAAGAAAAAGTCATGAAGGTACTGGAACGAATGAAAATAGCACATCGCGAGAAACACTTTCCACAACAACTTTCAGGTGGTCAACAGCAACGTGTTGCTATTTCAAGAGCGGTGGTAACCAATCCTAAATTGATACTTGCGGATGAGCCAACGGGTAATTTGGATTCCAAAAACGGAATTGAAGTTATGAATTTATTGACCGAGCTTAATCAAGAAGGAACAACCATTGTAATGGTAACACACTCCGATCGCGATTCGCATTATGCGCATCGTGTAGTGAATTTGTTCGATGGCCAAATAGTTACCGAAAGCCAAAATAGGGCAATCGGGGCTACAATGTAGACGGATAATCCCTTTAGGGAGAAGGTTTAGAGTTTATTCATCAATCAAAAATCTAAGTCATGGTAAATCTAAAAAATCGAATCGCTATTAAAAGGGCAGGGTTCAAAAGTGCAGTACTGCCTCTACTTATGGTATTGCTCTCCTCCTTTACACTTCATCAAGATTCGGAGCGTAAAGTAGTTTTGAGTGAAATACCCCAATTCAACTCAATATTTGTCTCAGGGGTAGCCAAAGTGTTTTTTACACAAGAGGAAGCCAAGGTGATCACAATGACACTTTCAGGAGATCCTTTCCCTCAAGTAATAAGAAAGGTTACAAATGGGACATTGGAAATCTATACCGAAGGAGAGGCTAGTAATGAAGTTGTCGAGCTTTATGTGAGTAATCCAAACCTAGAATCTATTGTCGTAGCTGACAGAGCAGAATTTTATGTCACAAAAAGCATAACTGAAGAAAAACTAGAAATTACCGTGAGTGATTTTGGTGCGGCAACCCTTGAAGTAGATGTGAAAAAGGTATCTATTCACATGAACGGTGGTGATTTACAGATTTCAGGAAAAACCAATGATCAGGAAATTAGAACGTCTGGAGATAGTGATAGGGGAACCCTAGACAATGAGGAACTTAAGGTCATCAAATAAATTAATCAATCATGTTTAGGAACTATATAAAAATCGCTTGGCGGAACCTTTTAAAAAGAAAGGTTTTCACCTTTATCAATATCGTTGGTTTAGCCATTGGTTTTGGCAGCAGTATATTGATATATCTGTTTTTGAACTATAACCTATCATTTGATAATTTTCATGTTAATGGAGATCGGATTTATCGCATAAATACGGAGCAACATAGAGATGATATTGAGTATGACCCCAGTGTACCCCCCGCTTTTGCAAATGTTTTTCGAGGGGAATATGATTATTCAGAAAAGGTGGCGAAAATTGCTTTTCAAGGTGGATTGCTGATTGATATCGATGACAATGGGTATCAAAAAAAACTGAAACAAGATGTTGCCTATGCTGAAGAAGATTTCTTTAGCATATTCAGTTTTCCATTAATTTATGGAGGGACCGATGTTTCTTTATCTGAACCCAATACGGCTGTTCTTACCGAGGCAATGGCTATTAAGATGTTCGGTCAATCAGATGTTGTTGGTAAAACATTCGTTTTGGAAAAGGACAAAACGATTACTATTACGGGTATTTTAAAGAACTTTCCAAGGACCTCTCATTTCACAGACGAATTGTTTGTTTCTTTTGAAAACCTTATAGATATATTCGAATTTGCTGCAGGAGAAAATTGGGGAGGTATTACATCGAATTTGGAAACCTATGCGCTTTTAAAACCAAATCAGAATATTGAGAATATCGAGACGGCTTTATTGGAGCTTCCCAAAAAACACCGTCCAAATAGTAAAACTAGGCATCTTTATAAGTTGCAAAATTTAAGTGATATTCACTTTAGCCCTGATTATGGTGGTCTTGACCCTAATTTATTGTGGATTTTTGGAATCGTCGGACTGTTTCTTATCGTAATTGCCGGAATTAATTTCATCAACATTTCCAGTGCTCAAGCTTTTTATCGGTCCAAAGAAATTGGTATACGAAAAGTATTGGGGAGTTTTAAAACCCACCTGTTTTGGCAGTTTCTAACGGAAACTTTTGTAATAAGTCTTTTTGCTCTTGGCTTGGGATTGGTATTTGCAGCTTTGTTTCTACCTATGTTTAATGACCTTTTTAGAATACAGCTTGAACTTAGTGATTTATTGAGTGTGCAATTCTTCACTTATATAGCGCTAATTCTACTTGTAGTTTCATTTTTATCCGGAAGCTATCCCGGGTTGTTAATGAGTCGCATAGTACCTGTACTTGCTTTAAAAGGCAAATTAAGTCATAATGATACAGGAAGTTCTTCTACTAGAAAGTTTTTGGTAGTAGCCCAATTTGTAATATCCATTGTTTTAATAGCTTCCACCATAATAATATCTAAACAAATCGATTATGCGGTCAATTCAGATTTAGGCTTTAACAAAGATTCAATGGTAATGTTACCCATTCCCAATGATATTGAAGAAGAAAATTTGTACAGCCTTAAGAACAGATTGAAACAAATCGCCGGAGTGGAAAATGTATCCAGTTGTTTGAGTAGTCCTGGTGCTGCCGAAAATAATTGGGGAACAGGCATTCGATTTCATACAAGGCCTGAATCAGAAGAGTTCAATATTCAGGCAAAACTTGCAGATGAAGACTATGTTGAAACATTTGGCCTAGAATTAGTCGCAGGAAGAAATTTTTTCAAAAAAGATACTTTGGACGAAGTCCTTGTCAACGAAAAACTGGCAAAAAAGTTAGGACTCGATTCACCTGAAAGTATGTTAGGAAAGCAAATTGCGGTTAATGGGGAAACTATAAAGGCTACGATTGTTGGGGTGGTTAAAGATTTTCATGACCAAAACTTTACAAGTGATATCAGCCCTATTTTCATCGCTCCGCATACCGATGCCTATGGCGAGATTGCAGTAAAGATGAATCCACTCAACAGAAAACAAACCCTTTCCAAAATAGATGAACGTTGGTCCGAAACTTTTGAGGGCTACATTTTCGAATATCGCTTTTTAGATGATCGTGTGGCAGAGCAATATGAACGAGAGCAGCGGTATTTGTCCCTTTCCAAAGTATTTTCTGGTCTTGCCATACTCATAGGTTGTCTCGGGCTCTACGGACTGATTTTATTCTTTGTAGGACAGCGAACAAAGGAAATTGGAATTAGAAAAGTCTTGGGCAGTAACGTAAGTAGTATACTGGCCTTGTTCTCTATCGACTTTTTGAAGTTGGTATTAATTGCAGGTGTAATAGCAACTCCAATTACCTGGTATTTTATGAATGAGTGGCTGGAAGAATATACCTATAGAGCCGAAATTCACTGGTGGTACTTTGCCATTGCCGTTCTTCTGATAATGTTGATTACAATGATTACCATAAGTTACCAAACCTTGAAAGTTGCATTTACAAGCCCAGTAAAAAGCCTAAGAACAGAGTGAAATAATAAATAGGCAAAATCATCAATCAAAAAAATCATCAATCATGTTTAAAAACTATTTAAAAATTGCTTGGCGGAACTTAACAAAAAATAAACAACAGACAATAATCAATTTGTTTGGGCTTACAGTGGGTACTGTAAGTTGTCTTACAATTTTACTATATGTTTTTAATCAAACGGGTTACGATGTGCATCATGAGAATGCGTCGTCTATTTATCGAATAACCTCCTCATTTGATGGGTCGCAACAAAATACCGATGATAAGGTGACTGCCACTTCTTCGCCACCTATAGCATTTGCAATGAAAGAGGATTTCCCTGAAGTTGAAGAAGCTACTAGGGTTATTCAATTGGATCTGTTTTTTACGAATCTTTTGCGCTCAGCCAATAGCAAAGAGGGATCTTACGAACCTAGGGCTTATATGGCTGACTCCACTTTTTTCAATGTTTTTAACTACAAATTTTTAGAAGGTAATGCTGAAACGGCTTTGGATGAACCAGCAGATTTAGTTCTTTCATCAAGCTTGGCAAATAAACTTTTTGGAAATGAAAAGGCTTTGGGTAAAACCATTTTATGGGGTACTGGGGAGAATCCTATGACGTTTACAGTTTCTGGGGTTTTTGATGAAAATTATAAAAAATCACATTTGAACCCTAATTACATCGTAGGTATAAATACTGCAGGTTTTGGAGGATATGTGAGGGGAATAACAAACTTTGCGACCGAGAACTTTGCCTATAGCTATGTAAAACTAAAACCTAACATCGATGGTAAAAAAGTGGAACAAAAATTAGCTGGGTTTTTAGGGGCTAGAGGAGGCAAAGATCTTGATGATAGTGGAATCAAGAAAGTTTTGACTTTACAAAGTATTGAAGATATTCATCTTTACTCCAAAGGAATAAGGAATCAAATAGACCTAGTATCGGATATCCAATACCTCTATTTCTTATTGACTTTGGCTTTGTTTATTCAACTAGTAGCTTGTATCAATTTCATTAATTTGAGTACGGCACGTGCTAGTAAAAGAGCCAAGGAAATAGGGATTCGGAAAGTGGTAGGTGCAGGTAAAAGTTCTTTGATAAGGCAATTTTTAGGAGAATCACTTCTTCTTTCATTATTTAGTGTATTCCTCAGTATTCCCATAACAATGCTATTGTTGCCTTTTGTGAATGAAATAACACAGGGAGAGTTAATTTATACGGATGTATTGAATTGGAAAATAGGTATTCTTTTACTTAGCCTAGGAATCTTTACCGGCTTTGTCTCGGGCATTTACCCTGCCTTAGTGCTTTCATCGATAAAACCTATTCGAGTTCTTAAGAGCACGATTAATTTGCAGTCCGGAAGTGGTAATTTTCGAAAGGCACTTGTTGTTTTTCAGTTTGTAATATCAATTACTTTAATAACTGCGGTCATTATCGTTACCCAACAGTTTCGATATACCCAAAACAAAGATCTTGGTTTCAGCAAAGAAAACCTTTTAACGGTTCGGTTGAACCGGTTCGAGGAAACCAGCGCTTTTAGTGCCTTGAAATCCCAGTTTTTGACTAATCCAGGGGTTACAGAAGTTGCTGGGACCTTATATGCTCCATCTGAGATGATATTAATGGATCGGGGTTTGCATTTACCGGGAAAAAACCCCGAAAACAAAACCTTGGTAAAGCTTAATCTAATTACTGAGGGTTATTTTGAAACTATGGATATTACATTGCTTCAAGGACGTGATTTAAGGGAAGCTGACAATAACCAAATTATCGTAAATCAAGCATTGCTAAAGGCCTTCAACATATCCGAAGAAAATGCCGTTGGATCCAAACTATTATCTACATATGAACAGCAGACACAGGAATTTGAAATTGTAGGCTTAGTTGGGAATTATCACTATACTTCGTTAAAAGAAAAAATAGCGCCCTTAATGCTGGCTAAAAATAATGATCCTGGCTGGCTGGTCGTACAAACTAAAACTGACAACTATCAACAATTACTAAATAGCCTTGAAAATACTTGGAACAACACTGTAAAGGACACCCCTTTTACCTATGCCTTTGTTGATCAAGAAGTCGGTAAGCTTTATGAAGAAGAAATACGATTGGGGAAAATTTCAGCAGTATTTACGTTTTTGGCAATTCTAATCAGTTGCCTAGGCTTATTTGGTCTTATTTCTTACGTCGCCGAACAGAAGAAAAAAGAAATCGGAATTCGAAAAGTATTGGGAGCAAGCATTAATTCCGTAATAAAATTACTTACGACGAACTTTCTTAAACTCGTTGGTATTGCATTTTTAATCGCTGCCCCTATCGCGTATTATTTTATGCAACGTTGGTTGGAGGGATACACCTATCGTATCGATATTCAATGGTGGGTTTTTGCTATGGCAGGTAGCTTTGCTTTGGTTATAACCTTGCTCACCGTAGGCTTTCAATCGATAAAATCTGCACTAGCCAACCCAGTAAAAAGTTTGCGTACAGAGTGAAACAAATCGGTATTTAAGACATCTTTATGAAAGAACAATGCAATGGTAATTATAACATCAATCAAAATCATCAATCATGTTTAAAAACTATCTAAAAATCGCTTGGCGGAACCTAGTTAAAAACAAAGGCTATACCCTAATAAATGTGGGGGGACTTGCTTTAGGAATGGCGGTAACTTTAATCATTGGCCTTTGGATTCAAGATGAGCTTACTTATAACAGCTATTTCCAAAACAAAACCAATATCGCGCAAGTTTTTCAATCGCAAACCTTCAATAATGAAACCGGAACAGGACCAGCTATTCCAAGACCTTTGGAAAAAGCATTAAGAGAGGGTTACGGAGATAATTTCAAGCATTTGGTAATGGTCACTTGGACCAACGACCGCTACCTGAAATATAAGGAAACTAACCTTTCTAGGTCGGGGAACTGCGCTCAGAGGGAAACACCTGAACTATTGGATTTGCAGATTATAAAGGGAGAAAAAGATGGACTTCGAGAAATCAATTCGATTATGCTTTCCGAGTCAACTGCCAAAGCCCTTTTCGGTGACGAAGAACCGATTGGAAAAACGGTTCAAGTTAGTAACCAATATGATTTGATGGTCACTAGCGTATACAAAGATATTCCGGTAAATAATTCATTTAATGATACCGATTATCTGATTCCTTGGGAACAATATTTGGCCACCACAGAATGGGTTAGAAATGCTGAGGATAGCTGGGGTAACAATTCTTTTCAAATGTTCGTTCAAATGGCCGACAATGCAAATATGGATAGAACAAGCGAGTCTATCCGTAATGTAAAGAAAGATTTGAATGAGGATACAGCGGAATTTAATCCGCAGATTTTCCTTTTCCCTATGGAAGAGTGGTATCTCCGTGGCAATTTTGAAAATGGGAAACAAACAGGTGGTCGTATCAAGTATGTTTGGTTATTTGGATTCATAGGCGCTTTCGTGCTTCTGTTGGCATGTATCAACTTTATGAATTTGAGTACAGCACGATCCGAAAAAAGGAGTAAAGAAGTTGGTATTCGCAAATCAATCGGTTCTCAAAGAGGTCAGTTGATTTATCAGTTTTTAAGTGAATCGTTCTTGGTTGTCCTATTTGCTTTCTTCATTGCCTTGGTAATTGTTTTACTATCCCTAAACGGATTTAATGAGTTAGCGCGAAAAGAGATATCCTTTCCATGGTCAAATCCTTTCTTTTGGGGTGTTTCTTTACTTTTCGTCCTTTTTACAGCTTTATTAGCGGGTAGTTATCCAGCCTTGTATTTATCCTCATTTAAACCGGTGGATGTACTCAAAGGAACCTTTAAAACTGGCCGTTATGCAGGCCTGCCAAGAAAAATACTGGTAGTGCTTCAGTTTACTGTTTCTGTCGCTTTTATTATTGGTACTGTCATCGTAATGGAACAGATTAATCATGCCAAGAATAGACCTGTAGGATATGATAAGGAGGGATTGATACAGATTCCCACATTCAGCCAAGATTTTAGTGGAAAGTACGATTTGATGCGTACTGAGTTTTTAAGTTCCAATGCGGTTGTTGAGATGTCATCTTCCAGCAGTCCGACTACACGAATTTGGTCTAACCGAGGAGGATTTACATGGGAAGGAAAACCGGAAGGCTTTCAAGAAGATTTAGCATGGACCGAGGTTTCTCCCGAATATGCAAAATCATTGAATTTAAAGATTGTTGAAGGAAGGGATTTTTCAAGAGAATTCGCTACTGATTCTTTGGGAGTGCTCATCAACGAAACTGCGAAGAAGTATTTGGGTATGTCCAATCCTGTTGGTAAATTTTTGAAGGATGATGATGAGGAAGACCCGAACCCGCCACTAAAAATCATCGGTGTGGTGCAAGACATGATTACACAATCTCCCTATGAGCCTGTAAAACAAGGGGTTTATGTATATGACAGATTCAATAATTCAAGTTATTACAATCTTAGGTTAAATCCGAAGAGGAGCTCGAGTGAGAATATTGCAGTTGTCGAACGGGTGTTTAAAGAGCACTTTCCAGATATCCCTTTCGAGTATGATTTTATAGATGAAGAATATGGTGAAAAATTTGCTTCTGAAGAACGTATCGGCAGCTTATCAGGAATTTTCACTGCCCTAGCTATTTTAATCAGTTGTCTAGGCCTATTTGGACTCACATCCTTTGTGGCCGAACAGCGTACCAAAGAAATCGGGGTTCGAAAAGTCCTAGGGGCTTCGGTATTCAATGTGTGGAATATGCTTTCCAAGGACTTCCTAAAGTTGGTTACCATTTCTTGCTTTATCGCAATACCCATATCCTATTACATAATGAATGGCTGGTTACAAGACTATCCGTATCGGGTAATCCTGGAGTGGTGGATTTTCTTGCTTGCAGTCGTTGGGGCAATGGGTGTTACTGTTTTGACGGTAAGCTTTCAGGCAATCAAAGCGGCCAAAGCCAATCCTGTAAAAAGTTTAAGAACAGAATGAGATAAGTGAAAGAGTCATCCAATTAAAAAATGAAATCATGTTTATAACTCAGATAAAATTAGCTTGGAGAAATCTTATTAAGAATAAGTCGTACCTCATTATCAACCTAATTGGATTAACCGTTGCTATGACCTGTTTTATTATGATAGGGCTGTTTATTCATTTTGAAAACAGTTTTGATAGACACCATCAAAAATCGGAAAGAACCTTTCGAATTGTTCAACAACAAAAAGGAAACAGCTATCAAGGTACTGATATGTTCGCTGTTGCACCTTTGCCTTTGGGGGAAGCACTGTTGAAAGATTTTCCTGAGGTGCAAGAAGTGACCAATCTGAACACCGGAGGTGCGCTATTAATTAATAATGACAAGTCTTTTGTTCAACAAGGGTTATATACAGATAGTTCTTATTTTGATGTTTTTACAACTTTGATTAAAGAAGGTAATCCACAAGAGGCTATAGAAGACCCAAACACGATTATTCTGACCGAGTCATCGGCTCAAAAGATTTTTGGTAAAGATTCACCGCTAGAACAAAGCCTTGAATTTGGTAATGGTAAAACGTATACCGTAAAAGCCATAGTTCAGGATCCGCCTAAAAATCAGCACTTTTCTTATGATTTCATTGTCTCTTATAAAGGGCAAGGGTATTACCCACAAGATGTGGGATTTTGGGTGAGTAATAACTACCACACATACATAACATTATCTAATTCAAAGCAGTACAAAGATTTAGAAAAGAAAATGGAGGTGTATGAGAAAATAACAAAACCTGCCTATGAAAACCAGGGGTTTGAATTTTATCCAGAATACAAATTACAGCCTTTAGAGGATATTCACTTAACTTCTGATATCAATGTTGAGTTAAGTCAAAATGGCAATATTAAATATGTTAAGCTTTTTGCTTTTATAGCTTTCATAATTCTGGCTTTGGCTGCAATTAACTATACCAATCTTGCCACAGCCAAGTCCGCCCAAAGATCAAAAGAAGTGGGGGTCAGTAAGGTGTTGGGAGCAAAGAAGGGACACTTAATTACCCAGTATCTAAGTGAGTCTATTTTTTTGACCGTAGCCAGTTTCTGCTTTGCCCTTTTACTTGTATATATGCTGTTGCCTTATTTTAATGAGTTAATTAATCGGGAAATCAGTTTTAATACTCTAAGATATTCACTTATTCTACCCACGCTCTTGAGTATGGCAATAGTCACAGGAGCTTTGTCTGGCCTATATCCAGCATTCTTTCTTTCAAGTTTAGGTCCGATCAAAGCCTTAAAGGGAAATTTTTTCAAAAGCCGCAAAGAAGGAGCGTTTTTAAGAAATTCATTGATAATCGGCCAATTTGCAGTTGCTATCGGGCTTACTATTTCTAGTGTGGTTATCTATCAACAGTTGAACTACACACAAAATAAAAATTTGGGCTTCAAGAATGAGGGTTTACTTCATGTTCCATATTTCGAATCAGAGATTACCGAGAAACAAGATATCTTAAAAAGTGAGTTGCTACAAAACCCAAAAGTTCATGAAGTTTCTTTGAGTTCACAATTACCTTTTAATGTTAACAGTCAAGGGCCAGTTAGTACTTGGGAGGGAAACATAACCAATGAACAACTTTACATTTTCAGGTCCTATGTGGATTACAATTTTTTAGATGTATTTGAGATGGATTTGGTTTTAGGGAGAAATTTCTCCCGTGAGATAGCCTCGGATTCCTCAGCTTATCTTTTGAACGAAGCCGCGGTAAAATCTTTAGGTTGGGAGAATCCCATAGGTAAAACCTTTGTAAATGGTCAAGTGATAGGAGTTCTAAAAGATTTTCATTTAAAAACGTTTGATCAAGCTATAGAACCTTTGTTTATGGCACTCAGAACGCCAGAATATACCAGGAATTTTGGCGAGTTAGTGGTGAAGATTGATATGAATGATTATGAAGCAACTGCAGATTTCATTGAACGAACTATGAACAATATTGTCCCATATGTGCCCTATGAGGCGAAATTTGTTGAAGATTCTTATGATCTATTTTATGATGAAGAAAGAAGATTGGGACAGACTTTCAGTTTATTTACAATTTTAGCGCTGTTCATTGCTGCAATAGGACTGTTTGGTATGGTTTCTTTTCAAATAGTGCAACGTACCAAAGAAATTGGTATACGCAAAGTTTTAGGAAGTTCTGTCAGTGGAATAGTTCGATTATTGGCCAAAGACTTTGTCAAACAAATATTAGTCGCCCTATTAATCGCGATGCCATTTGCCTATTATTTTATGGAAAAGTGGTTACAAGAATTTGTTTATCGAATTTCTATCCAATGGTGGTTAGGTCTTTTGATAGGATTTTTCGCGATCATCATGGCGTTTTTATCAGTTGGTTTTCAGAGTTTCAAAGCCGCCTTGGTAAATCCCATAAAAAGTTTAAGAACAGAATAAAATTAAATGTCAAACGAAACTAACTCCCTCCCTTTTGAGGAGGGTTAGTAGGCGAATCAAAATTCATCAATAATGTTTAAAAACTATTTAAAAATAGCCTGGAGAAATCTGAAAAGAGACAAGTCCAACTCGTTCATAAACATTGGTGGGTTAAGTCTGGGTATTGCCGCAACGCTTTTAATCGGCATGTGGGTATACAATGAGTTGAGCTATAATCAAGAAATTACAAATTACAAGAGTATTGCCCAAGTGATGCAGAACCAAACTTTTGCAGGGGAAATAAATACTAGTAACAATCAACCAATGCAACTTGCCCCTGTTTTGAGAGATAAATACGGAGACCACTTTAAGCATGTTGTTACCAGTTCTTTTACGAACAGTAGATTACTTTCTTACAATGAGAATAAAATATCTAGACCGGGCAACTTTATGGAACCAGGTATTACCGATATGCTCGGTTTGAATATGTTGGAGGGTAGCTACACAGCTCTCGAGGACCCTAGTTCTATAATCTTATCTAAATCAACTTCGGAAGCCTTATTTGGTGATGAAAGTCCAATGGGTAAGACCATAGAACTAGGAACGACAATGAAAGCTACCGTTGCTGGCATATATGATGATTTACCAATAAATAGTGATTTTAGAGATCTTACTTTCATTGCTCCATGGCATTTGTTGAAAACAACCCAAAATTATGAGGAACGACTTGGTTGGGGTAATAACTGGTTCCAAACCTTTGTAGAGACTCAGAACGGAAGTTCAATGAAAGAAATATCTGCGATAATAAAAAATGCAAAATTTGATAACATTGATGCAAGTTATCAGCGTACTAAACCAGAGGTTTTTTTACATCCAATGGATCAATGGCACCTTCATTCAGAATTTGAAAATGGAATTGTTGTCGGAGGAAGAATAGAAATGATTTGGTTGTTCAGCATTATTGGTATTTTCATTCTGCTTCTGGCTTGCATCAACTTTATGAACTTGGCCACAGCACGAAGTGTAAAGAGAAGCAAAGAAGTAGGGATTCGCAAGACAATTGGTTCTCAAAGGAAACAACTTGTCTTTCAGTTTTTCGGAGAATCTTTACTCATAGTTCTTTTGGCATTTATAGTATCAGTTGCACTAACTATAGTAATGCTTCCTTTTTTCAACGCACTTATCGAAAAGAGTTTGGCACTACCTTGGGCCAATCCATACTTTTGGTTTGTATCAATAGCTTTTATTCTTTTTACTGCTATTGTTTCAGGAATTTATCCCGCCTTCTATCTGTCTTCATTTAAACCGGCCAAAGTGCTCAAAGGAGAAGTAACCCGCAGTACCAAGGCGGGCAATTTTCGAAAGTCTTTAGTAGTCTTTCAGTTCGCTATTTCAATAGCATTGATTATCGCTACAATTACAGTTAATCAGCAAATTCAGCATGCCAAAGAAAGACCCTTAGGCTATAATACCGAAAGAATGCTTTATGTACCAATCAATACGGCTGAGGTAATCAATAGTTTTGGGTCTCTACGGGAAGAATTAGTTGGGTTAAATGGTGTTGAAGACGTTGCAGCTTCTGATGTTAGAATAACGGGGACCTATACAACGAATGGTGGCTTCAACTGGAAAGGAAAAGACCCCAACATGAGCGAAGAATTTAGAACATTGAGAGCGACATATGGATTTGGAGAGATGGTTGATTGGGAAATTTTGCAAGGTCGTAACTTTTCTCGTGATTTCAAAAGCGATTCTCTGGCGATGATTCTCAATGAAACGGCCGTTGCTTACATGGGATTAAAAGATCCAATTGGCGAAATAATACAATGGGGAGACGATGAAGATCATGAGCTGTTCAAGGTTATCGGTGTGGTTAAAGATATGGTTACCATTTCCCCTTACGAACAAGCGAAACCTAGTATGATGATACTTCATTATGGGAGGTTTTTAAATTTTGTAAATATCAAGCTTAAGGCAGCTAACGACATCAATTCAACTATTGCACAAATAGAAAATATTTTCGGGAAGTACGATCCCCAAAGCATTTTTGATTATAGGTTTCTCCAAGATGATTATGCGAATAATTTTGTTGAAGAAGAGAAAATAGGCACTCTGGCCAGTATCTTTTCTTTTATGGCAATTCTAATAAGTTGCTTAGGTATTTTCGGATTAGCTGCCTTTATGGCGGAGCAACGCACAAAAGAGATTGGCATTCGAAAGGTGTTGGGAGCTTCTTATTATCAACTTCTGAGTTTATTGTCGAAAGATTTTTTGGTATTGGTTTGTGTTGCCGCTTGTATAGCTATTCCAATAGGAATTTTTTATATGGGAAATTGGCTTGAAAATTATGATTATAGAACTTCTATAAAATGGTGGATACCTGCAATTTCGTTGGTTTTGACATTAGGTATTACGTTGCTTACAGCCAGTTTTCAAACGGTAAAAGTTGTACTAAAAAACCCAGTAAAAAGTTTACGAACAGAATAATAGAACAAATTAAAAAACAACAATATGAAAACAGTAAGAACATTATTTGTAATTGCGTTCTCTTTTTTGGGAGGAACAATATACGCTCAGAAGGATAAAATCATTCCCGATTTAAGCAAGGTAAATGACACCACTTTATGGAACCTTGATGATAGGGAGTTAATCAATACTGATCCTGTGCATTTAAGTGTAGGTGAGGGAGATGGTATTCTATGGTTGAAATCACTAAGCTTTGAAAATGGAACAATCGACCTTGATATAAAAGGAAGGGATGTAAGAGGTCAAAGCTTTGTAGGGATGGCTTTCCACGGACTAGATAAAAACAATTTTGAATTGGTTTACTTCCGACCTTTCAATTTTAAGAGTCCTGAAAAGAAGGGCAACTCGGTCCAATATGTTTCTCTACCTGATTTCACTTGGCAAAAGTTACGTCAGGAGCATCCTGGAGTATATGAAAGTGAGCCAAATCCAACTCCCGATCCAAAAGAGTGGTTTCATGCCACAATTAAGGTGAATCATCCTACAATCAAAGTTTATATTAATAATTCAGAAGAACCCACGCTTACGGTTGAGCAACTAAGTACCCGAAAAAGCGGTTGGATTGGTTTTTGGGTGGGAAGTAATTCAGAAGGAGAGTTTAAAAATTTAAAGATTACCAAAAACTAGGCTATAAACTCATCAATCAAAATCATCGATCATGTTTAAGAATTATATCAAAATTGCCTGGAGAAGCCTCAAAAAACAACCTTTTTTCACTTTCCTAAATATATTCGGACTTGCTATTGGAATTGCTGGAGGCTTACTTATTTCATTATATATTCATGATGAATTGAGCTATGATAAGATGTTTGTCGATGCCAATCGCATACATCGTATTCATGCCGACATTAAATTTGGCGGTGATGCCCGAAAGTTTGCGGTAACTCCAGCACCAATGGCCGAAACCGTTCAGAACGATTTCTCGGAAGTCGAATTAGCTATGCGATTTCGTACTCAAGGAAGCATGTTGCTTCGAAAGACAGGTACAGAAGCAAACATAAAAGAATTGGGAACAACATTCGTTGATTCAACATTCTTTGAAATGTTCGGATTAAATTTATTATCCGGGGATATAAAAACAGCACTTAAATCACCTAACACACTAGTACTGACCAAATCGGCCGCTGAAAAACATTTTCCCTTCAATAATGCTGTTGGTCAAACCTTGATTTTAGATAACAATAATACCTATACCGTGACAGGGGTAATTGACGATTTCCCTCAAAATTCATTTTTAAGAGATCACAGCGTTTTTGTTGCGATGGCTGGTTATGAAGATTCCCGCATTGTGAATTGGGGAAGTAATAACTATCAAACGTATATCAAGCTTATTCCTTCAGCCAATATTGATGATATACAAGAACCGCTAAGAGGTTTTTTAGGCAAATATGTTGTTCCGGGGGTACAGCAGTTTATGCCAGGGATAACCGAAGAACAGTTTAAAGCAGCTGGCAATCATTTAATATACAGCACGATGCCAATGACCGACATACATCTAAAGTCTGATCGGGTTGCCGAAATAAGCGGAAATAATGATATTCAAAGTATATATATACTTTCTTTTATTGCAATGTTTCTTTTGGTTTTGGCCTGTGTTAATTTTATGAACCTTTCTACAGCACATTCCTTAAAAAGAGCTAAAGAAGTTGGCATAAGAAAGACACTAGGTTCGAACAAAGGGGAGCTAATAAGACAATTTTTGATAGAGTCAGGCTTGGTTTCTTTTGCCTCCTTAGTATTCGCAATTGTCTTGGCAATTTTGCTTCTTCCCCTTTTTAATGATTTGGCTGACAAGGATATCTCTATGCCATATGCCAATCCGTTTTTTTGGTTGATTTTGTTTGCTGCGGGTATTCTCCTTGGGCTATTTTCAGGAAGTTACCCTGCATTTTTCATGTCTAGATTCATTCCAGTAAAGGTTCTAAAAGGAGCGAGAGGTAATAGTGTAGGAGGCGGTAAAGTTCGAAATGCATTGGTTATTTTTCAATTTGCAATTTCAGTGTTCTTAATAATAAGTACGCTAGTAGTGTATCAACAATTAGACTACATTCAAAACAAGGACCTTGGTTTTTCGAAAGATCAGGTTTTGATAGTTAACGATGTCTTTTCTCTTGGCAATAAGGCGGACACATTCAAGGAAGATGTAAAAAAATTAAGCTATGTAAAAAATGCCACTTTGAGTAGCTATTTCCCAACGCCTTCATCAAGGTCTGATTCTACTTTTGCTCCAGAGGAAGGACTTACCGACCAAGAAAATGCCGTCAGTATGCAGCGATGGGGAGTTGATTTTGACTATGTGTCGACAATGGACTTTGAAATTATTGCGGGAAGAGATTTCGATCGTAATTTCAAGAGTGATTCCACCAGCATAATTGTAAATGAATCTGCCATATCTGTAATGGGAATTTCTCCGGAAGAGGCAATTGGGAAGCGATATACACCCGATATGGGCGAAGAGAATCCGGAGTTTTATACAATTGTTGGAGTTCTCAAAGATTTTCATTTTTCACCTTTTAGGGCTGAGATAGAATCCTTAAGCCTTCATTTAAGCGATAGGGCATATGCGTTAGCCATTAAGCTTGAATCAGGAGATTTTTCAAATGCATTGGCAGGTATTGAAGGTATTTGGAATGAAGTCGCACCTGGCCAACCTTTTGACTATTACTTTATGGAAGATTCCTTTAACGACACCTATCAATCAGAGCAGCGATTGGGACGTATATTTTTCATCTTTACGGGGCTTTCCATTTTAATTGCCTGCTTAGGTCTTTTTGGGTTGGCAGCTTTTAATGCCGAAAAACGAACCAAGGAGATAGGTATAAGAAAGGTGCTTGGAGCGAGTGTAAGTCAGATTTCATATAAGCTATCCATAGATTTTCTAAGATTGGTGGGTGTGGCTATTCTTGTTTCGCTACCCTTGGGTTGGTACGCAATGAATAAATGGCTCGAAGATTTTTCATATCGAATTGAAATAGGGCTTTGGGTACTCGTGCTCGCGGCCCTTTTAGCGGTTGTTATTTCGATACTTACCGTAAGTTATCAAAGTATCAAAGCGGCTATAGTAAATCCAGTAAAAAGTTTGCGAACTGAATAATCATCAATCAAAGTAATTAATCATGTTTAAAAATCATATAAAAATTGCTTGGAGAAGTCTTAAGAGACAACCATTTTTTACATTCTTGAATATTTTCGGGCTTGCCATCGGCATGGCCGGCGGATTAATCATCGCGCTTTATATCCATAGTGAATTGAGCTATGATAAGATGTTCGTCGATGCAGAACGCATTCATAGAGTAAATGCCGACATAAAGTTTGGGGGAGATGAGAATAAATCCGCAGAAACGGCTGCACCGATGGCTGCGGTTTTAGAGAATGATTTTTCTCAGGTGGAAATGGCTACCCGAATTCGAAATCTAGGGAGTATACTTATCCGAAGAAACAATACAAACAACAACACCAAAGAATTAAATTCCGCTTTTGCTGATGACAACTTCTTCGAAATGTTCGGCTTGGAATTATTGGTAGGCGATACTGAAACGGCTTTAAAGGAACCCAACACTTTAATACTAACTAAAACTGCAGCTGAAAAACATTTTGGAGTAAACAATGCTGTAGGGCAAGAGGTACTCCTCGATAATTCAAATACCTATACAGTAACAGGTGTTATTGACGATTTTCCCAAAAATTCTTTATTGAGAAACCATAGTGTTCTAATGGCCATGTCAGGGTATGAAGATGCTCAACAAAGTGAGTGGGGCAGTCATAACTACTTTACTTTTATCAAGCTCATACCCAGTGCTAGAATCGAGGATTTTCAAGCACCGCTTAGGGGGATTGTGGGAGATTATTTGATACCTTGGGTGCAACAGATTTATCCTGGTATTACCGAGGAGTCTTTTAGAGAAACCGGAAATTATGTGAATTACTATTCTATACCACTTACCGATATTCATTTATATTCGGAAGCAAGAATTGAACTGAGTGCCAACGGCGATATTCAGAATGTTTATATCCTTTCCTTTATCGGAATGTTCTTGATACTCTTAGCCAGTGTCAATTTTATGAATTTATCTACGGCCCATTCTTTAAAAAGAGCAAAGGAAGTTGGTATTCGGAAAACTTTAGGGTCTAATAAATCTGGATTGGTAAAACAATTCCTTACTGAATCTGGACTTATCTCTTTTATGTCACTTATGGTTGCGGTTGTAATAGCAATTGTTGCCATGCCCTTCTTCAATGAGCTTGCTGGAACGGAGATTAGTGTCCCTTTTGCAAACCCAATATTTTGGGTGGCTCTTCTTGTCTCGGCTTTGGTATTAAGTCTGTTTTCAGGATGGTATCCAGCTTTTTTTATGTCTCGATTTATTCCGGTTAAGGTTCTCAAAGGATTGGGTAAAGGAAGTGTGGGTGGGGGCAATATTCGAAATTCCTTGGTCGTTTTTCAGTTCGCAATCTCGGTTTTCTTAATCGTAGGCACGCTGGTTGTTTTTAAACAACTGGATTTTATTCAAAGTAAAGACCTAGGCTTTTCTAAAGACCAGGTTTTGGTAGTTCAAGATTTTTATGGAGCTGGGGAAAAAGGTCAGGCGCTTCAGCAAGAAGTGCAAAAGTTAGCCCAGGTCGAGAGTGCCACGATAAGCAGTTTTCTACCGACCCCATCATCAAGGTCAGACTACACCTATTTTAAGGAAGGATTTCTGAATCAAGAAGATGCGGTTAATATGCAACGCTGGCTTGTTGATTATAACTACTTGAAAACCTTAGATATAAAACTGAAAGCGGGGCGTGAATTTAGTGAACAACGAATGACTGATTCCACAGCGATAATCATCAATGAGACGGCTGTTTCACTTTTAGGAGTGAATGCCGAAGAGGCTTTGGGATTGAGGGTTTCAAGTGACCTAGGAGATGAAAATGGAGAATTTTCTACAGTTATTGGTGTTATAGAAAATTTTCATTTCGAAACATTACGGGATGATATAGGTGCCCTAAGTCTTAAATTAGGACGTTCAACGGGCAACATGGCAATACGCCTAAATGCAGGCGATTTTTCGAGTGCCGTAGCGGGAATTGAGTCAGTATGGAAAAAGAACATTCCTGAACAAACCTTTGCCTACAGCTTTATGGAAGATTCTTTTAATAATACGTATCAAGCAGAACAAAGACTCGGGCGTATTTTCATTGTATTTACGCTTCTGTCAATATTTATTGCATGTCTCGGTTTATTTGGTTTGGCCGCTTTCAATGCAGAAAAAAGAACCAAAGAAATCGGGGTAAGAAAAGTGCTCGGTGCAAGTGTAAGTCAAATTTCTTATCGCCTTACAATGGACTTTCTGAAGCTTGTTGGCATAGCTATTCTTATTTCCTTACCTATTGGTTGGTATGCCATGAACAAATGGTTACAAGATTTTTCGTATAGAATCGAAGTGAGCTGGTGGATCTTAGCCTTGGCTGGACTCATGGCCATTGCAATTGCAATTATTACGGTGAGCTATCAAAGTATCAAAGCGGCAATTGTAAACCCCGTAAAGAGTTTACGTTCTGAGTAATTTCTTTAGGATGAGAACTGTACAAATAGTGGACACTTTTTGTAAAAATATTTTACAGTTAAGGTGCTTTTATTTTAATAATGGAAACATAAGTTATTGACTATAAGAAAGTTAATTATATGGCATGGAATTAGGGCTATTCCAAGTGTCTTTTTAAGGTAATCTCTTAGATATGCAAAGACATCAATCAAAACACGGCTAGTCATGTTAAAAAACCACCTAAAACTATCCCTTCGCAATCTCTGGAAAAACAGATTGCTGTCAATGCTCAATCTTCTTGGATTGAGCATTGGAATTGGGAGTGTCCTCACCTTGATGTTTGCGGTTTATGCCTACTATACGGCAGATACGTTTTTAAAGGGCCAAGAGAATATTTACTATTTCAAGACAATAACTACCGAGGGTGACACATACAGGGAAACCCCATATCCCTTGATGGATATGATTGTGGATACCTCTCCACAGGTCTTGGCAGGTACACATATTCATGGCTGGGGTAATATGTGGTTGGAGCGAGGTGAAAAAGAATTACAAGAGCGTACCGATTATGTTGACCCTGAATTTTTTGAAATTTTTTCCTTGCCGTTGAAATATGGAGACGCCAACACCGCTTTAGAAAATAAATATTCTATTATCCTAACCGATAGAGTCAGTCAAAAAATCTTTGGGGAAAAGAACCCCGTTGGTGAAAAGCTCATCGGATCTGACTCCTTAAATCTTACAGTAACTGGAGTTTTTGAACCTATTAGTCCATATTCTTCTTTTCGATTTGGCGTGGTTCTGCCAAATGAGGTTTTGAAAGATAATCCGAATTTTTTATCCCAAATAAATTGGGGTAATAGTTTTTCACCAAACTATTTAAGAGTGCGGCCAGACACTGATATCAAACAACTGGAAAATCATGTCAATCAACTAGTGAAAGATAATTATGCCGACCCATCTATAATTGCGGAATTGAAAGCCATGACTTTTTCTGAAATGAGGACGGATTCTATTCCTGTTGTCGGAATCATAATTAACGGATGTATCGCGGCAGCCTTTTTTGTGTTACTCATTGTGTTAGTGAACTTACTTAATCTGAATATTTCAACGATGTTTCGGCGTACAAAAGACATTACGGTGCGAAAGATTTTGGGGGGAAGTAAAAAGAGTGTGATTGCTCAATTCTGTCTAGAGAATGGGATTTTGGTCTTTATCTCCATTATGATTTCTGGCGGACTTTTCCTAGGGTTTTTGTTGCCAGCGATGAACAATATTTTTGGTCCAGATTTCGGAAAGGTAGCCTTCAGTATGGAAAATGATTATCCGGTTATTCTGTATGCAATCGGGTTAGGTATATTGGTTACCTTGGTTGTTGGTATACTTCCCACACTACGCTTCATATCGATACCCATTTCCACAGGTATCAAAGGAAAAATAGATCGCATCAAAAGTAATTTCCTCCTTCGCAATTCATTTATCATTGTACAATTTGCTCTTGCGATTCTCTTTATTTGTATAGCAATTATTCTGAACAGCCAAATAGGGTTTATGAAAAGTGCAGATGTAGGTTTTGAACGTGAGAATGTCATCGTCGGAAGTATCGATTTAGATTATAAGAATCTTGAAGTGGCTAGCTCAAACTTTGAAGCGCTGATCGATGAATTGAACGCTAGCCCTTATGTCAAAAACGTTTCGACAAGTGAGTCAATTCCGTCAGATTATTATTTTAATTATTCTACATATCATGACCCAGATAGCGGCAGGGATGTGCGAATTCGACGGTCTCATACTGATGAGGGTTACTTGAAAACACTACAAGTTCCGATTGTTTCAGGCAGGGATTTTGATGAAAATATAGATAGTTCAGAAGATAACTCAGTTATTATCAATCGAAGTGCTATGGAAGCCTTTGGATGGACGTCCATTGAAGGAAAGCGCTTGAAGTGGAAAAATGACGAAACCGAAGGCTATCCGATAGTTGGGGTTATGGAAGATTTTCATTATCAAGATTTACAGAATGCCGTAGAACCTTTGGCACATTTTTATCAAGAAAAAGAGAACTTGGGTGCCCATCGTTATCTTTCGGTACGTACTTCAGACGGGCAAGAAAAGAACATTCAGAACCTGATTGCAACTGCTTTTGGGAAAATAGCTTCTCGTAGAAATTATGAACAAGCGTATTTAAGTGAAAAAGTAAATGGCCAATACCGCTTAATCGAAGGCATGTTGAAAATGGTAAATGTAGTAGCCTTGTTGACCATATTTATTTCGTGCTTGGGTATGTTCGGCCTGATTTCGTTTATGGCAAAAAGACGAATAAAGGAAATAGGAATTCGTAAGGTACTTGGCGCTGGTGTGCTTAAAATAGTAGTCCTATTATCCAAAGATTACATCATTTTGGTGGGTATTGGTGCTCTCATTGCCTTTCCTATAGCGTGGTATGTTATGAATGCTTGGCTAGGAAGCTTTGCATATAGTATTACGATTCAATGGTGGATGTTTGTCTTGGGCGGACTAATTGCTTTGTTAATAACCTCTGTCACACTGGCAATTCAAGCAGTGAAATCAGCTACTGTTAACCCTGTGAAAAGTTTAAGAACCGAGTAAAGTAATTCAGATCTCACAGATCTTTTAGACCTGTGAGGTCTTAAACGAGAATATCATGTTAAAGAACTATCTGAAAATCGCTTGGAGAAATTTAATGAAAGATAAAGTCTTCACTGCCTTGAATGTAGTCGGACTTTCAGTGGCATTTGGAGTAGCCATTTTACTATCCTTGGCTGCTTTCTTTGAACTTTCATATGATAGATTTCATGAGAATGGTGAAAGAATTTATCAGGTTTATTCTATTCAACAAACTCCAAAAGGCCCTGAAGCAGGAACGAGTCAACCTGCACCCTTTGCGGAAGCTTTACAAACTGAAGTCCCTGGTGTAGATAAAATCACCCGATTTCTTGAGCAGGGGGCTTTGACGATTTATCAGGAGAAAGAAATCAATCTCAATGCCGTATGGGTTGATAGCAATTTCTTTGAGATGTTCACATTCCCAGTTTTAAAGGGAAACAAGAATAATCCCTTGAAAGAAAAGTCCTCTGTGGTGGTCACGGAAAGTACAGCTAATAAACTTTTCGGTAGCTCGGCGGTGGTTGGTCAAACAATTAATATTCTAATCGATGGAAAAGAAGAACCGTTTACCGTAGCCGCTGTAGTAGAAGGTCATGAGTCGCAAAACAGTTTGAATTTTGAAATTGCGATTCCCTTTGAAAATCATGCTGGTTATGCGAATAGTATCCAAACTTGGGATGCACAATACCATGAGGTCTATGTGCAATTGCAACATGGTGTTTCTGCCAAACAGTTTGAAGAAAACACACATTCTTTTGTTGATTTACATTACGAAGGAGCTATTGAAAATTTAAAACGCGACGGGGCAATAGCCAATGCTGAAGGTAAGTATCGCCAAATAGGATTATTAGCTCTTAAAGATGTTCATTTCAAGAGTTTTAGAAAAGGGTACGCTGAGGTTAGTAGAGGTGTACCTTATATAATTCTGGGGATTGCCTTTCTTATTTTGTTCATTGCTTGTGTGAACTTTATTAATATGAGTATTGCAAAAAGTTCGCAACGACTAAGGGAAATAGGAATGAGAAAAACCTTGGGTGCCCAGAAAAAGCACTTATTTTTTCAATTTTGGAGCGAAAGTTTGTTTGTGTTTTTGGCCTCGGTTGCTTTTGGCATTCTTCTGAGTGTATTGCTCCTTGACGAATTTAGAACGATGTTCAGAACAGCTATTTCTTTGGATCTACTTACTTCACCATGGGCCTTAGTAGGATTTTCAATAACGGTTTTTGTAATAACCCTTTTGGTAGGGGGATATCCGGCTTTGTTATTGACCCGATTGGGAACTATTCAATCCCTTAAGGGAAAGTTGGAAAGTACAGGGAGCAATCGTGTGAGAAATGCCCTGATGGTCCTTCAGTTTGGCATTGCAATTTTACTAATAAGTGGCACAATGGTGATGTGGGGGCAAGTAGATTACATGCGAAATAAGGATTTAGGATTTGATAAAGAACAAGTACTTTCTTTTCCCATAGACGGTAAGAAAGACAGTTATCAAGCTGTGCAATTGCTAAGGGAAGAACTTGCCGGTAACCCCGATATTTTAACGGTAACAGCTTCAGACGGTAACATTGGCAGGGGTAAAGATGGAAGTCAATCTACAAGCGTTTGGGGTCTCGATTATAAAGGCAGAGGTGTACGAACGCATGCATTGATAGTTGATTATGATTATCTAGAAACCTTGGGCCTTGAACTGGTACAAGGGCGAACTTTTGACAAGAACAATCCTAACGATACACAAAGTGTAATCATTAATGAAAGTATGGCTGAGGAATTACAGGAATCAGACCCTCTGACTGCTCGTCTTCCCGTTAGTGACAGTCTCGGTTTACAAATCATCGGTGTGGTGAAAGATTACAATTTTCAAGAACTCAGTAGACCTATTGAGCCAATAACTTTTTTCTTGGATAGAGACCAAGACCTTAACTACGCATTTGTAAAAGTTGCACCTGTAAATATGGCAAAATCGTTCAATGTGATTGAAATGGCCTGGAAAAAAATAGAGCCAAATGCGGATTTTTTGGGATCCTTTTTGGATGAAAATATCGATAATACCTTCCGAAGGGAAAAAAACATGGCAACCATGATTACTAGTGGGTCTATTGTAGCAATTTTCCTTAGTTGCATTGGCCTATTCGCGATGTCTCTTTTAATCGTAGCACAGCGAACCAAAGAAATTGGCGTGCGAAAAGTACTAGGTGCAAGTGTCTCCTCGATTACGGTTTTATTAACCAAAGACTTTTTGAAATTGGTTTCGATTTCGTTTCTAATTGCTACGCCAATTGCTTGGTGGTTTTTAAAGCAATGGTTGGAAAATTATGCTTATAAATTAGAATTGAGTATTTGGTTTTTTGCTGCAGCTGGTTTGCTAGCAGTTGTCATTGCTTTATTGACTATAGGGGGTAGAACGATTAAAGCAGCATTACAAAACCCTGTGAAGAGTTTACGAACAGAATAATTCATCATCAACTTGTGCTGAACTTGTTTCAGTATCAAAACTCGAGAAACATGTTTAAAAACTATCTGAAAATTGCATGGAGGAATATCCTAAAAAATAAAGGAATGTTCTCTATTAACATTGTTGGGCTTGGTATAGGTATTGCTTCTTGCTTGGTTATTACACTTTATGTGATTGATGAACTGAGTTATGACAAATACAATAAAAAGGCCGATGAAATTGTAAACGTTGTATTCAGGGCTAAAATCAATGGGGAAGAAATAAAAGAAGGTGCTGTAATGGCACCTGTTGGAGAAACCTTAAAACAAGAATTTCCCGAAGTTCTAGATGCAACTCGAATTCGAAGTATTGGAATGCCTAAGGTCACAGTCGAGAACCAATCCTATCGTGATAATAAATTCGCTTTTGTAGATGCTAATTTTTTCAATGTTTTCACGCTTCCGATTATAGAGGGGAATCCAAGGTCTGCTCTTCAAGAACCTAATACTGCTGTGATTACCAAAGCGGAATCTGAAAAGTTTTTTGGTGTTGGGGATGCTATAGGTAAATCATTCTTTTTAGAGGGGCAGGAACAGCCATTTAGAGTAACAGGAATCATTGAAGAAGTGCCTCAAAATTCACACTTTCATTTTGATATTTTTGCCTCTATTGAGGGGCTTGATGAGGCTAAAAGCACATCATGGTTCGGTGGTGATTTCTTTACCTACCTATTATTAAAAAAAGGTAGCAATTATAAAGATTTAGAATCAAAGCTAGCCCATCTTCCTGAAAAATATATGGGTCCTATGATGCAGGAGGCAATGGGCGTTTCCTTTGATGATTTTACCAAAGAAAATAAACTAGGATTTCGGGTTTTTCCACTAACCGATATTCATTTATACTCTGACAACTCGCCTTACAGCCAATTAGAACAGGGTGGCGATATTAAGTATGTCTATATTTTTAGTGCTATTGCCCTTTTTATGTTGCTGATTGCTTGTATTAATTTTATGAACCTCTCTACGGCTACCGCTGCAAAAAGAGCTAAGGAAGTAGGTATACGAAAAGTCTTGGGCTCAAATAAAAACCAATTACTATATCAATTTCTGTCTGAATCTTTTATTGCCACCTTAATTGCTATGTTATTCGCAGCTATTTTGGTAATTGTTTCGCTGCCCTATTACAATGAATTATCTGGGAAAGAACTACAACTCGATTTCCTCTGGGAGCCCTTTGTTGTATTAGCACTACTGCTTTTAACTTTTTTCATCAGTCTTCTGGCAGGAGGTTATCCTGCTTTCTTTTTGTCATCCTTCAAACCGATTACAGCATTGAAAAATAAATTCATAGGAGGAAATAATAATAAAGGTGTTCGTAGTGGTTTGGTAGTATTTCAGTTTGTCGTTTCTGCGGGATTGATATTGGCGACATTGGTTGTGAACCAGCAAATGCAGTATATCCAAAATAAGGATATCGGTTATGAAAGAGAGCAATTATTGGTGCTCCGAGATGCATATTTATTAGGAAACGATAGAGATGTACTTAAAAATGAACTACTCAAGAACCCTAAAGTTACTTCGATTACGAACTCGGCTTCTATTCCTGCAGGAAGTACTGATAATTACATGTCGCAAGTCTATGTTGATGGAGAGTTTAGTAGACGAATGCCTGTGTATAACATCGATGAAAACTATATTCAGACTATGGGTATGGAATTGGTCGCAGGGCGAAATTTTTCAAAGCAGTTTGGTACCGATTCCACAAACGTGATTATCAATCAAACAGCGGCAAAAGTTTTGGGCTTTGGTAATGATGCCATAGGCAAAATAGTAACCGATGGCGGTGGAGACCATAAAGTAGTAGGTGTTGTGAAAGACTTTCATTTCAAATCGCTTCACCAATCTATCGACCCACTGTTTTTGTTTTACAGGCCTTTTGGTGGACTTATCATCAAAGCAAATTCAGCAGATATGTCAGGTCTGATTGCTGATGCCAATACCCTTTGGAATGGTTTTGGGAGCGATGAAACCTTTGGTTACACTTTATTAGATGATTCATATCGTCAGACCTATGTTGCCGAACAAAAGATGGGAACTGTATTGAACGTCTTTGCGCTATTGACCATTTTGGTCGCCTGTTTAGGACTATTCGGACTGGTAACCTTTACTGCCGAACAACGGTTTAAGGAAATTGGTATCCGAAAGGTTTTGGGCTCATCAGTAACGGAGATTATGACCATGCTTTCCAAAGATTTTTTAAAACTAATTTTTATTTCATTTTTTATCGCTTTCCCCCTAGGATATTACTTAATGAAAAAATGGCTCGAAAGTTTTGCATATCGAATAGAAATGCAATGGTGGTTGTTTGTTTTGGCTGCGTTGGCAACGCTGTTGATCGCTTTGGGAACGATAGGCTGGAAAAGTTTTAAGGCCGCGACGATGAACCCTATCAAAGCTTTGAAAGATGAATAATAAAAGCTGATTAAATACGAGGACCATGTTCAAAAATTATTTAAAAATCGCTTGGAGAAATTTACTTCGAAATAAGAGTTTTTCGGTGTTAAATATCGTAGGTCTTTCTATAGGGTTGACGGTTACAGCGCTTATTATTATGTGGATAAACTTTGACGTTGGCATTGATCAATTTCATGATAAAAAAGATCGTATTTACGAAGTTTATAACCAATACCCTGTAGATGGTGAAATATGGACCTGGAATTCAACGCCTAAAATAATGGCTCCCACCATAAAAAAGGACTACCCAGAAGTAGAAAGTGTTTCTAGGTTTAATTATGATGACACATTCTTATTTTCAGTAGAAGATAAACGAATGAAATCAACAGGTACCATTGTTGATCCTGACTTTTTAAATATATTTAGTTTTCCACTTGTAGAAGGTAGCATTGCATCAGCTTTAGAGGGAGTAAATTCCATAGTGATTACAGAAACTTTTGCTAAAAAATTGTTTGGTGATAAAGCAGCAATGGGGAAAATAGTAAAAGTTGATAATGCAGATATTTTTAAGGTAACAGGAATATTAAAAGACCTGCCAAACAATACGGGTTTCAACTTCGAATTTTTAATGCCCTGGGCCTATGCTCACCAGAGAGGGTGGAATAACCAACATTGGGGTAATAACTCAATCGCAACCTATGTCTTACTAAAAGAAGGGACAGACTATACTGCATTTTCAAAAAAAATAAAGAATTTGCGCGAGCGATATGATAAGGATGCTCCAGAAACGGTTACTTACTTATATCCTTGGTCAAGGTATTGGTTGTATTCGGAATTTGAAAATGGGGAAGAAGTCGGTGGCAGAATTATTTTGATTCGAATGTTCGGTATTATCGCTGCGATTATTTTGCTCCTAGCCTGTATCAATTTTATGAATTTAAGCACCGCGAGAAGTGAAAAACGGGCAAAAGAGGTGGGTATACGCAAGGTTGTTGGAGCAAGAAAAGGGGCACTTATTGCTCAGTTTTTAGGGGAGTCGATATTGATTTCATTCATAGCTGCAGCTTTAGCATTGGTTTTACTACTACTTGTTTTACCTTATTTTGGTGAATTGGTGCAACGACCACTGTCATTAGATATGACGAATACACCATTTTGGATTACAGGGGTGATTGTGGTTCTTTTTACGGGAGTTTTAGCAGGTAGTTACCCTGCTTTGTACTTATCTGGTTTCAAACCTTCAGCCGTCTTAAAAGGGACCTTTAAAAAAATAAATTCTCCGATTACACCGAGAAAAGTATTGGTAGTATTACAGTTTTCAGTCGCCATCATTTTAATTACCGCAAGTATTATTGTAACGCAACAATTGCAAAAAGTTCAAGATAGGCAAAGTGGCTATTCAAAGAATAATTTAATTTATTCTATGGTAGAAGGTGATGTTGGAAAGAA
The DNA here is from genome assembly GCA_947500435.1 of uncultured Flavobacteriaceae bacterium. GTDB lineage: Bacteria > Bacteroidota > Bacteroidia > Flavobacteriales > Flavobacteriaceae > Maribacter_C. Next base: position 448,531 of record CANMRV010000003.1, read on the forward strand.
CTATACACTTATAAAAAATGAGTTGTTGGCCTCTGGTGTTGTGGAATCTATAACAAAAACCAGCTCTCCTATTACAGAAGGTTGGAGTAATTCGTGGGGTTATGAGTGGAAAGGAAAAGATGTAGATGATAAAACTACAATTCAAAGGTTCAATGCCGATGATGCGATTGCGAAAACTACAGGTATGGAGATAATTGCAGGCCGCGATTTTGATTTAGGTAAGTACCCAACAGATTCAACAGCAGCAATAATTAATGAATCGGCAGCGAAACTGATGAATTTTGAAGAACCTATTGGTCAAGTAGTTAGGGATAATGGTGTAGATTGGCGTATAGTTGGTGTTGTTAAAGATTTCATCTTAGATTCTCCGTTTCAAAAAATAGATCCAATGGTTATTGCGGGAGCAAAGTTTGCCCACAATGTAATCCATATTAAATTCAAAAAGAAAGCCGCTACTTCAGAAAGTCTTGCACAGACTGAGGCTGTTTTTCGAAAATATAATCCGGAGTATCCTTTCAATTATGAATTCGTAGATCAAAAGTATGCCAAGAAGTTTAACAGTGAAAAAAGAACAGCACAGCTCATAAACCTATTTACACTGCTCACAATTTTTATTTCCTGTTTAGGCCTATTCGGGCTAGCTAGTTATATGGCCGAAAGCAGAATTAAGGAAATCGGAATCCGAAAAGTACTTGGTGCATCAGTGAGAAGTATAGCAACTCTTCTCTCGAAGGATTTCTTAAAATTGGTCTTGATAGCTATAGTATTGGCAGTACCTGTATCATGGTATTTCATGAGCAAATGGCTTGAAGATTTTGCATATAGAATAACTATTTCATGGTGGACTTTCGCCCTTGCTGGAATTGCAGCTCTTGCCATTGCCTTATTAACTGTAAGCTATCAGGCTATTAAAGCCGCGATTGTGAATCCTGTAAAGAGTTTGCGAACGGAATAAAGAATCATTTGGAAAAAGGACGTGAACCATGTTTAAAAATCATCTAAAAATAGCTTTTCGGTCAATTTGGAAACAGAAGTTTTTTTCTCTTATAAAAATCAGCAGTCTTGCGATTGGACTTAGCGCTTCTTTTGTCATTGGCTTAATGGTCTATTATGATATGACCTTTGACAAGTTTCATGTTGATAGCGATAAGATCTATAGGGTAACAACAGAGTTCACGACTCCCGAGGGTAAGTTTTATAATCCGGGGGTAACGGTTCCGTTGGCTAATTCTTTGAAAGAAGGTACCCCAGGTCTGGATGTCGTTGCTCCTTTATTTTTGACTTATCCTTTGAATGTTAGAAATACTGAAACTGATAAACTGTTCAAGAGTCCAAAATATGTGGTATATGCAGATAGCGCTTATTTTAAGGTATTCAAATATCAGTGGATTTCAGGTACTATGGAAAACATATTGGCGAATCCAAATGAAGTGGTTTTAACCGAAAATAGGGCTAAGAAATATTTTCCAGATGTATCTATCGAAGATATTGTAGGTAGAACTTTGATTTACAATGATAGCGTTCCATTAAAAGTTACCGGGATAGTTACAAATTTTAAACAACGTACAGACATTATTTTTGAGGAATTTATTTCTCTTAAAACGGCTGGTAACTTGGATCAGGCAGACATGTTGCGAAACCCACAATGGGGCAGCACAAGTTCTGCTTCTCAACTCTTCTTGATGTTAGCAGATAAAACAAACGTCTCGGTGATACAAACCGAATTGGATAAAATTGTCAAAGAACATGAAGATCCTGAAACAGTTGCTTTCGGTCAAGAAAGGCGGTTTCATTTGCAACCACTGGCGGATATGCATTTCAACCCAAACTATAATACGTTTGATTTTAGCACAAGTCGTGCAAGCAAATCGGTTCTAATAAGTTTAGCCTGTATCGCCCTGTTTTTACTCTTATTAGGCTGTATTAATTTTATAAACCTAAATACTGCACAAGCAACGCAAAGAGCAAAGGAGATTGGTATTCGAAAAACATTGGGAAGTTCTAAAAAACAACTTATTTTTCAGTTCTTGGGCGAGACATTTGTTCTTACTTTAATTGCTGGCATTTTTTCATTGATGCTTTCCTTCTGGTTGCTAAGAATATTTTCAGATTTTGTTCCACTAGGTTTAAGCTTTGAAATCTTTTCAGAACCAATTGTTACAACCCTGATTTTGGCCCTGCTTTTAATCGTAACTTTTCTATCTGGATTTTATCCGGCGCTTGTATTGTCCCATTTTAAACCAGTATCAGTTCTTAAGAATCAAGTCCTGTTTAAAAGTGACAAATCAACATTAAGAAAATACCTGACTATCTTTCAATTTGCTATTGCTCAAGTGTTTATCATAGGGACTTTATTGGTAGCAAAGCAATTGAATTTTCTAATGACCCAAGATATGGGAATCAGAACGGAGGCCTTGGCCAGTTTGCAAACGCCATGGCATCAGCAATCCATAGATAAAAGAGTTCGCTTGTTAGAAGAAATAGAATCCTTTCCTGGCGTAAAAGCGGTCAGCTTGAGCAGCTTCGCACCGGCATCATTTAGTAGCAATTCTTCGCACGTTACCTTTTTGGATAAGGAAAAAGAAATCAATACCGAGCTATACTTTCTTTACGGAGATAAAGACTACTTAAGTCTTTATGATATTGAAATTTTGGCTGGCAGAAAACATTTGAACGATACAATTAGGGAATTTATCATCAATGAGACTTACCTAAAGCTCCTTGGTTTTCAAAACCCTCATGAAGCAATAGGTAAAACTCTTAAAATGAGTGACGAATCTTATCCTATTGTTGGTGTTATGGAGGATTTTAATCAGCGGTCTTTGAAAACGGCTATTGAACCTATGGCCTTTGCAGGCGATTGGTATCGTAAAGAACGTTCAAGGTTCAATACCATTCATTTTGCCTTAGATGCAGGGAATTCCCAAAACTGGACTCCGACAATTACGCAGATAGAGAAAGCATGGGCGGATGTATACCCTGACTCGGATATTGATATAAGTTTTATGGATGATACGGTCAAACGATTTTATGAACAAGAAAGAAAAACTTCGGTGCTTTTGAATTGGGCTACAGGGCTCTCCATACTTATTAGTTGTCTTGGTCTATTGGGGTTAGTTGTATATACTACTGAAAGGAGAACCAAAGAAATAGGAATTCGAAAAGTACTTGGCGCATCGCTATCACAACTCAACTTATTATTATGCAAAGAATTTTTACTTTTAGTAGGAATTGCGTTTTTGATTGCCATCCCTTTTGCCTGGTATGGACTAAATTATTGGCTACAAGATTTTGCATATAGGACAGAAATGAGTTGGTGGATATTTGTTTTAAGTGGAATCGCAATGCTCATCATAGCTTTCATTATAATGAGCGTAAGAACAATTTCTAAGGCCAATGCTAATCCGGTAAAAAGTTTACGAACAGAATAAATAAGAAGAAATATGCTACTACAACTAAACAATATTTTCAAATGGGTCAATTCAGGTGGCCAACGTATTTTTTTACTAAAAGATATCAATCTTGAAGTCGAAGAAGGTGAATTTATCTCGGTGATGGGCCCATCAGGTTCCGGAAAATCTACTTTACTTAACGTAATAGGAATGCTCGATAATTTTGACGAAGGGGAATATAACTTCTTGCACGAGTCTGTGCATACCTTAAAAGAAAAACATCGTGCAAATTTATACAAGGAGTATATCGGATTCGTATTTCAATCCTATCATTTATTAGATGATTTGACCGTAAAGGAGAATCTGGAAATGCCTTTGCTTTACAAAAAATTCAAAGGCTCTGAACGGAAGGCAATGGTGGCGGACATGTTAGACCGATTTAATATTGTTGGCAAGAAAGACTTATTTCCTGCCCAACTAAGCGGTGGTCAACAGCAGCTAGTGGGAGTAGCACGTGCTTTAATTGCCAACCCAAAACTCATATTGGCGGATGAACCAACAGGAAACCTGAACTCTCAACAAAGCGAGGAAATCATGGGGTTATTTAGGAAACTCAATGAAGAAGATGGTGTCACCATTATTCAGGTAACTCATTCAGAACAAAATGCAGCCTATGGTTCAAGAGTCATTAACCTTTTGGATGGGAGGCAGGTTTAGCATTTCTACCATAAATACGTTCTATTTACCTATCTCCGATTTCAATCGCTTCCCTTTAGATTCTCAACGCTAAGGACTATCTTTGTTGTTTAGAATGATTTTACATAATGAAGATAGATAAAAAGGAAGTTCTCAAAGCTTTAGAACAAATTACGGTTCCCGGCGAAGGCCAAAATATGGTCGAGAGGGGAGCTGTAAAAAATATACAGATTTTTGGTGATGAGGTTGAAGTAGATATTACGATTTCCAACCCTAGTTTGCAGGCACGTAAAAAAACGGAGGTTGAAATCCTTAAGATTATCCACAGGGAGGTTTACGAGAAAGCAAAAATCAAAGTGAATTTGAAGGTTGAAGCTGCGGCTGCAAAACCAAAGACCAATGAAATTAAAGGGAAGCCGATTCCCGGAATTCAAAATATTATAGCCGTTGCCTCCGGAAAGGGGGGCGTTGGAAAATCTACAGTAACTGCTAATTTGGCCGTTACTTTGGCTAAAATGGGCTTTAAAGTTGGTTTGCTAGATGCAGATATATATGGGCCATCGATGCCCATCATGTTCGATGTTGCCCAAGAAAAACCATTGGCAGTAAACGTCAATGGGAAATCGAAAATGAAACCTGTGGAAAGTTATGGCGTAAAAATGCTTTCCATCGGATTTTTTACACAGCCAAGTCAGGCGGTAATCTGGAGGGGACCTATGGCCTCCAAAGCATTGAATCAAATGATTTTTGATGCACATTGGGGCGAACTTGATTTTATGTTGTTAGACTTACCTCCCGGTACGGGAGATATTCATCTGAGTATTATGCAAGCGATGCCCGTAACCGGGGCGGTAATTGTAAGTACGCCTCAAGAAGTGGCTCTGGCAGATGCGAAAAAAGGAGTGGCAATGTTCCAACAAGATTCCATCAATGTGCCTGTATTGGGTATTGTTGAGAATATGGCGTATTTTACACCTGAGGAACTTCCTGATAATAAATATTATATCTTCGGAAAAGAAGGTGCTAAGCATCTTGCTGAAGATTTAAAAGTTCCCTTTTTAGGAGAGATTCCGTTGGTGCAAAGCATTCGAGAAGCAGGGGATGTAGGTAGACCTGCAGCATTACAAATAGCAACTCCGATTGAAGCAGCTTTTGAAGAGCTGACCAAAAATGTGGTACAAGAAGTGGTTGCGAGAAATAAAAATATACCACCTACGGAAGCAATTAAAATAACAACAATGGCTGGTTGCTCTGCTGTTAAAAAATAGTAGTTATGACGACAATGACATCCGAAGAACTAAAAATGAATGTAGAAAAGGCTCTGGAGGAAATTCGACCTTTTTTACAAAGCGATGGAGGAGATATCACCTTGGTATCAATCGATAATGAAAATTCAGTAAAAGTACGTTTAGAAGGTGCTTGTGTGGGTTGCACTGTAAATCAGATGACCTTAAAAAGTGGGGTAGAAATGACAATAAAAAAGTATGCTCCACAAATTGAGGAAGTCATTAACCTTTCATAAATTTCCTGATAAATCTCATCTTTTTTTACACATTCGTACAATAGCTTTGCGGACATTACAAACCAGATTTTTAAATGATTAAAACAGATATACTGATAATCGGTGCAGGCCCTACGGGTCTTTTTGCTGTTTTTGAGGCAGGCTTACTAAAGCTAAAATGTCATCTTATTGATGCCTTGCCACAAGCTGGTGGTCAATGCTCTGAAATTTATCCCAAGAAACCCATTTATGATATTCCAGGTTTTCCAGAAGTTTTAGCGGGTGAATTGGTTGATAATTTGATGGAACAAATTAAGCCTTTTCAACCAGGCTTTACCTTGGGAGAAAGAGCTGAAACTATAGAAAAATTAGAAGACGATTCTTTTGTCGTAACAACAAATAAAGGAACAAAACATAATGCTCCCATAGTGGCCATTGCGGGAGGTTTAGGTAGTTTTGAACCTAGAAAACCTTTGTTGGAAAACCTTTCTCAATTTGAAGATAGAGGCGTTGCATATATAATCAAAGACCCAGAAGTATATCGAGATAAAAAAGTGGTTATCGCCGGAGGAGGTGATTCCGCTTTAGACTGGGGTATTTTCCTCGCGGATGTTGCATCTGAAGTGACTTTAGTACATAGAAGAAATGAATTTCGAGGTGCTTTGGATTCTGTAGAGAAAGTTCAACATTTAAAAGATGCTGGAAAAATCAAGCTTATCACTCCCGCAGAAATAGTTGGTCTAAATGGAAATGATAAACTAGAATCTGTAGTGATTCGGAAAACGGGTGATGACAGTGATATTATTCTAGAGGTCGATAATTTTATTCCCTTATTCGGATTGTCCCCAAAACTAGGACCCATTGGAGATTGGGGATTGGAAATCGAAAAGAACGCCATCAAAGTCGATAATACTTTAGACTACCAAACCAATATTCCTGGTGTCTATGCTATCGGAGATGTAAACACATACCCAGGAAAACTAAAGCTCATTCTTTGTGGGTTTCATGAGGCAACTTTGATGTGTCAAAGTGCCTACCAGACTATTTTCCCTGATAAGAAATATGTAATGAAGTATACCACCGTAGGAGGAGTTACTGGTTTCGACGGAAGCAAAAAGGAAGCGCCAAAAGCTGTAGTTAAGGCAATAAATTAATTATAAGGATTGTCCCCTTGAGGGGACTTTAGGGGTGTTCCCCGCAAACAAGCTAAATGACGGATATTAAAATCAAAATAATTGATAGAGAAGGGGTAACCCACGAAGTAGACGCACCAACCGACATGAATATGAACCTAATGGAGGTAGTTCGCTCATACGAACTTGCTCCCGAAGGTACAATTGGTATTTGTGGTGGAATGGCCATGTGCGCCTCATGTCAATGTTATGTAAAATCGGAACATGAACTCCCTGAAAAATCAGATGACGAAGATGCAATGTTGGCTGAAGCGTTTAACGTAGAAGAGAATTCGCGTTTAGGCTGCCAACTCCATATTACTGAGGAAATGGACGGGCTAGAGGTTCAATTGGCACCAGAGGAAGTTTAATTTAAAGGCTTATAACGGAAGTTTTCTTAGTTTCCCGTTTTTACCAATTTTGAATATATATGGACCTTTAGTTTTCATTGCTTTATTCCTTATTTCTTCCCAACTTTTTATTATCCAAACGACTTTGTCCCAGTATTTACCTTTATTATCAATAATAAAAATACCTAAACCTGATTTTTTCATTAATTCAAATTGATCTTTGCGCTTAGTAATTTGTTTGTCAGATGTAATAACAGCCGCATTCTCTCCACCCAAATGGGGAATCCATTCTTCATCAGGGCAGCCTTTATAAAATTCCAGTTCTATGGATAAAACAAATACCTCTTTGAAATTGTCAATTTTGTTTAAGCCAATTGCTAGTTGTTTAGGAAGATTTTCGTCTATATAAATCTTTTTCATTAGGCAGCCGGTTGGAAGAAATTAATGGCATCCTTTACTTGTTTTAAACTTAGTTCGTAAAGTGAACCAAGCATCTCAACACTATCTCCACATTTGTACATGTCGTAAAGTGTTTCTGCAAGAATATTTGTACCATCAATTATCGGCTGACCAAATTGATTATTAGGGTTAATAACTATATTACTCTCCTTACCAGCGGGGTAAAACTTTGAAGCTAGATTATCGTGATTAAACTCTATTTTTGAAACGAAATCACTAAGAATTTCTTTAAAACTATATTGAAGGGTTGGTTTTGCTTCTAAGAAATTTTCAAAAGCCTCTATAAAAATTGTATTTCCATCAGAAAGTATTGTGTTGAAGGCAAAAGGATATGGAGTTTCGAAATTTTGGGAAAGTACGTTGTGGGCTTCAATTATTCTTTTAACTGATATTCCCATATCGCGTAATTGTGCGAAAGTATAGAATTCAATCAATGAGTAGAAGTTCACAACTTTGTCTCTACCAGTACCCTTGGAGTATTTATGTTTTTTGTTCAAAGTGTTAAAGCTTAGTTCCCAGTAATCCTTTAGCCATCTTCTAATTTTCTCGTTGGGTATATTGAGTAAAAAAGAGATATCTGTAACGGTGTAAATACCCGTTCCTAGGTTAATTGTATTATTTAGATCTTTAGCTTTCACTTCGTAAAGGTAATTAATCATAAAAAAGAAATTAGTTAAAATTATCCCATGCTTAACTCAATTTGGGATAAAGAATTACCATATGCATTAACGTAGAACACCTTAAGTAAGTATGATTGGGGCTAATAAATGTAGGAATTGTAGTAATAAAATGCAAAATAAGTTAAGTCAAATCCGAGCTTGATATGTAAACAAATTATAGTATCTGCCCTCTTTATCAATCAATTCATCATGTGTCCCCTGCTCAGCGATTCGCCCGTTCTCAATTACTAAAATTTGATTGGCTTTTCGAATAGTACTCAAACGGTGTGCAATCACAAACGTAGTTCTACCTTCAGTTAAAGTAGCTAAACTTTTTTGAATCAAAGCCTCGCTTTCAGTATCTAAGTTAGAAGTAGCTTCATCAAGAATCAAAATTTTTGGATTCGCTAAAACAGCTCTAGCAATAGCAATCCGCTGTCTTTGACCACCAGATAGTTTAACACCACGTTCTCCAATCAATGTTTCAAGTCCATCATCAAAGCGATCCGTAAATTCATCGACATAGGCGGCCTGTACAGCCTTGTTTAGCTCTTCTTCAGTAGCATTAGGTCTAGGAAAAAGAATATTTTGGCGGATGGTTCCTTCAAACAAAAACTCATCTTGCAGAACAACCCCTAGATTTTTTCTAAAACTATTCAAGTTCACTTTGGATACATCTTTTCCATCAATCGATATGTTGCCAGATTGCGGATTCAAAAAGGTAGCCGCTAATCCTGCAATAGTCGATTTTCCGGAGCCTGAACTCCCGACCAAAGCTATAACATCCCCAGAATTGGCTCTGAAACTGATGTTGTGAAGTACTTCTTTATCCTCTTCATAAGCGAAGGAAACATCATCAAAAACAATGTCCCCTTTGATATTTTCTAAAACGATAGTTCGATTTTCTTCATCCGATTCGGGAGTCATATTCATGAGCTCTTCGGTACGGTCTAAACCGGCCAAGGCTTCTGTCAGTTGACTTCCGATATTGCTCATTTGAACAATAGGAGCAATCATTAATCCTAGTAAAAAAGTAAAGGTTAGGAATTCTCCTATAGTTAAACTTCCGTTCATTATTTCGTAACCTCCAAGGCCCATAACTCCCGTTGTTGCTACTCCTAATAAAAAAGTTGAAGAGCTTGTCATAAAAGCCGTTGCGGTCAGACTCTTTTTTACATTCTCAAACAATTTGGCGACTCCTATTTCAAAGACCTTATTTTCTTGGGCTTCGGCATTAAACCCTTTGATGACGCGAACACCACCCAAAGTTTCGGTAAGCCTTCCTGTTACTTCGGCATTTATCTTTCCTCTATTTCTAAAAATGGGACGGATAATTTTAAAGGCTTTCAAAGCGATGACCGCAAAAATAGCGAGTGGAATTAACGTGAAAAGCGTCATCGACCAACTAATCTGTAACAATAGAATGAGAGAAACAATCGCGGTAATTGAGCCACCTACTAGTTGTACAAGTCCGGTGCCAATAAGATTTCGAACACCTTCGACATCAGTCATGATTCGTGAAACCAAAGCTCCAGATTTTGCATTATCAAAAAAACTGATGGGTAGTGAAAGCACTTTTTTCTGTACCTGCGCGCGCAATTCAGAAATCAAAAATTGCGCTTGTACACTTAATATTTTGGTTAGTAAAAAAGAGGTGATGGCTTGAACAGTAATAGCTAAAATAACAGCACCAACCAATAGTTTTAAAAAATCAACATCTTTATTTGGAATGATATCATCCATTAAATATTTAAGGGAAAGGGGTGCTACAAAACTTGCCGCCTTGCTAATCACAATCAATAGCAAACCAATAAAAACTAGATTACGTCTTGGCCAAATGATGGTTTTAAATGCGGTAAGTATACTGACTTTTTTTTCAGCCATAGGTGGTAGAAATATATTTAAAGATGCAAGTTACTTCAAAAAAGTATCGAATCTATAAAGGCTTTTGATGGCATGGCTTTTTTTAAGTAAAAATTAGTATTTCAAACGCAAGTCGAGTAATTTAACTGGCACAAAATCAGTGCAAATTCTAGTTATATGAGAGCTATACTAATTGTTCTATGCTTAACGCTATTTTCTTGTAAAACAGATTCTAAATCCCCAGTTGACCTGAGTCAGTTGACGCTTGCTGAGAAGGCAGAGCGTGTGACTATCATTCGTGACGGTTTCGGAGTGCCACATATTTATGGAAAAACCGACGCTGATGCTGTTTTCGGATTGTTATATGCGCAATGTGAGGATGATTTTAATAGAGTGGAACAAAACTACATTTGGGCTACTGGAAGATTGGCGGAGGTTGAGGGGGAAGAAGCGATTTATAGCGATTTACGAGCTAAACTTTTTATGACAGAGGTGGAAGCCAAAGCCAATTACGAGAATAGTCCTGAATGGTTGAAGAAACTTTGTGAGGCATTTGCGGATGGAATCAACTATTATTTGGAGACACATCCTGAAGTAAAGCCAAGACTTCTAACTCATTTCGAACCATGGATGCCGATGTATTTTAGTGAAGGCTCAATAGGAGGGGATATCGAGCGGATTCACATTGGTAAAATCAAAGCTTTTTATGAAGGCAATATGGAAGTTCCCGTAATGAAGGATTTGGAATATAAGAAGAAGGAAGAAATGGCCGAACCCAAGGGCTCAAACGGAATCGCGATTTCTGGCAAGTTGACTGAATCCGGCAATGCGATGCTGTTGATTAATCCGCATACTTCATTTTATTTTCGGGGAGAAGTACATGTGGTAAGTGAAGAAGGGTTAAATGCATACGGAGCGGTTACTTGGGGGCAATTTTTTGTCTATCAAGGCTTCAACGAAAAAACGGGTTGGATGCATACCAGTACCTATACTGATGTCATGGACGAGTTTAAGGAAGAGATTTTTAGATTCGGAGAGGGTGAAGAACTTAGATATAGCTATGGAGAAGAAGCTCGGACTGTAGAAACTTCAAAAATTATCTTGAAATACAAAAAAGGAGACTCCTTGAAATCGAAAACATTTCCTGCCTATCGTACCCATCATGGACCAATTACTCATATGGAAGATGGAAAATGGACAGCCTCCGCAATGATGTGGGAACCAATAAAAGCTTTGGAGCAATCTTTTATTAGAACAAAACAAGAGGGCTATAAAGGCTTCCGTGAAATGATGGATATCCGTACCAATTCTTCGAACAATACCGTCTACGCAGATGCCGAAGGAAACATCGCCTATTTTCACGGAAATTTTATTCCTAAAAGAGATCAATCTTTTGATTATTCAAAACCAGTAGAAGGATGGAATCCGAAAACGGATTGGCAAGGTTTACATAAAGTTGATGAGAATATTGGTTTGCTTAATCCGGAAAATGGATGGTTACAGAATTGCAATTCTACGCCGTATACTGCTGCTTTGGAATTCAGTCCGAAGAAAGAGAACTATCCTAATTACATGTCTATTGACAGAGAGAATTTCCGAGGAGTCCATGCCATTGGTTTATTAAAAGGTAAGAAAGGTCACACCCTAGATGGTTTGATTGAATTGGCACATGACTCGTATTTGCCTGCTTTTGAAGCCTTGATTCCTGGATTGGTCAATGCACGAACAAGTTATGAACCTAAAACTTCCAGATATCGCGATGCTCTTAAAGTTTTGGAAGGTTGGGACTATAAAACATCAAAAGAATCGGTGGCAATGACATTAGCGCACTTTTATGGAACACGTTATTATCAGGAAGGAAAATATCCTAAAGGGATGATTCCTATGGAACGCTTGAAATATTGGGGAAGCGATTCTCCTAATGGTGAAAAACTAAGAATTTTTGAAGCCGTTGTGGATCAATTAATCTCTGATTTTGGAACATGGAATACCCCTTGGGGAGAAGTAAACAGATACCAACGTTTAAACGGCGACATTCGCCAAGCTTTCGATGACTCCAAACCGAGCATTCCTATTGGTTTTGCTTCTGGGCGCTGGGGAGCCTTGGCAGCTTATGGAGCTCGATATACGTCTGAAGGTGCTAAGAAATTATATGGAACACGAGGCAATAGCTTTGTGGCAGCAGTAGAATTTGGCGAAAAGGTAAAAGCCAAAACCATTTTGGCTGGCGGTCAAAGTGGAGACCCTAAATCACCTCATTTTGATGACCAAATTCAAAAGTATGCTGATGTTCAATGGAAAGATGTGCCTTACTATAAAGAGGATGTTTTAAAAAGCGCTAAAGAAACCTACGTCCCTGGGAAAAGGTCTACGGCAAGCTCAGACTGACATTTAGATTTGATTTGGTTAATTGAACCTGGTTACTCCTTAGTAATCACCAAAGAAGCTCTAGAACCTCCTGATAATAGCCATTTATTGGAATAAATCAATTGCCCTTGGTCATCATAGACATCTACTTGTGCTGTATTTGGCGAAGAAGAACCCTCATTTAAGGCTTCAAATGTGATTCTGTTAAAACCTTTGTTCAAATCAATATTTACACCTTTAAAAGCACCTGTCAATAACATATTTGGGTCGACTACCGTTTCGTTAAGGTATATTTTAACTCGATCGCCATCAACAAATTCATGATCTCGTGCTACGACACCAACGAATTTTCCATTGCTTTTAATTTCGCCTAAATTTTGATCCGGAAAATGATCTCTTGAACCTTCTTTGGCCGTTCGAGGCCCAACTTTGGGGTCAATTTTCATTCCAGCACCCGCTTGTACCAACTTACGGTCATCAATCATTTTTACAGGCTTACGCCCCATAGAATCTTTGAAATTGATTTTGGGCTGCTCTTTGATTACATCAGGAATACGAAGGGCAGTACCCTTATCTTTTTTCCCATCTTTATCTAGCTTATTGGCAGCCTCTATTTTCAAGGGCTTTGCATCTGGCAGATCACCAACTTGAGACCATCCCAGAAATGGAATTAAAAAGAGTAAAGATGTAAAAAGCAGTTTCATAGCAAGTTAAAGGTCGTTAAATCCATCCAAAAATAACAAATACCTTGCCAGAGGGGCTTAAATTGCTGTTAAAACCCTAGTTTTTCGATAATCGTATTTGCAATTAACCGATGACCGGTCAAATTTGGGTGTATAGGGTCATTCTCATAGCAAGTAGTTTGATTTTGCAAAAGCGGTGTATGAATATCAATACTAGCTAACAGTGCATCATGCTTGAGGGTGAGAATGGTCTTTTTGAATTCCTGAAGAACTTCTTTGTCATAGTTGGGATAGGGGTTCATCCAAGTAAATTCGGAGTTCATATCAATTTCAATGGGCACGGTTTCTAAAGTTAAGGGTGGTGTGGTCAAAAGTATCACCTTGATATTTTTTGTCTTCGCCTTTTCCAGAAATGAAAGCACTCCAATCTTATAACTATCAAAAAGCTTTTGAGAAGGCTTGCCGTAGATACCACAATTGATTCCGTAACAGAACATGGCAACATCAATAGATTTGCTCTCTAAAAGTCCGTCTAGTCTTTCAAAGAGGTATGGTCTAGGACCGGGATGTCCAATTTCAGTCAGGCCCGTGATGGTTTCACTGCTTTTGCCGTAATTCAAAAAGCTAAGGTTCAAATCTGGCCTTATTTCATTGGCAATTTTTTGCAAAATTTCTACATAACCATTTCCGCCACCATAAGTGATACTATCACCAAAACAAGCGACAACTTGATTCTTTCTAAAAGGAAATGTTTTCGAATCGACACAACCGAAAAGTAAACTTCCCGCAACGCCTAAGGTTGAAGTAATAGCGAATTCCCTTCTCTTCATTACAATGTTTTTTGTAAAAAATGAATGAAATTCCCATGCATGATATTTTCGATATCCGAGGAGGAATATCCTCTTTCCGACAAGATTTGAGGGACTTTTTGAAGATCCGCTATGGTGTCCAAATCCGATGGAGATTGTTCTTTGCCAAAACCACCATCTAAATCGGTTCCTATTCCAACATGTAAACTATTACCGGCCAATTGACAAATATGGTCAATGTTATCAGCCATTTGTTGCAAGGTAACTCTCATTGCTTCGGGAGTGGATTCCCCGCGAACCCAATTAGGCACCATCATCCAAGCATCTAGGGCCATTCCGATTACCCCATTTCTATTGATTAATTCTTGAATTTGTTCATCGGCAAATTGACGATTATGATCTACAAGAGCCCTGCAATTATTATGACTTGCCCAAACCGGACCGTTATAGTTGTCCATGGTTTCCCAAAAGCTTTGGTCGCATAAATGAGTGGTATCTAAAATAAGATTTAGACGTCCAATTTCTTTTAGAAGGGCCTTTCCTTTTGTTCCAATTCCTCCAACGGAATTTGTGCCATGCGCATAGGTGCCAGGGCCGTAATGCGCGGGACCGATAGCTCGTAAACCTTGCTCATAACTCCTTTCCAAATAATCAATGGAAACTATGGAATCTGCTCCTTCCAAACTCAAAATATAACCAATGGCCTTTTTTCCTTCGGATGTTTTCCAAAGTTCAAGATGTGCATTGAGTTCTTTAGCATTTCGGATTTGTACCAGTTCACCGGCTTCTTCCATTGTTCTGTACCATGCCAATTGCGCCTGCGTTTGCGCCCAAGCTTGTTGCGGTGAGTTCCATCCAGGAAGTGAACTTTCTTTCTTTACATAACGTGCAATTTGGGTCGCCATGCAAAGTCCAATGTTGCCTTTTCTCATTGCCTCAAAAGAAACCGTATTGTTACCCCGATCCAGTTTGTCAGTCATTCCTTTTTCGCTTTCGCGGATTTCCGTGACAGTCCAAGTAAGATCACGATTCCATTCCATGGCATTCATAGAAAGGTCGAGATGGGCATCGAATATGAACATAACTAAATAGTGATTTTTTGATTTCTAGCTGCAACTTTCCACGTTCCTGTTACTTCTCCGTCGGAAACTGTTAATACTTCTTCATACTTGGCAACCGTCGGACAAATATGCACTGGAATGGCATAAAACCCATCTCCTACTGCAAATTCATTAGCTCGTTGGGTTCGTACCACTAAATGTTCTTCACTTTGCCCAATTTGCTCACTATCTTCTAAGCCCAAAATTTGAACCCTGGGAAAACCCATCTCTGGAGCAACGGATTTATGACCTAAATCAAAACAAATAATATTCTCTTCGGGTTTACTGATAATCCGGATAAATAAAACAGCCGCGTGTAAAAAAGGCATATCAGGAAATAGTTCTGCGTAACGGGCATCCCAAAGCAAAGTAGTGCCAGGACTAGCGTCAACTCCTTTTCGTTTTCCATGTATCGGGAAAGATGGCGAACCACCCGCAATAATATCTGGAACGATAATACCCTCTTTTTTTATAGCATCTTTCAAATCCAAAACTTTTTGAAAGGCCGCATTGCAAGCTTCCGTACGTTCATTAAGGTCAGAAATATGGATATGTCCGTCATAAGCATGAAATCCTCGAGCTGCAATGTTTGGATTGTTTTCCATGGAACTATATAAGGAAACAGCTCGTGAATCAGGAATACACCCTGTTCGATTCATGCCTGAATTAATATCCAAATATAGAGGGGCAATTTTCTTTTCTTCTGAAGCTTTTTGGGCGATTTGGGAAAGGGTAGTTTCATTATCGACCAAAGTCGAAAAACGAGACTTCGGAAACGCATCCATTAAGCTAAAAAAGCGACTGATATTGGCTCCCACAGGCTGCATGGCCAATAGAATATCATGCGCACCACATTGACCTAACAGTTCCGCTTCAGCGATTGTAGCACATTTGAATTTTTGAATACCATGGCGTTGTTGCATTTGCACAATTTCCGCCATTTTATGCGTCTTGATATGTGGACGCAAGTTTGATACACTGCCAGAAATGGAAACCATCGTACGAATGTTTTCTTCAATTCGTTCGGGATAAACCAGTAGAGAAGGAGAACTTACTTGACTCGTATCTCTTAATGAATACCAAGTATTATCAGACATTTTTTTATTTATGAAGTTCAAACATGGCTTCAATCTCAACGGCAATTCCACCGGGTAACATCATACCAACAGCACTACGAACACCTACTCCGTTATCTGGTCCAAACACGTCTGCCATCAATTCACTAAAACCATTAATGACCAAAGGTTGGTCTCCGAAATCTGGATGACAATTTACCATACCCAAAGTTTTTACTAAACGTTTGATACGGTCCACATCTCCAAAATGAGTAGTAATAGTAGATAGCATGGTCAAGGCGACATGACGCGCACCTATCTTGCCTTCTTCCAAGCTTAAATTGTCTCCGACCCGACCCTTATAAAGTGAGCCGTCAGGTAACATTGGACCTTGACCGGAAACATATAAAAAGTTGTCTATAACCAATACTGGTTTATATAAACCTGCTGGTGGTGGGGCTGGCGGCAAAACCAGTCCTAATTCCCTAATTCTTTCTGAAGCTGTGCTCATAACTTTTTAATTTATATAAATATATCTAATGCCAAAACGCCAAGCAATCCCATAACTCCCACGGTGGTTTCCATTACTGTCCATGTTTTGAGGGTGTCTTTTACGGATAGATTAAAGTATTCCTTGTATAACCAAAAACCGCCATCATTTACATGTGAAAGCATTAGACTACCTGATCCAATAGCCAAAACCATCAATTCAGGACTCGCACCTGAATCGCCTAAAAGGGGAAGTGCTATACCTGCGGCGGTTAATCCCGCCACGGTTGCGGAACCTACACAAACACGAATAACTGTAGCGATTAGCCAAGCCAAAATCAGGGGAGAAATTGCAGAACCTTTCAGCATATCGCCAATATAATCACTAACACCGCTATCTATCAAAACTTCTTTTAAGGCACCGGCGCCAGCAATAATAAGCAAAACCATAGTAATACCTGTAACCCCGCTCGCAACGGAGTTCATGACCTCTGTCATTTTTCGACCACGCGCTAGACCAAGAGTATAAATGGCAACTAAGACAGAAATCAACATGGCAAGAACGGGGTTTCCGATGACCAAAGCTACTTCCTTTACAATACTTCCATCAGGAGCTGCAGCATCAATAATTGCTGCAAATCCGATTAAAATAACGGGTAATAAAGCTGTAAAAATACTGATGAATGTACTTGGCATTTCATCATCCGTTAGCACTTTTGGATTTAAAAATTCCTTCAGGGGAGTGGCTTTGATATTTTTAATGGTTCTAGAAAATAAAGGTCCCGCAACGATTATTGCCGGTATGGCAATGATAATTCCGTAGAGCAAGGTTTTACCGATATCTGCTTTAAACATCACTGCAATTCCTGTAGGAGCAGGGTGCGGTGGAAGGTATCCATGTGTTACTGAAAGAGATGCCAGCATGGGCAATCCCACATAAATCAGAGGCAATCCCGTAGCAGCGGCAACGGTGAAAACCAAGGGAATCAAGATTACGAATCCAACAGTATAGAACATGGGAATTCCCACTATAAAACCCGTAAGCACAACGGCCCATTGAATATTCTTTTTGCCAAATTTCTCGACGAGTTTAGTAGTAATTCGCTGTGCGGCTCCACTATCGGCAACTAATTTACCGAGCATGGCACCTAGACCCAGAATAAGAATGAGCCCGCCCAGGGTTTTGCCCAATCCCGTTTCAATGGACTTGACCACATCGAGGACTTCCATTTGGTTACCAACGCCCACAAAGAGTGAGACTAATATGAAAGAGATAAAAGCATTGAGTTTAAAATGGGCAATAAGAAGGAACAAAATGAGTATTCCCGCAATAACAATGGCGATTGGCATTAACTAGGTTTTGAAAAGTAAGGTTTAAATATACCAAATAAAAAATGCACTCCAACCATGGGTCAGAATGCATTTTCAAAATTCCAAATATGATTAGTCGTTTGTTTCTGGCGAAAGATATTTATAGGCTAAACCAGCCAAAATAGCACCTACTATTGGAGCTACCCAGAACAACCAAAGTTGCCCGGTTGCCCAGCCACCTTCAGCAAAAAGTGCCTGACTTGTACTTCTAGCTGGGTTCACCGAAGTATTCGTTACAGGAATACTAATTAGATGAATCAGGGTCAAACAAAGACCTATGGCCAAACCAGCTAAATATTTTGGTGCTTTGGAGTGTGTGCTTCCCAGAATTACGAAAAGAAAGATAAAGGTCATTACTATTTCGGTAATCAAGGCTGCAGTCATATTGAATCCGCCTGGGGAGTGTTCTCCATAACCATTGGCAGCAAAACCACCAACACCTTCAAAACCAGCTTGATTCGTAACGATTAAGTATAAAATTCCTGCACCCGCAATACCACCCATAACCTGAGCAATGATGTAGGGAATTAGATTTTTGGCATCGAAACGACCGCCCATCCATAGACCGATGGAAACAGCAGGGTTAAGATGACAACCTGAGATATGACCAATGGCATAGGCCATAGTAACAACGGTAAGACCAAAGGCTAGGGAAACGCCAACGAAGCCTATTCCTAATTCAGGAAATCCTGCTGCAAGAACAGCACTACCACACCCGCCAAGCACGAGCCATAGGGTTCCAATAAATTCTGCGATTAGTTTTTTCATTTTTTCGAGGGTTTAGTTATTAATTAAAAAATTAGTGTGCTTTAAATTAGTCAAAATTATCCTAACAAACGATTATAAATAACAGATTTTGAGGATGTTAGTTTTTTATGAATCTGTTTGAAATATGTTATCTTGTTCATACTTAATTTATAGGACATGCTAAAAAGGGATTTTCTTAAACGAGCAGGGCAAATTGCGATGGTAACACCGTTTTTACCTATTACGGCTACCGCACAAATCAAATCCGAACCTAAACCTTATCCAAGTCATAACAAGGATGAATTTTGGAAACGTATTCGCGAAGATTATGCCCTAAAACCGGATTATATCAATCTTGAGAATGGGTACTATAATTTTGCGCCAAAACCTACACTGGACAAGTTTATTGAGCATGTGAAAATGGTCAACTATGAAGCTTCTCATTATATGCGAACTGTTCAATGGGACAATAAAAAAAGTGTCGCCGACCGTTTGGCAAAGTTGGTGAACTGTGATACCGGAGAATTAGTTATTACCCGTAATACCACGGAATCCCTGGATTTGATTACAGGAGGTTTTCCTTGGAAGGAAGGTGATGAGGCAATTTACGCCGTGCAGGATTACGGAGCTATGCAAGAACATTTTAAATTAATGGCGAAACGTTACGGAATTGTAAATAAAGTGGTGTCCGTTCCCAATCACCCTGAATCCGATGAGGAAATTGTATCGGTGTACGAGAGTCAAATTACATCAAAAACAAAACTTATTATGGTTTGCCATATGGTCAATATTACAGGCCACATTCTACCCATACGCAAGATTTGTGATATGGCACACAGTCATGGGGTTGAGGTAATGGTAGATGGGGCGCATTGTGTAGGTCACATTAATGTAGATATTAAAGAACTCGACTGTGATTACTACGGAAGCAGCCTTCATAAATGGTTGAGTACACCTCTCGGTGCCGGACTCTTATTCGTAAAAAAGGATAAAATTTCTAAAATATGGCCCTTGTTGGCAGAGCATGATCGCGAACCAGATGATATCAGTCGATTGAATCATACAGGAACGCACCCTGTACACACTGATTTGGCCATTAACGATGCCATTGATTATTTGGAAATGATTGGGCTGGAGCGCAAAGAAAAGCGCATGCGTTTTCTTCAAAGATATTGGAGCGATCAATTGCGTGATGTAAAAAATGTGGTTATCAATACCCCTATTGAAGAACATCGAAGTTGTGGAATAGCCAATGTGGGTATTACCAATATGAAACCAAATGATTTGGCTAAAAGTTTACTGGATGAGTTTAAGATATTCACCGTGGGGATTAACCGTGAAAATGTTCTGGGATGCCGAATCACTCCCAATGTGTACACCACAACAGAGGAGCTAGATACTTTTGTAAAGGCCGTAAAGACTTTGGCGAGTAGGGGGTAATCTATTCCTGAATCTCCACAATCGTTTCGATTTCGCAGGCCAAATTCCAAGGAAGGGAATTCATTCCTACCGCAGAGCGGGAATGTTTTCCGCGTTCTCCAAACACTTCAAGCATGACTTCAGAATAGCCATTGATTACCTTGGGATGTTCGGTATACGAAGCATCACAATTCACCATACCAAATACTTTTACGATACGCACTACTTTGTTCAAATCACCTATTTCTTCTTTCAGGACTGATAAATGATTGATAGCCGTCAACCGGGCTGCTTCATAACCTTGTTCTGTGGTTAAGTCAGTACCTACTTTACCGTCTATGCGTTCACCAGAAGCAGAAATGGGCCCATTACCAGAAAGGTAAATCATATTGCCGCTTTGGGTGGCCATTTGTATTTTGAGTCCTGGAGGTGTTTTTTGAGGGTTTAGTTGGATACCTAATTCTTCGATTTTTTCTTCAATGTCGTAATCGTACAGTGATTCGGAGTTTTGGGTTTCTGGAGCTTTTGGGTTGCAGCTGGAAAGAAGTATTAATAAGATGAACAAGAGATGTTTCATACTTGGTTTTAACGGTCTGGTGTATGAAACGTAGGGTGTAAATGGACACTAACTTTTCTGATACAACACAGAGCCGAATTTTTATATTTTGTTTTTATTGTTTATTCAAATCGTTAAAAGTAGTTTGATCTTATATAGAAAACAGTAACTAATAAGAATGTAATTAAAAAAACAGTGTAAGCTATTTCTAGTTGTAAGTAATTCCTCGATATGCTTTTGCTCATAAAATAATTAAATCTAGTAAGGTTACCAATTTGTAGGTTTTGACTCTTTAAAACCTTTTGCATTGATAATTCGTATTTATCAAATTCTGGAACTTCAAAAATCATGAAGTTATTTTCTTCTAAATTCGGATATTTCTTTTTGATGATTTTATTAAAGACTTTATACATTATATAGCTGAAAGGTTTTGCTGCGAGAATGGCAAAAATCAATGAAATAGAAAGCCCAATAATTAGTATTAGTATAATTTGATTATTAAAAGACGCATTTCCTTCAAAGTAACTTTCAAATACAATTAAAGCAGATATTATTGCAGTGTTTATTCTAATCAAAATTGCTGCTTTTTTATCTGCGATTGCAATTGAATTCATTATGAGTCTATTTTGATTTTTCAAATAGACTCCCATTGATTTTCTTGGTTCTTTTTTTGTGTCGTACATGTCTTTACCTGAATTGTTTTTAGTTTTTGAAATCAATTCATCAGGACCTGTATCATTTGAATGTTGAGCTTCATTGTTCATTATTCTTATTGTTTCAATTTTCAAGATTGGTTTTAAATTATTTTAAACTAAATTTTTTTCTCTTTATTTAGTGATGTAATCTGTGAAATTAACTGTCATTCCGGTTGTTAACAGCTTTTATTCTGCATTTTGAATAGGTTTATTCAATTCCCCTTGCTGTTAACGAAGTATGATTCTACATTCAAATACTCGAATAAGGCATAACTAGTATATAAGTGCATATTTAACCCACTTATACGACCAATGTGATTGTGTCTATATTTTCAAACTACTCCCCCAACTCCGTAATCTTCTTTTCGTACAATTTCTTACTTTCCACAACAGCCACATTCAATTCTTTCATAATACCATCAACACGCCCTTCAATGCTTTTCATTTGGTCGTTGATATTGTCAAAAGAGTTTAGAGCAGCGGCAACTTCCAGAGCTTTTACCACTTCAACGGCATCGCCATGCAACAGGCGAAGTTTGTCTATTGCTTTCGAAGTATTGGTTAACGTGCCATTGTATTTGGTACGGGCTTTTTCAATAGCGCCTAAAAGCGTTTTTTTGCTCTTTTCATCACTCAAGCTATTAGTCTGGGTTTCCATAGCGGTGAATAGGTTTGACGCATGCTTTTTTAAGTCTTCATATTCTTTGTTGAGGTTTTCTACACGCTTGTTTACCTTTTCCCAATCGCCATACACTTTGGCGAATTCCTTGTCTTCGTTTTTGGTGTCTTCTAAGGCAGTCTGTAATGCGTTAAGAGTTTCGAGTCCCTTATTGACATTCTTATTGGCGTTTTCTTTCTTTTTTTCAAAAGAGGAAACGGTCGATTTGAAACGTTCTTTTAAGCGAATCAGGTCTTCGGGACTTTTATCTTTCCAGCAAGAAACAAATAGGAGGGAAACTAGGGCAATGAGGGTTACTTTTTTAAGCATGGTTTTGTGTTTAGTTTTTAAAGATATCTCAATTTAACAGACTTTGCAAAGCGCAACCCAAAACCTGACAAAAGTCATATGAATTGATTTGTAAGTGATTTAGCTTTAAGTAATTAAACAACTAGTTATGGAAGCCAAGAAGAATCCACAAGCAGATTTAAATCGTAATACGGGTCTTTATTTCTTAATAGGCCTAACTCTCGTACTCTTCACAACATGGAGAGCTATGGAATTTAAGACCTATGAAGCCGAACAAGAAATCGTTCAGGTTTTAAACATTCAGGAAGACCTGAAAGAAGATGTGCCGATAACCGAGGCATTAAAAACACCACCACCTCCACCTCCACCTTCAGCACCAGAGATTATCGAAATCGTCGAGGATGAGGCGGAAATTGAAGAAACGATAATTGAGAGTAGCGAAATCGACCAAGAGACGGTCATAGAAGATATTATGGAAGTGAATGAAGTAGAAGTTGCCGAGGAAGAGGAAGAAATTACTGTGCCCTTTGCTGTTATTGAAAATGTTCCTGTTTTCCCAGGTTGCGAAGCAATGGAGACCAACGAAGAACGAAGAGCTTGTTTTCAAAAAATGGTACAGCAGCATGTTAAAAAGGAATTCAAGTACCCTCCAACAGCGCTCGAGCTAGAAATTCAAGGTAAAGTTTACGTACAATTTGTTATTAATGGAAAGGGATACATTACGAATATTCGAACAAGGGGTCCGGATGCTAATTTGGAGGAGGAAGCTTCTCGAATAGTAGCTTCGTTACCACAAATGACTCCAGGTATGCAAAGGGGTAGGGCAGTGAAGGTTCCCTATAGCATTCCGATTACTTTTAAATTACAATAAGAGTTTTTCACTTCTTATACTTTACTTTTTGATTTTAACCCGAATAGGGGATGTAGTAAAGGAACTTGCAGAATAATGACATGATAAATGAACCAACTAATTAAAAAGGTTCCTAGAGTGAGTATACAAAACTTTGGGAATAGCCCCCAATCGAGGTTCATCAAATAGAATGCAATACTTATTGTAACGGTTTGATGTAAAATATAAAAGGGATATACAGCGCGATTGCAATAGGCCAGCATTGTGCTCTTTTTGTTTAGAAACTGTGCCGAGTAAGCAAATAACACCAAGATCCATGACCAAATATTAGTGACCTTTAATAGAGCCTCGGTAAAATGAACTACATAACCATCTTCCAAGAAAAGCCAGATAAAGACCTGGCCTAAAAAAGCGAATATCCCAACAATCAAGGCTTTTATTTTTACTTTTTTCAGACTTTCCCAGAACGTGTCCCCCGTAGAAATCAATAAAAATCCGTAAAAAAATAAAACAATACTAAAACAGAAATTGAACCAATCATCGATCAAGGCATGGGTAATATCAAAAAAAGGTTCCATCAATGCTTCCAATAGATACAAAGGAATTATAAAAAGGTAAAGTCCGAAAGGTTTTTGGATTTGCTTCTTAATCCAATCAACCAAAACGGTTTTGTTCTTTTTTAGATAAATGAATATAGGCCCCAATAACAAGGAGAATATTAATAAGTAGGGCAAAAACCAAAGGTGATGCCAGCTTAGATTCCCTTCAGGATAAATGCCGTCAAAAGCAATAGTGGAGAAGAAGTCCCAATAAGAACCGATAAATTGACCTTTATCTAAACGTTCGAAATAAACTTGAGGAGGTACTATTATCAGCATTCCAAAAATTAGGGGAATGCCAAGTCTCTTGATACGTTCCCAGCTACTCTTTCCGATGCTTCTTTTGGAAAGTGCGTAGTATGTACCCATTCCTGAAATAACGAATAGAATGGGTAATCGCCATTGATTTAAAAACCGCATTGGCCACTGCAGCCATTCATAGGTAATATCATTTTTAATATGCCACCCCCAAGGAACAAAGAACATTCCAACATGATAAAAAATGAGAAGTGCGAATACGATTACTCTTAACCAATCTATATCGTAGCGTCTTATTTTAACCTCCATGATTCATTTGTTTGTACCAAAGGTTTGTTGTTTCCTTTAGAGAACAAATTTATTGGTTAGGTTATATGTCCTGAATTACAATTTTGGAGAAGCTTCCTTTATAAAGGCAGAGGGAGATGTGCCTGCGTGTTTTTTGAAAGCACTGTAAAAAGCTGATTTTGAATTAAATCCGACCGATGTTCCAATAGCTTCAATTGTTAAATGGGTGTAACTGGTATCCACTAATCTGGCTTTGGCTAACTGAACTCTTTTCTTATTAATGTAATCATTGAAATTAGAGTCGTTTGCAAGATTGATTATTTTGGATATTTGATTTGGATGTACCTTAAGAAGTGAGGCCAAATTGTATAATGAGGCCTCCTGCGATAAGAAGTAGCCTTCGGTATCGACATAGTTTTGAATTTCTTCAAAGTCCAAATCGGTTTTAGAATTTCCAAGGGTTTCGTATTTGTCTGCAATCCATGATTTTTCAAAAAATCGAGATTCAGCCATTATCAAATACGTAGTAGAAAAGGCAATAAGAGTCTGAAAAAAAACAATATAATGGTCGCCACCATCATCATCATAAGAGTAAAAAATTGTAAAGATGAATATTAATAAAAGCAGGAGAACAACTACTGTATTTCTCGTGAAAATGTACTTTCCAGATTTACGTTTTATTTTGTTAGAGGCATACTTGCGTCTTTCGTCTATTACCAACTTAAGGGACATAAGGGTGTAGAAAAGTATACTAAATAGAATCAGCCAGTCAAAAATATCTTTGATAATGTGATAACCGTAATTAAAAGATTCCGAAATTTCGACGGTTTCTAAATTGGGGAAATACGCTCCTAAATATGCGTTGTACTTAACAGATAACGGTGCAAATAAAAAAGGGATTTGACTTAAAAAATAGACGGCTGGCAGTACAAAGTGCCACCAATGTTCTCTAAGTGTAATCGGCGCTCTTTTAATAAGACCGTAAATTGAGAAATAGGAGAACGGAAAAATTAAAAGGACCAAAAATTCGGTAGAATCGTTTAGAAATAAAACATTTTTTATAAGACCAGTGTAACAGAGGTAGGTATCAAAGAAAACGATTGAACTTAAGAAAAAGGTCCAACCCAAATACTTTATTGCGTAATTTTTTTTGGAACGGGCAAAAATTACGATGCTTATAAAGAGACTTTGAACTATTCCGATTAACATAATACTTGACGTAAGATTATGCCTTATTGGGATTTGCTCTACAAGTTGTTCTAGAACATTCACTTGTCTATTGTTTTGCTTTTTGGTAGTCCGCCAAACTTTGGGGTCCTTCCAAAACTACACGAACAATTTGAAGCGTACCATCATCCTTGGTAGCGATTTGCCATTTAATTAGGGCAATAGTTCCTTTTACGATTTCGATACCTGTAATACTTCTAGGATGCACGCAACTGCCATCATTGAACAAAGGAATCTCTCCTGGCTCTGGAAAACGGGGACGATGGGTATGACCTACAATGGTGATCAATAGGTTTTTTTCGAGAATCCATTTTTTGATGCGTCGTTCTACCTTTTTGAGTTCGATATAATTTTTTGCGGGGCTAGTGGGATCCGCGATTCCCCAAACTTGCAAAGGTTTCCAAAGCACTCGGACTAAGAATCGGCCCCAGCGCCAAAAGGTATAATTCCACCAATCTGCTTGGTGTCCATGGGCGAGAAAGAGTTCTTGTTGGGTCTCTGTATGCTTTAACACAATGGCTTCATGATATTTGATGCCTTCAAAAAGGTCTTTTTCGCAATCTTCTACAGGTTCAAAATATTGGAACAAGTGTTTTTCTAAATACTTTGGGTCTTTGTAGACCATATCATGATTCCCCCAAATCATATGTAAGCGTCTTTCGAGATGAAAGCGTTTTAGAAGTTTAAATACATTTTTGTGCGCTTGAAAGATGGATTTAAAACTACGGTTTTCCCAAAGTTCATCACCATCACCTAATTCACAATAGTCGAAACCTCCATTGAAATAGTACTTTAACGCGTGAAAATAGATGTTTCTGTTTTTCGCAAAATCGTCTGCAAAACTATTGTCACCTCTATGGCAATCACTAAACAGAATGAACTTCGAAGTATTATCGAATTGGATAACCTTTGCCTGTTCGTATGCTCTTGATAACCGAAACCTTGACGACATTAACGAGTTTTTTATAAATATCCGAAAAACGTGGCATACCTTAACACTTTTGATAAGGTTTCCTTAACAAAATTTTATGTGTCGTTTTGTAATTTTACGACGCAAAAGTAGACCAATGGATACTATGTCTTTAAACAACTACGAGAACATGCCTATTCAGCGTGTCATAAGTTTCAATAAATTTTTGGAATATTATGATGATTTGGCCAAAAGTAAAGATCCATTCATGGTTACTAAGGCAAAACGCGTGCTTGACGCCCAGGCGCCATATCCTGAACTTCGAGAAGGTTTTACAGATTTGTCTTTGTTAGAAAAGCACAGAGAAGTCATTAATATCATTTTAGAAGATACTTTTTCAGACATTTTAGGGAACAATGAAATAAAGGTGGCTGCATTGCCTTACGATAATTTTATTTTCAATTCTTCAAAAAGATTTCAAAAAATATTGGTTGATGCAGGCCCTAATTTTGAGCCCAAAATCAGAAATCAGGAAGACGAATTTAATTATATCATGGCGGCCGTAGTAGTGTTGAATTTTTATTACGGATTCAAACTTGATTTTTCAAGACCCTATTTCTATGATATTCCTGATGCAAATGGGGTCATGCATCATTACCGAATCTTGTACAATGCAGATTTCCTGGAGTTAGAGCCTACGGATAAGGCCAAAGACCTAAAGCAAGAAGATATTGATGAGCTTTTAGAGAATTATGACAATATTGAACTTTGGAAAGAAAAAATTCCTCCGGGAAGCTTTGTTGCCAAAGGCTTCGTTATATCCAACATGTTTGATGTTACTGCTGAACATTCCATCTCAGAAATTAAATCGGGGTTAATATCCAATGAAAAGGAGAACGGGGATGAGTCGTTCATGGAGTTTATGCAAGAAACTTTCCGGTCATTCTTTAGATTGAAAGACATTAAGGTTGGTTTCGTAGCTTACGATACAAAACAAGACCAGTTTCAGTGCGTTCATGGCGCTGGTATGGAAAGTGTTATTCTAGGTGATGATGAATATGTTTCATGTGAAGAGGCGCTATGTCCAGGATCCTATAAAGCTTTAATGCAGGATAGTGATTTCTTTGCGGTCACTGATGTCAATAAGTACTATGAACTTTCAGGTGGTATTTCCCCCTATAAAAACCTTAAGGAAGCAGGTTATCAGAGTGCAATTTTTGCCCCTATAGCCGACAACGGAAATTTGCTTGGCGTTCTTGAAATAAGCTCACCAAATAAAAATGAGCTGAACAGTGTTGTTGCCACGAAGCTAGAGGATATTATGCCGTTTATTGTCACTGCTGTACTCAGGTCTAAAACAGAAGAGGAAAATTTAATCGATGCTATTATCCAGCATGAGTGTACTTCAGTTCATGACTCTGTTTATTGGAGGTTTCAAGAGGAAGCAAAGAATTTCATCAAAGATGGTTTACAAGGAGAGCAACCTTCCTTTAAGGAGATAGTGTTTGAGAAAGTAAACCCACTGTACGGGCAAATTGACATCAAGGACTCGTCTATGGCTAGAAATAAGGCTATTCAACGCGATTTAATGATTCAATTATCGGATGTTAATCGAGTTTTGACAGAAGCTTGGCAAAAAACAAAATTACCGATTTACGAAGAGCTTATTTTTAGGGTGAATAACCATATTGAAGATGTAAAAGAAGTACTGCATACCAATAGTGAGCAGGCGATTTTCAACTTTATTATGGATGAGGTAAACCCTGTTTTTGAGCATTTGAAAAAAGAGGATGCCGAGCTTGAAAAATCGGTTGGTCGATACGAAGCTCAGATTGATGAAAATACACATTCCTATTACGACCATCGTAAAAATTACGATACCAGTGTAATGAGCATTAATAAGAAGCTAGCCTCTTTAATTGACAATAAGCAGGAAGAAGCCCAGCTTATGTTTCCGCATTATTTTGAGCGATATAAAACAGATGGGATAGAGCATAATATGTACATTGGTGATTCGATTGCTGGGAATCGAAATTTTGACCCATTGTACTTGAACAACCTTCGTTTGTGGCAGTTGCAGGTAATGTGTGATATGGAAAACAAACACTATAGCCTGAAACCGGAGCTTCCAGTACCTTTAGATGTTGCTTCATTGATTTTAGTTTATAATACGTCTTTGTCTATCCGTTTCCGTATGGATGAAAAACGTTTTGATGTAGACGGAACGTACAATGCGCGCTACGAGATTATTAAAAAACGTATCGATAAATCCTTTGTAAAAGGGACTAATGAACGTCTTACCCAAACCGGAAAGATGGTCATTGTGTATTCCCAAAAAAGTGATGAGCTAGAGTATTTACGCTACATCAAATTCCTAAAATCAAAAGGATATTTCACCGGTAAGGTGGAAATTGTAGAATTGGAAGGACTTCAAGGTGTAGCAGGGCTTAAGGCAATCAGAGCTGATATCTTATATAGAAAGGACCAAGAACCTGAAAAAACGTATACCTACGACGACCTTATGGAAGAATTGAAAGCCTAACTAGGCTATCTTTTGCCATCAACGTGCAATTGTTTCATTAAAATGAAAGGCAAGCCCAAAAGCAATTACCGAGATTATTATGCCAATCATAAAAACAGTGTAGGTCCATCGTAGTATCTTATATTTTCTGTTCAATACCAATCCGAGGAAGTAAAGATCTTTGGTCAGGGAACCATAGATATATTCTTTATCCTTCACCAATTCCTGTATAGCCCATTCGTATTCTCCAAGGCTCATTTTATGGAAATTCCCAAAAAATAAAAGATTTACCTTTTTGTTTTGTACATCTTGTTTTGTGAATTTGCCACTAGTAATATTTGGTCTAGTGGCTATGACTGCCATAATCATTGATACTACGCTAAAAATGATAAAAATTACGGTCGGATAAATAAGATAGGCGTTCGAAGGATTATCTAGCTTCGGAATGAGACTAGACAAAGCAACGGAAATGATAATTGCATTTACAGATAATAAAATATTTGCCTTAGTGTCAGCAATATCACTTAAAGTCAAATGATTTTTGAGTGTTACTCGAAATAAGGTTTGAATACCCCGATCTGGACTTTCACTTTTATATTTTGCTTTAAGGGCCTCTTTTTTGGCGATATCCTTTTCCGTTTTTTTGTCCTTAATTAGCTTTTTGAGGTTCTTGTCTTTTCCAGTTTGCCATTTTTCCTTGGCATAATCCGTATAAAACTGATGCTCTTTTTTGAACATTTCCATATTCGCATTAGCCCACTCTTTGGTGCTGTAATCAGCAATGCCAAGTAAAGAGAGTTCCTCGCGTAGGTAGTCAGAGGTCTCCCAATAACTTTTTTGTCCGAAATGTGAAGAATCGGCATCACGAATAATCATTTCAGGAAGGTTTTTGGGCTCGTAATATCTTTTTGTAGCCCGAATACAGTCTAAGACTTTTTGAACTTTTAGATTTTCGTAACCCTCTGCACTAAGGAAATCCTTGGCAATAACACAGCTACTTTCTTCATGATCCGTGGTTCCTTTTGTATAACCCGTATCATGAAGCCAAGCAGTTAGTATAAGCATCTCATTTTCTTCTTCGGAAAGATTGTGGGCATCCAACAATTCTTTAGTACTTTTAACTACACGCTCTGTATGTTTAAGATTGTGATATAGGTGTTTTGGATCTAGGGTGTTTGTCAATAAATCCGTGGCAAAAACTTTAGTTTTCTCAATTATATCCGACATATAGTATGTGTTAAAATCTCCCCCACCAAATTACAAAATTCTAGACTTTAGAACTTTTATATGAAGAATTATTACTTAGTCGTTGTATTGGCTCTTTTACTTACTAGTTGTGCTACGCAAAAGACAAAGTACGCTCAAGGGTTTACAAATACCGAAAAACCTAGTGCCAAAGAAGTGTCCCATACCGTATATCTTATTGGCGATGCAGGACTATCAAAGGAAAACAAACCCAATTTGGCTTTGAAATTGTTCAAAAGTAAATTGAACAAGGCTGATGAGAATAGTACGGCTATATTTCTTGGAGATAATATCTATCCTGCCGGATTGCCTGATAAAAAGGTTGCTCCTTTGGAATATGAACGGGCAAAAAGCTATCTAGATGCTCAACTCGAGACGCTTGAAAACTTTGATGGTAGACCATTGTTCATTCCCGGAAACCATGATTGGTATAGCGATGGTCTTAAGGGATTAGATCGTCAGGAAAAGTATGTCAAGAAGAAATTAAAGCAAAAGAATCCGTTTTTGCCCGAAAATGGTTGCCCGATTACCCAAATAAAGGTGAATGATAAGCTGGCCATAATCGTCATTGATACGGAATGGTATCTCACCAATTGGGACAAGCACCCCAACATGAACGACAATTGTGAGATTAAAAGTCGGGCCAAGTTTTGGGAGGAAGTTGAGGGTGTTATCAAAAAGAATAGAGATAAGACTACCTTGATTGCTTTACATCATCCCATGTTCTCCTATGGGCCACATGGAGGTCAGTTTTCTATGAGACAACAATTGTTTCAAGGGCAGAGCAATTTTCCTTTACCAGTGATTGGAACATTAATCAATGTGCTTAGAAAAACTTCGGGAGCTTCCCCTGCAGATATTCAAAATAAGCGCTACAATGAATTTAAAAATCGGATGGTAACCTTAGCACAGTATTCTGAAAAGGTGATTTTTTCGTCAGGTCATGAGCACACATTACAATACATAAAAGAGAACAACACGCCTCAAATTGTAAGTGGGGCAGGGGCAAAAAAAGGAGTCGCGCGAGTTATGAATGGCAGTCAATTTGCTACGGGCCAAATGGGTTATGCCGCTTTGGAAATATATGAGGACGGTTCTTCTCAAGTTCGTTATTTTGGAGTAAGCGATACCGACAAAGAAGAGTCCTTGTTTACCACACAAGTACTACCCCCTGATAGGCAGGCTCACGATAAAAACTATGCTGAGACCTATCCTTCTGAGGCTACCGCGTCAATCTACACAGCTGAAGAAATTGATAAAACAGGTTTCTTTAAAACCATTTGGGGTGAGCGATATCGTAAATATTATGGTACAAAGGTGACCGCGCCAACAGTAAATCTAGATACACTTTTCGGGGGATTGAAACCGGTTCGAAAGGGTGGGGGGCATCAATCGAAATCATTGCGATTGCGCCATGAAAATGGTAAGGAATATGTAATGCGTGCTTTGCGCAAGGTTTCTGAGTTGTATTTACAATCCATGGTTTTTCAGCAGCAATATGTCATGGATGATTTACAGGATACTTTTTTGCAAGAATTCCTACAAGACTTTTATACAGGGTCACACCCCTATGCCCCTTTTACCATTGGACCACTTTCGGATGCCATAGGAATTTATCATACCAACCCCGTGTTATACTATATACCTAAACAGGATGCCTTAGAGGAATTCAACGATAGTTTTGGAGATGAACTTTATATGATAGAAGAACATGCTGGTGATGGACATGGAGATCAGGCTAGCTATGGATTTTCTGACAAACTCATTAGTACCGATGAAATGCTTGAGAACCTTCGGGATGATGAAAAATATGATGTAGATGCCGAAATGTACGCCCGGGCCCGACTTTTCGATATGGTGCTTGGGGATTGGGATCGTCATGTAGATCAATGGCGGTGGGCCGAATTCAAGAAGGAAGGCAAAAAGAAAAAAACATATCGTCCTGTGCCTCGTGACCGTGACCAAGCTTATTCCATTATGGGTGATGGTTTGTTCATGGGGTTGGCAACTCGATTGATTCCTTCATTGCGACTAATGGAAGGATTTAAAGAAGAAATTAGGAGTGTAAGGGGGTTCAATTCTTCTCCAAAAACCTATGTGCTTGATTTGGCGATGCTGAATGAAACTAAGAGAGATACATGGTTGAATGAGGCAAAATATATTAAGGAAAATTTGACTTCAGAAGTGATTGACAAAGCTTTCCTTTCTTTCCCAGAAGAAGTGCGTGATGAAACCGTTGATGAAATAAAAAGGGTTTTGTTGAAACGACTAGCGACTATAGAAGAAACAGCAGCTGAGTACTATCGCATTTTAAATAAGTTTGCTGTAGTCACCGGAACTGATAAAGACGATTGGTTTGAAATAGAGCATTTGAACAAGAATGAAGTTGAGGTAAGCGCCTATCGAATAATCGATGGAGAAAAGAAAAAACGATTTTTCAACAAGAAATTCGACAAGAATTTCACCAAAGAAATTTGGGTATATGGATTGGATGACGAAGACCGTTTTGAGGTTAAAGGCAATCAAAAGAGTAAAATCAAAGTACGCCTTATAGGGGGACAGAATAATGATAGATATGATGTTGGAGAAGGAGGCGGTACTGTTATTTACGATTATCAATCTAAAAAGAACCGCTTTGAAGACGTTTCGAAAGCAAGGGTGAAACTGACGGATAACTACGCCGTAAATACCTATCAACCCCTTAAGATGAGGGCTTCCCAGAATCAGCTTTTGCCCTTAATTGGACTCAACCCAGATGATGGCCTGAAAATTGGTTTTACTGAAACATTTACCTATAACGGTTTCCGTCAAAACCCATTTACACAGCAGCATAATATCAATGCGGCATTTTATTTTGCAACAAGTGGATTTGAGTTGGGTTACAAAGGAGAATTTGCAAATGCCTTCGGAAAAGCGAATTTTGAATTGGACACCCGATTTACAAGTCCGAATTTTGCTATTAATTTCTTCGGATTTGGAAATGAAACAGAGAATCTAGATGATGTAGAGGAACTAGAATTGGACTACAATCGGGTTAAATATAGTACGATAAGGATAGCCCCCTCCTTGGTTTGGCGCGGACAACTAGGAAGCAAATTTCGAACGGGGATTTCGTATGAGTCCATTGATGTTGAGGAGACAGAGAATAGATTTATAAATACATTTTATCAAGGGAATAATGAGGAAACCCAGAAGAGTTTTGTCGGCATTGATGGCGAATATACTTATGAAAATGCTGATAATGCTGCTTTTCCAACTTTAGGAATGGTTACTTCTTTGCAGGTGGGATATAAGACGGAGGTCACAAATGGAGATGGTAGTTTCGGGTATATTATTCCCAGTTTATCTTTCGATTACAAACTAATCCCTAGTGGAAATTTGGTGCTTGCCACCAAATGGAAGGCACATTTTAATTTAGGTGACGGTTATGAGTTCTACCAGGCCGCAAGTATTGGAGGTACAGATGGATTAAGAGGGTTCAGAAATCAGCGTTTTGCAGGGAAAAAGGCGTATTACCAGAATACTGACCTTCGATTAAGTCTCGGTAAAAGAAGAACTGGAATTCTACCCACGACGGTTGGAATCTATGGTGGTTTCGATTACGGAAGAGTTTGGCAACCTGATGAAGATTCAGGTATATGGCATACTTCTTATGGAGGAGGATTCTTTGTGAATGCGGCTGATATAATGTCCTTACGCGCTGCATTTTTTAGTGGCGCTGATGGTGGTCGTCTGACTTTCGGATTAGGGTTTGGGTTTTAATCAGGGCTTTATTGTCATTCCAGCGAAGGCGAGAATCCTTTGAATACTATTCCAGTTTATACGAATACAAATTTCCCCCAGTGCCATCTCTTTCTTCATCAGAAAGCAAAAGAGTTTTGTTGTCGGTAAAACAAACCGATTCTAATTGAGTACGAACACCTAAATCGATTTCTTTTAGATATCCTTTGGGCAGTGCATCCATAGAGAAATTGGTGATTGTCCAAAGTTTGCCATAGCTTAGAAGAACAATTGTTTTTTCATCAGGAGATATATCGGCAGAAGTAATTCGGCAGGTATCCCAATCAGAACATAGGGAAATTTTGCCCATCAGTTTTGCATCGTAAGTTCCTTTACTATCTGGTACACGATAGATAGATGTTTCTCCTGTAAAAGGATTTGCTCGATTTTTCGTAAAAATATAGAGATATCCCTCGGAATGAAAAAAAGCCTCTGCATCATACAGTAGCTCACCTCTTCTTGGTGGAAAATCCTGTTGTTCTGAATACCGAAATTTGATTTTCTCCACCGAAATTTTCTCCCCCTTTTTTATCTCGGGGTTTTGAGCCTTATAGATAACTAGATTTTTTCGATTATTCGCGTTATTCCCAAAATCGCCGATATATAGATTGCCTTTCTTATCCTTGGTTAAATCTTCCCAATCGTCATTTTTGGCGTTTTTTACATCGAATTGTTGAATGATATTTCCTTTGAAATCTATTTTGTAGATGTTATCGCTATTTCCGTTGTCCTCAATAAACCAAGCCGTTGAATCAGAATAAGAAACAATACCCGAATTTTCTTTTAGCTTTTGAGGAAGTTTTTCAATGAGCTTAAGTTGCCCATGATTAGCGCAGCTTTGCAGCAAGAAAATCAATACTAAAAAGGAATAGGGTCGGTTCATTTTATTCTTTCAAGGGCATGAAAACTTCAGCCTTCCAATTTAATTCATCACCCCCCATATTAGGGTTGCTATAAAAAACTTCGATAGGTTTTTGCTCAATGGCCATATCATTCTTTTTTGCATAATCAACCATAGCATACCAAGCACGGTCTGAAATGATATAATTCCCATTAAATATACTTTTAATGGCCTTTTGACTCTTTATCTGCTTGAATTGAACACCCTTGATTTGGGGTAAGGTATCTGATTTTATAATAGGATAGCAAAAATTAAAAGCAATACTATCTGTTCGCATATTCCAATCTTCAATTTGGATAAAAGGAGGACCATCTAGTGGGATTTTATTTTTAGCCAGAACACTATTCAAAATGGGATAGTTTTCCATCATTTTGAGTGCCTTTTCTTTTTGAGTGCTTTTTAAAGAGATATAAGCGCAATATTTTGAAGGTATTTCATCTATACCAGTTACCGTAACCTTAAAACTCTCAGTATGTTCCTTTAGCGTTTCCATAAGGTCTTTTACGGTATTCTTTGTGCGTTTTTCAAAATCAGTTTCCGAAAAGGGAATGGCTATTTTATTTGAAAGGCTATTTTCAACATCCATCACAAGAACTTTTACCTGTGATGTAGAATCGTTCAAGGATTTTATATTCCATTCATAAGTGTGAACG
Organism: uncultured Flavobacteriaceae bacterium; assembly: GCA_947500435.1. GTDB lineage: Bacteria > Bacteroidota > Bacteroidia > Flavobacteriales > Flavobacteriaceae > Maribacter_C. The sequence goes on from CANMRV010000003.1 coordinate 484,113, forward strand.
GAATCGTTGAATCGAAGCTGATGCGAAAAGTGCTGCAAATCTGTTTGAGTTAACAGCTTACTCTCGTCCAATCCATTTGCCCATAACTTTATAGCTTGATTTACCGTACCGGGTATAGCCTTTGTTTTAAAAGTAACTTGGTAATCATTTGGTTTGAGAAAAAGATACCAAACCAAGGTTCCCAATAGAAGTATCAGCAAACCCCAGACCAACTTCTTTCTCATGCCTATTGGTTTATTGCCACTTTTTGACTACTCGTCATTTTCAGATTATCAACAACAAATTTTCCAAGATCGCGACCCTGTTTTACCCCTATTTCAACAGCAGCGCGATAGTGAATACCACCATACATTCTGCTGATTGCGGCTTCATCTGCGGCTTGTTCAAAAGAAGTGAAGCTTCTCACGGGCAAGCCGTACGCCACTTCGGTGTCATCATCAAAACTAAAATCATCTCCGAAGATATCTGTAAGCGTAACTGATGCCGCTCCAGAAACCACACTATGACCGCTTGAATACTCAGGAAAAGGAGGGGTTTGCAAAACTGGTTTCCAGTTTTTATCAATATGCTCATTAATCAAAGTTTCGGGTCGAATCAAGTTACTGCGATATTTTTCATCCCAGCAACTGATAAAGGCATCGGCCATAGCTATTGAAGCTTTGGTATAGGCGTATACCGTTTTGTCAAAATCGCTATTGGTTTTTCTACTTGCAATTTTTGTAATTCCCATCCAATGTGCACCCGGACTGATTTTTTTAGTAGCAAACATCAAATGCCCCCTGGTCACGGATACATAAGGATTGCAATCCCAAAACTGGGCAATCTTGATTTCTTCTGATTCATCACCTTTTGCGGTAATTTGATTGCTGATTCTATAGACTTCCTCCAATTCTTTAAAAAAGTCTGAGCCTTTTTCTAAAGAGAATGGAGGGGGAGGGACAGGCTTAAACTGGGCTGCCGAATCAATTACAAAGGGACGTATTTTATTCCAATGCGGTTCAATCCCAGCCATATATGCAGGAGGTGTCGGTTGCCATCTTGTTGGGTCTTCTATGTCAACACTGAATTGCGGCATTGTTCGCGTTTGATTGTAATTGTCTTTGTTCATCCATTCTCCGATATGCTCGGCTACTTCAAGTCCGTAAACTTTGGAATCTTCAAATAGAACCGGATTTTTCGTTCCCCAAACTCCGTAAAGACTATCTCGTAGCATCTCTATTTTATCTTCGGAAAAAATCAATCTTTTGCTTAGCTCCATATGTGCGACCATAGCCGCTACTTCGTGATTGATGACCATTGACGCCTTCGGTATAGGGATAGTTGTAAAATCTGTTAATTGCCCCGCCAAAGAAAGATACTCTGGGTTTTTTAAAGCGATAATTTCATAAGCCGCAACATTCGGATAAGCAAAGATTCTACTAGCTACAGGCGGCGAAAAAATATCATGAATCATGATTTCAGTCACCTTATCTACAGAAGCATGCAAATCTTCTGGGGAAACAGCAATCGGCTCAGCCTTTTCTGTACAAGAAAATATTAGAATTATGGCAGAGATTATTAAAATTATCTTCTTCATCGTTCTTCTTTTTACTTTGTTAGTTTATAAACTTCTGCTTTATTATTATTGATGGTTACAAGCAAATAGGGCTGCTTTTTAAGTGTAATAATACTTAAATGTCTTACGGATTTTTGCATAAGATTTAATCCGATTTCATCACCCAAAATTACATTATTTTCATCTTTTATCAAGGCTCCTGAAAAAGAATCAAATCTTCCGTGAAAAGGTTTAACACCAAAATAGTTTCCTGCAGCGAGTGCTTCTTCCCTGCCATCTTTATTAAAATCATAAGATAAAAATGTCAGAATTGGAGAGACCTGCAATTCATTTCCAAAGGAAACGAAACTGAATCTTCCATTTTCGTTGCGTAAAAATCCTGAGCGCAACTCGGATACTTCTAGCACATCAGCATTTTTCAGCGCTTCCTTTTCGAAAATTTCATTTACCGTCTTTCCAGCAAAGTCGGCGTAGGTTGTAAATTTCTTTTTTAACGAAACTAATTGACCACTTAATCCATCAAGATTTTCCAAAGGATAATATTCTCCATCTTTTTCAGTGGTAACAATCGTCTCTGTTTGGCCATTTTTATCAAAATCGCCATAATACATCTTCATAGGAGACTTTTCAGAAGCTATAAACTTACTATTTGTACCCCAATTTCCTAGCAAATAATCCATATCACCATCTCCATCAATATCGAAGGGAGCAATACTCTGCCAGAGTCCATTAAGGTCATTGGCTCCAACATTTTGTTTAATTAAGTGACCATTTTCATTTTTGAAGAAGATGGGTGCCATCCATTCTCCAATTACAATAAGGTCTTTGGAATTATCTCCATCGAAATCATGCCATATGGCATCAGTGACCATACCTATATTCTGAAGTGCTTTATTTTCAAGGATAGAGAAATTTCCGTTTTCATTTATGAGAACATAAGAAGTAGGAAGCTTTCCGAAATCATTTGAAATAGATTGATTTCCAACGAATACATCCAAATCACCATCGTTGTCAAAGTCATAAGGCCTTAAAACCGATGCATTTTCATAACTATCTGGTAAGGACTTTAACTCATAAACCGAATCCTTTTGCACATAATAACTATTTAGTAAAGGCTTCATTTCGTTATAGAAATCGGCGCCTCCAGTACTTATAAGTAAATCGTTCTTTCCGTCCGCATTGAAATCTGAAATTACTGCGGAAACATCTTCCTTGATAGAATCTTTTGCAATCGAGGGTATTTTGTATTCAACAAAAGAAGAATCACTTTGAACATAAGCTCTAGATGGAATGTATTTAGATCCTCCGAAGAAAACATCAGTTACGCCATCGTTGTTTAAATCTCCAAAGGCAAGAGCAGGACCTCGATCACCGATTTGATAAGGAATTAGCTTTTGCCGATTAAAATCTACATAACCATCTTCTTGATGTGTGAAATTTATGCCTAGATTATCGTTAACCTGTTCAAACAATTTTGAAGTTTTGGGTTGAAGTATGGTATAATTAAAGGCTTTCGTATTTTCTGGGGTAAGGGTTAAAGTTTGATTGGTCGATACATCTCTTAAGACTTGAAATGTATTATCTGGCCAAACGATTTTTAGCGAATCTACTTTTTGACTTGAGCCGTACCCAAAATGAACTATTGGTTCAGAAGAGGCTTGAAAACCACGGACCGTATATAGCTCTTTATATTGAAGTTGGGCGTTATGATAAGAAAATACCTTTGTGCCAATTCCTAATGGATTTCCTTGGGTATACTTGAATTTCAATTTGAGAAAATTGGCTTTTGAATTTGTTTTGTTGATATATAGGGAAGCAGATTCATTACTATTGTTGATGACCAAATCAAGGTCGCCATCCAAGTCGAAATCCGCCATTGCTGTAGCCCCAGATTTTAGTGTATCGTTGATAATCCAACTTTTCGATTTATCCTCGAATTTTAGATTTTTGTTACCCTTAAAAATGTAATTATGGGTGGCTCCTGAAGGCATTAGGTTCAAAGCCTGTTCATCAACCAGCTTCGTGTTGCTAATTTTTTTCTGAATCTGTTCATCGGAAACAAAATTGATGTAATCTAAATCGTTCGGGCGCTTGGCAATACCATTTGAGATAAAGATATCTTGCTGTCCATCTTGGTCGTAATCGGCGAAAAGAGCACTCCAGCTCCAATCAGTGGCCGCAACTCCACTTAACAAAGCCGTTTCTGTAAAACCAGCTTGAGGTCGGTTTACGAAAAGCATATTTCTAGAATATTGGTAGTGATAACCAAATCGTTCTGTCCGTAATCTTTGTGTCTGGACATTATCTGCGCCTTCAGAAGATTTTAAGACTTTTTCATCTTCCGGTAACATGTCCAATGAGATGATATCGGGCCAACCATCATGGTTGATATCAGCGACGTCATTCCCCATGGAAAATCTTGAAGTATGTCCGAAATACTCTTTTAGATTTTCAGAAAAGGTGCCATCACCATTATTTAAATAGTAATAGTCATCTTCGTGGAAATCATTACCTACATAAATATCGGGATATCCATCTTGATTAAAATCGGAAACTGCAACGCCCAGGCCATACCCGTTTACGCCACCGTAAATGCCAGCTTCTTCACTAATATCTGTAAATTTTTCGCCGTCGTTTCGAAGTAATTTATCACCGGTTTGATAGTTTCTCTTTTTTCGTGTTTCAGCGTTTCCATACGATTCTTGGGTATGAACAGCATGATTTAAAAGATACATGTCGAGGTCACCGTCGTTGTCAAAATCTAAAAGTGCCGCTGAGGAACTATAGGAATCAAAATCTAGTCCGTATTTAGCCGCACTTTCTGTAAAAGTGGAGTCTCCATTGTTGATATAAAGCTCATTGAATCCGTTAAAACCATTTATTCCCACAACGGCACAAACATAAATATCAAGTAGTCCGTCACCATTGATATCGCCCATAATGGCTCCGGTATTCCAAGTACTATTACCTGAAACTCCTGCTTTATCGGAAATGTCTTCAAACTTGAGATTCCCTCTATTGAGATATAGTTTGTTTTTTACCTGATTGCCTGAAAAGAAAATATCAGGTAACTCATCCCCATTGATATCACCAACGGCAACGCCACCGCCATTATAAAAATAGAGGTAGTCTAGGATGTTAGCATCCTCCGTTGAGGTTAAGGTATTGGTGAAGTCAATTCCGGTTTCTAGAGGCGAAGGATTTGAAAATAATTCACCTTCGGAATTTCCGCAACTCATGAAAAGCCCTAGAAACAAAATGTAAAATACATTTTTAGTCATCGAATGCGAATACCTTAGGTTTGTTATCGTTGATGGCCGTAATCAGGAATTTCTTCCCTTTTGAATCTTTGAATTGCATGAGGTGTTTTACCTCATTACGAACAAAGAAACCACTGGTATTATAATCTTGCCATTCGAAACCCATTTTACCATCGCCGAGAAGAACGTTGCCATAATTGGCATCTAAACGGGAATACTGAGGCTTGAATTCAAAATTATTACCTGCCATTATCAAATCTAGATTCCCATCTCCATTGACATCGACGCAGGCAATTCCGCATATACAGGATAATTGCACTCGGCTTGGTAACTTCTTAATCGTAAATTTCCCGCCACCTTCATTAACCGCTATAACCGACTCCGAAATGGATGATTGTTTCATAATCGATTTTTCAAAAATAGGTTTGGGAAATAGTTCGCCCACTGTTTTCAGGGCGTAAACAGAAGCTTTGATGTTTTGCTTTTTTAGCGCTGTAATTTGCGCCGTCATTTCTTGTTTTTGATGCAAGGGATAGTCTTTACCACTTTGACTTTGGGTAACAATTTGTTCAAGGGTACCATTATTGTCATAATCATTTATCCAAATTTTCATTGGATTTTCTGTTGAGGCCTTGTAGTGTAAATTGCTTCCTTGATTGCCAAGGATAAGATCGTTGTCTCCATCATTATCCAAATCTGCCGACGTGACCACATTCCACCAACCTGGTAAACTGTCCAATGAAGTTGGGATTTTAATTAATCGGCGACCAGAATTTTTATAAATTTTAGTAGTTCCCCATTCTGAAACTGTGACAAGGTCTTTTTTGGAATCACCATCCATGTCCGTCCAGGCAGCATTTGTCACCATTCCGGCATTTTTCAAATCGTAGGCATAGCGTTCTGTAGCATCTTCAAATGTTCCGTCGCCGTTATTCGCTAAAAACAAATGATTAGGGTCAAGGCCATATGTACCTACCACACTTCTTGAGCCAACAAATACATCGATATCACCATCGTTGTCAAAATCATAAGGGGCGATTGTAGAGATGTTCTTAAAAGTTGAAGGCAATTGCTCTTTTGATTTGCTAAAAGTACCCTTCCCATCGTTTAAATAGATTCTTACTCTATAGTTCTGCTCTTCGCCGACTTGATTTCCTCCGGAGCCAACCATAAGGTCCATATCAGAATCACCATCCACATCAAAGAATGCAGCAGCGGTATCTTCATAGTTTGCATGTTCAGCAAAGACATTTTGAGAAACCAATTTTAGTTTCCCATTGCCGCTGTGTTTGTATAAGTTTGCGGAGTATCCCTTGGCTCCTCCAATAAAAACATCTTCGTTTCCGTCTCCGTCAACATCAGCGACAGCAGTTGAAGGGCCTTCCTGAGAAAGGGTTTTATAAATAAGACCTTCATAATCAAAATCATTATAACTATTTTCTTTATGAGATATGAGGTTATTGTTCTCTACCTCCTGAAGTAAAGTCTTTTTATTTTCGATTTTCCAAGGATTGTGAGGTTTATCAGAGGAATCATATTTCAAGCTCAATTTCTGATTGGCTTTGACATCAACCATTTTTTGCGAACGGTTATCTGGCCAAATTACACGAAGTGAGTCAATTGTATTTTTTTTACCAAGACCTATTGTCATTGTATAATCCATAGAAGATTGAAACCCTCGTGACGGAATTTGTTCTTGTATTACGGTCTTATCATCATAGTATAACAGTACCGTGGCTCCGATAGCAAATCTATTTTTGTCAGCACCTTCAAGGCTAATTTTGATATAGTTGTTGTCGGTAAACTCATTCGTGCGGTTTTCATATATGAAAGATTCCATATTTACATTGTTCACAACAAGTTCCAAATCACCATCATTGTCCAAATCACCGTATGCTGCTCCATTTGACATACTAGGAATTTCAAAGCCCCAATCTGCATTGGCATTTGAAAAGGTAATATCCCCATTGTTCTTATACGCATAATTAGGTTGTGGTCGAATCGGCATTTTATTGATGATGGAATCAATAGATTCCTTTCTACCCGTCAAAGCCATTTTTTGAATGATTTCGTTGGCAAAAAAGTCCACAAAATCTAAGTCTGTCAAATCGTGATTGATACCATTGGTAATATAAATATCGCGCAGTCCATCATTGTCCATATCGACAAGGAGACCTGCCCAACTCCAATCCGTGGCATCTACACCGCTGAAATAGGCAACTTCGGAAAAAGTGCCATTTCCATTATTAAGTTGTAACGTGTTTTGAATGTATTGCTGATAAAAATCTTTGCTCTGTTTTAGTTTGAAGACATTATATCCTTCAAATTCCATTACTGCCTTTACCCGTTCATCGGCTTCAGGTAACATATCAGTTATAAAAATCTCTGAATTACCATCGTTGTTTATATCAGCAATATCAATTCCCATGGCGGAGAGTGATAAATGCTGTGTCCATTCTTTGATTTCCTCTGTAAAAGTTCCATCTTGATTGTTGATGTATAGATAATCCCGTTCGTAAAAATCATTAGAAACATAAAGATCAGGATATAAATCTTTGTTGATATCCGTAACCATTACACCTAGACCAAAACCGATAAGGCTACCATAAATTCCTGCATCTTCGCTAACATCCACAAATTTTCCATCATCATTTCTGAGTAGCATATCACCGACACCTTTGAAAATATCTGGAACACCTTCCCAATCTTGTGCGCGGACATGACGTTGTTCAGCATAGCCCAAGCTGCTTACCGGAATGTTACTGTTGTTCAAAATGTACGCATCGAGGTCTCCATCTTTATCGTAGTCAAAGAATGTAGCATGCGTTGAAAATCCTGTTTTGGCGAGATTGTATTCTGCTGCATTTTCTGAAAATGTCAGGTCACCATTATTGATGTAAAGGTCATTATCATGATTATTGCCCTTCATGTTACCCGCATTGCTGACATAAATATCAAGCAGCCCATCGGCGTTGATATCGACCATATTAACACCTGTTGACCATGGCTTGTTGCCTTCTATTCCCGCTTTTGCCGAAATATCCTCAAAGGTTAGATTGCCTTTGTTGAGGTATAGTTTGTTGGGTACCATATTACCCGTTAGGTAGATATCTGCTAGGCCGTCATTGTTGATATCGCCAATGGCAACTCCGCCGCCATTGTAAAAATTCCGATATTTGAAAATGTTGAAATCCTTTTGGTTTTCAACTGAGTTGATAAAATCAATTCCGGTTTTTTCAGAAGGGAGGAGAGAAAATAGTTTAGGACTTTTACTCTCACCGTTATCTACTTCTTCCTCGTTCGAAGTGCAAGAAAGTATTGTGGAAATAAAAAGCAATAGATAAACTACTTTGCTAATTTTTGTTGTTGTCATACAATTAAACATGCAATTCTTTTTTCCAAAATAATCTGAATTGATATGCGCTAAAAAAATCGTTTTTTCAATCAGATTTTAGGCTTTTAGAGCATTCTTTAATGCCCTATTTTACGGACTTAACCATACTCTAAATGTGGCAGCGCAAGATATGCAATCTTTGATGAACAGTAAAGTTGGCAATAGTTAATATTTATCAAAAATGACATCTGGTTTTGTACTAAAACGATAGAGTTGTTTTCTCTTTTGTTACAAATACTTTCTCTAAGAGTGATATTCTATTAAAATCCAATATATTTAGAAAAATAATCAAACCAAATTCATTCGAATGTTAGGAATAGTTTCATTTTTAGGCTTTACCACTTTGGTTGCCATTATTGCTTATTTATCTACCAGAAAAACTAACGAAAAGTCTTCCGATGGATACTTTTTAGGAGGACGAAGTCTTACGGCGGGCGTCATAGCTGGTTCTCTTCTGTTGACAAATCTATCTACCGAGCAGATTGTTGGACTTAATGGTGATGCTTATCGTGACGGTATTTTGGTAATGGCTTGGGAGACCTTGGCGGCAATCGCCATGGTTATATGTGCTATATTTCTATTACCGAGATATTTAAAGGGCGGTATAAGTACTATTCCTACTTATCTAGAAAGAAGGTTTGATACAACAACCAAAGCATTGACTTCAGGTTTGTTTTTAAGTGGTTACGCCATTGTGCTTTTGCCTATTGTGTTGTATTCAGGTTCTTTGGCAATCAGCGGAATGTTCGATTTGCCAGGTAAACTGGGTATTTCAGAATGGGCATCTATCTGGGTTTGTGTTTGGAGCATTGGGATAATTGGAGGTGTCTATGCAATTTTTGGGGGACTTAAAGCAGTTGCGGTATCAGATAGTATCAATGCTATTGGATTATTGTTGGGAGGTCTTTTAATTCCCGTTTTTGGTCTTCTGGCAATTAGTGATGATAATAGTATTTTGGGCGGAATTTCGAAACTGACTACAGAGCATCCGGAAAAATTCAATGCCATTGGGTCTGAGTCTTCAAGTATACCTTTTGCTACCATTTTTACAGGGATGGTTCTAGTACAGTTATTTTATTGGGGAACGAATCAACAAATTATACAACGAGCACTTGGAGCTAAAAATTTAGTGGAAGGTCAAAAGGGACTAATGCTAGCGGCATTTTTTAAAATTCTTGGCCCTATAATCGTTGTTTTGCCGGGTATTATCGCTTTTCACATGTTTGATGGACAATTGGAAAGGGCGGACCAAGCATATCCGAAATTAGTGGCTGAAGTGCTTCCACCTGCATTTGTTGGTTTTTTTGCTGCGGTTCTTTTTGGAGCTATTTTGAGTTCTTTTAATAGCGCTTTGAACAGTTGCGTTACACTTTTCGGTATTGATATTTATAAGCAGTATATTAATAAAGAGGCTCCTGAGAAGCAAATTGTAGCTAAAGGAAAACAGTTTGGTATTGGTCTGGCCATTTTTTCAATGGTATTGGCTCCATTTCTTTATTACGCTTCAAGCGGACTATTTGGGTACTTGCAGCAAGTCAATGGGGCTTATAGCATACCGATTTTATCTGTAATTGTTATAGGGTTTTTGACCAAACGTGTCCCGGCTATTGCCGCAAAAGCAGGGATAATATTTGCATTCGTTGTCTATGTTACGTACATCATACTTTCTAGGGGCATGGGGGTCGAATGGTTACCACATATGCTCCATATGCAAGCGATTACCTTTGTGCTTACTATTGCTTTGATGCTAATCATTGGGAATTTAAAACCGAGGGAAACAGATTATGTACAGAAATACACTAATGAGGTTGATATAAGTACATGGAAATATGTGAAACCAGTAGGTATTGCAATAACCTTGGTGGTAATAAGCACGTATATTATTTTTAGATAGGTATACCGAAATAGTTTAAGTAAAAAATCCGGCCCTTTTAGGGCCGGATTTTTTGTTGATAGAGCCGTGCTTAATTCGTTTCTATATATATTGATTCACAATATTTTCAAACAGTTCTTGCTTTCCACTTTGCAGCTCAAGTTCACCATTATCTTTAGCAATTTCATACAAAGCTTTAAAATCCAATTTTCCATCTTCGAAATCCTTTCCTTTTCCAGAATCAAATGAGCTATAGCGCTTTTCTCGAAGTGAATCGTAGGGTGAAGAAGAAATGATTTTATCAGCAACCAATAAGGCTCGAGCAAAAGTATCTGCTCCACCGATATGTGCATGGAAAACATCATCCATATCAGTCGAATTCCTTCGGATTTTAGCATCAAAATTAATGCCGCCACCTTGTAATCCGCCAGCTTTTAAGAATACAAGCATTGCTTCGGTAACTTCACCGATATTATTTGGAAACTGATCTGTATCCCATCCGTTTTGATAGTCGCCACGGTTGGCATCTACGCTTCCTAGCATGCCATGCGCAGCGGCTATTTCCAATTCATGCTGCATCGTATGACTTGCTAAAGTAGCATGGTTCACCTCAATATTGAGTTTGAAATCATCTTGCAATCCATATTGATGTAAAAACCCAACAACCGTAGCACAGTCAAAGTCATACTGATGCTTCATTGGTTCCATGGGTTTAGGCTCTATAAAGAAATTTCCTCTAAAACCTTGAGCTCTTGCATAGTCTCTTGCCATTCCTAAGAATTTGCCCATATGATCGAGTTCACGCTTCATGTCAGTATTTAAAAGGGACATATAGCCTTCACGACCTCCCCAAAAAACGTAATTTTCACCGTCTAACGCTATAGTAGCATCCAAAGCCAATTTTATTTGTCCACCTGCGCGAGCCAAAACATTGAAATCAGGATTGGTAGCTGCACCATTCATATAACGAGGATTTGAAAAGCAATTCGCTGTACCCCACAATAATTTTACTCCGGATTCGGCCTTTTTTTCCTTTATGTAGTCGACAATAGTGGCCAGTCGTTTTTCGGATTCAGCAAATGTGGCCGCCTCTTGAATCAAATCAAAATCATGGAAACAGAAGTAATCAAAGCCCATTTTGGTTATGAATTCGAAGGCGGCATCTGCCTTTGCTTTAGCTGCTTCAACAGCATCGGTGGGTTGATCCCATGGAAAATTTTGGGTGCCAGGTCCGAATGGATCTGCGCCTTGTCCGCAGAAGGTATGCCAGTACGCTATGGCGAATTTGAAGTGCTCAGCCATTGTTTTGCCTGCGACAACCTGCTCTGGATTATAATATTTAAATGCTAAGGGGTTATCAGATTCCTTGCCTTCGAATTTTATTTGCCCAATTCCCTTAAAATATTCTTTGTTACCTATTGTCGCCATATTAGTTACTTTTTAATAATTGTTCTAGTTTGTTTTTCCATTTTTGATATGCGTTTGAATATGCTTCCTTGTTCGCTAAGGGCTTAAAGCCCATAACATAATCATTGTCCATAATCTGCTTGCCAAAAGTGTCAAAATCACCTTTGTACAACTGACATGCTCTAGCAGCTCCTATTGCTCCGGTAGTATTATATATTTCGATTTCTTGGCCGATTAGTGTGGCTATAGTATTCGAAAAAATTTCCGAACGGAAGAGGTTGTCATTACCAGCGCGTATTACGTTGGCTTCGAGTTTATCTGATTTCATGATTTCCATCCCATAAACAAAAGAAAAGGCAATACCCTCCAAAGCTGCTCTACATAAATGGGCCTTGGTATGATTATTTAAATTTAGATTGGATAGCTGGGTGCCTAAAGTTTTATTATCTAACATGCGCTCAGCACCATTCCCGAATGGGTGTATAGTAACCCCATCAGAACCAATAGGAATGGAATTCGCTAGTTCATTCATTTCCTCATAAGATGAAACTTTAAGATTGTTCAATAACCAGCGGTATTGAATACCTGCTCCGTTGATGCATAAAAGTTTACCGATACGTGGATTATCAAAACCATAATTGACATGTGCAAAATTGTTGACGCGAGAACTTTCTTTGACTGAGAGACTATCGGTTACGGCGTATACAACCCCAGAAGTTCCACCAGTCGCTGCAACTTCTCCTGTGTTAAATACATTTAGGGAAAGCGCATTGTTAGGTTGATCGCCTGCTCTATATAAGATGGGGGTGCCTTCAGACAAACCGGATTGCAATGCACCTTTTTGTGAGACTTGGCCTTGAACTGAAAATGTATCCACGATTTCAGGAACAAGTTCTTTTTGTATACCATAATGTTCTAATAGCCAATTAGCGATAGTATTGGACTTAAAATCCCAAAAAATTCCTTCGGATAATCCCGAAATTGTTGAGCAAATTTCCCCACCTAACTTATAGGCGATGTAGTCACCAGGAAGCATGAATTTGTAAATCTTGCTATAGAGCTCAGGCTCATTTTCTTTTACCCACTTTAATTTGGAGGCCGTAAAATTTCCTGGGGAATTCAACAGTTGTTCCGCGCACTTTTCGTTACCCAAATCATCAAACGCTTTTTGGCCGATTTCAACGGCTCTACTATCGCACCAGATTATTGAATTTCGTAGTGGACTTCCTGCTTTATCAACTGCTACCAAGCCATGCATTTGATACGATATACCAATGCCAGTAACAGCAGTGGATTTAATATTATTTTCCTTGAGAAGTCTTTTCGTAGCATTGCAAATATGCAGCCACCAATCATCAGGATGTTGTTCTGCCCAACCATTATGAACCGCTAGCATTTCCATTTCCGTTTTCGGCTCATTAACAACAGCGATGCTTTTCCCTGTGGAAATATCTACAACTGCTGCCTTTATAGAAGAACTGCCAATATCATATCCAATAGTGTACATAAAAAGGATTTACTATAACGTTTGCGGGCTGAAAGATATCATTTTTCGGACTTTGTCACAAACCGAATTTGAAACAATAACTTAATACCACAAAATGCGGAAATTTTGGGTTTACAGCTGAAATAAAAAAAGCCCTGATGAAATTTCATCAGGGCTTTTAAACACTTAAAATTTAAAAAATCTTAGTATCCTGGGTTTTGAACTAAAGCAGGATTTGCAAGAAGTTGAGAAGCAGGAATCGGGAACAACTTGTATTTGTCGTTGCCAATTGATCCAGCCGCTTTGAACTGCCAGTCTCTTGTATACTGACCAAAACGAATTAAATCTTGTCTTCTCCAAGCTTCGGCATATAACTCACGTCCTCTTTCGTCTAATAAATCTTGTTCGCCTACAGAACCTAGCGGAGAAGCTTTTCTCAAAACTCTCAATTCGTTTACCATGGCAGTTGGATCTCCACCACTACGCATCATAGCTTCAGCTTTCATCAAATGTGCATCTGCATATCTGAAGAATATCTCATGACCACGGAAAGCTCCAAATCGTGGGGCATATTTCATAACACGAATACCAGTAGTTTCATCATTATTGATGATGTTGGGAGCACCGTCACCATCTAAGAAATCTCTTTTGAAAGTTAAAGGAGCACCCGCTCTATCTGTTAACGGAGTACCGTCAAGCGCATACTGTTGTCCAACTAAGAAACCATTACCAACTTGAGAACCACTTTCAAAACCATCTTCATCTTCTGTCTGATCTCTACCAGTAAACGTAAGGCCTCCCGGAGGAACGCCACCACGTCTTTCTTCTTGCATGTCAAGTGGAGTTTCATCTAACTCAACACGGTTACTGTTTGGATCACCTTCGAAAAGGTCGTAGTATTCAGCCAATGTGCTGAATCCATTCCATCCACCACCACCTTGAGAGGTAGAATTATAGTGCAACCCGTTAAAGATACGGTTCCCAACACCAGATGCTAGTGACCAGATAGTTTCACTATCCGCAGAATCTCTAAAGAGATCAAAATACCCATCTTGAAGTGCATACCCTTCGCCAGCTATTTCATCAACCAATGAAATAACTGCGGACATATCACCGCTGTCAACACTTCCACCTAGATAGATATGCTTGTTTAATAGTATTTTTGCTTTTAAATATCTTGCAGCAGCTTTGCTAGCTCTTCCATTAGCCTCTCCACTACTTGCCGCAACGCTAGGTAAGTTCGAAATTGCCGTATCTACATCAGCTAATATAAAATCTAGTGCAGCTTGACCAGTAAGAACTTCCGGTAAAGTAGAAGAGGGCAAAAGAACATCTCTAAAAGGAACTTGGCCATAGAAATCCAAAATAGTCCACATACTCAAAGCACGGATAAAACTAGCTTCTCCGATGTTTTCGGCAGATGGGTTACTTCTTGAATCTAAGATTTGAGAAGCAAGCAACTGGTTTCCATTCCAGTCGTTCCATACATTAATTACAAAAACGTGCTCCGGAGTCCATAAGTGTTGGTGTAAGCTAGACCATTGTCCGTTATCACCCCAGTCAGTACCCCTGGTAGGAACGATAGCTGCGTCAGCAGTAACTTCCATCAAGGCAAAACGGTTACCTTGGTCTCCATACTGACCATTTAACCTATTATATAATTCATCTACAGTAGATGAAGGGTCGGCCAATCCTTGGAATCCAGTACTAATAATAGAATCGGTTTCCTCAAGCTCTAAATTGGTACAGGAAGCTAATCCTACAACCAAAAGGAGGCTGGTAAAATAAAGTTTCAAATTAATTCTTTTCATGATATTCAATTTTTTTAATTAGAATGATGCGTTTATACCGAAAGTAAAGGTTCTTGGATTTGGAAATCCTGACCAGTCAATACCTCTTGTTGGAACTCCTGAACCTAAATCTCCAGTTGCTACCGTAATCTCAGGATCTAAACCGCTATAATCAGTAATCAAGAACAAGTTCTGTCCGGTTAATGACAAACGCAAGGTCTTGAACAAACCATCACCACTAAGAGGCCAATTGTAGCCAAGGGTTGCGTTTTGGAAACGAACAAAATCACCTTTTTCTAAATAACGCGTAGAAACATCAGCAGAAGCACCAGATGCTTCTCCGCTAGTTCGCACATCTTGAGTTACGTTTCTAGCATTGGTGATTGAACCAGCAGTAAAAAGACCGTTGGCCGTGTTATTATATACTGAGAATCCGAACTGGCTTGAAAAATATGCCGCGAAATCCCAATTTTTAGCATTTAAATTCAACGATAAACCAGCAGTAACATCTGGTAAGGCGTCTTCGCCAACAAATATCTTATCTTGGAAAACATCACCTACACCATCACCATTTTGATCCTTGAAAGTTGGCTGACCAGCAGAATCTAAACCAGTGTATTCAGCCATGTAGTAGGAGAATAAGGAATGACCCGCGGCAAAACGTTGTGCAAATGCACCTGATAATCCTTGACCATTTACAGCTCCAGTATCAATCAAACCGCCAAAGTCTTGAACTTCATTTTGGTTGTAAGCAATATTGAAAGAAGTTGAAAAGTTAAAATCGGATTTCTGTATCCAGTCATAACCTACTGCAAATTCGATACCTTGGTTAAGAATAGTTGCATCTACATTACCGAATTGGAATGGATCAACCGCCGGAGCAGCAGGAGGAGTTCTTAATAATACATCGGTTGTTGTATTTCTGTATACATCAATACTACCACTAAATCTATCATCACCAAAACCGAAGTCAAGACCAACGTTTAAATTTAAGGTTGGCTCCCATTTCAAATCTGGGACATCGGTTGCAACGATAGCCAAACCATTTTGATTGATATCTCCATTATTTTGAATACTTCCGGCATTCAGTTGCCCAAATCGTTGTCTTGCAACAAAGTTACCGTAACCTAAGCCATCTTGGTTACCCGTAACACCTGCACTCAAACGTAATTTTAAAGTAGAAACGCTGTCTCCGATAAAATCTTCTTCACCCAATTGCCATGCGAAAGCACCTGAAGGGAAGATACCATATTGATTTTCAGGTCCAAAACGAGATGAACCATCCGCTCTTACCGTTGCCGTAAATAAATATTTGCTAGCGATGGAGTAATTGATTCTTCCGAAGAAAGATTGTAATTCATCTGTATTGTCGAATGTGTCCACGGCAAGTGCGCGCACTCTTTGACTAAAAAGTCTTGGTACCTCCTCACCGGCAACTACGGTAGGTAGTAATCTGTTGATAAATAAATTACTTGAATTGGTTCCGTAGTAAAACTGTTGAAAATCACCGCTAATTGTTCCTTGTGCGTCATTTACAGTACGTTGCAAATCGCTAACCATTCCATTTAAGCCTGTTGTTCCGAAACCACGTGCGGTTGCATTTCTACCACTAGTTTTAAAATCTTGGAAAGAATATCCAACAAGTAAATCTAGTTTTGAATTACCCAAATCCTTGTTGTAGTTCAAAGTTATTTCCATAAGGCTGTTTTCACGCTCTAAAGTATTGTAGAAACCTAGACCAGTGCCTTGAACTCCATCAATGTTTCTCACAGCGGAAGAAATTACAGAATTATTTTCGCCTTCTGATTTATCATAACCTAAATTCACTTTACCAGTTAATTCATCAGTAATCTTGTACTCCGCAGATCCATTAAGAAGTAATCTATTCGTATTAGTTCGAATTTGGCTATTAGCTAGGTAATTAGCAGGAGATATAAGCCCGCCCTGAGCTCCGAAATCAGGCGAAGTAGGCCAAGTCGGGTTTGCTGAATAAGCAGCACCTAAAATATCACCTCTAAAACCAGCACCACCTGCTAGGGGTGCAGTTTCATCATTGACACGTGAAATCGTAGCAGAAAGGCCTAATGTCAATTTGTCATCTAAAAAACGATGTCTAACATTAACCCTACCTGTAATTCTTTCTAAATCGGTTTTTTCAATAACACCAAATTGTTTGCTATAACCAAAAGTTGCACGAATATTTCCTTTTCCATAGTTATTGGAATACGAAAGGTTATTGTTGGTTGAAGCAGCAGTTCTTGTTATGAAGTCTTGCCAATCTGTATTGTTTCCAAAGTCAGTAGTAGCTAAATCTGCATTAGGATTGAATTGAAATACAGTAGAGACAAATTCATCTCTGTTTAAAAGATCATATTCTTTTGCAGGACTTGCAACACTCAAACTAGATGACCATTCGAAAACCCCACCTTGAGCAGACTTTCCACTTTTTGTTGTAATTATAACAACACCATTAGCACCTCTAGAACCATAAATAGCAGTTGCCGAAGCATCTTTTAAAACACTAATACTTTCAATATCAGATGGATTTAAGAAGTTTAATGGGTTTCTTGTTCCGGTCGCCCCACCGTTACCAGCGTTACCAGCGGGCGAAGTATTTTCACCGGAAAGTGGCACACCGTCAACAACAAAGAGTGGGTTGTTATTCGCACGAACCGAGTTGGAACCCCTAACGTTAATCGATATACCGGCACCAGGTTCACCACTTGTTTGCTGAATGTTAACACCGGCAGTTTTACCTTGTATTAACTGTTCTGGCGAAGCAATTACACCGCCATTAAAGTCTTTTGCTGTAACCGCAGTAACTGAGCCGGTTGCATCTTTAACGGTTGTTGTACCGTAACCAATTACAACTACCTCTTCCAACGCTTCTGCGTCTTCTTGCATAGTAGCATTAATGGTTGATTGTCCATTTACCGCAATTTCCTGGGTTTTAAAGCCAACGTAGCTAAATACCAAGGTGGCATCACTTTCCGCATTGATAGTAAAGTTACCATCAAAGTCAGTTTGGGTTCCCGTAGTAGTTCCTTTAACCACCACACTGGCACCAGGTAATGGGCCGTTGGCGTCGGAAACGGTTCCGGTTACTTCCTGTGCTTGTGTCAGTCCGAAGCATAAAAATGCTCCAACCATGAACAAGCTTCTAAGTAGCGTAATCTTCATAGATGTTAATTTAAAGTTGAGTTAATTTAATTTTAAGTAATAACAAGCGTTAAAAATATGTAAAAAAAGTGTTAATTTGATTTTAAGAGAGTTTTGAAAAATTACGAAAACGGTTTCGTGTTAATAACTTTTCCAAAATAAGAGAATATCAGTTTAAATAGCAGTTAATTAATGATTTCGCAGCTTTGATAGAGCATAAAAGCAAAATTTGCATTTTGCCGCAAATATAATGCTTTTTATTTTTGTCCTGAATTACAGGTATTTAAGGTATCATAGTTTTGAAAATGTTAAAAAATAACATTTTGTTAATAAAACTGGTTTAATCACCTACTTTGGATTAGTTAAATCTTACAACAAGATAGTTTTGAGGCGAAAAATCACTTTAAAGGATATAGCAAGAGAACTCGAGGTTTCTATCTCTACGGTATCGAAGGCGTTAAAGAATAGCGAGGAAATCGGTAGAGACACCAAAGAAAAGGTGCAGGCTTTTGCCAAGCTTTACAATTACAAGCCCAATAATATTGCTGTCAGCCTTAAAAATAAGCACACCAAGAATATAGGTGTGATTATTCCAGATATTGTACACCATTTTTTTACTACTGTTTTTAGAGGAATTGAAAAATATGCAAATAGCAGAGGATATAATGTAATTGTTTGTGTTTCAGATGATTCTTTTGACAAAGAAGTAATTAATATGGAAATGCTTGCAAATGGTAGTATAGATGGGTTTATCCTTTCCCTTGCCGCCGAGACCCTTGACAAGGGAGACTTTAATCATTTGAAACAAATCACCGAACAAGGTATACCCTTGGTTTGTTTTGATCGAACTACACCAGAAGTTAATTGTGATAAGGTTATTATTAATGACACCAAAATCGCCTACGATGTGGTTAAGAAATTAATAGGAAACGGGCGTTCTCACATTGCACTCGTTACTAATAAGGGATATGGAGATGTAAGTGATAAGAGGGCTGAGGGGTATAGGCAAGCGCTAAACGATGCTGGATTGGATTATAATGAAAACCTAGTGCTAGAATTGACCTATAACGACATTGATGAGGATGCCATTAAAAAGTTTTTCGAAAACCAAAAAGTTGATGCGGTGTTATGCGTAAATGAAATGTTTGCTATTCATAGCATGGGTATTGTTCAAAAAATGGGATGTAGTATTCCTGATGATATCTCATTTGTTGGTTTTTCAGATGGAATTTTGTCTAAATATTCCAGACCAACACTGACCACGGTTGCGCAACATGGAGATCAAATGGGGCAACTTTCTGCACAAATGTTAATAGAAAGGGTAGAAGCAGAAAATGAAGAGGAGGAGGAAAATGAAACCTACCGCACTGAGATTATTGAAGCAACTTTGATCGAAAGAGAATCTACCATTAATTAATTCACAACTATTTTACGAAATGACAAAAACCGGATTTATATTCGACCTGGACGGAGTTATTGTTGACACTGCCAAATACCATTACCTAGCTTGGCGAAATTTAGCTGAAGAGCTTGGCTTTGAATTCACCGAAGAGCAAAATGAACTCTTTAAAGGTGTTAGTAGAAAGCGCTGCCTGGAGATTTTGCTGGATATTGGAAACGTTGAAGCTACTCAAGAAGATTTTGATAGATGGATGGTCGAAAAAAATGAAGACTATTTAAGGTACATTGAAAACATGAATTCTTCCGAAATTCTTCCTGACGTCCCTAGGGTTTTGGAGTTTCTCAAAGAAAGAAATATTCCTATTGCTTTAGGTTCGGCGAGTAAAAACGCGAGACCGATTTTAGAAAAGGTCGAATTGCTACACTATTTCGATTTTATTGTTGATGGAAACAATGTTACCAAAGCCAAACCAGACCCTGAGGTCTTTTTAATCGCTGCTGATAAATTGAATGTTCTCCCGGAAAATTGTGTTGTTTTTGAGGACGCAGTGGCAGGAATTGAGGCGGCGAACGCTGCCGAAATGGTCAGTGTTGGAATTGGGGATGATAAAGTGCTTTCTGAAGCAAATCATAATTTCGAGGATTTTACTGAAATGGATGAGGGGTTTTTAAATAGACTTATAAAATAGTTAAAAGGGATTTCCGCCTTTACTGAAACAAGTTCGACACAGGCACGGGAATGACAATAAATAGAGTTTTACATGAATCAAGATTACATAAAAGCAGATAATTGGTCAATTATAGAAGAAGGCTTTGATGAAGAACGCGTAAAGTCGTCCGAAAGTCTATTTAGTATTGGTAACGGAGCTATGGGGCAACGTGCCAATTTTGAGGAGCACTATTCAGGGGAGACTTTTCAAGGAAGTTATATCGGGGGAGTTTACTATCCTGATAAAACTAGAGTGGGTTGGTGGAAAAACGGCTATCCTGAATATTTCGCTAAGGTATTGAACGCTCCAAATTGGATTGGAATCAAAGTCAGCGTAAACGGAGAGTCCTTAGATTTAAACACGTGCAAATCGGTTTCTAACTTCAAGCGAGAACTAAATATGAAAGAAGGTTGGTATCAACGTTCTTTTCAGGCGGTAACTTATAATAGCATTGAGTTAGAGGTTAAGGTCACTCGTTTTTTGAGTTTGGATTTGGATGAAGTCGGTGCCATTAAGTTCGAAATTACGCCGATTGAGGATGCTGTTGAAATTCTTTTTGAACCGTATTTGGATTCCGGAATTACAAACGAAGACAGCAATTGGGATGATAAATTTTGGAATACTACGGATGTTGCATCCGTGGGAAGTCAAGCGTTTATTCAAGCGCATACCATGAAGACGAATTTTGCCACGTGTACTTTTATGAATTCGCAACTTCATCTTAACGGGGCGCCAATTGAGCAAAAACCTACTGAAACGCAAAAAGAACTTTTCGTTTCTCATGGGTATACTCAAAATGTAAAAAAAGGCGAAACCGTCGCACTTCACAAGTTTGGTGGTTATGTAGTCGATACCAATCATAAGAAAGAAGATTTAGTAGCAGCCGCAAAAAATGCTTTGCAAAAAGCAATAGATTTAGGTTTTGAAGCTTTGTTGAAAAAACAAAAAGAGGCTTGGGCTGAAATCTGGAAAATGAGCGACATCACAATCGAAGGTGATGTAAAAGCACAGCAGGCTATCCGATTTAATATATTTCAATTGAATCAAACCTATTCTGGTAAAGATTCTAGACTTAATATTGGTCCGAAAGGTTTTACCGGAGAAAAATATGGCGGAAGTACCTATTGGGATACCGAAGCCTATTGTATTCCATTTTACATGGCAACAAAAGACCAAATTGTTGCTCGAAATCTGCTAGAATATCGATACAATCATCTGGAAAGAGCAATTGAAAATGCTGAAAAATTAGGCTTTTCTAATGGAGCTGCCTTGTATCCGATGGTGACCATGAATGGCGAAGAATGTCATAATGAATGGGAAATTACCTTTGAGGAAATCCATAGAAATGGTGCGATAGCTTTTGCTATTTACAATTATTACCGTTTTACGGGGGACTATTCCTATATCCCAGAAATGGGATTGGAAGTACTTATCGGAATTGCTCGTTTTTGGCAGCAAAGGGCCACATTCTCAGGGCAAAAAGATAAGTATGTGATTTTAGGTGTCACGGGCCCTAATGAATATGAAAATAATGTAAACAACAATTGGTATACGAACTACTTGGCAAAGTGGTGTATTAACTATGCAGTTGAGCAGTTACAGAAAGTAAAAGATGGTTATCCTGAGGATTATGACCGGATCATAGGAGTTTCAAAGCTGACAGATTCGGAAACTTCAAAATGGAAAAAAGTAGCGGATAACATGTATTTCCCATTTTCTGAGGAGGAGGATGTTTTTCTTCAACAAGATGGATTCTTGGATAAAGAATTGATTACGGTTCAAGATTTACCAAAATCGCACCGCCCTATCAATCAAAAATGGAGTTGGGATAGAATTTTACGTTCTCCTTACATCAAACAAGCCGATGTTTTACAAGGATTTTATCTCTTCGAAGACCACTTCACGACTGAAGAACTTCAAAAGCATTTCGATTTCTATGAGCCTTTTACTGTTCACGAATCTTCTTTGTCCCCTTGTGTGCATAGCATTCAAGCAGCAAAATTAGACCGTATGAAACAGGCCTATACTTTCTATCTGCGCACATCGCGCTTGGATTTAGATGATTACAATAAAGAAGTGGAAGAAGGTCTTCATATCACATCAATGGCAGGTACTTGGATGAGTATCGTTGAAGGTTTTGGGGGAATGCGGGTTATCGATGATAAATTGTCCTTCACGCCACGAATTCCAAAACAATGGAAGGCTTATTCTTTCAAAATCAATTTTAGAAAGCGCGTTTTAAAAGTAACGGTTTCCAATGAAGGGTCAAAATTTGAACTTGAAGGAGGTAAAGAAGATATGTCGATTCGAGTGAATGGAGAACGGGTAGTTTTAGAACCTGCCAAGGTGATACCCATATAAATTTATTTTGCCAATGAAAGCTGTCTGGAAACTAACATTTATATGTATTTCAATTGTATTTTTGGGCTGCAAAACGGATAAAAACGCTACTGAGAACATGACCCAAAGTCAAACCGCTAAAAAGAAACAAGTTGTTTATCAAGTCTTTCCCAGGCTTTTCGGAAATACCAATACCAATAACAAACCTTGGGGAACCCTCGAGGAAAATGGAGTTGGGAAATTCTCTGACTTCTCAAAGGAAGCGCTGAAGGAAATTAAAGATTTAGGGGTTACGTATATCTGGTATACAGGTGTTCCACACCACGGAGTGATTACGGATTATTCCGAATTCGGAATTTCAAACGATGACCCTGATATTTTTAAGGGTCGCGCTGGTTCACCTTACGCCGTTAAGGATTATTATAATGTGAATCCTGATTTGGCGAAAAACCCCGAAAAACGTCTGGAGGAATTTCAAGATTTGATTCAACGCACACACGCCGCCGGATTGAAATTGCTTATCGATATTGTACCCAATCACGTAGCAAGAAATTATGAAGGAAAGTCCACACCGAAGGGCTCTGAACCTTTTGGTGCGACAGACAACACTTTAGTGGAATACGAGCGCGATAATAATTTTTATTATGTACCTGAGGCGGAGTTTAAAGTCCCAAATTGGGAAAATGGATATCTTCCTTTAGGTGGAGATACGCATGTTTTATCTGATGGAAAATTCGAAGAAATTCCTGCAAAATGGACAGGCAATGGTTCTCGGTCACCGCAGCCCAATATGAATGATTGGTACGAAACGGTGAAAATAAATTATGGCGTTCGACCTGATGGTTCTTATGATTTTGATAGGCTTCCCGATGGATATGGTTCAAAAAGTCACAAAGAACACTTTCAATTTTGGAAGGATAAAAACGTCCCCAGTTCTTGGAAAAAGTTCAAAGATATTGCCTTATATTGGTTAGAAATGGGAGTGGATGGTTTTCGATATGATATGGCGGAAATGGTTCCTGTGGAATTTTGGAGCTACATGAATTCCTATATAAAAATGAAAAATGCTGATGCTTTTCTGCTTGCTGAGGTATATCAACCAAACTTATATCGCGAGTATCTCCACAAAGGAAAAATGGATTATCTCTATGACAAAGTAGAACTCTACGATAGCCTGAAACACATCATGCAGGGGCATGGGTGGACGGACCATATTCCAAAAGTACAGGAAGGTTTGCAAGATATTGAGCATAATATGCTGCACTTTTTGGAGAATCATGATGAGCAGCGTATTGCTAGTCCTGATTTTGCGGGCAGCGCTGAAAAAGGGAAGCCTGCAATGGTAGTTTCGGCAACGATAAGTACTTCACCAACGATGTTATACTTCGGACAAGAAGTTGGAGAAGCAGGTAAAGAAGATGCCGGATTTGGGAAGCCAACCCGAACATCTATTTTTGATTATATTGGTGTGCCCGCACATCAAAGATGGCTTAATGACCGAAAGTTTGATGGTGGCCAGCTATTTGAGGAAGAAAAAAGTCTACGTGATTTTTATAAGCGGCTGATGAACTTTACTATTGGCAGTGATGCGCTTATGGGCGCATATGAAGATATTCACTATTACAATCGAGAACATACTGATAACTATAATCATCGGGTACTTTCATTTGTTCGTTGGTCAGCTAACGAAAGACTAGTTGTAGTTTCCAATTTTGATGCCGACAAGGAGTATTCCTTTGAATTAAAAATTCCGAAAGAGCAAATTCAAGAATGGAATCTTAAAGATGGAGAGTATTCTTTAAGAGATGTTCTATATGGAAGTGAAAACCTTTTAAAAGTGAATGAGGGCATTGGTAAGATTCAAATTAAATTGAAAGGTTTGGAATCTTTTATTTTTCAACTGCACTAACTTTTATTTTGTAAAAAAGGCTTCCGTTGGGAAGCCTTTTTCTAATATTAGTTTTCAATGTTTTATTTGACTTTATTGTAAATAAGTCCAGCCAAAAAGCCCATTACAGCATAAAAAACAATATAAATCAATCCATTGACAAGAGCGCCCGTTAAGTCAAGAACGTTAGTTGTAGCATGATTGATGAGCTCATTTCCTAATCCTACTAAAACACCTGTGAGAATTCCGTATTTTACGCCATCGGAGGTCGTATAATGGCTCTCGCCCCATTGTCTGAAAATACTTGAAAAGGCAAAGGCTTGAATTAAACACCCAAGAGCAAGCAATCCCCATTCAGGGACTTCTTTTGGCACTCCAGCTGCTGTCCCCATGTGACTATTTAGAAAACTGTCAGCCAAAACCCCCCATAAAAGATAGCCGCCCATAAAGCCCCAAATGGCGGTTACGATTGTTGAAATTAGATTTGTTTTTGTAAACATAATATTGGTTTTAATTGGTTGTTGTGAAATAAATGTAATTAAAAATGAATAATAATTTAAAATTTTAACAATAGTTATCTATCTGATTAAGTGCAATTTATATGTGAGCTAAAGCTATTTTTGGATTCTGAGGATATGCACGTATAAATTTCTAAATTGCAGAACCAATTGTATATTTGAAGGTTATATTAAACGTAAATGATGACTAAGATGAAATTTGTTGGATTGGTACTTTCCCTTTTCTTTTTTTTAAGCTGTGAAACTATGAACAAACCATTAGTAATTGGGCACAGAGGTGCTATGGGGCATGAAACCGAAAATACGGTGGCATCAGTTCAAAAGGCATTGGATTTGGGTGTGGATATGATAGAAATAGACGTATTCAATGTGAAAAGTGGAGAAACCGTCGTTTTTCATGATGAAACCCTAGACCGTTTATCAAACGCATCAGGCAATATTGAAGATTGGACGTATTTTGATCTTACCGGAGTTATTTTGGATGGAGGCCACAAAATACCCATGTTGCAAGACGTTCTTAAAACCATTGATCATAAGGTTAGACTGAATATTGAATTGAAAGGTTCAAATACCACAAATCGGGTGGACTTTATTACGGATTATTATATCAAAGAGATGGGTTGGAAAATTGAAGATTTTGTTATCTCCAGTTTTAAATGGGATGAGCTTCGCGAAATGCGGAGAATTAATCCCGATATTCCAATTGCAATTCTTACCGAAAAAGACCCGGCGGATGCCATTGCAATTGCAAAGGAACTAAATGCCGAGGCGATTAATCCTAATTTTAGGATGCTAAATGCAGAAAATAATTTGAAGATTAAAGAAGCGGGTTTTAAGGTTTATACATGGACTGTTAATGAGCCGGAAGATATTATGGCCATGAAAAAATTGGGAGTAGATGGCATCATAACAAACTATCCTGAACGTGTTAATTGATGTATGATGTAATCATCGTTGGTGGAGGTGCGGCCGGCTTTTATGCCGCAATTCATATTGGAGAGGCAAGTCCAAATCTAAAAATTGCCATTCTCGAACGTGGTAAAGAAGTCCTTTCAAAGGTGAAAGTTTCTGGTGGCGGCAGATGCAATGTTACACATGCGGAGTTCGACCCCAACGAACTTGTTAAAAACTATCCAAGAGGAGAGAAAGAGCTTTTAGGGCCTTTCCACAGCTATTGCAGCGGTGATACGGTTTCATTTTTTGAAGAGCGCGGTATTGCCTTAAAGATAGAGGATGATGGTAGAATGTTTCCTGTTTCAAATTCCTCACAGACGATTATTGATTGTTTTTTGAATGAGACCAATCGTTTGGGAATTCAAGTTCTAAAGCACAGTAGTGTAGTTGGAATAGCTTCTGTTGAAAATGAAGGTGAAAATTCATGGGAAGTTACTTCCATAAAGAAAACTTACTACGGCAAAAAACTATTGATAGCAACGGGAAGCAATCCAAAAATCTGGAAAATGCTTGAGAATTTAGGACATTCCATAGAACCCCCAGTTCCATCACTCTTTACGTTCAATATCAAGGATGATCGGATTAAAGGAATTCCTGGTTTGAGTACCTATGCCAGTGTAGAGGTTTTAGCCAAAAAGGTATACCAACCTAAAATTACCATACAGTTGAAAACCAAGGTATCCGATAAGGTTTTGTTGAGTTCTGATGGACCGGTTTTGATTACGCATTGGGGGTTGAGCGGACCAGCTATTTTAAAGCTATCTGCTTGGGGTGCCAAGATTTTGAATGAAATGAATTACAAATTTCAGTTGAGAATTAATTGGCTTCCTGATTATCACCCAGATGCGATCATTAGTATATTACAGGAAATCAAGGCAGTAGAGGGAAAGAAAACAGTCCTACGTACGAAAGCGGTCGACATTCCAAGACGCTTATGGACTAATCTGGTGCGCGCAACCGGTATCTGTGAGGATACGAAATGGGCAGATACGAATAAAGAACAATTACAATCATTGGCCAATCAATTGACGAAATGCGAATTTTCCGTTGACGGGAAAAGTACATTTAAAGAAGAATTCGTAACGGCAGGGGGCGTAAACCTCAAAGAGATTAATTTTAAGACTTTTGAAAGCAAATTGCAACCCAATTTGTTTTTTGCAGGCGAAGTGATTAACGTGGATGCCATAACAGGGGGATTCAATTTTCAAAACGCATGGACGGGAGCTTACATAGCTGCGAGAGGAATTACAAAATCGAAGTAATGAAATACATAGCGTTATTGCGAGGAATCAATGTCAGTGGGCAAAAGAAAATAAAAATGACTGATTTAAAGGCTCTGTTGGTAAAATTGGGCCTTAAGGATGTGGTAACTTACATTCAAAGTGGAAATGTGGTTTTTAGCTCAGACGAAATGAAGCTTCGGAGCTTAGAAGAGAAAATCAAAAAGGGTATTTCTGATTCATTTGGTTTTGATGTTCCGGTTTTAGTGAAAACGAAAATGGAACTGGAAGAAATTCTTCAAAAAAGTCCCTACACCAAACAAGAGGATTTAGACGCGAAAAGAATTTACTATGTTTTGCTGAAGGATGCTCCCGAGCAAGAATCCATTGCTAATCTGGTTCAGGATGACTACCCTAACGAATTGTTTTCGATTAGAGAGAATTGCGTCTATCTCAATTGTTTAAATGGCGCAGGAAAGGCGAAATTGACCAACAATATTATCGAGCGAAAACTAAAGGTGTCCGCGACAACTAGAAATCATAGGACGATGGTGAAATTGTTGGAATTAGCCGAGGAAAACTAAATTTAGCAGGCAACAACTATCTTTGCACAAATTCCGTTTTCAATGACCGAAAAAAACTTTGTTCCTTCCGATTATTCCAATGAAATTACAGATGGTAAAGTGACTTATAAATCTCCCAGTAACATTGCACTCGTAAAGTATTGGGGGAAGAAAGAAAATCAAATTCCGGCAAACCCTTCCATAAGTTTTACTTTGAATGCTTGTGCGACCACAACATCAATTTCCTATAAAAAATTAGCTACGAAGGCTTCTAATTTCTCATTCGATTTGTTGTTTGAAGGGCAACCAAAAGAAGACTTCAAGCCTAAAATCAATACCTTTTTCAAACGTATTGAAAATTACCTCCCTTTCATAAAAGATTTTCATTTCACGATTGAAACCTCAAACTCTTTTCCCCATAGTAGCGGTATCGCTTCCTCAGCTAGTGGAATGTCGGCTTTAGCGCTTTGTTTGATAGCTATCGAAAAAGAACTGAATCCTGAAATGAATCAAGATTTTTTCAATAAAAAGGCATCTTTTTTAGCTCGCTTGGGTTCGGGTAGTGCTTGCAGAAGTATTGAAGGTGATTTGATTCAATGGGGAAATCATGCAGACACCGATGGAAGTTCTGATTTATACGGAATCAAGTATCCCTATGAAGTACATCCTATTTTTAAAAATTACCATGATACTATTTTGTTGGTTGATAAGGGGCAAAAGCAGGTGAGCAGTACCGTTGGTCATGATTTAATGCACAATCATCCTTTTGCCAAAAACCGGTTCGACCAAGCGCATGAAAATCTGACGAAATTAAAGACTGTTTTTTCCGAAGGAAATTTAAAATCTTTTATTGAAATTGTTGAAAGTGAGGCGCTAACACTTCATGCGATGATGATGACCAGTTTGCCTTATTATGTTTTGATGAAACCGAATACCCTTGAAATTATCAATAAAATATGGGCGTTTCGCGAGTCTTCAAAAACAAATGTTTGTTTTACTTTAGATGCTGGTGCCAATGTGCATGTGCTTTATCCTGAATCTGAGAAGGATGAGGTATTTCAATTTATTAAGAATGAGTTGGTTGCATATTGCGAAAATGGACAGTACATTTGTGATCGAATTGGTTTTGGCGCCAAAAAGATGTAACTTTTAATCAGTAAAGCGTCTTATTAGCGTTACATAGTTATACCATATTGAAGATTATATGAAAGGTCCCTTATTTTATTCCAAAATATTACTCTTCGGAGAGTACGGAATTATCAAAGATTCCAAAGGTTTATCTATACCTTATAATTTTTTTAAAGGTGCTTTGAAGACGGATGAAAATCCATCTAAAGAAGCCTTAGATTCTAATGGTCACCTGAAGAATTTTGTGACTTACTTAGAAGAGGTTTCGAATGAAGAACCTGAGTTGGTTACGTTCAATTTTGAAGCTTTGAAAAAGGATGTTGAATCAGGAATGTACTTCGATAGCTCTATTCCACAAGGATATGGCGTTGGAAGTAGTGGTGCTCTTGTTGCAGCGGTTTACGACCAATATGCAAACGATAAGATTACAGTTCTTGAAAACCTTACCCGTGAAAAGCTTTTAAAGCTAAAGCAGATTTTTGGTAAGATGGAATCTTTCTTCCACGGGAGGTCTTCCGGACTAGACCCATTGAACAGTTATTTAAGCTTGCCGATTCTTATCAATTCGCAAGACAACATAGAATCCACGAGTATTCCTAGTCAAAATACTGAAGGTAAAGGTGCTGTATTTTTATTAGACAGTGGTTCCACAGGAGAAACTGCTCCGATGGTACAATTGTTTATGGAAAAGATGAAGCAAGAAGGTTTTCGAACCATGTTGAAGAATCAATTCATCAAACATACAGATGCCTGTGTTGAAGATTTTGTAAACGGAAATGTCAAGTCCCTTTTCGGAAATCTAAAGCAACTCTCACATGTGGTTTTAGATAACTTCAAGCCGATGATTCCAGCTAAATTCCACGATTTATGGAAACAAGGTATCGACACCAATGACTATTACCTCAAACTTTGTGGTTCAGGCGGAGGTGGTTATATTTTAGGTTTTACCGAAGATATCGACAAAGCGCAATCGGCGCTCAAGGATTATAAATTAGAAGTGGTTTATAACTTCTAAAACTTTCAAAATGCTTACTAGAAAGAACAAGCTCTTACTGCTGAAGTTATTGAGCCTGTTTTCGGTTGTTAGAGGTTATAATATTCTGATGATTGCCTTAGCGCAATACTTAGCTTCAATTTATATTCTTTCTCCAGACTTACCACTTCGTAAAGTTGTTTTTGATGTCAATCTGTTTTTTATCGTAATTGCTTCGGCTCTTGTAATTGCTAGCGGATATATCATCAACAATTTTTATGATGCTGAAAAGGATTTAATCAATAAGCCCAAGAAAAGTATGTTGGATAGATTAGTAAGTCAGCGGTTTAAGCTGACAACCTATTTCATATTAAACTTTCTAGCTGTTTTTGCGGCGAGTTATGTCTCTTTTAGAGCTGTCTTCTTTTTCTCAGCCTATATTTTCGGAATTTGGTTTTATTCCCATAAACTTAAAAAAGTTCCCTTTATAGGAAATTTTGTTTCCGCAACACTAGCGATTGCCCCGTTCTTTGCCGTTTTCGTATACTACAAGAATTTTGAGACGGTAATCTTTGTGCATGCTATCTTTTTATTCCTGTTGATTTTAGTTCGGGAAATGATAAAAGATTTGGAGAATATGAAAGGTGATTTGGCACAAAATTATAGAACCATTCCTATCCTATATGGCCCAAAGGTTTCAAAGTTTATGATTGCGGGTTTGATTTTACTTACCCTTATCCCTTCCCTTTTATTGATTACAAAGTTTGATGTAGGTTTGATGAACTACTATTTTACGGCATGTATTGCGCTTTTGATTTTGTTTCTTTTGTTGTTGTTGCAGTCCAGGACGAAAAAACATTACGTTTGGTTGCACAATATTTTAAAATTTATCATCATTGCCGGTGTCTTTAGTATTTTGTTGATTGATATTGACTTAGTTCTTAATCGAATTTTATAGATGGAAAATATATTAAAAGTGGCTCTTGCACAGATAGCTCCGGTTTGGCTCAACAAAGCTGAGACTCTTAAGAAAATTGAGGCAACCATACAGGAAGCTGCAAAAGAGAAAGCAGAGCTTGTAGTTTTCGGGGAAGCATTATTGCCAGGATATCCATTTTGGCTAGCATTAACCGATGGCGCCGAGTGGGATAAAAAAGTAAATAAGGAATTGCATGCGCATTATGTTCGAAATTCAATTCAAATTGAAGCTGGGGAATTAAATTCCGTTTGCACCCTTGCAAAGGAGAATAGTCTGGCTATTTACTTGGGAATTATGGAACGTGCCAAGAACAGGGGAGGACACAGCATTTATGCCTCATTGGTTTATATTAATCAAGAAGGAGAAATAAAGTCCGTACACAGGAAATTACAACCCACTTATGACGAGCGCTTGACTTGGGCTCCCGGTGATGGTAACGGATTGCAAGTGCACCCGCTAAAGCAATTTACTGTTGGCGGACTCAACTGCTGGGAAAATTGGATGCCTTTAACGCGAACAGCACTTTACGGACAAGGAGAGAATCTACACATTGCTGTTTGGCCTGGTAGTGAACATAATACGAAAGACATTACGCGTTTTATAGCACGTGAATCACGCAGCTATGTGATTTCTGTTTCCTCATTAATGAAGAAAACGGACTTCCCAAAAGATACGCCTCACTTGGATGCTATTTTGGCCAAAGCACCTGATACTTTAGCCAACGGGGGTTCATGTATTGCTGGCCCAGATGGGGAATGGATAATCGAACCTATATTGCTTAAGGAAGGGTTAATATATCAAGATTTAGATTTCAATCGCGTTTACGAAGAACGTCAAAATTTTGACCCAGTAGGACATTATTCAAGACCAGACATTACTAAATTGACCGTAAATAGAGAGCGGCAATCTACGGTGGAGTTTGAGGATTAAGACTACCTTTGCAAAAAAATAGAAGAATGGGTAGGTCAGATTCCAATAAAGGAGATAAAAAGAAACCTGAAAAAAAGGTGGGAGCTTTTCGAAATAGAAATATTGGAAAGGGAAAATCTTCAGTAAAAAGAACAGAAAAGAAACAACCCTCAAATCCTAGTGAGATTCGATTGAATCGGTATTTGGCAAACTCCGGTGTATGCTCACGCCGTGAGGCTGATATTTATATCGCTGCAGGTAATGTGACCGTTAATGGAAAACCTATTTCTGAAATGGGTTATAAGGTGAAGTTGACAGATGATGTTCGATTTGACGGCCGCAGACTGAACCCCATTAAAAAAGAGTACGTTCTGTTGAACAAGCCCAAAGACTTTGTAACTAAAGGAAGAGACGAGAGAGGAAGACGTACAGCAGCTAGTCTGGTTGCTGGCGCATCCAAATCTGAATTAACTGCGGTTGACAAGTTGGATAAAAGCACTACTGGCCTCATACTATTTACAAACGACGGAGAACTCTCTAAAAGATTGGCAAGACCAAAAAACGGACTGCGAAAAATTTATCATGTTACCTTGACCAAGGAACTGCGCAGTGCTGATTTAAAACGTATCAAAGAAGGTTTGTCAGTTGAAGACCATGTAGTGCGAGTTCAAGATATTAGCTTTATTGATAATACCCCTAAGAATCAAGTGGGAATTGAGATTTATAGCTCAAGAAATAACATTGTAAAACGTATATTCGAAGAACTTGATTACGAGGTAACGAAACTCGATAGAGTTGTTTACAGTGCACTTACCAAAAAAGACCTTCCAAGAGGGCATTGGCGATATCTTACTGAACAAGAGGTGATTAATTTGGGAATGGTTCAGTAGGCAACTTAGTGACAGCAATAACTACTTTGTTACTAGATATTGTTATTTTTCTTCAAACAAAAGCCAAAGATTTGGGTCAAGGTTTATAGTGTCCAATTTGGAGTCGACTTCTAATTCGAAAGTAGATCCTTTCTCCTTCACCTGTACTTTGGAAATAGTGGATTTACCATCTTTAATCATTTCAATTTCCAATGGAAAAGTGAAGATATGATGGTCTTGAATTTGATTGATACTTAAAGTGACTTTACCTTTCTTGTATTCCCAATCCCATTTGATTTCCGGATAGCCTTTGGTGAAAATCCATTGTTGAAAAAAGGATTCAAGATTTTGTCCCGATACCTTTTCCATGACTTTTTGAAAATCCAGAGTCATCGCATTGGAATTTTGAAAAGTAGAATAGTATTTGCGGATACCTTTCCAAAAAGTCTCATCACCCAATTTATGACGGAGCATATTCAACACCCAACCCCCTTTTTGATAGGTATTTGTGCTTAAAACTTTCATTGGGTCGGTAATGCTTGGGTCCACAATGGGAGATGGTTTTTTCTTGAAGTAATCGATAATTTGTTTTCTGTCAAGGGCAAGTTCTTCTTTGCGTTTTTCATCGCCATAAACGCTTTCCTGATATAGAATGGCAAAATAAGTAGCAAAGCCTTCACTGAGCCAAACATGATTCCAGTCATTTTCGGAAGCCGAATTACCGAACCATTGATGCGCTATTTCATGGGCAATTAATCCTTCTACTTCATTTTTACCGGTTACGGAATTTTCAAAATATGAAATGGTACCAGCATTTTCAAGTCCACCCCATTGCGTTTTCGCTTGCATGTTGGCAAGCTTGGTATAGGAATACGGACCGATATTATCAATGAAGTACTTCATGACATTGATGGCGACACTATAATCTGAAAATCCTTCCCAACGATTTTCAGGATATACCCATGCGGAAATAGGAATTCCTTCAACCTCATCCATCACTTTACTTGCAAAGCGGGTTACTCCAATGGTGACAACCTTCATCGCAACTGGTGCTGGCTCTTTGTATGTGGTCAGCTTAAAACCATTACCCAGATTGCTCTCTTCTATTTTTTCGCCTGTAGCAACAACGTCATAATGGTCTGGTGCAGTAATACGGAATTCAATACTTGCCTTGTCCGATGGGTGGTCAACAGATGGTAACCAATGGCGTGCTAAATTTGGCCAGTTATCTCCGAAGAAAGATCGTTGCCCAAATTTTGTGGTATCAATAACCAAACCTCTTTCTGGAATACCTTCGTATTTTACGTTGTATACTCTTTGTTTTGAAGCTACTGTTGACGGGGTAATTCTGAGTTTGTTTTCTTCAAATGAAAAATCCACTTTAATTGAATCTTCTAAAACTTCGGTAATACTCATGCCGAATTTTTCCGATTTTGCGATGAGGTCAAGGGTAAATTGATTGACTTCATTTTTAAAATCAACTGTTATTTGTGCCTCACCTTGAATTGAGTTGTTTTCATCATTTAGGCCGAGGTTGAAAATATAGTTTTGAACGTCAGCCGAAGAATTCCTTTGATAGGTGTCTTGACCAATTAAAATTGGGAATGGGAGTAAAAAAGCAAGGATAAAAACCTTAATTCTATTTTCTAAATACTTCATTTACAGAAAGGAATAAAATGAACAGTTATCGAAGATAGGATTTTAATCCAGTTCTTGCATCTTAGCTCGAATCTCATCCAAACATAAATTACCCAAACTTCCCTCATGCGAATGTGAAATATCTCTTTTGGGAGTAAAATTACCTTCATTGATTTCTTGCCCCATTTTTTTGTAGGCATCACGAAAAGGCATTCCATTTTGTACGAGTTCATTCAAAGTATCTACACTAAAGAGATAATCGTATTTGGGGTCTTCTAAAATGTTTTGGTTGACACGGATTTCTTTCAAACTAAAGGTGAGAATCTCCAAACAAGCTTTCATATCTTGAATTGCTGGAACAATAATTTCTTTCACCAACTGCAAATCACGATGGTAACCACTAGGAAGGTTATTAATAACCAAAGTCAACTGATTAGGGACCGCTTGAAGCTTGTTACATTTTCCCCGGACCAATTCAAAAACATCAGGATTCTTCTTATGTGGCATAATACTGGAACCTGTGGTTAATTCATCAGGGAAGGAAATAAAATCAAAATTCTGACTCATGTACAAACAGATGTCCATAGCCATTTTTGAAAGGGTAGCGGCAATGTTTGCCATTCCGAATGCGGTGGCTTTTTCAACTTTGCCTCGTCCCATTTGAGCGGCAACAACATTGTATTTCATTGTTTCAAATCCCATTTCTTTGGTAGTAAAACTCCTATCGATGGGAAAAGAACTTCCGTAACCTGCTGCACTTCCTAAGGGGTTTTGGTCTGTAACCTTGTAAGCGGCATTAATAAAAAACAAATCATCAATTAAGCTTTCTGCATAGGCCGAAAACCATAATCCGAATGAAGAAGGCATGGCAATTTGCAAATGTGTATACCCCGGAAGTAAAACTGCTTTATGCTCTTCCGCCAAATCCATGAGCAAATCAAAAAGAGCTTTTGTTTGTGATTTGATTTCTGAAAGTTCATCCTTCAAGTACAAATGCATCGCAACCAGAACTTGGTCGTTTCGAGAACGCGCCGTGTGGATTTTCTTCCCCGTATCTCCAAGTTTTTCCGTTAACAAAAATTCAATTTTGGAGTGCATATCCTCGAAGGAATCTTCAATAGTGAAATCACCACTATCAACCGACTTTCCGATTTCATTAAGGGTATCGACTAAATCCGAAGTTTCATCCGAAGAAAGCAAACCGATTTTCCCTAACATTTTGGCATGTGCTTTTGAAGCAATCACGTCGTATTTTGCTAGATGTAAATCCAATTCGCGGTCATTGCCCACGGTGAAATGGTCTATTTTTTTATCGGTACTAAAGCCTTTGTCCCAGAGTCGCATAATGTTCTTTTTAATCTCATTCCGGCGAAGGCCGGAATCTGTTTATTTTATCTCAATTCTGTCAGTTCGAGCGGAGTCGAGAACGAGTTTACGGGCAAAATTCATCTCGACTCCGCTCGATGTGACAGTAGTAGTTATTTTAAAAATCCTTCCAATATTTTAATATACAAATCAATTCCCTCCTTAATTTCGTGAACGTGAATAAACTCATCCGCTGAGTGGGAGCGTGTGCTATCTCCTGGACCTAATTTTAGCGATTGACAGGTCAATGCCGCTTGGTCGGAGAGGGTAGGCGAGCCGTAGGTTTTTCTTCCTAAAGCGATTCCTGATTGTACCAAAGCGTGATTTTTATCTATTTTGGAGGAGTTCAATTTCAATCCGCGTTCTTGCAATTCACATGGGGCTTCTGATTTCAACAAATCTGCTAGTTCTTGATTGGAGTAGGCATCATTTACACGGACATCAATGACCAATTCCACTTGTGCTGGAACCACATTGTGTTGACTGCCTGCATTGATTTGAGTGACGGTCATTTTTACATCACCAAGGGCTTCTGAGGACTTTTCAAATTTGTAATTCTTGAACCATTCCAATACTTCAATCGCATTGTAAATGGAATTATTATCGTTCGGATGTGCCGCATGAGAAGGTGTTCCTTTCACCACGGCGTCAAAGACAATCAATCCTTTTTCGGCAATAGCTAAATCCATCAAAGTAGGTTCACCAACTATCGCCACATCAATTTCCGGAAGGTGGGGTAGTAGGCCTCTTAAACTATTTTCACCTGCACTTTCTTCCTCCATAGAAGCGACCATCAAAACATTATGATTGAGGTTTTCTTGATCGTAAAAATAGGAGAACGTTGCTAGCAGCGAAACCAAACATCCGCCTGCGTCATTACTACCTAATCCGTATAATTTTCCATCTTCAATATGCGGATGAAAAGGGTCTTTGGTATAGGCTTTATTAGGTTTTACGGTATCATGATGGGAGTTTAAGAGCAAAGTCGGTTTATTATCATTCCAAAATTTGTTCTTTGAAAAAACGTTGTTATGAATACGTTCAAAAGGAATATCAAACGCCTTGAACCAATCTTGAATAGCATCAGCGGTTTTGTCTTCTTCGGATGAAAAGGACTGTATTGAAATTAATTGTTTCAATAAATCTATAGCTTTTTCTGTCAATTTTTCCTGCGCCATTTTATAAGGTAATAGTAGTAAAAAGTTCATTTTCTGAGTGTAGCATGGAAGGATGTCCGATACATACTTTACTCACGTTTTGGTTTAAGGCGTGGAAGCAATTTTCCAATTTGGGAAGCATGCCATCTGCGATAATTCCGTTATTTAGGAGCTGTTGATATTTTGATACGTCGATATGTTTTACAACGGAATCGTCATCTGCTACATCCATCAAAACACCCTTTTTTTCAAAACAATAGTAGAGCGTAGTTTCGTAAATATCACTTAGTCCGATAGCTAGTTCCGAGGCAATAGTATCGGCATTTGTATTTAACAATTGTCCATTACCATCATGCGTCATGGCACAAAAAACAGGAGTTAAGCCGGCATCCAATAATTTCGAAATCATTGGACTGTTCACACCATCTACATCTCCAGCAAAACCATAATCAATTTCTTTTACGGGACGTTTATGTGCCTGAATGGCATCTCCATCTGCACCGCTTAATCCAATTGCATTGCAATTGTTGGCTTGTAATTTGGCCACAATATTTTTGTTGGTCAACCCTGCATATACCATGGTAATTACCTCGAGCGTTTCAGCATCGGTGATTCTTCGGCCACCGACCATTTTGGATTGGATGCCGAGTTTAGTAGCGAGTTGTGTTGCCAATTTTCCGCCTCCATGGACTAATATTTTGTACCCGTCAAGGTTGGCGAAAAGTTTTAGAAACTTTGCCAGCTCATTGCTGTTTTCGATGACGTTTCCGCCGATTTTAATAATGCTTAGTTTCTGTTTCATGATTCCAGAATCCTTTTCAAAACTACCTGAGCAGCATACGTCCGGTTATTCGCTTGCTCGATAACCAAAGATTGTTCTCCATCTAAAACAGCATCTTCAACTACGACATTTCTTCTAACTGGTAGACAATGCATGAATTTGGCATTTCCTAGTTTTTCTTCCGTAATCATCCAATCGGAATCTTGATGTAAAACTTTTCCATAGTTTGAATAACTACTCCAGTTTTTGACGTAGACAAAGTCTGCATTTTCCATTGCCTTTTCTTGGTCATATTCAATTACAGCATCCTTAGTAATTTCAGGATTCAATTCATAGCCTTTCGGATGTGTTATAACAAAATTCGCTTCCTGCAACCGCATCATTTCCACAAAAGAATTGGCAACTGCATGTGGCAATGCCTTTGGATGTGGTGCCCAAGAAAGCACGATTTTTGGTCTTGCCTTGGTGTTTTGTTCATCTAAGGTAATGGCATCTGCTAGTGCCTGCAGCGGATGCGCAATAGAACTTTCCATATTTACTATTGGAATAGACGCATATTTTTTGAATCCATTTAAAACGACTTCGGCTTCGTCTTTTTCTTTATCCGTAAGGGAGGCAAAAGCACGAATGGCTATGATATCACAAAACTGAGAAACCACTTTCGCAGCTTCTTTAATATGCTCAGATTTTCCTTGGTCCATGACTACTCCATCTTCAAATTCCAACTGCCAACCTTCACTGCCGAAATTCATCACCATAACATCCATGCCTAAATTCATGGCTGCTTTTTGGGTGCTTAAACGTGTTCGTAAGCTATTATTGAAAAACAATAAACAAATCGTTTTTCCTTCTCCCAAAGATTTATGAGCCATGGGGTTTTCCTTTAGTTTTCTTGCTTCCGATACCCAATCGGGAAGGGAGTCAATGTCTTTTACGGATAAATAGTGTTTCATAATATTCGTTATTCGTTCAGTGCTAGTTCTAATTTTTCAAAGAATATATCTAAATCTTCTTTTGTAATGTTCAAGGCTGGTAAAATCCGCAGCACATATTTGTCTTTTGCACCACCCGTAAATAAATGTTGCTTGTAAATCAATTTTTTGCGGAGTTCGGCTACTTCGAAATCGAATTCAAGTCCCAACATCAATCCGCGTCCTTTGGTGCGTTTTACCTGTGGGATTGCCGCTGCTTTTTCATTAAAATATCCACCTAGTTTTTTAGCGTTTTCAATAAGGTTCTCTTTTTCCATGATTTCTAGAACAGCCATCGTAGCAGCACAAGCGAGATGGTTTCCACCAAAAGTAGTTCCTAACAATCCGTAGGAAGCTTTGATGTCCTCAAGAATCAATATGCCGCCAACTGGAAAGCCATTGCCCATACCTTTTGCTACGGAAATGATATCAGGTTGGATTCCGTGATGTTGAAATCCGAAGAACTTGCCACTTCTCCCAAAGCCGGATTGCACTTCGTCGGCTATCAAGACCACTCCGTTCTCTTTAGAGAGTCGTGCGATTTCTTGATAGAATGCTGTGGAGGGTTCATCCAATCCACCGACACCTTGAATCGCTTCGATGATGATTCCGCAAACATCCCCTTTTTCGATTTCTGTTTTGAAAGCAGAAATATCATTTAAAGGAAGAATAGTAACCTTTTGCTGTTTATTCAGCGGAGCATTTATCTTCTCATTATCCGTTGCCGCCACGGCGGCGGAAGTTCTTCCATGGAAACCATTTTTAAAGGCAATGACCCTGGTTTTTCCAGTATGGAATGATGCCATTTTTAAGGCGTTTTCATTGGCTTCCGCTC
The DNA here is from genome assembly GCA_947500435.1 of uncultured Flavobacteriaceae bacterium. Taxonomy (GTDB): domain Bacteria; phylum Bacteroidota; class Bacteroidia; order Flavobacteriales; family Flavobacteriaceae; genus Maribacter_C. The sequence goes on from CANMRV010000003.1 coordinate 523,236, forward strand.
CAGAATTACATAAGAATAAATTGTAATCTTCGCAATCCGAAAGCTTACCAAGTTTAGTTGCTAGTTCGGCTTGCAATGGATTCTGAACAGCATTGCTATAGAAGCCAATTTTATCCAATTGGTCTTTCAAGCGTTTCACATAATGCGGGTGCGAATGCCCAACGGAAATCACCGCATGACCTCCGTAAAAGTCTAGATATTCTTGTCCCTTATCATCTGTGACCACGATTCCCTTTGCGGAAACCGGAGTGACATTATATAGAGGGTAAACGTCGAATAAATTCATTGTTTTTGCTTTGTTCTTACTGTCAGTTCGAGCGTCCCGAAGGTTCGGGAGAGAAGGAGTTCTTAGCGCGAATGCATCTCGACTCCGCTCGATGTGACAGTGGTTTATGTTGTTTTAAACTCCGTAATCTTATCAAAAGAGGCTACGATTCCGCGAATCAATGAGGAACTCAATCCTTGATGTTCCATTTCGTTTAGGCCTTTAATGGTGCAGCCCATTGGTGTTGTAACTCTGTCAATTTCTTCTTCAGGATGATTGCCTGATTCGATTAACAAACTTGCCGCCCCGTTGCAGGTATGCATGGCTAATTCTTGAGCTTCTTTGGCATCGAAGCCTAACTGAATTGCACCTTGGGTGGTGGCGCGTATCAAACGCATCCAGAAGGCGATGCCACTGGCGCAGATTACAGTTGCTGCTTGCATTTGCTCTTCAGGAATTTCCAAAGAATGTCCCATTCTATTAAAAATTGCTTTTGCCAAATCAATACGTTTCTTGCCCATTTCGTTGGCACAAATACAGGTCATAGATTTTCCAACGGAAATAGCGGTATTAGGCATACTCCGAACAATATAATTGTTAGAGCCGATAATGCTTTCCATCTTCGCAATACTAAAACCAGTTATGGTCGAAATCACAACATGTTTCTCAGTCAACAAATCTTTAACATCCTCCAAGATTTGGGCAAAATGAGCGGGTTGTACTGCAAAAATCAAGATGTCAGAATTTTGAACCGCCTTCCTATTATCAGAAGTGACCGTTACATTTCCGTAGCTTTCAAATTCTTTGATGGGTTCCACATTTCTTTTGGTCATGTACATACTCGTGGCTCCGTTGCTGTGCAATACACCTTTTGCGATGGACAATCCTAAGTTTCCTGTTCCTATTATGGCTATTTTCATTTTCTTTGGCTTTTCGCAAAACGCTATTCGCTTTACGCTTTTCTAAATTGTTTTAATAAACCCCTGCTTTTAATTGTAATCCTTCGCTTTCTTCGAAACCAAACATTAAGTTCATGTTTTGGACTGCTTGGCCCGATGCTCCTTTCAAGAGGTTATCGATGGCTGAAGTGATTAGCAAAGTGTCCTCATGTTTATACAAATGAATATGACATTGATTCGTATTGACTACTTGTTTTAAATGGATGGGCTCTGATGCAATTTGCGTGAACTCTGCTTCGGTATAAAAATCCTTAAAAAGCTTGATAGCTTCTTCCAAATCTCCTTTGAACTTGGTGTAGGCAGTTGCCAGAATACCTCTTGTGAAATTCCCCCGATTTGGAAGGAAAAACAACTCGCCAACATCAGTTTGTAATGCATTCAAGCTCTCGTTGATTTCTCCTAAATGCTGATGTGTAAAAGGTTTATACCAACTAACGTTATTATTTCGCCAGCTGAAATGTGTTGTCCCAGATGGACTCATACCTGCTCCGGTACTTCCAGTTACAGCATTTACATGAACATCTTTGCTCAGCAATCCCGCTTTGGCTAATGGGAGTAAACCTAACTGAATGGCAGTTGCAAAACAACCTGGGTTGGCTATGAATTTTGCTTCCTTAATTTGTGATTTGTTTAGTTCGGGTAATCCGTAGATAAAGTTTTTTCCGTTTAAAGTGGCATCCTTTTGAAGGCGAAAATCATTACTTAAATCAATGATTTTGGTAGTTACGGAAAATTGATGTTCTCCTAAAAACTTGGTGGAATTCCCATGGCCCAAACAGAGAAAAACTACATTTACATCGGAGTTGACCTCTCCCGTAAAATGCAAATTCGTAGTGCCTAACAAATCAGGATGCGCAGAAGAAACTGCTTTTCCTGCTCGTGTTGTGCTGAAAACAAAATCGATTTCCACTTGTGGATGATTCAAAAGAATTCGAATCAATTCGCCTCCTGTATATCCTGAACCTCCTATTATTCCTGCCTTAATCATTATTTACGTGATTATAGATTTTTCCTGAATTGGATAGTATTTTGATAAATCCTTTAGCATCATCTGCTGACCATCCTTTGTTCATCTCACCATAGCTTCCAAAGGAGGCATTCATCAAATCATGTTCTGATGAGATGCCATGTAATCTGAACTGGAACGGATACAATCCTACGAAAACATCACCTGATACGGTTTTTTGTGCATCGGTTAAAAATGCCTCTATGTTTCGCATTACGGGGTCTAAATAATTGCCTTCATGCAATAACATTCCGTAGAAATTACCTTGTTGCTCTTTCTGAAATTGTTGCCATTTTGATAGCGTATGCTTTTCTAACAAATGGTGTGCTTTGATAATGATAAGTGCCGCTGCAGCTTCAAAACCGACCCTGCCTTTAATGCCAATTATTGTATCACCGACGTGAATATCTCTTCCGATGGAATATTTGGATGCCATGCCTTCGAGCTTTTCAATATTAGCAACTGGATTGTCTTTTTGACCATCAATGGCAACCAATTCTCCTTTCTCAAAAGTGAGCTTTACTTCGGATGGTTCTTTTTCTTGTAACTGACTTGGGTACGCGGAATCGGGCAATGGTTTATCAGAAGTCAATGTTTCATCACCACCTACAGATGTTCCCCAAAGGCCTTTGTTGATTGAATATTTTGCTTTTTCCCATGGATAATCAACACCATTTTCTTTGAGATAGGCAATCTCTTCTTCACGTGCCAATTTGTTATCTCGAATGGGAGTAATGATTTCAATTTCAGGAGCGATAATTTGAAAAATCATGTCAAATCGCACTTGGTCATTACCAGCGCCCGTGCTTCCATGAGCAATATATTTAGCGCCAACTTTCTTCGCATAGTTGACAATTTCTATAGCCTGTACAATTCGTTCTGCACTAACCGATAGCGGATACGTATTGTTCTTCAAAACATTCCCGAAGATGAGATACTTCACCACTTTTTCATAGAAGGTCTTAACCGCATCGATTGAAGTATACGAAGTTGCTCCCAGTTCCAAGGCTTTTTCTTCAATTGTTCTAATTTCTTTGGATGAAAACCCACCGGTGTTCACACTAACGGCATGGACTTCAAAACCTTTTTCCTTGGATAAATATTTGGCGCAATAGCTGGTGTCTAAACCTCCACTATATGCTAAAACTAATTTCATAATATTTTATTTTCAAACTATTCTGTCACATCGAGCGGAGTCGAGATGCTTCCTGCTCTTGAAGTCGTTCTCTCCCGAAGCTTCGGGACGCTCGAACTGACAGTAGTGTTATTTTGTTTTCTTCTTTAGGAATAAGCTCTCCTTAATACTTTTCAATCTTTTAAATGCTTTACCATTCACTTTCTTTTTCTTTGATTTGGCAGTTGGGTCGTATAACATACCTGTACAAAGACACATTTTCTGCTCTGTTCTTGTCAGCACGTCAAAGTTCTTACAGGTTTGACAGCCTTTCCAGAATTGAGGGTCATCTGTAAGTTCAGAGAAGGTCACTGGTTTGTACCCTAACTCATAATTAATTTTCATTACCGGAAGTCCTGTGGTAATTCCAAATATCTTGGCATCCGGAAATTTCTCCTGTGATAACTTAAAAATAGTGGCTTTGATTTTTTTAGCTAGTCCTTGAGACCTGTAATCAGGGTGTACGATGAGTCCAGAGTTGGCGACGTACTTTTCATGACCCCACACTTCGATATAACAGAAACCTGCAAAAGTATCTCCGTCTAAAGCGATAACAGCATTGCCATTTTCGAGCTTTTTTCGAATGTACTCAGGGGTACGCTTAGCAATACCGGTGCCTCGGACTTTGGCCGAATCGGCTATTGTGTCGCAAATGATTTGCGCGTATTTAAAATGTGATGTGGTAGCAACAACAATATTCATTGCTATAATGTTTTAAAGGATAAAAAAGAAAATGTGATTTTACTTGTGCGGAACTGGACTCACCTAGTTCCATGAAATGTGTAGTACCCTTACGGGCGACGACGGGGAGCGAATGGACGTACGGGAGCAGTGATGCTCTTAGAAGCGAATATGTAGTTTTGTGCGTTCATTACGGGGTAAATGTACAAATTATCTTGAACTCACCTAATTCCGATGCAATTTTTTACAAAAACTTCATGTTTTGTTACGATATGCAACAAGTTCATAAATCAAGAAGGTGAAAACTGTTATATATTCAATTGCGAGCAACCATAAATTTTCTTTAAAGTCCGCCAATGAATAGGCATAATAACTTAATACGATAGCAGCTGACCAAATGAAGGCATAGCGGTATTTCGTAAATGCAGTTAACACCACAAGGAAAATAACATACCAGGGATGAACCGTAGCCGATATAAAATAATACAGTGTTAATACCCAAAGCATGGAAGTTATAAGTACTGATAGTTTTTCATTCTTTTTTATGAAGGTGAAAAGCAAAACAGCTAGAATGGTGACTATTGGAGTAATCTTTCCGTAGGTTTTAATCAATTCCCAAGGCTTTGCATCGAACTGAACCGCTATCTGCTTAATGGCATTGTAGAATCCGGCATTAAACTCGAAGTTGGAAAACCAAAGTTCGATGGTCTGAGAATAGTTGTTAATAAATTCCGAGGAATAAAAAGGTGCAAAGAGAAGGAGGGAGGTCACTCCTATAATCATATAAAATCCCACTGCTTTTTTGAATTTGAAATGCTTCAAGAACAATGGAAGAAATAAAAGCGGGACAAGTTTCACCGAAATCGAACAAGCATAAACCACTGCCGCCCATTGCCATTTATGAACAGAAAGCAGATAAAGTGACCAAACAAAAAAGAAAAGCATTACCCCTTCAAAATGCAAGTTTCCAGTTAATTCGATAATGACCAATGGATTTAAGAAATACCAGAAAATCAGATGCGGCGATTGATTAATGTTTTTTAGGAGTTTCCGCCCAAAATAGAAAATACCAATATCCGCTAAGATTATGGTCCCCCGCATTACAATAATGGAACCGAGAATACTTTTTCCGCCAAGCAGAGCCGCCAAAGCGAAAATGAGCTGGTTCAAAGGCGGGTAGTTGCTAAAATGTTTTGCACTTAAACTTCCCATACCGTTATATAGTTCTTGGGCGTTGGCAATGACCAAATCAGATTGTTCAATCAAGGTATTCGGAACCTGCAAATACGGATTCATAAAATGACTGACCAATTCTCCATCCCAAATAAAACGATAGAAATCTTGAGAAAGGTTGGGTTCTGCAAATAGAAAAACTAACCGGAATAGAATGCCAAAGGCTAGCAGGAGTTTAAAATTCCATTTCTCAAATTGAACGAGTTTGAAGCATAAAAAGAAAAGTGCTGTAAACAGGGTAAGCAGTTTTATGAAGTCCGTTCGCTCTAAATGGTAGGCAAAAGTATAATAGAACCCTAGACTCAATAAGGCCAGTAGAATGGACATTTTATGGAGTTTCCAATATGTGAGTAATCGGGTGGGCATTTTTGGTTAAAATAGCTGTACCGCTAAGAAACGAAAATTATTGTTTGCATGAATCTTTTTCTACCGAGTAGGTGAGCGACGCTATTTTCCATGCCGAATCTCTCTTGATAAGGGTAAAAACTTCATATCCACAATGGGAGTGTTTTTCATCTATCCAAAAATCATAGGGAGCCCAAACTGCGGCAATATTTTTCTTGATGAGAACTGTGATTTCTTCTTCGCGAAGTCGCTCTTTCAATGTGTTTTTTGAGGCACTGGCTTTTAGAATTGAACTCCGGACTAGTGTTGTATTTCCTTGTTGCCTTACTGAGTATGCATAAGCGTTTTCCAAGAACAAGCTGTTGAAGGTCATGGAATCTTTATTTTCCATGGTTTGGAAAAAGGTGTTGACTACATTTAAGACTTCTTGTTTTGAATCTTGGGCGAGGCAGTTGGTCGAAATAACTCCTATGAAGAGGATAGTAAATAGTTGATTTTTATAATTCATAGGTAGATGGTTTTTTGAATTTCAGTTTAGAATTGCACTAGAAATTTGAAAAGGTTAAATTCAAAGCTACTTATAAAACTCTTATGAAGCGTTTAAAGAAAATAGTTGGCTATACTTTGCTTGCGTTTCTTGTATATGCAGGATATGTTGTCGTTTCTACAGGATATTTTAGAACTATCGAAAATACTTTTAATGGAAAAGTTGTAAAAGAAATACCAATTGAAGGCGCCGAAGATATTATGTTAGTTCAGGATACTGGTTTTGCTTTGGTCTCTGCCTCTCCCCGTAAAAAGTCACTTGATGAGCAAGAGAAACTTGGAGGGTTGTATTTGATGGATTTAAGTTCAAAGGACTATTCCATAAAAAAGGTAACCGCTGACTTAAATATCCCTTTTGCGCCTCACGGAATTTCAATGTATAAGATGGATAGTACGCATACCGTGATGGCTGTAAACCACACTTTAAACGGACATTCATTTGAAGTTTTCAAATTACGGGATAGTGTATTGACCTTTGAAAGAACGATTACCAATCCCGCTTTGGTGAGTCCGAATGATGTGGTCATGATAGATGAGAATCGTTTTTACTTTACGAACGACCATAAATACGAGGATGGGATAGGAAGGCTATTGGAGGATTATGGCGGTTTGGGCTTATCTAACGTCATGTATTTTGATGGTGAAACCTATAACGAAGTAGCCAAGGGTATTGGTTACGCTAATGGTATTAATTATGATTCGAAACGAAAATTGTTATTTGTAGCGGAGCCAAGAAATTTTAAAGTGAAAGTATATAACGCAAATGAAGATGGGTCACTTAATTTCATTGAAGATATTGATTGTGGTACTGGTGTAGATAATATTGAATTTGATGTTGAAGGAAATTTATGGATAGGAGCACATCCAAATCTGCTGGCATTTTCATCTTATGCAGGAGGAAATAAAGAAACCGCCCCTTCTGAAATCATTAAAATCGTGTATCGAGGTACGAATGATTATACGATTGAACAAGTATATATGAATGATGGTTCAGAAATGTCGGCGTCTACAGTTGCTGCTCCTTATCAAGATATCATCCTAACAGGAAATGTGATGGATGAGCATTTTTTGGTTTTGCGGCCGGAGTAGACTAAAAGTACACCCGTATAGCTATTAAGATAATTGGGCAAAGCATATTTTTTGGTTCCATTGCTACCAAATATTCAAAGGTTAATAATTGTATTTTTGAAAAAACCATATCTCCAATCTACTATTAGAATCACATATTTTATGAAATCAATTGTCCTCTTTATTTTTTTCGGCTTAATAAGCCAAACCATCCTATCTCAAAGTCCAGATAATCTCAAAAAGAATGATGCCTTGAAAGTAGAAGCTGCGGCAACGATAACATCAGGATATGTTACATACAAGAAGGTAGCACTCGATATCTGGGACTATGCCGAACTAGGATTTAAAGAAGATAAAAGTTCCAAAATGCTTCAAAATACCTTGTTAGAAAATGGATTTGAAGTTCAAGCCAATGTTGCAGGAATGCCTACAGCTTTCGTGGCAAGCTATGGCAGTGGAAAACCGGTTATTGGTATTCTCGCAGAATACGATGCTTTGCCCGGACTCTCTCAAGACAAATCCCCTATTAGAACGCCGCTTAACGGCAAAGAAAATGGACATGGTTGCGGTCATCATTTATTCGGAACAGGTTCCCTAGCAACAGGAATAGCAATTAAAAAACTATTGGAATCTGGAAAAATAAAAGGTACCGTTAAAGTTTTTGGGTCTCCTGCGGAAGAAGGTGGCGGAGGGAAAGTTTATATGGTTCGTGAAGGCTTATTCGATGATGTGGACGTCGCACTACACTGGCATCCCAGCGCCAAAAATTTGGTGATAAATACAAGTGCCTTGGCCTATAGGTCAGGCAAGTTCAGATTTTACGGAGTCTCCTCTCATGCAGCTGCGGCTCCTGAAAAAGGAAAATCTTCTCTAGATGCGGCAGAGGCCATGAACTATATGGTCAATATGATACGTGAGCACATTCCTCAGGAGTCTCGTATTCATTACGTAATTACTGACGGAGGTAAAGCACCTAATGTCGTTCCAGATTTTGCTGAGGTATTTTACTATGTAAGACATCCCAAAAGGGCCATAGTTGAAGACTTATTTGAAAGAGTGGTGAATGCTGCAGAGGGAGCGGCTTTGGGAACCGGCACAACCATGAAATATGAAGTGATTGATGGTACACATGACCTTCTCATTAATGAAACTCTTGCCTTGAATATGCAAGAAAATTTAGGAAAAGTGGGTGGTGTAACGTATACACCGGAAGAGATGATTTTTGGAGAAAAAATACAGACTAGTCTTATGGGGCAGAATGCTTCAGTAGCATCCGCAATTGAAGTTCAACCTTTACAAATTGAAAAAAATCTGGGGTCTACCGATGTTGGCGATGTAAGTTATGCCGTGCCTACTGTTGGAATGGAAAGTGCAACGTGGGTTCCTGGTACTTCCTCACATAGCTGGCAGGCCGTAGCGGCAGGAGGAACTGAGATTGGAATAAAAGGAATGATGGTAGCTGCTAAAACGATGGCCTTTACTGCCATTGATTTGTATACCAATCCCAGCCTTTTAAAGAAAGCAAAAGAAGAATTTGAAGCAGATAAGGGTGACTATGAATACAGACCTCTGCTTGGAGACAGAAAACCTGCGTTGAACTATAGAGATTGATTTAACCAGATTTCGTGAACTGAACGTATGAGCTTAAAGAACAAAAAGGAAAGGAACGAAGAACTTCTTGAAGCCTACGAACCATCTGAAATACCAAAAAAGCACCCAAGCTTATTTGAATTTAAAACACTCATTTTAGGGGTGGTTTTGGCATTTTTAGGTGCCATTGTAGGCCTTGAACTTATTACCCAAATAGGCATCACGCCAAACACCTCCATTATAGCCGCTATTATTACCATAGCGATATCAAGAATACCAATTTCTTTTTTCTTGAAATTTAAAAACCTTTCCAGACAAAATTTAATGCAGACCATAATTTCAGGAGCTACTTTTGGTGGTGCCAATGCTATTTTGGTGCCTATGGGTATTTTTTGGCTTATGGGGGAGTATGAGTTGGTTCCTGTGATGATGATAGGGGCTTTTATAGGGCTCATTATCGATGCAACAATAATTTATAAAGTCTTTGATACTGAGGTTTATCCTGCAACTGGAATTTGGCCAGCAGGTATTGCTGCCGCTGAATGTATTATAGCTGGAGATACTGGCGGGAAACGAGCTAAAATATTAGGTTTAGGAGGTTTGTTAGGAGCAGGAGGGCGCCTACTAGGAATTCCTATGGAGATTTTTGGTGTTTGTTGGATAGGAAATATATGGGCGCTAATTATGTTGGGTTTCGGTCTGCTTACACGGGGTTACGCCCAAGATTTAGTAAATATTGATATCAACAGTATATATCTACCGCACGGAGTTATGATAGGGGCAGGTTGTGTTGCTTTGATTCAGATTACGCATACCATCATTTCAAAGAGAAAAGGTTCAAATGCTTCGATGCTTCACACAAAGACGAGAAAAGACTTGGGAAAAAGTGTTGGTATCGGCTACCTTGCTTTCATAGGTACTGCTGCGCTCCTAGCTTTGGCATCTGGCATATACACTGAAATGTCATTACCGATGTTGATTGCTTTTGTAGTATTTGCTGCTATCGCCGCCTTGATTTCTGAACTTATTGTGGGTATTTCTGCGATGCATGCGGGTTGGTTTCCATCGTTTGCGACCTCCTTGATTTTCTTAATTATCGGTATGCTAATTGGGTTCGATAAAACCGCCCTTGCTATTCTTGTTGGGTTTACAGCTTCTACAGGTCCCGCTTTTGCAGATATGGCTTACGATTTAAAAGCGGGTTGGATATTACGTGGTAGCGGTAAGTACCCAGCATATGAAAAGCAGGGTCGTAAACAGCAATATTTTGCAGAGCTACTAGGTTTTGCAATTGCCTTTTTACTTATCATTTTTCTTTATGAAAGTTATTTTTCAGCGGGAAATTTACCTCCCGTGGATTACGTTTTGGTCTCCACAATTGAGGCCGGAACGAGTCCTGAGGTGATTATGCATTTGTTGACTTGGGCCATTCCTGGCGCGATACTGCAATGGATAGGCGGTAAATCTCGACAAATAGGAATATTGTTTGCCACAGGTTTATTAATTTTCAATCCCGCAGCAGGTTGGGCTGCTTTGGCAGCGATTACAATACGAATTATCTTGGTGCGTATTTATGGGGATAAAATTAATAGTACCCTATATGTCTGTGCAGGTGGAATTATTGCAGGTTCGGCAATTACAAGTTTCGGGTCGGCTACTGTGAAATTATAATCAAAATATAGATTCGATAAATATGTTGTATCAGGTTATTGAAATTAAGGAACTTTTGGATGATTCTAGAATCACAGGCACTGATGTGGTTACGTTTTTTAAAGAAAGGGGTGCTACTAATATTGAAGTGAAAACCATAGTCGGTGAAAAGGGCTCAACGGATTTCTTGAAAATTAAGATAGCAGGTAAAAATGGAAAGTCAAATGGCGGTTCTTCACCAACCCTAGGTATTATTGGACGTTTAGGCGGTATAGGTGCTCGCCCAGAAAAGATAGGCTTGGTGTCCGATGCAGATGGGGCTATCGGAGTTTTGGCGTGTGCTTTAAAACTGGAATTGATGCGACAAAAAGGTAATATTTTAGAAGGTGATATTATCCTAACCACACATGTTTGTCCTAACGCGCCTATCATTCCGCATGACCCTGTGTCTTTTATGAGTTCGCCGGTGGACATGACTACGATGAACGAAAATGAAATTGACCCTGCAATGGACGCCATTCTTTCTATGGATACTACCAAGGGAAACCGAGTCATCAACCATTCGGGCTTTGCGATTACGCCAACGATAAAAGAAGGTTATATCTTACCTGTGGCAAATGACCTTATCGACATTATGCAATGGTGCACAGGCAAACCTGCACATGTGCTGCCGATAAGTACTCAAGATATTACACCCTATGGAAATGGTTTGGACCATGTGAATAGTATTCTTCAGCCAGCAACTGCTACCACTGCTCCAGTGGTTGGTGTAGCACTTACTTCGGAAATTCCTGTGCCTGGCTCGGCAACAGGCGCAAACCGAGAAATCGATATTGAGATGGCGTCACGTTTTTGTGTTGAAGTAGCAAAGAATTTTACTTCCAAAAAATGTGAATTCTATAATGCTGATAATTTGAAACTTCTTCTGGAATTATACGGGTCAATGCAAGCCTTTCAAACCAAAGGTAAAGAAAGCAACTAGTCTAAGCCCTTGCAGTAAGCGACTTCGTAAACACATAACCAAAGCCGATAAAAAGCATAAAGTGAAACGGAAAGAGTCCGAAATCATTTAGCGGAATTGCGCTGTACATTCCGAAGAGAAAATAGCCCATTAAGGCAAATTCTAGAATCATATTTGGTGAAAGTTTCTTAGCCAAATATTTATTGCCTTTCCATGTTTCCTTAAGGCTATTGATGTTGAATTTCGGAGTACGTACAAACTCACTGCGTTTTCCCATATGGCCTTCTAGAACGGCAATGGAGTTATGCAAAGAGAATCCGAGGGCAACCGAGAAAAAAGTAAAGAAAATTTTGATGTAATCCACAAAATTGTCAAAGCTACTTCCTTGAATGCTTTTATAGGTAAACCAATAACATACAAACAGAATAATCGTACTCAAGACAAAGAAACTAAGTGTAGTGAACACCCAGTCTAAATGTGGATAAATTGCTTTTATATACATGGCAGGAATACTCAAGAGAGCTACCATAAATACACATAAGAACATTGAACTATTCAATAGGTGCATTACCCCGTGAAATTTTGTCTTAAAGGAAATGTTTTTAGCTGTCAATACACTCCAAACGGTTTTTCTAAAGTTTTCCGCACCACCTTTGTTCCAACGGAATTGTTGTGAACGAGCTGCACTTATAACAACAGGAAGTTCAGCAGGCGTCTCCACATCTTCCAAGTACTTGAATTTCCAATCTTTTAATTGAGCACGGTAACTTAAATCAAGGTCTTCCGTAAGGGTGTCACCTTCCCAGTTTCCGGCATCAAGAATACATTGCTTTCGCCAGATTCCTGCTGTACCATTAAAGTTGATGAAATGTCCTTTTGAGTTTCTTCCCACCTGCTCTAGCGTAAAATGCGCATCCAAGGCAAAAGCTTGAATTTTAGTAAGTGTGGAATAATCCCTATTGATATGTCCCCAACGGGTTTGTACAACTCCGATTTCAGGGTCTTTGAAATAAATAACGGTCTTTTTCAACCAATCACTATCCGGAAGAAAATCTGCATCAAAAATCGCTACAAATTCTCCTTTTGCAATTTCCAAACCTTCTTTCAATGCACCAGCCTTAAAACCTTGACGGTTTGTACGGCGTATGTGAGTAATGTCTAAGCCTGTAGCTTTAAGTGCTTCAATATGTTTGGCGGTATCTATGACCGTATCATCAGTAGAATCATCTAAAACTTGAATTTCAAGTTTACTTTTTGGGTATTCTATTTTCGAGATGTTTTCCAATAGACGGTCCATAACATACTCCTCATTATAAACAGGGAGTTGAATGGTCACATATGGAATCTCTTTAGGGTCTAAAAGATTGAATTTTGGGGCAGTCTGATTTTGACGTTTATTACTTAGGTAATTTACCAAAAGGTTCAACTGCGCAAGGCTATAGAAGAAAATCAACAATAGTGCGATACTATAAATTGCCAAGATGATGTAAGCGATTGTTAATCCCATATTATTTCAAACTATATTTAAAAATCCAACCAAGAATTTTTATGCCTGCAAATATACTACCTTTTACGGTGCCTGACACTTTTGAAATGCCAATTCTCTTTTTGTAACGCACTGGTACTTCGGTATATGCCAATTTCTTTTTAAGGGCCTTTAGCTGCATTTCTACTGTCCAGCCGTAGGTCTTGTCCTCCATTTCAAGTGTTAATAACTTGTCATACTTTATGGCTCTAAACGGACCCAAGTCGGTAAATGTTGCTCTAAAGAACAATTTCATTAAAAAGGTAGCCAGCCAATTTCCAAAAATTTGCTGGGGGGTCATGCTACCTTCTTCCCTTAGTCTCTTAACCCGTGAACCAATTACAAAATCATAACCATTATTTAAAATAGGGTCAACGATTTTGGTGAGTTCTTCTGGATAATCAGAATAGTCTCCGTCGATAAATACGATAATATTAGGGGGATTGGATTGTTCTGCGATATAATCTATACCTTTTAAACAAGCATACCCATAGCCTTTTCGGCCTTCTGTTAGTACGGTAGCGCCTGCTGCTTTTGCATTTCGAACCGTTTCGTCAGTGGAGTTATTATTGACAACAATTATTTCTTCAACGGATGCCGGAATCTCTTTAATCACTTCAGCAATTGAGTCCGCTTCATTGAAGGCGGGAATGATGACTTTGATTTTGGTCATTATTTTAAATCCGAAAGGTTGTTTTCGCGTCTAAAACTACTGAAACTGAACCATTCTTTAATTTTCTTCCCATTTTTATATTTTTCCGCTGAGGTCAATTTGGTATTGTTATACATCAAACAATAACCATTTTTGATACCGTTGCTGAGCTGACATTTGTGATTTATTTTTTCGTTTTCGTCATAGAAAAGCCACCAATTTGCTCTTTTTCCATTAGCATAATGCCCTTCCGATATCTTTTTTCCTTTTGGACTGTAAAAGTACCAATATTTAATGCGTTGATTGTTTTTGTACTCCCCTTGTTCTGAAATTTTACCGCTGGGATGATAGAATCGCCAGTAGCCTGTTTTGATACCATTATAAATCCATCCCTCGGCCTTTGTTTTGCCCGTTTCATAATATTCTTTATGGTACATGATGTTTTCCTCAGATGGATTTCCAAAGGATAGAAAGAATGTCATAAGCATGAATACTTTGGCAAACACGGGATTGTTTTTAGATTTTGTCGGAAGTATTGAAGCTACCTAACAATTTTATTATAATTGAGCTCCCCGCGTTGAAAAAGGAAAGGAGCTCTTTATCCTTTTTACATTCCGTCTTCCGTCTTCCGTCTTATTTCTTATTCACCAACTCCATCAAATCAACATCATTCCCTAATAACACTTCAGTAGGATTGATACGTCCTTCTTCTGGTCCGTTTTCTAATTTTAGAACGCCGCGAGGGCAAACTGCGGAACATACACCGCAGCCTACACAACTTGAACGTACTATATTTTCACCTTTTTGAGCATAGGCACGAACATCGATACCTTGTTCACAGTACGTAGAACAGTTTCCACAAGAAATACATTGACCACCATTAGTCGTAATTCTAAACCTTGATTTAAAGCGTTGTACGAAGCCTAAGTATGCTGCTAATGGGCAACCAAAGCGGCACCACATGCGATTACCGAAAATAGGGTAGAAACCTGTTCCGATGACACCTGCAAATATTGAACCTATGTATACGCTGTACGTATTTTGAATACTGGAAGTTTTGATTCCGAGAACTGTACTTGTCTCTGCGAAGAAGCTATAAAGTGTCATTCCGGTCATAACAACGGCGAATACTAAAACTCCGTGAATTAACCATCTTTCGACTTTCCAAGAAAATAAGGATTTGCTTGAGTGTTGTCTATAAGGGTCTCCTAAAGTTTCCGCCAATCCACCACATCCACAAACCCACGAACAGTACCATCTTTTTCCAAAGAAGTATACCATCACAGGAACGATGACCACGGTTAAAACCACTCCCCATACCAAAATGAAGAGTCCAATACCTCCGCTATCTAAAAGGGATTTCAAATTCCATTGAAAAAAGAAATCATAATCTAACGGGAAAGCATTTTTGAAATCATAATATGGCATTTGTAAGCGCACCATGATTTCGGGAATCAGAAACGCGAATACGATTTGAAAGAACAGCACCGATGTGGTCCGTACCAATTGATACATATTATGGCGGTATTTAATGTACATGCGGACTGCCATTACTACCATAATCACACAATACATAAAACCATATACAAACCAATGTCCTGCAAGATTACCACTTAAACTTTCACTAATTGGGTCTACGAGATAGGTCCAGTTTACGGCATATTCGGAACCGAAATACAAGACCATATAAAAAGAAATCAAAAAGAAAAATACAAGCCAAGCAATCCAGCCTTGACCGGTAGAGCTTTGATGGTAAATACCGTCATTCTTGATCCCCTTTTTACCAAGGGTAACAACTTGGGGCACAATGAACATGAGTGCCCCTAGAATTCCCAAGCCGAAGGTTAGAAACCACATCATTCCTTTGTTATTGGCAATATAGCCTGTTCCAGACCTCTTACCAATGATGGAAGCCATCTCACTAGACTTTGTATATATCTTCTTTTTGTACTCTTTGTTCTTTACATGTGTTGTATTGGCGTCATCAAGTGCTTTAGAGATTTTAGAGGATAAATCAATCATCCCTGTAAATTCTTTTCCAACCACATTCTGTTGCATATCTTCAATAAAGAGTTCACTCTTTATTCGCTTCTCAGCCACAATCTCGTCAAAAGTGCTTTGGTCTAATTGGAACGACCCCATAAAAGGTAAGGCAGCGAAAATACCTAGTCCAATTAAAAAGATGGCTATTCCTATATTTTGTATTGCTTTCATTTTATTATCGGTTAAGCGTTGCTAAAAATTCGTTTCCAACTTTTTTTCTTGGGAGAAATACTGGTTCCAAATTCTGAATTGAATTTGGAGACTATTTTATGCTCATACTGTGCATAGAACTCAGGGTCGAAATTGGCATCCTTCAAGTATTCCATCACATGATTTACATCTCGTTTCTCTGTCAACCAGCGGTCAAAGATTTCATGCCGCATCCGAATACCGAAAGTATTGATGCCTAAAAATTGCTTCGTTTCTTTATCAAAAGCTACGGTAACACAAATTTTCTCTTTGTCATCTCGCCAGTGAAAGTGTTGCTCATTTTCTTTCATTCCACGTTCGCTAAAGACCCATCCGTAGGTTTGATATTCGAGGTCTAGGAATTTGGCGGAATTAAACCAATGCCCCGGTTTGTACTCAATCTTGTTTCCGCATATGGTTTGTGCAACGGTCTCTCCCATCATTCTACCTGTATACCAAACCGCTTCAATCGGCCTTCGTTGACCAATGCCTTCATGCTGTTCAGCACAATCACCAATGGCGTAAATATCTTTGATGTTGGTTTCTAAATATCGATTGACTTTAATGCCACGACCTAGTTCAATCCCCGAATCTTTTAGAAAATCGATATTGGGAGAAACGCCAGCTGTAAGTCCAACAACAGAACACTCAATAGTTTCACCTTTGTCTGTTGTGACGGCTTTTGCTCTTCCGTTTTCATCTGCTAGAATCTCAACAAGGTTCGTAGCTAACTTTAAATCAATATGATGTTCTAGAATATGTTCGTTTATCATCGCAGATTCTCCTGCGGGTAAAACGCCATTCCAAAAACTGGTTTCACGAACTAAAAAGGTAACAGGTATTTTTCTGCTGCGAAGCATTTCCGCCATTTCAATTCCAATTAAACCACCACCCACAATGACAGCGCGTTTACAAGTTTTGTTATCTGGTGCATTGGCCTCCAATTGATCTAGATCTTGTTTGGAATACAAACCTTGAACTCCGGGTAAATCTTGACCTGGCCAGCCAAATTTATTTGGCTTTGAGCCCGTAGCAATAATAAGCTTATCGTAACCTATGGTATTTCCATCGGCCAAAACCAACTTTTTATGCTTATGATCTACCGTATTGACATAGCCTTTTACCAATTCAATTCGATTCTTTTTCCAGAACCAATTTTCATAAGGTTGCGTATGCTCGAATTTCATATGCCCCATGTAAACGTACATGAGAGCAGTACGGGAAAAGAAATAGTCGGTTTCTGCAGAAACGATTGTAATTCTTTTGTCCGAGTTTTTTCGAATGTGTCGGGCGGCTGTGACTCCGGCAATTCCGTTACCTATAATAACAATATGTTCCATATGTATATTTTGGGAATGAAAATTAGGTCGCTGTAAAAAGTAAGAACTTAATCACATTGCTTAATTTAGAAAGAATTTAAATATGAACCTATTATGTAAGGTTTGCACATAGTTCTCGAACTTGTAAGCCACTGATTTTGAAAATCTTAAAAAAAGCATAAAAGTAGATTAATTTTGTAGGGATGTTAAAATGCTTTCGACAGAGGTTTCAGTTTTGAATGACAATACCAATTTATTATGAGGAAAAATATAAGTTTAGTAATCGTTTTGTTTCTTACAGCTTCTTTTGCGTTTTCGCAGAGCACTTCAGAATTCTTTTCTAAGTCCGACGCCTTTTTTAAATCAAATGTCAAGAATGGAAGAGTTACGTACAAATCTATAAAGGATAATCCCGCAGCTTTGAATGAGCTTTTAGAAATGGCAAAAGTGATTTCAGTTTCGCAAGACAATGCTGCCGAGTATCAATCTTTTTGGATCAATGGCTATAATCTTTTAGTAATTGACGGAATCGTAAAAAATTACCCTATAAAATCACCTTTAGATAAGCCCGGATTTTTTGATGGGAACAAAAACGAAATCGGTGGCACAAAAATCACCCTTAATGATATCGAGAATAAACTATTGCGCAAAAACTTTCCGAAAGAACCTCGCTTTCATTTTGTCTTAGTGTGCGGTGGGTTAGGTTGTCCTCCTATAATCGATGAGGCTTATACTCCTTCAAAATTGGATACACAGCTAGAAACTCAGACGAAGTTGGCATTGAACGACCCTAATTTCATTCGAGTAAATAAGAATAAGGTCAAGGTTTCCCAAATTTTTGAATGGTACCCAGGAGATTTCAAACAAGATGGGAAGAAACTCGTAGATTTTATTAATCAATATAAATCCGAAAAACTTCCGGAGAAAGCAAAAGTATCTTACTATCCATATGACTGGACGTTAAACGAAGTCAAATAAATAATAAATAAAGAAGCAAAAGAATTTTCCTAAATCCATTACATATTTGGATAGGGCTGGGCTTCTATTGTAAAACAATATCCAACGATAAAAATTAAGAAAAATGAAATCATTAAGAAGTTACTTAACAGCAGCAGGTATTCTTTTCGCAACCTCAATAGGCTTTGCACAAGATGATATGAAAGACAAAGAGGAGATGGTTGATGAGCCCGCTCAGGAGCAAAGTAATATTCAACAGTACACGCCTTCCAAACTTATAGGAAAAGGGCAGGTAGATCTAAAATGGTTCAATAATCTATATACCCAAACGAAAAGTACCTTTTCTGAAGGTGATGAGCCAAGACAAACGTTTTTCACTTCTACCTTCGAATTTTATACGGGAGTGGGGCAAAATAAGAGAGTGAATCTCGGTCTTATCGCCAGAGTGCGCTCAAATGTTATCGCTGACCGTGGCGCCTTAGATGTTTTTAGTTTTGATGGTGAAACCGGCACGGCCCGTTCTGGTTTGACAGCAATTGCCCCGTCTATTAAGTTTGTGCCTTTTGCTTCGGTTAGTAATTTCAGTATTCAAAGTTCTGTTTTTATTCCGCTTATAGATAATGAGAGTGAAGATTTTCTTCCCATAAACAATGGCAATGGCGTATTTCTAGAACAAAACGGATTCGTATGGCAAAATCGATTGTTTTATGACTATACTTTTCCTGGGAATAAATGGCAATTGTTTACCGAACTTACAACGGAACTGAATCTTGGCGATGGGGAAAAGAGTTTTGCCAACAATAGTTTGAACATCAATCCTGGGGTTTTCTTAAGCTACTTTCCTAGTTCTAAATTTACCGTTCTTGCTCTAGCGCAACATTCATCTAGAGTGGATTTAGGAAATAATTTTGGACAGAACTTTACAGCTGTCGGTGGAGGAGCAAAATATCAACTGACAAAAGCCTTAAATCTTGAATTGTTATACACCAATTTTGTTAGGGGTAATAATACAGGCTTAGGTCAAACCTTTAATCTTGGACTGAGAGGCATTTTCTAGAAAATATGTTTTAATCCCTATTTTTCAAAAAATCCCCTAAAAACCCTTATTTTTGCAGGCTAAGTGCAAATGGATGAGGGTTTTAGGTTTTTTATTGCTTTCCTTGCTACAGTTTTCATGTGCTAGTCAGGTCGTTCCAAAAATCAATGGAGTTAGTTTTGTTGCTTCCCGCGATGAGGCAAAGCAAGAACATATTGATGAAGTGTTGTCAGTGAATGCCAATCATGCAGCGGTAATGCCCTTTGGGTTTATACGCAATATCAATTCCCCTGAAATCATTCATAATACAGACCGACAATGGTTTGGGGAAACAAAAACTGGGGCCAAACAATATATTGAACTCCTACAGAAAAATGGGGTACAAGTTATGGTCAAACCCCAAATATGGATTTCACGGGGAGAGTTTACAGGTACTCTTAAGATGAGCAGCGAAGAAGAATGGCAAACTTTGGAAAAGTCGTACGATAACTTCATTCTTACCTATGCCGAATTAGCTGAAGAAACCAAAGCGGACATTTTATGTATTGGTACGGAGCTAGAGCAATTCGTAAAGAATAGACCAGCCTATTGGAAAAGCCTTGTTCAAAAAATCAGAAAGGTGTATAAAGGAAAACTGACCTATGCAGCCAATTGGGATGAATATCCAAGAACTACCTTTTGGGAGGATCTTGATTATATTGGGATAGATGCATACTTTCCGCTATCCGAAGAAAAAACACCTTCTGTGAATCAGTTAAAAGAAGGATGGAAAAAATGGAAAGCAAATATTGCTGAACTTTCAAAAGCAAAAAAGAAACCTGTACTTTTCACTGAATTTGGCTATCGCAGTATGGACTTTACGGCAAAAAAACCTTGGGAGGTAGAGCGTCATGAAAAGGGAGTTAACCTAGAAGGTCAAGTCAATGCCAAGAAAGCCATTTTTGAGGAATTCTGGAAGGAAGATTGGTTTGCAGGAGGATATGTTTGGAAGTGGTTTATCAATCATCAAAAATCTGGTGGCACTGACGACAATCGTTTTACCCCTCAAAATAAACCTGCCCAAAAAATTATAACTGAATATTATAAAACCGATTAATATGTTCCGATTTTGTCCCCCCATTATCGCATTTCTAATTCTTAGTTGTTCTACGGACGCTGAAAATATTCTAGCACCTACTCTGGATTCATCTATAGCGAGTAAAGAGGTGGTTGTAGACAATGTAATCGCTTGTGCAGCAAGTAATGCAGATGATAATTTGATAAGCGTATTTTTTTATCCGAGGCCCAGTACTACGAATTTCAAATATTATGAGACCGAAGATGTGAGTGTTGACAAGAATGATTTTGAAAATTATATTCCCGTAGAATTTCCGATTCGAGATGTTTTCAATGGTTTCTTGAAGAAATTCGAAGTGTCGACAACAAATGAAAAATGGGTCATTGTCGCTTTCGATGAAGGTGGGAAAACGCATCTGTCAAACCCGATTAGATTAAAGCAAATTACAAAACCTACAGAATATATTTCACAGAATGTGTCAGTAGATGCTTCTTTAAATATGCCTGATTTTTCTTGGCAAGATGGAAGTTATTCGGATACGAAAATTTACTTTCATGTGGTGTCTGATGCTACAAACAAATTGCTGTCTGGTACCTATACCTTTGAAAGAAATTTCCAGTATTATAATCTTGATAATGTGGTATTGAATGTTACCCGAGGAACACCTCCCACCCTAAAATCAGGGTCATCTTATAACTTTACCTTGCTAGGTGTGAGCGAAGACAATTGGGTTAATCTTTTTTCTGAGATACCTTTTCAGGTTGAATAGTTGTTCGTGATCTCTTTGTAACACCTATAATGTATCTTTGGCGAGATTAACACAAAATATTCATGTCGAGGTCCTTTCTCTCCATTTTGGTTTTTTTGGTAATGACTTTGGGCCATGCTCAGGAAAACCTGGTAGCAGACGTTAAGATTCAAGGAGCCAAAAGAACAAAGACTTCCTTCATAAAGAAGATAATCAAGTTGCAGTCTGGAATGGTATTGGATTCTACAATTATCCTTGAAGACATGGAACGCTTGAAAAGGCTCCCTGCTATTTCACACGCTTATTTTCAGGTTTTTTCTGCCGATGATGATGGGCGCCATAATGTCTTCTACAATATAGAAGAAAATTTTACCTTGATTCCTTTCGCCAATTTGTTTACCTCTTCTAATGATGATTTTGCCTTCAGAATCGGACTTCAAGAATTCAATCTTTTAGGTAGGAATATTACACTGGGAGGTTTTTATCAGCATGATGTCTTCAATTCCTACGGACTGAGCGTTAGAGCTCCCTATTTATTTTCAAATAAGTTAGGGTTAGCCATTACATACCAAGATTTCACTACTCAAGAGCCTGTATTTTTTGATAATACCACAGCTGACTACAGATATAATAATAAAGGTTTCGAAGTCTTAGGATTATACGAGCTTAACTTTCAGAATAGAATTGAATTCGGTTTTAGCCTATTTACAGAAGACTATGAATATCTGTCAGGGGCGACAAATGCACAAGTACCACAAGCCCTAAATGTTGATAAGCATTTAATCAAACTTATTTATGAGTTCAATGATTTGGAATACTTCTATCAATATTTGGAAGGATTTCGAAGTCAATTAAATTTTCAATACGTAGGAAGTTCGGATACAAGTCTACCTGAGTTTTTAATTGGCTTTAACGATTTCACCTATTTTCATCGTATAGGTCAAAAAGGGAACTGGGCCAATCGATTGCGTTTAGGATTGGCAAGTAATGTAGAAACCCCTTTTGCGCCATTTACTGTTGATAATAATCTAAATATACGAGGTGTAGGAAACACTATTGATAGAGGAACCGGTGCGATTGTTTTCAACACTGAATACCGCCATACACTGGTAGATAAAAACTGGTTCGTGCTTCAGGGCAACGTTTTTGTCGATGGAGGTTCTTGGCGTAACCCAGGCGGTGGTTTTGGAGATTTTGCTGATAGCCAGAATATTCGAATCTATCCTGGTGTGGGAGTACGTTTTATTCACAAGAAGATTTTCAATGCAATCTTTCGTGTTGATTACGGTTATGGTATTACAAGGGATGCTTCAAGAGGTGTGGTTTTTGGCATCGGACAGTATTTCTAGAATTTCAGTATTGTTAAGTAAATCGTTAACTATTTTTCAAAAGCTGTGACCCCATTTCAAAAAACGTATTTAATTTTGTGCTAAGGATACATTTATAGGCATCATTTTTGAAGTTGAATTGGAGATTAGATTATACTATATGATTTTTAGGGTTTTTCAGAGGATTATTTTTCTATTGTTTTTCGCTTTTATAGGCCTAGCTGTCAATGCTCAGGATTCTTTGACTACTGTCAAGGCTGAAAAGGGAGATGGCATTCTTTCGCTGTTAAGAAAGCAGGGGATGAATCCCTACGAGGCTTACGATGACTTTATCGCGATGAATATGGATAATTTGCGAGATAGCGTCCATTTATATGCTGGCCGGGACTACTTAATTCCCTCAGTAAAACTGGATACGGTGGCTATTGTAGATTCTATTCAAAAGAAGTCCACGGAAATCAAAAAAATAGAAACCAAGGAATTTACCATTTTTGGAGACAAGCACGCAGCTGTTCTCACAAAAAGTGAAAAATTAAAAGGAGCGGTGTACTATTTGGTTTCCGGTCATGGCGGTCCTGACCCAGGTGCTATGGCAAAGTATGCTGGAAAATCAATTGCAGAGGATGAATATGCCTATGATATTACGTTACGATTGGCCAAAGAATTGCTTTCGCACGGGGCTACTGTTTACATCATCATTCGAGATCCAAATGATGGTATCCGAGATGAGCGTATTCTGGAAATCGACCGTGACGAGGTTGCATACGGTGATAAAGTCATTCCATTGAATCAAGTCGCTCGATTGAAACAGCGTGTTGATATCATAAATCAGTTGCATAGAAAGAACAGAGGTAAGTTTCAACGTTTGATTGTCACCCACGTCGATAGTAGAAGTAAAGGGCAAAACATCGATGTTTTCTTCTACCACCATGAAAAAAGCAAAAATGGTAAAAAACTAGCCGAAAGTGTCCACAAAACTTTTCAGAAAAAGTATAAGAAATACCAACCCAACAGAACTTATACGGGCACTTTTGAAGACCGCACGAATCTGTATTTGGTTAGAAAAACGCATCCGGCAATGACCTTTATCGAGATTGGAAACATTCGAAATAAAAAGGATCAAAAGCGAATTCTTGTGCCAGATAATCGCCAAGCTCTGGCCAAATGGATTTCCGAGGGAGTTATCCTGGATTTTGAAGGTGGAGAGATTGGGCGTATTCGCTAAATAGCGATTTTTCGTTTGTAATAATCGTGCAATTGTTCTGGCCCTGCGCCTAGGTAGTTTTTCAAATGAATCATTCCAAAGTGGTATTGTAACGCAACTTCACCTCGTTCCTCATACCTTCTTGCAGATGTTTTTACATGACGGGGCAAAACCGTAAAATTTGTCATAGCATAAATTCTATTGATGAATTCATTGTCCTCAAAAACAATATAATCCTCATTAAACCCTTTGGTCTCGGTGAATAGCTTTTGTGTAATAAAAAGTGATTGGTCGCCTCCACGGCAAAGTTTGATATTGATTCGGGTAAACCAAGCGAAAAAGGCTAGGAACCTACTTTTGCTATCAAACTTCATTTGAAAACAACCTACACCGTTTTGCAACAAAACAGCATCGATAATACTCTGGTCAAAATTCGACGGAGGTAGTGTGTCCACATGCAAAAAGTAAAGTATTTCCCCAGTAGCGTTTTGAGCTCCAAAATTCATTTGTTTTGCCCGGCCTTTTTTCGAATGTAGAACACTTACCTTTGCATCAAAGGCAATATTCACTGTATTGTCTGAACTTCCTCCGTCGACCACTATAATTTCCTTAATATTCTCAGAAGAACTATTTGACTTCAGATACGCCAATATCTTAGCGATGGAATTTGCCTCGTTTAATACAGGAATTATTATACTTATTCGGGGGTTATTTGGTCTCATTTAAGTTCCAGTCGTATTTAAGATAGTCGATATCTGTATCTGCATCGATATTAACTTCTGTATATGGTTTTATATAGTCCGTTAACGAACCATTTTCTGTAAAATCTTTTTTGTACCACTTGAAAATATTTGATAATTGTATTTTATCTTTTGAAATGATATTTCTAGTCCTATCATTTATGAAGTCATGGGTGGTTCTTTGTAATTGAGCCTCCATTTGACTTGCCATGAAAGCCTTGTTTAATAATTTGGGACACGAAAAGGATGCACAGTTGATAGCAAAATGAATACGAGGTTCATTCATTTTACGAAGAATCTTGTGTTCGATATCTCCTAAAGACAGCAAGCCTTCACCCGTTTTAACCCAATCTTTCCCCCAAGGGTTTTTAATGTCTTTGATGCTTTTAGTGGGATAATTGTCTAGTATTAATTTAACAGTAGCGGCATTATATAGATTTATATAGTAGGCTAACTTTTCATTTTTTGACCAGTCTTTTTTTGGGCTATTTTCTGCCAAATGATTCAGATAATCTTCTAAGAGTTTAATATCCCCTAGAAAGCTTTTATAATTAACATCGCCCTTGTCATTTACGTAAGTTGCAAGAAGGGCATTCCATTGTTCGTGGTTTGGCAACGAAATCAACTTCCCAATAACTTCCGGCTTTTCTTGAAGGGTTTCTATGGGTTCTGAAGATTCTTCTTTTTCCACTTCAACAACTTCCGTCGGTTCTTCTTTAATATTTATTTCTTCGGATGTAACAATAACATCATCTACTGGAACCGTATCCGAAACTATAACCTGTACAGTTTTGTTTTTCTCCCCGGACGAATCAATTTCCTTTTGGGTTGCTCCCGGAGTATTTCCACAAGACAACCAAAATGAACCTAAAAGAACAAATAGTAATTTAACCATTCTGCGTTTTGTCAGTATATATTAGCAACATCCACCACCGTTATAATGCCAGGTGCTTTCACTAATATGAATTTGGTCGTTTGCTTTTGCCAAAGCAGCAGCTGTTTTATCACAAACAGCCAAAGGTTGGTTTTGCATTAAAACATGTCCGGCTTTATCATCAAAATATTCCTCATCCCCATAGTAGATTGCCGTTTTTCCAGTAAACATGCATGGCCCGTCTTCTGGCATTGGATCTTTGATAGCGGCAATTTCTATAGATTCTATAAAAATTAATTCATCCGTAGGATAATGGTTTGGAGATAGCACTCGGTATGATTTTCTAGCACGAATTTCTATGGTTCCGAAACCTGCATCCGTCAATACTTTTACATAATCTTCAATAGGTATGCTACCGCTCAAACATAATGCTCGCAGTCGATCATCATTGCGCAATTCATCATTCATCGGTTGTTCGCAAGTGGGATCGCTCATGACCAATCTTCCGTGAGGTTTGAGAACACGGTACATTTCCGCAACCGCTTTTTTCAAATCTTCCATTTTAAAGATATTGAATAAACAGTTTTGTGCAGCGACATCAATACTTTCATCTTCGACAGGAAGATTCAATGCATCACCTTTAACTAGATTTACATATTCACTTTTGAACCAATCATTTTCAATTTCTGCAATCTTAAAATTTTGTCGAGAAGCTTCTAACATTTCATCAACCACATCAACACCGGTGACGCCTCCTTTTTGTCTTGAAAAGTATGAGAATTGAAGTAGTTCCATACCTCCACCAACACCGACATACAGAACTTTGGGATTGTTAACTAAATCCTGAGCTGATACCGTACTTCCACAACCATAATTCATCTCTTGCATTATCATTGGAATCGATAGTCCGGGGAACTGCCAAATCGGATTCGTCGTGCAACAAAGACCAACATCGGGGGTTAAAGCTGCTTCTTTATATAAATCGTTCGTTGCTTCTAAATAACTCATGTTTTTTTCTAAATTTCTTTTATTAATTCTCGAAATAACTTCACCATTTTTGGTTCTGTTGTTTCTGCTATTTCTATAATCTCTTGAATATTAACGGCTTGTAAATTATCAGGATCACATTCATCAGTTAAAACCGATACCGCTATAATGGGTAGTCGTAAATGATTGGCAACAATTACTTCTGGCACCGTACTCATTCCCACGGCATCGGCTCCAAGTGTCTTTAACATGCGATATTCTGCCCTTGTTTCCAACTGTGGACCTACAACGGAAGCATACACACCTTCCCTAAGGGAAATATTTTCCTTTTCCGCGATTGCCAATAATTTTTTACCCATATCAGCATCATAAGGTTCTGCCATATCCACAAAACGGTCTCCGAATTCTGCGACGTTTTTGAACGCCAACGGCGAACCACCTTGCAAATTGATATGATCTTCAATTAACATCATATCTCCTTTTTTGAAGTCTAGATTAATTGCTCCGGCGGCATTGGATATAAACAGTTTCTGAATCCCCAATTGATGCATAACCCTAATCGGATAGGTAACATCCATTAGGTCATAACCTTCATACAGGTGAAAGCGCCCTTGCATGACTACAACTTTTTTCCCTTCAAAAGTTCCATAAAGTAGCTTACCAGTATGAAACTCAACGGTCGCCAACGGAAAAAACGGAATATGATTATAATGTGCTACAACAGGATTTTCAATTTCGTCAGCTAACTTTCCTAAACCCGTACCGAGTACAATACCGATTTCAGGATTATCGAACCCTTTACTTTTTAGATATTCAGTAGATTCTTGTAATTGCTTTTCCGTAAGTCTCATAGGTTTTTCAAATAAGGTTGAAACACTTCAATATCCTTGATATCTTCATAGAGATCAATATCATTTCGCTCTTCCAACAATTGTACGTTTTCGTTTTTCAAATCGTTTAAGGTATCCTTCAAAACGGTTTCTGTACCCCAAGTCTTATTTTGAAATACATTCGCATTGAAAGCATTCATTCCCAGTAAATAATAACCACCATCTTCTGCAGGCCCGATAACAAAATCTTTCGTTTTTAGTAGCTCAAAGGCATCTTCGATATCTGATTTGCCCAAATCGTACATATCGCTTCCGATAATGATAATACGTTCAAATCCTGAGGCAAATCCTTCTTGAAAAGCATTTGCCATTCTGATGCCTAAATCACCTCCCTGTTGCAATCTTTTATCGAAAAAAGTAGTATCCCAAATATCATCTGTCCAAATTTCTTCAGAGTACCAAACCTGTTTCACAGCATTAACATCTTGGGTCAATTCAGCGGTATGATTCAGTAAAAACTTATAAATCTCCAAGGCACTTTGATCACCAATGGTTACCGCCAATCTGGTTTTGCATTTTCCCAATTCAGGGTTGCGTGTGAAAATGAGCAACAAATTCTTTGAAACAACATTGGTAAAGTTTGCCGTAGGTGCTTCTTTCTTTTTTGTTGTGGGAAGGATGATGCTCATTGTGCAGTTTATAAATTGAGGGAAATTTAGATGGCATTAAGGATATTCGACCTAGTAAACTTTCACACCTTTTTTCAGTAGCTTACCCCATTGTTTGTCAAAGGTATGCACACTATCGGTTTTTGTAGTATTGTTTTTATAAACGTTTTTACCTTGGTTTTTCCATTCAAAAATGCCGCCATATAGGTTTTTTACATTCGTATAACCTGCCTTTTGAAGCCTTTCTCCAATATCCTCTGAACGAACCCCAATGGAGCAGTAGACCATGATAGGCGTATCTTTACTTGGAATTTTTTGTACTATGGAATCTTGCTCAAAAGTTTCATAACCTACCCAAATGGCATCTTTAATATGGCTTACGGCGAACTCCTCTTTCTTTCTGGTATCAAAAATCAATAGGTTTTCGGTAGATTCAACCTCATCCACTTGCACATAAGGAACACTTTCAGTATTCAACTGCTTCAAGGTTTTGTCCAAATTTTTTTGACCAAATACTGAAGTAGTTAGGGCAAGGAATATGATAAAAGAGAAAATAAACCGCATACTATTTTAAATAATAAGGCAAAGATACTATTTTAGGAGAGGCTTGAGAACACACTCAATCTCCATTTAATTCTTGAAAAATGAATTTACCAACTAGACCACTCGTTTTAGTTCTTGCAATTATAACATTGGTTTCATGTAAAAACAAAGACCCAAAACCCGAAGTTTCAGAAACAGTTAAGACGGATTATTATACCGAACCTTACCGACCGCAATTTCACTTTTCGCCAGAGGAAAAGTGGATGAATGACCCCAACGGAATGGTGTATCACAAAGGAATTTATCATTTGTTCTATCAGTATTATCCTGAGGATATTGTTTGGGGGCCCATGCATTGGGGCCATGCAACAAGTAAGGATTTGGTGCATTGGGAGCATAAACCCATTGCCTTATTTCCCGATAAACATGGATTGATTTTCTCAGGAAGTGCTGTAGTCGATTTTGCAAATACTTCGGGATTTGGCACGGAAGATAACCCTCCTTTGGTTGCGATTTTCACGTATCATTTGATGGAAGGCGAACAGGCAGGAAGAAAAGATTTTCAGACACAGGGAATTGCCTACAGCATAGATAATGGAGATACTTGGACGAAATATGAAGGAAACCCAGTCATTGAAAACGACGGAATAAAAGATTTTAGGGACCCCAAGGTTTTTTGGGATGAAGTCAATCATACTTGGGTCATGGCCTTGGTTGCCGGTGACCATTTGCAACTATGGAATTCTGACGATTTAAAGAAATGGACAAAACTGAGCGAATTCGGAAAAGATAAAGGTGCCCATGGTGGAGTTTGGGAATGTCCTGATTTATTTCCTTTAAAAGTTGAAGGTAGCGATGAAGAAAAATGGGTGTTATTGATAAGTATAAATCCTGGTGCGCCAAATGGGGGTAGTGGAACCCAATATTTTATCGGCGATTTTGATGGAGAAAAATTCACGACAGATCAAACCGACATCAAATGGCTTGATTGGGGAACGGATAACTATGCAGGAGTGACCTACAGCAATGCGCCAAGTGATGAAAAAATATTTATTGGATGGATGAGTAATTGGGCCTACGCCAGAGATACGCCAACTGAAAAATGGCGAAGCGCTATGACCGTTCCTCGAAAGTTGACACTTCAAAAAACTGGGGATGATTTCAGTCTGTTCAATTATCCAGTTAGAAATCTTGAATCTATTGTTGACAGAAAGGACAAAAAGGATATAACAGTCGCCGGAAGCACCAAAGAAGTCATTCCTTTTGAAGGTCTGAATCAAGCTGAGGTACGGTTTCAAACAAGTGCAAAAAACTTTCAGTTGAAATTGAACAATAGCTTAAATGAAGAAGTGTTGCTCACAATGTTCGGAGAAGAGAAACAATTTTTTCTAGATAGAACAAATTCTGGAAATGTTGAATTTCAAGATGACTTTGCAAGTGTTCAAATTATGCCGGTTGAAGATTTGCCCGAAGGAGAATATGAAGTACGGGTTCTAATCGATAATTCTTCAATTGAAGTATTTATAAATAAAGGACAATATGTGATGACCTCACAGTTGTTTCCAAATGAAAACTATACAGATTTGACAATTGAAAATCTTGGCGATTCAGAAATAAATCTAAAGGGTTTTGCAATCAACAGGGTAAAAAGAATTTGGTAATTATTGATTAACCAGTTCTTCTGCTAGAGTCTCCAAATCAATACCCATTTGTACTCTGCTGACTTTGACGACCTCTTCTTTGAGTTCTTTAGGTAATTTTGAATACCCGTCTTTAGCTCCTAGAATCATTCCCGCGACTGCGGCAACAGTATCATTATCACGGCCATAATTAACAATAAACTGCATGGTTTTTTCAAAATCACCTTCGCCAAATTGGAGTCCCGTGATTAGGATTTGCCAAATTTCACCAGCATGAAAAGCAATGGCCTTTTTGTCCTTTTCAAGCATTTGATACGACATCTCTTGGCGCACCCAGTCTTTTTGAGTCCCTTGAAACCCCTTGGGCATTTTAAAAAGAATTGAATCTTTTTGAATAAGGGAATCTATCAAAACTTTCGCCTTTATGGCTAAAACACTTTTGACGGAAGCATCTGCAGTTGCATATGAAATACGCCCCACCAAACGACTATCTTGATAACCAAGTGGGTCAACAAAAGTTGCTGTGTTTATTATGGAGTCCATATTCCGAGTCTGCATCGCCATTTGGGTCATTGCGGCAACTAATGCGGAAATGTCTTTAGCGTATCCTAAATCAAACAGTGCGTGGTCATAAGCCATATTATAAGCTTCTTCTGGGTTTCCAGCGACAAGACCAAACATGGGCGTATACAATTGCCCAGCACAAGACATTTCTCCTCCGTAAAATCGATTTTGTGCTTTTTGATATGCTGTGTCTCCTTTTTGATAGGCCAAAGCCACCCGGGCCCATTCTTTGATCCAATCGATTTTTTCGATTTTAGTATCCAATACATCAGGGTTTGTGCTAATGTCTTTTCGAGCCAAATCTTTGGTTAACAGCGTATAATAATCTGTAATGAATTTCGCAAAGCTTGGGGCATCTAGTTTTTTCTTGTTGGTCTTAAAGTATTCAACCATTAGAAATTTCCATCGTGTATCATCGGTGGTAGCGCCCGCATTCAAATTATGATCCCAAGTGCCTTCAGGCGATTGTTCGCGAACGGCCGCTGTAAGTCCGTTTATATAGCCGTATTTCAATTGAATATCCTTTCGATGCCACATTTCTGTTGATGCCCCCATTGCATCCCCGATGGCGGAACCTACCACGGCACCTAAAATTTTATCGTATTTCTCTTCTTTCGAAAGCGTAATGGTGTCGTTGCCATAAGAAACTTTTGAAGGTGATGGAATATCAAGTTTTGACTTGGGTTGTTTGCAGGAGGAAACAAGCAGTGTTAAAAATCCTATAACAAAAAGAAAGCGCCTCATTTTAGTATCATGTTTCGAGCGAGTTCCAAAAGATACCGCTTTTCTTCGATAGACCTCTTCAAAGGGAGTTGGGCAAGTCCTATTAATCGCCGCATGATTTCAATTCCGGCGACTTGGGATAGTAATTTTTTGTTTGCATTCCCATCATAAAAACCATAAATGGAATTTAGATAAGATTCGTCTGCAGTCGCCATAATGATGTGTGCGGCCATTACACCTAAATCAAATTCGGCAAAACCAACATAACCAAATTCGGGATCGATAACATAAAGGTTTTCCGATTCGGTCATCCAACTTCCTGGGTAATAATCTCCATGTAATAATGTTTTTCCAGGAGATAAATATCTATTTCCAATTTCTTCTACAACAGCTTTTAAAGAAGCATCTTGTTTGTATGGCATCGAAAGTTCTTGAAGACCTTTCTGTATATCATCCAATTGAAATCCGTTATCCACTAGAAAAGGCAAGACAAAAATATGTTGGTGATTTAGTTCCCGCATTTTCCTGTTTTCAGGAAAATTATCCGGTACATCGCTCTTATGAATCAAAGTAAGAATCGAAACCAATTTTTGCAAAGTGTCTTCTGTGATTTTTCTTGAAGCATAAATAGTGCTCATATCTTCACATCGCCCCAAATCTTCTAAAATCAGCAGGTATTGCGCAGCGTCGTATCCCAGAATTTTTGGAATATGAGGTTTTAATGCATCATTTTGTAAAGAGTTGTAAAACTGATGTTCAACCGCAATGCGATTTAAAGGAGCTGCGATCTGCTGGTATTTCTGAACAAAGGGGCGAGACTGTTTTAGGACAAAGGAACGTTCGCTTGTTTTGATTCGAAGAACTACGTTCATGTTGCCTTCACCAGGTTTTTCCAGAGATAAGATTTCCTCGTTGGAATCCATCCATTGCTTTTCAATCAGATAGTCTTGCAGTTCGGAGGCGGGAGTTCTTTGGTCAAAATATTTCAAGATAAAGTTTTTAACGGTCTAATAATCGGCGGTGGTAATTCACCTGCCCAAGATGATAGGTTAGATGAGTCGCTAAATGCATCAAAAAATAACCGGTAGTCATTGGTTCTTTAAAAACCACAATCGGGTATTCGTTGGATAAGTCTTCTTCGGATAGTTTTTCTAAGGTATTGTCCACCATCAGCATGGTACTTTCGATTTGCGAAATTAGTGTTGTCTTTGGGACATCTTTTTGAGAAAATTCGAGTTCCCGCTGACGCACATAGCCTGAATTACCCAATTCTGCCCCGATAAAAGCATTTAGGTTTCCTATGAGATGTAGGCAAAGATTGCCTCCGCAATTTGAAATTCCGTCAGTAGTAGTCCATAAGTTTTTTTCATAGGTATATGCTAGAACTTCAGATTTTAGTTTGTTGAGGTCTCGTTTGTATAGTTTTCTAAGTGTTGAAATACTCATTTTTCAATTTGCAAGAGTTGAATTGTAAAGAAACGAAAAAACGGTAACTAGTTAAAGTTGAGGTTCGATTCTTCATGTCTCCATTTTATAGTTGTGAAACTCTTTTGTTTATTGCTTTGCGCAGAGGGGATGGTAATAGGGTAGATTTAATTTTACTGCTTGTTCAAGGATATTTTATTCACAAGTAATTTCACTTTCCTTAAAAATTTGAGTCCCATAGATTACCTCCAAATCACAAATTTCCTGTGGAATAGATGTTAGTTGATTAGCAAAAATATTCAAGAAATTAAGATTAATTAACTGTCCTAATTCTACCGGAATAGCACTTAAATTGTTACCATTAATTGATAAGTTAATAAGGGAGACTAGATTGCCTATTTCAATAGGTATTGTATCTAAATTATTTGCGGATAAAT
This sequence comes from uncultured Flavobacteriaceae bacterium, assembly GCA_947500435.1. Taxonomy (GTDB): domain Bacteria; phylum Bacteroidota; class Bacteroidia; order Flavobacteriales; family Flavobacteriaceae; genus Maribacter_C. The sequence goes on from CANMRV010000003.1 coordinate 556,203, forward strand.
CTAAATTGACTAAGTTAGAAAGCGTGCCTACCTCAACTGGTATTTCTTCTATGTTGTTACGATTCAATTCTAGTTGCCTAAGACTAGACATAGAACCTATTTCTATTGGAATAGTAGTTAATTGGTTGTCAGATAAGAGTAAGCTCGTTACGGTAGTTAGATTTCCTATGGTTGAAGGCAGTTTGGTTAGATTGTTAAAGCTTACGATTAAATCATCCAAATTCTCTAGTTGACCAATTTCTGGTGGAATTTCTGTTAATAAATTGTTGCTAAGGGAGAGTCGTTTTAGTTTACTTAGCTGTCCTATTTCTGGAGGTAAGGTCTTAAGTTGATTTTCTCCCATCTGGAAGAATTCCAAATTTTCAAGTTTTCCTATTTCAGGAGAAATTGTTTCAATTTCATTTACAACCAAAATTAGTTCCCAAAGGTTACTTAATTTACCAATCCCATCAGGTATTTCAGTTAGTCCCGAATTGACCAAACTGAGCCTTATGATACTTTTTATTTCAAAAATCACATCAGGTATTACGTTCAATGGGTTTCCATTTATTACAAATTCCTCTAATGAACACAATTGAGATAATTCATCAGGAAAGTTAACCATCCCATTTAATTGAAGAATAAGACCTTTAACTGTTCCATCATCATTTAGCCTTACACCATTCCAGTTGCTAATATCTGAATCATCTAAATCCCATCCAGAAGTATTGCCTGGGTTTAGATTAAAGAGTTTTTCAAGTATTTCCCTTTCAGTTGGCCCTAGCGTAATTTGTACTTGATATTCTGCAGTTGAACCGTCTTCAGCAGTTATAGTATAAGTGACGGGATTACTGAAATTCTGTGCTCCGGTTGGGCTTATACTCGCACCTAGAGGGATTTCTATATCAGGAGAAATTGATTGAATGCTCGTTGCATTAGTCACTTGTATTTGGACCACCTTTGCCCCATTGTCAATGGAATTTGAGACTTCCCTTTCACAATAATTATCATTCCCTACTAGATTGAAGCTTAAAATAGTTTTCTCAGAGCTAAGCACAGGGTCTTCCATTTCTGAATCCGGGCTATCATCTGAACTACCACAGGCAGTTAAGATAAAGGACAAGAGTATGACAATCATGAATTTTGTGTTCGAAGAAATTTGTATATTATTTATCATACAGTTTGGAGGATTTACTTTTGACATACAAATATAGGTTTTAGGAATCTTTAAAAGTAGGCCTGGTACTTCATTGTGCCAATCCTTGCCCTGAAAAGTACTATTCTCATTGTCTTTTTATTTGGTCGACAATGCAGCAAGAGTTATGCTTGGTTTTACTGACTGTGGTTAAAAAACAAATAATTTATTCCGAAAAAAGCGTAGAAACAAAAAACCCTGCAATTGCAGGGTTTTATTGTGGTGCCTCCAGGAATCGAACCAGGGACACATGGATTTTCAGTCCATTGCTCTACCAACTGAGCTAAGGCACCAGTATTTTCAATATTTCAAAGCTCTTTCCGTGTCTGTGACACATGGGTTTTCAGTCTCCCGAGGCTTCGGGACTCTACCAACTGAGCTAAGGCACCATGTCCTATAAAGGGCTGCAAATATAATTTCAAATTTATGATATACAAACAAAAACGTTGAAAAAAGTATGGGTTTATTTTTCATTTTGTCATCTTTGCTGCATGAACCTAATCATAGACGTGGGTAACACGGCAGTAAAGCTTGCTGTATTTGATAAAGAAAACTTGCTTTTTGATATTAGTATAGAAAGCGAAAAGTTTATCGAAAAGGTACGGGATGTCTTTAATTTTTACCCTGACATTACCTGGGCAATAGTTTCTGCCGTAGGAAGTTTAGGCAAAAAGGACATTGCTGCTCTTTCCATTTTTTGTCAGGTTCATATATTAAGTCATACTTCCAAAATCCCATTTAAAAACTCTTATGCTACGCCCCAAACTTTAGGTGTAGACCGTATTGCCTTGGCCACTGCTGCTTTTTATCATAATTCCACAGCTAATACCCTTGTAATTGATGCCGGTACCTGTATTACCTATGATATGGTAAATGATTATGGAGAGTACTTGGGTGGAGGTATTTCTCCGGGAATACATATGCGCTATGAAGCCCTTCATAATCAAACTTCTAAACTCCCACTTCTCGAGTTGGATGACCCTCTGGACCTTATAGGGAACTCAACACCTTCAAGCATTCATAGCGGAGTTGTTAATGGCATTTTAGCTGAAATTGACGGTGTTATTGAACGCTATAGTTCTCGTTTTAAAGATTTAACAGTTATTTTAACAGGCGGTGACGCCCAATTTTTGTCAAAACGATTAAAAAATACCATATTTGCGGATTCCAAATTTCTCCTCACAGGATTGAACTATTTGCTGGAATACAACAAGCGTTAAATGATCAAAAAAATTGTAATTGCAATAGTGTGCTTCGCCGCTATAGGAGCGAATGCTCAAGATGGTTCTGTATCCCCATATTCATATTTTGGAATAGGTGATTTAAGGTCCTCAACTACTATCGAAAATCAAATGATGGGGGGCTTGGGTATGTACGCCGATAGTATTCATGTCAATTTACAGAACCCAGCTGCTTATGGAAAATTACGCCTTACCGTATATTCTGCGGGTATTTCGTATAATCAATTATCATTGGCGAGTTCTTCAACAAAAGAAAGTAATCAAGTAGTAAACCTTGACTACCTGTCGCTTGGCTTTAATTTAGGTAAAGGATTAGGTGTTGGTTTTGGTATTATGCCATACACTTCTGTTGGGTATAATATTATTTCTGAATCAATAGCGAACAATGCCGACGGAACGACTTCAACCGTTTCAAATCAATACTCAGGTGAGGGCGGTTTGAATAAGGCATATTTAGCTTTGGGGTATGAAATCACCAAAGATTTAAGTGTGGGAGTTACTGCAAATTTGAATTTTGGAACGATTGATGCATTGCGGACTCAGATTATTGAGGATGTACAATTTGGCACCTTAGATAATAGAAGGTCTCGAATAAACGGCATGGATTTTAACTATGCCCTAAATTATACGCCTACGCTAAAAGATAAATACAAGCTATATAGTTCTGTTAGAGTAAATACTCAAGCAAATCTTAGCACTCGAAACACCCAAGAAATAGGTTCTTTTTCAAGAGCTACGGGAAGAAATATTGAAGTTGTTGATGTGAATTTAGAAGCAAGCGGACTTAAGGAAACAGGACTTAAAATACCTACTAAAACTACTTTGGGACTTGGCTTTGGAGAGGATAAAAAGTGGTTTTTAGGCGCGGAATATAGCTTTCAAGATTTGAGTAATTTCACGAATGATTTTATTGATGTGGATAATTTAAGTTATCAAAACGCAAGTTCGATTGCTTTTGGAGGTTTCTTTATTCCAGATTATACGTCGTTTCAGAGCTATTTGAAACGAGTTACATATCGCGCTGGAGTCCGCATGGATAATACGGGTATGATTGTTAACAACACAGAAATAAATAACTTTGGCATAACTTTTGGAGTTGGTCTACCGTTGGCATCTGGTGCTGGTGGTTTTTCAAACATTAACCTTGGTTTTGAGGTTGGAAAAAGAGGAACAACAGAGATGATGCTGATAGAAGAAAATTATTTCAAAATAAATATAGGACTGTCTTTAAACGATAGATGGTTCTTAAAAAGAAAGATTAACTAACCAAAATTTAGTACATTAACCACTTAAATACAGAAGATTATGAAAACGAAACTCTACTTTACGGCAATCATGCTTTTAGGGTCGATGGCGATAAGCAATGCCCAAGCTCAAAATACAGAGTGTGTTACCAACCTCTCTATTTACACTGAGCATGTAAAAGTTAAAAATTATGATGCGGCATATACGCCCTGGAAAATGGTATATGAGACATGTCCTGGTTTAAACCGCGCTAATTTCATTTATGGGGAAAGAATTCTTAAGGACAAAATAAAAAAATCTTCAGGTGCTGAAAAAGAAGGCTTTATCAATGACCTTCTAGGACTGTACGATGCAAGTATGGTTCATTTTCCAAAGAAGACCAAAATGGCTGATGTCATAATCGATAAAGTACTCATGAAGTACGATAATAAAATGATCTCTGATGATGAAATTTATAGCATGTTAGGGAAAGCTTTTACTGAGGATAAAGGTAATTTCAAAAATCCAAAGGCATTATACTTGTATTTCTCAAGCTTGGTAGATTTACACGGAGCTGGAAAAAAAGAACTCCAAGAGGTATTTGACGTCTATGATGATGTTACCGAAAAGATAGAAGAGGAAAACGGAAAGTTGACTGATAGAATTACCAAATTACTTCCCAAGGAGGAAGCAAATACGTTAACTTCTAAAGAGAAAAAGCAACTGAAAGCTGCTACCAAAAATTCTGAATCTTATGGAAAGATTGCAGGTAGTATTGATTCGAAATTAGGTAAGCTTGCTGATTGTGGAAACTTGATTCCTTTATATCAAAAGAGTTTCGATGCAAAGAAAAACGATGTTACTTGGGTAAAAAGAGCTGTTGGTCGAATGTTTAATAAAGAATGTACAGACGACCCTATGTTTAAAAAGTTGTTTGAGGCTCAGTTAGCGCTAGACCCCTCTGCTGATGCATATGTTTATGGTGGCACTTTAAAAAGTAAAGCCGGAGATACAAAAGGAGCTGTAGCGGACTTTGATAAGGCATTAGGTCTAGAAACCGATGCTAAGAAAAGATCTAAAATCGCATATAAAGTAGCTACTATTTACAGAAGAGGAAGTAAAGGTACGGCTAGAAAGTACGCTCAAAAGGCTATTGATGCGAATCCTTCAAATGGAAAAGCATATTTATTGATAGCAAATTTATATGCCACTAGCGCAAACCAATGTGGGAGTACTACTTTTGAGAAACGCGCAATCTACTGGAAGGCAGCTGAAATGGCTCGAAAGGCTGGTAGAGTTGATCCTTCTTTAAGTTCAAGAGCTAATAAATCTGCAGCTAGTTACGCAGCTAAAGCGCCTACTAAGGAGATGATATTTACGGAAGGAAAGTCTGGTCAAACGATTACCTTTAGTTGTTGGGTTGGTGGTAGCGTAAAAGTGCCTAGTATATAAGAATGGTTCAAAAACCGAACAATACATTTAAAAGCATTGCCACGATATTCGTGGCAATGCTTTTTTTTTCCTGTGGGGATAATTACAAACGCGTGGGTGATGAAGCCAAAAAGAATGTTTTTCCTGTAGGTATAGCCGAGAATTTTGTGCTTACTTATACGGAGGCCAATAAAGTTATTATTGCTGATTCCACTGAATCTTCTCGTGTGATTACGGTATTGACGAGTCCCACTCAAGAAGATTTTACAAATTTGGAATTTCCGTATCGAACCTTTCCTAATGGATTGCTGGTCGATTTTTTTGATGATAATGACCAAAAAAGTATTGTAAAAGCCGATTATGGAATTATTTATTCTGCTACGAATTTGATAGATTTACGTGGTAATGTGGTCTTGGAAAGCCATGATGGGAAAAAATTGGAAACGTCTCAACTTTATTTAGACCAAGATAATGAGTGGATTTTCACTCACGAAACCTTTACTTATACCAATCCTGAAGATGGGACCATAATGGATGGCGAAGGAATGGATTTTAGTAAAGACCGAAATTTTCTATATGCACATAAAACCTATGGTTTGATGCTGATACCAGAAGAAAAAGAACAGCCACAGGAAAAAGAAACCCTAAATGATTAAGATTTTAAAATATACCGAGTATTTGTATTTGTTTGTCGCTATTTTTTCGCTGTACAAGATTACCCAAGTATGGAATACGGATCGCAATTTTGCATACTTATTTATATTTTTCGCGATAGCCTCTATTGGCATGTTTCTCTTTCGTAGAAAATACCGAAGAAGATTCGAACAGAGACAACGAGAAAACCAAGAGTAGTTTTGGACACTTCCATTATTGTTATAGTCTCATCCTTATTATTTTCCGCTTTCTTTTCAGGGATGGAGATTGCTTTTATTTCGGCAAATAAAATCCATATTGAAATAGAAAAAAAGCAAGAAGGTTTCTTAGCGAAAATATTAACCCTCCTTACTGAAAAGCCTTCTAAGTTTATCGCTACCATGCTTATTGGAAACAATATTGCCTTAGTGGTGTATGGTCTCTTTATGGGTGAAGTTTTGATGGAGTGGTTTATTAGCCTTTCTGATACCTCAGGTGGCTTTCTTAAACTGATTTTGACAGATTTTAGTTTACTTACCCAAACACTGATTTCAACACTAATAATCTTACTTACTGCGGAGTTCCTTCCTAAAGTACTATTTCAGATTTATTCCAATACCTTGTTGAAAGTATTGGCATTGCCCGCCTATGTTTTTTACGTTTTGTTCGGATTTCTTTCTTGGTTCATTATCAAAATTTCCGATTTTATATTAAAAACATTTTTGAAAACGGATGGTGATGAAGTGCAGTTATCCTTCAGTAAAATAGAGTTGGGGGACTATATCACTGAACAGATGGAAACCGTTGAAGAGGAAGATGAAATAGATTCTGAAATACAGATTTTTCAGAATGCATTAGAGTTTACAGCAGTTAAGGCAAGAGAAGTCATGGTGCCTCGAACCGAAATTACGGCGGTTGAACTCCATGAAACTCCCAAAAACCTTACCAAGCTTTTTACAGAAACAGGTTATTCCAAGATATTGATATTTAAAGACACGGTCGACAATATTATAGGCTATGTCCACTCCTTTGAACTCTTCAAAAAACCCAAAACGATAAAGAGTATTTTGCGTCCGGTTGAGCTTGTACCAGAAACCATGTTGATACATGACATTTTAAATGTTCTCATTAAAAAACACAAAAGTATTGCTGTAGTACTTGATGAATATGGAGGTACTTCAGGTATTATGACCGTTGAGGATATTGTCGAGGAACTATTTGGAGAAATTGAAGATGAGCATGATTCAACTGATTTAATAGAAGAGCAAATAACAGAATCATCCTATAAACTGTCTGCTAGACTTGACGTGGATTATCTCAATGAGAACTACAAATTTGAGCTTCCTGAAGGCGATGAGTATGAAACCTTGGGCGGTTTGATTGTAAATGAAACCGGTGAGATTCCCGAACAAAACGCGGAAATCGAGATAGAAAATTTCCGTTTTACCGTACTTGAGGTTTCTAGCACGAAAATCGATATGGTCATGTTCGAAGTTCTTGAAAAAGAATAGGTCGATTTGCGAGAAATTCGAGCCGCTAATATTTCAATCCCTATTTTATTGCAAAAACTTGTTGCCACATAGGGTCAGTGATATTCTTATAGTAATAAAAGCCTTTATTATTTCAAATGAGTTAAATTGTATTTTTTTGTATAGAAAAACATGACTAATAGCGAATTACGGATGACCAACAAATACAATAAATTTGAACAGGTGAAAAGAAAATGGTAATTTCGCGAACTGATTTTAAATACTCCATATAATGGCAATTTTAGAGAATATAAGAAAGAGAACCACCATTTTGATTTTAATCATTGGTTTGGCCTTATTCGCATTTGTGATATCAGGTGTTTTTGTAAATGGTGATTTAGCAGGCGGTACAGGAAAAGTGGGCTCTGCGGTAGCCGAAATTAATGGCAATGAAATCTCTGTCGATGACTTTAGACAAAAAATTGAGGCGGCCTCTAGAAGATCTGCCAACACTTCGTCTATGCAACTAGTAAATCAAGTATACGATCAAGAAGTTCGCAATTCGATTCTAGGACAGCAATTTGAGGATTTAGGAATTAATATAGAGCAGGACCAAATAATGAACTACATCAAAACCATTCCAGGTTATGCTCAGAGTCCTCAGTTTCAAGATGAGAGTGGCATATTTGATGAAAATAAATTCCGAGATTTTATTGCTGATATGAAGGTGAACAATCCAGCGCAATATGACCTTTGGTTACAAGATGAAAAGAATATCATTCAAAGTGCAAAGGAGCAGGCTTATTTTAATTTGATAAAAGCTGGCGTTGGCGCAACCTTAAAAGAAGGGGAACTTGACTATAAGTTGGCGAATGATAAAATTGATTTACAATATGTTCGCGTGCCTTATTCTTCAATTCCTGATAGCACAATAACAGTTACAAAAAGTGAGATTGCGGCGTATATCAATGCGCATAAAGATGAATATAAGCAAGAAGAGTCTCGTGATCTTCAATTTGTTTATTTTGAGGAGAACCCATCAGCTGATGACGAAACTGCTGTTAAAGATGGTATTTCAAAATTGATGGATAATTCGATTGAGTTCAATTCACAAACCAATGCAAACGATACCATTGCAGGTTTCAGAACCACTACAGATGTCAAAGCCTTTTTAGATAGAAATTCAGATATCAAATTTGATACTATTTTCAAAGCGAAGAAGGACCTACCAGCTTTATTTGCTGATACATTGATGACCTTGAAAGTTGGTGAAACCTTTGGTCCTTATCGTGATGGCGATTTCTTTAAGATTTCAAAGATGATTGATAGAAGAGCAAATGGTTCTGTTAAGGCAAGTCATATTTTGATTACCTACGAAGGTGCGCAGCGCGCTAATCCTGAGATTAAAAGAACCAAGGAAGAAGCGGAAGCAAAAGCGAAAGAACTGTTTAGAGAAGCTCGTAGGCCTGGTGCCGCTTTTGTAGAGCTAGCGCGTGATAATTCTGACGGACCTTCAGCCCCAAATGGTGGAGATTTAGGATATTTTCAAGAGGGTGTCATGACCCCAGAGTTCAACGATTATGCTTTTGGGAATAGCGTCGGATCAATAGGCTTAGTTGAAACTGATTTTGGTTTTCATATTGTAAAAGTTGATGATAAAGAGGATCTTGTTCAAATAGCACATTTGGCGCGCGAAATTGTGGCCTCTGAGGAGACGATAAACAATTTATTTACCGATGCTACTAAATTTGAAATGGCTACCACTTCAGGGGATAAAGTTTTTACCGATTTGGCCAAGGAAAGTGAATACTTGGTAAGACCTGTAAATAAAATCAACGCCTTGGATGAAAATTTACCTGGACTTACGAACCAACGTAATATCGTACAATGGGCTTTTAATGAGGATACTGAAATAGGGGATATCAAACGTTTCAATATCAACAATGGCTATGCTGTAGTACAATTAACCGCTTCTTACAAAGAAGGTGTAATGTCTGTTGAAGATGCTTCTGCCAGTATTCTTCCTAAAGTGAGAAAAGAAAGGAAAGCGGCTCAAATCATCGGGCAACAACAAGGAAAATCAATCGAGGACTTAGCAAAAGATGCGAATGTTTCGATGTCAAACGCTACTGCTTTGACAGTGAAGTCTCCAACAATTCCTGGGGCAGGAAGAGAACCAGCCATTGTTGGTGCCGCTTATGCAATGGGCGAAGGTGAAACCTCTGGTTTGATTGAAGGTGAAACAGGTGTATTTATGGTAATGGTAACAAAGAAGGAAGAGGCTGCGGCTTTGGATAATTATAGTACCTATGCAAACACTTTGAAGTCTTCAAGCGCTTTAAGAGTAAATACTTCGGTATTTGATGCCTTAAAAGAAGCTTCTGAAATAGAAGATAATAGAGCTACTTTTTACTAGTAGTTATTTTAATACACGAAGCAATCTATTTGTTTTATGTTAGATGATATAAAAAAGGCCTTCCAAGTGGAAGGCTTTTTTATAGTATCATATCAGTAAAAGGAATCACTGTAGGGTATCCTTTTTTCTTAAAGTATTCAGGTGTACTTTCATTTCCTGTCGCTAGTATGAAATCACCTCCCCATCCGCCAAGGCTTTTTATTGCCCCTGAATAATCTGAAAATAGTTTCGATTTAACGGTCGGGATTCCTAATGCCTCTGAGAGTATTTGTTCGTGTTGAATTATATAAAATTCGAACAAATCAAATTTGTCGCAAACAATCATCAGTTTTGTTAAGCGAGTAATTTCCTCTATTAAATTATTTTTATCAATATCTCTTTTTCTATAAGCTTCAATAGCATCTCTGCTATTTTTTTTTTGATTTAGATATACAAAGAAAATTGAATCTATATAAGGAGGGTTTCTAAGGATTTCCTGGGCCGTTGGCAATCCTTTATTAATTTGAAATAAAATAGGCAGGTCGTGCTGCGCACAAGCAATATCATAACCACTACCTCCAAATGTTTTTGATAATAGTTCTTGAGCATTCACTTTTGCCCAATTAGCAACGTTATTTATTAAAGTTGAAGAAGATCCCAGACCCCAATCTCGAGGAAAGGTTAATTTGGTTTCTACTTCGTAACCAGTAAAATCCATTAAAAAATAAGGATTTAGCTTTTGAGCTTCCAAAAGAATATTGTTCAAAGACACAGAGGTTTCACTATGCGAAGAGGATATTTTTTTTAACGTTTCCGTGTCGTAGGTCGCTTCAAACCACGTGTTTCCTTTTTCGTCTAAACTCTTCCAACGAATTTGAGAAGATTTATTGGAAGACACTAGCAAGTATTGTCCGTATTTAGTGGGAATCGCCCAAGCCATCGCTCCATCCAAAACAGCATATTCACCAGATAGTAAAAGCTTACCATTACTATAGAACTCTTTGGTCATTATTTACTTCTAAGATTTTCAAATGCTTCTACAACCGAACTATGAGTAGCCGTATTCTTTTTAAAATGGTTTGTCAAAGTAGTCTTTTCTTTTTCCGTGGCTCCCAATTGATTTAAGATGTTTAATAAATGCATTTTCATATGGCCTTCTTGAATTCCGGTTGTAATCAAAGAACGGACGGCGGCAAAATTTTGAGCTAGTCCGGCTACAGCAACTATTTGCATCAATTCTTGTGCTGAGGGTTTTTGGAGTATTTCCAATGCCAACTTTACCAATGGATGTAGACTTGTCAATCCACCAACAGTACCCAAAGCCAAAGGTATTTCAATCCAAAATTTAAAAATTCCGTCTTCAATGCTGGCATCTGTCAGGCTAGTATATTTTCCATCTTTGGCGGCATAAGCATGTACTCCCGCTTCAACAGCTCTAAAATCATTCCCAGTGGCTAAAATCACGGCGTCAACACCATTCATGATTCCCTTATTATGAGTAACCGCACGATGAGGTTCCGCTTTGGCAATAGCAATGGCTTGAATCATCTTTTTTGCAAATTCCGTGGCGTTGGTGTCAGCATCAGTCAATTCGTCAACCGGGCAACTTACTTCTGCTCGCACCAAACAATTGGGCACATAGTTGCTGAGAATACTCATCACTATCTCAATATTCTTTTCGGATTCACTAAAATCAGAAAATGTTTGAGCTTCCTGTTTAAAGGTTTTTGCAAATTGCTCCAAACATGAATTGATGAAGTTGGCGCCCATTGCATCCAAAGTCTCAAAGGTGCAATGCAGTTGGTAATAATTGTCAAGCTCCGTGGTTTTGTCTCTTAACTCTATTTTAGAAATACCACCACCACGTTTATGCATGTTCCTGGTAATATCCGAAGCTTCAGAACGTAGTTTGGGTTTAACGAAATCAAAGAAGGTTTTGAGTTTGTTGAGATCCCCAGAAAACATAAAATGGACTTGCCCAATCTTTTCAGTACCCAGAACGGTGGTTTTGAATCCGCCACGCTCCAACCAAAATTTGGCTGCCTTACTTGCGGCGGCAACCACTGAACTCTCTTCTATAGCCATTGGTATGGCATATAGTTTATTGTTGATTAGAAAGTTAGGGGCAATACCTAAAGGAAGGTAATAGTTGGAAATTGTATTTTCAATGAATTCATCATGGAGCTTTTGTAGCGCTTTATCATCATTCCAATAGCGCTTTAAGATGATTTTTGCATATTCGGCATCATGGGTGTAATTCGAAACAATCCGGTCTATTTTTTCTTCCTTCGTGAGTTTTGAAAACCCCTGAATAGGCTTAGTCATACTATTGGTGATTAGATTCGTAAAGATACATATAAACAGGCCTGCGGTCAAAAACCGAATTGTGCTCGCTTCGTTCAAAACTTGTTTCTTTTTTAGTCGAAAGGGAGGATTTTCGTATAATTATTAGTAAACTTGAAAGATTTAACGCATTCTTACCTATTTATGAGGAAATATAACATTTTGATTATCCTTTTGGTTGGATTTTTGACTTTTAACCAAGCCCAAACCAAGCAAATTACAGTTGAAGAAATATACAAAGGAGTCTTCCAAACAGAAGGAATGCAAGTACTTCGCTCTTTAAAAAATGGGAAACAGTACACCATTTTAAATCGAGATAGAACCGATGGTAGCACGCGAATAGACAAATACGATTATAAGACTTTGGAAATAGTAGAAACCATAGTTTCTTCTACTGATTTAGAAGGTATAGAGAGTTTTTCGTCTTACGAGTTTACAGAAGACGAATCTAAATTGCTTTTGGCCACGGAAGTAGAATCTATCTTTAGGAGATCAACACTTGGTGTTTTTTACGTGTATGATTTAGCTTCCAAAAATCTGACACAAATCTCAAAGACTAAGATTCAGGAACCATCTATTTCTCCAGATGGAAAGCAGGTAGCCTATGTTGTCGCGAACAACATCCATCTTTTTGATATTGCTTCAAAGACGTCTAAACAACTTACTTCTGATGGAGCAAAGAATACTATTATAAACGGGGTTACAGACTGGGTCTATGAAGAGGAGTTTGCTTTTGTAAAAGCCTATGAATGGAATTCTGATGGAAGCAAGATTGCCTTTCTGCGTTTTGACGAAACGAACGTACCAGAGTTTTCTATGGATGTATATGGTAGTGAGCTTTACCAAAAACCACATGTTTTTAAATATCCCAAAGCCGGTGAAGAAAATGCCAAGGTTACACTGCACATGATAGATGTGAAGTCTGGGGATATTTCAAAAGTAGATCTAGGGGAAGCCTATTACATACCGAGAATTAAATGGATGAACAACCCGAATAAGTTAAGTGTACAAACCATCAATAGACATCAAAATCATCTGAAATTACACACTGTCAATGCTAAAAATAACTCGGTGGAGGTTTTATTAGAAGAAACTGATAAGGCTTATGTTGATGTTACTGATAACCTTACCTTTTTGGCTGATGATAGTTTTATTTGGACGAGTGAAGAAGATGGGTATAACCATATTTATTTATACAGTGAGGAAGGCCCGTTAATGAACCAAATCACTAAGGGCGAATGGGAAGTCACCAATTACTATGGTTATGACCAGAATGAAGATCGTATTTATTATCAGTCCAGTGAGAATGGTTCTATTAACCGAGGAATTTATAGTATTTCAAGTTCTGGGAAACAGAAAAAAGAACTCGCGACCAAAGCAGGGACGAATTCTGCTGATTTTAGTTCTGATTTTACATATTTCATAAACACATATTCTAGTGCTACAACTCCCAATATCTTCACTTTGCACAATGCCTTAAATGGAAAGAAAGTAAAAGATATTCTTAATAATAATGGTCTCTCGACAAAGCTGAAGGAATATGAAATGAGTCCCAAAGAGTTTTCAACGATAGCTATCAATGGAAACGATTTGAATATGTATGTAATCAAACCAAAAGATTTCGACCCTTCGAAAAAGTACCCTTTGTTTATGTATCAATATAGTGGTCCAGGATCCCAAAATGTTTCAAACAGATGGAACGGAGCCAATGATTATTGGCATCAAATGTTGGCATCAGAGGGATATATTGTGGCTTGTGTAGATGGAAGAGGTACAGGTTTAAAGGGGCGAGAATTCAAAAAGATCACTCAAAAAGAACTGGGAAAATTTGAAGTTGAGGACCAAATTGCAGCGGCTAAAAAATTAAGTGAACTACCTTATATTGATGAGAAAAGAACGGGTATTTGGGGTTGGAGTTATGGTGGTTTTATGTCTACCAACTGCCTTTTAAAAGGGAATGATGTTTTTGAGACAGCCATCGCAGTAGCACCTGTCACCTCATGGCGTTTTTACGATACTATTTATACAGAACGATATATGCAGACACCTCAGGAGAATGCCAGTGGTTATGATAATAACTCTCCTTTCAATTACCCTGAACTGCTTGAAGGAAAGTATTTGCTGATTCACGGTTCAGGAGATGATAATGTGCATGTACAAAATAGTATGCGTATGATTGAAGCTTTAATACAAGCTAATAAGCAATTCGACTGGGCCATTTACCCTGATAGAAATCATGGTATTTATGGTGGTAATACGAGAATTCAGTTATACAATAAAATGACCAATTTTTTAAAGACAAACTTATAAACCAACCCTACGATTATGACAGCAGATAATACAGATTACGGTGACCAAAAACAGATTCTAGGGCACCCTCAAGGATTGTTTTATTTATTCTTTGCAGAGTTATGGGAACGATTTAGTTTCTATGGTATGCGGGCCTTGTTGACCCTCTACATGGTTAATGTAATTTTTGAAAAATTAGCTGAAAGGGACTATGCTACTGCCGCGGTTTACGCTTCTTATGGTTCTTTGGTTTATGCTTCAACAGTTATTGGGGGTAAGATTTCGGATCAAATTTTGGGAATGCGAAATTCTATTTTCCTCGGAGGAATACTCATGGCAATAGGGCATTTTGTGTTGGCAATTGAAAATGATATGGCTTTCTTTCTTGCCTTATCTCTAATTATTGTAGGTAACGGATTCTTCAAACCAAACATTTCAACCTTTGTAGGAACTCTATATGAAAAAGGAGACCCAAAGAAAGATTCAGGATTTACTATTTTCTATATGGGAATCAATATTGGTGGTTGGGTTGCTCCACTTCTTTGTGGGTGGTTGGCAGCCAAATATGGCTGGCACTATGGATTTGGTTTAGCAGGTATTGGAATGTTAACGGGTTTAATTGTTTTTTGGCGTGGAATTAAAAATAATGTCTTTGGAAATAGAGGTCTTCCTCCAACAGAAGAAGTGATGGACAAAAAAATTCTAGGCATCAAACAGGGAATTCTTGTTCCGGTTTTAGCTGTTTTGGCAGCACCATTAATTGCCTTTTTACTGTCGGCATATAAGTCCATTGCTACAGATGGCATGTTTGCGGACCAGAATATTGTAAATATAATTTTCAAAGGCATAGGTATTGCCGTTCTTGCTTATCTCGCTTACGAAATGTATAAGGCGACTTTAGATGAGCGTAAAAAGCTTTTTGTCGCGGTTTTAATCACTTTTTTCATGACCATATTTTGGGGTTTTCATGAACTTTCTGGAAGTGTCATTACATTGTTCGCGGCAAGAAATGTTGATTTGGATGGTATTATGAGTGCTGCTCAAACGAATTCATTGAACTCTATGTGGATTATTATTTTAGCTATTCCTATTTCAATGATGTGGACTTGGTTAAGCAAGAAAAAATCGAATCCTCGTACGCCATATAAATTTGGTTTAGGGTTACTATTTGCAGGTATTAGTTTTTATGTTCTTGCCATTAGTGGAGCGAGTGCCAGCGAAAACGGATTAGTCCCTTTTGCTTATCTATTACTTATGTATTTCTTACTTTCCGTGGGGGAGCTTTTTATGTCACCCGTGGGATTGTCAAAAATCACAGACCTTTCGCCTAAACGTATTGTAGCCTTTATGATGGGTGTTTGGTTTTTGTCATCTGCTTTCGCTTTTCAAATAGTAGGTTTTATTGGTAAGCAATTGGCTATCGAAAGTACAGACAAAAACGTCGGTGGTTTAGAAACTTTAACTGTATACACTGATGGGTTTATGCTAATTGCCAAATATTCTTTGGTTGCTGGCCTTTTAGTACTTGTGGCATCACCACTAATCAAGAAGTTAATGGGTAACGTTCATTAGTTGCAATCACTTAAAATAATAAGCTCCCTTTTCACCAGTAAAGTGAAAAGGGAGTTTTCTTTTGGCGCAAGTTTTTTTCCAACGAGCAATATAACTTCTATAATTACTTCCGTCAACAATAATCTGTTTTGGCTGTATGGAATCGATTAACCGTTCTAAGTTGATTTTTGGGGACTGCGTGAGCAGAATATAATCCGCGCTTTGGAATGGATATATACCTAAACTATCAATCAAAAGAATCGTTTTGTTTTTCCATGCATAGCTGTTTTGCAAAGCCGGGAAGTTCAAAATTCGAATACCTTCGGCAACTTTGTAATCTTTGACTATGGCTGAAGCACTGATGCTGTCTGAAGTAGCAACATGAAGTTGATATCCGGATTGATGAAGCAAAACAGAATTTTTACTACGATGGGCTAGAAGCAGAGTTTGCTTATTTCGGGTTTGATAAGATGTGTAAAATATCCAAAGTTGAAAACCTATGATACATCCTAGAAACACGGCTGCGCGTTTAAAATTTATGTGTGTAAACAGCACGAGGAGACTGATAATAATTCCATAGGAAAGTAATAATTGCGTGGCGTCAAAAGAGATGTTTTTAAAAACAAAAGCCTCTTGTTGCGCTACCCATTCGATGATAGAATTCATTAATCCTATTATGCTGTTATAGAATTCAGCAAACCATTGGGGGAGCATATTTAAAAGCGCCAAAACAATAGTTAAGATTCCCATTCCCAAAATCAGACCTAGAGCTGGAACGATGAGTAAGTTTGATATAAAGAAGAGTGCTGGAAATTGATGGAAGTAAAACAAACTTATGGGTAAAACTCCTAATTGAGCCGCAACACTAACGGAAAGTAATTGCCAGATTTTTCGAACAATCTTGTTCTTCGGAAACCATAATCGTTGCAGCATGGGGTATATCCAAACAATAGCAAAAACTGCTGCATAACTCATCTGAAATCCTACTTGAAATAGTAGCGTAGGATTTATAACGAGCAAAATGGTAAACATAGACAGCGCTAGAATATTAAAAGTGTTGCTGGGTCGATTCAAATAAAGCGCATAGGCTACAAAGGAAAACATGGTCACTGCCCGAACTATCGAAGCTGAGAAACCTGCCAGCAAGGCAAAACACCAAAGTAAAAGTACCAGTACTATAAGCTTGATGGTTTTTCCTTTGGGAAGTCGTTCCAAGGGACTTAACAAGAACTGGAGCAACAAAAGAAGAATTCCGATATGTAATCCCGAAACGGCTAAAATATGAACGGCACCAGCGTTTTTATAATTGGAATAGGTTTCTTGAGAAATGTCATCACGTTGCCCTAGAAGTAAGGCTTGAATGATACTTAATTCTTCTTTTCCGAAATTGGCTTTCTGCAGTTTGGAAATGATTTTATTTCGTATAGATGCTGCTAATCCGTAAATGGTTTTCGAGGAGTGTTCAGTGGCAAAATGATTTGTGTTATCTAACTGAAGTTGGTGATAGATTCCCAAATTCGACAAATAGGATTGATAGTCAAATTGATGCGGATTTAATGGTGGTTTTACTTCGGAAAGCTTCCCGAAGACTAACAGTTCGTCATCTACTTTGAATTTAGTTGTCGCAGAATCTCGATATAGATTCATAACTAGCTTTCCAGAAACCTTTTGTTCATCCATAGAAAATGCATTCCCTACATACCTATCCGAAAAAGAATTTGATTTTAGAACTTCCCGAATTTTTACCTTCCAGAGATACTCTTTTTGAAGATTTTGATGAACGTAATGGTTTTCTTGGTTTTTAGGTTGCCACAGTGAAACCGATAAAACTCCTAGGCAAATTGTGGTAACAAGTGTTGTTACTCCGAATGAGTTGGAATCTCTACTGGTTTGTTTTAGGAACAGATAGCCAAGTAAGGTGATAAGGATTAAGCAAGTAAAAAGTGGAATGTAAGTGTCGAATTCGAAATAATGTCCAATCAAAATACCTGCAACAAGGCACAGTGTAAGTTTAATAGGAATAAATTTGAGAAGTGACATTTAAAGTAATTTCTTACAATAAATGTAATTAAAAAAAGAACTAAAGTACCCGCGTTGCTTTTACAAAAGCATTGTTCCAAAAGCCTTCTCGAAGTGAAGAAACAATTACACCTCTCGAAGAGGAGGCATGAATAAATTTGATTTCATCATCATCCACAGAAACAACCATACCAACATGATTGATTCTTCTGGCACGTTTTTTTGTTTTAAAGAAGAGCAAATCTCCTTTTTCGACCTTGTTGATTTTTACCCGTTTGCCTTCTTCAGCCATATGATAGGATACCCTAGGTAGTTGCACGTCATGCTCCCCGAAAGAAACATAAAGAAGTCCGGAGCAGTCCATTCCTTTTTTAGTTGTACCGCCATATTTATAGCGTGTGCCAGAAAAGGTTAGGGCAGTATTGATGATATTGTCTGCGGGGGATAGTGTAGTGGATCTTTCTTTTCGTTTTCTAGGAACTCTAGTTTGAGAATCTTCCTTTGAAGGAGCAACGCTAACGGTCCGTGTTTTTGGAGTTTTACCGTAAGTCGTTTTCTTCTTGACGGCACCACAACTGGTAATTAATAATACCAATACAAGGTAACCGAGTTTGTGTAGTTGCAAAGCGTTCCTATTGCCCATGCCCTCAAAATTAAATAAATATTTTAGAAAAGTGTGTTCTTGTCGGGCTATAAAAAAGGGTTGCCTCTAAATAGAGGAACGGGTCTTTCTTGAATTCTATTGTATAGGGAAGACTTTCTATTGGGTATTTGCAGCAATCAATTCCGCAGCATTGTCACTTGCACCCCTACCTCCCAGCATTTGCTCCAATTCAATATAGGATGCAAGTTGATAGTTACGAAAATCTCCATCAAGTATTTTACCCAATTCAGATTTTAGATTTTTGGTGGTCAAATCCTTTTGAATCAGTTCCTTGACGACTTCTTTTTTCATTATCAAATTCACCAGAGAAATGTAATCGAGCGTGACAATACGCTTGGCGATTTGGTACGATACCCAATTTGCTTTATAGCAAACGACTTGGGGTACTTTGAAGATTGCAGTTTCCAGTGTTGCTGTTCCACTAGTCACAAGAGCGGCATGAGCAATACTTAATAAATCATAGGTTTTATTAGATACAAAACTCACGTTCGGATTCTTCAAGAACGTCATGTAAAAATCATCATCCAAACTGGGGGCACCGGCAATTACAAATTCATAATCAGAAAAGCTATCAATTACGGATAGCATAATTGAAAGCATTTTTTGCACCTCTTGTTTACGACTTCCGGGAAGCAATGCGATTATCTGTTTTTCAGGATGTAGGCTGTTTTCAGTTCGAAAATCTCGTTCGTCTATTTTGGGTCGATTGGCCACGGCGTCCAACAACGGATGGCCGACAAAATGCACAGGAAAGTTGTGCTTCGCGTAAAATTCCTTTTCAAAAGGAAGAATAACGTACATGGCATCGATATCTCGTTTTATTTTTTCGATACGGCCTTCACGAG
Organism: uncultured Flavobacteriaceae bacterium; assembly: GCA_947500435.1. Taxonomy (GTDB): domain Bacteria; phylum Bacteroidota; class Bacteroidia; order Flavobacteriales; family Flavobacteriaceae; genus Maribacter_C. The sequence continues at coordinate 575,481 of CANMRV010000003.1, forward strand.
AAGCCCAAATCTGAGGAGATATATAGTAGTTCGTGCTGAAATTATGTGCTTTGGCCCATTTGGCAATGCGTAGATTGAAGCCTGAATAATCAATAAAAATGATTTTATGAGGATTGAACTCATAGATATCCTTTTTACAAAACTTAATATTCTTAGAAATTGTAAAGATATTTAGCAGAACTTCAAGAAAACCCATAAAGGCCATTTCTTTATAATGCTTCACTAAAGTGCCACCAGCAGCCTGCATTAAATCACCTCCCCAACAGCGAACCTCTGTTTTTGGGTCTTTGGTCTTCAATGCTTTGATGAGATTTGAACCATGCAAATCTCCTGAAGCTTCTCCTGCTATGATGTAGTACTTCATTTCAAGTTCAAGTGTCAAATTCAAGTTTCAAGTTCAATATTTCTGTTTTGAGCTCGATGCCTGATTTTGAGTTTTTAAAACACTTTATAGTACAAAATTAAGAGGGCAGTCAAAATAGTGGCAATCAAAACTCCCTTGGCTCTATTATCTCTTCGTATTCTCAAAAACAAGAAAAAGGCAACTAGATTCAAAATAGCACCTAGTGCTAAGAGGCTTCCAATGTGGCCTTGTTGAATGGCCGCTTGAAAAGTTTCTGTTATACCCAAATCCGAAAATAATAGAATGTATAAAAGTGTACCGATGGTGTTCGCAATAATACCCACTGCGAAACCTATTAAAAGTTCTTTCTTATGCATTTAGGTTCCAGTTATTTATATTCTGTATAGCGTGATGTGCAGTTAGGTCGAATTGGGTTGGTACTACCGAAATATAACCATTGGCCAGGGCCCATTCGTCTGTATCTTCCCCTTTGTCTAAAAGTTCAAACTCTCCTGTTAACCAATAATAATCTTTTCCCATCGGATTTGTCCGCTTGTCGAATTTCTCTTTCCAATTGGCCCTGGCTTGACGGCAAATTTTGATTCCCTTAAAATCTTTCGCTTCTAATTTAGGAATGTTGACGTTTAAAACAACCCCTGGAGGAATTCCATTTGAAAGTGCCTCCTTAACAATTTTCTTAATACTTTCTCCAGCTGGTTCGAAATCAGCGTTCCAAGAATAATCGCAAAGCGAGAAACCTATTGCGGGAACACCTTCAATTCCAGCTTCGATTGCAGCACTCATTGTTCCGGAATAAATAACATTAATTGAAGAATTTGAACCATGGTTGATACCGCTAACACAGATGTCTGGTTTTCGGCCTAAAAGTTCTTGAAGTGCCATTTTAACACAGTCAGCGGGAGTTCCACTACAGCTATACTCTTCATTTGCACCATTTTCCAAATCGATTTTCATTCTTTTAGAGTACAAAGCGATATCTAACGTAATGGCATGCCCTTTGCCCGATTGAGGACTATCAGGCGCTACGACTACAACATCACCGATTTCTTTCATATAACGGACTAAAGCTCTTAAGCCGGGGGCTGTAATTCCGTCATCATTGGTAACAAGAATCAAAGGTTTTGACAAAACGTATAATTTAAGTTGTAAAAATACGTTTAAAAAAAGATATCTATTCGATCGTATTCAACAAAAAAATGGGGCTTTGCTCCATACTGGCACGGTTTTTTCAGTATCTTAGAGAATCTATTGAAGTTTAGTTCATACAATGAGTTTTACTTTGATATACTTTAGTTCACATCGATTAAATTACATAGTAAACAGAATTTTATGAAGAAGAATTTCGCTTATGGCTTATTTGCATTATTAATTGCGGTTGCTTCGTGCAGCTTTACAAATAAGACCTTTGAAAATGATGATAAAGACAAATTGTTGATTGACTTAATCACTTATGTTTTGTCAAAAGGACATTATGAACCCAAAGATATTGATGATGATTTTTCAGTAAATGTATTTGAAGATTTCATAGATGTCATCGATCCCACGAAACGGTATTTTTTAGAATCTGACATCAAAGAGTTTGAGCAGCAAAAATTTCAAATAGATGACCAGATTAAAAATACTGACATCACATTTTTTAATGCTGTACATAATCGTTTGGTGCAACGTATGACCGACGCGCAAGCAATATACCAAGAAGTGCTTGAACAGCCTTTTGATTATTCAAAAGAGGAAACAATTGACATAGCCTATGATAAAATGTCTTTCGCTGCTTCTAGAGATGAGTTGAAAGAACGTTGGAGACAACAGTTGAAATATGCTACATTGAATACTTATGACTCCAAGATTTCGCATGCACATGAAGATGCGGAAACTGCCAAGGCTCACGGTCATACTGAAAATGAAAAACCAATGTCAGCTGAAGAAGCTGAATCATCATCTCGTGAATCGACAAGAAAAACCTTAGCTGAATTTTTTGATTTTGTTGATGATTTGGAGCGTAAAGATTGGTTTGTTCAGTATATCAACACTATTGTGGACGAGTTTGATCCACATACTTACTATTTTGCACCTGATGATAAAGACAAGTTCGATGCAAGTATGTCAGGTAAGTTTGAAGGTATCGGTGCCCGTTTACAGAAGAAACCTGAAGGAGCTAAAATAACCGATATTATCTCTGGAGGACCTGTTTGGAGAGATTCACGTTTAGAAGTAGGTGATCTTATTATGAAAGTAGGTCAAGATGGTGAAGAGCCTGTTGATATTGTTGGTATGCGTTTGGATGATGCCATTAAAATGATTAAAGGTCCTGAAGGTACGGTCGTTGATTTGACGGTACGAAAAATAGATGGTTCACAAGAGGTTATTTCTTTAACTAGAGATGTTGTCGAGCTGGAAGAGTCTTTTGCGAAATCTGCGAACATTAAAAAGGAAAATCAAAAATTTGGACTAATTCACTTGCCTAAGTTTTACGTTGACTTTGATGACTATAGTGAGCGCAATGCCGCTACTGATGTAGCTAAGGAAGTTGAACGTTTGAAGCAAGAAGGTGCTGAAGGGTTGATATTAGATCTTCGGGATAATGGTGGAGGTTCTCTGAAAACAGTAGTTGAAATGGGAGGACTTTTTATTAAGGATGGTCCAATCGTACAAGTACAGTCCTCAGGAAAAGACAAGGACGTCTATGACGATAAAGACGAGCGTATTCAATGGGATGGTCCACTAGTAATATTGGTCAACGAGCTTTCTGCTTCGGCTTCTGAAATTTTAGCAGCGGCTATGCAAGATTATAAAAGAGCTGTGGTAATAGGTAGTAAACAGACCTTCGGAAAAGGCACAGTTCAAAATGTAATTGACTTGAATAATATTGTTAGAAGTAATGAAAATGGTGATTTGGGAGCCTTGAAATTGACAACCCAAAAGTTCTACAGAATAAATGGGGGTTCTACACAATTAGAAGGTGTTAAAAGTGATGTTGTGGTTCCGGACAAGTATAGTTATATTGATATCGGAGAAAGAGATCAATCGAATCCTTTGAAATGGGATAAAATTACTCCGGCTGAATATGACTTTTGGGATGGTTATATCGACTACGACCAAACTATTGCGAATAGCACGAAGAGAATGGCTGCTAACCCTCAAATAAAGCTAATTGAGGAGAATGCACAATGGATCAAGTCCCAACAAGATGAAACTATGATTTCCTTGAACTATGAAGCTTATAAATCTGAAAAGGAAAAAGACAATAAGAAGTCTGACTATTTCAAGAAGATGAACGATTACGATTCTAAGCTGACCTTCGAATCATTAAAATACGAGCAAGAGCTATTTACTCAAGATTCGGTTTTAAGAGAAAAGAGAAATCGATGGCACAAGAATTTGGCAAAGGATGTTTATGTTGAAGAAGCAGTTAATGTACTGCAAGATTTGAAAATCAACAACATCAAGAATGGTAAATTGGCCAGTGTGAAAGGATAATTTCCAAAAGGATATACATAAAACAAAGCCCCGCTCAATGAGTGGGGCTTTGCATTATAAAAGTTTAGGAGTATTAACTTGAAACTTTCTTCAATTTACTTGCATGCATCTTGCGAAGCTTTGCCAGCTTAGGAGTAATAACGGCACTACAATATCCCTGTGATTGATTATTGGCGTAGTAGTCTTGATGATACTCCTCAGCATCATAAAACACACCAAGCGGACTAATTTCCGTTACGATAGGATCTTCAAAGTAGGATGTCATTTCTTTCAATACCAGTTCTGAGACTTCCTTTTGTTTTTCATTATGGTAGTAAATTACCGAACGGTATTGGGTGCCAACATCACCACCTTGTCTGTTTAAGGTTGTAGGGTCATGACTGGTCATAAAAACCTCCAAGATATCATGAAACGAAATGATATTGGCATCGAAAGTTATCTGAACTACTTCTGCGTGCCCAGTTAGCCCAGAGCAAACCTCACGATATGTTGGTTTGCCTGGTGCGGTGCCACCAGTGTATCCTGATATAATTTTTTCTACACCATCAATTTGTTGAAAAACTGCTTCAACACACCAAAAACATCCACCACCAATAGTGGCAATTTCTAAATTTTTATTATCCATTATTTACCTCCTCTTTTTCGATTATCATAGATTCTGAATTGATACAATAGCGTAGTCCGCTTGGTTCAGGCCCATCAGGGAAAACATGTCCCAAATGTCCATCGCAGGTATTGCACATGACTTCTACGCGTACCATGCCGAATGCGGTATCCTTCTCGTATTGAATCGCATTTTCTTTAATTGGCTCAGTGAAACTTGGCCAACCAGTTCCTGACTCGAATTTAATAGACGAATCAAACAAAGGTGAGCTGCAGCAAACACAATTGTATTTTCCCGCGTCGTGAATGTGACACAATTCTCCAGAGTGTGGTCTTTCAGTCCCTTTGAGCCGCGTAATTCTGAATTGTTCTGGCGTCAAAATTTCTCGCCATTCAGCTTCAGTTTTTTCCACCCTTTTATCAGGGCTAGGGTTCCCTTTTGTTGCAAAATGAATAACATCTTTCCATGTAAGCATAATTCTTTTTCCTTTCTTTTTTAGTCGGATTTATAGATAAACAAATCCCCATCCAAGGTAAAAAAAAGTAAATGGGGAAATACAATTTATTAGTCGAAATTTAGGCCAATATCTTACAGGATTATCAGAAGGATTTCCATTGAAATTACAGTAAATTTAGGCCATGGGAAAAAGTGTAAAAAATCGAACAATCTATACAGTACTGTTATTGATTTGTCTTGTAGGTTTTTGGCTCTTCGAGAATTTCTACACGCCAGATACCTATACTTCTCCGGATGGACAAAGTATACAAACAGATATGCCTTCTTATGTGCTGCCGACATCTACAACGGGTGCAATTGTTAATCATGATTATTATTCACTTTCGTATAATGAGCCGTTTGAACAAGCAGAATGGGTGGTCTATACTTTAGATAAGAAGCATTTGACCTATGATGACCGAAAGCGTCCTTATTTTATAGAAGACCCTAAAGTAAAAACGAAATCTGCGGATTGGCGAAATTATAAGGGTTCAGGATATGACAGGGGACATCTTTGCCCAGCTGGAGATCGACGTTTTTCTGAGTATGCTTACAACGAAACCTTTTATACGAGTAATATAAGTCCGCAGAATAGAGAGTTTAATGCAGGAGTCTGGAATCAATTAGAAATGAAAACCCGCCAATGGGTAAAGAAAAATGGTACTCATTTTGTTATTACGGGTGGTGTTTTGGAAAGTGGTTTGGAAGAGATAGGAGAAGAAGATGTTGATGTTCCTCGTTACTATTACAAAGTAATTGCAAAAGGAAGTGCAAGCAAGTTGAAAGTAATTGCCTTTTTGATGGAGAATCGACCCAGTTCAAAACCTATCAAAGAGTTTGTGGTAACTATTGATGATATAGAAAATCGAACCGGAATAGATTTTTTTAGTGAACTAGCTGATGATATTGAGGATGTGCTAGAAAGTGAAATTCGAACCAAGGATTGGAAATTTTAAATTCCTTCCTTTAAACGATTTGAATCTAGCTTTAAGAAAATAAATAATAAGATTGTAAAGAACAGAAGACCAGAACCGCCATAGCTAAAGAAGGGTAGTGGAATACCGATAGTTGGAAGTATGCCGATCACCATTCCAATATTTATAAAATAATGTATAAATAGAATTGAGATTACACCATAACCATACATACGACTAAACGGATTCTTCTGTCGCTCGGCTAGATAAACAAGTCGTAAGAGCATCAAAGTGAAAAGTAAAACCACTGTGGAGGTGCCTACGAACCCCCATTCTTCACCTACGGTGCTAAAAATGTAATCTGTTTCTTGTTCGGGTACAAAATCTCCTTTGGTACGCGTGCCTTCCAAAAACCCCTTTCCAAAGAAACCACCTGACTCAATAGCTTTTTCAGATTGATAAGTATTGTAACCAATGGTTTTTCTGATTTTCTCCAACTTCACAGGGTCTTTTTCCAACCTTAACCATAAACTGAAACGATCACGATGGCGTTGCTCGAAAACATTGTTAAATACAAAATTCACAGAAAGTGAAAACAATATTGCAATCACGGTAATGGAAATCATTGGAAAAATGGGCACTTTAAATGTTTTCCTTTTTAGAAGTAAAAAGAGAATAACAAATAAGACTAGAAATATAGTAACCCAAATAGTACCAAACATTAGTGTGGTTATAAAAACCAAAACGGTTAGAATGGCGAAGCCTAGATAATATAAGGGTAAGCCCTCTCTGAAGATAACGAAGACCATTGCAAAAAATACCAAAGCACTGCCAGGATCTGGTTGAGGGACAATCAATATTACAGGAATCAAAAGTACCAAGAATGCATATAGTTGGTCTTTTCGTCGCCTAATGTCGGTTTGTATATCGCTAAGGTATTTCGCCAGGGCTAGCGCCGTAGCTACCTTAGCCAACTCCGAAGGTTGTAAGTTGAAAAAACCAAGGTCGTACCATGAGGTAGCCCCAGCAATGGTCTTTCCGAAAGGATAAAGACCTAATAAAAGTATCATTGCTATAATGTACAAAATACTTGAAAATCGTTCGTAAAAGCTAGCTTCTAAGGCTAGAACAAGAACGATAGCGGCAAAAGTTACTCCGATAAAAAACAGTTGCTTTCCGTGAAGGGTACTAAAGTCAAAAAGGGAGACACCCTCGTTGGAAAAAGTACTTGAATAAATATTTACCCAACCTATCGTTAATAGTGCTAGAAAGATAAAAACGGTAAGCCAATCAATACGCTTAAGGACACTTTTACCGGCCATAGGTATTTATTTAGAAGGGATTTCCTCCGTTTTTGGTTTGATGGCATGCTGACTCCAATCGTATTCATTTATTTCAAATGGCATTCCGCTATAAGGTTTGGCATATTCGTGTTCTAAAGTTCTTTCGAGCATTTTTTTCTCAAGATCTTTGCGGGTGATTTCACGTTTTAAATATTTCTCAATGAGAAGTGAAGCAATGTGACCTGCATATCGCCCACCATAATAGCCATTTTCAATATATACAGCGATAGCAATTTTAGGGTTCTCCACTGGCGCAAATGCAACAAAAACAGAATGATCAGTTAATTGCGTTTTGACGCTATCAATTATGGTATAATTCTCAACAGTACCTGTTTTTCCTGCTATGGAAATATCAGGTACCTGCAAATAATAGGCGGTTCCACCTTTTTTTCTATATACATCTGCCATACCTTGAATTACAGGTTCAAAATGTTTTTTGTCAATGGTAGTATACTTGGGTTTTGTGAAATCGGGAATGCTGATGTCTTTACCGGCAACTTTCTTAATTACATGAGGCGTGTAATAATGACCGCGGTTAGCAATAGCTGCAGTCATATTCGCCAATTGAATAGGAGTTACAGAAACTTCTCCTTGACCAATAGCATTGGAGATAATATAGGAGGATGACCAACGGTTATCCCCGTACCATTTGTCATAATATTCCTTGGTGGGAATTCTTCCTTTCCTGCCTGTATGAAGGTCTGAACCTAAATAATTGCCCAGGCCAAAACTTTCGATATGCTTTGACCATACATCTTGTCCTTCGTCAGTTGTTGGGAATTTTTCATAGATTTTGCGAAAAGTATTTACAAAATAGGCATTGCATGATTTAAAAATTCCAACATTCATATTTCGGGTTCCACCACCACAGTGACATCCTCGAAGTGTTCTTCCAACATAAAAACCGTTATAACATTTAAAATTTGTGCTAGGCACAATGACACCTTCTTGAAGTGCCACAAGTGCCATAAGTGTTTTAAAAGGGGAACCGGGAGATGATTCTGCTAGAATGGAACGGTCAAATGTAGGTTTTGAGATGGTATCATAATGCAACTTACTATAGTTTTTCGAACGTTTTCTGCCTACTAATAAGGATGGGTTATAGGTGGGGCCTGAAATCATAGTTAAGATTTCCCCTGAAGAAGGCTCGATGGCAACTACTCCACCTCGTTTTCCATTCATCAATAATTCTCCATATTCTTGGAGCTCTTTGTCAATGGTGATATGAATTTCTTTTCCTTGAACAGGTTGAATATCAAGTATTCCATCCTTGTATTTACCAATGTCTCGATTAAAACGATCTTTTTGAATGTATTGAACACCTTTGCTACCTCTCAGGGTATCTTCATAAACTTTTTCAATTCCTGTCCGACCTGTCAATTCTCCCTGAACATAATTCGGATCCTTAGCTAAATCCCGTTCGTTCACTTCACTGATATATCCTAGTACATTGGCAGCAGCATTCGTATCGTAGTAGCGCAGCGATCGTTTCTGAATATAAAAACCAGGGTACCTTCGCATCTTCTCCTGTAACCGTGCGTAATCCTGTTTTGAAAGTTGCGGTACTAAAACAGATGGAAGTCTTGGAGAATATATTCGTGCCCTTCTTAGTTCCTTTTTGAATTTTTCTTTTTCAATATCCAGTAATTGACAGAATTCGAGCGTATCAAGAGCTTTTACCTCTCTAGGAATAACCATTACATCATAAGCCGGATCATTACCAACCAACAATTTATTATTCCTATCATAAATGTATCCTCTCTCTGGATAATCATAAATTGCCTTAATGGCAGGATCTTCCATCACTTGATCTGCAGAAAAACTAAATATCTGTAAATAGGATAATCTACCAATAAAGGTAAGTCCTATAATGACGATTATGGATGATAGCAAAAGTTTCTTCATTCTTTTCTAACACTAAAAAGGGAACTGAATAATAAACAAAGTACCAGAGTAGCAGCACTAATGGAAACTACCTTTTTCAAAATCAAAATCAAATTAGAAAAACTAAAAATCTCTAGAGTAAAGAAAACCATGTGGTGTACTACTATTAATAACGCTAAAAACGTGAATTGTTGTACTCTAGTAGCGTTACCTAATTTGAAACTTTGGAATTCATAGTTAACGCCAAAGACAAAACGCATAATTGCTGGTCTCATGTAGGCAATTGTAATAGTAGAGGCAGCATTAATTGCCATTGTATCAGAAAAGAAATCGATTGAAAGGCCTAACAAAAAACTAAGTCCGATAAAGGCAGCTCTATTTTGTTTGATAGGATACCAATATAGGAACAAGATATAAACCATGGGGTTAATAAAACCAAAAAAGTTCAACCTATTGAATACAAGAACTTGCACTAAAACAAGCAGTGCAAATCGAATAACGTTAATGAAGTAGGAATTGCTAATCATTACTTTCGGTTTCTTCTTGTAATTCTATAATTTCTTCTCTATCCGCATTACTTACGATGTAGACATTTTTGATATTTGTCATATCATTGAAGAGCGAAACTTCAATGTTCCAAAAACTTTTTGAATCATTAAGGTCAAACTTTTTGATAGTTCCTATAGGAATGTTTTCAGGAAAAATGCTACTCATACCACCGGTTACAATTGTATCACCGATTACCAAAGGCACTAGTCTAGGAATGTCCACTAACTGTACAACGTTATACGTTCTAGCATCCCAAGTTAAAGAGCCGAAATTGTCAGTGTTCTTCAGTTTGGCATTGATATTCGAATTCTCATTTAAGATACTTTGTACTGTGGCGAAATTATTTGAAGTGTTTTCAACAATACCTAATATGCCTTTTGAAGTGATGACGCCCATATCGGGTTTGACACTATCCTTTTCGCCTTTATTTATGGTTATGTAATTTCTAGGGAGCGCATAACTGTTTTTAATAATTTGACCAGAGGTAATAGTATAGGTCAATTGAGTGGAGTCTAATTCAGAGGGAATAGATTCTTTTTTATTGAAAAGTAAAAGGCGGAGTCGCTCGTTTTCTTCGACCAAGTCTCTATTTTCCTTATCCAAATTAAAGTAGGAGGTAATACCGAATGAGGTTTCATAAATATTTCCTGCGACCCAACTTGAAGAATTAAAGAAACGGGATTGGTGATAGGAATGTGATTGAATCGTAAAACCCAAGGAAACAATCATCAAAAAGATATAAAGAATGAAATTCTTATATCGTAAGATAAAGTTGATAATCTGTTGCATGCATTTTTAATTTTATGCGACGCTATCTCCAAAGATTAGGTCTATAAAAACGTAGGTAATATTCAATCAGGGTTATGGTTTGGAATTCCTATTTGATTAAAATACTCTTGTAGCGTTCTAAGTTTTTAAGGGCGATGCCTGTTCCTCTTACAACAGCTCTCAAGGGGTCTTCAGCAATATACACAGGTAAATCAGTCTTTTGCGACAGTCTCCTGTCCAAGCCGCGTAACATTGAGCCTCCACCAGCTAAGTAAATTCCTGTATTATAAATATCTGCTGCCAATTCTGGTGGTGTTTGCGATAAGGTTTCCATTACGGCATCCTCTACGCGTAAGATTGACTTATCCAATGCTTTGGCTATTTCACGATATGATATTTGTACTTGTTTTGGCTTCCCAGTTAGCAAATCACGTCCTTGTACTGATTTTTCGTCAGGTGGTGTTTGCAAATCCTCGGTAGCAGAACCAATTTCGATTTTGATATTCTCTGCCGTACTTTCTCCAACATATAAATTATGTTGTGTGCGCATGTAGTAAATGATATCATTGGTGAAAACATCACCCGCAATCTTTACGGATTTATCACAAACAATTCCGCCTAAAGCAATAACTGCGATTTCCGTGGTACCACCACCTATATCTACAATCATGTTTCCTTTTGGCTGCATGATATCCAATCCGATACCGATTGCCGCTGCCATTGGTTCATGAATCAAGTAAACTTCTTTGCCATTTACACGTTCCGCGGATTCTTTTACCGCTCGCATTTCCACTTCGGTAATTCCCGAAGGAATACAAATTACCATCCGCAAAGCAGGTGGGAACCATTTTTTCTTTAAAGCAGGAATATTTTTGATAAACATATTGATCATCTTTTCAGATGCATCAAAATCTGCGATTACACCATCTTTAAGAGGTCGAATCGTTTTTATGTTCTCATGAGTTTTACCTTGCATCATATTGGCCTCCTTGCCAACTGCAATGATTTTACCAGAAATGCGGTCTCTGGCAACAATCGACGGACTGTCAACAACGACTTTGTCCATATGGATGATGAGGGTGTTCGCCGTTCCTAAATCGATGGCGATTTCCTCGGTCAAGAAATCAAAAAATCCCATTGTTAATTCGTTTGGTTATGTTACATGTATGCGTGGGGTGCATTTCATCGACAAAAGTAGTAAAATTAATGCTTGAAATGACGTGTGCCTGTCATAACCATGGCAACACCGTTTTCATTGCAATAATCAATACTTAATTGGTCTTTTATCGATCCGCCCGGTTGTATAACGCACGAAATACCACTTTTATGCGCAATTTCTACACAATCTGGAAAAGGGAAAAACGCATCACTTGCCATAACCGCCCCTTCGAGATCAAAATTAAAGGACTTTGCCTTGTGAATAGCTTGATTTAATGCATCTACACGAGATGTTTGTCCTGTTCCGCTAGCACATAATTGTTTGTTTTTTGCTAGTACAATCGTATTTGATTTGGTGTGTTTGCATAGCTTTGAAGCAAAAATGAGGTCTTCTATTTCTTCTGCTGTGGGTTCTTTAGTGGTTGCCTTGTTTAGATCTGCTACAGTATCAGTTTTATGATCTTTTTCTTGAAGCAGCATTCCGTTCAAACAGGTTCGAACAATCATTTCTGGCATTTCCACATCGTTTTGAATCAAAATGATACGGTTTTTCTTGCCTTTTAGAATTTCTAAAGCGTCATCAGCATAACTTGGTGCGATTACCACTTCGCAAAATAACTTGTGGATTTCTTCGGCAGTGGCTTTGTCAATTTCTTTATTGCTAATTAGTACTCCACCGAAAGCTGAAACGGGGTCTCCGGCGAGTGCATCCACATAAGCTTGGTGTAAGTTGTCTCTTTGAGCTAATCCACAAGCGTTATTATGTTTCAGAATGGCAAAGGTGGGTGAGTCGTTCTTGAATTCAAGCATAAGGTTTACAGCCGCATCGACATCTAGAAGGTTGTTGTACGAAAGCTCTTTTCCATGTAATTTGGAAAACATGGCATCGAAGTCTCCAAAGAAAAATCCTTTTTGATGTGGATTTTCTCCATAACGCAAAACCTTCCCATTTGTCTCGCTCACTTTTAAAGCAGCTAAATCATGGTTTTTATTGAAATAGTTGAAAATCGCGGTATCGTAATGTGAGGAGACATTGAATGATTTTGCAGCAAAACGTTTACGGTCTTCTAAGGTGGTACTTCCGTTTCCAGAAGAAATCAATTCTAAAACTTCGTTGTAATCTTCCATGGAAGAAACACAAAGCACATCTTTATAATTTTTGGCTGCGGCACGGATTAATGAAATTCCACCGATATCGATTTTTTCAATAATATCTTGTTCCGAAGCTCCACTCGCAACCGTTTTCTCAAAGGGATATAGATCCACAATAACAATATCTAACTGAGGAATTTCAAACTCTTCTAGCTGAGCAACATCACCTTCATGATCCTGACGATTCAAAATGCCTCCAAACACCTTTGGGTGCAAAGTTTTAACCCGTCCGCCTAAAATAGAAGGGTAGCTCGTTACGTCTTCAACAGGCACTACTTCAATACCTAAGTCTTTTATGAATTTCTCGGTTCCACCAGTTGAATAAATGGTGATTCCGAGTTCGTCAAACTTTCGAACTATAGGTTCTAATCCGTCTTTGTGAAATACTGAAATTAATGCTGAAGTGGCTTTTTTGGTGCTCATTTTTTGCGTGCTAGTGGTTACGTTTATAAGCAAACAAAAATACTTTTTTTGAAGGGAAAAAATCGGGCAGGTTATCAACAATAAGCCTAAAGTTTTGAACTGTTTAGGGTATTATTTCCGCTACTTTTGAATTCACGAATTCTAAAAATCGTTCATCCGATTCTGTAAAAGGGTCAGGGGTATTGGAATCAATATCTATTTGACCTACATTTTCGCCATTAACAAATAAGGGAATTACAATTTCAGACTTTACCGTAAGACTGCAGGCAATATAGTTGTCTTGAGCTTGAACATCGGGCACAACGAAGTTTTCGTTGGAAACGGCCACTTGACCGCAAATGCCTTTTCCAAAAGGAATTATCGTATGGTCTGTAGGTTCTCCAACGTAGGGTCCCAATTTTAGTTCTGGCTTATCACCATTCTTAAAATAAAAACCAACCCAATCGTAGTAGTCAATATTCGCATTGAGAAGTTGACATATTTGTAGCAAGCGTTCTTCAACACTGCTCGATTTTTGGGCTATTATTTCGGCTACTTCTGGTTTTAACTTTTCAAACATAAGTGTAATTAATTCACTTCAAAAGTCGATTTTTTAAAGAAAAATTACAATACGATTCGACTTAAATATTCGTTAAGATAAAAACGGTTTTTCCAAAGCCAAGCAACTATTTCGTAATTTTGCACCAATGCGAGAGGTATTACATAAAATAACGTCGATCACCATGGCACTTTTGCTTTTGCTTTCCACAGTTTCGTGGAAGGTTGAAAAGCACTACTGTATGGGCCGCTTGATGGATGTTGCCTTGTTTACCGATGTAGATACTTGTGGCATGGATATGTCCATGTCGATGGATAGTGAGAACCTTGGAGAAACCGAATACTCTTGCTGTGATGATGAGGTGGTTTTTGTTGAAGGTCAAAATGATTTGAAGATTTCTTTTAATGATTTAGATGTTGAGCAGCAATCTTTTCTGGTTGCTTTTACTCATACATATTTACATTCTTTACAAGATGTAAAGGAACAACCCGTTCCACACGAAAAATACCCTCCACCTATTCTGGTCAAGGACATTCAGTTGCTTGACGAAGTATTCCTGATTTGATTTCATTTCCGCACTGGCGGTAATCTGTTGATTAGCCATTTTGGGCTAATTACAATGACTTTTATTTGAGTTAACACCTTAAATAGATTCTTGTTTTCGCAGGAATGAAATTAAATAATTCATGAAACATACATACAAAATCACAGGAATGACCTGCAACAACTGCGTAGCTTCAGTTGCAGATGAACTTTCCAAAATAGATGGCGTTCAGAAAATCGATGTCAGTTTAGAAAAAGGTGAAGCTGAAATTGATATGTCCTCACATATTCCCTTGAATATTCTCAAATCGGCCTTACCGAAGAAGTATTCAATATCTGAAAAAGGAAATCATACTTCAGAAATGATGATGAATTCGACTATGGAAAAAACAAAACTTCAGCAGTTGAAACCATTGTTGTTAATATTTCTATATCTTTTTTCAGCGGCTATTTTACTAAACTATAAGCAGTGGGATACCGGTGAGTTCATGCTTGATTTTATGGGGCTTTTTTACATCGTTTTCAGCTTTTTCAAGCTGTTGGATTTAAAAGGATTTCCTGAAAGTTTTCGCATGTACGACCCTTTGGCAAGAGTGTTTCCAGCTTATGGCTGGATATATCCATTTATTGAATTGGTATTAGGGCTTCTATTCTTAATGCGACTTCAAATCATTGCTGCCCTTGTCATTACACTTGTGATTTTAGGAATAACGACGATTGGGGTTACAAAAACGCTGCTCGATAAAAAGAGCATTCGTTGTGCCTGTTTAGGTACCGCGCTACAACTACCCATGACTGAAGCGACTTTTATTGAAAACTTCATCATGTTGGTAATGGCAATCTCAATGTTGGTTATCCAATTTATATAAACGAAAAAAATGAAATTATACATATATATTTTAATAGGCTTGCTACCCATATTCTCCTTATCTCAAGATAAGTTAGAAGGTATGGTGATGGAAGGCAATGCCGAGAATAAACACATCGGTCTCCCAGGAGCAAATGTGTATTGGATGAACTCCCAAATCGGGACAATTACCAATGATGAGGGATTATTCAGTATTCCCTTTTCAAAGGAGTATAACAAACTGATAATCAGTTACGTCGGATTTCAATCAGATACCCTTACGGTAAACGAACCAAAGATGTTGCATCATACCCTAAAACCCTCAAACGAGTTAGATGAGGTTGTAGTGGAACAAAAGCGGGAAGCTGTTCAAAAAGCATATTTCAGTGCTCAAAATGTGATTACCGTAAATAGTGCTGAACTATTGAAAGCGGCTTGTTGCAACTTATCTGAAAGTTTTGAAACGAATCCCGCGATTGATGTGAATTTTTCTGATGCTTTAACGGGTACGAAACAGATTCAAATGTTGGGGCTTACCAGTCCATATTTGTTGATTACTCAGGAGAACATTCCGATGGTACGAGGGGCCTCTCAAGCCTTCGGATTGACCTTTACTCCTGGCACTTGGGTAGAGAGCATTCAAATAACCAAAGGCGCTGGTAGCGTTGTGAATGGTTATGAAAGCATCTCAGGTCAAATCAATGCGGAATTGGTCAAACCTTTAACTGACAAAGAATTGTTCGTAAATGGCTATTTCAACAGAAATGGGCGAATGGAGTTGAATACGCATGTCAACCATAAGCTCAATGAGAAATGGAGTACGGGCTTGTACATTCATGGAAACGCAAGAACTCAGGAAGAAGAGAATAATGGCGATGGATTTATAGATGCACCGCTTGCCAATCAAATTAATATAATGAATCGTTGGCAGTATCAAAATCCGGAAACAGGCTGGGTTAGTTTTTTAAATTTCAGATTCTTAAATGATGAAAAACAAGTGGGTCAGGTTGATTTTAATCCCGAAGCATCAGATGCTATTCGAGGTTTTGGAAATGCCAGTTCGCTGAGCGGAGCCGAAGCGTGGGGAAGCGAGATTGCAACACGCCGTTTTGATACTTCTTTGAAGTTAGGCTATGTTTTTCCTGAACTGCCTTTTCAGAGCTTTGGTTTTCAAGCATCCTATAGCAATCATGATCAAGCATCTTATTTCGGAGTGAATCGTTATGACATCAATCATGAGAGTGTCTATTCAAATTTGATTTTTAATTCCATCCTTGGAAATACGCAAAGCAAGTTCAAAACAGGAATTACGTTTGCGCATGACGGTTATGAAGAATTGGTAAATACTGCTGATTTTTCTAGGGAAGACACCTCTATTGGAGCTTTCTTTGAATACAGTTATGACAACTTAGAAAAGATAAGTCTTACCGCGGGATTACGTATTGATAGCCATAATCGCTTAGGAAACTTTATTACCCCTCGATTGCATGTGAGATATACACCATGGGAGAGAGCAAGTCTTAGAGGTTCCTTCGGAAGGGGTAGGAGAGCTGCTAATATTTTTGCAGAAAATCAACAGTTGTTTGGTTCTGCAAGACAGATTCAGATTCTCGATTCTGAAGGAAGTATTTACGGTTTGGATGCTGAAGATGCATGGAATTATGGAGTGAGTTTTCTGCAAGGTTTCACTTTTCTCGATAGACCAGGAAATGTAACTGTTGATTTTTACAAAACAGATTTTAAAAATCAAGTGGTGGTAGATTGGGAGAACCCTAGAGCGATTTTCTTTTATAATTTAGATGGAAAGAGTTCAGCCAGTAGTTTTCAGTTGGAGGTAAACCATGAAATTTTACCAAAGCTTGAACTACGAACGGCCTATAAATTCTATGATGTAAATACCGATTACCGTTCGGGTAATTTACAGAAACCTTTACTTGCGCAGCATCGCTTTTTTGCTAACGTAGGTTATGAAACCACACCCACTAAGAAAGGTGGGCAATGGAAATTCGACTATACCTTACATACATTAGGAAAACAACGTTTGCCAAATACTGATGTGAACCCCGCTGAATTTCGTTTGGGGGAATTCGCTAAAGGCTATAGTTTGATGAATGCACAGATTACAAAAGTGTTTTCAGAGCATTTTGAAATTTATGTTGGGGGCGAAAATTTGACTAATTTTAGACAAAATAACCCGGTATTGAGTGCTGACAACCCGTTTGGCGCAAATTTTGATACTAGTATTGTGTATGCGCCGATTATGGGACGAATGGTCTACGGCGGATTTAGATATAAACTATAACAACTAAAATAACATTATGAAAAAGTTAATGATAGCAATGTTTCTTATGCTGACGACTTCGGTCACTTTCGCTCAAGAGAAGAACAAGAAAATGACCATGGAAGTTGATGGTGTATGCGAAATGTGTAAGGTGCGTATAGAGAAAGCAGCTTTAGGGGTTAAAGGGGTTAAATATGCCCTTTGGGATATTCCTTCTCACCAATTGTCGTTGATAATAGATGAGCGCAAGACTGACCCTATGAAAATTAAGACCGCATTGGTTGCGGTAGGTCATGATACAAAGGAGTTGAAGGCTACAGAGGAAGCTTATAATAAGGTAATGCCCTGTTGCAAGTACCGTGATGATGAAGTCGTGAATAGTCATAAAACGAATTAAAAGCCTCTTTTTGTAAGGAAACGCTAAATTATTTTACTAAATCCGTATCTCTCTGTGAAAAGGAAATGATACGGATTCTTTTTTTTAGCCTTTTTCTACTAGGCTGTCATCAGGTTTTTTCGCAAACCTGTTGCTCAGGCGGTGTGCCTTTATCTAATAATTTAGGATTGCCGAACGAAGGAAAAGGTTCTTTTACCCTAGGTTTGAATTACGACTATAATAACCTGAATACTTTAAATGCAGGTTCTGACAAATTGAATGATGATTCAAGACTTCGTATCACCAATTCAATTTTGCTTAATGCGGGTTATGCTTTTACAGATAGATTTTCTTTTGAAGCACTTTTTACTTGGGTTAATCAGACCCGTACCATTTCACAATTCGGCAACGAAAATTTATCAGAGACCCAGGGAATAGGGGATGCCGTTTTTTTAGCGAAATATGCGATTCCAAATGTATTGGGTTCGCAATCGGTTTTGAACCTAGGTATTGGAACAAAAGCACCTTTAGGGAAGTCGGATTTAACTACAACAGAAGGTTTTCAATTAACCGCTGATTTACAACCAGGAAGTGGGGCATGGGATATTTTAGGATGGCTAGCCATCTCTAAGGGATTAAATTTTAGACCATCTGCTACAGTCTCAGCTAGCTTTACTTATCGTGCAACAGGTGAGAACAATTCGTATTTGAATAATACTTCGGTTTATGAATTCGGTAATGTGATACAATCCAATGTGGGCTATACGGATCAATTTTTGCTATTCAATACCATATTTAATCCGGGATTGATTGTAAAGTACAGAAAGGCGTTTACTGATAAAATCGATGCTTCCGAATTGCCCAATACCGGTGGTGATTGGGTTTTTGTTCGTCCAGAATTAGCAGTAAAAATCGCTCCTAATATATCTTTTAGTTCCAGATTAGAAATTCCTATATACAGTTATGTTGACGGTACACAATTAACGCCGACACTCCGGTTTACCGCCGGAATTTCGGTAAACCTGAAAAAGAATAAAGTATTGAACACTATAAATTAAATGCTATGAAAAAGAAATTATTTTTATTCGTCCTTGCAACAGTCTTGTTTTCATGTAGTAAATCGAGTACTCAGGACACACCTCAGAATCCAGAAACTGGCGAGGTGGAAAATACCTCAATGGAGTGGAGTATTCCGGTCGCTGAAGTTTTGGATGGAGGTCCTGGTAGAGATGGTATTCCAGCCCTGGAAAACCCCCAGATGGTTACCGCGGCAAATTCATCCATTTTATTCGATACGGATTTGGTATTGGGATATAAAAATGGAGATGATATTAGAGCCTATCAGCATATTATATTGGATTGGCATGAAATTGTAAATGATAATATTGGAGATGTTTCTTTAGCTATTACCTATTGCCCACTTACGGGAACCGGTATAGGTTGGAATCGCATTATAGATGGACAGGAAACAACTTTTGGAGTTTCCGGCTTGCTTTACCAAACGAATCTTATTCCCTTTGATCGAGCTACTAAAAGTAATTGGTCTCAGATTTTAAACGAATCAGTAAACGGAAGCCAAGAAGGAAAAAAAGCAGATTTGATTCAATTGGTTGAAACCGATTGGAGGACCTGGAAAACTATGTACCCAACTACCACAATTATAAATTTGAATAATACAGGATTTTCAAGAACCTATGGAGTCTATCCGTATGGAGATTATCGAACAAGCGATAGTCGATTTTTCTTTCCAACACCTAAAGACCCCAGATTACCTCTTAAAGAAAGAGTTCATGCCATAACAGATGATGACAGTGCGAAGACATACCGTTTCTCGGACTTTGAAACTTCAAAAATAATTAAGGATTCGTTTAAAGGGAAAAACTATTTGATAGTCGGTAATGCAAATTTTATTACTTCTTTTGAGTTGGATGCCAATCAAAATAGTTTGGAATTCGAATATGTTTTTGATGGCTCATCAGGTGTAATAGTCCAGGATAGTGAAGGCACGCAATGGAGTGTTTTTGGAGAAGCAATATCAGGTCCTAACCAAGGACAAAAGCTAGTAGCTTCAAAATCGTTTATGGGGTATTGGTTTTCTATCCCGGCGTTTTACACTACTGAGGTGTATACCAGTAGTAATTAATTACTAGAACCGTATAAAACAAAAAACCGCACTTGAATTTCAAGTGCGGTTTTTTATACCATAAATTATTCCGCGAACAAACTAGTAAAAGCCTGTCGGTGCTGCCGACCTACATCATTCCGGGCATTCCGCCTCCGTGACCATGTCCGCCTGCAGCAGCCGGAGCATCTTCTTTAATGTCGGTCAAAGCACATTCGGTAGTCAATATCATTCCAGCAACAGAAGCTGCATTTTCTAAAGCTACACGAGTAACTTTTTTAGGATCGATAATTCCAGCCTTAAACATTTCAACATATTTTTCTGACTTGGCATCATAACCATAATCAGATTTTCCTTCCATAATCTTAGCAACAACAACTGAACCTTCACCACCAGCATTTTCAACGATAGTTCTCAATGGAGATTCGATAGCTCTAGCTACGATTTGTAATCCAGTTTCTTCGTCTGCGTTTTCAACAGATACTTTAGAAAGAACGGTTTTTGCTCTAACCAAAGCGACACCGCCACCAGCAACAATACCCTCTTCAACAGCAGCTCTAGTTGCGTGAAGTGCATCATCAACACGGTCTTTTTTCTCTTTCATTTCAACTTCAGAAGCTGCACCAACATAAAGTACGGCAACACCACCAGCGAGTTTAGCTAATCTTTCCTGAAGCTTTTCTCTATCATAATCAGAGGTGGTCGTTTCAATCTGAGATTTGATTTGACCCACACGGCTTTTAATATGTTTAGCAACTCCACCACCATTTACAATAGTAGTATTGTCTTTGTCAATTGTGATTTTTTCACAAGTACCTAGCATGTCTAAAGATGCATTATCCAAAGAAAAACCTCTTTCTTCTGAAATAACAGTACCCCCAGTTAAGATGGCAATATCTTCAAGCATGGCTTTTCTTCTGTCTCCAAAACCAGGTGCTTTTACAGCAGCTATTTTCAAAGATCCTCGCAATTTGTTTACAACTAAAGTAGCCAATGCTTCTCCATCAACATCCTCGGCAATAATCAATAAAGGTTTACCAGATTGAGCAACTGGCTCTAATACTGGAAGTAAATCTTTCATTGAAGAAATCTTCTTGTCGAACAATAGGATATATGGAGCTTCCAAATCAGAAGTCATCTTTTCAGAATCGGTAACGAAGTATGGAGAAAGGTAACCTCTATCAAACTGCATTCCCTCTACAACATCAACATAGGTGTCAGTACCCTTTGCTTCTTCAACAGTTATAACACCTTCTTTACCTACTTTTCCAAAAGCTTTGGCGATTAAATCACCAATGGTTTCATCGTTGTTGGCGGAAATTGAAGCAACTTGTTTAATCTTATCTGATGAGTCTCCTACTTTTTTTGTTTGCTTTGCAAGATTTTCAACGATGGCTTCTACAGCTTTGTCGATTCCTCTTTTCAAATCCATCGGATTAGCTCCTGCAGCAACGTTCTTCAATCCTTCTTTTACAATTGATTGCGCTAAAACAGTTGCGGTGGTTGTACCATCACCTGCCAAGTCGTTGGTTTTAGAAGCAACTTCTTTTACCATTTGCGCGCCCATATTTTCTAATGGGTCGGCCAATTCTATTTCTTTTGCAACAGTAACTCCATCTTTAGTCACCTGTGGTGCGCCAAATGATTTACTGATGATTACATTTCTTCCCTTTGGTCCTAAAGTTACTTTTACTGCATTGGCCAAGGCATCAACACCTCTTCTTAGGCCATCGCGAGCATCGATGTCAAATTTTATATCTTTTGCCATAATGAATTATGATTTTATTTTTCATTCTCACCTTGGTGAGAATCTTTTTGATTAAACTAAAAGGTTTGTTGAATAGATTCCTGTATGAGCAGGAATTAAATTAAATGATAGCCAGAATATCGCTTTCACGCATCATCAGGTAATCAGTACCATCTAACTTAAGTTCTGTACCAGCGTACTTCCCATAAAGAACAGTATTGCCAACTTTTACAGTAACAGCTTCATCTTTGGTGCCTGGACCGACAGCTACTACCTTTCCTTTTTGTGGTTTTTCTTTTGCGGTATCTGGAATGTATATACCAGATGCAGTTTTTGTCTCAGCAGCCATAGGCTCAATAAGAACTCTATCTGCCAATGGTTTAATGCTAACTTTAGCCATAGTATTCGGTTTTTAAATTGATTTAATATTTGGTTTTTAAAGGCAGAAATTATGCCATTGCCTAGAAACTGACATTTTGTTAAACTAAAAATGCCAGCTTGTCATTTGGGCTGGCATTTTTATATGTTCTATTAAAACTTATTCGCTATCTGTATCTGTTGGTGTCTCACTATCTGTTGCTGGAAGTACATCTTCAGGCAAAGTTTCTGGAACTTCATCTGGTAATGTTTCTTCAATGCCGTCATCATTTAGCAATTTTGAATCCGCAGTTCCAAAATTTCCTTTTAAGGCAACATTTGAAGCTAAGATCAAAACAACCAAAGTGATTGCTAACGTCCATGTGCTTTTATCTAAAAAATCTCCTGTTTTCTTTACACCACCAACCACCTGGCTGCCACCTCCACCAAAAGATGATGATAACCCACCTCCCTTAGGGTTTTGTACCATTACTACTAACATCAACAGCAAACAAACAATAATGATAAGAATTAAGAATATTGAAAATGTACTCATTACTAGATATTTTCTTTTTGTATTTTTTCTACCGCTTTAATTCGGTCTGCAAAGAAACCACTTTTTTCCGGATATTTCAAACTTAAAATACGGTATGCCTGTATGGCTTTTTTGTACTTTTTTTGTTCTAAATATACCTTTGCCAAAGTCTCGGTCATAAGCTCATTGGCATCGAATTTTGCAGCTTTTTTGGTATCTACCTTGGGAGACTGATTTTCGTTTGGAATAATTTTCGGACTCTCGGCAATAAATTTATCAATTAGGTCAAACTTTTTTTCTTTTAAAATGGTTTTCTTTATTTCAAAACCATCTGCTTTTGATTCCGCCTGATGTCCTTCTCTTTGGATTGTCTTTTGAGAAGTCAACTGAAGCCATTCGCCAAACGAATACTTTTCTTTTTTGGTAAAGGAAAGTGGTTGGCCTATTTCCAATTCTTTTTCTGCTTCTTCTTTTGCCTTCCTTATTTCCGCGTCTACCTTTGGATCCTTTGATTTGAACAATTCAGGATTCAAAATTTGATCGGCATCATCAACGGTTTGTGGTAAGGGTTTATCCGCAGATTTTTCGATTAGCGAATCACTCCCTTGTACTTTGGATACAATTTCTTCCGATACGATTTCAGTGTCGATAAGAGATGTGGTTTTGCCTGATATGGAGTCGGCAATTGTATTTTGTAAAAACTCTTTTGATGTAATAAAATCAAAAAGAATATCTCTATCGGTTGTATGCGCTGCAGTAACTTTGAGTGCGTTATTGTATTTAAAACTGTTGCCGTTTTTCAAGCCTTTTAAGTGAACAGCTCGCGCCGCTTGAAAATATGGAAACTCAGAAAGTACATCTTCTAACTGCTTTGTCTGCTCAGAAGAAATGGCCTCATTCGGATTTTGTAATAAATATGTAAAGTCTTTTACGTTCATATTGAGTTACCAATCTGCAAGAGATGCATTAAAAATATCTTGAGTGATTCTCTCGAAAATGAGCTCATGGGCTTCCGATTTTACAGCGGATAATTGGCTGCTAGCATCATAATCAAAGAAAAACGAGAAGCGCTGTTCCCAATCTGAATCTTCTTTGGTATTATTTGTAAAGCGCACCTTAACCGCGACCGAAAGTCTATTTTGTGCTGCCGTTTGTTGCGCTGTTGCGCTCATAGGGGAAATTCTGTATTCAACAATTTCGCCCTCATAAAGTAAATCACCACTGGACCCAATTAAATCTAAACTGGTTTGATTTAAAATACGGTCTTGAAGAGCAAGCGTGAAATCTCTATCCATACCAGGTTCAAAAATTGAACCAGGACTCTGGGTAGCATAATTCTGAAAGTAATTGACCTGAAATGTTTTAGCGGTACCAACATCCCCTCCTGTAAAATTGTAAACCCCACACGATTTAATACTCATGCTAACCAGTATGACAAGTAATATAGTTCTAAATGCTCGCACTTATCTCTGTTTATTATTTATAAGAAAATGGAAGATAGAAAAAAGAACAAAGACTTTTATACCAGCTTAACAATAGTTTAATGAAATAAGTCTTCAAAAGGGGAATTCTAGATGCTATTTTCTTCTTTCTGTTTTATAAATCGTACTGCTTTATTTTTCGATATAAAGTCCGCTCTGAAATACCCAACTCTGAAGCCGCGGCTTTTCGTTTTCCTCGATTTCTTTCCAAAGACTTTTTAATTAGTTCAATTTCCTTTTCTTGTAAAGATAAGGTCTCTTCTTCCTGTATTTCTTCTGCAAAATGATACTTGTCCTCTTGAATCGGTTGTTGGGCTACTGGTTCAACATGGGTTTCTGGAAGTCGCAAAAATTCAACCGGAGTACTTTCTTGTTGGGGAATTTCCTCCTCTTCACTTCTATAAATCTTGCGAATCAAACTCTCATTTTCCTCCTGAACTTTTTCGGTGTCATTGTTTTTAAGGAGTTCCATCGTCAACTTTTTCAAGTCGTTTAAATCCCCTTTCATGTCAAAAAGAACCTTGTATAGAATTTCACGTTCGGTGCTGAAATCACTTTCTTTCTTGTCACTACCTACAACTGCAGGTAAGTTTGATGAGCTGGCGTTTGGTAAATACCCATTTAAAGTAAAGGCTGAAATACTACGCTTTTCTTCAAGAACCGATACTTGTTCGGCAATATTTCGCAACTGACGAATGTTTCCTGGCCAACGGTATTTCAATAATAATTCCCTTGCATCGTCTTCCAAACGAATAGTTGGCATTTTGTACTTCGTGCCAAAGTCGGAAGCAAACTTGCGAAAAAGCAAATGAATATCATCTTGGCGTTCGCGAAGCGGTGGAATGTTAATTTCAACCGTACTTAATCTATAGTACAAATCTTCGCGAAATTTTTCTTTCTTAATTGCCTCGAACATTTTAATGTTGGTAGCTGCAACAATTCGCACATCTGTTTTTTGTACTTGCGAGGAACCTACTTTTAAAAATTCTCCGTTTTCCAATACACGCAGAAGGCGAACTTGAGTTGTAAGCGGTAATTCACCTACTTCATCAAGAAAAATAGTGCCACCATCCGCCACTTCGAAATACCCGCTTCTGGTGGAAGTTGCTCCTGTAAAGGCACCTTTTTCATGTCCGAAAAGTTCACTATCTATAGTTCCTTCGGGAATGGCACCGCAGTTAACGGCAATATATTTTGCATGTTTTCTATGGGATAAAGCGTGTATGATTTTAGGAAGAGATTCTTTTCCTACGCCACTTTCACCTGTTACTAAAACAGAAATATCGGTAGGAGCCACCTGAATCGCCTTTTCGATGGCGCGATTCAGTTTAGGGTCGTTACCGATAATTTCAAAACGTTGTTTTATTGATTGAATGCTTTCCATATAGTTTGTACCCCGTTCTCAAGAGGGTTTTGTTTTGCTACATTAATTATAGAAAAAATTAGTTACTACAGAGTTTGCCTGAGTCATCACATTTTTAGTGCGCCCTCGTTCTGGGTAACCACTTGAATTATAGTCATACTCAAAAAAGTATTGTCCTGCTTCGGGGACCTTACTTGGGTATACCGTTGTAGTAATATTATTTGGCCCCATGGTTCTAGCCAATGACGTTGCCATTGGAAGCCCAAAAGCTGAACCTTCCCCATTAATGAATATGATATTCATATAATAGTTACTATAAAATTCAAATAATGGGTTTTGCTTCTCATCATAACTATACTCATAGGTGTTTTGGAACTCCATACCATTAAAGTCTTCAGCGGTCAAAATTACTTTTGAGCAGTTTTTCTGATCGTTGTATTCAAAATCTACTCTGATCTCCAAACTTTCATCATAATCAAGTTGCTCAAACTGTGCTATTTTACCGTCGTCGTTCATGGTAAAGGATAATAAATCTGCATATTCGATGCTCGTTTGAGCAAAAGTTGTGGTAATGACCTTGCCATCATAGTTCATTTCACGTTTATGCTCATTTATTCCAAAAAGGCTAAAGTCTTCATACTTTGTCATAGCGGAAATCTTACCACTCCCTTCATATTCAAAAGTGTATGATGTATCGAGTTCTCCCGTTGAATTACTATATATAGTATACTTTAACATTCTATCGTTTGTATCGTACTCATATTCTCCTGTGACAATACCGTTTCTGGTATGCTTTATCGCCTTTCCGTCTTGAAACTCAAAAATGGTCTGATTTTCTGACGGATAAAAAGTGAGTTCATACCGACTCAAAGACAATGATTCTACAGTTGTATCATTGTTAGGGTCTTCTGAAACTGTTTCATCATTTGTGTATTCTGTTAATAATGCGTCATCTTCTAAATCATTAAGAACAGCATCTGTACTACAAGATGAAATAAGGACAATGACCATTAGGGCAAAAATTGATTTTTTCATGTCTTTTGGTTATGGTTTGTGTTAAATGTCTCTTTCCAACGCAAAATCATACCAAAACTTGTACTTATTTCATTTTTGACTTGCCTCTATAGCCTTGCCAATTAAAGTCGCTGATGTACAATCTTGGATTTTCACATCTACAAAATCTCCAACTTTATAATTTTCCTTTGGAAAAACCACGACAGTGTTTTGTGAGTTTCTTCCCATCCAATGGGCATCTGATTTTTTTGAGGTTCCTTCTATTAGAACATTTTCAATGTTCCCCAAGTGCTCCTCGGTTCGATACCTACAATGTTCTCTTTGTAAGGCTATAATTTCCGCAAGCCTTCGTTGCTTGATCTCCATAGGAACATCGTCTTCTAATTTTCTAGCAGCCATTGTTCCTGGTCTTTCGGAATAGAGATACATATATCCAAAATCATACTTTACATATTCCAAAGCCGCCAGAGTTGCTTGATGGTCTTCTTCAGTTTCCGTAGGGAAACCTGAAATCATATCCTGTGAAATTGCACAATCAGGAAGTATCTCACGAATATTATCGATTAATTCAAAATATTCCTCAATCGTATGCAAACGATTCATTTCTTTTAAAATGCGATTGCTTCCACTTTGCACGGGTAAATGAATATGATTGCAAATATTATCGAATTTGGCCATGGTGCGAATAACATCTAAAGTCATATCCTGTGGATTCGAAGTTGAAAATCGAATTCGCATTTCTGGCTGGGCCTCTGCCACCATTGCCAAAAGATTTGAAAAATCAACCGAAGTGGCTTTTTGCATTTCTGAGGCTTTGACAAAATCCTTTTTCAACCCACCGCCATACCATAGATAACTATCTACATTTTGACCTAATAGCGTTATTTCTTTATATCCTTTTTTCCATAAATCATTTACTTCCTCTAAAATCGATTGTGGATTCCGACTGCGCTCACGACCTCTTGTAAAAGGAACCACACAAAAGGTGCACATATTATCGCAACCTCGGGTGATTGAAACCAAAGCACTTACACCATTGGTTTGTAATCGAACGGGAGCGATATCACCATAGGTTTCCTCTTTTGAAAGGATGACATTGACCGCGTCCCTACCAGCATCAACTTCTTTGATAAGGTTGGGAAGGTCTTTATAAGCATCAGGCCCAACAACCATATCTACAATTTTCTCTTCTTCGAGCAATTGACTTTTTAAGCGTTCTGCCATACATCCCAAAACACCCACTTTTAAATGTGGCCTATGTTTCTTGATGGCGTTGAATTTTTCCAAACGTTTGCGAACGGTCAATTCCGCCTTTTCTCGAATGGAACATGTATTGACCAAAACTAAATCGGCATCTTCTAAGTTTTGGGTAGTGTTAAACCCTTCCGTAGCCAAAATAGAAGCAACGATTTCGCTATCGGAAAAGTTCATAGCACAGCCATAGCTTTCGATATAAAGCTTCCGTTTGTTGGCGGAATTTTTTTCTACGGATAAAGAGGTGCCCTGGATAGTTTCGTCAATTGTTTTTTCCATCTAAAAAGAAGTCCTTGTGAATAAGTGGATGGCAAAGATAGGGCTAAATACAATTTTATGACAAATTGACAGTTGTAAATTTAACTAAAATCCGCGCAACGCGATTACCTTGTCAGTATCCTAAAAGGGCAACCCAATAAATAATTGTTATGAAAAAGATAGGATTACTTCTAATCGCGATGGTGTTTTTTCAGTCCTGTGATTTAGACAATCAGGTGTCTTCACTTGATACCATGCAAACGTATTTGATTGCTACTCCCTTAAAAAGCAACTTGGTTACTTTTAAGGAAGAGGCCGTCGCAATTAGCGAACCTGTCCCGATTATTGAGTCGGGAAAAATCTATGCCTATAAGAACTATGTTTTTGTGAACGATGTGTATCGCGGATTCCATATTCTGGATAATACGGATCCTTCATCACCGCAGAATATTGGTTTTATAAAACTGGAAGGCAATAACGATATATCAATTAAAGATGACCGTCTGTATGCCGACAGTTATGGAGACCTCGTAATCATGGATATTTCGGATATTCAAAACATCAAGTTCGCCAAACGCATGGAAAATGCCATCTACCAGGAGTTTTGGTGTACGGTTGGTTTTGATGTTGCTTGGCCCGAAGCTGATGCTTTTGATTATAGTGATTTTGATGCAAATAGAGATGCCTTAACGGGTTGGGAAGTAAATGAAGTTCGAATGAGTACGGAGGAGTTTGAGTCGAAATACGGGAATACATTTGCTTTAGAAAATGGGTCATTTTCTAATACAACAACTTCTGATTCCTCAGTCCCCACAACTTCTACAACAGGTCAAGGTGGTTCTTTTGCACGATTTAGAATTGTAGCTGATTATCTTTATGCAGTCGAACCCTGGAGTATAAATGTTTTTGATATTTCAGATTTGGATAATCCCAAGGTACTGGAAGAAGTTTATGCTCAAGGAAACATAGAGACCATATTCAATCAAGGCGATATTCTGTTTTTAGGTGGCACGCAAGGAATGTACATTTATGACATTTCTTCACCCGACAAACCCACCTATGTTTCAGAATTCACTCATGGTAGAGCATGTGACCCGGTTGTCGTAAGCGGCGATTATGCTTTTGTTACTTTAAGAAGTAGCAATTTTTGTGGTGATGGTACCGAAAGTGGACTTTATATCGTAGATGTTTCCGATTTAACCAATCCGACTTTAAGTAAAACTTACCCAATGACCGAACCTTATGGTTTAGGTATTAAGGAAGAAAAGCTTTTCATATGTGATGGCCCGGACGGACTGAAGGTATATGATAAAACAGATATTAATAATCTAGTACAATTAAATCATTTTGAAGATATCAATACTTATGATGTAATACCATTGTCTAGTTCCTTATTGATGATAGGAGACAAGGTGCTATATCAATATGAATATCTAGATAATGAAATACGCTTGTTAAGTACTTTCGATTTGAATTAAAAGCAGTTGTTTATAAATGTGATTTAAAGGTTACTTCAGAGATATCATCGGTATTTTATCTGAAGTAACTTTTTCATTTATGGAGTTAATGTTTTTTTTCATTAGATCATTCAATGCATTGATTTCAACATCCAATTCCTTTTTGATTTCCTCAAAAAATTCTTTTGACTGGTCTGTTGGTGGATAATCTCCTCTTTGAGAATCTGCCAACAAAAATGCCAGGCGATTGTTGATGCGAATACCATAGTTCAAAGGGTCTTGCCTGCTTTGGTTCTTGGTCATATGAATATTGTTTTCAATAACCTCCATCTTCGTTTTAAAATCCTTTATCAAATCTTGTAATTCTTTATTGTCTTTCGTTTTATCATTTAAATAATCCAAATCTTTTTTTACGGAACGAATATCAACTATCGCTTTATTAGCACGACTTACTTGATCTCGAACCTCAAGTAGAAAGTCAAATTGATTTTTGAAATCATCAGAACTATTAGGAAGCCTTGGGTCTTTTACAATCTCAAATTCTTGTTCTTGCGATTTACCATTGTACGTCAACCGGACTTTGTATTTTCCAGGAACAGCTTTAGGGCCAATATTCGGAGAAGAGTACAACACCATACCCTCAAATGATTTGAAACCAGGATATCTCATATTCCAGATTAAACGATTTCCTCCTGATTGGACTTTTAACTTTTTGGGTGAGGATGGGTCATTTTTCACCTCTTTGGTCGCGTTAGAAAAACGCTGAATTAATGTATCATCCATTTGTAAAATATCAAGATGCAAAGTATCGGTTTCATTACTATTGGAAATGTAGTAATTAATGATAGCTCCGTTTGGATGATTTTCACCTTCAAGTTTCGGATTGGCTTTACCCCATCCTGATTGTTGCATCCGATAAGCTTGGTCTGGTTTGTATAAAAATGCTTCGCTTTCGGAAACGTCTGAGGACAATTGATGTAACGGAGTAAGGTCATCGATTATCCAAAAACTGCGTCCGTGCGTCGCTGCAATCAAATCATTATCTCGAACTTCTAAATCACGGATAGCCGTTATAGGCAAATTCAATTGAAAAGGTTGCCAACTTGAACCATCATCAAAAGAAACATACATTCCCCATTCTGTTCCCGCGTACAAAAGTCCTTCTCGAACCTTGTCAGCACGTACTACTCTGGTGTAATGATTTGATTTGATTCCGTTTGTGATGCGTTTCCAAGTTTTGCCATAGTCTGAAGTTTTATATATATAAGGTGTATAGTCACCAAATTTATAGGAGGTAGCAGCAACATAAGCAGTTCCTTTTTTGAAGGGACTAGGGTCAATACTATTTATCATATTCAATTTCGGAGACATATTTTCCGACGGAGTGATATTTTCCCAATTCTGACCATTGTCTTTGGTGATTTGTATATGTCCGTCATCAGTACCAATCCAGATAACTCCTTCTTCAAGAGGGGATTCATTAATCACAAAAATATTGGAATAGAATTCTGCTCCAGTATTATCTTGTGTAATGGGTCCGCCTGATGATTCAATGGTTTCTGGGATTGCACGTGTTAAATCAGGAGATATGGTTTTCCAACTTTGACCCTCATTTGTGGTCATATGAAGATAGTTAGAACCTGCATACAACTTGTTCGAATCATGCATGCTGAACTTGACAGGAAAGTTCCAATTGAAACGGTATTTCATTACCTCTGCTCCAGATCCTGCTGGGTTGTCAGGCCATACATTTACAGAGCGCGTCTGGCCAACGGAGTGATCCTGACGCATCATATATCCTTTGAAAGTACCTCCATATACAATGTCATTATTCTTTGGGTCGGGGGCTAGATGAGCACTTTCACCTCCAGCGGTACTTTCCCAATCACTTTCGGTAACTGCATTGCCAGAAGTTCGATGAGAAATACGCACTGTACTATTGTCTTGCTGGGCGCCATAAATTCGATAAGGGAATGCATTGTCCGTAGAAACACGATAGAATTGTGCTGTTGGTTGATTGTGATAAGTGGTCCAATTGTTACCTCCATCATTTGAAATTTGTGCTCCGCCATCATCAGCAATAACCATTCTATTGTTATTGTTAGGGTCAATCCACAAATCGTGGTGGTCGCCGTGGGGCGCATTTTTTAGGGTAAATGTTTTTCCACCATCGGTTGAGACGCCATAGCTCACATTCATCACATAGAGTTTATCTATATTTTGAGTGTCGGCTGTTAAGCGACTATAGTACCATGCTCTCTGACGTAGCGCTCGATTTTGGTTTACTTTCTTCCAAGTTTTTCCAGCATCGTCTGAACGGTATACACCGCCTTCATCAGCTTCGATTATAGTCCAAACACGATTCGAGTCAACAGGGGAAACCGCTATTCCAACAATTCCCCATGGACCTTTTGGAAGTCCGGGTAACTTAGAAATATCTTTCCATGTATCCCCGCCATCGGTACTTTTGAATAGTTTGCTGTCAGGTCCACCGCTATCCATGCGATAACCATTTCGTTTCATTTGCCAAGTCGCTGCATATAATACTCTTGGGTTATTTGGATCCATGACCAAATCCCCAGCACCCGCCTTGTCACTTTCATATAAAATCTTCTCCCAAGTTGCCCCTCCATTCATGGAGCGAAATACACCTCTTGTCTTATTAGGCTTCCACAGATTTCCAATGGCAGCCGCATAAACAATATCAGGATTGGTAGGATGAATACGAATTCTGGAAACATGTTCAGAACCTTCCAATCCGATGAAGGTCCATGTTTCTCCTGCATCCATACTTTTCCAAACCCCGTTCCCAGAAGAAACATTTCCGCGAAGCGTTTGTTCTCCTTCACCAACATATATAATATTGGGGTCCGATTCTGAAACAGCCACTGCGCCAATGGAACCTCCAAAATATCCATCGGAAATACATTCCCAGGTGCTTCCAGCATCTGTTGTTTTCCAAACACCTCCGCCAGCAGTTCCCATATAATATAAGTTCGGGTTATTCGTAACACCGGTTGCAGTTCCGGCCCTACCACCTCGAAAGGGACCAAGCTGGCGCCATTTCATTCCGTCATATAAAGATTCTTGATACGATGTTGTGACGGTCTTCTTATTTCTACGTTGTGCCTGATTGGATTGAAACGGTACTAAAAGAAAGAATATCAAAATAGAGAAGTAAAGATTTTTCATGACGGTTGGTTTAAATAATGTGGTGATAGAAATTAAAAGACAGGGCTATCAAATTCTCAGAAAAATAGTGGATTAAATTTAAACAAAAATACTGGGAGTTTCTCAGTTGATATTTGTTGTATTTAAGGCATTAAATATTAGTCATGCTGTTGTGATTTAAAAGGTAGATATAATAAGGTATAGGATGAAATTAAAAAATTCAACTACTTTTGTTGGCTCAAAAACTAATGGATGGCTAAGAATTTAGTAATAGTAGAGTCGCCTGCAAAGGCCAAAACGATAGAGAAGTTTTTAGGAAAAGACTTTAAGGTTGAGTCCAGTTTTGGGCATATTGCCGATTTACCCTCTAAAGAATTAGGTGTAGATGTTGATAATGATTTCAAACCGAAATATATTGTTGATGATGATAAGAAGGCGTTGGTTAAAAAATTAAAGGATCTTGCAAAAAAAGCTGATGTTATATGGCTAGCAAGTGATGAAGATCGAGAGGGTGAAGCCATTTCTTGGCATTTATCAGAGACCTTAGATTTAGATAAAGATAAAACTAGACGCATTGTTTTCAACTCTATTACAAAGTCTGCTATTCAGAAGGCTATAGAAAACCCAAGAGAGATAAATTATAATCTGGTAAATGCGCAGCAAGCCAGACGTGTTTTAGATAGACTTGTTGGATATCAGTTATCCCCGGTTTTATGGAAGAAAATCAAACCAGGATTATCAGCGGGTCGTGTACAATCTGTAGCGGTTCGTTTAATTGTTGAAAGAGAAAGAGATGTTGATGCGTTTGTTCCAGAGGCATCGTTTAAAATATCAGCTCAGTTTAAAACTGCGGAAGGAAATGTATTTACAGCGAAACTAAGTAAGACCTTTCCATCGAAAGAAGCTGCCGAAGCTTTTCTAAAGCAGAACATGGGCGCTAATTTCTCAGTTGGAAACTTGGATAAAAAGCCAGCAAAGAAATCCCCATCAGCGCCATTTACAACTTCTACTTTACAGCAGGAAGCTTCGCGAAAACTTTATTTTTCCGTAGGTAGAACAATGCAAGTTGCGCAACGATTATATGAAGCAGGTTTGATTACGTATATGAGAACCGATAGTGTGAATCTATCTGGTGAGGCTATTAATGCTGCGAAAGATGCGATTGTAAGTAACTATGGAGAGGCGTATAGCAATGTACGTAATTTCAAAGGAAAATCCAAAGGTGCACAAGAAGCTCACGAAGCTATTCGTCCTACCGATATGATGAAGCAATCACCTTCATTAGAACGTGATCAATCCAAACTTTATGAGTTGATTTGGAAGCGAACTATTGCATCTCAAATGAGCGATGCGCAGTTGGAGCGAACCAATGTGAAGATAACAGCGGATAAACATTCTGATGTATTTACCGCAAACGGAGAAGTTATCAAATTTGATGGTTTTCTTAAAGTTTATATGGAAGGATTGGATGAAGAAGATGCAGCTGAAGAGCAGGAAGGCATGTTACCGGCAATGAGTGTTGGAGATGCTTTACAGAATAATTTCATTACAGCTACAGAACGTTTTTCAAGGCCACCATATCGTTTTACGGAAGCATCCCTGGTAAAGAAATTAGAGGAATTAGGTATTGGTAGACCCTCAACATACGCACCTACAATTTCGACTATTGTGAATAGAAAGTATGTGGAAAAAGGAACTGTTGAAGGTACGGAAAGAAAGTACGTTCAGTTGGTTTTGGAAGCGAACGATTTGAAAGAAAAGAACCTTTCAGAAATGGTAGGTTCTGACAAGGGAAAGCTAGTTCCTACTGATATCGGAATGATTGTAAACGACTTTTTAGTTAGCAATTTTTCCGCAGTGCTCGACTATAATTTCACCGCAAAAGTAGAAGAGGATTTTGATGAGATTGCCGAAGGTCAAGAAGATTGGCGAAAGGTAATGAAGTCCTTCTATAAAGATTTTCACCCCATAGTTAAGGATGTTGAGGAGAATGCTGATAGAGCTAGCGGCGAGCGAATCTTAGGTGAAGATCCAAAATCAGGAAAACGGGTTTCTGTCCGTTTAGGCAGGTTCGGACCTATGGTGCAAATAGGTACTGTGGATGATGAGGAAAAACCAACATTCGCTAGTCTATTACCTGACCAATCTTTGAATACTATAACCTTTGAAGAGGCAATGGACTTGTTTAAACTCCCAAGAAAATTGGGTGTTTATAAAGGTGAAGAAGTGTTGGCAAACGTAGGTCGATTTGGTCCTTATGTGAAGCTAGGTGATAAGTTTATTTCTATGGAAAAGGGAGAAAGTGCCATGGAAATAGAACTCGATAGAGCCATCGAATTAATAGCGGCCAAGGAAAAAGCAGATGCGCCGATTGCGAATTATGAAGGTAAAGATGTTCAAAAGGGAACAGGTCGTTTTGGACCTTTTATCAAGTGGGATGGTTTGTTCATTAATGTCAATAAAAAGTATGATTTCGATAATCTTACCCAAGCCGATATCGAGGAATTGATCGAGGTTAAAAAACAAAAGGAAATTGATAAGCTTATTCAAGAATGGCCTGAAGAAGGCATTCGAATTGAGAAGGCAAGATGGGGGCGACATAACATTATAAAAGGCAAAATCAAAGTTGAAATTGCCAAGTCCGTCGATGCTACAAAAGTATCTTTAGAAGAAGCGAAGAAGCTTATCGAAAAGAAAATGCCAAAGAAAAAAGCGAAAGCCAAACCTAAGGCGAAGGCTAAAAAGAAGTAGAAGACTTCGGTAAATAATATATGAATCCCTTCTTTTGATTGTCAACGGAAGGGATTTTGTTTTTGCACTTGATTTAAAACACTAGAAAAATACAATCAGCTATTGTTTTTATGGTAGTACTCTAGCTAACTTTGAATTAAGTACGGGGTACCAACCCTTAACCATTAATTATTCAACCAGATGGCATTTGATTTCTTAGTCCCTGTAGCAGATAAGGTGTTGGCGCATACTGAATTACTTCCGCCACAATCCTTAGGAAAGAACATTCATAAACATACCGTTCGAGATGGACTTCCCGTATTGGCGATAGCTTCTCTAGCTATAATTGGAGTGAAAGAATCACGAAATGCTTTTGAGAAGAAACCTGAGAAGCTTGATGTTTCCGCTATTCGAATACAGTTATATAAATTGTTAATGGGCAATTGGAATTCTACGATAGTGGATATGGGCGATATCGAAGAAGGCGAATCGGTTGAAGATACCTACTTCGTTGTAAAGGAGATTGTTGCGGGTTTACTTGAAGAAAACATTATACCTATTATTATAGGTGCAACGCAAGATATTACCTATCCTGCTTACAGAGCTTTCGATGGCATAAAAGATATGA
The DNA here is from genome assembly GCA_947500435.1 of uncultured Flavobacteriaceae bacterium. Taxonomy (GTDB): domain Bacteria; phylum Bacteroidota; class Bacteroidia; order Flavobacteriales; family Flavobacteriaceae; genus Maribacter_C. The sequence continues at coordinate 611,314 of CANMRV010000003.1, forward strand.
TAAATCTGGTTGCCGTTGATAGTCGTTTTGACTTTGGAATGGAAGATGAATTGATTTCCTCTCATTCGTATATGAGTAAGATTATCACAGATAGGCCAAATAACCTTTTTAACTTTTCGAATATCGGTTACCAGAGTTATTTCAACGCTCAGGAGGAAATTGATTTGATGGAGCGTCTCTTTTTCGATGCCTATCGTTTAGGAGATTTGATTAATGATGTTACCCTTGCTGAACCTGTTTTGCGCAATGCTCACATGGTTAGTTTAGATGCACGATCTATAAGGGCGGCCGATATCGGATACTCTAACAATTTCTCTCCTAATGGGTTTACAGGAAGGGAGATTTGTGCTATCTCACGCTATGCCGGAATAAGTGATAATGTAAGCGTTTTTGGTATTTACGAAATGGAGAATTCCAATCAATCATGTCAACTTATGGCACAGATTATATGGTACTTCGTAGAGGGCTTTAATTTTCGAATAAAAGAGTCTCCTTATACCAATTCGGATGCCTTTACCAAGTACACCGTTCCAACAGATACTGAGCAGTTAATCTATTATAAGAGTCATTTCACCGAAAGATGGTGGGTTGAGGTGCCATCTATTTTCCCCTCAAATACTAAACTCGAATCATCTTCGTTATTACCCTGCACCGAAAAGGACTATTTAGACGCTTGCGATCAAAACATTCCTGAGAGGTGGTTTAAGGCTTATAAGAAAGGCTTTAATTAATCAATAATTTTTTTACAGTATAATCGGGTTTGATACAATAATTTGGTCAAATCGTAGTTTTAGAGTGTAGAATAAATAAGTGATTTACAGTTTATAACCATAATCGAAATTTAACCTAAAGTATGAAGAAGCTATTGTTATTATCTATAGCGTTTGTTTTTTTACTCGCAAGTTGCGGGTCTAAATCAAAAGGAGAGCTAACCGGAGTCCAAGGAAAGAAGTGGTATCCGGAGAAACCTTACGGAATGGAATTGATTCCTCGAGGTTCTTTTATCATGGGTAAGTCTGAAGAAGACCAAGCCAAAGTTCTCAACGCACCTACAAAGACCGTAACCGTACGTTCCTTCTACATGGATGATACGGAAATAACCAACAGCGAATACCGACAGTTTGTTGAGTGGGTACAAGATTCTATCGCTAGAACCAGATTGGCTATCCTTGCAGATGAGTTAGGGTTGAGTTCTGAGGATGGTGGAATTGGTGAGTATGCATTCAAACAAGCTGATACAACCAAAGCCTCCGTTTACGATAAGTACATGCTGGATAATTATTCTGGAATGGGAGATACTGGTTATGAGGGTTATTCATTGAACAGAGATGAAGATCTCGTTTGGGATACTTCTGAATATCCAGATGAGTACTACACTGAAGTTATGGATTCATTGTACATTCCGGAAGAGGAGTCTTACAATGGACAGCGTACAATCGATGTAACAAAATTAAAATACAAATACAGCTGGATGGATATCGAAGCTGCTGCCAGATCTAAAACTGGAAGAAGAAAAGATTTCATCCGTCAAGAAGAATTGGAAATCTATCCTGACACCACAGTTTGGATTCGTGATTTCGAATACTCTTATAATGAGCCAATGCACAATGACTATTTCTGGCATGATGCATATAGCGATTATCCTGTAGTGGGAATTTCTTGGAAACAAGCACAAGCTTTCTGCAATTGGAGAACTAAGTTCAAGAATGACGATAACAAAAGTAGAGGTAGACAATTTGTAAACAAATTCAGACTTCCTACCGAAGCGGAATGGGAATATGCTGCAAGGGGAGGAATCGAAGGTGGAACATACCCATGGGGTGGACCATATGTTATAAGTGACACAGGTTGTTTTATGGCAAACTTTAAACCACAACGTGGAGATTATGCAGCAGATGCAGCTTTATACACTGTGGAAGCTAAGTCGTATGAACCAAATGATTTCAATTTGTATAACATGGCAGGTAATGTATCTGAGTGGACAAACTCAAGTTACGACCCAAGTTCATATGAGTATGTTTCTACAATGAACCCGAACGGTGGTGATGGCGCCAACGCTAGAAAAGTAATTAGAGGTGGTTCTTGGAAAGATGTTGCCTACTTCTTACAAGTAAGTACAAGAGATTATGAATATTCAGATTCAGCTCGTAGTTATATCGGTTTTAGAACCGTGCAAGATTACATGGGTGAAGAAGATTCAACACAATAAAAAATTACTAAAGGAAAACCAGTAGAAATAAATACACTTTTACGGGTATTTCAAAAATGAAAAGTAACTACTAATTTTATACCAACATTTTAAGAGACTATGGCGGTCTTGAAAATTGAGAAAGAGTTAGCGTTACAAAAAGCTTAAATACAAAAATTCAAATACACAAATCCAAAAAATTTCCGAATAGTTCGGAAGCAACGTTAACCAAATCTTTTTATTAACATTAAATCTTAAATTAAACTATTAATTATGGCACAGTCAAAATCAACAAAGAAACTATTTAACATGGCCTACGGCCTTGGAGCATCGGTAGTAATTATCGGAGCATTATTTAAAATCCTACACTGGGAATTCGGTCCACTTACAGGTGGTTTATTACTTGCAGTAGGTCTTATTACTGAAGCACTTATTTTTGCTATTAGTGCATTCGAACCAGTAGATGACGAGTACGATTGGTCTTTAGTATACCCAGAATTATCTGGTGGTATGTCTGCAGGAAGAGACAATGAGCTTTCTGAAATCAAAGAAACTGAGACTTCTTTATCTGCAAAATTAGATAACCTTTTAGCTGAAGCTGGTGTTGATGCACAACTTATGGAAAGCTTAGGTTCTAGCATTAGAAACTTCGAAGGTGCTGCCAAAGGTATCGCTCCTACCGTAGATGCAATGGAATCTACACGTAAGTATTCTGATGAAATGGTACAAGCTGCCGCTCAGATGGAATCTTTAAATAGCCTTTACAAAGTACAATTAGAAAGTGCTAGCAAACAAGCTACTGCTAACGAAGAGCAATTGCAAAATGCTGCTGCTTTGAAAGAGCAAATGGAATCTTTAGCTACCAACCTTTCTTCATTGAATGGAGTATACGGTGGAATGTTAACCGCAATGACCAGAAACTAATTAAGTTTTAGTTATAACGACCCCAAATCAAATAATAATTAAAAACTAATTAGAAAACATGGCAGGAGGAAAAGCAACACCACGTCAGAAGATGATCAACCTTATGTATTTGATCTTCATCGCGATGTTGGCCCTAAATATGAGTAAAGAAGTTCTAGCTGCATTCGGCTTAATGAATGTAAAGATGGAGACTTCTAACGAAAAGACTACAGCAAGTAACGATTTGTTTCTTGAAAGTCTTGGAACCAAAGCTTCTGAAGATGCAGCTAAATACGACAAGTTGTATAAAGATGCTCAGAAGATAAAATCAATGTCTCAAGAATACTATGACTACCTACAGTCACTTAAAGATGGTATGTTAGAAGGCGTTGAAGATCCTACAGATTATCAAGTAATGGATAAGTCTGATTTCTTAGATGGAAAATTTTTCCAAGGAGATAATTTAACTCCAGAAGGTGAAGATTTCATGAAAAGAATCAATACTTACCGAGATGGTGTTATCGCTATTTTACCAGCTTCTATGAAAGAGGTTAAAAGTAACGTAATGGCACGTTTCCAAACTGGAGACGAAAACGGTAAAGTTGAAAACAGAAGTGGTGAGAAAGTTGATTGGATTAACTATCACTACGAGCGTTTTCCATTGGTTGCTTCTTTGACAAAGTTAACTGCTTTACAGGCTGATATCAAGTCCACTGAAGAAGATGCCTTGAAATCAATGTTAGCTGGTGAGTTGACAGAGCAAGTTTCATTAAAAAACTTCGCTACTTCACTTTTTGCTAAGAAGTCTGCTTACTACACAGGTGAAAAGTATGATGGTAAAATTATCATTAGTAAAACTGATAATTCATCAACACCTGTTAGAGCTGAGTTGACTCTTGATGGAAGAAAACTTTCTGAAGGAAAAGACTATAAAATTGAAGCTGGTGGTGTAAAAATGCTTATTGGTTCTGGTGCTGCCGGAGACCATGAAGTAGCTGGAAAATTATTTTTCAAACAAGATGGTGAAGAAATCGAAGTTCCTGTAAAGAACTCTTTCGCAACCATTTCCAAGCCTAATGCTGCTTTAATTGCTGCAGACAAAATGAACGTTGTTTATCGTGGTGTAGCTAACCCAATGAGTATCTCTATACCGGGTATTCCTAACAATAAGGTTAGTGCTTCGGCAACTGGACTTAGAAAGAGTAGTGGTAGCAAGTATGTGATGAACCCTGGTAAAGGTAGAACTGTAAAGATTACAGCATCTGGTACTTTGCCTGACGGACAAAGAGTATCTTCTAGTTCTGAATTCAGAATTAAGGATATTCCAAGACCATCTGGTTCTATTAGAGGTGAAACGGGAAGTGCTAAGATGGGAAGAGCCAACCTTGAGAAATCTACAGTTGGGGCTATCTTGGAAGAATTCGATTTTGATTTGAATCTTAAAGTAAGTGGTTTTAAATTCAAAGTTCCTGGTCAGCCAACAGTAGTTGTTAAAGGTGGAAGATTAGATGCTAGAGCCAAGTCTGCTTTGAAAAGAGCGAAGCGTGGTGATGCAGTTCAAATCTTTGATATCAGTGCTTACATAAGCAATAACAAAACGTATAAATTAAAGAAAGTATCTCCTGTAGTTGTGGAGATCACAAACTAATACTAATAGATAACCGAGCGGCGTAAGTCGCTCGGTAATTTTAAATTGATTCAAACATGAATTGGAAGAATGTTTTACTAATCGGAGCTGTAACCTTATTACCTGCTTCAATGATGGCACAAGCGAACATATTGAACGCGAAGAAGCCTCAGGAAATAGGTATTAAGACTGAAGCTCAAAAAGCACTAGATAATGATGCTCCTTTAAAGTATGGTTATGTAGATGATAGAGATATTCTCTGGTCTAAAACCGTATGGGAAACCATTGATTTAGATGAGCGTGTAAATTTCCCTATGTATTATCCAACTGATACTGTTGATATAGGATCTGATAGAAGATCTTTATTTCACGTTTTGATAAGAAATGTTAGAAACGGTAAATTGGATGCCTATGCAGATTCTTATTTCACAGAAAAAAGAGTTTATGGAGATTTAGCAGCTACTTTAAAGAAAAGAGATACAACTGACTACGGATACGAGCAAATAAATGCTGGTGAGGAACTTTCAGAGGAATATATCAATGAAAGGGAACTTACTGCTGCAGATATTGAAGAGTATCGAATTAAAGGAATGTGGTATTTTGACAAACGCCAAGGAGAATTAAAATACCGTTTATTAGGTATCGCTCCTATTGCACCGGATGTTAACTTTATCGATGACGAATCAATGGATATCAATGCTAACAAAGTAGCACTTTTCTGGATCTGGTATCCGGATGCAAGACAGATACTTCACGAAGCTAAGGTATTCAATCAGCGTAATTCCGCACAACCCATATCTTTTGATATGTTGCTGAATGCAAGAAGGTTCAACGGTGTAATCTATAAAGAAGACAACGTTCACGGTGACCGAAAGGTTAACGATTACGTTGCTGATAATGCCTTGTTCCAATTACTGGAGGCCAAAAGAATTAAAGAGGTCATCAGAGATAGAGAACAAGACATGTGGAGCTACTAGCTCAAAGCAAAACAATTATTTGAATTCCAATTCAAGAATATATGAAAAGTCCCCAACGGAAACGTTGGGGACTTTTTTTGTTCGTCTTTGCGAGCACAGCGAAGCAATCCGTTGAATTGGACTCTAAGTTCAACAACAACGGATTGCTTCGTCGTTTCTCTCCTCGCAATGACGTTTAATAAGTACCTTTGCCGCATGTTAGACTATCTAGTTGTGGGTCTTGGCCTAGCCGGAGTATCATTCTGCGAACAGCTTGAGCAAAGTGGCAAAACCTATAAAGTCATTAGTGATACCTCACAGACTTCTTCTATTGTAGCAGGTGGATTATACAACCCAGTTATTCTAAAACGCTTTACCATGGCCTGGAATGCGAAAGAGCAATTGGATATGGCTATCCCTTTTTACAAATCTTTAGAAAAGAAGCTGGGAGTAAAATTAGATTATCAAGTTCCTGTGTTGAGAAGGTTTGCTTCAATCGAAGAACAGAATTTGTGGTTTGAAGCTTCTGATAAAGCAGGACTAAAGCATTATTTATCTCCGGAAATCTTAAAAAATAAAAATCTGAATATTGATGCCCCATTCGGGTTAGGTGAAGTTCTGCATACCGGTAGAATTGACACCAAGCTATTACTTACTTCCTATAGCAATTATTTGCTTTCCAAAGATTTGTTTTTAGAAGATACTTTTGACCACGCAACTTTGCACATTGCACCAGAAAAAATTTCTTATAAATCAGTACAGGCAAAACAGATTGTCTTTGCCGAAGGCTTCGGGTCGAAAAGGAATCCCTATTTCAACTACCTGCCACTTACAAGTACAAAGGGAGAATATCTAACTATTAAAGCTCCCAATTTAAAGGAAACCAACGTTATAAAATCATCTGTCTTTTTAATTCCTTGGAAAGATGATTTATATAGAGTAGGTGCAACTTATAAATGGAAAGACACCACTAATCTCCCTACTGAGGCATCAAAAATCGAATTGCTTCAGAAATTGGATACCTTTTTAAAGTGTGATTATCAGGTAGTAGATCAATTGGCAGGAATTCGCCCCACGGTAACCGACAGAAGACCTTTGGTGGGTCAGCATCCCAAGTATGAAAACTTATATGTTTTAAACGGATTTGGCTCAAGAGGAGTTATGATTGCTCCGTTTGCTTCCAATCAATTATTGAATTCCATAGAAAAAGGAACGGCTATTTATCCAGAAATGGACATATCCCGCTTTACTAAGAAACACTTTAAGAACTAGCTTGGGCAGCTTCAGAATCATATTTGAAAAAGAAGTTTATCCAAATATTTCGTGATAATCTGATGATTACTGGCATAAATCCGACCATGGTGGCTGTAATTGCAATGAAAGTAGTAATTAAATCAGCTCCCAAAAGTAATTTTGAAATTACGAAGGCAGCGACTGCAAAAGCAATTCCCACTCCATAACTGACGTACATGGCACCGTAAAAAAAGGAAGGCTCAATTTTATACTTGGTACTACAATTTGAACAACGTTCGTGCATTTTAAATAAATGTCCTGGCTTATATGGGTTTTTATTCACATACATACTATCCTGATGACATTTAGGGCAACTTCCTGTTAAAATGCTGTATAGTTTGTTTCCTTTTTTTAACATTTGCAGAATCTTTGTACAAAAGTACAGGTTCGCCTACTTTTTTAATGTAACAATCATCACAAAAAATGCTTAATATCCATAACCTTTCCGTGTCTTTTGGCGGTGAATATTTATTCGAAGAAATATCGTTCCGACTGAATGGAGGTGATCGCGTTGGACTTATCGGAAAAAATGGGGCTGGAAAATCAACCTTGTTGAAGTTGTTGGTTGGGGATATGCAGTATGATACAGGAACCATAGCTAAAGAAAAAGATATAAAGATTGGCTTTCTTAGACAAGATATCGACTTTGAACAAGGTCGCACGGTTTTAGAGGAATCATATCAGGCATTTGTGGAAATCAAAGCCCTGGAGCTAAGATTAGATGAAATCAATCATCAGCTTGCGGAACGAACCGATTATGAGAGTGAAAGCTACAATCAACTTATTATCGATTTAAGCGATATTACGCATCATTATGAGATTTTAGGGGGATATAACTATCAAGGAGAAACTGAAAAGATACTTCAAGGTCTGGGTTTTAAGCGTGAAGATTTCGATAAAAAAACCGAAACCTTTTCTGGAGGTTGGCGTATGCGGATTGAACTGGCGAAACTGCTTTTACAAAGCAATGATGTTTTGCTCCTTGATGAGCCCACGAATCACTTGGACATTGAATCAATCATATGGTTGGAAAATTTTCTAAAAGGATATGCTGGGGCTGTAGTTATTGTTTCGCACGATAAGATGTTCTTGGATAATGTTACGAATCGAACCATTGAGATTTCGCTCGGACGTATTTATGATTACAACAAACCGTATTCAAAATATCTGGTGCTCAGAAATGAGATGAAACAGCAACAATTAAGTGCCCAGAAAAACCAGGAAAAGGAGATTCAACAAGCGGAGCGTTTGATTGAAAAGTTTAGAGCGAAATCAACTAAAGCTTCAATGGCTCAGTCGTTGATAAAAAAACTTGATAAAATTGAACGTATTGAGGTCGATGAAGATGATAATAGTGTAATGAATGTGCGCTTTCCTATTTCAATTACACCAGGTAAGGTGGTAACTGAAATTGAGAATCTTTCAAAAAGTTATGGTGACAATCATGTTCTAAAGAATATTAATCTTTTACTTGAGCGTGATAGTAAGACTGCTTTTGTAGGTCAGAACGGACAAGGGAAGTCAACCTTGGCCAAAATTATGGTTGGGGAGTTGGAACATGAAGGAAAAGTAAAACTAGGTCACAATGTTCAAATTGGATATTTTGCCCAAAATCAAGCTGAGTATTTAGATGGTAGCAAAACCGTTCATGATACTATGCTTGATGCCGCTAACGAAAAGAACAGAAGTAAAGTTAGAGATATATTGGGCTCCTTTCTTTTCAGAGGTGACGATGTGGACAAATTTGTTAAAGTATTATCTGGTGGCGAGCGAAATAGGTTAGCCTTGGCAAAAATGCTATTGCAGCCCTTTAATGTTCTTGTGATGGATGAACCTACCAACCACTTGGACATTAAATCTAAAAATGTTCTAAAGCAGGCTCTTCAAAACTTTGAAGGTACTTTAATATTAGTATCGCACGATAGAGATTTCCTCCAAGGGCTGACCAATAAAGTATATGAATTTAAGGATAGGAAGATTAAGGAGTATTTAGGCGATATTGATTACTATTTAGATCAACGAAAAGTTGAAGATTTTAGAGCTATTGAGAAAAAACAGCACATGCCTAAAGTCAAAGAGAAACCCAAAAGTGGACAACAAAGCTTTGAGGATCAGAAAAAGCTAAAATCCCTTAAGAATAAGTTGAGCACCGTTGAGAGTAATATCTCGGTCCTTGAAAAGGAAATAGCGACAATAGACCATGAACTGCTTATGGACTATGATGCCACCATCGCAAAGTCCAATTTTTTTGAAGAGTACCAAAAAAAGAAAGCTAATCTTGAAGAGCTAATGAAAAGGTGGGAACAACTCACATTAGATTTAGAAAACGTATCTTAAAAGAAGATTTTACAAAGTAGTTTAATTCTTACAACGTTTTTTTAGCGTTTCACAACAAAAACCATATTTTGAAGTGTAATTGGTCGATATCTTTTGCACTATATCTTATAATTCGCGTTTATTTGTAGGGTAATTCTTATAATATAAGATTTAATAATTACGAAATCAGATTAATGAAAAGACTCCTTTACATACTCGTATTCTTTATCTCATATAACACCGTATTTGCCAAAATTCCTGAAACGGAAAAAATGGCCTTAATAGACCTCTTTAAGAGTACCAAGGGTAATGATTGGACAAATTCTTGGGATTTATCCGAAGATGCTTCTACTTGGCAGGGTGTTGAAATAAAAGGCAACAAAGTAGTTTCTATCAACTTGATGAATAATAACTTGATAGGAATTTTACCAGAGTCAATAGGAGAGTTGAAAAACCTAAAAGTCCTGAACCTTGCTTTCAATACAATTCATGGAAAGCTTCCAAAAAGTATTGTTCAGTTGGAAGATTTAGTGGTGCTTCGATTAGGTAAAAACAAAATATCGGGAAGCATTCCGGACAAAATAGGTAATCTAAAGAAACTGGCTGTGCTTGATCTTTTTGCGAATAAGGTATCTGGAATACTCCCCAAAAGTCTTGGAAACTTAAAAAAGCTTAAAGTCATTTCAATTTCCGACAATAATATTACCGGTCGTATTCCAGAAAACATTGGAAACCTAAAGAACTTGGAGCGATTCGAAATTGCGGATAATAACATTTATGGAGATGTGCCAGAACAGATAGGTTCGCTCTTAAATTTAAAAATGTTGGTTCTTTCTGAAAACAGACTTTCTGGGGAGTTTCCTGCACTTGTGTTTTCCTTACCAAACCTCAAGGTTCTTCAATTACAAAGAAATAGTTTTGATCAAGTTCATTTAAAAAATAGCATTCCGGTAGATTCTGATTTGGCATTGTTCGACTTTGATAATGGTACTAATACATTTGAAAGAAAAGACTTTAGGGATATCTATAACAGAAACGACACAAGAACGGTAGATACCAAGTTTGATGAAGACGAGGATGATAAAGACAATAAGTAAAATGAGTTCTAAAACTATACATATAAACCACATTTTACTTTAATTAGCGGTTTTTTAAGCCACTTTTAGACTTGCACATGCCCAAATCCCGGAGCAAGAGAGACAAGCCTTGCTCGACCTTTATGAGCAAACGGGTGGTGAAAATTGGGAGAACTCTTGGAATCTTGAGGAAAGTGTATCAAACTGGAATGGAATCAAAATAAAGGAGGGCACTGTAGTAGCAATTGATTTATTCAATAATAATCTTGTCGGGGTTTTACCCGAAAGTATTGGGAAATTAAAAAACCTGACACGTCTTAATATTGCTTTCAACGGTATTACAGGTGAACTACCAAAACAGTTGATTCAAATAACTGCGTTGAGGGTCTTGAAATTAGAAATGAACAGAATAAAGGGCGAAATACCGGAGGCAATAGGGCAGTTGGAGAATTTAGAAGAACTTACTGCATTTAATAACTTCTTGACAGGACATATTCCTGAGAGTTTGGGAGGTCTTGAAAACTTAAAAGTTTTGAATCTATCAAGTAACAATTTAAAAGGTCGGATTCCGAATTCTTTGGGAAGCTTGAGCAAATTGGAAAGTTTAGGACTTTTTGAAAACGCATTGGAAGGAACCATTCCTACGGAAATGGGTAAACTTTCAAACCTAAAAGAGATGGTATTGGCCAATAATCGATTGGGCGGGGCAATTCCCATTGAATTTGGCCAACTAACTAGTCTAAGAATATTACAGATTCAGAATAACAGATTTGAGTCGTTTAACGGTTTGAAACAGATGAATGTAAAAAAGCTTCTAGCCTTTGATCATGATGCAGGAACTGATTTTAATTTTGATTTTGACAACCCAAATAAAGATAATAAAACCCGAATGGCGGACACAAAATTCGAGGATGACGATATTGACAATAAGTAAGGAGGATTAGTAGTTCTTTTTTCTAGTTAGTAGTTTGGTTTTAGGGGGTGCGCGAGCATCCCCTAATTGGGTTTATACGATTTTTTATAAAAAATCGTTGGAAATTATCAGAAAATGCGAAATCATACGTTAGGTAAATATCAAGTGTATGACATGTCCCCCTGAATATACTTGAATTTCTCAAAAATTATGCTCTATATAGTGGGAGACATGTATGAATGATAATATGTAGCTGTATGAAACGAATCCTTTTCTGTCTTAACCTCATTTTAATTATTTTCTCTTTTTCTCTTGCAAATGCCCAAATTTCTAAAGGTGAGATGCAATCATTAACCGACTTGTACAATTCAACTTCCGGAGATAAATGGACCTATTCTTGGGATTTGAATACAACGCCCGATAGTTGGCATGGTGTTACTATAAGAGATAATCATGTTGTTGCAGTGAATTTGCATAAAAATAACCTTCAAGGGACTATTCCTGAAAGTATTAAAGAACTAAAACGAATTGAAGTTTTAAACTTAGCCTTTAACAAGTTAACAGGAGAGTTGCCTTTAGAAGTTGTTAAACTTGAGCAGTTGAGGGTTCTAAAACTTGAGATGAATCGATTGAAGGGGTCAATACCGAAATTAATAGGAAGCTTATCTAACTTACAAGAATTGGTTCTCTTTAATAATATGTTTGAAGGTTCTATTCCCGAGAGTATTGGGGAGGCAAGGAATTTAGAAGTTTTGAACCTGTCAAGTAATTTTTTAAAGGGTAGTATGCCTATAACAATGGAAAATCTAACCAACCTAAAAAGCCTTGAGCTTTTTGGGAACAAACTTAGTGGTACAATAGAAGTTGATCTTGGAAAATTAAAACAGCTTTCCCACCTTGTTCTTGCATATAATAATTTTGAAGGAGCCGCTCCAGAAGGATTAGAAAAGCTTGAGGGTCTCGAATTTGTGCAACTTCAAGGAAATAAGTTTAACTCTTATGAGAATTTACAAGAGCTAAAGATGGACGGCTTAGCAACTTTTGATAGTGATAACATGAATTTAAATACCAAATACAACCCAGCAAGGTCAAACGCCAAGGGAGTCAATTCAAGGGAAACAAAAGAAACCAGAATGGCGGATACTAAATTTGAAAAAGAGAATTGATTAGAACAACAACTCTGATTAAAAAAGGAAGCATGAAATGCTTCCTTTTTTATTTTCTATAAACCTTAACTTTGTAAAGGTCAAAAGTTGTTTTCAAACTATTCCGAATATGCATGAACATTTCTTTCAATGTCCCTATTGCTGGGAAGAAATATCTATGCTTCTAGATCCTTCAGTAGCGACACAGACTTATGTTGAGGATTGCGAAGTGTGTTGCAACCCCATACAAATAGCTCCGGAATTTCAAGAAAATGAGTTAATTGCTTTTGACGCTTCTGATATAGAACAATAGATTAGTGAATACTCTATCTTAGTCCATTACTTTGATTTTGCCACCAAAGACCTTGTCCCGTTCTAAATCTTTTGGATTGCCATAAATATAAATTGAGCCACCAGCCCTAACTTTGGCATTCATTTTATCAGAGGCATGAACGCTCGCACTTCCTCCGGCTTGAACGGTTACCTTGGTTTCAACAGTCTTTAATTTATCATTGTAGACCTTACCACCAGAGTTGGCAATAGCTTCTTGCTTGGTGACTTTGCCCGTTAAGGTGATTTCTGCTCCCGAGGTTGATTTGACCTCTAGGTTATCGATATCCACATTAAGGTCAACCGTTCCGCCTTCCTGTGCGGCAATTTTAACTTCATTTCCTTTTGCGGTATCTTCAGAAGAAATATTTGCACCTTCATTAGCATCGATAAAGGTGAGTATTTCCGAGTGATATACTTTTACGGTTACATTTCCTCCATCCATTTGATTGTCAAATTCCATCTTTACTTTTAAGGTTCCATTTTTTAATGAAATATTGACCTCGTCTTGGTCGTCTCCTGTAACCACAACTTTGTTTTTATCACTTTTGATAAGAATAGTTTCGATCCGGTCAAAAGCTTTTATTTCGTTAAATGTCTCCAATTCTTTGACAATTTCCCGTTGGGCAAATGCGTTAAAAGCTAAAAATAAGAAGACTAAGGTTGTAACATTATTTTTCATTGTTTTCATTTTGCGTTCTTGTATTGATTTCAAGATAATATCATGAAGTGTACCAAATTTAAGATATTTTGATATAAATTCTGAGTTCTCAATAGTTTCCTTAAGTGAATTGGGAGCCTTAGTTTATTTTTTAATATTTTTAGAAAACTAGAATTCTAATAATGAAATTGAAAAGAAACAATATTTATCAAATGACTTTCTTCGGATTGTTATTTTTAATGACATCCTGTAAATCTACTACTGGGGTTGTGGAAGGGGCAGAAACAGTCAAGCAAGAGGCAGAAACGAATATTAAAATTCAACAAGGTTATACAGAAACAGTGTCAGCAACAGATGTTTCTTTTGATATGATGGAAATTCCCGGAGGAGCTTTTTTAATGGGAAGTCCTGAAACAGAGGCAGAAAGAAAACCAGATGAAGGTCCACAACGAGAAGTGTCTGTAGATGCTTTTTATATGGGAAAATATGAGGTCACCTGGGACGTCTTTGAGCTATTTTTCAAACAAAACAAAGAATTGTTCGTGAAATTGGATGATGACCGAACCATGAAGATAGATGCCATTACCAGACCTAGCCCACCTTACGAAGACCCTTCCTATGGAATGGGGAAAGAGGATTTTCCAGCGGTAAGTATGTCTGCCTATTCAGCTTTGGTATTTTGCAAATGGTTGAGTACGGTAACCGGAAAGTTCTATCGCTTACCAACGGAAGCAGAATGGGAATATGCTGCCAGAGCAGGAAGTACAACTGCATATAGTTTTGGTGATGTTACTGCCATTGATGAGTATGCAGTACATTATAAAAATGCAAATGGAGTATACGCCAAGGTGGGTACAAAAAAACCAAATGATTGGGGATTATATGATATGCACGGCAATGCCGCCGAATGGACCTTAGATGAATACAAGGAGGATGCTTATACGACGTTAGATGCAAATAATCCGTGGAAAACTCCCACTGTAATTCACCCCAGGGTATATCGTGGCGGTTCTTGGGACGATGACCCGAAAACACTTCGTTCTGCCTCAAGATCGGCATCAAGTTTGAAGCTGCAGAAGAGAGATCCGCAGATTCCGAAAAGCTTCTGGTGGTTTACCGATTCGAATTTTGTCGGTTTCCGTTTGGTGAGCCCCAAAGTACAACCATCCGAGGAAGAACAGAAAAAATTCTGGCAAATCGTTTTGGATGAATAAAAACTAGGTATCATGAAAAAAATAGTACTGCTATTACTCTTTTTAGGGTTTTCGATTTTTGCATTGGGCCAAGATTCATACAGTTTGTCATCAGAAAGCAAATTGACAATTGATGGAACTTCTACAGTCCATGATTGGACGGTTACAGCCAACACTATAGACGGAGTATTGAGGGCAGAAGGGAACACCCCAAAAGAAATTGATTTTGAGGTTACTGTAGCTGACATCTTAAGTGAACGTGGCGCTACTATGGATAAAAAAATGCATGCCGCTTTACAAAAAGAATCTCACCCGAAAGTGATGTTTGCCCTGAATGAAGTTAAAAACGAATCTACCCTAGTAGGTACCCTGAGCATTGCCGGAAAACAAAAGGATGTGGAAATAGTAGGGAAAATAAGCTCCGATGGCGATACGGTTAAAATATCGGGTGAATATCATGTGCCGCTCAAAGATTTTGAAATAGAACCTCCAACGGCTATGTTTGGGCAAGTGGTTGTTGGGCCTGAGGTAACGGTGAAGTTCGATTTAGTGTTCGAAAAGGAATAACGTTTGAAACATTCCTTTGGTCATATGGTTTTCTCTTTGATTTTGGTCTTATAAATTTAGTATCTTTAAGACTGACCAAATTTATAGCCTAAGACCTTATGAGGCAAAAACTCATCATAGCCATTATTCTTCTTGCTTTAACTGCACTTTTATGGGCATTTAAATCTGGTGTTTTTGAAAGCACTTCCGATGATTATGTCACTATGAAGATGCCGGAGGTTGTTGATTATAATTTCCATATAAAACCTATTCTTTCTGATAATTGTTATACCTGCCATGGTCCTGACGCCAATAAGCGCAAAGCAGGTCTGCGACTTGATATTGCTGAGAATGCGTTTGCAGAGCTTCCAGAAAGTCCTGGAAAGTTTGCAATAGTTCAAGGTAAGCCAAACCAAAGCGAAATCTATTTGAACATCGTTTCTGATGATTCCAATGTAATGATGCCACCACCAGATTCACAGTTAAAGCTGAAACCGCATGAAAAGGAACTAATCCAAAAATGGATTGAACAAGGTGGGAAGTTCGAAAAGCATTGGGCCTATATTCCTCCGATAAAAAAAGAGATTCCCACTACCGAAAATTTGGATTGGGGCAATAATGAGATTGATGGTTTTGTACTTGAAAAGCTAAAGGATAACAATTTAACGCCTTCCGAAAAAGCACCAACGAAGTCCTTGCTAAGGAGAATTAGTTTAGACTTAACTGGACTTCCTCCAAAACAGGAAGTAATAGACAGATTGTTAAAGAATGATTCGGTGGATATTATTCCCAAAGCAATAGATGAATTTTTGGCCTTGCCGGCATATGGTGAACGAATGACCCAGTCATGGCTAGACCTGGCGCGGTATGCTGATTCGCATGGATATCAAGATGATAGCTACCGAACAATGTGGCCCTGGCGTGATTGGGTAATCCATGCGTTTAATAAAAACTTGCCCTATGATGAATTTTTGACGTGGCAATTGGCTGGAGATTTACTACCCAATGCTACGAAGGAACAGGTATTGGCCACGGGTTTTAATCGAAATCATCCGATTACACAAGAAGGTGGGGTCATACAAGAAGAGTATCGCACGAATTATGTGTTGGATCGGACAAATACTTTAGGCAAAGGAATTCTCGGACTTACCCTTGAATGTGCTCGTTGTCATGACCATAAGTATGACGCTATTTCACAAAAAAACTACTATGAATTTTTCTCTTTTTTCAATTATGTGAATGAAAAAGGAATACAAATGGATGCCGTACAAGCAGCGAATCAAAAGTTCTTTGCAGATCCACCGTATATCGAGCTAACCAATAAAGAAACTCAAGGAGTGCTCGATTTTGTAAATCTCGAAAAAGGGAAGAAAATCAAAGTAATGGTCATGAATGACTCGGCTCCCAAAACGACCTTTATCTTAAATCGGGGAGAATACGACCAGCCTACGGATTCCGTTATTCCAAATGCACCTGAGGTCATATATCCTTTTTCGGAAGAGTTGCCAAAAAACCGACTAGGTCTGGCAAAATGGGTGACTTCTAAAGAGAACCCATTGACTGCCCGGGTTTATGTAAATCGCTTATGGGGGATGTTATTTGGTCGAGGCTTGGTAGAAACTTCCGAGGATTTTGGTGTACAAGGTAGTCTTCCAACTCATCCTGAATTATTAGATTGGCTTGCGGTGGATTTTATGGAGCACAACTGGGATACTAAATATCTCCTTAAAAAAATCATGCTTTCGGCCACCTATCAACAAAGCTCTGCCCTAAGACCCGAAATAAAAAAGGCCGACCCTGAGAATAAACTTTTGGCAAGAGCACCGCGCTTTCGTATGAGTGGAGAAATGATAAGAGATTATATATTAGCTACCAGCGGATTGTTGAATCCTGAAATTGGCGGACCGAGCGTGAAACCTTATCAGCCTCCAGGACTGTGGGAGGAAACCAATGCGGGAGGTAATCGAGGTGTTTTGACTACCTATGTTCCAGATACAGGAGAAAAACTGTACCGGCGATCTCTTTATACGCTATGGAAACGAACTTTGCCTCCAGCAAGTATGAGCATTTTTGATGCTCCCACAAGAGATTTTTGTGAGGTTCGAAGACAAAAAACAAATACACCCTTGCAGGCGTTGGCTTTACAAAATGACATACAAGTTTTGGAAGCCGCTCGGGTCTTATCTCAACAAACCATTGCTGCTGGAATTGATGATAATTCCATTGTGAGAAACATTTTTGAACGTATTCTGGTTCGTTCACCCAAAGAGAACGAGTTATTAATGCTGAATGAGTATTACCATGATGAGCTCGAACAGTTTTCATTGAGTATAGAAGATGCCAAAGATTTAGCGTCCCTCGGCGAATATGAACAGTTAGATGTTGACCCATCCAAAACGGCTGCGTTGATGCTCACAACACAAGTTATTTACAATCTCGACGAAACCATAACAAAAGAATAATTATGGAAGAGGAAAAAAAGAAATCTGAAAATCCTTTAAAAGTAAATAGGCGACACTTTTTTTCGCAATTAAGTGTAGGTATTGGTTCATTGGCTCTAGGTTCTTTATTGATTCCTGATTTGTTCAAGGGGAATTCTGAAAGCCTACTAAGTCAGCCTTTAGGATTACCGCATTTCGCACCGAAGGCCAAACGGATTATTTACCTCTTTCAAGCGGGTGCACCTTCTCAACTGGAAACCTTCGATCATAAACCGACCTTGAGGAAACGTATGGGAGAGGATCTACCGGAATCTATTAGAAATGGACAACGATTGACCGGAATGACATCCGGTCAGGATAAGTTTCCTTTAATGCCACCAAAAGTAGGTTTTCAGCAACATGGGGAAAGCCAAACATGGATAAGTGACTTTTTTCCGCATATCGCTAAAATCGCGGATGATATAACGGTAATCCGTAGTATGCATACTGAAGCGATTAATCATGACCCAGCGATTACCTTTTTTCAAACCGGAAGTCAAATATCAGGTCGCCCAAGCATGGGCTCATGGATGAGTTATGGCCTTGGGAATGAAAACAAAAACCTTCCTTCTTTTGTGGTATTGACCTCAAGAGGAAAGGGAAATAGTCAGGGTTTATATTCAAAGCTTTGGTCAAGTGGCTTCCTAGATTCCAAACACCAAGGGGTTTTACTCCGTTCAGGAAAAGACCCGGTACTGTATTTGAATGATCCTGATGGAATCTCACGATCTGATAAAAGACATTTGTTAGACCATGTTTCATCACTTAACAAATTACATCATGTTGAGACTGGAGACGATGAAATTGAATCACGTATTGCACAATATGAGATGGCATATCGTATGCAGATGTCAGTTCCTGATGTGATGGATATTTCAAAAGAACCACAATCGATTATTGATTTATATGGCGAGGATTGCCAAGTTCCCGGGACATATGCGGCCAATGCCTTGCAGGCCCGCAGATTGGCGGAAAATGGCGTTCGTTTTATTCAGCTGTACCACCAAGGTTGGGACCAACATGGAAATTTACATAATGAGATGGCAGGTCAAGCTAAAGATGTTGACCAAGCTTCTGCAGCATTGGTCATGGACTTAAAACAGCGCGGCATGTTAGAAGATACTTTGGTCATTTGGGGAGGCGAGTTTGGAAGAGGAAATTATGCCCAAGGAAAATTCGACCCAGAAAACTATGGTCGCGACCATCACCCAAGAGCCTTTAGTATCTGGATGGCCGGTGGCGGCATCAAACCCGGACTCAATTATGGTCAGACCGATGAATTTGGATATAATGTTGTAGAAAACCCAGTCCATATCAATGATTTTCACGCCACTTTGATGCACCAAATGGGTATCGACCACGAACAACTGATCTATAAATACCAAGGGCGCCGTTTTCGTTTGACTGATGTGGCCGGTAACGTGGTTAAAGACTTACTTGCATAATTTATGATCGACTCCAATAAATCGCGGTGGGTAGATTATGTGATTTTCGGCCTTTCCATCTTTCTTGTTTTTTGTCTGATTTTTGAATCTTACATTGAACTTCCTAATCTTGTAGCTTGGTTAGGGAGATGGCATCCTGTTGTACTTCATTTTCCAATCGTACTACTTTTGATTGCTATTTTTTTGGGATTGACAGGAAAGGAAATTCCCAAACTATTATTGACCATTGCAACAATTGCGGCTTTGATTACGGCTGTTTCAGGATTTTTCCTTGGCACAGAAACTGGTACAAAAGGTGATTTGCTATTTTGGCACCAATGGTTAGGTGGAGGAACCGCAATTCTGGCTGTTATATGGTATTGGCTTGATGCTACCGATTTGGGTAGAAAAACATATACCAAGATTCTTCAAGTTGCTTTGGCTGTGTTAATTGGGTTCACGGGACATTATGGGGGGATGGTCACTCATGGAGAGGAATTTTTGGCGCTTCCAACCAATACGAAACAAGAAGCAATACCAGAAAACCCATTGATTTTTCAAGATGTAGTAGCCAGAATTCTTAATGAATCATGTGTAAAATGTCACAATCCAAATAAACGTAAAGGAGAGTTGCTAATGACCAGCCTATCCCAACTTTTAAAAGGCGGTGAAAGTGGTCCGACAATTACTCCTGGAAATTCCGAAGAAAGCGAACTGATTCAGAGGTTGCATCTTCCAGTTTCAGATGAAAACCATATGCCCCCTGAAGGAGAAAAGAGTCTAACGGACAATGAAATTCAAATTTTGGAACGATGGATTAACCTTGGTGCTTCTGATACTTTGTTGTTAAGCCATTTGGATAATAGCGAACCTTTGGTTGCCCTAGTTGATGAATTAAAGCAGCCAGACGAATCGAGAACTTGGGCTAAACTTCCTGCCGTGGCCGACACTACAATTACAAGACTTAGTTCTGACTATTTGACGATTAAGAGAATGGCGAGCAATCTTGATGCCTTAAGTATCAATGTATATATGCCTCCAGAATATGATTCTAAATTGCTAACAGACTTGAAGCCAATTGCCAAGAATATCATTGAATTAGATGTCAGCGGATTGCCCATTGGTAAAGGTGAAATGGATTTTATTGCAGTATGCAAAAATTTGGAGTGGCTTGAAATTGACCAAACCCCGGTATCAGATGTCGAAATGGATACCCTAAAAGTGCTATCTAAACTTAAAACCCTGAAAATATATGATACCGATACAGGGGATAATACCTTGTCCATAATTAAAAATTTGGTGGAGCTCGAACAAATATATCTTTGGAAAACTAAAGTGTCTGAAGGGGCTTTGCGAAAACTCAGAACCGAAAAACCATCTTTACGAATAAATACGGGTATTGACCCAGAAATACAAGCTTTATTCGCTAAGAAAGATTCCGTTTCGGAAAACTAGGTTATATTTAAAGGTAATATCCTTAGAAAATGAAATTCAACCTCAAAGGAAAATCAGCAATAGTTACCGGTGGTGGTAGTGGAATAGGTAGAGCGATTTCAATCGCTTTGGCTGGAAACGGTGCTAAGCTTCATGTCTTCGAACTCAATAAAGATGCGGCTAATGGTGTAGTCAAAGAGATTAAAAATGGCGGAGGATTGGCTGAAGCACATGCTTGCAATGTTGCAAGTCATGAACAGGTGGTTCAAATCGTCACTGAAATTGGAGAACGGAAACCCATCGATATTTTAATAAATAATGCTGGTATCGCCCACATCGGAAATGTCGAGAAAACAACGGAAGCTGACTTAGATAAAATTTATAGTGTTAATGTTAAAGGAGTGTACAATTGCATTCATGCTGTAATTCCTTTTATGAAGGAAAAAGGAGGGGTAATCTTGAATATGGCTTCTATTGCCGCGACGGTAGGAATCAAAGATAGATTTGCCTATTCCATGTCAAAAGGCGCAGCACTTACGATGATGTATTCCGTGGCAAAAGATTATTTAGACCATGGGATACGCTGTAACAGCATCTCGCCGGCAAGAATTCATACACCTTTCGTAGATGGGTATTTAAAGAACAATTTTCCTGATTCAATAGAAGAAAAATTTAAGGAGCTTTCCCGAACACAGCCGATTGGACGTATGGGAAAACCCCATGAGGTGGCAAATTTGGCACTTTACCTTTGCTCGGATGAGGCATCTTTTATTACGGGAACGGATTTCCCAATAGATGGAGGATTTCTTAAGTTAAACGGAGATTAAATTAAATAGGATGAAATTAATACGATTTGGAAGTATAGGTAATGAAAAACCAGGAGTGCAATTGGAGGATGGTACACGTTTGGATGTATCCGGGTTTGGACAAGATTATGACGAAAATTTCTTCGGAGGTGATGGTCTGGATAGACTACAAAACTGGTTGAATGCTAATAAGGATAATTGTCCGAAAGTGGATGAAAATACACGTTTGGGAGCTCCCCTTTGTCGTCCGTCTAAAATTGTATGTATAGGTCTGAACTATGCCAAGCATGCCCAGGAAGCGGGTATGAAAATTCCGAAAGAACCTGTTTTGTTTTTTAAAGCAACCTCTGCAATAGTTGGCCCGAATGATGATGTGGTTATTCCAAAAGGAAGCACCAAGACGGATTGGGAAGTTGAATTGGGTGTTGTAATCGGTAAAAAAGCCTCTTATGTTTCCGAGTCAGAAGCTATGAATTACGTGGCTGGTTATGTATTGCACAATGATTATAGCGAACGTGAGTTTCAAATAGAGCGTGAAGGCCAATGGGTCAAAGGAAAAAGTTGTGACACCTTTGCGCCATTGGGCCCTTTTATTGCTACTAAGGATGAAATTACAAATCCGCATAATCTAAATTTATGGTTGAATGTGAACGGAGAACAATTGCAGGACAGCAATACTTCCGATTTTGTTTTTAATATTCCGGAATCGATTAGTTATATCAGTCAGTTTATGACTTTACTTCCAGGTGATGTTATTTCTACGGGAACACCATTTGGCGTAGGTCTAGGATTTAACCCACCTCGCTATCTAAAACCTGGTGATGTGGTAGAATTGGGCATTGAAGGACTGGGAACTTCAAGTCAAATCGCCAAGGCTTTTCGGTAAGATAGATTTCTATTTAAATTTTGATGATTATTAGGCTTACGGAAACTAGAATTTTTAGTAAGTTTGCACCCACATTTGAAAAAATGGTGGCATAGCTCAGCTGGATAGAGCACCTGCCTTCTAAGCAGGCGGTCCTAGGTTCGAATCCTAGTGCCATCACTTAATAGTCAAGGAGTTACATTTAAAACTAATGTAGCTCCTTTTTTTTGTGCAGAAAATTTGCAGAAAATGAATTGTTTTCGAAACATCGAGCAATTAATAATTGGTTATGAATTTGAGTATTAAGAAGTTCAATTAAACGTGAAATTAATCATGTCGACACGGTCCCAAAAATCGTTCCCTTTAGGGGACTATGAATTTTGATGTTAAACATCCTAATTACTCGTTATTGTCCTTTAAAAATTTAATGATTATTCCAAGTTGCCCTAAATGATAAATATCGTGATGTATCATACCGTTAACTACAAATCGATACTCACAGTTGTCTTTAAAATCGGTGTCATAATATTTCTCTTCTAAAAAACTATCATCCTTCGTTTCAAGAAGTGCTATCAATTCGGAGAGCGTATTTCGATATGATGAAAGAATATTGTCCCATCCAATTTTTTCTAATTTATCGTTGGATAACCAGTTTTCCTCCGCGTCATCCGTAATACTTCCCTTTCCTGTTCTAATTTTTAAAATTGTTTCTTTTCTCCAAGTTGTAAGATGAGAGATTATTTCAGCTACACTATGAAGATTTGGTTTTGGTAGAATAAAGGCCGAATCTTCGGCAATATGGACCAGTTTTTTGCTAAAATTAGGACCCATCCAATTTTTGCCATCTTGCATATCGCGAAGCTGACGGATCATATTATCAATTAAAATTTTCATAGATGTATTTTTAAAAGATGTTGTCTAAAATTCTTATTTTCATAATGGAAAAGTTGAAAATGTCTTTACTTATTATTCAACTTTTACGATAATCTTCCCATTCATTAAAATTGTTTCGGGAGATTTAATCAATGTTATATTTTCCAATGGATTTCCATTGATGAGCAAGAGATTCGCTTTTTTCCCTACTTCGACAATTCCGAAATCAGGATCATCCAAAAAGAGTTTTGAAGGTAAATAAGTAGCTCCAGTTAGGATTTCAAAATTGCTCAGTCCATAGGTTTTCAAAGCATCTATTTCCTGTAAATACGTACTTCCCGCATACGTACCAGGTAATGCGCTATCCGTACCCAAAACCATCTGAACATTTCTTTCCCACAACAACTTGAAATTATCCAATAGGAACGGACTTTTATCAGTGACATCATCAAAAAATCCTTTCATAGCTTTTTGACCTTTGACATCCAATCCTTTTGCCCCGGTAACAGGCTCAAGAATAATTTTAGGAACTAATAAAGTATCAATATCTTTCGGATAATACTCCCCTTTATTAATACTATTCACATTCTGAAACGCTGCCAAGGTATATATAATGGGAACCTTGGCATTTGCGATAATGTCCGCCTGTTCTGAGGATAATTTTCCCCTCCAGATACCATGGGCAAGAATATCAGCACCAGCATTTACCGCATCTATGGCATTTTGTGGACTGCCGATATGTACAAAAACCTTATAACCTTTATCGTGAGCCTTTTCAATTAATGCTTCCAATACATTGTAGGTCATAAAAGGAGAACCTGGTGGTATTTCATCATATATGATTTTGACATAATCCACATTTTCCTCTAAGTACTCCTCAATAATTTTTTCCGCATCCTCGGCATCTTCAATTGTGGGGGCAAGTGTATTTACAAAAGATTTTAAAGGCCAACCTAAAATCTCTTTGGTTAAGGGAATAGGATGTCCATTTTTAACCGTTATGGGTATATGACTATGATATATTGTTGGCCCCAATAGTTCACCATGCGCTACCTCTTGTGAGAGTTTCTCAATATCCGAGGCCATACCTCCCAAATCATAGACAGTTGTAATTCCCGAGTGCAGGTAGGCTTTTAGATTGTAAGCTTCGTTAGCACTCACGTTCTCCCAAGGTACGGCACCGCTTCCGGACAAGTGTACGTGGGCATCAACTAATCCCGGCATCAATGTTCTACCTTTGCCTTCAATAGTATGGTAGTCCTGATTGTCTTTGGTTTCAAAATTTTCAGTAATAATTTTGATAATCCCTTTTTCAACTAAAACATTTTTGTTAGGAATTAGGGAACTGTCCTTTCCATTGAATATGTCAACATTCTTAAAAAGAATAGGGAGCGTATTTTCATTTTGTTTTATAAGTTGTTTAGAGTAATGATTGCTACAACTTACTATAAAAACTAAAAAAGCTATTAATAGAATGTATTTGAAAGTTTTCATGATTAGTTCATTTAGGCTAATTTTACAAAGCAAATATAACAAATTAGCTCAAATGAACTAATGACTACAAAACAAAAGATTTTAGCCAAGGCATTGGACCTTTTTAATACTGACGGTGTAGAGAGCGTTACCACCAGACACATAGCCAAATCCATTGGTATGAGCCAAGGTAATCTACACTATCACTATCCTACCAAAAACGTAGTTGTCAAAGCTTTGTTCGAACAATTTCTTACGGAGGTTCAAAATGCCGAACGTTTTAAAGACAACAATTTTGCTAAAGAGCAGGTAATAGGTTCCATGAAAGATAATTTCGAGATTATGTTTAGATATCGTTTCTTCTTTAAGGACAATGAGGTGGTCTGGCGCCGGCTTCCCGAGATAAAAAAAACTACTTTGGAATTGTTCAATTTAAAGAAAACCCAGATTTTACAAATTATTACGCTCTATAAAAATCAGGGTATATTCAGGGAACAGATTAGTGAAAATCAAGTTTTATTTTTAGCTGAACAATTTATATTTTCCATTACGTCATGGCTGAGCGCCAAGGAATATTTGGATCAAGAATCCGATATTTCAGAATATTACGCACGATTTACATTTAGGATTTGGCTTCCATACTTAAAGGAAGAGGAAATGCGAAAATGGGAAGAGGTTTTATGATTTAATATGACGCTTCGAAAATCCGATAATCAAGTATCTAATTTTACCCAAACTTTATTGAATAAAAAACGAATACTGTCTTAGGGTCTCAAGTTTTGAAAAATAGAAGCGGTCTTAAAAAACCTTGGTTTTGTAAAACTCCTGAGAATTAAATAAGTGTTCTTAGCTTAGAATGTTTTTACATTTCAGTTAGCTATTTATATCATTATTGGATTTTTACATACGGGATTAATTCTTTAAATTAAATTCACTCAAATACCGTAAGAATTGAATCATAAGGAATCACATACACTTATACTTAATAATATATCTAGGTTTATTGATTTGACCGAGTTGGAAAAACAGAAGTACATTTCTTTATTGACAGAAATTAAAGTACAAAAGAAGGATTTCCTTTTGCAAGCGGGTGAGATTGTTAAGTATGAATATTTCATCACTAAAGGCTGCTTGAAAGTCTATACCTTAGATGAAGATGGGGCACCACATATCTCAATGTTTGCCATTGAAGATTACTGGACTGGTGATTTGTCGAGCTTTATGACCAAAGAACCGTCCAAGTATTATATTAAAGCAACTGAACATTCTGAACTACTGGGAATTTCTAGAGCGAACTATGATTTGCTGTTTCAGGAGATTCCAAAATTTGAAAGGTTTTACCGCATACTTTATCAAAAGTCTTTAATAAGTTATATCAGACGATCAAACCACGGAATATCGTTAACAGCCGAAGAAAGATATATTGAATTCAAAAAGAAATACTCTCAAACTGTCAATAGGATAACCCAGAAAGACTTAGCGGCGTACATAGGAATTACACCAGAATTTATGAGCAAAATTATCACAAAGGTCAACCGGATGTAAAAGTCTTAAACTAGTTCATTTTTTTTCACGCTTTGCCATCGGAATTTTGAAGTGTGAAAAGAATAAGAATCATATCAGGTGTATTAATAATTGGTTTCGTAAGCACTTTACAAGCACAATTTACCCAATTGGAACTGTTCTCAGGTTTTGATAAAACAGACTTCACTTTATTCTCCAATCATTCAATTAATGACAGCAATACCTTAAGCATTGCTACCCTCGCCTTCTTCCAGAAATTTAGAGAAAAAGAAAATCAAATTTTTGATGAAGTAGGCGTACAACCTACATTATTCTGGAACGTCAACAAGACTATTGCTCTAGGACCTTCCTTGTACTATAATAGTTTTGGAGGATTTTCAGAAAGGCTTTCGGCTAAGCTCACAATGAAAAATTCAAGGGCTTCACTGGTTGTTATTCCTACAGTCGCATATTCAGAAAAAAAAGATGCGAGCCTAGGCGAAGTATTTGCCCAATTTCAAATTCACGTACCAATCAATGATATGGTTTCTCTGTGGTTAAATGGGCAGTTCTTAACCGTTTGGGATAAGTTCAAAACGCACTCCAGAAGCTTCCAGCAACTAAGATTAGGCGCATCTTACAAAGGCCATCAACTCGGCCTTGGTGCAGACTTTGACCAATATGGAACTAATCCTATAACACAATCAAACTTCGGATTGTATTACCGTAAAACATTTTAAACCCTATACATTATGAAAAATTCATTTAGAAAATTAGTAACAACACATCCTAATTCAGGATACAGTATTGCACGTTTAACGCTTGGTTTAGTGCTATTTCCGCACGGTGCGCAGAAACTACTTGGACTCTTTGGAGGCTATGGCTTTTCAGCTACTATTGAAATGTTCACAACACAAATGGGTTTACCCAGCACGGTAGCATTTTCAGTAATAATGATTGAATTTTTTGGCTCTATTTCCTTAATCCTCGGTTTCTTTAGTCGGTTTTGGGCATTGTCTCTTATTGGAATGTTCTTGGGTATCATTTTCACGACCCAATTAGAGCACGGATTTTTTATGAATTGGTTTGGCAACCAAGCAGGAGAAGGATTTGAATATTCCTTGCTAATTATTGGTTTAGCTCTTACAATTCTAGTTAATGGAAGTGGAAAATGGTCAATTGATTCTATAATCTCAAAAAAATAATCATTATGAAAAAAGTAGTCACAATTGCAGGTAGCAACAGTCAAAATTCAATCAACAAAATGCTCATAGAGTACGTTGCCACGCTTCTGGAGGATGTGGAAATCTTAACGATCGATTTAAATGATTATGTCCTTCCTATATATGGTGTTGATTATGAAGCAGAGAATGGCATACCCACAGGGGTGAAAAGATTGGATGAAATTCTCAATTCGGCAGATGCATTTATAATCTCTTTAGCAGAACACAATGGCTCTTATGCAGCAGTGTTTAAAAATACTTTGGACTGGCTATCAAGGTTAAATATGAAAATTTGGAAAGAGAAGCCTATGTTATTAATGGCCGCTTCACCAGGCGGAAGAGGCGGTGCCACAGTATTACAATCCGCAAAAGAATATTTCCCGTTTCTAGGAGCAAAAAAGATAGAAACATATTCTCTGCCGTCCTTTTATGACAGTTTTAAAGAAGGTGAAATTATTGAAGAGAATTTAAGAAAGGAACTGAAGGATAAAACCGCTACATTTTCTAAAGGACTTTAATTAAAACTATTGCAACGAGCCTATAGAGATTCGTTGAAAAGTAGTTTCTGTTTTTTTCTAAAACTTCAAGTATTTCAACCTTGATTGTTGCACAATGCACTTTTCGAACAAATCATACTTCCGCTCGAATAAATGATTGCTGACCTATCTGCGCAACTTTGTACTATCATTAACAATCAACTTTTTTACAATGTATGTATTAGTAAAATTAATTATGGCCATCTGTCTAGCAATTATGACAGGGCAAAATGAGCCTCGGACATCGTCTGACCGATATAAAAATCTAGCTTATGAAAGTCCAGTTAAAGAAGACCCTGTAAAGGAAAAAGCTTTTGGGATTCTTAGTAATAAATGTAACGTCTGCCACGAGAGACGTAATCGCAGACGTGTCTTTACTGAGAACAATATGAACAACTGGTCTAATGATGTATACAAACAAGTATTTATCAAAAAAAGAATGCCCAAAGGCAAGAAAATCAAACTCAACAGTGAAGAATATCAAGATTTATTAACCTGGATATCATCCTTAAAAAACAATAAAAATGGAAATCAAATTTAAAATCATCGTATTGATACTAGGCATTTTATTTACCGGACTAACTGCAGGATTATGTTTTACGTGGTCTAACACAATAACACCAGGAATCGAAAGACTGGATGATTTGGGTTTCTTGAAATCCTTTCAGGCAATGAACCGTGCCATCATCAACCGTAGTTTTCTCATCACCTTTTTTAGTCCGGTGGTACTACTATTTATTAATGCTTTTTTGCATCGTAATACACATCCAATAACATTTTGGTCATTTATACTAGCTGCCATTTTATTCTTTATCGGTATTGGCTTGATAACAGTTTTCAAAAATGTTCCGCTTAATGACTTGCTTGACAAAACCGTATTAGAAAACCTTTCGGTCGTTGAGCTTAAAGAGTTGCGAACCAAATTTGAACAGCCTTGGAATCGCTGGCACATACAGCGGACGATAGCCTCATTCACCTCATTCTCCTTGCTATTAATAGGCTTGATATACTCAAAATGATATAGCAAATACAATATTCATTCATCAAAAAACGAACAGTTATGAAACTAACAAGAGTAATTATCATTGGAATACTTATTTGGATAATTGGCGTAAGCTTATATACATTATCCTTTTATGTACCACTTTTAGAAGATGTAGAACAGCAAGCCAATATTTGGTTAGCGATAGTTATAGTCCCCGTCGTTTGGTTGGGGGCAAAACTCTATTACCGGAATAGTATTCATACTCACGGATTGAGGGTAGGACTGATTTTCTTCATCATATCGGCAATTTTAGATGCTCTCATAACCGTACCATTTACAGTACTACCCCATGGAGGAACTTATTATGATTTCTACGTTGATTTCGGTTTTTGGTTCATTGGACTAGAGTTTATCGTGACGGTAACCTTGTATTGGTATGTCACAGTTCATTCCAAAAGAAAATCAACATATTATTCATAAAAGTAAAATCAAAAAACTTCAAATATTTGAAGCATAATTAATATCAATTTTAAAAATCGAAGAAAAATGAAAACAGAAAACATCTTAGTTATCGGAGGAACCGGAAAAACAGGAAAGCGAGTGGTTCACCTTTTGGAAGAATTAGGTCAAAACGTACGAATAGGTTCACGTAGTGCATCACCAGCATTTGATTGGCATCAGCCTGAAGGTTGGGCAAAAGCCTTGGAAGGAATGGACAAAGTTTACATCACCTATCAACCTGATTTAGCCGTTCCTGGAGCATTGCAAGCTATTGAGCAATTGGTGAAAGAATCAAAACAAGCTAATGTGAAAAAACTGGTCATCCTTTCAGGAAAAGGAGAGCGTGAAGCGCAACTCTGTGAGCAGGTTATCATCCACTCAGGGCTAGAGTATACTATTGTTCGCGCAAGCTGGTTTAACCAGAATTTTAGTGAAAACTTTTTATTAGAACCTATACTCGAAGGCGTGGTTGCCTTACCACAAGCACAGGCAAATATCCCTTGGGTTGATGCCGACGATATTGCTGCTGTAGCTGCTAAAACACTTACAGAAGATGAGCATAATGGAAAAATCTATGAACTTACTGGTCCTCGAACATTGACTTTTAAAGATGCGGTAAATGAAATCGCAAAAGCAAGTAATCGTGAACTTACCTTCATTCCTATTTCAATAAAGGAATATGGCGATGGAATGCGTCAAGCCAATATCCCTGAAGATTTTGTATGGCTCATCGAATACCTTTTTACAGAAGTATTGGGCAATCCCGAATTAGCGGAAGTGACCAATGATGTTGAAAAAGTGTTGGGTAGAAAACCCATCGACTTTGGTGAATTTGCCGCAAAAAACGCGTCATCAGGTATTTGGAAACAAAAGAGTTTAGTATAAAAATATAGAATAAATATAACTGTGTTCATCTCACAAGTGTAACACAGCCGATAAAAAAAGATATAATGAAATGAGCCTTAACAATTAGTTTGATACCCATCGAAATGATTATTGGCGAATTACATCTGACAATTAAAAAACATTAAAAAAAAATAGATGAAAAAGAAATTGATATTAGGGGTGGTTTTTGGAGCAGGAATTGGGCTTTGCGTCGGCATCTTCACCAATACGATTGCGATAGGGCTAACACTTGGAACCGGCGTAGGTTTAGTTTTTGGGAGTATTATTAAAAAATAGTTATGAAACGATTTTTCAATTATTCTTTTCCATCATTTATACTCATAGCAGTATGGGTGATAGTGGTTTTCTTAGGCACAGATAAAGGCTGGTGGCACTCGCCATTTACTCAAGAAAATGAGCCTAATGAGTTCATCTCCTCAGTACAAGAGGAACTCCAAAATGAGTTCGTCGGAAGTATGGCTATTGGAGTATTTAAAGATGGAAAAATAGTGAAAGAATCTTTTCACTCGAATGGTAAGAATGTAGATAGAAACACCATTTTTCAAGTGGCTTCGTTATCTAAATTTGTTTCTACCATTGGCGTAATGCGACTTGTACAAGAAGGAAAGTTAGATTTGGATGCACCTGTTAGTCGGTATCTCACAAGGTGGAAATTAACTGATGGTGATTTTGATACTAATGAGGTAACTATAAGAAGATTGTTAAGCCACACCGCAGGTTTAACAGACGGACTTGGCTATGCAGGTTTTGAAAATATTGAAGGTGTTCAGTCTTTGGAAGCATCACTGACCAAAGCTAAAGATGCAGACCCAGGTAGCGATGGTATTATAAAAGTTAGTATTAAGCCTGGGAGAGAATGGCGTTATTCAGGTGGTGGATTTACTTTATTACAACTCATCGTTGAAGAGGTAACTGGGCAAACCTTTGATGCCTATATGAGAACAGAAGTCTTTGGGCCTTTGCAAATGACATCTTCGTTCTATGAATGGGATGAACGCTTTCAAAATAGACTGTGTGATTTCTATCATACAGATGGTTCTAAAGCATCTCAGCGTTATTATACAGCAAAAGCTGCTAGTGCCCTTTATACCACTTTGGCTGATTTAGAAAAGCTCTTCTATTTTTTCAATGACAATGAGCGCACACAAAAACCGTTGTCAGCAGAATTCCAAAAAATGATGTGGCAAGTCGAAGCAAAAACTATTGGTGCACCCATCTACGGATTAGGAACTTTTCTCTATGCAGAAATAGAAAGTGGTAGGTTTGTGATAGGTCACGATGGAAAAAACAATCCTCCTATCAATACAGCATTTCGATACAATCCTGTTGCAAATAATGGCATTGTAATCTTGACAACAGGTAACGCTGATTTTGCAACAAGAATTGCCAGCGACTGGGTTTTTATACAAACTGGAAAGGTAGATGCGCTCTTGTTTGCGATGCAACAACGCAAAATGTTGCAGAATCTAGCATTGGGATGTACGTTAATTACCCTAGGGGTAATCATAATAGCATTTTCAAGAAAGCGTAAAAGCCAAAAATAAGTCACCCTATTTTAATAATCTAAAATTAACAAGTTGCTAAAACTACAATGGTGGAATTGGCCCATTATTATTAAATTTTGGCCAAAGGTAATCTACTTGATTTGGCTGGGACGGTAGCCAAATTTCTTCGCAAAGGCATTAGAAAAGGAACTTAGGCTATCATAGCCCACTTGCCACGCCGCTTCTTGAACTGTGGCCTCATTTTCACGAATGAGTTTATGTGCCGAAACAAGCCTTTCGTTTTGAAGATATTTAAAAACAGGAACTCCAAAAATAGCCTTGAATTCTTTCTTGAGCCTAGTAGTGTTAAACCCAATGGCTTTTGAAAGTTCTGAAAGCGAAGGTGGGTTGTCCAAGTTTTCCAATAGAATGTCTTTTGCTTTGTTTAATTGTTCTCTGTGTTGTGGTTTTGAGGCTTCTTCTTGTTTTAGGGCAAGTTGACCAAAGAAGTGGGATAACAAGGCGGTAATCTGACTTCTGAAAAACATCATTTTGGTCTTGCCTGAATAGTTATTTGAGAAAATGGAATCTACTATGTTTTCCATCTCAGGCGTCATATAGAAACTTGGTCCTTCTACAAAATGGTCTTTAGGGTTCACCAATTCCTGCAAAAGGTCAAAAAACAATTCGCCTTCTTGATTGGGTAGTTGTTCCAGCTTACTCAGTTTAGTCGCCACAACGATGCACTTCAAGCTCTTGTTAGGGCTAACCGTATGCTCAAATTCTACTTCTTCTTCTGCATAAAATGATAGTGACAACCCTTTGGTGTATTGAAAATCCTTCTGCTTTTGACCGTATTTAACAGCTAAGTCAACATTTCCTGAACCGTAAAAGGCAACGGCCACTATGGGTTCGTCAAATTGACAAGAATCAATTTCCATTTTGGTCGAATCTGCTTCTTCAACCAAAATTACAAAGTCATTGATATGGATAAAATCGCGGGTCACTTCATAAAGTTACAAAATTGGAGGGCGTTTTGGCAAAAGAAGAGTTAGCGGTACTTTGTTTATTGCGCTATCATTGATGTTTTACTATAAATGACAGGCATTTGTCCCTTCCATTTAATCCATATGTCATCACCTGCGATTAAAGCTGCCATGAAATGTGCGACGTTGATTCTACTGACCTTCCCCGCATTGAAAATTGCACTTCGAACTGGTGAAGGATGTATTTCATATGCGGTCACTTCGTCCTCGTCAATTAAACCGTCGGGACGGACTGCGGCCCATTCGACCATATCATCATTTTGACCTATTTCGGTTCGTAGATAGTCCGCGGCCTTTTCATTATCGACATGTGGGGGCAATAACAGGCGTAGTAAAGCGATCACAAATTTTTGACCTAAAGAAATGGGTTCGTTTAAATCGCGATTTCTGTTTCCTGAAGTATTCATGAGTACATATTTCACAGGTTTCTCCGGTTTGTTCGACTTGATTGCGGCGCATAATCTACGGGCGGCATCGGTTACCAATCTTAGGGGCTTGCCATAAACTCCCCTAAAGGTCAGGTTGTGACCCAAGCAGGAGGCAACGGCATCACAACCTGCTACATGTTCGGCCATTTCCGCA
This sequence comes from uncultured Flavobacteriaceae bacterium, assembly GCA_947500435.1. Taxonomy (GTDB): domain Bacteria; phylum Bacteroidota; class Bacteroidia; order Flavobacteriales; family Flavobacteriaceae; genus Maribacter_C. Next base: position 644,582 of record CANMRV010000003.1, read on the forward strand.
TCGGTAAGATCCAAAATACTAGCTTCGATGATTGTCAAACGACTTTCATTTCTAATGGATTCCGGTAATTTTTCAGCGGACCGTACAATCGCCTTAACGTGGTGTCCTTGTTCAAGAAGTTGCGACACTAGATGTTGCCCCGTTGCTCCACTCGCCCCTACTACCAGTATTGTCATTTTTTTTGTTTTTATTTTATAAATTTTCCTTCTTTGCTTTTCTCCAAAAATAGATTCCGAACAAAAATGTGACAACGGCGAACATAATTCCGTACTCGCCAAGCCAGTGTTCGCTTCCTTCAATTTTTGATGTTAACGGGGGAAATATTTTCTGGATGTATACATTACTTACCGCGTGAAAGATTACAGCCGGCCACAAGCTATTGGACTTAAAGGTATAATAGGTCATGATAAATGACATGGAAATTATAACAATAAAAAAGGTTGTCATTTCCAAAGCAACATTTCCACCGTAGTATACGATGAGCGGCCAATGCCATGAAGCCCAAACAATACCACTAAAAAGGGAAACACCCGTAAAGGGCACAACCTTTCTTAATTCATGGATTAAAAACCCCCGCTAGCCGATTTCTTCCCCTAAGGTAGTTGCCATTGCCCTTATGACACCAATTGTCCCTAATAGTATAACTCCTGCTATTACTGCAACTGTCGGACTCAATGTCCCAATTCCAACTAAACCAAGTTCGTTGGCCCATTCTAAGACTTGTTCGGCATTGGGTAAACCCCCAAATCCAAAAAGCCAGATAAGTATATATGTAATCAACGCATACAAAGCTGGAACAAAATAAGATAAACGAACATATCTCCAGTTTCCCCAGTCCCATTTTAATGAAGAAATAGACCGGCCTTTAAGTTTTAAGGTGAATATCGCAGCAATGGCCGGGCACCACATAAGTCCGCCAATATAAATGCTCGAAGGGTATAAATTCACTATTGCATAATGAAATAGGGCGCTTGTGAGGGTGACAATAATCAAAAAAATGAGGATTGTTCGCCAAGTTTCCCTTTGTTCCGATAGCTTTTCTTGCATTTTAATCTTCATATATTAATTTTCGGTAAGACGAAAGGATTGGTATTTTGTTACCTAATACATCAGTCCCTTGGTAGCTAAATACCTATTATCATGGGATTGTGTACAATTTCATTTTGTCTTCTTTACCCTTTAATCCCGAACTGCCCAAAGCCATAGCCTGAAACTTGTTGCCCAAGGGCAATGCTTTTATCAAATCTTCCGAAACCAAGTTGTCGACGTTATATTGATTACAAAGACCTTGAATTCTAGCTGTGGTATTGAGCACATCTCCAGTGAAGATAATCTCTTTTTTCAGCGCACCTATTTCGCCTGTGGTAACCTCGCCAACATGAAGTCCAGCTTTGAATGTAGGGGCTACCCCAAAAGTTTTGGTATACCAATCCGCTCTTTTTTTTAGGTCTTCTTTCATAGCCAAAAAGCAGCGAATACAATTATTGTTTTTTATTCCATCTTCATACTTCCAAGAGATGACGATTTCATCCCCGATATACTGATAGACTTCCCCCTCGTATCGAACAATTGCATCCGAAAAATCGGAATAATATTGTTTTAGCAATTCGAAATATTCGATGTGGCCCAACTGCTCGGCAATGGTTGTCGAAGACTTCATATCGGAAAACAAAAAGACCCGTTTTTCCTCAATAGGCCTATGGTATTTTCCAGTAAAGAAATTCATCAAAACTCCATGACCAATATTCTCACTTATCTCAGAATAAAAAAGACTAATAAACAAACTGAAAGCAATTGAGACGATTGTGCTTGCAAATTCCAAGCTGAAGAGAAAGTCCAACAATTTATCCAAAACAATCGGGTCGAAAAGGGAGATCTGAGACTCCAAAGCAGCCGCAATTGGGTAGGATATAAGGATAACTAACAGCAAGAACATGGCGTAAAAACCAAACTTATAGGCAATTTTACGTAAAAAGCTTTTTTTACTGAACAGATTGCCCAGGCATACTACTTCAATGGCACCAACCAGTAATCCAACAACAATGATGGCTATACTCGCAAAAAGAAAAACCTCGGGAGTCATCCTGATTACGAGAGATTGGTTCAAATTTCCTTCGAGCGCAACAGCCAAGACGGCTTCTTGAGAGAACAAGTTGACCCAACCCAGAACAAGCCAAATCACTCCGAAAGGAATAATACGTGAAATGTTCCGCTTTGTTTTTGGCGATAGCATTGACAAATAATTTAAATCGGGCTCAATTTTTGTTACTCCTTTATTTCCGCTTCTAGCAGTTCTAATATAGCATTCAGGTTTTCCATTAATGGGATATAATGGGCATTCTCCGTTGCATAGGCTGTCAGAATGAATGTGAGAATATTATTCTCGAATTCCTTTGAATTCAATAGGTGCAGGTTACTGCTTACTTTGTTCCCTTGGGGTAACTCCAGTGCTGCATTTACTCTAGCCAATTCAAAAATAGTACGAATACTATTTTCTTCGTTTCGGAACATATCAAGCACTTTTTCCCTTTGAAGGGCAAGTTCGTTCTCTTGTTTGCCGATATCATCCAATGTCGATATCCAATTTGTCAAATCTATTCTTAATTCCGGATTTGAAAGATCTTTCAAACTACCTGAATTGAGCATTTCATTCAGGAGGGAGTTGTTGGGGTTAAAAGAAATATCCGAAACAAACGAATTGAAGAGCAATTCAGAAAACTGTTTTTCTGTAATAGCGACGGTATCGGCGGAAAAGTGTCCTATAATTTTTTTCCCACCTTCGTAATTATTCCTATTTACACCAATCAATTCCGCCAGTTTCAACTTACTGGTCTTAAATTCAGCCCGTAATCCTTTTAGGTACGTTTGCTCCTTTTTTTCTAGAATCCTCTTCTGTTGGCCGTTATTGATGGCAAGGGCAATCAATATGCCAATAACCACCAAAATGATTTCCCCTACGGCGTACAAGAGATAGTTACGAAGCTTTTTTTCATCGATAAGCTTCTGTCTTATTCTTCGAAAGAATTTCATCACTTTTTGTTGTTTATTATAATGTAGGTAACCAATATGATTATATTACAATTACAATTACAATTACAATTACAATTACAATTACAATTACAATTACAATAAAAATAGGTAATTAAACGAAATTGATTTGTCCATCAAGAAAGTACTATTAATCGCCAGTAAATAGAACTGGATTAAGAAAAAGGAAAAGGAGAAGTTTTTTAAAACCTTCGTTTTACAAAACTATATAATCAATATGGTTTGTTGAAAACTTCCTATTGAATACATTGTTATTTGCTGGCTCCCCATTTGGACCATGTAAGGCCGTAGTCTTTACTTTCATACCAATTGTTTTTCGATTTTCAAGAATTCATCGACGAACTGCACAATTACTTGGCCAAAACGACAATTTCATCGAATTCCACAACAATATTTGTAGTAATTAGATTACAATATGTAAATTAGACCTAATAATATTAAAAGCTATAATTATGAACGATTTCTATTTTGAAACAGGAGTTTTAGATGCAGTTCTCTCAATTACGGTATTCGTTCTAAAGGCTACACTTATAGTCGTAGCATTTGGAACAGGATTAGCTCTATTTGGGGTTTTGTAAAAAAACATCTTAGGTTGAATTTAGGGTATTAAGTAAATTCATAAGTACTGGTAAAAAGCCTCCCATTGGGGAGGCTTTTTACATTGGAGGAACGTTCAATTAGATAATGCTGTTTAAATAAAAGGGAATTTGATTAAACAAAATTTAAGATTACTTTAACAATAGTTGCATATGCAACTATATGTTTTTTATATAGCTTCGCCGAGTGAAGAAAGAGTTCAATTTGGTGGATTTTGAAAAGTCTATTGGTCCGTGGCTCGGAAAGACCGTTAAGATTGTGGATTACTATCTTCAAGAGGCTTTTCAGAATGCGGGACTGGATTTGACCAAGGAACAAATGATAGTTCTAAAGAAGCTTCATGAAAAGGATGGACTCAATCAAAATGAACTTGCTTTTTTAACCTATCGTGATAAATCTTCCCTTGCTAGATTACTAGCAAAGATGGAATCAAAAAAATATGTGGTTAGAAAGCAAAGTACTGAGGATAAGAGAAGTAATGAAGTTTTTTTAACCGAAGAAGGGCGAGAGATATTTAAAAAAACACGACCAGTAATTAAATCTATTATGGATGTTATGGAGCAAGATGTCTCAGAGGAAGAAAAGCAACAAATTATAGGAATATTAAAGAAAGTTCAATTTAGTTTTACTGCAAAAACGGCATCATTATAACCAACATTATGAGAAAAATTATATTATCTGTTTTAGGTCTTCTGCTCATAGTAGGAGCAATTTTTGGCGCCAAGATGATTGTTGACAGCAAGAAAAGTTTTAAGCCTAGGGCCCAGAAAGTTGTAAAGACTGTTTTCACCGAAGTTGTTGAAAATGGTACGGTACCGATTGTAGTTCCGGCAAACGGAAATTTGGCGGCAAAAAATCGGGTTGAACTGTTTTCCGAAGTACAAGGGGTTTTCAGAAAAGGTAGCCAACTTTTTAAAACAGGTGAGAAGTATAGAAAAGGAGAGACTATTATTCGAATTGATGCAGCTGAATATGCAGCAAGTGTACAATCTGCTAAGAGTAATTTGTACAATCAGTTGACGTCTATTATGCCTGATTTGAGGTTGGATTATCCTGAATTTTTCCCGAAGTGGCAAACCTATCTTGATGGTTTTGATATGGCAAAGGTAACCCCGCCCTTACCGGAGATGAATTCTGAAAAAGAGAAGTTCTTCATAAGTGGGCGCGGAATTCTTACTAGTTTTTACAATGTCAAAAATTTGGAACAGCGACTTTCTAAATACCGTATTGTAGCCCCTTTTAGTGGCGTACTCACGGAGACATTGGTAACTGAAGGTACGCTTGTGCGTTCCGGTCAAAAATTAGGGGAGTTTATAAATACAGATGTTTATGAACTAGAAGTAGCGGTAAGCAAAACGTTCAGTGATTTGCTTAAAGTAGGTGAAAATGTAGAGCTGACAACACTGGACAAATCGAAAAAGTACACCGGAAAAGTTTCAAGAATCAACGGAAGGGTGGACCAAGCTTCCCAAACCATCAAAGCTTTTATAGAAGTAAGGAATAGTGAACTGAGAGAGGGAATGTACTTGGAGGCCAATTTAGATGCCAAACAAGAAATTGACGCTATCGAAGTCGACAGGAATTTGTTACTAGAGGGAGATCAAATATTTATCGTACGCGATACCATCCTTGATTTAATAGATGTTAATCCGGTTTATTTCTCCGATAAAAAAGTTATCCTCAAAGATGTGCCGAATGGAACCGTGATTATGTCAAAACCTTTATTAGGAGCCTACACGGGCATGGCAGTTAAGGTTTATGAAGAGAAGAAAACCAATACCGAGGGATAATGAGAAAGCTAATAGAATATTTTATCAGATATCATGTCGCCGTTAATGTAATCATTATAGCCTTTGCTATTTTCGGTATTGTTGGTGCCACATCATTGAAATCATCCTTTTTTCCACTCACTGATTCTAAGAATATTCTAATCAGTATTGTTTACCCGGGAGCTTCTCCGCAGGAAGTAGAGGAAGGTATCGTACTCAAAATTGAAGATAATTTAAAGGGATTACAGGGTGTAGATCGTGTTACTTCAACATCCCGCGAAAATAGTGGTAGTATCAATGTTGAAATAGAGAAAGGCAGGGATATCGATTTCATGCTTCTTGAGGTTAAGAACGCTGTCGATCGTGTGCCTACATTCCCTACAGGTATGGAACCTTTGGTGGTATCTAAGTTGGAAGTAGTCCGTCAAACTATAAGTTTTGCTATAAGTGGCGAGAACATCCCTTTGGTAACCTTAAAACAAATTGGGAGGCAAATTGAAAATGACATTCGCGCAATTGAAGGAATATCTCAAATAGAAATTAGCGGATATCCTGAAGAGGAAATAGAAATAGCGGTTAACGAAAATAATCTATTGGCCTATGAAATGTCTTTCGCGGAAGTTGCCCAGGCAGTAGGTAATGCCAACATTTTAGTTACAGGTGGAAATATCAAGACAAGTGCCGAGGAATATTTAATTCGTGCTAATAATCGTTCTTATTATGGCGATGAACTTTCGAATATTATCATTCGAACGAATGCAGCTGGTCAGACAGTTCGTTTAAAAGATGTAGCCACCATTCGTGACCGTTTTTCAGAAACACCCAATGCTTCATATTTCAATGGGGATATTGCTGTAAATACAACTATCACCAGTACAAATACCGAGGATTTGATTGGCGCTGCGGATAAAGTAAAGCTATACCTAGAGGATTTCAATCAGAAATATGACAATGTGCAGGTCAATGTGGTTAGTGACCTTTCGGAAACTTTAAATGGTAGAACGGAGCTTCTGATAACCAACGCATGGCAAGGAATGATGCTGGTTTTGATTTTTTTATCTCTTTTCTTGAATACAAGATTGGCGTTTTGGGTGGCTTTTGGACTTCCTATTGCTTTCTTGGGGATGTTTGTTTTCGCGGGATTTTTTGATGTAACCATTAACGTACTTTCACTCTTCGGAATGATTATCGTTATTGGAATTTTGGTCGATGACGGAATTGTTATTGCTGAAAACATATACCAGCATTATGAAAAAGGAAAGTCACCTTACAGAGCTGCTGTAGAGGGCACACTTGAAGTTTTGCCTCCAATTATCTCGGCAATTATTACTACGATTTTGGCATTCTCCATTTTCTTGTTTTTAGATAGCCGAATTGGTGATTTCTTTGGTGAAGTAGCAGTGGTCGTTATGCTGACCTTAATAGTTTCTTTAGTTGAGGCCCTAATTATATTACCGGCTCACTTGGCACATTCAAAAGCCTTGCAACCTGTTGACGATTCTAAGAAAGAAGGTGTGGCAAAGGCCTTTTCGAAGCTTAGGGTTATCAACAAATGGGGGGATAATTTCATGGCTTGGATGCGGGATAACCTATACAGTCCTGTGTTTAAATTCGCATTGAAATATAAGTTATTGGCCTTCGGAATATTTGCGATGGCTTTGATTTTATCATTAGGTTCAGTCGGAGGGGGAATAATTCGGACATCCTTTTTTCCCCGAATTGCAAGTGATCGTGCACAAATTACACTTTCAATGCCCAATGGGACGAATGAGAAAGTCACAGATTCTATCATTAGCATGATCGAAGAGAAAGCTGAAATTGTTAATCAAGAATTGACGGAGAAATATTTGAAAGGAACAGATAAAGTCCTTTTTGAAAATGTTATCAAAGGGTTAGGTCCTGGTTCTTCTGCGGCGACACTTACAATTAATATGCTTCCGGGCGAGGAAAGGCCTAATGAAATTCGTGCAGATGTAGTAACGAGTAGATTGGAAGAGTTGGTTGGTCCGGTAATTGGCGTCGAAAGCTTGGTTTATGGTTCTGGTGGTAATTTTGGTGGTTCCCCGGTTTCTGTATCCCTCTTAGGGAATGATATTGCCCAATTGAAGGCCGCAAAGAAAGAATTAAAAACCGCCTTATTGAACAATTCACTTTTAAAAGATGTTGAGGACAATGACCCTGCGGGTATTAAGGAGATCCGCCTAAAACTAAAAGAGAATGCTTATTTGTTGGGACTTGACCTAAGAACCATTATGACCCAAGTAAGGGCCGGATTCTTTGGTTCTCAAGCGCAACGCTTTCAAAGAGGCCAAGATGAAATTCGGGTATGGGTACGTTACGATCGTGAAAACCGCTCGTCAATAACTGATTTGGATGAAATGCGAATCGTTACCCCAAGTGGGTCAAGAATACCTCTAAAAGAAATTGCAGAATACACGATAGAACGAGGCGATGTGGCTATCAATCGTTTGGAGGGTAGAAGGGAAATTCAAATCTCTGCGGATATGAAAAATCCGAAGGATAGCCCTACGGATGTCATGACCGAGATAGAGAATGTGATTATGCCTGAAATACAGTCTAAATATCCTACGGTAACCGCTTCCTATGAGGGCCAAAATAGGGAATTGGGGAAACTTACAGGGTCTTTAAAGGTTGTAGGACTATCGGTTCTGGCACTAATATATATGACCATTGCCTTTACTTTTAGAAGCTTTAGTCAACCCTTGATGTTGATTTTGTTAATACCGTTTAGTATGACGGCGGTTATTTGGGGGCACTGGATACATGACTTTCCGTTGAATATCTTATCCCTGCTAGGTATTATCGCATTGATTGGTATTATGGTCAACGACGGTTTGGTACTAATAGGTAAGTTCAATACGAATTTACGAGAAGGAATGACTTTCGATGATGCCATATATCAAGCAGGTCGTTCAAGATTCAGGGCAATCTTTCTAACATCGATTACTACCATCGCCGGTTTGACACCTCTGATCTTCGAAACGAGCCGACAAGCGCAATTTCTAATTCCTATGGCAATTTCAATTGCCTATGGTATCGGTTTTGCAACGGTTTTGACGCTGATAATGTTACCCTTGTTTTTATCCTTTAGTAATAAGTTAAAAGCGAAAACAGGCTTACTCACCACCGGAACTAACGTTTCCAAAGAAGAAGTGGAACGGGCGATTATCGAGCAAAAAGAAGGGATACACTTAGAGGGCGAAATGGTACAATCTATAGGTGATGTTCGTAAAGAAATTCAAGAAACCACAACAGTTGAATAAGAAACCCTCAAGAATTAGAAGGTATATCATAATGAAAAGAAGATACTTAAGCGCTATAATTTTTCTAGTAACAATGACAACCGTTTTTTCCCAGGAAAAAGTGCTTTCAAAAGAAGATGCTGTTAATTTAGCATTAGAGAATAATTTCGGAATCAAAGTAGCCAAGAATCAGGTTGAGATTGCCGGTAATAATAAGAGTATTTTAAATTCTGGATATCTTCCTACTTTAACAAATTCAACTACGGCCAATTATAATCGTGATGATTCGGTTATCGAATTTCCAGGGGTATTCAGTGATGATGGAAGTCCACGGCCAGATGTAGAAATTTATAAGGCAGAAGCCCAAAGGTATAATTCAACCTTGAACGCTAATTATACGCTCTTTGATGGAATGGGTCGCTTCTATAATTACAAGCGGTTAAAAGAACAATACCAGCTTAGCGAATTACAAGCACGTGAAACTATTGAAAATACAATGCTTCAATTGTTTAGCGTATACTTTGAGGTAGCGCGTCTTTCGGAAAATGAGAATGTATTAGTGCAAGCACTTGAAATATCAACACGGCGAATCAAACGAGCCGAGTACGCCTTTGAATACGGTCAGAGCACGAAGCTTGATATTTTGAATGCACAGGTTGATGTCACAAACGATAGTATTAACTTATTGAATACACGACAACAACTTGCAAATACAAAACGCGATTTGAACGTTGTTTTAAATCAAAACTTAAATGAGAAATTCCAAGTTGATACTTTAGTGAGTTTCATTCCTCGGTTAAAATTGGATGAACTTGTTTCTCAATCCAATTTGAACAACGTAGCCTTGTTACAGACAGAAAAGAATTTAGCCATAAATGCATATGACATCAAAGTAAATAAAGCAGGATACTTGCCCACAATTGGTCTAAATGGCGCCTACGGATGGAATTTAAACCAAAGTGCTGCATCTGCTTTCTTTCCAGGTACAAATAACACAACATGGAATTTTGGACTGGGCGCCAGCTTATCATGGAATTTATTCGATGGTGGCGGAACTACAGTGAGAGTTAAAAACGCAAAAATTGCCTACGAAAATCAGGAGCTCTTGAAACAGCAGGTGGAGTTGGAAGTTAATCGAGACATACAAAATGCCCTGGCGATTTATGAAAATCGGTTGAACATTTTTAACATTCAAGAACAGAATGTATTGACAAATCAAAATAATTTTGAACGATCAAAAGAGCAGTTTCAGTTGGGTAGGATCACCTCGATTGAATTCCGGCAAGCTCAAATCAATTTGTTGAACGCCCAAACCAACAAAAATTTAGCGAAGTACGATGCTAAATTGGCTGAGTTACAGTTATTACAATTAACGGGGCAATTGTTGAATATAGAATTCTAATTTAGAATTATTTCAGCTGAAGATTATATAAGACAGGAATGTATAAAGACAAAGAACTAAAAGAGCTTTTGGAATTGGTAGATGGGCACGAATCACTGACCTTTCAATCTCAATTGTATTTACACGATGAACTGAATGCTAGAGGCCTCAACAATGAGGGCTCTGCTTTAGATAGTACAATTGCCAAGACATCTGCTGATATCGATAACTTTCATTTCTTAAAAGATTTAGGGTTTAAATTAGAAGATGTTGGGAACTCATTTATAATAACAAGAACCACAAATGCTATCTTAACTGATTTATCAGCTATGATTTTAGGATTGTTGCTTTCATTGTATGGTTTTGTTAAGCTTTTATCCATAACTGTATTTGCCCCGGAAAGTGAAGGTGATTTTTCCTTAAATAGCGTGATGATGATCGTGATTTATGGTGTTATGATATTGATAGGGATTAGGTTTCTGAATGGGGTAAAACGTTTTTTTGATTTCCTGGGGTTTGAACTTTCAAAGACTGAGAAGCAAATTACCTTGAAAAAAAGATTTGACCTTAAACTAGAAAAACGTTTGGTGGAAGCATCTTCTTTACAATTGGACACATACAAAGGAAGAATGGCCTTGAAGCTAAACGGCCATGAATTACTAGATTCAAACGTCAATGATATCATTCAAAAAATGACAATTGAATCTCTATATAATAAACTAAGAAGTTAAGATTTATAGTTTAGTTTGAACCAGTTTAATTAAAATTCAAAATGACAACGCTTGGAGTAGGTATTGTTGGAACCGGTTCTATTGCAAAGACCTTTGCAAAGTGTATTTCGGAATTAAAGGGTGTTAATTTGGTTTCGATGTATACGAAATCTACCCAGCGTGTTGCTGAAGTGGAGAAACAGTTTGGAGTTCCTGCTTTTGCAGAGATGTCAGTTTTTCTAGATAATCCTGAAATACATCTGATATGTGTTTGCAATGAAAGTGGAAATCACGGAGAAACTATAAGGCAATCCGCCATGGCCAGCAAACATGTTCTTTGTGAAAAGCCATTGGAAGTTACTCCCGAAAAAGTTGATGAGGCAATTGAAATTTGCAAAACTAAAAATGTCATTTTAGGCTGCGTATTCCAGAATCGTTGTACTACCGATTATCAGGTCTTGCTTAAAACTGTTAGAGAAGGAAAATTAGGAAAACTATTGATGGGCAATGCACATATCAATTGGTATCGAAACAAAGACTACTATGCGCAAAGTGAGTGGCGAGGTACGAAACAATTTGATGGTGGAGCGGCCTTTATCAATCAGGGAATCCATACGATAGATTTACTTCAGAATATTATGGGACCAGTTCAATCTGTTTTTGGAAATGTGCAAACGTTGGTACATAACATAGAAGGTGAGGATGTAGGGGCCGGAATTCTTCATTTTAAAAATGGTGCCATCGGAACTATTACTGCTGGAACTTCATTATATCCAGGTTATCCCGAACGTTTGGAAGTCTATGGCGAAAAAGGAAGTGTTTTAATGGAAGCTGGTAAAATCAAGCAATGGAATGTTAAAAACGTACCTGCTACTGAATTAGAGCCTAATAAAAGTTCTAATAGCGGTGCTTCTGACCCAACTAGTATAGGTTATTTAAATCATAAAATGGTGATACAAGATATGATTAATGCCATTAGAGAAAATAGGTCTCCCATGGTTGATGGAGCAGAAGCTAGGAAGTCCGTTGAGGTCATAACTGCAATCTACCGTTCTTCAAGTGAAGGTAAAACAGTCTTCTTATAATTTTGAACCTTGTACATCAGGTTTCTTCAAGAATAAGTAATATCCATTTACAAGAAGAATAGCGACATTCGTGATAATCACCGGAATGCTTGGCAGCATAAGGCCATAAGCAACAAAGAATGCACATCCTATAGAATTTATGATTCTTAATTTGCGAATATCCTTGTAGAAAAATGATAGCAGCACAAACAGGCTAGCGAGGTAGCCTATAATTTCAGTTGGGTTTATTTCCATGGTGTAAAGCTAAGCCGATAACATAAAACATCAAGAAAATAAGGGAAATAAAAAAACTTCAAATTTCTCTGAAACTTATTCTAGTAAGTTAAATCAAAGAATCCATTAAAACGTTTCTGCTTGATGCCCATATGGTAAGATATTAGGCGAGCACAAGATTCCTTTCAAAAACAATGCAAAAAGATTAGTTTGTTGAATCCACAATCGTATTATTCGGTTCCTCTTTTTTCGTTCGCTTTGGCCAAGGAAACTAGGCCGCCCATAGCTCCCAAATTCATTGAATCCAAGGCAGAACTTGGTACAATTACCATGGACCCTTTTTCTTTTAAACCTTCAAATAGCATATTCATCCCCCTTAAATGTAAGGCAACGGGGTTCTTCTTGTACTGTTCACTTGCTTCTGAGAATTTGTGTGCTATTTCCGTTTCGGCAGTCCCAAGAATTACTCGTGCCCTACGCTCTCTTTCGGCTTGAGCTTCCTTGCTCATGGCATCGGCCAAACCCTGAGGGATAATTATATCCTTTATTCCAACGGTCTGACAAGTAATTCCCCATGGGTTTGTGTTATGGTCCAGTACTTTTTGTAAATCCTCCGCTATCTTATCCCTTTCTTGAAGAATATCGGCCAGTTCATGTTTTCCGATAATATCTCTTAAGCCTGTCTGGGCAATATAAAAAATAGCAACCTCATACTCTTGTACTTCAAGGGCAGCTTTTTCAACATCCCAAACCGTCCAATATACAACAGCATCAACATTTACCGGAACGGTGTCTTTTGTTAAAGTCTGTTCAGCTTTAAAATCAGTAACACGAACACGCTGGTCAATATATTTATCTATCTGGTCTAAAATAGGAATAATGAAAAATATTCCAGGACCCTTGAGACCTTGGAATTTCCCCATCCTTAAAACAACGGCTTTTTCCCACTGATCCGCTATATGAATTGACCTAGCAATAAATAGTGAAATTAGTAATAGAAAAGCTAGTAGTTGCGGACCAATTAGATCAAAATAATAAAGTGCAACAGATATTGCGGATGTTGTAATCATTACCGTGGCAGATATGGGATTCCACATTTTTTTTGTAATTGCCTTCATCTTATTTAAGTTTTTGAAGTTGATTAATAATATCATTTATCGAAAATCCATAGCTAAATGCAATGGAAGAAAATTCGTTGCATATTTCTTTTAATTTATTCTTCTTCTCTTTCTCCGAAATTTGAATCTTAATTTCATTAATGAATGTACCGGTACCCTGCTGAGTCTCTAAAACATTCTGAATTTCTAATTCCTTATAGGCCTTAGCAACTGTGTTTAGATTAACCTTTAAATCCACGGCTAATGACCTAACCGTTGGTAATTGTTCTCCTGTTTTCAAGTTTCCGAAGGCAATACCAAATTTAATTTGATCAATAATTTGTCGATAAAATGGAGTGCCAGTTTTAGGGTCTAATCTAAAATCAATCATTATGCTATAATATTATTGTACTATATGAATAGTACAAACATACAATAAATTTTTTAATATCAAGATTATGGGTGTTAAGTTACCGGGGGCAGATACAGGTAAAGATGAGAATTCAAACCGACTTCCATCCACACAAAAAGAACTTCACGTCTTTGATAATAGTTGAATTGGAAGACTAAATAGTTTCAAATTTTGACGGGTCAAAAGAATCACTATTTCTAAATTATCTAAAGTTCAAGTAAAGGATTCTTCAACTTTATGCTCAATCTATGCTAAACAAAAAAGCTTCAGAGAAATCTGAAGCTTTTTTTTAGTAGCGGGGACTGGACTCGAACCAGCGACCTTCGGGTTATGAGTCGATTTTTAAATATTTCAAAATGCATTTAATTAACTTAAAATCAATTAGTTACAAGTGATTTCATTTTTTTTGAACTCATATAATATCAAGTAAAACCATCATTTGTTGTACCTATGTTGTACCCAATAATTTTGTACCTTGAAATAAAGGTCGAGTTATGAGCAGCTTACAAATCGTTTTGAGAAGAAAGCCAAATAGGCAAAAAAAGTTTCCGTTAGCCATCAGAATAACAAAGAACAGAAGAACTAGTTATTTGTCTACTGGTCAATATATTGATGAAAAAGAGTGGGATGCATCAAGGAGACTTGTAAGGAAGTCACATGCTAATTATAAAGCTTTGAACAATCTTCTCTTAAATAAATTAGCAGAGGCAAATGATAAGGTGCTTAAAGCCGAAACAGAAGATCAGGATATTTCACTTTTGACTATTAGAAAAAAGGTTAAAGGAGACAATCAGATGGACTTTTTTGCCATCGCATACGAACATCTCGAAAACTTGAAAAATGCTGAAAAGTTCAGACAGTATGAAACACAACGTGGACGAATTGAAAAGTTTCAAAAGTTTGTGGGCATAGATAGGTTACCCTTTAAAGAGATTACGGTTTTCCTGTTGAAGAATTTCGAAGGATATATCATCAATCAAGAAAAGAGAAAACCAAGAACAGTTGTCAATTATATGATTCTAATTAGAAAAATTTTCAATCTTGGTATATCGGCCTCTATAGTAGATCGCAAGTACTATCCTTTTGGAAAAGGTAAAATCCAAATAAGGATTCCAGAATCTCAAAAAATTGGTCTCTCAAGGGAAGAAGTAAAACTACTTGAAAGTGCCATCTTCATCACCAAGCCACAAAGAGACGCTTTGGATGTTTGGCTAACCAGTTTCTATTTTGCTGGAATTAGGGTAAGTGATGTTCTCAAACTAAGGTGGTCTGATTTTACCGATGGACGTTTAATTTATAGAATGGGCAAAAATCAAAAGCTAGTTTCATTAAAAGTACCAGTGAAAGCAGAAAATCTTCTAATTCGTTATAAAAGGATTGGAGAGCCTAAGTCAGATTTAGTATTTCCTTACCTTAAAGAATCTGACTTTTTGGATGCCAAAACACTTCTAGTTAGAACTAGGACAGTTACACGAAGTTTAAATCGAAGGTTGCAAATAGTGTCGGACAATCTTGGTATAAGGAAAAAGCTAACGATGCATATCGCAAGGCACACCTTTGGTAACATTTCAGGGGATAAAATCCCGATTCAAATGCTTCAGAAGTTGTATCGACATTCTTCGATAACTACCACGATTTCTTATCAGGCTAATTTTATGAACGATGAACAGGACGATGCTTTGGATAAGGTGGTCAATTTCTAACTTTCGAAGCGCAGCCCCAAATCTTACCATAACTCGACCGCGCCGGAACCTGTTTCGATTTTATAGTGTCCCGATAGGTAAGCGTGAATTAAAATCGAAATAGGGCGCAATTGCTATATTCTTTTCTTATTCCCAGTTACAACTTATCATTTTATTCGTTTTTGAATTTCCGATGATTACCTGTTTTTCATGAATAATTCTTAAAAGAACCTTCTTTCCAAAGTTAAATTCAAGGTACTTCCTATTCCTGTATGGCCTAATAACTAATTTGAAGTTGAGCGGCAATTCAAGATGTGTCATTGTCATGACAATCTTGCTTTTTCTCCCGAAGGTCGCAAAAGAAAAAAAGAAAAAAGTGAAGCGAGAGTTCATACAGTTCCGGTGCAGCATCTATGAGAAAAAGATGCTAAAGCTAAAGGCCAAAAAGGTGGGGCTCTCCCTATCCGAATATTGCAGGAGCTGTGCTCTTGAAAGTAGAATCATAGAAAGGCTTAGTACGGAACAATTAGAGCATTATGCCATGCTCGTGAAATACAAGACCAACTTTACAAGGATTAGTAATATGTTCAAAAAACGGAATCCTAGATTGGCCAAGGAAGTGGAATTGCTCGCCAATGAAATACGGATGCATCTCTATAATTTCAAAAAATGATAGGTAAGGGAAAATCTATATCGCATACTGGGGCATCCATGGGTTATGGATGGAACCAAGAGAAGAATACCGAGCTTGTCTACAAGCAGCATTTGGTGGGCGATAACCCAAAGGAGATTACCGATGAGTTCAAGATAATCCAAGAACAGAATACAAGAACCACGAACAACACCTTGAGTTTTGTGTTAAGCCCGACTATAGGAGATGGAACAAACCTATCCAAAGAACAGCTCCAAGAACTTACGTGCAAATTCATTGCCGAAATGAAGCTCACAGAACATCAAGGAATCGGTTTTGTGCATCGGGACAAAAAACACAACCATGTGCATGTTTATGTCAATAGAATCAATTTCGATGGAAAGGCCTATAAAGACAACTTCATCGGAAAGCGAAGCCAATATGCTGCTGAGAAGGTGGCCAAGGAAATAGGACTTACCACGGCAAGGGAAGTACAAGCGGAAAAATTGAATGAACTAAAAAGGATACGCAAAGAAATCAAACAAATCCATGAGAAAGTTATGACTGAAAGGAGACCTAAGGATTTTGACCAGTATATCAAATGCATGAAACAAAACAAAATACTGGTCATACCAAGTATAAATAGACAGAACCAGTTGCAGGGTTTTCGATTTGCTTATAAGGGACACAATCTAAAGGGAAGCGAAGTACATCGTTCGATGTCGGGAAGCAGATTGGCCATTCAAATAGGTAACAATTCTAAAATAGGGCTTCTACTTAAAAAAGGAAATACCATCAAGCTATCTGGAAAGACCATGGGAATCAGTAGGAACCTAGCGACCAGTATGGCAAAAAGAGTCTTGAAAAGAGCTATTAAAAGAACATTGGACCAAGGCATAGGAATATAACTGTAAAGAACAGAACTATGAAAAAAATGGAAGAGATGATGGAACTTTTGACTGACGAGATTGAAGGTTTCCATAAAACAATCAATAAGTTGGAGCGTTTGTCCGAGAATTTTAATGATCTGAAAATAAAGGCGGATACTTCCAGTATCGAATACCAAATTAAGGGCATATTAAAAGGGCAGAGGAAAGCCATGACCCTTTACAAAGAGAAAACAACAGAAATAAAACAGGGATTAAAATCGGCAAGAATAACACCGAATTGGTTAGCAACCTTGTTTTGTATTACAGTATCAATTTACATTCTTTCTACGAGCTATATTGCTTATCATTTCATTCACTTTGAAGATAGAAACAAAGCGGCTTACATAGAAGGTCGAAGGGAAGGTAATGAAAGCGCAAGAATATATTTTGAAGATCATCCTGTTATCTACGAAGATTTTAAAAAATGGACCAGTAAGAAGGATAGTGTTCCAAATCAGAAGTAGGTATGCGCCCTATCCTGTTTTTGCTTAACGTTTATCTACCGGAACACTACAAAAACAGGACAGGAACCATGCGCAAAGTTCTGGGTAAGAATTTGGGACTCAATCATTTCTAAAAATTACTTTGAGATTGAAAAACGAGCTCTTACTATCCTAAACATCAAAAAAAATCGAGAGAAGAAAAGACGGGTCAAGCTTGTTGCTAACGGTTGGGCTAGGGCAAATAGGGCAGGCAAGGAAACTTTTCGTTTCCGTCTGGTCTGCGAGCCAGAGCTTTTTGTTTTGTAATTACTATTATTTTTTAATTGCCAAATTCAAAAGATTTGGCGGACTTAGCAAACACGTTCAAGCCTTTGAATCTAGGAATTAATGTCTTATTTGCTATAGGCATTGTTGGCAACTGGCTTTTCCGTTCTGTTATGGATTTGTTCGTTAAAATCCATCTGCCATTTGCAGTAAATCATATCTGTTTCCATAGAGGTCTTCAAAAACAACCTCTTTTCCCCATTGAACTTTTTGAGGTGCTCCAAAGAAATTTACTCCTTTACTTTTCATATCCTTAAAATCTCTTTCAACGTCATCAGTTTCCAACACTAACATAACGTGATTAGCAACTTGATTTCCAACTCTTTCGTTCTTTTTGTCAGTATCAGCTTTAACGAAAGTGATATGAGTTTCGTTTTCCTTGTTGGGTGCAACTGTTATCCATCGAGAATCAGGTCCCATTGGAAAATCCATAATTTTGGAAAACCCTAATTTGTTTTGGTAGAAATCAAGAGCCTCGTCATAGTCCTTGACCAAAATCGTAATGTGTCCGATTCGTTTTTTCATTGTGTTCGTTTTTTAAATTTCATTTTGAGGGCTAATTTAATGCTATGAATTTCGCTCGCGATTGTCTTATGGCAAGAAATGTCGTTTTTTTGAGCTTGTTGCCAACGGTTGGGCTAGGGCAAATAGGGCAGGCAAGGAAACTTTTCGTTTTCGTCTGGACTACGAGTCAGCCCCGAAGCGTCGGGGTTGTTTTGTAATTATTTTTCTTTTTTAATTGCCAACTTAGCGCAGCGTTATCACGAATACCGTATTGAAAATAGAAATCACATGAGTAAATCCAATCCCGATAGCTATCGGGATGGCGGACTCAACAAATAAGCCCATGCCATTAAAGATAGCGCTTTATGCCTTATTTGTTATAGCCAATGTTGTGCGCTTACTTTTCCGTTTTCGATTCCATTGTCCATTCTCTATTTGGTTATTACGCCTAGATATTAACCCAAAGTTATAAGGTTAATCTTTCAACGTCCGAATTCGCTTTAACCTTCATTCTATTAATTCATGCTGTTTATTGGTCCAAGCAGGAATACAAGGAATGAAAACTTTTAAATTATCTCCGTTCCAAGCAATTTTTTGACCTTTTTTAACGAAGGCAACATCGCCCTCTGATAAAGGCTCCTTTTTATCGGGCATTTCCAAAAATCCACTTCCTGAAATTACGTATACAATTTCATCACAGACTTTATTTTTGCCCCAGCCTTTTTCAGGATATCTACTTGTAATTACTGCTACTGTTCCATTTGTAAGTCCCCCGCCCAGACTTCCGTACTCGATTATCTTAAACTGAGGCGCTACATTGATTAGCATTGCATTTTCCTTTTTTACCATTTGATAACCCATAATTTCTTCCTTTTTATTTTGTTCGTATTTGCCATGATTACAACTTATTGTAAAGGCGACGCTTAATAGAATTGAGATTTTTTTGACCATATGTTTTTTTTGACAAAGAAACCCATTCATTCCATGGAAAAAATTAAGGTAGATTAAGGATTTTATTTTTTTTCATAGTCGATAAAAATTCAGGGGTAATACCCAAGAACGATGCGATATGCTTTTGTGAAATTCGCATTTCTGCATCAGGAAATTTGTTTATGAAGTCCAAATATCTTCGGGTCGAAGATTTTGTCATCATGTCCATTATCCTTTCATTTTGTGAGATAAACGCATTCTGTTGAAGAATTCGAAAGAAACGTTCTAGTTTTGGAATTTTTAAATATAACTTTTCAAGTTGAACTTTAGAAAGAGACCATACCTCTGAGGGCTCAAGGGCCTGTAAAAAATGAACTGCCGGTTTTTGACTATAAAAACTATAAAGGTCTGAGACCCACCATTCTTCTTGTGCAAACAAAGCTGTTTTCTCGGTTCCGTCTTCTTGAATTTGATATAATCTTAGCAGACCACTATTGATAAAATAGGTGCTTTTAGCAATCTCCCCACTTTTAATCAAAAATGTTTTCTTTCGTATTTTTTTGAATTTCAATGAATTACGAAACAGCTCAAATTCCGCAGAATTGAGTCTTATATGTCTATTTAGGTTCTTTACAACTAATTCGTCCATTTTTTCAGCTTGTGCACAACGCTTGAGCTATGAACAGTACGGGGGCAAACTAGCGTTTGCTTTCCGCCACGCACATAGCAAAATCTTTTTGTTTTGTTTTTTCTTTTCCTTGTTTAAAGCAAAATCCCAAAGATTTTGCGGACTTCATAAAAATACACAAACCTTTAAATTAAGCCCGAAACCCGTATTGTTTATAGGTTGTGTTGGGTGTAGTTTTTATTCCAGTATTCTATTCTCCAAGTCCATTCGTTCGTGCAATATTCTGGTTACTTCAATCTCATTTTTCGCAATTTGCCTATAAAATATGATATGTCTGTTAGTCCTTAATCCGAACAGGTTTTCCGTAATCCCGTTATAGTTTTTTCCCAAATTCGGATTTTCTGCGATTCTTTTACAATTTGATATTAACATATCATAATAAGTATCCGCTTGTTTTTCCGACCACTCTTCAAAAGTATAATTCCATATATCGGCTAAATCTTCAACTGCCTTTTTGGTCAAATTGTATTTAGCCATTCGAACGCTTGTTAGCTTTTAGAGATTCCAAATGCTTTTTTGGGTCAAAATCATGGGCAATTCCGCTGTCTATTCCTTCTTGAATAGCACTACGTAGTGCTAAGACTTTGTTTTCTTCTTCTTCCAATAACCTTAGTCCCGCACGAACTACTTCGCTAACGTTCTTAAATCTTCCTTCTGAAATTCGATTATGGATAAATTGGTCGAAATAATTTCCGAGTGATATTGAAGTGTTTTTACTCATTTCAGTATGATTTTACTCAAATATACCAAAAATTGGTAAAAAAGGCAAATTTAGTAAATTGCACCCAATGGTTGAGCTATGCGTAGTGCGGAGGCAAGGAAACTTTTCGTTTCCGTCTGGTCAGCTAGCCAGAGCTTTTTGTTTTGTAATTATTTTTTCTTTTTTAATTGCCAAATCCAAAAGATTTGGCGGACTTTGCAAATGCGCCCAAGCCCTTAAATATAGCACTTTATGCCCTATTTGCTATAGCCATTGTTAGCGGCTGGCTTTTCTCGTGTTTTGTTTTATTATGATTTTCTTACAGGGATACAAATATCAACTTTGAAAATTCCATCCTCTGGTTCTTCAGGATATAATTCAAAACAGGGCTTATCCTTGGGTTGATATCCACTTGAAGGAAACCATTGTTCCATAAGCCAGTCCCAAGCACCTTGGAATTCATCTGCTTTCAAAACAAATCTTGCAACTACGTATTTACCTTTTTCAAGCGTCATTTTTCCAACTTCTCCGTCTACTTTAGTATTTTCATATGCTGTCAAACATACACTTGTCCTCAGTTTGCTTTTGTCTGCAACATTTACATCATCGTGATAAACGATGGCTGTTTGAAAATCATCATTGTCCAAAATTCCTCGCGGGCCAGCCCAAGCGAACAATTTACTAAATAGTCTCTCGAACAATTCTGCATCTCCCTGATATGGTCCTGTATGTCTAATATAGATTACCGGAATGTTCGGAAGCTCCTTGATATCAACACTTATATTATTTTTCATATTTACTTTCCATTTTATTGTTTTTGTTTCATTACAAATGTAGATGGAAGGCTGTTCAATGTTTTTATTAGAAGTGCTATCTACTTTATTCAAATTGCTATTCTTATGTTTTTTTCTATAGGAACTTGCGGATTCGTTAAAATGTTTTTTGAAGTTTTTTGAGAAAACGGATAAACTTTTAAAGCCACATTTATAGGTGATTTCAGATATGGATTCATTGCTATTGACTAATAATGAAGCTGCTTTTTCCAATCGTAATCGCAGAATTAGTTGAAAAGATGTTTCTCCAGTAAATTCTTGGAATATTCTACTAAAATGAAATTTTGAGAAATTTGAGATACTTGCCAGTTCATCTAGTGAAAACGAACTCTCTATATTTTTTTCAATAAAATCGATTACTTTATTTATTCTCGCTTTATGTTCTTTTTTTAACATATTATAGCCTAATCCATTTTTGATGTGCCAATTAATATCAAGTGTTTTTAGCTTGCCGCTAACGGCTACGTATATGAAAAGTAGCGCTGAAAATGAGCGATTACTTTTCGGATAAACACAAGCCGAATTTTTAAATTTTACTATTTATATTTTTTATTGAAAGTCGTCAAATTTAAAAATTTGGCGACTTTCTAAAAATGCCCAAACCTTAGTGTTCGCAATGACTTGCGCTATTTTTTATATACATTGTTGCCAGTAGTTTTTATGTATCCGTTGACACATCGTCCCATTCCTGTTCCATATAGTTAACTAACCAATTTAGAGCATAATGCCTTTCATAAACTACTCCAGCATTCAACCCATTTAATTCGTGTCCATTAACTCTAGCGTCAACACAAGCCCAATCTATTCGGTAATATAAATCGTTTACATCAAGTATTTCTGATTTTGTTCTAGATTCCGTAATTCCGTTAATAAAATCATTAGGGTCTTTATCTTGTCCGATAGGATATTTGTCCGAAGGAATATTATTCAAATCACATAATTCACTTGGAAATCCTAAATCATCAATTATTTTTAGTGACCACATTAAAACCCAAATACCTTCACATTTCCAAGTTTCTTGATTTTTTTTCTCGTCAGTTGGATTAGCTAAAAAATCCTTTTCATCTGGCGTAACATAATCCCAAAGGTTATATTTTTTTAAATATTCGGTTGCTTCTTCTCCTGACATTCCATTAAATGCAACCATATTTGTTGTAGCCAAAACAGTAACTCTTTGAGCTATTTCTTTTGGTGTTCTCAATGTCGTTTCTTCCTCAGACTCTATATGCGGAAGATTGTAATTTATTTTTACTCCTTTACTTTTTAAGAACTTCTCAGTTTTTTCTTTTCGATTAGGTTCTTTTTTTGATTTAAATAATCCAAACATTTCATTTTCGTTGTTAGATTCTGCTTTTTTGTCCGAGAAATTACAGGATATTAAGGTTAAAATTATTCCGAATATTATTAGTTTTCTCAATGTTTCTTAAATTACTGGCAACGGTTGGGCTAAGGTTCGTTGCTGTGATTCGTCCGAAGGACAATCCAGCCGAACCTAAAGATAGCTTTTTGCGCGTGATTTCCGTTTAGGAAATCCGCAAGCAATGAATTTTAGGCTTTGTTGTAATGCGTTTTTATTTTCCACTTTTCTTTTGCATTAAACTTTCTATTGGGGACTCTTTTTTCCAGTTAATATTATAGTCCCTGTCGGTTTCATAATTTGCCCAACCTTTTATTCCGTCTTTTTCGAAATATAATCTAGTATGTAGTTCATAGTGCCTTACTTTTAAAAATTCCAACCCATTCTGTTCGCAATAATCTTTTCCGGCTTTTTTATTCTTGTATTTGATAAAATAATCTAGGGCACGAAAGAAAACAAACCCTCCAACCATCAAAACTAAAAGTATTGTCCAAATGTTCATTTTGAAATTCCTTTGCAGATTTAGTTAAGGTTCTATGAAATGCATTAC
Organism: uncultured Flavobacteriaceae bacterium; assembly: GCA_947500435.1. Classification (GTDB taxonomy): domain Bacteria; phylum Bacteroidota; class Bacteroidia; order Flavobacteriales; family Flavobacteriaceae; genus Maribacter_C. Next base: position 667,728 of record CANMRV010000003.1, read on the forward strand.
AACGGTTGAGCTAAGCGTAGTGGGGGAGCGGGAATGCAATTCCCGTTGCGTCACGGCGCGCAGCAAAATCTTTTTGTTTTGATTTATTTTTTCCTGTCCAAAGCAAAATCCCAAAGATTTTGCGACCCAATAAAAATACGCAAACGCCGCGAATAAAGACCTTAGCCCGCATTACGTTTAGGTTTTGTTGGCAACTGGCTTTTTACTCGACCTCAGTATCACCTTCACCAGGTTTCACGATAACAAACCCATATTCCACATCATCAGGTACATCATACTTTTCCCAATATTCACCGCCAATTCCAGCTAATTCACCTTTTTTGTCTTCAACTTCAAGTCCAGTATCTCCGAAATAAATTTTAGGTCCAATATCAAATAACATAAAATCTGTATCTACGAATTCGAATATTTTCTCTTCATCCGGTTTCAAGGTAAACTTATCTTTAATACTCACGGATTTGTCAGTTTCATTCCGTAAAAAGATTTTATATGTTGCTCCTGTTTTTTCATACTCGGCTGGGATTATATATGTTTCATCTCCCTTTTCAATGATTTCATTTCCGTGTTTGTCTTTATATCTATTCTCTTCTTTGCAACCAAACAAAAATGATAGAATTCCAATAGTCAGTATTATTGCTTTTGTTTTCATTTTTCAGCTTGTTGCCAACGGCTGGGCTATAATTAGTGCGGCGCAGAAATCCGACGGATTTCCAGCTACGCGCTAAGCAAAAGCTTTTGGTTTTGTTTTTTCTTTTTTTGTTCGAAAGCAACCCCGAAGCGTCGGGGCCAAAGATTTTGCGACTTCATAAATATACACATACCTTGGCTTAAAGCCCGAAGTCCGTATTAATTATAGGCTTTGTTGGCAAATCGTTTTATAAGCTATTAAATTCGACAAAATCATATTCAGGAGAACTTTCTATTAAATGCCTTAAGACCGCCGCGTGTCCATTTCCGATTATTACAAGAATTCTATCTTCTTTATCTTTAGTTATTCTTTGCAATTTTCTAAATATTCTCACATTTCTATTATACCACCAAAACGATAGAATATCAGCCCCTCTATCATTATCCAATTTAAAATCCCCAACCAGATATGCTCCATATCCATATAAATGGGATTCTCTTGAGTTTAAATGTTTGAAATAGTCAAGTAAGTCTATTTTAGGGATAATTTCACTTTCTCCCTCATACCATTTAAGTGTCATTTGTCTGTATGGATCATTATTTTGAAAATCGAAATCTTTATACAGTTTTTCAGTATAGATAGAATCTAATTTTTCTATATCGTCGCTCATAGAGTTTGCGTCAATAGCATATAGAGTGTCTAACTTTATTTCGTTTGCAATACGCATTCCAATTTGAAAACGCTCATCTCTTTGGTCTCTATATTCTCCGTTTCGATATTTCTTAAATTTATCTGTAGCTTCCCATTTATCTGTAGCTTCAATTGCTATTTTGTTTGGCTTAAATTTTTTAATATAATCTATGAGTTTATTGACCTCTGATTTTTTGGGCTCCTTTAATACATCTATTTGGTTTTCAGGTGTTGTTTTTGCAACATCTAATCCAGGATAATTAAAATGAAAAGTTCCTACAACTAATATTTGGGCTTTTTCTTTTGGAAAGTATTCGGATGCTTTTTTAATTCTTTGATGCTCATTTTTTGAAGCACAGGACAATAAAAGGATAAATAATAATAATGAAAAATGCCTCATATCTTTGGTTTATATAAATTAGAGACAAATTATTTTTAAGTATGTTACAGATTTGGACTAAATGTTTGCCAACGGTTGAGCTAAGCGTAGTGCGGTTGTAAGGAAACTTTTCGTTTCCGTCTGCGCACGAAGCTAAAGCTTATTGTTTAGTTTTATTTTTTCTTGTCCAAAGCTAAATCCATAAGATTTAGCGACATTATAAATATACACAGACCTTTCGGTTTTGCCCTAAAGTCCGCATTACGTTTAGGTTTTGTTAGCAACCGTTATTTTACCTTCAATAATTGTAGTCGAGCAATATTTCTAAACCCTGTCCAAGCATTTACTGAGTCAAATGGCAAATCCTTTTCAATTTGGTTATTGGCTAACCTAGTTTTCCAATTCCCTCCTTTAGAAATTCCATTGTTAGAGGTCAGTTCAGAAACATTTCCTAGAATCCCATACAAACCATAGATGTTCGCTCCCAAAGCCATTGCTTCGCATGTTGCAATTCCACATCTACTTTTCTTAATTTTCGTTTTGGTATTTGAATGGAATTCTGCGGTATTATATAAGTAATTGTACTTCTTTAATGTTTTTTTATTTTCTCTCAAATTAGAATCAATTCCATTAGGAAGATTTGAGCCCTTTCCAGCGATTAATTCCCATTCATTTTTGTTAGGTAGAATGTATTGAGGAACTAATATATTTTCTTTGGATATTATCCAGTCGTAATTACCGTTTGTATATTTTTCTATTGTAAAATAATTGTCCTTAGAATAAGTGAATTCGGGTTTAATCAGACCCTTTCTAATTAGTAATATTTCAGCAACCCTATCAGTTCTCCATTTACTATATAATTCTGCCTGTTTAAGAGAAATTCCAACAACAGGATACTCAGCAAAATGTGGCTGGGTAAAATATTGTTCATTTAATTTACCCGAAAATTCGGTGTTATCCCAAATCGATTTATCTAACTGTATTTGTTCAAATTCAATAGAGTTTTTTCCAAATATTCCTTCAGTCCAATCTATAAATTCTAGATACATTACATTGGTCGCTTCTGTTTCGTCGGCATATAGATTTTCATTAATAAATATAAGCCCTGGTCCAGTAACAACTTCGTATTGTTGATTGTCAATCATCAAATATTTAGTCGTATCACAGGATGATAAAAGGATAAAAAGAAGAATTAATGTTATTCTATAAATCATTTGTTGGTAATGGTTGCTAACGGTGCGGCTATGGCAAGTAGGGCAGGCAAGGAAACTTTTCGTTTCCGTCTGGTCTGCTAGCCAGAGCTTTTTGTTTTGTAATTACTTTTTCTTTTTTAATTGCCAAATCCAAAAGATTTGGCGGACTTAGTAAATAAACCCAAGCCTTTAAATATAGCACTTTATGCCCTATTTGCTATAGGTATTGTTGGCAACAGTATTTATTCGCGTAGATAGTCATTGACCTCAATATAATCATAGTCAGGCGAGTCCATAAAAAATTGTCTCAAAGTCCAAACATGTCCATGACCATAAATCATTAAAATTCGCTCTTGTTTGTTAAAGTCAGTTATATCGTAAACATTTGCGAAAATCCGTAAATTTCTCCTATACCATTTGCCTGCAGTATCGGCTCCAAGATAGTTGTCGCCAGCACCTTCTAAAACAACATTTGTTAAATACTGTTGATGGTTTTGAAGAAGGTTTTTTGGATTGTTCTCAATTATCAAGAAATCGGTCAAAGTCATTGTTGTTTTCAATGAATCGAGTATTTCGGCTCTTTTTTCTGGATTGTACCTTGTTGATTTAACTAATTGTCCCTTCGACTTAAGGTATGCATCTTCGTCATAATTGTCCCAGTCCAATTCAACTCCGAACCAGTCCGCTCTTGCGTCCGTCGAATAAATTCTTTCGTGTCCGAGTTTTTCAGCTAACTTAAAACCGAGTTGGAATATTTCATTTTTTTCTTCTTGGATAGAAAAGTTTCCTTTTATGTAATTGCTATAATGGGAATTTAACAAACTATCACTTCGTATTCTGTTTGCCTCGATTAATATCTTAGTTGGGTTGTATTCTGCGATTTTAGAAAGGAGTTGGTCAATTTCAAGTTGACGCTTTTCAGATAACACGTCTACCTCAAATTTTGGTTTATAACTATCTCTTTGTGGGTTTGAAAAGTGAAAAACCCCCAGCATCATTGTTTTTGCTTTGTGTTTACCAATGAATTCAGTTGAATCGGGCAATTGCGAATAAACTCTTGTTTGCGAAACTTTTTCTTTAGGTCCTTCGATTTCTTGTTTGCAACTTGTAAAAAGGATTAGAATTGTAACTCCGTAAATAAGGTTTTTCATTCTCAAAAGTTTTCGGTTTCCTTAAAGACGAGATTTTTGCTCGAATGTTGCAGTTTTTAGAATATTGTTGCCAACGGTTTAGCTATGAACAGTACGGGAGCAAACTGGCGTTTGCTTTCCGCCATGCACATAGCAAAATCTTTTTGTTTTGTTTTTTTCTTTGTCCCGCTAAAAAGCAAAATCCCAAAGATTTTGCGGACTTCATAAAAATACACAAACCCTGTGATTAAGCCCGAAGCCTGTATTGTTTATAGGTTTTGTTGTAATGCGTTTTATTCCGAACGAGTTGCAACTATTTCTCCTGCATCATTCGGTATACCATATAATTTGATAAAATCAGTGGTTACCTCTTTAATCGGTAAGAGTGCGCTTTTTTTACCAAAAACATAGATAGCAAGGAAGAGCGTAGAGTCCATTTTCTCAATTTTCATTTTTTGACCTTCTTCATGTCCAAGTTGTTTTACCGTTTCTAAGTCCATCATTTCTTTATTGAACTCAAACTTTGACTTTGTTTTTTCATTTTTTTGACCCTCATATGTGAAGGTTTCAATTTCTTCAATTGTCAAATCTGTTATCGTTGGGAAAAGCCTTATAAAGTCCATTTCAATGATTCCTTTTTTATCGTTAACGTTTCCCTCAACCAAAAGCGATAAATTATTTTTATCATGAATTTTATAGTCAGCGTACTTTTTATCATTAGGTAAGAACAAAGAATTGTTTTGGAATTTTAATTCTAGTTGATTCACGGATGGAACCAAATCCATATATAAGATTGCATTTTCGTTTTCTATATTCAGTAAATGTTGAACTGGAGTTTTTTTCATTTTTCCCACGCCCATCTGTTTTAATAACCATTTTCCGTTCAAATCTTGTCCATAAGTATGGCTCATAATCAAAGTGGTTAAAACAATATATATGTTAATTTTTAAATGCATTACAACAATACAATAAACACACTAGTGTGTTTATTCTTTTTATAGGCACACTAATCTAATGGATTTTTAATCGTTTCAAAAGTATTAATCGCCACGTGGGTATAAATTTCTGTTGTTTTGGTAGAACTGTGACCTAAAAGCACTTGGATTTGCCTTAAATCGGTACCTGACTCTAGTAAGTGCGTTGCAAAGCTGTGCCTTAGCATATGGGGTGTAACACGCAAAGGGATTTTTGCTTTTTCCGCAGCTTCAGTAACGATTTTTAAAACGCTTTGAGCGCTATATTTTTTTTTCACTTCTACCTTCGAAAAGATAAGTTTTAGGGTGATATTCCTTAAAATAAGCTCTGAGGTCATTAAGCGCCGTTTTCGACAATAGTGTTTGCCGGTCTTTATTCCCTTTTGAACCTTCGACACGAATTAGCATACGCTGACTGTCAACATCGGTAAGCCTTAAATTCAATAACTCACTACGGCGTAAACCTGAACCATATAACAATTCCACTACACATCGATGTTTGATATTATTGGTGTGCTCAATTATCGAAAGCACCTCATTTTTTGAAATTACCTTGGGTAGTTTAGATTCCTTTCTTGGTCTTTCAATCTCATAGAAACGATTGGGCATTCCTAAAACTGCCTCATAATAGAATTTGATGGCGTTGATGGCTTGGTTTACATATGAATTTGAACGATTTTGTTGTATAAGACTTTGAAGAAAGGCTCGAATATCACCCTCATCTAGTTCATTCAACTCTTTATCATTATAATGATTTATGAAAAGCTCAAAAAAAGTGACATAGGTCTTAATGGTACTATTGGCATATCGCTTGAGTTCAAGCTTTAACAGATAAGCTTCGGGGCAAGTTCGATAACCCGAAATTGGTTTTCGTCTTCTGAACCACTCCACATCAAAGTTTTCGTTCGAGGAATTAATTGGCCTATTTGTTAAAAATCGGTTATAGTTTATCCATACGACACCTTTAAATGTATTGAATATAATACCAAGATTCGTCTTGGTATTTTCAATATATGCCATATTATATTGTTGGCTCCATTTGGGGTTAGGAAGCCCCTTTATCAAACTTTGTATAAGCCGATCGGGAGAAAATTTTATGCCAATCATTTTTTGATTTTTGATCATCAAATGATAAAGCGTAATTGATTTCATGGAATTCATAATACAATTCTAACTAGGTTTTATGAATTAAGTAGTATATTATAAGTATAATATACTAGTAATTTTATGAGCACCAAAAAATGTCCAATTTGCAGTTCTCTGGTAAAAGGTCGCACAGATAAAATATTTTGTTCCACAAAATGCAAATCAATTGACCAATATGAAAAACGGCAAGAAACTGAAGCCTTCTATTTTATGGTAGAAAGGCAACTTAGAACCAATAGGAAAATATTAAAAAAACATAATAAATCTGGTTTCACAACCCTTCGAAAATCTAAACTGATTGAGGAAGGCTTTGATCCCAAATTTTTCACCCATTACTGGAAGAACAAAAAAGGTGAGGTTTATTTATTCGTTTACGAATATGGTTTCTTAACGAAGAACGAAAGCGGCAAAGAAAAATATGTTTTGGTGACTTGGCAGGATTATATGGCCAAAAACCTAAATAGCACTAATTAAGGCGAATTAAAATGTTAAAGTTTAAGAAAAACGAAATGTTGTACCTATGTTGTACCCAGAGCATAAAAAAAGGCTTCCGAAAACCGGAAGCCCTTTGTTTACTAGTAGCGGGGACTGGACTCGAACCAGCGACCTTCGGGTTATGAGCCCGACGAGCTACCTACTGCTCTACCCCGCGATATGGGTTTTTATCTCACTTGTTTTGCAACTTCAGGTCATTACGCTGACGAGATAAAGGCTCGCTACTATTTGTAACGGGCGACAAATATACAACGGTTTCTTTGTTTTATCAAGACTTGTTGCAGGAATATTTTTCTTTGTTGAAAGCCAATAAAAACTTAAAATCCATACCTTCGGACTTTAACATTTTCTATGGACGCAATCAATGATTTTCTATCAAGAGCCATTCCGTTTACCGAATGGCCCATGTTTTTGTTGCTAATAGTTGGCGGTCTATTTTTAGTTTTTTACTCCAAGTTTTTACCCTATCGTTTTTTTGGTCATGCCATTGCCATTACTGCGGGCAAGTATGACGATAAAAATGCGAAAGGAGATGTAAGTTCTTTTCAAGCTCTTTCTGCAGCGGTTGCGGCCACAGTGGGTCTGGGTAATATTTCTGGTGTTGCCATTGCCATACACGATGGAGGCCCCGGAGTTGTTTTCTGGATTTGGATGACCGCCTTAATCGGTATGTGTATAAAATTTTATTCGTGCAGTCTTTCGATAATGTATCGTGGGGTTGATTCTGAAGGAAAAGTTCAAGGTGGTCCCATGTACTATATCACTAAAGGCTTGGGTGAAAAGTGGCGGCCATTGGCTGTGTTCTTTGCAGTGTGTGGGCTGTTTGGCTTTCTTGGCGTATTTACGGCTAATCAATTTACCGAAACCTTTATGAGCGTCATTGAGCCATCGAGTACACTTTTCGAGATGAGCGAGTTAAATTGGAAATTGAGCGTTGGTGTTGTTCTGGCAATAATAACTTCATTTGTGATTTTTGGAGGCTTGAATAAAATAGCTAAGGTGGCTTCTGCGATTGTCCCTTTTATGGTTTTGATTTATTTGATTGCGGTAATCGTTGTCATGGTATTGAATGCCTCACAGGTAATACCTTCCTTGAAGATGATTATTACCGAAGCATGGAATTTTGATACCATTGTAACGGGAGGTTTCTGGGGCTTGGTCATTATCGGAGTGCGGCGTGCAATGTTCTCCAATGAAGCAGGTTTAGGAAGTGCGCCCATGTATCATGGGCAGTCGAAGACTGATAACCCCATTAAGGAAGGTTTGGTAGCAAGTTTGGGACCGTTCATTGACACAATATTGGTATGTACCATGACTGCAGTGGTCATTATCTTGAGCGGTGCTTATTTAGAAGACTCCAGTGGAATTGTAATGACTTTATCAGCCTTTGAAACCACACTTTTTGGGTTTGGTGACGATTTGTTAATGATTATCGTTACCGCCTTTGCCTTGTCTACACTTTTCACTTATTCCTATTATGGAGTAAAAAGTTTGTCCTTTTTAACCAATGCAAAAATTGGAAAATTGTATAACGTCTATTTTGTAGCCATGATAATTTTTGCTGCTGTGGCGTCGCTTGATTTGGTCAAGAATTTGATTGATTTATCCTATGCTTTGATGGTTATTCCGAATATGATTGCCGTACTTTTGCTGGCTCCTAGAGTGAATGAAAAAGCGAGGGAGTATTTTAAACAACTGAAGGATGGCAGAGCATAAAGCAGGATTCGTAAATATCATCGGAAACCCCAACGTGGGTAAGTCTACTTTGATGAATGCTTTCGTAGGGGAGAAATTATCCATAATTACATCAAAAGCCCAAACCACAAGACATCGTATTTTAGGTATTGTTAATGGGGATGATTTTCAAGTAATTTTATCGGATACACCAGGAATTATAAAACCGGCTTACGAATTGCAGTCTTCTATGATGAATTTCGTAAAATCGGCTTTTGAGGATGCTGATGTGTTATTGTACATGGTTGAAATAGGAGAGAAGGCTTTAAAAGATGAAGCCTTTTTTGAGAAGATTAAAAACAGTAAGATTCCTGTTTTGCTTTTACTAAATAAGGTTGATACTGCAACACAAGAATTATTGGAAGAACAGGCGCAGTACTGGCAAGAAATGCTTCCTGAAGTAGAGTTGCATCCAATTTCTGCCTTGTCGAATTTTAATGTGAAAGGGGTTTTTGAGCGTATTGTTGAATTACTTCCTGCAGCACCTCCGTACTATCCAAAGGATCAATTGACCGATAAGCCTGAGCGGTTTTTTGTAAATGAAACTATCCGAGAGAAAATTCTGATTCATTATAAGAAAGAAATCCCATATTCCGTAGAAATAGATACCGAGGAGTTTTTTGAGGACGATGATATCATTCGAATGCGTTCTGTAATCATGGTAGAACGCGATTCTCAAAAAGGAATTATTATTGGCCATAAAGGAAGTGCGTTAAAACGTGTAGGAGTGGAGTCCAGAAAGGACCTTGAAAAGTTTTTCGGAAAACAGGTGCACTTGGAACTTTATGTTAAAGTGAATAAAAACTGGCGAAGTGACGCGAGACAATTGAAGCGCTTTGGATATAATCAGAAATAGCAGTGCTTACTAGTCCAAATAGCTATGTTTTCTCGTAAATAATATAGTACATCGAAATTACTTCTCTGTATGGACAATAAATAATCAAATTTTGAAATAATACACATTCGTTGCGTAAGTTTTAAATCAGACCGACTTAGTAAAAAAAACGTTTCAACGAAAAAAAGAGTGTTTTAATTGAATAACTGATTGCTTTTTCTATCTTTGATTTATCGATGAAATGCATAAATGCCCCGATAAAATGCAGAATGTAGTTATTTTTGGTGCCTCTGGCCACGGTAGTGTAGTCCTCGACTGCATTGAAAAAGAGGCTAAGTACAAAGTTGTAGGCTTTGTTGATTCCTTTGAAGAAAAAGGAACCCAAGTAAATGGATACTCGGTCTTGGGTAGTGAATATGATCTCCCTTATCTTATTGAAGAATATCAACTTCTAGGCGGTATTATCGCAATCGGAGACAATTGGACACGAAATTTGGTTGTTGATAGAGTTCTGAAAATAGCTCCAAAGTTTAATTATATTAGCGCAGTTCACCCAAATGCTGAAGTTGGCAAAGACGTTCAGATAGGCATGGGTTCGGTTGTTATGCCAGGTGTGACGATTAATGCAAACGCAATTATAGGTAATCACTGTATTTTGAATACCAACTCTTCGCTAGACCATGATGGTTTTATGAGTAGTTTCTCAAGTTTGGCTCCTAATGTTTGTGTGGGAGCTAATTTTATTTTAGGTAAAGGATCTGCTATTTGTCTTGGCGCTAATATCATAGAAAATATTACTATTGGTAACCATTCGGTAATTGGTGCTGGATCTTTGGTCGTTGGAAATATCGCGGACCATGTGCTAGTATATGGTGCACCTGCAAAAGTTATCAAAAAACGAATTGCTAGCGAACCTTATTTGTCGGGCAAAAAAAGCTCTTCTTCCATAAATTCTCTTTTGACAAAAAAGATATAGACTATCTGCATACCCTTATGTATTAGGATAGATTTTTCAAAGCAACATTGCTCTAAGTGGTGGTGACACAAGGCGAATAATACTTGTGTGTTATTTTTAAATACATGAAGTATTTGGGCTCCATTAAAATACCTGTATGATATTTACCTATCAACAGCCTGATATTCTTTTGTTTATAGTACTTTTGCAGGAAAATTCAGAAGTATGAGTGCTATCGTAGCCATTGTGGGAAGACCCAATGTAGGGAAATCGACTTTTTTTAATAGACTGATTCAACGTCGGGAAGCCATAGTTGATGCTGTTAGTGGGGTTACACGTGATCGCCACTATGGAAAGAGTGATTGGAATGGAACCGAATTTTCCCTAATTGATACAGGCGGATATGTACTTGGCAGTGACGATATCTTCGAACAAGAAATTGACAAACAAGTAGAGCTAGCAATAGAGGAGGCTGATGCCATCATTTTTATGGTAAATGTCGAGGACGGAGTAACGGGAATGGATGAAGACGTGGCAAAACTGCTGCGTCGTGTAAACAAACCTGTTTTTCTTGGGGTCAACAAAGTGGATAATGCAAAACGTGCTGAAGATGCGGTGGAATTTTATTCTTTAGGATTAGGCGATTATTACACACTGTCGAGTATAAACGGAAGTGGTACAGGTGAACTCTTAGATGCTTTGATTGAAGTACTTCCTGAAAAAGAATCTGAAGAAAGCGAATTACCAAGATTTGCTGTGGTGGGAAGACCGAATGCCGGAAAATCATCTTTTATAAATGCACTGATAGGGGAAGATAGATACATCGTGACCGATATTGCTGGAACTACGCGAGATAGTATCGACACAAAGTACAACCGTTTCGGATTTGAATTTAATTTGGTTGATACCGCTGGAATCCGAAGAAAAGCAAAAGTTAAGGAAGATTTAGAATTTTACTCCGTCATGCGCTCTGTGCGTGCGATAGAACACGCTGATGTATGTTTACTGTTGTTAGATGCAACAAGAGGATTTGACGGACAAGTGGCCAATATTTTTTGGCTGGCCCAACGCAACAATAAGGGTATTGTAATTCTAGTGAACAAATGGGATTTGGTTGAAGACAAAGAAACCAATACCATGAAGCAATTCGAGAAAAAAATCAGGGAGGTTATTGAACCCTTCGTTGATGTGCCTATTCTTTTCATCTCGGTATTGACGAAGCAACGTATTTTCAAAGCAATTGAAACCGCAGTTCAGGTATACGAGAATAGAAGTAGAAAAATACCAACAAGTAAATTCAATGATAAAATGCTACCCATCATTGAACACTATCCACCACCTGCATATAAAGGAAAGTTTGTAAAAATAAAATTCTGTATGCAGATACCTTCACACTATCCGCAATTTGCATTCTACTGTAACCTGCCGCAATATGTTCGTGAACCCTATAAACGCTATTTAGAAAATAAGCTTCGAGAAGAGTTTGATTTTACGGGAGTGCCTATTTCTATTTTTATGCGGAAGAAATAAGTTTGTTAGTTAAGAAGAAATAATTTTTACCAACAGCCAACTAAAATCACCACCCCCCAGAAGCGCCTCCGCCTCCAAAGCCACCGCCGCCGAATCCACCACCAAAACCTCCAGAGCCTCCGCCGAATCCGCCGCCACTGCCAAATCCGCCACCAGAACCACTACTGCGCCCCATGTTGCTAAGAATGATGATATCCCAAAGATCTAGTCCCGTTGAGCGCTTTCCTCCATTACGGCCTCCACCTCTTCGATTGCGACTTGATAAGATAATTAGAATGACGAAAAAGATGATAAAAGGTAAAAAGCTACCTAAAGGAAAACCTTCAGAATTTTCAAAAGTCCGCTCCTCTTTAAATTCACCGTTCAATACTTGAAAAATGACATCGGCACCTTTATCGAGTCCACCATAATAATCATTTTGCTTGAATTGTGGAACGATGATATTTTCAATAATTCTGCGAGACATTGCATCGGTCAATGAACCCTCAACACCATAACCCGTATTAATGGCAATTCTGCGATCGTCTCGTGCTAGAAGAATTAAAATACCATTATCCTTGTCGGCTTGACCAATGCCCCACTTTTGCCCCCATTGAGCTCCGAGATAATTAATGTTTTCTCCCTCCGTAGAACTGATTACGGCAACTACAATTTGAGTAGAAGTACTATCTGAATAACGAATAAGCTTTTGTTCCAAAGCTTTTTCTTGACCAGCTGGCAGCAAATCAATGTAGTCGTATACACTGGTTTGTAGGTCTGGTTTTTCGGGAATCTGAAACTGTGCGAACGAAAATCCGCCGTACAGTAATAGAAAAACGATAAGGCTACCCTTTAGAAACTTCATCGCTCAATTCGTTTGTGTCACCATGATTCCATGGAAAATGTTTTTCCAATTGTTTTCCGGTGCTTAGCACACCCTCAATGATTCCTTGTTTAAAGTTTCCGTTTTTAAAATGCGCTTGAATGGTATCCCGTGTAGTATCCCAAAAGTTATCAGGAATAACTTTATCTATTCCTTTATCCCCATAAATGACAAATTTGCGATCATTAACGGCGACATAAATCAGCACTCCATTTTCATCTTTGGTGTTGTCCATCTTAAGTAAATGGAATACCTCTCTGGCGCGATTAAAATGCTCTAGACGCGTATGCGATTCAATGTGCACACGAATTTCTCCAGAGGTGTTTTTTTCGGCCTCAAGAATAGCCTGAACAATTTCTTGTTCTTCATTATTTGATAAAAGCTTTTCTACACGAGACATGCAGATGGATTATTCAAAATCAAAATCTACATCTGGTGCATTTTCTGCGCCAGGGTTGGAACTGAAAAGTGCTAACGGGTCAAAATTAGCTATTGCCGCTATGATATTGGTGGGAATTTTGTCTATGGCAATATTGTACTCACCGGCAGTTTCATTAAATCTATTTCGTTCAACATTAATTCTGTTTTCTGTGCCTTCTAATTGAGCCTGAAGTTCTAAAAAGTTCTGATTTGCCTTAAGCTCTGGATAGCGTTCTACTACAACCATCAATTTCCCCAATGCCCCGCTTAGCCCACTCTGAGCCTGTTGAAAAGCTGCTAGTTTTTCAGGCGTAAGATTATTGGCATCTATTTGGGTGGAAGTTGCTTTTGCTCTAGCTTCAATAACATCTGTTAGAGTACCCCTCTCAAAGTCAGCAGCTCCTTGCACAGTTTTTACTAGATTTCCTATTAAATCACTTCTTCGTTGATACGAACTTTCAACATTGGCCCATTGTTTTGTTGCTTGCCCTTTCATGTCTACAAGTTCATTGTTGGTACTTACATACCAACTTCCTAGTAAAAAGGCGAGAACACCAAGAACAATTAATATAATTAATCCTTTTTTCATAAGTGTAGTGTTTAAATGGTTAGTGTTAAATGCATGTAGAATGTTACACGAACGATTCTATAGTTGTTCCTTGATTTTGGAAAGCTCCACTTTGATGCGCTCTAACTTTGCAATGATTTCAAAGTTATCAAGTGTCTTCTTTTTATTTTCCTTCAGATGTGTTTTTGCTCCTTCTAATGTAAAGCCTCTTTCTTTGACTAGGTGATAGATAAGCTGTAGATTTTTAATATCTTCAGGAGTAAACTTTCGATTGCCTTTTGCATTTTTCTTAGGCTTAAGTGCATCAAACTCTTTTTCCCAAAAACGTATCAGTGAGGTGTTCACTCCGAAGGCTTTAGCGACTTCGCCAATACCATAATATCGTTTTTCAGGTAGCTCTATATGCATTAATCGAGTGATTGATTTTCTTGGTTCGCGTATTTCAGCATATTTTCAAATTCCTTCAGGGATAAACTTCCATAATAGAAATTGATAGGGTTAATCCGTTCTTTGTCCTTAAAAACTTCGTAGTGTAAATGGGGAGCCTCTGACCGACCTGTGCTTCCCACAAAACCGATAAGATCGCCACGTTTTACCTTTTGACCTCTCTTCACATTGTACTTGCTCAAATGTGCATAAAGACTCATGTAGCCATACCCATGATCGATACGAATGTGCTTTCCATAACCAGAAGAGTTATTATCCGCACGAGTGATTTTTCCATCCCCAGAGGCGTAAATAGGCGTTCCTCTTGGTGCCGTAAAGTCCATGCCACGGTGCATTTTACGTGCTTTGGTGAATGGGTCTGAACGATAACCATAACCTGAAGCCATACGTGTCAATTCCTCATTGTTTATGGGCTGAATAGCAGGTATTGCTGCTAAAAGCTTTTCTTTTTCTTTGGCCAATAAGGCAATTTCTTCTAAGGATTTGGATTGTATCGCCATTTGTTTTTTGATAATATCCAAACGTTTGGTAGTGGCAATAACCATTTCAGAGTTATTAAATCCCTCTAATGATTTATAACGATTGATTCCACCAAAACCAGCACGACGCTGTTCTTCGGGAATGGGGTTTGCTTCAAAATACAAACGGTAAATATTATTATCACGATCTTCGATGTTTGCCAAAACCTCTTCAATTTGTTGCATTTTTTTATCTAACAACTCAAACTGAAGCTCGTAATTCTTCAACTCACGGTTTAAAGAAAGCTCACGAGGTGTATTCACCAAACTGGTATTCAAGAGTAAAATCAAGCAGAAAAGTCCGAAAAGTGCAGAACCCAAAACGAAAAGTCCAATATTACGATAGCGTCTTGACTTCTTCGGCTCTATCTTTCGATAGGAGAGTGTATCAGGATCGTAATAGTACTTTACTTTAGACATGAATGTATTTTACCTATTTTTGTGTCTATTTTACAGAACAAACAAATATAAAAATTGTTTTGTATAAATAGTTAAAATTTGTAAAACTTACCAGTTTATATGACTTCCAAAGAACTCAGGAATCAATTTCTAGACTTTTTTAAGGAAAAAAGCCACAAAATCGTGCCATCTGCACCAATGGTAATCAAAGATGATCCAACCCTGATGTTCACCAATGCAGGTATGGTTCCGTTTAAGGAATTTTTCTTGGGTAATAGCGCTATTCAGAATCCTCGTGTAGCGGACACTCAGAAATGCCTTCGTGTTAGTGGTAAGCACAATGATTTGGAAGAAGTCGGAAAAGACACCTACCACCATACCATGTTCGAAATGTTGGGCAACTGGAGTTTTGGTGATTACTTCAAAAAAGAGGCCATCGCTTGGGCTTGGGAATTCCTAACTGAGATTTGCAAAATAGATAAAGACAGTTTATATGTTTCTGTTTTTGAAGGCAGCGATGATGCCGATAATTTGGAGATGGATTCTGAAGCTTTTGATTTGTGGAAAGCTATTGTTCCCGAAGACCGAATTATCATGGGCAACAAGAAGGATAATTTCTGGGAAATGGGTGACCAAGGACCATGCGGACCATGTTCTGAGATTCACGTTGACATTCGTTCTGTGGAAGAAAAAGCAAAAGTTTCCGGTGCGTCTTTGGTGAATGAAGACCATCCGCTCGTAGTGGAAATCTGGAATCTAGTTTTCATGCAGTACAACCGTAAGGCAGATGGAAAATTGGAATCTCTACCAGCAAAACATGTGGATACGGGAATGGGTTTCGAACGCCTTTGTATGGCATTGCAAGGTGTGGAGTCCAATTATGATACTGACGTTTTTACACCGATTATTCGCGAAATTGAAACGATTACGAATTCCGACTACGGAAAAAAAGAAGAAATAGATATAGCGATTCGTGTAATTGCTGACCATATTCGTGCGGTTTCTTTTTCCATAGCTGATGGCCAGTTGCCAAGTAATACAGGTGCCGGTTATGTAATTCGAAGAATTCTAAGGAGAGCCATCCGTTATGGCTTCACGTTTTTAGATACCAAGCAACCGTTTATGTATCGTTTGGTGAATGTATTGTCTGGTGTTATGGGTGATGCTTTCCCAGAACTGAAGCAACAAAAACAATTGATCGAGAATGTCATTAAGGAGGAAGAGCATTCCTTTTTAAATACCTTGGAGCAAGGTCTAGTGCTTCTAGACAGTATTATTTCAAATACCAAAGGGAAAATAGTCGATGGTCGAAAAGCTTTCGAGTTGTATGATACCTACGGATTTCCGATTGACTTAACGGCATTAATTCTTGGCGAAAAGGGATATGCTTTGGATGAAAAAGGTTTCGAAGCCGCCATGCAAGAGCAGAAGAATCGCTCGAAATCTGCGTCCGCCACATCAAAAGAAGATTGGACGATTCTAACTGATGATGTAGAACAGGAATTTGTTGGTTATGACCTTTTAGAAGCAAACGTCAATCTGGTAAAGTACCGAAAGATAACTTCCAAGAAGGATGGAGAACAGTATCAAATGGTTTTCAATTTGACACCATTTTATGCTGAAGGTGGAGGTCAAGTAGGGGATAAGGGGTATTTAGAAACACCTAACGGAGATGTGGTTTACATCGTTGACACCAAAAAGGAGAACAATGAAATCGTTCATTTCTCGAAAAACCTTCCCAAGAAAACTGACGGAACATTCAAAGCGGTAGTTGACAAAAAACAACGCCAACGAACGGAAGCAAATCATACCGCTACGCATTTGTTGCATCAGGCCTTACGCGAGGTTTTAGGAACTCATGTGGAGCAAAAAGGTTCGGCAGTACATTCGAAATATTTGCGATTCGATTTCTCTCATTTTTCCAAATTGACTGTTGATGAACTTCGAGCTGTAGAGAATTTTGTGAATGCTAGAATTGAGGGTCAACTTCCTTTTGAGGAAAATAGAAATGTGCCTATGGAGCAGGCATTAAATGAAGGTGCAATGGCGTTGTTTGGTGAGAAATACGGAGATGCTGTGAGAACTGTTCGCTTTGGGCAATCCATAGAACTTTGCGGCGGTACTCATGTGAAGAATACTGCTGATATTTGGCATTTCAAGATTAAATCGGAAGGTGCAGTTGCTGCAGGAATCAGAAGAATTGAAGCGATTACTTCAGATGCTGTAAAAGACTTCTATTTTGAGAATAATAGAATGCTTTACGAAATAAAGGATGTTTTGAATAATGCACAAGACCCCTTAAAAGCGGTTTCTGCATTGCAAGAAGAAAACGCTAAATTGAAGAAAGAAGTCGAACAACTTTTAAAAGATAAAGCCAAGAACCTCAAAGGGGAATTGGCTAACGAATTGGAAGACTTCAATGGAATTCAATTCTTAGCTAAAAAAGTAGATTTAGATGCCGCAGGAATCAAAGACCTTTCTTTCGAAATGGGGCAAAACAAAGACAATCTGTTTTTACTCTTCGGAACGGAACAAAACGGAAAAGCTTTGCTTTCTTGTTATATATCAAAAGAGCTAGTCGCATCTAAAGACTTAAATGCTGGAACCATCGTTCGTGAGCTCGGAAAATACATTCAAGGTGGTGGTGGTGGACAGCCTTTCTTTGCCACCGCTGGAGGTAAGAACCCAGCAGGTCTTAACGATGCTTTAGAAATGGCTAAGGATTATTTAAACTAAATTCATCGGGTCGTTTTTGCCTTTTCTATTCCCAAACTGAATTCTTCAGCCATTCAATGGCATCATCTAAATAGGGCAAATATTCACAGGGAACCGAGTGTGTTAATCCAATAGCTTTTATCAAAGTTATATCACTACCAGCACCAGTCGATAGTTCTACAGCTGATTCTGTGTTGGTAAAAGGAAAAAGCGCATCCAGTTCACCTTGTATGACATATAAAGGAATCTCGGTTTTTTGAAGAATTCCATTTTCATATGACAAGCCGTAGGCCGTTGCCATTGGAATGCCCGCTGAAAAAAGTTCGGGATGTGTATCGGAAAAAAACCAGCTGCCATTACCTCCATCACTATAACCAACCACAACTACTCTGTCAGGATCAACATTAAGATATTTTATGGCAAAATTCACTAGGTGGACCACCTGTGATTCGTTGGACGGATCATACCACAAAAGGCCTTTAGAATTTGGACTTAAAATGTACGCTTTTGTGTTTTCCAAGGCAGGTTCAATCAAACAAGCTGTATTCTTGTGGGCATCATCCCGCGGAGTAAGTGCCCCACCATGAAGATTAACAAAAAGAGGTACCAATTCATTGTTTGATATTTCGGGTGAAATCAATCTAAAATCCCATGTCTGATTATTTGCAATAGTTAGTGAAAAGTCATTTACGCCTGTTTGCACTGAAAGTTTGGAAAAGTCGTTTTCAATTTGTTCAATTGTCAACGCAGGAAATTCTATAGTATCAGGTGCTGGAGCAGTTTCATTATCCAAAAAACTATCGCTGCATCCTACAAGGCACCAAATTAGTGCTAAGATTGATAAGGCTCCCTTTATTCTATATTTCATAGCTTGTCCGACTTAAATCAAAAATATAAGATACTACATTTCTTTTTCCATTCACTTTGGAAAATTGTTAATTTAAAAAAAGCAATGGTTTTTACATTTACCTTAAAATGAAGATTAAGTTTGTATTTTATGCAGAACCGTTTTTATTGAAATGCAGCTCCAAACAAAAATCACATTAAAACCAAACCAAAACCAAATTGACTATAAAAGTCTACTACTACTGTTGGGTTCCTGTTTTGCGGAAAACATTGGCGGCAAATTAGACTATTTCAAATTCCAATCCCAGCAAAACCCATTCGGAATTCTATTTCATCCTTTGACTATTGAGAAACTCATTTCAAAAGCTATTAAAAAGAAAACCTACTCAGAAGAAGATATTTTCTTTTTAAACGAACGTTGGCATTGTTTTGATGCGCATTCTGATTTAAGCAATCCGTCCAAAGAAAAATTACTTGAGGAATTAAATTCTGGTTTGGAGAAAACACACCAGCAAATCACCAGAGTAACACATGTTATAATTACGTTGGGTACTGCATGGATCTATCGAAATATAGAAACTGACACAGTTGTTGCCAATTGCCACAAAGTACCTCAGAAGGAATTTACGAAAGAATTACTATCAATAAAAGAGATTCAAAAAAGCTTAGAAAATATTATCAGGAGTGTTCAATCCATAAATGAAAATGCAAAGTTCATTTTTACAGTTTCTCCAGTAAGACACCTAAAAGATGGCTTCGTAGAAAATCAGAGAAGCAAAGCGCATTTGATTGCTGCAATTCATGAAGTTATTAACTCCTCCTCCCTGGGAGGGGGCTGGGGGGAGTACTACTTTCCATCCTATGAACTCATGATGGATGAACTCCGCGACTACCGTTTCTACGAAGCAGATATGGTACATCCGAACCAATTGGCCGTCGACTATATTTGGGAGAAATTTGTTGAGGTCTGGATTTCACCAACGGCACATCCCATTATGGAAAAAGTAGAAACCGTTCAAAAGGGTTTAAAACACCGTCCTTTTAATCCTGATTCGGAACAGCATCAAACTTTTATGAAATCCCTCGAAAAGAAAATTACGTATCTTCAAGAGGAGTATCCTTCTATGAAATTTTAGACGTCTTTGCGAGGAGCGGCTAAAAAGTTCAAGTAACTAGAAGTATGATGGGACGAAGCAATCTGTAACTTTGGAACACCAAATCTGAACACAACAAACAGATTGCTTCGCTGAAATGCTCGCAAAGACGAAATGGATTAAAAATACACGAATTGAAAAAAGCCCTAATTGCAATCATAGTCGTCTTAGCAGGAATCCTAATCTTTCGTTCTTGCTCAGAAGACAAAAAAGAAAAGTCCATTCTTCAAGAAAATTCGATGCTTATTCAACAGCAGATTTCTAACGTTTCAAAACTCATTGTCACCGAAGGTCATTTTGCCGAAGTATACAATTACAAAGATTCACAAGAACTTTTCGGCCCCTTAATTACTGCAGACAAAAAAGCATTAGTCGTCGTGAATGCTGAGGTTACGGTGGCCTATGATTTAAGTGAAATAGACTTTGAAGTTGATGAGGAAAATAAAACCCTTCATATCAAAAGTATTCCCGAACCCGAGATTAAGATTAATCCTGATTTTGAATATTATGATGTTACTGCCGATTATTTAAATCCGTTTGAAGCTTCCGATTATAAAAAAATCAAGAAAAATGTAAATGCTTCTTTGATGAAAAAGATAGAAACCTCAACTTTAAAAAGTAACGCCAAAAACCGTTTGCTAAGCGAATTGTCGAAATTCTATGTTTTGACCAATTCAATGGAGTGGAAACTAGTTTATGGAGAGCGTCCGATAAACAATTTTGAAGAACTTCAAATCATTGATTGAGTTTTAGAAACTCATTAGCCCATTTGATATACTGTTCCCAATCATAGTCCGTGACATCATGTTTTCCTTCGCGGATGTGATATGCTATTGATTGATGAATAGGATTGTGAACTTCTGGCATTTGATTGGCAGCAATGCCTTCCATGTCAAAAAGTTCATATACCGGTGAAGCATGGTAAGCCGATAGAAACTCTCCTTTGGGATCCGCCCATTGATCGTCTATAGCGCTCGCAACATATATAGGAGTAGGCGCTATCAAGGCTAGCAATTGATGCTGGTCAACGGGTAGTTCCTCTTCGTTATTATTATACCTTTTAAAATTGAGACAAAACCAATGTGGAAAACTAGTATTAATCACATTAATGGTTTCTCCAAACCTACGTTTTGAAAGTGCCGCCCCTCCACAACCAGAGTCATTACTAATAACGCCTGCAAACCTTTGATCGGTGGCTCCTGCCCATAAGGCTGCTTTACCTAGACGAGAATGACCAAACACAACCACTTTATTGGTGTCTATATTTTTGTCTTTCTCAAAATAGTCTAACGCTCTACTATAGCCAAAAGCCCAGACGGAGAGGCTTCCCCATTCATTGTTCTTGGGCTTTTCTTGCCCTTGTTCGTAAAATAATTCGTGAAGACCATCCATTAGGTCATTTTTATCTGGGTCAATTTCGCCATAGTAAATGGTTGCCAAGCCAAAGCCCCCATCTATGATTTTTTCAATGGCCCAGCGATGACTTCTCAACCCTCTCGATGCTTCCGTCAAACGATGTTCATCAATGTTCATGGCCTCGCTGTTCATGGCCCAGGCTTCAGAAATAATTACATTTGCATCGGTGGTTATGGAATGATTCCCAAAGAAATTGTAGCCCAAGAAAATTGGGGATGAGGTAGATTTTTTTGGAAGATAAATAAGAATAGTGAAGCTGATTGATTTTTCATTTTTTACCAAGGTCACTTCTATCTGCTTTCTTCTTGCTTTGCCGTTTAAGGCATTCTCACTCTCCTCTAAAAGCTTAAATGATATGCTATCAAGGTCACCTGGTACTTTTCCGTAGACTTTATTTTCGAAGAATTCAAAAAGCTCTGGGCGCCGTTTATTAATCCAATCATCAGAAGTAGTTATTTTTTCTCCTGCAAAGTTGGTGAGCGGATCGGGCACGGTAAACTCTGGAACTTTACTTTCTTCATAGTTGATATCAAATTGAGCGAAGGACATGGAACAGACGAAATAAAGTATTGAAAAATGGATTAAAGTTTTCATTTCAAACGAATTTGAGTACAGTTAAAATACTGTATTTCTATCAATTAGCTGTCTAGAATCAGTTCAATATTCCGTTAAAGTATTGCAAACGAGCATCTTCCATTGGCAAATTGTTTTTACATTCATAATGAATCAAAAAACAACAAGCCATGTCAACAACAAACAACAGAAGAAATTTTTTAAAGTCAACGGGAGTTTTAGGAGCGGGATTACTTGTGCCCAATTTAAGTTTTGCACAACCTATTCAACCTACAAAAGACGGAAACGTTCATGAATTTGGAAAGCGAACTGGTTATACCAATGAAGTAAGTATTTTGGTTTCTATGATGGATTGGATGCGAGATACTGTTATAAGAGGTGTCCGAAATATTAGTCAGAAAGAATTGGATTTTCTCTTAGATGAAGATTCGAATTCGATTGGAGCAATGTTAATGCATTTAGCGGGTACAGAGCGTTATTATCAAATAGACACTTTTAAAGGTATTCCGAAGAAAGAGTTTAGCTTCGGAGTTTCCGATGAAATGTGGGATGCTGCAAGTAGTTTAGGGAATAAAGGGCGAGCCACTTTTAAAGGTAAATCACCTTTATTTTATTTGGACAAACTAGCAGAAGTACGGGAATACTCATTAAATGAGCTTAAGAATCGCGATGACTCTTGGCTTTATGAGTCGACCAAGTTTTTTGGAAATCAACCCACAAACAACTACTGCAAATGGTTTCATGTGGTTGAGCATGAATCCAATCACAATGGTCAGATTCGTATTATCAAAAAGCGGGCAGTTTAGGCAACAAAACTAGTATTGACCAATTGCAATCCGTCATCAATTAATTGTCCAACTTTAGGGTTGTTCAATTTAACGGTTTCCAAATGATCTGCAATTTCTTGGGCAAAATTAGCATCACCATTGTTTTTGGCCAACTCATATAATTCAATGGACAGGAGCCAATCGGCTGGAAATTCTTCAGCTATTTGTTCAAAAACTTTGTGACGCGAAATGGTGGTATTGGTGCCTTCCCGAAAATCACGGACTTGTCGATAGTATTGCTCCAATCTTTTTCGCTCAGCAGACATTTCATTTTTTGTCGTCGTTGATGAAATTTCATGATTGATTAAATCAAAACTATTCAAATCCGCAGGCCCATTATAGGCGGATACAATATGCTCGCCAACTGCCATACTGTATAGGCGTTCATCCGATTTAAAAAGAACTTTCTTCTTATGGGTAACTGTGCAATTGCGGAAGGTGATTAATATAATTTCACCTTTTAAATTTCTGGTTCCAGTAATGATTTCTCCGGATATCTTGATGCCTCCTTCAAATTCCAAGGTAATGGTCTGACCTTCGAAAATATTGTAGGCCTTCAAATCCATCGGACTCATATCTTCAATCGCCAAGTTGATGCCTTTCAATTTTCCCATCGGGGAACCAAATCCGTCAAAATGAATTTCTGCGCTATGACCAACCAATTCTTTTTCGCGATAGGATAATGCAGTAGGTCCTTCAGTTTGAAAGAATACGGGCTTTCCTTTGAAATCAATTACTTGTTTAAAATTTCCGGAGACCTGAAGTCCGGTACTTAATTCAATAGTACCTAATTCTTTGGAGTTGATAAGTTTTTGAATACTACTCAACTCACCTTTTCGAACCGCCATTTCGTTTGCAAATTCCTCTAAAACCTGACTGAGAAAAGCAAAATCAGGCGTCACAAAAAGTTGTGGTTGCGGTTTGGTAATATCGAAAGAAGTATGCGCCGCTTCAATGGAGTATGGTATTTTCTTGACTTCATCGGTCATACACCAAGCACTTTCCCCTATGGAAGAAAGGAGTCCGGCTCCGTATATCTTCGGATCTTCAACTGTGCCTATCAATCCGTATTCGACCGTCCACCAATGTAGGTTTCTGATAAGGGCAATTTCGCTGGGTTCGCCCATATTATTTTGCAAATCTTCAATGCGCTTTTCAGCTTCATCAATTTCGGCCTGGAGAGTTCCAGGAGCTTCTTTGATTATCGAAAGATGTCGTACTGCCTCATACAATTCAAAATCCTTTGCACTTGAAATAGCCTTACAACCTATTTCACCAAAACGACGCAAATATTCTGCATATTCGGGATTTGCAATAATCGGCGCATGGCCCGCACCTTCATGAATGATATCTGGTGCGGGCGTATATTCGATATGTTCCAATTGTCGAATGTCAGAAGCAATGACCAGAACATTATAAGCTTGAAACTCCATAAAGGCTGAGGGTGGAATAAAACCGTCAACTGCTACCGCTGCCCAACCGATTTCCTCAAGAATTCGGTTCATGCCATACATATTTGGAATATGGTTTATGGAGATTCCTGTTTTTTCTAACCCGTCGACATAAGATTTGTGGGCAACCTTACTTAGGTAATCCACATTTTTTCGCATTACATAGCGCCAAACCGCTTGGTCAATGGCTGTATAGTCGGAATAGTCCTGAGGCTTAATAAATTGCTTCAAATGCTCAGGAAGTTTGTCTAAAATGGGATTACTCTCGTACGACATCTACTTTCGTTTTTCTAGTTGTAAAGTTACGAAATTCGAACTCGAAAACAGACGTAGAAGATGTTAAGAGAAAGCACAAAAAAACCGCCCGAAGGCGGTTTGTAAATTATTTTGAAGCCACTACATCAGGCGGATATTGCGTCATTATTTCGGCAACAAACTCCTTGATACGCATTTCTTTCTTTTCAATATTCTTGGTATTGTTTAAAGTGCCATCACCTTTTCCTTGCCAAACGAGTTCTTTGCTTTTGGCATCAATCAGGTCAATATAGAGCGAGCCTTGCGTACGGGTGCTTACATTGCTGCCTCCACCCCAGCCCCAGCCCCAACCAGGACCAAAGCCACCGCCCCAATACCAAGGACTCCAACCCCAACCGAAGCCACCTCCGCCCCAGTAGTTGTTGTAAACATCAACTTGCTCGCGCTCTTTAGTGAAAATACTCACCAAAATATCAGGATTCTCAGATTTCACAAATCCTTTGGTACTCATTTCAGCTTCAATAGCTCGTAAAATTCGTTTTTTATCTAAATCAGAAATCTGGGCCTTATCAATGCCCGTTTTGTAGAAAGCATAAGATTTATAAGAACCGAAATTGGCATCCTTATCATAATCTGATAAAACGCGTATAGAAGTGCAAGAGCTTAAAAAAAGCAGCACAAATACAGGTAGTGCAAGAATTTTTAATTTTTTCATAATCAATTATTTTTTGGAATTCGTCAAGTTTAACTTGCTAATAAATTATCAAAAACCATGCCGAATAACGGCTCAAATCACTACTGCGCATTGGTTTTAGGGTCGTAACCGTAAGGGCAATGTCTACAGCCGCTTTCACAACAATACCCTCTTTTTAAATGATACTGCTTTGTAAAAACACGATATCCCTCTTCTGACCAATAAAAATCCCCTTCTTCAATAGGAATAATCTCTTTCATAATTTTTTCGATAATCGCTAATTATGCTATCGCGTTGGTTTTTAAAGAAAAGGCGTAAAGCGCAAAGCGATAGGCGTATGGCGATTCAGGAGTAAAATTAGTAGATTTTTTGTTGATAACACTCTTTCCTTCCCTCTGAATCTAGCATTTAATGGGCTTTTAATGGTTTTTTAACGAGCAAATGCAATTGTTGGCAACATAATTGAGTTATGCAATGCCATAACGTTTTAACAATTAACTTTGTTAATAGACGTTTTACTATCAACCTATGATACTAGTCTTTAAACATTTGTTTTATAAGAATTACGTTGGCTTGTCCTTTTGGCCTTTTATCATTTTGAAGAATGATTCTTTAAAAGCGGATAGCGTACTTATCAATCACGAGAAGATTCATTTGAAGCAACAACTTGAATTGCTGATAGTTCCATTTTACATATTCTACATTTTTGAATGGCTGGTTCGAAGCCTTTGGTATCTTAGTTTTTACCGTGGGTATCAAAACATTAGTTTCGAACAAGAAGCATATCACAACGAGCACAATCTTAATTATCCCAATGAGCGGAAGGCTTTTAGCTTTATAAAGTATCTTTGATGCTGCAAAGCGTATAAGGTGCAAGTCGAAAATCAATCTGTACATCTTCCTATTTTACATGAGAAACAAGTATCCCTCAGCATAAAGAGGGAAGATTTGATTTACCCCCATATTTCCGGCAACAAATACCGAAAACTCAAATATAATTTAGAAGCTGCCAAGACCGATGGTTTTGATACGATTTTGACTTTTGGTGGTGCTTTTTCCAATCATATTGCAGCGACCGCATACGCGGGAAAGTTGCATGGTTTAAAGACCATAGGAGTAATCCGTGGGGAAGAAATATCCCAGAAATGGGAAACAAATCCTACTTTAAAGCTTGCTTTTGAACACGGAATGCTGTTTAAATTTATTTCTAGGGATGCCTATCGGGATAAAAATTCCGAAGATTTTATAAACCTATTGAAATCAGAGTTTGGGAACTTCTATCTTTTGCCTGAAGGAGGTTCAAATGCCTTAGCTGTAAAGGGATGCGAGGAAATACTAACTTCTGAAGATATTCAGTTTGATTTCATTTGTTCTTCAATAGGAACCGGCGGTACAATTGCAGGAATTATTAATGCATCACATCCAAATCAAAGGGTTTTGGGCTTCCCAGCCTTGAAAGGTGGATTTTTAACCGAAGATATTCGTAATTTTACATCGAAGGAAAATTGGCAATTGCAGACCGATTATCATTTCGGAGGTTACGCGAAAGTATCCGCAGAACTTGTCCACTTTATAAATGATTTCAAGGAGCGGACCCAAATTCCCCTCGACCCGATTTATACGGGAAAGCTGTTGTACGGAATTCTAGACTTGGTCAAAAAAGACCATTTCAAGCCAAAAACAAAGATTTTGGCCATCCATACAGGCGGTTTACAAAGTATTTCGGGAATGAACACTAAATTGAAAAAGAAAAAGCTACCCCAGATTACGCTATGATAAAACGTATTTTTCTTGTTGCCCTACTGGGTACTTTTTTAATCGGATGCAAGGTGAAACAAAAGGTCACCTATAGCAAACGAAATACCGAAACTGCACGAACGAATCCTAAGAAAACAATTCCGAAAAGAACGACCGACGACGACGGACTTTACCCAATGCCAGAAGATACAGGGAAGTTTGTTCGCATGGAATTCACGAAGCCGCAAGACTATATTGATACTTTTTCAGAAGTTGCACAGTTGGAAATGAAGGCCTACGGAATTCCCGCAAGTATAACTTTGGCTCAAGGACTCTTAGAAAGCGGTTTTGGTAAAGGGGAATTAGCTCGAAAGACCAACAACCACTTCGGGATCAAATGTCACACGGGTTGGCAGGGGGACTACGATTTTCATGATGATGATGAAAAAGGGGAGTGTTTCCGTAAATACAACCACCCGATGTATTCCTATCGCGACCACAGTAAATTCTTAACGGGCCGTTCACGATATGCCTTCCTTTTCGATTATCGTAATACAGATTATAAGAAATGGGCACATGGACTACGAAAAGCAGGATATGCCACCGATAAGAGATATCCTCAAAAGTTGATTTCGCTTATCGAGCAATATGGGCTTGCAAAGTATGATATGGCTGGCGCAAAAGAAACTCGTGTTGCCAATAAGGAAGTTGTCATTACTGAAAAAAAAGTAAGGCCTCAAAAGAAGAATGCGGTACATGTGGTTAAGGATGGAGATACCTTATATTCCATTTCAAGAAGGTATTCGGTTTCGGTTAATGACTTGAAACGCTGGAACTACATGTATGGTGATACGATATCCGTCGGACAGGAACTTACCGTTAAAACGGAAAAATTCAATTAGCAAATGATTTACAAAAGAAGTAGCGCCCTATTTCAGGAGGCGAAAAAATATATTCCTGGAGGTGTAAATTCGCCTGTTCGTGCTTTTAAAGCAGTTGGGGGAGATCCTATTTTTGTCAAAGAGGCCAAAGGAGCCTATCTATATGATGAAGATGGAAACCGATTGATTGATTATATCGCTTCATGGGGTCCATTGATTTTAGGTCATGCTTATGAACCTGTTATTACTGCGGTTATTGAAAAAGCAAAGAAAGGAACCTCTTTTGGAATGCCCACGGAAATCGAAACGGAGTTGGCGAAGCTTGCAGTTTCCATGGTGCCGAATATTGATAAAATTCGTTTTGTAAATAGTGGTACGGAAGCTTGTATGAGTGCCGTCCGATTAGCGAGAGGCTATACCGGAAAAGATAAGATTATCAAATTTGCTGGATGTTATCACGGCCATTCCGATTCCTTTTTAATTCAAGCGGGTAGTGGGGCTGTGACTTTTGGGAGCCCCAATAGTCCGGGTGTCACTCAGGGCACTGCAAAGGATACATTACTTGCCGATTACAATGATTTGGAAGGCGTAAAAACTTTGGTTCAAGCCAATCAAGGAGAAATCGCTGCGATTATTATAGAACCTGTTGCAGGTAATATGGGATGTATTATTCCTACGGATGAGTTTATTAAGGGATTACGAACCCTTTGCACACAAGAAGGAATTCTATTGCTCTTTGATGAGGTCATGACCGGATTCAGATTAGGAAAAGGTGGTGCACAGGAAGCCTTGGGTATTGATGCTGATATCGTAATGTTCGGAAAAGTAATTGGTGGAGGACTCCCAGTTGGCGCATTTGCCGCACGAGCAGAAATTATGAGTCACTTGGCTCCTGAAGGCCCCGTGTATCAAGCTGGGACTTTAAGTGGAAATCCATTGGCAATGAGTGCTGGCTTGGCAATGCTGACAGAGCTGAACAACAAACCAGAGGTATTTCAAAGTTTAGCTGATAAAACCGAATATTTACATAAAGGTATTGCGGGTGTTTTAACTGAAAAAGGTGTTGCCCATCAAATCAATCGATTTGGAAGTATGATTTCTGTACACTTTACAGATGAGCCTGTTGTTGATTTCACCTCCTCTGCAAAAGGCAACAATGAAACATTTAAAAAGTATTTCCATGGAATGCTTGACAAGGGAGTTTACTTACCACCAAGTGCCTTTGAAAGTTATTTTTTGAATGATGCCATCAGCTATGCGGATTTAGACGAAACGATTTTAGCTGTGGAGACTATTTTCTAGGGCAACGGTATTTAGGACAGATTTCTTCCTACTTGGTTTATGGGCTAAAAGGGTATTTCATCGTGAAATTATGCGATTCGTCAATTTTATGTAAGTTTTCACTTCCATACAGAGTTAGCAATAAACCAAACCATAAGAACAACCCCGGTCCTATGAAATTAAATGTTATTGTTATCGACGACTCTTCAGTGCAATTGGCGCTTTCATCAAAATTAATTGAGAAGAATAATCACTTAAACCTTGTTGGCACTTTTAAGAATCCGTTTTTAGGATTAAGCGCTGTCAACAGCTCAGATGTTGATCTTGTACTTCTTGATGTTGAAATGCCTGAAATCGACGGGTTCTCACTTCAAAAGCTATTTAAAGACTCGGTGGAGGTAATTGTAAACTCTACCAGACCATCTTTTGAGATTGAAGCCTATTCGAATGGCGCTATTGATTTTATGGCGAAACCTTTATCAGGTTCAAGACTTGAGCTTGCTGTGGCAAGAGTTTTAGAATTGAAAAGTTTGTTAGCTTTTGAGAAACCCATTAGCACTGTTGCAAGCTAATAGGATTTAATAATCTTAATCTTCTGGACTAAGTACTTTCCATTGGTTATTCGTTCTGAATGTGTTAAGTTTTTGTGATGATTTTCCACCATCAGGGTAAATACAGGTCTCTGTAACGATACAATGTTCTTCAGACACGAAATGTCTTTTAAATGCTCTTTTTACTCCTTCAAATTTCGGCATTCCATGATCTTGTAAGCTTTTCATGAACGACAATTTTAAGACTTCAGCCGTTTTATCAATAATTGCAGCGTCAATTTCTATTTTCAGAGTTTTGTTCAACATTAGCTCAGCTTCTTTTTGAAAATTCTTGCAGCTGATTGCTTTGTCTATATCATTGTTATCGTATGCTTCTTCTATTAGAAGAATGGCACCTTCTGGGGTTTCGAAATTAGGAACGAAGTAATCTTCACCCTCGTCAACTATCATGTCGCCTAAACTTCGGTCAAAATTTTTCAACTGGTCGCCTTGCATTCCTTCGCGAATGGCGCGAATGGTATAACCGCCTATTAGTCGCGCATTTTCTATAATCATCCAATCTGAAACAAAGTCTGCAGTGATTCCAATTTTTTGATCCAATGAAACGGTTTGAACATCAATAGGTTCATTTCCTACTACGCCAAAAATATTTCCTTCCTGGTCAAAACTTGGATCGGTTAACCAAATGTGTTCCACTTTTCCATTATCTTCAATTCTGGCCTTGATGGAAAAATACTCTTGTCCACCTTTTGGGTTTTGTAAACATTCTTCGAAATAATGAAGGGTCAAACGAGCTTTTTCCATTGCCCAATTCATTCTGTCATTTTCATTTGGTAAATCATATACATTAGGATTACCCTCTCGTTTTCTAACATTGTCTTTTTTGCCGAATAGTTTCTTGAATATTCCCATGGTTGGTTTTAATATGATTTAATCTACTAATGGTAACGTAAGTATCAAATAATATTTTATAAGTAGGGGTGAAAATGAAAAAAAACTGGTGAAATAATTCTATTCAATCGTTATGGTACCCAAATGTTCTGGAATGATAACCTTTGTCTCCGGAGAAAGTCTTTTTACATCTTCCTGAAATGGAATCAATTTTTGTTCCACGCCGCTTTGTTGTGAAAATCCATAAGGCAAACGAAAGTTGTCCCAATGCGTTGGGATAATGATTTTAGGATAATTGGTTACTGCCAAAAGGCGTTCGTTGTACTTGTATAAACCCAATTGTGAGCGGTTCACTCCGGCCAAAAGAATATCTGGTTTTTGTCCTACCAATTCCCTTTCCACAAAGTTCATCGATGCCATGGTTAATATGTTGTGCTTGGCAAAACGCGCTAAGAACATCAAAGACCCGCCCTCAATAAATTCTGAGACCTTAAGAGGCGTTTTCGGAACTTCAGTATAGGTTCGGGAGTCGATGTAGTGTTTATCATAGAGGGCGGAATGTATTGATGGTATGACTTGAATTGAAAAGTTTTCAAATTGATAATCTTCTCCACCCTTTACTGGATATAATTGTTCTTCAGGAATTCCATACCCACGAAGAATATTAAATGTGGTCTCTGTGCCGATAACTTTGGCGCCTGTTTTTTTGGCAATATAGGGCACATCCGATAGGTGGTCAAAATGGGAATGATGAACAAGTATAAAATCTGCCTTGGTAATCAAACTATCGATTAGCAAAGTATCGGAAACAAAGACATCTGAGCGTAGTACTGTTTTTCGAGTATCTTTTTCACTTACGCCAGGTCCTGTTCCTAATTTCATTCGGGTAAGGTAGGGATCCACCAATACCGTTATGTTGCCATCAGTTATCTCCCAACCTGCCGTACCAAAATATTTTAATTTTAAAGGCTGATTTTGACCCTGCGTCGAAAATGAAATCAGAAACGCGAATAGAAAAAAGCAGCTTATAAATGTTGATTTTAAAATAGAAGTATTCATAATAGGGTTGGTTAAAAAGTTGAATTTATTTTTGAAGTCGGTTAAAATAATAGCGATTTAAGGCATCGGAATTTGCTTCTATAATATCTTGCCGACCATCATTATTTAAATCAGCAGTAATGATATCATAAGTGTCTAAGGATTCATTCTTAAGTTGGTAGGCAGTCCATTTGTTACCGTTTTCTTCATTGAAGTAAATCATATTTGGACTTTCAGAATTCCCAATTATAATATCCAAATCAGAATCTGAATCCATGTCGGCTATCGCTACGGCGTAACTTTCGGATTCCGAATCATCAAAAACCACCGTTTGAACAAATGGATTTTGCTTGTTGCCTAAATAGATGATGTTCGGCGAGCCGATATTTGCTGTAACAATATCTAGAAGTCCATCATTATTTATATCACCCACGCTGACTGAGCGAGTGTCATCGTTGCCTGTTCCAAAGGCGATTTTTTCATCAAATCCTAATTTGCCATCGTTCAGATATACATAATTGGATTGACCATCTCGGTTAGCCAGAATTAAATCCAAATCTTTGTCCCCATCTATATCTGCGGCCTCAACATCAATGGTAGAATCCTTTGAATCTCCAAAATTCATCGTTTCAGAAAAGTTGCCTTTCCCGTCATTCAAACAAATCTCATTTGGGCGGCCTCGATTGGTTATCAATATATCAACAGAGCCATCCTGATTCAAGTCAGCCAATGTCAAATTTCGTGTTGAAGAGTACCTTTGCCCAAAGGAACCACTTTTCATAAAATTCCCTTTCCCGTCATTAAGGAACAAAGCGTGTGGCGCCATATCGTTTCCAACGGCAACATCAAGGTCTCCGTCATTATCAAAGTCAGCTAGTTCGGTAGCGTAGGTGGTTTCTCTTAAGGCGCCCAAGTCTTTCTCTACTGTAAAAATTCCTTTGCCGTTATTTATAAAGATGCGGTTTTGCCCAGGCCAATGTCTGCCATTGGCAACTAAAATGTCTTTGTCGCCATCACCATCAATATCTCCTGCAGCAACTGAGGCGGTCCGTTCTGCGTAGGTACCTAATATGAGGCGTCCGTTAGTTTTTAGATCTGTTTTTTGAGCAAAACTTGATGCGTAGATTGAAAACACCAGAAGGAATGGAAGGATTGTATTCTTATTAAGCATTGGTCGTAAAACTTTGGTTGACCACAAGTTACAAGGTTCAAAGTAAATATAGATATTTTATTCTTTTCTTATTTCATAGGTCAACTCGACCATTCCATCTTTAAAAGCGGTTACATCTTTGAGATGCAGCGGTATTTCTTGACCAATATAATCGAAGAACAGTGTTCCGTCTCCCAAAACAACAGGCATAATAGTGAAGACGATTTCATCAGCCAACCCCAATTGTAAGAACTCTTTGGTAAGCAAAGCGCCACCGACCATCCAAATATTCTCGTATTTCGATCTTAGCTCAGTATTTACAAAGCTAGGCAGGTCACCTGAACGAAATTCCACACTTTTCTTATCAGACTTTAAGTTTTTAGAGGTCAATACGAAAACAGGCTTCTCACCATAGGGCCAACCTAGTTGCAAAGCATGTTCATAGGTTTTTGAACCCATGACATAACAATCGATAGAATGAAGAAAAGCAGTAATATATTCTTCTGTAAGAGCTGTTCCTTTTTCATAGGTGTCTGTCGATTGCATCCATGAAATGTCTCCATCTTTTTTGGCGATAAAGCCATCAAGACTTGAGACCATATGAATAGTTATTTTCGAATTCATAGTTTGCATTCTTCAATTCGTAATTCCCTGGAGTAAGGCAGCTTTTACTACAATTTAAAATTATTCTGAAAGATTAACTTGCCATGAAATACCATATTTATCTTCACACCATCCGAATTTTTTACCAAAGCCGTAATCTCCTGAATCGTAGTTGTCTAGAGGGACCATTATCTGACCTCCATTTGAAGAAAGTTTTTCGAATAAAGTCTGTATCTCATTTTCAGAGTCGCATTCGACGAACAATGAAACCCCCGGTGTAAATGACCAGGCATGATCATAATTACTTTCGGAGACCATATATGCTTTACCATTTAATGTAAATACTCCGTATTTGATAAGCTCCGGTGTTCCTCCAGGCTCTCCTTCAGTGTAGTTTATTATGCTTTTAATTTCAGAATTCGGAAAGAGAGAAGTGTAAAATTTTATCGCTTCTTCGGCTTTTCCGCATTGTTCACCTACAAATGTTAGAAATGTTGTTGTTTGCATTTTTTTCGAAATTTAATTCAACGGCTGGGCTATGATTAGTGCGGCTCAGAAATCCGATGGATTTCCAGCTACGTGCTAAGCAAAAGTTTTTGGTTTTGTTTTTCTTTTTTGTGTTCGAAAGCAAAATCCCAAAGATTTTGCGACATCATAAATATACACAGACCTTGGCGTAAAACTCGATGTCCGTATTAATTATAGGTATTGTTATCCAACGTTTTTTTTCGTTTTCAAATCCACGATAAAACAGTCATAATTCCAATTATTATTAATAATCCTAATCCAATCAAAACTCCGAAACAACCATATTTGAAAATTTTATCTTTCCACGTTTCCTTGTATTCAGAGTTAGGTTTAATATCATTCCGCACTTCTTTTATCAATTCAACATATTCGAAGAAAAAATCACTTTCTTCATCAGATATTCCCTCATCAAGTCCAAATGTTTTAATTTTTCCTTTTTCGAATTCTTTTTCTGTCTCGAGTGCAGCTTCCAAAAGTTCCGCAGCGTGTAATTCAAGTCCTTGTCGATTCGCTTTTATACAACTTTCATCAGGTCCGCCCCCATATTGGAAATATCCAATGTACGCTTCGTCATAATTCTTTTGACTGCGTAATTCATTAATCAGTTTTCCAATTTCTTTATCGTTCATTCAAATGTTGGGTAACTAATATATAGACGCAATATCGTAAAAATTGCAGCAATTCTAATAGAATTCAATGCAATCAAAAGGAAAGGAAGACGTAAGCGTTTACAATTATCTAAAGGTGTTTACAAATGTTTAATTTTCTTTAAACTAATAAAAAAACCGCGCAATTTGCGCGGCTCTTTAACTAAATCAAAACAAACCAACCTAAAACTAATTTCTTGACTTTTGATTACGTGCACCCTCTCTTTTTCCTTTGCGATGTTTTCCTTTCCGGTGTTTCATCTTTTCCCATTTCGCCATTTGAACATCTGATAGAATAGCTGCAAGCTTT
Source organism: uncultured Flavobacteriaceae bacterium (assembly GCA_947500435.1). GTDB lineage: Bacteria > Bacteroidota > Bacteroidia > Flavobacteriales > Flavobacteriaceae > Maribacter_C. Next base: position 702,179 of record CANMRV010000003.1, read on the forward strand.
TCTTTTTGAGCTAGCTGATAATCCAAGCGCTTATTGGCCTTTGCATATCTTTCTTCAGAGGTTAAGGCCTTCTTTTCCCCACTTTCTTTCTGCGCTTTTCGTGCTTCCATTTTAGCTTTGCGCTTTTCGGCCTCCTCAGTAAAGAAGGCTTTCATTTGTGTCTGTTGTGCTTTGGTAAGGTCTAAGGCCAAGGTTGCTTTTTTCGTTTGAAGGGTCGCCATCTGTTCAGGACTTAAATCTTTCATTCTTTCCCTACTGCCTTTTTCTCCTTTTTGTGCGAAGGTGATTCCTCCCGCTAATAGCACTATTGCTATAATTACTTTTTTCATGAGTATAAATTTTAATGTGTTTGTACCTATGACGCGTGAAGATAAACTTGGTTTAATATGAGGTAAGGAATTGTGACTTTTTTAACGCTTCTTGGTGAGGAAGAATCCGAAAGAAGATAAAAAGAAAAACGGCATTGGCTTGGGGAAGCTAATGCCGTTTTTGGTACTTCAAGTAGGTACTTTCAAGGTGAACGTTTCAAAGGTTTTTGGGAAACCTGGGAGCAGTTCAATATATTTTCTAGTTCAATGTTTCTTGGGCAGAAACATGTTCTGTCGTATTATGGGCTAATTCGGTGTTTTGAATAGTATCAGTGTTTTCGATATTATAATACGCTACAGCTGCGATTACGAAACTTGCGAAATACAGAAAACTTTTTACTTTATAATTCATAACATTCTGGGTTTTGATTCTGGTTCAAATGTACAGCGCAAAGGCAAGCGAAAATCGCAGTTGTTGTCAAAACCACCTTTTGTGATGTCAAAGTATGGGAAGTTGTGGAATAGTGTTTTCACTCATCGGATTTATATTCTTTTCACCGATGGGATGTGTTTTCGGTTCATTTGTGATACTTATCAATTGGAGATAAAAGTAGGCTGATGTTTCTTAGCTTATCTTATTGCAAAACGCTCCAAGAGCAAAGAAACCGTGAAGCATGGAGCGTTTTGCGTAAGGCGCGATAGCTACAACAACCTAGTTTCTAATAATCTTATAATTCTTAGTCTTATTAAACGTGCTTACATTTAAAATATAAATACCTTTTGCCAAGCCGCTTACTTGAATTCTTACTTGATTATCTACTACTTCGTAAAGCTTTGAAGATACTCTTGTGCCCCGCATAGCAAAAAGCGATACCACTAGTTCGGTTTCAACCCCGCCTTCAAGATTGATGGTAAGTTCATCTCCCTCAACAGGATTTGGATAAATAGCAACTTCAGGGTTTACGGCAAAAGTTTCCTCATAAACTTCATCACAATCTCTACCAGAGCTGACTTGTAAGTTGTTCACGGGATTAGTCAATGACAAAGTGATTTCGGTTTGTGAAACCATTTGCGTTTCGTCATTTAATGTTACTTCATAAGTTTCGCTTCCGGTTAAGGTTAGAGTTACTTCTAATCGAGAATAGTCTACTGCTGTTTCTACAGAAAATGCTTCCGAAGGTTCAATGGTAACATCAAAACATCCCTCATAATCGGGTTCACCATCCACAGTAATACAAACCGAATACATTCCCGCATCTAAATCTTCAAAAAGTACAGATCCTGTAAAATCTTTTGATATACCAAAAGTACTTCCCGATAGGGTAGCCTGATATCTATAATCTTCAGAAGCAGTAATTTGGATTCCTCCTTTATTGACTTCACATGATGGAACATTGATAAATGAATAGTTTGATTCAGGCAATGTAAATGAATCATTGGCCGTATCACAGACATCACCGATGCCGTCATTGTCTGAATCAGCTTGGTCGGTATTTGCCTCGAAGGGACAGTTGTCTACAATATCTAATATGGTATCATTATCATCATCAGCATCACATACGTCTCCTATTCCGTCGTTGTCAGAATCCAATTGGTCTGCATTTGATGTATTCGGGCAGTTGTCATCTGCATTAAGGACTCCATCACCATCTAAATCATCTGGACTACTATCGCATACATCGCCTATACCGTCATTATCTACATCAGCCTGATTCGGGTTCGCAATCAGCGGACAATTGTCATCACCATCTAAAACCCCATCTTCGTCATCATCTCTATCGCAAACATCGCCAATACCATCATTATCAGTGTCCAGTTGATCAGGATTGTAAGTTAATGGACAATTGTCCATACTATCTAAAATGGTATCATTATCATCATCGTCATCACAAACATCGCCTATGTCATCACCATCAGTATCCGTTTGATCTGCATTGGCCATATCAGGACAATTGTCATTCGCATTTGCAATGCCATCACCATCGGTATCATTCGGATCTTCACATACATCACCAATACCATCTCCATCACTATCTGCCTGATCTGCGTTAGGGGTTAATGGGCAATTATCATTTGCATCTAAGACACCATCATTGTCGTCATCTTCGTCGCACACATCGCCCATAGCATCACCATCGGTATTCAACTGATCAGCATTACTAGTTAAGGGACAGTTGTCATCAACATCTAAAATACCGTCATTGTCATCATCGTCGTCATCCGCCGGAGTACCTTCGATAACAAAATCATCAATAATAGCCCCCTCTTCATTTATAAATCCATCAGAATGGAATACGAACCTGAACATAATGTTATCAGCATTGGTCAAATCAGTTTCAGTTGCTGCATTTGCTGTAAAATCATACGCATACTCCGTCATAGTAGCATTTGTGCCTGTCCATTGTCCACCAGGGCAATTTTCGCAGATATTCGTACCCGGCACCATACTGCTGTTGTACCAATTGGGTTGGCTCGTTCTTGATCCAAGTAAATTCCAATTGACACCGGTATCTAACGAATATTCTACATAAAGTATATCATAATTGATTTCTATTTCATAAGCCATTTGAAACTTTAAAACCGGAGTTTCAATGCTTGAAAAATCATAACAATTGGTCACCAAGAAACTTTTCTTGTCATCAGGGTGGTTTCCGTTTAAAATTGTTCCATATGCATTTGTTCCAGAGGCAGCAGAGTTCAATACTGTACCGCTAGGTGCTCCTCTTTCCCAAACCGATCCATCACCTGTTGCATCATAAGCAATCAAAACGTCACCTGATGTTTCAAAAGAATTTATCTGCGCAGCAACTCCAGAGGTGTTTGCAAAGAAGTTTCGAACTATAGTATTGTTTGTCGGTAAATCGTCATTGGCAATTTGAGCAATGATTTCGAGTGAAGAATCTCCTGTGGTAGTTAAGGTAATATCAGATAGATTAACCGTTAGTATTTCTTGTGGAGCTAATGTGTTTGAAAAGGATTGTGTTTCTTGGGTTCCGTTGTTAACCCTATAGAGAATATCAAATCCTGAAATAGTATTGAGTCCGTCGTTAATAAGTTCTATGGATGGCGCAATACTGCCACATTCTAAACTTCCGTCTTCAGGCGTTATGGCTATCAATCGAATATCATCCTCAGGAGTTTGCACAGTATATTGACCAGAAATTGAGTACTGCCCAAGGGAGGCATAATCAGAATATCCCGTATCAACCGAACCTGTCCCAACACCTTGAATTTCTAGAAGGTAAAGTCCGGCAGAAAGATTTGAAGTTATGGAAGCACCTAACCCCGTTGGATTACTAATGGCAATTTCAACTCCGTTTGCATCCAGTAGTCGTGCTTGTATGTCTAGATTCGGATGCACATCATGTGGGCTGAAATTAAAAGTTGCCGACCCTGCTTGTGCTAAAAAGGAAAACATATCAATATCATCTCTTTTATGAATGATACCTGTATTTTCTGAAGCGTTTACGTTTCCTCCGGCATCAGCCACGATTGCTGTAGCGGTATTTGCATTACTGCCATGATCATCAGCAATATATTCGAAATTGTTTGCTCCACCACCAATGACCTGAAGGTCGTTTTGCATATTGGTTGCATTGGTATATTCACCCAGACTCCATTGTGCAACAGATTTGTTCAAACTAAAACCCATAATTGGCGCCCAGTTACCATGACCTTCGTAATATTCGGTCGAACCTCTGCCGTCATGATCGAGGCCCATCGTATGACCAATTTCATGAGAGCCGGTATCACCCGCTTGCTTTCCTGTAAATATATTGTATACCCAAGCCGGGTCATCATTATTCCAAGAAAAAGAGTTTAGGTAAGCCACACCACCAGAACCTGGTTGCGCATCATCGGTCGGCGTGAATATACACATCATCCGATGATCTTTAGGGGTTGCATCAAAAATGGAACGATTGGTTGTTACATTAATATCAAACGGACTAAAATCTTCTGCCATGACTTCCCAGGCAATAGTTATTTGAGCATCCGATAGGCCAGAACCCAAAGCGACTATTGTAGCTCCACCATTCCATGTAGTACCCGAAACGGTTTCTCCATCGAAATCTAAGTAAATAACGGCTGGAGCTCCTGGTCGACTTTGTAAAGTAGTAGGAGGGAGTTTGCTGGTTAAATTTGATGACTTATCTTGAAGAGCTGAGCTTCCTTTTGCCTTGTCATATGCGATACATAGAATTGAATTTATGTCGGTTTCTTCTACCAGAACTTTGTTCGCTTTGTTTGTAAATAGGCGATATGCTCTGTTTTCACTTTTTTCTATAATGTGCCCTTCAAGTTTTCCATTGGTATAGGTAAAACTAAAAGAAGCATCATCTTTTCGATTTACAGAACCTACAAAAGAGGTAGTTTTATTTTCTTGATTTTTGACATTCAAATTTAGTTCAAGTGTTTTTGAACTTGATAGTTGAATCGTCATTGGAGTACTTCCTTTACCAGTTTTACTGGTTTCAGAAAAACCATCAATAAAGCTGGTTGGATTATCAGAAACTAAAACCGGATTAGTATTTTGTCGCTGCGCATTTAAAAAAGTGAAGCTGAAAAAGGAAAGAGCACAAACAAGTACTCGAATGTAAAAATATTTCATAGCATCGGTAGGTTATCGATTCTAAACGCGGAAACCTCCTAATTTATTGGATAGTTTTGGACTTTTAGATGAATGGTCGAAATAGAAAAAGGGCTTGGAAATTTCCAAGCCCTTTTTTGATTGTTAAGTAGGTGTATTCGTGGTGAACCTTACTTTGGTTTTTGGGAAACCGAAGCTGGTTCAAAAATATTTTCTAGTTTAATGTTTCTTGGGTTGAAACATTTTCTACTGTGTTTTCAGCTAATTCAGTATTTTTGGCTATATCAGCATTTTCGATATTATAGTAAGCCAATGCTGTGATAGCGAAACTTGCGAAATAAAGAAAGCTTTTAGTTTTATATGACATGATGATTTCGGTTTTGATTCTAGAGCTAAACTACTTCGGATAAGAACACAAAAAAGCCCATTGTTGCGAAATGGGCTTTTTGTGATGTCAAAATGCGCTATGTTGTGGAATGGCGTTTTTCTTTATCGGATTTTCTGTTCAGTTCATCGAGAGGTCAATAAAAATGGTATTTATCGAGCCCTATCGATTACTATATACAAACCTATTTAGGGTCTAAAATCATATCAATACGCTCAACAGCGTCCTGAAGATGATATTTGCTCATACTATCAGAGGTTCTTCCAGTAGCGTTTTTGATTTCCCTTTTCAAAGTATTCAACTCTGCTCGAGCAACTGATCTAATATCAGATTGACTAGTATTGACGGCTGTAGATTTTTGATAGCCGCCGAAATCAGGCATTTTCTTTTGATTCTCCGCAGTCATTAAATAAGCCAATCGATCAATATGTACTTTTTGCAAATTTCTGCGATAGGTATCGATTTTTTTTCCTGAACGTAGTTCGGACCAAACCCCTCTTCTGAGGTCACGCATCATTTCTAACAAGGTATAGGCCTCATTACCATTCATAGTTTCATTTTCTATGAGTCTGGCCATTTTGCCTAATCGTAGCATATTATTTAAAGTACGCTCTTGCATTCTACGCAACCGCTCTATAGAACCAGAGTACTCAATTTTTGAAAACAAGTCCTTATCAAGCATCCATTCGGGGGTCTGAAACAATTCTTCCTGTAAAAAGCGCATGCAGTTCTTTTGATGCTCTTTAGTTACATGAGTATAAACTCCTCCTTCTTGCTCATAGGTCTTATGATGTTCGTAAACTCCCCCTATATTATTAGATACATGACCCATATAGCGATTGTATTGGGAAAGCACTTGTCCGTAAAGTGTTTTTAAGTCATCATAGTCCTTTCCATCTTCAGCTGTCCATTCTACCAATTTAGGAACGATACGCTTTAGGTTCGCTATTCCGTATGAACCTGCTTTAATAGCATCATCTCCTAAATCTTCGGTTTGTGAACTTGGATCTACTATATCACCTACTTGCTGATGCCCAAAACGATACATGGGGTCTCCTGCATGTTCTAATATCCAACTATCTAAGGTGGACTTCTCGTCTTCCGCGTTTTTATCTAAGATAGGCTTGTAGCCCCAACGGATGGCATGTTTGTCATAAATTCCAATATCTGGCATCAATGCTACGCCTTCATCACCAGGTTGGGCAACATAATTGAAACGGGCATAATCCATAATTGATGGAGCCGTCCCATATTTTTTTGTAAAGCTCGCTGAACGAAGCGAATCAACAGGATAAGCAACACTACTTCCCATATTATGAGGCAGTCCTAAAGTGTGACCTACTTCATGAGAGGATACAAAACGAATTAACCTTCCCATCACTTCGTCTTTAAAAGCTACACCTCTCGCATCAGGGTTTATGGCAGCCGTTTGCACAAAGAACCAATTACGCAATAAGGTCATTACATTGTGATACCAGTTGATATCAGATTCTAAAATTTCACCACTTCGCGGGTCACTTACATGGGGCCCATTTGCATTGGGGATAGGTGATGCCAAATAACGTACTACGGAGTAGCGGACATCTTCTGGCGACCATTCTGGATCTTCCTCTTTTGTTGGTGGATCTTTTGCAATAATTGCATTCTTGAACCCCGCAGCCTCAAAGGCCACTTGCCAATCTTCAATTCCCTTCTTAATAAAAGTAACCCATTGTTTGGGTGTAGCACGATCTACATAATAAACGATTTGCTTTTTGGGCTCAACCAATTCTCCAGAGGCATACTTGGCTTTGTCTTCTTCTTTTACTTCTAATCGCCATCTATCTAGAAAGCGAATGGTTTTGCTTTCTTGTGCATCTAATCCATAATCTACTTGTCCTCTTGCAAACCATCCTACGCGACGATCAAAATAACGTTTTTTCATAGGTTCTGCAGGAAGCAAAATCATGGAGTTATTAATTTCTATGGATATAGATCCTAATGAACCATTCGAAGGCGGCTCCTTAGCGAAATAGGTTTTTACATGTCGTGCCTCAATGTTTAAAGGATAACTTCTGAGGGAGTCAATATAACTGCGGCTTTCGTCTAACCTACTGACCTTATATCTTTTTCTGAAGAATTCAGGCATACCGATAGCATTCACATCTTTTTCAAAGAAATTGTTTACTTCAATTACTGTTGCAGGATTTAAAGTGTCCTTTTTGAATGCCTTAATATCGAAAGCTTGTAAAACAGGTTCGAAATTAGAATTCAAAACAGCCTCATGTACAGGAAGTGAATCTGCAGCAACAATGCCATAAGAAACAACACGGAGCAATACTTTTTTTCCTTTCTTTTCCCAACGTAAAACTTGAGTGTTGATTTTTCCACCACCGAACCCAATTCCTGTAGCAGTTTTGGCGATTCTGGTAACCATCAACATTTCTTTGTTTAATAGTGAATCCGGAATTTCATAATAATGCTTGTCATCGACCACATGAACATCAAAGAGTCCTTTATCTGTTTTAGCATCTTTGGTAATTACCTTGTCGTAGGGTTGAATCTTTCCCTTTTTGGGCTTTTCGGCCGTCTTTTCTGATTTTTTATTTTTCTTTTTGAAAATTTGAGCTTCTGTGGTAGTTGCACTCAAAAGGAATAGGGCGAGAAATAGCTTCGCCAATACAGACTTCGTCATATAGTAGTTGGGTTTAGTTTTTTCAGATTTCCAAAGAACTGAAAAATAAATGGCACCTTTTGTTAATGAAATCATAAGCTGAGACTGTTAAATTCAAGATTTTTTCAGTTTTAATTGTAACATTTTAGTTTTAGCCGCGTCTTTTAAGTAGAAATTCATTTTTCAATTAGCGAATTAGTCAATGATAAAGCTGTTTACCTTGGTAAATGGCTTTATTTTTTGTCTACTATTTAGAAAAAAATCCGACAAACGGTTGATTCATAGTTCCTTGTTCTGGTTTTTGCGATATAAATTTGAAATTTTTTCTCGTAAAAATTCATAGGCAGCACTGCTAAGGCTGTAATGCTTCAAATGTTAAAATACGGACTTGTCAATTTTCTCAACTTGTTTTTAAGAATACTTCAATTAGCCTATTTTCGTTGAAATCGATGAACTACAAGGTTTACAATAATACATTTTTAAGGCGTTATACTACTTCATAAATTAACCTATGAACGTTATGAACAAAAAGAGTTTTATTTTAAGTTTAGCAATGGGTATAACCTTGGTAAACGGAGTTTTTGCCAACAACCCTAATAAAGACATTGAAGCTTTTGATATTAATACTATAGAATATATAGAAGAGGAGGATGAAATCGATTTAGGATTCGATGTAGCGGATTATCTTCCAGAAGGGTTTGACCCATATAAAATGTATGTGGATTTGAATGCGATAGATTATATAGAGGAAGAAATTGAGATAGCAGACTTTTCACAACATCTTCCGGAAGGTTTTGATGCCTATGCTTTTCCGACTGATGTGCAGAGCATCAATTATATTGACGAAAATGACTCATTTTCAGTAGATTTCGATACAAAAAAACATCTACCAGAGGGTTTTAATGCGTATATAAATTAAAGAGTCCTCCATATTTGAGTTAGCACCTATAAAAAGACCTTCGTTTTGCGAAGGTCTTTTATTTTTAGGGATTGTTTGCTGAATTTTCTTCATTCCATTTTTAGCTCTTCCAGTAACTTATCCAATAATTAAATTATGGCATTTTCAAATGTTACATATGTTGCAAATTTTGTTACATGAGTAGTATGGGTGATGTTAACTTTGAAATACTTTTAACATCAAGTATTGTATACTTAATTTTCGAAATGTACAGTTTACGGCTAACATAGCTAATGGTTGCTAGTTAAGGATTTATACAGGTTTAGGATTTTAAAACAATTGAACAATAATTCAGCCAATATGTGTTTGTAATTTAAACTTTGAAAATATGTTTCTCCCCCAATTAGTTTGTTTAAGGCACTTTTAAACAGTTTGAAAGGGATTCGAAAACTATTTTTTGATTTTTATAAAGGATAGTTTACAGCCCAAACAAAATATTAAGCTAACCATACAAGTAGGAGTAGTTGGTAGGGGCATTTATGCTAACTTGTGTTTTCATTAGTACTTCTTCCACTACAAATTTCGCCAGCTAACACATTCCCCTTATTTATTTTAGGAATGCACTTCTTACTGCGTACCTATTGATTTTTAAGATTCCCCAGAATTATAATAACCAAAAGCTGTAATTATGGAGATTTCTACGCATGTATTTTTTCAAAAAACAAGTTTAGCCGTTAATCCGGAAGACTCAAGATTTCATCAAGGATTTCTTCACAGATTCCTTTTGCTCCTTTGCTGTATATTGTCTGTTGGTTCTAGCATTGCACAAAGTGGTACTATCCGGTTCTCGCAGGCGGACTATTTGACGGACGAGGCCGCCGGTACGGTGACCTTGGAACTTCAACGGGTAGGGGGCAGCGTTGGTGAAATAACCGCCGACATTCTGACCCATGACGGTACTGCGACAATCAACGATGATTATGCGGGCATACCCTCGCCATTGACGCTCACTTGGAGCGACGGCAATACCTCGCCCAAGACAGTAACACTTCCGATCAAGCCGGACACTGTGATCGAAGGTAATGAGACCTTCACCATGGACATCGTCTCGGACCATGCCGGTATGCCCAGAATAGCGACGGTCACTATCCAAAATACGCCCAACGGCACAATCCAATTCTCGCGGGCCGACTATTTGACGGACGAGTCTGCCGGTACGGTGACCTTGGAACTTCAACGGGTCGGGGGCAGTGTTGGTGAAATAACCGCCATCATCCAGACCCACGACGGCACTGCGACAATCAACGACGATTATGCGGGCATCCCCTCGCCCTTGACACTCACATGGAGTGACGGCAATACAACCCCGAAGACAGTAACGATTCCGATCAAGCCCGATACCGTGGCCGAGGGCGACGAGACCTTCACCATGGACATCGTCTCTGACCATGCAGGTACACCCAGCACCGCGACGGTCACGATAGCGAACACCCCCAATGGCACGATTCAATTCTCGCAGGCGGACTATTTGACGGACGAGGCCGCCGGTACGGTGACCTTGGAACTTCAACGGGTAGGGGGTAGCGTTGGTGAAATAACCGCCGACATCCAGACCCATGACGGTACTGCGACAATCAACGACGATTATGCGGGCATCCCCTCGCCCTTGACACTCTCATGGAGTGACGGCAATACAACCCCGAAGACAGTAACGCTTCCGATCAAGCCCGATACCGTGGCCGAGGGCGACGAGACCTTCACCATGGACATCGTCTCTGACCATGCAGGTACACCCAGCACCGCGACGGTCACGATAGCGAACACCCCCAATGGCACGATTCAATTCTCACAGGCCAACTATTTGACGGACGAGGCCGCCGGTACGGTGACCTTGGAACTTCAACGGGTCGGGGGCAGTGTTGGGGCCATCACGGCCACCATCCAGACGCACGACGGAACGGCCACCATTGTCGATGACTATGCGGGCATTCCCTCGCCATTGACGCTTACCTGGAGCGACGGCAATACCTCTCCCAAGACGGTAACGCTTCCGATCAAGCCCGACGCAATCGAAGAACCGGACGAGACCTTTACCATGGACATCGTCTCTGACCATGCCGGTACGCCCAGTATCGCAACCGTCACGATCGCGAACACTCCTAACGGTAAGATCCAGTTCTCACAGGCCAACTATTTTACTGACGAGGCCACCGGTACTGTGACCTTGGAACTGCAACGGGTCGGGGGCAGTGTTGGTGAAATAACCGCCGATATCCAGACGCACGACGGAACGGCCACCATTGTCGATGACTATGCGGGCATTCCCTCGCCATTGACGCTTACCTGGAGCGACGGCAATACCTCTCCCAAGACGGTAACGCTTCCGATCAAGCCCGACGCAATCGAAGAACCGGACGAGACCTTTACCATGGACATCGTCTCTGACCATGCCGGTACGCCCAGTATCGCAACCGTCACGATCGCGAACACTCCCAACGGTAAGATCCAGTTCTCACAGGCCAATTATTTGACCGACGAGGCCGCGGGTACGGTGACCTTGGAACTGCAACGTGTAGGTGGCAGTGTTGGTGAAATAACCGCCGCCATCCAGACGCACGACGGGACGGCAACAATAGTTGACGATTATTCGGGCATCCCCTCGCCCCTGACGCTCACCTGGAGCGACGGCAATACCTCGCCCAAGACAGTTACGCTTCCGATCAAGGCCGACGTAATTGAAGAACCGGACGAGACCTTTACCATGGACATCGTCTCTGACCATGCGGGTACGCCCAATGTCGCAACGGTAACAATAATTGGAGAGAAAACTTGCGAGATACCAGCAACAGCGGATGCGGGGGCAGACCAGATTGCATGTGGCGATAGGGCAGTGGCAATAGTTGCTACCTCTAGCGGAGCGGGAATATGGAGCGGTGGCACTGGTAGTTTTGCGGATGCATCAATGACTTCAACCACTTATACTCCTGCTAACAGTGAACTAGGCACTACAGTGACCCTAACCTGGACTACATTAGATTCTGACGGTAGCGGTCCTTGTACAACGGCAAACGGTAGCATGGATATTACCTTTGATGAGGAACCGAACGCCGGTGTGGGCAGTTCAACAGCCGTTTGTGAAGGTACAATAGTAGACCTTTTGACATTAGTAAGCGTTCCGGGTGGTACGTTTAGCGGACCGGGTGTAAGCGGAACTACATTTGATACCACGGGACTACCTTTTGGGAATTATCAAATAACCTACTCCGTGAGTAGTGGCAATAGCTGCCCAGATGATACCGCTATCATCACAGTGACAGTGAAGGATGATACTGTGAGCCAAAGCTGTGATGTCCTCGATATTGATTTTTGTGATCCTGGAGAGGCACCCTTTTATAATTTCTATTGGAATGAAATGAAGTTGGTGGTACCAGGTTCCGAATTCTTCTCGCAAAATGCTACCCACGCACTCACTTATACCGAGTTTACGGATGGAACTGCACTAATACAAGGTACTACACAATCAGGCACTTGTTCAGCGGAATTATATATAGTCTTGAAGGACGAGAAAAATTGGACCGCATGGAATGCCAGCGGTGGAGATTTTAAACCACAGGGTTGTAATCCTGGGGTATTGGTAAAAGAAAATCTTCGCTACTATATAGTAGATGGTTCAAAAAGTACAATTACTACTACAGGCGGCGATTGCCTGGAAGAAGGAACATTTAAAGTGACCCAGCGTCCAGATCCAGCTGACCTTAGTACCCCAAATCTTGGAGTACATGTTGGTCCTGGAGGGGCATTATTCGATTCTGATACAAATGCCGAAGGTCTTGCCGGATGGGCATGGATGGGACCCAACGGTGATGAACGCAGATGGCAAATTGATTTTAACTTCCATATAAAATGTAAAGAGAATACAGATTGTAAGCCGGAAGAAGAAGTCTGTGATGGCATAGACAATGATGGCGATGGAGAAATAGATGAAGGCTTTGATGCTGACGGTGACGGCATCCCTGATTGTGAGGATACGGAAGAATGCGATGGGGTAGATAATGATGGGGATGATTTAGTTGACGAAGGTTTTGATTCAGATGATGATGGTACACCTGATTGCGAGGATACGGAAGTCTGTGATGGATTGGACAATGATGGAGATGGTGAAATCGATGAGGGCTTCGATTCCGATGACGATGGTACTCCTGATTGTGATGACGAGGAAGTCTGCGATGGCCTTGATAATGATGGCGATGGCGAAATAGACGAAGGATTTGATTCAGATGATGATGGGACTACTGACTGTGATGATGAGGAAGTCTGCGACGGATTGGACAATGATGGTGATGGTGAAATCGATGAAGGTTTTGATTCAGATGATGATGGCACTCCCGATTGTGATGATGAGGAAGTCTGTGATGGAATGGACAATGACGGGGACGGGGAAATAGATGAAGGTTTTGATTCTGATGACGATGGCACTCCCGATTGTGATGATGAGGAAGTCTGCGACGGATTGGACAATGATGGTGATGGCGAGATAGATGAAGGTTTTGATTCCGATGACGATGGCACTCCCGATTGTGATGATGAGGAAGTCTGTGATGGATTGGACAATGACGGGGACGGGGAAATCGATGAAGTCTTCGATTCCGATGACGATGGTACTCCTGATTGTGATGACGAGGAAGTCTGTGATGGACTGGACAATGATGGTGATGGCGAAATCGATGAAGGTTTTGATTCAGATGATGATGGCACACCTGATTGTGATGATGTGGAAGAGTGTGATGGACTGGATAATGATGGTGATGGCGAAATCGATGAAGGTTTTGATTCCGATGACGACGGTACTCCGGATTGTGATGATGAAGAAGTCTGCGATGGATTGGACAATGATGGTGACGGCGAAATCGACGAGGGCTTCGATTCCGATGACGATGGCACACCGGATTGTGATGATGAGGAAGTCTGTGATGGACTGGATAATGATGGCGATGGCGAAATCGATGAAGGTTTTGATTCCGATGACGACGGCACTCCCGATTGTGATGATGTGGAAGAGTGTGATGGACTGGATAATGATGGCGATGGTGAGATAGATGAAGGTTTTGATTCCGATGATGATGGCACTCCGGATTGTGATGATGAAGAAGTCTGCGATGGATTGGACAATGATGGTGATGGTGAAATCGATGAAGGTTTTGATTCCGATGACGATGGTACTCCCGATTGTGATGATGAGGAAGTCTGTGATGGACTGGACAATGATGGAGATGGTGAGATAGATGAGGGGCTGGATTGTGAGGATACTCTACCCTCTGGGTGTGAAACCGCATTTGGCAGATTGGAAAATAACAATACCTGTTTCATCGATGATGGATTTAATAGATGGGGCTGGACAAATTTCTTAGCCACGACAGGTGATTATACCATGGATCTTTACTCAGGTGCCGGGCAGTGCATAATTAGTGCTGATAGAAAGACCGGAGAGGTAATCGTCAATTATGACAGTGAATCTGTCACGGTTACAGTAGATATGTTCCAAGGTTTCAGTATGAAGGAAGCACATCTGTATGTTGGAAGCGTACCATACCCTGAGAAGGGCAACAATAATACTGTGGCACCTGGACAATATCCTTATAATTCAGGAGACTTGGATGATGTATCAAATTATACTTTTGGACCGATAGATATCAGTGATTTGGATGCCGGAATTTATATAATTCTCCACGCTGTTACTTGTGAAATCGCGGCAGATAAAACCCCTGTTGCGACATCTGTAAAGACATATCATAGACCCTATGAAAATAATATGATACTGGATCTTGAGATTCCATATGATGCCACAATAGATGTTCAATTCATGGATATGTCAGGTAGACAAGTAATGAAGAAAAGAGTTGGCAACGTAACTTCTGGGAAGAACATGCTTCAACTAAAAATTCATGATTTAGCTACCGAGGTTCATATTATGCGAATTGATACCGGCCGGGAAGTGATACAACGAAAAGTTTACTTTCTTAAATAGGAAATAATCCTATAAAAAGATGGAAAAAAGCCCTGATATTTTATCAGGGCTTTTAAAGTTAAAGTTTTATTTAAAATATTACGGGTATCACAAACTGAAAAAGCAGTACCAATAGTGCTACCGCAATAAGGTTCAATATAATACCAACTCTAGCCATTTCATGAACTTTGATATAGCCACTGGCAAAAACAATAGCATTCGGCGGAGTCGCCATTGGAAGCATAAATGCACAACTACTTGCCATCGTAACTGGAATCAGTAAATAAAGAATAGGGATTTCAAGTCCAATGGCAATACCTGCCACTACTGGAGCCAGCACAGCAACCAACGCCACATTGCTCATCAATTCCGTCATAAAAAGCATTAGTGCAATCAATAACACTGCCGTAAAAAGTATACTTATTTCACTCGCAGCAATTGCATTAGCAACCATGTCTACAATACCACTGACGGACATGCCTTTGGCCAGTGCCAATCCACCGCCGAATAGAATCAAAATACCCCAAGCTAGTTTTGAAGTGTCTTTCCAATGAATAATAAAATCTCCCTTTTTAAGATTATAAGGTATGGCGAACATCGCAATAGCCCCCATCATACTTATAATCGTATCATTCAATTTAAGGTCGGGCAATATGCCATTAATTACAGTTCTGAAGATCCAGAGAAAAACGGTAACTCCAAAAATGGCAAGCACCATTTTTTCCTTGCCACTCATTGGCCCTAGCTTACTTAACTCATTATTGATGACTTCCTTCGAGGCTGTAAACTTTAATTGCTTGTTGGGAAACATCAATTTGACCATTACCAAATAAATGATAGCAATCATTATTATGGAAAAAGGTAGACCTATGACCATCCATTTTAAAAAAGATATTTCAATATTGTATTCGTTTTCTAGTAGACCTATCATTACGGAGTTAGGCGGTGTGCCTATGACTGTAGCTATACCTCCTGCGTTAGCGGAAAATGCAATACCCAACATTACGCTCAACGCAAAATTTTGGTCGCTTTTGGTGAAGCCATCTTCATCATTTACAAGCAAACCAATGACCGACATGGCAATAGGTAACATCACTACAGTAGTTGCAGTATTACTAATCCACATGCTTAAGGAGGCAGTGGCAATCATGAACCCTAGGACTACTTTATTTGGCGTAGTCCCTGTAATTCTAATAATGTTAAGGGCAATACGTTTGTGTAAGTTCACTTTTTCTAGCGCCAAAGCCATTACGAAACCACCGAAAAAAAGGAATATAATTGGGCTCCCATAATTTGCGCCAACGTCACCGACGGGCATGATTTTCAGCAATGGAAATAACAACAATGGTAATAGCGCGGTTACCGATATGGATGTAGCTTCGGTAATCCACCAAACCACCATCCAAACAGCGACGGCGATAACCATATCACCTTGTTCGGAAACAAGTTCAAAGGGTAAGTTCAGAATAATTAGAAATAAAATCGGACCTAGAAATAGTCCTATTTTGCTACTGATATGCATAGGTTTCGATTGGTGGCTCTAAGCTATGTTTTTTCACTTGATTTAGAAAATTAATAAGTAATAGAATCTGAGGCTACTTGAGGCAGTTCATAATTTCCATAATCAATTGTGATTTGACCATCTTTCAAAGTTTTAACTCCTTTCGCATTTATCTTAGTTTGATAAACAAATACCTTTTTAAGTCCTTTAAAATCAGTTAATTTTTGCAGATGCTGTTCTTCAAAAGTGGTGCTGGTCAGATTGATGGATTTAAGGTGTTGCAAGGAAGCCAATACTTCAATGTTTTCTCCGGATATAGTAGTATTATCCAATTTCAAAAGTGTCAAATTCGGAAGTGTTACCAATTTTTCGAAAATAGCATTTGTTACTTGTGTACCACCTAAATCTAAAACAGCGATTTGTTGAGACAAGGGGGTTAGCAATTCGAAATCGGAATCGGAAAACTGAGGTTTATTGATACAGGAAACTTTTAGAAAGTTGGAGGTCTTGTCAATCGGATCAACATGAATTCCTTTGGCTTCTATTGGTTTGATGCTATCTTGAGCAGCTTGAGCCACTTCGATTTCTGGATAATCATTGTCCTGTTTTTTTGGAAAAAAAGATAGAAACAGTTCTTTCTCCAATCCAGATTGCTGGACGGTTTGGTCGAAAGGATGCCCGGCATCAATCCAAGCACCTATTAACTTTATTTCTTCTTTGCTAGGTTGGGTCTTGTCCTTTGGAGGCATATGTTCTTCATCCGTTTTCGGAAGATTGATACGGCGAAAGAGTTCACTTTCGATGGCGTTGTTTATGTTTAATACTTCTCCATTTTCGCCTCCCTCTAAAATCACCTTTTCATTATGAAGCATCAAATCGCCTTTGCTTTTCTTAGGACTATGACAACTAACACATTTGTTATTTAAAATTGGTTTTATAACGTCCTCATAAATTAGGGCTTCTTCCCAAGTTTCCTCGGCAAGTGCAATTTCTTTTTCTTCAAAAGTTTCAAAACCCAATGCGGACTTTATATTGTTAGGAAGTGGTTCAACCAAATAATCCTCGCCATGGGTGATTGTTCCTCCTAAATGTCCAGTAATAGATACCAATACGAACATCAATAAGGTCATAACCACTATCGGTATGGTTTTTACCCATGTAAATGTCTTGGTATTTCCGAATTTGAAATACATCAAAAAGGAAAAAACAGCTGTGGCTATTCCCAGCCATAAATGCCATTTTACTGTATCAAAAGTATAGCCTTCTCCAAGGTATTGGGCATAACCGGTAATACATGCTAAGACGGCAGAATATCCACCCCAGAGGAAGATTAAAGGAATGGCGTGGTCGAACTCATTTCTTTTTCTGTCGTACCATCGCAGAAGTAACCCTAGAATGATAAACCCTATGGGAAGGTGAACTATGATAGGGTGTAAGCGACCCAAAAGCTGTTTTAAAACATCCATGGAATACTAAAGATAAATACTATTCATTGAACGTTCATTCTTTTTTTGATGGCCTGCATGATAAAAACATTGACTTTCCATTGGTTGGATACAGGAACTCTTGTATACGGTAAGGTAGGCATGTAATCCGGCGGACCGAACTCTGAGGTAATCGTAAAGGGTTTGTCACTTTTCGCCCATTTTTGCAGAATGACTTTTTCCCAGATATCCATATGACGATTCAATGCTCTTTTCCATTCAGGTGCTTCTGGGTCGCTTACTTGAGGTCCCTCCGCATGACCAACTCGGGCATGAATATGATGTGAGCGATTGATGACCTCCTTCAAGTTTTCATCTTGATTTTCCAAAAGGGATTCATGAACGACCATCCAATGGCTAATATCCAAGGTCAGTTTTAAATCGGGAATCGCAGTCATGTACTTTTCCGTATCCGGCAAGTTGTAACTGAATCGACCACGATGGGTTTCATGATAGATAGGAGTGCCGCTTTCTTTTGCCACTTTATTTGCTGCCTCAATAAAGGCTTTGTTTTGTTCAATAGAGAAAAAATCATTCCCCGTATGACAATTGATATAAGCAGGATTCCATGATAATAGAGTTTTAAAATGTTCAGTGTATTGTTTCAAACTTTCTTCAAAAGGAATGGATTTATTCGTTCCATTCAGAAAACCAACTTTGAGATTATGCTTTTCCAAAGCTGCTTTTAATTGCTTTTGACTCTCTTCGTCGGTAGGAAACCAGATTTCAATCCCATCATAACCAGACGTTTTGGTGCGTTCGCAAAACGCATCCCAAGAAACTGTTCTGCCCCAGTCGGTGTTGAAGAATTCTAGATTTCCTTGCTGTTGGGAGAAACTCGAAAGAGTGAAGAGGGTAAATAAGTAAAGTAAAAGTTTTTTCATTGGTTATTTTTTGGTTTTGTTTTTAGAGCTCCTCGCCCTGGACAGGGAGGGGTGGATTCGCCTTGGCGAAGACGGGGTGGGTTGAAAGCCCAAGCTTTTGCGTTTTGTTCGAGCTTAAATTTTTTACCCATGGCTTGCGTTCTACCCCTTCTGTCATCCTATCCGTCCGCTGGCGGATGGATGCCACCTTCCCCTGCATGGGGAAGGAACTATTTTATAGTCCATTTTTCTTAAGCTAAAATCTCCTTTATAACTTCTCCCTCGACATCGGTCAATCGAAAAGGCCTACCTTGAAATTGATAGGTAAATTGTTCATGATTAAAACCTAGAAGGTGCAAAATCGTGGCATGAACATCATGCACTGAAACGCGTCCTTCAATTCCGGAGAAGCCAATATCATCGGTTTTTCCGTGGGAAGCTCCTTTTTTGATGCCACCGCCGGCCATCCACATGGTGAAAGCATCTCCGTGATGGTCACGACCTTTATAGGCCATTTTTTTGTTCCCTCTATTTTCTTGCATGGGTGTTCTACCGAATTCTCCTCCCCAAACAATTAGTGTGTCATCCAGTAAACCGCGTTGTTTTAAATCCAGAATCAAAGCGGTAATCGGACGGTCAATTTCGCGACATTTATTTCGTAATCCTAAATCAACCGAACCTTCGCGAATATTCCCATGCGTATCCCACCCCCAATCGAAGAGTTGTACAAAACGTACTCCATCTTCAACTAATTTCCGCGCTAGGAGACAGTTGTTCGCAAATGATTCCTCACCAGGTTTGACCCCATACATTTGTTTGATATTCTCGGGCTCATCATTGATATTCATTACTTCTGGAACAGCTATCTGCATACGATACGCCATTTCGTATTGATTGATACGCGCTAGAATTTCTGGATCTGCATATTTTGCGTATTCTTCTTTGTTGATTTTATTGATGGCGTCGATAGTGCTCTTTTTCAAGTTGCGCGAAACTCCATCTGGGTCTTCAAGATAGAGCACCGGGTCACCTTTGGAGCGACATTGTACGCCTTGATAAACGGATGGTAAGAATCCACTTCCCCAAACACTTTTTCCTGCATCTGGTGTATTTCCTCCTGAAGTCAACACAACAAATCCGGGAAGATTTTGATTCTCAGAGCCTAGTCCGTATGTGGCCCAGGCGCCAATACTTGGCCTGCCCAATCGGGCACTTCCGGTATGCATGAATAGTTGTGCAGGGCCATGATTAAATTGATCAGTGTGAACTGCTTTTAAAAAGGCAACGTCGTCAACCACTTTTTTGAAATGTGGCATAAAATTCGAAACCCAATTCCCTGATTCACCTTCTTGTTTGAATTCTGCTTGTGGCCCCAACAATTTTGGAGTCCCTTTTATAAAAGCAAATTTTTTGCCTTCTAGTAGTGATTGCGGACAATCTTGTCCGTCTAATTTTAGCAGTTCGGGCTTATGGTCGAACATTTCCAACTGTGAAGGAGCACCCGCCATATGCAGATAAATTACTGACTTTACCTTCGGACTAAATGGAGGAGCTAATGTCGCCAAGGGATTTAAATCCCGTTCCGAAAAAGTCATGCTTGCCTTTTTCTTTGGACTTTCCAGCGGATCACATCCCATAAAAATGGAACTTAAGGCTAGCCCTCCCATACCTTGGGCACAATTTTTAATAAAGTGCCTACGGGTTTTTGATTGCGCTTCCCGTTGTAAATATTCCTGTATAAGTCCTTCCAGATTATCCATATTATGCTTTGGTTAAAAACTCGTCCAGATTCATAATTGCATTGGCTACTATAGTCAGTGCAGCTAATTCGGCACTCGGTTTCTTCTGTAAATGAAAGAAGGGTTCTGCCGCCGCTTGATCACTTTTAAATTCGGCTAATGAGTTTTCATACAGTTCTTTCAAAGCCTCCAACTTTGCCGGAGTTATTTTGGTGTATGTTGCTTTTTCATATCCCAAAGTGATATTTTCTTCGGGATTCTCCGAGACTTGCATTGCCTTTGCCAACTCATGGGAAGCTTCGAGATAAACAGGGTCATTCAGCGTAACCAAGGCCTGTAAAGGCGTATTTGTGACTGTTCTACGTATCGAACAAACTTCTCTACTGCCTCCGTCAAAACTCATAAAAGAGGGATACGGACTGGTGCGTTTCATATAGGTATAAACAGCTCTACGATAACGGTCTTCGCCTTCACTTTCGACCCATTTTGCATTACTATAAACCGTTTGCCAAATTCCTTCGGGTTGCGGTGGCATTACGCCGGGACCGTACATTTTTGAACTCAATAGCCCAGAAACCGCCAAAGCTTGATCTCGAATTTGTTCAGCGCTCAACCGGATTCTAGGGCCACGCGCATATAACTCATTATTCGGGTCTTTTTGATAGAGTTCAGGACTGTTTTCAGAGTTTTGCCGATAAGTACCCGACATCACAATTTCCTTGGCTAGCGATTTAATACTCCAGTTGTGTTCATTCATGAATCGCAAAGCCATCCAATCCAAAAGGGCAGGATGGGAGGGCGGTTCAGATTGCGATCCGATATCTTCAATAGTAGAAACCAACCCGCGACCAAAGATTTGATGCCAAACGCGATTAACTAAAGTCCGTGCAGTCAACGGATTTCGTTTACTCACTATCCATTGTGTAAGTCCCAATCGATTTTTAGGCCAATCCGCATTCCATTCGTTGAGGGTCTTCGGGGTATTTGGTTCGACGGTATCGGTTTTTGTTAACCAACTTCCACGTTCAAAAACCTGAGTCGTTCGTTTCATGTGTTCAGGATTCTCAATCATGATAGGCACTGTTGGAGTACTAGCATTTAAAACTTCAACCAAGGTTTTGTTTATTTTCGAATATCCGTTCCTTTCCTTAGCAGGAATATCATCCAAAAGCGCAACCCAATAGAGATTCAGAATATTGACCTCTTTGGCAACCCCATTATTATTGGTCTCTATGTAGAGGTCGAATTTCTCATTCACTTTTTTAAATGGTATTTTACGAATGATACTTCCCTCTGTTTTATTGATTTTTGTTTGCGCAAGAATTTCCCCTGCGGAATTATTTTTCCGGAAAGTCAATGTAGTTCCGTTGATTCCAGAACTGTGTTTAAAATATAAGGCCGTGGCTCCTTCCATTGAGACATTTTCAAATCTGGCGGAGCCATCGTCCCAAAAAACTGTTGAAGCATGATCGTCGTATGAGCCGTTCTGAATATCTTTTAAATGATGTGAGTTGTAAACGGGTTCGTTATATAGTAGGAAATCTTGATATTGTCCTGCTGTTTTTTCGCTTCCATTTTCGGAAACCCAAGCATTGATTTTGTCTACCTTTTGTTGTTGTTCGGGAGAATAGAATTTTAAGACAGGTGCCTCACTAGGCATATCTTCATCACGCGTATTATCAAAGAAAGCCATTAAATTATAGTACTCCTTATGCTTGAAAGGGTCATACGGATGGCTATGACATTGCACACATCCTATGGTCGTACTTTGCCAAACTTCAAAAGTGGTATTTACACGGTCGATAACCGATGCTACGCGATACTCCTCATCATCAGTTCCACCTTCGTCATTATTCATGGTGTTTCTATGGAATGCCGTGGCAATCAATTGATCTACCGAAGGTTCTGGAAGCAAATCACCAGCAAGTTGTTCTATTGTAAATTGGTCGTAGGGCATATCTTTGTTAAGTGATCTAATCACCCAATCACGATATTCATGTATGCTTCGACCCATATCTTTTTCATAGCCCTTGGTGTCGGAATAGCGCGCCATATCTAACCACCAACTTGCCCATTTTTCGCCATAGGTATCTTTGGATAGTAAACTATCTACCAAATTTTCATAGGATAAATTACCAGAAGAAAATGCGGTAAAAAGATCTTCGTTGGGAGGTAGTCCTGTCAAGTCCAATGCAACTCGACGCGCTATAGTGCTTTTTTCTGCTGGAGGGTTTGGTTCTAGCTGTTCACTTTCCAATCGCGCAGCAACAAAATTATCAACGCCGTTTTTTATGAAATCTGCGGATGAACTCGAAGCGAAGCCCGCTTCTTGAGTAAATACAGGAACTTCCACTTTTTCAGGGAGCGAATAGGCCCAATGTTCTCCCCATTTTGCTCCTTGGTCTATCCAACGGGTCAATAAATCGATTTCTTTTTCGGATAGTTTAGGCTTTTCATAGGGCATTCGCAGTTCAGGGTCATCTTCATGCAGTCTTCGAATCAACTCACTACCAGAAGCATCTCCCGGAATAATCGCAGGTCTACCAGATTCGGTATCGCCTAAAGCTTCGTCTTCAAATAATAGGCTGAAACCTGCATTCTTTTTAATACCGCCGTGACAGGTAATACACTTGTTGTTGAGAATGGGTTTGATTTGCGTACTGAAATCTACCTTTTCGGAAGAAGTACAGCTTCCTAAAAGTAATAAGGTGCAGACGGCAGTTGATATAGATATGTATTTATAGAACTTCCTCATGGTCAAGACAATCGACCATTAAAGATAGGAATCTTTTTAAGAGATTCCTTGCATCTTGGAATGACTATAAATATTTAGTTCATCTCAACAAAAAGCCCTTCATCTGTTTTGTTGACTTTGGTTAGTCCGTGTTTTGAAAGTGACTTCATTGATTTATCCCATTTTTTACCACTGAGTCCAGCTTGGGTTTTGAGTGTTGCCAGCTCCATTGAACCTTCTGGTTTTAAGATGGAAAGAATTACTTTTTCCTCATCGGTCAACTCAACAGCTTTCTTTTCAGGACGCATTTGCGGGAAGAACAATACTTCTTGAATCGAAGAATTGTTGGTCAATAGCATAACCAGTCGGTCAATGCCGATTCCGATTCCTGAGGTTGGAGGCATTCCATATTCCAAAGCACGAATAAAATCTTGGTCAATAAACATCGCCTCGTCATCCCCTTTTTCGGAAAGACGTAATTGTTCTTCAAAACGCTCGCGTTGGTCAATGGGGTCATTTAGCTCTGAATAGCAATTGGCCAATTCTTTTCCGTTGACCATAAGCTCAAAACGTTCTGTCAATGCAGGGTTATCACGGTGTTCTTTTGTCAACGGACTCATCTCTTTCGGATAGTCGGTAATGAAGGTTGGTTGTATATAAAAGTGCTCGCATTTTTCACCGAAAATCTCATCAATGAGTTTTCCGACACCCATGGTTTCGTCAACTTCAAGTCCTAATTTCGTGGCAGTTTCGCGAAGTTCAACATCGTTCATTCCGGCAACATCAAAGCCAGTGTGTATTTTTATCGCTTCCAAAATCGGTACTCTTGCATAAGGTGCTTTGAATTCAATTTCGTTTTCTCCAACCGTAACTTTTGAAGTTCCATTGGCATCAATGGCTACCTTTTCTAAAAGTTGTTCGGTAGTATCCATCATCCAGTTATAGTCCTTGTAGGCGACATACAATTCCATAACTGTAAACTCGGGGTTATGGGTACGGTCCATTCCCTCGTTTCTGAAATCTTTTGAGAATTCATAGACGCCGTCAAATCCGCCGACAATTAATCTTTTTAAATACAATTCATTGGCAATTCGCAAGTATAACGGAATGTTCAAGGCATTGTGATGCGTCAAAAAAGGTCTTGCTGCTGCTCCCCCTGGAATAGGCTGAAGAATCGGGGTTTCCACTTCTAAATATCCTCGCTCATTATAAAATTGACGTATGCTATTTGTAATCTTGGTCCGCTTAATAAAAGTCTCCTTTACATGCGGATTCACCACCAAATCAACATAGCGTTGTCGGTAACGTAATTCTGGGTCATTGAATTCATCAAAGATATTCCCATCGGCATCTTGCTTCGGTAAGGGAAGCGGTCGAAGTGTTTTGCAGAGAATGGTAAAGTTCTTTACCATTATCGTTTTTTCACCGACCTGAGTGGTGAAAAGCTCACCTTCAATTCCGATGATGTCTCCGATATCCAATAACTTTTTATATACATCGTTGTACAAAGTTTTGTCTTCACCAGGGCAAATTTCATCACGATTGAAATACACTTGAATACGACCGGCGCTATCTTGCAATTCAGCAAAAGAAGCTTTCCCCTGAATTCGTCGGGACATTAGTCTACCAGAAACCACAACCTTTTTACCCTCTTCATAATTCTGTTTGACACTTTCTGAAGTGGCATCCACAGGATATAAAGCCGCAGGATAGGGGTCAATACCCATCTCGCGTAACTTGTCCAATTTTTCTCTTCTGATGATCTCTTGTTCCGACAATTGCATTGCGCTCTTATTTAAGGCGCAAATATAGGGTTTCGGAAGGGTAATTTAAAAGGGAATTGGTTTGAAAAAAGGTCGGATGCTCGTTGCACGATGCAAGGTGATTCCCATTTTAGACCCATTACAAACTAGAACTTCGAGCTTCGCGCATCGAGCAACCATCTACATTTAATCAAAATGCAGTGAAGTTGGATAGTTGGGCGTGTATTCTTTGTCGGTGACGATTGCTTCAATATCGGCTTCTAAAGAAGTTATCGGACTTTCGATAATGCGGTTGGTTTCTTTACCATCCTTATAGAAAATAAAAGTCGGTACGCGTTTGATGCTTAGTCCCCATTCTTCTCCTGTTGGGCTCTTTTTATAATGCTCTTTTCTTCGGTCTACTGCTACGATTTTTAGGTTTTCCATTGGGAAATCAGCTGCCTCCAAAGTCTTAATAAATCGTGGGACCTCCCTTTTACTATCACCGCACCAGGTACCCATGAATACTAAGATTTTATGTTCGGTCAGTTCGTTTTTGATTGATGAGATGATTTTAGCATCTACTTCGTATGCTTTATAATTTGTATCATACCAACTTTGATAGGAATTAGAGGTTAGTCCGTTAAGGTCAATTTTACCGACCATATAAGGTTGATTGCCCTCGATTTTGATTTCTTGATTGATTTGTTGGGCTGATACTGAAGTTGAAAGGGTTACTAGCAGCAGTACTAAAATAAATGGATTCATGTTTATCAGTTTTAAAGTTTAAAACCGAAAGTTGTTGAAAATGCAAGCTCAAAACAGATTTTGCGGGATGGAAATAGGGACTAGACCCTGGGTGGAAATTTTCAAGTTCAAGCTCAAGTGTCAAGTTCAAGCTCAAGTTCAAGTGTCAAGTTCAAACTCAAAAACTAGCTTAATTAGAGTTGTATTTCTTTAGAGACGGAAGGCATTAGTTAAAGAGCTGTTTAATCTCATCCCGAGAAGCAACGTTCAACTTCTTGTACAAATTATTAATATGTGTTTTAACCGTACTTAGACTGATAAATAAATCTGAGGCAATTTCTTTGTTCGTTTTGTCTTTCAGGATTTCATTGACGATTTTTTGTTCCTGGGCCGTCAGTTTTCCTAAAGTGCTGTTTTTGTGATTCTTTTGGAGGGATTTTTGCTTGAAAACTAGGAGGATATTTAATATAATGGAAAGGGCTAAAAGACTTCCGAGAATCCATTTCCAATTGGAGTAGATAGATTTGTTTTGATTTGCTATTTGTTGGTCTGTGGCTATTTCTGTTTGATACAATTCGGTAAAAACGGTATTTGGATATTTTTCTTCAAGTCTTTGGCTCAGATTTTCGTAATAATCGTTTTTTGCTACATCCTTGAGATAATAGGAATAGGTTTCGTTTCGCTTATCCGACAGAAAATCAAAAATATAGAGTTCTACTAGTGGTTCATCGAGTTTTAGCCCAAATTCTTGCAAAGTCTTGAACCATTTTTTCGAGTTTAACTTGCGATTTGCTTCACTTCGGAAGTCATAAAAATCAAATGCCATTTCCTCCTTTAAAGCATCGATTTGAAGAAAGGCTTCCGATTTGTCATTCGTTGAGCTAATCTCACATAAAACTTCATCGGCAAAGGAAGTTGGAAAGGTTATGGAATCCGAATTATTGGCTATAAAGAGGATACTTCTGCTTTTTTCACATCTTCCTAAGAAATGATTCGAATCCAAAGCCTTTTCTGAGCATTCATCCACATGAATACGATAAATGCGATTGTCAATGGATAGATTATCCCCCTGAAACTTGAAATACCCAAGTGAATCGACCCTCGTCTTTCTGATGATTTGTTCAAGATACGGTCGCGACAGCTTTCGATAGTCTTCAATAATGGAAAGGTAAACCGTTTTACCATCTACATTCTCTGCGATTTGCCCTTCAAAACTATATTGCGAATAACTTGAGAAGCCAAAGAGGAAAACTAGAATGAAAACAAGCTTTTGAATCATGAAATCTACACTTATAATCCTCTAAATTAGAAGATTTTGTAACATTATGGATACATTTGCTACATATAAGTACATCATCAATCAAAATCCAAATCGTATGAGTTTTTTAAGAGTATTGCTCGCCATCATTTTTCCACCCCTTTCGGTTATAGGTAAAGGCTGTGGTTCATTTCTAATTGTTCTGTTGCTTACCCTCTGTGGATGGGTTCCCGGGGTCATTGCAGCATTGGTTATTTTGAACAATCCGAATTAGTCATTTTTCTGAATTAAATAATTTAATAAGTTTTTTAGGGTTTGACTTTCTCCTTTTCGGGGGAACTATGGAGGAGGTCTTACCCTTTTCATTTTCGTATCTTTGCAAGGATGAATAAGAAGGTCGTTTTACAAGATTTAGGCAGAAAAGACTATAAAGAAACTTGGGATTACCAAGAAGAACTTTTTCAGGAAACTTTGAACCTAAAAATCAAAAACAGGAGGGAAGAAGCGAATCTTGAAACGCCGAATCATTTCTTATTTGTGGAACACCCACACGTATTTACTTTGGGTAAAAGTGGTGACTTGTCAAATCTTCTGGTAGATGAAAAACAACTCGAAGAGAAGGGAGCAAAATTCTACAAAATAAATCGTGGTGGAGATATCACGTACCATGGTCCAGGTCAAATTGTGGGCTATCCTATCTTAGACCTCGATAATTTTTTCACCGATATACATAAGTATTTAAGGCTTCTGGAAGAAATGGTCATTTTAACTCTTGCTGAGTACGGACTGAAAGCAGAACGTTCAGATGGTGAAACTGGGGTTTGGCTGGATGTTGGAACTCCATTCGCCCGCAAAATTTGTGCTTTGGGTGTAAGAGCTTCCCGATGGGTTACAATGCACGGCTTTGCCTTGAATGTGAATTCTGATTTAGGCTATTTCGATTTGATGATTCCCTGTGGGATAAAAGGCAAAGCAGTTACTTCTTTAAATGTGGAATTAGGGAAAAAAGAAATCGATTTGGAAGAAGTGAGACAAAAGTTGCTTCGGCATTTTGAGGTACTTTTTGAAGCTGAGATTATAAAAGAAAAAACCGAGGTGTAGAACCTCGGTCTTCATATATGTTTCTGATAACTTGTTTTAATAATCCAATCCGAAGTAATCCATCACGGCATAATAGTCATTGATATCGACACCCTCAGACTTCATTTTTGAAAGTATGCTCTGTTTGCTTGATTTTCCAACGGTGGTACTGGTTGACTCGGCAATGACCAGCTTCAGTTCGTCCAACTTACCTGCACTTATAGATTTTAGATTCTCTGTGCCAACTGTATAGAAGAACATCCAATAAGTGCCTACGTGCAGTTCTACGGCAATATCATAGTTATCACCTAGTGCAACAGCATATATCGGAGCGGGTATCGGAGTATAATTACCTCCATTTTTTTTAAGGTACCCAAGCACTAGATCATTGTCAAGAACATCTTGTGTTAGTACCGATGCACTAACGTTTATAGATGCTCCTGAACGTGTTGAAACATCGTAGATAAAGGTTTGTACGTTGGCATTCCCGTCTGCACCATCGGAACCGTTTGTTCCATCTGCACCTGCTGGTCCGGCAGGACCCTGTGGTCCGACAGGTCCAGTATCCCCTGTTTCGCCTTGGGGTCCAACAGGTCCCGTTGCTCCTGTTTCACCTTGTGTTCCTTGAGGTCCAGGAACGCCTAAAGCTTCGCCATCCTCACCAGCCGGACCTGCGGGTCCTGCAATACCTTGTTCTCCCATTGCACCAGCGGGTCCTATAGGCCCTTCTGGCCCTTCTTTTTCACATGAGGTAATGCTTACCGCTAATGCAAACAGCCCGTACGTTAAAAATCTAAATCTTGTTTTCATAATTGTAGTTTTAAAATTTTTCTTGTTGTTTTCTTTTTATGGGGGAGAATGAAAAAGGTTAACAGAAGGGCATAAAAAAACCGAGGCTCTAAGCCCCGGTTTAAAAGTTAAATCGATAATTTTTCGCTCATAAATTCTTAATCCACGTATGGTGAACATTACCAGTAGAAATACTTAATTCTTTACTCACATAATTTGGTTGTCTTCCCTGACCGCCAAAATCAGACACATTAAAAATGAATGTAATCAACTCTCGGGAATCAAATGTTTTAAAACTTCCACCGACAATGGCCCCGGTTAACGGATTGCTACTGTCTCCATTCCACTCTATATACTCAAATGGATTTCGATAAGTGTGAGTCCATGGTGAAGGTATCCGACTATTTACTTGTATATTGCTATTTCGTTCAATACCCCATTGAACGCGTTCAACTCCACCATCATCACTTCCGGAAAAAATAAAATCATATGTTGTGTTTCTATGTAACATCAAACGGATGTTTCCAAAATCTGAGTCTTGGTTAAAAGTATGGTCAAAACCATCTCCAATAATCCGAAGAGAGAACTTTGGAGGTGTTGGGTCTTCAGGCGGAATCTCGGTTTCGCAACTCTGTAAACCTCCTGCTAATATTGAGATGCACACAAATTGCATTAATTTTTTAAATTTTGTTTTGCTTTTGTTCATAATGAAGTTTCTTGAAATTAATGTTTGCTTTCTAGTTAGTGTCAGGGAATTGAAAAGGTCAACATAAAAACAAAAAAACCGAGGTTTTGAACCTCGGTCAATAGTTTTTTGAAATTTCTTCTATAAATTAATAATTCCGATGTGCGCGACATTACCCGTGGAAATGTTAAGCTCTTTGGTAGTGGTATTAGGACTGCCGGTTTCCCCACCGAAATCCGTTACATTGAACGTGAAGACGACACGTGTGCGTACATATGGTGCTGTAAAGGTACCAGTTAAGGCGGCTCCCGTGAGTGGGTCGCTTCGATCCCCCTCCCATTCAATATATTCGGTTCCGCTTCGATAGCTATAGTTCCATGGAGCGGGAATGCGGGTGTCAATCCGAAGGTACCCAGATGGAGCAATACTCCATTGTATTGTATCGACTCCCCCACTATCGGTTCCAGTAAAAGTAAAGTCGTAAGAGGTGTTTCTTTTTAGATTCAATTTGATGTTGTCAAAATCGGTATCTTGATTAAAGGTGTGGTCGAAACCATCCCCATAAATCCGTAATGAAAAATTCGGATTGCTAGTATCTTCAGGAGGAATTTCAGTTTCACAACTTTGTGTAAATGCCACAAATAGTAAGAGTATTGAAAATTGGATTGCTTTTCTAATTGTTTTTGTTTTCATAATGATAGTCTTAAAGATTTTACTTGTTTTCTTTTTTATGGACCGGGGGAGGGAAAGGTTAACATCGCTGTGCAAAAAAACCGAGACTTTGACCTAGGTTTATATTTTAATACAAGCTTATCTCTTAAAAACGTCGTATTTCTGTAGAATGGTTCCCGATAAAAAGTCTAAGCTCACCATCACTACTATTTGCTACTCCACGTTCCCCACCAAAATCACGAACAAAAAATCTAAAAACAGGGTAGACATTTCCGCCATTCGCCCTAAAACTTCCCGTTATGATGCTGCCCGTGTATGGGTCATTTCGATTACCTCTCCATTCTATCATTCTAGACAAGGGGCTAATATCTATTGAAGTCCAGGGTCTATCGACAGGGGTTTCAAAAATTATATTGCCACCGGTATCGGCCTGCCATTGAATTAATGCAACACCACCAGAATCAGTGCCTGTTAAAGTGAAATCGTATCTGGTATTGTCTCGAAGG
Organism: uncultured Flavobacteriaceae bacterium; assembly: GCA_947500435.1. Classification (GTDB taxonomy): domain Bacteria; phylum Bacteroidota; class Bacteroidia; order Flavobacteriales; family Flavobacteriaceae; genus Maribacter_C. The sequence continues at coordinate 732,815 of CANMRV010000003.1, forward strand.
TTTAGTTGAATACGACTGAAATCAGTGTCTTGGTTAAAGGTCTCGTCAAAACCGTCACCCTTAATTTGAAAGCTAAACGCGGGATCGATGGTATCTGTAATAGGAATTTCGGTTTCACAACTTTGAATTCCAAATGTGACAAGGGCGATAAATGCCACCTTTGCTAATTTTCTAAATGTTCTTTTTTTAGTTTTCATAATTACCTGTTTTATAAATTTCTATTGTTTTAAATCCTTTTGAGTTTTCTCTAGGGCTTTCTTCAGCATTTTATCTACCATTAGTTTCAGAGAGTCTTTTTTAGTAGGGTCAAGACTCAAATCATAAACTTTGTACATTTCACGAAGTCGATCTTTCTGTTCAGGAGGTATTTCGCTTTTGTCTATAAGCTCTAGGTAATTTGTTGCACCACCTATGGGGTTTTCTTCTCCCATTCCACCTAGTTCAAATATTTGACCGAACATTTTGGTCTGTTCATCAAGTAAGTTCATTTCTTTTTTCTCCTTTTCAAGGTTTGATGGTTTGTCACTGGTTTGTGCTTGATTGCTTACGGTTCCTAATAGGAAAACAAGTAACGTGACTTTAATAATTTTCATTTTTTTGATATTTGGGATTCAATTGATTTTTTATTGGTTTACGCTTATTACTAGGGCAATTAATGCTACGAAAAGGGCAAACACCAATAGATGCTTTAGTAACTCTAATTTCTCTTGAGTGTCCATAGTTTTTGTTTTAGGATACATCTCTTAATGGGATGCATATTAAGAAGGTTAACAGAAGAGTATATTTTATCAGTTAGTATGGTGTAATAGGAAACTTACAAATGCCTGATTTTGAGTGCTATTTGAAAGTTTTGAAAGCTTCCTTTTTTAAAAAATGTTAAATTAGCTATGAAGCATGTTAACCTTTTCAACCTCCAAACAATTAAAGTGCAAGAGAAGCAGCTAGATATTACGCTAGAAGAATTGAAACAAGGATCCAATAAGATTCTGAGAAGGGTATACGAAGAAAACAGGGATAAGTTTTTAAACTGGGCTCGACGCTACCATCTATCGGAAGAAGAAAACATCGATATCTACCAAGATGCTTATGTTATTTTTTATGATAATGTTATGAGCGGAAAAGTAGAAAGTTTTACCAGTAGCATTTCTACCTATCTCTTCGGAATTGGTAAGTATTTGATATTCGATCAAATGAAGAAAAATAAAAAAAAGGTGAGTTCTGAGTTTGATTTGACCATTGTTGGTGAGGAAGATGAATTGGTAAACACATTGGAAATTGAGGAAGACGGTCTTAATGCTGAGCAGAAGTTACTGCAAAAATATTTTGGAACTCTTGGAAAACAGTGCCAAGAACTTTTGAACCTTTTTTATTATCGAGGTTTTACCATAAATGAAATTATGGAATATTCAGAATATAATAGCGAGAATGTGGTTAAGGCAGCAAAATCGCGTTGCATGAAAACCTTACGAGAACGTATAGCAGCAAATTAATACAGATTGATGATGGATAAGGAAGTTTTATTGACAAATTATTTTTCAAATCGTCTTACGCAAGATGAGGTGAAGCTATTTAATGAACTGTTAGAGTCTGATGCAGATTTTAAAGCACAGTTTGACTTTGAACAGGATTTGAAACGCGCCATTAAAAACAAAGAAAGTCATGACCTAAAGACCAAGTTAATTTCTTTTGAAAAGGATATAGTTAAAGAAATGCCGAAATCCTCTGCAAAAAAAACCTACCGCTATTTGGCCATAGCTGCCTCCGTTGCATTGTTAATTGGTTTGGCATGGATGGGGTACGTTGATGGGTCAGCAATTAAATATGATGATTTATATGCAGCAAACTTTCAGGAATACCCAAATACGGTATTTGCAATTACTCGGGGAGAAACTGTTGAATCTGTTGAAAGGGATGCTTTTGTAGCCTATGAATCAGAAAAATATGATGATGCTATCGAAATGTTCAATAAAATACCCCCAGCGGAACAACAATCCTACATCGATTTTTACCTAGCCCAGTCTAACTTAAATGCAGGAAGGAATGAAGCTGCAAGGGAATATTTCAAGAGGACAATCGCAAAAGCAAATGATTTTGTGGCAGAATCACATTGGTACTTGGCACTTATAGCTCTTAAAGAAAAAGATAAGGTAGGTGCAGAATTAGAGCTTAAGATACTCACAAGTGGTTATGATTTCAATAAAGAAAAAGCACTTGCTATTTTAGAGCAACTGGATTAACTCTCCTTTTTCTTTCCGAAGACTAAAAATCCCGCCACTGCGGAAAGTAGAATTCCGAGCCCAATCCAAACCCAGTAATTTGGTGCTATTAAGGGTTCGGCATTTCCAGAAATTATAAAACCTGACCAATGGTAGGGGTGGGACAATCCATTTTCTCTATTAGATTCTAAAAAGGATATTTGTGATTTCTGTAGTGCTACATCTTTCGAATCTCCATCAGACAGATTTTTATAGAATGAATCCATCAAGGTGGCTGTAGAAGCATCGTTGACTTTCCATAGTGTACTGGTTATACTTGAGGCACCGCTATAGAAAAACCCTCGTGCCAGACTTAAAAACCCTTCTCCGAGCTTTAGTTCACCAATACCACTTTCGCATGCACTGAGCGTTACCATTCCAGCATTTATTTGTAGGTTATATAGGTCTTTAACGAATAATAGGTCAGTGGCGGTTTCCGATGGCGAAAAAGCTAAATATGAATATTCAGGATTGACATCGTCGAAAACGGCATGAGTAGCAAAATGAAATACAGAATGGTCTGAAGTCGAAGAAATGAAATTATCTAAAGAAGCGTTATCATCGATCAACGATTTTCCATTGAAAGAAGTCATTATTTTTTTTACTTCTGTTTTATTATGAGGTAATCCGCCTAGAATATTTGAACGCACATCATCTGAGGAAATGTTTGAATCAAAGCTTGGAGCAAAAGCCAGTACGTAACTATTTTCAATTTTTCTTTCTTTCAACTGCGACCAGAGTGTAGCAGAATTCGCATAGGAAATCGACATATCTTGTATTAAGTATCGTTTACCGTTCGCTTGTGTGTTGAGACTTCCAAATGGTACATAATTTAACAATCCATCAGGGACGATAATCAATTTTTTGGCTTTGATTTCCCCAACGATAGGTCGGATTAGTTCGTTATAAAGTAGGAAGCTTTTTTTATTTAAATCCGCTAGGTTTGATTTTGAATTACCCAACATTTGATGCACTTCACGTATTGTCTTTTCCAGATTTGGAGAAGTGGGTATTTTGTTAATTTTTTTATTCTTATTTGTTGCAAGAATGGCGTAAATAGCATCATATCCATAGAAAAAAGAAATAAATACCTCGCCATCTAAAAGCTTTTCCTGAACTGCTGCTAACGACTTCACTTTTGTGTCATATCGTAACTTATAGTAGGATGGATATTCGCTTTCAAAAACTTCAACAAGACCTTTATGTTCTTGCTTCAAAGCGAAGATAGCGTCGGATTTTTCATCAGAATCAGTGCCAGATTCGAAAAGTTCTTTTTCAAAATGAGAAATCTGAGTCTTTAATTGTTTTTCCTTTTCAATTAAATTATTGGGTATTCTACTGAATTCAGTAGCTTTTGAATTTAGTAGAGCATCAAGTAAAATCGATGATTTGCTTTTTTCGAAATACTCGAAAACAGTATCAATATATTCTTCTTTCTGACTCATTTCATAAAGATTATGGCCAGTCTCAATACCCGTCTCAAAAAGTGTAAACATATCCTCAATAAGACTGAGCTTATCAATTTGACTTTTAAAAGATGGCTTTAAAAGATCAAGTGTTTCCAAGCCAGTATTTACTGAACTTAAAGCAGAAGTTTTTGAGGCGGAATCTTGCAACTTGCTCAATGCGTTGGCCTTTGCGGCAAGTAGGCTTAGCAAAGTATTCTTTTGTTTAATAGAAGCGGGATTAGGGTTGGTTGCCAAAACTGTTGAGTTAAACCCTGAGCTCAGTTCGATTATGCCTTTTTGATAACTATGCAAAGCATTTTCCGAATCTGCTATTTCTAAATATAGATCCCCTATTTTTTTTCTTAAGCGTGGTTTGTTGTTTTCTCGGCTAACGTTTAAAGCTCCTTTGAAGGTTTCTAGGGCTTTAGTGTAATTGGTTTCTTTTAGATGAATTTCTCCCTTTGCAATTAGATATCTGTCTTCAAACGGCTCATCCTTTATTTTGTACTTCATTATTTTGTCCAAATAATAGTTAGCACTATCAATATTGTTTAAGTCCTTGTAAACCTTAGATAACAATAAGGTCGTGGTAACGATACTGTTTCTATTTCTTGAGGTATAGTTTTTTTCACTGAAATCAAGGGAAATTGACCATAGGTTTTTCGCTTTTTGATAGTTTCCTTCTTGATAAAGTGAATTCGCGTAAAGATTGTAGACCTTGTAAAGTCCTTCTAAATCGTTTGGTATATACTGTTTAAAAAGGCGAATGTTTTTTTCATAGTAGTCATTGGCAATCTCATACTTTTTCTCCGTGGCACTCATTTGAGCAATAAAGTTGTAGCATTGTTGTAACAATTCAAGGTTATCCATATTATCTTGATAATTGGGTTTTAGTACAATCTGTTTTGCAATAGCATCGAAATATGAATTAGCTTCTGTGAAATCTTCCAGTTTATGATAGTAAAAACCTTTACTAAAGTTGAGGTAGTTTTTTTGAAACTCTCCGCCGTCAGGCAATGTGTCCAATACCTTTGAGTGCTTTTTTACAAGTTCGTCGGTTATTTCTATGGTAGATTTTATTTTCTCCAGATCGTAGAAATAACCTGCGGAAAAACAGACGTAGTTTAGATTATCAATGGCGGTTGCAATTTGATTGTTGGCCAAGGCAAGTTTGTTGATTTCATTGAAATAAAAGTAGGTAGAATCTTTATTTGTGTAGAAATGTTCATAAGCCCTATCTTCAAGGGCAGCAAGACGTTCTTCGTATTCCTGGGCAAGACCAAAATAGAATGTGAACAGTAATAGGTAAATACTAAGATATGTTCTCAATTTTCTTGTCAAAGGGAATATGTTTGTCGTTAAGTAATTTGGTGGAAGTTGAAAACTTAAAAAACCAGCTCCATATAGGAGCTAGTTTTGTTAAATTTCTTTTTTGGAAACTTAATTAGTTATTGACCGATATCTAAATCTAGTACTATTGTATTAATGTCATCTTCAGGACTAAGTCTCTCTTTGATTTGAATCTGAATTTTACCTTGAACACTTTCACCATTGGACATAAATACAACAGACTCTATTAAGCCCCCAACATTACCAAGTTCTGATGGGTCTCCTTCGGTTCTTCCAATTATCTCACCATTCTCGCGAGAAACAATCAACTCAAAAAAGTCGAGGCCATTAGGTACAACAATATACTGTATGTCAGGAAAGCAAAGTTCGATTTTAGGGCAAGGCCCAGGAATAGGTGGTCTTCTCCTGTAAACTAATTCTCGATAAGCTGCAATTGCAATAGTCTCATTTGAAGCTTCCTCTCTTTTTTCCATGGCCAATATTAACTTACTATCATTTGGTCCGGCCCCACCAGCTTTAAGTTCTTCTATTTCCTCATCTAATTTTGCAATTTGGATTTCTAAAAACTGTGCCTTAAAATCATCGGCATAGAAGTAATTTGTCTTTGTTAAAATCCCGTCTTTGTCATTAGGGTGTCCGTGAAAATCCTTGATACACGAGGTAAAGGCAAAGCTCACAAACGCCATTAGTAAAGTAATTTTTGTTTTCATTGTTAAGGTTTTTAGTTGAATATTCATTTATCTTTTAATGATTTAATATTTAAAAGGTTAACTAAATTTATGATGCCAAAAGTAGGGGCAAAGGGGCGGTACAGGTACTACATATGTAACAGGTTGTATTACATATGTAACATTGGCAAAATAAAGACATAACCATCTGATATACAGATTATTTGTGTGACTGGTCAGCTTTGGGTTATAGATGGTACAAAAGGAAGTGCGGATGTAATAATACAGTACAGGTATCACAAAAAAAACCGCAGCATTAGCTGCGGTTTTTTTTGTGATATGTAAGATTGAATTATTTTGAAAACTTAGAGAGTACCGTTTTACTGTTTAAATTTCCTTTCTTATTGTAGGTTTCATTTTTTACCATTCCGATACCTTCTGATAACCATGTTTTTGAGTTTATCTGAATATTTGCTACCATAGTTTTAGAAGCTATCGTTTCACTTAAAACATAACAGTCAAAAGTACCTGCTGGTGTTGTGACACTTTCTTTACTTAAAACTTTTCGGTCGATGGTATTTACTTCTATATTCATTTTTATACCGCTCATATTCATTTTCGCCACTACATTAGCATCCGCCAATTGCTGCCCTACTTCAAGATTATTGGGAAGTTCAATATCGGTGCCTGTCATATCGATTTCCATATCCATATCTTCATACTGATTCAGCATTTGTGTGGGCATTAATGAAACAAAATCAATTTTTATACCGTTTCCCGTGCATGAAATTTTATAGTCTGAATCCAATTCTTGTTTTCCTTTGGCATCCGCATATTTGATTTGCATTGTAGCTTGGGTTACACCCCCTAGGTCCGATACATTAGTCACCAAGTAACTAGTTGTGCCATCTAGTTTGTCTTTTTTATTATAGATATCATAAGTAAATGAACTACCTTCTTTCATTGGGTAATATTTACTGCAAAAGTCTTGCGCTAGTATTGAATTAAATGCCATTAAAATAATTGTGGTCGCAAGTATTGTCTTTTTCATTTTTGTTCTTTTTTAGTTATTGTTTAATAAATTCCACTCTTCTATTTTGTGCTTTTCCATCGGCAGTGGTATTGTCACCAACGGGTTGACCTTCACCCATGCCCTCTGCTGTCAAACGTTCTGGAGAGGCATTATAAATCGAAATTAGGGCATTCATCACGGCCGCTGCACGATTTTTGGAAAGTGTCATATTGGTTTCGTCTCTACCATCAGCATCGGTATGTCCAACAATTTTTAAGTTGATGGAAGCATCTTGTTGAAGCACTTGAGAAATCTGTCTAATGATTCCCATAGATTGTGGTTGAATATTGGCAGAACCTGTATCGAAGAGAATTCCATTGGTAGAAACTTTTCCTTCGGAAAGTAATTTTCTGCGAAGATCTACACCACCTTCTGCAACTTTTATATTTGAAATAAACGCTCTTTCTTTCCCATCTTTCAAAGAGTTGACATTAAATTTTATCGTTTTTATTTGACTTCCGGGTACAATGGCTCTTGGTACGTCTATATATTTTTTTTCGTTCACCCATAATCGATAGCGTTGTTTGTTTACTGCAATAGAAATATGAGGTCTGTTCAAAATAGCTTCCCGAATATCTGCTTTTACCCTATTATTAATGTTTTCAGAACTCCCAGCACCTGTTTTTTTAGCGGTAACTCGGATTCCTACTGCGGTATATTGACAAAGAGGAATGTTTACACTAACGTATTTTTTACCTCTTTCAAATCCATCTGAATCACTCACATCAACTTTTAAATCAGCTGTTGAAGAAGTTTGCTTATCAATTCCATCAACCAGAATGTCAAATTCGATGGTATATTCTTCTGGAAGGTTTGGAACATCAGGGATGTAATAGGTACTATAACCCGGAATCATTTGTAGCCAACGATCGGGAGAGTCGTTTATAGTCACAACTTCTCCACTTCCGTTGGTGTTCCATTTCGCTGGAAAATCACCAATAAAATCATTTGAAAAGTCATCAAAAAACAACAATTTATCCCCAGGCACAAAATCGAATTTGCTGTAGACTTGCATGGTCTTTGGTTCACCCGACTCCGAAGATGTCGGTATATCTGATTCTTCTGTATCACTACCGGGATTTGAGTTGGGCTCCGTTTTATTTGTATCTGAAGGATTTTCTCCTTCAGGAACTGGAGACTTTTTCTGTTTTCCCTTTTTACCAGGTTCCAAAATACTATCAAGAACTTCGTCGGTTTTTTCTTGTGTTTCTTTTTCTACACGACGTTCAATTGCCCTTTCAGCAGCTTTTTCAGCCTTTTTGCCAAGCTTTTTAAGTATCTGGCCGTTTACGCCGGTTGTAAAAGCAAGCATGAACAAAACAGAAAAAAGCAATTTGATCGATGAGGGTAAATTTTTCATAGATATATGTTTAGTGTTCAATAAGTTATAACAATTAAAATAGCATTGACCATACCATGGACACAAATTTTTATCTTTTAATAGTAGAAAAATACAAAGGTTAACCAGGTATACCGCCAAGAAACTTGCAGAAGGTATTTTAACATGTGCTTTTGGTCTAAAATCTTGTATGAACGGAAAATTAATTGAAACTTTTCAAATCTTGTAAACCACTAAAGTGCTGCCATTTTCTTTTACCAACAGCTCTAGGGTTTTGTTATTTTCCAAATCACCTAAATCTATAATAGAAGAACCACTTACCGGAAAGTTCTTTATTGGTTTTGCTTGACTGTCAAACAAGTATACCTTTTCATTTTGGAGGTCGGTAACACTCACATAAACCTTGTTGTAGATATAGAATACTTTTGGGGGGCTATAAACACCTAATTCAAGTTCAATTTTCTTGCCTTTTATGGTTAAAACATTGTCGTTCATCAAAACTAAGGTGTTATCACTTGCCGCCATTCCATGATCATTTGAGAGATTGAAATTAGTCTTGGTGGTTTTCCCCAGTAAATCAATTTGATAAAGTGTACCCTTTTTGTCGGTGACGGAGAATTTATTCTTGTACTTAAATACCTCGTTCTCAGAAAAATCTATTTTTTCACCAACGCCAATCCTGACATCACCTACGCGGTTCAAAAGCTTTAAAGAACCATCTTTTAATTTAAAAACAAGGAAGTCTTTATTACCGATTACAATATGTTTCGGGGCAGCTATAATCGGTTGTTCCGCTTTTGTATATTTAAAACCTTCTACTATAGCTGATTTGCTATCGTACATGAACACATTCTCTCTCTGTGTTACGACAAAACGGTAGTTCTTTCTCTTATCATAATCGAATACCGCTAAAGGATTAAGATTTCCACCTTCATAGGTTTTAGTAAACTTTGTCACCTCTTTTCCATTTCTATCTAAAATCATAAACTGATTATTGGTGGTAAACGCCAACTGTAAACGACCGTTTTTAAATAGATCTACCTGTTTGATCTTTCCTTGAACCAAGCTGCTCAATTGTTTTTTCCAAAGGATTTTCCCTTTACTTGATATTAGATAGAGTATGTTGTTCTGGTCTTGTACAACGATTTCCTTTCTTCCAGTTTCATGATTGGTAACAAACTGCGAATTTGTTGCTAGTTCAGCACCTAAATCAATCTGAAAAAGACGAGAAGAACTGGATGCAGAACTTGTTTCACTTGCTATTTTTTGGACTACTATATTGGTGTGATAAAAATTCTTGTCTGCGATAGTCTGAGCAGCTAAGCCATATTTTGAGAGTTTAATCTTCTTTAGGTCGTTTGAAAAGTCGGTTGAGAAATCCTCTTTTAGAATTTTTTCAATGTTTTTAGAATTGGAAACAAAAAGGATACTCGATTCTTTGGCAATTTCCTCTTTTAGGGTTTTATAGACAGCCGTCTTATTAAAAGTAGCAACGTTTTTATAACTGCGGATAACTGTTTTTAAAATACTGAGCGTATTCGAAAATACAAATGCATTTTTCAGAAGCACACAAAAATTTGCCTCGTAGTCCTTAATTATAGGTGAAAACCGGTTGTTTAAGAAGTTACTTTTATTAAGTTCTAGAATTTCATGACCCTGATATTCAACAATCGCTTTTTTTTGAGTCAATAGGTATTCCGAAATACCTTCAGCGCCATAGGTGTTAAGAACAATTGCTTTTTCTCCGTTCAGGTAGATTAGTCCGATTTCTTCAACTGAATCCATAGATGGGTCCACCGGGGAAACAATGCCTGAGGAGAGCTCTCTGTTTTTTGCGAAAGCTTCGTAATTATCAAAAGTATATGATAAAATTGCATCAGCCTGAGAGGGAGCAAAGGATGCTGTTTGGTTCGCTGCGGGTTTGGTGTTGGCAAATAAATCAACATAATTCCACGTTGAATCATTGGCGATACTCACCCCACTAAGATTGAGATTTTTTTGATTATCGTTAATGTCTAACGAAATCCAGTCTGAAAAACCAGAAACTTTTATTTCCGAACTTTTTTTAGTGATAGTGGATAGTAGCGAATTACTATTGTCCATGTTTAAAAAAATCGCTGCAGGCTTATTTTTGTTGGTAATTGCAAATAGTTTTCGAAGTTTTTCTGGTTGCTTTGGGTTAGTATTTCCATCCAATTGTTCAAGAAGTAGCTTTGAAGAGCTAATCATGACTTTTTGGCTCGTTACCAAACTATAAAAAGATTCATTTTCAACGGTATATTTGTCAAGAGTAGAATTTGCGAATTCTATGCTTTCAACGGTTTTGTTTTGAATACTATCCAAATTAATAAGATCCGCCGTATTGTCTGTAACAAATAAAAATTCAAAATGATTATCTGCGGTTTCGGTAAGCGCTAAAATACTTTCAGATTTTGGAGATAAGTACTTAAGATATCGAACTTTGTCAAATATGCTTTTGTAAGTACTTGAAGTTGTCAAATCTGTTAGAAAATCATTATTCTCAAGAGTGTTTTTAAACGTATTATGATTTTCGATTTTAACAATCAAAAACGCATTTTCGGGAACATAATCTAATAGGGGTTTGACTGAGCCGTCCTCATCCGAGCAATTGAAAAGCAAAAAAAGGAGGGGGACTAAAATGCGGAATTTCATTTAGTTTGGTTTTACACAAAGTTATGATTTTTAAAGATTTAACGTAAGTTGTTCAGGTAATTGTTTAAAACTTTTTCTATGATATTTAGTGATTCCGTGTTTTCGAATCGCTTCCCGATGTTCCTTTGTAGGGTAGCCCTTGTTCTGTTTCCAGTTGTACATAGGATATTCTTCATGTAATTCCTCCATATATGAATCACGGGCAGTTTTGGCCAATACCGAAGCACCCGCTATACTCATATATTTACCATCTCCTTTGATGATGCATTCATGAGGTATATCCTTAAAAGGTTTGAATCTATTTCCATCCACAATGATAAATTCCGGAAGAGTTGTTAGTTGATCTATGGCTTGTTGCATAGCCAATATAGAGGCATTCAAAATATTGATTTTATCGATTTCCTTCGGATAAATATGTGCCACCCCAAAGCAAATTGCATTTTTTTCTAAAATTGGTTTCAGATGAATTCGCTTCTTCTCGGTAAGTAATTTTGAATCGTTTAGAATTTCATTTTTAAAACCAGGGGGTAAAATTATTGCAGCGGCGGTTACAGGTCCGGCTAGGCAACCTCTTCCTGCTTCATCGGTTCCAGCTTCTATTAAACTACTAAATGTGTTCTTAAGCATTCTGAAATTTCTTCCTCCGAATTTATCAAAACATCCATGAACAAAAAACTTTCATAAAAATGATTTAATATTAGTGGTGAGAAAAGTTCTATTTGCTTTAGGTTTTTATTCGCAAAACTTTCACATTTAATTACGAACAAAAAAAATTAACTTTGCTCGGTAATAGTTTACAATGAAATATATTCTTCTGGTAGTATTTGTAATGATGGGAGGCTTCCTATTTGCACAAGATAATCCTCCTCCAACTCAAGAATCAGCTCCCCCTACTAAACCAAGAAGTCTTGACAAGAAAAGAGCGATTGGTTCTGAACCCTCTGAAATTACTATCAAAGATTATAAAATAATTTCTTTTGAGAGAGACACTACTTTCTTGGATACTACTATCACTATAAATAAGGAATACAAGTATAACTACCTAAGAACAGACGATTTTGAATTAATGCCATTTTCAAATGTCGGGCAACCTTATAATAAGTTAGGGGTCGATTTTGAGCGAAGAAACTTGTATCCTAAACTTGGAGCAAAAGCCAAACATTTCAACTATGCCGAAATGGAGGATATCAACTATTATAGTGTAGCCACTCCTATGACGGATATTCTTTTTAAAACAACATTCGAGCAGGGGCAATTGTTAGATGCGCTTCTCACATTCAACACGTCGAGAAGATTGAATTTTTCTATAGGTTATGAAGGTATGCGATCTCTGGGTAAATATAATTTTGACGAAGGGGAATCGGGTAACTTTCGAACAACAGCGAATTACCTAACAAAAAATGGAAGGTATAGTCTTAGGGCCCATATTGCCGCCCAAAGCGTTGATGCAGAAGAAAATGGGGGTATAGCGGTTCGAGATCAGTTTGAATCGGGCAGTAGTAATTTTACCAATAGAGTAAAAATAGATGTAAGATTCGATAGCCAAAGAGCGAGCAACAGAATTTTGGGAAAGCGGTATTTTCTAGACCATAAATACAAACTGATTAAAAAGCAGAAGGACTCAAGTAGAGCTGAAAAAACCTCCTTGGCACTTGGCCATCGATTTAATTATGAAACAAAATACTATCAGTTCATACAGGCACAGCAAAACACCTATTTCGGTTCTGGGCTTCTGCCAAGTATAAATGATAGGGTGAACCTCAAGACCATGTACAATCAAATAAGTCTTGATTTTTATAATGCTACGCTGGGTAGTCTTCAGGCCAACGTGAATTTATACAACTACAATTATGCTTTCAATAGTATATTAGTTACAGACAGTCAAACAATCCAAAACCAATTAAAAGGAGAAGAGATTGCACTGGGCGCAAACTATGAAAAGCAAATAGGAGGCTTTCTGGTTAAAGGAGGAATTAAGTATAAACTTGTCGGAGACCTTACTGGTAATATCATAGATGCGGAGGCAAGCTACCTCTTGAATGAGAAGCACAAGATAACCGTGGCTTTTCATACATCGGCAAGAATGCCCGATTTTAATTTTCTTTTGTATCAAAGTGACTACTTGAATTACAATTGGCAGAATACGGCAACATTTAAAAACGAGCGGGTAAATAGCCTACACGCAAACTTTGATTCGAAAACTTGGGGGAATATATCAGCTAAGATCACAAACCTTGATAATTATACGTATTTCGGAATCAATGCTAATCCTCTAGTAGCCCCAGAAGAAGGTGTGGAAAATGCAATCATTGCACCTTTTCAAGAAGACAATAGTATTCAACATTTGAAAGTAAAATATACAAAGGAGTTTAAGGTAGGTGGTTTTGCTTTGAACAATACTATAATGTATCAAAACGTAAACCAGTCAAATGAAGTGCTGAATGTTCCTCAGTTGGTTACCAGAAATACATTGTACTTCTCTACAGATATTTTTAAGAAAGCCATGTACCTTCAAACAGGTGTTACCTTTAAGTATTTCACTGAATATAATATGGATGCCTATAATCCACTCTTAGGGGAATTCTATATTCAGAATACTGAAAAGTTAGGAGGCTATCCATTACTCGATTTTTTCATCAATGCTAAAGTCCAGCAAACTAGAATATTTTTGAAAGCCGAACATTTCAACTCATCCTTCAGTAAGAACAACTATTATTCTGCGCCCAATTATCCATATCGTGACTTTGTAATACGATTTGGTTTGGTCTGGAATTTCTTTTCATAGAAGGTATTTTTAGAATTTAGAATACCATTGAAAAATAAGCCCTTTTATTGGTTTTAGTTTGAGGGCTGCTATGAAAAAATAGCACCAGGCTTTCGCCACTCGCTTTTTCTACAACATCAAAAAAGATTGATCTTGTGGAAAAGAGCTCAAACAGAGGCTCTATCCTCGCCCCGATTAAATTATTTTCATCTTTTTTAATTCTGATAATCAAGTAGTTGAATATTTTTTTCATAAGGTTTTCAAAAAAAATCATTTAGGTATTGTGTAAGCAAGAAAACCATCTTATATTTGCAGCCGCTTTGGGAGTGAGATACTCTTGAAAGTTTGAAAAGCTGAAGTTCGAATCAAGGTATTTATATCTTTTAGAAGAATTTCGGTTTTTTATTTGAAGTTCATTGACAAATTGTAGAGACAGCGCAAACATTCTTTAGGGAATGTATTGTAAAGTAAGAATCATATAGTTAT
>CANMRV010000004.1 GCA_947500435.1 uncultured Flavobacteriaceae bacterium
TTAAACCTTAAACCTTAAACCTTAAACCTTAAACCTTAAACCTTAAACCTTAAACCTTAAACCTTAAACCTTAAACCTTAAACCCATAGATGCGCAAACTAAAAAACGAAGAATTACCCCGATTAGATGTTGACGGATTTAAAAAAGCCGAGAAGACACCTATTGTAATTGTTCTTGACAATATTCGAAGTCTAAATAATATTGGCTCCGTATTTAGAACTGCTGATGCTTTTTTGATTGAAAAAATCTACCTCTGCGGAATTACGGCAACTCCTCCTCATAAAGATATTCGAAAAACGGCCTTGGGCGCCACGGAAAGTGTCACTTGGGAGCACCGCAAAAGTACTTTGGAAATCATTGAAGAATATAATTCAAAAGGGTACGAAACCATCGCGATTGAACAAGCTGAAAGAGCTACTATGTTGAATGAACTAGAAGTGAATACTTCCAAAAAATATGTTTTGGTTTTCGGGAATGAAGTAAAGGGGGTAGACCAAGCTGTAGTTGATATTTGCTCTAAAGTCGTCGAGATTCCACAATTTGGAACAAAGCATTCCCTTAATATATCTGTTAGCGCTGGTGTTGCGATTTGGGATGTTTGGCGAAAAATAACCGCATAAAAAAAGCCCGATAAAATCGGGCTGGATATATAGTTTGAGTTAGTTAGTTGCTTTCTAGCGATTGCTAAATAAGGAAATCCGTAGCTACTACACAACATTTTTCTTAAAAAAACTTAAAAGGGCAGCTGAACCGCAAACTTTAGGATTTTATCGACTAACGTTTCATAATCGTCTGGGTTTTGTACAAAATCCATATCCCCTAAGTCAATTACTAAATTGTTTTGCTCTGGGTAACTCTTAATAAAATCGAAATATCCTGAATTGATTTTTTCAAGGTATTCGGGCTCGATATTCTGCTCGTAGTCCCTTCCCCGTTTTTTAATGTTTTCCAACAATCGTTCTGTGGATTGGTAGAGATAGACATAGATTTTTGGCTTTTTCACTTCTTTGTACATCAAATTGAAAAGCTTTCGGTAGAGCGCAAATTCTTCTTTCTGTAAGGTTACTTGGGCAAAAATCAGGGATTTATAAATGTCGTAATCACTGACCATAAAACTCTTGAAAAGGTCGTATTGCGAAGTGTCATCTGTAAACTGTTGGTAACGGTCTGCTAGAAATGACATTTCCAAAGGAAAGGCATACCTACCTTGGTCTTCATAGAATTTGGGTAAAAAGGGATTGTCAGCAAAACGTTCTAGGACTAATTTTCCATTGAAATCTTCAGCTATTTTATTGGCTAAAGTGGTCTTTCCTGCGCCAATATTTCCTTCAATCGCTATAAAATTAGTATGGGCAAAAAGCTCATTTCTATCCTTGAATAGGCGAAATGGCGTTCGGTTTAGTGTTCCCTTATCCCTGCATTCTTGTAGAAGATTACGGGTGTCTTTATTTAATATCGGATGATAGAACTGAGGGGCAATATCAGCCAAGGGCCGCAACACAAATTTTCGAAAAGGCAATTCAGGATGTGGAATAACCAAATGGTCATTGAATACCGTTTCCTTTTCATAGTACAGAATATCGATATCTATTTTACGTGGTTCGTAGCCATCTTCTTGAAAACGAATTCTTCCAAGCTGCGTTTCGATTTTTAAAAGAGCTTCTAATAGCTCTTCCGGTATCAGTTCAGTTTGAATAGTAATACAGACATTGAAGAAATCCTCAGCTTCAAACCCCCATGAGCTACTTTGATAAACAGGTGAGATTCTAACAACCTTACCTGCCGTTTGATGAATAGCAAAGATGGCTTCCTGAAGATTATTCAGTTTATCATCGATATTACTTCCAAGGGAAAGATGTACGGTTTTGGTTGAGCTCATAATAGGGAATAACAAAGTAAATAAAACAAAATCACTTTCATTATCTTTACAGGATATTTATAACACACCATTTATGAAGTTTTTACGAAATTTTTTGGCAGCCATTTTAGGTTGTCTTGTTGCTTTTGGGATTCTATTTTTTATGTTTTTCTTGTTCGCAAGTTTGCTCGGCAGTTCTGAGGATACGGTTGCAGTGAAGAAGAATTCTGTTTTGGAGTTACAATTGCAGCTTCCCATAAGTGATTATGTCGGTGCCAATGCTGACGACCCTTTCGCAAGTTTGTTTGCGGAGTCGCAAGGCTTGGATGAAATTCTGAACGCTATTGAGGTGGCGAAAAATGATGAAGATATTAAGGGTATAAGCATAAACAACAACTTCACGATGGCTGGTTATGCACAGACCCAGGAAATCCGAAGAGCATTGCAAGATTTTAAGAATGGTGGAAAGTTCATTTACACCTTTGCAGACTTCTACATGCAGAAGGATTATTATTTGGCAAGTGTAGCAGATTCTATTTTTATCAACCCGGTCGGAGCGATTGATTTCAAAGGATTGGCCTCTGAAGTCCTGTTTTTTAAGGACCTCCAAGAAAAGACAGGTGTTAAAATGGAAGTAATTCGACACGGGAAATATAAAAGCGCCGTTGAGCCCTTTTTGGAGAATGAAATGAGCGATGCGAACAGAACACAAATCAAAGAGTTGATAGGTTCCTTGTGGAACTCAATAGTCGAGGAAATTTCAGATGGTCGAAACATTCTTCCGCAAGATTTAAATCGAATAGCGGATACTTTAGGAGGAAGAACTCCGGAGTTAGCAAAAGCATCCGGACTTATAGACGGAATCGTTTTTCACGACCAATATGAAGCCAAGTTGAAATATGCTGTGGACCCCGTTTTGGATAATGATTTAAATATCATAGCGCTTGATGACTATTTGAAGCGTTCAAATCCGAAAATGAAGAAATCGGGCAAGGATAGAATTGCGGTAATTTATGCTCAGGGAGAGATCATATATGGTGAAGGTGGCCCAAGTCAAATTGGTCAAGGCTTGATGAATGAGGCAATTATTAAAGCAAAGGATGATGATAAGGTGAAAGCGATAGTCTTGCGAGTAGATTCTCCAGGTGGTAGTGCCTTAACCTCAGATATTATCTGGCGAGAAATTGAACTAGCCAAGAAGAAGAAGCCTGTGGTGGTTTCTATGGGTAACGTTGCCGCTTCGGGTGGATATTATATTGCTGCTGGCGCCGATAAGATTTTTGCAGAACCTACAACCATAACAGGCTCCATTGGTGTTTTTGGTACTATTCCGAATATGACCGAATTAGCCGCGGATATTGGTATCAATGCAGAACAAGTAGGAACAAATAAAAATTCGGTGGACTATTCGCTTTTTGAGCCGATGACGGACAGTTTCAGAAATACAGTTCAAGAAGGCATTGAAGATGTGTATGAAACGTTTTTAGACCGTGTTTCTCAAGGTAGAGGAATTACCATGGCTCAGGCCGATAGTCTTGCACAGGGCAGAGTATGGAGTGGTGTAGATGCAAAGAACAATGGTTTGGTTGATGAATTAGGAAATCTAAACGACGCTATTGAAGAAGCGGCAAAAATGGCGGAGATATCCGAATACGGAATCAAGAAATTCCCAAGATATAAAACTGGATTAGAGCAATTCATGGAAGATTTTGGTGGGGCCGGAGCAAAAGCGAAAAAGAGCATTATTGAAGATGAGATAGGAGCAGAGGCTTATTCTATCTTAAAGCAGGTAAAATCGGCAATGGAGCACAAAGGTCCGCAAGCCAGAATGCCATTTGTGTTGAATATTAAGTAATTCATGACCACAAAGGATAAAAAACTTGCCTATAAAATATACCTGTATTTAGGAGCCTTGTTCATTACCTCTCTGGTGGTATCGAACTTGATTTTTCAAAAGTTCTTCTATTGGCAACCATTTGGAGATATAACTGTTTTTGGAGCTTCCCTTTTTGAGGTTTCTGTAGGTATATTACCGTATCCCATAACCTTTTTGATTACCGATTTGATTTCTGAAATTTTTGGGAAGAAGAAAGCCAACCAAATTGTTACCGCGGGTATTTTTGCTTCCTTCTTTTCCATGGGAATTATTCTACTCGCTGATATCGCCCCCGCGATTAAAAGCTCTCCGATTGACGATGTTACATTTACCAAGGTTTTTGCTTTGTCACCCATAGCGGTATTGGCATCAATGATTGCCTATTTACTGGCGCAATATGTTGACATTGCTATTTACCATTTTTGGAAACGCTTGACCAAAGGGAAACATCTTTGGCTGAGAAATAACTTTTCTACATTTCTATCGCAGTTCATCGATACCTTTACGGTAGTTGGACTGCTGTGCACTTTCGGGGTGTTACCCTGGGATATCTTCTTCGGACTCGTAGTCAGTGGTTTCCTTTTTAAGGTTTTTATAGCATTTATCGACACCCCTTTCCTCTATTTCTTCGTATATCTCCTAAGAAAACGATTTGGTCTTAAAATCGGGGAGGAAATTATCTTGGATATTTAGTCCATTTTTTTAAAATATTCTTACTTCCCTAGAGTTATAGACATAGGTAAAATCTTATGTGGTTATGGGAAAGAAAATCTTGAAGATTGTTGGCGTTCTTTTGTTGTTGGTAGTAGGCGTATTAATTGCTGCACCTTTCATTCTCGAAGCCAAAATTGGTGATATTATTAAGAATAATGTCAACAATAATGTCAATGCAACGCTAGACTTTTCTGACGCGAGTTTGAGCCTTGTGAGTAGCTTCCCAGATGCTGAGGTTTCGCTTACCGACATTACATTATTGAATAAGGCTCCTTTTGAAGGTGATACACTGTTTGCAGCGAAGCAAGTGGACTTAAAAATGGGCATCCGTCAGCTTTTCAAAAATGAAAATGAATCCATTGCAATTGAAAGCCTATTCATTGATGGCGCAAATCTCAACATTGTAGTGGATGAGTCTGAAAAAGCCAATTACGATATCGGTAACGATTCGGGTACCGAAAGTAAATCCACAAAAGAATCAACCGGATTTCAATTGGATATGAAATCCTACGAAATTATAAATTCTAATATTTCTTATTTGGACAGGTCCTCGGGAATGTCCTTTGAACTCTCTAACCTGCAACATGAAGGAAAAGGAGACCTTTCTCTAGCTTCCTCCGAATTGGATACCCATACCGAAGCACTAGTTTCTTTTGAGATGGATAGCACTAATTACCTGAATGAAAATAGAATTCTTTTAGATGCGGTAATCGGTATCGATTTGGAAGAGAGTAAATATACATTCCTGAAGAATGAAGCAGTCGTAAATCAATTGCCTTTGGTTTTTGACGGATTTGTGAAAGTTAATGAGAACAACCAAGAGGTGGATATTAGCTTTAAAACCCTTTCATCGGAATTCAAGAATTTTCTAGCGGTTATTCCTCAAGAATATTCAAAGAACATTGAAAACGTTCAAACTACAGGAGACTTCATAGTTGAAGGCAAATTTGAGGGAATTGTTGATGATTCTTATATCCCGAGATTTAATATCGGAATCAATTCAGATAATGCCTCTTTCAAATATCCTGATCTGCCAAAATCGGTTCGTAATGTATTTATTGATGTGGACATTGTAAACAAAACGGGCGTTACGGAAGATACCTATGTAGATATCGGAAAACTGTCTTTCATGATTGACGAAGACAAATTCAATATGGTTGCCAAAATCAATGAATTGATGGGCAATACCAAAGTCAATGCGCATTTGGATGGAAAAATTAACCTGGCGAATATTGAAAAGGCATATCCCATACCTTCGGATTTAGATTTGAAAGGAATTCTAGATGCTGATATCACTACGGCTTTTGATATGGCTTCCGTGGAAAACCATCAATACGAGAAAACAGAGACCAGCGGAAAGATGAGTCTTAAAGATTTTGAATACAATTCAGAGGAGTTATTGCATCCGGTAAAGATAAAATCGACGGCCTTGACTTTTAATCCCAAGACGGTCACTTTAAACGAGCTTGACGGAGCAACCGGTAGAACTGATTTTAAAGCCACAGGTACGATAAATAATTTATTGGGTTATATGTTCAACGATGAAAAGGTAGAGGGAAACTTCGATCTGAAGTCCGACACTTTTGCCTTGAATGATTTTATGACCGCTGAGGAAACTGAAACTACAGGGGGAGATATAAATTCAGAAGCTGACTCAACGAGCACACCTGATGCGCAATTCAAAATACCAGCGTTTCTAGATGCAAATATCAATGCCACGGCAAAGACGGTATTGTACGATGATTTGGTTTTAAAAAATGTAAAGGGAAACCTGAAAATCAAAGATGAGAAGGCGATTTTAAGTAATATGACTACGTCCATTTTCAACGGAAAAATGGCTTTCCATGGAGAAGTGTCCACCAAACAAGAAACACCCACTTTCAATATGAAATTGGGAATGGATCAAGTGCAAATTGGGGAAACCTTCCAATCATTGGAACTCTTTAAAGTATTGGCTCCAGTAGCAGAAATCTTAAAAGGGAAACTAAATTCAGACATTGAATTGTCGGGTGCATTGACCGATGATTTCACTCCAGATTTATTAACACTAAGTGGTGATATGTTAGCCAACATTTTCACCAAGGATTTTGACACGGAATCATCCCCTCTGTTGCAGTCCCTAGCAAGTAAACTTGATTTTATAGACCTAAAGCAGTTGAATCTAGATGATTTAAAAACAAAGCTTTCCTTCAAAGATGGATTGGTAAGTGTTAAGCCTTTTACCCTAAATTATAAAGACATCGCCATCAATGTAGATGGTGGCCATTCGTTTGACCGAAAGATGAACTACAAGGCTTCTATGGAAGTTCCTGCGAAATATTTAGGCAGCGAAGTAACCAATTTAATCGCTAAAATTGATAATAAGCAATTAGATAATCTTACCATACCCGTAATTGCAAATATTGGTGGAGATTATAATAGTCCGAATGTTACGACCGATTTGACCTCTGGAATTAAAACCTTGACTTCTCGCTTGATTGAAATTCAAAAGCAAAAACTCATCAACAAAGGAAAAGATAAAGCCACGGAATTATTGACTGATGTTTTAGGTGGAAACTCCAAAGAAGAAGATTCAACCAAAACCGAAGACCCAACTAAAGATGCCGTAAAAGATGTTTTAGGAGGAATACTTGGGAAGGACAAAAAAGATACTACGGCAACCAAAACGGATTCTATCCCGTCAAAAACAGAGGAAGATGTAGTTAAAGAAAAAGCCAAAGATATATTAGGAGGATTTTTGGGGAGAAAAAAGAAAAAGGACACTGTAGACGAAAAGAAAGACTCAATAAACTGATTTAGGAAACTCCTAAACCAACATAATACCCTTCACTACCACGAACATTAAAAACGGTATTATCCTCAAAGATCAGGTACTGCCCTTTAATCCCTTTTAAGACTCCTTCAAATTCAGGAGTTTTAGACAAATTTAAACTTTTCACTTTCTCAGGATATTGTAAGACAGGAAATTCCAAATGTGTTTCTCCGTTATTATCCAAAAAGTACTCCTGCGCTTCTGCCGGAATGTATTGCTTGAGTTTACTCCGCCATTCCACCAAGTTTTCATCTTCAACAGAATTTGTGAGCATCTTCCGCCAATTGGTTTTATCACCAATATGGTCTTTCAGTGCAACTTCGGTAATTCCAGCTAAATAGCGATTTGGGACTTCAACTATTTCAATGGCTTCGTGTGCCCCCTGGTCAATCCATCTTGTGGGGACTTGTGTTTTCCTCGTGACTCCAACTTTGATGTTACTTGAGTTTGCCAAGTAAACGATATGCGGCTGCAATTGTACTTTTTTTTCATAATCCAAATCACGGTCTTCTTTTCCTAGATGAGCAGTGCTCAATTCTGGGCGCATAATCCAATCCCCAGCCGATGGAATCTCGTAAAAACAGCTTTTGCAGAATCCTTGGCGATAAATAGGTCTGTCGTTTCCACAGTTCAAACATTGATGCTTGATAAAATTGATTTTCAAGGTCTTGTTTAGTACCTGATTCACATTAAGAAAATCATCATTGAAAACCATATAATATTGAATCGGACTCCCGATTTCAGTCTGCATTTTTCGTAATACACCTTCGTACTGCATATTTTTTATTTTCTCCCTCTCTTGGAAGAGGGTTGGGGTGTGGGTAAATCTAATTTGAAAATGATAAGTATTAAAGCTATTTTTAGCTACACAACTTAATAGCCAAAGATACCCAAAATGCCAATACCTTTATTCAATTCTATTGCCTCGTGGTTGCTGAAAAAGCGCTATCATCAGATAGAACTTTTTTTGAAATACCCTGCTGAGGTGCAAGAAGAAGTGTTGGAACAACTGCTGGAAATTGCTGAAGACACTGAGATTGGAAAGCAATATGATTTTGAATCCGTAGAGAACTATAAGACTTTTCGAGAACGCGTTCCTATCGTGTCCTATGAGGATATGGAACCAAATATAGAACGAACACGACGCGGAGAGCAAAATGTATTTTGGCCAACTTCTATAAAGTGGTTTGCAAAAAGTAGTGGTACCACGAATGCAAAGAGTAAATTTATTCCAGTAAGTGCTGAGGCCTTAGAAGATTGCCACTATAAGTCGGGTAAGGACATGTTGTGTCTCTATTTGAACAACAACGAAGACTCTCAACTTTTCACTGGTAAAGGCCTTCGACTTGGAGGCAGCAAACAATTGTATGAGGATAATGGTTCTTCTTTCGGAGACCTCTCTGCGATCTTAATTGATAACATGCCGCTTTGGGCAGAATTCAGTAGTACACCCAGTAATAAGGTTTCCTTAATGGGGGAGTGGGAATCTAAGCTCATGGCAATTATTGACGAGAGTACCCGAGAAAATGTCACGAGCTTAGCGGGAGTACCCTCTTGGATGCTTGTTCTGCTGAACAAAGTATTGGAAGAAACTGGAAAGGACCACTTGTTTCAGGTCTGGGAAAATCTAGAAGTTTATTTTCACGGTGGCGTTAGTTTTAATCCATATAAAGAGCAATATCAGAAATTGCTACCAAGGAAGAGCTTTAAGTATTATGAAATCTATAATGCTTCCGAAGGGTTTTTCGCCATCCAAGACCGCAACAATGCCGATGATTTATTGTTGATGTTGGATTATGGAATCTTCTATGAATTCATTCCTATGGATGTCTATGGTACTGAAACAGAACAAGCCATACCCCTTTGGGAAGTACAAAAAGATATCAACTATGCTATAATTATTACTACAAATGCTGGATTATGGCGGTACAAGATTGGGGATACCGTACGATTTACTTCCACAAATCCGTATCGAATTAAAGTGACCGGGCGTACAAAGCACCATATCAATGTATTTGGCGAAGAGTTGATTATCGAGAATGCCGAAGAAGCCTTAAAAAGTGTTTGTAGCAAGACCGGAGCGGAAATCAAAGACTATACGGCCGGCCCAATTTTTATGGTAGGGAAAGAAAAAGGCGCCCACGAATGGATTATTGAATTCAGAAAACCACCAGAAAAACTAGACTACTTTATAGAAATATTTGATAATGCATTAAAATCTTTGAATTCTGATTACGAAGCAAAGCGATATAACAATACTACTTTAAATATGCCATCGGTTCATATGGCCCGAGAGAATTTATTTTACGATTGGCTCAAGTCAAAGGACAAGCTGGGTGGGCAACATAAGATTCCAAGGCTGAGCAATAAACGAGATTATATTGAGGAGCTTTTAAACATGAATTCCTAGCCCATGACTGCTGTATTCAATTTCTTGATGATAGCAGGTTCAATACAGGGGTTCATCTTTAATGCGGCAACTTTTCTTTCGCGTAAAAAAATTGAATCTCCTGTTCTTTTTTTAAATCTCTTCGTTTTTTTTCTTTCACTCAATAATTTGCAGTCGTGGTTGATCGACAAAGGTTTTATCGCATCCAACTACTATACATTTCCTTTTTATGTGCTTTTGGCTCCGATGTTTCATGCGTTTTTGGTGAATTACTTGGGCATTGAAAAAAAGAGAAAACCATTCTTTAAACTAGCTGCTTTTGTGTTTGTTCTTGAATTGGCAGCAAGGGCAATTGTAATCTATCAGATAAAAAATGGAGCCTTAGGCAATCAGCATATTGAATTGTACAATGCCATAGAGGATGCGGTAACTTTGTGTTTCTCTCTGTTTATATTTTACCATGTTTTAAAAGTTCTTTTTAGATATCAAAAACTGTATGCTTCTATCTTGACTTATGATGATTTAAAATGGGTTAAGCGTCTGATTCAATTGGGAGGCGTCGTTTTAGTTTTATGGGGAATAGCAGTGCTATTGAACTTCGTCTCTGAAACTATAAAAGCGCCTTACAGTTATTACCCACTTCGCTTAGGAACTTCTGTTTTTATATACTGGATAGGATATCAAGGATTTTCTAGATTCGTAATCCTTCAGGATAGAATAGGCCTACGAAAGAAAATAAGGGAAGCAAAGCAATCCACGGAAGCTATACCTCTAGATACCGTTGCGGACCTTAAAAAGGAAGAGCGGGTAGCCTTGGTTTTCAATGACATGAACAATTATGTAGTCAATAATCAAAAGTATTTAGACCCTTATTTAAGTTTAGAAAAACTATCTGCAGAATTGGATATCGGCACGAGTAAGCTTTCCATGTTGATTAATCAGCTCAGTGGGAAAAACTTTCCGGATTACATTAATTCACTTCGTGTCACTGATGCGAAAAAGTTGCTGTCCAATCCCGATTTTGAAGCCTATACTATCGTTTCCATAGGACTGGAATGCGGATTCAATTCGAAATCTACCTTTTATACCGCCTTTAAGAAATTTACCGGACAGACCCCTACCGCCTATAGAAAGGCCACATCCCAATAACAAAAAAATTGTCCGAATTCTTCCAAATAAAACAATTTCGGACATCCTTTTTTACTTCCTAATCTAGTTTTGAGAAAACTTTAAAACTAGAAATCATGAAAACTTTAGTTTCAGCATTTTTAATAATGGCGATTAACCACACAGCTTTTTCACAAGAGTTGAACAATGAAATCAAACTCAACCCAATCTACCTTTTTAGCTTAAACAAGATATATCCAGAGGTTTCTTATGAAAGGTCAATCAGTGACAAATCTGCGGTCGGAGTGGCTCTGGGAATACTTATCGGTTCGAAAGGGAACTTTAATTACATTGATGATTTCATAAATTTTGACTTTTCGGTTCTGCCCTATTATCGTTTCTATTTAGGTAAAAAACGTACGAATGGATTTTATGTGGAAGGGCATTCTATGATATTTTCAAGGGAAGCTTATTCTGAGGGTGACAATGAATGGACGGTGGGAATAGGTTCGGCAGTCGGAGTAAAATTTAATGTAAACCGTTCTTTAAGAATTGATTTGGTCGTCGGAGGCGGATTCAATTTAAACAATAAAACTGGTAGAGAAAATAGTGAATGGAACGTAGCTTCTTTTCCTGACGCTTACCCTCGGTTAGGTTTGGCAATAGCAAAGAGATTTTAATCAAAAGGCAAAATACCCACTGTAATTTTTAAAGCTATTAACTATGAGGACAATAAGCTTACTAGTACTAACACTTATATTTTCTTGCACCAAAGAACCGGTTGATCGAGTGCCTTACTATCAATTCAATTCCGATGACGACCCGGTTTTATTTGAAATACCATTGGATTCCGATGGTGCCATTAAATTTAAAAATCAAGATGAAGCTGTTTTGACGTATACATTAGTAACGAATAAAGTGGAAAAACTTGACCATTCCATTGGTAGTTTCTGGGGTAGTTCAACCACAACACTTAATTATTATGACAAGCAAACTATTGAATTCGATTCAAACGATTATGCTTTGTTCTACCCTGCTTTGAGCCTAGAACTTAGGAAAATTTCTGATGATAGTTTAAAGGGTGGATTCAATTTTCATAAATGGAATGGGGAGTTTTGGGAGTTTTATTCAATAGATGATGTGTCAATCTCCTCAATGACGATAGACGGAGTTTTCTATGAAAAGGTGGTAATGATTGATTCAGAAAATGATTTAGAAATGTCAGGGGGTGAAATTCCTGTAAATGTGAACAAGGTGTTCATCGATTTAAAAAAGGGATTGATTGGGTTCGATGATGTATCAAATAGTCAATGGAGGTTAGTAAAGACAAGATGATTTTTCATTATAAATCGCTTAAACCGAATAAACACATGGTTTATCCGATAAACGGAACTACATCGAAGAAAAGCCCCAGATAAACAAATAAATGTGTATTTCCTGCGTTTAATGCTGAAATTAGTCCCAAGAACTTAACCGAACAACTAAATTTAAACTTGGAATTATGGCCGAAAAACTAGTAATACTATCCGATATGTGGGGTGCGAAAAAAGGCCTCTGGATAACGTCTTACCTAGGGTATCTTCAGCAGTACTATGATATCACCTATTACGATATACAGCAACTTTCTAATATTGATGTAAGGGTACAAACCACTGATAATGTTCATAGAGCCTTCGTTGAAGGTGGAATAGATACTGCGGTAGCTCATTTGTTAAAAAGGGAAACTGAACAAGCACATTATCTTGGTTTTAGCATGGGTGGTACCATTGCTTGGAAAGCTGGATTAAAAGGTCTTCCAATGAAATCGCTATATGCCGTTTCTTCGACTCGAGTGAGGGCGGAAGAAGGGAAACCTGATTGTAAAACCACTGCTTTATTTGGAGATCAAGATGTATATCGGCCTAAATTAGACTGGCATCAAAAGGTTGGTGTAAAGTCAGACCTTATTGAAGGTTTTGGTCATACGATGTATGGTGACGAGAAAATTATTAGTAGGGTTTGTTTAGACCTCCTAAACTCGGTTACCAAAAAACAAAAAGAAGAGAAAACGATTCAAATTAAGATAGCTTAATTCGAAATCGTTATTTGATAAAAAACTAAAGGCGGTCTCTAAGAGACCGCCTTTAGTTTTTTAATAGTTTCATAAGAGAGCTTGTCTTCAGCATAGGGCTTTGTAACCTTAAACTCAGTTTCGCCACTGCTCGGCATCTCGAACATGGCATCAGTGAAGATAGCTTCGCATAAAGAACGTAGTCCTCTTGCGCCTAATTTATATTCGATGGCCTTCTTTACAATATATTCCAAGGCCTGGTCAGTAATGGTAAAAGAAATACCGTCCATATGAAATAGTTTTTCATACTGCTTGATGATGGCATTTTTAGGCTCAGTAAGAATCGCACGTAGTGTTTTTTCATCTAGCGGATTCATGTGCGTCAAAACAGGAAGCCTTCCTATAATCTCAGGAATCAATCCGAAGTCTTTTAAATCCTTTGGAATAATATATTGTAAAATATTACTCTCATCTAAGTTTTCATCTGCCTTTGAAGCGCTATAACCCACAGCTTGCATATTCAAGCGTTTGGTGATTGCTCTTTCGATTCCGTCAAAAGCTCCTCCGGCAATGAAAAGTATATTTTCAGTATTTACTTCAATGAATTTTTGGTCTGGGTGCTTTCTACCTCCTTTTGGTGGTACGTTCACAACAGTGCCTTCTAAAAGTTTAAGTAAGCCTTGTTGTACACCTTCTCCAGAAACATCACGGGTAATTGATGGATTATCACTCTTACGGGCGATCTTATCGATTTCATCAATGAAGACAATGCCTCTTTCTGTTTTCTCAAGATTGTAATCGGCAGCTTGTAACAAACGTGTTAAGATACTCTCAACATCCTCACCTACATACCCCGCTTCAGTAAGAACTGTAGCATCTACAATAGCCAAAGGAACGTTAAGCATTCTGGCAATAGTTTTTGCCATCAAGGTCTTTCCTGTACCAGTCTGACCAACCATTATGATATTGCTTTTTTGAATTTCAATATCATCTTCTTTGCTTGTTGGTTGTAACAATCTTTTATAATGATTGTATACAGCAACGGACATTACTTTCTTTGTACGCTCTTGACCAATAATAAATGTATCAAGGAACTCTTTGATTTCAAGAGGCTTCTTTAAAACCAACTCCGAAGATAAGTCATTGGTTTTCGTTTGTTTGGACTCTTCAGCAACAATGCCATGTGCCTGTTCAATGCACCGATCACAAATATGTGCATCTAAACCAGCAATCAATAGATTGGTTTCTGGCTTTTTTCTCCCACAAAACGAGCACTCTAAGTTTTCTTTTGCCATAATGGTCCTATCATATTACTAGATACTAACGCTGTAATTCGATATTTGGTTTACCAAATGAGCCTTAGATTAAAACAATTTTAGGATATTCGTCGAAATTAGTCTTTATCTCTTACTAAAATCTCATCAATCATGCCATATTTCTTGGCCTCCTCAGCTTTCATCCAATAGTCTCTATCGCTATCATCATTAACTTTCTCGATAGTTTGACCTGAATGGTCGGCAATAATCGCGTAAAGTTCCTCTTTGAGCTTTAAAATCTCGCGAGCTGTAATCTCGATATCACTCGCTTGACCCTGTGCGCCACCCATGGGTTGGTGAATCATAACGCGAGAGTGTGTAAGACCACTTCGCTTACCTTTTTCTCCTGCACATAAGAGTACTGCGCCCATAGATGCAGCCATTCCTGTACAAATAGTTGCGACATCTGGTTTTATGAATTGCATGGTATCATAAATACCTAATCCGGCATAAACACTTCCGCCAGGGGAGTTGATATAAATTTGAATGTCCTTAGAAGCATCTGCGCTCTCAAGAAACAATAATTGTGCTTGTACAATATTTGCTACCTGATCATTGATTCCTGTTCCAAGAAAAATAATACGATCCATCATTAGCCTAGAGAAAACATCCATAGCAATGGCATTTAATTGGCGTTCTTCAATAATATTTGGAGTCATGTTCGTAGGGTACATGCTGCTCATGATTTTATCATAATACATGCTATTGATACCCTGATGATTTATAGCGTAATTTTTGAATTCTTTTCCGTAATCCATTTGCTTTCGTTCAATTTTTTAGATAAAAAAGGTGCCGAAAAGAACATTTTCGGCACCGTAAATATACTTATTATTTTTCGGAAACTTATCCGTAGACCTCCTTAACGAAGTTTTCGTAAGTTACCTCTTTGGTCTTCAAGTTTGCCTTTTCTTTGTAAAGGTTTAAAAGCTTTTGACTCATCAATTGCTCTGATAGTCTTTTAACTTCATCTTGATTGCTCATTACGCGAGCAGCAATATTATCCAATTCCTCTTCTGCGGGATTCAATTGTCCGTATTGCGCCATTTGAGATTTGATGAAGCCTTTCGCAAATTCTTTCAATTCATCAAACTGAATTTGAACATCATTATCCTTAATCACTTTCCCTTCAATGAGTTGATAGCGAAGTCCCTTTTCTGATTTTTCGTACTCTTCACTTGCTTGCTCTTCGGTCAAAGGATTTTCGCCAGTCATCTGAATCCATTTAGTTAAGAAACCACTTGGCAAATCAAATTTGGTATTTTCAATGAAATACTCCGTAACATCGTTCAATAATTTTTGATCAGACTGTTGCTCGAATTGTTTCTCAGAATCTTCTTTGATTCGTTCTTTTAACTCCTTTTCAGATTTCACCGCATCCGGGCCAAACAATTTATCGAAAAGCTCTTGATTTAATTCTGCAGGTTCTCTCTCATTTACTTCCTCAATTGTAAAGGAAACTTCAACATTTAGTTTTTCAGCTTTATCCGCAGAAACGCCTAAAACGCTTGTCAAGAAGTTGTCTTCTTTAAAAAGGCCTTTAGTCTTTAAGCTAACAACATCTCCAACTTTTTTTCCAACAAGGCTGTCAATAGCTTTTTTGCTTTTCAGCATATTGAATTCTAAAGTAGTTTTGTTGTCTATTTCTTCCGCCTCGTTTTTAAAAGTTCCAGTTACTTCGTCTTTCTTACTGACTTCCGATTTACTAACCAGTTTACCATATTGCTTTTGAATACGTTCAACTTGTTCGTCAACCATTTTTTTATCAGCAACTATCTTATAATGGGTTATTGCTTTTTTTGTTTTCAAAGGAACTTCGAAATTCGGGGCGAGACCTAGTTCGAATTCAAAATCGAATTCTTCCCTGTCCCAATCAAAACCATCCTGTTGCTTAGGAAGTGGGTTGCCAAGAACATCAAGCTTTTCTTCCGTCAAGTATTTGTTCAAATTATCTTGAATCAACTTGTTCACTTCGTCGACCAAAACCGCCTTTCCGTATTGTTTCTTGATAAGACCCATTGGAACTTGACCTTTTCTGAAACCGGGAATATTGGCCTGCTTTCTGTAATCCTTCAGGATTTTATCAACCTTGTCTTGGTAGTCATCTTTTGTGACAGCTACTTTCACTACTGCATTCAACTCGTCAATCTGCTCTTTGGTAATATTCATCTTATACTAGTATTATTGCTTAAATAAATGGGATGCAAAAGTAGTACAAATTCTATATCCTACCAAGTTTTTAAGTCGCTGAAAAACAATCGTTTTCTACTTCTTTTTATCACTTTTCAAAACAGAAAATAAAATGGATTGCAGTAAGGATAAAAGCAAACTAAACACAATTGCCCAAAGCCATCCGTCTACCGTAAAACCGTCTACAAAATGATCTGCCAATTTTATGATTACCGCATTAATTACCAATAGGAAAAGACCAAAAGTTAATATGGTGACAGGCAGGGTGAGAATCACCAAAATAGGTTTGACAATAAAGTTTAAAAGGCTCAGTGCAACGGCTACAATTAGAGCAGTGGTGTAGGTGTCTACTGAAACATTAGGAAGCACTTTAGATAATACCACCACAGCAAGTGCACTTAAAAGTAGTCTTAGAATAAATTTCATGATTTTGTATGTTTTGAATACCTGCCGTTCGGCAGGCAAGTTGATTGATGCAAAAAAGGTACCGAAAATTTCCGATACCTTTTACTAAAATTATTGATATTTGAATGACTACTCTATATATACACCTGTGAAGGCTTCAGGAGACACTTCTGGTAATGTAGCCCCGTATTTGGTTTCAATTTCATCCATAAACTTATTCGCTAATAAAGCATAACCTCTTGGCGAAGGGTGAACTCCATCAAGTGAAAACCCACCACCGGTACCAAAAGTAGCTGTAACCGTAGTTCCATCATTAAGAGGGAATCCACCGGCATTCAATTCTTTTAGGAAAGCATTGGCATCAACAAACGCCAAATCGAAAGTTGCAGCCGCATCAGCAATAGTCTGGTTGAAGGCTTCGGTTGCATCGGAAATCATAGTCTGTTCTTCTGGAGTCAAAACCCATTGGTCTCCTAAAGGGACAGCTACTCCATTAATTGAAGTTGGATTATTTGGATCTGCTAAAGTTCCGATGAAGGTCCTTGAGATTAATACCATTAAATCATCGGCGGTAGCTTGACGCATATTTATTAACGCAGGATTAAAAGATGTAAGGTCAGTAAGATCCTCATCAATGATTACCGCTGCATTTGTTTCTCCAGCACTAAAAGATATTGTTCTTCTAGCAACTTCCTCAGCAGAAATTGCACCCAATTGCTGTAGTTGGGCCAATCCTCCATTATAGGCTGCGTAAGCTCCGTTTACAAGTTCTGCTGTCGCGGCATCCAAAGGAATTGGATTGTGCGGAACAGTAGTAAAAAATGGAATTGAAGTAACATCTGGAAGGTTGGCTACCACACCTTTAGCTCCTCCAGCTGTTAAGGTTTGAAGAATACCATTGTAAACTTGTCCGAAGGCCAATGGAGAAGTAATATCGTTTCCTCCATAAGTACTCGGGTCTGGATTCAGTTTTTGGTCAACGCCAGAGCCTCCAGAGGTGGCGAAACTTAAAATATCGTTATTTCCTATCCAAAGTGAAAAGAAAGTTGGTGCTTGGCCAGCGGCATCACCTAATACCGTTGCGTTAGGGCTTGAAGCCATTCTTGCATAGTATGGGTTTGCAGCTCCAATTGGTACTCCAGCTACATTTCCGTAACCGGGAGCTAACAAATGAAAACTTTTAGCGCCAGGTACACCCATATTATTGAAAGGTCCGGATAATATTGATGAAATTTCGGTACTTCCAGTACCACTAACTGGAGTAGGAGCAGGAGAGCCTGAAGCAAAAGATAAAAACAATCTATTTCCAAGAATTGGTTGTCCACCTAAAGTAGCACCACCTAAGTTATCTGCCATAAAAGGTATGCTGAACGCACCTCCACCAACTTCAGCGAAGCTAGAAGCCATCATGTTTGGAAAAGAGTTTGTTTGCCCATCCATAAACAAGGCGTTATCTGAAAATCCTGCTGTCAATGAATTTCCAACGGAAACAAATTTTGAAAAATCAGCTTCACCACTCGTATAATTAATGGCGGGTGGCATGGGTACTTCAAATACTGGGGGTTGGGCATCATCGCTTAAACAAGAAACGAATAGCAAGCTTGAAAATGCTAGTAATGCAAGGAACTTTTTCATGTTTGATTTTTTGAGTTAAGTCGTGTAAAATCAAAATTAACCAAAATTATCAGACGCGCAATAATTTGGACTAAAAAATTATGCATGCATAATAAATTGATTTCTTTTTTATGAATTTAAAAAAACAATGGATTTTTCGAAAAACTGTTTCGGATTTTCCGCATGTAGCCAATGCCCCGCGTTTTCGATAGTATCCAATTCTGCATTTGGAAAGTGTCTTCTGATTTCAGGAAGATCCGCAGCAACTACATATTCCGATTTGTCACCTTTTAAAAAAAGAGTGGGTCCGTCATAGTTTGAAATAGCAGATATATTTTCTCCAATTTCTTCCATTTTGGTGCTCAACACCTCTAAGTTAAATCTAAAACCAAGTCTTCCCTTTTCAACCCAATACAGATTCTTGAGTAAAAATTGTCGTATGCCATATTCGGCAATATGCTCTGCCAATTCCTCATCCGCTTGACTTCGGGAGTCTATTGTCTCAAAATTTAGTGCATTTAGACCATTAATTATTTCGTTATGATGCGGAGGGTAGTATTTTGGGGAAATGTCAGCGACCAATAGCTTATCGGTTAAATTCGGAAAGTCGCAGGCGAACTGCATTGCCGTCTTCCCACCCATAGAATGTCCTATAATATTCGCTTTTTCGATTTGGTGATAATCAAGGTAGGTTTTTAAGTCAGAGGCTAGAAAATCATAGTTAAAGTCTTCTGAGTGAAAACTCCTTCCATGGTTTCGCTGATCTATAAGGTGTACTTCGAATCCGTTTTCTGAAAATTTACTTCCTAATGTTTTCCAGTTGTCGCTCATCCCAAGAAAACCATGTAATATTATCAGCGGTTTTCCAGTTCCTGAAACCTTTGAATGTAACAAATCACTCATTTCAATTTATTGAGGTACATATTAATAACGTTGTCCAATCCGAAGTAAAGCGATTCACAAATAAGGGCATGGCCGATGGAAACCTCCAACAACTGTGGAATACTGTCTTTGAAGAACTTTATATTATCCAAACTCAGGTCATGCCCAGCATTAATGCCTAAACCCAAAGAGTTTGCAACAATAGCAGCTTGGATAAATGGAGCTATTCCCTCTTCCTTTTTATCTTCATCATAGGCTTTCGCGTAACTTTCTGTATATAATTCGATTCGGTCTGTGCCGGTTTCTGAGGCCCCCTCAACCATTTTAGTGTTTGCATCTACGAAGATTGAGGTGCGAATTCCCTTTTCTTTGAATGTTTTGATGACATCTTTAAGAAAGTCTTTGTGGGTAATCGTATCCCACCCGGCATTTGATGTAATGGCGTCTATAGCATCAGGTACCAATGTCACTTGTGTTGGTTTCGTCTCCAATACCAAATCTATAAATTTAGGATTAGGGTTACCTTCTATATTGTATTCGGTTGTTACGACCTTTGTTAAGTCCCTTGCATCTTGATATCGAATATGTCTTTCATCAGGTCTGGGATGAATAGTAATACCTTCAGCACCGAACCTTTCAATATCTGCGGCAACCTTTAAAAGATTAGGAACGTTCCCGCCACGGGCATTGCGAAGGGTGGCAATTTTGTTAATATTTACGCTTAAGTGTGTCATAAATTCGATGTCTTTCAAAGAGGCTGTAAAAATACAAATTAGGCACGCCTTTTGATATTATTAATTAGTATTTTGCGTTATATTTTAACCTATGAAGATCCACGACCATATATTGCCCAATATTCCGATTTTCAAAGTCGGGGATTCCCTTGAAAAAGTAGTTCAGTTTTTCAAAGATCATACCTATTCACATGTTGCTGTTGTTGAGAAGGATAGATTTTTAGGTGTGTTGAGTGAAGATGATCTCGAAAATTTTAAAACAGAGGACAAAATAGAGGATTATCGCTATAACTTGGAAACCTTTTTTGTACGTCGCGATACGAATTGGCTTGATGTATTGGAAATGTTTTCTAGAAACGAGGCAAATTTACTTCCTATTTTAGGTGTGAATGAAACCGTTATCGGATACTATGACCTTACCGATTTCATGGGTGTATTTATTGATACGCCTTTCTTTACGGAACCTGGTGGTATCTTGGTGGTCTCTAAAGGAATTAAAGACTACTCATTTAGTGAAATTGCCCAAATTGTTGAAAGCAATAATGCCAGGTTTATAGGTGGATTTATTACCGAAATGCAAAACGATGTTGTACAAGTTACTATAAAGGTAGGTACGACCAACTTCAACGAGATTACCCAAACGTTTCGACGTTACAACTACAATATTCTTTTTGGAAACCATGATGATCAATTCCTCGAAGATTTAAAGCAACGCTCTGATTATTTGGATAAATATCTAAATGTATAAGGAATGAAAGTTGCCATTTACGGTCAAACCTATCAAGACAATGCTATAACTTATGTCGTTGAACTTTTAGACGAGCTACAAAAGGTTGGCGCTGAAATAGCTATTGAGAAAAATTTCCTCGAACTTTTATCTGAAGACCATGATACGGATTCATATTTAAGGTTTACAGATTCTGTGGGGCTAGATTCATCTTTCGATATGTTTGTGAGTTTTGGTGGTGATGGAACTATTTTAAGAGCCACAACTTATGTTCAAGACAAGGGTATTCCCATTGTAGGAGTAAATACAGGAAGATTAGGTTTTCTGTCCACCTTCAAAAAAGAAGATGTTCGAAAAGTAGTTCAAGAATTTGTTCAAGGTGCATATGCAATAGTAGAAAGAAGTTTAGTTGAGGTCACAAAAGATTCAGGTATTCCTGAATTTAGTGAACTGAATTTCGCTTTTAACGAAGTGACCGTAAGTAGAAAAGACACCACTTCGATGATTACCGTTGAAACTTATCTTAATGATGAGTACTTGACCTCGTATTGGGCTGATGGACTTATCATCTCTACACCTACAGGTTCTACAGGATATTCACTTAGCTGTGGAGGTCCCGTAATTGTTCCAACGGCGAAGTCTCTTGTTTTGACTCCGATTGCTCCACATAACTTAAATGCACGACCTCTTGTTATTTCAGACGAAACGGAGATACGGTTGAAAGTATCAGGTAGAGAGGAAAATCATTTAGTGTCTTTGGATTCCCGAATTGCATCTGTGGCTAATGGAACGGAACTTAGAATTAGAAAAGCGCCATTTACCATTAAAATGATTGAGTATACTTCAGAAAGCTTTTTAAAAACACTTCGCAATAAATTGCTTTGGGGCGAAGACAAGCGTAATTGAACATCCTAAAAACAATAAAAAACCCTAAACGCTGTTTATCAAGTGAGAACAGTACTATGGCAAATGAACTAGCCCCGGCTATTGCAATTGTTGTATTTGCAAACTTTTATAACCTATGAGGAGTTGTCTCTTTTGTATCCTTTTTTTTATATGGATGGGCCTAAGTGCCCAAACCTATGAAATTGGTGTGTTTGGCGGTGGAACCAATAATATTGGAGATGTCGGAAGAACTAATTTTATACTACCAACGAATTATGCAGTAGGCGGATTGTTTAAATGGAATAAAAGCAAAAGATACGCTTGGAGAGGAAGTGTCATCTATGGGAAGTTTACCGCTGATGATTCAAAATCAAGTATTCCTTCACGGCAACAAAGAGGTTATGTGGTCGGAAATTCAATTTTAGAAGCTTCTGCGGGATTGGAGTTTAACTTCGTGGAATACAACTTACATAAATTAGGTCCGGCATTTACACCTTATTTATATACAGGATTGACCTACTTTAGATATGACTACAATTACTTCGATGCAGGAAGGTTGCAAGATGGGCTGAATCAAAGAGATGGTTCTATTGCCATTCCTATGACGGTAGGTTTTAAATACCGTATCAGCGAACTTTTTATTTTAGGAGCTGAAATCGGTGCGCGTTATACGTTTACTGACAATCTCGATGCCAGTAATCCCACTAAATCAACGGTTGCACAACAAATCAATCCCGCTTTCGGAAATATCTTCAGCGATGATTGGTATGTTTTTTCTGGCATAACTTTCACATATACCTTCGGAAGAAAGCCTTGTATGGATTGTTTTGAGTAATTTCTTCGTAATCATTACAATTCCGTGACGTCTTGTCCAAAATGTCTGCTTATATTTGCACCGCTTTTTAGCAGGGCGTAAATTTGAAGTTAATCCCTTGATTTAAAGCGTAGTCTCAAATTAATGCCTCAGAAACTTTTTAGTTTCTTTTGGAATTTGTTTTTTTTGAATTTTGGAATTTATTCTAAATGAACACAATCGCAGACATAACTGATAAAAACCTACCCCGTCACATTGCTATAATTATGGATGGCAATGGAAGATGGGCAAAACAAAAAGGAAAGTTCCGTGTCTTTGGTCATGAAAATGGTGTAAAAACGGTTCGAACAACTGTTGAAAACTGCGTCCGTCTTAAAATAGAATATCTTACCCTCTATACATTTTCAACAGAAAACTGGAAAAGACCCAAACTTGAGGTTGATACCCTAATGCGGCTTTTGGTTTCTTCCCTTAAGAAAGAACTTAAAACTTTCATAAAAAATGATGTTCGGTTGAATACAATAGGTGATATCGATTCCTTGCCAGATAAGGCACGAAAAGAGTTGATCGAGGTGATGGAAAAAACAAGAAAAAACGCGGGAATGACGCTCACGCTGGCACTTAGTTATGGTGCTCGCGAAGAGCTTAAAAATGCTGTAAAACAGATAAGTACCAAAGTTAAAAATAATATAATTTCTATTGAAAGTATTGATGAAACGATTATTAATAACCATCTTTACACGCATGATTTGCCTGATGTAGATTTGCTAATACGAACTAGCGGAGAACATAGAATCAGCAATTTTTTACTTTGGCAAATAGCATACGCCGAATTATATTTTATAGACGTATTTTGGCCCGATTTTAGTGAAGAACATTTAGTACAGGCCATTCAAAACTACCAGAACAGAGAAAGACGATTTGGAAAAACTAGCGAACAACTCAACTAGCGGTATGAAAAAATTCATATCCCTTGAATTCTTATTTACACTCCTACTACTTTTTACCTTGATTAATTTAAGCGCTCAGGAAGGTGCTTCTTATGAGAATGGTAAAAAATATATACTAGGTGGGCTTGAAGTCACTGGACTTCAAAGCTACAATGAGCAAACTGTAAAAACCTATACTGGTTTACGTGTAGGGCAGCCGATTACTATCCCAGGGGATCAAATAAGTGCTGTGCTTAACAAGCTTTGGGGCTTGGAACTTTTTAGTAATCTTGAATTCTATATTACCAATATAGAGGGTGAAACAATATTTTTAGAATTGGCAATCACTGAACGGCCTACCTTATCAAAAGTTACCGTTTATGGTGTTAAAAAGCGAAAAGTAGATGAGATTCTGAAAGATACCGACCTCAAAAAAGGAAAGAAGATAACCGAAAGTTTAATTGCTAATACCAAAAACTACCTTCAGAACAAGTATAAAAAACAGGGCTACCTGAATGCAAAAGTTAATATTGCCACTGCTAAAGACACAGCAGATACCAATACCCGTAGTATGGTATTGAATGTTAAAAAAGGGGATAAAGTAAAAATTAATGATATTGCCTTCGTAGGTAACGAAAAATTACCAACTAAAAAGCTGCGAAAAGCGCTTAAAAAGACAAAGAAAAAACAATTCGGTCGTTTCTGGAAAAAGTCTAAATATATTCAGGACGACTACGATAATGACCTTACTCTTCTTGTAGATAAATACGCAGAGAATGGGTATAGAGATGCTCGGGTATTGTCAGACACGATTCTCAACGTTGATGAAAATAATATTGATATCAGAATAAAAGTCGAAGAGGGTAATAAATATTATTTTGGTGATATTGATTTTGTAGGCAACAGTGTTTATTCAGATCGACAGTTGAGTAATTTTTTAAGAATTAAAAAAGGGTCTACCTACAACGGTGTCTTACTCCGAGAGAGAATTGCCGATGATACGAAACCAGATGCTGAGGATATTACAAGTGCCTATCAAAACCATGGATATCTCTTTTCAAGTATCAACCCAGTTGAGATTTCGGCAGAAAATGACACCATTAATTTTGAGATACGAATCATAGAAGGAAAAGAGACATTTTTAGACCATGTTACGGTTAGTGGAAATGAAAAAACAAACGACCATGTCATTTTTAGAGAACTACGTACCCGACCTGGTCAGAAGTATAATAAGTCTGACATTATAAGGAGTATTAGAGAATTGGGACAATTGGGGTATTTTGATGCCGAGCAGATAAAGCCCGATATTCAAAATCCTGACCCGAATGAGGGTACAGTTGATTTAGCATATAGCTTGGTAGAGTCTGGTTCAAGTCAGATAGAGTTGCAAGGTGGTTATGGTGGAGGTGGTTTCATCGGTACCTTGGGGCTATCTTTCAGTAACTTCTCTATAGGCAATATATTAAAGGGAGAGGCTTATAAA
This sequence comes from uncultured Flavobacteriaceae bacterium, assembly GCA_947500435.1. GTDB lineage: Bacteria > Bacteroidota > Bacteroidia > Flavobacteriales > Flavobacteriaceae > Maribacter_C. The sequence continues at coordinate 24,783 of CANMRV010000004.1, forward strand.
CCAGTACCTATGGGTGATGGTCAAACTTTTGCTTTAAGACTTCAGGCAAGTAGAACCTTTAGGGTATATAGTCTTAATTTTTCTGAACCTTGGTTGGGTGGTAAAAAACCTGTACGGTTTAACCTATCGGTATCTAGAACACAGCAATTTGGGGTAACAAGAGATAATCGTGGTAGATTTCAACCAAATAAAGAACAACAGTTTTCTATAACGGGTGCAACCTTGGGTCTTGCCAAACGGGTGCAATGGCCTGATGATTTTTTCACCATTTCTCATTCATTGGGTTATCAATTATATGATTTTAGGAATTACAACATTGGTTTGTTCAATTTCGGAAATGGCAAATCAAATTCAATTGCTTATACTCTAGGTATTTCTAGGAATGCGACTTCTGGCGGACGAATTTTCCCAAGAGGAGGTTCAAATTTTGAGATTACCGCCAAGTTTACGCCCCCGTATTCCCTTTTTAGCAATAAAGATTTTGAATCGTTAAGAGACCGAAGTGAAGAGCTTAATGAAAAAAGAGCCACCTTACCTCAAGGTGAAACTTTGTCTACAGAGGAATTGGCAGAACTCGAAAACTCGGATCAAGAGCGTTTTCGATGGTTGGAATATTACAAGCTAAAATTCAAGGGCGATTGGTATACCACTTTAGTGGGTAGTGCAGACAAATCCCTTGTTTTAAGAACAAATGTAGAGATGGGGTTTTTAGGAAACTACAATAATGATGTGGGTGATGTACCCTTTGAACGCTTTTTCGTAGGTGGTGATGGTCTTGGTAATTTTACTTTAGATGGAAGGGATATTGTTCAATTAAGAGGTTATGAGAACCAATCCCTAACTCCTGTAGACCCGTTAACTGGTCAACAAGAAGGTGGTTTGATTTATAATAAATTCTCTTTAGAACTTAGATATCCGCTTACTTTGAAACCTTCAGCATCCATCTACGGACTAGCTTTTTTAGAAGGAGGTAACGCTTTCAACAATTTTCAGGAGTTTAATCCGTTTCAGATTAAACGATCGGCTGGAGTGGGGATCCGTATTTTCATGCCTGCATTTGGGTTATTGGGGATAGATTTTGGTTATGGGTTTGACGAAGACTTAAGACCACAATCTATTGGCAATGGACCGAGTGGTTGGCAAACACACTTCATTATCGGCCAACAGTTTTGATTTAACAGCTTCGTATCAAAATCTAAAGCGCTCATTTATAAAGTTTTAGTATTTTTGGCACGATATTTTCTATTGGATAAAACGAAATCAAAAATGAAAGCAAAAACACAAGTTCTTACTATACTGATAGCTGTACTTTTTTCATCGTACACCTTTGCCCAAAGAGGAGTTCGAATAGCTTATGTAGACATGGAATATATTTTGGAGAATGTAGAAGAGTATCGTGATGCAACTGCGCAATTGGAAACAAAAGTGCAAAAATGGAAAGGAGAGATCGAGCAAAAGCGAAGTTCGGTTGAGCAAATGAAGAAAGATCTCATGGCGGAAAAAGTTTTGTTGACCGATGAGTTGATTTCAGAGCGGGAAGAAGAGATTCAGATTCTTGAAAAAGAAATGTTCGATTATCAACAAGACCGTTTTGGGCCGCAGGGAGATTTGGTTTTGCAAAAACGACAATTGATACAACCTATTCAAGATCAGGTTTTCAATGAAGTACAGAAAATAGGAACGAATAAAAAATATGATTTTATTTTCGATAAATCAGCGGATGTTGTAATGTTGTATTCCCAGAAAAGGCACGACATCAGCGACCAGATTTTAAGAGGTATTGCACGAACTAGAAAAGTGAGCGCCCCTAAGAAAAAAGCACCAAAGAAAAGTCGCTTTGAGGATGAGGAAGAGCCAGTTGAGGAAATGAGCGATGAGCTCAAAGCGCGCAAGGAACAGGCTGAAAAAGCTGCCGAGACTAGAAATAAGACAGCAGATGAGAAGAGAGCTGAGCAGCTGAAACTAAGGGAAGAAAGAAAGAAGGCCTATGAAGAAAGAAGAAAGAAGTTGCTAGAAGAACGTGAAGCTAAAAAGAAAGCTAAGCAAGACGAGCGAAAAAAGGATACTAAAGACGATTCAGATAACGGATAAATATTATTTTCACTAACATAAATTAACACTCAAATTTTTAAAATTAAACTCATGAAAAACTTAAAAAAGATAGCTGTAGCACTAGTTTTGTTCATAGCGGCATCAAGTTTTGTAAACGCCCAGAGCAAAGTAGCTCACATTGATGTTCAGAAATTATTGGCTGATATGCCAGCAATGAAAGCTGCAGAATCTGAATTGAAAAAGCTTTCAGAAACATATCAGGCAGATATTCAGGCTTCAATGACTGAACTACAAAACAAGTATACTTTATACAAAAATGAAGCAGGCGCTAAAACCGAAGATGAGAACCAAAAAAGAGCCTTAGAGCTTCAAGGTTTTGAAAAAAGTATTGGCGAAGCTCAACAAGCTGCCCAGCAAGAAATCCAAAAGAAGCAAGCTGAACTTTTCGGTCCGATTTCCGAGAAGGCGAAAATAGCAATCGAGAAGGTTGCAGCAGCTCAAGGTTACGACTATGTAATTGATGCTCAAGCCGGAGGCGGACTTATTGTTGCCAAAGGGAAAGATTTACTTGCGGAAGTAAAGCAAGAGTTAGGTTTCTAAGAAACTTAATTAGATATATTATAAAAACGTCCCACAACTTGCGGGACGTTTTTTTTTAGAAGAGTTTTCTTTTTATATTTTTCCAACGCAGGCTGCGAATGAACTTTCCTTGTTTTTCGCTTACTAAAAAGGATTCCTTTTCCTTTCTAGCGGTGTAGTATCCTTCGAAATTATCAATAAAGACTTTCCAGTTTTTAGCATTCCATGCCATTTTTACTGAAGCAATGAAGGTAATCCAAAAGCCATAGCGCATGGTGTACATTGCTTTGCCTTGAAGTAGTTTTGCTTTTTCGTTGTAAGAGTGACCAGTCGGCCGAAGGTGTTTCGCGTGCAGTGCGTCATCCGTAAAGATTTCAAAGTCATTGTACTGTGCTAAGAGCTCATCTGCCGTATCCCATCCCATCGCGGTTTTAAGTCCGCCTATAGCCTTAAAACAAGCTTTAGAATAGGCTTTAAATGCTCCGCGAACATGGTTTTTGTTCATGGGATGATTTAATTTCCAACTTCCATCTGAATCCTTTTCATAAATGAATCCCCCGGCGATACCAACTTTGGGGTTTCCTGTGAAAATATAAGCAATGCGTTCGAAATAATTATCTGGCAAAATAACATCTGCATCTAACTTTACAATGAAGTCATAAGCATCATCTAAAACGTCTAAGCCTTTTTTGAAAGCATTTATGACTTTGCTTCCAGGCATGTGAATTTCGGAAGATTGGGTATTCAATTTTACAAAAACGGGACTTAGCGTTGAAAACTCATTTATAATTGTTTCTGTCCCATCCGTAGAATTATCATTTACAATAATCACTTTTTGCGGCTGTAAACTCTGTCGTAGTACGGAATTTAATGTATCGGCTAAATAAGCCTCTTCATTATGTGCAGGAATGACAACATAGTACTTCATCTTAAAAGCGAAATTACGACAATAGAATCAAGAAGCAATTGAGAAATTTTCTAGTTGGAATTCCGTTCAGCGTAAACGATATAATACCTTGGGGTGAAGCTCCGCAGCAAAGGACGTATTCCGATTTTCTTGACTGGGTTCGTCCATTTCGCACTATCTTTTATGGTCCACCCCGCTTTTTCAAGCAGCCAGTCAAATTGCCAATCTTCGAATTCGTGGTAATGTCTATCCCAAGGGTCTGTTTTACTCTGGTATGCTGGAGAAAACCATAAGCGCATAGGTATACTTGCGACTAGCTTGTTCGCTTTGATTTCTCTCAGTACGTTGAAAGGTGCAATGAGATGTTCAAAAATCTCAAATGCCGTAGCGACTTCTGCCGTTGAATTTTGAACGGAGGAAAAGTCTAAATCTAGATCTTCTCCAGAGGTGTTTTCAACGGCATAACCTGCTTGAATCATTATCTCAGAGAACGGATTTGGAACCCCTAAATCTAAAATAGGCTCAGTAGTGGAAATATGTTTTTGAAGAAAAGTGAGCGTATGTTGAAAGCGTTTGTTCGGAAAAGTCTTTTCGTACATGTTTACACCTTATAAACGATGGCGTTTATATTCATACCTGCGCCAACGCTTGCAAAGATAATAACATCTCCCTTCTGAATGGATTGATTTTCTAATTTTCCGTTACGGACCATATCCAGAAGAGTTGGTATAGTGGCAACTGAACTGTTTCCTAATTTACCAATATTCATAGGCATAATATCTTGGGGCATTTCCATATCGTAAAGTCCATAGAAACGTTTTACTATAGCTTCATCCATCTTTTCATTGGCTTGATGTATGAATATCTTCTTTACATCGTTAATGGAAGCTCCACTATCTTCTAAGCAATCATGCATAGCTTGAGGAACATAGGTCACCGCAAATTCATAAATTTTTCGCCCATACATCTTAATGTACTTTGTGTTTTCCTGCTCACTGGTGGAAAGACCTTCAGATGGACTTTTATAAGATTTTCCATAGAACAAGAAATAGGCTTCATCATGAGCATATGTTGCACTTGCATGGGATAGAATTTGACCTGAATTTTCATTGGCTTCAACAATCGTCGCACCGGCCCCATCAGAATATATCATTGAATCGCGGTCATAAGGATCCACAATTCTAGAAAGTGTTTCTGCACCAATCACCAAACACTTTTTGGCAATACCACTTTTGATAAAAGCGTTAGCTTGAATCACGCCTTCAATCCATCCTGGGCAACCAAAAAGTAAATCATAGGCTACACATTTTGGATTTTTGATTCTCAGATGATGCTTTACACGGGTCGCTAGACTGGGTAAGGTGTCTCCCTGAGATTGACCATGTGCAACATCTCCAAAATTATGTGCAAAAATAATATAGTCCAGATCTTCTTTGTCGATACCTGCATTCGCAATTGCCTTTTCAGCCGCGAGAAAAGCGATATCAGAAGTATTCAGGTTCTCTTCTACATATCTTCTTTCTGCAATTCCGGTAATGGCTTTGAACTTTTCAATTATTACAGGATTGTCGTGCTTGAAAGTAGAACCATCGGAATTTAAAAACTCATGTTTTTCAAAGTCCTGATTTTCAACAACTTTTTCTGGTATGTAGCTTCCGGTGCCTGTAATTGCGATTTGCATGGGACAAAATGGTTTTGGTCCTTTAAATTTAGCTAAAAACGCATATAGTATTATGCGTGCATAGTATTTAATACGACGCTCAAGAACACTTTCTTTGGATAGAAAACGAAAAAAAAGCCCTTCTAAGATTAAAGAAAGGCTTGAAAGTACTATGTATAAAGGTTTTACTCAACTTCAGCGTATGCCTCAATAGGCGCACAAGTACAGATAAGATTACGGTCGCCATATGCGTCATCTACACGGCGAACAGAAGGCCAAAACTTATTGTCTTCTATATAACTTAAAGGAAATGCCGCCTTTTCCCGGCTATATGGAAAATCCCATGAATCACTTGTTACCATACTCAGGGTGTGAGGAGAATTCTTCAAAACGTTATTTGGATTATCTATTTGAACCAAATCAATTTCTTCCCGAATTGAGATCATAGCATCACAAAAACGGTCGAGTTCATCAACACTCTCACTTTCTGTTGGTTCTATCATCATCGTTCCCGCAACAGGAAATGAAACTGTTGGTGCATGAAAACCATAGTCCATTAGACGTTTTGCGATGTCAGTAACTTCAATGCCTTTTTGTTTGAAAGGACGACAATCTATAATCATTTCATGGGCGGCACGACCTTTTTCTCCTGTATACAAGACATCATATTTACCTTCCAATCGATGTTTAATATAATTGGCGTTTAGAATTGCGATTCTGGTAGAGTCTGTTAACCCGCTTTCACCTAACATCTTGATATATCCGTAGGATATTAAACAAGCTAAAGAACTACCCCATGGAGCACCAGATATAGCGGTGATTGCTTTTTCTCCCCCAGTTTCAACTAGCGGATTTCCAGGAAGAAAAGGAACCAATTGAGGTGCAACGCAAATCGGTCCGACCCCAGGCCCACCACCACCATGCGGAATAGCAAAGGTCTTATGGAGATTTAAGTGGCAAACGTCTGCACCAATCATTCCAGGATTGGTAAGTCCCACTTGTGCATTCATATTAGCACCATCCATATAAACTTGGCCCCCATGGTTGTGAATTAGTTTTGTAATATGTCTGATTGATGATTCGAAAACACCATGTGTTGAAGGGTAGGTGACCATCAAAGCAGCTAAATTGTCTGAGTGTAAAGCGACTTTTTCTTCTAAATCAGCAACATCAATATTTCCTCTTTCATCGGTTTTTGTAACCACTACTTTCATACCGGCCATTACTGCAGAAGCAGGGTTCGTACCATGGGCAGATGCAGGAATAATACATATGTTTCGATGACCTTCACCCCTTGATTCGTGATAAGCGCGTATTACCATCAAACCAGCATATTCACCCTGAGCACCTGAATTTGGCTGCAAAGATGTATCGGCAAAACCAGTAATGACGCTAAGATCTTTTGCCAATTCTTTCAACATGATTTGATAGCCCTCTGCTTGATCTAAGGGAACAAATGGGTGAATGTTTCCCCAATTCGCCATACTTAAGGGTAACATTTCAGAAGCAGCATTCAACTTCATGGTGCAACTTCCTAATGAAATCATGGAGTGATTTAGAGCTAAATCTTTTCGCTCCAATTTTTTGATATAACGCATCAATTCGGTTTCGGAATGATAGGAATTGAATACTTTGTTTTGTAGAAAGGGAGAAGATCTTCGAACCTTTAGTGGTAAGACATTTTCTAAGTCAGTACTGAATGATACATCCTTGTTCAACTCACCCATCTCTATAAAACATCCAATAATAGATTTTATATCGGTGAAATTCGTCGATTCATTAATCGAAATTGAAACCGTTTTAGCGTCTATATAATTTAAGTTCACCCCTTTGTTTTCAGCAATTTTTCGAAGCTTTTCAGTATCATTTACCTGAGCTTTAACGGTGTCAAAATATGAGGAGTTAAGTTGATTATACCCAAGCTTATCTAGCAATTGACCAACCATTTTGGTTTTTGTATGAACTTGTTCTGCAATATATTTTAGGCCTTCAGGTCCATGATATACGGCATACATACCAGCCATTACGGCCAATAAAACTTGCGCGGTACAAATGTTTGAAGTTGCCTTATCACGTTTAATATGCTGTTCTCTGGTCTGTAGAGCCATTCGAAGCGCTGGTTTGCCGTCAGTGTCTTTTGTAACTCCGATAATACGACCTGGAATGCTTCTTTTGTATTCTTCCTTAGTAGCAAAAAAAGCTGCGTGCGGACCACCGTATCCTAAGGGAATACCGAAACGCTGTGTTGTTCCAACAACAACATCAACACCAAATTCTCCTGGAGGAGTTAAAAGCACCAAGCTTAAAATGTCAGCTGCAACCGCAACTTTGATTTCATTTTCTTTTGCTTTGGTTACAAACTCTGCATAGTCATGCACCTGTCCGTGCTTTCCTGGGTACTGTAATATTGCACCGAAGAAGTCATTTGTAAAATCAAATTCCTCATGATTTCCAACCACCAATTCAATATTCAAAGGAGTGGAACGAGTTTGTAATAAGGAAAGTGTTTGTGGCAATATCTCCTCAGAAACGAAGAATTTTAAAACACCGCTTTTCTTTTGGGAGCGACTACGTACATCAAAAAGCATCGCCATGGCTTCAGCCGCGGCTGTACTTTCATCTAAAAGAGAGGCATTGGCTAACTCCATTCCAGTAAGGTCCGTAACAACGGTTTGGAAATTTAAAAGTGCTTCCAAACGACCTTGGGCAATTTCTGCCTGATAAGGAGTGTAGGCTGTATACCAACCTGGGTTTTCTAAAATATTTCTTTTGATTACCGAGGGAGTTAAACTTTCGTGATATCCCAAACCAATATATGATTTGAAAACCTTATTCTTTTTTGACAACGCCTCAATGTGGCTCAAAAACTCATGTTCGCTCATGGGCGCATCAAGTTTCAAGGGATTTTTAAGGCGAATGTCTTCAGGGATTGTTTCAAAGATGAGTTGTTCCAAATTTTCAACTTCTACCACTTTTAGCATATTTTGAAGGTTCTCTTCTCTTATGCCTATGTGGCGCGATGCAAACACGTCGGTTTTCATAAAACGGCTTTCAAATTAGTCAGGCAAAATTAGCGATTTATTGACATAAAATAACCGTGTTGTCGATGAACGACATGAAAGTTTTTAACTAAAAATGTGGGTTATAAACAGTTTGGCTACTTTTGTTTAATGAAGTGGCGTAAACATATTTTTGACTTTTACCTAGATGCCAGTATTCACGTTGCTTTTGCCGTTTATGCCTTACTTCAAATTAGCTTCCATACCTTAAACATTTCTCCCAACTATCACCTATCTTTTTTTGTCTTTTTCGGATCGATAAGCTGCTATAATTTTATTAAATATGGCGTAGAAGCTGAAAAATACATTTTAGTCGCCAATGAATATCATAAGGGAATTCAGTTTTTAAGTTTGATAGCGGTTGCTTTTGCACTCTATCACGGGTATTTTTTAAGTCTTAATGTCTGGATGGGGATAATAGGTTTTGTTTTTCTAACAGGTCTTTATGCGCTTCCTGTTTTACCAAAGGCAAAGAATCTGAGAAGTTGGGGTGGGCTCAAAATATTTGTAGTTGCCTTAGTTTGGGCGGGAGTAACAGTTTTACTGCCTGTATTTTCTTCGAATAAAATTGTTTCGTGGGATATTGGTATTGAAATATTTCAGAGGTTTGTATTCGTGTTTGTTTTACTGATTCCGTTCGAAATACGGGACCTTGCCTATGACAAGGCTGAATTAAAAACATTGCCTCAGCGGTACGGCGTAACGAAAACAAAGATTTTTGCAGGTTTTGCAATCCTACTGTTTTTCTTTAGCACCTTCTTGAAGGATGAAATAGGTATTGAGGAACTGATTTTAAAAGGAATACTTTTTCTACTTCTGGGAAGTATGATATATTTTACAAAAAGAAACCAATCAAAATACTTTGCTTCTTTTTGGGTGGAAGCTATTCCTATTTTTTGGTTTACAATGTCAATTGTAATGGAGCATTTTTTTAGAGCTTCTCCTGAAGTTGCTCTTTCATTTTAATCTTATCATGTTCCGAAAGACTATGTAAATTTGCTTTTTCGCAGAGTGTAGTAAATTCAGTGTTCTTTTTTGTGAATGCAGAACAGGTTTTGCATATTAAAAGATGAAATCGGAGCTTCAATTTTTCCATAAAGGAAGCCTCTTCATATTGAGTCTTATTGCAAATTATAGCAGCTTTTTCGCAAGAAATCATAGTTTTAGAACCAATTTTCGTTAAGGCAACCCATCAATGCAGTTCTAGACCGATGTATCATTACCCAAAGGTTTGACGGGTTAATTCCTAATTCATTACAAATATCTTCTGTACTTATTCCTTGAATGGTTTTCATTTTGAAAACCAAGGCTTGTTTTTTTGGTAATTTCGAAATACAATCTTGAATTGCCATGCCCAATTCTTCATTCTCAATAGGGCTATTCTCCAATTGGCTAAATGGGTCGGCTACTTGCTCTTCTAGCCAATCACCTTCTGAATCGCTACTAGAACTATAACTCATTCTTACTTCAGCTTTTCCTTTATTGGAATTGATTTTTCGGTAATGGTCAATTACTTTGCGTTTTAGAATGGCAATAAGCCAAGTGCGTTCCGCTGCATCTCCTTTGTAGTTTTTGGCAGATTTTAGGCCTGCAAAAAAAGTTTCTTGCACCAAATCTTTCGCAATCTCAGCATCGCTAACACGAGCAACGGCAAAATTGAATAGGTAGTCCGCGTAAAGGTCTATCCAAGCGTCAGGATTTAATTGGTGTGGAGCCATTTTTTTTGAATCGGTATCAAAAGTAACGGAATTTGATTTAATTACCTCAAAATTTTCTTGCTGTTCTGTGAATTTTAATGCTGCCATAATTTTATCTTTGATTAAACTTCTTCGTTATGCGATATGCTATTTTAATCACCCTATTGTTCTTATTTTCAATGGGCTGTGCCCAAAGTAAATCAAAACCTATCACAGAATTTTCACAAAACGATACCAAAAACGGGATATTACTAGATGTGCGTACCCCTGAAGAGTATGCTGCGGGGCATATTGATAACGCATTGAATATCAACTGGTATGATTCGGATTTTGCAAAACAGCTAGAGTCCATTGGTAAAGATGAGACCATTTATGTGTATTGTAAGAAGGGTGGGCGCAGCGCGAAAGCCGCTCAACTCCTAGATTCTCTTGGTTACAAGAAAGTGGTTGATCTTGAGGGTGGCTACGACGCGTATTCCAATAAATAAGCAGCCATACTTTCTTTTTCAGTTTTATCTTAGTCCAAAACCCTGAAAACAGGGTGGTAATCGTTTATCCAATATTTTAAATTGCATAATATATGCTTCTGAGTTTTTAAAGAAGTTATTCTTAAAATGCATATGAAAAAAATAACAACACATCTATTTTCTCTTGAGGTCCTTGATAGCTTTGAAGAATTGGTGACCTCACAGATAAGCACGACAGTTGAAGATAAGATTGCCGAGAAAGTGGTTCAGAGTCCTTGGATTTCAGTAAGGACTTATAAAATTGAAGATTTGAACTCCGAAGTATATACCGGAAATACTCTCTATGAGAAATTTGAAGATTGGTGTCTGTCTTTGGGGTATCAATCAGTAAAAATAGAGGGAGTGGAAACAACTTTTAAGGGTTTAAAAACATTTACGCTTCAAGCATTTACTGATGCGGTATGGCAAGATACCCACTTCAAAATCCGTTATTTCTATGCTGGAATTTTTTTGGATGACACCTACTTTTTGGAATTTAGGACCTTACATGAAAAACTTCCATCTGATGAGTTGGATGTTTGGGTTTTGCCGGCATTCGAATCTCTTGAGATTATTGGTGATACCACTCTAAGAGACCAAGCTTGGCAACAACGGCAGTTGGATTTGGAAGAAGCCGAAAAGACCTATGAAGACCTCAAAAAGTCAAATGAGGAAGCCGCTGAAGAAGAGAAAAAGAAAGATTTTTTAAGTGTACAAATTCCCGAGGATGGTAAGGAGTTTATTGCGATAGGTGATTTTGATTTTGAGTTTATTCCTGAAAAAATTGAAGTTAGTATTCCCGATTATTCTGGAGAACTGGTTGTTGCCTTGCATGCAAAAACCGAGGAAATTGATGATGCGACAAAGGCCAACCTTTTAGACGATTATCAAAAAGACGGTCTTGTAAGTATTTCGATTGCTGTAAAAGGAATTCATGAAAATGGAAATCCGAATGGAGTACTTTACTTTGAGGATGGCAGAGCTGCCGGACCAACATTATCTCTATATGCTACCTGCAGCGGCTTTGACTATCGATTAGATTTCAATGGCACGGTACAATTTGATTCCGGTTGGATATTAATTAAGGGAGAGATGACCAAGAGTTATCACGATAAAGCATTTCCTATTCAGATTGCCAAGAAAATAGATACTACTACCTTGGACTGGAAAAACTATCATTTCAGTTCTATGGAGGAATCGAAAACAGCTAATCCTAAGGATATTCGCTTTCTTTTTTTGCAAAATCCAGCTAACGCAGAATTGCCAAATACACTTTTTAGCTATACCAACTTAGAGGATTTAAGTATTTCATTAAGTTCTCAAAACTGGCAGAATGAAAAATTACCCTTAGCTGAGATTCCATCAGAAATAGGAAAGCTAACCCAATTAAAGAAACTTCATATCAACGGAGCTTCTTTAGAAAAGCTTCCGGAAAGTATGTCAGAGCTAAAACAACTTGAGCATTTGTCGGTGAATAATTGTATGTTGAAAAGTGTTCCAGTAGGGATTTGGCAATTGCCGAAATTAAAATATTTATGGCTTTCGGCAAATGAACTGTCCGAAATTCCAGAAGAAATAAACCTGCCTGAACTTCAGAGTCTTTCCATAGAAAGGAATCAATTCAAGACCCTGCCTGAGGCTTTGGCCAAACAACCCAAGTTAAAGAAAATTAGCCTTGAGGACAATCCTTTAGAACATCTACCGAGTGCCTTTAATGCGGTCGAAACCATTGAATTATCGATGGAAGATAAGCTTAGACTGCTCGACTTTGAGTATAAAGGCGCTGATGGCAAAGGCGTCGTTACTTGGAACGACACTGTTTTTTGGTCGCAAAATGATTCTGATTTGATTGCTGAAATAGATGAAGTCCTAAAGGAAAATCAACTTGATAAACATGCGGAGACTTTACGTTCATTAGTCAAAAAAGGAATAGGCTTTCTACATGCGGGAGGGGAAGATTACGCGGTTATCGGAAACCATCGTTTTGGGGGAATGCCTGATTTAACTAAGGAAATGGACTATCCAGAGTTTTTCGATGGTGATGATAAGAAGAACTATAAATACGAATTCATAGGCCAAATCAATTGTGAGGAAATTGCCCATTTGCAGGAATACCTTCCCCAAAAGGGCATGTTGTATTTCTTTTTTGAATCTATTCATATGATATATGGTGGGCCAAATAATCCATGCAAGGTTATCTATATAGAAGATGCTTCGAAGCTTGTTTCAGGACAAAGATTCAAGTTTACCGAAACGGACTATTTTGAAATGTTTGGAGAGGCGTATGCAGCTTTCAAAGTAAATGCCACTAAGATAAACTCCGCACCGTCTTTTTACTCGAATTATGTGAACGAGCATTTGTTCATTGATAGAGAAGCCTTAAAACAAGATGAGGAGTTTTTAGAGGAGGCCTATGAGGTCTTTGAAGAGCCTATAAAATTTAAGAATCCTTTTGAGTATGCTGTAAATGCCTACGGATTCTCACAACACGAACATCCTGAACTCCAAGCGTCTCTTAAACAGAAGGGCAACCCCGAAGATTGGATTATTCTCTTAACGGTAACATCTTCTGGTGATATGCAATGGGGTGATGCTGGCGATTTGTTCTTTGTGATTCACAAAAGCGACTTGGCGAAACGTGATTTTAGCAATGTATTTGTTACTATGGAGAGTAGTTGATAAATTAACCAACTTTCAATAGTCCAGCCCTCTCCAATAAAGCTTCCACCTTGGGCTCAGCTCCACGAAAACGTTTGTACAATACCATCGGAGCTTCTGTGCCTCCTTGGGAAAGAATATGATCTTTAAACTTCGTAGCAACCTCTTTGTTGAAAATACCTTTCTCTTTGAAGTAGGCAAAAGCATCAGCGTCGAGTACTTCAGCCCATTTGTAACTGTAATACCCTGAGGAATACCCACCTTGAAAGATGTGGGCAAAAGCAGTACTCATACAAGTTTCTGGAGTATCAGGATATAAATTCGTCCCAGCGAAAGCTTTTGTTTCATGAGCTTTTACATCTGTAATAGTTGTTGGGTCGGCTCCATGCCAAGACATATCTAAAAGTCCGAAACTTAGTTGTCGCATGGTTGCCATACCTTCTTGAAAAGTGGCGGATTCTTTTATTTTTTGGACTAATTCCATAGGAATTAATTCACCTGTTTCATATTGCTTAGCGAACAATTCTAAAGCTTCTTTTTCATAACACCAGTTTTCCATGACTTGACTGGGAAGTTCCACAAAATCCCAATAGACAGAGGTTCCTGAAAGGCTAGGATAGTTTGTGTTGGCCAACATTCCATGTAAGCCATGACCGAATTCATGAAATAAAGTGGTTACCTCGTTAAAGGTTAGGAGGGAAGGTTTTGTTTCTGTAGACGGAGTGAAATTGCAAACATTCGAAATATGCGGACGTACATTTTCACCATCTTTTTTCCATTGTGATTTGAAGGAAGTCATCCAAGCGCCACCGCGTTTTCCAGCTCTAGGATGAAAGTCAGCATAGAACACAGAGATAAAATTCTTCTCCGTGTCGTAAACACGATACGTTTTGACTTCTTCATGGTATTTGTCGATATCGGAAACTTCTTCGAATTGCAGTCCGAATAATTTTTCAGCTACTTCGAAAACTCCATCAATGACGTTTTCTAATTTGAAATAAGGTTTCAATTGTTCATCATCTAAACTGAATAATTCTTGTTTCAGTTTTTCGGAGTAATAACTGCCATCCCATTTCTGTAGTTGGTCAATACTATCTAAATCTTTGGCAAAATCTTCCAATTGTTTGAATTCCCGTTCTGCTGCCGGTTTTGCTTTTTCAAGCAGCTCATTTAAAAAAGAATGAACTTTCTCCGGAGTTTCAGCCATACGTTCTTCCAATACAAAATGCGCATGGGTTTCATACCCTAAAAGATTAGCGCGTTCGTGACGTAAATTGGCGATTTTAAGAACGATTTCTTGATTGTCCAATTCATCACCTTTAAACGATTTGCTGCCAAAAGCCAAGGATAGTTCTTTGCGTAACTCCCTATTCTTCGCATACTTCATAAAAGGAATATAGCTGGGGTAGTCCAAGGTCAGCATCCATCCGGTTTCCTTGCCTTTTGATTTGGCTAGCTGTGCAGCAGCTTCTTTTGCTCCCTCTGGTAATCCATCTAAATCAGCTTCATTCGTAATATGCTTTTGATATTTGTTGGTTTCGGCCAAAACGTTTTCCCCGAACTTCAATTTTAATTTCGAAGATTCTGCATCGATTTCCCGCAGGCGAGTCTTTTTCTCTTCGGATAGATTCGCTCCGTTTCTGCTAAAACTTTTATAACGCTTATCTAAAAGGGTATTTTGTTCTACGGAAAGATTCAGCGTTTCTTTCTGTTCATAAACAGATTTAATTCGATTAAATAATTCTTCGTTTAGTGTAATATCATTCCCAAATTCGGAAAGTAGGGGAGAAACCTCCTGGGCTATCTTCTGAATTTCTTCATTCGTTTCCGCAGAATTCAAGTTGAAAAATACACTCGAAATTCGGTCTAGTTGCTGACCAGAGAATTCCAATGCTTCGATGGTATTCTCAAAAGAGGCTTCCTCTTTATTTGCAGTAATAGCATCTATTTCAGCGCGAGCATCTTCCATTGCTTTTAAAAAGGCTGGTTTAAAGTGCTCGTTTTTAATTTGAGAAAAAGGAGCGGTATCGAATTTTTGTAAAAGGGGATTCATGTTTTAAAAAGTTCAAGTTCAAGCGTCAAGTACAAGTTCAAGAACACTTAAATAAATTAGGAAATTAATTTTGCCAACTGCCAACTGCCAACTGCCAACTGCTTACTATTTACTGTTTACTGATTTAGCTCCGTCAATAACCTTCTGTTTCAAACCTTCTTTGTAGAGAATAATTTTGTCCAGAACACATTTGTCTGAAGAACCAATAATTTGTGCGGCAAGAATACCAGCATTTTTGGCTCCATTCAAAGCAACTGTGGCTACGGGAACGCCACCGGGCATCTGTAGAATTGATAATACAGAATCCCACCCATCGATAGAATTACTGCTTTTAACAGGAACGCCAATTACAGGTAAGGGTGACATTGAAGCTACCATTCCAGGTAGATGAGCTGCACCTCCCGCTCCAGCTATAACAACGGCATAGCCATTGGTGTGCGCATTTTTGCTAAAATCGAAAAGTTTTTCTGGCGTCCGGTGGGCAGATACGATATCTACATCAACCTCGATGTCAAAACCTTTTAAAATATCAATAGCTTCTTGCATTACGGGCAGGTCGCTAGTGCTTCCCATTACTACGGCTACTTTGCTCATATTATTTACTGATTACTTTAATCGTTTCCTTTACTTTTTGTGCCACTCTTCTGGCCTCATCAATATCTTCGTTAACAATCGTCACATGGCCCATTTTCCGAAAAGGACGGGTTTGTTTTTTTCCATAGATATGTGGAGTAACGCCATCCATAGCCATAATTTCTGCAATGTTCTCATACACAACTTCTCCGGTATGGCCCTCGGCGCCCACTAAGTTCACCATGATTCCGGCTACTTTACTATCTGTTTTTCCTAAAGGTAAATCTAAAATCGCCCGAATGTGCTGTTCGAATTGATTCGTATAACTCGCCTCAATACTATAATGTCCACTATTATGAGGTCTGGGTGCCACTTCATTTACTAGGATCTCATCTTCTTGCGTTTGGAACATTTCCACCGCCAAAATTCCCACATGACCAATCTTTTCGGAAACCTTTAAAGCAACTTCCTGTGCTTTTTCTGCTACTATTTTATCTATTCTGGCAGGGCAAATCACATACTCTACTTGATTGGCTTCCGGATGAAACTCCATCTCCACCACAGGATAGGTAACCACCTCGCCGCTAGGATTTCGAACCACAATAACCGCAAGCTCATTTTTAAACGGAATCATTTTTTCAGCTATACATTCTCCAGCGGGTAATTCCTTTAAATCATCCATAGAACGAACCACTTTTACGCCTTGTCCGTCATAACCGAATTGAGCAGCTTTCCATACGAAAGGAAATTCTAGACCTCCGTTTTCAATACTATCTTCAATTTCACTGGCATAGGCAAAACGCGAAAAGTCGGCGGTAGGAATTTTGTTATCGGTATAAAACAATTTTTGAGTTGCCTTGTTCTGTATGGTGCGAAGGGCTTTTGTGGGAGGATAGACTTGAACGCCTTCGTCTTCCAGTTTTTCAAGCGCGTCCAGATTAACGTTCTCAATTTCGATGGTTAAAACATCAACTTGCTTTCCGAAATTGTAGACGGCATCGAAATCCATAAGACTTCCCAAAACAAATTCGTCACAAGCTATTCTACATGGAGCTTCGTTTGAGGCCTCTAAAACTTTGGTATAAATGTCAAATTTTCGTGTTTCATAGAGAAGCATTTTACCCAATTGACCTCCACCTAAAATTCCCAATTTAAAATCGGAGGAAAAGTAGTTATTTGAGTTATTCGTCAAAGTCTTTTTTTTTGTTCTCACAAAAATACATCTAAATAGTAAAACCAACGTTATAGCGTTAAAAAAGAGAAATCAAAACCTTATATTTGCGCCTTTACAAATAGAACGGTGATAAAGCTCCACGACAAATATTTCAAACCTTTTTTGAGTCAAACTGAAATTCAATCCGCAGTTGAAGATTTAGCGAAAAAGATTTCTGCTGACCATAAGGATGAGACACCTATTTTTATTGGGGTATTGAATGGGTCTTTTATGTTTGTCGCAGATTTTCTTAAAGCATACGAGCACCCTTGCGAGGTATCATTTGTGAAGTTGAGCTCTTACCAAGGCTTGACTTCTACTGGTATTGTTGAAACCTTGCTAGATCCGCCGGAGAATATTAAAGGTCGAACTGTTATTATTCTTGAGGATATTATCGATACGGGTCGCACTTTGAAAGAGCTAGTGCATCTATTCTCGAATACAAATGTCAAAGAGTTCAAGATTGCTACCTTATTTTACAAGTCCGAAATTTACAATGGTGAATATAGTATAGACTATGTCGGCATTGAAATACCCAATAAGTTTATTGTAGGCTATGGACTTGATTACAATGAACTAGGCCGAAATTTAAAAGAAGTATACCAACTAAACCAAAAACATATGATTAACCTCGTTTTATTCGGAAAGCCGGGAGCTGGAAAAGGCACGCAGGCCGAATTTTTGAAGGAAAAATATAATTTGAAACATATTTCTACCGGAGATCTTTTTCGTTACAATATGAAGAATGATACAGAATTAGGGCAATTGGCCAAGTCTTATATTGACAAAGGAGATTTGGTTCCCGATGAGGTGACTATCAAAATGTTGCAGGATGATGTAGAGAAGAACCCCGATGCAAGTGGGTTCATATTTGACGGCTTTCCAAGAACAACTGCCCAAGCGGAAGCTTTAGATGCTTTTCTGGCAACCAGGGGAATGAAAATAGATGCCACCATTGCATTAGAAGCAAATGATGAGACATTGATTCAACGTCTTTTGGAAAGAGGAAAGGTAAGTGGCAGAACTGACGATCAAGATGAAGATAAGATTCGCAATCGTTTTGATGAATACAATCAGAAGACGGCTCCCTTAAAGAACTACTACGAAGAACAAGGGAAGTTTCATAGTGTTAATGGCATTGGCGAAATTGATGAAATTACCCATCGATTGGGTAAAGTTATCGAAGAACTTTAGTTCAAACCGGACATTCTGATTTGATGGATGTGGCACCGCTACAAAATTTGGAAGTATTAAAGAATGATTTTCAATTCCTAAATTATGGCAGAGAAAGTAATTCGCCCTAAAGAAGCAATAAAGGGATGCGCATTTACCGGTTGCGCCGCTGTTCTCATTTTTGTGGTCATCTCGATATGCTACCTCATTTATATTTTTTATTTAGACGATTCATTAGCATCTCCATGAAATGGACTTTAATCTTCAACCTTTCCTTGAAAATGATTTAGTTGAGCTTCGACCTCTAGACCAATCTGATTTTACAGCACTATATTCCATTGCTTCGGATCCCTTAATTTGGGAGCAACATCAAAACAAAGACCGCTATACTCACAAAAATTTCACGGATTTTTTCAATGACTCAATCAACTCAAAAGGTGCTCTGCTAATAGTTGATGTAAAAACACAAAGTATCATCGGAAGCTCAAGATTTAAGATTATTGATAAAGACGAGAAGGTAGTGGAAATTGGATGGAGTTTTTTAGGAAGGGCATATTGGGGAGGTGCATATAATCGCATATTTAAAGAATTAATGGTCAATCATGCCCTACAGACTTTCCACTATGTAGTTTTTTATGTTAATTCAAAGAATTATAGATCTCAAAGAGCTATGGAAAAGCTGGGCGCTCGGAAAATTGCTTACGGAGAAAAAACTTGGGCGTTGAATGAAGATGCTGGTATAACCTACGTCATAGATTCCCCATTAAAACCTTAAAATTCAGTTACCTTTGCCGAAATTTTAATTACCTAAAATGACCGAAGGGAATTTTGTAGATTATGTAAAAGTTTTTTTGACCTCTGGCAATGGAGGCAAAGGCTCCGTGCATTTACATCGCGAAAAGTTCATTACCAAAGGTGGTCCCGATGGTGGAGACGGTGGTCGCGGTGGTCATGTGATTCTTCGCGGTAATCAAAATCTATGGACACTTGTTACCTTCAAATTTAAAAAGCATTTTAAAGCGGGTCATGGTGGTCACGGTGCTAAGAGCCGCAGCTCAGGAGCGGATGGTGAGGATGTGTATTTAGATGTGCCATTAGGTACCATTTTGAGAGATGCTGAAACAAATGAAATTGTTTTAGAGATTACTGAACACGGAGAAGAAAAAGTTGTTGTTGAAGGTGGAATGGGTGGTCGTGGTAATTGGCATTTCAAGACATCTACAAATCAGACGCCAAGGTATGCCCAACCGGGAATGGAAGGCAAAGAAGAGTCTTTTATTTTAGAACTAAAGATTTTGGCCGATGTTGGCCTGGTTGGTTTTCCAAATGCTGGAAAGTCCACATTACTTTCAGTTATCACTTCCGCAAAACCCAAGATTGCAGATTATGAATTCACAACCCTGAAACCGAATTTGGGAATTGTCGAATATCGCGATTTTCAAAGTTTTGTGATGGCCGATATTCCAGGAATTATAGAAGGAGCGGCTGAAGGTAAAGGGCTCGGACATTATTTTCTACGTCATATCGAGCGGAATGCAACGCTTTTATTTTTGATTCCTGCAGATAGTAATGATATCAGCAAAGAATACGAGATTCTTTTAGATGAGCTTCGAAGATACAACCCTGAATTATTAGACAAAGAACGACTTATTGCTATTTCGAAAAGTGATATGCTTGATGATGAATTGATGGATGAGATGCGGTTGGAGTTGGACAAAGATTTAAAGGGAGCACCCTATATGTTCATATCTTCTGTAGCGCAACAAGGTATTCAAGAGCTGAAAGACAGGCTCTGGCATATGTTGAACGCATAAATACGTTATTCTTCTGACTTTTCTTCCAATAAATCACATTGTTTGTAAGAATACTTCTTTTGTTAAAAACTTTCGTTTGAGATTATGTTAATATTTAATAATTTGCTAGCTCAAAACAGATAGTTCTTCTGTTCTGACACCCAAACCTATCTAGAACAATTCAGTAGAAGTGATTCAATTCACTACAGTTTCTTCAGGTTTTTTAGTACGCTGTGTTCCCCACCACAAAATAGTAAAACTAGAAAAATACTTGTATGGCAATATCTGCTATGTATTACATTGAGAACCACAAAATTGAGGTGGTAAGTACACTTTTAGGGAAGGAAAAAATTCTCTTGAACGGAATAACTGTTTCAGAGAAAAACGCCAATATTGGCACTTCACATACTTTCACTATAGGTACAAACGAATATAGAATTGCCCAACGGGATAAAAACTATAGAAAAAGAGGAAGCATTTTCGAGATTCGAAAAAATGGCATGCCCGTTTCTTTGATAAATATTCGACCTAAAACCTCAACACAGCTACTTGTGCTTGTAGTTGTAATGGGACTTGCCTTTGGTTTTACATTAGGCATTCTTTTTTACAATTTGTTTTGGCCGGCAATGGGGGTTTGATTTAACTCACTTTCGTTTCACTTTCACTACATAGGTAGCAATAATAGCATCATTAGCTTTTATATGTACATCATATCTTCCTGATTTGTCAAAAGTGTGTTGTACAACATAGTCATTTTCGTTTCGGGTAACTTTAGGCTGAATGTTTTTGCTACTACTACCAGTATTCAATAGTAGAACTATATTCTCCCCTGCAATACTTTGAACTGAAGTTAGGAGAAAAGAGATTTGCTCATTTTTGATTATCTCCAAATGCATTTGTGTTGGTGTGGTAGGAATGATACAAGGACCAAACGCTTCTTTATAAACTACAGGCCCTTCAATAAATTCATTAAATGTGGGAGGTTTTTCTAAAAGCGAAGATTTGACTTGAAGCGGATAATGGTTTCTAATAAAAAGTTTTGGTTCCGCTAAAAAATAACCGTCAAAATAATCTGGCTCAAATTTGGGTCCGTCTTCTTCTAGAACAATTCTACCAGCTGACCATGTTGGGTCGCACAAATACCATTTGCCATTTAACTCAACGGTATTCCACGAATGATTTGGGATGCTATCTTCATCTAGAATCAAGGTTGCTGTACGTCCGTAGCCAGCGACTATTTTACAATTGATGTCTGCTAGGCTTGCTAATTCACGAATTAAATAGGCATAACCTGTACAAGCCGTTTTTTTGTATTTGAGAAGATTTTCAAAGACTTTGGGGGTGAAACTATTATTCCACGCAGTTAACGCTTCCTGATTTTCGGATAGTTTTTTTCGCTTTTTTCGGGTCTTCAAATAGGAGCTGTAATCATTTTCAATATTTGTACTGACCCATGTATAAATGGCTCTAAATTTTTCTACGTCCGTAGTCAAATCCGCCGTTAAATTATGGGTCAGCACAGGTAAGTTTTTTAAACTTGCTCCGGAATATTGGGCAGCAATACTATCGGCCTTTTTAAAATCGATATGTTCGAAATCGGAACGCTGTCCGTAAACTAGCGTTCCGACTAGGAATAGTACTATTGTAATGAACTTCATTATTTGAAGAGACCTATGAATTTTTGG
The DNA here is from genome assembly GCA_947500435.1 of uncultured Flavobacteriaceae bacterium. GTDB lineage: Bacteria > Bacteroidota > Bacteroidia > Flavobacteriales > Flavobacteriaceae > Maribacter_C. The sequence goes on from CANMRV010000004.1 coordinate 46,391, forward strand.
AAGATGTTCTGTTTAGATTCATAAACACCCTCAACTTCAACAGCTCCCATGAGTGAAATATCAGATAGGTCAAAAGTAATTTTTATGTCCGTATTTTTAGAAGCGTCTGCAACAACTTTATACTCTTGCGGATTGTATCCAATATAGCTGAATACTAAAACCTCATCCGCATTCAAAGCTCTTGGAAATTCAAACTTTCCATCCAAATCAGTAACAACTCCTTCCTTACTTCCTTTTAAGATTACGTTGACACCTGCGAGTGGTAAATTTTCCTCGTCAATTACAGTACCTGATACGGTATATTGTTGAATTGCGATTTTACCCATAACAGCGGGTTCTCCCAACACCATCAATTCTGTAGGCACTTCAAGGCTGACTACTTCTTGCGCTTGCATATTAGAAACTGCGCATAAAGAGAGCAATGAAAAACTCATTATGGCGAGTCCTCTTGATACGAAACTGTTACTAGGTCTACTTATCATCGGTTTATGTTTTTGCAATTGAGACGGTTTAAAACGCCCACAGGTTTTTTCAGATGTACTGCTGAAATGTTCCATTATTTCTTGGGATGTCATTTCAGTAAAATCAATGACTTCTTTTTGACACGAATCACAAAACCCTCCAGCGGATGTTGGACTAAAATTTTCAAACTTTTCTGAACATGGTTTTTCTACGGAAATTCGAATGGCATTTTTCATAATCTACAAGTTTTAAAGTTATACCTCTAAACTATGTGCTTACAAGTTACTATAAAATAAGCAGTGCGTAAAGCACTTTTTCCAATGCGTAAAGTAGTGGTTTGAGTTAGTTTGTGGAATTTGATATTACGTGCGAAAGTAGTTCCTTCCCCAGAAAGGGGAAGGTGGGCCAGCCGTAGGCGAGGCTCGGAAGGGGTTACCCGAACAGCTATGCTGCAGATGAGGTTTGTGCTTTGTAGTAAAGGCTTGCGTGTCTTTATGACTGCTTGGGTTATGTCCACTTCCGTCATCCTAGCTTCGCTGGATGCCACCTTCCCCTTTCTGGGGAAGGAACTTTCTAAAAAATAGCTTAGTTTACTTTCACCCGTACACCCTCAGAATGGCTGCTAAACTCAGGTGCATACATACTTTGAATAGTTGTAATGCCATTGCTGAAATCTCCAGAATTGTTAACGCGTAAATCATATTCGAATACAAAAACTCCTTTTGGTAAGTAGTCAAAGAAGAAATTGGTGCTGGCATCTTTTGTGGCTTCGTAATAGCCTAATCCATCTTGCCATTTGTATCTGGAGATGACGTTTATGGGCTCAAAACCTGCTGCTCGCATGTCTTTCATGTGAACGAATTCCATGGGTCGGTCCGCTCGTAGTTCAATACGGACTCTTACCAAATCACCAACCTTTAAATCAGTCTTGTTTGTGATTTCAGAGATTTCTTCTCCCGTATCCGTGTTCTTCTTTAGGAAGAGTTTCTTCTTCAATTTCAATGGAGTTTCCGCTGAGGTAATCTTATCTAGATCCTCGAAATACTGCCAGTATAAAGCGCCCCATGCGATGCCTTTTCCTTTTTTGCTTATTTGTACTTCGGCCATTTTGGGTTTTACTTCTGCTCCGTCCCAAGCGGTTTTATAGTAGCCTGTACCTGCTTCGACCTTTACATTTTCCAGTTTTGAAGGCTCGATTTTTTCGCCTCCCACTAAAACATCAACGGCATCTGTAACTGATAACCAATCGCTTCCTTGCAACAACAAAGCATATACAGCATCCGAAGTCGCTTTGGTAGTTTTCCATTGATTGGTCTGCTTGTTCTTCAATAACCAAATTTTAAGATTATCGATGGTTGTACTATCATCTGGAGTAATTTCAGAGAAAGCTTCAATCAATAAAGATTGCGTTTCAATTGGAGCCTGATACCAGAACCAAGAATTGGTGTTTTCTTTCCAATACATGCCTAATTCTTCCGAAGTAATGCTATTCTCTTTTAAGGCACGAAGAATTTTTGTGGATGTTTTTGCATCTTTCGCCCTGTGCATAATTAAGGCCAACATCCCTTGGGGATACAATCTTTTATCCTTCCAATACTTTTGTGCTTGCCCTTTGTAATAAGCAGTTATTTCATCAACTCTTCTCGAAGTTTTGATATCTGAGAAAAAACTACGCATATACAAGTAATGAATTTGAGTATTGCTCAAATGGTCATCGTTGATGTTTGAAGCATGCCTTTTCATTAGGTTGTACTCCTTGATAAATTCGCTATCTAAATAGGCAACTGCTCTTTGAATTACGTTTTGCATCTCGACTCCGCTCGATGTGACAGAAAGCTGTTTTAGATGGCCTAGGCCAGTAATGATATGTTGTGTAATAAAACGGCTATCCGGACCACCATTAAACCACGGCCATGCTCCAGAACCTTTTTGGTTCTGCTTCAATTTGTTCAAAGCAGTGGTCTGCTCGTTCTTCATTTTATTCAAGTTGAACAATAGTGCGATACGCTTTTTCTGTTCCGTTTCGGATTGTGCATCACGCAACCACGGCGTCTCTTGAATCAAGAGCGATTTCAATTCTTGATTCTTTTCCAAGTTACTCACTAAGGCATCTGAATTTGCCCATTGGTTAAAAACTTCCTGAATTCTAGGATTGCTATTCGCAATATGAGTTGCTAAGGTATTCGCATAGTATTTCGAAAACGTCTGTTCATTGCATTCATATGGATACTCCATCAAATAGGGGAGTGCCTGTACTGCATACCAAGCAGGGTTGCTAGTCATTTCCAAAGTCAATTTGTGGTGTCTGAGCGTAGTCGAAGACCTGGTCTTCAATTTATCTAGAGTAAAGGTCTTTGTTTGATTGCTTCTAACCCACATTGGCAGCGTTTCGGTAACCAACATCCGATTTGTCAAAACAGGAAGCATATTCTGTTCGCCATCGCTAAAATCTCCCGCTTTTGCACTAACTGTATACTGAACAGCTTGAATTCCCTCTGGAATATTTAATCGCCATGAAACTTGGGTGTTGCCCATTGAATCTACTTCGAAAGAACGCACATCAATAGGATTTGGTGTTTCTCCTTCGGGAGTTTCCATAAGTTGACCTGTAATATCTAAGCCTGTTAAAGCGTCAACAAATTCTAATTTGGCTTTACCAACAAGCATTTTTTCGGTAAGGTTGGCAATTTTTGTACTGATAAAGATTTCATCACCTTCTCGTAAAAAACGAGGTGCGTTCGGAATTACCATCAATTCTTTCTGCGTTACCGCCTGCAATGTTTTGACCGAACTTTCCAAATTTTTGGTGTGCGCCAATAATTGCACATTCCATTTGGTAAGGGCTTCGGGAGTTGTGAAGCTGAAAGATACATTACCTTCTTTATCCGTTTTTAACTGTGTAAAGAAAAAGGCATTTTCTTGAAGATTTTTACGGATTTGAACTTCTCCAGTGCCTTCCTGACGGTTTTGCTCTTTAGGTCTTTCTGATGGAGGTTTGTTTTGTTTGAACTCGTCACCTAAAGATTTGTCCGCTTCTATAGAAACTCCAGCGACTTGACCCAAAGCGGAATCTTCTAGCTCCATTTCCATCATATCCATTGCCATAGCTGGTGCCGGTGCCCCTTCTTTTTTTACCATTCTTCTAAGACTTCTCTCATTACCATAATATGCTCCATAACCAAAATGTAAACCAAACCAATTTAAAGAATCAAAGTAGAGACTATCGTAACCATAACTTTGATTGTCTAAAAAAGTGTTGAAAGAACCTGTAGAAAAACAGTTATAGGCATTTGCAGTACGTTGGGTATAATAGGTAGGTCTCACTAAAGGATTAAAGCTCCAATAATGCCCTCGAAAAGTATCTAAGGAGGCGTCATACATATTCGCCAAAAGTTCTGCAGCGACTTTATCTCCTTTCGGACCTTTGATTTTAAAGGACCAAGTTTCATCGGTTCCGGGTTGTAATTTATCACGGAAAGTGAGCGTCTCTATTACCAGTTGAGAACTAGGGTAGGGCACTTGTATATTTACACTGCTCGCTTGAAAATAATTGTACGCCGAAAAGCTATAGGTAAGCGCAAAACCTCCTAAATCATCAACGGTTACTGGTATGGTAAAAGAATCCGAATTGTTGTTGAGATGAATCAACTTCGTATCAATGATTTTATGGTCTTTTTCTATGTTTACAGTTACATTTATATCTTCAGCACTAGAAAGTAAGGTCACTTTTACCTTATCACCTATTGCATAGCTGCTCTTGTCTGTTTTGATTTCGAATAAGCCATTGTCTGCCAATTTTTTATCCGAATGGCTAAATAGTGTCGTCGTAAGAATGTCTATTACGGGCATTCCAAATTTGTCTTTGCTTTCCAATTCAAGCACATATTTTCCGGATATCCATTTTTTGGTATTCCCAAGGGAGATTTCTTTGGATTTACCTGTATCAAAGTCAGCCTGCCAAACGACTTCGCCTTTTTCCCATGTTGATGCATCATGCTCATTGGCAAAAGCATCATGAGGATATAGTTTCTTGAACTCCTCTTCAGACCATCCAGCATAGTCCGGCGCAGCCCAAGTTCTAGGACGATTTACACTTTCGGGAGCTTTTAATTTATACACCTTAACGACTCCCTTTGCCGGAACAAACTGTCCGTTCAAATTGTTTGTCGATATGCTGAGTTTATTTTCTTTGGCATCTTTATCAAACGGATTTGCCATATACATATTCGCCGTCATCGTATGATAACCAACAGTAACAAAAGTTGTTGTACTATGCGTTTCTCCGTTGATGTCAGTTACATCTGCAGTTACTTCATAGCTGAATGTGGGCATATTCTTTTTGTCCACGCTCTTATCAGGTATGGCCTTAAAATCGATTTCATATTTTCCGGAAGCATCGGTGGTAGTTTCACCATGTGCAATCTCTTGTGGAGTACTTCCAAGATTAGGATAATACCAATAGCACCATCTCGGGTAATACACCACCCGTTTTACCCGATAGGCAACTTTTGCATCGGTAATATTACTTCCCGCGTATGCGGTAGCTGTTCCATTTACGGTTACGCTATCATTAACTTTATAGGTTTCGGTAACAGGTTCAAATGAAGTTTCGAATTTCGGACGTTTATATTCTTCCACCGAGAAATTAGCATATCCGCTCAGTGCTTTTTTATTGGAAAGCGCTAGTAACGAAAACTCTCCGGTAAGACCATTGTTTGGTAATACGAATTCTCCAGAAAAAGAACCGTAATCATTGGTTGTGAACTCTGTTGTTTTTAGTACTTGTCCGTTTACATCCTTGAGTTGAACAGATACGGTTTCATTCTCTAAAATCGAAGAAACGCCCCGCCGCTGACTTATGGCAATTCCTTTAAAATAGAGGGGTTGACCAGGTCGATAAATGCTTCTGTCCGTAAATAAAAAACAAGAATAGTTGATTACCTTCCTATCTTGATAGTATTTTCGATTTACATAATAATCTTTGAAATAAGCCCTATCCTTAGTCGAAGTAACTGATATGCTAACATCATTCCAGTTTTCATCAGTAAGCGGAATTGAAATATTTCCCATCTTATCAGCTGTGAAGTTTTTGCTCAAACGAGGACCATCATAATTTCTTCGATATCGAAAAGTAAGCCTAGCATCCGCGATTGGCTTTCCGTTATGCCTATTTATAACTTGAAAGTACTGATGTGTATTTGTTCGAGTTTCTGCTAAAGCCATGTCGGTCGCTTGCACCGGGCTATATGAAAAGTCTTTGTTCGTTTCACCTTTTGGCAATGCCAAAATCACATATTGTCCATTTTCCAATGGTGGCATTGAAATTTCAGTGCTGTGCTGCTGGTAGTCATTTTCATTTTTTAAGTCAGCATCCCAAGTTTTGGCAACGGGCAACTTTTTAATGAAATCCAATATTTTTTCCTTTGGATATAGCTCTTGTATCTTATTAAGTTCTCTTTGCGTCACTCGCCGTGCGGTAAGTGATAAACCATCTAGGTTTTTGTAATTCACTAAAAAACGAGTGGTTGTATTGATAGGGATGTGTCTTTCCGCCGTTAGTTGCAGACTTTTCTGAAGAATTTGTGACTTTAGGGATTTGCATTGTTCAGCTCCTCTGCTATCAGGAAGTTCTTTAATTACCTGCTCGCAAATGGCTAGCGCCTCTTTTGTTTTCCAACGGTTTTCCTCGTTGGTGTTAGGCTGAAATGTATTGCCTTGACGATGTAATAGTGAAGCGATTTGAAACTTATATAAACCTGATGCTAAGCTTCCTTTTCCAGCTGAGGCGGAATTCTGCAATACTTCAAGAAATTGGGCGTCTTTATTTTCAAAGGTCGCGTTTTGATGTATAAAGTTCAGACGTTCAATATTGATTTCAGCAAAGGTGTAGGGCTTTGCGCTAGGAAGATGTTGCAATAATAGCTTTTGATAAATGCAGAGCGCTTTGGCTTGCATGGAGGTTGCATCTTTAACATCAATGTTTATTGTAGTAAAAGCGTATCCGTCACAGAGCAAGTCCGGGTCATCAATTTCGAACTTATCTGCCGGACGCGTAATATTGTTTTCGCTCGTTTTATAAAAACTAAGGGCGTTATGCGCCAACAAGTCAAAGAGTTTAGGGCGATATTCTTGGGTGTCATCTTGTTTATTCAAAATGACATCAAAATCGGAAACCAAAGTTTGTTTCAATAGTGTTTCATTTTGTAATGACGCATCAAAATGAAGGCTTATTTCTTGGAACAAGGTAGTCAAGTCCCACGTTCTGAAATCTGTTGAATCGACTTTTACATCAGTTTTAGTCCGGTTGTAAAATTGATATCGGTTTTGTTGGAAATATTGCCAAAATAAATTGGCCAAATAGCTTTCCAATACATTTTTAGTTGGCGATTCTGCCTTTGCGATTTCCGTTTTGAAATCATTGAAGATTTTTAGTTGGGCATCTTCCTCCAAGGTCATTGCATACTTTGAAGCATACAACAAAGCTTTTACGATTTGAGCTGAATTCTTTTCCTTTTTCGCCTTTTCCGAAATGGAAGTCACCACTTTCAGGGCAGACTTCGTCAACGCTTCGTTCTCAAGTTTTTCAACTTGTTTCCAAAGTGTTTCGAAGGAATCATTGTTTTTCTGCGTTTGCGCCATTTGTGAAAATAGGATTATCGTCAGTATCGTTACTAGATGTTTCATTACGAGTTTCTTAAGCTATACGCTATACATAGAACGATTTAGCTCTACTTAAGGTATACAATTTCAAAATTACGTACAAAGGTGAAGCCAAAACCCCCTGAAAACAATGAAAATTGAGTGAAGTGTACTTTTGGATTAGGGAGAAGGGTTAGATGTTCGGTGCTCGGTGCTCGATGTTTTTGATTTTTATGGTGCATTTAGCCTTTACCGATACTCATCTCTCGCCGGACTAAAAACATCCATTAATTTACAGGGAGTCAATGCTTTTCCGCTATGCGGGATGTTTGAAGCAATAGTCACAATATCTCCTGGATAATAAATTTTAGTCTCTCCATCCAAAGTAAATTCGAATTCACCTTCAATAACATGCATGATTTGTTCGTGAATATGATGATGCTCAGGAACTACAGCATCTTTTTCAACATCCCAAAAAACCAAACTCATGGTTTCGGTATGTACCAGTTTACCGTGGTAACCTGGCATGATTTCTTTGGATTGAATGTTGGAGAGGTTGAGGTTCATTGTATTTCGGTTACACAACTAAGATAAATATAATACAGGGTTTTCGGTGCTAACTTCAATTCCTATCTTTACACCATAATTACTACTTCATGCAAATTCATTTTATCGCCATAGGCGGAAGTGCGATGCACAATCTTGCCTTGGCACTAGATTTTAAAGGATATACAATTACCGGAAGTGATGATGTCATTTTCGCACCTTCAAAGAGCCGATTACAAGACAAAGGTTTGCTTCCTGAGGCATTTGGTTGGTTTCCTGAGAAATTACATTCAGATATCGATGCTGTTATTTTGGGTATGCATGCCAAGCCCGATAATCCTGAATTGTTGAAGGCGCAAGAATTAGGGTTGAAAATTTACTCCTATCCGGAATTTCTTTACGAGCAATCAAAGAATAAAACGAGAGTGGTTATCGGCGGAAGTCACGGTAAAACGACCATCACCTCAATGATCCTTCACGTTTTGAATTATCACGACCGTCCTGTAGACTTTATGGTAGGCGCGCAATTGGATGGTTTTGACCGAATGGTGCACTTGACCGAAGAAAATGATTTTATCGTTTTGGAGGGAGATGAATATCTGTCTTCACCTATCGATAGAAGACCGAAATTTCATTTGTACCAACCCAATATCGCCTTGTTGAGTGGAATCGCTTGGGACCATATTAATGTATTTCCCACTTTTGAAAATTATGTAGAGCAGTTTCAGATTTTTGTGGACAGTATTGTAAAAGGGGGAAGCATAACCTACAACGAAGAGGACTTAGAAGTTAAGAAGGTTGTAGAAGCTTCAGAAAATGCGATTCGCAAGTTGCCCTATCAAACTCCCGAGTATTCCGTTGAAGATGGAGAAACACTTTTAGAAACTCCCGAAGGTGCAATGCCAATTGAGGTTTTTGGAAAACATAACCTGAACAATCTAGCCGGTGCCAAATGGATTTGCCAAAACATGGGTGTTGACGAAGATGATTTCTACGAGGCTATTGCCACTTTCTCAGGAGCTTCAAAACGTTTAGAGAAAATAGCAGAGGGGAAGACAAGTGTTGCCTATAAAGATTTTGCCCATTCACCAAGTAAAGTAGCTGCAACTACAAAGGCGGTTAAAGAACAATATCCAGATAGAAAACTAATCGCTTGTTTAGAATTGCATACCTACAGTAGTTTTAATCCGCAATTTTTAAAGGAGTATAAGGGTGCTTTGGATGCCGCTGATGTCGCTGTAGTTTTCTATTTGCCAGAGTCTGTGGCCATCAAAAAACTAGAACCTGTTAGTGTGGAGCAAATTAGGGAAGCCTTTGAACGCCCAGATTTGGAAATATACACCAACGCAGAAGAGTTTCACAACAATGTTTTTGGTCGAGATTTTACTAATTCAACATTGCTTCTAATGAGCTCAGGTAACTATGGTGGATTAGATTTGGAAGCGCTGAAAACTACTGTAGAATTTTAAGTTGCTGATAACTAGCTGCATATTTGTCAGGTGCGGTTGGTCTGGAATGCATTTTGACCAATGTAACACATGGCCAAAGAACAAAAAGCCACACTTTTAAATGCCGCATATCGATTTCTCCGACGAAAACTATCCCTTTTTATGATAGCTTGTATGCTCGGCATATCCAACGTTATTATGGAAGAAGATAGAATGGTCAATGATACTAGGGCTAAAATCGAACACCAGGAGATTCAACCGGAAGACGATTGATTAGACACCGAATTGCGTCAAATGATGGTCTAAATGTTTATACTCCATCTTTCCCCATTGTTCATGTGTGAATTCTCCAAATATGGGATGTGGATTCCATGTTGTCCTAGTTCTACACCCGTAAAAATTAGTAACCAATTGTCTTAAAACTGCTTTCTCTGTAGTTAAATCCTTTTCTTCTTTTGTCTTTAGGTTAGGAGCGGTTGGTAGATTCTTTCGAAAAGGTTTGTCCGAATACATTTGTTTTTTGAAAAATAGTCGAACGAAGAGATTCCCGTTACCTTTGTTCTTGTTTTTAATGCCGATAACAAACGGAAATTGGCAGTGCCATACCATTTGTCCCGCCGTCATCTTACCCCATTGCCGTTCTGAATTTTCATTAAGGGAATCAATTCGAACTAAGACTTCATTATAAGTGGACTCCTCAAAAATGGACTTCATTGCTATCGGATTTGAGTTCTAAATGTATGCTTTATTAAACAATTTCATATTTGTAGGATTTATCCTATTTTTAGAAATGCAAGAAAAACAGGCTTCCCTCTCTATTAAAAATTGGTCCGATGATGATAAGCCACGGGAAAAATTAGTTCAAAAAGGTAAAGCTGTCCTGTCGGATGCAGAACTCATAGCCATTTTGATTGGTTCGGGAAGTCGAAATGAAAGTGCTGTAGAGCTTTCCAAACGGATTTTAGCGTCCGTCAATAATAACCTTAATGAGCTAGGGAGACTTTCCATAAAACAATTAATGGAGTTTAAAGGAATTGGAGAAGCAAAAGCTGTAACCATTGCCGCCGCGTTGGAAATGGGAAGGCGCAGAAGGGGAGAAGAGGCTCAAAAAATCACAAAGATTCAAAGTAGTAAAAATGTTTTCGAATTGCTACAACCCATTCTAGGCGAATTGGAACATGAAGAGTTTTGGATTGTTTATTTGAATAATTCTAACAAAGTATTGCATCGAGCGCAGCTCAGCAAAGGCGGTATTACGGGCACTTTGGTAGATGTGCGTTTGGTCATGAAGCAAGCTCTTGAACTTGGGGCTGTAGCTTTAATTCTGGCACATAATCACCCATCGGGAACTTTAAAACCAAGTTCAGCGGATAAACAAATCACACAAAAATTAAAAATTGCTGCCGAAGCACTAGACCTAAAAGTTTTAGACCATTTAATCATTACCCAAAAGGAATATTTTAGTTTTGCAGACGAAGGCGTTTTATAAAGAATTGGTTTGAACTAGGTGTTTGGAACCGAGAATATCGGCTTTTGTCCACAGATGAAGTCTTTTTTTAAAAGCATAGCAGAGCTACGGTTTTAAAAAATGATGAAATATGAGTGCAAAATGTGATATTTGCAGGTAAAAGAAATGGTTCAAACCAATTCTTAGCTGTATTTTTCTGAATTAAGATATCCATGTTATTAATCTATACCCATAAGATTACCCCGCGTTTCAGTTATACAATGAAGCACATCTTCACCAGAATTTTGGGGATAGAAGTTACGTTTACAACTAAGGTTGAAGATTTCATAAAGCATTCCGGACCTAAAATAACTTATACAAAGCAGCCTTTACAGAACGAATTTTTCATTCGTAGTAATGATTTGCTGTTTGAGCAAGGGATTAATGACCTTCAAATAACTGTTTCGAATTGGGATGGCATTCCATGTTTTTTTACTGCAGGTGAACGAAGTACAATTCCCTTTGATATTTTTTCCGCCAGTTTTTATTTGCTAAGTAGGTATGAGGAATATTTACCGCATGTAAAAGATATGCATGGGAGGTTTCCGCCCAAGGAAAGTCTTGCCTATCAAAATGGATTTTTACAACAGCCGGTTGTTGATATGTGGGCCTTCAGCTTGCTTGAGAAACTGATAGAGCGTTTTCCAGATATAGAATATAAGAAAAGAACGTATTCCCATACCTCGGTTGTTGACGTAACCACGTCGCATGGTTTTGCGCATAGAGGGTTTGTTAGAAGCTTGGCAGGTATACTTTTAGATTTGGTCTCCTTTAAATTAAGAAGGGTTGGAAGACGCATTGGAGTTTGGTTTAATCCTAAAAAGGATCCCTTTGACAATTATGGTCATCTGATTAATTTGCATAAGAAGTTTGCGGTGAAGAGTATGTTCTTTTTTCAATTTGCTTCTTATTCCACCTATGATAAGAATGTTTCCCCAAATAATAACAAGTTTAAATTTTTGATTAAATCGATTGCCGATTATAGTACAGTTGCACTTAGTGCTTCGTATAGCTCTTTTGAAGATATTTCTCTTTTAAAGAATGAAAAAAAGCGACTGTCTGAGGTGATTAATCGAGATGTGTATTCCTCGCGAATGCGCTATAATCGGGTTGATATTCCGAATACATATCGAAATTTGGTAGATGCAGAGTTTACTGATGATTATACGATGGGTTATACACATGAGATAGGTTTTAGAGCAGGAACCTGCACACCATTTTACTTTTATGATATCAATCTTGAGTTGCAGCAACCCATTCGGGTTCACTCATTCGCGTTTCATGACTATGCATTGGTCAGTATGGCCTCCAAGGAAGAAATTTCAGAAAAGATTAGGGCATTGTATCAAAGGGTTAAGAGCGTAAATGGAGGTTTTACCAGCGTTTTTTCAATAGAGCTTTTGGGAGGTGACAAAGCAAAAGACTGGAAAGACTTATATGAAAAAGTACTAAATGAATACCATGTTTAAGGATTTAGTAACAGACGTCTTCTTTGATTTAGACCATACGTTGTGGGATTTTGAGAAGAATTCCGCGCTAACCTTTGAAAAAATATTATCAGAGAATAGCATTCCAGTAGACCTTCCAGATTTTTTGGAAGTTTATGTACCTGCTAATTTGGCCTTTTGGAAGTTATATCGCGAAGAGAAAATCACCAAGGAGGACTTGCGATATCAACGGTTGAAATCCGTCTTTGATAAATTGGGGATTTCCGTAATAGATGAAATGATCTATAAATTATCCGAAGAATATATTCTGTATTTATCCTCATACAATCACCTCTTTCCAAATACAATAGAAATTTTGGAGTACTTAAAACCCAAATACAGACTGCATATTATCACCAATGGCTTTCAGGAAATCCAAGGAAAAAAACTCCAAAACTCCAATATAGATGGTTATTTTGAACATGTTATTGATTCTGAAATGGCAGGTGTGAAAAAGCCTAACCCAATAATTTTTGAACTAGCACTCAGCAGGGCGAATGTAGCTTCAAAAAATGCATTAATGATTGGAGATAGTCTTGAGGCAGATATTTTAGGAGCTAAAGATTCAGGATTTCACATGTTGCATTTTAACGCACATAACGAACCTTTCCACGAGTTTTGCCCAATCATTCAAGATTTAAGTGAAATAAAATCCTTTTTGTAGAGTTATCATTAGTAGGGTAAAGCGCTTCTTTCCTGTTCTTTATTAAAAGGTTTATTTGATGAAAAGATTACTTCAAAGTGTACTCTTGGTTCTGCTGATTTCGGGTGGAGCGATTTCTTGTACTGAAAACCTAGATTTCAATCAATTCGACGATTTGGAAGCTACACCAACATATGAGGCTGGGATTCTTTATCTTGAAGCGCCTGAAGATATAATTAACCTTATCTCAGGAACTAATGTTTTTAGCCAAAACTTCAATTTTGATGCTTTTAGCTCTGATATTTTCGCCGACCGGGTTTTGGATGGAACAATCACTTTCGTAGTGGAAAATACGACGAGTAAGGAATTGGAAATCACAGTAGAGCTTCTAGATGAGGGCGATAATGTTACGGATACTGAAGTGTTTTCTATCCAACCAGCACCGACCGCAATTATACAACGTGAGATTGCATATGGTGATTCGGGAAGAAGCATAGATATAATAAAAACCCTTTCAACCATAAGAGTTACCGCTACAAACTTGGGCGATAATTCTAGCGTATCAAATCTTCCAGATCCGCTGATTACCTTGAAATCAAGTGGCAAGTTCAGAGTCCGTCTAAAATGAGAATTCCCAAAATCTTATTCTTAACCATTTTATGGGTATGCATTGGTGCGCACGCTCAAAATAAACAGTTGTTGTATGATTTCACCGAAATCCCGCAGTCAATGTTGATTAACCCAGGAGCTCAGACGGACTTCAAATGGTATGGAGGTATACCTGGTATTTCCGGACTTTCATTTCAAGCAGGTTCAAGCGGTGTTTCTGCATACGACCTGTTTGCTGCTGATGGTGTAGATTTTACTGCAAAGGTGAGAGATCGTTTATTAGGGGGAATGACGACTAGGGACGAAATAAGTGGAACCCAACAAATAGAGTTTCTAAATATAGGATTTCGTAGCAGTGATCCAAACGTTTTTTATTCTTTCGGAATATACAATGAAAGTGATGCTATCGGGTATTGGTTCCAGGACTATGCTATTTTAGCAATAGATGGAAATGTAAATCGACTAAATCAGCGATTTGACTTGGGAGACTTAAAAACTAGAGGAGAAATGATGAATGTGTTTCACTTCGGGGTCAATAAAAAACTAGACAATAAGCTTACTGTTGGAGGTAGAGCGAAAATTTATTCGAGTATTTTGGACTTTAACTCAACAAGAAACAAGGGTTTTTTTGTTACACGCCCAGGTCAGAACAATTTATTGTCAAGTACTTTTAATGCCGATATGAAATGGAGAACATCCGGAATTAATGCAATCAAGGCAGCATCAAACGAGGATAATATTGCCGGAACAATTATTAAGAGAGGTTTTTTTGGAGGAAATTTGGGATTGGGCTTTGATTTGGGTCTTACGTATCAGCTGAATAAGCAAACGGTATTTACTGCAAGCCTTTTAGATTTAGGATTTATCTATCATTCTAACGACGTTGAAAACTATACCTTAAAAGGTGATGTTACTACAGAAGGGGTTGAGGTTATTTTGCCCGGAGATGCCTTGAACCCTAATCAGGATTTTTGGCAGGACCTAGTGGATAACATCGAGGAAATCGTTCCTTTCGAAAACAACTTTAACAATTATGTCACTTTTAGACCTACCAAACTGTATGCCTCTTTACGATATAATTGGGGTGAGCAGGCGATAGGAGGTGCAGATTGTGATTGCGGGCCAAATGTGATAAGTGGCAATAGAACTCCTAAGTTCGTCAACGGAGCTGGAGGACAGTTGTATGTGATCAATCGCCCTCGAGGACCACAAACAGCACTTACTGCCTTTTATCAGAGACGATTTGGCAACGTTATGGCCGTAAAAGCTACATATACCGCGGATAAATTTACCTATACCAATATCGGTTTCGGACTTAACTTGCAAGCTGGCCCTGTAAATTTATATGTAATGGCTGATAATCTTTTGGCGTATCGCAACATAGCGGACAGCCGTTACGCTTCTTTTCAATTAGGATTAAATATCATATCTTGGGGCAAGAAATGATATGATCTATTAAGCGGCCATTTGTTACTAATTTCCTCTTTGGCATGCTTTTTTCATATGTAGTTTTAATTAATCAAAAATTGTCTCAATCTTAATCTATTGGGACAGTTTTAAAAAGATATGATTTTGAAAAGTATTGTAATAACTGTTTTTTTAATGGTAAGTTTTATTGGCTCCTCTCAAGTAAATATGGATGACTACAAATATATTGTCGTGCCTAAAAGGTTTGATGGTTTTAGGAACGAAAATCAGCATCAGACAAGTACCTTGATAAAATATTTGTTCAGTAAGAAAGGTTTCGTGACTATTTATGATGACAATATACCTGTTGATTTAAGTATTGATAGATGTTTAGGACTATACGTAGATTTGATTGAAAATTCATCAATGTTTACAACCAAGACAATTTTAGCCTTGAAGGATTGTAAAGGTGAAGAGGTGTTCCTTTCACAAGAGGGTAAAAGCAAGAATAAAGAATATAAAGGCGCTTTTAACGAGGCGATTACTGAGGCCTTTGATTCTTTTGCCTCATTGAGTTATACTTATGTTCCAAAAGAAGAAGGAAATGAAGAGGAGGAACCTATAACCATAAGTTTTAAGAATGATATCAAAAAGGTAGATCAGAAGCCCGATCTTAAAAAAGAGCAGGATAGATTAGTTGAGCAAATTTCCACTGAAGAAATTCAATACTATAAGGATCGCACCCCAATAGAAACTGACTATAAGTTGGCCAAATCTCCAGTTGAAAAGAAAATGGAGGAGCAACAGGCTACAAAAGATGATCAAAGTTTTAAAAGTATGGAGCCGGTTCAAAGTGACAATAAGAGGGAGCAGACTGTCTCAACTCCCAAAGTGTCCAACGGAACCTTGTATGCCCAAGAACTTCCCAACGGATATCAATTGGTAGATAGTACTCCAAAAATTCAATTGAAGATTTTCAAAAGCTCTATGCCTAATGTTTACATTGCCAAAGGTGATGGTAGAGATGGAGTAGTGTATTCTTCGGATGGAAAATGGTTTTTTGAATACCATGAAGGAAATCAAATTGTAAAAGAAGAGCTTAATATTAAGTTTTAGGCTCGTACTTATCTTTCCATCTGTTTTTTAGGAATTCTTTGATAGCATTTTCACGTTGGTTGGTTCCCGGTTCGTAAAACGAAGTTCCGGATATTTCTTCTGGTAAAAATTCCTCTTCAACAAAATTGTTCTGATAGTTATGTGCGTATTTGTAATCTTGGCCATAGCCTAAATCTTTCATTAATTTTGATGGTGCATTTCGCAAGGGCAGTGGAACAGAAAGATCTCCGGTTTGCCTTACTGTCTGTTGTGCTTTGCCAATAGCCATGTAACTAGCGTTGCTTTTTTGAGATGTAGCTAAATAAATGGCACATTGGCTCAATATGATTCTTGCTTCAGGATATCCAATAGTTGTTACCGCTTGAAAAGTTGTGTTGGCAATAACCAAAGCCGTTGGATTTGCTAAACCAATATCCTCTGAAGCTGAGATGAGCATTCTGCGAGCAATAAACTTTACATCTTCACCACCCTCAATCATACGTGCAAGCCAATATACGGCCCCATTTGGATCACTACCTCGTATTGATTTGATAAAGGCAGAAATAATATCGTAGTGCTGTTCTCCTGTTTTATCATAAAGCACCGTGTTTTTCTGAACCTTTCCCATAACCAGTTCGTCGGTTATAATAATCGAATTTGAGTCTTCAGAATTGACAACCAGTTCAAAGATATTGAGTAGCTTTCGTCCGTCGCCTCCAGAAAGCCTCAGAAGGGCTTCTGTCTCTTTTATTTTTATTTTTTTTCCCTTTAGAAAGGTATCTTGTTTAAGAGCTCTTTGTAGTAGGGCTTCCAGATCTTCTTTACCAAAGGCATTTAAAACATATACTTGACATCTTGACAACAATGCCGGGATCACTTCAAAACTCGGATTTTCAGTAGTTGCACCTATCAAAGTAACCGACCCCTTCTCAACCGCAGCCAAAAGAGAATCTTGTTGTGATTTACTAAAACGATGAATTTCATCGATGAATAGAATAGGGTTTTTGGCAGTAAATAATCCACCGCTTTGTTTAGCCTTTTCAATAACCTCCCGAATGTCCTTAACTCCACTATTTATGGCACTAAGTGTATAAAAAGGCCTTCCACTTTCGTTTGCAATGATATTTGCAAGTGTGGTTTTGCCGGTTCCTGGAGGTCCCCAGAGGATTAGAGAAGGAATAATTCCTTTTTTAATTTGATGTGTTAAGGACCCTTTTTTACCCACCAGATGGTTCTGGCTAATGTACTCTTCCAGCGTTTTGGGGCGCACTCGTTCGGCAAGTGGTTCGTTCATTTTGTAAATGTAATAAATAATATAAATGACAATCTTTCCGTTTTTATCATTTTGGCTTGTTTATTGACTTAATGAATTAATTTTAAGAAAATGTCAGATCAAAGCGAATTTAGATTTTCCAATTCGGTATTAGTTGTGCCCCTTGCAGCGGTACTAGCAATATGGTTTGTCTATTGGATGGAATTACGTTTTCAGACCAATCTAAATGATTTTGGACTTTACCCAAGAAGATTTTCGGGTTTAAAGGGTATTTTCTTTAGTCCATTTATCCACGGTTCCTTGGAACATTTATACAATAATACTATCCCTTTAGCTCTTTTATTGGCCTCTTTATTTTACTTCTACCGAGATGTGGCTATTAAGGTATTGTTATTCGGAGCTCTTTTTTCAGGATTAATTACTTGGGGAATAGCCCGACCTTCATATCATATTGGAGCAAGTGGAATTATTTATCTTCTTGCAAGCTTTATTTTTTTTAAAGGTATTTTCACGAAACACTATCGTCTAGTGGCCCTTTCTTTAGTAGTAGTTTTTATTTACGGAAGTTTGTTGTGGTATATATTTCCAATGAAAGATGGTATTTCTTGGGAAGGTCACCTAGGAGGTTTTTTAACAGGATTTGCGTTGGCATTTTTTATGAAGGCTAGTATTCCTAAGCCTAAAAAATTCGCTTGGGAACATGAAGATTATAATGAGGAAGAAGATGAATTTCTAAAGCACTTTGATGAGGAAGGAAATTTTATTGAAACTACTGAAGAAGAAATTCCGCAAGAAAGTGAATCCCCAAAAATCACCTATTTTTTTAAAAAAAACTCGGAGGACAAAAATCAAAATTAAAAATTATAGTCTTGGCTACGGATTCATTCTCTGTCTAACAGCTTCGTATAAAAAAACTGCACAGGCCACAGATACATTTAAAGATTCAATTTCACCTAATAAGGGAAGTTTGGCCGTCTGATCGGAAGCTTTCAAAATCGATGGAGAAATACCTCTATCCTCAGCACCCATTACTATTGCGCTAGGAGCCTTGAAGGAAACTTCATAAATTGTATTTTTTGCCTTCTCGGTTGCTGAGATTATCTGAACACCTGAAGCCTGTAAATAAAAAATTGCATCCTTAATATGATCCACTTTAACAATAGGTACTTTAAATGCTGCTCCGGCGGAGGTTTTAATGGTATCTGCGGTCACAGGAGCGGAGCCTTTCTTTTGAATTATAATTCCGTCAACACTGGTACACTCCGCGGTTCTAATGATAGCTCCAAAGTTGCGTACATCTGAAAGCTGATCCAATAATAAGAACAAGGGTAGTTCTTTGGATTCCATTACCTGCTCGACTAAAGTTTCAAGCTCATGGAAAGTAATAGGGGAAATATTTGCAACTACGCCCTGATGATTGTTTTTTGTTAAGCGGTTCAGTTTTTCGATAGGTACATATGAAGTATTGATTTGGTTTTTACGCACAACACTCTCAAGTTCTTTCATTAAATCGCCTTTAAGCCCTCTTTGAATAAATACTTTGTCTATAGGCTCTTCTGAACTTATGGCTTCTAAAACGGCTCTAATGCCATAAATTTGGGTGGTCTTTTCCATAAGCGGCAAAGGTAAATAAAAAACCACCCGTATTTAAAGGATGGTTTTTTAATGCTAGCGAATAGTCAATCGCAAACAGACTGTTTTAATTACCAGCTGATGCTAAATCTGGCTCCAACGTATTTGCCAAATCAAAGAGTTTTACCAAATCCATTTCTTTTTTAAGGTTGAATCCTCTATTCTTGATTATACTGGCTATTTGGATTTGTTCATTATTTTTGAATAATTTTAATAACTTACCTTTTTTTGTAGGAACAAAGCTTACCAAATTGCTATTAAGGTCCTTTAAATAATATTCTGAAAATTGAGAAAATTTTGGTGGTACGGCAGCAACAAAAGAATTTTGAGCTTCTTGACCTTCGTCATATCTTATAGAAAGTCGTTGATATAATCTGTATTTTGCACCTTCAGTTTTAGAAATTAAATAATCATTTTGTTTTAAACCCTTTTTATCAATAAAAGAGGTGTATTGAATTTCTTTGTTAACAAATACAACTCTAATTTTTTCATCAAGAATTAGTGCTTTGTACTGTTCCTCTTCTAGATTGGTTTTTTTAATCTCAATTTCTTTGCTATAGGCATTATACCTAGAATAATATGTTCCTAACAGCTGGTCACCAACATATATATCACTCTTTTCAAAAGTGCTGGCTAAGTATGGAGAGCCTTTTGTTTGTTGAATTGACGTCATATTGGATTTTGTGCCGGAATACGAACTGTTTGCAACTAAGCTAAGACTGTTTGAGGCGCTGGTTGTAGAACTTATAAATACATTGCTGAAATCACCTAAATCGCTGATATCTACGACTGATCCACAAGTTTGATGCGTGGTTTGTTGGCCAATCATAACATTAAATAAAAGTGAAGCAACCGCTACGAGAAAGAATTTTGTTTTCATAACTATATAGGATTTATGGTTAGAGTTTTAATGTACGAAAAAATATAGTAATTAACTTACAGTTTTCAATATAGTTCTATTGGTAACCATTGATATTAAGTATTTTAGCTATTATTGGATTTAATACTTCATAGATTGTTGCGGAAGTTTAGGACTATTAAAAAACCATCTGCCATTTAGCAGATGGTTTTGTTGTTTATTAGGTTTTTAACAAGTCCTGATTATAACCCTAGAGATAGTATTTCAGGAGAAGTTTTATCATAGTGATAGGCTCTCCAGAAAAAACCTTCCCCTAAAAAGCGCCAAACGACTTCACCTTTTTCTGTGACTTCCCAGACACCTGCGTTTCCTTCGGTAATTAGTCTGTTGCCATTAGAAAGTTTTACTACACCGGATACTTTAGGTGAAAAAAGTGCTTCGTTTGTGAAACTCCATTCGATTTTAGGCTCGTTATCTGTGTTTGCCTGTAAACTTAAGGGATTGGGAAGCCTCAATTCGTATGCCGTTGATTGTTCCTCAGTAAAACCATTGGAGAAAATTAGAATTTTTCCCTCATCAGAACCTTCTAAGAGGTTGGGGTAGTGGTTATGGTCGAAAAGTCTTTCACCGCTTGTATTTTGATAAGCTTCCGGGTTTCCGAAGCGATAGATTAAATCCCCGCCCTTGTTTAAATTTCCACCAGAATTACTAGCTGCCTCCTCGGTAGTTGTACTGTGGTCAATGACCCATACTTCACTGAAGAAATTAACACTGAGATAAATAAGGTCATTCTTTTCATCATAGTTAATACCATTGGCATGCATAATGTCTCCATCTTCATCCGCTACATAGTTCAAATCAATTAATTGGGGGTTTTCGGAGACAACACCAAAATTTGACTTTGAGGCATCGTGATCCTGAACTAAATGATCCCAGGCATGCCATTCCCAAACAATTTCATTGTTAGATGGATTTACCTCTATCAATGCATCAGGGATTAACTCTATATCCATTTTTGAACCGGCTTCCTTAGATTCCTCTATAGTCTTTCTTTCCCAAGATTGAAACAAAATGTTTCCGTTTGGTAGTAGCTCTGAATCATGGTGAGCAATATAATCGTCTGTTGAATATTCATAATCCCATTCTACATTTCCATCCTTATCTAATATTTGTAGAATGCCTCCAAAGCCACCTAACTTAATAGAGGGGTTTTCTGACTGAAACATAGCCAATAGTTTTCCATTGGGAAGAATAAAAGCATCATTGCCTAATTTTTTTCCATTCAAAGGCCATTCAAATAGGACTTCAAGATCTTTGTTCATTAAGTAGACATTCCGTTCACCAAATTTGTCGTTGATTAAGATATAGTTGTTATCCACTAGGGCCTTATTGAAATACTCGGCTTTACCCAAATCTGTTTCTACTACAGATTCGGGGTTCTCTAAATCGTTGACAATTTCTTCGTTGGGTTGGATTGTTTCAAGTGGCTGTGTTTTTACATCATCTGTACAAGAAATAAACCAAATGGAGGTAATAAATGTCAGGGAACAAAACAATTTTTTTTTCATAACGTATATTGGTAATACTCAATTTTTGGTAAATGTATTTCAAATGAACTTTATGTGGTGTTATTTCATAAATTTTAACAAAAAAACCGCCTACTTCTAGGTAGGCGGTTTTTTCAAAAAATATGAATCTTTTACTTGCTATTCAAGAACTCAAAAGCCTTAATTAAGTCTGCTTCATTTTTAACATTCAAGCTATTTTCTTTCAAAAACTCTTTTGTTTTTGTCTTTTCGTTCACATCAAGTACTTTCAGAAGCTTTGAGTTTTTTGCAACTACTTCATCTATTCTGTTTACCCCTTTTTTCTGAAAATAATATTCAGTGAACTGCGAAAATTTTGCTGGTACAGCTGCAACAAAAGAATTTTGTGCATCTTGTCCTTCAGTATACTTCACGGTTATTCTTTTGAACAAGTCATATTCCTCACCATCCACAAGAGTTGTAAGATAACCATTGGTGGTTCTTTTTTTACTTGTAATGAATGTATTGAAGGCCATTTTTTTTCCGTTAATGAGAAGACTAATTTTCTTATCGTTACTTAAGCCTCGATATCCTTCTTCTTCAAACTGTGATCTTTTTATTTCAACTTCCTCATTTAGAGCATTATAGCGATAAAAAATATCTCCTATTTTTTCCTCGCCGTAATACAGCGTGGTTGGTGCAAATTTAAAGGAGGTATATGGCGAACCCTGTGCATTGGATATATCAAGGTCTTTGCGTTTCATTTCCGCATCACTTATAGGACCTAAAAATTGTTGAATCGCAGAATTTGCAACACTATTCGTACTACCAGCTGCTGATGTTATCGGTGCTTGGCCTGCAAATTGAGCTTGAATTGATGTAACGGCACATACCGAGAGAAGTAAAATCATTAAATTTTTCATAAAAACAAATTTTTGTAGATTCAAATATACAAATATCACGCCAAAAAGGTATTAATTATCTGTTAAGATGCTCGTTTTTAAGTTGTCGTTGTTAAAACCTAAAACCAAGAGTTTTTCTTTTTTGTAGGGCAAAAGCTCAAAACTCTTGAGATTACCTTTCGGATATAGCCCACTTTTTTGATTGGTGACAGGTAGATACCCATCTATTCCATTAGAAAGTAATATCAGCCCGGAAATGGCATCTAAACGAGGGGTTTCAACCTCTGTTTCGTAAATATTTCCACCAACAAGACAATCTTGAAAACCATCTTGGTTAAAATCATAAAGAACAATGTCCAATATTGGAAACAGCTGCGCCTCTATCGGCAATGCTTTTAGTGTAAAACCTCCCTTACCATCATTTATCAACATGGCCGACTCAAAACTAGTTACTTCTCTATTGTATGAAGTCTTTAATTTATCACCATAGATATCTGAAAGTGTTGCCTTGGCAAAATCAGTATAATTGGGAAATTTTCCCTTTATGAAAGGCATTTGTTGCGAAGAACATTCGCGACCTCTCACAGGAACATATTCTCCCTGATATTTTTTGCTCAAAACGATATCTTGAGAACCGTTACCGTCAAAATCATCCGCATAAATTTTGAAGGGCTTTGACTCGTTTGCTTTGTATTTCAAGTTTTTGCCCGCATTTCCTAGAATATAATCGGGAAAACCATCATTATTTATATCTGTTTCCTCAATTGAAAACCACCAGCCAGTTGTATTGGGGATACCTTCGCCCCCCATTTTCCTAACAAATTTCCCTTGTTTGTTTTCAAAAAAGCCTATTGAAGTCCATTCCCCGACGGCAATAAAATCCATCCATCCATCTTTATTAAAATCTGTTGTTACAATGTCATTAACAATTCCGAACGTTTTTAAATCGTCGGCATTTTCATTGGTAATGTTTTTTAGATTACCACCTATGTTTTCATATAGTATCGATGAGGAATGCTTAGGGTAATGTTTTGGTTTTATCCTATTGCCCACTAGCAAGTCCAAATCGCCATCTTTGTCAAAATCGATAGTAGTGACGGTCTTTCCGCTAGTCGGATTTTTTCTTAAAATATCGCTATCCCATCTTGAAAGATTCCCTTTTCCATCGTTGAGGTAGATGCGGTCAACATAATAGGAGGAGCCAGAATCAAACGAATTTCCTCCACTAACCACATAGAGATCTTGATCACCATCGCCATCGAAATCAAAAAACACGGATTCCATATCTTCATAACCCGAGTCATTGGATAGAGCAGAAGATTTCAGATTTTTGAAACCAGAGTCGTTTTGTATATAAATTTGTCCAGATTGTCCTGAAGCACCTCCGATGTACATATCTGGTTTCCCATCACCGTTAATATCCCCTTTCGTAATAAAAGGGCCAGAATTCGATTGTTTATAGGGTAGGAGTATTTCTTGTTCGAAATCATCGTAAAGATTTTCCTGATGTTTATAGTTTAATCCTAGATTTTGGGTATTGGTACTTTTAAAATAAGGTTTTATCGATTTTTTGGATGTGTTTCTTGCCACCGCTTTAAGCTCATAGAACTCTATTGAAGTATTAGCAGTTATATTGTATTTTTCCTCTATCAATCCGCTGGGCCATACTACCGAGACAGTATCAACCTTAGTTTCCTTTCCCAACCCAAAATGAGCAGTATCATCTTGAGCAGACATATAACCACGAACTCTTTTGGCTTCAATGAATTGCGATTTACCATTATATGAAATTTTGATCTTTGCAAATGCTTCAGAGTTTTTACCAGTGGTCTTAACTTTTAAGTAGTTCCCCAAATCGTTTTCACGTGTGGTGTTTTTATATAAAAAAGCATTATCGTCCATATTATTAACAATGAGGTCTAAATCACCATCGTTATCTAAATCACCCGTTGCGGTGCCATTACTAAAGGATGGGGCAGCTAGTCCCCAGTCCTGAGCGGCATCTTTAAAATTCAGATTGTTATTGTTTTGATATAAGATGTTTGCCAATTTCTCGGAGGGCATTTGGTCATATAATTGCTGCTTTATGGCTAATGGGACTTTGTTGCCGTATTTTCTTCGTGTTTCAAATACTTTGCGTTGCAGGTCATTATCTAAGGCATAACGGCGGTATCCATTTGTAATATAGATATCCTTGTCTTCATCATTGTCAAAATCAGAAAGCAATACGGACCAACTCCAATCGGTATTAGCTGTTTCTGTCAGTTGTGAAATATTATTGAATTCATTGTTTCCCATGTTGAGCTGAAGGGAATTAAACATATATTGATGTTGAAATTTTTCTGTATCGACCAAATACGAAAACCTACCTGTACTCATAGATGCCATTAGGGTTTTTGAACGGAAATGATCAGTAGAGGCCATGTCTAAAGTAAAAATGTCTTGAAGTTCATCATTATTGATATCGGCTATATCAATGCCCATTCCATAGAAAGAGATTTGATTGGTATAGGACTTGACTGATTCGGTGAATGTGCCATTTTGGTTATTAATAAAAAGTGCATCAGGTAAATAATAATCACTAGCAATGTAGATATCTAACCAATTATCGTTGTTAATATCACTCACACAGAGACCAAGACCAAAGATTGGTCGAAGTAAGCCTGCATTCTTGGTAATGTCCTTGAATTTACCGTTATCATTTCGGTACAAATGAGAGCTATTAGCATATGCCGTTTCTTCATCTTGGTTTACCAAACGCTTTAGGTTGATTGGGTCTACGCCGTATAATTCATTTTCATTCATTACAATACAATCCAAATCTCCGTCCTTATCGAAATCAAAGAAGGCGGATTGTGTGGTAATTCCATTGTCGGCAAGGCCGTATTTTTTTGCCGATTCAGTAAAGGTTAAATCTTGGTTGTTTATAAATAAAAGGTTACTTCGACTATCTCTGTTGTTTGGGCCGCCCTGGGAAACATAAATGTCCTTGAATCCATCGTTATTAATATCTAAAAAGGTTACACCGTTGGCCCATTTCTTTCCTGTATTTATATCGGCTTTAGCAGAAATATCTTCAAAAACAAGATTTCCCTTATTTAGAAAGAGTTTGTTCGGCACTTGATTTCCACAGAAAAAAACATCTAGTAGGCCATCATTGTTTAAATCTTCGAGACCGACTCCTGCACCATTATAGAAGTAGTCAAAGTTGAATAGATTATTAAGCGTCGATACATCTTCTTTTACGGCATTATTAAATATTAATTGGCTTTCATCACTAGGTATAGCTTCAAACAAAGGTTTGGAAGACGATTCCTTTTTAGAAGGCAAATTCGATTGCGATTTTTCAGCTGTGGTATCTTGTTTGCACGACATAGCAAAAGCCATAGTAATAAGTGCGAGAACAATTTTTTGAAAGCTTTTTAGAGCATTAATATTTAAAGAGAGTCTTGACAAACTAATTTGGCTTTTAATGAAGGGTTTTGATTATATCAAAAATAAAAAAACTGCTCGATGTAAATCGAGCAGTTTTTAAAATTCTATATAATTTGAAACAGTTACTAGCCGTTACAAATGTTGAATACTAATGTGCCTGCCGCTGGACTAGGTCCATCAGATATAGCAGTTTCACCAGTAGGAGCAATAATAGTATAAGAGTGCTCACCTTCAAAACTACCAGTCACGTATACAACATTAAATTCAGTTGTACCCGGTGGAACAGTAACCGTTGTGTCAAATTCACTTCCTGATGTGAAAGTTACCTCACTTGTTGTGCCATCAATGGTTACTTCAAGCTTAGCACCATCCCATCCGTCACCGTACGAATCTCTAAGTTGAAATTCGTAATCACCCGGTACAGGTGATGTCGGAATACACTTGATAACCTGACGATATTGAAACGGAGACCTGAAAAACAATTGTGTAATTGTGTTTGTGTTATCCGTACTGGTAAAAGCTCTACCATCAGTTAGTTTAAGGTTTAAACGATACGTTATTTCATCACCACCGTCAAACTGACCATCAACAACACCTAGTGATGAAAGGGCATCAGCTAGCGTAGTCGAGAAAGTAGCTCTAGGCAATCCAAATGGTCCAGTTGTAAAAGAACTAGAAGGAATTGTGGTAACTAAAGCTTCAGTTGTTGTAGTTTCTCCATTTGCAGCCGTATTATCAGTGAAATTGGCAAATACTTCAACTTCGCTTAAAAGTGCTCCATCTTCAATATCCTGAGCCTCGATTTCAAGGTTAAATGTTGAAGAGGTGTCAAACCTATTAAAGGTCCCAGAGGCATCTATCGTTCTTAAAACAGCACCTCTAGTAACATCAGATGTAACTTGGTCAACAGTCTGGTTACTGTCTTCGCATGAAGTAATTCCTGCAACAGCAAGCACTGAAAATAATATGAGATTAAATCTATTTTTCATCTTTTTCATTTTTTAGTTAGCAGGTGGAAATGCAGGACCTGCCGGATTAGTGTCCCAGAATACTTGAGTATTCATGTCTGTACGCTGCGTTAGATTGTTATTTGTAATTACTTCATTTGAAGGAAGCAAGAATGTTCTTGGGAATGGCCCTGGATCTAACTCCCAGTTCGGAGCAAGAGTTGTAGGGAATCCTGTTTTTCTATAGAAGTTATAAGCTTCCGCTCCACTACCATACATAGCTATCCAGTATTGTTCGGCAAAAACATTCATTTTGTCATCACCGGTTGCGGCAGCATAGTCAGCAATAATTCCATCAACATAAGCTGTTACAGCAGCTTCATCAGGAGCAACTGATTTATCAGATGTTGCATCAAGAGCAGCAAAACCTTGTACTTTTGCAATTGATTTTTCCATACCAGCTTTTAAGAAAGCAGTTGCATCGCCGCCACTGGCAAGAGCATTCTGACCTCTCCAAAATTCTACATCAGAAGATAAGATTATTGGCTCAATGCCAGCACCTTGACCTCCAAAACCAAGACCTACACTACCAAAACTGCTATCGTCAAAACGACCTCCAAAAGGATAAACACCAGCTGCAGCTTTTAAGAATCCATCTGGTGGGCCACCTTCATCGTTACCATGAGATCTACCCCAATATCCTTCTGGAACAAAACAATAGACAAATCCATCATAATGTAGAGGTGGTGTCGCTGAGCTACAAGCCAAGTTTTCTTCATCTGCAGGAGCGTCAGCGCCAGGAGTTGCATCACTTTGTCTGTAGAAATAGTAACGTAATCTAGGATCTTGCTTGTTAAGCATATTATTCATTAACCAGTTTGAGCGATAGGCACCTGCTCCACTAGGAGTATAGTCACCGGCGTATACTGGGTGGCGAGTGTCAGGGTCTAATTGTCTAGCACCATATTGAAACTGCATATCATCTGCCGCAGAAGAAATATAATTACCGCCAGCAATAATACTATTAAAAGTACCACTGTCTCCTGTTGTTACAGCTGCTTTTAGACGTACCGTATTAATGAATTTAATCCATTGATCCGTATCTCCATCATAAAAGAAGTCACTAGCTCCAATAGGTGCAGGACCAGGAGATAGTAAAGCTTCAGCCTCATCAAGTAATCCTAAGGCGCCAGCGTAAACAGCAGGACCATCATCTAACATTGGTGCAGGAAATTCATCTGCGTTACCAGCTTGGCTGAAAGCAGCAGTACCTAAATAATCAGTTAATAACAATAGGTTATGAGCCTGCAGTGCTTTACCAACACCTACGTGAAAATCGAATTTTCCAGTTCCGTCCAATTCATTTTGCGCTTCTATGTTCTGGATGTTAGTCCAAAGTCCAACTGCAGCATTATTACCAATACCGTTGAAAGAACTACTATAGGTTCTGGCCCAGTTTCCGCTAAAAGTGGCACCGCCAAAATTATTGAAATAATTACGGCCACCCATGTAGTTGATTCTAGTAAGTTGAGCACCTAGAGCATTATAAGTTTGCATATTGGTTACATATGCAAATTGAATTGAATTCAAAATTAGATTCGGATCTAACTGATTTTCAGATAGAGCATTAGGGTCTACCCTAAGGTCCAAATCGGCTGTCTCACATGAGTTCAAAAATGAACCCGCGATGAGGACAATCATCATATATTTTATTATTTTTTTCATAATCGTATTGTAATTTAAATCGTTTTTAGAATGATGCTCTTAAACTAATTCCATATCTCCTTGCACTAGGGCCGTTTAAGAAATCAAAACCTTGAGAATTACCTACACCAGCACCTTGAACATTTGGATCAAAGTTTGCACCCGCAGGGGTGTTGTAAGCATCATACCAAAGGTTGAAACCTTGCGCGGTAATCGATAAAGAACCGAAAGGTGTTTTATCTAAGAATTTAGAAGGGAACGAGTAGCCTAATGAAAGCTCCTGTAAACGTACAACCGAACCATCGTAAATCTTATTCTCAATTGGGCCAAAAAGCAGGTTACTGAAGTAATAGGTTGAATTGTTAATTTGCTTCGTGTTTGGCACTCCATCACTTCCTTGAACAACACCAGGTAATATATAAGTGTTTTCACGATCTTGTGTTTCAACAATTAATCCACGACCTAAAAGAGTTGCAACGGTGTTAGACATAATGTCTCCACCTTTAGTATGGCTTAATTGAAAACCAAGACTCCAATTCTTGTATGACATACTATTAATAATATTCATAACATAATCGGGGTTCGGGTTACCGATAATCGGCACATTTCCATCAGCATCAACGGTAGTTGTCACGTAGTTACCTGCGCTATTCACCTCAAATCTACCTTGAGCATCTCTACTAATAGCGGAACCTACAAGAACACCTAATTGCTCTCCTTTGATTGCCGCATTACCGCCAATTACGTTTAGGTTAGTACCACCAGCATAGATGATAATGTCTTGTTCTTGTTCAGTAACAATGAACTGACTTTTCGTAAAGTTTGCTCTGGTATTCCAGTTAAATCCATCTCTTTCCTCACTTCTGAACCAGTCAACACCCATATCAATTTCGATACCATCACCTTCAATTTTACCAACATTACTTTGTCTAAGGGTAAAACCAGTTGAAGGAGATAACGGTTCAAATACAATCAAATCTTTCGTAGTTCTGTCGAAATAAGTAAAATCTAGTGAAACTCTGTTATCTAAAAATTTCGATTCGAAACCAAACTCAATTTCTGAAAGCAATTCAGGTTTTATGTCTGGATTAGCTCGTAAGCTACCTACCTGATTTGTTGAGAACTCACGTCCATCACCAGCAACACCAACAACTTGTTGTCCAACACCTAAGGTCGGATACAATTGAGGGAAAGTTGATGATTGTCCAATACCAGCTCTCAATTTCAAGAAGTTTAATCCTTTTTGAGATTTGATGCCAGAGAACGATGCAGTAGGTAACCAAGATAAACTTGCACTTGGATATGTTCTACTGTTATTCTCTGTGGTAAGGTTAGAAACCCAATCCGTTCTAGTTGACGCAGTTAAGAACAACTGATTGTCATAATCAAAAGTAGCTTGACCTAAAAGACCAGCAATGTTTTGTTTTACATTAAACTGAATAGGGGTAGTTGTCGCGTAATTAAAGTGACGCTGTACATCGAAAACAATTTGATTTGAACTCGCAGCACCCTGAATATCAAATTCAGTCGAACGAGTCGTAGCACCAAGGTTAAAAGTCATTCCCAACTTTTCGGAAAGATCATAATTACCATTTAAAGCTATATAGTGATCCCAAATCGTATTGTTATTATCGAAAGTATTTAAGAAACCAAAAATGGCTTGCGAAAACTGAACACCACCTTTATTGGAGTATTGTGTATTTCTCTCTGTATAGAAATCCATACCCGCACGATATGAAACATTAAGGTTTTCATTAATGTCATATTGCAAAGATGCATTCCAGAAAAAACGATTGGTCAACTGTCTGTATTTTACGTTTTTCGCAGTCCATCTTGGATTAATGATACTATTGTTTTGACGATAGTATACCGCTGAACCGTCAATCGGGCTCTCAAAAGGTAAACCATTCAAGTCAACAGAACGTGGTGTAAAGAATACAGCACCAAAAACTGAAAGCCCTTGAGTACCATTACCACGACTAGCAGCAACTGGAGGTGATTTATAATCAGACCTTGAATAGTTCATAGTTGCCGAGACTGTAAATTTATTAGTCAATTTTGAGCGACCACCAACTGAAAGGTTAGTTCTTCCTAATGAGTTACCAGGAACAAAACCTTTATCATCCAAATAACCGAAGTTTACATTGTATGTTGTATTTCCGTCATCAGAAGCACCATTAATATTAATAGAGGTATTAGAAATGCCACCATCTGTCAAGAAGTTCTCTAAGTTGTCATAAGGCTTCCAATCATAACGAGCATCTTGTAACTCTGGGAAAGCAGCACGAATAGAACCAACACCAGTAGTTGCATACGGGTGAGGCAAGGTTACTGTATTTGGGTCAAAGTCAAAAGATGATGCAAAACTACCAGGATTGGTATATCCTGAAGGTCCACCTGCTTCAAAACTAGGTCCCCAGTTACTAAAGAACCAACCGAATGATTGGTCAAAACCATTACCATACTTATCTTGGTAATCTGGTGTTGATGCCATTTGGTTAACGAAGAAAGATTGATTAATTGTAATTTCCGATTTTTTAACTCCTCCTGCACCGGCAGAACCAGCTTTAGTAGTAATTAAAATTACACCGTTCTTACCTTGTGTACCATAAAGTGTTGCTGCTGCAAGACCTTTAAGTACTTCAACTTTCTCAATATTGTTAGGATCTAAATCCAAGAAACGAGAAGATCCAGTGTTACCGCTTATAAAGCTACCACCATTATTGGGGTTACCTGCGTTAGTATCACTTGCGAAAGGAACACCATCAACAACAAATAATGCCTGGTTACTTCCACTAAAGGAACTTAAACCACGAATTACAACGTTAGTTGCAGATCCTGACATACCACCGGCAGATGTAATCTGTACACCAGAGGCCTTACCAGATAGAACACGGGCAACATCACCATCAGCTCTTGATTCTAAATCTTCAGAACCTACAGAGGAGACAGCAAAACCAAGCGCCTTTTTCTCTCTTTTAATACCTTGGGCAGTTACAACCACCTCTTCTAAGGCTTGTGCATCTTCCGTCATTTGTACATTAATAGTACTACCAGAACCGATTGGTTGTCTCACATCTTTTTGACCGATGTAAGAGAAAAGAAGTGTTTGACCTTCACTACCGCTTATAGCGTAGTTTCCGTCAAAATCAGTTTGGGTACCATTAGTTGTACCTTCTACGACGATGTTAACACCTGGCAGTGGCAGACCGTCTTGATCTGTAACCGTACCGGTAATCGTCTTGTCTTGTGCAAAAGATAAATGCACAACAAACGCCAATAGTAGCGTTAAGATTCCATTTAATTTTGTTCTCATTTTTTAATTATTTGAATTAGCTAAGCGCAAAAATCATAATTTCATGTTAATAATCCAAACTAATATTAATAAAACTTTAAGAAGGTATTTCTTTTTTGCCGGTTACATATAAAACAATTTGCTATTATATCAATGTATTATGTAACAGGCTGGGTTTTTATGGATTTGATAAAAAAATGGATTTTAACATTTTTGGAAGATTTGAGAAGGCATATTCTTCATTTCCCGATCATCTAAGTCGATTTGTTATCGAATTTGGATTATAATCTAGCATGGTTCATTTTGAAATTTAGCATTATTTATTACATAATGGTTTTCGGTAGAAATTGGGTTTAATTTGGATTTTGAAAAAATAAAAGAAATTTAATGTCTAAGGATTTGAAATATTATGAAATAGTATTACATTTGCCAGCCCTTAAACAGGGGTAAAGTTTTATACATATATAAGGTATGCCAACAATTTCACAATTAGTACGAAAAGGAAGAGTCACAATTACTAAGAAGAGTAAATCGGCTGCTTTGGATTCGTGTCCTCAAAGAAGAGGGGTTTGTACGCGTGTTTATACCACTACACCTAAGAAACCTAACTCTGCTATGCGTAAAGTAGCAAGGGTAAGGTTGACGAATGGTAAGGAGGTTAATGCTTACATCCCAGGTGAGGGTCACAATTTACAAGAGCACTCGATAGTATTAGTAAGAGGCGGAAGGGTAAAAGATTTGCCAGGAGTTAGATATCACATCGTTAGAGGTGCTTTAGATACTGCAGGTGTTGCAGGAAGAACCCAGCGAAGATCTAAATACGGTGCAAAACGCCCTAAGAAGTAATCATAACTTTGTAAAGAAGCAGTAATGAGAAAAAAGCAGGCAAAGAAAAGGCCATTATTACCAGATCCTAGATTTAACGATCAGCTAGTGACACGTTTTGTGAACATGATGATGTGGGATGGTAAGAAATCGGTTGCTTTTAGCGTATTCTACGATGCCATCGATATCGTAGAGGAAAAAAAGACAGACGAAGAGAAAACAGCTCTTGAACTTTGGAAAGATGCATTGTCTAATGTTATGCCTCATGTAGAAGTGAGAAGTAGACGTGTTGGTGGGGCTACGTTCCAGATTCCGATGCAAATCAGACCAGACCGAAAAATTTCGACAGCCATGAAGTGGTTGATTAGTTATTCTAGAAAGCGTAATGAAAAAGGTATGGCGGCTAAATTAGCAGCTGAAGTTTTGGCGGCGTCCAAAGAAGAAGGTGCAGCGGTCAAGAAAAGAGTTGATAC
This sequence comes from uncultured Flavobacteriaceae bacterium, assembly GCA_947500435.1. Taxonomy (GTDB): domain Bacteria; phylum Bacteroidota; class Bacteroidia; order Flavobacteriales; family Flavobacteriaceae; genus Maribacter_C. Next base: position 79,105 of record CANMRV010000004.1, read on the forward strand.
TCACAAAATGGCTGAAGCAAATAAAGCATTCTCTCACTTTAGATTTTAATCGGAAATGGCAAGAGATTTAAAATATACAAGAAATATAGGTATTGCTGCGCATATTGATGCTGGTAAAACCACTACTACGGAACGTATTTTGTTCTATACAGGTGTTAGCCATAAAATTGGTGAGGTACATGATGGTGCTGCTACAATGGATTGGATGGAACAAGAGCAAGAACGTGGTATTACAATTACTTCCGCTGCAACAACTTGTGAATGGGAGTTTCCAACAGAGAACGGAAAACCAACTTCTGACGCGAAAGGTTATCATTTTAATATAATTGATACTCCAGGTCACGTTGATTTTACTGTGGAAGTAAATAGATCTTTACGTGTTCTCGATGGTTTAGTATTCCTTTTTAGCGCAGTGGATGGTGTTGAGCCGCAATCTGAAACAAATTGGAGGCTTGCAGATAACTATAAAGTTCCTCGTATTGGTTTTGTGAATAAAATGGACCGTCAAGGTTCTAACTTTTTAATGGTTTGTAAGCAAGTCAGAGAGATGTTGGGTTCTAAGGCAGTTCCTATCGTTTTACCAATTGGTGAAGAAGGAGATTTCAAAGGAATCGTTGATTTAGCTAAGAATAGAGCTATAGTTTGGCATGATGAGGGATATGGTTCGACGTTTGACGTTGTTGATATTCCTGAGGAAATGAAAGCTGAAGTAAAGGAGTATAGAGCTGGATTAATTGAGGCCGTTGCAGAGTACGACGAGGAGTTAATGGAGAAATTCTTCGAAGATGAAGATTCTATTACTGAAGAAGAAGTACATGCTGCTTTAAGAGCTGCGGTTATGGATAGAGCAATCATCCCTATGATTTGTGGTTCATCGTTTAAAAATAAAGGTGTTCAATTTTTGTTGGATGCTGTATGTAGATACTTGCCTTCTCCTATAGATAAGGAGGCTATAATAGGTACCAACCCAGATACAGGTGAGGAAGAATCAAGAAAACCGGATGTTAAAGAGCCGTTTTCTGCTTTAGCTTTTAAAATTGCGACTGATCCTTTTGTGGGACGTTTGGCATTCTTTAGAACGTATTCTGGTCGTTTAGATGCTGGTTCTTATATATTGAATAATCGTTCAGGTAAGAAAGAGCGTATTTCTCGTATTTATCAAATGCACTCTAATAAGCAAAATGCTATCGATTATATCGAAGCGGGAGATATAGGTGCTGCGGTTGGATTTAAAGATATTAAGACTGGTGATACTATGTCTGCTGAAAAGCATCCTATTGTATTAGAGAGTATGGACTTTCCCGATCCGGTAATTGGTATAGCAGTTGAGCCTAAAACAAAGGCTGATGTTGATAAATTAGGTATGGCTTTAGCTAAATTGGCGGAAGAAGATCCTACATTCCAAGTAAAAACTGATGAAGCGTCAGGTCAAACCATTATTTCTGGTATGGGTGAACTTCACTTAGATATTATTGTCGATCGCTTAAAAAGAGAATTCAAAGTTGAAGTTAACCAAGGTCAGCCTCAAGTCGAATATAAGGAGGCGCTTACAAAAATGGCTGCGCACAGAGAAACTTATAAAAAGCAATCTGGTGGTCGTGGTAAATTTGGTGATATTGTCTTTGAAATGAGTCCTGCGGATGATGATTTCGAAGGAAGTGGACTGCAGTTTGTTGATCAAATCAAAGGTGGACGTATTCCTAAGGAATTCATTCCATCTGTAGAGAAAGGTTTCAAGGCTGCTATGCAGAACGGACCGTTGGCTGGGTTTGAAATGGATACCATGAAAGTGGTATTGAAAGATGGATCTTTCCATCCCGTGGATTCTGATGCACTTTCTTTCGAATTGGCAGCGAAAATGGGTTACAAAGCCGCTGGTAAAGCTGCTGGTGCTGTAATTATGGAGCCAATTATGAAGATAGAAGTTATTACTCCTGAGGAGAATATGGGTGATATCGTTGGTGATTTGAATAGAAGGCGTGGAACTATTAGTGATATGAGCGATAGAGCTGGAGCTAAAGTTGTAAAAGGTACTGTTCCACTATCTGAGATGTTTGGATATGTTACTTCTTTGAGAACATTGTCGTCAGGTAGAGCAACATCAACTATGGAATTTTCTCACTATGCAGAAACTCCATCTAATATTTCAGAGGAAGTAATTAAGGCAGCTAAAGGTGTAACCGCTTAATTTTTAGAAGATGAGTCAAAAAATTAGAATAAAATTAAAATCTTACGATCACAATTTGGTAGACAAGTCTGCTGAGAAAATCGTTAAGACGGTAAAGACAACCGGAGCGGTAGTAACTGGGCCAATTCCTTTGCCAACACATAAAAAAATATTTACGGTTTTGCGTTCGCCGCACGTAAATAAAAAATCAAGAGAGCAATTTCAATTGAGTTCTTATAAAAGACTCTTAGATATTTATAGCTCTTCGTCAAAAACTATTGATGCGCTTATGAAGCTAGAGCTTCCAAGTGGTGTTGAAGTTGAGATAAAAGTATAAGTGAAAAACCTATTCGAATAGGATAGGTGACATGTCCTGAGCCGCGTGCAAGGGAAAAACGGAAGAAAACAAAATTCAGGGTTGAATTAGTTTTTAACCCTGTTTTTTTATGTCTTAGTTGAGAGTAATACAAATTAATATAAACGGAAGGAAGATTTAAAGTTTAAATCGGATGTCCAAAATCTAAATCGAATGTCTGGGTTAATAGGAAAGAAAGTAGGTATGACCAGTATTTTTGACGAGAATGGTAAGAATATGCCATGTACCGTTATTGAAGCTGGGCCATGCGTAGTTACCCAAGTCAGAACCGAAGAGGTCGACGGGTATAGTGCCCTTCAACTTGGTTTCGATGACAAGGCAGAGAAACGTGCTAATAAGGCTCAATCGGGTCATTTTAAAAAGGCAGGTACATCTCCCAAGAAAAAAGTCGTTGAGTTCCAAGATTTTGAAGGTGAGTTCAAATTAGGTGACACCCTTGGGGTTGATCTATTTGAAGAAGGTGAATTTGTTGATGTAGTTGGTACATCAAAAGGAAAAGGTTTTCAGGGTGTTGTTAAAAGACACGGCTTCGCTGGAGTTGGTCAAGCAACACACGGTCAACACAACAGGCTTAGAGCTCCCGGTTCAATCGGTGCTGCTTCATATCCTGCGAGAGTTTTCAAAGGAATGAAAATGGCTGGCCGAATGGGTGGTGATCAAGTGACTGTTCAGAACCTTAGAGTTTTAAAAATAGTTCCAGAGAAAAACCTTATCGTAGTAAAGGGATGTGTACCTGGTCATAAGAATGCTTACGTAACTATTCAGAAGTAATGAAAGTAGCAGTTTTAGATATCAAAGGAAAAGAAACAGGTAGAAAGGCAGACCTTTCTGATGCTGTTTTCGGAATAGAGCCTAACAATCATGCGGTTTACTTAGATGTAAAACAATACCTAGCTCATCAGAGACAAGGAACTCACAAATCGAAAGAGAGAGCGGAGATTGCAGGTAGTACAAGAAAGATTAAAAAACAAAAAGGTACAGGTACGGCTCGTGCTGGTAGTATCAAATCACCAATCTTTAGAGGTGGTGGTCGAATTTTCGGTCCAAGACCTAAAGATTATACTCAAAAATTGAATAAAAACTTGAAGCGTTTGGCACGTAAATCTGCCTTAAGTATCAAGTCAAATGAGAAGGCAATTTTGGTAGTTGAAGACTTTGATTTTGAGGCTCCAAAAACTAAGGATTTTGTACAGGTTTTAAAGTCTTTGGGACTGGAGAACAAAAAGTCTTTATTTGTGTTGGGTGATTCAAATAATGGTGTATATTTGTCTTCGCGTAATTTGAAGCGCTCTGAAGTTGTAACTAGCTCAGAATTAAGCACTTACAAAATATTAAACGCAAACAATATTGTGTTATTAGAAGGTTCATTAGAAGGAATCGTAGCGAACTTAAATAAATAGGAAAACCATGAGTGTGTTGATAAAGCCAATTATAACTGAAAAGATGACCGCTGATAGCGAGTTGTACAATCGGTATGGTTTCATTGTTGACCCAAAGGCCAACAAGATTCAGATCAAGGAAGCTGTTGAATCAGCTTATGGAGTTTCGGTTAAGAAAGTTCGTACCATGAATTATGGTCCAACAAGAAAATCGCGGTATACCAAAACAGGTATTCAGCATGGTAAAACGAATGCTATCAAGAAAGCGATAGTTGATGTTGCCGAAGGAGATATTATTGATTTTTACAGTAATCTATAAAGACAAACAATGTCAGTTAGAAAATTAAAACCAGTAACTCCTGGACAGCGTTTTAGAGTCGTAAATGGGTTTGACGCCATTACGACTGATAAGCCGGAGAAGAGCTTGCTCTCTCCGTTAAAAAAGTCCGGAGGTAGAAACAGTCAAGGAAAGATGACCATTCGCCAAAAAGGTGGAGGTCATAAAAGAAGGTATCGTGTCATCGATTTTAAAAGGGATAAGCAAGATGTTGCTGCAACCGTAAAATCGATTCAATACGATCCTAACAGAACAGCTTTTATTGCGTTGTTGGAATACACTGACGGTGAGAAAAGATACATAATCGCTCAAAACGGATTGCAAGTAGATCAGACGGTAACATCTGGTTCGAATGCAGCACCTGAAATTGGTAACGCACTTCCATTAAGCGATATTCCTTTGGGAACTATTATTTCATGTATTGAGTTACGACCTGGACAAGGAGCTGTAATGGCAAGAAGTGCAGGTACTTTTGCTCAATTAATGGCAAAAGACGGAAAGTTTGTTACTGTAAAAATGCCTTCTGGTGAAACGAGATTGATTTTATCAGGTTGTTTGGCTACTATCGGTGCGGTTTCTAACTCGGATCATCAATTGTTGGTTTCTGGTAAAGCTGGTAGAAGTAGATGGTTGGGTAGAAGACCAAGAACTAGACCAGTAGCAATGAACCCTGTCGATCACCCAATGGGCGGTGGTGAAGGTAGAGCTTCGGGTGGTCACCCAAGATCTAGAAACGGTATTCCGGCTAAGGGTTATAGAACTCGTCAGAAGACTAAGAGCACAAACAAATATATTTTAGAACGTAGAAAGAAATAAAAAGAAGAAAAAATGGCACGTTCACTAAAAAAAGGACCTTACGTTCACTATAGTTTGGATAAAAAAATCCAGCAAAATGCTTCTTCTGGAAAGAAGAGTGTTATAAAGACATGGTCAAGAGCTTCTATGATAACACCTGATTTTGTAGGTCTAACCATAGCTGTGCATAACGGGAGACAATTTGTTCCTGTATTTGTAACAGAAAATATGGTAGGGCACAAATTAGGGGAATTTTCTCCAACACGATCTTTTAGGGGTCACGCAGGAGCAAAGAACAAAGGTAAAAAGTAAGCTATGGGAGTTCGAAAAAAACAGATGGCCGAAAGAATAAAGGCTGAAAAGAAACAGATAGCGTTCGCAAAGTTGAACAATTGTCCTACTTCTCCTAGAAAAATGCGCATCGTTGCGGATTTAGTAAGAGGTGTTGAAGTGGAAAAGGCGTTGGCAATTTTGAGGTTCAATCCGAAAGAAGCTTCCCGCAAATTAGAAAAGCTTTTGCTTTCTGCTTTGGCGAATTGGCAAGCTAAGAATGAAGATGCCAGTCTAGAAGACGCTGATCTTATTGTAAAAGAGATTCGTGTTGATAGTGCAGCGATGTTGAAAAGATTGCGTCCAGCTCCACAAGGTAGAGCACACAGAATTAGAAAACGTTCCAACCATGTAACATTGGTTTTGGGGTCTAACAATAATATAGCAAGCTAGAATGGGACAGAAAACAAATCCGATAGGAAATCGTCTAGGAATTATCAGAGGATGGGAATCTAACTGGTACGGTGGAAACGATTATGGTGACAAACTAGCTGAGGATAGCAAAATCCGTAAGTATGTTCATGCACGTTTGGCGAAAGCAAGTGTGTCAAGAGTTATTATCGAACGTACTTTAAAATTGATAACAGTAACTATTACTACGGCAAGACCAGGTATCATTATTGGTAAAGGTGGTCAAGAAGTAGATAAGCTTAAAGAAGAGCTTAAGAAGATTACTGGAAAAGAGGTTCAGATTAATATTTACGAAATCAAAAGACCTGAGGTTGATGCCAATTTGGTAGCTGCTAGTGTAGCACGTCAAATTGAAAGCAGAATTTCTTTCAGACGAGCAATCAAAATGGCAATTGCTGCTGCGATGCGCATGAATGCTGAGGGAATCAAAATTCAGATTTCCGGTCGATTGAATGGAGCTGAAATGGCACGTTCTGAGTCGTACAAAGATGGTAGAATTCCATTGTCTACTTTCCGTGCAGATATTGATTATGCATTGCACGAAGCTCAAACTACTTATGGTAAGTTGGGAATCAAAGTTTGGATAATGAAAGGCGAAGTATACGGAAAGAGAGAGCTTTCTCCATTAGTTGGTATGAAAAAAGGCCAAAGCGACAAGGGAGGAAAAGGAGATCGTGGTGGAAAACAACGCCGTAGAAAGTAATTTTTTAAAGAAGTAAGAAAATCATGTTACAACCGAAAAGACAAAAGTTTCGTAAGATGCAAAAAGGCCGGATGAAGGGTATCTCCGGTAGAGGGCACCTGCTTTCTAATGGTATGTTTGGTCTTAAATCTTTAGAGACTCGTTTTATAACAGCACGTCAGATTGAAGCGGCTCGTATTGCTGCAACAAGATACATGAAAAGAGAAGGGCAGCTTTGGATTAAGATATTTCCAGACAAGCCTATCACCAAGAAGCCATTAGAAGTACGTATGGGTAAAGGTAAAGGTGCTCCGGAATATTTCGTAGCTCGTGTTTTGCCTGGAAGAATTATGTTCGAGGTTGCTGGTGTGCCAATGGATGTTGCTAAGGAAGCATTGCGATTAGCGGCTCAAAAATTACCGGTTAAGACAAAATTTATTGTTGCCAGAGATTATACTGCTGTAGACTAATTGAAGGAAATCATGAAAAAAAAGGAAATAAAAGAATTATCTGTTGAAGAGCTAAAATTAAAGCACGCTGAGCTTAAGAAAGAGCATGCGGATTTAAAAATGGCACACTTCGTAACTCCTTTGGAGAATCCTCTTCAAATTAGAAAGGTTAGAAGAACAGTAGCGCGATTGGCAACGGAATTAACTAATAGGGAAAACCAATAACTGGTTCTGCTTTATGGAAGAAAAAAGAAACTTAAGAAAAGAGAGAATAGGGGTTGTTACTAGCAACAAAATGGAGAAATCTATTGTGGTTGCCGAGGTAAAAAGAGTAAAGCACCCTATGTACGGTAAGTTCGTTTTGAAAACGAAAAAGTACGTTGCACACGACGAAAAGAACGATTGCAAGGAAGGCGATACCGTAAAGATTATGGAAACACGTCCTTTGAGCAAAACCAAATGTTGGAGGTTAGTAGAAATCTTAGAAAGAGCTAAATAATTATGTTACAGCAAGAATCAAGATTAAAGGTAGCGGACAATACAGGAGCAAAGGAAGTTTTGACCATTCGTGTTTTGGGTGGAACAAAAAGAAGATACGCTTCTATTGGAGACAAGATTGTTGTTACTGTTAAGGAGGCAACTCCGAACGGAGGTATCAAAAAAGGTGCTGTATCAACAGCAGTTGTGGTAAGAACCAAAAAAGAAGTAAGAAGACCTGATGGATCTTACATCCGTTTTGATGACAATGCATGTGTGTTGTTAAACCCAACTGGCGAAATGAGAGGAACCCGTGTTTTCGGACCGGTTGCTAGAGAACTTCGCGATAAGCAGTTCATGAAAATTGTTTCATTGGCCCCTGAGGTACTATAATTTATAGCAAGGAATGAAAAAGTTAAAAATAAAAACGGGAGATACAGTACGTATTATTGCTGGAGACCATAAAGGAACCGAAGGTAAAGTGATGCGTGTTGATATTGAAAAGAACAAAGCGATTGTTGAAGGTGCAAATATGGTATCTAAACATGAGAAGCCTAGTGCAAAAAATCCACAAGGCGGTATTGTTGAAAAGGAAGCTTTTGTTCATGTTTCTAATCTTGCACTTCTTGATGCTAAATCTGGTGATACCACCAGAGTTGGTTATGAAGTAAGAGATGGAAAGAAAGTTAGAGTTTCTAAAAAATCCAATGAAGTAATTTAGTTATGGCTTACGTTGCAAGATTAAAGAAAGAATATGGTGAGCGCATTGTTAGTGCGTTGACTGAGGAATTTGGTTACAAGAATGTAATGCAAGTGCCTAAGCTACAGAAGATAGTAGTAAGTAGAGGTGTTGGTGCTGCTGTTGCCGATAAGAAACTTATCGACCATGCGGTTGATGAGATGACGATGATTACAGGTCAAAAAGCAGTTGCAACAATATCTAAAAAAGATGTTGCTACCTTCAAATTACGTAAGGGGATGCCAATTGGTGCAAAAGTGACTCTTCGTGGAGAAAGAATGTACGAGTTTTTAGATCGCTTGGTAACAAGTGCTTTACCTCGAGTTCGCGATTTTCAAGGCATCAAAGCTACCGGTTTTGATGGACGAGGAAATTACAGTTTAGGTGTTACGGAGCAAATTATATTCCCAGAAGTAAATATTGACAAAATCAATAGAATAAACGGGATGGATATCACTTTCGTAACTACGGCTGCAACCGATAAGGAAGCGAAATCATTATTAACAGAACTAGGATTACCTTTTAAAAAGAAATAGTATGGCTAAAGAATCAATGAAGGCCCGTGAAAGAAAAAGGGCAGCGACTGTAGCTAAATATGCTGAAAAGAGAAAAGCTTTGAAAGAAGCTGGAGACTATGAAGGCCTGCAGAAATTGCCAAAGAATGCTTCACCTGTTCGTATGCACAACAGATGTAAGATTACCGGAAGACCTAAAGGTTACATGAGAACTTTTGGTATTTCAAGGGTAACTTTCAGAGAAATGGCAAATCAAGGATTGATTCCGGGAGTTAAAAAAGCCAGCTGGTAAGATAAAATTGAATAACTGGTTTCAGGTCTGGCAATAGTGCCGGAAACCGTTACCGAAATATATAAGAATGGTTACAGATACTATAGCAGATTACTTAACAAGAGTGAGAAACGCAAATAGCGCAGGTCACAGAGTCGTTGAGATACCTTCATCAAAAGTGAAGAAAGAGATAACTAAAATATTATTTGATCAAGGATATATTTTAAGTTACAAGTTCGAAGAGGATAAGGTTCAAGGTAGCATCAAGATTGCTTTGAAATATGACAAGTTCACTAAAGATCCTGTTATCAAGAAATTGCAGAGAGTAAGTAAGCCTGGTTTACGTAAGTATACAGGAGCTGATAATCTGCCAAGAGTTTTAAACGGATTAGGTATTGCAATTGTTTCTACATCTCATGGTGTAATGACAAGTAAGCAAGCTAAAAATGAAAATGTAGGTGGCGAGGTTCTTTGCTACGTATATTAATCAGTATAAAGATTTAGAAAATGTCTAGAATAGGTAATAATCCGATAGCAATTCCTGAGGGAGTTACGATAGAGATAAATGAAAATATAATTACTGTAAAAGGTAAGTTGGGTGAATTGACTCAAGAGTTTTCAGGAGTAGCTGTAAAGATTGAAGATGGACAAGCATGGGTAACCAGACCTTCTGATTCCAAAGAGCATAAAGCAAAACATGGTCTGTACAGATCTTTGGTTTTGAATATGGTTGAAGGAGTTTCTAAAGGATGGACGAAAGAGTTGGAATTAGTAGGTGTAGGATATAGAGCAAGCAATCAAGGTCAGAAATTAGATCTTGCTTTGGGCTTTTCTCACAACATAGTTTTGAACTTAGCTCAAGAAGTAAAAGTGGAGACTATTTCTGAAAAAGGAAAGAACCCTATTATAAAACTTACTTCTTTTGACAAGCAGTTAGTTGGTCAGGTAGCGGCAAAGATTAGATCTTTCCGTAAGCCAGAGCCATACAAAGGAAAAGGTATTAAGTTCGTTGGAGAACAATTGAGAAGAAAAGCAGGTAAATCCGCATAATATTAGTGTTATCATGAAATTATCAAAGACACAAAGAAAATTAAGAATTAGAAGGAGAATACGTAAAGTATCCGCCGGAACTGCAGCAAGACCGAGACTATCGGTTTTCCGAAGCAATAAAGAAATTTATGCTCAGGTGATTGATGATGTTGAAGGAAAAACTTTAGTAGCTGTTTCTTCTCGAGATAAAGAATTAGCAAAAGCTAAGGGAACCAAAACTGAGGTTGCTGCTCTTGTAGGTAAGGCAATAGCAGAAAGATCTGCTAAAGTTGGTATTGATAAAGTAGCTTTCGATAGAGGAGGTAACTTATACCACGGAAGAGTTAAAGCATTGGCTGAAGGAGCAAGAGAAGCAGGATTAAAATTCTAAAATAAGAGCATGTACCAGAAATACAAAAACGTAGAAACTGTTAAGCCAGGAGGTTTAGATTTAAAAGATAGATTGGTCGGTATCCAAAGGGTTACTAAGGTAACAAAAGGTGGACGAGCTTTCGGATTCTCTGCAATTGTTGTTGTAGGTGATGAGAATGGAGTTGTTGGTCATGGGTTAGGTAAATCTAAAGAAGTTGCCACGGCTATCGCTAAAGCTATCGAAGATGCTAAAAAGAATTTGATTCGTATTCCTTTGAACAAAGCCACATTGCCACACGAGCAAAAAGGTAAGTTCGGTGGTGCACGTGTATACATTCAACCAGCATCTCATGGTACGGGTGTTATCGCAGGTGGTGCGGTTAGAGCGGTATTGGAAGCTGTTGGAGTACATGATGTACTTTCTAAATCACAGGGTTCTTCTAACCCTCACAATGTGGTAAAAGCTACTTTTGATGCACTTTTACAATTAAGAGGTGCTCATACCATCGCAAAACAAAGAGGTGTTTCCTTAGAAAAAGTTTTTAAAGGATAATTCAAGCAGACAATGGCAAAGAAGATTAAAGTAAAACAGTTAAAGAGCGCTATCAAAAGACCACAGAACCAAAAGAGAACTTTAGAGGCTCTTGGTTTGAAAAGAATTGGTCAGGTTGTAGAACATGAAGCTACAGCGAGCATTCTTGGCATGGTAAATACAGTTAAACACTTAGTTTCTACAGAGGAAGCTTAATACATATAAGGTAATGAATTTAAGTAATCTAAAACCAGCTGAAGGTTCTGTCAACAGAGACGGAAAACGATTAGGAAGAGGCCAAGGGTCAGGTAAAGGTGGAACGGCTGCAAGAGGGCATAAAGGTGCTAAATCAAGATCTGGTTATTCTAAGAAGATTGGTTTCGAAGGCGGTCAAATGCCTTTACAAAGACGTGTACCTAAATTTGGTTTTACAAACATTAACCGAAAAGAGTATCAGGGTATCAACCTTTCTAAACTTCAAGAGTTGGTAGACAAAAAAGTAGTAAAAGATACTATTACTTTAGAGACGCTTGTAGAGAACAGATTGGCGCGTAAAAATGATTTGGTGAAGATATTGGGCGGTGGAGAATTGAAAGCATCCCTTAAAATTTCTGTGCATAAATTTACTGCTACAGCGAAAGCGGCAATTGAAGCTGCAGGTGGAGAAGCAATAAGTTTATAAGCAAAACAAATTATGAAGAATTTTTTCGAAACAATATCCAATATTTGGAAAATAGAAGAGCTAAGGAACAGAATAGGTGTTACCCTGATGCTTCTTGTGGTATATCGTTTTGGTTGCCAGATTGTTCTTCCAGGTATAGATACGACACAGCTAGGAGCTTTAGTTGATGAGACTGGTCAAGGTATTTTCGCATTATTGAATGCATTTACTGGCGGAGCTTTTGCCAGTGCATCAATATTTGCATTGGGTATTATGCCTTATATCTCTGCTTCGATTGTTGTTCAATTGATGGGTATAGCAATTCCTTACCTTCAGAAATTACAGAAGGAAGGTGAAAGTGGTCGAAAAACAATCAATCAAATTACTAGATGGTTAACTATAGGTATTTGTATTGTTCAAGCTCCAGCATATTTATATGGATTGGAAGCTTTTGGAGTGCCTAATAGTGCTTTTCTTTTAGGTAAAGGTCTTGACTTCATGGTGCCAGCCGTAATCATTTTAGTTACGGGTTGTGTATTCGCCATGTGGTTAGGAGAAAAAATTACTGATAAAGGAATCGGTAACGGTATATCACTATTGATAATGATTGGTATTATCGCGACGCTTCCACAGTCATTTGCTCAAGAAGTGGTTTCAAGACTTGACGGTGTTGGAGGACCAATGTTGATTTTAGTAGAAGTTATCGTTTGGTTCTTAGTTATTCTTGCGAGTGTATTATTAGTGATGGCTACGCGCCAAATTCCGGTACAGTATGCGAGAAGAACTGCCTCTGGTGGTTATGAAAAGAACGTTATGGGGTCTAGACAGTACATCCCATTAAAATTAAATGCATCGGGTGTAATGCCAATAATCTTTGCGCAAGCTATTATGTTTGTTCCTGGTTTAATTGGTGGGGCTATAGAAGGTGACGTGGGGACATGGATTCAAACACAGTTCTCGGATATCTTTGGATTGGCATATAATTTATTGTTTGCCTTTCTAATTATCATTTTTACGTATTTCTATACAGCGATTACCGTTCCAACGAACAAAATGGCTGATGATTTAAAACGTAGTGGAGGTTTTATTCCAGGGATACGACCGGGAAAAGAAACAGGAGATTTCTTGGACAAAATTATGTCTTTGATAACCTTACCTGGATCTATATTTTTAGCATTGTTAGCGGTACTACCTGCAGTAGTTGTAAAGTTACTAGATGTACAAGCCGGATGGGCATTGTTCTTTGGTGGTACCTCACTATTGATCATGGTAGGTGTAGCAATTGATACAGTACAACAAGTGAATGCCTACTTGTTGAATCGTCACTATGATGGTTTGATGAAATCAGGTAAAAACAGAAAAGTAGCATAATTATGGCTAAGCAAGCAGCGATAGAGCAAGATGGATCCATAATCGAAGCATTGTCTAATGCAATGTTTCGTGTCGAATTAGAAAACGGTCATGTTGTGACTGCACATATTTCAGGAAAGATGCGTATGCATTACATTAAATTGCTTCCTGGTGATAAGGTGAAGTTGGAAATGAGTCCTTATGATTTGACAAAAGCGAGAATTACTTATAGATATTAAGATAGTAGAAAGATGAAAGTTAGAGCATCAGTTAAGAAAAGAAGTGCCGACTGCAAGATTGTTCGCAGAAAAGGTAGGTTGTACGTAATCAACAAAAAGAATCCTAGATTTAAACAAAGACAAGGGTAATTATGGCAAGAATTGCAGGTATTGATATACCAAAACAAAAAAGAGGCGTCATAGCGCTAACCTATATTTTTGGAATTGGTAGCAGCAGAGCTAAAGAGATTTTAGCTACGGCAAAAGTTAGTGAAGACACTAAAGTTTCTGATTGGAACGATGATGAAATTGGTCGTATTCGTGAGGCAGTTGCCAGTTACACAATTGAAGGTGAACTACGTTCTGAAACACAGTTGAACATCAAGCGATTGATGGACATTGGTTGTTACAGAGGTATTCGCCATAGATCTGGACTTCCATTAAGAGGGCAACGTACAAAGAACAACTCTAGAACCAGAAAAGGTAAGCGTAAAACAGTTGCGAACAAGAAAAAAGCAACTAAATAATAATTAGATAGTAGTCATTAGTATTTAGACGTTAGAAGAATCTGTTTGAAATGTAAAAGTCTAGGATTCCAATAACTAAGAACTAACACTAGAAACTAAAAATAATATGGCAAAGACAAGTACAAAAGCAACTAAGAAACGTAAGGTTGTTATAGAATCTGTTGGGGAAGCTCACGTAACAGCTTCTTTCAATAATATCATCATTTCATTGACAAACAAAAAAGGAGATGTTATCTCTTGGTCGTCAGCTGGAAAGATGGGTTTTAGAGGTTCTAAAAAGAATACTCCTTATGCTGCGCAGGTAGCGGCTGAAGATTGTTCTAAAGTAGCTCACGAGGCTGGACTTAGAAAAGTAAAGGTTTATGTAAAAGGACCTGGTAATGGAAGAGAATCTGCAATACGTGCAATTCACAATTCAGGAATTGAAGTAACAGAGATTATCGATGTTACACCAATGCCGCATAACGGATGTAGACCTCCAAAGAGAAGAAGAGTTTAATAAATCACTATATAATTTCACAGAAGTGTAGTACAAGATTATCGAAGGAGGAAGCCTTAATTCATAATCACACTTCAAATTAAAAGAAAATGGCAAGATACACAGGACCAAAAAGTAAAATCGCCCGTAAGTTCGGAGAAGCGATTTTTGGAGACGATAAGTCTTTTGACAAAAAGAATTACCCACCAGGACAACATGGAAACGCAAGACGTCGTGGTAAGAAATCTGAATATTCCGTTCAGTTAATGGAAAAACAAAAAGCAAAGTACACGTATGGTATTTTGGAAAAGCAATTCCGTAACCTATTTACCAAAGCAAACCGAAGTAAAGGTGTTACAGGTGAAGTTCTACTTCAATTATGTGAAGCTCGTTTAGATAACGTTGTTTACAGAATGGGTATTTCTCCAACTAGAAGTGGTGCTAGACAATTAGTTTCTCACAGACACATTACCGTTAATGGTGAGTTGGTAAACATTCCATCATATTCTTTAAAAGCTGGAGATGTTGTAGGGGTAAGAGAAAAATCGAAGTCTTTACAGGCAATTCAAGATTCTCTTGCAGCTAGTAGTGCTGTTTACGAATGGATTGTTTGGAACAACGATACCAAGCAAGGAACGTTTGTTACCATTCCTGAGAGAATGCAGATTCCTGAGAACATCAAAGAACAATTAATCGTCGAGTTATACTCTAAATAAACAACACCAATCCAATTATGGCATTATTTAATTTTCAGAAGCCCGATAAAGTAATAATGATCGATTCCTCAGATTTCGAAGGGAAGTTTGAATTCCGTCCTTTGGAACCTGGTTATGGATTAACTGTTGGGAACGCTCTACGTAGAGTATTGCTTTCTTCACTAGAAGGTCATGCAATTACTTCGGTAAGAATTGATAAAGTAGAACACGAATTCTCTGTGATTCCAGGTGTTGTTGAAGATGTGACTGAGATCATATTGAATTTGAAACAAGTACGTTTCAAAAAACAAATAGAAGATTCAGAAGCTGAAACTGTATCTGTTTCCGTCAGTGGAAAAGATCAGTTGACAGCTGGAGATTTTCAAAAATTCATTTCTGGATATCAAGTATTGAATCCTGATTTGGTTATTTGTAACATGGAGTCAAAAGTTAGCATCAATATGGAGCTAGTTATTGATAAAGGTAGAGGTTATGTTCCTGCAGAAGAGAACAAGAAGTCTGGTATGCCAATGGGAACCATTGCTATCGATTCAATCTTTACCCCAATCAAAAATGTTAAGTATAGCATTGAGAACTTCCGTGTAGAGCAAAAAACAGATTACGAGAAATTAGTTTTCGAAATCCAAACTGATGGTTCAATTCATCCTAAAGATGCTTTGACCGAAGGTGCAAAAGTTTTGATTCACCACTTCATGTTATTCTCTGATGAGCGTATCACTTTAGAAGCTGATGAAATTGCACAAACTGAAACTTATGATGAAGAATCACTTCACATGCGTCAATTGTTGAAAACCAAATTAGTTGACATGGATCTTTCTGTTCGTGCTTTGAATTGTTTAAAAGCTGCAGAAGTTGATACTTTAGGAGACTTGGTTTCTTTTAACAAGAACGATTTGATGAAATTCAGAAACTTCGGTAAGAAATCATTGACCGAGCTTGAAGAGTTGGTAATCAACAAAGGCCTTAGCTTCGGTATGGATCTTTCAAAATACAAATTAGATAAGGATTAAGTAATCATATTTTGCTCCTCGTTCGAACGGGTTTGGTAGCAAGATGATAAAATAGAAACATGAGACACGGAAAAAAAATAAACCATTTAGGTCGTAAGACAGCGCATAGAAAGGCGATGTTGGCTAACATGGCTTGTTCATTAATTGAGCATAAAAGAATCAATACAACTGTTGCTAAAGCGAAAGCTTTAAAACAATTTGTTGAGCCTTTGATTACAAAGTCCAAGGCAGCGAACAATCAATCAGCAGAAAAAGGTACACATAATAGACGTATCGTTTTCAAAAGCTTGAGAGATAAAAATGCCATCACTGAATTGTTTAGTGTAGTATCTGAAAAAGTTGCTGATAGACCAGGTGGTTACACCAGAATTATCAAGCTAGGTAATCGTTTAGGTGATAACGCTGATATGGCAATGATTGAGTTGGTTGATTTCAACGAGATATACAATGCCGATAAGCCTAAGAAGAAAACTACAAGAAGAAGTAGAAGAGGTGGAGGAACTAAAACAGAGACGCCACCAGTAGCGGTAGAAGCAAAAACTGATTCTCAAACTGATGCAGAAGTAAAAGCAGATGATTCAGAAGAATAAAATTGTTAAGAGATTTTAATAATTGAAAAAGGATAGACTTTAAGTCTATCCTTTTTTTATGTTTATTTGTCAAATCAAAAATTGTAAAGTACCACATGAAGTATCAATCTAGAAAAAGAGCATTTATTTTATTAGCAGATGGCACCATATTTCACGGCAAAGTGGTTGGTGAAAATGAAGGAACAGCTTTCGGAGAAGTTTGTTTCAACACGGGAATGACAGGATATCAGGAGATATTTACTGACCCTTCATATTTTGGACAATTAATGGTGACCACCAATGCACATATTGGTAATTATGGAACTAATGAAAATGAAGTAGAATCTGATTCCGTTAAAATAGCTGGACTGATTTGTAAAAATTTCAGTTATAATTATTCAAGGGATGATGCAGATGCCAGTTTGGAAGAGTTTTTAGCCAAAAGTAATTTGTTTGCTATTTCTGATGTTGATACTAGAGCACTAGTTAGCTATATTAGAGATAATGGCGCAATGAATGCTGTAATTTCTACGGATGTTGACAACATCGCAAGGTTAAAAGAAGAGTTGGCTGACTTCCCAAGTATGGAAGGTTTGGAGCTTTCTTCCAAGGTATCTACACAGGAACCGTATTTCTACGGAGATGAAAACGCAACCTATAAAATTGCCGCTTTAGATATAGGAATCAAAAAAAACATACTAAGAAATCTTGCTAAACGAGATGCATATATCAAGGTCTTTCCATATGATAGCACCTTTGAGCAGTTGAAATCATGGAATCCGGATGCATATTTTATTTCCAATGGCCCTGGTGATCCTGAACCCCTAACACAAGCGATTACTACTGCAAAAGATATTATAGCTAGCGATGCTCCTCTTTTTGGCATTTGTTTAGGGCATCAAGTTATTGCCTTGGCAAACGGTGTGTCAACTTACAAAATGCATAACGGGCATCGAGGAATAAACCATCCTATTAAAAACCTACTTACAGGTAAAGGGGAGATTACTTCTCAAAATCATGGTTTCGCTATTAATAGAGAAGAGACTGAAGCACATTCTGAATTAGAGATTACGCATGTACATCTAAATGATCAGACGGTTGCGGGCATTCGTATGAAGAATAAAAATGTTTTTTCGGTCCAATATCATCCTGAGGCAAGTCCGGGGCCACATGATGCTGAATATTTATTCGACCAGTTCTTTGAGAATATCGCAAAAACAAGCAAGAAATCCGTTTCAGTTTAACAAATCGTTATATTTTTTCAATCCATTCATTTTCAGAGAGTAAACAAAACGCTCTTTCGTATATTTGTGGGCTTAAATTAATAGTAATAAAATAGAATTCAATGAGTATTATCCTAGGCGTTCACGCAAGACAAATATTAGATTCAAGAGGAAATCCAACTGTAGAAGTTGATGTGGTTACTGAAAATGGAGTTATGGGTAGAGCTGCAGTTCCGTCTGGAGCTTCAACAGGAGAACATGAAGCTGTAGAATTACGCGATGGTGGAGATACATTCATGGGTAAAGGTGTTCTAAAAGCAGTGGCTAATGTAAATACAGTTATCGCAGAAGAGATTTTAGGAATGAACGTTTTCGAACAAAATCTAATTGATCAAGTGATGATCGATTTAGATGGCACTCCGAATAAATCGAAACTAGGTGCAAATGCAATCTTGGGTGTTTCTTTGGCCGCTGCCAAAGCCGCCGCCAATGAATTAGGGTTGTCGTTGTTCAGATATGTAGGTGGTGTTAGTGCAAATACGCTTCCGGTACCTATGATGAATATCATTAATGGAGGTTCGCATTCAGATGCTCCTATAGCTTTTCAAGAATTTATGGTGATGCCGGTAAAGGCAAAAAGCTTTTCACATTCCATGCAAATGGGAACTGAAATTTTCCACAACTTGAAAAAAGTATTGCATGACAGAGGTTTAAGCACCGCAGTTGGTGATGAAGGAGGATTTGCTCCGAACTTAGCTGGTGGTACTGAGGATGCATTAGATACAATTGCAAAGGCGGTTGACAAAGCAGGATATAAATTAGGTGATGATGTAATGATTGCCCTAGATTGTGCAGCTGCAGAATTCTTTGTAGATGGAAAGTATGATTATACCAAATTCGAAGGCGATAAAGGAGTTATAAGAACTTCGGAAGAGCAAGCGCAATACCTCGCGGATTTATCTGCCAAGTATCCTATCATATCTATTGAAGATGGAATGGACGAAAATGATTGGGATGGCTGGAAATCCCTAACCGATAAAATTGGAGATAAAGTACAATTGGTAGGTGATGATTTATTTGTAACCAATGTGGAACGACTTTCTAAAGGGATTGAAAATGGGATTGCGAATTCCATCTTGATCAAAGTAAACCAAATAGGAACCCTTACAGAAACTATCGCTGCCGTGAATATGGCAAAGAACGCAGGGTACACATCCGTAATGTCACACCGATCTGGTGAAACTGAAGATAACACCATTGCCGATCTTGCGGTTGCCTTGAATACGGGTCAAATCAAGACGGGTTCTGCTTCTCGTTCTGATCGTATGGCAAAATACAATCAACTCCTTCGCATTGAAGAAGAGCTGGGTGAAACAGCATACTATCCGCAAGAGAAAGCATTTAAAATCAAATAATAACAATTTATTAAAATTTGAAAAGCCTTTCTCACTAAAGAAAGGCTTTTTTTTGGCTTCATCGAGAAGAATACCTATCTTTTTAACACATTAAACTAAATGCCATCCTGTATGAATAATTTCCTATTTGTTGCTGCTGAAAATGATGCTATTGCCAATTGTAAGGCAGGAGGAATGGGCGATGTAGTTAGAGATGTTCCAAGACAGATTTCCGATAGAGGCGATAAGGCCCATGTGGTAGTTCCATCCTATTCGCGCTTACATCAAAATGGGACTTTCAAAACCAATTTGAATTTCAAACTAAGAGGTATTATCTATACCGCTGAATTATATGAGGTAATCCCAAAGAAAGAATTCAAGAACGTTCATCATTATGTAATACATCACCCCGAGATTGAAGCTGGTAGTATTGCCCACATTTACCATGATGACCCTACGGAGCCTTTCTTTACTGATTTCATTAAGTATGTGATTTTCTGTACCGCGGTTGCTGAGGCAATAAAAAAGGGTGCTTTTGGCAAGCTTGATGTAGTACACATGCACGACTGGCATTCAAGCCTTGTGCTTTTCTTAAAACAGTATCACCCGGCCTATAAGGTGCTTAAAAAGATGCGATACGTGTATAGCATCCATAATTTGGCGATACAGGGTATTCGACCTTTTGATGATAATTATTCATCAATGAAAAACTGGTTTTCTGAAGTTCCTATTGATTACAAAGGACTTATGGACTACAGATATCAAGATTGCATAAATCTGATGGCTGTGGGTATTCGTCTTGCTGATGCGGTTCATACAGTATCTCCGTCCTATAAAAAAGATGTTCTTAAGCCAAGTTCACCCCCAGAGTTTATTGGAGGGGAAGGTTTGGAAAAAGATTTACAACAGGCCGATAATGAAGGGCGATTGCACGGAATTCTAAATGGCTCAAATTACAATAACATTAGGGCAGCGGACAAAGGTCAATTATATCGGAATACGGTCAAAGCTTTGTTTAAGTGGCTCCAAGAGGAGTCCAAAAATTACAAGGCTGATTTTCTTGCGCATACCGGGGAAAAGGTGATGAAATATGTTGACGACCGCCCTAAGTTTATTGTTTCGAGCGTGGCGCGTCTAACGGAACAAAAGTTTTATTTCTTTAAGCGTTCTCCTGAGGCCTTTGTTGAAATTCTAAAGAAATTGGATAAGATTGATGGAATTTTTATGCTCCTGGGAACCGGTGCTCCCGAGTACGAGGAAATGTTTCGTCAAATGAGCTACGACCATCATAACTTCATATTTACAAACGGCCAATCAGAAGATCTTATCGATTCCATTTACCTTGAATCAGATCTTTATTTCATGCCTAGTCTTTTTGAACCATGCGGAATAAGCCAAATGTTGGCAATGCGTAATGGAAACCCTTGTTTGGTTCATCATACAGGAGGGCTTATCGATACCGTCAAACCTATGAAAACAGGTTTCGCCTTTGATGGAAAAACTTATGATGAAAAAATCAGCAATATGTTGAAGGCTTTTGATGAGGTTATTGCGATTTACCAGAACGACAAGCCGACATGGAAAAAGATTCAGTCCAATGCGAAAAAGGCCCGTTTTACTTGGCAGAAATTTGTAGATGAATACTACAAAGTGCTCTATTTGCTGTAAGAAGATTTCAGAGGTTCGACTAAGGCAAAATATCGGTTAATTAATCTACAAATAGGAGCAAGTAATTGTTAACGTGCCTTGTTTTTCTTAAATTTGTAATTCACTCTAATTTATAGCAATACATACGAATGTCAGACAAAGCAACTCTAGAATATAACGGTCAGAAATACGAATTCCCAGTCATTACAGGCTCTGAAGATGAGCATGCGATTGACATCAAAACTTTACGTGGTGCCACCGGAGGTTTAACTACCATAGACCCAGGTTATAAAAACACAGGCTCCTGTGAAAGTGCCATTACTTTTTTAGATGGGGAAAAAGGTATTTTGCGCTACCGTGGCTATTCGATTGAGGAATTAGCTGAAAAAGCTGATTTTTTGGAGGTGTGTTATTTATTGATTTTCGGGGAATTACCAAACAAGGAGCAGCTAAGTGCTTTTCATATTGACATTAAGAACGAATCTCACGTTGATGAAGAGATGAAAAAGATTTTGGATGCTTTTCCAAAATCGGCACATCCAATGGGAGTGCTTTCTTCTTTGACCAGCGCATTGATTGCTTTTAATCCGGTATCCGTTAATGTAACATCGGCTGATGAAATGTATGGAGCTATTGTGCGCATATTGGCTAAATTTCCAGTATTGGTGGCATGGACAATGAGAAAACAAAAAGGCCTGCCGTTGGATTATGGTGATGATAGTTTAGGTTATGTTGAGAACATTCATAAAATGATGTTCAATAAGCCAAGTAAGGAATATGTAAAGAATGAAATTGTAATTGAAGCACTAGATAAACTTTTGATTTTACATGCTGATCATGAGCAGAACTGTTCGACATCAACGGTGCGTATTGTTGGTTCATCGCACGCTGGTTTATTCGCTTCGCTTTCTGCGGGAATTTCAGCCCTTTGGGGCCCACTTCATGGGGGTGCTAATCAAGCTGTACTTGAAATGTTGGAAGCAATTGTCTCCGACGGAGGTGATACAAAAAAATATATGGCTAAAGCCAAAGATAAAAGTGATCCGTTTCGCTTAATGGGCTTTGGACACCGTGTCTACAAAAACTTTGACCCAAGAGCAAAAATTATCAAAAAAGCAGCTGATGAGATTCTAGCTGATCTTGGAATTGAAGACCCCATTTTGGACGTGGCTAAAGGACTTGAAAAAGAGGCTTTGGAAGATCAATATTTTGTTGATAGAAAATTATACCCAAATGTAGATTTCTATTCCGGAGTTATTTATAGAGCCCTGGGTATTCCGACAGAAATGTTTACTGTAATGTTTGCCTTAGGAAGGTTACCAGGTTGGATTGCGCAATGGAGAGAAATGAGACTTCGCAACGAACCAATTGGTCGTCCAAGACAGGTATATATCGGAGAGAATAGCAGACCTTTTGTCGACGTTGACCTGAGGTAGATTGCTACCTTTCAAAAAAAAACAAAAAAGCTCTTTTAAATTTTAAAGGAGCTTTTTTTTGATACTAATTTGAAGTAAAGTAAAAAGTTGCATAATGCTAAATTTGAATGTAAAAGATGAAGTTGCGCCGCTTAAAGCTGTAGTTCTGGGAACCGCAAAAAGTTGTGGTCCGACTCCTAAACCTGAAGAGGCTTACGACCCAAAATCCTTGGAACATATCTTAGCTGGAACCTATCCGAAAGAAGAAGATATGATAAAGGAAATGGATGCTTTTGCAGCTGTTTTTAAAAAGTATGATGTTGCCGTTTTTCGACCAGAAGTTTTAGAAGATTGCAATCAGATTTTTTCTAGGGATATCGCTTTCGTCATAGAAAACAAATTGATAAAGGCGAATATACTTCCTGAACGTGAAAAAGAGTTTGAGGCCATATTGCATGTTTTGGAATATATTGATCCCGAACATATTGTTCATGCACCAGAAGAGGTACATGTAGAAGGAGGAGATGTAATGCCTTGGAACGATTATATTTTTGTTGGAACCTATACGGCGCCCGACTACCCAGATTGGATTACTGCGCGTACCAATAAGGAAGCCGTAGAGTTTCTAAAAGAGCAATTCCCACATAAAAAAGTAAAAGCTTTTGAACTTCGAAAATCAAAGAACGCAAGAGAAAATGCATTGCATTTAGACTGTTGTTTTCAGCCTTTAGGAAAGGGTAAAGCTATTTTACATAAAAACGGTTTTTTGGTAGCAGAGGAATATGATTGGTTGGTGGATTTTTTTGGAAAAGAAAATATCTTTGAAATAACTTCTGATGAGATGTACAATATGTTCAGTAATGTATTTTCAATTTCACCCAAAGTTGTCGTTTCAGAACAAAATTTTACAAGATTGAACAACTGGCTTAGAGCACAAGGTTTTACCGTCGAGGAGATTCCGTATGCAGAAATTGCCAAACAAGAAGGTTTATTACGTTGTAGTACATTACCATTAGTAAGAGAATAATAGGAAAATTATGCAGGTCACAAATACCATTTTAATGATTCGGCCGGTCAACTTTCGCATGAACGAACAGACCGCAGTAAATAACTATTTTCAGGAAGAAATTGATGGCTCTAGTACCGCCATCAATCAAAGGGCTCAAGAAGAGTTCGATGCTTTTGTAGAGGTCCTGAGAGCGAAAGGTGTAAATGTTATTGTTGTTGATGATACTGTTGAACCTGATACTCCCGACTCGATATTTCCTAACAATTGGGTATCCTTTCACAAGAATGGTACGGTGGGATTATATCCTATGTTTGCTGAGAATAGAAGAAATGAGCGAAGAGAAGATATTCTAGATCGACTGGAGAGCGAAGGTTTTCAAATAGAAAATATTATGGACTATACTTCAGCTGAGGAGCAGAATCTTTATTTAGAGGGAACAGGAAGCCTTTTAGTGGATCGTGTAAATCAAATAGTGTATTGTGCCCTTTCAGCTCGTGCCGAAGAAGAATTGATTATTGAGTTTTGTGAGGATTTCGATTGTCTACCAGTAATATTTACGGCAAATCAAACCGTCGATGGGAAACGACTTCCTATTTACCACACCAATGTGATGATGTGCTTAGCGGAGACCTTTTCTGTTATTTGTTTAGATACCATAGACGATAAAAAAGAAAAGAAAAACGTAGTACACCAACTAAAAGAAAGTGGCAAAGAGATTATCAGTATTAACGAAGAACAAATGCATCACTTTGCCGGTAATATGCTCCAAGTTTTAGGAGCCGATGAGAAACGGTACTTGGTGATGAGCTCGCAGGCCTATGATAGTTTGGATTCATCTCAAGTTTCATCCATAGAAAAGCATTGTGAAATTCTTCATAGTTCTTTGAAAACCATAGAGACTTGTGGAGGCGGTAGTGCCCGCTGTATGATGGCCGAAGTGTTTTTGCCCAAGGCATAGAATCACAATAAGGCATATCTGTTTTCCGTTATTTATAGGAAGTCCTATCCTATGAAACCTATCTATTTCATTTTAATGCTCCTCTTGCTCATCTCATGTTCTAAGGATGATAATTCAAAAGAAGAACGGGAGCAAGACGCCGAAACCCGTTCATTTTATATGGGTTTTACGGCGTTTCCATATGACCTTACCATTGAAGCGCAGTTAGATACTTATCAGAAGGTCGCCGGTAGTAGTGATATCTTTTTGACCCATTTGGACCATGGTGTACCTTGGAATGAAGCTTTGAATGATTTACCTTTCCCGACTGAAGTTCAAAATACTTTAGATGCAACTAAAAATGGTTTGGCACCCAATACAAAAATCTTGCTGACCGCTACACCAACGGATCAGCTAAGAAAAAGCTTGAATGGCTATTGGAACAACGATGGTAGTCATCAACCTTTACCTGTCTTCTGGCAGGGTAAGACTTTTGACGATCCCGATGTTGTTTCCGCATATATCAAATATTGTAAGCGGGTCATTGATGTTGTCCAACCTGATTACTTTGCATACGGAATAGAAACAAATGCAGCTTTTAAAAAAGATGATGCTGGCTTTGCAAATTTCTTGAGTTTAGCTGAAACTGTCTATTCAAGCTTAAAAGCCGATTATCCAAACCTTCCAATTTTTCTGACACTTCAGGATCGCTCTTTCGAAAATACACATCAAGAACTTCTTGAGACTTCAAAAATGCTACTCCAGCATTCGGACTATATCGCTATGAGTTCTTACCCGTTTTTAGATTATAACAACTTACAAAGAGATGCTGACCCTGAATTGTTTGAAGATAACTGGTTACAAGATTTTAGAAATCTAGATTCTTCAAAACCCTTTGCAATTTCCGAAACCGGATTTTGTGCCGAGGATTTGATTATTCCCAACCTAGGAGTAAATGTCAAAGCTTCCGAGACATGGCAGAATGAGTATATGACCAAACTATTTAATAACGCCAATAATCTCGATGCTGAATTTGTGGCCTGGTTCATTTTTAGGGATTATGATCAGCTTTATGATAAAACCCAGAATCCACCTGATATTTTGAAAGTATGGCGCGATAATGGGCTTTTAGATGGAGCTGGCAACCAGCGTCTGGCACATCAAACTTGGCAAGACTGGAAAGCTTTGGAAAAAATGTAGCTTACTAGAATTCCTATAGTCTATTATTTTCTTCATCTCCTGAGGATTTACCCTTGTAATTTGTCTTTTTAAGTTTTCCAAAGTTATAGGTAGCTATGAATCGAAAATTTTGGGTATTATATATCCGGTCAAAAAGAATTTGTGTTTCCCCTAAACTGTAATTACCATCTGGTTTGTTGGTATGAAATATATCATTCGCCACTACCTGCAGCTTCAGAGACTTGTTCAAAAACTCTTTCTCAATTCCTATGGTTATATCCGCTTGATTTTTTCGGAAGTAGATTCCATCATACCGGTTACTTAAGTACCATGCCAGTAGCTGTATTTTGAAGCCTTCTGAAATGTTGAATTTGTTGTTGGTATATAAATAGGCTTGCGGTCTTGTTTCTTTAAACCCAAATGATGAGCGTGTGTCAACAAGTTTGCTGTAACTAGCGGTAATCGTATTCGTTGAAGTCCACCAATTGGTATTTATAGGTAAAGACAGACTCGCAAAAATATTATGTTCCTTATCACTATTCAGCCTTTGAAGAATGTAGCTTTTTGGATTTTCACCTTGCACAGCTCCACCTGTTATCGGGTCTATGGTGTGTGTATAGCCCAATTTAACGGTTAGCTTTTTCAAATTTGCGCCGAATTCAAAAGCATGAATCTTTTCGGGAACAATGTTTGGATTTCCTTGTATCGAAGTAAATGCATCTTGATAAACTATTGTAGGGTTCAAAGATTGATATCGCGGTCTAGATATACGTGAGGAATAGGAAGCAAACAAAGATTTTTCCTCATCTATTGAGGTGTTTATTGACAGATTCGGAAATAGATTAAGGTAATTTTTTCCTAGTAAAGCACTGTTTGAAGTATCTGAACTTAAGTTGTAGGATGTATATTCTGTTCGGAGCCCGATAGAATAGTTGAACTTATCTTGAACAGTTTTTCTATAATTAACATAAGCTCCGTAGATGGATTCGTTGTATTCAAAATCTCGGGACAGATTTTCATCGAAAATGAATTCCCCATTTTTAGGGGAAATCAAAAACTGTGAAGAAGAAATATTTGAAACTTGGCCCAGTTTTAATCCCATTTCTAACTGGCTTTGATTTGAAAAGGCCTTGGTATAGTCGCTTTGTAGGCTTAAAATTGGAATGTTACGTTTCACCAAATTCTTTAAAGCACGACTTGTCACTTGATTTTCTGTACTGGATTTTTCCTCAATAAGGTCATCTATTGCTGTGTCGTTCAAAGAATATTGCCCTCCCAAATAAATGGAAGAACCAAGGGTACCAAGGGACTTTGAAAAATTGAGAGCAAAGGAATGTTGTCTGGTCAAATCGTCTTTATTCACAATGCTTTCAAAGTCTTCCATTTCAGTATTTAAAACTATGGTATTATTACTCGTTTCGGTACCTCCTAAATCATTGCTGAGACCATTGTAGGAGATAGATAGATAGCTATCTTCGCTAAAATTATACTGCGCTCCAAGGCCATAGTTGGCAAAATATTTTTCTTTCCATTTCCAATCCGTGGTAATATCGGAACTGAAAAAATCGTCCTCGCCAGATCTATTTCTGGTCGTATTGAGGATAAATCGAGACATCCCTAGGTCCACTCCATAGTTTCCTCTAATCGACATTTTTTTCTTTCGGTAATCCAAACTGAGATTTGTATTTGATATAGGTGAAGCAAAATCGGATATCGTAACATTCTGCTGCAGTAACCCTTTAATTCCTTCTAAAGCCTTTTTGATGGTAACAATGTTTATGACCGCCTCACCTTCGGCATCATACTTGGCAGAGGGATTGGTAATGATATCAATACTTTTGATTTCTGAAGGTTGAATATTGGAAAGTTGCTCGTTAAGTATGCGTTGTCCGTTGAGGTAAATTATAGCTGTACCCTTGCCAAAAATAGATATGCCCTCGTCTTCTACGATAACGTTAGGAGACCTTGATAGTATCTCCTCAACGGACGTGCTTGTGGCCAACACTGTGTTCGCAACATTTACTTGAATACTCCCATCACTTTTGGTTTGAATCGGCGGAATATTTGATACCAATACTACTTCATCCAATGCTGTGGTCGCTTCTGTTATGATAATATTTCCTAAGTCAATATCCGCTTTTCCTTGGTATTCAATAACCTGATAGTAATCTTGGAATTCCAAGGAGGTGAGTTTTAGGAGGACTTTTTCCTTATTGACATTGGCAAGCTCAAATTTTCCTTCGAAAAAACTTGTTCCTTTTAGAATGGTAGAATCTTGGAAGGAAACTAGTAACGCATTCCCCAACATAACTTCATTTCCAGAGTTGATGACATTTCCAGTTATAGATTCTATAGATTGCCCTTTTACGGACGTATAAAGAAATATGAACAACATCAGACTGACAAGATTTGAATAGTTTTTCATGGTTTTCATTTTTAACTGAGTCAAAAGTAAAAGCAATAATGACCGATATTTTTAAAAGTAGACCAATGCTATATCTTGGTCTGCGGATAGATGATTTCGAGTTGATAGTCTATTTAGCGGTATTCGTAGACGAAAATGGGAGTTTGGTATACTTATAGATTTGTGGATGGATTTTAAGAACTATTTTTATCCCTTATGAACCGTGTATTTACATATTTCAATACTCCATTATTTGGGCACTTGTTTTTCTGGCTGGTAGTCTTCTTATATTTTGTTCTTGCGGTAAGCAATTGGAGTACATTCGCTAGTAACCGGCATTTATTCGAAACTTACGGGCTTATAGTTATAGCTCAAATGATTACGACATATACTTGTATTTATGTGTTAATGCCAAAGTATTTGGATCGTAAAAAAACTGGTCTCTTCATTTTCTGGATGTTGATTTTGTTGATGATGGTATATACATTATACCAAGGCATTAAGATGATATATTTTGATGTTGAATACTTTGATTTTTATGATGAAGTCCAAAGAAAGTTTGCGAAGGACTCTTTATTAAAAAGGTTATCCTATTTTTCGGTTTTCTTAAGTAAATGTATTTTGTATCTAACTCCTACCGCTTTGTTGCTGATGTATCGTTTTTATAGGAACCAGCAGAAACTTCTTAAAATCAATGAACAAAAAAAGATAGCAGAGCTAAGTGCATTAAAACAACAATTAAATCCACATTTTTTATTCAATACCTTGAATAATCTATACTCCTTGGCTTTGGAAAAATCGGAAAGAACTCCAGAGGTAATTGAAAGACTTTCCGATATGCTTGATTATATGTTATATCGTACTAAAGATAAATTTGTGCTATTGCAGAAGGAGATAGAACTTATTGAGAATTATCTTGCCCTAGAGAAAATACGCTATGGAAATCGAGTTGCGATTACTTTTGCCTACGAGAAACTAAGTGACATCAAAATAGCGCCCTTACTCTTATTGACGTTTATCGAAAATGCTTTTAAGCATGGAGTGCGACAAGAATTAAAACAGGCTTCGATTGATATATCTTTGAAACTAGCAGGAGAAGATATTCTATTTAAGATTAAAAATACCAAGCCTAATTCAGTCACTGAAAGTGAAAATAGGGAAGAAGCTCTGGGACTAAAAAACGTAAAACGTCAATTGGAACTATTATACCCCAATGCTTATGATTTACAATTGTCAGATGAAGAATCAACATATACGGTACAACTAAAACTGGAACGAAAATGACATATGCCTGTGTTGTAGTAGACGATGAAGATTTGGCAAGAAGACTTATCGAAAATCATATCTCACAATTAGAAAACTTCAAAGTGATCGCTTCTTGTCAAAGTGCGATTGAGGCTAGCAAGATTCTCAAAAATGAAAAGGTGGATTTACTTTTTCTAGATATTGAAATGCCAGTTTTGACAGGCACTGATTTTTTCGCTAATCTCATTCAAAAACCGAAGGTGATTTTTACCACAGCATATCGCGATTATGCCTTAGACGGATTTGAACTAAACGCGGTTGATTATCTACTAAAACCAATAACTTTTGGTAGATTTTTCAAGGCAATCGAGAAATTTTTAGAACAACAGCAACCGAAAATCGAAATCCCCAACGAGGTCAACGAAGTAAGCAACGATTATATTTTTGTACGCAAAGACCGAAAGCAGGTTAAAGTGTTTTTTAATGATATATTATACATAGAAAGCGTTAAGGATTACATTAGGATTGTAACACCAGAAGAAAATCACTTGGTGAAACATGGTATTACCTCTTTTGAAGAGCTTCTGGATAGTAGATTTGTTCGTACACATCGTTCTTATATTGTCAATGAGAATAAAGTGACGGCTTATACCAAACAGGATGTCGAAATCGGAAAAATTGAAATCCCAATAAGTGACAGTTATCGCGAAGTAATACAAGAATTTTTTAAGGGATAACCCCTTTACCTACCCCATTAATCATCTGCACCAATTTTAGCCTACTATTGATTCCTATTTTAGAATAGATTCTGTGTGTATGATCTTTTACCGTCTGAAGACTAATGAATAAATCATCGGCGATTTGCTGATTTGTATTGCCTTCACATATTTTATTTATGATTTCCCTTTCGCGCTTGGTAATTTTGTATTTATTGAAGAGAAGCGCTTTTTTTTCTTCGCTTGGATCTTCTGCACTAACAGGAGTAAATACGAGGTCAGATTTTAGTTTCAAGTAAAAAACCGGGAAGAAATTCGATAAAAAATATAATACAAGTAGTGGCGCTAAACCCCATGGATTTATCTCGTGCAGTAAGAGAAGGACTGTTCTGAAAAACAGACCTAGAATCATCAATGCTATAAATCGGTCTATGATATTTTTATAAGGGTTTCTATACTTCTTCGAAAAAAACAAAACTATGCTGACAAAGAAAACCATGTAGATAAATTCGAAAAGTAACAGTATACCAATTTCTAGATAAGTTAGATGTTCAACAAAGATTGAATGATTTTCCCCTAAGGTGAAGAATAGCCCACCAATTATGGTAACGATAGCCACAAATATGATAATATGAATTCGGATGAGGTTTATTTTCGGAGCTATCTGATCTAAATAATATCCCATCTTTGCAAGCATAATACATGAAATAATCAGAAAGGGTATTCCGAGAACCGGCAAGAAATTGGCAACTACTTTTACAGTTTCAATATCAGTAGAAGATAGTAGTGACCTCATTAGAATCTGAGCCCATATTCCATAAAATCCAAATCCAAAAAAAGTAATGAGATAATAAAAATAGGCCCTATGAAATTTTGTATTATAGGTCGTAGTGAACTGATAGGCAATGGAACAACTTGCAACAGTAATTGCGCAGCAAAAAAGAAATACAACAATGAAGACTAGGCTTAACAAGTTGAGCTATTTTATATGCTAAAAGTAGATAAATACCTTTAATACGGGTAAATACCTTAGTAGTGATTTTAGAATCACTACTTAAGTTGGAAGTATTTTATACAATAGCCGGGTATATTTATGCAAATATTAAAACTTATATCTCATGGAAATCATAAATAATGATAGAAAGCCACAAGCAACCATTTCGGGTAGTTATGGATATGGTTGGCAACAAATGAAGAAGCATTTTCTTTATTTCTTTCTAATCTTGGTTATTGTGGGCATAGCAAATTCACCGGCTTCAATGGCAAGTGAATCTGAATTGGATAACTCAGCAGGCATGGTATTCTTGCAACTACTTTCGGCAGCCTATGCAGTCCTACTGTTGCCGGTATTTACTTATGGCGGAAACCTCCTCTACCTCAGGGGCATTCGAAATGAGGAAATTGATATTTCAGAGCTATTTGTGGGATTTAGGGAAAAGTACGTTCAGATAATATTAGCAAACCTGTTAAAGACTGCCCTTATAGGAATGGGCCTTATTTTTCTAATTGTACCCGGTATTATTTTGCTATGTAGGTTACCATTCGTTTCGCTTTTAGTGATGGACAAAGGCTTAGATCCAATTGCAGCCGTTGAAAAAAGTTGGCAGATGACTAGAGGTCATGGCTGGCGAATTTTTGGCATGGGATTACTAGCTATTCCTGTTTTTATTGCAGGCTTGATTTGTTTTATTGTGGGAGCATTTGTTGCGGTGATGTGGATTTCAGCTGCATTTGCAGCACTGTATCATGCGATTGACTTGGAAGATCAAAAAAATCTACTTGAGGATAACCTCTAGTATTTAAACAAAGCAATAAAGTCTTAGGAAGTGAGTGTGCAAAAAATTGACATCAGATCTATACGTTATACCCTTTTAGCAGAAAAAATCGGAAATATTATTTTGGCTCATAAACTATTGTAAAATACTGACTTTGTCCTAAATCTGAGGACAGCACTGCTTCGTATTCCTTGGATTTACTTTTAATCAAAATGGCTGCTGTATTCGGAGCTACTTCTCCCAAATTTTCGGCATGAAGTGTAATGATGTTTCTCCCTGGTTTCAACTCTATCTCGTATATTTTTTTCTTGCGTTTTAGCTCAAGATTATTAACTATGATTTTATCGTTTAAATGAATTGTCACGCGATCTTTGTCAATGTTTCGATGGTCATACAGTCCAATTGAAATGTTTTGTTCCGTTACCGAATAGCTCTTTTTGCTATCGATTAAAATACGTTCCGCGATTATTTCAGGAAGGGTTTCATCTTGAGTGTTAACTAATTTCTCTTTTACAATCAGCTCTTGGTCGTTTTTTTGCTCTTCAATTATAGGTTTTACAAAAACTCCTGTTACAGTAACGTCTTTGCGAAAATTGATTGGTGACCTTCCCCAGTCACTATTTTTTAACGCAATCGTTACATAGTTGTAAATGGAGTCTGGTCGAATAACAAAAGTAAAATGACCTTGACCACTATAACTAGGTGGTGGTAGTACTTTCAGCGCTGGAAGAATTTCAATGGATTCCACTTGATTAAAAATTTGCTCATCCACAGGATCCATGAAATTGGAGGGGAAAATGTTGATAGGATAAGAGTACCCTTGATCACGAAGTTGTCGTCCGATAATCCAAAAACCAATTTCGTACGCTTTCTCCGGATATAGAGGCTTGTCTAATTTGACTGTCAAAATTGACTCATAACCAGACGGCGCTTGTTTTGGGATACCCATCTCGGAAATTTGAAAGCCATAATCCTTTACCGTTAATTCTTCCTTTTGGGCTTGAAGTAAAACAACGTAAAATAGAAATATGAAAAAAGTTCTGTGTTTCAAATACAAGGCTTAAGTTTTGGCGATGTTTCTAATCATCCCACCAAAGATAAAATAATGAAAAGGAACAATGCTGTACCAATACAAACGACCTCTCAAGCCTCTGGGTCGAAAAGTTGCGGTTTGATGTAATACGTTATCGTCATCGATTTTGAATTCCAACCAAGCTTCTCCCGGTAGTTTCATTTCTGCGAAAAGAAGCAATCGTTTCCCTTTTTTGTCGGCTAGGAGAACACGCCAAAAATCCAAGGCATCCCCAGGATATAATTTGTCTGGATGTGTTCTACCTCTTCGTAAGCCAACTCCCCCAGAAACTTTGTCTATGAAGCCTCTAATTTTCCATAACCAATTGCCGTAGTACCAGCCCTTTGTACCACCGATGCTCCAAATGTTTTCCAATACAGCTTCATAATCGGTTATGCTACGTTTTTGCTCATCTTTTAAAATTCCAAATTTGGGAACTTGAATATACTTCTCTAAATCTTGTTGAAAGCGTCCACTCACCATACTATCTTTCCAGCTGCTGACAACTTGGTTTTGCTCTATTTTCTTAAAGGCCATATCAATGGCCTCGGCATATGAGTGAATTCTAATTCCCAGTAATTCTTGTAGCCGATTATCTTTTGCCACAACCTCTATTTTCATGCTGTCAACTAAATTTAGTGCCAGTTTATACGAGGTTGAGGTAACAAAATATAGCCAATAGGAAGATATCTTCGGTGTCATAACTGGTACAGTAACAATCCAGTTTTTGAAACCTCTTGCTTTGGCATATTGTTGCAACATTTCTTTATAGGTAAGTACATCGGGTCCAGCGATATCATAAGATTCATTGTAGGTTTTTTCATTGCCCAAAACGCCTACTAAAAAATTCATTACATCACGAATTGCAATGGGTTGTGTTTTGGTAAGCACCCATTTTGGAGTAATCATAAAAGGCAGTTTTTCACATAAATCTCGAATGATTTCAAAAGAAGAACTACCGGAGCCAACAATGATTCCTGCTTTAAGTACCGTAAGTTTAAAGGGCCCCTCAGAGAGTATTTGTTCTACATTTTTTCGAGACCATAAGTGCTTGGATAGATTTTCGTCATTTACAATTCCGCTCAAATAAATTACTTGTTTTACTGAGGTTCCTTCTAGGTAAATGTTGAAATTCCTAGCGGTAATTGCTTCCATTTCATCAAAGTCCTTTGTTGAACTGCTCATCGAATGGATAAGAAAATATGCAGCGTCAATATCATTCGGAATTTTCCCTGAAACAACATCCTCTAAAAAATCAACTTCTAAAACATCGATTCTTGAAAGTGTTTCTTTGTCAATGGACAAACGTTGGGCATCCCGAACCGTACAAACGATTTCATGACCAAGTTCGAGCAACATTGGAAGCAATCGCATTCCAATATAACCATTTGCACCTGTCAAGAGTATTTTCATAAATCTTCAATCGAAGTTGGCGCATTGTCTGCCTTATAATCTAACAATTTGCGAAAGTATTTTTGAATCGCCTTGGTATCCGATTTTACTTTAATAAAATGATTATCTCTATAAATAGAATAGATAGCGAAATCACCTTTGTACACCGTAAGTTTGTAATAGGGAATTACCAAAGCAAAAGTTTCTAATAAAGACCTAAAACGGACGATAATTCCTTTCGGGCGCATTTCAATATTACAAGAATTTGTATTGTTATCTAGAATAAGAAGATTGTTGATTTCAACACTAGTTTCTGTTATGAAGAGTTTTGGTGAGCCAATGCCGTTCATTTTCCACCGCTCTTTTAAGGTGAAGGGTTTTCCAACGGCTTCGTCTACTTTTTGGGTGATTGCTTTGTTGTTATAAGATACGTTTACGAGCATATTTAAAAGTTCTCTCTGAACTTCATGAGATTACCGTGTTAACGTAAAACGGCAAACTACTTCTCAGAACAATTCTTTTTTTTCTAAAGTTAACGAAAACCCATTGTATAAGTCATGTTAAGTACTGTAAAAGCACAAAAAATGATTAGTTTTGCGCCTTCATACCATATGACTCTATGAATATTCAAGCCATTTTAGAAAACAAGGTCAAAGAGGCTGTTTTAAAGATTTTTAATGCGGAATTACCATCCGTAGAATTTCAGCCTACACGTAAGGATTTTGAAGGTGATGTTACTGTGGTGGTTTTTCCGATGTTGCGCGTGGTAAAAGGAAATCCGGTTCAGATAGGAGAGCAGATTGGTACTTTTCTAAAGGATGAAGTTGCTGAGGTTTCTGATTTCAATGTTGTCAAAGGATTTTTGAATCTAGTAGTTAGCGATACATTTTACATTAATTTCTTTAATGGGATAAAAGATGAATCGAACTACGGGTTGGTAACCGAAAGTGCTTCGGATGCCGTTATGGTAGAGTATTCATCACCCAATACTAATAAACCACTGCACTTAGGACACATCAGAAATAATCTCTTAGGATATTCTGTTGCAGAGATTTTAAAAGCTTCAGGAAAGAAAGTATATAAAACCCAAATTATCAACGATAGAGGTATCCATATTTGTAAAAGTATGTTGGCTTGGCAACGATTTGGAAATGGCGAGACTCCCGAAAACACGGGATTGAAAGGAGATAAGTTAGTCGGTAATTATTACGTTGCTTTTGACAAAGCTTACAAAGCTGAGATTGCTGAAATGGTTGTTGACGGGGTTGATGAAAAGGAGGCTGCGAAAGAAGCTCCAATTTTATTGGAAGCCCAACAAATGCTACAAAAATGGGAGGCTGGTGATGAAGAGGTAACCTCACTTTGGAAAAAAATGAACGGTTGGGTTTACAAAGGTTTTGAAGAAACCTATAAAAATATGGGTGTTGATTTTGATAAACTCTATTACGAAAGTGACACCTATTTATTAGGAAAAGATGTAGTCGCCGACGGACTCGAAAAGGGTGTTTTCTATAAAAAAGATGATGGCAGTGTTTGGATAGATCTAACTGAAGAAGGTTTAGATGAGAAAATTGTACTCCGTTCAGATGGCACCGCGGTTTACATGACCCAAGATATTGGTACAGCAATTCAACGTGTAAAAGACTATCCAGATATTATGGGAATGGTTTATACCGTGGGTAATGAACAAGATTATCATTTCAAAGTATTGTTTCTGATTTTAAAGAAACTAGGTTTTTCATGGGCAGAACAATTACACCATTTGAGCTATGGAATGGTTGACCTTCCTAGCGGTAAAATGAAAAGTCGTGAAGGTACTGTGGTAGATGCAGATGATTTGATGGTTGATATGACTTCAACTGCACGAGAATTATCCGAAGAGTTGGGTAAACTTGAAGAGTATTCCCACGAAGAAAAACAAGTTTTATACAAAATGGTGGGGATGGGAGCGTTGAAATACTATATCCTAAAAGTGGACCCTAAAAAACGAATTCTTTTTAACCCTGAGGAGTCTGTAGACTTTCAGGGGAATACAGGACCGTTTATTCAATATACCTATGCTCGTATTCAATCTATCCTAAGAAAGGCAAAAGATACGCGAGTAGACGTCTCGACTACCCTTGAGGTGACCGCAGAGCTACATCCGAAAGAAAAAGAACTCATAAAACAAATTCAGCTTTTTCCTGAAACTATTCAATTGGCGGCAGCTAATTTTAGTCCAGCTTTGATTGCTAATTATGTGTATGATTTAGTAAAGGAATTCAACTCATTCTACCAACAAGTTTCCATTTTAGGAGAGGCTGATGAGCAGAAAAAAGCACTCCGTGTTCAACTTTCTAGAAAAGTGAGCGAAGTAATTGAATCTGGTTTTAAACTTTTAGGAATAGATGTTCCTGAAAGAATGTAATCACCTTCTATTTTGTTGCTGTTGATTCTTTTTTTAGCATTATTTTTTCTTGGGTAAATTGATACGATGCTTCTAGAAAATCTACCATTTTAGTCCAATTAGCATTTGGCTCATAGTAGTTTCTATAGTATTTGTTCGTATTAATTTTGAGGACACCGTCTACCACTTCTGCGGTACTTACAAAACCACCTGTTTCGTTTTCGACCTTGATATTAAGCTTAGCAAGACCCTCAACACTATAACCCTCAGGAATGTTGAATTCAAGGGTGTTTTTAAATGACCTTGGATACGACATATAGATGTTATTTGTGCGCATTTTGTCATCCTCGTCCAAAGATATTTGTCCGCCAATGAGCTTTCCGATTTCAAGTAAATAGTTGGGACCGGCTTTTTTAATTAAGTGCTCGGTAATTTTAAACTTTTCCTCTAAAATTAAAGGCTGTTTGTCACCATATCTGCCTGTGTTTGCAATAGTGAATTCATGACTTTCTACGGAAAAACTGTATTGATCCTCCGTTTGCTTTTTAATATACTCAGCCTGGTTTTCTTTTATTTTTTTAACCAACGCCGTTGCTTCGCTAGTAACACGTTTTTTATCTTTTTCCTTTCTTACCTGCTTATCTACATACGTACCGTTATTGAACTTTTTGTAATCTTCAGAGATAAAGTCGTAATACATTAAAAGATCATCTTGGGCGCTGGTTTTACTATGCCCACGGTGCTTTGTTGTTTTATTAACAGCAAGAGCGTCCATATCCTCGTTGAAAGATAAAGTACTAATCTCTACAGTGCCATTATCCTCAGATGTTGATGGGGTGACTTTATGAGACTCAATATCTTGAATTTTGTGTTTTTCTATATTTACAAGTAGGTTATAAGCATCGCTATTTTCAAAACCGTAGTTTATTTCGCCAATATTGGAATGTAAGCCTAGAGGCGGTAAGTAAAGTGTTTTACCATCTACTGGTACGGCTAAGAAAGAAGTGAGGTCGCTTTTAAAAAGCATATTATCCATGGTGCCATAGCTTCTTGGTGTAGCCGCTATAATACTATATGGAATTTTTGCTCTATATAAGAAAATACCCATCATATTCGTGTTGTCCATAGAAAACTTGTAGTCATCATAGGCTGTAGAGCCGTATACCATGTCGGGTATAATTTTAGCACTAGCATAAACAGAACGTTCAACAAATTGGGTCAAATAATAATGTCTAAAATAGTAATATGCCTCTCTAACTTTCTCTTCAGTGGTCAGGTCTTTTTCTTTTAAGGAATTTTCCAATTCTTTAATGGTACGTACTACTCCGTAACGCCATTTTACCTTATATAAATCTAAAACATCCTCTTTTGTATTTGTAGTTTTTACCACTCCTTGTTCAGGAGATATAAATTCAAATATGTCGTTCTTATGGTACCCTTTTCTCGCAAAAGTTATCTGGAATTTATAATGAGGCAACTCTTGCAATGGATAGTACCAGAAAGGGAATTCATTTTTATCAATATCTTCTGCTTCTAAGAAATATTGTTTTTCGTTTCCTTTATCAGTTTGTATTTCCTGTAGTTTTGGTGCTCCATTATAACTATTGAACTTTAGGTAAAAGTCGTTTTCTGTGTTCAGGCGCAAGGCTATTTTTTTAATAGGATATTCGTCACTAATAATTTTAGTAACTGGCTCAAATGTATAGCCATTCGATTGTCTAAAAGGCTCAACGCTATAGATGTAGTAGTCCAAAATATCTCCTTTTTCTAAACCGGAAATAGCAATTTTGTAGGCGTCATCTGTTTTTACGGCTTCTTTGTCAATTTCTAGTTCTTTTTCGGTACCATCAGGTTTAATGATTTTTATACCCACATAGTTTTTTCCTTTTTTTGCCCATCCTCTTTTTATCGCGAATTTTTTTGTAAACGTAAACTCGGAATAATCTTCTATAGCAGCCTTATCCAATAACTTAATACGTTTTCTATAAAAATGTTGGTAGGTAACATTTTTTGCAAACTTGTGATAGTCGTAGAAATATTCTTTGTACAGAATTACGGCAGATTCGTTTTGCCATTTTTCCGGGATTTCTATATTGCCTTTTTGGGTATCACTTTCTCCCCATATAGAGGCTTTTATTTCAAGTTCCTTTTTGCTTTGTGCAAAAATAATGGCCGAAGAAAATACGAATGCCGCTATTAATAATATGCTTTTTTTAATCATTTGGTGGTTGCGTTTTGGTTTTTGGTAAGAACAATTTGCTCTTTATAGAGTTTTTTAAGTGTTGCAGAAACAGCGTTCCATTCTGCAAAAGAAGCTTTAGTTATTGCTGCATTTTTAAATATAAATTCCTTTTTGTAGGTAATTGTACGGTCTTTTTCGATAAACGAAAGGCCTACAATAAAGTCATCAGTTTCTTTACGAATACTTTCTGGCATATGCTGTATTCCATAGCCTTCAGGAAGATGTAAAACGGTGGTAAATTCTAGATTTGTCTTATAGGGTAACTCTAGGTCGTGTCTTCTTTCGCTAACATCTGTATTTTTAAAATGTTTGATGTATTCTAAATCAACATAAATGTCATCTTCGTAAGCGGACACTTTGTTTTTCAATTCTATGTTATACGCGATAGTAATGGTATTATCCCTATCCTCTAAGTCCGTTGTTTCGATTGAGTTCACACTACAATTCTTATCCCCTTTAGTCAAATAATATTTTAATGCTTCTTCTTTATTATGGTCTTTAAGGGCGTTGTAACCATTAAGAAGGCTTGCTTTGCTTTCCCCTTTGTATACTTTTTTCACAGTACCTTCTAGAGTTTCTCCCACGACATGAAGTTCCAAAACCGTGGATTTTTTGTTAAAGGCAACATCCGCTACAGGAACCTTATCTAGAATATACTCTTCCCCATTTTCTATCAAAACGGGTCTTCCTTGTATTCTTTCCGCATAGGAGCCAAAAGAATTATATTTTTCAGTACTGTCTAAAAAGTAAGATTTGCCATTATGAAGAAGTGTGCAAATCATGTGATTATCAACTGCCAAACTTGGAATGGAATAATCGTAACTTCCTTTCCTTTTGGTGCCAATCCAAGTAAGTCTGGCATCAAAACCGGCGATTTTAAGCATTTCTTTGGTTAGGTTGGCCATCCCCTTGCAATCACCGTATCGTTTTTTAAATACATTTTGCGATTCATCAGGTTTAAAGCCAGCAATTCCATCTTCGAAGGCTATGTACCGTATGTTATCTTGAACCCAATAGTATATGTTCTTGATTTTTTCCTCATCTGTGGCAGCGTCTTTGGTAAGTTGATTTACTTTAGATTTTAATATGGTTTGGTCTTCGTCCATACTATCCACTAAAAATTTATACCAGCTATACAATTGTTTGGTCTCTGAAAACAGTGTGACAACTTGGTCATCTTTTTTCATCGATTTCACAACAACAAGAACATGAGGGTTTATTTTAGAAGGACCTGGAGTATTTTCTTCATCACTAACAGAGGGCAAGTTTTTCACAATGAAAGTATGTTCTGTCGCTTTTAATTCCTCATTGTAGTTTTCTTGTTTTTCAATGTCGTAACCTTCAAAATTAAATTCCAATAAATCTACCTCAAGCCAATCTGGTACTATAAACGTGACTGATTTGTTTAGAATCGGGTGTTGGTCTATTAATGAAATCTGAGTGAAATATTTGGAGTCGGTGTATTCTTTTTCTAGATGGTATAGATATTTAAAACCTTTTACCGGGAAATCAATATTCATGTATTTTACCCTAGCATCAGTGTAAAAAATACTACCACTGGTATAAAACTCATCGTTTACTGGAAAGTGAACTATTTTAGAATTACGATGTCTGGTATTGAAGGTGGTAATTTTAGACGTATTATCGTAGAAAACATACTTCTGAATATCAGCACGTTCACTTATGTTCATAAGCTCTTCCTCCGCTTTGTGCTTTACCGTTACAAGGTCGTTGGATTTGTTCTGGCCAAAATGAACAGTTTCCTTACTTTGAAGAATCACCACATCGTCTTCCTCATATATTTCTTTTAGAGAATTCGCTTGATTTACATGCTCAGGAGTAGGTGAAACATTTTTTTGTGCAGACAAGATATTACATAGTAGGAATGTAATACCCAATAACAGATAAGGGCTTTTCATGAGATTTGGTTGGTGACAATTTGGTGAATACTAGAACTATAAATATTTGGATTTATTGCCTTTGTGGACGTGATAAAACCGAATTGAATGACGTTAATTTTGTTATGCCCATTATAATTTGTTTCTCGATTCAAGTCTGCCAATAGGCAATTAAAACCCACTTTCGTAGTTTTAATTCTATGCAGTTCTGGGATGTCCTAAAATATTTAGCCCCTGCGTATATAATTGGTCATGCATTATATTTGATATACTATGCGATTGATTTATACCAATTCAATCCTTTTGTAAAGCTCAAACCTTTATCTGAAGGCGAGGAGGACTTTCTTGCGGCGAACTTTCCCATATACAAAGAGTTTTCTCCTCAATTGAAGGCAAAATACCACGAAAGAATCATTTGGTTTCGGAGTAAAAAGCATTTTGTTTTTTACGGAAATATCGACAGAAGGGAAGACCTTAAATTACTTTTAAGCGCTACCATCGTTATTATGACACTTGGTTTACGGCAATATCGAATGATGCGTTCATTGATACGTATTATCGTTTATCCCACCCAATTTTATTCAAAAATCAATCGAAGGCATCATCTAGGTGAGTACAATCCCAATTTTAAGACCATCATTCTTTCTGCTGATAAGATTTGGGAGGGATTCGAGGACTTAATGGATAATAAGAACCTCGCCATGCATGAGTTTGCACATGCCCTAAGTTTTGAGATGAACAAGAATAGTTCTTGGCAAGGGCGCAAGTTTAGGGTAGGGTTACGACGTATAGAGAAGTTGTTTGGAGAAGAAGACTTTAATGTGAAACTAGCTGCTTCTCAATATTTTCGAGAATATGGACTTACCAATTTACAGGAATTCTTTTCAGTAGCGGTAGAGAACTATTTCGAAACCCCGGCGATTTTCAAGAATGATTTTCCTGAATTGTTTGAAGAGTTACGAGTGATGTTAAATATGGATTTTCACTACAACAAAGAAGGTCGGACATTTAGAACTTCACTCGAAAGCTAAAGTTGGGCGTAATTCCCAAAGAGAAGCTTTCTACGGTCTCAATCGTATTGGTGTCATTGACCTGATAATAGGTGTTTAGAATATTCTCTCTATCCGTAAAGTTTAAAACGGAGATTCCCGTAGAAGCTTTAATACCATTTGTGATGTCAAAATTATAAATCACTGACGCATCGGCTCGAAGGTATTCAGATAGTCTTTGACTATTGGTTTCTTGGTAGTTTATCAAGCCGGGAAAAAATGTCGTATCAATCGGATTATCAGGGTCGGGCTCCGTAAAGGGCTTTCCGGTTCGGTAATTAAGTCCGACACCAATTTTTAGTTTATTGAATGTTAGCGTGCCGGCAAAGGTTGCCGTATGCCTGATATCTAGATTGTTCGGAAAGGTGGTTGGTGGAGGAATAGATTCAAAAGTATAATTATTGAAATTGTACGCATAACTGGCCCAAACACTATACTTGGAAGTTTTCTTATTGATTAAAAACTCGATTCCTTTAATATCATACTTGCCTATTTCGCTGCCGAATTGACTTTGATTTTGAAACCCTTGTGTTATCGTATTAATGCCATTTACTTCCTTGTAAAAGCCTTCTAGGCCTACATATAGGTTTTTTGAATCATAGTTAATTCCTAAAGAGATTTGTTTGCTTTTGGTGACGGGAAGACTTTCTCCGTCAGAAAGAACCCAACGACGTTTTTCAATTCCTAAGAAGTTTTGCTCCAAGTCTAGTTTTTGGTTAACCCCT
This sequence comes from uncultured Flavobacteriaceae bacterium, assembly GCA_947500435.1. GTDB lineage: Bacteria > Bacteroidota > Bacteroidia > Flavobacteriales > Flavobacteriaceae > Maribacter_C. The sequence continues at coordinate 121,203 of CANMRV010000004.1, forward strand.
TGACTTTTGAATTCGCCTAATAGAATAACTTTTAGTTCTCTGGTAATCGCATAATTAATATTCAAACGAGGTTCGACCGTCACTACACTTAGCGAATCAGGATTATCAAAGTAATTCAGTCGGACTCCGCCTCTGGTGTTCAATTTTTTATTAGGCGATGTATAACTCAGTTCTGAAAATAGTGAATGTACTTTAATGAGGTCTTTTACTTTGCTACCAAATTGGGGTTGGGTAACGAGGGTCTCATTTGTGATACTAGTTTCCGTTAATTGATACCCATTCAGCCAATTGAGGTTATTCTTAAGCTGAAAATTCGTACTTAGTTTAAAGGCCTTTTCAGCAACCTTATTTCTTTGTAAGAGCGATTGTTGCCCAGTGGCCGAGTTGGCATCTAGATTGTAATTACTATAATACGTATTCAGAAAGGTGGAGAATTTTTTTGACCACTTGCTTTCAAGGCTTCCGCCAAGGGAATAATTGGTTTGGTCTAACGCACTAATGGTTTCACGATTAAGGCTTGGTATATTTTCTGAATAATCTAAAAAGTTGTTGATGTTAATAAAACTGAATCGCAGTTTCTGTTTCTCGTTAATATCATATAACACCTTTCCTGTAAAATCGTAAAAGTAGAACTTGTCATCCCTTTCTACATCAACAGCTTGGGCGAGACCATCTTTGATTTGGTCATTTAAGAATGCTTTGGTAAACAGGTTGTCGAAGGTTGTAGTAGTAAAGAAATCCGTAAGAGAACGTCTTCCTGAGAATTGAAAGGCTACTTTTTCTCCCAAAGGTACTTGTCCGTATAAATCGCCACTAATAAGATTAAAACCAGCCCCACCATAATAATTTTCGTTGAGTTCATTATTGGTTCGCATATCGATAATACCACTTACGCCATCTCCATATTGCGCACTTGTTCCATTTTTGATAAGGGTAACTTCGTCGGTAAGAAACGGATTAAAAGCAGAAATCAACCCAAAAAAGTGTCCGGATTGATACATTTTAATTCCATCCCATAAGATGAGGTTTTGGTCATTACTACCACCACGAATATTGATGTCTGAAACGGTTTCGTCTATACTTTTGATTCCGGGTAGGGCTTGAATCGTCTGTAAAACATCAGGTTCAATCAATCCTGGTAGTATACCGAATTCATCTGTATTCATTTGTATACTTCCATCCAATTGCTGTACTAATCCTTTGGTCAAGAATTCGTAGACAACAACCTCTTCAAGTTTTTGATAGAACTGTGCGAGCAACAATGTCTGACAAGGGTCGGAATTCGTTAGTTCTTTGGCATCAATGAATAGGGTTTTAAAGCCAATATGTTTGATTTGAATTTTGGCATCCATCGGAACATTTTCCAGAGAAAAATTGCCAAGTATATCGGTTATAACTGCCTTTTCCGTCCCTAAGACTTCTACACTGGCTCCAGTAACTGTATTTTGCTGAAAATTATCAAGAACAACGCCACAAATGGAAATAGTATTGGTATTTACAATAGTGTAATACCGCTCGTTGAGTTTCTGGATTTTAAGTTTGGTTTGAATTCTTAGGTGATTTAGAATCTCGGCCAAAACTTCCGATTCTGGAATAGTAATCTTTACGGACCCAATATCAGCATCCGCATAGGAAAACTTAACCTCAAATTTGTCTTCGAGCTGCTGAATATATGAGATAAGGGAAGTTTCTTCTACGGTCTTTTCTTGCGCATTAGCTACCGAAAAGATGCAAAGTAGCCCGATGGTACATAGAATTCCTAAAAGTTTACTTTGAGTTCTCGGCATAGAAGAGCACTTTGTTGCCCTCTAATTTAAACTTTATTCGGGAAGGCGTACTAATACTTTGTAACGCCAAATCAGCATCTGTATTGCTAAATGATCCCGTGTACAGTAGGTTTGTGTCAATATTTTTGGTCTCAACAATGATATTGTGTTGTCTTTGAAATTCGTCAAGAACATACTTCAAAGGAATACTTTTAAAAGAACTTTCAGCATTTATCCAAGAAGGTGCTGTTGTATTTTCTTTTTCTTCGGAAACGATTTCACCATTGATGGCAACTAACGAATTACCTGCTGGTAGTTTGGTTTCTTTTCCGTTAAAGGAAACACTTACCAATCCTTCAAAACAAGTAACTTCGAAGAAGCCCTTTCTATTTTCAACATTAAATTGGGTTCCCAAAACGGCTACCTCTCCTGCATTTGTAGCAACAGTAAAGCGTTTTCCTTTTGCAACTTTAAAGAAAGCTTCCCCTTCTAAGGTAATGTTTCGGTTGGTGTCCCAATTCTTTTTACTGTAGGTAACTTTTGAATCAGCATTTAAAACGATCTCAGAATTATCAGGAAGAACGATTTCCTTGTTTTCTGCATACTGTGTACTTATTTGTTCATCCAAAGAACTTACGTAAAAGTAAGTACCCGTAAGTAGTATAGCCACAGCTGCAGCCACTCTTAGGAACCTCTTAAACGGATTCAATTGAATAATCTTCGTATCGGTAAGCGAACGCTTATTCTTTATGGCCTCAAGGGCTTCATCAGCATTAAAATCGGGGGACTTTAAAGCATTCGAGGCCTCAACAATTCGCTGGTACGAAGCATACTCCTCGGAATTCTCAAATTCCACAAGTTCTGCTTCTGTGAGCTCGTTGTTCAGCCATTTTGCTAAATAATTTTCTTGCATGATTTCTATCTTACTATCTTAATAACAACTTATTAGGTTAAAACCCTACCTTATATGGGGCATCGATTTCTAATTTATCGTTGAATATGTAAATATTTACGTTTAAGCGGGCAAAATCCCCCCAATTGTGCCTTTAAATTCCATCAATTTTTTCCCGTAACGACTTCAAAGCCAAATGCATCCGCTTCTCGATTGCCTTTACACTAACTCCTTCCATTTCAGCAATTTCCTTGTATTTTTTTCCATCAATACGGTTTAATAGGAATGTGATTCTTTGATTTTCCGGTAAATCGTTGAGGGCTTTGTCCAGTTTGGTCTTAAATTCACTCTCTTCCATCAAGAACTCAGGAGTCTCTGAGGTAGTCTTCAAAGTCTTGTCCGCATATTTCAATCGTACCTTTTCTGCTTTGATAACATTCAGATACAAATTATTGGCTACGGTATACACATATGATTTTGCTTTTTCAGGAGAAACCTTGGCGCAGTTTTCCCATAGTTTTACAAATGCCTCTTGTACAGCATCATACGATTTTTCTTCGTTGCCGAACTTATAATATATATAATTAAATACCGTTTTAGAATTGGCCTTGAAGATACTACTAAAGACTTGTTCATCACAAACGGTGTCGCTGTTTTTGGTTTCCAAAGAGTTGGTTTTTTTCAAAGATATTTAGAAAAAATTTAAAAAAGGAAGTAGGGTGTTTTCAAAGTCAATTGTTTTAAGACCAGATTAACAAATAAAATACCAAATCGTTATGAAAAAGTTCTTGAATTTCGCGACCTATGCAATCCTACTTGCATTCGCACTAAGTTTTACCTCTTGTTCTAATGAAGAGCCCCTGGATATTCAATTAGATGAAAAACAGACCCTTACCGCTAGTTCGGCAACCTCTAAATTGATTGAGCGCACCGTTTCAAATGACGGTTCTCATGACAATATTGTAGATGGTTCAAGCTGTTTTGATATTCGTTTTCCATATACCGTGATGGTGAATGGACTTGAAATTACCATTGATTCTGAAGATGATTTAGAAATCATTGAAGAATTATTTGATGCACTTGATAGTGATGATGATATTCTTGACATCATTTTCCCTATTACTGTTACTAAGGCTGATTATACCGAAATAACAATAAATAGTATAGCTGATTTAAGAGAGCTTGCTAAGGAATGTATTGAAGGCGGTGATGATGATGATATTGAATGTATTGATATAGTTTACCCAGTTACACTTTTTACCTATAACCCAAACTTAGAACAAACAGGTTCGGTTACTGTAAATAGTGATAAGGAAATGAGACGTTTTTTTGCAGGACTTAGTGAAACCGATTTGATTAGTATCGAATTTCCCGTTATGTTCGAAATGTTTGATGGTACAAAAGTAACTGCAAATAATAATGAAGAATTAGCTGATGCCATGGAGCGTGCTAAGGAGGCTTGTGACGAAGATGATGATAACGATCACAATGATGATGATTTTACGAAAGAGCGTTTGGATAATTTATTAGTTGAATGTCCTTGGTTGGTTAAAGAATTGCGAAGAAGTGATTTAACCCAAGGTATAGTTGCTGATGCTTATGCAGATTATGCTTTGAACTTTAAGGAAGATGGTACTGTAGTTGCTCGTGATAGGGAAGGCAATATGTTAGAGGGAGAATGGAGTACAAAAGTTACAGATTACCGGGTGAAATTAACTTTAGAATTTGAATTCATTGAGGCCTTTAGCTTAGAGTGGTTTGTGTATGAAATCGATAAGGACAGAATTAAGCTTTATATCATAGGTGCAGACGGAGACAAACTTATCTTAAAAAGAGCTTGTGAACAACCTATGGTAGAGTGCACAGAAGCATTTATCAAAGAAACGTTACTTGATGATTGTGTTTGGGCTGTTTCAGATGGGAATAATGAGTTTCTTGACAACTTTAGAATGGACTTTACAAGTATGAATATTCATGTAAGAAACCCAAATGAAACTGTTGTTGACGAAGGAAATTGGGAAATTTCAGGAACGTCCATCACTTTCAATAACCTAAGTATGGAAATGTCCAACTACATTGGCGATTGGGAAATTATTGAATGTAGAGCAGACCGATTTAAAATGAAAAGAGGAGACGAGTATTTAGTAATCGAAAAAGATTGCGAATAGTAAGAACCTAATAGTTAAACAATGAAAACGAATATCAAATATCTAGTGGGAATGCTTTTTACACTACTCACTTATGTGGCATGTGAAAAGGACTCTACAGATTCGGAAATTACTTCCGCCGATGTTGATGCTGTTAAAACAATAGTTATTGATGGAGTTTGGAAAGTTACGTACTACTTCGATGATAAGGATGAAACAAGTGATTTTAGCAGTTTCTCTTTTGATTTCAAGGCTGATGGTGTCTTAATGGCTGAATCTAACGATAGTGCAATATCCGGTTCATGGAGTATCGATGTTGATTCCGATAGTAGCTCCGATGATAGCTCAAATGATTCGGATGTTGATTTTGATATTTTTTTAGGTAATTCTCCAATACTTGAAGAGTTAAACGAAGATTGGGATATCGTTAAATATTCCGACACTAAAATCGAACTAAAAGATGTAAGCGGAGGAGATGGTAGTATTGATTACCTCACTTTTGAAAAAGTCTTATAGAAGTCCCACACCTTTTTTGCCCCACACTTCTGTTAAGAGCATCCATCGAAAGATGGGTGCTTTTTACTTTTGATATTTTTTAGACATGCTTCTGCTGTTCACATTGTAATTCTTAAATTTGCTTTTCTTCAAAAGACAGCAAGACGATGTTTGATAATTTAAGTGAAAAGCTAGATAAAGCCTTACATGTTCTTAAAGGGCATGGACAGATTACGGAAATTAACGTAGCAGAGACTACTAAGGAAGTCCGTAGGGCTTTATTGGATGCTGATGTTAACTTCAAAATAGCTAAAGAGTTTACCAATCGTGTAAAGGAAAAAGCGCTTGGTCAAAACGTATTGACGACCTTGCAGCCAGGTCAATTGATGGTTAAAATCGTCAAGGATGAGCTAACCGCCTTGATGGGAGGTGAATCCGAGGGAATTAACCTTTCAGGAAACCCTTCGATAATTTTAATGTCCGGTTTACAAGGTTCTGGTAAAACTACCTTTTCGGGAAAACTGGCCAATTACCTTAAGACGAAGAAGACCAAGAAACCTTTATTGGTTGCCTGTGATGTATATCGTCCCGCGGCGATTGATCAACTGCACGTTGTTGGTGAACAGATTGGTGTTGAGGTATACTCTGATCGAGAAAACAACGACCCTGTTTCCATTTCAAAAGCAGCTATTGCTCATGCAAAATCCAATGGACATAATGTGGTAATTATTGATACTGCAGGTCGTTTGGCTGTTGATGAAAAAATGATGGATGAAATTTCGAACATCCATAAAGCCATTCAACCTCAGGAAACACTTTTCGTTGTAGATTCTATGACAGGTCAAGATGCTGTAAATACAGCGAAGGCCTTCAACGATATTCTAAATTTTGATGGAGTTATTCTAACCAAGTTGGATGGTGATACTCGAGGTGGTGCGGCTATTTCGATTAAATCGGTAGTTGACAAACCCATCAAATTCATCGGTACTGGTGAGAAAATGGAAGCTATTGATGTCTTCTATCCGGATCGTATGGCGGATCGTATTTTGGGAATGGGTGATGTGATTTCCTTAGTCGAAAGAGCGCAGGACCAATTTGATGAAGAAGAAGCACGGAAAATCCAAAAGAAAATCGCCAAGAACAAATTTGGATTCGACGATTTTCTATCCCAAATTCAGCAAATCAAGAAGATGGGTAACATCAAAGATTTGATGGGAATGATTCCCGGAGCTGGAAAAGCTTTAAAGGGATTGGATATTGACGATGATGCTTTCAAGCATATCGAAGCCATTATTCATTCAATGACTCCTGATGAACGCTCAAATCCATCAAAACTTAATGCAAGTCGTAAAAAAAGAATTGCGAAAGGTGCAGGTCGTGATGTGCAAGATGTAAACCAATTGCTAAAACAGTTTGACCAGATGAGCAAAATGATGAAGATGATGCAAGGTGGTGGTGGCAAACGTATGATGCAGATGATGGGTGGCATGAAAGGAATGAAGTAAAAAAAGTAAACAGTAAAAAGTAATTCAGATTTTTATGGAAATATTGGACGGAAAAAAAATATCCAACGATATAAAGGCCGAAATCAAAGCTGAAGTTGATAAAATGAAGGAGCGGGGAGAAAAAGTCCCTCACCTTGCTGCGGTTTTGGTTGGGAATGATGGTGCGAGTTTGACCTATGTTGGTAGCAAAGTCCGTTCATGTCAACGTATTGGATTTGAATCTACGTTGGTACAAATGCCCAATACGACAAGCGAGATAGAATTATTAAAGAAAATTGAGGAGCTAAACGAAAATGATGATATTGACGGTTTTATAGTGCAATTACCGTTACCTCCTCAAATCGATGAGCAGAAGGTGCTCTTGGCTGTTCATCCGGATAAAGATGTTGATGGATTTCACCCAATGAACTTCGGTAAGATGGCCTTGGATATGAGTACATTCATTCCGGCAACACCTTTTGGAATTTTAGAACTTTTGGATCGCTATCAAGTCGAGACTCAGGGTAAACATACGGTGGTAATCGGAAGAAGTCATATCGTGGGTCGCCCGATGAGTATTTTGATGGGTAGAAAAGGCTTCCCAGGAAATTCTACTGTTACCTTGACACATAGTCGCACGAAAAATATCAGTCAGATTACCACACAAGCGGATATTATTATTTCGGCTCTTGGTGTTCCAGGATTCTTAAAGGCGGAGATGGTTAAGGATGATGTGGTTATTATTGATGTTGGTATTACAAGAGTACCCGATGAAACAAAGGAAAAGGGATATTATATTACCGGTGATGTTGATTTCGAAAATGTAAGTAAGAAAGCTTCTTATATAACCCCAGTACCTGGTGGAGTAGGGCCTATGACAATAGCAATGCTTCTTAAAAACACTTTACTGGCAAGAGAAAGGCACAGAAGTAAAGAATAGAGATAAAAATAAAAAAAGCCTTCAAAATTGAGGGCTTTTTTATTTTTACAAAGTTTTCACTTTATCCTGTTACCGTACTGTCAATCGGATTGAGTACGTCAATATCGTTGCTGTCATCATAATCGCAGCTGCTCATAACTACTACAGATACTAGTAGTACAAAGGCAAATATAATCTTCTTCATAACGAGTGAATTTAATAGGCATCTTTCACCTAGTTAGTCTGTTGAAAACGTAAAACCCTGATAAAATATTGCTCAAAACCCGTTACCATTTCATTTGTTGACTGGGCGGTCGAGCGCAGTCGAGACCTATCTCCGCAAGAAAGCGCTAGTTTGATTCCTGACCTAAATTCAGTACCTTTTGTGGTAAATCAACCGACCATGAAAAAACTTCTTTTCTTATTAGTAATATCAAGTTTAATAGGATGTCAATCTAACTTGAAAAATGAGTCTCAAAATTCCATCAATGTATCCTTTTCTGAGGATATAAGTGCCGATGCCAAAGATGGTCGTTTGTTGTTAATGCTTTCTACAAATGATGAGAAAGAACCACGTTTTCAAATTAATGATGGTCCGTCAACGCAACTGATTTATGGAATGAATGTGGATGGAATGGTTCCCGGTGCAGCAATGACATTTACCAACGAAGTCTTCGGGTACCCTTATCCAAGTCTTTCGGAAGTCCCACCAGGTGAATATTATGTTCAGGCTTTATTACATGTATATGAAACATTCAACCTTTCCACAGGGCATACAGTAAAACTTCCTATGGATAATGGGGAAGGACAGCGATGGAATAGATCTCCTGGAAACATTTACAGCAAACCTTTTAAAATCACTGTTACGGAAAATGGAATTCAAAATGCAGATGTGGTTATGGACCAAATAATTCCTCCCATTGATGAACCAAAAGACACTGAATGGATTAAACATATCAAGGTAAAGTCTGAAAAGCTTTCCGAATTTTGGGGCAGGGATATCTATTTAGGGGCACATGTGCTTTTACCCAAAGGATTTGATGAGCATCCAGAAGCAAAGTATCCGTTAATGGTTTTTCACGGACATTTTCCTTCTGATTTTGGAGGATTTCGAACGACCCCTCCAGACCCCGAAATGAAACCGGAATATTCAGCACGTTTTGATTTAGAAGGTTACAATGTTATTCAACAACAAGAAGCCTACGATTTTTATAAGCGATGGAATGAGCCTGATTTTCCCAGAATGTTGATTATTGAAATCCAGCATCCGACACCTTATTATGATGATTCGTATGCCGTGAATTCGGCAAATCAAGGTCCATATGGTGATGCGATTACCTATGAACTCATTCCTGAAATAGAAAGGCAGTTTCGTGGAATAGGAGAGGGATGGTCCCGTTTTTTATATGGAGGTTCTACAGGTGGTTGGGAAGCTTTGGCCGTTCAGGTAAAATATCCGGAAGAGTATAATGGCTGTTTTGCTGCTTGTCCAGACCCCATCGATTTTAGGGCTTATTGCCTCACGAATATTTATGAAGATGAGAATGCTTATTATTATGATAGTGATCATAAAAAACTCGAAGTTCCATCCCATCGGGATTATCTAGGAAATATTCAGTCCACACTCCGTTCTGGAAATCATTTGGAATTGGTTTTAGGAGATAAATCCCGCTCTGGGCAACAATGGGATATTTGGGAAGCAACTTATTCCCCGCAAGGTGATGATGGTTATCCTGTTCGTATTTGGGATAAAATGACTGGCGATATCGACCATAAAGTTGCAGAATATTGGAAGGAGAATTACGACTTGAAACATATTCTTGAGCGCGATTGGGATAAATTAGGGGAGAACCTTAAAGGAAAAATAAATATTTATTGCGGTGATATGGATAACTATTACCTCAATAATGCTGTCTATCTAATGGAGGACTTTCTTGAAGGTACAACAAACCCTCACTATGGTGGAGAAGTATTATACGGAGATCGAGCAGAGCATTGCTGGAATGGCGACCCTGACCAGCCTAATGCGATTAGTCGTCTGCGTTACAATAGTATGTATGTACCCAAAATCATGAAAAGAATTGCCGAGAGTGCTCCAAAAGGTGCCGATTTAACAAGTTGGAGATATAAATAGTTTATGAAAAACAAAACGAATAAAGTAGCTTGGTTTGTTTTCGCTTTTTTGGCTATTGGAGTTGGCCTTTATCCGCTACTGTATGTTTTTGTAGGTGGCAAAGTCGCCTTACTGGCCTCCAAAAGTGATGAACTTTTGGCCAATGTATTTTGGCAAGTTGGTTTCTATGGACATATTCTTTTAGGTGGAATAGCACTTATGATTGGCTGGGTACAGTTCAGTAAAAGAATGAGGTCTCGTAACCTAAACCTACACAGAAACCTTGGTAAACTATATGTTACCGCAGCTGTTATCAGTGGAATATGTGGATTCTATATTGCTTTTAATGCCACCGGTGGGCTTATAACTACACTTGGTTTTATGAGTTTAGCTGTGGTTTGGTTATTTACTACATTGAAAGCGTATTTAGCAATTCGAAAAGGTGACATACAATTGCACCAGGGATTTATGATTTACAGCTATGCCGCATGCTTTGCTGCCGTCACCCTGCGGATTTGGCTGCCTTTGTTAACCCTGGGTTTTGGTGATTTCAACATAGCTTACCGCATTGTGGCTTGGTTGTGTTGGGTCCCAAATATCATCGTCGCCTATTTTTGGGTAAAGCGAAAAGGTTTGATTATAGGATGATTTAATTAGACACTATGCGTATGAATTTGAAATATTTTCTATCGATTTTCCTGTTGGTATTTTGCGATACTGCTTTTGGCCAATCAAACTCCGAAACAAAACCTACGAATATACTTTGCATATTAGTTGACGATATGGGTTATGGTGACTTATCCTGTCAAGGTGCAACCGATATGAGAACTCCAAATATTGATAAACTTTCTCATGAGGGACTCACTTTCACTAATTTTTATGCCAATTCAACAGTTTGTTCTCCAAGTCGGGCATCGCTTTTAACAGGTATGTATCCCGATAAGGTGGGCGTCCCTGGGGTGATTCGACAGAATGAGGAGAATAATTGGGGATATCTTTCAAAGAATGCAGAAATGATACCTAGTGTTTTGAAAATGAAAGGATATCACACGGGAATTATTGGTAAATGGCATTTGGGATTAAACAATGAGAATTCTCCAAACGCAAAAGGTTTTGATTATTTCAAAGGTTTTCTGGGTGATATGATGGACGACTACTGGAATCACCGTAGAGGAGGTATTAATTGGATGCGACTAAATGAAGAGGAAATAGACCCTGAAGGTCATGCAACCGATTTATTTACCGATTGGACAATCAATTATTTGCAAGAACGAGAAAGTGACGAGAAACCGTTTTTCCTTTATTTAGCATACAATGCACCCCATTTTCCAATACAACCTCCTCAAGATTTTCTGGATATAGTCCGAAAAAGAGAGCCTAACCTTTCTGAGAAAAGAGCCAAGAATGTTGCTTTTATTGAGCACCTCGATTATAATATTGGTAAAGTAATGGAATCTCTTAAGAAAACCGGACTTGACGAAAATACCTTGGTTGTGTTTACCTCGGATAACGGCGGAGCACTTAGGTACGAACAAAGCAACGGAAAGCTGAGAGGTGGCAAACAAGACATGTATGAAGGTGGAATTCGCGTGCCTACTTTCTTTTACTGGAAAAATAGAATTAAACCTGGTACAACGGATAAATTCGGAATGGGGATGGATTTATTCCCCACCTTTTGCGAAGTTGCTGAAGCTAATACCCCAGAGAATTTAGATGCAATTAGTATTCTGCCAACGGTTTTGGGAGAAGCACAAATTACAAATAATCGTCCTGTTTTTTGGGTAAGACGAGAAGGGGGGCATTATGGTGGGCAGGCCTATTATGCAGCGCGATACCAAGGCTTCAAAATATTGCAGAATACACCACATGAAGCAATTCAATATTTTGATATTGAAAAGGATGAACTTGAAAAAAATGCTATTGAGCCATCTGAAGATGATGAGATGTATATAAAACTAAGAACAGAATTAAGAGAACATATTCGCAGCACTGGCGGAGTTCCATGGCAGAAGACTGAAAGGTAACATGTAACCCATAGCAACATGGATAAAGAAAAATTAAAAATCTACGACAGTCTAGTTGGGCAATGCCCAAGATTTGAAAGAAAAGGAAAGACAATGCCCTATACTTCCGCAAAAGGGTATATGTTTTCGATGTTAAATAAAGCTGATGAGTTGGGCATTAGATTTTCTAAAGAGGTGCAAGAAAAATATTTTGATGAGTACAACACAACGTTATTCAAAAACTATGGTGCCGTAATAAAAGGATATATTTTAATTACAGAGCCAATGTTGAAAGATTCAGACAATTTGGTGAAGTTGCTCAATGAAAGCTATGATTATGTGATGTCGCTTCCCACGAAATAGGAAATGAAATGACAGATTCTAAATTCAATTTTTGGCAAAAATGGCTTACCTGGGCCAATGTTATGACCGTTATGGTAGGACTACTGGCGGCTTTTGCAGGCAATTCCATTTTCTTTGAAGCATACAACTCCTTTACCAATGAGCTCTTTTTCCAAGGAAATGAAATGCAAGGTGAGCTACTGAGTTTTAAAAATTGGTTATTCGGAATTATAGGAGGTACTATCGTAGGCTTTCATATATTGATGATTATGATTTCAGAAAATGCATTTAAGAAAAAGGAAGCCTGGGCTTATAAGACCTTATGGCTAGGACTTCTTTCATGGTTTATTGTAGATAGTAGTATAACAATATATTATGGAGCTTTACACAACATGGTTATGATAAACTTGGTTGCGTTAGTGTTGATCGGACTTCCCTTGATAATGACTAGGAATGCATTCAAAAGCTAGATTTCTAAGAAAAATCCACCCTCTTTTCCTATCTTGTAATATAGTTCAATCAACACCATAAAAAATGAAAAAGTTACTCCTTATCTATGCCATAAGTCTGTGCTTAATGGTATCATCTTTCGCACAATCCGGAAAAGTTCATGATAACCTTTCGATGACCAGTAAGATTTTAAAAATGGAACGGAACTACGCTATTTACCTTCCACCCGATTATGAAACTTCTGAGCGTAGCTATCCAGTGCTATATTTGTTGCATGGAGCAACCGATGACCATACGGGTTGGGTGCAATTTGGAGAGGTTTTGAGAATTACCGATAATGCTATCAAAGACGGAACTGCGACTCCAATGATTATTGTGATGCCAGACGCCGATACAGGAAAAATGGGGTATTTCAACCAAGGAAAGGATTGGCGCTATGAAGATTTCTTTTTCGAAGAGTTGATGCCGCATGTTGAGCAGAAATACCGAATTAAAGGTGAAAAGAGATACCGCGCCGTAGCGGGACTTTCCATGGGTGGGGGAGGCTCTTTCATGTATGCCTTGCATCATCCTGAGTTGTTTTCTTCGGCCTGTCCTTTGAGTGCCTATATTGGGCCATTGACCTTGGCGGATTTTGATAAGCGTTTGCTGCGAAGCGATGTGAAGTATACTGAGAAGGAAAAAGAAGCGTATTTCAAAAAGCATAATGCCTTAGAATTACTGAAAACAGTTCCGGTGGAAGATGTGAAATCAGTGCGTTGGTATATCGATTGTGGCGATGATGATTTCCTCTACGAGGGAAATAGTTTGGTTCATATCGCCATGAAGAAAAAGGAAATCCCGCATGAATATAGAGTGAGAGATGGCAGACATAGTTGGACCTATTGGCGGGAAGCTCTACCGACAGTTCTTGGTTTTGTTTCTGATGCCTTTCACCAATACTAGTTTATGGATTTGAAACGAATTTTTATCCAGGTCATAGTTGGGGCTATTCTGTTTACTGTAGTGTCGGTAATCTTATAGGGTAGTTATGACCAACAAATATGGCTTGAGAAAGGTATGAGGGGTGCCATTTTCGGAGTACTCTACGGTGTGTTTTTAATTGTAAAAAAGAAATTTATAAAGAAAAAGGAATAAATGAAATATAGAACTTTTGGAAGAACAAATTGGCCGGTAAGTGAAATAGGTTACGGTATGTGGGGAATGGCCGGCTGGACAGAAAGCAGCGATATTCAATCTGCAAAGTCCTTGGATTTGGCAGTTGAGAATGGAGTCACTTTTTTCGATACAGCCTGGGGATATGGTGAAGGACATAGCGAAGAGCTGTTAGGCCAATTGGTAAGAAGACATCCCTCGAAAAAATTATATACAGCAAGTAAAATCCCGCCTAAAAATTTTAAATGGCCGGCAAAACCTGAATATACGTTTGAAGAATCGTACCCAACGGAACACGTAATCAAATACACCGAAAAAACACTCAAGAATTTTGGTTTGGAACAAATTGATTTAATGCAGTTCCATACTTGGGATGATGGCTGGAGTCATCGTGAAGAATGGCAAAAAGCCGTTGAAGATTTAAAAACTTCAGGAAAAATTGTCGCTATGGGCATAAGTGTAAACCGCTGGGAACCTGAAAATGGAATCGAGGCACTTAAAACGGGAATGCTGGATGCAGTCCAAGTGATTTACAACATCTTTGACCAAAACCCTGAAGATGTGCTTTTTCCACTTTGTGAAGAATTAAATATTGGGGTTATTGCCAGAGTACCCTTTGATGAAGGAACACTAACTGGAAATATTACCAAAGAAACCACCTTCCCAGCTGGGGATTGGCGAGGAACTTATTTTGTACCAGAAAACTTGAATTCAAGTGTAGAACATGCCGATGCACTAAGACCACTTATTCCCGAGGGAATGACCATGGCTGAAATGGCACTTCGTTTTATAACCATGAATAAAACAGTAAGTACAATTATTCCGGGTATGCGAAAAGAAAGGAATGTACTTGCAAATGTTGCTACTAGTGATGGAAAAGGTTTGACCGTTGAGTTGCATCAAGAACTGAAAAAACACCGTTGGGATAGGACGCCCACTGCTTGGTCGCAATAATGTCACTTCGCAAACAACTGCCCCATATCTTTAAATGCCTTGAATTCTAGGGCATTCCCAGCGGGATCTAAGAAAAACATGGTTGCCTGCTCACCAGGCTGCCCTTCAAAACGAACGTAGGGTTCAATAACAAATTGAATTCCCTTGGACTTTAATTCCTCTGAAAAAGACTGAAATGTATCCCAAGGAAGTACCACCCCGTAATGGGGCACGGGCACATCATGCCCATCAACAGGATTGTGGTGCAAACCCTCCGTCTCCGTTTTAGGTTTGTAATGAATAACCAGTTGGTGTCCGAATAAATTAAAATCCACCCAATGGTCACTACTGCGTCCTTCTTCACAGTTTAAAACTTCGCGATAGAAGGTTCGGCATTCAGATAGATTATGAACTGGAATGGCAATATGGAAGGGAGTAACCGTATTCATGGGTATATATTTTAAATAAAAATACTTCTTTCCTACGACTTCAAAAAATCAACAATTTCATCTCTAACTTTATCCTGATGTAGTGAATGGCCAAGCCCTTTGGTAGTTACTAACTTGCTATTTTTCCAGTTGGCATGTACTTGTTCAGATGACCAATATGGTGCTATGGCGTCTAATTCATCATGAATCAACAAGCCTTTTTGATTGATGCCCTTTGCAAATCTTGATGACGAAAAATCCGCAAATTTAAATTCGAAGGTCTTTATGAAATAGTCCTCCATTAAACGCATCATTCGGTTACTGAGTCCTACTATGTTTTTGTATTGTTTCATAAAATCCGATAACTCAGAAGGTGATCCCAAGGTCACAATTTTTTCGATAGTTTGGTTATCCACTTCATATTTGTGTAAATTGTAGAGTATGGCCATTCCTCCAAGAGAGTGGGCAATAACACAGGTGGGATTGTAAGCGTTGATGACGTTTTGAGCACAAGCAGAGTATAAGGGCAGGTTCAGTAAGTTGCCAGACGTGTAACCATGAGCAGGCGCATCCATGGCAATGATGTTGTAGTTTTCTTTTTGAAGGCGAGGGATGAAATTCCTCCAACGGAATGTATTGCTTTCCCAACCATGCATCAATAAGACTGTAGGGCCAGTCCCTTTCCAGCGATAGGTTTGAATATTAGTATTCTCATGCTCTAGGATAAGATCTTTAGCGTCTTCCAAAAACCCTTTTTGACCCTTTATGACTTTTCCCTTTTGTGGTGTACAAAATAGTATAAATGCATTTTTTGCTGCTTTTTGGGGTATAAAAAAGGACAACAAATTAAAGTAAAGACCTATCGAACGCGCAATGAGTTTGGATATGAGTTTTTTCATGAATGTTTACTCAAAGTTGTAAATGGATAATTTTTTTATTTAAGTTACTTTTAGTAACTTAGTATGAAATAATAACTAAATGTACATTTTCTTTTTATGAAATAAAAGAGGTGAACGGCTACATATTAAGTACCCACATGGAAACTATTACTGAAAATCAGAAGGTTAGGGCAGCAAAAAAATTAAAAAAAATGTTTGGGCATGTTGACTTGAGAGATACATCCTTGATTTGTCCTATTCGAGATGTTATGGCTGTAGCATCTGATAAGTGGAGTATTCTCATCATTCTTTACTTAGGATACTTTCCGGTGCTCCGTTTCAATGAAATAAAAAAGAAAGTTTACGGAATTTCGAACAAAGTACTTAGTGAACGCCTAAAAAACTTAGAAGGAGATGGGTATCTCAAACGTACCATGTATCCCGAGGTCCCTGTCCGTGTAGAATACAAACTAACCGATTTTGGCCACTCTTACCTTCAAAAACTGATAGAGCTGACAGAATGGGCGCAGATGCACAAAGATTGTGTGATTTCTAATCGAACGAGTTATCATAGAGTTTCGGAGGCTTAGAGAGCACTAATTACGATTTCGAAGTTGTAATAAGATGACTACTCCCAGCCCAACATCATATACTTAATCTTGGCATCATCTGGTATTTGCACAGCTTCGATATTTACACTTGAAGCATACCGCAAACTTGAAGGAAGTTCTGCTTTATCAATAGTAAAGTAAAGATCACTATTCTTTATAAAAACAACCACATTGTTTGTTGAGGTAATAATCTTACCGAGTGAATATTTGTCTTTAATTTCTTTGAAAGTACTGTTAAGTCCGAGACCCAAGTCTGTTTTGAAACGCGAATCTTGAATGCGGACATTTTCAATTGTCGGAATACTGTCAGAGCTTGGTGTCAGAGTCAAAAGATGTTTACCACCTTTTTCGTAAATATCAATTTTTTTAGCTCCAAAGCCGACTAGAAGTCTTGCTGTATCCTTTACAATAGAATCTTCCTCGAAGATAACTTCCAAATCACGTGCAAGACTTGATTTATCGAGTTTTCCAATACTAGATTTTGTAATCAAAAAATTGGTGTCTTTTGGTTTTTGCTCGCATTGTATAGCAACAATTCCCAAGCATAGCGTTACCGCAACTGCAAACTTCCTCATAGCTTATCGTAACACTTTTTTTAATACTCCGAGTACACCTCGTATGAAGGTTGCACTGGTTAGTACTTTTATCACCGGGTTTTGACGGGTACTCTTTCTCCTCGACGATGATCTGGCTTTTGGTTTTGACTTTTCCTTTTCCGCAGCTTTTTCGGCTTTTTCAATTTTTTCATTCAGAATTTCATAGGCACTTTCCCTATCGATTACCTCCCCATACTTTTTAACCAATTTGGAACCTTTTATCACACTATTGAGCTCACTATCGGTAAGTATGTCCATTCGACTCATCGGGGCTCTTAATAGAGTCGCCGCTAGGGGCGTTGGTCTTCCTTTTTCATCTAAAGCTGAAATTAGGGCTTCACCAATTCCGAGGGAAGTCAGTACTTCCTTGGTATTATAATATGGGGATTCCGGATAGTTCTCTGCTGTCAGCTTTATCGCTTTTCTATCTCTGGCCGTAAATGCCCGTAGCGCATGTTGAACTTTTAGACCAAGTTGCGCCAAGACCTCATTTGGGACATCAGTAGGGTTTTGTGTAACAAAATATAATCCAATGCCTTTTGATCGTATCAATTTTACAATGCCTTCAATTTGGTCAAGCAATGCTTTTGATGCTTCCTTGAAAATGAGATGTGCTTCATCAATGAAGAGAACTAGTTCAGGCGAATCACTATCACCTTGCTCTGGAAAAGTAGAATATATCTCCGCCAATAAACTCAGCATGAAAGTAGAGAATAGTTTAGGTCTATCCTGAATATCCGTCAGTCGGATAATGTTTATGTATCCTTTTCCATTTTTGTCAATACGGGTCAAATCATCTACTTCGAAAGACTTTTCTCCGAAGAACAAATCCGCGCCTTGTTGTTCTAACTCAATTATTTTTCTAAGGATAGTACCTGTGGAACTCGTCGAAATTCTCCCGTAATCTTTGGCGAATTCTTTTTTACCTTCCCCTGTAGCGTATTGCAGCACTTTTTTGAAATCCTTTAAATCTAACAAAGGCAATTTATTGTCATCGCAGTATTTGAAGACCACAGCTACGATACCCTCTTGCGTTACTGTCAAGTCAAGAATACGAGATAGGAGGGTAGGTCCAAATTCAGAAACTGTGGCTCTTAGTTTAACGCCATCTTGTTCTGAAAGGGATAAAATTTCAACTGGAAAACCTTTTGCTTCAAACGGAAGTCCAATCTTTTCATGTCGCTCATCTATCTTTGGATGACCCGGACTCGGTTGTGCGATTCCACTTAAATCACCTTTTAAATCCATCAATAAGACCGGAATCCCTTTTTCAGATAAATTTTCTGCGAGTACCTGCAGTGTTTTTGTTTTTCCTGTACCGGTTGCACCGGCAATAAGACCGTGACGGTTTAGGGTTTTTAAGGGGATTTTTACATATGCATCGGTGACCGCTTCTCCATCAAGCATTGCAGCACCCATGGTTATAAAATCGCCTTTGGTGGTATATCCCTTTTCAATATGTGAAAAGAATTCGTCTCTGGTACTCATTTGGTTTAATTTGGGATAAAAATAGGGGATTTTTAGGCAACAAGAAAGAAGATACTCTTTTGCTTAGTCAAATTCCAAGTCTACAAGTATGGAAGGTTTATTCTTAAGGATAGATTTTTAAAACTAACTATCTGAAACTCTAATATGCATTGCATATGGCCTTAAAAGTAATTGAATAAGGCGATTACTCCATTATAAGAAATTACACATGAAAATATGAATGCAAGTACCAATCCAATATTAATCCAGACATTGGTTTTATATGCCTTCATTAGCTTTTTATTGTTGATGAGCAGCATGATTCCTATTATCACCAATGGCAATACGAACACGTTGAATATCTGAGATACTATCTGCATCTCAACTGGATTCGAACCAAAAATGGGAACAATCAAAGCAAATAAACAGGCAAAAGCCGTGATAACTTTAAATTGCTTAGAGCTGGTATCCAATTCCCCGGATTGATAATCTGCAATTAGAATTGGAGTTATAAGTAAAATCGGAAAAATTGAGGATAGGCCTGCGCTCAAAGTTCCAAAAAAGAATAAGGTCAAGGCAAATTTACCTGCAATTGGTTCCAAGGTATTTACCATGTCCAAAACCTGAGTCACTGGTTTGCCTTGATGAAATAAGGCGCCACTTGCTACGGCCATTACAGCTGCACTTATTGCAAAGACGAGTATGGCAGCGATAATAGCATCCTTCTTCTGTTGCTTGAGGTTTTTGATGGTCCAGCCCTTACCTTTTACGAATAAAGGGCGCGACAAAAAGGTTGCTGCGGCCATTGTAGTGCCAACAAAAGCCGCTACTAACATTTTACCTCCCTCTACTTGAGGAATTGAAGGTATGAGTCCTTGCACAACTTCAGAGGGCAATGGGTAAACCATAAAAAGTGAAATGAGGAAGGAAAGCCCCATAATGGTAACAAAAATGACAAGGATTTTCTCAAAAAAAGTATACTTGCCCACCAAGAGCAAGCCGTAGAAAATTGCGGTCACCACTACCGCGATGGCTATCACCGTTTCGTACTTGTACTGAGCTATCGCGGGAAAGTAAATAGCAAATATTTCATATATGATATTTGATGAAATACCCATTATTCCCATGAGGGAGTTCCATTGTCCGAATGAGATTCCTATGATGATGAGAATGGCGATAAGCTTGCCCCATTTCAAATGCTTTTTAAAAGCAAATAATGCCGTTTCTCCTGAAATCAAGGCATAATTTCCATAAACGTACATTAAAATTCCCGAGAAGAAACAGCTCAATAACAATACCCACAATAATTGCATACCATACGTACTGCCCGCAACGATCATTGAGGTTACGCTACCAGTGCCAATTGTATACCCGATAGCAAATATTCCAGGGCCAAAGGCTAAAATAGCCACAAGTAACTTTTTAAAAAAAGATTGACCTGCGGCTTTATTTCCCATGGATTACTTTTTTAAATTGGAGATAATTTCAAGTGTTTTACACACTTTATCTTCTAGTCCCACAAAATCTTTATCCGTGAGAATTTCTTTGCTTATTAATTTTGAGCCCATGCCGACACAGGTCACCCCAGCATCAAACCAACCTTTTAGGTTGCTTTCTTCTGTGCTCACACCACCTGTTGGCATGATACTTGTCCATGGTTGCGGACCTCGGATAGCTTTTACAAAACCTGGTCCATAGGTAGAGCCTGGGAAGAGTTTTACGATTTCACAACCCAACTCCTCCGCATTATTGATTTCAGTGAGTGAACCGCAACCTGGAGACCAAAGAACTTTTCTTCGATTACAGACCATTGCGATATCTTCCCGTAAGGACGGAGTAACAATAAAATTTGCTCCCATCTGCATGAACATGCTAGCCGCCCCGGCATCTGTAATAGAACCGACTCCCATAATCATTCCAGGGAGTTCTTTGATGGCGTACTTGTTCAATTCTGAAAACACTTCAAAAGCGAAATCGCCTCGAGCTGTGAATTCCATCAATCGAGCACCTCCGTCAAAGCATGCCTTCAATACTTTTTTTCCCAATTCAATATCAGGATGGTAAAATAAAGGAACCATTCCTGATTCCTTCATTACTGTTGCTACTTCTATTCTTGAATATTGAGCCATTTATATGGACTATTTGATTTTTAGATTGTTAGAATACCAATTTTTAGGGAGACTATCTTGCCACTCTACCAGATGCATCACCACCCATAAGTTTTTCTACCTCCGCTACAGTTACCAAATTCGCATCTCCTTTGATAGTGTGCTTCAAACAGGATGCTGCAACTGCAAAGTCTAGTGCATTTTGGTCATCTTCAGGATATTTGAGCAATCCGTAGATTAAGCCACCCATAAAGGAATCCCCGCCTCCAACGCGATCAACAATATCGGTAATTTGATATTGACGGGTTTCGTACATCTTTGAACCATCCCATAAAACACCAGCCCATGTATTGTGCGATGCGGAAATAGAGCCCCTGAGGGTTGTGATTACCTTTTTTGCCTTTGGGAATTTCTCCATCATCTGCTTACAAACAGATAAAAAGGCTTCCGCCTTGACGTCATGACCATCCTTATGCACATCCAATCCCTCTGGGTGAATACCAAAGTGTTTTTCCGCGTCTTCTTCGTTTCCTAAGATAATATCACAGTACGAGGTCAATTCGGTCATGATTTTTTCTCGGTCCCCTCCATAGTTCCACAATTTCGCACGATAGTTCAAATCTGTTGAAATAGTAATTCCTTTTTTGTCCGCAGCTTTTACCGCTTCCAGACATACATCAGCGGCGCCCTGTGAAATCGCCGGCGTAATACCAGTCCAATGGAACCATTCAACACCTTCGAAAACGACATCCCAATCAATCATTCCTGATTCAATCTCGGCGATGGCGGAATGCGCGCGATCATATACCACCTTACTTCCGCGACTTACCGCACCTGTTTCTAAAAAATAGATACCCAGCCGATTACCGCCGAATACAATCTTATTGGTACCAACACCTCTTTTGCGCATCTCCATCAATGCGCAATTTCCAATATCATTTTTAGGTAAACGCGTTACAAAATCTACTGGAACCCCATAATTTGCCAAGGAAACGGCAACGTTGGATTCTCCGCCACCATAAACGACATCAAAACTATTGGCCTGAGAAAACCTTAGGTATCCTGGAGGCGCCAAACGGAGCATAATTTCTCCGAAGGTTACTACTTTTTTCATTCCTAACTATTTTAGTGTCACTCCCTTCCCAATGCTGAACCTGCCAGCTGGCAGGTTTGATTCAGCAATGAGGGAATAAATTTAAGATAAATATTAAAAAGGGATTTTATTTAAATTCCTAAAGCTTGTCCGCCACCAATTTGGATGGTTTCAGCGGTAATAAAGGAAGCATCCTTGCTTGCTAAGAAAGAAACAACTCCAGCTACATCTTCTGGTTGGCCTAGTCTCCCTAGCATAATGTTATTTGCCCACGAAGCGAAAACTTCTGGTTTTGTTGCTTTAATCTGAGCATGAAAAGGTGTGTCAATGGTACCTGGAGATACTGCATTTGCCCGAATACCATATTCCGCTAAATCTTTAGCCAGAGCTCTAGTAATGGCATGAACCCCTGCTTTGGAGGTTCCATAGATTCCTGCTCCAGGCCCACCAGCTGTCCATCCTGCATTGGAGGTGTAGTTGATTATCGAAGGATGCTCTCCTTTTTTAAGAAAAGGAATCGCTGCTCTTGAAGCGAAAAACACAGAATCTAAGTTTAAGGCCATTACCTTTCGGTAAAATTCAGTTGTCATTTCCTCGAACCTTGATCTTCCACCTAAGCCACCTGCATTATTTACAAGGACATCGATTTTTCCATACTTCTCCCCTATTGCAACAATATTTGAAGTCACTGCTTCTTCGCTTGTAACATCGAAACCACGATATTCTGCAGTGATTCCTTCGGCAGTAAGTTCTTGCGCTCTCTTTGCGCCAACTTCATCTTCTATACCGTTTAGAACAACGGTATATCCATCTTTGCCCAGTCTTTTGGCAACTTCAAAACCAATACCACCAGTCGCTCCTGTTACTACTGCTACTTTTCCTGTTGATTTACTCATCTCTTTCTATGCTATTTAATAGATTATTATTTTTTATTTTTCTGTACTATCTACTAGTCTTATTTTTTTTATCAAAATGAAAATTGCCAGAACAGCCAAGACTACGGATACTGTAATAGCTATAAATGCAGGGGTATAGGAACCTCCTTTAGTAATTGTACCAATAAACCAATTCATTATGATAGGAGATACCGCTGCAATTGTACCAGCCAATCCTGCCAACGTACCCACCGAGGGGCCTTTAAATAAATCACTCGATAATGTTTGAATATTACCTATGGCAAATTGGAATCCAAAAAGTGCCAATCCTGCGAGATATATAAAGGTCATATAGTTAGAATCACTAACAAATGATATTATAGAAACAAAGCCGATTATTATCAAAAGACATCCTAAAACGATACTTGCCTTTCTTCCGGTATCAACAGATGTACGCTTTATTATCGCTTCCGTGAACATACCTCCTAGTATTCCTCCAGCAGCTGCCATTAAGTAAGAAATCCACATAGTATTACCGATTTCTTCTATACTAAGCCCAAATTTTGAATTCAAATAGATTGGCATCCAACCAGCAAAAAACCACCAAATTGGTTCTATAAAGAATCTACATAGTAGAATGCCCCATGGTTGCTTATAACTAAGTATTTTTCCAACACTTAAACTCTTAGCACCTTTTACTGCAACATCATTATTTTCTATTCGATCATTTAGAATTAGGTTTCTTTCTTCTTCAGTAATCCATGGATGGTCTTCTGGTTTCGATTTGTTTAAAACAAACCACGGGATTACCCAAAGCAATCCCACAACCCCTAAAATAATGTAAGTTGATTTCCATCCAAATTGAGCATATAGATATACTATTATTATAGGAGCTACCACGTTGCCTATGGAAGCCCCGGAGTTGAAAATACCTTGTGCCAACGCCCGTTGCTTTACCGGAAACCACTCTCCGTTGCTTTTTACCGCTCCAGGCCACAATCCTGCCTCTCCGAGTCCAAGCAATCCGCGTACTGCTGATAATGAAACTATACCTTGTGCTACTGCATGAAAGGTTGCGGCTAAAGACCAGACTACGATAGATAGAATAAATCCTATTCTAGTTCCAATTTTGTCATACAATCTCCCAGACAAGAATTTGCTAACCGCATACGTTATCATAAAGATGTTCAGCATAAGGGCATAATCGGAATTATCCATGCCTAAATCTTCACCCATTTGAGGCCATAGTAAAGCAAATGCGGTTCTATCAATGTAATTGATGACAGTTGCCACAAAAATCAATGTTATAATCCACCAACGTAATCCTTTGACTTTCATACTATTTCTATTTGGTTGTTCAATGCTTGCTGTGTCAATTTGACAATAGTGGATACCCAAGCGATGTACCTGTTTTAATATTTATGATTTAGCTAAAAACTTCTGGAAGCAATTTCAACGGAGGTTCAACAACCGCAGAATTCGTATAGTTAAGTTTTAAGTATTATTTCCCTTCATCTATTTTATTAGAAAGACAATAACGTGCAATATTATCTTTCTTGTTTTATTTTTTATCTAAATGTTGTAACAATATTGATAAAGTGCTTTGAAATGCACCTTCATTTTCGCCTTGGCCTCTTGCGGATTTTGATTCTTTATTGCGTCGAATATATCTTGATGTTCTTGTATTCCCATAAATGCCAAACCCTTGTCACAGACATGATGCTCTTCGAATTTGGTGATAATCTCAGGTGTAATAATTAACATGAACGTATTCATGGTACTATTACCACTTGCTTTTGCAATAGCAAGGTGAAACAGCAAATCTTCTTGCATTGCATCTTCACCATTCTCGACTTTTACGCTGTAAGCATCTAAAGCTTCCTTCATTTGAATTAAATCCTCTTCGGTTCTCCTTTGGGCGGCCAACCTTACCGTCTTTAATTCCAACAGAATTCTTGTCTCAACCAACGATTTAAAATCGGAATCCTCTAATCGAAGGATATCCTCTATCATCCCATTCATGGCAACTTGACCAATGTCTGCAATGAAAGTACCGCTCTGTGGTTTTGACTTCAATAATCCATAGAATTCAAGCTTCTGAATAGCTTCTCTCACATTGGTTCTACTCACTTCGAACTTTTCTGACAACATTCTTTCAGAAGGCAGCTTATCCCCGGGCTCAAGGTTCTTATAATTGATTAAATCCCTGATTTTAGAAATGATTCCATTTTGGATTTCTTGATTTTCGTTCTTAGTAAGTATTTCTAATTTCATACGCTATTTAATATCTGTGTCCAACGAAACTGGTTAACCAGATTGGTTTGTTAAATTTATGAAAATAACTTCGACCAAAAAAGATCTTACTAATGTCGTTCAACCTAAAAAAACTACTATTCAACCAATTAAGTTAGAGTAGTTTTACCGGCCCCGTGAAAGACCGGCAAAACTGTATTAAACTAACTCAAACAATTCATAGGGCCAACCAATGGGGAACTCAACACTTTTGGTTTGCCCTAAATCTTTAGTGGGTAACTTCCAATTCATAATATTTTACCGTGGCCTCTGCACCTGCATCTGTTGTTTGCAAATAATTACCTGCCTTAAAATAATTTTCAAAAACCCCCCACTTTTCCATATGAATTCCGTCATAAACCACTGATTCATTATCATTTAGTATAATTTCCATTTTAGCTTCTTCAACAATTATTTCCAATGAAAATTTTTCGAAGCCAACTTCCTCTTGAAAATAAAATCCTTCATTATCTTCCCAAGCACTTGTATATAATACATCGTTACCTGTCGTATTGGGGTCAACCAGCTTTTTGGTCAAAACACGTACTTTTTCATTTTGCCAATATATTTTTAATATAGGCGGGGCGTTATTGTCATTCTCACCAATTAGATCACGCTGTTCATTGGTAATTCTACCATGAATTTGCATGACCATGGTTCTATGATATTTTCCTGTTGCATCTTTTGAAATATTGGGCACAGCCAGGGTACCTTTCATTCTTCCAGTCTCACTGAATGTCCAGTTTGTTGAATTCGAACCAGGAACCATTTGCTCTCTAAGTTCTGTTCGTGAATACGATGAATTCGCCGTAGTTGATTCAGGATACGTATAGAACACAAGCGCTCCTTCTATTGAGTCATTATACATAAATGGCTGTAAATCCGCATTGGTCGCATAGTTCAATATTTCCGGCGGTTCTACTTCAATAAGCTTACCATTTTCTACAATGGGAAGTGTAACTTTCCAATTGCTCAAATCGATTTCAGGCAAAACATAACTGACTTCTTCCTCTTCCTCTTCTTCATTTGTCTCATCTGAATTATCATCATTGTTTTCTGTATCTATTTGCTCTTCCTTGTCATCAATAGAAAAATCATCAGAAATCGGATCTTCCTTATCTTGACAAGCAAACAATACCAAAATCACCAAGAACGATATAACTCGCTTACATATCTTATGCATAATTCTCATCTTAATGCTTTACTTCAAGCTCGTAAAAATTTACCCTAGCAAATGCTCCTTCATCTCTTGTTTGAAAGTAATTACCGGCCTTAAAGTAGTTTTCAAAAATCCCCCATCTTTTTAGACTTTGATTTTCATATACTTTGAACTCACTTTTATTCAGAGATACTACAATCTTTCCATCTGAAACTTTTACTTCAATATTGAATTTTCTAAATCCCACTTCGTCTTCAAAATTAAAACCCTCATCATCCATCCAGGCTTCTTTATGTAATATTCCAGTTGCGCCTACAGCTGCAAATTTGAGTTTCTTTGTTTTAACCCTGATTTTACCGTTTTGCCAATAAATCTTCAATACAGGAGGCGCATTATTATCCTTCTGCCCAATCAAATCTCGCTGCTCATCTGTTAATCTCCCGTGAATTTGGAGGATAATAACTTTGTGGTATTTACCATTTTTATCTCGAGAAACCTCATCAATTGCGAGCTTTGCCTTCAATGTTCCACCTTGCTTAAAAGTCCAATTTACGTTGTCATCACCCGGAACTATTTGCTCTCTAAGTTCCGACCTTGAATATTTCGTATTTGCCGTGGTAGCTGATGTTGGATAGGCATAAAACACTAGTGCTCCTTTTGTAGAATCATTGTACATATAAGGTCCTAGAATCTCATTTGTAGCGTAATCCAAAATTTCAGGAGGTTCAACACTAATAGCTCCACCTTTTCCTTCACCTTCAGGTATGGTAACCTTCCAATTCCTTAAATCAATTTCAGGAAGTTTTACTTTCTTTCTTTTTTTATTGGCTTTTTCAACTTTTACCTCCGATTCCGTAACGCTACTTTTCTTGTTTTGAGAAGTAGCGCTAGCGGAAAGAAATATTAATACCATAAATACTATTAATGTCCCTCGGGGTTTTTTCATTAAAACTGTATTATTGAGCAATAACCTTTACATTATCTACATAGGCATCCTTCGGAGAAACTGCATAAAACATTACAGCAACTTCACCACTGCTATTGGCCGTAAATGGAATTTGGACTAATGTTCCAAAATCATTATTTGTATCAGAAAATTTACCTTCAGCTACAAATCCTTCATCAAACCCTAAGTTATTACCAAGATTATCTACAGCATCGGCTCCATCATCATAATGCTGATCTAAGATTAAGCCTACGACTCTTCTTCCTCCTATAGGGTCAGTTCCACTATCATCTTTCAAAGCATATTGATACTGCAAAATATAATTAGCCCCAGGAGTCAAGACGAGCTCTTGATAAGCGAATCTAGAACTAGAAGATCTAAATTCCCCTGCAGACTGACTTGAAGACCATTTTGCCCCTCGCGTTTTACCACCCGTATCATTTCCATCAATATCGAAATCAGAACCATCGGAGCTTGAACCGAATGGGTTGGTTTCCCCATCTGTAAATTTCCCCCATTTCCAGAAATCTTGTCCATCTTCAAAATCACCATTTATAATAGTCGAACCTGTCGTTCGAGGCATATAAATATTATCAACATAAATGGTTGCATGATCGATTGCAGTACCACTGCTTGCTACTTCAAAAACTATTGTTTCAAATTGAACAACAGGTGATGAGAAATCTGTATCTAAATTGAAATCAAAACCTGTCCACTCCCCATCGGTTAAATCTAAATCATCAATAACATGGCTAACAGAATTCGTACTATCCACTAAAGTTATTTTCAATTTATCAATACCCTCTGCAAAATTAGAATACACATCAAAATGTATTTCTGACGAACCAACACCGCTAGCAAAAGCATCTGCTACAATGACTTCATCAAACGAAACCACTGCCGCATCGCTATGAAGTCGGGAAAACTCAAGTATTTCATCACCAGAATCAGTTGCAATCAACTTACCGCCGGTACCAGCGGATCCCACGGGAAAACTAGAGCTAGTAAATATGTTAAATAAATTATAACGCTTTCCCTCAGGAGACGAGGGAGCAGAATTAATCGACTCTACGATGTGCTCCACCGTAATGTCTTCTGTTTGCGTCATGCCACCAGCGGTGATAGATATGGTGTAGTCTTCGGAAGCATTTACGTTTGAATAATCATGTGAAGTTGATTCTCCCTGCGCAGTTGTAACTGGGCTACTTCCATCACCAAAATCCACAACATAAGTATCTACGCCTACGGTTATGGGTTGGACGGTGACAACAGTACCGTCGCCTTCTATAGACGTGGAAAAACTAGAAAATACTGCTTCAGTAGTACTGCCAGGACCTGAAGAGGCTTCTGGAGCAATGGGCACAAACCCTTCATCTTCACATGAAATAATAAGCCCCATAACTATCAAGGAGCTTAATCCTTTTTTTATTAAATTCATAATCTTATTTTATTTGTTTTTTTGTTTTTCCCATGCAAGTATGTTCAAGAACATACTTATCTGAGACCAATTAGAATAGGAATTACGCCTAATCAATTCTGTCTATACTAATTTTAGAATATCTACATTCAGTACCATCATATTCGATATTGAATCTCATGTTCTCGGTAGTTTCTCCTGTAGCAAACCTCACCGAGTACTCAACATATGCGGTCGACTGTGAAGTTAATGGAACATCTTCGTTCAAAAAGTCATCTCCTGTATCCGCATCTTCAATTAATAGCTGTCCCGCAGAACTACCCGTCGTTTTACTCACGTACCAAAACTTTATCTCATATTGCGCACCGGCAACCACACGAATAGTTTGATCGAGAAATTGTGAAGAACTACTTAGTTTAGCAGCACCATTACCTTCTGGTGGTGTTGGAGAACTACTGCCTGAAAAAGTACTTGTACCTCTACCGCCACCCCAGGGTGTTCTTGGGTCACATAAAAAGTCAGGACATTGAAAAGCTGCAACCAACTCGTCGACAACTACAACGTCTAAGGTAATCGAAGATGTTTCACCATTCGCATCAGAGGCAACTAAGGTAACAGGAAATGTACCTTCACCCGCAAAAGTATGTTTAGGGTCTCTGTCAGTTGAGGTAGCTCCCCCTCCAAAATCCCAAGCATAGGTATTAGCTTCGGTAGAAAGATCGGTAAAATTGATTACCCTAAAATCGTCTTGATCTGCGGTATAATCAAAATTCGCTTCCGGAAATACAGTATCTGCTTTAGATCCAGCATCTGGTAAATCATCTCTGAAAAGATCGGTACCGACACAACTGGCAGCAAAAATAGCTGTCACAAGTACCAAGGTTATTTTACGGAAAAATTTCGCTTTATTTTTCATAGTTTGAATTTTTGAATATTAATATCCTGGATTTTGAGTTAAAAGACCTCCGCTAAGATTAATTTCACTAGCAGGAATTGGCAATAACAATTTTCTAGAGTCAAAGGCGTAGCCCAAATCAGTCGAAAATGCACTTAAAACAGTCTCCGCTACACCAAATCTAACTAAATCAAAAAATCGTTGATTTTCAAAAGCCAACTCAACTCTTCTTTCCAACAAAAGATCATCTTGAGTTATAGAAGACACAGGTGCTGTTAAGCCCGCTCTATCTCTTACCGCTTGAAAAGAAGCTAGAGCAGCTGCATCACTTGTAGATTCCGCCCCTGCCATAATGGCTTCTACATGGAGTAATAAAACATCAGCATAACGCAAGGCAATATAATCATTACCTGCGTCACGACCAGCTCCGTAAGTAGGGGGTACTGCTGTGATGTCAGATCCTTCCGGTAAAAATTTCGTTACTTCATTAGAAAGTCCAAATGTAGCATATGAAACTGCTGTTCTATCACCGCCAGCGGTTGCAAAATCGGCAATTAGGTTGTCTTCAAGAATGTTTTGGCCATCTTCCGAACCTGTCCGATTAGAAGCAGGTGAAGTAAATTCAGCAGAAAAACCTTGACTCTCCAACTGGTTACCAGAAATATATTGAACCGCAAATATCACTTCACTACTTGCCGATGCATCATATTCCTCATCAGTACCCGAATAAAATACATCGCTGAAATCAGGCTCTAGTGCGTAATCCCCACTATTGACTATGTCTTCACACAATTGACGAGCACCAGTATAGTTTGGATTATCTTGAGTAAGATAGACTTTTGCCAAAATACCCTGTGCAGCTGCTTTAGAAGCTCTTACTACATTTGAATTATCCAAAACGCTAATAGCTTCCTGCAAATCTGTAATAATCTGAGCGTAAATCTCTGCTTCAGGCGTTCGTGTAAAAGCAGTCTCTTTATCATCTGGAGATACTACTTCGGTTACCAAAGGCACATCACTATATAGTCGAACTAGTTTGAAATATGCATAAGCTCTTAAAAATTTAGCTTCTGCGGTATACCTTGCTTGATTGCCAGCATCAGCAATTTCAATGAAGTTCAAAATGTTGTTGGCTCTAAAAATTACTTCATACATAGATGCATAGTAATCTTGAGACTCCACATTGTTAGCGTTCACCAAATATCTGTGGAAATCCGCTTTTGAACCTTCAGTGGTACCGTTTCTTGTATTATCACTTCTATGCTCTGTTAGAAGGTGCTCAAATTGCACCCCTCTATTCGTAGTAGCTTCATTTGAGTTTGTAGCATCATTTACACCCTGTACAGCATCATAAACTCCCATAAGTCCAGAAAATACATCTGCATCAGTTTGAAAGAAAGCATCTACAGTAACCACAGAGTCCGGTACAGGGTTTAAATACTCTTCAGTATCGCAGGAGATCAAAACTGACCCTGCAATAGCAAAAATTAAATATTTTATATGTTTCATAATCGTTTTCTTTTTAAAAATTAAAAGTCAATATTCATACCAATTGTAAACGTCTTAAATATTGGCGTACCGGCTCTCTGTGAACCAAATGCTCTTACATTGCCGTTATCATCGTGCTCCGGGTTGAAACCGTGATAATCATCAGCAGTTACATACAGAAGGTTTTGAGCTGTAGCATATACTCTTAACCCGTCTAAACCTATACGCGATGTTAAATCGTTTGAAAAATTATAACCAAGATTTACATTACGTAATGAAAAATAGTCAGAACTTGCAATAACATCGCTCGTTACGACCTTTCTTTGGATAAAAGACACATCGGGGACCAAACCAGCTGCGACAGCTTCTTCGGCACCTGTTCCTCTGGTCGTATTTCCGAACCAATTGAAGAAATATTCATCACCTATATTATTTACCTGACCACCGAGACTTCCTTGTACCATGAAAGAAAAGTCAAAGTTTCCATATTGAAATTCATTGGTAAAACTGTAGATTAAATCAGGATAAGGATCCCCTAAAATGGTTTTGTCTTCGTCTGTAATTAAACCATCGCCATTTAAATCTTTAACAATAGTCGCTCTAGATTCCCCATTTATTCTGTTCCATGGTCTATCAACATAGGTCGTTCTAAATGAAGTTTCATCAAAAAGCTCTTCATCAACTACAAAACCCCAAAACGATGAGATAGGCTCGCCTACCCTATTAATCCATAATGAATTTCTGCCATAAGTATCAGCTATCAAAGCGTTATCAGAGTCGGCAAAATCCAACAATTCGTTTTGGTTGGTAGATGCGATTAAAGTAGAATTCCATTTAAAGTTCTCATTTACAATGTTCTTGGTGCGCAACTCAAATTCAAAACCTTTGTTTTGAACTTCCCCTAAATTTACAATTCCTTGATCAAACCCAGTGACGTAAGAAACGGGGTTAGAAAGCAATAATTGATCACTGGTCCTCTTGTAATAATCAATGGAACCAGATATTCTATTACTAGCAAATCCGTAATCCAAACCTATAGTTAATTCTCTTGAAGATTCCCATTGCAAACTAGGGTTTGCGATATTAAGCGGAGAAACACCCTGTGCAGTGCCATAGTTTGTATTTTGACTTAATGCTAGATAAGGCCATGCATTTTCAACAATAGTACCCACATTAAAATTTTCAGTACCCGTAAAACCATAACTAGCTCTAAACTTTAGGTTACTAACGAAATCACTATCTACCAAGAAATTTTCTTTAGCCACATTCCAACCCACTGATACCGCGGGGAAATTACCCCATTTAGTTTCCGTACCAAATACAGAACTTCCGTCACGTCTAAAGGAAGCATTCACTAAATACTTATCCTTATAGGCATAATTAACACGAGCAAAATACCCCAGTTTTCTTTGGTCAGCATTGATTTCCGATACAATAGTATTTGCAGGATCAGCTCCATTCATGTTTTTAAGACGATCATCAGTAAATCCACTACCATTAATTTGACTGATTTCAGTTCTTCTTTTCTGAATCGTTACACCACCTAATAAATTCAGGTCATGGTCTCCAAAATTTTTGGCATAATTCAAAGTATTATCATTAATTATTCTTGTGCGGAATCTATTCTGTAAACCATAGGCCGATCGGCTTGCACCGGATGCGTGATGCCTGGTTCCATCCCATCTTGTTTGCTTTCTTTGATCGATAGTTACACCAACAGATGTTTTGGCTGTAAGACCATCTAGAATTTCATAGCTTAAATACGTTGATCCAAATAATTTTGTATTGATATCATAATGCTCACGCTCAACATATTGTGCGTAGGGATTTGAATCACCAGAGGTACGAGGTCGACTAGAGCTACCATCTCCATTTAAATCTAAGTTCACCAAATGGTCTTCACGGAAGTAATCGCCCACACCAATATCTGGGTAGTTTGCTCTATTAATAAACTGAAGTGATTCTTCAGTGTGATAAATAGGTAGCCAAGGGGATTGACGAGTAGGATTATGAATTGATGTTGGCAATCGTCGCTGCTTCGTATAAGAAGGGGTTACGCTAATACCAAACCTTAATTTATCACCCATTTTCGAATCTACCTTGACGTTTCCGGTGTATAATTTAAAGTCATCGGTAATTACCACCCCTTCATCGTGAAGGTATCTCAAAGAAGAACTGAACTTTGTGTCCTCCGTTCCACCTCTTGCGGAAAGTGAGTGACTTGAAACAAACCCTCCATCAAAGAAAACATCCTGCCAATCACGGTCCACTCCTGTAGTATTTCTTAATAGATCAATATACTGTGACTCTTCAGAAAGTGTGCCCGTGACTGATTGCTCTAAAGCAAACCACTCATCAGTATTTTTTTTGTAGTCATCGCTACCATGCGCTTGTTTGTAGCCGGTATACGTTTGGTAACTGAATTTTGTTTTACCCGCCTTACCACTCTTTGTCGTAATCAGTATAACACCATTTGCACCTTCACTACCGTAAATAGCTGCAGATGCTGCATCTTTTAATACTTCAAAAGATTCCACGTCATTCATGTCAATGTTCCCGAGAAATTCTGAACTCATAACGATACCGTCAACAACTAGTGCAGGCCCCGAATCAGCAGCAACAGAACCAACACCTCTGATAGTAATAGTAGGAGCTCCCCCAGCTTCAGCGTTGGTTGCTTGAATATTAACACCAGATACTTGACCGATAAGGGCATCGTCCACCCTTGATACGGCAATCTGATCCAATGTTTCATTGACTACTTTGGATATAGACCCTGTAATAGTAGATTTTTTCTGAGTTCCATAACCCACAACTACTACTTCATCAAGTTGGCTAGCATCTTCTACTAGGACAATATTTAGGGTTGTCTGCCCATTTACAGCAACTTCTTGTGTAGAGTAGCCAATATAGCTTATTACTAAAGTACCGGAAGCATCCACATTGTCAATAGAAAAATTGCCATCGAAATCGGTTTGCGTACCGTTTGTAGTTCCTTTAACCACAACACTTGCACCGGGTAAGGGGCCACTGGCATCAGCAACCGTTCCGGATACCGTCTGAGCCGATACCGCTGAGAAACAAAGAAATGCTCCGAACAACAACAGCCTTTTTAATAACGTAATCTTCATAAATTTAAATTTTAGTTAAAATGTTAGTCTATTTTGAGTTTTAACATTTAACAGATTCTAACTAGTTAAATGTGATTTACCGAAGACATGTATTCTGAAAAATCAATTGTTTATTGTAATTTTGTAGAATATGATATCAATGGTATCATGTAAATATTACTTTCCTTCAAAATGAAGTAATTAATTTTAAAAGGATGGGCGTGCACCCGTCCTTTTTTTTCGGCTAGTTCATACTTTCATTAGCAGTTTTTGATTTAAGTTCGTCAGTTTAAGATTATCAATAATTGGTTATCCATTTTGGTTTTCCATACTGGTTAACCAATTTGGTTGACCAAATATATGTTATTAGTTTGTTAAATAAAAATTAATTTAAAATTTTATGA
The DNA here is from genome assembly GCA_947500435.1 of uncultured Flavobacteriaceae bacterium. GTDB lineage: Bacteria > Bacteroidota > Bacteroidia > Flavobacteriales > Flavobacteriaceae > Maribacter_C. Next base: position 155,669 of record CANMRV010000004.1, read on the forward strand.
TTTGTATTTTTATCAACCTAGTAATAAGGCCCTCAAGGAATTGTGAGTTTCGCAATTAGCATTCTTTAGGTTATGAAAAAGCGAGACCACCATTGACATCAACGTTAGCGCCTGTGATGAACGATGTTTCAGATGAGGCCAAACAAGCTATACTCTTGTTTAATTTCTCCGGAAGTATTTATAAAAGACGTTGAATTACCGCAAAATTCGGGAAGTCAAGCTTTAAGTACTAATTCCTTTAATAAGTTCTAAATTTAAGAAGGACAAAGGCGCGAAATTTCATCTTTCTGTTTTATTGGTTTGGCAGTTCCAAAATTGATGTCTGAGAATTTTAACTTATTTTGATTTCTAATAATCTAAGTGAAAGAGACTAATGAATAACAATTGAAAAATGAATGACGAATTACAGCAATATGCATATCTCCCATTGAAGCAGCTTCCAAATCGTGTTTGGCGAACTTATGAAGGTGGGGCATTAATTGATAGGTGGAAAAAATATTCTCCAGAAATAGATGGCAGTATGCCTGAAGAATGGATTATGTCTACCGTTACAGCCAGAGGAAATAACCGACCCGTTGATGAAGGGCTTTCAATGCTGCAAACTCCATCTGGCACACATTCCCTCAAAGAATTGGTTGCATCAAATGCCGAGCTATTTTTAGGGAAAAAGCTCGCTAAGAAATTTGGTACTACCGGTGTACTGATCAAAATGCTTGACTCTAAAGAGCGATTGACCATACAGGTACACCCTGATAAGGAGTATGCACGCACGATGCTCAATTCTGCATTCGGAAAGACCGAGTCATGGTATGTATTGAATAATCGTAAAATAAATGGGAAAAAAAGTGTTGTTTACATGGGCTTCAAGGAAGGTGTGACGCCTGCACAATGGAAAACCTTATTTCTGAACCAAGACATTGAAGGCATGCTCAATTGCCTACATAAAATCGAAGTAAAGCCAGGTGATGCTTTTATGATATATGGTGGTGTACCACATGCTATTGGCAGTGGTTGCTTCTTAATGGAGGTTCAGGAGCCTACTGATTATACCATGCGTGTAGAAAAAATTACACCTGCGGGACTTGAAATTACCGATGAATTGATTCATCAAGGCGTTGGTGAAGAAAATATGCTTGCTTGTTTTCATTATGATTGTTGCTCTTTTGATGAAGCCTTAAGAAGATGGAAAATTGAACCTGAAACTATTGATTCCTCAAGTACGTTTACCCTAAAATCAATTTTTAACGAAACACATACCGATTGCTTTGGGCTGAGGGAACTTGATCTAGAAGGGGAATATTCACTAAAAGCTAACGGAAGTTTTTTTGTAGCCGTAATATACTTTGGGGAAGGAAGCATTTTATGTGACGAAGAAGAATACCCTTTTGTTCAGGGCGATGAAATCTTTTTCTCCGCAGCAATTGAAAAAGTAACTTTTAAATCGAAAATAGATTCAAAGATATTACTGTGTTATCCGCCAGTTTAGTGCTAAACAAAATTCATAAACCCAGTTAACGCTACATACAACATATAGCAGTTGAAAATAAAAGTAGCCCCCAATGCGATATTCATCCCAATATTTATTTTATGAGACTTCATAATACTAGTTCTATTCAAGAGGATTAATAAAAAGAGTGTAATCAGTGGCATAATAAATGGACTCAGCGCTTGAGAAGCAATTAATATCCAAACGGGTTTACCGCCTAAGAACGGAACAATCAAACCTGATAGCGCAACCAAAACCACAATACCTTTATATAAGGGCTTTTTCATGTTTCGTTCTGTGCCTGAATAATCTGAAATCAACCAAGGAAACAGTAAGAGGTTGGGGAAAATCGAAGATAATCCTGCACCTATAATCCCCAAGGTAAATAAGGTAAGAGCAAAATCTCCCGCCCAAGGGCCCAAAGCATGCATCATATCTGTAGCATCATCAACTTGAGCTCCTTGAAAGTAGAGTGTTCCTGTTGCGCTGATCATAATGGCAAGACTTATTAAAAATGTCATAACCATAGATGACATCGCATCTTTATTCTCCGTCTTTAAATCTTTCAATCCCCAGCCTTGTTCTTGAACCAAAATACTACGGGAAGCCAGACATACCCCAGCCATTGTTGTTCCTACAATTCCTGCGATTACCAGTCCTGTATTATCCCCCGTTGGCAATTCAGGAAAAAAATCAATTAAGGAAGTTCCTCCTTCTTTAACGACCATTATGCTGGTAATTATGAAAGCAAATGCCATAAAGCCAACCATAATACTCATTGCCTTAATAAAATTTTCATGCTTACCCGTCCAAAAAAGACCTATTAAGATGGCAATAAAGAAAATAGAAACAATTGGCCCATTGAGAAAGGAGATAGATGTTTTTACCGTTATCCATTCCATAGTCACTTCCGCAACTACGCCCATAACACCTATACATGAAGAAACTATGGAAACAAGCAGTGCAGTAATAATGAAAATGGTTACTGGCTTTCCAAATGCTTTTTTGAAATTATACATCAGGGTTTCTCCAGAGACTATGGTCAATTTACTTATGGCGACAAGGAGGAAATAAGTGAAAAAGCAAGAAAGCAATAATGCCCACGAAAGGCTTAGACCGTAATTGGCCCCAGAAACTACCATAGAGGTAACACTTCCCGTACCTACTACATAGCCAATTATAAAAAATGCCGGACCAAAATTCTTCAGGCTTTTTTTGATTTTTCCTAATAGGGATGCACTGTTTGTAGCCATAATTGTTGGTTCAGCATTTTAGTCTTTTCGCAAATTGAAGAAAACCGTTTTATTCCCCTTCCATATTTCTTTAAGATTCTTTATCCCCAAAATAAGATACTCCATCGCCACTTAAGAAATCTTCTCTTACTGGGCTAAATGTATCAATTAGCATTCCCTCTTCCAAGCAAATTGCACTATGTAATAAATTCGGTTCAATATAGACCCCATCTCCTGCTTCTACTATTTTTTTTATTCCATCAATTTCAAATTCAAATTTACCTGAAACACAATAGGTAGCTTGCGTGTGAAAATGTTGATGTGGAGACCCCAATGCACCTTTCTCAAATTTTACTGACACCATCATGATTTGGTTGTCGTAACCTAAGAATTTTCTTGATACTCCTCCACCAAGTTCTTCCCATTCCAGTTCTTTCGCGATGATGTATTTTTCACTAAATCGTTTCATTTTTCTATGTTTTTAATTATTCTATACTCTTTATTACTTGCTATTAACTGCTTTTTGTACTTCAACCGATTATCAAAAATTCCATTGGTCTTTATTTGATAGAACCATAATAATACGGACCCACCCATTCGTACTCGTTATTGTTACTGTTTAATTTATGTTTACTGTCAGTTGCTGCATCCAAATTGGACAAAATCAGCAAGTTCACATCTCCATTTATAACTTCAATAGTTATCGCTGTATAGTTCTCATCATCGTGAACTAGCTGCACACTTGCAATATTACTCTTTGAATTTACGGCAGATTCTGTAACCGGACTGTAGCTACCGTGTGTTTCAATTATTGAAACGAATGTAGTGTTTTGGGTGTTTTTTCTTCTAATAATTAAGCCCGCATCTCGTCTTAAATTAAAATCGGGGTCATTAGCGCCAATTCTAACAAAATTCAAAGCATCATCTGCCGCGGCTGTAGATGTCAATGTATAGAATCGCTTATTCTGCAACCAGCTCAGGGTCGCAGTTTCGCCATTTGCCTTTCCTTGTCCTTCATTCCATAAATGTTGGTATCCATTTTTCTTACCTAAGGGCTCCATCACATTAGGTGCTTCATATTCAAAATTTGTTTGTATGACCTGCCCCATAAAATAAAACGGGAGGTCATACGTATGTACTGTGTCAGATTGTACTTTTAGAATATCAAGCATAAACGGCTTTTCAAAACCTTCTTCTTTGATGATGGCCATGGTACGATGCATTTCCGTTCCGGGATAAGCATTCTTTTCTTTCGCACTTACCACTTGTATGTCAGGATTGGAATCATCAAACAAATACAATTCAGAATGATGTTTGCTACCAATCTCATACTTCCCCTCAAAGTGAGAAATCTCATCTTGCACTAAGGTATTGTGCGCTATGGTTTGCTTCGCCCAAGTTTTATTTTCCTTTAGGTAATTACCGCCTCCTTTTTGTTCAATATTTACAAAACGAGCTAGGCCATAATCTTGTAGCAACTCATCCCCTTTTTCATGCAATGAATATGATAACTTATCATAATGACCATGACTTGATCCTTGTGCTGCATATTTAAAAACAAGTTCAATATCCTCATTTCTTAAAACCCCAACACCACCTTGTGTTCCATCTGGGCCATCGGATAAATTAATTGATTTTTTATCAAATGGTTTTGCCTTCTTATTTTTTACACCAAGTGCAACAGCCAAGCCAGAATCATCTAACAATACTTTGTTTTGCTTTGTTGCAATAGACAGTAAGCCTGGGTCTTGCGTTCCAAAGTGATACGAAATATCTACTGCGGTAACTAAAGCACTATTATAGTATGACATTCCTTTTTGACCATCGTTAAGGGCAAAAAACTCTCCATCTGCGTCTGTTAGATTTAAAAGTGCGTTAATCGATTTTAAAAGAACTCCTTCTTTGTATTCAAAAATCTTTAACTCAGGCTTTACGTTGTGTAATCCTGTAGCGAAAACTAAAAAAGGATACATCGCATAACGCTGGTAATATGGTCCTTCATTATAATACCCATCTGGTGAAAAAGGCTCTTCTATATTTGCTAAAAAACCTGCTTTTCCGTCTTTATTTAAAAACCCACCATCATCATCTTTAGCCTTTTTATCTAAATCCACTCCTTTAATTCCATATAAAGCGCGATCAATCAATTCTTGATCGTTCATTACCAAACCAATCATACCAACGGCTGCATTGCCCCACGTACTATGGTTGTGGACTCTTTGGTAAAATTGTGGACTGTCCACAGAAATATGATCTGCAAATGGTCTAAATAAATTTGCCTCCAATTTTTTGCGTTCTTTTTTAGAAAGAAAGTCATAAATGCAATCATAAGCTTGGCTTACATAAACCAACCAATTTGAATCATTTAAACATTGCCAAAAGAGCTTACCTCTGGCATAAGATCGCGTCTTAGGGTGAAGTGGTAAGTCCTTGTACATTGCTTCATATTGAAACAACATATCGCGAACGAATACAGCATATTTTTCATCATTAAGAATTTGGTATAAAACGCCAGCTTTTTGAAGTACAAACCAATTTTTCTTGTGCCGTGTATGGGTATATCCGCCTGAATAGTCTTTTGGAATTGGCGTATCAATACCTTCTGCTATTTCAGCATCAACTTCTTTCTTTAATTCCGCCAAGGACGTATCAAATAGGGGCACATTGCCCAAATCGGCTCTGATTTTCTCAACGCCTGATTTTGTTAAAATTAAACTAGGGTGTTCTTGAGCTTGAAGCATGGAAGCAAAAGTGCCCAATACGAAGCAGGTAAACCAAATCAAGCCCTTAATACTATTTTTCATGTCTTCAAAAGGTGTGTGAATTGTTTTGCGTTCATCCAAGTAATAGTGCCTACATATTGTAGACACCTCCATTAATGTCTAGTGTAGCCCCAGTAATAAAACCGTCATATTCGGATGCTAGATATAAAACTGCTCGTGCCACGTCTGCTGCATTACCTGCCCGTTGAATAGGGATGCCAGCTGTTGTTTTATCCGCAGATTCTTTTGTCGTATGCGTGTTGTGAAACGCCGTACCCAGTATGAGTCCTGGAGCAACAGCGTTAACTCGTATGCCTTTCGGCCCTAATTCTGATGAGAGCGCTCGGGTAAACGTAAGTATAGCCCCTTTACTTGTAGAGTAGGCCAGAGAACCTGCATGCCCCCCTTTACGACCAGCGAGTGATGCTAAATTGATAATACTACTACTCTCATTTTTAGCCAAATATGGCGTTGCGGCTCGCGTTACAAATAGCATAGACGTAAGATTGATGTCCATTACCTTATGCCAGAAATCAGTATCTAGTTCACTTAGTAATCTACGAGCTACAAGTGACCCCGCATTGTTAATCAATATATCTAAGCCGCCAAACGCTTCAATTGTCTTTTCTACCATTGCATTTGCATCAGCTTCTTTTGTTAGGTCACCGCTAATAGCCACGGCTTTTTGTCCCTTGCTAATTGCGTATTCAACCAATTCATCTGCAGTTTCGGCACTAGAAAAATAGTGAATAGCAACATTAGCTCCGCTATCTATAAAGTGTTTTGTTATTGCCTCTCCTATACCTTGTGCTCCAGCAGTAATTAAAACATTTTTGCCTGTTAATTTAGTATTGCTGTTCATGTTATTCTTAGATTAATAGTTAATCATTCTTAGTGAAATAGCCTTCATTAGATACCGCAGTATCGCTTATTGATATACTTCCAGTTTTAAACCATACTTCAGCATAGTTTCCGTCTGCGTATTGTTTTTGAATGTCTCCGCCATGCGTTTCTGCTCCCGAACACCAGTTCTTATTTATCTCGGGGGATTTACCATTAGTTTGATTATAAGAACCTAATTTGAAAAAACAACCTTCACCAGCATAGGCCGCTGCACGCTCTACGCCGTCTTGACCAATAGGCACGAATAATTTTTGTGTTTGCTCTGGGATTGCCGCTTTTGTCTTGTATTCTGATTCGATTAAATTCTTTGTAAACGTTTTGGTCTCATGACCTTCACTTGAGAATGTCAAGTTCATAATTCCATTCTTAACCTCGATTTGATAACTAAATTCTTCTCCCAATTCAATACCCTCTTTGTGCTCTTCGGGATACGTATTCGCATCAGCACCAACCACGGAAAAGTCATGTCCCCAAACCGCAGTTGAGTAATCCCATCGTCCAGAATTGTCATCCCCTTTTGTATTAATTTCATAATGCCAAAAAACAGAACCTTTAGTATGCCCCGGAAATTTCTTGTAAAATATTTTAAGGGGTTCGTTTTCATGCCCATCTGCGCTATGAATTTGACCTACCACTACCGAGTAAGTGGATGCTACACGGGCATCACCAGTAGCAGAAACATTCATCACCTTAAGGGTAGCGTTCAATTTATCATTAGCAGTTTTTGGATACCATTTTTTTGCCTGCGCTAATTCAGTTCTTGTATTATTTGAGGTTCCGTGGGTGTCTCCACCATTTGGAGCTTTAAAAACTACCCAATCGATATTGCCGTCATTTGTAGTGTAAAAGAAGTCTTTGTTTTCAAAATTATTTGCAAAACCAGCATTGGAACCATCCCCTAAAATCAATTTCCAGTGGTCAAAAAACGGAATAACCTCACTTGGGTATTTGGTCGTTTGTACCGTTTCTTTTTGTACTTGCTTTGTGTTCTCTTTGCAACTTCCAATCATCAACAGAAAGCTAAAGAGTACTGTGGATTTAATAATTGTGGTTTTCATGTTCCTCACTAATTAATGATTAGAAATACTAGTTAGGCTTTGTACCTATACCAACGGTTGCATCTTTAAACCACACTTCGGCATAACTCCCGTTAGCATATTGTTTTACAATGTCACCATCAAAAGTGTCTGACTTCGTAGATTTTCCGTTGGCCTGATTGTAACAGCCTTGTTTGAAATATTGTATTTCACCTGCATAGGCGGTATCACGTTCTACTCCGTCACGACCTCTCTTGTAATAGGTAGATAAAATTTGTTCAGGAACATCGGCTCTTGTAGCAAAATCGGACCTCAATAAACTCTTTGTGAATTTTTTAGTTTCATGACCTTCACTTTTAAAGGTGAGGTACATAATACCTTCAAATACATTTACTTCATAACTGAATTCCTCGCCTAAGGAAATACCATCTTGCGGTTCTGCCGGATATTCGGTTGCACTATCACCTACATCTGAAAAATCATAACCCCAAACTGCGGTAGAATAATCCCATCGACCATCATTACTACCTGCCGTATTGATTTCATAATTCCAAAAGACTGATCCTTTTTCTTGCCCTGGAAATTTTTTATAGAAGATTTTTAAAGGTTCATTCTCATGCCCCTCATCACTATGAATCTGGCCAATAACCGCAGAGTAGGAAGAGGATGCAGTTGCATCTCCGGTAGTTGACACATGCATCACTTTTAAGGTGCCGGTAAGTTTCCCTCCCGTTTCCGGAATCCAATGTGCTTTTTGTCCTAGCTCCGTTCTAGTGTTGCTGGAGGTTCTTGAGGTTATACCCGAATTTGGGGTTTTATAAACGACCCAATCGGTTTCTCCATCATTTTCAACATAAAAGAAATCTTCTTTTGAAAAGTTGACTAGGGAATCTGTTCGTGTACCATCTCCACAGAGGATTTTAAATTCATCCATAAAGGGAATAACATCACTTGGATGTTTTATTTCAGTTTTGCTTTTATTTTCACTTTTAACAGTAGCTTTAGTATTGTTTTTACAAGCAGCTATTACTAAAAGTGTAACTATCGCAACTAATACTTTTTTCATTTTTAATGGATTTACTATTAGTACTCCTAATACATCAATTTCATCACTAAGTTTTCTTCAGTTTTTAGTATCCCTGAATTAGTTAAGTTATTTTCAGATTCCACATTATTTTTAGCTCCCCATAAAATAGAGACAAATTGTACAGCATTGTTTTCAAAAGTGTTTTTTGTAATATTTACATTCACAATTCCATTATGGTTTAGTAATCTTTTGTTCTTTTCTTTGGCGCCACAATTCGTAAATGTGCTGTTGCTTACTAAAAGGTTTCCTCCAATGGTGGACTCATCATATCCACCTCTGTAATAATCAATAACATTTTGTTTCACCTTATTAAAGTTGCAATTGTTTATGGTTAAATATTCCGTGTTATAATCGCCCTTATCGTTCGTTTCTTCGGATAGTTCTATGCCGTTTTCGCAATTAGAAATTGAAGTGTTTTCAAAAGTAATACGCTCAGCAAACGATTCTTTGTATGCTTTTAACACATAGTTGAAATCGCTTATTTCAGAACCCGAAACGGTCAAGCCGAAATGATTCGACATGTTTTCTTTTAAACTTGCGAACGCATAGTTTGCATTGTTTCCTTTTAAGATGATATTATTTACGGTTAGTTTTCCATAGGGTTGTAATGAAAATAATGGCGTGTTAACTGCTCCGGCATAAACGAGCTCTGCTTTTCCTTCAGATTGAATCGTAATCGATTTATGAATTGCAATAGATTCATTTAAAGTATACGTACCTTCAGATAAAGCAATAATATCACCAGTATTTGCTGCATTTACTGTTGCTTGTAAATCTTCTGCTTTGGTTACGGTATGCGTTATTGCGTCTTTAGTCTCAACTACATTGGAATACCAACTAGTACCATACTTCGATTTGTCTAAAATATTGGGGTTAGAAACATTTTTGCCTGTTATTGCTCCAATACTCTTGTCATCTTTTCTAGAAACACCCAATAAATCTGTTTCAATGGTATTAAAATCGAAACCATCAAAAGCTTCAAAATCATTAGGAATTCCTGTCGGAATAAAAATGTTTTCTGTCAACTTTTTCAAATCTAAAGCAGCTTCAGTAATACCTCCATTAAAGTCCTTAAAGGCTACACCTTGATTATTGATGATGTTATTTTTGAAAGTTACACCATCCGCTTTGTCATTTTCGACAACGATAGCCTCAAGACCTTTTTCATTGTACACGATATTATTGGCAACAGTCGTTCTGATAGCCCTTGCGGAACGGATTTCAGATTTTGGTAATACATCAGATTGCGCTAGGTTTTGCCCTACACCAAACTGCCAAGGCGAAGCGCAGTTAACATAAGTATTATAGGCAACCACAACATCTGTTACTTGATTGTAACGGTTTAATGGTGACTTAGGAATACCATTCATCACGGCCAACGGACTTCTAAAACTTTTCCCTTTTAGTCCATAGAAATAGTTGTTGACTACCCAATGCCCGGTGTTAATGATTCTAATTCCCCCAAAGTTTTCGTTCTCACCGTCTCCTATAAAATAATTTCCATCAACGGTAACGTAATTACCATGTCGTGTTACCAAAGAGCCTTCACTTTTATAAAACACGTTGTTTTTAAATACATTAAAATTGGTTTTACTCGAAATTACTTCGACCTCTCCGTTACATTCTTCAAACAAATTATTGGCAACCATGGTATGACTTGGCGACATCGATGTATAACTATCTCCTAATTGAATAGTTTCTCCACTTGGGCCCCCTTTTACCGGTCTTGGTCCAAAATGATTGTTTACAATTTGATGGTAGTTGTTGATGCTTTCTATGCCTGCAATACTAACTCTTACGGTTGGACCTCTATTGGTTTTTCCTGCGATGTAAGAATTGCTCAACTCATTATGCCTGCCCCAAAACTGCACCCATAAATCGCTATTATCTCTCTTGGGCTTATTAAAATCTTCTATGACACAATTGGTGACTTTACAATTATTTGAAATTATATCAGGGGCGTCTTTTTGACTTATTTTAAAATCTATGATGGCATTAGATGGTGAAAATCCGTTTTTAAAATGTAAACCCTCTACCACTAAATATTCGCCTCCAAATTTTAAGTATGATTCGCCTTCAATGGTTACTTTACCAGGTGTTTCTGCTTGTATAGTGATTGGCTTATCTTTTGTTCCTTTTCCCCTAAATTTTATTTGAACATCTTTCCATACTCCATTTGCTAAAACAATATTGTCTCCCGCTTTAGCACTATCTATGGCTCTAGTGAGCTCATCAGGATTATTTACCATAATATTGTTAGCATTCAAACTTGATTTTTCACTACAAGCCAGAAGTAAAAAAAGTACAGCGATAACAGTTAATGAATTCTTCATTTTTAGGAGATATATTCTTCGTTTAAGATAAAAGCAAAACTGGTTAACCAGTTTGGTTTACCAAAAATACATATATTTGTAAGACACACAAGTTTTTAACATAAATTCTCCCGATAAAACATAAAACTATACTTGATTATGAAAAAGGACAAAAAAGGCATGTCAAGAAGAGACTTTGCAAAGTTATCGGCTGCAGCTTTAGGTAGTATTCCACTAATGGGGTTTGATAATTCTCTGTTTAATCCACTGTGGCATCCTAAAGATGACATTCAGGTAAATTTGTTTTCTAAACATTTACAATTCCTCGATTATAATGCGATGTCGGAAGCTGCGGCAGAAATTGGGTTTGATGGCCTTGATTTAACAGTCAGGCCCAAAGGTCATGTCTTGCCGGAACGCGCTGTTGAGGATTTACCTAAAGCAGTGGAGGCAATGAAGAAGTTCGGTTTGCAAACTACCATGATGACGACCAATATTATCAGTGCAAACAATCCTCAAAGTAAACAGGTTCTTGAAACAGCAAGCTCATTAGGATTAACACATTACCGTACGGGTTGGTTGACCTATCCTGAAGAAAAAACGATTCCGGAAAGTATTGAAATCCATGCACAAAAATTAGCAGCTTTAGAGGTATTGAATAAAAAACTAGGATTGTACGGTGGATATCAAAATCATTTTGGAAATCATGTCGGTGCCCCAATATGGGATATTCCACAAATTTTAAAGAACACATCTTCCCTGCACATGGGCTGTCAATATGATATACGACATGCTATAGCTGAAGGAGGTGGTAGTTGGCAACTTGGTCTTCGCCTTGTTCAATCCCATATCAACAGTATCGATATCAAAGATTTTAAATGGGGTCAAAAAGATGGAAAATGGCAACCGATAAACGTCCCGTTGGGAGAAGGGATGGTCGATTTCGATTCCTACTTTAAATTGCTTAAAAAGTATAAAATTAACGTTCCAGCATCGCTTCACTTGGAATATGATTTGGGAGGTGCAGAACATGGTGATTCCAAAATCACTATTGATAAAAAGGACGTTTTTGCACAAATGAAAAAGGACCTGACTTTTTTAAGGGAAGCTTGGGAAAAAGCCTAAGAAAGAATCCAACAATAATGACATGGCCAAACTATCAAAAGACACTAGGCAAAAACTTGAACAAATTAGCACAGCTACCGTAGCGACTTGCCTATTTAAAAAGGGACTAAAAAATCAGTTTATTCAAAACGTGAAGCCCCTCAAATTAGGCAAACCAACTATGGTCGGTGAAGCCTATACTTTACGCTATATTCCCGCTCGTGAGGATTTGAATCCTCTTACTGTTTTTAGAGACCCTAAACATCTGCAAAGAGTTGCCGTTGAGGAATGTCCCGAAGGAGCAGTCTTGGTCATCGATAGCAGAAAAGATGCAAGAGCGGCTTCAGCTGGTTCTATTTTAGCAACTAGATTGATGGTTAGGGGAGTAGCTGGAATCGTTACCGATGGTGGCTTTCGCGATTCGGCTGAGATTGCGGATTTAGATTTTCCATCCTATCACAACAGACCTTCTGCACCTACCAATTTGACTTTGCATCAAGCCATTGCCATAAATGACCCTATTGGGTGTGGCGATGTTGCCATTTTTCCTGGGGATATTCTTCTTGGCGATGATGATGGGGTTATGGTTATTCCTTCTAAAATAGCTGATGAAGTTGCTGATCAATGTTTGCAGATGACATTGTATGAAGAATTTGTAATGGAGAAGGTTCAAAATGGGCAAAAGATTATTGGGCTGTATCCGCTCACGGATGAAAAAAATCGATTGGAGTTTGAGGACTGGAAGAGAAATTTAAAAGACTAACATCTATCCGCCTAAGACCGAAAACTCAATAAAAAAAGACTATTTTTAGAACAATACTAATATGAACTTTGTTCTATGCGCAAAACGGGTATACTTGACCATTTCGGTTATTTAAGATGGGCAATAGTTAAAAAGAACAGTACCGTTGTATTTTATGCATTCCTAATCATATTCCTTTCGAATTGCAATCCCAAAGACAGAAAAAACCAAGAGCGGAACAATTCCAAAGCAGACAGCTATGATACTTCTGAGCTTACAATTCAACGCGGAATGGTTTTATTTAACCAACACTGTGCCAGCTGTCATAATTTTAACGAAAATGTGATTGGTCCGAATTTGGCCGGTGTCACATCACAGGTGTCCAAAGAGTGGCTAATTGATTTTATTAAAAACCCAAAAAAAAGTATTGAAAGTGGAGATGAAAGGGCGGTGGAACTGTATTCAAAATACAAGTCCTACATGCCATCATTTGAAGTCATACAAGGGGAAGATTTGGAGGACCTGTTGGGTTTTATACATAAATTTTCTGAAGCCGAAAAGAGAAATGTAAACAAGAGACCTGGTGGAATTCTAGATCCGATACCTGAAAAAATTCCTGATTCACATTTGACTCTAGTCATCGAAGAATTGTTAACTGTTCCGTCTAGTTCTGAAACAGCTCCTAAAGCGCGTATCAATAAACTTGCAGCCCTTAAAACCGAACAAGGCGAGCGTCTTTTTATTGCTGACCTAAGAGGAAAGTTACACGAAGTAGTGGGTTCAAAAGTGCGCACTTTTCTGGACCTAAAGGTTGAAATCGAGAATTTTATGGATAATCCGGGCTGGGGTACGGGCTTGGGAAGTTTTGATTTTCATCCTGAATTCGAAATAAACGGACTTCTGTATACTACCCATACAGAGCCATCAAGAATTGCGACAGCGGATTTTGAACTTCACGACAGTATTCCCTCAAAACTACAATGGGTATTGACAGAATGGAAGATGAAGAATCCCTTAGATTTGAAGTTTTCAGGAAAGAAACGGGAAGTCTTACGTGTAGATATGGTGACCGCGGCCCATGGTTTTCAAGAACTAACTTTTAATCCTTTGGCAAAGAAAGGTGGACCTGAGTACGGTCTTTTGTATTTAGGAATTGGAGATGGAGTTTCCGCTCTGAGAGGCTATCCGTTCCTCTGTGACAATCCGGGGAGTGTTTGGGGAAGCGTTATTCGAATAGACCCTTCCGGTAGTGATAGCCGAAATGGTAAATATGGTATTCCTACGGATAATCCCTTTGTTAATGAGCCTGGCAAACTTGGGGAAATTTGGAGTTATGGTTTTAGAAATCCACATCGTATTTCATGGGATGAAGCGGGTTCTGGTAACATTTTTGTAACCAATATTGGGCAGCATAGCCTTGAAGAAGTCAACCTCTTAAAAAAGGGATCGAACTATGGCTGGCCCAATCGCGAAGGCACTTTCTTGTTTGACGTAAATGCGAATACTGAAATAGTATATCCCTTACCTGAGGATGATTCGGAATACACGTATCCTGTGATACAATTCGACCATGATGAAGGCAATGCGGTTTCTGGTGGCTTTGCTTACAATGGCACCGAAATTCCGCTTCTAAAAAATAAATACATTTTTGGTGACATTCCCAGAGGGACACTTTTCTATTCAGAACTATCAGAGATTCGGGAAGGAAAACAGGCTCAGATTTATAAAATAGGTCTGGAAGTAAATGGAAGATTGACCAGCTTAAGCGAAATGGAGGATGAGCAGCGCGTTGATCTTAGATTTGGAAAGGATAGTTCAGGTGAATTATTCATTTTTACCAAGAGCAATGGAAAGGTATATAGGGTTGTTGGTTGTAAAAATAATAGTGTTTCTCTTTAGGAAATATACATACAATCATTTCAAATATTACAATCGTGTTTTTCTATCTTTGCAGGATGGTTAAAGACGATGTTTTAGCATTGGTAGACAAGGGATTGATGCTTCCGTTAATGGAGGAATTCTATACAATTCAAGGAGAAGGCTTCCATAAAGGAACCGCCGCTTATTTTATTCGTGTTGGCGGTTGTGATGTGGGCTGTCACTGGTGTGATGTAAAGGAAAGTTGGAATGCCGAATTGCACCCTCCAACATCCATAGAGCATATAGTTGAGAATGCTGCAAAATATTCCGATACCATAGTGGTTACAGGAGGAGAGCCCTTGACTTGGGATATGGGGCCTTTAACGGAAGCTCTTAAAGCCAAAAACCTGCAGACCCACATCGAAACTTCTGGAGCCTACAAATTAACCGGCGATTGGGATTGGATTTGTCTTTCCCCCAAAAAAAACAAACTCCCATTTGGAAAGATTTACGATGAAGCTCATGAGTTGAAGGTCATTGTTTACAACAAACACGATTTGATTTTTGCAGAAGAACAAGCTGCTAAAACAAACAAAGATTGTATTCTGTATTTGCAGCCTGAGTGGAGTGTCTCTGAAAAAGTAGTTCCCTTAATTGTGGACTATGTTATGCAAAACCCGAAATGGAAGGTTTCTTTGCAGACCCATAAGTATTTGAATATCCCTTAGAAATAAACGGCTGTTATGGTGAACGCAATTACCGCCCTCCGTTAGACTTCAAATCTAGAATGCATTCGTCATCTAATGTAGTTGTATTATTAAGGGACTTTGAAGTACTGCTTTTTAATATCTTCAGCAAGCTCTTTTCACTGAAGGAGCAACCTGACTTGGGTTCATCTTTTTGTTCAACAAAATTTGAAGATTTTCCAATGCGGCTAAATTGCAGTTCAGCACCCATCAAACATCCGGGTATGTTGCAATGATTTTCCGACTCGGCATCTTCATGTGCATTTACCGGTGGTGAGCCTAAATCTACCAATCCTAATAAATGTCCAAATTCATGTTTGATTGTTGCAGTTTCAACGACAGATTCTCGAATAAGGTTACGAACAGCTATTCTTCTAACGGTTGGCTGATATACCACCATAGTTGTATTTCGATAAACCGCACCAAGGGTTGCTCCTCCATCGTCAGAAGCAGAAGGCGCATCGGTGAAATAAATGTATATTCCTAGGGTTTCTCCATCATTGTAGACGGATCTGTTCTCAGTTTCAAGATCAGCTATTTCTTCAAGAGTTAGGGTTTCTTTGCCAGGAGAGGGAAGTTCTTTAAACACTATTTCAATATCCTCTTTGAAGGTGTATATTTTTAAATAGTTTTCAAGAACAATAATTGCTGCCCGCGTAGGTCTAAAACCAGTAACATATGCAATTTCTATTTTTAGCTTTGTAAAGGTGTCGTTTGAAAGAATATCATTGGCGGATTGACCAATTGCTAAAAGGTTTGCCGATTTAATCGCCTGTTCTGAAGGAGTATCGTCTGATTTCATGCATGCAAAAACAAGACTCAAACAAAGTAAGACAGACCAAATTCGCAAATGCTTCATCTTCAAATATTTTGACTAAAACTGCTCAAAAATTATACCTAACTATTATTTTTAAAGAGAGCATCTATTTCAATATTCCCTTTATGGATTTAGTGTTTTTTATGTTCAGCCTCGAGCTTTTCCCAATACTCCGTGAACATCGACTTTAGCCACAAGTATTTCATTCGATTGACAAATGAGCCAAAAATAGTTCGTTTTTGAAGCTTCTTAATAATTTCAGCAACCAACCAGTCTTCTTGAAAGCCAGTCCAAACCCCTGCTACACTTAATAAATTCCAAAATAATATAGGAAAAACTTCCTCATTATTAATTCGTTTTACCTCTTCAAAAGTATATGGACTTTGCCTAATCTTGGAAGCGATATGTTTAAAGTCATAGTCTTGAAGTTCATTGTCGATATAAAAATCAGAAAGCGCAATCCAAATAGGTTTACGCTCTTCGAGATTTATTTTTGATTCCATTTTGAAGTCAAGAAACTATCTTCCTCCGTTAGACTTCAAATCAAGAATACATTCAGCATCTAGTGGAACTGCATTCACACTTCCCTTTGAGGTACTTTTTTCTAACATAGTCATAACACTATTACCACTTAGAGAACAACTTGATTTGAGCTCAGTTTTAGCGGAAATACTAGAAGATTTTCCTTGAGGTCCGAATTGAAGTTCGGCTCGCATTAAACATCCAGGAATATCACAATGGTTATCTGATTCGTCGTCTTCATGGTCATTTACCGGTGTGGTACCTAAATTTACCAAACCAAATAAATGCCCAAATTCATGGTTAATGGTTGCCGTTTCTACATCAGCATCTGTGATTATAATACTGCGCGCAGCTAGTCGCCTGACCGTCACTTCGTAAATTACCATTGATGTATTTCGGTATACCGCACCTAAAGTAACTAATCCTTCATCCTCATCATCTCCATCAGATGGGGCATCTGAAAAATAAATATAAATACCCAAGGTTTCTCCGTCATTATAAGCCGTCCTATTCTCAGTTTCAAGATCAGCTATTTCCTGAATAGTAAGTTCTTCTTTATCGGGTGAAGGTAATTCATTGAACACCATCTCAATATTCTCTTTGAAGGTGTATGTTTTCAAATAAGAAACAAATTCATCCATCGCCTCTTGGGTAGGCCTAAAACCAGTAACATAGGCAATCTCTACCTTAAGTTTAGAGAATTTGTCGTTTGAAAGAATATCGTTTGCCGAATCGCCAGTACCCAAAAGGTTAGCGGATTTATCAACTGGAGTAGTCGTTTCTTCTTCGGGTTTACTCTCAGGAGCATCGTCAGACTTCTTGGTACATGCTAAAACAAAACCCAAACAAAGAAAGATAGACCAAATACGTAAATATTTCATCTTCATAGTTTTTATCTAAAATAACGCAAAAAAAATATCTTCTATTATTTTTAAAGTGTTAATCTGGCTAAATAGTCGAAATGTTCGCCCAAACTTACGATTTTGCAATTAAAGAGATTGGCATTTGCTGCTCGTTGCAGGGTGTTTTGATCTAGGTACAACCAAGGAAAGGGCTTGCTTTTGTTACCTTTATAGCTCATGGTAAAGCTTACTTCTCCATAGTATTTGTCGCTAGCCGGAAGCCACCGGCCACCATCTTCATCTTCATCAAACATGTATATGATGTCGCTAGAATCTAATAAAATTTGCCCCTTCGGTTTGAGCAGTTTTTTTAAATGGGATAGAAATCCGCTAAGGTTTTTGAGCTCGCCAGCCAAACCTATTCCATTCATCAATAAGAGGAGGGTATCGAATTGATTCTTATCAAAATCCATAATATCAGAATGAACGCAATTTTCGATTCCTCGTAATAGACAGGTTTCGATAGCACCTTTTGAAGAGTCAAGTGCGGTTACTTTAAACTTCTTTTTCTGAAGGTAGAGGCTGTGGCTTCCTGCCCCACAACCTATGTCTAGAACATTTCCTTTACATAGCTGTAAGGCCTTTTGCTCTAAATCAGGCATGGTTTTAAAATCTCTAAAAAGATAAGGTATGGGAATTACATCTTCCTCATCTAACGAAGAGTAGGTAAGAATGTCTTCAGTATAAGCACCTTGTTGGTAGTCAAAAACAGCATCCCCAAAAACATCCATGGCAATATAATTTGTATTTTGTGCAAATGTGGTAATTTTTGCCTTTAGAAAATATATGATGAGAGTTATAAAATTATTTTTTTGTCTGTTTTTGATGATTTCTTGGAATGGGAATGCTCAAGAGGCAGATTTTTCTTCGGAAGTTGCCAACTATTTGGAAAGTAATGGCACTTTGACGCAATACGAATTTGCTTATGACGAACTGCTTAAAATGCTAAACAAGCAGTATCCGAAATCGGAAAGTACTGCTAATGGTTGGGAGTATCTAGAGGGCAATAAAGAAAAGGCTATTGCTGAAATACAGAAGGGTTTAATACCCATCTATCAACAAAATTTTGAACGATTAGAAATACAAAAAATGACCGCTTTTTACCAAAGTCCTACAGGAAAGCAATTAACGGCAGATCGCTCTCAAATGACTGCTGTACAAAAAGAAGAGTTGAATACATTTTACAACTCTGAATTGGGAAAAAAAATTATAGGAAAACAAGCTGTTTTGGCTAAGGCTGTTTCAGCAGTTTCTGAAAGCTGGAGTAGAGATTTGTATGAAACCGCATTAAGTCTTTTGAAGGAATAATGATGGAAGAAATACTAAAAGTACTTCCCGCGAAAGCGAAAGAAAAGCATACCGAAAACAAAAAATACTTTGCAAAACTTCGCAAAAAGCCACCTAGGAACCTAGATTACATGATGCAGGAATTACATCAATCTGAATTCGAAAGAACAGATTGTTTAACATGTGCAAATTGCTGTAAAACAACAGGCCCATTATTCACAAATGCTGATGTGGAACGAATTGCCAAGCACCTAAGGTTAAAGCCTCAAAAGTTTATTGCGGAATATCTCCGTGTTGATGAGGACAATGATTATATACTTCAACAAGTGCCATGCACTTTTTTAGATGCTGATAATTACTGCTCAATTTATGATGTAAGACCTAAAGCTTGCCGAGAGTTTCCACATACGAATCGGAAGAAATTCCAGCAAATCAGTAACCTGACTCTAAAGAATGTTGCAATCTGCCCAGCGGCATTTAACATTGTTGAAGAAATGAAGAAAAAGCTTGTTTTGAAATAGCTTACTGCAATAACCAAGAAATAAAACTGACATTATACTTTTGTATATTTAGACACTATGGAAGAAATAATTAATTACTTTGAATCTATTCCCGCTTTGCACAGGTCTTTGATTTTGGTTGGTGGAATCACATTTTTTTGGTTGTTGGAAGGTATTTTACCGCTTTTTAAATTCGAATACAAAAAGTGGAAACATGCGCTGCCGAACTTCTTTTTTACATTAACTACAATTGTAATTAATTTCCCGTTGGCCTATCTGCTTCTAAAAACTTCAGATTGGACCATAGCAAATGATTTTGGTATCATCAATTGGCTGCCTCAGATGCCGCTTTGGCTATATGTTATATTGGGTTTAATGCTATTGGATTTAATTGGCGCTTACACCGCTCATTTGGTAGAACACAAAGTTAAACCCTTATGGATGATACATTTGGTACATCACACAGACCACAAGGTAGACACAACCACTGCAAATAGACATCATCCATTAGAAAGTGTGATTCGCTATTTGTTTACTCTGCTGGGAGTTTTTATCGTTGGCGCTCCAATTGGTATAATTATGCTATATCAAAGTTTATCTGTAGTGTTGTCACAATTCAATCATGCAAATATTCAATTGCCTAGAAAACTTGATAAGGCTTTGAGCTACTTTATAGTTTCTCCCGATATGCATAAAGTGCATCATCATTATAAATTACCCTACACTGATTCCAATTATGGTAATATATTCTCTTTTTGGGATAGATTGTTCGGCACTTATCTGTCATTTGATCGTGACAGTATTGTTTATGGAGTAGATACTTTCTTCAATGAAGAAGAAAATGGTAAAATCAAGGTGCTTTTAAAACAACCTTTTCATAAATATCGGAAGCCGACTGGGCACGAAGAAATTGCAAATTAATTGTATAGTAAATACTTCTGACGCACCACTTTAAAATTTTCCAAATCTTTTTGCCAAGAGGCCTTGATTTCTTTTTCTGAGAGTCCCGCCTCTATTTGTTTTTGTAATTTTTCAGTACCGGCATGCTTTGTAAATCCGTCAGTATTAAAGAACATTGATTTATCAGTCGAATTTTTATAAGCATCTATCAGCCATTGCAATGAAACTTCGCTCATTTTGGTAATTTCAGATAAGTCTTTTCCGTAGCATAATTTTCCTTTTTCCTTTGGATTTTTTGAACCAAAATTAGGCTGTGGAGTATAGGAAAAACTGTACTGGGTATCATCTAAAAAAGAAGCACCATAACGCTGGAATTGAAATTCCGTGCCTCTGCCAGCATTAGCGTTCGTGCCTTCAAAAAGGCCAAGACTCGGGTACAAATTAATGGCTTGGTCATTCGGTAGATTGGGCGAAGGACGGATTAGAAGGTGATATGGAGTAGTATGGGTCCAGTTTTGAAGTGGAATGATGATAAGGTTTGTTTTTAAACCATCGGCCAGCATACCTTCTTCGTTAATCATTTTAGCGTATTCACCTATGGTCATTCCATAAACTAAA
Source organism: uncultured Flavobacteriaceae bacterium (assembly GCA_947500435.1). GTDB lineage: Bacteria > Bacteroidota > Bacteroidia > Flavobacteriales > Flavobacteriaceae > Maribacter_C. The sequence continues at coordinate 176,486 of CANMRV010000004.1, forward strand.
GGAATTTCTGTCATACCCAAGAACCCAGTGTGTTCAGCTTCCATGGTGGGCCCATCAACATAATGCGCATTAGGGTTAGGGCGGTCTAAAACGATAACGGGAATATTATTTTCAGCACAGGCCTCCATTACCAATTGAAGGGTTGCGATAAAGGTATAGAACCGAACCCCCACATCTTGGATGTCAAATAGAACAACATCAAGCTCTTTTAAGTGTTCAGAAGAGGGTTTTCTATTTTTCCCGTGAAGGGAAATTAAGGGCAGACCAGTTTTGACATCAACCCCGTCATTTACTTTTTCTCCTGCATCAGCTTGACCTCTAAAACCATGCTCAGGTGCAAACACTTTTTTAATGTTTACATCTAAAGCAAGCAGTGAGTCTACCAGATGGGTGTATTGATTACCTTTAAAAATGACCGTAGTTTGATTTGCCACAATACCTACCGATTTGCCTTTTAGCATAGGAAGATATTTCTCAGTTTGATTTGCACCTATGCTAATAGGTTTTAGAAGGTCTAACTTTTCTTTGGCTTCAGCAATTTCACTATTTGTCTTTTCCAGTTTTTGAGGGCTTCCGCAAGTTGATAGGGCTAAAAACCAAATGAAAACTGTACTTTTATAACCGGAAAAAAATGCCATAGATTGAATTTAGAATACTTTATTGCCAAGCGGTTGATTCGCGGTGGTGCCGATAAAATTAGCATTTCCGCGCCAATAATAAAAATAGCCATTGCGGCTATCGCCCTTGGTATTCTTATGATGCTTATTGCAATCGCAACTGGTACTGGCCTGAAGGTGAAAATCCGTGAAAAAGTAACAGCTTTTAACGGGCATATTCAAATTTATAATTACGATAATAACAACTCTGATGTATCAGTTGTTCCAGTTTCCACCCAACAAGACTTTTATCCTGAATTTAATATCGTTGATGAAGTAGCTCACGTGCAAGCCGTTGCTAAGAAGGCTGGCGTAATTCGCACTGAGAATACCTTTGAAGGGATGATTGCCAAAGGAGTCGGAAAAGATTTCAATTGGAAAGTTTTAGAAGAATATTTGGTAGAGGGTAAATTGCCAAAATATGATGGGGAATTGAATGATGAGGTGCTCATGTCAAGAATAATGGCGAATCGCCTGCAACTAAAAACAGGGGATACTTTTTATGCTGTTTTTTTTAAAGATGATTCAGATAAACTACCAAATCAAAGAAAATTCAAAATTACTGGTGTTTATGATAGTGGTTTTGAAGAAATAGATGGGGTACTGGTGCTAGTGGATATCCGGCACATTCAACGAATGAATAAATGGGAATCTAATCAAGTGGGTAATTTTGAGGTTTTCTTAGATGATTTTGACGCTATAGAGGATAAAACCAAAGATATCTATGGAAAAACGCTTTCCGATTTGGATACACAGAACATTAAAAATAAATATTTTAGAATCTTTGAATGGGTGGGTCTTTTTGATTTTAATATTGCTTTGATAATAGGCATAATGATTATCGTTGCAGGTATTAATATGATAACAGCCTTGTTAGTGCTGATACTGGAACGCACTCAAATGATAGGTATTCTTAAAGCTCTGGGTGCTGCCAATTGGAGTATTCGAAAGGTGTTTTTATACAACGCAACTTACCTTATCGGAATTGGTTTGTTCTGGGGCAATTTGATTGGCCTTGGCATTATCTGGTTACAGAGTAAGTACAAACTCTTTAAGTTTCCGAATCCCAAGGAATACTATATTGAATACATTCCGGTTCATATTGACCTATGGACGGTAATCCTTTTAAATATAGGTGTTTTGGTACTTTGTTTACTTATGCTATTGCTTCCTTCATACATTATTACAAAAATCACTCCGGTCAAGGCAATCAAGTTTGAATAAAACTTGGAATAATTAAGGCTTCCTATCTGTTTCAAATCCATAACTTTGCAGGCATATGAAGTATGCAGAAAATATCCTTGGAACAATAGGTGATACACCTTTAGTAAAACTGAACAAGCTTACCGCCGAACTACCCTGTTTGGTATTGGCTAAATACGAGACCTTTAATCCAGGTAACTCGGTCAAAGACCGTATGGCGATTCAAATGATTGAGGATGCTGAGGAAGCAGGAATTCTAAAACCTGGAGGTACCATAATAGAAGGCACATCTGGAAATACGGGTATGGGCTTAGCTCTCGGTGCTGTGGTAAAGGGTTATAAGATGATTTGTGTAATCAGCGATAAGCAGTCCAAAGAAAAAGTAGATATTTTAAAAGCGGTAGGCAGTGAAGTTTATGTTTGTCCTACGGATGTTGCTCCAGATGACCCTCGAAGTTATTATTCGACAGCCAAAAGATTGGCAAAGGAGATTCCGAATTCTTGGTATGTAAATCAGTATGATAATCCCTCGAATACAAAGGCGCACTATTTGAGTACAGGTCCTGAGATTTGGGAACAAACTGATGGTAAGGTCACTCATTTTGTAGTAGGTGTAGGAACAGGAGGCACCATTTCTGGTGTGGGTTCTTATTTAAAAGAACATAATCCGAATGTAAAAGTTTGGGGAATTGACACTTATGGTTCTGTTTTTAAAAAGTACCACGAAACGGGAATTTTTGATGAGAATGAGATTTATCCATATATCACCGAAGGAATAGGGGAGGACATCTTACCTAAAAATGTCAATTTCGATATAATAGACGGCTTCACGAAAGTAACAGACAAAGATGCAGCAATTTATACGCAACGATTGGCCAAAGAAGAAGGTATGTTTTTGGGGAATTCAGCCGGTGCTGCAATCAAAGGATTGCTCCAACTAAAAGAACATTTTACCGAAGATGATGTAGTAGTGGTATTATTTCATGACCACGGAAGTAGATATGTCGGCAAGATGTTCAATGATGAATGGATGCGAAATCGTGGCTTCTTAGATGATGAGGTTACCAAGGCCATAGATTTGATTAAAGACCATATCGAAGAGCCCCTTGTTACCGTAAAAACAGAGGAATTGGTCATGCACGCAATAGAACGAATGAAGAATTACAATATTTCTCAAATTCCTGTGGAAGATGTGGATGGTTTCGTTGGTTCTGTTGACGAAGCAATCTTGTTTCACGCTATTATGGACGATGCTTCTGTAACTTCAAAACCGATAAAGGATTTTATGCAAGAGCCTTTTCCGATTGTAGATAGAAATACTTCCATTGACAATGTAGCCAAATTGATTAACAAAGATGTTCAGGCCGTTCTATTGGATTTGGGAGATGGCAAACACCATATCATTACCAAATATGATATCATAAGCGGACTTCACTGACTTCTTTGAAAGTAATTCTGAGGATAGTTTCATTATATTTAAAGAAAAATTGTTCCATGTTGAAAAAGAAAAACCTACTCCTTTTACCTTTATTGAGGTGCTTTTTTGTACTGACACTGTTAGTGGTTGTAACAGCCTGTAGTAGTGACGATAACCCTATTGAAGTCCCAGAAGAAGGACAACCTGAACCTCCTGAAACAGGTCCGGAAAATGCTCTTACCACAATTTCTGTAAATACGAATGGGGTTACCATTCCCGATGAGCCTAAAATTGATGCAAAATTCACAATTACTACTGATGGGCAAGTAGTTCATACTGGTGATTTTGGTATCGAAATAAGAGGTTCTTCGTCACAGTTTTTTCCTAAAAAATCTTACGGAGTTGAAACTTGGGATTCGGAGGGCATGGACATCAATGTTTCGCTCTTAGGGATGCCGGCAGAAGAAGATTGGATTTTGCAGGGCCCTTATAGTGACAAATCCCTTATTCGGAATATGTTGATTTATGATTTGTCTCGAGACATGAATCGCTATGCAAGCCGCAGCCAGTTTGTTGAATTGAATATTAATAGCGGAAATAGAGGAGTATACGTTTTTATGGAGAAGTTAAAGCGTAATGAACAGCGCATTAACATCAACAAATTAAAACCAGAAGAAAATTCAGGAGAAGATCTTACAGGAGGGTATATTATCAAAATTGATAAGAATGATAAGGGAGGATATACCCTACAAAACTCTTTTAATTCAGTTTATCCGCCTAGCAATTCTACCATGGGCCAAGAAATTCGGTTTTTATATGAATACCCAGATAAGGATGATATTACGGGGGAGCAAAAAGAATATATTTCAACTTATGTGGCGAATTTTGAGACTGCACTCGCATCTGATGATTTTACTGACCCACTTAGTGGTTATGCGAATTATATTGATGTAGATAGTTTTATAGACTTTTTTATTCTTAATGAAATATCAAACAATGTAGATGGTTATCGTATCAGTACCTATATGCACAAAGACAAAAACGGGAAGTTGAATATGGGGCCTATATGGGATTTTAATCTGGCTTTTGGAAATGCGGATTACTGTAGTGGTGGAGAAACGAATGTATGGGCGTACAAGTTCAATGAAAGATGTCCAGACGATTTTTGGGCCATACCTTTTTGGTGGGATAGATTAATGCAAGATCCTGCTTTTGTAGCAAAATTGAAAAGCAGGTGGAATTCGCTAAGAGGAAGTACATTAGCAGATGCGGCAATACTTGGCAAAGTGGATTCTTATGTTACTACTTTGACTGATTCTAAAGCAGTTGCTACGAATTTTGGTCTCTGGCCAATTCTTGGAAGTTATGTTTGGCCGAATAACTTTATAGGGAACAATTACGGAGAGGAGATTACATATTTAAAACAATGGGTTTCGGCTAGAACGCTCTGGTTAGACGATTCGATAGCTGCACTTTAAGTCATTATTATGATACTGGAACATGGGGCTCAAATATTAAGAATCGATGCAGGTGAACTAGTAGGGTACCAGGTGAATGGCCATGAATACATTCATCAAAAAGGTAGTCCTGGTTGGCGTAATTCAGACACTGAAATGTTTCCAATAATTGGTCCGACGGCGGATGCTGGTTTTCAGGTACAAACACCTAGAGACGTAGCTATTCAAGACCAACACGGTTTACTTCGCGAGTTAGAGTATGAACTGATTTCTCAAACCGAAACGGAGGCAGTTTTTAAGAAAAGCTATACCGCGAGAACCCCTGTTAAGAATTCCAAGCACCCCGAGAAATCGAACAAGCAGTTTTTATATTGGACCTATGATTTCGAATTCGAAAAGAAGTTTAAACTAACAGAGAACGGACTAGAAATTTCTTTTACGGTTTATGGTGAAAGAGATACACCTTTTATGTTAGGGTATCACCCCGCCTTTAATTTGGTAACAAAAAACCCTGTTGTAATAGCAGAAGAACATAGCATTTCACTTTCGCAGGTAATGGCTGTCGGAAGCCGGGCCTTTAAAGTAATTGGCTATGAAGAGGTTATTTTGAAGGATAAAAATGAACTTCGGATTCGTACCGAAGGTTTTGGTAATTTCATGCTATGGACGGAAGTCCCGAATATGATTTGTATAGAACCTATTACCTTTTACCCTTACGAAGTAGAACAAAAAAATCTACAGGAGGGGTTTCAGTATTTGCAGGATAGTTCAAAGACTTTTAAAGTTTATATCTCGGTTAACGCATAGAATTTTATGAGGCCCGAATTACAACAACAGTACGGATATCTCTTTGAGGAGCCACTTTTGGCTGAAATTGATGTTACCGGTATTTATAAAAATATCCCTCAAGGCCAAACCATTATGGATATTGGTGAGCCCATCACCCACATGCCCTTGTTACTCAACGGAGCTATTAAGATTCTTCGGGAAGATGATGAAGGAGATGAATTGCTCCTTTATTTTTTGGAAAAGGGAGATACCTGCGCCATGACTTTTTCCTGCGGAATGGGAAAAACCAAAAGTGAAATTCGCGCGGTTACAGAAAGTGATACTGAACTATTAATGATACCCGCTCAAAAGATGGAAGTCTGGATGGCTAAATATCCCTCATGGCAACAATTTATAGTCGATAGCTACCATACAAGAATGATGGAGCTTTTAGAAACAGTTGATACGCTCGCCTTTCTCCGAATGGATGAACGTTTACTAAAACACCTTCAAGACAAAGCCAAGGTTACCCATGACGATAGCATTCATACAACACATCAAGAGATTGCCTACGACCTACATACATCAAGAGTAGTGATTTCACGCTTACTCAAAAAGCTTGAAAAAGAAGGCAAAATCGAAATGCACCGCAATCATATTAAAGTACTTGAATTATAATAGGAGTATATAGGTGAGCTCCTCTCCTCAGACGAGGGAAGGTGGTTTTTCTCCGCCATTCGGCGGATGAAAAAGCGGAGGGGTCGATAACCCAAACCATCTTCAAATACCCCAAACCAAAATCTTTCTTCGTAATTTCAATCTACAAACGCAAATCATAACAAATGAAAATTCTTTTAACCAGTCTCTTAGTTTTAGTCTCTCTAACTCTTCAATCACAAGAAATGACAAACGATTCCCTACCCTATGCCGCCATACCCGAGGCTCATGAAAATTTTACACCAGGTACCGTAGTTTCAAGAGTTATTGATGGACTCGGTTTTCGTTTTTATTGGGCATCTGAAGGATTAACGGAAGATAATCTAGACTACGCCCCAGGAAACGATGGAAGGAGTATAAAACAAACCCTAGACCATATTCACGGACTTTCAGCCGTAATACTCAATGCCGCCAAGAAACAACCTAATGACAGAACTACCCAACCCGAAAAATTGGAGCCTGTTGCACAACGCAAGAGGACTTTAGAAAATCTAAGGGAGGCAAGCGACCTCTTTGCAGCTAGTACTGACTTAAATGCGCATAACATCATTTTTGAAACTAAAAAAGGTACAGCAAACTATCCTTTTTGGAATGGCATCAATGGCCCAATCGAAGATGCGCTTTGGCATGCAGGTCAAATTGTGGTGATGCGTCGTTCTGCGGGCAATCCTATTAACTCGAAAGTGAATGTGTTTTTAGGGAAGTTGAATGAGTAGGATTCAGAAGAAGTTTATCTGCATGTAATAGGTTGTCATACATTTTCCGAAAACAATGAAACTAAATCAACGCATAATTTTCTTTCTATTCATAATCCTATTGGGATGTAAAGATTCAACACCTACTAAAACAGAAAAAACGTTAGCAACTAAACCAATTGTCAGTTTTACTTTCGATGATGGAATCACATACGGCATAGCAGGTTTTAAGTTTAAGGAGTGGAACAAGATGATTTTATCGCATCTTGAGAAAGAAAACCTCCAAGCGGTTTTTTTCGTAACTGGGGCGAATAAATTGGATAAGAAAGGTCAGTTCTTATTGAAAAGTTGGAATGACATGGGGCATAGAATAGCGAATCATTCGTTTACGCATCCAAATTTCAATTCAGAAAAAAATAGCTCCCATCTTTTTAAGAATGAACTGTTAAGAACAGATTCCATTATTTCAAAACTTAACAATAGCATTAAATTGTTTCGATTTCCATATTTAAAAGAGGGACGGAATAAATCAAAAGTAGATAGTTTACGGAGCATTCTTACCGAAAACAATTATCGAAACGGCTATGTGACTATTGACGCATCTGACTGGTATGTTAATCAACGTTTAATTGATAGAATCAAGGAAAGAGGTATTGAAAAGACTGAAATCGATAGATTTAAGGAGTTTTATATAGCGCATATTATGGATAGGGCCGATTATTATGAAAAGCTTTCATACCAGATAAACGAAAAGCACATAAATCACACACTGCTACTTCATCATAATTTGACATCTGCACTATTTCTGGGAGACCTTATTGAAAGATTCAAAGAAGAAGGTTGGGAAGTAGTGAATGGGGATGAAGCTTATCAAGACAAAATATTTGATAAGATACCTGACCCTGATTTTGCTGGGGAGAGTTTAATCTGGTCTATGGCCAAGCAATCAGGAAAATATGAAGAATCATTGAGATATCCTGCAGAAGATAGTCGATATGAAAAGGGGAAAATGAACAAACTAGGATTATAACCCCTACTGTGTGAATTTTACAACTACCTCAACTTCAATTGGTGTACTTATAAAACAGACGCATTTCTCTCCCAAAATACATGACTGAAATCATAAAATAGCCTACAACTTTTGACTATTTTTGAGATGTATCAAACCATGGGAAACATCAGGTCATATATACAGTTTTTAGTTTTATTGGTATTCTTATCCAGTTGTGGAGAGGATAGATATGTCAAAATCACGAAAAATATACCCAAAGTTTCGACTGCGATTACGGCACTTCCTGAAACCGTAAAATCTCCAAAAGATAATCCGCCATCCGAAGAAAAAGTAGTTTTGGGCAGATTATTATTCTTTGACCCTATTCTTTCAGGTAATAAAGATGTGGCCTGCGCTACCTGTCATCATCCCAGTAGCGGATATTCAGAGTTTCGAGATCTTTCCATTGGCCCAAATGCACGTGGCTTTGGTAGTAAACGCAAGTTTAACGCTCAGAACGATATTCCTTTTGTAAAGCGAAATTCACAAACCGTTATCAACACTGCCTTCAATGGTATTGATACCCGGGATAGGTATGACCCTGAAAGTGCCCCTATGTTTTGGGATGAACGCTCCAAAAGTCTCGAAAAACAAGCTTTGGAACCTATAAAGGCTTTTGAAGAAATGCGAGGTCACGGTTTTGAGGAAACAGAAATATTAGATGAGGTAGTGCAACGTCTCCGGAAAATTCCTGAATATCAAAAATTATTTAGCAAAGCTTTTGATGGTGAGAATGCAATCTCAGTTGAGAACTTAAGCAAGGCCATTGCCACTTTTGAACGAACCCTTGTAACGAACAATTCCCGTTTTGATCAATATATGAGAGGTGATGAAGACGCCATTCTACTTTCCGAAAAAGATGGCTTCGAATTATTCAAATCTGTCGGTTGTGTGAATTGTCATAACGGACCAATGTTTTCCGATTATAAGATTCATATTCTGGGCGTTCCGGATAACAACAAATTAGTAGAAATTGATAAAGGGGTCAGGGATAGTTTTGCGTTTCGAACACCTTCCCTGAGAAACCTTCGTTTCACTGCTCCCTATATGCATACTGGCAGTTTAAAAAACCTCAGGCAAGTACTTGAATTTTATGAAGATATTGCCGGAGGAAAAGAAAGAAATCCATCAGTATCCAAATTGCAGTACGACCCATTTGTTCGGGAATTGAAATTAAGTGTCAAGGAAATGTCTTTGATAATCTCTTTTTTAAATACCCTGAATGACGATAGTTTTGATAAGACTATTCCGGAAGCTGTCCCTAGTGGATTACCTGTAGGCGGCAACATACAGTAACTCTTAACGTAACCCTAGTTACACCCATTTCCACATTTAAACGTAAATTTGGCCAATGCAAAAATTCTTTCCATTTCTGCAATGGCTGACCAACTACCGTAAAACTGATTTTGCAAAAGATTTAGTTGCAGGTCTAACCGTGGGAATCGTTTTGATTCCGCAAGGAATGGCCTATGCCATGATTGCTGGACTTCCTCCGGTATACGGACTTTATGCTTCCATTTTTCCGGTACTGGTATATCTATTTTTAGGCACCTCAAAGAATGTGGGTATTGGTCCGGTTGCAATGGATTCGCTTTTAGTGGCTGCTGGTTTAGGTGCTTTGGCAATTACAGGAATTGAAAATTATATCGCTATGGCCATATTTTTGGCTTTCATGGTCGGTGCTATTCAGTTGGTTTTGGGTATAAGTCGAATGGGATTCTTGGTTAATTTTCTGTCCAAACCCGTAATTAGTGGATTCACTTCGGCAGCGGCCTTGATTATCATCTTCAGTCAATTGAAACATTTGTTGGGTGCTCCAATAGAGAGAAGTAGCAAGTTTCACGAGTTAATTCTAAACGCCTCTGAAAGAGTAGCTGAAACCAATCTTGTGGATTTTGCCATCGGCCTTGCCGGAATTTTGATTATTATCGGATTGAAAAAATGGAGTAAAAAAATCCCTTCTATATTGTTGGTTGTCATATTGGGAATTCTTGCGGTTTACTTTCTAAATCTCGAAGACTATGGCGTTAAAATTGTGGGAGCAATCCCTACGGGACTGCCTAGTTTTCAAGTCCCTAACATCAGCTTGGATAATGCCTTGAGCATTTGGCCTATAGCATTGACTTTAGCCTTGGTGGGTTATTTAGAAACCATATCCATAGGAAAAGCATTAGAAGAAAAGGAAGGGGTAGAAACTATTGATGCCAACCAAGAATTGGTCGCATTGGGAACATCGAATATTGTAGGTTCATTTTTCCAATCGTATGGGGCAACGGCAAGTTTTTCGCGTTCAGCGATCAATTATGAATCGGGCGTGAAAACGAATTTGGCAGCTATTTTTGCGGTCTTGTTGGTCGTACTGACCTTGTTATTTCTAACGCCCTTATTCTATTATTTACCAAATGCGGTTTTGGCCAGTATCATTATGGTATCCGTTTTTAGTCTCATTGATTTAGAATACGCACGTAACCTCTGGGGGAACCGTAAGGACGAATTTGTTGTGCTCTTGGCAACCTTTTTGGTTACCCTATTTATAGGCATTCCACAAGGGATATTGCTCGGGGTTTTATTCTCATTATTACTGATGGTCTATCGTACTTCGAATCCACATTTTGCTGTATTGAGTAACATTGCTGGTTCTGATTATTATAAGAATATAAAACGCTTTGGAGATGAAGTAGTAATGCGTGATGATTTGCTTATCGTTCGTTTTGATGCACAGCTTTATTTTGGAAATGCCGGCTTTTTTAAAAGACAGTTGTTCAAGGAAATTGATAGTAAAGGAAGTACTTTAAAGGGAGTAATTTTGAATGCGGAGGCGATTAATTATATCGACAGTTCCGCCGCCCAAATGCTCATAAAGGTAATCAAGGAAATACATCATAAAAATTTGCATTTTTCAGTTGCTGGGGCCATTGGTCCAACACGGGATATTATTTTTAGTACTGGAATCATCAAAGAATTGGGAAAAGAACACCTATTTGTAAAAACCAAGGATGCTGTGGCCCATTTTGATGACCCAGGTTGTCTATCTGATTTACAGGGAAAAGTGGCCTATCAAAATCGAACAAATGGTAACTAAGGTTACGTATGATGAATGTGATAAGTCTTATTTTTGCAATAGTCGAATACCTTAGGGCAAGCCTGTAAGGTATTCGCAAAGAAGAAAATTATAATTTCGAGACAGGCCTCTGAGCATTAAATCTCGATTATCGAGTAAAGAATGAGTTATGAATATAGAACAAATATATACTGGATGCCTTGCCCAAGGCGCATACTATATCGAAAGCAATGGAGAGGTAGCCATAATTGACCCTCTTAGGGAAGTGCAGCCTTATTTGGATCGCGCCAAGCGCGATAATGCCAAAATCAAATACATATTTGAAACCCATTTTCATGCGGATTTCGTTAGTGGTCACGTGACCCTTTCAAAGCAAAGTGGAGCACCGATTGTTTATGGACCGAATGCGAATCCTTCTTTTGAAACCATTGTTGCCGAAGACGGACAAGAATTCAGAGTGGGTGATTTGACCATAAAGGTTTTACATACACCTGGACACACGATGGAAAGTACTACCTATCTTTTAAAAGATGCGGACGGCAAAGACCATGCAATTTTCTCTGGAGATACTTTGTTCTTAGGTGATGTTGGTAGGCCAGATTTAGCTCAAAAAGCTGCTGATATGACTCAGGAAGATTTAGCAGGAATTCTTTATGAAAGTTTACGCACTAAGATTATGCCGTTGGCGGATGATATTATTGTTTATCCCGCTCATGGGGCAGGTTCGGCTTGTGGAAAGAATATGATGAAAGAGACGGTTGATACCCTTGGGAATCAAAAGCAGATGAATTATGCTTTGCGTGCCGATATGACGAAAGAAGAGTTTGTAAAAGAAGTAACTGACGGATTATTACCTCCCCCAAAATATTTTCCTTTGAATGTGAAAATGAACAAGGAAGGGTATGAAGATATTGCCGATGTATTGGATAGAGGTACCACAGCCCTAGCGCCAAATGAATTTGAAGTTGCTGCAAATGAAACTGGTGCCTTGGTTTTGGATGTAAGACATCAAAATGAATTTGTTAAAGGACATGTTCCACGTTCTATTTTTATTGGTCTAAATGGAGATTTCGCACCCTGGGTTGGAGCTTTAATCGCCGATGTGAAACAACCTATTTTGTTGGTAACTCCGGAAGGAAAAGAAGAGGAAACCATTACACGTTTGTCAAGAGTAGGTTTTGACGGAACCATAGGTTATCTCAAAGGAGGTTTCGAAGCTTGGATGAGTGCCGGAAAGGAATTTGACACTATTACTTCATTATCAGCTGAAGAAGTAACACCAAAAATCAATGCAAAAGAAGTTCCAGTTTTTGATGTTCGAAAAGAGGGTGAGTATCAATCTGAGTACGTGGTAAATGCAAATCATACCCCTTTAAGTCTGTTGAACGAGCACCTTGCAGAATTCCCAAAGGATAAAACCTTTTATGTGCATTGTGCTGGAGGATATAGGTCGGTTATAGCAGCTTCAATTTTAAAGAGCAGGGGCTATCATAACTTAATTGATATCGCTGGTGGTTTCGGTGCATTGAAGAAGGCTGGTGCTGAAGTGACCGACTGGGTTTGTCCCTCAACTTTGTAAAGGTCATCTAAAGAGATAATTCAAAAGGCTTCCCTTGGTAATCAACGGAAGCTTTTTTTATTAGTACAGAGAAGTATACTTGATATAAGTCATGTTTTCCAAGAACTAAACATCTTAATTTAGTGGCATAAAATCTATTTGAATTATGAGTAATAGTATCCTTCCATTAGTAGATTGGAGCAATGGTATCATCATGATAGGCATCTTTGCCGCGGTAGTCGCCTTGTTAATAATTGTCTTATTAAGCCTCATAAATAGCGGCAAGAAGACTTGAATCTATGCTACTATGACCTATACAAGTACTTATATAGGACTTGTTCTTTATATTTATTGCAGTTTTTAACCTGTATTTGCGAGAAATTCGCAGATGTTAAAAAAAACTTAATTTTTACTAGTTTTCCACTCCCTAAAACCGTATATTTAATAAGAATTACTTTACGCTGAATGATTAAAAATTTTATTAAGCGCATAGGACCGATGAATTGTCTGATGTTATTGATAGTCCTCTCGATTATCGTGTTTTCAGAATATTTGTTCCTAAGCGGAAAAAAGTTGGATGCAATCTTTGTTGCATTTTGGGCCCCCACCATACTAGGTTTCATGAACTACCTAAAGTATAAGAAGTAATGGATTTGATTTTGACGTATTCCATTTTTGTCGGTGCCATGTTTACTATCTGGCTTGTATTTATTATACGCATGTATAAAAAACTAAATGACTAGTTGAACTAGAGAATAGGAGCTGTTATAAAGAATTTTTCTTTCTCCGGATTTTTTAAAAGATACGATTGTACAATACGCTGAGTTTCAAGCGTATTTTTTTTGCGAATTAAAAAAGTATCAAGGTCTTCATACGAGTGTATGGTTTCTTCTTTTTGCACGAATCCGTAACCTGCATACCTTCCATTTTCTATCCATATAAAGGCTTGTTCTTCTATAGATCGACCTTTTTCCTGAACTACAAAATTTTGGTGTTGCCCTTTTAGTTCTTCAATGGCATTTGCAACCTTAGCGTTGTAGCTGCCAACTTCTTCCTTTCCCCTGCAAATACCTCCACAGGTCGTAATATCGTAATGTGAGCAATGTTCAACACCCTCTTGAAGATGGCAGTATTTTGGACAAAGCCCGAAGCTTTTACAGATTTCTTGAATTGCTGTTCGACAATCAGTAGTGCTATAAAAAGTGGTTATTGGGTTTGGTGCCGCCTTCAACTTATTATGCGCCAAATGCATAATTCCATTTCTATCTTCATAGGAGAAAATGGCATATTGTTGAATGGTTCGTTTCTGGGCCCTATTGAAAGATGGGTAGTGATGTTTGATGGCATCAGATTCCATGAGTAAGGCAACAAGTTCACTTCCGGAAAGCTCAAAATCAATATCGGCCGTTTCCTGGCACATTTGTATTTCCTTAGTGGATTTATCATAGAAATGACTCAACACCCGCTTTTTGATATTGATAGCTTTCCCCACATAGATTATAGCACCTTTTGCATTCTTAAAATAGTAGATGCCAGGTGCTTGAGGAAGTTTTTCATATACATCCCTAGATAAAGCCGGAGGCAGTGTGGCTTCTTGTGAGCGGCCATTCAAGAAGGTCTTGAAGACCGATTCTGCTCCATCTTCCCTCAGGAGTTTTTGAAACAATAGCGTAGTGGCATGTGCATCGCCCCTAGCACGATGCCTGTCGGTTAGAGGAATGCCTAAAGCAGAACAAAGCTTTCCTAAGCTATAGGAGTTGTAACCTGGAATTAATTTACGAGATAATCGAACTGTACAAAGCTTCTTTCGAACAAATTCCTTACCTATATTCTTGAATTCGTTCTTGATGACATTGTAGTCAAAGTTAACGCTGTGAGCCACGAAGATAGTGTCTTTGGTAATCTCTAGAATTTGGTCAGCAATTTCATCTATGGTAGGCGCATCACGAACCATTTGATTATCGATGCCAGTCAAACCCGCTATAAAATAGGGAATCTCGCATTCAGGGTTTACCAAAGAAGTGTATTCCTCAACAATTTCATAACCATCATATTTGAAAATGGCTATTTCGGTTATCTTGTTTCCTTTAATACCGTTTCCGGTTGTTTCTATATCAACAATGGTATACAATAGTGCGGATTAATTGCTCTGGGGGATAAAGATAGTTTCTTTTTAGAAATTTGTAAAAATGAGCTAAACTATAGTTAAGACATGGTATTTCAATTTTTTGATTTTGAATTTGAAAAAGCCTAGATGATTTGTATTTTTTAGGAGAATCAAACAACAATTTTGTAACCTTGTAGGCTATTACGATAATAAATCTTTGCAGTTGAAAACACTATTTTAATGAAGTATTCTAGTTTCCTTTGGGCCGTGCTTGCACTTCTGTTGCTTTGGAACTGTAGAAAAGAGGACCCAGTACCTGTGGAACCTGAGATTGAGACCGGAGCAAATGACGAGGTAATCTATACCTACAGGGCAGATGATACTGATTTTCCAAATCCTGATCGTGGATTTTATCGTTATACAAGCACTAGAGCCAGCAATTATGACCAATTGAATGAGACGATATTGGATTCTTATAAGGGACCTTTGACTTCGTTCGGTGCTAATTACAGCACTGTATCAACTTTGATTTTTAGATATTTCATCTTAGATGATTTTGTCGATAGTCCGATTTCTCAAGATTTTCTGACCAAAATGCAGGAAGATTTCAACAAAGTTAGAAGGACTGGAATGAAGATAATACCGAGGTTTGTCTATACTATCGATTCGCAAAGTGGAGACTGTCTCGAAGGAAACATTTGTCCTCCATACGGTGATGCTCCAAAAAATATTGTCCTCCAGCATATTCAACAACTAGGACCTTATCTCTCTGATAATGCTGACGTGATTACATGCTTGCAAATGGGGTTTATCGGAATCTGGGGTGAAAACTTCTATACCGACCACTTTGGCGGATTTGATGAAAACGGGCGTGATATTGCACTGACGGATGCGAATTGGGAAGATCGTACAGAAGTTCTTGCCGCATTATTGAATGAGCTGCCAGATGATATGATGGTGCAGGTGCGTTACCCACAGTTAAAGCAGCGCTACCTTAATGGTGTTAATGCGCCAACATCCATACCCTCAATATCTGAAGAAATTGCCTTCGGGCCTTCCGAGGCAGCTCGAATTGCTTTTCACAATGACTGCCTCCTAGCCAGCGAAAGTGATAATGGAACCTATGTGGATTTTGGGAACTCATCTTCCCCTGAAAAAAGTGATATTGAAGTTTTACGAAATTATCAAAGTCAAGAAGGAAAGTTTGTCATCATTGGAGGCGAAACTTGTGATGATGTTTACAGTCCGCAGAATGATTGCTCCCCGTTGGGAATTGCAGACCAAGAATTACGAGAACACCATTATACTTTTCTCAATGCAGATTTTAACCATGAGGTAAATAATGATTGGCAAGATGGTGGTTGTATGGACGAAATAAAGAAAAACCTGGGGTATCGTTTTACCGTGAAAAAGGGAACTTATCCTTCTGAGGTAGCTAAAGGAAATATATTGAACGTGGCCATTGATATTGAGAATTCGGGTTATGCTACACCGGTTCGCTCTCGAGATGTTAAACTCATATTGAAAAATTCTTCGGATGGGAGAATCTTTAGTTTCCCTTTTTTTACGGACATCCGGCGCTGGTATGAGTCCGCTAGACTAATAGGCGCGTTTGCCATTCCTTCCGATGTACCAACCGGGAATTATGAACTCTATTTGCACTTGGCAGATTCATACGAAAGGATTGCTTCCGTGCCAGAATATAGTATTCGATTAGCCAATGAAGATGTTTGGGAAGAATCTACAGGCTACAATAAACTGGGGCATACCATCGAAGTGAAGTAGCCATCTATTTTCACAGGGATCAAATCAAATACTACTTCAAATTGTTTATTTTTAAGGATATTCAACAATTCCTGATTCCATGCAAACAAAAGTGTTTCATATTGCCTGTGTCGCCATATCTACGTTATTTTTTATTTCCTGTGGGGATAATAAGAAGGTGGAAGTTAGTGAACAAAAGCAACCAAATATCATCTATATTTTAGCTGATGATTTAGGCTATGGTGATATCAGTTCTTTTAATCCTGTAGGAAAAATTAAAACACCCAATATTGATAAAATTGCTCAAGAGGGAATGAAATTTACAGATGCTCATAGTCCCTCTGCGGTTTGTAGCCCAACTAGGTATGGCATTCTTACAGGAAGGTATAGCTGGCGTAGTGAATTGAAAAATGGTGTCTTGACGGGAAAGTCGAAGGCCTTGATTCCAAAAAGTAGGGCTACTGTTGCGTCTCTTTTAAAAGGTGCTGGTTACCAAACGGCCTTTATTGGCAAATGGCATTTAGGATGGGAATGGGCTCAAAAAGACACTGCCAATTTTGGCGCTGAAGGCTGGAACCCTGAAGATTTTGACAACCTTGATTTTACCAAACCGGTTACCAATACCCCAAACGATTTGGGCTTCGATTATGCCTACGGCCATTCAGGTTCTTTAGATATGGCCCCGTATGTTTATGTCGAGAACGGTAAGAGTACTGCTGAAGTTGACCATGTTACGGAAGATACAGGGGAATATACCTGGTGGCGAAAAGGACCCACTGCTGCTGATTTTGTGCATGATGATGTAACACCCAATTTTTTCAGAAAGTCTATGGATTATCTCAAAGAGAAATCAAAAGAAGAAGCTCCTTTCTTTTTATATCTTGCTTTGCCATCACCACATACCCCAATTCTACCAACCGAAGAATGGCTTGGAAAGAGCGGGTTAAATCCTTATGCTGATTTTATGCTAATGATTGATGATTATGTGGGTCAGTTAAGTAAAACTCTTGAAGAGCAAGGTTTAGCGGAAAATACACTGCTGATTTTTACCAGTGATAATGGCTGTTCTCCAGAAGCCAATTTTGAACTATTAGGAGGGAGGGGACATGATCCTAGTGGTATTTTCCGAGGACATAAAGCCGATATTTATGAAGGTGGTCATCGTGTTCCTTTTATTGTGAAATGGCCCGGAAAAATTGCACCTAATTCAGTTTCGAACCAAACGATTTGCCATACTGATTTGATGGCTACCTGCGCAGATATCGTTGGAATAGACCTCAAGGAATCGGAAGGAGAGGATAGTTTTTCTCTACGTCCTATCTTCGAGAATACTGATGATATGGTCTTTGAGCGCGAAGCAACCGTGCATCATTCCATAAATGGAAGTTTTTCTATTCGGAAAGAAAACTATAAGTTGATTCTTTGTCCAGACTCGGGTGGATGGAGTTATCCCAGGCCGGGGACGGATGACATATCGGCATTACCTAAATTTCAGTTGTATGATTTAAAAGCGGATCCATCCGAAGAAAATAATCTATTTGAAAAGCATCCGGATAAAGTAAATGAATTGACTGCTCTTATGAGGTCTTATATTGAGAACGGCCGAAGCACTCCCGGAGTCAAACAAACAAATTCACCATTGCATTTGAATGGAAAGGAATGGCATCAGATAGAACCCATTTTATCCCATTAAAAAGTTTAGAAAGAAAATGAGAAACCTCAAACTATTTTTTATTGGAGTTGTGTTGATTTTTGTTTCCTGTCAATCGGAGGAGATTGAGGAAGTCCCACCAAATATTATTTTGTTTTTTGTAGATGATATGGGTTGGCAAGATACCTCAGTCCCTTTTTGGACTGAGCGAACGCCTTTCAATGATATATACCACACTCCTAATATGGAACGTTTGGCGAAAGAAGGCTTGAAGTTTACCCAAGCCTATGCGACTCCGGTTTGTTCACCTACAAGAGTTAGTTTGATGACGGGCATGAATGCCGCTAGACATCGGGTAACTAATTGGACGCTTAGAAAAGACTCTATCCAACCGATGGAGAAAAATCATGAATCTTTAATCTTTCCAGAATGGAATGTTAATGGTATGAGTCCGGTCGAAGGAGATTCTAAAGCTGTGCATGCTATGCCTTTACCACAAGCTTTGCATGATGTTGGATACTTTACTATTCATTCAGGAAAGGCGCATTTGGGGGCCATTGGAACACTTGGCGAGAATCCCTTGAATTTAGGTTTTGATATCAATATTGGCGGCCACGCTGCAGGAGCACCTGAAAGCTATTTAGGTATAGAAAACTTCGGAAATGGAAAAGAGGGTAAAGAAGTCTGGGCCGTACCGGGATTGGAAAAGTACCATGGAAAAGATATTTACCTAACAGAGGCCATAACTCAGGAAGCTCTGATTGCTATGGATTCCGCTGTTGCCGGACAGCAACCTTTCTTTCTATATATGTCGCATTATGCCATCCATACGCCGATAATGGGTGACAAACGCTACTACCAGAAATACTTGGAAAAAGGAATGGACTCAACGGAGGCCAAATACGCTTCAATGATTGAAGGCATGGATAAAAGCCTTGGGGATATCATGAATTATGTAGAGAAAAAGAAGATTGAAGATAACACTATCATTTTATTTATGTCTGATAATGGAGGATTGAGTGCCCATGCTAGAGGAGGAGAACCCCATACCCATAACATGCCGCTTTCTAGTGGAAAAGGCTCAATGCACGAAGGAGGTATTCGAGAACCCATGTTGGTCAAATGGCCAGAAATAACTAAACCAGAATCTATTTCCACTCATCAAGTGATTATCGAAGACTTTTACCCTAGCATTCTAGAAATGGCTGGTATTGATAGTTTGGAAACCGTTCAAAAAGTGGATGGGCAAAGTTTTGTTTCTGTCTTAAAGGGAGAGACATATGATGGTATTCGGCCTTTGTTTTGGCATTATCCGAATGAATGGGGTCCGTCTGGTCCGGGAATAGGTGCAGCTAGTACGGTTCTAAAAGGCGATTGGAAACTCATTTATTATCATGTTGACCGAAGCATGGAACTGTTCAATTTGAAAGATGATATTGGGGAAACGAAAAACTTGGTTGAGGAGAATCCGGAGAAATTAAAAGACTTGGCGACAACCTTATCTGATTATCTTAAAGGGGTAAAAGCACAAATGCCTATAGATAGAGAAACTGGGGAAGTTGTGGAATATCCGATGCAAATATTAACTACTAATGAAGAGTAGTATCTATTTCTTATTGTTATTGGTTTTAGCTGGCTGTAAAAAAGTTGAACCACCCGAACCCATTGGTCCCATACCCTCTGAAAGGCATTTGGCATGGCACGATATGCAATACTATGCCTTCATCCATTTCAACATGAATACGTTTACCGATATGGAATGGGGGACAGGGGGTGAAAAACCAGAACAGTTCAATCCTACGGAGTTGGACGCCCGACAATGGGCACGAGTGGCGAAGGATGCTGGAATGAAAGGCATTATCATCACGGCCAAGCATCATGATGGATTTTGTCTTTGGCCTACGAAGACAACAGAGCATTCCGTTAAAAATTCTCCGTGGAAGGATGGTAATGGCGATTTACTCAAAGATTTATCAGAAGCCTGCAAAGAGTACGGACTCAAATTCGGTATTTATCTTTCCCCATGGGACAGAAATGCAGGAAATTATGGAGAACCAGAATATGTAGCTGATTTTCATGAACAACTTCGGGAGTTGTTGACCAACTATGGAGAAGTTTTTGAAGTTTGGTTCGATGGAGCAAATGGTGGTTCAGGATATTACGGTGGAGCTAACGAAACCAGAAAAATCGATAATAAGACCTATTACGAATGGGATAAAACCACGGAAATTGTTCGTGAACTGCAACCCAATGCCGTGATTTTTAGTGATGGAGGTCCTGATATTCGCTGGGTGGGTACCGAGGAAGGCTGGGCGAACGAAACGAACTGGAGTGTCATGCGACGTGATGAGATTTATCCTGGCTGGCCTAGATATGTTGAACTACGTTCAGGGCATGAGGACGGCACCCATTGGTTACCTGCTGAGGTAAATACTTCCATTCGACCAGGTTGGTATTATCACCCAAGGGAAGACCATCAGGTCAAAACTTTACCACGATTGATAAAGACCTATTATGAATCGATAGGAAGAAACGGGAATTTCTTGCTGAACCTTCCTGTTGACACAAGAGGTTTGGTCCATGAGAATGATGAGAAACAGTTATTGGCTTTAAAAAAACAAATTGATGCTGATTTTGCCAATGAGTTAGGTAAAGGTTTGGAAGTGACCGCCTCTGATGTGCGTGGTAGTAATAAGAAATATGCGGCTTCAAATGTCAATGATGGAAATAATGAAACCTATTGGGCAAGCAATGATTCTGCTTTTAGACCAACAATAACTTTTGATTTTAAAACTCCCACGGAAGTAAATCGGATTGTGCTACAAGAACATATTCCTTTAGGGCAAAGGGTAAAAGTATTTATGGTGCACGGCGAAGTTGAAGGAAAATGGAAGTTAATTGATACTCAAACCACAATTGGTTATAAACGTATCTTAAGATTTGACCCCTTAGAAGTGTCTAAAATCAGAATGACTTTTTCCTCAGTGAAAGGTCCAGTAGCTATTTCTAATATAGAGCTTTATAGAGCACCTAATTTGCTTGTCGAACCTGAAATAAATAGATATCCAAAGCATGGAATATCTTTGAAAGTTCCAGACAAAAATGTGAACATTCATTATACCTTAGATGGTTCAACACCTACTAAGTCCTCAAAACAATTTAATGGTCATTTAATGCTAGATAAACCTGCAACTGTAAAGGCGATTGCCATAAATCCTGAAGATGGAAAACAATCTGCTGTAGCGACAAAATATTTTGACATTCCAAAATGGAATTGGAAGGTGATTAAAGTTTCTACCGGAGATTTGGGAACCACACGGGGTGTGTTTGACGAAAACCCGAATACCTTTTGGGCAACTGATGAAAACGTTTCAAAACCCCAAGAAGTCGTAATTGATATGGGGGTAGTTCATAATTTAAAAGGTTTTACCTACTGGCCCATTCAAGAGCGCTATCCATTTGGTATTATTACCAATTATGAATTTTCAGTAAGTACAAATGGCAGAAATTGGAAATTAGTGGCGTCAGGCGAATTCGCAAATATCGTCAACAGTCGTTTGGAGCAAAAAGTAGACTTCCCTAAAACTCAAGCGAGATATATTAAATTAAAAGGTGTAAAAGTAGACGGAGAAAATATGCGAGCTTCTTTTGGCGAAGTTGGTGTAATTACCGAATAGCTACTGCTAGATTTTTAAAATCCATTGTGGAAGTCCATAATTCTCTTGATAAAGAATATGGTAAATGACAAAATAACACAGCTAATTGCAGCGAGTGTATTGTCGTTGTTTAATTGCTTCTTCAGGTTGAGTAAGATTACCTTCATATCTAGTATTTATAAGACAAAGCTCTTGTTAAAACGTCTAGAAGTTGAAAATAGTCTGTGAAAAACTTATGAAGAGGTTGAAGTGCTTTACGCTCTCATATAAACGAGGATAGTGGTTGTTAATCTACTTTTGTTTCTAAATAGAAATTCTTGTAATGTTTTGATGGACAGGAGTTTTAGTGTAGCGTGGTTGATAATGTCATTGATTGGCGATTCACTTTTTACAATCAAAGCTATTATCAAACAATAGCCCCGTGAATTTTATCCAAACCACATTGCTCAATGAATTTATTGGTAAAAACGGACAAAGCGGCGGTGTCTAATAACTGATTTCGAGCGTCAATCCATGATTTAACCGCTGCGGCTCCATACATTTGTTTGATTCTGGCCTCACTTAGATTAAAGTTGATTTTACCCCAATGAAGGGCATATCGAATATTTTGCTGTTCCATTTTATTCCAGACAGCCTGCAAGAAGTCCCTTGTTGCCTGTCCATCAACCCCATCCATTTCGAGAACACAGGTATTTGCGAATCGTGTAAACCCTAATGTTGCGCTGGTTCCTTTGACATAGCGTAGTGACAATCCGCCAGGAAAGGGCTTCTGTTTATTTATCTCAACGATAAGCTCTACAGCCCTAGGGGAATCTTGTATGTCGATGGCCATAGCGGCACTGGCTACTTTGCCTCTGAATTTGGTGTAATTGAACATTTCTCGTATCGTTCCGACTCGGGGTGGTTCAGGTTTGAAGGCCAAACCGAACATCAAATTTACCATGGCTGGTATTAATTTACCTGATCCTGGTAATTTGTCCAAAACGGTCGAAATGATTCCCAATAAATCATCCCCATAGGTGAAATTATTGTTTC
Source organism: uncultured Flavobacteriaceae bacterium (assembly GCA_947500435.1). GTDB lineage: Bacteria > Bacteroidota > Bacteroidia > Flavobacteriales > Flavobacteriaceae > Maribacter_C. The sequence goes on from CANMRV010000004.1 coordinate 199,282, forward strand.
GTTGTAAAGGGGTATGAGGCAATTGAAAGGGTTTTTTAAACATGTATTTCAAAAACGCACCCTTTGCCGGATTGTTGGGTTCAAACTCATGGATATTGAACAGTACCTCAAAGTGATACATATCTCCATGTTGACCAGTTCCAGGCAAATTAAGGCCTGAAAAGTCAAGGGTCTTCATCGCATTTTTCAAAGTATTGTCATAGGCTATTGGTCCTTCACGGTATTCGGTAAGTAGAAATTGGGGTTCGGTCTCAATCATAACACCATGAATGAAACCAAAGCTTCCAAAACTAACGATAGCAGCATCGAAAAGAGCATCATCTTGTACCAGGTCGGCGTCTAACCAATCTACAAATTGCTGTGAAGCAACTGGGTAGGAGGCCCGTTCTAACCAAATATGTTTGTCCACTCCGGTAATCAAATGTAGCCCCACAACAAAGTCGGGAATAGCACCTACTTTAATTGCCGCACCGTGCGTGCCTGTAGACAAGGCACCTGCAATGGTCTGCCCATTACTAGCGCCCGATGCTTTTATCGAACGCTGCGGATTTTTCGCGGCCAATCTGGTATTAACCTCGTGAATAATGGCTCCACATTGTAAAAAATATAAATCTTCTGGGTTTTTGGCGTAATTGGTACTCGTGTAATTTTGCGTAATTGGAAATGAAAAGTTCAAAGAGGCCGTATCAATGAGACCTCCTTCGGTGACGCCAACCTTGGTAAATGACCAACCACTACCTATGGCGCGTAATTTCAAATTGTTGGTGACGCCATGATTGATTAACCATTGAAAGTTTTTGGTGGTGGCCATATACCGCTCACGATGTTTTTGCCCAGGAGGGTTCCATAGTTTAAAAGAAGCATCTTGAACTAGATTATGGGTAAAGTTCTCATGCTTGTTGGTCCATTGTTGAATGGGTAGCCGATCAATGCCTATTGGTTCCATAACATTGTTTTAATTGTCCAAACTCGGTTCTGTAGGTTGCTGGGGTCGTGCGCAGCCATAAGTGGCTGTTCTATGATTAACAATGCCCAGGGTAACTGCACTTAAAAGAAAATCGGTGAAGGAAGATTTTACAACTACCCAAGAAAGGGCGCCTTCCCTACAAGGACATTCTTCTTGGCTGGACACCTCAGGGTTTGCATCTATTCTTTTCTGTTTTAGTCCCCAATAATAACTCCAACTTGACTCTTTGCGACATTCCAGATTTTCAACACTATCCTGATATGGACTGGCCTCAACACGTGTACTCACACATGAAGTAAAAAGCGTTCCGATCAGTAGAAAGAGTGCTATATTTTTTATTTTATGGGATTTCATTTCTTGCAGGCTTAAGCGATTGTTTATATAGTTTCCATACTAGGAAAATTCAAAATACGATTCTGAGGGTGCTGTTTATCAGCAAGCTTCAATTTAATATCAAAAACGGGGGAATTGGAGGAGCGAAGTGGTATTCTTAACATGCAGTTAGGTAAAAAGAACGTTTTCAACTAACTTTTTCCTAAAGTATATTATTTCAATCTATGAAGTGCTAAAAATTGTACAGATGGATATGCGAAGTGTACGGATGGTAAAGAATAGTAACTTGAATATAGTTGATAATCAAATATTTATATGTGTGACTAAGAAGGAAGGTTATCAAATAGAACGTGGGGTCAATAATGTTCATTTATAGATTCTATTTACTTTCACGAGTCGCTTCAGTCTATTTTAAAGTTCCATTTAAGAATATCATTGTTGATTTCATGAGGTAGTTATCATCTTAATTATGGCATTATCAATCTATACAAATATTCTCACAAACTATACAGTATACACACCGAAGTATATAATTGTTTATTTTAAATCATTTTGTATTTCTTAAGTTTGAGTCATAATTCAGTAATATACCCGACAGAGGTGCTAAATTTTCAGCACCATATAGTTTGTGACTCTGAAAGATTTTCTTAAAAACATCAGAATTAGTATCGTCACAATGACGTAAGATAAATATTATCTCACGAAGCCATCCCCCTCATTCTCCCCCTTTTAAAATTTGAATTCTGGAAAGTTACTAGCACAGTGTATTTGCTATTCTGTCTTTACGCTATCCTATTTCAAATATCTACAATATCTAAAAATTTATACAATGCCAGCACCATTTATTAATGAGAAATTTACGTTCACAAATCCTGATGGAAGTACCATTGAGGTTGTAGGATCGGGGAATCAATATTATGCAAGATTTGAAACCGAAGATGGTTATACAATAGTCAAAGATCCAGGAACAGGGTACTATAAATACGCACAACTTTCTGATGATAACAGTAAGTTGTTGCCAACAGCGCAAAATGTAGGAGATGTAGACCCAAAGGAGCTTGGGTTGGAGAAACACATTCGTATTCGAAAGGAAAGCGCAAAGGAAATGGCTGAAAGCTCATCGATGGCACAAGGGCCAACCCCGCGTTGGAAAACCCGTCGTGCATTGAAGAAAGCAGCCATTGCCCAGCAACGAGCTGTTACTGGGCCTGAGTCCGCGCCCTCTGCCGCACCTACAGTTGGTAATTATGTAGGGCTATGTATTCTCATTGAGTTTCCTGATGTTCCGCAGACCATTTCTGTGCAAGAGGTCAATAACTTCTGCAACCAATCTGGTTACACAGGGTTTGGAAATAACGGGTCAGTGCGAGATTATTTTTTCGATAATTCTCGCGGTAGATTGACCTATACGAATACGGTAACTCAATATTATACTGCTGCACACAACCGTTCATACTACACTGATCCTTCAATTGCATTTGGTTCGCGAGCAAGAGAGCTTATTACTGAAGCCTTGGATCACCTTAGCTCACAAGGGTTCAACTTCGGTCAATTGACTTCAGACAGTAATGGCTTTATCTACGCCTTGAATGTGTTTTACGCAGGAGCACGTGTGAATAACTGGAGTGAAGGTCTTTGGCCACACCAATGGGTGCTAGCTTCACAATATGATGTCGGTGGAGGAAAGAAGTTCAGAGATTATCAAATCACCAACATGGGTAGTGAGTTAACTTTAAGAACCTTCTGCCATGAAAATGGTCATATGATATGCGACTTTCCCGATTTATACGATTACGGCGGGCAGTCCGCAGGTGTCGGTCATTTTTGCCTCATGTGTTATGGGGGAAATGATAAAAATCCGGTACAAGTAGGAGCCTACCTTAAAAATGAGGCTGGTTGGACTAACAGCTTAAGGACCATTACTCCAGGTGTGACTGCCAGTCTCAATGCAGCCAATAACGATTTTTACATCCATTCAAAAAATACGAATGAATATTTCATAATAGAAAACCGGCAAAAAACTGGGCGGGACACGTCATTGCCAGATTCTGGACTTGCTATCTGGCATATAGATGAGCAGGGTAGCAATGAGAACGAGCAGATGACGGCAGCGCAACATTATGAATGCTCTATTGAGCAAGCTGACAATCAGTTTGATCTTGAGGGCAACGCCAATGCCGGTGATGCTGATGATCTATTTAGTGCACCAAGCAAAACTGAATTTTCTGATAGCACTAGCCCCAATAGTAAGTGGTGGGATGGCAGTAATTCAGATCTGAAAATCACTAATATTTCCAATTCGGGAGCTATAATGACTTTTAACGCTCTCGGCGTTGCCGGCTGGGTATATGGCAAGAATGTCAGGTATATCAGCGGCGATGCAGGTACGAAATGGGCACACGCCATTATTGAAGATTTTGACGGTTGGAGGCGAATTGCGCCTACTTCGGCAGATGGAATCACTAATGTGGTAACGATTTTGAAAGCTGCGGTGGCCAATAATAAACCGGTCAATGTCAACTTCGGTGCAGATGGTAAAATCTATGCAGTCTACATGTCTTGATCTTAGATTAAGGCAGACCAAGGTTCACATTGGCAGGGTGTCAAGGTGAAACCGAAACAATTCTATTATTAACAATAAAAAACAAAAATTATGTGGTATTACGGTAAAACAGTAAGGTATGTGTCTTCGTATGTTAACTCTAAATGGAGTCATGCAATCATGAACGATATTCCAGGTCATACAGGTTGGTTGAGTATCAATCCAACATCAACCGATGGAGTTACGAATGTACTGGGAATTTTGACAGCGGCAAACGCCAACGGTCATCAAGTCAATGTCAAAATTGACGCGAACAAAATCACGGCGGTATACATGTCGTAGCGGAATTTTAACCTTAAAAGACTATTAGTTATGACATTCAAAATATCATTTTCAGCGGATTCCCTTGAAGGGTTAACAGCACTGGCAGGACTTGCCACATCTGTCGGGAAAAGCGGATCGGTTTCTGTATCAGAAGGCATATTGCCACCGCCACAACCCTCATCACAAAGTATGGAGGTGCTTGACAATATTACCGCTAACCCTGGATTTGGAGCACCGCCTCCAAGTCCAGGCGGGGGCGCGTCAATGAGCGGAAACTCAAATTCTAATGAATTAGCCCCACCGGCCCCACCAATACAAGGTATGGGGATATCTGGTGATTTGGCTTCAAGCTCAGATCAAGTTGCCCCGCCGCCTATGCCGGATTCCCTGAATCCAAATGCGGTAGGTGGGATGGCCCAAGGGGAAACCAGTCCACCTCCAGGACCGCCCAAAAGGCAAACAAAGCGCCCCAAGAAAGCGGCTAAGAATTGACCTTTAACTAATGGTCTACTTCATAACGATTTAGCCATTTTTTACTTTGTCGTCAGGCTGATATTTGGACATTTTTTCGGTGTAGGAAATTAAAAATGCGGGACAATGTCTAAATCAAGAATAGAGTATGTTAACGTTAATTAGTCTAGACGGATAGCCGAACAAATTAAATCTATAATTAGTCATATGGAAAATTTAACTATTGCCGAAAGACAAGAAGAGCTTGTTTTTCACAAGTTAGCCCAAGTTGAGAATGAAATCGATGAAAAGGAAATTACAATCCAATCTTGGATTGAACGTGATGAGGATTTAACCAACGAATCGGTGTGTGGAATTGACCAACGCCAAAAAATATTGGGTACCCTTCAACTGCCGCACATGGCCATTTGCAAGTTATATATGAAAGCTAAGAATGGACTGAATTATGTAGGGTCTGGCTGGTTGGTAGCTGGTAATCGTTTATATACAGCAGGTCATTGCGTCTATAGCGAAAGTTCAGGAGGGTGGAAATCGTCAATTATCGCCATTCCGGGTAAAAGTGGCTTATCTGAACCCTATGGAAGATATGAGGCTGTTGAGCTTATGGCCACTAAAGGATGGATAGAAAACACATCTCCCAGGTATGATATGGGTGCCATAAAGTTGAGTAAATCCGTGAGCCACAATAGTTTTATCTCACCTTCTATTGAAGATCCGAATATTGGGGAGGTTTGCGGGTATCCCGCCGATAGGGATAACGGAATTTTTCAATATAGAATGTCGGATAATCTTGTCAAGGATTCCGGGCGATTTTTTTATCAAGCTGACACCTTTGGTGGACAAAGTGGAAGCCCTCTTTTAAGAAACAGGTGTACAGGGGTCGGTATTCATAATTATGGTGGTTGCCCTAATAAGTCATCTGACTTATATCAAGAATTTATTGACGCAGTTGCCAATTGGTAGTTACCTCGATTATCCAACCCCATACTTGAAATGACCTTAATATGAAGACACTACGAAGAGGAGATATTAATGAAACTGTTTCTTTTTTAAAAAGAATATTGAATCAGTCCAGTCACCCTATTGAAATCTCTCCCAACTTTGATGAGCATACCTATAACAAGGTTGTGGAATTTCAAAAAGCCGGCAATTTATCTGCGGATGGGGTTGTAGGTAAGAACACTTGGAAAAAACTATTGACAAGTGGATTTAATTTTGATTTGGGGGCAACGAACTTCATTTTAGAAAAGAATGAATGGTTTGAGGAATATGTAGAAAAGGATACGATTTATTTTCATCATACTGCCGGATTGCATCGACCTGACTTTACCATTGGCTGGTGGGAAGGTGATAATAAACCGGGGAAGTTGATGCGGGTAGGTACTTCTTTTGTTATCGGAAGAAAATCAATTGAGGGTGATACCACTTTTGATGGGATCACTTACCGAGCATTTAAGGAAATTTATTGGGCCCACCACCTGGGAACAAAATTGAGAAACAACAAACTATTGAACCAAAAATCAATAGGTATTGAAATCTGTTCCTTAGGGCACCTCTCAAAATTAACGGATGAGATTTTTTTATTTAAGAGCGAAAACGGAGATATCAAAGTGCCTAAATCTGAGGTTTGTGAATTGGATACACCTTGGAGAGGACACAAGTACTTTCAAAAATATACGGAGAAGCAAATTAAGGAATGCGAAAGACTGATTCTGACCATCGCCAAAACTTTTGATATACCGCTAAGGGATATCCACTATGATAGATTGTGGTTTGATATAAATGAGGAGGCCAAAAATGGATTACCAGGCTTATGGACCCATTGCAATGTTCGATTGGATAAAACCGATTGCTTTCCACAACCAGAGTTTATTGAAATGCTCAATGGACTATATGCCAAGTATCCCGATTTTGAACCAAATTATTCAACCCAGGAATCAATATCCATGGAATCACCAAAGGATTTGGACCCAGAACTATTGACGAATTATGCAATGGATTTGAACTAAAACATGCTTACTAAACAAATAAAAGTGAACAACGATTGGAAGAACAGTTAGAAACAAAAGTGTTTTTTAAAATACAACAGCTTGAATGAAATCATTAATTATCCTTAACTCCAAACTATTATGGAAGATACACTAAAAGACTTGGCCGAACAGGCATATTCAACCTATTCAAGTGCCCTTGGCGATATTGACCGGATTAAAACGGATATAACCCATGTACGCCAAGGAAAACTGGAATTATCCGAAATCCAAACGGACAAAGAACGACTTTCCAATAGAATTTCGCGAGAAGGAACCGAAGAACTTCAAGCCTTGGAGCGTATTAATGGAGAGGCCAATTTTCAAGACATTCGAATTATTCAAAGAATCGCAGAATTGTCTAAAGCAGTAGGCAGAATCACTACGAATTCAAGACTTGGAAATACGGGATATGGCACAGGCTTCTTGATTACACCAAATCTAATTCTCACCAACAATCATGTACTTTCCAATCCTGAAGTTGCGCGTAATTCTACCATACAGTTTAACTATGAACTAGACCAGCGCGGTAACCCCGGAAAATCAGAAAGCTTCAATTTGTTGCCGGAAGAGTTTTTTGTTACCTCCAGCTATAAAAAAGATTCGGATAACCCTCACAGTGGTCTTGATTTTACAGTGGTCGCTGTAGAGCAGATCTCAAATGACGGCACACCGATAACCGATTTTCCCGTTGCCCGATTGGATAAAAAATTGGGAAAGATTATAGATGGCGAAAATTGCGTTATCGTACAACATCCAAAAGGCGATTACAAGAAAATAGTCATGAAGGATATTCGAATGTTGGTCTTGAAGGATGATTTTCTCATTTACGAATCTGATACCCTACCTGGTTCCTCAGGCAGTATGGTCCTTGGACTTGGTACTGGTGAAGTTGTCGCCTTACATCACAGTGGAGTACCCAGAAAAAATAGACATGGGCAATGGCTCAGAAAAGATGGCTCTGTGGTACAACCAGGCGACCCCGATAATGTCATAGATTGGATGGGTAATGAGGGGATTCGCATCAGCAGTATTTTGAACATGATAGAACGAATTCCGGTGGCAAAAGCTATGGAAGAACATAAGTCCCATTTACTCGGCACCAAGGGTTCCAATGAAAATTTAGCTCCTTCTTTCAAAGAAAATACTGTTTCACAAAAAAATTATTCTATGAATCGCTCAGAAAGTACGAACTCAAGAACCTTATATTTTGAAATTCAATTATCAGGGGTCAAAGAAATGCAGAACGATTGGAAGGAAAACGCGAACAGTCTAGTTCCCGGCCTGTTGCTTAGTGAACCCCTTTATCCTATGTCAACAGAAGCATCACACCGTAATTTTTACTACATACATGTACAATCTGATAAAAGTCCATGGGAGGTTGCTGCCGATCTTGAAGGGCTCCCACAAATTGATACCTGTACCCCAGATCTTGAGATGTCTACAGACATTAGACCGGGTCATTATGGCAGATGGTCAAGTAACGAAAGTCTTGAATCCCTTGAAGACGGTACGGCAGATTGGACTCAGAGTGAAAAGGATTTTAAGATAAGATGGGCCAACGCAAAGTTGGTTAAGGAGTATATCCAAGGAGAAAAGAATCAAGGTTACAGAGCTTGGAACAGGAAAGTGGTAAACGCTCTATCGCTTGAAAAAGTAAAGGACTTTAATAAAATTGAAGAAAACGCAAGTAAGATTCGGCTAGTACAATTAGATACAGGATATACCGATCACAGTAAAGTTTCCGGTGGTTACGATCTGTTGCAAGATGAAGACTTTATCGATGGTGAAGATGCCCGAGATGAAATGAGCGTTGGGATACTTAGACAGCCAGGGCATGGTACTCGAACCGCTAGTATCGTTGTAGGTAATCAAGCCAATGGTACTATCAAAAATGATGGTAACCAAGGCATTGCAGTGAACAATTTAGGAGAACCCCTTGTAAAGGTAATACCCTATCGTATTTCGAAATCGGTCATCTTAATAGGCCGGGGGCGCAATCTGTTCAATGCCGTCTCACAAGCAGTAAATGCCAATGCCGATATCATCTTTATGTGCATGGGTAGCTATCCTCGTCCGATGATATATAGTATTGCCAAAACGGCATATGAAAGGGGAATTATTTGGGTCTGTGCCGCTGGTAACAAAGTTGAGTCGGTAATAGCTCCCGCTGTTTATCCTGGCACAATTGCCGTAGCTGCATCAAACCCAAACAATGAAGTTTGGGAATATTCTTCTTATGGTCCATCGGTTGATATTACCGCCCCAGGCGAAGATGTTTATGTGCCTTTTAAGAGTAAAAAACAAGAAGACATTATGGTTTTTGGTTCAGGTACTAGTTATGCAACGCCACATGTTGCCTCGGCGGCAGCGATGTGGAAAGCAAAACACTTGGATTTTCTGAAGAGACATGTGAGCGAACCTTGGCAGACCGTAGAATTGTTTAGAAAACATTTAAAGGAGTCGGCCAACACGAAACCTGACGGAAGGGAATGGGATGATGAAAGATTTGGTGCAGGTATTCTTGATGTTCAAAGTCTACTAAATCAAAAAATGCCGAACATAGATGATTTGGAAAAAGTCGAGGAGCTTATGAGCAGTCTTAAAAATGCTTATGAAGGCAAGGAGAAACCAGAACCTTGGGATCTCGGTGTTCGGGAAACCATTCATTTTCTTTGGAATACGGCAAGAAAGAAATTAACTCCAGGTTTTGAGAGCGCGGTACTACAAGATTCGTTGACTGAAAGGGCCCGAATAAGTGTTGCCGCTATGACGGGAAGGCCCGTGAACAAGGTATTCGAGAGTTATGCCCAGTTTGACGAAGATCAAACGGAAAGATTATTGAAAGTATATTTTGAAAGCTTCAACTAAAAAAACAAACATTATGGATAATTACTTCGACCTTCATTTTCATCCATTAACTAAAAATCATTTGGGCGCCTATGATGAAAAAGTGCCTGGGAAAAGGGGTGCAGCGGAACTGACAAAAAAAGTAGAAATGTCCAAAGGTTTTATGGACTATACCGACGAGGTAATTCTACGTATGTTGGAAAGCCAATGTTGTCTAGAGTATTTAGAAAAGGGTAATGTCCGCTTGGGCATAGCAGCCATTTCGGCACTCGAATTGGGTATTGCCTCAAGCCAGAGTTTTTTCTCTGACTTAATGAAGAATAATTTGGCAAAGCCCTTCAATAGACGCTATTTTGATGTGGTTAGGGAAGGTGAGGTCTCTTATCTCAATTTGTTTTTGAGGGAAGTAGAGCAATATCCAAAACTGCGCAAAGCGGGAGAGTTAAACTTTTTAAGTCGGTATAATGCTGCTAAGAAGCAATTTGGAAGAAAGCCCCGCTTGGTTTTTGGCATTGAAGGAGGGCATAATTTATGTACCAAAAAAATAGGAAATGCTCTTGAATATGATACTTTCGAGGATTTTGAGGGGAACGAATTTTTTGATCCAAAAACAAAATCCTTAAAAGACCCTTCGGAAGTTCTTAAGAAACTCGTTAAGGCGTTTTGGGACGCGCAGATGGATGTGTTATACCTCACTTTGACCCATTTAACGCACATTCCCGAACAGCATCTGGCAACTCATGCATTCGGAACAAAGTTGTTGAAACATCCATCGTTTTATCCTTTTGGGAATGGGCTAAGTGATTTAGGAAAAGAAGTTATTAAGACGGCCTACACTTTGGAAGATTGGGGAATCGAAAAGAAAAAGCCTGAACTCCTAATTGACATAAAGCATTTGAGTTTAAAGTCGCGTCTTGATTTATATAAATTGAGAGAAAGTACAAGGGATAATAAAGAGGGAGAAAAAGATTTTACAAAAATACCACTAATTGCCACCCACGTTGGGGTAACAGGATATTCCATTAACGACTGGAAGGACAATCTTAATTTGACAAAAAGTGTAAACCATGTAGATCAGGGTATCAAGACAATCAAGATTAGTACGAAACCCAAAGTTGCAGGTTTTTGGGGTAATGGTACCAAGACGGAGTTTACCTATAACCCGTGCACCATTAATTTAATGGATGAAGACATTATCGAGGTGGTCAATAGTGAGGGTATTATCGGTGTGGGACTAGACGTGAGACTGCTTGGCGATGAGTCTAAAACTGCAAGTTCTATTAATAATTCTGAATTTCTTTCGACTGCTGACTTTGTAACCCATTTTCCATATACTGGTGTAAGATCCCTTGGTTTTGCTGATGCCGAAGAAATCAGATCTGAAGAGGCTTGGCTCAAACCGACAAAAAAGGAAATGCATCCCCTAAGTTTCTGTTTCAATATCGTTCATATACTGGCGGTTATCGGGTTAAAGGCTAATCCGCAAAAGGCTCCTGAAAAGTATATTTGCGTTGGCAGTGACTTCGACGGATTCATTGAGCCCTTAAAAGTTTGTGGTAATAGTCAACAAATGAAAGATCTTGAATCTAACCTGTTAAAGTGGTTGCCTATAGCGGCTAAAACATACCAAAAGGAAAACGGAGGTGCTGCAGATTTATTCAATTTCACAAAGAAAAAAGAAAAGCTGAAAAAAGTCGTGGATGCCATCCTATACAAAAATGGTGAAGACTTTTTGAAAGGGCGTGGTTATTTTGATGAGGCTGATTCAAGTAAAAAAAAACAACTAACTGATACTGCACATGCTAACAATTTATCCTAATGGCAAAGCAAACTAATATCAAAAATAGTACCCCAGACAAATCCAATGCGAATACAAAAAGTTGGACAGGGTATGTACCCTATATCGTGGCCATCATGGTTTTGATTGCCTATGGGTTTTTTATTTCTTTTTTAATAGGAAAAGTAGGTGCAAAAGATCCTGATTGGAGTCGACTCATATACTTGTTTTCTGGTGTTGAAGCCATCGTTTTTACCGCTGCGGGATTTCTTTTCGGCAGAGAGGTAAATAGAAGGCGTGCCGAGAATGCCGAAGCAGAAAAGGAACAAGTCAATAAGCAAAAAGAAGAAGCTCAAACACAGGCCGTTGAAGAACGTAAGAAAGCCCTTGTCCTTGGCGCTATGGCCATTCAGGGCGAAAGAAGTTCATCAGGAACGACTGGTAGTAGGACTGCTATGGAAGGAATGGAATCAAAACAAAGCTCCTGGGGTAGCCTTGCAGAAACAGCACGAAAAATGTATCCAGAACTTAAGGATATATAGTTTTTTGAACCCTAATTCGCGAACCAGTTTCTAAATGGCATACGCACTTTAAATGAGGGTTGTTTTCCCCTTTGTATCCCTGATAATCCTTTCCATCTCTCACAATAACTCTTCTGTGACGCCATCAAAAATTCTTATTTGCTTTTAGTAATTTTTATCCTCTGCACTATCCATAAATTAATCCGGATTGGACCTTATCATTTACGCCCTCCTGAGGCCATTATTTTGCTTATCAAAGGAATTACAACTCCCAAACCACCCAAGGTGCCGATAAGCGCTTCAAAATCCTTAAGCAACTCAGGTTTTCCTAAGACAATGAACACGATAATCGTAAGAATGACTAGATAAAATAAAACACGGACATTGCTCCAAGAGCCTTTACCCCGGTTCTTGTTTTCTAGACGAAGTGCCTCGTTTAATGAAACGGATGTTATGATAAAGTTTTTAAAACTGTAGTTGAAAATCGCAGGGCGATCTCTCCATACCACCAGACCTTTTTTCATCAGTGAGAAGAGTGAATTTCTGTTTTTGATGTTCATAAAGCCATCTTTGGCCAAATCATAAAGCAAATAGCGTTCTCTAGTTGGCAGAGCGTTCCAGATATCGTTATAGTAGCCATGTGCAAGGTTTTGTGTATGCATGACCATTCGTTGTCTGTCTAACTGCTGAGGTTGGTTCATATCACCTTCAGTCCGGTATAGTGTTTTTGACAGGATAATAGGGGCCAAAGTGGGAAGAAATTTACTATGACCCAATTCTTCTATCAAAGGAGCTATGGTTCGTTCATACCTGGTCGGTTTATCCGTTGGTCTAATTCCCAATACCTGATATACCTTTTTCGTATTTTTTGTTATTCCGATTAGTACTTGTGGGAAGGCGCTCAGAATATTTCTCCATGAGTTAAAGTCATCCTCAAAACTGCCCCATGGCAAGTTGGAATCCTTCGGTGGATTTTCGTAAAATGCGAAAATCTGACTTGGATATACTTCAGATATAAGTACGACTCTTTTTTTCTTGGAAATCAAAAACGATATGACATTGAGCTTGGTATGATTCGCATCGTAGGATTTTATGTTGTGTTCTAAATGTTCAACAATGAAAACCTCATTATCATCCCAATTGAACTGGCTCTTGTCTTCCATGGAAAATCCCGCAAGCACCGTCAGAGTATCTGAGATATCCGTATTGATATCCACATTGTCTAACCTGAGCATAGAGAGCGTTGCCACTTTTGTATATGAAGCGGATGCAATTATTTTTTTGGCAAAATGTCGTTTTCCTGAAAAAGGCAGACCAACCAATAATAGCCCAGAGTTCGACTTTTCAGCGAGTAGCATATGTCCAAATTTTTTGACATAGTCTTTATCATTGTCCGTATCAAAATCGTTAGGTCTCAGATGTCGAAAACGGAAGGCATAGAATCGGTCGACAAAAAACAATATCAAGGAAAATAGAATTGGTAATATCAGAAGAATACCTACTAGTTTTAAAATAGGAAAACCCAAATTGATATTCATAAAGTTTTTTGCCTTGTGACCGGTTACGAGTACGCTCCCTTTCTTTGCTAAATCGTTTAAGGTCAGTGAGAGATTTTTTAAATCTTCCTCACTCGTCCATGAAGCATCTTTGGAATGTTGGTAGATAAGTGACTGAAATTCCCTTACCCGTTCATCGTAAACGGGTCTTGTCTTCCATAGAAACTCTTCAAAAATAGTATTGTTGTCTACGGAACCCAAAACTAGATTATCCGGTTGACGTGTAATATGAACAGATTCTGGGTAGAGGGCTTCTTCCAAATGATTTTTATGTATATCTGGATGCTTCTCTTCCAAATCTTCGAACAGTGGTAGATTTTCTCTAAGATTTTTTTCCTTTTCCATATAGGCTTGGGCCATATGAATTTGATCGGTCTTATACCAAATCAAATCATTTATGTCTTGTGCCTTTTCAAAGACCAAATAAGCAGGAAAGACCGCAGCCAACAACAGCCAGCTAAACAAGAATATCGAATACCAATAGCGATAGGCAATATGTATTTTGAACCTATTGAACTTAACTATATTCCCTATCCGCTTGGCAAGGAGATGGAACTGTCTGCGAAACGGAATCCGAGCTTTGAGTTTTTCAGACAATTGATTGTAGATAACAATACAAACGCAGCTCAATTGAATAAGGATTACCACCAACGGAAAACCTAGCTCCTCAGGACTGATCACAATCATCAGTATATTCAGAACAACGATGACCAAGACAATTAGCATATCACGTACCCTGAACTTTATATCACCCTTATTTCGATACGGATGCAGGGTATAGTATACCGTAAGATACGCCCACATAGAAAAAAGAAGACAAATAATGTAGACCTTTGGAGGTTCAATGACATATAAGGTGCCGGCCGTAATCGCTATCAGCAAGACCCCTAAAAAGAGACTTGATAGAAGAATGTAAGTCTCTCTTTTATCTTTTTTAGGTGTCAAGAATTCGAATGGAAATGTATTGTACTTGTACAGTCCAAGCTTAGGGTTTCTAATAATCAAGGAAAGGATCGTTGTAAGCAACATCATCAGAAATGCCAGTACAATTGCCATACTAGAAAGGGTCAGTACTTCAGAAACGCGGGTGCGAAGAAGACCTATGTCATAGAGGGCTATGACACTTAGATTGGTGCCTTTTACAGGACTAACATTGAATAATTTGCTTTCTTGTCGGTAATTGACGAGACCATTGGCTGAGATTCTTCCTAGTATCGCGGCTTTTAGATTGCTAAATTGTCTGCTGACGGTAAAGAAGTTTTCCAGGGTTGCCCTGCCTTCCTCTGAATGGAACCATACTTCACCAGTATCATCGACTATGGCAAACTGATAACCAAACGGTAAAATGGGGTTGTGTACCGATTTCAATTGCGAACTACCCACCACAAGACAAGACACATCTTCCGTATCTTCGATGACGTAAATCGCTTCTTCGGTTTGATCTTCTATCGATACTACAGGACGCATGACGTAATCGATATTCCGTTCAGATTGCCAAACATTTGAGTCGGCGACGAAATGACTGAAATAAACTCTGTTTTTCAGGTTATTCACCTTTTCTATTTCCGGATTGTCAATCGCTGAAACATGGTACAGTACTTCACCTGAGGCATCGATTTTTGTAATGAATTTAAAATTTTGGAGTAATGAAGTGTCTTTTTCCTGAATCTTTATGTTTGGTACATCCTCAGCATTTGTATTCAAAATCTTGCCAGAGCTGTATCCTGTGGCCGTTTGCAATAGCTCGGCATTTTGCTTGTTTTCTCTTTCGAAGCGATCTCCTATTTCCTTGCTTAGTTGCTCTAGTCTATCTGGAATTATTTCATAATAGTCATAGTAATGGTGCATCAGGGAGAGAAATACGATGATAAGTATTGGTGCGCCCACAATAACCGATATGCACGACAGGATTACATCTTTGCTTGAAACACGTTCGTCTTCTGCAATAAAAAGCAGCTTAAAATAGGGCAGGCCGAAAATGGAGAGCAGTAAAAAGGTGGTCAGTAAAGCAATGATCCAAGAATCGAGTCTTCGTACATGCTTGTTGTAGCTGTCCGAGTCTATCAGTCCAATAATGGTGATATCGAAAGCTACATTACTATCTAATTCCGTGGAATAATTATATTCTCGGCTAAAGAGTTGGTATTCATTATCTTCTTTAGGAATACCCAAGGATACCCCAATATTAAATGGGTTTTCTCTAAGAAGGGTATCTGGCAAGTTGACCTTACCCTTAAGTGAACTTCTATTGATGATTTTCTTAGGGTCTTTCTGATCTTTGAAAATAATAACGTATTTGTCGAATTCATACGCGAACAGTAGCGGTTTTTTTGAGTTTTTTAAATCTTCCCAAATAGAATCTTTTATATCGGCAGGGAGTATTGGGATTTTCAATTTTTGGCTGGCGGAAACGGAGTCCTTCCCTATTTTTATTTTGGAGTAATGCTTTTGAAAATCATTGTTCAGTTGTCTTGATATAATATCGAAATGCGAGTCCAAACTCTGCAGTTTTGATTCCCGGAAGTTATGTTCGTTAGTTTTAGTGTGAGAGTAGTATCCCGCGCCCAACAGACCTATAATAATAAAGGCAACCGTAAGGAGACCAAAAAATCTTTTGTTGGCAGTAAAGGGCTTGCGTATACTTTTGACTACTGAGGAAGTGGTTGGCATAGGTTCTAGGAAAAAGGTTAGAGTACTACACTATCATAATGATGACCATCATGTAACTCTAAAACAACAACCGAATATGCCAGGGCCTATTAGCGCTCGATATTTTAGAATTTGTTTGTTGGGGATCCTTTGAGGGGGTATGGATAATAACCTATACAGGTCATAGGAAAAAACTGAAGATACTTATTTCAAAAAGCCCTCACAGAAATTTTGTGCGGATGGTAAAAAAACTTGTGTGGATTGTCTTTTAGGGTGATGGGGAAGTATTGTTTTTGTGTTTTATTCCAAAAGGACGCTTTTTAAAATTCACTCTCCTGAATTGTAAAATGTAGATTTAATTAAAGAACCCTCAACTTTAACAAAGCTGATTTCCCCCGAATTGTTTGCCTTGTATCAGAAGAGGGTTTGGTTAATGGTTGGTTTATTCAAAGAACAAAGATGCTTTATGAGGATATTCTTTTTTCGTAGACTTTTTTAGATGCATTCTTAGTAAAAACCGTATTTCCATTTCAGTTAACTGAAACTCTGTTTTTATGGTTAATATTTTTTTTGTTCAACATTCTAAAAACTATCTTATCTTGATAATATAGTGGATATAAGCGTTTTTTGGTCGGGTTTCGTTTTTTCCTTCACTTTCAATAATTACACCTGACTTTTTTATGATACGCCCGCTACTATTCGTCTTTGCGGTACCACGCTGTACATTGCCAATATAAGCTGCAGATGCTCTGTTATTTCTAATATTGTTATTATCCCAAACACTTAAGCCATGGTTGTGATTCCCGCTACCATGGTCATGATCTCCGCCCCCATGTTGGTGCGATTCAAATCCGTCAGATTGAAAACTTCCCACGGTATTATTATAGATGCTTTTGCCAGTGACACTTTTTCTGTTACCAGTATCTTTATAACTATCATCTCTGCTTCCGTTGACCCCGCGTATAAAGACTCCACGTAAATCGGGTAATTGAAAGAAATCTGCATTATCACCGATGTCTTTATTCCAATATCCGCCAATAGCGACATATAGATCAGGGTTACTATTCTTGCTTTTTCTTTGACCACGACATATTTGCCAACCTTCAGGTGCTTCTTCACCCGCCCAAATTACTATGGATCCTATGGGCATTGTGCTCATAGATTGATATGGTCTACTAGGCTCTTCCGTAAAACCAAATAAGGTATACAAAAGTAGAAGCATCATGCTAGAAAGTCCTGAAGTCTTAAGTAATTGTTTCGTATTCATACATCATTGTTTTAATTATAATTGCATCAAAATAAAGGCTTTCAGACGGAGTGAAACATCCCTATTGATGGGTATTCTGATAGGTGTAATAAGAGGTAAATACCCATCAATAGGGATGTTCTAATGTGCAAGGTGTGTCTAGTTTAGCAGCATTGAATTTTAAAAAATAATATTATGCTAAAAAATAAAACACCTTTCTACTTTATACCTCTCATGCTGCTTCTAAATAGTTGTTGCCTCTTATTTCCTGATGGCTGTGACGACTGCGACGATATTGTTGAAGGTGCTGAGCAGGCAGATCTCTTATTTAATGGTTTTCTAGGTGAAGATAAAGAGGAGAGTGATGGTGATAAATTCTTTGAAGTGGTACAAACTATTCTAAATATCGCTAAAGATTATGATTGCCCTGAAGAGGTGGATGCTGCAGGTGCTCACAATGACGAGTTACAATTGATATTTTATGAAAATTCTGATTCTAGTTTTAGTAACCCTGAGATGGTTGATTCAAAAAGTGTTCGAATTTCTAAATCTACGGGTTCGAATGCAACCTATGAAATAGTCAATCAACTGGTTTTTGAAAAGGCCGGTGTATATGATTTGGAAAGTAGTATTGATTCTAAAAATGAAGTTGCTGAGCGCAATGAAGAAAACAATTTTGATTCTAGGAATCCATCTGGTAAAGGCAGCAGACCCAATTTAGACCGATTAATTTATGTTACCAAAGATATGTTGGGAGGCAAGGAAGGTAAAACGAACCAATACATAAGCAGATGGGATATCAAGGTAAATTAATGAGGAATTTTTTGTTAGGATTACTGTGCCTTAGTTTATCAGCTTGTTGTTGGTTTAATCCGAAGGAATGTGAAGATTGCTTTGAGGAGCCGAATCTATGGTTTCCAGAAACGGTGACCAATGTTGAAATTACGCGCACGAGTATTCCAACATGGGTTGGTCAAGTATTTTACCCTGCAGGCACAACAGTAGGAGTTTTCCAAAATGTTTTTGTGATAAACGAATTCTTTTCCGTCAAAAGAACGGATTCGGCTACGAATCGAGAGTTTATTTTCTTTTGGAACGCCAATACGCCGCCGGCATTTGACCGACTCTTTGAGGGAGAAAAAATTACATTCTACAAAACGGTGGTAAATCTAAAACCAGATTTAGCTAATGAATGTTTATTTACAACTGCTGAAGAAGTTAAATCAGTGCTAGATGTGAAAGTAAGGAGAGGCGAAGGGGGTACACCTATTGGACAACGCAGTGTCGAAAAAACAGTTCTAAGCATACCAGCTGGTCAATATGCCACGTTTAGCTTTGAATTTGAATTTTTAGCATGTGGCAATTATGAATTCGATATTCAGATTGACCCAGATGGTAAGTTGGCCGAGACTTCCATAAATGATAACAACTTCTCTGAAACCAAGACCAATTTTGGATTTTGTTTTTGATTACGATTGATATGAATCTAGGGTAGATTTATGTTGATGATTTCTAAGGAAATTGTTTCTTAATGAGAATCTTTAAAATGAGTAGGAAGAAACTGGTTATTTTTTTTTAGTTTTAGAAATCTCTCCCCTTTTAATTATATAAAATACCCATGAATGGGGATTTTTGAAAGCCATTTTCAGTATTATTTTTGATATAAATGTTAACTAAAAACTACAATTATGAATACTAATCCAATAGACAAAGCAACTTTAGAGAATATGATTACATCTATTTATCTAGGGCCAAAATGCGAGGAATTAAATCAATTTGTATATGCTTCTCAGTTATATGGAACCTTTTTTTGTGTATATGGTATTTTTGAGGCTAGCGACGCAAGTGGTGGTAAAAAAAGAATTGACAAAATAACCTTAAACGTTTTAAACTATAAGGGCACTATAAACGTAGGTTTGATTAGTTCTTATTATGATAAAAAACAAAAGGTAATAGTTCTCAATGTAAAAGGAATGTCGGACCCATCAAAAACTATTGAAGTAGATTTTCAAGGTAATGTAATTGAAATTGGCAAAAAGGAGGAACTCAAGTTATATAGACAATTGTATAGACTTAGTTCAGCCAAAGCTGATCCTGATAAACATTTTGCATTTGACACAGAATATTATGGACGTGATGGAGAATTGATGTTTCCGAAAATTAGATATGAACAATTAACTGAAGGGGAAATAAAGGAAAATTTGAAAGACAAAATCAACCTTGCAAGAATACAAAGTCAGGGAAATGATATTACGGATCAATTAAGGGAAATATCTCTTAGAGCACCAGGACGACGTTGTGTTCCGACCACCATGATTGCACGATTTTGATTAGAACAGTATTATTCTTTTTTTTACTCAGTTTAATAGGAGGGTGTAAAAATATATCCTCCCATGATTATTCCCATTTGAATAGTTTCTTTTTTTACACAAAGTCATTGGATCATGGTAAAGCTAAGGCTGAACTTAATACTTTGACTTTAGAAACCAGTTTAATCAATGAGCTGAAAATTTTAAACAAGTTACTATCTCAGGGCGTACAAGGAAAAAAAGACAGGTTTGGTTTAGTTTCGCCTGAAGATTCAGACGATTTATTCTTGAAATGTATTCGTTATTTAAATCTTGGCTACTACGAGCTCTATTTTAATCCTGATAAGAGACTTTCCTATGAATATTTTTATAATGCTCTTGAAATAAGTAGAAAAGAATCCTATATGTCGTTAAGAAAATTATGTTTGATGTCATTGTTGGAATACTATCATACTGAAATTGCGAGAAACGATAAAAGCTATATAAAATATCTTAATGAGTTTGAAGAATACAAATCTGATGAGATTGATGAAATATGGAACACGATTTACAATCTTATCTTTCAAACCGCTTATGTCAGGGAGTTGGATGACGACTATTATGATTTGGCAAATCGATTAGACGTTTTTGAAAATAGTCTTGGGCCTGAACACCCAATGATTTCTAGAATTTATTTTGAAAAAGCATTACGGTTTGAATTGAAAACCAAATGGGAGGACGCAAAGATTTATTATCAAAAGGCATTCGAGAGTAGTCGAGAAAGACCAAATCAAAGTTATATTAGTTTTTCTTCGATTATAAAAATAGCAGAGTATCATCGAACCTTAGGACACTCTGAAGTTGCCTTGAAAAAATTACTGGATGTAGAAGGATTTTTAAACCCCAACGATTCTTTGAAAGATCGATTTTATATATCAAAATATAAAGCTTCCTATTTGAAAGATATGGGCGAGTGTTGTAATGCTTTTGAGGAACTCGAAGCCTCTACTGCGGCAGGTTATGAATTGGACTTTAGAATTAACGGAATAGAGATTTCTCGGTTGCAAGTTCAACTCGACACACAAAAGAAGGAGCTTGAAAACACGAGGTTAAAAAATCAGTTGTATGCTGTTCTTTTTACACTGATTTTGGGTGCGACTTTGGCTATTTTAATTCAAAAAAACACCACTAAAAAACGCAAACTAGCAGAACAAGAGGCTATGTTAGAACAGCAAAAGGTAGAAGCCCTACTAAAGGAACAAGAGCTCACCAGCATCGACGCCATGATCGCCGGCCAAGAAAAAGAGCGCACTAAAGTAGCTAATGAACTTCATGATGATTTAGGTAGCCTAATGGCTACTGTAAAGTTACATTTTGACAATGTAAAAGTTAATCAGAAGGATCCTGCTTTGATGAATGCTCAAAAGTTATTAGATGAAGCTTATCAGAAGATACGTGGAAT
Organism: uncultured Flavobacteriaceae bacterium; assembly: GCA_947500435.1. GTDB lineage: Bacteria > Bacteroidota > Bacteroidia > Flavobacteriales > Flavobacteriaceae > Maribacter_C. Next base: position 220,295 of record CANMRV010000004.1, read on the forward strand.
GGCACATTCTAAGAATTCTGGGGTAATGGCAAATCAAGGCTTGCTGCCGGCGGTTAAAAAAATGACAAAGATCATTAGTGAAACAAATACCTTAAAAGTAAGTGTGGAAGATTTCGGACTCGGAGAGCGAATGGAAAATTCGTTAGAGCTCACCATTTTCAGAATGATACAAGAGTTGATGGCCAACATCATCAAACATGCTGAGGCAACTAAGGCCACTATTCAATTTACCCAACACGAAGATAATCTGAACATTATCGTAGAAGACAACGGTAAAGGCTTTGACATGGCTGCAGTGCGGCGCACGGAATCTGGTATGGGTTTAGGTACCATTGAAAAACGCATTGAACATTTAGAAGGCTCCTTTACGGTTGACAGCGTTCGCGGAAAAGGCACATCAATACTAATCGACATACCTGTATGATAACCGTAGCCATAGCAGAAGATCACCAAGCCTTAATTGACGGCATTCAATCGTATTTGGAGTACGAAGATGACATTACTATTGTCGGTCATGCAAATGATGGCGAACAACTTTTAGAGCTCGTGGAAAAGCGGCCTCCCAATATTGTGCTCTGCGATATACGAATGCCCAAAGTAGACGGCATTGCTGCCGCTAAAATGATTCAAAATAAGTTTCCACAAACTAAAGTGGTTGCTTTTACCATGTTCGATCAAGAAGAGGCCATTCGACAAATGCTAGATGCTGGCGCCGTGGGTTACATTCTAAAAAATTCTTCTTTGAAAGTGGTTTTGGAGGCTATTCGAACCATTGCGGAAGGCAAAACCTATTTCGACAAAAAAATTCATTTGCCATCGGCAGAAAAGAACAAGTCAAAAAGTGTACTCTCATCACGTGAAAAAGAGATATTGGTGCTAGTTGGCAGGGGCAGAACATCTCATGAAATTGCCGATGAACTGTTTATTGGCAAGAGCACCGTGGATACACATCGTAAAAACATGATTCGTAAGCTAGGACTTAGTGGGGCAGGGGAGTTGTTGCGCTATGCTTTGGAGAAGAAGTATGATTTTTAGATAGTTAGACTTTCATTAAAAGTAAAAATCCCCATCAATGGGGATTTTTTAATTATTACGCTAGGAATAAATTTGATTATCTAAAAATCAAACTAATTATGAAAAAACTTAGCACTCTTGTAATAGCAATTTTGATATTTTTCACAAGTTGTAAGGAAATAAGTAATAATGTGGAAAAACCAGAAGAAAAAGAAGATTTAATATCAAATCAAAGTAGAGATATCAGATTATGTACTGAGAAGATTGAAATGGATACAATGTCGGTTTTTGTTTATCAGGAAGATCGTGTTTCAAATTTTTTTAGTCAGGATATTGAGCTATTTAATGATTTAAGTAAAGCAGAAAGCCCTTATGAGCGGTTGCAAGATCCACAGTTTAGTGCAATATATATGCCCTATAAATGGAGTAGGTCACAGTTGACGGTGTCATTTATAGGTGGGACCTTAAAACAACGCAATAGAGTTATTCAAACAACTAAACAATGGGAAGAGGTTGGAAATGTTGATTTTACTTTTGGGTCTTTTAAGAACCCTGATATTTCTATTTCCTTTCGATCCGGTGAAGGATCTTGGTCATATATCGGAAAAATATCTAAAAACTATTATCCCTCAATGAATTTTGGCTGGTTAAAAGATAATAGTCCTCAAGGGGAATACGATAGAGTTGTATTGCATGAATTTGGTCATGCACTAGGTTTTATACACGAACATCAACACCCTGATGGTGGAATTCCGTGGAATGAACAAGCAGTTTATGAATACTATCGAAGGCTGGGTTGGGAAGATAAACAGATTGAAAGGAACGTATTTAGAAAATACGAAAGAACTAATTTAAATTATACTGCTTTTGATAGATTATCAATCATGCTATATGCTATTTCACCCGAACTAACTGATGGCAATTATTCCACAGATTGGAATAGAAAAATTTCCCCATTAGATTCAACCTTGGTAAATATTGTTTACCCTTAAATCAAAAACAAAATGAAAACGAAGGTCTTAATTTTAACTGCCTTGCTTTTTGTTGCCACGGCTGTTGGACAGAATTGCGCAAACGTTATCGACAAGGATGAAAGAATTAACTGCCTTGATGAAAAGTTAGAACAAGAGCATGATAATTTAGTGCAAAAGCATAATATTATGCAACAGTTACGAAATGCAATGGGATATAAAAATCCTGCTGCTTTTCCGATTTTTATTGATTTTAACTATGGTAAATCTGAAAAAAGCAAAACCATTCAATTACCGCAAGAAATAGAACTCGGCGATTTTTATCAAATACACGTACAGAAAATTAATCTGAACAAATGGAGCGTTCTCATCAACAGCGCAGATTCAACTAATTCATCTCCCTTGTCAACGCCTTCTTTTGGTGATTTACAGCTTGATGTAATTTCTGGATTGACATCTGTTTTGGCGGAAACGGTATCTGTTACTAAAAATAGTACTCCCGTGGTTAACAATTTTATTACACCTAGTAATGTGCAAAATCAAGTAAGGAATTATGTGGTACAAACAAAAAAGAATAAAATTGGAGAAACGATAAATAACTACAATGATGAATTGTTGAATTTTAGCAATGCTCAGGTCAATTATAAAAAAAGTGTCGATGTGTTAGAGCTCGATATTTCAAAGAAGCAATTAGCTGCTTTTGATGATAATAATCAAATATCTTCTGATTTAAAAGTTACAGCTGCCCTAGAACGTATAACCAATCTGAGAAAAGAAGTTTACAAACATCAAGATAGCTTAATTTCAAAAGAAAAAAATTATTTAGTTTTTTCTAAAAAAGAAGAAAAAGGTATTGCTAAAAATTCTTCTTATAAGAAAGCTGATGCAGCCATAAAAGCAGGTTTTATAACTCTAAAAACGAACATTGCTAAGCTATTGAAAACCATCAATGCAGAAAAAACTACCGCACTTCTTAGGAGCATTCTTTATATTAAGGAAAAAACGGAGAATTATGTCTCCTTACCTATTCAATTAAAAGGGGAACAAGCACATGTTAATGTGAAATTTGTGCCAAGGGATTCTATAATAAACGAAAATTCCTATGAGATAACTTTTAAGTTCCCCACCAAAGAAGGAAATTACTGGGGTGTAGATGGTTCTTTCTATGTATCTACCTTATATGATGAGAATTTCTCTTCTCTCACTACCACGGATTCTGAAATGATGGATGATGTTAGATTTATTAGAGAAGATGTTACCAAGGCAGAAATGGGTGTGGCCACTTTAATCCGGTATGGAAAAAAACATCCCGAAAACGAAAAAAAATCTATTAGTGGTTATCATCTAGTTTTCGGTCCCGGTATTTCGGTTACAAAAAAAGTACGCCCAAGATTTTTACTTGGCGGTGGGTTTTCTATGGGTAAAAAACATAACTTGTCAATAGATGGTGGTGCGATTGCAGGTTTTGTTGAACGTAAAAGCAATGCAATTAAATTAAATGAAATGTTAAGTTCTGCTCCCGAGTCACTGACTGTATCTAAACTAAAGCTTGGTATTTTTATTGGTATTGGCTATATGTTTAAACTCTAATTCAATCTTTGCCGGTGTAGTTAAATGATTAGTACCTCGAAAAACCAATTTGTTCTTAGATAGATTGCATAATCACGTGCGAACTCATAGCTATATCACCTATTGACAAAACTAAATACATCTAAATAATATAGTTACCGTCTGTCGCCAACCCCAACCTCCACAACAATTTTTTTCTAAATTGTCGTGGACAAAACCAACCACCATGTACTACAAAACCAGATTAGTGCGCGAGGCCAAAGTCCTAGAAATGTATTACGAGTGAGAACGAGTTCGAAGTGAAATACCCGAAGACGAAGGATTAGTATATAATTATTCCAATGGTTTTGCGCCCATTTCAAAAGACCTGTACAAACGAAACGGTGAAAGCGATTGGGTAGATAGTATGGAGAAGCTGGACTAATCAGCATTGGAAATTGAATATTGAAGCACTTGTCAGCTGAGAAAAACTCTTTACAAAAAGCGGATTTTGTAAAGAGTTGAATTTTTTGGGAGTATTATTTGGGAGTAGAAATACAATCATTGACCTATATGAAAAAGGTGTAATGCAAAGAGTTTCGGCAAAGAGAAAACGAATCTCTATGATAATGGCGAGAAGCTTGTTAGGCCTCGCAATCTCTAAATTACTTCCTTGATTAATAAGGGCGCTAGCAAAAGTATTGAGAGTACATTTCGCAAAAGCTTTTGAGCTTTTCATTTTGTCCATGTTCTTTGCACAATTCTGTAATCATTTCTCGAGAATGAATTAACTCTTCTTGACTTTCTTCCTTATGTCTTAAGCCCTGAACCTTAGCCAATAAATTATTTGGAATTTCTAATATTAGATGATTTTCCAAAAGCTTAGGAAAGTATTGAAGGTATGATTTAAAATACCGTTTCTGTTCGAAATAATTGTTGTGTTTAGCACATCGTTTGAAGCTCTCATTGATTACGTATAGCAAATCGTTCTTATGTTCTTCATTATGTAACTTATATATTTCCTCAACTAAACAAAATAATTCTCTCCCTTTTTCAAAATCTTCTTTATGTAATAGATTACTGGCTTTCGTGGTAACTCCGCGCAACAATCCTTTGCCTAGGGCTATTTCTTTCGGATTATCAAAGCACAAACTTTTATGTTTTTCGAAGAATACTTTCTTGACCTTAGGTAATACAATTTCGTTATTGCTGTGGTTTACAATGTTTCCATAAATCATTCCAAGCATTTCCCTTATTTCTGGAAAATTGTTTGCTTCAGAGAAGGATTCAATTTTAATTAATTTGTTTGAAAAGGCGTCCCATTCCTTCTTACTTTTAAATCCTGAGCTTAGATTTACTGCACTTCTTGAAATCTCGTAATAGATTTTTCTATGGTATTCAGGTTTTTTCTCAGCTAGACTTTCAAGTCTTTCAAAGTAATTCCATGCTAAATCTTTGTCATGTTTAACAAACATTACTGCAGCCGACATGAATTCAGATATTTCAAAACAATAACTATCTTCTTTTTCCACAAGGTTATAGAGATCATTAAACTGGTCAAAGAATTTTTCAATTAATAAAACTCTTTCTGTTAGATCTTCCTTAAGTTGATTATAGTTGTGGAGCACGCCTACAATGTTTTTTGAAGCCCTAATGTATAAAATTGCTAATTTTTTATTTGTTTTATTGCCAAGCACTAATTCGTGAAACTTGCTATGTATTTTAAAAGTACTATCCACATCAAGGTCATTTAAATAGTGGAATTCATGTTGTGAATAGGAGTTAGCTAGGATATTTGCGAATATGGGATCCACATTTTGGTGCTTTTGAAATATGTCTTCCATTGAGTGCTCCCTGGTAATATAGAAAGATCTGTCAGGAAGTGATATTTTGAGGCGAGAGAGTTTTTTTGGTTTAAGAAGTATAATGTCCAAAGTTGGATTCAAACCTGAAATGCCAACCTTATTGTATGGTGTAATTTCCGGATTATTAAATGATTTAGGAGTAGTTTGTTCTGCGGATTCTAAATCACTCTTAGAATAGTCAACTATTGCCTTTAACTTCAAAAGGCTATTAAGTCCTAAATCTCTGAATAACGAAAAATTATGGTCTTTTCTCTCTCTCTTCTCACAAACTTCGAGTAAAACCAAGTATAGCTTTTGTGCAATTTCAAAATTTTGGATATTATATAATACATTAACAATAATATGGGCCCATGTCAAAATGTTCTTGTCATTCCCTTTAAAGGGTTTAGTAAGACATTTAAGAGTAGTATGATTTGGATAGTCATTTGAACACTTAGTGAAAAAAGAAACCATCTGAGTATTTTTGCCCAATTTTAGTAGCTTTTGAATAAGCTTGTCAAACTCGTCCTGCAGAATACTTCCGTTATTCTTAAAATGATCCAAAACGAATAATTCGCCGACCAAATCGGGGATTAATGGTTCTAATATAGAAGATTGAAAATTCCCTACCATTAGCTGATGTTGAGTAATTGCCTTTTTGGAAGATATGGCGATTTGGCCTAATTCTTCTATCTCAAGCCCCCCAGAAATTGTACTGAGAACTAGATTTCTAACATTCTTGGGCCTGATATTGTTTGGTTTCCATCGTTGTTCTTCGTCACGTTTTAAAAGTATGCGAAAAACTTCTTCTCTGGACATAGAAGGTTTCCATTCCGGGAGGAAATCAGCCAAGATATAAAAGAACAAATATGTTGCTTTAGGAAATATATCAAAACCTGTCTTTAAAAATTTTTTCGGTTTCTTTTCAATTTCAAAGTGATTCATCACAACTTTTACGAATTCAAGTTGTTCCTGTTCAGACGACATGTCTAATGTTTTTAAACTAAGAAATTTAAGGTCTTTGTACCTGGAGCTTGAGAGTACACTGTGACTAGAGGTTCCTTCCCGCATGAATTTAGAAAGCCATGAATCTAAATTTCTTTCTAGAAAAAGGATACGTATTTTATATTTTGCACCTTGCCCTTTGTATTTATTGCTTAAACTTACAAGGATTGAAGATAGCTCAGACTCTTGGCCAACAACGTAGTCGACTATGATAAAAGTTGATTTATTGGGTTGACTGTCAACTAAACATTTGAGATTTTCTTTATCTCCTAGAAATCCTGCATTCCATTTATCATCAAGTAGTTTTTTGGAATACTCAAATGCCAAACGGCTTTTTCCGCTACCTGCATTTCCCGTAATACTCCACCAAAGTAAGTCCTCAGAATTATTACAGAATTTATCTAAAGATTGGAATTGTGATTCAAAATTTACGAATGGGAGCCCTTTTACAGTATATACATATCTATAAAGTCCTTCACCAGGGGCTTGTTCATTTATATGAAGAATAGGTTGTTGTTCGTTTAAGAAGTAATCTATTATGAGCTGTTTATAGGCCAAATCATTACCTATGGTTCTCAATAAGTAATCTCCATAAATCCAAATTAACTCAATTCCAGACTCTTTGGCGAGTTTATCAAGTTTCTCTTGCTTAGCTGTTTCGTCCCCAATTTCTCGATTTGTATAATATGTTATCTCACTTAATAAGTCATAGTTGGATTTTTTAGCTTTTTTATAGGTGATGGTTTTTTTTAAAGATTTATCAAACTGCGTCCAAGCTGGAGCGTCAGTATATTTAGACTGAAATGAAATGTATTTACCCTCCGCGTTCTGAACTGGTTTAATTTCTACTCCAGCTTGATTCGAAAATCGGTGAACCTCAGGATGTTTTAATCCATTGGAAATTAAAAAATAATCCAAACATAAATTTTCGAATTTTTTTGTTAATCCCTCCTGAGGGTCTTTGATAAAATGGGGCCATCCGATTTTCATAATGCGAAGATATAAACTATTGGAAGGTTGATATTCAATCTTATTGGGTAAAATGAGGAAGTACTTCTTACTATTATATGAGCTTGCTATATAGTAATGAGTAGATACTAAATATTGAAAAAGAATATAAAATTCTCTTCTCTTTACAAATTGCACCTTTTGTAAAGAGTTTGAATTGCATACTATTTTAGTATCGACCGGAAATGAAACAATAGTTTAGCTTCGCCAAACAAAACAAAAAAGCCACACCTTTAGGTGTGGCTTTTAAGCATAATAGTGGAGCCGGGGAGAATAACTTTGTTGTTCTCTGAATCTCGCAATGTTGCAAATAAAAATACCCATCACATGGGTGACGGGCATCTTGATTTTTAAAAAATACTCAAGCGAGCTTAGCATTTTATTAAAAACCAATCTGCTGCGTATTTTTGAGTGTCGTGGAGCCGGGGAGACTAGAACCTAATGCCCGAATAGCCTATTAATAAGGGTTTCCAAGACTTCTAAAATTTGTGCTCACCGAATAGGTAACTTTTGGTGCATTTTCATTCGAATACAAATAGATTTTTATTAAAATAAATCGATTTTCTTAAGTATTCATCAGGGATCACAAATTTAAGATTTAGGAAAGCCTCTCCTCCTTTCGATATTCTCTGCGAATACCATTCATTAGGAGGTCCGGAGTCAATTTCTTCAATTTCTTATCCAGTACTTGAAGACTGCAGTAATGAACAATGTTTACAATGTTCGAGCCGCTAAATTCGTAGGTGTCGGCGATTTTCTTAAGGTCGACTTCCTTAGCTAATTTCAATTGTTTCGGAATTATGCTATTCCATAATAGTAACCGATGTTCCGCATCGGGAGATGGAAAATAAATAATCGATTGGAACCGCCGGGCAAAGGCCTCATCCATATTCTTTTTAAAATTGGAAGCCAAGATGACTAAGCCCGGGAAAGCTTCTACTTTTTGTAAAAGAAAAGCAGATTCCTGATTGGCAAATTTATCGCGGGCATCCCTGATTTCTGTTCGTTTTCCAAATAAGGCATCAGCTTCATCAAAAAAGAGGATCCAATCTTTATTAGCCGCCTTGTCAAAAAGAGTAGCCAGGTTCTTTTCGGTCTCACCAATGTATTTTGAGACTACCATCGAAAGGTCCACCCGAAAAACAGGACGGCCGGTTACTTTTCCCAATAGACTTGCGGTCAAGGTTTTTCCTGTACCTGGTGGTCCATGAAAGAGCGCTCGATACCCGGGTTTCAAGTGCTTTTGTAAGGTCTTATGTTCACGTAACTTCTCCCGATGTTCAATCCATGTAAGTAGTTCTTGCAATTGTTCCGATGTATTTTTGGGTAAAATCAGATCGTCCCATTCCAATGAGGTCTGCAGTTGTTCTGCTGGAAAGCTTGGACTAAATCGGGGAAGTGCAACTGTACCTGTAGTGATACGTTCCAACCATTCTGAATCCAGTATAAGTCGACCACTCATAAATGGCTCGCCTTTTGGGACAGTCTCAATATAGAGAATTCCTTCCTTGGTTAAAAATGAATCATCCTTGATAATAGAAGCAATTCTTAGTCGTTCTTTAATGTTGTCACCAGCCAGTATAAATTGTGCAGTCTCGCCAGTAGGCAGTATACCCCTAAAATTCTTACCCTTAACACCACCAAATTCATGGAAATCACCTCCTTGAGGCATCAATTCTTGTAAAATGGAGGTATAGAAATTAGGTTTAATATGAGGAACCAAAGCAATAGTTAGCAATAGTGAATATAAGCGTTTTTCTTCTAAGGGCGAGATTATTTCATTATTCAACCGTGCCCTTAAATAATCCTCTAATTCTGAAATCTTTTCCTTTATCTTATTTTTCATCTATTCTATCCAATCTTTTAATTGATCGTCAGTTCCAATCGCCCTCTCCCAGTGCCCCGCCAAGTCGTACTTGGTTTCTGTGGCATACATCGGATCCAGTTCTTTACTCAATTCGGACATTATTTTTTGAATTTCACTATCTGAAAAAACTACTTCTTCCTGTTCTGATTCAGGTAATGTCTCATTCTTGATAGCTTGTTGAACAGCGGAATCAGGATATACCTTCATATTAGCAGAAACTTGAAGCTCAAAAGCTTCCCCCTCCGTGAATTCACCGGCGATTAGTTTTTCAATATCGAACATGGTTTCAGTATTGTAATCCGCGGATGCGGGAATAAGATTACCCGACCCAGCATATCCTGATCCGGTGAACCAATCAGCTATAAGATGGGCGGAATGAACCCTGTTACTTCCAATTAATTCCTTGAATTTTGGACCTAAAATCCGTCCAGAGGAATCAGTACGACCACGTGTACCACTTGGCTTGAGGGTAATATTCTCTCCCGTAGAAGTAATATTTTTAGTAGATGACATGGCCTCTCCGCCAAATTCCACTAGGGTAGTAAATGTTTTATCTTCATGGGCTTCATCTTCATAACCATATTTAATTTCAATTCCTCCTTCAATGATTTCCCAGCTTTTGATTATAGGTTTGAATTCACCATGCTCTGAAGTACCGCTCTTGCCACCTAATTGTAAGACACCCTCATCATCAATATGTACTTGCTGGCTGTCCGCCGCACTTCTCCTTCTAATGTGGTATTTTTCATTTTGTTTTCTAAATTCATAGCCTAAACTCTCTATTTCACCTTTTAGTCTGTTGCCATCGGAGGTGAACTCCTGAGTATTCATATCGATTAAGGTTTTATTAACATATAAATGTATCGGATCTTCCCCAAACACTTCAAAAAGTCGCTTCAACGTACCCCTCAGGGTTTGCTGTGCCGATTCTACTTGCTCATCGGCTTGGTTGGCTTCCGCAATATTCTCCGGAGTAGCCTGACCTTGGGCCTCACTCAATTCCTCCTCAGCTTCCGCACCTTCTTGTTTTACATTAGCATTTTGTGATCGTGCCGTGGTAATCAACCCACTTGCTGTACCTTGGTTTGCCTCTGATAATTCATCTACTTTGCCTGCCCATTCATCCAATTTGTCATCAACGGGCATTGGGGTACTTCTAATCATTACCTCAACACCACTACCGGCAGTATCAATCCACATGCGATGTTGCTCTCCTTCAGCGCTAAATTCAACTACTTCTCCCACCTCAGTATCTTCTAACTCCTCTGCAGCTTCTTCCTCGGCTTCGGGATCAGCATCTTCGCGTATTCCAAGGGCCGACAAAAGATTGCGTGCCTGCGTTGCCAAAAAGCCGATGACCGTATCTAAGATACCTTCCACCCAATCTTGTAAGCCTTTGACCATTTCGGCTACTTTCTCCGGCAAGTCGCCAAGACCCATAAAGCTGGCTACAAAATCGATTACCGGAACCATCAGTTGTGCCAGGGCACTTTCCACAGCAGCTGCCATACCTGCTATATTTCCAGCGATGATATCTGCGATGCCATTGACAACGGTTTCAACAAGAGTGAAGATCCTAGCGGCATTTTCAAAGATCCACTTCAAAACCTTGTAAATGGCTTCTATGGCCTGTGCAATGGCTCCGACCGGATTAAAAAGGGCTACAATTCGTATAGTTGCTTGAGTCACTAAGGTTTCAATCACAAAGTTCACCGCCATCTCGATGACTTGATCCAAGATCTGCCTTGGATCGAGTTTTTCCTTGATTAATTCAAAAACCCCTTGTGGCCCCAATTCAATTAACTCGGTAATAATCTCATAAGCTTTTTCCAACAAGGCAACATTTTCCTCACCAATATGCCTCGCGAGTAGCATTCGAATACGTTCCCAGGTAATCCCCATCAATTGAAGGAAGAAGGTGATGATACTTTTTAGGGAAAAATCTGAAGGTATCTCTACGCCGACAGCACCAAGTCCTGAAAAAATCCAAGTGATGAAACCATCGAACAAATGGCCAAAGAAATTATCAAAAAAGCTCTGGAATCCGGCACCAATAGCGGCAAGGAGGTTGCTGGCAAAACCCAATGGGTCGTCTGCAATATCTGTAATCACCTGTTCAATACGGGTGACCAAGGCCCAAAAAGCAGCAGGCTCTATTCCCACTAAGCGCAACAGACCATTGATAATAGCCCGGATTGGATCTTCTAAAAATTCTGTAATTGCATCGGCAATCTTACCCAACAAACCTTTAGCGGCTTCCCTCAAGGCATGTACCTTTTCGCGTACTTCTTGAACCGCTTGAGCGGCACTGTTGGCCAAATCGCGATTGAAGTTCTGTTGCGTATTTGAGACTTCTTCCCGTAGCCCGTCAAGACGACCTTGAAAGCGCAATTTTTCCGCCTCCGCCCATTCCGTTAGTTCTGCGGGGGCATTGTCAAACATTGTATTGATCTGAGTATTGGCAAGCTCAATAATCTGCTCGCAGGTAGCAACAATACCATTTACATAAATGGATATCTCTCGGATAAGCGCACAGATATCATCACCAAAGGTTTCCTCAGCATCATTATACTCATCGGTAACCCATCCTGGTAGACCAGTCAGATCATCCCAAAGTTCCACAACACCACCACCAAAACCTGAGTGCCTATCGTCTACCCAGCGTTGTACCCGAGCTAAATGCTGTTCGAATTCCGTAGCGATTCTTGTCTTCCCAGTTTCCCACATGTTCATAGCGGTTTGGGTCAAGGGGGTTAACAAATCGTTCACCTGCTGCTGAGCCCCAGTGAAGATTTCTTCGGCACGCATTCCTAATGTGTCGCGTTGATTTGTTTCGTCTTCGACCATCCCTGTTTGCTGGCCACCTGAATCACGTACCGTTCCCGCACGTGCATTCTCCAGGGCATTTAGGGCCCTTTCTTGGAGTGCCTGCATATCGGCACGTGCATTTCCCAAGGCTTCTTCCTGTTCCATGAGCACCAAAGCTGGGTCTTCAGCGGCTGATTCCTCCAATTCAACATGTACAGCACGAGCTTCTGCTATGGGGCCATCGGGAATTACTTCTGTTACGGGTGTGACCATCCCAGCTTGTTCCATTTGTTCAGCTGAGGCGGTAACATCGGCTTCCAAGGAAACCTCATCTTCAGATAGTGGATCAGGTGCCGCACCTTGAGCATTGATATTCGGTTCTCCGACCTCTTCAGGGGGTAGTTCAACAGTATCTCCGATTTGTTCAGCCGCCCCTGTAGGTGATTCATCTAATTCATCATATTCACCCTCTACCCTATCCACATCCGAATCGATATTTTCATTGAGTTGGTTGCCTGCCTCGTTGGCTGCTTCCTCTGGATCGGCTTGAAGGAGGGAATCTTCATCTGGTGGTCTTTTTTCTCGAATCACCCTGCGAATATTATCACACAGTTCCTCGATTTCTGGGCTAGGAGCTACTCGCTGGTTCAAAGCAGCAGTCAATTGTCCGCTCGCCCTGCCATCTGTTTCTGAAACAGGTTCTGTGACTCCTCCTCGGGCTTCGTCGGTGAGTTCATTGGCCGGCGGCAATTCGGCATTATTCGAAGCCGCGGTACCCGCGTTGTTCTGCGCTCGGTTCAATCGACTTTGCGCTTCAGGATTTAGACTATCGGGAGGGGGAGGCATTATTGGCTCCAATTCGATAACAGTGGGTAGAGCAGGGCCTTCGGCCGGAGCTACATTCTCCGAACTTAATTCAGTAGAAGTTGCCCCCGTACCTTCGGAAACAGATTCGGGCGCTAGGTTGCTGGGAGGTTCTGCGGTTGCTGTATCGACTGTGGACGAACTTCCATTTGCTGTACTGGCATCTGGGTCGACCCTTCTTCTTACATCTGCTCCTTGCTGCCTCACATGTGTAAGTTCGTGGGCGAGTAAATGCTTCCCAGAGGAAGTGTGGGGTTCATATTTTCCACGAGCAAATACGATATGTGAACCGTAAGTATAGGCTTGAGCGGAAATGGATTTAGCCGAAGCCTGGGCCTTGTCATCGTTGTGTATGCGGACACTGGAAAAATCAGTACCAAAACTGTTTTCCATCTTGCTCTGGGTGCTCTGGTCCATCGATTGGCCCGGTGAGGATACTACTTCTGATACTATGGGAGGTGCAGTTGTACCAGCATGATTGGTGGATGAATTTTCAGAACGTTGTATTGTCTCCTCTTCTTCCTCGGCTCGTTGTACTTCTTCTTCTTCTTCCTCGCTACGTTGTACTGTTTCTTCTTTCTCCACCTCCAAACGCTGCACTTCATCATCATCTTTTTTTCGTTGAACGGGCTCTTCCTTTTCTTCTTCTTTGCGTTGTATTGTCTCTTCTTCTTCCTGGGAACGCTGAATAGTCTCCTCATCTTCTTCTTGTAGACGCAGGCGTTTCCCTTCTTCCATTTGTGTATTGGCAGATCCGCCCATCACACGATCGGCCATCGTATCTGCTTCTTTTTCTAAAGGATCTCCGGGAGTATTGACCGTTAGTTTGGTCTGTACTGTGGGCGGAATGAACATGGCTGTAACGGTCCCTCGATCATCAGCATGCCTATGTGCATCCAAATTACTATGGTGGGTCGTTTTATCAGCAGTGGTCTTCATCTTTCAGACTTAAATATTCATCCGTATGCAGGACTTCATCCAGGGCAATTGAATGTAGTTCATTTGCCAAGGAAGTCGATCCATCAACATATCGTAAGGAGCCTGTTCTAGATCTAGTATCCAACCCTCCTTAAAATGGGTAAGTCTTCCTGGCCTTTGTAGGAAGCTTTCTCGAAAACTCGTAATCGAGATGCTGCCAAGTGCAGACCAATGGTCAATGGCAGCCTGTAGCATTTCAGCTCCTGCTTCTAGTTGTTGTTTAGAAACGGGCTCAAGTTTTAACGGGGTATCGATAGAGACACCTAACAACACTTTTGGTAAAACCAACTGCCACTCCGCTACAGGTGAAGCACCAGTGACTAAACTATGTAATACGCATGAAGCTCTGTCAGGTTTAAGTACCTCATTTTCCCGAATGAGTTCTTGACTTTCTAAAAATCGTGTGATGAACGGATGCAAAAGGACAAGTCCGGCATGGTCTAAATAAATGACCTGATCCTCAGTCTCCAATTGCTCTTTATCTATTTCTTTAGATTTTTTTTCGATATCGCTCTTTTCAGGGGCATCTGGCATATTTAATATTTCTTGAAGCGCGCCGCCATTCAGGATTTGTTGCCAATAGCCTTTTGCGGTTGTAGTAGTGCTCCTTTCTTGTATTTTCTCATACTGATGAAGCCAGTCAGCATAATTGGAGGGTTTTTTCTCATGGAAGGACTTCCGAACGGCTATATAGAATTGCCAATAGTGTGATTTTTCAAAGTATAGGAGAAAACGTTCCAGAGCTTTTTCATTGCATATAAACAATTGGCGTAGTTGTTTTACCAAGGTTGTATCCGCTACAAGGCCTTTGTCAAATACTTCGTGAATATCTTTTATGGAAATGGTATGTGGACTGTTCCATGTCAAGGTCCCTGTTTTGAGATAATGGAGAAGTATGTCCTTACTCCCAAGGGGTTGCCCTGGCTCAAGTAGCTTTGAATTTTCCGATTTGGACCAGGTTTTCCTAACAGCTGCTTTTATCAAGTTGGGTAACTGAAGCCTTATGGTTTCCTCTAGTTCCGACAGTTTGTTTATGTCCACTTCCAATAGCAATTGATTCAAACGCCAGGTTTCATTTTCTGGTACTATTGTGCCAAAACTGTCCTCAAATAGGTCGGGCAATTCATTATTTGCCAGATTCGATAACCGTTCCAAAAGCAGTTGATGATCCCCTTTCTTGTCCCTCGTTTCCTTTTCCAGAATAATTGTGGAACGTCGTACGATATGCCGCTGTTCGGTTCTCATTTAAAAGATTATATCTATTCGCGCTTTACTTAGGTCGATAGCTGAGCAGGTGGTATTTGGATCTACCACAATTACCCTAGCTTCATAATCGGTATTGCCTAATATTGATGAATCCATAGTAGTGCCAAGAAATACTGAAGGAATGCCATGTTCCAATATCCAAAGTGTTGGCAAATCTTCTGAGGGTTCAGTGTCTAGGAAAACCCTGCGACCCTCAGTTTGAACAATAATGTCCGTTTCTCTTGATTCCTCACATAAGGGTATTTCTGGACTGTCTGGGTTACAGCGGTCCCTTCTAATAACATCGAATGCTGGTAGGAATCCGTTATTGGTTTGAGGCTCCTCTATATTTTGGATAACTTCGGTAAAGGTTGTTCCCATTTGGTTGTAGTTGAACACTCTTGTATATGACGGGCTAACATCACCTCTATCACTCCTAAACCGAATTTCAAGGCTAAATTCAAAACGATGACATTCAAAATGTTCTATTCGTAGTGTTGTAAAGTTCGGTGAATTATCCTGTACCAAGCTAAGTCGTATTGCGGGACCCTCAATTTCTAATTGATCCACCAATTCTGCCTGTATAAATTCATTGGCGAGGCGAATGGCGCGGTTCCAAAATCTCAAAAAGTTGGTGGTAGAAATGTCGCTGGCAGGATTGAGGATTTCCGTCAATTGACCAGTATCTACCGGAAGGGTATCACCACTCTCATTGAATAATGCAAAATTGGTTACAATTATTTGTACATCTCTATAGACTAGGTCTGAATTGCGATTTCGTTGTATCCAAAAAGGATATCTTGGTTCTGTGGTAATTCCGTTACACGGAAGTCCACAAGGCTCAGGACAATTCACAGGTTCAACGGTAATTCGTTGCTCACAGGCGGGATCGTTACTGTCAGTAATTCGTACTTCGGCCCCTTGATTATTCGGTAAAGTGAGTGTTCCGTTTTGGCCGGCCTGAACGGTGGAAGTAGTATTTTCGGTAAGTAGTGTATATGGCGGCCTTCCTCCGCTTATGGAAAACTCCACGGTAAATTCAGTGCCTTGCGGATTGCATTCCCCAGGGCCTATTTGGGTAACTACAAATGGCGAGGACAATTGAACGGTTCTACGAACCGATATAGTTCCCTCGGCATCCCGTATCTGTATCTGTGCTCCCTGAGCTATGGCAATAGCTTCCTCCCCGATGGCGTTCCAATTCTGCCCACTATCGGTACTATACTCGTAAGGGGCGGTTCCTCCACTAGGGGTGATTATAATCATACCCATTCCGTTGGGGTCGGTACATCCCTGCTGTTCCCAGTTGAAGGTGGGCGGTGCCTTAGGTAATACAAACTGTATAGGGGCACAATCGGAACAGCATAGATACGGAAGGTAGAAATCTGCGATAACTGCGCCTATCGACAAATCGTTAAAGCGACCAGTAGGATTTATTTCCGGTTGGGCAGAAGACATATCAATCCGTAAGGGCGTCGTACTGGAGGTAACCAAAACTTGCTGGTTTGGAAAACCTATAAATGATACCCTAAGCCTTGCTGGTAAACGTACTCTAAAAAGAACGAAGTTACCATCGAAGTCGGTCTGGGTGCCTATGGAGCTGCCGACCACCATTATACTTGCTCCTGGTAGAGGCCCGCTTTCGTCAAAAACTTGTCCGCGAATGGTAAAAAATCCCGGTCGGATAGGAACTCTATCTTGCTGATTTTCTCCATGATACACCATTACAAAAGTGCCTCCCAGAGGAACCCCTGCCTTATGCTGTAATCCATAATGCTTTCGGGCAAAATTTGATAAGAGCAACCTTTCCTTTAAATTTTCGATCCGTCGTTCATATTCTTCATGGATACGCTGAAAAGTTTCCAGCTTGCAGGCATAAAGAAAATGATCCAATTGATCTTGGAGTTCCTCAAGATCCAGATTGGTGCTAATTTCGGCCTCGTTAGCATCATTGGTAATAAAAATCAAGTTTCTATTGACCGGTTCGATAGAGTTGCGCAACGGGCCATAAATATTCCGGAAACTATCAAAATCAAGTGAACCTAAAGTTTCGGATAAGGATAATAGTAAATTGTTGAGCCTTGGAATAATTGTAAGGACGAAATTAACATAACCCGGTACAAAAAAGAAGCTGCTAAAGAAAGGTGATATGGTAAATGAGTTAAGACGGTTTTCGTAGAATTCTCCAACTGTATCAGTATAATACCTAAAGTTAGGTGCGCAACGTTGCAAAGCCGTTAATCTTGGGGCTCGTTGAACCCTTGTCCTAGTCGGACTATCCGGCGGATATGGCAGGTTGTACAAGTGTTTTAGTAGTTCGCAGATTTGACAAAGTAATTCTTCACGGAAGGCCGTATAAAGGGCTTCCAAGTCTTGAAAGTGACAATTTTCAATATCGGTGGGTACAGGAATATTATCTTCATTATATCCAGTTTTTACCGCCACCAAATCAATAGGCAGTCTGTTTACCTCCTTTTGATGAATCAAATCCTCAAGAACGTCTAGATAGTTTCTACCAATATGGCCCTCAATGCGCAAGAAGTTATAAGGCTCTAAATCAAAGTTAAGGGGAAACCTTACATAGGGTATGCCCGTGTCCCAGCTAGGAGAACGATAGCCTAAATTTTCATTGGCCTTCCCCTGTCTGTTCAAATGAAAGTTCCAGTATTCATATAGTGGGGCAGGGCGGTAATGATAGGGTATCGCTTTTTGAGATAATGGTTGTCCCAAATGGCTCGGGGTGATTCGAATAGGTCTGTTAAAATTGTTAGCTCTAAGAAAATCCAAGCCAACTGTACCGTTTGAACCGTCTCCAAGAATTGGGTTCAGATTGGGTGGCAATTCCAAAACAAGAATCAGTTCTACTAAACGTCGGAACAACAAACGGAGTTCTTCCATCGTTCCATTTTGACTTGAATGAATGGGTGAGGGTACAAAGGTATGTCGATAGGAATAATCTATTGGTTCGACTCCTATATTACCGAGCATCAAGTGTCTTGGGAACAACCTCTTATCCGGACAGCAAAGGCCGAATATCTCCATTCCCTTTAACCGAAACTCGTCATAGGCTTGGATAACAGTATCCAAGTGGTCGTAGTAATATTGATACCATAAGTACAGGTTCGCACTTTCTATGCTTCCGTCATGGAGAAAGGCCCATATGGTATTCAAATTCGCAAACGGATTGGTCGGAAAAGCGGGCAACAGAGGTTGAAAAGCCATATAAGACTCGTCCAAGGCATCAGTTATTGAATTGATCAACTGTGAGTTAATGGCTCTTTGAAAAGCTGTAAATACCGAGGTAGTACTTCCTAAATTGGTAGCTGAAACATCAAATCTGGGAAGTTTCAAAGTCGGTAATCCTAAACGTGTATGGGTGGAATTGGCAATCGTAAAATAGGCCTGGGCGTCTGGCCCCAATGCCTCAATTCTCCTTTGAAGTAAGTCAACATCTGCTCTCCTAATTAACAATGGTCGGATAGTGGCAGTTACGGTGGTGCCCTTGTCGTTGCATGAATTGGGCGTACAATTGCGATTACTTTCTGCAAGACACTCTAAAAATAATACAAGTATTTTCTCGCCATTACTACCAATAGGCTGGTTAGTTCCTGTCAAAAAATCAGAAGATAACCTAACTGCTGTTGGATCATCATTTCTGTCGGCGACCAGTTCCCACATGGGAAATGCCTCTGGCGGATCGGTCATCCGATTTTCAAATTCTCGATAGGGTAGCTCTAGGGGCACTTCATAAGGACGAACCCACTCAAGGGCAGCGACATCGTCCCATACAATCAAATATCCCTCAGAGGTAACACCGCAACCTTTACTAATTCGCATGCTGTCTCCAGCAGCAACTATTGACGGCTCCAGACCACAGACAATTCCAATACCAATCAGATTGGTACGGGTTAGGCGGTCTTGCTCATCAAGATATTTAAATAAGTCGTTAAGGTGCTCACTTGAAAGCACTTGATTTGCTTCAAAATTGGGATAAGAAATTTGTTCAGGTATCATAAATTAGGCTTTAAAGGTTGCCAAGAATCGTATTATCTAATCGTACAGGATTGTCATCACTACCATCGTCACAATCGTGTAGTGTAGCAGTCGGGTAAATACTTTTTAAATTGGTGAAAATGCGTAAGAGAATATTCAGACGGTATGAGACCACGATCCATTCGGTATAAAAGCCAAACCAAATGATTCGAAGTGCTTCCCAGCGTTCACCACTATCGGTCATATCAATACCTTCGCAAAACTCTGGGTCATTTTCTCTAGCGGTCCCAAGGTCTTCAAGAAATGGGTCCCAGACCATGGTCTGCAGCTGCAGCTGCAATAAGTCGGTATCTTCCAAATCGATTTCCTCTTCTACTAGATAATCTATCCATTTTCTATAACGATCTCCAAAATAACCCAGGAGTAGTTCAGTACAAGCACAAGTGTTTCTGCCCTCTATTGTAGCCATGCCTTCTTGCAACCAAAGTTCGGTTTGTCGTTGCAATTGTTGGTTTAGAACAAACCAATTAAAAGAATCGTTGGCTTCTAGCCAAAGGCACCATGCCTGTTCAAATCGATCAAACTGATGTGCCGTTACTACCACTTCAGCAAAATGCTCCAAAAGCCTATCATGTAAAACATCCCAGCCAATTTCTGAGACCAAACAAGGAAAATCGGCGGGTACTAAAGGAGCGAACAAGCTTCTCAAATCGGTCACCCAAGCTTTGCGAGTTCTAAAGCCAAGATCTTGCGTGTCTATCCAAGATTGGAACAATTCGTCAAAGCCATCGTACAAATCATTTGCACATTGGCAAGTGGCATCGGCTTGGACATCCAAACCCTGTTCTTGCTGTAGTAATTCGACTAGGTCTGAGAAAATAGGAGCGCACTCATCTCCTTCAAATCCTATGTTTCCTACCCAACAAACCTTGGGTAACAAATGTGATGGAGTCTCCTTACGGATTGTACGGTCAGCAAAGTCCCGTAGATCGATATCGTAACTAAAGGGTTCTAAATTTCCCTGTAAGACATAGGTAAGACGAAAGGAATAAGGGTCTTCTTCTCCGCAAAAATTGCAATTGGAATCCAGACATACTTCCATCAAAGGACTACCAGGAAAAGTGGGACGCAAAAGGATATGCTCTATCGTAAAAAGGCGTTCTTTTCTTAAAACATCATTGCAAAAATCAACGACTTGATCTGCGGTAAGCCCTGAGGTGACAAGAGCAAGATCATCTCCATTCTCGTCTTGTAGCACAGTATCAGTGCCATTGACTACATATTGACCTACATTTGTACAATTACCAATGACGTTTCCAATCCATTCCCAAATGGCTTCTTCTGCCTCTTCACCGGTACTTGCCGTGAGGGAATCTACTTCATGGAGTAAAGCCCCAAGCCCGCTATTGCTGCTATCTTCTAATTCAAACCCAGCTGAGAAGACATCAAACTGGCTGTTAATTTCTACATTGAAGTAGGCCTTTAGCGATTCCATTCCCAACAGACGACCCAGTCGCTCCGACAGCCCCACTTGGTTGCGTGGGTCGCACCAACGATCAGTATAGCGATAGTTAAAGGAGCGTGCGCGATCGGCGCTAATCCTTGGATAGAATCTGAGAAAACGTATTTTATCCCGAATCAACTTTTCATTGGAAAAAGGAATCCGATCCGAATTTGCATAAAGCATTAATCCATAATCACGGAATTGTTCACCAAATCGAGCCAGCATGTGATCTAGAAAACGATTTCTACGATCTTCATAGGTAGCTGAATTTTCCGATAGTTGTTGTAAATTTTCCTCGGTGAATTCGGCAGTGGCGAGGGAAACTAAGTCAGCTATTTCGGATGGCACCAATGAAGGATCGAAAAAGCGGTTAAAATAGGTTTTATCAATCTGTTCATCCGTCGAGAACAAATCGGGAGTATGTACTAATTGCTGGTTCATATCAGCCAAGAGCTGCTCAAAAGGCAGCAAAAACCCTTTTAATTGACGAGTCTGCGCATGCCGTAAAACCGTTTCACGCGGGTCGAGACCCGCAGGTCCGGTACCATACGTTAGAGGCAGAGTATGTTGCACTGGGGTATAGCCTGTCAGGTTGCGATTTCGCCCTACAGGAATGGGATAATCGCGCTCTGCCAGAGGTACTTTTCCTTGGAGATCTTGTCCACGAAGTTGCGCGAGAATTGCTTGTACCTCCTCCATTCTTGCCAAAAAAGGTAGATTGTTCTTATAGAACAAGACTCGAGAAGCTAGGTGATAAAGCCTAGGAATATGCAGCGTCCTTATGGGAATATGCCATTGATGTGCTGGCATTATCGGATTGCCCTCATCGTCGTAACGGGTGAACAATACATGTTTTATCTCCTTCAAACCAGGAATGTCCATCAGTTCATTGTAGAGATCTGAGATATGGATTTCCGCTCTTAGTTCTGAAGTACTCAGGTCTTCATCTTTTATGAAACCATTTTCTAACGGGGGTCCTTGGAAAATCTCTTCTGTAGTCCATCCTTCACCAGCCAATTCTTGAAGGGTGTAAAATGGTACAGCTGGATTAAAATGTTTTTCAATACTGTAAAAGATATGTGCCAGGACATATTCTATATCTGCATCTATTTCTACCTCAACATCAGCACAAAAGGCCACATCTTCTAATTGAACCGTTTCGATTCGACAAAAATCCTCACCTAGGTTTCGTAAATCATGTAATGCAAAACGTGCAGAAGCTACAGCTTCCGAAATGGCCAACAATTTTTTTCGATATCGATCCCAAATACCGCCGATAGATATCTCCGACAGTATATCGGAAACAATGGTAACAATGTTGGGACTGTTTTTTACCTGCTCCGCCAAAGAGAAAAAACGAATGGGAACCGCCTGTAGTTGAAAGCTGTACTCGGTTCCTCCATTTATAGTCTCAAACGAAACGGTGAAATCAGCAAAGAATAGATTTCTCCATCCTTGGGCAAAAGAGGCATCCGTAACTATTTCGTCTACAACCTGATCTCTTGAAAAGCGGTCTAGTTGAATACCTGTATATGTGAATTCAGGATGTTCCCCACTAAAAAGGCGGTATAGTTCAGGTTGTTCCCTTTTCCAATCGAAAAAACGAAGTTCAATGGTCAATGGCAATCGCTCATTTCCTGCTCCAGACGGAATAGAGGTTGTATGCAGGAGTTTATGGGTATTTAAATCTCCAAGTTCTATATCATGCTCTAAGTGTAAAAGCACTTCGTAAAGACCCTTAACAAAAACAGGATGTTCATGGGAAACCAAGCTGCTATCACTCGTTTCTTGAAGCCTCCATTGTGGCGCATGAAACAGGGCATCTTGATCGCATTCAGCATAAAACTCTGTCTCACATGCACAGCGCTTGCAAAGAAACCAGGCATTGGCGACCTTGGGCAAATCAATCAACGCTTTCCTAAAATCATTTATAGTCAATGGGTTGTTGGTCAAAATACGCCGTGCTGTGAAAAGAGCTTGCCGAAAGCTGATGTAACCACTGGGTTCGGTGAGAATGTCGGCTATATCGATTCCCGTTCGGTACCCCAATTCGGTTAGAGCATAGGTCAACGCCTCAAGTAAGGTAATACCAGGGTCGTGCGCATTATAATCTGTCCATTGAGCATTTCCAAGCTCTTGGATCGCACTAAAACCTTTTGCCCTCAAGAGGTCATAATCCTCTGCTAAGGGTAGTTGTGCATTTTTTGATATGGTGATAGACGTCTCTTCCATTTTCTATATTATTGCTGGCGAACCAACATAACTTGTCCTTGTATCTGTTCCTCAGCGCATCCGCAGTCTTCATTCCATTCATTTGTGATATCCGTGTCAATTACGGTTATATTATGTTCCCTTGCGGAAACCAGTATGGAAACCTGCTTCGTGGGTCTTACGGTCTCTACATCTTGCTGCGCTAAATCGGTAGTGTGGCTCAAAACAAAATCTTCCAAATAATCGACATATATCCGCTCTTCTATAAAATTGATTAGCACAGATTTTGACATTTCGGTACTGAATTCAATACTAGTGTCATTGTCGAATGCCCATGGTGATAGGTGTTGAACGATGTCTTGATTCAATTGTTTTTCATAAAAACTCCTGTCGTATCCCGTATGAAGTCTAACCTTAAAGGTGGCCCTCACAGGTTCAAATTGTGGGTTGCGCACATGCAATTCTGCGAAACAACTGGTTCGGTTCGACAGGTACTTGTGCATAGCGGTCAAATCGGCCAAACTGGTATAAGGGCGCAAGTGATCAACCCCGTTGAGTTGTCTTAGATCTGCTACGGAAATCAAGGTTACGTGCCCAGGTGCCAATTCCCGATAAATGGGAATAGTGGTTCCTGGCTCATACCTTAAATGATTCAAGCACTTTATCTTATGAATATGGGAAAATTCTTGTAATAATATGCGCTCGAAGTCCCATTGTGTAATTGCTCTACCCTTGTGTCTAAGGGTCTCACTCGTTCGATTATAGTAAGCTTCGCTTTTCTCCTCTGCACTACCGCCAAAGGTGGCATAAGGCTGTACCACTTTTTTGATGGCTGCCAGTGGATTAGACAATTTCGCGATGGTTCCCGCAGGCAAGGGAAGTGCACCAAGGGCCGTATCATTACTATTATCACTCATTATAACCGGGAATGCTTGTGCGTGTACCCCGATGATTTGATTTACGGCATCTACTCCGGTCTCTACCGTTGCTTTGATCCAAGTTTTACCGCTCGGTAATAGTGTGTGATTGGTATTAGCATCCTTGGGTATGGTTAAACGAAGTAGACCAGACTGTAATAGTTGTTGGGTACCATCAGCAACATCTTTATCTTCAAAGGGTGTCCAGTCATTATCAATTAGATATGACCATTGAACGTGATTTTTAGGTTTTTCCAAAAGAGGATCAGCAGTGCCAGGAGCTACCTGAATAAGCAATGACAAAACCTGAGATGGTAATACCTCCTCGATCCCAATCAACCATTCTCCACCATCTTTACCAACATTGTTTTGCGGACCATCGGGTGTAATTGTATTGCTTTGGGGAACCAATTCGGGCAATATTTCCACCATTTCGTTGCCACCGTGACGGGCAGCCAGACCAAATGGATGCAGCTGATAAAAGGTAGCCGCCGGCTCGTCTGTGGCATTACTTCCGTTGAGTACTATAGACTGTGTTGCCTCATAATCAAGACTGACCTCCAATAACTGAGGGTCGTATAAGGGGTTGGGAACGGTTGGAGGGGGGGTAGCATCTGGGTCGCTTTTCGCATATTCAGCCAGGGCTGTGGGATATAGCGCATGCCCCCAATCGCCATTAAGTTTAAAGCGCAGATAACCAGCAGTCGTCTTCGCACTATAAGGTTGATTTTCAGTAAAATCAGGTGATATCAAATTTTCGGATTCTATGGAAATCCGATCTGTTCCTTCCAAATCGACCGAAGTGTTTGGGTCTGGTAATATCTTTTTTGTGGTTTTATCAGTCCATTCTCCATAGTCTAACAATTGTAATTGGCTGTTTGCGCTTCCATCAAGATTCTCGGTATAGTAACCAGTACTATCCAAGGGTTGTTTCCAAGTAAAATGCAAACTGATTTTCGCCTTTTTTTGAAAAACCTCTTTATCGCCCATAACAAAGACCGAACCTGTTCCTGGTGCGGGACCAAAAGGGTGAAACGGCTTGCTCACATCTAATGGGCCCGTACTGCCACTCCAACTCATATCTCGTTTATCCTCTACCGCTACCTTGAGTTGAATTTGACTCAAAAGCGTGTTTTTTAAAGCCTGATACGGAAAGTTAACGGTGTCCTCGTGAACCAAATAGGCTTTTAAAACTGGAAAGGAAGTATCAAAATCGCCCTCATGGACCTTTGGGTCAATGGGGAGTATAGGGTCTTCGTCGGCATCTATTGTTATGCTCAGCTGGAACTCATTGGAGGTGGCTACTACTTCTTTTTCCAACCAGCCTTTTTCGATACTTAGTAAAATTTTGAATTTGACTCCATTCAGCGCGTTTAATGATGCTCCCTCAAATTTTAGGGAGATAATCCGTTTTCCTTGTCTGCAAAAGAGATAGTGCGAAGAAATGGCAAAACCAACTTCTGCTCTAGGCATATCAATTTTCCAATTATTGGTTTCTAAATCGACACTTCTATTGCCGAAGGGGTGCCAGCGACCTTCGGGCGTATCCAAATCGTTTTCACCCATACCGTCGGCGGAGTTACTAACAAAGGAGGCAAAATACCGATCTTGGTCAACTACGCTATATATCGGACGTTCAACATCACCGAATTGATAGAGTGTTAAGTCATTGGGTGCCTTGAACAAACTTCTAAGTTCTGTCACTGTCGCTTTATTGGGCACAAAATCTTCAGTAAGTTCGAAAAGTATTTCCTGACCGGTTTCGTCTTTTCCTGCCCTGAATTGAGTTCCGATGGGAAGCTGATAATCCGAAACATGTTTAGCCAAGGTGGTCGTTAAATAGGCCTGATGTGGTTTAGGCGCAAGGGGAAATATACGAAGTACGCGTTCATAGTAAAACCGAAGGTGTCTATCAGTTAAGGAATTTAGGGAGGCTTGCTCTTCTGTAAGCAGTCTTAGAAACGCCAGGAATAAGGCAAAATGTGGTTCATGTTTATTCCAGTTAAACAATAATTCTTCCAAGGCCTTCTCGGATTCTGAAATAATCAATGCAAAGGACTGTATAAATTGTTCGTAAACACCCGTAAAGAAAAAGTGTTTGATAGCAGCACTGATATCTGTTGGAACATCTATACCCGCACCAAAGACGGTAGCATCTTCGGTAATGTTTTGTATGTAGGTTGACCAATCGATTTCCCCATCCGGCAACCAGTCATCACTAAATATAAGGTTTGTAGGTGGAGCCGAATAAAAGTTTTCTGTAGGCAATATACTGGCACCAAGCACCCTAAAGTTCAATAGTTGATCACTTAAGGTATTTGTATTAACGTCTACTAACGTATTGGGTCCATTCGCGGCGTGTTTGTGCCATGCTATCCACTTTTGAAATGGCGTCGACAGTTGCTGATTAATTCGACTCCTTAAGGAATCTTTGATGGTAAGGGTATCGGGCAATAGTGAGATATGACGATCAAATTGCCAAAGTGTTGTGGTGAACAAATCAAAAAATCTTTGAAAATGCTGTTGCAGATGTTCGTTATCACTAGCCGTGTTATCCTGAAATTCGAGTTTTTCCAACTCGATGAGCAGTTGTCTGGCAGCCTCTCTGAAGTTGTCAATCGAAGCTGCGGCTAGATTTGCTAGAATTATAGCAGGATTTGCACTCCAAAAATCCTCCCAATTCCCCTCAGCGGTATTGTCGCTATTAAAGTATTGTACGAAACGGGAATAGTCTCTTACAAAGACAATCCAATCGGCAAATGTTCTTTCGTCGACTTTCACGTAATTCGGGTCCAAGGCATCAGATTGCCTTTCGGATTGAGACGTTCCGGGATGGTTCAAACTAAATTCATTTCGTATGTCAGAACAAGGACTTCCCATCTATAGTTTTTAAATTTCTTTACTTAGGTATATTAACTTCAGATCCTTCTATAAGATAAAATGGATATACAAAATTGAACCTTGAATTTGTGGCACGTACACGATAATCCATCTTGATTAGCAAAATGCCTTCTATGATTCGTTCATCACTAACAATTAGCTCCAAGACTTCTATACGGGGTTCATAATATAAGACCGCAGTGTTGATACGGTCGAAAATGAGCGTCTGTAAGCCCGTATCCATCGGCTCAAAAAGCAGTTCTTCCAGATTACTGCCGTAGGCTGGAAGCATTACTCGTTCTCCTAAGGAAGTAGAGAACAAAATTTCAAGACTACGGTCAATATCCTCCTCTGCGGAAGTCATTGCCACACTACGGAGTTCTCGTCGAAACGTAGGCGGAAAACTCCAACCGGTTCCTAAAAAATTTGTACTAGGTTTGTTTTCTTCCATTGTTCTTTTTTTATCATCCCCCAATTAAAACAGTAGGAGCACCAAGAGCTATCATGCCCCCATGTGCGGTAGAATCACCCATACGAGCCGCAGGCATGCCTTCTATTAATACGGTTCCCGAGCCCGCTACAATAATATCCGGTGGCCCTGTACAGGTTGCTTGATCTCCGGCTCTTGCTGCTGGCATTCCGCCAATTAACACGGTCGCGGAACCTGGAGGCATAATAGGTCCTCCAACATGAGGTACCGGTCCGTTTGATGCCGGGCAAATATGCATATCTCCTACTCTGGCCGCTGCTGGCATTTTTTTCTAATTATTTTTTTATTAATATGAATCACACTTTCTACTCTTAATTGATTTGAACCAATCCTCCTTTTATCGTATTCGTGCCACTTGCAGAAAACTCGGCTGTAGCACTTCCTTCTATTTTTACCTCTGGAGCCGAGGCTTCTAGTTTGGTGTTTCCCTTTAAAACAAGATCCTTGGCACTCTCGATAATGATTCCCTCACTACCCAGCAGGATCTTATTGCCATGTTGGTCCGCAATAGTAATCGATTGGTTTTCACCCGAAATATCTACCCGGTTTTCATCCGGTGTTTCTATAAGTACATTCTTATGTTCATCGTTGAATAGGAATTTCATCCCACTTTCAGTCACGAACCCTTTTTCATAATTATCATCGGTCGCCTCTAGGGGCGCTGGTTTTGCACTACTGTTTAAAGCTCCTAAGATTACAGGATAGCGTGGATCGTTGTTTATAAAATTTACAACTACCTCATCTTCGAGTCCCGGCCGGAAAAAACTACCCCTTCCATCACCGGCGTCTAGGGTGGCTATCCTAGCCCAAACCCCTTCATCTTCAGGGCTCAAAATCGGTAAGCGAATCATGACCCTATGTTCCCCTAGCGGGTCGTCGGCAAGTTGTGTCACGATTCCTATTTGAAGGCCATTGGCAGGTGGCATAAGTCCACCTGCATCGGCCTGAGTTATTGCAAATCGTTCGGTAAACCAGTCGTCGTCCAAACCAAATTCCACATCGGTAAGCCAATTGCCTTCCCCTATTTCATGTCTGACGGCTGCTACAAAAACTTCGCCGTTGAACCGATCTCCAACTCCTGCCAAGTTGACTACTTGACCGGGTAAGATGCTGGCGATTCCTTGAAATTGTGCTCGCCCACGAACACGAGCTAATCGACTCTTTTGCAATCGGGATATAGACCAATCTTTTAGTTCTTCTTCTAATAAAGGGCCACCATGTTGTTGATGAAACGGATTTTGAGAATGTGTTCCTGCTAAGGTTTCTGCCGATAGGTTACCCACTTGGGGAGGATTAAAATTGCTTTCCTCTATTGACCTTATTTCCTGGTCGGCCGGATTCCATGACATAGATTCAATAGCTTCAAATTGATTTCGAGAATCAATCTCAGCATCAAAATTTAAAATGGTTGCACCATACTCTAAATCCAGACTGGCCGTTTGTGTGAGGTCTGGTTTGTTGATTTTCAATGTTCCGTCATCCACAATGCAGATTTTTCCAATCGCATCCACACGGGTGAGAATAAAATCCCAATCTGTGCAGTTATACTGTACCAGCTCTCCATGGGTATACGTCGTAGTCTCTACCTCCGATTGTAATCCTGCCTGGTTGATGATATCTTCGATTACGTCACTATCAGATTGTTCTCTGAAGTAACGGTTCTGAGGACGAAGGGTCATTTTATAGAATTCGTCTTTGCAATCAATGCGAAGTACCGACCGTTGTTCTCGAACCTTTATACTATGATTTACAACAATACCCTTATAAATCGTATCCTCAGTGCCTTGATAACCAGCTCGAATTTCAATAGATTTACCCGGAACAAAATAATCCGTTTCACTTACCTCCCAGTTTTGGGCAGCGGCATCACCATCTTTAATTACCAACGTCGCCGAGGGTATTCGATTGACAGAACGATGCACCATTACCGACATAATTTGGTATTGCCCAGATACGACTTCGCCATCGGAAAGAATCGTAAATGTGCTTACGCTAGGAGCAACCGGTGTTGGTATCAATCGGGCAGGCATAGAATTATTCTGATTTAGTTAATGGGGGAAAATAAAGCTCAGTACCGACCGCCAGTTCACGAAACTGATCTAGGTCATTTATTCGAGCAATCTGCGTTGCGTATTGAGGACTTTCGTATATCTCATTACATAAATTCGGTAAGGTATCACCTGCCTTAATAACTTTTCTGTGAGTCAGGTCAGGGGAAAGTAAATTAGCTTTCGCCAAGCGCAGTAGGTCGTCAAAACTGCCTTTAAAGCTTACCGTAGCCATGGCACGAATTGGGGTGCCATCAGATTTAAATAATTTATACTGAATCTGCAGTCCCGTAATGCGACCTTTAAAGAGCATTTTACCCCATATAATCATAAAATGCCGGGGCTCATGTGTCTCACTTTCGATATCCAATAGAAAACTTCGGAAAGTTTCCATCTCAACATAGATATCTGGTCTGGGAAGATTGTCCAATATTCCTGTATTATCGAACCATAAGTCACAAGAAAACTCTTCAGGATTGTGCCGGGTATAACGAGCTGCGGTGCCGTCATTGCCCTGGGCAGTATCGGTATTATACTCTATCTTATAATCAAGTGCATAGGACTCCGGATTGACCAAAACTGGCCAAAAAGGCGGGGTGGCTGGCTTTTGATAGGCAACATCCTTAAAAGCCAAGATTTTCATCTTTTCCAATTTTCCCAGAAAGTCCATTTAGCGTTCGTTTTTTTTGTTAAGAACCAAAAGAGTTTGTTCCACGCATTCAGAAATAATGGCATCCTCAGATGCATCGCGTTCTTGTTTTCGGCCATTTGGATCTGTGGTGGCCGCATTGTTGTTTTCCCTTTCGTTCACCTTTACTTTTAGAATCAATTCACGTATTTCTATTGGCATCTTACTCGATTTTAAAATATTGGTAGCTCAGTTCTAAAGTTTCGATCACTAGAGAATTTTCTTCAGCATTGAAATCAGAAACAGTCCATTTTTTCGGCCAAGCCCTTGATAATTTCCAGACTTTCAAAGGCTCAGAATTTTCATTGAGTAGAAGAACCTGCAAGTCAGCTGGCGCAAATTGGCGTTTTTCAAAGGCATCTATGCACCATTTAACCACTTCCGAACCTACCAGCATTCCCCTCTTCAATACCAGTGTATTGTACTTCGTACGTACCGGAAGCTCATGAACAAAACGATTTTCACCACCTTCCGTTACGGTTTCAGCCTCATACTCTACACTGAGACCTGAAACACTTTGAAATCGAGAGTCCTCCTCGTTTCCGCTAAAACCAAAACGGACGATAAAATGAAATCCAACAGGTGGGTAATATGCCATGGCTACGGTCGCTGATTATTGATTCGGAATACTAAGTGACCAACTTAAAGCCTTCATGACCAATTTCAAGTGTCTCAATGGCAACTTCATTCCCGTCGGCCTTGAGTTCTGTGGCCTGGTATTTAACCACGAAGCAGTTCACCATACGCCAAACCATGGTAGGTTCCAAATTTTCGTTAAGTAGTTTGACGATTACGTCGCGGCGTTCAGCGGTGTTCATCTGTACCGAATCGAACCAATCATAAAAACCAGTATCACCTTGAAAAGTCCCCCTCTTGAGGGTAATATTCGTTAAGGTTTCCATTCCTGGCATCTTTAGTTTGGAGAATGTCTTGCTAGATCCTTCTCTATATTCTATGGGTTCAACAGCACGTTCTAGACCCGCCACCTCGGTGAATCCTAAACGGGCATCGCCCCACTCTACTAAGAAACTAAATTTTGTAAGTGGATAATTTGCCATAATATTGATGTTATTGAACTAAGTTCGATTAATAAAAAATTAAGCTTCGGGCATTTTTTGCTCGAAGCGTAGGATTATAAATTCAGCTGGCCGTACCGGTGCCATTGCTATTTGTACAATCATGCGACCATTTAATACATCATCTGCGTTCATGGTTTTTCCCAAACCTACCGCTACTTGAAAGGCCTGTTCTTGGGTTGCTCCTTGTAACGCTCCGTCGCGCCACTGCAGACTTAAGAAGTTCTCGATCATCGCCTGTACCCGTACCCAGGTATTGGCATCGTTAGGTTCGAATACAAATTGAGCACAGGCTTTTTTAACAGATTCCTCGACCATATTGAAAAAGCGGCGCACGTTGATGTAGCGCCATTCGTTATCATTGCCCGCCAAAGTTCGAGCTCCCCAAACTAGAGTACCCTTACCAGTAAAAGCCCGAATAGCATTTATAGATTTTCCTGCGGTCGTATCGATGTTCAGTGAAGATAACTGAGATTGTGTGAACACCGCCGAAGGCTCTAGAACGGAATTGAGACTCACGTTCGCTGGTGCCTTCCAGACTCCTCTTGTTCGGTCCACCGACGCATAAACACCTGCTATAGCCCCACTAGGCGGAACGGGCAAAGCCAGGGAATTAAGACCTGTAATTACTGACTTATAAAGGCCAAAAGTATTAATAAGCTCTAGCTCTCTATCCGCTAATTCCTCAGCCGTTTCGGGAAGTGCAATTGCGGAGTCATAATCTGTGATAGCGGTTGTAATATCAGTATCTGTTGTAAGGGCACTGAGTGCTACGGCCGGCGCTCCCGCTCTAACAAAGACGGCACCGTCCAATTCTGCATAAGTTACATTTTTTGGGAGAGTTGCCCTTAGCCATGGCGTATAGGCCATCCCATATTTGAGGTTGTTGATACCTATTCCACTGCGGAAAGCGGTACCATCGGAATCAGTTTCCAAAAGGTCGCACAGAGCTACTCTATCTCCTAAATCTGCACATTGCATTAGCGCTTGGTTCTGTCTGCTATACAATTGGCCTGCCGCTGGTGCCGCCGCTGCATCGGGAAAGCAAATAATCGTGGGTTCATCAACGGCCTCTAGAGCATCAATACCACCAGTGATATCGGCCGTGGCGTATGTCGGAAAAGGCGGAGTGCCTACAGAAACTATATAGCAATCCCCTCCGCCATTATCATAAAAAAGTTGAAGAGCATGATACAGATAGTGCGATGTCGAAATGTCGGCACCAAGGAAATTGTCATTCGCATCTAATCGAACTTCAGTTACTGTTAACCTGGGTGCAAAACCAAACAGTGACTCAAATTCGGTCAGAGAAGAAATCCGTACTGGTATGTTCACAGCTAACGGAGATCCATCTGAGGCCAATCGAAATTCGGTATATCCAATAAAAGCGGGAATGGCCGTTTCAACAGCAGCTACTGAAGGCGGGAATTTTGTGATTTCTTCCACGGTAACCCCGGGAATGGTATAGTTACTAGGCATAAGAATTAGATTTAAAGATTTATATTAATTAATAAATGACCCTTAAGCTATCGCTTCGGCCAGTCGTATATCATAAATAGTACCCTCCCATGAATTGGGAAAGATGTCTATAACACCTAGTATACCCGGCCTATTTTCTAGACCGAGGTATAAGGTGACTTCATTTATGTTGGTTCCATTAATTCGGTATCGCCCTTCTCTTAAAGGGCGCAGATCTAGTTCGTACTCCACTTGTCCAACTACAGCTGGGAAGTCTACCGTCAAGACTGCGGGATCAGCGGGATTGGCCAAGGCGTCAAAGACCTCAAGGTTGTTCGCCAATCCAGGGGCTAGTTGTTGTAGGCGTACGATTCGCCCTTGTCTTTCGAAAAAGTGATTGCTATGCAATACTTCCCCTACTGCCGCATTATTGCTTAAAAGATGCCGGTTCTCAGGAGCCTGTTGAGCATTTGATAAGTGAAATATCTGTCCCCTTGGCCAATCAGGCTGTATTTCAATTTGGTCGATAAACTCAGGAGCGACAACCGCGACCTCAAAAGTAAATCGGAGGGATTCATCCACAGGAAGATTTCTTAAATCGCTATAGACCACCCAAAAACCTAGGGTAGTCGTTTTGAAAACAAGTCCCAATCTCTTTAACAAGTCAGCCGTATGGGGATTTGGTTTTATAGCTATTAAGCTTCTGAGATCAAAGTTCAGAAGGCGTTGGCTCACCTCATCGGGTACAACTGTGGATAGCGGAATTATAAAGGGACTCGTGAGTGGGTCGTATCCTACAGTATCATAGTCAAATAGGGCAGGGTCGTAACTACTGGTTCGCAGCTGCCCATGATGCCAGAAGGCTACTTCAAAAAGTTTGTCATAAATAATTTGAAACCCCATTCTAATGTATTTGCTCTGTTAAGGTGATTTCTGTTATTGGACTTGCTGGTAATGGCTCATCAGGAATGTATTCGATTTGCTGTAACTGTATTTTGTATAGTACGCTTGGCAGGATCTTACCACCCAAAACCCCCCAGATATGATTTAGCTGCTCTAAACTTGGCGATTCCATGCTCAGATTAAAATGAAACGCGCTTACCGGGAAACCGCCGGGAGGCACGATAGAATTGGTCTCATTAAAAACCCTTTGGTGCTGAAAGTAACTTATGATTCTTGAAAGGAACGACAGTGCTATATCATACTCGCCCACATTGGCAGTCATGAGTACATATAAATTAAGGAAGATGGGAGGGTTGGCATATTCTAAATTGCCTGATATTGGATTGCGTCTGTGATTCGGCTGGTTCTTAAGTGTATATTCCTCCTCGGTTTTTATCAAGGTCAATACGATACGATTGCCGATTGCCGCAGTCATCGTGGCATCTGAGCTCTCGTGAAAGGCGATATTCCCAATCACCACTCTATCGTCATCAGTATTGTCGGGTAGTGGGGCGAGATCGTTCAAGCCCTCTTCCAGATTGAGTCTGACTATAGATAAAATATCGGATATGGTATCTCGTACGCTTGGCATAATGGTTGTAATTCAATCATTATTATTCATTTTTCAAATGAGGGGGTACGGGAACTTATAGAAGTTTAAATGTAGAACAGCTAACCGTTCTATGCATCATGGAAAACCTGTAAATGTAAATATCATGGAAAACCATGATATCCTAAACCAGTCTATAGGTCTCCCATTAAGAACTAATGGAAGTACGTGAGAAAAAATCAAAGTACTTTCTGCTCATACCAGAAAATTGTCGAATTTAGAAATCGGGAAAAAAGTGGGGATATAAAAAATTTAAAAAGAATTAGCTACCCATTCTCATCGCTTCACGAACTATCCCGGCCGTATTACGGACTCCCAACTTTCGAATGATGTTAATACGGTGGGTTTCCGCGGTACAAGAACTGATAAACAACTTTTCGGCGATTTCCTTTGTCGTATGTTCTGCGACGATCAAATCGAGCACTTCCCTTTCCCGCCGGGTCAGGTGCACTTTGGGCTCGGTCCGCTGCAAGGTCATAGTGACCCAAGTTTCACTTATGCATGAATCTAAGAACGATTTACCAGACAACACTTCTTGAATAGCTTGCTTTAACTTGCCGTCACAGATTGTAGGTAGCATATAGGCCCGTATTCCTGATTTAAAGAATTTTTTGATATGTCGTTGGTTGCCGTTTTCAGAAAGAATCATGATTTTAGCCAATGGATAACGAATTATAAAACGTTTAATCAATTTTATATTTGAAACAAAGCCCTCTTCTAGATGGAATAATACTAGAAAACTACTTTCATGGTCTTCCGAAATTGTAATCTCCGCGGACATAAATTTCTTCTTAAACAGATAATTTTCCCGTTTTAACATAAACTCCAACCCTAATAACACAAGAGGACAATAACTAGAAATGTATATAGGTGTCTTCGAGGTCATGGAAGTAATGATAGGTTATTAATTCCAGGTGAAATAAGGATGTAATTGAAGGGGGGGTCATTTCGATTTAAGAGTAGAATTATTTCTTTGATTTTGCATAAATTACTAGGGAAGAACCTAAAACTAAAACCTTGATTATTTAATAAATAATTTGTGTATTCTATACCTGATTTTGGTTTTGTCTCGGAACGTAGGAGTTGATTTTTTTTAACCGGGGAGCTATTAATCATCTGGTTTTTCACAAATTCACAACTAACTAGTACCTGCGATATTTTTTGCAAAGATGAACCTAACCCCATAGTAAAGGGTACCAACAAATTGTTTTTTTTTGTTAAGTTCATTAAAATGGGGTTGAATACTTTAAAATAGTGAATGATACATTTATACTATAATGGAATTGTACAGATAGTCTATTATACTGTACGAGTGGTATGATTTTCTTAAGTAGTATTAAAAATTCACTTCAGTGATACGAGTAAAAGACTTACAAAACAGCTGATTTGACTCCTTGTGTTTTAAATGTTGAAAGGTGTTTAATTGCGAAATACCTTTACGATATTTGTTTTTATTTGGGTATATTAACAATTAAAAATCCTGTAAATCAGATGTTTACAGGATTTTGTATCAATTTGATACTTAATAAGTGGAGCCGGGGAGAATCGAACTCCCGTCCAAACAAGCAACGTTAATGCCTTCTACATGTTTATTTTCTGATTGATTTTCGACGCAGGCCTGACCAGAAACAGCCTAACCAACGCTTATCTTCTTTAGTTTTGGTGCTACTATCGAAGTACTAGTAGCCTTATATCGACATTTATGGTGCTCCTGATTGAATCGCCGTCGACAGAGGCTATTCAGGAACATCTCGCTTCTCTACCTAGTAGAGACGAGGCTAATCTTACTATAATTCAGATTAAGCGGCAAGAGCGTAGTTATTATCGCCAATTAAAAGTGTGAAATATGAGATTTACGAGCTATACATCAGCGCTCGACATGCTTACATTGCCATTGGTCTCGCTGTCAAAACCAGTCGGCCCCATAATGAGATAGGTAAGCTCCGCTTACCGTAATCGAATTATGTCCTGAACTCGTTTCAGGACCAAACTCTACTCATTGTTTTTTCAAAGAACGTGTCCTGAATTCATTTCAGGACCTGTTTAATTTCATATTATGTGTCATATGGGCGTCCCCCTTCGCTAAAACGCTCAGGTCGGGCTTTCGGCCGTACACGGTACTTGCCTCTATCCCTAACGCACCTCCCGTCAAATAACAGACAGGCCGCCAAAGATACCCCAAAAAGTATTCCAAAAAAAGTTTTGACATGGTGCCGTCATCCGTTAAATTTGGAACTATTACCACACCAAAAGTTACAAACCCAAGAATATATGAAGTTCGGAATCATCAGAGAGCGCAAAAATCCACCTGACCGTCGCGTAGTACTATCACCGGAAGCCTGTCAAAAAGTCTTAGAAAATCTCCCCAAAGCGGAAATCATTGTCGAACCTTCACCAATTCGAGTTTTTAAGGATAAGGAGTACAAGGCGGCGGGACTCGAAGTAGCCTCCAAGATGGAAGAGTGTGATGTACTTCTCGGCGTAAAAGAAGTACCTATTGAAGCCTTGATTCCCAATAAAAAATACTTCTTCTTTTCTCATACCATAAAGAAACAACCCTACAATCGCAAGTTGCTTAAAGCTATTCTTGCAAAGAATATCGAACTCTATGACCACGAAGTAATAACGAACCAAAAGGAACAACGTGTGGTAGCTTTTGGAAGATACGCCGGCATCGTGGGAGCGTATAACGGATTCCGAGCCTACGGACTCAAATACGGAACCTTCAAACTTCCAAAGGCAGAAACTTTAGCAGACCAGCAGGCATTGATTTCGGAATTGAAAAAAATCAATCTCCCAAATATCAAAATCATGCTCACTGGAAGAGGTAGAGTAGGTAACGGCGCTCGTGAAATGCTTGACGGTATGGGCATGCGAAAAGTAAACGTAGCTGAGTATCTCGAAGAAGAATTCAAAGAGCCGGTCTATTGTCAAATAGACGCTTCTGAATACAACAAACGTAAAGACGGTGTACGCGGAAACAAGGCTGATTTTTTTGCAAATCCGGAGGAGTACAAAACCAATTTTACCCGATTCACCCGGGTGACTGATTTCTATATCGCCGGACATTTCTATGGAGATGGCGCTCCGTATTTATATACTCGGGAAGATGCAAAACATCCCGATTTTAAAATTAAAGTGGTAGCCGATGTCAGTTGTGATATTGATGGGCCAGTGGCAACGACTATTCGACCCTCCACGATAGCAAAACCAATCTACGGTTACGACCCCAAAACAGAAAAGGAAACCAACTTTAAAAACAAATCTGCCATCGCCGTAATGGCAGTTGATAATCTACCTTGCGAATTACCCAACGATGCAAGTGTAGGATTCGGAGCTGCCTTTATGAAGCATGTGATTCCTGCTTTCTTCAACAAAGATGAAGACGGAGTTCTAAAACGTGCCCGCATGACCAGAAATGGAAAATTGACGAAACGTTATTCCTATTTGCAGAATTATGTTGATGGAAAGGAGTGATTGAAAATCAAAAGTTGAGAATAAACACCTTCTCTCTCCGAGATGGGAGGAATTGAGAGAGATGTATCCCCAAATCTTCTCTTAAAAAAAGACCAATTGGCTACCGGTAACTTCAAAACGGTTGCAGCACGGGTAACAAAACCTAAAGAAATCTACTTCTGTTTATAGATGAAGAGGTCTCCGTTTAAACGACGAATTAGACTAGTACGCAAATCATACAGAAATTACTACTGGCTGCACATCATTTTTAGATAACTGCTTGAATATAAGGTATCTTGAAAAGACCAAATTATCTTCCCCAATACCTACGACGTCAAATTTTTAAAAACAACACCATGAAAAAAAAGAAGACAAAATTGAAATCATTTTGTAAAGAATGGGATTCTAAATGTGATTGTAAGACTAAGTGCTGGGTATCTCATATGGTAGACTTTCACTTTGGACAGGAATCGGTATACGATAAATTTCCAGTGCCCATAGGGGCCAAGGGTGTAAGTGGCTTTCGATTTATTTTACCCGTAACACCTTCTGGCTCAGGAGGAATGGCTGGTTGGTTAACTTTAGAATATG
This sequence comes from uncultured Flavobacteriaceae bacterium, assembly GCA_947500435.1. GTDB lineage: Bacteria > Bacteroidota > Bacteroidia > Flavobacteriales > Flavobacteriaceae > Maribacter_C. Next base: position 258,311 of record CANMRV010000004.1, read on the forward strand.
AGTCTGATGTGCAGAATACTAATTTTGCACCCTCTTTAAATGAACATGGGCTTTACACGCATAAGATTATTCACAAGGATCTTGATTTGGCAGCTGTTACTGGACCTCACTTAATTGATGAAACCTTTTCCTTTGACCTTGACTTTGAACATATAAATGTGCAGACCCTAAATGTTGTGTATCTGGTAGAGGGTAAAGCGCAAGGTGATGTTGATGTACATCCTATGGCTAGTTTTAAGTTTAAATGCTCAAAATGTTGTAAAGCGGGTAGAAAGGTATTCAATTTCCATTTTTAGTGAATGAAATAAAGAGTCTATTTAATACGTCTCTACTTTCAAAATATAATGTGACTCCTATCCCTAGTGAATAGGCAACCAAATCTTGTACGCTAAAAGAATTTCCGAAGATAAGGTTTGCCCATTTCTTCTGTTTCAGGCCTAGTACTTCAAGAAAAGTGGTGAGCTGTAAAAATTCTATAACGTAAGCTATGCATAAGGTCACTAGGGCAGTAGGCAATGCGCTTCCTTTTAAAAAACTTTTGAAGAAGCAATAAAGTAGAATGACTACCAGAAAGTCACCAAAGGTGTGTCGAATGAATCCCGACTTTAGATAGTAAGCTATGGCTACTTCAATTAGAAATAGTAGGATAAAGACGATAAAATAGGTTTTGTTGAATGTTAGTTTCATGATGTTTGTTTTATGAGACAAGAGACAAGAGACAAGAGACAAGAGACAAGAGACAAGATTTTCTCTTCTCTCTTTTCTATCCTCTTTTTTCTACCACCGGTACTTCCTTCAAACTCACGAAGGACTGTAATACCGAAAACAAAATCCAGAGGAAACCTCCAAAGGCGAAAGTGATGAGCCATACTTTGGGTTCTTTCAGACTATGTGCAATTTGATAGAACAAGGTTACTGGTTTGGTTGTGATATCCCACGAATTGAAACGCAGAAAACGTCCTAAGTAGATTCCGTAGCCGCTTAACAGGCATACTTTGAATAAGGTGTATCTGGCAACTCTGTTTCCGTAGCGTTGACGGATTAATGAAAACATTTCTAGCATGGATAGTAGTCCTAAGAGCAATCCATTAAAGGCAAAAACGAAGACTAGAAAAAGGTCGAGCCAAACTAAACTTGAACGGTCGCTGTGCAGGTGAACCAAATCCGTAATAATATATGGACTGTTCGGTAGAAAGAGTAACCAAGCTGCAAATCCTAAGAAACCAACAATTTTTAAAGAGCGGAGTTTTGAACTTATTTTAAAAAGTTGAGTTATAGCAAAAGGAATTCCCGCTAGGAATAGATTCCATACTAAAAAAAGGTAATAAGAGCTATGCGTTATTTTCATTCTGAACAATAATAGTAAAAATGCAAAGCCAATGGAAAGGCTCAGATTAAAATACAAATTGCCGTTTTTTGAAAAATTTAAAGTATTGAATTTCATTGTGTTATGAATTTAAAAAATTGATGTATAATAAGCCTATCGGAAAGTTCATCAATACAATAATCATGGTCATTACATGTTCATGAATGTCTTTCAAATGGGCGATGGTATTTACAAATAGCACAAAGAGTACTATTAGTGTAATAGGAATGTAGAGGACAAGAAATGCAATACCTACAGAGAGTATGATTTCATTTTCGGCCATTAATGCGGTAAGCATTAGCAAAGTACCTAAGAAGAAGCATGTTGTTGCAATACGAACTGCTACACGGTTCCATTTATGTTTAAAAAGGGCTGTCATTTGGTTTCGTTTTTTGCGATTTGATATAAGGTGTATTCTTGCCATGTTTTTTCAGATTGTGCCTCTACAAACTCTGTATACTTTTCGTCAATGTTATCTTTTATATTGATTTCTACTTTGCTTGTGTTGGCTTTGGCATAATTGTAAAGCTGTTCACTGTTGCTTTCTCCGAGACGAAATAGATAATTGATATCTGGATTTTCAATGGTATTCAGATTGTACCATGTGATGGTTTTATCCCAAGGAATCGCTGCACTTACAATTAAAAAGGCAAAAACGGTTGCGATATTGGTGCGCACCAAATAGATGAAGTTCTTTACTTGAGCTACTTTGATATAGGCCGTGACCAATCCCGTTAATGTGAGCAATAGATAGACAAATACACCGATACGTTTGTAAGTGAGTCCGAGGGTTTCTACATAGGTGTAATTCTTATAAGCAGTGAAAGCGACTAGAATTACGTTGAGGCCAATCCATATATAGGTTAGCGATTTGATACGTTTGTTGCCCTGAAAGAAGTTGAGGTTTCCACGGAAGAAATATAAAATAAGTGCAATAGCACATACGATAGAAAACATCAAAGCATACACCCCTTGATGCACAGATTGAGATAATCCGGCATTGGTGATTACGGTCTCCTCAAACAGATAGACCACATCAGTAGTTAGAAAAAAGAGCAGGAGGAGGTTCAGGGCTATAAAAACCATACTGCCCAAAGTATGTTCCCCTTCGAGTTTTTTCTTTTCGCCGATGAGTACGATTTCAGTTGGCTTTTTCAATTCGTTCTTTTGTGCCAAATCAAATTCTATTAGTTCTTGTGCGTCGAAGGGGCGCAAGAGATGCATAAATATGATATAGCCCAATAGGGTAAAGAATAACCACGGAAAGCTTATAAAATCTAGATTAATCTGCTCAATAAGATTTCCAAAAACGGGATTGGCATTTCGGTATAGCATTCCAAAAATGAACAGCAGTACTATTGCAGCAAGCCCACCTTTTAGACGGTTGAATAGTTTGGGAGAAATATCTTTTTGTTCCTTTTTCTCAACACCTTGTTCAATTTCCTGTTTTTTAAAATGGTTTGCGATGGATGCAATGAGCATATTACTAATACCTAAAAACCAAGTGAGGTAAACGGAGCTTTTTTGGGAAATCGATTTCCCAACGAAAACCATAAAAGTCATTAAATGAACGAAAATGGTAAAGCCTGAAGGATTGAGAAAAACAAAAACCGCCGTTCCAATATAGGCAACAGAATAGCCCCAAGGAACGGAACGTTCTTTTCTCATAGTTGAGACAAGCACAACCACCATAATGGAAATCAGGAAGAGATTCAAGCCAAAACTTTTGCTATAAAAAAACAAGCTAAAGGCTAGTGCTGACAAGATTGATTTGATATGAATGTTCATAATATTGCTATTTAAAATGAGAGTATGTTTTTAATTCGTACGATAATAAGTACCAGAACAAAGCCGATTATAAGGGCTAGGTTGCGGTAGATATGATGGAGTTTTGAATCCTTGTTTTTTAAAATTTTCATCTGCTGATTTATTGAGGTCGGGTGTAATTAGCTAATAAGCCTTTTTAATAATATTCAAAGTTGTAATGGCGAATTTTATAAGATTTCTAGATAAGCTCCCGATAAGGGAATGTTCATGAGCAAAAGGAATAGTGCTTTCAAATGTTCTTGATAATCTTTCATCCGGCGGATGGTATTCACTAGTAAGGGAAGAAGCATGATGCTATTAGCTACCCCAATCACTATGGCAAGGAAATAGCCGATACCGACGAAGCCCGTATTGCTGTTGTTTTTGAAAACTAGTAGGCAAAGCAAACCAATGATGATGCTTGGAAAGGCTATTTGCACTGCGATGTAATTAATGGAATGTTTAAATCTGTTTTTCATTTTTGTAGGATTTATTGAATTAAAAAAGTGTCTTTAATGCGTTCTAGTGGTTGATCCAATAGTTTATAAAAGTCCAGTTGATGAAAAGGCAAAGAAGCTTTTCCGAGTCGATATTTGGACATGAACATTTTTAAGTAATCAGGAAAGAGTAGTCCTCCTAAAAAGATCACGGTAAAGAGATAGGCACTTCGCTTCCCATTACCTAATAAATAGAATTGCATGCTTACTTCCTCGGGGACTGTAATTCCGGTTCCGGTCAATACATGAAATACATCATGACTTTCTAGTTTTTCTTGCAAGTCAAAATTGTTGCTAAGCAAAAAGTAACCCATTTGATAGCCTAAGGTGTTTTTCGAGTATTGCAGCAGGTCTTCAATACCCAAATCCCATGCTTCATTCTTTTTGAAGGATTGGTAAGGAATCAAACTCCACTCGTATAATTTTTCTAAGATGATCGCTCTCATGATTATTTATAAAGTACTTTGAAATTCAAAGTAAATTGATAAAAAAATATATTCTTACTTTCCGATTAACTTCTCAAGGGCGTCAATATGCTTTTTGAATTGTAACTTCCCAAGTTTCGTGGCAGAATACCGTGTATTCGGTTTTCGACCGATAAACTGCTTTTCCACTAAAATGTATTCTTCTTTTTCCAAAGCTTTTGTATGGCTCGCTAGATTTCCATCTGTGGCGCCCAATAGCTCTTTTAGCATTTTAAAATCCGCATAGTCGTTCACCATTAGAATAGACATGATGCCCAACCGAATACGGTGGTCGAATGCTTTGTTTATATTGTTAATTATGCTCATTTATTGTCAAGGTCTAAGAATCTAAAAATCCAGTAATCCAACCATCTTATTTTCTATCATATTTAAAATGCATTAATGCTCCATAAACAATATGGCAAACTCCAAAGCCAAGGGCCCAAAAGTACAATCCATATCCTATGAATTGAGTGGAAATTAGTCCGATGATAATAAAAGCCAATCCCATATAGCGTATGTCGCGCATGGTATACTTACTGGCATTGATACAGGCCAACCCGTAAAATACTAAGGTAGCTGGCGCTACTAAACCGGCCACTCCATATTGAATCAAAACCAAGCAAAAAGCGCCGCCGGTAAGTAGCGGAAGTAGAAAGTTAAGCACCAATCGCCTGCTAGATACATCCCACATCTTTTCACCACTTTTCTTCGCTTTTTTAACTGTTAGCATTATACCGGTAACTACGGCGAGCACAATTACAGAAATAGCGATTATGGCCAAATCTTTTATAATATCATTTCCCCAAAGACCAGAACTTCGTCCAGATAGTCCTTCGTAATTTGCGGAGGAAAACTCTTTTAATCTAATATAAGCGAGTCCAGCACCAACTAGGGCATAAAAACCGGCAAGAACACCCGATATTCCACTTAAAGAAATAAACCGTGACGAGCGGCTCATCATATTTTTAATTTCCGATATGTCGTCTAAGTATTTATTCGAATCCATAGTAAAGTACTTTGAAATTCAAAGTTAAATTAAATTTTTCAAATGCTAGCAAAGAAGCCCTAAAAAAGTTTGGAATTTACTTATCAACGGAAATTTTCCACGAAACAACGGGAGATTCTTTAGGTGCTGTAAAAGCACCAATAGCTTTTAGCTTTAAATCGATGCTTTCTTTTTCTTCCAAAGTCTTGATGCGAAGTGTATAGGAACCCAAAGCCTGAATCTCAAAAACTGGTGAGCTACTGTAAAAACCATAATCCATTGCATTTTCAAACAAAAGCGGACTGCTGGAAAGGTTTTTTAACTGTACTTCCAAGACTTGGGTATCTTCCAAATATTCGGAAGAAACAACTTCAATACTGGCCTGAATTAAGGGTTTTAGAAATTCTGATTTCCCTACTAAGAGTGAATTATAAACTGCCACGGTCTTTCCTGCAAATAGGGCTTCTCGCATGCTTTCCAAACTCTTTTCCTTGGCAAAAACCAAGGTTATAGGCCTATCATTGCCTTTTTCGGTATAATCCCAGTCGATGAGTCCGTGAATATCACTTGTACCCATAATAGTCAGGTTTTGTTCTAGGGCAAGTGCTAATGATTCTTCATTATAGTCTACAGAATTTATTACCTCGATTCCGTGAAGTTCTCCTTTTTTAATAAGCTCTTTTTGAAAATCACTCAAAATCGGATTTCCGGTCGGACTTTGACGGTGCCACGCGGGATGATTCCAAAATACAAAAGCATTTTGTTTTTTGGCCTCCGCGAAAGCTTTTTCGGCCTTGGTTTGTACCAATGGATTTGCATCTGCTATAAATACAGCGTTACTATGACCCATAGGAGCTGATCGCGTGATTTCTGAACCATGAACGATTAAAAGGTCGTGCTCCTTGGCTTCCGCCAGCGCTAAATCATAAGACCGGTTTCTATTAGGGTGTGGAATATCAGCTTTATGAGGTTGGTATTCTAAATGCTCAGTAAGTGAGATGGCATCTAAATTCTCACGTAGGGCTTCCTGAACGCGAATGGTGGGCCAAACATTTCCATCGGAAAATACCGTATGAATATGCAAATCGGTTTTTAGGGTTACATAACCATCGATATTAGGGTAGGTGAGTGCGTGTTCGCTCTGGTGTGAATGTTGCGCGGCTAATTGCAAGATTCCAAATGCAAAGGACAAAAAAATGGTTATTTTTTTCATTTTAGGCTGGATTTTATTCTTTGAAAGTAAGAAAAATGGATTTGATTTAAGTTAAGAATTGGTAATTTTAAAGCACTATGAATCCGGCGGAGAATTACATTTTAAATCAACATGAACCTTTTCGGAGTATCCTGCTGCATTTGCAATCTGTTATTGAGCTTTCAATTACTGGTGTTGATTTGAAATACAAATACCGCATTCCATTTTATTATATCGATGGAAAACCTTTCTGCTATATGAATCAGAGCAAAGACTATGTGGATTTAGGCTTTTGGAGCGCTGCTTATTTGACGAAACATGTGGAACTTATGGTCACCGAAAAACGTAAGGTGATGAAGTCGCTTCGTTATAAATCCTTGGAAGAAATTGATGATACGGTTTTGGTTGAAGTCCTTCAAGATGCACATTCGGTTCGAAATAAGAAGTTTTACAAATAACAACTATTCAATCCACCCATTATCTTTATAAATCTTAATGTATTGATTGCTTAGCTCATCTGAGTCTTGATACTTTACCCTTAGCTCTTTGAGTTTTTGTTTTAATTCAGCTACGACCTGGATATAATCTGGGTCTGCAAAAATGTTATTCACTTCATTAGGGTCATTCTTACGATCGTACAATTCCCATTCATCCACATCATAATAAAAATGCATGAGCTTAAATTCTTTGGTCGCAATACCATAGTGCCGTTTTACCGCATGTTCAGCCGGATACTCATAATAGTGATAGTAGACGGCATCCCTATCCCATTTTTCTTTTTGTCCTGATAGTAAAGGAACAAGGCTTTCACCTTGCATATCATCAGGAGGAATGATGCGAGCAACTTCCAAAAAGGTTTGCGCAAAATCAAGATTTTGAACCATTTCATCTTCAGTAGTTCCAGGTGTAATTACATTAGGCCATTTAACCAACAATGGCGTTTTGAATGATTCTTCATACATAAAACGTTTGTCAAACCAGCCGTGTTCGCCCAAATAGAAACCTTGATCCGAGGTATATACCACAATCGTATTCTCGCTCAGTTTTTCCTCATCTAAATAATTCAATAACCTTCCAACATTTTCATCAACTGCGGCAATGGTTCCTAGATAATCTTGCATGTATCGTTGGTATTTCCAGACCATTAAAGTCGAATCGCTCATGGAAGGATACATTCGCCTAAATTCTTCGCTAATTGGATTGTAAATCGAATCCCATGAAGCTCTTTGCATTTCGGTCATTCGAACCAAACGGTTGGGTAGCTTTCTATCTTCTATATTTAAATCTTCAACAACCTTTGCGCTGACCTTATTGTCATAAATTAGGGTCATATGCTTTAGAATATTCATTTCTGCAGTATTGGCTGCCTCACCTCTTGTCTCGTAATCATCGAATAAAGTTTCAGGAAGCGGAAAAGTCTTTTGCGTAAACTGCTTGTAATGTCTTTTTGCAGGCATCCAAGAACGGTGAGGTGCTTTATGCAAATACATCAGCAGAAAAGGTTTTACGGTATCCCTTCTTTTTTCAAACCAATCTATAGTCAGGTCGGTTATAATATCGGTAACGTATCCGGTAACTGTTGTGTCTCCTTCTTGGGTATTGAAAACCGGATTATAGTAATCGCCCTGCCCCGGAAGAATTTTAAATTCATCAAATCCTTTGGGATTGTTTCCGAAATGTAGTTTCCCAAACATTGCCGTTTCATAACCTGCTTTTTGAAGCAGTTGTGGAAAAGTAACATTTGTAGTATCAAAAGGGGAGCGGTTATCGATTTTTCCATTGATGTGGGAGTGCTTTCCGGTTAGGATTACGGCTCTTGAAGGCGCACATATTGAGTTTGTAACCGAGGCGTTGGTAAACAGCATTCCTTCCTTAGCAATTCTATCAATATTTGGGGTTTGAATGAGCTGATCGCTATAAGCACTTATAGCTTGATATGCGTGATCATCGGACATTATAAAAACAATGTTCGGACGAACTTTCTTATTGGTTTCTTTTAGTGCTTCGGAACAGGAAAAAAAAGCGTTTCCAAAAAAGAAAAGAACTAATACGGTAAGGCGCTTCATACGTATGGAATTTGATTGAAATCCAAAGTACGAATTTATTTTTTTAAATTTCTAGGGTTTGTTACTTGCCACTACCTAAGCCTATTTTCTTTAGAACTATCAATGAATTGCTCTGCACGTCGGTGACGTGTTTGAATACTTGTTTTAAGGCTTCATAATCGGTTGCCTCAAAGTAAGAACTATTCAAGGCCAAATCAAATGAAACTTGAATGGAGGCGGCGGTCTCATTTTTCTGAAATTTTAAAAAAGCCATGTTTTCACCCAATTTCACAACTTTGGCTTCAGGAAGTTCATGAACTTGGTATCCTTCAGGTATAAGAATACTGATATCATATTTATACCGCCTGTTGTATCCAAAATCAACAGGATAGTTACGTTCTTCAAGAGTGAAGGGGTTCTTATCAAAAAAACGAATTAGAAATGGGTTAAAGTAAACCATGTCTCCATTAATAATGTTTTCTAGCTCAAATTCAAAACGTTCAGAAATTTTTGAATCGTCACTTCTTTCCGGTAGCATTTTATAGTTCGTGATTGTGAAATCTCCTTTTATATTTTCCTCCCAACTTTCTAAATACTCATCTTCTGAATATTGATCTAGGGCAATCCTTGTATTCACAGCTTCATAGCCTTGATTTAGCATGTCTAACATGCCATAGCCTTTTTGTTCTTGAACATCAAATTTGATTTGTGCTCTTACATGATACTTGTTTTTAGTATGAGCTATAATGTCATACCAATAACTCTCATTTTTAAAATCCATAACTCGGCCATAATGATTAAGAGCTCTGAATGGAAGCAGACCAAAAGGCATGTATTTATCGGTAGCATCGAGTAAGTAATCATTTCCATCAATTGTAAGTTTCGCAACCCCATAATTGAAATCACTCATCACTGGGTGTATTTTTTTCGGTAGACCCCTTTTTCGCGTTGATAGCAACATCAAATTTGTTTTGATATTGGCAGTGTTTAGGAGATTGATCAGAGATATGTTTATTTCCAGAACATTGCCTTTTTTCTGTTCAAAAGCTTCTTTTACTCTAGCCTTGCCATAAATACCGAATTTCTCATTCCAATTAAAATGTTTTTGTACAAACTTGTATATGTTTTTAGCTCTGGTAAGGTCATCTCCTTCTTTCAGAAGCTTCTCAGGTACATTCTTCTCAAAAAAACCATTTTTGGTTAATTGTCTCCCAATATCTTTATCACTTCTAAATTCACGATCTACATCTTTCCAACTTTTGGTGTATTTGTCTGAAGTACCATCTAAACGACGGTATTCCGAAAGCTCAAAGTCTATTCGCGAAATATAGTTTGAAGAAGCCAGCATATAATCCTCTTCAACTTTAAACGCAGGAACGTCTTTCATTACATATTTTAGGACTTCACAATCCGCTGGATCTCTTATACCCTCAATTTGAAAACAATTAGTCTTGACTTTGGCTTCGTTGACATCCAATTTCAAAAAGCCCGACAAGGAACGATTATAAGACCAATTACCAGGAATCTTAGCATTGAACTCGCTATATATAACAGGTATGCTAGTTTGAAAGTTCCACCCACTAAAGTTGAAATCAAAAGGGGTTTCTATAGTGTAGCTATATTCTATTATACTACCAGGGTGAAGCTTAGGAAAAGTAAATTTCTTTTCCCTCCATTTTTCCGTTAAATCAGTTGTAAATACTTCGCTTGGTAAAACGTTAAATTTATCTCCGTTATAATGTGTAACCGCTTTGAGCTTTGTCAGTTTTTCGGAAGCCTTTTTGTTATGGTATAACTGTATTTCGATAGTGCCATGGTCAAATGCTTTTTCATTAAAAATTTTGATTTTACCATGATACTCCTTGATTAAAAGTATTCTGTTTTTTTTGACCTCAAAATAATTATCCCCTCGTTCATATAAAACAACAGCATTCGCGTCTGGGTCTTTTTCATAAAACTCCATGTTCTTTTCGACGTCGGTTACCTTCCCAAAATTATCGGGCATTTGGCTGTGAGAAAAAGAAAAACTAAAGAATAAAAGAACTAGAAGAGCGTATTTTGTATACATGGTAGGGCTTGGTTAGTACCCTTAAATAACTTGATTTTGCGAAAATTATTGCAATTTATTTACGGCCTTTCTTAGAGCAACCAAATTAGTCAACAACCTCTCCAAATGATTCAGATGTAACATATTGGCTCCATCACTTTTGGCAATTGAAGGGTCGAAATGTGTTTCCATAAAAAGTCCGTCCACACCAGTTGCAATTCCTGCTCTAGATATAGTTTCTATCATATCGGGTCTTCCACCAGTAACACCGGACGACTGATTCGGTTGTTGCAAAGAGTGTGTGACATCAAGGACTACTGGGGCGTATTGTTTCATAGTAGGAATCCCTCTGAAATCAACTACCATATCTTGATAGCCGAACATTGTACCGCGATCGGTAATCATAACTTGTTCGTTACCTGAATCAGAAACTTTGGTAACGGCGTGTTGCATACTTTCAGGACTCATAAATTGTCCCTTTTTTAGATTAACAACTTTTCCGGTTTTGGCGGCAGCTACGACCAAATCCGTTTGACGGACTAAAAATGCAGGAATTTGAAGTATATCGACATACTCCGCTGCCTTTATCGCATCCGATACTTCGTGAATATCAGTAACCGTTGGAACTTCAAAAGTCTCAGATACTTTTCTTAGGATTTTCAAGGCTTTTTCATCACCGATTCCCGTAAAAGAATCAACACGACTGCGGTTTGCTTTTTTAAAACTTCCCTTAAAAACATATGGAATTTCAAGCTTATCCGTGATAGAAACTATCTTCTCAGCAATCCGTAAGGCCATATCTTCACCTTCAATCGCGCAAGGTCCTGAGAGGAGAAAAAAGTTGTTGCTTTCGGCGTGCTTTATCTGCGGAATACCTGATAGATTCATTTCTTAAAGTTTGCACAAAGATACTTAATAACTCTAGTATACTTTTTAGATTTAGAAATCAAAACAGCTATCATGATTAGAATACTGATTCTTAACATCATTTTTTTTCTTTTTGTAGTTTATAGTGCTCTAGGGCAAAGAATAGCAGAAACCAACTCGGGCAATACCTTCGCTTTGATAAATCTCGAACGACACCAATTTAAATTTAATTTGCTTAGTCCGGGTTTTACGTATGAATTCGGAATTTTCAAAAATGTAAGTGCGTCAGGAGGCCTAGTTCTAGGTTATGCTACCTACGAAGAAGGATATGCTGTAGGCTTAACCCTGCATACCCGCGTACGATACTATCATAATCTAAATAGAAGGGTTTCTAAAGATAAAAACGTTTCTGGCAATTCAGGAAATTACATTGGCGCAGCTCGCAGTATTTTTTTCTCTCCGCTTCGATTGGCTACTAATATTGAGGGGCCTAGTGATTTTAATTTAGGATTTTATGGCCTCACTTACGGGTTACAACGCACCTATGAAAATGGATTTAACTTCAATGCAGAATTGGGTGCTGGATACTATCTCGGTGATGGTGTTTTAAGTGGGTACGGTCCTCTTTTCAATTTTAACTTTGGATGGGTGGCAACAAAACGAAAGTCTCGTAAACCGACTTTTGATTGATTTAGTCGCATTGATTGTACAATTGACTGTAAGATTTACGTTAGAATGAGACAAAGTATGAACTAGTTTGTAAAATGAATTGATCCCAAATCAATCTACTATGCATAGAATCATTCTTATCATACTGCTTTTTAGCAGTATGCTGGCTTCTGCTCAATTTGGAAAGAACTGTGAACTTCGACAGTTCAAGATAAATATTCTGAATCCCGGTGTAGAATATGAGATGGCGCTAGGTACCAATACAACTTTAGATTTCAAAGCTGGGTTACAGTTTGCCTTAGATCCTTTGGTCTCAAATATTTATGAGGAAGTGGTTTTTTTACCTGCTGTTGCGGGACAATACCGTTATTACTATAACTTCGAAAAACGGCAACGAAATCGGAAACAGATTTATGGTAATTCTGCAAATTATGTAGCACCCGCAGTTGCGGCTTTCTTTCCCGGTTCTCGGACTGTAAATAATGAGGTAGTAAAAGGTGCTTTCGGCTACGCCGGATTGGTTACAGGCTTGCAGCGCAGTTACAATTCCGGGATTAATTTCTCCGTAGATGTTGGAGCGGCTTATTATCTAGGACAGTTTAATGGCCAAATCTTACCTGTAGCAAATTTAAGTATCGGCTGGATTATCAGCGAGAAACGTTGGTGTGTTGGGAAGTAGGATATTTCTTCATTTTAAAACTATTTTGGCGCAATCTTTGTTGGTGAAAGTGAAATGATTCTAAAACTAACCCACTATGAAAAAATACGCTTTTCTTTTCTCAGTACTTTGTTTTTCCATCCTCAACGCTCAAATTAATAAGAATGTGGAGCAGGGTCTATTTAAAGTAAATGCTCTAACACCTGGTGTTTCATATGAGCTTGGTGCGGGAAGGAATTCTACTTTTAACTTCGAAGCATCTGTTATTCCCATTGCTAGAGCAGATAGCGGAGGGGACTTCGATTGGGTTTTATTTCCTGCATTGGGGGCAGAATTTCGATATTTTACAAATATGAATCGTAGAGTTCAAAAGGGAAAAAATATTTCTGGAAATAGTGGAAACTATGTTTCATTCTTAAACCAGGCGTTTATAACAGCTCCAATAATAGGCAGTATTGAATATGATGAGCCTGTGGCTTATTTGGGTGCTTTTGTTTATGGTTTACAGCGCACCTATGGCAAAGGCTTTTATTTTGGTGCCGCCGTTGGTCCCGCTTTCTTTACGGGAGATAATGATCCCACCGCAACTCTATATCTAGATGCTCGTCTAGGCTGGGTTATAGGAGGTCGTAAGCGATAAATACTTTTCGATACCTGAAATTTACCTTTCAGCTTGCCAATTAAAACTAACCAACTATGAAAAAATGTGCCTTTCTTTTCTCAGTACTTTGTTTTTCCATCCTAAATGCTCAAACCGATAAGAATGTTGAAGAACATCAAGTACAAATAGGTCTTCCCATGCCAGCTATTCTTTATGAAAAGGGTATTAGCAATAATTCTACATTAAGTCTTGAAGCTGTAACCGGCTTTGAATTGAGGGGATGTACCGGTTGCGAGACACAATACGGAATTCGTGCTATTCTAAGAGGTCAATATCGATACTATTATAATTTGGAACGTAGAATTAGAAAAGGAAAAAATATCACAGGGAATACGGGAAATTATGTTGGTGGACTTATGTTAGTTCAGTTCGGTAACCCCATTATTGGTAATATTCAAAGACCTGATATATTTGGTGCAGGCCCAGTTTACGGTATTCAACGGACTTATAGAAGAGGATTTTTCTATAGACTTGAAGGTGGAGCAGCCTATTTAGAAGATGGTTTTGGTTCGGGAGTTGGATTAGTTTTAGCGGCTAGAATCGGTTGGGTGCTAAGGAAACGGCGTTAAAATAACTCCCTCAAAATCAACAACATAAAAATAACACAAGTTTGGCTTTACGAGAAGAAAATAGCAGTATCTTTGCACGCTCAAAATAGCAGGTAGCGCTATTTAAATATAAAAAGTATGTCTACAACAAAGAATATTGCCATTATTGCCCACGTTGATCACGGTAAAACTACCTTGGTTGATAAAATCATGTATCACTGTCAATTGTTTCGTGAGAACGAGAATACGGGTGATTTGATACTTGATAACAATGACTTGGAGCGCGAGAGGGGAATCACAATTACCTCTAAAAACGTATCTGTAATTTATAAGGATACGAAAATCAATATTATCGATACTCCTGGTCACGCCGATTTTGGTGGAGAAGTTGAACGTGTTCTAAACATGGCGGATGGAGTTTTGTTGTTGGTAGATGCTTTTGAAGGTCCGATGCCACAAACTCGTTTTGTCTTGCAAAAGGCAATCGATTTAGGGTTGAAACCTTGTGTGGTTATCAACAAAGTCGATAAAGAAAATTGTACTCCTGAAGAAGTTCATGAGAAGGTTTTTGACTTGATGTTCGAATTGGGTGCTGAAGAATGGCAGTTAGATTTCCCAACGGTATACGGCTCTGCAAAGAACAACTGGATGAGTGATGACTGGCAAAATGAAACTGAGAATATCGAGCCTTTGCTAGATATGGTTATTGAGCACATTCCAACTTTTCAACCTACAGAAGGAAATACACAAATGTTGATTACCTCTTTGGATTTCTCTTCATTTACAGGAAGAATAGCAATCGGAAGACTAGTACGAGGAGTTCTAAAAGAAGGACAACAAATTTCTTTAGTGAAAAGAGATGGTAGTACTGTAAAATCAAAAATAAAAGAGCTTTTTGTATTTGAAGGTTTGGGCCGTAAAAAAGTACAAGAAGTAGCTACGGGTGATATTTGTGCCTTGGTAGGTGTTGAAGGTTTTGAAATTGGAGATACAGTTGCTGATTTAGAAAATCCTGAGGGATTGAAAACAATAGCTATCGATGAGCCAACAATGAGCATGTTGTTCACGATTAATGATAGTCCGTTTTTTGGACAAGATGGTAAGTTTGTTACATCACGTCATATTAACGAAAGGTTACAACGTGAGTTGGAAAAGAACTTGGCCCTTAGGGTAAACGAAACAGATAGTGCGGATAAGTTTTTGGTTTTCGGTCGTGGGGTATTGCACCTTTCGGTATTGATTGAAACAATGCGTCGCGAAGGCTACGAGCTGCAAATCGGACAACCACAGGTAATCATCAAAGAAATTGATGGCGTTAAATGTGAGCCTATTGAATCTTTAACGATTGACTTACCAGAAGAAGTTTCTGGTAGAGCTGTTGAAATGGTTTCTATTAGAAAAGGTGAGATGACCAGTATGGAAGCCAAGGGTGATCGTATGGTATGTGAGTTCTTAATTCCTTCTAGAGGTATTATCGGTTTACGTAATCAATTGTTGACCGCTACCGCAGGTGAAGCAATTATGGCACACCGCTTCCTTGAATACCAGCCGATGAAAGGCGATATTCCACAAAGACAAAATGGTTCTTTGGTTTCTATGGAAAAAGGAAAAGCGATTCCATATTCTATTGATAAACTACAAGATCGTGGAAAGTTTTTTGTTGATCCGGGAGAAGATATTTATGAGGGACAGGTAATTGGTGAGAATTCTCGTGGAGATGATATGACCATCAATATCACGAAAACAAAAAAGCTTTCAAACGTTCGTTCTTCTGGTGCGGATGATAAGGCGAAGATTGTTCCTGCAATTAAGTTTTCTTTAGAAGAAGCTTTGGAATATATTCAGAAGGATGAGTATGTTGAGGTAACTCCTAAGCACTTAAGACTTCGTAAAATATTCTTGACGGAAGTAGATAGAAAGCGCAATAAGATTGCTTAATGATAAATCGACAACAATAAAAAATCCCCATACTGAATTTCAGTATGGGGATTTTTTATTTTAAAAACCGTCTAGTTAGTCGATGGGAGCTTGATGCAAAGCTGCTGCCGCGGCACCAATGATACCTGCATGATTTCTTAAT
This sequence comes from uncultured Flavobacteriaceae bacterium, assembly GCA_947500435.1. Classification (GTDB taxonomy): domain Bacteria; phylum Bacteroidota; class Bacteroidia; order Flavobacteriales; family Flavobacteriaceae; genus Maribacter_C. The sequence continues at coordinate 274,199 of CANMRV010000004.1, forward strand.
TTTGCCGGAATTACTGGAGTTTCAATTTTGATACAGTCTTTGAATTCATCAAAATCTTTCGAGGCACCACCACCTAAAATGATAAGGTCAGGGGCGATAATCAATTCTACATAATTTAGAAATTTATTAAAACGTTTGCCCCATTGCTGGTACGTAAGACCTTCACGCTCTTTGGCAGAATCTGCGGCCCAAAGTTCTATTTTCTTGTATTTTTTATAAGGAATTTGGCCTAATTCGAAATTAGGAATCAACTCTCCATCATGAAAGGCCCCGCTGCCCAAACCGGTTCCTATGGTAATCATAACCACCAGTCCTTTTTCACCTTTTCCTACTCCATAATTCATTGAAGCATAGCCAGCAGCATCGGCATCATTGACGACGGTTACAGGTAAACCGGTCGCTTCGCTAAAAAGCTCCTTTACATTTACGCCCAGCCATTTTTTATGAAGGTTTCCTGGAGATTTGCAAATCCCGTGTTTGATCACCGTTGGAAAACCAACCCCAACAGGCCCTTTATGATTGAAATGTTTTACGATTTCAGAAACCACTCTGGCCATATCTTTAGGCTTTCGACCTTCCGGAGTTGGTATTCTGTGCCGTTTTGTCAACATTTCTCCGGTTATAGAGTTTACCAATGCTCCTTTAATTCCAGAGCCTCCAATATCGATTCCTAATACTTCCATGGTTGGTTATATGATTTGCAACAAAAATAGCAAAAAACTTTGGCTAGTGTTTGAAGGGGTTTTTATTGGCTCTGGTGACTAATCTCGATTGTATAAACCAGTATTTCCCTTTTCAAGAATAGGCATCAAATCCGCTATAATGCCGGCGTTTTCTTCGGCAATATTCTTGGACTCATTTGGGTCTATATTATGGTCATACAATTCGAAAATAGGTTCTTCATTTCTAAAATACTTTGTCAGACGATACTTTTGAGTTCGCATTGAGATGCCATTTTTGAAATAACTATAGGCAACTTCATTTTCCTTTGAGTCGCCTTCCAAAACTTGAGCGAAGCTTCCACCGTCAATTTTATGATTTAGAGGAATACCTGAAAGCTCCATTAAAGTAGGGTAGATATCCACGCTTTCGACAATGGTTTGAATCTCTTTGTTTTGACTCTTCAACTGCGGTGATTTGACGATTAATGTGCTTTTCAATGCATTTTCGAAAAGCGTATGTTTACCCCAAATACGTTGATCGCCCAAATGCCAGCCATGATCTCCCCAAACAACTACAATGGTGTTTTCTTCCAATCCTAAGAGCTTTAATTCTTCAAGTACTTTTCCAATTTGGGCGTCTATATAACTGATGGAAGCCAAATACCCATGACGTAACTTTCTAGCATAATCGTCGGAAACAGATTCGGATAAGCTTGCTTTTTCCTCTCCCAAAGCATATTGATTGAATTCACCGCTTTCATGCAGACTTTTTAAATCTATGTTTTCAGGAATTTCTGGGTTTTCAGAGACCAAAATACTATCCCTCTCATATAAATCCCAATACTTTTTTGGTGCATTGAACGGTAGGTGCGGTTTGAAAAAGCCTAGTCCCATGAAAAAGGGTTGTTTCTTATTTTTAAGTTCTCTTAGTTTTGAAATAGCCAAGCTTGTGCTCAATCCATCCGGGTAGCCTTCATCATCTACCTCACCAGCTTCATAAGGTTTTACTTGTTTTTTTAGACTCTGTCTATTTTCACCATTGGCATAGGCAAAGAAAGCATTCCAACCTGTTTCCCATTTTCCGGGATTGAAAAGAAGTTCATCCCAGCTATGTGGGAGTTCCCTTTTTTCTGATACTGGTTCTTCATATCCGTAAAGTAATCCATCTGCAGAATGTGTGATTTTTCCAATTCCCACTGTGTGATATCCATTCCTTCGGAAGTGATGAATAAAACTCTCTGGGATTCCCCCTTCTTTCCGATTGGAAATCTCGAATTCAATGGCATCGTTTCTTAAATGCTCGGGTTTTGAAGGTCTGAGGCCGGTCATCAGAGCGTATCTGGAAGCGCCACAGGTCGGGACTTGTACATAATGATTCGTAAAAAGCGATCCCTCATTGGCCAGAGCATCTAAATTCGGGGATTTCGCTTGGCTTCCGTAAACTCCCAATTCATTCCTTAAATCATCAATTGCGATAAATAAGATATTAGGAGGGTTTTTTTCAAGTTCTTGCTTTTCGCATCCGAAGAAAACGACACACAAAAGGCTCAATACAGTAAGGTGTCTTAATATCTTCAATGTTCAGGGTTTTATGGAAAGATAAGTTCCGTGGGATTGAAGATAATAAATCCCCCTTAAACCAAATTTTACTTTGTCTATTCTTGAGAAGTATCCGTTTTGCTAAACAAACTTTTGATATCCTCCATTGCTTCTCCTTTTATGAACCAAGAAATCCCGAAGGGAACTACGGCTAAGGTTTCCAGAAAAAAAACATCATAAGGAGTAATTTGAAAGTCCTCATTAAAAAAGTCAATAATTACTAATACGACCAAAAGACCTATCGCAATCCAAACCAAGTTTCCACACCATTTGTAGAATTTATTTTTGGAGGTCTGCTCACCTCTTGTGAATTTGTATTTGGACATCCAGCCCATTGTAAAGATGAAAATACCCGCAAATATGAGATGAATGGTATTCTTGAGCCCATCAATATGACCTAATAAGGGATATTCTCCACTCGCACATATTTCGTCGATGACTAGACTATTACTTTCCAAACAGTAGGTTGGAACAAAGACGACTATCAAAGCTGAAACCCCGCCAATATTAGTCAATAAATCATCACTTATTTTCTCTGTCTTTGAATCAATTTTATAGCCTTTATAAGAAAGTAGAAATAAACCGAAAGAGGCTAAAATGATAACAAAAATCAAGGATGATAAGGGTTGATAGTAATAATGGCTCATTGAAGATAAAAGCATGCCTTCAGAAAATGGCAATAGAACAGGTAGGGCTAACCCTAAGGTGCCGATGAGTTTTCGAATGCGATAATCAGATTGTTGTATGGGTTGAGAAGGCATATGAATATTTTAGACTGCCCGTTGTATTACTTCAAAAACTTTATTCCCATCGCATTTCAATGTTTTGGAAGGATATTTTAAGATAAGCGCATAATCATGTGTAGCCATCAAAATGGTCCGACCAGCTTTGTTAATATCCTGTAAAACTTTCATAACCTCTACGCTAGTTTGCGGGTCAAGATTTCCGGTAGGTTCATCGGCAATAATCAATTCTGGGTCATTCAAAAGAGCTCTAGCAATTGCAATTCGCTGTTGCTCCCCACCAGAAAGTTCGTGAGGGAATTTAAAGCCTTTAGTTTTCATTCCCACTTTTTCCAGTACATCTTGAATTTGCACATCCATTTTAGCAGAGTCTTTCCAGCCAGTAGCTTTTAAAACAAAGCGCATGTTTTTATTAATGGTTCGGTCGGGGAGTAGCTTAAAATCTTGAAAAACAATGCCCAGTTTTCGACGTAGAAACGGAATATCTTTTTCACGAAGGGTTTTCAAATCAAAATCGACAATTTTTCCTTCTCCCTGTCTTAGGGGCAAGTCCCCATAGAGGGTTTTCATGAAACTACTTTTTCCACTACCTGTTTTTCCGATTAAGTAAACGAATTCGCCTTTGTTCACTTCAAGGGTCACATCATTCAGAATCAGACTCTCTTTTTGAAAAATGGAGACATCTTTCAATTCTAGAATGGTTTCAGGTAGTTTTTCAGTTGTTTCCTCGGGTGTCGTCATCTGCAGCTATTGTTGATATAAAAGTAATAAGTTCAAATGGATAACGAATTACCACTGGTCTAAATCTTTTTAATTTTGGTGTTAGACTAGATTGACCAACCAAAGAACAAACAACCCAACCAAAATACTTTGGCGCAATAATTGCCGTTATCTAGAATAGTAAATAGTTAGAACACTATGTTTAAAAAGTCAATCACCTTAGTCCCGCTTTTTCTAGGGATGGTTTTTTTAGGGATTTCCCAAGAGACCAAAATCTACACCCACGAAGACAAAGATTACCAAGACGCGCTGGCGCTGTATAATAATCAACAGTATCAAGCCGCACAGACCATTTTCGCAAAGGTCAAGAACACTTCCGATAATTTAGAAACCAAAGCCAATAGCGCCTACTATGAAGCGAATGCTGCGGTACGATTGAATCAGTTGGGAGCTGATAATTTAATGGAGGATTTCGTTGAGAAATACCCAACTTCCACCAAACGGAATTCCGCTTTCGCCGATGTCGCGGAATACTATTTCGAAACCGGAAAGTATCCCTATGCTTTAAAATGGTATAACAAAGTTGACCAAGGGGCTTTATCCCGTGGAGAAATGGATAAGTTCAATTTCAACTATGGTTATTCCCTTTTCGCTTCTAAAAAAACAAAAGAGGCAGAAAGTTACTTGAATAAGGTTACTGATTCTCCCGTTTATGCCAGTCAAGCCAAATATTATTTAGGATATATCTCGTATCAAGAGGATGACTATGCGGAAGCGAACGAACGTTTTGATGAGATTACCGATCCTGAGATTTTAGAGGAAAAGATGAGCTATTACCAAGCGGATATGAATTTTAAGCTTGGAAAATTTGAGGAGGCAATTGCACTGGCCAAAAAACAAATGGCAAAAGGTGACCGTAAGGAAAAATCAGAATTGAGCAAGATAATCGGTGAGAGTTACTTCAACTTAAAGCAGTACGACAATGCGATTCCTTATTTAGAAGACTACCAAGGAAAACGAGGCAAATGGAACAACACGGATTATTATTTATTGGGATATAGCTACTATAAACAAGGTGATTTTGGGAATGCCATTCAGCAATTCAATAAAATTATAGGGGGAACAAATAGTGTTTCCCAAAATGCGTATTACCATTTGGCGGAATGCTATTTGAAGTTGGATAAGAAACAGGAAGCCTTAAACGCTTTTCGAAATGCATCTCAAATGGATTTTTCCGCAGAAATACAGAAAGATGCCTATTTGAACTATGCAAGATTGAGCTATGAAATCGGGAATCCGTATGAACCCGTTCCCCAAGTGATTTCGTCTTATATAGAGCAATATCCAAATGACAAGAATGTTAGCCAAATGAAGGAGCTTTTGGTGGATTCGTATATCACTTCCAAGAATTTCAAAGGAGCAATGGAGCTGCTTGAAAACAATCGTGATTTTGCCAGTAAAACCACCTATCAAAAAGTTGCCTTCTATCTAGGTGTCGAGCAATTTATAGAAACCGATTATGCCGGAGCTTCTGAAAGCTTTGGTAAATCCATAGGAAGTGCCGAAGATGCACTGTTCAAAGCGAGAGCAAGTTATTGGAAAGGGGAGTCGGAATATCTATTGAATCGTTTTGATTCAGCTTTGAGCAATTTTATGGAATTCCAACAAAACCCTTCGGCAAGGTCTTCGGATGAATACAAAGACATAGACTATAGTTTGGCCTATACTCATTTTAAACTACGAAATTACCCCAGTGCGATAAGCTACTTTACCAATTTTACAGGTTCAGGAACAAGCGATACGCAGAAACTAAACGATGGATACTTGCGATTAGGGGACAGTTATTTCGTCACCAGTAAGTATTGGCCCGCAATTGAAACCTACAACAAAGCTTTAGCGTTATCCGGACCAGAAAAAGACTACGCCGCTTTTCAAAAAGCATTGAGTTATGGTTTTGTGGGAAGGAATGCTTCCAAAATTGAAGGACTGGAAAGTTTTGTTTCGAGCTATCCACAATCGACTTTAAAGGATGATGCTCTTTTCGAATTAGGGAATACCTACATAACAGGTGGTCAAGAAAACAAAGGACTCCAAACTTATGATAAGCTTATCAGCGGATACCGAGGAAGTTCTTTGGTACCCCAAGCAATCATGCGACAGGGTTTGGTGCACTATAATGGAAGTAGAAACGAAGCGGCCTTAGCAAAATTCAAAACTGTGGTTCGCGATTATCCAAAAACTCAGGAGGCGATTCAGGCCGTAGCAACCGCCAAATTGGTATATGTTGATATGGGCCGAGTCGACGAATATGCGGCTTGGGTTAGGGATTTAGATTTTGTGGAGGTTACCGATACTGAATTGGATAATGCCACTTTTGAATCCGCAGACAAACAGAACCTAGAAGGAAAGACCGATGCGGCAATTCGTGGGTATGAAAGCTACATCAGGCAATTCCCGAACGGACTGCATGCGACCAAAGCAAATTTCAATTTGGCACAATTGTATTTTGGAAAAGGTCAGAAGGACCAAGCCCTGCCGTACTACAAATATGTTGCTGACCAAGGTGCTAGCGAGTACGCAGAACAAGCTTTAACTCGTGTATGCGAAGTTTATATTGGGAATAAAAATTATGCAAACGCACTTCCGTATTTAGAACGTTTGGAGAATCAAGCTGATATTCAGCAGAACAGGACCTTTGCGCAGTCGAATCTGATGAAAGGCTATTATGAGCAAAAGAATTATGAAAGAACGATTGCCTATGCTGAAAAGGTACTGCGAACACCTTCCATAGATAATCGCATTAAAAGTGATGCTCAAATTTTCATCGCACGTTCGGCAATTAAAACAGACGATGAACCCAGAGCAAAAGAGGCCTATGCTCAGGTTTTAAAAATTGCTTCGGGTTCCCTTGCGGCGGAAGCTTTGTATTATGATGCCTATTTCAAAAATCAAGATCAAGACTATGAAGCATCAAGTGCTTCGGTACAGAAATTAGCCAAAGACTATTCCAGTTATAAAGAATGGGGAGGCAAAGGCTTGATTATCATGGCAAAGAATTTTTACGCTTTGGGTGATGCTTATCAAGCCACATACATTTTGGAAAGTGTAACAGAGAATTTCAGTCAATACCCAGAAGTTGTCGCAGAGGCTAGGGGAGAACTTTCGATTATTAAAGCGAAAGAAGCGAAGAGCAATTCATCGGTAAATCCAAACGATAACTAGAGAACAAAAGAACACAAAATGCAAAAGGAACTTTTAACACTACTTTCTATTTTAGTCCTCTGCCAGTTCGGTTGGGCTCAAGAGGAGGAAGAGGAAAATATAGGAACTGAAACAGTAACGGTTACAAAGGCCTATACGCCAACAATTTCAGATGCTTTTAAAATCAAGTCCATTCCGAATTTGAATGATTCGATTGCACTTCAGAAAAAGAAGATTGACTACAGTATATTTTCGGTTCCTGTAGCTTCTACTTTTTCTCCCGCAAAAGGTACAGCATCCAAAGTAAAGAAGACACCACCGCCGATTTTGTATAATTCCTATGCTTCCGCGGGAGGAGGTAATCCTGCCAATATTATGGCCAAGTTTTACACGAGCCGTACTATTGACCGTGAATCTGGTTATACGGTGGGATTGGAACACAATTCCTCTCGAGCTGATATCAACGGAGTAGTTTTAGATAATTTCTATTCCAATAGTCAATTAGAGGGATCTTATAAGAATAGAGATAGAGATTACGATTGGGGAATTGACTTAGGTTTTCAGCATCAATTGTACAATTGGTATGGAACTCCAGAAGGTTTGTTTTCAAGTCCTCCATTTACGAATATCTTTAATCAAGTGGATGCCCGACAAAACTATTTTATGGGCGAAGTTGGTGCGCACATCAACTTAGAAGATTCTTATTTCAAGGGAACAGAAATTAAATATCGTCGTTTTTGGGATGCTGTAAAGTCGGGAGAGAATCGTGTGATTTTTATTCCTGAATTTGAATTTCCTGTAGCCGATGAAACCTTTGGAATCAAATTCAAAGTGGATTATGTAAACGGAAGTTTTGAAAACGCAAGTCTAAATAATACGGAGAATATTCAGGGTATAAACTACAGTCATTTACAAGTAGGCGTAAATCCAAGTTTGACTATGTTGCGTGATGACCTGACTTTGAATTTAGGCGTGAATTTGGTTTACGGATTAGATGGTGAACGTAGTGATAGCAACTTCTACGTATACCCAGCTGTAACTGCTTCGTATCGTTTATTGAATGATGTGGCAATTGCTTACGGAGGCATAGAAGGCGAACTGGTGCAGAATTCCTATTATGGGTTTGTGGAAGAGAATCCCTATGTATCCCCAACCTTGACAGTTGCTCCAACGGATAAGCAATATGATGCCTATTTCGGATTAAGAGGACAGTTGTTTCCAAATCTCAGTTATAATGTAAAAGCGTCCTATAAGGCTGAGAATAGAAAGCCCTTATTTAAGTTGAATCCAAGAAATGATTTTCGGACAGATGACAAACAGTATTACTTAGGAAACTCCTTTGAAGTATTTTCTTTAGACGGTGTAACTATTGGTGATGATGTTAAAACCTTTGGAATTTTCGGAGAACTGAATGTTGATGTCAATCGCAATTTTACCTTGGGCGTAAATGCAGAGTATTTTAATTACAGCACGGAGACCGATTTACCCGCTTGGAATCTACCCGATTTAAAAGGATCCTTATTTCTAGACTACCAAATAGGTGAAAAGTGGTATTTAGGTGCTAACCTTTTCTATGTTGGAGAGCGCCAAGATTTCTCCACCATTGCATTAGAAAATACGCTACAACAAGATTTTCCCGCAACGGTTATTGATTTGGACAGTTATTTTGATGCCAATGCCCATATTGGATATCGCATTACAGACCAGCTTTCTGTTTTTGTTCGAGGTTCAAATTTGGCCAATAACAACTACCAGCGTTGGGCCAACTTTAGAGTACAAGGCTTGCAGGTTTTGGGCGGAGCTACTTATAAGTTTGATTTTTAAGCACAGCTCTCAATCTGGCTACTCTTGTTTAATAGGTCATGTTCGAATTCAGTTACGAAAATGCCAATAAATAGGTCGTTTTAACTATTCACGTCATTCATCGAATAAACACACTTTTTTAATTTATAGTGCGTTATATCTTCTAATTAAGTAAATAAATTCTTACAATTTTACTTGATATGAATGATTGTAGCACTTCAAGACGCACCCGCTACTTTACCTGGGCTGCCTTCTTTTCTTTTGGCTTTCAGTGTTTAATTGCCCAAAATTTAGTACGGAATCCGAGTTTTGAAGATTTCGTGCAATGTCCTGATAACTATGGTACTTTTCAAGACGACGTTTTGTTTTGGACATGTCCCACAAATGGCAGTACAGATTACTTCAACAGCTGTAGCAAGCAAATGGGCGTTCTTAGAAATTTTGCGGGCGGACAGAAAGCCTTTGATGGAAAAGGATATTCGGGTTTTTACGCTTTCGGGCCAAAAGATTACCGTGAATATATAGGAGGAGAAATTAAAGAAGAATTACAAAAAGGCAAGAAATACCTGGTTTCGGCAATGATTAGCCTTTCCGAAAAATCAGCCTACGCAGTTAACGAATTGGGTTTTCTTTTTGGAAGTACTCCTCTGTTTTTAGAAACAACACGAAATATTACCCATAGAATAATGGTACAAGAGGGTATTTCAAATTATCAAGGGGTTTCAAATTTCAAATATTTTACTGATAAGGCCGGTTGGATGGAGGTTAAAGGAGAATATGTCGCGAATGGGACAGAACGCTATTTTACTTTTGGCAATTTTAGGGAAAACCGAAGAACAAGAATGGTGACAACCGATGAAAGTCTTAAAAAGGCGGCTTATTATTTTGTGGATATGATTTCTATAAGTGAAGCAAATCAACCTTTTAGTTTAGATGAGATTTATGTTTTCGAAGGTTTGAATTTTGATGTTGACGGTTTTCAAATAAAAGAAGAATCAAGGGGGGAACTCCAAGATTTGGTAGATTATTTAAAAGAAAACCCTTCTTTAAATATAGCCATTTACGGCCATACCGATAATGATGGAAATGAAGATTACAATGTAGATTTATCTGGTAAAAGAGCTAAGTCCGTTGGATTATTCCTAGTGGAGAATGGGTTGTCTCCATTTCGAATTGCCTGGAAGGGGTATGGTGATACAAAGCCTTTAATGGCTAATAAAACAGAAACAGGGAGGAAGAAGAACCGACGTGTAGAATTTATAATCTCCAAAAAGAAACGCGAATTTTATGCTTCTGGCTTGTTTGAGGACGAAGATAATAACTAAGGCAACAAGCGATTTAAACCGTACTACAACCAAAAACAGCTACTTCTTGTCGAACCTATTACTGAATTATAGGTGGCTTGCCTTTTAATTTCCTATTTTTAAGGTAGTTATAACATTTGTCCCGATGTATTCCAATCTTCCAACACAGTTGGCTTTAATGGCATGTTTGTTTTTTGCAAATACCACTATTGCTCAAAACGTGGTTAAAAACCCAAGTTTTGAAGAGTATGTCAATTGTCCAAAACGACTCGGTAATTTTGATGCCGATGTGATCAATTGGTCTACTCCTACTGAGGGATCTACCGATTATTTTAATGGATGTAGTAAGGCCATGGGAACTCCCAAAAACTTTAACGGTACACAACCTGCTGATTTCGGAAAGGGATATGCGGGATTATACCTGTATGCTCCAAATGATTACCGCGAATATTTGCAGGCTGAGTTATCTGAACCTTTGGTGAAAGGTGAAAAGTACCAAGTTTCGTTTTATGTTAGTCTAGCAGAAAGGTCTGATTTTGCCATAAAGGAGTTTGGTGTTTTGTTTTCTAAGGATAGGATGAATGTGCCCGGAAAGAAACCTCTTTCAAAGAAAAAAATGTACCAGCAAAAAGGGAATGACTATAATTTTATGGAAATCGGGTATAGCAATTTCTACGCAGATACGAAAGACTGGATTTTAGTGCACACCCAATTCACGGCAAAAGGAACCGAACGGTTTCTCACCATGGGTAATTTTAAAAGCAACGCGAGAACCAGAATGTTTAAGACCAAGCGAAACGCAAAGCAAGGTGCCTATTACTATATTGATTTGGTGCTGGTTGAGCCGCTATCAAAAATTAAGACGTCGAAAAACGATATTACCGATTTGAAGTCCACCGAAGAAATATATAGCCTTGATAGAACACATGTTTTCGAGAATCTTTTGTTTGACTTTGACAAATTCAAGCTTCAGGAAGCATCAAAAAAAGAAATGTTAGCACTTTACAAACATGTGAATACCGACACGACCTTGCATGTTAGTATCTTAGGACATACAGATAGTGTAGGTTCTGATGGTTACAACCAAAAACTATCTACATTACGCGCACAGGCGGTCGCTGATTATCTACAAAAATTGGGATTATCAAAAGACCGAATTGTTTCAAAAGGTCATGGCGGAAAAAAACCCGTTGCTACGAATGACAATGAGAACGGTCGTCGCCGGAATCGAAGAGTGGAGTTTGTGATTACCAAACGAAATCTGATAAACAAATAAAAGGGTTTTAAATTAGATGCAAATGGGTCCCTTCCAAAGATTTAGTTTTTAAGTAACTATTTAATTAAAAGCACATTAAGCTAATAAAATGGTATTGTTGAATATATTGGCACTATCTTTGCCTTAGATTAAATAATTAATTTAAATTTTAAGTAATGAGTAAAGGAACAGTAAAATTCTTCAATGACACTAAAGGTTTTGGTTTTATCACTGAAGAAGGCGTAGACAAAGATCATTTTGTACACGTATCCGGATTGGTAGACGAAATTCGTGAAGGCGATGAAGTTGAATTCGATCTACAAGAAGGTAAAAAAGGATTAAATGCAGTAAACGTTAAAGTAATTTAATATATACTTCTTAGTTTTTTTAAGACACAGAGCCCTGACCAATCGGTCGGGGCTTTTTTATGTAATTTAGTGTCACTTCTAACCGTCAAAGCCTCCAACTATCCAAGAGTCGAAACGTTTTATAGGTATTAATCCTGCTAAAAGTCCCTTCTTTTATGGTTATGTGGTACTGTTGATTGGAACTATAGGCGTCTACTGCAGTATTCCTGGTCAAACCATCGGTGTTTCTGTTTTTACAGATCCAGTCAAAGATGCATTGGGGCTTTCGAGAAACCAGTTCAGCAATGCGTATATGATTGGAACAATTGCTAGCTCATTGATTATTGGAAGAGCTGGTGTTTGGTTTGATAAATATGGAGCTCGGTATGTAGCCTTTTTTGCAGCTTTGGTTTTGGCAATCGCTCTTTTTTTATGCTCATGGTCTGCTCGAATGAGCGAATTTATCAAGGAGTTGCTTAATCAAGATACTTGGGCAATCCCCTTTGTTATTATGACCTTTTTATTCTTTTTGTTGCGTTTCGCAGGTCAGGGTGTTTTGACCATGGCATCTCGAAATGTCATTATGATTTGGTTTGATAAGAATAGAGGAAAGGTAAACGCCTTTAGCAGTGTTGCATTATCCTTCGGATTCTCCTCTTCACCCATCTGGGTAGATGCCCTTATCGAAAGCAGCGGTTGGCAAGGAGCATGGCAATATTTAGGATGGGGATTATTAGTAATGAGCATATTTATTTTTTTCCTTTATAAGGATAAACCAGAAAAATATGGACTTCTGCCCGACGGTGTTAAAGAGATAGTAGAAACAGAGGAAAAAACAGCCATCAACCGGAAGCAGTTCACATTAAAGGAAGCTACAAAGACCCGTGCCTTTTGGATGTACGGAATGATTTTAGCTTTTAATAGTTTCTTTATAACAGGGTTGACCTTTCACATCGTTTCCATATTTGCCAGTGAAGGCTTTCCAAAAGAGGACGCAATTTCCATCTTTTTACCAGCTTCGGTAGTTGCCGTTTCGATTTCGACCATTGCGAACTTTTTGAGCGATTTTCTACAATTGCGACTGTATTTGTATCTGATGATAACGGGTGGAATCGTTGCTTCAATAGGGTTTTTATATTTACCTACAGCTGCCGGAATCCCTTTGTTAGTGGCAGGTTTTGGAATAATGAGCGGGTTCTTCGCCGTATTGAATACAATTGCTTGGCCTCGTTTTTATGGTCGTAACCATTTAGGGGCGATTACCGGAAAAGTCATGTCATTCTTAATCTTGGCAAGTGCCTTGGCACCCAGTATTTTTAGTCTTTGCTTCACTACTTTTGGTTCGTATCAACTATTAGGTTGGTTAGGATTGGCGTTTTTGGTCTTTCTTGTTTTTGGGTCTTTGAAGGCTCGGAATCCGCAGTGATGGTCTTATTTTGACCTAATCCTATCCAGTAAGCTCTGGGCCTCAATATTATCTTTATCCATTTTCAGGGCTTTCTCAAGATATGTAACGGCATTGTCTTGTTCTTTTTCATAGAAATAGCTTCTGCCCAACAAGTAGCTCAAATAAGAGGAATCAATATTTTTGTTCATAAGTTCTTTAGCTAACTCAATGGCTTCCAATTCTCGTCCAAGGTTACTTAACATACCTATAGCACTTGCCCAATCTTTTGTATTAAATGAATCGGGCTGAATTACAGACTTCATTTCTGGGTGATTATGTAAAAAATAGAAAGCAGGAAGATTAACTACCCAATTCGGGTTTTCTCCGAGTCCTTTTTTTATCCATTGAACTGCGGCATCATCATTACCTATTATAACATTAGCACCTGCGATTTTGGAGTACATTCCAGTCCAGCCATCCAGCATAGATTCCGCCTCAGTCAATTTTTGCTTCGCTCTCTTTGAATTCCCTTCTCTAATGGCGTAAAGCGCTTGATTTAAACGAATTCGTCCATAATGATAGTCCATTAAGGTTTGTAATTCTTCTATCGGTTTCTTGGAATTATCAACACGAAGATCAATTTGATTGTACCATTCGTTGTTGGTACCTTTTACCACAACCGCGGCCGATTGTTTTCCTGAAATTTGCCCACCTGCATTTTGCCCTGCTACAAGACTTTTCAAAAGTCGCTGGGCTAATGTTCCTTTGGAATTTTCATACGTTTTTGACATTTCGGAAAGCACGTCGTCAGCCAGCTGATTACCCATAACAACATAGTTTTCTCCCAAAAGCTCCGATGCATTTCCGTTCCAATATTTTAAAGATTTACCTGTAAAAGCATAAACCTTACCGTTTGCATCTATTCCTGAAATTTGCCTATAATTCGACCCATTATCGTTCTCCTTAACTTCCGTTATTGCTTGCTCTATGGATTTACCTTCTTTGAGCTTTTCAAATCCCTCCAGAGCATATCTTGGTTCAGTTTCCGCAATAACCGTGAACGCACCAAGTTCGGGTTGAATATAAATTGTTGAATTCCCGACATAGATGTTGTTTGTTGCTACTGCTATTCCCCATTCTTTAGCGTTTTCGTCGTAGGCAAGAATAGAGAAAGTTGAGTTGATATTTCTTTCGGTTAATAGGCTTGGTAAGTTTTGTCCATAACTTGATAGGGTAGAAATTAGTAAGGTTATTAGTAAAAGAGTGATGTGATTTTTCATTGGATTGCTAGTTTTTTGATTGATGAATAGTTTATTTCGATTGTGCTACGAATGATAGTGAAGTGTGTAGCACAAGCTAATCTTCTGGAGCATATTCTAAAATATCGCCAGGCTGGCATTCCAGAACTTCGCAGATGGCCTGCAAGGTGCTAAATCGCACAGCTTTTGCTTTACCTTTTTTTAAGATGGAAAGGTTCGACATAGTAATACCCACTTTTTCGGAAAGTTCGGTTAGGGACATCTTTCGTCTCGCAAGCATTACATCAAGATTTACGATAATAGGCATGTATAGCTTCTAAATGGTTAAATCGTTTTCTTCTTTCAATTGAGCACCAAGTCGGAATGCCTCGGCAATGATAAGAAGAAAAAGAAAAAGGAAAATATATTTCCAATTGGCAAAAGTATATGGGTTAAAATCATAAAATTCCAGACCAGGAAGTTCTATTTTTTCTCTGAGATAGTTGGAGGATACAATAATGTTTATTTTCTCTATGAGAAGTATTGCAATATTTAGCAGGGCGATATTGCGCAAACGAATCGCATTTTTGTTAACCAGAAAGCTGCCATTTTGAGCATCTTTAAGCATTTTGATTATTAAATAAATCAATAAAAGAACAAATGCATAATGTAATACGAATCCAATTGAATGAATATAGAATATTTTTAATGGGAGCCCGAAAGCTCGGAAGGTACCGGTGGCCACAGGAATATCAAACATATATTCATAATCGGTATGTGATAATGTCAGAAGACCTTTGTCCGTTGGGCTAAATACTACAGGTAAGAAGACACCTTTTCTTTCCCCAAACAATAGTGCTGGCCCCAAATGGTAGATTAAGAACAATCCTAAATGGAAAACATTCCATAAAAACATACCTATAAGTGAGTAGCGAAGGAATATGATTAAAGCTTTTGCGGAAATTGAAGTTCGATTTTTCATAGAATTGACCATAATATTGTTGTAAATAAACAAATAATTATTGATAAACAATAAAAAATAATTGTAAAACAATATTTTAATTTGAATTTAGAACATTTTGCTTCATAAAAACAACTACTGCGTCCGTAGTATATTAAATCCTCGTAACTTGCAGAAAACCAACTATAAAAATGGACTTAAATCTAGCAGTACTAATTGATGGCGATAACATTCCTTCGGCCTATGTAAAAGAAATGATGGAAGAAATTGCCAAATACGGTAATCCGACTATCAAACGTATTTATGGCGATTGGACGAATCCACGTCTCAACAAATGGAAAACGGTGTTGCTTGAGAATGCCATTACTCCCATACAACAGTACGGCTACACCCAAGGAAAAAATGCAACGGATTCCGCGATGATTATCGATGCGATGGATATTCTTTATACAGGTAAAGTCAATGGTTTCTGTTTGGTGAGTAGTGATAGTGATTTTACTAGACTGGCAACCCGACTTCGAGAAGCGGGCATGCAGGTCTTTGGTATTGGTGAAAAGAAGACTCCAGATCCCTTTATTGTTGCTTGTGATAAATTCATCTATATCGAAATTCTTAAGAACCAAAGGCAAGATGATGCTGCCGACGCTGATGAAGAAAAATCAAAAGAAAAGACCGAATTCGATAAAATTACTTCTAAGCAATTACGCTTGATTGCAACAACAATAGGTGATTTAGCCGATGATGATGGCTGGGCCTTTTTAGGCGATGTTGGTAGTTTGTTGCAAAAGAAACAACCTAATTTTGATTCCCGTAATTATGGTTTTCAAAAGCTTACTCCGTTATTCCAATCCCTAAAAGCAATAGAAGTAGAACGACGCCAAGACTCTCGAGGCCATAAAAAGTTGGTCTATGTAAAGATGAAGGAACAGAAGCGTTCAAGGAAAAGCAAATAATTTCTAGTTCCAACTATGACAACATCTAATGTAAAAAAGGTATTTGTAGCCCTTATTCCAGTTGTATTTCTCCTCATTTCATGCAAAGAAAACAAGAATACTCCCAAAACAAAATTACCGCCCATTGATACTGTTTTTGAATCCTATTACGATTTTAAAAAGGGCGCGAACCCTATAGAGGCTACTAAAGCTGGCTTCAACAGTTACAATGATACGATTGCAAATTATATTTCAGATGACTATCAAGAATTGCTGAAGGAGAAGTATCGAGGTTTCTTGAACGAGCTAAATGCCTATGAGGAAAGTATGATGACGGAAGCCCAATGGTTAAGTCTTCGGGTAATGCGGTGGGACTGTTCTATTAAACTTCAAGGTCTAGAAAACGAATTGGTCACAATGGCTTCTCCCATTTATGATTTGCCGAGTTTTGAACTTATGCCCTTGCTACAGATACAATCTTTGCACTTGTATGTCGCTCAATTGGGCAGCGGAGGAAGTGTTCAGCCCTTTAAAACAGTAGATGATTATGATAATTGGCTGAATCGGTTGGAAGACTATATGACCTTTTTAGATACCTGTATTGAAAAAATGGAAGAGGGGATAGGGGAAAAAGTTGTACTTCCAAAAACTATTGTTTTGAAAATGATACCTCAGTTGCAGGAGTTTATAAATGCTCCAATTGAGCAACATTTGTTTGCTTCTCCAATTCGGAGTTTCCCTGAGGACTTTGGTGAATCGGATAGAGCTAGAATTGAAAAGGCATATAACGACTTTGTATCTAGTTATTTGATTCCAAAGTATAAAACCTTGGACTCTTTTTTAAATGAAACCTATCTGCCTGCCAGTCGCGAAACATCGGGACTCTTAGGTTTGCCTAAGGGAAAGGAAACCTATGATTATCTAATAAAACTGCACACCACGACCAATATGACCGCGAATGAGATTCACGAGTTGGGTAAAAGCGAAGTGCTGCGGATTCTTGGCGAGATGGAAAAGGTAAAAAATGAAATAGGTTTTAAAGGAGATTTAAAAGCTTTTTTTAACCATGTCCGTCAGCGCAAAGACCAAATGCCTTTTTCAAAACCAGAAGAAGTAATCGACAACTTCAATAACATTCAAAAACGAATGGAACCCAAGTTGAGTGAACTTTTTGATATTAAACCAAAAGCAGGTTTTGAAGTAAGACGTACAGAAGCTTTTCGTGAAGCTTCCGCAAGCGCGGAGTATGTACCTGGTTCAAAAGATGCCACTAGATCCGGAACCTTTTACATTCCCATTCCTAACATAAAAACTTACAATAAGTTTGCCGATGAAGCTTTGTTTTTACATGAAGCGATTCCCGGACATCACTTTCAACTATCACTTCAACAGGAGAATGCAAAACTTCCTGAATTCTTGCACCCTGAGAGTATGGGTGTATTTGTGGAGGGTTGGGCCCTCTATGCCGAATCTTTAGGAAAGGAACTCGGTTTGTATGAAGACCCTTTTCAATACTTCGGAATGTTGAGTATGGAAATGCACCGTGCCATCCGTTTGGTGGTAGATACAGGTATTCATGCAAAAGGCTGGACACGTGAAGAGGCAATTCAATATTCCCTGGATAATGAAGCCGAGTCTGAAGAAGGAATTATTGCTGAAATAGAAAGATATATGGCGACTCCCGGTCAGGCTTTATCCTATAAGGTTGGACAATTGAAGATTCGTGAACTCCGTACAAAAGCTGAAAATGTTTTGGGCGATGCTTTTGATATTAAAGAATTCCACAATCAAGTTTTAAATTCGGGTAGCCTAGCATTGGTATTATTAGAGGAAAAAATCGATGGCTGGATTGCTTCCCAACTTGAAAAGTAATGCTATACATCCTCAAGCTTTAAAACAGCAGTAGAATACTCCCGTATTTTTCTACACAACTCCCCATCTTCAATCAGTGACCTTCCATAACAGGGAATCATCTCGGTTAATTTGGTTTGCCATTCCTGGGATTTGATTTCCTCAGGAAAACATTTCTGCAATAGATTCAGCATTATAGAAACGGCTGTTGAAGCGCCAGGAGAAGCTCCTAATAAAGCGGCTAGTGTATTGTCGCTGCTGGAGACAATCTCGGTTCCGAATTGGAGCTTGCCACCTTCTTCTTTGTCTTTTTTAATGATTTGTACCCGTTGTCCGGCAGTAATTAATTCCCAATCCTCAAACTTTGCTTCCGGATAATATTTTACCAAAGCTTCAAATTTTTCTTCTGGAGATTGCATTACCTGTTCAATTAAATATTTAGTGAGCGAAATATTATTGATTCCCGCAGAAATCATAGGATAGATATTATGAGCATCCAATGACAAGGGGAGGTCTAGGTACGAACCGTTTTTTAGGAATTTCGTTGAGAAGCCTGCATAAGGTCCGAACAACAAAGAACGCTTCCCATTCAACATACGCGTATCTAAATGCGGAACAGACATTGGTGGAGAACCTTCTTCTGCTTTGCCATATACTTTTGCCTCATGCCGCAAAACAACATCTGGATTATTGCATTTAAGAAATTGGCCACTAACTGGAAAACCACCATAACCCTCTCCTTCCGGGATATCAGATTTTTCAAGAAGTTTCAGTGCCCCACCACCAGCTCCAATAAAAACAAAATTACTCCGAACAGTTTTTTCTTCATTCGTATCGAGGTCGGTAAGTTCGATTTCCCAAGTCCCATCATCCCTTTTATCAATGTCTTCTACCTGATGCCCTAAATGGATTTCTACATCATCACAACTTTCTAAATACCCAATCATTTTTCGAGTAACTGAACCGAAGTTCACATCTGTGCCGATAGGCATTCGAGTGGCGGCGATTTTCTCATTTGTATTTCTTCCCTCCATCATTAGCGGTACCCATGACGCGATTTCACTAAAGTTTTCGGAATGCTTCATATCCATAAACATGGGGTAGGCGGTTAGGGCATCATATCGGTTTTTTAGAAAATTTTGATTGCCCTCGCCAAAAACAAAACTCATATGATCGATATCGTTGATAAAAGGTATGTTTGTTTCTACGAGCCCCTGCTTTACCAAATAGGCCCAAAACTGCTTTGAGATTTCAAATGACTCGCTAATACGCAAAGCTTTTGAAATATCAATATTTCCGTTTTCATCTTCTGGCGTATAATTCAGTTCGCAAAACGCAGAATGACCAGTGCCGGCATTGTTCCAAGCATCTGAACTTTCGGCAGCCACTTTATCAAGACGTTCGTAAATCGTGATTTTAGCTTTGGGTACTAATTGCTTCAGTAATACCCCCAAGGTAGCACTCATGATTCCTGCCCCTATTAGGGTAAAGTCTTGTTTTCTGCTCATCTAATGAATTTTATTTAACAAATCTAGCAAACCTTTCCTTAGGGATTTCTTGAGCTTTGAAATGAAAGTTCTAAAACTTGGCATTGATTTTGTAACAAGGTGATACAGATGGTACAGGGCCAACTTTAAAAGCTAAACCTGAAAGTTGCGCCTGGCACCATCAAATAAAATAATTCTTTACATTTACAACGAGATAGACTAATACCTAAAAAAACAAACATGAAAGATTCTACAAAAAAAATAGCTGGTTTTTTACTAATGGCTTTTGCATTGATATTCGCGCCTCAAGAAATAATAGCAAGTTCAGAAGGTAATGATGCAGCCGTAATCATTAAAGATGATTTAGTAGGAGGTTGGGAATATACAGTTGAAGGAGCTCCTGCGGGTTATGAGAAGGGCTTTATGATGATTGTTAAACAAGGCGATGTATATAAAACGCAAATTCAACTTTCAGGAGGAGCGGTTAACGGCGAAAACGTTGTGGTAAAAGGAAACAAGATTACTTTCACTGTAAACGTTGAAGGCGAGACCGTATCGGTGGCTTTGGAAGCAAAGGGCAGTAAATTATCAGGTACAAGTACATCACCGAGTAATGGAACAATGAAAATTACGGGAGTAAAAAGTATATCTCCGCAATAATAAATAGGAAGTACTACTCGGTAGTAGTAGTCAAAATTTAAAATGTCATTTAGGCTACTTTGGTAGTATAAATGGCATTTTTCTTTTTAAGAAAAGGCGTTTGATTTCAGAGGTTTGTTTCCATAATTATTTCCTTATTTTTGGTCGACCAATACCCGCCAAAATGAAAAATTTAGTAGCATTACTCACAGTATTTCTTCTAACGAGCTGTGAGTATTTCAAAGAAGAGGTAGATATGGTGGTTGTCAACGCCAATGTCTATACTGTGGATGATAGTTTCTCAAAAGCTGAAGCGTTTGCCGTGCACAATGGAAAATTTGTTGCAGTAGGAACATCCGAAGAAATACGAAAAACTTATACCGCAAATCAAATTGTTGATGCAGATGGCAGAACTATCACTCCGGGTTTAATTGATGCTCACTGTCATTTTTACAGATTGGGATTGAATCAACAAGTAGTTGACCTCGTGGGAACAAAAAGTTTCGAAGAGGTATTGCAACGTGTACAGCAGTTTCAAAGAGAAAGCCCCAAAGAATTTATTATTGGTAGTGGCTGGGATCAGAACGATTGGGAAGTAAAAGAATTTCCAACTAAAAAAGAACTGGACGCACTTTATCCAGATATCCCAGTGGCATTAGAAAGGGTGGATGGTCACGCCTATTTAGCAAATCAAGCTGCTTTAGACAAAGCAGGAATCAAATGGGATACCAAGGTTGAGGGTGGAGAAATCGTAAAAAAATGGACTGATGGTTATTCGGGTATAACGGGGGTGCTTATCGATAACCCAATGCGACTTATTGATGCAGTGATACCAGAACCTTCCTTAAAAGCACAAGTACAGGCATTGAAAGATGCGGAACGAATCTGTATGAATTACGGACTGACCACGGTTAATGATGCCGGGCTCAATCGTTCTACTATTGAACTTATTGATAGTTTACAACAGCGAGGAGAACTTTCCATTCGAGTTTATGCTATGGTTAGTAATACTCCTGAGAACTTAGAACATTATCTGTATCAAGGTCTAGTTAAGACCGAAAAATTAAATGTTCGCTCGGTTAAAGTCTATGGTGATGGAGCCTTAGGTTCCAGGGGAGCAGTTTTAAAGAAACCATACACTGATAAGTGGGGGCATTATGGTGCGATGGTAACTCCAATAGAGGAAATAGAAGATCTAGCACGTCGAATTGCAATTTCAGAGTATCAGATGAATACACATGCTATTGGAGATTCAGCAAATGCGGTTGTATTACGGACTTATGAAAAGGTTTTAGAAGGAAAAGAGAATAGACGTTGGAAAGTAGAACACGCTCAAGTAGTAGATTCTATGGATTTTGATTATTTCAAAAACGGAGTTATTCCATCAATTCAACCCACGCATGCGACTAGTGATATGTACTGGGCAGAGGAACGCATTGGTGAAGAGCGGGTAAAAGGCGCCTATGCCTATAAGAAATTGTTGAATAAAGCAGGTAAAGTAGCCTTAGGTACCGATTTTCCAGTTGAGCAGGTGAGTCCGTTTTTGACATTTTATGCAGCGGTTACTCGGAAAGATTTAGATGCTTATCCCAAAGAAGGCTTTCAAAAACAAGATGCACTGACTCGCGAGGAGGCTTTGCGTGGAATGACCATTTGGGCGGCCTACTCTAATTTCGAAGAAAACGAAAAAGGGAGTATTGAAGCTGGCAAGTTTGCCGATTTTACAATTTACAATAAAGATATAATGACTGTGCCAGTGAAAGAAATTCCTACAGTAATGGCTGAACAGACCTATATCGACGGTGAAGTCCGATGAATTACTAGACTTGTTAAATTCATCAAAAAAGTAGGCTTTTACCTACATAAATTGTTGTTTTCACAACATTATTTCATGTCATACTCTTATTTTCTTCTTCTTTGTGGCCGTAGAATTCAATCTAATAAACCCAAAAGAGATGAAAACAACCAAAAATGATGTCGTTAAAGATTTAAAGCTGCTTATTGATATCAGCTGTGTGGAAGGTGAAGACATTACGATGTTCGAGCTATTCCATAAAGTGCTAATCCGTATATCCTATAAGGCTGCGGATATTTCAATCGATTATGAAAGAAAGCGTGTTTACATGAACGTAATTGCAGAGGATAAATACTACGATTTAGAAACTTTAAATCATCCTTTTGCACCTATGATGTCCGTAAATCTAGTATATGAAGACTTGAATACATTTTTAAAATCATGTATTATCGAAGATGTGGATAGTTTGAATTATTACTACCCCACCTTAATTTCCCATTTTTTCAAGAGAACTGCGGGAGAAGAAGATCTTGAATCACTGCAAATAGCATAGTTACTCTCAATACTTTAAAAAAGGAAAAGCCGAAATCAATTTGATTTCGGCTTTTCTGATTTGTAACTAAAAAAATATTACATCATAATCGGTACAGCAACACGAACTTTGTCCCAGCCCATTACCATATGAACTCCGCCATCAACTTCTTTGAAAGCAATAGAAAATGCTTCCAATGACTTATCGCCCGTACTAGCGCCAGCAGTAACACGAGCGACGTCTGAAGCTTCATCTTTGTAGAAATATGAACCCCATTGGTTCAAGTTACTGTGCAAGATGACAGTCCATTCGCTCTCGCCAGGTATAGTCAACAATGCATAAGTGCCAGCTTTAACATCTTTTCCACCAAACTTAACATCTTTATAAAATGTAATTTCAGGAGCTTCATTAGCGCCAGTTCTCCAAACTTCTCCCGCAGGAGCTAATTCAGATAATGCACGACCTTTTAATTGAGGCCTACCATAAGTAATACGTACTACTTTGTCAGAAACTTTATAATCTGAAGGATAAGAAGCGTTGTCTAAAGGACTTTTGTCCATTCCGCTAAAATCTTGCGCTACGGCTTGGGTCGAAAAGACCATAGCTAATGCCATAAAGGCAATGGTAAAAACTTTTTTCATAATAGTGTTTAATTTATTTAAGCGTTAAAATTACTGAGTAATCCAATCATACTCTCCTAAAAAGTCGTTAAAATCATCGGTTCTTACAGAATACCGGTTTCTTTTTGATTTAGCTATTAAAATCAACTGATTTACGTGAATTAGCATTAATATAGTAATAATATGTAATTGATTACCTCCTATATGTTTGATAATTGAAAGTATAAATCGATATTTGTATGATAATTAAAATAAATTGAATTGTTATGTGTGGAATTGTATGTGCATTTGATGTTAAGGAGAGCACAGAAGTATTACGCCCTCAGTTGCTGGAGATGTCTAAGAAAGTGAGGCATCGTGGACCGGATTGGAGTGGTATTTATGCGGATGAAAAAGCCATTTTAGCTCATGAAAGATTGGCAATTGTTGACCCAGCTTCTGGTAAGCAACCTTTGTTGAGTCCGGATGGGAAGTTGATCTTAGCTGCAAACGGCGAAATCTATAATCATAGAGAATTAAGAAAGCAGTTTGAAGGGACTTATGATTTTCAAACAGAGTCTGATTGCGAGATAATCTTGGCCTTATATCAAGCGAAAGGCCCTTCATTTATAGATGAGATGAATGGCATTTTCGGATTCGCGATTTATGACGCAGAGAAGGATGAATATTTTATAGCTCGTGATCATATGGGAATTATTCCTTTGTATATGGGATGGGACCAAAACGGAACCTTCTATGTAGCTTCTGAATTGAAGGCTTTGGAAGGAACTTGTGCAAAGATTGAGTTGTTCCCTCCTGGACATTATATGCATAGTTCCGATGGCGAATTAAAACAGTGGTATTCTCGTGATTGGATGGAGTATGATGCCGTAAAGGAAAACGAAACAAGCATTCAAGAAATCAGGGAAGCTTTAGAAGCTGCTGTGCATCGCCAATTAATGTCTGATGTGCCTTACGGAGTTTTACTTTCTGGAGGGTTGGATTCATCAGTAACTTCTGCGATAGCTAAAAAATATGCACAAAAGCGAATAGAATCAGGGGACACAGCGGATGCTTGGTACCCACAATTGCATTCTTTTTCTGTAGGATTGGATGGTTCCCCAGATTTGGCTGCTGCACAAAAAGTAGCTGACCATATTGGTACCGTTCACCATGAAATTAAATTTACGATTCAGGAAGGTTTAGACGCTATCAAAGATGTAGTGTATAATCTGGAAACCTATGATATCACTACGATAAGAGCTTCCACGCCCATGTATTTGATGGCAAGGGTTATCAAGTCCATGGGAATCAAGATGGTACTTTCAGGAGAAGGAGCAGACGAATTGTTCGGAGGGTATTTATATTTCCATAAGGCTCCGAATGATAAGGAATTCCATGAGGAAACGGTTCGTAAGTTGAGCAAGTTACACATGTATGATTGTTTACGTGCGAACAAGTCTTTGGCTGCGTGGGGAATCGAAGGGCGTGTACCTTTCTTAGATAAAGAATTTATGGATGTTGCCATGCGTATCAATCCGAAAGATAAAATGATTAACGGAGAGCGCATGGAGAAATGGGTAGTTCGTAAAGCTTTTGAAGATATGCTTCCTGAAAGTGTTGCATGGCGTCAAAAGGAACAGTTCTCAGATGGCGTTGGTTATAGCTGGATTGACACCCTAAAAGAAGTTGTAGATGCTGAAGTAAGCGATGAGCAATTGAAGAGTGCGAATTACAGATTCCCTATTCAGACTCCAACCTCAAAAGAGGAATATTATTATCGTTCAATTTTTGAAGGACATTTTCCATCTGATGCAGCTGCATTATGTGTGCCCCAAGAAGCTTCAGTCGCCTGTAGCACTCAAATCGCACTAGAGTGGGATGAAGCCTTCAAAAACATGAATGACCCTTCAGGAAGGGCTGTGGCGAATGTTCATGAAGAAGCGTATTAAACTATATTGGTAAGGTGATTGGAAAGTCACTTTCGAGTACGATAATAGATGCTGTTTCATTACCTGTCTAGACGGGTTCAGTTTTTATTTTAATTAGTCAATTGACCCCGCCATAAGGTGGGGTCTTTTGTCTTAGGATTATTGTTTCATTTCTTCTTCTATAAAGTTCTTTTTTCACCTGTTTTTGGTTGTCATTTTGTCCACAATAATTGTTAATAACTTCGTTCTTTGAAAATCAGCAAAACACTATATTTCATAGGGTATTCCGTATATTTGTAAGATTGCAAAATTTGAATTAAATACAACCTAATTTATTTATGAGCGAAGAAGCAAAAAACGAGGCCGAGGAGAACAAAAAACCTCAGGAAGAAACTCAAAAAGATAATGCCCCCATGAAGGAGTATTCGGCGGACAGTATTCAGGCCCTTGAGGGTATGGAGCATGTACGTATGCGTCCGTCAATGTATATTGGTGATGTTGGGGTAAGAGGACTACACCATTTGGTGTATGAAGTAGTCGATAACTCGATTGATGAGGCTATGGGCGGCCATTGTGATACGATTAGCGTCACGATAAATGAAGATAATTCGATAACCACGCGTGATAACGGTCGGGGTATTCCGGTAGGAATGCATAAAAAGGAAGGTGTTTCTGCTCTTGAAGTTGTAATGACCAAGATTGGAGCCGGTGGTAAGTTTGATAAGGATTCTTATAAAGTTTCCGGTGGTCTGCATGGTGTTGGTGTTTCCTGTGTGAATGCATTATCTGAACATTTAAGAGCTACTGTATTTAAAGACGGTAAAGTTTGGGAGCAGGAATATTCGCGTGGTAAGGCACAGTATCCTGTAAAAAGTATCGGAGAAACAACAGAAAGAGGTACTGAGGTCACTTTTTTGCCAGATACGACCATATTTACTCAGACGATAGAATATAGTTACGAGACGCTTTCTAATAGAATGCGTGAACTTTCTTTTCTTAATAAGGGAGTTACAATCAGCATTACTGATAAACGTCAAAAGGATAAAGAGAGCGAATCAGGTTATTTAAGTGAGACTTTTTATTCCGATGAAGGCCTAAAAGAATTCGTTAAGTTTTTAGATGGCAATCGTGAGCAGTTGATTCAGAATGTTATCTCTATGGAAGGAGAGAAAAATGGCATTCCCGTTGAAGTAGCCATGGTTTATAATACTTCATATACAGAGAATCTGCATTCTTATGTAAACAATATTAATACGCACGAAGGCGGAACGCATTTATCAGGTTTCCGTCGTGGACTTACAGGTACTTTGAAGAAGTATGCCGATGCCTCAGGAATGTTGGATAAATTAAAGTTTGATGTTCAAGGGGATGATTTCCGAGAAGGTCTTACTGCAATTATTTCGGTTAAGGTTGCTGAACCTCAATTTGAAGGACAAACGAAAACCAAATTAGGTAACCGTGAAGTTTCTTCGGCAGTTAGCCAATCGGTTTCTGAGATGTTGACGAACTACTTAGAAGAAAACCCGGATGATGCTAAGGTAATTGTACAAAAAGTAATTCTTGCCGCACAAGCTAGACACGCAGCTACAAAGGCACGTGAAATGGTACAGCGTAAGACGGTTATGAGTATTGGTGGTTTACCTGGTAAACTATCGGATTGCTCTGACCAAGACCCTGTAAACTGTGAAGTATTCCTAGTAGAGGGGGATTCGGCAGGTGGTACAGCTAAGCAAGGTCGTGATAGAAACTTTCAAGCAATTCTTCCACTTCGTGGTAAGATTTTAAACGTTGAAAAGGCCATGCCTCACAGAGTTTTTGATAATGAGGAGATAAAAAATATCTACACAGCTTTAGGCGTAACTATTGGAACAGAAGATGATAGTAAGGCATTGAACCTTGAAAAGTTACGTTACCATAAAGTAGTTATAATGTGTGATGCCGACGTTGATGGTAGTCACATTGAAACCTTAATTTTGACTTTCTTTTTCCGTTATATGCGTGAATTGATTGAAATGGGTCATGTCTATATTGCAACACCACCTTTATACTTAGTAAAAAAGGGTCAGAAGAAGCGTTATGCTTGGAATGATGAAGAGCGCGATGAAATCGCAAATAGCTATAGTGGTGGAGTAAGCATCCAGCGCTATAAAGGTTTGGGAGAGATGAACGCAGAACAACTTTGGGATACGACGATGAATCCTGATTTTAGAACCTTGCGTCAAATTACTATAGATAACGCTACTGAAGCAGACCGCATATTCTCTATGCTGATGGGTGATGAAGTTCCACCAAGAAGGGAGTTCATCGAGAAGAATGCAGTTTATGCGAACATTGATGCATAGAAAATAGCACTTTCACAACAAAAATTCGTCCGCCAATTGGCGGACGTTTTTATTTGCAGGAATTATTAATATTAATTCCTAAATCAAATTTTATGAAAATTAAGTTTTTTACCATGTTGTTCTTCTCAGCTGTGATTTGTTTCGCACAAGAAGATTTGAAAGAACGCGAAAAACAAGCTGCTTTTGACCCGGCTTATAGCTCGTACTCAAGAAAAAAACCTGCTTATGTTACACTGAAGAGTGGCGAGAAAGTTGAAGCGGACATTAAAGATGTAGACCGTAAAAAAGGTCAGATTAATGAAATTAAATTTATTAAACCTGATGGCAGTAAACTTCGTGTAACGGCTGCAGAAATTGTAGACTTATATATGGCTCCTTCTGGTATGGAGAAGATGCAGCAGCAAAGCAATTTCATGAACGATGCTACGAAGTGGGGTAAGAGTGATGCTTCAAAATATATGAGCAAAGGGTATACGATGTATACCAATCAAATGGTTTCTTTAAAGAATAAGAAGAAAGAAGCAGAATATTTGATGCAGGTTATCAATCCTAAATACAGCCAGTTTATTCAAGTGTACTCTGATCCCTGGGCAAAGGAAACTTCTAGTATTGGTTTCGGTGGACTGAAATTAGCAGGTGGTATTGCTAAATCATACTACATCAAAAAAGGAGATGAGAAAGTTCTTTGGTTGACTAAAAAGGATTTTGACGAGCATTTTGCATCTTTATTTATGGACAATGATAAGTTTAAAGCAAAGTATGCTGACCATAAATTTAAGTGGAGCTTGTTAGGTGTTTATATCTTAGATTACACTGAGTTCCTAGCAGAAGACGGAAAGCTTTCTAAATAAGAGCCTTGTTTGTCTTTATCAATAAAAAAACCCTGCTCGATATCAAGCAGGGTTTTTTAGTAGGTTAAGTTGTGTGTTTTATTCACGTATGGCTAAAGTTTTACCATCAGTGGCTTTGAGTATCTCTCCATCTTCTGATTTAATCATGGTAACCACATCGTTTAGTTTGTTTTCGATCCCTGGATAGGAAATTGTATAAACACCATCTTCTTTCTCCCATTTGAAATCTGTCAGTACATCTAACTGCCCATTATTGTAATTATGAAATCTTCCCAGGTAGGCATCATTGAATATCCATTCTTGTCTATTTGTGTTTTTTTGAGTTTGGCCAGTAGTTTTTACTTCAACTTTTGACCAAATGCCAATTACAGGGTCATTGTTTTCGGGAATTCTCGAACAATTGCTGGCGAGAATAATTCCAATAATTGCTAAAAATGAAAATAACTTTTTCATCACGTAGGTTTGATTCGGGGTTTTTGTGTGTGTAGAACGTAACGATTCGATTCGGTATTGCTAAAATTCGATGTATGGTAACATATTACGTTTTTCTTCGTTGAAGTGTAATTTTTTTTAACAACAGAGGCATTTCATCGATGTTTTAAAACACTATAATACCGACATTTAAGTGCATTTCGTCGAGAGTTTTCCTTTCGGAATTTGTATTTTTGCCAGACTTAAAACAAATTCTTAAAAATTATAACATATGAAAGTTACCGTAGTAGGAGCAGGAGCTGTGGGTGCAAGTTGCGCAGAATACATAGCCATTAAAGATTTTGCATCAGAAGTAGTTTTGGTAGATATCAAAGAAGGATATGCTGAGGGAAAAGCGATGGATTTAATGCAAACCGCTTCATTAAACGGATTTGACACAAAAATTACCGGTACTACAGGCGATTATTCTAAAACTGCCGGAAGCGATATTGCGGTAATTACTTCAGGTATTCCTAGAAAACCAGGAATGACTAGAGAAGAGTTGATTGGTATCAATGCAGGAATTGTTAAAACAGTTTCATCAAATCTAATTGAGCATTCTCCCAACGTAATATTGATTGTAGTTAGTAATCCTATGGATACCATGACTTATTTGGTTCATAAAACTACAAGTCTCCCAAAGAATAGAATTATTGGTATGGGTGGTGCATTGGATAGTGCACGTTTCAAATATCGTTTGGCAGAAGCCATGGAAGCACCAATTTCAGATATTGACGGAATGGTAATTGGAGGACATAGCGATAAGGGAATGGTGCCACTTACATCTCATGCTACGAGAAACAGTATTCGTGTATCGGAATTTTTATCGGATGAGCGTTTAGAACAAGTTGCTGCGGATACGAAAGTTGGTGGGGCAACATTAACCGGTTTACTAGGAACAAGTGCTTGGTACGCTCCTGGCGCTGCAGTTTCAGCACTAGTTCAGGCCATCGCTTGCGACCAAAAGAAGATGTTTCCATGTTCTACGTATTTAGAGGGTGAATATGGTTTAAACGATATCTGTATCGGAGTGCCTGTGTTGTTAGGGAAAAACGGAATCGAAAAAATTGTTGATGTTCCTTTAAGTGATGCTGAGAAAGCCAAAATGCAAGAAAGTGCAGAAGGTGTGACTAAAACTAACGGTCTTTTAGAATTATAAGCTATATACGCCTTATGCAGTTAAAGAGTGCCTTTGTAGCTTGACTATGAAGGTTTTCTTTTTTTAACGATACGGTTCAGAAATATATATTGTAAGAAAATATACTACCAAGTACTATCTTTATTTTTATATTTGCCGCATGAATACAAAATGGTACATAAGTACTTTAATTATTCTTCTTGCCTTAATAGGGCTTAATCAAGAGCAAACTAAGGTTGCTAATCAGCAAATTGTATTACAATTTACTGATGTAGAAATGACTTCGGTAACTTCCCATGATGATGCTTTGGCAATAGTTACCAAAAAGTTACAGGCTTTAGGTATCAACAATATTGAAATAATAGAAAATGATGATACGCATTTAAGTATACGCTATTATAGTAATATTGATGCTCTTAGTGTCGGGGAACTTCTTTCTCAGGATAATGAGTTATCATTAACATATAGAGATATAAATCAACTACCTGTTGATTTTCCTAACGATAAACTACCTGACAATTTTAGTATAGTAGTATCGGATTTTCAGAAACAAACTAATGATGGATTGGGTTTAAGCGGAAAACTTGCTTTTGAGTTAAAGCAAGATTATAAGCGGTTTTCCAATCCAGTAGTCTTACAGTTTAATGATGCGACAGCCCTTGAAGAAGACGCTCTTGTATATGTAGCCTACAAAATGAATAGATCTATTGCACTTGCTATAGATAATACTTCAGATACTATTCCAGAAGTAAGGGCAGGACCTTATACTTATGGGAATAGTTAAGTCTAGTAACATATTTTTGTTATAGATAGAGCACTTTCCATAGATTGTTTCCACTAAAATAATACCACTAAAGATTGTAAACACTTTGCAAAAAGTAATTCTCTTTAGGCTTTCTAAACGAACAACACCATAATTAATATATTAATCATTCACGATATTTTTTAGTAATCGAGCTATCTAATATTGTAAACTTAAACTAAGTAATAAAATGCAAAATAAAGGACTTATAAAACTTTTTGCTTTCTTGTTTGGGCTAGTGAGTATCTATCAACTATCCTTTACGTTTATCACCAATAAGGTTGAAGATGAGGCGAGAGCACATGCAGTTAGTCAAATTCCAAATTCAGACGATCTAGAAGCATCAGTAAAACAAGATCAGTTGGTTGCCAGTTACCTTGATTCTATAGGTTCTGACAAACAATTTGGTTTTACAACGTACAACAATGCCAAAAAGAAACAGCTAAATAAAGGTCTTGACCTTGAAGGCGGTATTAACGTAACTCTACAAATTTCAATTAAGGACATTTTAAGGGGATTGGCAGATAATTCGAAGAACCCTGTTTTTAACAAAGCCTTAGCTGACGCGGATGAGGCTTCAAAGAATAGTGATGATACCTATCTAGACTTGTTTTTTGAGGCTTTTGATAACATCAAAGGAGATACGAAATTAGCTTCTCCTGATATTTTTGCGAACAAAGGCCTTAGTGATCAGGTAAATTTTCAAATGAGTGATGATGAGGTGAAGCCCCTTCTTCGGACAAAAATTGACGATGCCATTGTTTCTGCTTTTGAAGTATTACGAGAACGAATCGACGGCTTTGGAGTTACTCAGCCTAACATTCAACGTCTCGGAACTTCAGGAAGAGTTTTGGTAGAATTACCAGGTGCAAAAGATGTAAAGAGAGCAATTACCTTGATTTCTCAAACGGCTCAATTAGAATTCTGGGAAACCTACGAACAAAACAATACAAGCTTCAGTACTTTCGTGATTCAAGCGAATGAGAAGCTGAAAACATTAGTAGATACTCCAGTTGCTGAGCCTGTTAAAGAAGCTTCAGAACTCGATTCTTTACTATCAGATGTTACCGCAGATTCTTTAGATATTGCTACACAGGTAAATCCTTTATTTGATAAGTTACTTCCCGCAGCTCCTGGAACAAATGCCATGTTCCGAGCACAGGTAAAAGATACCGCTATCATTAATAGTTACCTCAAAATGCCAGAGATTATCCGTTTACTTCCTACGGATATTCAGTTTACAAAGTTTGCATGGGAACGTCCATCAACCGAAGAGGTTGAGGTGATTGATTTGTATGCATTGAAATCCAATAGAAATGGCGAACCACGAATAAGTGGTGATGTTGTAAGTGATGCTAGGGACACTTTTGATCAGTTTGGTAAGCCAGCCATTAGTATGAGTATGAATTCTAGAGGCTCGAAGTTATGGCAGAAATTGACCAGTGACGCTAACGTGAATAATACGGGTATCGCGGTAGTTTTAGATAATAAGGTATATACCGCACCTGGCTGCTCTGTAGTAGGTGGTATTTCTGGTGGAGGAACCGAAATTACAGGAACTTTTACTGTTGCTGAAACAACTGATATTGCAAATGTATTGCGAGCAGGTAAATTACCTGCAAGAGCGGAAATTATTCAATCTGAAATCGTAGGTCCATCATTAGGTCAAGAAGCGATTGATAGCGGTTTGATGTCTTTCATGATTGCTATGGCCATCGTTTTACTTTGGATGGTTTTTTACTATGGAAAAGCAGGTTTATTTGCTGATATAGCATTATTGCTGAACATCTTATTGATTTTCGGAGTACTTACTAGTATTGATGCCGTATTAACCCTTCCAGGGATTGCTGGTATCGTTTTGACTATTGGTATGTCTGTTGATGCGAACGTTCTGATTTTTGAGCGTATTAAAGAAGAACTTAAAAAAGGGAAAGGGAAAAGTCAAGCAGTTGCTGATGGTTTTGAAAATGCTCTTTCGTCGATTCTTGATGCGAACGTTACCACAGGACTCACGGCCTTGATTTTATTTGTGTTCGGTTCAGGACCGATTAAAGGCTTTGCAACTACTCTGTTAATAGGTATTGTTACTTCATTATTCACGGCGATTTTCATTACGAGGTTGTTAGTTGATTGGTATATTAGCGGTAAGGGTAGAACCTTAGATTTTTCTACAGCACTTACCAAGAACTTATTCCAGAACATAAATATCAATTTCTTAGGAAAGCGAAAAATTGCCTACATCATTTCTGCTGTTTTAGTAGGTGTTGGTTTGTTTTCTCTTCTAACTCAAGGACTTCAGCAAGGAGTTGATTTTGTCGGAGGACGGTCGTACCAAGTACGTTTTGAAAAGGCAGTGAACCCTTCTGAGATTGCTTCGGAATTAAATGATGTATTTGGTAGTGGAACAAATGTAAAAACATTTGGTGAGACCAATCAGATCAGTATCACCACGCCTTATAAAGTAGAGGTAGAGGGAATAGAGGTAGATGAAGAGATTCAGGGTAAGTTGTATACTTCACTTCAGAAGTATCTTCCTGCAGAAACTACGAAAGCTAATTTCGTCGATGATACAGATGGTCGATCAATTGGTATTATGAAGTCCGTTAAAGTTGGACCGACGATTGCTGATGATATTAAGAAGAACGCTTTCTTGGCGATTATAGGATCTCTTGCGGTGGTTTTCTTATACATCTTGATACGATTCCGTAAGTGGCAGTTCTCGTTAGGAGCTGTAACCGCGGTATTCCACGATGTTTTAATTGTTTTGGGTATCTTCTCCATTTTTGGTACCATTATGCCTTTTAACATGGAAATCGACCAAGCTTTTATTGCTGCGATTCTTACCGTGATTGGATACTCCCTGAATGATACCGTGGTAGTATTTGATAGAATACGTGAGATTATTGGAGAAAAAGGATGGCGTTCAGGTGAGAACGTAAATTTAGCTTTGAACAGTACCTTGAGTAGAACCTTAAATACCTCACTTACTACTTTGGTAGTATTATTGGCCATTTTTATTTTTGGTGGAGAATCACTTCGAGGATTTATGTTCGCAATGATAATAGGTATTATTGTCGGTACGTATTCATCGTTGTTTATCGCAACACCTGTGATGTTCGATAGCTTAAAGAAAAGTATCAAAACAGGACAAGAAGAAAAGAAATAACTAACTCAAACTTTATTTCTTAAAGAGAGCCATGCATTAAGTATGGCTCTTTTTTATTTGTGGCTTTTGGTATAGGTTGTTAAAGCGTAGAAACTATTCGACCAGTCGACCCATTTTCATGCATATGAAGCTCATAGATGAAATCAGGATTTAGCCCCGGTTCTTTTCTATGGGATACAAAAATGGTTGTGGTATCACTTTCCCTGGCAACTTTGTTTACTAGGTCCACCAATAACTTTGCAGAAGCATCGTCAAGACCTGCAGTAGGTTCGTCTAAAATAAGGAGCAACGGATGTTTAATCATTGCCCTAGTTGTCATAACCAAACGTTTTTGCCCTGCGGATAAATCGTGAAAAAGAGTGTCTTTCTTTTCCCAAAGATTAATTAGTTGTAGCCATTCTTTCGCAACTCTCAATTGAGATTCTGTTGGTTTGACATAAAGACCGATAGAATCATTTAGACCAGAAATCAACATGTTTTCTATTGTATGATAACCCGTAAATTTATCGGTCATGGCGGGAGTGAAGTAGCCAATGTTTTTCTTGATATCCCAAATGCTTTCGCCGCTTCCTTTCTTCTTTCCGAAGAGAAACAAGTCTTGACCATAGCCTTTGGGGTTCTCTCCAGTTATCATGGATAGAATAGTGGTTTTGCCACTTCCGTTTTTACCTACAAGTTGCCAGAATTCTCCCTTTTTGATTGTCCAGTTTAAGTTTTGTAAAACAATCCTATCACCAAACTTAACGGTTACATCTTTCAATTGAATTAGCGTCCCATAATTAAATTCAATTGGACTAAGTGCTCGCGGAATGCCTCCGGCGAAATAGGAATCTCCCTTAGATGGGAATATCTTTTCCAGCTCATGAATAATCGATAATTCATCTTTATTGAGACTCATGAAATTATCGATAAAAGGTAGTAAATCATCTTTCCTACTTATTATCTGAACCAACATAATATGTTTAGACCTGGCCTCTAAAGTCTTAGTGAGTTTTTCTTGTGACCCAATATCCAAATTATCAAAAGGATTGTCCAGAACTATAAAGTCGTAGTCTTTTTCAAAGAGATAGTTGAGCAGTGCCTTTTTCTGCTCACCACTTGACATGGTTCTTAGTGATTGTTGCGTTCCCTGATTAATTATTTTAGTTCCATGACGATCCTCTTCATCCATGAAGCGTTCGAGGGCCAATTTGGAAAACAAGGCCCCTTTATAACCTTTTGGCAATTCGAGTTCAGAAACAGTGCCAGCCAAAAGATTATGAACGAATTTTGATTTGTTTGAATCATTTGTAATGAAAATTGCCCAATGCTTCATACTTACAATTGTATTCTAAAGATATGAGAAGGGTTTTCATTATAAACTGTGGTTTTATCCAAATGCATACCGTTATTGATAGCCACTTTCTGAGATGGTATGTTGTCCACATTAATAATGGAAATCAGTGATGTCGCTAAATTATTTTCAATGGCAAAGGCTTTGCATTTTTGCGCTGCTTCTGTAGCATACCCTTGTCTCCAATATTTCGGAAGCATAGAATACCCAACTTCAAGTTCTTTGATGCCGTCAACAGTTTGGATTAGTAATCCGCATTGCCCGATAAATTCATTGGTCTCTTTATGTATAAGAACATTCATTCCGCCAAGATCGTTATCGTAACGATGGAAAGCTTTGTCAAACCAATGTTGACAGGCTTCGACTGGGTCATCGGGTAATCCGACCCAAAATTCGGTACTCAAAGGTTCTTGATGAAAGGGTAACCACGTGTTGAAATCAGTACGTTTCAATTTACGGAAGCGTAAACGCTCAGTTTCAAGGCCTGTAAGAAGATATTTGCTCATGATAGTTCATTGTTGAGAATCCAGTTAAGATTTTGCTCCCATAATTGTTCTTTAAAACTTCTTTTGAAAAACCCAAAATGCCCGGGCTGATTTGTGTGTTCTTGGGGATAGTGTACACGGGTAACATCGGCATTTTTGTATTGGTTCGCTAACCAATCTACTGTTTTTTTTGGTGCAAATGAATCTTTTGGAAAGCTCCAAGATAATATTGGTAATTTAATATCTTCGAATAGATAATCCACGTTATTCTTAAAATGCATCAGATATTCTTTTTTTCTTCCCCAAGACGCCCATTCAAAAACCATGTTTTTAGGTAAGTTTTCAAATAAACCTAGTTTTTTAGACGGAAAATATCCAAATAAGGGAGTAAAAACAGGAATCAAGACATACCAAAACATCCACATTTTAAAACCGTGAAATCCTTTGAAATCTCTCCAATAACCACTTTGGGAAGCAATCATTATAACCTTATCAATTAATCGATGATTAGGATTAAATCCCAGTATTTGTCCGCCTACGCTATGGGTTATAAGTGTTAGGGTCGCGTCACGATATTCTTCTCTTGCAAAAGCAACAACTGCAGCTTGGTCATTTTGACCCCAACTTGTAAGATTTCCGGAGTGTTTCTTTAATTCTACTAAAGATGAAATAGATTTCCCTATGCCACCATAATCGAAGGTGTAGACAACAAGTCCTTTTGAAGCATAGAAATTGGCAAAATGCGAATAGTACTTTTGCAATACTCCGGTTGCAGATGAAATTACGATAACTTGATTAATTGGATTTTTTGAAAAGAATTTCGAAACCGCTATGGGGTTTCCGCTCGCGGTCTGGATGCTCAATTCTTTCTTTTGAACTTCCACCAAAACAGCTATTTTTTTTGATATTCTATTTTATCACCGACTTCTAAAAGCCACTTTTCAGCAAGCCCAGCATTAACCTCAAGAACATATTGTATCGGGACTTGTGAGGAGAGTCCGGTTTCGTTCAGAGGTTGAGCGTTTTCTTGAAAACTTGCAATAGTCAAATCTGATTTTAGGAAAATAATATCGAGTGGAATTTCAGTATTCTTCATGTAAAAAGAATGCATTTGCTCGTCAGGAAAAATAAAAAGCATACCTTGATGGTCTTCCATACTTTTGCGATACATCAAACCCGTTTGGGTTTCGTATTCCGATTCCGCAAATTCAATATCCAGTTTCGTGATAAGCGTATCTACTTTTTGTTTGGTGATGGTTAATTCACCTTCTTTGGTAAACGTTATCGGCTCGGTTTTAATCACTTTTTTCGATTCCTCTTTGCACGAGCTAAAGAAAGCGCCTACGACACTTAGAAATAAAATATACTTTAAAACTTTCATGATATAAGTTTAAACGCAAAGTGCGCTAAGACAATACAAGGTTCGTACAGGAAATTTACTTGAGCACTGCCAACTGCAACTGCCTACTGCGAATGCCTACTGAGTACTCTTAGTCGGTCGAAACATAAAGTAAAGACCAATAAGAATAAATGGAATACTCAACATTTGACCAATGGCCAAGGTAAAAGACTCGTCCAATTCATTTTGACGTTCTTTGACGAATTCAGCTAAAAATCGGATACCCCATAGTACTACAGTAAATGTTCCGAACAAGAATCCGGGTTTGTCCTTCTTATCTGTTTTCCAATAAAGATAGTACAGAAGAAAGAACAACAAAAGATAGCCAACTCCTTCATAGAGTTGAGCTGGATGTCTATATGGGATGTCCTTAATGTACTCTGAAAACTCAGGTTTTGATACCAATGCGTCATAAGCAGCATTTACCGTTTTCTCTTTGGTGATTGACATGGCTTGACCTTGTCCGATACTGTCTCGGACAAAACGAGTAGCGAACACAAACGATTCCTCAACCTTCTTACCAATAATCTCAGAATTGAAAAAATTTCCTAGCCGAACACAAAAGGCTCCAATGGCAGCGACAATT
The DNA here is from genome assembly GCA_947500435.1 of uncultured Flavobacteriaceae bacterium. Lineage (GTDB taxonomy): Bacteria > Bacteroidota > Bacteroidia > Flavobacteriales > Flavobacteriaceae > Maribacter_C. Next base: position 311,758 of record CANMRV010000004.1, read on the forward strand.
GCCAAGCGATCCATAATCCAAAGTGGTTTAAACTCTGGGTATTTCCTGATATATAAGAAAACAGCAAGAATGATACCTATTGTAGCTCCATGACTTGCGAGTCCTGTAAAACCTGTAAATTCATATCCGTCTATAAAACCTAAGATAGTCCCTTCCGCACTTTCTCGAATGGGCAGTAGTATTTCCAGTAAATGGTCTGAATAATACGGCCAATCGTAGAAAAATACATGTCCTAAGCGGGCACCTAACATTGTGGCCAAAACCATATAAATAAAAAGGGAATCCAGTTGATCAACCGTCTTCTTTTCATTGGTAAAAATGCGCTTCATCAAAAACCAACCAATAGCAAAGGTGGCTATCCAAAGTAGGTTGTAATATTTGATTTGTAAAGGTCCAAGACTGAAAAGGGTTTCATTCGGATTCCAGGTAATTCCTAAAAAGTACATGTAGATTTATTTTGAGCGACTAAGATAAGTATTTAGTATAAAGTACTTCGTATCGAAGAAGTAGTATTTGAGTGTATTTTATGGGACTGGGTCATATCCTTTTCCACCCCAAGGATTACAGCTAAGAATACGTTTTATAGACAACCAGCTACCTTTAAAAAGACCATGTTTTTTTAGAGCTTCAAGGGTATATTGCGAACAGGTCGGGGAGTAACGACAAGTTGCAGGGGTGTACGGAGAAATCGCTTGCTGATAGAAACGCACAAGAAAAACAAATGGAGCTATCAATATTTTTTTCACTAGTGCTGAATTTATTTCAGTATCTGTTTAACCTTTTCCCTTATTTGAATGGCTGAGTTCCTTTAAGAAACACTAAAAGTAGTACCTTCTTTACCGTCTTTCAATTGAATACCCATTTCAGCCAATTGATCTCTAATCTTATCTGAAGTTGCAAAATCTTTATTGTCTCTTGCATCTTTTCGAAGCTGAATCAATAAGTCCACAACTCCTGATAGTTTATCAGAACCTGTACCAATATCAGTTTTGCTCTCAAGTCCTAATACATCAAATATGAATCCATTTAAGATGGCTTGTAACTTTGATTTGTCTTCTACTGTGATACTTTCATTTCCTTCCTTAACCAAGTTGATGTGTTTTACTGCATCAAACATTTTGGCTATTAAAATAGGAGTGTTGAAATCATCATTCATTGCATCATAACACTCTTGCTGCCATGATTGAATATCGAAATCTGAAGATTTTCCGGTTTCTAATTTATCAAGGTTTTCTAAAGCATCCATCAAACGATTGTATCCTTTTTCCGAAGCTAAGAGCGCATCGTTGCTCAAATCTAGTATACTCGTATAGTGCGCCTGCATCATAAAGAAGCGGACAACAGATGGCATAAAGGCTTTGCTAAGCATTTCATTATCTCCAGTAAATATTTCTCCTGGAAGGATATTATTGCCTGTGGATTTTGCCATTTTTTTCCCATTCAGGGTAAGCATATTGGCATGCAACCAATAGCGAACAGGAGAATGCCCATTGCTTGCCTCGGCTTGCGCTATTTCACATTCGTGATGAGGGAACTTTAAATCCATTCCGCCACCATGTATATCAAAAGTTTCTCCAAGATACTTTGTACTCATTGCAGTACATTCAAGATGCCAGCCTGGGAAACCATCGCCCCAAGGAGAAGGCCAACGCATAATATGTTCTGGTTCCGCTTTTTTCCAAAGCGCAAAATCTTGTGGACTTTTCTTTTCATCTTGAGCAGCGAGTGCACGTGTATTGGCAATCATGTCCTCCAATTTGCGCCCGCTTAACTTTCCGTATTCGTTCGTTTCACTGAACTTGACAACGTCAAAATAGACTGAGCCATTCTTTTCATAGGCATATCCTTTTTCAAGAATATCTTTTATGATTTCTATTTGCTCGATAATATGTCCCGTCGCGGTCGGTTCTATGCTAGGAGGTAGAAAGTTGAATTTTTGAAGAATGTTATGAAAATCAACGGTATAGCGTTGTACAACCTCCATTGGCTCTAACTGCTCTAAACGCGCTTTTTTGGCAATTTTATCTTCACCATCTTCAGCGTCATCCACCAAGTGCCCGGCATCCGTTATGTTTCTAACGTATCGGACTTTGTACCCCAAGTGTTTGAAATACCGGAATATCATATCAAAAGACATGAAGGTTCTACAGTTGCCCAAATGCACATTGCTGTAAACCGTAGGGCCACACACGTACATTCCGATGTGACCTACATTTAAAGGTTTGAAAACTTCTTTTTTGCCTGAAAGGGAATTATAAACTTTGAGTTGTTGACTTTGGTACAATTGCATTATAGAAGCAAAGGTTTAGAAATTAGTATCTAAATTAAGATAATCTAAAAATTCACGGCGTACAGGTTCTTCTTTGAATTTCCCACCGTATTCCGCAGTAACTGTGCTACTATCTATATCACGAATTCCTCTAGAATTTACGCAAAGGTGCTTTGCATCGATAACGCAGGCAACATCTTCGGTACCCAATACCTTTTGTAGTTCACGTACGATTTGAATATTAAGCCGCTCTTGAACCTGAGGTCGTTTAGCAAAATAGTCAACGATACGATTCATTTTTGAAAGTCCAACGACCGTCCCGTTTGAAATATATGCAATATGTGCTTTTCCAACAATTGGAAGTAAGTGATGCTCACAGGTAGAATACAACGTAATGTTTTTCTCTACCAACATTTCATTGTACTTGTATTTATTTTCAAAAGTTGATGAGTTTGGTTTTTTTTCAGGGTCTAATCCTCCAAAAATCTCATTAACGAACATTTTTGCAACGCGATTAGGTGTTCCTTTTAAACTATCATCGTCAAGATCAAGGCCGAGAGTCAACATAATCTCTCTAACATTTTCCTTGATTCTTTTAATTTTTTCCTCTTCGTTCAATACGAATGCATCATCTCGCAAAGGGGTGTCTTCAGAGGATGAAACATGACCGTCTCCCATCTCCTCAAAATGCTCTTTCAATGTGCTGTCAATTTTCATTTAATATGACTTTAACGAACAGCAAAGATATACATAATATGGCACTTTATATTCTATTTCAGGCATTACACAACATAAATTAGTGTTAAGGAGTATTGCAGATTATCTTTAGGGTGTCCCTAATTTTAGACCTACTTATGAAGCGTATTTGTGTACTTTTTAACGCATTACTGTTTTTTGGGATTTTTACCCTCTCCGCTCAGGTTTCTCCTGATTGTGGCAATGCTATTCCCATTTGTAATGATACTCCGGTTAATGGTGGAACTAATGGTTTCGGTGTTGACGACTTTAATGGTGCTGCAAGGAGTGGCTGTTTGGAAGAAACCATCACTAACGCGATTGAATCGAATTCTGCTTGGTACCGTTTTCGAACGGGTGCCTCGGGTCAATTGGGTTTTAATATCGGAATTGATACTTCAGAGGATTGGGATTTTGCCTTATATAAAGCTAGCGATTGTAGCACCTTGGGCGAACCTATTCGATGTAACTTTTTTGATAATCAAGACCAAGATTCATTTCTAGGTGTTGGTGAAGATCCGACGGGCAATGCCAGTAATATTCAATTCGAAGATTGGATTGAAGTTGCTCCGGGTGAAGATTATTATCTATTAATCAACAATTTCAGTAATAGTAATTCTGGTTTTTCAATCCAGTTTTCTGGAAACATATTTGTTACCAACCCTTTTGATGCGCTCGATTGCTCTATTGTAAGTAATCTTTTAGGGCCACCAATTTCGGCCTGTGAGGGAACAAATGTTACTTTAAATGCCACAACGACAAATGCTGTAACCTATAACTGGTTTAGCGATATAGGCGCTGGTTTTGAACCTATAGTTGGAGAGAATTCCGCGGTGCTTGTAGTTTCTAGTTCTGCGACCTATCGGGTTGAGGTGGTACGGCCTGCCGGAAATAATATCATCAGTGACGTTTATGTGGGATATTCTACAATGCCTAATGCCTTTCCACTTACTGATGCGGCTGCATGTTCAGAAGATACCACTTTTGATTTGTTGGCAAAAGACATAGAAGCTTTAGGAAGTCAAAGCACTAATGATTTTGCAGTTAGTTATCACAATACACAGGCAGATGCCAACAGTGGTGCTAATGTAATACCTAAGTTATTTACTATTCCATCGACCACAAAGGCGATTTATGTTCGTGTCACTTCCGTGCAGAATCCTGATTGTTATGATGCTTCTCAACAGTTTCAATTAATTCGTTTAGAAACCCCTGTCTTGGATTTTCCTTCTGAGGTTTTTCTATGCGATGGTGCGTCCAGTGTTACTATTGGTTCATCTGTTACTAGGCCTTTCTATAACTATAGTTGGCACTCAGGTGAATCGACATCTAGTATTGATGTTGCGCAAGCAGGTACATACGAGATTACTGTTACTAATACTCAGAATGGTGTCAGCTGTTCTAGTACTAAAGCTGTAACTGTGATAGTTTCGAATCCACCTGTAATTTCAAATATTGAAATTGAAGATTTACAAGAAGAGAACATGGTAACGGTGTTTACACAAGAAGAAGGTGATTGGGAATATCAATTGGATAACGGTTCATATCAAGATTCACCCATTTTTAAAGATGTTTTATCAGGTACCCACACCATTAGAGTAAATGATAAGAGGGGTTGTGGTGCAACTTCCGAACAAATAGTTGTTGTAGGCTTTCCTAAGTTTTTCACACCTAATGGAGATAACATGCACGACTACTGGCAAATTGCTGGGGTTGAGAACTTAGAAAACCCCTTGGTTTCTATTTACGATCGTTTTGGTAAGCTTTTGGCACAGTTAACACGAAATAGCCAAGGCTGGGATGGTACTTTCGCTGGAAACCCTTTACCATCTTCAGATTATTGGTTTAAGCTTACTTATAAGGATTCCAATGGGCAAATTACCGAGGCCAAATATATCAACAATCACTTCTCCTTAAAGCGGTAGATAGCTAATTTGCAGATGCATTTTATCGATTAACGGCATGAATTGTCGGCAAAAACATACTAAATAGGCCTTCATGGAGTTATAGTAGTTATAGAATTGTACCCTATTTAGCCCTAAATCTATGCGAACACTTCTTTGTGTCCTGTGTTGTTTGCTTTTATTCTCCCTTTCAGCAAACGCTCAAAGCCCCAATTCAGCCGATTGCAGAACCGCCATACCCATATGTGCGGACGGTCTTGTTACTATTATGCCTGATGTGGATGGCAATGGTGATATTGATGATTTCGACCCTGATGTTATTCTTCAAACGGGTTGTTTGGAAAAGGGTAGTAATAGTTCTGCAAATATTGAAAACAATACGTCATGGTATGTTTTTCGGGCAGGAACAGGGGGGCAAGTAGGTTTTGACATTGAAGCCTTGCCAGTCTCTGGTACTACGGTGACTGCAGAATGGGATTTTGCTGTTTACGGGCCTGATGTGGATTGTGGTGACATTAGTAACGGAACGGCCCAGCCAATTCGTTGTAATTACGAGGTGAATGATACGAATTATACAGGAATAGGCGTAAATCCAATAAGTGGCCAAGAAGGTGCGCCATTTGTAACACAAAGTTTAAATACATATGATGAATGGTTAGATGTAGAACCTGGTGAAATCTATTACATATTAATCAATAACTACAATACCAATTTTGATGATGAGGCTGAATCCTTTATGTTCACTTTTACCGGAAGTTCAGTTGATGCAGACCAAGATTTAGCGATAGACTGTACCCTGAGAGATGAGTTTTTAGGCCTCGATATCGTCGCTTGTGAAGGTGATCCTGATATTACATTAAGTGCTTTGAATTCTCCTGCTGGAGCCGATATTGCAAACGTAGCTTGGTCCGTTGATTATGATGACGATGGAACAATAGATGATACGCTAGCTGGTACGGGTCCGTTTGGAGCAGAATATGTAGTCACCAGTCCAAATACAGGGCGATACTTTGCTGAAATCACTACTATTTCTGGGACGCCGGTGACCGTAGCTGATGTTGGGGGAATCTTAATTACGTTCTACGGAATTCCTATGTTGGATCGAGTTGAGACCTTAGATTCAAACCTATCTATTGACCCCGACCAAAATAACATTGAATTTTTTGTCGATGGTGATAGTAGTTATGAATTTGCCATCAACGGCGGTGAGTTTCAAGACGACCCTGTTTTTCTCGATGTTCCACCGGGATTGAATACCGTTATCATCAATGATAAAAACGGATGTGGAACAACCGAACCCATAGAATTTTTAGTTGTGGGATATCCGAAATTTTTTACTCCAAATGGAGATGGAATGCACGAAACCTGGAATATCTTGGGTATAGAAACCTTAGAAAATCCAGTGGTTTTTGTTTTTGACCGTTATGGGAAACTCTTGAAACAGCTTGGCCCCACAGGAGGTTGGGATGGTACTTTCAATGGAAGACAGATGCCCTCATCTGATTATTGGTTTAGGTTTGAATATGGAGAACAGGAAGATGGAGCGATAGTAGCCAAAACCCGTAAAACGCATTTTACTTTAAAGAGATAAGAAAGTTTAATAAAATTCAAAAAAGGAAGCCATCCCAATTATGAGATGGCTTCCTTTTTTAGTTAGGCCCGTGCCAATTTTGTTTAAAAGTTTACTGTATAGCTTACTGTTCCGTTCAAGGAAACGCCATTATTCAAAGCCGGAGAATTGATTCCCGTATCAAATAAATGTTCTGCCGTATCACGCTCAATTCTGTTAATGGCTAAATCCAACCGACTACCACCGAAATTGTATCCTATTCCCCCAGAAATAGAATTCAAATCACCAATGGCACTGAAATTTTCATACGGACTTTCCTCAAAGCGATACCCCGCCCGCAGGCTGACTCTTTCGATGCGATATTCTCCACCGATGCGAAAGGTGTTCACCGCACCTAAATCTCTCGAAACTTCAGAATTTACTGTTGCAAAGTTTACGTCATTTACAGGCCTTAATTTAGCCTCAGAGAAATCTTGTAGCGAATAATCAAAACTTAGGAGTCCGTTTTTGCCAAAAATCAAAGCCAAACTGCCTGTGATCTTTCCAGGTACTGTCAATTTATAGGTGGGGAAAAGATTGATTTGATCAAAATTGATAAAGTCGATGTCTTCATCCGCTAAATCAGAAGAAATTCTTTGTGAAAGTTCGTCTTCGAGACGGTACCAAGTTGGGGTTTGATAACTACCTCCCAAACGTAAGAATTCACTTAATTTTGCAATGAAACCAACATTCATTGAGAATCCTGACCCTTGCGTAAATAATCTGTTGTCAAAAGTGGTTCGCTGTATTTCAGAATCTGCATCATATCCTGTTTCAGTAAATTCATCGTAACGGTTGTAAAGAATGCTATGGAAATTTAACGAGGCACCAATATGAAATCGCTCTCGGTACTGTGAAGCTACATTCAAGGTAAACTTGCTATTGTAACCTGATGTAATTCTTGAAAATTCTTGATTAACTGAAGTGTAACTAGCGTTGCTATTATAAATTGTATTGTCATTTTCCATAGTTGCTGGGTCAATCAAACCACCAAAATAGCCTAAGAAAGTCTGTTGGTCTCCAAAACCTTGATTTGCACCAATGTCTAAATAGGCTTCTTCAAGAAATTCTCCATCTCGAAGTAAAATATCCCCGAAAGGAACTCCTTCGGCGAAGTTCAAAAAGTAGTTGTCAATACCTTCATTAGTTGCACCTGACGCGAAGATGTTGTTTTCAAAATTTTCGGTTTTATCATAATTCAGTGCAATTGCCACTTTACTCCATCGACTGGTAGGAAGCGTACTCTTAAAAACCAAAACACCCCCAGCCTGATTAATGTCTAGATAGTTTGGCGTTGAGCCCGTGTTATTTCCACCGTAGGTAACCAAATTGTCTCGATTATAGAGTGTGCCTGAAACCGTTCCTAAGTTGTTATTGAATACAGCCGCACCAGCTGGATTGACATTCAATGCTGATAAATCTCCACCGAGGGCTCCAAAGGCACCTCCCATTCCCTGATAACGTGCTGTTCCTTGTAAGTTTTCAGAGCTATATCGTATTACATCAGAAATGTTTTGAGCGCTGGCAAGTGAACATACCAGTAGTATTATGAAAGTTAAGTTTCTTTTCATTTTTTTAAATTTTAATCTGTTCCTGAATGTTTTGGAGTCTATTGTCTTCCCCCACTTCTGCCTGATGATCTACCTCCTCCTGAAGATCTTCCTGAAGATGATGATCTTGAAGAACCGCCAGAACTCCTGTAGCTTCCAGAACTTCTTGAGCTGCTTCCAGAACTTCTATAACTTCCGCTACTTCTAGAGCTTGAGCTTCTTCCTGAAGATCTATAGCTACCGCTGCTGCTTCGAGGTGATGAGCTTCTGCTATAAGAACCACTACTTCTTGTTCTACTGCCAGAACTTCTATAGGTTGAGGTTCTTGGTGCTGAATATCTTGAAGTACTTCGAGAGGCTGTTCCTCTTGAATAACCGCTACTACGTGGCGTAGTACTTCTACTGTATTGACTGCTTCTTGAAGAGCTGTTATAACGAGGAGTAGCTCTTGTACTTCTGCTTGTTCTGTAAGAACGATTTCTATCGACACCAACCGTACGTCTTGAAGCAATACCACTCCTGTTGCTTCTAGTGCTTCTGGCAGTAGTACCTCTACCAACACTAGATCTTCCAGTGGTTCTGTTGCTTCTATATCTACTAGATGCTGTAGCGTTTCTAGAGGTGTTCAAATTAGATCTACCTCGGCTAAGTGCGACTCTTGAATTGGTTCTTGTTAGTGCTCTATTACCATTGTAATAACCACGTCTTCCTGAATTGTAGGCGTAACCTCTATTTCCATAAAATCCTTGATTGGCATAGCCATAGCCGTAAGGTGGACACCAAGCATAGCCGAAGCCTCCGCCCCAACCCCAGTTGTTCCAACTCCAGCCACCGTAGCCTCCCCAGCCCCAGTTGTTCCATCTGTTCCAACGATTCCAGCCGAAGCCTCCGCCCCAACCCCAGTTGTTCCATCCCCAATATGGGTTAGCCCATCCGAAGCCTAAGCCTCCGCCTCCGAAGCCCCAGTTGTTCCATCCATTGTCATAAATGTTTATGCTAACACTGGTTGGGTTATCTCCCCATCCTGCATTTCCAGCATAGTCATTGTCTGAAGTGTAGTATTCGGTTAAATCAACATCTGTAATACTATCATTTTCTACACCGCTTGAATAGGAATCAACATCCGTAAAAATCTCACTTTCTGAAATTTCATCTGCTTTTTGTCCAAAATAGTCCGCATACGTATTACTCTCTTGTTTTTGCTTTGCCTTAGGTGCTTTTCTAGGAGCTCTATCAACAGAAACACGGTTTTCGTCAGACCCGTAAATACCATCGTTATCATAATAAGATGCCTGTTGGTAAGAACCACATGAAACTGCGAAAAGACCGACCAGGGCGAATAAGGCCGCATTACGAATTTTTTGGAGTTGTAGGGATTGTATCATCGTTGTAATTTAAATTGTTGAACATTATAAAAATAGTTAGTTTTACCAACTATTACGATTTTATTAACACAAGTTTTGTGCCAAACTTAAGAAATGGGTAAAAATTTAACGACAAGAAACGAAGATTATTCCAAATGGTACAATGAACTCGTTGTAAAGGCTGATTTAGCCGAAAACTCGGGAGTTCGCGGGTGTATGGTTATTAAACCATACGGATTTGCTATTTGGGAAAAAATGCAGGCTGGTTTGGACAAGATGTTCAAGGAAACAGGGCATGAAAATGCTTATTTCCCATTATTCATTCCAAAATCATATTTAAGTAAAGAAGCAAGCCATGTTGAGGGCTTTGCCAAGGAATGCGCCGTGGTAACTCATTATAGGCTTAAGAATGCCGAAGATGGAAGCGGCATCATCGTCGATCCTGATGCCAAACTAGAGGAAGAACTAATTGTAAGACCTACATCAGAAACAATAATTTGGGATACCTATAGGAGATGGATTCAGTCCTATCGTGATTTACCTTTATTGATTAATCAATGGGCAAATGTTGTACGCTGGGAAATGCGTACAAGATTATTTTTACGTACCGCGGAATTCTTATGGCAAGAGGGCCATACAGCTCATGCTACGGAAAAGGAAGCGATTGCGGAAGCTGAGTTAATGATGAACATTTATGCGGAATTTGCTGAAGAGCATATGGCCATGCCTGTTATTAAAGGATTAAAAACAGAAAGTGAACGTTTCGCAGGGGCTCTAGAAACCTATTGTATAGAGGCTTTGATGCAAGACGGAAAAGCTTTGCAAGCAGGTACATCGCACTTTTTAGGACAAAATTTCGCCAAAGCTTTTGATGTGAAATTCGCCAATAAAGAGGGGCAGAAAGAACATGTTTGGGCTACTTCTTGGGGAGTTTCGACAAGATTGATGGGTGCATTGGTAATGACACATAGTGATGATAATGGATTGGTGCTTCCTCCAAAATTAGCGCCGATTCAAGTGGTTATTGTTCCAATTTATAAAGGATTGGACCAGTTGGACATTATTTCTGAGAAAGTGAGTCCGTTGGTGAAAGAATTGCGCTCGAAAGGTATTTCGGTAAAATTTGATAATCGCGATACACATAAACCTGGCTTTAAGTTTAATGAATATGAGCTGAAGGGTGTGCCAGTGCGTTTGGCAATTGGTCAACGAGACATAGAAAACGGCACCTATGAAATTGCGAGAAGAGATACTTTGCAAAAAGAAACGATACCTGCAGATGAAGTTGTTGCGAAGATTGAGTTCTTGATGGAGGATATTCAAAAGAATATATATCAAAAAGCCTATGATTATCGGGAGGGACATATCACTCCTGTAGATTCATACGAAGAGTTCAAAAAAGTACTGGAAGGAAAAGGCGGATTTATTTCTGCACATTGGGATGGAACTATCGAAACCGAAGACCGTATAAAAGAGGAGACAAAAGCGACGATACGGTGCATTCCTATCAATGTTAAAAAGGAAGAAGGAAGCTGCATGGTAACTGGAAAACCTTCATCACATCGTGTACTTTTTGCAAAAGCCTATTAAGAGTTAAAACAAAGAAATGAAAAGACCTCGCTCTTCAGCGAGGTTAATTCAACCAATCAATTTGACTGCTCTCGATTTCTCGAGATCATCAAATTAAGGTTTCATTAAAAAAATAATAAGCAGGTGTTGTGATAGTTAAAAATAATTGTATTTTTGCATCCGCATTTTGTGCAATATAATGGTCCGTTCGTCTAGGGGTTAGGACGCCAGGTTTTCATCCTGGTAACAGGGGTTCGATTCCCCTACGGACTACTAAGTTAATTAAGAATGGCCCGTTCGTCTAGGGGTTAGGACGCCAGGTTTTCATCCTGGTAACAGGGGTTCGATTCCCCTACGGGCTACAAAAGTTCGAGTGAGATTGGCGAAGAAGGATTTAAAAAATATAATTAAGATATAAAAGATGGCAAATCACAAGTCAGCATTAAAGAGAATCAGAAGAAACGAAGCAGTACGTCTTCGTAACAGATACCAGCATAAAACAATGCGTAACGCATTGAAAAAATTGCGTTCTGAAGAAAAGAAGAAAGATGCTGAGGCTTTATTACCAAGCGTAGTTAGTATGATTGACCGTTTAGCAAAACGTAATATCATTCACGATAACAAAGCGGCTAACTTAAAAAGTAAATTGGCAAAGCACGTTGCTGCGATGTAAATTTTAACTTGTAAAATTACTAAATGCCCTAGCGAAAGTTAGGGCATTTTTTGTTTGAAAAGTGTTCCGTTAGGTGTCCTTAAATGAAAAATTGCCTTTTAGTTGTAGAAAGCCAGTAATAAAACAACCATACATCGCCACAATTAATACGTGATGTACTTGCCGAAGATGAAATTCTCGATAAAATTCTGCATTGTAAAGGGCCGTTAACATAATTAGAGGAAAGAATAAATTAAATATCAAAAGACCAATACCAATCCATACGAGAAGGTTGTTGTTCTTTTCCATTCTGTATTTAGAATCTATGAAATATAACAGAATGCTCATTATCAAAACAGCTGACCCAACCGCAGATGCATAGGTTTGAGGAAAAACAATCCAGTTTTCAAAAAATGGATTAAGAACTGTGGCTATAGCATAGATAATTGCGCCGTATTTAATAGGGGACTTGAGCTTTCTAGCTTTGATTGCTTTATAGAATATGGAATAGAAGTAGAAAAAGAAAACCAAGTCATAGATGTTATAAATAGCATTGTTAGAATAGGGATACTCCTCTGAATAGTTGATTTGAAATTCTTCAAAGTTTGCAATTAAAAAGCCCAGAGCTTCGGTCAGAATGGTATAGCCTATGAGTATTGGAAAATACTTCAATACACTGTCAAAATACCTTCGATAGCGAAGAAGTGCTATGGCCAATACAGCAAAGTACAAAAGAAAATAGTAGTTGTTTTTTAAAAACTCAAGAATGGTTTGGCTCATTTATCTTCCTGAATCGGTTTCATTCTTCCCATTTTGAGAAAGCCAATTATAAAACAGCTATACATAGCAACAATTAAAAAATAGTGAAATTGTTGAAAATTAAGCTTTTTATACAAATCGTAATCAAAACGTCCTGCTAGCATAATTATAGGAAAGAAAATATTAAAAATTAGGAGCCCAATGCTTATCCAAGTAAGGAGGTTGTTTTTTGTTTTCCCTTTTTGTATGGTTTCTCGAAAATATAATAAAGTGCAAATGATGAGCGCAGTTGAACCAATTGTTAATGCATAAACCTGAGGAAAAATAAATACATTTTGGAAAAAAGGATTGATTAGTGTAGCTACCACGTAAGCCATCGAGGCATACTTTACGATGCTTTTATATTTAAAATTTTGAATCCTTTTCCAAAACACAAAGTAGAAATATATATAGAAAACAAAATCATAAATATTGTATATAAAATTATTTGCAAAATGATATTTATCCTGATAAACAATCTGAAAAATTTCAAAATCACGAATAAGGATTCCCAATATTTCTGACAATAGAGCATAAGCAATTAATATTGGAAAATACTTAAGAACACTATCGTAATACAAACGATAGCGTGTTAAGGAAATAATCAACGCAATAGCATATAACGGTATGAAATAGTTGTTTTTTAGAAACTCTAACACCTACGGTGAAATAAATTAATATATGTCCTATTGAGCCGGATATGGTGGTGGAGCACTACCTCCTCTATTCAGAATATAACTCTGTCCCTGATAAAAGTTAAGGTTGGGAGTGGTCAAAGAAGACTCAAATTCTGGTAAGAAAGAAGCCTTTACTTTTGTTCCTTCGGACTTTGGCTTAAAAGGGGTTTTGCTAACTTTTAAATCATCGGTTAATAATTTTAACTCTTCTTTCTCATTTAAAAAGTAGCCAAAAGTTCTATTGTCCTGTGTGATGGTAGGCATTACAAAAACTGAATTTTGTCTTGGTTTGGCATTTTCAACGGACATATCTTCTGGGTAGTTCGAAAAATAAAAGCGTAAAGTTGAAATTTCAATTCCTTTGTCCTTGGCCTCTTGTTCAATAAAAGTCAAATAGTCCTTAATAGTCTGATAATCGTAGTGCACATATCTTGCAACCGGGAAAGAATCTACTGCAGCAGCTTCGCGACTTTCAGAATTGTCCTTGTCGTTTTGCTGCATTTTTTGCTGCTTCATTTTATCGTATTGGTCTTCGTCACCCCTGCGGTTTATGGAATCTTCGTAACGTTGTATCAAAGGTTTTCTGCGGGCGCTATAGGTATCATACATCAACTTGGCATCTTCTACTGATACAATTTGCTTAGGAGGAGCAATTGGTTTTGACTCATCTTCACAAGGGCATTCTTCATTACAACTAGATAAAGTGAAAACAAAAATAAATGCAAGCGTTAGTGGAAACCACTTTCTAAGGTTTTTCATGACATAAGTGTTTTAATGGTTGTTGTTCTCGCAAAAAACTTTGGGGGAGAAATCTTCTTTGCTTCCTTAAAGATATTTTAAAATATGAGGAATCTGAAAAAAAAAGACAGAATATTGAAAAGGAGAAATAAAGGGCATGAAAAATCCCAAACTCCCTAGTCGTAAGACAGTGGAATTTGGGATTTATTTTTTGTGATTTGCCGTTACGGAAATTACTGATTCATCGTCATCAAGAACTCTTCATTGTTCTTAGTTTGCTTGAAACGTTGCTCAATGAACTCCATAGCCTCCACGGGGTTCATATCTGCAAGATATTTACGCATAATCCACATACGTTGAATAATATCTTTGTCTAATAACAAATCATCTCTACGTGTGCTTGAAGAGGTAAGGTCGATTGCTGGGAATATTCTTCTGTTTGATATCTTACGATCCAACTGAAGTTCCATGTTACCAGTACCTTTGAATTCTTCAAAAATCACTTCATCCATTTTAGATCCAGTTTCTGTAAGTGCCGTTGCGATGATTGAAAGTGATCCACCACCTTCAATATTACGTGCAGCACCAAAGAAACGTTTTGGCTTATGAAGCGCGTTTGCATCAACACCACCACTCAAAACTTTACCAGAAGCTGGTTGTACGGTGTTATAAGCTCTCGCTAAACGTGTTATAGAATCTAAAAGAATAACAACATCATGACCACATTCTACTAAACGTTTTGCTTTTTCTAAAACAATATTGGCTACACGTACATGTTCTGTAGCTTCCTTATCAAAAGTTGAAGCCACTACTTCACCACGTACATTACGTTGCATATCTGTAACTTCTTCCGGACGCTCATCAATCAACAAAATGATTTGATAAACTTCTGGATGGTTAGCGGCAATTCCATTTGCAATATCTTTCAATAACATCGTTTTACCTGTTTTAGGTTGAGAGACAATCATACCTCTTTGACCCTTCCCAATAGGGGAAAACAAATCGATTATACGTGTTGAAATTGAAGCCTGACGTTCAGCTAATCTGAACTTTTCATCTGGAAATAAAGGCGTCAAATGTTCAAATGAAACACGGTCACGAACAATCTGTGGGTCGATTCCATTGATTTTATTCACCTTAATAAGTGGGAAATATTTCTCACCTTCTTTGGGTGGACGAACATTTCCTAAAACCGTATCACCTGTTTTCAATCCGAATAGGCGAATCTGAGATTGCGATACATATATATCATCTGGAGATGACAAATAATTGTAATCCGAAGAACGCAAGAAACCGTAGCCATCTTGCATGATATCAAGTACCCCTTCACTCTCGATAATACTATCGAATTCGAATTCCGGCTCCTTGTAACGGTTCTTTAAATCTTTGTCAAAATTATTCTTATCCTCTCTACCTTTTTGGTGCTGAGGTTTTTTATTATGCTGGTTCTGATTCTTGTGCTGTGCATTTTTTTGCGGCTCTCTTTTTTGATTACCGTTATTTGCATTTTGAGGTCGAGGGCGTGGTCGTGGTCGTGGTGTTGACTCTTCCGTTTCCGTTTTGGCGGCAGTTTTCTCAGTTTTAGTCTCTGATGCAGCAGGGGTATCTTCCTTTTTTTCCTCTTTTGCAACCCGAGCGCGAGGTCTTGGTCTTGGCTTAGGCTTTTCTTCAGTGGTACTGGCTGCAGCAGGCGCAACTTCAGCAGCAGCCTTAGGATTTGCAGCTTGCACATCTAAAATTTGATAAACTAAGTCTAATTTTTTTTGGGTCTTGTACTTTGGTACGTTTAATCCCTTAGCAATTTCCTGAAGCTCAGGTAGCTTTTTTGATTTTAAATCTGAAATCTCAAACATTAAGAATAGTATAAATTATACGTTTTGGAAAAATATCAAGAAGTATATTGTTAATTGGGTAATACAGAGGAAAGATATCCCGTCTTGGTAAGTGTTGTAACTAATAACGAAACAATATTACAAATTATTTTTAGGAATGCACCTATATTTTTTAAAAAGACGTGTATTTTTGCAGTCCGAGTATTGAAAATTAACAATGATTCAAAGAATACAGACCATATACTTAGTAATAGTAGCTCTTTTAGCGGCGGTATTACCCTTTTTTCTGTACCTCTGGTTGGATGCTAAAGGAGAAGAGTTTTTTGCCAAATATGATATTTTGGTTTCTTCTGCGTTCTATATAATAGCTGCCTTAGGGTTAATTGCTATATTTTTATTTAAGAACAGACAAAATCAATTTGTTGTAAACAGATTGAATATGATATTAAATCTTTTTTTACTAGGATTTTTCGTTTACCGATCGCTAAACTTATCCGGAGAGACTTTGGTTTCTGAGAAGGGTATTGGGATGCTCATTCCTGTATTTTCTATCGTTTTTTTAGTCCTGGCCAACAGGGCAATAAAGAAGGATGAAGATCTTGTAAAATCTGTTGATCGCTTGCGTTAAACCTAACATCTTAGTTTTATTAGTGCGTGAAACCCGGGGTTGTTCCCGGGTTTTTTATTGTCATTCCCGCGCCTGTGCTGAACCCGTTTCAGTAAAGGCGAGAATCCTTAGCAAGACTTTTTTAATTCTTACCGCTTCCCTAACTCAACAATCTCCAAATCCTTAATTTCCTCTCCGTCAATCACAAATCGTAACATAGTTCTTACTTGATGAAATCCGTGCTTTCCACAAGCTCCGGGGTTCATATGTAGAACACCTAAGGGTTTGTCCCACATTACCTTTAGAATATGAGAGTGTCCGCAAATAAAAAGTTTTGGCGGATTTTCCTGAACCATTTTCCGCGTACGTCCATTATATTTTGGTGGATAGCCTCCTATATGAGTCATGAGAACATCAACTCCCTCACACATGAATCTATTATCTAGTGGGAATTCTTTTTGAATAACATGGTTATCAATGTTTCCGAAAACAGCACGGAGAGGTTTTATTTTTTCAAGTGCATCCGTAACAGCTAAACTTCCAATATCACCAGCATGCCAGACTTCATCTGCTTGACGTACATATTTTAAAATTTTCTCATCCATATGGGAATGGGTATCTGAGAGCAACAAAATTTTTTTCATTTCTGGTGGAATTGCAACTTCTGACTTTAGAATTCAGAACGGTCATCTATCTTTGCAGCAAAGCTAGAGAATACCTTTGAGATATTTTGTTCAATTTTCATATAACGGAAAAGCGTATCACGGTTGGCAAAACCAACCGAATGCCATAACGGTTCAACAGGTTTTGGAGAAAGCTTTTTCCACACTTTTGCGTACTGATGTTTCCTTGATGGGGGCAGGCAGAACGGATACTGGAGTTCATGCCAAGCAGATGTTTGCCCATTTCGTGGTGGATGAATTAGCAGACATAGAAGATTTGATTTATAAACTGAATTCTTTTCTCCCAGAGGATATTGCAGTACAAGAAATTTTTCAGGTATTACCGGAGGCACATGCCCGATTTGATGCCACTGAACGTACGTATGAGTATTGGGTAATTCAAGAAAAAAATCCTTTTTATATAGATTCCGCTTATCACGTAAAACATTCTCTGGATATTGAAAAAATGAACGAAGCGTCCTCAGTTCTTTTAGATTATAAGGATTTTGAATGCTTCTCAAAATCGAATACTGATGTACATACTTATTTGTGTGATATTAAAGAAGCTTCTTGGATTCGGAAAGGGGAACTATTGGTATTCACAATTACAGCGAATCGATTCCTTAGGAATATGGTTCGCGCCATTGTCGGTACACTTTTAGAAGTAGGAACGGGAAAGTCCACCGTAGCCGATGTTAAATCAATCATAAATAGTAAAGACAGGAGTGAAGCGGGTTACTCAGTACCTGCAAAAGGATTATATTTGACACGTATTATCTACCCCAATACCATCACAACAAAACATGGATAACGATTCAGGAAAAGCATTTGATAAACGTTTGTTTAAGCGTTTGTTGGTACACACTCGTCCGTACAAGGTTACTTTTTACGGGGTCGCTTTGGCTGCTATTCTTATATCATGTTTTGCCATCTTAACTCCTTTGTTACTGCGTGAGATTATTGATGATGCTATTAAAAATAGTAATGAGGAAAAATTACTTCTGCTGACCTTAGCTATGCTTGCTGTTCTTTTTGCCCAAGTGACCTGCCAACTACTTTTTAACTATTACGCTAATTGGCTAGGAGAATCAGTTATTAAAGACATCCGAATTAACCTCTTCAAGCACATGTTGGGATTTCGGATGAAGTATTTTGACAATTCTTCACTTGGAGTTTTAGTTACCAGAGCTGTTGCTGATATGCAACGAATTGGTGAGATTTTTAGCCAAGGTTTTTTTGTTATCGTTGCCGACTTATTGAAAATGTTAGTAGCGGCAGCAGTAATGTTGGTCATTGATTGGAAACTAGCTTTGATTGTTTTTGCAATACTTCCGGTGATACTTTATGCAACACGATTGTTTCAAAAAGCCATGAAAGTAGCTTTCATTGAGGTACGTGCACAAGTTTCGAATCTCAATTCCTTTGTTCAAGAACGTATTACGGGAATGAAAATCGTTCAGCTGTTTACAAGGGAAAAAATTGAAAGCGAAAAATTTCGCGAAATCAATGAGAAACATCAGAATGCATGGTTGAAAACGGTTTGGTACAACTCCATCTTTTTTCCGATTGCCGAAATTGTTTCTTCAATTGGAGTGGGGCTCATTGTTTGGTACGGGGGACTTCAGAACGTATCTGGTCTCGGTCAGAAAGAGTTCGGTACTATCTTCGCATTTATACTTCTTATCGATATGTTGTTTCGGCCCTTACGGCAAATAGCAGATAAATTCAATACACTTCAAATGGGCATGGTCGCCGCCAATCGTGTATTTAAAATACTAGATACCCAAAGTAGTATTCAAGATATGGGTACAGTCGACAAGGATGATATAAAAGGGAATATCAAATTTTCTAATGTACGTTTTGGATATTTGGAAAATGAAGAGGTTTTACATGGAATTTCATTTGATGTAAAAGCAGGAGAAACTATTGCCATAGTTGGCGCTACGGGAGCAGGGAAATCCACAATCATAAACCTGTTGAATCGTTTTTACGAAATCAATTCCGGAAGCATTTTGGTTGACGGAATAGATATTAAAGACTATTCATTGCCCTCTCTACGAAAGCATATTGCCGTAGTACTTCAAGACGTTTTTCTGTTTGCCGATACTATAGCGAATAATATTAGTTTGAAAGAAGAATCCGTAACCCTTCAAATGATAGAACAAGCTGCGGAACAAATTGGGGTAGATGAGTTTATATCAAGTCTCCCTGGTGGATATGAGTATAATGTAAAAGAGCGAGGTACAATGCTCTCAAGCGGTCAGCGCCAGCTGATAGCCTTCCTAAGGGCCTATATAAGTAATCCAAGTATTTTAGTTTTGGATGAAGCGACTTCCTCTGTAGATACCTATTCCGAGCAATTGATCCAGAGAGCAACGGAGAAAATAACCGAAGGCCGCACTTCAATAATCATTGCTCACCGATTGGCCACCATCAAAAAAGCAGACAAAATCATAGTCATGGATGCTGGAAAAATTGTTGAGACGGGTACCCACAAAGAACTTCTAAAGGCAGGTGGGTATTACAGCAATTTATATGAAGCTCAGTTTTTGGCTGAGGAAGTGGCTTAGTAAATTATGGTCCCTATGCCTTAATTGGCTTAAAATCTTGAAGGCTTATTTCACCAATCACTAGCATTACAATAGGAATGATAATGGAAAGGCTGAAATACAATACGGTAAATAGAACCCAGAACAATAGAATCTTCGCGACGAGACTGGCTCCTTTCTCGTTAGACATTCTCTTAATGATATAAGCGCTGTAAACATACATACTAAGAAGAGCAATCATACTAAACGAGGGGTAGTTTTCTGGACTAAAAATTAGAATTAATATAGAAGGAACAAAAATAAAAAGTGAGTAATGGGCCAATGTGTAGGTGAATATTACTAAGCGCTCAGAAAAATTATACTTTTTTTCTTGAAAACTTAGCCAACCAGCGATGGCCATCATAGGAATATAAAGCACAAATAGAATTGCTTGAAAATCAAATGTAATTTCCATAACCTTTTCTTGGGCAATACTTTGACCTACCCCTAAAACATCAAAGTCAATATCACCCCCCTTTTTCTTAATTAAGAAAACTATTAATCCAGAAAGGGTTAGTGCAATTCCCATATAGCTAATTGGGTTCAAGTACTTTCTTCTTATACCCTTGATATATCCATCAATTACTGACTCTGGTTTTATAAAAAGATGCCAAAAAGTTTTAAGAAATGTATTGTCTAAGTTGAAATATCGTTCTGTTATATCACTCAGCAGATTTTTTATGGTAAGTCTATTGCGAATGATTTTTGCTCCACAATCGGGACAAAAGCTATAGTCGGTCTGTAAGCTGTTTTGACAATTTTTACACTCCATAATAGAAAATCAAATCAAATCTTCTTTGAGTATAGCAGACAGCTCGGTCAAATCTTTGAACTCTATAAACTCGCCATTTTTTACATAGGAGATATTTCCTGTTTCCTCGCTTACTACTAAGGCAATGGCATCTGTCTTTTCAGTTATGCTAACAGCTGCTCTATGACGCAAGCCATAGTGCATTGGAATATTTCGTTCATTTGAAACTGGTAAAATCACTCGAGTTGCAACAATGTAATTATTTACGATAACCACAGCACCATCATGCAAAGGACTATTCTTATAAAAAATACTTTCAATAATAGGCTGGGTGATTTCGATGTACATCTTATCACCTGAAGATTTTACGAAATCTAAAGAATGTTTTTGTTCGATTACTAAGAGTGCTCCTGTTCGGGTGGTCGACATATTTTGACAGGCATGTAAAAGTGCATCGACATCAATACTTGTGGAAAGTCCTTCTTGTTTTAGAAATTTAAAGTGTTTGAGAAAGCTCTTTTTGTTTCCAAAATTGGTAGAACCAATCATTAGTAGAAATTTTCGAATTTCTTGTTGGAATACAATAATCAATGCAATTAATCCCACTTGCATAAAGGCTCCAACCATACTACTAATCATCTTCATGCCTAATAGTTCGGTGAGTTTCCAAAACCCCCAAACGATAACAATTCCGATAAAAATGTTGATGGCCACTGAACCGCGAACCAGTTTGTAAATGTAGTAGAGAAGTATAGCCACCAGAACGATGTCAATCAGATCGGTAATCTTAAGATCGATAAAATTTAGGAAATCCAATTTGGTCGCTGTTTTGGTAAAATTAGGAAATAAGACTTCAAAATGTCAAATTAAAATAAATCGATAGTAGAAATGAACTAAGAACTTGGGGCATAACTCATTAAATTTTTATAAAGTTTCGCACATTCTACTGCTTCTTTAACGTCGTGAACCCTTAGAATATTGGCTCCCTTGCTTAATGCTATCATATTCAAGGCAGTTGTTCCGTTCAAAGCATTTTCTGCATTTGTCTCAAGAGTCTGGTAAATCATTGATTTTCTACTTAGCCCTGCCAGTATTGGTAAGTTCAGACTTTGAAACAAATCAAGCTTCTGTAAAAGTTCAAAATTTTGTTCTGTTGTTTTGGCAAATCCGAATCCTGGATCAATAATAATATCATGAATACCCAAAGCTCTTGCTGCCGAAACTCTTTCTGAAAAGTAATGCATAATGTCGGTAAGAAGTTCTTTGTAGTTTGTTTTTTGCTGCATAGTTTGGGGCGTGCCTTTCATGTGCATCATCACATAGGGTGTTTTATGCTTTGCGAGTACAGAAAGCATTTTATCATCGATTTTTCCTGCAGAAATGTCATTAATTAGGGCGGCTCCTGCTTCCAAACATTTTGACGCTATTTTATTTCTAAAGGTGTCAATTGACAATAATATCCTCGGAAATTCTTTCATCAGTAAGACAACAATAGGAAGTATTCTTGCTAGCTCTTCTTCCTCTGTAACAGCTTCAGCTCCTGGCCGAGAACTATATGCGCCTACATCAATAAAAGTGGCTCCCTCATTAAGCATTTTTTTAGTTTGCAAAAGAATGGACTTCTCATCTTTGTATTTTCCGCCGTCAAAGAAAGAATCGGGAGTTATATTGAGAATTCCCATGATTTTGGGCGAGCTCAAATCTATCAGTTCGCCTTTACAGTTAATAGTCATAGGGTTCTCTAACGATATAGTTTTCGTAATTGGTTTGGTTTAAACAAGTAATTCGCATGAACTTTGACATTCACATAATTTTAAACGAAATTTACGCAAATTAGATTGATATTCATGCAGCATACTTCTGAGCAATATGATGACGTCATTAAAGTTTGTCGTGATCTGTTCCTAAAAAAGATGACCGATTATGGTTGTGCGTGGCGAATTCTTCGACTTCCATCACTCACCGATCAAATTTTTATCAAAGCACAACGAATTCGTGGACTTCAGCAGAATGATGTTCGAAAGGTAGACGAAGGCGAGCGCTCAGAATTTATCGGAATCATAAACTATTCAATCATGGCATTGATTCAATTGGAACTTGGGGTTGCGGAACAGCCTGATCTTTTGACTGAAAAAGCAATTGAGCTCTACGATAAACATGTTGCAGAAACCAAAGGTCTAATGGAGGATAAAAACCATGATTATGGCGAAGCATGGCGTGATATGCGTGTAAGTTCTTTAACAGACTTGATTTTGCAAAAGCTACTTCGAGTGAAAACGATTGAAAACAATAAAGGTAAGACTTTGGTTAGTGAAGGCATAGATGCCAATTACCAAGATATGGTGAACTATGCTGTGTTTGCTATGATACATTTGAATGAAAGTAACCCCGAATCATGAAATACTTAGTAGGTTTTAGTAGAGTTTTTGTTGGCATTCTATTTATTATCAGCGGATTTATTAAACTCAATGACCCTGTAGGCTTCTCCTTTAAATTGGAGGAATACTTTAGTTCAGGAGTTTTAGATCTTCCGTTTTTTGAACCTCATGCGCTCACAATATCCATAATAGTAGTTGTTTTTGAAGTGCTTGTGGGAGTGATGTTGCTTATCGGTTTTCGAACGAAGTTTACGGTTTGGAGTCTGCTATTAATGATTGTCGGCTTCACCTTTCTTACCTTCTATTCGGCATATTTCAATAAAGTTACAGATTGTGGTTGTTTTGGAGATGCGATTAAACTCAGCCCGTGGGAATCGTTTACAAAAGATATAGTTCTGCTTGTACTTATCATAATTCTATTTATAGGAAGGAAATTTATAACTCCAGCTTTCAGTGTAAGAACCAATAGACTTATCGTGTTTTTTGCCTTAGTGCTTTCTGGATTCTATGTGTACCATGTCTTAAATCATCTTCCAGTCATTGACTTTAGACCTTATGAAATCGGAAAGAATATCGAGGATGGAATGAATGTGCCGGAAGGTGCTCCAGAAGCCATTTTTGAATATGCATGGAAGTTCAACATCAATGGTGAAGAAAAAGTAATAGTAACGAATGGGGATTACCCTAAAGTGGATGGCGAATTCATAGACGTTGAAACGACTGAAATTCAAAAAGGATATGAACCACCTGTTCATGATTTTACCATCGAACAGAATGGGGAAGATTTTGCAGCTTCACTTTTACAAGAGCCAAAATTGGTCATGATCATAGCTTATGATTTGAGAAAAACCAATGAAAACATGTTTGCTGAGGTAAAGCGAATAACCGATGCAGCGATCAAGAAAGGATATAAAGTAATAGGAATGTCCGCCTCGAACAATGAACAAACAGGGAAACTAATTCAGGATAATAATCTTGGCTTTGATTTCTACTTTACCGATGAGACTACGCTTAAAACCATAGTCCGATCTAATCCCGGAGTTTTGGTTTTAGAAAAAGGGACTATCAAACAAAAAGTACATTATAACGACTTAGACGAATTGAAATTTGAATAGGGATTGCCCTAAAACACTAAACCTTTTAAAAAGATGAGAAGTAAGATTGTTGCTGGAAACTGGAAAATGAATAAAAATTTAGAAGAGACGGAAGCCTTGCTCGCAGCACTTTCCGCTAAATTACCAGACACCCATGCTGAGGTGATGGTGGCCCCAACTTATGTGAATCTAAACACGTCAGTTCGTCATTTAGAATCTTCTACGATACAGGTAATTGCCCAGAATATGCATTTTGCTGAGAATGGTGCCTATACCGGTGAGATATCGGCTGACATGCTTCTGCATATTGGAATCGATACCGTTATTATTGGTCACTCTGAACGTCGAGCTTATTTTGGCGAAACTGATGAAATCTTGGCCAAGAAGGTAACTGCTGCTTTAGCAAAAAACATGAGGGTGATGTTTTGTTTCGGGGAGGAATTAGAGGATCGAAAATCAGGAAATCATTTTGCTGTCGTAGAAAGCCAGTTAAAAAATGCCTTGTTTTCATTGGATGCAAGTTCTTGGAGTAAAATCATATTGGCCTACGAACCAGTATGGGCTATTGGTACAGGTGAAACAGCTTCTCCTGAGCAAGCACAGGAGATGCATGCTTTTATTAGAAAAACAATTGCAGATGCCTTTAACGCAGGAATTGCGGAGAATGTATCTATCCTTTACGGAGGAAGCGTAAAGCCGGCAAATGCAGAAGAAATTTTCTCAAAACCAGACGTTGATGGTGGATTGATAGGTGGAGCTGCTTTGAATGCAGATGACTTCGTAGCCATCATTAAAGCAATCTAGCGAATTGATTTTAAGATTGTCCCCTTGAGGGGATTTTTGGGGTGTTCTGCGGAATGCTTATTCTTGACAAAAATGCATCTATGCCCAACATCACCTACATAGAATACAACTTCAAAGTTAATCCCCTTCAACCAACATCGGACATACTGATAGCTGAGCTGGGCGAAGCAGGTTTTGAAAGTTTTGTAGAAAATGAAGATGGAGTCCTGGCATATATTCAAAAAAATGATTGGTCAGAGAATATTTTAGAATCAATCGATATTTTAGAAAACGAAATTTTCAAAATCAGCTTTCAAATAAAAGAAATTGAACAGGAAAACTGGAATGCAACTTGGGAATCCAGTTTTAATGCCATTCAGGTAGATGATGCATGCGTTGTTCGTGCTCCTTTTCACGAAAAGCCAAATGTTGAGTTTGATATCGTCATTGAGCCTAAAATGAGCTTCGGAACAGGGCATCACGAAACTACTCACATGATGTTACAACATATTCTGGATCATGACTTTAAAGGAAAGTCTGTTTTAGATATGGGTAGTGGTACTGGAGTTCTTGGCATTTTAACTGCATTGAAAGGAGCAGAAAATATTGATGCAATTGATATTGACCATTGGTGCTATTTAAACGCCAGAGAAAATGTAATACGAAATAATTGTGAGCAGATTAATGTTTTTGAGGGAGATTCGAGTTTATTGGTAGACCAGAAATACGATGTGGTCATTGCCAATATTAATAGAAATATTCTACTATCTGACATTCCAAAATATGCTAAAAGCCTGAATGCGAATGGCATACTTTTTCTTAGTGGGTTTTACGAAGAAGATATCCCAATGATAAGCTCTAAGTGCAATGAGGTGGCGTTAAAGTTTGAAAAAAACTTGCAAAAAAATAATTGGGTAGCCGTAAAATATGTATTTTAGAAGCGTTACGACGTTATTAAACCCTGAATAGCATGAGTAGGAAAGAGAAAATATCCGAAGAACTACTATTAGAGGAACAGGTTGTAGACCAAAACGAAATCGTTCTCTTTAACGATGAGGTAAACACCTTTGATCATGTAATCGATACCTTAATCGATGTTTGTGATCACGTTCCTGAGCAAGCTGAACAATGTGCTTTAATTGTGCATCATAATGGAAAATGCACAGTAAAAACGGGTGAATTTAGTGATTTGGAACCTCGTTGCAGTAGGCTTTTGCAAGCAGGATTAAGTGCCGAAATTGTCTAGCTTCTCTTTTACTTCCAAAAAAAACATTTCCATTTTAAAGTCCATATGGATTCTATTCATAGGTGTATTCGCTCTTGTGACTTCACACAAATCGGCAATTGCCCAAGAGCTTCCTCCAATTGAAAATTTTTCTCCAGTTGACTATGGCGCTGAAAACCAAAATTGGGGTATTTCCCAGTCTAAACAAAAAAACATCTTTGTAGCAAATAATGGTGGACTCCTAGAATTCAATGGCACTGTTTGGAAATTATACGGATCTCCCAATGGTTCAACAATTCGCTCTGTAAAAGCCATAAATAATGTTGTTTATACAGGTTGTTACATGGAGTTTGGTTTTTGGAAAAAGAATTCCTTAGGAGACTTAGAATACAATTCCATAAGCAACAACTTGACTTTCTCTTTGTTAGAAGACGAGGATTTCTGGAATATAGTTGAGTTAGATGATTGGGTGCTCTTTCAAAGCCTAGAGCGAATATATATCTATAATACGACGGATAAATCTGTTAAAGTGGTCGATTCTGAGTCGACAAAGGCGCATATGTTCAATTTTCAAGGAACTATTTACTTCCATAACACAGCAAACGGACTTTTTAAAATTGAAAACGGGAAATCGGTCTTGGTCTCTGATGATTCCATTCTTAAAGAATCGATGGTTTTAGGAATTTTCTCCATCGAGAATAGACCGCTACTCGTTACCGAAAAAGGAGATTTTTATTTCTTAGAGAATGGCAGTTTGGTTCGATGGAATATTCCTCTAACCCAAGAATTAGATGCTATTAATGTTTATAGCAGCTTGCAGTTAGACGATGGGAGTATTGTTTTAGGTACCATTTCTAATGGAATTCTACATATTAATAAGGATGGCAAAACACTTCAAAAAATCAACCAGGAAAAAGGTCTGAATAATAATACAGTACTATCCCTTTATGAGGATGTTGAGCACAATTTGTGGTTGGCGCTTGATAACGGAATTAGTGTTGTAAATATGGATTCTCCATTCAATGAGTATATCGACAACAATGGAAAACTCGGAGTGGTTTATGCGTCCGCCTTATTCAATGACTATTTGTATTTGGGAACTAATCAAGGTCTATTTTATAAACCGACCAATAGTGATGAAGATTTCAGTTTTGTAAAAGGCACTGAAGGTCAAGTGTGGTTGTTGAAGGTTATTGATTCTACTCTTTTCTGCGGACATAATAGAGGTACCTTCAACGTAGTGCAAGACAGGGCAGAACTCATTTCTGATTTTCCCGGCACATGGGATTTGAAGCCTATTCCGAATCAAAGCAATTTACTGCTTCAAGGTAATTTTAATGGCCTAAGCATTTTAAAAAAGTCGAATGGTAAATGGGCATTGAGAAATACAATTGATGGATTTGATATTTCGAGTCGATTCTTTGAATTTCTTGGCGAAAATCAAGTGGCTGTAAATCGCGAGCTAAAAGGGGTATTTAAATTGAATTTAGACAAGGACTATAGAAAAGTAATTGCTATTGAAAATGAAGCTTCTAAAGGAGTTGGTGCCAGTTTGGTAACCTATTTAGGTGATATTCTTTACACCTGTGATAATGGTATTTTTAAATATGATGCCCAACAGACTAAATTTGTTTCTGATACTATACTTACCAATGCATTTTATGGTGATTTTGATAATCCCGTGGGTATTTTTATAACAGATGAACAATCAAAACGTCTTTGGTGTTTTACGAACAATAGCATTGCCTATGCATCTCCGGGAAAATTTGACACAAATTCCCAAGTCAGTAAAATAGCAATTCCAACATATGTCCGAAAAAACCTTGGTGTTTTAGGCTTTGAGAGTATAACTCCATTAGAAAATGAGAAATATCTCATAGGAATTTCGAACGGTTACCTAACCGTGGATTTGAATAAGTTGGCTGTCAAAGAATATACTGTACGGATTAATTCCATTTCCAGAAAATCTACCAAGTCATCATTTGAGAAAGTCCATAAAGCAGGTATTACCAAATTTGATTTTTTACATAATAATGTATTATTTACCTATAGCGTTCCTGAATTTGATAAATACACGGAAGTAAATTATCAGTACCAATTAGAAGGAATTTATGATAGTTGGAGCGACTGGGCCAATACTTCAAGTGTATCTTTTGAGAACTTGCCTTTCGGAAATTATACTTTTAAAATTAGGGCAAAAATCGGTAATGACCTTTCGGCAAATACCGCACCCTTTAAGTTTAGGATTGAAAGACCTTGGTACTTATCCAATCTGGCAATTTTCTTATATGTTCTAGGATTTACTTTGTTGGGATTCTTTATCCATAAAATGTATAAAAACTATTATAGAAAACAACGTGAGCAGCTATTGAGAGACACCAAGAAGAAGTTAAAACGAAAAAAGCTGAAGGCACAAAAGAAAATCGTTCAGATTAGGAATGAAAAGTTGCAAGAGGAAATAGAAAGTAAAAACAGGGAGCTGGCGATTTCAACGATGAGTATTATCAAGAAGAACGAGTTTCTAAATGCGATTAAGGACCAATTAAAAGTTGATGCTGAAAACCCTCAAGTGAAATCGGTCATTCGTACGATAGACCGGAATATTAATAATTCGGATGATTGGAAATTTTTTGAAGATGCTTTTAATAATGCAGATAAAGATTTTTTGAAAAAAGTTAAAAGCGCGCACCCAGAATTAACAGCAAACGATTTACGTTTATGTGCCTATCTGCGATTAAATTTATCTTCAAAAGAAATTGCCCCATTGCTTAATATATCCGTTCGAAGCGTTGAGGTAAAACGCTATCGTTTGCGAAAAAAAATGAATCTTCCTCATGAAGATGGTCTTGCGGACTATATTATGGAAATCTGACAACTACAACACTACGTCAATTTACCACAACATTACCCATACAAAGGCAAATTTAGACCATATTCGGTAAATCCCCTTCCTATTGTCAAAACCGTTAGAATAACCCACAAATATTAAGGATTTGACACTCTAAGATGTTAATTTTTGATTTGTATGTTTTTTGTATGGGTTCATTTTGCTGATTCTTCTATTAAGTATAATAAATTGCCAAAGTGATTTTCTAGACTAAATGCTAACTATTTATTAGAAAGGCACTTATACCGAAAAAATAAGTTAAACAAAAAAAGAAGACAAACTATGAAAAAAATGAAGTACATCATTGCAGCACTTTTTATGATTATATTGAGTTGTGAGGAAGACGATAGTCCTGTTGTTTTACCACTAGCAAATCTCTCAGCTAATTCTGAAGTTCCTATGGATGGCTCTGGTAATGTTACCATTAAAGCCTCAGCACAAGGAGCTGAATCATACACCTTTGATTTTGGTGATGGAACAACCGGCCAATCTTTAACCGGTTATATCGTAAAAACATATGAAATGGCAGGTCAAAATAGTTACACTGTGACTATCACGGCCAACGGAGCAGATGGTTCAACAATTACTGAAACTATTCAGGTATCCGTTGATATTCCCGAAATGACTTCTGAACTGGTTACTTTCCTAACCAACGGAGATTCTAAAACTTGGTATATAGCGGCTGCTCAACCTGGCCATCTTGGTTTGGGCCCTGCACGCGAAGGTATTGATGGTGACTGGTGGTACCCTAAATGGTATTCGGCTATGGCTTTCGAAAAATGTGGGAGTGAAATCTCCGATTGCTTTTGTGATGATGAACTAACCTTTTCGTTAAATAGCGCTGGAGAAGTATCCTATGAACTTGATAACAAAGGACAAACTTTCTTCAATGTAGGGCACAAAGATGTTGTTGGTGGAACAGCTGATGAAGATTCTTGTTACGATTTTGATACTTCAGGTTCTAAGACCGTTACTATGTCAATGGTTGGGGGTAATGTTCCAGAAGGAGAAACCACTGGTATGCAAATGGATTTTTCGGATGGCGGTTTTATGAGCTACTATGTTGGTTCTTCATCTTACGAAATTTTATCAATTAGCGAAGATTTATTATACGTACGTACTTACGATACCGAGAATCCTGATTTGGCTTGGTACCATAGGTTTACTACAGCACCTCCGACTGGTGGTGGTGGAGAAGAAAGTTTAGAGACTGTATTTACGAACTTAGTCTGGTCGGATGAGTTTGATGTTGATGGAGCTCCTAATCCAGCAAATTGGACATATGACCTGGGCGCAGGTGGCTGGGGTAACGGTGAGGCTCAGTCCTATACTGATGACCCTGAAAATGTTAAAGTTGAGGGTGGTATGTTAAAGATTACTGCCAAAGGATCTGGTGACGGAGGTGGTGCTACGCATTATTATGACGATGTAACTTTGGTTGCTACGGGTGGTGCAACTTCTTCTATAGAAGATTTCGAAGGAACTGCCCCACCATTTGAAGCCTTTGGTGGAGCTTCAACTGAAGTAATTGATAATCCTGATGCGACAGGAGAAAACACATCGGTAAAGGTAGCCCAGTCCATAAAACCAGTTGGTGCTGAAGTTTGGGCAGGATCATTTTTCGATTTGGACACTCCACTTGATTTGGCGAACTCTACTAGTATAAGCATTAAAACGTGGTCTCCAGCGGTAGGCGCCGTAGTTAGACTAAAGATTGAAGATAAAGGTGACAATACCAAATTCATTGAGATTGATGCGAATACAACTGTAGCTGAGGCATGGGAGACCTTAACTTTTGACCTTAGTGCTGCAGCCCCTGCTGTCGATCCAACGTTTAACTACGACAGATTTGTGCTATTCTTTGATTTCGGTGTTAGTCCTACTGGAGATGCTGCGTACACTTCGGCAAGAATCAAATCAGAAGGTTTACAAGAATTTACTTATGGTAGAGTAGAGATTAGAGCCAAGCTTCCTTCTGCAGGTGGCACTTGGCCGGCATTGTGGGCCTTAGGTGCAAACTTTAGTACTGTGGGATGGCCAGACTCTGGTGAAATCGACATTATGGAACATGTTGGAAATAATCCGAATGTACCCTCCAGCGCTCTGCATTACCCAGGAAACTTTGCAGGTACAGCGGTAACCGCTTCAACCTCCGTGCCAACAGCAACGTCAGAGTTTCATAATTATACAGTGGAATGGACAACTGATAGCATTAAGTTTGTAGTTGATGATGAACTTGTTCACCTAAGTTTTGAAAATACTTCGGACACTCCCTTTAACAGTGATTTCTTCTTTATCATGAATATTGCCATGGGTGGTACTTTAGGTGGATCAATTGATCCAGCATTTACAGAAGATACTATGGAAGTAGACTATATCAGGGTTTATCAATAAATTGAATTAGATTTGTTTATAAGGGCCAATGGACTTCCCCCACCATTGGCCTTTTTCCTTAATTTCAAATAGAGAACTAAGCTGTAATTTCCAGTAATTTGAAATACATTAAATTACAAAAACCATAAATCCAAACAAATGAACAAACCAGCTGCTGAAATAAAAATGAATAGGTCTTACACAGTTCTTATAAGTCTAATTGTCGCCTTAGGAGGGTTTTTATTGGGCTTTGATAGCGCAGTTATTTCTGGCGCGGTCAAAGGAATTACCGTTTATTTTGAGATGACGGAATGGATGCTCGGGTTTTCGGTGGGCTGCGTTGTATTTGGAGCGATGGCCGGGAATCTAATGGCGGGCCCTCTTGCGGATCGCTTCGGTAGAAAAAAGGTGTTGATCATTGTGGCGGCACTTTTTACTATATCCGCGACATGGTCGGCAATGGCAACGGGTTACACCGAATTTATCATAGCTAGAATAATTGGTGGTATCGGTATTGGGGGAGCGATTTTGATTGCGCCCATTTATATTGCTGAAATCGCACCACCGAAACTAAGGGGCAGTTTGGTCTCTTTTAATCAATTGAATATTGTAATCGGTATTTCCGTAGCCTATTTTTCAAACTACTTTCTGGTAAATATGGAAGGGGAAAGCTGGCGCTGGATGTTGGGAGTAGAGGCAATTCCTGCTGCAATTTATTTTCTTGCACTATTTGTCGTTCCCAGAAGCCCGAGATGGTTAATCCAGAAGCTGGATAAGGAAGAACTCGCGCAAAACACACTAACGAAAATAGGAGGAGAGGAATACGCAAAAGAAACGATCTCTGAAATTCGAAGAGGCCTTGCGAAAAAGGAAACTAAAGGAAAACTTTCCGATATCTTCAAAAGTAAATATGCCACAATTATGATCATTGCATTGGGCATTGCGTTTTTTCAACAGATTACCGGAATAAATGCGGTTTTTTACTATGCACCTACCATTTTTGAGCAGGCTGGTGGAAGTACCGATTCATCATTTCTGCAAGCAATCGTGGTTGGTCTTACCAACCTTGTATTTACCTTGGTAGCCATTTGGCTTATTGATCGATTGGGAAGGAAACCTTTATTGATGATTGGCACTACCTGTATGACGATTGCACTTTTAATGGCGGCCTATGCCTTTAACAACGCGACTTATGACTTTAATGAGAAGACGCTTTCCAAAATAGAAAATCAAGGACTTAGAATAACATTGAGCGATCTTGAAGGTAAGTCTTTTGATGGCCAGGCGGCCTTGTTTGAAGCAGTAGAACCAAAGTTGGAAAGCGCACAGTTTTTAGACTTTAAACGAAACCAGATTACCAATTTCATTCAAATCAATGCCACCTTGGTATTGATTGCAATACTGCTTTATGTAGCGTCATTTGCTATATCACTTGGTCCCGTCATGTGGACATTGATTTCGGAGGTTTTCCCCAGTAAAATAAAGGGAATAGCTATATCTGTAGTAGGCTTTTTTAATTCGTTGGTAAGTTTTTCGGTAACACAAGTCTTTCCTTGGGAGCTGTCCAATTTGGGCCCAACAGTTACTTTCGCGATATACGCCTTGCTCTCTTTCTGCGCGATTCTTTTTGTATATAAATTTGTAATCGAGACCAAAGGAAAAACCCTAGAAGAAGTTGAAGAATTATTAATTCGAAAATAAAATTCAAAATGTTACGATTATTTTTTGGTCTTAGTTTCTGTGTTCTTTTATCATGTAAACAAAATACGGAAAGTAAAAAATCAGAACCTGTCATCCAACAAGAACTGGGCCCCGCGAAGGTTGAAGTAAAAAAAGAAAGCGGAAAATATAAATTATTGGTCAATGGTGGGGATTTTTATATAAAAGGTGCCGGTCTCGAGTTTGGAAATGTACTTGCATTAGCAAAACACAAGGCAAATTCCTTTAGAACTTGGCGTACTGAAAATGGTAGGAAATCGGCCAAAGAAGTGTTGGATGAAGCTCATGAAAATGGACTTATGGTAACTATGGGTATTGAAGTAGGTCGAGAACGTCACGGATTTGACTATGACGATCCAGAAATGGTAGAAAAACAACTGGAAGAAATCAGGGAACAGGTTTTGACCTTAAAAGATCATCCTGCATTGTTGATATGGGGAATCGGCAACGAACTTAATTTGCATTATACGAAGCCAAAGGTATGGGATGCGGTAAACGATATTTCCAAAATGATTCATGAAGAAGATCCCAATCATCCGACGACGACCAGTTTGGCAGGATTGGCCCAAAAAGAAGTTGATTATATCAAGGAACGCTGTTCAGACCTAGATATATTATCAGTGCAGATGTATGGAGACTTACCAGATTTGCCCAATTTAATCAAAAAGTTCGGTTGGGAAGGGCCCTATATGGTTACTGAATGGGGGGCAACAGGTCATTGGGAAGTCCCTACGACAAGTTGGGGAGCACCTATCGAAGAACACAGCTCCGCTAAAGCCGCGAACTATCTCAAGCGGTTCAAAGGAGGGATCGAGGCCGATTCGCTACAATGCATCGGGTCTTATGTTTTTCTATGGGGAAATAAACAAGAACGTACACCCACATGGTACGGTATTTTTCTAGAGGATGGGAAGGAAACGGAGTCCGTTGACGTGATGCATTACATCTGGAATGGAACTTGGCCTAAAAACCGTACTCCGATTATCGAAGAGTATAAGCTAGAGGGGAAAACTGCTTATGACAATGTGGAGCTAGAGGCGGATAAACAATATACCGCAGAAATAATAGTGAAGGATTATGAAGGTGATGTCATTACCTATTCATGGGAGATTATGCCTGAAAGTACAGATCTAAAGGACGGCGGCGATGCTGAGGCGCGACCAGAAGCCATAAATGGTTTGATTGTTTCTCAAAACGGGGGTACCGTAGTGTTTAAGTCTCCAGGTGAGGGCGTTTATCGTCTATTCGTATATGCTTCCGATGGGCATGATCAAGCTGCAGCGGCCAACATACCCTTTATGGTCAATTAATTGATATTTAAAAACTTACACAACAAAAGACCCTCTTTAAATTGGTATTTTTTAGAGAGGTCTTTGTATTTAAATCGGATAGTAGTATGAGCAGCACTATATATATAGGGGATAATGAATTGAAGATTCAAGGGCAAGAAGTGTCACAAAGCCTTGTCAATATTGAAGGAGAAAATTTTTATAAAATTTCTAATGTTGATGCCATGCGACCTTTTTTTATGAGTGTCGTAAGTGATTCCAATCATTGGATGTTTATTTCAAGTAATGGCGGATTAAGTGCAGGAAGAAAGGATTGCGATATCGCTCTTTTTCCATATTATACGGATGATAAGATAACAGAGTCGGTAAGTGTAACAGGAAGCAAGACCATTCTTCAAATACATCAAAACGAGAAGTCGTATCTGTGGGAACCCTTTTCAGAAAATTATAAAGGGTTGTATGCCATAGAGCAAAACTTATATAAAAGCGAATATGGAAACAAGGTTCTTTTCGAAGAGGTAAACCATGACCTTGGACTTAGCTTTAGGTATCAATGGAGCACCAGTAATCGTTTCGGATTTGTTAAAACGACTACGCTGATTAACAATACCGAAAAAAAAATAAATATAACTGTATTAGACGGACTCCAAAACATGATGCCTTATGGTATCAATGCCGACTTGCAGAACAATAAAAGTAATTTGGCCGATGCTTATAAAAAAAGCGAACTTGAAACGGAATCAGGTTTGGGCATCTATGCTTTAAGCGCCATTATTGTCGATAAGGCCGAACCCAGTGAAGCTTTGAAAGCCACCATTGCTTGGTGTGTTGGCCTAGAAAGCCCCAAATATTTAATCTCCTCAATTCAACTCAACGCCTTTAGAAAAGGGCAGGACCTAAAGGATGAGAAGGACATTAGGGCAGAGAAATGTGCATATTTCGTATGCACCGAACTAGGGATTGATGCCCATCAAGAAAAAAGCTGGAGGATTGTATCGAATGTAAATCAGGGTCCCTCGGACGTCAAGGCAATTTCAACATTTTTAAGGAATTCAAAAAACTCATTGGATAAAGAGGTATCTGAAGATATAGCTCTTGGCACACGTAATCTTATTGAATTGGCTGGAGCAGCAGACGGTTTACAATTGACGGCTGATGAGCTTCAAAATTCGAGACACTTTTCGAACGTACTTTTTAACATAATGCGGGGCGGTGTTTTTGATAACGGCTATGAAATTTTGAAAAGTGATTTTGTAAAATATATCGCAAAGGCTAATAAAGATGTATATACGAAGAATGAGATCATGTTGGAGCAGTTATCCGAAGTGTTTTCGCTCGAACAATTGAGGATCATCGCTGGGCAGAATGACGATACAAACTTCAAAAGACTTTGCCTTGAGTATATGCCTCTAAAATTCAGCAGGAGACATGGCGACCCAAGCCGACCTTGGAATAAATTTTCAATCAACACAAGCAGTGAAATAGATGGGTCCAAGATACTCGATTACGAAGGTAATTGGAGGGACATTTTTCAAAACTGGGAAGCATTGGCCCATTCGTATCCTGAATTTATTGAAAGTATGATCCATAAGTTTTTGAATGCCACCACGTTCGATGGCTATAACCCTTACCGGGTGACCAAAGACGGTTTCGACTGGGAAGTGATTGAACCGAACGATCCATGGTCTTATATAGGGTATTGGGGGGACCATCAGATAGCTTACCTACTCAAGTTTTTAGAATTTATTGAAGACCACTTTCCGAATCGTTTGGCAACATATTTTGATCAGGACGTTTTTGTTTACGCTAATGTGCCCTATAAGATCAAAGTATATGAAGATATTCTGTTGAATCCCAAAGACACTATAACCTTTGATCATGAGCTTGAAGAGAAAATTACCACGGACAAAAAACGACTTGGGGCCGATGGAGCCTTGCTCAGTGCTAAAAATCATTCTATTTATAATGTTAATCTCATAGAAAAACTGCTGGCAACAGTTTTAGCCAAATGCTCCAATTTTATACCGGAAGGTGGTATATG
Source organism: uncultured Flavobacteriaceae bacterium (assembly GCA_947500435.1). Taxonomy (GTDB): domain Bacteria; phylum Bacteroidota; class Bacteroidia; order Flavobacteriales; family Flavobacteriaceae; genus Maribacter_C. The sequence goes on from CANMRV010000004.1 coordinate 347,852, forward strand.
GCTTAATACCCAAAGACCGGAATGGAACGATGCCAACAACGCTCTAGTGGGCAATGGAGTTTCAATGGTTACCTTATATTACCTAAGAAGGTTTTTAAAATTCTTTGAAGGGATTGTAGAGAGTATATCCATCGAAAAGGTCGAAATATCAGTAGAACTAGCCGATTTTTTTAATGAAATGTTGAATACCTTGGAGCAAAATCAGCCACTACTTTCCAGGAAATTTTCAGATACAAGTCGTAAACTGATTTTAGATGCTCTAGGGCGTGCAGGAAGTACTTATAGGACCACCATCTATGAAAATGGGTTTACCGGTTCGAAGAAGGAAATTGCAAGAAATAAACTCTTGCTTTTTGTCACTACAACCCTAAAATATCTTGAGCACTCAATCGATGCCAATAAAAGGGAAGACAACTTGTACCATGCTTACAACTTAATGACCGTTTCTAACGAAAAAGAAATCTCCATAGCACACTTAAATGAAATGTTAGAAGGCCAGGTCGCCGTTCTAAGTTCAGGACATCTTTCTTCACAGAATTGTCTAGAATTACTTGATAGTCTTAAGAATAGCGCTTTATTCCGTAGCGATCAATACAGTTATTTATTGTACCCTGATAAGGAGCTTTCGAGATTTATGGACAAAAACAACATTCCGGCGATCGCAGTTGAAAAATCCACTTTATTGGAAAGATTGATAAAAAACGGAAATACACAGATTATCGAAAAAGATTTAGAGGGTAATCATCACTTTAATGGCAATTTTAATAATGCTACAAGTTTGGCAAATGCCTTATCCAAGCTATCGGAAGAGGAGTACGGAGAATTGATAAAAAAGGACAAAAAATTGCTACTTGACGTTTTTGAGGAAATGTTCGACCATAAATCGTTTACGGGAAGATCGGGTACATTTTTCGGCTATGAAGGCTTGGGTTCCATTTATTGGCACATGGTTTCCAAACTTTTGTTGGCAGTTCAAGAATGCTGCCTAAAGGCGATTTCCGATAACGAAGATGATGCACTGATCGGAAATTTATTAGATCACTATTATGAAATCAATGCTGGAATAGGAGTACATAAATCACCAGAACTTTATGGGGCCTTTACCACAGATCCATATTCACACACCCCTGGGAACAAAGGGGCACAGCAACCTGGTATGACAGGGCAGGTAAAAGAGGATATACTCAGTAGGATGGGTGAACTTGGTATTTATGTCAAGGATGGAGAGGTTGGCTTTGGTCCAGGTCTTTTGAGAAAAGAAGAGTTTTTAAAGAAACAGCGCAGATTTAGTTTCACCAGCATCAACAAAGAACAAAAGGAGGTAATCTTAGAGGAAAATTCACTTTGTTTTACATACTGCCAAATCCCTATTGTTTATAAAATGACCGATCATTCTGGTCTTGAAATATTTTATGCCAACAATACCAAGGTTCACGATTCCCTGCGGCTCGATAAAAAAACAAGCGCTCAAATTTTCAGGAGAACAGGCGAAATAAACAAGATTGTAGTTTCCCTTGATCAGACCAAATTGTATTGATTAGGAGTAGACCTAATGTGGCAACTTGTTTTTCAGCATGCCATAAACAAACGTTCCCAGTGTTGCTGCTGCGATAACCAATAGCATACTAGACACTCCTGTGCCCAAGAGAATGTACATCGGTCCAGGGCAAGCACCGGCAAGGGCCCACCCTAAGCCAAAAATGGTACCTCCCACAATATACCTAGTAAAACTCCTTTCTTTTGGCGGTAAGTTTATCTGGTTGCCCTCTATGCTTTTTACTTTGAATTTTCTAAAAATCCAAAGAAATAGAATCCCAAGAAAAACAGCTGAACCAATAATTCCATACATATGGAAAGATTGAAACTTGAACATCTCAAAAATGCGGTACCAGGAGACGGCTTCCGATTTAACAAGAACGATTCCGAAGAAAATACCAACAAATAAAAATTTTAAAAATTTCATACTTAAAAGATTAGGGGAAGTAAAAAGTGAGTCATTAGTAATCCTCCGATAAAAAATCCAATTACAGCGATTAAGGAAGGGAGTTGAAGATTGCTTAAACCTGTAATAGCATGACCTGAAGTGCATCCACCGGCATAGCGGGTACCAAATCCAACCAAGAATCCGGCAATAACTAAGATGGAAAATCCTTTGAAGGTCAAAATACTATCCCAATCATAAATTTCAGCCGGTAGTAATGTCGCGCCTGCATTTTCAAATCCTAAGGTATTTAAGTCAGAAACTGTGTCCGGATTTAAATCAATTGTAGAGCCGTCCGATAGAAATTGAACAGCGATAAATCCACCAATAATTGCACCAAGTACTACGGTAAGATTCCATTTTTGGGCTTTCCAATCGAATCTGAAAAAGTCTGCGTATTTTCCAGCACCTCCTATGCTACATAGAGTTCGAAGGTTTGAAGACATTCCAAATGTCTTTCCGAAGAAAACCAAAATTGCCATTACCAAAGCGATAAGCGGGCCAGAAACATACCATGGCCAGGGTTGAAGAATTGCTTCCATTTTTTATGAATTTGGGCAAATGTAATAGTAAATATAATTGCCTATAGTGATAAAAGTTACACTCCAGAAAGAATGAACATTCGGATTATGCTACTTGGTGAAAGCAACACTTTGAAACCCCGGTAAATCGTCTCCTATTTGTCGGGTTAATGTATCTCCACTAAGGGAGTAAATCGTAGGTTCGAAACTACCATTGAGATTCAATTGATTGTTGGAAAAAGTCCAAGTACCCTTGCTCGTATCCGCATCACCACAGTCAATAAAGAATAATCCTCCAGTAATGCTGGTAACGTTGATTCGAATGACATTGAGATTCCAGGAAGTATCCGCATTTATTGTAAGAGTTCCGGTGATGCAAGTCGTTTCATCCAAAAGATTTGTGGATGTGGTACCATCATCGTTGATATCTTGTGCTGGACTTACATTAACCGCTGATAACGTATAGGTGCCAATTACCTTCGCGCTTTCGTCGATTTGAGATGGACCGTCGTCACTAGAACAGGAAGCTAAAAATAAAGTCAAAACGATTAGGACAAGAGTAGGTTTTAGAGAACGCATAGAATTTTTTTGGTAAGATAATTATTTTTTCCCGATAGGGGAGTCATCACACTTTAAATCGCCAACAACATATTGCATACCATCTAAAAAGTATTGAAGTAATTCGGGATTATCCATGCTTTGCGCATTGTGTGATGGAGAGCTATAAAATACTCTACCCTTTCCATGTCTTTTTATCCAAGAAACGTAGATGACTTTTTCATCGACCTCTTCTTTCATGCCTTCAATCTTGTCCACTTCCATATATAATAAGGGTCTAAAATTATAGTCGAAATAGGCATTTTTGAAGAAATAAGGTTCATCAACATGTGTAAGCCCGGTACCTTTAAAGGCTTTGACCATGGGATGATTTACATCCACTTCCTTTACATGTATTTCTTGTTGTTTTGGGTGATAATCAAAACTACCTCCGGTCATACTACTAAATTCCACGGAGTTGTTCTGTACAACTATCCCACCGTGCATTAGCATAAGACCACCACCTTTTGCCACATAATTGATGAGGTTCTTCTCATATTTATGAGCTTCTTCCTTAATTTTTTGGTCGCTCAGCGAAGTATTCGCCTTCAAAAGGTCAGAGAACAAATCACGCCCAGGCCCAGCCGGATTTGGATTATTCAAAATTACAGCGTCATATTTTTTTAGGCTTTTCTTGGTGAACTGTTCGATATCATATCCAACATGTACTTCGAAAGCACCCGATTTTTTGGCAAGGATTTTTAGCATTTCTATATTATGAGGAATGGTCCAATGATAAAATCCGGTGGCCTTTGAGAAAACAAGTATTTTCTTTTTAGAGTCCGTCTTAATTGTAGTTTTCGAAGGGGCTAATTTTTCAATAGATGCCAGCCATTCATCAGTAATCTCCAGCGGCTCAAAACTTTGGGAATGGACGTTTAAAAAATATAAAACCATTAAAAAGGACAGTAGTATTCTTTGCATTATTAAGTCTTTTTGTTTTAATTCGTTAACGTTAACGTTTTTGATAACCTTTCCTAGCCTAAAATCGATTAGGATTTGTAAATTACCGAATAATTCTGAATTGCAGTTTGCAGTAACCGACCAAATATGAAACTCTATTAAATCTCTCCTATCAGGTATTTCCTTTTTATGAAATAAGAGAATGGGTTCTTTTTGACTTGTAAGGCCAATGCAATTGCTTCCAGCTACTAACCTTAAAATGGACTGAACAGATGAAACGTAGAAACTTTATTAACAAAACAGCTTTAGGTACAGCCGCAGCGGTTGGTTTTCCATCCATTGTTCCAGCAAGTGTATTGGGTAAAGATGCCCCGAGCAATAAAATAAACATAGGTCAGATTGGTTGTGGGCGTATTGCTGTCAGCCATGATATGCATGACACCTTAAAATATGATGAGGCAAGAATTATGGCCGTCTGCGATTTAGATTCAATAAGAGTTGATAAAGCAAAGACTTTTGTAGATAAAGCCTACCAGGAAAAGACGGGCAAGGCAAACTACATGGACACCAAAACTTACGTTGATTATCGTGAAATGCTTTTGAATAAAGATATTGATGCGGTAATGATAAGCACGCCTGACCACTGGCATTCACAACCTGCCATGGAAGCTGCTTTGGCTGGAAAAGATATTTATCTACAAAAGCCAACCTCATTGACAGTTAGAGAAGGTCAACAACTACAAGCTGCAGTACAGCAAAAAAATGTGATACTCCAAGTGGGAACACAACAACGAGCGATGCCGCAGTTTCGAGTTGCGGCAGAATTAGTTCGTAACGGTAGAATAGGAAAAGTTCATACCGTCAAAATCGGTTTACCTGGTGATCCAGGCGGTCCAGAAGTGACAGAAATGCCGATACCCAAAAATCTAAATTTTGACATGTGGTTGGGTTCTACACCAGAAGTGCCGTATAATGAAATAGGGGTACATCCGCAGAACGATTATAGCCGACCGGGTTGGTTAAGACATCGAAATTATGGCGCAGGAATGATTACCGGATGGGGCCAGCACCACTACGATTCCGCCGCATGGGGAATGAATACAGAACTTACAGGCCCGATTTCGGTGGAAGCCTTATCCGAATTTCCAAAGTCCGGATTTTGGAATGTTCATGGAGATTTCTTGGTTAAACATGAATACGCAAATGGTATGACGGTGTATACGAGTGGTGGTTATACCAACGGTGTCAAATATATAGGTGATGACGGCTGGATTTTCGTTTCCCGAGGCGATTATCAAGCATCTGCCTCCGACCCGGTTGATAAGGAAAAGAGTGCGAAAGCTTTAAATGCTTCCGACCCTAAAATACTAGAATCCGTTATAGGGGAAAATGAAATCCATTTGGAGAAAATTGATGACCAACACGGAAACTGGTTGGATTGTATCAAAACTCGAAAAGCACCAATTTCCCCAATTGAAAAAGGACATAAAGCATGTGCCATCTGTTTGATAAGCGACATTGCAATGCAGTTTGATAGAAAGCTAGACTGGAACCCAGATATTGAGATGTTCGTCAATGATGATGAGGCCAATGCCATGTTGCTCAGAGAACAGCGTAAACCTTATGGAACGGATACTGTTAAGGTGTAGACTCGAAACAAATGAAGAACTATCTAATTGGAATTTTACTGTTCGGTCTTTGCTTTTCTTGCGCGGAAAAAAAGTCCGAAGAGAAAAGCATTCAGGAACCCACTATGGATAAAGTAAAACTAATGACCTTGGACCCGGGTCATTTTCATTCGGCCTTGGTCCAGAAAACCATGTATCCACAAGTTGATTCAACAGTGTATGTTTTTGCCCCCGAAGGTCCGGAAGTACAAGATTTTTTAAACAAAATCAAACAATACAACACGAGATCTGAAAATCCAACAGGATGGAATGTAGAAACTAATTTTGGAGATGATTACCTACAACAAATGATTTACCAAAGCCCTGGTAATGTCATGGTTGTTGCGGGTAAGAACTCCAAAAAAATAGATTATATCTTAGCTGCGGTTACAGCGGGCTTGAATGTGTATGCGGATAAACCTTTGGTAATTAATCCAGATGGATTTGTGAAGCTCAAAGAAGCCTTCGAAATTGCAGAGCAGAACGGAGTTATGATTTACGATATCATGACAGAGCGTTTTGAGTCGACTACCATGATGCAGAAATTATTTTCGACATTGCCCCATGTATTTGGGGAGTTGGTAGATGGTACACCAGATGAACCTGCAATTAGCAAAGAGAGTGTCCATCACTTTTTTAAATATGTTTCTGGAAATCCCTTGGTAAGACCGGCTTGGTTTTTTGATGTCAATGAGGAAGGAGAGGGAATAGTTGATGTGACCACCCATTTGGTCGATTTGGTACAATGGGAAGCTTTTCCAAATCAAATTATCGATTCCTCCGATGTAGAAATGCTGAGGGCAAAACGCTGGCCAACCATATTGACTCCAGAAGAATTTACTAAGGTTACTAAACTCACGGAGTATCCCGAATACTTGGAAAAGGATATAGTTGATGGAAAACTTCATACGTTTTCCAATGGAGAAATGATTTATAAAATCAAAGGCAAGCATGCCAAGGTTTCTGTGATATGGAATTATCAAGCACCCGAAGGAACGGGTGATACGCACTACAGCATTATGCGGGGTACAAAATGCGATTTAATTATAAAACAGGGTCCAGAGGAAAATTACAAACCGGTTTTGTACATTCAGCCCACTATAAAAAGTCCATTTGATAATCTTCTGACGAGTGCTGTTGAAAATGAGATTCAGGAATTATTTCCTGGTACAACGGCAGAAAAAATGTCGAATGGTTTATGGAAAATTAATATTCCAGATGAATTTAAAATAGGACATGAAGCACACTTTGCCCAAGTGACTGAGAATTATTTAAAGTATTTGGAAGCAGGAGAACTCCCCGCATGGGAAATTCCCAATATGATAACAAAATATTATACAACCATCGCCGGATATAAAATGGCAAAAGAAGATTAAATGAGTGAACTATTATCATTAAAGACTAAAAATTACGCCCTTTCAGGGGGAACAGGCACCTTGGGAGGCTCAATAGCAGAATACCTAGTGCAAAACGGGGCCAATGTGCTTCTTTTGGGAAGGTCTTTGGATAAGCTTGAGGCAAAACAAAAAGAACTGAATACAATAGCTAAAAACAGCGCTCATATTTTCGTTGTTGATGTGATGAATGAAGAAGCGCTGGCTAGTTTAAAGGATACCATTGAAAAGGATTTCGGTCGTCTAGATGGACTGGTGAACCTTGCTGGAGGAAACATTCCCGGAGCAACTTTAAAACCAGACCAGACGATACGGGATATTGAAATAAGCGATACACGAAAAGTGGTGGATATCAATTTATTTGGAACGGTAATACCAACCATTGTCCTAAGCGAATTGATGGTAAAACAAGGCCAGGGCTCTATTGTAAATATATCTTCAATGGCCTCGAAACAGACTATTTCAAGGGTTTTGGGCTATTCCATGGCGAAAGCGGGAGTTGATATTTTCACCAAGTGGATGGCCAATGAATTGGCTTCAAAACACGGAGATAAAATTCGCGTCAATGCAATCGCCCCTGGATTTTTTATAGGGAATCAAAACCGAAGATTATTGACCAATGAAGATGGCTCGTATACGGAAAGAGGAAATAGTATTATAAGAAATACCCCCATGGGTCGTTTCGGCGATGCTTCAGAATTGAACGGCATGGTGCATTACCTTTTAAGTGATGCCTCAAGTTTTGTAACGGGAAGCATTTTTGATGTAGATGGTGGTTTCAATTCATTTTCAGGCGTTTAATCAATGGAATATTTAAAGAAAACATTTCGGTGGTTCGGACCTTCTTTTGGGGTAACACTAGATGATATCAAACAGATTGGAGTAGAAGGTGTTGTTGCTGCCTGTCAAGAAGTTCCCTTGGGAGAAGTTTGGCCAATTGAGACCATTGCATCCCTAAAGAACGAAATTGAATCCCATGGCTTGGAATGGTCTGTGGTGGAGAGTGTCAATATTCATACGGCTATAAAATATGGACTCCCAGAAAGGGATAAATACATTGCGAACTACATTCAGACTTTAAAAAACCTTGCCTCAAATGGTATTTATACAGTTTGCTATAATTTCATGCAACTGATTGATTGGACGCGCACCGATTTGGATTATATTTTGCCTTCTGGAGGGTCAGCACTTTATTATAGTCCAACAGCTGCCGCAGCTTTTGACCTCTTCATTTTGAAAAGGGAAAATGCTAAGGAAACCTATTCGGATGATATCTACGAACAAGCAAAAAACTATTTCGCTGGATTGTCAGAAGAGCAAAGAAAAAAATTAGAAGAATCTATTTTAGCAGGAATGCCAGGTTCGCGAAAACTTATCGCGCTCGACCAGTTCAAAAAGAACCATGCAACGGTTTTGGAGATTAGCAAAGAGCAACTTCAAGAAAACTTGTCGTACTTTTTGAATGCGATTATTCCGGAGGCAGAAAAATTAGGGGTAAAAATGGCCATCCATCCTGATGACCCTCCATTTTCAGTTTTTGGCGTTCCGCGAATTGTTTCGAATTATGAAGAGCTAAAATTTTTGTTGGATTGCTGTCATTCACCAAGCAATGGACTGACTTTTTGTTCAGGGTCTTTGGGCGCATCCGCAAATAACGACTTAGTAAAAATCGTAGAAGATTTTGGGGATAGAATCCATTTTATTCATTTAAGAAATGTTGCAAGGAATGCTGACGGCAGTTTTTATGAAGCTAAGCATTTGGGTGGTTCGGTTCCCATTGATAAGGTAATGAAGGCAATTGTTTTGGAGCAAAAAAGAAGACATGAAAAGGGTGAAATAGTTTCCATTCCTATGAGACCCGATCACGGTCATGTTTTGCTGGATGATAAAAAACGACAAGCTGATTTTTATTCGGGCTATTCCTTAATTGGAAGAGCAATGGGCCTTGCACAACTCTCAGGTCTGGAAAAAGGAATCCGTGAAAATTTAATTGAAGCATGATAAAACCAAAAGCTATTAAGAAGTCTGTTGTCTTAGGAACATTTACGCTATTGTGTTTGATACTATCCTCATGCGCGGCGGTGAGTGATACCAAAGTGCTCTATTTTGCACATTCATTGCCTACTTCACACCCTGTTCACAAGGGAATAATGGATATGCAAAGTATCTTGAATGAAAAGTCCGGGGGTAAATTACAAATCAAGGTTTTTCCTGACGGACAACTAGGTTCTGAGCGGGAAGTATTGGAACTTTTGCAAATCGGAAGTATAGCAATAACAAAGGTGAGCGCCTCGGCCTTGTCGAATTTCGCACCAGAATATCAGGTAACGGTTGTCCCGTATTTGTTTCGGGATGATGAACATTTGTGGCGAAACTTAGAGGGTGAAGTCGGGGAACAATTGTTATCAAGCGGAAGTGAATATTTACTGCGTGGACTCTGCTTTTACGATGCGGGAGCGCGAAGTTTCTACACCAAAGAAAAACCTATAAACTCGCCAGATGATTTGACGGGTTTAAAACTAAGAGTGCAAAACGACCAAATGTCGGTTTCCATGGCAAATACCTTGGGAGCCTCAGCTACACCGATGGCTTTCAGCGAACTCTACACAGCTTTACAGCAAAATGTCGTGGACGGGGCAGAGAATAATATTCCCTCTTTTGTTACCTCCAACCATTTTGAAGTCTGTAAATATTACACTTTTGATGAACACACGATGATTCCCGATGTGGTTATTATAGGTACCAAATTTTGGGATAAATTATCGGATCAGGAAAAAGACTGGCTTAAGACCGCATCCAAAGAAAGTGTGGTCAATCAAAAGCGATACTGGAAAGAAACGATTGCCGAACAAATGGAAATGCTGAAAAAAAATGGAGTCCAATTTACCTATCCTGATAAGGTGCCTTTTCAAGTGAAATCAAAACCAGTTATGGAGAATCTGATGAAAGACCCGAAGATGAAAGCGATTATTGAAAAAATAAATGCAAACTAATGGAAAAGGTATACCAATTATTAAATAAGGTTATCGAATGGCTGTTGGTTGCAATTTTTGCATTGCTTGTAGTCGATGTGGTCTGGCAGGTAATTTCCCGGTATGTGGTTGGTAAGTCGAGTTCCTTTACAGAAGAGTTTGCACGATTCGCCTTGATTTGGCTTACCGTTTTAGGGGCAGCCTATATCAACGGACAAAAAGAGGGACATCTATCCATGGACTTTTTGTTGTCAAAACTCCCAGAAAATAAAAGACATTCCAGACAAAAAGTGATTCAAATAATCATGGCACTTTTTGCGCTTATTATCATGGTTATCGGCGGAGGAAATTTGGTGTATACCACCTTGAGTCTAGGCCAGATTTCATCGGCACTCAATGTTCCGTTAGGGTATGTGTATTCAATCGTTCCCCTATGCGGGCTAATCATAATTTTCTTTTCCTTTTACAATATCAAAAAACTAAACTTCGAATAGATGAGTATTGAAATCATAAGTATTATTGTTCTTTTCGTCAGTTTCTTTGGGTTGTTGGCCTATGGCGTTCCCGTTGCCTATTCCATTGGTGTATCGACCATGTTTACCCTGTTGTTGAACATTGCCTTTTTGCCGGCTATTACTACGGCAAGTCAGCGAATGACTACTGGTATTGATAATTTTGCTTTGTTGGCGATTCCCTTTTTCGTACTTGCGGGAGAACTTATGAATAGAGGGGGTATTGCACAACGTTTGATTGATTTTGCGAAGTCCTTGATTGGTAGTTTGCCTGGCGGATTGGCATTTGTAAACGTGATTTCAGCAATGCTATTTGGGGCCATTTCGGGTTCGGCCATCGCTGCTGCCTCGGCAATCGGTAGCACACTTACCGATAAAATGGAAGCCGAAGGTTATCCTCGGGAGTTTAGTGCAGCCGTAAATATCAGCTCGTCTACCACAGGTCTTTTGATTCCTCCAAGTAATGTTCTTATTGTTTTCGCACTTGCGAGTGGGGGTACAGCCTCCGTTGCTGCGTTATTTGTTGCAGGATACTTACCTGGTATTTTGGTAGGTCTGGCAATTATGATAATGGTCTACATTTATGCAAAAAGAAAAAAACTTCCGAGAGCCCCAAGGGTTGGTTTCAAGAAGTTATTTACCGATTTCAAGAATGCGGTTCTAAGTTTGACCCTTTTGATAATCGTTGTCGGTGGTATCGTGGTTGGAATTTTCACTGCTACTGAAGCTGCAGCCATCGCTGTGGTCTACGCAGCTTTGCTAGGATTCTTAAACAAGGAACTTAAGTTTTCGGATTTTAGGCCGGTTCTATTAAAAAGCGCTAAGACAACCGCCATAGTTATGTTTTTGATTGCCACCTCAATGGCAATGTCATGGTTGTTTTCCTTTGAAGGGATTCCACAACTGATGACGGATACCATATTGGACAATGTGAGCAATCCCATCGTTATCTTTTTGATTATAAATATTGTTTTACTTATCGTGGGAACTTTTATGGATATGACTCCCGCAGTCCTAATTTTCACACCAATATTTTTACCAGTAGCTATGGCTTTGGGCATGCACCCCGTTCAGTTTGGAATGGTCATCGTCTTGAACCTTTGTATCGGTATTTGTACGCCTCCCGTAGGTACATTATTGTTTGTAGGTAGTGGAGTTGCTGAGGTTCCTGTGACTAAGGTGATTAAACCTTTGTTATCATTGTTAGCAGCAATGACCGCGGTGCTTTTTCTGATTACTTATCTTCCAGAGATATCCCTTTGGTTGCCAAGAGTTTTTGGTCTAATAGACTAAGGATTGGAAATCCATCATTATCTTTACACAAAAGCTTGCACTTCTTATTCTTATGAGATTTATTTTTTCTGTATTTCTTTTCTGTATTTTCTTTTCTTGTCAGACGTCCTTTGAGGAACCCGTCATTTCTTTAGACGGGTATCAAATTGAAGATGGATTTGAATTGTCAGTACTTGCTTCAGAACCTTTGCTCGAAGCACCTGTGGCGATGGATTTTGATGCCAAAGGAAGAATTTGGGTCGCTCAGATGCCCGGTTATATGAACGACATGCAAGGCTCGGATGAGGACAAACCTGTCGGAAGTATTAAAATTCTTGAGGACTTAGATAATGACGGAGTAGCCGACCACGCCAAAACTTTTTTGGATAGCCTGGTGATGCCAAGAGCCTTAGCACATGTTTATGGTGGATTGCTATATGCGGAACCGCCTTTTCTGTACTTTGTTGATATTGAAGATGACAAACCTGTTAATCGCATTGTGGTGGATTCCATTTATGCTGCTGATGGCAATCCCGAGCATCAACCCAACGGACTCCTATTAAACATTGACAACTGGATATATAACGCGAAATCAAATTTTAGGTACCAACGAAAAAACGGAGTTTGGAAAAAAGAACCGACAACCTTCCGAGGGCAATGGGGTATCTCTCATGACAACTTTGGAAGATTGTATTACAACAATAATTCGCAACAGTTATTGGGTGACCATGTATTGCCCAATCGTTTGATTCGCAACAAACATTTCACACCCAAAGCAGGTGTAAATCGAAAGCTTACTGACGATCAACGCGTATATCCTTTGCATGCTACTGCTGTGAATAGGGGGTATGCTCCCGGAGTACTCACAGCCGATAGTGTTTTAGTGAATACCACCGCTGCCGCCGGTTTAATGGTATATCGGGGTGGTGCTTTTCCCGAAGGATATGACCAAAATATATTCGTCAGTATCCCCGAAGGAAATCTCATCAAACGCAATATTTTGACTTTTACTGGAGATTCAACAATCGCAAAACAGGCTTGGGAGGGCAAAGAGTTTTTGGCTTCTACTGATGAAGGTTTCAGACCTGTAACCCTAAAAAATGGTCCGGATGGGAGTCTATATATCGTAGATATGCATCGTGGTATTATTGGCCATCATGCCTACTTAAGTCCGTATTTTAAGAAAAAGACCGAAGAGAACCGCTTAGATACATTGACCGATTTTGGGCGCATTCTAAAAGTAAAGCAGTCAGGTTCCGTTGTTGAAACAATCCCCGATTTTGATGTTTTGAATGGTATTGAATTGGTGGAACTCTTAAAGCATAAAAATGGATGGACAAGAAGTCGCGCGCAGCATTACCTGATTTTTAAAGGGGATAAAGAAGTGCTTCCTGAATTAAAGGAATTGGCTTTGAATACCGAAAACGAACTCGCTCAAATTCATTCCTTATACGTTTTGGAAGGATGGGATGCTTTGGACTTTGATTTCCTAGCTGAGGTGGCAAAAGTAAGCTCAGCTGAGGCTACGGCTCATTCCGTTGTTCTAATGGAACAATTTATATCCGAAGAGAACGGCACTAAAGCTGAATCCCTATTTGAAGAATTAATAGCAAAGAACGATCCAACAATCGACTTGTATTTAAGCAGCACTTTGGGAAAATGGATGTCTGTGGATAGCAATATGTTTGGTTCAATAATGACCATTTTCAACAAAAAGAAAGACCGCCCTATTTTAAGGGAATCTATTTTAAGCGGAATGGAAGGTCAGGAAAGTCTATTTGCCGAAAGTCTGGAGAGATTGTCTTCTTTTGACGAATCTGGGTTTGTGTCTCAGTTGGCGGAGACCATAGAGAAGAAAAAATCGGAAACAGTTAACCCTATTTTTTCGCGAAAGTTCCTCGAGGAAGATAATAGAACTGTTGGTGGGAAAATGTATTTGCAAATCTGTGCCGCATGTCATGGTTCTAACGGAGAAGGTATTGATGGACTGGCGCCACCTTTAATGAATTCAGAACATGTGGCGGATGCACAAAGATTAGGACTCATCATTCTTCACGGACTTCAAGGTCCTGTGGGTGTAAATGGAAAACAGTATGAATTCAATCTGGCGATGCCAGGTCTTATACGAAACGAAACGATTTCCGATAAGGATATTGCAGATGTCATGGCTTATGTGACAAATGCATTCTCCGATATTCCAACTTTCCTAAATAAAGATGAAGTATCCAAACTACGTGCTATCAAACCCAAAAGTGGTGCTGAATACACAGAGGAAGAACTAAAGGAATTTTCTAAAAAGAACGGGTCTAAAAAACCGGTTCTAAAAATATTCTAGCACCTCGGTTTTCTAAAATTTATCGAATCAAATCTTTTCGGATGGTTTTTGATGCCATATATAAGCAAAACGCGCTAATAATACTGGCGATTGCAGTATTGCTAAGTGCCCATCGTAAGGCGTCAATTCCTAAGGTGGGTTGAAGCATATCACTTATAATACCACCAACAAAAGGACCGAATCCCAGACCGATAATATTCAGCACAAAGAATAAAATAGCGGAAGCCAGGGCGCGCATACGGACATTAACGATACCATGCGTTAGCGCAATACAAGGTGCCAAATACAGCGAATTCAAGAAGGCAGGTAATATAATGGCGAACAGCGTGGTATTTGCATCAGTGGCAAAGAAGGAGACTAGGGCCAACGGAATAGCTAAAACTATGGCCAAGGAGGGAAGCCAAAGGTACCAGCGCAAATCTTTTTTCGCAAGACGGTCGGTTAAATATCCACCCATGAAATATCCAATTCCTGTTCCTATTCCAAAAATAAGTGAGAGCCATGTGCCAATTTCAGCACTACCCATACTATGTACTCGTGCCAGAAAGGGCGGTAGCCATGAGGTCACGGTATAACTTACATAAGCGGCAAAACCAGCTCCAATAGCGATATAACGAAACGATTTTTTCTCGCGAAGAAGCCGGAATACGTCCTTCATGGAATGCTGCTGACTCGCAGCATCTTTGCCTTTTTCGGAAAGTCCGCGTGGCGGTTCTTTTAGGGTAAAACGCAGAATCAAAGCTAAGAGGATGCCCGGCACACCGACGACTAGAAATGTCATACGCCAACCCAAATACTGATTTACCCATCCTCCGATAAGAAAGCCAAGCAGTATACCGATAGAGATTCCTGTAGAATAAATGGCCAAGGCCGTTGCTCTTTTCTTAGGGGGATATAAGTCGGAAATAATCGAATGGGAAGGGGGGCTTCCGCCTGCTTCCCCAATACCTACACCGATTCTTGCCAGGAGCAATTGTATAAAGTTTTGTGCCATTCCTGATAATGCGGTCATGGTACTCCAGATGGTCAAGGAAACGGCGATGATATTTCGTCGGTTACCTTTATCTGCCAATCGGGCGATGGGTATTCCGAAGGAAACATAAAAAATAGCAAAAGTGAAACCCGTCATTAAGCCTAATTGGGTATCAGATAGGCCCAATTCCTGCTTTATCGATTCCTGTAGAATGACTAAAATCTGCCGGTCTATAAAGTTGAAAACATATACCGTGGTTAAGATAAAGAGCGCATAGCCGCGATATTTGGTGGTTAAATTTGCAGTCGGTTCGGTCATTGGTAGTGTACGAAGTAGTTTAGTACTTCCGTATTTTTCTTAAGATACTGTTTTTTGAGCAGAAGTCTTTTCCGCTTTTGTAAATCCTTATATTTAGGGACTGTTTAGCTCCGTTATGAACGCAACCGCAAAAGTGGATTTTTTACAAAACCTCAAGAACAAGATCCTCTCGTACAACAAAGTTGACGACGAGCATTTGGATTATTGGTTGCAGGTGTATCGGAAAATCGAATTGAAAAAGGGAGAAGCTTTGGTTTCACCAGGGCAATTGGTAGAGCATTTCTACTATGTGGCTCAAGGTTGTATTTACTACTACAAATTAGAAGATGGCGAACAAAAAGTACTAGAATTCTATACAGATGATGTCTTCTTTACCGATTTACCGGCCTATGTTAGGGGAACACCATCTAACTACTATTTAAAAGCTTCGGAGAATACTGTAGTGTACGCGATAAAGAAATCCGATACTGAAATGTCCTTTAGCAAATCGCATCAGTTGGAACGCTTTGGGCGACTGTCTATGCAAGAAGCTTTCATGAAAATCTTTACCCGAGTAGAGCGCCTGAGCAGTCGAACCAATGAAGAACGCTATTTGAGATTGCTGGAAAAAAGACCCGATTTGTTTCAAAGGGTTCCGCAATATCTGATTGCCTCCTATTTGGGACTTACTCCTGTCGGATTATCTAAAATTCGAAAACGCTTGGGGAGGAATTAGTTTTTTGGAGACAAGAGACAAGAGACAAGAGGCAAGAAGTAGTATTTTTTTTAGTCTTATGTCAATTAGCGTCGCGGTCTTATGTCTTTTTTCAACGTTTCCGTACAAAAGAATTTTGAACAACTTTTGCAAGATAAATTTTGGTCTCAATACATTCGAAGCCTAGTCTCTCAGGTAGTTTATTAAATAATGGAATACCAGCGCCTAATAAATATGGAATAATGGTTATTGTCATTTCGTCTATTAAATCTTCTTTTAGGAAACTCTGAATTGTTCTTCCGCCATCAATATAGAGATTGTGGTATCCCTTTTTATGAATTTTTTCAAGAACTTCGGTTAAAGGTCCTTTTACAAGCTCAACCTTGTCTTTGTAGGCTGTATGAACACGGTCCAAACTATTGCTCAAAACAAATACTGGCTTTTGATAAGGCCAATCAACATCGAATCCGCATACCGTTTCAAAGGTTGTCCTCCCCATAACAAGAGCATCAATTCCATTGGTGAAGTTCACATAGCCCATATCATCATTATTGGGATTTGGTATAGAATGAAGCCAATCAATTCCACCATGTTCATCGGCGATATAACCGTCTAAACTTGTCGCAATAAATACTTTGTTTTTCATTTGCTTTTTAATCTCTCTTTTTCAAACGCAATAGTTCTTTCCATTTGCTCTTCAAGATTCCATTCAAAATCAAATCTATTTTTCAGAAATACCGCTATGGGCTCAAGTCCGATTTTTTCTCGCCTTTTATCAATATTCTCAGGGTCAAAAACAGGCCATAGATTAAAACTCTTTGTTTTTGGATAGTACTTCATTTGTCCACCATATATCTGTAGTTGACCCTTATCTGTCGCCAGTCTATCTTCTGCACGTACCAAAAATCGGGGCTCTAATTTTTTATCTTTTACGGCCTGTTGCATCATAGGAAGATATCGTTCTCTAGTATCTTGGTCTGCATGTTGGAGAACATTACAAATGGTTAAATTACCCTGTTCTCCTATTACTGAAGGCTCCGGCCAATCACCTTGGTCAAGGATATCTTTGATTTTTATGATGTTGACCAAGTGATTTTTTCGATACTCTTTTTGATAAACTTCTGCTTCTTTAGATTCAGCTCCATAAATTTGAATCAAAGAATCTCTTAATCTAATTGGTGTTTGTTCTTTTTGCCCTATAGTATCCAAAACCGCAACTAAGTCTTCATGTTTCAGCTTCAAAATGGAGTTTCTCTTAAAATGTGCAAGTACCTCAGTTAATACAGAATCCTCTTTCTGTTGAATAAGCGAATGCCCTGTTTGCATGGCGACCTCCTTATACGCTCCCGTAATCCATTCCTTTTGTTTTGGAATGATGGAAGGCGCAATAACCCCGTCTTCAGTTCCCCAAATAAAAAGGGTGGGGGAGTTCACTTTTTTGAGATAGGTTTTGTTCGCCACCGCCTCTTCGAGATTCAGAGCACGGTACCAATTTAAGGTTGCCGTAGCTGCGCCATATTCGGCTTGTAGTGCAACATATTCCTTCAAATGGTCTTCAGGAAGGCTTTGCATCAGTTGTTTGAAGAATTTTTGGTCTTCGGATACAAATTTATATTCCGGTAAAAACGGACTTTGTAATTGTTTGATATAAGAACTTCGCTTTTGCTGTTCAAGATCATTTAAAATGGCGTCAAAAAATACACCAGCATGGGGAATGGTTAGTGAGGTCCACGAAAGAATTCGCTCTTCTTTTGTCATGGCCAAGTTCCAACCGATTAGGGCGCCCCAGTCATGTCCGACCAAATGAAATTTATCGAATCCGGCTTTGTCAGCAACTGCTAAAACATCCTTGGTCAAATGGTCAATATGATAGGCATCGGTATCCGATGGTCGTGCACCAGGACTATAACCACGTTGGTCAAATGCCAAAACGCGATAGCCCTCAGAAGAAGCTTTTTTCAAAAGGGCATTCCACATAATTGAGGATTCAGGAAAACCATGTAATAAGATTACCGCAGGACCATCATTTTGCATTCCAGCCGTTCGGATTAGAAATTCCATATCTGCTATGGGCAGGCGAAACTCTCCGGTATCATCTGTTTCTTGAAGTATCGCAAGTGCTGCAATTCGATTGCTGTGGGTTTTGCTCCAATCTATAGAACCAAAATAACGGTAGGATGGAATGAGTATCACCAAAGCTAGTATCGCTAACACAATCCATTTTAAATACTTCTTCCACTTCATAGGTTTGTTTTTACAGTGGATAAATGGTATGTCCGCCGTCCAATACGATACTTTGACCCGTCATAAAATCACTGCTATTTGATGCTAGGAAAACGGCAATGCCTTCCATTTGCTCCAAAGTTCCGTTGGTTCCTGAGCAGGACCTTCGAAGGGTAGCTTCTCGAAAGACCTCGGGAGCGTTTAATGACATCTCCGTTTCAATGTATCCGGGCAGGATGGCATTGACTTGAATTCCTTTCTTTCCCAATTCAACGGCAAGGGAGCGTGTCAAACCTAAAACCGCTGCTTTTGTGGTGGCGTATCCCGAAGAAAAACCAGTGCCCATCAAAGCGGCGATGGATGAGGTTACAATTAACTTCCCCGGTGCCTCTCTTTCCAATAAATGTGCAATGACGGGTTTATAGGTGTTGACTACACTATTCAGGTTGAGGTCAATGATGGAGTTCCAATCGTCTTCATTGATTTGGTGCAAGCGCTGCCCTTGCGGACCTGCACCACCGGCATTGGCAAAGCAAATATCTACTTTTCCGAAATGTGCGATGGTTTGTTGAAAGGCTTCCCGCGCCGCAGCTGCTTTGGTAAGGTCAGCCGAAAGGGTCATGACATCTCCGCCCAAGTTTTCCAATTCTTTTTTTGCTAGGGCATTCTTTTCTGTGTTTCTTCCCCAGATAGCGACTTTTGCACCAGCCTTTACCAAGCCTTTGGCATAGGCCAAACCGATTCCGCTATTGCCGCCCGTAACTAGGGCGACCTTGTCTTTTAAATCAAATAATTCCAAAGGTTCTCGTATTAGTTAGTACTAAACTTAACCATTTTTAATCGATAATCGAGATTGAAAATGCTCGGGGACTTGCCGTGAGGTTGTTTACTTTGGAACGCGCAAAATCTTTTCCATCTTCCGCCCCCGCGCCAATTCCTCAATCAACTTGTCCATATAGCGGCATTGCTTTGTTAAGGGTGTTTCGATGTCTTCGATACGATAGCCGCAGATGACGCCTTTAATAAGCTCCGCATTCGGATTCAATGTTGCTCTTGCAAAGAAGGTTTTAAAGGTCACTTTTTCATCGATTAAGGCTTGTAGTTGCTTTTCATCAAAACCCGTAAGCCATTCGATGACTTCATGAAGTTCAGCAACGGTTCTGCCATTCTTCTCGACTTTGGTCACATAATGCGGATATACAGAGAAGAATTTCATTTCGGCGACGCGCCTATCGTGTTCAGGAGTTGTTGTTGGCATATCCCAAGGTTTTAGGTTGTTGCTCTAAGATAATAAATAAGCAAGAACTTATAACCTTCAATCACCAAAACCAAGGTAGCACTGCCTTGCTTTGCGATTGGGGAGAGTACTAGCAAATGTTATTCATTCTTGTATTCCGTCAATGAAATTAAATTCCCATCAGGGTCTTTAAACCAGGCAATTTTGGCTTTGCGTGGCGAGGTCCAAATACCCAAATCATCTTGCTGCAAACCGCCATATCTTTCGAATTCCACTCCTTTTTCCAGTAGCCTTTTTACTTGTGTGTCGATATTTTCTATTCGAAAGCCTAATACCGTAAACGGCTGAGGTCGTAGTTCGGCTACAATGGTAATACGTAAGTGAACCCCATTACCTTCAAATACAAAGGCATACTCATCTTCAGACCGTAATTTTAACCCAAGGGTATGCAGGTAGAATAGTTTGGACTGCTCGGGTATAGCGGTAGGTAAGAAGGCCGTTATAGTTGGTTTAGATAACATATGTATTCTATTTGCTCAATGATACCTGGCACATATGGGCACAAGCGGAGACACCTGTTCCGTTACTTGAAAGTTTGCGTCTTTAGGAGCTCGCCAGTGTCATTATAGACCTTCCAAGGGCCCTTCTTCTTACCGTGTTCGAAATGACCTTCGTCCCAAAGTTGGCCATTGGCATGGTATCGCTTCCATTCACCGTGCTTCCGTCCTTCATCGTCGAAGCCACCTATCCCCCGAGGTTCACCATTCTTGAAGAACCATTTCCACTGACCAACGATTTCCCCGTTCTTGTAGCTGCCTGAGGATTGCATCTGGCCATTGTTAAGAAAGTACGTCCACTTTCCTGATTTCTTACCGTTTTCGAATTCACCTTCGCAAGAGACAAGGCCGTTCTTGAAGAATAGCTTAAAGGGGCCATTTTTAGGATTGCCGTTTTCATCGATTCCTGAGATGTCTTTCATTGGAATTCTTTTTGCCCGCCCGAATGTGCCTTTTTGGTAAGGGAGGTGTTTTAGTCTTTATTTTTAAGTGTCAAATCAAAAGATTTTATGGACTTAATAAAAATACGAAAACCTTTTGATAATGCTGGAAGTCGTAACAAGTGCCAGTATAATTGCCTACTCAGGTCGGTGCCTATCACACTTGTCCACCAAAACCACATCAGTAGTTTATGAGGAGACGAGCACCAGCGGGGTTAGTCACGCTTTTTAGATTTCTTTCTATACAGTTTTTCTACTTCCAGTTGGTTTTCGGAAAGCTGTACAATCCTAAATTTAGCCTTTGACATGGGATTCGGAATTTCTATATCCGGATAGTCTTCTTTAACCTTGTCCCAAAATTCTTTTTTGAAGTCCTTAGGGTAATAAATCTCTAAAATTCTGGATTTCTTATCATACGTCCAGGTTCCTTCTACTGTTTTATAAATTATAGGGCAAAGCGCGTCTTGAATTATGGCTTTGAATTCACATTTGTTGTCGGACAGAAAAGTAATTGCGGAATTCCTTACGGCAGGCGCTCTACCAGCATCTTGGCATAGGAGATATATGCTATTCTTGAGTCCGCTTTCCCTTTTGTATCGCTCTAAAACCCAACAACCGTATAAATCAAATTCAGTTATTGGATTGCCCTGGCCGTATGTGAATTGTCCGAGCAGAAGAAAAATCAATGTAATAGATACCCATCTTTTCATGGGGTAGAAGCATCAAAAATTGCTCCAAAGTTGCTTACTCAGAACGGTACTCGTCGCAGACGAGCACTAGCTGGGGTAGTTACTAGTCTTAGACAAGTACTAGCAGGAAAAAAATGTATAGGTATCCGAAATTAATTATGATTCCGCCAATGTACGAATGAGTTTTGCACAACCACCCTCATGTATATATTCTGAGTGCGCGTTGATAGTATCGAACTTGCGACCTGTGATTTCACTACAAAGCATCTTTCCGTCCGCTGCAAGCTTAAAATCCTCGAGGACCTTTTTGCCAAGCTTACTATTGATGACTGATGGGGTTTTTCCAGGATGCTCTCGGCACCATTGAAGTGTTTTCATCCAAATGGCGGCACTTAAAGCGCCACAAGCATTCCCGCTTAATCCAAGACCACCGGCAAATCCTGCTACCATGACCATTTCTTCTTCTGTGCCTCCCATTCGCTTCACGACTTGAGATGCACAACTCGTTGGTTTACACGTAAGTTCTATTTGCTCTTGATTCAAGCCTTCAACTCCCGATTCAATGGCTTCTGGAGCCCAATCTTCGGCAAGATCGAAGCATTTAGACTTATCCATACCCGTAATCATGGTATTGAACATCAGTCGCACTATACCCGTAACGTTGCTTATGCTATATCCTAATATCTCTTTACAGTTCACGGTTTGTGACCTATCCTGAAAAGACGCTATGAGATGTTGCGTAGCTGTCACTGCAATCGCAATGGCTTTTTCTTTGTCCTTATGTCGTTTATACGATTCCACTCCTACGGCTAAAGCGGCACCCCAAATCATCCCACACTGATGGCCTTGATTCATGATACCACCCGCCAATGAATTAAGCGCTAACTCCTCTAGCTCCAAGGAGTGACCAAAATGATGATTCAATATACGGGCAAAGGTGTGAGAACAGGCCCCACATTTTTTGAAAGTCTCCTTTGCATCCAATTGTTTTCTTATTTCTGTTTCCATATGCAATGCTTAATGGATGAAAGATAGTTATCGAACTACAAGGAATTAATGATATAAATCAGTACTAATCAAATTTCTAGAAATAAAAAATTCCCATCACAATGTGAGCGGTTTTTGCGTATTTGTCAAGTTGTGCTTAAACACCTGCTTCACGCAGTTCGGTAATTTCTATGGGTATAGCAAAATGCTTACGAACGAGCACTAGCGGTGGACATACACCCTTAGGAACGAACAAGAATAAAATGGATTGAACACGATTCCATATCCCCATCATTGTCAAAGTCGTACTCCCCAGTATCGGCGCCGCCATTAAAGGATAGGGTCGTGCCGTCAAAGGTTTCGCCATAGGTATCCCAATCACCGGGGTAATCATCCCAGACAATGGCAAAGTATAAGGTTTGCTGCCATTCCTCCCAGAACATTTCTCCACTTACGGTATATGCATTCCGATCTACGGGATCAAGGGTCATGGTAAAGCGGCCATTGGATTGTACCGACATTCGGGCTGTTCCGCCGTTCTCGACTACATCTACGGAGACGCCGCCTACACTAAATTGAGCTTTGGTGGCCTCCCAGGTTCCGGCGAGTTCACTAATCGGGAATCGACCGTCTTTGAGGAGGTCGCCTACTTCATCATCATCTGAATTACAGGAGAAGGTTAGGGAAAGCAACGAGATGAATAAAATATATTTGAACGATTTCATGGTTATACATTTTAGAAGAAGGGAACATAGCCCCTTCCGATTAAGCCATTAAATCTATTCAGATATGCTACTGCCAGCAATGATGTGGGTCAGTTTACTGGTATTTCCAATCTATAAGGGTATAACCTTCAACTACCAAACCCAAGGCAACACCGCCTTTCGCTTTTTTGGATAATCCTTAAAATTTTCGTGATACCAAGCGTGATGGTTCAAGGCTCTTGGGACTAGATTACAGAAGGTCCAAATCGCGAAAGTTAGGGCGGGTAAATTCCAGGCGACGATGGCGAAACCTATCCATTCTAGGATTTCACCGAAATGATTGGGACAAGATATCCATTTGAATAACCATCCTTGGGGAATGGAGTAACCTTCTTTTCCGTTTCGGAGTGCGATTAATCGCGAATCGGTGCCACGATTGATATAGGTGCCACCGAAGAACAGGATAAGACCAATGACAATATTGATTGTGATTTCCTTTGGATCTTCGGGTGCTAAATAGCCCAGGTAATAGCCGTTTAAAAAACCATTCATGCCATTAAAGAACAGTGCACTAAAAACAATGGTCAAGGGCATTTTCTTTCCTCGGGTTCGCAATCGAAAGGGGAATAGTAGCGTTCGGTTAAAGTAATGGAAGGTCCAAAGGGCAACGAGGAGCCAGGTGAACCAATCTTTTTCTCGGGGACCAACAAGTACAAGAATCGGAAAAAGGAGAAAAGCAGGGAGTTCCATCCAAAACCAGCCCCAGTGATTGGAAATCATCTTTCCCCATTTTTCGGTAGCATGGCGACCGTAGGGAGCGCGAATACGAAACAACAAAAGCGATACGAATGTGATGACCGCAATTCCAATCCAGACGTAATTCAGTAGGGTGAAGTTTTCCAAATTCATTCCGCAATAGTACCAAAGAAAAATTGAATTTGCTCTTGATCTCCTTTTTTATATGCTTTATAGGGTTCGGAAAGTTGGAATAAGAACCATTTGACAATTCCAGCAAAAGGGCGCGTAAAGAAGCGTTGAACCTTTGGTACGGAAGCATCAAAGCGTTTAAAATACGATGCGATATTATCGGACCGAAAGTGTAAAATGTCTTCAAGTTCATCTCCATCCATAAAATGCCCGCAATGGAAATTTTGGGTAGCGAAGGCATAGGTTGGAAAGTTCACCTTTCCCAAACCGAAGGCGTTAAATGCTTTGGATAAGAAATCGAAGTAACTAATTCGACACGCTTCTCCGCCACCCAAATTAAAAACCCTTCCAGTCAATGCTTCTGCGTGATTTAAAGCATTCACAAAGGCTCTGGCTGTATCGCGAACGGTGGCAATTTCGAAGGGCGTTTCTAAAGGCATATGAAACATCAGTTTTGATAGCTTATGGTTGCCGACACCCATAATCGCCGTTAGCCGAAAAATGCTCCAATTCAATTTGCTGGACTTGATTATTGTTTCCGCTTCAACTTTCGTTTTGGAATACGTATCATGCTCCAAACCTTTGGGTGGATCACTAACGCGAATATCAGGGTCTTTGATACGATCTCCGTAAATGGCGATGGAGGAACTAAACAAAAGCAAGGCATTTGGGCATTCAGCCTCCATACTTCTGACGATATGCTCTGTACCACTCACATTTACCTCATGCACAAGTTCATCATTGTCATTTTCGACGGTCGGTATCACTGCCGCAAGGTGAATAACAATATCTTGATGTTGCACCGCCTTTTGAACATCATCGCGATTCGTAATATCACCGTAAACCACTCTGATTTTATCACCTAAGGGTTTTAAAACCCTTTTGGTATGAGTAGAATCACGGACTAAAACAGTGACGCCATCAAGTGTATTGGCGGCATGTAATTGTTTGAGCACTTCCGAACCTATAGCACCCGTTGCCCCTGTGAGCAGGATTTTTTTCATTTATAGCTTTTTGGATTTAGAAGCAGGTAGCTTATGGTCAGATGTACAAATGCAGATGGTTTCAAGCACTTAAATTGCTGTTTTTTTCCTTGTTAAGGATAGTTTTATTCTAAACTATTAATTCTATCATTCAACTTTTTTAATTTTTTGATTAGATTTTCAAATGAATCAGTTTTTCCATAGAACATACTTTCTTTCATTGCTTCATAATCTTTTTCGTAATCACCTATTATTTCTTTTGGTGGAATAAAGTTTAAAGTATCGTGAATATGTGTACTATAATCCACCCAGGAAACTCTTGTCAATTTACTTCTATGTTCTATAATAGTTGTATACAATTCTTTGTTAGTAATTGCTTCTTCCAAATACTCTCTTTCCATAAGTCTAGAAATGTCATAAAGATGTCTTGTCAATCTTTCACTTCTGATTTTTCTGTCTTTTGGCTTCTGAAATTCTTCATGCAATAAGAACATCTTTTCAATTAAAGTTCTAGTTGGAATTACGGTAGGAATAATAATTGGCTGATCTATGAAATTTTCATTCGGAAAAACTTCACTTATAAGAGAGGATAACTCTTTATTTTCAAACGGTTCAATAAGTGACCTTGAACTAATTTCAACTAATATTCTGGGTTGAAGATATTCTTGTTGCTCAACTAATGATATATATCTTAATTCTATTGCTAATGGATCTGTGTCAGATTCTTCAAATTCAGTAACACTTAATTCAAATTCTTTCACTCCATTTTTTAAAAGTGCTTCTTTAAGAAGGATATGGAATTTTTCGGAGACATACTTGCAGGATGCTTTTCTAAGGTTCTTAACTTGAGTTCTAGTTAACTCTCCTTCGAATCCAAAAAAAGATCTGTCTATTGCTAAATCAATATCTTCTGAAAACCTTTCTATGATTCCCCAAGCCTTACTTAAAGATGTCCCTCCTTTGAATACTAAATGTTTAGCGATTTCTGTTGAAAATATTGCTTGCAAAGCAATCATTACCCATAAATCTTTTTCGACAGCAACGGGAAGTAATCCAGTCTTAGTGCTTACTTGATTTATCACAATTCTCCTTTCTTCCTCGGATAATTTAAACCATTCTTCCATTACCTATCATTCCATTAATTTTTTAATTATGTCAGCTATCCATTGAGGTGCAAGTTTCATATCATGTATTATGACATCTTTATCGATGGTCAATAATATCTGTTTTATGCGTTCTTTGACTTTTGATTCTATATTTTCTTGCCCTAATTCTTTTAATGCTTGTATTATAAGTATGATTTTATCGCTTTTTACAGAAAGTAGTTTTGGTGAAGCTTTTTTGAACTTCATACTTCCTTTATTAACTTTTATTGACCTTGAAGATCCATCTGTTAGGTAGACTACATTCATTGGAACTTGTGTAGATAAACCCAATTTATTTAGAGCATGTATTCCCGTGGGAATTATTCTAGCTTTGTCTCTTTTAGCAATAGCTATGGCGATTTCTTCAATACTTGGGTATAGAATTCCAAATTTCGGATGTCTTTTTGGATACAGATAAATTCCGTGAGCTAATCTTAAAAGAAATTTATCGTCTTCTAATCTATTTAAAGCTTGTCTTACTGCTGTAGAAGTTCCAAATTTAGAGAAGTTAGACGGGAAAAATATTTTTCCCGTTTTATAATTAGTAATTGCCTTTTTTACTTTATTTTCAACCGATACAGCCATTTTTAGTTTTAAAATCTGTCACAAATATAGTAAATAATTGTGACAAAATAACTGCTGTATTTATTGAAAGAATAATACTCTTTAATAACTGTAATATGTATTAAACCTTAGAAGACACAAGAAAAGAAGCCAAAGCTTCTTTTCTTGTGTCTTCTGTGTTTTACAACCATCAGTTCTTTACTTAAGGCTTGTTCATAAACTAAGCTTTGAAGTGATAGCCTTAAGTAAAGAACTGATGGTTAAGAAGTTATGGTTTTTTCTTGAGAAAGTCAAGCTGTTTTTCGATAATGTTAACCACAAATTCGCCCTAACGATTGATAACAGTACAAGAGAAAACTAGCGCTTTCTTTCCACCAAGCACATGGTGAATTTTTTTGTTTTTATTTATTTTTCTGACTAGAGTAAAATCAAAAATTTTTTAAGGACTTCATAAAAATACACAAACCTTTCTGCTTAAACTGCACCTACAATTATTTAAAGGTTTTATTAAACTACTTTATTTTATGTCCAATATAAGTTCCCTTTTCT
Organism: uncultured Flavobacteriaceae bacterium; assembly: GCA_947500435.1. Lineage (GTDB taxonomy): Bacteria > Bacteroidota > Bacteroidia > Flavobacteriales > Flavobacteriaceae > Maribacter_C. The sequence continues at coordinate 374,996 of CANMRV010000004.1, forward strand.
TGCTCAATTAGGCCCAATGGTTGAATCGTGATTTTTCCGGTAGGAATAGTATTCATTAAAACTAAAATCATTTTTGATTCGTGATAGAGCCAAACCCTATGTTGACTAAGTAAATGGGCAATTTTGTTTCGTACTTTATTTCCAACAAAGGGGTTTATTTGCTCATCAATATCATAGGGATTTTTTTGGTGTAAATAATTGCCACTTATCCCATGAAATTTGATTAACTCTGATTTTGTAAGTGCGTCTTTCTGAATATCATTTATTTTAATCCCTTTAGGGCCTCTTTCGTCGGAGTAAGGCACTGGAAAAAATTCAGGGTTAATAGACTCTACCGTTTTAATTATTTTTGAGGCTCTCCATTCTTTATTAAATGACTTTCGCACTTGCTCATATGATTCTTTATGACTACAAAGAGATGATAATGCAATTAGTTCGAAAATAATCCTGTATTGTAATGAGAGAATTTCATTGTCAATAATTAAAGAGTTACTCGTGAATTGTTTGTTATTAATTTGGTCAATAATAGCAATCCTTGCCTTTATTAACTCCATGCATTTCATATATTCAGCGTAATTCTTGTATTCCATTAATTTAGTGGAATTTATTAGTAGAACTGTAATATACATCATTATCACATCAAAAAATTGAAGGAATAGATGTAAAAACCAACTATTTTGCAAGAACTGAATCCAAAACGCTAACCCCAACTTATAGAACGCTTTATTAAACCAGTTTAATGAGTTTCGATAAAATTTCTAGTACCTTGAAGCTCCTTAAAAAATCAAAACTATGGCAAATCAGTATGTAGATATCGAAACGCTTAAATTCCTATTATACAAGGTACAGGGCGTACAAGAAGTATTGGACCAAGAGCGCTATGCAGACTATGATAAAGAATCGGTAGATCTATTATTGAATTCGGTAAAAGACTTTTCCGATAAAGAATTGTTTCCCTACTTCAAAGAGATGGATGAAAAGCCGGCCCATTTTAAAGATGGGGAGATTGTGGTGCATCCGCAAGTGACTAAATATATGAAGGCCGGTGGCGAAATGGGGCTTATTGCTGGCTCTTTCCCCTATGAAAATGGCGGTATGCAATTGCCAGCCATGGTCGCCCATTCCTCTGCATTTATACAAGATGCTGCCAATAACCATATGCCGGGCTATATCGGTTTGACAGTGGGTGCGGCAGAACTGATTACACATTTTGCCAATGAAGCATTGAACGATACCTATGTGCCGAATATGTTGACGGGGCAATGGGGCGGTACCATGTGTTTGACCGAACCGCAGGCGGGTAGTTCCTTATCCGATATTGTGACGTCGGCCACGCCCGATGGAGACCATTATAAAATTCACGGACAAAAAATATTTATTTCCGGAGGCGACTATCAAGGTGCCGAAAACATCATACACTTGGTCTTGGCGCGAATCAAAGGCGCACCTGCAGGTACAAAAGGTATCTCCTTATTCGTGGTGCCTAAAAACAGACCTACAGATAGTGGTTTGGAGTCCAATGATGTGACCACCGTAGCCGATTTTCAAAAGATGGGCCAGAAGGGGTATTGCACCACACACTTATTTTTCGGAGACAAAGAAGACTGCCGAGGTTGGCTCGTAGGAGAAGCCAATCAAGGGTTAAAATATATGTTCCTGATGATGAACGGCGCGCGTATCGGAGTCGGTAGGGGAGCAGCGGCGATTGCCACGGCGGCTTATCAAGCTTCGTTGAACTATGCCAATGAAAGACCACAGGGGCGTCAATTGACAAGCACGGGCAAGAAAGATGCGAATCAAGAACAGACCTTAATCATCAATCACCCTGATGTCCGTCGTATGTTGCTGCTACAAAAAGCGGTTTCCGAAGGTTCTTTGAGTCTGATTTTATTGACGGCCAAATACCATGACCTTTCCATGGCAAGTGCTGATGCCGATGAGCGTGAGAAATACCGATTGCTGTTGGAAATTATGACTCCGGTTGTAAAAACCTATCCATCGGAAATGGGCAAGATAGCCGTTGATAATGGTGTCCAGGTTTTAGGGGGATATGGATTCTGCTCCGATTATATTTTACAACAATATTTAAGGGACATCCGGATTTTTGCCATTTACGAAGGCACAACGGGAATACAATCCCAAGATTTACTAGGCCGAAAAGTAACCATGGATAATGGGAAAGCCTTGCAATTGTTATCCGAGGAAATGCAGAGTTCCATCAAAGCAGCGATGGCGCATGAATCCTTAGCACCTTATGCCAAAAAGTTAGGCGGAAAACTGGCATTGACGCAAGAAGTATTACAATCCCTAATGGGCTTCGCCATGAAAGGCGATTACCAACGCTTCTTAGCAGATGCCACGCCCTTTATGGAGTTCTTTAGCAACATCGTCATGGCCTGGTTGTGGTTAGACATAGCACGCGAAGCACAAAACGCTCTAGTAACCGGAAGCACAGAAAACAGCACAGAATTCTACGAAAGTAAAATCCATACCATGGGGTTCTATTTCAAATACGAACTCCCAAAAACAACTGGATTGGCTGAAATTTTGATGGATAATAAGCAAGCCTTGACTTTGAATACGGATAAGAAGATTTTTGCTTAGCCATTGATTACCCTTTTAGTTGAACTGTCACTTCGAGCGGAGTCGAGAACCTAGGAACACAAAAAATGAGTACAAACTTTTAGACGAACTGTCACATCGAGCGGAGTCGAGATGCATTCCATCTTGAAACCCGTTCTCGACTCCGCTCGAACTGACAGATTACAATAGTAAATACAAGCCTAATAATAGAAGACAACACCATCAATTAAGAAGATGAACAACATAAAACAAAAATTCGACCTCACCGGAAAAGTAGCTATCGTAACCGGCTCCAGTAAAGGAATTGGACTATCAATAGCAAAAGGCCTAGCAGAAAACGGAGCCAAGCTTGTTATCAGCAGCCGAAAGCAAGATGCCGTAGATGCGGTAGCAGCCGAATTCAACGCAGCAGGTTTAGAAGCTGTAGGAATCGCATGTCACATCGGAGATGGAGAACAGCGCGAAGCACTCGTTGCAAAAACGATGGAGAAATTCGGACGCATTGATATTTTGGTAAACAATGCAGCTATCAATCCTTTTTATGGTCCCTTGGAGACTTCTGGAGAAGAGGTTTTTGATAAGATAATGAACGTAAATGTGAAAGCACCTTGGTTACTTTCAAACTTGGTCCAACCTCATATGAAAGAAAATGGCGGAGGGAGTATTATAAATATTTCTTCTGTTGAAGGTATTCATCCGGGCTTCCGATTGGGATTGTATAGTATGACCAAATCAGCAATGATTATGTTGACAAAGAATCAAGCCAAAGAATGGGGTAAATATGGTATCCGCGCAAATGCCGTTTGCCCCGGATTGATTAAAACCAAGTTTAGTGAAAGCCTTTGGTCCAATGAAAAATTAATAGCGGGTTACAACCAAATGGTCCCCTTACGAAGAATGGCAGAGCCCGATGAAATGGCTGGAGTAGTAATGCTTTTGGCTTCCGATGCAGGTTCGTACATGACAGGAGGAGTATATGCAGCAGATGGGGGGTATTTGATTTCGGGATGATTTGAAGGTACGAGGGACGAGATTAGAGGTACGAAGTAAATGAACCCCTACTGTCAGTTCGAGCGGAGTCGAGAACTTAGGAACATGGATAGATTGAAGTAAGAGTTCCCCTCCTTATCCAAGGAGGGGTGTCCGCCAGCTGGCGGACGGGGTGGTTGACCTAGGAACGCTTTGGGTCAAGCCAATTGAGTTTGGTGAAATTATAAAGGTTCGGGTTTTACCACCCCTTTCTCCGCCAAATGGCGGATTCATTCCCCTCCTTGAAAAAGGAGGGGAGCTAAAAAAATTAATTTGAAGAACAAAATAATATGAACTTCCAATACACAGAAAAATCACTAGCCCTTCAAGAAAAGCTAAAGCAATTTATTGCAGAACATGTTAGTCCGAGAGAAGAGGAGGTGGAAGCATTCCACAGAGACCCAGCCAATGCCTGGACAAGGTGGCCTGGACTGGAAGACTTGAAAGCAAAAGCAAGGGAAGCCGGATTATGGAATCTCTTTCTTCCGAAAGGATATGGCGATTTGAGTCCAGGTTTGACCAATTTGGAATATGCGCCTCTCGCAGAAATCATGGGGCGGATTCTGTGGTCTTCCGAAATCTTTAATTGTAGTGCTCCCGATACCGGAAATATGGAAGTGTTGGCAAAATACGGGACACCCGAGCAACAAGAACAATGGTTGAAACCTTTGATGAATGGTGAAATCCGTTCGGCCTTTTTAATGACCGAACCCGATGTAGCTTCTTCGGATGCAACGAATATTGAGACCTCCATCAAGTTGGATGGAGATGAGTACGTCATCAACGGAACAAAGTGGTGGTCATCAGGTGCGATGGACCCAAATTGTAAGATTGCCATCGTCATGGGAAAAACGGATTTCGATGCGCCCCGTCATGTGCAACAAAGTATGATCTTGGTCCCGATGGATACTCCGGGATTACAAATCGTAAGACCATTATCTGTTTTCGGTTATAATGATTCCCCAGAAGGGCATGCCGAAATCATTTTGGATAATGTACGTGTTCCCAAAGCAAACCTATTAGTAGGAGAAGGCCAAGGTTTTGCCATCGCACAGGGTAGATTAGGTCCAGGTAGAATACACCATTGTATGCGACTGATTGGAATGGCACAACGTTCTTTGGAGTTGATGTCCGAACGCACCACACAACGAACACCCTTTGGAAGAACTTTAGATACCTATAGCAGCATCCGTCAAGATGTGGCAAATTCTGCCTGTGAAATAGAACAAACCCGTCTGTTGGTTTTATCCGCCGCAGACAAAATGGATAGAATGGGGAACAAAGAAGCCAAAGATTTGATAGCAATGATTAAAATTGTCACTCCCAATATGACTTTACGAGTAGTAGACAGAGCAATGCAAATCATGGGAGGCAGAGGTGTAAGTAGCGATACTCCATTAGCACACTTTTTCGCCGCAGGAAGAATGCTGAGATTGGCCGATGGCCCAGATGAGGTGCATATGAGTCAGTTGGGGAAGAATGTGATTAAGAGATATTCGGGGAAGTGAAAAGTAATAAGTTCAAAGTACAAAGTACAAAGTACGAGGGACGAAGTTGAAAGTAACCACTCTGTCAGTTCGAGCGGAGTCGAGAACGAGCTTAAAGGTTAAAAAGCATCTCGACCTAGCCTGTCTTTAGGAAGACGAAAGGCTCGATGTAACAGTAGTTTAGAGTTGAAAAATTTGATTAAAACGAATGGTAATATCAACGATGAAATTAGCGCATAGCGATTTGCGTATAGCGTAAAGCGAAAAAAATGAACACAAAACCAGTACGAGAAGGCGAAGAGTTAAATGAGGTAAACCTCAAGAAATTCCTGCTTGAAAATAATTTGATTACAGATGCTGACAGTAAACTATCCGTAGGTCAATTCTCGAATGGATTTTCAAATCTTACGTATCTTTTGAACATTGAGGACAAGGAATACGTTTTACGCCGCCCTCCATTTGCAGCTCCGAAGAGGGGACATGATATGGGAAGGGAATACAAGGTAATTCATAACTTGAATTCCGTTTTTGATAAAACTCCCAAGGCATATGCCTATACCGAGGACAAAGAAATCATCGGTGCTCCTTTGTATATCATGAGCAAAGTTGAGGGTGAGATTTTGACCGCAAAGGAAGCACATAAAAGACAAGTAACTCCCGAGGAATTCAAAACTATCTCAAATACCTGGCTCGATACTTTTGTAGCCTTTCATAATATTGATTACAAAGCTGCCGGATTGGAAGATTTAGGTCGCCCAGAAGGCTATGTCGAACGTCAGGTTACCAATTGGGGTAAGCAATATTTAGCAGCTGCCACGGATGATGTGCCCGCTGCCGAAAAAGTAATGGCTTGGATGCAGGAGCATCAACCCAAGCACTATGACCATACGCTAATCCATAACGATTTTAAGTATGACAATGTGGTTTTCAAAGATGACTCCTGGAAGGAAATCGCAGCTATTTTGGATTGGGAAATGTGCACCCTTGGTGACCCGCTGATGGATTTAGGAACTTCCTTAGGCTATTGGACGACCGCTACCGACCCTGATATAATGAAGCAGGGTTTAAAGTCTCCAACGGTAATGGAAGGTAATCCGTCAAGAACGGAAATTGTACAGCAGTATGCACTAAAAAGCGGGCGAAATATTGACAATCTCACTTTTTATTATGCATACGGATTATTTAAAATAGCTGTGATCGCCCAGCAGATTTATTACAGATACAAGCACGGTCATACCAGTGACCCAAAATTTGCCTACCTAAATAAAGCAGCAGAATTGTGTTGCAATACAGCGTGGCAAGCAATTCAGAAAAACCAAATTGACAACTTATTTTAAGAGCTATGGCAGAACAGTCTTATTTGGAAATCAATCCCGAACAATTCAAAACATTTGCACAATTGCCTATGGATACTCCGGTGGTGATGTTGAATTTGTTAAAGTTTAAAGATAAGGTTCCCGAAACTGGATTGTCAGGAGCGGAATCTTATAAAGGATATATGAGGGCAGCCACTCCATTTTTTGCCAAAGCAAATGCGGAAGTCTTATATATGGGAAAACCCCAAAGCATGCTTATCGGCCCAGAAGATGAAAGTTTATGGGATAAAGTATTGTTGGTAAAATATCGAACCATTGCAGATTTTTTAGGAATGGTGAAAGCAGAAGGGTATCCTGCTCATTTAAGAGCGCAAGCATTGGAAGATTCAAGATTGATTCATTGTAAGTGAAAGCCCGAAGTCGGAAGTCGGAAGTACGAAGTTTCTATACTGTCACTTCGAGCGGAGTCGAGAACCTAGGAACACAACGGATAAAATAAAATACTATAGTTAATGAACCTAAAAGAAAAAGTAGTCATCATAACAGGAGCAGGCAGCGGCATAGGCGCAGCCTCCGCAAAACTTTTTGGAACACACGGAGCAACCGTTGTTGCCTCAGATATTAATTTAGAGAACGCCCAAAAAGTAACCGACGAAATTAAAGCAGCAGGAGGTAAGGCAATCGCGACCAAAACCGATGTAACCAAGTTTGACCATGTTGAAGGCTTGATCACAGATACCACAAAAGAATATGGTAAGCTTGATGTAATCGTTAACAATGCCGGAATCGGTGGGTCCAATCAAAAGAAAACGGCAGAACATTCCCATGATGATTGGCACAATGTAATTGCGGTAAATCAAACAGGGGTATTCTATTGTATGCAAGTGGCATTGCAACAAATGATGAAGCAGGGGCACGGTAATATTGTAAATGTCGCATCCTTGGCGGGCTTAAAAGCATCGGGAAATAACCTATCCTACAGCGCCAGTAAATTTGCTGTGGTAGGTATGACAAAATCCGCCGCTTTGGAATATGGACATAAGAACATTCGAATAAACGCAGTTTGTCCCGGTTACACGAATTCAGCACTTTTGGACCAGCTGCTTTCCGCTAGAGAGGATATGGAGCATCTACTGAAACGCTACATTCCTATGAAGCGATTCGGAGAGGCATCAGAAATTGCGGAAGCGATTTGTTGGTTGGCTTCTGATAATTCCAAATTTATTACGGGTCAAACAATTACCTTAGACGGAGGTACATCCTTATAACATATGAACACATTAGAAGTTACTTATAAAGAGGGATACGCCATAGTTCAAATGAACCGTGGCAAGGTCAATGCCATCAATTTTGAGATGGTACAAGACCTTCGGGATATTTTTTACAAACTGGAAGGGAATCCAGAGGTAAAAGGAGTTATTCTCACAGGGCAACCCCATTACTTTTCTGCAGGATTGGATTTGATAGAGCTTTTCGGATATGACATAGCCCAAATCAAGGATTTCTTTGTCTCTTTTGGGGCATTATATCTGGAATTGGTACAGTTCAAAAAGCCGTTTATTTCAGCAATTACAGGACATTCCCCCGCAGGAGGTTGTGTCTTGGCAGTTACCAGTGACAATCGCTATATGGCGGAAGGGGATAAATATGTAATTGGTTTAAATGAAGTTGCCGTAAACATTCAAATTAGTCAAAACCTAACCGAGGTCTATGCCTTTTGGATGGGTGATGGTTTAGCTAGCAAATACATTATGGAGGGAAAACTCCTTTCAGGCAAAGAAGCCCTAGCTGCTGGATTAGTTGATGAATTGGTTCCGCTAGGAAATGTTTTGGAACGTGCTGAAAAGCAAATGCGTCATTATATGAAAGCGGACCAAGAAATTTTAATAAACACGAAGCAGAAGATTAGAAAGCATCTTTTAGATAAGCTGGATTTAGAAGCTGAAAACTCTCTAAAGGAAGCCTCCGAGTTATGGTGGAAACCTGAAATACGAGCGAAGATGAAAGCCTATGTGGAGAGTTTTTCTAGTAAGAAAAAATAACTCCTCTGTCACATCGAGCGGAGTCGAGATGCCTATTCACCTTTAAGCTCGTTCTCGACTCCGCTCGAACTGACAGAAGGTTAGAAAAAAATAGAACTAATATTAAACAGATTCAGGCCTACGCCGGAATGACAATAAAGTAACACTTACATGAACAAACAACTATTATTTGTAAAGAGACCCGAGGGAGAAGCAGACGCTTCTACATGGTCAATAGAAACGAACCCGATTCCTGAAATCAAAGAAGGGGAAGTACTAATTCAACAACATTATGTGTCATTGGACCCCGCTATGCGTGGTTGGATGAATGAAGGAAAATCCTATATCGCCCCTATGGAAATTGGCTCGGTAATGCGTGCAGGTTCTGTTGGACAGGTAATTAAGGCCAATAATCATCCGGAATTTGAGGTTGGTGATTACGTTGCAGGTTATGCTGGGGTACAGCATTATATCGCGACGGCAGGAAAAGGCTATTACAAAGTAGACCCCAAATTGGCACCTTTGCCCATGTATATCGGAACATTGGGTATGCCTGGTATGACCGCTTATTTCGGAATTACAGAAGTAGGCAAGGTTAAAGAAGGTGATGTAGTTTTAGTTTCTGGAGCTGCTGGTGCTGTAGGTAGTATTGTTGGGCAAGTCGCAAAGATTAAAGGGTGTAGAGTTGTTGGTATTGCTGGAGGCGCTGAGAAATGTAAATATGTAGTGGATGAATTAGGGTTTGACGCCTGTATCGATTACAAAAACGAGGATGTAAAAGAACGACTTAAGCAAGAGTGTCCTAAGGGATTAGATATCTATTTCGATAACGTTGGTGGCGAAATACTTGATGCAGCTTTAGGTCGCTTACGGATGCATGCACGAATAGTGATTTGCGGTGCGATTTCTCAATATAATAACAAGACAAAAATGAGAGGTCCAAGCAACTACCTATCATTGTTGGTTAATAGAGCTAGTATGACAGGTATGGTAGTTTTTGATTATGCCGATAGATATGCCGAAGGCGCCAAAATTTTAGGAGGCTGGATGGCGCAAGGAAAGTTGAAAAGCCGTGAAGATGTTTATGAAGGCATTGAGAACTTTCCTGAAACCTATAATAGACTGTTCACAGGCGATAAAAAAGGAAAATTGGTTTTGAAAATTATAGAAGATTAAGAAAATACGAGGTACAAAGTAAAAAGTACAAAGTTTTAATTAACTACTGTCACTTCGAGCGGAGTCGAGAACTGAGGAACGCCAATGTTGATTTAGAACCTTAAAAGAAGGAGAAAAGCTGTAAAAACGATGTCCATTTACCAAAAAATAGGAGAAGTCGGTTCAAAGTTTATTGGAAAGCCAAAGCTTTTTAAATACGGATTCAATCTATCACCTATGTATCGAAGGAGTACTGGGAGGATTGTAAGTGTTTCAGAGGACTTGTTGAAAATTCAGATTAAATTGCCAATAAGTTACAAGAACAAAAACTATGTTAATTCAATTTTTGGTGGGAGTATGTTTTCTGCTGTAGATCCAATTCCGATGGTGCAGCTCATGAATCTTTTGGATTCAAATTATGTAGTTTGGGATAAATCTGCGGAAATATATTTTAAACGGCCTGCGAAAGAACACCTTTTTGCAGATTTCAGTTATACTGAAAATGAGATAGTCGATATCAAACAGAAAGTAGCTCAGGACCAAGAAACTGAAATAATAAAGACGACACAACTTACCAATAAAGACGGGTCTGTCGTATTTTGTGAGGTAAAGAAATTGATTTATATAGCGGACAAATCCTATTTTAAGAATAAACGTAGAAAATAAACACAAGCGCAAATACAAAAATCAAATACAAAAAGGCAAGTCTGGAAATTGAATTTGTATTTGAGTTTGACGTTTGTATTTGAATTTTAAAAAGCATGAAAGCAATACGATGTAAAGCATATGGTCCGCCATCATCTCTAGTATTTGAGGAAGTGGAGAACTTAAAACCGAAGGCAAAAGAAGTCCTAGTAGAAGTAAAAGCCTGCGGACTCAACTTTCCTGATACCCTTATCATTCAAGGATTGTATCAGTTTAAGCCAGATTTACCTTTTACTCCAGGTAGTGATGTAGCGGGAATTGTCAAAGAAGTAGGAGAAGGCGTATCTCATTTAAAAGTGGGACAAGAAGTTTTTGGTTTTGTACCTCACGGTGCACTGGCTGAAGAAGTTTTGGTGCCTTCAAATGCCTGTTTTCCAAAGCCGCCACAAATGGATTTTCCAACCGCAGCTTCTTTTCTAATGGCGTATGGAACTTCCTATCATGCTTTGAAAGACAGAGGTCGTCTGGCTGAAGGAGAAACCTTGTTGGTATTAGGTGCTTCAGGTGGAGTAGGGCTGGCAGCCGTGGAACTTGGAAAGCTGATGGGCGCTAAAGTAATTGCAGCGGCCTCCACTGATGATAAGTTGGATTTATGCAAAGAGTACGGAGCTGATGCAACAATCAACTATGCCACTCAGGATTTAAAATCCACCATAAAGGAATTGACCGATGGGAAAGGTGTTGATGTTGTCTACGACCCCGTTGGAGGAGCCTATTCCGAGGCCGCCTTAAGAGGTGTTGGACGCAACGGTAGGTTTTTGGTTGTGGGATTTGCAGCAGGCGATATTCCAAAAATTCCATTGAATCTTCCCTTATTAAAAGAAGCATCCATTGTTGGTGTTTTTTGGGGAGCCTTTGCGATGAAGAATCCCAAAGCGAATATGGAAAATACAATGACTTTGATGAAATGGCATGCCGAAGGAAAATTAAAGCCACATATTCACGCGATTTATGATTTAGCGGACACATCCAAAGCATTGGAAGAAATGACCAATAGAAAGGTAAAGGGGAAATTGATTGTGAAAGTTTAGTTTGTTAGGAGACGGAAGACGGAAGACGGAAGACGGAAGACGGAAGACGGAAGACGGAAGACAGGAAACAAGAGACAAAAATGTTAATGCATCTAAACTGTCACTTCGAGCGGAGTCGAGAACCTAGGAACATATGATTTGAAATAACTAAAAATTATGAGACTAAAAAACAAAATAGCAGTAGTAACAGGAGGTTCCAGAGGAATCGGTCAGGCTATATCTGAATTATTCGCCAAAGAAGGCGCAACGGTAATTATTGTAGACCTATTGCCACAAGGTCAAGAGGTCGCTGATGGAATTAATTCGAGTGGAGGAAAAGCGGAATTTCATTCGGTTTCTGTAACGGATAAATCCGCCATTGAAAAACTCTTCGCTGAGGTAAACGATAAACATGGCAAATTGGATATCCTGATTAATAATGCGGGAATTACTCGGGATAGGACCTTAGAAAAAATGAGCGAAGATGAATGGGATGCTGTTATCGATGTAAACCTAAAAGGTGTGTTTTTATGCACCCAAGCTGCAGCTCCTTATATGAAGGCAAACAAATACGGTCGAATCGTTAGCGCTGCATCCAACGTAGGATTGCGTGGTAATTTTGGACAGACCAACTATGCGGCTACCAAAGCAGGGGTCATTGCCATGTCAAAAACATGGACTATGGAATTGGGTAAGCACGGCATTACGGCTAATGCTATTGCTCCCGGTTTTACCATGACCGATATGGTAGATAAAATCCCTAAAGAACATTTTGCAGCTATTGAGGCCAGTATTCCATTAAGAACTGTAGCGCAACCTATTGATATCGCTTATGGATATTTGTATCTGGCCTCCGATGAGGCGCGTTTTGTTTCAGGAATATGTTTAACTATTGACGGAGGAACTTCAAGATAAAATTATGGCAAAGCTAACACTAGAAAACTTTGATGCATTTCGTGAACTGGAAGGGAAGCAACTTCCAGATGGCGATTGGATGACAATCACGCAAGAAATGATTAACGACTTCGCAAAGGCCACTGGAGACTTTCAATGGATACATGTAGATGTTGAAAAGGCAAAAAAATACTCCCCCTTCAAAAAACCCGTTGCCCACGGATTTATGTCTGTATCCTTAATTTCCAAAATGCTGGAAGAACTAATTCAAGTAAAGTCTGCTCAAATGGGCGTTAACTATGGTTTGAATAAGGTTCGTTTTCCGAGTCCGGTTTTGGTAGACAGTCGACTTCGATTGGTAGGAGGAATCTCAAAAATAGAAGACTACGGAGACACGGGATTAAAAATCACCTGGAACTGCACTGTTGAAATCGAAGGTTCCGAAAAACCGGCTTGTGCAGCCGAGTTTTTGAGTTTAATGTTCGAGTGAGTCTGAATATACTTGGTATCCTTTTAGAAACCTCTTGTATTTTTTGTACATTAAATGCCTAATCAAAATACCATACCAATGACCAGACTTTTTGACCTGCTGTATTACCAACTCGAAAACCATCCCTTAGAAAAATCCCTTAGTAGCCGAGATGCTTCTGGCGACTGGAAAAGCTATAGCTCACAGGAAATTGTAGATGCTGCAGAACAAGCTGCTTCAGGTATGTTAGCTCTGGGAATAAAACCTGGTGATAATGTAGCGATGGTGGTCTATAAGAACCGGCCAGAATGGGTAATCATGGATTTTGCGATGCAGATGATTGGTGCGGTAAGCATTCCCTTATACCCAACGATTAGTGTTGGGGAGTATGAGTATATATTGAACGAAGCTGAGGTTAAAGCTGCCTTTTGCGGTGGTGGGGATTTGTATGCTAAACTTACTGCTACTCAACGGAATGTTGCTACACTTACTAGCATCTATACTTTTGATAAGCAAGAGGGAAAGCCTTGCTGGAACGATATGTTTAGCACTGAGCATAAAGCTGAGGTTGAAAAAATAAAATCTGAGGTAAAAGGGGACGACTTGGCGACCATAATTTACACCTCAGGTACTACGGGAAATCCAAAAGGGGTCATGTTGACCCATGGGAATATAATGCATATTGTCAACAACACTTCGAACCTTTTAACCGCTGAATCGGGAGAGAATGTCCTAAGTTTTTTACCGCTATGTCACATTTTTGAAAGAGCGGTTTCAATGGTATATGTTTATAGAAGTACCAAAGTTTATTTTGCAGGTACTGATAATCTCAGTGGACCTGATGGTGATTTGGCCGCTGTAAAACCAGTTACATTCAGTACTGTACCTCGACTTTTAGAAAAAATTTATGAAGCTATCTATAACAAAGGCTTGACTTTGGATGGAACAAAAAGAAAGTTGTTTTTCTGGGCTCTTGGTCTTACCGATGACTATGAACTAAATCAGAAGTTATCTTTTGGGAAGAAATTGAAATGGAAGATTGCCGATAAATTAATTTTTAGCAAATGGAGGGAAGCCTTAGGAGGTAATGTTAGAGCCATTTTTACAGGTGCTGCGCCTTGTCCTGTAAAAATCATGCGTGTCTTTTGGGCTGCCGGTATTCCTATTCGCGAGGGTTATGGACTTACAGAAACATCTCCCACATTGACCGGAAACACCACAGAAGATGATGGTGTATTGTTGGGTTCAGTCGGACCAGTTATTCCTGGAGTTGAATTATTGATTGACAAAGAAGGCGGCGACTATAAGGAAGGTGAAGGTGAGATTTTGGCTCATGGTCCGAATGTAATGCAAGGGTATTATAAGAAACCAGAAGTGAATGCTCAGGTCTTTCGTGAAATTGATGGCAGGCGGTGGTTTTGTACCGGTGATATCGGAAAGATAGTCAAAGGGCCAACAGGTCGTGAATTCTTAAAAATCACGGATAGAAAGAAAGAACTTTTAAAGACTTCTGGAGGTAAATATGTCGCTCCGGCTCCAATAGAAAATAGGGTAAAGGAAGAGTTTTTGGTAGAGCAGATGATGGTAATTGGTGATAAGCAAAAATTCGTTTCGGCTTTGATTGTTCCTGCCGAGGAAGCATTGAAAAGCTATTGCGAGAAAAAAGATATTCCGTGGACAAGCTTGCAAGAAATTATTCAACACAAAAAGGTGCTAAAGCGATATCAGAAGATTATCAATAAATACAATCCAGAATTTAGTCATGTAGAGCAAATCAAGAAATTTAAATTGATTGCCAGTCCTTGGCTTCCGTTTCATGAAGATGGTGCTGACGCTGAATTAACACCGACACTCAAGTTAAAACGTCGTATAATTCGAGAAAAATTCCAAAAGGAGATTACCGATATTTATACGGAATAATCACTTCTCTAATCCCGCTTCGGCCATAGTAATAAGAAGAGCCATTTTAATAGCTTTAGTTCCATCCGCATTCATCCACCATTCACCTAGGGAATGAGCACCTCCTCCTTTACCGCCACGTCCCAAAGTCACGGCCGGAATTCCCATAGCAATCGGAATATTTGCGTTTGTCGAGCCTCGCGTCAATCTAGGCGTCTCCCCAAAAAACGCAGTAGCCGCCATAGCACGTTGTACCAAAGGAGTAGTTTCAGGTAATTCCCCGGAAGGGCGATCACCAATCTTGATGAGTTCAAGTTCTATTTTCTCTCTTATTCCTGAAGCATTGTATTCTTCTAATGCCTTATGCATCGATGTCTTAAAAATACCATCTATCTCAATAAGTCTGTTAGCATCCACAGAGCGCATATCAACTTCCATCCACGATTCAAAGGGAATTGAGTTCACAGAAGTTCCGCCACCTATTCTACCAATATTAAAACTTGTTTTAGGTCCTTCATCCGTATATTTTTTAGCTTCTTTGGTGAAGTGGGTAATCGCATACCCTAAAGCATGATGTGGGTTTGCTAAGCCGAATGCTCCCCAAGAATGTCCGCCTTTTCCTTTGAATACAGCCTTGTAGCGGGTAGAACCCAATCCGGCATTGTTTACCCGACCAGCCGAACCACCATCAATGGCCACCCAAGAATCTATTTTAGGCGCTCCTTCACGAAAAAAATGTTTTACTCCACGTAGATCTCCCAAACCTTCTTCGCCCACCGAACCAACAAACCAGATGTCAGCTTTTGGTTTTATCTCAGCCCGTTTCATGGTTTTTGCAATTGCTAGTAACATTGCTAGACCCCTTGTGTCATCTCCTATTCCCGGAGCATACAAAGTGTCTCCTTTTTTCTTTACTGTTACATCTGTTCCCTCTGGGAATACAGTATCCAGATGCGCGTCAAGCACTACTACGCGATTTCCCTCTGTTCCTTTTTTAAGTCCGATGACATTACCAACTTCATCTATCCAAGATTTATCAATTCCTGCTTTATCGAGCATCGCTTGAAATGCAACGGCCCTTTTCGATTCCTTAAATGGGGGTGCTTCTATTTCCGTAAGCGTGATTAAGTCCTCTGTTGTTTGACCCTCAATTTCATCTAGTACCGCAAAGGCATTTTGGATTTGTTTCTTGGAGCTTAGTTTCTTGATTTCCTTTACATAGGATTTATCAGCTTGCACGGCATCTTGTGCGTTAGCTCCGAAAAAAGAAAATACTATTGCTATTAAGGCAAGGAGGAAGTGCTTGTTGCTAAATTTCATTTTTAGGCTTTTTGGTCAATTAATGAAGTTTCAAGTGGAAAAGATAATGAAATTGGGGGGAGTTTTGTTTCCCGAATAGGAAAAGCCAGAACCCTAGGTATTTTATGTAACCTAACAACAAGGAAGAATTCGAAATAATGTAGTTTAATCTTCGTTATAAGTAGGTAAAATCTTACAATTAAATATTGTAAGCCCTGAATCTTTAAAACCCTACTTATGAAAACTACCAGAAAACTGGTTGGTTTGGCTATGCTATACGCCATAGTACTTTCCCTAAATTCTTATGATTATTATGAACCTCCCCAATTGCCAATTGAGGATGAAAATAATTCCGAGTCTTCCGATGATTCAAGTGAAACCGAAATATTAAATCAGGAAGATAAAATCACACTGTACCAAGTCGAAGGTGAAGATATCATTAAGATTCAAGATTATGAAGTCGAAGGGGAATTACTTGAATTTCAGAATGATATAAACAAACACCAAGAACTTTGGGAGTTGGTATAAAAGATAATCCCACCGGAATATCGCTCAAAGATGAGTCAGTTTTTGATATATCATGGTGCTAAAACAAAAACATCAGGTTATGTTGACCCAACCATCAATAATTTATCAAAATGGCAATTCGCAATCGCCATCGACTATGCTTACGAGAAGGGTTTCGACTTTGATGATGATCTTGTTTTTACTATCATTCATGAGTTCGGGCATATTTTGACATTAAATAATGAGCAACTCACACCAGGTATTATTCCAAACAATTGTACAAACTACTACATCAATAAAGGTTGTGCGAAAGCAAACTCCTATATAAGCACATTTTACAATCGTTTTTGGGCGGATATTTCTGAGGAATTTAACGGTCTTGAAAATACACCAGGTGCCAAATCTTCTTTCTACGCAAAGTATAGTGATCGTTTCATTTCAGAATATGCTGCCACAAGTCCGAGAGAAGATATTGCCGAGGTTTTTGCAGGTTTTGTGGTTCATTCGGATGTTGGTCAAGGGGATTCTGTAGCTGAACAAAAAATGCGGATGATGTATGATTTCCCTGAGTTAATGAATTTGAGGAACCAGATAAGGCAAAGTGGTATCCTACCTTAGTTAACGGTTTAAGAATTACTCTATATACTTCAGAATTTTACTCGGGTTTTTGCAAAGTTTTTAATAGTGTATCGAATATAATCATTGCGGCTGCGTTACTCCCCTCAAGAGATGGATGAAACTGGTCAGGTCCGTAATAAGAGAAGTCACCAGTATTATCAAAATAATCTTTCCATTGTTTGCCTACGGGACTTAGAATTGCTTCATATTCAAGTGCCGCTTCAGTATGGTTTTTTATTACTCCATCAAAAGTATGGTAATAGGCTCTTGAAGGCCAAACCATAAAGAATACAAGTTCAGCATCATTTTTTTTACAAATTTCACTAAAACGTTTTCCCCCTTCAAACAATAATTTTCTCCCTTCGCTTTGTGATGACGGTCCTTGCTGTATTACCACGTAATCGTATTTTTTCGAATTGATTTCCGTTATAACTTGACTTCCGTTGTCGAGATGATCAATGATAGCATAATTAGGCTTTGCGATCATCTTAGTACTAATTTCTACATCTTTGGTTTTGGCAAATTCATAAACCAATTTTGGAAGATCATTGGAATATGTAAGACTGTTACCCACGAAAAGAATATTAATACTTGCGGTATCCGGGTTTCCATGAACATCGTTGGACTGTGAGCTGGTATTTACATTATCGCTAGATGGGGTTGGGTCATCAATTTGAGCAATTTGTACATCGTTACTTGGGCTACAAGCTAGAAATATGGCAAGAATTAGAGTATAGAAATATAATGTTTTCATTATTTAAATTTAGTGTATAGCCTCTTAAAAAAAAATTCCATGATATTTTTTGTGAAACAGGTTGAGCGGAATTTAGAAATAGATTTTCTGTTTTAAGTGACTTCGACAGATTACATATTCTAAATGAGCCCAAAGTTGCAATTAAGAAACCACGCAACATAGGAAAGGCGTTACTAATTCTATTTTTCATACTCCTTTATGAAAGTCTATACCTTTCAATATTCACTTAAAAAATAAAACCACACTCTGAAAAGGAGTGTGGTTTCTTAAATGTTGTGACCTCGACAGGATTCAAACCTGTAACCTTCTGAGCCGTAATCATAAGAATACATTAATTGAATTATAGTTTTATTTGGTTGAAGCTAGAAAAACAAGCTTAAACTGTTGGTATACTGTTCATAAGATGTGGGTAATTTTAGTTCATATTAGTTTTTGTTGTGGGCAAATGTGGGTAAATTGTGGGCAAATCAAATTTTACATTTCTGATGGACTATAAAATTTCAATCGTATTGGACAAACGTAGGAAGCTCAATAATAACGAATACCCCGTTAAAGTGCGTCTATGGTCTAATCAATTGAAAAAGGCAAAGCGCTTCACTACAGGGATGAGTATGATGGAATCCGATTACGATAGCTCATGGGAAAGCGATGTGAAACCTCATAAGCTTAAAGGAAAGAATAAAGAGAATTACCAAAGGCTTCAGTACTTATACGATCGTGCAGAGGATGCAGCTGAGAGTATGGATTTCCTGGACTTCGATTTATTCGCTCAGAAGTTGTTCAGAAAAGCTTCGGATAAGACAAGTGTTATTTATCATTTTAACAAAACCATTCACGGTTTTCGAAAAAAGGGTAGGATTGGTGCTGCCGAAAGTTACAACTCCGCTATGGTCTCCTTATTAAAATTTGAGAATCAGCGTACGAAAGGTAATAAGGAAACATTGTCCTTTATGGAGGTTACTCCTAAATGGCTTGAAGATTACGAAAGTTACATGATTGATGATAAAGGGAGAAGCGTTACCACGGTAGCAATTTATACAAGAACCCTAAGAGTTATATTCAATAATGCTATTGGGGACAATGACTTGGACAAAAGATACTACCCCTTCGGCAGAAAAAAGTATGAGATACCAGAGGAAAAGAAGGTTAAGAAGACACTTATAAGAGAGCAAGTGAGCTTGCTTTATCATGCAAAATTGCCCTACCTACAGGAGAGGGCGAGGGACTATTGGTTTTTTAGTTATTCATGTAATGGTATGAATTTTAAGGATATTGCAATGCTGAGGTTCGAGAACATTGAAAATGGACAAATATCATACTATAGGGAAAAGACCAAAATCAAAAAGCGCACCAACAAGAAAAAGATTTCCTTCAAGCTCAACAATGTATCACATCGTATTTTGGACAGGTACAAGACCGACTATCGGGGCGAAAAATCCTTTGTGTTCCCAATCTTGGAAGATGGTGATAGTCCAGAGATAATTTATAGAAAGGTGAACAACTGGATAAGAGCTACCAACCAACAATTAAAACATATCGCCAAAGAGTTTGATTTTCCGAAAGGGTTTTCTACATATTGGGCAAGACACAGCTTTTCCTCAAATATGGTGAACATGGGCGCGAGTATCGAGTTCGTTTCGGAGGCTTTGAACCACTCCGATATTTCAACAACTCAACATTATTTTGATGGTTTTGAAGAGGGAACAAAAAACGAATTAATGGAAAAACTAATGGATTTTTGAAAATGGGCTTTAAGGAAGAACAGGCTGAACAGGAGTTTGCAAGTGAGTTATTATCAATTGATATTTTACCCAACAATTATTTTAATATAATAGAGAACAACGATGAAATAAAGAGCGCGCTGCTCAAAGAGACATTGGCGTCCAAGAAAATCCCTTTGTTCAAAAGATTTATAGCGGATAAACTTACTCAAAAAGAAATAGACAATGGACTACTTGAGGGTTATGAAAATCTTCCAGAGCATTTTGCAAATGATACTGCTGCAGATTTCATAAGCTTTTCAGACTTTGATGATAAGGTTCAAAAATTAGAAACCGAGTTTTTTAGATTATGGTCAACTAAGCAGCTAAATTCAAAGTATTACGGAAATAGTATCAAAGAAACTGATACATTTAAAATACTTCATGAACTTAAGCAAGAATTGGGGAGATTTGATAAATATATCTTTTCAAATCAGGATCCCAAAAATGATTACAACTATTCGAAGGACTTTGCTATCAATTGGCTTTCTATTGTTAGGAGGATCTCAATTCAGCCTTTAAGGGATGAAGTTGTAAATGACTTTGTAAATGAAAACAGAAATTTTGAGATATTGGCCAGATTTGGTTTTGAAAAAGAGCCAATAGGCGAACATTTGGAATTCCTTAATAGATTCAAGACATTAAAAATGTATGCGAATGTTAAATTGTCTAACGAAATTGATTCCAATGGAAATAAAGAAGATGGTTTTGAGCCTTATATTTTTTTTCCTTTAAAAACGGATTGGGGAACTATTGCAATACAGCTTAGAAACGGTATTAAATATCAGGATGCAGATAGTTTGGGGAATGTCTTTTATTCTGTTTTCGCTCAAGTAGAGGACAAATTGGGCTCATATTATGAATTGAATAGTACAATCCCTTATAGAACATTAAATAAACTTATAATTGGATTTAGAAAATATTTTCCAAAAGATAAAAGCCGTATTTCTGGTGTTAGTTACTACGATGACCTTTTAGAGAATTTAATATTTCAATTCGACCCTTCCAAAAAACCAACATTGATTCCAGCGGAAGGATCCTTTAAAGATATTTGGCGAGGTAGAGTTGATTATTTAGGTATAGTCTTCGAAGGTATTAATAATGAAAATTCGTTACGAAACCTAGCCAGTTACTTTCATACTCGATATCTACAACAGAAC
Source organism: uncultured Flavobacteriaceae bacterium (assembly GCA_947500435.1). GTDB lineage: Bacteria > Bacteroidota > Bacteroidia > Flavobacteriales > Flavobacteriaceae > Maribacter_C. The sequence goes on from CANMRV010000004.1 coordinate 395,662, forward strand.
CTAGAGGAGCCAATGGCACCAACTCTCTTCTTAGGTGGTTTAAGGAATGTTATTCATCAATTTAATGCAAATAGACAAAATCAGCTTAATAAAAGGAAGGAAGAGTTGTTTCACCTAGTTAGAATGAGGCGAGAGAAAAATAAGCCTACCGACGAAATTGTCGAATTAATTGAAAAGCTAGATATTAAGGATTATCAATTATACCCTAATCAGTTTACTCAAGGTAGGTTTTCCCATCCAGTACTTCATTCCACGGATATCCGTTATATCGAGTCTAGCATAACAAATACCGAAAGAATGATTGGATTAATCATTGATAAATCAGAACTGGAAAAAAACAATTTTTCAAGTGAGAGTGAAGAAAAAATTAATATCTCACAAAAAATTAGAGAGGCTTTTGGTTTTATGTTGCATAAAAATCCAAGAAATCATAGGTCTATATTATGCGAAGCAACCGATTTTGATAAGCTTGTAGACCCATTGACATTTTATTTTGCAAAAAACTATGAGATTCCAAAAGATGTAAAACCTATTGAAAATGCAAATATTAACCAAACCCATTTAGTTTATACTTTTGTAAAGTTGTTTGATGATTTAGGAACGGGAACCCGTCCTGATAGTCTTTTTAATCTTCTTAAGGCTATATTTCCTAAAATTGATGGGGAGGTGTCTTCACTAAAAAAACAAACCAAAAGACTTGATAGTTATTCGGACTTGACCGATCCATTCTACTAAAAGCCAAAAAAATACACTCCCCGCAAACACTCATTTATTACGCACGTTTTGCGCTTTAGAAGTGCCAATATTTACCATTTAATCATAAAACATGGTAAATAGATGGAAACACCCACTTTAGAACAGACCCCAGGAATGTTAGTTGATCTTACTAAAAAGTTCGACATCTTCATGGAAAGATTTTCAACTCCAGATTTTCAGAAACAAGAAATTGAACAACCCATTGAAATAGATGAAGCGTGTACTTACTTAAAAGAGGGTAAAGATAGTTTGTACAAGAAATCACGAAAGGGGCTTGTTCCTTGCCATAAGAAGAATGGACGGCTTTATTTCTTTAAATCGGAACTTTTGAACTGGATAAAATCCGGAAACGCTAAGTCGGAAACAGAAATCCAAGACGAGACGGATAACTTACTTTCTAAACAATAAAAAGAGTTGTACGATGGGACAAACACCGAACAACCCTTTAAATATTTTGCAAGGCAAAAATAGGGAAAACGTTTTAAAGCCAATTAGAGAGAATCTACTCAAGAATATTGGTTTGTCATTTGAAGAACTTCATAAGAAGTATACTGATGAATGGATTTTTTACCAAGCATTAAAACACTCAGTTGCAACTGCATCAATGGTATGTGAAGCATTGAATATAAAGCAGAAAAATACATGTCGATACAAGAGGCGTTACGAAGAAAATGGACAACTAGCCGAGGTAAAGAAAAGCAAGTGTCCTGTTACAGGTTTTCAAGCTTGGTTTCTAACTACCGACCCAGAGAAGTTCCCTTCTAATGACCAGTTAAGTCTCTTTTAGTCATGGTGACAGAAAAAGAAGCGATTGCCATCTTGGAAACTCTTATCCTTGATGAGCAAAGAAGAAAATACCCGAATGTTCCTGAGAAAGCTCGTTTCGCGCCAGACCTGAAGTTTAGAACTTCAAATGGGCTTACTAAAGCGGTTATACTCTTTATCAACCTCAGCGGAGGCATGGCAGAACGCACAGGCAACCAAGGACGTTATCTCCAACCTACAGCCTACACCAATATATTTGATAATAAAGTGCAGCTAAAGGCTGGAAAATGGATAAAAGGAACGGGTACAAATGGTACTGCTGATGTGCATGGAGTTTTCAACGGCAGACCCTTAGCAATTGAAATAAAGATTGGCAGGGACAAGCAAAGTCCGGCACAAAAGGCGTATCAAAAGAAGTTTGAAGCTGCGGGAGGTTTATATCTAGTAGCTAAGACTTTCGGGCAGTTCTACAACGACTTCGCAAAAGAATTTGAATTAAAAAAGCCGCTACCCGTGGAAAAGGAAACAGCGGCCAATAATATTTTATAACATGGCAAATATACAAAATATTGCGGTATCTACGGAAGCCGAAACTATTGCGCCACCACCTAAAAAAGACACTTCACATCTTATCGTTACCCAATGGAAAGATGAATTTAGACTAAGAATAAAGAGCGCCTTAAAAAGTCAAAGAGGGGATTTTACTTATCGTAATGCAGTTGATAAATCAATCGACAACAGAACCGATTTTGATGAGGTTATGATAAAGTTTTTAAACTTCATGTCAAGAAAGCCTTTGCGCAACAATGACTACTATAAATACGTACAAGCTTATCGAGAAGGCAAAGAACTAAACGAAAAGTACTTTAAGCACGATGTTAAAAAACTGCATTCGTACTACGCTAAATTTGACAAAGACCCTGAAGGATATAACCCGTTTAATTATGCATCTTATCAATCGTATGTGCTTTTTATGATGCTCAAATTGGAAGGTGTCTACAGCGCACACCACGACGATTACTTTGCCGTATCCATTAAAGACAATCGAGAATACAGCCCCATAAGCAAAACGCCAAGTGTGCTGCGAGGTGAGTTACCTTTTGCGATAAAGGAATATGATATTGTTAGAGCTTACCCCACTTTTATTGATAACGAACTCGGTATTAAAAATCGTTCTAAAGATGTTTACGAGCAAATAGATAAAGTCACTTTCAATACGCTTTTAAATATGCACACAAACGTACCTAGCGCGGATATTGAAAAAGTAAGGGAGCAGCTAAAACCAATTTACAACGGTCGGACAAGCGAAGTAATTACCGAAGAACGATTTTTAAATCAAGGTCGAATGTTTCGCGACTTAGTGGTCTATGAAGAAAAAGCAATTGCGGCTTTTGTAGATGCTAATAATATCGAAAATTATGTTCGGTTGCATGATGGGGTATTTGTAAAAGCTTCAGACAATGACCAAGGGTATCAAATGCAGATAGAACAAATCAAGTTCGCTGTCAAGCATTGTGCAAAACCTGCTGTTATAAATGATACTCAGAATTTCTACAATTATGATGAAGAGGGAAAACTAACAACTAGTGCAACAGAATATGCGAAATTTTTTAAGCAAGAAAATCATATCAGGGTAACGGAAGAGGGGAACGATAAAGTCATAATTTTTCAAGACACAAACAATGTAGTAAAACCATTTAATCACCGCACTGAAACCGTAGGGTTTTTAAAGGCAAACATCAATGAATTATTAGGTGATGAAATAGAAAACAGGATTGCTAGAGACATTAAAAGCACCATCGAGGGAGGGTATTTATTGCTTGATTCCAAGCCATTAAAATACTATACCGACCCAAAAGATAGTTTTGGTTTGTCATTTAAAAATGGCTTTCATAAATATAGTGCATCCACCAATGATATAGAAGTTTCGCATTATTCCGAAGTAGATGGTTTTTTTCCACCTCATCAAACCCAAGCGCATGAATTTAAGTTAAACGAGGAGCCTAGTGAATTTGCGGCTTTTTTAACGATGGCTTGTACTGGTAAGGATATTCGAAATGAAGATTTAACCGAAGAGGATAGTATAACCTTGTCAAGCTTTTGCACTATGTTTGGCTACCTATGCCACGGCTACAAAGATCAGGCGTTTAGCCCTGCAATTATATTAAGCGACGAAGGAGCAAACGATTTAGGGCGCAACGGTGGGAGAGGGAAAACGATACTAACTAAAGCCGTTGGTTATGTTCAATCGACCATGTTAAAAGGTGGTAGCGAGTTTGACCCGTCCTACACTCATAATTTTGCAGACCTCGACAAGAGCAAGCGAGTGTACATAATTGACGATGTTATCGCGGCTTTTAAATACGATAATCTTTATACGAATATTGTCGGGGATATTAACTGCGAAAGAAAAGGAACGGTAGCCCAGAGCATACCATTTAAGCAAGCTCCGAAATTTGTCATAACTACAAATTGGGCAGTTCGATATAGTGCAGAAGATACTTCTACAAATAGACGATTTATAGAATACAAGTTTACTGACTTTTTCAATCTGGAGCGTACACCAAGAACTGTTTTCGGTCGTACACTTTTTGATGATTGGGATGATGAAGAATGGAACAGATTTTACAGCTTCGTTTTTTACTGTGTTGGTCTCTACTTGGATGAAGGATTGCAACGAATTGCCTATGATAAGACCGACGACAATTACCGCGCCTATTTTAGTAACGACGCTGTTAAAGAAGAATTTGAAAGGCTACTAAAAATTGTCAAAGAGAAAGAAGGAGGTTTCACCGTGTCGGATTTCTTAAATGAATACCAACAATATGACAATCCATTAAGGCATGAAGGATTCTTTAGTAAGAATAATGTGAAAATATTGGTTGATGCTCATTTGAAAAAACACAATTCAAATTTCAAGTACCATAAAAAATATAGAAAATGGATAGGCGAATCCCTAAATAATTGAAATGGGGAAGGTGAAATAGTTGATTTATGGTAAATAGGTTGTCACCACCGTCACCCAGTTACAGTAGGGTGACAGTAAAAAAAAAGAGTGAATGTATTGGTTTTATAGAGGGCTAAAGCTGTTGGTTACAGTAGTTACAGTAAAATATAAGTTACGCGCACAAAAAAATTACTTTTTTTTTAGAGATAGTAATACAAAGTATAGGAGAGAGAAAAAAAGTTTTGTAAATAAAAAAATACATAAAGATTTTACCGTCACCACCGTCACCAAGCAGTTTAACCAATTGATTTTAAGTAAGTTATACTAAAATATAGGTCGTCACCTTACCGTCACCCAGTTACAGTAGTGACAACCGCAAACAAAAATAAGAGCAAAATGAATCAATTGGCGGCAAAGGAGTTGAAAAATGAAAAGGTTGAGTTTTCCCACTCGATAAAAACGTTAGAAATAAACCTAGCCAATAAATCGCAAGGGCTTAAAAGTTTCTTCGATGGTGCGGTGCTTCCTTCTGGAGCTGTCCAACTAACTCCGGGGGTTAAAATACTAGATGTTCCGTTAATGCTGCGGACGCATTTCGCATTTGTTGAAGCTCGACCAACATCCAGAAGTGCATTGCCTTATTTGGAGAGATTAAGAACATTAAAAAAAGAAATTCAAGAAGTAAACTATTAAGATTATGGCAGTAAAAAAGGAGAAAACTGAGGTTTCAAAAAGTGAACTAAAGTTAACAGATGTTATTAACAGGGAACAGATAGACGTACTTGTAAAGGATCATGGTGAGGAGTTTTGGAGCAAAACCATACTACCGATATTGAAGTCTGGTTTGGAAGAAGCAAAGGACATTGTTCGTTCTGGAGTGCCCTATAACAAAGGAATTTATAACAAAATGAAGTATGTTGCTATGGAAAACATACTCTACGGAATAGAGAAGTATGGTAACGAACAGCAGATGGTCGAGCATGAGGGTAAATGTAATTTCACCTATCAAACCAATCATAAAAAAATATTCAACTGTATCAATGATGCAATCCTGAAATATCGGGATATGCCTACAGTAACTTATGTTGCAAGAGAAACAGGTTTATCAAGAACGACCGTACACAAACACCTCAACGATGAAAAAGAAAAGGGGGCAGGCGGTGACGACATGCAACAATTAAGAATGTTGAAGTCAAATGCTATTAAAAATCTTTACAAATTTGGCGTAGAGGATAGAAACCCTGTAGCGTTGAGGTCTTTCGTTCATTTGATAGATCCAAAAACCAAGGGAATGGTTACAAACAATTATGTTCAAGTCAACAACCTGAAAATATCACAGGAAGACATTCTAACCCTACCCCAAGGATTACTAAAGGAGATTGAAGAGCATCTAAACCCGTCTCTTATTGTAGTATCATAGGCTTGATTTTAGCCAATCCAGATTTGGATTCGCAAAAAGAATATCATGGGTGGATTAGTATAATTAAATTTAGATGAAAAATATAAAAGAGTTATTGAAGATTGCAGAATTTGAAAAACTGGCATCAAAAAAACAGGTTACGGGATATTGAGCAGCCAACCCTTATAATTGTTCAAGGGCTTTAAACAAGCCTTCAACTGTGGGCAATAAATATATTCAAGTAAATAATCTCAATATATCTAAGGATTAGTTTGAATAGATTACTATCATTAGCAATTTCCGTACGGTAATTCATACGACAACTTACACCTAACTAAGTAAAAATCATCTAATCATATTGTTTTTTTCTGTAATTGTATGTAATATTAAATTACGATATTACACCTCTAACCAATTAACTAATTAAAATGAAAAAGCTTTTTTTACTACTCTTACTATGTGGGTTATGCGCAACTGCTCAAAAAACTCAAAAACTTGAAGAATACACTGCTGCAAACGGAATAACGTATAAAGTTGGAGAAGAATTCGAATTGAATCGTGGCTCCGACACTAATGGAAAATTTGTTTATGTTAATATTGGAGGATGGGCTGTTTCCTCAAATGCTGAGAACAATAGGTTGGGAGCAGGGAATGCCGGGTTAATTGTAACGATAAAGAAAATCAAGAAATACGATTACAAAAGATATAAGGGTGTTTATTTTACCGTTGGAGGAGGGAACTTAACCAATTACACTATTAACATTGAAAAGGCAATTGAAAGCTGTGAAGTTAAACCATGTAAAGAAGATGTTTCTGCCGTTGTTCAGGAATCTGATAAATACGACAAGCTTGCAAAAATCAAGAAGCTTTTAGATGATGGGATTCTTAGTCAAGAAGAATACGAAGCAGAGAAGAAAAAGATTCTGGAATCACAATAGAAACGAATAATAAATCATTGCCGATAACCGATCACTTAATATTATGCGTAGACTAGTTTTCTTTTTTTGCCTAATGTGCTCAATATTAAATGCACAATTAAAAGTGGACTCTACCACATACAAGTTATCTTATCAGAAAATAGATACCATTTCTATTTCCAAACAGAAATTGAAAGAGGCTACTGAAAAATGGTTTGCGACTACTTTTGTCGATTCCAAGGAAGTTATTAGACTGTCTAATGAGCAAAACGTAATTGGGAAAGGGGTATTTAAGGATAATGTTATTTCAGGTAAATATAGCGTACCTGTGTCTTTTAGGTTCACAATTGATATAGCGTTCAAAGAGGGCAGATACAGATTTAAGGCTTATGATTTATTTCAAAGTGTTACTGCTGGAGGAAATAAATTAGAAACCCCTGTTTTGTATTTTGGTGGAGCCACTATTGAGAATTATAAGGAGTTAGCTTCAATTGCCCTTCAAAATATTGAAGATTCCAAGCTGAGGTCTCAAATGATAAAGCAGTTGCAGAAACAAAAAATCACCCAAAAAGATGTAGACAAATCATTGGACATGATGAAAAAAACCTTGAATTCGGTGGAAAGCAATCTTGAATTGCTGGCTGAAAGCCTAAAACAATATCTTAAGGACTATGCTGAAGATGATTGGTGAAAAGCGCCATTCTTTGAATTCTATCTTAAGTCACTAAATTTATCAGCATCCAAAGGGAGAACTATATCCACAGATAATGAGTTGTCACCTTCCATTTGAATATCCAATTCAAAGAAGCTGTTTTCCTCTTTCAAAAACAATAATTTCTCAGGAAGTGGAATCGATATTTCCCTTATTTTGTTTGTCTTCAATAGTTTTTCCAACCAATTCGGAAACTTCTTGATATTGTATGCTTGATACGTGAATTCCACATAATTATTTTCATTATCAAGGTTTGCACTTATCGCAACCTCAACTTTTTTACTTCCAATTTTGGATTTTAAAACCCTAAAAGTAGACACGAAAAGGATTCTGTTATTCTCAACCTTGATTAGTTTAGTAGCACCCCCGGAATGCCATAGTTTGATTATTCCTGAGATAATGAGGGGCTCCTCCTTAGAAGACTTTAAGGCCCCATTTATTGTTGTCTGGAAGTCTTCTATTGTGAATTTTGACGTTATTTTACTTAACATTTGACGTTAGATTAATTGAAACCATAATTAGGATTGGCATTATCTAGAATCGCTTGCATGTATGCTTCTTGTTTCTTCAACCGCCCCGGGCTCTTTGATAATTGTCAGATGCTGGTGGTAATGGACTGATTTGTCAATGTAGGTATATTTGTCCTCGAATCCATTATCACCTTTCTTGTAGCCTGTAATGAGGTCAAATAGCCAGGTGAAGAGGAACCATCCAAACAACCCAAACAATACAAAACCAATAAGTAAAATTAAAATCATAATAATTTGTTATTGGATTTTCGCCTTAAACTTCGTTCTGAACTCAGAAATCCATCCTTTAAGTTTATTATGTTGTGTTAGCCATTTACCCACGTAACGCTTGTTTTTTTTGTCGTAGTCATGGTACAGTTCACCTGGCAAGTCTGCCATGTAAATGTCCAAATATCGAACTGTCCAATCAGCCCACGTAACAAAATCTTCATCTGCTATTTTTGCTGCACGAAGAATATCCGTAATCCTATTTGCGGCATTCATCAAGGGGTAATGTGCTGGGTGTTTTAATAATCTTTCATCCCAAAGAACTTTGGAAATCTTCTTGAACTCTTCTTCAATACTTCGATATTCATCTTTAAAATCCTCCTCCATAGCGTATTTTGTTAGTTAACTTTTCGAAAATTACATTCCTTAAATTTAAGAACTTAATCCCTTACTTTTACAGCAGTTTTTAATGAAAAATAGCCCATGTATTTGAACAAAACACTGAAAGAACATTATCTCAAATCAATTGACGAGGTTAAGGTATCTGATAATGAATTTTGGAGGATGCCCGAGGTACTGGTTCCAATCATGGAAAAAATAAATAAAAACCCCTTGATACAAACTATTTACTCAAAACTTGGAGGCGGTCTACCTGTTCAGGATGACTATTTGGAGATTGCATATTACGGTGAGATAGAATTAAAGTTATTCAGGGAAACTATTCCCTATTTTATAAATAGATTTAATGGGAGAGATAATTATCAAGACAGCAAGTGCTTCTATGACTATCATCCTCCGACTGTAGAGGAAAGTGGAAGTAATGGTTTAATATGCGTAGAGGATGCGTATTACCACAACGTGCATAGTATAAGAATAACCTTTTCTAAAGCTTCTGTAAATGCCAGGAAGGAGTTTTGGTTGGAATTGGCGCAACAACTTAGTTCTGTCGCTCCGGATTAAATGCATTGGTAAAATAATCTTGTCGAATCTCCTGTTGATTTCGCCATTGAACATTTATGCATGGCTAATCCCTCCTCTGAAAGCTCCCAGCAGTATCTACAATATGGAACAGGAATTCAGTCCTTTTTCTCAAAACGTCTCCACTCACCGCGAGAGTAATAGTAGTAATATTCATTGTGCTGAAAATTCAGGTATCTTTCGACTAACGCATGAAGTATCTTTTCTAATTGTTCAGGTTCTTTAATATATCGTTTTAAATGTCCATGCTTGTATAGCATGGATTTTCCCTTGGACACAGAAAGGTAATCACTTCCAGAATTGGATACTTTGAAATTCCCATCGAAATAAACAGCCTGCTTAATCCATAGGGATATTATTCCATCATGAATGTTATAATATTCGGACATACTCCAAAATTATGGAATTACACCAAACAGAATCGTTCGGCTTTTAACTTTAACACAGTTTCATTAATTTAGAATCGATTAAACCAAACCGACATGTGTTATTCTGCGGCAATGGATGCCAAAGCGAAAAAATTGGAAGAGCATTACGGTGCCGTTGCCAAGCTTCCAGAATACCTTCTTGAAGAAGATTTGACGAGATATCATATCAATGGTTTTGCAAAACAAATTGTAAACGGTGGAACGAAACAATCGCTACATCCGCTAATGTGGATTGTACCTCAAGAAAACCCAAAATTTATCACGCCGCTAATGTGGGGGTTTGTTCCCTCTTGGAAATCAGGCTCCGAAATCGAGGATTACTACAAGGAAACTATAGGTTTTGGATCTGGGCTTAATGCAACTAGTGAAAAAATGTTCACTTCAAGTCATTTTAAGGAAAGTGCTCTGAATAGAAGATGCGTGGTTCCGGTTACTGGTTTTTTTGAACCGTACAGGGTTTTAGATGTAAAAAACCCGTTTTCAATACCGTTCTACTTTGAACGGAGGGATAAGCAAATCGTAAATTTGGCGGGTATTTATAGCTTCACAAATGATGGTCAAGCTACATTTGCCGTAATTACCAAACCTGCAACACCTCTTTTCGAGAAGATACACCATACCAAAAAGAGGAGGCCAGTAATATTACATGATGAACAAATAAAGGACTGGTTAGACGGTTCGGCTGAAAGAACGGATTTAGAGCGCATCATAGAGAATGATATGGCAGATGAGGTTATTATCGCCCAACCCATTAGTCGAGATTTGTATTCTACAAAAGTAGATTCGAATAGGCCTGATATTTCAACCCCAGTACACTATCCCGAAATAAGTATAAATTATGAAGGGAAACCTCAACAAGGATTGTTCGGATAATTTATAAATTAGATATGACACTTAACGATTATTTAGCACTTTCTCATTACGCCCAAAGAGAAGAGAGTTGTTCAAAAAAATGTATGAGAATCAAAATTCTTCTTTTTGTAACCACTTCAATTATTATCTGCAATCTTGGATTTACCCAGGTGGAAATTAAAGGTAATATTTTGGCTCAGGCTAGATTGGCAACTAAGGCCGCAATCGATGGGGATTTAAATACTATGCTTGAATATACTCCTGCGAATGTGGTTTCATATTTAGGGGGTAAAAAATTGTTTTTTGAACATGCTTCCAAATTATATCAAGAATTTGAGAAAAAGGATATTAAGATAATCAGTGTACAAGTTATCGACTCGATAATTTTTGAAAAACAAGATTTTGGCTATCATGCGATGGTTCCAAAGATTCTTACGTTAGAAAGAGAAGGTAAAACTTATGTATCACATAGTTACTATTTCGGCTTTTCAGACGATGGAACTATGTGGTCGTTTGTTGAAGCCGATAAATTAAATTCTAAAGACACCGCTCCAATGTTCCCTGATTTCAAAACAACTTTGCATATCCCAGAAAATAGTGTCCAAATAATCAAAGTAACAGGTTCAAATGAAGTTCCAAAAGATGATTCTAATATTCTTGTTGAGACCTCAGAAGAAAAGGACATGTTTTATGTTGGAAAGTGGTTGGCTGAGGATGATAACGAACTAGGTGGAATGACCTTCGATTCCGAAGGTTATGTTAGTTTTAAGCATAAAGGAAGGGAGTTTGGGGGGAAAGATTTTGATCTAAATGGTCAACGTGGAAGTTCTAGGTACATTTTAGAAAATAGTACAGTTCCAATAAAATTAGATATCGTCATAAATAACTTTAGTAGCGGTGAAGTCGGACGACTATTAGGTATAATTGAAATTAAAGACGACAATTCTATGATTTTGGCACTAAATTTTGATGGCACAAGACCGGCTGAAGTAACTGAAGAGAATTCAGTACTGCTTATCCGAAACAGTGAATAACTAGTTTTTACATTGATATGCCATAAAAATTCTTTACAATGAACGGGTGCAGAATTTTTATAAATGTGACATGCTGACGGAATCCTATAAGGGAATCACTTTAAAAATCCAGTAGATGACTCTGTACGAATACTTAACCCTATCTAATGAAGCTCAATGGGACGAGCTTTGGGATAATGGGCAATTTATTACCCATTTCAAAAGTATTGATTGCAAATTCGTCCTTTATGCAGTACACAAATTCTATATTGAGCTTGAATTAGATGTTGTGAAGGATACCATTATAGGAAAACATGAATTTATTCATGGCGAAAGGATGAATAAGTATGTCGGTAAATTAGGGGTCGAACAACAAGACGATTAACTTCGATTGTTAAACAAATAACCATTTTTTTAGAATAAAGTTTGCTATTTGTGAAAGAATATGTATCTTTACATCAGTTCTTTGACATTCCATTTCACGACATTGGGTTTTACAAATCAGCTAGGAGCAGTTTTGCTTTCGATTATTGCTCTGCTGAACGCATAGTTTACTCTGAATATTGTAAACTAGCGGGATACTCGTTTAGTGGAAAGTGCCCTTAATTTGGTTGCTTTCCCTTTTAATTATTTATTAACCTTTAATTAAATATTTTATGTAAAATTCATTTATTGGAAATAATTTTTCCGAAGTAGAAAGTTTGTAACGTTAATGAAATTAGTTTCAGAAAATGTAGCTTTCTCTTTTTATTAACCACCCCTCCGTATCGGGGATAATTCTCTATGAGATTAAACAAAGATTTGTTACGGGCAGCCTTTCATCGCTGTGATATTTTGAATGAAATATCGAAATTGAAGCCATTGTCGTTAAATTAATTACTTGTTCAAGTTGATATCGGCAATGGTAAATAAACATAAAAGGAGATTTGACAAGTATTAAGTAAAATCCCTTTTGAAATGGAACAAAAAGAAAATGTTGACGAACTGATTAAAGTAGTTAACGATATTCTTTTAAAGAAAGAATGGTCGTTTACTTCGGAGGAGAGATTAAAACTTGTAGAAATCAAACAGGTTTTAATAAAATACAGAGCCGCTCTCCTAACTGAAGCCGAGGAAACTAGTGGCAATGTAAACAGTCCTTACCTTTTGGAATTTGGTACAAGAATAGCTCAAATGTTATTGGAAATTTTCTTAAAAGGTGGAGGGGAGGGGTATTTATAGATATGGAAATAGGTAGAATCATTAAAGATTTAAGAAATAGAGCGGGTTTTAAACAAAAAGAATTCGCTAAAGCGTGCTCTATTTCTCCTTCCTATCTTTCTCAAATAGAATCGAATGCTCGGATACCACATCCGAATACGTTAAAAGAAATTTGTAAAGTTCTAGAAGTCCCTGGGCAAATTCTTTATTTATTGAGTATAGATAAAGATGACATACCAAAGGGAAAACAAGAAGCATTTGAAATGTTGTTCCCTCCTTTGAAGGCTTTTTTGATTCAATTATTCCCAATTACCAAGGAGTCTTTTGGGTATGAACAATAACTTTGTTTACCTAGGGTCATTTTAAATTTATCCAGTCCAAAGGGTTTATTCCAAGGTATCTTAGAAAGGATAAAAGAACACAAAAAGCTCCAACTGTGAAAAAGCCCCAAGGCAAAAAATACCGGAATAAAGTGGTATTTACAACTACGTTATATTTCCCGTCTTCCAATAAGTAGAAAATATCAATCGTTTTGGCGCTGATTTTTGAAGTTGACCCAAAGTCCACCTTTTGCCTTACGTTATTACCCTTTCTATCTGTAAATTCAATAATGGGATAGTAGTATGTAGTCTCATACCCATCCGTATCATCGCTTATCTCAGTTTCGAAATCAATTATTTTAGCTTTTGTTCTAGTTCCTTCTTTAGCTATCTTATTGAATTTCGCCATGAAGTAAATACCTATGGCAGCGAACAAAGTACCCATAACGGAAAACAATACTAGAATCATTGGGTCACTCTCCATTTCGCTCTTTTGTTAGAAATTTTTCTAAGTTCAACAAATAAAATTGAATTTGCTAAGATTGCTCAAATCCCAAAGAAACTGGCGACTAGAAATACCATTAATTCAAAGATTGGCTGAGGCGAAATACCGCCCTTTCTTTTAGTGGTTTAGTCTCTTTTATTTAATTTAGGTGAAATAGTCAATTTCATAATCATGCAAGACCAACTGGATAGAATTGAAAAAGAGCTTATAGAACAGGAGCATAGGCCGATAAAGCTAATTAGCAACTACATAGACCGTAAAGAGAAATGGCCGGATGACGAATCTAAACAACGGTCTGCTAAAAAGGCTATTGTTTGGCGTTTTTTCTTTTCACCAGCTGTAATCGCATTTACGGGCGGTAGTCTTGCCTTCTTGACCTTGGGAGCACTGGTCTGGCAAAATTATATCATGAAGGAGCAGAATGAATTTTTGAGAAGACAATTGGCTGCTGGAGATATTGCTAAATATGAAAATATTTTTTTATCAGAAACTGAAACATCTTCAAGAAGACAAAGAGCTGTAGTTAATTATTTGAGGGTAATGAGAACTATACCTGATGAGAGTGAGAGGATTGATTTAAGCGGCGCAAACCTAAGTGGGTGTAGTTTTAATGGACCAAATCAATTGTTTTTAAATGTGGATTTCAATGACGTTATAGTTGATGATTTGACATTCTCAAACCTAGATATGTCAAATTCTAAATTTGCTGGAATGATAAAAAAACAAGAAAATTCAGTTTGGGGCTTTTCAGCATGTAATCTTAGTAATTCAAACTTTACAAACGTAGGATTTGAAAATTTTGTTTTGTTCGGATGTGATTTAAACGACTCTGAAGGCCTCCCCCGTGGTGTAGGCTCCTACACTTCGAATAATGTTATTTTAGAAAATAGGAATCTGCCGTACAAAGAAAAGTTTAGTGATATTATAATTGATGAGCAAAACAGGCCAATAACATTTGAAGATTTTAGAGTTACTAGAAGAAAAGGAATTTACTTGAAAAGAGGAATTCGTAAATCCTCTCAGTTGCAAGAAGCTTGGATGGTTCTTCTTAACGAACAGAACAGGGACTATGCTAAAACACCTATGGATAGTATTGATTTTAAGAACTTAGATGAAGAAGATGAATATTATGACTCAATTTTGAATTATACTCCAATTCAAATCTATAGAAGGACAATTGAGAAGCAGATAGCACTAATAGGTAAATCCAAGGAGTACCAAATAAAAAGAAACGCAAATAATGGGCAAATAATGGGCAAATGAAAAAAGGAGTAACAACTAAAACATTGTTAACTCCTTTATTTGCAAGTGACCTCGACAGGATTCAAACCTGTAACCTTCTGAGCCGTAATCAGATGCGCTATTCAGTTGCGCCACGAGGCCTTGATGTCCCCTAAAAGGGGCTGCAAATATATTTCTTTTTACTTTTAACGCAAAATAACTCTGAACAAAAGAAATGGATTTTAATAGCTACATACGCGATATCAAAGATTTTCCCAAAGAGGGGATTGTTTTTAAAGATATTACACCCCTTTTAAAAGATGCCTCTGCTTTAAATGAAGCTGCGAATGCCTTATTTGAACTGGTTGGAAATCAAAAAATCGATAAAGTAGTAGGAATGGAAAGTAGAGGTTTTTTCTTTGCTCCAATTCTGGCTTCAAAGCTTGATGCTGGTTTTATACCTGTACGTAAAGCAGGTAAGCTACCCTACAAAACGATTAGTGAAGTTTATACGCTAGAGTATGGTGAGGATGTTTTAGAGGTACACGAGGATGCTATCGAACATGGAGAGCGTGTTTTGATACACGATGATGTTTTGGCAACCGGTGGCACTGCTAATGCGGTATGTAAGCTAGTTGAAAAAATGGGTGGTGAAATCGTGCAATGCAATTTCTTGATTGAACTGGACTTTTTAAATGGAAAGGAAAAACTGAAGGGGTATAAGGTGGAGTCCCTTTTACATTATTAGTCCAGCGCCTTTGTAGTAACAAAGTAGCGCCAGCCAATTATTGCTAACTGAAATTTGGAAGCTTTTGCTAAATCCAATCTCTTTTTGGTATAAGAGGGTAGAAGCAACTTGTTCACCTTTGCTAAAAATTTATAGAAAGACTTTTTCATTTAGTTGGTTTTTTCAAAAATACAAAATAAAAAATGCGGTCAACGACCGCATTTTTCAGATAGAAAACGAATACTATTTTTGACCATTGGATTCCATCATCTTTTTGGCCAAATCTGCTCCAATAAGAGACTGTAGTAGGTTGTTATCATTGCTTTTGGAACTTCCTCCTTCAATGAATATTTCAGGAAGACTTAATTCCTTTAGCTCTCTCGCCACGCCAACAGAAGTCTTGTATTCCCACTCTGCTCTTTCTTGGGGTGTAAGTCCTGCACTTACCAGTTTTGCATTCTGATAGGACTCGGCGTCTGCAGCTACTTTTTTGCTCAAAGCCTTGAACTTCTCCACTTCAAATTGCTTCTTCTCTTTGACTAAATTGAATTCAGCAACTTTAGCCTCG
The DNA here is from genome assembly GCA_947500435.1 of uncultured Flavobacteriaceae bacterium. GTDB lineage: Bacteria > Bacteroidota > Bacteroidia > Flavobacteriales > Flavobacteriaceae > Maribacter_C. The sequence continues at coordinate 411,707 of CANMRV010000004.1, forward strand.
GTTTCCGCAGCAATTGTCTTTTGTATTTGTTCCTTTTCTAATCGTGCCCTTTCGGTAGCTTTATCGGCCTCACCACGGGCTTTTTCCTTCTGGGCTCTATAAAACTCACGCTCGGCTTGTTGTTTCTCTAATTGGGTTTGTGCCACCTCTTCTTTTTGTAATTGTAGGCGCTTATCAAAAGTTTGTTCCCAATCAATTTCAGTTACCACGGCCTGTATTACGGTTAGCCCGTAAGCTTTTAATGAGTTTCCTTTCTCACGAACGGGTTCACCATTTCTTATTTGAATACGAAACCTTTTATGCTTCGTCTCCTTATTGACAATCGTTCGCACAGTACTACTATCTCCGATTATTTCACGGGTTTGATTATCTGCATATTCTTCAAGTACATACATACCGTTTTCTAGTTGGTCCTTAAAGTACCTATCAAAATCCGATGCTTGTCCGGAGATATAATCTTGAGCATCCATCAATTTACAGGTGTTTTTTATGGACTGGTCAATATTTGGAATAACCCTGGAGCGAATCATATTTTGTTCCGTCTTATTACGATCGGCCACGGATAAGAATTGATCCTTATCGTCAGTATTTATACTTATCACCACAGAAGTAGCGATTCTAGCTTTTACCGCATCGCTAAATGCCCAATACTTTGCCGCATCAACATTGGCGTATTCACTTTGATCTCCAAGATCACCTTCCGAATTCGGAATGACGTATTTAATGGGTAACTCAAATTGTAAGGGAATCAATCTTCCCCACATTTTAGTGTTGATACCTTGGCGAAAAACCGCTTTTTGACCTCCCCAGGGATATTGAACCGCATAAGCGGTACCTGGTTCGGCGTAAAAGAACGCACCTGAGATTATGCTTAATGCGATTCCCGAGACCACAAGCTGCAAACTCCGCTTAATGGTGAATTTGGTCAAAATCTCATTGGTTTTGAAAATAGGTTTAAGTATTAATATGATTGCGCCTATTAGGGCAGTTAAAATTCCAATATATAGTATCATAATGTTTTGTATTAGGGGGTTAACATAAAAGTGTGAATGGTCAAACGAATTGAAAAGACCGCCATATGGCGGTCCTTCATTTATATAGGCCTATATGATTCTACTTAACTTATTATCGTGATCAAGGATAACAACAGGAACAATAAAACTTTAGCTAGTGTAATCATAACAAGGGGTTTTTAGGGTTAATAAATAGTTGCACATAATCGATTATCCAAATAAGATATATTTAAAAAATGTTCACTTGCAACTATTTCGATCAAAATCAATACAAGTGAATACACTATTGAAATCAAAATAACGAGATATATTATAATTTTTCAATTTTGCTCTTGAGCTTAGTTATAAATTGTAAGTATATATTACTTAAATTATTATAGAGTTGAATAATTGTAGGGGTGTTTTTAATACTTTTTGGATTAGCAAGGGAGTTTTGGGCCTAAAAAGGCTACTTTTTGATGATTCCATTCCGGGAAATAAAAAAACCGACTTTTTAAAAGTCGGTTTTTGCATCCCTAGTTTGATGAGGAAAGAGTGTCTTTTTAGTTCTTTTTGGTAGTGATCTCCACAACACCGTCCTTAGCTTTTTTGCCATATTTTTTTAAAGCACTCTTTCCCTTGGAGACTTCAATTTTCTCAATTTCGTCTTTTGAAAGTGCTTTAAATTCTTCTTTTGTAGCCTGTTTTCCGTCTATATAAAAGATAGGGTCACTATCATCCTCACCGTGAAGAAAGAAAAACGAATTCCCATCATCTTCAATCCACTCGATACCGTCCTCCTCATTATCATCGGAGCTTTTGATTATCATTACACTATTATTTTCACCTTTTTTAGATTTTTTGATTTTAATAAGATGACCGTCTGAATCCCCTTCATTTAATTGGTCATACTCCTCTTCACTTACCTTTTTGCCATTCACACGTATGGTTTTCTTCCCATTCTCTTCTGATATATTAACCGTTTTAATTTTTGTACTGCCATTATGTACCCAGACTGAATGATCTTCGTCTTCATGTATAACTTCTGCATTCTTATCACCCATAAAGATCATGGTGTTCTCGTTGTCCATTATCAGGGTAACTGGATTAATAGGATCCCCATCATTATAAAAGGTCGAAGCACCACTCATTTGTTGGTTTTTGGATTTTTCGGATTTTACGTCTATCGACAGGCTAATAATTTCGTTATTTTCATTATGAACGGCGGTATATGAAAAATCAAAACCTTTTTCTGAGAGGTCTTTTTTAATTTTTTTAAGCTCTTCATTCGAGGTGTCTTTGTCTATTCGGATTTCTATCTTTTTTTCGGTATCGGCACTAATCTTTACTTGCTTATTACCTGTTCTGAATGGAATCATGCTTGCTGGGTTGATTGCCTTTCCAGATTTTAAGATTTCAAAATGTAAATGAGGTCCAGTAGATTTTCCAGTATTGCCTACATGACCTATAATGGCGCCCATTTCAACTTGTTCACCACTTTTGACATTCCTGTCCTTCAGGTGCATGTATTTCGTGCTATAACCTGCTTTATGTTCAATAATAATATAGTTTCCATTGGATGGAGTCTCGGAAGAAACTTTGACAATTCCCGAATTACTGGCTAGGACCTTAGTTCCAGTTTCAGCCACAAGGTCGATTCCGTTGTGGAATTTATCCTTGTCAAGTTTGTTTTGCCCTAAGCCGAAGCGCGCAGATATCCGCTTGATATCCTTTTGGTTTAAAGGACTCTGAAAATCCACCAACTCTGTTTTGTTTGTGGGAGGCAAATCGACCGATTCAGGAAACTTGACTTCTTCACGAACATTGAAGGCCAATAAAAAGGCTATTACAAATGGGAGAACAATGAATAACTTTAAAAAATTTACCTTTTTTGATTGATTTTGATTTAACATGACTATTCGTTTTTTGATGAGTGAATTAAAAAATGGATTGGCAATGGTTACATTATTTGCTCCGACCACCTTTTGTAATAAAAGATATTGGTAATGTTTTTTGCCTTCTTGATCTACACAGGTGTATGCATCCGCTAGATATTCTAAATTTTCTTTTATAGATTTTCGATACAACCAAATTACAGGGTTAAACCACTGCAAAATCAAAACGATTTCAGAAAGTAGAATGTCTAATGAATGTAATTGGGTAGCATGAACCTTCTCATGATTTAAAATGATATTTAAATCACTCTTTTTGAACAACTGCGGATTATAGAAAATGTACTTGAAAAAGGAGAAGGGAGAAATCTCTTTTTCTGTTTTTATATGAGTTAGATTGTCCTGTTTTATGACATCTGCGTTCTTTTTTATCTTTTGAAGTGAACGCAGCTGGAGTAAAAGACGAAAACTGAAAGCAACAATCCCAATAGCATATATAAATGCCAAAAGTCCTGACCAATTAAAAGGTTGAGTCGCTTCGGTGGTTACGAAAACAATTTCAGAAGGGTGGAAACCACTTTCAGCAAATGGCTTTGGTTCAACAAAAATTGTTTTGGTAAAGGTGATAAAAGGTACTGCGAAAGAAGCGACCAATCCGATTGCTAAAAAGACCCTATTGCTAACAAAGAAGGTTTCTTTCTTTAAAAAAAGCTGATAGGAAATTAAGAACAGTGCTAAAACTGAACCCGACTTTAAAAGGTATAGAAGAAAAGGTTCCATCTACTTTTTGTTTTCAATAAGGTTAATAATTTCCTTAAGTTCTTTGATTGATATTTTCTCTTCCTTGGCAAAAGAGGATACCAGGTTCTTGTACGAATTGTCGAAATAATCCACTATGCTTGAGTTGATAAATTTCTTTCGATAGGCATCCTTTGAAATCAAAGGGTAGTACCGATGCGTATTTCCGAAAGCTTCGTGACCAACATATTTCTTGTCTTCGAGATTTCTTACAATCGTGGATAGGGTATTGTAGTGAGGCTTGTCACCTTTTAGTTCTGCCCTGATTTCTTTGACAAAAGCCTTTTCAAGCTGCCAAAGAATTTTCATGATTTCCTCTTCTTTATTGGTCAGTTTTTGCATGGGAGTTCCTATTTGAGGTCAAACATATCACTATTTTTTTAGTTGAACAACTATTTTTATAGTTATTTAACTATTTATATAGGTGTTAATGAGCCATCGTAGCCAATAGTTAACGATTTTAAGTTAAAATGTTCTGTTATCTTTGTGAAAACTAACCAATGCAAAACCCCCTTTTTATACTCGCAGGTCTTGTCCTATTAATTTTAGGGGGTAACTGGCTTTTAAAAGCGGCGGTTGCTTTATCACTTAAGTTAAATATTCCGAAGATTGTTATTGGAATGACTGTGGTTTCTTTTGCCACCTCCGCTCCAGAACTTATAGTAAGTATCAAAGCAGCCTTGGATGGCTTTCCTGATTTGGCACTTGGTAATGTTGTAGGTTCTAACATTGCGAATTTAGGTTTAGTACTTGCCGTAACCATCATATTGGGTAGCATCGATGTCAATAAGAGTTTTTATACTACAGATTGGCCTGTAATGATGATTGCTTCCTTTCTGTTTTTTGGGTTCATATATTTTGACGGAGTTATTGTTCAATATGAAGGGATTATCATGGTGGTCTTTCTCTTTCTATTTCTGGTGTATTTACTCCGATTTCAAAAACCAGCGGTGGTGGATGAACTCCCAGAAGATGATGTGCCGTTACCCTTATATAAAACAGTTTTGTTTTTAGGCTTAGGTGGCTTAGGACTTTGGGGAGGTTCAGAATTGCTCATCAAAGGGGCCGTAGGAATGGCGTCTGCCTATGGTGTAAGTGAACGCATAATAGGAATTACAATAGTATCCATAGGAACAAGTATTCCCGAATTGGCAGCCTCAATAATTGCAATTATTAAAAAAGAGAAAGCAATTTCCCTAGGAAATCTTATTGGTTCGAATATTTTCAACTTATTGGCGGTGTTGGGGATAACCTCAATAATCACTCCCATTAAAGTCATGGATGAGGGATTACTAAGCAATGACATATTCTGGATGCTCGGAATATCTTTCTTAATCCTTCCCTTGGTATTTCTACCTAATAAACTTCGTTTAGGCTGGCGCGACGGATTGGTGCTATTAGCTGTCTACTTTACTTTTGTGTATTTTACTATTCAATAGTTTTTAATCGATAATCGAGACCCGCCTGCCGGACGGGCAGGTTTAAAATGCCCTGAGGTTGTTTACTTGTTAAATGGTATAATTTTTGAGGCTTATTATTTACTTTCCCCGCCTAAAAAGCTAAACTATCAATGAAGCAACGTATTTCCAGAATTGTTGTATTTCTTGTACTATTTCTTATATCAAATGCTGCTTTCTCACAGCAACGAGAATATATTATCGGAAAGTTGCTTGACGCCAAGACACAAGAGCCTATCGCTTTCGCCAGCATCCGGATTAAGGATAGAGCGTTAGGTATTATTTCAAATACCGATGGTAGTTTTAAAATTCCCTTAAAGTATAAAGAGTATGGTGATATTATTGAAATTTCTTCAATGGGATATCAAAAAAAGGAGGTGCCTTTACCGGAATTTTCGTTGACCAATTTCAATACCGTTCTTTTGGCTCCAGGCATTCTAGAACTCTCTGAAGCCTTTGTTCAGGCCAAAAGAAGAAAAAAGGTTAAAGGGCCTAAAAGACTATCCGCAGCCCAAATTGTTAGAAAAGCCATAAAAGCAATACCAGAAAATTATCCTTCCCGTACTTTTTCCTCTATTGGCTATTATAGGGATTACCAAGTTAAAAAGGACAAGTATGTTAATCTGAATGAAGCTGTATTGGAAGTTGTCGATTCGGGTTTTGAACAACATGACCTTGCGACTACCCAAGTAAGAATCTACAATTACCAAAGTAATGAAGATTTTGATCAGGATCTCGAAGGACGTTTTAAATATGACTACGAGAAGTACAAAAAATATATCGATAAGGCCTACCTCTTTAATTATGGGGGTAATGAGTTCACTATACTACGAATACATGATGCGATTCGAAATTTCAAATACAATTCATATGATTTCATAAATGTGATGGAACGAGATTTCGTGGATAGTCACTTTTTTAAAAAGGAAGAGGAAATTAATCTTGACGATGAAGTACTGTATGCAATTAGCTTCGCTAAAATTTTAATCAAATATAGAATCATCGGTAAAATTTATGTTTCAAAGAAAGACTTTGCGATTCATAAAATGCAGTATACCCTCTATGATAAAACAAGAACAACGGAAAGTGGAGAATTTGATGAGAATGATGTTAATGAAGTAACACTCTTCAAAGTAATTACAGAATACGCCAGAAGTTACAATAAAATGTATCCCAATTTCATTTCATTTTTCAATACTTTTCAAGTGAATAAACCACCAAAATTTATTCTAGAGGAGACCTACCTTGATGCTGAGTGCGAATGCTTTCAATTAACTTTTAACAACAAGGTGGATCAATTTCATGTAAAAAATATGGATTACTATGATTTTAGGTTTCAAGGGAAAAAGATACCTATCGATAAGATTCTAACGAAAAAAGGTTTTGAAGATTTAGTGTTTGTATATCCTAAAATAAGTAGAAAAGGATTTTTGAATATGAGCAGTGAACTAAATGTAGCTTCTAGAAAAAGACTAGAGTTCACTGATTTATTGACGGTAGAAGTTACGGGATTACGAGATGCCTATTCAAATGTAATAAACGAGATGGAGTATAAGACCTACATACAGTTTCGTGAATTTTTCATTCAAAAAATACAGCCCAATGGCAGCACTTTGAGAGATACCCTTTTCATGAAAAAAGACATTCCTATTTTCAAAGACCAACCTATCGTAAAACCAGATAATTTTGATGATTATTGGATGAATACACCTTTACAAAATGTCAACAACTAAAAGTTTTCCAACAATGCGAAAAAGAGTCACCATCATCATGTCTTTTCTTCTATTATTGCTAGTATCTAGTTACGCTTTAGCGCAGCAACGGGAGTATATCATAGGAAGATTGCTTGATGCGAAAACACAAGAGCCTGTTGCCTTCGCAAGCATTCGAATTAAGGATAGAGCTTTGGGTATTATTTCTAATGTAGACGGGAGTTTCAAAATTCCCTTGAAGTATAAGGAGTACGGGGATATTATCGAAATATCTTCAATGGGATATCAAACTCAGGAAATATTAATCCAAGACTTTTCTATCTACGAATTGAACAATGTGCGATTGCAACCTGCAATTTTGGAGTTACAAGAGGCTATAGTATCTGCTAAAAAACGAAAGAGGAGGAAACTAACGGCAAAACAAATAGTTCGTAAATCTATTGAGGCAATATTAGAGAACTACCCGACTGAACCGTATTCTCAGGTGGGCTATTATAGAGATTATCAATTAGATAAAGACGAATATGTGAACTTGAACGAAGCAATTTTAGAAGTTTTTGATTTGGGTTTTAAAGCAATTGACAGTGCTACCTCGAAAGTTTTACTTTATGATTATCGAAGAAATGAAGAATTTAAAAGCGATAGTCTGGCTGCGCAACCTTATGACTATAAATTGAATGAAGATAGGGGAGGGAAAATAATTGAAAATGCCTTTCTAGATGGGTATGATGGAAATGAATTTACCATTTTAAGCATTCATAATGCGATTCGAAACTATAAGTTGAATACCTATTCTTTTGTTTATCAATTAGAAACCGATTTTCTCAAAGGTCACCAGTTTAGTCGAGAGGCTGATACTTACATAAATGATGAGATGTTGTACTCAATAAAGATTTACAAAAAAGTACAGCAGCATAGAGCCTATGGCAAACTGCTAATTTCGAAATCTGATTTTTCTATTTACAAAATGGAATATGCAGTATATGACGACACTAAAAAAAACACTACAGGCTATAAAGATAAAAACGGTAGTGATAGGCTAGTGATTTTTGAAGTTAATACTTCCTATCACAAAAAAAATGCGAAAATGTTTCTAAACTATATTTCGTTCCATAACAATTTCACCGTAAAAATCCCCCCTGTTTTCAAATTGACCCATGTGGATTTTAAAATGAATTATAATAAAATGAATCAGCGCAAGGCTAATATGAAAGTGGATGAGGAGGTGAGAGATAGTCACTTTGAATTGACATTCACCGATAAAATTGATACCAAGTACGCCACAAACCTTAAAAATTACAGGGCTAAGTTAGAAGGCGAACGTGTCCACTTTGATTCAATAAGGGTCACTGGTAAAAAAGTCAAGCTGTATCCTAAAATAAAATTGCCAATTCAGAGACAAATGATTAAAGACATTGAATTATTAGCTGTCCAAGGGAAGTTAAATGAGCAAGTTCTTGAGTTTACGGTTAAAAATATAAGAGATGTTCACGGAAATATCATCAATCAGTGGAAAACGAAGGATTATGATCAGTTTCGTGAGTTTTTTGTTCAGCGGGTGAAACCAAATTCTAAAAGCCCGATAGATCTTAAGTATATGATTAAAAAGAAACCTATTTTTAGAGATCAGCCGATTGTTAAACCGGAGAATTTCAATGATTATTGGATGAATACTCCACTCCAAAATATTGATAACTGAAAAAGTATATAGATGCAAAAAAGAAGCTATCCGTTTTTAGTATTCATCTTACTCTTCTTGGTTTCTTGGCATGCTCAAGCTCAAGAGCGGGATTTTATCTCTGGAAAACTTTTGGATTCCAAAACAAATGAACCCGTTGTGTTCGCCAATATAAGAATCAAGGATAGAGCTTTGGGTATTATTACAAATGTTGACGGTAGTTTTAAAATACCCTTGTTGTATAAGGAATACGGAGACATCATAGAAATATCATCTATGGGTTATCAGGCAAAGGAAATCTCCTTAAGTCAATTGGCTCAAGATAAACTGAATATAATAACCATAGATCCTTCGGCAATAGATTTACAGGAAGCCGTAGTTAAAGGAAAAAGAAAAAGAAACCTAACTGCGAAACAAATAGTTCAAAAGGCTATAGATGCCATACCTAGAAACTACCCATCCACTTCTTTTTCAACCGTGGGTTATTATCGTGACTATCAGTTTAAGGACCAAGAATATATTAATCTCAACGAAGGTATTTTAGAAGTTTTTGATCAGGGTTTTGACCAATTGGATGATGGTACAACAGAAACCAGGTTATTCAATTTTGGGCTAAACCGAGACTTCAAACAAGATTCTTTGGCAAGAATGCCCTATGATTACCGGACCAACAAAAAGGTAATTAGAAAAGCACATTTGGACGCCTATGGAGGAAATGAATTTCGAATTTTGAGAATTCATGACGCTATTCGAAATTACAATGTTGGTGCGTATGATTTTATTGGTGCCTTAAAGACTGATTTGTTAAAGAACCATTCTTTTTTAAGAAGCAAAGACACCAATATTGATAATGAGGAACTTTATGGTATTAAGTTTTGGGTGAGATATGTGGATTACAGTGCGCACGGAATGATATACATCTCAAAGACTGATTTCTCTATTTATAAATTGACCTATACTTTGTATGATGAAACTAAAAGGATCAAATCAATGGAGAAAAATAAACACGGGCATCGACAAAAGGCCATATTCGATATTGTGACAGATTATAAAAAGGTCAATGATAAAATGTACCTAAACTACATTTCATTTCATAACAGTTTTGAAGTTAGAAAACCGCCGAAGTTCGTCTTGGATTCTACTCTTGTGAATGCCCCAGGCGCTAATTGCATGTTATATTTCAATAATTCTGTAGATTCTATATCTGCAAAAAGACCTAAGAATTATGAGTTTTTTTTCAAGCAAAGAAAGTTCGGAATTGAAAAGATTGAAGTATTTCAAGACTCGGTCAAACTTTATGTTAACCCAAGTTTTAAAAAAGCAATGGCTCTTTATAGAGGCGAGATGAGTACCTTAATTAGGAAGCAAAGAAGTGCCGAGATTGAAGCGTTATTTGAAATAAATGCCAGGAAAATAAGAGATGTAGAAGGCAATCTACTCAATGAACCCGAAATTATAGACTATCTACAGTTTAGAGAGTTCTTTGTTCAAAGAGTAAAACCAGACTCAAGAGCTCAATTGGATGATCAGTTTATGGACAAGAAAAAACCCATATTTTCAAATCAGCCTATGACCAAGCCGAAAGATTACAAAGAGTATTGGATGAACACCCCATTGCAAAAGAATGTCAACTAAAAAAGTAGATTCATGTTTAAAAGGGATTTTATAATTCTATTGTTTTTGACATCGGCCTTTTGTTTTTCACAGCAAGACGATTTTATTTTCGGCCAATTGGTTGACTCTACTCAAAATGAGCCGATTCCTTTTGCAAGTATTCGAATAAAGGAAAAAGCTTTAGGTGTTATTACCAACATCGACGGAACCTTTAAAATTCCGTTGAGATATAATGAGATGGGAGAGGTTTTGGAAATATCGTGTTTGGGATATGAAACCAAAGAAATGAACATTCAAGATTTAGATGATGGGCAGAGCAACATAATAATTCTAAAACCAAGTGCGCTCGAACTTGAAGGGGCTGTTGTCTCTGCCAATATAAAAAAGCTTAGTGCGAAACAGATTGTTAAGATTGCTATCCAGAGTATTCCACAAAACTATCCGCGAAATACGTTTGGTCTTGTTGGTTATTATCGCGATTATCAAGTTAAAAATGCCAATTATACCAATCTTAGCGAAGCCTTGATAAAAGTTGTTGATGAGGGTTTTGGTAAAAGAACAAGTTTTTACAATCAACACCAATTGTTGTCCCAAAGTGAAAATTCAAATTTCGAGATAGACTCCTTCGCAAAACAACCTTATGACTATGAGGGTTTCAATAAAATCGTTCCAAATGCGAAAATGAAAAATGATGGTGGAAATGAGTTCATTATCCTTACCATGCATGATGCCATTCGCAACTATAAAGAGCCTTCTTTTTCTTTTATCGAAAATATCTCTAAAGATTTTATAGAAACGCATCGCTTTAGATTGATAGGTAAGAAGCGCTACAAAGACCAAATGGTGTATGAAATAGATGGTACCTATAGAAATCTTGAATATTTAGCAAGGGTCAAAATTTTCGTAAATACTGAAGATTTCGCTATTCATAAATTAGATTATACCGTTTACAAACGTAAAAAACCAAATGAGAGAGACCTGGCTATTAATCCTAAAGAGCGATTTTCTGACGGATTTAGAAAGCTGAATAATGAAATATTGTATCACATTTTGACTGAATATGTTCATGGTGCAAATGGAAAAATGTTTTTGAATTATATTTCATTTTACAATAAGGTGCTAGTGCAAAGGCCAGCAGAATTTTTTTCAAAATTTACAATTGACCTAAGTGATACTTCCTTTAAGATTCGTGTAAATAAAATTCCATCTGCTTTAAGTAAAATAAAGAATAGGGATTTTAAAATTAAGTACAAGAATACCTTTATGCCAATAAAAGAATTTTGGTTTCGAGAAGATGAGCGGATGTTTGTGGTTTGTCCACATATGCTTTATAAAAAAGAAGAAGACCTCTTCAAAGAATTGTTTGCGGAAAGAGAAGATTTACTGGTTGCAGATATGGAGTATAGTTTTGGTAATATTACGGACAGCTTGGGAAATAAAATTGATGAGCGAAAATGGGAGTATCTCCATCAGTACCGCGAATTTTTCACACAAGAAGTTCAGGCTAGTGGAGGAGAGATAGATAAAAATGATTTGATGATAAAAGGGCTTCCTTTAGACAGCGAATTACAACCCATATCTAATAAAACCATGAAGAGCAATTATTGGAAAAATACGCCGTTACCAACCCTTAAGAATAAAAAAACCGCCTCAGACTAATCAAAGGCGGTTTCAATTACAACAATTAATACAAGCTATATTTTTGCGGATTTTACAGTTTTCACGATTCTACCTGCAATTTTGTAAGGATCACCATTTGAGGCTGGTCGACGGTCTTCCAACCATCCTTTCCATCCACTTTCTACCGTGGCAATCGGAATACGAATCGAAGCTCCTCTATCCGAGATTCCAAAACTAAAATCTGTAATGGCCGCAGTTTCGTGGAGTCCGGTCAAACGTTGATCGTTGAATTCGCCATATACAGCAATATGTTCTTTTACCACCGGACGGAAAGCCTCACAAATCTTTTCATAAGTGGCTCTATCTCCACAAGTTCTCAATGTCGTATTCGAGAAGTTGGCGTGCATACCAGAACCGTTCCAATCCATATCTTTTCCTAATGGTTTTGGATGGTACTCGATATAAAATCCGTATTGTTCAGTCAAACGATCAAGTAAATATCTTGCAACCCACATTTCATCACCAGCTTTTTTGGCACCTTTCGCGAACAATTGAAATTCCCATTGTCCGGAAGCTACCTCTTGGTTGATTCCTTCAAAGTTGATTCCTGCAGCAATACATAAATCCGCATGCTCTTCAACTAAATCCCTTCCATGAGTATTTTTTCCGCCAACAGAGCAATAGTACATGCCTTGAGGTGCGGGGTAACCACCAATTGGAAATCCTAAAGGTAGTTGTGTAGCTGTATCCATAATAAAGTACTCTTGTTCAAAACCGAACCAGAAATCATTGTCATCATCATCAATGGTAGCCCTACCGTTTGATACATGTGGGGTACCATCGGCATTTAAGACTTCGGTCATAACCAAAAAGGCATCTTTTCGTGCAGGGTCAGGAAAAATTGCAACAGGCTTTAACAAACAATCAGAAGAACCACCTTCAGCTTGCCTTGTTGAACTTCCATCAAAAGACCACATAGGGCAATCTTCTAATTTTCCACCAAAGTCATTAACCACTTTAGTTTTACTTCTCATATTTTGGGTCGGAAAATAACCGTCCAACCAGATGTACTCTAATTTTGTTTTACTCATAATTTTAGCCGTTAATTATTCCAATTTTAAAAAGACAGACAAAAATATGTTTTTTGATGAATTATTATAATTTTTGGGGGGTATTTTTATTAAAAGTTATTATTTTTTTCTATACCCCTAATTTTTGTGGGGTAAATTGTGAAATATCTATTATTTGATGGTAATTTTGTCATATTATTAAAGAATCATAGCTTCCCTAAGCACTAAGAATTATGTCAAGAATAAGATTTGAGGCAATTGCCAAAAGCCAGAGTAGAAAACGTATCAATATTGAAGAAAAAGGAAGACGCTCAGAGTTATTCGCTCAAAACGTCTTTAATGAAGAGTGCATGCTTCAATATCTTACTAAAGATGCCTTAGAAAGTGTGCAGAGTGCTATTTTTTCTGGTTCTAAAATTGATCGTAAGATTGCAGATCAAGTCGCTGAGGCAATGAAAGGTTGGGCTATTAGCATGGGAGCTACGCACTATACGCATTGGTTTCAACCTCTAACAGGTTCAACGGCGGAAAAGCACGATGCCTTTTTTGATTTACTACCCGATGGAAGAGCACTGGAAAAATTTGGTGGAGGGCAATTGGTTCAACAAGAGCCTGACGCATCTAGCTTTCCAAGTGGAGGAATTCGGAATACATTTGAGGCTAGGGGGTACACTGCATGGGATCCTACATCTCCTGCTTTTATTTACGAGACGACACTATGCATTCCGACAATCTTTGTTTCCTATACTGGGGAGGCTTTGGATAACAAAGCACCATTATTACGTGCCCTTCATGCCGTAGATGAGGCAGCGACTGCTGTAGCGAAGTATTTTGACAAGAACGTTTCAAAAGTCAATGCGACATTAGGATGGGAACAAGAGTATTTTTTAATAGACAAAGCACTTGCCAATTCAAGACCTGATATTAGTATGACAGGAAGAACCTTGGTTGGCCAGCCCGCTGCAAAAGGTCAGCAATTGGATGATCACTATTTCGGAGTGATTCCTGGACGAGTTTTAAGCTTTATGAGCGATTTGGAAAAGGAATGTACCAAATTGGGGATTCCTGTAAAGACGCGACATAATGAGGTAGCTCCAAATCAGTTTGAGTTAGCTCCGGTTTTTGAGGAAGCAAATTTGGCGGTCGATCACAATTTGCTATTGATGGATGTGATGGACAAAATCGCTGACAAACATAGTTTTAAAGTGCTGTTTCATGAAAAGCCTTTCGCCGGAATTAACGGATCAGGAAAACATAACAATTGGTCCCTAGCGACCGATACAGGCGTGAACTTATTGAGTCCTGGTTCTACCCCGATGAAGAACCTCCAATTTTTAACTTTCTTTATTAATACTATTAAGGCTGTAGATACTTATGAAGAACTAATGCGTTCTTCTATCGCTTCCGCAGGAAATGACCATCGCTTAGGAGCAAACGAAGCTCCGCCGGCAATTCTTTCCATTTTTATCGGAACGCAATTAAGTAGCGTGTTGGATGAGTTAGAGGGAGTTTCTAAAGGAAAGCTGTCACCTGAAGAAAAAACAGAGCTCAAATTGAATGTAGTTGGTAAGATTCCTGAAATCTTGATGGATAATACCGACCGTAACCGAACATCCCCCTTTGCATTCACCGGAAACAAATTTGAAATACGCGGTGTAGGTTCTAAAGCAAATTGCGCCAAACCCATGACTATTTTAAACACCATAGTCGCGAAGCAATTAATAGCGTTTAAAAAGGAAGTAGATGTTTTAGTAGATAAGAAAAGTCTTAAGAAAGATGAAGCTGTTTTTAACGTCCTTCGTGAATATATAAAGACTTCTAAAAGAATTCGTTTTGACGGTGATGGCTATAGTGATGATTGGGAAAAAGAAGCTAGAAAACGGAAATTAAGCAATAACAAGACCACACCTGAAGCGCTTCAAGTATTGACCTCAAAGGAAAGTTTAGATCTTTTCAAGTCAATGAAAGTTATGAGTGAAGTAGAGGTGAAGGCGCGACAAGAAGTTGAGCTTGAGGCTTATATTTTACACATCCAGATTGAGGGGCGTGTATTGAGCGAATTAGTGTATGGACATATCATTCCAGCTGCCATTGAATACCAAAATACACTCATCAAAAACGTTTTAGGATTGAAAGAGGTTTATGGTGCGACTCACAAAAAACTTTCCGAGGGACAGTTGAATATTATTGAACAGATGGCTGAACATACGGTGGCTTTAAAAAAGAAAGCCGATGCAATGACCGAAGCCCGAAAAAAGGCAAACAAACTAACTGATAGTCATAAAAAGGCAACCGCTTATGCCGAGATTATTAAGCCTTATTTTGATGAAATTCGTTATCATTCTGATAAATTAGAACAGCTAGTAGACAATCAAGTTTGGCCATTAACAAAATATCGTGAGCTTTTGTTTATAAAGTAAGCCATATCAATTGTTCTGATTTCATCAATTCAACTATTTTTGCACAAACTTCAAAGAATGAGTTCATCCCATAGTGAAAGGTACAACCAAAGAGGTGTCTCGGCTTCAAAGGAAGATGTCCACAATGCTATAAAAAATATTGATAAAGGTCTTTTCCCGAAAGCCTTTTGTAAAATAGTACCTGATCATCTGACTAATGATGACGATTATTGTTTGATAATGCATGCCGATGGCGCGGGCACAAAATCCTCTCTGGCCTATATGTATTGGAAGGAAACTGGCGATGTTTCTGTTTGGAAAGGAATTGCCCAAGATGCACTTATCATGAATATTGATGATTTGATTTGCGTGGGAGCAACAGATAATATTATGCTTTCTTCGACTATCGGACGCAATAAAAACTTGATTCCCGGGGAAGTTATTTCGGCCATTATTAACGGAACAGAAGAACTGATTTCTGATTTAAAGAAACACGGAATAACCATTCATTCCACAGGAGGTGAAACTGCTGATGTTGGTGATTTGGTCCGAACTATTATTGTCGATTCTACCGTTACGGCGCGCATGAAACGAAGTAATGTTATTGATAATGCGAATATCAAAGCGGGGGATGTCATTGTTGGTTTGGCTTCTTTTGGCCAGTCTACATATGAAACCGAATATAACGGTGGAATGGGAAGTAACGGGCTTACATCTGCTCGCCATGATGTATTCTCAAAATATTTAGCTAAAAACTATCCGGAAAGTTTTGATGCTTCCGTGCCTGAAGATTTGGTATATTCAGGAAAAATGAAATTGACGGATGCCGTTGAAGATTCTCCATTAGATGCTGGTAAGTTGGTATTATCACCTACTAGAACCTATGCTCCCATTGTAAAGAAAATCCTTGAGAAATACTCTTCTGAAGATATTCATGGAATGGTACATTGCAGTGGTGGCGCACAGACGAAGATTCTTCATTTCATAGACCAATACCATATCGTCAAAGACAATCTATTTCCAATTCCACCTTTGTTCAAATTAATTCAGGAACAATCGGGTACAGACTGGAAAGAAATGTATCAGGTTTTTAATTGCGGACACCGCTTAGAGCTATATGTAAATGAGGGCGTGGCACAAGATTTGATTAGTATTTCGAGCAGTTTTGGCGTCGATGCACAAATTATTGGTCGTGTAGCCGAAAATCCTGAGAAAAAACTTACGATAAAAAGTGAGTTCGGAACCTTTGTTTACTAAGGCATACGAATAGACCGAATACTGCGTTTTGTATAATAAAAGTCCCTTATTATGGAAAGAAAGCAGTTTTTAAGAACTTTGGGTGCCGGTGCGGCTTTTGCCCTCACTTTTCCTTGCATTCATGGATGTTCAAAAGATGATAATCCAACCGGAACTATCGTAGAGGAACCCACAAGTGTTGATTTTACCATAGATTTGACTTCTTCAGAGGCGGCTAAATTGGCCACAAATGGAGGTTTCATTTTGAAAAATTTAGTAGTTGTTGCTAAGAACCTTGAAGGTAATTATATTGCGGCGAGTCAAGTTTGCAGTCATGAATCTTATGACCAAGTTCGATTTGTGAATCAACAGGGCGGTATTTTTTATTGCGATGTGCATGGTTCACGTTTTGAACAAAATGGAACTCCTTTAAATCAGGTAGACGGAAACCCTGCAAAAATTTTAAAAGTGTATAATATTGAACTAACTGGAGATATGCTTCGGGTTTTTGAATAGTTCGTTTAAATAGTTTGTTTTGAAAATAGTTGCCCCAATACTATTCTTCTTTTTTTCGGTCTGCACTTTTGCGCAAGATTGGAAAGAAACCTATGCGGAGGCGGTAGCTTCTTCTCTCGATGAAAATAAACCTATTATTTTAGTATTTGCAGGTTCTGATTGGTGTGCGCCTTGTATTAAGTTAGATAGATCCATATGGCAATCCGATGAATTTAAGAGCTACTCGAAAGAAAATTATGTTCTTTATAAAGCTGATTTTCCTAGAAAGAAAGCAAATCGCTTATCTGACCATTTAACCGAACAGAATGCTACTTTGGCAGATCGTTATAACCCACAAGGCCATTTTCCATTAGTGATTGTTTTAAATCATGAAGAAAAGGTTTTGGGCAAATTGGGTTATAAAAAAGCCACTCCAGAAAACTATATTTCACTTTTAAACAACTGCCTAAAGTGAAAACCTTTATAGCCATAATTTTTAGTTTTTTCATCCTCACCGGACATGCACAGGAACGTAAATTAGTGACGGTAAAGAAGACCTTGAAATTGATGGGAAGCCGCTTTAGCATAACGGTAGTCTCTCCCAGTGAAGAACTTGGACATATCAATATTGAAGAAGCTATTGCCGAGATTACTCGCATTGAAAAAATGATTTCTTCATGGGATGAAGAATCAGAAACCTATCTTATCAACAAAAATGCAGGAATCAAACCAGTAAAGGTCAGTCGAGAATTGTTCAATCTAATTGAGAGATGTAAACAAATCTCGGAGCTTACTGATGGGGCTTTTGATATTTCCTATTCATCAATGGATAAAATCTGGAAGTTCGATGGTTCGATGAAAGAAATGCCAACGGCGGAACAAATTAAAAAATCGGTGGAGAAAGTTGGCTATGAAAAGATTATTCTAAATAGCGATGACCAAACTGTCTTTTTAAAGGAAAAAGGCATGAAGATTTCTTTCGGGGCTATCGGAAAAGGGTACGCCGCGGACATGGCTAAAGAATTTTTAGTATCGAGACAAGTGGTAGGAGGCATTATCGATGCTGCTGGCGACCTTTCAACTTGGGGGACTGATGTTACTGGCAAAAAATGGATTATCGGTATTGTCAATCCCATTGCGAAGGACAAAATTGTTTCTTGGCTTCCTATTGTTGAGTCCTCCGTGGCAACTTCTGGCAACTATGAAAAATATGTGACCTTTAAAGGGAAACGCTACTCACATATCATCGACCCGCGAACAGGTTATCCATCCACTGGTATACGACAAGTTTCCATTTTTGCTAAAAGCGCGGAACTCTGTGATGCCTTGGCAACTGCCATTTTTATTATGGGCAAGGACGCCGGACTTTTCCGTATCAATCAACTTGATGGGGTTGAGGTAATTCTATTTGATAATTTTAATAAGGCTCATAAGAGCGATGGAATATTGTTTGAAAGAGATCCGTAACTTTATGACTATGAAAAAAGTATTCTTGATATTATGTTTGGCTTTATTCGCAACGTCATGCGTTGCAGTAAAAGAATACGATAAAGTATACCTAAACGATGAAGAAATGCTTTTATCGGCTAAGGGAATGGAGCGTTTTGAAACCAACTTTCAGATTTATCGTGAAGCAGCAGCTGGTGCAAATGGCGGAAAGAGTGGCGGTGGCTGTGGATGTAATTAAGTAGACATTTTCAAACGAGAAACAGTTGAGAAAAAAATTATTTCTTCTTTTTAGTATATGCTCTTTTTTAGGCCTTTCTCAGGAAGATACTTCCTATAAGAAAAGAGTTCTAGAGGCGGCTGAAATCGATTTGCTATTTAGCTATTATGGCCAAGACGGACAGAATGCAGCAGTTACTGGCGGAGAGGGGACGGAGGAATTGACTGATGCTACTTCAAGTATTGTTGTTCGAATTCCGATAGGTGAGGATGATATCATAACTGTTGATGCAGGTATATCCGCGTATACCTCCGCTTCTTCGAGCAATGTGAATCCTTTTGATGGTGACGTGAATCGTAATGCGAGCCCGTTTAGCGCTTCATCCGGGGCATCGCGACAAGACGTATTGGCGCATTTTAGTCCTACCTATTCGCATAGTTCTGATGATCGCAATTCTATTGTAAGAGCGAAAGCATATGTTTCTTCAGAGTACGATTATTTCTCGGTTGGATTTGGAGGAGGCTACACCCGACTTTTCAACGAAAAGAACACCGAATTATCCATAAATGCCCAAGTGTTTTTGGACAAATGGAATCCGCAGTACCCCATAGAATTGCGTGACGGATTTTTCGACTCGAGAATTAGAAGTGATGAAACCTTTGAAGGAACCTATAATCCGAATTTTACTGAATTCTCAGATGAAACCCGAAATTCGTACTCCGTATCGATTGGATTCTCCCAAATACTGAGTAAAAAATTACAGGGTTCGATTTTTATGGATATCGTCTCACAAAGTGGATTGTTGAGTACACCATTTCAACGGGTGTATTTTGGAGATACTCCCAATTTTTTCATTGAAGATTTTCAGTTGGCAGATGATGTCGAACGTTTGCCTAATACGCGTTTTAAAATTCCCATAGGGGCACGATTGAACTATTATCTGAGTGATAGATTTGTGCTTCGGACGTATTATCGTTTCTATACGGACAATTGGGGAATTACCGCTCATACAGCGAACTTGGAAGTACCTTTTAAATTGAGCGATAAGTTCACCGTATATCCATCTTATCGCTATTATACGCAGACCGCTGCGGATTATTTCTATGCAAAAGATGTTGCTTTATCAACGACTGAATTTTATACTTCAGATTATGATTTATCAGGCTATAACGCCAATCAATACGGAATGGGAATTCGCTATAAAGACATTTTTACCAGGGCCAAAATTCTAACTTTCGGATTAAAGACCCTAGACCTTAGGGTAAACAAATATGACCGTAGTGATGGGCTGAACGCTTTCATCGTTACAGTGGGGACTACTTTTGTTGGGGATTAAAACTGATATACCCTTCGTTTTCTAAATCTTGCTTCGATTGTATCAGTTTCGACGACCCATTTTTAATTAAGTAAATCGCATCACTTACATCTAAAATTTCCCGATAAAAATGGTCTGTGATTAGTATTGCACTTTCATTTTTCTTCTCCTGAATGATACTTTTAAACTTCTCGACATACAAAGGTGCGATAAAGGAAAAGGGTTCATCTAATAAAATAATTTCCTTACCCGAATTTAGGATAAGATAGGTTTCAACAACT
The DNA here is from genome assembly GCA_947500435.1 of uncultured Flavobacteriaceae bacterium. GTDB lineage: Bacteria > Bacteroidota > Bacteroidia > Flavobacteriales > Flavobacteriaceae > Maribacter_C. Next base: position 431,932 of record CANMRV010000004.1, read on the forward strand.
CTAAGTTCTCCGGAAGAAATTTCATTGATTTTGCTATTGTCATATATTTTAAAGGAATCAAAGATAGTTGTGAAAGTTTTCCAGTCTGCCTGAAATACATGAAAGGCTTTTTTTAAAGAAAAATTGTCTGGTAATAATTGATGTTGTGGTAGATAAGCAACCTTACCGGTTTTGAACAGTTCAGTTTTTAGATATTTCTCATCCATTCGAACGTTTTTATATTTTGGTTTTAAATCACCAAAAAGAATACGTAAAAGACATGTTTTTCCGCAACCGTTTCTTCCTAAAACTCCAGTTACTTTTCCAGTTTCTACTTTTAGATAAGCACCATAAAGAATCTTCTTGTTATCAAAACTTAGTTCAACGCTATCAATTTCTATTTTCAAAATTGATTTCGTATTAGAACTATGACGGAAGTAACTATGGTGTCAAAAAGGAAAGAGGTAAGAAAAAGCAAGATCGAGGAAATTCCGAAGTTTTTATAAAAAATCAATTTTTTCTTTAAGCTCGGTTCAATTTGAGATGCTAACAATATTCCAAGGAGCAAAAATTTCAATGTTATGATTAGCGGCAATGACATTTTCAAAAACACAAACCATAGCGTAATTAGAAGGCTAGTAAGCAGAAATTTTCTGTAAAAGTGAAAACCGAGTTGAAGTGTTTTTAAACTGAAAATGTGCTGCATCTACTAGATAGGATATCTTTAAATGTACAAATTTATTGTAAATTCGCAATCCAAGTGATGCCAGACTATGATTGACAAATTAAACATTGTAAAACAACGTTTTGATGAGGTTTCTGACCTGATTATTCAACCTGATGTGATATCAGATCAGAAGCGTTATGTAAAATTGACAAAGGAATATAGCGATTTAAAGGACCTTGTCGCAAAGCGTGATTTATACGTGGAATTGACTAGCAATATAGAGGAGGCTGAGGAAATCATAGCTGATGGTAGCGATCCTGAAATGGTTGAAATGGCCAAAATGCAGTTAGACGAAGCAAAAGAAGGTATCCCCAAGTTGGAAGAGGAAATTAGATTGATGTTGATTCCGAAAGATCCAGAAGATGCGAAAGATGTTGTAATGGAGATTCGGGCTGGAACTGGTGGAGATGAGGCTAGTATTTTCGCTGGAGATCTTTTCCGTATGTATACTAAATATTGTGAATCAAGAGGTTGGAAAACCAATGTGATTGATTTAAGCGAGGGTACTAGCGGAGGCTATAAAGAAATTCAGTTTGAAGTTTCGGGTGCGGATGTATACGGAACCCTAAAATTTGAAGCCGGTGTACATCGTGTACAGCGCGTACCGCAAACAGAAACTCAGGGGCGAGTACATACAAGTGCGGCTACGGTAATGGTACTTCCAGAAGCCGAGGATTTTGATGTCCAGATTGACCCCAAAGATGTTCGAATTGATTTTTTCTGCTCCTCAGGTCCAGGTGGTCAATCTGTGAACACTACCTATTCTGCAGTTCGCTTAACGCATATTCCAACGGGATTGGTAGCACAATGTCAAGACCAAAAATCGCAACATAAAAACAAAGACAAAGCTTTTCGAGTTTTACGTTCACGTTTGTATGATTTAGAACTCGCCAAAAAGCAAGAGGAAGATGCCGCCAAGAGAAACTCTCAAGTAAGTAGTGGTGACCGTTCTGCGAAGATACGAACCTACAACTATGCGCAAGGTAGGGTTACAGATCATCGTATCGGACTAACACTTTATGATTTGCAGAATATCATTAATGGTGATATTAAAAAAATAGTAGAAGAACTTCGAGCTGTTGAGAATACAGAGAAATTGAAGGAAGCTTCGGAGACCTTCTAATTAAAATTGAATGACTACAGAAGAGTTAGTACAACAAATCCATAAAAAACAGTCCTTTCTCTGTATTGGTTTAGATACCGATTTGGAGAAGATTCCTGCTCATTTGTTGGAAGAGGAAGACCCTATTTTTGCCTTCAACAAGTCGATTATCGATGCTACAAATCATCTGTGCGTGGCGTATAAGCCCAATACAGCATTTTATGAGGCATATGGTATCAAAGGTTGGAAATCTCTCGAAAAGACGATACAGTACTTGAATACTAATCATCCAGAGATATTTACCATCGCTGATGCAAAACGTGGGGATATAGGAAACACTTCGACGCGATATGCAAAAGCATTTTTCGAGGATTTGGAGTTTGATTCAGTCACTATCGCGCCCTATATGGGTAAAGATTCCGTAGAACCTTTTTTGGCATTTGAAAATAAGCATACCATATTATTGGCGTTGACTTCTAACCAAGGGGCTTATGACTATCAAACTAAAATTGTTAATGGAAAGGAATTGTACAAAATAGTTTTAGAAACATCTCAGACCTATGAGAATGCAGAAAACCTGATGTATGTTGTAGGGGCAACAAAAGCTAGTTTCTTAACTGAAATCCGTCAGTTGATTCCCAATAATTTTTTATTGGTACCGGGAGTTGGAGCTCAGGGTGGAAGCTTAGAAGAAGTATGCAAATACGGCATGAACAAACAAGTAGGATTGCTCATTAATTCCTCGAGGGGAATCATATATACTTCAAATAATAGGGATTTCGCGGAAGCCGCTGCAGAAAGTGCTAAAAATATTCAGGTGAAGATGGCAGGGGAACTGGGGAAACTTTAATAGTTATACCAAATTCTCCAAAATCTTTTTGATTTTTTGAGCCTTAACTTCAAAATACTCTACAAGCTTTGCATCATTAATATTTGATGCTCTTTCCATAAAATTTTGGTACTGATACTCCAAAAGGTGAACTGCTTGTCTTCCATTACTCATAGGTGTAACTGCACCTACTCTACAATATTGCTTTTCCATAGTCTTAAAACTTTGTTCTGATAAAGATACGGTCAGAATGCATTTTTGGACGTAGAGAATCGTCATATTTGACTATAAATCAGTTCTTTTGACAATTTCTTAACACTTTCGCAATAGGGAGGCGAAAACGCGATTCGACGATTTTGTTAAATTATCCGTTAAAAGGGAATGCTCTAGTAAAAGTTTTTTTACCTTGCACTGTTGCCCTTTTAGCAACGTCGAGAGAACACTTTGTTAAATTACACTACATATACTCATCAGGAGTCTACCACTTGGGTGACATTCGTGCATGGCGCGGGTGGCAGTTCTTCCATTTGGTTCAAACAGGTGCGTGAGTTCAGGAAGCACTTCAATGTACTTCTTTTGGATTTACGAGGACATGGTGATTCGAAGCCTACTTTAAAAGATGCCTTTAGCGACCAATATACATTCGATTCTATTACTGATGATATTGTTGAAGTAGTACATCATCTCAAAATTAAAAAGTCACATTTCATAGGCATTTCATTAGGCACCATACTAATACGGAATATTGCAGAACGGTATCCTGAGATGGTCGAAAGCATGATTATGGGTGGTGCTATAATGAAACTTAATTTTAGGTCACAAGTGTTGATACGCTTAGGGATTATTTTCAAATCGATAGTACCTTATCTATGGCTTTACAAATTTTTTGCCTTTGTGATTATGCCAAACAGCAACCACAAAGAGTCAAGACTGCTTTTTGTTCGGGAAGCTAAAAAGCTATACCAAAAAGAGTTTATCAGATGGTTTAAATTGACTGCTGAAATAAATCCATTGCTTCGCTTTTTTAGAAGTGCCGATATTAAAATACCAACCTTATATGTGATGGGTGGGGAAGACTACCTTTTTCTTCCATCTATCAAAAAGATAGTTGATAAACACACGAAATCAAGTCTGATTACAATAGAGGATTGTGGACATGTGGTAAATGTTGAACAACCGAAGATTTTTAATAGACTTGTTATTAATTACGTGTCAGACATAAGTTGGGAATCCATTCTTGTTCAGCGAACTTTGAAAGAAGAGAAAGCATTGCTATCAAAAGTGTAACGGACTTTAAAAAAAAGCGCCTATCTAATCTTTTAGATAGGCGCTTTTTTATAGAAAAAAAACTGATTTGGTCTTAATTATTCATGAATCTTTTCGCATCCCATAAATTTTTATGTAAAGTGCAGCCCTGAATGTTGATAGCTAATTCAAATAATTACTCTAAAAACTGAGACAGAAGTTCTTTTTTAGTAGTAAAACTTCAGAGCTGCTTTTTTTACATTGATTTAGTCATTGATACCAAAGTAAAGGGCTCTATGACTCTTTTTAGGAAAGTCTGATAAACGTTTCCCTTTTCCGAAGAAAGCTTACGCTCGGTTTACAATTGAAAAATGGATAATAATTTAAGGAACAAAACGAAGCTTCTAAGTAACTAGTTTTGTTCAAAATAGAAATTGATTATTTTAATAATATCCTCTTCGCCGTCAGTTTTTAATCCTTCTTTTTTGATAAATTTTTCAATGGGTTTGATGTGCTTCTTAAACAGTGAAGAAAGCTTCTTTCTTTTTTTAGGTACCTCGAATAGTAAATCGCTCTGGTGACTTAAATCAGTAACGTAGAAAATGGTATTTCCCTTTTTGAATTTTCCTGGGACATCTTGTTCATAGCTACTTTTGGCTTTTTTTGCAGGAATGTATATTATTCGTTCTTTTAAGAAAAGTGCAAACTTTTCCGACGTGTACAGTTTTTCAAAAAACGAATTGGTAATAGCCCCATCTTCATCCGTAAACGAGTGTGTTTCATATGTTTTATCAGAACCATCAAGTAGTTTTATGACATAGACGTATGATTGCGAAAGGGTTAATATCTTATCATTGTCTTTGAGTTCTATCGTGCCCTCAACCGCATTGAAACGAACGAATTGTGTTCCTTCAATATTATTTATTCTCGCTGGAGTAAATTCTTCATTTAAATACCGGGAGCCTTCAGCCTCGGTATCATATTCAGTAGTGTTGGTGCCTACATAAAAAACCAATTCGTCTAAACGGCCATTATTGACCTGTTGTATTTGCGCGTAAGCTGATGTGCCTGCAAATAGTATAATGAATATATAGTGTATTAGTTTCATAGCTCATTTTATGTTTTAGTTATAAACAAAGGCCACCAAACAAAACCCGTTAGGTGGCCTCCTCTCCTTATAGCACTAACCACTTAGAGATTAAAAATTCCCAGGATTTTGAGTAATATTCGGATTATTGGTAATCTCATCATCCACAATAGGAAATATCACTTTATCAGCTCCCGGAGCCGAGGCTGCTCCACCACCTGGTCGTAAGTTTCTATTGTTTCGCAACAAATCCATTCTTCGATGCCCCTCAAAGCAGAGCTCTTTTCTTCTTTCCAATAGGATGACATCTAGGTCTACTGAACCTAAGTCAGCTAAGCTTGCCCTGGAACGTAAACGGTTAATGTCATTTAACGGCGTATCACCAACGGAAGTCCCATCTTGAAAGTTAGCCTCAGCTCTAATCAAGTACATTTCTGTAATACGAAGTATCATACCATCGGAGGCATTATTTACCACATCGGGATACTTAGTAGTAAAAAAAGTGTCGTTGCCTCCAGCATCTGAGGCAGCTATAGAGAGCTCACTAAACCTTCGGTCTCCTGCTTCTGCCGCAAATGTATCTATAAGATCTTGACTAAAGGGTGCATCGCCTCGTCCGCCTGGAGCGGCGTTGTAAAAATTAACATACACTTCGTCAGACCCCGCTGTCTCTTGTGGACCATCGGTAGCTGTGTTAATCGCAGAAAAGATATTTTCAGAAGATGCAGGATTGTCATCAAAGAAATCATAATCAGTCGCCAACGAATATTGGCCTGATGTGATAACTTGATTTGCAAAGTCTGCTGCTTGTGCCCATTCTCCTCTATATAGATGTAATCTAGCCATCAATGCCCTTGCCGCTCCTGCATTAGCACGTAATGCATTGTCTTCTGGTAGCGCCGCAATTGCATCCAATAGATCTAGTTGTATTGCAGCGTGCACCTCATTTACGGAAGATCGCTCTAATTGGAAATCTGAAATATCACCTCCTTCGAAAGGTTTCGTGACCAAAGGAATTCCTAAGTTAGCACCATTGGATATTTGAAAAGGCTGGGCAAAAAGATTAACCAATTGAAAGTTGGCCAGCGCCCTTAGGAATTTCGCCTCACCAATAAATTTGGTTTTATCCGCTTCTGTCAACCCAGTTACTTCATCCGGATTCACATTTGGTAGATTGACAATGATATTGTTGGCAGCGCCTATCAACTCGTAAGCATCCAACCAAATATTATCAATTGAAGCGTTCGTCGCCAAGGTTTCATATTGGTCTATTTCTTGAAGAGAAGGAAAACTCCCTACAAACTCAACATCATCGGCCATAAAGTCTGTTGTCAATTGAGCCATTCCATTTAAATCACCACTCTGATTTTTACTATAAATACCTACAACAGCTCCATTTATGGTTGCTAAACTTCCGAATACAGTATTGGAAGCAACATTATCTTCAGGTACTACATTTAATTGATCTTCGCATGAAAATGTCAGTGCTAGAACAAATAGTACAGTTATTATTTTTATTGTTTTCATTGCTATTTTTATTAAAATGTTAAACGGATACCTAATGAATACGCTTGTGATTGAGGAGCTGTGAAAAAAGTTTCTCCTTGAAAGAGTGGGTCTATGTCATCCGTTACTTCGGGATCAATACCATCTAGCTCATCTCCTTTAATTGTAAACAGATTTGTTGCTGTAGCATAGAAACGTAGACCAGATACGAAGTTTCCTAAACGGTCTAAAGCTTGTTCAGGCAGATTGTATCCGAGTGTTACATTCTTTAATCTTAGATAGGAACCGTCCAATAGTTGTTGAGAAGAACGTTGGTTGAATAGATTGAAAGTAGAACTTGATGGGCTTGGTAAAAATGCATTATCACCCGGGGACCTCCAATAGTTCAGGTTTTGTCTTCGAATGTTAACAATACCTCCAATCGCATCGTTTCCATCTGCGAACCTCAGTCCATCAAGAACGATATCATTTCCGTAGGAATAATTCATTAATACAGAAAGGTCGAAACTTTTATATTTGAATGTGTTAGTCATACCTCCCGAGAACTCTGGTAGCGGACTCCCGACAACAACTCTGTCACCGGTCCCGGGATTTGTAGTAACATTTCCATCAACATCCAGCCACTCTGCGTCTCCTGTTTGAGGATTTACACCCACATATCGAATCAAGAAAAAATTATTCAAAGATTCTCCTTCAATAGCTCTTTGAATAGCACCATCGATGATTCTTCTTCCTTCAGAATCGGTTGCTGCATCTTCATTAAGTTGTATTACCTGGTTTTCTATTGTAGTCAGATTAAAGTTTGTACGCCATGTAAAATTTTCTGTGCGAACATTGACCGTACTTAACTCAAATTCCCAACCGGCATTTTCCATTTCCCCAATATTTCTGCTAATAGAAGTGAAGCCTGTTTGAGGTGGCAAAATTTGATTTAGCAGCAAATCAGTGGTGTTCTTCTTGAAATACGATACATTAAAATTAACCCTACCATTTAAAAAAGAAGATTTTAAACCAATATCGATGGTCTTACTTTCCTCCCATTTTAAATCTGGATTCTCGGGCTGATTTGGAATTACCCCAGATTCACCGTTATAATCTCCTAATCCTCCAGCGCTAAATAATCCTAGTGATGGAAAAGTCCCTAAGCGATCATTACCTACTGTACCAATGCTACCTCTAATAGATAGATAATCAAAGAAGTTAAGATCTTGTATAAATGGTTCTTCTGAAAGTACCCAACCTGCAGCTGCCGACCAGAAATATCCAAAACGATTATTGGCCCCAAAACGAGACGAACCATCTCGGCGTATTGAACCTTCTACTAAATATTTGCCTTTATAGTCATAGGATAGTCTTGAGAATAGACCAAACAAGCGTGAAGGAAATCGGTCTCCGTTTAGTACAGTGGGTGTTGCTCCAGAACCTAGGTTTCTTAGGTCGTCCGTCAAGAAACCTGTAGAACTTACATTGAGACGACTTCTTAATGTTTCTTCATAATTAAGACCTGCAAGTACCGTCAGATTGTGGTTTTCGTTAAAAGTTGCTGTATAATTTAAAGTTTGGTTTGTCAACCACCTTTCTTCCCGCACACTAATTTGTTGGGCAGAACCCCCTGGTGTATTAAACTCAGCATTTCTAAGGGTTTCTTCTAGGTCTAACCTATCCGTACCGAATTCTGAGCGCCATGTCAAGCCTTCGAATGGAGTGACCTCTGTAAAAGCGTTTCCAATGACTCTGAATGTTTTTAGCTCGTCGGTATTTAAAGCTACCCTCGCAAAGATATTGGGGATGAAAGAACCCGATTGTGCAAAATTGCCTTCATCATCGAAAGCCGCAACCACAGGACTTTGTAAGAAAGCAGTTGTGAAGGGCGCATTGATACTATTTTCTACACTCACACGATTTAAACGATTATTCGTTATTCCCAAGTTCATACCTGCTTTTAACCAATCGTTGACTTCTGTATCTATGTTTATTCTGGCGCCGGCTCTTTGCTGGTCATTTCCAATAATAAATCCTTCTGTATCTTGATAATCCAACCCAAAGAAGAAAGTTGTTTTTTCTCCACCTCCTCTGATGCCCATATTATAATTTTGAGATATACCTGTTCTTTGAACACCGCCTAACCAATCTGTTCCACCAGATCCGATAGCTCCTAGGTTTAAATCCTCAGGAGAGGTTGGTGTTCCGTTTTGAATCGTAGCTACTTCAGATTTAAACTGACGAAATTCGTCGGCTGTTAAAATGTCTGGAACATCCGTTGATTGTGAAAATTGGGTATTAACATCCAACGTTAATGTTGTTTTTGAATTCTTTCTCCCCCTTTTAGTGGTAATTAGAATAACCCCATTGGCACCCCTAGACCCATATATGGATGTTGCTCCTGCATCCTTTAATACAGTAAGAGAAGCAATATCGTTTGGGTTTACATATGATAATGGATTTATTCCCGTATTACCACCTCTATTTAGAGTATTACCTGCGGTATCCGTAATAGGTACGCCATCAATCACAATAAGCGGTTGACTACCAGAGTTAATCGAGTTTACCCCTCGAACCCGTATAACCGCAGCTGAACCCAAAACCCCAGAAGCATTTACAATTTGTGTTCCCGCGGTCTGACCTTGAAGCAATTGATCAGCCGAAACCACCTGTAGATTTTCAAGGGCTTCTTCTTTTACAACTGCTATGTTCTGAATGATTTTTTTCTCCTGTTGATTTCCGTAACCAACAACAATTACCTCCTCTAAAGCCTCGGCATCTTCTTGTAGTTGCACGTTCAGAGTATTAGATTCAGTAATTCTTCGTTCGGCTGTGGCTTGACCCAAATATGAAAAGACCAAAACATCTCCCATGCTTGCTTGAATGTCGTAGTTGCCATCAAAATCAGATTGTGTTCCGGTAGTAGTGCCCTTTACCAAGATATTTACACCAGGTAAGGGCACATTGTCCTGGTCAGTAACAGTTCCTGTGATTGTTTTTTGCTGCGCAAATCCTATCGATAGGGACAGGCACATCAATACGCACAACCATTTGCATTTTTTTGTCATAATAGTTTTATTTTTTAATTAGTCATGAATGACCAAAAAATGTGAAGCGACGTCTAAGTATAGCAGCTTTTTAATAGACTTTATATTCTTACCTTGTTTGAGAGCAGTTAGAATACATTTAATAAGTGGGGAGAGTCTTCAGAATTTAAAAAGATGATTTTTTAAAGTTATTTCTACATTAATTAGTCATACGCTTCAAAGTAACAGGCTCTTAACATTCTTTTGGGAAAGTCTGATAAACGTTTCCTTTTCCGATGAAAATTTACCTTGGATTTACCTTTTGGCAACAATTATATTCTGATTTACAGGTGCGCTTGGGTGAAGATGATATTTAGGTTATGGTATATCAGAATTCTAATTGTGTTTGGATAATTCAGTCGTAGTTGATGGAAAGTACAGTATTGATCTTTTCAGTTACATAAATCGAGAGGTAAATCGGATATTATATAAATGTGGATAGTAGATAAAAAAGGCAGTACTGAGAGGGTTCTTTTGATGACTAATTCAAATAACTACTCTAAATTGAGAAAAGAAGAATGATTTCTGCGAGTATAACCTTCAGAACTGCCGTTTATTCATTGATTGATGAACCTTTAAATTAAAAACTTAAGGGCAATACTTGGGAAAGTCTGATAAACGTTTCCTTTTCCGATAAAAGTTTACGAAAGGTTTACTTCTATGAGCTGATAGCGATTCTTTGGTACTGGCTTGGAGTGAGTTGGGTATCTTTCTTGAAAGCTTTGTTAAAGGTTACTTTGTTATTATAGCCAACTTCATAGGCGACATCTATAATATTCAAGTTCTTTTGAATATCACTATTTAGGATTGCCTTTGCTTCTTGTATTCTATATGTATTGATCAATTCATGAAAACTCATCTTAAAATGCTCGTTGATTACCTGCGAAGCATTATGTCTTGTAGTATTTAACTTAGCCGAAAGCGTATCTAAACATATATTGCTCTCTTTGTAGATTTTTTCTTTATCGAACAAATGAATTAGATTTTCCTTTAATTCAAGTGACAAACTCTTGGTGAGTCCTGATTTTTCATATTTAAACAAGAATTTATTAAATGAGAAGGAGCCATTGAAAACGGCTGGTTGAACATTTGCCGAATATCCAAGATACATTACCATTGATGCCATACATATTACCTGTACATGGAATAAAACCCCAAAATTAATATTGTTGGCTAATAGCGATCCATATACCGAATAGCATGCAACATAAAGTATATGAATTTTAAAAATATTCTTCTGCCATATCTTATTTTCCAAATCAAGGGTCGGATTGCTTTTTGATGCCAAATACATTTTTCTTATGAAGTAGCCATATATCAATAAGGAGGATAGTTTTAAAACAATTATCGAAACATCGGAAAAACTTCTTCCAATAGTAGCGCGCTCTAACATGACTTCCAGTTTTTGATCGGCGGACATTACATAGCTCGGAAGTAGATATACAGCAAATATCAAAGTGGGTAGAAAATGTAAAAGGTCAATTTTTTTGAATTTATGCTGTTGCGTTATCCTCTTAAAGTATAAATAGAGTAGTGGTCCATATAGGAAAGAAAAAACTGTTGATAGACGATAGGTATGCGGAAATTGAAATTGATACTTTGTTATACTAAGGAAAATATGAAGTATGAAAATTGAATGAATGAATATAAATGCACTGATTAATATTTTGGCAGTAGATTCAACTTTCTTGTTGAAATGAATAATTATCGCAATATAAAAACCAATCAATGCAACATATAAATATATGAATGATAGAAAGGTGAAATCAGGAGATGAATCAAAAGCAGGGGCGACATAAGTTTCGGCGAAAATTGAATAATCAATGGTATGCAACCAACTTTTCGTGAAATTGGTGTGCATAAAATCAACACTACCTCCAAAGTCTATGGACGGACTAGAGTAGCCTGGCGTGATTGCGAGTAAGAATGTGATTAGTATTCCCAGTTGTCTCATGTTGATTGATGAATGAATTAGCCAGTATTAAGGTAGGAATAAAAACAAATCGATTGTAGAAAAAGTAAGAAAAAAAGTAAACCCCGATAATAACTTACCCTGAAGTAAGGTGAGTAAATTTTAGGCCTAATCGGTGAAACGTTGTATTTATTAACACTTTGAAGTTTTTAACTATAGATCCCCAATTGAGAGGTAAGCTCAAAGAAAGGCATAAAAAAAACCGGTGCTCCCACCGGTTTTAACTAACTAACTCAAAAAATTACTAACTCAAATTTGTATTAAAAAGCTCCTTGAAACTTTTGAAATATTTTTATGTAAGTTCTCTAAAAATACAACGCGATAAAAACAAGAATAGTATATGAATTACAGTAATAATTTTAACATTAATCCTGAAGCACAAAAACCTTTCTCAAAAGATCTGTAGTTCTTGAAGAAACTTTAGTTCTGATTTCTTTTTCTTCTACTGCAATCATTGTATAAACCCCTTTCAATGCTTCTTGAGTGACGTAATCAGTCAGGTCGGGATTTACATTTTTCGTTAACGGAATATTATTATACTTTGTAATTAAGTTGTTCCATATTTGGTCAGCACCAACCTTTTCGAATGAGTTCTTTATTACCGGGTTAAATTTAGCATAGAGTGCCGTTTGGGTGGTATTGGTTAGATATTGTGTTGCCGCATCGTCGTTGCCTAGGAGAATTCCCTTAGCATCATTAAAAGTGATGCCCTTAACGGCGCTCACAAAAATTGGGGTTGCCTCGCCCACAGCATCTTCCGCAGCTCGGTTCAGTACTTTGAGCCCTTCATCAGCCAGTTTACCCAAACCGACATCACGAAGCGTTTTGTCTACTTTTTGCAATTCCTCAGGAAGTAAAATTTTAACGAGCTCATTTTTCAAGAAGCCATCCTCTTGGGTTAATCTGCTCACTTGTTTGTCAATTCCTAAATCCAAAGCTTCACGAAGACCAGCAGCTATGTCTAAAGTTCCTACACCAGAAGTTCCTTGTGGGAGTTGGTTGACCACTTGTTGTAATTCTCCACAAGCAAAGAGTTGAAATACTAACACTGCTAAGATTAATTTTTTCATTTTGAAATGTTTAGATGTGTAACATTCCTAGAACGAAAAAGCCATGGCTATCGTATTTTAATAGTCGCTAAAAGGAAAACTAAAATCTTAAGTGAAAATCACCGTCTTATTGTTGTAGACCATGGTTTTACGTTGTAGGTGCAACTTTACAGCGCGGGATAATACGATTTTCTCCAAATCCCTTCCTTTGGAAATAAAGTCCTTTATTGTATGTGCATGCGAAACCGTTGTAACGTCTTGCTCAATAATCGGGCCCGCGTCCAAAGCCTCAGTTACATAATGACTGGTAGCTCCGATGATTTTGACACCGCGTTTAAACGCGGCGTGGTATGGCTTTGCACCGGCAAAAGCAGGTAAAAAGGAGTGATGAATATTTATAATTTTATTGGGATACTCACTAATTAGCTTATCACTAACAATTTGCATGTACCGCGCCAAAACAAAAAAATCGACTTGATACTCTTTTAACAATTTCAGTTGCTCATCTTCGGCTGCCGACTTGTTTTCTTTCGATATGGGAATATGGTAAAAAGGGATATCGAACTGTTGGGCAATATAATTCAAGTCATCATGATTGCTAGCAATAAATGGAATCTCAACATCTAATTCCCCAGACTTATATCTACTTAAAAGGTCGTACAGACAATGGTTGTATTTTGAAACAAAAAGCGCCATTTTAGGTACTATGGTATCCATATAAATATTACATTCCATATGGTATGGAGCCGCGATAGAACTTAAAAATTCCTCTTTAAAAGTAGGGGCTGAAAATTTGTCAGAACCGTTGAAATCACTTTCCAGACGCATGAAGAAAATATTAGCTTGTTTATCAACATGTTGATCTAAATAAATAACATTACCTCCCTTGGCTTGAATAAAACCTGTTACCGAACAGATGATACCTGATTGATCTGGACAATTAATAAGAATAGTGGTTTTCAATAGTTCCAATTTTGAAGTACAAAATTAGAATATTAAAAACTGCAAACTAAGCGAAAATTGTGATTTTACGTGATGTAATCTTTTAGGAATAAAACCTAGCTCAAAGAATCATCTGATGAATTCGGTAAGGTTCGAATCCATTTTAAATACGACTTTCTAAAGCTTTTGATTTCTGAGCGTAAAAGATTTAGGTATTCTTTTTCTTTAACACCATCTTTTTCCAAGCCCGTGCAATATGAATTAATATTGCGAATCATAATATTTACAAATGTAGCGTTCCGAAGTCTTTCACTATATGATTTTGAGGACAAGGCCTGGGCCATATTCTTCGAAATTAAACGCGCATCAGTAAGAAGGGAATTTGCTATAATATCCCTAAGGCTATTAGACTGATATAGTTTCACAAGATCTTTATTGAACGAAACATACGATACCAGATGCCTACTAACCTCATAAAGAGATTGGGCTTTTTGATAAACCTTTACAGAGCCTAAATTTTCTGAAGACATGTTTTCTTCGTAATAGCAATTATACTATAAAGTTACGCCACAAATGAAGTATTTTTCTTTTGAATCAATAGTAAAATCGTATTTTAGCCTTCGATACTAAGATATTAATCTTGTTTACCTATGAATATTAAGATTGATGATTTGAATTGGAAGATTCTGGAATGTTTGCAGGAAAATGCTAGAACTTCCTTCGCTGATATTGGGCGAAGAATTGGCCTCACTCCACCCGCAGTAGCTGAACGAGTTAAGAAAATGGAAGACCTAGAAATACTCGAGGGTTATACGGCAAAAGTTTCCCATGCGAAAACAGGACATCAGTTAAAAGCGATAATTACACTTCGTGCTTTTATGGGAAAGTTAAAGCCTTTTCTTACCACAGTAATAGACTTCGAGGAGGTCAAAAACTGTTATCGTATTACGGGTAATGAGAATATTGTGATGGAGGTCATATTGAAAGATCAATTCCATTTAGAAAAGTTTATTGATAAACTTATTCAATATGGCGAAACCCGAACCCATATTGTTTTGTCTAACGTTGTTTCGAATGCACCGATACTAAAAAGGGATGGTTAAGCATTGATTACATAGTAGGAAGCGGACATTTTTGGTTAAATTTAAAACCAAATAGAACTTAGGGATGCAAGTAATTTTTGAATATGCGATAACCGCTATAGTCTGTTTGATTACAGCTATTGTCATTCAGCGCATTTATAAAAAAGAAAAAAGCAATGTTGCCCAGGTCGATGAGGTTCAAGGCATCCTATGGTTCGGACTTGCCATTTTCACTTGGGGGTTCGGAGCCTTATTCAACTTGATTGCAGTTTCTTATTTAGAATGGTCTCCGACAAACAAAGTTCTTATTTATTTTGGAGTTCTGATTTCCTTATTGAACTCTCTTTTTATACTCCTATCCATACCATCCATAGAATATAAAGGTCAACGGAGTATAATAATTCGTCTGGTAGAGCGCTTTTCTGAAAGAGAATTCATTTCCATTTATTTGGGTGTAATGGGAATGCTCACTTTTGTGTTTTTTGCTGCCTCTTTCACGAATTCGGCAATAAGTAATTCGCTCATTTGGTTAATTGATATTCCCATATCGATAGTCGTTGCGTTTGCTTTGCTGAATGCTTTGAATAAAGCTTTTAACAATAGAAATATGCGTTTCATGGTTTTGCCATGCCTTGCGCTTTTCATACTCATTTTGATTGCGGTTACGCATAGAATAGTTCCGGAAGAACGAATTCCGGGTTTTATTTCAAAGGGTTCCTGGATAGCCCTTGGCACCGTTACCTCTATTTCATTTAAATTCCTTTTTATTCTTTTATTTTCCATTTTATTATACAGTTGGAAGTTCTTATCCGAAAAAGAACAAAAGCAGTCTCGCTTAGATATGGTCTTGGTTGAAAAAGGAAAATTGGAAGAAGAGAATTCGAAATTAAAAATTGCAAACAATAGTCACTTAGATACTATTTCGAGATTGACCGCGGATTTGGAAACACTTACTGAGACTACTAAAATTAATCTTTCCGATAGACAGAAGGAAGTTCTTGGAAATTTAGGGGTATTAGGAAATGAAAAATCATACACCGAAATAGCAGAGGCGATGCACATAAGTGTAGATGGATTTCAAACACACATTCATCAAATCAAAAAGGCCTTACATATTAGCGGCTCCGCCGGAAAGAATCAACTGATTCAATATGCACTCGAAAATGACATGTTGAAACATGCGACTCTCAAATCAAATTAACTTCACTTCATTCTTACTTGGTTAATGAGTGTTTCACCAATTCCACACTGATTTTTAATCAGTGTTTAGCCTTGTAGATTTTTAGCTTAAAATACACCTTGCTATGAATCAATATAAAGTAAATGGTACGTGTAGTTCTATTCTTGGTTATGTTTTTGGCTTCCCATTTTGTCAATGCCCAGAGCTCTTTGGATGACCAAATCAATGAAAAATTTGAAAATGCAACAGGTTGGTTTGTCGATGCCATTTTTGCTCAGATTCCACTTACTGATGAAGTTGGTATTCCATGGGTTTTGGTGGTACTTCTTCTAGGCGCCAGTTATTTCACTTTTTATTTTAGAGGGATAAATTTTACGGGATTCCGCACTGCGATTCGAATTGTTCAGGGTAAGTATGACAATTTGGAAAACGATACCCCGATTCAAGTTTCTGAATCTGTTTATACGGATGATGGGGATAATCCTGACACAGTCAGAATAGAAGACCATGATGGAGAAGTAACCCATTTCCAAGCATTAACGGCAGCACTTTCCGCAACAGTGGGTTTAGGAAATATTGCAGGTGTAGCTATAGCACTTTCCATCGGTGGGCCAGGGGCAACCTTTTGGATGATTTTGGTAGGCTTTCTAGGGATGGCTTCCAAGTTTGTTGAATGCACATTGGGAGTGAAATACCGCGAAATCGATGAAGATGGAAGGGTTTTTGGCGGCCCCATGTACTATCTGACCAAAGGACTCAAAGAGAAGGGGCTGGAAAAGCTAGGAAAGGTTTTGGCCATAATTTTTGCTGTCATGTGCATCGGAGGTTCCTTTGGGGGAGGGAATATGTTTCAGGTGAATCAGGCATTCCAACTATTTGAATATGTTACAGGAGCAGAAGAAAGTTTTATCCATGGAAAAGGATGGTTATTCGGACTCATTATGGCAAGCTTTGTTGGGGTCGTAATTATTGGAGGAATCAAGAAAATTGCAAAAGTGACGGATAAAATTGTTCCGGCAATGGTGGTTTTATACGTGCTTGCAGTGATTACTATTTTAGTCATTAATTATATGAGCATTCCAGATGCGTTCATGGCTATCTATAATGGAGCATTTGCACCAGAAGGAATTGTGGGAGGTTTTATAGGGGTTTTAATACAAGGCTTTAAACGAGCGGCATTTTCTAACGAAGCGGGGATAGGATCATCGTCGATTGCCCACTCCGCAGTTAAGACCAACTATGCCGCTAGTGAAGGTCTAGTGGCACTTTTAGAACCTTTTATTGATACAGTGGTGATTTGCACTATGACGGCTTTGGTTCTAATTATAACAGGGCAACTTGAAGTAGGCGCCGAAATTTCAGATGCCCAGGGTGTGGTACTTACTTCGAACGCCTTAAAAAGTGGAATTTCATGGTTTCCGTACTTGCTGTCTTTTGCAGTCGTATTATTTGCATTCTCTTCAATGATATCTTGGTCATACTATGGACATCAAGCTTGGTCATTTCTTTTCGGCCGTAGTAAGAAAATGGAGTATCTATACAAGACAATCTTTTGCATATTTGTTGTAATTGGTTCTGCCGCTACCTTAGGTTCGGTAACCGATTTTTCGGATGCAATGATATTTGCCATGTTGGTACCAAATATGATAGGCTTGTTTTTGCTTTTACCCAAGGTGAAAGAGGAGTTGGTAAAATACCGGAACGCCATTAAAAATCAGTCATAAAATACGTATGAATATTTGTAGGTAAGCGATATAATCGTTTATTTTATGTCTATGGAAATGGATAAAATCAACGAGTATCTTCAAATCGCCATTGACAAGGTGGTTTTCTTTTTACCAAAGATTGTTTTAGCTGGAGTAATTCTTTGGATTGGTTTTAAAGTTGTCAAAAAAATAGTCCAATTACTGAATGTAGCCCTTCAAAAATCTGGGTTTTCAGAAACACTCCGTCCATTTATAGGTTCAACAGCAACAGTTCTATTGAAAGGTGCAGTACTTTTTGCAATTGCATCTGTTATAGGGGCAGACCTGACAGGTTTATTTGCTATACTTGCTGCAGCTGGTTTTGCTATTGGTATGGCACTTCAGGGCAGCTTGGGCAATTTTGCTTCAGGAATATTGATTCTCTCCTTAAAACCCTACAAAATCGGGGATTGGATTCAATTGGATGATAAATTCGGTCGAGTAGAGGAGATAGGTATTTTTAGTACCGATGTATTGACTCCGGGAAATAAGATATTGATTATTCCCAATTCCATGATTACAGAATCAGTCGTAACTAACTTTTCTGAAAAAGGAAGGATCCGTCTCGAACTTTTGATAACCATGCCCTATGAGGAGAGTTTTCCTAAGGTTAAAAGGATAATCACACAGGCCCTGCTTGAACTTCCTAAAGTATTAAAAGATCCGCTTCCTGATATTGGAATACAAACATTTGATAGCCACAGTATTACGCTTTTGGTCAGACCTTATGTTATTCCTGATGATTATTGGTCAGTTATATTCGAAGCGAACAAGGCAATGAAAGCTGCCTTTAGTTCCAATAATATCAAAGTTGCCTATTCTGAAGGAGTTGAGATGGGTGCAATTGGAGAATAGTTTTTTGAAAATCTTAACTTAATTAATGCGTAACTTTAGTTCATTGCTTTTTTGGCTAGATTTTTGATGCCAATTTGATATATGAAGAAAAAATTACTACTCCTATTCCTTTCGATTGCTTTTTATGGCACTGCGCAACAGTTGACACTCAAGAAAGGAATTATTATAGACGCTGTTCCGGTAAACGACTCTATTTCTGAAAACTTTGCCTTATATCTTCCAACTAGTTTTGAAATTTCTAAAAAGTGGCCTATTGTCTTTGTGTTTGATATGCAGGGAAGGGGTAAGCAAGCGCTGAGCATGTTTCGGCAAGCTGCTGAGGAACAAGGGTATATTTTAGCGGCTTCAAATAGTGTAAATGATAGTATCACGCTTTCAAAAAACATTCTCATTTCGAGTAGGATGTTCAGTGCGGTTTATTCCATTTTACCCATCAAGAAAAACCGAAGCTATACAGCCGGATTTTCGGGAGGAGCGCGATTAGCTTCTTTGGTGCCTACCTTTGTGAAAAAAATTAAGGGAGTGATTTCTTGTGGGTCTGCGGTGGCAAATGAAGAAGTGTTAAGTAGTAAGAGTAGGTTTCATTTCATTGGCATAGTAGGTACTGAAGACTACAATTATTTGTCTATGAAGAATAGTCAAAAAATACTAAATAAATTGAAGTTTCCTAACCAGCTTTTAATATTTGATGGCGGAGAAAAGTGGCCAGAATCTCAATACCTTGCCAAGGCTATGGAGATCTTTACTTTAGCGGCTATGAGTAAAGATGTAGAGCCCAAAGATGATATTTTTATTAATGATACATACAAAAGAAATTTAGGACAAGTAAGCACTTTATTAACTTCCCAAAAACCCTTGATGGCAAATATGCTGCTAAGTGAAATGATTGACATTTATCAAAATTTCAGGAATGTCGATTCATTAAAGGAGAGTTCGAAAACATTGAAGAAAACGAAACTTTATCGCAACTACAACCGCAGTCAAAATTCATTTTTCTTCAAAGAAAACTTGATAAAAGATACCTACGGATACGATCTTGAAGAAGATATTATTACTTACAATTACAATAATTTGGGATGGTGGAACTATCAAATTGAGGAATTGGACAAGTACACAAAGAGTACTAACGTTTTCGAAAGACAAATGGGTAAACGTCTCAAGTCTTATTTGAATGCTCTAATTGCAGATAATATTGATCTTGTAAAGGCTACTAGTCCTGTTGATGAAGAAGCATTACTTTTTTTATGGATGGTGAATACGATTACCGACGTTAAGAACTATGATCCTTATCTAAAAATAATTTCGCTCAGCTCGAAAGTCGAAGACTATGGCACAGCAATGTTTTATTTAGAAGAACTTTTGAAGGCTGGTTACACTGATACAAAAGGGCTATATGCACTGGAAAATACAGCGCTTCTTCGAATTACCCCTGAGTTTAACAAGGTGGTTGCCAAATACCTTAAAGACGCCCGTTACGAAACCAATGAAGAATAGTGTTTTTATTCTTTCACAATAAGCCTTGGAACACTTTCTAGATTCCAGTCAATTACCAATCCTCCTGCCAGAGATTCGGTAATTTCCTTTCCATACAGTACTTCACATAAGTAAAGTGCCGCTTCAAAACTTTTGGCACCACCTGCGGAGGTAATATACTTCTCATCATGAACAAACAACACGCTATCTTTTACATTTAAATTGGGAAACATTTTTTGGTATGTTGCAATATCGCTTGGAAAAGTAGTAGATGCCACATTGTTTAGAATGCCTGCTTTTGCTAAAACAAAGGCTCCATCACAATGACTGGTCATATACAAAGCTGTTTTATCAACTTTTTTCACAAAGTTTATCATAACAGAATCTTTCAAATCGGTATCCAAATGATGCTCGGCACTTGGAACTACCAAAATGTCAATATTAGGAATTGAATCTTTAGTATAGTCAAAATCAGGCAAAATCCGAACCCCTTCAAATGTGGTGATAGGCTCTAAGGTATTGGCCACGGTAAAGGTGTTCATGGCTTTTATGTTTTTTCGATATTGGGTATGTTGAAAAATATCAAAAGGTGCCGTGAATTCCGTGTTAAAGGTGCCGTCCATTATTAAAAAGGCAACGTTGTATCTGTCTGCTTTTATTTCAGGAAAAATTCTTTTTTCGGATGTGCTTACGTTTTCTTTTGTGGCCTGATTACAAGAAATAAATACAAAACTTAAAGAAAATAGGATGAATAGTTTTTTCATGGGATTTAATTAGCTAGTGCAAAGTACAACAGAAACAAAGAAGCGTGAAATACTTTAAATCGTATTTTTACTTCAAATGGTACTTATGAAGAATTATACTTTAATCTTGATTCTTTGCGGGATGATTCTTTTACAAGCTTGCAAAGAAAAAAAGAAATATCACGATGTTGCTGAGAAAGAAATGGCTTCTATATCAACAGATGCTACCGCTGATATTCTAAAATTTCAAAAGGAATTGAACGAAGAGTTTAAAAACCCTGAAACTTCTCCTTTATTAGATAAATATAGAAAGGATTTTGAATCGCTTGATTTTTTTCCGCCAGATACAAATTATGTTATTCAAGCCAAGCTTGTGCGCACACCGGAAGCACTTCCGTTTATGATGCCTACAACAACAGACCGAAAAACAGAGGAGGTTGTCTATGGAATTGCCCATTTTACTTTAAATGGAGAAGCTAGGCAATTGGAAATATATCAAAATAAGGAACTCATGTTGGAAGAGGGGTTCGTAGATTATCTCTTTCTACCGTTTACCGATATGACCAACGAAGAGGAGACTTATGGAGGAGGTCGCTATATTGATTTAAGAATTCCGGAAGGAGATATAATTACGATAGATTTTAATCGCGCATATAATCCATATTGTGCTTATAATAAAAAGTATTCTTGTCCTATAGTTCCATCTGTCAATCATATGGATACGAAAGTATTGGCGGGAGTCAAGGCATTTGAAAAATGATATGAATAAAAAACCCAGCCCAAAGGGCTGGGTTAAACAACTCAACTTAATCAACCAATAATGGAATTGTTTATTGTATTAGAAGGAGTAAATCGCTGCTAGGGCAAATGACGATAAACTATCAGAAGCAGCACCATCACTATCAACGAAACCATCTGTTAAGTTATCTAGTCTAATTTCTGGCTTTAAGATTAGGTTATCAACTGAATAGCTGCCGGTAAGCGTGAAAGCTGTAACTGATACATCATCGATATCACCTAGGCCATCAATATCAGCAGTAGTGGCAAAATATTCACCTCTTAGACCAATAGAAAAAGAATCAGAAGTGGCTATTTGAGGGTATAAAGCTACTCCATAAAAACCACTAGTACCATCTAGAATTGTTCCATCTTCTTGTTCAAATAAAGCATTTGAATTTGTGTTAAAGGCCGCGTTAATTCCGAAGAAGAAAGAATCAGATAAATCGAAACCACCTGTATAATCAATCTCCGTTCCTAGACCACCGTTTTTACCACTATCATAGTAGAAGTTTAAATATTGACCGTAGAAGCCTAATTGGGCACCAAGGGAAATTTCACCGGTAGAAGTTACATCATTGGTATCCCATGGATTCATTACACCAACCATTAAACTCCAATCATCAGATAAGGTAAAATCAGCTTTAAGACCCATATGTGAGAAAGGTCCGTTTGAGAATAAATAAGAAGTACTATAGTTGAAGTTAGCCTGTGGAGCAATTACTTCATACCCTAAAAATGTATTGAAACGACCCATTGTTAGGGTAGTACCCTCAGACACGTTCCAGTATACGTAAGCTTGATTGACGATACCATCAACGATATCATTACTGAAAGTTGCCCCAGCACCTCTTGGTCCTACAACTAGGTCAAGTACAGCACCGACCTTACCGCCGTCGTAGCTAGCAATTAAGTTGCCCATTCCAAGAGCAAAACCTGTTTGATTTGCAAATGCAGTACCTGGATCTTGAGACGCACCACTTTCAGCATCGGCAAAAGCCGTTCTGTAATACCCATCTACACTACCGCTGAAACTTAATTTTGGCTTTGATTCCTCAGCTTCTTCCTCCTGAGCAAAGGTGCTAACAGTTGCCAAAAGCATTAAAGTTGATAGAAATATATTTTTTACGAAATTTGTTTTTGTAATCATGTTCATAAATTTAGATTTTGAATATCCCTTTGGGATTAAAAGATTTGATGTTGTTTGTGAAAGGATTATTAAAACGGAGCGTTCTGCAAAACGCTCCGTTTGCCTTTATTTAAATTAGTCGTTCATAAAGTCGGGGTAGGCATCCATACCATGTTCGTGAAGGTCAAGACCTTCGATTTCTTCCTCCTTAGAAACTCTTATTCCAGTGATGGCTTTTAAACCTCCTATGATAAGCCCAGAGGTAACTATGCAAAAACCTCCTATTATCAATACGCCATATAATTGCGTCAAAAATTGACCAGTGCCGGCCATGGAGCCAAAAATACCAACAGCCAAAGTTCCCCAAATACCGCAGATTAAGTGAACTGCAACAGCACCAACTGGGTCATCAAGTTTTAATTTATCAATTAGAGCTACTCCTAGAACGATAATAATACCAGCTAGTAAGCCAATTATAACAGCTTCATTGGGTGACATTAAATCCGCACCTGCTGTAATTCCAACCAAGCCACCTAGAATTCCATTTAAGAACATAGTAAGATCTAGGTTTTTGTATAAGATATAGGATAAGACCATTGCGGAAACACCACCGGCAGCTGCAGATAAGCAGGTAGTCACTAATACCAAAGATGTTAATTCTGGATCGGCGGATAATACAGAACCTCCGTTAAAACCGAACCAACCTAACCATAAGATTAATACGCCAGCTGTGGCTAAAGGAATACTGTGACCTGGTATCGCCTTGGGTTTACCATCTTCACCAAATTTGCCTATTCTTGAACCTAGAAGGTAGATGGCTACTAAAGCTGCCCAACCTCCAACAGAGTGAACTAGAGTAGATCCTGCGAAATCATAGAATCCCCATGAGTCTAGGAAGCCGCCACCCCATTTCCAAGCACCTACTATAGGGTATACAAAACCTACGTATAATACGGTGAATATCATAAAGGCACCGATTTTCATGCGCTCAGCAACTGCTCCAGAAACAATTGTAGCTGCTGTGGCAGCAAACATTCCCTGAAACAAGAAATCTGTCCACCAGGTGTACCCACCGTCAGCGTAATCTGCGGTCATTCCATTTTCAGGTGCTCCTATACCAAATCCAGCAAAGTCGAAAATTCCTGATGATCCTTCTTCAAACCCAGGGTACATCATGTTGAAACCCCAAGCGTAATAAAGTAATAGCCCGACTGTAATGATAAAGATATTTTTAAATAATATGTTGATTGTATTTTTTGATCTTGTTAATCCTATTTCTAAAAATGCAAATCCGGTGTGCATGAAGAATACCAATGCGGTAGCTAACATCATCCATACGTTATTTGCTGTAAATAATCCTGCGTCCATTTTCTTAAAAGTTTAGTGGGTTGTTTTTAGTTGATTCCGGCCTGTCCGTTTTCCTTGGTTCGTATTCTGTAAGCCTCTTTGACCTCTGAGACGAAAATTTTACCATCCCCGACATTTCCGGTATAGGCTGATTCTAGAATACAGTTTACAGTTCGTTCTAAAAATTCATCAGATACTACAATGGACAAATAACGTCGCTGAATATCGGTTGTACTATAAGATATGCCTCGGTAGACATGACCTTGTTTTTCGTTTCCTACTCCAGTTACATCCCAGTAGCTGAAGAAATTAACTTCGATTTCGTGCAAGGCCTTTTTGACCTCGTCGAATTTCGATTTTCTAATGATTGCTTCAATTTGTTTCATAATAATTCTAATAGTATTAGTTGATGCGCCAAATGTATGTTAAAATAATTAACACCCCTAGTTTTTGGGGGGTGCTTGTTTTATTTTTATATGAATGATAAAATTGACCCTTATATTTTGAGGGTATGATGATTTAAAACAGGAAAATTGAATATTTAACTTGATGTGGAAGTCGAAAGGAGGAAGAATATTGAATTAAAGAAGGTGTTTAGACCATTTCTTTGAGGATAGCTCAAAAAGGAGTGCTGAAGTATGAGTTTCATTAAAAGGCAAGAAAATGCTTGTAACCTATTGTATCTATAGCATTTTGGAGACCCAAAGGCCCAAGGCAATAGCAATTACACCAATAACAATACTGGTGATGGTGTAGATGGAAAAGTGCATTAATTCACCTGCTTTGAGCAAGGAATGTTTTTCGAAAGCAAAAGTTGAAAAAGTGGTGAAGCCACCGCAGAAACCGGTAGATAACAATAAGGTCTGGTTTTGCGTGAGATAATCGCTTTTTAGGGAGAATCCTAAAATGATACCTATAAGTAGGCATCCGATAATATTTACAAGGAAAGTGCCTAGAAAAAAGTGTTGAAAGTAGGAATTGAAATTTTTAGAGATGATGAAGCGAAGTATGCTTCCAAAGCCTCCGCCAAAAAATACCAGTAACAATTGCTTCATACCCTAAAGGTATAAAACTAAACTGCTTTCTTATACTTCGAAGAAATTAAATCGATTGGGTGAATCTCAGATATTGGAGTTTTAGAATTTCCTGGAGATGGTTTCTTTGCCTTTTGGTTTGTACCACTTAGGCTGAAAAACATCATTACCGCATTTACTCCAAGAATGATAAAAAGTATAGTAAAAAAAGTTGTCATTTGTTGCCCCTTATGGATGAATAACGCAAAATTACGTTGTTTGGTATATAATACGTTCAAAAAGATGAAATAGTCTTCGAAAATGTAAGTTTTATCGTATGCTTAGAAAAACAGTTAATTTTTAAGCAAATACTTAATTATGAAGAGAAGTATTAGGAAGATTAGGAAAGTAAGGGCTACCCATTTGACACCTTTATAATTACTAAGGTGTAATTTTTTGTCTTTTTGATAGGAAAAAATAATTATCGCTGCAAAAACGAGAACAAAAAGGGCTGCGAAAATTAATTGTCCAGAGCTGAACATATTTTATATTTTTACGCAAAGCTAACTCAAAAACCAATAGCAATGCAAGACAAGATAAATGCGGTAAAAGAATTCCATACTTCATTCGGATTAGGATATTCCGAAACGATGAAAGCAAACCTTGGGAAAAGTAAAAACCTTCTCCGGTTTAATTTGATGGATGAGGAGAATAAAGAATACTTTGAGGCTGCGCAAGACAACGATATTATTGAGGTGGCAGATGCCTTGGGTGATATGCTGTATATCTTGTGCGGAACAATTATCGAGCATGGAATGCAGTATAAAATTGAAGAAGTCTTTAATGAAATACAACGTAGCAACATGAGTAAGCTAGGTGCTAACGGAAAACCTATTTATAGGGAAGATGGCAAAGTGTTAAAAGGTCCAAACTACTTCAAACCAAATATTAAAGAGATTTTGGGGCGCTAGTTATTCCGCAGAAGTTATCAACTTTGGACGCTTGCTCAAATGAGTTGTAATTTGCTCATAAGCCAAAGCAAACTCTAAAACTCTTTTGTCATCACCGAATTTCCCCATGATTTGCATGCCCATTGGACGTTCTTTAGCATCGAATCCGACGGGGATGTTTACTACAGGAATGCCACCAAGACTTCCTAGTATAACAACTTCCATCCAGCGATGATAGGTGTCCATGGTTCTCCCATCGATTTCTTGTGGCCAGTGGGTTTCTTTGGAAAACGGAAATACTTGCGCTGTTGGCAGAACTAGAAAGTCATATGTTTCGAATAATCTATCTATTGTAGCATTCCAATCTCTTCGTATTCTTTTGGCATTTGAAATATCTTCTTCGCTTAAGATTAGGCTTTGTTCAATTTCCCAAATCAATTCAGGTTTTAGCAGTTTTCTATTTACAGGGTCTTCATAATATTCCATCATATTTGTGCGACCGGAATGACGTAGGGTCGTCCAACTCTGCCATAAATCTGATAAAGAAAAATCCGGTTTTACTGGTTCAACTTTTGCTCCAGCATCTGAAACCTTGTTCAAACTGGACTCACAGAGCTCAAGTATTCCCGACTCCATGGCGAGATAGTTGTCAAGATTGCCCATCCAACCCAATTTGATGTCTTTAAGGTTTAAGGGATTTAAATCTCCAAAAACAGGATTTATAGCCATCGTCTGTAATAATCGAATGGTGTCTCTGGTATCGCGACCCATTGGTCCTGAAGTCCATAGCAAGCGATCTTCTGCGTCACCATCTTCCATGACAACGGTAGTACTTGGTCTAAAACCAATTACATTATTAAATGCCCCTGGATTTCGTAAAGAACCCATCATATCGCCACCATCTGCCGCTGGTAACATATGCGTTCCTAATCCGCAAGCCGCACCTCCGCTGCTTCCGCCAGAAGTCAATTTAGGATTGTAGGCACTACCAGTTGCACCGAATACAGGATTATAACATTGCGACCCCAATCCAAATTCTGGGGTATTGGTCTTACCTATAAAAATAGCACCTTGATTTCGAATTTTAGTAACCAAAAAACCATCTTCCTCAGCAATTCTATTTCTAAACATTGGTGAACCACTTGTGAATGGAAGTCCTTTTACGGGCGCTAAATCTTTAATGGCATGTGGCATACCATGCATCCATCCCCAATATTCATTTATTGCTAAAGCTTGATCGGCAAGTTTGGCTTGTTTCAATAATTTATCTTCATTAACCCTACTGACAATAGCGTTGTACATGGGATTATATAAATCTATTCGTTTTAGATAGGCTTGCATCACTTCCAAACAGCTAATTTGTTTTTCTCGTATGGCTACTGAAAGGTCTGAAGCACTCAGGGAGGTGATGTCAGATGGTAAATTGCCTACAAATAAACCGTGGGAATATGAAAAGGGAGTAGAAAGTAGTGTTGCAAAAGCAGCTGTATTCTTTAAAAACTTTCGTCGATGCATCTTTGAATATTAGCTTGAAGATAATTTTTGACACATTTTTGCTCTAGACCAGCTTATAATAACCGCTAAGGTATATCTGAATATTGAATTCATAATAAGTGAAAAGGCTTTCAATCTGGTTTCAGAAGTCTATATGACAATCTCAAGATAAGCAATTCTTGAGGTAATCTGGTAAAAGTAGATTATACTTTTTTTAGGTGAATTTGCCTTGCGGTCAAAGGTATAAACTTGAATTATAAATGCATATGAAATGGATTAAACCTTAAACCGCCACCCAAAAGGATCTTCAGAAAGATTGTACTGAATATCAGTAATCCGTTTTTTAAACATTGCTGCATAACTATTTTCTAACTCAGGTAGGTCATAATCGTTATCTCTATACCCGAAAGTTGAGATAGGTGAAATTACCGCCGCTGTGCCAGCACCGAACATTTCTTTAAGGCTTCCGTCTTTTGCTGCCGCTACAACTTCGGAAACAGTAATGGTTCGAACTTCGGTTTTGATGCCTTCAGCTTTGGCGATTTCTAAAACACTTTTGCGTGTGATTCCGTCCAAGATGCGGTCACTGGTTGGGCCTGTTATCAAAGTATCGCCAATGCGAACAAAGATGTTCATGGCACCAGCTTCCTCTATGTTTTCGTGTTTGTGGTCGTCCGTCCAAATGACTTGGTGGTATCCTTTAGCTTTTGCCAATTGTGTTGGGTGAAATTGACCGGCATAGTTTCCACCTGTCTTTGCATAACCTACACCACCATTAGCAGAACGCGAATATTTTTCTTCAATCAATACTTTTACTTGTCCGGCAAAATAAGGTCCTGATGGTGCCAAGCATATCATAAACTTGTAGGCATCTGCTGGCGAGGCGTGAAAGCCTTCGCCTGATGCAAACATAAAGGGACGGATGTACATCGCACTTCCTTCCGTTTGCGGAATCCAAGCTTTATCTAATTCTAAAAGGGTTTTTAGACCTTCCATAAAATGCTCTTCCGGCAATTCAGGCATAGACATTCGACTCGCTGAAATATTAAATCGCCTGTGATTGTCAGAAGGGCGAAAAAGGAAAACATCATTATTTTCATCCTTGTAGGCCTTCATACCCTCAAAAATGGATTGTCCATAATGAAAAATCTTGGCAGAGGGCATTAAACTCACAGGTCCGTAGGGCACAATTTTCGGAGTTTCCCAAGCACCATTTCGGTAATCACAGACCAGCATATGGTCAGAGAATACGCTTCCGAAAGCTAGATTATCAAAATCAACTTGCGCTATTTTAGAGCTTTGCGCTTTTTCAATGCTGATGGCATTCTTGGTGATACTTTCCATTTTGAATTATATTTGAAGAATAAAATTAATTAAATATCTCAAATTGCACCGGCTTTTTAAGTTTAAAATGACCAATTTTACGGAAGTCTTTCAAATACTGAATATTATGAAACGAATTAACATTTTACTTGTGTTTTTCTTTGGAATTGCTATGATTTCGGCTCAAAGTTCACAGTCCGAAACAGAGCAAACTGCTGTTGAACCCACAGCTTTTCCATCTTTTGGAATGCAAATTGACGAGACAAACGTAATTTCTGCGATGGAAATGTCTGAGAAATACTCGAATATGAAGATAGCGGATACCCTTAAAACCAAATTTGTCGCCAAAGTTGCTGAGGTTTGTCAATCGAAAGGTTGTTGGATGCGTCTAGAATTACAAGATGGACAGGAGACCATGGTGCGTTTTAAAGACTACGGTTTTTTTATGCCCAAGGATATCAAAGGAAAAGAAGTTATCGTAAATGGACTCGCCTTCGTTGAGGAAATGAGTGTAAAAGACCAAAAGCACTATGCCAAGGATGGTGGTAAATCGGAAGCTGAAATTGCCAAAATCACCGCCTTGAAGAAAACCTTAGGTTTTGAAGCTGACGGGGTTTTACTGAAGGAGTAGTGGAACGCAAAATCATTACTACTTCTGATGGTTCAAAAACCATTCATATCGTAGATTGGGATGAACAATACCATTCCAAGCACGGGGCTATTCAAGAAGTCTATCATGTATTTATAAAATCTGGACTTTCCCTTTTCAAGGATAGGTCACTATCCATTTTAGAAATTGGTTTTGGTACGGGACTAAATGCTCTGATTACCTTGATAGAAGCAAAAAAGTGTAATTTGAATATTGTCTATACGGGAGTTGAGGCATATCCTATTTCATCCGCAGAACTAGAACAGCTCAATTATCTTTCTGAACTTAAAGCGCAAACTTTTGAAGCTGATTTTCTAAAAATGCATCAATCGCCATGGGAAAAACAAATAGCGATTACGGAAACTTTTCAATTGCACAAACAGCAAAAAGAGTTTAAAGATATTCGGGATACTGATGCCTACAACCTAATCTATTTTGATGCCTTTGGTGCCCGAGTTCAACCCGAACTTTGGACAGAAGCTATCTTTTCTAAAATGTATGCAGCACTAAAGGATAAAGGTGTTCTGGTGACTTATGCGGCTAAGGGTAGTGTCCGTAGAGCCATGCAGGCAGTGGGTTTTATTGTTGAACGTTTACCAGGTCCGCCTGGAAAACGTGAAATGCTTCGTGCTACTAAAAATGCATCGTAGCGCCAAAGCATTCATCTTCAGCTTTTAACATAAGCTTAAACAATACTGTTAAATCGAAATTAAACCGACATCTTACGATTCTAAAAACCAATACCTTTGACCCATGCAGATATTGATTACAGGTGCGACAGGTTTGGTAGGCAACGAATTAGTTCGTTTGTGTAAGGAGCAAGGCTTTGGAGTAAATTACCTTACTACCAGTAAGAATAAAATCGTTTCTGAAGAGAATTACAATGGTTTTTATTGGAATCCAAATACCGGGGAAATTGACCTGAATTGTTTCAAAGGCGTTTCTGCAATTATCAATTTAGCAGGCGCAAGTATCTCAAAAAGATGGACACCCAAATACAAAAAGATTATCCTATCCAGTAGAATCAATTCACTTCGTACCCTGCAAAAAGGGCTGGCGCAAGTTGAGACTGCAAATATTAGTTCTTTTGTTTCTGCTTCCGCTATCGGAATTTATCCCAATTCGCTCACCAATTTTTACACTGAAGACGAAAAAAATGTGGACAAAAGCTTTTTAGGAGAAGTCGTAGAAGCTTGGGAGAAAGAAATCGATGCATTTCAAAAGTTTGATTTTAAGGTTTCGAAAATAAGAATAGGGCTTGTGATGTCAGCAGATGGGGGCGCTTTACCTGAAATGGCAAAGCCCATAAAATACTATGCAGGTGCTGCTTTTGGAAGCGGTATGCAATGGCAGTCATGGATTCATATTACTGACCTCGCCAGGCAGTTTTTATACCTTGTAGAACATCAACTTCAGGGAGTTTATAACGGAGTAGGCCCGAACCCAGTGAATAACACAAAATTAGTGAAGGAAATAGCCAAGGTGCTTGATAAACCACTTTTCTTGCCCAACGTGCCACAATTTGCAATGAAAGCAATCTTAGGAGAGATGTCTTATCTCTTGTTTGCAAGCCAACGCGTAAGTAGTAAAAAAATAGAAGAAGAAGGTTTTATTTTTCACTTCCCAAACATTTGCCGCGCGCTCGAGAACAACTTTTTAGCAGAGACTCAAGAAAATGGGGTCGATGCCGTGCAAAAGAAAGAATACGTTTAATATCGCTTATCGCAAGCCAAACTTCATTCGTCTTCCAGTAACGAAGCCCATTCACCTAGTCTTATGTCTTGTTTCTAACAGCGCAGTGGTCTAATATCTTTTTTTAAGTGACATTTTGACATTTTTAAAGAATTGGCAGTACTTTTGCCACCTGAAAATGACGAATAATAGTACTATCAAATGAGTGAGAAAGATAAAACTGAAGAATTAGAGGATATCATTCCTGATACAGAGGAAAATACTGAAGCAGAAACAGTTGCTGAAGAGACTATTCCTGAAGAAGATGAGCGGACACCTGAAGAAAAACTACAGGAAGAGCTCGGTAAGGAAAAAGACAAATTTTTGCGCCTTTTTGCAGAGTTCGAAAACTATAAAAAACGAACCTCGAAAGAACGCATGGATTTGTTCAAAACTGCCGGTCAAGAGGTTATCGTTTCCTTGTTGCCTGTAATGGACGATTTTGATAGAGCCCTAAAAGAGCTTGTGAAAGCGGATGATAAAGAAATGCTCAAAGGCATAGAGCTTATCAGTAATAAGTTCAAAGAAACACTGAAGAACAAAGGATTGACTGAGGTTGAAGCAAAACAAGGAGATGCTTTTGATGCGGAAATTCATGATGCGATTACACAAATACCTGCACCGAGCAAAAAATTGAAAGGTAAAATTATCGATGTTATCGAGAAGGGTTATAAGCTTGGCGATAAAATAATTCGTCACCCTAAAGTAGTAGTAGGAAACTAAGCAATTATAATGAAGCAAGATTATTACGAAATTTTAGGGGTTACCAAGAATGCAAGCGCAGCTGAAATAAAAAAGGCTTATCGCAAAAAAGCGGTACAATACCACCCTGATAAAAATCCAGGTGATGCTACCGCTGAAGAAAACTTCAAGAAGGCGGCAGAGGCTTATGAGGTATTGAGCGATGCCGATAAAAAAGCGCGTTATGACCAATTCGGACATGCAGCTTTTGAGGGCGGAGGCGGCTTTGGCGGAGGTGGTATGAACATGGATGATATTTTCAGCCAGTTCGGTGATATCTTCGGAAGTGCTTTCGGTGGCGGAGGCGGCTTTGGTGGTTTTGGCGGCGGAGGCGGTCAACGTCGGGTAAAAGGAAGTAATCTTAGAATTCGAGTCAAACTTACACTTGAAGAGGTTGCTAATGGAGTGGAGAAAAAGGTTAAAGTTCGAAGAAAAGTGCAGGCAGATGGAGTCACTTATAAAACCTGTGGTACCTGTGGTGGTAGAGGTCAAGTAACCAAGATTACCAATACAATTTTAGGTCGAATGCAAACTGCAGCGGCCTGTAATGCTTGCGGAGGTAGTGGGCAAATCATCGATAAACGCCCAAGTGATGCTGATGGCCAAGGTCTTAAAGTTGCCGAAGAAACTGTTTCTATTAATATTCCGGCAGGAGTTGAGGAAGGCATGCAACTGAAAGTGCCGAATAAAGGAAATGAGGCTCCAGGAAATGGTGTTCCAGGGGATTTACTAGTCGCCATTGAGACCTTAGACCATGAAACTTTAAAACGAGAAGGTGATAACTTGCATTATGACCTATATGTTAGTATTTCGGAAGCTGTACTAGGAACATCAAAAGAAATTGATTCTGTTGGTGGAAAAGTGCGAATAAAACTAGAATCCGGAATTCAATCAGGAAAAATACTCCGTCTTCGCGGAAAGGGTATTTCTAGCTTAAATGGCTACGGAAGTGGTGATTTATTGGTACATGTTAACGTTTGGACGCCAAAAGAGCTGAATAAGGAACAGAAAGACTTCTTTGAACGTATGCAGAACAACGAGAATTTCGAGCCTAAGCCTGAAAAATCTGATAAATCTTTCTTCGAAAAAGTTAAAGATATGTTCTCTTAGTAGATATTCATTTGGCATTTAAATAAAAAACGTATATTTGGATTAGTATTGGGAAACTGATACTAATTTTCTTTTTCATAGCAATTTTTTTCCCATCCTTAATTCTTTAAGGGTGGGTTTTGTGTTTTTAGTGAGACTGTATTCTGAGCATGCGAAGCATAGCTCATAATACAAAGTCGAACTATACCCGCCGCAGGAGTCTTAACGCTAATGTTGGTTGGATTCTGTTTTTTGAATTAAATCCATCCCAAAAGAGAATTCCCTTTTACCGCATTTACATATCTTTGGAAAAATTGCTTGCATGAACAACATTTTGGTAACTAAAGACGTCACCAAACGCTTCGGAGAACATACCGCTCTTAAAAAGGTTTCTCTCGAAATTCCTAAAAATAGTATTTACGGACTCCTTGGTCCGAATGGAGCGGGAAAAACTACTTTAATACGTATTATCAATCAAATTACTTTCCCTGATGAAGGAGAAGTGTTTTTTGATGAAGAGCCCTTACAATCACATCATATTGCTATGATCGGGTATTTGCCTGAGGAAAGAGGTTTATACAAAAGCATGAAAGTAGGGGAGCAGGCCTTGTATTTGGCTCAATTAAAAGGGTTAAGCAAATCCGAGGCAAAACAACGTTTAAAATACTGGTTTGATAAGTTTGAAATTGGAGGTTGGTGGAATAAAAAAGTACAGGAGCTATCCAAAGGTATGGCTCAAAAGATTCAATTTATTGTTACCGTATTGCATGAACCAA
Organism: uncultured Flavobacteriaceae bacterium; assembly: GCA_947500435.1. Taxonomy (GTDB): domain Bacteria; phylum Bacteroidota; class Bacteroidia; order Flavobacteriales; family Flavobacteriaceae; genus Maribacter_C. Next base: position 465,535 of record CANMRV010000004.1, read on the forward strand.
AGTTGTTGATTTTTGATGAACCTTTTAGTGGTTTTGACCCTATCAATGCAAATATTATCAAGGACGAAATATTACAATTAAGAGATAAGGGTGCCTCCATTATTTTCTCAACACACCGCATGGAATCTGTTGAAGAATTGTGCGACCATATTGCCCTGATACATCAGTCTGAAAAGATATTGGATGGGAAACTATCCGATATTAAAAAAGCCTATAAGAGCAACATTTTTGAAGTGGGGTTGGAAGTTGAAAAAGGAGATATCCTGCTGCAAGACCTCCAAGAAAAATTTCAGATTACTTCCTATGCATTCAACCCAATTGAAAAACAACTTGATTTTAAATTGCAATTACCTTCAAGCGATTCGAGTGATGTACTGGCCTATTTATCAGGTAAGGCAAACATCAATCAATTTATAGAAACCATTCCTTCTGCCAACGAGATATTCATACGAACTGTTCAAACCAAAGATGCTGATGAGTAAGTTACCCTTAATTATAAAGCGTGAATATTTGGCAAAGGTGCGGAACAAATCTTTCGTCATCATGACTTTTTTGAGTCCGATTTTGATGGTGGGCATGGTCGTTTTGATTGCATACCTCACCAAGTTGAACGACAATGAAAAGCGCATCATTTCTGTTTTGAATGAAAGCAGTTATTTCACGAATGACTTTTTATCGGACGAATCTACCGGTTATGTGAATTTCGAGAATATTAGTTTAGATGCAGCCAAAGATTCAACGGCTAACTTGGGATATACGGGTTTATTACATATTCCCGAAGAGGGTGATTTGGAAATGGTAGCGGAACGCTCTTTCTTTTATTCCAAAGAAGCACCAAGCACATCTGTTCTTGATGATATTGAAAATGTATTTCAGGAAAGATTGCGGCAGCAAAAATTGAAGAATATGGGTGTTTCTTCTCAGGCCTTTGCACAAATAGCCGACCGCTTTGAAATTCGAACTTCTACCTTTGCAGGGGAACAGAATCTCAAAGGAATCAATGAACTGAAAGCTGCTGTCGGGGGCGCCTTCGGGTATCTGATTATGATGTTCATTATTATTTATGGTGGATTTGTAATGCGAAGTGTCATCGAAGAGAAAACTAGCAGAATTATCGAGGTAATCATATCATCTGTAAAACCCTTTCAATTGATGTTAGGAAAGATCATTGGGACGTCATTGGCAGGTATTACCCAATTCGCCATATGGATTGTTTCCGCAAGCCTCTTATCATTGGTTGCGTTTGCGGTTTTCGGAATCGACCCCGATACATTAAATCAGGGCACTGATATGACTTCAATGATGGGAGGAAATATGGCAACACCGGTTCCGTCTCCCTCAAAAGCCATGGAATATTTTCAAGAACTTTGGAGGTTACCTTGGCTTATGTTGATAGTATTCTTTTTAATCTATTTCGTTTTAGGGTATTTAATTTATAGTTCGATTTATGCGGCCATTGGAGCGGCCGTTGACAATGAAACAGATACACAACAATTTATCTTTCCGATTATCCTGCCCTTGATGCTAGCCATTTATGTGGGATTCTTCTCGGTTTTTAGTAACCCTCACGGACCGATAGCAGTTGGTTTTTCATTGTTTCCCTTGACCTCCCCAATTGTTATGTTGATGCGTTTACCTGGCGGAATCGGAGAAGGCGGTGTACCCATTTGGCAATTGTTGACATCGATTGCTTTATTAATAGGTACCTTTATTGGTATAGTTTGGTTGGCCGCTAAAATTTACAGAATCGGTATATTGATGTACGGCAAAAAACCGAGCTACAAAGAACTCTTTAAGTGGTTAAGATATTAAGATGGAGAACCTTGAAAATGTTCTAAATGCTATAAAAAATTTCTTGACGTATCGAATTTACGATTCAGATACGGTGCATCTTACAATAGGTACATTTCTTACTATTGTTATTGCAATAATCGCCGTGACCTATATTTTAAAATTGGTGCATAGGTTGGTAACGGCCAAATTACCTGAAGAGGATAAAAACAAATTCATAAGCATCTTCGGTTTCCTGAAGTACCTCTTCTACATTTTGGCAGTGGTTACCATTTTACAATCTTCTGGGGTTGACCTCACTGTTTTACTAACGGCTTCGGCCGCACTTTTTGTTGGTCTTGGTTTTGCACTTCAGTATCTGTTTCAAGATATTATTTCCGGTATTCTCATCATTTTAGATCAGTCTTTACATGTGGGTGATATCATTGAAGTGGAAAATAAAGTAGGACGTGTTTTTGAAATACGATTGCGCACCACCAGAGCCCTAACCCGTGATGATAAGGTATTGGTGATTCCCAATCATAAATTCTTAACAGATAGTATTTATAACTACACACAAAATCATAGGACCACAAGGGAGTCAATCACGGTGGGAGTGGCTTACGGCAGCGATGTCAAACTGGTTACTCAATTACTCGAAGAAGTTGCTGAAGAACAAAAAGGTGTGCTTAAAAATCCGAAGTCTTTTGTGCTTTTTGAAGACTTTGGAGATTCTGCTTTGCTTTTTTCATTGAATTACTTTATTACAGATAGTTTTAGTGATCCAAAAATCAAAAGCAGCATGCGGTATATGATTGATGAAAAGTTCAGGACGAATGCTATTAGCATCCCCTTCCCACAGAGGGATATCCATATCATTGAAAAGAATTTACCGCTGAAAGACTAATTCAAGCCTACTGCCGTTTAACACCTATGAAGCAAGCCCTTCTTTTTGGTTTTCTATTTTTTCTAATGATTTCCTCTGGATTTTCGCAGACTCCAGATATTTTTCGATTGGAATACACGATTCTACCAGAAAATAAGGCTGATGTGCAGTTGTCAAGAGTTAAACTATTAGCCAACTTGCCCTTTACCTTAAAGGACAGTAGTAATATCATTGTTGGTGCTGAATACAATCGCATTGTATATGACGTGCAACGCGATTTAGGTTTTGAGAACGAAGGATTTAATTTGCTGCATGTAGTTGATGTGAATTTAGCATATGTGCACAAGTACAACTCAGAATGGCGTTTTATTGGTGTATTGACGCCACGTTTAGCATCCACCTTAACGAACCCACTAGAAAACGGGGATTTCTCAGTTAATGTTACTGCCGGCGGATTTCGAGATAGAAGAAATATTGATAAACCTTCGCGTTTGGTGCTTGGAGTGACTTACAACTCCTCGGTGAGTATACGAGTTCCTTTACCAATTGTATATTACGAAAAACAATTCCATCCCAAGTGGACGTATGTCGTAGGCGTTCCTAAAACAGCAATGCGGATGAAGATTAAAGAAAAGAATACCCTACAGCTAGAATTCATATTAGACGGATATTTTGTAAACCTTCAAAACAACGTACTGCTTTCAGGAACGGATTTGGGGTCTTCAATTTCTTCTTCCGCAGCTTTGGTTACCTTTGGGTATCAATACAATTTCAATAAAGCGATGTCTGTTTATGCATATGCAGGACATACTTTATTTCAAAGTAGTGTTTTGAAAGATGATGATAGAAACGATGTTTTTACCTTAAATGACGAATCTAGTTTCTATTTTAGAACCGGTTTTAGAATAGGAATTTAAAGGGATGCTTCCGAAATTTATCTTCGGTAAAGACAAGTTTTAAAAATGAAAAACAGAATTGCATACCGTAATGGTATGATTCTTGGAAATGAAATATAAATAGATTCCCGCGCAGATGGGAATGAAAAAATAGAATACTTATGTCAAAAATATTAGTCATTGAAGATGAAGCTGCAATCCGCAGAGTACTGGTAAAAATTCTTTCCGAGGAAAATGATGCGTATGAGCTTTCAGAAGCAGAAGATGGATTAAAAGGATTGGAAGCTGTTAAGAACAATGACTATGATTTGGTGCTTTGCGATATAAAAATGCCAAAAATGGATGGTGTTGAAGTGCTAGAAGCAGCCCGTAAGATAAAACCAGAGATTCCCTTTATAATGATATCAGGTCATGGTGATTTAGATACGGCGGTGAATACCATGCGCGCCGGTGCTTTTGACTACATCTCAAAACCGCCAGATTTAAATCGATTGTTGACGACTGTCAGAAATGCCTTAGATCGCAAAGAATTGGTTGTAGAAAATAAGATTCTCAAAAAGAAGGTCAGTAAGAACTATGAGATGATTGGCGATAGCAAAGAAATTACTGTTATTCAAGACATGATTGAAAAAGTAGCTCCAACAGACGCACGGGTTCTAATCACAGGTTCAAACGGAACAGGAAAAGAGTTAGTTGCCCATTGGTTGCATGAAAAGAGTCCGAGAAGTTCGGCCCCTTTTATTGAGGTGAATTGTGCAGCTATTCCATCTGAATTGATAGAAAGTGAATTGTTCGGTCATGTAAAAGGAGCCTTTACCTCCGCTGTTAAAGACAGGGCAGGTAAATTTGAAGCTGCCAATAAAGGCACTATTTTTCTTGATGAGATTGGGGATATGAGCCTGTCTGCCCAAGCGAAAGTACTGCGGGCACTTCAAGAAAGTAAAATTTCAAGAGTCGGCACAGACAAGGATATCAAAGTAGATGTACGCGTACTGGCGGCAACCAATAAAGATTTAAAAAAGGAGATTGCAGATGGTAAGTTTCGAGAAGATTTGTACCATCGACTTGCGGTGATTTTGATAAAAGTGCCTGCTTTGAACGATAGGCGCGATGACATTCCCTTGCTAATTAATCATTTTACAAACAAGATAACTAGTGAACAAGGTATTGCCAATAAAACCTTTTCTGATAAAGCCATCAAACTGCTAAAAGCTTATGACTGGACAGGTAACATCCGCGAGCTGCGAAATGTTGTCGAGCGGCTCATTATTCTTGGGGGTAATGAGGTGACGGAAGAGGATGTGAAGTTGTTTGCTAGTAAATAGTAAGCATTAGTTGACCATTTTTTATGATTGAGTTAATTCTAGAAGCTTTAGTGGACTTAGGACTTATACGTGAAGACTATAAACATCATAAAAAAATCACCAAAAAGGAGAAGGAAGATGGTAAGAAAAGGCCTTTTCAAAGGTATCTTTTGCAGCCAAGTACTTTAGTTGTAATGACTATTCTCATTTTGGGAAGTATAAGTATTGTTACATTTTTTATCTATCAACACACATCAATCTATCCTGAAAACACCAAAAAGGAGTTGTTTGAAATGACTGAATGGGTTGAAAAGTATAAAGACAAGTTAGGAGAATATCCAAGGAATTTAAAAGAAGTAATAGGTAACAATCCCACACGGCAACATTGGAATACTGATTCTTGGAATCGACCTTACAAATATGTCGTTTTAAACTTAGGGAAGGATTTTCTACTACTATCGGCAGGTCCTGATGGAGAATTTGAGACGGAAGATGATATATCTGCCCATTAATTTATTTACCCTACCAACTTAATACTATTTTCCATTTCCACAATCACCCAAACGCAAAAGTGCTTTTTCGGTAATTTCTTTGGTCCGAAGGTTATAGTATTTTTTACCCTCTGAGAGATTTGACTTTAATAATTGTTGCTCGCATTGTACAAAAATGTTGTAAGCAAATGCACGGGCTTCTAGACAGCTAACTGAATCCACAACGGTATTAATAGATTTTGAATAGCTTATTAATGAAATATCTATTTGCTTGTATAATTCGTTCTCTTTTGGTTTAATAGTAGTTAACTTTTTTTCCACTTCTACTTCAGTATTCATGGCGAAATCCTTTGATGTGAATGCTGTATCGTGCATTTCATGTTGCTCAAAGGCATCAAGGGCATCAACAATTTGTTGTAGCGCCTCTTGTAGCAATATTCTCGTGCCATTTAGAGAGGTCGATTTGGTTGCTGCTTTTAAATTGATAAGACTTTCTTCGATATTTACTTCTGCGTCTTTACAACCACAATCATCAAACCGATTAGTAGAAGTTTGAAGTACCTTAATAGCTTTATAGGTATAAAACCTTGCCTTGTTGATATCATCTGTGTTAAGCGCTTCTTGAGTTCGTGCCTTGACATAATTCATGTTAGAGCCAGCATAGTTGCAAGCTTCGCTTGGGGCAAAGGAAGAGAGTAGTAAAATTGCTAAACCGCATAGCATTACGTGCAGCGTCTTCATATCGTAGGTTTTTTGGTCGTAATATTTGGGAATATCACTAACAGTAAAATTAGGAAATGCTTGCCGTTGCTACCTATTTTTTTCGACGGAACACCCTCAATTTCAGGTATTTCGGGTGAACCTTATTCTATAGTCGATGAACTGTCATTTTTTTTAACATTTCGTGCATTTCACCGATAAAAAATTTTATCTTTTGCACATGGATACGATAAATAGTAGTGAGTTTAAAGTCGAAAAGAGCATCAAACTGTCAGATTTCAATTCTGTCACTGATTTAGGTGCCACAAACAAGGAGTTGAAAAAACAGCTGGAATCCATTCGAGAAGAATTGGGCGATTTCCAAAATACATTATATGCACATAGTAAATATAGTGTGCTGGTTTGCCTTCAGGGAATGGATACTTCAGGAAAGGATAGTCTCATTCGCGAAGTTTTTAAAGATTTCAATGTGCAAGGGGTTGTGGTACATAGTTTTAAAGTGCCTACCGAATTGGAATTAAAGCATGATTATTTGTGGAGACATTATATCGCGCTTCCGGCAAAGGGTAAGTTTGGAGTTTTTAATCGTACGCATTATGAGAATGTGTTGGTGACACGAGTACATCCAGAGTATATTTTAGGTGAGCATATTCCTGGAGTACATAGTGTGGAAGATATCAATGAAAAGTTTTGGGAGACACGCTTTGAGCAAATCAATAATTTCGAAAAGCATTTAGCGGATAACGGTACAATTATCTTCAAATTCTTTTTGAATCTTTCCAAAGAAGAACAAAGGAGACGTTTGGTAAGGAGGTTAGATTTACAAGAGAAAAATTGGAAATTTTCCGCTGGAGATTTAAAAGAACGCAAACTATGGGATAGTTACCAGGAGTGTTATGAAGAGGCTATCAATAAAACATCAAAATCGCATGCGCCTTGGTTTGTGATTCCTGCCGATAATAAAAAAGCGGCGCGTGTAATTGTTGCCTCAATTCTATTAGAAGCGTTAAAGAAATACAAAGATATCAAGGAACCGGAGTTGAGCACCAAAATAAAAGCTAATTTAGGCGACTATAGAAAACAGCTCGAAAACGAAACAGAATGAAGAAGATTACCCTAATATTCCTTTTAGTAGTATCACAAGCTTTTGCACAAACGGAAGATGAAAAGCAAATTCGTCAAATTTACGATGCTGCCCTAGAGGATGGAGAGGCCTACAATTGGCTCAACTATTTATCCAATCAAATAGGAGGACGCCTCTCAGGTTCCGTACAGGCGCAACAAGCTGTTGATTACACAAAAAGACAAATGGATTCTCTTGGTTTAGATCGAGTTTGGCTTCAGCCTGTTATGGTACCCAAGTGGGTTCGAGGTACACCTGAGTTCGCTTATATGGAAACGGATCCAGGAGTGACGACCAACCTTCCTATTTGCGCATTAGGAGGTTCGGTACCTACCTATGGACGAGGTGTAAAAGCCAATGTTATTGAGGTACATAGTATTGAAGAACTAAAAACTTTGGGGAAGGAAAAAATATCAGGGAAAATTGTATTCTTCAACCGACCAATGGACCCAACTTCGGTGAATACATTCGAAGCCTACTCAGGCGCTGTGGACCAAAGGGGAAAAGGAGCTGCAGAAGCTGGTAAGTATGAAGCATTAGGAGTTATCGTTCGCTCTATGAACTTAAGACAAGATGATTTTCCGCATGCGGGAGGGATGAATTATGGTGATATTCCGGAAGCTGAAAAAGTTCCGGCGGCGGCAATTAGTACAAACGGTGCTGATTTATTAAGCACTACCTTGAAATTAAATCCTAATACCCAGTTTTTCTTCAAATTGAATTGCAAGACCTTGGAAGATGTTGAATCGTACAACGTAATAGGAGAAATAAAAGGTAGTACGAAGTCTAACGAAATTATAGTAGTTGGCGGACATTTAGATTCTTGGGATTTAGGGGATGGCTCGCACGATGATGGTGCTGGATGTGTGCAAAGTATGGAAGTTCTACGGATATTAAAGAAAACGGGATACAAACCAAAAAGAACAATCCGAGCAGTTCTTTTTATGAATGAGGAAAACGGATTGCGAGGCGGAAGAAAGTACGCTGAGGTGGCTAAGAATAAGAATGAGAATCATGTTTTTGCTTTGGAAAGTGATTCTGGCGGATTTACCCCAAGGGGATTCAGTTTCGATGCCTCGGATGGAAATATTGCACAAGTACAAAGTTGGGCAAAGTTATTTGAACCTTATTACGTCCACATGTTTGTCAAAGGATTTTCTGGAGCTGACATTGGCCCTTTAAAGAATGAGAAAATAGTTCTGGCGGGACTTCGTCCTGACTCACAGCGTTACTTCGACCACCATCATGCTGAGAACGATACTTTCGAACATGTCAATCGTAGAGAGCTCGAGCTCGGTGCGGGCGCAATGGCCAGTTTAGTGTACTTGTTTGATAAGTATGGGGTAAAGGAATAGTTGAGGTTTTTTAGAAGTATGAAGGTCCAGTATCATCTGCCGGAAGCTAATAGCCATTAGCTATCTCAAGACTTTTTCCTACCTTTGCCGCTCATTAAAAAATGCTTAAAATGCAAGAAGGAATCTACGCAAAATTCAATACCTCTAAAGGGGAAATACTAGTAAAATTAACACACGATAAAACTCCTGGCACAGTCGGTAACTTTGTTGCCCTGGCCGAAGGGAAACAACAAAATACAGCCAAAGCAGCCGGAGAACCCTACTACAACGGATTAAAGTTCCATAGAGTCATTCCTGACTTTATGATTCAAGGAGGCTGTCCTCAGGGAACTGGAACTGGAGATGCCGGTTACAAGTTCGATGACGAGTTTCACCCTGAACTTACACATAAGGCTCCGGGTGTGCTTTCAATGGCTAATGCCGGTCCAGGAACAAATGGAAGTCAGTTCTTCATTACGCATATCGCAACACCATGGTTAGATAATAAGCATACTGTTTTTGGTCATGTTGAATCAGGTCAAGATATTGTGGATGCAGTTGCACAAGGTGATGAAATTGAAAGTCTTGAAATCGTAAGAGTAGGAGCTGAAGCTGAAGAATGGGACGCCGCTGCAGCTTTCGACACTTTTAAGAACTCAGGTGCTGAAAGATTGGCTGCTGAAAAGGCGAAGCAAGCGGCAGAATTAGACAAAGTCGCGGCGGGTTTTGAGTCAACAGATAGTGGACTCCGCTACAAAATAATTCAGAAAGGCGATGGAGAAAAAGCTGAAAGCGGTCGTCAAGTATCTGTTCATTACGAAGGTTCTTTGCTGAGCGGTCAGGTCTTTGATTCATCGTATAAGCGTAATGAGCCTATTGCTTTTCAATTAGGAGTTGGACAAGTAATCAAAGGCTGGGATGAAGGCATCTCTCTTTTGGATGTGGGTGATAAAGCTCGTTTTGTAATCCCTTCTGATTTGGGCTATGGGAGCGCAGGTGCCGGTGGAGTTATTCCTCCAGATGCTACGTTAATTTTTGACGTAGAGTTGATGAGTATCAAATAGAATTATTTACACAGTAAAGCACAAACTCTCTTTCTGTTTATAGGAAGGGAGTTTTTTTACGCCTTAAATTTGTTTTCTATTGCTCGTTCACACTTAGAACAAGCAAAAGAAGGTTCAAGAGTATAAGTACTACTAAAATAGTAAAGAAGGTTATCAAGAGTTTCAGGTTTAGGGTCTAAATCTTACACTTTGATAACAACTGAAAGTGTAAATACCCTACTGACAAAGTATGTGTAATCTTATTTTTTAAGTTCTATGGAACTAAATTTTAAGAAAACAATGTTCAGTACAATCAAAATAAAAAGAACGCTAAAGAAAGCAATCATAGTTTTACATTTTAAGATTATGCGGGGAATTCTCAATCTCACAATAACTAACGCCTCGTATTGTCAAAACGTATTATTATTTTCGTAAAGTTTGTTAAAAATGCAATACTTTAAGAATTTTGTTGATAACATAGCTATGATTGTTCACAAAAAAAGGCCGCAACCATAAAAGTTGCGGCCTATTATAAAAAAGTTTAATACCTACCTTAGTCTACTACCTTCACATTAACGGCGTTCAATCCTTTTTTACCTTGTTGTAGTTCAAATTCCACAACATCACCTTCACGAACCTCGTCGATTAAGCCAGAAATGTGTACAAAATGATCTTCGTTCGAACCTTCTTCAGTGATAAAACCATATCCTTTGGAATCATTGAAAAATTTAACTGTTCCTTTACTCATAATACTAAAAATTAAAAATTATTAAAGGCCAAAGATACTATTTAATTGTTAAATGTCTGAATTTTTGAAAGTTATATTTAAATTATGGTAATGTGAAGACAGTGAATTGATTAGCTTTCTTTGTGTTAAATATTCCCCCGATTTGAACCTTCTCTAGAAAATTGCTGACCAAATTAGCTTTCTTATAAAATGCCCATTATGAAACAAGTTCTTGAATACTGCTTGTGACTGCCGAAACGTCTAATGCTAATATCGCTGAGGCGAGGTTTAAAACAGAACTTGCTCTGTCAAGAATGCCTTGAACATTCGTTAATTTCTTATAAAGCTCTTGAGATTCTGTGGTAATGGTATCAATCTTACCAAGCGCATCTTGCGCATCTTCTAGTACTAAAACAGCCGACTTCGTATATAGTTCGGTGGTAGCCGCTAGTTGTTGGTTGTGAATTTCCTTAATCTTAATATTCTGTTCTTCTGTAAGGGAATCTATATTATTATAGCGATAGTCGCCCAATGCATTCGCCATTCGCATAAAATTGTCGGCGAGTCGTTTTACCTGTTCGGCGCTTAGATTTCCCATCTGTTGTTAAATTGAGCTTCTAATATGAAACTGTATTTTTAATTCTTATTTTTTAAGCAAAGCGGTTGAATGTCTTTTGAGTTGACTGCCATATTTTGCCAAAGCAACTTTTAGTTCAGTATCGCTCAGTTTTTCTACTTCAGAATTTAGACTAGCATGGCCCTCGGCAATTGAATTTAATATTTTTGAATATGCCGCCAGTTCATTTTGCTGCCTTTCAATCTCTTGGATTCTACTAAAATAATCTTCTGCAAACTTCGTCCGTTCATAAGTGGATAGTTTTTTATCGCGTACCAAATCAAAATAGTAGTTTTTAAGGCTACTTTTCTGAACCTCTAATTTGTTTTTAAGGTTTCCGGCGAGGTTGAGATCTAAAAAATGAAGCAAATCTTGAACGGGCTGGTTTGCATTTGAAATATAGGTTTTGATTTTATTCCTCCGGTAACCATCCGTAAATGCTCTTCCAACAAGCGTAATAATATTAGAATATGATTTCACATCCGCCTCATTCACTTGAATTGAGCCAAAATTTCCAGAGGTAATGGAATTTGTGAGTCCATCGGTTTGATAATTGGTAAGCTGATTATCCGAGATATTGGTCAGGGCATAAAAATAGCCTTGCAGTCCGTGGTATATAAGTGCGGTTACACGGTCCGCTTCTTCATTTTGGGAACAGTCACAATCGGTTTGATGAATATTTAAAGCTGCAATGTTTTTACTTTGACAGTCTTCAAGACAGGTTTGACTAAAACTGGAAGACAAGGTTTCAAATGTTTCTACACTTTCAACAGCGGATTTCGAAAACTCGGTAACATGCTTAAGGTTCACACAACTACTAAAAAGTAGTGCGCTACTAAGGAAAAGAAAAACGTATTTTACGTGATACTGGGGCATCTGTTCGATTTTCTTCCTACAAGGTAAAAAGAATTTTTTGTTTCCCGATGGAGTTTACTTTACTGTTTTGCCAATTTCCGCATCATTACCCATTGTTTGAGCATTTCCCTTGAGTCTTGAGCTGGATAGCCTAGAACAGTCTTTCCTGCGGCAACATCGCCAACTACACCTGAACCAGCGCCCACGGTAACACCTGAATGGAGAGTGGTATGGTCTTTTATAGAAGCGCTTCCACCTATAATTACGCCATCACCCAGTGTTACGGAACCTGCCAAACCACTATGACCTGCCATGATGCAAGATCTGCCCATGATGCAATTGTGTGCAATCTGGACTTGATTATCAATTTTGCAATTGTCTCCAATGATAGTGGCGCTAAATTTTCCGCGATCAACGCACGAATTCGCACCGATTTCAACGTCGTTTCCAATAATTACAGTTCCTATTTGCGGGATTTTCACTAATCCTCGACCATCATCACTAGGGCGATAGCCAAAACCATCGGCTCCAATGCTTACATTATTATGGAAAATACAACCTTGACCAATTTCACATCGTTCACGGATTACCGTACCTGACCAGATAACACTTCCCTTGCCAATAGTGGTATCATCTAAAATAGTAACATTAGGGTAGAGTACTACTCCGTCCCCTAAAAACACATCTTTACCAACGTAGCAGTTTGCCCCAATCTTGCAACCCACCCCAATTTGAGCGGTTTCATGAACGACTGCAGTTGGGTGAATATCGGTATCAAAAACTGGAGGTTCGGGTTCAAAAGCCTCTAACACTTTTGCCATGGCCAAATCAGCATTTTTTACTTTGATGAGCGCACGATTTTCTCCAGGTTCTATTTCTAAGTTAGCATTAACTATAGCTGCCGAGGCTTTCGAGTCTTTCCAGCGCGATACATATTTAGCACTTCCAATGAAGGTAATATGACCTGTTTGTGCTTTTTGAAGTTCTTCAGGGCCGGTTATGGTTTGAGTGGTATTTCCGACTAATTCACCTTCTAATAAAGTATTGATTTCAGCTATTGTAAAAGATTTCATGGCAATGCAATGTTTGGTTTGTGTTATAAAGGTTGGCAGCAAGATAACATATATACGCCAAAGCGTGAATCCATTACAAGTGAAAATGGCCCTGAAAAAATTCCAGAGCCAGAAACAAAATTTTATGTTTACGATTTAGATACTTATAGAACTAATTTCCGTTGCGGTAACACTATTTTCAGTATTATTAGAAAGCTCATATTGATATAATCCTGACTCGCCTATGGCAATTAATAAGTCGTTGCGAATGATGACATCAAAAGCGCTTCGTTTGATAGAAGTAACCAATTTTGATTCTTCGGGATTGGTAACATCAAAAACTTTGATTTCGTCATCACAGACAAAGAGAAAGTTTCCGTAAAGTCCTAAACCTTTCGGAAAAGTTAGGTTTCTGCTGTTCAAAAGTATGGGGTTCGTTACATCGGTTACATCGTAAACTTCCAAAACGTTGATATCATTTCCGCAATTAGTATTGGAATGTAAAGTAACAAAAGCATGCGTATCATTTGCAATTACGGGATCACAGGCCGTGAAATGTTGTACACTTGATAATTGTTTGGGAAACTCTGGGTTCTCCAAATCGTAAATGAACATTCCGTTTTGAGACCCGATATAGAGGTAGTCTTTGTATCCGAAAAGGGTTTCGATATTGAAGCCAACGGGAACGGAATTTACTTTAATTGGGTCTTTAGTATCAGCTACGTTAAAAACATTTAAACCGAAATCATCAACGGTATAGAGATAGTTGCCTTTAAGAGTAAACCTAGCGAGTGAACCGCCTTGACCATCGGAAGTAGGTGCTTGTGAATCGCTATTTGCATCTGATTCGCAACTGATGATTGCGACCGCAAGGATGAGAATATATAGATATTTTTTCATAGGAATTTAGTTTTTTAGTTTCCAATCAACAATGACGCTATTTTCAGGAACATCATAAGCATCAAATCCATCTGGAGAACGAAGCTGGGGGAACGTATTCGGAATCCGTTTGGTCAAGCTTGCTGTGTTTGTTCCAGAATTATATTCAACAGCAATCAAGTCTGTAGCCTGATTGATGTAAATCATTTTTCCACGAATGGCAAGATCTGTGGAACCTGGTGCTTCTAAAAATTTGATTGCCTTCGGATTTTCGGGATCAGCATTGTCATAGACATGAAAGCCTTGGTTCAATTCATTGATGAAAAGAAGATTGTCTTTCACATATATTTTTCCGGAAGTACCAATAGCAAGTGAATTTTTTACAAGCACTGATTTTTCAAATTCGGCACGATTTAAGAAAACAGGTTCATAGCTGGAAGCAGTGTCAATAAAGTCATCACCTTCACAATCAACTAAAAAGGGGCAACAACTTTGAAAAGTAACGCAGAAGAGCAGTACGAAAAGAGATTTCTGATTTTTCATTTTTGGGTTATTTGTTCGTTATCAGTACAACAACTTGAAGTTTCATTTACCCTACTTTATGAAAAAAGAAACTAAAAAACCCCCTGATTTACAGGAGGTTTGAGGATTAGTATTTCGTTTTAATTAAGCCGTTGGATCCGGAGTCATGCGCAAATACGGCTTCACTTCTTCTACACCTTTAGTGAAAATCTCCTTGGCTTCTGCTGTTGGTATCGACGGACTCACAACAACATCTTGACCATTTTCCCAATTGGCAGGAGTGGCGACTTTATGATGTGCGGTCAATTGCAATGAATCAACAACCCGAAGTAATTCATAAAAATTACGTCCGGTAGATGCAGGATAGGTGAGTGTCAATTTCACCGTTTTATCCGGAGCAATAATGAATACGGACCGCACGGTAAGTGTACTATCGGCCTTCGGATGAATCATGTCATAGAGGTCTGAGACCTTTCTGTCTTCATCAGCAAGAATTGGAAAATTCACAGTAGTGTTTTGCACTTCGTTAATATCTTTAATCCATTCGGCATGAGAGGCCGCTCCGTCCACACTTAAGGCGAGCATCTTTACATTTCTTTTGTCAAATTCAGTTTTGAACTTAGCTGCCGTACCTAATTCGGTAGTGCAGACAGGGGTGAAGTCTGCTGGATGGGAAAATAATATTCCCCAACTGTCGCCTAAATAGTCATATAAATTTATAGTTCCCATTGAACTGTCTGCGGTAAAATCTGGAGCGATATCGCCCAATCGTATTGTTGCCATTTTCGTTGTTTTTAAATTGAATTCTATTATCCTATAAAATTAGTAGGTAAAAAATATTTTCCTGAATCTTCGAGGTTAAAAATGTATTAAAGTTTAGTACTTTTATTCTATGGAAAAATTAAGATATCCCATAGGACATTTTAAGTGTCCAGAAGAAATTAATTCCGCACATATTATAGAATGGATTGGTGTATTAGAAACACTTCCTGAACGTTTGGAAGGGTTGGTTAAAAACCTTTCAGCGGAGCAATTGGAAACACCCTATCGTCCAGAAGGATGGACAATCAGACAGGTAGTACATCACATTGCCGATAGCCATCATAACAGCTACACAAGGTTTAAATGGGCTTTGACAGAAGACAAACCTTTGATTAAAGCTTACGAAGAAAAAGACTGGAGCAATTTGTTCGATGCGAGAACAGCTCCGATTCAACTTTCATTAAATTATATCAAGGCTTTACATGCTAAATTGGTCTACTTATTAAAAGGACTTTCTGAGGATGATTTGCAAAAATATTACCTGCATCCCGACGGAAATGTACCAGTGACCGTAGCGGAAAATATCGGAAAGTATGCTTGGCATAGTGATCACCATTATGCACATATTGAAGGCGCAGTACGAAGAGAAGGATGGGTGATTTAAATACTTGGTCTTAAGTGCTAAACTTTCAACACTCAACACTTCTTAACCATCACCCACATCAATTCTTCCTCTTCAAGTATCGTAGGTAGAGTCACCTTACTCTCACTGTGAATTTCAAATCCGTTTTTGAGGTAAAAATCTAAGGCAGGACCTTTTTGCATGGTATCTAACCAAACAATTTTTTTTTGTATTTCCTGTGCGCGAAGCATGGCAAACTGAAGCACTTTTTGCCCGATACCCTTTCCTGAGTATTCGTTCAGAATATAAATCTTGTCCACGCACAAAGCTTCATCATTAGAAAAATTTGCAACCGGAGCATTCAACGTGATTTTTAAAACACCTATCGGTTTTCCATTCCTAAGAATACGATATAATATGGTATTGTCATCACCTTCTTCTTTTTTTAGAACTTCATTTGTAAAACTACTTTCGATATATGGCGAAGAATTTCCGTTAGGCCAAAGGTGCTGGTAGTGCTGGTTATAGGCCCGCGTTCCTACTTCGATGTAACTTGTATAAACCTCAGGTGTAATGGGTTCAAAATGCACAATATTTTTCATTAAATACTATGCTTTTTCCCCGCCTTCAGGTCCGTAAAAAAGGACCCAAGTTGAAAAGTCATCCGTGAAGTTTTCGAATCGATGTTCTATTCCGGCCGGAACAAAAAGAAAATCTCCTACCGTAATCTGACTTCTTTCTCCAACATTTAAGAATTCCCCACTTCCGGAAATGATAACATATACTTCATCTCTTGAATGTGGTTGTTGCAAATCAACTTTTTCAGGTTTGTATACTTCGACTGAAAGTGTCCCATGTTCAAACAATGTTAGAAAAGGAGATTCAACTCCTTCTAGTTTTTGAAGCGCTTCTTGTGGATTTATTTTCATCTTAAATCGGATTATTGAAGATTATCGGCTGACCCACTTGATGTTGCAGCCGATACTAGGTTTTTGTGTTTGGGTATTTTCTTGCCCATGAAGTAATGCATCCATAGCAGTTCTCAAATCAGAACCTGATAAGGGAATTCCGTTTCCTGGGCGAGAATCGTCTAGTTGCCCTCGGTAAACCAATTCCATATCCCCATCAAACAAATAAAAATCAGGTGTACAGGCTGCGTCATAGGCCTTCGCTATTTCTTGGGTCTCATCATACAAATAGGGAAAAGAATAACCAGATTCTGCAGCTACTTTCTTCATTAAATGCGGAGCATCTTGCGGATAGTTAACAACATCATTACTCGAAATAGCAATGAAGCCAATTCCCTTTGATTGATACGCCATAGCAACCCTGGCAATTTCAGGATTTACATGTACTACAAACGGACAATGATTACAAATAAACATAATAACCGTTCCTTTTTCACCTCTAATGGTTGCAAGATTTAAAGTTTTCCCAGTTACGGAATCCATCAAACTGAAGTCGGGTGCTTGCGTACCTAAAGGCAGCATGTTACTTGGGGTTAATGACATTTTATAACATATTTTTAGAATTTAAAGTTAAAAGTATTTGGCCGATTCTTTGTTATCTGCTAGTCTATTTTTAACTTGACGGCTTTACTTTAACCAACCAACACTAATCTAATTTTTGACCGATACTGTTCTCGATACTGTCCAAATCAATTTTAATTCAGAAACACTTTGGGTGCTGAATTTTGCACTGGCTTTTGTTATGTTCGGGATTGCACTGGAGATTTCAATAGAAGATTTTAAAAGATTGTTGAATAATCCGAAACCTATTTTGGTTGGGGTATTTAGTCAGTTTATTTTGCTTCCGGCGGTTACTTTTCTTTTGGTATTATCAATGAATCCTTTACCGAGTATTGCACTTGGTATGTTTATGGTGGCAGCCTGTCCCGGAGGGAATATTTCTAATTTTATTTCGCATCTTTCTGGTGGAAATACAGCTTTATCCGTGAGCTTAACGGCTATAGCAACACTTTTGGCTGTAGCTATGACTCCTTTAAACCTTCAGTTTTGGGGTTCATTATATACTCCTACAGCAGCAATCTTAAATGAAGTGGCCATCTCACCTTTAGAAATGATAAAGCTGGTGAGCTTGTTATTAGGTGTGCCGCTGCTCTTAGGAATGTACGTAAATCACCTGATGCCTAAAGTAGCGATGCGAATAGCGAAAGTACTCAAAGTAGCTTCATTAGTATTCTTTGTTGCCTTGGTGTTTATAGCACTTTATAACAATCGCGAAATTTTTATAGATTACGTTTTCTATGTTTTTTGGATTGTTTTACTGCATAATCTAGTCGCATTTACTACTGGTTTTTCTCTCGCCAAACTATTTCGACTTTCGGAAGAAAATGTTCGAAGTATTACTATAGAAACAGGAATTCAAAACTCCGGATTAGGTCTTTTGCTGATTTTTACATTTTTTGATGGACTTGGCGGAATGGCATTATTAGCTGCATTTTGGGGTATTTGGCATTTGGTTTCAGGACTCCTGTTGGCAGGACTTTGGGGCTATAAACCGATTAAAAAAGAGAAGCTGGCTTGAAAAATCTGCTCTACAATCTAGTTAAGATTTGGATGAAAGCCAATCTTCATTTGTACTACGGGAAGATAAAAGTATCCGGACTTGAAAACGTACCCAAGGATAAGCCTGTGTTGTTTTTACCCAATCACCAGAGCGCTCTTTTAGATGTTCTGTTGATTGCTACGGACTGCAATCGGAAGCCATGGTTCTTGACCCGTTCAGATGTATTCAAAAGCAAAACGCTGATTTCAATCTTCAATTTTTTTCAGATGATTCCGATTTATCGCATTCGCGATGGGCGTGATTCTTTGAAGAACAACCAAGCGGTTTTTGACCGTTGTTCTGAACTTTTAATTCAAAAGGAAGCTTTGCTTATGTTCCCTGAAGCAAATCACAATTTGAAACGTAGAGTACGGCCTTTGAGTAAAGGCTTTACGAGAATACTGTTTAATACTTTGGATAAAGCTCCTGACACTGATATTATGATTGTGCCAATCGGGATCAATTACAGAGATGCCGTTGGTTTTCCTGATAAGGTGGCTTTGTATTTTGACAGACCCATTGCAATTAATGGAATGTACAACCCTGCGGATGAAAAAGGATCCGTGGATAAAATCAAGGAAGCAGTTTCCAGTAGGTTAAAGACCTTAACCACACATATCGAAAATGAGGAAACTTACGATGATATAGTTCAAAAGTTGAAGGCAAGGGGAGTCGACTATCTAAATCCCAAAGAAGTAAATGCGGCTCTTCAAAATTTGAGTTCTTTGGATAAAACTGCTGGAAGCGGTTCAAAGGTTTTGGCTGGAATCGGGAAGGGAGTTTTTACACTTTTAAATTTTCCGATGCTTTTACTTTGGAGAACTTTTGGCAAGCCCAAAGTTTGGGAACCCGAGTTTATGGGGACCTTGCGATTTGCTTTTGCCTTATTGACCTACCCTATTTACTACGGAATAGTATTTGGAATCGCAGCAAATATTTGGAATCCACTTGCAGGGCTAGCGGTAACCGTAAGCCTGTTTGTTTTTAATTGGTTCTATACAAAGTGGGGTAGCGCATAGTTTTAAAAAAAATCGGTTGCCCCATGGGAACAACCGATATATAATATATTAATTCAACCTATTTCTATTTTCCATCGCATCCCGGCTTAGCATCGATGTCTGATTCTAGACGAATATTACTTAGTCCGATATCCACTCCTTCACCTGCCGTAATCATCAAGGCCGTACTGATTTTGGTCATGTCAACCCCAAGTTTGTCAAAACAACTTAGGCTAATGCGATACTCTTTCCAATCATTACCTGCTATATTAATATCCAGAGTTTCATTGCAGGGTGATTCTTGATCACATCCCATTCCGATTTTAACGTTTGCATTGGCATTTTTAAATGACTTTGCCGAGAACGTAAGTTCCATTGCACCATTACTTTGACGTGACATATCACTTGGCGAAGCTGTACTCAATCGAACTTGATCACCGTCCGCTTGGGTCCATTTAATTCGTAAGGCATCCTCCTGTGCTTCATGATCCGTTTTGCTAATAATCAATCCACCAACGGATGTTGGAAAGCTACCTATCTGTTTGCTCAAGTCACCTGATTTCAACCATAATGACCACGGTGCAATTGGTGCTCCTTTTCCATAAAATTGACCTGTTGAAGCTATCTCTATGCTTTCAAGCCCTGATTCTTCTGAAAGTTTATCAACATTCGAATCACTTTTGTACGTTAGACCATAACCTAATTCAAACAATTTTTCTGCATTCTCAGAAACAACCGCACTATTTGGCCAAGAGAAAGACAAACGACCTGTAAAATCATAAGATGGGTCTCTTTGAAATAATAAGTCGGAGATACCCCCGCCTTCACTACCGGGTAACCAAGCCGCGACAAAAGCATCCGACATATTTATTTCGGGATTGCTCCATAAAGGGCGACCAGATAGAAAAACGGATACCACAGGAATTCCCTTGCTTTGGAATTTGGCAAGCTTACTTACATCAAATCCGTTAGGTACAAAGTCTAAATTTTCAAGATCTCCCTGAAACTCCGCGTAGGGATCTTCACCATATATGGCAACCACAACATCAGCCGATTCGTTTGAATCTCCGTTCGCTGAAAAGATTACTTTACCGCCAGCTTCTTTAGCGGCTTCTCTTATCCCATCAAGTATCGATTCGCTATTGGGAAACTCATCATTTGTATGGCCTGTTCCTTGCCATGAAAGCGTCCAGCCTCCGCAGGCCTTAGACACACTATTCGCACCATCACCAATCACCATAATGGTTTTCTTAGCATCTAATGGTAGTACACCTTTATTATTCTTCAGCAATACCATTGACTCACGTACTGCTTGTCTTGCAACGGTTCTATTTTCAGGAAGACCCAAAAGGCTTTGGTCTCCTGCATTTTTTCGAGTGCTTGGTGCACCTTTTGTGAAGATGCCAGAGGCAATTTTTACACGCAGGATACGACGAACAGCATCATCCAATCGTGTCATGGGAATAGTGCCATTTTTGGCCTGTTCCAAAGTGCTTTCCCATAAGCCTTTCCAGCTATCGGGAGCCATATACATATCAAGACCTGAATTTAAAGATTGCGCACAATCTGTATTTGTACATCCTGGTACTTGGCCGTGACCATTCCAGTCACCAACAACGAAGCCATTAAAACCAAGTTGCCCTTTGAGCACATCGGTCAACAATTCTTTATCTCCGTGCAGCTTTCTGCCTTGCCAGCTTGAAAAAGAGGCCATCACGGTTTGAACTCCCGCAGGAATAGCACTGTAATAACCGGCAGCATGAACCTCTCGTAATTCCTTTTCAGTGATTTTGGCATCGCCTTGGTCTACCCCTTTTTCCGTTGCACCATCGGCGAGAAAATGTTTTGCACTTGAGATAACCCGTCCATCACCCATAAAACCTTCTTCGCCAAAACGACCTTGAAGGCCGTAAACAATCCGGTCTCCATAGGATTGCACAATTTCTGGGTCTTCGGAAAACCCCTCATAGCTTCGGCCCCAGCGCGTGTCTTGAGGTACGGCCAAAGTTGGGGCAAATGTCCAATCATGTCCAGAAACCGTAAGTTCATGAGCGGTTACGGAGGCAATTTTTTCAATTAAATCAGGATTGCGCATTGCCCCAAGTCCGACATTGTGCGGAAAGATGATAGCTCCGCTAAGGTTGGCGTGACCATGTACAGCATCAATTCCCCAAATAGTCGGAATAGCAATTTCAACACCTTCAGTATCGATGGAAGCGTTGTAATATTTATCGGCCATTTCTAACCATGTTTTGGTGTCTGCATACGGCAGTGGCCCAGGTGCAGAATTACCGCCACTCAGTACCGACCCTAAACGATACTTTTTGACTTCCTCGGGAGTAACCGACCCATTGTCGGCTTGTATAACTTGACCTACTTTTTGCTCTATAGTCAGTTTCGGTAAAATGTCATCTATTTGGGCTTCAATCGCCGGGTCTAAAGGAAGCGGTTTGATGCTTGGCCAATCTTCTGGATTCACAAGCTGTGTTGATTCTTCTTTATTCGGAGTTATTTTTTGTTCATTGCAACCAATAATAAGAATGGAACAAAAACATACTAACGAAATAGGCAGTGATAAAGACTTGATAAATTGCATAATTAAAATATTGTTTGAATTTTAGGCGAAGCTGCAATGTACCATATTTCTTAATTTATTTGTAAATGCATGAACTAGAAAAATCGAATTTTTTGATAAAGTATCTATGAACTATACCCGTGCAAATTAGCATTTGTTTTCGACCATGGGTATACCAAAAGATTTGGTAGACTTCGTAAATAAATCTGTAAATTTTTTAGAATGAGATACTGGTAATGGCACTCACTTATGACAAGTGCTGTCAAGAGGTTGTCACATCAACGTTAGTAATAAAGCGGTTCATTCCAAAATTTCGTAATCTATACTCAGTTTTCGTAAAGCTCTTAAAGCGGAACCTGAGTTTTTATCATCAACTTCAATGTCTACAGCATCCCCTTCTAAGAGTATCGCCGTAAGTTCGTTAGACAAAGATTCATTTCCGTTAGAAGAAATCTCGGTGATACATTTCGCAATGGCTCTTTTATCGGGTCTTTGCGCATCACAAGACAGGAGGTTTAATTTCATAGTTGTAGTTTACAAAGGCAAGATACCTAAATTGATATTGATACCTCTATACTGTACTTCAACTGCTAATTCTGATAAGCTTTATAGAACTGACTAAGGCTTTTCATAGGAGGTTTTGTTAGCTGCAGTTTTAGTTCACAAACTTTGTTTATTAATGACGTATTTGTGCCTAAAATTTATATCGTTTTGAAAATAAAATCGCAAATTTTTAAAATTGAGATAAAGAGTGTTGTTATCTAATTCAGATATATTTTTAGCCTTCTCCCTAACCCTTTCTATCGTTCTTACTTTATTGTTTTTAGGCCAACACGTTGCTTTTATAATGTTGGAATCAATTGCGAATGAAACTACATTTTCCTTATCAGGGTCCTTGTAGTGAATATTTGCAAGTTCAAATAGATTCGAAGAGGAAAATGTCCAATTGTCCTTATAATCATTCATGTAGATACTTTGTTGTAAACCTTTGTAGTCTGATAGGGTTAGATTAACCCAATCTTCAGGTGCTTTTTTCCTTTTTATAAATGACAAACCTACTTCTCGTTTTTTTTCTAAATTCCATAATCGATATTTTAGTTTTCCTCTCTTATTAATCAATTTTGAAAATCCTGATTTTCTGTTTTTATAATTAACATTTAGAAGGATTTTTGCCGATTTAAATTCCAGTATTTCTATTTTGGATTGGCCGTCTATGGTGTTTAATGTGTCAATTTGCTTAGAACCGTTAAGATGTTTTATCTGAATTAGAATTTTACCATATTCGGTAATATTTTCCTTTTTCGCTAAATCAATTATAACCTCTATATCTCCTACTTTTTGTGACGTAGCAAATGAGATTTGAAAGCATAAAATTATAGTTAGTAAATAATTCATTAGTTCTTAGTGAGAAATTGCAGCTAACAATGGGCTAAGAGTACCCAGGTACTCTTATATCTATTTTGTGAATACGTAGTTATGTTTATTAAAAAACGGCTCTTACATCATCTCCCCAAAGAATATAGCATTCATCAACAGCTTATTTGTACCATACCAAAAGGCTCTAAACTGCGTATTGTCTGTGAAACCAATAACTCGCCCTTTTCCCATGCGCTTTACTTGAAAAGGCACAGTGTTCTTTATCATTTCAAGGTTTTCTTCTGAAATATAACCACTCAACAAAGGGTTAGCAGTATATTGAATCGGATTGTTGTAACTATTCTTATCTGCCTCAATATAGATATTTGAGTTTCTAAACATTGCTAGGCTGTTATTCTTATACCCATAATTGATAGGATGAGAGCGGTCTAACTTCGTTTGGAAAATAGCGCCACCAGTAACCTGCGCTCCTCTGAAATCGTTCTTTTGATCAAAAGGAATATTTTTTGCTACCAGGGTATCATTCTTGAATTTCAATTTCATGAATTCACCTTTGTTAAACCATTCCACAGTATTGCGGTAACCAATTAGCGTGCCGCCTGCTTTAACCCATTGCTTTAGTTTATCAGCGTTCTTTTTGTTTTGCATACTTCCACCTCTACCAGCACTTGGTACAATGATATCAGTATACTTTCTTAAATCTACACGGCTGAAATACGCCATGTCTATTTTAGTAAGCTCCATTTCATATCTTGTATCGAACAAATGCCAGATTTCACCAGCATCGTATGAGCGTATTCCGTCACCAACTAGAATAGCCACCTTTTGTTTTTTAACAGCATCATAATCATTGCTTCCCAAATCAATGCCTTGTGTAAGCCCTGTGCTAACCGAAGTGATTTGAATCTTACTTTCTTCGGCGACTCCTTTTAGGAATTCATATAACGCATCGGCATCCAATTTTTGGTTCTGTACTGGCACCATTATAGTTCCGTAGTCGTATTTTTTGCCTTCTAAGGTATATGGAGATTTGGCCACTTTTGCTCGTAAACCTTTCTCTAGAACTGCATTTAAGGCTTTGGGCGTATAGTATTCATTCCATTCAAAAAGATAGGCGTAGTTACTTTTGGCACTTACACTACCTGTTAATGGTTTGAAATCTGTAATTTCAGGTCCGGCATTGGCTAATGAACTCAATTCCGTGTAGTCGACGTTAAATGCCAATGGAAAGGTCCAGGCAGAAACATCATAAAACAGACTGTCTTTGAATGTCGTACGTTTTTCAAACATCGCTTGAATCAAACGATGATTCTTCTGATTCATAGGAACAACATAGCTACTTCCCTTTTTGTACCCCTTCCCACTTATGGTGGCATCATTGGCCAATTCATGGAATTTGATTTTGTGCCGGTTTAGAATCTCAGCTAAATGCCAAGACTTTGAAGCGTCTTTACTATCCCCGAAAACAATTGCTTTTGTTTTGCTTCGTGATGCTGTATTTCTTGTATCTGAGTAGAACTTCTTCTGATAGTTTAAGAGTTTGGTTCGCATATTTTTGCCTGCTTCAATGGTAGAAAGCGCGGCCGTAAATTGATTACGAATTGTAAAAGGGAAGGTGATTAGTCCATTTTCACTTTCTTGAATATGTCCCCTAGAGCTTCCTTGTTCAAAAAGGATTCCGATACTTCCGTTTACATCAGGAAAGGTTGATCCTTTTCCGTAGTAATAATCATCAAAGTTTTCTTCGGAATAATACAAAGAACCAATCTTATCCAGGGCTTTTACATGATACGTTCCAATTTCCCGAGTAAGTTCTTGATTCATTTGAGGTGTCAAGGGATGTGTTCGAGAAGGTTCTCCCGGTTGAAAAAAGAAAGTGGAGTTGGTTCCCATTTCATGGTGGTCCGTCAAAATGTTTGGCATCCATTTATGGAAACTTTCAATACGTGCTCTACTTTCTGGTAATTGCACAGGTAGCCAATCACGATTCATATCGAACCAATAGTGATTGGTACGTCCGCCAGGCCATACTTCGTGGTATTCACGGTCGTTATTATCGGCCGTTAAATTTTGTGCTTTGTTCGTGTTTGCCCAATAGGCAAATCGTTGTAATCCATCGGGATTAAAAGAAGGGTCCAAGAGAATCACCATATTATTGAGTAATTCCTCGATTTCAGGTCCCTGAGCCGCCGCTAAATAGTAAGCATAGGCTAAACCTGCATTTGCACCACTAGGTTCGTTGCCATGAATTGAAAACCCCTGATAAACTACCAATGGCATGTTTTCGACTGAAGAGGAATTACCAGCTTCCGTCAATGTCAAATGGTCTTTTCGGATTTGCTCTATATTTTGATGGTTCTTTGGTGAAGTAACCGTCAATAGTAAAATAGGTCTTCCTTCGAAAGTGGAACCTCTATTTTCTATTGTCATACGGTCCGACGCTTTTGCAAGTGTTTGCATATAGAACATGAGTTTGTCGTGGGTGATATGCCACTCTCCAACTTCATGACCAACAACCTCTTTTGGAGTTGGTATGCTTTCATCATAGGTAATGCCTTGTGGTAAGTAATAATTAAGGTCTAATTTTTCTTGAGATACAAGGGTTTGAAAGGAGACAAGGGCAGCGAGAATCAGTATTGCTTTTTTCATATTTGGTTTGGAATGAATTAGTCAAAGTAAATTTAAGTAAACTAGAGTCCATAAAAAAACGGCCCGTTCAGAGTGAAGGGCCGTTTTTAAAAGAATTTAAATGTCCTAAATATCGTCGAAATCAACATCGGTAAAACTTTCTGTAGTTTTTACCTCGTCATTTTCTACTGCTGGAGCTGACTCTTCAGCAACAACATCATCTTCTTTCTTAAAATCTCTTTGGTGTCTTTCAGAAATGACTTCTGTACCTTTTTCGTCGATAATGAAGTCCATCATTTCAATGACATTTTCTTTAAAGGCATCAAAGTCTTCTTTGTATAGATAGATTTTGTGTTTCTTGTAATGAAAAGATCCATCGTCGTGAGTGAATTTTTTACTTTCAGTAATTGTTAGGTAATAATCTCCGGCTTTTGTACTTCTTACATCAAAAAAATAAGTCCTTCTTCCAGCCCTTAGAACCTTGGAGTGTATCTCCTCTTGTTCCATTGAATCTCTTTCGCCCATCTTACGTAGTGTTGGTTAGTGCTCAATTAATAATCTACCAAAAATGTAAAAAAAAAGCGTATCCAGCAACAATTTGTCAGTTTTCTTTCTCTGACAGTTGATTCTCATAAAGCTCTTTGTAATAGCCATCAGTGCTATTAAGTTCTTCATGTGTGCCCTCTTGCAGCAGCTTACCATCTTCTAGAACGATAATCTTATCCGCGTTTTTAGCAGAAGATACGCGGTGGCTAACAATGAGTGTAGTTCTATTGTGAGAAGCCTTTTTAAGGTTGTTTAAAATTTCCTCCTCGGTTTCGGTGTCCACGGCCGAAAGACAATCGTCAAAAGCATAGATCTGTGGGTCTTTCAACAATGCTCTGGCAATGGAAACCCGCTGTTTTTGCCCTCCACTTAAGGTTATGCCTCTTTCCCCTAAAACCGTGTTGTACTGCTGCGTGAAGCCCATGATATTTTCATGAACAACGGCATTTTTAGCAACCGTAATGACTTCTTCTTTAGTGGCGTCGTGCTTCCCGAATTTAATGTTGTTTTCAATGGAGTCTGAAAAGAGAAAGGCATCTTGTGGAACGGCACCGACGGATTCTCGAAGACTTGTAAGATTCAGTTTTTTAAGAGGAACATCATCAATTAGGATTTCCCCAGAACTAACATCATACAAGCGCGCAACCAAATCTAAAATAGTTGATTTTCCAGAACCTGTTTTCCCAAGTATGGCAACGGTTTCCCCTTCGTTAACAACAAAAGAAATATTTTTTAGAGCGGTAATTTCGGTGTCCTCATAGGTGAAGGTGACATCTTTGAATTCGATTTTACCTTGAATCGGAGTTTCATGATGGACTTCATTTTTCATTTCGGGTTGCTCTCCTAAGAACTCGTTTATTCTTTTCTGGGACGCTTCTGCGCGCTGTACAATGGTTGTGAGCCATCCTACAATGGCAACAGGCCAGGTGAGCATGTTTACATAGAGAATGAATTCCGCGATAAGACCAACACCAATTTCTCCGGCAAAATACTGCTTCCCGCCAATGTAAATCACCAAAATATTACTGATTCCTATTAACAATATCATTAATGGAAAAAACCAGGCATTCACTTTTGCCAGACTCATGCTTTTATCTTTTCCTTCAAGGGCCAATGTTTGTAAATCTCGATTGGTTTGAGGTTCTAAGGCATAAGCCTTGATAACCGAGACCCCAGAAAAAATCTCTTGGGTAAACGTGGACAAGGTCGAAAGGTATTCCTGGACAACGGTACTCCGCTTGTGAATCATCTTACTAATCTGATAAATAAGTACCGACAATATGGGGAGTGGCAATAGCGTGTAAGCCGCCAGCGTAGGGGCTTTTATAAACATCAAAGGAATCAGGCAGGCAAAAAGGGTTAAGGTCTGAATACCGTACATAATCGCAGGGCCAGCATACATGCGCACCTGATTGATATCTTCGCTAATGCGATTCATAAGATCACCAGTGCGATTCTTTTTATAAAAGTTGAGACTAAGTAATTGATAGTGATCAAAAACCTCATTTTTTAAATCATATTCTATGTATCGCGAAACATTGATTACTGTCTGACGCATTAAAAAGGTGAAAAACCCGGATAGTAAAGCAGCTCCTACAATGATAAGAATGTAGGTCAATATCGTTTCTTCGGCTACACTCTTCTCGATAATTCCCTTAAAATTGTCTTCAACAACCGAGATTATCTTGTTCACATATGAAGGCATGACCAATTGAAAAACGCGGGCAATGACCGTTATGACCATTCCTATGAGGAGCTTGAACCAATATTTTTTAAAGTATTTATTGAGGTGTTTAAGTTCCTTCATGCAGTTGGAATGCTACGCGCCGCTAGTTTTGGTTAGAATTCATCAAAGATAAGGGTTTGGTATAAAATCAAATGTTATAAAATGTATAACATAATAACCTTTAGATAACTCAAGGTTTGGAAATAGATTCCTATTTTTGCGCTGTAAAAATTTACCCAATTCTATAAAAGTTCTTTAACATGTTAACAAGAAGGCATATCAGAGTAAAAGTGATGCAATGCATTTATGCACTGATTCAATCGAAAGATGATTCCCTAGAAAAACAAGAAAAATTTCTAGAGGATAGTATTGAAAACATGTACACCCTTTACTTGTTGATGTTAAGTCTTATCAAAGAAGTACAACTCTTTGCTGCGAGTCAAGTAGCATTATCTTCAAAAAAATATTTAGAAAATGCTTCGGATGACTTTCCGAATAAGGAGAAGTTTATTTCCAACAAAGTACTCTTGCAAATAACAAATAACAGTTTGCTTAAGGAGACACTAGAACTACGGAAACTCAAAAATTGGTACTTAAACGAAGAATATGTGAAACTCATTTACAAGGAGATTGTTGAAAGTGAGCATTATATGGCTTACATGCAAACACCGACAAGTACCTACGAGGAAGACAAATTACTTATCAAAACTCTGTTTGAAGAGGTAATCGCGCCTAACGAAAAAATCTATGATTATTTTGAAGATGATAAGCTCACCTGGGTTGATGACATTCCGATTGTAAATACATTTATTTTAAAACAGTTGAAAAAGGTAAAAGAAGATAATCAGCCGAAATTCTTTTTGCCAGAATTGTTGAAAGATGAAGAGGATATGAAATTTGCTAAGCAGTTGCTGACCAAGACCCTCTTAAAAAATGCAGAATGGGAAAAGGAGATTGAGGGTAAAACACCCAATTGGGATAAAGACCGTATTGCCGATATTGATTCCATTCTATTGAAAATGGCAATTTGCGAGTTGTTGAACTTTCCATCAATACCTGAAAAGGTTACTATTAATGAGTTTTTAGAAATTGCTAAGGAATATTCTACCCCAAAAAGCAGCATCTTCATTAACGGAATCTTAGACAAATTGGTAAAAGAGTACCAAGCGGAAGGAAAATTGAAGAAAATGGGCAGAGGTCTTTTATAAGCGTATTAGTGAGACGATTCCCGCGTGGTTAATGCTTTTTTCAGTGGCTCATCGACGAACCGCATTTGAAAAAAAATACCATAAGATAGACTATGAAGACAATTTTGCCGTTAATCTATAATATTTATTTAATTTTGTAACTACTTAAAAAATCAATAAAATGAAAAGAGTTATTTTATTTATAGGGGCATTTTCCCTTTTCGCTTTTATTTCCTGTAAGGAAAACGCAACAAGTAAAATCAGCAGTGCCAATGTAGCTGTTGCTGCAGAAAGAGATGAAGCTGCGAAATTAGTTCCTGTTATGAGCTTTGAGAAAGCTGAGCACGATTTCGGAACTATCGAACAAGGAACTCCGCAAGAAACGGTTTTCAAATTTACCAATACAGGTAATGGACCGTTAATTATCACTGATGCTACAAGTAGCTGTGGTTGTACAGTGCCAGAGTATCCAAAAAATACTCCCGTAGCACCTGGGGAAACTGGAGAGATGCTGGTTAAGTTCAACGGACAGGGTCAAAATCAAGTGACAAAAACCATTACGGTAAAAGCAAATACAGCTAAAGGTTCTGAGATTTTAAGAATCAAGGCATTTGTAAACCCTAAAGGGGCTGCTCCATTAGGACCGACCAAGTAATTTTTAAACCAAGAACACATAATGGGCGATATTCAACAGTTTCTGCCGATGCTATTGATTTTTGTGGTAGCGTATTTTTTTATGATACGACCACAAATGAAGCGAGCTAAGGATGAAAAGAAGTTTGCAGCAGATTTAAAACGTGGTGATCGTATTATCACTAAAAGTGGACTTCATGGCAAAGTGATGGACATCAATGACAAAGACAATTCTTGTGTTATTGAAACCATGGCCGGTAAGTTGAAGTTTGATCGCTCAGCGATTTCTTTAGAGATGAGCAGAAAGCTTAATGCTCCCGTCGAGAAGAAATAATAGTTTTAAATATTTATAGAGAAGCCTTAATCTTTTGATTAGGGCTTTTTTGTTTGAATGAATTATCGATATTTATCATTCAATCCCTTTCCTTCTGCAATCATCGGAAGAATTTTTTCAAGCCGTGAAAACTTAGTCTTTTCTTGCTTGGCGCTTTCGATATACTCGGCATATTCATTTTGATTATAAAGCGATAATTTTTCAAAAGCTTTGCCTGCACTTGCATTTTTGGTTAGAGCGTCCTTTAAAAGTTTTGACACAGGTTTTTTAGTTGCTTTCTTTTTAACAGGGATCAAAACCCTACCGTTTTTTTGATTTTCTATTGCCTCGTGCATATAACCTAGCACTCCAGTTTCATCAATATCGTCTATGGAATAAAATTTCCAATGACGCATGGCTTGGGTTTTTCCCTCTTGGGCGTTTTCTAAAACCTGGTTTTCATCCTTGAGAAAAACACCATGAAAAAACCACATGCCGAAATGTTTTTTGAATTTACAGATGGATAAGACATTTTTTCCTTCTAAAGTATAGGTAGGAAACATCCATTTATAGGTTTCTTCTAGTCCCGTTTTAAGTACGAGTTCTCGTAATTTAGCAATACCTTCTTTGAACGAATGCTCTTCACCATAGTACTGTTCTACTTTTTCCGATTTTTCCATTTTGAAAAAGCTATGAATTTATTTTTTTATTCCGACTTCCGACTTCCGACTTCCGACTTCCGACTTCCGACTTCCGACTTCCGACTTCCACCTATTTACCTTTCTCTCCAACAAGTTCGCAAATTTTCACGATAACTTCAACTGCTTTCTGCATGCTTTCCACGGGTACATATTCATACTTTCCATGAAAATTATGTCCGCCCGCAAAGATATTAGGGCAGGGCAGTCCCATATAGCTTAGTTGTGAGCCATCCGTTCCTCCGCGTATGGGTTTTATAATTGGTTCGATTCCGACTTCCTCCATTGCTTCCTTGGCGATTTCTACAATATGAAAAACAGGTTCTACCTTTTCGCGCATATTGTAGTATTGGTCGTTTAAATCCATTGAAATACAATCTCCGTGGTCTTTGTTTAGCTTTTCAACAATATCTAGTAGCAATTGTTTTCTTCGCTCAAACTGTTCCTTATCATGGTCCCGAATAATGAGTTCAAATTCTGCATGTTCGATTTCACCTTTCATATGATGCACATGAAAAAAACCTTCACGGCCAGAAGTATTCTGTGGGGTTTCTACAGGGGGTAGAATCGATATGAATTCATTCGCAATGCTAACGGCATTTACCATTTTGCCCTTCGCGTAGCCTGGGTGAACACTTCTTCCTGAAATAGTGACTTTAGCTCCCGCGGCATTAAAATTCTCGTATTCCAATTCGCCTATTTGGCTTCCATCCATCGTATATGCCCATTCGGCACCGAATTTTTCCACATCAAATTTATGGGCTCCACGACCTATCTCTTCATCTGGGGTAAACCCAACCCGAATATCACCATGTTTAATTTCAGGATGATTGATGAGGTATTCCATGGCAGTTATGATTTCTGTAATTCCCGCTTTATCATCAGCACCTAAAAGTGTTGTGCCGTCCGTAGTAATTAAAGTTTGGCCTTTGTACTGCAATAAATCTTCAAAATAAAAAGGGGACAACACAATTTTTTGATCTACATTCAAAATGATATCCCCGCCATCATAATCCCTAATGATTTGCGGATTTACATCGGTTCCTGAAAAATCGGGCGTAGTGTCGAAATGTGAAATAAAACCAATAGTAGGCACTTTTTTATCTAAATTGCTGGGTAATGTGGCCATGATGTAAGCATTGTTGTCAATGCTAACATCTTGCATACCAATCTGTTTGAGTTCGTACACCAACTCATTGGCTAAATTCCATTGTTTTTCTGTACTCGGTGTAGTTTTGGAATTAGGATCGCTTTGTGTATCAATACGCACATAACTCAAAAAGCGGTCAATAATATCTTGCATTCGTATAATTTTTGACTAAAAATACTGTTTATACAGTAACAATTCTAACAATTGAATCTAGAAACCAAAATCATGTATTCCAAGGTAATCGTTCCGTTTGTTGCTGTAGTATTATTTTCCTTTTCAGGAAATGCCCAAGATTGCACTTTGGATGTTGGGGGTAAGAATTCAGATATGCTCATCAAGGTTTTTCAGATGAATGCCGAACAAATTGCTAAGATGGAAGCTTTGGGAGCGGAATTAAAAATTGAAACAAAAGTAATTGAAGATGAAATTCAGAAGCTATTTGACAATCATCCGCAGAGTACACCGGAAGAATTGACAACGCTCTCAGAGAAGTACAAAGTGTTTCAATTGAAAATAATAATGGCTTCTAAAGCAACCGATAAAATGCTATTATCAAGCTTCAATGAAAAGCAGTACAATCGTTATTTAGAACTTTGCTATGAGGCTGTTAGGAAGCCTATTAAAGTTCTGCCCGCAGTTGTAAAGGATACAATTGTAGTGCCTGAATAATTGTCAACCATAATCTGTTGATAAAATACGGTTAATCCACAGGTCTTTCGAGTTTACACTTTGTACATTTGAGCAAATTGTCCTGTTTCACTTATGTATAAGTTTTTTGTTCGACCTTTTCTCTTTTTTATGAACGCGGAAAGGGCTCATTATTTCACCTTTTCACTAGTTCGTTTTCTGTCTAAAATTGGTTTTTCAGGAATTTTTAGAGCACTATATGTTATTGAGGATTCTCGTTTGGAACGGGAGCTTTTCGGACTCAAATTTAAAAACCCAGTAGGTCTTGCGGCAGGATTCGATAAGGACGCCCGACTGTTCAATGAGTTTTCCAATTTTGGCTTCGGATTTGTAGAAATAGGAACCCTTACACCCAAACCCCAATCGGGAAACCCCAAACCAAGGTTATTTCGTCTAAAACCCGATCAAGCGATTATCAATCGAATGGGTTTCAATAATAATGGCGTTTTTGATGCTGTAGAACGACTGAAAAAGGAGCATAAGGTTCTTATAGGGGGTAACATCGGAAAGAATAAAGTAACGCCAAATGATGAAGCCGTTAAGGATTATTTGATTTGTTTCGATGCGCTCTTTCCATACGTAGACTATTTCGCGGTCAATGTTAGTTCGCCGAATACACCAGGACTTAGAGAACTTCAAGATAAAGAGCCATTAAAGGCACTGCTTCATGAATTAAAGAAAGAGAATTTAAAATGCCCAGAGTCTAGAGGAAAAGGGAAACCGATACTACTCAAAATTGCTCCTGACTTGACGGATGACCAACTACTTGACATTATAGAAATTGTTGAAGAAACTAAAATCGATGGCGTCATTGCGACCAATACCACAATAGCACGGGACAATCTGAAATCTGACTTGGTTTCCACTGAAGAAAGAGGCGGTTTAAGTGGAAGACCCTTAACAAATAGAAGTACTGAGGTCATTCGGTTTTTGGCAGAAAAAAGCGGAAAAGCATTTCCGATAATTGGTGTGGGCGGTATTCATTCCGCAGAAGATGCCCTAGAAAAACTAGAGGCAGGAGCAGACCTTGTTCAGTTGTACACGGGTTTTATTTATGAAGGACCGTCTTTAATAAAACAGATTAATAAGGAGCTTATTAAGAGGGCAAATTAGTTCTTCGTCCAATAATCAACAACCAAAACATCATCTAAATGTGGCCCTAAAACCTCTCCAAAGGCTTTGTGGTCGGGATGCGGTAGATAAGCAGCACGGTCTTCTTCGCTACTGAACGTAAGGAAAAAACAGTGTGTAAAGCCTTTTTCCAAACCTTCGGGACTATTATTTAATCCCCACTCATATCCTTTGATTTGCTCTATTTTAGATGGAAGAGCATTAAAAGCATCCTCAACTTTTTTAATGTCTTCGGCGGAAGTCCCAGCCTTAAACTTAAAGAGAACTACATGGCGAAGTAAACTATCTTCATTCATATTAATATGGGTTGTAACTTCTTTTTCTTCGTATTTCCAGGTAGATGAGATAAGTACCATAGAAATTAGGGCTAGGAAAAGGACGACTGAGAAACTTTTGGTTTTCATTGATTATGATTTTTTGTAAGGTATGAAAAATGAATAATACTTCTAAGGATTTCGTATTTTTCTAGCTTCAACACTTTTCTATTTTGAATTACGAAATTCTTATGGCCTTTATCGGTGCAACTGCTGCTCTTGCAATTTCACCTGGCCCCGACAATATTTATGTGTTGATGCAAAGCATAGCTAACGGAAAAAAATATGGACTGGCGACCGTCGTCGGACTCATGTCTGGTTGTCTGGTGCATACGACTTTGTTAGCATTTGGAGTATCTGCCATAATCAAACAAAGCGACCAGCTCTTTTTCATTATAAAACTTTTTGGAGCTGTTTATCTTCTATATTTAGCAATTCAAGTATATCGAAGCGATTCTGAGATTAGTTTGTCGAATGACGCTACACCAAAAAAAAGCCTAATGGAGCTTTTTCGGCAAGGATTCATTATGAACGTATTGAACCCTAAGGTGACCATTTTCTTTTTGGCATTTTTTCCAGGATTTTTATTTAGCGAATCGATGAATACGGTGGTTCAGTTTTATGTGCTAGGATTCCTTTTTATTGTTGTATCGGGTATCATATTTGGTGCAGTAGCTTTTCTTTCAGGAATGATTTCTGAACTGATTCTCAAGAATTCGAAAGTGGGAATCATTTTAAAGTGGCTACAGATTATTGTATTTATTGGCATTGCCGTATATCTATTACTTCCAGATAAATAGTAGTAATTTTACATCCGTAATTTGTTTTTGAATGTCAGAAAAAGTCAAAGTCATTGAATGTCCGCGAGATGCCATGCAAGGCATCAAAACTTTTATCCCGACTGAGGATAAGATACGGTATATTCAGTCCCTTTTAGGATGCGGTTTTGATACTATTGACTTTGGTAGTTTTGTTTCTCCGAAAGCTATTCCTCAAATGGTGGATACTGCTGAAGTACTTTCTCAATTGGATTTATCTGAAACCGAAAGTAAACTATTAGCTATTGTTGCAAATGTTCGCGGTGCGAAAAATGCATCTGAACACAAGGAGATTAATTATTTGGGATATCCTTTTTCGATTTCCGAGAATTTTCAAATGCGGAACACGCATAAGACTATTGAACAATCGGTAGAAACACTTCAAGAAATTTTGAACATTGCCGAGGCCTCCGGAAAAGAAGTGGTTACATATATCTCTATGGGTTTTGGAAATCCCTACGGAGACCCTTGGAATGTGGAAATAGTGGGGGAGTGGACCGAAAAGTTGGCTGCGATGGGCGCACGGATTTTGTCACTATCCGATACCGTGGGAACATCAACTCCAGAGGTAATAGATTATCTGTTTTCAAATTTGATTCCCAATTATCCTGAAATTGAATTTGGCGCACACCTGCATACTACGCCAACAAAATGGCATGAAAAGGTAGATGCAGCTTATAAAGCAGGTTGTCGAAGATTCGACGGAGCTGTGCAAGGTTTTGGCGGCTGCCCCATGGCAAAAGACGAATTGACTGGAAATATGCCCACAGAAAAAATGCTTTCCTATTTCAATACTGCAAAAGTGGATTCAGGAGTCAATTGGCTGGTGTTTGAGGCTGCCTATAACAAAGCATCGGAACTCTTTTCAGAATATCACTAGTCGCTTTTACAAATACCTCCCAAATAGTTGTCCAAATTCATTTGAAAGAGGGTGCCTTCCACTAAATCTTGTATTCCATTCAATTCCTTGAGATTCACCGCAAAGGTAATTTGTGGTGCGGGAGAATCAATCAAAAGTGCTTTACAAGATTCATTTTGTGCGCAGTCGCTGCAAAGTGTGCTATTGTCTTTCGTGTATTTAATATTTTTTGAAAACTGCGTCAATTCCTCTTTAGATAGCAACAATCCGGTGTCTCTAAAGACGATTTGTACTTTCATGATATCTTTGATTTCGTTTCTTTTCCATTGAAAGGCTACGCCGAAATTGTTATGGTAGATGGGGTGTATGTCTTGCATTTGTCTCTTTTTAGAAGGTTCAAGATTGTTTGTAATAGACTTAACCAAAAGTACTATTATTATTTAGAATGATTCTTAATAAATAATATCTTTCTACAAAAAACTTCAAATTACCTGATTATCAGACCTCAATGTTTTCAAGTTGTTAAATCTTTATATTTATTTAGATTTAATATAAATAAAGTTTGCTGGTTTCGATTTTGATTCTATTTTTGCACTTGAAAATCAACACTATTTATAACAAGTCTAAATAAGAATAATGTCAAAACAACTTCTTTTATCACTCGCTTTTTTTCTTTTAACCATAAGTTTTTCCTTTAGCCAAACACAAACAGATTCCATCACTTTTGTTCCGCAATCACAATTAAATGCTGCCCAGCGATTGCTTTCTGGTAATTACGCTTCAGCTGTAACCGTAAGTGCGTATGCAGAGATTCTGTATAACCAACCTGAAGCAGACAATGGAGAACTGGACGTGCAACGAATGGTATTACTTTTCGGATATCGATTTAATGAAAAAACACAATTCATTACTGAGGTCGAACTAGAGCATGTGAACGAGGTTTTTATTGAACAAGCTTTCGTAAACTATGCAATCGGAAGCAGTATCAGTTTAAGAGGAGGATTGATGTTGGTTCCTATGGGAATCATTAATGAATTCCACGAGCCAACGACATTTAATGGTACTGAAAGACCGGCTATGGATAATGCAATTGTTCCAACAACTTGGCGTGAAATTGGTATTGGTGCCGCAGGTAGATTCAATGATATTTCCTTAGGATATCAGGTTTATGTTTTTAATGGATTCAAATCTACAGAAGCTAACGGTGAAGGTGGCTTATCCGGATTCCTAAGAGGTTCTAATGGCTTGAGAGGTGGTCGCCAGAAAGCGATTCAATCTACTATTGATAGTCCTACATTATCTGCAAAACTGGACTATTATGGTATACCTGGATTGCGCTTAGGCTTGTCTGGATACTTTGGAAAAACACAGGCGACCGACGACATCGAAGAAATAGAGGGTGCAAATATTGGTGTCAGCATGATAGGCTTAGATGCGCGTTATGCCTACCAGAGATTTACAGCTAGAGGGCAGTTTGTTCATGCTTCGCTATCGGATACCGATTTATATAATAGTGCTACGGGAAGAGCCTTGGGCAGTGCTTTACAAGGCTTTTATGTCGAAGGTGCTTACAATCTTCTTCCTATGACCAAAAAGCAAAAATTATTTGCCTTTGCTCGTTATGAAAAATTCAATACGCATGCTGATACTGCAGGTGATTTGGTTGCCAATGATGCTTACGACAGAACTGATGTAACTACAGGACTAACGTATCATATTGCTCCCGGGGTGGTTGTAAAAGGGGATTATCAATTCCGTTCGAATGCATCAGATACGGATACAAAAGACAGATTGAACTTCGGTATTGGAGTTTGGTTCTAAAGTATTGGTTAGTGCTTAATCCCTTCTCTGCTTTGATGAAAATCGAATGAGGAGGGATTAAAATTGTTGGTAAAAAATAACGTTATTCTTATTGAGATTGATTCTAAATTAATACATTTGCCCATGCTTCAGGGAAAAAGGATTATCAGTGGATTTTTAGTTGTTTCATTGCTGTTACTTGGCTTTGGACTTCCGAAAAATGTGCAGAAGAAAGTAACTAAAGAAGTTCAGAAAGCCTTTGAAATTGAGAGTTTCCAGATGGATGCGATTTCTATATCCGAAGAATTGAATCAAAAACTTCCAACAAAACTTACTGCGGATAATTTTTATAAACTTTCGAAAGATGATAAACTTTTAGGCTACGCTTTTATTGACCAGGCGCCTAGCAAGACTGCTAAGTTTGATTACCTCGTGGTATTTGAT
Source organism: uncultured Flavobacteriaceae bacterium (assembly GCA_947500435.1). Taxonomy (GTDB): domain Bacteria; phylum Bacteroidota; class Bacteroidia; order Flavobacteriales; family Flavobacteriaceae; genus Maribacter_C. Next base: position 503,589 of record CANMRV010000004.1, read on the forward strand.
GTTGATTTAAAAGTGAAGCATTCCAAAGTACTTATTTACCGCGAAGAATATGGAGGTGAAATTGGTAGCAAAAGATGGTTGAAACAATTTCTAGGTAAAACCGGCGGAGACCGTGTAGACCACGAAACCAATATTGATGGTATTGCTGGGGCGACGATTTCTGTTCGTTCGATGACCAATGCCATGGATGATTTGTTACAGACCATAGAAATTCTTCAAGCAAACGAAGCTTTGTAATGATGTACAATGGTCTTTTACTTTCTTTTCCCAAGGAAATAAAAATCTTCATTGCGTCTTTTGTCGTTATTCTGTCCATAGGTTTTTTTACAGGTCTACTTTTTGTTTCACAAACAAGCACAACTTCTCCAGATGGTCTTGTAGAAAACTACAATGGGAATGAAGATGATGAAGATGCCGAGGTCATGAAGTTCAAGAAGAGCGAACGTGAAATGTTAACTATCGTTCATACGCATATTCTCTCCATGTCTTTTATTTTCTTTTTGTTGGGCGGCTTGGTCTGGCTAACAAGGCTTTCCAAAAGCCTCAAACTTTTCTTAACCGTAGAGCCTTTTTTATCAGTGCTACTAACTTTTAGTGGAATTTATTTTCTGTGGACAGGTATTCTATGGATGAAATACGTAGTCATCTTCTCCGGATTCTTAATGACAGCAACTTTTACAATTTCCGCAATTCTTGTGCTCTATCAATTGACTTTGAAGCCAGCTGGAGGTAAGTGAAGCAATCCCAATAAAATTCCCTACATTTGCACGCAATTAATCCTTAATTGCTATGCAAGCTCACCTCGATAAAATTGTTGGAGAAGGTCTTACTTACGATGACGTACTCTTAGTTCCTGCCTTTTCAGAAGTACTTCCAAGAGAAGTAAATATTCAAGCAAAATTTACACGTAATATTACCATCAATGTTCCTATTGTTTCCGCTGCCATGGATACAGTTACGGAATCGCGTATGGCAATTGCTATTGCTCAAGAAGGTGGTATTGGTGTTCTACATAAGAACATGACTATCGAACAGCAGGCGATAAAAGTCCGTAAGGTAAAGCGTGCTGAGAGCGGAATGATATTAGACCCCGTTACGATGCCTCTTGATTCTAAGGTAAGTGATGCAAAGGCCAATATGAAAGAACATAGTATTGGCGGAATTCCGATAGTCGATGATGCAGGAAAATTAATTGGAATTGTCACAAATCGTGATTTACGTTTTGAAAAAAATAACGAACGACCAATCTCGGAGGTAATGACCTCAGAAAATTTGGTTACCGCTGCGGAAGGAACTTCCCTTTCGGAAGCTGAAGATATTTTACAAGAGCATAAAATTGAAAAACTACCCGTTGTTGATAAGGATAATAAACTAGTCGGATTAATTACTTTTCGTGATATCACAAAACTTACACAAAAACCAATTGCGAATAAAGACCAATATGGAAGACTCCGTGTTGCCGCAGCATTAGGTGTTACGGGTGATGCTGTAGATAGGGCGGAAGCCTTAGTGAATGCAGGAGTAGATGCTGTAGTTATTGATACAGCTCACGGTCATACCAAGGGTGTGGTTACTGCTTTAAAAGAAGTCAAAAAGAAATTCCCTGAGCTTGAAGTCATTGTAGGTAATATTGCTACAGGTGAAGCTGCCAAGTATTTGGTAGAGGCGGGAGCAGATGCTGTTAAGGTTGGAATCGGACCAGGGTCAATATGTACGACTAGGGTTGTTGCCGGAGTGGGTTTTCCACAATTCTCGGCAGTTTTAGAAGTAGCCGCGGCTATCAAAGGAAGTGGAGTTCCCGTAATTGCTGATGGAGGTATTCGGTATACAGGAGATATTCCCAAAGCTATAGCGGCTGGTGCTGATACAGTAATGTTAGGGTCACTTTTGGCCGGAACAAAGGAATCTCCAGGAGAAACCATTATTTATGAAGGACGAAAGTTTAAATCGTATCGTGGTATGGGTTCGGTCGAAGCTATGAAACAGGGTTCTAAGGACCGCTATTTTCAAGATGTCGAAGATGATATTAAAAAGTTAGTCCCGGAAGGAATTGTTGGTCGTGTACCGTACAAAGGGGAGTTGTACGAAAGCATTCACCAATTTGTTGGTGGTTTAAGAGCAGGAATGGGATATTGTGGGGCTAAGGACATCACCACGCTTCAAGATACTGGTCGTTTCGTTAAGATAACTGCAAGTGGTATCAATGAGAGTCATCCTCATGATGTGACGATTACCAAGGAGTCACCTAACTATAGTCGATAGGTTTAAAGGACAAACTCAATTGTATTTCAATGGAATGTAGGATTTGCGGTAATTCAGAAAATAATACCGAATACAGTGCCAAGGAAATGATGTTTGGGTTTCGTGATGAATTCCAATATTTTCAATGCGACTATTGTGAATGTTTACAGATAGAAAACATTCCTGAAGATATGTCTCGCTACTACCCAAAACAATACTACAGTTTTGGTGCTTATAACGGAAAGAAGTTTAAAGGTCTTAAAGGTGCGATAAGACGCTTGAAATATGCCCCTCTGATTAATCATGATAGCCCTTTTCATAAAATAGCAAGATACATTACAGGTAAAACTGATTATGACTTGTTTCGAGGCCTAAATGTTCAGAAAAACACTCGAATTTTAGATGTAGGTTGCGGAAATGGTCAAAGCTTTCTTTATCCTTTGGCAGAAGTTGGCTATCAAAATGTTTTGGGTTGTGACCCGTATTTAGATAGCGATATTTCATATGCTAACGGATTAAAGATTCAAAGCTCAAGTATTCATGATATATCAGGAACTTGGGATATAATTACATTTCATCACTCCTTTGAGCATATTAACGACCCTATTGAAAATTTACAAAAAGTATCTCAATTACTAACTCAGAATGGTGTTTGTATTATAAGAATCCCTACCGTATCATCATTCGCATGGGAGCATTATAAAGAGAAGTGGGTTCAATTTGATGCTCCGCGACATTTCTTTCTACATTCAAGGAAAAGCATAGAGAAGCTTGCTAAAATAACAAATCTAGATTTCTTCAAAACGGACTACGATAGTACACATTTTCAATTTTCAGGAAGCGAAATGTATTTGAAGGACATTCCTCTCTCGGAAAAAGAACCTGTTGGTTTTTTCAAGAAAATCAAATACAAGAAGCAGGCTAAAAAACTAAACAAAGAAGGGAGTGGAGATCAAGCTGCCTTTTTTCTTAGAAAAAAGTAGATTTCTGATTTCAAATAGTATCTTTTTATCTAAGGCTTCCTAATTTTGTAAGATGTTTTATTTCACCCTATACAATATCATATTTGATTGGCGCTTGTCAAAGTTCGTGCGAACTTTGATTTACGGGCAATAGTATCGTTCAAAATCTTATATAGTGGTTGTTTGTCGAAATTTGGAAGCTTTAGTGCCTGTTTTTTCTTAATTTCATTGTTATTCAAGGCTACTTAACCTAATTATCCCCTTGTTATAACCCTACTTTTGTAAAAGGGATGTAAAATGAAACTAAGTGTCCTTCCATTTTTGCTGTTCTCCATTGGCGTTTATGCGCAACAAATTGGAGAGTTCACTTCGCTCAGCCCAGGGGCTCAGACTACTGATTTTATTATTCCTTCTACACATCGTTTTCAAAAGATAATTGAAGCAGGCGATCCTTTGACGGAGGGAGGTACACTATTGAACAAGAATGATTTTTCAGGTTTCGTTCCGATATCTGGTAGCAGTGAGCTGGGCTATCTAAGTATTAATGCAGAAGCTATTCCAGGCGGTGTAGCTATTCTTGACATAAATTATAATAACACTTCTAGACTTTGGGAAACTACGAAATCAGAAGCAGTGGACTTTAGCGGAGTTTTCGCTACCGTAGCCAATTGTTCGGGTACAGTGACTCCATGGAATACCATTATTTCTTGTGAAGAATGGACCAGTATTGATTTGCAAAATGACCCCCGTTTTCCCTTTGAGGGATCGCGTGATCTTAATAATGATGGATATGATGATTTAGGCTGGGCCATTGAAATCGACCCGGCTACTAAAACAGTAATTGACCAGCCAGGCGGTTTAAATGGGGCAGATAAGCTATGGGCTATGGGGAATTTCAAGCATGAAAATGCCGCAATCCATAGCAATGAACGAACAGTTTATCAGGGAGTTGATTCCAGTCTTGGTTATTTATACAAATTTGTGGCAAACAATGCACAAAATTTGAGTTCGGGGAATCTTTATGTATACAGAGGCACGAAGAACGGATCTGGAAATTGGATTCAATTGAACAATACCACCCAGTCTGAACAAAACTCAACAATCCAGCAGAGCACAGCGGTGGGAGCTACAGTTTTTAATGGTATTGAAGATGTGGAAATAGGCCCTAACGGAATGGTTTATTTTGCGGTAAAAGGAGAGGGTCAGGTATATCGCTTTCAGGACTCTGACCCTATTTCAGGTAAAACGGTACCCTTGATGGAAACCTACGTTGGCGATGCAACGTATTCTATAGTGCACGAAAATGGCACCTCTAATGTTCCTTGGGGTGGTGGTAATGACAATTTGGCCTTTGATAATCAGGGTAATCTTTGGGTATTCCAAGACGCAAATGATTTACAAAATTATATTTGGGTGGTAGAAAATGATCACTCGCAAAGTAATCCAAAAGTCAAGATTTTCGGTCGTACTCCGTTTGGGTCTGAAGCTACTGGTATTACTTTTTCACCCGATAATCGTTTTCTTTTTATGTCGATACAGCACCCTAATGGCAATAATAGCAGCAGTACGCAAATCGATGCTGCAGGGAATTCAATTGGTTTTAATAAGGGGATAACATTGGTTATATCCCTCAATGTTCCGGTCAATCAAACTTGGTATTTAGATGCTGATGGAGATGGGTTTGCGACTTTGGCTACGGTTTCAAGTCCGACGAATCCAGGAGCTGGCTATACAACAACTATTTTGCCAACTACAGATTGTGATGATACAGATGAAACAATAAACCCTGATACAATATGGTACTTGGATGCTGATGGAGATGGCTTTGCCGATCCAGTAACTGTTATGAATTGTCAGAATCCAGGGGTGGGGTATTCTAAAACAATGGTCCCGACCACGGATTGCGATGATAATGATGTATTGGTCAATGCCAGTTCAACTTGGTATTTGGATTCGGATGGGGATGGCTTTGCAGTTTCTGCTATGGAAAGTTGTCAGAGCCCAGGAATAGGGTATATTAATGAAGAATTACCATTAACGGATTGCGATGATAATGATGTATTGGTCAATGCCAGTTCAACTTGGTATTTGGATGCCGATGGTGATGGCTTTGCCATTTCCTCTGTGGAAAGTTGTCAGAGCCCAGAAATAGGATATACTAATGAAGAATTGCCATTAACGGATTGCGATGATAACGATGCATTGGTCAATGCCAGTTCAACATGGTATTTGGATTCGGATGGGGATGGCTTTGCAGTTTCTGCTATGGAAAGTTGTCAGAGCCCAGGAATAGGGTATACTAATGAAGAATTACCATTAACGGATTGCGATGATAATGATGTATTGGTCAATGCCAGTTCAACTTGGTATTTGGATTCGGATGGGGATGGCTTTGCAGTTTCTGCTATGGAAAGTTGTCATAGCCCAGGAATAGGGTATTCTAAAACAATGGTCCCGACCACGGATTGTAATGATGATGACGCCACTGTAAACGCTATTTCAACTTGGTATTTGGATTCGGATGGGGATGGCTTTGCAGTTTCTGCTATGGAAAGTTGTCAGAGCCCAGGAATAGGGTATATTAATGAAGAATTACCATTAACGGATTGCGATGATAATGATGTATTGGTCAATGCCAGTTCAACTTGGTATTTGGATTCGGATGGGGATGGCTTTGCAGTTTCTACTTTAGAAAGTTGTCAAAGTCCTGGTGTAGGATACACGAATGAGGTCTTACCGATTACAGATTGCGATGATAATGATTCACTGATTAATTCTATTTCAATATGGTATTTAGATACAGATGGAGATGGCTTCGCAATTACTTCATTAGAAAGTTGTCGGAATCCTGGAGCAGGATACACAAGTGAGGTTTTACCGACCTCAGATTGTGATGATTCAGATGCCTTAATAGCGACTGAAACGCTTTGGTATCTTGATGCCAATGCGGATGGATTTGCAGATGAAGTACCCATCACTAGTTGTCAAAGCCCGGGAGCTGGATATACACAAAATGAATTACCTCTTCGCAGTCTTTTGACTTCCGACGGGTCCATATTCTACCCCAATCCGACTGAGGGCGAAGTTTTGGTATTACTAGATAAAAGCTACGAGGAACTACTAGTTCGGGTTTTGACATCAAATGGAAGATTGGTATTTGATAAAAAAATAAACGACACTGATGTAATTTCGGTTGATTTAGGAGGCCAACAATCTGGAATCTATTTTCTTCAAATAATATCAGAAGAAAATCGTATTGGATTTCACAAAGTGGTTGTAAACTAAATTGTTCTTGTAAAATGGGTTTACAATAAATGGGCAACAAGTGTATGTTTCTGGGTAGTTTAATGGAGAGTTCTTATTTCCAATATATTTCTATAGTAGATAGATGTTAATTGATAATGAGCAACTTATATGAATTAATTACTAACTTCGAGTTACAAAACAACTTAATCCCCCTAAAAATGGAAAACGGAAAATCATCAAAAAAAATCACAAAGATTGTCGATGACACTATGTCAACGGAATCAGCAAGTAATGACGCTACATGGTCGCCGACAGCAGAAAGTAAGTCAAAAGCCACTACATTTAGAATTATTGCAGTATTAGGTTGGCTTGTTGCTATTGGTTGTCAAATCTTCGCTTATTTTAAACTACAAGAAGTCCCAGTCAATATGACTTGGATGATTGGGTTAATAGTGGTCGCCCTTATTTTTGCAATACTAGGGAATATACTTTGGAAAAGGTCAAATCGTTTAGATCCAGCCTCGGAGAAGAATAAAACAAAGTTCTTTATTCAGAATCAGTTAGGTTTGATTATTAGTGTTTTGGCATTTTTGCCCATGGTCATTCTTATTTTTACCAACAAAAACTTAAACGGGAAACAAAAAGGTATCTTGGGAACTATCGCCATTGCTGCCCTGGCTGCGGCGGGTTTAACTGGTACTGAATTCAATCCGGCCTCTGTTGAGCAATACACGGAACAAACGAAGCAAGTAGAACTACTTAACGACGGCGTAAACAGTGTCTACTGGACACCTTCTGGTAAGAGTTATCATTTGTATCAAGATTGTTCTTATATCAATGGTAAGCGAACCAATGAGATTTTTCAAGGCACTGTTGCTAAAGCAAGGGAATTGAAAAAGATTACGGACTTATGTGATAGATGTCAAGGCAAAGCCAAAAAAGCAAAAGCCCTAGATGTAGGTGCGGAACTGCAGAAGACAGGTTCAGATTAAATAGATCTGCAAATGATAATATAAAGTGTTCTTTCAACTTGTTTTGAAGGGGCACTTTTTAGTTTTAAGCTTTATTTTCCTTTACCAGAATAGGTTTTCCAATCTTTTTCTTTGTAGATATCATCACCAAAATACTTGGCAATGTTCAAGAAAGGCCCTGGTTTTTGATACCCAGGTACTGGTGAAAGCATGTTCATTTCTTCATCAAGAAAAACAGTGGTAGGATAACTCAATTTGCCACCCATCAAAGCTGCAGCGAACTCATGATATCCTTTTCTTCCAGAGGGAACAAAATTAAAAGTCTTTCCTTTAAATTCAATAGGTTCTTTTCCTTCTCCATCTAATTTTACCATATAGAAGTTAGCTTCCATATAGGTCGCTACCTCTGCATTTTGAAAAGTATCCTTATCCATTTTCTTGCACCAACCGCACCAATCTGTGTAAACATCAACAAATATTTTCTTAGGATTTTTCTCTGTAGTTGCCAATTCAGCAGCCTCACTCCAGGAGAGCCATTTTACTTCTTGGGCACTAATAGTATTGACCATTAAGGCGGCAAATAGAAAAAGGATGAAATGCACTGCTTTGGGGACGCTTGTCTTCATGAGATGCTATTTTTCTGAATTAGTCCAAAGACTATACCAAAACTAACGAATTTCCGCGACCTTATATTTTAAAAGGCTCTATTTAACCTTTACAGTTTCCTTGACAGGTGCAAATAAATCTTTAACATCGACCTGATGTTTGATTAGGTCATCAAATTCTTCTCGCTCGCGTATTAAAATAGCTTTCCCATCGTGCCACAATACTTCGGGTGGTCTGAATCGCGAATTATAGTTGCTCGCCATTGTAAAACAATAGGCTCCGGCGTTTTTGAAGCATAGAATATCTCCTTCGGAAATTTCATTAATTCTGCGATTGCTCGCAAAGGTGTCTGTCTCACAAATATATCCTACAACCGAATAATAGCGTTCCCTTCCTTTTTCATTGGAAATGTTCACTATGGAATGATTTGCACCATACAACATCGGACGGATTAAATGGTTGAATCCGGAGTCGATACTTGCAAATACAGTGGAAGTGGTTTGTTTAACCACATTTACTTTTGCTAAAAAGAATCCAGCTTCGCTGACCAAAAATTTTCCCGGTTCGAAGGCCAAGGTCAATTCTTTCCCATATTCTTTACAAAATTCATTGAATCGAGAGCTTAGCTTTTTGCCTAATTCTTCAATATTGGTTTCGATATCCCCTTCTTTGTAAGGAACTTTGAAACCACTACCAAAATCAATAAAGTCAAGATTAGGGAAGTTCTTCGCCGTTTCGAAGAGAATTTCAGAAGCATATAAAAAGACATCAATATCGAGAATATCGCTTCCGGTATGCATGTGGATTCCATTGATATTCATTTTGGTCAAATCAACAATGCGCAACAAATGAGGAATCTGATGGATGCTGATTCCGAATTTAGAATCGATATGCCCCACAGATATGTTGGAATTCCCCCCAGCCATCACATGCGGATTGATTCGAATACAAACAGGAATATCAGGATGCTTACTGCCAAACTGTTCTAATATGGAAAGGTTATCGATATTGATTCGAACCCCTAGTTTGGCTGCTTCTTCTATTTCTTCCAAAGAAACCCCATTGGGAGTGAATATGATTGCTTCAGGTTTGAAACCTGCTAATAATCCCAACTGAACTTCTTGAATAGACACGGTATCTAAACCGCTATCCAAACTGTTCATTAATTTTAAAATAGCTAGGTTGGAAAGGGCTTTAGCGGCGTAGTTCAATTTCAATTTCTTAACACCACTAAACGCATTGGTCAATCGATTGAATTGAGAAACTATTTTTTTGGAGTCATAAACATAAACCGGATCTCCGTATGTTTTGGCGATTTTAAGTAAATCAGCATTCTTCATTATGCAAACAATTTTGAGCAAATCTAATTTTCTTAGTCATTCCAACAAAAAAAAAGATGTGAAATATAATAAATACAACAATTTGTTGTATTTGAAACAAATTATGATTTGGAATTCATTTGTGGTTGAGCAGGTGGTATTGTATTTTTACTCAAATTGCTAGTGTCTTATGAAGTTACCTTTATTCCCTTTACAATCTATATTTTTCCCAGGTGAGACGGTTCCTCTGCACATCTTTGAGGAGCGGTACAAACAATTGATAATGGACTGTCGGGAAGAGGCCATTACTTTTGGTATTCCCGTTTATATATACGACAGTATCCTTTTCGGAACTGAGGTGCAGTTGGTCGAAATCGTAAATTCATATGAAGGCGGAGAAATGGATGTTACCTGTGTCGCCCGGCAGGTCTTTAAAGTAAATGCCTTTGAGAACCAAATGGAAGGAAAATTGTATGCTGGTGGAGACGTGGAATTTTTAGACAATATCAACGACACCGATGATGCCAGCAAAAAAGAAGTTTTAGGGCTTTTGGAAGCCTTGTACAATTTGATGTCCGTTCCTTTTACTCCAATTGAAGTCGATAAATTCCATAGTTATGTCCTTGTACACAAGATGGGACTCTCTTTTGAACAAGAGTATGAACTTTTACAAATATCTCGGGAAAGTGAACGCTTGGCTTTCATTAAAAATCATTTGGTTACAACAATTACGGTTTTAGAAGAAGTAAATCGAACCAAACAGACCATAAAATTGAATGGGGATTTTAAAAATTTTGACCCACTAGATTTTGATGACTACTCGGTCAAATAAACCATTCTTTTCGTGTATACTCGTAAAATTCTGTTCACTATTATTTTAGTGTAAATCATATTCGTTTCCTATTTTTGCACCCGAACCTAAATACACCTTATATATATGAATCTTCACGAGTATCAAGGAAAAGAAATTTTAGCCAGTTTTGGCGTTCGTATTCAACGCGGTATTGTTGCACATAATCCAAAAGAAGCGGTTGATGCGGCCAAACAATTAACTGCCGAAACAGGCACAGGATGGCATGTAATAAAAGCTCAAGTTCACGCAGGTGGTAGAGGTAAAGGTGGAGGCGTTAAGTTGGCCAAAAACCTAAAAGAAGTCGAGGAGATTGCGGGTCAAATTATTGGAATGAACTTGATAACACCACAAACTTCAGCTGAAGGCAAGAAGGTTCATCAAGTATTGATTGCTGAAGATGTATATTACCCAGGCGATAGTGAAACAAGCGAGTTCTATATGTCTGTTTTATTGAACCGAGGTTCTGGAAGAAATATGATTATGTATTCTACCGAAGGTGGAATGGATATCGAAGAGGTTGCTGAGAAGACTCCACATTTGATTTATACCGAGGAGATAGATCCTTCAACAGGACTACTTCCTTTTCAGGCTCGTAAGGTAGCTTTCAATTTAGGATTGTCAGGTACTGCCTTTAAAGAAATGACCAAATTCGTCGCCTCTTTGTATAAAGCATATGTTGAAAGTGATTCCAGCATGTTTGAAATCAATCCGGTTTTAAAAACTTCAGATGATAAGATTATGGCGGTGGATGCGAAAGTATCTATTGACGATAATGCTTTATATAGAAGAAAGCAATATGCGGAAATGCGTGACTTGCGTGAAGAAAACCCTATCGAAGTCGAAGCTGGTTCATTAGGGTTGAATTATGTGGATTTAGATGGAAACGTCGGTTGCATGGTCAACGGAGCCGGACTCGCCATGGCAACGATGGATTTAATCAAAATGGCTGGTGGAGAACCTGCAAATTTCTTAGATGTTGGCGGTACTGCAGATGCGAAAAGAGTTGAGGAAGCCTTCCGTATCATTTTAAAAGATGAAGGCGTTAAGGCTATTCTGGTTAATATCTTTGGAGGGATTGTACGTTGCGATCGTGTTGCAAATGGTATTGTTGAGGCCTATAAGAATATGGGAGATGCCATTAAAGTTCCAATTATAGTTCGCTTGCAAGGAACAAACGCTGAGATTGCAAAAGAGATTATCGACAATTCTGGCCTAGCGGTACACTCTGCTGTGCAGTTTCAAGAGGCTGCAGATAAAGTAAAAGAGGTTCTTAGTTAGAGCTTGATGCTTACATTAAAAAAAAAGAGTCGTGCTTTACGACTCTTTTTTTTGGTCAAAAATTTAACATATTGATTGCTAGCGCGTTAAAATGTGTTAATTGGGAATTTTATCTGTAACTAATCGAATGGTTTGTTCGTCCTTTTAGTAATTCATCAATTAAATATTAATCAGATTTTGAAAAAACCGGCTAATCCCCGGGTCAAAATCAAAAAACGAACATCATGAAAAAAATCAGTTTGATGTTGGTAGCAATAATGCTACTGGCAAGCACAAGTGCTTTTGCACTAAATGAAACACCGAACAACAATCCATCGAAAGAACTTAAGGGTAAAGTGAAAAAGCTGCTAAATGGTTATTTCGAAATGTCATCAGATGAAAAATTTGATGCCACCGTTATTTTTACGGTTAACAAGGAAAAGGAGATAGTAGTACTCTCTGTAGATTCCGAGGACAAAGATTTCTGTCAGTTTGTGAAAAATAAGCTGAACTACAAAAGAGTCAAAATTGAGGGAGTGGTTCAGGGTAGACGTTATACGATTCCGGTAACCGTTCAAGCCTAATCTATATCTTGAAATTGATGTCAAGGGGTAGTGTTTTGATGACATTACCCTTTATTTTTTGTGCCACGAAATGCGTAAATAAGTTCTTTTTACTACCTGAACAAAGCTTTTTTTGAACATTCTCTTTGGTATTTGTAAGTTTTGATGATTAATAGCAACGAAAATTTCGAAATTATTTTCAGAGAGCATTTCGTCAATTGCGCACCCGTATTAACAGCTGCTAGCTTATGTATTTCCTAGCGGTCATCGTTTTTCCTTAAATAATTCTTAACCGTTTAATGAGGGAGTAGATTTAATTAAAAAAATGTTAAAAGTAATTTTGGGTGTAACATTCTCCTTTTTGAGACGTCTTTTTAGTAATTCATCAATTAATTAATAATCAAATCCTGATATAAAATCGTCAATCAACGAAGCAGGGTTAAAAACAAACAAGTCATGAGAAAAGTAAGTTTAATGCTAGTAGCAGCTTTGCTACTTTCTACAGGAAGTATTTTTGCAAACGATTCAAAAAAAGGAGTAAAACCAGCCAAAACTCAAAATCTATCTGAGCAGATTGGGGATTACTTAAACGACAACAACTTCGACGAAAAACAACAGGGCTACGAAGCACAGGTGCTTTTTATGCTAAATGACGATAAAGAAATTATCGTTCTTTCGGTCGATACGGATACAGAAGAACTTGAAGGCTTTATTAAAAGCAGATTAAATTATAAAGAAGTAGACTTTAGCGACTACGAGGAAGGTAAAAAATACACGGTATCAGTACGTGTTGCTAGTTAAAGGTTGGTCAATGACTAGCAATTTAAAAGTCCTATCTCGAGTAAATCGAGGCTAGGACTTTTTTTTATTCTTATACTTTACTGGGTCTATATCCCTACTTGCCTTTTTACGCTGAATCGCTTTGTAGACTGGTTTCGGTTTATCACTTTTCTGAACAACCTTCTTTTGAGAAAGAACTTCTCCCGGGTTTTTAGGATTCTCTTTTGTTCCCCGTAGATGGATTACCAAACCATTTAGAAAATTCCGCAACACCTGATCGCCACATTCCATATAATTAGGATGATCTTCTTTTCTAAAAAAAGCTCCCAATTCACTTTTTGAAATTTTAAAATCAGCCAGTTTCAAAATGTCCACAATTTCATCATCCCTGAGCATTAATGCTACGCGAAGTTTCTTGAAAATATCGTTATTGGTCATACAATTCTATTTCATCGCAAGATATTATAAAATTTGTGTCACCCTGTAATTTCAGGGTTGTTTGTCGATAATTTATACGATACTTAGCCACTTTTTAGTTATACTGTAGAAAATTGAACCTTTCAACCTTAAACCTATGAGTACCTACAAAGAGAAGCTAAGTATTCTTTCTGAAATGATTGCTTTTGCAAAAGTTGATAATTTAGTCAAGGATCCTGAGTATAATTTTCTGCTAAATGTTTCAAAGCAATTGGGTGTAGCGCGTGAAATCTTTGACGGTCTTTTCGAAAAGGAAAGTGAACATTTGATTCCTAAAACCGAAGCTGAACGTATTCTACAGTTCCATAGACTGGTTTTATTGATGAATGTTGACCAAGTGCAAGAGGAAGTCGAGATTAGGCGTTTGCATGATATGGGTCTAGGTATGGGCCTACCACCATCTGCGATTGACCAAGTACTTTCCATAATGCACAAGTACCCAAACAATGTGGTACCGCCAGAGGTATTAATTGATATTTTTAAGGCGCATTATAATTGATAGCTGATTTTTCTAATTTAACCTCAGTATAATCAACTGTGAAGGTTCCATTTACCAGTCTATTTTCATTATCGATACCACTAAAAACACCTTCTTGCTTTAATTTTTGATTTTTCAAATAATATGTTTTAAAGTAGATATTAACCCGTTCGAATGCTATTATTCCCGAAAAACTGAATCTAAAATTTATTACAGATCCTTTATTGAGTAGTTCAAATCTGTCCTTTTCGATATACACGTTTTCTGTAAGCGTTATAATTTGAAAATTGGTGGGTAAGATTTTGAATTTTAGAACTTCTTTAAAATCATCATCAAAATCAAAGGTTAGTTCATAGGTGCCAGGTAATTTCCCGTACAATGATGCATATGGACTATTACCAGACAATTCTAGCTCATGTCTGGGCACTACTTTATCATTAACAATGCGTTTGTTCCTAATCTCCATGGCTATGTAAGGAGGTATAAAAGGGGATTTGGATTTTTCTTCCATCTCCTGCTTGGACTCACATTTTTCTAAAATAGAACGGCCAGCTACTGTCTTCGTAAAAATGTCAAATGTGCAATAGGTACCAATTAAATAATTAATGCTTGAAGGGGTTTTATGACCTATATAGTATACCTCACTTGCACCCTCAATGTAACGGTCGCCTGACAAGGTGTTCGTTTTAATGGTTATGGTATCCCCTTGTTTTTTAATAGTCCCATGACTGTAATGTTCCCTTAGAGTTCCATCTTCTAGGGGATACATAAAAGTATGCTGAATTTTTTTCCAATTATTTGATATGATCGTATGCCCCTTTAATATGGTTTCTTCCTCTCCAAAATAATAGTTGATATAATAATGGATAAGGTTGTCGCTATCATTATTGATTAAGGCAAGTTGTTTTTTATATTCATTTTTTGATTTTCGATTCTCATCAAGAAATTCCTTAAAATCTGCGTAGCCTAAATAAAGCAGTATTATATTTCTATAGTATTGGTTTATTTTTATCAGGGGTTTTCCTTTTTCCAGTTGTCTTGCCTTATCATAGAGGTACTTACCATTAATGAATTCAGACCCTAATGCTTCGAAATCGGTTTTCAAACTTGGTTTGGTATCATCAAACGCTCCGTAACCATAGAGTTGAAACGTTTTAGGTAGATTTGATAACCGGTGCTTTTTTAGGAATTTTTCATGTGTTTTTTCTAGTACAATTTTGAAATACTCAGCAGTAAGTTGTAATGATCCTGATGTTATTTGCATAAATTCCTATTTTAACATTGAAATTATTAAAAATATTATTAATCAGTATAATGAATCATAATTAATATACGGAAATATACATTTAACCTTATTAAACTGCAACATATTAAAAACTAAGGTTATGAAAAAAACAATCTTCTTCTTTCTCTTATTGATTTCTGCGATGGGATTTTCTCAAATCACAGTCACCGGAAAAGTAACTGATAATCTAAATGAGCCATTACCAGGAGCAAATGTTGTTGAACAAGGAACCTCAAAAGGTGTCATTACAGACTTTAATGGTAATTATCAAATTACCGTTTCTTCCGATAGTGCGGTTTTAGAATTCTCTTACCTTGGTTTTGAGAATCAAGAAATCACAGTTGAAGGTAATAGTCAAATTGATGTTCAATTAAAGGAATCTGCACAGGCCTTAGATGGAGTAACCGTGCAAGGTTTTGCAGGTGTCATCGGTAAATCTAGAAAGCGAACCGCTTCCATTCAGACAACTGCAGAATCTGTTACGGCGTTGAATGCAGAAGGGATTGAAAGTGCTGGAATAACGGATATTAGTTCTTTTTCAAGCTTAGTGCCAAACTTAAAATTTAACTCAGCACAGGCTATCGGATTAAATTTCATTACCGTAAGAGGTATTCCGCAAGTGCGCGGTGGTGATGCGCCTCTGGCATTCGTAATCGATGGTGTAACTATTCCAGACCCTAGTTTATTGAGTCAAGAATTATATGATTTAGCTTTGGTCGAAGTTGTAAAAGGACCTCAAGGAGCCCTGTATGGTAAGAACGCTATTGGTGGCGCTGTAAATATTTATACCAAAGACCCAACCAATAAAGCATCTAATAAAATTCAGCTCGGTGCTGGTAATGGCGGTGCTTTTCATGCTCAATTTGTGTCCTCTGGCGCACTTAAAAAAGACAAAGTATTCTATAGATTTTCTACACAGTACAAGACCTTTGACGGACTTTTAACCAATGAGTTCCTTAATGAAAAAGTAGATTTTAGAAAAGATTTTAATATTAGGGGACAGTTAAAAGCACGACTTACTGATAATTTTACGGTCGCTGCAACCTACCAATATTTTAAACTCGATGGTGGTGCGACATATTATTCTGTAAATCCAACTGGGTTTGATGGAGAATTTCCAGGGGGTGTTTTAGATCCAAATCCGAAAGATGGCAACAACGTTATTGTCGCCGATGTGCTTGGTAACTCTGATATGTTAAATAGTTACGGAAACATTAAAATGGATTATAACCTCAAAAATATTCAACTACAGAGTATTACATCTATAAATAATGTAGATCGGTCCACTTTAGGTGACTTAGATTTTCTTGACCTCGATTTGTTTACTCAAGGGGAAATGGCCGAAACAAAAACCTTTAACCAAGAACTAAGAATCAACAACACCAATTCTGATAGCAAGTTCGATTGGAGTTTAGGCGGATTTTATCAAAAAATAGAAAAAGATGTGTATCAAAATGGGACGGAAGGAGTAGATGCTGAATTTGGACCCTCAGAATTTGATACTGCAGATTACGTCAATGAGACCAAAACCATCGCTTTATTTGGCTTTGGAGATTATAAATTAACAGAAAAATTGACTGCCTCTGCTGGTTTTAGATATGATATAGACCGTTTTACACAAGAAGATATCCTGTTTGTCACCAACTCTGAAAGAGATAATAACGAATTTCAGCCGAAAGTATCCTTGTCGTATCAAGCGTCTAAAAATGTATTGTTCTACGCCAATTACGGAAGAGGTTACAGAAACGGAGGATTTAACGCCGATGCAACCGACCTTTTTAATAGGGAATTTGATGATGAAACATCAGACAACTATGAATTTGGCTTTAAAACCACTTCATGGAATGATCGCTTTATTTTCAACGGTTCTGTGTTCTCGTCTAGTTTAAGCAATCAACAACAGTATATACTAGACCTAAACACCTTTATTGCTGGTGTTTACAATTATGACAAAACCAAAGTATTCGGTTTCGAATTAGAGACACGCGCAAGACTTAGCAATTGGTTAGATGTTTTTGCCAATTTCGGAATGGCCGATGCGGAAATAGTTGAAGGTGGTATCACTGGTGGTACAACAACTGATAATTCGAATTATAACGGAAAGAAAGTGCCCTTTGTTCCTGTAAATAGTTTTGCTGTTGGGCTTGAATCTTCATTCGATATTACGGATGATTTAAAATTTAATGGGTTCTTGAATTTAGATAGTACGGGAAAAACGTACTGGCATGAAAGTAATTTAGCGGCAAATACAACAGATGCCTATTCTTTGTTAGATGCGCGAATTGGCTTAGGCTACAAAAACTGGAAGTTAGAGTTATATGGAAAGAACTTAATGGATACCCAATACTACCAAGAATTTTCACCAGGAGAATTTGTAGGTAGCCCTGACGATGTAGGCTGGCGAGGACAACCATTAACTGTTGGTACTTCTTTGTCTGTTCAGTTTTAAGTATTTCCCCAATAACCTAAAAGAAGTGGAATATTTAAATCTCCTTCTTTTTATCAAAAACAAATTAAATGCAATCAGATATAGCTCGTGTTTCCAAAATATTAATGGAAGACATGTTTCAAATTAAAAAAGGGGAAACGGTAGCTATTACAGCAGATTCCGGATCTGATTCAGTTATTGTAGAAGCCCTATTCACAGCTACTCAAAATGCTGGTGGACTTCCCTTAACCTTATGGATACCAAAAGCAGAAAAAGATAGTCAAGCCGGAATGAAAGATTGGCCCCATCAAGCTATTACTGCTGCGCTTTGCACGGTCGATGTTTGGATAGAGGCAAATTCCAAAGTGCTATTGTACTCCAATATATGGGAGACAGCTATGAGTGAAAACAAAAAATTGCGGTATCTTATTATTGGAGAAAGTACGATACCTTCTTTGGACAGAGTATTTACAGGATTTGACATTCAGTTGCTTAAAAAGCTCTTGAGTAAAGTAACTGAAATGGCTAAGGCTGCCAAGAAAGTACGTATTACCAGTGAAAATGGCACAGATGTATCCTATGAAATTGATTTAAATCATGCTTTTGACTATGATGACGGGGATTTTTCAAAACCCAAATTCGGAACAGCTCCAGGCTTCGTCAATATCGTGCCTAAATTAAATAGTATGAATGGTACCATTGTATTTGACCATTTACAGCATTCCGAAAAAGGAGACCAAGTGCAATTCATAATGAAAGATGGCATGATTACCGATGTGGTAGGGGGGATTGAAGCCACCAATTTCAAAGGATATTTGGCCTCCTTCGATGATGAAAATATGTATAAGATTTCGCATAATATGTTGGGTTTTCATCCCAAAGTAAGAGCGTTAACAGGAGAGCTCGTGGAAGATGAACGTATTTGGGGAGGTGTAGATTTTGGATTCGGACATACAAGTGTTATGGACATGCCTCCTTATGGGCAAGATGCTAAATCACATTTTGATGGTGTGGTTATTAACACCAGTATCTTTCTTGATGAGCTACAACTAACGGACAATGGTGAAGTTTGTAATAAAGAATTAAGACCTTTGGCAGATGCATTATTAAATGCCGTAGATGTCTGAAGAAGGTAATCAATATACCACCACCAAAGTACAACCCAAAGATTTTACTTCTGGTTGGTTAATTGCCTTGTTAATTGCGGGTACCGGACTTACACTTCCCATTTTATTTCTTGGTTCTGAAATAGCTTTGGCAGTAGGGTTTAAAAATGCGCTATGGGCTTTTGGTATTTCCACAGTAGTGCTCACCCTTATGTGTATGGCAACTACTGTAATTGGCAACCGTTCACGATTGTCAACCTACATGATAATGCATTTCAGTTTTGGTAGAAAAGGTGCCAAAATCATGAATTTTATCTTCGGGGTCACTTTATTGGGTTGGTTTTCGGTTGCTCTAGAATTATTGGCAGTTGCAGTCAAAGATACGGCCTTACAGACCCTTCGTATTAATTTGGTAGAATGGCCGATTATTATTGTTGTCGGCATGCTAATTATCACCACCACTATCTATGGAATAAAAAGTCTAGAACGCTTAGCAAACTATGCTGTTCCCATTTTAACTGTGTTTTTAGCTTATGTAGTATATCAAGCACTTGAAGGCACATCATTTCAAGAGATTGTAGCTTTCGTTCCAGAAGCGCCAACAATGACCCTCTTTGAAGCTACTTCTATTTTAGTAGGTTCTTCTATATTGTTTCCTGTTCTCATGGCAGATTTCTCGAGGTTTATTTATAACGACAAACAAAGTTTAATTGCAGTTTTAGGTATCACTCTGGGTTTTCCGATAGCTTTACTATTTAGTGCGATTCCGTCCATTCAATCTGGTGAGGTAGATATCATTAAAGTAATGGAACGTTTAGATTTGGTTGTACCTGCATTTGTACTTTTATTTGTATCCACATGGGTTGGGAATGCCTCTAACCTATACTCAACCACCTTAACCTTTTCAACGGTCAAAACCGGTTGGAACTTCAGGAAAATGGCTATTGTCTCTGGTGCGTTGGGTATCCTTGGAGCACTTTTGGGTTTCTCTGATTATTTGTTTGACTTCTTAAACTTTTTGGGCATTCTGGCACCCGCAATTTCAGCTATATATGTTATCAATTTTTTCTGGGTTAGAAAACAGGACTATAATTTAAAGGAACTTTTAGACTGGGAGTATGAAGCGCTAATTGCTTGGTTCGTAAGTTCCGCAATTACCGTTTTTACCTATCTTGAGATTTTTCAATTGACCCACGCCTATTTTATAGATTCATTTTTACTTGGCGGACTTATTTATTTGATACTTAAATGGAAAGTGATTTTTAAATAATTCTCACTTCAATGGAGTTTTGTAAGCGGACATCCTTATTCTTTTTCAACAATCTTGTTGTAGTCTTTCATGATTTTTAAGATTTTCTCCAAGGGAATCGCCATTATCTCATGACCATTTCTACCCTTCATATCTTTCGCTGCAAACAATGAATTTAATATAGCTTCTTCTGTGGCTTCGATGGTGGCAAGGAAAAGAGGTGTCATTGCTCCATTTTTCAAAACCTTTTTTTGTTCGAATATGGACTTGTTTTGATATGAGATTCTATTTTCTTCAGCTGTGGAAACTGCAATTACATACTCGCCACTACCGTTAGATGCAACACCACCTGTTTTCGCTAGACCCATGATGGCCCTTTTGGCAAGTCGTTCTAAGTTTCTTGCATCCAAGGGTGCGTCGGTCATTACAACTATCATACACGAGCCGTCGACATCATAGGTATATTGTCTTGGGTAATTATCAAGTTCTTTAGCTATGGGTACACCATTTAGCTCGAAAACACCTCCAAAGTTCGTTTGAACCAAAACACCTACTGTATATCCTCCAAAAGATTTGGGCACGACCCGTGAGGCTGTTCCAATTCCTCCTTTGTATTGAAAGCATATGGTTCCGGTTCCCGCGCCTACATTTCCTTCTTCGATTACTCCTCCCTTTGCGTTTTTAATTGCGCTTAACACGTGATCTTCTTTTACATGCCTTCCTCGTATATCATTCAGCCAACCGTCATTTGTTTCCCCGACTACGGAATTTACGGACCGGACTTCTAAATTTTCCTTCTGATCTAAAGTGTAGCTGATTAGGGCGTCCGAAGCCACGGGCACACTTAAGGTGTTGGTGAGAATGATTGGGGTTTCGATATTTCCTAATTCCTTTACTTGGCTATACCCAGCCAGTTTACCGAAGCCATTACCTAAATAGATGGAGGAAGGAACCTTTGATTGAAAAATATTGCCAGAATGTGGTAAGATGGCAGTAACACCAGTTCTGATGCTATCTCCCACTATTAAAGTTGTATGTCCCACTTTAACCCCTTCAACATCAGTAATGGAATTGTTTATTCCAGTTTCTAAAATTCCGATTTCAATTCCATAATCCCGTACTCTCTTGTTTTGGGCAACCAAGCAGAATTGAACGCTAAAAAGGATAAGAAGTAAAAGCTGATTTTTCATAAAACAACAGGTATTGGAATTTTTGCCGGGCTATTTTGTTAATAAAATGTCAAAATGTCATTAAAAGATAGCGGTTTTATGTCAGAACGACATGAAATTAGTGTTGGTATGTATTTTGACTTTAGGTAATTGATTAAAAAAATAAACTATTTAAAAATACATATTATGAGCGTAGTAAAAAGAAATAATTCGGTCTTTCCAGCATTAATGAATGAACTGTTCAAACCAGATTGGTTCGGCGGATTGGAGTCTGCAACAACTTATTTGCCTGCAGTGAACATTAAAGATAACGAGGCTAATTTCGAATTGGAATTATCAGTTCCAGGAAGGAAGAAAGAAGATTTCAATATTGAAATCGACAAAGATGTTTTAACGGTTTCATCTGAAGTTAGGACCGATGAAGAAAAGAAAGGGGAAAACTACACAAGAAAAGAATTCACATTCAGCTCTTTCAAAAGGTCTTTCACTTTACCAGAAACGGTTGACTCTGAAAAAATTGAAGCGCATTATGAAAATGGGATTTTGAGTTTTGTACTTCCAAAGAAGGCGGAAGCATTACCAAAACCCAAAAGATTGATTGAGTTGTCATAAGAATTTAAAAGAATTGTGAGCAGTCCGTTTCTTCGGACTTTCATGATGGTTGGTTTAGTTGGTTAGTTGGGAAGCGTCTCTATTGCAAAATGGGGGCGCTTTCTTTATTCTATGGGTTCGTCTAAAATGGCCAAGCAAGTAATAATACCTTCTAAAAAATTTCCTATCCTCAAATTTTCATTGGGACTATGGATGTTGTTATCAGGGTTCGGTATGCGAATAGAAACCGCTGGTATGCCAAGCGTAGTTATAAAAGGAGCAATAGGTTGTGAGCCGCCGGTTGTGCGCATCTTGATATAATTCTCGCCAAATACTTTTTGCATTGCTTTTTCCAAATGCTTTCCGATTGGCGAATCCATGTCAGTGCGAAAGGGTTTGGAGCCTAATCGATATTTGAAAGCTGCTAATTTCGAATGGGTTTTGCGTTCCTCTTCCGATGGAATGGAATCTACCAAATTATAGCCTTGGTCTTTGATGTGTTGTTTTAGCGACTGCATCAATTTTTCGCCATCCGATTCGGGTACAAGACGCATATCTATTTCGGTAATCACTTCTGAGGGAATGATGGTTCTTACCTCGTCGCCAATCCAAGCAGCATTAAGTCCTCTAATGTTTAATGATGGGTATTGCAGTGCTTCTTGATACGTTTCGCCTACGTCGTCTTGGCGAGCAATTCCTAAACGTTGTTTTATGCTATCTAAATTCTCAGGAACGTTATTGAGTTGCATCTTTTCTTTTTCCGACAAATCGATGCCTTCATAAAAACCTTTAAGCGTAACCCTTCCATTTTCATCTTTCAGACTACTTAATAATCTTGCTGTCTCGAAGACGGGATTTGGGGCAAAATTGCCATATTGACCACTATGTAGTGGGTATCTAGGTCCAAAAACCTTTAAAGTCGCTGTAGCGATGCCTCTAGCGCCAAATGTGAGTGTTGGTAGATTTGAGAGGTGTCTTGTGCCATCCATGATGAAAAGCATATTGGCATTCAGTAGTTGTCTGTTTTCAAGCACGGCTTTTGGAAGGGAAGGGGAACCCATCTCTTCCTGAAAATCCATAATCACTTTTATGTTGAAAGCCGGGTTTATTTTTTTGTCCTGCAAAATTTGCAAAGCGGAAATCAAAGACATCGCAGGTCCTTTTGAATCGGAAGCTGATCTTGCAAAAATCCGCCAATCCGGATTATACTCTTTTTGTAATAGTTGGGAATCAATTATCTTCCAACTACCATTATCATCTTTTTCTTTCAAAACGGGTAGGAATGGATTTTGTTGATTCCATTTTGTGGAGTCCACTGGCTGACCATCAATTTGTAAATAGAACAAAATCGTTTTCAAATTTTTGTTCACTTTTTTTTCGGCAAAGAGTAGGGGAGCGCCTTCCGATTTTATAACCTGCGTTTTGAATTTTAAATCTAAAAAAACCGAGTCGCACCATCTAAGATTTTGTTCGATTTCATTTTCAAAATGACCATCGTTTTCTAATTTCAAAAAGGACATTAAATCAAAAATAGCAGTTGGAATTTTTTCTTCTGCAGCAGCATTGATTTTTTTTGAGGATAATTTTTGCGCGGAGGAAAATTGTAAAAAAAATAGACTAAAGATAATTGCACAAAACGGAACAGATTTTTCGAGTGAAAAATTGCTATGCCGTGATGATTTCGCTGAAATTCTCATTAATTTATGATTTTAGACATGTCTAAAAATTCAATTTAAATAATTTAAAACCAGTTATATAAATCACTTTATTTGAAATTTTACTGGAGGTTTCTATTAAAATGAAGAATTTATAGAAATTTACACTTTTTTTTGTAAAATCACTCCTTTTCTTGCAACATTTTTATTTCATCACGAAGCTTTGCAGCTTGCATAAAATCTAATTCCTTAGCCGCTTTTTCCATAGATTTTCTTTTCTCCCGTATCATTTTTTCGATTTGTTCTTTGGTCAAATAGTCCATGTCAGGTTCTGCTGCACGCATCTCCTCTTTCTCAAAATGATAGGTAGAGACAGAGTTTTTTGCCAGGGCACTATCTAAACTTTTATTGAGCGCTTTTGGGGTAATATTATGTTCTGTGTTATAGGCAATTTGTTTCTCTCTTCGGTAAGTTGTTTCGTCTATTGTTTTTTGCATACTAGCCGTAATTTTGTCGGCGTACATGATTGCTTTTCCATTCAAATGCCGAGCTGCTCTTCCTACAGTTTGAGTCAAGGAACGGTTGCTTCTTAAGAAACCTTCTTTGTCCGCATCTAGAATTGCGACCAAAGAAACTTCGGGTAAATCGAGTCCTTCTCTTAATAAATTCACCCCGATCAAAACATCAAAAATACCTTTTCGAAGATCTTGCATTATCTCAACACGTTCCAAAGTATCAACATCACTATGAATATATCTGCACCGGATATTTATACGAGCAAGGTATTTTGCCAACTCTTCTGCCATACGTTTTGTTAGTGTGGTAACTAATGTTCTTTCGTCTTTTTCAACACGTTGTTGAATTTCTTCTACCAAATCATCAATCTGATTTAAACTCGGACGGACATCTATAATAGGGTCTAAAAGTCCTGTTGGACGAATGATTTGCTCTGCAAATATGCCTTCACTTAGTTTCATTTCATAATCTGCGGGAGTTGCACTTACATAAATAACTTGATTTTGTAGTGCTTCAAATTCTTCAAATTTTAGTGGTCTATTGTCCATTGCCGCTGGTAATCGGAAACCGTAATCTACCAAATTGACTTTACGAGATCTATCGCCACCGTACATGGCATGTACTTGCGGAATGGTTACATGACTTTCATCAATCACCATTAAATAGTCATCAGGAAAATAGTCTAGAAGACAGAAAGGTCGCGTGCCTGGTTCTCTTCCATCTAGGTATCTTGAATAATTTTCAATACCAGAGCAGTAGCCCAATTCCCGTATCATCTCCAAATCGAAATTGGTTCGCTCTTCCAAACGTTTAGCTTCTAGGGGTTTGGCAATATCCTTGAAATAATCAATCTGTTTTACCAAATCTTCCTGAATGCTGTGAATAGCATTTTGAAGAATATCAGGGGAAGTAACAAACATATTTGCTGGATATATATTCAAATTTTCATAAACCTCTATGACATTATTATTAAAGGGGTCGAAAGCTTCTATTTCTTCTACTTCATCCCCAAAAAAATGAATTCTATAGGCGTTATCAGCGTAACTTGGGAATACATCTACTACATCTCCCTTTACCCTAAAATTCCCATTTCGAAAATCTGCGGTAGTTCTTGAATACAGACTTTGTACCAATTGATGTAAAAACTCGGTACGCGCTATGACTTGGTCTTTTTTGATGTTGATAACATTCTTCTGAAACTCCACGGGATTCCCAATACCATATAAACAAGATACTGACGCAATAACAATCACGTCTCTTCTGCCTGAGAGTAGGGAGGAAGTAGTACTTAAGCGGAGTTTCTCAATATCTTCATTAATGGAAAGGTCTTTCTCGATATAAAGTCCGGAAGTAGGAATAAAAGCTTCTGGCTGGTAGTAGTCATAGTAGGAAACAAAATACTCCACAGCATTCTCTGGAAAAAACTGCTTGAACTCCGAATATAATTGAGCCGCTAAAGTCTTGTTATGCGCTAAAATCAAAGTAGGTCGTTGGACCTCTTCGATTACGTTTGCCACGGTAAATGTTTTTCCTGAGCCGGTAACACCCAAAAGGGTTTGGTACTTCTCTTTACCTTCCATACCATCAACTAATTGCTTGATGGCTTGGGGTTGATCTCCCGTCGGTTTGAACTCTGATACTACCTTAAACTTCATCCTCTAAAAATACGAAAGCAGAAGTATTTTAACTACGAAGTATTTAGAATTTCCGAAGAATTCAAGTCTTGAAGCTTAACGCAATGAATTAGCGTTTCAATGTAAAATGCCCTATCATTTTTTGCTGATTGGTTGAAATGACCTTGAACCAATAATCAGATGATGGTAGTGGTTTGCCTTTAAAATTACCACTCCATCCTCTCGATTCTGGGTCTAGTTCTAGCAAAAAGTTTCCATAGCGATCAAAAATTGAAATATTTCCTTTTAAAACTTCAAACACGTCAGTGATTTCAGGGGGAGGGATAAACTGCCAAAAATCGTTGATACCATCACCGTTTGGAGTGAAGAAATTTGGAAAATCTTCGGGCTTCAATCCTCTTTCTATTAATCTGGAAACTATACCACATCCGTTTTTATCTCTCACAAAGATTGTATGTGGCCCCTCAGGGACATTTACAAAAACTGGGTCATCTTGATAAACGCCCTCGGAATCATCAAGTGCATATTCGTATTCTCCTAAACCGATTGCATTTATGGTTACTTCCTTACCTGCAGTTAGTTTTCGTATATCTACTGATTCAATAGTAGCCACTTCTGAAGCAACAACATTGAAATTATTGGCGCTTACACATTCCAAATTAACCCCAGATTTAGTGATTATGTTATAGGATTCAAGGACGTAATTACCAACCTCATTAATTTGATGATTTCGGTCTTGCGAAAGTAGGGTTTCGGTATTTCCTTCAATACGATACCAACGGAAACCATCGGCTTGACCCAGTGGAGAAACCATAATTGGACCGCTTTCTAAGCATTTGGTATATCTATTTGGGAGCTCTATTTCGGGCCTAAATGAAGTTACTTCACCCGTTATACTGTCTGTTACCTCACAGGGATCGTCAACCTCTCCGGTAAAAAAGCTTTCTTCGGTACAAGGAGCCATACTACCATTTTCATTTTCAGGGCGTACCGTAACATAAATGCGCAAATCTTGAGGTAGGTTAACCGGTGGATCATATGATAGTACATTACCCACGTTCATCTCATTTAAAATATCAGTACCACCTTCTGAGGTGCCGATGGAGACTACGTAACTGGTAGCTGTTGGGGCGTATGCCCATATAATGTCAGTCACCGCGGTAACATTAGTTGCATCGTTATCAGGTGCAATCAAAATAGTGCAGGGTGGTGGCGTAGTAACATCCATGGTATTAAAAACAATACCTCCGCATGATACTGGCTGAGCAGTGGCATCGATAATACTAAGTGTAGCAAAGATTCGGGTATTTTCAGGCAGGCCTACAGGTGCCTTAAACGAGTTTATTATACCTGTGGGTTCACGATTGAGAAGTTCCGTTCCGCCTGGAGTAGTTCCTAAGGAAAGTAGATATCCGTTGATACCTGTTACGGCTGTCCATGTAATGGTTGCATCTACCGGAATCTCCGTTTCACCATCCGCGGGGTAGGTTATCACAGGACATTGTTGTCCAAAGGCATTAGAGCCTATAGATACAATAATTACAAAAAGTAATTTCCTTAACATAAACAGACTTCTATCGTTTCAAGGTAAAATGACCAAGTATTTTTCGTCTATTGAAGGTAATCGCTTTAAACCAATAGTCTGAAGCGGGTAAAGGCTGTCCTTTGAAATTACCATTCCAACCTTTAGACTCTGGATCTACTTGAGACATTAAGTTTCCATACCGATCATAAACCCAAATAGTTTCTACGCTATTTTCACGGATATCACCTGGAGGGACGAATTGCCAAAAATCGTTTATACCATCCCCATTTGGTGTGAAAAATTGTGGAAAGTCCTTTGCAGAAAGACTTCGTTCTACTGGTCTTTGTGCAATGCCACATCCATTTTTATCTCTTACAAAAGCTATATGTTCTCCCACGGGAATCCCATTAAATATCCGAGAATCTTGATATGGACCGTCAACGTTATCCAAGGCAAACTCATAATTTCCAGATCCACTGACTTGAATCTCGATATCCAAACCAGTTGATTCTCTTGAGACTAGAATTGCATCAATCATCGCCTGCTCTGAGCTAACAACTGTGAATTCTTGAACACTTGCACATTCAAAAGTAACTCCTAATTGCACAATAGTGTTGTATGCCTCGTATCTATATTTTCCGAACCCATCTATCGATACTTCATCTGTTTCAGAAAGTAGGATTTCTGATCCGTCATTATTTATTCTATACCAGCGAAAACCCCTTGCTCTATCTGTACTTTTCAGCACTTCAAAACCATCCCCCGAACAAACACCAATTTGATTCGGAAAATCGATTTCCGGAGAGAGCTTTATGGTGGACCCAGATACAGAATCATAGTATAAAAGGCAATCGAAAGTTGGTATGCCCGTAGTGAAACTTTTAACTGAACAGCTTCCGGCATCACCATTTTCATTATAGGGAACTACGCTGACAAAGATTTCTTGGTCAAGAGGTAATTCTTCTCGCGGATTAAAGGATAACACATTGCCAACATCAACATTGTCTGCAATATCCGATCCTCCAGATGAGCTGCCTACGGTTATTCTATATCCTGTTGCAGTTGGGGCGTATACCCAAGTGATTTTACTATTTACGCTTACATCTACAGCATTATTTAGAGGTTCTGCCAAATCAGTACAAGACGGTGGTTGTGTAACATCAATGGTCGAGAAAATTTCACCAGGACAAAGAACAATTTGTTGTCCCTCTAAAAACATCTCTATGGTAACATAGATTATGGTGTCATCTGGTAAACCCACCTCTGGAGTAAATGAGTTGGTTAAACCAGCTGAGCGCCTATTAAGAATTTCAGTTCCACCAGGTGTAGTGCCCAACGAAATTAGATAGCCTACAATGCCATCGACGGCATTCCAAGTAATTGTTGTATTCACAGGTACCTCGATTGAACCATTAACCGGATTAGTAATTCTCGGGCATTCCTGTGCTTGGGATACAAATCCTAGCAAAAGGAATAAAACAATTATTACTATTTTCTTCATGGGTAACGGTGCTATCGTTTAAGCGAAAAATGACCTTGAATTTTTTTATTCTTTGGTGATATAGTTTTAAACCAATAATCAGATGCGGGTAAAGGTTTTCCATTGAAATTACCATCCCACCCTCGAGAAGTTGGATCAATTTGCTTTAAAAACATTCCATATCTATTAAAAATTGAAATAGCGCCAATTTCTACCTGGCCAGCATCTGGAGGCGGAATAAATTGCCAAAAGTCATTCACCCCGTCTCCATTCGGAGTGAAAAATTTAGGAAATCCATCTAAGGTGAGATCCTGTTCAAGTGTTTTCTCCGCTATACCACATCCATTATTATCGCGAACATAGAATGTATGAAAACCAGGTTGCAGGCCTTCAAACATATTACTGTCTTGATAAGGACCATCAATATTGTCAACTGTGAATTCATAATCCCCAATTCCTGATATTTCTACGGAAACATTTATTGTTCCATTTTGACCAGTAACTCTTAAATCATCGATTTGAGCAAGCCCTGAAGTAACTACTTGGAATATTTTGGATATTTCACACTCAATTGTACTACCAGATTGTGAGGCAATATTATATGCCTCATATCTATATATGCCAGGTTCGGTTAGCATTACTTCATCTTCACTTGATATCAATTGTTCATTATCGAATTCATCTACTTTATACCATCTAAACCCTGCTGCAGTATCGTCTGAAGAAATTAAAAAGGGGCCATCATTTTGGCAAAAGGAAACCACATCTGGAAAATTGATTTCGGGCCGTAAATCTACTAGCTGGTTAGTAATCGAGTCGAAATAGGGGCCGCAACCTAGTACTGTGGAAAATGATTGTTGTTCGCAACCTAAGGCTTCACCAGCTGCATTAAAGGGAACAATTGTTATAAAAAAGGTGAGATTAGGTTCGAATTCGATAAAAAGTGAGCTATTGTCTATAAAAACTACATTATCAACCACATTGGCGTTAAATGGAGTTGTACCGATAGTAACTCTATACCCCGTGGCATTAGGTACCTCTGTCCATTCTAAAACCGGGGATAGCTCTACATTGATTGCTCCGTTTGCAGGATTGACTAGAGAGGTGCATGTAGGTATGTTAACCAAACCACCTGTTGTAAAACTATATTCTGAACATGAAGTTGCGGGACCATTTTCGTTATAAGGAACTATAGTTACAAATATTTCGGCATCCACAGGCAAATCCAAAGTTGGTTGGTAGGAGAGTGCGCCAACTATATTTTCATTATTTATAATATCGGATGATCCGGTCGAGGTTCCAAGTGAAACTCGGTAGCCTGTAGCAGTGGGAGCATAGTTCCATACAATCGAAGTAGCAACGTTCACATTCATTGACCCATCGATAGGAAATCTAGGTGTGGTGCAACTCGGCGGTTGTATTACATCTTCTGTGCGAAACATTTCAGTGCTACAAACAATATTTTCCGCATTAAAAAAGAAAATGGTAATAGTCACATAGATATCCGTATTCTCAGGTAATCCCAATGGTGGTTGATATGAAGTCGCATTACCCACGGCACGTTCGTTTACAATATCGGTTCCACCAGAAGTAGTTCCAATCGATACTAAGTATCCTGGGGCACCAACAATACCATTCCAGGTTATCACAGCGTCAACGGCAACGTTGGTATCACCATTCATGGGGCTAGTAAGTGTTGGGCAGGCCAATTGACTGTAGGAAATAGAGCTACAGCATAAAATAAGGTAAAATAGCAGTTTTTTTTTCATTTGATTTTAACACCAAACCATACAATATAGTAAAACTCTAACGCATCAGAGCGAAATGCCCTTTGAATTGCTTCCCCTCTTCGATAAATACACTAAACCAATAATCTGAAGCCGGGAGCGGGCGGCCATTCAAGGTGCCATCCCATCCTTTAGATTGGGGTTCGATTTGAAGAAGTAATATTCCGTAACGATTATAAATAGTAATAGGTCCTAACTCTTTTTTTCTAGTTTCTGAAACAAGTTTGAACTGCCAGAAATCATTAATACCATCCCCATTTGGTGTGAAGAATTTTGGAAATCCATCTGTAGAAAACTCTTCTTGAACTAATCTTTTTGAGATTCCGCATCCATCTCTATCTCTTACATAAGCGGTATAAGACTGCGCTGGAAGGTCTTCAAAAACATTGCTGTCTTGGTACGGACCTTCTACACCATCTAGGCTATACTCATATTGACCAGGGCCTTCAATATTCACGACTATCGTTAAATTTTCTGATTGGACGGTAGCTGTTGCAGATATGATTGTTGGACCTTCTTGCAAAACAACAGTAATCTCCATTGCATTTGAGCATTCAATAACACTTTCGAATAGGGCCACTCTGTCATAAGCTTCAAACAAGTAGGTGCCATCCTCATCAATTTGAGCTTCGTTGGTTTCTGAGATTAAATTAGTTGTTCCATCAGATTCAATTTTAAACCAGCGATAACCATCCGCTCTATCTACTGCATTAAGCGTATAGGGGAGCTGACTATCACAAATAGAAATTTCGCTTGGAAGTGTAATCTTGGGTTTTAAGATTACTATCTCACCAGTTAGGTCATCTGTAAACGGACCACAGTCGACAATAGTAGTAAAGGACTCTAATGTGCAGCCAACGGCCTCTCCTGCATCGTTGTAAGGAACTATCCTTACCCAATATTTGTGCGTAGATTCTAAATCCAAAACAGTTGTACTGTTGGTATCTATAAATGCCGAGTAAAATATGTCAACAGGAAAAGGAGAAAGTCCTATTGAAATTTTATAACCTGTAGCCCCTGAAATTGGCTCCCATTCCAACGCGAGCGATTTGGGAATATCAACATCGCCATCTTTTGGATACGTAAGTTTTGTACAATCAAGATTGCTCGTAACCATACGAATTGCAAAACTCTCTTCTGGGCATAATGCTATTGAAACTCCGTTTTCGTTGTAGGGCACAATGCGGGCATATACTATGGCATTTAGGGGCAAATCTGAAGGAG
Source organism: uncultured Flavobacteriaceae bacterium (assembly GCA_947500435.1). Taxonomy (GTDB): domain Bacteria; phylum Bacteroidota; class Bacteroidia; order Flavobacteriales; family Flavobacteriaceae; genus Maribacter_C. Next base: position 534,991 of record CANMRV010000004.1, read on the forward strand.
GGTCATAGAAAAGTTGATTCCCAACATTTAGATTTTCTACAATATCATTACGGTCCGGTGAAGTGCCTAGAGTAATTCTGTAACCCGTCGCCAATGGAGCATAATTCCAAACAATGTTTACTTCTTCTCTAACAAATACAGCTTTATTTAAGGGGTCCCTTAGTGTCGTACAGGATGGTGTATCGGTCACGTCTTCGGTTACAAAACTCCCTATTTCACAATCAAAACTACCGAAATTGCCATCTATAACTTGAAGCGAAACGTAAACCCTAGTTTTTTCAGGAAGCCCTAATGGAGGAGTAAAGGTTGCTTGCGTTCCCGACGTTTTTCTGTCAATGATATCAGTGCCTCCCGGGGTTGTTCCAAGGGAAATTAGAAATATTTGCCCTCCGGTCTTTCGCCAGCTAATGGCCGATGTTACTGAAACCTCAGTTTCTCCATCTAAGGGACCGATTAGTTCTGGACATACCTGTGCCTGACTTACCGAAAAGCAAACAAAGAAAAGTAAGTATGTCAGTTTTTTTTGCATACTGAAATAAGTTTCAAGAGCATTGATTTACCGCATTAAAGCGAAATGTCCTTTGAATTCCCTTCCGTCAGTTAATGTAATCCTAAACCAGTAATCTGAGGCTGGAAGCATCTGTCCCACATAATTGCCATCCCATCCACCACCATCTGCATCTATTTGTTTTAGTAATCTTCCGTAACGATCATGAATAGTTATTTTTCCCGCTACCATATCTTTAGCCGCTCCTATTAGTTGCCAAGTATCGTTTGAGCCATCACCATTGGGAGTGAAAAATTTTGGAAACCCTAAGACAACTATTTCTTTTTCCGAAATACCGCAACCTTTTTTGTCGCGGGCAAAAATCGAATAAAATCCGGGTTCGATATTTTCAAAAAGTGCTTCTTCTTGATAGATTTCCCCATCCAAGGAAAATTCATATTCACCATCCCCAGAAACAAATGCAATAATTGTATTGTTATTCGAAAAGTCTTCTACATTTACCTCTTTAAATATGGCCCGATTCGATTGAACTACCACAAAATCTGCATAAGTCGTACAAAGATTGGACTCCCCACTATTTTCATAAGCAACACCGACTTCTAAACTGTAATTTCCACCACTTTCAATGGTGATTTGCTGTGAAGTACCTAATTCCATGATTTGATCATCATCTATTTTGTACCACATATACGAATCATAGCCTGATGGCGCATCGATTATAAGGGCCTCACCGTCATTACATACTTGATACGAATTTTCAAGAGATATTTTTGGAAGTGTGTTTACAATAAAATCAATGGTCTCTATACTTTGACATTGGTTGTTATTTTCAAATCGAACATATATGGTTGTATTTGATGTGCTAAAATTTCCTTCAAGCTCATTGTCCTCCAATGCAGCGTCAGATAGCGTTGCATAAAATCCAACTTCGGAACCGTTGAATTTTTCTTGCCGCAAAACATCCAAATCGATAGTGCCCGATAACACTGAATTATCTGGGTCGTCATCACAAATCGCAACAGGACTTATATTGTTTACATTAACAGGTACGGGATTTACAACTAAGGTAATCTCACCGATGTCGCTACAACCCAATTCATTTGTTACTGAATAGAAGAGGGTTTGCGTGAAAGCTTGAGTGTTCAAATAAGTTTCAGGATTTTCGATATTATTATCAATATTCCGATCTTGAAGAGTTTCGTAAAAAGTAAAATCGAACTCCTTACCATTGCTTGCTTGCTCTAAATCAAATACAGTGAAACCATCGAGAATGTTGTCGTCTACATCACATTGTTCAAGTGAAAACCCGTTTGTTTCTGGAAGTGGTGAGACCTTTATCAGAGCCTCCCCTATGACCGGGCAATCTGCCGGATTTCCTGTTTGTATTGTTAGTCGGTACTTGCCTGAATCAGCTTCGCTTGCTGCAGGTATTTGTAATAAATTCCCTGAATTTGTTAAGGGCTGCCCATCTTTTTCCCATATATAAGTGGCTCCTGAAGCTATTTCAGCTTCTAACGTTATGGGTTCTCCCGAACAAATTGATAATGAACTGCTTGTAGTGCCGTCAGGATTTTTTACCAAAGAAATTTTATTAAAAAAAGATTGAATAAAGGGAGGAAGTCCTTGGGTAGCATTTTTCCCATTTAGGGGGATAGCTTCATGTGCATAATTAGCAGCATCTCCCTTTTGATTGGGATTATTTATAACGCTTAAAAATGGGCTGCCATTAAAATAATTCCTGGCGGTAGTCCGATAGATTTTCCCATTGTCACCCAACTGTAACGCACCTCGATATACCGAACGTGTATCTATTATTTCTTGAGATTCTGAGATGTCAGGTGCCGATACATCATATTGTAATAGTGAAGATCGATGACCCGTATCTGCAAAGCTATCATTCGAAGCATGGATGTATAAATATTGATTATTGGGTGAAAATTCTACTCCATATGGCGTTTTGTTAGAGCCTGATATGAAAATATCCTCTTGATTCGATAATTTACCAGTAGCTGCGTCAAAATCATAGACATACAAACCACCTTTCATATTTGCGTTGGCTAATTTAGTTCCATCTGGTGATATTTTTAAATATCCTCTTGGGTCTTCAATTTCCAAATCTTCAAAAGTTGATTTTACAGATGTTGCTACTACCCCAGAAGTATTGATTTCAAAGGCATGAAAGGTGTCAAAAGTAGTACTGGAGCCACCTAAGGAGGCAAAAGTCAAAAGCCAAATTGATTTATCCGAGCAGTTTTTAACGACCGCAGCTATTTTTTCGGAGCAATCATTCAGCAAAGGAATATTCTTTTGGGTTACTGCACCTTTTCCGTCATTTAGAGTAACATCAACAATTGAATAGTTTAAACCTCGATCAGGATCACCTCTAAATGCTGATGTATCAACAGTAAAAATAAAGAAGATATTGGGATCTCCTGGTTTAGGGACAATTAGCGCTGATTGCGTGCTTGAAGGATCTCCTAAGAGGTTACCGCCATTTTGCATGACTTTGTGATCTTGATCATAAACGATAATACCGTCGGTATAAAAAAGTAAATTGCCAAAACTGTCAGAAATTGTTGCACAACCTTCGAAAGTATCGAGTTTTCCATTTGTTACGGGCGTAACACTTCCGTCATTGTTAAAAGAGATTCCTGCACCATTGCCAAAATACCAATTGGAAGTCTCGCCTTGCCCAAAAGTTAGGGTAGGAAATAACAGGCTTATCAATAAGATTATTGAAGCGATTCTCATCATAGCGTTCTCTCGGCCTGACAATATAGTAAAAGTCTATCGCTTCAGAGAAAAATGACCCTTAAATTCTTTACCGTTATTTAAGGTAATTCTGAACCAATAGTCGGATGACGGAAGAAGCTGTCCGTTCATCGATCCATCCCACCCAATCGAGTCCGTGCTAATCTGTTTTATGAGTTTTCCGTAGCGATCAAAAATTTGGATAGCGGTATCACCAATATTTTTGTTTGCACCAATAATTTGCCATGTATCGTTGGCTCCGTCTCCATTTGGAGTAAAGAACTTTGGAAAACCAATAACCGATATTTCTCGTTCTGAAATACCACAACCATTTTTGTCACGGACGAAAATAGTGTAAAATCCCGCCTCTATATTATCAAATCTGGCTTCGTCTTGATAGTTTTGGCCGTCTATTGAATATTCATAATCTCCATCACCGGTTACTTCTACATCTATCATATTATCGGTGGTCGAATCTTCAATCCAAATTTCTTGAAATGTAGCACGATTGGAGGGCGTTACCACGAAATCCGTACTCGCCTTGCAGCTTGAAGTTTGTCCGTTATTTTGATATTGCCTTTCAACTTCTAGTCTATAATTACCTCCTATGTGAACACTTAATTGTTGGTTATTACCAAGTTCCTGTGATTCGACTCCTTCAATCTTGAACCAGCTATACCTATCAAAACCATTTGGTGCCTCAATTATTAAGGGGTCGCCATCCGTACAAACTTGATAATTTGTCTCTAGGGATACTTCAGGTAGGGGATTGACGATTAGCTTTATTTCTTCAACACCTTGACATTGGTTATTGGTTTCAAGACGTATATAAAGTGTTGTTGAAGTAGTTCTATAGTTTCTGTCAAGCGGATTTTGTTCTAGGGAAACATCATCAAGACTACCATAGAAAGTGACGTCCAATCCAGCATAGCTATTCTGGCGGATGCTTTCCAAATCAAAAGTACTTTCCAAGACACCATCTGTGGAATCATCATCACAAACCTGTATGGGACTTGTTGTATTTAGACTAACAATTGTTGGGTTTACCTCAATTGCTATTTCACCTAAACTTTCACAGTTTTTAGATACTGTTCGATAATACACAACAGCATTGAAGGGTGTTATATTGGTATAATTAGCAGGGTCTGTAATTGGATTATTCGCAGTTCGTTCAGTGGCAGTTTCATAATAAGATATATCAGTAGTACTCTGGATATTTGAAAAAGCTTGCTGCAAATCCATTTGTGTTATTCCATCTAAAGAATTGCCCTGGTCGATATCACATTGAACCAAACTAAGGACAGCTGGAAATTGAGGAGCTGTAACAATAAGTGAAACAGGATACGTAATAAAACAATTCGTTAATAAGTTTGAACTAACACGTGCATAGATAGTTGTATTCGCTGAACTTAGAATGGGGCCTGTAATTCTATTTGAATTTGCAGTTGCCTCGGCCTCATTGGAATGTAAGGACAATTCAAATTCCAGAATATCTATAGCATTTTCGCCATCAGCAATGATATCGGCAACTGAAAATTCTCCTTGTCCGTCACGATTTACATCACAAACGGTATAACTTAAATTAGGAGAGCTGTCAAATGACAAAGGTAGAATCGCAAAATCCACTATCTCAAAACATCTGTTAGGATTGGTAACCCTAACGTAGATATTGGTTGTACTACCGGCATATTGAAATTGGGTTGGGTCGATAATTGGATTGATATTATCAAATGCATTTTCATAACTGATATAATATGATATAGTAGCTATAGTGCTCGTAGTTATGGAAGTTTCTTCTTGAGTTAGATTAACCAATAAACTGCTAGATGTTGAACAGACTTCAATGTTCTTTGGTTTGGTAACATCAGGAGAGGGAAAAAAGCCAGCTGTACCTGTCCATTCCAAACTAAAACCTCCATTGCCGATAGGTCTGTCCACTAGAATATAATATTGTTCTCCAGCGGTTACGGGTATTGAAGAAACGTAACCATCACCATCTTCACCCGGTCCACCTGTTGGGTCTGACGCTGAATCTCGAAGCCCTGTTGTATTGTAGCTCAATGATGCTTGTAACGGATTCGTGGTATTGCATCGAATAGGGTTATCGAAGTTACCACAGCCATTATTCGGGCCAAAAACATAAAAATCATAATCTACTTCTAAGTCAGTATCATCAGGTCTAATGGTAAAAGCCAAACTTCCACCGGTCGCAATGGTAACACTTAGCCATAGACTATTAAGCTCTTCATAAGTACAGGGGTTTGTAGTGGCATCCAATTCTTGAGTGCCAAAACCAGAAACGTTCGTGGAAATATTTGTATTACCGCAAACTACTATGGCATCAACGCAATCATTTGCTTGTTGTGAATTAACGTAGATGGAGGTAAAAACAAAAAAAATTGAAAATAATTTTCTCATAGTGCCCATATATTCTATGAATGAATATAGTATTAAAGGGACATCACAGCGAATATCGGCTGATAAATACTAGAAAGTAGCGACATTTTTCTACTGGATTTCCAGTAGAAATTGTTCTCTAATATAGACTATAAATCTCGTTTTTTCAAAAGTGCGTAGGAGCCATAAATGAAGAGAGCGGTCCAAACTAGTACAATTAGTATTTCGTACCAGTGAACAGCATAATCAAATTTGAAGTCCTCGCCAATCTGATCTCCTAAGTTCTGAACGGCTGATAATCTAGTAAAGGGCTCGTCAATTAGGTTTGACATCGCCTGCATGGGAAAGAAGCCTTTAATAGTATTTGCTGTTTCCCAACTCGTAACTTTCCATCCTAGTAGTCCGAATAGGAGTTGCTCCAGAATAGCCCATAGTATTAGAAAACCTAATGCAAAAGCAGATCTTTTGACAAGGATTCCTAAAAATAAACAGAAAGAGAAGAAGCCCACTAATTTGACAAAGTAAGCCAATATGAATTCCAAATCTGAAAATATAATGCTTATTTCGTCGTATGAGGAATATCCTAGACCTAGTAAAAATGAAATAATAAAAAGAAATATTGTGGAAACGGTTGATAATGCCAAAACCGTAAGGAATTTTGAATAGATAAACTCCCATTTACTAAGCCCATCAATAAGGTTTTGTTTGATGGTCTTATTACTATATTCATTGGCCATCATAGAAACTATGACTACTGCTAAAAAGAGCTTGAAAAATGCTGCTATAAAGGAGTTGAAATGCCATATATAAGGAAAATCAAAAATTCCTAGTTCGGCGAGATGAAATTTAATTGGTCCGATATCGAACTTTATTGCCGCAACTAGTGAAATAAAGGTCAATAATATGAAATAGGCTATTATAAGTACCTTACTTGCCCTATTATTCCAGAGCTTTATAAATTCTATTTGAAGTAAACGTATCATGCGGTTGGTAGATTAATTTGATTGATTCTTGGTTATTTCTAAAAATTGCTCTTCAAGACTTTCCTTCCTTTTTACTAAATGTGATAGAAAAATTCCCTTTTCGAACAGTTTTCGATTTAAAACTTCTGCACTCATTTCCTCCTTTAGAAAGGCAGTGGTAAGTCCGTTTTCGGTTTTGATTTCTCCAAAATTTCCATCACTTTCCAAATGCTTGATTAGGGCTTCGGATTGAGCGGTTTTTAACTCAAAAAAACCATGTGTGGCCATCATATCATCCACACGGCCTGAATACAGTTTTTCCCCTTTTCTAAGGATTACCACATGACTACAGACTTTTTCAACTTCATCCAACAGGTGTGAAGCCAATAGTATTGTTGTTCCTTGAGATGCAATTTTTTTAATGATTTGCCTGATTTGATGAATACCTTGGGGGTCAAGTCCGTTGGTGGGCTCATCTAGAATTAGAATTTCAGGGTCATTCAATAAGGCAGAAGCGATGGCGAGGCGTTGTTTCATACCCAACGAATAGGTTCTGAACTTGCTGTTTTTTCGTTCGAGAAGTCCTACAAGTTCTAACTTCTCTTCAATCTTGTCCTCGGAAACATCCTTAATCTTACAGACCAATTTAAGATTCTGTATGGCGGTCATGTAGGGATAGAAATTTGGTCTTTCAATTATGGCTCCAACTTTTTTAAGGGCGTCATGGGTTGAGGTATTGCCGTCGAACCATGAGAATTCACCTTGTGTTCTGTTGACTACATTTAGCACGATACCTAAGGTGGTTGATTTTCCACTGCCATTAGGTCCCAAAATGCCATAAACATTGCCTTTTTCAATAGTAAAAGACAAATCTTTGACAGCCGTTAAATACCCATATTTTTTGGTAAGGTTGTTTACCGTTAGAATTTTTTCCAAAATAGGATGTGTTTAGTTGATTGATGAAAATACAAAAAGGACATGATATGCCCATATAGTATACATGACGACAAAAGCCTAAATTTGTTACAATGAATTTGAAATACCTGAACTATGGCTGACGAAAAGTTGATGTCAAAGAAGAAGCCGGCTTATCCTGTAAGAGAAAAGCTGGACAAATATCTTGACCATTATAATAGAAAGATAGAAATTCCTATTTTTTACGATGACCTTTTGCGATTTGCTGGCTCCGTTGTAGTTTATGATGACAATGATGAGGATACACTTTGGGTGCGCGTCTATTATGAAGACCATGAGCGTAAGGAAATTGATATCAGCTTGAAAAAAGTATATTCAATTTTACATTCTGATGGTAGCGACCGTATTATGGAATACCTTAATGTTGATGCTGTGGACTATTGCACCTTTGGTAATTCAAAGCCATTTCGTATTAAAGTCAGGAATATTCTCAATGATAATTTCACCTATTTCTACGTAAAGAAAACAGATGCATCGCGTGTTTATGGACTTGAACTAGAGCATATGCTTTCCCCATACAATCTCAATTTTTTGGTTTATAAGGATACTTTGATAGAGGAACACATTGCGGGGATACCGGGTGATGTTTTTATCAAGGACATGCTTCCAAAGTGCACAGAATCGGAAAAGGCTCAGTTGGCGAAAGAGTTTGTCAAGTTTAATGAGCGGTGCATGATTAGGCTATTGGGAGATATGCGTTCTTATAACTACGTAATTGTACCTACTCATGATTTTGACCATGTAGTCTACAAAATAAGAGCGATTGATTTTGATCAACAGTGTTTTGAAGGTAAACTTAAAATATACCGTCCACAGTTTTTTAAAGAGAACTATTTGATGGTGGAATTGGTGCGTGAGAAGCTACAGAAAAGCTCCGTTGACCAATATAAAGTGGAGGAACGCTCAATTGTTGCAAAACGAATTATTAGTTCGGAAGATAGAATAGAGGAACTTATTGATATTTGTCGAGAAGATAATATTTCGTTGCCAGACCATATTGCATTGTTAAGTGAACAGATTTACGAACTCACACTTGATATTAAATTTAAGGAATGCAATACTATGGGCGAGGTACTCACCCTCGCGTTAGACTTTGTAAAACGCAACTATGAAGATGTAAGTATGAAGCAGATTATTGAAAGTAAGTATAAGTTGTAAATGTTGACTTTAAATATTTCCTGTTCAAAGCTTATTTTAACTCTTCTGTTCTTTGTTGAAATATACTAAGTAGTAATACATTTGTCGTTCTTCATCCCAACCTTTTTCTACAAATTTTTCTGCGGATTCAGGATTTATAAAATCCATCTTAATTTGAATGTTGGTGTCTAGACTGATAACATTCTTTATCTTCTTTCTAGCATCTGAAACGGCCTTATTGGCTATGTCGAAATTTGAAACGTCCTCAATGCTGTATTTAGGACCTTTTTCAACTTTATAATGTTTGAATTCAGGAATTAATTCCGGATTCTCCATAACTTCCGTCAAAAACGAACTTTCCTCAAATTCATCATTCTTGGCAAAATGGTTTACGGCACGGTTCATAAACAGTACTTCTTGCTGCTTATCCTCAGCTGGTAAAACAACATCTTTAGCAAAATTCTGGCAAAACTTTAAGTAATTTTTAGTTTTGAAATTATCATCGGAAAGTGGTTCAGCTCCTAGGAAATTTTCTAACCAATATTTTGCATCATAGCGATTGCTATCCACTGAAAGTACTTTATACCCTTCTTCTTTATCTACGTTGAAAATAAGGCATCCTTTGTCTAGTTTATTGATGTTAATGCCTTGTTGCACAAGAATATTCAGATTGCTTCCCGTTTCTTCGAATTGCAGAAAGTCGTGCTTTAACTCACTTTTGAATATTCCGATAGCATCTACCTTAACATTGTCCAGAAGTAGACCTGTCAAATACCCAACATATACCTCACCACTTTTAATATGCGGGTGATTTGATTGTTCAAACAGGTGTGTTGCAATCTTTTTAGAGTTTAGATGCGCCGAGGAAGGATCTGTAAATATTTCTGTTACTATTTTATGGAGCTCGTTAAATTCGACGTCAACCTCATTAGCGAGTTTGAAGTAGTTCTCCTCTTTTTCTCGAAAAGGTTTGAAGAAATACTCTTTGAGTAAGCCTGTAGTTTCATCATTTAGGCTAAAAGGTTCTTCGGAAAGGAAGATTCCTTCGCTCTTATTTTTATTGCCAACACGATGCAATGAGATACTTTCAATTTGGGTAGAATACAGGTTAATCATAGTATGCTAGGAAGTTATAAGTTATGAGTGCGGAGTTATTTTTATTAAGCTTGATGATAGATTCTAATTCCAATTTTCGTCAAAATCCAAATCATCATAGTTCTCTAAAGTGTCGTCAAAATCGAAATTATCGGTGCGATCTGCTTTGAAATTTTTTTCTGGAGGTGTTTCTGGCAATTCACCAAAACTAAATAATACATTTGGATAGGATATACCAGGCTCATTTTCAACTATGTCGGCAAGCTCTACAAAGAAGGTCCACATACTTAGAAAATCATAGACATAGATAAGCTTTGGTGTTTTTTCGGTCATTACATCTTCCAAAAATGTTTCGTTCATTAAACGAACATCCGAACCTGTTTCGCTCATATCAAAAAGCGCAATTTCTTCATCTTGCACCCACTCTTCATCACAAGTGTAAAAAGAGGCCATTTCATTGCCTAAAAAACCGAAGGCTTGCGATATAGCATTATGGAACTCTTCCATAGAATTGCCTGCCTCAATTTCGATATCACGAAATATGTCATCCTTCGCATCTAAGATAATGCGCACTTTGTAAATCATTAGTGTTTATTTTTGTGGGAAGACAAAGTTACAAAGTTTTAGGACTTCTTTTGGATTTTAATGCTTCCAAAATCAAATAGAACTGAACCCCAAATAGGAGGGAAGCCAATACAAGGTGGAGAGGTTGACTAGCAAATGGGAAATCCAAATAATACATGGCCATTCCTGAGATTATTTCAACAAGGATAATTACTAAAACCCATTTGATTTTAGAATAGCCTAGGTTAAATTTATAAACGCGATAGCCTAAAAATAGGTTTAATAGTACCACTAATATTGAAAAAGAGCGATGTGCATAAAAGGATAACGATGGATCTTGTAACCATTGATTTTGCATTCCACCATTTAAAACATCAATTTGAACATCAACAAATTGCCTTACCTGAATGCCTAGAATTATTTGAACTAAACTTGCCACAAAGGCTATCACTAAGACAATGGATAGTTTTTTATCATATTTTACCGAAACTGTTTGGTCTTTAACTCGATGAATGAGATATAACAACATTGCCATTATAACCAAAGCGATAATCATATGAACCGAAATCATAGTGGGTTTCAGATTCGTATCAACTACTAGTTTGCCTAGTACGGCTTGAATGGCCAGAACAATAAGGGTCAAAACCGTGACTATAGTAATCACCTTATCTTTTTTGAATAGAAAAAAGGAAAGAGCAAATAAGATTAGCATGGGAATACCTAAAACAACCGTGACTAATCTGTTGATGTATTCAATCCAAGTATGCCAGGGGTTGAAAGTAGCATATTCATGTTTGGTATATGGCTCCCAGTTTTCTGGGTTATAATTTGTTGATGATTCAAAATCGTCTGTAGCGACTTGAAGTGCCTCATTAACAATTACAATTTGTCCTTTTTTAAACTCCTTTTCTGGAGTCCATTGTATTTCCGATATATCAGTGGGAGGGATGTAGTACCCGAAACACTTTGGCCAATCTGGGCAACCCATGCCGCTACCTGTTACTCTTACTATGGCACCTGCAATAATCACCAAGTACACTAAAACAAGTGAAATCTTAGCAATTTTACGGAAACTTTTCTGCATTTTATAAAGAAGAAATTGTTTGACAAAATTAATACTCTTAGCTAAGAAAACAGCTGCTTGATTTCTTTATTTTTTAAGTTTGACCGGGATATCTTAAAAACGAAAATGCCATTCATTACGAACGGCATTTTTAAAATATTGGTTGGTTATTAAGTTATTCCATAACGATAAATTCGGATCGTCTGTTTTTTTCATGTTCTTCATCAGTACACTTTTCAAGTGTCGTACAATCGTTGGCAAGCTTAGATTTGCCAAAACCTTCTCCTGAAACACGAGACTCATCCATTCGGTTAGAGATTAAATACGTAACCGTATTGTCAGCTCTTTGTTGGGATAATCTTTGGTTGTAGCTCTCACCTGCTTTGACATCTGTATGCGATTGCACCTGAATCTTTATGTCTGGAAAAAGATTCATATACTCGATTACCTTTAAAATAGTAGCTGAGGCATCTGGTCTGATATCCGCTTTGTCTAAATCAAAGTAAACTGGTTTTAATGATAAAAACTGAACCAAGTCTGTACCAACAGGCGCTCTTTTCACTGTTTTCTCCAATGCTATTTCAACTCCAGATGTATCGTTCGCACTAACTACGGCAAACATTTTATCACCATTATTGTATTCATCTTTAGAGGCAACTAATTTGTAATCACCATCTCTACAGTCACCTTCAAGTGCAAATGAACCGTCATCTCCTGAAATGGTTTCCGATATCAGTTCGTTATTCGTGTTGAAAATAGCAACTTTAGCTCCAGCCAAAGGACCATCGGTTTCTTCATCTTTTACAATTCCCTCTACAATAGTGTTGCATGTGAGGTCGATTTCTTCAGTTTCTGTAAACCCGTAGATGTCATCGCTACCTAGGCCACCTTCCCTATTTGAAGCGAAAAACCCTTTCTTAGTTTCTTCATTTATTATAAATGAGAAATCATCTTGTTCACTGTTCACCGATCTTCCAACATTAACGATATAAAGATTGTCCATATCGTCAATTTTAGTAGCAAAAACATCAAGACCTCCAAGACCAGGGTGTCCATCCGAAGCAAAGTACAATGCATTTGAAGCTGTTACGAAGGGAAAAGTCTCTCGAGCCTCGGTGTTTATATTATTTCCTAAGTTTTGAGGAGCTCCGATACTACCATCTTCATTGAGATCTACAACAAAGATATCTGAAGCTCCAATGGTTCCTTCCATGTCTGAAGCGAAGTAAAGTTTTCGTTCATCAGGACTCAAAGCAGGATGCGCTGTTGAGTAACCATCCGCATTAAATGGTAGCTCTGTAATATTAGTCCAGTTTCCATCTTTTAGATTTGCACGATAAATTTTTAATCTGCTGACTCCATCTTCGTCACGAGAAAACTTACCGTTTTCAGAATTATTTCTTGTAAAATATACGGTAGAACCATCTTTAGTGAAAGCTGCTGAGGTTTCATGCGTCTTCTTGTTTAGAGAAGCTATTTTACTGACAGCGCCAAAATCATCACCTGAAGGCGTGGCACTATATAAATTAGTAAAGGATTTGTTATTCCATGTGTGAATATTTTTAGCTACTGTTCCACTATCCCTTGCCGATGAAAATACCAATTGTTCTCCACGGAATGCAGGTGCAAAATCAGAGGCTACAGAATTTAACCCTAAACTTTTGATATCATATCGCCCGGAGTTATTTTCAATTTTCTTCATATAATCGGGATTACCTACAATTTTTTTAGCACGTACATCAGCCATTTTAGTAGCTTGATACTTTTGCATCCAAACGTCTGAAGCTTCGTATTCTTTTGAGGACTTCAAAGATTGGGCATAGCGATACATATAATCGGCATCTAAGGTTAAGCCTTCAATTGCAAACAGCTTACTGTACCAATTTGCCGCTTCTGAATAATTCGCGTTTTGGTAGTTGGCATCACCTAAATTTTTAAAGATATCCTCTTCAGAATACCCATTTTCAACCAAATCTTCATAGCTCTCTATTGCAGGAGCATACGAATAGCTATCAAAGTTTTCTTTTGCTTTTTTCGTTTTTTTATCTTGGGCAGTAACCAAAGCAAAAGCCATTAGTAAACTGCATAAAAGGTATTTCGATTTTTTGTTCATCTTCGTAGTGTTTAAAAGAATCTAGGTGCAATTACGTTTTTATATTTCGCTCGGAACTCATAGCGCAGAAGCACTTCAAAAGAACCATCATTAAAGGTAGTGTTGCCTAATTCGGTAGTTTCCTTGTCATAGGCAAGACCTAACATAAACTGATCCGTGATTTGGAAACCAAACATACCACTGAAAGCAGCATCCCATCTGTATGCCGCTCCCAATGTAAATTTATTATTTATCATAAAGTTTGCTGAAAGATCTATTTGTAAGGGTGCCCCACTTACTGCTTTCACTAAGGCTGCAGGTTTGAATTTTAGATTTGGATTGAAATCAAAAACATAACCCGTAATCAAATAGAAGTTCATTCGCTCTTGAGCCAAACTGGCAGTTGAATTATCGAAATGTTCGGTCTTTAGAAAGTTGGGTACCGAAAGTCCTGCGTAAAACTTATCGGTATGGTAATAAATTCCTGCACCAAAATTTGGAGAGAACTTTTTGTCAATATTACTCAGACCTATAGTATTTGCCTCGTTACTATAATTTTGAAGTTGATTAAAATCGATGTTTAACGCATGGCCACCTGCTTTTATTCCAAACGATAGTTTTCCAGTTTTTGAAGTAGGAACCGTATAGGATGCAACCGCATCAAAATAAGTATCTTGATTAGTACCATTCCCAATTCTATCGTTCACAATAGAAAGACCTATGCCTACTCTTTCAGATACTGGAGTGTTGAAATTCACGGTTTGAGTAGTCGGTGCACCATCAAGGCCTACCCATTGAGATCTATGCAATGCGTTGATACTCAAAACACCTCTTGATCCGGCATAGGCAGGGTTAACAGCCAAGGTGTTGTACATATATTGCGTGTATTGCGCATCTTGTTGTGCCATGACGCCCCATACCGAGGTTGTTAGGAAAACTAGTGTTATTATGAATTTTTTCATGATTATCGAGTTTACTTTTAGGGTTGAGGGTATGGATTATCTGTTTACGTATAAATAACCTGATCTGGTCCTTGGTGTTCCGTTGTTTACATAGTTTATAATGTAGAAGTAAACTCCTACGGGAAGTTCTTTGTTCATCTGAACAGTTGCTCGCCCGTTTGAGATACCACGGAATGCTCTTGCCGCATTGTCATAGCCTTGGGTTTCGTAAACTAGAATACCCCAACGGTTATAAACCTTAACATTATTATCAGCGAAAGATTCGATATTAGTTATACGGAAGATACCATCATTCAAACCAGGATTTACCAAGTCGGTTTCTATGATAATATCACAGTTAGTTTCCGGTGGTGGACTCCCCCCAATTGAACTGCAAGGATCATTTGGATTTGTTCCGTCATTGTTTTCTTGGTCATTGGGAATCATATCACCATCACAATCAGCTGTCAACCAATCTCCAGAACGATCCAAGGTTACACTTGATTCTATGAAGTCACATGGGTCTTCTGGATTGGTTCCATCTGTGATTTCTGTACCATTCGTTACACCATCTCCATCACAATCTGAAATCAGATAATCACCCGATAAAGCCAAAGTAATACTTGTGGCATTAAAATCGCAAGGGTCTTCAGGATTGGTTCCATCTGCAATTTCTTGTTCGCTAGTAACTCCATCACCGTCGCAATCAGCTGTTAACCAATCACCACTTTGAATTTCAGTAATACTTGCAATTACAAAATCGCAAGGATTGTTCGGGTCCGTGCCATCAGCAATTTCTTGGTCATCTAAAACTCCGTCGCCATCCGAATCAAGAACAATACACGCTGTTGCATCTGATGCATCAGTCACGGTAGCTACTGTACCTGTATCGTAGGCGGCAGCGGTAACTAGACCAAAGGCGCCGGTTGCTGCTGGTGTTCCCATCCCAAATTGTCCGCCATCTCCGCCATCGGCGGATGCGCTAACATAGGCTTCATTGGCATCACTACATCCATCCTCATCGCTATCTAGGTTTAAATAGTCGGGCGATGCGTCAGCACCAGTATCGGTTGGTGTATTTCCACCTCCTGCCGAGGTTGGAATACCATTGCTAGCTGTGTTATTTACGTTATCATCATCGTCGTCTGCGGTTCCATTGCCATCAGTATCGACACCTCCTGATTCAATAACATCATGAATACCATCATTATCGGAATCAAGATCTAGTCTGTTCGGAAAAGTATCTCCATCTGTATCGGCATCTGCTAAACTTGTTCCCCCATCTCCAACACCAACTGTTGTGTTGTCATCTGTATCTATGGTGTCAATAAATCCATCTCCATCTAAATCTAACATTGTTGTGGGGTCACCTGGTGTACCATAATCTACTTCACCGTCTCCATTGGCGTCAGTACCACCTGCTTCTATAATATCAGCTATACCATCATTGTCAGAGTCAAGATCTAGTCGATCAACTAGTCCGTCACCATCAGAATCAGCATCTGGTAAGGGGGAAGCTGCAACGCCATCATCTAAACCATCGTTGTTTGTATCGTTCATTGACATTGGATCTCCAGCCGTTGGGTAATCAATTTGTCCATCTCCGTCAGCATCTGTTCCTCCTGCTTCAATAATATCTGGTATACCATCATTATCCGAATCAAGATCTAAATAATCTGGAATACCATCTCCATCTGAATCGCCAGTTCCTTCAACGGAATCAGGAACGCCGTCATTATCGTTATCTAAGTCCACGTCGTCATTGACGCCATCACCGTCGATATCAAGCGATTGTCTCCAATCTCTGTCTCCACCTGGCAATTGAGCGTCGGGAAAATCTGTAGGTACTTGACCATTAGTAGGCTCAGGATTAGCATCGTCAGTGTCGAAGTTGTCATCAAGTCCATCACTATCAGCATCTGCATTTGCGGGTGTTGTCTCAGGAGTACCATCAGCGTCTGTATCCCATCCTTCAATAATATCATCGAAGGTATCGTTGTCAGAATCTAAATCTCTAAAATCTTCTAGAGCGTCACCATCAGTATTTACTACAGAAAAGGAATTATTGCCTGGGAAGTCAATATCGTATTGATTGTCAATACCGTCATTGTCGCTATCCCCATTTAATGGAGGGTTATAGCCCAACGTTGACTGTCCTTCAATATTATCTACAATACCATCATCATCAGCATCGATATCCAAGTGGTCAGGATTTCCATTACCGTCAGTATTGGTTATCGGTAAAGGACTGGTAGCCGTATCATCATTAAGACCATCATTATTAGTATCGGTAAATCCATCAATTTGACCATCGTTGTTATCATCTGCACCACCAGCTTCATAAGTATCGGTAATTCCATCATTATCAGAATCCCTATCTAAATAATCAGGTCTTCCATCGCCATCAAAATTATTCCTCGGCAATGCCGTTCCAGTTCCATCAAGTGCAGCCGGAGTAGTGCTATCATCTGTATCTACCGTATCTGTAAATCCATCGTTATCGGCATCTATGAAACCATCTATTCGTCCGTCACCGTTGGCATCTGTTCCGCCAGCTTCATAAGTATCGGTCAAACCATCATTATCAGAATCTACATCTAGTCTATCGACGATGTTATCTGAGTCTGAATTGGTATCTGGTAAAGGGGTACCGACGGTGACAGGTCCAATTGGATCAACACTATCGTCAAGTCCGTCATCGTCTGTATCGGTAAAGTTGTCGATGATTCCGTTTCCATTATCATCAGTTCCACCAGCTTCTATAACATCTGGTATTCCATCATCGTCAGAATCACGGTCAATTCGATTAGGCAAGCTATCGTTATCGGAATTCGTATCAGCAAGTGGAGTGCCATTTGTAACTTCTGTGGCTGATTGCCCTCCATCAATATTATCTTGTGCATCGTTAAGACCATCATCGTCGGTATCAACGAAATTATCAATTCTTCCGTCACCGTCCGCATCTGTCCCGCCTGCTTCCTTTGCATCAGTTATACCATCGTTATCGGAGTCAAGATCTAAATAATCGGGAGTTCCGTCGCTATCTGAATCAATGGTACCTTCTACTGAATCTGGAATTCCATCATTATCATTGTCTAAATCGATATTATCTGCTACACCATCGTTATCGATATCGGCAAAATCTCGCCAATCTCTATCACCGCCAGGTTCTTGAGCATCTGGAAAATCGGTTGGGACCTGGCCGTTGGTTGGGTCTGGTTCAACATCGTCATTATCAAAAGCGTCATCAAGCCCGTCGCCATCAGAGTCCATGTTTAAAGGAACCAAACTTGGTATACCATTGGAATCGGTATCCCATGCTTCTAAAATATCATCATCTCCATCGTTATCAGAATCTAAATCTCTATAATCTTCAAGATCTTCTCCATCGGTATTTTCTGCGGTAAAAGCATTATTTCCAGGAAAGTCAACATCATATTGGTCGTCAATACCATCATTGTCGTCATCATTGTTTAAAGGTGGGTTATAACCTATTGTTGACTGTCCTTCTATATTGTCAACTATACCGTCGTCGTCAGCATCAATGTCAAGGTAGTCGACCCCGGCATTACTATCTGTGTTTGGTAAAGGCCAAGGCGTACCACTAGTTACTTCTACTGCGCCTGCGCCATTATCAATATTATCTTGTGCATCATTTAAGCCATCATCATCGGCATCTACAAAAACATCTACTTTTCCATCTCCATCAATATCTGTACCTCCTGCTTCATAAATGTCTAAAATTCCATCGTTATCACTGTCTAGGTCTAAGCTATTTGGTATACCGTCCTTGTCAAAATCAATTCCTATGAGGGAGGAGCAATAGGCAAAAGAGTACATACCTATAGTTACATTATTGTTGTCATTTATTGATTTACCTGAGCTCACAACAATACGATCAACATCTCCTGGTATGGTGACTTTAAAAGTATTTATTAAAGGATCAGCACTATTGTCAAATTCGTTTCCTACTACTGTATTTCCAGTAGCTACAAGTTGTATTGTGGAAAAATCACTAAAGTTAGCCGGGGTTATCGTTATAGGTGTTAAACCGATAAAGGCTGTGATAGTAGCTTGATCACCATTATTTAATCCTCCGATAAAAAATTCAAAATTTGAAACTGGATTTGGAAAATCAAATTCATAAGTCGCAACATTTGCTGGGTTTGTATTTGAAGCGTTTCTTGGTTGTGCGTAAATAAAATTCCCAACAGGTACTTGGTTTTGAATTTGTATTCCACCGTTCCAAGTCGCTGTACCAGAAACTGATGCAGAGAAATTAAAAACCCCATTATCTAAACCATTAAGGGTTGCAGTACCTGTTGTACCGCCCGTTACCAAGTTTGTGTTTGTAGCAAACATTGGAGTATTTAAATCAGCAACCGTGGTGCAGGTATAGACACCTTCAACCGTATCTGGAATCCCGTCGTTGTCATCGTCTAAATCTACATTATCTAAAATCAGGTCAAGATCTTTATCTTGAGCAAAAATGTTTTGAGTTGAAAAAAGACCCAATAGAAGCAAAAAACTTAAAAGGGACTTTAAGAAAAAAGTAGAATTTTTCATAGTTGAAGTAGTTAATTTATCTTCTGGTAAAATTGAAATTTGAACAGGAGCAAGTGTGGCCTGTATCAATTTGGTTGGTTTGGTCTGAAGTAAAAAGTACAAGTACTTTTCCATATACCCGGGGGTGTTATGCTGATGCAAGATACATCATGTTGTTAAAAAATTATCGATGAAATACTTAAAATTTTAACAAAAATAGGCGTACAGATGCAGTTCATCGAGAGAATGTTGTGCCTCTCCTTGAAAATATCGGTGAAATGCACTTTTTTGTAGGGGACATAAAATTATCCTACAAATAAATAGAAATCCTACAAAATCCTACAAAATCTTACAAATAAGAAGATTGAAATACTAAGCCGAGTTTTATGGAGTATTTTTAAAAGACAGTATTAAAGGAATAATTGGTTTGAAGTTATGCTAAATTAAGACCTAGTTCTTTTCCTTTTTTAATCATTAGCGCCTTAGCGGCTTCATGTTCATTGGGAATTTCCCCTTCTAAAATAGCCTCTTTAATAGCCTCTTTGATAATGCCAATTTCTTTGGAAGGTTTAAGGTTGAAAGTCTTCATAATTTCCTCACCCGAAACAGGAGGTTGAAAGTTTCGAACATGATCCCGTTCTTCCACTTCTTGAATTTTTTGACGGACAACTTTAAAATTGTTTTTGTATTTTTTTTGCTTTTTTGGGTTTTTGGTCGTGATATCTGCTTCACATAAGGTCATTAAATCATCAACGTGATCACCAGCATCAAAAACCAATCTTCTAACCGCCGAATCTGTAGCATAATCTTCAGAAAGTACAATGGGTCGCGAACTCATAAGTACCATTTTTTGAACAAATTTCATTTTGTCGTTCAAGGGCATTCGTAAACGTTTAAAAAGTTTATAAACCATTTTCGAGCCAACGAATTCATGTCCGTGGAATGTCCAGCCTAACTTTTCATGAAACTTTTTAGTAGGTGCCTTTCCTATATCGTGAAGTAAAGCTGCCCAACGAAGCCAGAGGTTATCTGTTGTTTCACAAATATTGTCTACGACTTCTAGCGTATGCCAAAAATTATCCTTGTGTCTTTGGCCCTCGATTTCTTCAATGCCTTGAAGGGCTACGAGCTCTGGTAAAATGTAAGGTAGCAACTCAGTTTTATGTAATAATGAAAAGCCCAAAGAAGGTTTGTCACTGGCTAAAATCTTATGCAGTTCATCTACAAGACGCTCTTTTGAGATGATTTTTATACGTTCTTTATTCTTAGTAACGGCCTGAAGGGAAGGCAGGTCTATTTGGAACCCTAATTGTGTTGCAAAACGAATAGCGCGCATCATTCGTAAAGGGTCATCGGAATATGTTATGGAAGGTTCTAATGGAGTCTTGATTATTTTTCTTTCAAGGTCCGAAACTCCATCAAATGGGTCTAGAAGGTCTCCAAAATCAGCTTCATTTAATGATAATGCTAACGCGTTTATTGTGAAATCTCTACGATTTTGGTCGTCTTCCAAAGTACCATTTTCAACAACTGGTTTTCTGCTATCACGATGGTAGCTTTCTTTGCGCGCACCAACAAATTCGAGTTCAATGTCATCATTTTTTAACATTGCCGTACCGAAATTTTTGAAAATAGATACCTTAGGCTTATTAGGCAGTAATGATGCTACTTTTTGTGCAAGTTGAATACCGCTGCCTACGACAACCACATCAATATCTTTAGCAGTGCCACGTTTTAAGATATAATCACGCACAAAACCACCAATAACATAACATGTAACGTCTAATTCTTTAGCTGCTTTTGTCAGTGTTCTGAAGATAGGGTCTTGAAGCGCTTCATGAAAATTCTTTTGCATCATTATTTTCGAATCACTTTCACAATACCATCTGCACTTAACTTAATAATTGCTGAAGGTGTATGAGCTATTTTTTCATGCTGCAAATTTACGATATAGTCAACACCCTTTAAAATTGGATTATCAATTTCTGAAAACTGTTTTGGGGTCGATTGTCCAGAAATATTTGCTGACGTAGATACAATTGGCTTTTTGAATTTGTTGATGAGGTATTGACAGAGTTTATCCGAAGCAACTCTGATAGCGAGTGTATTATCTTCAGCAATCAGATTTTTGGCTATTCCCTTCGGATCGTCATAAACAATGGTTGTGGGTTTGGTTGACAGGTCCATAATATCATAAGCGACTTCAGGCACTTCCTTAACATGTCGCTCTAGCATTACATCATTGGCCACAAGACAAATTAAGGCTTTGCTATCTTCACGCTGTTTCAACTCATATACTTTTCGCACTGCTTCTTCATTGGTAGCGTCGCAGCCGATTCCCCAAACGGTATCGGTTGGGTATAAAATAAGACCGCCATTTTGCAAAACAGAAATGGCTTTATTTATTTCCTCGGTCATTATTTCTTCAAATTATTTTGAGCAAAAATAGGTTATCTGTGAATGTATGGACAGCTTTTAATCTTGAATAACTTGTTTTTGTTTCAAAGATTTGCCCAAAGGTAGGCCTATTAAAATCTGATGAAACAGTTTAAAGTATTTTGGTTTTATCAAGGAAGTTAATCCATAACGAATACTAAAAACGGAGCGAAGTAATTGATAATGTAAATAGCCATAGTTCTTTCGAATCACATAAAACATTGATCTTTTAAGCTCAACCTTAATTGCAATAGGCATTTTGGTTTTGTCGACACTTACACCTTGATGATGCATATAGGACGCATTCGGAATAAAATAAGTCTTTCTATTTTTTTTCTTTAAACGATAGCAAATGTCACATTCTTCAAAATAGAGAAATATATTGGTGTCAAATCCTCCTATTTTATCAAAATCTTCAGCTCTGAAGAACATGAAACTTCCATTTACGTAATCTACCGAAAGGGGTTTTGAATATTCTTTCTTTCTATTGGGTTTTGAAAATAGAATCTCGGGTGCCTTTCGCCCGAAGACCTCCCGTGCAAAGGAGGTGAAGTGGTCGAAGCTTACAGTTTTTTCGTTTTTCTCGTTATAGATTTGAGGTCCGCAGATTGCCACTTCGGAATGTGCTTCCATAAAATCATAACATACCTTTACCGGGTCATCTATTAACAATGTGTCATTGTTCAAGAATAGATAATACTTTGCATTTGCGAATTGAATCCCATGCATATTACCACCTCCGAAACCAGTATTGAATCTGCTACGATGCAATTGAACGATGTCGTCTGGTAAAGTTGCAATAGATGAACTCAGGTTTTCAAAATCTACTTTTTCAGAGGCATTGTCGACAACGATAATTTGATACGTTAAGGTCCTAGTAGTTTGGTCCAAAATACTTGAAATGCATTTCTGAGTATATTCCGAAGAATTATAATTTATCAGGAGTATCGCAACGTCACTTTTGGCTTTTGTCATTTTAGAATCTATGTTAGCTACAATTCTTTTTTAGAAAATTAAGCAATACTTCTTTAAAAAGCTTTGGTTCAAAAGCCTCGTATAGCTCTAAAATATTTTTTTTGATTTCCCTTTTATCCATTTCGCCAAAAAGCTCGGGGCGGTAATCGCTTAGGTGAACACTATCATGATCTTTGTACACTTTTCCGTGCCAGGCCCCTTTTACGATAAACGGACTGAAAAAGCAAAAGGATGGTATTTCAAGTGCTTTCGCCATGTTTACCGTGCCACCTTCGTTTCCTATAAGCATTTCGCATTGTGATAATATTCCTATAAAATCTCGAAGCGAATCAGCATAAAAGTCAATTTCTATGCGCTCTTGTGTCTCTAGGGAGCACAAATCATATATCTGTATTGCTTCCGCTTTCTGAGAAGGAATGTAATTGAAAAGTAGTTTGGCATCGCAATTTTCACAGATTGTATCAAGCACTTCGGCCATATATCTTGGCGGATAGGTTTTATCAGGGCCACTTCCTAAAATGCCAATCATTATTAGCTTGTCACCTAAACTCTCAACGGTCTTTTTTGCTTTTTGTATTTCATCCGCAGATAAAAATAACTTGGGGTATGCTACAAACTTATTTTTTGGGAGTATCGGATCTAATAACATCAGCCTATTAGATATCGAAAGAGGTATTTCATTATCTGGTATTAGAGGTTGATATATGGGGTCGGAATAGATCCAACTTGTGTACCATTTTCGCCTTCCTATTTTTCTATTAGACTTAGCGAAACGTGTAATTAGATTACTTTCTAATTTTCCGTAGGCATCTATTACAGCGGAATACTTTGTTTTTTTCAAGGATTTTAAAAAAGCGTAGAAAACCTTTTTACTCTCACGGAATTCTTTTTTGAAAACGATGACCTCATCAATAAACGGATTACCATCAAGCACCGGAAGTGTATTTTCATTAGCGACCATGTGAACTTCCGCACTTGGAAAATGATGTTTTAGGCTTTCGCATATAATGGTACTTGCCAAAACATCACCAATCATTTTTTGTTGAATAACTAAAAACCGTATTTCGGGTTTGTTCGGATCTTGAAGATTTGTACTAGAAAGATTTGGATTAAATGGATTCTTCAGACGCCTAAGTTCTTTGTATCTAGAATAGACACTTAAAGCATTTAAATAGCTAATGATTATTCCTTTTTTTCCGTCCAAAAAGCCAAAGCGTAAAATGTAGTGGTTGAAAAACTTATACGAAGGCCTCAAAACAAAATGATATAAGTTTGGAGTATAATTTTTGTCAAGTTTTTCTTGAGCCTTCATCTTCCCATACTTTATCATTTTACTCTTATAATCATGGTAATCTTTATACGAGTAGTGAATAAGCTTATTTTTCAGAATGCCAATCTTGCCATCAACGACCAAGGTTTCATGAACTACACGTTCCGTTGTAAAGTGTACCTTGCTTTTTCTGAAAAGACGAAAGTTTTTATCACTTTGCCATCCGCTAAAATGAAGTACTTCTTTTTGAAACATAAAAGTGCGGTAGAAATAATAAGCAGCATCTGGGTTCGGCGAGTTTATGGTAGTTAAAACCTCATCTCTCAGCGCATCGGTAAGTCGTTCATCAGCATCCATAAACAAGACCCAATCATTTGTTGCTTGGCTCATTGTAAATGACTTTTGATCTGTATAATCTTTGAAAGGACGCTGAATAAACTTAACTTGAGGATAACTCTTTATTCTTTCTGCGGTACCATCGGTACTGAAAGAATCAACGATAATTATTTCATCGGCAAAAGATACATTTTCAATAACCTCATCAATGTTGGTAATTTCATTGAATGTGATAAATAATGCAGATATTTTGTTTGTGAGATTATCCAATATTTAGGCTGATGAACAGTTAAATCTGTGGACAAATTTAGATATAAAAGGAGTTTTTAAAGCGTAATTTCTAAATATTTACTCGATAATCGAGACCCTCCTGCCGGACGGGCAGGTTTAAAATGCTCCGGGGCTTGCCTCTACACTATACAGTCTTTTCTTTTTGAATGCCTCGTGGGCTTGCTCCGAGGTTGTTTACTCTCCCGTAAAGAAATTGTAGCGCAAAATATCACCGAGCTGGCTACTATTCGAAATTGTGCCCGAAGTAATTTCTGGAATTTAGTAAGATGTTAGATAGATAAGGTAAACTAGAATAGTCTAGTTTCCAGGCTGTTGAACAGTTTCTAAGCTTGGTGCTCTTTGTTCTTGTTCCAACTTTCTAAGTTCAAGATATCTTTCCCAATCGCCAAGAGCATTGAGATAACATACCTTAATACCTTTAATGCCATCCAAAATACCTAGACGAAAGATATAATTATATATAAAGGTAAAAGTTGGTTTTCCCAATAACATTCCAATGTTGAAACTTTTGCCTTTCTGAGCTGCTTCCTTAGCTTTTAATCTTCCGTACAAGAGCATTTTGCGTTTGTAGTCGCTATAGTCTCTGTAGCAGTAGTGTGTCAATTTTTCTTTTAAAGTTGCGGAAGTGCCATTGACCTCTAAAGTTTCATGAACAATTCGTCTTTCGGTAAACTTAACTTTACTCTTTCTAAAAAGGCGATAATTCTTATCTGTTTGCCATCCGCTGAATCGCAATCTTCTTTCCTGAAACATGAATTTTCTTCTGAACCAGTAGGCAACGTGTTGCTTTGTTCCGTTAACAGTTTCAATAATTTCTCTTTGTAACTCAGTAGTAACCACTTCATCGGCATCAACAAAAATAACCCAGTCGTTGGAGGCTTGCTCTAAGGTAAAAGCTTTCTGTGCTGTATAATTTTTGAATGGATGTTGTATTACCCTAACCTTAGGGTGTGCAGACAAATACTCATAAGTTCCGTCGTTACTATATGAATCTACGACAATAATTTCATCCGCAAATTCTACCGATTTCAGACAGTTTTCGATGAATCCAATCTCGTTGTAAGTGATTACAAGTGCTGTTATTTTTGTGCTTTGAAGCCCCATAGCTATGATTACGTAGGTTATTCATATTGGAGTGGTCTGGTATAAGAACTTCAAAAAACCGAAAATAGTATACTTTCTTCTATAAAATTCTTACAAAATTACACAGCGACGTTGTGTTCTCTAAGAGCATCGTTTAAGGAAGTCTTCTTATCGGTACTTTCTTTTCGAGTGCCAATAATTAAAGCACAGGGGACTTGATAATCTCCTGCAGGGAATTTCTTTGTGTAACTCCCTGGTATAACAACTGAGCGGGAGGGAACCCTACCTTTTGTTTCAACTGGCTTAGTACCAGTAACATCTATTATTTTTGTAGAAGCTGTAAGTACAACGTTAGCGCCCAAAACCGCTTCTTTTTCTACACGAACACCTTCAACTACAATACATCTTGAACCAATAAATGCATTGTCCTCAATGATTACCGGAGCGGCTTGCAAGGGTTCAAGAACGCCTCCAATTCCTACACCACCACTCAAATGCACATTTTTACCTATTTGAGCACAACTACCTACTGTGGCCCAAGTGTCGACCATTGTGCCTTCATCAACATAAGCACCTAAGTTCACATAACTAGGCATTAAAATAGTTCCTTTTGAAATATATGAACCATGTCTTGCCACTGCATGAGGAACAACACGTATTCCTTTTTCAGCATAGCCTCTTTTAAGTGGAATTTTATCATGGTATTCGAAAATACCTACTTCTAAAGTTTTCATTTGTTGAATAGGAAAGTATAAAACAACACCCTTCTTTACCCATTCATTGATTTGCCAACCATCAGTTGTAGGTTCGGCGCAACGGAGTTTTCCACTGTCCAACAAATTAATTACTTCGCGAATGGCTTCTTGGGTTGCATTCTCTTTCAGTAATTCACGGTTTTCCCAAGCTTCTTCTATGGTGTTTCTTAAATCGGTCATATGCTTCTTAAAATTTCAACAAATATAAGTAGTCGCTTATAAATGGTTCCTCAATTTTATAGGTATAACAAATTGAATACGTCTTGAGTGATTTTTTCGATACTTATGATAGTGAATAACCGCAGTACAAGCCCATAAGGCATTCGCAAGGGAACGACTTAAAAAGATTAAGGCAAGGCTATTAGCATTTTAAACCTGCCCGTCCGGCAGGCGGGTCTCGATTATCGAGTAAAACAATAGTCAATTTTATACTTATAACAAATTATCCATTATTTTTGCCAAAAAAGTAAATTGGGAAGAATCATTGCCTTAGATTATGGTAAAAAGAGAACAGGAATTGCTGTAACAGATGAGTTGCAGTTAATTGCCTCAGGACTCACTACGATTGCATCTCATGAATTGCTTGATTTTTTGCAAAACTATATATCTGAGGAGAAGGTTGTGAAGTTTGTGGTGGGTGAACCTAGACAGATGAACAACACTCCGTCGGAATCCGAAATTTTTATTGCTCCCTTTTTAAGTCGTTTGAAAAAAGCATTTCCAGAAGTACCAGTTGTAAGGGAAGATGAACGTTTTACCTCAAAAATGGCACTTCGTACGATGATTGATAGCGGCCTAAAGAAAAAACAACGAAGAGATAAGGCATTGGTGGATGAAATCAGTGCGACCATCATCCTTCAAGCCTATTTAAACAGAAATTAAATGATACTACCCATAATTGCATATGGTGATCCGGTTTTACGAAAGGTCGGAACTGATATTGACAAAGATTATCCGAAGTTAAATGAACTGATTGATAATATGTGGGAAACCATGTATGGGGCTAGTGGAGTCGGATTAGCCGCGCCGCAAATCGGGCTTCCAATTCGATTGTTTTTTGTTGATGCCACTCCTTTTGCTGAGGATGAAGAGCTTTCAGAGACCGAACGGAAAAAACTTGATGGATTTAAAAAAGTCTTTATCAATGCCTATATTGATGAAGAAGTAGGGGAAGAGTGGACTTTTAATGAAGGTTGTTTGAGTATACCGGATGTGCGCGAAGATGTGAAGCGAAAGGATACTGTTACACTGACGTATATGGATGAAAATTTCAAGTCACATACGGAAACATACGACGGTTTATTGGCGAGAATTATACAACATGAATACGATCATATTGAAGGAATTCTTTTTACAGACAAACTTTCTGGTTTGAAAAAACGCTTGTTAAAAGGTAGGCTAGCAAATATTTCAAAAGGAAAGATTAATGTAGATTACCGTATGCGTTTTCCTAATATCAAAAAAGCACGTTAAAAAGCCGTTTCAATCAAAGTAAATGTTTCATATTTGCGCTTTGAATTTTTAGAGTAACACAGAAAGTAAATGAGTTTAGAGAAAATATTATCTATAGGTGGAAAACCTGGTCTTTATAAATTGGTAACTCAAACCAGAACAGGCTTTGTAGCAGAGTCTTTGTTAGATGGAAAAAAAATTACAGTAGGAATACGAAGTAATGTTAGTGTTCTTGCTGAAATTGCGATATATACCTTGGATGAGGAACTTCCCCTACGGGAAGTGTTTCAAAAAATTCAGGTAAAAGAAAAGGGAGGTAAAACCTCCATCCCTCATAAGTCGGAAAAAATAAAATTGGAAGAGTATTTTTTCGAGGTGCTTCCCAATTATGATGAAGATCGTGTCTATACCAGTGATATTAAAAAAGTCATTCAATGGTATAATCTACTTCAAGAAAACGGAATTACCGATTTTTCAGAAGACGATGAAGATTCATCAGAAGAAGAATAAAACTTCAACAAAAAAACAGCAAAGCCCCAGCCATCAGTTGGGGCTTTTTTTATGCTAACTATTGTTTATATTTAGAGAACTCAATCATAAACCAAAAATTGATGCATAATTCAACCTTACGCAGCTGGGCACTGTGCTTAGCCCTTCTATCTTTTTTTTCCGCTACAGCACAACAAGTAAAAGACTCAACTAAAAAAGCTACCAAAGAACTTCCCTTAGAACCTGAACGAAAAATTTCATTTACTACAGATAATGGCACATGGATTTCCTTGGATGTGAGTCCTGATGGAAAAACCATCGTTTTCGACCTAATGGGAGATATTTATTCCATACCTATTACTGGTGGAAAGGCTACTCAGATTACAAAAGGTATGCAGTATGATGTACATCCGAGGTATAGTCCTGATGGGAAATCATTGGTTTTTATATCGGATAAAAGTGGTTCAGATAACATCTGGACGATGGATTTATCCACCAAAGAAGACCAGCAAATTACGAAAGAAAAAAAGCACAATTTCTTTTCAGCCGAGTGGACTCCTGATGGAGACTATATAGTTGGCGTGAAAGGCAGACGAAATATCAAGCCACACATTTATCATAAAGATGGCGGCTCAGGAAGTCAACTGGTTAGTAAGCCCGAGAACATAAAACTAATTGACCCTGCCTTTAGTGCTGATGGTAAGCTGCTGTATTTTTCGCAACGAAGAGGTGCTTGGAACTATAATGCACGATTACCGCAATATCAAATCTCTACCTATGATATGGAGGATGCTGATATAAATACCATTACCTCCAAATATGGTTCAGCCTTTACGCCAACATTGTCCCCAAACGGCCAATGGCTAGTATACGGTTCTCGTTTTGAAACTGAGACTGGTTTGGTATTACGAAATCTAAAATCGGGCGATGAACGCTGGTTGGCGTACCCAGTTCAACGTGATGAGCAGGAATCTATTGCCCCTTTAGGAGTGCTTCCGGCCATGTCTTTTACTCCAGATAGCAATAATCTCGTAGCTTCCTATGGAGGAAAAATCTATTCAATTTCTTTGGATGGAAATGTAGCAACAGAGATTCCGTTTTCTGTAGATGTGAATTTAGACATGGGTCCTTTACTATCCTTTAAATATCCTATTAAAGATGTTGAGGAAGCCCTTGCCACGCAAATTCGAGATGCAAAACCTTCACCCGATGGGAGCAAATTGGCTTTTACCGCACTAAACAGATTATATGTAATGGATTTCCCGAATGGAACTCCGAAACGTTTGACCAAAAACGAATTTATAGAAGCACAACCCGATTGGTCTCCTGATGGAAAACATTTGGTGTTTACCACCTGGAAAGAAGGTGGAGGACATCTCTACAAAGTAAACGTTGATGGGAGAACTAAGATAACACAGTTGACCCAGCAGCCTGGCTTGTATCAATATCCTGAATGGTCATACAAATCCAAAAGGATTGCTTTTCACCGTGGATCAACACAATCGTTTCAAGATTTATTGGGAATATACAGCACGCAAATGTTCGAAGATTTGATGTGGGTTTCTTCGGAAGGCGGAGCCATTAATCTGATTGATAAATCAAAACAACGTTTCTATCCGCATTTTACAAAAGCCGATGACCGTGTGTATTTGAGCAATAATAATGGTGAATTGCTTTCCATTCGTTGGGATGGTACTGATAAGAAAGTCCATTTGAAATTAAAAGGAATCGTTACCTACGGTTCTCAAGACAAGTTGGATGATCATTCATTGCTTCCGCAAGAAGTAGAAGCAGATGATAAAGACAAATCTTCCAAACCTGATTACATAAAGATTTCTCCAAATGGCAAATCCGCTATGGCAAAAATCAATAATGATGTTTATGTGGCTACAATTCCAAGATATGGCAAGGTGCCGACTGTTTCAGTGGCTAAAGCTGATAAAGCAGCTTTTCCAGCTATGAAGCTAACCATTATTGGCGGCGAATTTGCCAATTGGTCATCTGACAGTAAAAAGGTGCATTGGTCATTGGGATCAAGTCATTTTAGATATGATGTGGCTGCCGGAAAACAATTTGCAGATAGTCTTGCTGTAGCAAAGAAGAAGGAAAAGGAACTAAAAAAATCCGAAAAGAAAACTGATTCTACAAAAACGGATACCGGTAAGGAAGAGAAAAAGAAAGACCCAAGGTTTGAGGCGGATGAGTTTAAGATTGATGTGAAGTATAAAAAATACACTCCTAAGGGAAACTTGCTTTTAAAAGGTGGGCGCATACTTACCATGAAGGGCACTGAAGTTATTGAAAGCGGGGATGTACTCATTGAGAATAACAGGATTAAAGCTGTTGGACCTTCAGGAAGCATTCAAATCCCCAACGGGACAAAGGAAATCGATGTTACCGGAAAAACTATTATGCCTGGTTATGTAGATACACATGCACATTTACGACCAGCTTGGGGCATTCATAAAAATCAGGTTTGGATGTATGCAGCGAACTTGGCCTATGGAGTCACAACCACAAGAGATCCACAGACAGGAACAACTGATGTCTTATCCTATTCTGATATGGTCGAAGCCGGAATGGTCGATGGACCAAGAATTTACAGCACAGGTCCCGGACTTGGTTTTTGGGGCTACCAATTGGAAAGTTTAGATCAGGCCAAAGATGTGCTGAAACAGTACAGTAATTATTATGATACTAAGACAATTAAGATGTACTTGGTAGGCAATCGTCAACAACGGCAATGGGTTATAGAAGCCTGTAAAGAATTGAAATTAATGCCAACTACCGAAGGTGGACTCGATTTCAAATTGAATATGACACAGTTGTTGGATGGCTATCCGGGTCATGAGCATTCGCTTCCGATTTATCCGATTTATGATGATGTAGTGAAAACCATTGCGGATTCGAAAATGGCAGTTACCCCTACCTTATTGGTTTCCTACGGAGGTCCTTGGGCGGAAAATTATTATTATTCCCGTGAAGATGTTTGGGGAGATCAAAAGCTGCAATATTTTACGCCGTACAAAGAATTGGCAAATAAAAGCAGGAGAAGACCAGGTTGGTTTATGGATGAAGAGCACGTCTTTAAGAAGCATGCAGTGTTTATGAAAGATTTGGTAGAAGCCGACGGATTGGCGGGAATAGGAAGCCACGGACAATTGCAAGGTCTTGGTTTCCATTGGGAATTATGGTCAGTAGCCAGTGCAGGAATGAATAATTATGACGCTCTAAAAGTAGCTACCATTAAAGGTGCAAGAGCAATAGGATTAGATGTGGATTTAGGAAGTATAGAAGCTGGAAAGCTAGCTGATATCGTTATTCTCGAAAAAAACCCACTAGATGATCTTCGGAATACAAATTCATTGACCCATGTTATCAAAAATGGAAAAGTGTTTGAGGCAAATACCTTAGATGAGGTTTGGCCAGAAGAAAAGAAAGCAGAAAAATTCAATTGGCAGACCAAAAAACCTGTTGGATTACCAGGGTTGAAAAAGTAGTAAAACCAAACCAAAGTCATTTAGGGACCGAAGTAATCTGTTGCACATTTTATGGTGTAAATAGAGTGCTTCATTGTATTATCTAACTGGTGAAACAGGAGTGCCATAATCATAGTTTTCGTGGGGGTATTTTAAAAAAATTTCCAATAATCAGAAAATAGTTGTAATTTTTCTTAAGAATTACGTTACCCCACGTAAAATTAACATAATGGAAATCAAAGATTTAGAGACTCAAAAGAGTGCTAAAATTCCCCAAGAAGACAAGGCAGAAGAAAGTGTGTCAAAGTTTTATAATTCCGTAGGGTGGGTTACGGAAGACGATACTACAGAAGATGCCAAACGATTCGAGGACCTTCGAAAATATTCCCAAGAATATGCCATCAAGACCCGGAATCTTTTACTAAGATATATTCCTGAAAAAGGGGAGCATATCATTGATATGGCCTCGGGACCAATTCAGTACGAGGAATATCTTAACTATTCCAAAAATTTTGAAAAACGTTGGTGTGTTGATTTATCTTCCGAAGCTTTGAAAATGGCTGAAAAGAAAATAGGAAAACATGGTGTTTTCTTACATGGCAGTTTTTTCGGTTTGCCTTTTGATGAAAATTTCTTTGATTGTTCACTCAGCCTACACACGATTTATCACATGGCTAAGGAAAAGCAGGAGGAAGCGGTTCGAAAATTGATACACATTACAAAACCAGGAAAGCCAATTATCATAATATATAGTAACCCCAATGTGTTTTGGAATTCCCCTATGTTCCGGAAAATAGGTTTGTTAAAAGGAGAGCGAAGAACCCATATTGATAAAAACTCTAAAGTTCGCAACAATACGCTTTATTTTGACCCGCACCCACTATCATGGTGGAATCGATTTACTGATGAAGCTGATTTAAAGAAAGTGCCATGGCGTTCCTTTGGACCGGCAGCACAAAGGAAACTATTTCCAAATAACTGGATAGGCAAGAAAATGCTAACTGTTCTTTTTCGTTTGGAAAGAATTTTTCCAAAATTCTTTGTGAAACATTTTACGTATCCAATGATTATTTTGACGAAACATTAGCATTATATAGTTGTATTCAAAAATAAAAATGGGGCCTTTTATAAGGCTCCATTTTTATTTTAAGAATTATAATTTAAACCTTCCAGCCTTCTCTATAGGTTCTACCTACAAACTGATTGGCTTCCTCTAGATTGGTGATTCTGGTATTTTCCCCATCCCATAAAAGTTTTTTACGGGCGTAGAATTCCATTTTTCCTTTTTCGTCTTCCCGGCGGAGCATATAGCTTCTAATGGCTAAATTCCCCATTAGAACTGTTTCCGTCATTGGACCTGCATAATCAAAAGATGAGGTCAATGCCATATGTTCTTCACTACCAAAACCAGCTTTACAGGCATCTACCCATTTGCGTTGGTGCCCATATTCAGGCTCTTCCATAACTTCTACCTCTGGTCCGAATTCTGTGGTGCCATCGTTTAGATATAGTTTAGGGGTAAGTGGTGAACTGTCATTTATGTTGGTAGAAATAATTCCTTTCTCACCGATGATTAAAACACCGTTATAACTTCCGGGTCCTCCGATATCACTATTGGCAGGAATAATATCAGGATGCGAAGGTCGTATACCACCATCGCTCCAAGTCATTTCTATAGGGCTTTTAGTTTTTTCCGTCGCGTCAAAATGAAGGGTTATGAACGAAGAAGCAGGACAACCTTCAGGATGATAATCCGCATTCCACATTTGAGAATAAACCGAACCAACACTACACTCTGCATCTGTAGGATATTTTAAGCCCAAGGTTCTAAATGGAATATCAATTAAGTGACATCCAACATCTCCCAGGGCTCCTGTACCGTAATCCCACCAGCCTCTCCAGTTGAAAGGATGTATGTTTGGCGTAAAGGGTTTTGCTTCATTTGGGCCTAACCATAAATCCCAATACAGGTCTTTTGGTTTTAAACTTGCATCAGCTTCTGGCATTTTTCCACCTTGAGGCCATACAGGTCTGTTCGTCCAAACCTGTACCTTTGAAACTGCGCCAATGGCATCTGAATCAATCCATTTTTGAACCATTCCTAAAAGTGGATTCGAGCCGCCTTGATTTCCCATTTGGGTGACAATCTTTTTATCACGCGCCATTTCAGTCAATATTCGTGCTTCACGAATATTATGAGTCATAGGTTTTTGAACATACACATGAATCCCTCTTTCCATGGCATAAGCTGCTGCAGGACCATGAATATGATCTGGAGTAGAAATGGTAACCGCATCAAGGTTTTTTTCCTTGTCCAACATTTTGCGGTAGTCATTGTACAACTTTGCCTTTGGAAAATTTTCAACAGACCGTTTTGCAGAACCTGAAAAATCAACATCACAAAGCGCTCTTACTTTCTCACGACCATCTACTGAGGCATTTTTGATATCACTTGATCCTTTACCTCCAGCGCCAATGGCAGCTAGATTAAGGCGGTCACTAGGCGCTAAAAACCCAGGGCCACCGAGAACATGTCTTGGAATGATAAAAATAGATGAAGCAATAGCTCCTTTTTTGATAAACGATCTTCGGGAAGTTTTTGTTGGTTTCGATTTTTGATTGCTCATAACACTAGTGAATTTCAGTTGATAGCTAATTCACTAAAGTTAAGGAAAATCTGAAAGTAATGGGTATTAGCCTTTTTTAATAGGTTTTCCCGTTCCAATCAGACATCAATAATTAAGTATAACGGTATTGTATAAGATTAGTTGAGTTGTTTCAGTACCTAATTTAGCAAATACAAACCGAATGAAAATCCGCGAGGATTTTCGTAAGTAGGCTTGTACTAGCAACTAATTTTATACGGTGTTGTACAACGTTTTTTATCATTTTAGAAAATCAATAAATAAACAAAATAGGCAAAAACACTTAATGTAGAGAAGATTGCGAGTAAAGAAAATAAGGTTGGTCTTGTTTCTTTGTTTTCAGCAAACTTTATAAATTCATCAGCCCAAGTTCATCAACAGAAGCTTCTTTTCGGCTTTTTTCCATCATTAGGTATTCTAAAAATATAAGGAAGATTAGATTAATTAATGGAATCATAATTACCTTTATATTTATGTCATCGTAGATTCTGGAAAGAGCAAAATATCCACCTATTAGAATATTATTAAAGGTGAATAGTTTGTCATTTATTCTGTTGAAATGGCTCAAAATATTTTTGACAGCATCTTCCTTTATTTTGTCGATTTTCTTTTCAAATTCTTCTACTTCCATAATTTTAAGTAAGATTAAGTTATCCAATCCAAATTCGTAGTTGTTCACTCGGAATTTCTTTTTCGAATAGTCTTGTTATCAATAAATTCGAAGGTCTTACTTTTAAATCCTTTTGGTTTTTGAATTCAATAAAATAAACTCCTCGCTTTGGTATGTCAAGTGACATTATCTTTTTAGCTCTTTCTCCAAATTCATAAGATTGAATTCTCCAATTCGTGACTTTTGGTGTAATTACTTTTCCGTTTTCTTTATTCTTTAATTCAATTGAAAACTTACCAACAGAAACACTCCAACCTCCAAGAATTTTTATACTGTAAATTCCGACTGGTAATTCAATTGCCTTATTAGAATCATAAATGCCAATTGGGAATCTCATTTCTGCATACCTCAAGTAAGTTTTTATTATTTCAATTTCTTTCGGGACATCACTTCTACGAAGAAAACCCAAAATCCTTTTGTCAGGTGTTAGTTGGTCATAACTACTTTTGATATACGGTCTTGCTCCATCAGACGGTTCAAATTCAGTCTGCAAATAATCGATTTCTTCTTTATCTAATTCACGTACTGTTCCGTCATTCTCAACATAAACAAATTCAAATTTTCCCTGTTCTATTTTCAATTTTCGGTGTTTTCTCTAAATGTTGTACAACAATTGGATATAGTTATTAACTATATCTCCTTATAGATTCAATCCTTCTCAATCTCCTTATACGAAAACTTACTCTTTTTCCAATCAATTAAAGGAGAAGGATAATACTTCACATTCATACGATCCAGATAAGGAGCTTGATTTGCCAAACGTACTTTGTAGTTTTCCCAATCGCGATTTTCTTGGGTCGTCCAACTAAGCTCTGAGTAACCAATTGCGCGAGGGAAGGCTAGATATTCTAACTCCCCAATATCGCTAATAGTCTCAGACCAAAGTGGCGCTTCAATACCTAGAATGCTTTCTATGGGAATGCCTTCATATTCTTCTGGAGTCCAAACATATGCTGTATCCGTGGGAATGTAGGCAGCCCAATGCAATCCGTGTTTTGAAAGGGTGTCGTATTGCATATCTAGATATGCTTTTTTTGCAGGAGACATAATGACTTTCATACCTTTGGCAACAGCGTCCAAAGCATTTTTCTTACCAGCCCAAAATTGTGAAATGGAAGTGGAATCTATATCGGCCTGCCCAATTTCATCCCAGCCAATCATTCTTTTGCCATGCTTCTGAACGATTTTTTCAACGCGTTCTACAAAGTAGATGTAGTCTTTCTTTTTGGTCACATGGCTTTCATCCCCGCCAATATGAAAATAAGGCCCGGGAGTAATTGCTGCAATTTCTCCGACCACATCATCCAAAAAGGAATACAGGGTGTCTTTTCTAGTGGCAAACGTACTTTTACCGACCTGAGTACCCTCATAGAGTTCGGGCTTTATCCCATTTCCATTAAAAATCGGGTAGGAGACAGAAGCTGCATTGGTATGGCCCGGCATGTCAACTTCAGGAACGATCGTAATATGACGCTCCGCAGCATAGGCTACTATGTCTTTGTACTCTTCTTGGGTGTAGAATCCGCCGCCTTCGCCGCCAACTTCTGTGCTTCCACCAACTTCGGTCAATAGCGGCCATGATTTGATTTCTATTCGCCAGCCTTGATCATCCGTTAGGTGTAAATGCAATACGTTGTATTTGTAATAGGCGAGCAGGTCAATGTATTTTTTGACGTCTTCCACACTAAAAAAATGTCGAGCTACATCGAGCATCGAACCACGATATTCGAATTGTGGATTATCCATGATTTTCCCCGTAGGAATTGCCCAAACCGGATTGGTTGTCAAAGTATCATTACTAGTTTCAGGAATAATTTGCCGTATTGTTTGAATACCTCTAAAGGCACCTGCGGCTGTGTTGGAATTAAGAATGATGGAATCTTGAGTGATATAGAGTTGATACGCTTCCGGCCCAACCAAATCCGTGCTATCTGATTTATTGATATAAATGACCGTTTCTAAATTTGGAATTTCAGCAACATTTACTTGAACATCCAAATCCGTTTTGGCTTTGATTTTTTTTGCTAAGAATTTTCCAACATCCTCGAATCCCGCTGCATTTTCAGAAGTGTATATAGCGGTGAATTCATCCAAAGCAAATCCATTGTTCGTCGGAATAACTTTAAGTGGCTTCGGAATCATGTTTTCCGCAGCTAAATCAGTCTTCGGAAAGTTGATGATCCGTTTCTTTTTTTGATCTGTACATGCACTGAATACTATAATCGCTAGAAAAAGGAATAGGCTTTTTGCAAGTGTTGAATTTTTCATTTCTTTACTACTATTAGTTTGTTGATTCGTGTATTTGATTGATGTTCTGATGGCACCTTGACCGCTCCTGATTCTTCGGCAGAAAGGCTTTGAGCATGATGGTCTTTGACTGCGCTCAGGCTGACACTTATTCCAAAAAGGGTTTTATAGCGTCATACCAAATTTCATAACCTTTAGCGTTCATATGTAAACCATCTTCTATAAAAATATCTTGTTTCACCTTTCTTCCATCGAGCATGGGCTTCCAAACATCGGCGAATGATATGTCAGCGTCTTTTTTGCTCATCTTTTTGAACTTACGGTTCAATCGCTTGTAACTGCGTTTTAGGTTCCACCGTGCGATACTTGGCTTTGCCGCAATCAAAACTATTTTAACAGCTTGATTTTGTTCTCTTACTTTACTGATAATCCGTGAGATATCTGATAGAATAACTTTAGAATCTTTTCCTGCGGAAATGTCATTATCCCCCTCGTAGATAAAAACTTTTTTTGGCTTGTATCTCAATATCAATTCGTTGGTATAGGCTAATAAATCCGATGCCTGAGAACCTCCAAAGCCTGAATTTACAATTTGATGCTTGGGAAAACTTTCTTCAAGGTTGTGCCAAATACGAACACTTGAACTGCCGGTAAACACGGTGGTTTCTTTTGAAGAATCCCAAAGAGTGTCATACTTCTTTTGAACGGCTTCTACTTCCTCTGCAAATCGAGTAGCATCCTGGGCCTGTATGAAAGTTGCTGCCAGTAAGAATAAAACAAGTGCTTTTTTCATATTATTCGGCCGCCGAAGGAATTATTAAACTTTGCGCTATTGCCCATTCATGAAAACGCTTAATCCAATCGTCTGAGGGTAATCCTTGTTTTTTCATTCCAAAACCATGTCCACCTTTGGCATACATCTGCAATCCTACAGGTTTATTTGCCTTTAACCAAGAAGAGTATAGTTCAATGCTACCGGGAGCCAAGCCAAGCGGGTCATCGCTTGCACAAATAACGTACATTGGCGGTGCGTCTTTTGGAGCTTCCTGAACAGGCATTACCAAAGTCCATGGATATACTGGAACCAAAAAATCAGGCCGATTCGTTTTGTCATAGTTATAGGCAACTCCCATGGTAACGGCACCTCCTGCGGAGAATCCCATAAAACCAATTTTATTAGCATCGAGCTTGTAGCTATCCGCATTTTCACGAACATGCTTTATGGCGGCAAGTCCGTCCGCATAGGAATAGGGGAGTACGGGCAATACACGTTCTCCGATTCGGGCAGGATTCGTTGTTCCGTCATCTGTAATTTCTTGTACCCCATCTTCACCTGTCGGCACCAATCGATATTTTAAAACAAAAGCAGTGACGTCTTGTTCATTCAACCATTTGGCAACATCAGTTCCTTCACTTGTAATACTTAAGGCGTAAAGTCCGCCGCCGGGTGCAATGATGACCGATACACCATTCGGATTATCAGGGCGAAAGACTTCCATGGTAGGAACAGATACGTTTGTCACTACATCATTCTGCCAAATTTTGGAGAAGTATGCTTTTTCGCCACCTTCCCAGGTAGTGCCAGCTGCTTTTTCATGGGGTATTTGAACTATTTCTTGAGCTGTTGTAAAATTACCCGCGCTCAGGCAAAGCAATAAGATGATGATTCTTTTCATTATGTGTTGAATTTATATTTTAATACATTTCTATGCAAAGATATACCAATGCTGCACCTACTCCTCCTGCAATAGGTCCGAAAACCGGAATCCAAGCGTACCACCATGCACTGCTTCCTTTTCCTTTTATTGGCAGTAAGGCATGCATGATTCGAGGCCCTAAATCACGTGCTGGATTAATTGCATAACCCGTTGGGCCTCCCAGACTAATACCAATACCTAACACTAAAAGCGCCACTGGTAAGGCATCTAAAGAACCTAAGGATATGGGTTCGTCAGACATGCTTCCTCCAGCGATATAAAAAATAGCCAATACAAAGGCGAAGGTCGCGATGAACTCCGTCATAAAATTCCAGAACGGACTTTTGATTGCCGGCGTATTGGCAAAAGTATTTAGAATACCACCTTGGTCTTCTGTAATATCATAGTGTTTTTTGTAGGTCAACCAAACCATAGTCGTGCCGGCCATTGCACCTAGAAACTGTGCGACTAGATAGCCCGGTACTAAGCCCCAAGCAAATTTTCCTGCAGTAGCAAAGCCTAGGGTGACCGCGGGATTCAAATGGGCTCCACTGACATCTGCCGATACAAAAACCCCGACAAAAACTGCAACTCCCCAACCTATGGTAATACCTACCCAACCTGCATCGCCGCCTTTGGTGTCTTTAAGAAGCACGTTTGCTACAATACCATTACCCAGCAATATAAGTAGGACGGTTCCTATAAATTCAAATAAGTATACTTCCATTTTTGTTGGTTGTTTAGATGGGTTTGAAGATATAAAAAAACGTCAAGAATCTATTCTACTAGCGATTGATATACAAACTGCTCGAATACTTCTCGATAATACCCATTATAGGGTTGGATTTGTGTCATAAGAATGGCAATCAACTCCTCCTTCGGGTCAATAAAAAAGTAGGTCGAATAGGCGCCTCCCCAATAATATCGTCCTACAGAACCTAAACTTTTACTGGCAGCCACATCTTTGGTAACCCCAAAACCGAGTCCGAAACCTTGTCCGGGTTCACGTGGCAAATCGCCAATCTGATTCATGGTCATGATTTCTATGGTTTTAGTGCTCAAATATTGTTTCCCATTCCAAGCCCCATTATTTAGCATCATCCGGCAAAATTTCATATAATCTGGTGCAGTTGAAAAAAGACCATGTGTTCCTCCAAAAACTGTATTGCCTTCTATAGGAAGTTGCTGTTCTGAGTTGACCATTTTCCCTTCTTTGTTGTAATTATGAACGGGCCCCCATCTTTTTTGATTTTCTTTGGATATGTTATACCCTGTATCCTTCATTTCCAAAGGATTGAAAATTCTTTCTTGCAGGAAGTCGGCAACGTTCATTCCTGAAAAATGTTCGATAAGCAGGGCAAGAACGTCAGGGGAGGCACTGTAATACCATTGCTCTCCCGGATGACCTACCAAAGGTAAACTTGCCAAAGTATTTACCCTACTTTCAATGTCTTTTTGAGGTTCAAGGTATAGCGCCTTTGCAATTGCATTATCAAGTTCGGTTCCTGCAAG
This sequence comes from uncultured Flavobacteriaceae bacterium, assembly GCA_947500435.1. GTDB lineage: Bacteria > Bacteroidota > Bacteroidia > Flavobacteriales > Flavobacteriaceae > Maribacter_C. The sequence continues at coordinate 575,358 of CANMRV010000004.1, forward strand.
CCCATGTGAAAAACCTGCAGTGTGTGTCAAAACATGATGAATGGTGATCTCTTTGTTTGCGGGTTCCGTTGCTCCATCCAAACCAGCATTTACATCTTTGGCTACTTTTAAATCTTTAAACTGAGGCAGATATTTCGAGACAGGATCCGAAAGGAAAAAATGCCCTTCTTCATAGAGCATCATAAAGGCGACCGTGACAATAGGTTTGGTCATTGACATCAAATGCAAAATTTGATCTTCTTGCATTGGGGTTTTATCCTTTAAACTGCTATAGCCATATACCGCATTGTGTACCAATTTCCCATTTTTCATTATGTAAGAGACAGCTCCTGGGATTTTTCCATCAGCTATTTCCTTTTTTAAAAATGCTTCGTATTTACCTAGTCTTTCGGTTGATATTGTTGTTAGAGGCGCACTAGATTCGGCAACCATCTGCGCACTTAAGTCGCCATAACTAATTAAGAAGAGAATACAGAGTAAGGAGAAAAGATGTTTTTTGATCATTTTGTTTTATTTGAAATTAGGTATGATTTTTACAAGCGAACTCAATTCTACAATATAACTACTTTTTAACTTAATTTATACGAAACTCCCATATTTTCAGGGGCATTGCCGATTGAAAGTTGGAAAATAACTATATTTTCATAACAGTTTCTGTTTTTTTGCTAAAGAAATTTTTACCTTACAGTTCTTAAATTCTAAAAACACTGATTTCTAAATCCTTTAAAACAAAGTACCATGAGTGACAGAGATGAAAAATTAGCAGCATTAAAAGCAACTGCAGTATCACAACTTAATGAATGTGGAGTGTCTAACATCAACCACGATCAACTTGACGGCTATGTAAATAGTCTAAAATCAATGGTGGATAACAAAGATGCAACCTTAGTTTCGGGCAGCGATCAAGCCGAATTGGAAACTGTTTGCAGAAACTTCGTGGCCAAAAAGTTAGGTGTAGAAGATAAAGACAAGGCTATGGCGGCAGTAACTAAAGTAGCAGATAAGATGTCTGGTATTCGTATGAAGAACCGACCTGCTTTTTACTATTTAGTTGCTAACGAATTGAGCTAATCGGCTGCAACAGTAAATAGTTTCAAATACAATATAAAAAGGCCTTCAGAAATGAAGGTTTTTTTTATTTAATCAAATCGCAGTACATTTAACCTAGTTCGTTTTTGCGAATGTTGTGTAAACCAACAGAGCCTTACCTATGTATCGTTTTAAAAATTTCATTCTTCTCTTTTTTTTTATTTGTAGCCTATCTTTTATAACTGCACAAGACCAGATTATTACAAGTGATTTGAAATCTCGGCCAACGGCCGCTGCAGTTGCCTTGGAAAACGGTCCTACTATAGATGGAGATGTTTTAAATGACGAAACATGGAAGGCGATGGAACCGATTGGGGAACTGAGTCAGGCACAACCTAATTTTGGACAAGCGCCAACTGAAAAGACAGATATTCGAGTGGCGTATACGCCCGAAGTCTTTTATGTTTCTGTGGTATGCTATGATTCGAGTCCAAACAGTTTGGTGGTTTCTGATGCGAGAAGAGATGCTAATCTTGATAATACCGATGCATTCCTATTTATTTTGGATACCTATAAGGATGGCCAAAACGGATTCATATTCGGAACGAATTCTTTGGGAGTTGAATATGACGCGCAAGTGGACAATGAGGGACAAGGAAATTTTAATCAGAACCGACAACAAGGGGGAACCATTGGCGGATTTAACCTAAACTGGGATGGTGCTTGGGAGGTTCAAACCAAAGTCGGTGATTTTGGTTGGAGCGCCGAATTTGCTATTCCACTGCGGACCTTACGTTTTCAATCCGGTAAAGACTGGGGCATCAATTTTAGACGGAATATTCGAAAAAGCAATGAGATTGCCTTTTGGGCCGAAATGCCTGTGGGCCTTGATTTGAAAAGACTTTCGCTCGCTGGTACCTTAACGAACCTTGATTTACGTAGCCCTGGTAATTTAAAGCTGATACCTTATGTGTTGGGTCGACTTGATAAAGATTTTACAATTACTGATTCTAAATATAAGACAGGGTTTGAGGTTGGCGGAGATATTAAGTATAGTATCACACCTAGTTTGACACTTGACCTGACGTATAACACCGATTTTGCCCAAGTGGAAGTCGATGACCAACAAGTCAACCTAGATCGGTTTAACTTGTTCTTTCCTGAAAAGCGACCTTTCTTTTTAGAAAATGCCGGATTGTTCAGTGTTGGTAGTCCCGGCGAAGTAGATCTCTTTTTTAGTCGTCGTATTGGTATTGGGAATAATGGTAGTGTTGTACCTATAATTGGCGGAGCAAGACTTTCAGGGAAGTTGAATCGCACCAATGTAGGATTGTTGAGCATGTGGACTGAAGATGTGACCGATCAAGGTATTGAAGAAAACAATTTTACCGTAGCTCGGGTCAATCATGAGTTCAAAGGGCGTTCTGCTCTTGGGGCAGTTTTTATAAATCGGGAAGGTTTGCAATCTGATAACAACTACAACCGAACCTTTGCTCTTGATGGTAAATTAGGACTGGGAAGAAAAGCGCGAATGTCAGGATTCTATGCACAAACCAAAGACCCAAATGATCGAGATAATGCGCATTCTTTTAAATTGCAAACCACTTATAATTGGAATAATTTGGAAATGCGGGCAGGTTATACCGAAGTAGGAGAGGGTTTTAATCCCGAAGTTGGTTTCTTGCTGCGTTCGTCCTTCAAAAAGCCTGAAGGCTTAATTTTGTATCATCTCAGACCTAAAAAACCTGATGCTAAGATATTAGAATATCGTCCGCACATATCCTACCGAGGCTATTGGAATTTTGACGGATTTCAAGAAACCGGTTTTTTGCACATAGATAATCACTTTGAATGGAAAAGTGGTAACGAATTGCATACGGGTGTAAATATTACCAAAGAGGGAGTCGTAAACCCTTTTGATATTTCACGAGGTAGAAATGTGATTGTTGACGCTGGTGTATATGATCATGCGGAATCGCAGATTATATTTTTTACGAATCAAAGCAAGCCCTTTTCAATGAATTTGCGCTCAGTTATCGGCGGTTCTTTTGGAGGTACACGATATATAGAGACTATAACTGGTAGATACCGAGCGGGTGACCGGTTTAATATCGACGCAACTTTTCAATACAATAATTTTCAGTTGCCAAATGGAGATTTTACAGCGAATATTTTGAGTACGCGATTGTCATATGCTTTTAAACCAAATATTTACTTACAAGGTTTAATTCAGCATAACACCTCTGACAAACTTTGGGCGGCCAATGTCCGTTTTGGATGGCTGCAGCAAGCAAATACTGGTCTTTTCGTAGTTTGGAATTATAACCTGCAAGATGGTGACCCATTGAATAATAGTTTTATCGTCAAGTACACCCGCATCTTTGATTTGGTGAAATAAGGGTTTAATAAAATGAATTTGGAATGAAAAAAGTGGTTACTCTTATCGGCATATTTTTCTTAATTGTTTTGGTTTCATCTTGTGCCGAAAAAATTGCTCCACCGGAAGTTTTATTTCAAGAGGAATCGAAAGATTGGTTTAGCGATGGGGATGCGGAATGGAAATACGTAAACAATGAATTGATAGGAAGCTTAGATAGTGGTTCAGGATTCGTAATGACCAATAAGTCCTACTCTAATTTTATCTTGGAACTGGAATTCAAACCAGATAGCGCTATAAACTCGGGCATTTTTATTCGTTGCAAGGAGAACATTATTTCAAATACAGACTGCTATGAAATCAATATTTGGGATTTGCATCCCAATCAGGATAATCGTACTGGAGCAGTAGTAACTAGAGCAAAACCTTTGGAAAAGGTTGAAACCCTTGATAAATGGAATACCTATAAAATAAGGAATGATAGAGACCAGCTTCAAGTATGGATTAATGATATCATGACCATAAATATAAAAGATAAAGACCTTACTGAGGGGCCGATAGCACTTCAAGCTGCAGAATCTGGGAAGATTTTATTTCGGAATGTGAGGCTTACCCCATTGGAATAGGCTTAGTCCCAAACAAATTTCCAATTACCATCAGGCTGCCTTTTCCAAACCGTGTGGAACGTGCCGGTATTTTCTTTCTTTGCACCTGTTGAATCTATAGTAGTAAAAACATATCCACCATAGGTGTAAGCCATATCACCGGAACTACTTACGTCAATAAAATCAGGCTTCCAAGTGAGCGTTTCTCCGGGTCTGCTATCATTTTCATACCATTCGCGTATTGCTTTGGGGCCTTGAATAACTTTTCCGCCCTTGCGAATAACTCCTGTTGGTGCAGCATATTTTTCAAAGGCAACGGCAAGTCCTTTTTCTTGTGCCAAATCATTGAACTTTTTTTCAACCGCCATAATTTCAGAACGCCATTTCGCCATATTCTGAGTAGGGGATTCCATACAGCTTTGTAAACATAAAATTGATAAAAATACAATTGTAAGTATTTGTCTCATAACTACCTATGAACTATTTTATAGTTTTAGCATTTTATGCAAATAGATATTTGAAATCACCAGCAGTGCTATTAAAACGAGATTGATTGCAGTTATAAAAAAGGGGTCTTTATGAGCGGTGTGTGCGACAATTGCTGTAATAAAAAACAAACCCACGCCTGCATACGCCCATTCTTTAAAGTTAATAGGAACTTGAGGTAATACCAAGACTAGTACCGCTATCACTTTTAAAATAGCTAGTAAAACCCTGAAATGATCTGGGAAGCCCAAATCACGCACGCCCTCAATAGTGGACTTACTAAAAAAATAAGTATAGGAACTCCAGAGAAGAAAAAGCGCTAGTATTCCTGTTGTTGCCCAATAGATGGTTTTCATATTATCCGATTTGTGTCAGTTCTTGAAGTATAAATTCTTCCACGGAACCCTCCGTAGCTTTTACGTATTCTGCAATATGCGAACTCGCTAAGTGTTTTTCCAAAAGTTCTTTACTCTCCCAATTTTCATGGAAAACAAACAGGTTTGGGTTTTCATTATCCTGATGTAAGTCGTAATTGATACAACCTTCTTCTACCCTTGTAGGCGCAATAAGTTTTAAAAGTTCGGTTTTTACCAATTCTCTTTTTTCGCCTTTTGCCAGTATTCTTGCTATAAGTGTTAGTTTGCTCATGATTTTATTTGGAATAAAGTGATGTTATATTTTGTGGTGAAATTTTTCTCGTCTACTATAGCATAACAATCAACCCCTCATCGGGAGGCAAAACACCCGCACAAACCTGAGGATGTATCGCTGCCAGTTCATGCAAACCATTCAGTTGTTTAAATTTAAGCCAACTTTTCGTTTTTGCCGTAGTCTCCTTCAAAAAGCCTGCGGTTTTTTGGTCAAAACGTTCAGCTCCCCATTCTTTCATTCGCTTTTGAATATGTCCCGGGGCAAAGAAAAATTTGCTGCGTTCTGAAATGATTCCTTCTTTGGGTTTCGCATTTGCCCAGTGTGTTAATCCCACATTACTCGTAAATTTCATTTGGTCACCTAGATGTGTATGCAGTGCAGCCAATACATCTTGATTCCCAGACATATCTACAATTACTGACGGTATGCTGGAATCAATACTTGTAACTTCTTTATAGGTCAAACATTGGTCATAGATATTTAAATTCTCGACGGTTTCTAAATTCCGTGGAGAGGTCACACCAATCACATTAGGGGCATTTTCATCGGCTTGTAAGGCATAGCCAAGACCTGTACTGGTTTTACTACTGGCGCTTAATATGATTATCTGTTTTGCTCCGTACCAATCTTTGTCTTGTAATGCATCCCATAGGCAATATGAGGTCAAATGTAATGGGAATAGTAACATTCGTTCCCTGTCATATTCCGGATTGTAGTTTTTCTCGTTGTTTACCCTTCGATATATATTGTAACCTACAGGTAATTCTGAACGATGTGCCGAACCATCTATAAATCTTCTTTCATTACATCCCACTGGTTTCATCTTCAAGTACTTTGCCGGTGGAAAATATCCAAATAAACGGTCTCCAACGTGAATTTCTTCTGTTTTGGATTCGACTACAGTAGCAAACCCCCAAACGGGAATGACTCCCCAGCCATCTGTATTTTCGCCAACAGGTGGAAAGAATTGCCAGTAGCCTATCATATCACCGGCAACTGCATAAGTGATATTATTTGCGGTATATGCGAACTTTTCTATTTTTACTAAAACATCCCCTTGTTCTAAGTCCAAATCAGAAGTTGGTGTTTCAGTGATACGATTTCTAATAAAAACATTTTGGTTTACCTGAAATTGGGGGTTTTCCATTTCTGAATGTTCTCTGGCGTCAAGTTCGGTAATAAATTGTTCTAGTTTCATCATTGCCGGCATGGAGGCAGTTCTCATTCTTTTCAAAATTGCCATTTTTTCCATATCGTTTTTGTCCACATTCTGAACCAAACTACCAAAACCATTTAAGCGATTAGAGCTTAACCAATTTCGAAGAGATTTATCTTGAGACCAAGTAAATTGATTCGCCAGTTGGGCAGACAGCATTCGAATCCAGTCGGTATCATGGTTTGGAAGTAGCACAACTTGGCAAAGCTTGTTTTTGGTTTTGTCGTCTTTGTAGTGTGCTTCAATGTACGCTATAACCGATGCACTAAAAACAGGTTGATAGGAGCGAACTGTTTGTGGTGTTATCAAGCCCTTTTCAAATATCGGGCGAAAGTCGTGTTGGGTAATTGCGGTTGCTGAGCAATCTATATGAATGTGTTCGGTAGAGGTTGGAATAGCTCCTTCATCCAAAACAATTCGACTCTTTTCTAAACTTTGTACCCTTCCTAAGCGGACTATATTTTTAATACGTCTTAATTCCTGTAATTCCAATTGGCTGACTGTTGCCCCGTGGAACATTTTAGGCCGTACCTCATTATCTAATCTTGTTAGAACGCCAACACCTTCTAGCCGGTCAAATAAATCGGGAATAGAATTTGCTTTCGGAATTGCTTCCATCTGTGCCGCTATGGAACCGATAGAAGTTTCAAAAAATTCATCAGCAGGTTGGGTGTTCTTACGGTCAAGTAGCCAAGCATCCCTAGAGACTATCCAAGTGATGTCGTCCGGATTGACCTGTTTTTCCAACAACCAAAGGCAAGCATCTATGCCCGTTTTTCCTCCTCCAATAACTACATAACCTTTTGGAGGCTTCTCTACTTTGGGCAAGTCGTTCAATGGCATAAAATGAACGCCATCTTCAATGGAAAAATTGGGAGTATGGGTTGCCGGTACACTTGTTCCTAAGATTGTAGTATCGACTACTTTGTTATTCACTTTTACCTGCTGTTTCTTACCTGTTTCCAAGGATTCAAACTCTCCATTACCCTTATAATCACAGTTCGGAAAGTATTTTATCCTTCCTGAGGACAGAAAAGTATGCTGCATGACCTCTTCGTAATAGGCATTTATTTCTGAGCCTTTTGCCAGACTATATAATCCTTTGTTCGTTCCTGTCTCATCCTTATGACCGTTACTTAATTCTTTGGAGCTTACCCCATAGAATTGGGAAGGCTGGTGCAAGGTTACAAAGGGATAGGCTACATTCCAATGTCCGCCAGGTTTTGCATAGCGGTCTATAATTATGATGTTGGCATCCGTTTCCGATAATAAAGTGTCAACGAAGGCCATTCCGACGGCACCACTACCAATGACTAGGTAATCTGTTTCTAGCATAAATTCTTTTGAGATTTTTGGGTTAAAGCAAGATTCAAGAACTACTCATTTATCTAATACCGTTCACATTCATTTCCAATGTATAAACCGAATCCATAGCGGTAATAAATAAGATATCTTGATTTGCTCCGCCGAACGTTACATTGGCGGTCCATTTTTCAGGTACTTCTATGTGTTTGATTTGTTCTCCTTTTGAATTAAAAACAGTTACACCATCACCTGTGAGGTATACATTATCTAAATTATCCAAGGTCATTCCATCAGAACCCATATCCGCGAAAAGCGTTCGATTTGACAAACTTGCGTCTGCATTGATGGTAAAAGAATACGTTTTTTTTGCCCCGTTATCAGCAATGTAAAGTGTTTTGCCATCAGCGGAACCAATAATTCCATTTGGTTGTTCATATGTTCCTTCAGCAACAATTTGTACTTCACCAATGCTAGGTGTTACATAATAGACACGGCGTTCTTCGATTCGGTTGTCTGTTGGTTCCCACCAGGACCGTTTATATAGAGGGTCGGTGAAATAGATGCCTCCATTAGGGTCTACCCACAGGTCGTTTGGCCCTCCCAATAACTTACCTTTAAAATCAGAGACCAAAACTGTTGCATTTTTTTCCATATCAATGCGCCACAACTCATTCTTTTCATCTGCACAGGAGAGGAGATTTCCATCATGGTCAAAATAAAGTCCGTTGGAGCGGCCACTGGGTTTCATCCAATCCGATACAGAATTATCACTGGCATCCCATTTAACGATTCTGTCATTGGGCTGATCAGTAAAATAAACATCACCATTTTTATCAACCGCGGGGCCTTCTGTAAAATCGTAACCATCGGCAACCATTATTAATTCAGCACCTTCTTTAATAATGCTAGTGCTCTGGGCTCTGCAACTACTGAATACAATCAGTAAAGCAAAAACAAAAAAGGTATTGTTCTGGAATTTCATTTTCATATGGTTTAATAAATTCATTTCACTTTCCAACCCGGCCCTCGAACCACACGGCCTGGAAAAGCACCCGTGTGTTCCCCGTCTTTTAGGACTGCCGTGCCGTTGACTAAAACATGCTGCATTCCGGTTGCATATTGATGTGGCTTTTCAAAAGTAGCATTGTCTTTGATTTTGGCGGCATCAAATACCGTAATATCCGCATAAAAACCTTCTTTTAGTGCCCCTCGTCTTTTAAGCTTCAAGTTTGTAGCTGGGAGCGTTGTCAATTTATAAACGGCATCTTCTAAGCTAACCACCTTCTCCTCACGTACATATTTACCCAATAACCGCGCAAACGAGCCATAGGCTCTGGGGTGCGTGCTTTGTTCTAAAAACACACCTTCATTTGTATAGGAACCGGAATCAGAGCATATGGACATGTAGGGGAGTGCCAATTTCTTTTTGATATTGTCTTCAGACATGGAGAAATAAACCACTTGTATTCTGCTATTATCCTCATAAATCAAATCAACAATGGCCTCTTCTGGAGATATGTTTCTTTCTTTTGCAACATCCTCAAGCGTTTTGCCGATATTGGTTCGCATTTCTTTATTGCGGAAACCTACCAAAAGGATATTCTCAGGAGGCACATGAAAGTCTACTTCAGCCATCATCTTTTTGCGCTTGTCTTTTTGTTCAATAAGTTTCATCGTGGCACTATGACCACCTTCCTTTGCCCAAGCAGGAAGCAATACGTTCAATCCTGTTGAACTAGCATTATACATATACATATCAGTAGTTACGGCCAAACCTTTTTTGCGGGCGTTCTCAACCAAAGTTATGGCGGAATCCAACAAATGCCAGTTGGCGTTTCCAGATGCTTTAAAATGATAGATTTCGGAAGTTATATCTGCTTCTTCGGCAATGGTAATCAATTCTTGAACAGCATCTAGCAGCAATCCTTCCTCATCACGGATATGAGAAATGTACATTCCGTCATACTCAGAAACTACTTTAGCCAATTCAATTATTTCATCTGTTTTTGCATGTCCACTAGGAACGTAAATTAGTGAGGTTGAAATACCTACCGCGCCTTCTTCCATTGCTTCACGAGTCAGCCTTTTCATGGTTTCCATTTCTTCGGGAGTAGGAGGTCGGTTCTCATAACCGATAGTATTTTTCCGTAAAGTGGCGTTCCCAATAAAAGAAGCAAAATTAGTAGAAACCCCTTTGTTCTCGAGATATTCAAGATATTCACCTAAAGTAGTCCATGGAATATCATATTTGATGGTGGATTGTCCTTCTTTCATTTCCCGTTTCATGGATTCACTCAGGGGCCCCATTGAATTTCCTTCTCCTAAAACTTCAAGGGTAACACCTTGTCGAATATCGCCTTGTGACCGACCATCTTCAATCAAAGATTCATTGGCCCAACTCAGCATATTAATAAACCCGGGTGCCACTGTAAGTCCGGTGGCGTCGATTTCTTCTTTACCAATAGCATGTTGAATGTCTCCAACGGCTACAATAGTATCCCCGTTGATGGCGATATCGCCAGAATATCCAGGTTTGCCTGAACCATCTACAATTTGTCCGTTTTTTATTAAAATGTCATAGGTAGTTACTTCTGGAGAACAAGCCACAGATAGCACAAGGTACATTATCCCAAGTATTTGAATCAAATTCTTCATAAGGATTTTATTTTCAGTTGGTTGATGATTAGAGATTTCCCAAAAACCCCATATTATGCTTCATGCTTTCTAGGGGCGTACTGGCATACTCTTCCTGCTCAATAAAAATGTGTTTTACCCCTGAAGCTTCTTGATTTGCCATCATAGTCGGAATGTCAAGGCTGCCTTTTCCAAACTCCGTGCTCTCCTTTTTGGTCATGTTCATATCCTTCAAGTGCCAAAGTGGAAAACGACCAGGATACTTTTTGAAATAATCCAACGGGTCTTTTCCGCCAACGATTACCCAGCCCAAATCCAACTCCATATGAACTAAATCTGCCTCAGTATTATCCAATAAGACATCGTATAAAACTTCGCCATTTTCAGATTCGAATTCGTATTCATGGTTGTGATAGCCGAATTTTAAGCCTAATTTTTTACAAGCTTCACCAGCTTTGTTGAAAGCATCAGCTACTTTTTTGTAGTTATCTACCGTTTGCCCCTTGCTAGGCATTGAAGAACAGATTAGATATTCTTGACCAGAGGCGACTGCTTCTTCCATAGTTTTGTCAAAGTTATCATCCAATGCTACGTGGCCGCTGGTTAGTTTCATTTCCAAGGCATCGCAAGCTTCCTTCATTTCTTTTGGGGAGAGTCCGTAATAATGTCCCTTGCCACTTCTTGCGGATTCTATTTTTTTCAAACCAATCGAAGCTATTTTTTCCAGAGTTCCTTTTGCATCTTTGGCCATTTCATCGCGAAATGAATAAAGCTGCACTCCATATTGCTGCGATTCCAAGGAATTAGCAAAAGCGCATGAAGGCAATAGGATAGTTCCTGCGGTAAATAATCCAGATTTAAATAAAAACTCTCTTCTGCTATTCATAAATCCGATCGGTATTAATTATGGTGTTTTTTGTAGTGTTCTCTTAGCACATCTTCTCCATAGTCATTTGTCAAATCCCTAACCACGGCATGAGCGTGATTTGCGTTGTTTTGTGTATTGTCATATTCAATGAGTAATGAGGGACCTTGAATTCTGTAGTAATGGCCTGAACCTGGTTGTAAACTCCCTGCCCAAGCGAAGGTCAGATTATCGATTCCGGAATCCTTTATCTTTTTCCAAAAACTGGACTCAAAATGAGGCTCAAAGGTTGAGAGATAAACATTCAACAATTGGAGCAAAACCTCTTTCTGGTCTTCCGATAAGGCTGTATAAGAAATTCCCACGGGATATAACTTTTCCGCCTTTCTATGGTTTGCAGAGCTAACATCAGAAGGCGCGTCCTCTGTAAACCTTGTCACCTTCAATTGGGTTTCATTCATTGAATTAATGAGTTGAAAGCCTAAATCTGCTTCCATCTTCAAAACTTCTTTACCTCTTTGATCGGTACTTTTTACAATACCAGGATTGGTACCAAAGAAAGCTGGGGTTGATGAACGAATTTTTCCTTCGGTAGATGTAAAGTTCAAAGAAATATGGTGGCCTTCAAATCGCCAACCCCAAGGAGCCTTTGAAGCAGGGTCTCCAAAAATGCAGAAATGGTAGTTTAGAGGATCTCTTCTTGGTCGACCATCTGGCATTTTATCGTCATCATTGTTTTCAATAATACGTAGGACTTTTTCAAGGGCAATAATTTCTTGCGTTTTTCTAAAACCTTCTTTACCCAATGAAGATTGTAATAAATCTAATGCCGCTGCCTTTTGTTTTTCATCGAAATCATGAAACGTAGGACCCTTTCTGGGAATGGGAACATAATTCATATTGAAACGCTCTTCATCTTCCAGTTCGAAAAGCGCCTTTTCCTTTAATTCATCTGATAGGAGATTTAAAAAAATAGTTGCTTTTTCTGAAAGGTTCTGGGCGGTGACGGGAAACGCTAACGCGAATAAAATCAAGCAAATAAGTGTTTTTTTTAGATTCATTTCTCTTATTTAAGTTGGTAGCTGACAAAAGCGATTTGTTGACTATCAGGCGACCAAGAAGGCACATTAATAGTTCCTTGCCCACCGAAGAGTTTTGCCATTGTCGTAATCTCTTTTGTTTCTAGACTCATCAACCGAAGCATCACATTTTTATTGGCCGGGTGCTTTCCGGAAGGCACATCTGTGCCGAAAGTGATGTATACAATCCATTTTCCATCAGGGGAGGGATGTGGAAACCAATCGTTGAGTTCGTCTGTAGTAATTTGTTCTTGCTCACTACCGTCTGTTTTCATGCGCCAAACTTGCATGGTACCTGTTCGTTCAGAATTGAAATAGATATATTTTCCATCCGGAGAATAATCTGGACCGTCATCCAACCCTTCTGCAGAAGTCAAACGTGTTTCTTCGCCTCCTTCCAAGGGAATGGAATAAATATCATAGTTACCGTTTCGTTCGGCACAATAGGCCAATGTTTTTCCATTTGGAGACCAACCGTGCCAGTAGGATGGACCAAGCGGCGTGATTTGTTTTGGCTCACCACCAGAAATTGGAAGGGAATAAATTAATGACTTCCCGGTCTCCGTCTGGTCGCTAATAACCATCTGGGTGCCATTTGGAGAAATACCATGGTCGTTATTTATTCTTGTAAGTGTACCGGTGGGAATCAACTCAGGTTCCCCGCCCTTAACAGGGATTTTATATAACAAGCCTTTGCTATTATAAATCAAGGTTTTTCCGTCGGGAGTCCAGTTTGGGGCTTCGAAATGAATATCCCTTTGATAAACCACTTTTCGTTCAAGAGAAGAAATAGAGATTATTTCTAGCGTACTTTCAATCACCTTTTCAGAGTTCTTGTTTTGAGCTTGACAGATATTTCCTAGAGGTAGCATCCCTAGAAATAGAAAACCATAAAAATATGTTTTGAATAAACGAGACATTTGGCGTACTGTTGATTTTCAATCTTTTAAAGATAACCAAAAATACACTTCCGAAAGGAGGAAGGAAAACCATTGTGATTTGTACTTTTACCGAAAGCAATTTCGATGAATTCAAGAGAAACCCAATTAGCCGCTTTTGACCGCTTACTTACAATAATGGATGAACTTCGGGAGCATTGTCCTTGGGATAAAAAGCAAACTATGCAAACACTGCGGCACCTGACTATTGAGGAAACTTATGAACTGGGAGATGCCATTTTAGACAATGATTTACAGGAAGTTAAAAAAGAGTTGGGCGACATTCTCTTGCATATTATTTTTTACGCCAAAATCGGAAGCGAAACCGAAGACTTTGATATTGCTGATGTATGCACAAGTATCAGTGAAAAATTGATTAATCGGCATCCTCATATCTATGGAGATGTAACAGTGAAAGATGAAGAGGATGTAAAGCGAAATTGGGAGAATTTGAAGCTGAAGGAAGGAAAAAAGAGTGTTTTGGAAGGTGTCCCAAACGGATTGCCATCGCTGGTAAAAGCCAACCGCATTCAAGATAAAGTTTCGGGAGTTGGTTTTGATTGGGAAAAACCAGAGCAAGTTTGGGAAAAGCTTCAAGAAGAACTAGAAGAATTTCAAGATGAGGTTAAAAAGCAAGATGTAGAGAAGATGGAGTCGGAGTTTGGTGACGTTCTTTTTTCAATGGTGAATTATGCGCGCTTTTTAAATATCAGTCCTGAAAATGCCTTGGAACGTACGAATAAAAAATTTATCAAAAGGTTTCAATATTTAGAAAGTAGAGCCAAAGGACTAGGCAAGTCTTTGAAAGAAATGACTTTAGAAGAGATGGATGTTTTCTGGGAGGAAGCAAAAAAAGTTTAAAATTGAAATACCAACGAACTAAGTGCTGAAAAACTACACCAAAGAATTTGCCTATAACATAAAGCTATCTGTTCCTGTAATAATGGGTCTTTTGGGGCATACCATTGTACAGCTTGCTGATAATATCATGGTGGGCCAGTTGGGTACGGCTGAGCTAGCCGCAGTCTCACTCGGAAACAGCTTTGTGTTTATTGCGATGTCATTGGGCATTGGATTTTCAACCGCGATTACTCCGTTGGTCGCTGAAGCTGATGGCGCTGGAAACAAAGCTGATGGCAAAAGTGCATTAAAACACGGGCTCGTTTTATGTACTGTTCTAGGGGTATCCCTTTTTGGTTTGATTCTTTTGGCAAAGCCGCTTATGTATATGATGGACCAACCCCCAGAAGTGGTTGAACTGGCGATGCCGTATTTAGATTTGGTTGCTTTTTCGTTGATTCCTTTGGTAATCTTTCAAGCATTCAAACAATTTTCTGATGGATTGTCGCAAACGAGATACCCCATGTACGCCACGGTTCTTGCGAATGTGGTGAATATTACCTTAAACTACTTATTAATTTTTGGCTCTTTCGGATTTCCTAAAATGGGAATTGTGGGTGCGGCTATTGGTACATTGGTTGCTCGAATACTTATGGTAATTTATATCTGGTATTTGTTGAAAAGCAAGAAGAAATTTCATGACTATGTTACCGGTTTCAACTTTCGAAAGCTTGAGAAGAAAGTAATGAACAAAATTATCAGTTTGGGTTTTCCATCGGCTTTACAAATGTTTTTTGAAGTGGCCATTTTTACGGCGGCCATTTGGCTAAGCGGAGTTCTTGGTAAGAATGCTCAGGCAGCCAATCAAATTGCACTTAATCTGAGCAGCATGACCTTTATGTTCAGTATGGGCTTAGGAGTAGTCGCAATGATACGAGTTGGTAACCAAAAGGGACTTCAGAATTTCAAGGAGCTAAGACGCATAGCGCAATCTATTTTCTTGCTAACCTTTTTAATTACAATTGTTTTTGCCACTCTCTTTTTATGGGGTAGAAACTGGTTTCCGACCCTGTATTTAGATTTAGATTCCGCTTTGAACCTGTCTGATAATACTGAAGTAGTTTACCTTGCAGCACAGCTTCTTCTGGTTTCAGCCTTTTTTCAAATTTCGGACGGAATACAAGTTGTTGTTTTAGGCGCCCTAAGGGGATTACAAGATGTAAAGATTCCCACTATTATAACATTTATTGCGTATTGGCTCATCGGATTTCCTGTTTGCTATTACCTAGGATTGCATACAGGATTGGGAAGCACAGGCATCTGGATTGGCCTATTGGCTGGTCTCACCGCATCGGCCATTATGTTGTATATTCGATTTAATTATCTCACGAAAAAATTAATAGTTCAAAGCTGATTACCATGGAATTTCCAAAGTTTTTATTAGGTGACAATACTGATTATCCTTCGGCAATATTTATAGTTCATACGGAGTACCCTCGATTCATTATCAATCTTGAAGATGATGAAGTACAATGGTTTGAAGAATTCACCAATGAAGATGAAAAAGAGCTTGAAACTGAAACAGAAAGCTTAATAGAACAAGCAACGGCTTTTTACGACAGAGAAGTTTCCCGATACGAAGACTAGTGCTATGCTTGAGGAAATTCTGAAATACGACAAAGAAGTTTTTTTGCTGCTCAATAATTTGGGTAGCGAGAATTGGGATGGTTTCTGGATGTTCATTACCAATAAGTTCAGTTCAATTCCCATATATCTACTTCTCATATTTCTTTCTTATAAACAGTTTGGAGTAAAAAAGACACTAGTTCTTGTAATTACAGCAATCTTAATGATTACAGCAACTAATGGTTTGGCAGACTTTTTTAAATATGGAATACAGCGTTTACGGCCATGTTTTGACCCAGATGTCAATGAATTGGCACGATTGGTAAAAGATACTTGCGGAGGTAAATTTGGCTATTTTTCAGCTCATGCAGGTAATACAATGGCGGTGGCCACTTTCTTTTCTATTTTATTAAAGGGTAAATTTCGTCACATAGGAATTTTCCTGTTAGTTTGGGCGATTTTCGTAGCCTACAGTAGGATATATATTGGAGTACATTTTCCCTTAGACGTATTTTCAGGAATGGTAATAGGCCTCTTTTTTGGCTGGTTATTTGCAAAGTTGTTTATATTTGCTCTCCCCAAAATCCGTCTATGATATCTAACACTAGGTATTGGTTTTTGTTGTTTCTGACTGTTGTTGTGTATATCTCAGGAATGTTCGTGAAACTCTTTGAGAATGATTCTGCACAGTTTGCTGTGATGGCCATGCGTATGGTTCAGGAGAATGATTTTTTGAGCCTCTTTAAAGGCCCTGAAGAATATCTTGACAAGCCGCATATGCATTATTGGCTTGCTGCACTTTCCTATAAAATTTTCGGAATCCACGCTTGGGCATATCGTATTCCCGGGATACTGGCGACTCTTTTAGGGGCCTATAGCTGTTTTGGTTTAGGCAAACTCCTCTACAATAAGGAAACGGGTAAATTAGCTGCTCTTGTCTTCATGACGGCACAAACCATTGTACTAGCTACCATAGATGTTAGAACGGATGCTGTGCTCACCGGTTTTACCATTTTTGCCATCTGGCAATTGACAGCTTACATTGAAACGAAGTCTTTAACGAATATAGCTCTGGGAGCTTTTGGCGCTGGTATTGCTTTTTCAACCAAAGGTCAAATTGCCCTTTTGGTAATAGGTTTTCCATTGCTTTGCCATTTGGGGTATACTAGGAAATGGAAGCGTTTTTTGAGCTGGAAGGTACTTGTAGCCCTTTTGGTCTTTGCAATTGCAATTGTACCCATGCTATATGCCTACTACCATCAATTTGATTTACACCCTGAAAAAATCATACGGGGTAGAAGTGACCGAAGCGGCATCTTTTTTATTTTCTGGGAACAGAGCTTTGAACGCATGAGTGGAACGGGAATGGGAAAAAATAGCAGCGACTACTTTTTCTTTTTTCACACATTTCTTTGGGTGTTCTTACCGTGGACGATTCTAGGAATCTGTGCATATCTCTGCAGATTGAAAACGCTTTACAATCTAAAATTCAAGTATAACCCGAAGTATGAATTTTTGACCTTTGGAGGGATTACCCTGATTTTTATTATCATCAGTTTTGCCCAGTTCAAATTACCACACTATTTAAACATTACGATTCCCTTGTTTTCTATATTGACTGCATCGTACTTGTATAGTCTTTATAAATACACTAAAAGAAAAACGATAAAAGCGCTTCTTGGAGTTCAGTATTTTATTCTTTGTCTAGTTTTTATAGCCTCAGTGTTGATATGTTTTTACGTCTTTAAATTTGAAAGTAACTATCCCTATATTTTACTCGGGAGTGCTTTTGCGATAATCATTTATTACTCTTTAAAACGCGAAGAATATTATCTGCGGATTATCACGATTTCAATTTGCAGTTCCTTATTATTGAATGCCGTTTTGAACACACATTTCTATCCTTCCTTACTTGAATACCAAGCAGGTTCTTCAATGGCAGAAACTGTAGCTGAAAATAACATTCCTGTTGATAGTATTTACAAAGTATCCACACATCACACATGGGCATTGGACTTTTATAATAAGAAACCTTTGAAGATTACTTCAATCGGTGAACTTAGCAATAAAAAGAATGTCTGGGTGTATGTCGATGATCTGCAATTAAAGGAACTTCAAAATATGGGTTTTGATTGGGACAGACAATTTACTGAGGACCAGTTCAGAATTACAAGATTGCAAACCAAGTTTTTAGATCCTGCTACTAGAAAGAAGGTCTTAAACAAAAGACATTTGATTCATATCTACTAAGAGAAAGGACGTTTATTTTGCCTTGGATAATAAAGGCTGTCGAACTAAAAGAATACCAATCCATATGAACCAAATAATTTGGCTAATACCAAAGACTTCCGTGAAAATGTCCAACGGATAAATGGTAAGAATTCCAGCTATTCCAACTAAAATACCAAGAGCATTTAATGGCTTATTAAAAATTTGTCCCTTCAGAGCAATTAGACTTAGGAACAGCACCCAAACTCCGCCGACAATTTCGTTTCCACCTCCAAGTCCTTCTGTAATTATTGTTACACTAGACCAGATTAACATTGCGTTTTCAGGTTCTTTATTTCCGATTTCAATTACAGAGTTTAAACCTATGTTTGCGATCATTCCACTGGCAATAACCAACCCCACCCAAATGAATCCAAAAACGGAAGCTAAGCTTGAAAATACTGGCGCATAGATTTTCAACTTTTGATGAATTGTGAGAACGACGACGGCCAATAAAATTCCGAACAAGACATAGCTTACAAAATTTAAAACGGAAAGCGTTAGGTAATTATCGGAAAGGAAGCTTAATTTCTCTATTTCGTTGGCATCTGCATTTGGGTAGACTAAAACACCGCCATAAACAAGGAAAGCGGAAATGTAAATGAAAGCCTCAAGAATTGCACATATGCCACCTATTTTGAGTAATTTTCTTAGCTCCATAATTTAACCTGTTTTTACTCAAGACGAGTTAATAGTGGTCTTGTTACAGACTAAAGAGTTTTATGAAATCCTAAGTGTATCTAGTGTTATCTTTTTGATATGATAAATAACGCCAAAAAGAGATACTATAGCTGTAATGAAAAGGAAAGTCATACTTATGGCTACTGAAGTAGTATCATCCAACCCGAGCAATACGGCTCCGTAGTAAAAGACAACTTCCCTGCTGCCCACCGGGCCAATGGTCACGGGCAGTATCAAAACTATAGATGATATCAAGAAAATGACTAGATAAGCCATGGTATTGGCTTCAATTCCTAATGATTTTAGGATAAAGAACACGCATACCAATTGTGCGAATTGTACTAAGGCCGAATAGCCAACTGATTTCCAAAAAACCGGCAGCACATATCCGAAGAATTTTTTATTCAAAAAATAAAAAACAATTACACTCAAAGGAATTGCAAGCCCAATTAGAATATAATAATTTTCGAGTTGACTGTTATTGAGAAACAATGCCAATCCACATGCATAAATAAACAATAAAAGAAGACCACTTAATCGGTCAAGAACTAAAACCGAAACTACTTTCTTGGTTTCAACTTCAAATTTCTTTTTGATAACATAACCTTTGTAAGCATCGCCACCAATTCCTCCTGGGAGAAAGAGGTTGTAAAACATGCCCAAAAGATAGAGTTTCAAGTTGCTTTTGTGTGTCAAGAACACTTTTAATTCATGAAAGTAACCATTGAGACGGAAGGCAGCTATGCCTTTAGAAACAACGAAAAAAAGCAAAGCCAACACCAAAAACATTGGATTTGCTTTCCGCACCGTTTCGAAAACCTCAGTTACGTTTAGTTTGGTAAATATAAAATAGATAAGCGCCGCACTTATTAGAATCTTTAGCGCGGTTAAACCTTTCTTACGCAGATTCGCCACCTACTGTTATTTTTTTGATTCTATAAGGCCGCTTCTGCTGTGATTCGTAATAGGTTCGAATCAAAAGTTCCATGACAATGCCTATTGTAAATAATTGGATTCCGGCCAGGATAAACATCAATCCGAAAATTAGTAATGGTCGAGTTCCTATATCTTCTCCAAAACCGAACTTTACAATTAAAAGATAAACATTGATTAGTCCGCCTAAAATAATTAATAGAACTCCAAAAATCCCGAAGAGGTGGATGGGACGCTGAAAATACTTCCGTATGAAAAGCAGAAGCATCATATCCGCAACTACTTTGAATACTCTTTCCAATCCGTATTTTGACACGCCTGCATGTCTTGCATGATGTTTTACAGGGACTTGTTTTATCTGGGCGCCCTCAAGATGAGCAAGTAAAGTGATAAAACGGTGCATTTCTCCATATAGATTCAATTCTTTGGCGATGTCTTTGGTAAAAACTTTGAGTGCGCAGCCGTTGTCTTTGATATCCAATTTTGTGACCCTTCTCACCAAAAAGTTGGCGATTTTAGAGGGGATTTTTTTGACTAGGGAATCCTTCCGTTTCTGACGGATTCCTGTTACAACATCATATTCTTCCTGAACCGCATAGCTCAACATTTCGGGAATATCGCTAGGGTCATTCTGTAAATCCCCATCCATGGTTATAATATACTCGCCCTTTGCGTGGTCGATTCCTGCGGCTAGCGCCAAACTTTGTCCGTAGTTCTTTTTAAGCTCAATCAAATGGACCTTACTATCATTCATTCCTTTGACAACCTTGCGGGTACTATCTGTGGAAAAATCATCTACATAGATGATTTCATAGTTATAACCGGTCAAGCTTTCATGAATCTTTTCGGTTAATAGAACCGCGTTGTCTTGCTCGTTATAAAAAGGGACTACTATGGAAAGTAAGGAATCAGTAATTACGTTCATTGACTAGGTGTTGCTGGCGCAAATTTAGGGATTTCATTTATGATGTGCTCGCAGTAGTTTTTCTGCGGCGCGAAATGGGGAAATCCTATTGTTTATAACATCATCTATCAGCTTCTCAAGCGCTTTAACCACCTTTTTATCTTGATAGAAGTGCTGTTTGAGTTGGTCATCAAGAGTCTGTAACAACCAATTTTTGTTTTGTTTTTGCCGTTTGGAAGTGAAAAAGTTTGCTGCTTTGTTTTCTGAGATGTATTTTAAAATCATCTCCCAGATTTCATCAAGTCCAGTGTTTTCCAGTGCGGAACAACTAAGTACTTTTGGCATCCATCCGTTTTCTTTAGGAGGATATAAATGCAAAGCCCTAGAAAATTCAACGGAAGCACTTCGAGCTCGCTTCAAATTATCACCATCTGCTTTATTAATTACAATAGCATCAGCCATTTCGATAATTCCACGTTTGATTCCTTGTAGCTCATCTCCGGCTCCCGGAAGTTTCAATAACAAAAAGAAATCCACCATGCTATGCACTGCGGTTTCGCTTTGACCTACTCCAACCGTTTCGACGAGAATGATATTGTAGCCAGCTGCTTCACAAAGAATAATGGTTTCTCTGGTTTTGCGGGTGACCCCGCCTAATGATATTCCGGAAGGGGAGGGGCGAATAAACGCATTTTCATCTTTTACCAATTCTTGCATTCTAGTCTTGTCCCCCAAAATACTTCCTTTGGTTTGCGTACTTGTAGGATCTATGGCCAGAACGGCTACATTTTTACCAAGGGATGTCAATTTTTTTCCGAAGGATTCTATAAACGTACTCTTGCCAACTCCTGGAACTCCAGTAATACCGATACGAATACTATCGGTCTTTTTTGCCAAACATTTCTCAATGATGGTATTCGCCTTTTCAAGGCTTTCTTTTTTGGCACTTTCTACCAAAGTGATAGCGCGAGCCAAGGACGTTTTATCACCATTTAGAATTCCGGAAGTTAATTCTTCCGCCGAAGGAATAATTTTTCGGCTATCTTGAATTTTGGAAATTCTAGCTGGAGTTGTTTTATTTTGTGACGCCAATCTTAATTATTAATAGGAACTTGAACAATAGTTTCGTCCCATGATAGAGAAAGGTTTACTGGGTTTCCTTGATCAAAAGAAATCGTAAAATTTTCTCGTTCTGCAGAAAGGGAATTTGATGGGACTTCGACTTGTACTACATCGGTATCTGGATCTCTTGTAGTTTCCTTACCACCACTCAGCAGGGTAACACCCCATTCAGGTACCTCACTATTGAAAATAACAGACCAGCTATCTTTTCCAGGTATTGTCCATATAGCGTACGTTCCAGCAGGTAAATCTTTATCTATGATTTTGACGGACGTTTTGGTAGTAAAGGTAGTAGGTTCGTTTGCTCCGGTTCTCCAAACGGCATCATAAGGAACCAGTTCCCCGAAAATCACTCTACCTTTTTTAAAGGGACTTGAATAAGAAACCGATAAATCCATTCCATTCTGTGTATAAGTAGCCACTTTTTGCGGACTGATTTTTTTAGTTTCTCCTTGCATGTACGGCCATGCGATAAATTTAAAAATCAAAAACAAAGCGCCGAAGGTAATCAGCAAGCCGATAAGCCATTTTTTTAGTCTCATGTCTATTATATTTATTGGGTTGGTCTAAGTTACTAAATCGGCAGTTATTTCAACAATTTTGAGAAGGACCTAATCTATAAAAGATCAAAAACGAATTTGGAATCATTCTTATAGATTTCCCCAGGGCGAAGTCTACTACTAGGAAAGTTTTTATGATTTGGTGCATCAGGATAGTTTTGGGTTTCAAAGCAGATGGCTGGAAATTCTGGAGGATTATAGCATATTAGTGCGGGCTGATTTGTACTGACCTCCATTGAAATCCCAGTTTTGTCAGAAGAAACCTTTCCTGTCACTTTTGATTTGGGGTCAATTATAAAGGGCGTATCTAATCGTATACTTCCAATTTTCTTTTCATTCAAAAAATCAAAAGAAGTCTCTTTTACAGGAACTATTTCGCCAGTAGGTAATAAGTTGGCATAAGTCTCCATCATTTGCGAACAATTCAATTGGAGGTTATAATCATCTATTTGACTCGCATCATCTAACCGAAAATAAGAATGATTGGTCAAATTGATTACCGTGGTGAGGTCAGTGCTTGCTTCATGAATGATATGCAAGTGGTTATTGATTAGTTTATAGGTAACATAGACTTTCAAATTGCCTGGGTAACCTTCTTCTAAGTGCTTGCTGAGGTATGATAATTTCACAAAAGGCTGTCGCCCTTTATGCACTTCTTCTATGGTCCAGTATTTTTTACCGAAACCTTCTTTTCCTCCGTGGAGATGAACACCGTCTTTTTGGTACAGATCATAGGTTTCACGTTCTAGTTCAAATTTCCCGTTTGAGATACGACCGGCATATCTTCCAATACAAGCACCTAAAAATTTATTGTCCTCTAAATATTTAGCAGGAGAGTTGAAACCTACAACCACGTTGATAGATTCGCCATCTTTATCTTTTACCAGTAGCTTTTGAATAATTGCTCCGTAATCAAGCACGATTAAGGTGATAAAGGGTGTGCTGATGGTAACTTGCTTCATATAATTTTAATAATTATTTGGGGATGGATTTTGAATCAAATACGTAAGTTTCACTCAAATCGATGTTTTGAACAACTACTTATTTTATAAAATTACTTGTTTTTTGCAACATCCAATTTTTTCTTTCGTCCTTAAAGGGAATTCATCATCAAAACCAACAACGAAACTGCCTAATGTTTCAAATTGATATCGTAGAGGAATGCAAAGCGAATAACCGCAGAGCACAATTAAAGCTTTATAAACAGTATTGTGACGGCATGTTTTGCGTCGCGATGAGGTTTCTGAAAAATGCTGATGATGCGGAAGATGTGATACAAGAAGCTTTTATAAAGGCATTCCAAAAGATAGAACAGTTTAAAGGCGATGTCACTTTTGGAGCTTGGCTAAAACGGATTGTTATCAATAAGAGTATCGATTTCTTAAAAACAAAACAACAGAAATTAGTTGAGTTAGATGAAGGGTATATGCATGTAGAGGCGGATGAGAATTGGTCAATAGCGGATGGTATATCGCTTGATGAAGTAAAACAGGCCATTGAAAGTTTGCCAGATAAGTATAGATATGTGGTGATGATGTTTTTGATGGAAGGTTTTGACCATAGCGAGATTTCTCAGGTATTGAATATTTCCGAATCGGCATGCAGAACTAGATTATTAAGGGGAAAAGGATTTTTGAAAGAACTATTAAAAGATAAAAGATATGTCTCAGGATCTTAGAGAATTATTCAAAAAAGAAAGGGAAGAACAAAAGCCTAGGATTAAGGAAGGTCACCAGGAGCGTTTTTTGGAACGGTTGGAAGACGAACTACCTAAGGAGAAGAAATCCTATCTCTATTTGTTCAAAATTGCTGCTGCGGTTTTATTATTAATTACCACAGGGTATTTCGGATTCAAAAAGTACACTGAAGATCCTATTAAAGAAACCATTGTAAATAGAGGTGGAGAGGCAGAAGAACAGAAAAGAATCTCTTTAGGTGATTTATCTCCCGATTTAAAAAAGGTTGAAAACTACTATGTGGCGAATATAAATCTGGAATTATCAAAACTGGAAGTTTCTCAAGATAATAAGGCCCTTGTGGAAAGTTTTATGAATCAACTGGAAAATCTGGATAACGAGTATCAAGGACTGAATAAAGAGTTAAATCAGATGGGTCCTAATGACCAGACCATATCCGCATTAATTCAAAATTTACAATTACGATTGCAATTATTACAGAAGTTAAAAAAGAAGTTGAACGATTTAAATACATCAAAAAATGAACAAGTTGAGACAAACACCATTTAAAGTGCTCACAATGCTCCTGTGCTTCATCGCCACTGGAGCATACGGGCAAAAGCAGACCAAAACCTTTAACGAAACTTTTAATGTTTCTACGGATGCCATACTCGATATAAATACCAGTCATGCAGATATTGAGTTCGAAACCTGGAGCAAAAATGAAGTGGGAATTGAAGCTATTATTGAGCTTGAAGACGCTACTGATGAAGAAGCAAAGACATATTTTGAAAATTCAGGTTTTGAAATTTTAGGAAACAGTAAAAAGGTTACGATTTCTACAGGGAAGGAAAATAATTCTCTTTGGTCAAATACGCTCGGAGATTCACAAAACTTCCATATTGAGATGCCTGAGTTTCCTGAAGTACATGCATATACTTTTGATTTCGATTTTGGGGAGTTGAGTAATATGCCGATGCCACCGATTCCACCCATGGCCGAGTTTGACCATAAGGCCTTTAAAAAGGATGGTGATAAGTATCTAAAGCAGTGGAAGAAAGAATTTGATGAAAACTATGATGAAGAGCATGTTAAGGAATTGGAGGAATGGGCAAAGCGTATGGAGGAGAAGCAAGTAAAAATGGAGAAGAAGCGTGCTGAAATGATGAAAAAAAGAGAGGAGATGACGGAAAAAAGAAATAAGAAACGCGCAGAACTTCAAGAAAAAATGGCTAAGGCTAGAGAAAAGCGTAGGGAGGCGCAAAATGAAAGAAGGGCGCATCTATTGGAACGAAGAACTTATGGTCGCTTTGCCAATGATTCATCGCGAGTTATTATTATCAATGGAGATAGTGTAAATACATATTTCCATGGGAGACCTAGTATTTTTTATAGCTCCTCCAACGGATTGCATAAAAACTATAAAGTCAAGAAGACTATTAAGGTGAAAATGCCAAAGGGAATGAAAATCAAAATGAATGTTCGGCATGGTGAAGTTAAATTGGCAGGTAATACAATGAATTTAAATGCAATACTTTCACATTCGAGCCTTTGGGCGGCCAGGATTGACGGAGTTGGAACTAAGATAGATGCTTCTTACACCCCTATAAATGTTAAAACATGGTATTACGGACAACTGCAAACGAAGTATTCGGAAAATGTCGCTTTGGAAGAAGTATTTGATTTGAGGCTGAATTCTACTTCATCCAATGTAATTATTGATCGTGTCGTGAATGGAGCTTTTATTCAAAATGATTTTGGCCCATTAGAAATCAAATCGGTTGCCAATAATTTTAAGGATATTGACATCACTTTGCAAAATGCGGAGTTGAACTTTAAAACACCGAATGTTCCGTTTACAATCTATGTAAACGGAACATCTTCAAAATTGTCTTCTCCTTCGAGCATAACTTTAGATCGAACGAAAAACCATAACAATACGATTCACCGGGGTTATTTTAAGAACAAGGATTCTGGTAGTTCAATTAGTATTAACTCCAAGTATAGTGAAGTAGTTTTAGAATAGTCATTCTCTGAGTACGAGCGTCCCAAAAATATCTGCATTTATCCAAGCCTGATTCTTATCCTCTCCTGGCACAAACACCGAACCTATATAATTTTCTCGTTCTGTACTACCATCATTGTCACAATAGGCTAGGGCAAAACCAAATTTTTTATCAGCTTTGAGAATAGTTGCTCCATTTTTATTTCCATCTGTATAGCTATCATCGTAAATTGTTATTGCCATTTCCCATGTGCTAAGATTACCCTCGAAGGTTCTTTTTGAAAGAATGTGCTCATTATATAGCATTGGTTCTTTACTCGGAGATAAATCTACCACGTTCCCGTCTAGAGCAATATGATAACCAAAAGCATTATGACTCTGCTGGTGCAAGCCTCCGGAATTATCCTCATCTATGAAAACTTGAATTGAGTCATCATTCCACCAGAGTTTTAAAGGGTCTTTGACACGGTCGTATAAGGAGTCATCAACGATTTCTACAAGTAAGTAAAGCTTGTTCTCGTCCCAGCTCAATTTGTAGCGACCATTAAAGTCATCGTGCTCATAGGGCTTTCCTAGCCAATTTTGATCCAGAGGATGCCAGGGAGTCATGTTCCAAGAGTTTTCATTGCCCTTACCATCTATATCCGGACTTTTGGTCACTTTCTGTACTTCAATGATTTGAATATCTTCTTTCTTGTGAGACTCGGGATAACAAGAATGAAATATAAGGGATAGACAGAGTGGGACAATTAGCTTCATAGGTTACAAATTTGGGGATTTGCAACTCTAAGATAGTAATTTCTTACGTTTTTGACAGATTTTAATACGATAAATATAAATAGAATAGGCCAAATGGTAAGAAAAAAAGAGACTAATTAGCCGCTTTAATACTATTATGTCACGTAATATTAATGAGCATCTTCCTTTAAAAAGTCACCAAAATTTGCCTTAAATCGATTTAATCTTGGAATTGAAACATTGGTGATGTAAGAGTTATTAGGATGCTTTTTTTCATAGTCCTGATGGTAGTCTTCAGCTATCCAGAATTTTCCAAAGGCGGTTACCTCAGTTGTAATGGGGTCACCATCATATACATTTTGTTCTTTCAAAGCTCCAATATAAGCTTCAATAATTTTCTTTTCCTCTTCATTTTTGTAGAAAGCAACTGATCTATATTGAGGTCCTCTATCGGGTCCTTGTCTGTTTAAAGTAGTTGGGTCATGTGAACCAAAAAAGACTTGAACCAATGCAGTAAAGGAAATCACTTTTGGATCGTAATATACTTCTACAGCTTCTGCATGGCTTGTTAGTCCCGCACCTACTTGTTGGTATGTTGGATTATCTTCTGTGCCACCGGCATAGCCTGAAACAGCTTCTTTAACTCCTTTTACACTTTCAAAAATTGCTTCCACACACCAGAAACAACCACTTGCAAAATAGGCAGTTTCGTATTTGCTCAAATCTTCTTGAGAAAGTTTGGCGATTTCTTTTTTGGTTTCTTTTCTCGCTTCTGTTTTTTCCTTCTTTTCATTGGACTGACAACTTGTGGATACTAATAATACTAGTGCTAAAAGGCTTGTTTTTAAAGTATTCATACTTTTCAATTTCATGATTTGTTGCTCAATTTACAAACTCCTTACGTTTTCAAGGGTTAAAAAGTGTTAACATATAGGCATATCAACATGAAAAAACCTCGCGGTAGGGCGAGGTTTTTTTATTTACATGGAAGCCACTACAAAAGCAGCTCTAATTGCTAAGGGTTAATAGTACCGTTACCAAAAATTTCGATTGCTGACACTTTAGGTCGGTCTACAGCTTCTATAAAATCAATATTTAAAACACCATCGGTAACTTCAATATCATACATCCTTGTGATTGCCATTGCAGCGCCTCCGGCTTGTTTAAAAATATCGAAAGAATTAAGAATGGCCTGTTCCTCTAGTTTCATATCAAAAATTCTACTATTAGCTCCACCATCTAACATTTCATCGTTTGGTGCACCCCAAAAGATTTCAGCGAAATATAACTTAACAGTGTATGTTCCATTTTCAATTGGTATTACATAAGAAAAGGGTCTTGGTATACCGGTTGATAGAGAAACACGTTCGGTAAGGTAGATTTCATCAAGATCGGTGTTTGCTATCTCAGTGACATTAGAATTTGTATAAGCCTCAGTATTACCAACAAAATATTGATCTTCTAAGAATGTAAGACCCCCTATGGTTACTTCTCCTCCTCCTGCATTGAATCTTAATATAGTCGGACCAACAGGTGTAGTAGATTCTTCTGCATCTGGATCGGCGGGACAACCATCAAGAAAAGGAATGCCTGCTTCATTTGGGCAAGTGTCATCTGCGTCAGTAATGCCATCACCGTCTGCATCTGGGCAGCCATCTAACTCCGCAACACCAGCTTCATTAGGGCAAGAGTCATCTGAATCAGAAACCCCGTCACCATCTGCATCTGGACAACCTGCTAGGTCGGCAAGACCAGCTTCATTAGGGCAAGTATCGTCTTTATCAGCAATCCCATCAGCGTCGCCATCCGGGCAACCTGCTAGGGCAGCAAGACCAGCCTCATTAGGGCAAGTATCATCTTTATCAGGAACTCCGTCGCCGTCAGCATCAGCATCAACTTCAACAATAGGGTCCGGGTCATCACTTCCGCATGAAACAGAAATGATAGCTAGGGAAAAAAGCAAAACCAGTAATTTCATTTTTGAAAAAACAATTCTTTTCATAATAGTGTAGTTTTGGGTTTAATTTATTTTCTTTTTCAAACTTAATTAAGTCACAATCTATTTAAAACCACTAGTGTCGACAAGAAATTAGAAAGATTCTCGATTAACTGCTCTTTTTGATTTAAGACATTTTGACTTCTTTTAAAGTCTTTTAATAATTTAAAGTTAATACTAAATTAGGTTATAATCAATCGTTATAGATAAACGGCATTTCTTTTTTTAACAATTGACATTGATAAAACCCTACATTTATTGTCAACTTTGAAATATAGATAAAGTGTATGATTTCTAGGTTTAAAGAACATTTAAACAAAAGGGAAGACACTATTTCTCCTTTGGATGAGCTGATTTCCTTAGATTCATTTTGCCCTTTGGATTTGAGTGTTTTTAACTCTGATTTAGATTTGATTGAAATTACCGACCCTAAGACTTGTCAACAGTATATTGATAGTCAGCTTGAAAAGCATAATTCAAAGGTTGCCTATGGAGGGTATTTGGAAAGACGAAATCTATATAGTGATAAATCAAGCTTTTCAAAGCAAGAGATTTTCAGAAATATACACTTAGGCATTGATTTTTGGACTACCGCTGGAACAAAAGTAATAGCACCTTTAAAGGGAAAGATTCACAGCTTTCAAAATAATAGTGCAATTGGAGACTATGGTCCGACAATAATTCTACAACATGAACTAGAAGGATTCAGGTTCCATACCCTTTATGGTCACCTATCTTTAGAATCAATAGAGAGTATTAGAATTGGTCAAGAATTCGAAAAAGGAAGTGTTTTGGGAACTTTGGGTACCCCAGATATCAATGTGAACTATGCTCCTCATCTACATTTTCAAATTATCATTGATATGGAGGGAATGAATGGTGATTACCCTGGAGTTTGTTCCGAAGATAAATTGGAATTCTACACTCAAAACTGCCCAGACCCGAAGCTTCTCCTCAATTTCTAAGGATTTTATCTCGATAAAAAACACGTCCTTTCGGTGAAGTGAAAATGAAAACCCTTCCCTTCGTCGAGCCTTTTTTACATTTTGTCCTAAGTTTCGCTACATACCGAAAATATAAGGTTTTTCGACGAATCAAGACCCCTCAAAATGCACATGCGCTAGTTATACTAATAACAAATCGCAAGACATGAAATCAATACTTACTATATTATTTGTTCTTTTTATCGGAGTCGCTGCTCAAGCTCAATCTTCTGTTGTTGACACTAAAGAAGAAGTTAAAGTAGAAACAATCGAGATGGGTATTGTTACGACTACTCAAACTAAAGAAGTTGTTTCAGAAAAG
Source organism: uncultured Flavobacteriaceae bacterium (assembly GCA_947500435.1). Lineage (GTDB taxonomy): Bacteria > Bacteroidota > Bacteroidia > Flavobacteriales > Flavobacteriaceae > Maribacter_C. Next base: position 605,197 of record CANMRV010000004.1, read on the forward strand.
AATACTGAAGTTGCGCGTTTGTACAAGTTCAAAAACTCTAGAATAAAAAAGGCTTTGAAATTCACTACAAAAAGAAATAAAGCTAAAATGGCTTAATGATAATTAGCTCAAAGCAATCCTTCAAGAATGACCCAAACATTTTCTCTTACAATTTTCTGTCCCTCAGCAGTAGGATGAATTCCATCAGGTAAATTTAAATCCGGATTTCCGGCAACACCATCTAATAAAAAGGGAATCAATTGTAAATTATTTTTTTTTGCTAAATCAGGAAAAATGGTCCTGAACTCTTTTGTGTATTCTTGTCCCATGTTTGGCGGAATTTGCATTCCGGCCAATATAATTTTGGTTTCCGAATTCTTTTCACGAACAGCATCAATAATTGTTTGAAGATTGTTTCTGGTTTCATCCAAAGGAATTCCTCTTAAACCATCATTCGCTCCTAGTTCCAAAACAAAAATGTCAACCTTCTGCTTTAAGACCCAACTCAAGCGGTTTTTACCCCCGGCTGTCGTTTCTCCGCTGAGTCCCGCGTTGATAACTGTGTATTTTAGCTCTAAAGAATCCAATCTATCTTGAATTAATGAGGGGAAAGATTCTTTAGTGTCTAAACCATATCCAGCCGTTAAACTGTTTCCGAAGAACAAAATCGTTTTTTCGCTTGATATTTCCGAAATTTCATTTTCAATTTCGGTTTTAGCTTTAAGTTCATTAGGTGATTGCTCCTCTGTTTTTTTTGAGGTGGAATTCCCGCAGGAAATCATCCCTAGAAAAACAAAAAAATAACTAAATTTTAAGAAGATGCGCATAACGGTAAGGTCTATTTATCAGAATCATTTCCTTATTTTGCAATTTGCTATCGGAAACTGAGAATTATGACAAAGATATTAAACGTTCGCAACTTGGGGAAGACCTATACGAGTGGTTCGAAACGATTGACCGTATTAGATGACATTTCATTTGATGTTGAGGCTGGTGCAACCTTTTCTATTGTTGGTCCATCAGGTAGTGGCAAAACAACTTTACTTGGTCTTTGCGCAGGTCTAGATAATGCCGATACAGGAAGCGTAGAACTTTGCGGTACCGTTTTGGACACTCTTAACGAAGATGAAAGGGCTCTTTTACGGAATAAAAATATCGGTTTTATTTTTCAAGATTTTCAACTACTTCCAACACTAACGGCACTAGAGAATGTGAGTGTTCCGCTTGAATTACAAGGAAAAAAAAATGCGTCTGCCGTTGCCAAAGAACTTTTGCAGAAAGTTGGATTGGGCGAACGCACCCATCATTACCCTTCGCAGCTTTCAGGAGGAGAGCAACAACGTGTGGCCTTAGCAAGAGCGTTTTCGAACAAGCCTTCTTTACTTTTTGCAGATGAGCCTACCGGAAATTTAGATGAGGATACTGGTGAAAAAGTAATACAACTTCTTTTCGAATTGAATAAAGAGGCTGGAACAACTTTGGTCATTGTTACCCATGATTTGGATTTAGCCAAACGAACCCAACATATATTGCGTTTAAAAGGCGGGAAGATACTAACCAACGAAACTACAACCGTATCGTGAGCGACCGTCCGATAGTTTCAAAAGCTAGTTTTAGCTGGATTTTAAAAATGGCATGGCGCGATGGTAAGGCTAGCGGAAAGCGTTTGTTGCTATTTATGGCCTCCATTATTTTGGGTATTGCCGCAGTTGTCTCCATACAGTCCTTTAGCCAAAACCTTAAAGACAATATTGCCCTTCAGTCAAAAGAATTGATGGGAGCGGACTATATTATAGACAGTAATCAGCTTCCGACGGAGAAAGTGCAGAAGATAATAGATTCGTTAGGTGCTGGTGGGAGAGAGGTCAGTTTTGCATCCATGGCGGCTTTTCCAAAAAGTGGCGCAACTAAATTGGTTCAAGTTCGTGGTATTGAAGGGGGATTTCCTTTGTACGGAGAACTAGAAACAGTTCCAGTAACGGCATCAGATGATTACCAAATTAAGAATGGAGCTCTAGTAGATGCTACTCTGATGTTGCAATACAAGTTAAAAACTGGTGATAGTGTGAAAGTGGGGGAATTGACATTTCCTATTATTGGTTCTGTTGTTTCAGCCCCAGGAAGCAATGCCATTTCAACAACAGTCGCTCCTCCAATAATTTTGCCTTTTGGATTTATCAAGAACACAGGACTGTTACAAACTGGAAGTCGATATAAATACAACTATTATTTTAAAGCTGAACCAGGCTATGATGTTGAGGCTTTGGATGAGGAGCTTGACCCCATTTTGGATGCTGAAAATGCAGATTTTGATTCTCATATGTCTGTAAGTCAGCGCCTCGGCAGACGTTATGAGAATTTTGCAAAGTTCTTGAATTTAGTGGCTTTTATTGCTCTTCTTTTGGGCTGTGTAGGCATTGCCAGTTCGGTACATATCTATATAAAGGAAAAGCTACGTGGCATTGCCGTTCTCAAATGCATGGGTGCTACCCGAAGACAAACCTTCCTGATATACCTTGTGCAAATTACCGGATTGGGATTATTAGGAGGGATTGTCGGAACACTCTTAGGGATAGGGCTTCAACAAGCCTTCCCCTTGCTTTTACAAGAATTTCTCCCTTTTAGTGTAGAGATTACTACATCTTTACAGCCCATGGTTATGGGCTTGTTATTAGGTATTTTCATGTCGGTTTTGTTTGCTTTACTACCTCTTTTATCTACTTGGTATGTATCTCCGTTAGAGGTGCTGCGCGTTCAAGAAGGAAATCCTGTGCAGCTGCAAAGAGCTGGGGTTTTTGTTTTGTTGGGAATCATGGCATTTATCTATTTCTTTTCACTGTGGCTTCTTAAAGATAGCCGCTATGCCATGGCTTTTGTATTTGCCATTGTGGTAACCTTTTCCATTTTAGCTGGTGTTGCGACTTTGTTCATGAGGGCAATAAAAAAATATTTTCCCACTTCATGGGGATTCACAGCCCGAACGAGTCTTTTAAATCTTTTTCGGCCAAACAACCAAACCATGGTTTTGATATTAGCCATTGGTGTAGGTTCGTTTTTGATAAGTACATTATATTTTACCAAAGATATTTTATTGGCAAAAGCAACGTTGGAAGCCAATATGAAGAACCCCAATATCATTTTGTTGGACATACAAACGAACCAGAAGGACGGTGTTGCAAAAACAATTGCACCTAAGGGATTACCGATTATTGATAATATTCCGATTATTACCATGCGGATGAATAGTATCAAAGGAGTTCCTGTTAATGATTTGCGATTGGATACGACTTTGACCATGAAAAAGTGGATTCTCAATCATGAGTTTCGGGTGACCTATAGGGACTCCCTAATTGCTTCCGAGAAATTGGCTTCTGGGAATTTCAAAAACGACGTTCCTGAGAATGGACCCATTCCTATTTCCCTGTCGGATAATATTGCGAGTGATGCACAGGTAGTTATTGGTGATACGATAGTTTTTAACGTACAAGGGGTTTTGATGGAAACTACAGTAGGAAGTATTAGAACCGTTGATTGGGGTCGTATGCAATTGAACTTTTCTGTTGTGTTTCCTGAAGGTGTACTTGAGGAGGCTCCTCAATTTCATGTAATTACCACAAAAGCACCAGACGAAAAAACATCGGCTCAGTTACAAAGAGAATTGGTAAGTAAGTTTCCAAATGTTTCCGTAATCGATTTACGCCAGGTTTTGACACTTCTCCAAGGCATTCTTGATAAGATTTCTTGGGTAATTAACTTTATGGCATTCTTTAGTATCCTAACAGGAATTATTGTGCTTATAGGTTCTGTACGAACAAGTAAATACCAACGTATTAAAGAAAGTGTGCTGCTCAGAACACTAGGAGCAAAGAGCAATCAGATACTAAAAATTACTGCTTTGGAATATTTATACCTAGGAATTTTAGGTAGTGGTATTGGCATTCTTTTATCACTAGTTAGTGCCCAACTACTTGCATGGGTGGTTTTCGACTCTCCTTTTGTTCCCTCTTGGGTGCCTTTTGCAGTTTTACTTCCCGGAATTACTATCCTTGTGTTGCTGATAGGTTTAGGAAATAGCAGAAGTGTTTTGAATAGTCCACCTTTGGAAGTCTTGCGTAAAGAAGGGTGATTCCTTGTTAAATTTTGGTCTGATAGGTTTAACGGATAATCCGTAAGATATTGGTTTTTAATAAAATTTATTTTCAATTTGCCTTTTCATAGGCTTCTTTTAACCACATCTTAAGTTCGTTATCAACTTCAGATGTTGAGGTGAGTTGAACACGATGTGTACACATGGTTCCAAACGGACCTGAATTTCCAAGGCGATTTGTTACCGGCTTATCTTTTAGTTTTAAACCCAAATCAATTCGTGTTTTGGTAGCAGGTTTAATAAGTGCAAATTGTTTTTTTCGTATTACACTTACACTAGTCTTTTTAGGAGTTGTTATCACGTCTTTGCCAAAATCGGAAACCACCGCAATCAATTTTTCGTAAATAGGAAGTAGGTCTTCTTTTCCTTTATATTGGGCAGTAACCAAATCATTAGCGTCTTGCGTATTTTCTTTTGATAAATGAATAATCGTATTGGCAAAGCCATGTGTAACGCCATGTTCGCCTTTTAAAAATTTCATTGCTTCGCCATGCTTGGCAAAGTTTTTTTGTTTCAGAATTGCTTTCCATTCCTCCAACGATTTTCCTGTTTTTTCAGGCATGTTACCAATCATGGTTTGTAGTACTTTGTCCATAATTTTATGGGTTTAGGTGTTTGTTTATATGGAGAACTTTATTCTTTCATCAATTTTTCCAAATCATCAGGCGTTCGCGGTAAGTCTTTGCTAAGAACTTCGCAACCACTTTCAGTAACTAAAATCACATCTTCTGTAAAAACAGAAATTTGCTCATCGTGGTTGTAATACCAGGGTTCCACAGTGAATATCATTCCCGGTTGAAGTTTCGCATCTGAAAGATTTGGGTCACCTGTAGACAGTCCTAAGTGATGTCCGAAGAACAATCCTACTTGCATGTATTTTTTTGCATCACGCGGAATAATTCGATCTGTGAATTCTTTGATATCGGCAAAGGTGATTCCGGGTTTTATGAAATCTATGATTTGGTCCGCTATACCAACTTCCATGGTAAGAATCTCTTTTTGTCTTTTACTGAACTTTCCGGAAACGGGAAATGTTCTCCCCACATCACTTACATAGTTTCTATACTCGCATCCCACATCGAAAACTACCATCTCGCCATTTTCAAGAGTACGATTTCTGCGATTGTAATGTGTTGCTAAAATTCGCCATGGCCAAAGCGAATTTGGTCCGGATTTTATAATCGACCCAAAAGCCAATCGATGTGCTCCGTTAACTTTGTAGTTTCCTTCAAGGATACCTTCTAAATAACGTTCATCGATTCCTTCTTTTATGGTTTTAGCAGCCGTTTTGATTCCTTCTACATTAATCGAAGTAGATTTTCGCATAATCTCTATTTCTGCGGAAGATTTTATCATTCGGACCCTTGCGACTGATTCATACATGTTTTCAAACTGCAAACCGCTGTGTTTGATTTCTAAAGCTTTTAAAAGAACCTGTTCGGGAGTAGGGGAGCTAATATAGTCTTGGGAGGCGTACCTAATTTCTCCAATCCTTCCGTTGTCAATGAAAACAATTGTTCCTTCAGATGCTTTTTGGACCATTAAAACAGGGAATTCAGAGATGTTCCGTAATGACAAACCCGATTGATTGGATATTGAAATATCACTTAATAGGGGTCTTCCAGGAAAATCATTGGGTCTTGAATTACTCTTAAAACGTAAGTCTTCTTCAGGAGTATATATTACCGCTGAATTTTCCTCAGTATCCAAAACCAAAATGCTATTAGGCAATTCCAGTCCTGAGAAATAATAAAAATCATCGAGCTGACGAAAGGTTTCGCCATATGAAAACCCGTCTTTGGCTGGAATCAATACAAGTCCTGATTTTCCCGAATTGCGTAAGTCTTGGACTAATCTTGATCTCCGTTCTCCTAGTTCCTTACTAGAAAAGGGCATTTCCGTCCATTCGAAATAAGACTGTTCAGGAGTTTGTGCATATACATTAATGGATAAGCTAAGTACAGCTATTAAAAGAATGCTTTTCAGTTTCATTCGGAAGTTATTGTTGGTAAAATGAATCTTCATCAATCATCAAGGTAGTAAGTTCAACAGTATGACCGTCTAAATCTTTGGTATAAATGGAATGGAAATAATAATGGTCTTGAATCGTATAGTCTAGCCCCAAGGCATCATACTTTTTTTGGGCAATCTTAAAATTTGCATTGGTAACATTAAAGGCAAAATGATCAATACGTATGCTCTTTCTGTTTATTGGAAATTTTTCCAAATTCAAATCTGCAGGAAATAAGGCAAGTCCTGTTTTTCCTGAAAGCATGAAAACAGGATATTCTCCCCACTTCTCTAATTTGTATTTTTTGAGACCAAGTACTTTTTCATACCACTTGGCAGAGGCTTCTATATCCTCAACGTATAAAGCTACATGGTCTAAAAAATCAAGCTTTAATTTTGACATATTCGTTATTCTTCTTTAGGATAGCGATCAGCGATAAGTTTCAATTCTATGTTATGTTCCAAGTATGCTTTCGCACCGGCAAGTACCCATGTGAAGCCACCAGTAGCGTCTCGAATCTGTGCCATGATTTCATCGGTTGTCCCTTTAAGACCGGTGTTGGTGATGGTGACAAAGGTTTTATCCGCCCCCATGGATTTAAAACTCCATTCAGCTATTGCATCTTTATCTTCACCCCATTGAATTCTAATGTTTTCATTTGAAGTTATTGAAATCACATGAACGGAAGCTGTATGATCGAACATTTCCCAAGTCCATTCGATGGTTTTTCCGTTTTCCAATTTTCCGGAACTTTTGGTAAACCAGAATTTCGTTGTGATTTCAGGATTTATAAAAGCATCGAAAACCTCAGAAATTGGTTTTCGAATTAGCATGGCAGTTTCTGCATAGTTGCCCGTGGTTTCCATTTTACGTGTATTGCTTACTGAAAAATAAAGATTAAAATGGAATTGCTATGTTAAAGAGGTTTACAAAATATCTTTCGGAAGTATTTTACGCGTCCAAGTCTTAACACGTTTTACATTGCTAACTTCTGAATCAGGATTGAACTTTAAGGTAGTTTCCCAAGCATTTTCGGGTTTGAATTCTTCTTCTATTCCCTCAAGAACCGAAGCCGTAATTTCTTCCGAATGAATAATAGCCAAGCACTCTGTATTGAGGTTTGCACTTCTTGGATCAAGATTGAAGGTGCCAATTACCGTAGTTTTGCCATCTACAACCATGCTTTTGGAATGTAAGCCAAATATGGGTTGGTAGTCAATCGAAGCCTGTAACTCACCTGTCATGATTCTTTTGCGCTCGGCAGCGTCTGGTCGGAACTCAAAAATTCGGACTCCGGTTTCCAACAAAGCTATACGGTCTTTTTGGTACCCGCTAAAAGCTTCTAGATTATCTGTAGAAGCCAAGCTATTGGTTAGTATACGGATTTTTACGCCGCGATTAGTTGCTTCTCGAAACAGCTCTCGACTCAATTCCGAAGTAATCAAATATGGACTTTGAATTTCAATTGATGTTTTAGCATTCTTCACTAAACTGATTAGCTTGCTTGTAGAAATTCCGCCTCCACCAAGACCACTATTGCCATCATTCTTACCCGGTTCATCAGAAGTAAATTCAACATCATCTACCCAAACCAAGGATCCAGATTCTTTAATGGCGGGAAAAGCTGCTGGTAAATTTTTAATTTTCTCGCGAACTTGAGGCCAAAAATTTTCTGGATTACAAGCATACTCGTGCAATTTATCAAAGCGATTTTCATCAGTTACATTATCAGGAAGCTCTTCTGTCAAATTGACAACATCAACGCTTAAGTCGCTATTCCAGAATTTTAGAAAGGAGGTGTTTACTTTTTGGGTTTCTTTTCCTAGAAGCAAAACATCCCTATCTCTAAAGTTGTATTCATGGTCATAGTCGAAATATTCATCAGCGATATTCCTTCCGCCAGTAATAACAATTTTTCCATCAACAACAAAGGTTTTATTGTGCATGCGTTGATTGAATGAACGAAAATCGGTAGTCAGTTTGCCCAGTTTATCGAAAATGTTCTTACCAAGATTTACTCCGGGGTTATAAACCTTAATAGTGATGTTTTCATGGGAATCTAATGTTAGTATATCTTGTATATCGGCATCTACCATTATGTCATCCACAAGCAATCTTATTTTTACTCCTCTATCAGCTGCTCGAACTAGATAATCACAGGCAATTAGCCCAACGTTATCCATCGAAAAAATAAAATACTGAATGTCAATGGTTTGCTCTGCATATTCAGTTAGCCAAGCTCTTGTTATCATGGCGCCGCCACCATCCTCGAGCACGTAGACTCCAGTCTTTGTTTTCATTGCTTCGGAAATGTCTTCCAGTTCTTTTGAGAGACTAATGGAATGGTTCCTGTGGATGTTGTCACAAAAACTAGTTGTCAACTTTCCAGCTAAAGGATTCTTTTCTTCCTTACAAGAGGTGAAGAGAAACAAGCCAATCATACAGCATACGATGTAGAGAGGGAGTTTTGGTTTGGTCATTTGGTTTGTAGTTCTGTATAAATTTACTCGATAATCGAGATTTAAAATGCTCCAACGCTTGCGTCGAAATCAATGTTAACTTTTCCTTTTAATGCCTCGCGGGCTCGCCCCGAGGTTATTTTACTGAACAATTTCTACCTGAGAAGTTAAAGGCCCATCGTTATCATCAGAACTTGAGACTTGGATGTAATGGCCTTCATTGACTTCCAAAATCTGACAGGTCAAGACCATTTTGGGAATATCTCTTTGTTCAGGATTAGCCAAATTAGCCACTGGAGTTAGGGTATAGGTACATTCGTCAAGCCAATCTACCCTAAGTTTTAATTTGTACCCTAAAGTTTCGTTTTCTTCAATCTGATAGCCTTGATTACGGACTATTTTGGTAACTCCGTTTTGACGGCTTTCTATTTGAAAACTTCCTGTCTTGACATCTGAACAATCTCCGCATTGGAGATTGAAATCACTTAGGTATTCCTTGGTAATGGGTTGCCCGCCAAGTGCTTTAGTTTCTTTTAGATATTTTTTGGCATTTGTACAGTCTTGACTATTCAAATACGCTATTGATAGTTTATAGGTAGTATGAATGTACTCCGGATCAATGGCATAGGAAGTTAAAAGCTTTTCTTTTGCCAATTTTAAACTTTTTTGAGCGCTTTTGTAATTTGAACGAACCTTATCATAATACTCCCCCAAATAGGTAGTGGCGTAGTCGGTTAAAATTGGTGCGCTTTCAGGTTCGAGTTTTAGCCCTTCAGTATATTCGTTCCTTGCTTCGTCGTATGCACCTAATGCTGTGTAAACCGCTCCATAACCCCAATAGATTCCAGAGTTTTTTGGATTCAGTAAATAGGCTTGATTAAAGCGATACATAGCAGTTTTTAAGTCTCCTTTATACAAATAGTCAAAACCAATTCGAATCATATCGTGTGCGCCTTCGGATTTCGACTTTCCATTTTCCACAATGGAGTTCACAAACTTTGCATCAGCGGCAAGTTCCTTTTCAGTTTTTTCAGTATTGCCAAACTCAGGAAGCATTCGAATATCATTTTTTGCTTGTTTTTGCCAAGATTTAAATGTTGACTGCTGAGCACATGCTCCTATGGAGAATAAAATAGAAAGTACTAGTATGAAATACCGCATAGGTTGAATTTTACCTATTTATAACGGAAAATGAGTGCTTTTGTTGCTGTTAACCCGCTTTTAACTACCCCTCTTATGACTATAAGGATTTGAACGATAGTAGGCTTTTGGGTCAAATTTACGATCCTCGAACTTTTCTGGCAGAATTTTAAAATGAAGAATTCGATCAACTCTAAAAGCGCGATAATCAACCCGTAAGTGACACCAGGCCATTAAAATCCATTTATTATCCGAATATAAGAGCATATAGGGCTCAACTTTTCTAAAAGAAGGAGCAGAGTTATCTAGTTTTCGATAATTAATTTCAATATAGTTGAAGTTTGTTGCTGCCAATTGTATTTCGGAGAGTGCATTACTACTAATATTTTCAGAACGTCTTCCAAATACATGAATTTTCTTGTTCAGCATTTCACTTTTTTCCAAAACTGATGAACGGAAAACGGATTTAATCTTGGTCAGCGCTTCTCCAAAATCGACAACAAAAGAGGTATCATTCGATTTGCTGACCAAATGTTGTGCTGTTATTAAGGCGTTGGCTTCTTTTTCAGTAAATTGAACAGGTGCGACGGTGTAACCATCCATAAGTGTATATCCTCTGCCTTCTAAAGTAACTACAGGAACTCCTGCTTCAATCAGTTTTTGGATATCTCTGTAAATCGTACGTATGCTTACCCCAAACTTGTCTGACAATTCAGTTGCAGTCAGCACCCTTTTCGATTTTAAGAGCGTTAATATTGATATGAGCCGAGATAGTTGTGTCATTAGAAACAAAGATAGCGAACCGTGAAATGATTCGCTATCCTATTGGTTTTAATGGGATTATCCCCAAGAATGTAGTGCTATTTTGTTTCCTTCCGTGTCCAATACTTGCGCCATGAATCCGTTTTCCCCAATGTCAGTCTTTGGCATTACTATAGAACCGCCTGCTGATTCTACCTTTGATAGCGGTACATTTAAATCGTTTCCGCCATTAAGATAAACAACTACGCCTTCACTAGAAGGTGTATAGCCATCCATTTCAACGATGCCCCCGCCAACTCCATTATTGTCTTCATCATAGGCAAACATACCATATTTCATTCCTGGCATCGGGGTATCTTTGATTGTGGTATCTAACACGGTTGTGTAGAATGATTTGGCTCTTTCAAAATTTTTAACTGGAATTTCAAACCAGCTGATTGCATTTGTCATTGTATTTCAATTTAAAGGTTAAACTTAATACAAAGATATTTTGACAAATGACAGATGTTGTCAGGGGTACTTCAATTAGTAAATTAACTTATGATTGCATTACACTATTGAATCTTCAGACGGTAGTCCGAAATTTTAATAAATCGATCAAGTTGCTCGAAGTAAAGGTCATCACCAATAATTTGAATGTGGTCGATTTTTCCCCAATGATCCCATCCCACCGTAGGGGAATGTTCATAATCGGTATTGCTTACATCCAGGCTGATTGTACCTGTGATTAATTGTTTGAAGGTTTTAGTTTCCAGATTTAAGGCCATTAAACCAACAGAATCTTCTGGAGCACCATTACCGTGAACCGAAACGATAAGTTGATCGTGGACTTCGTCAAAAGCAATATCTGTTATTTCTCCAGCTCCTTTGGTATCAGCTATAGTTGAAACTTGAACTCCCGTTCCTGTTTTTTCAATGGTTCTAATATACTTGTGGTCATCAATAAAATAAATAATGTTACTTACTTTAATCATCTTGGAAACGTATCTGAAAGCAGCTTCCTCCTCATTACCATCTTTTATTGCACTCAATCCGATGTTGCCTATGACTAAATCTGTGGGTCTGATGCTCCCATTAAAACTCCTTATTGTGTGCGACTCATAGTCGTAGGCCAAAAACGAGTCACTATCAAAATGAGTTATTGCGGTAAATTTCGCCTCTTCATCAGGTATCAATGAAGCTATTTCATTTTCATAGACGCTGGTCTGTTCTTCATTAAAACTGTATATAATGTTCGTATCATCTGAAACGCAAATAGGTTTACCCATGTCGTCTATAATGAAACTGCCAATATCTTGAGAAGAGAAATTGAAATAATGCAATAAGCCGTTGAGTATAGTCGATGAACCATCAGATTCAATTTTTCTCAGATACATGGTATTGACTTTCAAAGAATCTTCTTCTGAGTATCTCGTAAGCTCCATTGAATAGATTTCATTATCATGAGTAATGACATCCTGCATCAGCCGAACTTGTATGAATAAATCAGGGGTAATTGTAGCAATTGTATTGTCGTCTTCTGAAGTACTGCAAGAGCTCAATATTGCAGTTAAAACAAAGGGTAACAGATATTTTACTTGGAATTTCATAGGGACTAGTTTGGTTAGGTTACCTGAATATCAAGTTTTTATTTAACTAACTAAAGCCCTATTTATTGTGAATGTTGGTTTGAAAAACTTTGAATATCAAAGTGTTGATATCCCTAATCACCGGTATCGGAAAATGAAAAAGTAATCTCGTTCACAAAGGTGTTGTCTATATTCTTTGATTCGGTATAGCCATAATCATCAAAGGAAACAACAATCTTTATCGACCAATTAAAGTCGTCGATTTTAGTGCCCGAGATTATGCCTTGATTTAAAGGTATGCTTCCCTCTCGGGGGCAAAAACAGAAGCGGTCAAAAAAAACTTTTTGCTGAAGTAGCTCGTCATTAGCATACGAAAAAGTGTCAAGTTCTGGCGATACTTCAAATACAATTGATTCTGCATAACCAGAATCTGCGGTAAGTGGGTCTGCTTCTTGCTGAAAATAATATTTGAAAACTAAGTTTTCACCCTTATTCACGGTTGCTTTAAGAAATTCAGGGTCACCCGACAACTCTATTTTAGCTTTTTCTTGATAGGTGTGCGAATAGATGTTTCCGTCTTCGGGCTCCTTATCGCAGCCATACAGAATTAGCGCTAAAAACACAAAGCAAGTACCTCTTATTACAGCCATTAGTTAAAAGATGCAAAAGAGGTTTTTGGTTGCGTGCGCATAGAGCACTTTAGCTTATGGCTAATACTAGTCGCCAATAAAATTCCAAATGGAGTGAAAACTATGCCTCCAATTTAAACCTAATAGGACAACCCTGGTGTTTGATGTAAATAGTTGAGACTATTCAATTGCTTTAAAATAAAATCAGCAACATCTGCTCTAGAGATTTTTAGTTTTACTGATTTATCCTTAGGACTAAACCCATGAAGATAATTTTCTGTTTTCTCCCCGTCGGTAAATGCTCCTGGCCTTACTATCGTCCAATCCAATCCGCTTTCTTGCACATACCTTTCCTGAAGTTCATGATCTTCGAAAATTTGTTTGAGATACCAGCCGAACATAATATACTTCCAGAAAAAATTAAGATTATCGTTGCTTTCATACGTTCCCAAAGTACTTTGACAGATGAGGCGCTGTACCCCATGAGCTTTCATAGCTGCGATGATGTGCTTTGTACCTACTGAGCGTACGACACTTTTTCTATGCTTTCCTGAACCCAATGCTATGATGACGACATCTTGTCCTTGGACAGCCCTTGTTACATCCGTAGGATTAAATACATCGCCATTTGCGATTTTCAAATTGGAATTCTGAAAATCTTCTAGTTTCGATTCATGTCTGCAAAATGCCGTTACTTCATGCCCTTGCTCTAAAGATTGAGCGATAAGATGTTTTCCGATAGTGCCTGTGGCACCAAATACTACTACTTTCATGTTTTTCGATTTTTAGATGAATATTGTTTACACAAAAGTAACGCGCAACAAAGAGCCTTAATAGAACAAAACCGACAAAATAAAATTAGTGAGCAGTTTCCTGTAGAAATTCAGATGGTGTTTTACCCGTATATTTTTTAAAACTTCGTATGAAGTGTGATTGGTCTGAGAAGCCACTCTCATAACTAATGTCTAGAAGTTGCTCATAGTTCTCATTGGTCAATTGCTTTAGTGAACTTTTGAACTGGATGATTTTGGCAAATTGTTTGGGAGTAAGCCCTACTTGGGCATTGAACTTTCGTTCGAAGGTACGTTCGGTCAAGAAAACTTTATCACGGATTGCTTTTATGGAGAGCTGTCCACGGTTTGCTAATATTAAAGAAATGGCTTCTTGTATTTGGTCATCTTTTGGGATTTGGTGGTAGGCTATTAGTTCTTCCGTTAGTTTGGATAGAATTTCTACCCATTCTTCTAGAACTTCTGTAGCTTTTAACTTTTTGACAAAATCATGCACATTAATTTGTTCTAGCTGAAAGAGGTCATAACAATCATCATTCAATTCCTTGGGGTTTACATCTAGTAGATATTTAGATGCAAAAGGGTAGAGCTGAAGAACCACAAACTTAAAAGGACCTTTTATATCTAAGGATACTGGATGAAGTGTTTGTCCATATAAAAACAACTCAGACAACCTTTTGTTTTGAGGAAGCAAATAACAGCCACTTTTAGAAGTGTAATACATAATTCCCGGATAGCCGTCTGCATAAAGAGGAATATTGGTATGAGAATTCACGGCATTCGTTTCCATGACCATAATCGTATTGACATAGGGTCTTAGGCTTTCAGGAGGCATGAATTCAGCTTCTCGCATAGCCTAAAATTACAATTTCTGAGATTTCTGGTCTCAAAATCGGCATAAAAACCCCCGATTAAAAACCACTTCAATCGGTAAGGTGTTTTGACCATTGAATTCACTTATCGAACATTTTCTACACTTTACCCTAATTTTTGTAAAGTACCGAAAAATAAGGCTTTTCAGCGATTGAAATCTAGATGAAGCTTCAACCTGTCGTTATTTTGGTGTAACCCAAGTGATTATAAATACCTACTTATGAAGTCTTTAATTACTCTTCTTTTTATCCTTACATCTACAGTATCTGCTTTAGCAAATACGAACGACCACGGTAAAGTATTGAACCCTAAAATCGAAAGTTATGTACAAACTGAATTTTCTAAAGTGGGCGATCTTTTGGATAGCAGCACTATTGTTGCTGCCGAGTTTAATGAAGTTAAGACAGCAACTGAAACTGAAGTTGCTCGTTTATACAAATTCAAAAACTCAAGAATAAAAAAGGCATTAGCTTTTAAAACGAAAAGAAACAGAGCCAAAACGGCATAAGACTTAACCCCAAATAAAATTTATACCATGATTGTATTAGCATCTTTAATTCCTGCAGTAGTTCTTACGACATTACTTTTTAGAATAAAAAAAGAAAATAAAATATTAGAACCGATTAAAGTAAAGGTTCAGAATGATAGAAAACGATTTTAGTCTTAACGATACAAAGTCCCCCTCTTAAGCCGTTTCTTAACGGTACGGCTTGAGAATTTTGTCACCTATCAATACCATATTAATTAGTAAAGCATCAAACGATTCCTTGAGGGGAGGTTTGGTGCTTTTTTTGTTGGAAAAATCGAAATAACAACTAATTCCTTTCGGAACTGGACTAATGCTTTTCATAGGAGCAATTGTTAGTGGTTGGCTTTTTCTTTGCAACTCGCGCGGCATACTAATCTGAAACAAATCCATATATCTTCATTCATAAAAGATTTATTCTAATTTTCTGATGCTAAAGTTATTTTCCAACTTATGCCAAATTTATCAATGCATTGACCATAGTAAGCACCCCAGAATGTCAAACCTACTGGTACTTTTATTTGACCATTTTGGGAAAGCTCGCCAAATAGCCGATCAACCTCTTCTTTGCTCTCGGTGTGAATGATAATAGAAAAAGTTTTATTCTTTACCATTTCCTCATATGCTAATGAGTGGTCTGAACCATTTAACATTGTCTCTTTGCTAAGAGCTAAGGAGACATGCATAATTTTTTCACCCGACTCTTGAAAAATATTTCTTTCAGGTTTCGGTACGTCTTTGTATTTACTAATATGACTGATTTCTTTACGAAAAACTGATTCATAAAAAGTAAATGCTTCTTGACAATTTCCATCAAAGTAGATATATGGATTTATTGTTATCATTAATTTTTAATTATTTCTTTTGATTCTAAAGTTTATCAATTAAGACCCAAGCCATATTTCATCAACTGGGCAGTCATCTCTTTTTTTATTTGTTCAGTTGTTTTAGCATCTGTGTATTTGTGCCTATTTCTTATAAAGTAGTACTAAGCTTTATTTAAGTTACTCTTTAACCCCAGGTTGTAAAATCTTATATCCAGTCTTCGCCTTCTCCGCAGCAACCATGTCTTTTACCTCTTTCAATAAAGCTTTTGAATCGTAGATGATTCCATCTTTGATGGTATACTTAACACCGCCCTCACGAATAACTTCATTGTTTTCCGTGAGTTTTACAGCTCCCGTGCCGTATAGTACTTTTAAGTTTGCTAGAGGGTTGGCGTCAACCACTACAAAATCTGCCATTTTTCCAATGGATACCGAGCCTATCTTGTCATCCATGCCGAGTGCTTCAGCTCCGTTTAATGTTGCCGAACGGATCACCTCCAAGGGGTGAAAACCTGCTTCACGCAGCAATTCCAATTCACGAATAAAGGCGAATCCATAGAGTTGGAATATGAATCCGGAATCAGAACCTGCGGTTACCCGACCTCCTCTGTTTTTATATTCATTGATAAATTTCATCCAAAGTTGAAAGTTTTCTCTCCAGGCAACTTCTTGTTCTGTGCCCCAATCATGCCAGTAACTTCCATGAGAAATTTTGCTGGGCTGGTAAAAATCCCATAAAGAAGGCAAGGTATATTCCTCATGCCATTCAGCGCGACGAGCACGCTGCAAATCTCGACTTGCTTCGTAGATATTAAAGGTTGGATCTAACGTGAAATCTAGATCTAATAATTCTGTCATCACGTTTTCCCAATGTTCGGAGTAGGGTTTGGCAGCTTGTGCCCAAAGTTTCCCAGCATTCTCAAAACGGTGTTGTTCGTTTTGGTAATTGTAATCTAACGGATAATCCTGTACTGTTCTATTATCAAAAAGTGCTTCTGGAAGTCCGTACCAATGCTCCATAGAGGTTAATCCCGCTCGGGCGGAATGCAAGACATTCCATCTAGCAACACTTAGTTGGGCATGGTGGCATGCCGACCCTAACCCTAGTTTTTTGTTTTCGTCCAAAGCGGCGGCCATGATTTCTGGCTCGGCCCCAAAGAATTTAATTCCGTCAGCTCCTTTTTTGGCATTAGCGCGCACCCATTCCCTAGCTTGTTCTGCTGTAGAAATTGGAATGTCGTTTAGCGGATTGAAAGTTTTACTAGTTTGTCCGAATCCCGTATAGGCCATTATTCTGGGTGCAACGATTTCGTTTTTGGCACTTTTTCGTTTTAAATCCATCGTAAAATCAACACCGCGACCACTGGGTTCACGAACGGTTGTCACGCCATGGCCCATCCACAGTTTGAAGACATAATCAGGTTCTGCCCCTTGAGATTTTCCGCCAATATGACCATGCATATCTACAAATCCTGGCATTAAATACATGCCATTGCAATCGAGCTCCTTGCCTCCAGTTTTCAGTTTTGGTCTTTTGGATTCATCAATAGGTACTCCGTCATAGCCGACTACCTGAATTTTTTTAATGATATTTTTTTCAACCACAATGTCAATTGGACCTTGTGGCGGAGCTCCATTGCCATTTACGAGCATTACGCCACGAATAATCAGTTGCGAATGTGGCCCGTCACCTTGTGCCGATTGTGAAAAGGCCTCAGTTAAACCTACGAAGAAGAGTACTAGAGTGAATAGGATGGATTTTGTTTTCATATTCTTTTGGATTATTTGATGGTTGGATTTTTAGATTGTTATTTCTTGATAGCCCGTATGTGCATAAAGGCCGGAAATTTATTTAGTTCTTTAAAGTGCCTTCGGTCGTATTTTTCAAATTCAGGCACAGGTTTAGGTTCGATAAGCTGATCTATATAGAATCCGTTATTGGTAATTGGTTGGATGCATTCAAGTAAAGGTCTTCGGTAACTATGCATCTTAATTCGTTTGCCAAATCCACCCCAAGTGGCTTTTACCGCTTCAACCTCAAAATACTTTTTTGATTTGAAATAGAGATACTCAAAAAAGGGGTGTTCTATGGAAATCACTAAAGAACCCTTCGGTTTTAAAACCCGATAAAATTCTTGTATACTTGCATTCCAATCTTCCAAATAGTGCATGGCAAGGGCACAAACTACTATATCAAAGGATTCATTTTGAAGCATTGCCATAGGTGTGGACAAATCATGAATAAAGAATTTTCCGTTTTCTTTGTTCCTTTTTTTTGCCAATTCCACCATTCTTGAGCTCATGTCGAATCCGGTTACGGTTGCGCCTTGTTCCAATAATATTTCGGCATATTTACCAGGTCCACAAGCAGCGTCTAGAACATTCTTTCCATTTGTGTCTCCAATCAATTCTAGTGTCTGAGGTCTGTCATAATAGGCATTATGCGGCTTATGTTCTATAAGTGCATCATAGCTGTCCGCCAAATCTTCATAAGCTGCTATTATTTTTTCTTTCATTAATCAAATAATCAATTTCTAGATGGGACATTGATTTTATCCCCTAAAAACAAGGCGTTTAAGAAGAGACGATTCGTTCCGTACCAGCTGCCTCTGAAATTTGGGTTGTCTGCAAAAAGAACCACTCTTCCGCTACCTACTTTACTTACTATAAGCGAAGCAGAAGGTTTGAGATACTCTTCCATGTTCTTTTTAGTCAGGAATCCGTCGATATGTGGGTTTTTGGAATACTTGGCTACTGTAGCATATTCGTTCTTGCTCGGCGCCAACCAAACCGTATTGTTTTTGTACACAGGAATGGAGCTGTCACGGTAACCAAAAGCCAAAGGATGCGTTGTATCTAAATCCGCTCTAAGGATAACTCCCCCAACACTTTCTTTTCCTAAATTTTCTCCCGCATCCACATATGGCTTTCTATCGACTACTTTGGTCGAATCTTTTTTCAAAGAATCTTTTTCTTTATTGGTCAGTTTCTCCTTGACCAATTTTTTATCAATTGCCCACTTTGAAGCTGTTCCGATAGTAATCAAAGTATTCCCTTTGCTAACCCAAGCTTTGATTTTTTCTTGCTGTTTTTTTGTTAAGTTATAGCGTCCAGATACCATTACGAGCGTCGTGTATTTGTCAAAATTGGTGCGGTTGAAATTGCGCAAAGGAATCTTGCTTATGGGCATATTCATCCGTGTATCTAACAAATGCCAAACTTCTCCAGCTTCATATGAACGCGTTCCGTTGCCAATGAGCATAGCGGCCTTTACTTTTTTAACGGGTTGAACATATCTGCTCCCCAAATCAACTCCTTTTAAGCTATATCCGGAATTAACTGCATACATGGGTACTTGGTATTTTTGCTGTGCTTTTTGCACCAAATCATACACTTCTTGGGCATTTTTCTTTTGAAGTGACACAGGTACTACCAGTGATCCATAATTAAATGATTTTGATTGGCTACCTACTTTTACGGTAAAAGGTTTAAAGGCAGAAGAAACTACTAGCCCCTTTTGCTGCAAATAGTTGAGAGCCGCAGGTGCACTATAATCATCCCAGTCAATGACATAGGCATAGTCCGATTTTTGAACTGCTGAAATGTTTACAAGATTATCGGTGTTTTCTATTTTATCATCCATTTTAAGGCTTGTGACAGGTTTGTACTTCATATTATAGAAGTTAGCCACTGACCAAGCAGAGGCATCGTAATAAACGCTGTCACGGTATTTTGAGTAGGTTTCAAACATCGTTTGAACCATACGATATTGTGGTTGTTTCGTTGGAACAACGTACCGATTTCCCGATTTGTACACATCGATGTCATGCACTAAAAGTTTATCTATGAAAGCTTTGGTTCGGTTTTTATCATAATCATCGCCGAAAGAATAACCACGGATTTTACTCTTGGTCGAATTGGTAAGCGCACTTTTAAAGAAATCTTGTTGGTATTTTCTCATATAGGCCTTGTTCGCAACTGCGGTTTTAACCGTCGTTATACTTGATGTATATTGATTGCGAATTGTAAAGGGAAAGGTGATTTTTCCAAAAGCAGTTTTTTGCTCATGCCCACGCGAACTTGCTTGTTCGAACAACAATGCCAGTGCTCCATGTAAATCAGGATAGGAAGAACCATATCCTGGATAGGTACCATCAAAGACTTCTTTCGTAAAATAAAAGGAACCGATGCTATCCAAAGCTTTCGCAAATTCAGCCCCGAACATGTTGTTAAGGTCTTCATAGTTTTCTTTTGGCATTATCGGGTCATAGGAGGCATTGGTTTTCATTGGTTCGAAGAAGTAGCTGGCCTGACTTCCCATTTCATGAAAATCAGTTACCACATTTGGTAGCCATTCATGAAACCATTTAAGTTTTCCGCGACTTTCAGGGTTGATAGCCAATAACCAATCTCGATTCAAATCGAACCAATAGTGATTGGTTCTTCCACCCGGCCAATATTCATTGTGCTCTGCATCTTGGGGGTCTGTTACATTTGGTGTTCCTTGGTAAGAATTCGCCCATTGCGTATGGCGGTCACGCCCATCAGGATTGATAGTTGGGTCAACCATGACTACAGCGTTATTTATGTATTTTAATATCTCCGGATTGTTGGATGCTGCGAAGGTATATGCCGTTAACAACGCAGCTTCTGAACTTGAGGGTTCATTACCATGCACGTTATACGCTAAATTGATAAAAATAGGAACCTCTCGGTAATTGGAAACATTTTTTGATGGATCCGCGAAAGCAAGATGTTGCTCCTTTAAATTATCTAAATTGGATAAGTTCTCAGGACTGGTAATCGTTAGAATTACCAACTTACGTCCTTCATGTGTTTTTCCGTATTGGTATATAGAAGCTCTTTCTGATGTTTCAGCCAATTTCGTCAAATAGGCAACGATCAGGTCATGACGGGTATGATGTTCTCCGATACCGTATCCTAAAAATTCTTCAGGTGATGGAACGGATTCGTTAAAAGGATGGAATTTTTTGAAAAAATAATCTTGTGCTTGCACTGTGGTACTAAAACATAGCACCAAGAGGAGTAATCTTTGTAGCATTGGAAAGGGTTTAAATTAGTCGTACTAAATATAAGTATAATACGTTGAATTAAAACCTGTAATGCTTGAGGGTTTTATGCAGGTTGAATCATAGGAGGAACCTGAGGTTTTATCTCCTTGAATTTAACGATATAATGGGTTCCTTTTCGGGTGATATCGCGGACAATAGAACCGCGTAACTGCCGTGCTAAATTGTGGATTAATTTAAGACCCAATGATTGCGTGGTTTTATGATTAATGGTTTCTGAGTATCCAACTCCTGTATCTCCAATATTCAATAAATACTCGTCATACTCGCCTTTACGAAGCTTGATGAAAATATGACCTTGACTGTCATCCACAATCCCATATTTCAAGGCATTGGTTACAGCCTCATTTATTAACAACCCTAAAGGAATTGCAGTATCAATATTCAATTTTACATCGGGAATATCGATATCCAAAGTAATATTGCTACTTGTACCTTTGATAGAACGTACCAAATATTCCGCAAGTTCTTGCACATAAGATTTGTATCCTATTTTCGAAATATCTTCGCGCATGTAGAGCATTTCATGAACCATTGCCATAGAAATGACCCTATTTTGACTACTTTTTAAAAGACTTTTGGTATCCTTATCCGAGACATTTCTAGATTGCAGACTTAATAAACTCGATACGGTCTGTAAATTGTTTTTTACGCGGTGGTGGACTTCTTTAAGTAAAGTTTCCTTTTCATTGATTTTACGCTCAAGCTCATTTTTGGTTTTATATAAATTGTGGTGCGCACTTAATAAATTTTTGCCAAAGACTCCTCCTAAGAGATAGACCGAGAATAATACGCTAAGTAGTGCGAAAATATTTTTTGATTTTTCAGGAACAACATTGGTTGCAAAACTGAAATCAGCAATACTTTGTGAATAGATTAGCACAACTATAAGTAAGCATAAATTCAGATATAATGAACCGTATGACTTAGTAGTCACGTAACCCGCAATAACAATAATCGCCAAAACAAAAATGAATGGACTGTTGATACCACCGCTAAACAAAGTAATAACGCTAGCCCCTGCCAATGTCATTACGGAAACAATATTATAAGTAGTCGTTAGATTCTTATGGTAGTAATATAGAATGGTATTGATGAGATTCAAAATACCAAAACCTAAAAACACAAAGGGAATAATTTCAGTAATATCTAAGAGAAAAAGACATATACAAGCGAATACTATTGAAAAAGCAGAGGTGAAATAATTAACTTTAAGAACCAACCGCGCTTTATCCCTAAGTCGTTCTTCTAGTTTTTTATTTTCTTCCATGGTCCTAGATTTTGAGGTTGGTTTTTCAAATTGAGGTAGTCGAAAATTACCAAAACAATTTCACCGTAAAGCTAAATATGTTTTAGCTTATATTCCAATTTATCACATTTTATTTAAAGAACTATATTCCTGAGGACTTAGGTAACCATAACTTCACTTTTGAAACACTGATTAAGTTGCTCAACTTATAAAGTGACAGATTGCTTGAAAAACCGCCCTTTTGTTTTTATTATGCTACGGGACTAAGGGTTTGAGGACTGTCCTTAAACTTGATATTATATGCAGTACCTCCTCTTGATTCATCTTTCACTACAGATCCTTGCAATTGCCTTGCTAGGTTATGAATTAATTTAAGTCCAAGAGATTTTGTTGTTTTCGAATTTGATTCGTCTGAGAATCCGATTCCGTTATCACTAATTGTCAGTAAATAATTGTTATCTCCATTTCCTTCTTCTTTAAGTCCGATTTCTATGAGTCCCTCATTTTTATCCTCAAAACCATATTTTAAGGAGTTGGTAATGGTTTCGTTAATTAAAAGTCCTAGAGGAATTGCCGTATCAATACCCAATTGTATATCAGGAATATCAATATTCACATTGATATTATTGCCAGAGCCAGCTACTGATTTAATAAGAAAGGCAGTAAGTTCTTTTACATAAGGCTTGAAATCGATTTTTGAGAGATTATCATTGGTATACAGCATTTCATGTATGATAGCCATTGAAATCACTCGATTCTGGCTGCTCTTGATTATTTTTTTAATTTGTTCGTTGGTTGTGCTTCTGCCTTGCATACTAAGCAGGCTTGAAACTGTTTGCAAGTTGTTTTTTACTCTATGATGTATTTCTTTTAGAAGTGTCTCTTTTTCGAGGATTTGCGCTTCAATTTCCGTTTTTGATTTATATAAGCGGTGATGCGTTTTTAATAAGTTTTTTCCAAAAATCACACACAACAAGTAGATGGAAAATAAAGCACATAACAAGCTGAAATGTGCTCTGGATGTTTCGGGAACTTCGTTAGACAAAAAAGATATATTTAAGGTTCCTACGATATAAATCATACAAACGATGCTTAAAATTGTATATAAATAGATTTTACCGAAAAGTCTTGTAACCACGTACCCTGCTAGAACAATAAGGGCTAGTACGAAGAGAAATGGGCTGTTAATACCTCCACTATATAAAACTATTATAATTGTGCTAAGCAAAGAAAGTAATGATGTGGCCACCGCCATTATAAGCAAACTACTATGACGTTTGAATGCAGCTATGTTCAGAAGATTTAAGATGGCATAGGTAAAAAAGGCATGTGGAATAATATGCTTAACCTGGAGGAGGTATATGCATAGTGCTCCAAAAACAATACTCAGAAAAGATGAGGTATAATTAAATTTTAAGAGCAGTTCGGTCTTATCGCTAAGCCTATTATTACTTTTTTTAGTCGAATTTTGCATTCACCTTTCCTTTAGAAAGTAGGGAAAATCAAGTGACTAGGGTAAGAAGGGGACAATATTATGTAGTAAAGCTACTTTTAAATGGGTAAAGAGTATTGAAAATGTGGTGAAAGGGGTAATTTATGTGGTATAAACGGGAAATAGCGCCATATACCAGACTCGTTTTGCTCTGAATTACTGATTTTAAGCAATAAAAACGGCGACCGAAAGGGCCGCCGTTTCCTATTTTATACTTGGGTTTTAGTCTTCAGTCAACACCCATTCTCCTTTGTTTATTAAAGGTTCTGCCTGTTTATACTTGACTACTTTGCTTTCACCTGACATTATATTTTTGATAGTCACACGGTCGTTTCTACCAATTTTTTTATGCTCACGGATAATAGTTTCTGTAACAGTAGGCCTTCCACCTTGATTTTGACCAATAGCCCTACTTTGTGCAGCACGCTCATCGCTGTTAGGAATTTCCTCTTTACTGGTCCGCAAGTTTTCCTTAGGTCTACGAATATTATCAGCTTGTTGAATGTCATTAGGGTTACCGCTTGGCAACTCTCCTTTGAACAAGAAAGAAACCACTTCTTTGTTTACTTTTTCAATCATTCCCTTGAAAAGCTCAAATGCCTCGAATTTGTAAATTAATAAAGGGTCTTTTTGCTCATGTACTGCCAATTGAACAGATTGCTTCAATTCATCCATCTTACGTAGATGGGTTTTCCATGAATCATCGATAATGGCCAGAGAGATATTCTTTTCAAAATCTGTTACCAACTGCGCTCCATTACTATCATAAGCTTCCTGAAGATTGGTAACTACATTTAAGGTTTTTATTCCGTCTGTAAATGGAACCACAATACGCTCAAAGCTATTGCCCTTATCCTCGTATACGTTCTTAATCACAGGAAAGGCGACAGCAGCATTTCTTTCTATCTTCTCTTTGTAATGGTCATACGCTGCTTTGTAAAGTGCACTGGCTATCTCTTGAACACCTTGTTTCTCGAATTCATTTTCGGAAATAGGGGAGGTAATAGAGAAATACTTGATCAGTTCGAATTCAAAATTCTTGTAATCATTGGCAGCTTTGTTCTGCTCGGTAATTACCTCACAGGTGTCATAGACCATATTAGCAATATCCACCTGAAGGCGTTCCCCTTGTAATGCGTGACGTCTTCTTTTATAGACTACTTCACGTTGGGCATTCATTACATCATCATATTCTAATAAACGTTTACGAACTCCGAAGTTATTTTCCTCAACTTTTTTCTGAGCACGTTCAATAGATTTGGTCATCATAGAATGCTGAATTACTTCACCATCTTCTAGTCCCATTTTATCCATCATCTTGGCGACACGGTCTGAACCAAACAAGCGCATCAAGTTATCTTCCAAGGAAACATAAAACTGCGAACTTCCCGGATCCCCCTGACGACCTGAACGACCTCGTAACTGTCTGTCGACACGACGTGAATCATGACGTTCTGTACCTACGATTGCTAATCCGCCTGCCGCTTTTACTTCATCAGAAAGCTTAATATCCGTACCACGACCCGCCATGTTGGTTGCAATGGTTACAATACCTGCATTACCAGCTTCGGCAACAACATCGGCTTCCTTCTTGTGTAATTTGGCGTTCAATACATTATGAGGGACTTTACGAATGTTCAACATTCGAGAAAGTAATTCTGAAATTTCTACAGAAGTTGTACCAATCAAAACTGGTCTTCCCTGTTGTGACAACTGGGTAACTTCGTCTATAATGGCATTGTATTTTTCGCGTTTGGTCTTATAAATCAAATCGTTTCTATCATCACGTGCGATAGGCCTGTTGGTTGGAATTTCCATAACATCCAACTTATAAATCTCCCAGAACTCACCTGCCTCCGTAATGGCAGTACCTGTCATACCCGCTAATTTGCTGTACATTCTAAAATAGTTCTGTAGGGTAACCGTTGCAAAAGTCTGTGTGAGCGCTTCGATTTTTACATTCTCCTTTGCTTCAATAGCTTGGTGCAATCCATCCGAGTAACGACGACCATCCATAATACGACCTGTTTGTTCGTCTACAATCATTACTTTATTATCCATGACCACATACTCCACATCTTTTTCAAAAAGTGTGTAGGCCTTTAACAATTGGCTCATTGTGTGGATTCGCTCGCTCTTTACGGTAAAATCTTTAAAAAGCTCTTCTTTCAAATCGGCTTCTTTTTCAATTTCAAGATTTTGACTTTCTATTTTAGCAATTTCCCCACCAATATCCGGCATAACAAAGAAGTCCTTGTCGTTTTCTCCAGAGATGTATTCAATTCCTTTATCGGTAAGTTCAATTTGATTATTTTTCTCCTCTATAACAAACAAGAGGTCTTCATCTACCTTCGGCATTTCACGATTGTTGTCTTGCATGTAGAAGTTCTCGGTCTTCTGCAACAATTGCTTTACACCTTCTTCACTTAGGAATTTGATAAGTGCTTTGTTTTTAGGTAAACCTCTTTGTACACGAAGTAGTAGGAACCCTCCTTCTTTGGTGTCTCCTTCAGCGATTAACTTTTTGGCTTCCGCCAAGACTCCTGTTAAATGTTGCCTTTGTTTTTGGACAATCTCACTAACTTTTGGTTTGAGTTCGTTGAATTCATGACGATCGCCTTCTGGAACCGGACCAGAAATAATCAAAGGTGTACGGGCATCATCTACTAGTACAGAATCAACCTCATCAACAATGGAATAGTTATGCGGGCGTTGTACCAAATCTTTTGGGGTATGTGCCATATTATCCCTCAGGTAATCAAATCCGAATTCATTATTCGTACCATAAGTAATATCGGCGTTGTAGGCCGCTCTTCTACCGTCAGAATTCGGCTTGTGATGGTCGATGCAGTCAATGGTAAGTCCGTGAAATTGAAAAATCGGAGCCATCCAAGCACTATCACGTTTGGCAAGGTAATCATTAACGGTCACCAAATGAGCACCGTTTCCACCCAAGGCATTTAGGTAGAGTGGAAGGGTTGCTACAAGCGTTTTACCTTCCCCTGTTTGCATCTCGGCAATTTTACCTTGGTGCAATGCGATTCCCCCTATCAGCTGCACGTCGTAGTGGATCATATCCCAGGTCACTTCCTTTCCAGCGGCATCCCAAGAATTTTTCCAGATAGCACTATCTCCGTCTAGAGTTACGTAATCATTGCGACCAGAAAGTTCTCTGTCATATTCAGATGCCGTTACTTCAAGTGTAGTATTGTTTGCGAAACGTTTTGCCGTTTCCTTTACCACGGCAAAGGCTTGCGGTAAAATTTCATTTAAAGTATTCTCTGATATTTGATAAGCTTCTTCTTTTAATCTATCGATTTCGGCATATATGTCTTCATTCTTATCAATATCAGTAGAAGCATTCACTTCTTCTTTCAAAGCTTCAATCTGGTCATCAAGAGATTTGCGGTCTTCTTTGATTTTAGCCTTGAATTCCCCAGTTTTTGCCCGAAGTTCGTCATGACTTAGTCCTTCAAGTGCTGCTTCAAAAGATCGTATCTCATCAACAATAGGTTGTAGTTGCTTAACATCTTTCTGAGACTTATCGCCAACAAACGCTTTAAGAACTGAATTTAAAAAACTCATAGTTTTATTTTATATGGATAAACCGCTAGTTCAAAGATTTAGCGGAGATATATCGTTAGTATTATATCGTATCTGGAAGAACAAAAGGTATTCCAGTTTCCATTTTAAATGGAAATAAGGTTGATATCTGACAAAATTACCGAAACCAAAGTAAAGTCCATAAAAAAAAGCCTCAAATGAGACTTTTTTTATTTCAATAAATTGAAAATGCTATTAATATTCATCCTCGTTCCAGAGGTAGTCTTCTTCTGTTGGATAATCTGGCCAAATCTCTTCGATAGACTCATATATTTCTCCACCCTCTTCTTCCATTGACTGTAGGTTTTCAACAACCTCTAATGGTGCTCCGGTACGAATCGAGTAATCGATTAATTCATCTTTGGTAGCTGGCCAAGGCGCATCACTTAAATAAGATGCTAGTTCTAATGTCCAATACATGGTAATAGTTTGATTTTAAATTTTTTGCAAAAATAATTTTTAAATGGAAACAGCCAAGTTTTTTAGCGTTTTTTATTAAAAAATTCTGCTTTAATAATTTGATAACGAAGAAAAAACAGATTTATTAGCCCTTTTTCTCAGGAATCCATTTTATTTCTTCTGCTTGTAGGTCTGAAGACAATTTTCGTGCCAACACGAAGAGGTAATCAGAAAGTCTATTTATGTACATCAAAACTCTGGCATTAAAGGGTTCGTTCTCGTAAAGGAGGGAAGCCATGCGTTCGGCACGTCGACAAACTGTTCGAGCAATGTGACAGTATGACACGGTAGTATGCCCCCCTGGAAGTATAAAATGGGTCATTTGAGGAAGTTTCGTATCCATAAAATCCATTTCTTTTTCTAGAAGTTCAACATCCTCAGCACTGATTTTAGGGATATTTAAACGCTCTTTTCCGCTTTTTAAAATGGCTTTTTCTGGGTCAGTGGCTAAAATAGCTCCAACTGTGAATAGTTTATCTTGAACTAAAGTCAATATTTTTTTGGAATGCGTATCAATCTCTTGATCTCTAATCAAACCCAACCAAGAATTCAGTTCATCAATGGTACCGTAACTTTCTATGCGAATATGGTGTTTGGCTACGCGTGTGCCACCGAATAGGGCAGTGGTTCCATTATCTCCTGTCTTAGTGTATATTTTCATGGGAAGGATTATAAGTAAAGAGTATTAAGTACAAAGTACTAAGGCGAAAATCTAATTTTGTCAACTGTGAACTATTCCTTTTTATCATCACGTTTATAGTCTCCCATAAACTTTCTTGATTTTCGCGATTTTGATTTACTTCGGTTAGTCATTAATATGATTAGGTATAGAATAAATAATCCTCCAAAAATGATAAATATTGTATAGTTGTTCATCTTTACTAATGCTTAGTTTAAAATTACAGGATTAAATTCGAATCTTAAAATGTTCTTTCAATTGTTCTTTGCGAAAGAAGAGTACGCCGCAATGAAACATATCGATAGAGACAGTTACCATTTCATTATGTTTTAGTGTTTCCCAAAGTGCAGTTGTTTCTTTTGTTCTGTGAATGTTTCCCATAAAAATTGCACTATCATTATGGATTTTCTCCTTATAGATACTTAAAATATCTTCTACGGGATTATTCATATAAATTAAATCATAAGATTCATTATCAGAAGTTGTTAACTTAAATTCCTTTCGGATTAGATTTTCGATTTGGGAATTTTTTGAACTAATCTTAATCTTTTCAACAGAAAAATACGGGATGCTTTTAAGTACTATCTTTTCACTTTTTGAAGCTTGATATTTCGATTTGGTATATAAGCATTTGGTCAAGTAACTATATACAAAAGGGGAATGGACACCATATTGATTGGTAGCGGTAAGGAGGTGTTTTAGGTATTGAAGTAAAAAATACATTATTCCATTAACGCCGAAAGCTCAAACCATCTTTCGGTCTTTGTTTCTATACTATCATTAATTTCTTTCAAGGTCTTTGAAAGCTCTGTAATATCATCTACAGAAAGATCGCCTGTCACAAACTGTTGTTCTATTTCTCCTTTTTTAAACTCTAGCTTCTGAATTTCTTTCTCGAGCTGCTTGTATTCTTTTTGTTCAGAATAAGACAATTTCTTGCTATTATCTTCTTTTTTCCATGAATTTTTGGCGACGTTGGTTTCTTTGTTTTTTTCTTTGGCTTTTTCTTTTTCAGCTCTTATTTCTAAAGCCGTACTATCTTCATAGACCCTATAATCGGAATAGTTTCCAGGGAAATCTTCAACTACAGCATCTCCTCGGAATACAAAAAGATGATCTACAATTTTATCCATAAAATAACGGTCGTGTGAGACAACAATCAAACAGCCCGGAAAATCTAGCAAAAAACTTTCTAAGACATTCAAAGTCACAATATCTAAGTCATTTGTGGGCTCATCAAGTATTAAAAAATTCGGATTTTGAATCAATACCGTGCACAAATACAGGCGCTTGCGCTCGCCACCGCTTAGTTTGTCTACAAAATCATATTGCTTTTTTCGGTCGAAAAGAAATCGCTCCAGTAATTGTTGTGCTGAAATCTGTTTTCCTTTGGCTAACGGAATATAGTCTCCAAATTCTTTAATGACTTCAATTACTTTTTGACCTTCTTTTATTTTAATACCCTTCTGTGTATAGTATCCAAATTTGATAGTGTCGCCTTTGACTACCTTACCTGAATCAGGTTGGTCGGTTCCCGTTAGAATATTTAGAAAAGTGGATTTGCCAGTTCCATTTTTTCCAATAATCCCAATGCGTTCCCCTTTAATAAAATTATACTCGAACTTATCTAAAATTGGCTTGTCAGGGTAAGCCTTAGAGATTTTATGGAGTTCGAGAATTTTACTTCCCATCCGTTCCATATTAATTTCCAACTGAACTTCATGGTCTTTACGTCGTTGACTTGCTTTCTCTTTTATTTTATTGAAATCATCAATACGCGATTTCGATTTGGTGGTTCTAGCTTTTGGCTGCTTGCGCATCCATGTCAATTCCTTTTTGAAGAGCAATTTGGTTTTATGTTGTTCAACCGCTTCTTGTTCAATTCGCGCTTCCTTCTTTTCTAGGTAATAGGAATAATTACCTTTATACGGATACAACTTTCCATTATCCAATTCTATGATTTCATTACAGACACGCTCTAAAAAATAACGGTCGTGTGTCACCATGAACAAGGTCATATTTTCTTTGGCGAAATATTGTTCTAACCATTCAATCATTTCTAAATCTAGGTGGTTGGTAGGCTCATCTAGGATTAAGAGTTCAGGTTTATTTATTAATGCATTCGCCAGAGCCAAACGTTTCTTTTGTCCCCCAGAAAGCAAACCTACTTTTACACTAAAATCTTCTAATTTTAGTTTAAAAAGTATCTGTTGGTATTGGGTTTCAAAGTCCCATGCTTGATGATGTTCCATGGCTTCAAAAGCGGCCTGATAGGCATCTGAATCATCAGGATTCGCCAAAGCTTTTTCATAGTTAGTTATAACTCTAAGAACCTCATTTTCGGACGCGAAGATGGTCTCCTCAATTGTCAATTCCGGATTCAAATCAGGCTCTTGCTCTAAAAATGAAACGCGAATGCCTTTGCGATAATTTACTTGCCCTGTATCAGGAGAGTCAGCCCCAGATAACATTCGTAATATGGATGTTTTCCCTGTGCCATTCTTGGCAATGAAAGCGATTTTTTGGTCTTTATTTACTCCGAAAGAAAGATTTTCAAAGAGTACTAGTTCGCCAAAAGATTTGGATATGTTTTCTACTGTAAGTAGGTTCATTTTTGATTGTTAGATTATGGTAGGAGATTTGGAATGTTTGAAAGTCTGTAATAGAAAAAGATATCTAATTGCCAAAGCCACTAGAAAGAAAATAATAAGAGGCGAGAAAATCTGGATTTTGAAAATCCATAGAACTCCTGTAATGAATATTCCTGCAAGAAGAACCCAAAGATATTCCTTAATCCAAGCGGGTGGGGTTTTGGATTTCATCAAAATAAATGCAAGAACCAAATTTAATGGGAAAGCCCAAAGTAGATTAAAATTAGCTTTGGTAAATACATGATCGGTCATAAACCAAAGAAAGAATATTAATAGTCCCGCTGCACCAGTTATTAAGAACAAACTAAAATCTAACCACCTACTTCGTTTTTTCTTCTTATGGTCTAAGTAAGTAATCGCCACCACTGAAATCATTGTTAGAATCAACCAGAATAAGGGAGTAAGGAAAAAAACAACCTTGTTGTCCATGGGCTTTTCCTCAACTAACATTTCCTCTTTGGTTACAAAAGCTTCCCCATTTATGGTTGTATTCGGCATTTGTTTACTTACATATTTGGGTAGAAATTGATGTTCCCATGGTGTGGCTTTTCGGTCAATAATTGAACCCAAAGCCAAATCTATTCCGAAGGTTGCCCATGCATTTTCGTCCAAACTTTGGTGAATCAATTGTCGAAACGTAAATGGTTCTTCAATATGTGAGTAATCAAATTTTAACTTGTCCCCTAGGTCATTTTTTAAAATCTCAGGAATCTTTGTGGCACAATTGTCAAAAAGGAAATCATATAAATACATGCGATTTTCTTCTCGATAGTTGTTTTGAAGAAAATCGAAAATCTCATTTCGCTCGACTTGTGATAAGTTCAAGGTTTGTTCCTTGACCCACCTGTTTTCTTGCTTATATGCTTCAATAAAACTGGTGGTCTTATAGCCAGACATTTTAAAATTCAGTTTTCCACGAGCGAATTTCACATAGAAACCGGGCGGGTCAAAATCGAATCCACCATAATCGTAAATTCTATCTACTCCAATTGTTGGATCTTGAATACGGAATGCACTATGCCCAAATTTTGAATATAAATCATCCCCAGTGCCTACCGTCAATAGACTAATCTTGGAGAGAGGCGAAAGCAACATTTCCTGAGCAAACCCGAGGGCGGAAAAGCTAAGAAAAAGTAAGAATACTATTTTTTTAAACTTCATTTTTAAAAGTAAAATAACTTAGATACAAATATCACAATAAATAATGGACTAATCCGAAACCTAGAAAATTGTATTATTTTTACTGAAACGACCTAAAATGAAAAGACATATTCCCAATCTCATTACGCTTCTTAATGTCTTCTGTGGATGTGTAGCAACGATATTCGCCGTTCTCAACCAATTAGAACTAGCGGCGCTTTTTGTTTTCCTGGGAATAATTTTTGACTTCTTCGATGGTTTAGCGGCCCGTGTATTAGATGTAAAAAGCGAATTGGGCTTACATCTCGATTCCTTGGCTGATATGATTACAAGTGGTTTGGTGCCTGGTATCGTTATGTTTCAGTTGTTAGGAATGTCAATGTCCGGTGGTTGGAATATAGATTTGTCCTCACAAGCAACTGATTCTACTTTTTGGGTCGGGTTAAAAGTCGCTCCCTTGCCTTTTTTAGGATTTTTAATAACACTGGCTTCCGCCTATCGCTTGGCCAAGTTCAACATTGATGAGAATCAAGTCTCGTCTTTTATTGGCTTACCAACTCCTGCAAACGCTTTGTTGATTCTTTCTTTACCTTTGATATTATTATACCAAAACAATGATTTTTTAAACGGAATTATTTTGAATCAATGGTTTTTAATTGGGATGACCATTTTAAGTGCGTTCCTATTAAATTCTAAAATCGAACTTTTTGCTTTGAAATTTAAAAATTGGAGCTTTCAAGACAATGTACTCCGCTATATTTTTATCATAGTTAGTTTGGTGTTGCTAGTCACAATGAAGTTTTTGGCAGTCCCTGTGATTATTGCCTTTTATATTTTAAGTTCACTAATAAGCAAGATTGCCGCGGAATGAATGTTACCGATCTTTTAGTCAAGCAAACCCAAGATGCCCATATATGGACAAACAAGCTAATTGATTCTATTCCCATAGAAAATTGGGATGAAACTCCAGATACCCTAGCATCAAATATCAGCTGGCAAGTAGGGCATTTGGTAATAAGTGAATACTACCATGCTATTTTGGTAGTAACCGGATTTGACGAAGAGATCACTCAAAAAATTGATTTGAAAGCGCATAACCATTTATATGGTTACGAAAGTGTTCCGAAAGAATTAGTTGGGAAAAGTGAGCCGAAGCTTTTAAGACAACAATTGCATTTTATGCAGCATAAGGTTATCCAAAACGTTTCCGCTTTGACTTTGAAAGCATTGGAAAGTGCTGTGGAACAACCTATCAAACAGAAACATCCCGTGGCAACAACAAAGTTGGACGCTGTTTCATGGAATATCAAACATACCATGTGGCATTGTGGTCAAATTGCATCAATTAAGCGATTGATACATGGAGGCTTTGATTTTGGTCTTCCAAAAAGAACTTAACATCAGATAATTCAATTAACAGATTAAAAACTATACAATTATGAGTTTCAAAAAATCACTTTTTATCCTAGTTATGGCTTTTGGCATTTTAAGCGCCTGTGGTGAACAAAAAGCTAAAGAAGTAAAAGTAGACGCTGCAGAAGTGGAAAAAGCGGCAGCTGAAATGCGTGAAGAAGTTGCCGAAAAAGAAGCTGAAATTAAAGCTGCTAAACAAAGAGTAGCTGATAGCTTAAGGAAGGTTGATAGCCTTCAACAAGTTAAAGAACACGGTCACGCACATTAGAATACTTAGTAAATGCTTAAGAAAACAATCGTTTTTTTAGTACTCTGCTTTATCTCAATTACCGCGTATGCACATGGGGTTGATGGTGAAACACAGTCATTTTTACTTACTAATAAAGGTGTTGCATTTGGCCCTTTTCTTTATATAGGCGCGAAACATATGCTTACGGGTTATGATCACCTGCTCTTTTTAGTGGGGGTTATTTTCTTCTTGTATCGCACGCGGGAAATTCTTTTGTATGTAAGCTTTTTTACCATTGGACACAGTTTGACTTTATTACTCGGTGTTATGGCTGATATCAATGTGAATGCCTATTTAATTGATGCCATAATAGCCTTATCAATTGTCTATAAAGGATTTGACAACTTGGGTGGATTCAAACAATTTTTTGGGAAGCAACCTAATACTAAAATCGCCGTTTTGATATTCGGACTTTTTCATGGATTTGGACTTGCCACCAAACTACAGGAGTTCGAATTTGACAAAGAGGGGCTTTTTGTCAACTTGTTGGGTTTCAACCTTGGAGTGGAAATTGGACAATTTTTGGCCCTAGGCCTGGTCTTATTGCTACTTGGTGTTTGGAGAAGATATAGTAGTTATGTAAAATTTTCTAATCTTACCAACATGGCGCTAATGGCAGCTGGATTTCTATTGCTTGGATTTCAGTTAGCAGGATATTTCACTTCTTAAAATTTACAGTATGGAGGATTCAAATCAACTGGTAATGAATAAAAAACAATTGCTCAAATCGGTGCTTTGGGCTTTTTTCATTGGCGCCGTTGTTTTAGTTACCGCTGTTTTGCCCGCGGAATATGGTATTGACCCCTTAGGCACAGGAAAACTTTTCGGGTTTAGTAAATTGTATATGGATGATGCTCCAAGTGTTACTACTGAGGAGAATTCAATAACTGTACAAACAGATGTTGAATTACTGAAACTAAAAAAGTTAGGCTCTCCGCCGAGCACTCCAAAACCCGAGGAAGCAAAGAATCCGGCACCAATATCGCAATTGGCTATGCGTACGGATACAATATGTGTTCTAGTGCCAGCCGGCAAGGGACTTGAATACAAGTTCAGAGCATTAAAGCTAGGGAGCATTAAATACGACTGGAATACCAGCGAAAGTAACATTGTTTATATTGATTTCCACGGAGAGGTATATCAAGAGAATCCGCCTGAAGAAGTTTTTTACGAAAGCTATACATTGGCTTATTCCAATAATATGGCAGGCACATTTACCGCTCCCTTTGATGGAAAACATGGATGGTATTTCAGAAATAGAA
Source organism: uncultured Flavobacteriaceae bacterium (assembly GCA_947500435.1). Classification (GTDB taxonomy): domain Bacteria; phylum Bacteroidota; class Bacteroidia; order Flavobacteriales; family Flavobacteriaceae; genus Maribacter_C. Next base: position 640,236 of record CANMRV010000004.1, read on the forward strand.
ATGTTTCTGATGTTATTGTTACTTTGCATTTAGAAGGACAATATGAATTGCTTGACGGGTACAAGCAAGAATAAGGCGAATCAAAAAGATATTAAAGTATCCAATGAAAAGAGACCTTGTATGGATTACCATACTGTGCTTATTGGCTTTTGCATATTGCCTTTTTACCAAAACAGATTGGATTGAAGCCACAATTTTAATTTCTGGAGTGCTATGTGTTGCACTAATTGCTATCGGGCGTAAAGAAGGTTATATTTTCGGATTATATACCAGTATTTCATATGCCTGGGTTGCCTTTGAAAATGGCCTTTTCGGAGAAATGTTATTGAACCTACTTTTTTTCATCCCTACAGGTGTTTGGGGGTATTTTCTTTGGAAAAATAAATCCGAAGGCAATATTGTTCTGATGCGGAATCTATCAACAAAACAGATACTCAGTGTTATTGCCACCTGTATCTCGCTAACTGTAATCTTAGGTTTTATACTCTCTTTAGTTGAAAATCAGAATTCCCCTTATGTTGACGCTACAACAAATATTCTTTCCATTTGCGCGACCATCTTGATGATGTGGCGCTATGCAGAACAATGGTTGTTATATATAGTATTGAATCTATTTACCGTTTCACTTTGGATAATACGCTACCAATCTGATGGCTACGCCGCTGATACCATGATTTTTATGTGGATATTGTACTTGTTAAATAGTATTTATGGGTACTGGAGATGGAACCAAAAATCGAAAATTCAAACTTCGCTATCTTAAAAAGCAATGAGAAAAAGAGGATTGACATTAGGAAAATTTGCGCCATTTCATAAGGGTCACGAATACCTAATTCAAACGGCTCTTTCAGAGGTAGATGAATTGTATGTTCTGATTTATGACACTGATTTGATTTCTGTTCCATTACAGGTGCGAGCCGGTTGGATAAAAAAACTATATCCGCAAGTTAAAATTATTGAAGCTTGGGATGGACCCGAAGGCTACGGAGATACTCCCGAAATAAAAAAAGTTCAAGAGGATTATATACTGAAGCGTTTGGGTAATATTAAGATTACTCACTTTTATAGTAGCGAATTTTATGGTGATCATGTTAGTAAGGCTTTAGGAGCAGTGGATAGAAGAGTTGATGAGGGGCGAAGTCAAATTTCGATTTCAGGTACTGCCCTGCGTGAAAACACCTATGAACTAAAAGAATATCTTTCTGAAGTTGTATATAATGACTTGATTATCAAAATATGCTTCCTAGGCGCCCCATCTACAGGTAAAAGTACAATAGCGAAGGAGCTGGCTAAATTCTTTAACACCAATTCTATGCCAGAATATGGGGCCGATTTCTGGCTTGAAAACCAAGTAAACCGTCGCTTAACACTTGCCCAGTTTGAGCAAATAGCTCCAGAGCACAATAGTCGTGAGGATGCGCTGGTACTTCTAAGTAATACCTATCTTTTCTGCGATACTTGCGCAATTACCACATACGTATTCGCAAAAGACTATCATGGCAAGGCAGGTTCAGTATTGACGGAATATGCCCAAAAGGCGGAAAAAAGATATGACCTTTTCTTTTTATGTGATACTGACATTCCATATGACAATACTTGGGAGCGCAGTGGTAATCAAAAACGCAAGTGGTTTCAAAAACAAATTATAGCTGATTTGAAAGAAAGACGGATTCCATATATAATGTTATCAGGAAATCTCGAAGAAAGAGTGGAAAAAGTGAAAACCGTATTAAAGGGACTTGAGAAGTATGATAATGTCTTTAGCTTATGCAAAGTTTAAAAATCCAACTTCTTTTTCCGAAGTTCGAAATTCTGCCCCAAGTACACTTTACGAACCATTTCATCAGCAGCCAAATCTTCTGGATGTCCAGATTTTAGAATTCCGCCTTCGAACATCAAATACGAGCGTTCTGTAATAGCTAAGGTTTCTTGTACGTTGTGGTCGGTTATAAGAATACCGATGTTTTTATCTTTCAATTGAGCAACAATACGTTGAATGTCTTCAACCGCAACGGGGTCAACTCCTGCAAAGGGTTCATCCAGCAGAATAAACTTGGGGTCTGTGGCAAGTGCGCGGGCAATTTCTGTGCGTCTTCGTTCTCCACCTGATAACAAATCACCACGGTTTTTGCGAATGTGACCTAGACTGAATTCGTCAATCAAGGACTCCATCTTCATTTCTTGCTCCTTTTTACTCAGCTTTGTTAGCTGAAGCACACTCATGATATTTTTTTCAATACTTAGTTTTCGAAAAACGGAAGCTTCTTGCGCCAAATAACCAATACCGTTTTGTGCTCTTTTGTACATGGGGAAGTTGGTAATCTCCATGTCATCCAAATAGATTTTCCCTCCATTGGGTTTTACAAGTCCAACGATCATGTAGAAAGAAGTGGTTTTTCCAGCACCATTTGGACCTAGTAGTCCAACGATTTCTCCTTGATTTACTTCCAATGAAATACCTTTAACCACTTTTCGCCCGCGATAGGCCTTCATGATGTTTTCTGCTCTTAGCTTCATTCTTTCAAATCTAAAACATATAATTCCGGTTAAGGGAAGAATGCTTTATTTTTTAACTTTTTTTGGCACGCTGTGCAGCCAATTTAGCTTCTTGTTTGGCTTGCCTTTTTAAAACTCTTTTGGAAATATAAATACTGATTTGGTATAATATTAATATAGGTAATGCGACCACCACTTGACTTGCAATGTCTGGAGGGGTTATTACCGCCGCTAATATCAAAACTACGACCAAAGATATTTTACGATATTTTCTTAGGATTTCAGGAGTAACCAAACCTACCTTGGTCAAGAAATATACAATTATCGGAAGTTCGAAAATGAGCCCGCATGCTATTACTGAAGTGCGTACTGTTGCCACGTAAGAGGCTAAATCAAATTCGTTCGTTACTTCAGAGCTTACTTGATAGGTTCCTAAGAAGTTAATAGATAAAGGCGCTACCACGTAGTATCCGAATAAGGCGCCCATGAAGAAAAGTAACGAAGCTGTGAAAATGAATCCTTTGGAATATTTACGCTCGGTAGCGTGCAGACCAGGACTAATGAACTTCCACAATTCATAGAGTACATAAGGAAAACCGACGATGAAACCTGCCCAAATTGAAGTCCATATATGGGCGGAAAACTGTCCTGCCATTAAACGACTTTGAATGGTAAACGGAAGCTCATCAGCACAAAAATCAGAATCAATACCCAAGAAAGTAGCTACTTTACAAAAGAACTTGTAGGTTGGGAAGTCCATTTTTTTTGGACCAAAAAGGACTGTATCAAAAATAAAATCCTTCATCAGGAAAGCTACACTCCCTATAATTACAACCGCCAAAACGGATCGTATCAAGTGCCATCTTAATTCTTCAAGATGGTCTAAAAATGACATTTCATCTGGGGACTTGGTAGTTGTTTTTGCCATTATTAAAGGATGCCTTCTTTGATTAGGTTATGCAAATGTACAATACCCTTATAATTTTTACCATCGACCGCCAATAATTGTGAGATGCCTTTTTCTTGCATCAGTTCAAGTGCTTTAATAGCCAATACTTCAGTTTCTATGGTTTTTGGATGAAGACTCATGACGTCTTTTGCGGTTAGTCCGTTTATCTGGTCATACTTGTTTAGCATTCTTCGAATGTCACCATCGGTTACAACCCCTATGATTTCATCATTTTCTACTACGGCAGTAACACCAAGCATTTTTTCAGAAATCTCCACAATTACTTTCTTAATATCAGTATCTGGACTTACTTGAGGTTTTTGATTATTAGCCACAATATCCTCGACGCGGAGGTATAAACGTTTGCCTAATGTACCACCAGGGTGATATTTTGCAAAATCAGTACTGCTAAAACCTTTTAATTCCAAAAGGCAAATAGCTAGAGCATCGCCCATTACCAATTGCGCGGTCGTACTTGTCGTAGGGGCCAAATTATTAGGACAAGCCTCTTTCTCAATGAACGTATTTAGAATGAAATCTGACTGTTGGGCAAGAAAAGAATCTATATTTCCCGTCATCGCAATCAGTTTGTTTTTTCCTCTTTTGATAAGTGGAACTAACATTTTTATTTCTGGAGTGTTTCCACTTTTTGAAATACAGATAACAACATCACTTTCTTGAATTGTTCCCAAATCCCCATGAATAGCATCCGCAGCGTGCATAAAAATTGATGGAGTACCTGTGGAATTTAGTGTTGCCACAATTTTTGAGGCGATAATGGCACTTTTACCAATACCGGAAATTACGACCCTGCCTTTTGAGGATATGATACAAGAGACAGCATTTGCAAAATCATCATTCAAAAATGAGCTCAAATTCTGAATTGCTTCACTTTCAGTTTGTATAGTTTTCTTCGCTAAATCAAGTATAGCTTTGGCGTCGCTCAAGGTATAAAGAGAATTATAGGTTGCTTTGTGTAAAGAATGTATTATATTTAAGACTACAAATTTACGTAAAGTTAAGTATATCAAAATCTTTTGAATTAAAACAAAGTTAATTCTACCATGTTGCGGTTTAAAAGCTTAGAAATCCGTACCTTACAGAAACTACAGTGTAGATATTTATCGATGATAATTCGTATTGAATGAAAAACAAAGGTTTAGTTTTGAGTGAACTAGATTTACATGCTTCTTTAAAAAAATATTTCGGATTTTCCGATTTTAAAGGTCTTCAAGAACAAGTAGTTAAGCATATAGTTCAGGGTAATAATACCTTCGTAATTATGCCAACTGGCGGTGGTAAATCGCTTTGCTATCAACTACCTGCTTTGATGCAAGAAGGTACTGCAATCATAGTTTCCCCGCTTATTGCTCTGATGAAAAATCAAGTTGATGCTATTCGAGGTATTTCCTCCGAACACGGTATTGCCCATGTTTTAAATTCCAGTTTAAATAAAACGGAAATTAAACAAGTTAAGGAGGATATTACCAATGGAATTACAAAATTACTTTATGTAGCGCCCGAATCCTTAACGAAACAGGAATATGTTGACTTTTTACAAGCGCAGACCATTTCTTTTATGGCGGTTGATGAAGCGCATTGTATTTCAGAATGGGGTCACGATTTTAGACCAGAGTATCGCAATTTAAAATCGATTGCGGAGCGTTTGGGGGATAGTATTCCTATTATTGGACTAACAGCTACAGCAACTCCGAAGGTACAAGAGGACATCATTAAGAATTTGGGGATAACGGATGCAAAAGTGTTTAAAGCGTCTTTTAATCGCCCAAATCTATATTATGAAGTACGAACCAAAACAGAACATGTTGATAGTGATATTATTCGTTTTGTAAAAAAGAATTCAGGAAAGTCAGGAATCATATATTGTTTGAGTAGAAAACGTGTGCAACAACTTGCTCAGGTTTTACAGGTGAACGGAGTAAGTGCCGTTCCCTATCATGCTGGTTTTGATGCTAAAACACGCTCGAAATATCAAGACATGTTCTTAATGGAAGATGTTGACGTAGTTGTGGCGACAATTGCTTTTGGAATGGGTATCGACAAGCCCGATGTGCGTTTTGTGATTCATCATGATATTCCGAAGAGTATAGAAAGTTATTACCAAGAGACTGGCAGAGCTGGAAGAGATGGGGGAGAGGGACACTGTTTAGCTTTCTATTCATATAAAGATATTGAGAAGCTCGAGAAGTTTATGTCGGGCAAACCTGTTGCCGAGCAGGAAATCGGAAATGCGCTATTGCAGGAAGTAGTAGCTTATGCAGAAACTTCGATGTCGCGCCGCAAATTCATGTTGCATTATTTCGGGGAATCATTTGACGAGGTAAACGGTGAAGGCGCCGATATGGACGACAATACGCGAAATCCGAAGGAGAAGCACGAAGCTCTAGATGACGTTGTGAAGTTGTTGAAAGTGGTTCAAGGTACGGTCGAAAAATTCAAATCAAAGGAAATCGTAAATGCCCTTCGTGGAAAAACGAATGCGCTCATTGCTTCACATAAAACCAATGAAAAAGAATTTTTTGGAATAGGTTCCGATAGAGATAAAAGCTACTGGATGGCTTTAATACGTCAGGTCTTGGTTGCCGGACTCTTGAAAAAAGAAATCGAGCAATATGGAATTTTAAGGATGACGGATAACGGAAAGGACTTTCTAAAGAAGCCGACTTCGTTTATGATGACCTCAGACCATGTGTATACCAAAGAATCAACAGATGCTATTGTTAGCGCTGCTAAAGGAGGAGTTACCGATGAAAAGTTGTTGAAGCAATTGAAAGACCTCAGAAAGGCGCAATCTAAAAAAATGGATGTTCCGCCTTATGTAGTGTTCCAAGACCCTTCACTTGAAGATATGGCGTTGAAGTATCCTATTTCGATGGAAGAGCTACTCAACATCCATGGAGTAGGAGAAGGGAAAGCAAAGAAATATGGGAAGCCTTTTGTGGAGATGATAAAAGGCTATGTGGAAGAATATGATATTTTGCGTCCTGATGATTTAGTTGTAAAAAGTACGGGCGCGAACTCAGCATTAAAATTGTACATCATTCAGAACGTAGATAGAAAGTTGCCTTTAAATGATATTGCTTCTGCCAAGGGACTTGAAATTCCTGAACTTATCAAAGCAATGGAGCAGATTGTTTTTAGTGGAACCAAATTGAATTTAGGCTACTGGATTGATGAGATTCTCGACGAAGATCAGCAAGAAGAAATACACGAATATTTTTTAGAAGCTGAAACGGATAAGGTTGAAACCGCAATGGAAGAATTCGATGGAGATTACGAAGATGAAGAACTCCGATTGTATCGACTTAAATTTTTTAGCGAAGTTGCGAATTAATTAGAACATGTTTTAAACAAAAAAAGCCCTGTCGACTGACAAGGCTTTTCTTATTCTATTTGTTTTGCTTAGGCTTCTTCTTTAGCCTCAATAGCCATTTCACAACCATATTCATCCATAAAGAAGTTATCCAAGTCATCAGCTTTTAGGGCTAAGTTTTTGATATCTTGTTTTAAAGTTTCTGCATGATCCGTAAAAATATCTGATAAATGAGCACGGTATGATATGTAAATTTTGTTATCGCTAATGCCCAAAGAATACGGAGCAACGTTGTCTTGTAATAAGTACTCTGTCAATTCCTTCAAATTTTGCTTTGGAAGATTGTTCATTGGTGATGTTGCTACCAAATAATCTCTTTTGAAAACAAAAATTCGCACTAGGGCACTTCCTTGGTGAAACTCCCAAAAATCTCTCCCCGCCCTTCCAAGAACTGGATTCATGCCCAATTCAGTCAAAGACTCCTCCACAAATTTGGCAAAGTGACTTTTTTCAAACTCCTCCCAAATAGAGATATCCATATCATTTCCGCAGTTGTTACAGAATTCCGTTTGTTCTTCGGTATAACCATCACAAGAATTACATTTTACTCGATACGCTTGATTAGTGAATGAGAAATCATTAATCTCTTTTAGTAAATCCAAATGCTTAATACCAAAACCAACATTATCCGCTTCAGTAAACTTTGAAGTGGTTACACCAACTATGTTTCCTGCCTCGTTCAACATTGGCCCACCTGAGTTACCAGGGTTTACCGCGGCATCTGTCTGAATGTAATGTCTTGGCCCCATGGGTTGACTTGTAGATGATATAATACCTTCGGTAACGGTATAAGGCATCCCGAATGGATATCCGTGTATATAGGCCTTTTGTGTATTTGTGATACCTACATTTTCATCCAAGGTAATGGCAGTTTCTGTATTTTCAAAACCTTCGATATGCAAGAATGCAAGATCTACTTCAGGGTTTACCATAACCACATCGGCCACAAAACGGTCTTTTTTATAATCTTCTACCGCAACGGTCTTCGCTCCTGCAACTACGTGATAATTGGTGATTACGTGATTTTTTCCTGCTACTACGAATCCGGTTCCAGTTCCTGCAGCGGTTATTATTTTGAATACTGATTTTCTAATACTTTCCATGATGTTTTTTCTTAGTTATTGATACTGATTACCCAAAAAGTTTAGCGAATAAACCTTTTTTTCCACTTGCGGCTGATGTGCTTCCGGTTAAGAAACTGCGGTAAGTTTCCAATAATTTTGGAGCTGCAACTTGTGGTTCAAGTCCTGATACTTTTTCCAAAACATCATAGATTGCATTTTTGTGTACTTCCTCTACATTGAAGTTATATAAGGTGTATAGAAAGTTATATTGAAGGAAATAACACAATGAGAAATTATCTCCATCATTTACGTAACGATTTACAGTAGCCTCCAACCTTTTGAAGTCATCTTGTAAAATTTGAACTGAACTCCTCCATTTTAAAGAAATAAAGGCGTCAGCATGGTAAATGTCTTTCATAAAGTCTTCCTTAGACTTTTCACAAAGTTGGGTCATAAAGTTTGTACCCTTGTCGATGCGATGTTGAAATTCTATTTGATTATTGAAAAGGTTGTAAACATATTCCTGAAGCTTTGTACGCAAGGTTCCATGCACATATGGCATGTTTGCTATTTTAAGAAGCGAGATCACGATAATATCCCATTGAAATGCATCCCATCTTTTTTCCTTAAAAAATGCGCTATAATCTTTGTATTCAGTTAATACGGTACTAATTTGTTGCCAAACTTGCTCAATTTCTTCTCCCGCTAAAGGCTGTGTATTGGTTTCTTTATAAAAATCGGCTTTATATTTTTCTACAAACTCATCGTCATAGTCATCAGCATAAACACAAATCTCACGCAATACATCATATACCTTGTAGGGTTGACATAGTGCAATAGGAGATTCATATTCAAACCAGAGCGTATCTTCTTTTAAATGGATTTGTGCTAGTGTAAGTGGATTGAAATTCACCTCTGCAATCTTTCGATACAAAGCGACTTTATTTGTTGCGTCAATAGCTCTTAGGAAAGGAGCTTTAACTGAAAAGGTTGTTTCTGATATATTAACTTGAATTTCTGCCGAGCCTTGACCACGAACTAAATTTATTTCACCAGTAGTATCTTTCCCATTTAGAAGCTCCGGATTGATATAATTAATGGTTTCTATTAAGGAAGTCCTATAATTTTTGGCATCATAGGCGTCCATTGCTTTGTCCCAATGGGAAACTTCTGTACGGGGCTCATCGATGCCCTGAATAGGTCGCTGAAATTTTGGTAATACGTTTTTCATTTGGTTGAATTTATTAGGAGTGATTGAAATTGTTTGATTACAACGGCCAATTCTTTAAATTATTTTTTTCAAGCACCCGGATTAATATTTGTAGGACTTGCACAAATATCTGAGTAAATACCTCTTTGGATAAACCTGAATTAAGTGAAAATAGCACCCCTGAAAAGAGGGAGGGTTACCAAACATTAACTTTGTTTAACAAATATTCGAAAACTTTAAACAAAAATTATGATTACCGTTTTAAGTGATGGCTTAGATTTGTCTGAATTTAAAAACAAACAGTTATGAAAATGATTAAAATTACCTTAGTATCCGCCTTGATGTTATTCACGGCAAGCTCGATTGCACAGTCAGAAAACATTGTTGGTGTTGCCGCTGGAAACGAGAATTTTTCAACTCTAGTTACGGCTGTAAAGACAGCTGGTTTAGTAGAGACCTTGAGTTCTGAAGGTCCGTTTACAGTATTTGCACCAACTAATGATGCTTTTGCAAAACTACCCGATGGCACTGTATCAAGTTTACTGTTACCTGCTAGTAAAGCTGACCTAACAGGTATATTGACGTATCATGTGGTTGCTGGAAAATTTGAGGCTGCGGCGGTAATCGAAGCGATTAATGCTAATAACGGAATGTTCAAAGTCAAAACGGTTCAAGGTGACGAAATCGGACTTTCTTTGAAAGATGGAAAAGTTATGCTGACGGATGCCAATGGAGGTATGTCTACTGTTGTAATTGCCGATGTTGCTGCGAGCAACGGTGTTATTCATGCAATTGATTCAGTCGTTATGCCTGCATCTAAATAGAAATTAATTTCCCCCAAAAAGAAAAACCGCTGTCTAAAGAGGCAGCGGTTTTTTAATATGTAATAATTAGATTCAATCAGCAGAAGTTCCACCACTAGACTTTGCTCTTCTCAACTGACGCTGTATTTTTTTAATAGCTGATTCGATAGATTTTTCAGGTTCGATAATATTATACTCACCCCAAAAATCTGGATCTGCGAAACCTAGAGCCTCGTCATTTAAGATAATTGATGACTTCATTCTGTCTCTAACTTTTGGTAGTTGACTGGTCATGTTTTTTTCCCAATCTGTGACTGCCATTTCACAGGCCATGCTGTAGACGGAGTTAAATAACTTTTTATCCCAATTTACCTTAAACTCTAGCAATACATTACTGTAGCCATAATACCATCTTCCATTTTTCTCACGATAATCGACGCGATATGCAACTTCGCTTGGCCATACTTTGGCATTTCTGGGCTTTTTGCGAACGAACATTTTCGAAGCTTTTTCTTTGTCTGTTATATTTAAGGAATAAATAGCACTTGTAAGGATTTTGTTTTCAGCGTCGATATATAGTTTGCCTTGGTAAAGAGGTTCAATGATATCTTCGTGCTGTTTGAAATTTACGATGAATATCAGTTTATCATTAACTCTTGTAGAACGATCAAAACTGAAAGCATAGTAATCAAGCGTCTCCTCGGTAAAAATATATTCGGGATATTTCATAAGATCAACAAACAACGCATTGAAAGGGCCCCCTTGCAGCTTAAGAGCTACAGTGTCTAATCTGCTGTAATCCGTGCTTTTTCGAGCTTTATACAATTCTACCGCATCTCTACGATCCGATGTATATGGTGTTTTATAGATATTGACTACCGCTTCGGAAAGGGATACATTTTTTCTTCTCTTCTTGATTGTCTCACGATAAAATGCGGTCATCAAAGTTGGATCTTCGAAGTAGTTCTGCCCTTTTTTTCGCAGTGTTTCCTGTACCAATGTTTTTGCATCTTTCGGAATGCTCAAATCAACACCGGAAAGTTCCATCACGGAAATCTCCATTAAAATTTCATTTTTTCCTTCTGAAAGATTTGATAGTGGAATCATTCTGGTTTTGTAACCTAAAAAGGAAACTATCACTTTGCCTGAATCAGCTCCTTCAGGCACTTTCAAAGTAAACTGACCTTCAGTATTAGTGATGGTACTTATATTGGAATCAGCAATTGAAAGTGTGGCAAAAACCAGTGGCTTTTTGCTGTCAGCGTCTAAAATTTCACCTTTATATTGAGTGAATGAAACTGCTTCTTCCTGATCCTGAAAAAAGGCCGAAGCGCTTTGCGTTCCTGCTACCCCTATGAACAACGCTAATAATAGCATTGTTATAAAGGATTTTTTGGATGAATTTGATTTTTTTTGCATCGTCATTACATTTTTAAAAGAAGTAACAAGTCTCTTACGATTTGGTACTTAACCCTAAGTTACTAATTTGTAGTTATATAAATTGTTAAAAAGGCATTAATATTAATAGCGCAGGGCTTTATATGATTTGCCCTGTTGTAGACTAAACTCATTTTTTTCTGTATTGCTAAAGGTAGTTGGAAAGGATGTATATGGATATTCCCATCTGCCTGATTTCGTAGCGACGAAGTGTAAATGAGGAAAACCGGCAAGTCCAGTATTGCCACTATACCCTATCAATTGCCCCTTTTTTAAAAACTCTCCAACATTTACTGCCGCTCCGTCATGTGTTAGGTGCATGTATTGCAAATAACTGCCATCAGCATGCTGAACTACTACTTTGTTGTTTGGGAAACCGCCATCAAAGCCCGATTCTTCAATAAAGACTACTTCTCCAGCTCTTGACGCTGTAATCGACGTTCCAATTCTCATTACAAAGTCAATTGCAAACTGATCAGGTTGGCCTTCACTATGGTATGACCCAGAACAATGTGATAAGCTAATTGAATAGGTCTTTCCTACTGGATATGGAAGCACGTATTCTGAGCTTTCCCAGTTATCATAAGGGGTGTTTTCGCAGCTAGTTGATGTTTGGCTTACCCCTGTTTCTGAAGGCTGTCGTTCGTGTACTTTTAAACAGCTGCAACAGAATAGAAAAAATAACAATGATACACTTCCCAAAAGTTTAGCTTCTTTCTTCATAAAATTTTGTTTCAGAATTGATTGAAATCTACTTGGCTTTTCCTTCTCATTTGTCTCTCCTTAAAAGAATCATGATTTTTAAAGATGAACATTCTTTTAAGGCTATATTAAAATCATATTACTCTCTTTCTATTTTATTAAATAGAAAATCTGTTTTCCAAACTCCTGACCATTTTGGCTTATCCCCGTTAGGGTATACTTCATCATACATCATAAGTTCTAAATTATCCTCCTTCAGTTTGTAATTAAAAAATTGCTTTCCACCCTCAAAACCAGGTACTTTGGCTAGAGTCGATGTTGTGGTAAGTGTTGAATCGGTGTTGGAATAATTTCCGGAATTAAAAACAATTGATCTAAAACCACTTTTTATTTCTTCATCAGTTGGATTCGATAAATTATTGAACGGAGTTCTTTTTTCTTCAGTAGGTGGCCATATAATAGAATAACTTTCGGGCGTTATTAAAAGCAATCCTAGTTGAGGTTTTTTTAAATGAAATGTAGTATCAGAGGAAACCCAACGAACTTCCTTGAGATTCCACGACCCATATAAGACATTCTTATCATGGTCTTCGTAATTGCATGAATATAGATACAAAACTAGACTGTATAATATAATTGTCGGGATGCGTTTTATAGAAAAAAAGTTTAATGACCTCATAAGCTAAATGTATAGTTAAATGGCCAACGCTTTGTATCAGCTTACAAACCTTTACAGATTTAAGAGGCTTTCATTCGTTTTATATAATCCGATGGATTATACTCAGTAAACTTTTTAAATGCTTTATAGAACGATGCTCTATTATTGAAGCCAACATCGTAGGCAATTTGTGTGGTGGTCAATCCATTCTTTTCGTTATTCATCAACAGGTTCTTAGCTTCTTTAATGCGATACCGGTTTATAAAATCAAAAAACGAGAGATTAAAGTGTTCATTTATGATTTGGGATGTATGGTTTCTAGACAAGTTCATCAATCGGGAAACGTCGTCGAGGCGTAATTCATGGTTTAGATAAGGTTTTTCACGCTGCATAATATCTAAAAGCTTGCCTTTCATTTCAAGCGATAGGGCGGGAGAAAGTCCTGTTTTTTTGTACTTAATAAAGGGAAGTATTTCTTTCAGGGATTTCCCCTCGAAGAGCTGAGGTTGCACAAATCCAAAGAAAGAGAGCATTCCAATAAAAAAGACAATTGCGATGTCTACCAAATAGTCATAGGATGCGTCCATAAGTTGAAAGCGTACTAGAAAGATATAAAGGGCAAAAGCAAATGTGAATCCGAAATAAGAACCTACAAACCATTGAAGCCATCGATTTTCCCGGAAGCCCAAACGCTTATTATGTCCGAATTTAAAGTAAGTGTAGAAAGCGTAAAAGAACATTAGCGCAATAACTAACCAAATGGCATATGGGGGAAAGGTTGCATATTCCCAGGTCTTTCTCTCACTAACTATTTTCAGTTTATCACTGGCTCCATTTAAATAGAATGGAGCTAAAAGCCAAATAATAATAGCTGGCGGAATAAAGAAGAATGCATCCGAAAATATGAGTTTAGTTCCCTTCAAAATATTTCGAACGTAAATAAAAACTAGGGGACCATAAATGAGCCATAGTGGGAAGTGGGTAAGATTGATATGAATAAACTCCACGGTATACAACCAACCTGACCAGCGCAAGCAGTTGTTCAGCATTTCAAAAGCAAATAGAAAGGTATAGAGGCAAAGAATGTGATTCGCAAACCGATTACCCTTCTTTTTTACAAGGAAAAGAATGGAAAGAAGAACCCCTAGAAATACAAAAAAGAGAAATAGAATAATAACCGTAGACATGTGGTATCTTATTTATTTTAAAGATACTGTTTACCAATTTTGAAGGTGTCTCTTTATATAGGGATACATTATTTTTCGGCAATTAATCTTGATTCGTTTTGGAGGAATCAGAGACCAAACGGTGTATTTCCTTCAATTCCTCGGCAGTCAAATCACGCCATTTTCCTAACGGAATATCCAATTTCACGTTCATAATACGAACCCGTCTTAGTTTCTTTACGCGATATTCTAGATACTCACACATACGACGAATTTGCCGATTCAAACCTTGTGTCAATATAATTTTAAATTGGTATTTACTGATTTCTTCAACTTCGCATTTGCGTGTAACTGTGTCAAGAATAGGAACACCATTCCTCATCTTTTGCAAAAAATCGCCCGTAATCGGTTTGTCCACCGTAACGATGTATTCTTTTTCATGCCCATTTCGAGCTCGCAATATCTTGTTAACTATGTCTCCATCATTGGTTAAAAAGATGAGACCCTCACTGGGTTTATCTAATCTGCCTATGGGAAAAATGCGCTTTGGATAATTAATGAAATCTATGATATTGTCTTTTTCAACTCGAGTGTCCGTAGTGCAAACTATGCCGATGGGTTTGTTGAAAGCTAAATAAACGGGTTTCTCTGTAGATTTTGAAACGGGTTCCCCATCTACTCGAACATCGTCACCAGCAACAATTTTAGTTCCCATTTCTGGTACCTTTCCATTAATCGTTACTCTTCCTTGCTCGATTAACTTGTCCGCTGCTCTTCGTGAGCAGTAGCCTACTTCGCTGAGATATTTATTAACTCGGGTTTGTTTGGGTTCGCTCATAATTTACCACAACCAGATTAAGATATAGGTGATAACTATTACTAAAACCACAATATGGTAAATGTAGTTTTTGTACCAGGGTACATTTTCGAAACCGTCCATCAATAGTTCTTTGCGGTAGGTGAGTAGCTTCATCTTTTCAGCGTCAGGAGCCGGAGTCATTAAACTAACAACTACAAAAATAACTGTTGAAAGTAGAATCATTAACCCAACATTAATCGTATAATGCAAATGCCACATATCGAATTGCTCTAGTACGAATAAACCTATACCAGCTAAAGTTCCTAAAACCAGTGTCCAAAAAGCACCATCTCCATTTCCTCTTCTAAAGAAAACACCAACCAAGAATATAACAGCCACAGGAGGTACGATGATAGAGAACATTTGTTGCAGGTAATCCCACAAGCCTGTAAAATTTTGTATTTGGGGCGCCCATAATGCAGCGATGACCATAAATATCAAGGTACTTATTCTACCGTACTTGACAATATCTTTTTCTGTAATGTCTTTCTTTACAGGTTTTATAAAATCAATTACCAGAAGGGTGGAGGATGAGTTTAAAGCGGAATCAACACTTGACATTATTGCAGAAATTACTCCCGCTAATACGAGTCCTATTAATCCAACTGGAAGTACCTTGGTCACTAAGGTTGGAAAAACTTGATCACCATTCGCTATGTCTGGGAATAGACTTATTGCCATTGCTCCAGGTATTACCATAATAAAGAGCGGAATAATTTTTAAAAACCCGGCAAAAATCACTCCCCATCTCGCTTGCTTTATATCTTTTGCGCCTAGTACGCGCTGAAAGATATATTGGTTAGTAGACCAGTACCAAAATCCCAAAAAAGGAACACCCATTAACAAACCTGGCCATGGTAAACCTTCATCATCTAAAGGCTGTACCACTGAAAAGTGGCCTTCTGGTGCAGCCGCAACAACACGAGCCCAATCATAGTCTAATTTGCCAAAGAGAATCCAAGTGATGATACTACAACCTACAATTAGTATAACGGCTTGAATCGCATCGGTGTAAACAACGGCTTTGAGCCCTCCCCCTGCAGTATAAATACCGGCTATTACTGCCAAGACAAGAGAAGTCTGCCACATTATCAAATCCGGAAAAAACGTCTGTAATACCAAACTCCCCGCATACAAAGCTCCAGCGGTTTCAATCATTATGGTACTGAAAATGGTTGTGAAGGAGAAAAATTTCTGAGACCTTCTATCAAATCTAAGTTGTAAAAATTCAGGAATAGTGGTGATTTTACTTCTTAGATACAGAGGGATAAATATAAGGGCTGCAATGATTAAAGGTAGTCCAGACATCCATTCGTAGACGGAATTTACGATTCCGGTTGTGTAGGCGGCTCCTGCCAAACCTACAATGGTCGAGCCAGAAATGTTAGATGCAAATAAGGACAATCCTATGATACCCCAGCCGAAAGTACGTCCTCCTAAAAAGAGGTCTTCGCCGGTTTTTGTTTTTCGAGATATCCAAAGTCCGATAAATAAAACGACAAGAAAATAGGAGATAACAATACCAATGTCAATGTTAGAGATGGTGCTTTCCATGGGGTTGAATGTTTGAGTTTAGTCGATTTCGATAAATATAGCAAAAGAATAGTTCTTAGCTTCAATATGGTATTTTTCCATCGGTGCAGAGAGCCATGAGTCGATTCCACCAAGCCCCATATGCTTATGGTCGATGCAAAGATGAACCCCTCCTTCTTTAATAAGTTCATGGCTACGCCCTTTATCTCTTTCAGTTCGATTTAATTGTTTAGGACTATACTCCAAAGCGCTAAAAGCAAAAGAGTTGTCTGAACTAATTATCAATCCAGCACCCTTTTTGCTCATTAGTCTTATCCATTTGCAATCTTGTTTAGCGCCATTTTCTTGATTGGAAATATAGGGTACATACTGTTCAGAAACCTTTGCTTCATACGTATCGATATGAGCTGCATATTTTCTGTCGGGATAGTTTTCAAAAGGTCCACTGCCGTACCATTTCAAGTTAGAAAATTCATCAAGAGTGAGATAAAGTCCAAACCGCGGTAAAATTGGTAAAGGCTTCAACACTTTTAGTTCTGTCGTAATGGATAATTTTCCTTTGCCAACTAAACTATAAGTCAATTGGACTTCGGCATCTTTTTCTCCCAAGTTCAACTTTGCTGTAACGGTGTTTAGGTTTCCAGTCAAAGAAATCAATTTCATTTTTTTCGCAGCAGTTTTCCAAAAGGCACACTTTTTAGTCATCTCCCAACCAAAATCATTGTCTACAGGTGGTCTCCAGAAATTTGGAATTATAGAGTCAAAAAGCATTTCTTTTTCTTTTGAAACGAGGGAAGAAAGTAAACCAGTTTCACCATCAATCTGAGCTATCAATTCTTCATCTGCCAAGACCCAATGGCTACTTGTTTTTGAAATACAGTTTTTACTTTTATAAATATCGGGTTGAGCCTGGGTTTTTCCATCTGCAATTTTGAATTGCTCTCTTGCTAAGACATGTCCTTTTTTTGCCCATTCCTTAGCTATATCGGAAACAATATAAATATTTAAGAAATGGTCAAGTTGGTTGTTCAAATCAGATAAGGAGTAGGGCAGCACGAGTATTTCTTCAGAATCTGCTTTCGTATTTAATTGCAATTCACCCTGCTTAAGTATATCTATTTCTGTAGAAATATTCCATTTCAAATAATAACCTTCCAGCGAAGTAAATAACCAATTATTTTTAATTTTCAATTTTCCTTTCTGTCCGTCATCCAAACTAAATTCTACGGGAGCGTACAACTTCTTAACTTCCTGCAAAGCCGGTTTGGGTGTTCTGTCTGGCCAGAGCAATCCGTTGATACAAAAGTTGCCATCGCTAGGAATATCCGCTGGACCAAAATCACCTCCGAAAGCCCAAAAATCTTCACCAGCTTTTCGAGTGACCAAACCTTGGTCCATCCAATCCCAAATAAAACCACCTTGCAGGCAATCGTATTTGTTGATGAGGTCCCAATATTCTTTGAGGTTGCCGTTGCTGTTACCCATGGCATGTGAATATTCACACATGATAAAGGGTCGGTCACCTCTATTTTTGGCGTAATCTTCAATATGTTCAGGAGTAGGGTACATAGGGCAGACAATATCCGTATTGGCTTCCTCCATTGATTGCTCATATTGAATGGGGCGATTCGGGTCTTGTTTTTTTAACCAATCGTAGGCGACTTCAAAATTAATTCCATTTCCAGCCTCATTGCCCATTGACCAAATGATAATAGAACAATGATTTTTACTGCGATGGTACATGCGTTTGATTCGGTCTAAATGCGCGGCTTGCCAATCGTTATCTTTTGCCAAACTTTCTTCTTCATAACCCATTCCATGACTTTCGATATTGGCTTCATCAATCATGTATAGTCCATATTCATCACAGAGTTTGTACCATTCCGAATGATTCGGATAATGGCTATTTCGTACCGCATTGATGTTGAACTTTTTCATCAAGAGGATATCTTGAACCATACTATCTGTCGTAATCACATGCCCAGTACGTTCATCATGTTCGTGCCGATTGACTCCTTTTAAAGTCAAAGGCTTACCATTGATACAAAGCTGATTTTTTCGGATTTCAATGTTTCGAAAACCGAGCTTATTTTCAATTTTATCTAGGGAGGTACCATTCTCTATAAGTTCTATGGATAATCCATATAAATTCGGATGTTCTCCGTTCCAAGGTTTAATATTTGGAAGTAATTGCTCGAAATGGACGTTTAATTCAGCATTAGCTGCGCAGTTATAAGAAGCTTTAGAAGTAAATACTAGATGACCTGAAGCATCTCTTATTGCAATCAAAATTTCGCCTTGCGAGACTTTGGAAGAGGTATTTCGAATCTTCGTATTCAAGCCGAGCTTTCCAACTTTATAATCGTTTGCCAAGCTAGCTATGGAATGATGGTCAGCAATATGGACTTTGTTTCTAGCAACAAGATATACCTCTCGTTCTATGCCACTTAAGCGCCAAAAATCTTGACACTCTAAATAACTACCATCACACCAACGGAAGGCTTGAATGGTAATTTCTATTTCCGAATTGGCGTATTTAGTGACATCAAAGACAACTTCTGTTTTACTGTCTTGATTGTAACCAATAAACTCCCCATTAATCCAGAAATAAGCTGCGGATTTAATCGCGCCTATCACTAAATAAACTTGCTTGTTTTTCCAATTTTGGGAAATAGTTACTTTGCGCTTATAAACCCCTGTAGGATTTTCATCTGGTACCAACGGCGGATCCTTCTCAAACGGATACCTGTCATTCACATAAATTGGAATTCCATATCCATTAATTTCCCAATTTCCTGGGACTTGAATTGTATCCCATTTGGAAGTATCAAAACCAAGTTTTTGAAAATTTTGAGGTAAGTTCTTTTTGTTTTCTGTCCAGAAGAAATCCCAATTCCCATTAACGGAAATACTATTGTATTTATTAAGTTCTTCATGTCGAAACGAAGAAGGATTTTCTTGACCTATATTGAAAACAGATGGGTCTGTAATCCAATCGTATGTTGGAGTTGGTAGGGGCAGGTGTTTCTTCATTTATAAAATACAATCAAGAGCATGCTAAATTAGCCTTTTAAGAAATCTTATGCCAATTACATATTCACAAACTGAAAGCCGGCCAAAGGAATTTCTTTTAAATCAAATTCAGTTTCATTAAGCAGAATGCCATGTTCCAAATAAGCCTTTAGATTTGCCAGCCAAAAAGTCCATCCGTTACTGCAGCCATGGTGAATGTCGAGCATACTTTTCTCATCAGTAGGAATGTCATATTGTTTCAAAGTAACTAATACAGCAGTGCCGCTGTCTTCCAAAGTGACGGATACCTTGCTGGGTGCTGCGAACAAAATTTCTATAAAATTGATTCCGTTTGCTTGAAGAATGGTTCCTTTTTCCTGACCATCCCAATTATGCCATTCCCAGATATAGGAATCTCCTGCCTGAATTTCCTCATCAGGACTTCTAAGTTGACCATCAGTATCCAGGTATTGCGCTTTTCTCAGAAACCATGAGGTAATTCCCTCAGCAGTGGCCCAGGACCAATATAATTTTTCGAGGGAAGCTTTGATGTAAATTTTTTTAGTGAAGGAATCAAAACTTAATTTTTCCATCGTTATTTATTTTTTATGGTTCAATACGTAATTGTAAAGTTCTCTGCCCAAGTCTGCCATAAAAGGGAAACCTATTTCATCGTATTCATAATTATTATCATTAAAAATACCATTTTTATTAACCATAATTGTTGCAGTTAACATGAATTCTACATTGTTCTTTGTATCATGAATATAAGCACAATCGGTAAGTGTTCCGTAGGCATCGCCAACTTTGTTGTAAATTTTTATATTCTCAGGAATGTTCTCTTTAGTATCTCCATACATAAAAAATTTGCAATAGCCGTCGTAGTAGGTTTTAACGTCATATCCAGTATTTTTAGGAAGTGTACGCATAGCGGTACGTACAAAATCAAGCTGGTCTTGAGTAAGGTTTATTTTTTCGGATGATTCATATTTCTCAGGAAAAATAACCGTTTTGAGGAATTGATGTTGTGTTTCAATGGGATAGTAATTCTTTAAACTAAAATCAAAAGCTTCCCTGATTAGGGAGTCTCCATCCATATACCCCAAACCCTTTTGGATTTCCGTTAATGCTAGTGGTTGCGCAGAAGTGTTTATTGTATTTGGTAAGGTAGTGGTGGTACTATCGTTTTGATATATAATTAAGGGGCGTGTGGTGATTTCATCGGAGTTAGGAGTAGACACACGATGCGAAATACGAACTGGCCCAAAAGGAATTCGCGTCAGTTCTCTATTTATATAATCCTGCCCCAAAAACTCAAAGAGTCGATTATAAGAATGGTTGTCACTCACTGCAAAAACCTTTTCAATTTCCCTTGCAAATGTGGTTTCAAGAGTGTCACCTTCAACGTAAAACTTGGTATTCCTATCAATGCCTTGAATACCTCTCAATTTGGACAGGGTCAATAAAGCTATAGGAAATTTCACTGTACTTGCAGGATAAAAATATCTTGTAGAATCGACTTGAAAATTATAATCCTTGAAAGAAACCTTTCCATTTTTTCTTTCAATTTGAGTAAACTTAATTTGAACCGCATATTGATGAACACTGTCCATCACCCTTTTGATATTCGGATTTTGAGAAGCTAAGACAATTTCAAGTGGACTTCTAGTGTCAACTTTTTCTTGACTGTCACAAGAAATTAGCAGGATGAGTAGTGTAAATGCAATGTATCTTATCAACATATTTTTCCCTTACTGTTCTTCGTAAACTTCGCCACGATGAGGTTTTAAGGCATCGCGAAGTATGACCATGCTTGATTCTTCTGTGACCATAAAGGCAAAGCTATGCATATCACTAACATGTTGAAATCCAGTAATATTCAAATCCAGTTCTTCAATGGCGATATATTCTTTTAGGTGTTTTTCATGGTGTTCGGCGGTCTTCGCCGCGGCGGGCCCACTGAAATCCCAAATGAGTTTTATTTTTCGAGTCATCAATAGGTTTTGCTTGTGTAGGGTAGCGAATTTAACAAATTCCAGATAAGTACTATAAAAATCTGTTAATCATTCTGTCAACTACTTGTGAGGCAGTCGATAATTGTTATTTTTGCGGGATGTTTTTAAAGAAACGAAAAACACTAGCCCTCGGTTTAACCACTATTCTTGCTTTTCTCATTTTGAGTTCATGCGGTTCCTTTATAAAGGATGCAGATGAAAATGCTCCAATAGCCAGAGTTGGTGAAAACTATTTGTACAAAGAAGATATTGCTCCCTTGTTGTATGATGGTATGACAAAAGGTGATAGCACTACCATTGTTACGAATTTCGTAAACAATTGGGCCTCAAAACAGTTATTGCTTTCAAAAGCTAAGATTAATCTTCCTGAAGATAAACTTGCGGAATTCGATGAGCTTGTTTCCAATTATCAAGCTGATTTGTATACCCGTGCCTATAAAGATGCGTTGGTTCAGCAAGCTGCTGATTCTATGGTGACCAAAACGCAAATGAAGCGCTTTTATGAGAAGGAAAAAGAAAATTTTAGACTTCAAGAGCGCGTTGTCAAAATTCGATTTATTCAACTACCTAAACGCTTTTTAAATAAAGGAGAGGTAATTAAGCGATTAAAGAGTTTTCGAAAAAAAGATGTGGCCTATTTAGATTCTATCGGGGTTCAATTTAATAAACTGAATTTTAACGATTCTATTTGGGTGAGTGCTTCAAGAGTTATCTCTGAAATACCTCCCTTAACCCCTGAAAATCAGGATAAATACTTAAAAAAATCCCAATTTTTTGAATTGGAGGATGCATTAGGGGTATATTTGGCAAAGGTAACAGGGGTACTTCAGGTCAATGATGTTGCTCCTTTGTCTTTTATAGAGCCAACCATAAAACAAGTATTGATAAATCGACGAAAGTTAAATTACATTCGGCAATTAGAAACCGAAGTAATCGATGAAGCTATAAAAGAAAACGAATTTGAAGTTTATGGAAAAGAAGATTAAAATTATCGCTGGTTTATTTTTTATGGGGATTTGTGGTTTTGCATTTGCGCAAACCGATTCGATACAAGTCCCAAATACGACTTCAGAACCGCCTAGTATGGTGGCAGAAAACACTGATTTAAAAAAAGACTCTACCACCAACTTTAAGAAAGTAAAGTTAGATGGAATTGCCGCGGTAATCGGTGACTACGTTATTTTGGATTCTGATATTGAAAAGACACTAATTGATCTTAGGAATCAGGGTGCTTCAACAGAGGACGTAACGCGCTGTGGATTACTCGGTAAACTTATGGAAGATCGTCTTTATGCACATCAAGCCGTTCAAGATAGTATTCTAGTTTCCGATGACGAGGTGAATCTGACAGGTGATCGACAATTACAATCCCTTGTTCAGCAAATAGGTTCAATGGAAAAGGTCTTAAAGTATTATAAGAAGGAGAATGAAGCTGATTTTCGTGAAGAATTGTACAAAATCAACAAGCTTCGAATGCTTTCTGAAAAAATGCAGCAAAAAATTGTTTCCGAAATTGAAATCACACCAGAAGAAGTACGTCAGTTCTTTAATAAGATTCCAGAAAACGAACGCCCTGTGATTGGAGCCGAAATGGAAATTGCCCAAATCGTCAAGGAACCAAAACCTTCTGATGCCGAGAAACAAAAAGCAATTGATAAGTTAAATGCAATCAAGGCTGATGTAGAAGATAATGATGCTAGCTTTAATGTAAAGGCGATTTTATATTCTCAGGATCCAGGTTCAAAATCAAAAGGCGGATTTTACAGTATCACAAAGGATACCGGCTTTGACAAGACCTTTAAGGATGTAGCTTTTAGTTTGAAAGAAGGTGAGATATCTGAACCATTTGAATCATTTGCGGGATATCATATCATTTATATTGAAAAAATTAGAGGTCAAGAATTGGACTTACGTCATATTTTAATTATTCCAGAAATTTCGCAATCTACCCTTGATGAATTAAAAGTAGAGTTAGACACGATTCGTCAGCAGATAATTGATGGTAAGTATACCTTCGCCGAAGCGGCTCAAAATTTTTCTGACCAGAAGGAGACTGCAAACGATGGTGGACAACTTAGAAATCCTCAAGATTTTGGTCCCCGTTTCGAATTGACAAAAATGGATCCAGAGTTGTACAATCAAGTTCGGAATTTGAAAGACAACGAAATTTCAATGCCTATTTTTGAGCAAGACCCACGAGGTGGAGGTCCAAAATATAAAATCATGAAAATCACGAATCGCTACGATGAACATATAGCTGATTTTGCGCAGGATTATATTAAAATTCAACAACTGGCAAAAACAGAAAAGCAATATAAGGCTATTAAGAAGTGGATGAACGAACATATTGAGGATACCTACATTACTGTCAACGAAGGCAACCGAAGTTGTGATTTTGCTAATAATTGGGTAAAAGAATAATGTCAGACATTACTGCAATAAATAACCTTGTAACCAAACACCAAGACTTAAAGCAAGAAATTGCTAAGATTATTGTTGGCCAAAATGAGGTTATAGATCAAATTTTACTTTCAATTTATACAGGTGGACATTCATTACTTATTGGAGTCCCTGGTTTGGCGAAAACTTTAATGGTAAACACCATAGCGCAAACCTTAGGCCTTGATTTTAAAAGGATTCAGTTCACACCTGACTTAATGCCTAGTGATATTTTAGGAAGTGAGGTTTTAGACCAAAGCCGGAGTTTCAAATTTATCAAAGGACCCATTTTTTCAAATATTATTTTGGCGGATGAGATTAACCGAACCCCGCCAAAAACGCAAGCGGCTCTCTTAGAGGCCATGCAAGAAAGATCGGTTACGATTGCTGGTCAGCAACATAAACTTGATTTGCCATATTTTGTTTTGGCGACACAAAACCCAATTGAACAAGAAGGAACGTATCCGCTACCAGAAGCCCAGTTAGATCGTTTTATGTTTGCCATTGAGTTGAAATACCCTTCAGTGGCAGAGGAAATACAAGTGGTAAAAGCAACTACTAATGACGAGACACCAAGCGTAGACGTTTTATTCAACGCGCAAGAGATACTTGATGTGCAGCATTTGATACGTCGTATTCCCGTTCCTGATAATGTGGTGGAATATGCAGTGAATTTGGTGAATAGCACAAGGCCAAATTTAGAAACGGCTTCCGAATTTGTGAAGCAATATATCGATTGGGGTGCAGGCCCACGTGCTTCTCAGAATCTAGTTTTAGGAGCAAAAGCACATGCAGCAATCAATGGTAAATTCTCCCCAGATATAGAAGATGTGAAAGCCGTTGCAATGGGAATCCTAAGACATCGTATCATAAAGAACTACAAGGCTGAAGCTGAGGGTATTTCCGAAGAAGATATTATCACCAAACTTTTATAATCAGCTAGTTAATAATTAGTTGGTTTTTCACTTAAAATATTGTCATTTCAGCAAATGAACGATATATAAATGCTCATTTGTTTAATGCGGCATTAATCCTTCTCTAAAAATTTTATTCCCCCTTAGTATTTTCTTAATTTCGTAGAATTGCAATTAACTAAATTCTCATAGAATGGCATTTGATATTGATATGATCAAAGGCGTTTACGCCAGAATGGCCGAAAGAGTTGATAAGGCTCGCGAAATTGTCGGCAAACCATTAACACTATCTGAAAAGATTTTATATTCTCACTTATGGGATGGAGTTCCTTCTGAGGAATTTACCCGAGGGAAGGATTACGTAGATTTTGCGCCGGATCGTATTGCATGTCAAGATGCAACCGCACAAATGGCCCTCTTGCAGTTTATGCAGGCTGGAAAGCCAAAGGTTGCTGTACCCACAACTGTACATTGTGACCACCTGATTCAAGCTAAAAGTGGTGCGGCCGCAGATCTAAAATCTGCAAATACGACAAGTGCAGAGGTTTTTGATTTTTTAGAATCTGTTTCGAATAAATATGGAATAGGTTTTTGGAAGCCTGGTGCTGGTATTATTCACCAAGTTGTGTTAGAAAACTATGCTTTTCCTGGTGGAATGATGATTGGTACTGATTCACATACGGTTAACGCTGGTGGTTTGGGAATGGTGGCTATTGGAGTAGGTGGTGCTGATGCTGTTGACGTTATGGCAGGAATGGCTTGGGAATTAAAATTTCCGAAGTTAATTGGAGTTAAGCTAACCGGAACTATTTCAGGTTGGACAGCTCCTAAGGATGTAATTTTAAAAGTTGCAGAAATCCTCACTGCAAAAGGAGGAACAGATGCAATTGTAGAATATTTTGGTCCAGGTGCAATTTCCTTGTCCTGTACAGGAAAGGGAACAATATGTAATATGGGTGCTGAAATAGGTGCTACTACTTCGACTTTTGGATATGATGAATCGATGGAGCGCTACTTGAGAGCCACTGAAAGAGCTGAGGTTGCAGATGCTGCTAATCAAGTAAAAGAGCATTTAACTGCTGATACTGAAGTATATGAAAATCCTGAGCAATATTTTGATCAGGTTATAGAAATTAACTTAACCGAGTTGAATCCTTTATTGAACGGGCCTTTTACTCCGGATTTGTCTACCTCTGTGGGTAGTGCAATGACAGAAAAAGCTACTAAAAATGATTGGCCGCTTAATGTAGAATGGGGTCTTATAGGTTCTTGTACAAACTCTTCTTATGAAGATTTATCAAGGGCTTCTTCGATAGCGCAACAAGCATTGGATAAGGGCGTAAAAATGAAATCAGAACTTGGTATCAATCCTGGTTCTGAACAAGTACGTTTTACAGCGGAAAGAGATGGTATTTTAAATGTGTTCGAGCAATTGGATGCTAAAATATTCACGAATGCTTGTGGACCATGTATTGGACAATGGGCGAGGTATAGCGACCCGAAGAATGCTCCTAAGAACAGTATTGTTCATTCATTCAATAGAAACTTTGCTAAACGTGCTGATGGAAACCCGAATACGCATGCTTTTGTTGCTTCTCCTGAGATAACTGCGGCCATAGCGATTGCCGGTCGTTTGGATTTTAATCCCATGACAGATAGCTTGATTAGTGAAAATGGTGAAGAAGTAAGGTTCGATGAGCCAACAGGATGGGAATTGCCTCCAAAAGGTTTTGAAGTAGAAGATGCTGGTTTCTTGGCACCTGATGAAGATGGTTCTGGAGTAGTTGTTAAAGTAGCAGAAGATTCAGAACGTTTGCAATTATTAGAGCCTTTTGTTCCTATTGAAGATAGTGAGTTACAAGGAGCTAAATTGTTAATAAAAGCCTTTGGCAAATGTACTACAGATCATATCTCTATGGCGGGACCTTGGTTACGTTATAGAGGGCATTTAGATAACATTTCTAATAACTGTTTAATTGGAGCAGTAAACGCTTTTGGTAAGAAGACCAATTTTATCAAAAACCAATTGACAGGTGAGTTTTCAGGAGTTCCTGATGCTGCACGTGCTTATAAAGCCGCTGGTGTACGAACAATCGTTGTTGGAGATCATAACTACGGTGAGGGTTCTTCTCGTGAACATGCTGCAATGGAGCCACGTCACTTAGGTGTTGCTGCGGTAATCGTAAAATCCTTCGCACGTATTCATGAAACAAACTTGAAGAAGCAAGGAATGTTAGCTTTAACTTTTTCTACGGAGAGTGACTACGATTTAATTCAGGAAGACGATACCTTCAGCTTTATTGATATTGCTGATTTTTCCGAAGGAAAACCTTTAACAATAGAAGTTGTTCACGCCGATGGTAGCAAGGATACAATTCTAGCAAACCATACTTATAATGAAGCACAAATAGGATGGTACAGAGAAGGTTCTGCGCTTAACGTTATTAAGCGAGAGAACGCCTCCTAGATTTAATATTTCAAATAGTTTACAAAAACTCCCGATTATCTTTGGGAGTTTTTTAGTTTTGAGAGAGTTCAAAGTTCAAAGTCCCTCTATGAAGAAACAAACGGTTTATACCCTTTTAGTAATTGCATTGATACTCTCTTTTTTTGTTACTCCATTAGGAGATTTCAGCAAGGAACTTTTAAACAAGACCTTTGCTGCCTCTCCAACAATAATATCTGCCGAAAATCAAGGTAAACTTCCCAATTACAATTGGAAATTAAAAAGAGCCAATTGGAGCTTTTTTAATTTTGAAGAAGCTCAAGGACAAGTCGTCTTTATAAACTTTTGGGCAACTTGGCATTTGCCTTCTAGAGCCCAATTAGACGATATTCAAAAGTTGTATGAGAAGTATGGGGGAGATGTTAAGTTCTATATCATAACAGACCAAGAGCGAGAGCTACCTGAAGAGATGATGGCTCGAAAAGGCTTTACCTTTCCCATAACTTATCAAATTATTGGTGAACCAAGCCCTATCAAATTACTAAAACCAGCAGGAAGTTATATTCTAGATAAAAAAGGAAATATCGTTGTCCACCAAACTGCAATTGCCGATTGGGATAATAAAGATATTGATGTATTATTGCGAAGGTTGATTGCAGAATAATGAAGCTTAAAAAGGAAAACCTCTCTAATTTTGCTTTTATCATTTTGTTGGCTTTGCTGTTATTTACACCAGTAGGTTTTCATGTTAGGGTTTTTGTTTCCAGAATATTTTCATTTAGTCCATCCGCACTTGACCAAGAAGATCAATTGGCACTGCTGAATTTCAATTGGACATTATCCAATTCAAGTGGAGAAGCACTTGATTTCAAAGATTTAAAAGGAAAGGTGGTATTGGTCAACTATTGGGCGACTTGGTGTCCGCCTTGTGTTGCCGAGATGCCTGGTTTACAAGATTTGTATAACGATTATCGAGGTAAGGTCGATTTTGTATTCGTAGCACATGACGAAGGAGAGAAAGTAAGAAACTTCATGGGTAAAAAGGAATATAGCTTTCCAGTTTACTTTGAAAAGAGCTCAAGTCCTGATGTTTTATCGACTGAAAGTATTCCAACTACCTTCATTATTGATAAAAAGGGAAAAATAGTTGTTCAAAAAACAGGAGCAGCCGACTGGAATGGCAATGCCACAAGGGAATTATTAGAACGGTTACTAGCTGAGTAGCTGTTACTTTTTAAAATACTTGAACGGGACAAATAACATTCCGAAGCATTCTCCATCTCCTTTTTCGAGATGCTTGTGATGCATTTTATGTGCTCTTCGAACACCCCTCGCATACCAATTATTTGCGTTTCTAAACATTTTAAAGCGTTGATGAATAAATATGTCATGTACCAAAAAGTATGCAATACCATAAGCTAATATTCCAAAGCCCAGTGCCCATCCCGGCCACCAACCATTTTTTCCGGAAGAAAAAAGGACCATGCTCACAACAGCATAAAAAATGAAGAAGGCATCATTTCTTTCAAACCAAGAGTCGTGGTCTTTGTGATGGTGATCTTTGTGTAAACTCCATAAAAATCCATGCATAATATACTTATGGGTAAACCAGGCCATAAATTCCATAATGGAAAATGTGCCTAAAAATATGAGTATTGAAAGAAAAATTTTCATCTATACCAAGTGTAATTTGTAATTAACATATGATTTTGCCAAAAGCCCAAATTTCTGGTAATTAGGCACCCGAATTCTTGCATTCTTAATCTCCATGGACGGGGTTTTTTGCAGTTTTTGGAGCAATTTATAATAGTATTTGTATGCGGTATATACGCCAAATTTTGCTTCATTTGGTAAATGCAAAATACCGGAATACCCTAAAGCGAAATCTGCTTTGATTTCCTCTACGATTTTGGATTTGGAAGCCTCATCTAACTCCTGCAGATTAGCATGAGGAAAATAAGCTCTGTTCAATTCTTCAAAATCTGCCTTTAAATCTCTAAGGAAATTAACTTTCTGAAAGGCAGAACCAAGTGACATGGCTGATTTTTTCAAGGCTTCATATTGCAAATCATCTCCCTTTACAAAAACCTTCAAACACATCAAACCGACCACGTCAGCTGAACCATAGATGTATTCTTTATATTCAGCATCCGTTCTGTATTCACTTTTGGTAAGGTCCATTCGCATACTTTTCATAAACGAAGCGACCAAATGATACGGTATTTTGTATTTGTGATAGGTATGTTGAAAGGAATTAAGAATAGGGTTTAGACTGATTTTAGCCTCAATAGCGGACTTTAATTCCGTTTCAAAACTTTCAAATAACTCCTTTTTATCATAGTTATGAAATGTATCGACTATTTCATCAGCAAAGCGCACAAAACCATATATATTGTATATATCAGGTCTTATCGACGGCGATAGCATTTTGGTCGCCAAGGAAAAAGAAGTGCTATAAGATTCTGTAACAATCTTACTGCAATCGTATGAAACTTTATCAAAAATACTTTTCATATTTACTAGTCTACTTTGGCTATTAATTCAGAAACTAATTTTCCAGATATCAAGGCAGGTGGTACTCCAGGTCCTGGTACGGTAAGTTGCCCAGTAAAGAATAATTTTTTTACTTTTTTACTTTGCAATTTCGGTCGTAGGAACGCTGTTTGTAAAAGCGTGTTAGCCATTCCGTATGCATTGCCCTTATATGAATTGTATTCCTTCACAAAATCATTCACACAAAAGGACTCCTTAAATATAATATTATTTTCAATTTCTTGCCCCGTTCTTATTTGAAACCTTTTTAAAATTAGGTCGAAATATTGCTTTCTCAATTCAGGGGTATCCTCCAAACCGGGTGCTATAGGAACCAGAAAAAAACCTGTCTCGCGGCCCTCTGGAGACATACTCTCGTCAGTTACAGAAGGAAAGTTAGCATAGAATAAGGGGTCTGAGGGCCATTGAGGCTCATCGTAAATTTCCTCGGCATGTTTTTCAAAATCAGTATCAAAAAACAAATTATGATGTTCAATATTTTTTAATTTTCTATCGAAACCCACATAAAAGAGGAGGGAGGATGGCGCAAAAGTCTTCTTCGACCAATATGATTCGGAATATTGTCGATATTTTTCGTCTAACAATGTCTCTGAATGGTGATAATCTGCACCACTCAACACAAAATCACTATCTATTTCTTTACCGTTAAGGGATATTCCAATAGCTTTTCCGTTTTCAACACGGATTTTTTCTACAGAACTATTCGTACTTATGGATACCCCTAATTCAATAGCCAAGGCCTGCATTGCTTTAATGATTTCGTACATACCACCTTTTGGGTGCCATGTGCCCAATCCGAAATCAGCAAAATTCATAAAGCTATAGAAAGAAGGAGTCTTGCTTGGTTTCGCCCCAAGAAACAAAACTGGAAATTCTAATGTGGAAATCAATTTTGGATTTTTGAATTTCTTACGCACTTGACCACTTATGGTTTTGAAAAATTGGTCAACTTTAAAAACGGTTTCTTTTGTAACGAGTTCAAAGGGTGAGAGACCTGGTCTTAGAACCACCTTATCAATAGCAATGCTATAATTTTCCTGAGCGTCCGCAATAAACTTTCTTAAGTGTTTGGAGCTTCCGCTCTCAATACGTTCAAATTCCACACAAATTTTATCCATTGTATCACCGATGGTAATGGTGTCATCAGTAAAGAAAATTTTATAGGCTGGGCTCAGTTTGTCTAGTTGGTAGTAATCCGAAGTTTTCTTATCGAAATCTGCAAAGAACTTATCAAATATGTCGGGCATCCAATACCAGCTAGGGCCGATGTCGAAAGTAAAACCATCTTTTACAAGCTGTCTAGCTCGTCCACCGACGGTTGCGTTTTTTTCAAATACAGATACCTTAAAACCCGCTTTTGCCAGGTAGCATGCTGCGGATAAAGATGAGAAACCTGACCCTATTATACTAACAGTCTTATTCATACAAAGAGGAAGATTCGGGTTTAAAGTTGTTCGACAACTTGATCTATGGAATTGAAAGTTTTCACGAAATCAGGAAGATTACCAGAATCTAAGTGCTTGGTTTGATAGCCTAGAAGCCATACGTCAGCAGCACCATATTCTTTGATTAAATCAGTGAATTCGAGCATATATTTTTCAATTTTTTCTTTCGTAGGCGTAACTGTAAAGTAGGATAGAAAACAAAGATTGTCAAAGTACTTCATGACGTCTTTCAAGGTGTCTAAAGGAACAGTCTGACCTAGGTAAATCGATTTATAGCCCCTTAGAACTATTTCGTAATTAAGATATAAAAGACCAATTTCATGAATCTCATTTTCTGGCAAAAATGGCACGAAAATCTTATCCTTTTTTACAGGCTCTAGATGTTGGAGTTTTTCAGTGTTAATTAAGATTTTTTGTTTTATCAAGCTCGTAATAAAATGCTCGTGGGCAGGACTTATAGTATCTGTCTGCCAAAGCAATCCGATTTCATTAAGCAAAGGAATGAAGACCTCTTTGAAGACATCCCTGAATGATTTGTCGACCAAAACACTATTATAGGTACTCATGAAGAGCGATTGGTCAAAATTAATCATTGATAGTTTAAATGCGTTAATCGCGTGGTTTTTGACGCTGTTTTTCGCAACTATTTCTCGTACCATCAAGGGAATGTTACCTTCAGGAATACGGGAAATTTTTGAGATTTTATATCCGTTATTATAAAGCAGAGTAACGTTCAAAAGCTTCTGAAGACTATTTAAACTATAAGTACGAATATTTGTAGCGGTTCTTTCCGGAGCAAGAAGGTTATATCGTTTCTCCCAAATACGTATGGTGTGTGCTTTAATTCCCGATAGGTTTTCCAAATCGCGAATGCTGAAATTCTTTTTTACATTGTTCATTCTTTTGTAAAAATAATTAAACAAATTTACAATTTAAAGAATCCTTTGGTTAAAATTTAAGTTAAAATTGCAGGCAGCTTATATTTAGTTGGCAGATTTTGAATTATAAGTGACCGGCATTACAGAAAATGAAAAATCCTTAAAAACAATTTGTTTTCAAGGATTAATGTGCGCACGAGAAGACTCGAACTTCCACGGCCTAATGGCCACCAGCCCCTCAAGCTGGCGCGTCTACCAATTCCGCCACGTGCGCTTTTTTAAGCTGGGCAAATATAGAAAGCTATGAGTTAACAGAAAATTAATTTTACTTATTTATGGTTTAAATGAATCGCTTTAAGAATTCGATTTTAAGAAGATGGCTATGGATTGAGGTTTTTTTGAAACTCAAGACAAGGCATTTGAAGAGAGATTGGCTGCCAATTCAGACATTACATTTCTGTATGACCTAGAAAAAGGAAGTTTCATTTTTAGCGGTTTTAAATAGCATTCATACCTACCGAGATGAATTCGAGAAATATAGTTTTGATAAATTACAAAGCTTTGATGAATCCGCCGAAAGGATCCGGGCAGTATCGATTCAAAATATTTTAAGGTTTTATAGGCTACTATCTTTGTTCTATCAGTCATAAAAAACTCAGTAGAATTATTATCAGCCTTTAAATAAAGAATATTCTTTATTTCAATAAATCGATAATCACTGTAAGTCAGTAAACAGAGCTTTTTAGGTTTGTCCTTTTTCGGAATGTTTACAATACGCAATCTGGAGTCTAATATGCGTAGTTGTGGTTCATTTAATGGGTGCAGTAAGTAATAATAGAAGTTATGTTTAATTCAGTTATAGGCTTGCTTTTTTGAAGAAGCAATGGCTACTAGGTGCGGTTTTTGGAGGAACGATCTATATAAATCGTTTATAGTGTTGATGGGATCGATAAAATCTTCATTGGAGTAATTATCGACATTAATGAAAATTAGGCTTGGGGTTCCAGCAAGAATAACATCCAATAATTGATTGGTGTTTTCAGCAATTCCAACCAGATTGTATCCGTCCAAATTAGACAAATAAGATATTAAAGCAGCAGATGACTCTTTGTTCAACCCTATTAGTGCATATTGTATTGTTTTCATAGCTACGGGGTGTATAATTATGTAAAAAGCAGGTATTTTCTTTCAAATAAAAAATTTTGTATGCTATTATTCATATAATGAGATACTTTTTAAAATAATGTAACAAACGGTTATTGTTAGTGATTAATCGATTTGCCTCTTGAATTTATCGATGAATGAGGAGATTAAATAGGTAGTTGCTTAAGTTGGAGAGAGTGCTCTGAAAAATGGAACAAGGATTAGGAGCTGAGTGTAAAGCAAAAGGCCCCTGTTTGACAGAGGCTTTTGTTTTAGTGACCTGGCTGGGGCTCGAACAACTTCCGTAATCATTTGATAATCAAAAAGTTAAAATCGGTATTTTCAAAGTACGCACCGAATAGAGCACCGGATTGTACTATTATATTCAATGAACTTGTTTGTATCCAAATGTCGGTAAATTCTATTCGAAAGTCAAAAATTGTTACCTGCTTGTCACAATTTATTCAAAATTTTAAACTTTGAACAAAGGTAAAAAACGTGAAAAATTACTCTTGTTCAAATATTGAGTGTGAAAATTACCCTTGTCGAATTTTAAAATGTACCCTTTATTTGAACTTTAATTAACTCATTATTTTGAAAGCATAATTATTCGCCAAACCAGTTGAACTTATTGAACAAATTCATCGCCTCGTTCACTTTTCTCCAAGTAGATCCTAATGGTCTATTAAATAGGCCTATAAATAGGACATCCTCACTAGGGAAATAATAATAAAAGGAATTAAATCCACCTTGCGAACCCGTGTGATAAACCATGTCCATTTTGAATCTAGATTTATCCTTTGGAGTTATGAACCAACCATGTCCGATTTTTGGATTTGTGGTGTCTTTCCAATTTTGAGGCCTGTAAATCGTTCTTGACCTAGCTATTGTTTTCGCGTTTAAAAATAAATTGTTTTTCAGAGCATTTTCGTACTTCGCCAAATCTACCACTGAACTCCAAACCCCTCCATTTCCAGCTGCAGCAAAAGTCGGGGTTTCGCCATAATCTCGTTCGACATAACCGCCAGTTATATATTCATAAGCATGTGCCACGTCCTTTTGAGGATACGGGCCATCTGTGATTTTACTATTTGTCATTCCAGAGGGGACGAAAATTTCTTCTGAAATGACTTTTTGCCATTTCTTATCAGCAATTTTTTCTATAATCAAAGCCAGTCCATTAAAAGCTGGATTGGAGTATTCGAATCTTTCTCCAGGCTCGAAATTAAGCTGCCCAATGGACTTTAATGGCTCAAAATTCCCCTTGTCTTTCGCCGTTATGTAAAAATCAATATTATCATTTACTTTTCGGATATCCGGTAGGCCGGAAGAATGCGATAAAAGGTGTTTTAAAAGTATTTTATCGGCGATATCGGGATTCTTAAAATCCCTAAAATATGTAGAAAGGCTATCGTCTAAAGAAAGATGACCTCTTTCCTTTAATATCAGTATGCCGTTAGCTACAAACGTTTTAGAAATGGAACCTGTATTGAAGATAGTATGTTCAGTAATTTTTTCTTTTGTTTCGAGATCCGCTATGCCATAATTCCGTAGATAAATTGTCTTATTTCCTTTTTTTATTAGAATGGATCCGCCAGGTTCGTTGGAACCAAATTCGTCTTCGAAAAGACTATCTAGATGCGTTTCAAAGGCCTTTTCTCCTGACTGTGATAAACAAGAAGGACTCATGGCTATCAAAACAACTGCCCATAAGATAAATCTACATATCATGTTTTCAATACTTTATTTGAACTTTTGAGAACAGTACTACAACATTCAATAAGAGCCCTTGTTGACTATATTTTTTCAATATAATTATTCATTAACCTTTTGGAAATAGATTATAATTAGAAGTTATATAGTCTAAAATCTTATTTGGCTAGTATTCAAGATAAACTCTTTTTCATTGTTGAATTTAAAGGTAATCCTGAAAACATACGTATTAGTTAACAGTTCTTTATTATCAAAGGACAATACATAGAATTCGGGAAATGAACTATTATGGTACCTCGTATTAAATTCTTTAATTGTAAACTCATACTTTGCAAAAGTATTTTGACTATTAATATCTGGGGTTGGAATTAGTGATATGTTTTCAGAGTTATCCACAAACTCAATAAATTCTTCGTTATTCTTTTTTACCTCGACAGAGATACTTTCTAATTTGTCGTCATATTTTATAGCATAATCAACTACTAGCCCTTGTTCGTAGTATTCTTTTTCTTTGTTTTCATAATACAGAAATAAAGAGTCTCTACTACCAGAAATAAAATTAAAGTATACTAAAATTTCATTTTCTTCAACGAATTTTTCAGCTTGGGTAGGCTCTATAATGGGGAAATCATCGTTACTTGTATAAATTGCTGCATAATCAAGAGCAATTGAGTCGATTGTTATTCCATTATTAATAATGGTCTCTATGTTTAATGGAATCTCAGCTACTTCTGTTTCTTCATTTTCAGTGCAACCCCATTGTAATATAAAACAGAGAACTAAAGGTTTTAAAAGTTGTTTCATAACTTAGGTTTTCAGTATTATATATATAAGAGATATAAAAATTGAAATGGTTGCTTGAAATTACGGTCAACAATCGTATTAATGTACTATAATGCTTATTTCTAATATTGGAATAATTGAATAAAACCCTAGTAAACACCCATTTTTTTGAAAAGTCTAATAGTGTTTTAAACGAATCGTTTTATTGAACTTTGGTCTATTCCAGACCTTCGATTTAATTTCAATTATTCTATTTTGATTTCGGCAAGAACCATTTTGTTCGATTTTAACTCAACTATTTTGAATACTGTTCCATTTCGATTAATTGGTTCAGATGTAGTTAGTATCCAATCGTCTTCGTCTAAACTCCATATCCCGTTATAATTATGGGTTCGAAGCATTGAGTCGTTCCCACAAGGTGCAGAATAACGACTTCTAAATTCTCCGCTCTTCAAAATCTCAATCCTTAATCCATATTTGCGCGTAGTTTCCACTTGTCTTTCAAAGGTCAACTCGGCTGTTCTATTATTATAGGTTGGACGCCATGTTCCAATTAACTCATCAGCATTAAAATCAAATATTGCATTTTCTTGACCAAAACTGAACTGAAGTCCAAACATGACTGTTAAGCTTAGCAAAAGGAGTTTATTTTTCATGATATCGGTTTTCAGACTTCAATCAAATACTGTTCCTTTTATGTTCTGACGAAGAATTGTGCATACATTATCCTTTATTTGAACTTTAGTTCATACTCGCCTAAAACGTTATAAATTTCGTCTAAGGTCGGCCGGACGTCTTCATCGAAGTCTGTATCCGTGTTTATTAGAACTATTTTACCAACCAAGCTTTCAGGATTAAAATACATGTAAGCCATAAGGCCGGGGTCATATCCATTATAACCAAGCCCCTTTTTCGAATAATCCATAAAAATTCCAGAATTTGCATCAACTCCCTCCGGAAGTTGGCTTTTGGTCAATTGCTTTTTAAAAAGTTCATCATAACTTTCTTTTGACAACAAACTTCCTTTTCGTGAATAGCCCTTAATTAATTCAGACAAAAACTTACCTAAATCGGCACTAGATGTAATGAGTCCGCTGGCAGGAAAACCGATGGTTGTATAATCAGCCATAATTTGTGAGTTGGTTGCATATAAGGTTGAACGGTTCTTTGATTCAATATTTTTAGAATTCCAACTTGACGAGGTCATTTGTAGGGGTTCAAGAATGTATTTTGTGGTAAATGTTTGATAGGGAATTCCAGTTGCCGATTCAATTACAAGAGCACATAGGTTAGACCCGACATTCGAATAATCAAATTTTGCTGACGGTTTATTTGAGGAATAACTTTCGCCATTGTTCAGGTCGCCTTTTTCGGTCAATAAATTTTTTAAAAAATCGGCAAGCGATATTTTGGTTTTAGGCTTATTGAAATATTCTGGTATTCCAGTACCTTTTTTATGGTCCTTTTCAATTAGAATGTAATCACTTTCCCAAAAACTATCTGAATCGGTTATTGAAGAAGTGTGGATAGCCAATTGCCTTATAGAAATCGGTGTTTCTGGAAAGTTTGGGTTTGATACTTTAAAAGGAAGATATTTATTTATGGGTTCATCAAGATTAAGTTTGCCCATTTCTTGGGCTTTAAACAATGAAAGGCCAATCAAAGTCTTTGAAATTGAGGCAATAGGTTGAATGGTTTGAGTTGAATATTGTTTTTGGGTGGTGGAGTCTGCAAATCCAAATCCTTCATTGTAGAGAATCCCGGTAGAATCTACCATTGCTACAGAAAACCCAACTATCTTCCCGTTCCTATTGATTTTGTCAATTTGAGCAGTCAATGAATCTTTAATTGTAGAATAGTTCTTTGTATTCTTTTTCGCCGAGTTGTTTTTTTGTCCGCATGCAACTACCAAAATAAAAATTGAAAGGACTAAGATTGTTTTATGCATTAAACTTTGATTTTTTTAGCTTGTTGGTAACTGTTGAGCTCATATGTTTAATTATCCTTTATCTGAACTTTCATCTAAAAACCCATTCCCATATTCTGATTCCGATCAAGATTATGGATTCTTTTGAGTTCTTGAACATCTAGAAGGTCTTTAGATCGACCTGATTTTATTTTACTTGTAATAAGATCGTCTAAAGAAAGAACACGCCACTTTAAAAACTTATTACCTTCTACTTCCGCAATCTCAGCTTCATTGAATGCTTGTTCAAAAGTTTTGTTTATAGAAAAATTAGTGATTAACTCCAGATTAAGGTCTATGGGGGAAAATTTAATAGAAATGTTTTGTTTTTGTTCCTTCACTTTTTGAGGGAAATCATCCAGTTCATATCCCATCTGTTGGAATACCTTAACAAGTTTTCTGAAGTTCTGCGGTGTTGTTTCTATCCAAAAATCAACATCTGCCGAATGTCTTTGGTATCCATGAAAGTTAACCGCTCCTCCTCCTACCATCAGCATTCTTATCCCATGTTCATTGGATAGTTTAAGAAAAAGGTCGATGTTATCTTCCCACTGTTTCAAGATGAATGTGATTTTAGTTCAATACAAAAAGTATCATTGTTAACAGTCTCTTTTTTTGAAGGGAATTTATTGAGTTGTCGCATTAGGTTTAGAAAGGAATAGAAACGCTCGACAGGGGCTAAGGACAAAAAATCTTCAAGCTGCTCCTCATTGGCTTCATCTTTGGTTCTAAAATCTATTTTCATCATTACAAATTTAGCCAGGTACATTTGTTTTTATAAAGATAAGAATATAAAAATATTGATGTTTGACCATCCATTTTTTGAACTTTAAAATTCTTTATACAGATAATCGTTGTACTAAGTCTTAGTTTAGGAATTCGATTACCTCTTTATCTTCAGCTACGATATGATCGGTTATATGAAATACTTCCTTTAAAAAATTATGCTTCAAAGCATCTTCTCTATTCAGTATTTCGCCAAGTAATTCAACATCACACCATGGAGATTCATCTTTGTCCATCAAGCCAACTTGATAGTTTTCTTCATTCGTCCAAATTCTAAAGGGGAATGCTATTCTTTGTGATGCTTTACTTCCTTCTCCCCATTCTCCTAGACTTACTATGCCTGAAACTGTCTTGTCCTCATGTCCTATTGTGAATTGAACATAGTAGACCGCATGAGCATTGTCGTTACTGTAAACGAATCTAGTGAGTTTCTTAGTCTCATTTCCACAGCACTCACAATCAAATACATTTGGTTCTTCAAATTCTATCTCAATCATACCAATTTAAGAATACTTTATTTAAACTTTATTTTCTAGTCTTTTTAAAATTCGACCTGTTATGATTACACCAAAAACTAAACCGCCGAATAAAATGCTAAATGAAATCCAGTTAGAAATTAAATTATCAAAACCATGGGCAAAGCATAATCCTAATAGTGTTAGCAGGCCGAATGCTAATGCTACTACTAACAGAGAATAACAGAACTTCATTAATTTTAACATCCTTTATTTGAACTTTCATTATGCTTACTAAAATAAGAATATCATTTTAGCTTTAGAGAACTGGACTAAGGCTTTTCATAGGACACGTTGTTATTAGCAACAGTTATTTCATTCACATTTCAATATTATTTCCTTTTTAATAGGCTTTAGGCTAATCATTAAATTTTAGTTTTTTAGCCAGAATATAATCACTTACTAAATATGACAAAGTACTAAGGGTTAAAGCCGCTACTAACTCAGGTAAAAGAAAACTCAAAAACTGTTTCCAAATGATGTATGAAATAAAGCCAAAGAGCATAGATATTAAAGCAGCTTGCCAATGAAAATTTTTCTTGATAATTGAGAAAACAATTACGGGTATCATAACTGGGATGTAAAATTCTGTAATAATCATTATTACCTCAAGAATTGAAGATAGGTAACTTGCTACCACAATGCAGATTATTCCCATAATTATAGTATATATTTTGGCTGCTTTTAGTTTTTGCTTTTCATTTATGGGTTTTATTGTTCCTATAATATCCTCGCTAAATAATATACTTCCTGCATTCAGAACCGTATCTTGAGTTGACATAACTATGCCAATCATGGCAATAATGAAAATACCGTATATCATACCTGGAAAGTGTTCAGATGCTATATGCAGTAATACTTGGTCATTATTAGCAAGTTCAGGATAAAGATAATATCCCGTACTCCCAATAAAAACCATTAAAACAAGCCAAGCAATTATAAATATACCTGAGGCAACCGTTGCATTTCGAGCCACTTTATTGTTTTTTGAGGCAAGAAACCTTCCTAACCCTCCAGAGTCGAGTCCGGTTGAACTAAGTAACCATAACAAGCAGAAACCAAATATTCCAATTACTGGATGCGTATTGAATTCGCTTATAGTATTGGCTGAAATTTTTTCTACATAATCTTTCCAAACAAATTGCTCATCAGATACTATCAAAATTGCCAAAATAGGAATCAAAATAATAAAATGAATAAATTGAATTGCATCCGTTTGAATAGTGGCTTTAATACCGCCAAAATAAGAATAGCATATTACAATTGTCGTTACAATTACAATAGCCCATATTTTAGGAAAGCCAAAAACATTATTTATTAATTCGCCACCTGCATAGCTCATAGCGACAGTTATAGACCCAAAAAAGAGAAGAGAAAAAATTCCCGTAGCTAGCCGGACAAATTTATGATTATGACTTTTTACCCCTCCAACCAAATCTCCAATAGAATATATATCATTGAATTTATCTCTGATTCTAGGTACTAAAATTATACCTACTAATATTAATCCGAGACCACAGAACGGAAGCAAGTAAGCCAAAAACATACCCGTAGAGAAACCTTCTCTCACTAAGCCCATAGACCAGCCTGGTCCAATAAAAGAGGCACAAAGTGAGGAAAAAATAAGAAAGAAACCTAGACCTCTGCCTGCTACAGAATACTCTTCAAAATTTCCTTTTTTTCGGGTAAAGAGGATAAAGCTAAAATAAAGTAATCCGAAAATAAGGATTACCAATTGGCTTGAATTCATAGTATGGTTATAGAGAGTTTGATTTAATTACAGCAGATTTAGTTCCTTTTAAAATACTTTCCGTTTCTTCATCAAATATGTTCCAGCTATTCACTACTGCTATGGTTTTGAATTTTGGAAAAACCAAAAGATATTGTCCGCCAAAAC
Source organism: uncultured Flavobacteriaceae bacterium (assembly GCA_947500435.1). Taxonomy (GTDB): domain Bacteria; phylum Bacteroidota; class Bacteroidia; order Flavobacteriales; family Flavobacteriaceae; genus Maribacter_C. The sequence goes on from CANMRV010000004.1 coordinate 681,012, forward strand.
CATGACAAGCCCAGATTTCTATGCCGTCTTCATCGTCTCTCCACCATTGGTACCCATAGCCTCCTTCATTTTCGAAAGTTACATGTTTTGATACACTCCTTTTTACCCATTCTGACGAAATTATTTGTTGTTCATCCCAAGTTCCATTATTTAGCATTAAGTATCCTATTTTAGCCAAATCTTGGACTTCTAAATACAATCCACCTAAAGCGTCCGGATATCCTGCTGGTGTTTTTTTCCAATAATAGTTCTTAATTCCCAGAGGTGTAAATAGATGTTTCTCTGCATATTCATCAATGTATAATCCAGTTGCTTTTTTGATTATCCCTGACATTAGTTGACTCGCCCCACTATTATAAACCCATTTAGTTCCTGGAATAGTGTCCATGGGTTGATTCAATGTAAACTGGATCCAATCTTGACTTGCTTCAAGCTGTCCGGTAGTATTTGTTGAATCTATTGGCCTGTCTATTTCATGCCATTCCATCCCCAGTTGCATAGTTAGCAAATTTTCTAAGGTTGCAGTTTTAAAAGATTCTTCAAGCATTGATAAGTCATAATCTTCAAAAAAATCAACTACTCTGACGTCTGTACCGCTAATTTTCCCTTCTTTAATTGCAACGCCCATCATGATAGAAGCAATTGATTTGGTAACAGATTGTAGGGTGTGGATCTTTTGATTTTGATAATATGGATGCCAATTGGGATGATAGTAATTATAGTCTCCAAAAATGGTAGAATCATTACAGGTTGAAAATCCGCATCCAAGAGCACCAGACTTTCCTTTACTTATTTTTTCGTAGTCATTCTCAAATGATTGGTCAAATACCAATTTTCCATTTTTAATTAAGAGCAGTTGGTCAACATTACCGTAAACTCCATTTTCAATCTCATTTAGTAAATCATCAAAAGGCGCGCTATTCAAGCCTTCATTTTCAAAAGTTGAAATTTTCCAAGACGAAGTGGGCAACTGATTTTCTTTATTGTGATTATCACATGATAATAAAAAGAAAAAAAGGATACTGATAATAGGGATAATCTTATTATTCATTGTTTGTATTTATTGTTGATAACAATGGGATAGCTTCATTGATGCTATCCTGCTTATGTGTCTAAGTTAATAAATATTAGAAGAGAGGCTTAGGAGGTTTTAAAACAATCGTTTAATTATACTTAGGGTGTCCCTTAAAAGGTGAATTAACGATACTACTAAAAAAGACCAAGAATGGGACACACTGACCAAATGAAATGGTTGACCTAAAAACAGTCTCAAAAAATGGCCGCTTTATGATACTATAATAATGTCTGCAAAAGCATTTTCAGGATGACAAATATCTCTTTAGAATCTCCTAGAATAACTTTGTAGCTCGAATCATATAGCTTAGCTTCCCAATAATTCTAAGTTTAAAAAGGTTTTTTATGCGTTTTTCGCTTTACAATGGAATTAAGAATCAATGAGGTAGTTAATTCCCCGTAAACCGCTAGTCTAGTGTTTAAATTCTCCAGATGCTTTGGGTCACGCACAAAACCTTTCATGAGCATGCAATCATGCCCTGTAAGTTTATGGCATTCGCAAATCTCAGGAACTGAGCCAATGAATTCCTCAAAACGCTGAACCTGGCCAAATCTTATTTTGATTGAGATATACACACCTAAGGGATATCCAACCCTATCCATATTTAAGTTGGTTGTGTAATTCTCAATCACACCTGATTCTTCCATTTTCTGAATACGCTCAGCAACGGTTGGAGATGATAGGCCGACTTCGGTGGCGATATCCTTTAAGGCACTTCTAGAATTATCTTGGAGTATTTCTAAAATCTTCCAACTAATTTCATCTATTTTCATTTATTAGGATTTAATTGTAAAACACATTCAAAAATAACATATAAAGCATGATATGCCTAATTATGTAAATACAATCTATTGTTATGTGTTATAATTTTGGAGGTAGAAATTTAAGGTTATGACCAACAAAAACTTAAAAAAAAGCGAATTTGACTCGTATTACGGTAGGTATATCTACAAAATATCCGACAATATTGATTTGATCGAAGGCTTTCAGAATGGTAAGACTAAAGTCTTTCAATTTTTTAATTCCATTCCCGAGAACAAGCTTTCCCATCGTTACGCATCTGGAAAATGGAGCATCAAAGAAATTCTACAACACTTAATAGACACCGAACGTATCTTCATGTATCGTTGTTTTCGAATAGCCCGTAACGACAAAACCCCCCTAGCTGGTTTTGACCAAAACATTTATATGAGTCCTTCTGGGGCAGAAGATAAATCCATAGACCTTTTACTTGGGGAATTCACTGCTACAAGGTATGCTTCAATCGCTCTATTGGATAGTTTGTCAGAGGCAGATTTAAAACGTATCGGTAATTCAAATGGTGGGGCTATGTCGGCTAGGGCAGCGGCCTTTACCATAATCGGACATGATATCTGGCATATGGATACCATAAAGGAAAAATATTTGTGATGCTAGAGCTAAGACCAAGTTGCGAGCAGTGTGGTAAAAAATTACCGAATACATCTACCGAAGCAATGATTTGCTCTTTCGAGTGCACATATTGTAGAGACTGTGCGCAGAACTTGTTCAGGAATGTATGCCCAAGTTGCGGGGGCAATTTTGTGGAAAGACCCGTAAGACCCAAAGCAATGATTCGGAAGTATCCAGCTTCGACACTTGATGTGATAAAGCACAAAGACATTACGGCAATCAATAAGATGAAAGATAGATATAAAGACCTAAAACCAGAAGACAGATGACAGCGGTATTTGAAAAATACAAATCTCGGAAAATCAAGTTCTCAGAGTTATTGAATATTAATGACTGGTCAGTAAAGCTCTATTCCATAACAAACAAAGACGATTTCCATTCTTTTGAAATCCTAGAGAACATCAAAGAAGCATTGCCCGTTTGGTTGTCAGACGTGGAACATTCTCGTCTTACAATCTATAGGAAATCTTTTTTAATCGTGCATGAGGCCAGAGAGGGTGTTTGGGTGTTGTTGAATTGGTGGACAGGCGGTGAAATGATACAAACAGAGGTGTTTCTGATTGAATATGATAAACCGGATTTTATCAAGAAATCTCCATACACAAAAGGGTCATTGCTATGTGTTTGGGAATTGGAAGTTTTCGCCCATGAAAGAAAGTCATGGATAAAACATGTCTTGAAAAAGTCAGAAGCGCCGAAGTTTGATGATTACCTAAAGGATGTTTTGAAAAATGACTGAAGAAATCTTACTACAATTTGCAAAGGCTTGGCAAGAAAAAAACCTGGAAGAAGTGATTTCTTTTTTTACTCATGATTGCCACTATTTTTCATCTGTGGGAATGGAACCTGGAACCTCATTCCTTGGCAGAACAGAAGTACGGAAAGGAATCCAAGAGATGATGTCACATGATATGGTAAAAGATGTTTCACTTAGCAATGTAAAAATTGATGGAGATTTTGGGTTTTGGGAATGGACCTATTTTTTGAAAAATGGAAAAATAGAGCTTGGGTGCGATGTTTTTGAATTTCAAAATAATAAGATAAAATCAAAGAATGCCTTTAGAAAAGTACTGCTGAACGATTAAAATGATGTTGGATGATGAATAGATTTAAGTCTTGTATAGTTATGTGTTTGTTTTTTTGCCCCTGTTTGATGTTTGCTCAGGATACTATCGCAAAAAGAATCTACAATACACAATTCATTGGAGAAATGGAATCCCCAAAAATTGACGGAATCATAAATGATAAGGCATGGGATATAGTGGAATGGAGTGGAAACTACATAGAATGGAGTCCAGAAGAAAATACAGAGCCAATTGAACAAACACAGCTTAAGGTTTTGTACGATGAAAAAAACCTTTTTGTCGCCTTTAGATGTTTTGATAGAGACCCTAAGGGTATCGTAAAACGACTTTCTCGTCGAGATGGTTTTGATGGGGATTGGGTCGAAATCAATATTGACAGCTTTCACGATTTACGAACAGCGTTTTCGTTTACCACCTCCGTGTCGGGAGTAAAAGGCGATGAATTTATCTCTAATGATGGCGCTACTTGGGACAATACGTGGAACCCCATCTGGTACACCAAAACGAATATTGATGAAGCAGGATGGACTGCAGAAGTTAGAATACCCTTAAGCCAATTGCGATTTAGTAAAGACGAGGGTCAAGTTTGGGGCATTCAGTCAACACGTAGATACTTCCGGGACGAAGAGCGGTCGGTATGGCAGCGAAGCCCTATCAACGCGCCCGGTTGGGTAAGCAGTTTTGGAGAACTGCACGGACTATCTGAACTAAAACCGCAAAAACAATTGGAAATTCAGCCTTATGTGGTTTCATCCTTGATCCGATATGAAAGCGAAGATGGCAATCCATTTAGGGATGGTAGTGATTTCAAGTTAAATGCAGGTTTAGATGGAAAAATCGGAGTGACAAATGATTTAACAGTTGATTTTACGGTAAATCCAGATTTTGGGCAGGTTGAAGCAGATCCCTCGGCCATCGCTTTGGACGGATTTCAAATTTTCTTTCCGGAACAACGTCCATTCTTTATTGAGAACAAGAATATTTACGATTACTCTTTTTCGTCAACAAAAGCTTTTTTACCAACCGGTGGTATAGACAATCTGTTCTATTCTAGGCGAGTCGGAAGATCTCCCCAAGGATTTGCTCCTACCAATGCTGAAGAATTTTCTACTCAACCGTCCATCTCCACGATATTGGGAGCGGCCAAGTTTAGTGGCAAAACCAGAGACGGTTGGTCGATAGGGGTTTTAGAGAGCGTTACTTCGGAAGAGGTGGCAGACATCTCAGATGGAACCAATGAGCGAAATGTGGTTGTAGAGCCCTTGACCAACTATTTCGTCAGTCGGGTACAAAAAGACTTTAACAACAATAATACGTTTGTAGGTGGAATTTTTACAGGAGTGAACAGAAATCTTTCCGAGAACGTTGATTTTTTACACAAATCTGTGTACACCGGAGGATTGGATATCACACATCAATGGAAAAGCAGGGCATATTATTTAAAAGGGAATTTGGTTTTCAGTACGATTAACGGAAACCAAGATGCCATTGCCAGAACGCAGCAATCCATAACGCATTTGTTTCAAAGGGAAGATGCCGACCACGTAGCTGTGGATACTTCAAGAACGAATTTGACGGGAACCGGCGGCACATTTATGCTTGGAAAGGCATCGGGGAATTGGAGATTTGAAACCGGCGGAACTTGGCGGTCTCCAGAGTTGGAACTCAATGACATTGGTTTTCAGCTAGTAGCAGATGATATCAAGCACTTTACTTGGGTACAATACAGAACTACCAAGCCCAAGGAAGAAGTGCGTTCTTATGCCATAAATTATACCCATGTTGGCACATATGATTTTCAGGGTAACTTCAACGACCTGACTTTTCGAGTCAATGGTTGGGTAAATTTGAATAACAACTGGTGGATAAATGGTGGTACCATAATAAGTCCACATCGGTATTCAAATGCGGCGTTAAGGGGAGGCCCAAGGCTTAGACGTCAACCTTGGTTCGATTATCAGGTAGGATTGATTTCCGATAGTCGTAAAAAATTGAGGTTCAATATGAATTTCAGGGATTTATATGACATCAACGCCGATAATAATTATAGGGAAATCAATGCTACCTTAACATACCAACCCACAAATGCTTTACAAGTTTCTTTGGCCCCTTTTTATTCCAAAAACAACAAACAATTACAGTATGTTTCCACCACCGATTTTGGGAACGCATCAAGATATATCAATGGAACTATTAGCCAGCAAACCCTACGCTTTCCGTTGCGGATAGACTATACTATTACTCCTAATTTGAGTTTGCAGTATTGGGGGCAGCCTTTTATTTCCAAAGGGGTTTACAAAGACTTTAAGTACATAACTGATACCAAGGCTGAAAAATTCGAAGACAGATTTTCAACATTTACGACACCCCAACTGAATATAACGGAAGGTACATTTAATGTTGATGAAGATTTAGATGGCAACATGGATTATAGTTTCTTAAATCCTGATTTTTCCTTTGTCCAATGGCGTTCGAATATGGTATTGCGATGGGAGTATATACCAGGATCGGAACTCTATTTGGTTTGGTCACAAGACATTGCCCAGTTCGGCGACGTTAATGATGGTCTTTTTGCGGGCCTGAACAATAATATCTTGAATAAAAAGCCTGAGAATATTTTTCTCATCAAGGCCACATATCGATTTGCTAAATGAGAATAAATTCAAAAATACGCATCGCTCGTCCTGACGATATTCCACAGATTATGGAATTATGCTGCCTACACGCTGAATATGAAAAGGCTGCATATTCCAAAAAGAATAAAAAAGAAAGACTCTTAAGAGACCTATTTGCAACCGATCCAAAATTATATTGTTTGGTAGTTGAAAGTAATGCTGAATTAATAGGATATGCGACATACATGAAACAGTATTCCACATGGGATGCCGAAGAGTACATCTATTTGGATTGCATCTATATGAAAGAATTCGCCCGAGGTCTGGGAATCGGTGAAAAATTGGTGAAGACCATTGAAAAAAAAGGAAGAAAATTGGGATGTAGTTTAATCCAGTGGCAAACACCCGATTTCAATATCAGGGCGATAAAATTTTACAGGCGTATTGGGGCAGTATCAAAAAACAAGGAACGCTTCTTTCTAAAAATTTAAACGATGAAATCAAAAATGTACAAACCATTATCTTCGGTTTTCCTAGCTGTATTTCCTTTCATATTTATGTTTTTTTCGTGCAAAGACAAAAAGGAGATATCGTTAGCTGTAAGTGAAAGGGTAAATCAAGAACGAATACGGAAAATCGATGTGAAACACCAAATACTGGATTTGGAATTCGATTGGAACCAAAAACAAGTAAAAGGTTCAACCAGCATAACATTCTCGAATCTTACAACCTCTGATACCCTCTATCTCGATTCAGGAATGCTTTCTATTCATAATGTTCGACTTGCAAATGGAACAAAATTGGATTTTGAGTACGATGGTTCGGACGAAGAGAATGGATTAAAAATCGTCTTGAATAAACCATACCCCCCAGATGAAGACCTTACGGTGGAAATAGACTATCACTCCAATCGGGTAAATCAGTCCGACCCCAGCAATATATGGGGAAGTTTTGGAAAAGGTATTCGTTTTTTTGAACCGAGTCTGACTGAAAAAGAAAGAAGAAAGCAAATTTGGGCTGTCGGAGAGGCACAAACTAATAAATATTGGTATCCCTGTTATGATGCCCCGAATGACTTTCGAACTACCGAGTTCATCGCTACTGTTGCTAAACCCCTTATGGCCATATCCAATGGAAAATTAATTGATATTAAAGATAATGAAGATGGAACCCGAACCTTCTATTGGAAAACCGATACCCCTCACGCGAATCATCTGACCTCGTTTGTAATCGGGGAATATCAAAACTACCAGCAAGCCTATCGGAATATTGAATTAAACAATTATGGCTACCCTGACGAATATATCGGAACCAAGGAAAGTGTAATAAGATTACCAGATATGATGGAGTTCTTTTCGAATATTACCGACCGAGAATACCCGTTTGAGAGCTATTCTCAAATCTTTGTTCAAGATTTTGGAGGGTGGAAAGGCAATATGATGACTTCCACAATTACAGAGAACATGATCGACGATAAAACCACACATGAAGATTTTCTATATCTGTGGGATATTACCGAAAGTGAAGCCCTGGCACATCAATGGTTTGGAAATCTTATTTCAGTGAAGGATTGGAGCCATTCCTGGCTCAGCAAAGGGTTTTCGCGACATCTTGCTGCTATGTACAATGAACATAAGAATGGGCGAGAGGAATTTTTGCTCTACCAGCATTCCCCAGATATGAATACATACTTCAATGATTGGAATTCGAATACGAGAATTCCAATCGTCACAGATGGCTATGATGATGTCGAAGCTTTTGTAAATGGTAATTCTCCATATATCAAAGGAGCTTTGGTCTTAAACATGTTACGTTCAGAACTGGGAGAAGAAAAATGGAAAAGGGTAATCAAAGAATATGTCAATACGTATGCCGGCAAACTAGTTTACACCCAAGACTTCATTGCCATTGTAAATCAGGTCAATAACCAACAAATGGATTGGTTTTTTAATCAATGGGTTTACGGTATAGGACATCCGGTTTTTAAAGTGGAGCATGTGTTCGATAAAGAACAAAAGCAACTTAAATTACATGTTGACCAAGTCCAGAAAATGGATTCCGTTTCACACTATAAACAAACAGAATTTTTTCAAGGCAAAATGAAGATAGAGATTGATGGTAAAGTTGAAGAAATCCAACTTCAACCTATAAAACAGAATAGTTATGTTTTTAATCTTGAGAAAAAACCAAGGTTCGTCAATTTTGATTTTGAGGATGTTTGGATAAAACAAGTAAGGTCAAAACCATCGCAAGAAGAATTGATCGCCGAACTTAAGGGTAGTAATGACATATTGGGCAAGGTTGCTGCAATGGGAAAATTATCGACCATTGCTAAAGGTTCGACTACCTCTAAAGAATTGAGAGCGAAAATTAAGAATGAGCTTCGAAAAGTCATTTTAAGTAAGCAATACTGGCGGACAAGGTTGAACGCTTTATGGCAGTTTCAAGGTCTTCTCCCATCGACATCTACGGACAGGGGCATTGCAATGGAAAATGAAACCATTGAAATGCTTAAAAAATTGATAAAAAAAGAGAAGTCTTGGTTGAAATCCAACGCCATAAATGTACTTGGCCTGACTCGCGATTCAACTTATACTCCAATATATTTAGAAGCATTACACGACTATAGTGACCGGGTCGTAAATACGGCCGCTATTGCCATTGGCAAGACCAAGAATTCAAAAGCCTTTGACGCTTTGATACGGCTCAAGGATAAACCGTCATGGAAAAATCAAAGCTTAATCAGTGCGCTCTATGGTTTAAAAGAGCTTGAAGATCCAAGAGCTTATGATTTGGCCATTCAATCACTAACTGATTCGGACAATCCACATTGGAACTTGGGAACGCCCATCTGGGATCATCGCTTGGCTGCAGCACACACCTTAGTTGCCATTGATAAGGCAGATAAGGGATACCCTGCAATTTATGCACAATTTCAAGATGCTTTAAAAAATGAAAACGTAAACGATATTTTTTACAACGCCATGCAAGTTTCAATTCTAGGTGACCCACGAGGGCAGGTAGTATTTGAAGAACTTCATAAGAAATTCAGTAACGATAAGAATGCGCTAAAAGCAATAGTACAACTGAAAAACACCTTTAACAATACCATTAAAAATCAAAAATCATGAAAAAAACAATCTTATTCTTAGTCACTGCATTTTTGAGCATTCATCTCGCCAATGCTCAAAATAGTAATAAACGAACTGAAATAGAAAAAATCACGGAGACTTTGATTGATTACATTGAAGGCTCAACAAATGGACAACCGAATCGATTAAAAAAAGCTTTTCATCCCGATCTTAAATTGTACTACATAAAAGATGGGGAATTGGCAACATGGGTAGGTAAGGATTATATTAAAGACACAAAGGAAGGAGAACCTACTGGCGAAACGGGAAAAATAATTTCAATTGATTATGAAAATGATATTGCCGTTGCTAAGGTTCAAATATCACAACATCAGAATAAAGCTCCTTATATAGATTATTTTATGCTAACCAAAATAAAGGACAAATGGAAAATAATTCACAAGATGTTTACAAAAAGGGTGAATGGTTAATACGAGTATTTAAAGAAAATAATACTTGCTAACGTATACAATGGTCAAACTCAATTCATAAAAATCATAACACTAACTAAAGAACAAAATATGAAGTCAAGATTTTTTATCCTAGCATTTATTTGTTGTACACAATTCCATGCTCAAACGGATATTGAGGTCGAGGCGATTGTCTCAAAATACAGGAATAGTTATAAAGTACCAGCAATTGTAGCTTCGGTAATCAAATATGATACGATTTTCTATGGTACTTCAGGAGTCAAAAAAGTAGACTCGAACGATGAAATTCAGCTAGATAGCAAATTTCACTTAGGTTCCAATACAAAGGCTATTACTAGTATGGTGGCGGCTAAACTGGTTGATGATGGTATCCTAGATTGGGATATCAGGTTGTTGGATGCCGTTCCTGAATTAAAGAATAGAATAAATGATACCTACTTAAATATCACACTGGAGCAGTTGCTTTCACACCGAGCGATGATACATCCTTTTGAAGATGATAGTAGTAAGGAGTGGCGAAAAATGCCGGTTGAATCGATCAAGTCATCTCAAGACCAAAAAATGGCATTCGCCAAATACGCGCTCAATTTAAGTCCAGTGATAAACATAAAAACGAACCATTTATATTCCAACGGAGGTTATATCATCGCAGGTTTGTTATTGGAACACCGAACGGGCAAAACTTGGGAACAGCTGGTTTCCGAGCTATTCGAGGATGTTGGAATCGGACATTATATAGGCTTCCCAAGTCAAAATGAAATTAATGATACTCACGGTCATGTAAAAAAAGGCAAAAGCTATAAATCCGTTGCTCCGGATAAGGAATATGCCACTGGAAAGTATTTTGGTCCCGCGGGCAACCTTTCGACCAGCATAACCGATTTTTCGAAGCTTATGCGCTTGCATTTAAGAGGATTAATGGGAGAAGACAATCTGCTAAAACCTGCAACGTATCAAACAATGCATTTCGGATTAGATAAATATTCCTTAGGATGGTACAATGGCAATATTGGCGAGACGGAGCAAAAGTTCAGCTATCATGGAGGAAGTCTAGGAACCTTTTCCTCAGCTGTAATCATAAGTGCCGATAGAAAAATAGCGATTGTAATTTTGGTCAATGCGGATAACAAAGATGTAGACCAACTTAAGAATGAACTTCGTGTCGAGCTCTGGGACAAATATGGCGAGCGGGACCAATAAGAGTTTTATAGTAATCTACATTTATTAGCGCAATAGTAAAACAAGAAAAACACCATAAAAATGAAAACAAAATTAATAACGCTTTTGGGGATAGTGGCTTGGCACATTATACCTCTCAATGCCCAAATAGATTCAAAGCCTAACCAAGAATTAATTCAAAGACTGGAAGAAATCCATAATTCAGATCAGGAAAGCAGGGATGAACTGATGACCGTTTTAGAGCAAAAGGGTAAGGACTCAGATGAGTTCAGGGCAATGAACAAAAAAGTAAGTCAAATAGATTCAGTTAATACAATCGAAGTAACCCAAATATTGGATCAGAATGGCTGGTTAGGGGAAAGCACTATTGGAAAACAAGGTAATATCACCCTGTTTCTGGTTATCCAACATGCAAATTTGCAAATACAAAAGAAATACCTACCTATGCTTGAAGAGGCGGTTAAGTCCGGCAACGCGAAACCGAGTTTTCTAGCCATGCTCCAAGATCGTATAGCGATGCTGGATGGAGAAAAACAGATTTATGGTAGTCAATTGAACACAAACGAGGAAACAGATCAACTATATGTCCATCCCATCCTAGATTCCGAAAATGTAGATAAAAGAAGAGCGGAAGTAGGCTTGGGCAAATTATCCGATTACCTCGCTATGTTTGGCATTAAATGGGATATCGAGGAACATAGACGAAGGGTTATAGAATTTGAAAAAAACAATGATAAGTGAACTTTAGATAAATGAAAATCACGAAGACTTTTTGCAACATATTAAAGATATACCTATTCATTAGACGTCTCAAATCGTATTTGAGACCATTAAATAAGAATTTGAGCCTTTAAAGATTCATTAATATAGGAGCTTTGTCCTATTGAAAATATTAAATATGAAAACTAAATTACATACATTATTATTCGCATTTTTAAGCATAGTTTGTTTTGCCCAAAAAGAAGTAACCTTTGAAGTTTCCGATATTCCTGCAGAAGGTTCACAATATATAGGTATACGAGGGAATACTACTCCTTTAAGTTGGGAGAAAACAATATTTCTTAACAAGAAAGACACAAACTACGCGAAAGTTTTAAAGTTCGATACAGGGATTGAAAGCATTGAATATAAGTTCGTTTTGGACAATGGTAAGGATGTTCAATGGGAAGGTATTCAAAATCGTAACGAAAGTATAAGAACGGGGAATCATTTCTTTAAAAGTAAATGGAACCAAGAAAAGTTTATCGATCCGAGTACCTTACCGAAATTGCCGGTAAAAGACTTAATGGAAGATTTTGAAGTGATTCGCAATACAATACTAAAAGTGCATCCCGGATTGTATCGATATAATGATACCGTAACGGTTAATAAAAACTTGGCTGTTCTGAAAAATAGTTTTCAAAAACCACTTACGTATGCCGAAACCTTTCTGGCAATGTCAAAGTTTATCGCAACTATTCAATGCGACCACACTTTGGTTTCAGCGTATAACCAAGAGGGGATTATTACATCTCTCATCCATCGGCAAAAAGATAAAGTCCCATTTGCTTTTAAGTGGATAGACAATCGAATGATAATAACCCATAACGCTTCTGATTCCGATAAAATAAGGAAAGGTTCCGAAGTACTTTCAATGAATGGAATACCAAGCTCCGATATTCTGGAAAAATTATTGCCATACATTACCGCTGACGGTGCGACAGTTCAAAACAAGATTACTAAGGCGCAAGTGGATGGATACCTCTTTCGATATAATGCGTTCGACGTTTTGTATCCCCTTTTATTTCCGCTTCAAAATAATGAAATCAATTTGGTAATTAAGAATCAGGACGAACAAAGTACTTCTGAGCTTTCGTTAAAATCAGTAACAAGAAAAGAGCGAAATGAGCGACTTGTGAAACGGTATCAAGATTTTCCAAGTACACCCGAAGATTTATGGAAGTTTGAAATATTGGAAAATAATATAGGATATCTTAAAATCGGAAGCTTTGCCACAGACGATTTCAAGACCGATTGGAAATTTATGCTCAAGGATGCTTTCAAGGAGATGAAAAAAAAGAAAGTCGAAAACTTAGTATTGGACATCAGAGAGAACCAAGGAGGTTTGGATGATGCTTCCTACGAGTTGGAAAAGTATATCTATCAAAAAAATGTTGTTACCGACGGCTTGGAAAGTCGGTCAAGGTTTTTGGAATTTCCTGAAGAAGTAAAACCTCACATTCAAACATGGGACTATTGGTTCTATAATCTAAAGGAAGATGAAAATTATAAAAAAGGGATATATTATGTCTTTCCAAGAAATAGAACCAAAAAGAGCATCAAACCCTCCAATACTACATTCAAAGGCAATATTTACATGTTGACCAGCGCCAATAATGTTTCTGGAGCCTTTTATTTAGCTAGGTTGTTTAAGAAAAGTAGAGGTGGTATATTAATTGGTCAGGAGACTGGAGGTAATCAAAATGGCATAAATGGTGGGGCAATTCTGTTTTTTAAACCACCTAATTCACGTATCAACATTAATTTACCGGTCATGGGTTCTTTTTCGACTGAGCCACTTTCTAATAGCGGTATCATCCCCGATGTTATTGTTGACGGAACAGTTGAAGACTTAATAAACAATATAGATTTAGAATTGGAAAAAGCGATTGAATTAATTAACAAAAATTGAAAAGTTCCAATCGCTGGATGTTCACATCTATAAATGAAAAAACCTTCAACGAATTGAATCAGAAAATGAATAGAATTTTTATAGCATTTAGTATCATCCTAATGGTTTCCTGCTATTCAGAAAAATCAGATTCAGATTTTAAGATTACTTACAAAAATGATAACGAAGGAAATTCCATAATAGGGAGTAAAGAAGAGTTGATTAATCACGTTAGAGGGGGAGCTACAATAAAAATTGGATGGGGTTCTAAGGGAAAAACTCATAGTATCGAGCATTTATCCGAGCCCATCTGGATTGCTGTATTGGATGAATCAGAAGTAATTGCACATTTGGATGCTCAAGTACTTTCAAAAATAGATTGGGTTAGCTTAAGTGCAAATTATGCTGACAGCACATTGTTAAACCAGGAATGGAGAGTTGTAATTACCACTAAAGGGGAATTCGATGCAGTTTGGTACGACAGGAAAAATAATGAAATATTAAAAAGAAGACCGCAGAATCATGTAATAACATGGTTTGTAAAAGACAGTAGCAAAGATAATAGTCCATTGTTTAAAACAAATTGAAACCAAAATGCCTTGCTCCTTTTTACCGCCGCAATTCATATAAGGTTAATTTCTATCCAAACCAGTTTTAACACCACCCGAATTGGTCGTTCTAAACGATAATGAATATCACATTCGTCGGTTTAAGAGAAGTAAATTTAAAATTGAAGGTTCCATAAAACCAACAGTTTTTAAGACTCCATAGATTTTCCAAACCGGTTTCATCAAACAGCCGTTTTCTATAAATGGAAACAACAATGAGTTTAGTTATATAACATGAGATTTCAGATTATAGCAAAATTAGCCCCCGATAAAGGCTATTTTTAAACTAGAAGGGCTTTTTAAGCTTCGGCGCAGCATTCTAAGAGTGGGTAATGGACGTGTAGGGTAATCAGTTTTATGAAGTGCCCGACCTGTAGAAGAGCGTAGTTAAAAATTTAGATTGCTGAATAGCTCGTTTGGCCCAATTTATCGATCTCAGGAGTGTGTTAAACTTGCCTGAATCATGTAAGGTTTCGACTATCTTTGCGTCTTATAATATGGGTGTATATTGCGCCCATCACAACAAGTATTTATGAAAAGGATTACATGAAGCCTACAAAGAAAGTATCAGTAGAAAAAAGTATTAGTATTGAAAGGTCATTAACACGTCATGAGAGTTGGAAAAACCATCGAAGACATATGGGTTTAAAGCTGATAAAGTTTTCTTAAGAATCAAGAATATTTAAAAGAGGGCTTTCGCCCTCTTTTTTGTTTTTATACCTGAAATTAGGGTTTTCCTTTTGATTCGCTTTTGATCGTCGTACAAATCATCTTGAATTTTTCATTCGGTTAATTGAACTTGAAGTATAAACAGGAATAAGGATAGAATCACCACTGTACATGAACATGGAATTGTTATGCATCACTACCTCAGCGGCATCATTTTTCATAGGTTGTAATAAAATTAATAATCTCTCCACTTTTATTCCGGCCTATTCTTTTTTGCATCGCGCTTTGCCCTTTTAGCTGCCTTTTTTTCTTTGGCTGTGCTAGAGGCTTCTGTTTTTCCTGATTTTTGTTTTCCTTCCTTTTCTTTAGACATTGTGTATGTTTTTAGTTTAAATAGTTATAATTAAATGACTACTTCATGCGGATATTCCTTGTTGCGATTTTGAAAACTTAGAATGGTGTCTTTTACGATGATACCTCTATCGATATTTATAGCATTTTTAATGGTTTTATTTTCATTCCAACTCTCTCGACCGGATATCACGGATGGCAGATGCACTATTAATGCAGCAGAAATAGATCTGGAAGCGCTTTCCCAAAAATAGCTTGGCGTATGGTCTACCGCATAGTAATCAATTTTGTCAATGGCTATGATCGGGTTTTTAAAAGTGGTAGGTTTTGCAAAATAAAACCCCATACCTTCATCACAGCTCACATCTACAATTAAAGTACCAGGTTTAAGCATTGATTTTTCATCCACCGTTACATAATCAATTGGATTGTCGGTATCCTGATACGTTCCATTGATTATTATTTCAGATTCATGTATTAGATCCAATAAAGGCCGCTCCAACCCATCATGTTCAATAATAATCAGTCGAGGCTCGTTCTCGTTTCCTTTTCTAATTCTAGTATAATGCACATCTAAGACTTCCTCTCTAACCTCATGGTCTGGTCTTTGAATACAAATAGTGATATCTCTAAAACCGTGTGCTTTTAACGCGTAAATAGCGCCTCTACTTACGGCGCCAAAACTAAAGATGATGGCCTTTCTTTGGTTTCCATAATGACCATCTATTCCTTTTAATTGGAGTGCGTGTATCACGGCACAATAACCGGCCATTTCATTATTCTTATAAAAAGTATGTCTTCCTATTTGACCTGTTGGAGTCCACACATACATATCTTCAAAAGCAATTAAGGTCAGTCTTCTATCTATAGCTGTTTGTGTGATCTCCATTTGTTGCGCGCAATGAGGATAACCCCAAATTGTGCCATCTTCTTTTAAAGCTTCTAAATCTGATAAAATAGGTTTGGCGATAATGACAGAACCAATGTCGGATAAAATTTCACCACGAGTAGCCATTCCACCTGTTAAGTCCCCAATTTCTTTATCTGAGATATTGAATGGTGCTCCATACCCTTTCTCAAAAACAAGTTGTCTGCGAATGTGTTCTGGAAGTCTTTTTAAATGTTCTGGATGAATGGGTACCCGCCTTTCATCTTCTTTTTTTGAAGTTCCGATAACACCCATTTTTAAAAGACCCATATTTTTTAGACTGAAACGAATTGCTGAGTAATGAAATTAGCAAAGCGTAAGATTAAAATCGTTATTTGATAGTTACTTGCCAGCAATCGGGCATTAATCTGACTACTAGGGTTTTATAATTAAAAGAAGGACTTAAAAAAACAGAGCCTTAAGAATTCGCTGAAGTAGTGCGAAGGGATAAATGAATAATCAAAGGTTAAAGATACTTCTTAAAAATCCATTATCGGGATAATACCAAACCAATACCAATAATTTTTTTAAACTGAATACATAGGTGTTATGATTGTAAAAGGAGATTGTAGGTTAAAACGTCCGATTAACTTCCATAAAGCTAATTCTAGCTCTTAAAATTAGTCAGGTATAGTTATGATTGAGAAATCTTAGCGCATTTCTAAGCGTTTCATAAAATAAACGAATTCTGAGACTTTTGCAATTCCTTCCAATCAATTACATAAATCGGCCGTTTTCAAGAACTAAGTTTTACTTTAAAAACGTAAGTATATAAAATGAAAATAAATAGAAATTAGTAACTTAAGGCTGCTTTTCATTAATCTGGATTAAAATGTCATTCATAGAATTCTATAACTCGGCATTAAACACTTCTATTATTTCTTATGATGACCTGCCCTATCCTGTCAGAAAGGTTCACTTTAAAAAAGGTTCGATTATAACTGACTATGAACAAATAGAAGGTGCTGTATACTATTTAAATTCTGGTATTGTTGAGATGACAGTTCAAAGTTATGTTTCCGAAAAAATGATAGATTTTTTCTTCGAAAAGCAGATGTTCGCCGCACTTACTTCATTTTTGACCCAAAGCCCTTCTGATGTTCAAATGACAGCTCTGACGGATTGCGAAGCCGAAATGATTTCCTTTGAAGACTTAAAGAACGCCTATTCAACTTCCATAGATGCCAATAGACTCGGAAGAATGGTCTTAGAGCAGGCTTATCTAACTAAGGCGAAACGCGAAAAAGATTTTCTGTCCAAAACGGCGGAAGAACGTTATGCCGAAATGTTCCGCACACATGCCCAATATATTTCAAACATTCCAGTAAACAAAATTGCCAAATACCTCGGTATACACCCTGAAAGTCTTAGTCGAATACGTAACAAAATGAATTCCTAACATAGGTCAAGTCTAGTTTTTAGTTTAGGTTTTTTATCGCCCTTAGTTTTGCGATCTAAAATTTAAATTAAAAGTTATGGAACATTTTATTTCACAATTACCTACTCCCTTCGACTTAATTTTCAATCCGATATCCTATATCGTTTTTACAATTTATGGGGGGTTAATGCTTTGGGAAGCTATTTTTCCTGCAAGGAAGTTACCTCAAGTAAAATTTTGGAAACTAAAGGGGATACTGTCCTTCTTTCTTTTCTTTTTTCTTTCCTCATATCTCCCCATAATATGGGACGGATACTTAACCGAATACCAAATCTTTGATTTGACCAGTTTAGGGACGATTGGTGGTGGTATTGTAGGGGTATTTATTTATGAACTTGGAGAATACGTTTGGCACAGAACCATGCACAGCAGTAATTTCCTATGGAGGGTATCCCATCAAATGCATCATAGCGCTGAACGCTTGGACAGCTTTGGCGCCTACTACTTCAGTCCTGTCGACATGATTGGCTGGACAGCACTTGGCAGCATCACCCTAGTAGTTGTTGCCGGGTTTACACCAGAGGCAACCACGATTATCATTTTAGCTACCAACTTCTTATCCATCTTCCAGCATAGTAATATCAGAACACCGCGATGGATTGGTTACCTGATCCAGCGCCCTGAATCACACAATGTGCACCATGCAAAAGGAGTGCATGCCTTTAACTATGCCGGGATCAGTCTGTTCGATATCGTTTTTGGCACATTTAAAAATCCAAAAGGGTATGAACATGAAATAGGTTTTTATCAAGGAGCATCGGGCAAAGTGAAGGAGATGTTGTTGTTCAAGGATATTTCAAAAGAAGAAAATGAAACATTCGGGGAAATTTGACAAAATACCGATTCTTTTTGCGGATTGGTAGTTATGACCTAGGTATATCTAGTGGTATGGCTTCTTTACAACTAGATCAAATTATACGGAGCAATTAATTAAAAGTAACAATCTAATAGTAACATTTAAATCATTTATCATGAAAATTATCAAAAACATTTTTTTAGCAAGTATCGTAGTATTATTTGTTGCCTGTGATGGCGACGACTATGTAAACGACGGCCCGAAGTACGAAAAAATCCAACTGAAATTGCTCGGTAAGGGAGTCTCGGAAGGAGTGCCTACCACGGTCAAAGACCCTATTAATGGAGAGAACCTCGAAGTCGCCTGTTTTACCATGGAGATGTTCGATGCCAATACCGGGGAACTGGTCGGAACCTTAGTCGATTGTGAACTCGAAACAACGGAGCTCGAGAACGGCAACATTCTGTCAAGGGTATTGACCACTTTCAATCTTGAAGGAAGGGGAAGTATCACCGCCGAAAGCCAAGTGTTGCAAGAACCACTTAAGGAAGAAGGTTTGTTCTCTACCAAATTCGATCCCGAACAAAATAATGTAGTAGCGACCACTGGGGAATTCGAAGGTAGGGCAGGTAAGGCATCCTTGGATGGTGAAGTAGATCTTTCAGGCTTTTTCGATCAGGGTGTGGTCACCTTTAATTGTACGTTTACCATTGATTTGGAATCGTATTAAATAGTTGCTCAAATAGTAGTGTTTCTAGGTTAGTGCCGGTGCCCATTACTTCTTTTAAAGTATGTGGGCACCTTTTTCATATACTGGCCACAAAAAAATATTGCTCGAGGAGTGCAACGATAAATCATCGTTATAACAAATTCACAAATGGTAAATTTTAGTATCATGAAAAAGTTATCAATTTAATCACAAAATATAGTAACAATGAAAAAAGCAAAACTCGACGACTTAAGAATGGAGCTTTCCTTAAAGGCAAAAAATGGAATAGATTTTATATTGGCCGCAGCGATGATTTGGTTCGTGAATTCTTATTTATGGACCCTACCATATTCGGATTACAATAAAAGTATTTTCATTTTCATTGCTGGAGGAATGATGCTTCCGTTGGCTTTTGGTATTTCCAAAATATTTAAGACTACATGGAAAATAAAGAATAACCCTTTACAGCCCCTAGGGCTTTGGCTGAATTTCGCACAATTATTTTACTTCCCGTTCTTGATATTCGTTCTGGTGACAACACCCAAGTATTTTATTATGACCTATGCCATCATTACAGGGGCGCACTTTTTTCCTTATACCTGGTTTTACAATGAACAAGCATATGCCATATTGGCCGGTGTTATTTCCATAGGGGCATTTCTAATTGGGATAAACGCACCACCAGAATATATGTTTTACGTTGCATTATTTGTTGGTTTGACACTCCTGGCGATGTTTTTGAAGTTAACATTAAAAAGCAAGTGAGATATCTCAAAATGAGGAGATCGCAAAATATAAAACTAACTAAGGCCACTTTTATCAATATTTTTAAAAGGATAGGACTAGCAGAAGCATAAATTCTATGTTTAATAGTTTATTGACATTTCTAATAAGTATTTGTCTAGCCTTCAATTACCGTTCCGACGAGAACCCTGTCAAAATCATTTATGGAGAATGAACAGTAAGTATCAAGAAACATATAATACTTAAAATAAGATTGCTAAGTTATATGAACATCGCTTCATGGATTTGAATATCTACAATGACACGTATGATCTTTTTTGTAATTCAATTTCTAAAATTGACGCTTCAATTTTGGAAATTGGATGTGGTCCTGGTAACATAACCAAATACCTTGTAAATCAAAGACCATACGCCAAGATTATGGCGATAGATATTTCAGAGAATATGATTGAATTGGCAAGAAGGAATAACCCCAATGTCGATTTTAAAATCATGGATTGCCGTAATATTAGTACGTTAATAAGACGATTTATCTCAATTATCTGTGGATTCTCTATTCCATATCTATCTGAAGCTGATTGCTCAAAATTAATATCCGATTGTAATGATCTATTAGAAGAAGATGGAATCTTGTATTTAAGCTTTATGGCTGGCGAATATGCAAGTTCAGGATATATATCGGGCAGCACTGGCGATAGAACTTATTTCTATTTTTATGGCATTGAAAAATTGAAAAAAGAGCTTGAAATGAATTCTTTGCTTTTAACTGACGTAATCGATAAAGAATATCTAAAACCAGATGGAACGAAGGAAGTGCATTTAATAATTAATGCAGTAAAACCGAATGGTCAATGACTAGTCATCTTCTAAATAGTGCGGCTTCCTTAGGAAATGGTCCCGTAAAACAAACAATTTTTAAGACTCCATAGATTTTCTAAACCAGATTCTTTAAACGGCCGTTATAAAAGCCTATTTAATTAAGAATACAAGTTATAATTATTCTAGAAGTATATCTCCTTGTCGATAATAAATAATCGAATACACTTTATTAAAGTTGAATGTATTATTGGTTAATACTAAAGTGATTCTCGACATCGAACTTAGTCCGGTAGTTAATATTTAAATTGGTATTTTCATGGTTATGAGATGAATTACGGGTATATACATAATTTTCTCTACCGGTGACATTTACTTTTTTCACTTATAAAATTTAGTGTTAGGCTAAAACTCATTGCTTTGATTCATCCAAGAAACAACGTGGTCGAATTTGAAGATACGCTTTTTTACTAATATGTGGTCATGCGTTCCATTGCAACCTCTAGATGTGCAAAGAGTACGGCCGTGAAAACCATTCTGTTTAGTACCCAAATCCATCTCCTGGGGTCAAGAGCACTCCTGTATTGCAATAAATCTCCAAACATAGCCGCCTTTTCTTGATTGCTATCCTCAGTAGGTATTTGGAAAAATCTGCCCAAACAAAAAAACTCTCCTCACTGAGTATATATGGGATTTCATTCTGTCGTAGTAAAATTAGTTGACCTAATAATCTATAACTATGACCTTTTTCTCCATGTTTAAAACACCAAATCCCCATAATTTTAATCAAATTAAATACCAAACAAACGGCACATTCTGCCAATTTTTATTAATGAAAAAATTAGTTATGCAAAAATCAATAATCTATGCTCTATTCGCGTTTTTTGTTTTTACAGCTTGTCAAAATAACACCAGTAACACCTCACAAAAAGAAAAAATATCAGCTGTTAAAATGAAACAAAAAGATACTCAAGCGATAAATGATATTTTAAAAAAATGACAGACGGATTTAAGAACAATGATCTGTCAGGGTTTTATGATGAATTGGATGAAAAAGCGATTATTGTTGAAGGAAACGGCAAGGAGGTTTATGACAAATCTAATATTGTTAACCATTTTGAATCCCGGACGAGGTATGTGTAATTAACAGTATGGAAACTGTATGAACTAACTCTTGCAGATAGCTTAGCACTTAGTAAAGCAGATTACCAAATTACATATCTGCAAAATGAAGAAGTAGTTGGCACGACGGATTCTAATTGGCACATCGTATGGAAAAAGGATTTTGCAGGTAATTGGAAAATAATTAGAGAAATTTTTAATGAGAAGAAAAAATAAGGGGGAGGTTGAAACAGCAGTCATAATGCTGAAAAAAGTTTTAGGCTTATTTGAAATGAGATTTATACTACGAATCTAAAATTATGAAGACCAATAGAAACAACTTTAACCTTCCCTTAAAATATAACAAAACACCCTCACTTTTCAAACACAACATAATTAATTCAACACGAAAGCGATTTGGATTAAAACCCAAACCGCTTTTACTTTTATTCACCGATTCACCGTTGCTTAATTATTGGAATGTGAGTCGTACACTTTTCCGCTTATTTTCCATTCTCCGTCGTTTTTATATAATACAAAGAAGTCTGTAAAACGTAAGCCGTTCCAATCTATAAATTCAACTTTTGCCGCTGCTGCAGGTCCAGAAATATCTATCCATGCAATATGACTTTGAACATTTTCGGAAGGGCCTCCTTCGCTTACAGCACCACTAAATTGATCTGTTGTCATATTGTAATAATTACCTCCGATAGAACCTACAATATGAGCATGGTCATAAAAAGTAGATATACTTAATTTTCCATCACCAGTTTTAGCACTTTTAATGTAGGGCTCTAATGCTTTTGTAACTTCTTTAATTTCGTCAAAACTTTGTTTTTCCTCTTGAATGCTCATATCAACTAGTTTTTATAGATAGAGTTTATCGTTTTGTCTACATTCCAGATATCAACAGCCATTTTCCATTCGTCGTTTGCATCTTTTTTCCAAATCGAAATTCCCTTTTCAAAGAGGTTGACTTGATTTCCATCTTCACCGTCAAAATTCACTAAAATTCGTTCTCTAGAATACCCTAAATCTCCGCTTTTAGACACAAAAGCTTCGTGAGGTTCCCAGGTAATTTTGAATCCAGGTAATGATTGAAATTCTTGTAACACTTTCCCGATACCTTCGTGACCTTTAACAACACCTTTGTCTGGTGCCAACATTAAGGCATCTGTGCCTATATAACTAAAAAATTCTTCAGGGGTAGCTGCTTTTCCCCAATTACGACTAGCTTCCACTAAACTCGTTACCTCCTGTTGGTTAATTTTGGCTAGTTCTGCGGCTGTCGGAGCTGCTTTTTCATTGTTTGCACAAGAGGTTAAAAATAAACCTATAAGTGCCATAAAAATCACTTTTTTCATTGTTTCTGTTTTTAAATTTATATTACTGTTTACTTAATTTTAATTCGATAGGTTTTCTATAAAACCGATATAATTTTTAGCGTTTTTATCTATGTCTTCTTCTGTCGGATTATGTTCTTCTCCGTAAAATGCATAAAGGGGTCTATAATCTGCTTTTACGTATTTGAACGTTATTTCAAATGGAGCTGTCAACTCTTGTAGTGTATATTCATAACGGCCAGTTGCGCTGTAGTCTTCTTCTAAAATCCCGGCAGTTATTGCCAATACAATTTTTTTGCCTGCAAGCTTATAGCCACTGTTTTTACCATAAGCCCATCCGTGAGCTAAAACATCGTCTATCCATTTCTTTACAAAGGGAGGACAATTAAACCAGTAAAATGGGAACTGAAGTATGATTTTATCTACCGACTCTAATAATTCTTGTTCTTTTTTTACATCTATCTCGAGATCGGGATAGGCTGCGTGTATATCGTGAATAATGATTTTATCTGGGTGTTTTTTGAGTTCTTCAACCCAGCGTTTATTTATTTTAGAACTCCCTAATTTAGGGTGTGCCACTATTACTAATGTTTTCTCCATATTTTTCATCATTTTAAATGATTATGGTACAAAAGTATAGCAGGCAAGTAAGTTTGAAATGGACTTAAAGTCCTGTTACATGGATAAAAAGTTCAACCTCAATTTGCTGAACGATATTGAGAGGGAGAGCTCCCTATTTTCTTTTTAAAAGCCCTTGTAAAGTACAATGGGTCATTAAAACCAACACCAAACGCAATTTCACTAATAGGCATTTCTGTAACTGAGAGTAGTTCTTTTGCTCTTTTGAGTTTTAAATCTGTCATGTAATTATTGGGCGTGTCATTAAACACCTTTTTAAACTCTCTTTTAAAAGATGACAAACTAAGGTTGCACAACTTTGCCAATTCTTCTTGATTTAAATTTGAATACTTATGTAATTCAATTACATTTTTTAATTGAACATTTTGGGCCGAGTATAAATCAGTTATTAACTCTTGAATAGAACAAACATTTTTAGATTGTATGAGTAATAAGATTAATTCTTTAATTTTTAATTCTAATAAATCATTGTTTATTAAAGTTGGATTTATAAAATAAAATTCTAGTGATTCAATAAATTTTGCGATTACTTCTTTAGATACGATAACCTCGCTATTCACTGGGCATTCGTTAAGTTGTATCTGTTTTGGTAATTCGTTAGCATAAAGTTTTTTTAATAATTCTGGATACAAATGAATTATCATTGCCTCAACCTCCTCTTCGTCAGTATGTTTTAGAAGTTCCATAAAATGATTTCCGCATTTTAACAGAACAGCCTCTTGACTATTCACCTGAATATTTTGGTCAGCAGTCATTAATTTCGGAGCTCTATCTTTGAAATATATAAAGCAACCACTATTCTCGAAAATCGCTTCATATTTGAAAGGAGTGGTGATTTTTATTTTTTCAATGATGACTTTATCATTGTATTTGAAAGTGCTTCTATCAATTATCATTTGAATTCTTGTTACATTTAAATTTTTAATTACTTCTAACAATTTTATATAATAATTAGCATACTTATTTCTATTTTGTCTTTACCCCTAATCTAGTGGATTTTTGATGTTTTAAAAAGTATTGGACGCTAAATGAAATACACCATGTATATTCATAACTAATTTCTAAGTTACCTATGAAAATCCTTTTATTTTTTATATTAAACTTAATTTAACCTATGCAATGCCTTATCACAAAACTATCCATACACGAACACATAATATGAAACTAATGAATAAGTTATATCCTAATATGGCAAACGAATTTGTAAATCAGATTGGCAAAACTATGATATTCATCTTCTCTCTTACATTCTACTTTTCCTGTTCGGATGAATCTAAGCCAATTCAAGTTGATGATTCTGAATGGACCCTTTTAATCGATGAAAACCTCTCAAAATGGGATACGTATTTAAGCTTCAAGCATCAAGTAGGTTATGATGGCACTCCTCCCCTTGATGAATCAGGAAATGAGATAGCGCCCATTGGATTGAATAAACATGGTTTTGATGTTTTCTCAACGACCACAGAAAACGATGAAACCATAATTAAAGTAAGTGGTGAATATTACGGTTGTCTGGTTAGTAAAAAAGAGTATGAAAATTATCACTTCCAGTTACAGTTCAAATGGGGAGACAAAAAATGGATTCCAAGACTAGATCGCCTAAAAGATTCCGGTATTTTGTACCATTCAATCGGTCCCTTTGGAGCAGAGCATTGGCGTTCATGGATGATGTCACAAGAATTTCAAATTATGGAAGCACATACCGGTGATTTTTGGAGTCAAGCTACTTCCGCAATTGACATTCGCGCATACGCATCGGAATCCGGTCTGAATCCCATGGCACATGAAAGTCAAGATTTTTTGAGTTTTGGCGAACAAGGGGAGGCTGGAAATTATTGTTTACGCAGCAATAATTATGAGAAGAAACCAGATGAATGGAATACCTTGGATCTAGTCTGTTTTAATGGAAAAAGCTTACATATTGTCAATGGGGAGGTAGTTATGATTTTGAAAAATTCAAGATATATAAATGAAGATGGTGAATCAGTGCCAATGACAAAAGGTAAAATACAATTACAGAGTGAAGCTGCCGAGTTATTTTTTAGAAATATTAGAATTAAGCCTATTGAAAACCTCTCGAATGAATTCCAAGCATATTTCTAATGTATTTTTTCTTTTTTTGTAAAGAGGCCGTTTAAAAAAAAATAAAGGTCTCAGAAAAAGAACGTTTTTCGGAACAGCAATAAATCCGGAAAGGTGCACAAAATCCCACCTTAAATTATACTTTTTAAGATGTTACTTACATCTCTAGTCTACAGTCCTATCCTTCCAATTGATTATTTCGTAGGTTTCACCACTCCAATCCAAATCGACGGTAAGAGGCATGTAGACTCCATCAACTTTGGTTTCATTACCTTTTGCAATACCTTCAGAAAGCCAAGTGCCTCGTGTGAATTTAAATTGAGCAGGTAGATGAAGGTCAAGAGTGATTTCTCTTTCGTAATCAGAAACTTTTTTCAGTTTTAAAACAGAATTCCAGTCTGACAATTCCTTTAGGTTTCCCGCAATATGGACAACGTCTTCCTTGTTAGGAACCTTCACTCTAATGGTAGTTCTATATTTTTCTTCAGACATACCGACGAATGCCTGATGTGTCTTAAAGGGCTCTTCTGCAAATATTGAAGTAATGTGTTTTATAGGCGTCTTAGAATCAAAAACTTCTTTTCCATCTACCACAAAAATATAGTTGTGAATACCTTCGGGTAACTTAAACTTACCTATCCATTTTCCATTTCTTTTAAATAGAAAGTTGCCTACGTTACGATTAAAACCTTTGACCAAAACATACTTTGCATCCTGATAGCCATTGAGCTCAACTTCGGTATTCCAGTTTTCATCAAATTCGCCGTGAATCCTTCGGGATATTCGTGTAACATCTAATCCAGTTTCAGGTACAAGTTTTTTGTAATCTTCGAGAGTTTTTATTGCTTGTTGAGAATCTCCATTAAAATACTGCCAAGTAGCTTTAAATGTTTGAAGACTTCTCCATTCAGGAGTGATTGTTTTGAGGTAATGTTGCACAAAAGGTATTGCTTCAAAGTTATTCTGGACCTCGGCCACGTGATACGCCATAATTGTTAAAAGGCCCTCTCTTTGCTTTGGCGAGAGCGGTATTTTTTCAAAATATGCAAGGGCTGTCTCACCACCTTTTTCCTCTAGAATATGTATTGTTTTCGTTAGTTCACTATTGCTGTACAAACTTGGTATGTAATATGATTTTCTTCCTTTAGTCAACAATTGTGTTATAGTCGTTCGGTAAGGATTTTCATAATCTAATGCATAATAAAACCAAATTTCGCCAGTATTTAAATTCTGAATACTCGAGTAAATGGTAGTCACATCATCTCCTCGAGCGGTGCTTTCACAGATATCCGTAAAGGTCTTTAACCCAATTGGATTATTTTCAAGCTTTTCAACCGCAATCGGATATCTCCAACACCCATAAGTTTCATCATTTGCGCAAATACTAAAATTTGTGGAAACTTGATACTTTTCATTCGTAAGTATCCTACTGCCAGAAGGACCAATCATTGCAAAACCTCCATATTTGTCGGCTAGATGCATCTGGACCGTATTGAAGCCAATATCGAACCAATACTCTTCAAAAAAGGCAACCACTTCTTCTACCCTATCAAAAGTACCCAAAATGTGTTCATAGATTTTGTG
The DNA here is from genome assembly GCA_947500435.1 of uncultured Flavobacteriaceae bacterium. GTDB lineage: Bacteria > Bacteroidota > Bacteroidia > Flavobacteriales > Flavobacteriaceae > Maribacter_C. The sequence goes on from CANMRV010000004.1 coordinate 708,417, forward strand.
GTCTCCACCTGGAAAACTTTTCTTTTTTTCCAAATCTTTTATGGGATACTGTTTTCCTGATGCGTCTAGGGCATTAAAATCGAAGAACAAACCGGCCTCGTTCATTCCTCCCTGCGCATTCTGATTCGCTCCATTTTTTGCTGAATTGAGGGATAAGGTATAGTATCCATACTTCGCATCGACCGTTTTAGGAAATACGTTCAAATAGGTTTTAAAATTGAAGATGCCATCTTCATTATTTCCTGCCCACACTTGGCCGTTTGCATCTTTTCCGCAAAAAATGGTACAGGCTTCGACCTGTGGGATAATACCAAGACATAAGAAGGTAAAGAGACCCAATTTGAGGTACTTATTTCTAGTCGATTTGTTCATAATTAGAATTCTTGTGTAAAATTTTCCAAAGCTTTCCAAATGGACATGAATTGCAGATACGAGTTCTTATCTTCTACCAGATAGTTGGTCATGAGAATTCGTCCGACGCCTGTTTTGGTATTGAACCACATATAGATAGTTCCTCCCAAGGTATTGCCGCCGTTATGGAACAAGTAATCATCTGCAGCATGCATCCAGAAAACACCACAGTTCGTTATTTTCTTTTGATTGTTCTGTTGCGTTACCCCATCCGGCAATTGCGCCTTGAAAAGTTGTCCGAAATTTTCAGCACTCATAAGGTCGCTTTTCCCGTAGTAGCCTTTTATCATTTCAAGAAGATATTTGCTTAAGTCATTACAACTGGTATGCAACCCCCCATCTGGATATGTATTATTGCCAAAAAATGGAGTAGGGATTAGTTCTTCTGAAAGATAAGAGGTCGCCAATCTATTATGGTCAACCTCTTGTACTCGCCAATCCGTGTCCTTCATCGCTAGGGGATGAAAAATATTTTCCTCTGTAAACTCAGAAAATAATTGTCCAGAGGCTTTCTCCACAATATAGGCGGCCAAGGTTGCAGCAAGATTCGAGTATTCATAATGGGTTCCTGCCCGATTGGGAGAAAATGTGTCCTTGGAGTACCACTCCCCTTCTTTAGACAAAGCATTCTGACAAAACTGACCCAATGTCAATGCCCTATTTAACTTATAGCCTTTAAAATAAGTCAGCCATTCTTCGGGTACTTTTTCCTTATCAATATGGGTTTTTGAAATGAAGTATCGGTTTCGATCGTCATAACTATTTTCCGTATCCAAGATACCCGAGGTATGCGTAGCTAAATGGATAATTCTAATGGTATCTTTTTCAAAATTCGGGTTATGGACTTTAAAAGGTAAAATATCATTTATTGGAGTACCCAAATTAATTTTACCGATTTCCGCTAGTTTTAGTAGGGAAAATCCAATCGTAGTTTTTGATACGGAGGCGACGGATTGAATCGTGTTTAGCGTAAATGGTTTTTTATTCTCCGAGTTGGCATAGCCAAAGGCATTCTGATATAGTACACCGTCCTCATTGACAATGGCTACTGCAAATCCTGGAAGGTATCCTTTTTCGGCTAATTTGGACAGTTCTCCAGAGAGATGAACTTTTCTAGGTTCCTGACAACCGGCCTTTAAGACGAAAAACAGCAGAATGTAAGAAATAAACTTTTTTTTGACTGGATAAGGCATTTAAAATGGTTATCCTACAAATCAAAATCATTTAAGAACGTTAGGCGACCCATGCGAAGCCATGAGACCTATTTGGACTATCGGAGAGACTCTTTGTATTGGGAAGGAGATAAGCCCGTTGCTTTCTTAAATATCCTGTTAAAACTACTTTTGGACTTAAAGCCACACTCATAGGCAATGCCTAATAGAGATAGGTTTTCTTTGGTTTTATCTTGAAGAATACTTTTAAATTCATCAATTCTATACCCGTTCACGAAATCATAAAAATTGGTATTCAAATGATGATTTAAATAAAAGGATACCTTTTTGTCGGAGGTCTGCAGTTCACCTGCCAATTTATGAAGTGTTAATGAATCATCGAGAAATAATTTGTCAGTTTCAAAAACCGATTTTAGTTTCTTTTCCACTTCACTTATTTCTTGTTCGGTTATATATATTCTCTTTTCAGTAAAATTTTCTTCCGATTCGTTCTGAAGTAGATATTCAGGTACAAATATCTGTGATTGGCTTGTACCAAAATATCCTAGATAGGAAATGAAAAGTAAAAAGGAAGATACGGTTATAAAATCAAGTAAATCACCGGAACTGTTAAAAGTCTCGAACGAAAGTAGTATTAAATTAATCACAACAAGGGTCAAAAGACCGGCTATAAATGTTCCAACCCATTTGATATTTTTATACTCAAGTATGGAGAATACGTTTTTAAGGCCTGTGCTCATTTGATAAAAAAGCCGCAAAGCAAGTATCAAGTAACAAGCAAGGAAAAATAGCTCAGCATAGTCCCTTACATAATAATATTCATTCACCGTAACCAAATATTCAAAAATATAGCGTTTCTTAAAAGCACTCACTAGAACTGGTATGTTAAGAAAAAGCAGATATAGTAAATAGGGGGCAAAATGAAACCAACTAGCTCTCCAACTTGATTTTTTTATACTATTCAGGGATTTAATATAAAGATATACTAGGGGGGCTATAAGTAGAAGGACTCCCTCAAAAGCCAAGGATAAGAACTGTAGCCATCTTATTTGATGAAAAATTCCATAGGAAGTAAATTGAAGAAAAAATAAAATGAGAAAAATAGCTATTAAGAATTTTTGAGGAATGACATTCCTCTTATATCTTACAAGAACAAGCAATAGTACTAGAAGTATCACTATACTTGCCACTAAAACAAAGTCGATGGCTAATTTCATTACAATTTAAAAATCAAATATAGCCATTATGATAAAATACCAATCCCGCTCTAATATTACAACTTTACTAAGTAAGCCTATAAGAACTTTACTGTTTTGGTAAGCGGTTTTAAGAAGTAAGTTTATAAAACATTGCCATACGTTAACATGGGTATTTAATCCCACGTTTATTTAGACTTTCAAATCTACGGCTCTAGTTTACCAAAAGCGGTCGTTTAAATGTACCCTACTACGAATATTCCAATTTTAAAGAAGCAGCAATTTATACATTATCTCGGCCCATATGCACAATGTATCTTGAAGGAAAAGTCAATAACTCCTAATTTACTTATCCTTAAATACCTCATAAAGTAAAATTATATAAATTATTTAGTATTGGACACTTTGTGGTTGTAATAACTTACCGCAAGCCAAATCCAATAAGTTACAATAGAACTTGACCTAAACAGAATAAGATTAAACTTAATATAGTGAGCCATGAACAACTTTAATCCTTCTACTTTTTACATTAGCATAATTGATCTCTTTGCCATTTTCTTACCGGGATCTTTGGTGTCAATGACTCTATATCATTTGTACAAGTTTGATTTTGATGCTATGTTGAAAATAGGAACCGATGATCACAATTCTTTTCATATGGCATTTGTGCTACTTTTCGCCTCTTATCTCTTTGGGCATATGGTGAGCCAGCTAAGCGCCTATCTTGATGAATGGGTGTATGATCCACTGAAGGAGAGGGTCTATAAGGATCATAAACGAGTTGAGAAAGTGAACGATATTCGTAAATTGAAGTACGGTAATACCCTCCTTGACCATCAATATGTGAACACATTTAAATGGTCAATCTATAAACTACAAAAAGATTATAAGGAAGGTGCTTTGGAAGTTGACCGCTATATGGCCGACTCAAAATTCTTTAGGAGTCTATTCATTATTATGCTCTTACTTGGAATTGTATTTCTACTTCAGGCCCATGCCCAGCCCAAACTAGCCCTTGCCTGCTTTTTGCTAGCCGCTTTTTCCATGATTCGCTACTTTAAAAAAAGACGAAAAGCCACCGAAACAGCTTATGGGTATGCTATTTTTTTGGAGGAGTTGAGTACATCAATGAAACTAGATCTAAAGATCTAACTTCTTGTGTTAAGCTTAAAATATGCTGAAAATTTAAATACTAAAAATCCCACCTTTATCCAAACTTTTAAAAACAGGATATAGTTTACTTCAAACGGTCCTTTAGTTGTACTCCTAAATGACTATTAACCATCAGTTCATTTCCATATACCTTTCCGTAAACTTTTAAAAATTAGAGAAGGCCTGGTTCTATTGACTATTTAAGGGCCGTTTATATACTCAAAAGAAACCCATTATACGAAACGACAATAGTCAATAGTATGTATGGAGCTATTCATAATTTAATTTTTAACTTTTATATTTACCGTAGTGGACAAAGGTTAGATTTTGAAAATCAAATCTTGTTTCATGTTCTGATGTTTAGAATGACTCCTTCTGGCTTTTCTTAAATCAAACAACCAATAAGCTAATGCCCCTATATTTAGATTTCATATTAGTTGCAGGTATAGTGATTAGCTCAATTATCTTGTTTTTGCTTTTAAAAGCAAGTGATAAAAAGGCACCAAAAAAAGTACTACTAGTATATTTTGCTTACATATTAGCAGTTATACTTCATTCCTATTCAAATCTCCATAAGTTAGAGTCCCTATATAAACTAACCTTCATTTTTGATTTTACTATTATTTGGCTTTTTGGGCCACTGCTGTATATCTATATAAAATCAATATTTCTAGATGAAAATAAATTGATTCAAAAAAATAGTCTTCACTTCATACCTCTTTTACTCATTAGTATCGTTGTTGGTTTTCCAATTGTTTTTACACTATATAAAACAGATTCAAGTTTAGAATATTTGCGTTTTTTAGAGGAAAACCAAGTCTATATAGTCATCGTCCGAAATATCTACTTTATAGTGTATTTGATTCTATCCCTTAACCTTTTTACCAAATATAAAAGGACGATAGAGCATAGCTTCTCGAATATTTCTGAAGCTGATTTAAATTGGATTAGAATATTACTGTACGGATGTTTTCTTTTTGCTACTATTGATTTAGCTACAAGGTGGTTCGAAGAATTTTTTGCCTCCAATATTAGTAATTATGGATACCTAACTATATTCTTAATTATTGTTTTGACGACGTATCTAGGATTTAAGGGTATCAGTCGTTCAAAAATTCTTATCCCAAATTTCTTACTAGAAAAACAACCAGAGACGTTTCAAAATGTGAATACAACAAATAGTTTGTCTGGCCATACAAAACAGGAGATATCCAAACTAAAAGAAAAATTAGCCCTTTTGATGAATGAAAGTAAATTGTATCTAGACCCTGAATTGACACTTAACATTCTTGCAAAAGAAGTAGGTATATCCGATAAAAAGTTGTCCACATTGTTGAATATGCACTTTCATGCCAATTTTTACGACTATGTGAATACGTTTCGCATTGAAGAAGTAAAGAAAAAACTTCAGAATAAAGAAAACGAAAAATTTACTTTATTATCAATTGCTCTAGATTGCGGCTTTAATTCTAAAGCTAGTTTTAATAGGGTTTTTAAAAAATTGATTGGACTTTCTCCATCCCAATACATCAGCTCAAAAGTGTCTCATAAGAAGACATGAGTCGATTATGAGCTTTTAAGGTGACATATTTGTTTCGTAAAAATTAAGTTTATGAAACATCAGTCAAAATTAAATCATCAGTTAGTCGTAATTCTTCTAACCTTATTTTCAATCCTTAGCTTTCGTGCTCAATCCAAACCATCACAGTTAGACAATTTGTTGTCATCGGTGTATGATTCAAAACGAACTGGGGCATCAATTTTAGTTAGTAAAAAAGGTAAAATTCTTTATGAAAGGCAATATGGTTTAGGGAATCTTGAATCAAAATCAAAGGTAGGTAATAGAACAAAATTTCAGGTAGGCTCCTTAACGAAACAAATCACTGCTGCTGCTATTATGCTATTACAAGAACGTGGTAAATTGAATACCTCTGATTATATAGGTACCTATTTAAAGGAGTTTGATACCGATACCTATCCAATCAAAATTGAACACCTCTTAACGCATACTTCTGGATTAAGATCGGGTATACCAGCAGGGTACAAAACAAAAAAGAACGCAGCAGAGATACCACCCAAAAAATTTGCGTCTTTCTTAAGTGCCTCTAAATTACTTTTTACTCCAGGACATAAATTTGAGTATTCCAACAACGGATACATTTTACTTGGTCTGATTGTCGAAGTCGTCTCAAATAAAGCTTATAAAGACTTTATTAGTACTAATATTTTTAGGCCATTGAAAATGAATAATTCCATTGTAGCCAGTAAAGATTCGAGAATTGACAATATGGCTTCGGGGTATGTTAGAGATGATGATGACAACTTGGCCAAAACTACTAAATACACATCTTCTTTTTCTGCAGGTGCTATTGTGAGTACCCCTAGAGATATGGCTAAATGGGTGAATGGACTATTTAATGGTCAAATTATCAATAAAGCAAGTAGGACCGAAATGTTTAGAAATTACAGACTTGCAAATGGAGAAATGACAAATGTTGGTTATGGATGGGAAATAAATAAAGTACGGGAATATCAATCTTTTGAACACTCGGGTTCTGAGCCCGGCTTTAAAACAAACTCGATATATATACCCGAAAAAGATATCTATGTTATTGTTTGTCAAAATACGGAAGAAGGCTCACCTACGCCTCCATCTGTAAAAGCCACTTCGATAATGCTTGGTAAACCTTATCCAAAAGACGAAGATGGCATCGCTTTAAATAATGGGGAAGTAAGTAAATTTTTAGGCACTTATTTATTACCCAATGGCAAAGAACGATATGTTGGACATAATGAGGAATTTGGGTTGTTCTATAAAGCACCTGGTGGCAAGAAAAGAAAGCTATATGCTTTAGATGACAATACACTTTACTTCTCAGGTGGATATGCACTATTGAAATTTAAATACAATAAAACTGACGGCGGGTATCAGAAATTCATTTATCATAATAGAATTTTGACTAGTACTGCAGACAAAATATCCAATACGTTTCCCGAAGAAAATGTAGTAATTAAACTTGACCCTCCAGCTTTGAAAAAATACATAGGAACTTACGTTTCCGAACAATTTACTATGCTAATATCATATGAGGACAACAGTCTTTATGCGCAACCTGATGGTTCGGATAAATTAGAGCTAAAACCCAAAGGAGAGCGTACATTTTTTATTAAGGAAATTGGTGCTGAAATAGAATTCAAGAGCGATGAAGATTCCGATTACATCAATATCATATTAGAGGGAAATATAATGAAGGGAATAAAACAATAATCATCATGAAGAAAAAAATTAAAATTGCAACAATAGCGTTATTTGTAATTCTTTTTGGTTTCGTTTCTTTTATTTTAAACGAAACGAAAGATGAAGTAAATGCTAATTTTGATACTATAGATGAAATTCTAACAAAGCTCCAAAAAAACGACAAAAATGCTGGTTTCGCAGTTTCCGTTTTTTGCAGGGATAGTGTCTTATTTCAAAAAGGGTTTGGATATTCAGATATTGAAAATAAGACTCCTTATACTGTCAAAACTCAGCAATACATAGCTTCTATTTCAAAAACTACAATTGGGATTTCTTTGCTGAAGGCTCAGGAAATGAATTTGCTAAGCTTAGATGATGACATAAACAAATTCCTTCCCTTTTCGGTAAGAAATCCAAAATTTCCAAACGAAGATATTACGATTAGACACTTGGCCACCCATACATCTTCATTAGATTATAATGAAAAAGTAGTCGAATCGCTCTACATTTCCGATAACGATAAAAATCCATTACTTCATGATTTTGTCACAGGTTATTTTAAGGCAAAACGCTTCGGAGAAGTTGCATTTACAGATAAAAAACCAGGTACACATTTCAATTACTCCAATATAGGAGCTGGATTGGCGGCATATATTATTGAAAGAACAACAGGAATGTCATTTGTTGATTTTACAAAAAATCACATTTTTAAGCCCTTAGAGATGAAAGTGGCCAGTTGGTTTGTCAATGATTCGATAAAACAGAGTTTTCAAACTAAGTATTACGAACCTCGCAATAATTCCTTATCAAAAGTAACGGCAAAGGGGGTGATATTATACCCTGCAAGAGATTTAAGCACAAATATTATTGATTTGACAAAATACTGTCAAGCTGTTATTGCAAAATCGCCAAAACTTTTAAAGGAGGAATCATTTCAAGAGCTTTTAATGCCACAATTAGATGGAGACGTTAAAATAAATGCTATTGACAATACAGGCCTTTTTTGGATGATTGACAGAAATCAATATGGTGTTACATATCAGCTAACAGGAATGAATGGAGGTGATAATTGTATAAATACGATGCTCTGGTTTGACCCGAAAACCGAACTTGGCTACATATTTATGGGTAATACGGGACAGGCCGAACAAAATAGAGTTTCACATATTTGGATATTTAGAAGCTTGGTGAGCTTAGGTGATTACTACTTCTTAAATAAAGCGAATGGATTATCAGAAAAAATAGCCTACAAATGGCATAATGTCTACAGTAGAATAAACGGTTTGTTTTAGAAAAAATTAGACATTATGACCTATTACAATATCAATTATATTTTAAGATTTCAAATGAAGAGATGGGGAATTGGCCTAGCTGTATTTTTTACTTTTTCAGCTAATTCTTGCGCACCAAAAAAGCCTTCGAATAATCAATATGATAGTTGGCGGTTAGTTTATAAACATGATAAAGAAGGCAATGTAATTTTTGGTGACAAACAAGAATTGATTAATTCAGTCAGGTCTGGTTCTTCAATCAAAGTTGGATGGGGTGGTCCACGAATTTCAGACTCCACACAAACCTTAGAACACCTTACCAATGGTAATTTTATTTCCATTTTAAACAATCAAGATGTTTTTGTTCAAGTAGAACAAATTATTGGGCAACGTCCTTTTTTTACTAATGATTCACTTAAAATTCAATTTAGGCCTAGTAATAAATGGACAGCCATAATTGGTTCCAATGGCTACATGACTGGATTAATGACGGACTATTTAAATGATTCCATTGTAAGTGAAGGTAATGAACGTAAGATTGGAGTGGCTTGGTTTGTTAGTAACCAGAGTAGCAGAACATACGCCCCTCTTTGGAATATTAAACAATAAAAAACTACTTGAATACCAAAATAATTTTAATCATGAAATCATCAAGTTTTAAAGGTGTTATACTATTGACATTTACAATTTTCGTTTGTAGTCTTATAACTAAAGCCCAAACTCCAGTTATATCCAAAACCTACAAAGACGATACTATCGATGCCGCAGCTCATTTCCTTATCAACAATTATGTATTTAAAGAGCTAGGAGTTAAGGCTGCTGCGCATATAAATGATTTGAATGAAAAAGGACATTTCACGCCCCATAAAGATTTAGAAGATTTTGCTTCTGAACTTACAAAAGCCATTTATGCAGTGACTTATGATAAGCATATATCCGTTAGTCTAAAACCAGAAAATCAAACAAATGGAGTCGAGTTAAATAAATGGGTTGATAGTAGAATGGACGAAAGAAATTATTTTAGACTAAACAATGCCAATTTCAAGACCATAAGAAAGTTACATGGCAATATAGGGTATCTTGAATTACGGGGGTTTTATGGATTAGCTTGGGGTCAAAATTTTGCGAATTATGCTATGGAAATGCTGGCAACTTCAGATGCCATTATTATTGATTTAAGAAGTAATTATGGTGGTAGAGGAGATATGGTTGAATATCTTTTAAGTCATTTTTTCGAAAAACCTATTGCAACCTCAAAAACTATAAAGCGCCAAGGAGATGAATTTATAGAGCACTTGAATTATACCAAAGAAATACCGGGTATCAAGAAACTGCCAAAAATCCCATTATTTGTCTTGATAAGCAGCAATACTTTTTCCGCAGCTGAAGGATTCTCATATCCACTTAAAATTCATAAAAGAGCTCTTTTTATTGGTGAAGCCACCAAAGGTGGCGCTAATGCGGGAGATTTAATTTCATTAAACGACAAACTAAACATATTTATACCTGACGTTTCTGTAACTCATCCAACAAAAAATGAAAGCTGGGAAGGTATAGGTATCAAACCAGATATAGAGGTGAGAAGCGGAGATGCGTTAGAAATAGCAATCGAACTGGCTCAAGACGCTGCTGAGAAATATAAAACCGATAATGACAAAAAAGCAAAAACTCTTTTGATAGAATTGGATAGCATTATTTCAAATTTTGAGGCGAACCCAAAGAATGAAAAAATAAGTGATGCATATTTAGCTTGTCGCGAACAACATCTGATTTTTGAAGAATGGGAGATTAATTCTCTAGGGCACCAATATTTTGAGGATGATAAATTAAAGACTGCTGAAGCTCTTTTTATGGCTAATACTATTTTGTATCCCGAATCGCCAGATACTTTTGACACTTATGCTGAAATACTTTTGAAGAGTAAGAAAACTGCTCCTGCCATATTGAATTATGAAAAAGCCATTTTCTTAAGTAAAAAGAATAACACAGGAAATTTAGAATCATATAAAAAACATCTAACCGAAGCAAAGAAAAAACTGAGGTAAATCAAAACCAACTAAAAATTAAGCTAGAGTACTATACCAATTCAAGTGAGAAAGCCAATTTGGATGGCTATTCTCGATGAAAAAGAAGTCATCGCCCACCTCGAACCACAGGTATTATCGAAAACAGATTGGGATAACTTAACTTCCAACTACAGAGATTCAACCTTAGTGAAAAATGAGCGGCGCGTGGTAATAACAACTAAGGGAGAATTTGATGCGATTTGGTATGATAGAAAGACCCAGCGAATAACAGAACGCAGACCTCAAAAACATATAATTACATGGTTCATAAAAGATATTGACAATAAAACTATGGTAATGCCTTTTTTTGATGAAGAAAACTAACACCAATAAAGTCTTACCAGATTAAAAGGCTTAAGTCCTGTTCTCAAAAATTCAAAATAATTTAATTGAACTATTATAATTAATCCCACCATAAATTATACTTTAAAATGTCACTTACATCAAATAGCGATAGGTTATTCAGTGATTACAGAATAGTGCAATACCATTTATAGATGGAATCACTCGGGCCATTGATACAACAGAGGGGAATTTATTTATTCTTTATTCTGTCTAAAACAGCTTTTTTATACATTTTACCAATGGGTAATTTGACTCCACTTTGTAGAACAATTTGATTTCCATCAATCAATCTTAGTTTGTTGAAGTTAATAACGAACGATTTATGAATTTGTATAAAATCTGAAGGAAGCTTTTCCAAGAAATCCGTTAGTGTCTGTGGTGTCAGAATCATTTCTTCCGTAAATATCTTTATATAATTTCCATAGGCCTCAATATATTGTATTTCATCAACGTGTATTTTAATGATTTTTTTATCACTTTTTACGAAAATTGATGTTACAGCCTCCTCTTTATTAGTTGGTATTTCCGTCGCTTGCTGATGAGCTTCTGACCTTCTTGTAAAACTATCTCTTGCTATTTTTAGAGCGGCCCCCAAAATAAGGGCGAATATCATGATACCGAAGTAGTTGATGAACAACTTCGAATCAATAACCTTATCAGAAACAGCACTTGTAAGCAGTGCTGAAATAAGGGTGAACACCACCCCATTGGCAATAAAAAGACCAATAAAGGCTATTAATTTTTCTTTTAAAAAGGGCAAGATAACCAGGTTACATATATAAACAGCAGGAGCCAATAAACAGATTGTAAAAATAGCGGTGCCTACCTTATTACTTGGCTGTACGATAACAATCAACAGTAGAAAAACGAGAAACCATACAAAAAGGTTCTGCGTGATTTTGTTAGCCATAAAGCGGTTTGATGCGGACATTGTATTAGTGTAGAAATCTATTCAAAATTAGGGTATTACGATTCAACTACGATTATTCAGGTCTGTATGAAAGGCGTTTGAATGTAAACATTTCTTTTTAGTTGGTAAAGTTTAAGGGATTTTCATCATCAAACGAAGTGCGTTCGTCATTATTTATTCCTCAAAATGCAAAATGACATGAAATTTGTTTGAAAGAATAATTTGAGCTAATAAACGTTTTTAAACATGAAAATCGTTGTTATGAAAAACATACTATTTTACTTGGCCTTCATTGCAATAGCGGTAGCCTGTAATAAAGAAGATGACGCAAACCCCTTGCCCGGTGAGCAAGTTTGGCATAAAAGTAATACGATTGATATTTCAGGTTCAAGCAGAAACTATCACGTATACCTTCCGCAGAATACTTCAAATGCACCAATGGTAGTTTTATTGCATGGCAATCGAAGCAGTAACGATGAACTTCTAGGCTTTACAAATGCAAAGGCGCCCTATAAAATCTGGGAGACCATTGCAGCACAAGAAAACATAATCCTAATTGTACCTAACGGAACCAATGGTCCAAGTGGCCATCGGGGATGGAACGACTGCCGCAGCGATTCTGAAGGTAATCCTGATGCTAACGATGTATTGTTCATCAAAAGTGTAATCGATTTCGTTTCGAACGAACATAATACCGATGATTCAAGGGTTTTTGTAGTGGGAACGTCCAACGGCGGGCACATGGCAATGCGATTGGCACAAGAAATTCCCGAAAAACTGAGCGCTTTTGCGTCGATTGTCGCATCAAACCCTATCAATACGCAATGCACAAACTCTACCTTACCAATTTCAGCGCTGTTTATGAATGGTACTGAAGACCCCATTAATCCGTACGAAGGCGGTGAAATGTCCGGTAATCGTGGAGAAGTTTTTTCGGCTCAGGAAACCATAGACTATTGGGTAAATAGAAATCAAACTGATACAACCCCAACGGTTATTGATTTGGCAGATGCTTATACGTCGGACAACTGTACCGTAAAAAAGCACACATATTCAAATGGATTAAATAATACTGAAGTTGTTTTTTATGAAGTAGTTGGCGGCGGACATACTGAACCAAGCATTTCTGAACGATATGGCAATTTCTTTAAGGCTATTGTAAAAGAGCAAAACGGAGATATCGAAATGGCCAACGAGGTGTGGGATTTTTTTAAAGCTAAATAAAAAATAGCATGAAAAACACAGCGAATAATTTTCACGGACCTTCCACGGAACCGAAACGGAGGTGCTTCTTCTTGATGCTCCCACTTTTTCTATTTGTTATGAACAGTTGTTCAAAAGATGACAATTCCCTTACAGATAATCTAGGGGAATTCAATGCAAAAACTATTCAGCACGATGGCGTGGAACGCAACTACCAAGTTTATTTGCCGAAAAATTTTGACAAAAAAAACCCTACACCAATGGTATTGGCACTTCACGGTGGTGGCGGTCGCGGCAGTCGTTTTGAAAAAGATGTGTCAGCAGGTACACTTACAGTTGCCGCTGAGTTAAGAGGAGTAATTCTAGTTACACCCGAGGGAATTGACAAACGTTGGAATGACGGGCGTCCGGTTATATTCAATGGCGATAGAATGTATGATGATGTTGGATTTATTTCCACCATTATAGATACGATGGCCCAGGATTATGGTATTGATTCTAATAGGGTATATGTCACAGGTATTTCAAACGGGGGATTTATGTCAGTGCGACTAGCGCTGGAACTTTCAAATAAAATTACGGCAGTAGCACCTGTTACTGCGCAAATAACTGAAGCTGTTGAGTCAATGGTACCTGAATTACCTATCTCCATCATGATAATTAATGGCGTAGATGATCCTTTTGTACCCTACAACGGTGGAACGATTATGATTTTTAACTCCACTGGTAATAGGGGCAATATTTTATCTACAGAAGAATCAATACAGCGGTTTAATACTTATAATCAATGCATTAATCTTGTAGAGAATAATCCTATTATAGATGACATTCCGAATGATGGAACTAGTGTTGAAATTTCAAAGTACAATGGGTGCAATCAAGCAACGGAAGTTGTTTTGGTAAAAGTTAACGGAGGGGGTCATACCTGGCCAGATGGGGCGCAGTATCTCCCTGTGGGTATAGTTGGTAAAGTGAGTAGGGAAATCAATGCAAGTGAGATGATTCTCGACTTCTTTTTGAGTCATTCAAGAAATTGATGATTAAAAATTTCGAGATATCTCATAATATATAATTTGGTTCAAGGTATTTTAGTGTGAATACCATTCCACACATATTGTTCCTCCCCATGCCGTCAGTCAAAAAGTATTCAATTTTTTTAAAATAGACTATTAGAAGAAAAATTTAAAGAAGATTTAGTGCCAAATTATCACAGATGGGGAATACTGTTGAGATTTAGGAATATCTAAGGACAAGGAGTATGAATTCAAAGAAAATGAAATTCCAAAATGAGATTGTACAAGAAAACATTTGGGATACTTTAGTCGCGTAAATCGAAAGTTTTTCGGAACAGCAATAAATCCGACAAGTGCACAAAACCCCACCCATAATTGAACTTTGAAAACCGATTTAATTAGCGGTTAAAGATGTCTTTTGAAATCACGTATTTGACCTAAAATACGAACAACGAATATTCCCTTTCTGGTTGGTTCGTAGAAAATAGTATGCGCTTTGTAATTGTATCTTTTCAAAGGTGCCGCAAATTCATAAACGCTGCGACCAAGGTGAGGATTATCTGCAAGAGTCTGTAAAAATTGGTATAACTCGGTAACATAGTTATGAGTCTGTGATTCGCTCCAAGTCTCCAAAGTATAATCTACGATATCGTCGATATCATCATCTGCCTTTGACGATAAATGATAACTAGACATTTCTGTTCTTTTTACGAACTATTGCAGCTTCAATAATTTCATCAACAGACCTAATTTTAGAACTCATTCCGCTATCATATCCTGCTTGTATAGCCGCCTTGGTAATTAAAAAATCCCTATTGCGTTCTTCATCTAAACGTATTAGATGTCGCATGTATTCACTATCGTTCGCGAAACCACCATTTTCAATTTGTAACTTTATCCACTCTTCCTGAGCGGCAGTTATTGTCAATGATTTTCTGATTGTTGCCATAATTATAATATTTGATTACATACAATATACGCAATATAACATATTATTAGCGCATAATATGTTAGAATTTTGTCAAACTCTAAGTTTTAGAGCCTATAACCAGCTAACATTTAAACCCACCATTAACCGAACTTTCTAAAACCCTAAAAATCGTTTACACTTGAGGGTCATGAAAAACTACCTTACAAGTTTTTTAATATCATAGAGATATGCTATTTCACTATGTTGCCCTCTCTTTAAATCCTCTAATTCTAAAGACCTTTTTGCTATCCAGACCGTGGCCCCACCAACGGCAAGAATTCCACCTGCTATAGCTCCCCAGAATGGATTCATTTCTATTGCTTTTGCTGTAAATCCTCCGGCCGTGGGAATAACACTACCTAATGAAAGCATAGAAGAAATAGCTTCTATTTTTGTTTTCAATCCGTGCTTTTTAATTGCCCACTGATAGTCTTCAATTTTTTGTGAAATGAGATCTGTTACGTGCAAGGGTGATGTAACATCCTTCTTTATTTCAAGCCAGAGATGTAAATCTCTATACTTGCGTTTAGCTTCTGAATCTTTCCGAAACTCTAAAATTTGTTCCCATTGTAATTCTTGTTCAATGACAGTTGGAATGTTATTCAAAGCTCCTTGAATAGCATGAGACTTTCCACAAGGAACGACACTTGAACCGACTTCATAGTTTATAGGGAAAATACTGGCCTTAGGAAATGTATTTCTATAGGCACTAATTGGGCCTTTCAAAAAAATTCTTAAAAACTCTTCTTCCTTTTTTTTTGGATCCTTAATTTTAAATGGCCAACCTACCTCTGCATACGTACTAGTCTCTTTAGCAGTAAGTTGGTCTATACGTCTATCGCCATAAGTCAAGTCAACAGGGATGTCATCTAGGTGTGAGCTATAGCAAGGGAAATAAATGCGGTCAGCTAAAAGAGTTGCCCGTTTAATGCTATCCGGATGAGGGAAGGCTAGTCGCTCATTTGGTAGAAGTGGTGGTCGATCGACCAAATGTTTGACCGGATGAAAGTTTGTATAACTACTAACATATGGCCAGAATATAAAATTCAAAGAGTTGTTTTCAACATTCATGATTGAATATTTGACTAAATCATAGATAGTCTAATTGGATATTACAACTATTGATTTAAAAACGTTGCTTTCCATTGGGCATGTTCAAAGTATATTTTTTAAAGAGCCAGTGGTTATGAAAATGTATTGTTGAATGATAATAGTGTATAAATGACAGTATTTGTATTGTGACTAAACTTCTAGGAAACCTTACTGCTAGAACATTGTTACCATAAGGGCTTAGTTTTTTCATTAGAACCTTATCATTCGGAAGAATTATTGAGTAAATGATTTTATTCTTAAACCCACCTTTATTTAGACTTATAACATTAAATGAAATTTAAATTTCGTTTAATTCAAGATGTGTCATTGTCATGACAATCTTGCTTTTTCTCCCGAAGGTCGCAAAAGGTAAAATATATAGTTGATTAAGAACAGGCGAGTGAAACGAAGTTGCGCGCTGCAAGTCCCAAATCCTTACCGAACTAATCTGCTTGCGAGGTAAAAGTAAGTTTTACAGTAAAATTTTTCAATGTTTACTAGGGTTTCAAGCGTTTTTACAGTAAACTTTTTAATCAAATATTTTCAAGAACCGAAGAAAATTGAATCTAAGTAATTCATTTACAGCTACTTAAAATGATTATCTAAACAAGTAATGTCGCTTTAGCGCGTTGCCCTCTTGCTATTCGAACTTTATCCGCTTCGCTACTAAATTTAGAATACGCTTAAAATGTACTCTACAAGATAAAAGTAGGTTGCGCCCTGTTGGATTTTTGCTTGACGCTTACCTATCTGGACGCTACAAAAACCCAACAGGAACCATGCGCAAAAGTTAAGGGTAAGAATTTGGGACGTATTTTAATTTCAGCTAAACTTATATTTATCCTTTAATGTAGCCATGTCCTCTTGCAGTTTTTTGTCGATTACCTTAGCATATATCTGAGTGGTCTTTAAAGATTGATGCCCCAACATTTTACTTACGGATTCTATAGGTATACCATTGGCAAGGGTTACAGTGGTTGCAAAAGTGTGTCTGGCCAAATGAAAAGTCAGATGCTTTTCAATGTTGCAGGCGTCCGCTATTTCTTTTAAATAAGCATTTGTCCTTTGATTACTTATTACAGGAAGTAACAAACCATTTTGCAAAGTAATGGGATGATTGGCATACTTTTTTATGATTTCTTCCGCAGCGGGGAGTAGGGGGATGGTACTTCTAGAATCTGTTTTAGAACGGTTGATTTTTATCCATCGAGTTCCATTCATTTTCACAACGATATGGTTTTGAGATAATTTTTGGACATCAGTATAGGCCAATCCCGTAAAGCAACAAAAAACAAAAATGTCTCGAACCTGTTCAAGCCTCTTCATTTTAAACTCCCTTTTCATCATCGTACGGAGTTCCAATTCGGTCAATACTTCTCGCTCTACTTTTTTCCATTTGGCTTTCCAATGAAAAAAAGGATCTTTGTTCACCCAGTTATTGGCAAAAGCAATTCGCATAATTTTCTTAAAGTTTACAACATATTTGGTAGTGGTATTTTGATTACCAATCTTCTTGGTGATTAAATAGTGATGAAAACGATTGATGAATTTTAGGTCTATTTCCTTTACAAAGTAATCCTCTCTTTTATATGCTTGTTTGATAAAGTCATTAAGATGGTTTCTGGTTCTTATATGTCTCCTGTAAGCCCCATACGAATAATCAATCCCTATGAGTTCTTCGATTTGTGCATTATGTTCATCATAAATTTGGAGTAAGGTCTTATGCGCTTCTTCTATATTCAATAGTTTCCTTTTAATCAATTCTGCATCAAAAGGTTTCTTTTTGGTTATTAGCTTTGCATGGATATTAAAAGCTTTTGATTCTAACTCATCAATAAAATGATTTAATAATTTTGATTTTGCACTATGGCCTTTCATTCTCCCCTTAATAGAATTCCAGCTTTCTGGCATTACTTTTCTCTTGATGCTAAATTCTGCCCGTTTAGTATTTACCGTAATTCTTAAGAATATCGAAGCTCTTCCTTGTCGATCTAACCGGCTATTTCTGATATAGCACAAAATTGCTAATGAATTTGTTTCCATAATATTGCTTTTTTTCTATTACCAAATTTGTTAAAATTTTGTTGTAAATATTTGAATATCAATAAGTTTAACACTGTCGCGGTGCGCACTTTGTGAATACCATAAGTGCGCACCGAATAGCGCACCGCGATATTTGCTTTTATTTGATATCAAATGAGATTAGAAAAAATAAAAAAGTCTGTAAATCAACGATTTACAGACTTTTTGAATATTATTGAAGGTCTAAAAGTGACCTGGCTGGGGCTCGAACCCAGGACCCTCTCCTTAAAAGGGAGATGCTCTACCAACTGAGCTACCAGGTCAAAATTTCAGTGCTAAAATTCCTTATTAGCGGCTGCAAATATAAGTCCATTAATTTATTTCGCAAGTCGATTTTAAGAGAAATTTAAAATTCTTTTGAAATCAATTGTTTTTAGTCCAATTTTACAAAAAATAGGAGATGCAAATAGTCTTATTAGGTTATATGGGAAGTGGAAAAACCACCATTGGCAAAGTATTGGCAGATAAACTTAACGTCAAATGTTTAGATTTAGACGACTACATAGAAGGAACTGAAGGAATGAAAATTTCCAATATATTTAGTGATAAAGGAGAAATCTATTTTAGAAAAAAAGAAGCTGAAAGTTTACGGGAAGTATTGTCAATGGAAGACGATTTTGTTTTATCAATAGGTGGTGGAACACCCTGTTATGCAAATAATATGACTACCATCTCTGAAATGACAAAAAATGGGGTCTACTTGAAAGTAGGCTTGAGAGAATTGGTCGAAAGGCTTTCAAAAGAAAAAACCGAAAGACCATTGATTGCTTCTATTCCTGATGAAGAATTGCCCGAATTCATTGGAAAGCACTTGTTTGAAAGAAGTTTCTATTACAATCAGGCGAGTCACGTTGTAGACTGCAACAGTAAAAGTGTGGAAAAAATTGTAGTTGAAATCGAAGGCTTATTAAGCTAATGAAACGGAATCATTTTTGGCTTTAAACTCCACTTTAATATGCTCTTGTAGCGAGGTGGATAATGAAATGCCTTTGTAGTCTGCCTTAACGGGATATTTTTTGTGATTTCGATTTACAAGGACGGCAGTCTTTAACTGCTTTAATGGAGTTTTTAAAAAATGGTGAACGCCATAAATTAAAGTAGTGCCTGAATTTAGAACGTCATCCACTAATACTATGGATTTGTTGGTGTATTCTTTTTCCGAGATGGATGTTTGAACCCCGCTTTTTAACGGATTACTTTTATCCATACTTACTTTGCACAGCAAAACTTTTGCTTTGGTAATATCTTGGAGAACAC
The DNA here is from genome assembly GCA_947500435.1 of uncultured Flavobacteriaceae bacterium. GTDB lineage: Bacteria > Bacteroidota > Bacteroidia > Flavobacteriales > Flavobacteriaceae > Maribacter_C. The sequence continues at coordinate 727,795 of CANMRV010000004.1, forward strand.
GCTGTATTTTCTGTGCAAAACTCAAGCCACCGCCATCAATACCAGCCAAAACAATTTCTTTTTCGTCGACGTTTGCCTCATATATCTGGTAGGCAATGCGGCGTATTTTATGCTGAATCTGGTCGTGAGAAAGAATTTTGTTTTGCATAGGTGTTTAATGTTAGATTCAAAGATAAAGAAACCCGATTACATTGTCTTTATTCTTCTTGGTCGTTCGGAATATCTAAATAGTCATCTATTTCTCTTCTGTCCTTTTTGGTGGGTCGACCTATTCCTTTTTTGCGGTAGTAGTCTTTTGAGTACTGCAGTAACTCGTTGTGTTCGAATGCTTCCTTAGGAGTGGTATCTTTTCTATAAAGATCTACTAGTTTAGCACCTACTCGACTTTTGGGAATATCCAATACGGTAAATTGATAGTTGATTTGATTTTTTCGGACAATTATTTTGTCCATTGGATATACCTCTCTTGCAGGTTTGGTCACTTGGTCATTGATTTTAACCTGCCCTTTTTTACAAGCCTCTGTACCCATATTTCGGGTTTTAAAGTAGCGGGTACTCCATAAGAACTTGTCAATACGCATAATGAATTAAAAATCTTTGTTAAGGTCTTCAACAAAAATAGGGGAAAATTGTATCTTGCCGACCTTAATAAAGAATGCATGAAAATAAATAGACTAGTTGTTGTTTTTGCAGCAATGATTTTAGGGTTGTCTTGTAGAAACGATGACGATGGAGATGACCGTATAGTTATTCCACCACAGACTTTAATAGAAACATCTGTTGAAAATGATGCTGATATCAAAACCTTTTTGCAAACTCATTTTTATAATTACGAAGAGTTTGAAAACCCGCCTGCTGGCTTTGATTTCAAAATAAAATTTGGATTACTAAGTGATGATCCAGAAAAACTACCACTCACCAATTTTGTTCAAGAACAGGTCATCAGGGTGGCTTCTTCTGCATTTGGACGAGATGACGGCGAAGAAGTTGACCATACCTTATATTACTTGATTGCTAGAGAAGGGGTAGGGGAAAGCCCAACTATAGGTGACCGTGTTATTTTGCAGTATGAAGGGTCACTTTTGGATGGTTCTTTGTTCGATGGTTCGTCTTCACCGCTCAATCAATATCTTCCTGGTTTTTTAAGGGGATATGCAAATGGGGTAATAAGATTAAAATCGGGAACAGGACCTGTGGAAAACGGAGATGGAACGGTAAGCTATGCTGATTACGGAGTTGGTGCTGTTATTATGCCTTCTGGTCTAGGATACTTTAGCAGTTCACCAAGTGCTGCAATCCCTGCTTATGCACCTCTTATATTTAAAATAGATGTATTGTCTTTTGAAAAGGATACTGATTTTGATGGAGATGGAATACCTTCCATTCAAGAAGATGTTGATGGAGACGGAGATCTAAATAATGACAATACCGATACAGATACCGAGCCAAGTACTATTTTCCTGCCCAACCACAATGATACGGACGACGACCAAGATGGTATTCTAACTATTGATGAAATAAAGATTGATGGGGAGATTAAGAAAGATTCAAACGGGTTGATTATATTTCCAGACACCGATGGCGATGGTACGCCTGATCACCTAGATAACGATAACTAAGGAATAATTTTCTAGAATAAATAAAAAGCCCTGAATCTAAGATTCAGGGCTTTTTTTATCTTTCATTATCCTTGTACTTACAATTTCAGGGAAAGTGCAAAAATAACCTGTGAAGGTCTGGTATCAATTCTACCTGATATATCGGTAACGTTGGTACTTGCAAAGTCTGTTTCATTTTTAGAAAGGCCTCTTTCATAGCGAACATCCAAACCTAATTTTCCTAGATTTAGACCTACACCCATTTGTAAGCCGATAGTATATTCATTTTCAAGATCGCTGATGTTGGCATTTTCTAAGTCACTATTAAGAATAGCTTGAAAAGAGGGGCCTGCAAAAATGTGTAATGGGCCAATCAAATCTAATCCGACCAAAACGGGTACGTCAAGTTTGGAAACACCATAGGTGTTTTCCTCATTCTGTACCATATAGCTACTATTGGTCTTCGTATAAATGATTTCGGGCCTCACGTAGAGTTTGGCAATTTTGATTTTGTAAAATACCCCTAGGTGATATCCCACTTTGCCATCTGATCCACTAATAATGTTTTCAGCTGCGTCACCAACTGAAGCAATAAGATCTCCGTTTTGATTGTAATTCAGACCACCTTTAAAACCGAATCCGCCGTCTTTTTGCGCAAAAGCGGTCATGCTAAACATAGCAAAAACTGCTAGAAGAAGTGTTTTTTTCATAATCATTATAATGTTTCGTTTCTAATGCATATCACAGTATCAAAAACGATACCATGATTATTTTCTCGTCATTACCTTCAAAACGGCCTTTTCAATGGCTTTATTGTTGAGCCCGTATTTCTCCATAAGTTGAGCAGGAGTACCACTTTCTCCAAACGTATCTTGGGTAGCAACAAATTCTTGGGGGGTAGGATGCTGAGTGGCAAGCATTCCGGCAATACTTTCACCTAATCCACCTAAATAGTTGTGTTCTTCAGCGGTTACGATGCATCCTGTTTTTTTAACAGACTTTAACACCGCTTCTGAATCCAAAGGCTTGATGGTATGAATGTTTATTACTTCTGCAGATATACCCTGCGCTTCTAAATTTTCGCAAGCCGTCAAGGCTTCCCAAACTAGGTGTCCTGTAGCAACTATAGTTACATCGGTACCTTCGTTTAGCATAAGCGCTTTTCCAATTTCGAATTTTTGGTCTACTGGAGTAAAGTTAGCCACCTTGGGTCTTCCGAAACGCAAGTAAACCGGACCTTCATAATCAGCAATGGCTATAGTAGCTGCTTTAGTCTGATTATAATCACAAGGATTAATCACAACCATACCCGGAAGCATTTTCATTAATCCGATATCTTCTAAGATTTGGTGTGTTGCTCCGTCTTCACCTAATGTGATTCCCGCATGAGAAGCGCATATTTTTACATTCTTTCCAGAATAAGCGATAGACTGTCGAATTTGATCGTAGACTCTTCCCGTAGAAAAGTTGGCGAAAGTACCAGTAAATGGAATTTTACCACCAATGGTCAATCCCGCTGCAATACCCATCATATTAGCCTCTGCAATTCCTATTTGGAAGAAACGCTCAGGATTCTCATCAATAAATTGTTGAATTTTCAAAGAACCTATCAAGTCAGCACATAGTGCAACCACATTGGGATTGGTTCTTCCCAGTTCGGTCATTCCAGCACCATAACCGCTTCTTGTATCGTTTTTACCTTGATCTACGTATTTAGTCATCTACTTTTATTTTTATCCTCCGCTAGTGCTGAACTTGTTTCAGTAAAGGCGGGAATTTTTTGTCAATCTTGATTGTAATCTAATTTTAGTATTTCCTCCCTTTGGAGGTCAGGAGGCTTAGTAGTCCCCTAAAGTTTCAGCATTCTGTCCTAATGCATTTTCTAATTGTTCATCACTTGGAGCTTTACCGTGCCATGCATGAGTATACATCATAAAATCTACGCCATTACCCATAATAGTATGTAGCAGAACACAAACAGGTTTTCCTTTCCCGGTTCTACTTTTAGCTTCCTGCATTCCTTTAATAATGGCTTCTAGATTGTTTCCTTCTTTGATTTCTAAAACATCCCAACCGAAAGCTTCGAATTTGGCCTTTATATCTCCCATCGGAAGAACATCATCCGTAGAACCATCAATCTGTTGTCCGTTAAGATCAATAGTTGAAATTAGGTTATCTACTTTTTTTCCTGAGGCGTACATAATCGCTTCCCAGTTTTGACCTTCTTGTAGTTCACCATCTCCGTGGAGACTGTAAATCAATTTAGAATCACCGTTCAGTTTTTTTGCTTGTGCTGCACCGATAGCGACAGACATACCTTGGCCTAAAGATCCAGAGGCGATACGTACTCCTGGTAAACCTTCATGGGTGGTTGGGTGCCCTTGTAATCTAGAATCAATCAAACGAAAGGTGTTTAACTCATCCACAGGAAAATAGCCTCTACGAGCCAGTACGCTATAATAAACGGGAGAAATATGTCCGTTAGATAAGAAGAAAAGATCTTCATCCATTCCATCCATATCAAACCCTTCTTTCAACTCCATCAACTCATGATAAAGCGCGACAAAAAACTCAGTACAACCTAGGGATCCTCCTGGGTGACCAGAATTTACCTTATGAACCATACGCAGAATATCTCTTCTAGTTTGGACAACGATGTCTTGTAAATCTTCCATTTTAGGCATTTGATGATAGCTATTTTGTTGGCCTCAAAAGTAGTGGCAATCTTTTGGGTACACAAGAGGGAGTTATTATATTTTATTAACGGAGTTCAAGTTCAAGCTCAAGTATCAATTTCAAGTACAAAAAACGAAATTCAAATAAGGCAGAATAATCGCAATTAAAACTTAAATATTGAATCTTGAAAATTTATTACGCATGAGTTTAAATGGATTTTTAGAATGTACACTTGAGCTTGATAATTGAACTTTATATTGCCCTTAAGGAAATTATGCATTGCAGTTAACTATCTTTGCCGCTATTATTATTCAATGAAGTTTACACTAGAACATACTGACCCTAAAAGCAGGGCAAGAGCGGCGACCATGGTAACGGATCATGGCACGATTGAAACTCCAATTTTTATGCCGGTCGGTACGGTTGCCTCCGTCAAAGGAGTGCATCAGCGCGAATTGAAAGAAGAGATTAATCCTGATATTATTTTAGGTAATACCTATCATCTATTTTTACGTCCGAAAATTGATATTCTCAAGCAAGCCGGTGGCCTACATAAGTTTATGGGTTGGGATAGAAACATTCTTACTGACAGTGGTGGATATCAGGTGTATTCACTTTCTGCGAATAGAAAAATTAAGGAAGAAGGGGTGAAATTTAAATCACATATTGATGGATCTACGCATTGGTTTACCCCTGAAAATGTGATGGAAATTCAACGTGTTATCGGAGCGGATATCATAATGGCTTTTGATGAGTGTACGCCTTACCCCTGCGATTATAATTATGCAAAGCGTTCAATGCATATGACGCATCGCTGGTTGGATCGCTGTATTGCCCACTTGGGGAAAACACCTTTTGAATATGATTATGAACAGACATTTTTTCCTATAGTTCAGGGTTCAACATACAAAGATTTGCGAAAGCAATCTGCCGAGTATATTGCAAATGCTGGTGCTGAAGGAAATGCAATAGGGGGCTTGTCGGTTGGTGAACCTGCAGAAGAAATGTATGCGATGACCGAAGTCGTCACCGAGATTTTACCAGAAGACAAGCCTCGGTATTTAATGGGAGTTGGTACGCCGATAAATATTCTAGAAAATATTGCCCTTGGAATTGATATGTTCGATTGTGTGATGCCCACACGAAATGCTAGAAATGGAATGTTGTTTACGGCTCATGGAACTATAAATATCAAGAATAAAAAGTGGGAAGATGACTTTAGTGCCCTAGATGAAATGGGAACCACTTTTGTAGATCGAGAATATTCAAAAGCATATCTACGTCACCTATTTGCTGCAAATGAATATTTGGGAAAGCAAATTGCGACCATACATAATTTGGGCTTCTACCTTTGGTTGACTCGTGAAGCGAGAAAGCATATTTTAGCGGGAGACTTCGTAGTATGGAAAAACAAGATGGTAAAACAAATGGACAAACGATTGTAAAGTGACCATCTTAGATAGATACATACTCAAGCGTTACTTGCTTACTTTCATCGTGATGCTGGTGCTTTTTATTCCCATCGGAATTATGGCGCACCTAGCAGAACAGATTGGTAAAATTCAAGATAACGAGGCCCCATTAAATGAGGTTTTAGCCTATTTGGGGCACTTTAGTATCTATATCGGTAATTTCTTATTTCCGATATTTTTATTTCTTTCTGTTATTTTCTTTACCTCAAAATTGGCAAGTAATACGGAGATTGTTGCGATGTTGAGTTCCGGCATCTCTTTCAATAGATTCTTGAGACCTTATATGATAGGGGCTTCAATCATTGCTGTTTTTATGTTATTAATGGGGATGTTTGTTGTTCCTTCTGCCAGTGCGGGATTTAACGAGTTCAAATTCAAATATTTGAAAAAAGGTAAAGAAGAGCGAATTACCACGAATATCTTTAATCAGCTCAATGAAAAGGATTTCATTTATGTAAGCAGTTTTGATCCTCGAAGGAAAGTTGGCTCCAATTTCACCTTTGAGCGATTTAAGGAGGGAAACATTCTCGATTTTAAAATATCTGCATCGAGTATTAGATGGATTGATAAGGACAGTCTATACCGATTAACATCCTATAGAAAAAGAAAAATTTTAGGCGATACGGCCATTGTTGATACAAAAAGGAGATTAGACACACTCTTTGCCTTTAAAATTGATGATTTGACCCCGGTGTCCTATATAGCGGAGACGAAAAACCTCCTTGAGCTAAATAAATTTATAGACGATCAAAGAAGTAAAGGGGCTTCAAATATCAACTCATATATTTTGGTAAAATACAAGCGTTGGGCCTTACCTATAAGTGTTTTTATCCTGACCATAATTGCGGTGGGAGTGGCATCTATAAAAAGACGAGGGGGGATGGGATTGAATCTCGCTTTCGGAATTGTAGTCGCCTTTGTCTTTATTTTCTTTGATCGAATTTTTAGTACGCTTGCCGAACAAGCTGGTCTTGAACCTTTGACTGCTGTTATCGTACCCAATCTATTTTTCGGTATTTTGGCCTTTTATCTGCTGCAAAAAGCCAAACGATAGTTTTCAAAAGCGCCATGAAGACAAAGCTCAAACACTATTTTCATCTTCATTTCATTGTATTCATTTGGGGCTTTACCGCAGTTTTAGGAAAGCTTATTTCTATTGATGCACTTCCTTTGGTTTGGTACCGCATGGGCATAGCCTCTCTTTTGATTTTGATATTTGTAATAGTTCGTAAACATTCTTTAAGGATGTCTCGGAAAACTTTGTTTTTCCTTGCCCTTGCCGGCGCGGCCCTGGCTTTACATTGGGTTACTTTCTTTATGGCTATAAAGGTTTCCAATGTTTCCATAGCGCTGGCAACCATGTCTACAGGAGCATTTTTTACTGCCCTATTGGAACCTCTATGGTACGGAAGGAAGATAATCTGGTATGAACTTTTATTCGGTGTAGTTGTGATTTTAGGCCTCTTGCTTATCTTTAAAGTAGAGACGCAGTATGCCCTGGGAATGTTGTTGGCACTCTTGTCGGCCTTTATGAGTGTGATTTTTACCTTAATTAATGGAAAGCTGGTGAAAAAAGAGAAATCGACCTTGATTTCATTTTATGAACTTAGTATTGGCGTGCTTTTGTTGTCTATCTATTTAGGAATAAAAGGTGAATTCACGGAGGATTTTTTCCAGCTATCTCAAAATGATTGGATATTTATTTTCATTCTAGCATCTTTTTGTACGGCCTATGCCTTCATAGCTGGAGTGCATGTAATGAAATATATAAGCCCCTATACGGTAGTCTTAACCGTTAATTTAGAACCAGTTTACGGAATCATATTGGCATTTTTTATTTTTGGGGAGAGTGAACGCATGAATCCCATGTTTTATGTTGGAGCATTAATAATAGTAATAACTGTAATTGCTAACGGAATCCTTAAGAATAAAGACAGGTTAAAAAAGCAAAACAGCTTACTAGGTTAGTCTTTTATATTTTATATTTGCATGTCAGACTAATAAAATCGAAACCTACCGAAAATGGAATATTTAGATTTTGAACTCCCCATAAAAGAGCTTGAAGAACAACTTGATAAGTGCACTATCATTGGTAAAGAGAGCGATGTAGATGTTACGGAAACCTGTAAACAGATAGAAAAGAAACTGGCAGAAACCCGAAAGGATATTTATAAAAATCTTACTGCCTGGCAGCGTGTTCAGTTGTCAAGACACCCCAATAGACCCTATACTTTAGATTATATCAACGCGATTTGTGGAGATACTTTTTTAGAACTACATGGTGATAGAAATGTAAAGGATGACAAAGCGATGATTGGTGGTTTGGGAAAAATAGGTAATCAGAGCTATATGTTCATCGGTCAGCAAAAAGGATACAATACAAAAACACGACAGTATCGTAATTTTGGTATGGCCAATCCTGAAGGATATCGGAAGGCATTACGATTGATGAAGTCAGCGGAGAAGTTTGGAATTCCTGTGGTTTGTTTGGTTGATACTCCGGGTGCTTATCCTGGTATTGAAGCAGAAGAGCGAGGACAAGGAGAGGCTATTGCAAGGAATATTTTGGAAATGACCCGTTTGAAGGTTCCCATTATTGTCGTTATTATTGGTGAAGGGGCTTCTGGTGGAGCTTTAGGTATCGGGGTAGGAGATCGTGTTTTAATGTTAGAAAACACCTGGTATTCTGTTATTTCGCCCGAATCATGTTCTTCTATTTTATGGAGAAGTTGGGAATATAAAGAACAAGCAGCCGAGGCTTTAAAGCTTACCGCTAATGACATGAAAAAATTAAAATTAATTGATGAAATTGTTCGCGAACCTGCGGGTGGAGCACATAGCAATCGACCCAAAACTTTTGATACGGTAAAGAACAAAATTTCAACCCATTTTAAAGAATTAGAAAAGTTATCCCCAAAAGAACTCGTGGATCAGCGCATGAACAAATATGCTGAAATGGGTGTTTTTGACGGCTAACCGCAGCTTTTTACAAGCTCAGGAAAATCTGGAGAATGAATTCTCCGGATTTTTTTTGTTATCAACACAAAATCGTAACTTATAAACACCTAATTGTTGAACACTTGTGAATATCGTCTTTGGCATGTTCCGTGTTAACTAAAGGTTAATTGCATACTTTCGTCGCTATGGAGAAAACAAACCCAGTTATTGGTCGCAAGATTGACAGATCGACTATAATCAGTCTGGAAAGGGGTAAAATTCCACCTCAATCAGTTGATTTAGAGGAGGTTGTGTTGGGCGCAATGATGATTGATAAAAAAGGGGTTGATGAAGTAATAGATATCTTACATCCTGATGTTTTCTACAAAGATTCGCACCGTTTTATTTACGAGGCTATTTTTAAATTGTTCGAAACATCTGAACCTGTTGATTTATTAACCGTTTCATCGCAATTAAAGAAGGACGGACATTTAGAAGCAGTTGGAGGTGATTTTTACCTCATAAAACTCACTCAAAAAGTGGCTTCTTCAGCACATATTGAGTTTCATGCCCGTATTATACTCCAGAAATATATTCAGCGTAGTCTGATAAAAATTTCCAATGAAATTATTGAAGAGGCATATGACGAAGGAACTGATGTTTTTGATTTACTAGATGCTGCAGAATCCAAATTATATGACGTTACTCAAGGGAACTTAAAACGTTCCGCGGAAACTGCTCAAGATTTGGTAATTCAAGCCAAAAAGCGGATTGAAGAAATTGCAGGAAAAGAGGGAATGAGCGGTATACCCTCTGGTTTTGACAAGTTAGATAAATTGACTTCTGGTTGGCAGCCTAGTGATTTAATTATTGTAGCGGCAAGACCTGGTATGGGTAAAACAGCTTTGACCTTGACCATGGCAAGAAATATGGCTGTCAATTCAAATATCCCAGTTGCTTTCTTTTCTTGCGAAATGTCTTCAGTGCAGTTAATTACTAGATTGATTTCTTCTGAAACAGGATTGTCATCTGAAAAATTAAGAACTGGAAAGTTAGAAAAGCATGAGTGGGAGCAATTGAATGTTAAGGTGAAAACCTTAGAAAAAGCACCACTTTTTATTGACGATACGCCATCTTTATCCATTTTTGACCTCAGAGCAAAGGCTAGGCGATTGGCGTCTCAACATGGTATAAAAATGATTATAATTGATTACCTGCAGTTAATGACTGCTGGTGGAACAGGAAAAGGCGGTAACCGTGAGCAAGAGATTTCTACAATTTCAAGAAACTTGAAAGCGCTAGCAAAAGAATTGAATGTCCCGGTAATTGCGTTATCACAATTATCCCGTGCTGTTGAAACCCGTGGGGGAAGTAAAAGACCTATACTTTCCGATTTACGTGAATCAGGTGCGATCGAGCAAGATGCGGATATTGTATCCTTTATATTTCGACCAGAATATTATAAGATTGATGAATGGGATGATGAAGAACGTTCTCCAACTCAAGGACAGGCGGAATTCATTGTAGCAAAGCATAGAAATGGTGGTTTAGAAAATATTCGTCTGAAGTTTATCGGTAACCTCGGTAAATTTGATAACCTTGATGATTTCGATTCTCCATTTGAATTTCAGTCAAAAATGAATGATGGCGATGATAACCCTTTTATAACAAAAGGTTTACCTAGTGCTGATGAGGCCTTCGGTAGTTCAATGAACGATGGTTTGCCAGAGGACGATAATGATGTACCATTTTAAGAATCTTTAACTTCCTTCAAAATACTTCGCCACTTTTTTTCGTTTACCTTTGAGAAAGTGATATACCTAGTTTATGCGAAACAGTCTTTTCTCTTTTCTCTTTATTCTATTTTCTCTGCATATTTCGGCTTCCTCTATTCTTATTCCTATGGATGCCGAAGGTCAAAAAAACCATCTAAAGGCATATGGAATCACATATTGGGTACTGACCAAACAACAGAAGGTACAGTGGTTGTTAAACTATCGAGGCGGTTCTTTTTTATTACCTGACGGGGAAAACATTCGAAAAGAATGCCAGATTAGAGGAGTTTCTTTTGAGGTTATTTCTGATGGACAAACGCAGGAAATACTAGAATCTATTAGCAGTCCTTCTCAAAATCAAGAAGCTGTGGTCTTAGAAAAGGCACCGAAAGTTGCCGTGTATTCTCCCAAAGGAAATCAACCATGGGACGATGCAGTTACCATGGTATTGACCTATGCCGAGATTCCATACGAAACCGTTTATGACGAAGAAGTTTTAGAAGATAAGTTAGCACTGTTCGATTGGTTACACTTACATCATGAGGATTTTTCAGGTCAATATGGAAAGTTCTATGGTGCGTACAGAGCTGCACCTTGGTATATTCAACAAAAACAAGATGCCGAAGCGCTAGCTTCAAAATTAGGATTCTCCAAAGTTTCGGAAGAAAAAAGGGCAGTTGCCTTAAAAATCAGAAACTATGTAATTGGTGGAGGCTTCATGTTTGCCATGTGCTCGGCAACCGATAGTTTTGATATTGCTTTGTCCGCTTCTGATGGAGTGGATATTTGTGAGCCAATGTTCGACGGTGATCCATCTGATGCAAATTATCAAAGTAAACTAAATTTCAATAAGACTTTTGCTTTTAAGGATTTTACCTTGGAAAGGAATCCCATTAAGTATGAGTTTTCCTCTATCGATATGACGAGCAAGCGGAGAAATATTCAAAAAGAATCTGATTATTTTTCGCTTATGGATTTCTCTGCCAAATGGGATCCTGTGCCCACAATGCTTTGTCAAAACCACACAGCATTGGTAAAAGGTTTTATGGGGCAAACCACTTCCTTTGAAAGGAAAGAAATAAAGTCCAACGTTTTAATACTTGGCGAAAATAAGCGCAACGGAGAAGCTCGTTACATACATGGTATAAAAGGAAAAGGGTTTTTCACCTTCTACGGAGGTCATGACCCAGAAGATTATCAGCATAGAGTAGGGGACCCAAAAACAGAATTAGAGCTTCACCCAACATCACCAGGGTATCGACTTATCTTAAACAATGTATTGTTTCCGGCGGCGCAGAAGAAGAAACAAAAAACCTAGTTAGGTTTTTAGTAGTTTTTCTAAAACTCGCTCCACCCCGAAATCATTATTGCTAGTAGTGGTATAGTTGGCAACCTCTAAAACATTTGGGTGGGCATTTTTCATGGCGAAACTATATTTTGCTTTCCCAAGCATTTCCAAATCATTATTATAATCTCCAAAGACCATTGTCTCGTTAGAACTGATACCAAATTGTTTTTGCAATTTTTCAAGTGCAAACCCCTTATTTGCATCTGTGTGATTTAAATCAACCCAATTAAGTCCAGAAACTTTTACTTTGATTTGATCTTCTAAATCTTTCATAATTGGATAGATATGGTCTTCCGCACTTATATTGTGGTAGACGGCAATCTTTATTATTTCGTCTGTTACCGTGCTGAAATCATCATGGATTTCATAGCTGGCATAGTATTCCTTTAACTGTTCAAGAAAAGGAACGGATTTGCCATCAAAATAGGCGTTGTATTTTCCGCATAGCATTGCATGGGCTCCGTCAATATTCTCAATTTTGGATAGTAAAGAACTTTTAAGATGATTCTGAATGGGGGTGACTAAAAGTTCTTTTTCTTTTTCCTTTACAAGAGCTCCGTTTTCAGCGATTACCAAAATCTCATTTTTAATGGATTCTAGTTTATGAACAATACTGGCGTATTGCCTTCCACTAGCCGCTACAAAAAGAATATTCCGTTTCTTTAGTTCCTCAAATAGTTCAAAAAAACGTGGGCTAACTTCGTGGTTGGAGTTTAATAAGGTGCCATCCATATCAGACACCACCATTTTTACTTGAGATAAATTCATATATAAAAATAAGCATCAAAGGTATTTCTTATAATATTAATTATGGTGTAGCGGGATAAAGTTTTACATTTATTTCATGCATGATATTATGAAGTTTTATCAAAAGCAAATTCAGCTAACAACATACAAAAGAGGCTACCATCTCATTACCGAAACCATTTTGGATAATATCCCTGAGATAAAACATATCCAATCAGGGATGCTTCAAGCTTTTATCAAACATACTTCTGCCAGTTTGACTATCAACGAAAATGCGGACCCTACTGTTCGTGTGGATTTCGAAAGTCATATGAATACCATGGTGCCTGAAGATGCTCCGTATTATATTCATACCTATGAAGGCCCTGATGATATGCCTGCTCATATTAAGGCTTCTTTGATGGGTGCTTCAGTTCAAATACCGATTACCAATGGAAAATTGAACCTGGGCATTTGGCAAGGTATCTATCTTTGTGAGCATAGAAACAATGCTTCAAGAAGAAAATTAGTGATTTCCGCCTTCGGAATTTGAACCATTCTCTTTAACTTTAAAAGACAAACTTTAATTCAAAACACATGACCACGGAAGAATCTATCCTAAACAAAATCCAAATTCTAATCACAAATCATTTTGAGACTCCAGAAGAGGCCTTCAGCTTTTTTGACGCTGATAGTAGCGGAAAACTTAAAAAAAGTGAAATCGTAAAACTCTTAAAGCAAGCTGAGATTAATGGTTTTATAAGAGGACTAGTAGGCTCTAAATTAATTGAAGGTTACGATAAAAGCGATGATAAAGAAATTGATTGGCAAGAGTTTAAAGCTGCTGTTGATAAAATACAGCAAGCTTAAAATAAGATGTAATAAAAAAATCCAGCTCATAGAGCTGGATTTTTTGAAGTGAGATATATTTAAAATCTATTTTACTTGGTCGACTATCGCTTTAAAAGCATCAGGGTGATTCATAGCTAAATCAGCTAAAACCTTACGGTTCAACTCAATATTATTAGCTTTTACTTTACCCATGAATTGTGAGTACGACATTCCGTGCATACGAGCACCTGCATTGATACGGGTAATCCATAAGGCTCGGAAGTTTCTTTTCTTGTTTCTACGATCTCTATAAGCATATAACATTGCTTTTTCAACCGCATTTTTGGCTACTGTCCAAACGTTTTTACGTCTTCCGAAGTAACCTTTGGCTTGCTTCATTACCTTTTTTCTTCGGGCTCTTGAAGCGACTGCATTTACTGATCTTGGCATTTCTTCTATTTTTTTTTTGTAGTAGGCGGTCGATAATCGACTCTTTTTAGCCTAACTCCATGGTTAATAATTTACCGATTCGAAAATTACTTTAAACGTAATTGTTCTTTAATGCTGTTAACATCTGCTTGGTGAACCAGGCCGTCATGTGTTAACTTAAGCTTACGCTTTTTAGACTTTTTGGTCAAAATATGACTCTTAAAAGCGTGCTTTCTTTTGATTTTACCAGTACCGGTAAGCTTGAAACGCTTCTTGGCACTAGATTTTGTTTTCTGTTTAGGCATTTTCCTAATTTATTTAATTATCTCACTTTATGCTAAACGCTGCCTATAATATAAGCAGCGCCCAGCAATTTTATTAAAACGAACTAGGTTCGTTATTTCCCCTTTGTCTTAGGAGCGATGAACATGGTCATACGCTTTCCTTCCAATCTTGGCATCTGCTCTACCTTTCCTAACTCTTCCAATTCAGATGCTAAACGGAGTAATAATATTTCTCCTTGGTCTTTATAAACTATTGATCGGCCTTTGAAAAAAACGTATGCCTTTAATTTGGCTCCATCTTTTAAAAACTTCTCAGCATGTTTCTTTTTAAATTCATAATCATGATCATCCGTATTCGGACCGAACCTGATTTCTTTAACCACAACCTTTGAGGCTTTGGCTTTCATCACCTTTTCGCGCTTCTTTTGCTCGTAAAGGAATTTCTTATAATCAATTATCTTACAAACCGGTGGATCTGCCTTTGGTGATATCTCAACCAAATCTAACCCTAGTTCTTCTGATTTCGCCATGGCTTCCGCCAATGGATAAACCCCTACTTCTATATTATCACCAACCAATCGAACTTCAGGGGAGATAATTCTTGCATTGATTTTGTGTGGGTTTTTGTTTTCCCTTCTAGGTTGGGGCCTAAATCTTTTTCGTATTGCTATGACTTACTATTTTTAGTTAAACTTTATTTTTTTAAAACGACTTTAAGGTACTATTTATTTCTGTATCGACCAAGTTAGCAAAGTCTTCAACCGATATTGCTCCTAAGTCTTCTCCTCCGTGTCGTCGGACAGAAATGGTGTTAGCCGCTTCGTCGTTTTCCCCAACAATCAGCATAAATGGAATTTTATTCATTTCTGCCTCACGTATTTTCTTTCCAACAGTTTCATTTCTGTTGTCAAGAAGCGCGCGAATTTCGTTATTTTCTAGGGATTTTAAAACTTTTTCAGCATATTTTTCGTTTTTCTCGCTCACTGGTAAAACAATCGCCTGGTCAGGAATCAACCATAATGGAAAATTACCTCCGGTATGTTCTAGTAATAAAGCAATAAAACGCTCCATACTTCCGAAGGGCGCGCGGTGTATCATTACAGGTCTATGTGATTCATTATCAGAGCCTTTGTAAGTAAGATTGAAACGTTCAGGCAAGTTGTAATCTACCTGAATTGTACCTAATTGCCAACTCCTTCCTAAGGCATCCTTAACCATAAAATCTAGCTTCGGTCCGTAGAAAGCAGCCTCTCCTTTTTCGATGACGAAATCCAGTCCCTTTTCTTCTGCCGCATTGATAATAGCATTTTCTGCTTTTTCCCAATTTTCGACCGAGCCAATATATTTTTCAGGCTTGTCCAAGTCGCGAACAGATACCTGTGCCGTGAAATTTTCAAATCCTAAAGAACCGAGTACATATAAGGATAGGTCAATTACATTTTTAAACTCTTGATCCAGTTGATCTGGTGTGCAGAAAATATGTGCATCATCTTGGGTAAAACCACGAACACGGGTAAGTCCATGTAGCTCCCCACTCTGCTCGTAACGATAAACAGTTCCAAATTCAGCATATCTTACAGGTAACTCTTTGTAACTAAAAGGTCTGTGGTTGTATATTTCACAATGGTGTGGACAGTTCATCGGCTTTAATAAAAACTCTTCCCCATCCTTAGGCGTGTTGATAGGTTGAAAACTATCAGCCCCATATTTTTCATAGTGACCGGAGGTCACATACAATTCTTTCTGTCCAATATGCGGACTAACCACCATTTCATATCCGGCTTTTTTCTGCGCCTTTTTTAAGAATTGCTCCAAACGTTCACGCAAAGCAGCTCCTTTAGGCAACCACAAAGGAAGCCCTTGTCCTACTTTTTGAGAAAAGGTGAATAGTTCAAGTTCCTTTCCTAATTTTCTATGATCTCGTTTTTTAGCTTCCTCTAGTAACTCAAGGTATTCTGTCAGCTCTTTTTGTTTCGGAAATGAAATTCCGTAAACACGAGTAAGTTGCGGCTTTGTTTCATCACCTCTCCAATAGGCGCCGGCTACACTTAATACCTTAATCGCCTTTACAATCCCAGTATTTGGAATGTGACCACCACGACATAAATCTGTGAAAGTATCATGATCGCAAAAGGTTATTGTGCCATCTTCTAAATTTTCTATAAGTTCTACCTTATATTCATTACCCTCCGATTTGTATTTCGATAATGCCTCTGCTTTTGAAACTGCGCGCATGGCGAAGGCATGTTTTCCTCGAGCAATTTCCAAAGCCTTTTTTTCAATTGCTGGAAAGTCTTTATCTGAAATACTTCCTTCCGGCAAATCGACATCATAATAGAATCCGTTATCGATGGCTGGCCCTATTGTAAGTTTAATTCCGGGGTATAATTCCTCAAGCGCCTGAGCAACGATGTGAGAAGTAGAATGCCAAAAAGCCTTCTTTCCCTCGGGGTTATTCCATGTATACAAAACCAGAGAACCATCTTCATTCAAAGGAGTCACCGTTTCAACAATAGTATCATTGAATCTTGCAGATATAACATTACGGGCTAAACCCTCGCTAATGCTCAGAGCTACATCCATTGCAGTGCTTCCTTTGCTGTATGCCTTTATAGTCCCATCAGGTAAAGTAATCTCAATCATAGTATCCTTATAATAAGAGCGCAAAGATAGCACCTTGTAATGTCGCAGGCAATAGTGATATGGAGATTATCAAGTTTGTTTTTTATCAATCCCCCTGTAGTTAGAGACAACAAATAGTTCAATTTCACTAATTTAGTCGGCACCCGGAAAAAAAAAATTAACCAACCAAGAATCAATGGACAACAATAAGAATCAGCAAAATGAAAAATTTAAAAAATGGCTTGATATTCTGCAACAAGAAAGTTGGCAGCTTGAGCTTATAATTTCTGGGTTCGCTATTTATGGTTTGTTTATGGTTATTGATCCAATTCGGGTGTCTATTTTAAAAGCGCAAATTGATGATAACATGTATTCAGGTTTATTCTGGTCAGGATTGTATGTATCATGGTTTATTTTGACGGTCAATCTTCTCGCTCATGTGGTGTTAAGAGGTTTATGGATTGGTGCCATTGGGCTGCGTTATGTTTCCGGAGAAATTGACTACGACGCACTAAATTACAATGTTAAGTTTTTGAATCATCTAAAAAAAAGAGTTGGTTCTTTCGATGACTATGTTGCTAAACTTGAAAAGTATTGCAGTGTTATTTTTTCAATTACTTTTCTTCTGATTTTCTATATGCTTGGTGTATTACTGATTATTTTTGCAATATCTTCTGTTGAGAGTTGGGTTGGTGAACCTGAATTCTCTAATTATAAAGCATGGATAGGTGTGCCCTTGATTGTTCTAATCGTATTGGGTTCATTATTGACGTTTATTGATTTTATTTCTCAAGGATGGTTGAAAAGAAAAAAATGGACCACTTTCTTTTACTATCCTATTTATTGGGTGTTTAAATATTTGACTTTATCCTTTTTATACCGTCCTATGGTATATAATCTGTTGGATACGAAGTTCGGGAAGCGTTTGAGCCTAATAATGGTTCCCTTATATATAGGAATTTCTATTTTGGCCGGAATGCGTTTCAGAACTTCAAATTACTTGGACTATGGTTCAAGGTCCTCTGCTGAGGTTGCGAATGTTAAGAATTATGAGGAATTTATTGAGGGTGAAATGGATTATGTGAATTTAGCTTCTATTCCTTCAAAGGTTATAACCGATCCGTTTCTTCAAGTATTCATTATGTATGGCAGTGCAGTTGAAGATGATGTTTTTTATTTCTATGAAGAACTAAAACCAAATGAAGATATGAGAGGATTTGAAAGTCCAATTAGGTTTGGTTCGAATAGCGATTGGCGTAGCTCAAAAAAACCGTTGAAAGATTATTTAGAGGCTTTGCAGGAAATGTATCGAATAAAAATAGATTCTACGCGCTTTCCAACAGAATTGGTATTGACAGAAAACAAGAAAAATCAGAAAGGATACGAAACGTTTTTGGATATGAAAGATATGGCAAGGGGAAGACATCTTTTGGAAGTTGCCAGAAAGACACATGTAGCGGATAGTGTTTACTTCAGGAAAATAATTCAAATACCTTTTTGGTATTACCCAGATTAGGAGAATAAACTACTTTTTTCCATGTACTGTTTTGAAGCTTATCTATTTTAGGGGACATTTCTTGTACTGTTAAAGATTTTCCCTTAAATTTAATACCCTTTTTTAGTGAAGGCTAAGGTGTAAAAATCTAATAGTTAGTATTTTGTGAAATAGGGTGAAAAAAAGTTTAAAAAATTGCTGCATTTCGCTTGGTGAATTAAAAAAGCATCTTACATTTGCAGCCCGTTAAACAGATATGTGAATATGGTTTAGCGGTATTTAAAGAGGTTACGTTCATATAGATTAAATGTTGTTTTTTATCGCCTTCTGAAAAAAAGATTCTTTTTTTTAATTAAAAGATTGCGGGTTAAAAAAACAGTTATATATTTGCAGCCGCTTAGAGAAATCTGGGTGATGAAACTGCAAGTTTTTAGGAGTAGTTTCTTTTGAAAAAGTTCATTGACAAATTGTAGAGACAGCGCAAACATTCTTTAGGGAATGTATTGTAAAGTAAGAATCATATAGTTAT
>CANMRV010000005.1 GCA_947500435.1 uncultured Flavobacteriaceae bacterium
ATAGGTGGAAGTGTAGCAATACATGCAGCCGAGTAGTACTAATTGCCCGTCAAGCTTGCGCAACGTCAAGTCCCCCCCTTCGGGGGGGACGGACAACCTTTCAAGCTAGTGTGTATAGTAATGTTCTATACTTTATGCTTAAAAAATCCATGGTTTATTCAAACCTATATAAAACGAATTCTCTTTCTGTCCCTTTATTATGTCATTCATAAAATTAGATGCCGGAACACAAGTTCAGCATGACAATTTAGGTGGCCATGGCGACGGGGCACACCCCTTACCATTCCGAACAGGGAAGTTAAGCCCGTCTGCGCCGATGGTACTGCTACACCAAGTGGGAGAGTAGGTAGCCGCCTTCTTCGAAAGGTCCTTCATAGAAATATGGGGGACCTTTTTTTATGCGGTGAATTTAAGTTTACTAAGAATCTATTCTATAGTAATCGTTTCTGTAAAGCTTTGTACAATGGCAAAGTAGCCTAAAGGAAACGCTTTTGGTCTGGCTACATTATCAACTACATCTATATTGTCAAGACCTGTAATATCAAAAACATTGCCACGAGCTGTAGCAACGGGAGTTTCAAAAACCCCAAGATTGTTTTCAGTTTGTTCAATAAGCAGATTCATATAATTGTAAAATCCTCTATCCGCTCCTAAAATACTAACATCAAGTTCCTGCCCTAGTTCTAAATCCTTATTGTAGAAATAAGAAAATTCAAAAGATTTTCCTTGATAGAATGCATCTTCAGAAACTAGAAATTCCCCAAAATCAAAATCAAAAACATAAAAATCATCTCTATCACCATCATCGGTGAATGAGACAATTAATTCTTTAGCATCTTCATTAAATAGCGTTTCGGTACCTTGTTTGATTTGATCAATAGGAACTACAGGGGCGTATCGCGCAGTAGCTGCATATTTGCGCCCTTTATGTTCGAGTATAAGTACAAATCGAACATTTTCTTCTTGTAAAACACTTGTAGCGATGCGCTGCTCGGTGGAGAAATTTGGATTCGGAACATAAACTCCAGAGCCTTCTTCTAAATCAATTAAACTTGAGAATCCTGTTTGTTCTATAATTGTACCATCTTCATTATAAATTTCAGTAACTATTAGAATGCTCTCAAGAGAAGTCACCGGAGTTTCCTCAAAAAAGCTGTTCGTTTCAGAAACTTTTATTTTCACAGGTAGAAATGGCTGACTCAAATCATCCACTCGAATAATACCGTTAACTATTAGCCGTGGTTCTTCAGTCGGCACTTCAATATCAATTACATCTTCGCATCCAACAAGCGATAAGAATATTATCAAATACGAGAATACATTTTTCATATAGGAGCTAAACTCTTAATCCGTTGTAAATTATTAAAATAATCATTTATAGGGCCAAGGCTTCAGAAGTTTTTAAGGGCAATATTTCAATTTTCGGTATATTTAACAAAACCACCCATCATGACCCGAAGAATCCTTTTGTTTGTAATTCTATTGTTATCAATTCATTTGGTAACATCTCAAGAAACTAAATTGAAAGCTTTAGTTGGTGGAACTCTTATTGATGGTTTTGGTTCAACTCCAATTAGGAATAGTGTGGTAATTATTGATGGAGAAAAAATACTTACCGTCGGTACAGTAGAGTCTATAAAAATTCCAAATGATGCTGAAGTAATTTCTACTGAGGGAATGACGGTTCTACCAGGCTTATGGGATATGCATGTACACACTATGATTACTGGACATTCAGACTACGCCTATTGGGATAAGACCTATCCACCCCTTCTAAAAGATGTAATTATGCCAGCCTCTGCCCATCAATTGCTGATGGCAGGTGTAACAAGTGCTAGAGATTTAGGAGCTCCTTTGGAAGAAAGTATAGCCGTTCGTGATGCGATAAACAATGGAGAAATTCCAGGAGCTACGTTGTATGTTTCCGGACCTTTTATTCAAAAGAAACCCTATCCGGGAACTGAAGACTTTAGATGGGGAGTGAATGGGGTGGAAGATGGCCGAAAGAAAGTCCGTAAATTGGCAAAGGCTGGTGTAGACTGTATTAAGGTAGTTGATCAAGATAAAATGACTATTGAAGAGTTTCAAGCTGTAGTTGACGAAGCGCATAAGTATAATTTGAAAGTGGTTGCCCATAGCCATCGCCCTGAAGAAATAAGGATGGGACTGAAGGTTGGCGCAGATTGTTTTGAGCACACAGGTCTATCGTCCGCCCCTCGATATCCTGATGATATTATGGAGATGATTAAAGAGCGGACTGCCGATATGAGCCAAGGGCCTCTGTTTTGGTGCCCAACGGTAGAAGGACTTTATAATTATGAATACATGCGAGACAATCCAGAGAAATTGGATAATGATTCTTGGCACTTAGGACTTCCTGATTCTGTAATTACAGATATTAAAAGGAGCATTGCGCATCCCGATAGGATGCCTTATTTCCAATTGACGCCTTCTAGAAAACCGACTCTAGAAACTAAAATCAAGCAACTCTTAGATGCTGGCGTGGTATTAATGATTGGAACGGATAGTGGTATTCCTATGAAATTCCATAGCCAATCTACATGGAATGAACTAGATGTTTGGGTAAACGAATTTGGTATTGACCCAATGTATGCCATACGCGCAGCGACATACTGGCCGGCCCTTTGGATGGGTGTTGCCGATGAAGTGGGTACAATTACTCCTGGAAAGTATGCCGATATTATTGCGGTCGATGGTGACGTTCTGAGGTACATCAATCTACTAGAAGATGTTGATATGGTCATTAAGCATGGAAAACGATATAAGTAAGTACTCCCGTTTGTAACCTTATGTTCCATAGAACAAACCATTTGATAATCAAGGAATTTAATAAATAATTACCTTTCAATTGTATTTTAAAATTAAAAAATGAAGAATCTAAAACCCTGTTATTTTTTGCTCTTCCTTTTTATATTATCCTCCTGTTCCGAAAAGAAGGAGGAAGTAAAAAAGGTTGCTAAAGATAAACCCTTAGTTGTTTTGCCTTTTCAAAAAATGGCTCTAAATGATATAACTGAGTTTAAAGAGGCCACGGAAAACTGGAAGATAGGTGGAAGCGTTTATGCAGATCGGTCAAAACAAAATACATTGGAATCGACCAAAGGTTCTGGAGTCTTAGTAAATATTCCTGAAGAGGGGAAAAGAGGACATCTATTTACCGTATTTGAACATGGAGATATAGATCTAGAGCTGGACGTGATGATTCCAAAAGGTTCGAATTCCGGAATCTATTTTCAAGGTCGATACGAAGTACAACTATTTGATAGTTGGGGAGTGAAAGAAGCGCAGCATAGTGATATGGGTGGAATCTACGAACGTTGGGATGCATCAAAGGAAGAAGGAAGTGAAGGCTATGATGGTCATGCCCCCAAAATGAATGCTGCGAAAGCACCCGGACTCTGGCAACATCTAAAAGTTATATTCCATGCGCCAAGATTTGATGCATCAGGAACAAAAACCAAGAATGCCTGGTTTGAAGAAGTATGGTTGAATGGCGTATTGCTGCACGAAAATGTTGAATTGACCGGACCAACTCGCGCGTCTGCATTTGAGGATGAAAAAGCTATAGGACCAATAATGATTCAAGGTGATCATGGTCCTGTTGCCATGAAAAATATACAGTACAAGCGATACTATCAAAAAGCTATTGGTTTTAAAAACCTTGTTGTGCAGGAATATGAGAACACGGCCAAACAATTTCCCGACCTTGAAAGTCTGGATGTTATTACGGAAGCTAAAGCAGATTCGATAGATTTGGCTACCGTTGCAAATAACAATTCTCAGAAAATTTTTAAATATTCAGGTAGCATGACAATACCTGATTCGGGGGATTATCTTTTTGATATCAAAGTAAATGGAGGTGCGGCTTTGTTGATTAATAATGATACACTTATAAGTATGAATGGGGAATACAACAGGGATTCCCTCGGACCCGGGAAAATAACTTTGGAAAAAGGAGATGTGCCATTTACGTTTATTTATAACAAGCATACCCCGTGGCGAAGGTATTGTGAATTATTTGTCGAAGGACCTGGAATGCAGAAGTATTCCCTTCAAAAAGTAATTCCCATGGTAGGGAAGGAAGAAGTGAAGCTGGATTTTTCCATAAAGGTAGGGAGCGAGCCGATTGCTCAACGAAGTTTTTGGATGCATGAAGGAATAAAAAGAACGCATTGTATTTCAGTCGGTATACCCGAAGGAATTCATTACACCTACGATTTGAAAACAGGTTCACTATTGCAAGTATGGGGAGGTGACTTTATGGATGCTACTAAAATGTGGTTGTCAAGAGGAGAAAAACAACTTGGTGAGCCAGAAGGTTTTATAGTATCCCTTCACGGAGATCCTGAATTTGCTTCTTTGGAAAATGAGGATTCTATTTGGCCAGATAATTCTATGGAAAACACTGATTTTAAGCAGCAGGGTTATGAATTTGATATTGATGGCATTCCTATATTTTCATACCAAATCAATGGTAGTAATGTGACTAATAGAATGATTCCATCTGACGCGGAACGTTCTATCAAACGAATGATTACGGTAGATGGGACAAATGAAATTTGGTATAAGGTTGCAGATGGTGAGCAAATTCAGGAGCTTCCTGATGGTACATTCATCGTTAATGATGAAAGCTATTATATTGACTTTTTTGAGAGTGCCGGTTTAAAACCGATTGTTAGAAACCTAAACGGAAAAGACGAATTAATTGTCAAAATTCCTGCAGGCAAACAAAATATCAATTATAACATTATTTGGTAAATTCTTGAGATGATGCAAAAATTTTATAAAATAACAATAGTAGTATTCATTTTGGGAATGGGCCAATCAGTGTTAGCCCAATCCCCATCAGAGTTGGCAACGAGAGAAGCCAAGTTCTATAAAATTGTAGATGTGCCTATACCAGATGAAATTATGCTGGAGGTAGGTGGGTTAGTCTTGACAGATGAAGATAAATTAGGTGTATCTACTAGAAGGGGAGAAGTTTGGTTGATTGATAAGCCATATAGCAAGAAACCAATCTATAAAAAATTTGCAAGTGGCCTTCACGAGCCTTTGGGTCTCAATTTCAAAGATAACAGCTTTTACCTATCCCAAAGGGGAGAGCTTACGCGCCTTGAAGACAAAAATGGAGATGGCAAGGCTGATGTTTACAAAACAATTTATTCTTGGCCATTGTCCGGCAATTATCATGACTACTCTTACGGTCCCAAATTCAAGAAGAATGGGAATATGTTGGTGACCCTTAATCTATCATGGATAGGTCATGGAGCCAGTTTATCAAAGTGGAGAGGATGGCTTTTAGAGATTACTCCAGAAGGCGAAATGATACCAATAGCAACAGGATTACGTTCTCCATCGGGCTTTGAATTGAATGCTGATGAAGAAGTGTTTTATACTGAAAATCAAGGTGATTGGGTTGGTTCAGGTAGAATGACACACTTGGAAAAAGGAGATTTTGCGGGAAATCCTGAAGGCTTGGTTTGGACTGGAGAACCTAATTCCCCACTTAAGCTTAAAATGGAAGACATTGAAAAAGAATCAGGTCTTAGTTTGTATGAGTATTCGAAGAAAGTACCTGAAATGAAAGCTCCGGCGATTTGGTTTCCACATACGATTTTGGGTATTTCGACTTCTGATATTTTGTATGATACAACAGGGGGTAAATTCGGTCCGTTCGAAGGGCAAATGTTCATAGGCGATCAAGGACATAGCAAGGTCATGCGCGTTTTCATGGAGAAGGTCAATGGTGTTTATCAAGGTGCGGCTTTTAATTTTGTAGAAGGCTTTTCTTCCGGAATTCTGCGGATGATTTGGGGAAGTGATACCAGCATGTTTGTGGGAATGACAAGCAGAGGCTGGAGTTCCACAGGAAAAGCACAGTTCGGTCTTCAGAGACTTGTGTGGAATGGAAAAATACCTTTCGAAATCAAAACAATGAAGGCAAAGGATGACGGATTTGAATTGGAGTTCACAAAACCTGTCAATAAGGCGATTGCCGCAAAGCCTGAATCCTATCAAATTACTAGTTTCAATTATAAATATCATTTCAACTATGGAAGCCCAATTGTTGACCAACAAAAAGGATTGATAAAAAGTGTGGAAGTTTCCGAAGATGGATTAACGGCTCGTTTAGTTGTCGACGGAATGCGATTGGGTTTCATACACCAATTGAAAGCTACCAATCTAAAGGCTACCAGTGGAGAAAAGTTGCTTCACGATACTGGATATTATACTTTGAATGAAGTTCCTGGTGGTGTTTTGAAGTCTATTCCTACTGAAAAAATGTCCTTTAAAGGAGTGGTTCAAGAAAAGCGCGTCAATGAAATGCCACTAGATTGGACAAATGGTGCTGACCAACAAATTGTAATAGGAACGAAGCCCGGGCTCAAATATGATGTCGAAGAGCTAACTGTAAAACGAGGTAAGAGAATCGAGTTTACTTTTAACAACAATGATGATATGCTCCACAATTTGGTTATCACCCAGAAAGGTAAGAGTGCAGTAGACGAAGTCGGTGAAGAGGCCTTAAAACTGGGTCTTGACGGTGCCGATTTAAACTATGTGCCAGACTCTGAATTGGTGATGTCACATACAGGAATTGTTGAACCGGGATCTTCCGAAAAAATATTCTTTCAAATACCCTGGAGTCCAGGTGAGTACTGGATTGTTTGTACTTTTCCAGGACATGCTGCTTCGATGCGGATTAAGTTGATTGTAGAATAAGGCCGCAATATATTTCGACTGGTTATCTTTGCCAGCAATGAAAGATGTACAAATTCATCCGAAGGAAGAACTACTGAATACGATTAGCCATGCAGTTGGAGCAATCTTTGGAATTATTGGTTTTTTTCTTCTGCTATCCAAGAATTCTGAAAAGACATCTTATGCTACCATTAGCATTATTATCTATAGCATTACTTTTATTTCAATGTTCGTTGCATCAAGTTTGTACCATTATGTTCGGAATCCTGAATTGAAAAAGAAGCTTCGGGTTGTTGACCATATCAATATTTACTTCCTCATCGCGGGCACCTATACTCCCATGTGTCTTATAACGCTTTTAGATGGAGAAGGATGGACGATTTTCTATATCGTTTGGGGAATTGTTGCAGTTGGTACTTTACTTAAATTATTTTTAACCGGAAAGTTCGAAATACTTTCTTTGGTCCTTTACCTTGCTATGGGATGGTTGGTGGTATATGATTTTGATAACCTAGTAGACTATATTTCTCCCCAAGGTATTCAATTACTGTTTCTTGGGGGTGCTTTTTATACCTTAGGAATCCTTTTCTATGCTATAGATAGAATACCGTACAATCATTTTATTTGGCATCTTTTTGTGCTTGGAGGAGCAGTAAGTCATTGGCTGATGATTTATCAGTACGTAATTTAAGGGTGGAGAATGTCTTTGTATTCCTCAAAAAATCTTTCCAAAAGGGTCATTTTAGTGTTTAAAAACTCCATCGTTTCTTGCCAAGTATTTTTATTATGAATTGATACATTTTCCTTTTGGACATAGATTCTTGAAATCTCTTTACGGTTTTCTAACAAAAATGAATCTTCAAAATGCGCTTCTGGAAGATATTCATCTACCAAAATGGATTTTAGGGATACTAATTTTTCCCAGAGTTGAATTCTCTGTTCTAAATCGTAAGTCTCTATATTCATGGAAACCATTGCGATTTTTAAATCAAAATGAAATTTAAGCGAGAGACCTTTGATTTTGGTGTCGTAAAGAATCCATTTATGTGGATATGATTTCCCAAAAGCAATCCAGAAGTCTTGACGCAGTTGTTTCGATTCTTCTTTGCTGAACATTTATAAAAAATATGCAATTCCAATTCCAACAATAATTACCAGCAACTTGCGAAGATTGAATTTATGTCCCTCTGAACTTTCAAAAAGAATGACCGTAGAAATATGTAAGAATACACCAATGACCAAGGCTGTTATAGGAGCATAATATTCCGTGGCAATATCAGAGTTACCAGCGACAAAACTTCCTAAAGGTGTCATTAAAGCAAATAAAAGAATAAAGAAAACTGCTTTAATCAATTTGATTTTGGATCCTAGTAAAAAGATGCTCAAGATAACTGCGATAGGTATTTTATGGATAAGAATTCCGTAGATGATGGTATCGTGTTTTTCAATGGGAAACCCTTCTAAAAAAGCGTGTATCGAAAGGCTGATAAACAAAAGCCACGGAAAGCTACTCTTTTCACTATTCAGATGTACATGACCGTGCTCCGCTCCTTTGGAGAAGAACTCTAAGAAAATCTGAAGTAAAATCCCCAACATCACGAAGACACCAACTGTTTTAGCATCAGAATTTTCATAGGCTGAGGGAAGCAATTCAAAAACAGTCAAGGCCAAAAGAAAAGCCCCACTAAAAGCTAAAAGCAGTTTGAAGTTTTCCTTGCTTTTAGGTTTTGCGACAAGTACAAAGGCAAAACTTAACAAGACTCCTAAAATAGGTAGGAGGTAAGTCATAGGTGCAAAATTAGGTTGTTGTAAGATCCAAAGATTGAATCGTCTCGGTAGGGTAAAAATACTGTATTTTTGCGGCAATCAGATGTGAAGAGATGAACAATAATTTTAAAATGGTGGCCAAGACCTTATTTGGTTTTGAGGAGATTTTAGCAAAGGAAATCCGCAATTTAGGCGGCGGAAATGTGGTTGAGGGAGTACGTAGTGTTTCCTTTGATGGAGATATCGGTTTTATGTATAAAGCTAATTTGTGTTTGCGAACAGCTATCAAAATTATAAAACCGATTCATTCCTTTTCAGTTCGTAATGAGAACGAATTGTACAAGAGTATTTATCGCATGGACTGGAGTGAATACCTAACGGTGGACACAACTTTTGCAATTGATACTACAGTGAAATCAGACAACTTCACACATTCACTATATGTTTCCCAAAAAGTAAAAGATGCGATTGTAGATAAATTTAGGGATACTGAAGGAGAAAGACCTAGCGTAGATGTGAAGCATCCTGATTTACGAATCAATATCCATATACAAAAAGACCATTGTAATGTTTCTTTAGATAGCTCAGGTAGGTCTTTACATCAAAGAGGATATCGTGTTTCAACAAACATAGCACCTATAAATGAAGTATTAGCGGCTGGATTGTTATTATTAAGTGGATGGGATGGTCAATGTGATTTTATGGACCCCATGTGTGGCAGTGGTACGATGCTGACCGAGGCCGCAATGATTGCCTGTAATATTCCTGTAAATATCAATAGAAAAGAATTCGCTTTTGAAAAATGGGATGATTTTGACGAGGAATTATTTGGAAAAATAGTAGAAAGTCAACTCAAAAAAACCAGAGAATTTCATCATAAAATAATAGGCTATGACAAGGCGCCATCTGCCGTGCGGAAGGCTGGCGAGAATATTGAAAGTGCTAACCTTTCAGATTATATAATTGTAGAGCGAAAGAATTTTTTCGATACGAAAAAACCAATGGAGGGAAAACTACATATGGTTTTCAATCCGCCCTACGGAGAGCGTTTAGATCGTTCTGAGTTAGATTCTGATTTTGATGTTGAAGCTTTTTACGCGGATATTGGTGATACCTTGAAACAAGAATATCCGGGAACGGATGCTTGGTTTATTACTTCAAACTTAGAAGCCCTAAAATTCGTCGGATTACGTCCTTCACGAAAAATCAAAGTTTTTAATAGTCAATTAGAATCACGTTTGGTAAAATATGTAATGTATGAAGGAAGTAAAAAGGCAAAATTTCAGAACAAGGAAAGTGATTAATACTAATTCTCGATTCCTTCTTCTATTGGTTGAGGAGCTTCCTCATCTTCTTGTGGCTTTTTCGCTTTTTTGTAAAGTGGAAGGAAGTAGGAAATAGAGAAATTGTAGCCTATTCCAAATATACTATTGTCCGTCACTTTATTGAAACCAGGAATAAAAAGGTTTGAGAATTCGCCTTCTTCAAGTTTTTTATTTGGATTTGGTACTAATGCACCTAATCGTACACTTGCCCCTAAGTAGATATTCGCGAACAATTCAGCTTTTATTCCCAAAACAGCTTCTACCCATGTCGCGGTTCTACTTTCAAGCTCTATAGGAGCACTACCGCTTTCTTGAAATCCATCAGGACTCCAATAGCGATTGCTGTCAAAGATTTGATAATTGTTTATCGTGTGATTGAAAGTGCTAAATGCAACACGAGCTCCTGCATAAATCATATTTTGCTCACCATACCAATTGGCATAGGTGTTATAGTCAAAGCCCACTTTGATATAACTTCCAGATGTGGTAAAGTTATATGCATCTTCTTGGCGCGTTCGCTTTTCATTTCCGAGTTCCGCAGCTAAGTAATATTTAAGACTTAGTCTGTAATCTCCAACAAATTCAATTCCTGTGTATTCTTCTTCAAAAAATGAAATAGTTGGCCTGCTTAAATCAACTCCAATGCGAAGACCATAGGGCTGTTTGTATACAACAGTATCTTTTGGTTTTGTGTCAATTGGTTTGCTTTGGGCGTTTCCTAAAAAGAAACAAAAGGCAAAGCAGGTGCTAATGAAATACTTTAACATGGGCAGTTGTTTCTTCTGTTTCTAATCGTACGGTTGTCTTTACTATTTCTAAGCTTTGAATCCAGTTTTCAGGAGCAGTGGTAAAATTTGAATTTAAATTTTCATAGTTAACGATAAAGCCACAGGCTCTAGAGACAAATTCTTGTTTTGTTTCATAGGTAAACCCTAGAGCATCAACGTTACCCGTCTCAGCCCCGTTTTCGTCATCGGCGGAATCTGTTATAAAGGTAAATTCTGTCAATGCTTCAATTGTTTTTAATGGGATACTTATTGAATCGAGTGAAGTTCGATCACCAAAGGTGTCGACGGGAAAACCATTCCCCACTCCGACGACGCGGAGTCCAGGAACCGCCTTAAACTCCGTGGGGTTTTCGGCATCATAAAAGCGAACGATTAAGAGCGGTGTATCGCCATCGACGCAAATGTCATCTTTTTCACAGGCAGAGAAAAAAATGCACAAAAGAATGAGGAAAGCTATTAGAATTCTACTCATGGGCTTATAACTTTTCTAAAAGTACAATATTTTCAACGTGGTGAGTTTGCGGAAACATATCTACAGGCTGCACCTTGGTGACCTTATAGATTTCTTTCATCAATTCTAAATCCCTTGCTTGTGTAGCGCTGTTGCAGCTTACATAAACTACTTTTTCAGGGGAGATATTCAATATTTGTTGTACCACGTCTTTGTGCATACCATCTCTTGGCGGGTCCGTAATAATAATGTCCGGTATGCCATGAGCAGCTATAAATTCTTGGTTGAAAACGTTTTTCATATCTCCTACATAGAAATCTACGTTTTTGATGTTGTTATTTTCAGCGTTTGCTTTGGCATCTGTAATCGCTTCCGGTACAGATTCTATGCCAACAACTCTTTTAGCTTTCTTAGCTACGAACTGTGCGATAGTGCCAGTGCCTGTATATAGGTCGTAGACGAGTTCTTCACCTGTTAATCCTGCAAAATCACGTGTAATTTTATAAAGTTCGTAGGCTTGTTCAGAATTGGTTTGGTAAAACGATTTTGCGTTTATCTTGAATTTCAGACCTTCCATCTCCTCAAAAATATGGTCCCTGCCTGAATGACAAATCACTTCTTGGTCGTAAATAGTGTCGTTTTGCTTCGGATTAATAACAAAAAGCAAAGCAGTAATTTCAGGAAAGATCTTCTGTAAATGGTTCAGGAGCAGATTGCGTTTTTCTTGGTCGTTTTCGAAAAACTGAACCAACACCATAATTTCGCCAATAGAAGAAGTTCTTATCATTAAAGTACGAAGTTCACCATGTTGATTT
The DNA here is from genome assembly GCA_947500435.1 of uncultured Flavobacteriaceae bacterium. GTDB lineage: Bacteria > Bacteroidota > Bacteroidia > Flavobacteriales > Flavobacteriaceae > Maribacter_C. Next base: position 11,870 of record CANMRV010000005.1, read on the forward strand.
CTAGGATTAAAAAATGAGATTCGGTTTTTAATGGCAAAATCTTTTGTTTCCAATCTGATTGCATTCGAAGGGTCGGCTTGCAGATGACATTTTTCAATATCCAAGATTTTATCCCACATACCGGGAATATGAAATCCCAAGGCATTTTTATCTTCAAAAATAGTATCAGATTTTAATTCTTCTAAGGTCAGCCACCTACTATCTGAAAAGGAGAACTCCATTTTATTCCGATAGAAATACTGCTTTTCAGAACCTAAAATAGTATTGACTTCTGGCAGATCTAAATGTCCGATACGTCTCAAATTATTTTCAACTTCTTTTTGTTTGAAAAACAACTGGTGCTCGTAGCCCATGTGCTGCCATTTACAACCTCCACAGGTTCCGAAGTGTTGGCATTCGGGAGTAACACGTTTGTCTGAGAGAGAATGAAAATGTGTTGCTTTGCCCTCGAAATAACTTTTTCGTTTCTTGGTAGTTTGAACATCAACAATATCACCAGGAACAGTGTTCGTCATGAAAATTACCCTCCCGTCGGGCGCCTTACCAATGGTTTTACCTTTGGCTCCCGCATCAATGACTTCAACATTTTCAAAAACTTGTCTTCTGTTCTTTTTACGCATTGGGCAAAAATAGGAATTGGAATGTATTTATTCCCCTAACTTTAAAATGAATAACAATATTTTAAGGAAAATTTGAACCTTTTTGATTTTCACCCGTCTTCACTGTAGAAATGTGTTATGACCGACTCAGGTAAAATTTTTGATGGATTATTGGTTTTACAATATCGTTCGGGTAAAAAGAAAGCTTTGAGCCTTTTGGTGCGTAAATATCATAACAGGCTTTGCAAACATTCGTATTGGTATACGCATGATATTGATGCTTCTAAGGATGTCGTTCAAGATTGCTGGAGTATCATCATTAATAAATTGGATAGTCTGAAAGAACCTAATCTTTTTGGAAGCTGGGTCTTTCGAATTGTTACGAGAAAATCGTTAGACTATGTAAAAAGAAGAAAAAAGGAACTTGGCTCTTTGAATGAATATTATAGCACCCAAGAAATAGAAGAAACTAAAGTTGGCAATAACACTGATGTACGGAAGTTACGTGGAGCAATACAGGATTTGACCAAAGACCAGCAAATCGTGCTACGATTGTTCTATACAGAAAGTTACTCTTTAAACGAAGTAAGCGAAATACTCGATATATCGATAGGAACAGTAAAATCAAGACTTTTTCACGCCAGGGAAAAGTTGAAAATGACTCTTAAAAAATAATAGTATGAAAAAACAAGAAGAAAAAATAGATGAACTGATAAAGGAAGCGTTAAGCGCTGAAGAAGCAAAGTTTTACGATGAATTAGGGGAACAGAACCTAATAGGTAAATTGGGAGAAGTTCATAAAGGAAAAACGGGATGGCTGGCATCAATTATGACGGTTATGCATGTTATAATATTTGTAGTTTTTATTTTTTGCACGGTACGATTTTTTAATACAGATGTGACGAATGAACTTATAAAATGGGCTTCTGCTGGTTTTCTTTGCATGATTTTTATGGGGATGATGAAACTGTATATCTGGATGCAAATGGATAAGAACGATATACTTCGCGAATTAAAACGACTAGAACTTCAAGTATCTGTTTTATCACACAAAACTGATAAATGATTAGCTCGTCGAATAGCTTGATAATTAATTAAAATATTTAGTAATTTAGCGGTTCTACAAGGATGATTTCTCTCCTACGCTGAATTTTCATCCCGACACCTTCGGGATTCGAAAGGAAAAAGGTACAGAAGGAATTACTGAAGTTTTATTTAAAGTAATTTTTTATCATGTCAGTTTTAGAAAAAATCACTTCTGAAGGTGCGATTGCATTGGAAGATAAGCACGGTGCACACAATTATCACCCGCTACCTGTTGTTTTGAGCAGAGGCGAAGGTGTATTTGTTTGGGACGTAGAAGGAAAAAAGTATTATGACTTTTTATCTGCTTATTCAGCAGTAAATCAAGGACATTGTCACCCAAAAATCGTTGGTGCAATGGTAAATCAAGCGCAAACACTAACGCTTACTTCTAGAGCATTCTACAATGATGTTTTGGGTAAGTTCGAAAAGTATGCAACTGAGACTTTTAAGTTCGATAAGTTGTTACCGATGAATACGGGGGCTGAAGCCGTGGAAACAGCATTAAAGCTTTGCCGTAAATGGGCGTATGAGAAAAAAGGAATCCCTGAAAATCAAGCTCAAATTATCGTTTGCGAAAACAACTTTCACGGTCGTACTACTACAATAATTTCCTTTTCTAACGATCCTGTAGCACGAAAGAATTTTGGTCCGTATACGGAAGGATTTCTGAAAATAGAATACGATAGCCTTCAAGCTTTGGAAGAAGCTTTGAAAAATAATTCCAATGTAGCAGGATTCTTAGTTGAACCTATTCAAGGAGAAGCTGGGGTTTATGTTCCGTCAGAAGGTTATTTGGCAGGAGCTAAAGCGCTTTGTGAAAAACATGGTGTACTGTTTATTGCCGATGAAGTTCAAACAGGTATCGCCCGAACAGGTCGTTTACTTGCGACTTGTGGTAATTGTTCTTGTGCTGATAAGCATTGTAGCGGAACTCCTGAAATTAAGCCAGATGTTCTTATTCTAGGAAAAGCCCTTTCCGGAGGTGCTTACCCCGTTTCCGCTGTATTGGCCAATGATGATATTATGGGGGTTATCCGACCTGGAAATCATGGCAGTACATTTGGTGGAAACCCTATCGCAGCGGCAGTAGGAATGGCCGCTTTAGATGTTATAAAAGACGAGGAGTTGGCTCAGAATGCTTTTGAACTAGGAGAGTTGTTCCGTTCGGAGTTACAAAAGTTTGTTGAAGGCAGCACTATTGTGAATGCTGTTCGAGGTAAAGGCCTGCTAAATGCGATTTTAATAAATGATACTGAAGAAAGTTCGACCGCTTGGGATATCTGCATGGCCTTGAAGGAAAACGGACTCTTAGCAAAACCAACACATGGTAATATTATTCGTTTTGCACCGCCTTTAGTAATGAACAAAGAGCAATTGTTGGATTGTGTTTCTATTATTACCAGAACACTTGAACAATTTGAAAAATAATTTTCAATTAGTGCATATTAAAAAAGCCCGTAGCATATTGCCACGGGCTTTTTTAATATTCAATCTGTTTAGAAATCTCCTCCATCGAAATTTCCAGAGGTAACGGCGGCGATAATGAAGCCGAAATATAGTATCCAGACGATAAGCATAATGGCCGCAAGACCAATTCCAATATAAGATAGAATTTTTGCCGTCTTGACGTTATCTAGGTTCATATAAGCTTCCGAATTTTCATTGAATGCTTTTTCCGCTTTTTTGGCGTTTGATAATCCGATGAAACTGAATATAGCTCCAAATGGTCCACAGCAAAATATTGACAATACAATTGATAAAATTCCGAAAGTCATGGCATTACTAGCGCCGGGTAGTTGTTGATTACTCATAAATTTCTATTTTTAGCTCAATAATTCTTCCATTCGTTCCCTTATCAATTCCTCATCACCACTTTGCATAACATCCCAACCTACCACAGAAATTATCCAGGCGAAAAATAGGACCAAGAGAATATTTAGAATAAGTCCGATAATTGCAACTATTTTGGCTGTTTTTAATGCTCCGTAATCCGAATAGTTTTCTGGACTTTCAAGGTAAACTTTTTTCGAGCTCGAAGCTAGCACTAGTGCTACTATTGAAAGAATTAAGCCGAGTACTCCGTAGCACCAGCATAACACAATGGATGCGATGCCAAGTACTAGTATAACGGTAACATTAGGTAATTTTTGTTGTTCCATAGTCTGTTAGGTTATTTGTTTTTAGATAAATTTTAAAATATAATTGGTCAATATCAATCCAACGCTTGCAATCAAAAGCATAATAGTGATTTTATTAATGTATTTAACTTGAAATAATTGATCGACTGCTAGAACCCCAATTAACGGAATAATAGTGAAAATTGCAGGATAGATTTCCCAGGCCGCTGAAAAATCTCCTCTCAATAAAAATGCGGCCGACCGCTGTAATCCACACCCAGGGCAGTCAAGGCCCCATATCGTCTTCGTAAAACAAGGAAGCATATAATCTTCGATACTTAAAGTTAAAAGTATTACGACTATTTTCATCAAGCAAACTGGTTTATCCTCCGAAAAATACCATTATTTTTATGGAATCAAAACAAATTCATGACTGTTTTTCAAATTGGAGATTCCGTTGAAACCATAGATGATATCATTAAAGGTTTCGTAACTGGAATTAAGGGCACAGAAATTACTATTGAGACGGATGAGGGTTTCCCTATGGTATATTCAGCTTCTGACTTGGTAAAAGTCAAAGGTTCGTTTAAAGTTAGCAATTATGAGATAGCTCAAATAAAGTCGGAAAAGGAACTTCCCAAGAAAAGGAAAGCAGCTGCAGTAAAACCCAAAGAAAGAAATGCGCCGAAAATGGAAGTTGATCTCCATTTACATCAAATAACTACCACGGAAAGGGGAATGAATAGTCACGATAAATTGAACTTGCAATTAGAAACTGCAAAGCGTCAACTTGAATTTGCCATGCGTAAACGTATTCAAAAAGTAGTTTTTATTCACGGCGTTGGAGAGGGTGTGCTAAAAGAGGAATTAAAGTACCTTTTCGGTAGATACGAAAATGTAAAATATTATGACGCGGACTATCAAAAATATGGACTAGGAGCTACAGAAGTATATATCTATCAGAATACCTAGAGCTACACTAGATAATTACTCGGACAAGGTTGTAGTTACCGTACCAAAATTATCTATAGCCAAATTTGTAATACGCGAATCATTCGCAGTGACGAATGAAATTGTGCTCAATTTAATTTCATGCTCATAAGTTAGCCCATCCGAATTCAAGGTGGTTGTGATTAAGGCTTGCCCGCCCTGAGCTATTATTTCCTCAACTACCGTGGGTTCGGCTAAGGGAATATTATTATTACAGAAATAAGTTATGGTGACATTATCAGAGAACGTCCTGTAAGTTGCCTTTGCAGGTCCAGAAGCGGTTACTGCAAAAGAAATCGCTCCGTTAGAAACTTCATTTTTGATTGCTCCGTTTGGCAATTCCAGAATAAGTGCTTCCGAGGTATTTAGTTTAAAAAGAACATTAGCAGTTTCTGCTGAAACTGCATCACAGTTTTGTATAGTGACACTGTCAAAATCAATAGTCTCTATCTGTAAATCACCATCGTCACAGGAAAAGAGGAATGCCAATATTACCAAGCAAAGAATTTTTTTCATGCTTCAAATTTAAATTAATTTAAAAGGATTAACGTTTAAGTTTACCTAATTTTAGCAATTATTAACTCTAAAAATTAGCTAAGTAGTTTACTTAGACCTTTAGAAAATGAAAAACGTATATCTAGACAACGCCGCTACCACTCAAGTTAGAGAAGGCGTAATTGGCAAGATGCAAGATGCATTATCTAATTATGGAAATCCCTCTTCTACTCATAGTTTTGGGAGATCAGCCAAAACCGGAGTTGAAAGCGCTAGGAAGACCATTGCAAAATATATGAATGCCCATCCTTCAGAGATTATTTTCACATCTGGGGGTACAGAGGCCGATAATATGATTTTACGTTGCGCAGTTCGAGATTTAGGTGTTCAAACGATAATTACTTCTAAGATTGAACATCATGCCGTGACCCATACCGTAGAGGAATTGGAAGAAAAGCAAAATATACAAGCACTATATGTCAATCTTGATGAGTACGGTTCACCTGACTTGTCACATTTGGAAGAACTTCTAAAAAAAGATGGCAGCAAAAAGATGGTCAGTTTAATGCACATTAACAATGAGATTGGTAACAAACTTGATATTGATATGGTCTCTAAATTATGCATTGAAAATGATGCTCTGTTTCATTCAGATACCGTTCAATCGATAGGACATTTCACATGGGATGTGCAGCAAACTCCAGTTGACTTCATGGCTGCGGCAGCCCACAAGTTTCATGGCCCTAAAGGGGTGGGTTTTGCTTACATTAAAAAGAATTCTGGAATGAAGCCAATGATTTCAGGGGGTGCTCAGGAACGTGGTTGCAGAGCAGGTACTGAATCGTATCATAATATAGTGGGTCTTGAGGAAGCTTTTCTTAATGCTTATGACAACTTGGAAGAAGAGAAAGCGTATGTTGTAGGTTTAAAAAAATACTTTATCGAAACGATACAAAAGGAGATTCCAGGAGTGAGGTTTAATGGTCATTCAGGCGATATTGATAAGAGTACCTACACTTTGGTCAACTTGCGATTGCCTGTTGACCAGCAAAAGGCACTGATGCTTTTATTTCATTTGGATATAAAGGGAATTGCATGCTCTCAGGGTAGTGCTTGCCAATCGGGAAGCAGTAAAGGTTCTCATGTACTGAACGAAATATTGGATGAAGAAGAACGCAAACAACCTTCATTGCGTTTCTCGTTTTCGAAGTACAATACTAAGGATGAATTGGATTATACAATAGGAGTTTTGAAGGAGTTTGTGGAGCAGTAATTAATTACCCTTTCCTTTCTTTCGGTCTTTCCTTTTCTCTCTATCGTATGGAAACTTGCGAGAGGCAAGTTTCATCATACGGTCAATAAGGTCATCCGTATTTCTGCCAGATTTCTTATTGATTTCTTTTTCGTATTTCCAGAGGAGTTTTCCGGTTGTGCCATCACTAATTTTGATTCCGATGCGTCCGAAATTAGCATCTCCTAGAAAATAATCGAGAAAACTAAAATCATCAGGAACTCCCTTAGAAAGCAGAATGTTGAGGTCCAAATTCCCACTTATAATGCCATCCACATTGAGTATTTCACTAAGTTGTTTTATAGTATACACGTCAATATTTTCGTAGGTAATATTGTTTTGAGCTAGCATGGCATTCGTGTCTTCAGTATTTTGAAATTCCACCGAAAACTTTTTCTTTCTTTTTCGTTTTGAAAAATAGGTTTCCAAGGCATTTTGAACTGCCAAGCCTTCTTTTTTCTCACGTTCTTCCAAATCTTCCTTGGAAACATCATCCTCTAAATCCAAATTCGTTAGAAATGGCATAATAGCCAATACCTTATGCTCTCTACTAAAAAGGTCGAACTTATCACTCTCGTAGATATTTTTTTGAGCATTTAAAGAAACGCTGAATAAAACAAATACATATATAATCGCAATTCTTATCATTACTGTTTTGTTCGAAATTTTTTAAAAACGAGCATTGACCCTAAGATTCAATACGCGACTGGTCAAAAAATTAGGGACAGCGAATTGCTGTTTACTATCTGCATCTCTGACCCAAGTATTGGTGATGGAATTCTGTGCATTGAATAGGTTAAAAACCTCGAAACCAATATTTAATGCTTTGAACTTATCAAGCCAATGATTTTTAGGGTAACGTTTACTCTCATCTGCAAAAATATAGGAAATTCCTAAATCAGCACGTTTATAATCTCTTAATCTATTCTGAAAAACATAAGGGTCAGCATAACTAGGTGACCCACCTGGCACTCCGGTATTATAGACCAAGTTCAAATACATTTTTACATCAGGAATAGTGGGAATATAATCTTGGAATAAGATGGCAAATTTTAATCTTTGATCTGTTGGCCTCGCTATATACCCTCGATTGTTGCTATTCTCCTCAGTTTTGAGATAACCGATACTTACCCAAGATTCTGTTCCAGGTACAAAAGCTCCATTTAACCTTAATTCTCCTCCATAGACATAAGCTTTCGCGTTGTTGTTTGCCAAATAGCGTATTCTAACATCTTCTATGGTATAGGTGTTTACATTATTCAGCTTTTTGTAATATGCTTCTGTAGAGAGGTTAAACGGTCGATTCCAGAGATTAAAACTATACTCATTACCCAATACAAAATGTATAGACTGTTGTGCTTTTACATTAGGCTGAATAGCACCAACATTATCGCGAAGCTCTCTATAAAACGGAGGTTGATGATAAACTCCCGCAGAAACCCGAAAAAGCATATCTTTTTTCCAATTGGGTTTTATGGCGAACTGCGCTCTTGGACTAAAAACGGTTTGCGCAGTTTTTAGAACATTCTGGCCACTTACCTTCCAATAATGTCCTCGAATACCTAGGTTATAATAGATATTATGATTCTTCCATAGGTTTCTATCGCTATACTGCGCGAAAGCTGAGAATCGATTCGTTTTTACAAAATTCTTTGCAATCAATGATTCATAAGCTTCCAACGGACCATCAAAAGGTTCTTCGGGTTGATTATTTATAAATTCTGTTAATGGGGGGCGTATTGAAAACCCGACGGAATCGATAAACTCAGATTCACGAAGTTGATCTCGGATATCTTCATGAGTATATTTAATGCCCCATTCTATAGCACGTTGGTTTTTAATATTTCTCCCTTTGTGTTCTAAATTGAATATTAGTGCGTCTAAATCGTTTCTAGCGCGATTGAACTGAGAGCCGATACCTTTGGAGGAGGTCACTTCTCCGACCGTTTCACTTCCTAAATTGGAATCTACTTCTCCGAGTTCATAAGCTGCAATAATATCAGAACGCTCTTGCTCACTTGTATGATAGATTGATGATATCAATTTTAGGGTAGTATTGTCATTTAGAAAATAATTCGCCTTTACAGCCGCTAATTCAGTACCGTACCTATTGTTTTCTTGCCCTTGATATTTGATTAGCAAAGATTTTGGGGCGTTTAGGGTTCCAAAATTCGTCTTTCTGCTCAATGGTTCATTTTGATAATCGTTGAACGAAATATTACCCAAGAAGTTTAAATTAAATTTTTTAGAAAAACGGTAGGTAAAATAGGTTTGAGCATCAAAAAAGACCGGGTTCAAATTCGTTTTTGTCTGTTGACTATTAACTAAAAGGGAGTTGTCTCTATATCGAATTCCAGAAACAGTCGAAAAATTTTTGTTCTTAGAAACGGTTTCCAAGGCTGCTCTGGCACCAAGAAAACTTGCTTCAAACTGCGCTCCAAAATCTGTGGGGTTTTTATACGTGATGTCGAGAACTGACGAAAGCTTGTCACCATATTTCGCTTGAAATCCACCAGGAGAGAATTTTACACTAGACACCAAATCAGTATTCACAAAGCTTAGCCCTTCTTGTTGGGCTGAACGTATCAGAAACGGGCGATACACCTCAATCTCATTTACATACACCAAGTTCTCATCGTAATTACCGCCACGAACGGAGTACTGCGTGCTGAGTTCATTGTTGGACGAGACACCCGGCAAGAGCTTTAAAATATTTTCGACGCCGGCATTCGCTCCTGGAATTTTCCGAATTATATCTTTTGATATGGTGGTGATACCATCTGTGTTTTTCTCACCCGTGGGGGTTACGGTTACTCCATCGACCTGAATTGCATCCGTTTTCATAACTGGATTAAATTCAAAAGTCTCGTTGGTATTGAGCACCAGGTCCTCCAAAACCACATTTTCGTGTCCAAGGTGTGAAAAGGTAATTGTAGTTTCTAAATCCGCAATTAGTTCAAGAATATAAAATCCGTTTTCATCCGAAAAAGTACCGGCAACACCAGAGGAAATATTCACCTGTTTCAAGGGGATATTGTCTTCATCTAAAACCACACCGGTTATGGTCGCTGTCTGCGCACTGGCAAACGTAGAACCGCATAGTGCTAGAAAGATAAAGATGTACCTATACCATTTCAAACGAAGTTATTTTCTAAAGAATGTGCTGTTAAAGGTAGTACTGTTTCCAACGTTGTCAGTTACGACAACAACAAGTTCACATTTTGTTTGATTTAGAATCTTATCATCAAAATTATAGGTAAGCGTATTTTTTTTAGATTCATACTCCATTAATATCCATTCACCATTTAAGGTAGCTGAGTAAGTATCTACTCCGCTTAAGTCATCTGAAATCATGATGCTTAAGTAACTATAGTTATTTAACCATTGCTTTTCCTTGAAATTTTTTGCTCGAATTTTAGGTGCTGTGGTATCCTTGGCTAAAGTGTAAGTACCTAAATTTCTTGTCCTGGTGGTGAAAGTAGCACCTCTTTTGTAGGTTGAGGCATACCTTGCTTTCAATTTTTTATCTAATCGGGCAATGAAGAGTTTTTTGCGGTCTTCTTTAGAATATTTAGAGGTATCAAAAGTAATTGTGAAATTGCGGTGCGCAGGAACTCTGCTATTATGAATAGTAACTGTGTCGTTATCTTTTTTCAAATCAATATAAAAATCTTTGTAAAACGTGTTGGCCGGAAAATATACTTTAGCCGCTCCAAGGTCATAATTATTGGGCTTTTTGGCGATGACATAAGTATCGGTTTTATCCATTTCTTTTTCAATCTTTATGGTTTCCGTTTTTCCGGTCACCGGAATTATTGCCTTAGTCAAATTCCCTTCCAAATCTTTTAGCAGAAGCTCGATAGAATAGCTCATCCCTTCCTTTAAATTAATTTTACCGTCGTTCTTTAAAACATTATAAATACTTAATCGGTTATTAGGTGTTAGGAAGCATTGTTGAATTTTCTGGCGGTACTTTCCATAATGGTCATAATCAATGAAAGTATTTATATAACGTGTTTCCCTAAAAGAGAAGGTTTCAAAATCGTATGCTGTATAGGTCTGTCCATTTACTTTTAGTTCTACGGAATAAATACCATTTCGGTTAGCCGCCATATCTTGCCGATCATATCCTTTGAAACCAATTCCTATGGTACCCGAAGCGGTAACTTCATCCGCTAGAAAAGTACCATCTTTTTGTTTTGAAAAATTTAGTTCAACCTTATTAGCATCTTGGTTGACCTGCGCATCTTTGGATAAGGGATAGACAAACAATTTATCTAAAACAGGATTTGTAGCATCTCGAACCTCCAGACCATATAATAAGGGGTTTGTAGGTTTTTCGGTAATACTACTACGTATTTCAAAATGAAGATGCGGACCGGAAGAACCTCCAGTATTTCCTGAATAAGCGATAACCTGTCCCTTTTCTAACTTGAGTTCTCCGTAATCGGGAAAAACCTCAATCTCATAGGCCTTTTTGTCATACTGTACCTTTTTGACGTATTCCTCTATTTCAGGACCAAATTTCTGCAGGTGTCCGTAAACGGATGTATAACCATTAGGATGAGCAACATAAAGCACTTTTCCATAGCCATACAGTGATACTTTTATTCTGGTTATAGTCCCGTCACCAATAGCGAATACAGGAAGTCCTTGTCTTTGCTTGGTTTTGATATCGATTCCAGAATGAAAGTGATTGGAACGCAATTCACCAAAGGTTCCCGCTAGTATTAATGGGATGTCGAGTGGTGAACGAAATACATCTTTTGGATACTTTTCCTGAGCAGAGGCCGCTAAGGAAACGAGTAAAATCCATATATATATAATTCTCTTAATCATAGAAAAATAGGTTGGTACAAATGGGGCGAATCATTTCAATAGCATAATGTTCGAGCCTGAGAAAAGGGCCTAACAATTGCTAAAAGGCACAAAATTAAGTAGATGAAAGCAAATAGCAGCATTCAATCTGTAAAAAATATGTCTTCTAATCTGCCCCGTAACATTTAACTAACGATTTTAAAGGCGTTAAAGTATTACTTCAAGAATAATTAAAAAAACTATTGCTAAGTCCTTTGAGGTATGTTAACTTTGTGTAAAACGCATTGAGTTTTACGCATGAGCGAATTGGTCAAAATAGTTGATTCTCTTGAGAATAAAATAAGTAAGCTGCTACATAAGTTAGAGCTCTTACAACAGACTAATTCCAAATTAGAGAAGGAGCTTATTGCCACTAAAAATAACAAGGACAGTTCACAACAACTGGTCTCTGAGTGGGAAGAAAAGTATAATTCACTAAAGCTTGCAAATTCGATGCTGGGCAGTAATACAAACAAAACAGAAGCAAAGCTGAAAATAAACACATTGATTAGAGAGTTGGACCATTGTATCACTCAACTCGCCGAATAATGTTTGAAATAACATGTCAGAAAAACTCAAAATAAAGCTTTCTATCGCCGATAGAATATATCCATTGACAATTGATCCTTCGCAAGAAGAAGGGTTAAGGAAAGCAGCTAAAAACATTGAGCAACTGGCTAAAAAATTTGAACAGAGTTATGCTGTTCGTGACAAGCAAGATGTATTGGCCATGTGTGCCTTACAGTTTGCATCGAAAATCGAACAGAAAGGCATAGATCAATCAGAAGATACTAGTGAATCGATTGAGCGTTTAAAAGCGTTGGACGAGCTGGTAAATTCAAAGCTTAGCATAAAATAAGTTCTTTAAAATAGCATAAAGTTACTGCCCACATTGGTAATAATTTTTGACAAACTCAACATTAATTTGATTAAAAAGGGTGAGTTTAGATTATAAAAGAATGCCTTGCTCGTACAAGGAACCTTGAGTAGTCTGTTAGCCCTAAACCTGTTTATTGGAGTTTGTACAAAACTTCTCCGATGTGGGCTTTTTTTATTAACAAACTATACTAACTATGGATATAACGACAGGAATAATAGGAGCGGTAATAGGACTCGTAATCGGATTTGTGATAGCAAAGTTCATGGAGAAAGGAAAAGCTTCTAAAACAACGGCTAATGCGAAGCGTGAAGCAGAAGCTATTCTTAAGGCTGCCAAAACGGATGGGGAGAATATTAAAAAGGACAAAATTTTTCAAGCGAAAGAAAAGTTCTTAGAACTTAAAGCGGAGCATGAAAAGGTAATTATCGGAAAGGATAAAAAGATGGCTGAAGCCGAGAAGCGCACAAGAGATAAGGAATCTCAGATTAGCAGCGAATTGGCGAAAAGCAAAAATCTAAACCAACAGCTTGAGAATAAGTTGAAGGATGTTGAAAAGAAATCCGAGTTCTACGAAAAGAAACAATCTGAGCTAGAAAAACTGCATAAAAGTCAAATACAGCAACTAGAGGTAATATCGGGACTATCGGCGGATGATGCAAAAGGTCAGTTAATGGAATCTCTTAAGGAAACTGCAAAGTCAGATGCAATGGCTTATTTGCAGACCACAATGGAGGAAGCAAAACTAACTGCACAACAAGAAGCTCGAAAAATAATAATCAATACCATTCAACGTATAGGAACGGAGGAGGCAGTTGAAAACTGTGTTTCTGTTTTCAACTTGGAATCTGATGATGTAAAAGGACGTATTATTGGCCGTGAAGGACGAAACATCCGTGCTTTGGAATCGGCTACTGGAGTGGAGATTATTGTAGATGATACCCCCGATGCGATTATTCTTTCTTGTTTTGATTCCGTTAGAAGGGAAATAGCACGTTTGTCTTTACATAAATTGGTTACTGACGGAAGAATTCACCCCGCACGAATTGAAGAAATTGTCAAAAAGACCGAAAAGCAAATTGAAACTGAAATTGTTGATATAGGTAAACGTACTATTATCGATTTAGGTATTCATGGTTTGCATCCTGAATTGATAAAAGCCGTTGGGCGAATGAAATATCGTTCCTCTTATGGGCAAAACTTACTTCAGCACTCCCGTGAAGTTGCTAAGCTTTGCGGTGTAATGGCTGCGGAAATGGGTTTAAATGCTAAAGTTGCCAAGCGTGCAGGTCTGTTACATGATATCGGAAAAGTACCAAATACGGAAGCTGAGGTTGAAACGCCACATGCTATCTTAGGTATGCAATGGGCCGAGAAATACGGTGAAAAACCAGATGTATGTAATGCTATTGGAGCTCACCACGACGAAATAGAGATGAAAACATTGATTTCTCCAATTGTTCAGGTTTGTGATGCAATTAGCGGCGCTAGACCAGGAGCGAGAAGGCAGGTGATGGATTCTTATATACAACGTTTGAAAGACCTTGAAGAAGTTGCTTTCAACTTTCCGGGTGTTCAAAAGGCATATGCTATTCAAGCGGGTAGAGAACTTCGTGTGATTGTAGAAAGTGAAAAGGTAAGTGATGATAAGGCTGCAGAATTGTCCTTTGAAATCTCTCAAAAGATTCAAACAGATATGACATACCCAGGTCAAGTTAAGGTTACGGTAATACGGGAGACCAGAGCTGTAAACGTTGCGAAGTAATTCGAAAAATTAGATGTAAATAAAAGAGCCCTGTAATTGCAGGGTTCTTTTTAGTTTTAATAAATTGTGAATTCTATTCTTCCTCAGAGCTGGCTTTGGCCTTCTCTTCTTCAACTTCTTTATTAAGGTTGTTCTCCATGATATTTAGATTCTTCAACTTAGCTTTCCAAGTTTCTAGAGATTGTTTGTGCGTTTCAACGCGTTTGATTACGTCTTTAACTAAAGGGTTATCTTCTGACGCATTGGAAAAGAACTGAAGATTATTTTCTAACTGACGAATCTCAGTTTTGCTCTCTTCAATCTTTCTTCGGATAAAAGTCCGTTCATTGGAAATAGCTCTATTGTCATCAGCTTTGGCAAGTTGTTGAATCTTGTTTCCATATTTCAGTAACTCTGACTCTTGTCTACTGACATCTAATTTTTTGAAAATTGCATCTAGAATTTTATTGAACTTTTGAGTAATGTTCTTTTTATTAAAAGGAACCCTTCCAATAGTTTTCCATTCTTCAATAAAAGCCTTGATAGTGGATAAGTCTTGTTCTCGCTTACCAGAAAGGGTAAAAGCCTTTAGTCGTTCAAGGCATGCCTCTTTTTTAGCTAAATTTTCCGCTTCTTCTTTGTTCGCTTCGTTTTTAAGGGCATGCAAGCGATCAAAATAATGATTGCAGGCACTTTTAAACTCTTTCCAAATCTTATCGGAATACTTGCGGGGAACGTGTCCTATTTTCTTCCATTCGCTCTGAATGCGCTTCATTTCTTGGGTGGCAACATCCCAATCTTCGCTGTCTTTTAAATTAACGGCCGAATTTAAGAGTTCTCTTTTCTTATCTAGATTGTCTTGCTGGTCCTTTTTTAAGTTCTTATAAAATGCATTTTTATTTCGATTAAACTTACGCACGGCTTCTTTGAATTCCGCCCAAGTTTTTTCATTTACCTTTTGGGGAACTTTCCCCGCCTTAAAAAACGCATTTCGCTGCTCTTCGATTTGCTTCATCTGCAGCTGCAAGGCTTTATGATTATCGGCAACATTCTCTGAAATAGCTATTATAGCAGCGATTATTTCCTGTTTCCTTACTAAATTCTCTTCATGAACTTTATCTAAGTCCTTGTAATATTCTTGTCTTCTTTGGTGCAGTACTTTTGTCGCCGCACTAAAAAGCTCCCAGATTTGTTCTCGATGTTCTTTGCCAACCGGACCAATATCTTCTTTCCAAATTTTATGAAGTGTTTGTAGCTCTCGAAATGCTTTCCCCAAGTCCGGTTCATGCGCAAGAGCTTCTGCCCTGACAACTAACTTTTGTTTCTCTTCAAGATTATGTTTGAAGTCCAAATCTCTAAGTTCCCTGTTTATGTGCAGAAAATCATAGAATATCTCAATATGGTGATGATAGGTCTTCCAAACATTGTTATAGTCGGTTCTAGGAATTGGCCCTGAATTACGCCATTGTTCCTGTAAATTCTTAAAATTCTTATAGGTAGTATTAATGTCTTCTTCCACATTAATAAGACCTTTTAACTGTTCAATGAGCTCAAGACGTTTTGCTAAATTCTCTTTGAGGCTCTTTTCTAGATTTTTATAATACTGATTGCGATTTTCTCGATATTCAGAGTAGACTTCGTTGAATTGTTTTTTTGTTACCGAATTGTATCTGAAATCAATCTCATTACCACCATTGGCAATGAAATCCTCCTTTTTATGATCTATAAATTCTTGAAACTTTAAATCAAATTCATGTTTTATCCCGTCAACATGCTTTTTTATCGCCTGTACCTTTTCGTTTTTTACTAGTCTTTGGAGCTCTCCAGTCAAATTTTCGATGGACATCGAATGATAATCTAAGATTGGAATATGGTGTCTATGATGATTGTCTGTATCCTCAGCATCCTCGGCATTGTTTTCGTCAATCTCTTCTACCGTTTTATCTTCGGCTGCAGCATCATTTTTAGGAGTACTTTCTTCTTCCTTTGCTTCTTCCTTTGCTTCTTCTGCTTTTTCTTCCTCTTGTTTCTCTTCTAGCTTTTCCTGATTTTGAGCTGCTTTATCTTTGGGTACTTCGGTACCCTCCTCAATTTCTATTGGGTTTTTTTCGGTTGCTTCGATGTCTACATTCTCTACTACTTGTTCTTGTAGTTCTTGTTCTTTCTCCTCAGGCATTCGAAATATTTTGGTTGCGCAAAAAATTGCTAATGTAAGATAGTAACAACATAGCGAATGGCAAAAATAATGAAGGACTTCTTTGCCTTTAAGTATTAGCGAGTTATAGTGTTATCGAGCACACAAGTAAATTCGAAAAGTAGGTTGAATATTAAAATGATAATTACGGTTTGCTATTCCATATCTCCCAAGCTTTTTCAGCCTGTAATTCTAGCATACGATGACCATTGCAGATAGAAGCTCCCCTGGATTCCCCTTCCAATAGAAAAGCCGTCTTTTCAGGATTGTAGATTAAATCAAAAAGCAAATGATTTTCTTTCAGATAGATATACGGAATATCAGGTTTTTGGTTCACATTGGGGTGTGTGCCTAAGGGAGTACAGTTCACTAAAATGGTAAATTCATCTAAGATAGCTTTGTCAAGTTCTTGATAAGAAAGTTGATTTTTTTTCGGATTCCTTGACACTAATTTATATGGGATATTCAATTCTTCAAATACGAATGCTATTGCCTTTGAAGCACCTCCCGTACCTAAGATAAGGGCTTTTTTATGGTGTTTTTTTAAAAAAGGTTCTATGGATTTTTGAAATCCGTAGAAATCTGTATTGTATCCGGTAAGCCCATTTTTATTCACTTTAATTGTATTTACAGCACCAATTTTTTCGGCCTTAGCGTCCAACTTAGTCATATATGGAATAATGGCTTCTTTATATGGAATGGTAACGTTAAGACCTTTGACTTCCGGGTTATCTGAAAGGAGTTTTTCAAACACCTCAATTTCCGGAAGGTCGAAATTTACATAGGAATGATTACCAAGACCAAGCAGCTTAAATTTTTCCGCAAAGTATCCTCTGGAAAATGAATAGGAGATATCCTTTCCTATCAATCCGAATTTAAACTGTTTGTCTTCTTTTTTTTCCATACCAATCTAATCCCAATAAAATACTTATTCCCACCAATACAAAAAATAAAGCCCACCAAGTTTCAGAACTTGAGAAATCAGGAAAGTATCTTTCATAGTTGCTTACAATCTCTTTTCCGTTCGATGCAAAAAGAACTTCACCGGAAGCATCTGTTTTATAAATGGTTTTTTTCCAAGGCCAAACCACACCAAGAGAACCAGTAATAAAGCCAATGATGACGGCGGTGGTAATATGTTTGTAATGTTTTAGAACATAGCTCAAAAGGTGCGAAAGACTCACCAAACCTACCGCGGAACCTGTTGTGAAAACAGCAAGAATTTTTAAGGTATTTAAACGTTCTTCATTCTTGGTAAAGCTAAAATCACCACGTAACAATTCGGCACCGGTATCGTAAAGCGCATTTACTGAATCTATTAAAAGCAATACGTAATTGCCTAAAAGGATTAGTATAAAAGAACCCGATAAACCTGGTAAGGTCATGCCAGAAACGCTTATCATGCCACAAAGAAAGATGAATAATAGATTGTCATTTTCCTTTGCAGGGCTCAAAAAACTAATAGAAATACCCACAATCAAACCGATAAAGCCAGCAGTTATTGTTCGCTTGCTCCAATGGTCAAAATCTTTGGCGATATAGTAAATCGAACCCAAAATCATTCCGAAGAAAGCCGCCCAAACAAAGAGCTCATTGCGTTCTAAAAAATAATCAAGAACCTTGGAAACACTGAAGTAACTCACAAGCATCCCGAAAATCAGTAGGGATAGAAAGGTTCCGTTAACATAGCGATAAAAGCTTTTGAACCTGCCACTGAAAAGAAGCTTGAAAGCCTTCCCATTTATTTTTTGAAGTGAATAGATGAACTCTTCGTAGAAACCGCCAACGAATGCGACGATACCTCCAGAGACTCCGGGCACCTTATTGGCCGCTCCCATACAAAGGCCTTTTACGACCAGAAAGAACTTATCAGATACCGACCTTAGTTCGTTCATATGGGAGAGCGCTTATTCTTTTGAGGCTACTTTTTCAAGTATAAAAATAAGGGAAAAACCGAGGATGGCAGCTATAATGGCAAATACTAATTGATTATCTCCTTCAAAAGCAAAAGGCGATATGTTTTCGTCAATTATGATTTCTTTTTTGCCAATTCTGATTGTTTCCAAGATTTTTTTCCAAGGCCATATTTTGTTTAAAGAACCCAAAATAAAACCAGTCAATACAGCGAGCGTAATATCTTTATGATTGGCAAACATCCATTTTAAAAGTCTAGCGAAACTTAAGATGCCAAATATAGTTCCTAGTCCAACTGTTATTATAACTTTTAGGTCCTTCTCATTTACGGCATCTAAAATAGTTTTATACGATCCTAGTAAAACAAGAATGAATGAACCTGATATACCTGGTAAAACCATTGCACATATTGCTACTGCCCCTGACAAAAAAAGAAAAGGCAAACTATCTGTATTTGCAGAAGGTGGAAGGGTTGTAATATAATACGCAGCAACAGTACCTAGAGCAAAGAGAGCAATACTAAGAAAATTCCACTTCTTAATTGCTTTGCCGACAAAAATAACGCTGGCTAATACAAGTCCAAAAAAGAAAGACCACACTGGTATTGGTTGATTTTCGAGTAACCACGATATTATTTTGGAAAATGAAAGAATGCTAATCGCCATTCCGGCCAGAAGAGCGAATAAAAAAGTACCATTTAACTTTGTCCAAAAAGCTTTGAAGCCTTCTTTTTTTAAGGCTTGGAATGTGGAAAGATTAACATTGTTTATTGAAGTGATGAATTCCTCATAAATTCCAGCCACAAATGCAATTGTGCCTCCTGATACTCCTGGAACCAATTCGGCGATTCCCATCGCCATGCCCTTGAGAGTAATGAAAAAGTATTGTAGCAAGTTGCGGTTTTCCATAGACAAAAGGCAAAAATACTTCTTTTATCTGGAAGCTCTTTTTATATCAGCTATTATGTTCAATGCCCATTCAGTCTCAGCGAACTGCGGAAATTCCTCCTCGAACAAGAACAGCTTTTCAATATCAGTTTTAAGTGCATCTATAAACGTAATACGTGCATTAATGGCATCCTCTGCCAACAATTGAAACCCTGCCATTTTGTATTGTAATCGGGCACTTTCGGGGTAGAACTCTCGGCCTTGTGCTAAGATTTCGATTGCCGAGTTGATATCACTATTTAAGTGAGAAACTTCGGCCCACTTTAACCAAGTAGTGAGTTCGTAGTTACCTAGGTCGACAGCTTGCTTGTAGGCATAATCTGCCTGATCATATTTTTTTCGAGCGGTATTTATTTTGGCGCATTTTTTCCAATAATTCGGGTTTTCACCATCAATATTTAATGCTTTATTGATGTAGTAGAAGGCCTTTTCATATTTTTTTCTTTTGTAATAGAAATCGGTAATTGCCAACCATCCCTTATCCAAAAGCGGATCTTCATGAACCGTTTGATAATAATAGAATTTGGCCATGTCGTTATTCTTTAACATCTCATGACATTTACCAATTCGTAAATAGGCATGTGATGTAGGGTCTTCGATTTCAATGGTTGTCTCGTAGTTCTCGATAGCTTCGAGATATTTGCCCATTTTTTCCAACACCTTGCCTTTTTCAAAATAGGCACCCATAAAAGTATCATCGGAAATGATTGCAAAATCGTAAGCGGTAAGAGCCTCAGGATATAATCTTTTTTCGTAATACTGTTTTCCTAATTGATGCCACGCAACTTCCGAATAGGGGTTCCTATCCAAATAATCATTCAGATAATAAATTGCCCCATCATAATCTTCTAAGAACTCAAAACAGTAGACGACATTATAAAGTGAAGAGTAGTCGTGGTCATCGATATCGACACATTTCATAAAACTTTTCTGGGCCATCTTAAAATCATCCATGAATAGGTATTCCATCCCCAAGAGAGAATGAATATCATAGCCGTTGTCAGAAAGCTCAAGGGCTTTGTATAAAAGATTTATAGCAGCTTCGTGATTGTCTTTTTTGGAAAAAATATTCGCACGTTGTATATAAATTTCTTCGTTGCTACTATCTAAAAGTTGAAGCTTATCCAATAATTTTTCTGCGGAATCAAGGTTGTTCTCGAAGACCAGTACTTCAACATCTAACAATTTCAGTTGAATAGAATCAGGGTGCTGTTGCAATCCAATTTTTATGGCTTTTTTGGCCAAAGCAACCTTACCGTTGTTCAAATAATGGTGAATAATATCTTCAAAATCCTCTGCGTCAAAGAAATAGACATCATCTGTCTTGAGCATGGATTCAAATTTGGCAATGGGCCTGCCGGGTCTTTCGTTAGAGTGTAACGCCATACGAACGATTTGGTTATTCTATGGATTTAAAAGTAAGGGTTTGAGGGTACGATTAAGTCGTGACCGGTGCTATATTATTAACAAATTAGTTAACAGCTTATTGCACGTATTTGTCAAGTATTTGTAAAATTACCTGACTGCCTTTCTCAATTTCGCCATTAGATATAGTCAGGGGAGGAGATATGCGAACCGCTTTAGGTTCGAATAATAACCAGAAAAGAATAAGCTGGTTTTCTGCACTTTCTAGGACCAAATTATTAGCCATATCAGCGTCTTTTAAAATGAGTGCAAGCATCAAACCTTTTCCTCGTATTTCTTTAATTGAAGGATGCTGAAGTAGTTTTCTAAAGAGTTTTTCCTTTTCTAAGGTTTCAGGAATCAAATTGGTTTCAATTAGTTCTTGTAAGGTAGCTAAACTGGCCGCTGCGATAATTGGATTTCCTCCAAAGGTAGTAATATGTCCTAATTTAGGACTGTCCTGTAAGCTTGCCATTAGTTCATTGGATGAGGTAAATGCTCCTATGGGAAGTCCTGATGCCATGCCTTTCCCCATCACCAAAATATCTGGAATGCAATTATAATGTTCAAAAGCAAATAGTTTTCCGGTTCGACCGAAACCAGGCTGTATTTCATCTAAAATTAACAGTGCACCAACTTCAGTACATCTTTCTCTAACCTTTTGTAGATAATTGTTCTGCGGAACTATAAAACCTGCTCCCCCTTGAATAGTTTCCAAAACGACGGCGGCAGTTTTTTTTGTGATTTTTGATAATTCTATTTCATAGTTAAAATGAATAAACGAAACATCAGGGAGCAAAGGCCGAAAAGCGCTTTTGCGTTCTTCGTATCCCATGATACTTAAACTACCCATTGTATTGCCATGATAGGCATGATGTGCCGATATGATTTCACTTCTTCCGGTATAGCGTCTTGCTAATTTCAGGGCGCCTTCTATAGCTTCCGTTCCTGAATTTACGAGATAAGTTGTTTCTAAGGAATCGGGTAGGAGCGAGGCCAAAAGTTTTGTGTATTCAACCGCGGGCTGCAGAACATATTCCCCATACACCATGACATGCATATAGGTCTCTGACTGTTTCTGAACCGCTTCAACCACTTTTGGATGACAATGACCTAAACTACATGCAGATACCCCAGCAACAAAATCCAAATGGGCATTACCGGATGTGTCATAGATATAACTACCACTAGCGTGTGAAACCTCCATAACTAATGGATGCGGAGTGGTTTGTGCTTGGTATTTTAGAAAGTCTTCTTTCATAATTTCCAGAGACCTTTGGATAGGTTTATTGACTAGCTTTAGCCTTCTTAACCTTTGGACGTTTATTGGGTTCCGTGGATTCGTCCTCAGGAATCGGAATATTGTTCACTGGGTCACTTGGATTCTGACCGCGGTCTTCTTCTTCAGCATCAATATCAATAGGGTTTTCGATACCCCGAATCACCACAAGTTCGATATTGTTATCATCTTCATCAAAAATATCATCCTTTGTTAGAATCCGTTCATCACCCCGCCAAATAAAGCCTTTCAGCTTTCTGCTTTCTTGGGGAAGGTCTTTATCAGGAAAAATATCACCGTCAGGGTCCCTTCGAAAAGTCAAATCTTCCACATCGTTATTTGCCATGGTAATTCTAATCGAACTACAAATGGTTTTATTGATTCCTATGAGCTCTTGGTCATCGTTGTACATATAATAGATGACTTCAGTATTCTTTACGAGGTCGATAATCTTCAATTCGTTTTCTTTGAATTTGCCATACAAGTTTACACCTTTAGCTTGATTATAACCTGTTTTACTTATACTATCCAGGGATACGATAAAGGCATTTTCCAACACTTTTAGGGAATCTAGTTGCTCTGTCTTTACATTTGATATAATGTGAATGCTATCTCCGGTCATTTGGTTTTCTCCATTCCATAAAACGGGATTTCTAACCAATTGAATAAGCCCTGTTTTTTCCGCGGAATGAATCGAATCGCATTTTCCGCTCATGTCGGTCTTAAAGAACTTTGCATTTCTGAAAGCCCTGACAATTCGATTATCAGGCGGTCCTGTAACCATCAAAGTATCTCCATGCACGTATAGTGAATCTTGCTCGACCAGGCTGATGGCTACGGCTCTTTTTGTAGCAAAAACAGAATCTTTAGCCTTAAAAACTTCTGCGTAATGAGCCTTTGTGACTGTATTGTTTATGGTATCTGTAACTGTGATGTTGTTAGTAGAAGAAGCAAATTCAGACGCTTTATCAAAATAGACACTATCACCTTTAATAATACGATTGTTGTAATCGATACGGGTGTTTTTGATACCGTAGCCACTTTCTATTTTGGTGTCATAAAACCCACGTTCACAATAAATTTTATAGGTTTCGCCAGTAATCGTAGAAGGTCCGTACATATAGGCGTTCTTAGAGGAAGTATAATAATCTAACTGCTCTGAATCTAAAATGTATTGCGGATTCTTGATATGTACACTATCCAAAAATTGATACTTTTTGATATCCATAAAGTATCTACCGATTTCGCTAGTCAAAGTGTTTGCCGAATCTACAACTGTTCCAAAATCTTGGTAATAGGCTTGTTGCTTTTCACGATCAAAACGAAGGGTGTCAGTAGTCAATGTCATATCTCCACCTTCGGAAGTTTCGCTACGCAACACAACACTTTCGTAAGCTTTGGCAAATTTTGTATTGCCGTCGTAGTCCATCTTGCCACTCGTCATTAAAACCGAATCACCTTGTTTCAGTCTAATATTTCCTATGGCTTTTAGTCGATTCTCTTTTTGATAAAAAACGGCTACATCGCACCACAGGTCGGCTCCTTGATGCTCAAATTGCACTTGGCGGCTATCTTTACTCCATATTACCGCGCCAGGAAATTGTATTTCATCCTTGACCAGATTGGCCCCGTAAACTAGGTTTATGTACTTACTTTCGGTAGTGTCGTTTTCTGTTTCTTGTACAGTGGTTTGAGAGAATCCCACAAATGTGCAAAAAGTAAGGAGTATTAGTAAAAACGTCTTTTTCAAAAGTCTAGAATTTTGCCCAAAAATAGGATTTTTTAACGCAGCTCGATTTGAATTAGCAAAGATTTAATAAAGAAAGCCACCTTTGAGGTGGCTTTTATTTTTAATTGAATTGATGATACTAGGATACAATTTGCAAAGGAGCAGTATCTTTCCATTTACCTCTTGTAAAGTCAGGAAATGCTTGTGGCATACCACCTTGAGCTACAGAAGCCTCACTAAGTGGGCTAACCGCACTCCAGTGACATCCTTCATAAACATTCTGATCAAGGGGAAGACCTTTCTGTAAGCACTCAACAATACGATACATCATGAGTCCATCCATACCACCATGTCCACTTCCTTTGGCCGCTTCATTCAGTCGCTTGTATAAAGGATGATCGTATTTTTCGCGCAAAATTTCTAGTTTATCACCTTCTACCCAGCTGTGATGATCTTTGGTAACTCCTTCAACACCACCTTCTAAAGCAACACGTGTTGGGAATCCTGCCAGTATTCCTTTGGTACCTTGAATCAAATTATGTCGGGTATAAGGTCTCGGACTTGTTTCATCCCACTGTACCATTACTGTTCTTCCAAGTGTGGTCTTGATGATGGTCGTATTTAGGTCACCGCCTTTATAATCTAGTTTATTCCATTTATGGTCCGCGGCGTAATTCTTTTCGGCATAAAGTTTTCTGCCTACAGAAGGGGTCGAAAATGAAACTAGACTTGAAAAATTGTCCTCTGTTCTAGCAAGGTTCATGTACTGCGCTACTGGTCCTAAACCATGTGTGGGATATAGATTTCCATTTCTGTTTGCATAATGCGGGGTTCTCCAAGAACCAGTTCCGCGCTCTTGCTCTTCCATTTGAAAACGTAACTCGTGGATATACGCTGCCTCGGCATGCAAGGGTTCACCAATCACTCCCAAACGGCACATGTTCAGATACATTAACTCCTCTCTTGCGTAGTTGACATTTTCCATCATCATACAATGTTTACCTGTGGCCTCCGAGGTGTCGACAATATCCCACATCTCTTTTAAGGTCAATGCAATTGGAACTTCACTGAAGGCATGCGCACCTTTTTTCATAGCCTCGATGCACATTGGTGCGTGGTTTTTCCAATTGGTGACCACAAATACGACGTCTGGCTTCACCTCGTCAAGCATCGTTCTCCATTTGTTTTCATCACCGTAGTACAGTGCAACATTTTTATGTCGTTTTCCACCCCCTATTTTTTTTGCCTCTTCACCCCATTTTTTTGCTAAATCTTCGTATAAATCGCAGATTGCTACTACTTCGGTACCAGGTAATTCAGCAAAAAACTTCATGTGTCCAGGTCCTCTAGCACCTACACCGATAAATGCGGCGCGTACGGTTTCCAGTTTCGGGGCGGCAAAGCCACCCATATAAGTGTGGGCAAGAGGTCTTTCAGAACCCAATGGACTATTTGCCAGCATCGGGCTCATAGATAGGGCCGCGCCAGCTAGAGATGTTTTTCTAAGGAAATTTCTTCGGTTGATATTTTTCATACTACAATTTAGCGAAAAAAGTCAATCTGTGCACGAACACATGGCGTTATATTTCTTTTTCGAAACGGATTTTACGCACTCCATGGTTTGTATCCCACTGTTTGGTTTCTGTAAATCCGAATTTTTTGTAAAGTGATATTGCTGGAAGATTGGCAAGTCCAGTCTCAACCGAAAAGGTAGGGGTGTTGTATGTTTTGAAAATAAAAGCAACAAGCTTTTGACCGATTCCTTGCCTGAAGTAATACGGGTCAACAACTAAACTCTGAATATGCGTACGGGTATTTTCGCTTTTAATCTCGGTAACCGCGGCTAGCTCTTTATTTTGAAAATACCCATAAAACTCGGTATCACTTTTTATGAAATTTGCCAGACTTCTTCTTAAGGGTGGAAAATCGACGGCGTTTAACAAATCTGCTTCAACTGCATAAGACACTTGAAAAACACTCCTGATTTTTCGGGCAATAATTACATCTATATGGTTGAGCTTTTGAATCACTTTTAGGCCTTAGTAGGACTAAAGTTAATAATTACATTTCCGGTTTTCTGCCCAGATGCTACATAATTATAGGCTTCTACAATCTGTTCTGGTTGATAAACCCTATCAATGACAGGTTTAAATTTTCCTTCAGACAATAGTTTCGACATAAAAACGATACTTTTTTTGCAATTAACAGGTAAAGGAAAGATGACCCGTTTACCCCCTTTTATTTTGGTAATGAATGGGAGGTAAAGATTCTGGGCATTTGGTCCTAGTTCGGAAGAAATATAAACCCCTTTTGGCAATAACAAATGTTTGCACTCTGGAAACGAACTTTTACTAACCGCATCAAAAACAAAATGATATTTTTCATCATCTTTGGTGAAATCTTTTTTCTGATAATCAATGGTTTTGTCTGGACCTAATGATTTTACTAAGTCCATATTTTTGGTATTCCCAACAGCGGTGACCTTCGCTCCATGATATTTTAAAAGCTGAATAGCAGCAGAGCCTATCGCTCCTGTTGCCCCATTTACCAATACTTTAGTGCTTGAATCGATTTTAACCTTATTGATGAAGTTATTCGCATAGTGCGCTCCTTCAGCACAAGCTACAACTTCCTGATAGGAAAAGCCTTCTGGAATTTTCACAGCGGACTTACCAGCGCGAATAGTCATGTACTCGGCTTGAGACTGCACACCCTCATCATGTAATCCCCAAACACGATCACCAACTTTAAAGTCACTAACATTTTTGCCAATAGCTTCTACTATACCCGCAAAGTCAGTCCCAGGAACTAAATCCCTTGGTTTTGTCAAGCCTACAAATGCTCGAATTAAATAGGGTTTTCCCGTTAGAATACCACAATCAGTTCGATTAACTGTGGTCGCATGTACCCGAATCAACAGTTCATTTTCTTTAGGGACTGGCATTGGAATTTCTTTAACTTCCAAGACCTCTGGAGGACCATATTTTGTTCTCGTAATTGCTTTCATAATTGACAACTTAAAGTACAAAATTATAAATCGATGGTATCAAAAGAATTGACTTTCGTCAATAAATGAAATTCAAGTTACGATTTCAAAGAGAGGAATTCTTATTTCAGGAAAATACGTTTTCGAATTCTACTTAAAGATTCCGGAGTTACGCCAAGGTAACTGGCAAGTTGATATTGGGGGACTCTATTCAAAAGTTCAGGTCTAAACTTTAATAGATTTAAATAACGTTCCTCAGGATTCGTTGTAATGTATGTGGCTAACATTTCCTGGTAGTTATTCAATTCCTCCTGCAAAGACATGCGGCTCATAGATTCCAACATTGGAAACTTTTTATACATTTCCTGTTGATTTTCTAAGGTGATAATTGAAAGTGTAGTGTACTCCACAAAAGACAAATAATACTTTGCGGGAATTCTTTCTGAAGAACTATTTGGTGAAAATATCGATTGACCTTCAGTGTAGAAAAAGGTAGTTTTCTCTTCGCCATCCACTAAATAATATTGTCTTACGCAACCAGATACAATAGAATAACTTTTAGCGGACACTTCTCCTTCGCGCAGCAAGTGCTCCCCCTTTTTATACGTTTCAATGGTAATCAAATCTAAAGCCTCATCAATTTGAGACGAGGTGAAGGAACCTAAATCGGCAAAGCATTTTCTAATATCATTCCTTACCCAATCAATATGCTCAATTTTGTTCGGTGGATTTGCCATGTGAATGTGAGCGTATATTTTTGATATCTATCGATGAATCGTTTGTGTTCTATCGGGTCCCACAGAAACAATTTTAATAGGCACTTCCAATTCTTTCTCCAAGAACTCGATATATGCATTCAACGCTTTAGGAAACTGGTCTTCGGAAGACATTTTGGTCAAATCTTCAGACCAACCATCCATTTCTGAATAAATCGGAGTCACGTTTTCTGCTTCTATATTATAGGGTAAATGTGTAATAGTTTCTCCTTTATATTTGTAAGCGGTGCAAACTTTTAATTTTTTAAATCCGCTTAAGACGTCACCTTTCATCATGTTTAATTCGGTAACTCCGTTTACTTGAACAGCATATTTCAATGCTACTAAATCTAACCAACCACATCTTCTAGGGCGGCCTGTTGTTGCACCAAATTCGTTTCCAACACGCCCCATGGTTTCGCCATCTTCGTCAAAAAGCTCAGTAGGGAAGGGACCACTGCCAACTCGCGTCGCATATGCCTTGAAAATTCCTTTTACTTCACCTATTTGATTCGGAGCCACCCCTAAACCGGTACAAGCGCCGGCTGCTGTGGTGTTTGATGATGTTACGTATGGATAGGTACCAAAATCAATGTCTAATAAAGAACCTTGTGCGCCTTCTGCTAATATTTTCTTTCCTTGTTTTTGGGCTTGAAAAAGGTATTCTTCACTATCGATGAAAGTCAATTTTTTCAATTCTTCTACAGATGCGAAAAATTCAGTTTCCAAATCTTGAAGGTCATATTGAATGTCTACATTGTAGTAGTCAATCATCGCCTCATGCTTGTCTGCCAGAGCTCTGTATTTTTCTTTCCAATTATCTAGTTCTAAATCACCTACGCGCATACCGTTCCTGCCAGTTTTGTCCATATAAGTTGGGCCAATTCCTTTTAAGGTAGAACCAATTTTCGCTTTACCTTTGGATGCTTCAGAAGCAGCATCCAAAAGGCGATGGGTTGGAAGTATCAAATGCGCTTTTCTTGAAATTAAAAGAATAGCGTTAATGTTTAGATTGAATTTTTCAAGGGCAACAAGCTCTTTCCTAAAAATAACTGGATCTATAACCACCCCGTTACCAACAACATTCATGGCGTTTTTATGGAAAATTCCCGAGGGAATCGTATGCAAAACATGTTTTATACCATCAAATTCCAAGGTATGCCCTGCGTTTGGACCTCCTTGAAATCTTGCGATTATATCATAGTCTTTGGTAAGTACATCAACAATTTTCCCTTTTCCTTCGTCGCCCCATTGTAGGCCTAACAATAAATCTACTGCCATTAATATTTTTGGTTAGTGGTTTCTTAATTTTCTTCAGTGTTCTTTGTACCATAAAAGTAAAGGGAGTGATTATTGATTTTAATATCAAAAACTTCCTCAATTGTCTTTTTTATGGATTGTATTCTCGGGTCGCAAAACTCCATTACTTCTCCTGTGTCAGTAAGGATAACATGATCATGTTGGCGATCAAAATATGATTTCTCGTATTGCGCTTGATTCTTTCCAAATTGATGTTTTCTGACCAATTTACAGTCCAATAAAAGTTCTATGGTGTTATACAAGGTTGCACGACTTACACGATAATTCTTGTTTTTCATATTGATATAGAGTGATTCAATATCAAAATGATCATCGCTATCGTAAATTTCCTGAAGTATGGCGTAACGTTCGGGTGTTTTCCGGTGCCCGTTTTCCTCTAAAAAGGTGGTGAAAACGTTTTTTACAATCTCTTGATCTTTGTTGGCTGCCATAACAAACTGTGCTAGTCAATTCACAAATGTACAGCTAAATTTGCAGTAGTGGAAGGGTGTTTTATCAACATAAAGTGAACATTAACAAAAGAGGTGTTTTTTGCTAAATTCGGGTCACTTTATCAATACCCTCAATCTGCTTTAGATTGTCCATTAATTTCTTGAGGATAGATTTGTTTTTAACAACCACGGTAATACTACCCGTGAATGTACCGCCATCTGTACTAAAGTTAATATTACGCATATTTACGTGCATATTGCCAGAAATCATTTCAGTGATTTCACTCACCAACCCTAGGTTGTCGATGCCAGTAAGTTTGATTTCTGATTTGAATTCTTCCTGAGAAGAATCTATCCATTTGGCTGGCATGATACGATATGCGTAGTGCGCTTGCAGCGAAATTGCATTGGGACAATTCTTCTTATGGACTTTAATTCCCTCATTAACGCTAACAAATCCGAATACATCATCACCGGGAATCGGGTTACAGCATTTCGACAATTTATAATCTAGTTTTTCCTCTTCCTTGCCAAATACCAAAAGATCGTATTTGGAAGTTATCTCATCTTTGTCAATGTCTTCGGGAACTGGGCTTCGACGAATCTTATTCTTAAAGAAACTGATGAAGGCATTGCTGTAGGATGATGCGAAGTCCTTGATCATTTGATTGTCAATCGCACCAATACCGACTCTATAAAAAAGATCTAGACTGGTTTTTAATTTGAAGAAGATTACCATCTTGTTGACAGTATCCTCATTCAGATTTATTTTTTGTGATTTTAATTTTCTTCGGAGGATTTCTTTACCGTCTTCTGCAACAGATTTCTTTTCTTCACGAAGTGAAGATTTAATTTTTGCCCTTGCCCTTGCCGTAGTTGCATAGTCCAACCAATTTTGATTGGGTTTGGCCTGATCGGAAGTGATTATCTCAACTTGGTCACCGCTGTTTAGTGTCGTATTTAAAGGAACCAGCTTTCCATTGACTTTCGCTCCCCTAGTCCGCATACCTACTTCCGTATGAATATTAAAAGCAAAGTCTAAAGGAGTAGCACCTTTCGGCAAAGATTTTAATTCACCGTTTGGGGTAAAAACAAATATTTCCTTGGAGTAAAGATTTAACTTAAATTCCTCAACGAAATCAACAGCATTTGCCGTCGAATTCTCTAAAGCTTCCTGCAATTTGTTCAGCCAGATATCAATGCCTTGCTCTTTTTGATCTCCGTGTTTGTATTTGAAATGCGCGGCATAACCCTTTTCAGCAATTTCGTGCATACGTTCACTACGAATCTGAACCTCGACCCATCGTCCTTTCGGACCCATAACGGTTATATGCAGGGCTTCGTAACCAGTGGATTTTGGTGAGGAAATCCAATCTCGCAATCGCACTGGGTTTGGTGTGAAATGGTCGGTAACTATCGAATAGATTTTCCAAGCTAAAAACTTCTCATTCTTTTCAGTGGACTTATAAATTATCCGGATGGCAAACTTGTCATAAATCTCGTCGAACGCTACATTTTGAGCCTTCATTTTTTTACGAATGGAAAAAATGGATTTCATTCGTCCCTTAATCGTATAATTGAGCTTTTCTTTCTTTAGAGACTTATCGATAACTGCGGAAAAAGAATCGATGTAGTTTTGTTGGTCCTCTTTAGAGTCCTCGATTTTATCACGAATATCCTTGTAAACCTCGGGTTCGGTATATTTAAGACTCAGGTCTTCTAATTCAGTTTTAATATTATAGAGCCCAATTCTATGTGCTAAAGGAGCATAGATGTACAGTGTTTCAGAAGCTATTTTGACCTGCTTATGCTCGGGCATAGAATCCATAGTGAGCATGTTGTGATAGCGGTCTGCAATTTTGATGATAATTACACGCACATCATCGTGCAAAGTGAGCAACATTTTTCTAAAGTTCTCCGCCTGTTGCGAAGTATTCATATCCTTTTTTAATCCAGCGATTTTGGTTAGTCCGTCAACAATTCGCGCTACGGTTTCACCAAACATTCTGTCAATGTCATCTAAGGTATATTCGGTATCTTCAACTACATCATGGAGCAGGGCGGAGGCAATTGAGGTAGCATCAAGCCCGATTTCAGATGCTACAATTTTAGCAACTGCAATAGGGTGAAACACATAAGCCTCCCCAGATTTTCGTCGCTGATTCTTATGAGCATCAACAGCAACTTCAAAAGCAGAACGTATCAAAACCTTGTCATCATCCGATAAGGTCTGATAACTGATGCGAAGCAATTCTTTGTATTGCTTGGCAATTTCCTTGTTCTCTTTTTCTATGGCAACCTGAGTCATTGTATATTAAAAGTAGGATAATCTCAACTACTATACAACAAAAATCACGCCATAAGGTTCTTTATTCGTTGAATGAGCGGAGGATGGGAATAATGCATGAAAACATAAGCAGGATGGGGTGTCAAGTTACTCAAACTATTTTTGGAAAGCTTTTTCAGGGATGTTATCAGGGGCATAGCCGCAAAGGTGTTTTTTGCATAATCATCGGCCTGATATTCAAATTTTCTGGACAAGAAATTCATCACTAGGGATGTTACTTCTGATATGGGACTATAAAGGATCCCAAATCCTATTAAGGCGGCATGAAAACTAGGCTGGGAAACCCCGATAGCCCTAGAAACTTCCGGATTATTAATAAACAAGGATAAAATAAACAGCGTGAATCCAAGCACCAAAATCGACGCGGTTAAATTGAAAATGATGTGTTTGCGCTTATAGTGTCCCACTTCGTGAGCTAGTACCGCCACGATTTCTTCATCATCCAAATCCTTGATAAGCGTATCATAAAGGGTGACTCTTTTTTCCTTTCCAAATCCGGAAAAATAAGCGTTTGCCTTAGTTGACCTTTTGGAACCATCGATTACAAAAATGTTTTTCAATTCAAAGCCAACCTTTGAGGCGTAACCCTCAATCTTGCTTTTGAGACTTCCCTCTTCAAGAGGGGTTTGCTTATTGAATAAGGGGACAATCAATTTACTGTAAAACAGATTCATAAAAACAATTATGACCGTAACCAAGCCCCAGACATAAAGCCAAAAGTTGTGTCCTGCCCACTGGTAAAACCACATGGCCAGTGTAATAACGCCACCACCAAGAACTGCCATCATGAGCCATCCTTTGAGCTTATCTGTAAAAAAAAGCTTTTTGGTAGATTTATTGAATCCGAACTTTTCTTCAATGACAAAGGTTTGGTAATAGGAAAATGGAGTGGTCAAAATGTCACTTCCAATAGTCAGAATTCCGAAGAAAATCAAAGTGATTACGATTTCGTGACTGCTAAAACTACGAGCCAATTGGTCAGCCCATTCAAATCCGCCAAAGACTAAAAATGCCAGGGTCAATACTATGGAGAAGAGTGAACTAAGTAGCCCAAAGCGATAATTGGTTTTTTGATATTCTTGAGATTTTTGATATTCCTCAGCATCAAAAACATCTTTTAGGTCATCAGGAATAGGGTCTCCGTAGCGTTTTGAATTTAAGTAATCCAGAACGGTTTCAATCAAAAATTGGAGTACAAGAATAGCAACTATGGTATAGAATAAAATATTCAATTTGTTAGGTATTTATGGTTTGGTGGTATGGTTTGCAACTAAGAAATTCCTCAAAAACCCCTTTGACGCAAGGCCTCAAAGATAACAATTGCTGCAGACACCGATACGTTCATTGAATCAATTTCTCCTCGCATTGGTATAATAATGTTTTGGGTCGAATTGTCAAGCCATTCTTTCGATAGTCCATTAGATTCAGTACCTACTATGATTGCTGAAGCTTTGGTAAAGTCTATTCCAGTGTATGGTTTGGAAGCAGAAAGTGCAGCGCAATAGATATCAAAGTCTTTGCTTTTGAGGAAATCAATGACTTCAGAAGTACTTCCAACGGCAACTTGATTGGTAAATACACAGCCCACACTTGAACGAATGATGTTAGGATTGTATAAATCTCCTTTAGGATTTGCTATAATTACCGCGTCTAAATTTGCCGCATCCGCGGTACGGAGCAAAGCGCCAATGTTTCCAGGTTTTTCGGGAGCTTCGGCTACTAAAATTAGTGGGTTCTCCATCAGTTGGAGTTCATCCAATTCGTGCGATTTTGACTTTGCGATTGCTACTAAACCCTCGGTAGTTTCCCGGTAGGCTATCTTTTGATAAACATCCTTAGAAACAGAAATCAAACTGGGTGAATAATCCAAAGTACGTATTCGTTCAAGAATAACATGCGTAGAAATAATGGAATCACTAAAAAGTAAGGTCTGAATTTTGTAATCTCCCTTTACTGCTAGTTCAAGCTCTCGTTGTCCCTCTAGAATAAATAGGCCTTCTTTTTTCCGTTCTCGGGATTTTTCCTTCAGTAACAAAATCTTTTTCACCAAAGGATTTTGAAGACTACTGATTTCCTTAATTTCGTTCATCACTACAAAAGTAATTTAATTACCTCATCTGCGACGAAGTAGAAAACCTAAAAAACAAACATGAAATTAGTACTAGTATCACTTTTTTGCCTAACTGTTTTAGCTTGTAAAGAAACTCCCAAAGAAATGAAAGCTGAATCTGAAGCACCAGAGGCGGTGGCTGAGATTGATGATTCAAAGTATCCTGAAGCCCTTCGGAAAATTTTTGAAGCACATGGCGGACTAACAGCTTGGAAAGCAAAGAGGACCATATCCTTTGAAATTCCGAAGAAAGATATGACGGAGAAACATACCATCGATTTGTTTTCCAGAAATGAAAAAATTGAAATGCCTGGTATTTCTATGGGCTCTCAGGGCTCAAATATTTGGTTGCTAGATGAAAAAGAAGCCTACAAAGGTGATGCTGTTTTTTACCACAACCTCATGTTTTATTTCTATGCCATGCCTTTTGTATTGGCAGATGATGGCATTCAATATGGCGATACGATACCTTTAGAGTTTGAGGGAAAAGAATACCCGGGAATTCGAATCAGTTACAATGACGGAGTAGGCCTTTCCGCAAAAGATGAATACTTCATTCATTATAATCCCGAAACTTATAAAATGGAGTGGTTGGGCTATACCGTAACCTTTCGAAGTGGGGAAAAATCAGATAATGTAAAATGGATTCGTTACAAGGATTGGATGAATGTTGATGGATTAGTATTACCTAAATCACTCACATGGCATGAATATGAAGGAAGAACAATAAAAGAACCTAGAGAACCTCTACAATTTGAAAATGTTACCTTAAGTCAGACGACAATGGCAGAAGATTTTTTTACTATGCCTGAAAATGCCAAAAGTGTCAAACCGAAAAAGTAATAACCTTTAACTTAAAAAAAGGTTAAAAAAAGTCCAACGAAAAACACATGGTGCTTATTTTTCCGTAATTTAGAAGCTCTTGCTACCGGCAGGAGCTTTTGTTTTTTTGAACTTTTCTTCCGCTATGCGGGAATAGTATTTATAAAATTTACGAACCCAACACATAAAGAAAATGCCGACGTACAATCTAAAAATTAATGGTAGCGATCAATCTATTGAAGCTGCCGAAGACACTCCCTTACTTTGGGCCTTACGTGACCAATTGGACATGGTAGGCACAAAATTTGGATGCGGAATTGGACAATGTGGTGCATGTACCGTTCATGTAGACGGTAACGCTACTCGCAGTTGTCAACTACAAATTTCACAATTAGACGGAAAGGAAATCACGACCATTGAAGGATTATCCGAAGATGGTTCTCATCCAGTTCAAGAAGCTTGGAAGGCAATTGACGTTCCACAATGTGGGTATTGTCAGGCTGGTCAAATTATGACTGCTTCAGCTTTCTTAGAAAAGAACCCGGATCCTTCAAGGGAGGAAATCAGAAATGCTATGACGGGTAATATATGCCGTTGTGCTTCTTATAATCGAATTGAAAATGCAGTCGCTAAGGCTGCTGAGAAAAAAATGGCCTAACCTAAAAATCGAAAATCATGTCAACTACAATATCAACGAAATTTAGCAGAAGGTCTTTTTTAAGAACTTCTTCACTTGCGAGTGGCGGTGTGCTCATCGGTTTTAATTTTTTCACTGCCTGTAAGGACACTGTGAAAATGCCGGTCGATATTTCCAAACTCGATTACAACGACTTTAATGCCTTTATCAAAATATCCAAGGAAGGTATGGTGACCTTATTTTCACCTAACCCTGAAATTGGTCAAGGGGTGAAAACTTCTATGCCCATGATTATTGCTGAAGAACTTGATGTGGCTTGGGAAAATGTAAATGTGGTTCAGGGAATTCTTGATACGCAAAACTATACACGTCAGGTGGCAGGTGGTAGTCAATCCATTCGTTTTGGATGGGATGCTCTCCGTCAAACAGGAGCATATGCACGCCAAATGCTTGTCAATGCAGCAGCTGCAAAATGGGGCGTTGATGCTTCCGAATGTACTGCAAAACAAGGTGTGATTACCAATGCGAAGGGAGAAACCCTTGGTTATGGGGATGTTGTTAATGAAGCAGCAGCACTAGAGGCGGAAAGAGCAGCTAAAAGAAAAGCACTTATTGAGTCCTTGGCAGAAGGTGAGCAACCACCTGCAGAAACGATTGAATTAAAAGACCCTAAGGATTATACCTTGATAGGAACCGATGTGGGTAATGTAGATATCGATAAAATTATTACGGGAAAACCTTTATTCGGATTGGATTATAAGGCAGAGGGTATGGTTTATGCTTCTGTTTTACGTCCACCAGCTTTCGGACAAGTTCTGGAATCTTTTGACGATGCTGATGCCAAGGCGATGCCCGGGGTTATTGATGTTATCAAAATTGGTGAAAAAGCAAAAGACATGTTAGGCAAGGAGCAAGTAGATTGGACGGCCAAATTAGCTCCATCTGAAAAAGTGGTTGTTATTGCAGAAAATTCTTGGGCAGCAATCAAAGCTAAAAAAGCAATCAAAGCGAAATGGAGCGATGGTTCACCTTTGGAAAACACGAAAGCTCATGATAAGATTTTGATGGATTTATTGGATGGGAAGGACTTCACCAACCTAAGAAAAGATGGGGATGTGAAAAAGGCTTTTAAACAAGCAGATAAAGTAGTAGAACGAACATACGAATCACCATTTCTTCCACATAACTGCATGGAGCCCATGAATTTCTATGCGAATGTTACTGATTCAAAAATTCATTTGGTAGGTCCAGTGCAGACACCAGCTTCTGCCGCAAGCACCGTTGCGAATTTATTGGGTAGAGATGAAAAAGATATTCGATTAGAAATGACCCGAATGGGAGGTGGTTTTGGAAGAAGGCTTTATGGGGACTTTGTTTATGAAGCGGCCGAAATTTCAGATAAAATCCGAAGACCTGTAAAAATGTTTTCTACACGTGAAGATGATATGACTACTGGGGTGTATCGTCCAGCGATTAAATATCGTATCGCAGCATCCATAAAGGATGGAGAGATTACGGGCTACCACTTAAAAGAAGCTGCTGTAGGGGGTAATATGTACGGATTGATTCCGAATTTCTTCCCGGCAGGAGCACTTGACAACTATCAGGTAGATGTTGCCAAATATGATAGTAATATCACAACAGGGGCATGGAGAGCTCCATATACCAATTTCCTTTCATATGCTGAACAAAGCTTCTTGGATGAGTTGGCCGAAGTCTTGGAAAAAGACCCTGTACAAATGCGATTGGATATGTTGGAAAAAGTGAAAGGTACAACCGACGACAGAATCCAGTATTCTGCAGAGCGTTTGCAAGATGTATTGAAATTAGCTGTAGAAAAATCAGGATATCGAACCCCTAAAGATGGAGTGTTCCAAGGAGTATGCGCATACTACTGTCACAATACGCATGTGGCTGAGGTTGCAGATGTAGTAATGGAAAATAATCAACCCGTAGTCAAGAAGATAACGGTTGCTGTGGACTGCGGAATTGTTATCAATCCGTTAGGCGCTAAAAACCAAATTGAAGGTGGTGCCATTGATGGAGTAGGACATTCGATGTACGGGGATTTTGCTTTTGAAAACGGAATGCCAACAAGCAACAACTATGATAAGTATCGTTTGATTCGTATGAATGAATCACCAATTGTAGAAACGCATTTTGTAAAAAACGCCTTGAGTCCTACAGGACTTGGTGAACCGACATTACCTCCCGCAGGTGCAGCTGTTGCTATTGCATTGAAAAAAGCAACAGGAAATCGTTTGTACAAGCAACCTTTCGCGACCAATATGGCGTCCAAACCAATTTTGGGATAGCCTATGGAAGTATTACTTTTTGGAATTGCAAAGGATATTGTCGGGGAGTCACTAATACAGTTTTCAGAATCGGAAAAGGTTCCAACTTCTGTTTCGGAGCTGAAGCAAATGATATCGGAGACTTATCCGGAATTTGGTAAGCTATCATCCTTAGCAGTGGCTGTAAATAGTGAGTATGCCCGAGATGATGTACCTTTGGATAGGAATGATGAAATAGCTATCATTCCTCCGGTAAGTGGCGGCTAATGAGCGAAAAGATTGTAGAAATAGTAGATAAAATAGATACCTCTCAAGTGTTCACGGAATTATCCGATGCACATAGTGGAGGTATTTGTGTTTTCGTTGGAACGGTACGTGAGTTTACGCAAAATGAAAAGGTGATGTCCTTGGAATTTGAAGCCTATCAAAAAATGGCACTCAAAGAAATGGATAAGATTGCGTCAGACGCCAAGGAAAAATGGAAGCTGAACAAAGTAATCATTCGTCACGCGGTTGGACTCAAAAAAGTTGAAGCTCCAGTAGTAGTGGTAGGTGCATCTTCAGCGCATCGTGATGCTTGCTTTGAAGCATGTCGCTATTTGATTGATACCTTAAAAGAGACTGTCCCTATCTGGAAAAAAGAGCTATTTGAGAACAAAACGGTTTGGGTTTCAGCGCATCCATAAAAAAAATACAACACAAAACTAACTGAACTGTCACTTCGAGCGCCCCGAAGTCTCGGGGGAGAACTTAGGAACAGTATTGGTGAACAAAAATAAATGACAAAAGAACTCACACATATAGATGAAGCTGGTAATGCTTCCATGGTAGATGTATCAAACAAGCAAGCAAGTGTAAGAACGGCGGTGGCTTCGGGCAAAGTTGTTTTTCCTTCCGATGTATTTGATAAACTGGCCTCACAAGATTTTTTGGGCCATAAGGGAAGCATTATTCAAACTGCTGTCATTGCTGGAATTCAGGCTGTAAAAAAGACGGCAGAACTAATTCCCCTTTGCCATCAATTGAATCTTTCTAAAATTCAGATTGATATTACTCCGGTTGATAATGCCTTACAGATTATGTGCAAAGTAAAATGCAACGAGCAAACAGGAGTAGAGATGGAAGCTTTAACAGGAGTTTCTGTTAGTGCGCTGACCATCTACGATATGTGCAAAGCACTTTCGCATGACATAAAGATTTCGGAAATACAATTGGAACAAAAAACAGGAGGGAAGAATGACTTCAACCGCTAAGCTATACGGACTCGTTTTATCCGGAGGAAAGAGCACCCGAATGGGAACCGATAAGGGATTGATATCCTATCATGGAGTCCCACAACGCGAATATTTGTATGATTTGTTGAGTGAGGTGTGCGAAGAAACTTTTATTAGTTTACGCGAAGAGCAGCAAGCCGAATTACCCTCAAGAATGCAAACCATAATTGATTTAAATGAATTCAGAGGCCCATATAATGGACTTTTATCCGCACATAAGAAACATCCAGAAGCGGCTTGGTTGGTCTTAGCCTGTGATCTTCCACTAATGGATTTAGAAGCTTTGAAGGAATTGATTGCCCAAAGAGATAATAGCAAACAGGCAACTGCCTTTGCACTCAAAGAAAATCCTTTGCCAGAACCTTTGTGTGCTATTTGGGAACCACATGCTTTTGAAGATTCTCTTGCTTATTTGGAGAGTGGCGTAGGAACTTGCCCTAGAAAGTTTCTAATCAATCATGATACGAAGTTGATTTTTCCTAGGAATGAAAGCGTGCTCCTAAATGCTAATTCGGAGGAGGAATACAAGGAAGCTCTTGAGAAATTAGCTTAGAAATTTAAATTTGAAAAAACTCATACGTTCGGGTCCATTCCTTTGTTTCTTTGGGTGCGATACTTATTTCAAAGAATAATTCCGGACTAATCACATGCTTCCACCCCCAAAGATTTATCTTATTGGTTTGAAAACTAGTCTTTTCCCGAATCCCAATTTGGGTTTTAAGGTGCAGGAGTTCCCAAGCGGCTGGCACGCTTTTTCTTCCGGATAGGTTGCTAAAGAAGAATTGCTCTTTTGCTGGGGCATTGGAGGCAACTTCTTTTTCACCAACAGATACCGCCAATTCAGGATTCACGGTCTCACCAAAAAGTTCGGGCTTTAAATCGAAAGGAAAGTTTAATCTAAAAATTTCTCCTATGGAATCATTGTTAATAGCCATAAAATTATGGACGTATTCATCAGTCTGAATTGTTTTCTTGCCAGTGTTCTTTAAGGAGTAATTGATGGTAAGACCAGTTTCTTGTAATTCAATTTCTTTACGCAATTCGTATGAATACCCGTTAGCAACTGGAGAAACACAATGAATTAGTACTCGATTTCCATCTGTACTCGTTCGAAATTCTGCAGGTTTAATTTTATATGGTTTATGAAACACGTACTTTTCAACTTCTTTTTTGAGTAATCCCACACCAATTTTATGAAACCAATCGCCAATTTCAGTTTCATCAAAGCCTAGAGCGGTTTCGATTCCAAATTCATTGTAAAGCCCTTGACCTAAGAGGTTATGATTTTGGCAATTTGGGTCTTCAACGCTTGTTAGTTGAATATTTTTGAATTTTACACTGGTGATTTTTCCCGTCCAGTCAAATCGCGAGAAACCATAATTTTCATTAGGAAAGGCGATTTGAACTTCCAGATTTTTATTTTTGAGAATATGCCCCATTGGGCGAAGTTATCAAATTGCAACCGATTTCGGTTTAGGAAAATCTTGATAAAGACCACCTCCCTTTTTACTATATTAGACAAATGAACCAAGAGCGTTATACACGACAGACAATCCTAAAGGGATTTGGCATTGAAGGTCAAAGAAAGCTGGCAAAGGCTAAGATTTTGGTCATTGGTGCGGGCGGACTTGGTGTCCCTGTTCTGACTTATCTAAACGCCATGGGAGTTGGCAAAATAGGGATTGTAGACAATGATGTCGTTTCCATAACGAATTTACATCGTCAAGTACTATATGGCGAAGGTGATATTGGAGAATCAAAAGTGATTACGGCTCTTGAGAAGCTCAAGGCGCAAAACCCGGATGGTGAAATTGTCGTTTACAATACTTTTTTAACCACTAAAAACGCAATTGAAATTATAACGGATTACGACATTGTCGTAGATACTTCGGACAACTTTCCAACACGTTATTTGGTAAATGACACCTGCGTGATTCTTAATAAACCTTTTGTTTATGGTGCGTTGCATGGTTACGAAGGCCAGGTAAGTGTTTTTAATTATATGAATGGACCAACATATCGCTGTCTTTTTCCAAATATGCCAAAAGAAAATGAGGTGCCAAATTGCAATGAACATGGGGTTTTAGGAATCATCCCAGGAATCATTGGAAACCTCCAAGCTTTAGAAGCAATTAAAGTAGTAACAGGAATCGGAGAAGTACTTTCAGGAAAGCTTTTAGTCTTTGACGGACTCCAACATTCCTATCAAAAAATAAAATTCAAACTACAGTCTGAAAACCTGGAACTTAAGAAGCTTCAAGATTTTTATGAGTGGAATGACCCTTGTGAAATCGTTCCAACGGTTGAGACCGAAGAAATACAAAAACTCTTAGCAAAGAATGCCCAAATCGTGGATGTACGGACGTATGAGGAGTTTACCAATTATCACCTTCCAGAATCCATACACATTCCTCTAAATGAATTGGACACCAATTCTAGTAAAATCAATTTTTCGCTTCCTGTGTATTTGTTGTGTCAGTCCGGAAAGCGAAGTGAAACCGCTTTAAGACAATTGAAGGAGAAACACCCTGAGAGTTCTCTTTTTAGTATTTTAGGTGGCCTAAACCAGTATTTGGCCGAATGCTCCTAACCATTCCCGAACTTGTACTATTAATGTTTGGCTTTTTAGTCATTGCGACCTTGTATTCTTCCGTGGGATTTGGGGGAGGTTCTAGCTATTTAGCCTTATTAGCATTGGTTTTTATAAGTTTTTTTGCAATTAGAAGCACTGCCCTAATCTGTAACCTCGTCGTCGTTTCTGGTAGTAGTTACCTTTATTGGAAAAAAGGACATCTAGATTTTAAAAAATTTCTCCCCTTTATAGTAACCAGTATTCCTTTGGCCTTTATCGGGGCCCGATTCCGATTGTCCGAAAACACTTTTTTTATTATCCTTGGAACGGCATTAATCATTTCTGCTTTGGCGTTGATTTATCAAACACTGAAGGAGAAAAAGTCAGAAGAGGTAAATCCAAACTACCCATCTTATATTACTTATTTGTTAGGAGCAGGCATCGGACTTCTATCGGGACTTGTCGGTATCGGCGGAGGCATCTTTTTAGCCCCTGTTCTCCATCATATGAAATGGGATAAATCAATAAAAATAGCGGCATTGGCAAGCTTTTTTATTCTGGTAAATTCCGCATCTAGCGTCGGCGGTTTATTGACGAAAGGCACTTTTGAATTCCCATGGATAGAAGGAGTTGGACTAGTGCTCGCAGTTTTTATTGGAGGACAAATAGGTGTCCGTCTTAGTTTAAGTAAGCTTACAGGTAATGGTATTAAGGTGGTAACTGCTATTCTTGTTTTGGTTGTTGGTATTCGAGTATTGCTTGTGAATGGATTGAAGTTAGAGTTTTAAAGTAGATATGGTAGTATGAAAGCAGATTATGAAGCTCAGAAAATAAAAGAGCAAATAGAGATTGATGGTAATATAGACAAACCAATATGGAAGAATGCGACTTGGAGCAAGCGTTTTGTAGATATGGTGACAGGCGATTTAGGCATGTACAATACCCAATCAGCAATACTTTGGAATGATAAGCACATCTACTTCGCGTTCAATGCAGAAGAGCCCTTTTTAGAAGCAAAATTGACAGAGCGTGATAGCATCATTTTCTTAGAAAACGATTTGGAAATCTTTATCGATGGTGGCGATTGTTATTATGAACTTGAGGTTAATGCAGCGAATACGATTTATGAGGTATTTTTTATTTGGAAGGATACCTATCAAAAAGGAGGTAGGTTCGATACTCCACATTTTGATGTCCATCAAAGAGACGCCTATACTTTTGGAGGAGACTATGACCGCACGGGCGCCTCCTTCTGGAAAGGAACCAATCCGCGTGGGATACGTTGGGCTTTTACCGACTTTGATATGGAAGGTCTGGAAACCGCTGTGAAGTTAGACGGAACTCTAAACGACCATAGTGATGTAGATAAAGGATGGAGCCTTGAAATTGCCATTCCCTGGGAAAGCTTAAAGATTTTGGCTAACGGAAGAACAATTCCTCCCTCGAACGGAGATATCTGGAGCATGTTTCTCGGAAGGTTTCAAAAACTAGTTTTAAGCGGAATAGAAGTACAACCACATCCTGCGATGTCATTAAATAGTCATGGTATTTATGATACGCATATGCCTTCAAAATGGAGTAAGATTGAGTTTGTGAAATAACTAACAAACTAGTTTTACTTCCTCTCCGAATCAATAAGAACTGGACTAAGGTTTGAAAACGCATTGTTTTTTAGAAATCAGATTTATAAACAATTTCCATATCTTTTTTGAACGCAACATCCTTTACCGAACCAGCTCCCTCAAAATGAATACTTATTCCTTTGATTTTTTTGGCTGGTTCCGGAACATTCATTTGGTAAACTGATTTGTTATTTATCAAAATCTCAAGTTTCTGATTTTTTGAAACACATTTCATATTTACATAGTTGTTAAAGTCTACTCCAAAACCTGAAAGGTCATTTTTCTTTCCATCAACATAATTATCGAAGGCCATCAAGGTCAACTCAGAAACGCAGCCCTTTTTCGCCAATGGAATTCCGATTGCCCCTCCATCATATAGAATAAAGACAACTGTATTTTGACAAGCACTAATACCTTCATCAAAGTCGTTTTTTAGAGTTGTTGACATTTCAAAAGCGTTCGTATATAACGCTCCAAAATCCCTTACTTGGTAGAGGCTTACTACTACATTCGATGTCCTGGCGTCCAAATCGTAAACAGTTACTATATCATTGCCAATACTCATGAGACTATCAACATAAATTTCATCTTTCCCAAGATATATTGGTACTGAATCACGTTCAATCAGCCCCAGCCAATCATCCGTGGTGATAAAAACATCATTTTCTCTTAAGATAGTATCATCTACTACCAACTTTGATTTAAAGAATCCCGGATGATAATAAATACTTGTCGCAACACTATCGTTCTTGTTTATGCGCATACGCTTGTTTCGGTCCCAATCTTGCTGAATCTCTATTTTTGCGTCTTCCTTAGCAGCACTGGCATTATATTCGAATACTACGGAATTCGGAATACCTTCA
This sequence comes from uncultured Flavobacteriaceae bacterium, assembly GCA_947500435.1. Lineage (GTDB taxonomy): Bacteria > Bacteroidota > Bacteroidia > Flavobacteriales > Flavobacteriaceae > Maribacter_C. The sequence continues at coordinate 55,426 of CANMRV010000005.1, forward strand.
CTAATCGTCCGACTTTTGAATGAAAAATTTTCCGCATTATAAACCGTATCTTCCTTATCATTGTTGGCATTTCTATTCCATAGGAATCCGAAAAAAGAACCAACTAAGACTAAGACTAGAACAAGAATCCAAATTTTAGATGGTTTCTGCCTTTCTAAGACGCCCTGTGCTAAGGATTCATCTTTATTGACACGAACAAATTCCCGCCAATCTTCAAATCCCATAAATTCAGATAGAATGTCTAAGGTCGCGGCACTAGGATTAGCCACCCATTCGGCGCGCCCCCAGATACGCTTTAAGGTAGTTACGCTTAACCTTTTATTGGTACTCTTGAAAATACGTTCACTGAGTTCCTCAAAATCTTTGTTGCTCCACGTACTACCATTGCCCCAGCCAAGTTTGGTTTCGATGAGTGCTACCAAATGGTCTTTCATGTATAAAGTCGATTTGTCCATAAATGTAAAGAGGGTATATGATATGATAGCTTTTGAACAAAATTAAACAGGATTGAACAGGGTTTCGAATGATAAAGACCTTTACTCTTGAGTAATTTTATTATCAATCAAATTTAGTTTTTATAATACAAATAGTATCAAAATCGAACATCATGATGAAAAAAGTATTTCTAGGGTTTGCCCTATTGACAATGGTCAATTTTACCAGTGGACAAGGAAAAGGAGGAAAGAAAAATAAGGTTCTGGACTTCCCGATGAATGAAAAATATTGGGATGCAATAAGTGATAATGTTGAATTTTTCAATTACAAATCTCTTCCGGCAGTGCGCAGTAATAATGAAAATGGTTTCGGAATTATGCTCAAAGATTTTGAGTTTACCGACGGAACCATTGAATTCGATGTGGAACTCAAAGGAAGTGGCTTTCCTGGAATTGACTTTAGAATAGATAAGGATACGCTGAATTCAGAGAAATTTTACATCCGTTATTTTGGAACTCCCGACGATTTGAAGCGAACAACATTGCAATATGCTGCGGTCCTTGATCGGGTAAACATGTGGGATGTCACCGATGAATATCAAGCAGCTGCAACCATTTATGAGGGAAAATGGAACCATGTGAAACTTGTAATCAACGGAAGCCAGATGAAAGTATATGTGAATAATACAGAACGTGTCGCTCTTCATGTTTCTGCCCTAGAAGGTATTACAAAATCCGGCCGAATTTCTCTAAATGGCAATGTAATCTATTCCAATTTTAGAGTACGACCAAATGTGACTGAAGATTTAGCTTCAAATGAGGGTTATGATTCTACATATAGTGATTCTAGGTACCTAAGGAATTGGTTGGTAACTGATCCGAAGGATTTTCCATTAGGCAGGGATGCGATGCTCGGAGCACCTGGTGGTTTCGGTACGATTATCGATACGACCTTGTTGGATAGTACTGCTGCCTGGAAGCCCTTAAAGGCAGGACGACGCGCTTTGGTCAACCTCACAAAAATTTTTGGCGCTACCGAACAAGGGCAACGGAAAATCACTTGGTTAAAGACTACTATTTCCTCGGAATTTGACCAATTTAAAAGAATGGATATGGGTTTTAGCGATGAGATTTGGGTATTCATCAACGGTCGGTTTTTACATACAGATAAGAATTATTATGGAACACCAGGTATGAAAGAACCCAGAGGTAGATGTACCATTGAAAACACTTCCTTTCCAATCCCTTTGCCAAAAGGTGAAAATGAAATTTTAATCGGGGTAACGAATTATTTTTTCGGATGGGGAATAATAGCGCGATTAGAAAATACCGATGGTTTGAAATTCAATTAAAAACAACCCAAGCTTGTGAACTAATCTAAATCCGTTCAATCTATTTCTCAAGGATACTGTGTGAGCAATCCAAATTGCCACAGATGATATCGAATATGCATAAAGTGGAAGAGCTCTACATCTTCAAAAGGGACCTCGCCCATATAATAAGCATAAGGTATATAATCAGGGTTGTCGTCCCGAAATGCATAAAATTTTTGAATGGCCTTTGGAACAAGAGAAATTGCTTCTTCGATCGTGGCATATTTCAAAGGCGGTAAATCTGCTTTTGTTTTATCACTTGGTCTATGGGACAGAACACAACCGCTTTTTATGAATTTCTGCATGCCCAATTGCTGCTCCGTAGGAGGGTTTTCACGTTCACCTTTGTACTTCACGGTGGCACTTTCTATAGCCCCGATTAAATGTTCGACCATGTGTTGAGGTGTCATCTGGCCGAAATTACCTTCTCGTTCAGGACTTAAATTCTTTAGAAGCTCTGGGAATTCAGAAAGTAGAAATTCTCTTTTATTTATAGTTGTCATTTGATGATTTTCTTAGATTAAGGCGTTGGTATATTTTATTGATTAAAATGGACTGATTTAAATTAAGGAATAAATAGTTGTATTAAGCCGCTGCTTCGCCTTTCTTTCCAAACCGTACAAATCGATAAAAATATTGGAAGTTGCCATTATACCAAATCGCGAATATAAATGCGATATAGATGAGCCAATCTGGGATAAAAAGTGTGATTCCGAAATAGGTTTTTAATATCAAAAATGTGAATGCAACTCCGGCAATGGCTAACGAGATAAGTGTTCTTTTATCTTTTCGATTCATAAGAATCATGGTAATAATCAAAAGTCCCATTACTGGTTTCGTATGCAATAATACGGGCACTAACGTCGTATACTCAATGTCAAAAAAGAGAACCATGGCACTCATATAAGCCGTCATACAAAGTGGGCACTTCGGAATAAGAATCAATAAAATCGTAGAAAGAAAAGACATAGAACCATTCGCAGCTTCTACTTTTTTAGTTGTACGCAACTTGGTTTTACAACAGCCTGTCTTTGTGATTTCCATTGAAGGGGATTACCATTTCGTTCGATAAGATACAAAAGGATAAACCTCATTCGCAAAAAATTGGGTTTTATTTTGCGGTAATATTAAGAATCCATCAGTTTTTACAAGATTTGCGAAATCGCCAGAACCATTTCCTTTTATTGCTTCTGCAACTAAACTTCCATCCGCCTCACTTTCTAAAGCTGCTTCTAAGAAATAGACCAAGTCTGGTTTGAATTCCACATCATTTTTCAGCTTCACATAAAGTGTTTCGGGTTCCATACCTAAAGACTTTTGTAACCAAAATCGCAAATACATATAAACGCAAACAAATGAAGAAACCGGATTGCCTGGAAGGGCGAAAACCTTTTTCCCATTGGTATTACTACCAAACCAAAAAGGCTTTCCTGGGCGTTGTTGAATTTTGTGAAAATGCTTTGTGACCTTTAATTCTTCTAATACATCGGGTAAGTAATCGAATTTTCCTTTGGATACGCCTCCTGTAAAAATAAATAGGTCGAATTCCCCCAAGGCATTTGAGATGACCTGAAGCATTTCTGCTTTGTCATCTGCCAAGTGCTTCAATTCTGCGAGTACTCCCCATTCTTTTAAGGTTGCTTGTATTCCATAAATGTTTGAGCGTCGTATCTGATGTAATTTGGGAGTTTGGTCAACAGGAACCAACTCATCTCCAGTAGAAAATATAACCACCTTGGGCATCTTCCGTACTTGAAGAGTAGCCTTTCCAACAGCAGCGGCAATGTTGATTTCAGCACTTGATAGTTGTTGCCCTTTAGGAACTATAACCGTGCCTTTAGCGATATCGATTCCTTTGAAATGGACATTCTGTTTGTGCTTTAAAGCATCAAGGTTAATGGTTGCATTTTTTCCATCAATGGTTAAGTCTTCATAGCGAATTACCGTATCAACTCCGTTGGGCATTATCGCCCCAGTCATTACTTCGATGCAATTCGAAGCATCTGCAAGTGTTTTTTGAGGAGTTCCTGCAGCTGCGGTGTCTTCGATATGAAAATCTCTTTTTCCAGATTCAAAAGTGGAATGGACAATCGCAATACCATCCATAGTAACTCTATCGAAAGGAGGGAAGTCACGGTCGGCAACTAAATCCTCCGACAAGTAGGCGCCAATACATTCTTCTAAATCTCTATTTTCTATTGGGAAATCGCCTTTGTGTTCTTCTAAAATCGAAAGGGCTTTTTCGTATGGGATAAAAGTGTTCATTTTCGCGATGCGCTTTACGCTTTACGCTATGCGCCAAACGTATTTCTAGAAACGCGGCTTTCAACGATTAGCATTATGTTAATTTTAAATTTCAAAAGATATATAAGGAGTAATTTGAGAATAGCGTAAAGCGTTTAGCGTACAGCGCCTTAACCTCCAATACTACTCATACTCTGCATCGCTTCTTTCGGAGCCTTACGCATTTTTTCTGCTGCAAACCCGTCTTTTGGTTTTAGGCGAACAATTTCACGGAACTTATCCGCCAATTCATCATCTGTAACTCCAGAACGCATATAATCACGGATATTTAAAACGCCGTCATCATACAAACAACTTTTGATTTCTCCTTTGGAAGAAATCCGTAAGCGATTACAGGTGTTGCAAAAGGTTCTTGAGAAGGCTGCGATTACACCTATATTGCCTTTGTATCCGGCAACGGAAAGTAAACTTGCCGTATCACCATGTTTACTTGGTAGTTTTTCTAAATTCGAATAATGAGCTTTCAAATCCGCATAAATATCCCTTGCAGAATACATTTCTATATTCTCTTTATATCCTCCGTTAAATGGCATTTCTTCAATAAAACGGACATCTACAGGATAATCCTTCGCAAGCTCGGCAAGGGGAATAATATCTTGCGTATTGATACCTTTCATTATCACGGCGTTAAGCTTGATCCTAAATCCATTATCCACCAACATATGAAAGGTCTGCATCACTTTTTCAAAGTCATCGCGGCGGGTGATTTTATGAAATCGCTCCTTGTCCAATGAATCGATGCTGAGGTTGATTTTGGTAATGCCTAATTCCTTTAATTTCGGAATATGTTTTTGTAAAAGGGTTCCATTTGAAGTAATATGGATGGATTTATAATCATCCAACCCTGCAGCATTTTCCAACAATTGTATAAAATCTTTCCGAAGAAAAGGCTCACCACCTGTAAACCGGACCTTCTGAAATCCAAGTCCACCTAAAACCCTTAGCAAGCGGGTAATCTCTTCATAGCTAAGTAGATGTGATTTTGGCTCATAAGGAATACCTTCCGCAGGCATGCAATAAAAGCACCGTAAATTACAGCGGTCCGTTACGGCAATACGCACATAATCTATTGTTCTATCAAAGGAATCCTTCATGATTTATATCAGTGATATGAAGAGTCAATATAGCTATTTTTAGATATATTAGAGGGCATATTTAAGAAAGAAATAAGAACTGCTACGGAAATGAAAGAAATCAAATCGATACTTCAACTTTACAATTCTTTAAAAGCTTCGGGAGAAAAATGTGCAATCGCACAGGTGGTTCGTGTCGAAGAATCATCATATCGAAGGGAAGGGGCAAGAATGCTTGTTTTCGAATCTGGTGTGTTTGAAGGAGGAATAAGCGGAGGATGTTTAGAAGGTGATGCTTTGCAACGCTCTCAAATTGCAATTCTGAAGCAACAACCATCGATAGTAACGTATGATACATCCAAAGAAAATGAAATAGGAGTAGGGCTGGGTTGTAACGGAGTTATTGATGTTTTGATTTCTCCCATTTCGGGAAACTCAGCTACCCTGGAAATGCTTCAGAAATGTGTTTCCGATAGAGGGGAACATATTATTGCAACGGTAACTGCCCTAAATGCTGATATTGATACCGTTCCTTTGGGAAGGAGTTTTTACTATGATAATGATTCTGCATCCTTAGAAGACTGTCAGCATAACGGATTACGAAATTTTCTTCAGGATAAGATTAAAGACGTACTAGATAAGAAAAAATCAAAAACCTATCATTTTGAGGAAAAAGGGGTAAAGGCGAGTATTTTTATAGAATTAATCCCCCCACAATTTCATCTGTCGATTTACGGAGACAATTACGATGTTTACCCGATGTTGGAAATGGCAAAGCTCATGGATTGGGACGTTAGCCTCGTCGGCAATGTTCAAAAATTAAAAAAAGAAAAACTACAGTCCGTAAAAAAAATATATCTCAAAGATGGAGAAGAGCGACCTGAAATAGACCATCGGACGGCCATCATTTTAATGGCACACGATTATAAAACCGATTATGCGAACTTACAGCAATTGATAAAAAGTCAAGCTCCATATATTGCTTCTTTAGGACCACGAAAACGTTTTGATAAAATGATTGGAGAATTCAAAGCAAACGGAGTGAAGTTTTCAGACGAAGAATTGGAACGCATTTACGCTCCTTGTGGATTAGAGATTGGGGCGAATACTCCTGAAGAAATTGCAATTAGTTTATTTACAGAAATCTTAGCTGTTTTTTCAGGGAAAGAAGGGGGAATGTTGAGGGAGAAACAAGGTCCGATACACGAAAGAGTGTAAGCTCATTAATTGTTAGGTGTAATGATACCAAAAGCTTTTTTTGGATTTTCAACCAGAAGTTGATGTACTTCATTTTCAGTAAAACCGTTGGAAAGAAGAACCGGAACAAGGTTTTGGGATATTGCATCAAATTTGCGGATTTCGCCACCTCTTGGAAAACCATTGCCATCGTGCGAGAGCAATATTTTGTGTAGTACACCGGTTTTTCGGAATCGTTTTATTCTTTCCAAATATTTATGGCTTTCAGTTTCTTTAACACCATCTAGGGAAATCCATGCGCCTTTTTTGGCGACCTCTAGTAAAAAGTCGACATCTTCAAATGCATTTGCATGTACCCATACCCAAGCACTTGGATGGGCATTGTATTTCTTCAGAAGTGCTAATTGCGTTTGAGCTGCTTCTTTATTACCTCCAGTATGTACGGCTAGTGTTAGTCCTGTTTTCAAATGTGTAAGTATTCCGGCTTCGAAAAGTTTCTTGTCTATTTCGGATGGGGTTCCCGAGTCAAAAGCGAGCTTAATAAAACCGGGCTTTATCTTTGTTCCCTCAATTCCATTTTCAAATTCTTCTATCCAAATTTTCGACAAAGTTTCTAAACCTACTTCGTAGGCCATTGGAGGAACATATCGGTCGTTTGCCGCTCCATAAATTCCGGTATTGGTAATTATATGAATGCCAGTTGCATCGGATATTTTTTTTAAAAGGTCTACACGTCTGCCAAAATATGCCGTTGTGCAATCAAAGATAGATTGAACACCAGCAGCTTTAAGTCCCTTTAGATAAGGTATCACCTGTTCGAATAGTTTCCCTTCTTTATAAATGGAAGTACTATCGATGTTACTTCCAAAATTAGACATGATGTGTTCATGCGATAAAACATATCCTAGACTGTCCACTGCAATGGTTCCGTTTACAGTATGCATAAAAGCCGTATTTTCATTCTGAGTATTTTCTTGACAAAAAAGATATAAAGGGAAAATAAGAACGGCAGCGTAAGATATCAACCTACTCTTTCGAGTTGCAAAGAAAAATTTCAATTGTGCTTTCATGAAAACAAACAGTGTAATTAGAATTGAATTTGATTAAATCTACCCTCTTCTTTCCCAAAGAATATTACTTTCACGCTGTTTCGTGACTTCAGCAGTAATAATCTCAACAGCTTTTTCAATATCAGCTTCGGAAGTATATCTACCAATACTCAAACGCAAAGAAGCATAAGCCAAACTTCGTTCAATACCCATAGCCGTTAACACATGGGAAGGTTCCACGGAAGCAGAATTACAAGCTGAGCCATTGGAGACGGCAATTTGTCGACTTAAGGCAGTTAATAGATTTGCGCCATCAACAAAGGGAAAAGAAACATGAACAGTATTTGGTAAGCGTTGGCCGCCAGAACTATTGGAAACCGCCATTTCAATTTCAAGCAAACCTGTTTCTAATTTATCTCTTAATGCTACTATTTGTATAGTTTGTTCCTCCAAATCAGCAATGGCCAATTCAATTGCTTTTGCAAATCCAACAATCAAAGGGGTATTAATCGTTCCCCCTCGTTGCTTTTTTTGTTGTCCGCCTCCCTGAATAAAACTTGGTAAGCTATTTCCGTCTTCGTTATCCTTTATATATACCAATCCGATTCCTTTTGGGCCGTAGACTTTGTGAGCGGAGAAACAGGCAAAATCTACATGGTTTAGAACTTTCGTCAAATCTACTTTTCCTAGGGCTTGTGTACTGTCAGAAAACAACAAACTTCCGTTTTCATGGGTCAGTTTTGCTATCGCATCCAAAGGTTGAATGATTCCCGTTTCATTATTGGCGTATAGAATCGAAACTAAAATGGTATCAGGTCGCAGCGTTTTGTTTAAGGTTTCCAAAGAAATCAATCCATCAGAATCTATATCCAAATAACTGATTTCAAACCCATCTTCTTCCAAAAAGGTACAAGTATCTAATACTGCTTTATGTTCTGCTTTGGTAGTAATGATATGTTTTCCTTTGGATTGTAATTTTCGTGCCACTCCTTTCAATACCATATTGATACTTTCGGTAGATCCAGAGGTGTATACCAAACTGCTTGGAGAAACTCCCAAATTCTTGGCAATCGATAGCGTAGCATCTTCAACAGCACTCTTTGCCAACCATCCGTAAGGGTGGTGACTGCTCGATGGATTCCCAAAATCCTCATGAAAATGAGGTAACATGCTATTCACGACCTCTTTAGCGCAAGGAGTGGTTGCATTATAATCAAAATAGAGCTGGGCATACATAAAGTAACTTGCGTTTAAGGTCTAAAGCTAAAGGTAAGGATTATCTCAAAATAGAAATGGATGACAGAATTTTGGAAGCTTGAAAGTGGATTCTTATAGTTCGATTATTAAACCGTTAAACAAAACTGTTATATGTTGCGACATCAAAAAAAATACGATATATTTAATGCTTACCTCTTAATTTAATTACTAAAAAATTATGATTCCAGCTAATTTCAATTATCACAAAGCGACTTCTTTAAAGGAGGCCATCGCTTTGTCATCTGAACTTGGTGAAGAAGCGAAATACATGTCGGGCGGACACAGTCTACTACCGATGATGAAACTTCGTTTTGCCACCCCCGAACACATTATCGATATCAGTAAAATCGAAGGGCTATCCTATATTAAGGAAGACGGCGATATGCTAAAAATAGGTGCTTTGACTACGCAAACCGAGATGGAGCACAATACATTATTAAAGGAAAAATATCCAATGATGGGTGATGCGATTTGGCTAACGGCTGATCCATCAGTTCGGAATGTAGGTACCATTGGAGGAAATATTGCCCACGGTGATGCTGCCAATGACCAACCGGCTTTAATGTTGGCAATGCGAGCAACTGTCGTCGCGGAAGGAGCTGATGGGACAAAATCAATTCCTATCGATGAATTTTTCCACGGATTTTATATGACGGCTCTGGAACCTTCTGATATCCTAACGGAGATCCAAATTCCAAAGGCAAAAAAGAATAGTGGTGGTGCCTATCATAAGGTAGAACGAAAAGTTGGCGATTATGCTACCGCCGGAGTTGCAGTGCATGTCGAGTTAGATGATAACGGTATTTGCCAGCAAGTGGGTATCGGACTAACCAACGTTAGTGCTGTACCTATGCGACTAGAGAGAGGTGAAGAAGTATTACGAGGACAAAAGATAACAGATGAACTTATTGAGCAGGTAGGACAAATTGCCAGTGAAGACTGCGAGCCTGAATCTGATTTAAGAGGTTCCGAAGCCTACAAAAGGTCTATCGTAAATACAATTACTAAAAGAATGTTGAATAAGGCTTTGGAAAGAGCAAGACAATAAGATAGCTATGGGAAAACACAATATAACAATGACAATAAATGGGGAAAGTGTTTCTGCTGAGGTAGATTCTCGCTTACTCCTCGTACATTTTATTCGAGAAAATTTAGATTTAACAGGAACACATATTGGATGTGATACATCCAACTGTGGTGCTTGCACGATTATGTTAGATGGAAAGTCCGTGAAGTCATGTACTTATTTGGCCGTTCGTGCCGATGGTGCAGAAATAACAACTATAGAAGGTGTTGCTGCCGAAGGTACCAACAGTCATTTGCAACAAGCATTTCACGACCAACATGGTCTGCATTGCGGATTTTGTACTCCTGGAATGATTATTCGCTCTATGGATTTATTGAAAAACAATCCAAACCCAACAGAAGAAGAAATTCGCTGGGGAATCTCAGGCAACCTTTGCAGATGCACTGGGTACAATAATATTGTAAAGTCTGTTCAGCAGGCAGCCACAGAAATGGCCAAAGAAAAAGAAGCTTCAGTCTAACCTCATAAATAAGAAATTATGTTTAAATGTAAAACATCACCAGAGGTAGGCGGAATGGGTCACTCTGTAAAAAGAAAAGAAGATGCACGATTCTTGCATGGCAAGGGCAACTATGTTGACGATGTAAAATTACCAGGTCAACTGTCCATGGTCATGGTACGTAGCCCGTATGCATATGCCAAAATCATAAGTATTGATAAAGAAAAGGCTTTAGCCATAGATGGTGTATTAGCCGTAATTACGGGAGAAGATTTGGCCCAATACAATCTACATTGGATGCCTACCTTATTATCAGATACCCAAATGGTGCTACCGACCGATACGGTCATGCACCAATCACAAGAGGTATGTGCTGTTATTGCAACGGATAGATATATTGCGGTTGATGGCGCGGAAGCGGTTGATGTGCAATACGAACCCATGCAGGCCATCGTTGACCCATACAAAGCTTTGGATGATGATGCACCATTATTGCGACCTGATAAAGAAGGACAAGAAGATAATCAAATTTACCATTGGGAAAGAGGTGATAGAGCCAAGACAGATGATGCTATTGCTAAGGCAGATATCGTTGTAAAAGAACGTATTTACTTACCAAGAATTCACGTGGCTTCAATTGAAACCTGTGGTTGTGTAGCTTCCTATGATAAGGATACTGGAAAAATGTTGATTTATATGACTTCGCAGGCGCCACATGCCATTCGAACGATATTGGCTCTGGTAGCAGGACATGTTGGATTATCCGAAGAAAAAATACGAATTATTGCTCAGGATATTGGCGGTGGATTTGGGGGGAAAGTACCCGTATATCCAGGTTATGTAATTGCGATTGCGGCGTCATTCTTAATTGGTAAACCGGTAAAATGGATTGAAGACCGTTCGGAAAATCTAGTCAATGGCTTTGCACGTGATTATCATATGGATTGCGAATTAGCAGCAACCAAAGATGGAAAAATTCAAGCCTTTAAAGTTTCAACTTTAGCGGACCATGGGTATACTGATTCTTCGGCAAACCCATCAAAATATCCTACGGGAATGTTCTCGATTTGTACAGGTTCGTACGACTATGAACATGCCTTTGCAGAATTGGATGCAGTATATACCAACAAAGCTCCGGGTGGCGTTGCCTATCGTTGCTCCTTCCGTGTTACGGAAGCGGTGCATGCGATTGAACGTATGGTAGATAAATTGGCTGCTAAAATTGATAAAGACCCTGCATTATTGCGTTTTGAGAACTTTATCAAGAAAGAGCAATTTCCATATGCTTCTCCTTTAGGTTGGAGTTATGATAGTGGCGATTACAAAGCTACGCTTGAAAAAGCGATGGATATGATTGGCTATGACGATTATAAAAAAGAACAGGCTGAAAAACGTGCCCAAGGAAAATTGATGGGCATCGGAATATGCACCTTTACGGAAGTTGTTGGTGCAGGTCCATCCAAAGACTTTGATATTTTAGGTATAGCGATGTTCGATAGTGCCGAAATACGAGTGCATCCCACAGGGAAAGCATTGGCACGTTTCGGAACGAAGACCCAAGGACAAGGTCATGAAACGACCTATGCGCAAATACTCGCTGAAGAACTCGGAATTCCGTATACAGATATACAAATAGAGGACGGCGATACAGATACCGCACCTTATGGTTTGGGTACCTACGGAAGTAGAAGCACACCCACGGGAGCAGCTGCTGCAGCAATGGCGGCTAGAAAACTACGTGATAAGGGTAAGAAAATTGCCGCTCATTTATTGGAAGTAAGTGAAGAAGATATTGATTGGGAAGTTGGGAAGTATTTCGTAAAAGGAGCTCCTGAAAAGTCCAAAACAATTCAGGAGGTGGCTTTCGCCGCATACACGAATTTCCCTGCGGGAATGGAGCCAGGCTTTGAAGCAACGCATTATTATGACCCACCAAATATGACTTTCCCTAATGGCGCATATATCTGTGTCGTTGAGGTTGAGGAAGAAACCGGTGCTATTGATGTAAAACGATTTGTTGCGATAGATGATTGCGGAAATATCATTAACCCAATGATTGTTGAAGGCCAAGTACACGGTGGATTAACCCAAGGAATTGCTCCAGCAATGTACGAAGGCATCGAATACGACGACGAAGGAAATGTCCTCAACGGAACCCTTATGGATTACCTAGTGCCAACCGCGGTAGAATCTCCGCATTGGGAAACTGGTCACACGATTACGCCATCACCACACCACCCATTAGGCGCAAAAGGTGTGGCAGAATCTCCAACAGTTGGAGCACCACCAGCAATTGCAAACGCGATTATTGATGCCTTAGCTCCCTTAGGAATTGAGCATTTGGATATCCCAATCACACCTGCAAAGGTTTGGGAGGCGATTCAAGAGGCGAAAGCGAATGCGTAGTATTAGGTACGAAGTTAGAAGTACGAAATACGAAGTTGAAATAGAAGAATAGGGTAAAAGCTCCTCCCCTCAGACGAGGGGAGGTGGTTTTCCACTTTACCGTGGAAAAGCGGAGGGGTTTGAAAGGCCAAGCCATGATTTAAACGTCCTAGCCCTATCAGAAGCGCAACCCTTTAACAAAGCGCAGAACATAAATTAAACAGATTCCGACCTTCGTCGGAATGACAATAAAATTAGAATTGCATGAAAACACAATTAGATAAATCATTCGAAGTCCCGCAAGGCACCGAACTAGTTTGGGAGCACCTAATCGACCCCGAAAAAATAATGGATTGCGTACCTGGGGTCTCCATAGACGAAAAAGTAGGTGACAACCATTACAAAGGAAAAGTAGGTATGAAATTCGGCCCAATGGGGGTGAAGTATAACGCAGATATTTACTACAATGAGATCGATGTTGAAAACCGAAAAATCATTATTTCGGGTGACGGCGTTGACGCCAAAGGAAACGGAAATGCAGAAATGAAAATGACCATTGACCTTTCTGAACGTGATGAAGGTGGCGTGAAACTAGATGCTATAATGGATGTTACCGTAAACGGAAAGATTGCCCAGTTTGGTTCACGATTGATTAGCACAGTGTCCAATCAATTATTCAAACAATTCGTTTCAAATTTTTCAAAAAAATTAGCCGCAGCAGAGGCAGCAGCATAGATAGTCCCGCAATCTGTAATCAAGAAGCTATGCTCCCCCGAGCATAGCTTTTGTAGTAATTAAAAAAAATAGCTTTTGAATAAAGAAATTGATGCGCTGATAAAAGATTTTTACGAGCACGACTACATTTTGAATGAAGAGTTGGCAACCTCTATTTTTCTTTTGAAGAATTTGGAGAAGCCACTTTTGTTGGAAGGTAACCCAGGAGTGGGGAAGACCATGTTGGCCAAAACTTTGGCAGAACACCTCGGTACAAATTTGATTCGTTTACAATGCTACGAGGGACTTGATGTAAGCACTACAATCTACGAATGGAACTACCAAAAACAGCTCCTTCACATCAAACTCTTCGAACAAGAAAAAGATAAGAAATCCCTAGGGAATCAGATTTTCGGAATGGACTACGTCTTACAAAGGCCTTTATTACAATCCATTAGTGCTGATAAGCCCGTTGTATTGTTGATTGATGAAATCGATAGAGCGGATGAAGAGTTTGAAGCTTATTTACTGGAATTATTGTCCGATTTTCAAATCAGTATTCCAGAATTGGGAACGATTCAGGCAAAGTCAAAACCATTGGTGATTCTAACCTCCAACCGGACAAGAGAATTGAGTGACGCCTTGAGAAGACGGTGTTTATACCATTGGGTGGACTTCCCATCAAAAGCCGGGGAGATTGATATTATCGCGAAAAAACTCCCGAATATTGACGAGGAGTTGGCAACACAAGTGGTTACCTTTATTCACAATTTGAGAAAGTCAAGTCTGCACAAACCTCCTGGAATTGCAGAATCCTTAGATTGGGCAAAAACCCTCTTGCTGATGAACCAAAAAAACATCACCGATGAGATTGTCAAAACAACAATCGGGAGTGTGCTGAAGCATAAAGACGATGTAGAGTTTGTAAGAAATAAATCCGTACAAGAGTTTTTAGTTCCTATTACCTAGTCCGAATTTAGTCATGTTGTCACCCTGAGCGGAGTCGAAGGGCTACAACGCGAAGAAATTTTTTAGCATCCAAAAATCCAGCAATCTATTAATCCAAGAATCTAGAAGTGCAAGCCGTAACCAAAACCTTCAAAGAACGCTTAATCGACTTTACGATGTATTGTCGCGAGCGTCAGTTCGTGTTAGGTCCACAGGAAACTAGAGATGCTTTTGAAATTGCTGAGCGTGGTTATGCACTAGACCGTAAATTGTTCCAATACAGCCTAAAGGCCATTTATTGCAAACGCAAAGAACATTTTGACCGCTTCGATGAAATGTTCCAACGTTTTTGGAGTCGGTACTATGAAGAGAAATTAGAGCAGCGGAAAAAACAAATTCAACAACTTAAGAAAGAAAAGGACACCGCTACGGTAATTTTTTTGGGAACCGAATTTAAACTTCCCAAGAAAGAAGTTAAAGAACAAGAAGCTAAAGAGACCGTCGGTGCAAATGAAAGTATCCGACTCCGTATGACAGACTTCTCAAAAGTAGATGTTACGGATAAAGAGAAATTAGAAGAATTGGCCGAAGAGCTCTTTCACCAAATGAGTATGCGTTTTAAGCGTCGACTGGAAAATGCAAATAAAGGCAGCATTGATATTCGAAATACGATTCGTCATGGTATCTCCAAGGGCGGAATGCTCTTAGATTTATCATATAAGCGCAAGCGAAAAGAAAAACGAAAAGTAGTTTTTATTTTAGATGTTAGCGGCTCTATGGATACCTATAGCTATTATCTTTTGCGCTATGTGCTGGTGTTAAAAAAGTATTTTAAAAGTCTGGAGTTCTTTACCTTTAGTACAGAGTTGACGCATGTAACGCCGCTATTACGACAAAATAACGAACAGGAAGTTTTAAAGCAGATTGGTAAGAATGTACATTCGTGGTCCAGTGGTACGAAGATAGGGGAGTCCTTGACGGAATTTCTCTCCGTCTACGGGAGTAAGTTTTTAAGTCAAAAGCATATTGTAGTGGTTTTAAGTGACGGATTAGAAACCGGAAACGTAACTGTATTAAAAGAAGCGGTCAGAACCATTCGAAGAAAATGCAAAACCTTGGTATGGCTCAACCCCTTAAAGGGAATGGAAGGCTACCAACCCATTCAAAAAGGAATGGTCAATGTGATGCCCCATCTTGATGCTTTTGAATCGGCGCACAACCTGGATAGCTTATTGAAATTGGAAAAATTGTTGATGGATGTTTAATGAAATTGCCTTAAAAATAGAAGAACAGCTAGCCAAAGGTTCCAACTTTGCCATTGCACAGGTAATTGACCGCATCGCGCCCAGTTCTGGAAAAGTAGGGGATAAGGCACTAATCTTAGAAACCGGCGAACTCATCGGCTGGATAGGTGGTGGTTGTGTTCGAGGCATAGTCATTAAAGAAGCCTTAGATGTCATCAGAAGTAAACGTTACCGACGCGTTCGTATATCTCCTGAAGGGGGAACTCGTGAAACAGCTACCTATAAAGAATATGTAATGTCTTGTCAAAGTAAAGGAACCTTAGAAGTTATGATAGAACCTGTAATTCCGCAACCAGAATTGATTATCGTAGGGAAGTCTAATATCGCCAGAAAGTTATCGCTTTTGGCCGCCGCCGCAGATTTTAAGGTCTCTGTAATGGCGAGTGATGCTGATGTGCAAATGTTTCCCACGGCCTATCAAGTAAAAGATAAAGTTGATTTTAGGTCTTTTAAAAGTGTTTCCAATACCTATATCATTGTGACGACTCAAGGCGAAGATGATGAACTCTCCGTCAGAAAAGCTTTGCAAACAGCTGTGAAATTTGTTGGTTTTGTGGCAAGTGCCAAAAAATCAGAAGACATTCGAAACTATCTCTTAGAGCAAGGTATTTCGGAAAAACGGACAAGGCAATTACGAAGCCCTGTTGGATTAGATATTAATGCGAAGTTGGCCAGTGAAGTCGCCATAAGTATTTTGGCGGAGGTCATTGACCATTTCAGAAATGGTAATGTTGCGGATAATATGCCTGTGCATGAAAAAGAAACAGATGCTGAATTGCCTTCTGACCCAGCTGGTGAAAAATTTGCTGAAGACTATTATATCAACCCTGTTTGTAATGTGCCGGTTTCCAAGAAGAACCCAAAGCATGTTGTGGAATACGAAGGGGAAAAGGTGTATTTCTGTTGTGATGGGTGTAAGGTGAGTTTTGAGGCCGAACCTTCAAAGTATATCTATGCATAAAATCAGAGGCTGGGCAACCACATCCCCATAGTTGCACTAAAGGTACCTACAGCAATACAGCAGGTCAGTAAGAAGACGAAAATACTAACGGCTAACTTTCCATTTTTTGATTCCGTTTCTTTTGCTCTAAAATATAATCCAGCGAAGAGTACTGGTAGGATGTAGCTAAAGGTATAAAGCATATTCAAGGCTGGTCCTTGAAAACTGTCAAGATCCATCCCAATCGGGCCTTGCCAAATAGTGAGCCAGAGCATTAGAAAAACCCTGAAAAACCAAACTCCACTCATTGCCAGGAATAAGCGTATAGCCCATTTGCGATGCATCTTTAACTTTCTAACTATGGCATATTTGATTGTGTAGAATGCACAAACGATAATGAAAATAGCATTGATAGTAATAAACAAGGACCCTGTTAAACCCCCAACCATTCCGCGACCCCAAGCCAAGTACAAACCTGCCATACTTATCAAAAAAGCTCCAAAAATATAGACTCTACCATTAATGCGGTGGAATTTGGGGAATTTGGCCCGTACTTTTTTTATCAACTGCAATGGACCTCCAATGGTAATAATTGCCGCAAATGCCATATGTAGGGCAAAGAAAATATTACCCCAAATGTCTTTGTCAACATACCCATGCGGGGATGCTGTGTTCCAACGCTCAAAGTCGCCCGCAAGTCCGCTGACTCCATAGAGACCAAGAATATAAAGCGCAAATAAGAATTGGCCTATGACCACGACAACGAACCAAATGTTGATTGAGGTTTTAAGGAGTTTTGAAGATTTTGATTTCTGGATTGTGATTGATGGCATAGGTCTCCGTATTGATTATGATTGATTTAAAATCAAGTCTGTTTGAATAACAGACGCAATTTTATTCTATGACGCTGCCTGAGATGATAATTTTTAACCGATTAACTTTTATGAGGGCTTTTAAATAAGTTTTTGAAAAAAGCCTAACAAGTATGTTAAAACTAGATAACTTCTAGTCCGTTTTTGTAATTTTCAAAGAAATCAAAACCTTCTTCAATGAAAATAAGATGTACGCTTTTCCTTTTATGCTCAGCAATGTTATGGGTAACCGCTCAAAATGAATATGAGCCATCAGAGACAAATCCCTATGGTCTTAAGAATCCGAGAGCACCAGAACAACTAGATGATTTTCAGCCGCTAATAGGTTTATGTGATTGTGATTCAGAAAGTAGAAACCCTGATGGGAGTTGGGCCGAACCTGTCAAAATGACTTGGAAGTATAAGTACATCATGAACGGAATGGCTATTCAAGATGAAACACTAAAAGCCGACGGTTCACATTCAGGTAGTATTCGACAATTTAGTACAGATAGTTTAAAGTGGTATGTACACTACTATGCGTCATCTACCCCCACACCAACTTTGTCTTCTTGGGAAGGTGATAAAAATGAAGATGGAAAAATTGTTCTCTACAAACCTCAAAAAGCACCTAATGGCACCGATGGTTTTTCACGCCTAACCTTTTATGATATATCTAAAACAGGCTACAAATGGATTGGCGAATGGATGGATACAACTGAAACGATTACCTATCCTTTTTGGAAGATTAGTTGTATTAAAAGAGAATAAGGAATATCCTGCTAGATGGGAATAGTTAATTTTATATAGCCATTGCGCTTGTCCGCTATTCCAAAGATGTACTAAAAGGCGATGGTTTTTAAAAAAGCGAGGGAAAATTTTCACTTAACATGGGCCCATATGACTCCCACCAGTAACCGGCATTTACTCTACGCATGGCATAAATTTCGGAACCGTTTGTACGTACATTTATCATGCCATGCAGTTTTTTCTTAAAAAGGCGCGCTTTTTTTAGGTCTTCATCACGAATAGTGTCTTCTGGAACTACATTGGCTAAATCAATCTCATGAGCATCAACAAATGTGGCCGCTATTTCTGTGGAAAACACAAGAGGTGCTTTAGATCTTGATGCCAAGCCGACCGCCCCGATAAAATTAGCTCTGGGGTGACCGTGATCAGGAGAATCTCCAGAAGAAATTACGGAAATTTGAGGTCTAATAGCTTCCAAAAAAGGAAAATGAAATTTATGGCTTCCGTGGTGTGGTGTCTTGAAAACATGGGAGTCCAGCTTACTTGCCACCACTGGATTTTCAAGAATGTGCTCTCCACCCTCAACATTGATATCTCCAGAAAATAGAATGCGAACTTCATCATAAATCAATCGAAAGAATACCGAATGCCCATTGATAGTATGGGAGTGACCTCCGAACCATTTGAATTGCTGGTTGTTATTTTCATCAACATCGGTTATAGGGCCCAATATTTCGATAGTTATTGCTGGGTCGCCAATATCGAAATTGCCTGTTTCATGATTTACCGCTTGATAGGGAATCTTCAAATTTTCTACAAGGGTAATCCAATTTTGAAAAGTCCCGGTCAAGTTCAATCCGTTTAAATCTACAGTAGATGAATGATAAGTAGTCAAAAACTCTTCATCAGCGCTAAGATTTCCTGATTTGTGCTGCATACCAGTAAATGTGCCAATGCCATTATGGATAATCTGCTTGACCTCAATTTTGTCATGTTCTAGGATTGGAATGAGTCCTCTTAAATGATCTCCATCTGCATGGCTAAGCACCAGTAAATCGATGACTAATTTTTCTGAATTGGGGTCCGCCAATTGATACTTCCAACTTAAAAACCCTTCGGCTTGATCATTGCCTCCGCCATCAATGAGTATCTTTTTGCGCCCGGGAGTAACAACAAAGGCGGCATCAGCTTGGCCAACATCCATAAAATAGATTTCCAATTCCGAATTTGTATCTAGGTGATCTGTTCTGATAAAACCTTCATATTTTTTGCGGTAGGTAGCTTTTATACGCCCATTAATAATTTGCCCTGAAGTTTGAACCTCTTCTCCATAGATAAGAACTTGTTCAATAGCACCTCCATCACTAGAGGTGTAAAGTCGTGAAGTTTTGCGATTAATGTACCGTGTTGCCATAAGCTTTTGATTTACTAAATAAAAAATAAGGGGGAGGGTTGTACTGTTGTGAGGGCCATACAAGATAAGCATACCTCTTAAAAAATCAGGTACGGAAAACCTTTAAAATTTGGAGGTTTTGAGGGCATAGGAATTCCATCATACCTATACTTCCACATAAAGTCTATTAAAAACGCGTAGAGTATCTTTTACAGCTTGCTTGGGAGGCAATGCCGTATCGGAAATTCCTGATATTACACGCGAAATGTCATGGTCGACTTTTCCTTTCTCTTTCCAAATGTTTGGGGAGGCGACTGTTAAATAGGCAGAGAAATTATGATGTCCCGATCCTGGGCGCTCCCCAATAATATGAATAACACCTTTTTGTCTTCTTGCATTTGCCTTCCCAAAAAGAATTTCCCCGCAGGCATACCCAGCACGAACTCTTCCATGTTTGATGACGATGACGGAATCGCCAACCGAATAGTCATTGTCTTTTAATGCTTTTTTCAATCCATTTAAAAAAGGAGACAAATGACCTTCGTCCATCAAGGCCCTAGAATTGAGTCCATCTGAAATGATGATTTGAACGTCCGGCACTTCATTAGTCCAGCTGGTTTTGATTTTCTTCAAAACCTGTATTGCAGATTTTGGTAATTGCTCCCCACTTTCAGGGTGGTACACATAATCTTTACGATCTACGGACTGTGTACTGATGCCTATTGCGGAGGGAATGGCAGCAATAAAGGCAGGTTCTAAGGGAGTCCATAAACTTACTTTAGCATCTTCGTATAGGGTATGTACTTCTCGGTCGAGTTCGGGGGTGAGATTCCAGATATTTTCTCCATAACCCTCAGCAATGGGTACACCCCTTTCCCGAACTCGGGCAATACCCTTTTGCCCTTCAGTATAGATTTCGGCCTGACTTCGGCGGTCTTTTTTTGCCAAGCAATACTGGTAATACACCCAAATGGGGTCTCCAAAATGTTCTGTTGGTTTTCCTTCGGCATCGAGCACTTTTATTTTTTTGAAAAAGTCCCACATGGCATCGTTTACCTTGTATCCAAATTGCTCACGAATTTTTACATGGTTGTTGAATGCCGTGGTAAGATAGCTCAACATGGGGTCGTTTTTGGTAGGTAAAGCCATTAGGTAGGCAGGGTTCGCAGGCATGATTTGTTCTATGCACCAGTCGAGATCATCTAGAGTAATATCCATATGTAGTGTAGAACAAATATCCAAACCTATGGTCAGTCCATGCAATTTGCCCATAACGGTATCTTCCAAACAACAACGTACCAACTGCTCTTTGGTACGAAATACTTCGGGACCAATAAACCCGGCCACATCATTTAAAAAGACCCAAGGCGTTTCTTCTGGTGCTTTAGATGCGGACATTTTTTGCTTTAAAGCACGCACGAAGCCATATTTTCGGGCCTCATGAATAACCATGTCAAAACCTTCACCATGGCCATTGGTAAAATCAGCACCTTGGCCCGTTTCAGCATAGAGGCCATAGGGTCCGTTCCGTTCTGCCATATGGTTGAACATTTTATCTATTGTTACATCAAAAGTCTGGTTGGCAGCTTCCGTACCGGCCAAACTCTGAAACCAAACCCCTGTTGTACCAGGCTGCATTTGTTCAGCTTCAGCCTGTACATCGATATGAGAAAGCACGCAGTTGGGTAAAGTGTTTTCTAGGCCAAAAGTGTATATGATGTCAAAAAGAGTCTGCTCGATTTTTGCAACTGATTCCGGTTCACTGGAAACGGGATTCGTACCCAATAGTAAATCCCCAACGGCATACGACCAAGCGTCAAAGACCTGCCAGGAGATATCCTCTATATTGTCAGTGGGGGAGTTGGGTTGTACCCGTGCGCTCAAATAGCCCTTACTGCCTATTTTACTATTTGGTAGTGGATTGAAAACTTTTTGCCCAATGCTAATTAATTCGGCATTATCCATGAGTTTGACGAGGCATCCAATTACATCACTAGTCAAGCTGGGCATAATTTCTTTTATGGCGACTTCAGATTCGGACAAAACAAATTGTTTCAGTTCTCCGAATGTCCAGTATTGAATGGTTTCTTTTTTAACAGTGGATTGCTGTATGAGGTCAAGAATTCCGTCTTGGTAAAGCACATTGATATCGACATCGCCAAGTTTTGTCTGACTAAGCAAGCTACGCGCATTTACTCGCGAAGTTTGGTTCTTTGCCGCAATACCCAAGGTTTGGTCTCCTTCTTTGAACTCGTTGGCCGCACCAATGATTTTGCGATAAATGGTAGTATTGAATTTTCCATGCACTCGTTTGATATAAGAAAAAATATCTTCTCCATTTACTAATTCTTCAACAATGACTCCATCTAAAGTAGCACCTATATCCGGTTTTGTGAAAAATTCACATCCTTGACCTAAAATAAGGGAAGTGCTAAGCATACCAGTTTGTGCTAAGAATTTTTTACGTGATATTTTACTCATGGCGATTTGAATATCAAACTAGTCCAAAGATTATTATTATGATAACTAAGGTACTCCTCTAAGTTATAAAATATTCGATAGCTTTCTTTGGATAGAGAGATGAGATTCAGCCATATAGGCTTATTTTAAATTGAAATAATTTTGCTCGCCTTTTATCTCAATTGCAATTAGCAGAGGATGGGAATATCGATTCTCTCTTTAAAAAGGAAAAAGTTTTATTCTACGGGTATTTCTATATCTTCTCCCCAAATATATTTTCCAAACCATTGCCAGTTATGCCATGTAGCAGCAAGTCGCTCTTTGGGTTTGGTGATACCATGTCCGAAGCCTTTATAGATAATAAACTTTGTTTCAACTCCCACATCTTGTAAACCTTGAAACAGTTCATATGCATTCGCAATCGGGACCCTTCGGTCATTTTCCCCGTGCTGTATGAGGGTAGGGGTGACAGCCTTATTTATGTTGGTCATTGGAGAAGTTTTCTCATAGATTTTTTTATCTGACCAAGGTGTAGCTTTTAAATATTGCCGTGTGAACGGATGGATATCGGTATTCACATAATAGGTCATCCAATTTGAAATTCCTGCACCTACTGATATTGCTTTGAATTTGTCAGAATTGGTGGTTAAAAAAGCAGAAATATAACCTCCTTGACTCCAACCCATTGAACCTACTTTGTTGCCATCGATAACGCCTTTTTTCTCCAAATGGCGAACTCCCGAGAGTACATCCCAGGCATCTCCCACACCGAGGTTTTTTACATTGAGTGAACGAAACTTTTCACCGTACCCTGCTGAACCTCTGTAGTTAGGCCGTAATATCAGTGCTCCTTTATTCAACCATTGTACCATAGGGTAGACGTACGATGGGACTGCTCCTGGAGTAGATACTCCCGTCGGACCTCCATGAATGATAACCAAAAGGGGGTATTTTTTGTTCGCATCATAATCTTGAGGTTTGTGCAATACTCCTTCGATAATGGTCCCATCTTTACTCTTCCAACTAATAACTTCACTTTGGGCGGTTGCCCAGCCTTCAATCTGCTCTGAGGATATTGTCAAAGCTTGCGCGTCAGCTAATGGGAAGTTGGCCCAATAAATTTCAGTTAAATCTGAATCATTGCTTCCGGAAAAGGTTATCTTTTTTCCATCATTGGAAAACGAATAATTCCAAATACGTGCTGGTGAGTTTGATATTATCTCCGTAGTACCGTTTTGCGGATTGATATTCACAAGTCTCCTCACAGTTTTTTGCCATGATAATCCAAAGATGCCACTATTATTCCATTGTAAGGCAAACAAATCTTCATCAAAATCTGTTGCTAATTGTTGTTTGTTTGAGCCATCAATATCAATTCGAAAAAACTTTCCATTTTTATAGTAGTTGGAGGTTTTATCGTTCAAACTACTTCCGTATAAAATAGACTTTCCATCTGGCGACCAATCAACAAGACCATCATAGCTTGAGTTCTTGACCAGTGACTTGATAGATTTGGTCGCAATGTCGTAAACAGAAATATCCGCTTCAAAGAAAGTATTGATGAGCGGATTTGGCTGATGTTCAATCGCAACTTTGGTTCCATCAGGAGACCATTTAAAATCGTTGACGGAAAAAGCAGTACTATCAATCAGCGGTTTGGCTTCATGTTCCTTTTTGAAGAGAGAATCCTTGAGCTGTTCTGGTAAGGGAAGACGATTGAGTTTGGCAGGGTTAAAATCTAGCACCCAGATTTGATTCAAACTAAACTCGGCATCCTCAACAGCAAAACCCCCAAATTTATCCTTTCTTTTCTCCTCGTCTTTTGATTTATCTTCGGACTGAAGAAAAGCAATTTTGTTCCCGTCAGGAGACCATTCAAAATTGGAAATATTCTTTTCGGTACTTGTGAGTTGAGAAGCTTCTCCGCCCGCCATTCGAATAACATGAATCTGTGTTTTTTCTCCTCGCTTTGAAGAAAAAGCTATCCATTCACCATTAGGTGACCATTTCGGATTTCTACTACTTCCCTCTTTGTTATTAGTCAGTTGAAAGGGTGTATTCCCATTTTTAGAAAGCCAAAGCTCCCTATCAAACTTGTTTTCTTTCCAATCAACGGATTGTTTCTCAAAAACGACATGTTTTCCGTCTGGGGAAATTACAGCATTGGAATTTGATTGCAATGAAATAACTTCTTCAAAGGAAGGGTTTTTTCCAGTTTGTGCAGCACTGGTTAGAACACTCGCACAAGCAACAACAAATAGGAATAGCTTTTTGGACATCTAATATTGTTTTAGTAATTATTCACCTTCATACTTCTCCGAATACCTCTTCCAAAGTTCAGTTTGATGGGTTTCTAAAGAAATGTTTCTACCATCAATAAAGGCATGACTTAATTGGTTTGTTCGCATATCCAAAGCATCTCCTTCAGAAATAAATAGGGTAGCACTTTTACCAACAGCAAGTGTTCCATGGGTGTCATCAATGCCTAAGATTTTAGCAGTATTGCCAGTAATCATCTGAACCGCCTTTTCTTTTGCTAATCCTTGACCAACAACCTGTCCGGCATAGAAAGGAAGGTTTCTCGTTTGAAAGTTACTCGCTTCTCCGTTTTGGATGGCTACTAATAGTCCAGCATCGGACAATAGTTTAGGTAGCTTGTACGGCAAATCATAATCATCATCCTCGAAATTTGGAGTATTATGTGTAAACTGTACCAATACGGGAATATCATTTTCCTTAAGGAAGTCCGTCACTTTATACGCATGGTAACCTCCTACTAAAACGACTGATTTTATACCCGAATTTTTGGCTAGCGTAATTCCGTCTATGATTTCTTTTTCACCATCTGCGTAGAGGTATAATTTTTGACTTCCATCAAAAGTTCCCTGCATAGCGGCAAAAGCAGGATTCAACTCTTTTGCGGCATTACCACCATAGGCAGCGGAATTTTGAAGAAAAGTTTCTACTGCGGTCACTTGCTTTTGATAGTCCTTGTTTGGTTTTAAACCTCTTGGTTCTCCTAACCACCAACGACCTCTTCTAAAACTTGAAGGCCAGTTTAAATGAATACCGTCATCTACTTTTACGGCAGCATCTTCCCAGTTCCATGCATCAAATTGTACTATTGAAGACGTTCCAGAAATACGACCTCCTTTGGGAGTAATTTGCGCCATCAAAACTCCATTGGGTCTCATACTCTCCACTACTTTGGATTCCGCGTTATAAGCAATCAAACTCCGTACATGTGGAATCATATCTCCAATTTCATCAGCATCATTACTGGCACGAACTGCGTTTACCTCAATCAGACCCAACTCCTTTACGGGAGCTATAAAGCCTGGATAGACATGTTTCCCAGAGGCATCTATAACAGTACCTTGGGTGGTTTCTCCCGAACCCAAAGCGGTAATTTTTCCACCTTCGAAAACGATGGTGCAATTCTCAATTGTGGTGCCATCGCCTATATGTGCTGTAGCACCGGTGATTGTAATCGCTTCTTTTTGCTTATCAGCGGGAGTCTGTTGCGCCCAGCAGGTTACTCCGAAAGTGAGGAGGAGGATTGGTAATATATTTTTTAATTTTCTCATTTTGAAATTTTTAGAATTTTCAACTTAAAATTTAGCGCTCAACATTTAGAGCTTACAAACTTTCACAGGTCATTCGTTCCTTCTTACTCATTTTCGGACCTTGCGTTTTTCCACCACTTGCTTTTTCTTTCAGCATCATATTGATGAGTTGCGTGCGTTCTTTTTTGATAGCTTCTCTATTCTGTTTGTCCTCTTCTAAATCAAAATAAGTAGCTCCTTCAATTAAGGTTTTCTCTGCTTTTGCATAAATGGATAGTGGATGGTCGGTCCATAGTACCAAATCAGCATCTTTACCTACTTTGATGCTTCCCACGCGATCATCAATATGCAAGAGTTTGGCTGGATTGATAGTTACCATCTTCCAAGCTTCCAATTCGGTCATTCCGCCATACTTTACTGTTTTTGCAGCTTCTTGATTCAAGCGTCTTGCCATTTCACCATCGTCACTATTGATAGCAACCGTGACCCCTTGTCGTTGCATGATTGAAGCGTTATATGGTATCGCATCATTAACTTCGTATTTGTAGGCCCACCAGTCACTGAAGGTTCCAGCACCAACGCCGTGTTTCGCCATTTTATCGGCTACTTTATAACCTTCAAGAATATGCGTGAACGTGTTCACTCTAAAGTTAAAATGCTCTGCGACTTTCATCATCATATTGATTTCACTTTGCACATACGAGTGACAACTGATAAAACGTTCACCGTTTAAGATTTCAGCAACAACTTCCATTTCTTCGTCATAGCGAAAGGGTTGTCCACTTTTCTTTTTATCATCATATTCCTTACCTCTTTGAAAGTAATTCATAAATACCTGCTCAACGCCCATACGCGTCTGTGGGAATCTTGAAAAACTCTGCCAGTTACTTTGTTTTACATTTTCACCCAAAGCGAATTTGATAAACTTAGGAGAATTACTGTAAATCATGTTTTCAGGAGATTCGCCCCATTTTAATTTTAAAATGGCAGAACGACCACCAATCGGATTTGCAGAACCATGCAATAATTGTGCTGAGGTTACACCACCACCAAGTTGACGGTAAATGTCAATGTCTTCATTATCCACAACATCTTCCATTTTCACTTCAGCGGTAGAATTGTGCCCTGCTTCGTTAATTGCCAATGCTGCTATGTGCGTATGCTCGTCAATGACTCCCGCAGTAAGGTGTTTTCCCGTAGCATCAACCACTTTAGCGCGACCAGCGGAAAGGTTTTGACCGATTTTAGAAATCTTCCCTTCCTTAACAAGTACATCTGTATTTTCTAGAATTCCAGAATCTTCACTTGTCCAAACTGTAGCATTTTGAAATAATATCGTTTCAGCCTTGGGCGGTGTTTTGAAACCGTAGGCTAAATTTGGAAATGTTATTGGCATTACTTCCGGAGCACTTTCATCTTTTTTATCATCTTTTTTATCCGAAGAAAAAGCGGACGTTTTTAGTGCTGTAAAAGTGGATTCATTTCCATTGGGGAGGATTAATTTCCCTTTGAGATTATCGGAAGCTTTCGAAACCAAACCTGACATACGGTAATTCTTTTCCCCTTTATCCGTAGCAAAAGAAAGGGCAACCCAATCATTTTTATAAGTGAGTTTCGAGTTCAGCTTGTTGGTGTCTTGCTTGATTTCGATTTTAGGTTTGCTTGCTTCCCCAGTGATGGACATCTTATAGGTCATTCCACCAGCGGATAAATCGTAGTTGCCACGAATATCCTTTTGGCTCATATCGTTGACTACATTTTTTCGTCCCTGTACCCAATTTTCATAGAGTGTAGTGCCTTTGTCAAAAATATCTCCAGAAGTAATCAAGAAATTTGCTTGACGCCCTACTTGAAGTGAACCAACACTTCCAGATTTACCTAAAATGGATGCTGGGACTGTTGTTAAAGCTTCCAATGCTTTTGTTTTGGAAAGTCCGTATTTGATAGCCTTCATCAAATTCGCTTTGAACTTTGAAGGAGACTTTAAATCATAAAGTGTCAACGAAAAAGGGATTCCGTTTTCTGCCATAATCTTCGGATTTGCAGGAGCTTGATTCCACTTCCGCATATCTTTTAAATTCACATAAGAAGCGGCAATTGGGTCCGAAACATCATAGGCATCCGGAAAATTAATAGGAAGAATAAACTTTGCATTCGTTCCTTTGATTTCGTCAATCCGTTCATATTCATTCCCACCGCCTAAGATGGCATATTGAATTCCGTTAGCATCTCCAATTTTATCCGCACGAAGAGCATGACCTTTATCCTTGGCTTCAAAAATTTGAACCAAGCCTTTGTTTTCATTTAAGGCTTCCAAAGAGCGGTCTTTAGTGTCTGAATTTCCAGCCGCGTACCATTTGGCATCAGAATACATTTGACGCAGTAACGCCATAGCGCCCATAAGCGAAGTAGGGTAGGACTGCTTTTTAATAACACTACGAGAGAAAGAAAGGTATTGTGCTGATTTATCATCAAGAATTCGGTTGGAGTCGTCGCCGTTTCCGTTTAAAGCAACAAGTACACCAGTACCACGAACAATTCCATCTTGAATGTGTGAATTGACAACACCGAAGCCGGCGTCGCGCAATTCTTTTGCTTTTTTGTCATCGTATTTAAATTTTGCAATTGCAGCATTTTCAGGCATGATATGGTCATTCCAGTAAAACCCTTGTCGTGCAGCATCATATTGTGAGCCGCGTCCACCACCAGAAGGTCGTTTTGGTTGTTCTACTCCAAATTTGGAGTAAACATCAATAAATGAGGGATAAATGGAATGTCCCTTTACATCTATAACCACAGAATTCTTAGGAATCGTCATCGATTTCCCCACCTGTTTTACTTTTCCGTTTTGAATAAGCAAAGTACCTCCATCGATTACTTGAGTGGGAGTTACATAAATCTTAGCATTAGTAAAGGCCGTATAGTTGTTGTTTTTTGATTTTACACCGTCGTTTTCAGGAAAGTAATCCTGCGCAAACAAAGTGCTGCCACACCAAAGAAAGGCGAGGGCGAGTAGTTTCATTTTCATATCAGAATAGTTGATTAATTAGTCTTTCTAAATGTAAGGGAAGTCAGGGGATTTACGAAGAGGGTTTTGGATTTTTAACACTCTCCAAAAGTTCAAGCGCAAGTATCAAGTACAAGTTCAAGCTAGAAGGGTTTTGAACTTGAATTTTGAGCTTGAACTTGAACTTTTTTAAAGAGGATGCTTCTCATGATACCCCACCAACAAGTGCACCACCCGACTATAGCTTTGAACTCCATCGGCTTGATTGTTAGCTTTTAAGAATGTACTGAATACAGATTTGAAAATGGGTTCAAATGGATTCTTGTAATCCTCATGAAAATCTTGAAGTTCGCGATAGTTTTTCTTTACACCTTCATTGATGTTCGCATAAAGTCTTTCAAACTCTTTTTCATCTGTGGCGTGTAAGGCGCTCAGGCAATAGGCTAGGGCATAAGCTGAAGCGGAATACTGAAAATAAATATCCTCGTTTTCCGCTGTGACCATATAACCAATCAGATTCGTTTCGTTTTCTGCAGAATAACCAATTTGGTGTCCGATTTCATGGGCCGCCACAACTGGAAATCTAAAAACGGGTGTTTTTTTATTCACTTGTGCTTCGTTCGTAAACGGATTCAAATATCCCCCAATACCCATATAACTTGACATGATACTGAACATTGATTTTTTAACGCTGGGCCGACGGTACTCTAAAAAGGGCATTTGATTATCTAAGTTATTATAGCCGGCGATGGTTCGTTTGAAAATTTCGTTGCGGTCGTAGGGTACATTTACCATTGCCGTACTATCGTCTGTAATAATTACCTGAAGACGGTTTGTTTTATGAATCAATTGTGCAGCCAAATTTCTTATATCATTATACTCCGCCTTTTCTTGAATTTTCAATGTTTCTGAAAGGGGCTGACGGTAATAATTGAGACCCCAAACGATATGAAAAGTAAAGTAGAAAACGGCAAGCACCATGATATTGTCCCGTAAAAAAACAAGGGGTTTTGTTTTGATTTTTCTTCGATTGCGTATGATATACCGAAAGACTAGAACGATTAATAAGGTATAAATGATTTCTCCGATGGAAAAGGGAATCCATCCGAATAAGCTTCTAAAAAATTGACTTACCCAAGGATAAATTCCATTGCTATAATAGCTTTCTACCCAATCCGGATGCCCTGCTAGCCATTTTACCAGAATGATTTGAGGAATAAGACTAAGAGCTATGGTGTTTCTGAGTTTGTTTTTCATAAGTCTGATATCCTTCAGAGCGCAGTCGAATACCTAATCGGGTCTAATTCGTTTGGTTTTACCGACTGCAAACGGGATGAGATGCATACATCACTTGCAATTCGTCCAAAATTAATCTTTTATGTGCGATGGCAATTTTTGAGTCCGTATTTTTAGGAAAAATTAACCATTTCTATGAGTAGCGAATTACGCGCCTTAGCGCCTCAAGTTGTTTGGAATAAGTTTGCGGATTTGAATGCTGTCCCGAGACCTTCTAAAAAGGAAGAACGGGTTATCCAATTTATGATAGATTTTGGCAAATCCCTAAACCTAGAAACATTTACTGATGAAGTTGGGAATGTTATTGTCAGAAAACCGGCAACTTCAGGTCTGGAAAATCGCAAATGCGTGACCTTGCAGTCGCATTTAGATATGGTGCATCAAAAGAATAATGATACCGTTTTTGATTTTGATACCCAAGGGATTGATATGTTTGTTGACGGTGATTGGGTGAAAGCCAAGGGCACTACACTTGGTGCTGACAATGGAATGGGAGTTGCAGCTATAATGGCTTTGTTGGAAAGTACGGATATTCCTCATCCGCCGATAGAAGCTTTGTTTACAATAGATGAAGAAACCGGAATGACCGGAGCAATGGGTTTACAAGGTGGCGTTTTGAAAGGAGAAATTCTCTTGAATCTCGACACTGAGGAAGATGATGAAATCGATATTGGTTGTGCCGGGGGAATTGATGTGACGGCAGAAAAAAATTACAAGCAGAGAGATATCCCACCAGGGTTCATTGCCTATGCCATTTCTGTTAAAGGATTGAATGGCGGGCATAGCGGAATGGACATAAATAAAGGACTAGGCAATGCAAACAAGATTATGAATCGTATTCTACACTTCAATATGGCAAAGTATCATATTCAAGTGGCCACTATTGACGGGGGAAGTTTGAGGAATGCAATACCAAGAGAAAGTAACGCTGCCGTGATTATCGATGAATTTCAAAAACGAAAGTTTGAAGACAATTTCAAAATTCTCGCAACGGTAATCAAAAATGAGCTTCGGATAACTGAAAAAAATCTTGAAATCACTTTAACGCCAACCAATAATCCTAGCAAGGTTATGGATAGCGATGCCCAGGAAGAACTACTCAAAGGGATTTATGCAGCACATAATGGTGTATATGCAATGAGTGCCTCTATTCCTGATTTGGTGGAAACTTCAAATAATGTAGCGCGAGTTTTGGTGAAAGATGGAAAGATTAAAATAGGATGTTTAACACGTTCGTCCGTTAATTCTGCCAAAATGGATTTGGCAGAATCCTTACGAGCTACCTTCGAACTTGCGGGTTGTGTAGTAACCTTTGGCGGAAGCTATCCAGGTTGGAATCCGAATCCTGATTCTGATATTCTCAAAGTGCTCAAAACAAAATACGAGGATTTATTTAATGAAAAACCAAGAGTTGTTGCTTGTCATGCCGGACTAGAATGTGGAATTCTCGGACAGAATTATCCTGATATGGATATGATTAGCTTTGGTCCAACGATTCACGGTGCCCATTCTCCTGATGAACGGGTACAGATTTCTTCAGTTCAGAAGTTTTGGAAGTATTTGCTGGCTATTTTGGAGGATATTCCAGAAAAAAACAATGCCTAGAATTAATTTTTTACTTTTTTTAGAATGTTTTTGGACTCCCCAATAATTAATTAGGGTTTTTCTCTCTAAGTTCTTCTCTTACCATAAGACCTGATTGGGTAAGCATGCTATCCGGCCATTCACCAATGCCACTAGCACCAGGTTTTACAGCAGCCGAGCTTTCTTCTTTATCTGCTATGGACCAGTTGAGCCATGATATATTGTTTTCGTCTAGAAAATCCCACCAAGTATTGGCCTCAACAGCGTCAATGAATCCGTCACCGGTATACTCAGTTACACCATGTTCGGTAACGAAAATAGGAATGCCTGCGTCAATAGCGGTTTTTGCTAAATCGCGAAGTTCTTGTTTGTGTGAGGAAGCATAATAATGTAACGTATACATCACATTATCATCGGCAATCTGGTTGCCGATTACTTCATCTACGCGTTGTGACCAAGTTCGAGTGCCCGCGATGACTACATTATCCGGATCATATTTCCGTATTTCGGCAATTACAGCTTCGTGATAGGGTTTGATAACATCATTCCAAGATGGTGTGTCAAGCGGTTCGTTATAGGTCTCGTAAATAATGTTAGGCTTGTCCCCATATTTCTGAGCCACTTCAGTAAAGAAATTTTTAGCTTCCTCTACACTGTCTTCAGCATGGTGACTATGCCAATCAACCACGACGTAAAGTCCTGCCTCAATTGCGGCATCGATGACCGTAAAAATAAGCACTTTTTGACTTGCTTTATTTTCTAAATACCCTCCTGGGTCTTCAATTCCCATAGAAGCTCTGACGATGGTAGCTTTAAAATCTTTTTTCAACCATTGCACGACCTCTTTGGTATAAAACTGCGGCCACCAATTGGTCCAAGATAACGACATACCTCTCAATTGAACTATGTTTCCATCTTTATCAACAAGGTTTTTTCCAGAGACCCTAAGTTGACCATGAATGTCCACTATTGAAGTTGTAGTATCTGTATTCTCGGCTTCTTCTTCTTTGGGAGTTTGATCTTCTGCAATTTCTTCTATAACAGGTTCATTGGAAGAAGAACTACATGATGTGCTTGATAATAAAAGGCAACCCAATATTAGATGGATAAAGGTTCTTCTCATAGCGTGGAGGATTTTTCTTGTATAACGGATTAAAAATACAAATTGTTTTAGGATGGTGGGTAAATAAAAAATCCCGCCATTTGGCGGGATTTTTTATTTCTACTGAGCTATACCGGTAATCTCGAGATCAAATACGATATCTGAACTAGGTGGTATCGGTCCCGATCCACGATCGCCCCATCCTAAATGAGCCGGAAAAAATAAACGGAGCTTATCGCCAACTTTCATTGTGAGCAATCCTTCTCTAAATCCTGGTACTAGGGGTGAATCAGGACTATAATCCATTGGAGTGGGGCCATAACCTCCCGCTTGCTCTTTATTCCAATCAAATACTCCGTACTGTTCAGCAACCTCTTTGTAATTACCATCGAAGAGTGTTCCATTTTCTAAGTAACCAGCGTACTTTACTAAAACTTTGGAACCTAATCTTGGCTTTTCGCCAGTTCCTTCTTTTAAGGTCAAAATTTTCAATCCGGAAGGATATGCTTTTGCCTTTCCTTTTTGCGATGCTAAATCAGCCACAAAAGCTTCTTTTATCTTTATTACAGCTTCCATTTTCGCCTTTTTCTCAGCTTCCAAGGCGGCTAAACGTTCTCCCTCTTTGTCAAAGTAATCGGTCATGACGGCCACGGCATCAAAGTTTTTGGCTTCTTTTCCATTACGAATGATTTCAATGGTATTCATTTTTACCACTTCAACTGGTTTATTTCCAGCAGCTACTGTAACGTTGGCAATAGAATCAACAATAGGCATGCCCGATACAACTTCACCAAAAACGCTATGTCTATTATTTAACCAAGGTGTAGCCTTATGTGTTATGAAAAACTGACTTCCGTTTGAATTAGGGCCACCATTTGCCATAGAAAGTATTCCCTTTCTATCATGAACCAAGGAGTCATTAAACTCATCTATAAATCTGTATCCGGGATTTCCCAATCCTGATCCAAGAGGATCACCGCCTTGAATCATGAAATCTTTCATAACCCTATGAAAGATAAGGCCATCGTAGAATTTCTTATCCTTATGCTCTTCGGCTACGAAGGTATTGGTCCCCTCAGCTAAAGAAATGAAATTTGCTACTGTAACCGGAGTTTTTCCATATTCCAATTTCACTACAATATCACCTTTTGTGGTTTGGATATCGGCGTACAGACCGTCCCCTAAATCAGGGTATTTACTTGATTTGCAGCTTGAAAGCGCCATTGAGACACTCAGTACTAGTATAAATGCTTTTTTCATGAATGGTATTTTAAATAATTTAATTTTTTAAAGGCTGTCTTTTTCAATTTTCAAAACGGCTATAGTTGATTTTAGGGGCATATTAATTCCTACTTTATCACCATCACCAGGGTATCCATACGCTAGTGAAGATGGAAATAAAAAGGTCGCAGTTTCATTTTCTTTTAACAATTTCACACTATTTCGAAGACCTGGGAATAGTTCCTGTTTATCTACCTTGTACTTTAAGATTCCAATGTCTTCCATCTTATATAAGGTATCATTTGAAAGACTTAAGATATTATAGGTCAATGTTACCAAGTCGTCCGGTTGCGGAGTGTACGTTCCGACTTCATTTTTCTTATTGTAATAATACCATGATCCGGTGTCACTTTGTAGATATGTGTTTGCAGAATCTTTGGCTATGACCTGTTTCATAATTGATTCTTCAAGCGCCAGCAGTTTTTTGCTACGTTCTATAGATGCCTCAATAGAGCTGCCAGTTTTCCTTTTTATGGGATGACGTGGCACAGGACCTTCACAACTAACAAGGCCTACCAATAGTAGGATGCAGATTAAATTTCTCATGCGTTCAAATTCTCTTTATAGTCGTCTAGAAGAGCGACAAAAAATGCAGTGGTTTCTTCTATGGATACCTCACTTCGCCCTCCAGCAGCATTGTCATGACCTCCACCATTAAAATGCTTTCGAGCAAATTGATTGACGGAAAAGTCTCCTTCCGACCGGAAAGAAATTTTAATAATTCCTTCTTCTTTATTTTCTATAAAAATAACAGCAAACCGAATACCTTCCAAAGTGAGTCCGTAATTCACAAAACCTTCGGTGTCTCCTTTTTTGAAGTTATAGGTATCTAACTCTTCTTGACTCAAAGTGATGTAAGCTGTTCGATACTCCTCTAAAATCACCATGTTCTTTAGGGCGCAGCCTAGTAAATGTAGCCTACTAGGTGAATTGGTATCGTAAATTCTATTGTGTATTTCCGTGTTTTTTGCTCCCTTATCAATTAAATCAGCTACAATATGGTGTGTTCGACTTGTAGTCGATGAGAATTTGAACGAACCCGTGTCAGTCATGATTCCTGTGTAGATACAATTTGCCATCTCTGGGGTAATCGTATCTGTATGACCTAAAAACTCAATGAAATTATACACCATTTCACACGTGGAGCTCATAGCAACATCTGAATAGGTTACTTCTGCATAATTAGACGGAGCTTGATGATGATCAATCATTATGAACGTGGCATCAGATGCTTCCAAAATAGGTTCCAATTGTCCCGTTCTTCCAAAGTGATTAAAATCCAAAGTAAAAATTAGCGTTGCTTCTCGAATCGCAGCAAGTGCCTGTGAATTTTTAGTTTCAAAATTCAAAATATGCTCATTACCTGGCATCCATTTCAAAAACTTAGGATAGTCATTCGGAGAGACAATAATTGATTCTTGATCTCGGTTTTGAAGATAGTGCCATAAAGCAAGTGTGGAGCCAATTGCGTCGCCATCGGGATTCTTATGAGGTATAATGACAATTTTCTGCGGTACTGAAAGCAGCTCTGCTACCGCTTTAATATTGGCTGAATTCATGCGCGCAAAGATACAATAATATAACACAGAGGTAAACCCTAAAACGCTATTTTTGTTCGATAAACCAACACGAATAATGATGTCAAAATTAGTTCCGTTTTTAGGTGTTTTATTTTTCTTCGGATGTAAAACTCAAAAAGCGCCCGTTTCAAACCATACTGAAAAATCAGATTTCACCATCGCTTTTGGCTCGTGTAACAAACATGATTTACCTAATGTATTGTGGGATGATATTGAAGCCGAAAACCCGGATGTATGGATATGGGGTGGTGATATTGTTTATGCTGATACCGATGATATGACGGAATTACGTAATGTCTATAATGCGCAAAATGATGTGGCTGGTTATAAAAGTATGAAAAGTAAAGTTCCAATTATCGGTTCTTGGGATGATCATGACTACGGATTAAACGATGGTGGAGTTGAGTTTTCCGCGAAACGGGAAAGTCAACAGGAACTATTGGACTTCTTAGATGTTCCAAAAGATAGCCCTAGAAGAAAACGGGAAGGTGTCTATGCCGAACATAACTATAATTTGCCCTCAGGAAATCTCAAGGTAATAGTTTTAGACACTAGATATTTCAGAACTGGCTTGACGAAGGATACTAAAACCAAAAAACGAAATAAACCAAACCAATACGGAGATGGGACAGTTTTAGGAGAAACCCAGTGGAAATGGCTAAATGAAACACTTTCAAGTTCTAAAGCTGATTTTAATATCATTGTGAGTAGCGTTCAATTTTTATCCAACGAACACGGCTTCGAATGTTGGGGAAATTTCCCCCATGAAGTGGATAAGTTAAAAGCAATGATTGCTTCTTCAAATGCGAAAGGTGTGGTAATCCTCTCAGGGGATAGACATATTTCAGAGTTTTCAAAAACAAAGGTTGAAGGCATGACATATCCGCTGATTGATTTCACAAGTAGTGGCTTAACTCATGCCTATTCAAAATTTAGTGGTGATCGAAATCCTTATAGAGTGGGAGAAGTAGTGAGTACCGAAAGCTTCGGAATCTTGGAGTTCGATTTTAGTAAAAAAGAAGTCGTATTCAAAATGTTAGGCGACGGCGGAACTGTTTTAGGAGAGTTAAGAGAGTCTTATTAATACTTGCTGATTCTCAAATAAACTGTATTTTTGCACAAAATTTTGAAACATGACGACAAATAGAACTTTTACAATGATTAAGCCTGATGCTGTTGAAAACGGACATATTGGTGGAATTTTGGATAAAATCACCTCTGCTGGCTTTAAGATTGTAGCTATGAAGTATACGCAATTGAGCAAAAGAGATGCACAAGAGTTTTATGCAGTTCACAATGAACGCCCTTTCTTCGGAGAATTGGTTGAATTTATGACTAGAGGACCTATTGTATCTGCAATTTTGGAAAAAGATAATGCAGTTGAAGATTTTCGTGCCTTAATTGGCGCTACGAATCCTTCAGAAGCAGCTGAAGGAACGATTCGTAAATTATATGCAACTAGTATTGGCGAAAATGCTGTTCACGGTTCTGATAGTGATGAGAATGCAACTATTGAAGGTGCATTTCACTTTTCAGGTAGAGAGATTTACTAGACTAGCAATTTATATACTGAAGAAACCCAATAAGTTTTACTTGTTGGGTTTTTTGTTACCGCAAAACTAGTTTCTTCACCAATTCCTTGCCCAATTCTTCATTTAACATGGCAATGATTTTTGATTTTCCAAGACTTAATTCTTCACGAAGCACAGAGGAAGAAAGAGAAACAAATAAGGTTTCGTTGCGAAGTTCCACTGCGGTAGTATAGTTGTTGACGCCATTACCCATAAGACTTGCCCATGCTTCTTTTGCATTCACCTTGTCAATACCTTTCTCAAGCTTATTAGCTTTTATAAACTCATTCAAGGCTTCACCCATATTAAGGTTGTCATTTCTTCGTTTCGCCATTATTTTTCTAATTTAATGGGTTCAAAACGCTTATAGGTGTAGGTCAAGGTATCTTGATTTATAACTGAAAATCTATCTTTTGAAATCGATTTTATTTCTTCCGACCATTCACTCATTTCATTTTTATATTGAAAATTGAATTGTCCTTTATCTTCTACAATTTGAAACGGTTCAGCATCATTCGAAGTTGTAAAGCTTCCGTCGAATTTGGGTTGCATTTTTTTTCGGAAACCTTTCGACCCATCCAGTTCAATATAATCTACGGTGGGATTTACAGTAAATTCTTTGGTCTCCCCATCTGGAAAAGTAACTTGTTCGATTTCCCAATACCCGTTGAGATTTGTAATATCTTCTTTGGATACTTGGGTGGTACATCCGAAGAACATTGAAAAAGAAAATATGTAGATGAAATACCTCATATTATAATTTAAAGATTTTATAAGACTGATGAATGTTTTTTACCACATTTTCTGTTCGTTCAGGGTGGGTGTCGCTGATAAAGATTTGTCCAAAATTCTCATTATCTACCAAAGCGATGATATAACTTACACGATTCTCATCCAATTTATCAAAAATATCATCTAACAAGAGAATGGGAGTAGTCTTTGCCAATGCTTTCATAAAATGAAATTGTGCAAATTTCAACGCTATTAAAAAGGATTTTTGCTGCCCCTGACTACCAAACTTCTTAATGGGATAATCCGTTATTTTAAAGCTTAAATCGTCTTTATGAATACCCACGCTTGTATATTGAAGCGCTTTATCGCGGTCAATGTTTTTTTCTAGTAAACTTAGAAAATCTGTATTGGTAAGTTTTGATTCATAAGTCAGGGAAACTAACTCGTTATCCCCAGAAATAATACCATATTGCTCTTTGAAAATGGGAATAAAAGTTTCTAAAAATTCCTTTCTTTTTTCGTAAATCGGTGTTCCGTATTCCACCAATTGCTCATTGTAAACAGATAGGGTGGTGGCATCGAAAGTTTGATTCGCAGCGAAGTATTTTAGAAGGGAATTCCGTTGAGACAGCACCTTATTATATTTGATAAGATTTTGCAAATAGGCTTTGTCGGATTGAGAAATGACGCCATCCATAAATTTTCTTCTTGTATCACTGCCTTCTACAATAAGATCTCTATCGGCAGGAGAGATAATTACCAAAGGCAACAAACCAATATGGTCAGATAGGCGTTCGTATGCTTTTGCATTCCTTTTTATAATTTTTTTTGCACCACGTTTGAGGCTACAAACAACTTTTTCTTCACGTTCTTCTTTTTCAAATGTTCCTTCGATTACAAAGAAATCGGTTGTATGCCGAATGTTTTGTGTTGCTATAGGGTTGAAATAACTTTTACCGAGTGAAAGGTGATAAATGGCATCTAAGATATTTGTTTTTCCAATACCGTTCTGCCCCACGAAACAGTTGATTTTACTATCGAAATCAAAATTTTTTGATTCAAAATTCTTATAATTAAGAAGTGATAAATTCTTTAGAAGCATTCTGTGTGTCGAAGTATTTTTGATTCGAGTAGCCTAAGAAGATGCAAATTATCGAAAAATAACGAATAAATACGGCTCTCGATTTCAATAAAAACTTTATTTTTGCGCGACCAATAAAAATTCTGATGGCAACATATAAAAAGAGAGGTTTTAAACCTAAAAATAAAGAGGAAAGGCAACAGTTCGATGAGCAGGAGAGCACAACGGCTGAGGTATTTAGCACCTTAGATGAGAGCGCCTCACGAAGTGAAGAGTGGGTTGCGAAGAACCAAAATTATATTCTTGGAGTTATTGGTGTTATTGCAGTTGGCGTTTTAGGTTATTTGGCATACAATCAGTTCGTTCAAGCACCTAAGGAAGAAAGTGCGGCAAACGAAATGTATTATCCGCAGCAATACTTTGATCAAGCCGTCAATAGCGCTACGGAGAAAGATTCTCTCTTTAATATGGCCTTGAACGGTGCTGAAGGAAAATACGGATTCTTAGATATTATAGACGAATACAGTGGAACAAAAGCAGCAAACCTTGCCAATTATTCTGCCGGAATGGCTTATTTGAATATGAACCAGTACCAAGAGGCTATTGACTATTTAGAGGATTTCTCTTCTGACGATGCTGTTTTAGGTGCTTTGTCTAAAGGCGGACTTGGTGACGCGTTTATGCAACTAGGTCAAGCAGCTGATGCCTTAGGTTATTATGAGCAGGCACTTAATCATAATGTCAATGAGTTTACAACCCCCAAATTTTTGTATAAAGCAGGAATTACAGCTTTGGAATTAAATCAAAATGATAAGGCCCTAGGATATTTTCAAAGAATTAAAGACGAGTTTTCAAAATCTGATGAGGCACAAAGTATTGATGCATTTATCGGAATGGCTAAAAGTGGAAAATAATGGCCACGGCAAATAAAAACTTATCGGTTTACGATAAAACAACAATCCCAAACTCGAAAGACCTTCGGTTTGGGATTGTTGTTTCTGAATGGAATTCTGAAATTACTGAAGGACTCTTTACAGGAGCTTTAGAAGCATTGCTTGATTGTGGTGCTACTTCAGAAAACGTTATCCGTTGGGATGTTCCAGGAAGTTTTGAGTTGACCTACGGATGCAAAAAAATGATAACAGATACCAATGTTGATGCTGTTATTGCGATAGGAAGCGTTATTCAAGGTGAAACGAAACACTTTGACTTTGTGTGTAGCGCAACTGCCCAAGGTATCAAAGATTTGAATGTTCAATTTGATACTCCCGTAATTTTTTGTGTTCTCACAGATAACACCTTAGAGCAGGCTCAAGAGCGCAGTGGTGGCAAACATGGCAATAAAGGCACAGAAGCGGCTATTGCGGCTATCAAAATGGCGACTCTCGGAGCTTAAAATTCAAACCTTCTTTTGCTTTCAATTCAATTTTAAAATGTATTTTTCCGTGTATATATACGGAGTATGAAATACAATTTTGATGAAATCATAGATCGCCGAAATACTAATGCGATGAGTCTTGATGGCTATCGCAATTATCTCTTTGGAGGAAGCGATGCCTTTGATTCTGATTATGCCGATGAAGATTTGATTCCGATGTGGATTGCCGATATGGAATTTAAGTCACCCCCAGCCGTGACACAAGCTGTAAAAGAGAGAGCGAAACATGGCATTTTCGGGTACTCTCAGATATTTGACCCTAACTATAAGCAAACTTTTTTAAACTGGTCAAAACAATATTATGATTGGCAGTTCAATACG
This sequence comes from uncultured Flavobacteriaceae bacterium, assembly GCA_947500435.1. Classification (GTDB taxonomy): domain Bacteria; phylum Bacteroidota; class Bacteroidia; order Flavobacteriales; family Flavobacteriaceae; genus Maribacter_C. Next base: position 95,943 of record CANMRV010000005.1, read on the forward strand.
AACCACTTGGTTACTTCACATGGAGTAATTCCCGCACTATTTTCCTTAGTCAAGTATATTTGTGCTCCTGATGAGAAAGTGCTCATCATGACTCCTTCGTATGCTTTTTTTAAACTAGCGACAGAGGGTGGAAATCGAGAATTGGTAACTTCTGATTTGATTAATGACAACGGGAATTATACCATAGATTTTGAAGATTTTAGAAGAAAAACGGAAGACGAAAAAGTAACTCTGACTATTTTTTGCAATCCACATAACCCCACAGGGCGAGTCTGGACGCCTGATGAGCTTCTTCGATTGGGAGAAATATGTTTGGAAAATAATGTAATGATTATTTCTGATGAAATTCATTGTGACCTTTTACGTACAGGAAAAACATTTACCCCTTTGGCGCGACTTTTTCCTGAAAGCAATCAAATAATCACTTGTATGGCACCTAGTAAAACCTTTAATATGGCAGGTTTTATGATTGCTAATATTATTATTTCCAATAATGAATTGCGGGCTCTTTGGAAAAAAAAGGAAATCCCAATAGATAACCCTTTAAGTATCGCTGCCGCTCAGGCTGCTTATTCTAATGGACATGAATGGCTATCCGGATTAAAGGAATATTTAGATGGAAATTTTGATTTTTTAAAACACTACTTATCTGAACATTTACCCAAAGCCATTTTTAAGACTCCGGAAGCAACTTATCTCGCCTGGGTTAATGTCGGTGCTTATTTGCCTGATGAAGAAAACCTGACTTTGTTTTTTGCAAATAAGGCTGGAGTGCTTTTGGAGGGTGACAATATGTTCGTTGCAAACGGAGCTGGCCATTTCCGTTTGAACTTGGCTTGCCCTAGAGCTCGTCTTCAACAAGGCTTAGACCGCATTGTAAAAGCAATTCGAGAGAGAACATTGTAATGTATTTCTATGCTCTAAATTGTTTTGAAATTTGGTACTGTATTTGCACTTGTCATGATAGCTATCGGGATGAGTTTTAGCTTATTCAATTCTGTTAACAATTTTTGGCAGAAGAACTACAGCATTTTTTTTGATTTTAAGTAACTTTGATACTATGGGATTTTTAAGCAAATTCACAAAATTAGGCCGCGCCAAAAGCTTTGATTACCAACCACGCTATTATAAAAGTGATAAAGAAGGTAATCCGTTTAAAATTGAATACAAATTTGATCAGTTTAGAACTACGGCCGGTTCAAATAGAGGTTTGAAGAACAAATTTAATAATGTTCTTGAAGACTCTCGAAGACAAGGAGACCGGAACATACGCATCCGATTACTTATTATTATTTCCATTTTGGTACTTATTTTTCTCTATATCATCGATTTCGATCTTTCTATATTCTTTTCCAGCTGATGGCAGATATCATTAAACTTCTGCCAGACCATGTTGCCAATCAAATAGCAGCAGGTGAGGTTGTACAACGACCGGCTTCGGTTGTAAAAGAACTTCTTGAAAATGCAATAGATGCCGGGGCCAATAACATTATGTTGATTGTGCGTGACGGAGGTAAAGCCCTTATTCAGGTAGTTGACGATGGTTTAGGAATGAGCGTCACTGATGCACGATTAAGTTTTGAACGGCATGCGACTTCCAAAATTCAGAAAGCAGAAGACCTATTTAATTTGAACACAAAGGGATTTCGAGGAGAAGCCTTGGCTTCTATAGCCGCCATTGCACATGTGGAAATGCAAACAAAGCCCGATGGTGATGAGTTGGGCACTGTTCTGAAGATAGAGGGTAGTAAGATTGTTTCGCAAGAACTTACTGCGGCGGCAAAAGGAACATCAATGGCTGTTAAAAACCTATTCTTTAATATCCCAGCGCGACGGAATTTTTTAAAATCAAATCAGGTAGAACTTCGCCATATTACGGATGAATTTCACAGGGTTGCTTTAGCGCATCCAAATATTGATTTTCATTTTCATAATAATGGAGGTGAAATGTTCAACCTTCCTAAAAGTAATCAGCGCCAACGCATCGTGAATATTTTTGGAAAGAAAACGAATCAGAAATTAGTTCCAGTTGTCGAAGAAACACAAGTAGTCAAAATCTCAGGATTTATCAATAAACCCGAATTTGCAAAGAAGAGTAGGGGAGAACAATTTTTCTTTGTAAATAATCGGTTTATCAAGAGTCCGTATTTACATCACGCTGTGGTTTCGGCATTTGAGGGTGTTATAAAGACAGATACCTATCCGGGTTATTTTTTGTATTTGGAAGTTGATCCCGCCTCTATTGATATTAATATCCACCCAACAAAGACGGAAGTCAAATTTGACGACGAGCATACCCTCTATGCTATTTTGCGATCTACTGTCAAACATAGTTTGGGCCAATTTAATGTAGTTCCCGCCTTAGATTTTGAACAAGATCAAAATTTAGAGACGCCTTATGCTTATAAAAACAAGGAGGCTGAATTACCAAGAGTTACTGTTGACGCAGGTTTTAATCCATTTCAAGAAAGTACAATATCAAAAGGGAAATCGGGGTATCGAAAAGAAAGTAATTCTGGAAGTCAATCATGGGAGGGCCTATATACAGGTTTAGAGTCAGAAATTGGGAAAGAGGTTGCTTTTAGTAGCATGCAGTTTGAATCAGATACCATAACAGGCTCTGTATTTGATGAACAAAAAGAATCTTTAGATTCAACTACTACAACTTTTCAACTGCGCAGAAAATATATTGTTACCACGATTAAGTCAGGTATGATTGTAATCGATCAAAGTCGAGCACATCAACGTGTTTTATATGAGAAATTTTTAAAGAATATTACGATTAAAGAAGCCGTAAGTCAGCAATTGTTATTTCCATTGTCACTTTCTTTTTCATCGGCCGATCGAGTAATTTTAGAGGAAATCAAAGAAAGCCTGAATACCATTGGTTTTATTTTTGGTAAGATGGATACGGAAACGGTAGAAGTAAAAGGCGTACCCGTTTTAGTTTCGGAGAGTGAGGTAGGTATGGTGCTCGATCAATTAATTTCCGATTGCCAGATGGAAGTCTCCGGTGATAGTTTTTCTCAAACAGATATTTTGGCTAAAACACTGGCCAAGACCCTGTCGGTTAAAACAGGAGAGATTTTAGAAAGCGCCTCGCAAATTGGGCTGGTGAATGACTTGTTTGCTTGTAAGGAGTCATTGGTAAGTCCGTTTAATAAACCCGTGTATGTTACAATTAGCGAAAATGATATTGATAGAAAATTTATATAGATGAATAGACTAACTGAGGCTGTAAAACACTTGCTCATTGTAAATGTATTGTTCTTTATTGCAACATCTTTGTACGGTGATATGATGTACGAATGGTTCTCTTTATGGTTTCCTAAAAATGAAAATTTTCAGTTTTGGCAAGTATTTACCCATATGTTTATGCATGGGGGAATCGCTCATATTGGTTTTAATATGTTCGCCTTATGGATGTTTGGAGGTCCAGTTGAGCAATATTTAGGAAAGAATAAATTTTTGTTCATTTATTTTTCTGCGGGATTAGGCGCTGCACTTTTTCAAGTGGGGTATTACTATTTCAACTACTTGCCTATGTACACGGAGTTGGTAAACTCTGGATTGACAGGAGATCAAATTGTTCAAATGCTGACTTCGAATCAAACTATTCAAGGGTTGAACCAAACCCAACTATATAATTTACAAGAAGTATTTCCCATTTATAATGCCTCCATGGTAGGAGCTTCGGGCTGTATTATGGGTATCTTGGCGGCTTTTGGGTTGATGAATCCTAATGCAGAGTTGATGTTGATATTTTTGCCAATACCGATAAAAGCAAAATATTTTATCCCAGGCATTATTCTTTTAGATGTTATTTCCGCTGTAACGGGACAATCATTTTTTAGTCCGAGTAATACGGCCTATATGGCTCATGTTGGAGGCGCTGTAATTGGGTTTATTGTCATGTGGTACTGGAAAAAGAATTCATTCAATAAAAACCGTTGGAATTAACATGGCGACAGGAGGAATAAGATATCAATACGCACGACTAAGCATCGCTGAGAAGCTAATAGCTATTAATATTGCTGTTTTTATAGTGGTTGGTTTGTTGACTAATTTAGTTTTGCCTACCCTTGAGGGTTGGTTCGTTTTGCCTGCCTCTATCAATCGTTTTCTGGCACAGCCTTGGTCGCTTGTAACTTATGGTTTTTTACATAGTGGTATTTTACACCTTCTTTGGAATATGTATGTACTTTTTATTTCGGGTAGGATACTTCTTAATTTATTCGACAATAAACGTTTTATAAATATCTACTTTTTGGGAATTATGCTTGGCGGTATGTTCTTTTTGCTTACCGACGTATTATTTCTACAAAGTAATTCTGTACTTCTAGGAGCATCTGCAGGTGTAATGGCGGTATTGATTTTCGTATGCACTTATATTCCCAATCAAGAAGTACGTATTATATTTTTCAATGTAAAACTTTGGCAAGTTGGGTTATTCGTTGTGCTGGTTGATTTGATTCAAATTAGCAATGGGGGATTTAATTTTGGAGGGCGTGTCGCCCATCTCGGCGGGGCATTTTTGGGCTATATGTATGCAAGGCAATTGATGCAAGGACGAGATATTGGAGCTGGCTTTTCGAAGTTTTTAGATGGACTGGCTAATCTTTTTAAACCCAAAGGAAAGAAGGCTTCAATGAAAACCGTATATAAGAATAAAGCTTCGGTTAAACAGTCGAAGGTCAAACGAGACAAAGATAGTCAACAACGCCAAATCGATACTATACTTGATAAGATAAGTAAATCAGGATACGAAAGTCTTTCAAAAGCTGAAAAGGATTTTTTATTCAAAGCTGGTAAAGAAGACTAAAAGTGAAGCGATTATCAATATTTGACAGGCTATTGTATTTTTTAAATATAATAGTTTCACTAGTACTTCTTATTGCTTGCGCAGTACCTCATATTTCAAGCGAAGAGTTTTCTTTTTTGTCTTTTTTGAGTTTAGCAGTTCCTCTTTTGGTGCTGATTAATTTCCTATTTCTTTTGTACTGGATGATGAAAAGAAGAAGACAGCTATGGCTTTCACTTGTTGTATTGGTCTTTGGTTATTTTTCCCTTGGGACTTTCTTAAAATTTAAATTTTACGAAGAAGAAATACTTGAGGAAGATCTTAGTGTTATGAGTTATAATGTCAGAGGTTTCAATAAATTGGGAGAACTGGATAACCCTAATATTTTTGAGGACACTAAAGCTTTTGTTGAAAAAGAGAACCCTGATATTATTTGTTTTCAGGAACCTGACTATCAAAGGAAAAAGGAATATCTAAGTGACTATCCATATCAATATCTGGAGTATATCTATATGGATGGGAAGGTCTTGTTGGGTATTTTTTCGAAGTACCCAATCATCAAATCAGATTTGATTTGTTTTCCAGAAACTGTAAATAATGGTGCATATTCAGATATTTTATACAAAAAGGACACCATTCGCATCTACAATATTCACATGCAGTCCTTAGGAGTGACTCCAGGAAGTGGAACTATTCGAAACTCTCCAAAAGACAAACTTTTTAAGAAAATCACCAGACGTTTTAAGTTACAACAGCAGCAAGCAAAAATGGTGGAGGAACACATGAAATCAAATAAGTATAAACAGATTTTATGTGGGGATTTTAATAACACCCAGTTTTCTAATACCTATAAAATCATAAAAGGGGACAAACAAGATACTTTTATGGAAAAGGGAAGCGGGTATGGGCGCACCTTAAATTTTCACAAAGTTCCCGTACGGATAGATTTCATTTTGGCCGACCCTGCATTTGAAGTAAAAAGTCACAAGAACTATGATGAAGAATACTCTGACCACTATCCAATTATGGCTTCATTTGAGCTGAAGTCCGATTAGATAACAATCTGTTAAGTCCGCCAAAATATGAATAAGAAGGGCAATGCCAAAGATTCGTGTCTTCTTAAAGGCTAATAGCACGAAATAGACTCCAATAGCCCAATAACTGTGCAATGGATGAAAATTAATGCTACAACGGTTTGGGTCGAAAACTGGCTCGGCAAAAACATGGTCGACGTCGATTAAAATTGCCGAGAGTAGAATTAGAATGACATTTCCTCTATTTTTTTTGAAAAAAAATAACCCGATAACTATGGGGACAATAAAGTGAATGCCATAGTGGATTAGGAATCTAAGCATTTTGTGGGGCTATCTTTAGGTTTTTGAGGTAGGATAGTGAATTTGTTCCTTCATTGAACAAAAGATCAAGTGTGCTTACGTTTTTAATAAACCCGTGACGGTCACCAAAAACCTGAACATATTCTGGGTGGACAAATTCAATCTTCTTTTTTGCTTCGATTAGATAACGTAGATCTAGCAAATCAGTTGGTGTAAAATCAAATGACGTCGTTTTCGAAGTTGGCATGGCTATTTGAAGACAATCGGTTATAATTTCGATGGACTTTAAATTATAATCCAGCAAGTATTTATATTCTTGGGTATACAGAGCCGCAATCTCATCTTCATAAAATTCAAAATAAGGAGAAGTGCGATATGCAGTTTGTAGGGCCCGCCAATGCTGACGTTGCCATTTATATTCGTTCTCTACCTTTACATCTTTGTACAATTGTCTGCCTTGATTTTTTCCAACATGCTGTATGGGAATATTTAGCATCAACCTTCCTCGGTCGGTACAAATATATGCCCGGTTTCGATAGGTTTGTTTTTGAAAATTATCACAGACTTCCCAACATATTTCGTTTTGAGCTATCACTGCAAAAGTTACTATGTTCGGTATATATGCCGGATGAAGTAGATGGGTCACGTATAATTTGTTGATTCGATTATTTGTTGATTTGGTAACTTCTTAGGGAATTCAATTTGTTTGTGATACTTTCAATCAATGAACGACAACTTTGGTATTGTTCATCGCTTAAAAAACCTAATTCTTTTGAAATAATGAGTTGATTTAAAACTTCAACCGCCGAACTAAAGGACATTGTTGTATAATGGGCTTTATCTTTATCAGTTTTTCTTGCGGAGCCTTCAGCTATATTGGAACATATAGAAATTGACGCCCTTCTTATTTGTGAAGTAAGTCCGAATTTTTCAGTATCGGGAAATGTCCTAGTTATCTCATAAATCTTCTTTGTGAACTTTTTAGCGTCATTCCACACTTCCAGCTTTTCAAAGGAGTAGATGTACATAATTATAATTTTTTACAATTATTCACAAATTAACGAATTATCAAATCAACCTTTTTTTTGTTTTTTTCTAAAAAAGTCAAATGCAAACCATCCTGCCAAGGCAATCAAGAAATATTTAAAATAGGAAACTGGTTCTCCAGTACCATTTACTGTAGTAAAAATACGATCCCAACGAGGTTTCCATTTCCAAGGTTTGTTCATGGCTCCGTTAGATTTGACAAAATTATCAAAGCTCATCCATATAAAAATTGGAGTCCCGACGATATGATTTTCAGGTACATAACCCCAGATGCGACTATCTTCTGAGCTATGACGATTGTCACCCATCATCCAGTAATAATCTTGTTGAAATGTATATGATTTAGCAACTTTTCCATTAAGTATTACTTGATTTCCTTTCACTTGAACTTTATTATGTTCATAGTCTTTAAGAATCTTTTTGTAGAGTGGTAAAGAGCTCACATTGAGAGGTATAGTTGCCCCGCGCTTTGGAATGTAGATTGGACCAAAATTATCCACAGTGCCTGAATGTGATTTATGTTGAGGGAAAACTCTAGTATTTTTATTGTTTTCAATAAAGCGTTCAACTGATACAATACCCTTTTTGGCTTCAAAGGTCTTTGCATCTTCTTCAACAATATTGAACAAGGCCATATTTGCAACCGTTTTCAATTCTAGATAATCAACAATTCTCCTATCAGAAATGTTTCCAGTATAATATACATAAGACGAATCTCGTTTTATTTCGTTCAATCTAGCCTGGTCGTTAATAATTTGAATAGCGTTTTTCTTGTCAAGTATTTCAATGGGCACTTGCAATACTCTACCTCTAAAATTTTCTCTCCCAAACACTCGTACATAGTTGTTGATATCCTTATCAACCGTTATTACATGTTGATACATTGGTTTCGCCCTATCTGGAAGGTCTAATTGCTTTCCATTTGCAAAAACATACCCATCTATTATTTGTAAAGAATCTCCTGGCAAACCAACACACCGTTTAACATAGTTAGATTTTTTATCTATTGGTTTTTTAACTCCTTTCTCTTTGATAAAAAACTGTCTTACGGTATCTGCAGGCCAACTGAAAACAACAATTTCTTTTCTTTTGATGTCTTTAAAGCCTGGTAATCTAAAATACGGGATTTGCGGTTTTCGAAGGTAAGATGGCAATCCAATAACAGGTAAGGTGTCATGCACCATAGGCGCAGCCACTGCGGTCATAGGTGTTCTTGCCCCGTAGTGAAACTTGCTTACGAACAATAAATCACCAATACGCAGGGTTCGCTCCAAAGATCCTGTGGGAATAACATAAGGCTGAATAAAATAGGTGTGTACCAAGGTCGCAGCTACAATTGCAAAAACGATGGAGCTCACCCATTCACCGGCAACACTTCTAGGATGCAGACTTCTTTCCTTAACATGAGTAACATCCAACGCATAATTCACATAGTAAATGTAAAAACCTAGGGTTAGGATGACCAACCAAGTTTCTAGTAGACTAGTGCGTCCAAAACTCCGTATAGTTTCGACCCAAATAACGGGAAACATCAATAGGTTAATGATTGGAATAAACAACAAAATCACCCACCACTTGGGGCGATTAATAATTTGCATCAAAACTATGGCATTATAAACAGGTATTGCGGCTTCCCAGGCCTTTCTTCCTGCTTTTACATATAGTTTCCAAGTCCCTAAAAAGTGAATGACCTGAACGATAAGAATAAATATGAGCCATTGTGTTGTGTCCATCTTTGTTTGTTATTTATGTTGGATGGTTAATTTTTATAATCCTAATACATCTTTCATTGAGAAAACACCGGTTTTACCTAGCAGCCATTCTGCAGCAATAACTGCACCTTGAGCAAAGCCTTCTCTATTATGTGCGGTGTGTTTTATAGCAATCGAATCTACGTAACTATCATAAACTACTGTATGAGTACCAGGTGTCATGCCTATTCTTTTAGATGTAATGGGAATTTCTTTTTCCTTCCCCTCGTCCAGTTTCCAATGTTCATAATTGGTGTGTTCAATAACACCTTCTGCCAAAGTAATTGCTGTTCCGCTAGGAGCATCCAATTTTTGGGTGTGGTGTATCTCTTCCATTGAAACCTGGTATTGCTCCAAGTTTTTCATCATTTTAGCTAGATAGGAATTCAGTTCAAAAAAAACATTCACTCCTAAACTAAAATTTGAGGCGTATATGAAAGCTCCTTTTTTTTCATTGCATAAAGCGCTGGCCTTATCGTAGTCTTGAAGCCATCCCGTAGTTCCTGAGATTACAGGAACGTTATTTTCAATACAACTGGAAATATTTCCAAAAGCAGCATCTGGCATACTGAAATCGATGGCAACGTCCATTGTCGAAAAATCTATAACGGTAGTATCTAGGTCTACTTTTGCTATAATGGTATGACCTCTTTGCCGAGCAATTTGCTCAATCATCCTTCCCATTTTTCCGTAACCGAATAATGCAATATTCATATTTAAAACTTTACAATTAAAGCCATACCATAATGCGGGTTAGTAGTAATAGGGTTTACCTCTAAATAAGGTTGAAACTCCATATCCATGCCTAAATCATCATCGATATTAAATTGTTTTAAATGCGCATCAACGTTGGCGTCCACGATATTTAGGGCATATAAAACAATAGTGGCCAACAATGCCAAATCACGGTCATTTTGCCGATCATTTTGAAGTCTTTCTAATCGCTGGTCATCAATTTCAGGTGTAGTTCTCGTTGTCACTTCACCCGGTTCTAATCTTAAGTCGTAGAACTCATCATCAGTAAAGCCCGCCTTCCTTCTTTTAAACGCTGTTCGAAATGCCTTGTACCTGTTGTCAAAATTTACATAGGCATAAGCACCAGTCCCTACTGCAGCCCAAACAATGGGAACTTTCCAGTAGCGTTTGTTGTAAATCTGACCTAAACCAGGTAATACCGCCGAGTAAAAACCAGCTTTAGCCGGAGCAAGAGGATTTAGCTTTCTTTTTTTTGAGACCAGTGTATCAAAGACTACAATACCTTCTTTTTTTAAATCCGTTTTAAGGGAATCTACAGCTGTACCATCATTCTCCTCTACTTGCCCCGAACTTAGAAGTGCAGAAAACACAAAAACCAAAGAAATAATGAAACGCTTACTTACCAAGGAGTAATTTTTTTATTCGTAAAAACTCTTCTTCAGAATGAAATGGGATAGTTATTTTTCCCTTTCCATTTTCTGATGCCTGTATAGCAACTTTTGAAGATAGATGATTGGTAAATTCATCTTTTGCTGTTTTAATAAAATCAGGAGTAGATTTGGTTTTTGTTCCCGCAGATTTAGCGGATGCATCTTCATGATGGTTTTTCACTAGGCGTTCTGTATCTCGAACAGAAAGGTTGCCACCTACAATCTTTTCATAAATTGCAATTTGGTCCTCTCTTGATTCGATGTTCACCAAAGCCCTTCCGTGGCCCATACTCACAAAGCCATCACGGATTCCAGTCTGAATGATAGGGTCCAACTTAAGAAGACGCATATAATTTGCAATAGTCGAACGCTTCTTACCAACACGGTCACTTAATTTTTCTTGAGTCAACTGTATTTCGTCAATCAAACGCTGATAGGAAAGCGCAATTTCAATAGGGTCTAAATCTTGGCGTTGAATGTTTTCAACCAAAGCCATTTCGAGGGACTCCTGATCATTTGCTATTCGAATGTATGCCGGAATCGTCTCCAAACCAATGAGCTTTGAAGCACGAAATCTTCTTTCTCCGGATACCAACTGGAATTTATTAAAATCCAATTTTCGCACGGTAATTGGCTGTATTACCCCCAATTCGCGAATAGAAGATGCCAACTCTTGTAGTGCATCATCATTGAAATGCGATCGAGGTTGAAACGGATTCACCTCAATAGAATCAATATCTAGCTCTACAATATTTCCAACTACTTTGTCAGCATTCTTGTCAGATGCGGATTGAATGTCATTTTCGGGATCTTTCAATAATGCTGAAAGTCCTCGTCCTAAGGCTTGTTTTCTGGTTGCTTTCGCCATTTACACTACTTCCTTGTTTTTCTTTACTACTTCGTTCGCCAAATTCAAATAATTAGCGGCACCCTTACTACTTGCATCGTATTTGATAATGCTCTCACCGTAACTTGGTGCTTCACTTAGGCGCACGTTTCTCTGAATAACTGTTTCGAAAACCATATCTTCAAAGTGCTTTCGAACTTCCTCTACTACTTGGTTAGAAAGGCGTAATCTCGAATCGTACATGGTTAAGAGCATACCCTCAATATCTAAATCGGGATTATGAATTTTCTGGATGCTCTTCACCGTATTTAAAAGTTTTCCGAGCCCTTCAAGTGCAAAGTATTCACACTGAATAGGAATCATCACAGAATCTGCCGCTGTCAATGCATTTAAGGTTAAAAGACCCAATGAAGGTGCACAATCAATGAGTATATAATCGTATTTCGTTTTTAAGTCCGTGATGGCCTTCTTCATCATATATTCACGCTCATCCTTGTCCACCAGTTCAATTTCAATAGCAACTAAATCAATATGCGAGGGAATCAAATCAACATTTGGAGATGATGTTTCTATTATAGTCTCTTCGGCTGTTTTCGTGTGTTCAAGTAACTGATAGGTTCCTAGTTCGATACTATCTACATCAATACCTAAGCCGGAAGTAGCATTCGCTTGTGGATCTGCATCAATCAACAATACTTTCTTTTCGAGTACCCCTAACGCGGCAGCCAAATTTACAGTTGTTGTGGTTTTACCTACCCCTCCCTTCTGATTCGCAATTGCAATAATTTTGCCCATTGGTATGTTAAGTTAGCCCGTAAAAATACAATTATTTACAATGCTATCCGGCGAATTTTGTTAACAGAAAGTGAATAACTATGATGTCTTGCGTTAAATAGAGTTAAAGTTTTGATGTTGAGCCGGGCAAGAGACTTTATAGGCTTAAAATGAGGAGAGTATATCGATTATCTAAACTTTTAGTCTTTCTTTTTTTCTTTCAATTTCAGACTATCTTCATACTCTATAAGATAAATTTCTTCATTCTTTTTCTTTAGATAGTATTGTTCTCTGGCGAATTTCTCTAATTCCTCAGGGTCAGATAGTTTTTCGATAATCCTCTTATCGTTTTCTATCTGCTCTTTTAGGTATTCCTTTTGTTTTTCAAGGTTGGTAATTTCCTTTTTGAGTTCCATATGAATCCGAAGTGAGTTTGTGTCGAAAAAAACCATCCATACGACAAAGGCAGTGAGTATCAGCACATATATGCTACTGAAAATTGTAGCAATGCGAAACCACTTGCTTTTTTTGAAATCTTTCCACCCCATATCTATTAGACTAATTTTTCGTTGACAATACTTCGTACAATATCAACTGCTACTGTATTGTATTTATTGTTAGGAATGATGATATCTGCATATTCTTTGGTAGGTTCTATAAACTGGTCATGCATGGGTTTTAGAATAGTTTGGTACTTTGAAATTGTTTCATCTAAATCCCAACCACGTTCGTTGACATCTCTTTTTAGTCTGCGGATGAGTCGTTCATCAGAATCTGCGTGAACAAAAATTTTGATATCACACATCTCACGAATCTCTGCGTTGGTCAAAATCAAAATACCTTCAACAATCAAGACTTTGGTCGGATGTGTAGGAACCGTTTCTTCCTTGCGGTTGCATTCTAAAAAGGAATAGACAGGTTGCTGAATGGAGTTCCCCTCTTTTAGAGCTTTTAAATGCTGAGCTAACAAAGCAAAATCAATAGAATTCGGATGATCAAAATTGGTTTCTCTCCGTTCAGGCAGCGTCAAATGAGACAAATCATTGTAATAAGAATCTTGGGAAATGACCCCAACTTCTTCATTGGGCAATTCATTGATAATCTGATTAACAACGGTGGTTTTTCCACATCCTGTTCCTCCCGCAATACCTATTACCAACATACCCTTTTAATTTTGCTGTAAAAATAGAAAAGAAATATGATTAGAGGGCATTATCCATAATGTCCTTAACAACTTCGGGATTAAGCAATGTACTTGTATCACCAAGGTTCGAAGTATCTTTACTCGCAATTTTTCTTAAGATGCGTCGCATAATTTTACCGCTACGGGTTTTTGGCAATCCAGATACGAACTGAATTTTGTCCAGTTTGGCAATCGGACCTATCTGTTCTGTGATTTGTTGGTTGATTTCTTTACGAAGGTTGTCTCTATCCCTGCTTTCCCCTGTTTCCTTGAGAATTACATATCCATATAAAGCATTTCCTTTGACGTCATGGGGAAAACCAACAATAGCAGATTCTGCAACAGCCGGGTGTTCGTTGATGGAATCTTCAATGGGAGCAGTTCCTAAATTATGTCCGGAAACGATGATGACATCATCAACTCTTCCTGTAATTCTGTAATATCCTACAGCATCGCGCAAGGCACCATCCCCAGTGAAATACATGTTTTTATAGGCAGAAAAATAAGTGTCTCTATAACGATCGTGATTGCCCCAAATGGTTCTCGCAATCGATGGCCATGGGAATTTGATACACAGTCGCCCATCGACTTGATTTCCTTTTATTTCTTTTCCCTCTTCATCCATCAAAGCAGGCTGGATTCCAATAAAGGGGAGTGTGGCATAGGTCGGCGTAGTGGGCGTCACATATGGAATAGGTGTGATCATCATTCCTCCAGTTTCAGTCTGCCACCAGGTATCAATAATTGGACTTTTCTTCTTTCCAATATTGTTGTTATACCAATGCCAAGCTTCTTCGTTTATGGGCTCACCTACAGAACCTAAAACTTTTAAGGAAGATAAATCATGCTTCTCGACAAAATCAAGTTTCTCCTTTGCCAAAGCACGAATGGCTGTTGGCGCGGTATAGAATTGATTGATTTTATGCTTTTCAATGATTTCCCAAAAACGACCATAATCAGGGTAGGAGGGGACTCCTTCAAACATAACAGAAGTAGCTCCGTTGGCCAATGGTCCATAAACGATGTAGGAATGTCCAGTAATCCAACCTATGTCTGCAGAACACCAGTAGACATCATTTTCGGTGTATTGAAATGCATTCTTGAAAGTATAAGCTGTGTACACCATATAACCGGCAGTAGTATGCACCATGCCTTTTGGTTTTCCGGTGGAACCTGAAGTATACAGAATGAAAAGAGGGTCTTCGGCATCCATGATTTCTGCATTGCAATCTGCATATGCATTGTCTAAAAGTGGTTGAAGCCATTTGTCTCTTCCCTCTTTCATTTCAATATTGGAATTGATCCGCTTTGCTACCAAAACGTTTTCAACACCGGGACAATCTTCCAAACCTTTATCTACTATCCCTTTTAAATCAATAGTCTTGCTTCCACGATAAGAACCATCAGAACAAATCACCATTTTACAATCGGAATCGTTGATTCTGGTTGAAAGCGCATTGGCTGAAAACCCCGCAAAAACAACTGAATGAATAGCTCCAATTCTTGCACAGGCCAAAAGGGAAACGGCCAATTCTGGAATCATAGGAAGGTAAATGCAAACTCTATCCCCTTTTTTGATGCCATGGTCCAAGAGCACGTTTGCCATACGACAAACACGTTCATGCAATTGTTTATAGGTAATGTGTTGCGCTTCTTCTTTCGGGTCATTTGGTTCGAAAAGAATTGCAGTTTTATCGCCTCTGGTAGGTAAATGGCGGTCTAAGCAATTTTCCGTAATGTTGAGCTTAGCACCTTCAAACCATTTGATTTCAGGTTTGGTAAAATCCCATTCAAGTACATTATCCCATTTTTTTCGCCATACGAAATGCTCTTCGGCAATTTCTTCCCAAAACCCTTCGGGATTGCGCACTGATTTCCGATAGACTTGAAAATACTCCTCTAAATGTTTGATATGGTAATTGCTCATCTTCTGCTTTCTTTCCTTTAAAAATAACTAAAAATTTAATGCCCCGTTGCCTCTCCCGCACCACTTGGAATTCTAATATCCTCCACAATATCTTGAACATTTTGAGGTGGTGGAGTTGTAAACTGCATAACTACAATTGAGACTGCAAAATTCACTAGCATAGCCACGGTACCAAATCCTTCCGGGGAAATACCAAACCACCAACTTTCTTTTAATCCCGCTACAGCTGATTTACCACCATCGAAAATTCCAAATTTGAATTTAAGCATGTAAAAGAGCATCAATAATATACCGACGACCATGCCTGCAATGGCTCCTTCTTTATTCATTTTCTTATAAAATATACCTAGTACGATTGCTGGGAAAAATGACGCAGCCGCCAGTCCGAAGGCTAGGGCAACTACTGCCGCTACAAAGCCTGGAGGGTCAATACCGAAATAACCCGCGATCACTACGGCTACAGTTGCTGCACCTCTAGCGGCCCATAATTCTCCTTTTTCTGAGATGTCTGGTTTTAGTACTTTCTTAATTAAATCATGCGAAATCGAAGAAGAAATAACTAATAATAAACCTGCAGCGGTTGAAAGTGCTGCGGCTAAGCTTCCAGCAGCTACCAAAGCAATTACCCATGCTGGTAAATTGGCAATTTCAGGATTTGCTAACACCATAATATCTCTATCAACCGTAAGTTCGTTTACCTGTGCATCTGCTACATATTGAATTTTTCCATCTCCATTTTTATCATCAAATTTGATAAGTTCTGTCTTTTCCCAAGTTGAGAACCACTCTGGCATATCTACGTAGGGCTGGTCACTAACCGTATTAATCATATTTGTTCTGGCAAACACGGCTACAGCAGGAGCTGTGGTATACAATATGGCGATTAGCAATAAGGCCCACCCAGCTGATTTCCGCGCATCCTTAACTCTTTTTACCGTGAAGAAACGAACGATTACATGTGGCAAACCTGCGGTGCCGACCATCAGAGCTAATGTAATTGCGAAAATATCAGTCATCGATTTTGAACCGTTGGTATATTCATTAAAACCAAGTTCGGTGGAGAGTCCGTCTAGTTTTTCTAATAAAAATGTTCCAGAACCATCATTTAACGTAGAGCCCATGCCCAGCTGTGGAATGGGATTTCCCGTCATTTGAATGGATATAAAAATTGCAGGAACCATAAAGGCGAAAATCAGTACGCAATATTGCGCTACTTGGGTATAGGTAATCCCTTTCATCCCTCCAAGGACGGCATAAAAGAGAACGATAATCATTCCTATGATTACTCCCGTATTAATATCAACTTCTAGAAAACGTGAGAATACCAATCCTACGCCCCGCATTTGTCCCGCGACATAGGTAAAGGAAACCAGCAACGCGCATATTACAGCAACGATACGGGCGGTATTGGAATAGTATCTATCACCAATAAAGTCAGGAACGGTAAATTTCCCGAATTTGCGCAAATAGGGGGCAAGCAGAAGTGCCAGTAATACATAACCACCAGTCCATCCCATTAAATAAACAGAGCCGTCATAACCTGCAAAGGCAATGATCCCGGCCATGGAAATAAAGGAAGCCGCAGACATCCAATCGGCTGCTGTAGCCATTCCATTGGCAAGGGGAGAAACTCCTCCTCCGGCGACATAGAATTCTTTTGTAGAACCGGCTCTCGACCAAATGGCTATACCAATGTAAAGGGCAAAGGTGATTCCGACTAAAATATAGGTCCAAGTTTGAACGCTCATAAGGTTGGTTGTTAGTTGATAGTTTTCAGTTGATGGCTTTGGTTGGTTTTATTCGTCGTAGCCGTATTTCTTGTCGAGCTTGTTCATCAATCGTACGTAAACGAATATCAAAATGACGAACACATAAATGGAGCCTTGTTGGGCAAACCAAAAACCTAATTTGAAGCCGCCAATTTGAATCGCATCCAAGGCGTCTTTAAAAAGGATTCCAGCGCCGTAGGAAACCGCAAACCAAATGGTTAGAAGAATGAAAAGGTATCTAACATTTTCCTTCCAATAGGCAGTTGCTTTTTGTTGTTTGTCACTCATAATTCCTTGTTTTTGCAATAGTTTTCTAAGATAGCGATTTCCCTCTAATCTTTAGGTGGGCAGATATAGGACTCCACTTGAAGAATCTCTTTTCGCTCCCGTAACGGATTTTAAAACATTGATTTCTTGCTCCATGCGAAGTGCTCCCATTAAAGCAAATACGACAGCCTCTTTAAATTCAATGAGCTCTTTTTCTGGGACAACTACTTTTGTGCTTTCCCCAAGTTTTTCTTGTAGGACTTTAATTAGAAAATGGTTTAAAGCACCACCGCCAGTTACAAACAAGGAGCTTTCTTCTTTTGTGTTATTTAGTTTTACTTGTTGCGCGACTTTTTCGCAAATATGATGAATAGAGGTATGCAATAGATTTTCTACTGAATCATCTGTGATGTCAACAATAGGTACAACTTCTTCAACAAACCATTCATAGCCAATGGACTTTGGGTGCGGAAGTAGATAATATTTCAATTCGTTTAATCTATCGAGCATATTTTGATTTATCTTTCCGAAAGCTGCAAGTTCTCCCCCTTTGTCGTAGGCTAAATCAATTTTTCTGGTGATGTAGTTTAGAATCATATTCGCCAGACCAATATCATAAGCAATCCGCTTTCCTTTTTGTTCTAAGGATATATTGCTAATTCCCCCCAAATTCAAACAGAAATCATATTCCCCAAAAAATAGTTGGTCGCCAATAGGAACCAATGGAGCTCCTTGTCCATCGAGTGCGAGATCGTTTGTTCTAAAATCGCAAACAACTTTACATCCACTTTCATTTGCCAAATGCTGCCCGGAACCGATTTGGAAGGTAAGTCCGTTTTCAGGCTGGTGGTGTGTGGTGTGTCCATGGCTAGCAATGAAATCAACTTCTAGTTTTTTCTCAGATATGAATTGTTTCGCCTCTTTTCCAAGCCAGGTACCGTAAGTATTGTGAAATTGCAGTAACTCATCGGCCTTTAAGTAAATTGAATCTTTCAACTCTGATTGCATATCATTGGAATAGGAAATACTTTTGGTTTCTTTTATTTCAAAAGACCATTTATCCAAATCTTTAGTGATATGACAATAACATAAATCTAGTCCATCTAATGATGTACCTGACATTAATCCTAAAACTTTAAATTGTTTCATGCCTTTAAAGTTAAGATGAAAATGACGCTTACAGGAATGTTTTCAGAATCTCTTACTTCTATCCTTTTTTTTAAATCTAACCCACTCTTAGAAAATTCTGTCATCCAATCTTCAAAAGTTCTTGCATACCATTTATGTCCATCCTTAAAGTCACCGGATAATCCTATCCAAGAATCTGAAATCCATTGGCTTTTTAGAGGAAGTCCTTGCTGTTTCAAAAAGTAAGGGTGTATGGTTTGGATAACGATATAACCGTTTTTTAGAATTACTTTTTTAATACCTTCAAATAACTGAAGTAGACCATCTTTTAGATATAAACAAAAATTAAAAACCACAGTATCAAAGGGGCTTTCAGGAATTTGAACTTCGCTACTTATGTCATCGTAACTCATTATGTGAAATGTTTCAGAACCTTTTGATTTTGCGTTTTCAATAAGTTTGGAGGTAGCATCAATACCAACACAATTTTTTCCGATTTTGGTCATGCTTCTGGTAAGCCAACCTTCGCCACAACCACAATCAAGAATTTTCTTGGTGCCTAATTCCGAAATTACATCTACTATAGCCTTATTGGTAATTTCTCTGGAAGATATTTTTTTTTCTTCCAAAGTATTAATCCACTCATCAGCGTTTTCATTCCAAGATTTTAGAATTTCTTGTTCCATTTAATTTGCATTCGTATTTACCGATACCGGTAATTTTCCTTTTGCTTTCAATTTTCCTAAAAAGTGTTCGGTAGCCACATCTTGAAATTCGGTGAAATTTTGATAAGCAATGACTACAGCTTTTGCATTCTGAATGCTCAAACGATTCAAAACATAGGGATTTCCAAAAAGATACAAAACCACATTTTTATTACGAATAAGTTCGTTTATAAAATCGATTTCCTCTTGAAGCAAACCGAAGGTATTTGCTGGTTTTACTTGTGGCGGCGTTAGCAAAATCAGGATATCTTTCTCTTGTTCAACTTCCGATTTCATTTCTATTACTCCAGAAAGAACGTCCTCGGTATCATTTTCTAGTAGAGAACGTTTTATAGTCAAAGTACAAAAATTAGAAGATCTAAAATCGGCAATATCAGTGTCATTTCCGTGTAGTAAGGTCAAACTATTTTCGGCTAGTTTTCTATTCAGCAGAGTGTTAGTTTCAGGTTTTGAAACCGTTCTCGACTCCGCTCGAACCGACTGTAGTGCATTTTCTTTTAGCTTCCAAACCCTTTCAAAACTTTCTTCAATTTGTGCTTCGGATGCATTTTTAAGTATGGTACTAATTCCTTCGGGAATATGTTCTGCGAAACATAACACATCATTTCCAGCATCGAAAACAAGCCATTCCAGTTCCCCTTTTATGGTATAATTTTTAGAAACCGCGTGCATATTCAAAGCATCAGAAATCACTACACCATTGAAACCCATTTCATTTCTCAGAACTCCTTTAATTATGTCTTTGGATATGCTAGAGGAAATCTTCTGCCCATTGGCCAAAGCTGGAACTGATAAATGCCCCACCATAACAGAATCAACCCCTTCTTCAATCAATTTTTGAAAAGGATACAACTCATTAGCAATCAATTCTTCTTTGGACTTCTCAATCAACGGGAGCCCCAAATGTGAATCCGTAGCCGTATCTCCGTGACCTGGAAAATGTTTGATGCTTGTCAATACGCCTTCACTTTGCGCTCCTTTAATAAAAGCTAAAGCTTTTTCTGTAACCTTGTTTTTATCTTCCCCGAAAGAGCGATAACCGATTACGGGGTTATTGGGATTGTTATTGATATCTACACATGGCGCTAAATTCCAATGGATTCCCGCTGCTTTACAATCCTTGGCAATATTTTTTCCTACTTCAAAAATTAAATCATTATTTTCTTGAATCGCTCCTAAAGTAATGTTGTATGGGTATTGCGGTGTGTTTTCAATACGCATAGCTAATCCCCATTCGGCATCTATTGCAATTAATAAAGGATATTTGGATACGCTTTGATATCGCTTAATAAGTGCTTGAAGTGTTTGAAAACTATCAGCATTATATAGTACCTCTTTCTTGCCTTCATAGTTTGTGGCTGCACTTGCCCGACTATGAAAAAAGCAAAGTGATCCAATACCATGTTCTCGAATTAGTTTTTCTAGTTTTTGAATTTCTTCTTCAGTATCGTTAATAAATGCTGCAGGCATAAATAGCTGGCCTACTTTTTCCGAGAAGCTTAATTCAGACTTAGCGATTTTGTAATTTGGTACTTTCTTCATTTTAAGCTTTTGCTTTTCCAAAATCAGCAGGGTATTTGATATATCTTAGGATGAAAAATGCTGGAAGGGCAGCAAGTACCACCCAAATAAAGAAGCCATCATAACCCAACCATTCTTGCATAAAACCGCTTATAAGTCCAGGAAGCATCATGCCCAAAGCCATAAAGCCTGTAGCCAGTGCATAATGTGAGGTTTTGGAATTTCCTTCGGCTATATAAATTAAATACACCATGAAACCTGCAATTCCAAAACCGTAGCCAAATTGCTCTACGATTACTGTACCTGTTACGGCCCATGCTTCCGTGGTTCCTGTAATGGCCAACAATGCATAAAGTGCATTCGGAGCGTTCAAGGAGATTAGCATAGGTAACATCCATTTTTTTAAGCCTTGTCGCGAGATTAATATTCCTCCTAAAATACCACCAACAGTCAAGAAAATCACCCCTATTGTTCCGTAAATTGTGCCAACCTCAGATGTGCTATATCCTAATCCTCCAACAGCCTCAGAGTCAAGCAGGAAAGGCGATGCCATTTTTACCAATTGTGATTCTCCAAGTCTGAAGAATAGAATGAATGCTATTGCCAAACCCATCCCCGGCTTTTTAAAGAAGGAAACAAAAACCTCCAAAAACCCTTTCGGTTTTTCTAGTTCTATGGCTTCTGAGATTTCGAACTTTGGTGTGACAAAAAAGTTCGATAAAGTCATTAGTAACATCAGCGTACCTGCGCATATCATTGTATAGGACCATGCTTTCGTATTGTCACCATATTTATTTTCAAGAAAACCCGCCAATATCACCAATAATCCCTGACCCGTTACATTTGCTAGTTTATAGAATACACTTCGCATTCCGACAAAAAAGGATTGCTTGTCCTCGGTTAGCCCTATCATATAATATCCATCGGTAGCAATATCATTTGTTGCCGAAGCAAAAGCGACCATCCAGAAGCAAGCCAAACTGGTAACGAAAAAAACATTCGTAGGTAAGGTGAAGCCGATAGCTAAAAGGGCCGCAGAAGCGAGTAATTGCATCCATAAAAACCAATTTCGTTTGGTGCTTTTTAGGTCTACAAAAGGGCTCCACAAAGGTTTAATCACCCACGGGATGTATAAAAAACTAGTATATAAACCAATGTCAGAGTTGCTCACTCCTAATTTTTTGTACATGATGACCGATACGGTAACTACTAGTGCATAGGGGAGGCCCTGAGCAAAGTACATGGTTGGTACCCATGCCCATGCCCATTTGTTTTTTTGAATCATATCAATTGGTTTTACTCGATTATCGAGATTTAAATTCTCGCAGGATTCTCGCGAGATAGTTTATTTAAATGTACAATTATCGGTTGAGACTCTCTTCCATAAAAATCTATAAAAGTCAGCGCAACATACTTTCTTTTTCCAAGGATTTTGAAGGGAAGAATAACTTCTTCGCCGTTTTCAACGGAAACTTTTGTGATTAGTTTTTTTAAGGGATAGATTGCTTTTTCATTTTTCCCAGAGGGATAAACCATCACATACCGAATGGACTCTTGGTCGTCGAATTTCAACTGAATAGCATCATTTGACTTTCGGATTGATTTCGGAACGGTAAAACTTTTGGCTTTCGGGACAGCGAATGTTGAAACAGGAGGAAGCGAGGGCTCTTTATAGTATTTCCGTTTTAAATACTTCACAACATCAGCATTGTCCTTCATTAAACTTTTAGCACTAAAAAAAGCATTTCCCTTTACGATATTTTTTTCACGGGAATAACTAATTTGATTGGGAAGTTCTTTTTTGTTGTCCCAAGCGGTATCGCTATTGTTCCTGATTTTATAAGGTCCGTTGCCGATGTATAAATTGGTGTTTTGGCTTTGGCTTGACCACCAATTCACGATTTTGCGATGCGAAGCTACAGGGAGCTCCATACTCCAATATACTTGAGGGATGAGATAATCGAGCCATCCTTTTTCCATCCAAAGAAGTGGGTCTGCGTATAAATCCGCGTAGGTTGTTTGTCCTGCTTTGGTATCAGAACCTTTTGGGTCGGTGGACTTGTTTTTCCAAACTCCAAACGGACTTACCCCAAACTGCACCCAAGGTTTTCTTGTTTTGATAACATCATGGCTTTTTTTGATGAGGGAATCAATATTGCTCCGGCGCCAATCTTCTAAATTCTGATTGGGTAACGCACAGTTGTAGTAAGAAATTGAATCTTGAAAAACTTCCCCATGTATTCGATACGGATAGAAATAATCATCAAAATGAATTGCATCTATATCATAGTTTGAAACTACTTCATCAATAACAGAAACCATTTTTTGTTGTACTTCCGGTAAACCTGGGTCGTAGTAATATTTCTTCCCGTATTTCAGCATCCAATCGGGGTGCAGGTTATAGTCATGAGTTTCACTTAAAATTTCGGTTTTCAAATCAAAGGTAGCGCGATAAGGGTTAAGCCAAGCATGAAATTCCATTCCCCGATTGTGGGTTTCGTGAATCATCCATTTTAAAAGGGTAGATTTTGAAGTCGAAACTTCACCTTCAGTTCCGGTCAGAAATCGAGACCATGGGGCATGATTGGAATCGTAGATAGCATCTCCGGCAGTTCGGATTTGAACAATGGCCGTATTGAAGTTGAGGTCTTGATAAAAATCCAGTATTTCTGTGAAGTCCCTTTTTTGCTTTTCTACTGAATCATTTCCATTTTTTGGCCAGTCTATGTTCACTACGGTGGCCACCCAAAATCCCCGAAATTCGATTCTGGGTTGGGGGATAGGTTTGAACACCGAGCAGGAGCTTATCGATATGAATACGATTAAAAGGGAAAGTGTTCGAAGCATTTATATTTTAACTATTGCGCTAAAATACAAACCTAAACAAATTTGTGTCTAACAAAAGCTTCCATCGCGGCGTAATCGGAAAGTCCGAGTTCGTTGTACCTTCTTGCGGTATCACGATTTCGCTCTTCAGCACGCATCCAAAACTCTCTAGCATCATCACCTTGAAACATCACGCCATCTTTTTGTGATTGATGTGCGAAAATGGCATTCCGTTTTCGTAACACTTGCCCCGGACTCATAGGCACTGCCATTTCAATTTCATTAATATCCCATTCATGCCAAGCCCCACGATATAACCATAGCCAGCAATCTTTAATCCATGATTCAGATTTTAGCTGTTTCATAGCTTCAAAAACTGCATCCAAACATACACGGTGGGTACCATGCGGATCGGCCAAATCACCCGCAGCGAATATTTGATGTGGTTTGATTTCTTGAATGATGTTCACCATAACGGCGATATCTTCTTCCGACAGGTTGTTCTTTTTAATTGTTCCAGTTTCGTAAAAGGGGAGGTCTAGAAAATGCACGTTACCGTCTGCCAAACCTAAATACCGTGTAGCTTCATATGATTCTCCCCTTCTGATATTTCCCTTTAGTTTTCGGACTTCAGGTGAATCGAAACTACTTTCAGTTTTTGCTTTTATAGAATCAATTATGGACTGAGCTTCCTCTGAATGAGAAATCCGTTTCGCGATTTCTGCATATTTTCTGGCGTCAGCATCTGATACTGCAATATTGCCTGAAGTTTGATAGGCGACATGTACCTCGTGCCCTTGCTCTATTAGTCTATCAAAAGTCCCTCCCATCGAGATGACATCGTCATCAGGGTGCGGACTAAAAATAATAACGCGTTTTTTTATAGGAGTTGCTCTTTCGGGCCTGTTCGTATCGTCGGCATTTGGTTTTCCTCCGGGCCATCCGGTTATGGTATGTTGTAGACGATTGAACATTTTTATGTTGAGGTCGTAAGAATCATGAATCATCAACAAATCTGCCATTCCATTGTCATTATAATCCTTATCCGTTAGGCTTAAAATAGTTTTGCCTAATTTGGTGCAAAGCCATACAATTGCCTTGGCGGTAAGTTCTTCCGTCCATTCGCAAGGCTTCACAATCCACGGCGTTTTATTCCTGGTCAATTCGCTACCAGCACCAGTGTCGAGAACAAAGGTGCAGTTCTTATGATTTTGAAGGTAGGTAGCCGGAACTTGCGATGATATTTCTCCCTCAACTGTATTTTTTATTATCTCAGCCTTGTTTTGCCCCCAACCAAGTAATACGATGCGTTTTGCACTTAAAACAGTGGCAATGCCCATGGTAATGGCTTTCCTTGGAACATTATCTATGCCTAGAAAAGCAGGTGCAGCATCTACTCTTGTAATGTGGTCTAAGGTAATAACCCGAGTACCGGAATTGTAGTGCGAACCTGGTTCATTAAAGCCGATGTGTCCTGTACGCCCGATTCCAAGTAGCTGGAAATCGAGTCCTCCAAAATCTTTTATCCTTTTCTCATAGGATAAGCAGTACTCAACGACTTTATCATTTGGCACTTTTCCATCTGGGATATGCACATTTTTAGGAAGAATATCCACATGATTAAATAAATGCTCATGCATGAAGTAATGATAACTCTGGGTATTTTCCTTATCCATAGGTAAATACTCGTCAAGATTAAAAGTGACCACGTTTTCGAAACTAAGTCCTTCTTCTTGATGCATTCGAACGAGTTCTTCGTATACACGTATGGGGGAAGAACCGGTCGCTAAACCTAAAACACACATTTCATCCGATAGTTGTTTTCTTCGGATAAGTTTGGCAATTTCCTCTGCAACCTCAATTGAGGCGTCATTCGAATTTTCAAAGATGACATTGTGGATTTTCTCGAAGCGTGTTTCTTCGAATTGTCCTACTGGTTTGTAACGGATATCAGTTTTAATTCGTGCAGCCATTGTGGTCATGTAGTAATATGTTAATTTATAATTTTGACATTTGCATTGATTACGGCAAATGTATGCAATAAAATTTAAATTTGCCGTTTAGTGCAAGATATTTTGCTGTTATTTGCTTTTATTTGAAATTTAAATCAATAAAACGGTAAAAAACGGCATACGAATTTATTCGTTATATTTGTGTTTTTAAGCTAGAATCTATGTTAAAGGAAGAGCGGCAACAGACGATATTAAATGAAGTAGAACTGCATAATCGGATACTACTAACTGATATTGCGGAGACGTTAGATGTATCAATCGATACGGTTAGAAGGGATGTAAAAGAGTTGGATTCGGAGCAGAAACTACGCAAAGTTCATGGGGGTGCTATTTCCTTAGGATTCACCACGAGTAGCGCTCGAAACACCAATATTTATGCACTAGCGGAAAAAACCAAAATTGCTGAGAAGGCTCTGTCGCTATTAAAAGAAGGCTCTGTGATTTTTGTAGATGGTGGCACTACTTGCTTGGAATTGGCACGATTGATTCCTATAGACTTGGAATTGACATGTTTCACGCTAAGTTTACCCGTTGCAATGGAACTATCTTCAAAGCCTAATGTGACTGTTATTTTTATTGGAGGACAGATTTCTAAGGATGCGCAGATATCCATTGGCGCAAATGCAATACATAATCTTTCAGAAATAAAAGTCGACTATAGCTTTATCGGAACAGGATATGTAGACTCTCAATACGGCCTAACGGAGTTTGATTGGGATATTGTTCAATTAAAAAAAGCAGTTATCAAAGCGGCGAAGAAAACGGTACTTTTGTGCATCTCAGAGAAACTAAATTCGCAACATCGGTATAAAACGTGCGATATCAATGCGATAAATACAATGATTACCGAGTTAGCCCCAGAAAATGAGATGCTAAAAAGTTTTAGAACACACGACATACATCTTTTATAAATCTATGGATTACATCAAAATCACCGAAACTCCCTCAAACCACGATAATTTGGAGCAGCTGGGTACTGCTTCCATCTTGACCAAAATGAACCAAGAAGACCAACAAGTGGCTGAAGCCGTTGCATTGGTAATTCCTCAAATTACAAAACTCGTGGATGCCTTGGCGGAGCGTTTTGTTGATGGAGGACGTCTTTTTTACATTGGTGCAGGAACAAGTGGAAGACTAGGAATTTTAGATGCTTCCGAGATTCCTCCGACCTATGGAATGCCACACGAAAGAGTAGTTGGGCTAATCGCTGGAGGTGATATTGCCATTCGTAAGTCGGTAGAACATGCAGAAGATGATAAGCGGCAAGCATGGAAAGATTTGATGGAGCACGATATCAATTCAAATGATGTAGTAGTGGGAATTGCCGCTTCCGGAACGACTCCCTATGTTTTAGGAGGAATAGCCGATGCCAAAGCTAATGGATTGTTAACTGCTGGAATCACAAATAACCCTGGATCTCCTTTGCCTAAGGCCGCAGATATCGCTATTGAAGTCAATGTAGGTCCGGAATTTGTTACGGGAAGCACCCGTATGAAAAGTGGTACTTCTCAAAAATTGGTACTGAACATGATTTCTACTGCGCTGATGATAAAAATCGGAAGGGTAAAGGGAAACAAAATGGTCAATATGCAATTGAGCAACGATAAGCTGGTAGACCGAGGAACTCGTTATGTTATGGAAGGTTTGGATATTTCCTATTCTGAAGCAGCCGAATTACTTAATCAACATGGATCGGTTAAAAAAGCTATAGAGGCCGGCAGCTAATAGCACAATTATTTTTTCGGAATAAGTTTATAAACTCCTTTTCCTTCGACCGCTACATAAATTAATCCGTCAGGCCCTTCTTTTACATCGCGGACACGACCCATACCGCCCATTAATTTTTCGCGTTTGACGACTTTCTTACCATTCATTTCAAGCCGTTCTAAGTATTGAAATGCCAGAGAGCCCACAAGTAAACTTCCTTTCCAATCAGCTCCGTATTTATCCGTTGTTACAAAGGCCATTCCGCTAGGTGCAATGGATGGAACCCAATAGTGAATAGGAGGCTCCATGCCTTCCATTTCCGTCTTGTCAGTAATTTCGGTTCCGCTATAGTTAATTCCATAAGTAACTACCGGCCATCCGTAGTTCGCTCCCGGTTTAACGATGTTAATTTCGTCACCCCCTCTTGGTCCGTGTTCATGGTCCCATATTTCTCCTGTCTCTGGGTGCCTTACCAATCCTTGTGGATTTCTGTGTCCATAACTATAAATAGCTTTTTTAGCTTTATCTACGGCGGTAAACGGATTGTCTTTGGGAATACTTCCGTCGTCATTAAAACGGTATATTTTTCCTCCATCTCGATTAATATCCTGAGGATTTTCATCTCGAGCACCTCTTTCCCCAATGGAGAGAAACAGATATCCATCGTTGTCAAATGCTATCCGAGAACCAAAATGCTGCCCTTTTGTAGTATTCGGCCCTGCTTTATACAGTAACTCTTTGTTAATTAATGAATTACTCTCTAATTTAGCGCGCATTAGGGCCGTGTGTCCACCTTTTCCCCCTCCTTCTGATGACGAATAGGAAATGTAAATCCAACCATTGTTTGCATAATCAGGATGAAGCGCAACATCCAAAAGCCCGCCCTGACCTCTTACATAAACTTCTGGCACATTGGAAATTGTAGTTCTTTTCCCATTACTAAAGTGAATCAATTCGCCGGATTTTTCAGTTACTAAGATTCCTCCGTCTGGCAAGTAGGCCATACCCCATGGAATCTGCATTTCATCGATTAATAGCTCTGCTGAAAACGGAACATTTTTTGGTGTAGAAACCTGATTTTCAGAATCTTGCGCACAAGAAAAATTAAATAGAATAACGAATAAGCTAAAAAGAAAGACACTATTTTTCATAATCGAACGTTAGAAGTATATTATAAGGTAAACCCGTAAGGGTAAAATTAAACAGAATTTATAAGTTTAAAGAATTACACGAAGAGAATATTTAGGTCCCCAAGTTCTGAATATTCCTGCCCAAATTGACTTAACCTATGCTCCAAAAAAACTCACGGCACGTTTGGTATGCCGTATTACTGATGACCCTATCAGTAGTATGCACCACCGCAGTAGCAAATACCCGAGTATTTAGTTTTATCACCGAAGTAGCTTCGGTCATAGAAACTACAGTCGTCAGTTCTCCCACTGAAGATACTACTACTCGTGCTACCAACAGCTCAAACTTAGAAAAATTAACATCTAAAGCCATTTCGGCTACATCACCAATGTTCATGACCATAATTCAAGGGGCGGATGAGGAACTCGTCTGTGCTGATGATGGCAGCACAGTTGCAAAGTTTAGTCTTTGTGGTGATTCAGATGACAGGATAATTTCAGTAAGTGGTGGAGGTTCATTACAATGGCAACAAGCAACTGGCGGATGTACTCCCGATTTGAATACGCCGTGTCCTAATGCCTCTTGTAGTTATACTACAGTTGGCACAGGATCAACGTTTACTATTGACGCAAGTACTATTCCGGCTGCCACTGGTGCAGAATTTCGTGTAAGGGTTAATGGTTCGGGACCTTGGTACTACTTTGAAGTTGCCAAGAGTACAATCACCCAAACCTATGTAAAAACTGATTATATCTGCGGTGCAGATGGTAGAATTCAAATTACAGGTCTTTCTAGCGCATATGAGTTCAGTATTGATAGTGGAAGTGGTTTTGGACCATGGCAAGGACCTATATTTGACAATTTAACACCTGGTTTCTATAATGTTAAAGCCCGTCAGCAGGGTACACCCGGAGCTTGTGAGTATCCCTATGCGCCAATTGAAATTGTTCAACGAGACATCGCTATAGACGTCACTTTTATAGATGCCCAATGTTCGGGAGATACTGGTAGTGTCACCGTTAATGTAAACAATACAGTACCTGGACCTTACAAATACACATTGTTAGATGCTAGTGGCGTTCCACAGGAATTTACAGCTTTCTTGCCTGCGGATAATTATACCTTTGCGGCAGTTGGTTTCGGAACCTATATCGTTCAAGTAGAAACACAGCAATGTACGGGTGATCCGTTAAACGGAATAGACCCACCTAGACAGCCTCTTGATACTGGTGGAAACCCTATCGTAATTGGTAATGGCTTAGTGGCTTTGGATGCCTCAACTGAGGTAAACAGTAGTTTTGGTTGTTCTACAATTACTAGTGTTGACATTACTTTAAACACCTCAGGAGGCTCTGCACCCTACACATTTACCGTAAACGGAGGGCCAGTACAGCCTTCCTTTACCGGAAGCACAACATATACCGTAACCGCGGCTGGCAGTTACGACTTCTTAATTACGGATAGCAATGGATGTACTATTCCTGCTTCATCTAATGTTGAAGACCTTGCACCACCCGCAGTTACGGCAAGCGGTGTAGACGGAACTTGTTCAAATGGCGGCGCTAGAATTAATTTTAACGTTACCAATGCAAACGGATATAATCTTTCTTATCGTGTAAACGCAGCTGATCCTTGGGATACGAATCCTTCTATTTCTGTTCCGGCAACTCCAGGAGGAACAACTTACACAGGAATTTCAGTTAGATACCAGCAAGGGGGCTTCGAATGTACCTTAGATCTTCCAGATATTACTGTTACTAGTGTTGGTGTGGTTGTTGGCTCTGCTACTAAAATTTCAGATAGAACATGCGACGGTTCGGGTGGAACTATTGGTGGCCAAATCGATTTTGGAGCAGCAAGTGGTGGATCAGGAAGTGGTTATGCTTTTAGTATTGACGGACTCAACTTTAGTGCAACTACATCCTTTACTGGTCTCGTTCCGGGAACTTACACACCAATGATAGAAGATGGTGGCGGATGTCGTTTGGAGCTTACACCAATAACGATTTTAGATATTGACCCTCCAACAGATATCGATTTTATTTCTACGAATAGTAATTGTGCCGCCAATACGGTTGATTTACAACTAGTACCAACTAGTAATGCCGCGATTGTAAACTACTCGATTATTAGTCCGGCAGTTCAAAACAATGGTGGAAGTGATACATTTGTAGCCTTAGACGCCTCTCAGTCCTATATTTTTCAAATTACAGATGCAAATAATTGTACCTATACGGAAGGATATTCTCCTGCCATTATTAGCTCCATTCGAGCAAGGGTAAAATCCGGAGGAGATACGCAAGTGTGTTCGGGAGCCAGTGACGGTTCTGGAGCGTTCCTTATTGATGGATTTGCGAATACCTATCAGTATCAGATAAATGCAGATCCAGTAGTTACGGGTCAGACAGCTGGCGAAGTAGCAATTACGGGTCTAGGGCCGGGAACTTATACGATAACAATTACGGATGAAGATACCGGTTGTACTGATGCGGCGAACTTCACAGTTTCAGAACCAGCAACACCTCTGTCATTATTAGGTACTGTGACACCAATGTCATGTAATAACGGCAATCTAGGTAGAGTAGTGGCAAACCCAACTGGTGGTTGGGGAAATAATAGATATACGTTGACGTATCCTAACGGAACTACAACTGTAGGTCCAAAATCGGGACCGACATTTGGTGGGCTTTCCGTGCCTTCTACTCCTGGAAATCCGTATACCTTATTAGTAGAGGATGCAGAAGGTTGTACGGCAACTTTTACTTTCGATTTGACGCAAATAGATTCTCCGACAATTGCATTGGATGCAGCTTCTTCTGATTTCTGTTATGTTCCTGGTACAGGAGCTACTATGGTAGTAACATCAACTGCCGGCTCCGCAGCCATAGGAACACATCAGTACAGAATTAATGGCGGTACATTACAAGCAAGTAACACCTTTACAAATCTGAGTCCAGGAAACTACTCTATTGAAGTTGTTGATGGTAATAATTGCAGTGATAATATTAATGTAACGGTGAGGCCTCAATTGAGGGTAAATACCAGCATCGAAACGGCAATACCTTGTGGTGGAGCTGATGGACAAATTCGTGTGCAGGTTACTGGGGGGTATTTATCAAATCCCACTCCAAAGTTTTACGAAGTTAGTTCGGATAACGGAGGGAGTTTTGCTGCACCTGTTGCCTTTACAACAAATAACTTTCTGTACAATACAAATGTTGATGGGACCTATATTTTTAGAGTATCTGACAACGAAGGATGTATTGCAGAGTCAACACCAATTGTCCTAGATCCGCCAGTATCTTTAGATCCAGCTACTGTAAATGTTGTTCCTGCAAGTTGTGGTCAGACAGATAATGGTATAATGACCATTATTCCCGATGCAACAAGTGGTATCCCACCTTACGAAATAAGTTTTGAAGGAGGCGCATTTGGAACACAGGCTACTTTTTCAAATTTGAACGCTGGCCAAACCTATAATTATATCATTCGTGATGCGAGAGGTTGTCAAGTTACAGGTTCCGAGCTGATTCCGTTAGATGGAACTGCGGCACCTGATGCAACGGTAGTGCCTAATTTGGCAGTTTGTACAACTGGTACAGTAGAGGGTTCTATTGATGTTACAGGAGTCACAGGAGGCAGTGCAGATTTCACCTATATATTAGAAGATGAATTCGGAATTGAACTTACAAGAACAGGACCAACGGCTAGTACAACGGCTAACTTCGGCAATTTAGAACCTGGAATTTATACCGTTGTAACGATTGATGCATTAGGATGTAGAGATACTGATACAGTAACGGTTGTTCAAACAACAGTTGATGTGGTTCCTGACCCTGTTATTCCGGTCTGTAGTGTTACCGGTTTTACGAATACTGTTGAGATTTTCGGTGGAGTTGGACCCTTCCTAATTCGTTTGGAAAATGACCCAGCGGCCCCAGTTGCTCCAAACAGCCCGCCAAGAAGGCATACATTCACTGGTTTACAATTTGGAGTTACGTATACCGTAGAGGTTACAGATACTGCCACTGGCTGTGTATATCTAGATGAGATTCCACCGGTTGACGGACCAACTACATTAGATGTAACAGCAAGCACAACTCCGGGATTTTGTGATGCGAATCGTTTCGGACAAATAACTTATGATGTCAATGGTTTTGCTCCAAATAGCGATTTGGTAATCGAATTGCTAAACACCGATACAGGAGCGCGAATTACTTTGGAGTCTCCTACGAACGTTTCGCCTACACATTCTGGTACGCACGAAACGCTTCCGGGTAATTATCAAATTATCGTAACTGACCTCACGGATGACTGTACAGATGCTGCTCCGGTCACGATTGTTCAAAATTTACCCTCCATTGATATTCTTTCAACAAACCCTGCCAATTGTACTGCTGATGGTTCATTTACAGTACAAGGAAATGGCGGTGGTGGAGGACCATATCTATTTGCTTTTATGGCTGTGGGAACTCCCCCAACTCCAGGAGATTTTAGTCCTACTACAACCTTTTTCGGGGCAGCAGGTAACTATGACGTATATGTTCAAGATGCTTTAGGATGTACTTCTTTTGCGATTGCAGAAATCATTCCTTTAGACCCTGCTTTGCCTGTACCTACATTTGTTGTAGACAATCAATGCGCGGTGGCATCACCAACGTTTGATATCATTGTGAGTGTGCCTTCAAGTGTTGACACACCACGGTTTACTTTGGGTGGTGACACACAGTTTCCGGTATTGAATGGCGGAGGAACTGCTTGGGAATATACCTATACCGTAACTACTCCAGGAAGCTATATTGTAGATGTGGTTGATGCAAATGGATGTGATAGTCAAGGAACGGCCGAAGTATTTGAATTTTTATCTGCCTCTGGAGGCTTTTCCACCGAACCTTCTTGTAACAACGCAGATGGAGAGATTACTATTATTCCGAATGGAGGTAGTAATAATTTTGACTATGCGTTAACAGGAACAGATTATTTAGCCAATCCCGTTGCCCTTAACCTTACGAACATAACTGGTAACGGTGTGTTTACAGGAATCACTCCAGGTAGCTACCAAGTAGTTGTAACAGATAGATTAGTAACCGATGGAGTTGCAAATTGTACTTTCACAGTTGACAATATTGACTTAGATGCGGCTACACCACCGGTGATTTTACCACCTGATGTTCAAAATGTAACCTGTAACGCGGATGATGATGGTAGTATAGATATTACCTTACAAGCTGGAACCGATGTTGATTCACCAATTGACTATCGTCTGTTAGACTTTGCAACAAGAGCTTTGATTACCAATAATGCTTCTGGTTCGTTCCCAGGACTTGCCCCAGGAAGTTATGAGGTGGAGGTAGTATCAGCTCGAAACTGTATCGCTTTATCTGGGCGTTTAGATATTACAGAACCAGTAGTTTATACTATCGATGCAACTGCCCCAGATTTTACTTGTGTGGTAGGAGCAAATAGGTTCAGTTCTACAATCATAACAACGACCATTACTAGTCCAGGAACTGCAGGAAACTATCGTTACAGTATTACCGGATTTGAGAATTATCAAACGAGCCCGACTTTCGAGATTGTAGATAATGGAAGTGTACAAAACATTACCGTGTATTCCATAGATGATAATGGTTGTGAGGCTACGGCTAGTGTAACAATTAATCCACCTATGGATGTTGTTCCCTCAATTATTCAAATTGACCCGCTTAACTGTAGGGATGATGAGCGTGTTCGTATTGAAGTAATTGGAACAACCGACTTTACAGTTTTAACCGTATCGGCAACTGCGGTTGCTCCGGTTACGAATAATCCAGGCGATAATTTTGTGGATGTATTCTTACCGGCATCTGGGGATTACCTCTTTGAAGTTCAAGATAATTTGCCCGGTGGATGTGCCTATCCAATGCCTGTTCATACGGTTGTTGAACCCATTGAACCCACAGTGGTTATTGCTGAGGTTGAACCTATTGGATGTTTCGGAGCGAGTGACGGAGAATTGTCAATTGAGGTAACGGACTATACGGGTCTTTATTCATATACCGTATACAGTGGTAGTGATCCAGGTAAAACAACACCTATGGCGACTGGTAATTTAGATACAGCTAATAATCCGGAAACGATTACAGGTCTACCAGGAGGAAACTTCTTTGTCGAAGTAACTTCGACGGCTATACCTTTCTGTTCTGCCGAAAGTAACATTACAACAATACGTACACCGAATGGTGCATTAGCAGTAACAGCTGTTGAGGTTGGCAATGTGAGTTGTAACAACAATACTGGAATTATAGAAGCGACCGGCGTCGGTGGATGGGATACTTCAGCTTATGAATATCGTCTGTTGCAAAGTCCAGATGGGATTGCCGCTTACACCGAAATAGTTGCATATGGCGCAAGTCATCAATTTACGGGTCTTTCGTTTGGATTCTATCAAGTTGAAGTTCGAGATGTTGAGGGATGTACAAGCACTTTTGATATCGAACTTGTTGAGGTTCCGCAGATCGATGCAGGCATACGTGAACCCTTGGCATTGCAATGTCCTAATGGAAACAATGCTATTCTAGAAGCTTTCGACCCAACAACTGGTGACGCAACTACTGCAACAGCCGGAGCGAGTGGAGGTTTCCCCGGAGCAGGATATACATACCGATTACTATACCTGAATTCTAATGATAATACTGATATCGCTTCTTCAAGCGGATTGCAAAACACACCAACTTTTATTGGTGCTACTGGCGGATTTATTAGTGAAGGATGGTATGCAATAGAAGTTACTTCTAGCTTTGATTGTGCATTTGTTACAGTACCTTATTATGTTGATCCACCACCACCAATCGAACCAAGGTTAGCACAGACACGTGTACCTGGTTGTGGTGGAAATGGTCAAATCCGTTTGTTTATTGACAATCACGATCCATTATCTAGCTTCGAATATGAGTACCGTCAAATACCTAGTCTTCCTGCTGATCCTTGGATAGATATGGGTGTTGGAATAACGGAAGTGTTCTTTGATGTGCCCGGAAGCCCAACAGGAATTAGCTACCAGTATGAGGTTCGTAAGAAAAATGCAGCCAATACATGCTTGCCGGTAAACACAAATGGTATCACCTTAACGGATGCTTTAGGTATTCAAATATTGCCTAATTCTCCAGTAGATGATATTTCTTGTGCTTCAGAATTGGATGGTCGAATAGAGTCCTTTATCAATGGAGGTGTAGGCGGTGAAATGTTCACCTTGTATATCGGTCAACCTACAGATGGTTATAATCCTGGTACCGCTACAGTATTTAGAGGTCCTCAACCTATCGGAACTTTTGAAGGTATCCCAGCTGGTAGTGACTATTGGATTGGAGTAACAAGTGGAGCAACTTGTGATGATGTTGCTGGACCGTTTGAAGTATTGCGTCCTGAGCCAATTCTTTTTACATCGACCCCAACGCCAACAACATGTAACGGTACTGCCGATGGTCAAATTACACTAGAGGTTACGAGTGGAGGTGTAGGTTTAATACAATTTGCGATTGCACCAAACTTCAATGAGTTCTTTAGTGAGGTGACAACACCTGGTATTTATACCTTTGATGAGTTAGCCGCTGGTAGCTATGAAGTATTAATTCAAGATGAAAATGGATGTTTTGAAAGAACTACTGTTGAGGTAACAGAACCTGAGGTGGTAACCGCCAATTTGGTGGATGTGACCCCAGAAACCTGTATTGGTTTTGCTGATGGTACGGCTCAAATAAATGTAGTAGGAGGAACTCCTTTTGTCGATACTTCAACCTTTGCCACATATTACGAAACACGATTGGTCGGACCAAACTCCGACGGAAGCGAAGTGTTTGTTCGAAATGATAATTTGTATTTTGACAACTTGATTGGTGGGGAATCTTATATCGTATTTATTAGAGATGCGAATGATTGTCCGACGGATATAATCATTCCAATTGAGATAGGCGTTGATTTAACGGCTTCACCAGAGGTAGTATATGGTTGCGAGGGAATTTTCCCAAATAGCACGGCGACCGTTACCATGTTAGATACCAGTCTGCTTCCAGATTTATTATTTGCATTGGATCCTATGGATCCGACAGATGCGATAAGTTCAAATGCAGGCACCCAGACTTCTTGGGGAGATTTGCCAGCTGGAGATCATATTGTTTATATCTATCATCAAAATGGATGTACGAATTCTGTTGAGTTCACGACTGAGGTATATGAACCACTTATTCTTACAGCTGAGAAAACAGGTCCGAATGAAGTTACGGCTTTGGCTGAAGGTGGGTATGGGAACTATGAGTATTTCTTCCAAGGTGAATCAACAGGTACGGAAACTGTTTACACTCAGAATGAAAATGGTGTTGTGAATATAGAAGTACGTGATGAAGGTGGTTGTGTAGCTATGATTGCTATTCCGTTTGAATTCACAGGAATGTTGGAAATTCCAAATTTCTTCACACCTGATGGAGATAACAATAACGATTTCTGGGCTCCGAATAATCGTGAGTTCTTCCCGAATATCGAAGTCAAAATTTATGACCGATATGGTAGAGTAGTAGCCATCTTAGACCAGATTGCGATGTGGGATGGTAAATATGAAGGTACAGAACTTCCAACAGGAGATTATTGGTATGTCGTAAATGCAAATGACAAAAGTAAAATACGTTATGTAGGACACTTCACCTTATACCGATAAACTAAAAAATACATAAGAGAAAAGGCATCCAATCGGGTGCCTTTTTTTGTATCTTGATTTTTTAAAATGATTCGTCCTTATAAATGAAGAAATACTTTTGTGCATTATACGTTGTAGTGCTTTTTCAGAGCTGTGCAGCCCAATCAAATCCGAATCTGATTGATGCAGAACTTGAAACGGTGACAACTGAAAAATTAGCATATTACCTCTACTTTCCAGAGGACTATGAAAAAGAATCTAAAAAGGATTTCCCTATTCTTTTGTTTCTTCATGGAGGTGGAGAATCTGGTGAAGACTTGACGGAAATAAAGCGAAACGGTCCCCCTAAAATGATTGTGGAGGGAAAGCAATTTCCTTTTTTGATTCTTGCTCCCCAAAATCCATATCAAAAAAAGTGGTGGAATACACGTGCTTTGAATCAACTATTGGACAGTGTTGTTGAGAATAATCGAGTAGATAAAAAGAGAATCTATTTAACAGGATTAAGTAGAGGTGGAGGAGCCGCTTGGGAGATGGCCGTGCAGTATCCCGAAAAATTTGCGGCTATGGCTGTTGTATGCGGTATGACACCCCT
This sequence comes from uncultured Flavobacteriaceae bacterium, assembly GCA_947500435.1. Classification (GTDB taxonomy): domain Bacteria; phylum Bacteroidota; class Bacteroidia; order Flavobacteriales; family Flavobacteriaceae; genus Maribacter_C. The sequence continues at coordinate 133,362 of CANMRV010000005.1, forward strand.
CCCTTATGCAGCTTGGATCGATAAAAATATGCCAATTTGGGTTTTTCATGGGGAAGAAGATGAATCTATTCCTATTTCTGAATCAGAAACCATGGTTGATCGTTTGAAGGGCATGGGATATGATGTAAAGTTTACCCGATACCCTGGGGTGGGCCATAATTCTTGGATACAAGCATACAAGACCGAAGAGTTATATGACTGGTTTATGAATCAAAATCGAAAGGATTGATTTTTGTAAACTGTAATTGCTACAAATTACGCCTGTTCTGTTACGAATGGGCTATTCTTCTTATTGGTTTTTTTAGTATTTTCAACAAAACCTAAAGCCACAAAAATCAATAGTTATGAGAATCCTAAAAACCGCTGTCCTTTTCCTTTTTTGTTTTGTTTTGGGAAAAGCCTACGGCTTCACAGAACCTAAACCTTTAAAGAAAAAGAAACCGAGAAATGTAATTTTTATTCTTACCGACGACCACCGTTTTGATTATATGGGTTTTACTGGGAAAGTTCCTTGGTTGGAGACTCCGAATATGGACAAGCTAGCGGCTGAAGGAGCTTATTTACCCAATACATTTGTAACTACTTCGCTATGTTCGCCAAGTAGGGCTTCCATTCTTACTGGACAGTTTTCGCATTCGCATACCATTGTTGATAATCAGGCACCAGATCCTGGAAATTTGAAATACTTTCCAGAGTACTTAGAAAAAGCAGGTTACCAAACAGGCTTTTTTGGAAAATGGCACATGGGTGATCATGGTGACGAACCCCAACCCGGATTTACACATTGGGAGAGCTTCCCTGGGCAGGGGGTTTATTACAATCCTACTTTGAACATTAATGGCAAAAGAATAAAATATCAAGACTCGACTTACATAACTGATTTACTCACAGAACACGCTGTGGATTGGTTGGATAGTCGTGATAAGAAGAAACCATTTTTCATGTATTTATCCCATAAAGCGGTACATGCTGGTTTTAAGCCAGCTCGTCGTCATAAAGGCAAATACAAAGGAAAACGAATCGAGTTGCCAGCTACGTATGATCAAACAAAAACAGGAGCGTACCGCGATTTAAAATGGCCGCAATGGGTTGCCGACCAACGTATAAGTTGGCATGGAGTGGATTATATGTACCACGACAATAGAGATATTCATGAAATGGTTGTTGATTATTGTGAGACTTTGTTAGGTGTTGATGAAAGCGTGGGAACCGTCATGGAGTATTTGAAAAAAGAAGGTTTGGACGAATCCACTTTGGTGATTTACATGGGTGATAATGGCTTTAGCTGGGGTGAGCACGGACTAATCGATAAGCGCCATTTTTATGAGGAATCTGTAAAGGTCCCACTTTTAGTTAGATGCCCAGAATTATTTGAAGGTGGAATAACGCCTGAGCAAATGGTGCAGAATATTGATATTGGACCTACCGTCCTAGCCGAAGCTGGGGTTAAGCAACCTGAAAATATGCCGGGAGTTTCTTTTATTCCGATTTTGACGGGAGATACGAATGCTCCATCTCGAAAGGAAGTTTTCTACGAGTATTACTGGGAATATGATTTTCCGATGACCCCAACGGTTTTTGGTATGCGTACGGATCAGTATAAATACATGAAATTTCAAGGTATTTGGGATAGAAACGAATTGTACGATTTAAAAAACGACCCAGATGAAATGCATAATTTAATTGCAGATCCGGATAAGCAAGAAATTGCCAAATCGATGTCCACGGCTATTTATGATTGGTTGGAAAAGACCAATGGTATGAATATTCCATTGAAAAGAACTGTGAAATATCGTTTCGGTGATTATAAACATAAAGGAGAACATTGATATGAAAAAGAGAATCTGGTTTCTAGCTATTGTTTTAATACTGTTTAGTACAATTCTCCGTGCAGAGGTTGTTTTACCGAATATATTTACGGATAATATGGTGCTTCAAAGAAATAGCGAGGTATTCATTTGGGGTTGGGGAAATTTGAACGAAGAGGTTACCATTGTTACCAGTTGGGATAACAAGGAATATAAGGTAACCACACCGTTGACAACCAAATGGAAGCTTCAGGTTTCAACTCCCGATGCAGGAGGACCTTTCACGGTTCATGTAAAGGGAAAATCAAATGAAATAGTTTTACAGAATGTTTTGATTGGAGAAGTTTGGCTCTGTTCCGGACAGTCAAATATGGAGTGGAGTGCCAATCTTGGAATTGATAATGCTGCTGAAGAAATAAAAAATGCGAGCTATCCGAACATTCGATTTTTTAGCGTGACTAAGAGAACCTCTGAAACCAAACAGGATAATCTATTAGGTTCTTGGGAAGAATGTACCCCCGAGTCGATGCAAGATTTTACGGCAATTGGCTACTTCTTTGCCAGGAAGCTCCAAAAGGATTTGGATATCCCCATAGGAATAATAGATACTGGCTGGGGAGCCACAAGTGCTGAGGTTTGGACCCCTGAATCCGTTTTTCAAGAAAATACGTATCTTAGAGAACAAGCAAAAAAAATAGGGGAAAATAAATGGGCCCCTGTTAAACCTTCGATTTTGTACAATGCGATGATTCATCCGTTACAATTTAAAATTGCGGGGACCTTGTGGTATCAAGGAGAATCAAATACATCAAACAATGAGAGTTATGAGGAATTGTTTTCTAAAATGATTGCATCATGGCGTAAGAAATGGGGATATGATTTTCCGTTTTATTATGTACAAATTGCTCCTTTTAAATATGGTGAGCCAGAGCAAGGAGTTCTGATTAGAGACGCTCAAAGAAGAGCTTTGAAGACTGCAAACACTGCTATGGTGGTTGTTAGTGACATTTGTACCGTGGACGATATACATCCAACAAACAAGCAAGATGTCGGACTTCGATTGGCCAATATTGCTTTAAAGGAACACTACAAAAGCCTGCAGGAGGAGGTATACGGACCATTGTTTAAAGAGATTAACATTTTAGGCCGCAAAGTTGAAGTGAGTTTTGACCATTCCGATGGTTTAAACTTCCATGGGAAAAAAGGAACGCATTTTGAAATCGCAGGAGGCGACGGTAATTTTTATCCCGCGAAAGCTAAAATTAAGAATGACAAAATAATTCTTTCAGCCAAAGAAGTAAAAGAACCCACAAAAGTTCGATTTGCTTGGAGCAATACCGCACTGCCTAATCTTTTTAATGGGGTAGGTTTACCAGCCTCCAGTTTTATCAGTAACTGATTTTTCTTGTTTCTTTTCCTGAATTGTCAAAAAACTGAACTTCTTTCGCTTTGCCGTTGATTGAAATAGTTCTGCTTGATTGCGATTGAAAAGTGTTTCCCCAATACGATTCAAAAGCTTGTTGGCTTCCATCCTCAAAGAGAACCATTGCTTTTACTTCATTGGACTTTAGAGCAAGTACTTTTTCCAAATCTCTAGGTTTGGGTTCGAAAACACGTAAAGAATCATTGTTTTGAGAAGCAATAATCAATGATTTTTCATTTCCTAGGGATAAAGAAACCAAACTCTTACCATCACCAGGAACATAAAAATTGCTTTCTTCAATGGGAATTGATTTGAAATCACCTTTTCCAGTATTCTTTAGCGCCAGCCCTATTAAAGCATCAGCTCTACCTTGTTGTACTTCCATTCCATAATCATTACCGACCAACAGTAGGTCAATGTTGTTATCCTCATCCAAATGTTTTGGTAGAATACCGAAAATAGGCCCAAATTGCGCTTCAGTAGGCAAAGAATGCATTTCAAACTTACCGTTGCCAGTGTTCTCTATCCATGCAGATTGCATGTAATTGAAGGATAATACAGTTGCATCATCCAGGAGTCCATCTGAAAACATTTCGGGTAGGGTAGAAGCTCCGAACGCTCCAAAGGAATTGAACTTTTTACGGATGCCGACATATTGCTTGGTAACATCCTGCCAAGGGTGGTATAGATATTCTTTTCTTACGCCAATACTATCTCTTAGATAATAAGAAATAAGTGGGTCTATCGTTCCGTTTTGGTCTAGGTCTTTCGCATAGACCCGAAGAGGTTCTTCTTTACTTCCTTGAAAATTAATGTTCCGTCCGTAATTTCCGACGATATAGTCCATATCCCCATCATTATCTATGTCGGCTGCAGCTAGACTGTTCCACCACCCTAGATTTTCGGAAATTCCGGTTTCGTTGGTAATTTCATTTAAAGTACCCTCATTATTTTCAAAAAATCGAATTGGCGCCCATTCACTGGCCAGAATAAGGTCAGGCCAGAAGTCACCATTAAAATCCGTCCAAAGTGCGTCACATATCAAACCAGGAGCTACTAGTTCCTTTGAAACTTCAGTCGTTGCATCAACAAAACTAGGGTTGTTCTCAGTACTCTCGTTTCTAAGAATATATGACCGTTCACCCATTGGGTACGCAAATGGTTCAACACGACTACCTATAAAAAGGTCTAGATCTCCGTCTCTATCAAAATCAGCAGCTTTTACGGACGAGGAGTTTATACGAATATCAGGAAGGCCATTGGTTGCTTCTTTAAAGCTTCCATTGCCATCGTTAATAAGTAGAACGTCTCTATAATACTTGTCATCTTTTGGGTACTGTCCGCAGCCTCTGGCGATATATAAATCAAGGTCTCCATCATTATCGGCATCAAATAAGAGAATTCCTGCGTCTTCTTCCTCTAATTTTTCATTCGTTTTATAGGCAACTTCTTGTTGCTTAAAACTTCCATCTTTCTGTTGCAGAAACCAAGATTCTTTAAAATTTCTACTTGCTGCTACAAAAAGGTCATCTAGGCCATCATTATTTACATCACCAACAGCAAGAGATGGTCCAAACTGAGAGAATTTATGTGGTAACGTACGTTGGAAGTTAAAATCAATAAAATCAATATCTCGTACATAGTGATTTAAACGGTACTCATTGGAAGCCACTTTCATCAAGGCCGTATCCGATGTTTCTGGCGTCTTTCTTATGAGGGGTACATTCGGTTGATAGGTAATTTTGAGAATTGTGTCTATTTGAATCTCCGTAAGTTTTTGAGCATTGTTATCAGGCCAAGAAATCAGAATACTATCCACTCTTGTTTGGTTTCCTAGACCAAAATGTAGTGTTTGTTCGGGTTGTGATAAATAACCTCTTCCTGAGAGGATTGATTTTTTCTGGGCCAATCCGTCAGCGTAAATTTCTACCGTAGCACCGATTGCAGCCGTGTTCTTATCTGTACCTTCTAATTTTAACCTCAAGAAATGACTATTGCCTGATAGTTTAGTAGAATTATTCTCCAACAAAAGAACTGGGTCGTTTATATTGTTAATGACCAAGTCAAGATCTCCGTCATTATCCAAGTCGCCATAGGCCGCTCCACTTGAGAAGGTTCCAAAATTCAAGCCCCATTCAGTCGTTAAATCGTCAAAAGTGGAATTTCCATTATTCCTAAAAATAAAGTTGGGTATTTTAATCTCTGGAATTGCTGCTATCAATTTTTCTTTGCTGACAAGCCTACTGGCGGTAATTCTAAAGTCACCAAAATCCCTATCGGTGACGTCTTTTGGGAATCCGTTTGTGATAAAAAGATCCTGCCACCCGTCGTTATCAAAATCAGCAAACAGTGGAGCCCAGCTCCAATCGGTCTCTTGAACACCGGCATACATGCCGATATCTCCAAATATGGGCAGTTGAGTCTCTGGGTTTACACCCTGATTGACCTGCAAGGTATTTCGGGTGTATTGGTATTCATAATTATACTTGCGCGTAAATATCTCCTTGGAATAACTGCTAGGACCTTGAAATAGTTTTTTGCGCTTATTGTAGTAAGGCTGCATTTCGGTCGTGTAAATATCCATGCGACCATTGTTGTCAATATCGGCAATGTCGCTTCCCATTGAGGATAGACTAAAATGCTTGAATATATCTCCTGCTCGGTTTGTGAAAGTTCCATCTTGATTGTTTATGTATACCAAATCGTTACTTAAAAAATCATTGGCCACATAAAAATCTGGCCATCCATCCTGATTAAAATCATGAATTAATGTACTATGACTGTAACCATGATAACGAATACCCGCTTTTTCTGATACATCAATGAACTTTGGATGTAGTAAGCTATCGTCTTGAATGTTTTCATACAGAACATCTTTACTTTTTGAAGTTCCATCGTCATCAGAGGGACGAAACTCCGTTGGATTTATACCTTCAATACGATTTACGCCAACGAATAAATCCAAATCTCCATCCTTATCAAAATCAATGAATTGCGCATGAGAGGAATAACTTGAATCATTTAGACCATACGCCCTACTCATTTCCTCAAAGGATGGCACACCCTCTTTATCAACTCCTTGGTTGATATATAAAATATTTCGCCGCCGCTCCGGATTTTTTCTAAACGTATTGCATACGTAGATATCCAGCAGACCATCACTGTTTATATCCACAACCGAAACACCCGATGACCACATCAGCGAATCTGGCTTTGAAATTTTTGCTTTTTCGGAAATATCTTTGAACCGTAGGTTACCTGTATTTAAAAATAACTTGTTGTCAACTTGGTTTCCTGCTAGAAAGATATCATCCAGACCATCGCCATTGACATCGCCAAGGGCTATCCCTGCGCCATTGTATACAAACTCGTTATCCAGTATGTTTATGGAGTCATTCTCAGTAAGTTGATTGTTGAATTCTAAACCGGATTGAGAACTATCAATTTTGGTAAATAGGGTATTAGGGGTCCTTTCTTTGCATCCATTTGTAAAAATTAATAGAACTATTAAAGGAAATAGGCATTTATAACACGGGACTTTTTTGGTATGCATTCGGAATTCGGAATTTTCATTTTATTTATGCACAAAGATGCATGAACAAAGGGAAAGAAACAAAAAAAAGCTGCTCGTTAGAGCAGCTTTTAACTTATTGTAAAAGATATGTATTAGTACCCAGGGTTCTGAGTAAGAATGTCGGGTCCTTGAATATCAATTTGAGTCTGAGGAATTGGATAGTATTCGTTTTTACCAGCTGTAAAGCTAGCTCCACCGAACTTAGTCACCAATTTTGAACCTTCAAAAGCCAAATAAGAATTTAGATAGTCAGAAGCTATTCCCCAACGTACTAAATCAAAGAAAGCATGTCCTTCACCGGATAATTCCAGCTTACGCTCAAAACGAACAGCAGCTGTTGCAAATGCCTTATCAGGAAAAGAAGTGTACTCTGCAATGTCATAGTTTGCGGCATCAGTGCCGTCGGCGTCTTTTACCCAAAACTCTGCTTTTGCAGCTCTAGCTCTAACCAGGTTTACATATTCTAATGCTTTGTCTAAGGTACCTGCTTCAATTTCTGCCTCTGCAGCCATCAATAAAACATCGGCATAGCGAATAATTGTGTAGTTCATCAAGGCATAACCTCTTGTCCATGAACTACCATCTGTTAGAGAGTTCTCTTGAGACTGATAGTAGATATACTTCTTAGGTGAGTAAGGACCAGCATATGGGAAACTACGAATCCAAGCTGATCCAGGGTGAACACCGTCTACTCCGGGCCAATCTAAATAAGGAATACCTTTTCTACCAATTGAATGATCGATTCTTGGATCTAATGGTCCAGCATCCTCAACAAAAGCAGCTTCATCACCACCATCGATTTGAGAAAAAGTAAAGTTATCGGCAACCTGATTAGCAGGGTCATTGAAAGAATCATCCAGCAAAGGCAAACCTGCACTAGTTCTGAATGAATTTCCTAATGAAATACTTGGCTGAAAGAAACCACAGCAGTTACCTGGCCCATCCGGTCCCGTATTGTAAGGGTAGTTTAAATCATCAAAGTAGTTTGCGTTTGCAGTACTACCTGTATTATTAGCAGATTCCACATCAAAAATAGCTTCAGCGTTATTATCAAATTCTGCATTGAATATTGCTGCATAGTTGTCTAACAAAGCATACTTCTCTCCTGTAGGCGTAACTCCATTTGCAATTACATCGTCAAACCAAGTCTTTGCTTCCGCAAATTTGTTTTGATACAATTTAGCTTTACCCATTAAGGCGGCAGCTGCCCATTTGTTTACACGGCCTGCATCGGTAGTTGATGGAAGGTTATCATAAGCAAATTGTAAATCAGCTTCAATTTGAGGATAAACTTCCGTAGTATTCGGAACTAGTACCACATCAACAGCTTCGACGGTTTCGTCAAAAACTGGTACACTATTGAAGTGTTTCTTCAAATCAAAATAGAAGTGAGCTCTTAGCATTCTAGCCTCTCCTGCAAGTCTAGCCGCATCTTCTGGCGTAACATCGGTAGCTGCTGCTAGTGCAGAAAGTACTGCATTTGCCCTAGAAACTCCTTCAAACCTTCCTAACCAAAGTTGATTGATATCACCACTAGTTGGGTCGATTTCGTAACGTTGAATTGGATTGATAGCCGAATAATCCCCTGCATCAGTTCCTTTATTTGCTTCACCGCCCATAATTGAACCGGTAACCCAGTGATTAGGACCTTCAAAACGATTTCCGAAGACTCCGTTTAAGGCAGAATATGTTCCAATTAATAAGCCCTCGATACCATCTTTGGTACCTACTTGAGCATCAGCTAAAGAGCCTGTCGGTAAAACCTCAAGGAACTCGTCGCTACATGAAACTCCGAACATCAGGAGTCCCATGGTCAAGACTGTCAATTTTTTTAGATTAATCATTGTTTTCATAGTTATATTTTCGTTAAAGATATTATATTATTTTGATACAAATATCACAGCTTTATCACAATAGATTAAAGACCGATTTGTAAGTTAAACAGATAAGAAGGTGAAACAGGATAGTTACCTACGTCAATACCAAAGTTGGTATCAGCACCACCACCAATTCCTGGATCTAAACCACTGTACTTAGTGATTGTCCAGATATTGTTAGCAGAAAAACCTATTTTCAACTTACTAATACCCATTTTATCTATTATATTATCATCAAAACTATAGGTGAAAGCTAAACGTTGTAATCTCAAATAATCTCCTTTTTCAACATACCATGAGTTACCTGCTCCACTCGTACTTAAGTTAGAGGCGCTTTCCCAAATCGGAGCTGCTGCGTTGTTACCCAATTCAGGTGTCCATGAATTAAAAGCCGCTTGACCTTTAGCTGAACCTTCAAAAGTACCGAAGAAGTCTGTAAACCACTTCGATTGGTTGAACAATTCATTGCCAATTGAGTAGAACCAAAACATTTCCATCTCGATGTTCTTATATCGAAGACTCATAACAGAACCACCAGTAACATCTGGTACGGCGCTTCCTAGGAATGTTCTATCATCAGGTGTAATAGCACCATCGCCATTAACATCCTCATAACGGAAACGTCCTAAGCCTTTACCATCTTGAGCTGGAGAGCTATCTACTTCTGCCTGAGAATTAAAGTATCCAATAACATTATATCCAAAGAAAGTTGAGATTGGTTGTCCCACTGCATTTCTAGTCGCTTGAATACCACGATATCCTTGACCATCAAAGAAATCGATACCTGGTGCCAAAGCTGTTATTTCATTCTTTAAGAAACTTGCGGTAACACTAACGTCGTAAGATAAATCTTCAGTGATGTTACCTCTACCAGCTATTAACAGGTCAAGCCCTGAGTTAGCCATACTAGCTATATTTACCGAAGGAGCTGCGGCAAAGTTACCCGTTACACCTGCAAGGGGTACATTATACAATAGGTCTTCAGTGTCTTTTTTCCACCAATCTATTTGGAACTCTAACTTATCATTAAAGAAGGCAGCGTCCATACCAATGTTTAGGGTTGTACTTGTTTCCCATTTTGCATCAGGGTTTCCAATTCTACTTTGTGCGAAACCTTCATCAGCACCACTATTTTGACCACCTATCGGATAGAATGTTCTACCTCTGTTCGATGCGAACAAAGAATACTGGTTGTTCGGGTCAACATTATTCGAGTTACCCATTTGACCCCAACCTGCACGGAATTTAAAATCAGAAATAAAATCTTGGTCCTGCATGAAGGGTTCTGAGATAACACGCCAAGCAGCAGAAACTGCAGGGAATGTACCATAACGATTGTTACCACCAAAACGTGATGAACCATCACGACGTATTACACCAACTAGGTAATAGCGTTCGTCAAAGTTGTACTTTAATTGTCCAAAAGTCGAGGAGAAATTAACGCCTTTGAATTGACCACTATTCACATTTGGGCTTTGAACTACACTCAAACTTTGGAAATCTAAATCCGTAGAAAAAGGGTTAATACCATTACCGTTGATAAATCTTCCGGCACCTGTATTTAAGGCTTCAACACCACCAAAAAGTGTTACTTTGTGCTTACCGAAAAGCTTTTCGTAAGTAATGGTATTGGTGAAGGTCCAGTTATAGCTGTAATTACTTCCTTCAGAAAAGCTGTCACTAGCCTGTGGCTCTGAATCACCTAAGTATCTAAAGCCATAATTAACAAAATGACTATTGCTATACCCGCCACCTATGCTAGACTTCAAAGTAAGACCTTCAATTGGTTTTAGTAAAACATAGAGATTACCGAAACCTTGAACTGCATAGCCTTGGTCATCTTGATCATTAAGTGTTAATTGCCTTACCGGGTTACGTGGGTTGTTAAAACCAGAAGCTCTTGTACTTGCAAAGCTTCCGAATTCATCACGTACCGGAATAATAGTAGGCATTCTATAGGCTGAAAGGATGACGGATTCATCATCAGCACCACCGATACCACCGTCACCACCAAAACCACCAACAACCGATCGGTAGGTAGCTTGGAAGTTCTCTCCTATGCTTAACCAAGGTGCCACATCCCACTCTGAGTTGAAACGTGCCGTATATCTAGCAAATTCATTGTTCAACAGAATACCTGACTGGTTTTGAGCAGATATGCCCATGTAGTAGCGTCCACTCTCATTTCCACCATCAAAACCTAGGCTCACACGACTAACCGGAGCAACTCTAGTAATTTCCTTAAACCAGTTTGTGCCAGCTAAATTCGGCCGAATTAAGAATACGTTTGCTGGGTCGGCCTCATAATTTGCTCGAATTTGAGCTAAGTCAACGTCCGCCTCGAAAACGCCGTTCTGACCATCTGCATGAAGGTAGTCCGGAAATCTAGGTGTAGCATTCGTTCCATATTGAGGATGTGAATACTGAACCGCAGTGTTTGTTGCAGCTGCATTGTTTTCATATGCTCTATGCGTCCATTCCGCCATTTCTTGCGGATTCAATTGTACTGGAGCACCTCCTACATTAGGATCGTTAACACCACCTGAAATGTCGATTGTCATTCTAGTTTTACGCTTGCTTCGAGAACCTTGCTTCGTTGTATATACTACAACCCCGTTTGCTGCTCTTGCTCCATATATAGAAGCAGCGGCGGCATCTTTAAGAACAGAAGTAGATTCAACATCAGATGGATTAAGGAACTCCGTATTATCAACGGGAACCCCATCCACAACATATAAAGGTTGGTTACCACCAAAGGCACCGAAACCACGAACACGAATCTGCGAAGTAGAACCTACTTGACCGTTAGTCAATACAGTTACACCCGCAACTCTACCTTGTAATTGCTGTTCAATGTTACCTGAAGGGATTGCGGCCAACTCTTCAGCCTTTACAATAGATACCGCTGCAGTTGTTTCGCGCTTCGTCTCTGTTGCGTAACCAGTAACAATAACCTCATCAAGTGCAGCAGCGTCTTCCGCCATCGTTGCATTTACGGTTGATTGACCGTTAACCGCAACCTCTTGCGTTTGAAAACCCAAATAGCTAAAGATTAAAGTAGCATCACTTGCTGCTTCAATTGTAAAGTTACCATCAAAATCGGTCTGTGTTCCGTTTGTAGTACCTTTTACCAAGACATTTGCACCAGGAAGTGGTGCTCCTGTCGCATCAGTAACTGTACCAGTTACTGTTGATTGAACTGCATTTGCAAGTTCAACATTAGTTAAGCTTGTTTCCGGATTTGCCATCGCTAGTTGAGCACCTAGACAAATCACCATCGACAAAAGCCCAATACCAAAAGAAGAAAGCTTCCCTTTGGGCCTTAACGAATTGTAATCACGTTTTTGATTCATAATCCTTGTTGTTTGTTAGTTTAAATTAATTTTGATTTAAAGGGGCTTTTCGAAGAAGATTCTCCACATAGTAATGTTAAGAAAAACCCAATTAAGCGGTAATAATAGCAAAAATCTTCGGAATACGACAAACATTGATTCATAATTTACGGTTGCCAACTACAAGGTTTTCGTAGTATAATTTTTAGAACTTCGCATTCATGCACCGTAAATATTGACTATTAGGCAGGTTTTTAGTTGAATTAATGGGATAAGGTCAATAGTGTGCTCGTTAACAAACAAGATGTCATTTGTTACGTTTTAACAGGATTTTTACAAAAAATGAAATTTCTACAATGTTGGATTTTTGTCGAGAAAGCGTTGATTTTTCTTGGATTGAGCTTAAACTATAAAATCCTCAAAAAAGGAAAAAAGAAACCGTTTTGAAATAGGACTATTTTATTTTGGTAATGGTTTGTAAAAAGGTTCTTTCTTGAGAAAACTAGACTTTACTGCATAATGCTGCTTGGTATGAATCATCTCTATCCTTGAAAAAGAAGAGAAAATGATTACCTCCATCCTTTATTTTGAACTTTTTGCGAATTGTCGCAACACTGTCTGGAAAATTCCTATTGGCGATATTGGCTTTCTCTATATTAAGTGCTCTAATGTTCCTGTTATTACACGCTGTTGCTTTTATCAACTTAAACCGCCGACCTGGAAAATCTAAAAGCTCATTCGAGGTGTATAGGTGGGTACTGGGATGAAGTTTTTTTAGTTTGAACGTTAAGCCAATACTTTTAAAGGCTCCAGATTTTAAAATTGAAGCATTTGGCTCATATAGATAGGAAAGAGGTAAGCTATAAACTGAAGTTGCATTTTTCTCTTCAGAATGGGTAAAGTTGTAAGTCTGTATTTTTGATTTTGCGAAGTTTACGGTTTTTATACTAATTTCTTCCGAAAACCCTTTCTCTAATACCCAGAGTAGTTCCTTTACTTCGTTATTTATTGCCACGATATGAATTTCTTTTGTACCCTTTAGTTCTCCCAAACCAATTGAAATATCCAAAAGCGGGGATGTTTTTAGAAGAATGTTTTCAGATTTAGTGTAGAGTAGTTCTAAATTTCTAATAATGTCGGGTTGGCAATCGGATAGTTGAAATACTTTTCCTTTAACTTCATTCCTTCGTGAAGGGTCAATATATAACCAATCAAAATTCTGATTGGAATTCTTTAAATAGTCTAATCCATTTTCTTGAAAACAAGATATGTTTTTAGCTTCTAAAATTTTAAGATTATGGGATGTAATTTGATGTAAGTCTCGATCAATTTCACAATGAAAAACGGAAGCAATTTTCTTGCTAAAATAGTAGCTGTCCACTCCAAGCCCCCCGGTCAAATCTAAGAGTGATTTTCCTTCAACTATTTCGCTTTTGTACCCGGCTGAAATTTCCGAGGAAGTTTGCTCGATATTTATTTTCTTCGGATAATATATTCCGGTAGTTTGATGCCAAGTAGGTAATTTTTTTTGACACTTTTTCTTACCCTCTATCTGCTGAGCTAGTTCTTTTTGAGAAACACTCTCGAAAATAGGTTTTTTTAACAAAACTGACATGATGTCAGTATTTGTATTTTTATCTATAAAATTTTGTATACCAGTATTTAATATATTTTTATTCAAAGTAAAACTACAATCCTTTCGTTAGTGATTTCACAATCTTATTTTCTGATAAAAACTCTTTTAAAATGACCTTTATTGCGGTGTATCCGGGTACCGCAATGATCATTCCTGTAACCCCAAATAACAAGCCTCCAATAATAATGACAAGAAATATTTCGAGCGGATGTGACTTAACGCTATTAGAAAAAATAAGGGGTTGAGAGAAGAAATTATCAACCAATTGTCCGATGATAAAACCAATCATTACATAACTTGTTTTTGGAAGAATTACGGTACTAAAATCGGCACCTAAATTACTGGTCATTGACAATACTAGCATTAAAACTCCACCGATAAGTGGACCCACATAAGGAATCAAATTTAACAGCGCACAAAGGAAGGCAATTACGATGGCGTTTTCGATTCCAAAAATGAATAATACAATGGAATAAATCACGAATAAAATCAAGATTTGAAATACCAATCCGACGAAGTATCTTGAGAGTAAATCCTTAATAGTATTGATGGATTTTTGCAAACGACTTTCTTTGTTGTCTGGTACAAAAACCATAATTCCGTCTTCAAAGAGTTTGCTATCCTTTAAAAAAAAGAAAGCGATAAACAAGACAGAAAATAAGCCTATACTTAAACTCCCTAATATTCCAACAAATGAATTCAGGAAATTGGGAATAAAACCAAAATCAAAGTTTGCAAAGAGCTTCGAATTTTTGATGCTTTCTTCTATTTCTGCAGAACTCAAATCAAAATATTCTATTATCTGACGATACAGATTCTCAACATTTCCTTGTAATGCATCTATGTTTAATAGTGAAAGATTTTGTCCTTGTTTGACTAATAGTGGAACAAAAAGGGCGATAATTCCAGCCAAAATCCCAATAAGTAGCAGCATGGTAACAATTACGGCTATAGTATTGTTGAATTTTAGTTTCCTTCTAAGAAAAAGTACAATTGGCCTTCCTATTAAAGAAATTACCGCTGCAATGGCAATGTATATTAGCACTGAACTTATTTGATATAGAAAGTAACCGAGCAGTAATATACCTACAATCACAGCTAACGCTCTTAAAATACCTTCTGAAATAGTTTTAGCGGTCATTGATAAAGTGTTTATGGTTTTGTTTTGAAAAGTTTCAGATCTGAAAAATCACTCAGCTATTTGTTGTGCTATTATCAAATCAATTTTTAAATACATAGGAAATGATATTTGCACCCATCTGCAGTGCTTTTAAACGAACAGACTCCGGGTCATTGTGAACTGTAGGGTCTTCCCATCCATCCCCTAAATCTGACTCGAATGTAAATAAAAGTATCAAACGATTTTCATGAAAAATGCCTAGTGCCTGAGGTCTTTTTCCATCGTGTTCATGAATTTTAGGCAATCCCTCCGGAAATTTATATTCTTGAGAAAAAATCGGGTGATTCGCCCCAATCTCCTGCAATTCCTTATCAGGGAATACTTTAATCAATTCTTTTCGCAGGTAAGGCTCCATTCCGTAATTGTCATCAATATGTAAAAAACCCCCTGAAATCAGATAGGTTTTTAGATTTTCTGCCTCATCTTGAGAGAAGACGACATTGCCATGACCGGTCATGTGTAAAAAGGGATACTGAAAAATTCTTGAATCACTGACTTCAACGGTCCCAGGCTTTTCCTCAAGTTTTGTGTTAATACTTTCATTGCAGAATCGAATCAGATTTGGCAAGGCAGTGGGGTTTGAATACCAATCGCCTCCGCCATTGTATTTTAAAATGGCAATTTCCTGTCCGAAAGCACAAAAGGAAGCTAAAAAAACAAAAATGAACGTGACCTTAGTAAGGTGCTTCATAACTCATCGTCTTAAAAAGAAGAATTTATCAAATTTAAGGAATATCATGATGAAAAATATCTATATAATCTTAATTGTACTTGGGAGCGTAGGAGTAATGGCTTTTACCCAGGATATTGCTTATGAAGATGCATCCGAAATTGAAGTAATGGAGGAAGCTCTGTATCAGCCTATTGTTGTTTTGGAACTTTTCACATCGCAAGGATGCTCTAGTTGCCCATCAGCGGATTTGCTTTTGCAAAAAGTCAAGAAAGAATACAAAGAAGAGGTTTTTGCGCTTTCTTATCATGTGGACTATTGGAATTATATCGGTTGGAAAGATCCTTTCAGCAAAGCTAAGTATGCTGAAAAGCAAAGAGCGTATAATATCAAATTTCGAAACCGTAGTAATTATACTCCACAATTGGTGGTAAATGGTCAAGAACATTTTGTGTGTTCGAGTTCTGCAAAAATGTACGGTAGAATTAATGATTACAAGGAAAAGAAAACAGCAAACAAGATTGGTCTGAACAAAATTTCTGTGAATGAGGATAAGGTCTCATTCAAGTATGATGTTCAAGGAAGTTTGAAGCAGAAAGTGATACGGACACTTTTGGTTCTCGATGAACGTACAACTGAAGTGAAGCGAGGTGAGAATAGAAATCGAACACTGCAAAATAGCAATATAGTAGTAGGCGAACAATCATTTTTACTTGAGGAGTCGATTGGTGCTATGGAAATTTCTATTCCAAAAATTGTTAAAGCAAATGATAGGCTAAACCTTATTGTTCTTGTGGAAAGTACAGATTATGATATTACAGCCGCAGCCAAACAAAGCTTGGTGCGCTAACTATGAAAAAGAAGTTGTTTGTTTTAAATTCCGTCGAATTGTTATGATTCGGCGGTTTTTTTATCCGTTATTTATCATATTCACTGTTGTGCAAGCTACAATAGCCGCGGTTTCTGTGCGCAAACGATTTTCTCCCAGAGAAACGGGTAAGAATCCCTTTTCATAAGCCCGCTTAATTTCGGTCTTTGAAAAGTCTCCCTCTGGTCCGATAAGAACCGTAATATCCTTGTCAGGGGCGACTCTTCTTTTTAAATCAAGCTTTTCTTCGTCCTCACAATGCGCTATGAACAAAAGGCCGTCATGTGTTTTATCCATATATTCTTTATAGGATATTGGCGGGTTTAATTTGGGAAGAAATGTTTGTAGCGATTGTTTCATTGCAGATTGAATCACCTTTTCCATTCGTTCTAACTTAAGGACCTTTCTTTCTGAGTTTTCACATATAATGGGTGTTATTTCATTTACTCCGATTTCCGTGGCTTTTTCAAGGAACCATTCAAATCTATCGTTCATTTTGGTGGGAGCTACCACCAAATGAAACCAATACATTTTTCGGTGCCTTTTGTCGGTATCGATTATTTCGGCCTTGCACTTTTTAGCTGATGCATCAATGATTTTCGCCTCAAATAGATATCCATTTCCATTGGTGATATGTAAAATATCGCCTTCTTTTTTGCGAAGTACTTTTATAATATGCTTACTCTCTTCTTCACTAAAGGTAAATTGCGAGGCGCTATTGTCTAAACGGGGATTGTAAAATAATTGCATTTGCTTAAAAATATTAGAATTTTCAATTTAACTTCCTATGGTGTACCTAGCCTTGGCGGAAATATTTTGCTCACTAAAATGAGCTTCTTTGAATTTTAGGTAGCCCACAATACCAATCATGGCTGCATTATCAGTACAATACTCAAATTTGGGAATATATGTGGTCCAACCATACAATTCTTCGGATTCCTTCAGTGCTTTGCGTATTCCTGAATTGGCGGAAACACCGCCAGCGATAGCGATTTGTTTTACCCCAGTTTGTTTTACAGCTTTTTTTAATTTATCCATTAAGATTTGGATGATGCTATGCTGAATGGAAGCACAGATATCATTTAAATTCTCCGAAATAAATTCTGGATTTTTTTTCGTTTCCCTTTGTACGAAATATAGGATTCCGGTTTTCAGTCCGCTAAAACTAAAGTTCAGTCCATCAACTTTCGGTTTGGTAAACGGGAAGGCTTTCGGGTTTCCGAGTTGGGCATGCTTGTCGACCAAAGGTCCGCCAGGGTAGGGTAGTCCTAATATTTTTGCACTTTTATCAAAGGCTTCTCCAACCGCATCGTCCAAAGTTTCGCCTAAGATTTCCATATCAAAATAATCCTTTACCAAAACAATTTGGGTATGTCCCCCGCTAATAGTTAGCGCTAGAAAAGGGAAACCTGGCTTGGTCATACTTTCCTCTTCAATAAAATGTGCTAAAATATGCGCTTGCATATGATTGACTTCAATTAGAGGAATACTCAACCCCATGGCTAATGATTTAGCAAACGAAGTACCTACCAATAATGAACCCATCAGTCCTGGTCCACGCGTAAAAGCTATGGCTGATAACTGTTTTTTATCGATATTTGCTTTCGACAATGCTTGGTGTACAACCGGAACAATATTTTGCTGGTGAGCCCTTGAGGCAAGTTCGGGTACCACACCCCCATATTCCTCATGTATTTGCTGTGTAGCAACAACATTGCTCAACTTTTTTTTATTACATAAAACCGCCGCGGAGGTGTCGTCGCAAGACGATTCTATCGCAAGAATATAAATTGTTTCATTTTCCATACGGTTTGGAATAAAAATTGGAGTATAACCAAAAGCAAAGGTAAAACATAAAAGTCCTATCAAAAAACTGAGAAAAATACTGATTAGAACTGTATTGGTTTTGATACTAATATGTGTTTTGGGGACTATTATTCTCTCCTTGCCTATCGTTCAGACTCGTTTTGCCAAGTTTGCCACGAATTCTATAAATGATGAATTCGGAACAAATATTAATATTGATAAGCTTAAGGTTTCACTTATTTCATGGAATACGTCCTTGAAAGGTGTTTACATTGAAGATTATGAAAAAGACACCCTTTTTTATGTAAACGAACTCACCACATCCATATTAAACATTAGGAATTTAGCAAAAGGGAAACTTGAGTTTGGTGATATTGACATCGACGAGCTTGACTTTAAATTAAAAACCTACAAAGATTCTACAGGCACTAATTTAGAGGTTTTTATAGATAAGTTAGATGATGGTAAGCCACGTAAACCTGGTACGCCTCCCTTCTTTTTCTCCTCCTCAAATGTTGAGATAGCTAATAGTACTTTCAAGCTGCATGACGAAAATAGAGAGACCGTAGAGCTCTTGAATTTTAAAAATCTTAATATCTCTGCAGAAGATTTTCAGATTTTGGGCCCTGAAGTAACTACCGATATCAAAGCGATGTCCTTCCTCAGTCATCGAGGGCTTCAAGTAGATAAACTCTCCACAGGTTTTAAATATACTAAGCAACAAATGCGATTTGATTCATTGGGTATTTCCACTCCTGAATCTCAATTGAAGGGCAATCTCGTTTTTAACTATGAGCGCAAGGACTTCAATGATTTTTTGAACAAAGTAAATCTTCAAGCGGATTTTACAGAATCGACCGTTGCTTTTGACGAAATAAATAAATTATATAGTCAATTTGGAAAAGGGAAGAAAGTAACTTTCTCCTCAAGAATCAATGGCGTTTTAAATGACTTGAATGCGGAAAAGCTCTTTGCCCAATCAGATAATACTGGTATCCGCGGAGATTTCAATTTCAAAAACCTCTTTAAAAAGGACAAATCATTTGTGATGGATGCTCAAATGAAGAATGTAACGACTAGTTACTATGAGCTTCGTTCGCTTCTCCCGAATATTTTAGGAACCCTGCCGACATCTTTTCAAAAGCTAGGTCAATTTACGGTTAGGGGGAATGCTGTAGTTTCAGAGACGGCAATTAATGCCAAGGTAAATTTGAATACCGCTGTCGGAAGTAGTTATGCAGATTTGGAACTCACGAATATAGATAATATCGATAATGCTGAATACAAGGGATTCGTTTCTTTGATTGACTTCGACTTGGGCAGCTTTGTAGAACGTAAAAGTCTTGGTAAAACTACTTTTGATTTTAATGTTGAAGGCAAAGGGTTTTTACAAGAAAATTTGAATACGGAGATTATCGGGCAAGTTTATTCTGTTGATTTTAATGGTTACAAGTATCAAAATATAAAGGTTTCCGGAATTGTAAAAGATCAACTCTTTGATGGTACTTTGGCAGCGAACGACGAAAATTTGAAATTCAATTTTAAGGGATTAGCGGAATTCGGCTCCGGTAATAATAACTTCAATTTTATCGCCAATGTTGACTATGCTGATTTGAAAAAACTGAACTTTATAAATGATAGTGTGTCCATTTTTAAAGGAAATGTGAATATGGATATTACAGGTAGTTCCCTCGATAATATCGCGGGAGATGTCAAGTTCACCAAAACCAATTTTCAAAATAAGAACGATACCTACTACTTCGAAGATTTTAAGGTTTCATCGACATTTGAGGAAGACTCTACAAGAACTATTGACATCAATTCAACCGATATCATTACTGGTTACCTTAAGGGCAAATTTAAGGTTGAGGAATTAGGCAGGCTTGTGCAAAACTCTTTGGGTACGGTGTATACGAATTACCGGCCCTTTGAAATTTCTGAAGGACAAACCTTGGCTTTCAATTTCAAGATTTATAACAAAATTGTAGACGTGTTTTTTCCGGAAGTGAAGTTTGATCCCAATACATTTATCAAAGGAAATATAGTTGCTGATGAAGGTGATTTTAAACTTAATTTCAAATCACCAAGTATTTCTGCTTTCGGAACCGAGGCGGATCAAATTGAAATGAAAATCGACAATAAGAATCCCCTCTTCAATACTTTCGTTTCTGTTGGGGACCTTTCAACGCCGTATTATGACGTAAAGGATTTCAACCTAATAAATACCACTTTAAAAGACACTTTGTTTTTTAGAGCAGAATTTAGAGGAGGTAGTGAGTACAACGATAGCTATAATTTAAATTTTTACCACACATTCAATCAGCAGAACAAATCTGTTATCGGACTCAAAACATCTGATGTAAGCTTTAAGGGCAATACATGGGTGTTGAATAAGGATGGAGATACAAAGAACAAGGTTATTATAAACAGAACCTTAGATAGCATTTCGATTCAAGAAATTGTGATGAATAATGCTGAAGAAGAGCAAATCAGGCTTCGTGGTACCTTAGCTGATTCTACGTCGAAAGACTTAAAGCTGCAATTTAAAATTGTTTCCTTAGATAAAATTGCTCCAGTCATTGATAGTCTTAATCTTGAAGGAGAAGTTAATGGTACTCTTAACATTTTTCAAAAGGATGGAATCTATTTGCCGTCTTCCAATTTAGGGATTGATGATTTCTCCATAAATGGAATACGATTAGGCGATTTGACTATGGGGATTGTGGGAAATAAAGATCTCACCGACTATGTCGTCAACACTCAAATAACGGACAATGGTATTGAAAAGCTAGGTGTTGTAGGAAATATTAGCAATACAGGCGATATGCCCAAAGCGCAATTGTTAGCCAATTTTCGTGATTTTGATTTAGAACCATTCAGTCCCTTAGGAGAAGGAATAATTGACAATATTAGAGGCGATTTGAATGGGAGCGTGCGTGTAAATGGAGCTATAGACAATCCGGAAATTAATGGCTTGCTAACCTTGAATAATGCAGGAATTGCTGTGCCATATCTTAACGTCGATTATGGTTTTGCCCCTAATTCACGAGTCCGACTTACAGATCAAACCTTTGATTTTGAACAAATAGCATTGACTGATGTAGATGAAAAAACGCAAGCTACTATTGATGGAACTATTAAGCACTCTTATTTCAAAGATTGGTTACTAGATTTAAATGTAGATACAAATAACGACCGTCTTCTAATTTTAAACACCGAATACGATGAGGAAGAACTCTATTATGGTAAAGGGTTTTTAGATGGAACCGGAAGAATTTTCGGACCCACCAAAGCACTCACTATAGAGGTTAACGGTGAAACGGCTCGTGGTACTTCACTCAATATTCCGCTGAGTGATGTAGCTACATTAGGCGACTATTCCTTCATTAATTTTATAGATAAGAAGAATAGAGTAGCTTTTGAAGAGCAAAGAGTTTTGAATGATGTAGAGGGTTTAGAGCTTGAATTTGATTTAGCGGTTACTCCCGAAGCAGAAGTGTCAATTGTAACCGATGTCAAAACAGGAAGTACACTTAAAGGTACAGGTGAGGGAATTATATTGATGCAAATTAACACTAGGGGCAAGTTTTACATGTTTGGAGATTTTGTAGTTGTGACTGGCGAATACAACTATAAGTTCGGAGGTATTATTGATAAGAAATTTAAAGTGAAACCGGGTGGTACTATAGTTTGGGAACAGGACCCTTTGGCAGCTCTTTTAAACATGGAAGCCGTTTACAATTTGAATGCTAACCCTGGACCTTTATTAGAAAACCCAGGTTATTCAAGAGGTATATCAACTGACGTTGTAATTAAACTTACAGGTGAGCTTGAAAGCCCTGATATTGGTTTTGATATAGAATTTCCAGGGTCGAATTCTATTGTTCAATCGGAGTTGGAGTATCAATTACAAGATCCAACAAAAAAGGAAAGAAACGCTATTTTCTTGCTCGCTCAAGGTTCGTTCGTCAACGATGGTGGTGCAAATTATGGGCAAGCGATTACGGGAAATATAACACAATCGGTTACTAGTATGTTGAATCAGTTATTAAGTTCCAATGACGACAAGTTTAAATTTGGAGTTGATTTTCAACAAGGTGTGCGTGATAGGGCGGCGGCAATTGATACTGATAGCAGATTAGGGGTTACCGTATCCACCCAACTTAGTGATCGAGTATTGATTAACGGCAAGGTAGGTGTGCCCGTTGGTGGAACCAGTGAAACTATAGTTGCGGGGGATGTTGAAGTACAACTTTTGTTGAATGAAGAAGGTACTTTAAGTGCTAAGTTTTTTAGTAGACAAGGAGATGTCCAAGAGTATTTGGCGGACCAGTTAGGTTCCTCTACTCAAGGGGTTGGACTTTCGTATGAAGTTGATTTTGATAATTTTAAGGAGCTTTGGCGAAAGGTCTTTAAAAAAGGCAAAGAAGAACCAAAAAAGGAGGTTGAAAAACCTAAAGCCGAACCCGTATCTGTAATGGGTAACGATAGTCTTGTTCGTTTCTATACCAAGACCAAAGATTTACGTTAGGTTTACTACAAAAATCGACCTATAAGTTGTATTCCGAACAACTTAGGTGTTATCGAGCACACGAAAACGTTTTAGTAGCAAAATGAATGTAAATTAAGGGCTCTTAAGGTTCTTTAATTCGAATAAGTTTGCTAATTTCGTTGGCTTAATTTTTTTCATGGCTTCAGAGATAAGAAAGATTGGTGTTTTTACTTCAGGAGGTGATTCTCCTGGGATGAATGCCGCTATTAGAGCGGTAGTTAGAACATGTGCTTTTTTGAAAATAGACTGTGTTGGTATTTATCGCGGTTACCAGGGAATGATTGAAGGAGATTTCAAACCTATGGATGCCCGTAGCGTAAATAATATTATCAACAAAGGCGGAACTATTTTAAAATCGGCTAGGTGTCAAGATTTTCGAACTGCTGAAGGACGAAAAAAGGCATATGAACAATTAACGGCTGAAGGAATTGATGCGTTTGTAGTTATTGGAGGTGACGGAAGTTTTACGGGTGCAATGATTTTTAACCAAGAGTACGGCTTTCCTGTTATAGGTATCCCCGGAACAATTGATAATGATATTTTTGGCACATCAAATACCTTAGGTTTTGATACCGCTTGTAATACAGTTGTTGAGATAATTGACAAAATTAGAGATACTGCTAGTTCACACAATCGATTGTTTTTTGTGGAGGTAATGGGTAGGGATGTTGGTCATATTGCACTGAACGTTGGTGTTGGGGCTGGAGCCGAGGAAATCTTGATTCCAGAAGAGGATTTAGGACTTGAACGTCTAGTAGAGTCTTTAAAAAGAAGTAAAAAATCTGGAAAGTCCTCCAGTATTGTAGTAGTTGCTGAGGGAGATAAAATTGGAAAAAGCGTCTTTGAGCTAAAAGATTATGTAGAAGAACATTTGCCTATTTACGATGTCAGGGTATCTGTTTTGGGACACTTACAGCGAGGTGGCTCCCCTTCTTGTTTTGATCGAGTATTGGCAAGTCGGATGGGAGTTAAAGCAGTGGAGAGCTTATTGGAAGGGAAAACTAATCTTATGGTAGGTATTCAGAACAACGAATTAACTTTAACACCAATCAGCAAAGCTATAAAAGGACATACAAAAATTGATAGTGAGCTCATACGAGTTTCAGATATAATGACAACATAATTTAAACACACTTAAAAAAGAAGAAAATGTCAAACTTAAAAATAGGAATTAACGGATTTGGACGAATAGGTAGACTGGTATTCAGAACGACCATAAAAAGAGGTGACGTTGACGTAGTTGCTATTAATGACCTTTTAGATGTTGAACATCTTGCATACTTATTAAAATACGATTCCGTTCATGGTAGATTTGATGGAACGGTTGAAGTAAAAGATGGTCACTTAGTTGTAAACGGTAAAATAGTTCGAATTACTGCTGAAAGAGACCCAAAGAATATAGGATGGGATGCTGTTGGCGCAGATATCGTTGCTGAATGTACCGGAATCTTCACTACTTTAGAAACTGCCCAATACCATATTGATGGTGGTGCTAAAAAAGTTGTCATTTCAGCTCCTTCAGCAGATGCTCCAATGTTTGTAATGGGGGTAAATCATGATACTTTGAAAGCTTCGGATACTATTGTTTCCAATGCTTCTTGTACGACGAACTGCTTGGCGCCAATTGCTAAGGTATTAGATGATAACTTCGGAATTGAAGAGGCATTGATGACAACCATTCATGCTAGTACTTCAACTCAATTTACGGTAGATTCTCCTTCAAGAAAGAATTATCGTTTAGGTCGCTCAGCGATGTTGAATATTATTCCTTCGTCTACTGGTGCTGCGAAAGCGGTTGGTAAAGTAATTCCTCACTTAAATGGTAAGTTGACCGGTATGGCTTTTAGAGTACCTACTGCAGATGTTTCTGTTGTAGATTTAACGGTAAGAGTGAAAAAAGAAACTTCTTACGAGGAAATCAAAAAGGTTTTCAAATCAGCCTCTGAAGGTGCATTGAACGGAGTGCTAGGTTATACTGAAGAGGCCGTTGTTTCGCAAGATTTCGTTGGAGAAACGCAAACCAGTGTTTTTGATGCGGATGCAGGAATTGAATTAAGTTCTACCTTCTTCAAGATTATTTCTTGGTATGATAACGAAGCAGGCTATTCAAATAAATTAGTGGATTTAGCGCAGCACGTAGCTAGTTTATAAGCAAAAGCATATATTTATGGTATCCTGAAGATTGGTGGGTTTACACTTGTTTTCAGGATACTATTTTTAAAAATAACCCTATGATATTGATTGTTGATAGTGGAGCAACCAAAGCGGACTGGATTGCCCTTGATGAAAAAGGAGAACAATTGTTCCTTACTCAAACCTTAGGGTTAAGCCCAGAGGTTTTGACCAAAGCGGTGATTGAAGATCGTTTGGCCAACAATTTTGAACTGTCAAAGAACAAAGAAAAGGTCACACGTCTTTATTTCTATGGAGCTGGCTGTGGAACGGATAGAATGAAAAAATTTTTAAAAGAGATTTTTTCTGATTTCTTTCCAAATGCCAAAGCTGAGGTAAAGGAAGATACTTACGCTGCTATCTTTTCAACGACCAAAATAGGTCACCAAGGTATTGTTTGTATTCTTGGTACTGGATCAAATTGTAGTTACTATGATGGACATCAACTTTTTCAAAAAGTTACATCATTAGGTTATATTCCCATGGATGATGGTAGTGGTAATTTCTTCGGTAGAAAATTGATTCGCGATTATTACTTCCATAAAATGCCACAAGATTTAGCAATGAAATTCGCTAAGGGATATGACTTGGATGCCGATGTTATCAAAGAAAACCTATACAAACAGCCAAACCCAAATACTTATTTGGCAACTTTTGCCCGATTTTTAGTCGAAAATAAAGAACATCCATATTGCAAAGGGGTAATTGACAAAGGCTTTCAGCAGTTTGTAAACAATTACATTATGCAGTTCGAATTGGCTACCAAGGTGCCTATCAACTTTGTAGGAAGCATTGCGCATTATCTTAAAGAAGAACTGATAACGGTTCTAAAGCGAAACGATCTTATTGTTGGTGTTATTCGTCAAAGACCCATCGAAGGGCTGGTTGAATTTCATAGGGAGACTATATAGTTTTGAGAGGATAGGAGCATTTTCTTCCCTAAATCGCAGCAGTGCGCTGGTTTGTAACTTTATTTGGCAACTGTTAACTATTTTACCGCAATCATTGAAATTTCTACATTAACAAACTTAGGTAAGTTTGCGACCTCTACGGTTTCCCTAGCAGGTGCTGTTTCAGCATTGAAATAAGCACCATATACTTCGTTTACTTCAGAGAATTGGTTCATGTCTGCTAAGAAGATAGAAGACTTTACTACATGCTCAAAACCCATATCTGCTTCAATAAGAATTGCTTTGAGATTTTGCATGCATTGTTTAGCCTCCATTTTAATATCTCCTTCTATTAAATTTCCTGTTGCCGCATCCATAGGAATCTGTCCAGAAATGTATAGGGTATTCCCACTTAAAACAGCTTGATTATAAGGCCCTATAGGAGCAGGGGCATTCGAAGTATTTATTATTTTTTTCATAGAAAATGTTTTTATTGTCATTCCTGCGCCAGTGTTGAACTCGTTTCAGTAAAGGCAGGAATCTATATTTTATTTATAAGATTGAATCTTCAAACACACAGTTCCAACAATGCATTATCTAATTCTAGGCGGCTGACTTCTGTTCTCCCACTTCAAGTCCTTCAAAATATTCGAAGTTATCCCAATAAAGAAATCCCATCGACGATATTGCCCGAAAGGCGTCCAATTAAACCTCAAATTGAAACTACCAAGTTTTCGTTCAAGTCGCAATTGTGTTAATGTAAAGCCTTTTCCTTTGAAATCATATCCTGTTGACCCACCAACTTTCCATCTAGGAGTTAATTGAATATTCCCTCTAACCATTAGCGAATGACTCCCAAATTCATTCTGCCGGGCAGAATTATTATACGTTGCCGAATAGGCCAGATTGAAATCCCAAGGAATTTTAGTGCTAAAAATAGGATTTTCTATATCCTGATCCTTTCGTTTATCCTCGTCATAAATGGGGTTTCCAAATTCATCTACTTTTTCAAAAGGACTATTAATCTCATCTTGGGCAGAATAATCATATTGACCGGCCTCTTCTTCTTGTTCCTCTCCATCCTCTTCTTCCTCGTCTTTTTTACCAAACATTTCGCTGTCAATGCGATACCCAATATTGATATTGGCTCGTGTTAGGCGCAATAAACTACCTCCATTATCAATATTAAAGGTATTGATTCGCCTACCGTTATTATCAATTGCGTAAGGGTCTAAACCAGCGGAAAAGTTTATAGACATCTTATTATCTAAAATATTAGTACCCCCATTCACACTTAAAGGACTTAATTTTAATGAATCTGCTTCAAGGTTATAACCTGTCGATATATTGAAGTTGCTTAAAATTGGCACCTTCTTTGGTTCAGTTATAGTGGAGTCCTTATCGCGCACTTTGGCTTCTAAGGTGTTGGCTAAAGAAAAACTTAAACTATTTGATTTACCCAAACGAGGTGCACCATTTAAAGTTCCTTCAAATCTGCTAAACTGCACCACCTCGCCATTTTCTCCAATATATTCATCATAAAATTGGTCGAAGGAAGGTGCATAACCATAACTAATTGATGGTCGCATGACATGACGAATGGCTTGTATCCTTTTTTCATCACCAAATCTAAACGTACCGTAAATAGTAGTCCCAATACTTGTATTAAAGTTATACGTATTGAATCGGTCAAAACCCGCAATGGTATCTCTCACTACTGTTCCTCTTTGGGTTGGATCTTCGGCTTCAACAAATCTTTGGTTGAAAGTTTCTGCTGTCCATACATCTTCATAGTTACCACCCATACTTACACTTAGGTACTTAAGTAGCTTGAAATTGGTGCTTATCGGAATGCGATGCCTAGCTCCGAACCTAGCGTTTTCAAACATAGCTCCTGTCAAAAAGTCTTCATCATTGGTAGTCAACGAGTACCTTGCATTAACATCATATTGTAAATTGATGTTCTGAAAAACTCCTTTTTTGATCCCCTCTCTTTTTACAAAAGGGAAAATTCGTTCCATGCTGGCTTGAAAGGTCGGCAAGGTCATTTGAATATTATCCTTACCATCGTCTGTTGACCCGGGAGAGGTGTCCTGACTATGTGTAGCAGTTAAACTCATATTTATCGATGGGTAGGCGGGGAGCGTCTTTGAGTATGAAATAGAAGAAGAGTTGTTATTCCGTAATAAATTTGAGCTGCTCACCCTGCCCAGTGAGTTTTGAAAAAACTGACTACTACCTAAGTTGACGGAAGCAGAAAATCTCGAATTGGGGCTGGCTTTAGTATCTTGAGAATGAGATATTTGAATGTTGTAATTTGAACTTCGGCTAAAATCGCTGAATCCTTTTTGACTAGTGACCAGGTTTTGATAGGTAACATTGATATTTCCTCGATATTTGTATCGTTTTACGTAGTTCGAGCGCGACCGAAACCCCCAACTTCCATTGGTATAAAAATCTCCTGTAAGTTCAATATCCACATTATCACCAATAGGAAGATAATATCCACCCCCTTGTAAAAAATACCCCCTATTTGGATCGTTACCTATAGAAGGCATTAAAAGTCCCGCAGTTCTTCCAACACTAAGTGGGAAATACGCAAAAGGCAATCCGATAGGAGTTGGTACATCGGCGATATAAATGTTGCTCAAACCAGCAATAACTTTTTTGCCCGGAACCAATTTCGCTTTTCGAACCCTTATGTAATAATCTGGATTGATTGTGTCTTCAGCAGTGGTTATTTTGGCCTCATTCATAAAATAGACCGAATCGTTCTCTTTTTTTGTGATTTCAGCGTACACCTTCATGGCATCACTACCAATCTGCCCTGCGCCTGCCTGTTGCTCAGTTCTTGAATTAAATATCAAGGCTTTTTGGGTATCAAAATTAAATCGAATGGAATCGGGTATAACCACTTGATCTCCTTGCTTGAAATAGGGGAGTTGTGAATAAACCCCTAAAGAATCCTTAATACGGCCCGCGTAAACTTCATTGTTTACATAATCCATAATAATTATTCCTGCTTTTAGTTCGGTATCTTGATAGTATATTTCTGCTTCATTGTAGAGGTATATTTTTTGATTTTTTTGGCTTAAAATAATAGAATCTTTTGCCTTATACTGAATCTTGTCAAGCAGCAGGGGAGATGTTCCATTTGCAGTACCCAATTGAAGAGAATCGTTTAGAACAGTATCTTTTTTTACTGGTACAGGAAAGAGCGGGGCCATAATCGTGTCCTTCTCCGCTTTAATAGGTAAACTGATTATTTTATCCTCTTGAGCTAGCCCAGAAAGCGTACCAATCAAAAGTAGGAGGAGGAAAAGTAAATGATGTTTATTTGATTGCAAGGCTATATATCCTATTTTTGTAAAGGTTTGGCTTCACTTTAGGAGGTCAAACTTACATATATTTTTTGTTCCCTTTATAGGGTATTACAATAAATTTAACCATATTCAAAGCACCGAAACACCTCAATTCTATGAATACGAAACATTTTTTTGTTATTCCTCTTTTGCTTCTGACACTATTGTTAAGCTCATTTATAGACGGCAACGCCCAAGAAAATAATGAAGACCAATTTATTGTTGTTTTAGATGCTGGACATGGGGGACATGACCCAGGAAATTTGGGAAATGGTTATTTAGAAAAAAATATCGCTCTGAATATTGTATTGGGGGTAGGAGCTATTTTAGAGAAAAACCCAAATATAAAGGTGATTTATACTAGAAAAGATGACACTTTTATCGATTTGTTCGTAAGAGGTGAAATCGCGAATAAGGCGAATGCAGATCTTTTTGTATCTGTTCATTGTGATTCGCACTCTTCTGATGCCCATGGGGCGGGGACTTTTGTCTTGGGTCTTCACGCGAATAAGCAGAATTTTGAAATTGCCAAGAAGGAGAACTCGGTAATTTATCTAGAGGATAACTACGAAACACGGTACGCCGATTACGATATTAATTCTCCAGAATCAGTAATTGGACTTACTATTATGCAGGAGGAATTTCTAGATC
This sequence comes from uncultured Flavobacteriaceae bacterium, assembly GCA_947500435.1. Taxonomy (GTDB): domain Bacteria; phylum Bacteroidota; class Bacteroidia; order Flavobacteriales; family Flavobacteriaceae; genus Maribacter_C. Next base: position 163,163 of record CANMRV010000005.1, read on the forward strand.
AAAGTATTTCTTTGGCAAAAACTATTCAAGACAATTTTACAGAAAAGTTGAAACGTAAGGATAGAGAAGTAAAACAAGCTGGTTTTATAGTTTTACATCAAACCTTTATGCCAAGTGTATTGGTTGAAACGGGGTTCTTGACAAACGATAAGGAAGGCGCCTATTTGAATTCTAAAAAAGGGCAGTTGGAAATGGGTACCGCTATTGCGGAAGCGATTTTATCATATAAAGGAGGAGTTGCATCGAGTTTGGGTCAAGCTCCTCAAAAGGTGATTATGCCAGCTCCAGATCCTGAAAAGGAGGTTGTTGCGAGTACACCTAAAGTTTCAAAAACTATTACGGAAGTAAATGAAAAGGATGCTGCTAGTGAATTTGCAAAAGATCCAGGAGCTAATCCAATGGCAAATAAACCTGTGGTTAAAGAAGCAGCTGAAAAAACTTTAGAAGATAAAATTGCTGAGGCTAAAAAAGAGACACCAGAAGTAACTGAAGTTGTTAAAGAAGAAACAAAACTTCCAGAAGTGCGACCAGAAATAGAAAAGGAAGAGAAAATAGTAAAAGAACGGCCAAAAGTTGCTGAAGTAGCTAAAGAAGTAATTGAAAAACCGAAGGAGCCTGTAGTTGAAAAGAAAGAAGAGGTTGTTCCTCCTAAAGTGATTGCGAAGCCAACAAAGCCAACTAGTAATATTGAGTTTAGAGTACAGTTAATGGCCGGTTCTAAAAATTTACCTTTAGAGCCAAGTCGATTTAACGGACTCAATAAATTGTCGAAAGAACCTTATAAAAACCTGTATCGCTATATGTATGGCAGCTCTACTTCTTATAGAGACGCACAGCTTCTAAAGAAAACGGCTGATTCTAAAGGCTATCCGACAAGCTACATCGTTGCTTATAAGGACGGTGTTCGTATTCCCACACCACAGGCAATCAAAATGGTTTCAGAATAATAACCGTGTCCGAATATTTATTTCTAATTTTGTTTAGAATCCTAAAACCATCCTTTTGAAATTATCCAGGGAAATTAAGACAGGACTTATCGTTGTAATGGGCATTTTATGTGTCATTTTTGGTTACAGCTTTCTAAAATCCACATCCATTTTTGATAATGATTTAACATTGTACGCCGTCTATGATGATGTTGGTGGTCTGCAGCCAGGGACTGCGGTTTCAATTAATGGAAAGAACGTGGGCACTGTCAATACGGTAAAGTTTAAAGATGCCTCAGGACAATTATTGGTCACTTTTTCGGTAAATAGAGATTTGACTTTCACAAAGAAAAGCACCGTTGAATTATACGATACGGGTTTAATAGGAGGCAAAGGTCTTCGTATAAACCCTTCATTTGAAGGGACTGATGTTGCAACTGGAGATTATTTAGGTACCTCCAGAAAGGCAAGTCTCAGTGAAGTAGCTGACCAAAAGTTATCACCAATACTAGAAAAATTTGAGTCTGCATTGACCGATGCCGACTCTGTAATGTTAAATGTAAATGAGGTTTTAGATACTAAAGCCAAAGGTGATTTAAGAAAGGCTATAAGTGATTTAAGCAGTTTAATGGCTGATTTGAAAGGGGCTGGTGGAACATTAAATAGGTTATTGAAGAATAACGAGAGTAAGCTTGATGCGTCACTTACCAATTTTGAAAAACTCACTTCGAATTTTGAGAAGCTTTCTGATTCTCTTAATAATGCTGGGCTTGGTCGTACTTTGGCGAGTCTTGAATCTACCGTTTCTAATTTGAATAAGGTAATGGCGAAGATTGAACAAGGTGATGGTACGCTGGGCAAGTTGATGGAAGATGAGGAATTATATACGAATTTGAATAATGCCTCACGGGAGTTGGATTTATTGCTTCAAGATTTTAGATTGAATCCGAAACGCTACGTCAATGTTTCTGTTTTTGGAAAAAAACAAAAGCAGTATGAAGTTCCAGAGGAAGATCCAGCGGAACAAATAGAAAACTAACACATGAATTATCTTCCCCAGATATTATTTGCAATTGTACTTATCGCTGGCATTGGTTTCTTTGCTAAAAATGTATTAAGACTTCGTAGAAACATTAATCTCGGCAAAGATGTTGATGTTTCTGATAACAAGCCACAACGTTGGAAAAATATGGCCAAAATTGCACTGGGGCAGACCAAAATGGTTGTTCGACCTATCGCGGGTTTTCTTCATGTTATCGTCTACATCGGATTTATAATTATCAATATTGAAGTTCTAGAGATTATTATTGATGGACTTTTTGGAACACATAGAATCGGACTAAAAGTTCTAAATAAATCTGTCTACGGATTTCTTATCGGTTCATTTGAAGTTCTGGCCGTGTTGGTTCTTATCTCAGTGATAGTTTTTTGGATTCGCAGAAACGTTATAAAACTGAAACGTTTTTTAAGCAAGGAAATGACCGGATGGCCTAAGAACGACGGAAACATTATTCTTTATTTTGAAGTGGTTCTAATGTGTTTGTTTTTGGTAATGAACGCAACAGATAGTAGTTTTCAAGCTTTGGACTCAGGAAACATTATAAGTCAATACATAACTCCATTATTTAGTGGTTTAGATGAAAGTAGCTTGCATTTAGTGGAACGCAGTGCCTGGTGGTTGCATATTGTTGGAATTTTAATCTTTCTGAATTACCTGTACTATTCTAAGCATTTACATATTCTCTTGGCTTTCCCAAATACATTCTATGGAAAATTAATTCCTCAAGGACAGTTCAAGAATAACGATGCCGTAACTCAAGAGGTAAAACTAATGATGGATCCAGATGCAGACCCTTTCGCGGCTCCTGCGGAGGATGCACCAGACCCTGAAAAATTTGGAGCTTCAGATGTTACTGATTTGACTTGGGTTCAACTTTTAAATTCATATACCTGTACGGAATGTGGTCGATGTACGAGTGAATGCCCTGCCAATCAAACTGGAAAAAAACTTTCGCCAAGAAAGATTATGATGGACACTCGAGACCGTCTTGAGGAGGTGGGTAAAAATATTGAGGCCAACAAAGGAACTTTTGTTGAAGATGGAAAACAGCTTCTGGGAGATTATATCTCTCATGAAGAGTTATGGGCATGTACTTCGTGTAATGCATGTGTTCAGGCCTGTCCTGTAAGTATTGATCCCTTATCCATTATTATGGATATGCGCCAGTATTTGGTTATGGAGCAATCTGCCGCCCCTTCTGATTTGAACAATATGATGGGTAATATTGAAAATAATGGAGCCCCTTGGCCTTTCAATCAGATGGATCGTCTGAACTGGGCAGAAGAATCATAAAAAAAAGAGTTTATGGAGAATACATTGAAAGTACCAACGATGGCTGAGCTTTTTGCCGCTGGCCAACAACCTGAAGTTTTATTTTGGGTGGGTTGTGCAGGTAGTTTTGATGATAGGGCAAAAAAAATCACCAAAGCTTTTGTCAAAATTTTGAACAAAGCGAATGTTTCTTTTGCCGTATTGGGTACGGAGGAAAGCTGTTCTGGTGACCCCGCTAAACGATCAGGAAATGAATTTCTGTTTCAAATGCAAGCGGTGACTAATATTGAAGTAATGAATGCTTATGAAGTAAAAAAAGTGGTTACAGCCTGTCCGCATTGCTTTAATACGTTAAAAAACGAATACCCAGGCCTAGGAGGAAACTACGAGGTCGTTCATCATACCCAATTCTTGAAGCAACTACTTTCTGAAGGAAGAATTACCATGGAGGGGGGGCAATACAAAGGCAAGCGTATCACATTTCATGACCCTTGCTATTTGGGCAGAGCAAATGGAGTTTATGAAGCCCCAAGAGAACTCATTAAGAAGCTGGATGCGGAGCTGGTCGAAATGAAAAGCTGCAAAACGCGCGGATTGTGCTGTGGAGCTGGAGGAGCACAAATGTTCAAAGAACCTGAAAAGGGTGACAAGGACATTAATATTGAAAGAACCGAACAAGCTTTGGAAACCAAACCGGAAATTATAGCGGCTGGTTGTCCTTTTTGTAATACCATGATGACTGATGGTGTAAAGAATAAAGAAAAAGAAGCTTCTGTTGCCGTAATGGACATTGCAGAGTTGATTGCTACCGCGGAAGATTTATAATAAAAATAGAATTTCGAATTACCCCAAACATAAATTTAGTATTTGAACCAGATTGCCGACAGGCAGGCTTGCGTTTGATGTTAGAACTTGAACTTTAAAATATGCTAGTAGAATTTGAATCCCTTCCAGATACTTCGAGAGTTTGGATATATCAGGCTAATCGCAGTTTTAATTCTGAAGAACTAGATGAATTAAAACAGGCGTTCAACGGTTTTATTACCGAATGGACGGCTCATGGACAAGATTTGAAGGCTGGTTTTGAAATTCGATACAATCGATTTGTTATCATTGGTTTGGACCAATCATTGATTTCTGCATCTGGTTGTAGCATTGATGCATCTGTTCATTTTATTCAGCATTTGGAAAAGATATACAAGGTTGAATTGTTAGACAAAATGAATGTATCCTATAAGCAAGGTGATTTCGTTGCTTATAAATCCCTTTTGGATTTTAAAAAGATGGCTAAGCAAAAGGCCGTCTCCGCAAAAACAATTGTGTTCAACAATTTGGTTGCCACTAAGGGTGAATATCTAGAACATTGGGAAGTTCCAGCCTCTGAAAGTTGGCATAGCCGCTTTATGTAAAATTTCAATCGCGTCTGCTTTCGGACAGGTTTGGTACGGGTTTTGAAATTAGCTAGGTAGCATTGCGGCTTTACCAAAGATGAAGTGTATGATAAATCCGATGAAATGCAATAAATACAAGTGTTTTAAGTTATTTTGATAGACTGAATGAATATGCGTGTTTTAAGAGTTCTCCCTTTATTTTTACTAACGGTAATCTGTGCAAATGCGCAGAGCAATCCTTTGGTGGTAAGAGATAGTATTTCTCAAAAAAGTTGGGTTGATTCGAAGTACGAAGCCATGTCTTTGGAAGAACGACTTGGACAACTCTTTATGGTCAGCGTTGCTTCCGATCAAACCAAATCTGCTACTGATAAAATTGGTCAACTAATTAGAGAAGAACATATTGGAGGGGTAATTTTTTCTACAGGTGGTCCGGTGAGGCAAGCCAAGTTGACAAATGCCTATCAAAATATTTCAAAAACACCTTTACTTATTGGTATGGATGCCGAATGGGGACTCTCCATGCGATTGGATTCCACTTACGCTTTTCCATATAACATGACCTTAGGTGCTATTTCAGATAATGGAATAGTTGAGAAAGTAGGAAAACAAATTGGCAAACATGCCAAGCGATTGGGAGTACATATTAATTTCGCTCCAGATGTTGATATCAATATCAATCCAAGAAACCCCATTATAGGAAGTCGTTCTTTTGGTGAAGACCGAGAAAACGTGACTGAAAAAGGAGTTGCCTTTGTAAAAGGAATGGAGAGTGTAGGTGTACTTTCAAGCGGTAAGCACTTTCCTGGACATGGAGATACTGCCACAGATTCCCACAAGGCTTTGCCCATTATAGATTTTCCAAAATCAAGATTAGATAGTATCGAACTATATCCCTATAAAAAATTAATTGAAGCAGGCGTCAGTAGTATAATGGTTGCACATTTAGAAGTCCCAGCCTTGGAACTTAAAGAGGGATTGCCTTCATCGCTGTCTGAGCAGATTATTTCTGGAATCCTCAAAGAGCAAATGGGCTTCAAAGGACTGATTTTCACCGATGCTCTAAATATGCGTGGTGTAGCCGATACCGGAAAGAATGGGGATGTTGAAGTAAAGGCTTTTTTAGCTGGAAATGATATGCTACTCATGCCCACGGAGGTATCAAAGGCAAAAGAGAAGTTGGCAAAAGCATATAAAAAAGGGAAAATAACTGAGGAACGTTTAGCTAGTTCCGTCAAGAAAATACTGATGGCCAAATACAAAGCTGGCCTGAACAGATATCGTCCAATAGAACTTAAGAACCTTTATGAAGATTTGAATTCAGGTTCAGACGATTTGGTTTATGAAGAGGCTATTGAAAATGCAATTACAGTGGTTAAGAATGCCTATTATTTAATGGGTATTAAAAAGCTAGAAAATAAGAAAATCGCATATGTGAAGTTCGGGGATGCGAACAGTGCCCCTTTTTTAAGTGAGCTTAATAAATATGCTAATGTAACTCAGGTCAACGGCAAAGACATCGCTACCTTAAGGAAAAAACTAAAGGAGTATAACCTAGTCATTATCGGTCTCCATAAGAGCAATGCCAGCCCTTGGAAAGCTTATAACTTCAGTGCGAAAGAAAAGGTTTGGTTACAAGAAATCGCCAAAGAACGTAGTTCAAATGTGATACTCTCAATTTTTGCAAAACCATACGCCTTATTGGGGGTGAGTTCTTTTAAAAACATTGATGGAGTAGTAGTGGCACATCAAAATAGTAAGCTGGCACAAGAAAAAACAGCACAATTAATTTTTGGAGCCATCCCTGCAAAAGGCGTTTTGCCTGTTTCGGCCCATAAAGAATTTGGAGTGAATTCAAATGTACAGTTAAAGTCTCTTTTGCGTTTAGGATATAGTTTCCCAGAACGTGTGGGTTTTAATGTTTCTAAACTTGCTGAGGTTGATAAATTGGTTCAAGATGGACTTGATTCCCTTATGTACCCTGGAGCACAAGTTTTGGTTGCCCGCAAAGGGAAAGTAATCTACAACAAGGGCTTTGGAAAACCTACCTATAAATCCGAAGAAAAAATCACTCCAAATCATATTTACGATTTAGCTTCGATTACAAAAATATTGGCGACACTTCCTGTAGTTATGAAGATGGAAGAAGAGGGAAAAATTGCCCTGAACAATACTTTTTCCGACTTGGTCCCTGAATATTCAGATACAGAATTAAAGAATGTAACCGTACTAAAAGCCTTATCACATTATGGAAGGCTTCCTGCATGGATTGCTTTTTATGTATCAACTCTTGACGAAAAGCGAAAACCTTCCTCGGAGTTTTATAGAAACAAGCCTTTAAAAGGGTTTTCCACGAAAATTACAGATAATTTATACTTGACGGATGACTACAAAGATTCGATTTACAATCGCATTGGTAGGCAAGATTTAAAATCAAATAGATATCGCTATAGTGATGTGGCCTATTATGTAATGAAAAAATACATCGAGGAAACTAATGAAAAACGTTTGGACCAATTAGCAGATGAATTTTTATACAAGCCTTTGGGGGCAAGTAGTACAAGTTTTAATCCCCTAGAGAAATTTTCTAAAAGAAGAATTGTTCCATCGGAGGAGGACAATTATTACCGCTATCAGACCGTGCAAGGTTATGTTCATGATATGGGCGCGGCAATGCAGGGTGGTGTAGGAGGTCATGCAGGACTTTTCAGCAATGCCAATGACGTTGCCAAGATAATGCAGATGTATTTACAAGGCGGTTTTTATGGAGGTGTACGATTTCTGGATGGTCGAACGGTTAAAAAATTCAATACCTGTTATTTCTGTAATAAAAAGGTTAGAAGGGGCGTCGGGTTTGATAAACCGCAATTAAGAGATAAAGGCCCTACTTGCGGATGCGTTTCAAGAAAAAGTTTTGGACATAGTGGGTTTACAGGAACCTATACCTGGGCAGATCCTGAAAAAGAGATTGTTTACGTTTTTCTATCAAACAGAACATACCCCTCAGCCTCAAATACTTTGCTGGTAAAATCTGGATTGCGTACTAGAATTCAGAAAGCAATATATGACGCCATAATTGATTAGATTCTGAGAGCGACAGACTCTTAAAATAAATGTAAATAAAGTCTCTAAAAAGCGACTTAAATCTTGTTTTCACTAAATTTGAGTAATGAAGATAGCTATCGTATGTTACCCTACTTGGGGTGGTAGTGGTGTAGTCGCCACGGAGTTAGGCATTGCCCTAGCAAATAGAGGACATGAAGTGCATTTTGTGACCTATAAACAGCCTGTCCGTTTAGGGCTTTTGAACAATAGAATACACTTTCATGAAGTTCATGTTCCTGAGTACCCCTTGTTTCAGTATCAGCCTTACGAACTGGCTTTGTCTAGCAAGTTGGTAGATACAATTAAATTACATGGAATAGAATTACTGCATGTACATTATGCCATACCACATGCATATGCAGGTTATATGGCCAAGCAGATGTTAGCGGAGGAAAATATTTACATTCCCATGATTACCACGCTGCACGGTACTGATATTACTTTGGTAGGGAAGCATCCTTTTTATAAGCCCGCTGTGACTTTTAGTATTAACAATTCAGACGTTGTTACTTCGGTTTCTCAGAGCCTAAAAGACCAAACCTTAGATTTGTTTGATATACGTACGGATATTGAGGTAATACCCAATTTTATAGATAAAACGAAGTATAGTGCTTCTTTTACAGATTGTCAACGGTCACTAATGGCCAATGATGATGAAAAAATATTAACCCATATTAGTAATTTTAGAAAAGTAAAGCGCATTCCCGATGTGATTCATATTTTTAATAAAGTACAGGAAAGGATTCCGGCAAAATTGGTCATGGTCGGAGAAGGTCCTGAAAAAGAGGGCGCTGAACGTCTATGTGAAAAATTAGGGATTTCTGATAAAGTAATCTTTCTGGGGAATAGCAATGAAATAGACCGAATTTTATGTTTCTCTGATTTATTTTTATTGCCCTCGGAAACTGAGAGTTTCGGATTAGCGGCTTTGGAAGCAATGATTAATAAGGTTCCGGTGATATCAAGTAATGCAGGAGGCATACCAGAAGTAAATGAAGAAGGAGTGACCGGATTTTTAAGTGAAATCGGAGACGTAGATGATATGGCCAAAAATGCTCTTAAAATACTTAGCGACGATGTCATTTTGAATCAATTTAAAGAGAACGCAGTCAAATCAGCCGAAAGGTTTGATATTCTAAATGTGCTACCATTATACGAGGAGGTTTATGAAAAAGCCTATAAATGTAGATTTGATAAAAGCTATAGTTAAGTGAAGACGTATCTAATCGGATTAGTATTTATTTTGGTGTCATGCAATGGCCAAAAGAAAGCAAGTTTGAAAAACTCAAGCGATCAATCAAAATCAGACTCTTCTTTAGTTTTGCTATTACAGGATGAATATGCTGGCTTTGTAGTTGAGGAAACCATGGTTATAAGGGACCAAAAGCGATTAAAAAGTTTTTATTCCAAAATTAATAAAACTAGAAAACCAGGTTTTCCCGTACCCGTAATAGATTTTTCGAAGGAAATGGTTATTGTTCAGTGTACTGGCGAACAAAACCATGTTGGATTGCCGACGCTAGCTTTAAGTAGAGAAACAGATTCAGAAATTGTTTTAATGGCTATTACCGATAGGGAAACTAAGACTTCTACGATTACTGTAGTAACAAATCCATATTGTGTTTATAAGATGCCTTTGACAGACAAGAAGGTCCTTGTTGAAAGCAACCATAAATAGCTTCAAAACAATTAAAAAGCCCGAGGCATTGCCTCGGGCTTTTTAATTGTTAATAGTGCTGGTAAAAGTATTACTTGGTGTAAACTAAATGAAAGGGTTCTGCATATTCGGTGCCAACCATGTTTCCGAAATATTTTGCGGAGTTACGAATAGCCTCACTACTTCTAGGATGTGGATAATCTCTCATCTCAGTTTTGTACTTCTCCATCGCAGAAAGTTTGGAATCAATGGTCTCCGAAATGTCAATAAAAACATTGGGATTGAAGGGAGCTTTCTTTAATAAATTACCCCATTCAGAAGAAGAGTTCACATAGTAGGACAAAAGATGTTTCACTTTTTGTCCCGGATAAGGTCTACATGCGACCATTGTACTTTCGTATAATTCGTTATGATCTTTGTTGATATCATTTCTATCTTGAACGAAAATCGTGTCGTAGCCTCCGGCAGAAATTACTTTTCCAAGTGCAATATTCTTATCCACGTGAGCAATAGTATCCAAGCGCATATCTGGAAAATCTAGTCTCGGCAGGACATTAGAACCTAAAACATCATTTGCCTCCTTAGCCTCTCCAAACTTATCTTCTAGTATGGCATTGTTATCAAAATATTGTGTGCTGCTGCCATCAGTAAAAATAAGGACATCTACCTGCTTTTTCATCTGCACCAATTTTGGAATTGTACCACCAACCCCTAATATTTCATCATCAGGATGTGCTGCGATTACCAATATTTTATTAAACAACTCTAGCATTATTTTTGTCTTTTTAAATTATAAATTTCATCCTGAAGGGAGTATCCTAGTTTGTCTCCAACTCTAAAAAATTTAAGATCTACAGGTTCTCTATCTTCCCCAGTGGGTTTGTTCAACCAGAGGCTTCCATTTTCGAACTGCACTAATATTCCTGTTTTACTTTTTTTATGAATTTGCCCTAAGGTACCGAAATAAAAGCCCTCAGTATCAACCTCAACTTCCCAAAAAGTAATTTTTTGGTCTTTGTAATAGCTGTATGCTCCTGGGTAAGGTTCCCCAACCGCACGAATAAGTCTTTCTACAGATTCCCATTTGTGATGGAATTCAATTAAGCCATCCGAGGGTGTTCTTTTACCTCTTACGGTAACTCCTCTTTCGTTTTGTTTCGAAAAGGAAATAGGGGTGTTTGATGCTATGGACTTATAAATCTCATGAAACCCAAGACTTAGTTCTCTGCCCACCATAGCGTATAAATCTTTTACATAAGTTCTTGGCGGGATATCAAAATTTCGTTGAAAAATTAGACTGCCCGTATCTACACCCGTATCTATTTTGAAAAAGCTTACAGCTGAAGTATCTAAATCTTCTAAAATGGTCCAAGGAAGTGGTGCTCTTCCTCTGCCATGGGGCAGTTTTGAAGGATGCGTACCTACTACAAATTTTGAAAAGCAGTTGATAAAATCAATCCGAAAAATTTGGCTCCATCCAAGTGTAAATAGATAATCGGGCTTATGTTTTTTAAGCTCAGCCACAGTGTCATCAGAATTTACGTTTGTAGTGTCTATCGTATGTATCCCATGCTCTTCGCAAAAAGGATGTAAGTCACGATAGTCCGAAACGTTTTTGTTTTGACCACTTGGCAATGTTATCAAAGTGTCGATAACGCAATTGTTCGCAGTCAAATATTTCAAACATTCATAAGATTCGATATTGGAACCAATACAGAATATCTTTGGCATTTTGTTCTCGTTCATGTTTTTCTAATTGCTTTCGAAAACAGATGAAAAGTCTAATTTCGTAAGTCCGAATTTGCTTCTAAATTTTTCGTTGACCAATTTTACTCGGTATTTGGTTGCCTTTCGGACAATATTCTCAAAAAAGCCTTTTTTGAAAATACTATAGGAGTTCATTTTCTTCACAGCTTCTGGGGTGCTGCAATAGTTTTCTGTGTTACCAATACTATAAATTGCACCAACGAAGGGTAGTGGACTTAATTTTTTATCACCCTCTAGCGTCATAAAATCATGATTGTATAGAGGTAGCGGATTCTCTTCTAAAAGTAATCCAATGTATTCGGCTTTCACAATAATACAAGTTCCACAAAGTATATTAAAACTATTCTTGTTAAGAAAAATCAGGTTACTACCCTCGTTATAGATGTATCCTTTTTTAAAGTACCAACCAACTGCGTCGCCGTTTTGTTTTTCCACAAAAGAGACCAGATTTTTATTGATACAATCATCAGCATCTGCTACCATTATATACTCTGGATTATATCTTTTGGCATATTCAACACCAGCCATTATCTTCTTCGCTTTATCAGCTTCTTTAGCACCGTTTCTATATTCTTCGGTTTGCATTTTTTCAATGTTCTCAGGTGTAGGAGGCTCAAAATCTACTGGTAAATACTCCAAATTTGGATGTGAGAACTGAATTTCTGGAATTTCATGGCATACTGCAACAACCTTAAAATTATCAGAGGTTTGTTGACAAATGGATTTCAACGCACGTTCCACCAAAATTGAAAATACTGCCCAGTTACTTGAAATCTGAGAACTTTTGATGGGTACTATAAATACTACTTTACTACTTTCCATAAGTTTTGTGACTAATTGATTAAGCTCTATATGTGGGGAAAAACGAACTTGATTCTTTATTTACAGATAACTCTTTGTATACCTTATCATTGACAACGTATTTCCAAGCTTTCCATTGTTTGATATCTTTTGAAAATGAACTTTTAAAGCTAAAAAGTGCGTCTTCTTTACTTTGATAACCACCTCCCAGATTAAAATAATCAAACCCCGACTCCGTTCCTTTGATTCTCATTTCGTCGAGCAATATTCGCGACGGAGCTATATTCATAAAGTCGCTCTTAGTGCCTGATAGATGATATTGAATTATATTATTTGTTTTAACGAACATTGAACCAGCAATGATTTCTCCTGTTTCATTATGTACCGCTAGAAGAATGTCTGTTTCAAAACCGTCGCATTTTAAAAAATTAAAAAAATATTGATTATCAAAAAAGTAAGAATCATTTGCTTCCAACTTTTGCATTGTTTCCAAGTAAATTTCAACAAAGCTGTTGATTTCCTCTTGTGTTTCTGCAAGCTTAATGCTGCAAGCTCTTCTCGCTTTGTTGACCCTACTTTTGGTATCTTTTCTGTATGCAGCACGAGATGCTTCAAGAGGAAGTTTTAAATCTATATTTACAAGGCTCCCTATAACGTCCAATTCACCAATTCCATTCAGAACATAGTCTTGACATTCAATGTATGGATTCATTCTAGAAAATACCGATACCACTTTTATTTTCATTAAGTAATCATTTAACAAGTCGTAAAAGTGATTGTTATCAAAATTCTCAGTTATATTCTTTGATATAGGTCCAGTATAGCCATATACTGAAGTCAAATCAAAAAATTCGGTATTCGGTATTTCGCGTAACAAAAATGGAACTGCAATGATTTCAGCCTCCTTCTTATATACAATCAATAAGGGCTGCTCTTCTTCACTTTTCGAGATTTGATGGTAGTCAAAGGTATGATAAAAGTCATATGACCCAATTTCTTTGAGTGTTGCATCCCATTCATTTTTACTGGTTATTATTTCAAGCATGGTTAGTGTTTGTTGCGATTGATTGGTAAACTTTAACAGTGTTGGAAGTCATGGTTTTTATTGTGAAATTATCAAGCGCTTTCTGCTTTCCTTTTACAGCAATAGTCTCCCTCAAAGAATCATCTTCTAAGAGGTCGGAAAGAATATTAGCCAAAGCTTCTGCATCTTCTATAGCATAGATAAATCCATCTTCTCCATTTGCAATTTGGTCGTAAGCCCCAAAAGAATCTGATCGTATGGTACAACACCCACTCATCATAGCCTCTACAGCAACTAAACCGAAGGTATCCGACCGAGATGGTAGAACGAAGATATCGAAAAGCTGATAAAACGGCTTTGGGTCTTGAAAGGGAATTAAAGTAATTTTTTCCGAAAGTGTGGACGATTGAATTAAATCGTTCAACCATTTTTTATCAGTATTCAAAAAATAATCCCCAAGAAATACCAAGTGAATTTTATCTTTAAGCCCGGTTGCTAGATAAGTGTCAACTGCCTTTATTAGAACATCCAAACCTTTTACTGGTGTAACTCTCCCAACAAATCCGATGATGATTTTATTGTTAGGGATACTATATTTTTTTGAGATAGCAGCGATTTCAGTTTTTGGTGTTTCTTGAGAAAACCGTTCAGAAATTCCGTGTAAAACTATCGGCGTATCTTCTGATTTCCCGCCCAAGAAATCAATACCGTATTGTTTTGACTCTTTGCTTACGGCAATTAATTTTGTAGGGTTTTTATACATGATATTTTTTCGAAGCAAATCGCTGTGCACCGTCGTTATAAATTTCTTTCCAAGTAGCCATGGTAAAAAAGTGGTATTGGGCGACTGGCAGTGGATGACATCAACTTTAATACTCATAATCCAATATAAAATTTGAATCATAGAAATAACAGAACTGAAAAGCTTACTCAGAATATTTCCATTTGAAATGGTAAAGGTCTTCAAAGTCATTCCGAGATTTTCAAATTCGCTTTGAATTTTATTTAAAAATTCGAAATGTTCATTTGTAACACCACCAGAGATTCCACCAGTTATCATAGTCAACTTATGACCTTGTTCTATCAATCCTTTGGCAAGGTCAAGCGTGTGGGTAGTAACCCCATTTTTTTCGATTCTGCTTAAAATAAAAAGGACTTTCATCAAAATTCAAATTTAGTTGTCCAAATGCGACTTTTCGATTAGTGCAATAGTATCCAATATTATTTTACCTGCTGTTTTAGCAAATTTCGGATAAACCGATTCAAAGGTCTCGTTATCTTCAAAACGAATAGGTTCTTGACAAAGAATTTTACCTTCATCTATTTTGTCATCAATAATATGCGTTGTAATACCTGATATTTTTACACCATAGGCAAGTGCCTCTTGAATTGCAGTAGTGGTAGCAAGAAAACTTGGAAAAAGAGAAGGATGTATGTTTACAATACGATTAGGAAACTTCTTCAGAAACCCTGCTCTAACTATGTACTTATAACTTAGTAGTAATACATAATCGATATCTCTTTTTAGAAGTTCATCGGAAATAAAATCTTGATATTCTTCAGGAGAACCATAATCTTTCCTTATAACTCTTAATGTAGGAATGTTTGCTTTTTCTGCAGCTTCCTGGGCACCGCAAGGCACGCTCTGATATACAAGCAATGATATCTCCGAATTATTTAATTTGCCCTCGGAGAAAGCTTCAATGGTATCCTTACCATTTCTGCCCCAACCCGTTGTAAGGATTGCCCATTTAAGTTTACGTTCTTTCTTCATCCAAATCTAACATTACAGAACGCGGGTCAGAGACGTTGTCCTTTGATTGAATTACATTTTTTAGGGTCTGAAAAAATATTCTCACATCGAGTTGAAAAGAAATATTTTCAACATATTCCACATCTTTTTTAAGCCTGTCGTTCCAGTTGAGTAGATTTCTTCCTGATACTTGAGCCAAACCTGAAATACCTGGCAGTACTTGATGTCTTTTACGCTCTGTTTCGGTATAATAAGGTAAATATTTTGGTAATAATGGACGTGGACCTATGAGGCTCATTTCCCCTTTTAATATGTTAATGACCTGTGGTATTTCGTCTAGTGACGTTTTTCTAATAAACTTACCAATCGTAGTCAGACGCTCAGAATCGCTTAAAAGGTTACCGTTTGCATCTTTTTTGTCGTTCATTGTCTTAAACTTAAATATCCCAAAAATCTTTTCATTTTTACCAGGGCGTTTCTGATAAAAGAAAATACTGCCTTTGTTGGCGATTGCAAGCAATAAAACGACTACAATGAGAACGGGGCTTAAGGTAATTAGCAATAGTATAGCTATTACCGAATCGATTACCCTTTTAAAAAAAAATCTATACATATTGATATTAACGCTAAAATCGATTGCTTAGTTTGCTCCGGTAACAGATTTTACTGTTTCAAATGCTTGATGGCTCTGAAGGTTATTTTTCATATAGTCATATCCATTTTCACCCATTTGTAGTCTTAAATCTTCATTATTGTATAGGTGAAGTAAAGCTTCCTTTAATTTGGATGTGTTTCCAGCCTCAACCCAAACGCCTGCATTGAGTTTGTCTAGATTACGACCAAAATCCGTGTTGTTGTCGATTGAAGCAAGTATTGGTTTTTTTGCATTAAAATAGACCAATGATTTAGATGGAATGTTCGGAATTGTAAAATCCTCACTTAAGGATATGAGTCCTACATCGGCTATTTGAAGTACTTTAAAAAAGTCAATTCTACTCAAATACCCTTCGAGCCTAATATTTTTCAGATTGTTTCTTTCAATGGACTCAGCAAAGTTGTCACGTTCATTACCATCTCCAAAAACAATAAAATAAATGTCCTCAATATCTTGGCACTCCTTAGCCAAGGCAACAATGTTTTCTACTTTTTGAGGGATGCCTAAATTGCCTCCAAAAATCACTACAAACTTATCCTCTAGCTCATATTTTCTTGCTAATTCGAGGTCTTTGGTGCTTTCAAGTTCACGCAATGGCCCCCAATTCGGAAGAAGATGTAACTTTCTTTTATCAACAGCGGGGTTATGTTTTGCTACAAAGTCTATATTGCCCTGAGACATACAACCTATATAATCAGATGTCTTGTACAATTTCTTTTCCATATGCCGAAAATAAGCATGTGCCGGCCCTGTTTTACTCATCATTTTTAAATCGACGGCATTTTGAGGGAAGATGTCCCTTAAAATTAAGTAAACCTTACTATTGTATTTAGATTTAAACCAGTTTGCCAACCTACCCAATGTAATAGGAGGGGTGGGTATCACTACTAAATCAAAATTTAAATCGATTTTACTTTTCTTAAGTGTTTTTTTATACTGATGCGGTAAAAGAATATTTGCAATACCTTTTTGGTATTTACCAACTTTAAAAAGTTTCATGGTGGGTACTCTAAGCACATCGAAACCATCTTCTTGCCTTAACCCTATAGCACCGTCTTCTAGAGAAGGGCCAACGATGAGCACCTCATGTCCATTTTCTTTAAACTCAATCATGAGTTCAGTAAACATATTGTGATAATCATCCAGGTTTGGCACTGCTAGCCCAAGATAAAGCACTCTCATATTATACGGTTTTTGACCAAACTACGCGATTGACATAGTCTACATAAGATAGTATGATTCGAACTACTTTTTCACTCACATTGGGCATGGAGTAATCAGCTACGGGTCTAAAGTTGCGTTCCGGATTTCTTTTTTGTACTTCTAAAGCTTCTAAGGCTTGCATAATCCGCTCTGGATTCATACCTACCATCATTACAGAAGCCTCTTCCATAGCCTCAGGACGTTCATGAGCTTCACGAATATTTAATGCCCTAAAATTTAGGGTAGATGACTCTTCAGAAATGGTGCCGCTATCAGATAGCACAGCAAAAGAATGGTATTGTAAAGCGTTATAATCGGTAAAACCTAGTGGTTTTAGAAACTGGATGTTTTTATGCGTCTTCAGATTTTTTGAATTCAACATATTTCGCGTACGCGGATGCGTTGAAACAATTACTGGATAATCGTATTTTTCTGCGATTTGGTTGAGTGAAGTAATGAGTCCTTCAAAGTTCTTCGGATTACTAATATTTTCTTCTCTATGGGATGATACAACGAAGTATTTACCTTTTTCAAGTTTCAAATCTTCAAGGACTTTAGATACCTCAATTTTAGGTAAAAACTGGTGTAACACCTCGTACATAGGACTTCCCGTTTTAATAATACGATCAGCAGGAAGGCCTTCGCGTAATAAATATTCGCGTGCAATATCACTATATGTCAAATTAACATCAGCTACATGATCCACAATTTTACGATTGGTTTCTTCAGGAACGCGTTGGTCGAAACAACGATTTCCAGCTTCCATGTGAAAAACAGGTATCTTTCTTTTCTTCGCAGGAATTGCGCATAGACACGAATTCGTGTCCCCTAAAACAAGAAAAGCATCCGGATTTACTTCTTCTAAAAGTGGATCAATCTTGATAAGAATGTTACCCACAGTTTCCGTTGCGTTTTTCCCAGCTGCATTTAAAAAATGATCAGGTTTGCGAATCCCTAAGTCATCAAAGAATATTTCGTTTAGCTCGTAGTCATAGTTCTGACCCGTGTGTACCAAGGTATGGTCTATGGCCTCATTGGCATCCAAAGCATTTAAAACACAGGCCAAACGAATTATTTCTGGCCTAGTTCCGACTACGGTAAGTACTTTTAGTTTTTTCAAAATATATGAATTGGGGTTATTTTTCTTTATAAAGTTATGACTTATTATGTAAGTGTATTACATTTTAAGTTCAACAAACTAACGTTTGCTACTCTAAACTATTATACATCCTCAAAATAAGTATCCGCATCTTCAGGATTGTAAGGCTCATTAATCCAAAATAACGTAATGAGCTCTTCGTCTCCGATGTTTTTAATATTATGAGTGTACCATATTGGCATGTCGACATATGCTGGTTCATTTCCGTCTAACTCATAATTGATTACTTCATCTGTACCGATTTTTCGTAGTTGTATCAATGCTTTTCCACTGATGACAGCAAAACGCTCAGCTTTTCTTGTGTGAAAATGATTCCCTCGAGTTATTCCGGGTACAGTTGTCGAAAACGAAAATTGGCCGCTAGTTTGTGTTCTTGCAATTTCGACAAAACTTCCTCTAGGGTCCGTATGTTTTATGAATTTTACAGGATAATGTTCTTGAGGAACATAACAGCGAAATGTATTAAATAGTGCTTTTTCAAAAGAATCTTCGAGATTGGGGAAAATTCCATTACCCATATAATCTCTCTTAAAGCGATTCAGTAATTCGAGAATACGGGATACTTTGTTTTTACTAGTAGGTTGAATTTGGACTTCAAAACTGTTTTTGCCAATATTTTCAGCACTCACTTGATTCTTAATAGTCTCAATAAAAATGGCCACTAATTCATTTACATAAATTAAACCGACTTCACCATCCTGAATGATAGTGGGTTCTTCACCACGGGCAACCTTATGAGCGAAGGTAGCCACTACCGAATTGTAGTTTGGTTTTCCAAAGGGACCAAAAACATTAGGAATGGTCAAAGAAGAAAATTTCCCTCCTGTCTCTTCGGACCATTCTGTAAATTTCTCCTTGCCTTCCTTTTTTGACTTTCCGTATAGGTTATCGCGACTTTCTTGGGAGGAAGATGAAAAAATAATATGGGGAGTTACCGATTTAGATTTACATGCGTTTATCAATGCTTCAACCAAGGCAATATTCGTGTCGTAAATGACATTCATGTCCTCATGCCGATTCATTGCTGCCAAATGAACAATAGTATCACATTGCTCCACAAAGCTTCCTAAGGTATTAGCGTCATCAAAATAAGCCCGTTCAAACGGAATTAACTCTACCGTTTCATCGAGTGAAAGGGTTGTGTAAAGGTGATTTCCAACGAAACCTGCCTGCCCGGTGATTCCTACTTTTTTCATTAAAAGTGTTTTATTGTCGTTTCCGCGAAGGCGGAAATCTGTTTTTTCTTAATTTATTTGCCAACTACTAAAAGGGCAGAATTTATCACTCGTAATATAATTATTACCACTCTGCAGACCAAAATTCGGGAGCAAATCTAAAATCATCATTTTTAGATTCTTCCAAGGAAAAATCCGAAAATACAATCAGTTTTGAATCTTCCGTGAGTGCTTTGAACGCAGTTGCATAGCCTCCAGAAATTTCTAAAACTGACGGATTTCTAGCTTCTAGTACAAGCCGTTCTGAGACTATGGTCTGTGAGGGTGAACTAAAATCATCGATTTTAATTAAATTCATTACAAAGCTCCCCGAATTGCAATAAAACCATTTTTTTTCCTTTTTGTGCGCTTGCCAACCTCTAATAGTATCAGTGTCACTAGGAGATATCTCATACATGCGAACAATCTCGCTCATGTCGAAATCATTAAAAAAGTTAAGTCCGCCACGTTCGTCTGAAAAATTTGCTCCTTCAATCAGATGGTAAAAAATCATCTATAGATTTTCTTTGATATAATCTAAACTTAATAAAGTTTGTTTTAATTCTTCGTCGGTAAGCTGCGTCGTATTGTGCGAATGATAATCTTCAATAGCACTAATATCAGTTTCTCCTTCAGAGAAGTATCTACTATAATTTAAATCACGATTATCTGCCGGAATTCTGTAAAAT
Source organism: uncultured Flavobacteriaceae bacterium (assembly GCA_947500435.1). Taxonomy (GTDB): domain Bacteria; phylum Bacteroidota; class Bacteroidia; order Flavobacteriales; family Flavobacteriaceae; genus Maribacter_C. The sequence goes on from CANMRV010000005.1 coordinate 182,839, forward strand.
TCCCCCATATCTTCAGCCTTCTGCATTTCTTCACGAGTACACAAGGTTTCATACAATTTCTCACCGTGACGGGTTCCAATTATTTTTATATCGTTGTCCGCGTTAAAAATAGACTTAATGGATTTAGCCAAATCTCCGATAGTACTAGCTGGAGCTTTATTCACAAAAAGATCTCCTTGATTTCCATGTTCAAAAGCAAATAGCACCAAATCGACTGCATCTTCTAAAGACATTAAAAAACGCGTCATATTCGGATCCGTAATAGTCAAAGGGTTCTTCTCTTCAATTTGCTTTACAAACAAAGGAATAACAGAACCTCTTGAAGCCATAACGTTACCGTATCGCGTCAAACAAACAATGGTATCATCATTAGGAATATTTCTAGAAGCAGCTACTGCTACTTTTTCCATCAAGGCCTTGCTGATACCCATTGCGTTTATTGGGTAAGCCGCTTTGTCCGTACTCAAACAGATGATACGTTTAACCTTGTTGGCAACGGCAGCGTCGATAGTATTCTGTGTACCGAAAACATTTGTTTTGGCCGCTTCAATGGGAAAAAATTCACAAGATGGTACTTGTTTTAAAGCCGCCGCGTGAAATACATAATCCACTCCGCTCATTGCTCTTGAGATGCTGTTGTAATCGCGTACATCTCCAATATAGAATTTTATCTTCTCATTCTTGAGCGTATTCCGCATGTCATCCTGCTTCTTTTCATCACGGGAAAAGATGCGTATTTCTTTGATATCAGTTTCTAGAAAACGGTTTAGTACAGCATTTCCGAAGGAACCGGTTCCTCCTGTTATAAGTAGTGTTTTGTTTTTGAACATACAATTGATTTAAAATTAGATTCTACTTAAATACCCCGCAGAAATCCAATAGTACTTTATTGTTATTATTTGGTAATGATTTAAATTCATCGTGCGCTACTAGGAAAACAACTATGTCCGCCTTGTCATAAGCTGTTTGATACTCTGTAAGCTTAAATACATTATGCTCGGTTATATTGGGTTCAACAATGTAGTATTCTTCATTGTTTGCATTTTGCAAAACCCGTTGCGCAATGTATTTGGCAGGAGATTCCCTTAAATCATCAATATTTGGTTTAAAGGCTAAGCCCATTAACGCAATTCTAGGTTTTCGCCCATGCTCCAATTCAAACTGTAGTTTTGTATTCTGTACTTTTTCTGCACACCAAAATGATTTGTAGTTGTTTACCTCACGTGCGGTTCCAATAATTTTGGATTCCATTGGATAGTCCGCTACAATAAAATAGGGGTCTACTGCTATGCAATGACCTCCAACGCCACAACCTGGCTGCAAAATGTTAACTCTTGGGTGTTTGTTCGCTAAATTTATAAGTTCCCAAACATTAATATCCGCTTTATCACATATGAGCGAAAGTTCGTTAGCGAAGGCAATCTGAACATCTCGCGAAGAATTTTCTACTAGTTTGCACATTTCCGCAGTTCTCGCGTTGGTTTTGTGCAAGTCCCCTTTTACATATTTAGCATAAAAAGCCGTTGCTTTATCTGTTGATTCGGCATCTACGCCTCCGATAACACGATCATTGTGAACCAACTCATACATCACATTTCCTGGCAATACGCGCTCTGGGCAATATGCAATATGTAAATTACCAGTTAACTCAGGGCGTTGCTCATAAATGTAATTCATCATCTTTTCGGTAGTACCTATAGGAGATGTAGATTCAATAATGTACATATCCCCATTCTTCAGCAGTGGCAATATTGCCGTAGTTGCTGCAAGCACAAATGAGATGTCGGGTTCATTTTTATCTTTAAACGGAGTGGGAACTACAATAAGGTAAGTGTTTGCCTCAACAGGTTTGGTTGAAGCTTTTAAATACCCTCCAGCTACTGCTTTAGCCACAGATTTATCTAAGGAAGGTTCAACAATATGTATTTCACCTTTGTTGATAGTGTCTACCACATGCTGGTTGATATCGACACCATGTACATAAGTTCCGCCTTCTGCAATCAGGGCGGCTGTAGGTAGGCCGATATAGCCCAGACCAATCATTACTACTTCAGGGTTGTTCATTAATCTAAATTTTCAATAAATTCAACAATTCGATTACAAGCCTTTCCATCACCATAAGGGTTATGCAACTTGCTCATTGTTTTATATAGTTCTTCGTTTTCCAAAAGGTTTTTTGCCTCTTTAACAATTTTTTCTTTATCCGTGCCTACTAAAATCACAGTTCCCGCATCAACAGCTTCAGGTCTTTCCGTAGTATCACGCATAACTAAAACTGGCTTACCTAAACTAGGAGCTTCTTCTTGTACACCTCCACTATCGGTAATCACAAGTTCCGCTTTGTTCATTAACCAAACGAATGCCGGGTAGGCTAGGGGAGCTATAAGTTTGACATTATCTTGTTCACCCAAAATTTCGTAAACCGGTTTTTGAACCTTAGGATTGAGATGTACAGGATATATAATCTGCACATTTTCAATTGATTCACCAATTTCTTTCAAGGCTTCGCAAATATTAATAAATCCTTGACCGTGATTTTCACGACGATGACCTGTAACTAAAATGGTACGTTTCGTAAAGTCTACAGTTTTTTGAAGCATTTCTACTTCTTCATCTTGCATGGTATCCACTTTTGATACGCTTTCAAAAAGAGCATCAATTACAGTGTTTCCGGTAATTAAAATACTGTCTTCTTTTATCCCTTCCCTTCTTAGATTGTCAAAAGAAGTCTGTGTGGGAGCAAAATGATAATCTGCAATATGACCGGTTATGGTTCTATTGATTTCTTCTGGAAAAGGTGCTTTTTTGTCGAAGGTTCGTAAACCCGCTTCTACATGGCATACTTTAGCTCCAGAATAAAAGGAAGCAATACTTGCGGCCATAGTTGTTGTCGTATCACCATGAACATAGGTATAGTCTGGTTGAAATTCTTCAAGAACGGGATGTAGTTCAGTTATAATAGCAGCAGTCAATCCGTAGAGATTTTGACCTGGTTTCATGAGGTTCAAATCATAATCAGGTTTGATTTCAAAAAAATCAAGTACTTGATCAAGCATTTCCCTGTGTTGTGCCGTAACACAAACTTTGGTTTCAAAAGCAGGATTTTTCAAAAAGGCTTTTACCAACGGAGCCATTTTTATGGCTTCGGGCCGAGTTCCAAATATGATTAGGTTCTTTTTTTTCAAGATTGTGGTATTAGGTATTAGTATTACTTTTTAAGTTTTACGAGGAAGCCGGAAAATAAGCACTTAATTTTTCCAAAGTTAAATCAGGATCTCTAAAGAATTCAATATGTTCGGTGATTTTTTCATTGCTAAAATCCCACCATTTTATTTCTAAAAGCCTAGAAATCATTTCTTCGCTAAATCTATATTTGATAACTTTTGCAGGAACACCCCCGGCAATTGCATAGGCAGGAACATCTTTTGTAACAATTGCTCCAGTTGCAATTACGGCCCCGTCACCAATGGTAACTCCGTCCATAACTGTACAATTTCGTCCAATCCACACATCATTTCCGACTTTGATTGTTAGTCCCTCCTTGAAATCGATTGGTTTTACCCATTCGTTTGACATGTTGTTGTTCTTATAGAAGATAGACTGTGTAGATGCATAATTTAAGGGATGTCTTCCCAACCCCATTATTGTTCCGATGCCGATGGCCGAAAAATTACCCACCGTTACTCTAGCGAATTGGCAAAAGGCATTCACACGAGTATATTTACCGATATGCGATTGATGCAGTTTGGCAAATCGTCTTATTTCCGAAAATTTGGTAAAAGAGCTTCCAGAATCCCAATATGCTAAAGGAGATACCGCTTTATGTGTCAATTTTTTCAAAGAAAAAACAGATTTTATGTAACTCATATTTTAAACTTATTCTTAAGTATAACTCTTTATTTTAAGGTATAGTGTACGGCGTCAATAAAACCGTTAGCCATATTTTGAGGAGTTCTCTGGGTATTATAAAAATGTTTAGCTTTTTGCCCCATTTCAAGGTATTTTTCACGGTTCTGAGCTACATCCACTAAAATTTCCACAAGTTCAGAATCTTCATTGAAAAGAATCCCGTTTTCGCCATCAATTATATTCAAGCGTTCGCCACCAGTAATAGCATTCTTATGCGTAACAAAAGGAACACCATAACCAAAACTTTTTAATACGGAAAGGCCTGCCTGCCCTGGCGATAGACATACAATGGAAGAGGTGAACATTTTAGCCAGTATTGACTCTTCATAGATAGCACCATGAAGTATAATATTATCTTGGTTGTCAGTACTCTCTATCCATTGTGCAATGGTATCATATTCCTCACCTTTACCAACTATTTGAAGCTTCGGCAGTTTGTCAGTAAGTCGCTTGGCTTGTTCATAGGCCTCTAGGAGTTCAAAGATTTTTTTTACTTTATATAAGGTTCCAACAAACAACAAATCTTTCCTTGAAGTACTGTCCTCATCATATTCATTAACTTTCACTGTGTTAGGCATTACAAAAAGTTTAGATTCGGGAAAACCATTTTTGACATATTTATCCTTAACATATTGCGTATAAAATATCATGGCATCACTTCGACGGGCCCAGTAATTTCTGACTTTGTTCATTATTGTTGGAGTGTCGAAGTCACTGGTGTAGCTCGCTCTAACACCGATTCCCCAGAAAATAAGTTTGAACTTTCGCTTTCTGGAAAGTACAAGTTTGAAAAATGACATGTTTTGCAAATAAAACATACACACAACAACATCTTGTTTTTTTACTACCTCTTTAAATGCTGAGTCATAGAAGGTAAAGGGACCGATTTTTTTGAAATCAAGGATAATTTCAGTGAAATTATTACTGCTATCATCGAATTTTTGTGCAGAATGAGCAACTGTCAAATCAATATCCTCTTGATTACCAATGATATTCAAAATCGGAATGCGATAATTCTGAAGTTTGTAGGTTATAAAGAGTATCTTTTTTTTCATCTATTGAGATTGTAATTTTGTTCTATTCTGAAATCATAATAGTACCGCACAAGGAATATTGATTTTCGATTTATTGTTTAAGTCTTTTGTTAAGGTAAAAGTTTGGAAAAAGGACTTTCAAATACCCCATCAAAAAGACAAAAGGCAATCGGTATGGAAAATGATTTTTCATGTACGCCAAATGCGATTTAAAATCTAGTCCAACCGGATTATAAAGCATCTTAAGTCTTTTGCCAAAAGGTAGCTTGGCAAACCTTTGGTATGTATCACTATGGTCATTGGTGCAATCACCTAAAAAGTTAGGAGTAATCAAAACAGGCACTCCTGCCTTTTTTGCTTTCAATGTGTAATCGAAGTCCGCTAAGCCATGTACGTATCCCTTTGAAAGCATGCCAATCTTGTTGACCGCATCTTTGTGCACTAGCATGATATTGGCATTGCCCAGTTCGCATTCTTGAGGTTCTGATTTATTCGGTATCACCTTTACATAATGCGCCATCACCTTATTCGTAAAAACCGCCCCGCCATAAGAAAGCTTTTGTGTTTCCTTATCCAAAGTAGATCCTATGTAAATTCCTCCTTGACCATATTTTTTAAGGCAATAGGAGTGAGTTACAAATAATTCGGTAAAAAGTGATGTGTAAGTTTCCGTATCGTCATTTAATAGAAGATAACCATCATAGTTACCTTGAAGAGCTTTGCTCCAAGAATTTCGCATACCGCCTGCCCAGTAAAGATGACCATTTCCAAGTAGAACTTTTACCTCAGGAAACCGTGCTCGCACCGCTTCACCCGTGCCGTCTGTACAACCGTCATCAGTTAGATATACTATTAAGTCAAGTTCATTTTTGAATTCTTTTTGAGCATCAAAAACTCCTTTTAAAGCAGAAAGTGTTTTCTCTTTTCGGTTAAAACAAGTTAATAATATGGCTACTCGTTGCATTTGGGGTATTTAATCAATTAGTAAACCAAAAAAAATATGTTTTATTGTTTTATTTTTTTCGAATTCTTAGGTGCAAATATAGGAAGTTAATTTTCCGTAATATCGACATTATGCCTGAGTTTGAAACCGAATGAAGAAAGGCTAGTTTTGAATACTATCTCTTAACGTTTCGGAAAATTTGATGGCAACATTGTAATTAAAATGGTTTGCATAATAAAAAAGATTTCTTTCTTTAATAGTATTTGAAAAATCATAAAAGTGAATATTTGGATAAAGCTTAGATAGTTGCTTTAAACCTATCTTAAATTCAGAGTAATCTATATTCTTAAGTCTTTTCTTATTTGCTGGAGATGAAAACGAAGTAGATTGCATCATTTGAATTTGAACAATTCCATTTACTGTTTTTGAATAATCCTAGTGTTTTGGGTTTGTTTTGTATCTATTTTTGCAACGATACCCATGTAAAGGCAAAATATTGCAAACATCTCAAAAACCCCTTCAAAAATAGGTTCAACCATAAACACAAGGTTGAAAGCTATAAAATAAACAATCAAAAGATTATTAAAAGCTAGATTTGTTTTGTTTTTAGATACTTTAGATTTTAGAATTAAAAAACTCTTTATAGAGAAACCTATTAAAAGAAAAAATGGAATAACACCCGAAACTCGTAAAACATCTAACCACATATTATGGGAATGACCGAAATCTTCAGCTTTCCATCCAAGAGGTTGTTCAAAAATATTGCCAATCGATTTGACCCATCGTTCAGATCTACCACCTCCACTAGCGATATCATCGCTTCCACCTTTTTCCATTCTACTAGCGAAGGCAGAAAGCCAGTCTTGGTCAAAGTCAAAAGAAACGTTAGAAATTAAAACATATAGGCCTAAGAAAAAAAGCAAGAAAGTGATGAAGTTTCTTTTTGCAGATTGTCTGGGAATTATATAAATAATAGAGCAAAAAAGAGTTATAATAAAGATTAGAATTTGAGTTCTACTACCAATCCGCAAAGAACAGGCCAACGACAATAAAAATATAACAGAAGCAATTATCTTTAGGGACCAATTAGTTTTTTTTTGTTGAACAATCAACAAGGCAGGTATACACATATTCAAAGTATAATACGACCCCATAATAGTAGCTGAAACTAATTGGCCATTCCAAAATAAGGGTAGACTTCTATCTAATTGCCCAAACCCACCTTCTCTGATATTTAGAAATACGGACACCAATGGCGTCATAGCGTAAAGAGCTGCCAATAAAAATAAAAAGTAGAAAAGATGTGTTTTGTTGCCATCTATTTTTAGATAAACATATTTGCCTAAAAGGTAAAAACTTGCCGGAAAAAGAGCATAAATTAGAATATACTGACTACCGGCATGAGGGTTCAAAGCATAAAAGAGGGCATAAATACCTGAGGTAACTAGAAGTAGTAAAAATGTAGAATCTAAGTTTTTTAATATAAAACCTTTTTTAAAAAGAATTAAACCGACCAATATGTAACCGAAGTACATATTTAAATTATAAGGATTTAATAGGAAAAAAAATAGGAATACTGCAATTGGAAACCCTATTTTTTTTGCGTATTTGATGGCTATCATGCTCTTTCTATGGCTTGTTTTTCCGTTAATCGCTTAGTATTTTAAGTAAATATTTACACAAAGATAGATTCTATTATCGAGATTGTTATGGGTGTATTTGTTTTTCACAATTATTAAAAACCTTCAGCATAGTGTCACATTCGTTTGATTGAACTTTCAACCTTATTGTTCAGAAAGTCACAGTTAAGCTAACAACTCGTAATTCTGTAAACTTACAAATTGAGGTCACTATAAGATGACAAAAGGCATTCCATTTGGTTTTATACTATTTTATAAAATTATGCTCATTGTCATTTGAAGATTTAAACATTATTAGTTATTTGACTATAAATCTCCATAGTTCTGTTTAAATTTTTTTCTCTGTGATGTCTTTCAGAGGCAACAATTATTGAGTTTTTAGACAATTTAAGGGCAAACTCATCATTTTTGAAAATCGATTTAAGTCCTTCTGCGAGCATTTCGATTTCTTCAAATCGATATAATAAACCTGTTTCACCATCTTCTACCATATCAGAAACACCTCCAACATATGACGAAATGCATGGAGTTCCAAGTAATTGAGCTTCACCAAGTGAATTCGGGCTATTTTCTATACTAGATGGACAAACAAAAGCATGACAGTTAAGATACTCTTGTATCATTTGTTTTTCATCTAAAATACCTGTAAACTGAATGTGTTTTTCAAGCTTAAATTTGGTAATTAAACTCAATATATATTTGCCATATCCACTTATTGATAATTTGTCTTTGAAGGAGTCTGATTTCGTTATGTTTGCTCCAGCAACTCTAATTTTTAAGTTTGGAAAATCTTGAATTAACAAAGCTGCGGCTTCAAGCATTTTGTGCAGCCCTTTTAGTGGATATATCGCTTGACTTAGAAAAATTAAATGGTCCGTTTTATTTTCAATATCCCACTTTTTAGAACTATAAAAACTATCTCGCAGTGATTCATTACAAAAATGATAGGTACACTGCGGATTTAGTAAAGTACTGTGGTTAAGATCCCACTTAGTTCGGCCAATGACGTGTTTAACATTTTTAAAATATCTCTTTTCAACCTTTTCACCACGATTTTCGAATTCTTTTTGGGCTTGTAATAGAGAATTTTGTCTTATGAAATCTCGAAAAGTAATGTTCTTTTTAATCATTTTTTTAGAGATGCCACCTAAGAAATACCTACTACATACACTTATTAGTCCTTGGATGGACACTACGTAGTTTAGTTCAGGCAATTTTTTTATTAATGGTAGCCCATGTGCATATTCCGTTCCATGGATGTGTACGACATTTGGTTTTGTTTTACCAATTATGTCTTCCCACTGACTCTCTAGGGTGTTGTCATATACCACCGCTGGTTTTGAGCCTTTTAATAGAAAATATTCTATTCCATCTATATGGGTGTTGGCCGAGTCAATATTTGGTCTAGTAGTTACTACAGTCAAAGAGATATTGGCGGAAACTAAATCTTTGGCCAAACCATACATCCAACCACATGATGTGGGAATAGGTTGGCCAATTTCTTTTGCGAAATCAGGAAAAATTTGATTTGAGACCCATAGTACTTTCATAACTAAAGATTTAAAGTGTTTTTGATAACGTTAAGCTGGTAATTGGGATTCCATTTTTCGTCGATTATTTTGTATGCTGCAGTTTTCACTTGTTCTCTTTTCTCTTCATTCAAATCTATCCATTTTTCGATTGTGTCCACCAAACTTATAAAATCATTGTTGCTAAAAAAGTCTCCTGTAACTCCGGGTATGATTATTTCATGTTCGGGCATTTGATTTACAAAATCATCATTAGAAACTACCGGACACCCATAGGTCAAGGCATGAAGAGCAGTTAATCCTATTGGTCCAGGCGAAACACAAACATCTGCATTGTATAATAAATCTCCAATATCTTTTTCATTATAGCAAGGACCATAAAGCCAAACATTATTCTCTAATTTCTTTTCGCTCACTAAATCTGAAATCTCATTATTTTCAATATCCGAACCAACAAAGACCAAATTACAAGGAACTCCTTTTGCAATTAGTTCCTCCAAAGCATAGACCAATAAATCAAGTTTTTTTGATTTTTGAATCCTTCCAATATAAATAATGACCGGATAATCATTATCAAAGTGCTTTTGGAAAATGGGTTTACTGCGAAGTGTTTTACGAATTTCCAATTGGTTGTTGTAATCTAATGAATTGTGAATAGGCGCTAGTCTATCTTCATCAAAGCCTTCCTCAACCATTATACCTTTTGAATAATCTCCATACACAAATAGTTTATGGAAGAGCCTATAAAATGTCTTTTGAAAAATTTCACCTTTAGTTACCACCGGTTTTTTTAGACCATGGGTCCAGGCATAAACTTTTTTGCCTAACAAAAAGCCCAAAAATGCTAAAACCCAATTTGAAAGTAGACTTGGTGATCCAGTTACGATGTAATGGTCATAGGGTTTGAATATTAGTTTCCATATTCCTAATTGCCATCTGAAACCAGTTTTGGTTAATTTTTTGTTCTTCACTATTTTTTTAAAGCCTGACAGAGACTCAAAATCCATCAGCTTTATTTGATTATCCATAGTATCTCCAAAATAAAAATCACAGGACAATTCTTTATCCATCAATTGAAATATTGGAGCACGGTAATGTGGGGCTAAATTAAAAATACAACAAATTTTATCTTTCATTCTAGACTTAAAAATATTAGAAAACAACGCTAGTTTCGATGTTTGTATAGTTTAGCACTTTTTGAAAAAGGAACTAAATTGTACGGAATAAATAATAGATTATTTCTTTGGAAAAAGCACAAAGTTATTGTCTAATATTTTGAACTAAAAACAAATGTTTACCTCTCTTCGTTCGAGGAATATCATTTACATAATCAAAACTAATTTCAACTTCAGTAACATTTGTAATTTTATTGATAATATCAGTTTCATCTTCCTTTGAGTAATTTCTTCCTTTCAAGACTGAAATTGTAATTTTCCCGATTTCATTTTGAATTATTTGCCATTTAACAATATTAGAAAAAGCCTTAAGGTGCTGTCCGAAAATCAAAGCTGTTAAATATACCTTTTCATTGTTTTTTGACAATATATAATCCTGAGATCTTCCATATATTTTACTGAAATGCACAATCCCCCCATTTTTGTATTTCAGCTCACCTAAATCTCCTGTTCGGTACCTAATTAAAGGCATTCCCTTGTTAATTAACCCAGTTGTTACAATATTACCTACATCACCTATTTTTGTCTCTGAGCCATCATCATTAAGGACTTCAATAAAACCGTAGATAGGTGATGACCTATATATGTAGGTGTTATCAGAGGTATAACAGTAAAGACTCACTTCTGAATGACCGTATTCAAAGTAAACCATAGCGTTAAATGCTTTTTCAATGTTTGTTCTTTGATTCAATGAACACATTTCGGCTGTGAGATTTATGCCTTTAATTTTGAAATCAAGCTTTATGTCATTATTCAATATATACTGAGCCAAACTATCATAAAAAGAAGGGTACCCTCTTAATATGGCAGGTCTAATTTGAATTAATTTTTTAACATAATCTCCAACATTTTCCTTGGTTAAATAAAGTACAGAGAACATATAATCACCAAAAACATTACCCTTATTTTTTTTGACCCAATAAACATTCTTTTTTCTTAAATCTTCATGAATCTTAAGACCACCGCAACCAACGATAATATCTTCCTTTTTATATCCCATCAAAGAGTATAAATACCAATGATGTCCATAATCAATTAAGCCAGCTTTTGTGGTGGAATAAAACTCCAAAGGCTCACCTGTGCTTCCTCCAGTATTCTTTTTACCTAAATCACTGATTTGGTATTCTCGGCTTATCAAAGACGTTATATTTTCCCTAATTTTTTCTTTTGTTAAAAATGGTATTTTTTTGAAATCGTTAATTTTAATAGGATTTACCCCGTTTTTGTCAAATATGTCTTTATAGTAAGTTGTATTCTTGTAGACATATAGAAGTGTCTCTATCAGTTTTTCATTTTGTTTTTTTGATAGGTTCTTTTCAGAGATGTCTTGAAAACTTTTTAGTTCAGTTATTACTTTGTTCGTAATTCTTTGACTTTTTAAAAAATGTAACTTGGCATATACTTTACCAAAAAGACTGAAATTCCGGAGTTTATTTTTAATTGATTTGGTTAAGAAATTTGCCTTTTCCATATCTAGCGAATTAGTTTTTTTATTACCGAAACAAAGAATAATGATTTAATCATCATATAGAATGATAATCTTGTTGGTCTAAATAGAATCGGTGCAAATAAAACAGAAACTGATTGGGCAATTAGGGTGGCCCATGCAGCACCCATTATTCCTGTATAGGGTATCAAAATATAGTTCAAACCAACATTGGTAATCATACCCAGCCCTAAGTATAGGCTCGAATATCTTTGTAAATTTTCATTTAATATCCAACCACCTCTTGAAACTCCCAAAAAAACAAAGACCCCAGCCCAAATATGAAGACTTAAAACATCTCCTGTCAAATAAAACTCTTGTCCGTATAAAAAATCTACAAGCCAGTTACTTGTAAAGGTCATGGGAATAGCAATTGACAACGAAAGCAAAACCATGAGGTCATACAACCTTTGGATTCTATCATAATATAATTCTTCACTTTTTGTTTTTGCGTTTACAATGGCCGGAAATAGTGAAGCACATATGACTCCTGGAATAAAATACCAAGCTTCACTTAGTCTTACGGCAGCTGCATATTGACCAACAGATTCATCGTCCATCATTTCCTTAATCATCACTTGGTCTACTTTCATATAAATAGATACAATTATACCGCTAAGAATAAGAGGCCAACTATCCTTTAAAAGCTTCTTGGCTCTTACCTTTGAAAACTTCCATTTCTTGATACTTTGACCTTTCTTTTGGTAAAAGAGAATAAAGCCTATGACCAAGACCGCGCTGTCAATTACAATAACATAAACAAAATAGATAAGAGGAGCTTCTATAATAAGTAGAATTATTTTGAGTATGGAAGAAATTATAAGCCCTACAATATTTACCTTAACGACCAATTTGCTTTGCACAATGCTTTGAAAGTACAGATCAATTACATTGAAACTCTGCAGGAAGGTTACTGAACCAAGGATTATTATTATTTTATTAGTAAATGCATCATTGTCATTTAGTGAAATAGTAATGATTAATAATGTGATAAGAATAATAGATCCAATTGTTTGAAGTATAAACACAGTCCCTAGGAGAACATCTCTATCAGATTGTTTTTTGACTAACTCTCTAACAAGTATGCCATTAAGGCCTAAAGTGGAAAAGGCCAAAAATATGGCAATAAAACTTTGTGCATAACTTAAGACTCCGAAGTCTCTAGGGCCTAAGTATTTAGTTACCAAAACCCCAATAATTAGAGCTGTAATTATCCTTAAAATCTTTTCGCCAAAAACCCACGAGGTGTTTTTAAAATACCTCATGAACCCAGAATTATTTTTCAAAGATTTTAATTTCTCAATCACTTATTAATATCATTTTATTATTAAGGAGCAAAATAATTGTGGCCTTTACAAAATTGAAAACCAACTCTATTTAGCAACATTATTACAAGGCTAAAATAGTACGAAATACTATGAAATACTGTTGACTACTCTACATAACACTTTTATCAAAAAAAAAGTATGTTCTACCAATAGAGAAATTATCGAATGCTAGATTAGTATTATTTTGAGTTTATTTATTAAACTTAAAATTAGTTAAAACTATGTGTTTTGGTTTGAAAAACTTTGTTTTCTCATATGTAGAATAAATATTAGATATAAATATCGTCCCGGGGTTCGTTTTTCCTTTTGTTTAAGGCTCGAATTATCTTCAATTAGATATTGACAGGATGCTTTTCAGAAATTTGCATAGAAGTTCTTACCGAGTCCATTAAGCACAAAACGACTAACATTTTGAAGAGATAGGAAGGGATATTTAGTTCAAATATTCATTGAGTGCCATTCTTGAAATGAGGGGACAAAAGTGGTGTGGTCAGTTAGAAATGTGATGTTGTTCCTGCCGACTTCAAAAAGGCTTTTCAATCCAAGCAAAGAAATATGGGAGGTGATATGAATAATTCACTAAAATTGTTAGATGTGTTGGTAGTGCAATAGAATGGACAATAAAGAAGCACTTAAAATATCACCAAGTTTTTAGCAACTTAGATAGGATATATTGAGACGGAATTTCGAATTGCTAACTCTAGTTCTTAAAGTAGGTTTTTTTCATGAAAGATTTATCAAAACAAACCTACAGTAAAAAAACACTCTAGGACTAGTTGGGCCATGCAATATTAATTTGGTTTTGGAAAACCAATATTAGTGAATGTACAATTAGGAAATGAGGCTGAAAAACTTCCGCCATTGTATAACTCGGTCATTTTATTACTTGGCAGATTTGTAAAACTACAATTCGTAAATTTCGTACCATTCATTGTTTGATAACTAAAAAAGGGCTCTCGGGTTACATTACTGAAAGAACAGTTTTGAAACTCATTATTATTTGAAAATGCTGCGGCACCAACTTCAACCGAAGTTGCTCCGATTATATATTTAATATTGTTAGCTTTTAATCCAATAAATTTATTTCTCTGTCCACCCTCATTTCGATCTAAGTTCGCACCAGAACCTGAAAATCCGTCATCGAAATCCACAAAATTCACCGCAAAGCGTGCGTTCTCTATATCAATGTTTTTAAATGTATTGTCATGTGCCCCATTAGATATTTTTATGGTTGAGGAATACTCACTATTATCCGATGAGAAACTTCCTTTGATTTCAATATTTTCAAATGTATTTGAGTGTACCCCTGAAAAATTGACTTCAAGTCCAGTATTGAAGGTTTTACAGTTTCTAACGATGTTATTTACAGCTTCATCTTTTAGAACTATCCCATGCCCTCTATGAAGGTCAGCATTCTTATCCCTATAGGCTATACAGTTCTCTATAACATTGTTTTGAGATCCCGAAGATATAAAGAGGTAATAACCGCCGGGATTTTTGATGTTATCAGAATATACATTTGTATTTCTAATTACACTATTACTAGCTCCTTTTAGGGTAATTCCTATACTATTAGAGTTCAAGTTGAAGCAATTTTCTACACGTGAATAATCTCCTCTAATTACCATCCCAACTCCAGTTTGAGAATTGTTGTTATTTTGCTCACCATTGTTGGTGACAATAATATTTTTTAGAACCACATTTTTACCCTTGCTATTAAGTCCCAATTTGTATTTGGTTATTTGAAAATTATGGATTTCAACATAGCTGCCGTTCAAATCCAAGCCAATTCCCTGTGTTGTAGAACTCCCTTGTAATAATGGCATTTTATTAGCATTCAACGATTCTCCATATTTGAACGTTGAGCCTTGAGTACTTGCGATATCGCCAGGAGAGTTGGTATATCCAATAAATTTTATAGGACTTCCCGGATTCCCAGAATTGTACATTATAGGTTGCTTATTTCCATAATTTCCAGCCTTTACGTAGACATTATCTCCGGGCCGAGCGGTTTTGAAAGCATGTTCCAAGCTCCAAGGACTTGAAGGAGATGTCCCACTATTTGAGGCAGTTCCATTTGTGGCAACGTAAAAACCTGGGGGCGTATTTATAACCACCGGGTTAGTGACACTAATTGTTATTGATTTTGTACTACTAGCACCTTCACTATCTTTTACCGTTAAGTCAACAGAATAACTGCCAGCTTGTGTAAAGATATGAGAAGGATTTGCGGACGAACTAGTGGCTCCATCCTTGAAGTTCCATAAATAACTTGTTATGGCTTTGTCATCAGAAGATTGGTTGCCGGTAAACTGTACCGATAAAGGAGCTTCTCCTGAGGTTTTATTAGCGGATACCCTCGCAACTGGTGCCTCATTTTCGGCAACAGCTTCTGTAACCCTAATAGTTATAGTATTTTTATGGGTCAAACCTTCTTCATCGCTCACGGTCAACTCGACAACATAAGTGCCGGCAGTTGCAAAGGTATGTGAAGGGTTTGCCGTTGTAGAAGCAGAAGAGCCATCTTTAAAATTCCATGAATATGAAGTAATTCCATTATCGTCAGTAGAATTGTCACCGGTAAATTGAACTAGTAATGGCGCTTCGCCTAGGGTTTTATTTGCACTAGTTCTGGCTATTGGAGCACTATTAGTTGGCTCGGTTACAGTAATCGTTATGGTTTCCTTGTCAGAAAGTCCATTCTCGTCTTCTACAGTTAATTCAGCTTCATATGTACCTGGTTCTGTGTAAGTATGTTTGAAATCAGCCGTATTTTCTTGTACCCCATCTTTTAAGTCCCAAGCATAACTAGAAATGGAGTTGTCATCTGTTGATGAACTTCCTTTAAAAGTAACTTCTAAGGGAGCTTCTCCCGAAACTGGTGTCGCACTGACTACAGCCTTTGGTGCTGCATTTGGTGTATCGCTAACAGTAATAGTCACTGTGTCGGATGTGGTCAAGCCTTCTGCGTCAGTAACGGTCAAAAGCACCTCATATGACCCAGCTTTGGTGAAGGTATGCGATGGGTTTGCAGTTGTGCTTGAAGAACCATCTTTAAAGTCCCACACAAAACTGGTAATTGCCTTATCATCCGAAGAATTACTACCCGTAAATGATACATCAAGAGGTACACCTCCGCTTGAAGGTGTTGCATCAGCAATTGCAATAGGTTCAGTATTGGTAGGGGTGTTCTCTTCTGTAGTTTCTTCCTCTGTAGTTTCCTCTTCTGGCGTAATTACTTCTGGGATAACAATTTCTTCTGTACCTGGCGGTACTTGATAGGCTACTACCAATTTCGGTCCAATTTGCGAAGCGTGTTCTTTAGAAGCGATTGCTAAATCATTACCGTTTTTGTGGTCTAAAATCAGTGTTGAGATTTCTGGGAGAAGTACGGAAGCATCAAGGTCAACAGTTTCGGTTTCACCAATCGTATATTCCTTTAAAAGGGATCCAATTTGAACCTCAATCTGAGGAATATTGTCATCTGACAAATTTTTCTCTGACCAATTGCTTGAACTGGCTTTAAAAATATTGATATTACCACTTCCATTATCACTTTCAATAGTAAATTGCAGTGTTACGTCAGTAATTTCTCCATTTAAGGCGGCAATCGGGCTCAAATCGAACATTAAGTAACTGGTTCGATTACCCTCATCTAGACGAATGATACTTTGATTGTAAGCTTTGCCACTTTGATAATGCGCATCATTAGTGGGCGAGAAGCTGGTCGTTCTACTTTCCAAACTAACTTCTGTTGGTTCTTGAGGAGTAGTTTCTTCTTCGGCTACTACTATCTCTTCTTCCGATTCTGTTGCTTGTGGAGTATTGTCTTCTTTTTCTATAGAAGAAACATCTTCCTGTTCAATTACTGAATCTAGTAGTAAATCCGTGTCCTTAGCACAACCTAAGTTGAGCGCTATGGAAAAAATAAAAAAACATGCGAATGTAAACTGGATTTTGGTGGGGTAAAATCTCATTTTTATTTAGGACTAATTTCAAATTTTTTCATGCTTAGAACGGGGGTAAATCCGAAAAGGGTAGTTTTTAGTAGGTTTTTGGTGTTTTTATTTTTTATTGACCGATGTATTGGATATTGTTTTTAAAATCACTTTTTCGATAAACTGAATACTATTAACGATGAAATACACTATTTCGTATATCTCATAGCGGCCGAAGATAAAACTTTAGGCTCGTTTTGTAGATTAAATGAGCATTTTTTCGATGAAATGCATACTTAAACCTATTTTTTATCTTAAAAACAGCATCTGAATTACCAATACATTTTTTAAGAATAGTTCTAATCTGCAAGTATGCTACACGCTGGTTTTAGATGAAGTGCACTCCATTTAAGATTTTATAGGTACTCAAAAATTGGATTTTGAACCTTATTACCATACTATGAAATGTAGTAATCAACGCGGGGTAATTAGAAAGACATTTCTTTAAAAGAGAAAATTGATAAGCCTTTATACTGATTTTCCAGTTTAAAGGCTTATCAATCGATAATTTTTTAATTCAATTTACTAGTACGAAAACCCAATATTTTCGAAATTACAATTATTAAATGCAATAGGTAGTTTGTTTGAGCTACCAGTTTCATCTTTTAATTTGCTACTCGGAATATTTATAAAACTACAATTAGAAAAACTGGTTCCGCTCGTGGTCTGTTTTGTGACAAAGGGTACCGAGGAAATATTTTTGAATGTGGAGTCAAAAAATTGATTGTTTCTTGAAGTAGCACCCCATCCAATTTCTACAGAATTAAAGAAAAGTATATTATTGGCATTTGTTATTTCTAGTCCTTCAAACACGTTATTGTTACCACCTTGATTTTCGTCTCTATCTCCTCCAGGACCTACATAACCATCATCAAAATCTACAAATGCTACAGCATACCGCGTGTCACTTATATTAATGTTCTTGAAGAAATTGTCATGAGCGCCATTTACAATTTTAATGCAAGATGAATGCTGAGTATTATACCTAGAATAATTTCCGAAAATTTCAATATTCTCAAATGTATTTGAATGAACACCACTAAAATTAACCTCTATACCTGTGTTATATGCCTTGCAATTTCGAAAAGTGTTATTCGTCGCTTGATCTTTTAAAATGAACCCGTGACCTTGGTGTGGAAGATTAGCGTCTCCACTTGGGTCTCTGTATATAGTGCAATTTTCAACAATGTTATTCTTTCCTCCGCCAGTTATGGCTATATAATAGCCTCCCATGTTTGCTAAATTATCAGAATAAACCTGTGTGTTTTTTAATAAACAATTATTAGCCCCTTTCAAGTTGATACCTTCCGCATTAGAATTCAAACTAAAACAGCTTTCTAGCCTTGTATAGTCGCCATATATTTGAAAACCTCTGCCGGTTTGAGAATTATTGTTTCCTTGTTCTCCATTTCTATTTGTGACTATATTTTTTAAAACTACGCTAGACCCCTTTGATATTACTCCGATCCAATAGTCAGAAATTTGAAAATTATGAATCTCAACATGATTCTCATTAATATCCAGCCCGATTCCTGTAAGAACTGAAGAGCCTTTAATCAACGGCATTTTATTTGCGTTGAGAGATTCGCCGTAAATGAATGTAGATCCTTGATTACTTTTCAAATCACCTGGTTGACTGGTGTAGCCAATAAATTTAATAGGGCTGTTTGCTGTACCGGAATTATCTGGAACCAATTGCTTATTTCCATAGTTCCCAGCCTTTATGTAAACAACATCGCCTGCAGCGGCCATTTCAAAGGCATGTTCAATACTCCAAGCGTTGGCCTCAGAAAGGCCATTATTTGAAGAACTTCCAGACGTGGTAACAAAGTATGCACCTTCAGTAGATGCCGTAGTAGTATCGTCAGGCTGCTCTTCTTCCTGCGGAGTATCTTCTTGAGTATTGTCTTCTTGTGGAGTGGTATCTTCTTGAGTATTGTCTTCCTGCGGTGGAGTGGTATCTTCTTGGGTATTGTCCTCCTGAGTATTATCCTCTTCATCCTGCTGAATGAATGGAGACCCTTCGGGAGCTTTATATGTAATCACCAATTTGGGTCCTTTATTAGCGGGATGTTCTTTAGATGCAAATGCCAAATCATTACCAGTACTATGTGTCATTACCAGGGTGGTAACTTCTGAGGTAAGGTTATTCACATCTAGCGATACTTTTTCCGGCGCACCAACTTTATAGGCTTTGTTCATGCTGGCTAGTCTAGTTTTAAGACTAGGAGCATTGTTAATGGTAAGGGTTTCTTCTGTCCAATCTGCTGAAATGCCCTTGTGAATATCTATTGATCCGTCTCCTTCATCGCTGTCAATAGAGAATTGCAATACAGCATCCGTTATGGTTCCATTTACTTCACTCAAATCGAACATTAGGTAACTGGTGCGGTAATCTTCTTGTAAACGAATAATAGATCGATCATGGCCTTGATCATTTTGAAGGTATGCGTCGTTAGTAGGGGAGAAAGTAAAAGTACGTGTAACCAGGCCATCTTCAGATACTTCTTCTGCAAGACGTTCTTTTTCTTCCAATGAAATCTCAGGATCATTCAACACTGAATCTAAGAGTAAATCAGTGTCTTTTGAACAAGAAAAGAGAATAGTTACGACAAAAAGGAACAGGGTCATACGTATGACTTTTTGGGGGATAAGTTTCATAAGTAGGTATTTTTTAAGAGTTGTTTAGGGTTTTGGGAAAAATATTGCAGTTTTTCGATTAAGGGCTAATTTCATCGATGAACTACAATTTCATTTTAAACTCAGATACTTTTACGCTTCATACTTTGGATTTAGACGTTTAACAACATATTTTTTCGATGAAATGCACTTTTCTTTAACTATTTGTTAGTGACTGGCCTCTTTTTTAGAGGTTTTTTGTGAAAATCATAATACTAGAACTAGAGAAAGGTGAAAATGTTGTGAACTGCTCATTTTTATAGATGAACTGCTCGTTTTTCGTCATAAAATCGACAAAATGTATTATTTGTAGGATAAAATGATATCGAAATTATCGATAAAGGAATCTTTTTTAGTCGGCGGAAAGTATACCCTGTTCTGGTGCAGCAGATTCTTCTTAGTAATGACTCAAATATGTAGCTCAGCCCACTCTGCGAGGACCACTGTACTAGATAATCTAGATTTAAAATGCTCCGAGGCTTGCGTCGGAACAAAAAGGTTTTCTCTTTTCGAATGCCTCGTGGGCTTGCCCCGAGGTTGTTTACTGAAAACTATTTATTAGTTGAAGGAGAGGTGAGAAATTAGAGAAAGAAATATCTGTAGGTTATACTTCTGAATAGTGGTTAGCATTGAATTGATAATTCAAGATCTAAGAAAAAAGGGCTTACATTTTTCAATTATAAACGGCCATCTACCTTACCTTTATAAACACTCTTAACATCATATAGAACACCACCTGGCTTGAGCATCGCGCGTAAATCAAGAGTCAGGAACTCATTATGAGAGACCGCAAGAACCACAGCGTCAAACAAGTCAGTGGGAATTTGGTTGGTTGTTTCTATACTATGTTCCCTTAGTACCTCGGCTGGCTCCGCCCATGGGTCATAAATCGTAATATCGGCATTGTAACTTTTTAATCCGTTGATAACATCAACAACCTTTGTATTACGAACATCAGGACAGTTTTCCTTAAAAGCTATTCCTAAAATTAGAATTTTTGCGCCTTTTACTTTTAAGTCATGTTGTAACATCAACTTTACAACTTCGGAAGAAACATATTTGCCCATGCCATCGTTCATGCGCCTGCCCTCTAAAATTATTCCTGGATGATATCCAAACTCTTGGGCTTTTTGAGCAAGATAGTAAGGATCGATGCCTATACAATGGCCACCGACCAAACCTGGTTTGAAGGGCAAGAAATTCCATTTGGTGCTTGCAGCTTCTAGAACTTCATGAGTATCAATATCCATTAAATTAAAAATCTTGGCTAGCTCATTTACAAAAGCAATATTTATATCACGTTGAGAATTCTCAATTACTTTCGATGCTTCCGCCACTTTTATGCTTGAGGCCAAGTGTGTACCGGCAGTAATTACAGAGGCATATAACGCATCTACTTTTTTACCAACTTCTGGGGTAGACCCAGCTGTAACCTTTAGAATTTTATCAATGGTATGTTTTTTGTCCCCTGGATTGACTCTTTCAGGGGAATACCCCGCAAAAAAATCTTCATTAAATTTTAATCCGCTAACCTTTTCAAGAACAGGGATGCACTCATCTTCGGTAACGCCCGGATATACCGTTGACTCGTAAATGACGATATCTCCCTTCTTTAAAAATTGGCCCACCGTTTCACTTGATTTATACAAGGGGGTGAGGTCTGGTCTGTTTATACGGTCTACAGGAGTTGGTACCGTTATAATGAAGTAATTACAATCTTTTAGTATCTCTTGATTATCAGTGCAAAACAGACCTATTTTGGAAGGAGGTTGGTCCTTAATGACTTCTTTTAAATCATCTTTGTTTACTTCTAGGGTGGAATCAATTCCTGATTGTAATTCAGATATCCTTTTCGGGTTAATGTCAAATCCGATAACGGGATACTTGGTGGCGAATAGGCGGGCTAGGGGCAGACCTACATAGCCTAATCCAATAATACCTATTCTAACAATGCTCATATTATATCAATGAAATTGGGTTGGAGGCAAGTGAAAATTCATCTCAAAGATAGGTATATGATTTCGATTATATCCATCGAAAACATGGAAGGATAGGTATTGAAAAAAACGCTCCTTTAAAATTCTTTATACCAACCTATTAATTTTTGAACACCCAGTTCTAAATCTATATTATGCTTCCATCCTAAATTGTTCAATTTGGAAACATCGGTCAATTTTTTCATTGTGCCATCGGGTTTATCGGTGTTGAATTTAAAATCACCGGTAAATCCGATTTTATCCTTAATCAAGCCGGCTAGATCTGCTATTGAAATATCAGATCCCGTTCCAATGTTGATATGCGTATTTCTAATCTCTTTTTCGGAAGAGAAGGTGTCTTTGAAATTCCTGTTTTCCATTAAGAATACACAGGCATCGGCCATATCTTCTGACCATAAAAATTCACGCATTGGCTTTCCACTTCCCCAAATTTCCACGGAGACCTTATTTCCAACTTTTAGGATGCCATATTTTTCAAGTATGCTCAGAATATCTTTTTTGTCTGCATTGCCTGAAATACCTTCAATGGGCAACCGATTTAAATCATTCGTTATTTGTTCCCAATTATCTGTTTCTAGTGCTTTTCCCAAATGGACTTTTCGAATAAGTGCTGGAAGAACATGTGATTTCTCCAAATCGAAATTGTCGTTTGGCCCATATAGATTGGTGGGCATAACAGAAATGAAGTTGGTGCCATACTGCAGGTTGTAGCTTTCACACATTTTAATGCCAGCGATTTTTGCAATCGCATAAGGTTCATTGGTATATTCTAGCGTGTCTGTCAATAAATAGTCCTCTTTCATAGGTTGCGGACAATTTTTTGGATAGATACAGGTACTTCCCAAGAAGAGTAATTTGTTTACTCCATGTACATAAGATTGATGAATCACATTGTTTTGAATCATCAGGTTCTCATATATAAAATCCGCTCGGTAGGTGTTGTTGGCTACTATTCCCCCCACCTTGGCTGCGGCCAAGATAACATATTGTGGTTTTTCGGTTTGAAAAAAGCCTGCAACTGAAGCCGTATTGGTAAGATCCAGTTCAGAATGAGTTCTGGTTACAAGATTGGAATATCCTCTTTGAGAAAGGTTTTTTACGATTGCACTACCTACAAGTCCTCTATGGCCTGCGATGTATATTTTTGCATCCTTTTCCATAGATTATTCAAAGTAGTTTAAGATGCGATATCCACCATCTTTAAGATACTGCTCTTTTTCCATTAAGTGTAGATCACTTTTCACCATATCGATGACTAGATCCTTAAGTTCGTATTCCAGTTCCCAACCTAGTTTTTGTTTTGCTTTAGTCGGATCACCGATTAACAGCTCGACTTCAGTTGGCCTAAAGTATTTTGGGTCTACCGAAAGTACTTCTTTACCGATTTCTATCTGATATTTAGGATTTGAACATGATTTTACAAATGCTTTTTCATCAACGCCCGAACCTTTGAACTCAAGTTCGATACCAGCTTCGGCAAAGCTCATTCGAACAAACTCTCGAACTGGAGTGGTCTTTCCTGTCGCAATCACCCAATCTTCCGCTTCATCAGCCTGCAAGATCATCCACATCATGCGAACGTAGTCCTTGGCATGACCCCAATCACGCTGCGCGTCAAGGTTACCTAGGTACATTTTATCTTGAAGTCCGAGTGCGATTCTGGCTGTTGCCCTTGTAATTTTTCGAGTTACAAAAGTTTCACCTCTAATTGGGGACTCATGATTGAAAAGTATTCCATTACATGCATACATTCCATAAGCTTCACGATAGTTTACTGTAATCCAATAGGCGTACATCTTTGCAACAGCGTATGGACTTCTTGGATAGAAGGGCGTTGTTTCCGACTGGGGAACCTCCTGCACCTTTCCATAGAGTTCTGAAGTGGAAGCTTGGTAAATTCGGGTCTTTTTTTCCATTCCTAAGAGACGAACCGCATCTAGTATACGTAAAGTGCCTATACCATCGGCGTTGGCGGTATACTCGGGGATTTCAAACGAGACATGTACATGACTCATTGCCGCCAGGTTATATATCTCATCTGGCTGTATTTCTTTGATTAATCGAATCAGATTCGTACTATCGGTCATATCACCGTAGTGCAAAATAAAGTTTCGATTTTCGATATGTGGGTCTTGATAAAGGTGGTCGATACGGTCTGTGTTGAAAAGCGAGGACCTTCTTTTAAGTCCATGCACTTCATAACCTTTTTTTAGAAGAAATTCACTAAGGTAGGCTCCGTCCTGTCCTGTTACTCCTGTAATCAATGCTACTTTTTTCAATGTATTATTTATTAATGGTTATTTCTTTAATTATTTTAATGAAGGTGCTAATCTTTAGTTATCATAAAATTTTTGATACCAATTTACATATTGTTTAACGCCATCTTTTATTGATGTTTTGGGCTGATAGCCATAGTCTTTGACTAAGGCGCTTACATCTGCCCAAGTTTTTTCTACATCCCCAGGTTGAATGGGCAACAATTGTTTAACGGCTTCTTTATCCAAATGGTATTCAATTTGCTCTATAAAGTCTAAAAGCTTAACCGCGTTATTATTTCCGATGTTATAAAGCTTATAAAATTCTTCTGAAGCCTTCCTATTCTCTAGGTTGCTTTTCAAGACTCGAACAACCCCCTCGGCAATATCTGTAACATAAGTAAAGTCCCTCTCCATTTTTCCATGGTTAAAAACCTTGATAGGTTTATTGTTAGAAATAGCATTCGTGAACAGAAAAGGAGCCATATCAGGCCTTCCCCAAGGTCCATATACTGTAAAGAACCGTAAACCTGTAGTAGGTATTTTGAAAAGATGGCTATAGGTATGCGCCATTAATTCGTTACTCTTTTTAGTCGCGGCATACAGACTTATTGGGTGATCTACGTTGTCATCAACTGTAAAAGGAATTTTTTTATTACTGCCATATACACTAGAACTGCTTGCATACACCAAATGTTGAATAGCATTGTGTCTGCAACATTCTAACAAATTTAAGAAACCAACTATATTACTGTCAACATAGACATTGGGATTCTCAATACTATATCTTACTCCTGCTTGGGCAGCAAGATTACATACTAAATCAAATTTTTCTTCTAAAAAAAAAGAAGGTAATGCTTCTCTATTCTCTAGATTCATTTTGACAAACGAAAACTTTGACCCATGAATATCTCCAAATGCTTTTTTGTGAAAATGTTCGGCATCCTTTTTACTGATACCAAGTTGTTTCAGTCTGCTATACTTTAGGCTTACATCGTAGTAGTCGTTCATATTGTCCAACCCAACTACCGTATAATTTTCACGCAAAAGAATTTCGCAAACATGATAACCAATAAACCCTGCAGCTCCGGTTACCAATATCTTCATGATTGTCCTATTTTGTAATATTCGAATCCTATCTTCTGCATATCTTCTTTTTCTAATAATCGTCTTCCGTCGAACACGAATGCAGGTTTCAACATTTTTTTATAAATACTTTCCCAATCATAGTTTTTAAACTCATCCCATTCTGTTAATATGGCAATAGCATGTGCTTCCTCAGAAGCTTTTATTGGGTCATTCACAACTTTCAATAAGCGTCTATTTTCTTCTGGAGATCTTGTTCCTAAATAATCTAGATCTGCGTAAACTTGGCTTTCCGGTACTTTTGGGTCATAAATTACAATCTCAGCTTTTTCATCCAACAAAGCATCAGCTACATAGATAGCCGCAGATTCTCTTGTGTCATTGGTATCTTTTTTAAAGGCCCATCCGTAGAAAACAATTTTTTTGCCAGACACTGTATTGTAAAGGGTGGTAACTATATTTTCAGCAAACCGTCTTTTTTGATAATCATTCATAATTATCACCTGTTCCCAGTAGTCGGCAACTTCTTGAAGTCCGTAACTTTGAGCTATATATACTAAGTTAAGAATATCTTTTTGAAAACAAGAACCCCCAAAACCAACAGAGGAATTTAAAAACTTCGCGCCAATTCTACTATCATAACCAATTGCTCTAGAAACCTCTGCTACATTAGCATCGGTCTTCTCACAAAGTGCAGAGATAGAATTAATAGAAGAAACGCGCTGTGCTAAAAATGCATTTGCTACCAGTTTAGAAAGCTCTGAAGACCAAACATTGGTTTGCAAAATCCTTTCTTTAGGAAGCCAATTTTCGTAAATACTGCTTAAAGCATCTTTAGCCGCTTGTCCTTTAGGGGTTTCCGCCCCTCCAATCAAAACTCTATCGGCGTTTAATAAATCTTCAATAGCGGTTCCCTCAGCTAAAAATTCGGGATTCGAAAGTATTTCGAAATCAACTCCATTACCAGTGTTGTCTAATATACTTTTAATGGCACTTGCTGTTCTAACGGGTAGGGTTGATTTTTCAACTACAATTTTATTTGTTCTGGCAACCTTTGCGATATTTCGAGCACATAATTCAATATTTTTAAGATCTGCAGCCTGCCCCTTACCTTTTCCGTAGGTTTTTGTAGGAGTGTTTACCGATATAAAAATTATCTCTGCCTCATCAATAGCCGTATCAATCTCTGTTGAAAAAAATAGATTTTTACCTCTGGTTTTTTCTACCAACTCTTTTAATCCCGGTTCGTATATGGGCAATTTGTCTAAGTCGGAATGATTCCAAAGATCTATCCTTTCTTTACTTAAATCAACTACTGTAACCTGTATTTCAGGGCATTGGCTAGCGATAACAGACATTGTAGGGCCGCCAACATAACCGGCTCCAATACAGCATATTTTTGTTATTTTCATTCGAAGATGTTTAGTTCATTCAAGGGTTAGGGGTGAAATATCAATTCACTTTTTTTACT
The DNA here is from genome assembly GCA_947500435.1 of uncultured Flavobacteriaceae bacterium. Classification (GTDB taxonomy): domain Bacteria; phylum Bacteroidota; class Bacteroidia; order Flavobacteriales; family Flavobacteriaceae; genus Maribacter_C. Next base: position 209,369 of record CANMRV010000005.1, read on the forward strand.
ATGCTAACTAAGCAGATTTTAACTTAATCTCATAATTTGGGTTTTCGTTTGGCGATGCAAAGATTACAAAATAACTCTACAATAGAATAAATATTGTCGATAAAACGGTCGATTTTCCTGTTTGAAGCGTATATTAAGTAAAATTGAAATAACTTAGGGTTTATAAGCACGTTCTAAAGTTCATTTAACCGATAATTATCGAGTATTAATCGATATTAGAACTTGTTGTAGGAAAGTATAATTACTTTTGAAACTCAAATGAACTTAACTAAAGATTTTTAAAGTGGAGACACAGACAAAGATTTGGCTTTCCTCACCCCATATGGGAAGCAATGAACAGAATTATGTCGATGAAGCATTCAAAACCAATTGGATTGCACCTCTCGGACCAAATGTAACTCTTTTCGAAAAGGCTATTCAGGACTATATCAATAATGAGGTTCACGTTGCGGCGCTCAGTGCAGGCACCGCTGCTATACATCTCGCCCTTGAAATACTTGGGGTTTCACATGGCGATGAAGTAATTTGCCAAAGTCTTACCTTTTCTGCATCTGCAAACCCCATAAAATACTTGGGAGCGAATCCGATTTTTGTAGACAGCGAGCGAGATACATGGAATATTTCACCTGTATTGCTAGAGAAAGCAATTTTAGACAGAATTGCGAAAGGGAAGAAGCCGAAAGCCATTGTAGCAGTGCACCTATATGGAATGCCATACAAAATAAATGAAGTAAACGCTGTAGCCGAGAAATACGGAATTCCCGTAATTGAAGATAGTGCTGAGGCACTAGGAAGTACTTTCAATGGAGTAAAATGTGGAAGTTTTGGCGAAATAGGAATTTTATCCTTCAATGGAAATAAAATTATTACCACTTCAGGTGGTGGTGCGCTGGTTACGAAGAACCAAGCATATAAAGAGAAGGCGATTTTTTTAGCGACTCAAGCAAGGGATGATGCGCCGCACTACCAACATTCTCATGTAGGTTATAATTATCGTATGAGCAATGTTCTAGCAGGTATTGGCAGAGGTCAAATGGAAGTGCTTGATGACCGTGTTGCTGCCAGAAGGGCTAACTTTGATTTTTATAAAGCTAGTCTAGGGCATTTGGAGGAAATCGAGTTTTTGAATGAACCAGAAGGTTTCTTTTCAAATAGATGGCTTTCATGTATTTTAACATCTTCATACGAAATGAGGGAAAGAATTCGTTATGCTCTTTTAGAGGATGACATTGAATCACGTCCGTTATGGAAACCGATGCACATGCAACCCATTTTTGAAACCTCCCCGAATTATTCAGATGGTACCTCTGCAGACCTATTTGATAGAGGTCTTTGTTTGCCAAGTGGCTCAAATTTGGCTGACCAAGACTTAGAAAGAATAGTTACAATAATACTTAAAGAACTTACCAAATGATAAAAAATTACCTTGTAAGCAATGCCCACAGATATGCTTCAAAGTGGTTGGTTTTAGCGATAGATGTTTTTATAATTTCTGTTTCTTTCATTTTGTCTTACCTGATACGTTTTAATCTAACTTTCAATTTTGACGTTGAAAGGTTGTGGTTACAGCTTCCCATTATAGCACTTATTGCAATTACTTCGTTTCTCTTTACGGGTTCTTATAAAGGTGTTGTAAGGCATACAGGGGTTAGGGATGTTTACAAGATTTTTAATGCAATTTGTTTTTCTAGTATTATCACGATTTTCTTGGTTATAATCAACAGGCAGTTCGTTTTTATGAACGATTTCACTGTTCCTTTGAGTATAATTGTTATTCATAGTTTGTTGGCTTTTATTGCTTTAACCGCCTCACGATATATTTTTAAAACTGCTTTTTTTAATTTGGTAAAAAAGTTTAAGGTTACAAAAAATGTATTGATTTATGGAGCAGGGGAGTCAGGTATTCTTACTTATAATGCCATTAGCAATCAGACTAGCAGCAATGCTAGGGTAATTGCCTACCTAGATGATGACCCTAAAAAAATAGGGAAGATTATCAACGGAGTGATGGTTCTAGGTAAAGATGTTCTCTCCGAGTACTTTTTAAGCTCAAAAGATGTTTCTGAAATCATTGTTTCGATAAATAACGTTGATGCGAATGAACTCCGTGAACTAGTAGAAAGTCTGGTGGAATATCCGGTGCAGGTCAAGATTGTCCCGCCAGTTGAGAGTTGGATTAATGGAGAGCTTAAACTTTCTCAGATTAAACAAGTTCAGATTGAAGATCTTTTAGATCGCTCTCCGATTGACATAAAAAAATCCAAAGTTTCAGAACAGCTTAAAGGACAAACTATTTTAGTTACCGGGGGTGCTGGTTCTATAGGAAGTGAAATAGTTAGACAGATAGCCAACTATGACTATAAATCTCTAGTTATTATTGATCAAGCGGAGTCTGCCTTGTACGATTTGCAACAAGAGTTAAAGCAAAATGGATTTCATAATTTTGTTCCGATTGTTGGTGATATTCGAGATAAAAATCGAATGAATACTTATTTTCAGGAACATAAACCGACCATGGTTTTTCATGCTGCAGCCTATAAACATGTTCCTTTAATGGAGTATAATTATTACGAGGCTATTAAAATCAATGTTGCTGGAACAAAAACTATAGTCGACTTATCGATGAACCATAGGGTAGGTAAATTCGTTTTTGTTTCAACTGATAAAGCTGTAAACCCTACAAATGTAATGGGCGCTACAAAACGAATTGCAGAGATGTACATCAGTAGTGTTCAACAAGAAAATAAGACCAAGTTTATTACAACTAGATTCGGTAATGTACTTGGCTCAAATGGTTCTGTTATTCCCTTGTTTAGAAAGCAAATTGAAAAAGGTGGTCCGTTAACCGTAACCCATAAGGATATTACTAGATTCTTTATGACCATTCCTGAAGCTTCTCAATTGGTTCTCGAGGCTGCCGTAATGGGAGAAGGTGGAGAGATTTTTATTTTTGATATGGGTAAATCGGTGCGAATATTTGATTTAGCTAAGAACATGATTAAGTTATCAGGTCTTAAATATCCTGAGGATATAGATATTAAGATTACCGGCTTACGCCCAGGTGAAAAACTATATGAAGAATTGTTGGCGAATGGGGAAAATACTTTGCCAACATATCACAAGAAAATTTTGATAGGCAAAGTTAAGGAATTGGATTATGCAATGGTCAAATCAAAAATTGATGAGCTTTGCGTTTCAAATATGTTTTTTAACGGAAATACTATGGCTTTGATGAAAGAAATTGTACCTGAGTATGTTTCGAATAATTCAGAATTTTGTAAACTTGATAACCAGGAAGAGGAGAAATCTGCGGCTATAATTAAAGGTGAAAAGAAAATTTTCCAACCATAATTTTCACTAATTTTACACAAAATAACACTATATATTATGCTTAAACAAAACAGACGTTTTGGATTGATATTTACTTTTTTGACCATTTCAGTCCTTCTTTTATCTTCTTGTGCTAACAAGAAAGAAGTAGTTTATTTTCAGAATACAGGGGGGTTTGAAACTATTGTCGACAAAAATAGCTTTACTCCTAAATTTAAGGTAGATGATTTAGTAAGCATCCATGTCTCTACTTTGAATGCAGAAGCAAGTGCCCCATTTAACCTTTTTAGAGGAGCTGTAGAAGGGGGTATTCGCCCAGAACAGGTGGATTATTTAATTGATAGAGAGGGTGAAATAGATTTTCCTGTTATCGGAAAAATAAAAGTATCAGGGCTTTCGGCCGAGGAGGTAAGGACTTTGCTAAGAGATAAGCTTTCCGAATATTTAAAGGACCCCATTATTAACATTAGATTGAAGAATTTCACTATAACTGTTTTAGGGGAAGTTAGACGCCCGGGTACCTATCCCGTAAATGGAGAACGGATTACTATTCTAGAAGCTTTAGGTTTAGCTGGTGATTTAACAGTTAAAGGAGTTCGCGAAAACGTTATGGTTATAAGAGATTTCGATGGAACCAAGGTGTATACAAGAGTTGATCTTACAAGAAAAGAAGCAATGAGTTCTCCTGTTTACTATTTAACTCAAAATGATGTGGTCTATATAGAACCTAATCAGTCTGCAATTACAGCATCCAGTTTGGATAATCGAGCTACAATTGCAGTTTCAATAGCTTCTATACTAATAACCTCTACAATATTATTGATTACGAGGACCAAGTAATTTGAACCAAAGGAATTTTAAGAATGAATAATTTTAATGCTCCAGACGCTTCAAGCGATACTATTGAGTTAAAAGAGGTTATTTCAGGATATACGAAGCATTGGAAATGGTTTGTTATCTCTGTTATCTTGCTACTTATCCTAGCCTCTGTTTATATTAGATATACGGTGCCGCAATATGCAGCTGCCGCCAAAATTCAAATTTTAGAAGATAAAAACTCAGGATCTGGTTTAGAACTATTTTCTGATGTGCTGGGTGGTGGAAAGAATAAGGTAATCGATGAAATAGAACTGATTGGTTCTCGGTCGAATTTTATCGATGTGGTAAAGCAGCAAAAGCTAAACACCAAAATTCAGGTAGTTGGAAATGTAATTAGTACGGAGCTTTATAAGAACCCACCTATAAACTTGAGTTTTATTGCAGAGGATTCCACGATTAACAATGCGAATTATACATTTTATATTACGCTTTCTTCGTCTACAACATTCGGTTTTAGTGAAGAAGAGGATAAGCCGGTTAAAGTATATTCTTTTGGTAAGAATATTGCGTCACCGATTGGAGACATTGTAATTACCCCAAACGTAGTGGCGTTTGGCAAATACAAGAGTAAAAAACTAAAGGTTTCTGTTCAACCTGTAGAGGCTGTGGCATTGAGCTATAAAAAGAAAATGATTATTTCTAATAGTGACGACAAGTCCAATATCGTAGACATTACTTTGAAGGATCCTATTAGAGAGAAGGCAATCAACATAGTTAATGCTTTGGTACGGGTTTATAATGAGAATGCTATTGAAGATAAACAAGTTATTGCCGACAAGACTTCAAAATTCATAGACGATAGAATAGCAACGATATATGGTAATTTATCAAACGTGGATCAAGATGCACAAGATTTTCAAACTGAGAAAGGTGTTGTTGACATACCTGTTGAAACCAATATCAACTTGAATGCGGGAGTAGCGAATCAACAAGAGTTAGCTGCTGCTAGAAACAGACTGAATATGACCGCTTCGATGAGTAATTTGGTCGAATCACAAAACGGTTACGAGGTATTACCAGCAAATTTGGGAGATCCGGCTACAAATAATACAATTGCTCAATATAATCAATTGGTATCGGAAAGAACAAGATTGCTGAAAAGCTCCAATGAGAAAAACCCGATAATTGTCAATTTAGACCAACAGCTTAACAATTTAAAAACAAGTTTGTCTTCAAGTTTAAAAAGTTCTGTGGGTAACTTGGAACTCACTGTAAATTCTCTTAGCGGACAGCAGGCGCGATTCAATTCGAAAGTATACTCATCACCCGAAAATTCGAGGGCCTTAAGGGAAATAACCAGAAAGCAACAAACGACTGAAGAGTTGTACTTGTATCTGCTTACGAAGCGCGAGGAGGCTCAAATTCAAGTTGCTTCGCAGGCTCCAAAATCGAAAACAATCGATAGTGCTTATTTAACGAGCAAATGGCCAGTTTCTCCTAGAAAGAATGTCATTTATTTGGCTTCATTAATATTGGGTCTTTTACTTCCATTTTCTGTATTATATGCCAACGATCTTTTGGATAACAAGATTCACAATATGGACAGTCTTGAAAAAATTACAAAAGATGTTCCTGTTTTAGGTGAAATACCGAAACTTTCCAGTAAAGACGACAAATTAGTCATAAAAGAGGATCGTTCAGTTTTAGCAGAATCCTTAAGAATTATCCGAACGAATTTAGACTATTTGATAAAAACGAAAAGGGCTAAGGAGGGTAAAAACAATGTTGTTTTTGTAACATCAAGTGTTCCTGGAGAAGGTAAAACATTTTTGTCGACGAACCTTTCCATGATTTTAGCCAGTACTAATAAAAAGGTTCTCTTAATAGGTGCAGATATTAGAAATCCGAAAATCTATACATTTTTTACAGGTCCGGATGTGGATAAAATGTCTAAACCAAGCAGAAACAAGGACGCTGGTCTTACTGAATATTTATATGATAATACCCTAAACACTAAGGATATTATAAATCCGATGTTGGTCCACCACAATACTATTGATTTAGTATATTCTGGAAGAATACCACCTAACCCTGCGGAGTTACTTATGAGTGATCGTATGAAAGAACTTATAGATGAGGTTTCGGAGCGTTACGACTACGTAATTGTTGATACCGCTCCCTTAATGGTGGTAACAGATACTTTATTGATTACCCAGTATGCCAACCATCTAATTTATGTAACAAGGGCTGGAATTACGGAAACTAAAGCCGTTGGCTACCCGCTTAAATTACAAGCTGAGGGGAAGATTAAAGGGCTTTCATTTGTGGTAAATGATGTGAAAAACTCGGACCTTGGATATGGCGGAAAATATGGATATGGTTATGGTAAGTCACAAAAAAAATGGTGGAAATTTTGAACATTATAGTTTAGAAATATGAAAAGCCTTGAAATTATTTTATTTCAGGGCTTTTTTCTGCGATAGCTTAAAAAGCCTATAATGGTCTTGAACTTTTAGCATTCACATGACTTATATTTTTTGCTAATGTAAGATTTGACGATATCAATAAATAAAAGTTCTCCAACAGCTTGCAAGCCGATGAAATGCATGCTTGTCGATTGATTTGGTCATATACCGATAAACCCCCATTTTTAGACGAAAACTGTTAGGGTATTTTCTCCTTAAGTTGTTATTAGTTTATCTTTGTTATTGATTAATAGAAAGTCCCCCTATTAATAAAAATATTGCTTAAAAATTTAGAATATGAATAAATGCTACTTTAGTGTTTCAAGAATTTTACTTCTAATCCTACTTGCTACATCCGTATTTTACTCAAATTTGAATGCACAGAGTTTTACTCAGAGTAACCTTGATTTTAATGGTGTTGGAGATGTTTCCAATGGTGTTACTTCTTTGATGTACGGGCCTGATGGAAGATTGTATGTTGCCGAATACCCTGGTTTAATTAAAATATTAACGGTCCAAAGGAATACTGCAACTGATTATGAAGTTACTGCAATTGAAACGCTTAATGATATTCAGACCATGTCGGATCATAATGATGATGGTACAGCGCATACAAGTACTGAAAGGGAAACAACTGGTTTAACTGTTGCCGGAACAGCTACCAACCCCATAATTTATGTTAGTTCAAGTGACTTTCGCATAGGCTCGGGTGTAGGTGGTGGAAACGGTGATGTCAATCTTGATACGAATTCCGGAGTTATTACCCGTTTTACATGGAATGGTGCTTCTTGGGATGTTGTTGATTTAGTAAGGGGACTCCCAAGATCTGAAGAAAACCATGCGACCAATGGACTTGAGTTTACCACAATAAATGGAACCGACTACTTGATTGTAGCTCAAGGCGGGCACACGAATGGTGGGGCACCTTCCACAAATTTTGTATATACTTGTGAGTATGCGCTTTCCGGGGCAGTCTTGTCTGTGGATTTAGATGCGCTAAATGCACTTCCAATTCTCAATGATAGTGGGCGATCCTATATTTATGACCTTCCCACTTTAGATGACCCTTCCAGAGCGAATGTTAATGGCATTACAGATCCAAATGCTATTGGTTATGATGGTATAGATATCAATGATCCTTGGGGTGGAAATGATGGACTCAATCAAGCAGTTGTTGTACCCGGAGGCCCAGTGCAAATATTCTCACCAGGATATAGAAACGCTTATGATTTGACAGTTACCGAAAATGGAGCTTTGTACGTTACCGATAATGGAGCCAATCAAGGGTGGGGAGGCTTTCCTGTGAATGAGGGAGGTGGTGCGGCTACAAATGCATATGATCCAGCTGAACCGGGTAGTCAGTCCCCTTCAGGTGGTGAGGAAATAAACAACGAAGATCATTTACAATTGGTAACCACGAATCTTCAAACTTATACTCCTGGAAGTTATTATGGAGGACATCCGAATCCAACAAGAGCTAACCCTACTGGGGCTGGTCTATATACAGCACCTGGACTAACAGGAAATGCGGGGGCGGTATTTAGAACACAGACTTATGACCCCAATGGATCGACACCCGGATCAACAACGGATGCCAATCTTGCACTACCTGCAAACTGGCCTCCCGTGGCAACAGCAAATGCAGTTGAAGGGGACTGGCGAGGACCTGGTATTGCAAACCCTGATGGGCCAGTTGATGGTGAAGTAACTATATGGGGAACAAATACCAATGGAATGGATGAGTACACCGCCTCGAATTTTGGTGGTGCGATGCAAGGAAATCTACTAGCTGGCCATAGCGGAGGAAATGTTCGTAGAGTGGAACTCAACCCTGCAGGTGGACTTCAAGCTATGAATCAAACATTTTTCTCAGGTATTGGTGGAAATGCCTTAGGTATTTCGTGTAATAGTGATTCTAATAATTTTCCTGGAACTGTCTGGGTGGGAACACTAAATGGTATAATCGTAGTTTTTGAACCTCAAGATTTTGTTTGTATTGATCCAGGGCAACCTGGTTATGATGCCAACGCAGATTATGACAATGATGGGTATAGCAATCAAGATGAGGAAGATAATGGTACTGATCCCTGCAATGGAGGATCCCAACCTGCTGATTTCGACAAATTAGCCGGAGCCCCTTTAGTTTCCGATTTAAATGATGCTGATGATGATGCTGACGGTATTCCAGACGCTACGGATCCTTTTCAACTCGGCAATCCCACAGCGGGCGGAAGTGACGCTTTTACAATTCCTATAAATAATGATCTATTCAACGATCAACAAGGTCTTGGCGGTATTTTTGGTCTCGGTATGACGGGGTTAATGAATAATGGAAATACAGGCCCGAATTGGTTGGATTGGTTAGACGATGTAGGAGCCGGTCCGAATCCGAACGATGTTTTGGGGGGTGCACCAGGTTTGATGACTTCGCACATGACATCCGGCACGGCATTAGGAAATACGAATACCCAAGAGAAAGGATATCAATATGGTGTGCAAACAAGCACCGCTACTGGCAATTTTACTGTAATAGGTAATCTAGTAAATTTGACAGGGCCGCTGCGAATCTATGGGAATAATGCCGCAGTGGGAGGAGAGATTGGACATTTTATCGGTGACGGTACTCAAAGCAATTATATTAAGATAGTTCTTACCACTGCAGGAATAACTGCACTTCAAGAAATCAATGATATTCCGCAGACTCCTATCAATATTCCTATAGCTATTGGCAATAGGCCAAATTCTGGTATTATTTTCTATTTTGAAGTGAACCCGGCAAACGGTCAAGTTGATTTGGAATATGCGATTGACGGAGGAGCAAAAAATACAATTGGTACCATTACTGCTCAAGGGAGTATTTTAAATGCTATCCAACAGGCCAATCAAGATTTAGCCGTTGGTTTTACGGGGACATCAGGTACCGTTGGTGTTGAACTAGAAGGTACTTGGGATTTTTTAAATGTCCTTGGAGAGGAACCTATTGTTTCACAACCATTACCTGATATTACAAGACAGGTTAATGAGGCAAATGAAAATATTGATCTAAATCTTTATTTTGATGATGATAATGGTGCAAATAATCTGACCTATACAGTGCAAGGAAATACGAATCCCGCAGTTGGAGCGGTAGTAGCAGGGAATACCTTGACCTTATCTTACCCTGCAAATCCAGCTACTTCTAACATTACTATTCGTGCTACAGATGCGGATACTTTTTTCGTAGATGATACGTTCACCGTGACTGTTACGGAAGCGGGTGTTGTCCTGTACAGGGTTAATAGTGGGGGACCTCAAATAACTGCAATTGATGGTGGATTAGACTGGGAAGCTGATACCCCAGCGTCCAATTCTCAGTACCTATCGGTTGCTGGTACAAATCAATCCTTTTTATCGACGAACATGCCAGTTGATGGGTCTGTAGATCAATTAACAACGCCTTTGGAAGTGTATGCAACGGAGCGTTATGATGCTAATGCGGGAGCACCGAATATGACATATTCTTTCCCAGCAGTTCAAGCGGGTAATTATGAAGTACGACTTTACATAGGGAATAGTTTTATAGGCACATCCCAACCAGGGCAACGTATTTTTGATGTTGATATAGAAGGGGTTGTATTTCCTTTGTTAAATAGTATCGATTTGTCAGGTACCTATGGTCATGAAGTGGGCACTGTTATTTCACATACATTGACGGTATCTGACGGGACGATTGACATATCTTTTCCTCATGTTGGGCCAGAGAACCCCATAGTAAATGCGATAGAGATTATTGATGCATCTGACATTGATACTCCGATTTATGTAAATCCTATAGCAGATCAATTTAATAGTCCTGGAGATGTATTAAACGGCAGCTTGGGTGTTAATGCTTTTGGAGGTGACGGTAATTTGCAATATTCAGCAACTGGATTTCCTGCTGGAGTGACTTTAGAACCAACAAATGGTCAAATTGGCGGTACCATCGGTGCCGGTGCTGCGGCTGGTAGTCCATATAATGTAACAGTTACTGTTAATGATAGTGATGGTTCAAATACAGATACAACTTCCATCAGTTTTGTTTGGACAATAGGGTCTAATATATGGGTTGATAAAAACGAGAATGAAAACTATACAGCGCGTCATGAATGTTCTTTTGTACAAGCTGGTGATAAGTTTTTCTTGATGGGAGGTCGTGAAAATGCCCAAACTGTTGATGTTTACGATTATGCATCGGACACTTGGGTAAACCTTACGGCATCTGCCCCGCAAGAATTCAACCACTTTCAGGCAACAGAATACCAAGGTCTTATTTGGATAATTGGTGCTTTTGGTGACAATGGTTTTCCAAATGAAGTACCAGAAGAATTTATATGGGCCTTTGACCCATCCAACAACGAATGGATTCAAGGTCCTCAAATACCAGTTGCCAGAAGACGTGGTTCAACAGGGTTAGTTGTACAAAACAACAAATTCTATATCGTCGGGGGAAATACTGACGGTCATGATGGCGGTTTCGTTCCTTGGTTTGATGAGTACGACCCAGCCACTGGAGTTTGGACTTCATTGGCAGATGCACCACGTGCAAGAGACCACTTTAGTGCTACGGTAATTGGAAACAACTTGTATGTAGCGGGTGGAAGATTATCAGGTGGAGTAGGTGGAGTTTTTGCGCCAACTATACCCGAAGTCGATGTGTTTAATTTTGGCTCTGGAACTTGGAGTACACTCCCGGCAGCACAGAATATCCCTACACCAAGGGGTGGGGCTTCTACAGCTAATTTCAATGGAAAGCTGCTTGTAATTGGGGGAGAAGTTGAAAATGAGGTGGTATATGGTGTAAATACAACAGGGGCCTTGGAAATTACGGAGGAATATGACCCCAATACACAAGCATGGACAAGGATATCAGATTTAAATAGTCCTAGACATGGAACCCAAGCAATTGTTTCAGGTAGTGGTGTGTTTATTCTGGCTGGTTCAACCAATTTAGGAGGTGGGAATCAAAAAAATATGGAATATCTGGGGATTGACAACCCAGTGGGTGCGCCTAGTACTACAAGTTCATTGTCGGCTCCTGCAAGTGTGCTAATAGCTGATGGGACCACTCAAGATATTGCAGTAGACGTCATCAATGGAAATGTCGGTGTAATGGTGACTTCAATGGAAATTACGGGCCCCAATGCTGCTGACTTTACCATTGCAACGGGTGAATTAACCAATCAGTTGTTAAATGCTAATGCATCACATACAGTTTCAGTCACTTTGGCTGGAGCAGTTCCAAATAGGAATGCAACACTGACTATTAACTACGGGAATGGCGAATCAATTACAGTCGATTTGACCAACTTTGATAGTTCATTAAATGTTACAAATCCAGGCACTCAAAATAATAATGAAGGAGATACTGTGTCATTGCAAATTCAAGCTAATGGCGCGAGTACATATAGTGCAACAGGATTACCACCAACTTTGACAATAGACACAAATACTGGCCTAATATCGGGAACAGTATCTGCTGGGGGTGTAAATGACGGACCCTTTTTAGAACAGGGAGGTTTGGTTGTTATGGAGGCTGAGTCTGGAGTTGTTGTACCAACCTGGACAGAAACCACTACGGGTGGGGCTACAGGTATTATTGCAGGTTCAAATCATTTGAGTATTCAAAATGGGGGCACCATTCCATATCAGGTGACCATCGGTACTCCTGGTGTTTATCGTTTTAATTGGAGAAGTTTTTACAGCGGCTCTAACCCAACGGAAGAGAATGACAATTGGCTTAAATTTCCAAATGACAATGGAGTCTGGTTCTTTGGTTTTCAAGGCACTCCAACTGACGAAGCAACGTTAATCGCCAATGTCACTTCGGCGACACCAACTGACATAGTATTTCCAAAGGGGAGTCCTAGGGTAACTGCTGCCACAACGCCCGAGGGTAATGGTAGTAATGGTTATTTTAAGATTTTCAGATCAGGTGGTACTTCAGAAGTATATGATTGGCAAGCTCTTACTAGCGATAATGATTCCCATGATATTTATGTGTACTTTGAAAATGCAGGTACCTTTACCATGGAAATTTCTGAACGCTCTTTAGGGCACGCGATTGATAAAATTGCGCTTTATAAAGTAGATGGCACGAATTATACGGATGCTCAGTTAACTGCAGCGGCGGAATCGCAAAGAGCTGGCGGCGGCGGTGCGGCTGATGGCAGTCCGTACACGGTTACCGTAACAGTATCAGATAACGGTGCGCCTCCATCGAATGCCAATACACAGTTTATTTGGAACATCGGTGAGGCCGGAGACCCTATAGCCATAGCAACGGCAGATCCCACAAGTGGTTTTGCTCCGTTAGATGTCGACTTTACAGGAAGCACATCTACTGATGATGTTGGTATCGTAAGTTATTTATGGGATTTCGGTGATGGTTCACCTACCTCGAATATTGCCGACCCTATGCATACTTTTACCGCTGTAGGTACGTACAATGTTCAATTGACTGTTGAGGATATTGATACAAATACAAGCACAACAAATGTCACGATAACTGTAACAGACCCTGCTGGTGCCGGAACTATTCGAATAAACTCTGGAGGACCTACTTATACATTCAATGGAGTTGATTGGAATGTAGACCAACACTTTGTAGGAGGTACCGCTTTTCAAAATGCGGTTGCAATTGCGAACACAGCGAATGATCAACTATATCAAACAGAACGTTTCAATAGCACGGGTACACTAACCTATGAAATTCCTGTAGTTGCTGGCAATTATAATGTAAACTTACATTTTGCTGAATTGTTCTATGGATTACCCGGCCTAGGCTCAGGAGGGGGAGCGGGATCAAGAATATTTGATGTCAATGTTGAGAATGGGCAAGTGCAACTAGACGACTATGACATATTCGTTGCCGCTGGCGGTGCGGGTACCGCTATAATTGAAAATTTTAATGATATCGTGGTCAATGACGGTAATTTGACAATAACCCTCACGGGAAGTGTCGAAAACCCTAAAATATCTGGTATTGAGGTTATCATCCCAGGAGGGAATACTGCTCCTGAGGTTTACGCCGGTGAGGATCAGAATATTACTTTGCCAAGCACAATTCTTGATGGTTCTGCAACCGACGCTGATGGAGGAGGGATTGCCTCCTATACTTGGACTCAAGAAAGTGGACCAAGTACGGCAACAATTAGTTCGGTAAATTCCGATGATACCGTTATTAGTGATTTGGTGCAAGGTACTTACGTATTCCGATTGACTGCCACCGATGATGAAAATGATACTGGTTTTGACGATGTAACCATTACTATTGATGGTGTACCCGGTTCGTTGTTGATAAATTCTGGAGGCCCAGACGTAACCTTTGGGGCCGAGGAATGGACGGCAGACCAACATTTTGTTGGAGGTACCCCCTTTGAGAACGTGGTTCCAATAGCAAATACTATGAATGATGAGATTTATCAAACAGAAAGATTTAACACGTCAGGAACTTTGGTATACGAAATACCCCTTGCCCTAGCTGCTGACTACAATGTAGATCTTCATTTCGCGGAGTTGTTTTTTGGTTTACCAGGACTTGGATCAGCCGGAGGCGCAGGATCTCGAGTGTTTAATATTGATATTGAGAATGGCCAAGCTCAAATTGATAATTATGATATTTTTGTTGCTTCAGGTGGTGCAGCAACCGCAATCATTGAGAGTTTCAAAGCGATTACAGTAAACGACGGTAGTTTGACTATAACTCTAACTGGTGTAGTTGAGAACCCTAAAATATCTGGTATTGCTGTATATGATACTGCTCCCCCGGTCGCTGATGCAGGATTAGATCAGACAATCAATCTGCCGACCAATACAATTACCATTTCCGGCTCAGGCACTGACCCTGATGGTGGAGCAATAGTCTCATATCAATGGACGCAAGAGAGTGGTCCGAGTATAGCTACCTTAAGCAATGATACTACAGCTGATTTAACAGCCGATGATTTGGTGGCTGGGGATTATGTCTTTAGACTGACTGTCACGGATGATGAGACTGAAACTGGTTTTGACGATATAGTGGTAACGGTGGTACCAGGAGCGGGTAATCAAGCGCCAACTGCGGTTGCGGAGGCTACTCCATTGAGCGGAGATGCCCCTTTAGATGTGACTTTTACAGGTAGTAATTCTACTGATGATGTCGCTATCGTAACATATGCCTGGGATTTCATGGATGGAACTACATCTTCTGATGCTGACCCGAATCATACATTTACAACTGCCGGCACCTATAATGTTGGACTAACTGTAACAGATGGAGAAGGTCTTACAGATACAGCAACAGTTTCTATAGTTGTTAGCGAGGTAGGTATGAATCAGCCTCCAACTGCGATTATAACAACAAATGTAACAAGCGGAGCATCTCCTTTGAATGTGATTTTCACAGGTGGTACTTCTACGGATGACGTTGCGGTTGTTTCCTATGCATGGGATTTTGGAGACGGAACAATGTCTACCGATACGGATCCAGTTCATACGTTTACAGAAGATGGTACTTATACTGTAGAGCTTACGGTTACTGATGCAGGAGGTCTAACAGGTACCGCAACTGTATCTATAGTGGTTGGAGATGGAATGAATCAACCACCGACCGCTCTAATAGCTGCTAACCCTACGGAAGGTGAAGCTTCTCTATTAGTACAATTTGATGGTACTGAATCTTTAGATGATGTAGGTGTAGTGTCCTATTCATGGGATTTTGGTGACGGCACAAGTCTTTCAACGGATGAAGCTCCAGAACATATTTACACGATAGCTGGTGTTTATATCGTAACACTAACGGTTGAAGATGCGGAAGGACTTACCAGTATGGCTACAATAACTATTACTGTTACGGAGGGTGAAAAAATGAGCATTATTCTTGAGAAGAATCCTGCCAGTAAGGTAGATGGATTTGCCCGAGTATTGGTTATCAACCCATCGGAAGATGCGGAAGTAATGTTCATTACGGTACATGATGTCGGTGGCCGCTATATAAGTGGACATCTGCCAATTAATATTAGTACTGATCCTAACACCTACGATATACCGATTTCGAACTTAGGAAATGGTTTGTACTTAATTAGAATCGTACAGAACGAAGGGAATTCCACACTTCTTAAATTGATGATAAACAATTAGAATTATAACTTAATAAGTTTTTCAAAATGCCTGCTTTAAAGCAGGCATTTTTTTGCTTCTTGAGGGAGGTAAATGTTGTTTGCTAGCCTCGTCTAATAGCTTTTGAGTCAGATGAAGTATTTCTCAAATGTTACAAGAGCGTGTACGAGGGAGACTCAAGTGGTTAGACTCTAAGACGTGAATAAGATAGTTTTCTTGTAAAAGGGTTGTTTCGTTTCTTGGGTGGAATAAGCTTTAGACTGAAAACGTATTAATAGTTTTTTCTATAATTGGTTGAATTAAACTTACAGTTTTCTTAGAGAGTGTTATTGTTTTAAGTGTATTCAAGTGATTGAGATTGTGAACGTCTGAACCAATGAAATCAATCATTCCTTCTTCCAATAATTTTGAGGCTATTTTGGCGACCTCTTTTCCATAATATTCACTTAGAGACAACATGTTCAATTGAAAAAGAATGCCTTGTTCTTTTAGTTCGGTATATCTATGGGTTCTGTTTAATAGGAAGTTATAGCGTTCTGGATGCGCCAATACAGGAAATAAACGATTATGGGTAATAGCAATAATTGCCTCATCAAAATTGATGGGAGGTTGCAAATAGCTCATTTCAATGAGAAGATGTTCCTTTCCCAAGAGCATTGTGGTTTTTTCAGTCAGAATACTTTCAAAATTGCTATCTATCATATGCTCTGCCGCTGCGGTAAACTGGACTGTCTCCATTTTTCTTTTTAGCAATTCATCCTCCAATACTTTCTTAGCTTCACATATTGTAGCAGGAGTGTTGTCGTAATAATTGTACATTATATGTGGTGTCATTATGAAACTATTGACTCCGAATTCTGAAAACCCTTTGATAAGTTCTATAGAGACATCAACAGTTTGTGCACCATCATCTATACCAGGTAGAATATGATTGTGAATATCGGTAAAACCTTCTAAAAGGTCTACTAAATATTTTTTCCTATTGAAGAAACTTATCATTTGAGTTTTGTTGTTCTAAAAATACTACAATAAGTTAACATCAATTGACGATGTTTAGTATTGCTAAAAGGAATAAAAGATTGTAAAGGTCGAGTACTATTTTACAAAGGTCTGTATTCTAGGAAAGTAAAACAGTTTTACTTGATAATCGAGATTTAAAATGCTCCGACGCTTGGGTCGAAATCAATGTTAATTTTCCTTCCAACGCCTCGCGAGCTTGCCCCGAGGTTATTTACTGACTATAGCCACAAAAAAAACAGCTTTCGATTTACGAAAGCTGTTTTTTTAATATTTAAATAGAATTTTCTATTCTCTGATAATCGGAATTACCTGTTTAGATTCCGAAGAAATAAGAGTCATATAAT
Source organism: uncultured Flavobacteriaceae bacterium (assembly GCA_947500435.1). Taxonomy (GTDB): domain Bacteria; phylum Bacteroidota; class Bacteroidia; order Flavobacteriales; family Flavobacteriaceae; genus Maribacter_C. Next base: position 226,461 of record CANMRV010000005.1, read on the forward strand.
AAACCCCTTCACCTTGGTTTCCAACATTAGAAAGTTGCAAATCAACATCTGTTTTTGCTTTATCAGCATTGAATTTGCCAGACTCAAGTGTAACACCTAGTGAATTACTAATTGCATATTTATACTGACCTGAACCACCATTTGGAAGTTTAATAGAAACCCTACCATCAGCTTTTACAGGATTAGGATAAGCAAATGCAGCTTTGGCTGAAGTTGAACTTCCAACAGAAAATGATATGGTAGTATCAGCAACAACACTTCCACCAGCGTTATCTGCTGAGTAAGCTATTGCCCTTAGCGTATAAGAACCACTTCTCAAGTTAACCGCAACATAATTACCGCTAATATCACCATACAACGCATAAGGTGCGTTATTTTCTAAAAAGCTGAATGATTGAGGCCCAGAAAGTGTCAACCTTACACTGCTTGCATTTGACGGAGCATTTGCCCTGATATTTACTCCTTGAGCAGAAGCAATATTAGTTCCGTTTGAAATTGACTGTCTAACGGAATTTGTTGAAGCATTAATAAGACTAAAGGTAATTTGACCAGAAGTTGGTGGAGTAGGAGGTGGAGTTACAGTACCCGAACCTGCAGTTATATTAACAGTTGCAGTACCAGTAGCACCATCATTGTCCGTTACAGTTGCCGTAATGGTATAACTTCCAGCTTCAATATCAACAATAGGATGAGGAGTATAAGAAGCTCCATCGGTGTCCACCAAAGTACCATTAATAGAAACCTTATGTTGAACTACGTTACCATCTGAATCATTCGAAGACAATCTAACAACTACTCTACTACCAACAGCTACCTGCTGACCATTGCTAAGGTTTGTAAAGTTAACCGTAGGAGCCGCATTGCCATTCGTTGGAGGTGTTGGGGGAGTTGGAGGAGGAGTTGTTCCGCCACCTGCAGAAATGCTTATTGTAGATTCTGCAGTAGCTCCGTCATTGTCAGTGACAACTGCTCTAATTGTATAGTTACCAGCTTGAATGGCAGTAATTGGGTGAGCCGTGTAGGATGCACCATCAGTATCCACTAAGGTACCATTGACATATACTTTATGTTGAACTACGCTACCATCTGAATCGCTTGATGAAAGTCCTATAGATACTGTACTACCAGCAGCTACCTGTTGACCGTTACTCAAATTCGAGAAGCTCACAGATGGAGCTGAATTACCAGTAGTTGGAGGAGTCGGAGGTGGAGGAGGAGGAGGTGTCGAACCGCCACTCACAGTAATACTTATTGATGCGGATGTACTAGCACCGCTATTGTCGGTTACAGTTGCTCTAATGGCGTATGTTCCCGCAGCTGCGTTTGCAATTATATGAGGTGTATATGAAGGACCATCAGTGTCCACGGCAACATTATTGACAAAAATTCTATGTTGTGCGATACTACCATCAGAATCATTTGCTGAAAGACCTATTGAAATGTTACTGCCAGTTGTAAAACTCTGACCGTTGCTAATGTTTGAAAAACTAACAGTTGGTGGAGTATTAGTTGTTGGAGGTGGCGGGGGTGGGGGCGTAGTTCCTCCTGAACAAGATGTTACCGCTCTTGAAAGACTTTGCGCCTGAGAAGCCGAATAACTACTTTCCTTATAAAGAACCATGCGATCTACAAAATGCCCGTTCGATCTACCTGAAATTTGAATGGTGTAGGTTCCTGCACTATTAAAGACGGCGTAAATTGCATGAGGATCGAAGTCGCTAGTTTGTGTACTCCAACTCCAATTAATCGTATTGGTGTAAACTTTAAACCAACCGCCAGAAGTACTACCTTCAGCTGTGGGAAATTTTCCTGAACCGCCAGGGTATACTCGGCCACTACCTCTTCTACCGTAAAAATCTGAAGCATTGATTTTCAACCAAGCATCATTGTGCTCGGTACTGGCGTTGGAAGAGGCTATAACACCAATTTTGTTTCGCCATATAAACCTGTAGGTGCCTGGCGAGTTAATTCTAACACTGTACGTTATTGTCGAACCGCCTGGTGAAGTAAAACGATTACTGCCTCGGTAAGCTAAGCCACGACCTGCAGAGGCCCCAGACATAGTTTCGTTACGAAAGCCACTGTTGGATTTGCTTTCCATTTCAAGGATGGCAATACCATTTACTTCTTGAAAATCAGCATTACACTGAGCACTTACCTGAAAGGCAAAAAGCGTGGTTACAAATAAAAATAGAGTAGTTTTTAATCTCATAATTAATTAAATTTTGTGGAGTGATTATTCAATTTATAGTTCAAAATTATAAAATGCTAAAAAAATTCTATAGCACAAAACCATCAAATATTGACTGAGATAGTTCCGTGTACGATAGAAATTTAAATAGCATTCTGCTATTAATACGATGAAAATACTCTTTTGGACTATGAAATACGGTTTTTTTTGAAAAGATCGATGAAATGCACTAAAAGAGACTGTTTGGTCTGTTTTTAAAGAGGCTTATATGGAGTTAATTTTGATTTATAAATCTGACTATCAGTAAGATAAAACTTTCAAAAATTACCTTAAAATTAAGAATACCAAATAGCTGCATTTATGTTTAAATTGACTTATATGCACAAAAAAACCGCAAGCAAGAATAGCAAGCGGCTTTTGAATAAAACTTTGTTCAATAGTTAAAATGAAACAGATATTTTTCCTCTAAGGTAAAAGGGAGTCCCAGGGGTAAAATGAATTTCTTCGAAAGAATTCGCCTCATTAAATAACCTACTTTCAGTGGCAAATTGAGTTTCATTCCACTCTTGATCAAAAAGGTTTTCCACTATTAAACCAATAGTCCAATTATTCCAAACATAATTTAGATTTAAATCGGTAATAAAGTACCCTTCAGCTACAATTGAATTGTCCTCATTCGCTGGTCGGTCTTTTATGAAACGATAGCTAATTCCTCCAGAAAAATTTCCTAAATCTCGGAATGAGAGTCCTCCAGAAGATGTTAAGTCAGGTGATAATGGAATATAATCTTGACCCTCTAGTTCTTCGGTACTTCTAGCATAGGTGTAATTAATATCACCATTTGCGTACAACCAATCCGTCAATTGATACCGTAAACCGAAATCAACACCGTATCGTTGGGTTTTACCACTAGGCTCTACAATTGCGGCATCGCCGACATAAACAAATTCTTGCTCAAGAAAAAGACTCCATAAAGCAGCATTCAAGATTATTTTTTTAGAAGGCTTAATAATTGCCCCTAAATCTGCGGAATATGCAGCGGGGAGAATATCTTCACCGCCATTGGCCACGACTACTCTTGTATCGTTGGAATGGAAACCAATTCCTGTTTTTCCAAATAATTGGACATTTGGTGAGGCAGCATAGATTACATTTAGTTTAGGTCCTAGGAATACTTTATTTTCGCTTTTGCTGTCATAGGTTTCCGTTAAGAGATTGACATAGTCGAACTTAAAGTAATCCATTCTAAGACCAGGGTTGACTGTCCATTTATCTTTTTTATAAGTAAGATTAAAAAATCCGTAACCATTTAGTTCATCTACATTTCCGTAGGCCAATCTTTCCAACAATTCTTGACGATTTTTTGTTCGAGATAATTGAACATCATTCACATCATCATATCTAAAGCCCAAACCTGTTTCATATCGCAACTGAGAATTGTGGTCACCGACATGAGCAGAATGCTCATAAACGGTTTCCGCCCCAATAATGGTTCTATCTTCTTTCTGACGGATTTGATCTGCATTCACTGGATCTTCCAAGAAAAAGGTGAAGTTTGAAAATAGTTCAAAATCGTATTTGGAAACAAAGGCCTTAGATTTAATTTTTGAGTGTTCATCTAATTGTTTGGTATGATTTACCCAAAAATTAGATCGGCTTGTGTTGCCACCTTCGGTGTCATCTATAGCTCCAAACCTAGTAATCAAACCCTGATCAATAGCCCTTTGAGGAACTTGTCCAGAAGCGTCCCACTTGCTTTGAAAATGTGAAATCGAAAGACTGAGTTCTTGGTCCTCATGATTATTGAAGTTGTACCTTCCCATTAAATTCAAACGATTAAAATTTTGCGGAGATTCAAAAGCCCCATCGGTTAAAACTAATTCAGAAGCTACATAAGCGTTACTATTATCACTTTCAGTGATTTTGAACATTCCGACCGTACGAATCGTGTTGAACATTCCGGCTTCTAATGACAATTGATTATCATCAATGCGAGATTTAGTTTTTAAATCAACATAACCAGCAGTATTAAAATTTCCTTTGTTGGCGTAGTATGCACCTTTTCCGAAGTCGATATTGTCTATGGTTTCTGGAATGATAAAATGCATATCTGCATAGCCCTGTCCATGTGCGTGAGAAACCATATTTACGGGTAACCCATCAACGCTTATGGTGATATCTGTGCCGTGGTCAATATCAAATCCTCTTAAGAAAATTTGCTCAGCTTTTCCACCCCCGGCATGTTGGCCGATAATAAGTCCAGGAACTTTCCGTAGTATTTCTTGAGATGATTTCACTGGACTCGCCTTAACGTCAATATTGACGAGTTGACTCAGTGCATTAACCTTTGATACAATAACAACTTGGTCTAGTGATACTGCCGATTCTATAAGTGTAATAGAAATTGTTGCATCGAGTTGACTTTCAGTTATAGTAATTTCTTGAGTAGTGAACCCCAAACTATTAAAGATAATAAGATCTCCGACCGAAATATCATCAAGCTCAAAATAGCCAGCGACATTGGAATATGTATAACCACCTGTAGTTTTATTAAAAACGCCGACACCATCAATAGGAACATTGTCTTCATCAACAATGGTTCCACTCAATTCGTGAGCATGTGCAAAAGCAGTTATGCCTATTAGCATGAAATAAAGAATATATTTTTTCATAATGAATTTTTGTAGAATGATGAACACCAAATAGGAATCAAGATGCTTATACAAGAGCACTTGTCCTGGTGTTCGAAATAATATGTGATAATGAAATGGTAGTTTTTGTGGAACTAGCTCGATATCAAGATGATTCTAAAAAACTACGCAATTTGAGACTGGGGAGGTTTTATTAACTTTTGGAAATAGTCTGGATAGACTTTACCCAAAGGAATATGATAAGATTGCCGTGTTTTAGTTAGTAACGGCGGTTTAAACGAAATTTGCTCGGTAGTTATGTGTTTATCTATCTTTATTTCTTTCAGCAAAGACTCGTCAGAATTATGATTTTCATTTGAAGCTTCAAAAATTGTTGTAATGAAATCGATTAAACCATGATCATGATTCATTTGATGTTGATAAGAATCATAGTGGTCTAGAGATTTGTGTTCTGAATTTGAAATTGTGGAATGCGAAATTAAAGTAGTAGGTGCTTCCAAACTATGTGAAATTCCATGTAAAAACTTGTGAATAGGCTCCCTTAATGGGTTCATCAAATAGCAAATGCCCATTAGCATTGCCATGCATTTGATGATGAGCGGCTTCAAGCCTTTTGAATTTCTAGTTTGCATCTTTTCTATTGTTCTTCGTTCATCAAAGCAATTAGAGTTTCCTCAAGATATTTAGCATATTGAGCAATCGTGGGAAATTCAAATACTTTATTGAGAGGAAACTTCATTTCGACCTCCTCGTTTATTCGGGCGGTTACACGTATGGCTGCTAAGGAATGACCTCCTATGGAGATGAAATTATCACGAGCACTAACTTTTTCAAGACCTAAAACTTCTTTCCAAATACTGGCAAGTAATTCTTCTATATCACCATCTGGCTCTACAAAAGAGTCTTCCGAGATGGTAGGAGAACTGGCCATTGCTTTTAGTGCCGATCTATTGATCTTTCCATTTTTTGTAAGTGGTAATTCTTCAAGGTTCTTGAAATTTGCGGGAACCATATATTCTGGTAATAGTTGAAGCAACTTATTTTTTATTTCATGCTCATTAACAGATTTACCGGTGTAGTACGCGATAAGGCTGTCATTTGAATCAACAACTACAGCAACTTGTAAAATCTCACAACTTTTCTCGATTACCTTTTCAATTTCCCCAAGTTCTATGCGTACTCCCCTTAATTTAATTTGATTATCAGTCCGCCCATGGTATTCTATAGCGCCATCAGCTCTATAACGAGCGAGATCACCTGTCTTGTACATTTTTGCGCTTGGCTCTTTTGAGAAAACATCTCGGACAAATCTTTCTTTGGTAAGTTCCTCTCGATTCAAATAACCTGCGGCTACCTGAATACCGCCAATGCAAAGTTCGCCTTTCATTCCGATGGGTACCTGGTTGAGGTACTCATCTACAATATATATTTTAGTATTAGCAACAGGATGACCAATAGCGACACCCATATCCAAAGAGCTTTTTGAACAATGCCAACTAGTGACATCAACCGATGCCTCCGTAGGCCCATATAAGTTGTAGATGTCAACATTGCTTAATTTTTGATAGGTTCTTTTAACGGTGGTCAGTGGTAATGCTTCTCCGCTACAAAATATATTACGTAGGCTATTGCATTTTTCAATGTTGGCGGTTTCCGCAAAAGCAGTTAGCATTGAAGGTACAAAGTGAATAACAGATACCTGTTGCGAGCGAATGGTTTCAATGAGTTGATTTGGGTCCTTATGACCTTCATGTATTTCAATTACCAATTTGGCGCCTATTTGTAAAGGCCAAAACAGTTCCCAAAGTGAAACATCGAAAGTGACTGGGGTCTTTTGAAGCAGGGTGTCATTTTCGGTTATGGGGTAATCTTGGTTCATCCAATTCAATCGATTGCATATACCCTTATGCAGACACTTAACTCCCTTGGGTTCTCCGGTACTGCCCGAAGTATAGATTACATAAGCCAAATCTTCAGGGGTGTTTTTTACCTCTGGTTTTGACATACTAAAAGATAATATCTCATTTTCAAGATCTTTTGTATGCAAACACTCCAGATTATCAAAGTTTTCAGGTTTTATGTTGGTATGGTTAAACAGCAATAGTTTGAATGCCGCATCTTTACTTATAAATCGAAGACGTTCACTTGGTGCAGTAGTTTCTATCGGTAAGTAGGCTCCACCGGCTTTCAGAATTCCGTAGATATAGATTATCAACTCAAAAGATCGCTCAAGACTAACTGCTACAATATCATTCGGTTTTACACCTTTTTGTATAAGAAAATGAGCAGCTTGATTAGCTTTTTCATTTAAGCTGCGGTAGGTATAATGATGTCCTTGAAAAATTAAGGCTGTAGCGCCTGGAGATTTATCTACCTGGGCTTCAAATTTTGAAAGTAAAGTCTCCGATTCATTGAACAACACCGCAGTATCGTTCCAAGATTCAATTTTTTCTTTTTCAGCGTCAGTAATAATATTGAGTTCACTAAGCTTAAGGTCTTTATTGGCTATAAATGAATCTAAAATTTTTACAAAATGTTGGGTTGCATAATACCTTCGTTCCGGGGAGAACACTTCATCATTCAAATCAAATTGTACTTTAAAATTTCCTGAGTCATTAAAATCTGTAATATGGCAATGAAAGAAGTGCGAGCTATCAATGTAACCATTCGGAAGCCAAGTCGTCGTCGTCGGAAGCCCTGCAAAATCAGGAAAAACAGCATTAATATAGTTTAATAATACATTGTAACTACGACTAATCTCGGGAGTAATCAACCCCGATTTAGCATGTGTTAAATATGTATTTGTCTCCAGTGTTATACGTCGAATGAGACTGCTAAAAGTTTCATCTTCGGAAATCTCAGAAAACAGTGGGAAAATTTGAATGTAGTAACCGACGGTTTGTTTAGATTTTCTAGTGGCCCTATTTTGGTTAGTGGTACCAATTGTCAATTTACTTTGACCGCTAATCTTATATAAATAGGCAAACAATACACTTGAAAATATATTGAAAAATGTTAAATGGGATGTAAAGCTTCTTAATTCTGAATCTTGCGCAAGCTCTTTAAGTTTTCTTGAACGTTCTTCTCCCAAATCTATACTAACCCTTGTGGACGCATTAGTCCTAATCTTATTTGGACTTCCGTACAATTGACTTATAGTGCGAATCTTATTTAATTTATCTTTCCAATATATTTTGGACTTGTCATTTTTTGGATTTAACAGTTGTTCGTTTTCATAAGCTAGATAGTCTTCGAATGAAGGTGTTTCAACACTATCTTGCGCACCCGATTCCTTTATAAGTTGATAGAATCTTTGTGTAACATCAAAAATAATTTTTTGGGAAACTGTATCTGTTACCAAGTGGTGCATGCTTAGGAGCCATACATGTTTATCTTGGTTGATTTTAACCAAAAATGTTTGGAAAATACACTTAGAAATGTCTAATATTTTTTTGCCTTTTTCAATAAGCCAGGCCTCAATCTCCAAAGGTCCGATAGTTTTAGGTAAATCAACAATATTTACCTCATAACGCATTTCAGGCAAAATGGACTGAATAGGTAATCCATTGGTATTCTCTAAAAAAACGGTTCTCAGAGCCTCCACATTGTCTACAGTGCGCTGAAAGGCCTGTTTGAAAATACGTTCATCTAATTTTCCTGTAATTTCAAAGGTGTAAACAACATTGCGTAAAGAATTATCTGAATTCAGTTTTTGTCCCGTCCAGAGGGATTGTTGTCCCTGAGATAATTCCAGATATTTTATTTTTTTGCTCATGTTCATACTACAGCAATATCTTCCTATTGGTCTTTAAGTTTCAAAATGTACTCTGTTATACTCTGTGGGGTCATGAAGTTTTCAACTGTCATATCCTCGGGAGGTATTGATATTTGATATTCTTGTTCTAAGAAAGAAATTAGCTTAATAAGTCCTATGGAATCTATAATTCCGCTACCCAATAAGTCTTCATTCGCATCAATATGGTCAATTGCTTCATTGGTAACTTCATCTTTTATATAGCTTATTATTTTTTCATTCATATTTCTTTGTCCTTAAGCATTTTGGTTATTTCAACCCTACTGATTTTACCTGAGCCTGTTCTAGGGAAATCATCTAAAAATTTTATAGTCTCTGGAATAGCGTACGGCGGTAAATGCAACCTACAAAATGAAAGTAGGTTATCAACATCTATTTTGGCTCCGTTTATAAGCCTAATTACCGCCACGATTTCCTTAACACCGGTATCGTTATCAATTACCACCACAGCTACTTCTTCTACCTCGTGATTTTTCAAAAGAGCCAGCTCGATCTCATCAAGTTCTAATCTGTAGCCTCTGACTTTCACTTGTCTATCATTTCTGCCGTGAAAGAGGTAAAGCCCTTCTTCATTTTCTTGAGCCAAATCACCCGTTCTATAGAAAACATGTTCATAACCTCCAGCGATCTTTTCTTTGTACCATGATTTTTCAGTAAGTTCTTCATTGTTCCAATATCCCTTCATCATGGTGGCGGTACGAACCACCAGTTCACCTATAACTCCTTTTTCAACGACCTTGTCATTTGAATCAATTATTTTACATTCGGTATCTCCCCAAACTTGTCCGATAGGAATTGGGTCGTTTGTTGGCGGGGGAGTGTCTAAATTGAAATAGGTACAAGCTATAACTTCAACAGGGCCGTAAAGATTACTGAACTTTGCATGTGGCCATTTCTGCATCAATGCCCTAAGGTGTTTTACGATAAAGACTTCTCCGATAAATAATACCCATCTTAAAGAGCTAAAATCATGATTTTCTATGTTGCCTTTTAAAAGTATCTGAATTAGCATCAATGGTACCGAATACCAAATAGTGATCTTTTCTTTCACCACAAGTTCCGATAAACTCGCTGGAAATTTCAAATGGGCATCAGGTATTATTATGGTAGTAGAAAAAGCTAGAGGAGCAGAAAAATAGCCAAAAGTGGAAGGGTCAAAATGTAGTGGGGCGAAATTGCCAATACGGTCATCGGGCCCAAAATTATAAAGGTCGGCTGCAAGCCTGGCAAGTGCGAGCCCACTTTGATGTGTATGCATTACTGCTTTTGGCGTGCCCGTAGAACCCGATGTATACAATAGGAAAGCTAAATCCTCACCTAAAATCCAGACAGGCTTGTAATTGTCAATTGGTTTCGCAAAAACTTGGTCCCATGAAATTGTAGGTACTTTTATATCTATTGAAGTTCCGAAAATCGAATGTAAGGATTCCGCGCCTTCAGCAATTAATTTTATTTTTTTGTTTTGGGCAGGAGTGGTTATAATATGTTTCATATTGCAATCACCAATCATGAACAAAACTCTCGAAATGGGAATAAAAGGATCTAAAGGAATGTAAGCCGCCCCTGCTTTTAAAATACCATATACTGCTATTGCCGTTTCTAGGCATCGATTCATGTAGATGCCGATACGATCCCCTTTTTGAACTCCATCTTGAACGAGTTGCTGTGCAAGTTGCGTAGATTTAATGTTGAGTTCTTCATAGGTCAATGCCTCATTCATAAATCTAAAACCCTCCTTATTAGGAAATTTAAGAGCGGAATTTTCAATAATTTGGGACAAGGTATAAATCATATAGAAGCTTTTGGTTAAATGTTTTTTGGGGAATTTTGGGCTTTTGGATGAGTCGTACTGGAGGAGAAAAATACAACGATGTAAAGGTACTTCAATCTAGATTTCTTTGCCAAATAGAATGATGGTTAGTTAACCTAGAATTTGTTAAGCTCATCGAAAAAACATTGTCATTTTAGTGTTTTTCTCCAAAATATCATGATATTTAACAAAAAAAATTGCGTTTTATTGAGGTTATTTCAAGTTTGCTGGAACTTTATCCAAGATGCGAATCAAATGAAATAGTTGCTTTCCAGAATGATAAAATTTCTTGGAAAAACATGGAATTTGCCGTGTAATCAATATCTCACTCCCCCTTTTATTAAAAATGCTAAGTGCTCCAACTATGAAGAAACTGCTTTTAAAGTTATCATTTATTTTATTGTTCTTATTACCTGTGTTTGTTTCCGCACACCAACCCAATCAGAGTTTTATTTACTTCAGGGTGTATGAGGAAGCTGGTATTGAAGGTCGTTTTGATGTTCATGTTAGGGAATTAAATGCAATTTTCAACCTTAACCTTTCAGAATATCCTCGAGAGCAAGATATAGCCCCTCATCTCGAAAGAATTCATAAATATCTTTTGGAAAAAACAAAAATTTCCTCGGTATATGGAGATTATAAAATAATAATGCTCGATAAATACGTAATGATGCCTGTTGTTGAAGGCTCTTTCGTGCAGTTCTTTTTTACTTTAGAAGATTCAGAAAAATTGCCTGATGAACTTGAAATAACATATACCGCTTTTTTTGATCAAGATCCGCGGCATGTGATGTATGTCGCTTTCGAGTATAATTGGAAGGCTGGGCTTATCAATAATGAAATGTTATTGGCACTTAATTATACCAAGGATAGTACAACTCAAAAACTTTCTTTGACCGATACATCTATTTGGAAGGGTTTCGTTGCGATGATTAAGCAAGGCGTTTGGCATATATGGATAGGTTTTGATCATATTCTATTCCTCTTAGCACTAATTCTGCCTTCCGTAGTTAGAAGAAAGAAGTCTGCCGAAGTTACCGATGATATAGGGGCTAAGCCGAAATTCAATATTTGGGGTTGGGAACCTGTTCAAAAGTTTAGACCAGCTTTTATATATATATTAAAAGTTGTTACGTTTTTCACCATTGCACATACCATCACCTTAAGCTTGGCATCTTTGAATATTGTGAGTCTTCCTTCACGCGTTGTAGAGTCCATTATTGCATTGTCTATTGGTCTTGCTGCCTATCACAATATCAAACCCATTTTTAAAGGTAAAGATTGGTTAATTGCTTTTGTCTTTGGATTATTCCATGGTTTCGGATTTGCAAGCGTTCTAGCTGATTTAGGTGTAAAGGGTGAATTCTTAACGCTGACCTTATTAGGCTTCAATGTAGGTGTCGAGCTAGGGCAAATTGCCATTATCGCTCTCATTTTCCCCGTTTTATATTTTATTCGTAAATTAAAGCTATACCCCAAATTTTTAGTGTTTCTGTCAGCATTGTTGATTGTCATTTCGTTGTATTGGTTTGTTGAAAGAGCCTTTGATATAGACATGGTTCTTGATGAAAAAATTATGCGATTTGGTGGAGATATTTTAAGGGCTCTAGGCTTGAGATAGTACTATTTTTAATCTGAGGTAAGATGAAAATGGAAAAAAGCGTTAGAAAAGAATCCGTCCTAAATCAATGGAAGGAGAAAAATAAAATGGAATCGGTGCCTACCGTGATTTCCAAAGCTCCTGGTGGTGTTGATTTGCCTCTGTCGAGAGGTCAGCAACGTCTATTTTTTCTTGAACAACTTTATCCGAATAACCCCGTATACAATTCTTCTGAAATTTACAGGTTTAAAGGGCCTTTAGATATTGAAAAATTAGAAAACAGTCTCAAAACTGTTGTGTTTACAAATGAATCACTAAGAAGTTCAATTCATTTTGTTTCTGGCAAACCGGTGCAAAAGGTTCACCAAGAAGTAAAGTTTCAAGTTTCAAGGATTGATATTAGTGACTTGCCGCTTTCTGAAAGAGAACAAAAACAGGGGGAAATAATGAAGGCCGACTCCCTTGAGCCTTTTGATTTAACCAACCCTCCTCTAATTCGGTTCTTAGTTATTAAGTTAAACGATGACGAACATATTCTCTTTATTACCACGCACCATATTATCACTGATAAATGGTCAATGGGCCTTTTTCAAGAGCAACTGGCAAAATACTATAAAGATCAATATTCAATTGATGAAGTCAATGCTTTTAAGGAACATAAGATTGAGTTCAGCGATTATGCATTTTGGCAGCAACAAACAGAAATCGACACAGAGCAACTTGAGTATTGGAAAGGAAAATTAGGGGGTGAGATACCAATGTTGGATTTGCCTACAGATTATCCCCAACCTGTTAAATCGAGTTTCATAGGAGGCTCACATGTACAGGATATACCCGAGGAACTGTCTTCAAAAGTTTTAGCACTTTGTAAAAAATTTGACACCACACCTTATGTCCTATTATTGACTGTGTATTACATTTTGCTGCATAGGTACTCAGGTCAAAAAGATATCTTAATCGGATCACCGATTTCTTTTCGTAATTCTCGGGTCTTAGAAGATATAATAGGCTTTTTCGATGAGACAATTGTACTTAGAACTACAATGGCTGAGGAGATGTCGTTTAACCATTTGCTGCGAAAAGTTCGGTCTACAGTACTCGATGCATTTAGCAATAATGATATTCCATTTGATGTTCTGGTGAAAGAACTTCAACCTGAAAGAACGATGTCAGGAAATCCGTTTTTTCGAACCATGTTCATCTATCATGATGTTGCAGCTAAACCTTTTTTCGATACTGAAATCGATATGTCTCATACCTTCTATAATACAGGTATTTCCAAGTTTGATTTGACGTTATATGTTTCAAATGAAAATGGCGTGCTTTCTACTGAGTTTGAGTACTCTAAAGACCTCTTCGATTTGACTTCAATAGAGAGATTTCAAGAGCATTTTCGTTTGTTACTTGAAGGGATTACTGAAGATCCAGCGCTGGATATTAGTTCAATACCAATGCTTACCGAACAGGAAGTTAAGCTCATAGAGCCAAAACATTTTTCAAACAATAACCTTCTTGGCCCATATGCGGGTATTCACGAGATTATTGCTTTAAGGGCGCAGGAAAACCCAAATGATATAGCCTTGGTTGTTGGTGATGAAAAGATGAGCTATGAAAAATTCAATCAAGAATCTGATTTAGTTGCCAATCGAATTTTGGCTCTGTCAAATGGAGAAAATCAAATCGTCGGACTTTGTATTGAGCGTTCTATTGAAATGATAGTAGGTCTTCTCGGAATCTTAAAAGCAGGTTGTGCTTATTTGCCAATTGACTTGAACTATCCATCCAAACGTGTGGAGTATACCTTGCAAGATTCTGGTATTACTATTCTTTTGACGCAGAACAAGTTTTTTAAGGATTTCAATAGTTTTAACGGACATCTTTTGGCTATAGAAGAGCGAAGTGATTCTGATTTAGAACTATCTCATAATTTTCCTCAGGTCAAGAAAGATGACTTGGCCTATGTAATCTATACATCTGGAAGTACGGGAAAACCAAAAGGTGTACCTATAACCCACGATAATATTATAAGTTCTACCGAGGCTAGGCTTGATTTCTATCCAGATAACCCAAAATCCTTTTTGTTGATGTCGTCAATTTCGTTTGATAGCTCAAAAGCCGGACTTTACTGGACATTATGTACAGGTGGAACCTTGGTTATTTCTGAAAATCAATTGGAACAGGATATTCAAAAGCTCTCTCAAGTTATTTTTGACAATTCGGTAAGCCATACGCTTATGCTTCCTTCCCTATACAAGATGGTTTTGGAGTATAGTGATCTGTCAAATTTAAAGTCTTTGCAGGCCGTTATGGTCGCTGGCGAAGAATGCACATCCTCATTATGTGTTGAACATTTTTATAAATTACCAGACACCTTATTATATAATGAATATGGACCAACTGAAGCAACGGTATGGTGCATTGCTCATCAGGTTGAAAAAACTGATAGTGAGGATTTAATACCTATAGGGAAATCGATTTCAAACGCCGAAATATATCTTTTGAATGCGAAATATGAGCCCGTGCCGTATGGAGCAACTGGAGAAATATACGTAGGAGGTTCTGGACTTTCGGGTGAATATTTAAATAGGCCCGACCTTACAAATGACTGTTATGTAGGACATCCTTTTTATAAAGACTCCAATAAGCTATTATATAGAACTGGAGATCTCGGGCGCTATACAAATAAGGGTACTATAGTTTTTCTAGGAAGAAGGGATCAACAAGTCAAGATTCGAGGATTTCGAATTGAACTTAGCGAAATTGAAAATGCAATTTTGAATAATCCACTGGTATTAGAAACGGTTGTGTTGGCGGAAAAAGTTGGTGGTCAAAACGAATCCAAGGCGTTAGGCTCTAAGAAGGTTGTTGCATATGTGGTTGCCAATTCCAGTTTAGATAAGAAAATACTTCACAAAGAATTAGCCAAGGAGATTCCTTCGTACATGCTTCCTTCAAGTATCATACAGATTGATAAATTTCCTGAACTACCCAACGGTAAAGTAGATAGAAAAGCATTGGAGGCTCTTGGACTCTCTGTTCGTTCGAGAAAAGCCGCAGAAATTGATGAACCTACAAATGCGACAGAATCTGATTTGGTTGAAATTTGGGAAGAGATTCTTAATATATCGCCTATAGGTATAAGGGATAATTATTTTGAGATAGGCGGTGATTCAATGACTTCTATTAGCATGTTTTGGCATATAGAAAAACAAATGAAAGTTAAACTTTCACCTAGTATATTATTTGTTCACCCTACAATAGAAGGCATTGCTGCAAAAATTTCTGAAGTAAACAAAAATAAAATCAAAGATTTTAAATATGTGATTCCGCTTAAGGCATCAGGTAATGCTCAACCATTGTTTTGCATTCATGGTGGTGAAGGTCACGTCTTATTTTATAAGAATTTCGCCAATTATTTAAGTCCTGAAAGGCCTGTTTACCTAGTTCAGCCGAAGGGCGCTGATGGTGATGACAATCTGCACGAAAGTATAGGGCAAATGGCTGCCGACTATCTTATAGAAATTTTATTGGTACAGCCAGAAGGCCCAATTAATTTAGTTTTTTATTGTTGCGGAGCACTTGTGGTTGAAATATCAAACCAGCTCAACGAGATAGGAAGAACTGCAAATATTATTATCGTGGATAGCTCTCCTAAATATATTGAGCAAAATGCCATATCAAAAAATAGAACTAATAGTCGTTATGAGTATTATTTGAAGAGAGTTTTAAATACACCATTTACAACTGTTCGAAAGTCCCTTGTGTATCGATTTAGAAGATATGTTTTGCCATTGTATGTATCTATGCTAAGGGACACCTCTGCGAAGCGACACATTAAAATTAGAAATCGATTAGAAGTATTACAGAATGAATATGAATGGGACAAGTTCGATGCCCGATGTACTTTAATAATTGGTACTAACGGAATAGCTGACTTCGATAAAAAAGATATTGAGGGTTGGAATCATTGGTGTAGATCTGAAGTAGCAGTATGTTATAGTTCTGGCAATCATTTTAATATTTTTGACGAGCCTTATGTGAAATCACTAGGTTCGACGGTTGAAAATACTTGCCTTTAAAAAGACTACAAACAAAACTCCGTTCAGTAAATGAAAAAATCGGATTTAATTCAAAAGGATTTTTCATTTGCGCAGGGTCAAGTAAATGTATTTACCATTTCTGTAGACAAAAATCGCCGCTTACTTCCTATTTACATGGAGTGCCTGTCACTTGACGAAAAAAATAAGGCTTCTCGTTTTAAATTTAAAATAGACCAAGATAGGTTCATCATTTCAAGAGGTGTTCTAAGAATATTATCGGGTAAGTTCTTAAAAAAAGGTGCGCAACAAATTCAGTTTACTTACGGAGAATATGAAAAACCTGATTACGTAGGTAATCAGAGATTGAATTTTAATCTGTCGCATTCGGGCAACCTAATTGTAATTGGCTTCGTAGAAGATTACGAAATAGGTGTTGATGTGGAGTATATTAAGACGGATTTTGATCTACTGAAATTGGGACAGAAGTTCTTTTCAAAAAATGAAATAATCTCCTTAGAAAAACAAGCTCAAGATGACTTGCCAAAGGCTTTCTTTCGCTGTTGGACACGAAAAGAATCGTTTATCAAAGCAGAAGGCAGCGGACTTTCATTTCCCTTAGATAAGTTTTCAGTTTCCTTAGAAAGTGATGAGAAAGCTCAACTGCTAGAAACGATGTGGGATTTAAAAGAAAAAGACCAATGGACTCTATTTTCCTTCAAACCAACTGATGAGTATATCGCAGCGGTGGCAGTTAAGCATCAAGATGTAGGTATCACGTATACCAATTGGGATTCTGATTAAGTCCTTCGCACTTACTTTTTTACACTTCTTAAAATTATCTTAAAACTATTCCCGTGTTACCGTTTTCAGTTCGTGGAATTGATGCTTTTAACTATATTACAAGAAGATTTCAAAAATCAAAAAACAGACACACATGAAAAGAAGAGATTTTGTTCAAATGTCCGGATTGGGGGCAGGTGCACTATTGTTACCCACAACAATGATGGGTAATTCTATTGCGGCTGAGGCATTGCTAGCTCCTGGTATGGATGTTATTGTAAAAAAACGCATGGCTGATGTTGCCCTTAATACGGCAAAATCCATGGGTGCTACCTATGCGGATGCTCGTATTGGTAGGTATTTAAACCAATATGTATTCACACGTGAAGACAAGGTTCAAAATGTAGTAAATACTGAATCTTTCGGAATCGGTATTCGAGTTATTGCCAATGGTACATGGGGCTTTGCTTCAACGAACAATGTAACCGAAGACGGAATACAAAAGGCTACGCAACAAGCTGTTGCAATTGCGAAAGCTAATTCCAAATTTCAAAAGGAACCGGTTGTTTTAGCCCCTGTTTCAGGTCAGGGAGAGGTCACATGGAAGACACCTATCAAGAAAGATTTCAAAAATGTACCGGTTTCTGAAAAGGTTGATTTATTACTAAATGCAAATGCCGCTGCACTCGATAATGGAGCGAACTTTGTAAACTCGGCTTTGTTTATGGTTAACGAGCAAAAGTATTTTGCTTCGACCGATGGCTCTTACATCGACCAAGATGTACATCGTATTTGGCCAACTTTTGGAGTTACTGCAGTTGATCAAGCTGAGGGTAAATTCAAGACAAGACAAGCAATGAGCGCTCCCATGGGAATGGGTTATGAGTATATGGATGGATTAGCATCCGAAAAACTAGACGGTGCTGCCGGACTCAAATTATATCGCAATAGCTACGATATGGTTGAGGATGCGACCACAGCTGCGAAACAGGCAAAAGAAATGCTAACCGCTAAATCAGTAGATCCTGGGAAATATGACCTCGTTTTAGAACCGAATCATTTAGGTTTGACCATACATGAATCTGTTGGTCACCCTACAGAATTGGATCGTGTCTTAGGTTATGAAGCCAACTACGCTGGTACAAGCTTTGCTACCATTGATAAATGGGAATCAAAAGATTTTAAATATGGTAGCGATATCGTGAACATCGTTGCTGATAAAACCCAAGTAGGTTCTTTAGGTGCTGTTGGCTATGATGATGAGGGTGTTCCCTGTAAGCAATGGGACATTATTCGAAATGGCGTCTTAGTGAACTATCAAGCTATCCGCGATCAGGTAAAAATGATTGATCAAAATGAATCACATGGTTGCTGTTATGCGCAGAGCTGGAATGATGTACAATTCCAAAGAATGCCTAATATTTCTTTAGAAGCAGGCAAAGAGGCCTATTCAGTTCAACAAATGATTAAAGATGTTGAAAAAGGAATTTACATTGCAGGTAGAGGTTCCTATTCTATTGATCAACAGCGGTACAACTTCCAATTTGGAGGAACTGTATTTTATGAAATCAAAGATGGCGAGATTGTAGGCATGTTAAACGACGTTGCTTATCAATCGAACACACAAGAATTCTGGAATTCATGCGCCAAAATATGTGATCAGAGTGATTACCGTTTGTTCGGTTCGTTCTTTGACGGAAAAGGGCAGCCGCCACAAGTAAGTGCGGTTTCCCATGGTAGTTCTACTACACGATTTAATGGTATCAATGTTATTAATACAGGTAGAACGGTGTAATCTCCAGTTTCATTAAAAGATAATACAATGGCAATATATACAGAAGAAGAAGCAAGAAAGATAATGGAGAAGGCACTAAGCCTTTCCAAAGCCGATGCTTGCGAAGTAAATTTAGATGGTAGCGAAAGCGGAAATATCCGCTATGCTAGAAATTCAGTTTCTACCGCCGGGCACCGTTCAAATCAAACCTTGGTGGTACAATCCAATTTCGGTAAGCAAATGGGTACTGCGACAATCGATGAATTCGATGATGAATCTTTAAAAAGAGTGGTGGCTAGATCAGAGGAGCTTGCAAAACTTTCTCCAGAGAATCCTGAATTCATGGGCCCTTTAGGTCCTCAGGTGTATGACAATTCGATTACTTATGTCGAATCAACTGCTAACATTACTCCTGAGTTTCGTGCTGAGGTCGCAAATAGTAGTATTGAACCCGCCGTGGCAAAAGATGTGACGGCAGCAGGGTTTTTAGATGATTCTGCCGGATTTAGTGCAATGATGAATTCTAAAGGACTTTTCGCATATAACAAGTCAACCAATCTTGAATTTACGGTGACCATGCGCACAAACGATGGAACAGGCTCAGGTTGGGTAACACGAGATGTGAATGACGTGAGCAAATTTGATGCTAAGGAGGCGTCAAAAGTGGCTATTGATAAGGCCGTTATGTCGAGAGAGGCAAAAGCTATCGAGCCAGGGAAATATACCGTAATCTTAGAACCATCAGCAGGCCTAGGTCTTTTGAATGGTCTTGGCAGAGCTATCAATGCTCGAACGGCAGATGAAGGAAGAAGTTTTATGTCTAAGGAAGGTGGAAACAAGATTGGGGATAAAATCGTTGACGAGCGCGTACAGCTTTGGTCAGATCCTTTAAATGTAGAGGTACCTAGTGCCACGTGGAACGGTGCAGGTCAGCCTTTAAAGAAAACTAGTTGGATTGAAAATGGAGTGGTAAAAAACTTAGCTTATGGAAGGTTCTGGGCTAAGGAAAAGGGAGTAGACCCTGTTCCATTTCCTAGTAATTTTATCATGGCTGGTGGTGACGACTCGCTAGAGGACTTGATCAAGAGTACTAAAAAAGGTATTTTGGTTACGCGTTTATGGTATATCCGGTCGGTAGATCCGCAAACATTGCTATATACAGGACTTACAAGAGATGGAACTTTTTATATCGAGAATGGGGCAATCAAATATCCTATTAAGAATTTGAGGTTTAACGAAAGCCCGATTATCATGTTGAACAATCTAGAAACTCTTGGGAAACAAGAAAGGGTTGATGGTAATTTGATTCCGTATATGAAAATCAGGGATTTTACTTTTACCAGTTTATCTGATGCCGTATAATCAGTTTTGAAATTTAATCGAATCTCCGATGTTTATGACGTCGGAGATTCTTTTTTATACCAGAAAGGTCTCATATCAGATGTCATTATAGATTTAGAATTTGAACAACGAATTTTTCTTTACACGATTACAATATGAATCCGGTGATTGGGATGTTGACCAGCGCATGCCCTCTAACCTTTTGAATTCTTTGGTGGAATATACCACTTTGGCAGTCGATAAGCAGGAGAAGATTATCACTTTAGCTAGTGACGATATTTTCAAATCACCTTTCTGTTACCTTTCAGGTCATAAGTTGGTTCAGTTTACCAAACAGGAAAGAGAAAACTTCGAGAAGTATATCAATAATGGCGGATTTGTTTTTGTTGACGATTGTAATCACGACATAGATGGCTTATTTGCGAAATCCTTCGAAAGACAAATGGAAGAGATTTTTGGGGCGGGAGAATTGAAGAAAATTCCAAATAATCATGAATTGTATAATATCTTCTTCAAGTTTGAAGACGGTCCGCCCACCACATCCCAAGAGTTAAATGGTTGGGGAGATGATTTGGTACATGAATATCTAAAAGCCATTGAAATCAACGGAAGAATCGGAGTTTTATATAGTAACAAGGACTATGGCTGTGAATGGGATTATGATTTTAGAAACAAACGTTGGTACAAAATAGACAATACAAGATTTGGTGTAAACATTGTAATGTACGCGCTTACATCGTAAATAGAATTTGAATGGATAAACATTTAATGGAAATACAACAGGAAGTTGAAACCCTAACGGGAAAACTTACTGATTTAAAAAAGGAAATGGCAAAAGTCATTGTGGGTCAAGAAGAAACCATCGAACATTTATTGATTACTTTTTTAGCAGGAGGTCATGCGCTTCTAGAAGGAGTACCTGGTCTTGCTAAGACTTTAATGATTAAAACCTTGGCTCAAACTATAGATTTAGATTTTAGCAGAATACAGTTTACGCCAGATTTAATGCCTTCGGATATTATTGGAACCGAGATTCTAGAAGAAGATCATACAACCGGGAAGAAGTTTTTTGAATTCAATAAAGGTCCGATTTTCGCCAACATTATTCTAGCCGATGAAATAAATAGAACTCCTCCAAAAACTCAAGCGGCGCTCTTGGAAGCTATGCAAGAATTCGAGGTCACCTATTCTGGTAAAACCTACGAATTGGATAAACCCTTTTTTATTCTAGCTACGCAGAACCCTATAGAACAGTCGGGAACATTTCCTTTACCGGAAGCGCAGCAAGATAGATTCTTGCTATATATAAAAATTGGATATCCGAGTGCATCCGAAGAAAATAGTATTCTGAAGAGTACTACAGGACTCAAAAAAGAACAAGTAAGGAGTGTCATAAGCGGAATAGAAATCCAACGACTCCAAGAATTGGTGCGAGAAATACCGATTAGTGATGAACTTATTGATTTTACAAGTAGCATAGTTCGAGCAACCCGTCCTGATTCAACTACATACGATTATGTAAAGGAGTGGGTGAATTGGGGAGCAGGTCCGAGAGCCGGTCAGGCAATGATTCTTACGGCGAAGGCACGTGCTTTACAAGCAGGGCGATTGGCGGTAACACTTGATGATTTAAAGCATGTCTCGTATCCTGTTCTTCGGCATCGCGTTATTGTAAACTTTAAAGCTGAGGCAGAGGGTGTTACTTCTGATGAGGTTACGAAGCATTTATTAGATACGATTAGGTTATCCTCTTAAAGTAATTGCCGTGAAACAAGATTATCGACAACTATTGCAGCCAAAAATTATCAATAGTCTCTCAGGACTTTCATTGATAGCAAGAGTCGTTGTTGATGGATATCTATCTGGCCTTAACCGCAGTAAGCGAGTAGGAGCAGGTTTAGAGTTTAGTCAATATAGGGGTTACGAAGCTGGTGATGATTTGCGTTTGCTAGATTGGAAGATGTTAGCCCGTTCCGGACGGTATTATATCAAACAATCGGAAATAGATACTCATATAACCGTCAAGTTTATTCTGGATGCTAGTAAGTCCATGTTACATAAAGAAAATAGCATCACGAAATTGGAATATGCAAAAGTATTGATTGCCTCTTTGGCCACTTTGGCCCAAAATCAAGGAGACAGGATTGGTCTTTTTGCCTTAAATGACGAAAGCTTAAAAACGGTACCTCCTGTTTTACAAAAGCAACAATACACTCGCTTTTTGCATGAGTTGTCAACTATCGAAGGCAAAGGCAAATGGCCTGAAAAGTCTTTAGAGTTTGACAAGTTGCACGATCGAAGTCGTAAAGAACTTCTATTTTTTATTACCGATTTGCACGAAGATACGGCAGAATTGACCTCCAAAATAAAGGGATTGAAAACGGCTCGAAATGAAGTTGTAGTGCTCCAAATTATGGGAGAAAACGAACTTGAATTCAACTATAAAGGATATGTGGTTTTTGAAGATTTAGAAACCGGTGCGAAAGTCAAGGTAGATGCGAAATCTGCAAAAAATGAATACTTAAAAGCATTTAAGGAAACTATGGATGTGACTAAAAACAACTTACTTTCAAATGGAATTGCACATCATTTGTTTACACTTGACGAGCCCATTGGTGAAGCTTTAAACCTATTTCTAAAACAAAGAACCTATCTATTGTAAATGGTATTCGCAAACGCTATATATCTATGGGGTTTATTGGGATTACTAATCCCAATCGCAATACATTTATGGAGCCGTAAAAAGGTGAAGACAATAAAAGTTGGTAGTACAAAGCTGCTCGAAGCATCTGAACCAAAGCAAACGAATAGTATCAAACTTAACGAATTGTGGTTGTTGCTTTTACGACTGCTTACTATTCTTCTGTTGGTTTTTATCCTTTCGGAACCTAGTATCACAACAAAAGAAAAAAATACTACCATAAATTACTTGGTAGAATCTAGTTTGGTGAACGATAAACGAATGAGTTCTATTTTGGATACGATACCTAAAGAATCAGTTCGAATCCTTGAAAAGGGATTTCCTAAATGGAATGATTATGATTTTTCGGAACTTTCGGAAACACCTTCATATTGGCAGTTAGCGCAGGAAATGCAATTCATTCTTTCGGACAGTATTATCGTTTTTTCTCGAGGGTTTAGTAAGGGGTTGAAGGGTAAGCGTCCAAGAATTGCGGCAAACACACGCTGGATAGTTGTTGAGTCCAATGAAGTCTCGCAAAAACTAGTAGAGGCAATGGAAAAAGATTCATACGCTGAAATGCTTTCCATTTCAAGTAGTGAAAATTTACTTTCTTTTGAAAAGGATAGTATTGTTATGGATAGCGATGTGCTAGAATTTAATCCTGAAAAAGATAGCATCCGTTTATCAACATCCGAATCGAAGGATTGGATAGCCCTTAAAAAAGATATTCCAATAAAAATCGGCATTCTTGAGAATGATACTTTAAGTGATCAAGTCCAATTTATAAAAGCTGCATATCGCGGGATGTCCCGATTTTTAGATAGACCCCTTAGGATTGAAGTTTTAGCCGGCGAGGATAGCATCGAAGATTTCGACACACTTATTTCGTTCGATGACAAGCTAACCATAAACATGGAAACAAATGTTATTATCTATCAACCAAATAAGTTCGCAAGTCAATTAATTACAGAAGGCCCAACCAAGAATGTCTTTTATCTTACCAAATTATTAGATAGTGAGAATATAGTAAATGAACATCTTCCTGAAAGGCTTTTGGATATACTGCAACTTAGAACAGGATTTGAAAGCACCATAAGTACGAGCGATGTAAGAACAGTAGCTGAAAACGAACTCCAACCCTTAAAATCGAAGGCAAAACCGATAAAGAATATAGCTGGCCTAGTTCAAATGGCTTCTTGGCTTTGGTTGGCTTTACTTCTCGTCATCATTTTAGAACGGATTGTATCCAAATTGAGAAAGCAATGAGTACAAGTGGAAAAAATATAGTCATGCAGTTTACAAAACGCTGGCAATTTCTGCTCGTCGTTGAGGCCTTTGCATACGCTTTGGGTTTTGCTTTGTTGGTATTTTCTATAAGCAGAAATCTCGTTGCTACACTATGCGGCTTTATCATTTGCGGTCTGGTATTGCTTTTGTTCAAAAAGCCATGGCGAATATCGCTTAACAAAGCATCTAACTTCTTAGATCAAAGCTTGGGAAGTATGGAGAACAGCACAGGATTGTTTCTAACTCCAAAAGCTGAACTTTCTGATATAGCCCTATTGCAGCGGCATAGGGTAGAGCAGCTATTAGAAGCCGAGATTGGAAAAATTCAACCCAAAGTCCCTTTGAAAAAGGCACTTCTTTGGTTATTGGTTTTCGGAGTAACTGCATTTTTTCTGTACTATTTTAATGTATTTGGGAATTTGAATACTAGTAATAATAGTCCCGTAACCAAGGAAGCCATTGTGTTTCAACCTTTAGATTCTGTGGTATCCGAATCTAATCCTCCAAGTATAAAGGAGCAGAGACTAACTATTAAATATCCCGCTTACACGGGACTCCCTCCCAAAACAACGGCGAATATGAATATCAAGGCTTTAGAGGGTTCAAATATCTATTGGAGTATTCAGTTCGACAAAGCTGTTGATAGTGTCTATATGGAAAGGAATGGAGAAAGTAATTCCATGGAATTGAAGGGCACGGAGTATGTAAAAAACATCCAGTTAGCGCAATCGGCATTTTACAATTTCAAGTTTAAGAATTTGAATGGTGCTTCTTATTTATCGGACTTATATTCAATAGAAGTGGTAAAAGACGAGCTTCCCGAAATTGAAATTCAACAATTAAAGCAGTTCAGCTCATTTGATGTGACAGATGATAAAATATTGAATTTAAAAGCTTTAATATCAGATGATTATGGTATTTCAGATGCTTACATCATTGCAACAGTAACTAAAGGTGAAGGAGAATCCGTTAAGTTTAGAGAGGAGCGATTGTCGTTTGGCGCCTTTAACTCTGGCAGTAAAAAACTGAATTTGAAGAAGACGATAGATTTGACTGCCTTAAAAATGCAGGCCGGTGACGAATTGTATTTCTATATAGAAGCACTAGACGTAAAACAACCTAAACCCAATCGAGCGCGTAGTGAAACCTTTTTTGCGGTAATACGGGATACGGTCTCGAATCAATTTGCTGTGGAAGGTACGATGGGTGCTGATTTAATGCCCGATTACTTTAGAAGTCAACGACAGCTAATTATCGACACTGAAAAACTTATTGCTGATAAGAACAAGCTTTCTGAAAAGGAATTCAATTTTACCAGTAACGAATTGGGTTATGATCAAAAGTCGCTCCGTTTAAAGTATGGGGAGTTTATGGGAGATGAATCCGATTCGGGGATTCAGGTTACCGAAGAAATTGAACCAGAGGCATCTCCCGAAGGAGAACAGGAAGAAGATGACCCGTTGGGAGCGTACACACATGACCATGACCACGACAATGAGCATAACCTTGTAGATCACGACCATGAAGAAGCCGAGACTGATGAAGAGGAAGACCCGCTCAGCAATTATTTGCACAACCATGACGACCCCGAAGAGTCGACCCTTTTCACACAATCTTTAAAAAGTAAACTACGTCAAGCGATGGCGGAAATGTGGGATGCAGAATTACATCTTCGTTTGTATACCCCCGAAAACTCTTTGCCTTATCAATACAGGGCCTTGAAGTTGATTCAGGAGATTAAAAACAGCTCTCGAATTTATGTGCATCGCATTGGGTTTGACCCGCCACCGATAAAAGAAGACAAACGATTAACCGGAGAAATTAAGGATATCAAAACTTTTCAGAAGGTCGATGATGTAGCACAGTCGGATGATTTTTCCGCGATGCGCGAATCGGTTACTAGAATTACGGGAATTATCGCGAATCAATCTTTACTAGTAGATGCTGATAGAGAACTTTTTGCTGCTGCAGGAAATGAATTAGCCGTTTTAGCAATTGAAAATCCAAGTCAATATCTCCATACCCTACAGCGCTTAAAGTGGATATCTGAAAAGGAGCAAACCGCTGTGCAAGATTTACTTGAAGTCCAATCCGGATTGTTAAGGGCATTACCTGATATAGAAGAGAATCCTTCAAAAGGAAGCCTTTTTCAAGATGAGATGAATACATTGATGCTAAAAGAATTGGAAATCAATGATTGATACAGGTCTTTTTCAAAACTCTTATTTACTTTGGCCAGTTGCTATTGCGGCATCCGTACTATGGATTTTATTTATTTGGAAAGAATGGAGTACCCCCATAAAAAAACGATTCTATCTTCATAGTTTGATTTCCCTGATAACCATCCTGTCGCTTGCTATGTTGGCCCTTAAGCCACTGAGCAAAAGGATAGTGCAATCAAATGCAGGAGTACTGCTAACAAACGGGTACAGTCAAAAACATCTAGATAGTTTAAAAAAGAGCAAAAAAGGGATTACAATTTTTGATTATCAGGAGAATGCTCAAATAGGTCAGACCTTAGATTCATTGGGTAATTTGTTTGTCTTGGGGAATGGCGTTGCCTCCTATGACTTTTGGCAATTTGAAAATCGTTCTGTAAGTTATTTGGGAGCTGAGGTACCCTCCGGAATTATTGATTTAAACTATGCACAGGAAAGGGTTCTGGGTGAGTTATTGAAAATAGAAGGCAGGTATTACAAGGCAAGAGCTTCTCACAGGCTTGTCCTTCAGGATGCCAATTCGCAAGGAGTGGATTCACTAGAGTTCAATGCTGAAACCATTCAAGAGTTTGAACTTTCTACTCCATTAAAGGCAACGGGGAAGTTTGTTTTTCAATTGGTTGAAAAGGATTCCTTGGGGGAAGTGATTTTAAAAGAATCCTTGCCTTTCAAAGTGACAGATAAAAATAGACTTAAAATACTTTTGGTCAATAGCTTCCCGACTTTTGAAACCAAATATTTAAAAAACTACTTAGCCGAAATGGGACATGAAGTCGTAGTAAGAAGTCAATTGACCCGTGGTCGCTATAAGTTCGAGTATTTCAATACGAAAAGGATTCCTATCTATCGGTTGGGGGAAAAAGAATTGGAAGACTTTGATTTGCTGTTTATTGATGGAACTTCCTTTAAAAACCTATCCACCAAGTCCTGGACATCTATCGAAAAAACAATACAGAATAACGGATTGGGATTGTTTATCCAGTCAGAAGCTAGCCTATTCAGTAGGTCTTCCACAAGACTTGGACTAGAATTTGAGAGAGATGGAATTTCAAAGGTTGCCTTGAATGAATTTCCGAAGGTATTATTGGAGAAATTCCCATTTCGGATTAAGGATGTTGACGGAATAGAAGAAATCCATACTTCCAATGGAAATCTTGTAACAGCTTATAAACGCATGCAGCAGGGTAGGATAGGGGCTTCCGTAATCCAAAATACATACCAGCTACAACTAGACGGCAAAACGGAGGCCTATCGCCAATTTTGGTCTGAAATTATAAATAGGCTTTCTAAGAAAAAAACCTTGCTAGCAGATTGGGCGGTAACCAATAATTTCCCTTTGGAAAATCATCCCTTCCAATTCGGACTTCGAACCCCAATCGAAAAGCCTCAGGTGTTCAAGATTGATAAAAATCAAATTGCGCTGAGCCAACATATTGATATTCCGTCTCTTTGGAGCGGTACAACCTACCCCAAACATAAAGGGTGGAATTCCCTTCTTCTTAAAGATAGAACTCAAGAAGGCTTTGATTTTTATGTTATAGATAGTACTGCTTGGCAGTCCTTAAAGACAAGAAAACGGCAGAAGGCAAATAGTTGGTTTTTTAATGGAGCATCTGACAGTCCAAAAGAAAGGACTTTTACTGCCCCAATACATCCACTTTGGTTCTTTCTTGTGGCCTTATTTGGCCTAGGGTATTTGTGGTTACACCCAAAGGTACTCCGGAATTGAATGGCATAATTTTCCAGCGGATAAACATATTAGCGAATAAATGAACTATTTAACTTTTTTGGCGCTTCTTTAACACTACAAGACAGAAATGGGCGTTAGTTTTACAGATTAAAAAATTGCCTTGATTCAGGATATATTAATTGCCATGTTATGGAGTATTTCCCCATTCGGGGAAGCCAAGGTTGGTATTCCCTACGGAATGTATTCTGGCGCTAATATCTATTGGGTATTCTTCTTTTGTTTTATTGCAAACGTCCTTGTTTTTCCTTTGATGTTTTTTTTCTTAGAGCATATCAATACCTACCTTTTGCGTCTCAGATTTTATAAAAAAGCTGCAGTTTATGTGGCTAAGAAAGCAAAACTAGGCTCTGGCGAAAAAATCAAAAAGTACGGATTTTTAGGATTAATATTCTTCGTAATGCTACCCATACCCGGTACGGGAGTATATGCGGGTAGTATTGCCAGTTATATTTTCAAATTTGAACGACAGAAAGCTTTTGTCGCGAATACGATTGGTATTTTTATTTCTTCCGTAATCGTCTGGGTAACAACACTTGTTGCTATGGGCGTCATCAAATAACATATTTTGTTGATAAGTACTAAAACACTTCTTTTTTTTAACGTATAAGTCCCATTATTTTAGCGGGCTTTTAAGCGTATGAGAGAACTGGAAGTTGGTGATAAAGTATACAATGTAAAACAAGATGGTTTTGGCGATTTTGCCCGCTACTCTTTTTCTGAAGTAGAGAAATTGACAAAGACATTGGCCATCTTGAAGAATGGGATACGACTTTACAATCAGCCCAGACCTTCTTATATTACAGAAGATATAGGCTATTGCGTATCTAGACAGAAAGGTGTTCATTGGCATTTACTCTCACTTAAAGCAATTCGAAAAGCCCAGGTGGAAAATCAGAAAATTGCGGCCTATGATTGGTTTGAGTCCAAAGAGTTTACCTTAAAAGAAAAAATGTATATCTACGAACAGTTCAAAAAATTAGCTCAGAACAATCCTAAGGCTAAGGCGCATATATATTCTTAAGTTCTAGAAAGAGCAGCTGCAATTTTTTGGTGGTTTCCCCAGGTGTATTCCCCTCGTAATAAATATGCTCATCGATTTTTTGAACTGAAGCAATTTGAGTTGAGGTTCCCGTCAAAAAGGCCTCATCCATTTTGGTGATATCTTTTTGTAATATTGCTTTTTCTTCAATACGTATATTATTTTCCTGGCATATCTGAATAACAATTTCCCGAGTGATGCCATTTAGAATATTCTCATCAGCTGGATGCGTATAAACAATTCCGTTTTTCACAAAAAATATATTGGAATGTGAGGCTTCAGTGACCTTACCATCTCGATGGAAAACGGTTTCATAGTGCCCTCCTTTGATGGCAGTATCATTGGCCATTACATTGCCCAATAGCGAAGTCATTTTAATATCGCAACGGTGCCAGCGAAAATCTTTGTCGGTGATTACAGAAATGGGTTTGTTGTTGATTTCAGGCAATGTAAATGGTAAGACATAGATCATAACAGTAGGCTCTATTCTCTTAGGAAACGAATGTATTCTAGGCGCAACACCACGGGTTACCTGAATGTAGAGTAAACAATCTCTTTGCTGTAAATCAGAAGCCAGAAGCAATTGGTCAATTGTATTGGGTAGTCTTGAAACGTCAAATTCAATATTGATTTTTTTAAGACACTCTACGAGTCTTTCTAGATGTTCTGCTCCGTAGAAAAAACTTCCATTGATTTGCAGCATTACTTCATAGATGCCATCGCCAAACAAGAATCCACGGTCAAAAACCGATATCTTGGCCTGTGATGCATCTAGAATCTCACCGTTTAAATATACTTTTTCAGGATAGTTTGCCATGACTAATTTATTTGCCGATACAAAATATAACTTTATTTGAAAACCAGTTAGTTACAAATTTAAGGTACAAATAAGGTACAATATTGATTCGATTTACTATTTGTAACCTTATTTTGAGGTTACACTTTTATAATAAGTTTAATAGTCCTTAACTATAATATAGTCCTCGAAATATTTGTTTTTTGGTGCATCAACTATCTTATAATCATAGATTATTCTATCTATTCCTTCAACACCTAAAGAATCTCTTTGATAAATGAACCAATCAGGTCTATTTACCAAAGTGCTATCTAATATTATATTTGAAATATTTGTTCCAGAAAAATTCGTACCGCTAATATTTGAGTGGCTTAAATCTAGAAATTCTGGGGTCGCAATATTACAGTCTTTCAATATTGCTCCTCTTAAATCTGAATGTTTTATAGAAGTCTCTAAAAATAATACATTATCAAACTTAGCCCCATTAAGGTTAGACCCGTCAAGAGTACAATATTCAAACTGAACACCAAATAATGCATGGTTTTCTAAATCTATTCCTCGTAATCTTGTCGCACCAAAGTGAACCTCGTCAAGGTTTGTTTCTTTCAAGTTGACAGAATCCAAATACGACATAACTATATTGGCATTGAATAAACTAGCATTTTCTAGTTTGGTGCGACTCATATTTGATGAAAAAATTGATGCATTTCTTAGATCGGAAAACGCTAAATTGGCTTTTGTTAGAATAACATCATTAAATACAACCTCATTTAAATCTGAATAATTGAAGTTAGATTTTTCGAATATAAAATCTACAATATGTAAACTGTCAATTTTGCTCTCAACTAGAGAAATTAACAATTGTGCACGTTCGGGACTTAATGAAGTGGCTATTAAACTATCACCAGATAGATATCGATATGGCTTCATGGACAAAGTTAATCCATTAATACGTCCGATTAATGAATTAGAAAGAGTTCGTGTTGTATTAGACCGTGATTCTAATTCCGAAGTTAGGTCACTTAATACTTCCCCCATAATAAACATTTGGGAAGACCTTCTTGATGCTTCGGTTAGATACGTTTGTTGCTCAATTCTTTTATTTTGAAGATCAAACTTTTGATTCTGTAATTCTATTATTATGTTTTGATTTTTAAGTAGCTTATTTTGATTTTCCAGATGATTATCTTGTCTGTATAGAAAAAACAAGGTCAAAATGCCAATTATTCCTCCTGAGGCGATAGCTATTGTTGTAGGTGAGGCAAAAAACCTCCAAATTATTGCCTTAGTTACGGCAATGAAACGAGGGTCATTTTGGTTTCCCCAATCATTCTTTCTTTTGTAAAAATTCCAAAAAAGTTTAAATGGTCTATGTTCTTGTTCAAGCAATTCTGCCTCTATCCGATGAAGCTCATTTTCAAGTTTTTTGTTCTGCTCTATGATTGCGTCAATCTTTTGCTGAGTATCCATTCAATTAATTTTTAGGAAGTAGGCGGAAATATTCTTTAGCCGAAACAAGATTATATTTTTCAAAATTCAAGTTTACAAAAAAGTGAATTTCAAAGGTTTTGTTTCTTAGTAATATGCAATTGCCTCTCTTTATAGAAGTCAAAAACTTTTTGTTTGATTCTAATATAGCTTGAGACTTTTCATGTAAACCTGAAATATCATGATAAATGGGAAAAATATAAATATTAGATTTTCTTAATTTTTTAAGCCCTTGAACTTTGGAATTGTACTTTGAATGTATGCGATGTTTTATGAATTTTTTAAATCCTTTTTTGTTTTCGTAGCGGGAAGGATCGAAATAAATACTAACAACATCAACGAATATGCTTTTTCCCGTCTTCAAATCTTTTAAGTGAAAATCAATAGATTTTCCGTTTTGCAAAGAGGCTTCATATTCGTTAAATGAATGGTGTTTTGTCAATTCGATTAATGCAGCTATTTCGCTTAGCGAATTGAGAAAATTATTTTGTTTAAAGTCATTTATATTTCCAAGAAGTAGATTTTTAAAACTTCTATTCTCGCCAATCGTGGCATAAAATTCACCGATTAACAAATTGAAAATACCAAACTCTCTTATGGTAATATGCGAACCTTGACCCGCGTGGCTCATAACAAGTTGTAAAAACAAACCAAGAAAATTATTTAGTGGCGTTCCTTCTTTTATTGTTGAGGTAAACTTATAACCCTTTTCTATGAAACTTTCAACTTCTCTTTCGGTTAGATAGAAAAAAAGGTTTGGGATGTATTTTTTAATTATAGCAACCCCATTTTTTTTGATTACTGTCAAACTCATTTAGGTTATAAAATTTATCTTAGGAGAGATTAATTTAAAATACAAAAAAATAGATGATTTTCGATTAACTTAATTAGCTTTAAGATTAAGGGAGTACTTAAATAGAAAGTCTTGGTCTTTAACTATTAACCCTAAGAAGTAAAAGTGAATTATGTCTAGCCTGCACAACAAAGACTATAGAAATCCATTTATGAAATGGATTGTATTATTTATGGGAATGCTCTTTTTTATTGTGTTAATAAGGGAAATATATTTGTTGTTTACGTAAAACCTATCTATTGCCTATGTATCTATTTAATACACGTGTGCGACACCTTTACCTATCTCATCTTAACGGTTAAGTTTCTTCGTGTGGAACTTCTTAGAAAGTTTCTTATAAAATTACAGGAGATGGATAGTTAAAAAGAAGTTAAGTCAATATTTCAAATAACTAAAAAGGCCATCTAAATAATATAGATGGCCTTTTTATATTTATAAGATGTAGTACAATGGTGAAAATTACGCTCCTGTTCCACCTCTATTTAAGTTAATTTTGCTCATTGTTGTTAGTTTTAATTATGCAAATATATTACTTTTTATAAATAAACGTCTTAAATTTTTCGCCAGGAAGTAAAACTAATCGATTTGTGTTCCTGTAAGACCTACTAGTACGTTTTGATTCATTAAATACATTCTTTCCAACTTCACTAAAGATAACTTTTAATTTGTCACAAAATTGCACATCTACTGTTAAATCATCTATAATTTTACTACTTGTAAATGAATAAAGCCTATCATCATTAAGGTTTTGAGTCATTTCAATACTTCTTTCCATCAAATAAGATTTCTTCCCTGACAATTCAAATTCAAACGTTTTCATGTAAATATTATCATTCTTTTCTTCTGGTAATTCTAATAATGATTCATCAAAAGGTATGCCATCTATTTTAGTAAGTTCAGGAATAACAGTTGAATATATTGTATCTCCGCTTTCTTGATTAGTGTAAATAAATATTTTTATGTTAACTTCTTGGTCACTATTAGAAATAATTGTGTACTCAGAGGATTCGGTAATTTTTACAATATTATTTTCAAGGAGTTCGAAGCTAAGTACCAT
The DNA here is from genome assembly GCA_947500435.1 of uncultured Flavobacteriaceae bacterium. Lineage (GTDB taxonomy): Bacteria > Bacteroidota > Bacteroidia > Flavobacteriales > Flavobacteriaceae > Maribacter_C. The sequence goes on from CANMRV010000005.1 coordinate 259,634, forward strand.
TTGAAAATTTTTATAGTAACAGGTTAAATTGTTTTCTACAAAAAGTTCGTTTTCAAGGTTTTCTATTAGCTCACCCATCAGTTCGGGAAATCTTTGTTTGTATTTACTGAGAGTTACCTTTTTCCAGATTTTATCTAAGTCATTTTGTTTCAATAAATGTTCGTCCGAATAAGTAATTGATTCGACACTTTCTTTTATTTTTTCAGTAAATTCTGGAGAAATTAATGTTTTACGAAACTCACTTTCAAACACATTAATATATTGTAAATATTTTAATGATGAAGTGAAAATACCAGCGCTAAAAACCAGTAGAGCGATATTTTTAAAAAAATCAAGCCAAAATTCTGTAGTATATTTATCTACAGCTTCGGCATCGGCTCCCTCAGCGACATGAACCACGGGATCCATATTAAAAATCAAAATAGCATAAACAATAAAATATGTTATACTAACAAATAGCAAAATCAGATATAGGTTGTTAAGAGCGCCGACAAGAAGCTTTTTTATCATTGCACCTAAAAAACCAAGTATAGATTTTGAAGAACTATCATCAAGTTCCTCTAATTTCTTGCCACAGTTGCAGCAGTAAATATGAGTTTTGTCATTTTCAAACTCACAACTTAAACATTTATTTTTCAAGGCTGGTTGGTTTATAGTTTAGTTATTTGAATAACAATATAAGAAATAACTTACTTAGATTAAAAGGATTATTTATTTCCTTAAATTCATAAATGTGAGTTTTGAATTAATGATGAACGACTATCAAAATATAAAGTCATGAGTAAAACAGGATTATTGAACAATGCTTATTTGAATTTGATAATTCAAAAACAAGTAGAGCATGATGTCAAACTTGACTTCATTCTAGCTTATTTTTCTAAAAAAGAAGATATTGACTATGCGGTTATTAACAAATCTATTGAAGAAAAAACGAAAGAAGCTTTATTAGACAACTTAACAAAAATAAATGACCTAATGGATAGGATAGAGGATATGGATGACCCAATGTCGGATTCGTTAAAGGATTTGTTAGGCAAATAAGTTTTTTAACTAAAAACCATATTTACTATTACAAAGTGCAACAAAAGAATTGCATCGCTCTATATCTAATCTATGCATTCTATCTGTAAGTTTATAGAGTTTCTTAAAGTCCTTTGTAGGTTGACCTTTATAATGAACTTTCTTATACTTCTTTCCAACTATTTGCTCTTTAAGACTGTCCACCTCTCTTTTAACGTAAAAGTATCTAGTATTGGCGTACCATTGTTTGGATGTCTGTTGTGAGTTATAAAGTATACTCATTCCGTAAGCATCTTTATACCAATCACGATGAGCATAGATTTGACTACCATAAGCATCATACAAAACCAAAGCCCTCTTGTTGCTTTTAGGACAAACGAAATAGAGTAGTTCTCCCTTGCCTAAATTGCTGGGAACTGTATCTATTGTAATGCAGTAATCCATTTGAATAGTTTCACCGTTTCTATTTTTACAGGTGTACATTAATCTCAAATACTTAGTAGTTCCTGTACAATCACTAATGTAAGATACGCTACCGCCAAATGTCCATTCGATACTGCCTACAATTCTACAACCGTTCTTGATTTGCCCATACCTCAACATTACCCTTAAATCAAGCCTTGAGCAACGACTAGTAATTTCTGCTCCTATGGTATTGTAATTCCCCATTTCAAATATTTTTCAAACCTAAATCTCTAAGAGAAGACGAGGTTTATGCACCATAAATCATAAGTCTTTGAATATCATTATGGTCAATTCTTTCAGAAGCATCAATTATCTTTTTTAGTTTTGTATATCTCTTGGTAGGCTTGCCCTTATAGTACTTTTTGAAGTGTTTACTATAAAGTTCTTTGTAGCAATTTTCACTATCAAAGTAACAACCGTAAACCTTCTCCATGTTGCGCCATTTCTTCGTTTGGGTTTGGCTTTCATACATACAATCGTTGAAGGCTTCACGATGCAAAAAGTAACCGCCAATAGAGTATAGTTTACGACAACGTTTTTTAGTATTAGGACAAAGAAAATACCAAACTTTTCCCTTGCCTAGATTTGAGGGAATTGACACTAATGTTACTTTATATTTTCTTGGTTCATCGTTAAACTTGTAATTTAATTCTACATACGGAACGCTCGCTCTCATATTTACAATAATTGAAATATTACCCCTATCCCACTTGTCGCCCCAGTTATTACTTCGGTTCCATGATACTGTACCACTTTGATAATTATTTTCTTTCAGGTAGCCCCATTCACCCAATTTTGAAATGTTTAACTGTAAAGCTTCATCAAAAAGAGTTGGGAATGTATGTGGTTTTGGCATATCTACTAATTTGTGTAACCTAAATAACTAGGGAACATTATTTTATCTTGTTTGTATTTTTACTAGGTAATCTGCTAAGTCTAAGCCTTGCTCTCGCTCTAACTCATTAGCTTTATCCTTTAATAATGTTGAAATTTTAAAAGAAGCTAAAGTGCTTAGAGTGGGTATTTTGTCATTCCAAAGGTTGTAACATTTTAAATCAGGAAATAGGACAACATTTCGACCGTTTAGAACTTTGGTTTTGGCTTTGTTGAGGTTATTGACACTACCACAAGCCAACCAAATAAATTCAGGTAGAAAGATACTTGCAATGACAGCTGTCTTTTCGCTTTCTACAATTGCTACTGGTTTACTCGTATCTTCATTTAATAAGTGTTCTCCAAAGTAACATTGTTCTAAGTTGAAATTGTCAAGTTTTAAAGCCTTATGCGCCCAATTAATATGATTGTATGGCTCTTTTATTCTTTTGCCAGTAGAAGCATTGTAAAGCATTATTTTACCACTTCTAACATTACTGTTTATATCCACTTGCCAAAATACGGTTGCTCCTTGCCAAAGTTTAGAAGTGCCAATATTGTATTTGTCCGCTAAAAATATCGCTATTTCTAAATCCCAAAGGCTTGCTAAATAGTCAATGAAGTAATTAGGATTTTTGCTCGCTGTGCTTTTACGCATTACATCAACATCTACAAAACTGGTTTTAGGTTTTGGTTTCGGTTTTACCCTTGGGGTAACCTTGGGGTAAATTGTAGTATCAAATGAAATGTTGTTATCATCAAAATATTGTTTTGGCTTATAATGATAACAGCACTTTACAAGCCTATTACACTTGCCTACTATATCGTTAAGGTATTCCATTGTTTGTGTATCAATGTATTTAGTAAACACGCCTTTTTTATTACAGTTCGGACAATGGTAACGGGTTTTCATTCCTTTGTATGGCTCTAATGTGTACCTGTAATTGCACATGTTGAAATTTATCTTTTTTGTTTGAGGGTGCATTTGCTACATTAACTACATTAAAAGTCTTTCGGTTCATTGGTTATTTTAGTATTGTTTCGCTCGATGTAAACAGCGTTACCGTATGTTTTGCGTTCGACTATAAACCCATTCTTTCGTAGTCTGCCTGAAAATGTACGGTTTGAACAAAGGCGATAACCATTGTCTATGCAATAGCTTTTGTATTCTAAAAAAACATCCTTTAAGGGTCTATCATGCTCAATTGATTTTTTATAGTTCTCATCTTCTAAAAACATCATTACGCTATCACTTTCCTTTTGGTATTGTAGTACTTCATTTTGTACGATAGTGCTTTCGGTAAAATTCTTTTTTTGTAATAATCTAGTTAGCCCACTTAGCACCCAATTGAACACGCCCGAAAGTTCGGTTTCTATTATTCTTTGGGAAAGTTCCTTGTCTTGCCTGCTTGGCGGAATTGTAACACGAAAGGGCAGTATAATAAACCGACGAAAAAAGGCATTGGTATTCTCGACTTCTTTAGGTAGCTCATTACAGTTGAACATAAACCTTGCGTAGTCTGAAATAATTTGGGTGTTCTTGTATAGCAATCTAGCTTCTACGGGTTCACCTGAAATAAGTAATTTAAAAATATTGCTTTCTAGCTTTCCATTTATTTCACTTGCATAATTGAGTAGTTTGTTTACTAACATTGCACGAGAATTACCGTTTTCAGCCGTTAAAGATTGCAAAGAATAGTTTGCAACATTTTGAGTGCCTAATAAAGCCATTAATATTTCAAACAAGACACTTTTGCCATTTGCACCAGTACCGTATAACAACAATACTTTTTCAAGTTTTAGAACACTATTTTTTACAAAGATGTACCCTAAGTATTCAGATAAAATATTTTGCAATTCCCTTTCAGGTAATACCTCATCTAAGAACTTTTGAAACTTTGGCGCATCTGCACTTTTATCATATTCAAATGGTAATTGATAGGTTAAGAAATCAGACTTCTTAAAAGGTCTTAAAAATTGTTTCTTCGGTGTAATCTCAAATGTTCCATTGTTGAGGTTTATTAATGTAGTTCCGTTTGCTGCCTTGATTTCCTTTAAACCTGCATCCGCAACAAATTGTTTGTACAATTCATCTTTAAAAAGATGGTGTTTAGCATCAAATTTATCTACTCCCATTTTTAGGGCTGCATCTCCCAGAAAATCTTTAAAAACCTCCTCGCTAACATTTTCCCAATATTCGGAATTGAACAAATAAATAAACTCGCTTTTACGGCATAAGCTAAAACCGTTGTCGTTTACGGTCATTAGAAGAATTTCTATACAAGCGACTAAGAAATGTTTTTTCTGCAACTTATCTTTGTCGTTTTCCAATTTGCAGTACACTCTGAAATTCACTTGCTCAATAGTTTCGAGCATTTTATTTAAGATATTGCCGATGTGGTTTTGCTCTAGTTGCTGCCTATCCTCTTGTATGCATTCTAAAAGGCTGTCAACCTCTTTTGATATTTCGTCAATACCAATACTTAAATTTTCTTTTTCCATCGTTTAAAACATTTTTAGTTGATTAGACTTTGGAAAGTGGTTTGGATTGGTAGTTAAGTACCACGCCAAATGCTTGGTTTTCTTGCAATAGGTTTTTTTAACCTCAGCAAGTAGTCCTGATTTTTCTAAATCTCGTTTGTAACGGGTAACGCATTTTTGAGGAATACCAGTTGCTTCGGTAACCATAGAAGCTGTTGCAATATGATTTTGCAAATAGTTAAATATGGTTATTAATTGAGTTCTATTATGGCTATCTTTAAAATGTCTTTTATTCGGGCTGTTGTCTTGGTTTTCCATTATTTCAGCCCTTTTTTATTGTTCGAAAAATACGCTTCCGCTTCTGCTTCGATTTCTGCGTTTGATTTCTTACGTCCTTCTTTCAAATATTTCAAAAGTTCGGAACGAAAAAAGTATAAACGTTTCCCCCGTTTGGTTACGGGTACTTCACCTTTGCTAACTTTACTATACATAGTCGGTACGCTCAACCCTAAGAATTGGGCTGCATCCTGAATATGGATTGGATTTTCGGGTAATGGGGTAGGAGGGTGTTCTTGTTTTTGAATTAGCAGACCTTTTAGTTCGCTAATTTCATTTGTTAGCAGAATTACCGCTTTGGGTAATTGCTCGAATGTGAGATTCTGTTCTGTCATTTTACAAAGTGTTTTGTTTTACTTTGCGAAATACCAAAACGGGTTTACGGTTATTTTACGGAAAAAATCCGTGTTTACGGATATTACTTTTTAGTAGTCGATTTCCATAAGTTTTTTGACTTCATCATTATTTTTTTCAGCTTGAAAGAGTTTTCTCTTGTCATGTTCAAAAGGGAGAAATGCCAATTGATAAAACTCAAAAAGGCTATCAGGGTAAGTTTTTTCTTTGTGTAAAATTTTAAATAAATACCTAAAAGCTAAACGTACGTAACCTTTATTTGTATTTACTACCTCTATAGGATTTGATATTTTAGGCACTTCAAAGTCGTTTTCAAAGTAATATTTTGTCCATTTAATAAGTCTATCAAAATCATTCTCATTAAGAATTTGTTTGTGTTTTCGCGGGCAATTTTTTTGAAAAAAAGCGAAATGCTTTTCAATTTTTAATTTAAAGTCGGTTTGTTGTTTCGGTCCTGTTTCGGTTAAAGATTTAGGTATAAAATCTAACTCCTTTAGATAATCAATTATCTTAGGTATAATCTTAGTCTGAATATTAGGATGAAAACCACCACTTGCGGTAAATAGAATGTTTTTTGCTTCTATATTATTTAAAGAATGTTTTTCTAATACATTTGGAATATGATGGTACATTATACTCTTGGTGCGACTATTGTTCTCGCCTATAAGGTCAATAGCAATTTTCAAATTTTTCTGTTCTTCTGTAGTAGGTTTATTTTCTGTTGAGGTTGCTAAAAACTTTATCTCTTCAAAAGAAATACAATTTTTTATTTTCTCTTTGGATTCCTTAAAAAGCCCGACAAAGGGGCATTTGCTGAAGTTAATAGATGCATTTACTAAAAATGTTTCCAATGAATAGAAAAGACCTAGGACATAATCTTTTCTCTTTATTAAGTCCGAGTAATTACCTATAATTTTTTGTTGCTTTAAATGATGAACAAAATGGTCTGTTTGCTCATTCATCAACATAATAAATTTAGCCTCCTTTAAATCTATAATGTTCAGGCTTTTTAAGCTGTCATTTTCTCTATACTCATAAGCGTGTCTATAGATTTCTAAAATTTTCGTTAGATAACTACTAAAGACTGATGAAAGGTTTTGGTCAATAGTCCCAAGATCATTTATCTCGATATTAAGTTTACATGATTCGTTCCATGAATGAATAAGCTTATTGTAGTAAATACTACTTTCTTTATCACTCATACAATTTTTGAAAACACTATAGACGTATACTGATTTGATGTAGCTGTTTATTTTTACTTTTTTTGGTGCATCTAGTCGAACATTGTTCTTTTTTCCACCGTAGTAATTCTTGACAATTAAATCCAACTCATCCTTACTATATTTTTCACCATACCTCTCAACTAAGAAAGTTATAAATTCTTCTTTGGGTTTTACTAGGAGGTCAGCACCAAAACTAAAATCATCAGCATTAAAATTTTTGGATATTAAACCTGATTCTTTACTAGTAGATTTTTCTTCAAGATACTTTTGACGTTTATCAATGCTATTAATTAGGTTTTTTTTAAAATCACAAGGCTTATCTATTACATCACCTACTGGATTAAGTGTACTATAAATTGATTTTTCTAACTCGGCAATTAAATCTTGGCAAAGTTTTAATTCAGATTCAATAAAGTCGTCTTCATCAGTATCAATGTTGGAATCTAAATATTCAGAAAGTAAATTTTCATATTGCAGCTGGTATTTAGAGAAGGTTAAAATATTATTGCAATTTTCTCCATAATACTCCTTTAATAAGGACAACTGAAGGAAACTGAGAATCATTGAGACGTTCATTTTTTTTAACTCCATTGGATTAAAATTAATTTCCAAATGTTCTTGTAAAATTGTCTCTATGTTAAGATTATCGGTAAGTCTAATTTTAGTAATCAGGTTCGCTTCGAATGTTAGGTATTCCGATATAGATTGTATTTTATTGCCTTTAATCTGATTTGAAATTTCATATTGAATTACTGAAATTGCCATATCAACAGATTTCGGCAACCCGAATAAGTTTTTATTGTTTATTACCCAATCTTCTTTTACTTCTTGTTTCATTTGTCTTTTAGGCTAAAATGGTATTACATATCCAATTTAATTTTATTTGATGCAGTCCGTTTTGCTTCATCAACTATTTTGGCGTAAATCTGTGTAGTCTTTAAGTCTTTATGTCCTAACATTTTTGAAACTGTGTAAATATCCGTACCATTAAAAAGTTGTAGTGTTGCGAACGTATGGCGGAAACAATGAAAGGTAATATCCTTTGTTATTCCTGCTGCTCCAATCCATTGAAATAGATGTTTATTATGGTAAGCAGAGTATTGAAGCCCTTCAAAAACTCTTGATTTTGATTCTTGCGGTTCTCCTAGTAAACCATAGGCTTGGTCAGAAATTTGTAAATCTTCAACGCCTTTGGTCTTTTGCTGTGTAAACTTCACATAGTAACCATCACCTTCAACGTATGACAGTTCTTCCCATGTCATTTTTTGAATATCGGAAAACCTCAACCCTGTTAAAGCTGAAAATAAGGCAGCCCGTTTCATTACTTCATTATTGCATGGTGTTTTCACTAACTTATTTAGTTCTTCAAGGGTAAGGTATTCTCGTCTTGTTTCTTCCGCTTTTATAGGGCTTATTTTACCGTTTAGGTCGCTCTGTAAGATACCGTCTTTAAACGCTTGTTTTAATGCAGCTTTTATTTTGTTGAAATATGATACGGCTGAATTTTGGGAAAGTGTAACCTTGTCGCTCTTATTGCTTTTGGTAGTTAATAAGTATTCTTTGAAGTCCTCTAAAATAGATTCGTTTAGGTCAATAAACTTTAGTTTACCGTTAGAAAAAGCTTCAAGGTATTTGTAAGTAGAATGCCAATTACTTCTATTTGCCCCCTTTCTTTTATCCGTTAGTTTTTTGAAGTATGACAAAAAGCATAATTCCCCTAATTCTTTAATTCGCAGTTGCTCTTTTTCATATTGACTGTATATTTCAGGCTTGTTCAGAAAATTCTCCCGTTTCTGTTTGATAGCCTCCCCGATTTTTAATGTTTCGGCATTGTCTTGTTTTTGAATTGGGTTTTTGGGTTTATCATAAATGTAAAGTCCTAAAAATTCCCGACGGGTCGGATCACCAGTTTTAGGATGTGGAATAGGAGGGTAGAAGTCTAAATAAAGGCTTTTGCGCCCTTTGCTAATGGGCTTTTGCCTTAGCTTTACTTTGATTGTCATTAGTCTTTTAGTCGTTGTCTTTTATTATTTCCAATGTAGAAAGTGTAGATAATGTATGTTTAAAAAATAAAAATATTTTGTTAAGTGTTAAATAGCTTATCAATTTCAGAACGCTTAACTCTTGTTAATCTTTGACCTAAATTGACCGCTTCTATATTTCCGTTTTCAATATAATAGTAAACGGTTCTTAATGAGCAGTTTAAAAGTTTTGATACTTCTTTAACTGTTAGAAACTCCTTTGCTTTGATTTGTTCAATGGGTATTGTTAGAATTCTTTTAGTTTCTTTATGACTAGCTTTAATGCGTTCCTGCTTCTTACGCTCTTTATAAGCTCGTTTTGCACAATTATCACCACAATACTTGGTAACAGTTGTTTTAGCAGTAAACTCATTATTACAATGTTGACAAATTCTTTGTATTCTAATACTACTACTCATTTAATTAATGCAATAAGGGTTGTTAAGTATCATTAAATATATTTAAGTGCAATTAAGCGCAAAAAGGAGAAGATAAAAGCCTAGAATTTGTACCTCACTTACTCAAGGTACAATAAAGGTACAAATTTGCACCTAATAAACGTGTAAGAACACAAAGTAGATATTAACATTAGTTAACATTAACTACTTGATTTATAGTTAATAGTTGTATTTTGTAATAGAATTGTAGTAGTTTATTTTGTGGTGGTTACTTTCCGATACAGTATTTTCTTTTCCCCATAAACATTGGGGTAGGGGCGTTCGAGGTGGAAAATAGGTGAAAACCTTTGTTTACTTTTGTTAGGATTTTGTTTTCCATGCTGTTTTTATTGAAGAATAATATCACTATCAATATTCAATTTTTGATGCAAAGCTTTGGCAACATTCAAAGTGATTTCCCTTTTTCCGTTTAAATAATCGCTAATTCTTGAAGCGCTTGTATCTAATAGCGTAGCTAAGTCTTTTCGTTTCAGACCCATCTCGAACATACGTAACTCAATCATTTCCTGTAAGGTTGGTAAACCTATAGGGAAATGTATTTCTTCATATTGCTCAATAATATCAGTAATCTCTAGAAACTCTTTTGCTAAAGGGTCATCAGTTGGTGTATTATCATCCACAATATCTATCAACTCTTCTAAGCGAAGATTCGCTTTTACATATGCTGCGTGTGTTATTAATTTTCCCATGCCTCTATAACTTATCTATATTCTTTATTTTGTCGTAATCTCGATGATTGCCTACCCAACGTATCAATACTTTCTTAAACTTAAATCGTACAATGGCAATAACTCGGTAATGATTTCCCTTGACGTTAAAAACAAACCTACCATTTCCAACGCTGTCAGCTGAATTGAAAGTGTTCTTTAAATCGGCAAAACTATCCCATTCAGCTTTATTTGCTTTTTTATACCAATCTTGTAAGGCCACTTTTGCATTGGTTTCTTTCGAAAAATACTCCCTTAGCTTTTTAAATGATATTACATGCACTTTATGAGATGTTTATTTAGAACGTAAAGATATAATAAAAATTACATATTTGGTTATTTAATTACATTTTGGAAAACAGTTGTCATAATTAGAAAGCAAAAGTATCCCAAAAAAGGTGAATATACAGGACAATTAAAAGAGACCACGATTGAGACACTCGGGGAATAAGTCTTTTGAATTAATAAAGTAGTCCTATAAATGAGCTGGTTTTTGGAACTTCTGAACTTTTGAATAAAATTGGCCTTTATTGGATACAATCATAAAGTATATACCTCTCTACTAGTTAACAACTAGATACAATTATTGCGGATAAGGAAAAGTTAGAACGGTAATTCTCTTAAATTCAAATTCCAAAATATTTTATAGTAATTTTATGCAGTTAACTGCGTATTTTGTATAATTGCATAAGCATTAAAGCAATGGACAACGATTTAGTAAAACAATTAGGCTACGCCAACCTTGATACGAGGTTAAAACGCATTAGTGATAAAATGTCCCATAGTTTACGTGCCATGTACCGTGATCTTGACATGGATACAGAACCTAATTGGTATCTAGTATTGTGGATTGTAAATAATCAGCCCAATGTCTCTGTCATGGAAATCGCTAAAAGGTTAAAATTCACCCATCAGTCTGTTATGACCATGACAAATAAAATGATCAACAAAGGGTATCTTAAAAGTGAAAAAGACGTCATTGATAAAAGAAGGACCATATTCAAACTCACCCAAAAAGCAGAAGATAGTCTTCCTCTGTTTACTCAAATATGGGAAATAGGAAAAAAGGTGACGTTAGAGCTTCTGAATGAAAATACCGAAATCATGAAGCATCTGGAACAACTGGAAATCAATCTTGAAAAGGCATCCTTTGGTGAGCGTATTGCAAACGAACTTTCAAGTGACAAAAAATGAAAAAACATCAGTACAAAACCACTCTGGAATGGACGGGCAACACTGCTAAGGGCACGGAGAGCTATCGTTCCTACAGTCGGAACCATGAGATTACCATGAAAGGAAAGCTACACCCCATCTTGGGCTCGTCCGATCCTTCATTTTTAGGGGATACGTCCCGATACAATCCCGAAGAGCTTTTCCTTTCGTCCCTATCCGCCTGTCATATGCTTTGGTATTTGCATTTATGTTCCGTGCATAATGTTGTTGTTATGGAGTACCATGATACTGCCGAAGGCATTATGGAGGAAGATGAGAATGGAAGTGGACGTTTCACAGCAGTTACGCTACACCCCTACGTGAAAGTGAAGGATGAAACAATGATTGCTAAAGCCAATGAACTTCATGAAGAAGCGAATACCATGTGCTTTATTGCCAACTCCTGTAATTTTAAAATCGGGCATGCTCCGAAAACAACAGTTCATGAACAGCTTTAAATGCTCATAAGATGAAAATTGAAAAAGTAAACCTAGCGGCTAAACTCGGCAGCTTTAACGAGTACTGGTCACCTAAGATAGTTGGTGAGCTTAACAGCCAGTTGGTAAAGGTGGCCAAGTTCAAGGGAGAATTCGTCATGCATCAGCATGATAAGGAAGATGAATTGTTCTATGTCATCGCTGGAGAATTATATATCGAACTAAAGAACAAGACACTGCACTTACATGCCGGGGAGTTTGTGGTGATTCCAAAAGGGGTGCCACATAAACCCTACGCCCCAGAGGAAGTTCATGTAATGCTTTTTGAACCGGCTTCGACATTGAACACTGGAAACATGAACAACGACCTTACAGTTTCTGATTTAGACACTATTTAATGCTATACTGATGAGATTTGCCCATACCAATATTGTAAGCACCAACTGGAAAGCGCTTGTGGATTTTTACGTGAAAACCTTCGATTGTAAACTAGTCCCTCCCACCAGGAAACAATCGGGAGCATCGATGGACAGTGGCACAGGTTTAAAAAACGTCAGTTTGGAAGGCGCTCATCTCCTACTTCCCGGATATGGAGAAAACGGACCAACGCTGGAAATCTACCAATATGAAAATCTAATAGCACAAGATGTTGTACCACCCAATAAAAGAGGCTTCGGACATATTGCTTTTGAGGTTGAAGACGTCCAAGAAATACTGAACAGTGTTATTAAAAATGGTGGGCAAACTTTAGGAGAAATTACTAGGAAAGAAGTGGCGGGCGTAGGAGAAATCACTTTTGTCTACACGAGAGACCCTGAAGGAAACATACTAGAATTACAGCGCTGGAAATAAAGCCAGATAACAAACATAAAAATGAAGAACAACATAGAAACCTATATCGTTGACGCTTTTACTGATGAGCCTTTCAAAGGAAATCCAGCGGGCGTTTGTATTTTACATGAAACCTTGTCGGATACGCAAATGCAATCTATTGCCAAGGAATTAGGGCTATCGGAAACGGCATTTATACGTAAAATTAATCATCAAGATGCCTATGCCATACGGTATTTTTCTCCAGTTATGGAAATACCGTTATGCGGACACGCAACACTAGCTACTTCAAAAGTTCTTTTTGAAAATAATCCTACAATGGATACAATTCACTTTAAGAATATTCAGAATCTGGATTTAATGATTAGGAAATATGGCTCTAAAATTGAAATGGAATTCCCCATTTATGAAACGACACCTCAAAATGCACCAGATGAGTTATTGAAAGCTCTTGGGATTGAAACAATCGTAAATAGCGCGTTTAATCAAGAAACAAAAATCTTACTCCTTGAAATTGAGAGTAGTGAAGTTTTGAAGAATCTATCTCCAAACTTTGAAAGATTAAAACAATCCCACAACGCAATAAACGGGGTGTTGGTAACCGCAATATCCCAAAGAATTAATTTTGATTTTGAGTCACGATATTTTTGGCCTTGGAGCGGAACAAATGAAGACCCTGTAACCGGAGGCACCCATACGTTCCTTGCCAAATATTGGAGTAGTAAACTGAACAAAAAGAAAATGAACTCATTTCAATGCTCTGAAAGGACCGGGTTTATGGAAGTAGAACTCATTAGCGACACTAAATTATTGATAAAGAGTGAAGCTCAAATCGTATTAAAAGGCGCGTTAAGAATATAAGTAAATTAAATAATTAGTAGATCCGACAAAAATGAACATCAAAATTCTAAACGCAAAGCTACAGCTCCAAAACGACCAGGTGTTACTCCTACCTTTTGAGCATGCACGAAATAAGGAGCTTAACCACATCATCTTTAAAAAGGAGATTTGGAAGTTTATGGGCATGAAGATGCAAACGGAGTCGGATTTTGAAAACTACATAACAAATACCCTTTCCGATAAAAATAAAGGTAACTGTTATCCCTTTATTATCATCGATAAGGCGACTGATACAGTCGCAGGCAGTACCCGATATGGCTATCTGAATGAAGCAAGTCAAAAATGCGAAATCGGGTGGACGTGGTATGGAACGGATTTCCATGGAACGGGACTAAACAAAGCCTGCAAGTACGAATTATTGAAATTTGGGTTTGAGCAAATAGGATTTCGACGCATACAATTTAGTGCGGACCAAGAAAATATACGGTCGCAGCGTGCCATTGAAAAACTTGGTGCAACTAAGGAAGGGGTTTTTAGAAACAATTATATTGATGCTGACGGACAAAGCCGGAACGATGTGTACTACAGCATTATCCAAGAAGAATGGAAGACGTTGAAAAATGACATATTTAGGGAGTTTTAATAACTTTAAGTATGAATTACGATAAGAAAAGATTCAGACCCGTTCAAAATACCGAAAACGGGGAAACCTCTGCAGAAACTATTTTTGAGTACCGCCAAAGCGGAAATATACTGACAGCCGAATACGAAGGCGGACAAATTAAAAAAGGTCATCTTATAGGCTTAGTAAGCGACGATGGAACCATAGAAATGCACTATCATCAGGTGAATACCAAAGGGGAATTGATGACTGGAATTTGTTTTTCAAAACCTAAAATTATGGAGAATGGGAAAATACGCCTCTATGAAACATGGGAATGGACCTCTGGGGATAAATCAAAAGGAACATCCATTTTGGAGGAGTTATAAGTACAAACACTAACCAAGTTAACTTTCGATACCTAAGTGCGTGTTAGCGGCAATATAAAAACTAATGAAAATAGAAAATAGTGAACTTGCGGATGTCCCAAAAATATTTGATTTATATAGATTAGCCACTAGCTATATGAGGTCGAAAAATCAAGTGCATTGGCCTGAATTTCCGAAAGAACTGATACAGAATGAAATAGCGGAAAACAGACAATGGAAGTTATTGATTGATGATGAAATTGCGTGTATATGGGCCACAACGCTCAATGACGAATTGATTTGGGGAGCTAAAAGCAATGAACCTTCGCTATATATCCATAGGATTGCTACAAATCCTGAATTTAGGGGAAGAAGTCTCGTTAAGAAACTAGTTGATTGGGCAAACGAGTTTGGAAAAACTAAAGGTTTAACATACCTCCGAATGGACACTGTTGGTCTAAACAAAGGCTTAATTAATCATTATGAAAAGCTTGGGTTTGAATTTTTAGGAGCCAAAAAGTTGCAGGATACGAATGGATTACCGGAACATTACCAAAGAGGAGAAGTATGTTTTTTTCAAAAAGCAATAATATAACACACATATTTAACATACATATCGAGTATATAAATTTTAAAAGATGCGAATATGCATTGTACAGACTTCCTCTAAAAAAGGGGCTATTTCCCTTAATATTGAGAACCATCTAGGCCTTATTAAATGTGCCCTACCCTTAAAGCCTGATTTGATAGTATTTCCTGAACTATCCATCACGGGTTATGAACCAGAATTAGCGGAAAAACTTGTATGTACTATAGAAGATGAAAGATTCAACCCCTTTCAAGAAATAGCCGATACAGAGAAGATTACAATAGGCATAGGGATGCCAACACAAGCTAAAGATGGTATCAACATTAGTATGCTGTTATTTCAACCCCGTAAAGAACGGTTAGCGTACTCAAAACAACTACTACATGATGACGAATTACCCTATTTTGTTAGTGGTACCGATCAAGTTTTTTTGACCATAAAAGAAAAGAAAATCGCTTTTGGAATTTGTTACGAGACCTTACAACGGGAACATTTTATTAAAGCCATAGAAAACAAGGCGGATATCTACATCGCAAGTGTAGCTAAGCCCGATAGGGGAACCCAAAAAGCCTATGTACATTTTCCTTCGATTGCCAAGGAGTTTAACATCCCGATACTCATGGCAAACTGTGTAGGCTTTTGTGATAATTTTCTGAGTAATGGGAAAAGCGCTGTATGGAATAGAAAGGGGGAATTGATGGCTCAGCTTGACGAGCAAAATCAAGGGCTGCTAGTATACGATACCGAGCTTGAAGAAGCAACTATTTCACTAAAGATATAAATACTCAACTGAATTATGGAACTAAGACTAAATTGCGAAAACTGTGATAAACCCTTACCGAATGGCAGTAAGGAGGCAATGATTTGTACGTTTGACTGTACCTTTTGCAAGGCGTGTGTGGATGTTATTTTAATGAATGTATGCCCCAACTGTGGGGGCGGATTTGAAAAAAGACCAGCTAGGCCTAAGGAACTTTTGGAAAAATATCCGCCTTCCGATATCAAAGTTTTAAAGCCTGTGGACATGGCTAAATTTCAAGATAAACTTCATAAATACAAGGGAGTTGACCCTTCAAAAAGATAGATTGTTTCAAATACGGGTTCATAATATTCATTTTATATCTCGGATGCTTTGCAAGTAAAAAACCTTAATAGAACAAAACCGTTAAATAAATAGTTTTGTCAGGTAGAATGTTTTAGTGACTCTTGGAGAGTCTGGCGCAATCAATACATTTAAAATAAAATTTGATTACGATTTAAAAAAAGTTAGTTCTTTAAATCCGCACTCATCAAAACTCCAAAGCAGTAATATCTTGTAGTCCATTAAAACGAACGTGGCCGTTGCACAACTCTGATATTCATCAAAACTTGCTTTCATAAGGGTTGGGAAATCGGTAACTTATGGTATGCAAGGCAGAAAGAACTACACCGAAAAACTGTTCCTCAGCTTCAGGCTGTCGGACCGTGTTCCCAAGGACAACCTTTATAGAAGGCTCCGCGAAACGCTCGACCTGAGTTTTATCTACAAGGATACAAAGGAACTATATGGCAGCACGGGCAACCCGTCCATCGACCCCGTGGTCTTCTTCAAGCTGTTGATCACCGGATATCTTGAGAACATCACCTCCGACCGAAAACTGGTCGAACACTGTAGCATGCGGATGGACGTGCTCTATTTTTTGGGCTATGACCTTGACGAGGAGCTACCGTGGCACTCGACGATCAGCAGGACAAGGCAGCTCTACCCGGAATCCCTGTTCTTGACCTTGTTCAACAAGGTATTCGCCCTGTGCGTGGACAGCGGGATGGTATCCGGCCATACCCAGGCAGTGGACTCGGCCCCGATAAAGGCGAACGCGTCCATGGAAAGCGTAGTCCCGAAAATGCCCGCCACCCCGATGAAGAGCCATTTGAAGAAAGTGTCGGAAGAGAACGGGGAAACTACGAAAAAGCATGTGGGAACGGTTTCCCCTGCACATATCACCGCTCCCGAGCATGAGCTGAAGCGCATGGAGAAGCACCACCAAAATCTGAGGGACAGTCCGGTACGCCTTGCCGGCGCATCCCATAAAAAAGCACGCTTACTTAGCAATAAAACGCACTATAACCCCTATGATCCCGATGCGCGTATATCGTTCAAGCCCGGCAAGGCCAGAAAATTGAACTACCATTGCAGTATGGCGGTGGATACCGCTGAAGGGGTCATCTCGCATATCCAGGCGGACTTTGCCGACGGCAGGGACAGCCAGTACCTGAAGGGTATAGGCCTTCGGGTCCAGGGCCGTTTGGGGAAGAACGGGCTTGTGATGACCGATCTTTTGGCTGACGCAGGGTATTCCAACGGGGCCAACTACGACTTTCTCGAACAGGGGAAGGTCACCGGATGGATACCCGTCTTCGGGAAGTACAAACCCGAGATAAAAGGCTTTCCCTACGACAGGGAAAGGGACGAGTACAGTTGCCCGATGGGAAGGCCGCTTCCCTTCAAGGGATTCCGCACCAACAAGGATGGGTCCGTGCTCAAAAACTACTGGGCGTCACCGAAGGATTGCAAGGCCTGCCCCATGAAACCCCAATGTGTGCCGAAAACAAAATGCAAAAAGATAATCAGAACGATTTATGACGAACAATATTTGAGGGCCTACGCCAGACAGCACAGCGAAAAGGGCAAACGGATGAAAAAGCTGAGGCAAAGTACGGTGGAGCCCGTATTCGGCAGCCTGACCCAGTTCTACGGTCTAAGAAAAATAGGAGTGCTCGGCAAGGCCGGTGCCCACAAGGTCATGCTCATGGCAGCAATCGCATTCAACCTGAAAAAGTACCTTAGGAAAGGGGGAGGGAGACCCTTCATTGGCATTTTGAGTACCATCACGGACACCTTAAAAGACTGCATGACCGTTTTTCACTGGTCAAATCCAATCGAGACCGATTCCCATAAAGGCCCAATAAAAACTACCCTCTTCAGTCGAATTCTTGTTCAAAGACCACTTCTGCAACAGCCACGAACGTTTTTTGGTACTCTTACCATTTTCGCCAACTGATTCATCTAACGGCCATTTTACGGGGTCTTTTATAGTTGGATACATCTAAAGACTTAATTGCATACTTTTTTGTACGTATATTAGATATATGATCAATGATCATATTCCCGCGTTAGCTGCGATAGAAAAATAAAAGCAAAATGCTCAATACTATTAACCTCGATATGTTCTGTTAATTCAGCTTGAAAAACTCAATACAATTAACAATACAAAAAGGTAAAAATGACAACTTTAGCATCTTGGGTTACATACAGTAATACAGGTGAAAAACCAGAGCTTCCTAGGGCTATATATATGGTTTCAGATAGTCGCCTCACTTGGGGTTCTGAATCGGTGCGCTGGGATGCTGGTAGAAAGGTTTTTAGCTCACAAAAAAAGCCACATGTTTTTGGGTATTGCGGTGCTGTTGTTTTTCCAAGTCTTGTCCTTGGTCAAATAATTACAGCAATAGATAATGAAATTATGTTTGAGGATGAACAAACTCCTGATGAAAAGCACGAACGCATATTCCAAGCAATAAAGTCCTCTTATAAAGAAAGTCAGAACAATCCAACGATGGACTTTTCAATTGTACATGCATACAGATCTCATCCTTGGCCTGAAACCGCGTTTTTATTATGGCATGTTTCTTACAAAGCAAAGACCAATGAATGGTGTACTAATAAGATTGATTTACCGAATGAAACAGGCCTTATTATTTCACTTGGTTCTGGAGCATCAAGTGCTAAAAATCATGGAAGGAGTTGGCAAAAATCAGATGTAGGGGGCACAAGTCGGTCGTTCTTTTCAGCGTTTTGTGATTCGATTAACTCAGGAGACGATAAGCTTTCTGGAGGACCTCCACAGCTCGGTGCGTTATATACAAAAATGCCTGCAAAGAGTATTGGGATAATAAAAGATGACCGTTACTTTTTACACGGAATGGAAATTCAGCCTACCCCAATGCTTTCTAATATAGAATGGAAAGATGAATTATTTCGAGATGTCGACCCCTCTACTAAAAAATTAAAACAAGGAGCAAGGCCTTTTGTAAAGCCAAAATTGAAAAAAAATAAATAAAGCAGCTACACAACCTAAACTGCATAGAAACGCAGTTTAGCCAAACCGTTAGACACAATTAAATAAATAATGCGGAGATACCCCAGAAAGAAAACAACATACTACAGAGTAAAGGACGCCACAATCGATTTGACGGGAAAAATCAATGCCTATAATGTAAAGGATTTTTCAACAGCATTAGAAAAATTCAAACAAGATGGGCAGGAACATTTAACAGTGGATTTCTCCAAAGTACACTACGCTTACCCAAGTGGCATGTTGCCAATTATTTCATCATTACATCAATTGAGAAAAGAAAAAAAATCTGTCTATGTCAAATTGCCTCAAGACAATGACACCAGAAAACTTTTTCGCTCAGTGAACTGGGCCCATTTTTTATCTCCATCTCAATTTGAAAAATCGGAATCAACTCATGACAGACATTTAGTTACGCGTTTTTTTACAGATCCCAATCAACAGAAACAGGTAGTGGATGATTTTATGGATGTTGTTTTAAGAAGCATGCAGGTGCCGAAAGACATAATATCTGGACTTGAATGGTCAATAAATGAAATAACAGATAACGTTCTTAATCATGCTAATTCATACTATGGAGGAATCGTACAAGCCAGTACGTACCCAAAAAACAGGACTATTGCCTTTGCGGTCGCTGATGGCGGTAGAGGTATTTTAAATTCAATGCAAGAAGGACATCCAACACTACGAACTGACTTACAGGCAATTGGTGAAGCTATAAAAGTAGGTGTTACAAGAAATCCAAAATTTGGGCAAGGAAATGGACTAGCTGGAACTTTAAGGGTATCAACCTTAACTGGTGGCTCTTTTGACATTACAAGTGGTTCGGGAAGGCTAATTGTAACATCAAAAGAAACTACTAATCAACCTCTGAAATCTGGAAATTACAAGGGAACTATTGTTTGTGGACAGATAAGAATTAAAAAAGATTTCTCAATCGCCGAAGCTTTGGATTTTGGAACTGGATATAAATATATACCATCAGATATAATCGATAATCAATACGAGTTGGAAGATAAGGATTGCATGCTCTTAAACATGAAAGATGAATCGACCGGTTTTGGTTCAAGACGGTCAGGATATCAGATAAGACATAAAATCCTTAACCTATTGAACGCTAAACCAGATATTCCATTGGTGATAGATTGGCGTGGGGTTCCTGTCATTTCAAGTAGCTTTGGAGATGAAGTAATGGGCAAAGTCTTTATTAAGATTGGAGCTTTAAATTTTGCAGCAAGAGTGCGAAATAAGAATTTAGAACCTCTAGTAAAAGGACTACTGGACAAAGCAATAGCACAAAGGATTGCCCAAAATTCAGCATAGAACTGCGCCTAACATGGGCTATAATTTATAGCTGCAATTTGTTAACTTGAAACCTAAAAACAAACAATAGCTGGATTTGCCACGGCTGGAAATCTAACGATTTCCAACGCCGCCACAAATCATAGCCGAGACCATTGTGCAAAATTAGATGAAACTTAATGATTGACTTTTGGAAAAGAAAACAAGTAATTGAACTTTTATCTGATATTAAGGATAACGCGAAACAAAAAAAGTCAATATCGCATTCTGATTCGGAAAAATATATATTACAGATTTTTGAGAAAATTGGTGTACCAATTCAGGATGACACCAAAAAATTGTTCGGAAAACCTGAGATTTTAAAAGAACTAATTTTTAGCATTCATAGTTCCGCTTTTTTTACGATTGACGACCGAAAAACATTCAATGAAGACTTCACAGATTTTTTGAAATTATTTCCAAAAAGAAAGTCAAAAGAAGAACTTAAATTCAGAGTTCTTGGGAATAATGGACTTTACCCAAATATTGATATAAAAAGAGGCAAAGTTTGGTACAAAAACTATAATTCTAGACCAAGCATCGTTACAGTTAATAGAATTAATTCTGAAAAAGAATATTCAAATGACTCCTCTATTTACTGGATAAGTCGGACTGAATTAAAATTTGCTACGTCATTGATATTATCTATTTCCGGAACTCGATTATTTCCATATTTTAATCCTTATGACACAATTTCATTAAACTATGAAGACGTTAAGGATGTACCAGATGAGCGACTCTTCGATTTCCTTAATAGGTGGTTGGACATTAAAAATGTTTTTGTTCAACCTGATGGGAATATATTTAATAGGAATCCAAGACCTGATATCTCGACCTATAGTTACTCTAAATTTGATGTGAAGGAATCGGGATTCAATAAAATATTTGATTCCTTCAGTATTAGAGACCATTTATTAATGCGAACCAGTAATTATTTATTAAAAGCATTAATGAATAGAAGAAACCTTTTATTCCAAGAAGAGGCTATTTTAAATGCATTTCTAGCACTTGAAGGAAGTTTACATCTACTACAAAGAAAATATGGGGATAGTTCAACAAAATTGAATAGAGAACTTTTGAGAGACGTATTTAAAAACAAGTTGAACTTTTTGCCTCAAGGAGAGGGTACTTATGAGTTTATAGAGGAAGGTTACTTTACAAGAATTTCCTTAGTTCATCCTCAACCAAGATGGGGAGCCGAATGGAACCCATATGTAGACCATGAGGACTTTAGAGACTATTTTGGTATTAGCAAAATGATTCTTGCTTGGGTGTTAGGTGAAAATATAAATGATATTTGGTAAAATAACTTTGCTCAAGCGGTGTATAATTAATTGCGGGCGGAATTTCCACTTGGAAATTCCTGCAATCAATTATCTTTAGTCTTAGGCAGACATTTTCCGTTGGAAAAGTCCGCAACTAATCATACACGTATTCCAAGACCGTTGGCAACAAGCTGAAAAAGATGCATTACAAACTACATAAAGAACTGAGTGTTCAAACTGCACTGCTTCAATTCTATTGTTTTTTGACAAGAGGTTTTCTTGAAAAGGAATTTATTTCTGATTTTGATTATGGAAATGAAAACATCGAGCAAATTCACAATATGGCAAGCCCTGAAAAATGGGATGGTGATTATTCTGTGATAATTCAGCGGATTTCAAAAACTAAAGAAATTGTAGAAAAAGCTAAATCTTATTTGCAATGGAACCAAAAATGTAATGATGAAAAGATTGCAGAATATATGCATAATCATCCTGCATTTTATGAAGATGGCATTTCGATTAAAGACTTAAGTGAGATTATGGAAATTAATGGTGTGCTCGAAAATGGTTATCTGTTTCACGACCGTTTTCACGGCTACCCAGAAAAACATCTTAACCGATATAGAGTAGATTGTTTGGACTTCCTATATTCTGCAAGCTATTTTTACAATGAAGGCTTCGACTATTTCAACAATAGAAAAAGTCCAACATCTTATTCCGAATCACATAATTTGCCTTCAACTGAAATGAAGAGAATACAATCAAAAGAAGAAATGATGTTTAGGAGTTTTAGAGAGGCATTTATCAACTTCATTTTTTTCGTTGAAAGTTTTATCAACTCTGTAGGTTATGATGCATATCTGAAAGGAAAAGGCACAGATGAATCGGAAAGGAATAAATTAAAAGGAATTAAGTCAATTAGAGCGAACGGATTTAAATCATATCTATCAATAAGAGGAAAGTTTAAAGAATACTCGCGAATATTAAGCGGAACGGAATTGGATACGGAAAACCCAATAATTGAGAATTATATAAATGAATGTGTCGAATTAAGAAACCAATATGTTCATTCATCACCAGAACAAGGCAGTCTTAAAATCAGTTTAGAAGAATGGAAAGGCAAATGTGATTTAATGATTGACAAGCAATGTTTCGAAGTACTGAACACATTTTGGAAAGGTTGTTATCCAGAAAAACAATTTCCTGTCGTAATCTTCAACGAATTAAGCTCAAGTTCTTTTAAAGGACGATTAGGAAAAATGATGATTGCGAGAAAAGAAGAATAAAGCCAGTTGCCAACAACGTGTCCTATGAAAAGCAATAGTACAGTTCTTTAAAGATAGTATTTCTATTTTTTATAGTTCTATAAAATGAACAATTCTTGGGACACACAAAAGCCCCCAAATCTTACCCAAAACTTTGCGCGTGGATCCTGTCCGGTTTTTGTAGTGTTCCGGCAGATAAACGTAAAGCAAAAACCGGATAGGGCGCACCCTACTTTTTGCTTTGGGGTTCTCGCCATTCTTGATAGAGTTCGCTGGCCTCTGGGCTGGCCTCGAAGAAAGCCCTGAAATGCGCAACCGCTTTTTCTTCTCCCTGTCCATAAGCTTCCTGCTCAATTTTAGAGATTCGGGAGACTTTATAAATGGAGAATCCTAGCACCAAAATTACGCAGACCACTAACCCCACGAACAATTTGACTGCCCATTTCGGAATTGTCATTGATTTTTTAATGTAGTAAACCACGTTCGCCATCAGTTTGTGTTGGTCTTCAACCGCTTTCTTTTGATAGTCGTTATATTCTTTTAGAATAAAGTCGATATGTGAGGTATCCGCTTGTACTCTATAGGACATCAAAAAGGCTTTCAATTTTTCCATTCGGTTGACCGAGTTTTCGAAGCCTTTGATTTCTTCCGTTAGCAATTCTGCTATTTCATCTAATTTTGCCATAATCTTATATTTCCATTCCTAAACCAATTGTTTTCTTGACGGTCATCTTGATAACCCGTTTGGCAATAGTGGCCGCTATGTTGGGCGATATCCCAACAGTCTTGCCTAATAATTCTAGTCTATTGTCCTTCACTATCTTTTGGGAAGCAGTTTTATCAAAACCAATTCGCTCTGCGATTCTTGCCATAGACATGGCGCGGTGTACTTCACTTCCCTTTAGATTTTGACCTTTGTATTCAAAGCGAAAGCCCTGTAACCTTTTTGATTTGTTGATGCTTGGAATAACTTCCACATTTCTTTGTTTCATGTATTTGATATATTGGTCAAAATCTTTAGGTTTCATTTCGGTTAGAACCTTTTCATTTACTTGTTTTATTTCTTGCCGTATACTTTGAATTTCATTCAATCTCTCTTGCTGCACTTCTCTAACTGTGGTTAATCCCATTTGCTGCGCCACTTTTTCTGCGGCCTGTTGGCTTCTTTTACCTATAAAGTTGTCTTTGTAAGCCTTGCCATCAAAACCGATACGGTTCACGTATAAATGAATGTGCAAATGACCTTTATCCCGATGCACAAATGCAATCGCTTGTCGTTCTTGTAATTTCATTTCTTTTACAAACCGCTGTGTGATTTCTGTAAGTTGTTTGTCCTTCAATTGTTGACCATCTTTTATGGTAGGGCTAAGCACAAAACTCATAGTATTCTTTTTACATCTCTGGTTCTGTGTTTGAATTATTTTGAACTCTTGGGTAATCTCTTTTGGGTTGTCGCCCGCCAAATGTTCTTGATAGATTACTTCGGCCTCTTTTTCCTCATCCCATCCATAGCCCATGGAAGCACCTGTATGCGATATGGATTTCCCCATGCCTATCATTTCTTAAAGTTGTAAAGATGTTTCCGTATTTCATTCGCTAATTGCACAACCTCTTCTGATAATTTTGGATTCCGTTTTTTGTACATATTTCCAATACGTTTAAAATTGACCTGATACTGAACCAGTAATTTGTAAACATTGATTTGTTCATCGGAAAAGCGTTCAACAATCCTATGGTCAAAAGCAGCACGACGACAATATTCACTTATGGAAAGCCCACTCTTTTTGGCCTTAATTTTTAAGAGCTTCTTCTCATAAATAGAACATCGAAATTGTACAAACTCCTTTTTCATTCTAGATTTTTAAATCTTTATTCATCAAAATACTTTTTGCTAAATCACATATCGAAAACTCGATTACCAGTTCCTATCCTTTTGCGACCTTCGGGAGCAAAAGCAAGATTTGTCATGACAATGACACATCTTGAATTCTCACTCAGATGTAATTATTAGTACTGTTTTCATTTTTCTTACTTCTCCCTATCCATAAAAATTTAATCATGTATTTTCATTTAAATATTTAGTTTGGAAAGCGTATTTCAATATGATTTATAAAGTCATTTACAAATCTAAACCTGTCTATTTTTAAAGGTGTATTCCAATGCTTCTTTCTCAATTTCAGTTTTTGATTTTCTACGATTTTGCAGTAACCAAATATTAAGTTTGGCCTTCTCAAAAAACAGCATTTTACCGTTGGGTTTGGAGTGGGGGATTTCCCTTGCTGCAGTTAACTTATAGAGGTAGCTCCGTGATATACCTGTGTATTCACAAGCTTCCTCAAATGTGAGCACTTCTTTATTCGCCACTAATAAGCGTTCGATGCGGTCGAGTCGTTCTTCTAATTCCAGATAGTCCATTTCCTTCAAATTTTGGATTAAACAATGCACAAAAGCTTTTGTTCTTATTATTAGAATTCTGGTGCTAAACTAGTATAGGAAGTAAAGGGAAATGTGTGCAATTCATGCAATGCACACGGAATTAGGAAAAATGCAAGCAAACGAAGCTAAAGGCGAGAAAAGATGGTTTTGAGTTCTTCACTTTTTTTAGAAATCGGCGTTCTCGATTTGGCATCTTTTACCGTAGAGTATTTATAAGGCTTGCCATCTTCCCTGTGGATAGTGTCCGACCTTTTGAAAAAGTCGATAACGCTCATTGTGTTTTTCGGGAAGGTGACTTTAAGCAATTCGTAGAACTCCCGACAGCTTGGAGCGTCAAGTTTGAAATGTATTTTAGATTGGTGAGAATACCAATCCTCCTTAAAAACTTTGATAAAATCATCTTTATCCGTTTTCTCTGTTAGTATCATATCGTAGTTAACCAATCCACGATACAGTTCTTTCAGTTGGTCATTTGTAGCTGAAAGGCTAAAGTTGTTCTTCTTTTTAAGTTTTTCTTGAATTTTTGGGATAAAAACATTTCTGAATTTTTTAGTCCATGTAATTTGTGACAGCATTATACCACTTAAAAAAATGAACCAATTAAGAGGATATAAAAGCGATGTTAGTTGAGTTTGACTCGTATCGACCAATGCTGAATAACTTCCATGCATCAATAGTAACCCAATTCCATAAAAAACCAATCTTGGTTTTTCAATGTATTTATCCCATTGTGTGGATTCATTGAACATATAACGGGCAAAGAAACCAACATACGGAATTAGCAATCGCACGTAAACATATGCGAAGGATGCCAATAGGAGATATTTAATGAAATCAGGCATACTTCTAAGTTACTATTTTATGTGGGTAATGAAGTGAATCATAGATATACTGATGGGTTTTTGGGATAGAAGAGACCATAAATGATTATTTAGTACTTGGATGTTTCAATGTGCAATATGGAGGACTACAATAAAACAGGTTGAAGATTCCATATAATTTAAGATAACTTATTGTGGGTAGGGGAGGAAAGGTTAAGCGGCTTTTTCGCCGCTTGTTCTTTCGCGCGGCTCCGAGGATGTCTGGCAAAACTGGAGCGGAAAGACTTCCCGAGCCGACCGGCGAAGCGTGTTAGCAAGGGGAGGGTTGGAGTGGAAGGTTTGCCAGACTTCCGTAGGTGCTTGGGGTTTATAAGTAAACCGTTATCTAATGAAATATGACCCTGATTACAGATGTTTAGATTCTAGTTGTGTGCTTGATTTTGAATAGGTGCGGAATAAAGGATATTGAAAATATTGATTTAAAAGGATTGTCGGCTTTTTGTGCTTATTGCTTTCCGCTCACTTACTCAATTTCAGTATTCGAAACGCACCTTGTATTACCAAAGCAAAAACGATTGTACCTATTATCAAATCAGGTTTGTTCGAACTCAACCAATTTACCAAAAGGCCAGCGATTATTACTCCCACATTGATAATAACGTCATTTGAAGTAAAAATCATACTTGCTTTCATATGCGCCTCTTCTTTGCTTTTTGATTTTTGTAAAATATAAAGACAAATTCCGTTTGCGATAAGAGCAAAAATCGAAACGATAATCATTGTTGAGAAATCAGGAAGTTTCTCGTCTCCGAAAAATCTCCTTAAAACTTCTACAAACCCCATAATCGCAAGTATGATTTGAAAATAACCGGCAAGTTTTGCAATCCGCTTTTTCTTAATCAGAGTTCCGCCAACCGCAAATAAACTAATCCCATAAACGAAACTGTCTGCAAGCATATCCAAACTATCGGCAACAAGCCCCATAGATTTTGAAACCAGACCTGTTGTCATTTCGATGATGAAAAAAGCAAAATTGATTATAAGTACAGACCAAAGTAGCTTTTTTTGGTTTGTATTTTCTTTAAATTCCGTTTGGTCGGTCTGCTCTGTAGAGATTTTCTTTCCGCCTAAATTCAGCTCAGTAACAGACTTTTCGATTTGGTCGATTTCTCCGCTATGAAAAACAGTTAATTTTCGGTTAGCAATGTCAAAGTCCAAATTCGCAATGCTTGAAATTCCGTCGAGTTTCATTCGGATTAGGTTTTCCTCTGACGGACAGTCCATTTTAGGAATAATAAATATTGTTTTCTTCATGCTAATTAACAGCAACTTTTATTTTCCTGAATTGGTGGGCAAGCAACAGTTCCATAGGAACAATAAACACAACAATCGCCTTCTTTGGGCTTAAGTAATGTTTTACAATTTTCGCATTCATAGAAAAACTGGCATACCGTTGTGGGCATTTCCTCTTTCGCCTTATGTCCACATTCGGGGCATATAATCGTAGATTCTAACTGTACTTCCATTATTTGACTATTTTGTATCCAGTACTTAATATGGCAGTTTCTATCTTTTGAAGGTCGACCTTGGTTTCATCATATTTTACGATTGTATTCGCCGCTTCGTAATCTGCATTGACTTTTAGTATGCCGTCAAGTTTATTTACCTCACTTTCGATATGTGCTTCGCAACCCGTACAGGTCATTCCTTCAATAGTTACCCTGATTTCTTTAATGTTCGATTGCTCCACGTAAACGATTTGCTTACTTGAACCTGGACTGGAATAAAGAATATGGGAGTAGGATGGAAATGCCAACATGGCTCCGGCGAATAGGGTTATCAAAAACAAAAAAACCTTGGAGTTGATAAAATTCGATTTTTCGTCATCACATTCGCAATCAATTTTCGCTTGGGTTTTGGGCTTGAATTTTTGATACCATGCAAATGCTAGCACCAAAACCGTAAAGCCAATCAAATAAGGTCTAAAAGGTTCTATCCATGAAAAGGTAGAGGCTAAACCAGTAGTTCCTGCCAATACTGCAAGTACAGGTGTAATACAACATATAGATGCAGCAAGAGCAGTTAGAACCGACGTACCAATCAATTTTTTATTTCCAATCATAACACTATACTTTCCTTTTTCAATAAATTGAGAATTGGACTCAATGTCGTCAACTTGTCCTTGTTAAGCGCATAAAAAATCGTCTGAGCTTCTTTTGTGGCGTAGACCAAATCTCTATCCTTTAGCTTTCTAAGGTGTTGTGAAATTGCCGATACGTTCATTTGAAGTATATCGCTCAAATCACAAACGCATAGTCTTTCTTCCCTTTGGAGCAAAAAGAGAATTTGAAGTCTAACCTTATTTCCTGCCAAGTTTAAGACTTCGGAAACAAAACTTAAAGAACTGTCCAACTCCGCTATTGAAGACCTACAGTCCATTATCTGTCTTGCGTCTGCTTCCAATCGGATACATATCTGTTTTCCCATAAAACAAAGATATGTATTTTAGTATTTGCTTAAATACATATCTTTATTAAAATTGTTCTTTATAAAACAACTTATTAATAGAATCAAGCAGGAAAAATATAAAGTCTTAGTAAACATCTCTTTTGCAATTCACTTTTTAAACTTCTGTTAAACAAATGACTACCATTTAATATTTTTGTAATTTTGCAATTCAAATGAAAGAAACGCTACATAAAATAACCTCTACTTTAATGGCACTTATTGTGCTATTATCCACCATGTCTTTCTCTGTGGATATGCATTACTGTGGTGACCATTTGGTAGATTTCAGTATGTTCGATAAGGTAGACACCTGCATGATGAAAGCAGAAAAGTCGAAAGACTCTAATTCCTGTGAAGTTATGGAAATGGAGACTGAGACAAGCTGTTGTTCCGATATAGAAGTTACAATTGAAGGTCAAGATGATTTAAAAATCTCATTCGACAACCTTTCTTTTGAACAGCAACAATTTGTTTATTCTTTTGCTTATTCCTTTATAAATCTCTTTGATGCGGTAGACGAAAATATAACTCCGTTTAGAGACTATGTCCCGCCTCCACTATTACGGGATGTTCAAATTTTAGACCAGACTTTCCTTATTTGATTATTAGACAGTATTAAGTGCGCCCTGCGATAACTATCGTTTAGGGCTCAATTTGTTGTGTTTGTTTTTCTGTTTTCTAGAATTTCAAATCTTTCATAAATGTTTAATTATCAAATCACATGCTTAATAAAGCTATCAAATTCCTTATCGAGAACAAACTCGTTGCAGTATTAATGCTCGCCTTATTTGTAGGTTGGGGTATCGTAAATGCACCATTTGGTTGGAATACAGGCTTTCTGCCTTCAAACCCCGTAGCAGTAGATGCTATTCCGGATATTGGTGAAAATCAACAAATTGTTTTTACGAAATGGGAAGGTCGTTCTCCACAAGATATTGAGGACCAAATTACGTACCCGTTGACCACTTCTCTGCTTGGTATACCAGGTGTAAAAACTATCCGTAGTTCTTCTATGTTCGGTTTTTCTAGCATCTATATCATATTTGAGGAAGATGTTGAGTTTTATTGGTCACGTAGTCGGATTTTAGAAAAGCTAAATTCATTACCGGCAAATCTTTTGCCAGAAGGTTTAAACCCAGCTCTGGGTCCCGATGCAACAGGATTAGGTCAAATTTATTGGTACACTTTAGAAGGGCGTGATGAAAATGGAAATGTAACTGGTGGATGGGATTTACAGGAACTACGCAGCATTCAAGACTACTATGTGAAATATGCACTTTCAGGTGCTAGTGGAGTATCAGAGGTCGCTTCTATTGGTGGTTATGTACAGGAATATCAAGTTGACGTGAATCCTGAGAAAATGCGCCAATATAAAATAAGCCTTAGCCAAATTGTAAAGGCAGTAAAGGAGAGCAATCAGGATATAGGAGCGCAGACATTAGAAATAAACCAAGCTGAATACCTTGTTCGCGGCTTGGGCTATGTCAAGACCATTGCAGATTTAGAGAATGCGGTTGTTTCTTCTGAAAATTTCACATCACTTCGAATTAAGGATGTAGCCAACGTAAGTCTTGGTCCAGCAACTAGACGTGGTA
The DNA here is from genome assembly GCA_947500435.1 of uncultured Flavobacteriaceae bacterium. GTDB lineage: Bacteria > Bacteroidota > Bacteroidia > Flavobacteriales > Flavobacteriaceae > Maribacter_C. Next base: position 289,796 of record CANMRV010000005.1, read on the forward strand.
TTCTGGATAAGGAAGGAGCAGAAGTCGTTGGTGGTGTGGTTGTTGCTCGATACGGTGCTAACCCAATGGAAGTCATCACGAATGTAAAAGCCCAAATTGATGAACTTAAAGATGGCCTACCGTCAAAAGTACTGGCCGATGGACGCACCTCTCAATTGACCGTAGTTCCTTTTTACGACCGTACAGAGCTTATTGAAGAAACACTCGATACACTTAATGAAGCATTGACATTAGAAATACTAATTACCATTTTGGTAATTATCATAATGGTCTTCAATTTAAGGGCGTCTATATTAATCTCTGGACTATTACCGGTTGCTGTTTTGATGGTTTTTGTTGCCATGAAAATCTTTAATGTAGATGCCAATATAGTCGCGCTTTCAGGTATCGCCATCGCTATTGGTACCATGGTCGATGTTGGTGTTATTCTAGCCGAAAACATGATACGGCATATGGATGATAAAAAGTTGCGTTTTAGCGAAAACGGAACTGAATACACCACAAATGAAATTATCTATAATGCCACGTCTGAAGTTTCTGGAGCAATCTTAACTGCAGTCCTAACTACCATTATAAGTTTTGTGCCAGTATTTACTATGATTGGTGCAGAAGGAAAGCTATTCCGTCCCCTTGCTTTTACTAAAACAATGGCACTTTCGGCTTCATTGGTTATCGCCTTGTTCATAATCCCACCATTGGCGGCATATTTATTTAAAAAGAAGAACCTAAAAGCCTCGTTTAGCTATGTACTTCAAATTTGGCTTTTAGTATTGGGAGCAATCGCAATGTTTTCAGGCTATTGGTTAGGGATTGTTTTGATTGCTTTTGGTGTAACGGGACTTTTAAATTTAAGGGGTAATCTTAACAAGAAGAAAGTAAATCTGATTAACATTATTATATCGTCAACTGCTATAATATTTATGCTAGCAGAATATTGGAGACCCTTAGGCTTTGATAGAAGTGTATTTGTCAACCTGATTTTTGTAGCGCTAATTTGCTTTGGAGTTCTAGGGATATTTTCTGTACTGAGAAGGTATTATGGTCAGATTTTGGAATGGGCATTAGCGAATAAACTCTTGTTCCTAATCATTCCTGCAACAGTACTTATTTCTGGTGTCTGGATTATGAACAACACCGGAAAGGAATTTATGCCATCTCTAAACGAAGGCTCGTTCCTTTTAATGCCCACCTCTTTACCTCACGCTGGTGTAGAAGAAAACAAACGGGTATTGCAACAACTGGATATGGCAGTTGCTACTATTCCAGAAATAGAAACTGTGGTTGGTAAATCTGGCAGAACAGAATCCGCACTCGACCCAGCACCGCTATCCATGTATGAAAATATGATTCAGTATAAATCTGAATACATGCATAATACAGAGGGTAAAAAGCAACGCTATAAAATAAATGACGACGGGCTTTTTGTACTAAAAGATGGTAATCTTGTTATCAACCCAAATACGGATATAGATAGTGAAAATTCGAGTTACGATGCATCAAGATTAAGAGACCCATTTGCTATTCATTCGAAGCATTTGGTTGAAGATGACGATGGCGAATTCTACCGTAACTGGCGACCAGAGATTAATAACCCAGATGATATATGGAATGAAATAGTTAAGGTGACCAAATTGCCAGGGGTAACTTCCGCACCGAAATTACAACCCATTGAAACCCGATTGGTAATGCTACAAACAGGAATGCGAGCACCTATGGGAATCAAGGTTAAAGGGCAAGATTTAGCCCAAATAGAGGCCTTTGGTTTACAGTTAGAAGGTATTCTGAAACAAGCCGAAGGTGTTAAGGAGCAGGCTGTTTTTGCAGACCGTATTGTGGGTAAACCTTACTTATTAATTGATATCAAACGAGAGCAACTAGCGCGATATGCAATATCCATTATGGATGTTCAGCAAGTTCTAAAAGTAGCTGTTGGCGGAATGCCTTTGACGCAGACAGTTGAAGGTCGTGAGCGTTATGGAGTTCGTGTGCGTTACCCAAGAGAATTACGTGGGAATGAAGAAGACCTTAAAAAGATTTATGTTCCTGTAGAAAAGGGAAGTCCCGTGCCATTGGGCGAACTCGTTGACATACGTTACGAGCAAGGTCCACAAGTGATTAAAAGTGAAGATACCTTCCTAATCGGATATGTTCTATTCGATAAGCTTGATGGTTTTGCTGAAGTAGATGTCGTAGAAAATGCTCAGGCTTTGATTAAGGAAAAAATCGCTGCTGGGGAATTAACCGTTCCTAAAGGAATCAGTTATCAATTTACTGGAACCTATGAAAACCAGTTGCGAGCAGAGAAAACACTTTCTGTTGTGGTTCCGTTGGCACTAGCAATCATTTTCTTGATTTTGTATTTCCAGTTCAAATCTGTTTCTACTTCACTTATGGTCTTTACTGGAATCACGGTGGCTTTTGCAGGTGGTTTCATTATGATTTGGTTGTATGGTCAAGACTGGTTCTTCAATTTCAATCTGTTCGGAGAGAATATGCGTGACCTATTCAATATGAAAACCATCAATCTGAGTGTGGCGGTATGGGTCGGGTTTATTGCACTATTTGGTATTGCTACCGATGACGGAGTAGTAATGGCAACCTACCTCACACAAACCTTTGACCGTGATAAACCAACAGATAAAAAGGGTATCAGGCATTCAGCATTAGAAGCTGCGAAAAAGCGAATACGTCCTTGTCTGATGACCACGGTAACTACAATTCTTGCCTTACTTCCCGTATTGACATCCACAGGAAAGGGGAGTGATATAATGATACCAATGGCTATCCCAATTTTTGGGGGAATGGTGATTGATATTACCTCCTATTTCATTGTACCGGTATTGTACAGTTGGAGAGAAGAATTAAAACTAAAAAGAGCAAACTAATGAAAAATATAAATATCGTTATCTGTCTTTTGTTTGTTTCCGCTTTTTCGAGAGCGCAACAATTACAATCATTTATTAGCGAGGCAGTAGGTAATAGTCCTGAGATTCAGGCGTACAATCTTCGTTATAACATAGCTAAAGAAAAAGTAAACGAAGCAGACTGGATTCCCAATACAGAATTCAGCGCAGGTTATTTTGTAAGTGAACCTGAAACTAGAACAGGCGCGCAACGTGCTCGATTTTCGGCGAGACAAATGTTGCCTTGGTTCGGTACGATTACGGCTAGAGAAAATTACGCGAGCGCATTGGCAGATTCAGAATATGAAGAAATCGTGATTGCAAGACGTAAACTGGCACTTTCGGTTTCTCAATCCTATTATAGACTCTATAGTATAAAGGAAAAACAAAAAGTACTTGAGGAGAATATTCAGTTATTGAAAACCTATGAAAAACTGGCACTTACTTCTGTGGAAGTTGGAAAGGCATCTGCAGTAGACGTATTACGGTTGCAGATTAGACAAAATGAGTTGCAGCAGCAAAAAGAAGTATTAGATGAAGGGTATTTAGGCGAACAAACAACCCTTAATACATTACTTAATCGAGATGGGAACACAGAAGTAGTTATTCTTGAAAAATTAATGCTCCCAGATGAGGATGGCGTGTTTGCCGAGGATGCTTTAACGCTTAATCCAGAATTGCTCAAATATGATAAACTCTATGAATCTGTAGTACAATCAGAAGAATTAAATCAAGCAGAACGCAATCCTATGATTGGTTTTGGATTGGATTATGTGCCAGTTTCCGAGCGACCTGATATGAGTTTTAGTGATAATGGTAAGGATATTTTTATGCCCATGGTCTCTGTTTCTGTACCACTTTTCAATAATAAGTACAAGTCTACTTCAAAACAGAACGAACTGAGACAGCTTGAAATAACAGCTCAAAAAGACAATCGCCTGAATGTTTTAGAGTCTGCTTTTGCTCAAGCTATATCACAACGCAATCAAGCTAGAATTAAATACAATACACAAGAGAAAAACTTGAAGCAAGCTAATGATGCGGAAGAAATCCTCATTAAAAATTATGAAACTGGTACTATAGATTTTAATGATGTTCTCGATATACAAGAATTGCAATTAAAGTTCCAAATCAATCAGATAAGTGCCATAACAACCTACTATGCCCAAAGTGCGGTAGTCAATTATTTAATAACTCAATAAACAGAAAAACAATGAAAAAATTCAGAACAATTTTAGGAGCAATGTTAGTAATAGCCTCAATTACAATGGTCTCTTGTAAAGACAATAAAAAAGAGGTACTAACGGAAACGGAAACAAACGCTGAGAACCAAGGAAAAGAATATACTTCGGCTTACGTATGTCCAATGCATTGCGAAGATAGTGGTAGCGATAAAGAAGGTAAATGTGCTACCTGTGGAATGACGTTAGTGAAAAACGAAGACCATACGGCAAATGGCCATACTCACTAGAAAAGTCGAAAGATAATTAGAGTAGGTATTCTGAAAGAGAAGACTAAACCTCTTTGCATTTCTAAACAATCATAAGAAAATGAAGATGTATAATCACAGCTTTTACGTGTTACTTGGAATGGCTCTGTTGAGTTTTTTAACTAATTCTTGTACTGATGAATCTACTAATGTAAAAGTTAGGTATTCGGGAGCTTTGCGAAACGTAATGTCAGGAAATATAGATGCTACAATTTCATTAGATACCCTGTCACAAAAGAAACATTTTTATGCTCTTGGCGCAATAGCGGATTTAAAAGGTGAAATACAAATATTTGACAGTCAACCACATAATAGTGTTGTAATTGATAGTAGTATTAGTATCACCGATTCTTATGCCATCAAAGCTGCTTTACTTGTTTATGCGGAAGTTGAAACATGGAATGGTTTAAATATTGAGAATGTCACAACTAAAGTTGATTTAGAAAAGAGAATTTTTGAAACTGCGAAATCTAATGGTATTAATGTGGAAGAACCTTTTCCTTTCTTGTTAGAAGGCCAAGTTGCTACTTTAGACTGGCACGTGATAAATTGGAAAGAAGGAGATACTGTTCATAATCATAAGAAGCATAAAGAATCTGGTTTGAGTGGAAGCATACAGCAAGCAGATGTTGAAATTATTGGTTTCTATTCCACAAAACACAAGGCAGTATTTACGCATCATACCACTAATATACATATGCATTTCAAAACTGATGATAATGCAATTGCTGGGCACGTTGACGAACTGATGTTAGACAAGCAATTGATACTAAAACTTCCAAACCAATGAAACACACCTTTCACATAGACGGTATGACCTGCAACGGTTGCCGTAATCACGTAGAGCAAACACTTTCTAAAGTGGAAGGTGTGAATAATGTTTCGGTAGATTTAGAGAAAGCAGAAGCAACTATCGAAATGGAATCTCATATTCCAATTGAGACATTTCAAAAAGCAATGCAAAAAGATGGAAGTTCTTATAGCATACATAAATTAGGAGAACATCATAAAGCAAAAGAAACCAAAGAGGAAAAGCCGAAAGGTAAAGGAACTGGTACTTTCTATTGTCCAATGCATTGCGAAGGCGACAAAACATATGACCAGCCAGGTGATTGTCCAGTTTGTGGAATGGACTTAGTAGAAGAACAAAATTTATCTGCGACGAGTTCAGAACAATGGACTTGTCCAATGCATCCCGAAATTGTTAAGGACGAAGCTGGAGCTTGTCCCATTTGCGGAATGGATTTAGTACCTATGCAGCCAGACCTTTCCTCGGAAGAGAAGACCTATAAAAAGTTACTCAAGAAATTCTGGATAGCAGTAGCTTTTACGCTGCCTATCTTCATAATCGCAATGAGCGAGATGATTCCTAACAATCCATTATACAATATAATGGAACAAAAATCGTGGAATTGGATTCAGTTCGGGTTATCTATTCCCGTAGTTTTCTATGCAACTTGGATGTTCTTTGAACGTGCCTATAAAAGTATAAAAACGTGGAATCTCAATATGTTTACGCTCATAGGCATCGGTGCCGGTGTGGCGTGGTTGTTTAGTGTCTTTGGGATGTTGTTTCCTGATTTCTTTCCTGAACAATTTAAAACTGATTCAGGAGCAGTACATGTCTATTTTGAGGCCGCAACAGTAATACTTACCCTTGTATTAATGGGGCAAGTTTTAGAGGCTAGAGCGCACAGTAAGACTAATTCAGCTGTCAAAGAATTATTAAAGCTCGCACCAAATAAAGCGGTACGTGTGGTTGATGGCAATGAAGAAGAAGTTGCCATAGACCAAATCCAAAAAGGAGATATCCTTCGAGTGAAACCAGGGGAAAAAATCCCTGTGGATGGTGTAATTACAGAAGGTCATACCACCGTAGATGAATCAATGATTTCAGGCGAACCTATTCCGGTAAATAAAGTCGAGAATGATAAAGTAAGCAGCGGAACTATTAACGGTAATCAGTCCTTTTTAATGAAAGCCGAAAAAGTAGGCAGCGACACCTTGCTTTCCCAAATCATTCATATGGTAAACGATGCGAGTCGTAGTCGTGCACCTATTCAAAAGCTAGCAGATACCGTTTCAGGATATTTTGTACCTGTGGTGGTTATCATTTCTCTAGTCACTTTTGCAGTTTGGGCAATTTGGGGTCCAGAACCAGCATATGTATACGCGCTCGTAAATGCGATTGCAGTATTGATTATTGCTTGTCCCTGTGCATTAGGGTTGGCGACACCAATGTCAGTAATGGTAGGTGTCGGTAAAGGGGCGCAGAATGGCGTGCTAATAAAGAACGCCGAGGCTTTAGAGAAAATGGACAAGGTAGATACTTTGATAGTTGATAAGACAGGAACGATAACAGAAGGAAAACCAACTGTTGAAAAAATGGGGTCGTTCAATGATTCATTTTCTGAAAGTAAAATAACTCAATTTATAGCTTCCTTGAACAGTTCTAGCGAACATCCACTTGCCGAAGCTACCGTCAAGTATGGGAAAGAACAAAAAATAGAAATCCGTAAAGTGGATGGTTTTAGTGCCGTTACGGGAAAAGGAGTCGAAGGAAAAGTAGATGGTAAAAAGCTGGACTTAGGAAATGCCAAAATGATGGAGTATGCTAATGCAACTATATCATCAGAAATGGAAGCCGAAGCGCAATCATTTCAAAAACAAGGAAAAACCGTTTCCTATCTGGCAGTAGATGGCCATGTATCTGGCTACGTGGTGATAGGTGATAAAATTAAAGTTACAAGTGCCAAAGCCATTGCAGCACTTCAAAATAAAGGAATTTCAGTAATAATGCTTACTGGCGATAATCACGATACTGCACAAGCCGTTGCCAACGAACTCAACTTAGTAAACTTCAAGGCTGGAATGTTACCAGAAAATAAATTAGAAGAGGTCAAGAAACTACAAGACGAAGGCCATGTCGTGGCAATGGCAGGAGATGGAATCAATGATGCGCCAGCCCTAGCAAAAAGTGACGTAGGTATCGCAATGGGTACGGGAACAGATGTTGCAATTGAGAGTGCAATGATTACCCTAATAAAAGGGGATTTACATGGTATCGTAAAAGCAAGAAATTTAAGTGATAAAGTAATGCGGAATATAAAACAAAATCTATTTTTCGCTTTGATATATAACACACTAGGTATACCCATAGCGGCAGGGGTTTTATTTCCTGTTTTTGGAATTCTCTTATCACCAATGATTGCCGCATTAGCAATGAGTTTTAGTTCAGTTTCAGTAATTGTAAATGCACTCAGACTCAAAACAAAATCAATTAATTAATTAGTTATGAAAAAGAACATCTTATATCTCGGTATCGCAGTAATTATTGGACTACTAGGAGGTTACTTAATATTCGGTAATAGCTCGGATTCAAGCAATCAAAAAATAACGGAAGTCCATGACCATTCTGAGGATTCAACGAATGAAATGTGGACCTGTTCAATGCATCCGCAAATTATGCAGCAAGAACCTGGTGATTGCCCAATTTGTGGTATGGAATTGATTCCTGCAGAAGCAAGTTCTGAAGGTCTATTGGCAAACCAAATCCAGATGACAGAAAATGCAATGGCATTAGCAAATATTGAAACTACCATTGTTGGAAACCTTATGGAAGGTAATGATGATGGGGTAATTTCATTATCTGGTAAAATAGCTACAAATGAGGAAAACAATGCTATTCAAGCAAGTTATTTTGATGGTCGTTTGGAGAAATTAAATGTAAGTTTTGAAGGGCAAGAAGTAAAAAGAGGGCAATTATTAGCAACAATCTATTCACCTAATCTTGTAGCTGCTCAACAGGAATTAATTACAGCAACTTCTTTAAAAGAATCTCAACCAGCTTTATATAAAGCTGTTCGTAATAAGTTGAAACTATGGAAGCTTTCTGAAAGTCAAATTGACAATATAGAGTCAACGGGAGAAGTGCGTGAAAACTTCCCATTATACGCAACGGTTTCAGGAACGGTTGCAATGGTAATGGCGGCAGAGGGTGATTATGTAAAACAAGGTCAGCCTATCCTAAAAGTAAGTAACCTTAATTCAGTTTGGGCAGAATTTGATGCTTATGAAAATCAAATTTCACAGTTTAAAAAAGGACTAAAAATAAAGGTTGCCACGAGCGCATATCCTAATAAAGAATTTGATGCAGTCATATCATTTATTGACCCAGTGTTGAATAGTAGTACAAGAACTGTGACGGTGCGTGCAACCCTAAAGAATAACGAAAGTTTATTCAAGCCAGGGATGTTTGTTTCTGGAAAGATAAAAGGCACAGCGCAAGTTCCGGGAGAATCATTGAATATTCCAGCAAGTGCTGTATTATGGACAGGAGAACGCTCATTGGTATATGTAAAACCAAATCCAAATAGGCCTGTTTTTGAAATGCGAGAAGTTACTGTTGGGCTTCGTAGCGGAGATAATTTTACGGTTACTTCAGGATTAGAGAATGGGGAAGAAATTGTGACCAATGGTACATTCACGGTAGACGCAGCAGCCCAATTACAAGGCAAGAAATCAATGATGAACAAGTCTGGTGGGAAAACAATGACGGGTCACGAAGGTCATTTAGGAATGCAAGGAGATTCAGAAAATAAATCCAATGCTATTTCAACAATGAAAATGAAACTACCAATGGCATTTCAAACAGCTTTTCAAGCTGCACTAAGACCCTATTTTAAGATGGAAGACGCCTTTGTGGCTAGTGACGCGAGTCAAGTTTCTGCTATAGCAAAAACGGCATTAGCAAAAATGAAAGCAATAGATGTAAGTGATTTGGGTAAGATGGAAAAATCGCATATATCTAAAAGTGTTGAAATCTTGGGCGCTATCTCAGCAAGTACGGATTTAAAAAACCAAAGAGCTCAATTGGTTGTTTTAAATGAAAATATTGTGGCCCTTGCAATGAACATCAAATCGCCAACAGAAACATTGTATGTTCAAAAATGTCCTATGGCCAATAGCAACAAAGGTGCAATTTGGTTAAGCATAGATGAAGAAATAAAAAATCCATATTACGGAGATGCAATGTTGACTTGTGGCAGTATAATTGATTCTACTCAATAGTTAAATCTAATTCAGGAATCAGATTAGCTGCTTCCTTCATTTTTTCATCGATTATCTTAGTGTAGATTTCTGTTGTTCGAATTTCCCTATGTCCTAAACGTTTCGACACGGTATAAATATCCGCACCGTTCTCTAGTAGGAGTACAGCATTCGTATGTCTTGCACTATGAAAAGTTATATGCTTTGTAATTCCAGCTTTCATACACCACCTTAAAATCTCGGTGTTATAAACAGCACCATATTTCAAGCCCCTAAAAACTCTATCACTTTCGTTGGCTCGTTTTCCTAGCAGTTTTCTTGATTGCTCTGAAACATAGAGGTATTCGAGTCCGTCTGTTTTCTTCTGTCTAAATATAATTCTAGTCCCCGTATCTTCATCGCGAACCTCTGACCATCTTAATTTGTCAATATCGCTCCATCTTAAACCCGTAAGACAACTGAAAATAAAAGCATTCTTTAAAATTGGATACTTACACTCTGCTTGTATCAATGCCTGTAATTCAGAATAGGTAAGATATTCTCTAGTAGATTCGCCCTGCTCAAAACCTTTAACTGACCGCAGTACATTTTCTTCCAAATAGTTTTCGGTATATGCTTCTCGTAAGGCTGCTTTAAATTTATTGAAATAGGTGTATTTGGAATTTTGGGATAGGGGAGTACCACTCTTGGTTTTGGCTTTGGTGTTCAAATATCGCTTAAACCCTTTGACAAAATCGGTGTCAATATCCTTTAGCTGTTTATGGGCAGGACAATATTTTTCGATATGTTTTAGAGCTGCATCCCAATTGCCATAATTCGCTTTGGTTTCAAAGCGGTCTTCTTTAAGCTGCTCATAGTACTCTAAAAAGGTTAATTCTCCTTTCTTATCGTTCTTGATTTTGTATTTCCCTTGGATATATTCAGCCTTTCTAATTGCTAATATATTTTCGGCCAATTGGAGCGTTTCTTTGTTCTTTCTTTTTTCCTCTGCATTTTTCGGATTGTCAAAAACATACTGTTTTAAGTATTCGAATTTTCGCAGATGTTTTTTAACCCCATTTTTATCTATGCGATAACCATTGTAGAATTCAAGAAATAAACTCGACTTATCGTTTTTTAATTTTTTCTGCTTTAGATTGATTTTCATAATTATTGCTTTCGAGGTGTAATTTTTACACCTTTTGGGTAAAAAAATTAAATGAGGTGTAAAAATGGTGTAATAAATGTATGAAAATAGGAGATTAAGAGAAAGAGAAAAGAAAAATACTTTTCAACAACTTATTGATTTACAATCATGTGAAACCAAATAGAACCATATGAGACCAAATGAAATACTTATTTATTTCCCGATGCAGAAGTTCGCAAAGATATTTCCTAACAAATCATCCGAAGTAATTTCCCCTGTAATCTCACCAAAGTGATTTAAGGCTTCTCTGATGTCTAGAGAAAGTAAATCTCCAGAGACACCGTCATCCATAGCAAAATTCACTTTTTCAACAGCTTCAAGAGCTTTGATTAGAGAATCATAGTGCCTTGTATTTGTGACAATCGTTTCGTTATTTCGTAGTGCTCCTGTGTTAACGAATTGCAGGAGTTGATTTTTTAATTCTTCGACTCCATCACCTGTTTTGGCAGATAAGAGCTGTACCGTTAGCCCTTCGACCGCGCTCAGGGTGACATTGAGATTGTTTTTTGTCTCAGCGTTTATTAGGTCATTTTTGTTTACGAGAGCGATAAGAGGTTTTTGTGGGTACTTGTTTTTAAGTTTTCGTAGTTCAAGGTTTAAATCTTGTAGTCGATTTTCTGAAGACTGAACTTCTTCTCCATTAATCAGATAAAGTATTACCTGAGCTTGTTCAATTTTCTCAAAGGTCTTTCGAATTCCTATTCCTTCTACTACATCTTCGGTTTCTCGAATTCCTGCAGTATCTATAAAACGAAAGCCTAAACCGCCAATGGAAATCTCATCTTCAATGGTATCTCTTGTAGTTCCTGCTATTTCAGATACAATTGCTCTTTCTTCATTTAGAAGGGCATTGAGTAGGGTAGATTTACCAACATTAGGTTCTCCTACTATAGCTACAGGTATTCCGTTCTTTATGACATTCCCAACAGCAAAAGAATCAATCAATCTTTTGAGTACATTTTGAATACGAATCAAAAGGTCTTTAAATTGGCTTCGGTTTGCAAATTCAACATCTTCCTCTGCGAAATCAAGCTCTAGTTCAATCAGTGATGCAAAGTTTAAAAGTTCATCACGCAACGCTTTTATTTCATTACTAAAACCACCTCGCATTTGTTGTATGGCGATTTGATGACTTGCTTCATTATCGGATGCAATTAAATCTGCCACAGCTTCAGCCTGACTTAAATCTAACTTTCCGTTTAGGAATGCCCGCAGGGTAAATTCCCCAGCATCTGCCATACGGCAGCCATTCCTTAGAAATAACTGAATGATTTGTTGTTGTATGTATTGCGAACCATGACAGGATATTTCGACAACATCTTCCCCTGTATAGGAATGTGGGTTTTTAAATACGGACACTAATACTTGGTCATAGGTTTTGTTGTCTTCAACAATATGACCCAATAATATGGTATGGCTTTTTTGCTTGGTTAGATTTTTTCCATGGATGGACTTAAAAAAACCACTGACAATTGATACGGCATCTACACCCGAAACACGAATAACTGCGATTGCCCCAGCTCCTGAAGGAGTGGCCAAGGCGATAATAGTGTCTTTTAAAAGCATAGGCAAAAATAGCTAAAATAGGTTTGATTATTTTATATCTTAGGGGTTCAATACATAGATTTGATATTATGAAAAAATCCCTCTTAACATTGATCGTACTTGTTAGTTTTGTCTATTTAGGAAATGCTCAGGAAACCGAACAAGTTTCTGATTCTGTTTTAGTTGCTCAACAACAAATTGAGAAGCAAAAGCAAGAATTGAAGGAAGCCAAACAAGCTCAGAAAGAAATCGATAAGGCTGAAAAAGCCCAAAAGAAAGCTGAAAAAGCTCAAAAGAAGGCTGAGAAGGCAGTTAAGAAGCAAGAAAAATTGGTAGGTGCAATAGCTGCGAAAAAAAAGGGGATTGAGAAAAGTGAAATGAAAATCCGAAAACTTCAGAGCAAGTTGGCCAAAGGAAGAACTAAGGGAAAGATATCTCCTGCGGATGAATCGAAAATTAATCAAAAGGTTAAGAAGCTAGAACTCTCGATCGCCAAAGACAAAGAGAAGCTTACCAAACTTCAACAAAAACAATAATTGTTTAGAAAATGTAACAAATTTCCATAAAACCCGTCATATTAGTAAGAACCCCTAAAATAGATATTATGGAAATCATCAATCAAAAATCAATTCAAAGGACTGATAATCAATTATTGGCCCTAACACATGCATCACAATTATTAACTTATGTTACAGGTTTCGGTGGACTTATTGTGCCACTGGTTATTTGGTTAAGTTCGAAAGATTCTGTTCATGGAATGGACGAACACGGTAAGTCAATAATCAACTTTCAGTTGACCATGATTTTATTGTTCGTATTAAGTTTCCCAGCAATATTGTTATTCGGACTTGGAATTCTAGGCTTTATTTACGTTGGTATAATTGGATTTATTCTTCCGATTGTAAATGCGGTAAGGGCTGCAAATGGAGAAGCACCAAGTTACTTCTCTACGATTAGATTTATATAGGTTTAAAGACTAGAGTTTTGGCTTGTCGCTACACAATAAAAAAAGGGCGTTTTATACGCCCCTTTTTATTTTTGAGAAATTAAATTGTTATTCTTCAAGTATTTCAGAACACTCAATAAGAAAGTTAAAATCTGATATCCATAATCTTTCACCGGTAGATTTATCTGTAATCCAAGCCCAACCGGCAAGACCATTCGCACCTTCATTACTATCCCATAGGGCTCCACCAGGACCAACAACTACTCCAAAGCTAGGAGTATTTGGGTCATTTGGATCAGGACGTTGCTCTAAACCATAAGTTCCTTCTCCTAGGCAATCACTTCCAATTGAGGTAATACAACTTTTTCCCCCATCAATTATATAATATATCTGTTCTTCAGGAATTGCATTTGAACAACCGTCACCTTCTTTGAACTCCCCACCCATAGCTTGCCACTCGGTCCATGTTCTTTTTTCTTTTAACCATAGATTGACTGAAACTTCACAATTACTGCCTAACATGCCCATAGTCGTTCCTCTAATATTCACCGTACCATCTTCAAATTCGGTGTAGGTAAGTGGCAAGTCTTCAGGGCTTGCAAGGAAACTTTCTTCAAAGTTTAATGTGGGATCTTCCCCTGGCCACCAGAAATTTGCCTGAGTAACATTTTGGTCGCATCGATTGGCATTGGAAGTTAAACATTCTTGGACAACTTCAATTTTTTCTCCTATAAGAAAATTGAAATCAGATATCCAAAGGCGTTCACCACTTTCTTTATCAGTTATCCAAGCCCAGCCGGCAAGTCCATCTTCACCAACATTGCTATCCCAAAGTGCACCACCAGGTCCGACAACAACCCCAAAATTAGGAGTTTCGGAATCGTTAGGGTCAGGTCGTTGTTCTAATCCATAGGTGCCCTCACCCAGGCAATCTGAACCAATTGAAGTTATACTGCTCCTATTTGAATTAATAATGTAGTAGTCTTGAGTTTCCGGAACAACTTCAGAGCAACCTTGTATTTTGAACTCTCCTCCATCTTCTTGCCATTCCGTCCAAGATTTTCTATTTTCTAACCAAACGTCTACAGCCACCATGCAATTTTGACCTTCTACAGCTGTTGTGGTGCCAGTTATATTTGCGGTTCCATCACTATATATAATCAAAGTTAGCATGTCATCCTCAGTGCTTTCGAAAAAACTTTGTTCAAAATTTAGAGTGGGATCTACATCTGGCCACCAGAAGTTAGCTTTGTCAATATTATTATCGCACCTATCGGCGTCTATGACCTTAAATTTTTCTGAAGTGATTTGTCCAACAAAAGTGCTGTTTTCTATTTTGCTCTGATTGGATGCGTTCAGATCGTCGATAGTAATCCTGTCCTGGTCGCAGGCAAAACTGAATATGGCAATTCCAAGTACTAATAGTAGTTTTTTCATTTTACAAAATATTTAGTTAATAGTTTAATATCAACTAAATGTATAGTAATCAAATGCTTAAGTTCATGAAAATGTTGTAAGAAACACCTTTTTGGTGGTGAAGCGGGGTTACATTGTGGTGATCATAAAAAAAAGCCACCTGAAAAGGTGACTTTTTTTAGTATGTAGTTTATCGATGAGCTACTAGTACCAGCAGGCTAGGCGGAAATTAAAATCTCCATGCCAAAGACGTTCTCCAGTCTCCTTGTTGGTTATGTAGACCCATCCTGCAAGACCATTTGCATTTTGTCGTGTATCCCAAAGTGCGCCTCCACGACCAACGACTATTCCAAAATTATCACCGCCACCATTTGGATCAGGTCTTTGTTCAAGACCATAAGTTCCCTCGCCAAGGCACTCACTCCCCATTGATTTAATAGAACTTCTTTCTTGGTCAACAACAAAATAAGATTGGTTTTCGGCGACAGCTCCAGTACAACCTTCATCCTTAAAAGTTCCTCCAATTGCTTGCCATTCACTCCAAGACTTCTTCTCTTTTAGCCACAGGTCCACTACAACTTCGCAATCTCTGCCAAATACTGCATTTGTGGTTCCACGAACATTGGCCGTACCATCATCATATTCTGTATAAGTATAATGTCTTCTATTTGAATTAGCAAAGAAGCTTTCCTTGAAATCACCGCCTAGACCTCCTGGCCACCAGAAGTTAGCATTTGGAACATCATCGCCACAACGGTCAGCATCTAGGACAACACATTTGTGTATTTTTCTTTTTTTCTTTTGAACTACAAAATTAAAATCAGCATTCCATAAACGCTCCCCTGTCCATAGATTGGTTATCCAGGCCCAACCAGCGAGTCCCGTTGCATTTTTATCACTATCCCAAAGAGCCCCCCCTTTACCTAACGCTACTCCGAAGTTATCACCTCCACCATCCGGATCTGGTCTTTGTTCTAATCCGTAATATCCTTGGCCATTGCAGTCACCCCCAAAGGCTTTAATATAACTTCTTCTTGAATCTATTATGTAATAATTTTGATCTTCAGCAACTGCTTCCGTACATCCTTCTTCTTTAAAATCACCACCTGCAGAACTCCACTCATGCCAGTTTTTCTTTTTCTTTAAATGCAGATCTACCCATACCTTGCAACTTTGACCTAGAACTGCATCGACAATTCCATATGCCCTCGCTGTCCCATCAGAGTATTCGACCAATTTTAATGGACAATGTTTTGTGTTTTTGAAAAAACTCTCTACAAAATCACCTCCGTTTCCTCCTGGCCACCAAAATACTGCCTCGGGTACTTCAGGTCCGCATCGATCAGCATCTCTTGTGGTATAACTAGCAGTTTTCTTTTTGTATCTATACCTATGATCAACACTTTCAAGAGCTTCGTCAATATCCGAAACCTCTTGAGATTTGTCTTCAGATTCTGTGTTTTCTTGACTTATCTCGTTCTCTGGAGTGTCAATTGGTTCAACATTACATGAGTAGATGCAAAGGCATAAACCCACTAGCAGTAGTTTAATCGTAGTTTTCATAATAGTGTGTTATTTGTTTGTTCTTGAAAAAAGGTTAATGGTCAATAGATAATTGACCTCAATGTAGTGAAAATGAAGTATTTAATCAAATTAAAAATAGAGATTTTAACATTTTCCTAGGAAATGCGTATTTCATCGATGAAGGGTATTATTTGCTATACGTTACAGAGCATAGTGAATTCTCAATCAAGGACTATAATTGAGCAAAAAGATAGGATATGCTTTGGTGATTTTTAAACAAATTTGGGATGGATTGGTTCCATTAAAAAAGGGTTCATTGCAAAGCATCGAACCCTTTTTCTTGAATTAATTTTTTAAAATCAGCTATTCAGCATCACCGGCATTACAAGCATAGTTACATGTTCACCTTCATCTAAACCATCTGAGGGAGTTAAAATTCCCGCTCTATTTGGTAAACTCATTTCTAGCGAAACTTCGTCCGAAGTGAGGTTGTTCAACATTTCAGTTAAGAAGCGTGAGTTGAATCCGATTTGCATATCATCACCTTGATAGGCGCAAGTCAAACGTTCTTCGGCTTTGTTGCTGTAATCAATATCCTCTGCAGATATATTTAATTCAGCTCCTGCAATCTTCAAACGGATTTGATGCGTGGTTTTATTAGAGAAAATCGAAACCCTACGTACAGAACTCAAAAACTGATTTCTTGAGATAGTTAGCATATTTGGATTTTCCTTCGGAATTACCGCTTCATAGTTCGGATATTTCCCATCAATCAAACGACAAATCAATTCGGTATCATCAAAACTGAATTTGGCATTGCTATCGTTGTATTCGATTACCACATCAGACTCGCTTCCTGCTAAAATTCCCTTTAGAAGATTTAAAGGTTTTTTCGGCATAATAAACTCAGCAACTTGAGATGCAGAAACATCTTCACGTTGGTACTTTACCAATTTATGTGCATCCGTCGCAACGAAAGTTAAGCTCTCTGGAGAAAACTGAAAGAACACACCGCTCATTACAGGGCGTAAATCATCGTTGCCGGCAGCAAAAATCGTTTTATTAATAGCGGTCGCAAGAATATCCCCTAAAATGGTTGTTGAACTCGGATTCGCCAATTCCACAGCTTTCGGGAATTCTGCTCCATCCGCATATGCCAAAGCATATTTACCATGGTTAGAGCTTATTTCAACCGTATTATTATCCTCAACAACAAAAGTCAAAGGTTGCTCAGGAAAAGTCTTCAAAGTTTCTAATAATAAACGGGCCGGAACAGCGATAACACCTTCATTATCTGAATCTACATTTAAAACGGAACTCATAGTAGTTTCCAAATCCGATGCGGAAACAGTCAATTTATTTTGCTTTAAATCGAACAAGAAATTATCCAAAATAGGCAAGGTGTTACTATTGTTGATAACACCTCCTAAAACTTGTAGTTGTTTCAGTAAATAGGTGCTGGATACTATAAATTTCATGTGCGCTTTATTTAGTTGAGTTCGTTTTTTTGATACAAATGAGATGCAATATATTACGTCTCCTAGGCAAACAAAGATATTTGAATTCGGGTTTTTATCGAAACAAACTTATTAACACTTCAAAGCTTTTTTCGAAAGCTTAAAAATAAGGAATCTTGATGTGTAAATTGGCCTTAATGCTTTGAAATACTAGGATTTCCAATGAGAATGTTTGGCAAGACAGAGAATCGCAGTAGATACGAGGTTTTATTTCAAAACTGAAATGTTTATAACTGTGGATTATTCCCTTCGGGAGAAAGTCCTCAAGGCAAGCTTTCAACCTTGTTTACACTCCAAGCTTCTGGCTTATCGGAAAATAGAACTTTGGTGCATGCCCAAACTGATTTGAAGAAGTCTGAATTTCTATAAGCCTCCAGATTCGCTTCTTCTTCCCAATAACTGTAGGTAAAAAATATGGTTTTGTCTTTTTTGTCCTGATATAATTCGAGAAAAGCACATCCCGCAGAACTTCGGATGGTTTCCTTGCTCTCCTGAAAAACAGCTTTGAACAAGGGAATATTTTCTCTTTCGAACTTCATTTTTACAATACGAACAAACATTTACAAGAAGTTAATGGTTATGGTATCTCTGTAATCGAGTCCGAGTAGGGAAGAGGCTCCTCCCACAGTATTCAAATCACTTTTATAAATGGCCAGCTCGATATATTCCGATGAGTTAAAAAGTGCCAACAAATCACCAGCTCCTTTGCGTTTCTCTTTTTCAAGGTTAAAATTTATAATGTCGCTGTATTTATTATGAATCTGTTTGATTTTGGTTGTTCGCGCATTCAGTTCGAAGTCCCTTCCTTTTCGGTAGGCTTCGAAGAATTTCTTTCGAATATTGGTAACCACGTTGCCGTAATTATCGATATAAATCACACTCCCAATGATTTTGTTTCCGCTATCCGTTACAATTGGTTGAAATCCTGTAAGGTCTTTCAATTGGTCAAAAGCCTTACCTACAACTTCTAAAGTACCACCGCGGGCAATGTGACAGGCGACTTGAATAAAGACATCCATTACTGGGAAAGAACCATGCAGGGGATTGGGGATATTAATCTCCACAACTTTTTCAGGATTGATTTCCGAGGTCAGCAAACCAATTACGCCATTGTTTGATGTAATAAAATAATGGCCATCCAGCAGCACAGCGATATGTTGGTTTTCCTGAGTTGGTTCTGAATCCACCCCGATGATATGAATGGTGCCATCAGGAAAGCTTTTATAAGAGTTCTCTAAGATATAAGCACATTCTTGAATATTGAACGGACTAATACCATGTGAAATATCAACAATTTTGGCATCGGGCAGTTCTTTGTAGATACTGCCTTTTAGGGCGCCTACAAAGTGGTCTTTGAGTCCGAAATCAGTAGTGAGGGTGATGATTGCCATGCAGCAATGTTGATATGTTTTTGGTTAATAAAAGGTATAATTTGATTACTTTTATCGAACGAATTTGTATTGTAAAATTAATCAAAAAAACAGCCTAGCGAAATTATATTTCAAGGCATAACGCAAACACCTCACTTTTTGAACGAACTTATACTAGAACTTACCGATATCAGTCCCAGAGAATTTTTTGGACAGGGGAACGAGAATATCAATTTAATAAAGAAATATTTCCCAAAACTTAAGATAGTTGCCCGCGGTAGCAAGATAAAAGCCTACGGTGATGAAGAACTCCTCGAAGAGTTTGACAAGCGTTTTGAAATGCTTGCAAATTACTACATTAAGTACAACAAGCTTGATGAAAATGCTATAGAAAGAGTGCTCACAGCAAATGGTTCTGACGATAACAAATCCTCAGAAAAGGCCGGAGAAACTTTGGTGCATGGTGTTGCTGGTAGATTGATAAAAGCACAGACTGCCAACCAACGGAAATTGGTCGATGCCTCAAAGAAAAACGATATGGTTTTTGCCATCGGTCCTGCAGGAACGGGTAAAACATATACCGGTGTTGCGCTTGCGGTTAAAGCACTGAAAGAGAAACAAGTAAAGCGAATTATCTTAACAAGACCTGCAGTAGAGGCAGGTGAAAATTTAGGATTTCTCCCTGGGGATTTAAAGGAAAAATTAGACCCGTATATGCAACCTTTATATGACGCTTTAAGGGATATGATTTCTCCAGAAAAGCTAACCCATTATATCGAAAATGGAACCATTCAAATTGCACCTATGGCATTCATGAGAGGACGTACTTTGGACAATGCTTTTGTTATTTTGGATGAAGCACAGAATACCACCCATGCTCAGATGAAAATGTTCTTAACACGGATGGGAAAGAATGCCAAGTTCTTAATCACTGGTGACCCTGGACAAATAGATTTACCACGAAGAGTAACCTCAGGTTTAAAGGAAGCCATTCTCGTATTGCAAAATGTAGAAGGTATTTCAGTGATTCATTTGGATGACAAAGACGTTATCCGCCATAAACTAGTCAAGAAAGTTATTTCGGCCTATAAAAGCATAGAGCATCAAAATTAAGTACATGAGCAATACGATTATCGATACCAATTTTAATTTCCCAAATCAAAACAGTGTCTATAAAGGAAAGGTCAGAGAAGTATATGCTTTAGAAGATGATGTCCTCGTAATGATAGCTACAGATCGTCTTTCAGCTTTTGATGTGGTCATGCCCAAAGGGATTCCGTACAAAGGTCAAATTTTAAATCAAATAGCCACTAAGATGATGGCGGCTACAGAAGATATCGTACCGAACTGGCTAAGTGCTACTCCGGACCCAAATGTAGCTGTAGGAGCTGCATGCGAACCTTTTATGGTTGAAATGGTAATCCGAGGGTATATGTCCGGACATGCCGCACGTGAGTACAAAGCAGGACGAAGAATGTTGTGTGGCGTGCCAATGCCGGAGGGAATGCAGGAAAATGATAAATTCCCTGAACCTATTATTACTCCCGCTACAAAAGCAGAGCAAGGAGACCACGATGAAGATATTTCGAAAGAGGATATTTTAAAAAGAGGTATTGTTTCGGCGGAGGATTATGAAGTTCTTGAAAAGTATACAAAAGCTTTGTTTCAACGTGGTACAGAAATAGCAGCTGAAAGAGGACTAATCCTAGTAGATACCAAATACGAATTCGGAAAAACCAAAGACGGTAACATTGTATTGATAGACGAAATACACACGCCAGATTCTTCCCGTTATTTCTACGCAGATGGTTATCAAGAACGCCAAGATAGGGGAGAAGCCCAAAAACAACTTTCTAAAGAGTTCGTTAGACAATGGCTAATCGCCAATAATTTTCAAGGATTAGAAGGGCAAACTGTACCTCATATGTCTGATGAATACATCGAGACCGTTTCGGAACGTTATATTGAATTGTATGAGAATATTACCGGTGAAACCTTTATAAAAGCTGACATCTCTAATATTCAAGAACGGATAGAGAAGAATGTCCTAGAATATTTGAAAGCCTAAATACGATTTCTTCACTCTTTTCTACGCCAGTATTGCGTTCTGCCAAGAAGTGAAAACCCTAGATACCCTCTTACTTTCAATTTATTGGTCTCTACAAGCTCTAAATAGCACTTGTATGTTTTTCCATTTTCGGGGTCTAGAATAGTTCCTCCATTAAATTCATCATCGTCTTTTTGTAGGTCTTCTATAATAACTAAGCCTTTTATGGGTTGGTCTTTTTTTGCTCCCTCACATTTTTCGCAGATGCCACTTGTACCTTCAGCATAGCTCTCAACAATTTTTGCGAAGTACTTATCATTGGTTTGGTAAATTTCAATAAGCCCTTTTTTTTCGTTGGTTTCATCATCATAGGTTTCCCATTGACCAATAATTCCTTGACCATAAGACAGCCCAGATATAAAGAACAAAACTAATAGCGAAAGATATTTCATGAGGTTTTATCTAAGATTTAAAGAATATAATTAATTCAGTTTTTTACTATTTACATAATAGTTACGATCTACCTTAAACTCTGGTAACCCTTCTATTTTATCAGTACTCCATTCTGTACTTGGAATCAGGGAATGTGCTTTATCTCCCAAAAAGACTTGTAGGGGCATATCAAAACCTTCGATAACACTGGTATACCTATATTTTAAAACATTGTTGCTAAGTTCATATTCCAAAACTGGAATATCAGCAGTCCGCAAGTATTGGTCAAAGACTTTGGACAAATCTATCCCGGATTTTTGAGATAGATAATCTTCAATTTGCTTTGTAGTAACCGTTTGATGGTAGAAATCTTTATTGAGTCCTCGGAGAATTTGCCGCCATTTTTCATCATCGTTTATCAATTGACGGATGGTATGTAACAGGTTTGAACCCTTGTAATACATGTCCTTGCTACCTTCTTGATTGACTCCATAAGGACCAATAACAGGTTTATCATTAACGATGTTTTGGCGTAGTCCAATTACATAATCTTCAGCAGCCTCTTTTCCATAATGATAGTCCAAGAAGATATTTTCAGAATAGGAGGTAAACCCTTCATGAACCCACATATCTGCAGCATCCTTATATGTGATATTATTGGCAAACCACTCATGACCTGCTTCATGTATAATAATGAAATCGAATTTTAGTCCCCAGCCGGTACTTGACAAGTCACGACCTAAATAGCCTTGCTGCCATTGATTTCCATAGGTTACAGAACTTTGGTGTTCCATACCTAAATAAGGGACTTGAACCAACTTAAAGCTATCCTCATAAAATGGATAAGGACCAAACCAGTGCTCAAAAGCTTTCATCATCTTAGGGGCATCTTTGAACTGTTCTTTTGCTTTTTCTAAATCATCACTGAGGACATAATATTCCATATCTAGCTCACCTTTTTCGCCTTCGAATTTTTCTCCAAAATACACGTAATCGCCAATATTGACATTAACCCCGTAATTATTAATAGGGTTTTTAACAAACCAGTAGTAGGTATTTGTGGCTTCATCAACTTTTCGCAATCTACCGTTTGAAACATTCATTAAACCTTTCGGGACTTTCACACTAATAGCCATGCTGTCTACTTCGTCGTACATGTGGTCCTTGTTGGGCCACCAGACACTTGCACCTAAACCTTGACAAGAGGTTGCCACAAAATGTTTCCCATTGCTATCTTTCTTCCATGAAAAACCACCGTCCCAAGGAGCACGAACAGCTTCTTTCGGATTTCCGGAATAATGAACCACTACCTCATTGAAGTCTCCTTTTCTTTGCTCTTTTTTTAGATGGATGAAATGTGCATTTCCATTGGACTTGACTTCCAACTCTTTTCCGTCTTGTGTAACTTTTTCAATTTTCAGCGGTGGTTGCAAATCAACTTGCAAGACATCCTGTTTCTCTAAAACCTTGTAACGAATGGTATTACTACCAGAAATATATTTTTCATCAGGATTTACCTCAATATCCAAATGGTAGTAATTCAAATCCCACCAAGCACGTTCTGGGGTGATGCTTCCCCTAAGCGTGTCTTGTTCTGTAAAGGTTTGGGCTTGAATAGTAGTGGTAACCCCAAGAAGGAGTACTGCTAAAAACTTAATTTTCATAAAATTCTATTTTATTATCTAAATATTGCATTTGGAAAAACTACAGGACTTTCAAATCCAGCTGCCCCCACAGCTGAAACTCCGAAAAAGAAATTATCAATAACGATGCCATCTAAGGTGTATTCAGATACATCGCCCACAAATCGGCTATTGTCCCAAGTTGGCGAAGTGGTATCTCTCCAGTAGATTTTATAACCGACTGCGCCATCTACTTTGCTCCATTTAAACTTAGCTGATGGTTCTACGATTCCTCCAATTTCAACTTTGACCGGAGCAGCTGGTGCCCAAGCCAAAGATGCCATATTGATCGCATTTACGGCTGTTAATTTTTTAGCATAATCAAAATTTACATGTTCCAAAACATCTCCGTAGTTGATTCCGTTTTCGGTGCGAATATCTTGATGTTGCTGGGTATAATTCTCATGAGCTTCCATAATACGAATACCTGCATAACCAGCATCATTAAAAGGACGATGGTGACCACCACGACCAAATCTATCCAAACGATAAATCATCATGGGGTTCATTTCGGGCATGTAAGTTTTGGTTGTTTTATGCACATAACGAGCCAATTGACGTGAAACGCCATCAACTTCCCCACCGTAAAAACGTCTTGCTCTTCTTTGTTTTTCTGTTTCCGTAGCAGGTACAGGCTCTGAGAAAATTCTAAAATCTCGGTTACTAATGACACCATCTACACCGGTGATGTTTCCTATCATGTCATTATTAAAAATTCCGGTGATTTCCCAACCGTTTGCTTTCATTTGTTTTACCAATCCTTGTCCGCCGAACAAACCTTGCTCCTCCCCAGAAAGTCCCAAATAAATGATGCTGCTTTCAAATTTGTATTTGGATAGTATTCTGGCTGCTTCAATGGTTCCTGCCATTCCACTGGCATTATCATTTGCGCCTGGTGAATCATCTGTAAAATTGGTCGGGTCACTTACGCGAGAATCAATATCCCCACTCATAATAATGTATCGATTTGGATATTTTGTTCCCTTTTGAACCGCTACCACATTTACGATATACACATCATTGACGATGCGATTATTTCTTCCCTTTTCCACCAAGTCTCTTTGAAAGGAAACATCTAGGCAATTATCACAATCCGTTGAAATTTTATCGAATTCACTTTTAATCCATCGTCTTGCAGCGCCTATTCCACGGGTAGTTGCAACGGTATCGCTAAGGGTATGTCGTGTGCCGAAGTTGGCTAAGGTGGTAATATCTTTTTCGATTCGTTCTGCAGAAACCGCATCAATGATGTCGTAAATACGTTGGTCGGTTTGAGAGAACGAATAGGTTGAAATTAGTAGAATGGATAGTAGTAAAACTTTTTTCATGATACATATTTTGTCTGTTCTAAAATACAGCAATTCTTTGAGTTTGACGAGTAAAAATTAACTAAGAAGATTTCTTTCCAAGACTTAGTAGTCCGAGTAAAGGACCAATAGCCAAGAGCAAAAACAGATATTTCGGATTAATGCTTTCAGACAGATAGGATAACAACTGAATACTCATGATGCTAATCGCAAAACCAATGCAATTCACCAGGGTTAGCCCTGTTCCCTTAAATTCAGCCGGAATTGCACTAGCCACCAAATTTGAAAATTGAGGAGAATCTGCCGTGACGGCCATTCCCCAAAGACACCACCCCAATAGAAATAGTGATGATGGTATTTGAAAGAGCAGCGGAGAAATAAGACACAATATTCCTGATAGGGCCAGGGCTGTGGAAGCAACTTTATGGCTTCCTGTTTTTTGAGCGATAAGACCTCCAATACTACATGATAATCCGCCTAGGAAAATGATTATACCTGTCCATAAGGGTACAGAAAGCGTTTCGGAATTTAGGAGATTAAAGGTTTGAATGGCCAATGGCGTAAAGGCCCAAAAGGCATAGAGTTCCCACATATGCCCGAAGTAACCAAAAGCAGCTTTTCGATATCCGGATATTTTGAAAAGTTGGGAACCTGCATTTAACTGTAATTTGGGGCTTGGTTTTCGAAAGGGACCATTGGGGACCAACATCCAAAGCAAAACTCCTCCTAAAACGGATAAGAGAGATACGGTTTTTATAACAGCATCCGAATTGCTTCCTAAGTCTGTACCACTAACCAAGTAGGGTAGTGCGGTTCCGAAAACTAAGGCACCAACTAGAAACCCAAGGGCTTTTCCTAGTCCTTTTTCATAGTAATCGGCTGCGATTTTCATTCCTACGGGGTAAATCCCTGCCAAGAAAAAACCAGTGCCGTAACGCGCGGAGAGTAAAGTCCATTTAGAAATTTCTTCGGATAGTAAGACCAAATTGCAAGCTGCAGCTAATAAAGCGCACACCATAAACACTCGAGATGGCGAAAACCTATCCGCAATCATCAGGACGGCAAAAACTAAAGTTCCTGTGATAAAACCAAATTGTACGGACGACAAAACATAACCAACGATTTCAGGGCCAAGTCCTGTCTTAATGGTTAGTTCGTCTACAATAGCGTTGCCGGCAAACCATAATGACGTACAGGCAAACTGTGAAAGAATGATTATCGGAAGAATATGTGCTTTGGGTTTCAAAGGCACCTACTGTATAAAAGTGACTTTTGCAATCTTACCGTCTTCTACCTTGTAGATAGCTACAGCGCTAAAATTTCCTCCATTTGCTGTAATATACTCTTCATCAATTACATAGTCGGCGATAATTATTCGATTTTTGACAATGTAATTGAGGTCTGGAGTGGACTCAAAAAATTTCGAATAGCCTTCTCTCATTTTTTCCTTTCCGGTGTATTGGGCTGCATGGGGAAAATTATAAACTTCGACATTCGTAGTGTATGTTTCTAAAAATGCATCAATGTCTCGGGCATTATATGCGTCCATTTGAGTCTGAACTATAGGTTCAGGATTTGAAACTGTACTATCATCAAAAATGAACCTCATGCTTGAAATTTTTCCATTTTCAACCTCATATAGTGCTACTTGCATCTGAATTTTTCCATTTCCGGTTACCTTTTCTTGGTCAATTACTTTGTTACCAATAGTTATTCGCTTTACTACTTCCACATCGTAGACTTTATTCTCAGGAGATAAACTACTGTAATTCTCCCGCATTTTTTCATGTCCCCTATAACGAATATCCATTGGAAAATTACTAACAAGCACATCTTCTGCGTAACAGTTGACAAAAGCGTCGAGGTCGCCGGCATTATACGAATCAACCTGTTTTTGAACGACGTTTGCCGGTGAGGGTTCCGCTACAAAAGCCAGTCTTGTGGCATCTACATTCACGGCAAGACGGCTAATATTAGTAATATTTTTATCTGGAAAGCTTTGCAGAAGACTCCAGTTTTCATCATTTTTCGGATGAAATTTATAAAGCGCATTACCCATTCCTGCCACCAAAGTGCCATCTGGGAGCCAGCAAACATCTTCGGTTTTACCAATATCTAGTATTTTTTCAGTAGCACCCGTTATCGGGTCTAGAGATTTTAATTCTGAGCTTTTCGAATTCTCTTTACTGATATAACTTACTAATTCCGTATTGGGAATATTTTGAAGCGACCTCCCTACATTTTTCTGTATGGTTCTATACTTTCCATTTTCGTCAAGATGACAAAGAATTAAATCCATTCGGTTTTCAACCAATAGTGTTGCCACCAATATCTCTGGAGTATACCAGAAGTGATACCCTATTTTTGCTCCTTCGATTATAATCCTTGATGAATTATCCTCAGGATTATACTCATAGAGACGTTGTAGACCGTCCATATCTAGTCGGATGGCAGAAATTGTATTTTTCTCCGGAATTCTTAACGGTGAATATTCACCACCGGTTGGAGTGTCCGTAAGCCATTTTGATGTGCTTCCTTCGGCAATGTTGAATTTTAGAATATCAGTTTGTCCATCTCTGGTCGAAGCAAAGAGAATGGAGTTCTTATCATAAAAAGAAGGTTGATTGTCATACCCCGGATTGTTCGAAATATTTCTAGGGTTTGATAGTTGTGTTTCTCCGTCAACGGTCTCAATATCAACTAAATGGACTTCAGTATCTGGTTGAGCAAAAAGTTGAATGCTCGTGAGCAATAGGGCAAGAAATAGTACGTTTTTCATAGGTTTTCAGTTGTTTGGGGATAAAATAACTTCTAGTTTTTCTTTCACTCTTTTTAGCAAAATTCTAAAATGTTCTTCTGTCGTAAATGGGTTCATCACTGTACATCTTAAATAATGTACTCCTCTCAATTTGGTTTGTACGATATAAAACTCGCCGTCTTTCAATAATTGCTGACGGACCTGGGTGTTTAACTCGTTCAAGGTATTCAAATTTAAAGTATCATCTACATATCGAAAGCAAATGATGTTTGAATTTGGTTCAATGGCCAATTCGAAGTTGGGTTCCTTTTGAACAAGCTTTCCAAAGGCCTTTCCCATATCATATAGTTGGGTTACGTATTCATCGAAAATAGCTTCTCCGTAAGTCTTTAGCATCGTATACCAATGAATACTCATCATGGTTTTGGTGCACTCAAAAGTCCGTTTTGCCTTGTTGTACCAATCCTCATCATCGGATTGAACCAAAAGATAATCCGCTTTTTGACTAAATGTTGCATGCGAATGATTCCCGTTTTTAAAGAGTAGGGCAGTAGTGATTGTGGGTAGCATCATCATTTTATGACCATCGATGACCACTGAGTCTGCATGTTCAATTCCGGCAACGGTATGCTTGTATTTTTCTGAAAAAATTGCTGCTCCACCATGTGCTCCATCCACATGAAACCATAAGTTGTGTTTTTGTGCAAAAGACGCAATAGCAGGCAAATCATCGTAAACTCCGGTTGCTGTGGAAGGAGCGCTTCCGACGATCGCAAAAACTTCTATACCATTTGCGTCCGCTTTTTCAAGTTCGCTTTCTAGAAGGGAAGTATTCATTTTAAAATCTTCCGTTGCCGGAATTTTTATAATTCCCTTTTCTCCCAGTCCCATAATTTTGGCGGCTCTATCAACACAATAATGTGCTTCTTCGGAAACCATAATTCCCAGAGATTGCTCATGCCCTTCGTTCCAAATATCATTTCTGACTTTTGCTTTTCTGGCTGATAATAAAGCAGTGAGATTTGCTAAAGTTCCGCCGGAAGTTAAGAATCCCCGAGAATCGGAATTGTACCCGATTTTTTTACAGACTAAGTCAGTAACAATGCGTTCCATGGCGGAAGGAGCCATCCCCATTTCGTAGACTGCCATTCCGTTGTTTAGTAGTCCGCTCATCATGGCCGTAAGTGCTGTAATAGGGGCGGTTGGAGTCACTTGATGCCCAATACATTTTGGATTGTGTACGGAAGTTGTTCGTTTTAAAATTTGGCTGAAGAGTTCAGTTTCGTCTCCATTTTCAAGAAAATCATTCCAAAATAGGCGTTCATCCTCAGGAATATGCCAATCTAAAGTTTGTGTACGTTTATTATGAATCTGTCCGTCTAAATGGTCGGCTAGCTGGTCTATTAATTCATGTCCTCTTTTTCTAAAATCTTTTGGGGAGTAGGCTGCTTTCAGGAGTTCATTTTGCATGCCTAAATTTACCTTCTTAGCAGGTTTAAACCAAATAAAAAACCGCCCACCATAAGGCGAGCGGTTTCCACTTCTGTCTCAACAAAAGTTTCAATCTGAATTAGTCAAAGGTATACCCGTTATCGGCAGCTACTTTATCGGCAATTTGAGTGCGTAAAGCTACTACATTAGGGTTATTGGTATATTTTGTAAAACGTTTAAGACCCATAAGCATCATACGCTGCTCGTCACCTTCTGCGAAAGAAACAATGGCTTCTTTTCCACTTTTAAGGATAACATCAACCGCATTGTACAAGTTTAATTTAGCCATTGCTATTTGCGTAGCTTGTGATTCCTCACCAAAACGTTTTGCGTTTTTCTCTGTTCTTAAGATGGTACTTTCCGCCATATAGACTTCAATCAGAATGTTCGAAGCGGCCATCATCAATTGCTGGTGCTTTTCTAATTCAGGTCCGAATTTTTGAACTGCAGAACCAGCAACCATCAAGAATACTTTTTTCAAGCGTGCTACCAAGTCTTTTTCTTCAGCAAATAATTCGGAGAAATCAGGAGTGTCGAAAGATGGAATTCCCATTAATTCTTCGCCAACAGCTGTTGCAGGACCTAATAAATCAACGTGCCCTTTCATGGCTTTCTTCACCAACATACCTACCGCTAGCATTCGGTTAATTTCGTTTGTACCTTCATAAATACGACCGATACGAGAATCTCTCCAAGCTGATTCCATAGGTGCTTCTGCACTATAGCCCATACCACCATAAATTTGTAAACCTTCATCTGAAGTGAATTGTACATGTTCAGAAACGGCTACTTTCAAGATAGAACATTCAATGGCATACTCTTCAACACCTTTTAATTCTGCTTCTTGATGTGAGTTACCTTCCGCTACACGAATTGAAATTCTATCTTCTATATTTTTTGCAGCTCTATAACTTCCTGATTCCCCAACATAGGTATTGGTAGTCATCTCAGCAATTTTTGCTTTAATTGCTCCAAAATTTATGATAGGAGTTTTAAACTGAATGCGCTCATTCGCATAATTTACAGCTTCCCCAATTACTCTTCGTTGTGCATCTAAACAAGCAGCAGCTAATTTGATACGACCAACATTCAAGGCATTCATCGCAATTTTGAATCCGTTTCCTCTTTCAGAAAGCATGTCTTCAACAGGGACTTTGGTTTCATTGAAGAAAACCTGACGTGTAGAAGAAGAGTGAATTCCTAATTTCTTCTCTTCATCACCCATGGTGATTCCGTTCTCAGGGTCATTCTCTACAATGAATCCGGTGATATTCTTATCATCTTCAATTCTAGCAAAAACGATTAGAAGATTACAGAAGCCTGCGTTTGAAATCCACATTTTCTGACCAGTAATACTGTAGTATTTACCGTCATCCGATAAAACAGCCTTTGTTTTTCCAGAATTTGCATCAGAACCTGCTCCAGGTTCCGTTAAGCAATAGGAACCTAACCACTCACCAGAGGCAAGTTTAGGAACGTATTTTTTCTTTTGCTCTTCGTTTCCGTAAAGGGTTATTGGCATTGTACCAATTCCTGTGTGTGCTCCGAAAGAAGTACTAAAAGAGCCGGTAGCTCCAGAAATATAATCACATACTAACATGGTAGACACAAAGCCCATTCCCATTCCTCCGTATTCTTCTGGTACGGCAATACCTAGAAGTCCTAGTTCACCTGCCTTACGCATGGTTTCCGCAGTGAATGCGTAATCTTTGCCTTCAAAGCGTTCCCAATGTGCCCAAATTTCCCTGTCTACAAATTCTTTGGTACTATCACGCATCATTTTTTGCTCCTCAGAAAG
Source organism: uncultured Flavobacteriaceae bacterium (assembly GCA_947500435.1). Lineage (GTDB taxonomy): Bacteria > Bacteroidota > Bacteroidia > Flavobacteriales > Flavobacteriaceae > Maribacter_C. The sequence continues at coordinate 320,256 of CANMRV010000005.1, forward strand.
GTCTTCTAAGGTAAAAACATCATCACAGCTCGTTTCTTTGACAAGAAATTGACCGCCTCTTAATATTTCTTTGCTTGCTACTTCTGTACTCATAACTATTTTTTTTCTCTTTTTTAATTCAAAAACTCAAAAATACCGGCAGCTCCTTGTCCTGTGCCTACGCACATAGTAACCATACCGTATTTTCCTTGCATCTCTCTTTTTCTCATTTCGTCAAATAACTGTACGGACAATTTAGCTCCAGTACATCCTAGGGGATGTCCTAACGCAATTGCACCGCCATTTACATTAACGATATCTTGATTCAAGTTCAACTCGCGCATTACGGCCAAAGACTGTGATGCAAAAGCTTCGTTCAATTCTATTAATTCAATGTCGTCTTGTTTTAAACCTGCTTGTTTTAAGGCTTTCGGAATGGCAGCAACCGGACCGATACCCATAATTCTGGGTGGAACTCCGGCAGCAGCGTAATTCACTAGACGAGCAATAGGTTCAAGATTTAATTCTTTCACCATTTCTTCGCTCATGATTAAAACAAAAGCAGCTCCGTCACTCATTTGTGAGGAGTTACCAGCCGTAACACTTCCACCAGCAGCGAATACAGGTCTTAGTTTATTCAAAACTTCAACCGAAGTTCCTTTTCTTGGGCCTTCATCTTTAGTTACGGTATACTTTCGCTCGGCTCTTTTGCCGTTGGCATCCAAATAGGTTTGTTCCACTTCGATAGGAGCGATTTGACTTTGAAAACGGTCTTCTGCTTGTGCTTTCAAAGCTTTCATATGCGAATTGTAGGCAAACTGGTCTTGGTCCTCACGAGATACCTTGTACTCGTTAGCAACAGCTTCAGCAGTATTTCCCATGCCCCAATAGTAATCCTCGTGACCTTGTTTTGCTAAATCGTAGTTTAGTTCTGGTTTATTTCCTGTCATAGGAACGGCGCTCATACTTTCTGCGCCACCAGCGATGATACAATCCGCCATTCCTGCTTGCACTTTTGCAGCAGCGATGCCTATGGTTTCCAAACCTGAGGCACAAAAACGATTTACGGTTACTCCTGGTACATCAACAATGTCTAATCCCATCAATGAAATTAAACGCGCCATGTTTAAACCTTGAGAGCCTTCGGGCATCGCGTTTCCAACAATAACATCATCAATACGTTTCTTGTCGAAATTAGGCAGCTCTTTCATCATATGCTCGATGGTCTCCGCGGCCAATTCATCTGTTCGTTTAAAACGGAAAACACCTTTTGGCGCTTTCCCAACAGCAGTTCTATATCCTTTAACTATATATGCAGTTTTCATATTTTTTTAGATTATTCGATTTTTGGATATTTAGATTGTTGGTACGATTTCTGAAAATCTAACCATCTAACAATCCAATTATCTAATTCCTTAATGGTTTACCTGTTTTAAGCATGTGTTGAATTCTTTCCAATGACTTTTTCTCCGTACATAGCGAAAGGAAAGCCTCTCTTTCGATATCCAATAGATATTGCTCAGATACCAGAGTTGGTTCCGATAAATCACCCCCAGCCATTACATAGGCTAGTTTATTGGCAATTTTCTTATCGTGCTCGCTGATGTAGTGACTTGCTTCCATAGAATCAGTTCCTACTACAAACATTCCTAAGGCTTGTTTACCTAAAACTTTGATATCTTTTCGCATTGGAGCTTGGGTATACCCAGCCTCTGCTATAAGTTTTGCATGTGCTTTAGCAGTTGCAATTTGTCTGTCCTTATTAACCACAACAATATCTTTTCCTTTTTGAAGCAATCCTAAATCAAAGGCTTCATAAGCTGACGTTGATACTTTTGCCATTCCGATGGTCAAGAAATATTCTTGTAATACGTTCAGTTCTACATCACCTTTCATGAATGTGTCTTGAGCACGTAGTGCCATTTCTTTGGAACCACCACCACCAGGAATCACACCAACACCGAACTCAACGAGTCCCATATAGGTTTCTGCTGCGGCTACTACCTTATCCGCATGAAGTGATATTTCACAACCACCACCTAAGGACATTCCGTGAGGAGCAGCAACTGTTGGGATAGATGAATAACGCATGCGCATCATCGTGTCTTGAAACATTTTTATGGCCATGTTCAACTCGTCGTATTCTTGCTCAACGGCCATCATGAAAATCATGCCGATGTTTGCACCAACGGAGAAGTTTGCAGCTTGATTACCAACTACCAAACCTTGGAAGTCTTTTTCAGCCATATCAATGGCTTTATTTAATCCCGCTAAGACATCACCGCCTATGGTGTTCATTTTAGACTGGAATTCCACATTTAAAATGCCATCACCTAAATCTTCAACAACGACTCCAGCATTTTTGAATACTTCTTTCGATTTGCGGATGTTATCTAGAATGATAAAGGAATCTTGTCCTGGAATTTTTTCAACGGATTTTTTAGGAATATCATAGCAATACGTTGCTCCATCCTTTACAGCATAGAAAGACTTTTGACCAGAAGCCAACATCTCAGCAACCCACGGAGCAGCAACTTCACCTTCCGCCTTCATGATTTCCAATCCTTTTTCTACACCGATAGCATCCCAAATCTGGAAAGGTCCGTGTTCCCAACCGAAACCGGCTTTAGTGGCGTCATCAATCTTATAAATATCATCAGTGATTTCAGGAATACGATGCGATACGTAGGCGAACAATGCAGCGAAACTCTTTCTAAAGAATTCTCCTGCTTTATCTTTTCCGTCAATTAAAACAGGAAAACGGTCTACAACCTTGTCTATAGGTTTTGTTAATTCCAGCGTAGCGAACTTGGCACTTTTTTTAGAACGATATTCCATCGTATCTAAATCTAAAGTCAAGATTTCTTTCTTTCCACCTTCACCCGTTGTTTTCTTGTAAAAACCTTGTCCCGTTTTGCTTCCCAACCATTTGTTTTCCATCATCGTATTGATGAAATCTGGCAATTGGAACACATCGCGCTTCTCGTCGTCAGGACAATTGTCATACACTCCGTTTGCGGTATGCACCAAAGTATCCAAACCAACCACATCAACCGTTCTGAAAGTTGCGGATTTTGGCCGCCCGATTAAAGGACCAGTAAGCTTATCAACTTCTTCAACGGTCATTCCCATTTCCTTTACAGCATGAAAGAGACTTTGAATGCTGAAAATTCCAATACGGTTTCCTATAAATGCGGGAGTATCCTTGGCAACAACAGATGTTTTTCCTAGGAATTTCTCTCCATATCCGTTTAAAAAATCCAATATTTCCGGAGAAGTTTTCGGACCAGGAATAATTTCAAACAACTTTAAGTAACGTGCAGGGTTAAAGAAGTGTGTTCCGCAGAAATGCTTCTGGAAATCATCGCTTCTTCCTTCGCTCATAAATTTAATCGGAATACCAGAAGTATTCGAGGTAATTAGAGTTCCTGGAGTTCTGTGCTTTTCAATATTTTCAAATACGATTTTTTTGATATCCAATCGTTCAACCACCACTTCGATAATCCAATCAACTTTAGAAATCTTAGAAATATCATCCTCCAAGTTTCCGGTTGAAATTCGATTTGCGAATTTTTGATTGTAAATAGGAGAGGGCTTTGATTTTAAAGCCGCTTTCAAAGAATCGTTTACCAAACGATTACGTACCACTTTGTCTTCTAGGGTAAGTCCTTTTGCTTTCTCTTTGTCGTTGAGTTCTCGCGGAACAATATCTAGGAGTAAGACTTCGACTCCGATATTTGCGAAGTGGCAGGCAATGCCGCTTCCCATAATACCCGAACCGACTACCGCTACTTTTTTAATGTGCTTGTTCATGTATGGGATTCCTGTTAATTAGTTGTTTCTTTAGTATATATCTTCTTTTCAGCAATTAAGCCGTTTATGGTATTCATTACTTCAAAAAAGTGTTTCAGTTTTTCTTCGGAAACATTTTCTTTTACCGCATCATCAAATCGAAGTACTACATTTTTTGAGTAATTCCTTTTTTCTAGACCGAAGTCCGTCAAATGAATTAAAACTCCTCTACCGTCATTCGGATTAGGCTTGCGTACAATCAAACCTTTTTCCTCCATGCTTTTCAGTATTCGGGACAGACTCGTTGCTTCCATGCCCATTTTGGGGCCTAAAGCTGTTGATGGTGTTCCAGTTTTTGGGTCTATACTTAATAAGGTAAACCCAACCGCCATTGTTGAATCAAATTCCTTAGCCTCCTCGTTGTACATTCTTGCAACTGCTTGCCAGGTTGAACGCAGAGTATAATCTATAGTTACGTCTTTCATAAATCTGGTTGTGGGATACCAAATATAGAAAAATTTATTATGCATGCATAATAAATTTTAATAAAAAAGAAGCTTGTTGTGATATAATCGACAAACAGATGGAAATGGAACAAAAAGCAAAAAGAAAACCGCCAAAACTAACGTGTTAAGACGGTTTTATAAAAATTGAAATACTTATTAGGTTATTCTAATGCCCATAAATATCATTGTACAAGTCCATATACTTTTCCTTGATAATCTTACGTCGCAGTTTCATGGTAGGAGTCAGGTGGCCCTCGTTGATACTCCAGATATCCGGAGTCAAACGAAACTGTTTTACCTTTTCCCATTTGGCAAAAGCTTCGTTGGCCATATCAACTTCTTCTTGATACTTAGCTAGTACTTTTTCATTTAAAACAATATCAGAATTCTCACTAATGGTAATTCCGTTTTCTTTGGCCCAATCAAATAAATAGGCGAAGTCTGGCTGAATCAAAGCGGCCGGCATTTTTTCTCCTTCTCCCACAACCATTAATTGTTCGATAAAACGTGATTGTTTAAATCTATTCTCAAGCAACTGTGGAGCCACATATTTACCACCCGAAGTTTTGAACATTTCTTTTTTACGATCGGTGATTTTCAAGAAGCCGTCTGCATCTATCTCACCAATATCTCCTGTTAGGAAATAACCATCCTTCATAACTTCAGCAGTTTTTTCAGCATCCTTATAATAGCCCTGCATTACACTAGGAGCCTTAACACAGATTTCCCCATCATCTGCAATTTTAACTTCTACACCTGGGAGTAATTTCCCAACGGTCCCTATTTTGAATCCTTTATTGCGCATATCATTTACGGAAACTACAGGTGACGTCTCTGTTAATCCATAACCTTCCATAACGCCAAGACCTGCGGCATTGAAAATTCGTGCAAGTCTAGGCTGTAGTGCAGCACTACCAGAGGAGATAACTTCAAGTTCGCCTCCAAGAGCTTCTTTCCATTTACTGAAAATCAATTTTTTTGCGATTCCTAATTTCTTCTCATACCACCAACCATTCTGTCCATACGGCTCATATTTCAATCCTAAATCAACAGCCCAAAAGAAGATTTTCTTTTTGAGTCCGGTAAGGTCGCTTCCTTTTGTCAAAATACTATCATATACTTTTTCCAATAAACGAGGAACCGCAGTCATCACATGTGGAGAGGACTCTTTGAGGTTGTCGGTGATTTTATCCATAGACTCCGCATAATAGATACTAACGCCGTTATACATATATAGATAAACCATCATGCGTTCGTAAATATGGCATACAGGTAAAAAACTCAAGCAACGCGAATTCCCCTTCTCAATAGGCAAACGTTCTGAACTTGTCAAAGCGTTGAAGACCACATTTTCATGGGATAGCATTACCCCTTTAGGGCGTCCGGTTGTGCCTGAAGTATAAATCAAAGTCGCGAGGGTTTCAGGTTTAACGCTCGCTTTCCTGTCCTCCACAACATCTTGGTTAGAAGTATCTGCTCCGAGTTCCAAAACCGTATTCCAGTTTTCACAATTATCCAAAGAATCAAAGGAATAGACTCCCTCCAAGCTAGGTACTTGGTCCTTAACTGCCATTACTTTGGCGTGTACTTCAGAACAGGAAACAAAACAATATTTTGATTCAGAATGGTTTAGCACATAGGCATAGTCTTCCTCTGAAATTGTTGGGTAAATAGGCACATTCTGCGCACCTAGCTGCAGAATGCCTGTGTCCATAACATTCCATTCTGAACGGTTGGTCATTGAAATTAGGGCGACCTTATCGTTTGCCTGAACTCCAAGTCTTAGCAAGCCACGGCTGATGGCATTGGCCTTGTCAACGTATTCTTGGGTCGACATAGGTACCCATTCCCCATTTCTTTTGTCAAGGAAACAATTGGGCAGGTTATATTTTTCTAATTGGTAATATGGAAAGTCAAATAGACGAGTGATATTTTGCATACTAGGTTTCTCTTAGGTAATCGCAAAATAGTTAAAGTAGGTGGGATTCGAAAATAGTGCTAAAAAATACCTGCTGCCGCCCCCTAAAATGAATAATTGTTTTGTACTCATAATTTAACTAAAATTCTAACAACATATGAGGGTTTAGTACGTTGTGGGCGCAAGATAAATTCGATGAAATGCATGATTTCGACGTCTAAATACCAGATTTACACGTAGATAGGTTTCGAGTATATATTAACCCCACTAATCCCCACAACTAAAATGAACCTTTTTAAGCCTACAATTGCAGTAATTTTACTGCTAGTCTCTTCTATGCTCTTTTCTCAGTCAACAATAACTGGCGAACTTCGAAAGTGGCATACGGTAACGCTGACTTTCGATGGACCTAATACGTCAGAAACCAATAACACAAATCCTTTTTTAGATTATCGATTGAATTTAAATCTTACTAGTCCAACAGGTAAAACTTTTACTATCCCCGGATTTTACGCCGCCGATGGTAATGCCGCTGAAACTAGTGCATCCTCAGGAAACAAATGGCGCGTACGTTTTACCCCTAATGAAACCGGTGAATGGACCTACGCAGCGTCTTTTAGAACGGGAGCAAACGTTGCTGTTAGTGTCAATACGAATGCTGGAAATCCAACATCGTTTGACGGAAATTCTGGAACTTTTAATATCTCATCAACGAACAAAGCATTGCCTGACCATAGGGCAAACGGTAGGTTAAACTATGTAGGCGAAAGATATCTGCAGTTTGAAGAAACGGGAACATATTTTCTTAAGGCCGGTTCAGACTCCCCGGAGAACCTTTTAGCCTATGACGATTTTGATAATACGGTCAATAAAAAAACATGGAGCCCCCATGCGCAAGATTGGAATTCCGGAGACCCAACTTGGAAAGGAGAAAATGGAAAAGAACTAATAGGCGCAATTAATTATTTGGCGGAAAAGGGAATGAACGCTTTTTCCTTTCTAACTATGAACGTAATTGGTGATGGAAAAGATGTATGGCCATGGGCAGCGTCAAATCATGGTAATCTAAATGGAAATTCAGGAACTGACGCCGGCAATCGCTTGCGCTATGATGTTTCTAAATTAGCCCAATGGGAAGTTCTTTTTAGCCATGCCGATACCAAGGGAATGTATTTACACTTCAAAACACAAGAAACCGAGAATGATCAGTTATTGGATGGCGGAGAATTGGGCACGCAACGAAAATTGTACTACCGCGAACTTATTGCCAGATTCGGACATCATTTAGCTTTGAACTGGAACTTAGGCGAAGAGCATGACTTATACCAAGAATTGAATGATTCACAGAATACACGGGTTAAAGCTTATGCATCTTTTATTAAATCAATAGATCCTTACGATCATCATATTGTTATTCATTCTTATCCCGGTACAAGTACACAGAACGCTTTGTATAATCCGCTTTTGGGTAATGGCAATGAACTTACAGGGCCATCGATACAAAGTCAAATCAATAATGTGCATCAAGACGTTAAAAGATGGATTATAGCATCTAAAAATGCTGGGAAGCAATGGGTCGTTGCAAATGACGAACAAGGTGGTGCACAAAGTGGAGTTACTGCCGATGCAAGCTATAATGGTAGCAAGGGAAGTCAAGCAGACAATAGAAAAGATACCAGGCATAAAGTACTTTGGGGCACATTAATGGCCGGTGGAGCAGGAGTTGAATATTATTTTGGATATCAAACAGGTGAAACGGATTTAACCGCTCAAGATTTTAGAAGTAGGGATGTAAAATGGAATGACGCTAAAGTCGCATTGGATTTCTTTAATGACAATCTTTCTTTTTGGGAAATGGAAACCCATGATGAAATAACATCTAGCGCTTCTGATTTTTGTCTGGCCAAATTGAACGAAACCTATGCTATTTACTTTCCGAATGGCGGGAGTACAAATCTTAATCTCACTGATGCTTCAGGGACATTCACAGTTAAATGGTTTAACCCAGTGAATGGAGGAAGCCTTGTAAATGGTTCGGTGACAGAATTGAACGGTGGAGGAAACCGCAATATTGGAAATCCGCCAAAAAATACGGCAACGGATTGGGTGGCTTTGGTTGAAAAAAGGGATGATGAAACCACTCCTATTCCAGTTACTGGTATTTCGGTAAGTCCAGAAGAGGCATCAATAGAAGAAGGAAATACATTGAATCTTAGCGCAGAGATTTTACCAGCTGATGCAACGAACAAGAACATCACTTGGTCTTCAACAGATAACAATATTGCGTCCGTGGACGAAGATGGTAGAGTTACTGCAAAGAACGAAGGCAATGTAACTATAACGGCAACTTCAGAAGATGGCAGTTTTACAGATACTTCTGTTATTGAGGTCACGGCTATTGAGGAGAGTACTATTCCTGTAGATCAAATAGAAATAACTCCACAAACAGCTTCTATCGAAGAAGGAGACACACTTTTGTTTTCGTATGTTATTTCACCAAGCGATGCGACCAACCAAAATGTGAATTGGTCGTCTTCCGATGAGTCTATTGCAACCGTTAACCAAAATGGATTGGTAACAGCGGTAAATGCAGGAAATGTTAGTATTGCGGTTACTTCGGAAGATGGTAATAAAACAAATAGTGTAACTATCGCGGTAACTGAAGAACCAGAAGTTACTGTTGAGGTGACCAGGATTTACGTGACCCCCCAACGTGTTACATTGGAAGAAGGAGAAACTGCTGTGATTAGTTATCAGGTATGGCCATCAAACGCCACCAATAAAGATGTGACTTGGTTTTCTGAAGATGAGACTATTGCCACGGTTGATGAGAATGGACAAGTAACTGCTCTAAATGTTGGTGTTGTTGAAATTGTTGCACTTTCTGCTGACGGCGGTTTTCGAAGTGATTCTAGACTTACGGTAATTCCAAGTACAGTTGTTGAAACAATTTCAGTGACAGGAATAGTAGTTAGTCCTGAATCCGAAACAGTTGAGGAAGGGAGTACGTTGTCACTTGGTTTTCAAATTACCCCGGCAAATGCTACGAACAAAAACCTTAGTTGGTCTTCAAGCGATGATTCGATTGCGACTGTTGATTCAAATGGATTGATATCCGCCTTAAAAATTGGTGAAGTGACTATTACCGCAGAAACCGAAGACGGAAATTTCACGGCTGCTGCTAGTATTGTAGTTACAGAAAAACCTGAAGAGCTTATTTCAGTAACTAGAATTTACGTCACCCCACAACGTGTAATCTTAGAAGAAGGGGAAACTGCTGTAATCAGTTATCGCATATGGCCATCAAACGCCACCAATAAAGATGTGACTTGGTTTTCTGAAGATGAGACGATTGCTACGGTTGATGAAAACGGAGAAGTAACCGCATTGAGTGAGGGTGTTGTGGAAATTGTGGCACTATCTGTAGATGGTAGTTTTCGAAGTGATTCTAGGCTAACGGTAATTCCAAGTACAGTGGTTGAAACTATTTCGGTAACTGGAATAACAATAAATCCGGAATCTGCAGCAATAGAATCAGGCAGTACTTTTTCATTAGGCTTTCAAATTGCTCCATCAAATGCTTCAAATAAGGAGGTTACTTGGTCATCTAGTGATGAGACAGTCGCAACCGTAAACCAGAACGGTGTGGTTTCGGCAATTGGTGAAGGTGTTGTGTTTATATCGGTTTCATCTGTTGACGGTGATTTTGGCAGTAGTAGCACTATTACGGTACTTCCTGAAACGGCAAATAACGAAGAACCTACGGTACCATTGAGAGGCGTGTATGTGCGGTCTCAAAGAGTAACTCTTGAAGTGAACAAAACGTTTGAGATAAACTACTACACTTGGCCATCAAACGCTACAAATAAAAATATTATTTGGAGCTCTACCAATACATCGATTGCAACCGTTGATGAAAACGGATTAGTCACCGCTCACAGATTGGGATTCGCCAAGATTGTTGCTACCACGGAAGAGGGGCAATTTAAAAGTGATGCGAGTTTAACCGTAATTGCCGGTACAAGCTCAGCAAAACAATCGGTTATTGTTTACCCTAACCCCACAAGTGACGAGATACGCATCAATGGTGAACAAGTAGAAAATGGTTTAGTGGAACTATACAGTTTAAATGGCACTCTTTTACAACAAAAAGAAACTAAAAAAGGTGAGGATACTATTTTATCGTTGGCAGAATATCATTCAGGTACCTATATGGTAAAAATTCTAAATCTTGAAAATACCATTTCAAAGAGTGTGGTTAAGCTGTAAATAATGAGCTAGCTTTTGAAATCAATTTTCGGTTTCTACGAACGAAATTCGTAAAGCTTGCCTACTGAAGGCCGGTTTGTATCGCCCCAAATCTAACAGGTGAAGCTTTTTAAGCTTTGCCTGTTTTTTTATGTCTTATCTGGAATTTTTGGTGATTTTTTACAAATGGAGTTTCTTTCCTTAATCCCTAAACTTGTAAAATGAAGAAAAGAAATTGGGGTATATTTTAGAGCTAATATGAGATTCTAACTTAAAATAGCTTTCGCACTTTTAGGAAGCCTATTTTAAATCGAATAGGCTTTTAAAGCTACCAAGAGTCATTCTAAGAGCAGGAAATAGGGGGTGTGCCAATAGTTGTCTTTTGAAGGGTAACCTCTGTAGATAGGCGGAGTTGAAAACCTGAACTGCCAATTGCTTGTTGTAGTCTTATTTTATGGGGCTTAGCGATGTGTTAAACTCCTCACAATTTTGTAACATTTCGGCTTTTATTACGTCTAATATGGTGTGTACTTAAGGATGTTTATTTCATCCATCACAGCAAATAAATAAAGAAGATAAAAATGAAAGATACAAAGAGACAAAACAGCGAGAACAGCACGAGTGTTGATAGGGCCTTAACGCGTCACGCAAGCTGGAGAAATCACCGAAGGTTTACTGGATTAAAATTAATTCGGTTTGCTTAAGGAAAGTGAATAGTAAACAAAGGGGGCGAAAGCCCTCTTTTTTTGTTTAGCTTATCGAAATAGTATTTGTCCCACTAAAGGTCGTAAGACTAGCACCTGAACGTTATTAGTATTCTTTTCTAACCACTCCCGAGCATTTCTAAAAGCTTCCAACCAAAACGAAACTTCACTAAATCTAATCTTTTGGTTAGTACAGTACCATGGCTACGGAAATGACCCTATACTTGGTAAAGCTATCATGACGAAATTGTTTTCCAGGATCTTGAAAAAAGTAAGATTTCTCTTGGAATTACTTGATTTATTAGCGGTCATATAGCGTTGCGTTTTGTATTCCTAGTATAATAAAAAGCTTTTTAACTGTTTGTAAATGTTAAAATTAGTGCTCCTTACCGTTCGTCTACAATAAATGGTTACTTAACGGGTTGTGGTTAGTGTCTCATAGAAATGAAGGAAAAAACCTATAATTCCAATTGTATATTTGCTGTGCAACAAATTAGACTCCCAAATTATGAAACATCTCTACTTCACAAAAAAATGGAAATACCTGATTAACCTTCTTGTACTTGGTATTTTATTTCAAAGCAGTTTTCAATTGAATGCTCAGTCAGAGCCATTTAATTGCGATTATAGTGCCTATCTTTTTCAATATGCAGATGTCTATGCTATTGATTTAGCATCGGGCAGGTCCTATTTAGTTGCAGAGGAGGTAGTTTCAGGCAAAATAAATGCTGCGGCCTATAATCCAGTTGATGGTTATATCTGGGGATACCGCACCGAACCATCTCAATCAATAGTGCGCATTGGAAAAGACTTTTCTACAGAAACCTTTACCATTCCTGAATTGACCACCGGTAATAAATACGTAGGTGCCATTAATTCTGTAGGTATTTATTACATTCGAGCGGGTAGTGCTTCATACTATTCTATTGATTTAAACCCCTCATCTGAAAATTATTTAAAATACTTGGGCGTTCAAACATTACCCCACAAAATTAGTGTTCATGATTGGGCCTTTAACGCCGTGGATAATCTTCTTTATACGGTTGAGAAAAAAACAAATAAATTATACCGAATAAACCCAAAAACTGCAGAGATGCAAGATTTAGGGGAAGTTCCAATTCTTTCTGGATTAAGTTATACATACGGCGCAGTATATTTTGATGCTAGTGGTAATTTCTATGTATCTGCAAATCAATCTGGCGCGGTATACATTATCAATGAAGTTCAAAATATTTCGCAAGGAAATATAAGATCGAACATATTTGCCTATGGCCCTGCAAGTTCCAGTAATGACGGGGCGCGTTGTCCAACCGCACCTGTACCTCAAGAAGATTGTTCGAATGGTATTGATGATGACGGTGATGGCCTCTCTGATTGTAATGACCCTGCATGTTCAGGCATAAGTGATTGTCCTGTTACCTATGCCGCTTCATCAGCAAATAAGGGCGGGCTAGAAAGTAACGACCGTTTGGCGGAACGAATCAGTAGAAGAAACTTTATGCGGGCTAAAGACGGTTACACTTTTAATACTGCAACGGCCAAGCGTATAAAAAAAGACGCTTCTTATATGAAAAGGGGAACAACGTCAAAAAATAATATATCCCTTCAAGCTTTAACTCCTTTAGGTATTATTGATGAAAGTGAAATTATAGAATCGTCAGCAGAAGATTTGTTAGACCTTACCAATGCCAGTGATATATACTCTGTCGATTATTTAAAAGATGATGCATCTATTGCGGCATTAATGGTCATTAAAACAGAGTATCAAGTGTATGAGCATAGCAAGTTTATTTGTGATCGTTTCCTCGGAGCTGAATTATTGTCGGTATCAACGCTGGAACTTCGCGAGCAGAACTTTATAAAGTCAATTATTAAGCAGCCAAATGGAGAACTAGAATTTGCTTTGACTTTTTCTGCGAGATTAGATATTGACAATCAATTTGTTATCGAATCACATTGGAATATAGATGCCTACAAGAAGGATGCACTTTATTATAATTTTCAAATATGGTCAAGTTCTGTTGATGATTTGCTTTTACTTGGCGAAGAAGTGCTGGCACTATTAGAAGTAAACAGTCCTATTGATGGATACGCTGCGTCGGCTCCACCACCAGTCTTTGTAAAGTCTGCACGCTATCATAATGGTAAAGTATTACTGAACTTGGTTAACAATAACGATAGTAAGCAAGTTCGTATGGAAGGCGGCATGAAAAGAACAGAGACCAGCGTAGCTGAAAATATTGAACTTTCTACGGAGTTGAATGGATATTTGCAAACGGTATCAGTTGACACGGGTAATCTCTTTGACCTAGGTTTCAGAATCAGTGCAGGATTGGGCGATACCCCAGATGATTTATTTGTTGCGGATGCGCCTTGGGGCCTAGATGACTCTTCAAATGGTACGGTAGTGGAGACCTATGAGGTTTTACCAACTGAAGGCCCATATATGGGCGATGGGTATCCTATTGAAAGAAATATAAGTTTAAAAGGTACAACAGAAGATTACCTTGGCGTTTACCGTGCCCTGAGTCCTAGATTTTCTGCCGTAGATCTTAGTGATTATGATAAACTAGGTTTTGAAGCGAGCGGAACAGGTGTCTTGGAAGTAAAGCTTTTAAAGGGTAATGGCGAAACTTTTTCTACAGAGGTGTCTTTGACCATAGTAGAGCAAGAATTCAATTTGAAAAACAACCTTTTTAAAGACCAAGATGGTAATGAAACTGATTTTTCAGATATCAAAGCACTAGTGTTTAATTTGGTTGCGAAGAATTCGTATGCTGAAGAGAAGTCTATGGATTTATCTAATATTGATTTTAATAATAAAGCTGAGGTATCAAAATTTGTGGATGCCGATACGGATAAAGCAATAATTAATCCAAACCCTTTGGTGACGACTTCTACGCTTTACTTTTATGAAGACCAAGCGGGAGAATATACGTTCGACCTATTCAATTTAGCAGGTAGAAGATTAAATGGACACCACCAAGAAGGCGATAGCTTTTCTGGACAAAATACCATTACTATAGATAGAAAATCACTCCCTCCCGGATTGTACTTTTATAGCCTAAAAAGCTCTACGGATAAAACTTGGAGTGGAAGATTGATGATAAAATAAGAAGTAAAGTTTTTCATTTTAGTTAGGCGAATAGGTCAACAGCTGGTTACTGTTGGCCTATTATTTTGTTTGTAACACCCAATTCCTAGCATTCACAAAAGCCTCCAACCAAGGGGATACTTCATCGTTTCTATCCGCAGGGTAGTGCGCCCAGTTCCAAGGGAATGTGGAGCGTTCGATATGTGGCATTGTGACCAGGTGTCTTCCTGTAGAATCGCAAAGCATAGCGGTATTGAAATCACTGCCATTCGGATTTGCAGGATAACCTTCATAGCCATATTTGGCAACGATATCATAGTTGTCTTCGGAATGTGGGAGACTGAACTTCCCTTCTCCGTGTGATATCCAAACTCCTAAAGTTGTTCCTGCTAAGCTGGATAGCATTACTGAATTGTTTTCCTGAACCTTCACAGAAGTAAAATTACTCTCGTGTTTCCCGGAATCATTATAGGTCATCTTTCCGTGGGTTTCGTGATCGGGATTGATGAGGTCCAATTCCATGAATAACTGGCAACCGTTACAGATGCCGATGGATAGTGTATCAGGTCGTGCAAAGAAATCATTGATGACTTTGTTTGCCTTTTCGTTGTATTTGATAGCGCCCGCCCAGCCTTTGGCACTTCCGAGTACATCGGAGTTGGAAAAGCCACCCACGGCACCTAAGAATTGAATGTCTTCCAAAGTTTCCCTTCCGGATATTAAATCCGTCATGTGAACATCTTTTACATCAAAACCTGCCAAGTACATGGCGTTTGCCATTTCACGTTC
The DNA here is from genome assembly GCA_947500435.1 of uncultured Flavobacteriaceae bacterium. Classification (GTDB taxonomy): domain Bacteria; phylum Bacteroidota; class Bacteroidia; order Flavobacteriales; family Flavobacteriaceae; genus Maribacter_C. The sequence goes on from CANMRV010000005.1 coordinate 335,286, forward strand.
GGAGTTACTTCCTTTTTCACGTAATATTGCCGCTTTCGGCCTATCTGTCACATCGAGCCCCTCGGCTGCGCTCGGGACAGGCTCCGTCGAGATGCCTTTCGTGTTGGGTCTCGACTCCGCTCGACCTGACAGTTGACCAGTGAATTGGCTTGGGAACTTATACTGCAAAGCCTGCTCCTTATAATTATCAAATCTATCTTTCGCTAAACCGTTTGCAGTTTGTTTGTCATCCAACAAATAGGAAGTCTTAAACCAAGTATCCCTTAAAGAAGAAATATTCAAGCCCATTTCCATACCACCATTTCGGATGATTAATTCATTTCCAGGAAGTACCTCGCCTATTTTTTTGAAACCGATTTGAGCTGTGTTTAATAGTTGTTCTATACTATCATCTTTGGATTGAAAAACGATACCAGCGTTCTCGGAAAACAATACTTTTATCGTGTCTGATTCACCTAAACTGGACAAATCCAATTCTGCTCCTAAGTCTTTGTCCGCGAAACACAATTCTAAAAGCGTGGTAATTAATCCTCCTGATGCAACATCATGACCTGCAATGATTTGACCCTTTTTAATTGAAGTTTGAATTAAATTAAAAACAGTTTTAAAATATTCAGCATCTTCAATAGTCGGTGCTTCACTTCCGACCGCATTTAAGACTTGTCCAAAGGAAGAACCGCCTAGTTTATAATTGTCTTTGGATAGGTTGATATAGTAAATTGAACCACCATCTTTTTGTAGAACGGGTTCTACTACTTTGGTGATATCATCACAGTTTCCAGCAGCGGAAATAATCACCGTGCCCGGACTAATCACATCACCATCTTTGTATTTCTGTTTCATGGAAAGGGAATCCTTTCCTGTCGGGACATTGATGCCCAAAGCAATCGAGAAATCAGAAATGGCTTGCACCGCTTCGTAGAGTCTGGCATCTTCACCTTCGTTCTTACAGGGCCACATCCAGTTAGCGGAAAGGGAAACGGATTGCAACCCGTCTTTTAGGGGTGCCCAGATGATATTGGTTAAAGCTTCGGCAATACTATTTTTACTTCCCGCGGATGGGTCAATCAATCCTGAAATGGGGGAGTGGCCGATACTGGTGGCGATGCCCTCTTTTCCTTTGAAATCTAAAGCCATCACGCCTACGTTGTTCAAGGGCAATTGTAAGGGACCAGCACATTGCTGTTTGGCAACGCGACCGCCCACACATCTATCTACTTTGTTGGTGAGCCAATCTTTACAGGCCACAGCTTCCAATTGCAATACTTGCTCTAAATAGTTATGGAAGAACTCCAATGAATATTCTGCATCTGCATAGGTTCTTTCAATCGTGGTATCGGTCAATATGGTTTTTGGAGAACTTCCGAATATGTCTGTTAAGTGCACATCCATCGGTTTTTCACCTGTGGTTTTTGATTCGAAGGTAAAACGGTCATCGCCTGTTACTTCTCCAACTTCATACATGGGTGAACGTTCTCTTTCGGCGATTCTACCGAGTAAAGCGGCATCGTCTTTTCCGATGACCAAGCCCATACGTTCTTGTGATTCGTTGCCGATAATTTCTTTGGCGGATAGGGTAGGGTCACCTATCGGCAGTTTATCCAAATCGATTTTTCCACCTGTTTCTTCTACCAATTCAGAGAGACAGTTGAGGTGTCCGCCTGCGCCATGGTCATGAATGGAAACGATGGAATTCACATCACTCTCCACCATACCACGTATAGCATTGGCCGCTCTTTTTTGCATTTCAGGATTCGAACGCTGTACCGCATTCAATTCGATAGCCGAACTAAATTCGCCCGTATCTGCACTAGAAACGGCTGCACCACCCATTCCGATGCGGTAGTTGTCACCGCCTAGAATAACGATTTTATCTCCAGTTTCAGGTTTGTCTTTTAAAGCTTGGTCTGCCTTACCATAGCCGATACCACCGGCTTGCATGATGACTTTGTCGTAGCCCAATCTGCGTTTTGCAGGACCTTGGCCATGACCCGTTTCCAAAGATTCTTCCAAAGCTTCTTGACTTAAGGGCTCTGAGGCTTCGTCGTGTTCAAAAGTGAGTACGGACCCAACAATCAAAGGCTGCCCAAACTTATTTCCGAAATCAGATGCACCATTGGATGCTTTTATCAAAATGTCCATTGGGGTTTGGTAGAGCCATTCGCGTTCTGACATTCCTGCTTCCCAGGGCCTTTTTGCATTCAATCGAGAATAGGCGGTCATATACACTGCCGTACCTGCCAAAGGCAAAGAACCTTTACCACCGGCCAATCTATCGCGTATTTCGCCCCCTGAACCGGTTGCGGCACCATTGAAAGGCTCCACTGTGGTTGGGAAGTTATGGGTTTCCGCTTTTAAGGAAATCACGGACTCAAATTCCTCCTCTTGGTAAAAATCAGGTTTGTCTGCGGTTTTGGGCGCAAATTGTACAACAGTCGGACCTTTTACAAAAGCCACATTATCTTTATAAGCCGAAACAATATCGTTCGGGTGTTGTTTTGAAGTCTCTTTGATTAATTTGAATAGCGAAGTTGGTTTCTCTTCTCCGTCAATCACAAAGGTGCCGTTGAAGATTTTATGGCGGCAGTGTTCGGAGTTCACCTGACTAAAGCCGAAGACTTCTGAATCGGTCAGTTTGCGACCCATTTTTTCGGACAGGTCGTTGAGGTATTCTATCTCCTCATAGCTTAACGCCAACCCTTCTTGATGGTTGTAAAAAGCTATGTGATCAATCTCTAAAATGGGTTCTGGCTCTACATCAATCGTATAAATGTCTTGTGTCAATGCCGCATACTTTTGCGAAATCATCGGGTCGAAATCGCCAAAGCTTTCATCAACACTTTTAAACTCCTCAATACGTACGATACCTGAAATGCCCATGTTTTGGGTTATCTCCGTGGCGTTGGTACTCCAAGGTGTAATCATGGCAGCACGTGGGCCAATAAAAAAGGCGTCTAAAGACGCCGCGTTGATTTGAGGTAGGTTGCCAAACAACCATGTAAGTTTGTTTGTGTCTTCTAGAGAAAGTTCTTGGCTGGTTTGTACTGCAAAAACTTTAGTGTTGAGCTCTCCGAAAAAGTGAATCATTTAATGCCGTAGTTGTCAGAGGGGATTTGGATTTTTGTCATTGGAATTTTTAGAGTTCATTTTTGATGCAGTTTTAGGCAAAATTTTTAAGGATAGCACAGCTATCGTTCAAAATTTTAACGAAGAAATGCGCAAAAATGGGCGTAAAAAAACACTTGATAAATTTCCAAATACTCTCTTCATTAATAAAGGCACAAATTTACGTCTTTTTCTATCTTTTTTTTGAAGGATTTGAAACAGTTTTGAACGGGGGGTGTTGATAATTTTGTAATGATGATTTTGTTATTAATATAAAATAATTAGTTGCGTAGTATTTCTACTTCCTCCTTAACAATTTTTGGAGTCGGTTTACTCCAAGTACTAGAATGTTGAACGATACCTTCGTAATACTCTAAAACCATTTTTTCTATCAGAACAATAAATTTTTTCACACTGGCAAAACCTACCCCAAATGACCTGTTTAGTGTTATTTTAAAAGCTTGTATATCTTTGTCTTTGGTCAATTCGATAAGTTGTTCTAGTTCAGATAGTTTTACTTTGATATTTGCCTGAGCATATTTTATATCGGCTTCTATAATTATTTCTTTTTCTAAAGAAGCAAACAAAGTTGAATTTCTTTTTTTACAATTTTCTAGTTGTTTACCTATCCAAGTTATTCTTGCCTTGTTGCCCTTATTCAAAGGTGGAGTTAGTTTAATGGACATAGCAACAATTCTTCGTTCAAATTCGGCTATTAGCTTACTATCAGAAACCGCGTTTTTAATTATTAACTCGCCTGTAAGACAATTGTCTTTTATTACTTTCTTAATATCCTTTTTAACACTGTCTTTGTTTTTAGGCGAGGATTTAACCAACACCCCTAGTTTTCGGCTTAACAATAAGGCCATGTCTTTTTCTTCTTCATACCAACTTAAAACTGCTTCTTCGATATAGGAATCAGATTGTTTTAAGTTTTTTTGCGCACGAATACTTTCAGCAAGTTCTTTCCAACCTACCTTCATTTGGATAAAACCAGAAATACCAGATAATGAACTTTCAAAGTAATGTAGAGCTTCTTTCATGATTTCGACCTGGTCATCATCTTCAATTTGAGAGTCATTATCAAACAATAGAAGACGACCTTTTGTAATAAGATAAGTCCATGAAAAATGATACAAAGAAATTCTCTTAGGTACTTTTATATTTACAGGTGAATGATTCGCATCTGCAACAAATTCATTGGATATAGTTACTAAAGTATCGACTTTAAGACTTTTAGAAATTGTCAGATAATCTTCAATTTGCTTTTTGTTAATACCGTTGTTTTTGTTTTTCATTTCAAAGAAAACAGCTTCTGAAATGACCCCTTTTATAACTACTATAATTAAACCGTCTATTCTTGATTTACTAATGTCAGGAAAACAAGCTTCGGTATAATAATAAACTCTGCCCGCTCGACTTAATTTAATACTTCTGAAAATACCATCTCGATATTCTTTCACCAAGCGAACTGTGGACAGAAAAATGGACGTCAAAGCATTCATCTCCAGTTTTCAAAGTGGGAATTAATTTAGCTGGCTGAACTTTTATTTGCCCACTTTGTACAAATAAATCAAAATCAGTTTTTTTAAGTCCAACCAGTTTGGTTAGTTTTTTCTGAATCATATTTTGGTTTCATGAAGTTTATATTCTCGAGTGATATTCCTTAAGGTTTAAATGTAGGAATTTGACTAAAAATTAAAAAACAGAAAACCACACATGAGAGCTTTATTTATTAACAGGTTTGTAGGGTTGAGATGGCTACTAGTTTTTAATCTAAGAGAAAACAGGCCTAGGGGAGGTGTTGGATTTTAATAAGTTAAAGAGAATTGAAAATTGAAAGTTGAAAATTGAAAAGTATAGGGTGGAAGGTTAAAGGTTTGTTTTTTACTCTTTTCTAACCTTCTGATTTCTTTCAGGTTCACCGCTTTCCATAAAGATATCATCTTCATAATAGTTTTTGAACTGTGCGGGGAGTCCTATGCCATCTAGATAGTCCGGTGTATTTTGCAAGTGATAGTGAAGGTGTGTTCCGGTAGAATTGCCGCTATTCCCCAATTTACCTACTTCTTGGCCTTGCACTACGGTATCGCCTACGACGACACCAATGCCTCCCTTTTTAAAATGCGCTAAAAACGAATATTCCCCATTTAAATGGTCAATTATGATATAATTTCCGCCAAGGTTACTATTGTTAATGTCTGGGTTTATGAATCCAGGGCGTAGGTTATCATCAATCGAATTCTCTAGTGAAATAATCACGCCATCAGCAGGGGCATTGATACGCGCTCCAAAGCCAAAGGCTTCTTCGTTGGTACTTCCGTCGCCTGTAACTGCGCGGTCGCCCTCTATTTTAATCATGTCATAGGCGTAGCGTTGTCCGGTTGACCGCGATAAAAAATGATTGCCTCCGGTATTATGTGTTCTACCACCGGCGGTGAGGTACCATTCGCCTTCAAAGGGCAATTCTAAATCCGTTTTGGTTTGATAATTGAAATAATTGTCTTCATCTATTTGGCCTTCATCGCCTATTAAGGCATCCGCACATGATAGTAGGGATAGGGTAATCAAAGCGAAGAAGCCGTATGCTACGTGATGGATTGGTTTCATAGGAGATTAAAATTTAAAGTTTACACCGAGATTCAACTGCTGTTGCAATTCTCTGTAGGCGTCAGAAATTTGAAGTCTGTTGTAGTTAAAGGTGTAATTTGCTTTGACGTCAAAATGTTTTGACAGACTGTATTTGTATTCGAGATTCCAGAAAAGGCCTTGGTATTTTCCTAGTGAATAGGTGCCGTCTTCGAAAGTAGCCACCCGCCAGATAAAAAAGGGAATGGTCAATTTGGAGGATAGGGAGTGCCTTTGGTCTATCTGATAGGCAAAGCGACCTGCCAATCCAAATTTTTGCTGTCCGTCTTCGGCCTGTCCCTCGTTGTAGGCAGATAAGCTGGTTTGGGCCTGCAATCCTGCATGAATACTGAACTTGTTTTTCGTATAAACGGGCCTCAAATAGGTGAAATTCAAGACCACTTTGGAATAAGAAGCATTTAAGGCGGGAATGGTTTCCGAATTTAAATCGGTATTCAAATAATCGAGCTGTACTTCGAACAGCTTGTTTTTATTCGTTGTACGCACATACTTCAACTGATGGTTTAAAGCATTATAATCATAACGGACTACCGGAGCAAAAGATAGATTTTTTAAAGCTCCGAAGGTATATCCAGAAGAAAGTTCCAAACTATTTTGTTTGGAATCCGAAAAGGTTTGTGCAATTGTAGTGGAATAAGAAAGCGTAAAAAATGTAATTAGGAGGAGTAATTTTGTTTGCATGTAAGGTGGTTTGGTGCGCTAATCTAGAAGTATTGTATTTCGTTTTTTGTTAAATGAAATACAATTGGATTTTTTTTAACGGGTGGGGTTTTGTGGTTAGGGGTTTGTTTTGCTCCCCTCCTCAGATGAGGAGGGGAATGAATCCGCCTTTGGCGGAGAAAGGGGTGGTTGAATGCGCAAACTTGCTCACACAAAAATGGTTTGTTTTTATTGGCTAAGGCTTGGGCTTTCAGACCCCTCCGTCTTCTTCGCTTCGCTTGAATCCACCTCCCCTCGTCTGAGGGGAGGAGCCTTAAGCTGTTTTGCGTTTGAATGGCCTCTTTCTGGAGGGGAATTATCTTTTATTCAAAAAAAACATAAACAAGAGCAGCAATACCAAAAACAAGGAGCAGCAAATTCACATAATGAAGTCCGACTAGAAATCGGTTCAATTCGAACGCTTTGGTTCGTTTTAGATAGAGGGCGATACCTCCAGTTACTAAACCAAAAAGCAATGATGGTATTAAAAAAATCAGCATCATGCCGTAGCTTTCTTCTGAATAATGGGTTCTAATCATGTCTCCGGCAATACCATAGCTGAAAATGGATAGTAAGGTTAAAGTTATAAAGAATGTTTTTTTCATGCTTTATAAGGCTCTTGAATATTTACTATTGCTGCTTTTCAAACCAAACATTTCTTGCTCTGCCATTAGAGATTCTAATCCCTGAAATTTGATTGTCTTCTTTACGCACAAATTTTATAATAGCAAAACCTAGAATTTCCAAGACATCTCTTTTCAATATTTGCGTTGGAAAATCACCATGTCTACCATGATGACCTACTAATTGCCCATCTTTTCGCAAGAGGTCAAAGGTACTTTCTAATTCGGGACTATAGAAGCGTCCGGTATACTCCGCTACCAATTTCTCGGGTTCTATTATGGGTTCAAAATGCTCAAATAATGATGGTGCGTCGTTATCGACACGTACCAACATGGTTTTAATGCCTTTTTCATTTGTACCGAATTTTGCAATCAGATTTGCCGAGACACCTAACATTTTAAATTCATTATCTGCGATAGGTACCAATGGACTTTCACTATCTGCAGAACGAAAATAACGCAAAGTGTCATTTTTAACATAAATTTTTCGGGCATAGTTTTCTTTCTCATTCCAATACGATGCTTCAAATTCAGTCAACTGTTGGTTTGACATTTGAATACCGTTTATCTTTGATTCGGTTTCATTTTCCATAGGTTTGTCAATCACCTTCTTTTCTAATAAAATATTGGCAATTTGATTTTCTATCCGTCCTGGATTGGAAGATGAAAAATTTGTCAATACCGTAATATTGATTTGTTCTTCAGGATATGTGCTTGCATAGGCCCTAAAACCGCCAATTGCACCTCCGTGTTGAATTCTTCTATACCCATTAACTTCATCAATAGATACGCCAAAGGCATAATTGTTTTCACTGCCATCATTAAGGGTATCGATAGTTTGGAGCGTTTTAAAAGCCGAACTCCAATCTGAAGATGCTGTGCTAAAATTTTGGAACCAATTCAAGATATCCGTTGTTGTGGAATGTACGTTTCCTGATCCTACATAACCCCAATATTCTACAGCCCTAGAAAAATCACTTGAGCCATAATAAGAAGTAGCATTTTTTGGAACAATACGATTGTATTGGTCTTCTACATAGGTATTTGGCATTCCTAAAGGCTCAAATACATTGGCTTTCATCCATTCAGGGAACTTCTCTTTAGTTACATTTTCAATAATATTGACCATGAGCATGTACCCTGTATTACAATACAAGTATTCATCACCGGGAATAAAATTTAACTCCTTCTGCTGTAGCATAAAGCGGTACAAATCTTCGTTTGTTCTAGCGTCATCATCTCGCCAACCGGCCAAAGCAAGCATAGCGTGTAAACTACGCATACCACTTGTATGATGTAACATATGACGTATGGTGATGGTATGTCCGAAATCTGGCATATCTGGTAAGTGTTTGCGTATATCATCATCGACCGATAATAAACCTTTCTCTTGCAGTAGCACAATACCCATAGCAGTAAATTGCTTAGAAATTGAACCTGTATTAAAAATGGTTTCTACTTTGTTTGGAACTTGGTATTCTAAACTAGCCAAGCCAAATGCTTTTGAGTAAATTATTTCTCCTTTTTGCATGATACCAATGGCACCTCCTGGATGATTAGCCTCTGTCCATGAATTAAATAAGCTATCAATTTTTTGAGACTGAACTTCACTCAATTGCCCTTGTAGAAAAGTTAAACTAAACCAGGTTAGTAAAAAAAATAAACGTTTTGATTTCATGTTGTTCTGTTTAAATATTAATGCCTGTGGCAAAGGTTTGGTAGAACAATGTACGCACGAAGTTTCAAATTAGAACTGTTTCAAGCTGTATTTTTATTCGGAGTTGGTACTTATTTTCTGCCTGCTTTAGGGTTTGATTGATAAGTGTTTTGGGATTGTTTTGTGGGTTTTGGGTCTAACACCGCTAAATCCCCTCTTTCTAGAGGAAACTGTTGTGCTGCGCTTTTGGCGTTTGGGAGGGACTAAGGGAGGTGTTGGAAATCGATTGACTTGTATTATAGCGATAGTTATTTAGTAGTCCGGGATATTCAAACCTAAAATAATATCGCGATTTGCAGTTAAAAGTCCATCCACATTCTTCAAAGTAACAACTCCGGAACCTGCTCTGTTTTGAAGGCCATTCTTTTCTTTTTCAGTCAGCATGTGGTCATCCGTAAATTGATAGCTATCTACATAATACACAACTTTATCTGGCTCTTTGATATATAAATGGATATGTTCAGGTTCTCGCCCGTCAGGATACGCCCCTGGTCTAAAGGTATAAAAGCTAAACTTTCCGTCAGTATCCGTTTTCATCCAAGCCCTGAATTTTCCATGCCTTTTTTCCCAGCCAACAGGATTTTCACTAGGCTCGTAAATTCCTTTTTGATTCGTTTGATAGACGTAGAGAATAACATCCGCTGCGGGCGTTTTTCCATCACTATTGAATACGGTTCCTATAATTTTTATTTTTGGGGTTTTATTTTCAAAACCTTGGATAGTATCAACTGCCTTCAGAACTTTATTTAATTTTTTATAATCAAAAATGGCATCGCAGTCTTGACAAGGGCCACCAACTATTTTATCTGAATCGTTTTTTTTCGTTTGCGAATTGCAGGAACTTAGAATGCATAAGAAAGCCAATATGAGAATTCGATTTTTCACTTTCCCTTTATTTTTTCAAATTACTACTAACTTTTTTTCTATTGATGGTATTAAAGCCCCATAACAGTAGCACGATTAGTAAGACAATAAAAAACACAGTTGTTGAAATACTTTTTATAAGCGAAAAAGTACTCGTTGTTTTTACGGCAGTTTCGGTCAAGTCCGGATAACTATTCAAGAGTCTGATGATTCCGAAATTCTCTGCGTAATCTGCTATTCCAGCGACTATGGGCAGCAGGCACAAATAGGTAAATGGTGTTTTGAGTTTGTTCAGTTTCTTTAGAAAATAGGCCAAGAGCAAACTATACGACAAGCCGAAAAGAAATGGATATAGCATATCCACTGGTATTTGATTCGTCAGATAAGTCTGGCGACCTTCTTCACCGAGGGCATTGAATAGTTCGCTTACGTAGTTTAAGTCGTATCCTGTAGGCATCATATCTAAAAGAGCCATTCCGTTTGAGAAATCCATCGTTCGTGGAATGGTAACAGTTAGCATGAAGACGTAAACAATATTGGTCAGGATAAAGAGGACTAAAACCTTTTTTCCGGATAGGTGGCGTTCTATAAAATTGGTGAATCTTTTCATCTAACGGTCTATGCTAGCCTCCGGTTTAAATTACTTTTTTAAAATAGAGGTTTCGAACCCTGCCATTTGACACTTTACAACCTGTAATGACTCCATTAGCATCTCTAACAAATTCAATTTGTCCAAAAAACCAAGCATCACTAGAAAACACGTCTACTTTAATCGGACTTAAATTAAAGTCACTCAACTTACGGTGTTTTGCCATTAACTTACCCTCAACAATAGTAAAACTATAGGTGGTTGATAACTCTTCACTATGAAATTCTCCCGAGAAATCTGAGAGCACAACGCTTGTTTTGTCAAAAGCTTTTAATCTTGGGGCTTCCATTATCTGTCCGCCTTGATGCAGCTTTAACAATTTAATATTTTCACCTCCATTGGGTATAAATTCAACTTTAGCCCCCACACCGACGACTTCAAATTCAGTGTTAGATAAGGGAATAAGTGAAACCGTTGGTTGACCCGTTGCTGTTGCCGACAATTTGCCTTCGCTTTCTGCAATATTTATGATAAAGCCTGGTTGCAGTTCAAAGTCACCTAAGTAGGTACTTAAAGTACTAGAACTGACTGAAATCATTTCATTTGATTTTTCATCCGTTACCTCTTCCTCTTTCTTTTCCTTTTCGGGCTCGGGTTCAGTTTCAATTTTATCTTTAAGATAAATATCCACAACTTTATGAGCGATTGCACCGGGGTTAAATTCAGCAGAATTACTAAATACCATCACAGAAAAATTTTCGTCTGGAAAACGTGTCAGATAAGAACGATAACCCGCATCAGCTCCCCCATGTTGAATTTCATTCAAGCCCTTATATTTCCCTACAAATTGACCTAGGGCACCTCCAATGGTTTTTCCACTATTTAGAGTTGCAGGTGTGTTCATTTTATTCACTATCGTCGAATCCCCAACTTTCAGGTTTGAAAAATTCATTGACCAAAGGCTTAAATCTTCAACTGTGGTAAAAAGACTAGTTGCACCCACATTTGCATAACTTAAAACGCTTTTTTTAAATCCCGTACTGTCTGCATAATAGGAGTAGGCCCTATTTTTAACTATCTTTTGATGGTCATCATAAAATAGGGTGTTATTCATTTTTAGGGGCTTAAAAATGTTTGCATCCGTAAATTCTGCGAAAGACATATCCGATAACCTAGCTACTACTTCTGCCAAAAGTGTAAATCCGGTATTACAATATGCATATTCATCACCTGGACTAAAGTTCAACTCTTTTTGCTTGCTTACTAATTTTAAAATATGCTCTTTGGTAACAACATCATCCATTCGCCAACCCGCCATGGCCAATAAATTCCATTGGTCTCTTAATCCACTTGTATGGGACGCCAGGTGTCTTAATGTTATTGTCTTATCAAAATCAGGTACTTCAGGGATATATTTTCGGATATCATCGTCCAAACTTAGTTTACCTTGTTTCTCCAACAATAGAATGGAGAAAACCGTAAACTGTTTTGAAACGGAAGCAATGTGAAATATGGAAGAGGGATTTATGGGAATGTCATATTCCATATTGGCCAAGCCATAGCCTTTCTTATAGATAATGGCTCCATCTTTAACTGCCGCCACAGCAGCTCCCGGGCTATCATTACGGTCCCAAGGGGCAAAAACTTCATCAACTTGGTCATTCGGTAAAGTGGCCTTGGGTCTTATAATTTCAAGCGTTACTTCATAAATACCAGCAGGTTCCTTTTCATCAAACGGAGATATTTCCACGACGTATGCGCCTTTTTTGCTAGAAATTATGGTAAATAGTTCAGGTCCATTTTTTCCATTGGGACTATCAAAGTCTTCAAGTTTCTCACCTTTGGGGTCGTAGGTGGTAATTTTCATATCAACACCTTTTTGCATTAACTTAAAAAGTGCAAACTGGTCTTTTCCCAAATTAATACTATACCGGTGTTTCTCATTCGGACTAATTTCTGCAGAAGTCAATTTGTCTTTGAATAATGCTCCCTTTTGGGTTTGTGCTTTAATTATACCTATTGGAGTAAGTAATAAAAGCAGGGCTAAAAATTTGATTGATGATTGATTCATGGTATTATTATTTAAGTGTATACAACTTGTAATGGGAGAACTGAAAGTTTCTTTTTATCTAATATTTGATAAAGGTCTGGTTATCTGAACATGTCAGCGGAGGAAGACTGATTATCAATAAAAGTAGGTATTCCTTCAACACTTAAAAAATAAAAAGCCTCAATTGAGGCTTTTTTAATATTCATTAATAATGGGGTGTTCAAAATGTCAGTGTTGATTACATATTCTTGAGAAGCTCGCCGAGTCTGTCAAAAACTGAACCCCAACCGTTCATAATACCCATTTTTTCTTGTTGTATTTTGTATTCCTCAGTAGGATGGACGACATGAAAAGTGAAGTCCGTTTTATCTCCGTTTGCTTTGAACAAAGCTTGTATTTCAACGCCTTCGGTCATCGGTTTGAAGTTTGCTGATGAAACAATTTTCTCCATTTCTACAATCTCGGTGTATTCACCTTCGGCCGTAAATTCTTGACCATTGGGCATAGGCATAAGATATTTCCATTTTCCGCCAACTTTGAAATCGTGTTCTACGACTTTTGTTTGTATGCCTTTCGGGCTCCACCATTCCGCAATATGTTCTGATTGCGTCCAAGCCTCCCAGACTAAAGCCAATGGGGCGTTGAAGGTTCGTTGTATTGTTATCGTTTTACTGTTCATTTCGTTGGGTTTATTCATTTTTATTCGTTTTAGATTGTAATTTGGTCAGGTACCTGTCGAAAGAGTCCAGCTTGTCTTCCCATAAGACTCGGTATTGCTCAATCCATAGGAATGCGGGAATCAAGTTTTTCGGACGTATAAAACAATAGCGCTCCCTGCCTTCCTTTTTAAAATCGATGATTTCGCACTCACTCAATATTTTCAAATGTTTGGAAATTGCTGGACGGCTGATTTCAAATTTTTCCGCAATTGTGTTTACGGTTAGGGTTTCTTCGGCCAAGAGTTCAATAATATCTCTTCTAACCGGGTCGGCAATCGCCTGAAAAACATCTCTTCGCATCTTGTTAGGTAACTAATCGGTTACGAATATAAATGTAATCATTCGGTTACGCAAATGTTTTTGAAGTATTTTTTCGGATGAGGTAATTCTGGGGTAGGAGAAGAAGTGTTATTTGTTTCGGGTTTATTCTTTAGCAACCTCAATCATTAAAGCCTCTTTCAAACTTTCTTTATTCCCAAAAGAATCAGGGTTGAATTTGTTGTTATTGCTTAGAATGATGATGGTTTTGTTGGTGTCGAGCATTCGAATCAAAACGGAATTTGCGCCTAAAATGCCACCTCTTCTTTCCATAATCCTCGGTTGAGATTCTGAAAAGGGATAGTTGTAGGTCCAGACACTATAGCCTGAATAGTTATACTCTGGGTAGGAGGTGTACATCAGTTCTTTACTCTTTACAGAAAGCAATTGGTTGCCGTACATCCCTTGGTCCAATTTTAGCAAATCTTCCGCTGTGGCATACATACAACCCGCTGCGTAGAAATTCTCAATAAAAAACAAGGGGTCTTGTACCCTAGTATCTTTCGCATCATAGGAGAAGGGATAGGCGAAATCTTCGGGATAGGAATCCTTTTTCAAAAAACCTGAATTTTCCATTTGGAGAGGATTTAGAATCCGATTCTTAATGGACTCGTCCCAAGACTTTTTATCATATTTTTCTATAAGTAATCCCAATAAAACATAATCGATATTGGCATAATTAAAAGAACCGAAGCGGCTGCCTTTTTGGGTCAAGGTTTCCGAAACAAATGCTTCAGGCGTTTTTGATTGGCGGTATATGGCGTCATTCTCATTGGGCAAACCTGAAATGTGAAGTAATAAATGGTGTACTGTAATCTTTTTAGACTTCGGGATATCCAATTCAGGTAAAAGTGTTTCAAGATTATCTGTCAATTGAAACTGACCTTCCTCTATTAATTGCATTATTGTTATTGCCGTAAACAACTTCGTAACTGAAGCAATTTGAAAATGAGAGCTATTCGTTACAGGAGTGCGGCTATCGCTGTCGGTAAAACCAAATGATTCCTGATATAGGATGTTTCCTTTATCCGCTACTAAGACGGTTCCTTCAAATGCATCTGTAGCTGCTGATTTTTGAACGATACTATCAATGCGACTGGTATCTGGTTGCGCGTTGCAGTGAAACAAAGCAAGTAATAAAAGAGGTATTGCGATAAGTATCCGTATCATCTTTTTCTAATTATAGTCAAGGTTTTGAAGTAAAGAGTCTTAGAATCATGAATCGTTACAATTTTACTCGAAAAAATACAATTTTAATTGTATTACGAACTTCCCAATTCTTTTCATACTTTTAGTTGATAGCTAATTTAAATTACCAACCGTATGAAAATGTCCAGAATTCTTATGATGGCGAGCTGTATGCTCTTCTTCATGGCTTCCATAGTTGCCCAAAAGAAAAAATCCAACAAACAAATTGAAAAATTAAAAACAGAAGTCGCTGCTATCGTACAGGCGAACCACAAGCAATCACAAGTGATGGTGGATAAGGTCTTCAGTTTTGCTGAACTCGGTTTTCAAGAGTTTGAGTCCTCAAAATACCTTACCGGAATTTTAGAAGAAAACGGATTCGCCATCGAAAATTCTATTTCAGGAATTCCCACCGCATGGTTTGCCAAATGGAGCAATGGAGATGGTCCGGTAATTGCCATTGGTAGTGATGTAGACTGTATTCCGAAGGCATCGCAATATCCGGGAGTTGCCTATCATAAACCCATGGTAGAAGGAGCGCCTGGGCATGGAGAAGGGCATAATTCGGGAATACCGATGAATATCACCGCAGTTTTGGCCGTAAAGCAAATCATGGAGCGTGAGAATATTGGAGGGACCCTTTTGGTTTGGCCTGGAATTGCGGAGGAATTGTTAGGTTCAAAAGCGTGGTACGTGCGCGATGGGCTTTTCGATAAAATCGACATGTGCATCTTTACGCATGTGAGCGGTAACCTTGGTGTATCCTACGGACCAACACGAGGCACGGGATTGATTTCAGTAGAGTATATGTTCGAAGGAGAAGCGGCACATTCCGCTGGCGCACCTTGGCGAGGAAGAAGTGCCCTCGATGCCGCAGAACTCATGAATATTGGTTGGAACTATAAAAGAGAACATTTACACCCTTTAAAGCGTTCGCATTCTATCTTTACGGATGCAGGAGATCAACCCAATGTGGTACCGTCAAAAGCAGCCATTTGGTTCTATTTCAGGGATATCAAATACAAAGGTATCATGGAAATGTATGCCGAAGCCAATGATATGGCAAAAGGCGCAGCCTTGATGACCGGAACAAAAATGACCTCTCGTATTTTGGGAGCAGCATGGCCAAGACATTTCAACAAAGTGATTGCAGAGACCATGTACGAAAACATCAAAAAAGTAGGACTCCCAGAATGGTCCGCGGAAGACCAAGCCTTAGCGAAAGCGGTTCAGACCGAAGTGAATTCAGATAAAGTTGAGGGCTTGGCCACGGAGCTAATGAAGTTAGGCCTGCCACAAGTAAACCCAATTAGTGGTGGTTCTGATGATATTGGTGATATTTCTTGGAAGATTCCCACCGTCACCATGCGTTTTCCATCAAACATTCCAGGACTTCAAGGGCATCACTGGAGCAATGCCATAGCTATGGCTACTCCCATTGCGCACAAAGGTGTTACAGCAGGAGCAAAAGCAGAAGCCATGACGATTCTGGACTTCCTGCTAAAACCACAACTCTTAAAAGACGCTTGGACCTATTTCAATGATGTACAAAGCAAAGAGGACAAATACGAGCCCATGATTTCCGCTGATGATTTACCACCTGTTTACTTGAACACCGACAAGCAAGGGCAGTTCCGTACTGAATTAGAGAAATTTTATTATGATGAAACGAAGTATGATTCTTACTTAGAGCAGTTGGGGGTGGAGTATCCTACTTTGAAAGGGGAGGAATAAATTTATCTGGTTAATTTCTGTCAGTTCGAGCGTCCCGAAGCTTCGGGAGAGAACCCTATCATGCGGCATCTCGACTCCGCTCGATGTGACAGTAACCAAACTAGGCCCTCTCCAACAAAGCCATATAAAACCCATCAAACCCACTTTTGGAAGCGTAAATCTTCTTCTCTTTTACCAAAGTGAAATCTTTACCTTCTTCAGAGGCTAAAAATGAAATGACTTGATCATTGTTTTCTTGTGGAAGAATTGAGCAAGTAGCATAGACCATCTTACCACCAGACTTTACAATCTTACTATACGAGCGAATGATTTCGTACTGTACTTTGACGATTTTCTCTAAAAATTCCGGTTGCATTTTCCATTTGGAATCTGGGTTTCTTCTTAGTACGCCCAATCCAGTGCATGGGGCGTCGATTAGGACGCGGTCTGCGCTTCCGTAGAGTTTTTTGAAAACCTTTGTTGAGGTAATTTCGCGTGGTTCAATATTGTGGGCGCCATTTCTTCTAGCGCGACGTTTTAATTCTTTGAGTTTACTGCCATAGATGTCCATAGCAATCAATTGTCCCTTGTTTTCCATCAAAGCTGCTAAGTGAAGGGACTTTCCGCCCGCTCCAGCACAAGTATCTACAACGCGCTGACCAGGCTTGACATCAAGCATTTCGGCTACCAACTGAGAAGAAGCATCCTGGACTTCGAAATAGCCTTTTTGAAAAGATTCGGTTTGAAAGACATTTGCGCGTTCTGGAAGTCGCAATGCGGATGCGTAGCCTTTTATAGGTTCCACATCGATTCCTTCTTCCAACAAGGCCTTGCGCAATTTTTCTTTCGTCGTTTTTAAGGTGTTTGTTCTTAGAATGACTTCTGCCTTTTTATTCAAGGCTGCTAATTCTTCGGTCCATCGTTTATCGCCTAGGGCTTTCTCTCCCAATTCATCAATCCAATCGGGAACAGATTCCCGGAACTTCCTGATTTTTGAAAGCTCGTCAAATTTTCCTTTGATACGTCGTTCTGGGGTGGGTTCGATTTGTTTCCAGTCCGGCAATTGGTAGCCCTTTAAAACGGCCCAAACAGCCCACATTCGGAACAAATCCGTTCTACGATATGGAGCTTTTACATCTGCAATTTCCGTATAGAGTCTTTTATAGCGTACCATTTCATAAATGGTTTCAGCGATAAATCCGCGGTCACGCTTACCCCATCGCTTATCGATTTTCAAAACTTTCTGTACCACCTTATCGGCATATTCTCCTTCATTGAAGATTAAATCGAGTCCGTCTATCACGGCAAATACTAAGTTTCTATGCAGTTTCATTCTAAAAAATTAAGGCTGCAAAGGTAGGGTTTTGAAATCGTTTAATTTATGTAATTTGGACCTCAAATCTTGCTATTGGAAGAAGAGAAGTTCATTGCTGCTTTACGGGAAGGTAAGAATCAGGCCTATGGTCAGCTACTGGATGAATACCAGCAAAAGGTATTCGGCACTTGCATTTCTTTTGTGCCCAACCAAGAGGATGCGGAGGATATTGCACAGGAGGTTTTTGTCGAGGTTTTTAATTCCATTGGGAAATTTAAGGGAGATTCAAAACTATCTACTTGGATATATAGAATCGCCACAAATAAATGTTTGGAATTCATCCGAAAGAAAAACACCAAAAAACGCTTTGGCTTCATGCAGTCCCTTTTAGGAAATGATTTGCCCATAGACCGGAGTTCGAATTTCACGGAGTTCAATCACCCCGGAATACAATTGGAAAATAAGGAGAAAAGTGAAATCCTTTTCGCAGCCATAAACAAATTGCCAGAAGCCCAACGAATCGTATACACCTTGAATAAAATAGATGACTTGAGTTATCAGGAAGTAAGTGAGATAACTGAGAAGAGTGTCTCATCAATTGAATCATTGCTATTCAGGGCGAAAAAGAATTTGAAGACCTTGTTGTATGACTATTATAAAAAAGAAGGAAATTGACGCAAGTTTTTTGAAAATTATGCATCTAAAGAGAAGACCAAAGGCCTAGACACATGAAAAATAAACCAAATATCGACCAGTTAGTAGAAGACACCTTAGCTAGTGTTTCAAGTATTGGCACCGTTAAATCACCGCCTTTCTTTAAAGAAAAAGTGCTCAATCTAATGGCACAGCAAGATATTGAAAAGACAGAAGGAGTACGTTATTTAGATTGGTTTACCCCAAGATATCAAGCTGCGGCGCTCGTTTGCTTTGTAGTTTTAAATGCATTCGCTTTGTTATCATATAACAGTGATAGTAGCTATGGCGAAAATGTGGAGAATTTCGCTGAAGTCTACGGATTGTCGGAAACAACTACCGATTCATACCTGTACCAAAACTAGACGATATGAAGAAAAATTTACTCTTATATATCTTATTGGGTTTTCTTGTGCTAGTGAATAGCTTCTTCTTGTTCAAGCATTTTAGTACCGCAGATAAGTATGGACCAAGAGGACCAGGTCCAGGTAACTTTATTGCCAAACAGTTGGAATTTGATGAATCACAAACACAAAAGTTCGAAGATTTAGAAATGGAGCATCGAGAAAATATAAAAATGCTTCTAGCTGACATTAGAGAATTAAAAGATTCTTTATTCGATAGATTGTCCGATGATACTGTCGACGATTCTGAAATTGATGCAATTGCTTCTCAGATTGCTGATAAGGAGAAAACGAAAGAATTGGAAACATTTCGATTTTTTAAAGCCGTAGGTGAGTTATGTAATGACAATCAAAAGGAACTATTGAAGTCCATCATAAAGGATGCTTTGGGCAGGCAAGGGCCTCCAGGGCGTAATGGACCCCCGCGAGGAAGACCGGGCGATGAGGGCAGACCTCCTCCACCAAGACATTGATAATACACTATATATTTTGATAGACCCTGACTTTTAAGTCGGGGTCTTTTTTTGTGCTTTTTTTAACAGAAGCGTGCACAAGTTTATAGAATCGATGTCATCTAAACTATCAAATATGTAAAAACAAAAAGATGAAAAACAAGACAATTAAAACATTTTTAATAGCCTTTGGGATGACAGTATTATTTTCCGCAAGTGCTTTTGGGCAATCTCAAAATAGACAGGAGAGAAAAAAGCCACCCACATTCGAAGAAATGATTGAGGAGATGGATGCCAATGAAGATGGTAAACTTTCAGAGGATGAAATAAAAGGACGGTTGAAAAAAGATTTTGCAAAAATTGATACCGATGAAGATGGTTTTATCACAGCAGAAGAATTTGAGAAAGCACCAAAGCCTGAACGAAGAGAAAGAAGAGGTAGGTAAGCATCAAAAGATACTTGACAAAAAAAATCCAAAATATAATCAATGATTTCACCTCCATTTCCCTTTCGGAAATGGACGGTGTATCACTAATGAAAAGAACGGATACAAAGTTCATAATCCATGAAAGACAATTGCTCCAAGTTTTAGATGATATAAGCGATTCTTATAGGGTTCTTGAGATAAATGAGAAGCGAATTATGACCTATTCTTCACTCTACTTTGATACGGGGTCATATAAATTTTATAATGATCATCATAATGGAAGGGTGAATAGAACAAAAATCAGAATTCGAAAGTACGTTGATTCAAATAGTTGTTTCCTTGAAATAAAACAAAAAGATGGCAAAGGAAATACGGCAAAATCAAGGATTGAGATAGATGATTTTGAAACGGCTTTATCTGAAAATTCCAAAGAGTTTATTTCGAACACCACAAATGAAGATTTTGCGCTAAAACCCAGTATCTGGAATACATTTAATAGGATCACTTTAGTGAATACGAAAGCTGTTGAAAGACTTACCATAGACTTAAACCTGTCTTTTAAAAACGATACTTCTAAAAAAGAGTTTCGGGATCTAGTAATCGTTGAAGTAAAACAATCGCGAATTAATCGCAATTCACCCATTATTCAAGCTTTGAAAAATTCTGGAATCACCCCATATCGTATGAGTAAATACTGCATTGGTATGATAAGTCTGTACAAGCAATTGAAGTATAATAACTTTAAAAGAAAGCAATTAAAAATTAATAGTGTAATAGCATAAATACAATAGATGGAATTTTTGGACATACCACTTTTTGATGATGATTTTTATAAAATGATTTTTAGATTCATTATCAACATTGCATTTTTAACGCTTATCATAAGACTAATTTATTACCCATATGCCAAGCGAAAGGATTACGTTTTCACCTATTATTTAATAAGTGTTATTGTTTTCTTTTTATGCTTTACCCTTAAAAAGTATGAGCTGGATATTGGCATGGCACTGGGCTTGTTCGCAATTTTTGGGATTATCAGATATCGTACAGACCCCATTCCTATTAAAGAAATGACGTATTTATTTGTGGTTATAGGCGTTTCGGTGATTAATTCACTCGCCAACAAAAAAATGAGTTATGCAGAAATAATAGGAGCTAACGTATTGATTGTTTCAGTTCTTATTCTAATAGAGCGGTATTGGGCATTACGCCAGCAAGAATCAAAATCAATTCTTTACGAGAATATTGAAAATGTTAGACCAGAAAACTACCTCATTTTAAAGCAAGACTTAGAACAACGAACGGGTCTAAAAATTAATAAGGTCACCGTAGGCGATATTGATTTTTTAAAGGACACGGCGAACATCACCATTTTTTATTTCTCAGGAAAGGGCGATGGTTAAACGGATTTTGTATCGTCTAACCCTAAGATTAAATGTATATCAACTTTGAAATAACCTTTGTTCAATTATGAAAATAACCCTAAAATCATTTCGACTCCATCTGTTTTTACTGGGATTTTATGGAATGTTTATATCCAGCAGTTTCGGACAGTCAAATAGCGATTTGCAAAGTTGGAATAAAATAGGAGTAGCATACGAACCGAATAAAAAATGGAATTTCGAACTCGAGCAACACCTCAGGTTAGATGAAAATATTTCTGAGATAAGCGAATACTTCACGCAATTCGAAACTGCCTATGAATTGTTCAATGATTTTAAGTTCGGCCTCGGTCTACGCTATATCAGAGAAAATGATAATGAAGGAAACGTTCAAGGTTATGAAAACCATTTTAGGTATCACATAGATGCAAAGTATAAGCACGAAATCAATAGGTTTTCATTAAGATACCGTCTTCGCTATCAGAATAAAAACGAACTCGGTATTGATGACGATGCAAAACAGAACATCAGGTTAAAAGCTGGCTTGGAATATAATATTAAAAACTGGAAGCTAGACCCAAAATTTGCAGCGGAAATATTTAATCGTTTTGGTTCAAATGAAGAAAGTCGTTTTAGCAAATACCGTCTCACGTTAGGGACAGAATACGATTTTAAAAATTGGGGGGTATTAGAGGCATATTATCGAATTGAAAATGAAATTAATGTCACCGACCCAGATCGGATAGGCATTTTAGGATTTAAATACACATTCACCATAAAAAATAAATAAAAATGAAATTTACAGATTTAAGATTAGCAGTGTCAATATGCACATTATTTTTTGCGACAAGTTCTTTTGTAGCTTGTAGCAGTGACGATACCATTATTAGCGAAGAGTCCAGTGGAGATGATTCTTCTGATGACGGCGATGAAGAAGTTAGTATTGATGATGCTGATTTTGTTGCGACCGATTGGACCACTGAAACCCATAGTAGGGATGCAGACCCAGATTTCGATGAAGTCTTTGAAGATAATGCCGTAAAAAGGTTAGATATTGTTATAACTGAAGACCGATGGCAAAGTATGTTAGATGATATGACCGGCCTTTATGGAGCTTTTGGGGCTTCGGGCCAGGGCGGTGGTCCTCGAGGCGGACAAGGTGGAGATTCATTCGCTGATGAAGACCCGATTTTCGTTCCCGCAGAGGTGTTCTATGAAGACAAAGAGTGGTATCGCGTAGGAGTTCGTTTTAAAGGAAACTCCAGTTTACGTACCAGTTGGCAAGCTGGTATTTTAAAACTATCCTTCAAATTGGATTTTGACGAATTTGAAGATGACTATCCGCAAATAGATAACCAACGTTTTTATGGTTTTAAAAAGCTAAGCCTGAAGAATAATTTTGAGGATAGGTCAATGCTACGGGAAAAAGTGGCAACCGATGTTTTTCGTAATGCGGGTTTGGCTGCTTCACATACTGCATTTTATACGGTTTATGTAGACCATGGTGAAGGACCACAGTATTTCGGTGTGTATACCCTGGTAGAAGAAGTGGATGATACGGTCTTAGAGGACCAGTTTTCAAACGAAGACGGTAATCTTTACAAACCAGATGGGGATGCAGCAAGCTTTGCGGCTGGTACTTTCAATGAAGACGAGTACGTTAAGAAAAATAATGAGGATGAAGGCGATTTTTCAGATGTTGAAAGTTTATTGGAAATTCTGCATGATGAAACTAGAACTACGGATGCGGCCACTTGGAGAACAAATTTAGAGGCAGTATTTGATACAGATGTATTCTTAAAATATCTAGCCGTAAACACGGTCATTCAAAACTGGGACACCTATGGTAGAATGACGCATAATTATTATCTGTACAACAACCCTGAGACCAACAAACTAACTTGGATTCCATGGGATAATAATGAAGCGTTACAAGATGGTAAACAAGGAGGTTCTGCGGCGCTAGATTTTTCAAATATTACTACATCTGAATGGCCTTTAATAGGATATCTATATCAAGACGAAGTGTATAAGGCCAAATATGATATTTATGTGCAAGAGGTTGTTGATGGGGCCTTCAATACGAGTACCATGCAGTCATTGTACAGTTCTTATGAAGCGTTGATTGCTCCTTACGCCACGATAGAAGAACCAGGGTATACTTTTCTAAATACTAGTTCAGATTTCCAAACCGCCGTAAGCGAATTGAATACACATGTTTCGGAACGCAACACGGCTGTAAACACCTACTTAAATAATTAAATTTAAAGTTGGTTTTTTGATTGATGAGAAAGGCTTCGTAAGCGATTGCGGAGCTTTTTTAAGAAAAAGGATACACCAGCGCAAGTTTTTTTTAAAAAACACATCTAAAGAATAAATACTAAAATTGTTTACCATGATAAAGAGATTTAAAAGTTTACCCGTACTACTTCCAGCAATTCTTTTTGCTTTAATCGGCTTTGTTGCTTGTAGTAGTGATAGTGTTACCGACATTCCTCTCGACGAGGAAGGAACCGATGATGATGAAATAGTTACGGAGCTTCACGCGGCCTTTGCTGCATTCAACGAAGACGCGACGACCATATTTTTAGATGGTTCAGAGGTGGTTATAGAAACAACGGGATTGCCAAACCATGAATCGGTGTATTGGGGTGAGGACAATGACCTTTACCGAGAGGAACCAGATGTTCGTCTTACGCCTACTAGAATCCCTGACCGTGACCAATCAGCAACAATAACGGTTGATGCTACACCCAACTTAACTGGGAGTACAATTGCAACGGAATTAGGTATCATCGGTGTCGCTGTAAGTGGATCCTATATTTTTAATGACCAAGAAGGCAATGGGGCTTTAGACCAGGCGGCTGGTAGTTTGGACTGGACCGGTGCTCATATCGGACCAAGTGTTTATCATTACCACTTAGAACCAAAGGCATTCACTGATGATGATGATAAATTAGCCGGTGTTTTGTTGGATGGTGTTTTTCTTTATGGAAGAATATGTAACGCTATAGCAGACTATCCTACGGATTTAGATTCCTCGGGGGGACATACAAGCACTACACAATACTCGGATGGCCAAGAAGAGTATCACTACCATATTATCAATGAAATTTATTCAACAACTGGTTCTTATATCGCCTTCGCAGGTCCTTTCCAAGGCTATTAATACAACTAATGAAAACAATTCATCTCATAGTCTTAGTCCTGCTTGCGTGCACCAGCATTAGCTGCAAAAAAACCTCCGATGCCAAAAGCACTGTCGATACACAAATTGTTATCGATAGTGTTGAGGTATCGAAAAAGGAACTGGTACTCAATCAAAATGAGGGCAAGTGGTACTATGAAGGACAACCGTTTAATGGATATTCCCTAAAATACCATTCCAATGGGACTTTAGTGGAAAGACTTGGTTTTTATAAAGGAAAGCGAGAAGGCATCGCCAAACGTTGGTCCCAAAATGGCGAACTTCAGGTTGAATCACACTATAAACAAAACCGCTTGCATGGAAGCTATAAAAGTTGGTGGGAAAACGGAGTACTAGGTTCTGAGGCAACATATTACAATGGAAAACTTAGTGGTGTAGAAAAGAAGTGGTTTTCAACAGGTCAACTAGCCAAGGAGCGCCGACTGGTTGAAGGTCAGGAAGAAGGATTACAAAAAGCATGGCTAAAAAACGGCACGCTCTATGTCAATTATGAGGCAAAAAACGGTCGTATTTTTGGAATGCGACGCGCGAATTCATGTTATCAATTAGAAGATGAAACAGTTGTTCAAAGTGAATAGGTTTGGCGTATTTCTTATTTTTTGTTTCGTACTTCTTACAGGTTGTAAACAAGAAAAAAAGAAGGAGCAGGTTGAGGTGGTTGAGACCAGTAGGGTGGAACATCTTCCTTATTATGGTGACGCCTCTTTTACGCCCAATTGGTTAACTCCCAATAGTAAAGCCGAGGAACAATTTCATAAGATTCCCGATTTCGAATTAGTGAATCAGTTGGGGGATACCATCACGCAAAAAACTTTTGACAACAAAATTTATATTACGGATTTCTTTTTTACCAGCTGCCCAGGTATCTGTTTGAAAATGACAGGTAACATGCTGAAACTTCAAGAAGAGTTTAGGAATGATGACGAAGTTCTATTTTTGTCCCACTCGGTTACTCCCTCCATAGATTCGGTTTCTGTGCTTAAAGAATATGCAGAGAAGAATGCTATCATTGCTAATAAATGGCACTTGGTAACAGGTGATAAAACAGAAATTTACAAGCTCGGAAGGAATCAATATTTTGTTGAAAACGATTTGGGAGTCCCGAAGGATGTGAATGATTTTCTACATACTGAGAATTTCTTACTCGTAGATAATAACAAGCATATTCGTGGCATTTACAATGGTTTGAACAGGGCATCCATGGCCCAATTGATAACAGATATCAAAACATTGAAAAAAGAGCTCTGATTTTTATGCTACTTTTGAGTATGCGTAAATTCCTATTACTTTTTATTGTTTTCTCTGTGTTTTCTTGTGTTGAAGAAGAAAACAGACTTCCGTTTACATCCGTAGAAATTGAACCTATTTATGAAGATACGCTGAGTATTCGCGCGATTGATATTGTTGGAAACACCTTGCGGTATGCTGCGAACAAAGGAACTTTTGGAAATATAGATTTGCGAACTGGAAAGATTATGGAAGGCATTCAAAAATACCACACCAGTATTCCGGAGTTTAGGGCCATAACGCATTCTTCAACCGACTTTTTTATGCTTTCCGTGGGAAATCCTGCTTTACTTTATAAAACGGGAGAAGAAGGGAAAATGGAGTTGGTTTATATGGAAGAAGGTGATGGCGTTTTCTATGATTCCATGACCTTTTGGGATGACCAAGAAGGAATAGCAATAGGAGATACTGTTGATGGCTGTTTTTCAATAATTATAACTAGGGATGGAGGGAATACTTGGAACAAGCTATCTTGTAATATACTTCCTGAAATGATTGAAGGTGAAGGTGCATTTGCTGCTAGTGATACCAATATTAAAACGATTGGAAACAAAACCTGGGTTGCCACAACCAAACGCATCTTATTTTCTCCGGATAAGGGAAAAACCTGGGAAGCCTTTAAAACACCAATTCTAAATAAAGGAGAAGCGGAAGGAATTTATTCCATCGATTTCTGGACAGATTATCTTGGAGTTGCTGTTGGAGGGGATTATACCAATCCTGAGGGTAATACTTCGAATAAAGCTATTACCATTGATGGCGGAAAAACATGGACGTTAATTGCTGATGGTCAAGAGCCATCTTATAAAAGTTGCGTGCAGTTTGTTCCTAATTCCAGTGGAAAGGAAATTGTCGCTCTTGGATTTACAGGAATATCCTATTCCAGTGATATCGGTAAAACTTGGAAAAAACTCTCAGACGAATCATTTTATACCATTCGCTTTTTAAATGATTCCATTGCCTATGCTGCTGGGAAGAATCGGATAGCGAAGTTGACATTTAGATAGACTGTCATTTCGAGCCCCTCGACAAGCTCGGGATAAACTACGTCGAGAACCTAGGAACACCAAAGAATGTAGTTCTCGATTAGTTGTCCTTCGACTGCGCTCAGGATGACAGTTCAATTGACTTATACGTTGACAACCACGTAACCTCTTCCTTTTTTCTTATACCAAATACCTTTGTACTTGTACACTTTTCTTCCATTACGAAGTT
Source organism: uncultured Flavobacteriaceae bacterium (assembly GCA_947500435.1). Lineage (GTDB taxonomy): Bacteria > Bacteroidota > Bacteroidia > Flavobacteriales > Flavobacteriaceae > Maribacter_C. Next base: position 361,904 of record CANMRV010000005.1, read on the forward strand.
TAACCACTTTATTTCCTCTGGGTAAATGTCTTATTTGAACGCCTAAAGGAGCGGCACATACAACAAATCGTTTTCCTTGAGGTTTGTACCAAACGCCATCTGAGAAGTGAAACCTCACTTTGTTATGGACAACTACTTTTGGCTTATGGACTTTGGTAACGATAGTACCATGTTTGGGATACACTTTAACTACTTTTCGCTGTGCAGTAGCAGATGATACCATTCCGAATATCAACATAAGGACGAACACTAATTTTAAATTTTTCATAGGTTTAAAATTTAAGGGTTATACCTTTTTGACTTTCGATTTGGAATAGGGTTTAATGCAAAAAGAGGCCAAAAGGCCCCTTTTTTAGGTATTTCATCGAAAAGTAATTATCTAAATCCTCCACCACCTCTTTTTTGCCGGTATTGCTTAATGAGTTGCCTTTTGAACTCTTCTTCAGAGCGCAGTAACAAGAGTGTTTTCTTTGATGAGATAACGCCACTTACTTTTTTAAGAAAAGCTTTGTCGAGTGCTTCTTCTTCATCTTCAAAGCTGATATATTTTTCTAATAGGTCTGCCGCTTCTTTTTCTGAAAGTTCATCAGCACTTTTGATTTTCGCGCGTATCTGGGTACGCTCTTTTCGGCGCAGTGCTTCCCTGTTCTCCTGGTACTCGTTATAAATAGGCCAAAAAGCTTGGGCTTCGGTACTAGATAAATCAAGCTTCTCCGTTATAAAGGCGACTTTGAGTGATTTTATCTTTTCACGGTCGGTCTTTCGTTGCCCATAAAAATTGGAAGAAACGGCCAGAAAGGCAATAAGTAAAAGTAACTTCTTATTCATAATCTACAAGGTTTAGGTCTTCGATGGTGTCGACATTATCATTTAAATAATCGATTACATTTTCTTCATCGAATTGATTTTCTAATATATCATTGATTTCCAACTCGTCCACGGGCAGTAATTCAGCAATCTCATAGGTGGTCAATCCTAGTTCAATGGACTCAAAATAATTTTCAATGTCCGTACTGGCCAAATCTTCAAAGCTGATTTCTTGTTGAAAGTTCCAATTGAGTCCAAAGAAAACTATTAAAATTGCCGCTATTGATGCTGCAGCGATGTAATATTCCTTCCATGGATTTAACTGAACGACTTTCGTTTCCTCAGGATTTAGTTTTTCTTGAATTTTTTTATGCAGTCCATTAAAATAATTCTCAGGAACCACAAAACCGTCTTCCATGGGTAAATTGCCCTTTTCTTGGTTCAATTTATCCATGAGTCCGTCCGTAAAGTTCTCAAAGTAACCTTCGGGTGTTTTAAACGGATTCTTTTTATTTGACGCTTCCATTACTTGTGTTTGACTATCAATACTTTAAAAGGTTTAATCGTCTTTCAAATACGCTTCTATTTTTTTGGTTGCCAGATGGTACGAAGCTTTCAATCCTCCAACAGAAGTTTCCAGAATTTCCGAGATTTCCTCATATTTCAATTCTTGAAAATACTTCATGTTAAAAATCAATTTCTGCTTTTCAGGTAAAGTCGCAATTGCTTTTTGCAATTTTAATTGAATTTCATCTCCCTCAAAATACACATCTGCCTCCAGATTATTTAATAGCTGGTTTTGTAATTCTTCATTACCGATACCTTGTTTTTTCGATTTGGTCTTCAAAAGACTTAGTGCTTCATTAGTCGCAATACGATACATCCATGAATACAATTTACTATCCCCTTTGAATCCATCTATATTTCGATAAACTTTTATAAAGGTATTTTGCAGCACATCATCAGCATCATCATGATTCAACACAATCCTACGGATATGCCAATAAAGCCTTTCTTTATAGGTGTTCACCAACACCCCAAAGGCCTTAGCTTGGGCATTCGGGTCTTTTAACTGATCTACTAAATTTGCTTCAGCTATCAATAGTTGTTAGTTTGAATTCTAAGCTTTGACTCTAAAGTTACGGAAAGGTTTAATGCACTAGGTCATGGACTGCATCTCCACCAACTTTTTATAAGTGCCATTTTTGGACAATAGTTCTTCGTGAGAACCTTGCTCAACAATTTCACCCTTTTGAAGTACAACAATGGTGTTTGCATTTTGTATGGTTGATAGGCGGTGAGCGATTACTATTGAGGTACGATTACGCATCATTTTTTCTAAGGCATCTTGCACCAAACGTTCGCCTTCCGTGTCTAAGGCTGAAGTAGCCTCATCTAAAATCATGATTGGGGGATTCTTTAAAACGGCCCTAGCAATAGAAAGACGTTGCTTTTGTCCACCACTTAATTTATTACCACTGTCGCCAATATTGGTATTATAACCTTCAGGCAATTCGGAAATGAATTCATGCGCATTGGCAATCTTCGCTGCTTCAATAATTTCTTCTTCGGAGGCGTTTTCTTTTCCTAATCCGATATTGTTTTTGACGGTGTCATTGAATAAGATGGAATCTTGAGTAACCAATCCCATAAGGTCTCTAAGGGATTTTTTGGTCATGTCTTTTATGTTGACGCCATCAATTTCGATTGTTCCATCATTCACATCGTAAAAACGGGTTGCTAGATTAGCAATGGTACTTTTACCGCTTCCTGATTGACCAACAAGAGCTACGGAATGACCCTTAGGGACTTTGAGGTTGAAGTTTTTCAAGACATAATCATCTTCATATTTGAAGGAGATATCTTTTAATTCAATTTCTGAATCAAAATCCGCTTTGTCAATCGCATTCTCAACTTCTGAAATCGGATTTTCAGTTTCGAGAATTTCTAAGACACGTTCTGCGGCGGCATTTCCTTTTTTAACCCCATAAGAGGCTTTGCTAATTGATTTTGCCGGAGTTAGGATGTTATAAGACAATGCCATATAGGCAATAAAAGACGCTGCGTCCAAAGTTTCTTCTACAACAACCATTTTTCCTCCAAACCAAAGGAGGACTCCGATAACTAATATCCCCAAGAATTCCCCAGTAGGAGAGGCTAGGTTCTGACGATTTAAAAGTGTATTACTAAAATCAAAAAAACGTTTTGTAGAGCTTGAAAAGGTTTTGTAGAATTTTGATTCTGCATTAAATGCCTTAACTACCCGCAATCCTCCCAAAGTTTCTTCTACAATGGAAAGAAAATTCCCTTGTTCTTTCTGTACGTCATCGGATTGTTTTTTCAAAGATTTTCCAATCCATGAAATGATACCACCGGCAATAGGAATAAAAATAAAAACGAAAAGTGTCAACTTTCCACTAATGCCGAACATAATGAGCATTGTAAAAAGTATGGTCAATGGTTCACGTACTATCAATTCTAATATGGATAGAAAAGAATGCTGAATTTCTAATACATCGGAAGTTATTCTGGCAATCACATCTCCTTTTCGCTTCTCAGAATAATATGAAATGGGAAGCTCTGTAATCTTTTCATACATCTGATTACGAATGTCTTTTAGAACACCATTCCGAAGAAAGGTGATGAAATACATCGCTAGATAATTAAAAAGGTTTTTTAGTAAAAAGAGTACTAATACTAGACCTATTACCAAAACCAGACCTTTCATTTTATCATCCCCAGCATACTGTGTGACATGGTAACCAAGAGAATCCATAATATAATCCTTGGCATTGCCTAGTCCAGTAAATTCTGGAAGTTCAGTTATAGGCTTGTCCTTTCCGAATAATACATTCAACATCGGAATCAAAGCAGCAAAAGACAGTGCACTGAAAAGGGCATACAGAACATTAAAAAAAATATTCAGATAACCATATTTAGAATATGGTTTCGCAAAGCGAAGAATTTTTTTAAAATAGTCCATTGAATTTATACTTGAAACTTTTTATTACCTACAAAAACATCATTTTGCACTCTAATTTCACCTTTTTTTCCTTTCGTAGCGGTGCTATGAAACTCAAAAAAGGTTTCATTACAGCACAAAAGCATGCTTTTTCGCTTGAATAAAAGTATCAAGAATAAATTCATTAACTCAGTTGGAGTTCCGAAAGGATGGTTTGAATCTTTGTATCAAGCTCTGCACTTACGGTATTGAAATCTTCAGCTTTCTCTAGTTTAGTGTTCGTGGTGATATAAAATTTCACTTTCGGTTCTGTTCCACTAGGTCTTGCGGCAACTCGAGTCCCATCCTCGGTTTCATAAATCAAAACATTTGATTTTGGTAAATCGATGGTTTTTTCTTCTCCGGATATTACATTCGTCGCAATGGAAGTATTGTAATCCTCAATCCATTTTACTTTCGAACCAGCTACTGATTCAACAGGATTTTCTTTAAAATCCTTCAACATCTGCTTGATCTCTTCTGCGCCGCTCATGCCTTTTTTTGTTAAGGCAACTAAATGTTCTTTGTAAAAACCATAATCAACATAGCAATCAATCAAATCTTTATAGAAAGAACTTCCGTTGGCTTTTGCTTGTGCAGCAATTTCACAGGCCAATAGGGTAGAGGTTACCGCATCTTTATCACGGACAAAATCTCCGACCATATAACCGAAACTTTCTTCACCACCACCAACAAATTTCGATTGCGGGAAGTCTTTTATCATTTTGCCAATCCATTTGAATCCCGTTAAAGCGGTTTTGAATTCTACGCCGTATGCTTTTGCCATGGTTTCCATCATTGGAGTGGAAACGATTGTTGTAGCAATAAACTCATTCCCTTGGAATCCTTTTTCTTTTTGTTTTTCTAAAAGGAATTTGGTCATCAAGACCATAGCTTGATTGCCGTTTACGATTTCCATCTTACCGTCTAGGTTGCGAACCGCAATACCTAAGCGGTCGCTATCAGGGTCAGTACCAACTACCATATCCGCTCCAATCTCCTCGGCTTTTGCAACCGCCATTGATAAGGCTTCTGGCTCTTCAGGGTTTGGGGATTTCACGGTGGGGAAATCTCCATCAGGTTTTGCTTGCTCTTCAATGACAGTAACATTACTATAACCCGCACGTTTTAATACTTCTGGGATTGCCGTAATTGAAGTTCCATGTAGGGAAGTAAACACGATTTTAAAATCATCTTTACCAGCTGCACCAAAGCTTCCTTTCTCAACAGATTGTGTTATGAAGGCTTCATCAACAGCTGCATCTATAATTTCAATCAAACTATCATCCGAAGAAAAATTAATATCCTCAAAGGAAAGTGAATTGATTTCTGAAATGATTTCACCGTCTTGCGGAGGGACGATTTGTCCGCCATCCGTCCAGTATACTTTATATCCATTATACTCTGGCGGGTTATGAGAAGCTGTTAAAACAATACCTGCATGACAACTCAAATGTCGTACTGCGAATGACAACTCGGGAGTCGTACGTAATTCTGAAAAGAGAAAGACTTTGATTCCGTTGGCTGCAAAAACCTCTGCAACGGTTCTTGCGAGCGTATCACTATTGTGTCTACAATCGTATGCGATTACTACTTTTATTTCTTCCTCAGTATAGGTTTTTCTAAGGTAATTACTTAAACCTTGGGTGCTTTTCCCTAAAGTATATTTATTGATACGATTGGTGCCAGCACCCATCATTCCGCGCATTCCGCCTGTACCAAATTCCATATCCTTATAGAAACGGTCTTTTAGTTCTTCGGTATTTGCATCAATAAGATTTTGGACTTCTTTTTTTACGTCATCATCGAAAAAATCAGTTAGCCAACTTTTGGCGGTTTCTAGAATGGAATCCATATAAATTTATTGTGTATAAGCCTACAAATTTAAGAAGAATATTGCTCTTCTTTTGTTGTGAGATTGATTTCCTCGGAAACAGCATAACGGGCCTCATTCTTTTTAGAGCGTATAATCATTTCACCTAAAAATCCGGCTAAAAACAACTGTGAGCCGATGAGCATCGAGGTTAATGCGATATAAAATTGAGGGCGCGAGGTAATTAGTCTTCCGGTGGGATTAATAAAGAGCTTGTCAATACCCAAGTAGAGCGCAAAGCCAAAACCGATTATGAACATGATTACCCCCCAAGCTCCGAAAAGATGCATGGGTTGCTTTCCGAATTTTGAGACGAACCAAATGGTAATTAGGTCTAAAAATCCGTTTATAAATCTTTCCATACCAAATTTTGTTTTTCCGTATTTACGTGCTTGATGTTGTACTACTTTTTCGCCAATGTTTGAGAAGCCTGCATTTTTCGCTAATACGGGAATATAACGATGCATCTCTCCAGAAACCTCAATATTCTTGACTACCCTTTTGTCATAGGCCTTAAGTCCGCAATTAAAATCATGAAGTTTTACACCCGATGTTCTTCGAGCGGCCCAGTTAAAGAGTTTTGAAGGCATGTTTTTGAACAATACGGAATCGTATCGTTTTTTCTTCCAGCCCGAGACCAATTCATAGCCTTCTTCATGAATCATCTTGTAGAGTTCCGGTATTTCTTCAGGATTATCCTGTAAATCGGCATCCATGGTAATGACCACATCACCTTTTACAGCTTTAAAACCTGCATGCAGTGCTTGTGATTTGCCAAAATTACGTTGAAATCGAATTCCTTTAACTGATGGATGGTCTTCTGCAAGTCTTGAAATAATACTCCAAGAATCATCAGTGCTGCCATCATCGATAAAAAGAACCTCGTATAAAAAATGATTGGATTGCATAACATTTGCAATCCAATCATGAAGTTCTTTTAGCGATTCTTCTTCGTTAAGTAAAGGAATTACTACTGATAAATTCATTGGGTACTTCTGGTTATCATTTCAAAAGTACAATTTTGAAGTTAAAAAGCGTCTTTTTGTTTTTTCATAGCTAAACCTCCGATTAGTCCAACAATAAGACCAATAATAATATTGAAGATAATTATGATTGGATACGAAACCCAAGCAAATTTCTTTTGCATCTCAATACCTTGATCCATCTGCTCTTCTGTTATTTGAGGATTTTCTTCCATAGCCTTCTGTTTGGCTATTTCAAAAGTATTATCCATATATTCAGGTTCGATTACATTAGATAGTAGCAAAAAATAGGCGATTCCTACTATTGCAGATATCAGTCCTATTCCGGCGCCTAGTTTAAGCGCTTCTGATAGGGACAAAAATCCTGAATTTGCTTTTTTAAATTGTAGTATTCCAAAAATAATACCTGCTGCTAGAATTGCTATTTGCATGCCACGAACACCCCAACTTTGGTCATAGTGCATGTCCATTGTAAGTAGCATCACTGCAAAGACTACACCGATACCCCCGGTGATTAGCCCAAAACTAAGTGAATACTTTCCTGTTTTAGGTTGATTTTCTTCCATTTTATAATGTTTTTAGGTTGTTACTTTGGTTAGTTGCGACAAACGGAATTTTGTTACATCTTAAAGTTACAATTTTTCGGCTTTCTTTTTTAGAATTTAAAATTGTGGATTAAATAAAAAGAATTAAATTTGCAGCCTGAATTTAGTGCCTGTCGGAATGGGCGCGTTAAAGTTTATTACGATGAAAAAAGGGATTCACCCAGAGAATTACAGATTAGTAGCTTTCAAAGACATGTCGAACGAAGAAGTGTTTTTGACAAAATCTACAGCTGATACAAAGGAAACATTAGAAGTTGATGGTGTTGAGTATCCTTTGGTAAAATTAGAAATTTCAAGAACTTCACATCCGTTCTATACTGGTAAAGCCAAATTTTTGGATACTGCTGGTCGAATTGACAAGTTCAAGAGCAAATACGATAAATTCAAGAAGAAAGCGGCTCCAGTTGTTGAAGAGGCTCCTAAAGTTGAAGAAACTCCTAAAGTCGAGGCTGAAGCGAGCAAAGAAGAAGAATAGACCGTATTCTACAGATAAAATATATCTTACGCCTCTGATACCTAGTATCGGAGGCGTTTTTTGTTAATTTTGCTCAAAATTAAAATTGATGAACTATATTCTTTTTGATGGTCCTGTTCGAGATGCTTTGCTTCCGTTTACTTTTACAAGACCTGTGGCTGATATTCGTGTTGGTATTCTTACCATACGTGAGAAATGGGAAGAGTATTTAGGAAATACGACTACAACGATTACTGAAGACTACTTATCTGAAAAGTATCCGATGGTGGAAATGGAACAGAATGTTTTGATTAATGCCTCGTTTTTACCGAATGCCGAACTTGTTGAAATGGTTAAGGCACTTAAAGAAAATGAAGCGGTTTTTTATAAGGATGATGTAGTTGCTTTTTATTCAAATGAAACCCAAGATAATATTGATTTTTCATCTTTTAAACAGATAGAATATACAGGAGAAATTATTCAAATAGAGTATACTTGGGATATCTTTTCTAAAAATAAAGAGGCACTTCAAGCAGATTTTGATTTTATCACCGAGGGAAGAGAAAGCCAGCCTATTTCAAATACAAACAGACTAATCAATGCTGATAATATCTTCTTGGAAGAAGGAGCAAGTGTTGAATACAGCATCTTAAACGCAACTGATGGTCCAATTTATATAGGTAAAAATGCCCAAATTTGGGAAGGTGCAATGATACGCGGTGCATTTGCCCTATGTGAACATGCTACCGTTAAAATGGGAGGTAAAATGTACGGAGCTACAACTGTGGGACCACATTCTAAAGTATGTGGTGAAGTAAGCAATACCGTAATTTTCGGATACTCAAGCAAAGGTCATGAAGGCTATCTCGGAAATGCGGTTTTAGGGGAATGGTGTAATATAGGAGCGGATTCTAATAATTCTAACCTAAAGAATAACTACGCTAAAGTCCGAATATGGAACTACGCTACTGAAAAATTTGACCAAACAGGTTTACAATTCTGTGGACTCATGATGGGTGACCATAGTAAGACAGCAATAAATACGATGTTCAATACAGGGACTGTGATTGGTGTAAACTGCAACATCTATGTCCCAGGATTTCCTAGAAATTTTGTCCCTAGTTTTAGTTGGGGTGGTGCTTCTGGTTTTTCAAGTTATTTACCTAGAAAGGCGTTTGAGGTTGCCAAAGTGATGATGGCCAGAAGGGGAGTGGAGTTTGATGATGTAGAGGCGCGAATACTAGAGCATGTCTTTGAGCTTACACAAAAATGGAGAAATTACTAATACTTGATAGGTGAAAAAGAAAGTCGCATTTTATACGTTAGGCTGCAAGCTGAACTTTTCTGAAACTTCCACTATTGCAAGAGGTTTTCAAGAGGAAGGTTTTGAACGTGTGGAGTTTTCTGAAAATGCTGATATGTATGTTATCAATACCTGCTCAGTTACCGAGAACGCTGATAAACGTTTTAAGACGATTGTAAAGCAAGCGCAGAAGGTGAATCCGGATGCTTTTGTTGCTGCAATTGGCTGCTATGCGCAATTGAAACCTGAGGAATTGGCTGCTGTAGATGGAGTAGACCTTGTTTTAGGAGCTACTGAAAAATTTAAAATCGCAGATTATATTAACGACCTATCAAAAAATGATATGGGTGAGGTGCATTCCTGTGAAATTGAAGATGCAGATTTTTATGTCGGAAGTTATGCGATAGGCGACAGAACTAGAGCATTTCTAAAAGTTCAGGACGGTTGTGATTATAAATGCACCTATTGTACGATTCCTTTAGCGCGAGGAATTTCTCGGAGTGATACCGTAGAAAATGTATTGAAGAATGCTGCTGAGATATCTTCCAAAGGCATCAAAGAAATTGTTCTAACGGGTGTCAATATTGGTGATTACGGAAAAGGAGAGTTCGGAAACAAAAAGCATGAACATACTTTTTTAGATTTAGTAAAGGCCTTGGATGAAGTAAAAGGTATTCACCGATTACGAATTTCATCCATAGAACCGAATCTTTTAAAAAACGAAACGATTGATTTCGTTGCTAACAGCAATTCATTCGTCCCTCATTTTCATATCCCATTGCAGAGTGGCAGTGATGCTATTCTCAAACTCATGCGCCGACGCTATTTGAGCAATTTGTATGTTGATAGAGTCAAACGAATTAAAGAAACGATGCCTCACGCTTGCATAGGTGTTGATGTTATTGTTGGATTCCCTGGGGAAACTGATGAACACTTTTTGGAAACATATCATTTCTTGAACGAACTTGATATTTCGTATTTACATGTCTTTACCTATTCTGAGCGTGATAATACAGCAGCGGCGGCTATGGAAGATGTTGTGCCTAAAAATGTTCGCAGCAAACGTAGTAAGATGTTGCGAGGACTTTCTGCCAAGAAAAGACGTTCTTTCTATGAAAGCCAACTAGGTGCAGTTAGAATGGTTCTTTTCGAAGGGGAGAATAAAGAAGGGTACGTACATGGATTTACTGAAAACTATGTAAAGGTAAAAGCGCCTTGGAATCCTAACCTGGTCAATACGCTACATGAAGTTGAACTAACAAACATTGATGAAGATGGCTTGGTGCGGTTCGAGTTTGTTTCAAGTGCCGTAAAGGCATAAAAAAACCTCCATAAAGGAGGTTTTAATCTTTTCAGAAAGGTTTTGTTAGATTCTAATTCCAACAGGTAACATTTCTTTGTATTGTCTGTTTTTTCTTAGAAAACCTGCAATCTGCGGGCTGGTAGGCACAACTCTAAGGTTTTTCTCTTGAATGTGATGTAAAACGGATTTAATAAAATCCTCTTTGAATTCATCTTTGGTAATTTCTTCAGGAATCACCAGTTTGGTTAAAAAGACTTTACGCTCTTGTGATGAATATTCGATTTTAGCAAGGTGTCCTTCTACGCTAGTTTCGAATTGACGCAAGAAACTGTTGTCTTTAATTTCTACTTCATTCATATAGTCTGATTTTAAAGTTGGTTTAAGACAAAAAAATTACGGGGTTCTCGAACCGTAATTTTATATACTTTTACAAAAGTTAACTCTAGGGGCTTTTTTCAAAGCAGAATACAAAAGTACTAAAAAAATTGCGATTTTCCTATTAAAACCCTGTATTACGCTATATGATTCACAATAAAATTCATGTTTACTTCATGCCTGGAATGGCTGCGAATCCATCAATTTTTAAGCATATACAGCTTCCTGAAGACCAATTTGAGCAGCATTTGTTGTCTTGGTTCGTTCCTGATAAAAATATGACACTTGCAGAATATGCTTTGAAAATGACCGAGAGCATTACTCACGAAAATATCATATTGGTAGGGGTTTCTTTTGGAGGAATGCTCGTTCAAGAAATGGCAAGGAATGTTAAGACTAGAAAGGTCATCGTGGTTTCAAGTGTTAAGCATGAATCAGAATTACCCAAACGAATGCTCTTTGCTAAGTATACCAAAGTGCATAAATTACTCCCGACCGGTTTAGTGAATAATGTCGAACTTTTGGCAAAATATGCTTTTGGGGAAACAGTGAATAAACGTTTGGAATTGTATGAAGAATATCTTTCTATAAAGGATAAATATTACATCGACTGGTCAATAGATCAAATCGTGAATTGGAAGCAGGCCTATTGCCCCGAATGCCTAGTGCATATTCACGGAGAAAAGGATAATGTTTTTCCAATTGGAAATATTAAAAATTGCATTCCTGTTAAAAATGGAACACATACCATGATTATTCACCGCGCAAAGTGGTTCAATGAACATTTGCCTGCAATTATTTTAGAATAAATGAGTTGTATATAGGATGCGTTTTAGAATGCGTTCTATACCTTTGAATAATAAAATAAATCAATACGAATGAAAATTTTAAAGAATATTTTAATGGGGCTTGGTGTCCTTTTGGTTGTAAGCACTTTATTATTTGCTATGCAGTCAAAGGCAGATGACGCAAATGATGTAGCTGAAAATGAAGTAGTAAAAAATGTTTCTGAGGGATATCGGATTTCCGCTATTGATATACCAGAAGATTTAAATTTTGCAGGTGAGTTGGTGCCCCAAGAGGATCCCGAAATCATGGAACGTGTTGACCGAGAGTTTTTGGTAAATACCTATTGGCAGTCGAATGCTCTTTTATTGATGAAGAGAGCTCACAAGTACTTTCCGGTTATTGAGCCGATTTTGGAGAAAAACGGAATCCCTGAAGACTTTAAATATTTAGCCGTTGCGGAAAGCGGATTAGAAAATGTAGTCTCTAGTGCGAGAGCCACAGGCTTTTGGCAGATTATGAAAGCCACAGGTAAAGAATATGGATTAGAAATCAACGCAAATGTTGACGAACGCTATCATTTGGAAAAGTCAACCGAAGTAGCGTGTAGATATTTGAACAAGTACAAAAAGAAATATGGTACTTGGACATTAGCCGCTGCAGCATACAATACCGGAACAGGTTCAGTGGATAAATATTTAAGAATCCAAAAGGTAAATGATTATTATGACCTTTTGCTGGGCCAGGAAACGGGTCGCTACGTATTTAGAATAATGGCTATCAAGGAAATCTTAAGTCATCCTGAAAAATATGGTTTTGATATCGAAAAGAACGACCTCTACTCCGCAGTACCCACTTTCACAGTTGAAGTAGATAAGCCTGTTGCTAACTTTGCGGATTTTGCTAAAGAGTACGGCATAAACTACAAAATCTTAAAAAGACACAACCCTTGGTTGCGTGAGCCACACTTGAACAATCAGTCAGGAAAGAAGTACACGATTCAAATACCAAATAAGGGATATTATAAAGACTCTAAATAAAGTGTTCAGTTGGCATCTGCCGGAGGCAGATTACTTTTGAGTATCGATTTTCAAAAATAAAAGACCCTTCTATAGTTAGAAGGGTCTTTTATTTAAGAACGTTTTATATTTTCTGACAAGCGCCATCTTAAATCTTCTTCATCTGCTGTTGCATCATTTTAATTTGCTCCGTAAGCATCTTGTTTTTATCTAACTTCTTGGCTTCCTGAAGTAGCATAGTTGCTTCCCGCTTGCGGCGCTTTTGCATGGCTATACCTGCTAAGCTCAATTTGGCCATAGCTACATCATAGTCCATTGTTAAACCTAACTTCAGGGCTTTTTTAAAATATTTTTCTGCCTGTGTAAGGTTTGTTTGAGAAAAGATGATTCCATGTAAATAATTATAATACCCTTGTTGTTTAGTAGTCAAAGCTTTTTCAGGATTACTAATTCTATTCAACCATTTCTGAGTACCAATCATATCTTGCTTGCGCATTCGAAGAAAGGCTAGCAAAATCATTTCGTTCCTGAAATAAAGGAAAATGAATATTAGGGAAAGTAGTATAAGAAAGATACCATTGCCAATCTCACCTTCGTAAAATTGATACCCTGCGAAAGCAATGATAAGTCCTGCGATAATTAATTTGAAAATTTTATTAAACATGTTTTAATCTTTGATTTGTTCGTAGGTGATTTTTGATGTAATGGTAGTCGGTATTTTTTGATCACCCAGTTGTGCCATAGTGGAAGCGCCTTCCGATTGACCTTCAACAACCATTTTTATTATAAAGCCAGATTCGATATCTGTTTCTATTTCCGTAGCCTGAGTTCCAGAAAGGTTCATGACGTTACCTAATTCATTTACTTCCATAATTACATCGGCAGTTCCATTTATGGTAGCAATGGTATCATTCATTGCTTTTAAGGTCCATGTGTTTCTAGCGTTAAGTTTCCCTGAATACTCATTTTGCCATGTATCTCCAACATTAACTAAACTGTCACTATAGAAATAGGTGAGTTGTTTGTAACTATTTGAAAGTGCTTCGGATCCAAAATTCTTTTCTAACCCTTTTTTCATCATATTTTTCGAAAAGTCATCCTCTATTCCAGAAGCATTTGCCATTTTAGTCACTAAACTATCTCCGCCATTCACTTCAAGAATATCTCCTGTCTTTGAAAGGATAAGTTGAACCGGAACATCTAGAAGGCTATTGAAGATTTGAGATTGCAGGTCACCTTCAAAGACTTCTTTGGCTTTTATATTCATCAATTCTCCTTGAATACTTGAATTCATTAAAAGGTTCAAATCCTTAAAAGTAAAAGCGATTTCATAGATGCTATCCCTTTCAGCCATCACTTCAAATTCTAGTAGGCCATTCATGTCATTGGTAAGTTCATGTGTGGCTCCGTCCATCTCTTGAACAATTGTTTGCTGGGCGTTTTGTTGAATGACAAATGTGTCACCAACATTAAGTTTGTATTCTAAAGTAGTTTGTGCAAATAAGGACAGATTACACAAAACAATCAAAAATAGCGTTATGGCTTGTTTCATAGTGTTCTAACGGCTGAAATTAGGCTGTCGCAAAAGTAATAAAAACCATCATGAGGGGAGTAGGCATTCATATAAAAATATTTTTTCAATTGTATTTGGCAAAGCAAAAACTCTTCGTATATTTGCGCCCAGTTTTACAGGTCGTTCTGTGAAACATATACTAAAGAAAAGGATTTAACAATGCCAGGTCAAAAGAGAACTTATCAGCCATCAAAGAGAAAGAGGAGAAACAAACATGGTTTCAGAGAGCGTATGGCTTCTGTAAACGGAAGAAAGGTTCTTGCCAGAAGAAGAGCTAAAGGAAGAAAAAAATTGAGTGTTTCCTCTGAGATAAGACACAAAAAATAAATGATTGCATATTTTTAAAATATAGAAGGTGTTACTTTTTCGAAAGTAGCACCTTTTTTTTATGCCATAATTACTCGTAACACCCTATATTTCAACTACTAAAGTACATTAGAGCACATGCCAAAAAGAGAAGATTTAAAATCCGTTTTAATTATTGGTTCTGGACCAATTGTAATTGGTCAAGCCTGTGAATTTGATTATGCCGGTTCGCAATCCTTGCGTTCGCTGCGTGAAGATGGAATCGAAACCATCTTAATTAATAGCAATCCAGCAACGATAATGACCGATCCGTCAATGGCGGATCACGTTTATTTGAAGCCTTTGACGACAAAATCGATTATTGAGATTTTGAAAGAACACCCACAGATTGATGCAGTACTGCCTACGATGGGCGGACAAACCGCTTTGAATCTATGTATTGAAGCCGACGAAAAAGGTATTTGGGAAGATTTTGATGTTGATATGATTGGTGTTGATATTGCTGCTATCAACATTACAGAAGATCGTGAAAAATTTAGAGAGTTAATGTTGGAAATTGGTGTTGGCATGGCACCACAAGCAACGGCAACTTCATTTTTAAAAGGAAAAGAGATTGCCCAAGAGTTTGGATTTCCTTTAGTAATACGAGCTTCCTATACTTTGGGTGGCGCCGGGGCTTCAATTGTTTATGATCCAGAGGATTTTGATGAGCTATTAAGTCGCGGATTAGAAATTTCTCCGATTCACGAGGTGATGATCGACAAGGCCATGATGGGCTGGAAGGAATTTGAGCTTGAGCTTCTTCGTGATAAGAATGATAATGTTGTTATTATCTGTGCTATTGAAAATATGGACCCGATGGGAATTCATACTGGAGACTCAATCACAGTAGCTCCTGCCATGACGCTTTCTGACAAAACCTATCAAAAAATGCGTGATATGGCCATTCATATGATGCGTAGTATTGGTGATTTTGAAGGTGGATGTAATGTGCAATTTGCAGTGAGTCCTGATGAGAAAGAGGAAATTATTGCGATTGAAATTAACCCGCGTGTATCACGTTCATCGGCATTGGCTTCAAAAGCAACTGGGTATCCTATTGCAAAAATCGCAACAAAATTGGCTATCGGATATTCTTTGGATGAGCTCGATAATCAGATTACAAAATCAACTTCAGCGCTATTTGAACCAACTTTGGATTATGTTATTGTGAAGATTCCACGTTGGAATTTCGACAAATTTGAAGGTTCTGATAGAACCTTAGGTCTTCAGATGAAGTCGGTTGGTGAAGTAATGGGAATAGGCCGTTCTTTTCAGGAAGCACTTCATAAAGCAACACAATCCCTAGAAATTAAAAGAAACGGATTAGGAGCTGATGGAAAAGGCTACAAGAACTATGATCAGATTATTAGTAAACTGACCATTCCTAGTTGGGATAGGGTTTTTGTGATTTACGATGCTATTCAAATGGGAATTCCTTTGAGTCGTATCCACGAGATTACAAAAATTGATATGTGGTTCTTGAAACAATACGAAGAGCTGCATCAATTGGAAAAAGAAATTTCACAGTATACAATCGCAAGTCTTTCAAAGGAATTGCTACTGGAAGCCAAGCAAAAAGGATTCGCTGACCGGCAGATTGCCCACATGTTAGATTGTTATGAAAGCGAAGTGTATAACAAAAGGACAGAACTGAATATCAATCGAGTATACAAGTTAGTTGATACTTGTGCTGCGGAATTTAAGGCGATGACACCTTACTATTATTCGACATTTGAAGCAGAGATTGAAACTCCTGAAGGGGAACGTTATGTAGCGAATGATAGTATTGTTACCGACAAGAAAAAGATTGTGGTACTAGGTTCAGGACCTAACAGAATAGGGCAGGGGATCGAATTTGACTACTGTTGTGTGCACGGGGTATTGGCTGCCGCGGAATGCGGTTATGAAACTATAATGATCAACTGCAACCCCGAAACCGTTTCGACGGATTTCGATACTGCTGATAAATTATATTTTGAACCTGTTTTCTGGGAGCACATTTATGATATTATCAGACATGAAAAACCTGAAGGTGTTATTGTGCAGTTAGGTGGGCAGACTGCTTTGAAGTTGGCAGAAAAACTTTCAAAATACGGAATTAAAATTATTGGAACTAGTTTCGAATCTTTGGATTTAGCTGAAGATCGAGGAAGTTTTTCTAATTTATTGAAAGAGAATGATATTCCTTTTCCACAATTTGGAATTGCAGAAACCGCAGATGAAGCATTAGCTCTTGCTGACGAATTAGATTTCCCATTATTAGTGAGACCTTCATATGTATTAGGAGGTCAAGGAATGAAAATTGTAATTAACAAAGAAGAACTTGAAGAACATGTGGTGGATTTACTACGTAAGATCCCAAATAACAAACTCCTTCTAGATCATTATTTAGACGGAGCAATCGAAGCGGAAGCAGATGCCATTTGTGATGGGAAAGATGTTTACATTATCGGAATCATGGAGCATATTGAACCTTGTGGTATTCACTCAGGGGATTCAAATGCGACACTTCCTCCTTTTAATTTAGGGGAATTTGTAATGCAACAAATCAAAGACCATACGAAGAAGATTGCTTTAGCCTTGAATACTGTAGGTTTAATTAACATTCAGTTTGCTATCAAAGATGATATGGTTTATATCATTGAAGCAAACCCAAGGGCCTCTAGAACAGTTCCTTTTATTGCGAAAGCATATAAAGAACCCTATGTGAATTATGCTACTAAAGTGATGTTGGGCGAAAAGAAGGTAAAAGACTTTGACTTCAATCCACGGTTGGATGGTTTTGCCATCAAACAACCGGTTTTCTCTTTTAATAAATTCCCGAATGTAAATAAGAACTTAGGCCCTGAAATGAAGAGTACAGGGGAAAGTATATTATTTATTGATAGTTTAAAGGATGATGAGTTTTATGAGCTCTACGGACGAAGAAAGATGTATTTATCCAAATAGACTTTTCGAACTTTAAATGGAAAACGCCAAATTCTATCTAGGAGTTTGGCGTTTATTTATGGTATATACTAAAAAAAGCTAAGTAAATAGCCTAGCAATGCTCCTCCTAAAACAATGTATGCACTGTTTACTTTTTTGAATATGAAAACCGTGGCTATGCTGATAATAGCTATTAAAATTGTGCGCCAATCCGTAAGCGTATCTTTTGACATTTGAATACATACCTCTACAATCAAAGCAACTGCGGCAACGTTTACAGCATCTAAAATGGCACGCATTATTTTTGATTTCCTCATTTTGGGAATCAAAGGGTTCAGCAACAAGACAAACAAAAAGGAGGGAAGAAAAATGCCTATAGTTGCAAGAAGTGCACCCGATACTCCATTCAACTGCCAACCGATAAAAGTTGCGGTCGATAATACAGGCCCCGGAGTTATTTGCCCCACTGCTACTGCATCAATCAGTTCTTGGCGAGTCAGCCACCCGTTGGCTACTAATTCAGCATCAAGAAAAGCAAAAAGTACATAACCACTTCCATAGAGAATTGCTCCTATTTTCAGAAAAGTTAGGAGTATTTTAATGTTGCTAATGGAAGTTTCAGAAACCCCTTGAAAAAGCAAAAACGGAACAAAGATATTTAGTGTATTGCTTTTGTTCGTTATGAAATAAATGAGGAGTCCGACCAACCCGCAGCCGAAAAGCACAATGATTTCATTGACTCCAAAAAGACAAATTACTATTGCGGCAATACCGAGAATGGCTAACATTGTATTCTTAACCGCTTTCTTACCAAGCTTATACGCTGCCATAATAATGATTGCAATTACGGCAGGTTTGATTCCGTAAATAAAAGGTTCGACCTCTGGTAGTTGTCCATATTGCTGATATAACCAGGCAAAAATTCCGGTAATAACTACTGCAGGAAAGATAAAACAAAACCCTGCAATAAATAGGCCTTTCCAACCTGCTCGTTCATGACCGCAGTGCATGGTCATTTCGGTAGAGTTCGGTCCTGGAATCAAATTCGTAGCTCCCATCAGATCTAGAAAGTGTTCCTGGGTCATCCACTTTCTTTTGCGAACTACTTCATCTTCCATCATGGCAATATGAGCTGCCGGACCACCAAAGGCAATGCTTCCTAGTTTGAAAAATAGAAGTGCAATTTCTTTTAATTTTTGACCTTCAGACATGAAAACGAAAATACTTAATTAAACCAAACCGCATAGCCCTGTCTTCGCAATTCTAAAGCTAAATTTTCTTCCATTTTTAGCGCTTCAGCACGGCTAGTAACGGGGTCAATATGTTGGAAGAGACTTCCACGTAAATACAAACCGTATTTCTGCACAATGTTTGCCGAAAGCTTATGTCCTTTTTTATTGACGTATCCCGATTTGTGTTGTTCAAATCGTTCCTTAGGTGTTTTACTGGTCATTCCCACATATAAACATTGCAAAACCCCGTTGAATTGAGGATTTGCTTCACGAAATTTTCTGTTCTGCGTATATACTTTTTTGGAGAGTTCGATAACGTAGATGTGGTATTGGGTTTTGGACAACGTACTTTACTTGTTTTGATCCAAAATTGAATCAATTTGTTTTATGGTGTAAACTTGATACTCTACCTCCATTCTTTCGGCATTTTCTTCAACGGAATTGGTGAACCCAACCTCTCTTCGTCTAGTGTTAACATTTTCAGGGTCTTCAATAGGCCAAACAAAATTAAACCATTCATCCGTTGCTCCTAATTTTCTACCCGCTACTTGAGTGCCATAAACTTGTGGCCTGTTTTGATTCATGAGCATTCGGTCTTGCATCATTGCCACCAAGCGCTTCGGAAGTTCACCATCTTTCCCTGCTTTCTCTATAACGGGGAAGTATTGTTCTATTTTGTCGGAGTGTTGAATTACATACCAAGCGGCTTCATTTGTGGGCTCGCCGACTAAGCTTTTTCCGGGGTATTTATAGTTTTGAATAATTTTTTCAACTTCAACTAAGTTCAAACTATCTTGGCGATTAACAATAAGCCACGTTCGTTTATCAAACTCCTCTACAGTAAATCCAAAACCTTTTAAAATCTTCACTTTTTCAGCTCCATCAATATCTCCCATCAAAATTTCTCGGAGTTTTTGATCTTTGTAAAGAATCGAATCTAAGGTTTGTTTTAGCTCGATATTTAAACTTTCCTGAGCACTTATTGAACATAACAGAAAAATCGAAAAAAGGCAAAATAGTATGTGTTTCATTATTAAAATGAATTTGCGTTATAATTTTTATGCTTCCCACTCTGTATGAAAAACTCCATCTCGGTCTAAACGCTCATAAGTATGCGACCCAAAATAATCACGTTGTGCTTGAATTAGATTCAAAGGCAATCTTGAGGAAGTATAGGAATCAAAATAAGTTAGTGAATTTGAAAGTCCGGGTACGGGAATTCCGTTTTTGGCGGCGTAAGCCACCAACTCCCGAGCAGCATCCACTGTACCTTGAACTTTTTGTATAAAAGAAGGCGATAGCAACAAATTCGGAAGTGTTGCGTCCGCATGAAAAGCTCCGGTGATATCGGCTAAGAGTCCAGCTCTAATAATACAGCCTGCACGCCAGATTTTGGCGATTTCCGCAATCTCCAATTCATAACCGTACTCCTTCGAAGCATCTGCCAATTGATGCAACCCCTGAGCATAGGTAATGATAAAAGAGAAATACAAAGCTTCTTCGGCCAGTTTTTCTAATTCAACTTTATCCATGTGTTCCACGGTAGGCCGTTCGTATAATTTGTCAGCGGCAATGCGTTCATCTTTCAATGCTGATATTTCACGCATGCTTACTGCAATATCTATTGACGGTACGGGAATGCCCAAATCCATTGCGTTTTGGCTTGTCCATTTCCCCGTGCCTTTTTGTTTGGCCTTGTCTAAGATTTTATCGACTAATTTGCCTTCTCCGAGTTCGTCATCTTGAGTCAAAATTTCAGAAGTGATTTGTACTAAGAAAGATTGTAATCTTCCTGAATTCCATTGGGAATAGGTTTGGTGGAGTTCGTCGTTATTGAAATTTCCGCCTTTCTTGAGCAAGTCATAGATTTCCGAAGTCAATTGCATGAGTCCGTATTCAATGCCATTATGTACCATTTTTACATAATTTCCAGCGGACTTAGGGCCTAAATAGGCGACACAGGGTTCGCCTTTATACTTTGCGGAAACGGCTTCAAAAATTGGTTTTACATGTTGATAGGCTTCCTTATTTCCCCCAGGCATGATACTTGGTCCTAGGCGTGCACCTTTTGCACCGCCTGAAACTCCAGCTCCGAAGAAATGTATTCCCTTTTCGGCTAAGTAAGCATCCCGTCTATCAGTATCAGTAAAGAAAGAATTCCCTCCGTCAATAATAATATCGTCTTTATCTAAAAGTGGTAGCAAGCTCTCAATAACAGCATCAACAATTTTCCCCGCAGGAACCAGTAGCATAATTTTCCGTGGTGTGGAAAGTGCTTCAATAAAGGTTTTGGCATCCGTTGAAGCGTTTACCTTCTGCGTATCGCCACCTTCCTCAATAAGTGCACTAACTTTTTCTGAATCGAGATCGTTTCCAAAGGCCGAAAATCCATTATCCGCTACATTTAATATAAAATTGCGCCCCATGACACCTAAACCTACCAATCCGAAATCGTATGTACCCTTCATTTGCTGTTTTTAGCAGTTACCTTTTTTTGTCCATCATCGAACACCTTCAAAAATAAATTAAAATATTCGGTTTTGGTCGTATCTCGGCTTGGAAACTCCCAAAGGATGGTTATATTTAAAACTTTAGATTTACGTATGGCCATAAACAAGACAGAAAACCAAATGCTTATTATTTTCGGTGCTTCCGGAGATTTAACCGCCCGAAAACTCATCCCTGGATTGTTTAATCTTTTTAAAGGAAAGCATCTTCCTGAAAACTTTGTGGTCTTGGGCGTGAGCAGAAGTGATATGACCGATGCTGAGTTCCGAAAAAAAGTGGCTCTAGAAAGCAAGCATTTAAAAAGTAAAGCAACGGTTAAAGATTTTGGCTTAGTGGAAGATTTTGCGGACAAAATTTTTTACGAGGATTTGGGTTCAAACTACGATGTGGACTACAACCGTTTGGAAAAACGAATTTCAGATTTAAACTCAAAATATCAAACTGAGGACAATTATATCTTCTATTTATCAACCCCACCAAGTCTGTTTGAGGCTATTGCAAAAAACCTGACGGATCAGGGCCTTAATGAGGAGACTAAAGGATGTAAGCGTCTAATTGTAGAAAAACCTTTTGGTTATGATTTGGAAACGGCAAAAGCATTGAACAAAGGGCTGCAGCAATATTTTA
This sequence comes from uncultured Flavobacteriaceae bacterium, assembly GCA_947500435.1. Classification (GTDB taxonomy): domain Bacteria; phylum Bacteroidota; class Bacteroidia; order Flavobacteriales; family Flavobacteriaceae; genus Maribacter_C. The sequence goes on from CANMRV010000005.1 coordinate 383,629, forward strand.
AAGAATCACAGATTTATCGAATAGACCACTATTTGGGTAAAGAAACGGTTCAAAACCTATTGGTGACACGTTTCGCAAATAGTATTTTCGAGCCTTTGTGGAATCGCAATTATATAGACCATGTTGAAATTACTAATGCTGAGAGTGGAGGTGTTGGTTCGCGGGGTGGTTATTACGATGGCTCTGGTGCCTTACGCGATATGTTTCAGAATCACTTGCTGCAAATTGTTTCGCTAATTGTAATGGAACCTCCTATAGATGCAAACGCTCAGGAAATTCGGAATGAGAAGGTTAAAGCACTACGCTCGCTTCGAATTATGCGAGATGAAAAAACACTGCATGACCACACCATTCGAGCGCAATATATTAGCTCGAAAATTAACGGTGAAACAGTAAAAGGATATCGAGAAGAGGAAGGTGTTGACCCGGAATCAACTACAGAGACTTATGCAGCGATTAAATTCTATGTAGATAATTGGCGTTGGAAAGATGTGCCTTTTTATGTTAGGACAGCTAAGCGAATGCCCACCAAAGTTACTGAAGTAGTTATCCACTTTAAATCGCCTCATCATCAGATTTTCAAGGATTCCGGAATGTTTAATAAAGACAACAAATTGATTATACGAATTCAACCTGACGAGGGAATTTTAGTGAAGTTCGGCGTAAAGGTTCCGGGACAGGGATTCAAGGTGGAGCGAGCGAATCTAGATTTTTATTACTCTGGACTTACGGAAACACATGTTATGGAAGCGTACGAGCGTTTATTGCTAGACGCCATGCAAGGAGATGCCACCCTCTACGCAAGAGCAGACGAAGTGGAAGCCGCTTGGGAATTTGTAAATCCGATTTTAGAGTATTGGAAAAATTCTGAAGCTAAGGTTTACGGATATTCTGCCGGGGTATGGGGCCCCGAGAATGCAGATGAATTAATTGAGGGCTACGGAATGTGGCGTAATCCAGGACCTAACTTAGCTGACGACCCTGGGTTTTGTGTTATTTGTTAGAAGTGAGTTTTTAGTTAAAGGGTTAGGTAAAAAAATGGCAACTATATACGAGATGGGACAAGAAATTGAGGTGGTATTTCAGTAGCTTTGAATATGTGGTGGCTAATAGGTTCTATTGTTTTTCCGATTCTCTTCGCGGTAATAGCCGAATATGCTGATAATAAGGCAATGGAAAATCCCGATTACAAAAAGAAAAAAGACGAAGATTAATTACTCTCGCCCACATTGTATATAAATGCCAGAAAAATTGGTAAAGCGAACTGCGTATAGCGATTCGCAATAAGCGAAAAAAATGAAACTTAAAATATCAAAAACCAAACAGGAAGTAGCACTTAACTTTTCAAGATATCTTGCGATTTTAATTGCGAATAGGGAAGAGGTTCACATTGCCCTTTCCGGAGGAAGTACACCTAAAATCGTGTTTGATGAATTGGCTGCGAATTTTCAGCCAGATATTGATTGGAGTCATGTCCACTTGTATTGGGGAGATGAACGTTGTGTTGAACCCACAGATGACCAGAGCAATTATAGAATGACGGTTGAGCATTTGATTTCTAAAATTGCAATTCCAGAAGAAAATATACATCGTATTAAAGGTGAAAATGAGCCCGAATATGAGGCGAAGCGTTATGGGAAATTACTAGAGGATAATCTGCCAAAAGCAAACGATATTCCTCAATTTGACCTGGTTATTTTAGGCATGGGAGATGATGGTCATACGGCTTCCATTTTTCCACATGAAATTAAACTGTGGGATTCGGATGCCTATTGCGAAGTAGCTGTTCACCCAGACTCGGGACAAAAGCGGGTTTCCTTGACAGGACAAATCATTAATAATGCAGATACCGTGGTTTTTCTAGTTACGGGAGAAAGTAAAGCCGAAAAGTTTAAAGAAATCGTGAATAAAACTGGAGATTATGAAGAATATCCAGCAAGTCTGGTAAATCCTTCTTCGGGAAGATTATTATGGTTTTTAGATGAAGCTGCAGCAGGAATTACTTCAACTCAATCTTGATGTTATCATCAAATAAAGATTCTAAATAATCTTCTACTTTAAAATTGTTTTCGTCAAATTTGGTATCTCTCAAAAAGGCGGCCTCTTTACGAAATTTACTGCGCGCAAATCGGCGAACCCCCTGTTCGTCTTGAATAAGAAGTCCTGGAACTTCAGCACTTTTTCCATCTTCTGTTTTGGCCACCATCGTAAAATAAGAAGAATTACAATGTCTTCGCTTCCCTGATGTGATATTTTGTGATTCTACGCGAACGCCTACCACCATTGATGTTCTTCCTGTATAGTTTATTGATGCTTTGAGTGTAAGCAACTCCCCAACTTCTACAGGACTTCTGAAATCAACTCGATTCACTGAAGCTGTTACGCAATACTTTTGAGAGTGCTTTGACGCACAAGCAAAAGCAATTTGGTCCATCAGATTTAAAATATGCCCTCCATGTATTTTACCCCCAAAGTTGGAATGGGAGGGAAGCATAAGTTCGGTGATAGAAAGGCGAGATTCTCGAGCTGTTTTGAACTTTTCCACAGGTTAATTTCTTAAATGAGGTGATGGCACTTTGGTAACCTTTGTGATGTAATGCTTTGTATCGCCCAACCAGAAGAAAGTGGCGTAACGTTCCACATAATCAAGTTTTACATATTGTCCGTTATAGTCTTGTAGATCTTTTATAACCTCCTGATTTTTTTGAAGTACAGAAAATTTGAATATCTGTGCACCAGAAACACCCTGGCTTATTTCGCCCTCCCATGTATTGAACACAACACCTTTATTACTGAATTTAATTAACTCCCCGGAGCGGGCTCCTTCACTATAGGGCACAAAATAGATGAATGCGTATATCAAGATAAACAGAGTGCCAATTATAAGAAGTGTTCCAATTACTATTTTTTTCATAATTCTAATTTCGGTTCTTCGTAGCCTGCCTCGTCGGAAGACAGGTCATCCTCTTGAGCTCTTTTTAAAATAGGTTCTGGAATTGACTTTTTCGCCTTCGCACCCATCTTCTTTAATTTTTCAATACTTGTAATTATATTTCCGCGGCCTTCTACCAATTTATTCATAGCACCTTTGTACTCATCTTTGGCGTCATCCATCTTTTTACCCACTTTGGTTAGGTCACCTACAAAGCCTTCAAACTTGTCATAGAGCGCTCCGGCCTGCCGTGCGATTTCAATGGCATTTCGTTGTTGCTTTTCATTATTCCACATCGAGTCGATCGTACGCAATGTAGCCAATAAAGTAGATGGAGTAACGATTACGATATTTTGTTCGAATGCCTTGCTATACAGTGAGTTATCATTATTTATGGCAATGGCAAATGCAGGTTCAATAGGAATGAAGAGTAGCACGAAATCAGGACTCTCCATTTCATATAAATCTTCATATTTTTTTGCAGATAATTGGTCTACATGTCTTCGGAGGGAATTGATATGGTCTTTTAAGAATTTTGCCTGTTCGTCATCATCTTCTGCATTGACAAAACGCTCATAATCCGTTAAGGAAACTTTTGAATCTACTATCATCTTCTTCCCGTCAGGAAGGTTGATAATCACATCGGGAAGCACCCGCGAACCATCTTCTAAAGTGAAACTCTGCTGCACATTATATTCTCTGTCTTTTTCTAGTCCAGATTTTTCAAGTACGCGTTCTAGAACCAATTCACCCCAATTCCCTTGCATTTTACTATCACCTTTTAAGGCTTTCGTAAGGTTTTCGGCTTCTTGGGTGATTTTAAGATTTTGGGTTTGAAGATTTAAAAGTTGCTCTTTTAGGGCAGAATGAATACTGATATTCTCTTTTTGACTTTCCTCGACCTTCTTTTCGAACAGCTGAATCTTTTCATTTAGAGGCGTTAGAATGTCTTTGATATTCTTCTCATTACGCTCTGTAAATTTTAAGCTTTTTTCTTCTAAAATCTTATTAGCGAGGTTCTCAAACTCTTTGGTGAATTTTTCCTGTAGCTTTTCAACTTCTTCTTTTTGCTCTCTATTTTTTAGATGGAGGTTCTCCTTATCAGCCTCATAGCGAACGATTTGATTACCTAGCTGTTCTTTTTCGGTTTGTAGATGCGTTTTATGTTCTTCAGTATCACGTAGGCGTTGTTCAAGCACTTCGAGATTATTGGTGAGTTGATTTTGCCTTTCTTCAAGGGCACTTTGGCTTGATTTGGTTTTTAGATTTTGGATGTAGTTCCCAAGAAAATAGCCTATTGCGAGACAGACTAAACCAACTAATAGATATATAAGGTATTCGTTCATTTATGTTCAAAAGTGAGCTAGTAAATATACGAGATTGACCCGCAAAATGAAACAAGTAGTGGCTTTACTTTTGAATACGAAATGTTCCCGTATTCGCATCAAAAGAAACCGTATCAGTGGGGAATAGGGTATTAAAAGCTCCTTCCTTAATAAGCTCACTGGGCTTTCCGAAGGGACTATCCGTTTCTTTTAACAACAACATCTTGTCGCAAAGTTGAATCACAATCTCAATTTCATGGCTGGTAAAAAGAATCGTTTTCTTTGTTTCTTGCGTGATGGATTTGAGGAGTTTTAAAATTTGCACTTTGTGGTATAAGTCCAGATGGGTGGTGGGCTCATCTAACAAAATGATGGAGGTATCTTGTGCCAAAGCACGAGCAATCATGACACGCTGTAATTGTCCGTCACTCAATTCATAGCACTTCTTATGGACTAAATCCTCAAGCTGAAGCATTTGTATTGCTTCTGTTATTTTTGATTTATCCTGTTCGGTTAAAGTGCCTATCCAGTTGGTGTAGGGCTGTCTTCCGAGGGCTATGAGTTCTTGAACGGTTAAGTATTTAGAGGCGATGGATCCTGTTAAGACAACACTTATTTTGGATGCCAGAGCTGATGCATCCAGTGTATCTAAAGATTTCCCCTCTATTGAAATACTTCCGGATAATGAAGGCTGAATTTTGGCTAATGTGCGCAGTAAGGTTGATTTCCCGATTCCGTTAATACCAACTATTCCAATCAATTCTCCCGAAAGGGAATCAAAATTAATGGCATTAGCGACCGAAACATTCTTATATCCAATGGAAAGATCTTTTGCAGAAATGGTGATATGTTGGGTGTCGGAACTCAAAACAGCATTCTTCTTTTTCGGGTTAGGAGCCAAATTACGACGGGAGCCCCAATAATACTGGTGATTGCATTTATAGGAAGTACGTTCGCTGAACTTGGTAATTGTGCTACGATGTCGCAGAGGAGCATTAAAATTGCGCCATACAAGAGTACAGCAGGTACTAAAATTTTATGGTCTGTTGTATTAAATATTTGTCTAGTTAAATGCGGAACGGCTAGTCCGACAAAGGCAATGGGCCCTGCGAATGCAGTCACGCTTCCTGCAAGTAAAGCTGTCGCGATGATAATGATGTATCTTGACTTTTTCAATTGTACGCCCAAACTCTGAGCATAACTCTCTCCAAGCAACAGAGCATTTAAAGATTTTATGGAAGCGATGCTCAGGATTATTCCAATCAAGATTATTCCTCCTAATAATGATAGTTGCGACCAAGATAAATCCCCCAGACTGCCAAAGGACCAATACACGTATCGTTGTAATTCCTCGGAGGTGGTGAAGTAGGAGAGGACGCTTACAATAGCGGCAGTGATACTCCCGAACATTAAACCAATTATCAATAAGGCCATGGTGTCTTTTACTCTTGAAGCTACCGATAAGACGGCTAAGAGAACTAAAAAACTTCCTAAACTTGCTCCGATAGCAAGTGAAATACTGTTGGCAATTTCGAAAGTAGCAAAGCCTGAAAAAATGGAGGCTCCCATGATGAGAAGTGCTGCTCCAAGACTTGCGCCAGAACTAATTCCCAGAACGAAAGGTCCAGCTAAAGGATTTCGAAAAAGTGTTTGCATTAATAATCCACTTAAGGCTAAGGCTCCGCCGGATAAGATTGCCGTAAAGGCTTTAGGTATTCTATAATCCCAAATGATATAATGCCAAGATTCATTTTCTATACTTCCTGAAAACAGGGCATTCAACGTGCTTTTAAAAGGAATCGAAACCGAGCCCAAACTAATATTCAGCGCAAAACAAATTACCAAGGCTATGAGCAACAGTACAAATGAAATGCGGTATTTGGCGGTGTTTTCCAATCTTATTCTAAAGGCTTAAAAAATACATTTTGATGGGCTGGTAAAAGCTCAGGATGAAAAATATGGATAAGGTCTTTTAAAACCAAATCAGGTCGTTGTGGCGCAAGTTCGTAGTATAGTAATCCTCCGGTAGCGCCTTTGGTACTTGAAAAAGTGAATACCTTTTTGTTTTTAAAAGAATCGAATTGTTGATAATGAGGACTTGCGTCTGACATACTTTGGTAGGCAGTAAATTGTGAAGGGCCTATCCAGAAATCAGCGTTTTTACTTTTTTCAAGAACGGTTTCCCAGCTTAAGGAAAGGCTTCCGGTTTCGGGAGTGTCTTTCCAAAGGTAATTCGCATTGGCATCTGCCAAAAATTGAGCAGCCCAGCTCTTTCCAGCGGGAAGATACCAGACATCCTTGTACATGGCGCCGCTCATCACTGTTGGAGGTTTCTTTGCTGTTTTTGCCAAGGATTTTGCCTCCATATAAGAATCTTTAATTTCTTTGAAAATACTATCTGCCATTGCTTCTTTTCTGAAAAAGGGAGCGAAAAACTTAATCCATTCTGCTTTTCCTAAGGGAGTTTCCTCGGTCCAATCTCCATTATAAACTACGGGAATATTTGCACGCTGAATCGTTTCGTAGGTCTTATTTTGATTGTTGATACTAAAACCAAAGACCACATCAGGATTCATCTCCAAAACCAATTCTGTATTTAGGGATTCATTATTGCCGAGTTCTTTTATTAATCCACCATCAATTCGTTTTCTGGTTTTCTCTGAGGAAATGTATTTGGTGTCAGGAAAGCCAACGAGTTTGTCTTCGACACCCAAAGCTTCCAAGGCCGGAATATGTGTTGTAGAAGTAACTACAATATGTTGAACAGGAACGGTAACAATTGCATCATACGCATCTTTGTTCAAGGTAATGCTGGCTAATTTTTCGCGGGGTACTAGCGCATAAGTAAATACAGATTCAGCATTTGGCCAAGGAGAGGTGATTTTTATGGTGGTAATTTCATCAGCAGATTTTTCTATGGAAAAACCTTTTGCAAACTGAATTTTTTCTTGTTTTATGGAAGCTGTATCTGGGAACCCTTCTTTTTTCTCTTGCTTGCAGCAAACTAGAATAGCTAGGGTAAGAATGCAAAGAAAGTTTTTTGAATGGAATGAAATCTGCATTTTTCAAAAGTAGTATTATTTAATCTTTGTGTTCAAACATTAAACAAAATGTTTACTTTTGAGACGAATTTTGGTTTGACGAACAGATACTGAAACGAGTTCAGTATTGACTTCTTCAATTAAAAGGGAATTTGGTGAGAATCCAAAGCTGTTCCCGCAACTGTAAGCATATACTGATTCATTTCAGTGTCTTTCCAAAAATGGGAAGTTGTTATTTACTGCAGTACCACTGGTCGCTTTTTGAAGACTGGGAAGGTTAAATAACAAAATGTAAGTCAGGAGACCTGCCTTTATTCATAACTAAATCGATAGACTTTCGGGTAAAAGGTCTTACGTGGTATGAAAAATGTAATCCTTTTTTTGTTTGCATTTATAGGTGTGAACACAGTTTTTGGGCAACGTGACTCCGTCATTGTTTTACAAGAAGTGGTGCTATCCGATAGTAAACTGCAACAGTTTGCTGATGGAATAAGAGTAACGCGACTTAGCGATTCCGTATTACAACGGAATAGGGGCATGCTGACCGATAATCTCCAATACAATACACCTATCTATTTCAAGCAAAATGGCTACGGAATGGTTTCATCCGCAAGTTTTCGGGGAACTTCCGCCCAGCAAACCGCAGTTGTCTGGAATGGAATTAATATCAATTCGCAGCTCACAGGTCAGACCGATTTTAATACAGTCATGGCGCAAAACTTAAGCGAAGTATCCGTTAGGAGCGGGGGAGGGAGTACGCAATATGGTACTGGTGCCATTGGCGGAAGTATACACTTGAATCAGAATCTGACTTTTGGTAGTCCGTTTGAAAATACATTTAGAATTGGTTATGGCAGTTTTGACACGAGTACTATTGGGTATCATTCTGAATGGGGAACTGATAAAACTTCATACAGCATCGGCATCGGTCACTTTAGTTCTGCAAATGATTTCAAATATTTAGGAACTGCTAGAAGAAACGAAAATGGAGCTTTCACCAATCAGAATCTAGATATTGCCATTGGTCAATTACTTTCAAAATCAAATCTAATCAAGGTATATCACAATACATTTTTTGGAAATCGTGATTTTTCAGGAACGCTGACCGCCCCATCAGACGATAACTATCGGGACCTAAATACCCGCTCATTGGTAGAGTGGACGAATTTTAACACAAACCATGTACAGCGCGTAAAAGTGGCTTACTTATCTGAACGCTATCGGTATTACGCAAATAAAGAAAGAGATGATTTTAGTTTTGGAAAATCGGGAAGCTTCCTGCTGAATTATGATTATTTGTATCGCTATAAGAAATGGAAGCTGAACGGAATTGTCGAGGCGAATACTGTAAATGCTGAAGGTTCATCCATCCGTAAGGAAAATAGAAATCGTCTGGCGGGCATCTTATTAATTTCGCATACGCCATCTGATAAGTTTAGTTACGGAATAGATATTCGAAAGGATTGGGTAAGTGATTTTGAGAGTCCCTTTGTTTTTTCAATGGATGTCAAATATCAACCTTCGAAAATCTATACGGTCAATTTGAACGCTTCAAAAAACTTTCGAATTCCCACGTTTAATGATTTGTACTGGGAAGAAGCAGGAGCAGGCGGGAATCTTGAATTACTTCCGGAAACTTCCCTGCAAGGTGAAATAGGACAAAGTTTAAAAGGGAAAAATTACAGCTTCTCCTTAAACGGATTCTATATTTCCACAAGTGATTTAATACAATGGCGACCAGATATTTCGGGGAATTGGTCTCCTGTTAACATAAAAGATGTCACACAATACGGACTTGAATTAGAAACTGAAATCCGAAGAAAATCTGGAGAACATCAATGGCAATGGAAGAATGGATATGTTTATACCAAAGCCATAGATAATGAAAGTAGGCAGCAATTGATTTATGTTCCTTTTCATAAAGTCACTTCTAATCTTGCCTATACCTATAAAAAATGGGGCTCTTTTGTACAAGGTCTTTATAACGGTGAAGTCTTTACCACAACAGATAACAATCAAAATATTGCAGATTATTTGGTCCTCAATGCTGGTCTGACCTATAGTTTTCCAAAAAAGATGGGAATCGTTACAGAAACCCAATTGGTAGTAAATAACTTATTAAACGAAAATTACCAAAATGTGGCATTTCGACCCATGCCCAATAGAAATATTCACCTTAACCTTAATTTTAAATTTTAAAAAATGCGATTTAAAAATGTAGTATCAGTGATTGCTCTCAGTTTTCTTATCGGAGCTTGTGACAGTGGAATTAAAAGCTTGGACCCTATATTCGTTGGGGATTATGCATCAGGTATTTTGGTAAGTAACGAAGGCCCATTTAATAATGGAACGGGAACGGTTTCCTTTATTCCTGATGATTTGAGCAGTGCCGAAAATGGCATTTATAAAAAGGTAAATAATACTGATTTAGGTAATGTGGTTCAATCCATAGGCTTTGATGAAAATAGGGCTTATGTCATTGCAAACGTTTCAAACACGATTACCGTAGTGGACCGAAGTACATTTGGAAAAATCGCAGAAATCTCTGAGGGATTAAATAATCCACGTTACTTTTTGGCACTTGAAGGTAAGGGGTATGTTACGAATTGGGGAGACCCGAACGATATCACTGATGATTTTGTGGCAATGATAAATCTTACGACGAATACAGTTGAGGGTACGATTCCGGTTGATTTTGGTCCTGAAGAAATTGTTTCACGTCAAAGGACAATCTATGTGGCGCATCAAGGTGGTTTCGGGCAGAATAATAAGGTGTCGGTAATTGATGGAAATACCGATGAGGTTTCAACGACTATTGAGGTCGGCGATGTTCCGAAAGCCATGCAATTAGACGCTGTTGGAAATCTTTGGGTACTATCTGCAGGAAAGCCTTCCTTTAGTGGAGAAGAGACCGCCGGTTCATTGTCAAAAATTAATACATCTACAAACCAAGTAGAATCAAGTATAGATTTCACAACAATAGAGCACCCTAACCATTTAGGCTATGATGGTGCAAATCTATATTATACTTTGGATGGAGCTGTGTATAGCATACCTACATCAGCGACAGAGCTTCCAACAGAAAAAGCTTTTGATGGAGTAGGTACTTATGCCATGACTGTTAGAGATGGTAGGCTTTTTACTACCGACCCCAAAGACTTTGCAAGTAATGGAAGCCTAAGTATTTATGATTTAAATACGAAGGAAGAAGTAAAGACTTTTGAACTTGGTATTATTCCTGGGGGGATCTATTTTAATTAATATTAAAATCTCTCGAACAAAAAAGGCTTGGTAAATCTACCAAGCCTTTTTTGTTTTTATACTCAGCATATTACTAGCTTACTCAAATTCTATAAAAGGCACTTCGGTAACATACATGTTATCCTTTACCGGAGTAAACATTTTTGAGTTGGTAAATTCATCAATTGGCATCTTCACAGTAAAATCTCTTTTACCAGAGACACCAGTAATAAGAGCAATTGCTTGAGCCAATAGCGGCTCATTTTGATCTCCCAAGACACCCATATTCTCTAGGTCTTCCTTAACTTCAAAATCAGGTACTAAGCCTGACGTATAATCTGAAAAACCATCGACGTTTTCGTTTCGGCCAATTAAAGGTTGAATAGCCCAGCTATTCCCATTCTTAATTTGGTTTTTTCTTTCAGCAGTGTAAATATATCTATTTGCCCTATCATCAACTAAAGTCACGGAAAACTCATTTTTTCCTCTTGTGACATCTCCTATTTGAACTACATCCACATATGGGTTAAGACCGTTTATAACTAATTCGGTTGCAGATGCCGACCCTTTGGTAGTTAGGATATAAACTTTCGATAAGTTTAATGTATTTACGCCTGTACCATTTTTGGTTTTATCAAGAAAAAAGCGACGAACATCTGTGTTGTTATTTTCTAAGACCGCCTGATATTTATCATTATATCGAGCTTTTAAAAAGACATCGTTCGTATTGGTTCCATAAATCATACTTGAAAGCAGTACCGAGCTATTCACGTCTCCACCAGGATTGTATCTCATGTCCAACACCAAATTGGTAACTCCACCTGATTTAAAGCGACCGAACACCTCATTTAGCTGTTCATCAAACTCATTTATAAAGCCGTTATAGACCAAATACCCAATCTTTTCACCACTGATTTCAAATATCTTATCGAGAAATATGGGGTTTTCCGCTAGTCCTTCCTGCTTGGTCAATGAAACTTCCTTGCCATTGAGAGTAAATTCATTATTTGCAAAATCTGCCATATTTAAAGTATAGCTGGTTACATCTCCAAATAGCAAGTCCCTAAAGTTATTTGAGGTAAGCGCTTGACCATCGACGGCTGTAAAAATCTCACCCCGGCTTATATCTTTTCCAGCTGCATCAGAACCCGGTATAATGTAACGAACAACGCCAAACACAAGATCACTTCCGGTAAAACTTATTAAACCGAACTCTAAACCGTTACTCTTTGAAATTCCTGCCAATGAATTCGTCAGCGTGGTATAGTCATCAGAAAAGAAACTAAAGCGATCTTCTGTAAATTGTAACTTATTTCTAAAAAAGTCCGTTGGATTAGCCTCTGATTTCAAAAATTCAGTGTACTGTTTTGTTCCTTCTGCTGAAATCGGGAATCGGTTGTCAGCCAAGTCAGGAACTTCTTTTTGCCAGAAATACCAGTAGTTCATGGCTTTCCACATAAAATCCTGTACGTCAACACCTGCGTTGGGCTCTGCATCAACCGTTGGTGGTATGGCAAAATCCTCTGCTTTTTTGCTGCAGGCGAAGAGCACAAATAAGCAGAAGAAAAGTGTACTAATTTTTAAATATTTCATTCTTGGTGATTTGTAATACTAAAAACAATTTCATCCAAAACTTTACAATCCTAGTTAGGGATGTTATCAAGTTGGGGTAAATTTGAAATAACGATGTAAGATTCTTACGAACATCATACACTATTGGAATTTGGTTTTCAGTTGTACTATTTGATACCTGTTTTAACTTTTTCTTTAACTACCATTGGTATATCTCTAAAAACAAGCTCACCTCCTTTTGCCCTATGCAATGACGAGCTAGAAATTAAATCTACCGGAAATTTAGCCGTAAAATCTTTTTTGCCGGTAGATGCATCTATTTCTTGTAAAGCTCTTGCAAAAAGGCGTTCGTTCGGATCACCCAAACTGCCCAATTGACTAAGATCTTCACCGATTTCAACATTTGGCACAAGGCCTGCGGAGTAATCCCCGAAGCCCTCTGAATTTTCCGTTTGACTTACAATTGGTTGAATAGCCCATTGATTATCAGGGTTTATTTCATCCTCTCTATCACGGTCGTAGCCAAAGCCAGTAGCAGGACTATCAACTAAGGTCAGAGACCCTTGGTTCTTACCTACTGTCCTTTCACCTATATGAACTACTTCAACATAAGGTCTTAAACCGTTCATTAATAATTCACTAGCGGAAGCAGAATTACGGGTAGCTATAATATAGACCTTGCTCAAATTAAGACTATTTAGGGGAATATTACTGTTGCCATCGTTGGTGCCAGTATCCGCTACGAAATTAGTTTTGTCACCGCCTACAACATCCCAAGCTTGCTCCAGTCTATTATTAAATCTTCTATTATAAAATACTTTGTCAGGGTTAGCCTCATAAATTAGACTACCCAAGATTTGAGTAATGTAGCCAAAACCTCCAGGGTTATATCTCAAGTCTAATACCAATTCATCGATTCCCTGCGCTTTTAGTTCTCCAAAAGCTTCGTTCAGAGGTTCTCCAGAGTTCCCTGCAAATTGATTATAGACCATATACCCAACTTTAATTCCGTTATGTTCAATAACCTGATTTACTAGAATTGGGTTTTCAACTAGGCCTTCTTGTTTGGTAAGTGATAACTCTCTTCCGTTAGGAGCAATAGTGCCATCTATGGTGGCGAAATTTAAGGTGTAAGTGTCTGAATCACCAAAAAGTAGTTCTCTATAATTATCACGTGTAAGGTCTGTTCCATTTACGCCAATAAAAATATCACCTCGTTTAATATCTTTACCATCAGCATCGGACCCTGGTACTATATAACGCACAAAGCCAAAAAGCCTTCTTGAATCCGTAATTGCACCTAAGCCAAATTCAACTCCGTTGCTTTTAGAAACCCCTGCGAACCCCTGCACTATATCCTTGTAATTTTCACTTAAGAAACTAAATCTATCTACTGCATTGTTATCTCCAACAACATTGGAGTGTTCATTACATAGTTTATTGAAAAAAAAGTCTTCTGGATCTGTTGATGAACCCAGGAAGCTAACATAAGCTGGGTCTGAAGGACCGGTAAATCTATTATCAGCCAAATCAGTAACATCTTCTTGCCAAAAATAATATATATTCATAGCTCTCCACATAAAATCTTGTACAGGATAATCAGCAACGGATTTTACTACAGGGGTTTCTTCTTTTGGTTCCTCTGAAATTACAGGAGTATCATCATTTTTTTTACAGCTGGTAACAATTAACCCAAAGGCTAATAATAGGAGGAAGTACTTTTTCATTTTCTTTTTTTAGTTAAGTCGCATCTGTAACAGAAAATTACAAGAAGCGTCTGGTTTACTCTATAAATGAACAATTCACATTACAAATACCCTACCACATTTTCTTGATGCTCAATTTTGAATATGCTTTTTGCAAAAGGAACCTTGAGAATAGTTATAATGCGCCCCTAAAATAGGGACATTGACAAGAATAAAAAATTTATTGTAACAAAAATCGTTATACTTCGTCTTCCTTATGTAAACGGTTAAGAAACCCTTACAAACGACCAACTAAAATGCAGCAGTCAGAATTTTTAAATGTGGTAATGCCTTTTAAGGATAAACTCTTTAGACTAGCAAAACGCTTGCTTGTATCTACGGAGGAGGCTGAGGATGCAACGCAAGAAGTTTTAATCAAGCTTTGGAATAAGAATACCTCTTTTGAGAAGTATAAAAATGTCGAAGCCTTTGCAATGACGATGACGAAGAATTTTTGTCTGGATAGATTAAAGTCAAAACAGGCAGGAAATTTGAAACTAGTTCATAGCAACTATCAAGAAAAGGGAAGTCTTTTACAAAACCAGATAGAAGCGAAAGACAGTGTAAGTTGGGTAGAAAAGATTATGGACGAGCTACCTGAACAACAAAAGATGGTTTTGCAATTACGAGATGTAGAAGAGTATGATTATGATGAGATTGCAGAAATGTTAGATATGCAGCCAACAGCAGTGCGAGTAGCATTATCAAGAGCAAGAAAAACAGTAAGAGAAAAATTAGTACAAAAACATAATTATGGAATCGGATAATATCGAAAAATTAGTAGAAAAGTATTTTGAAGCAGCTACCACAGTTGCTGAAGAAGAAACACTTCGAGCCTATTTCTCAGAAAAAAGTGTTGCTCCTCAATTAGAGCAGTATGCACCCATGTTTCAATATTTTTCTAGCGCTAAAGAAGAGAAATTCACGAAACAAGTCCCGTTAGATACGATAGCTAGCGTTACTAAAAAACGATTCAATTATAAGTGGCTTTCGGTAGCTGCAGTAGGGCTTCTCATGTTTGGCATCTATTTTGGTAAGAGTTACCAAGAAAAGCGAGAAGCGGAGTTTGCATATCAAGAAACAAAGAAAGCTATGAACCTTTTAGCGCAAAATTTTAATCGTGGTACTGAAAAAGTAGCGTACCTGAACCAATTTGAAGAAACAAAACAAAAAGTATATAATAAATAGTAAAATCCCTCAAACCCATTAAAAATAACAAAATGAAAAAGTATTTAGTAATAACAGTAATGGCTTTATTGCCCTTAGCAGGATTCTCACAAAGCATTTTCGACAAGTACGAAGATTTAGATGATGTTAGTGCTGTGGTGGTTAGCAAGAGCATGTTTAATCTTTTAGCGAAGATGGACGTTGATGTAGACGATCCAGAAGCGCAGGAATATATGGATATGGCTCAAAGCCTGAGCGGTCTTAAAGTTTTCATCACAGAAAACCCAAAGATTTCAGCAGATATGAAAAGCGAGGTCACGAAGTATTTGAAATCTTCTAAGATGGAAGAGTTAATGCGGGTAAAAGACAAAGATGCCAATGTCAAGTTCTATATCAGAAATGGTAAAGATGAAGATCATGTAAGCGAATTATTAATGTTCGTTACAGGCATGAAGAATGTAGATGTTGAGGTGAATGGGCGAAAGTTTGAAACCGTATTATTATCCTTAACCGGAGATATTGATTTGAATAAAATCGGTTCGCTTACCAAAAAAATGAACCTTCCTGAAGAATTGAATAAAGCCGGGAAGAAAAATTAAGTAATCAGTAAACAGCTGCAGTGGGCAGTATATAATTATCATCAATCAAGTTATGCCGAACTCGTTTCGGTATCTAATTAAATCTTAATCAAACCCTGAAACCCCCGAAGCATCGGGGCAGGGTAAAAAACAGAGACAGTCATGAGAAAACTTAGTTTAGTAGTAGCAATCGCAATTTTACCATTATTTGGATTTTCACAATCCATCTTCGACAAGTATGAGGATATGGATAATGTAGGTACCGTAGTGGTCAACAAAGGAATGATAGATTTGGTCAGCAAAATAGGAAGTATGACCGATGACGAAGAAGCAAAGGAGTTTGCCGAGGTTGCCAAAGGTATTAACGGAATCAAAGTATTTATCACAGAAGACAAGGGAGTTTCATCTAGTATGGCATCAACTGTGAAAAAGTATTTGAAATCATCCTCAATGGAAGAACTAATGCGTGTTAAAGACAAAGATGTCAACGTAAAGTTCTACATCAAAAATGGTAAGGACGAAGATCATGTAAGAGAGTTGTTGATGTTTGTTTCAGGAATGAAAGATATGGATGTCGATGTCAACGGAAGAAAATTTGAAACTGTTTTAGTATCAATGACAGGAGATATTGATTTGAATAAAATCGGAGCCATTACCAACAAAATGAACTTGCCAGACGATTTGAAAAAAGCAGAAAAGAATAATAGAAAGTAGAAAGTCATTAGGGGGTAGTTGCGATTATCGCTTCTACCTCCTTAATCTTTTAAACATATCGAAATGAAAAAAATATATCAATTAGTAGCCTTGGCTCTAATTTTGGTTCTGTCAAGTTGTTCTAGTACACAAAGTCTTCAAGAATATTATGTAGATAATTCGGAAAATCCGAATTTTTTATCATTTGATGTTCCGGTAAGTATCTTGAATCTTAAAGAAGCAGATTTATCAGAAAAGCAAAGAGAAGCAATATCTTCATTAAATAAGCTTGACATTTTGGCTTTTAAAAAGACTACAGATAATGACGTGGCATATCAGTCGGAAAAGACAAATGTTAAAGCGATTCTAAAGAACAAGGATTTTATTGAACTGATGAAAATGAATACTCCATATGGCAAAGCTACGGTGAAGTATTTGGGTGATGAAGATGCCATTGATGAGGTAATAATATATGGAGATAATGATGATAAAGGTTTTGCTTTGATACGTGTTCTTGGAAAGGATATGAACCCCGCAAATATGTTGCAGTTGCTTCAAGCTATTCAGAAATCAGACTACAAAGGAGAAGGATTTGAAAAGTTGGAAGGCTTACTGAAGGGTTAAGTTAAGGCTAATAAATACAAAAAATCCCGTTGCTATTTTATTTATAGTAACGGGATTTTTTGTTTTCTAATTCTTATATTGGGGCTACTATAAACATTCATTAAATATTAAAAGAAACACTATTATGGAAGACACACAAGTATGGATTGACAAAGCGATTAATTTCGCCACCGAATATGGTCCGAAAATTATCGGAGCTATTCTTATTTACATTGTTGGTTCTTGGGTCATCAAAAAACTTACAGGCGTTCTGAGAAGGGTCATGATGAAAAAGGATTATGACGAAGCACTTCAGAAGTTTCTATTAAACCTAGTAAGCTGGGCGCTAAAGATTTTCTTAATAATCATGGTAATTTCTAAACTTGGGGTTGAGACCACAAGTTTTGCAGCAGTAATCGCAGCCGCTGGTTTGGCTATCGGTCTTGCTCTTCAAGGATCTTTAGGGAATTTCGCTGGGGGCGTACTCTTGATTATTTTCAAACCTTTTAAAATCGGAGACCTTATTGAAGCGCAGGGAGTGACAGGAGTGGTTAAGGAAATCGAGATTTTCACAACGAAGTTAACAACACCGGATAATAAGTTGGCTATTATTCCAAATGGTGCAATGGGTAATGGGAATATTATCAACTATACAGCAGAAGGTAAAATTCGAGTTGATACAATGGTTGGTATTGGTTACGATGAGGACATGAAAAAAGCCAAGGAAGTATTACTAGAAGTTCTTACTTCAAATCCGAAAGTACTTCAAGACCCTGCTCCCTCGGTTAATGTCGCGAATCTAGGAGAGAGCTCAGTAGATTTGGCTGTACGACCATTTTGTAAGCCTGAGGACTATTGGGATGTTTTTTTTGCCACAGTTGAGGGAAGTAAGTTGGCACTTGATAAAGCGGGTATTGAAATTCCGTATCCACATGCTGTGGAAATTCAAAAGGAAGGATAATTTCAATCAACCACTATTAAATGAAAAGACCGCTCTTAAAGCGGTCTTTTTTATTATAGAAATTCTATCGCTAAATACCAGTATAATTACTTGGGGTAATTTCTTTAAGCTCTGTTTTAATACCATCAGAAACTTCCAAAGTGTCAATAAATTCAGCTATGGATTGTTGATTTATTTTCGCGTTGGTTCGTGTCAGTCCCTTTAAAGTTTCATAAGGATTCGGATAACCTTCCCTTCTCAAAATCGTCTGTATTGCCTCCGCAACAACCGCCCAGTTATTTTCCAGGTCTTGTTCAAACTTTTCTTTGTTTAATAGGAGTTTGTTCAATCCTTTTAAAGTGGATTGAAAAGCAATCATGGTATGTGCAAAAGGAACGCCAACGTTTCGAAGAACCGTACTGTCGGTTAAATCACGTTGTAGTCTAGAAACCGGAAGCTTTGCAGATAAATGCTCAAAAATAGCATTTGCCAAACCAAGGTTTCCTTCGGAATTCTCAAAATCAATCGGATTTACTTTATGTGGCATGGCAGAAGATCCAACTTCGCCTTTCTTTATTTTTTGCTTGAAATAATCCATGGAAACATAAGTCCAGAAATCACGGTCTAAATCTAGGATAATTGTATTGATACGCTTTAAAGTGTCAAACAAAGCGGCCATGTGGTCGTAATGCTCAATTTGTGTTGTAGGAAAAGAGTGGTGTAAACCCAATTTCTCTTGAACGAATTGCTGTCCGAATGCCTTCCAGTCAATACTTGGGTAAGCTACTTTGTGCGCATTGTAATTTCCAGTAGCGCCACCAAATTTAGCAGCACTCGGTATATCATTTAATAAATTGAACTGCTCTTTTAAACGTTGTACGTAAACATCAATTTCCTTTCCTAAACGGGTAGGGGATGCTGGTTGGCCGTGTGTGCGAGCTAGCATAGAAACGTCCGCCCATTCAGAAACTAATTCTTTCAGTTTTTCTAGAATTTGAAAATATGCAGGAACGTAGACTTCGTTCATAGCATCTTTCAAAGAAAGTGGAATAGCTGTATTGTTGATGTCTTGAGAAGTCAATCCGAAGTGGATAAACTCTTTGAATTTTTCTAGTCCTAAGGCATCAAACTTCTCTTTGATGAAATACTCTACAGCTTTTACATCATGATTGGTGACCTTCTCAATGTCTTTTATAGACTGAGCATCTGCGGAATCAAAATTCTGATAGATTTCGCGAAGTGATTCAAATTTAGAAACATCAAAAACCTCAAGCTGAGGTAAGGGAATTTCGCAAAGGGCGATAAAATATTCAATTTCTACTTTGACCCGATATTTGATTAAAGCTTCCTCGGAAAAAAACGGGGCTAAATTTTCTACTTTACTTCGGTAACGTCCATCAATAGGAGAAATAGCGTTCAATGGGTCTAGTGACATCTTATGCGGAATTGGTTATTTTTTGAAAGGTGCAAAGATAAGGATTAAAAAAAGTTCAAGTTGGAAAAGCTGGTTCAACCTTGAAAAATATCTTTGATGGGAGATAAGAATTAGACTTTTATTTTTTTTAAGGTCATTCTTGCTCTAGCCTTGTAAGCCGCACTGCCCGAAATATAGTTTTGTTCAAGAATCAATTTGAGTTCAGGGTGAATCCAGTCGAATTTTCGTCCTAGTAGTAGTAAACAAGTCATAGAATATGCTTGTGCGGCGACCTTATGATTGCCAATGAGCCAATCAAAGCAGGCACTTGTGATTTCTTCGAGATGTTTTTCCTTTAGAGCATTTCTGACTACGGCATCTTTTTTTTGAAAATAACCTGTTACTAAATACTCACATATTTTAGCCATAGGACGCACGGAAGAATCTAGCTTTAGAGACCCAATAGTTTCCGTAAAGCGATTCAAATAAGGAAAAAGATAGGGAAGATTCTCCTTGGCCGTAAACTCCATTACCCAACATGCTTTCGATGAAATCAGATTTATGTCTTCAAAGGCTATTTCTAATAAGGGTTGTACTAAGTGAGGGTTTTTGGATACCAAGAGAGCCATCTCCATTCGTTTTTCCCGTGAATGGTTTATGTAGTCTAATGCTTTGTACAATTGTGCTTTATTCATAAAAACTGTAATTTAGAGCACCTTAAATTTTAAAGATGAAAATAGTAAAAAAAATAGCAGTTGGACTTTTAGTGGTTTTTATCGCGATGCAATTTTATAGACCTGAAAAAAACCAAGCTCAAGGTGAGCATACTGCTCAGTTCTTGACCGAAACAAATCCTTCGAAGGAAGTTAAAATTATTTTGCAGCAGACCTGCTACGACTGCCATAGCAACAACACGGAATACCCTTGGTATAACAATGTCGCTCCTGTTTCGTATTGGTTAGCGGACCATGTCAAAGACGGAAAAAAACACTTGAATTTTTCTGATTGGTCGAACTACGATGTAAAGAAAAAAGACCATAAGCTTGAAGAGCTTGTTGAAATGGTGGAGGACGGTTCTATGCCTTTAAATGAATACACATGGACACACGAAGAGGCGAAACTTACAGAGGAGCAAAGGAATGGTGTCATTGCATGGGCCAAACAAACTAGGGCCTTGTACCAATTAAATCAGCAACCAAAATAGGCACTCCCTTTGCGGCTGTATCTTCAATTATAGTTAGGTTCTTGTATTGCGAAGCATTTACACTTGGCCTAGGGTCAACGAAGTAAATGGGAGTTTCTAGCGAAACAAAATTTATAAGACTTGCGGCAGGATATACTTGCATTGATGTTCCGATTACAATTAGAATATCTGCACACTCAGTAATATTAATGGCTTTGTCTAGCAACGGTACTTGTTCTCCGAACCAAACTATATGCGGACGAAGTTGATATCCGTTATCGCACAAATCACCTAGATTCAAATCTTTTTTCCAATTTAGAACATCATTTTCGTTTCTCGTACTTCGCACTTTAAGTAGTTCACCATGCAGATGTAACACGTTTGAACTACCTGCTCTTTCATGCAAATCATCTACATTCTGGGTCACAATATGAACTTCAAATTGTTCTTCCAGTTTTACTAGAGATTGATGCCCGGGATTTGGTTCTACTTCGAATAGTTGTTTTCTTCTTTGATTGTAAAAGTCAAGTACTAATTCTGGATTACTTAAAAAACCTTGTGGAGATGCGACCTCCATTACATCGTGGCCTTCCCATAAACCACCAGCATCACGAAATGTGTTGATTCCGCTTTCGGCGCTGATACCTGCGCCGGTAAGTATTACAATTTTTTTCTTCATTAGTTTAAAAATAGCCATTTTGATTATATTCGAAAGATGATTGACCAGCAACTTTTGGCATATTTAGAAGGTTTTATTTCTGAAGAGCGCAAGGAGCGATTTTTAGAGGTTCTTGAGGAGCGCACAAAATACATTACTGTTGCTATTGAAGATGTATATCAAAAACACAATACTAGTGCAGTCATACGAAGTTGTGAAGTTTTCGGAATTCAGGAGGCCCATGTTATCGAAAATAAAAATGTAAAAGTATTAGATAAGGAAATTGCTATGGGAGCTGAAAAATGGGTAGATGTGTATAGTTACCCCAATTCGGATAGTTGTATCGAAACACTTCGAAAACAGGGCTATAAAATAATTGCCACTACACCACATGCTGAAGATTGTCTATTACCTGATTTTGAAATTGATGGAAAAACCGCATTGTTTTTCGGTACGGAGAAAGATGGACTGAGCGAAACCGTTTTAAACCAAGTGGACGGTTTTCTTAAAATTGGAATGCATGGTTTTACTGAGAGCTTGAATATTTCCGTATCGGCCGCTATTATATTACAAGATTTGGTCACGAAACTGAGAAAGACCAATTTAGACTGGGGTTTAACTCCAGTTGAAAAACTGGAAAAGCGTTTGGATTGGACCAAAAAAAGCATCAAAAGTATCGATGATATTTTAACACGGTATGATACCTTGAAATAACTTTTTTTATTACATTTAAACACAACCAATTAATTGATAAACAAATGTATACCTTACTTTACATCATTGGAGGGTTAATCGCTTTAGTGCTTATTCTCTCCCTTATCGCGCCTAAAACTTATAACGTTTTCAGAACTGTTGAGATTAATCGACCCAAAAGAGAAGTCTTTAATTACTTACGCTCTTTAAAAAATATGGATGAATGGTCCCCTTGGGCGAAAAAAGACCCAAATATGGAGAAGAAATTTACCGGAACCGATGGTGAAGTGGGCTGTGTTAGCTATTGGAACGGTAACAAGGATGTTGGGGAAGGGGAGCAGGAAATAAAAAAGATTATCGATGGCGAGCGTGTTGATTCGGAATTACGCTTTTTAAAACCGTTTAAATCTACATCGGATTGCTACATGAAAGTTGAAGATGCAGGAGTCAGCAGTACAAAAGTAACTTGGGGTTTTTCCGGGAATAATAAATTTCCCATGAACATAATTTCTTTATTTAAGAGTATGGATGCAATGGTCGGGCCTGATTTTGAACAGGGTATGGCTAGTCTTAAAGAAGTTTTAGAAAAATAATTCGTTTATGGTAGGATGGTTTGAGATTCCCGTTACCGACATGAATCGGGCAAAAGACTTTTATGAGTCCGTATTTGATATTTCAATTAGTGTTCATGAGTTCGGTGTTTTGCTTATGGGATGGTTTCCTAATGATCCTGAAAAATCCGGAGCCACAGGTTCCTTGGTGCAACACGAAATGTACAAACCAAATTTGACTGATGGTCCGTTGCTTTATTTTTCCTGTAAAGATGTTGATACTGAATTGAGCAGGGTAGAAGGAGCTAATGGGGAAATCATACAACCCAAAACCCAAATCGGCGAAGGACACGGTTTTATGGCCTTAATAAAAGATACCGAGGGAAATCGAATTGCCTTGCACTCTCAAGTATAACTGAACTATTCAACCAGTTCTAGAAGCGCAATGTTATAATCGTTTTCAAGAATGACTTTTCCTTTTTTAACTATCACTTCTGTTTCAGAATAAGTGTCGTAGAGTTTGGTGCCATCTCCAAAAAAGCCTTTGACCCAAAGTGATTTTTTTCCTTTTGGTAAATCTAATCCCACCACAACTTTATCCTTGAAATCGTCTTTAATGTATGTTCTGCTGAATACATAAGGTTTTTTACCTAATCGCTTATGCTTTCCAGCACCTATCGCGGGATGATTATTTCTAAATTTACCCAACTTTCGCCAGTGTGTTAGAATAGTTTTAGTACTATCTGTATTTGCAACATCATCCCAGTTCATGTAGGAGCGTAAGGTTGCATCCCCCTCAGTTCCTTCAATGGTCAAATCACGGGCACTCTCGTCTCCATAATAAATTTGGGAAGTTCCTGGAGTTAAAAGAAGCACATTTGCGGATTTAAAGGATTGGGTTCTCTCTTTGTCAAAAGGTTGACCGTCATCATGAGAGGTTAGGTAATTTACAAAACCCTTTCCTTTAAATTTTGTATTCAAAAGAGAGCTGTACTTTTTGAAAATAGCTTCGTAATCATTTTTTGCATCATTCTTCAATTCGAAATTGATAAGTCCGTCGAAACCATAGTTAAAATAGTCTACTTTTTTATCACCAAAATCAAATTCTCTTCCGCCAGAAACTCCATAGTTATATACCTCTCCAACCATATAGAACGGTGTGTCATCTAAAACTTCTTTAGTGTTTTTCTTTTTCCAAGCTTCGAAGGCGTAAGATGCTTCTTTATATAACTCAGCCCAGGCTTTTTCATCAGCATGTTTAACGGTGTCCACGCGATAACCGTCTATGCCGAAGTCTTTTACATAATCTGTTAGCCATTTTATGATGTAAGCTCTGGGGCTTCTTGAATAGCCTGTACGTTCAAAGAAAACTGCCAATTCATCCAATTCATTGCTTAGTCGCCCTTCTGACTTCCACTTTGCCAACAAGGCATCTGGAAGCTCTACGGCTTCATCAGATTCGGTCAGAATATCTGGCAGGTTATCAACTAGTGTGCAGCTAGTGGTATTCTCATAGGTGGTAAATTGACAGGTCGGGTCGGTTCGGACCCACTCTTCAGGCCAAACAGGATCCTCATTAGTTACAGGTCCGGTATGATTTACAACGGCATCCATCAAGACACGTATGCCATTTGCATGTGCTGTTTTTACCATGGTTTCAAGCTCCTCTTTGGTTCCGAAATTCGGGTCTAATGCGGTCCAATCTTTTGCCCAGTATCCATGATAGCCATATGTATTTCCGGTGCTCTCATCGGTACTTCCATGAATTTGCTCAACAACTGGGGTAAACCAAATGGCGTTTACTCCTAGCTCGGTAAAATAGCCTTCATTGATTTTTTCTGTAATTCCGGCAATATCCCCCCCCATAAATCCGCGCAACACTCCAGTTTCTTTCGTTCTGTTTAAGGTAGTGTCGTTTTTGACGTTTCCATTGTGAAATCTATCGGTAAGTAAAAAATAGATATTGGCGCCTTCCCAAACAAAAGGAATTTGCTTCTGAGGTTCTTCAATAATTTCTTTTTTAACAATCTCCTGTTTTTCGGGGGCTTTTTGTTGCTCTTTACAGGAAAGTAGAAGTGATATAATTATGATTGTAAGGAGCCATTTATTCATTTGAAATTATTTTCTCTAAAGCTATAAAATGAAGCCGTAATTCGAAAATTTATTTCCGCAAGTGTTTGAATGGATATGAAGTGCTGAAAATCAGAAGTGTTGAATGCAATAGTCTAGAAATGGCTTTGAAAAATTATAAAACAAAATTAAATTTATTTGCCTCTTTTATCTCTATTCAAAACCTTGTAATCCTCATAACATCCACTTATGGCGTCAAGAATTTGAAGGTCATTGGCGGTCTTTATGAACGATTTTGAATAACTGCAATTGTTCAAAATATCTTCGATATCCATTTTTTCCAGTTGGAGAAGTTCAACTAGTGTTTCACGATCGAATTTAGAAGCCAGTAGATTTCGAATTTCATCGTCTTCTTTTACCTGTCTCAACTTACGCATTTGTGCTGGTTTCTTTCCAAAGAGATTCCGTAATAAATCTGCGGGATTTAGAATTGCTCCAAGCACCTTGGTAACGGCACTTGGGTTTTTATTCCCGGCTTCATAACCTACTGAAAGTCCGGAAATGCTATACTGATACGCATTGTTAATCGGAAGGTTTTTGACATCAATCTCTAAGTAGCCCGTCAATTGATATGGTCGTACAATAACTTCTTCAAGTGCGTAAGCTAGCTCCGTGAGGGATATTTTGGTGTCCTCAAACTTGAACATGTCATTAGTGACCCTAATCTTTTGTGATTTATATCCTAAAAAAGAAAAATAAAGGGTGTCGTTCACTGCGGCAGTAATAGCGAATTCCCCTTTTTTATTGGTAATGGTACCAATAACTTGATTCAGGTTTACCACGTGAACACTTTCCATGGTGTCGTCAGTTTGTGCATTGACGACCACGGCTTTAAACTCACGATTTTCATTACTTTTCTCATCCTCTTGGGAGAATCCGAAGAAACTAAAAAATATAAAAAGAAGAAGTAGGTTTTTCTGCATTCAATTAAAATCCAATTTTAAAGATACTAAACAAAACAAAAAAATACGCCGGAGCGTATTTTTTAATATAGAATTAACTAAAAGAAATCATTTTTTTTACGCTTACTTCTTCTGTTTCCAGAATTTTCACTTTTACCGAAGCTTCGTTCTCTTTTCTTGCTTCTGTCTCTGTCTCTTCCGCTTCCTCCGCCGCTTTTGCCACGATCTCTTCGAAAACTTCCACCGCCGCTACTGCGACTATTTCTGTTGCGATCTCTTCGGCCACCGCCTCCTCCAGGGTTTTTTGAAACTTCAACATTAACGAACCTACCTTCCACTTTGAGGTCTGTGAAAGTGGCTAAAATCTTCTCGGTAACCTCCGCATCCGTATTAAAGAAAGAAAAGCTATCCTTTACATCAACCTTAAAGACATCATCTTTGCCTAAGCCGACTGTTTCTCGAAGAAAATCCTTTAAAGACATCCAATCATAACCGTCTTTTTCTCCGACGTTTATAAAGTAACGTACAGAACCTGAACTTGGAGCTTCGCCACCTCGACGGCCATCTCTGTCTCTTCCACGGTCTCCTGAATCCTGCGTATTTAAATCCCTTGTTTTATTGTAATAGTTGTAAAAACGGGTAAACTCTACGGATACAATTTTCTTAATCAATTCTTCACGATCGACGTCTTTCAAGACATCGTTAATTGCAGATAAATAACCTTCTACATCTTCATTGATTTCTGTATCCTTGATCTTATTTGCTAAGTGATAAAGTTGGATTTCACAGATTTCCATTCCTGTTGGAATCTTCTTGGAAATGAACTTCTGTTGAATTTTATTTTCGATGGATTTAATTTTACGCATTTCACTACGCGTAACAATAACCATTGAAATACCTGATTTACCTGCCCTTCCTGTTCGTCCACTACGGTGTGTGTAGGTTTCGATTTCATCAGGAAGTTGGTAGTTTATGACGTGGGTAATGTCATCTACATCAATTCCACGTGCAGCTACATCCGTAGCTACTAACATCTGAATCTGCTTCTTACGAAAAGAGTTCATTACCAAATCACGCTGATTTTGACTCAGGTCACCGTGCAAAGCTCCAGCGCTATATCCATCTTCAATTAGCTTTTCGGCTACTTTTTGGGTATCACGTTTGGTTCTACAAAAGATTACTGAAAATATATCAGGATTTGTATCTGCTAATCGTTTTAAGGCTGGATAGCGATCTCGACCACCTACCACATAATATTCGTGCTGCACGGTAGAAGTACCTGCATTTTTTGTCCCAACAGTAATTTCCTGAGGACTATGCATGAATTTTTTAGCAATAATCGATACTTCTTTGGGCATCGTAGCCGAAAATAACCAAGTAGACTTCTCGTCAGGAGTGTTGGATAGAATATCTTTGATGTCCTCGAAAAAGCCCATGTTGAGCATCTCATCAGCCTCATCTAATACACAGTAATCGATTTTAGAAATATCAACCAAACGGCGATTGATCATATCTTTCATACGACCAGGAGTAGCGACAATAATCTGTGCTCCACGCTTGATTTGACGTGCTTGGTCAGTAATGCTTGCACCACCGTAAATAGCAACAGTACTTATGTTTTTCTCGTACTTCGAATAGAGCTTGAGCTCATTGGTAATCTGTAAGCAAAGCTCACGGGTTGGAGAGAGGATTAACCCTTGAGTAGTTCTGCTAGCACTATCGATTTTTTGAATAATTGGAAAACCAAAAGCTGCGGTCTTTCCGGTACCTGTTTGGGCAAGTGCGACCAAATCGGTTTCAGTTTCTAATAAAATTGGGATTGCTTTTTCTTGTACTTCCGAAGGATTTTCAAATCCTAAATCGGCAATAGCATCTAATAGGGACTTGTCAAGCCCTAGTGCTTCAAATTTTGTCATAATATGTTATACTTTAATCGCAAATACGGATGTTGCATAGAGCGATTATCGACATAACCTATTAGACTCGGCGCAACACATGCTATACTAGCGGCATTAATTGAAGCGGCAAAGATAGGTTTATTTATTTAGATGGAAGTTTGTGTAAATATGCAATCAATTGTTTAATGGCTTTGCCTCTGTGACTGATTTCGTTTTTTACTTCTAAAGGAAGTTCTGCAAAGGTTTTATCGTAGCCTTTGGGCTGAAATATGGGGTCATATCCAAAGCCTTTTTGACCACTCTTACTCTTGGTGATTTTACCTTCAGCAACACCTGTAAAGTGAATGTTTTCTTCTTTCAAGTTTAGGGCAATTACTGTTTCAAATCGAGCTGAACGGGATGTTTTATTTTCTAATTCCGATAGTATTTTATTCATATTGGCATCGGCATTTTTATGTTCACCTGCGTAACGTGCCGAATATACTCCTGGAGCCCCGTTTAGAGCGTCTACTAACAGTCCGGTATCATCTGAAAAACATGGTAGGCCGTAGTTTGTTGTTACAAAATCAGATTTGATTTGCGCGTTCTCTTTTAAAGTTTCACCAGTTTCTGGTATTTCATCATGACAACCGATATCAGTCAATGAGACCAACTCTATATAAGGCGGAAGCAATACTTTGACCTCTTTGAATTTATTTTGGTTATGGGTTGCAAAGACTAATTTCATGTATTTGGAGTTCAGGGTGTAAAACTGAGTTCAAAAGTAGTAATTTTGGGAGCTCTAAACATTTTCTATGCGACTGAAAGTGCCACCTGTTATTGTTTTTATTGCCTTTGGAGCTTTGATGTATCTCCTGGCACGTTTTCTTCCGATTGGCTATTTTGATTTCTTCGGAAGAGGATACTTGATGTATGGCTTATTAGCAATTGCCGGAAGCATTGGCTTTATCTCCTTATTTCAATTCTTTAAATCAAAAACAACGGTTGATCCTTCTGCACCTTCAAAAGCTTCAAAATTGGTTACTTCTGGAATCTATCAGTTTTCGAGAAATCCTATGTACTTAGGGCTTTTACTAGCACTTCTCGCTTGGGGCTTGTGGTTAGGAAATGCTTTTAATGTATTGCTAGCAGCTGGCTTTGTGGGGTATATGAATGCTTTTCAGATAATTCCTGAAGAGGAGATGTTGTCGAAACTATTCGACAAAGAATACAAGCAATATTGCACTTTGGTACGTAGATGGTTTTAAAATATTAGCTGATTGGCTTATAATTACATATTATTAGCGAATTAGCTTATATTTACTAATTATTAGCGAATTAGCTTATATATTCATATATTAGCGTTTTAGCTTATATTCTATGATAGCAATAATTACAGGGGATATTATTAATTCAGAAGAGTACAAGGCTTCTGAATGGATTGATGTGCTTAAAAAGCAGTTCTCCAAATGGGGTGAAACCCCTGTCGATTGGGAGATTTATAGGGGAGATGAATTTCAGCTCAAAATTAATCCAGATCAGGCCTTGTGGGCAGCAGTACAAATAAAGGCACTTATCAAATCGGTTAAGGGTTTAGATGTTCGAATGGCCATTGGTGTTGGTTCTGAAAACTTTCAAGGTATTAGTGTAAGTGAGTCCAATGGAACGGCATATCAACGTTCTGGTAGAATTTTTGATAATTTAAAGATTTCAAAAATAAATTTAGCCATTGCTACTGGAAATATTGAAGTAGACAAAAGTCTTAACCTGATGATTAAACTCGCTTTAGATTTTATGGATGAATGGACACCAGTTTCGGCAGAAATTGTTGCTATAGCTTTAACTAATACAGTAAGTTCACAAGAAAAAATAGCTGGTATGCTTGGAATTCAACAATCTGCGGTTAGTCAAAGACAAAAAAGAGCTCGTTTCCAATTAGTTCTTGAACTTTTACACTATTACCAACAAACCGTAAAAAGAATGAAACCATGATCTTGTTCACAAAACTGTTTTTAGCACACTTAATTGGAGATTTCTTATTGCAACCCAACAAATGGGTGCTCCACAAAGAAGAAAAGAAAGCAGCATCGAAATACCTTTACTTTCATGTGCTGATTCATTTTGCGGCTACCATACTTTTACTATGGGATTTAAGCTATTGGAAAATCGCCATTGTCATTCTAGTGTCACATTATCTAATTGACTTGATAAAATTATATGTCAATCCATTATTCAAAAATAAGAGCATACCATTTTTTATTGACCAGATTTTGCATATCCTGGTGCTATATTGCTGTGCTTATTTCGATAATTTATGGATGCATACGCTAGAGTTTTTTGAACTTTTGGATTGGAACTTGATTACAGCAGCAGTATTTGTGAGCTTTCCGGCGGCTATAATAATGAGCAAACTTTTGGAGCAGATGTCCAAACAATTAGAAATGGACCATAAATCTTTACCAAACGCAGGGAAGTATATTGGCATTATTGAACGTTTGTTTGTATTGGCATTTATTATTCTCGACCAGTGGGGAGCTATAGGTCTTCTGATTACCGCAAAATCGGTTTTTCGATTTAATGATTTAAAGGAAAGCAACAGCAGAAAATTGACCGAATATATTTTGATTGGTACCTTAATTAGCTTCGGAATTGCCATAATAACAGGAATCGCTTATATTAATTTATAATCAAAAATGAATTGAGCATGAAAAAGATTCTACTCTTAACCTTAACAATAATCACTTTCTCCTGTGCGGAGAAAAAGACAGAAATAAAATCTGAAGACATTAAAACTGTTCTTGCAGAAAGATGGTCAAAAGAAAAGGCCTGGGAATGGTATGACAAGCAACCCTGGCTGGTGGGTACGAACTTTAATCCAAGCTCTTCCATAAATCAATTAGAGTTCTGGCAAGCCGATACGTTCGACCCTGAAACCATTGATAGGGAACTGAAATGGTCGGCTGATTTAGGGATGAACCTACATAGAGTTTATCTACATAATTTGTTGTGGGAACAAGATTCCCTTGGCTTTTTAAATCGCCTTGACGAATATCTGAAAATTGCCGATTCACACGGAATAAAAATAATGTTCGCCTTATTAGATGATGTTTGGCACCCGATTCCGAAACTAGGGCAACAACCTGAGCCGATTCCACACGTTCACAATTCAGGTTGGGTACAAGCTCCTGGCGCTGAAATATTAGGAGATACCACGCGGCATGATGAAGTTAAGAACTATATCAAAGGCGTCTTAACCCGTTTTGCAAATGATGATAGGGTTCTTGTGTGGGATGTATATAACGAACCCGATAATGTGGCGGGTCAGCCAGGAAGAAAGGAGTTGGAAGTGAAAAATAAACATGATTATTCCCTTAAATTGCTCAAAAAGGTAATGCTGTGGTCTCGTGAGGTAAATCCGAAACAGCCCCTGACAACAGGAATTTGGAGAGGTAATATTGACCATTGGGGTACTTTGGATAGCTTGCCAGTTATAGACCGTTATATGATTGAAAACTCTGATGTTATCTCGTTTCATGCTTATGATGGAGATATGGAACGCGTGCGCAAGAAGATAAATGAACTAAAAAAGTTCGAAAGGCCTTTACTTTGCACAGAGTATGTAGCACGAGCGACAGGCAACACTTTTGAGGCGGTCATGCCTATATTAAAAGAAAACAAAATTGCTGCCATCAATTGGGGGTTCGTTTCTGGAAAAACAAATACAATTTACCCATGGAAGAGCTGGGATTCTACTTTCACTGGAGAACCTAAGCTTTGGCACCACGATATTTTACGAGAAGATGGAACGCCTTTTTCTGAGGAAGAGGTGATTTTCATTAAGAAAATGACCGAAAAAACAAAATAGGAATGCGCCAAATTTTACTGCTTGCCTTGCTTTTATTTACCATTGCTACATCGGCCCAAACCAAATACTTTAACTCTTTTGATGATACTAAAATCGCCTATACCGATGAGGGCGAAGGAAAACCAATATTATTGATTCATGGCTTTATCAACAACCGAAAATCTTGGGACAATACTGCATTGAAAAAAGATTTGTTGGATAAGGGATATCGTGTAATTATTCCTGATTTGCGAGGTAATGGAGATTCAGATAAGCCGCACGAGGATGATGCCTATTCCCAAGATGCAGAAGTCATTGATTTGATGTTTCTCATGGTTGAATTGAAGATTAGTAAATATTGGGCGATTGGCTATTCTAGAGGAAGCATCCTCCTAGCAAAGTTATTGACCAAAGATCGTCGTGTAAAAAAAGCGGTTTTAGGGGGAATGGGAATTGATTTTACGAACCCCAATTGGCACAGGCGTACCATTTTTAGAGACGCTTTCGATGGAAAGATTACCGAAGAGACAAGAGGAG
The DNA here is from genome assembly GCA_947500435.1 of uncultured Flavobacteriaceae bacterium. Lineage (GTDB taxonomy): Bacteria > Bacteroidota > Bacteroidia > Flavobacteriales > Flavobacteriaceae > Maribacter_C. The sequence continues at coordinate 415,254 of CANMRV010000005.1, forward strand.
CAGTGGAATATGCAAAATCTATTGGAGCTGATTTAAAATCTCTCTATCTACAACAAAAGCATCAATCAGTAACCTCAAAAAGACAACTTCAGGTAATAAAAGCAAAAGTTCTGGTTTTGGCTGGTGATGAAGATAAAGACAATGGAGACCCAGCCGCTCTATCCAAAGTCATTCCGAAAAGTAAGCTTAAAATTATCAAAGGGGATCATAATACCACTCACATGTCTGAAGCTTTTTCTAAAGCAGTTATTTCTTTTCTCTAAGGACATTTTCAATTACGAAATTGATAAAATTTAGATGCTTAAAAAATGGATTCTGTAATTCCACAAGGTCAATTAGTTACAGGGATAACTTTTGATAACATTCCCAGAAACCCATCAGAATAAATTTTTACTTTTGAAGTTATATGTAAAGTTATTTCTGTGAATGCAGGAATCTTTTTAACTCCAAATAGGATTCAAAAAAATGATTGACGTGGGAAGAAAATACGTTTTCGATTTTGACAGCACATTGACTAGGGTAGAGGCACTTGATGTCTTGGCCGAAATGACCTTACAGGGTAATTCTAAACGTGAGCAAATTATTGAAGAAATTCAAAAAATCACGAACCTAGGAATAGATGGTGATATTTCTTTTACCGAATCCTTAGAGAGACGTATCAAGCTATTGAAGGCAAATAAAAGTGATTTGGATGGACTGGTGGCCGAACTCCGTCAGAAAATCTCAAAATCCATTGAGTCAAATAAAGAATTTTTTGAAAAGTTTTCTGATGATATTTATGTGATTTCCTGTGGGTTCAAAGAATTTATTGACCCTATCGTAGAAGAATATAACATTCCATCCGACCGCGTATATGCAAATACTTTTGAGTTTGATGAGGAAGGAAATATTGTGGGATTTGATGAGGAAAATCCACTATCTCAACATAACGGAAAAATAGAATGCCTAAAGCAAATGAACTTGGAAGGAGAGGTCCAGGTTATTGGTGATGGTTATAGCGACTATGTAATGCGAGAGGCAGGCATAGCTGATAAGTTCTTTGCCTATACCGAGAACGTACATAGAGATAAAGCAGCAGACAATGCCGACCATGTCACGCCTAACTTAGACGAATTTCTTTTCGTTAATGATTTACCGAGAAATATTTCTTATCCGAAGAATAGAATCAAGATATTGTTGTTGGAAAATGTACATCCAGCCGCCTTTGATAATCTTTCGGAAGATGGTTTTTCCGTAGAGCTAGTAAAACACAGTCTTTCTGAAGAGGAATTGATAAAAAAAATAAAAGGCGTTCATGTTTTAGGAATTCGTTCTAAAACACAAGTCACCGAGAAGGTATTGGAAGCAGCCAACAAGTTATTGGTAGTCGGAGCATTTTGCATCGGCACAACACAAATAGATTTAAACAGTTGTAAACTGAAGGGAGTTGCGGTTTTCAATGCTCCGTATAGCAATACACGTTCTGTCGTGGAACTCGCAATTGGAGAGATAATTATGCTGATGCGAAGTGTTTTTCCGAGAAGCATGGAACTTCATAATGGACAATGGCAGAAAACCGCTGTTGGTTCAAGAGAAGTCCGTGGAAAAAATCTGGGAATTATTGGCTACGGAAATATTGGTAAACAATTGTCTGTCTTGGCAGAAGCCATCGGAATGCGTGTCTATTACTATGATATCGATGATAAATTGGCTCTTGGGAATGCGGTAAAGTGCAATACCTTAGAAAACTTACTAAATGTTTCTGATGTGGTGACACTACATATCGATGACAACAAAGCCAACAAAAACTTCATTGGTGATCGTGAAATCAATCAGATGAAAAATGGAGCGATGTTGGTAAACCTTTCAAGAGGTTTCGTGATTGATATCGAAGCCTTGGTAAATGCCTTGAAATCAGGAAAATTAGGAGGGGCAGCTATTGATGTATACCCAGAAGAACCCGCTAGTAATGGAGAATTTATGACCGAGTTGAAAGGTTTGAATAATGTTATTTTAACTCCTCATGTTGGTGGAAGCACGGAAGAAGCGCAGCGTAATATTGCAGATTTTGTACCCAATAAAATAATGGATTATGTCAATTCCGGTAGCACTGTCGATGCGGTGAACTTTCCAAATATTCGACTTCCAAAACAGAACAAGGCACATCGTTTTTTACATATCCACAAGAACGTTCCAGGGATTATGGCGAAAATCAATGAGGTCCTGGCAAAGTATGAAATGAACATTTCTGGACAGTATCTTTCGACGGATAATGAAGTAGGTTATGTGATTACTGATTTAGATAAAGAATACAATAAAGACGTTATCAAAGCGCTTAAGAAGATTGAAAATACGATTAAGTTTAGAGTGCTGTATTAGAAAATGATCTATTGTCATTTCTACGAAGGCGGGAATCTTTTGAATTTGATTTTTGAATTTGCGTTTGTCTTTATCTATGATGATAAGGCTCATTCTTTAAAATCGTAAAGGCTCGGTATATCTGCTCTACTACAAAAAGTCGAACCATTTGATGCGAAAAAGTCATTTTTGAAAGACTGATTTTTCCTTGCGCTTTTTGATACACAGAATCACTAAAACCGTAAGGCCCTCCAATCACAAAAACCAATTGCTTTATTCCGGAATTCATTTTTTTTTGCAGGTAATTTGAAAAATCCATTGAGGAGTGTTGTTTTCCATTCTCATCCAAAAGGACTAGAACATCAGTGGTATTTAGCTTTTTTAGAATAAGCTCGCCTTCCTTTTCCTTTTGCTGTGCTTCCGATAAATTTTTGGCATTTTTAATATCCGGAATAATTTCAAGCTCCATCTTTATATAGTGCTTTAGCCTATTTTCATATTCAGCGATTAACTGTTGAAGTTCCCTATTGTCTGTTTTGCCTATGGCAATAAGCTTTATGGTCATGGAGCAAAGTTAAATGAATTTCCTATTTGGCTTTTGTTTTTATTAAATTAGCCGAAAGCAAAAAGTATTCATGATTTCCGAAGAGCAATTCCAAAAAGAAATTGATTTAATAATAGCAAATGCCATTCGTGAAGATGTGGGTGATGGTGACCATAGTTCTTTGTCGTGTATTCCTGAAACCGCCTCTGGAAAAGCAAAACTTTTGGTAAAAGATGACGGAATTATAGCAGGAATTGATTTTGTCAAGCAAGTATTTGCCTATGTAGACCCCAGGATAGAAGTTGAAGTTTTAATTGAAGATGGTTCTTTAGTTAAATACGGCGATATTGCTTTTTACGTTACCGGAAGTTCGCAGAGTATTCTGAAATCTGAACGTTTGGTGCTAAACGCAATGCAACGAATGAGCGCCATAGCCACCAAAACAAAATCGTATGTCGATTTATTGGAGGGAACGAATACAAAGATTTTAGATACTCGAAAAACAACTCCAGGTTTACGTGCTCTAGAAAAATGGGCTGTAAAAATAGGAGGTGGCGAAAACCATAGATTTGCCCTATATGATATGATTATGTTGAAAGACAATCATATTGATTTTGCTGGGGGAATCACCAAGGCTATCGATAAGACAAAATCCTATTTGAAAGAAACCGGTCGAGATTTAAAAATAATTGTGGAAGCAAGAAGTCTTGAAGAAATTGAAGAGATTCTAAAATCAGATGGTGTTTATCGTATTTTGATTGACAACTTTAATTACGAGGACACCAAAAAGGCTGTGACATTGATTGGCAATAAATGTTTAACGGAATCCTCGGGTGGTATCAATGAAAAAACCGTTCGTAACTACGCTGAATGCGGTGTCGATTATATTTCTTCAGGAGCACTAACGCATTCCGTTTACAATATGGACCTTAGCCTTAAAGCAGTTTAGATGTCCAAAGAGATTGAAGAACGTATTGAGAAAATCCCCGTCATAAATTGGCTTGCTGCTTTTTTGAAGAAGATTAAATTGCCGGCATTTGAAGGACTTTCAGCTTATGATCTTATTGAAATGTATATTGTGGGCGTAGTTGAAGGCGCATTATCTACTCGAGCCAGTTCAATTGCCTTTAGCTTATTCCTGGCCTTATTTCCATTATTGATTTTTATGGTCACCTTGGTGCCTTTTGTTATTGATTTTTTTAGCCTTGAAAGCACAAATTTTAATGAGGAGTTTCCTCGGTTTTTAGAATCCTTTTTACCATCTGCAACGAGCGACTATTTTGAAGGAATATTTCAACAGATAAAGGATCAGAAGCGTGGCGGTTTGTTATCATCTTCTTTTCTTCTTTCCATTTTTTTAATGGCAAATGGGGTGAATTCAATTTTTAGCGGATTTGAAACGTCATATCATGTGAAATTGACCCGTAATTTTTTTAAGCAGTATGGCTATGCCTTAATGGTGGGCTTGATTCTTTCTATTTTAATTATAGTTGGCTTTGTAGCCTTTATTTACTTTCAAGTTTATGTATTGGGTTATTTAACAGAATTTGCTGCAAATACTGGGGGTTATGTTCTTGAAGAGGGTGAAATATTAGGTGTTCAAATAGGGAAGGTGCTCTTCTTTATGATTCTGTCTTATTTTACAACAGCTATTCTATATTACTTTGGAACACGTGAAGGAAAACAAGCTAAATTTTTCTCCGCGGGTGCATTGATGACTGCATTGTTATTTTTGTTGACTTCTTATCTTTTCGGAGTGTATGTAGAAAAATTTGCTCGATACAACGAATTATATGGAGCTTTAGGGGGATTATTGATATTAATGGTCTATATCTGGTTAAATTCGAATATATTGCTGCTCGGTTTTGAACTGAACGCCACCTTAAACCAACTAAGAAAAAACATCAAGAATAGATGAAAAAGTACCCCCAAAATATCGTTCTAATTTTGCTTTTTTTTTCTGTAGGATTTGTCAATGCCCAGAGTGTTTTCGGTACATGGAAAACTATCGATGATAGAACTGGAAAACCAAAAGGTCTTATCAAAATTTATGAAAAAGACGGTTTGATGTTCGGTAAAATATTACAAGTACTTGAAGAAGGAAGAGAAGATGTTCTTTGTATCAAGTGTGATGGTGATATGAAAGACAAGCCTGTTGTTGGAATGCATATTATTAAAAAAGGAAAAGAAAACGAAGATGGCGAATGGAAGGGAAAATATCTGTTTGACCCCGAGCAGGCTATGACTTTTCGTTTTAAGATATGGCTGAATCCTGAAAATTCAGATGAATTGAAAGTACGAGGCTATCTAGCCTTTATTTATAGAACCCAAACTTGGGTTAGAGCAGAAGGATAGGAGGTGAGTAACTATGCAAAACTTCATCAATGTAATTTTACCGATTCCTTTAGAGAAATTATTCACCTATAAAGTAACTCCCGAACAAGCCAATTTTTTGCAATCTGGAATGCGAGTTGCGGTCCCTTTCGGGAAATCTAAAATTTACACGGCCCTCGTTCATAGTTTACACAACACGGCTCCTGAAGTTTATGAAGCCAAAGAAATCCATCAAATTTTAGATGAAAGACCAATAGTAAATGAGATTCAGTTGCGACATTGGCAATGGATTGCTGATTATTACATGTGTACGGTTGGGGAGGTCTTCCGGAGTGCCCTGCCAAGCGCTTTTTTACTAGAAAGCGAGACCTTGATTCTGAAGAACGAAAAAGCAGAAGTCGATGAAGGAAATTTAAAGGACGACGAGTTCTTGATTTTCGAAGCGCTACAACACCAATCTATTCTAAAAGTTCATGAAGTGGCTGCCATTGTCGATAGAAAAAATGTGCTTCCCATTTTAAACAGATTGATTGAAAAGAATGTTATCCTTTTAAAGGAAGAAATCTACGAGCAGTACAAACCTAAATTGGTGCGTTATGTCAAATTAGGATTAGATTATCAATCCGAAGAAAACTTAGAAATTCTATTAGAATCCCTTACTAGAGCACCGAAACAGAGTCAGGTGATTTTATCTTTATTTCAATTAAAGGCCACAACAAAGAAACCGATTAAAATTTCTGAGTTGGAGTTAGCTAGTGGTGGTTCAAGAGCCGTAGTTAAAACCTTGATTGACAAGAATATACTTGAGGAATATCATATCCGAAGAGATCGTGTTGTTTATGACGGAAGTGCTGAGAACGCTGTTTTGAAATCTCTCAATGAATATCAGGAAATTGCCCTGACTGACATTCAAGCTGCTTTTAAAGAGAATAAAACAACGCTTTTGCAAGGAGTTACATCCTCAGGAAAAACGGAAGTTTACGTAAAGCTGATTGAAGATTGTATTAAAACTGGAAGGCAGGCTTTGTATTTACTTCCAGAAATTGCACTTACTACACAACTCATAGGAAGATTACAAGAGTACTTTGGAGAAAAAGTTTCTGTATATCATTCCAAATATAGCGTTCAAGAACGTGTAGAAGTCTGGAATAATATAGTAGCGCAAAAACCAAAAGCACAAATTGTAATTGGAGCACGTTCCTCATTGTTCTTGCCTTTTTCAAATCTAGGGCTAATCATTGTAGATGAGGAGCATGAAGGTTCTTTCAAACAGTTTGACCCCGCACCGAGATATCATGCCCGAGATGCAGCGATTGTATTGGCAAAACTTCATGAATCCAATATCCTCCTTGGTTCAGCGACACCGAGCATAGAAACTTTTAATAATGCGAGAACCGGAAAGTATGGCTATGCAAATATTACCCGACGCTACGGGAATGTTTTAATGCCTGAAATGGAAATTGTCGATATCAAAGAACAATCTCGAAAGCGACGGATGAAAGGACATTTCTCTGAACGTTTACTTGAAGAAATTACGGAAACTCTTGAAGCTGGTGAACAAGTAATTTTATTTCAGAATCGACGTGGTTACGCTCCAATTGTTGAATGTACGACTTGCGGCCATTCGCCGCAATGTCCGAATTGCGATGTGAGTTTGACCTATCACCAGTATAAAAAACAATTGCGCTGTCACTATTGTAGTCATCATATGGCCTTGCAAGAGAGTTGTCAAGCCTGCGGCAGTAGTACTTTAGATACTAAAGGATTTGGAACCGAACAAGTAGAGCAAGAACTCCACGAGTTATTCCCAGAAACCAAAGTTGGCCGAATGGATTTGGATACAACACGCGGGAAGCATGGTTACGAAAGAATCATTACAGCTTTCGAACAACAAGAACTAGATATTTTGGTTGGCACACAAATGCTGACCAAAGGGCTGGATTTTAGAAATGTGAATCTAGTTGGTATTATGAATGCAGATTCGTTACTAAACTTCCCTGATTATCGTGCGCATGAACGGAGTTTTCAATTGTTGACGCAAGTAGCCGGTAGGGCAGGGCGGACCAAGAAGAGAGGGAAGGTCATCATCCAAAGTTATAACCCATACCACCAGATTTTAAAGCAGGTGTCTACGAATGATTATGATGAAATGTTTAAAGAGCAATTGTACGAGAGGGAGCAATATAAATATCCGCCAGCAAATCGTATTATAAGAATAACCTTTAAGCACAAGGAGTATAACAAATTGAATGAAGCAGCGGAGTGGTTTTCAAAGGGACTACGTAATGCTTTTGGAGCAAACGTTTTAGGTCCGGAGTTTCCACCCGTTTCGCGTATTCGAAATCAATATTTGAAACATGTTTTGATAAAGATTGGTCCGAAGCAATCGGTAGGTCAGGTTAAACTTAATATAAAACGAATTGAAAAGTCATTCAAGGCTATTGCTTTTTACCGAAGTGTTCGGGTAATCTATAATGTGGATCACATTTGAATTTAAGGCCAATCAAGATGAAATATCAGGCTGAACCTGTCGAAGCCCTTGCCTTTAAATTGAAAATTAATCACAAATGCTAAAAAAAAACCGATAATCTTTCGACTATCGGTTTTCTTTATGAAATTGTATCAATGAAACTTAGACGTTACTTAGCGCTTCGGCCAATTCTGTCTTCTTGTTTCTACTTAATGGAATTGATCTTCCACTAACTTCAACATTTTTACTATTGAATTTCTCAACTTTCTCAAGGTTCACAATGTAGGATTTGTGAATTCTTAAAAACTTGTCTTCCGGCAATTGCTTTTCGAAAGATTTCATTGTTGATAAAATTACGATATTGGCTTCATCAGTTACTAATTTGATGTAGTCTCCAAGAGCCTCTATCCATTTAATATCGTTTAAGATAACCTTTCTTTTCTTTAGGTTACTTTTAACGAAGATGTGCTCTTCGTCTTCATGTACACGATTTGCCTGTTCGTACTTGGCTACTGCACGTCTAACAGATGCATCAAAACGAGCCATTGTAATTGGCTTGTGTAAATAATCTGTTACGTCGTAATCAAATGCTTTAAGTGCATAATCGGGTTTTCCGGTAATCAAAATTACCTGAGGACTGTTCTCTAAGGATTCGAGTAGGTCAAATCCGTTGATGATAGGCATCTCAACATCTAAAAAGATTAAATCGATTTCGTTGTTTTTAATACCATTTTTTGCCTCGATCGCGTTGCTGTATTCGGCCACCATAGCTAAATTCGGGTGGTTGTTGACCAACTTGGCCACTGCCATCCGCTGCATAGATGAATCGTCTACGATAATACTTCGTAATTTCATAAATGGGTTGATTTGTGGGGTTAAATCATCGACAAATTACTAAAAAAACCAGTTGAAGCGCAACAAAAGTTGTTCACAATGCATGGTTTCCTGTGTAGATTGTAAATGACCATAGGTTAAGATTTGGGTTAAGTTCGATTTTACTGTTACCTTGTTATAACGAAGATTTTTGCGTTTTCTTGTGGCATGTAGTAAATATTCTTATTTTTGCACTCCTTAAAACAAATATAATATGAACCATTACGAAACTGTTTTCATTTTGAATCCCGTGCTTTCTGATACTCAGATTGCGGAAACAGTTAAGAAATTTGAAGATTTCTTAATTAAGAATGGCGCCAAAATGGTAGCCAAAGAGAATTGGGGGCTAAAGAAATTAGCCTATGCCATACAACACAAAAAGAGTGGTTTTTATCACTTGTTCGAATTTACTGCGCCAGGTGAAATTCTTACTCCTTACGAGCAAGAATTTGGCCGAGATGAACGTGTTATGCGTTTTCTTACGGTAAAATTAGATAAACACGCTGTAGCGTGGGCAGAAGTTAGAAGATCAAGGTTAAAAACAACTAAAGCGTAAGTACTATGGCATCAATAGAACAACAAGCAAAAGGTAAAAAAGACGGAGAAATCAGATATTTAACTCCGTTAAACATCGAAACCAATACAAAAAAGAAGTATTGTCGTTTCAAGAAGAACGGTATCAAGTATATTGATTATAAAGATGCCGATTTCTTGATGATGTTGGTAAATGATCAAGGTAAATTACTTCCAAGAAGACTTACAGGTACTTCTTTGAAATACCAAAGAAAAGTGGCTCAGGCAGTTAAGCGTGCACGTCATATTGCATTAATGCCTTATGTAGGTGATTTATTAAAATAAAAGAAACGAAACCATGGAACTTATATTAAAAGCGGACGTTGAAAACCTAGGGTTTAAAGACGATTTGGTGAACGTTAAGAACGGCTACGGAAGAAATTTTTTGATTCCTCAAGGACTTGCCTCTATGGCTACTCCTTCTGCAAAGAAGGTTTTGGCCGAAAATTTGAAGCAAAAAGCCCATAAAGAGAAGAAAGTTGTTGATGCAGCTAATAAAACTGCTGAGGCTTTGAAGAGTTTAGAGATTAAAATCCCTGCAAAAACTGGAGCTGGGGATAAATTATTTGGATCTGTAACTACTATTGACTTGGCTGCTGCCTTGGCAAAGGATGGTCATGAGATTGATAAGAAGTTTATCAGTATTAATGGCGGAACTGTTAAAAGAACAGGAACTGCGAATGCTCAAATACGTTTGCATAGAGATGTTATCGTTGAATTTCCTTTCGAAGTAGTTGCTGAGAAAAAGTAAATTTAATAGTATATAGAAATTACCGTTCTCTGAGCTAGTCAAAGGGAACGGTTTTTTTATTTAAAAGATTTAACAAAGTATAGTTTTGAAATACAGAAGACTTACAAAACAACAGTTAGAAGAGCTTAAACCTGAGTTTGTAAATTTTTTAGCTACTCAGTCCATCACAGGCGAAGAATGGAAAAAGCTTAAAGATGATAAACCCGAGGTTGCTGAAGATGAAGTTGATGTTTTCAGCGATTTGATATGGGAAGGTGTATTGACTAAGGTCGATTATCTCGAAAATGTTTCTGCCCAGCATATGCACCTATTTCATTGCGGAGTAAAGGAAATGAAACTGATTTCGGTCAAAGTGATGAATCCTGATATAGATTTGACTACAGCCACTGGTTTTAATTGGTTTAAGAAAAACTGGCAATCTGATTTTGTAGAATACCTTACGGCGTCCAAAGCCTATATTGAGGAGAATTTGGATAAATTCAAATTAATAGAACAAGGTGCCGTAATTACCAAAGGTGATTTATACAAATGGTTTGAAACCATGATTGAAGTGAAATAAGTGATTGTCCCCTTGAGGGGACCTTAGGGGTGTTTTGCGGAATGTTGAACATTGCAAAACATTCCCAAACCTCTATATTTGTTAAATATTGAATAGTTTCCTAAGCGTAGCCGAAGGAATATTCGTAGAAGAACTAAAACACCAAATGGCACAAAAACCATCCATTCCTAAAGGGACTAGGGACTTTTCTCCTTCCGAAGTTATAAAGCGTAACTATATATTTGATATCGTAAAGAAGCATTTTCAAACTTTTGGGTTTCAGCCTATTGAAACCCCATCTTTTGAGAATTCAGATACCTTGATGGGAAAATATGGTGATGAAGGTGACCGTTTGATTTTTAAAATATTGAATTCTGGTGACTTTATCAGTAAGGTTGATGATGTTACCTATAGTTCTAAAAATTCAAGCTCACTTACTCCCAAAATTTCGGAAAAAGCACTGCGCTACGATTTAACCGTACCCTTTGCGCGTTATGTTGTACAACATCAGAATGAAATTGACTTTCCATTCAAGCGTTACCAAATTCAACCGGTTTGGCGCGCCGACCGTCCACAAAAGGGACGGTTTAGAGAGTTTTACCAATGTGATGCCGATGTTGTAGGTTCAGATTCATTGTTGCAAGAAGTAGAATTGGTACAATTGTATGACGCTGTTTTCACGAGTTTGAAACTAGAAGGAGTCAACATCAAACTGAATAATAGAAAGATTCTAGCAGGAATAGCAGAAGTAATTGGTGCAGGAAACAACCTAATCAATTTCACTGTCGCTCTTGATAAACTTGATAAAATAGGGGAGGAAGGCGTTAAAAAGGAAATGCTTGCAAAAGGAATTTCAGAAACGGCTATTGAAAAAGCAAGTCCACTGTTTTATTTAAATGGAAGCAATACAGAGCAGCTTGACAAACTCCAATATTTGCTATCCTCTTCTGAAGTGGGAACCAAAGGGGTTGAAGAGCTTCGATTTATCCTTGAATTTATTGAAGAAGTTGGGCTGCAATCAGCAAAACTTTCCATTGATGTTACTCTTGCAAGAGGTTTAAATTACTATACAGGTGCTATTTTCGAGGTGTCGGCACCAGAAGGCGTGCAAATGGGTTCTATTGGTGGCGGTGGCCGTTATGATGACCTAACTGGAATTTTTGGTTTGAAAAATGTAAGTGGAGTCGGTATTTCATTCGGACTCGACCGTATTTATTTGGTGTTGGAAGAACTTGGTTTGTTTCCTAAGACTATTGAGCAATCATTGGACGTTCTTTGTGTAAACTTCGGAGAGCAAGAAGCTTTGGAGGCTCTGCGTTTGACAACTCAATTGCGATCGGCCGGAGTAAGGGCTGATATTTATCCCTCAGACGCCAAAATGCAGAAGCAAATGAAGTTTGCCAATAGTCGCAATGTACCTTATGTAATTTTACTGGGTGCTCAGGAATTAAAGGATAAAACCTTTGTGGTTAAGAATATGTCAAATGGAGAACAAGAGACCTATAATTTCGATGCCATAGATGATTTTATAGCCAAATTATAATCTTTCCTTTATCGCTTTGATTATTTCGGTGTAATAGGAAACTTCGTGCGGAACATACTTTTTGAAATTCGCCATACCCCATGTTTCCTCAGAAAATTGAAGCAGCGAAATCAGTTTCAAAGCCTCAACTTCACTTTCCTGTTTTCTAAGATGTTCTAAAGGAACTTTTAATTCACATAAAAAAGTATGATGGAACTCACAATCCACTAAATCTTCTCGATGCTTTTGTACGGATTTATAAACTCCGATTTTTTCAAGTTCCTTTTCAGAAATAGATAATCCAATTTCTTCCTCAACTTCCCGCAGCGCAGAAAGTTCAATTGTTTCTCCAGCTCCGATATGGCCCGCAACTGAGACATCCCAAAGTAAAGGATGAGTGTCTTTTTCTTTTCCTCTTTGTTGAAGTAGTACCCTTCCATCCGAAGTATAGAACCAAATATGAACGGTTTCGTGAAACCACCCCATTTGATGAGCTTCTGATTTCATCGCTGTTTTTCCTGTGGCATTCCCTTCCGAATCAAGTATGTCAATAAGTTCATCCATAGTATAAAAAAAGCCTCCAGAAGAGGAGGCTTAATATTTAGTCGAAATAACTGAATGTTTCACCATCCTTTATATTCAAAAGCGTTTCGTAAATCAAACGAATCACATTTTCCACGTCATCTCTGTGAACAGTTTCTACGGTGGTATGCATATAGCGCAGCGGCAAAGAAATCAAAGCGGATGCGACACCTCCATTACTATAGGCAAAGGCATCAGTGTCTGTTCCCGTAGAGCGAGACGCCGCCATACGTTGGAACGGAATTTTCTTAGCCTCAGCTGTTTCAATAATTCGCTCTCTAAGTTTATTTTGAACCGCAGGTGCATAAGAAATAACTGGACCGGCACCGATTTCGGTATGACCTTGAGTTTTCTTTTCAATCATTGGTGTCGTAGTATCGTGACATACATCAGTTACGATGGCTACATCGGGTTTAATGGTTTGTGTAATCATCTCAGCGCCACGAAGTCCGATTTCTTCTTGAACAGCATTAGTTATATACAGTCCGAAAGGCAATTTCTTTTTATTTTCATGCAAAAGTCGAGCTACTTCAGCAATCATGAATCCACCGGCTCTGTTATCAATTGCACGACAAACGAACTTATCTTTGTTTAATATTTGAAACTCATCGGGATATGTAATTACACAACCAACATGAACTCCCATTTTTTCAACTTCTTCTTTGTCTTTTGCACCAATATCGACAAATATGTTATCTAGTTTAGGCGGTTTTTCACTAGCTCCCTTTCTCGTATGAATGGCTGGCCAACCGAATACGCCTTTAACAAAACCTTTCTTTGTGTGAATATTTACCCATTTCGAAGGCGCAATTTGATGGTCACTACCTCCATTTCGAATTACATAAAGTAGCCCATTGTCGGTAATATAATTTACATACCACGAAATTTCATCAGAGTGACCTTCGATAACGACTTTGTATTTCGCATCTGGATTTATTACTCCAACTGCAGAACCATAGGTGTCAGTGATAAATGTATCTACGTAAGGTTTCAGGTAGTCCATCCACAATTTCTGCCCTTCCCACTCATAGCCCGTTGGAGCTGCATTATTAAGGTATTTTTCAAAAAAATCAAGTGACTTTTTGTTAAGAATCTTTTTGCTTGCCATTTATAAAGGTTTAGTAGACGAAGTTAACAATATTCACACTTATTTAATAATAAGCCTTTGTATTTATCGTTAATTTTGGCAGGGCTTTTGCTCATAACAGAGTACATGAAAAAAAAGATACTTTTTAGTTTATGCATATCATTTGTTTTCTTCGGATGGAGTCAAGTGGAGGAGAAACCTTTGGATTCTATTGCGGAAAAGATGATTATCGTTGAAGGGGATTCTATTTTTAAGAGCTCAATAGACTTGGATGAAGTATATCTTTTTGGGAAATTGAAGTTTCCGGATTATAAAACCAAGCTTCGCTATTATATTTTAAGAAGGAAAACGTTAAAAGTTTATCCGTATGCTAAATTAGCTGCTGAACGTTTGGTAGAGCTTAACGATAGTATAGTTAAAATCAAAAGAAAGTCCAAACGGAAGAAGTATACCAAAAAAATTCAAAAGTATATTGAGGACGAGTTTTCGGAAGAACTTAAAAAGCTAACGCGAACAGAAGGGCAAATCCTTGTTAAGTTAATACACCGTCAAACAGGAGCTACTGCTTTTAATCTGGTTAAAGAACTGAGAAGTGGCTGGCGTGCTTTTTGGTATAGTACTACAGCTAAGATGTTTAAGATAAGTTTAAAGGAGGAGTACGATCCTGAAAATGTACACGAAGATTATTTGATTGAAGATATTCTGCAACGTGCTTTTACCGCTGATCGTTTGGAACGTCAGAAATCGGTTTTAGATTACGACTATGCGACACTAAATGATAAGTGGGGTAATGCTGGTACGAAAAAAGAGAAATAATTACTTCTGTTTACTGCCCTTGCTGAAAAGCGAATCCATAATTACTTTTATACTGTAAAATCCCATTCCAATAGCTAGTATAGCAAGAATAAACCCAACAATTAGAACTGGCCAAAAGAAGGGATGACCTTCATTTTTAAAAGCTTGGTAAAGTACTATTGGAGCCGCAAACATCAAGGTGATGGTATAAGCAATAAACTTTAAGCCCTTGATTAATAAATCTTTATCCGTTTTCATTTCGATTTTACCTTATGCTTTAAAAGTAGGCATTTAGCCGTATATTTAAAACATAAGAAAACCATCAAATAGCTTATATGAAATTATTATTGATTCCCGATAAGTTCAAAGGCTCTTTAACTGCCAGTGAAGTTATTGAATCAATACGTAGAGGAGTACATGCAGTTTTTCCTGAAGCAATGGTGCATTCTGTTCAGGCGTCTGATGGTGGTGATGGGTTTTTAGATACGATTTTGGCAAATATCAGCTGCGATGTGGTTAAAATTGATTCGGTTGATCCTCTTCAACGTGATATTAAAGCGGAATACTTGTACAACCCTAAAAACAATTCAGCATACATTGAACTTGCAAACGCATCAGGGTTAACACTTCTTAAGGATACAGAAAAAGATGTAATGCAAACTTCTACTTTTGGTACTGGCCTGCAAGTTAAAGATGCTCTTCTAAAAGGCGCTACATCTGTTTATCTAGGATTAGGAGGAAGCGCAACAAACGACGTCGGTCTAGGTATTGCTGAAGCCTTGGGTTATTATTTTTTAGATAGTGATGGAAATCAATTGACTCCTAACGGAAGCAACCTTTCAAAAATAAATTCTATTCATAAAAGTAGTAATAGTATATCCTTAAAGGGAATTTCATTTTTCGCGATTAATGATGTGGATAACCCTTTATACGGATTAGAAGGAGCAGCACATACTTATGCAAAACAGAAAGGAGCAAGTTCTAAAGAAGTTGAGGAATTGGACTTTGGCATGCAAGACTTTGCCAACTTAGTTCAGCTCCAGACCAAAAAAGATGCGGCGATGCTCCCAGGTTCTGGAGCAGCGGGAGGAACAGCTTACGGACTCAAAATATTTTGTGATGCTGATTTTATTTCAGGAATTGATTTTGTTTTAAGGATATCAAAAGTGGAAGGGTTATTTAAGCAAAACGATTTCGATTATATCATTACAGGAGAAGGAAAAATCGATAGCCAAACCCTACATGGTAAACTCATAAAAGGCGTTGCTGATTTAGGAAATCGTTATGATGTACCTGTAGTTGCTCTATGCGGTCAATTGGATTTAGATAAAAAAGAGATTCAGAAATTTGAAAATCTTACTGTCTTGGAAATCCAAGATACTTCAAAGCCTTTGGACTATAATATGGAAAATGCTGGGAGTCTCATAGAAAAATCTATAGATTCATTCTTAAGGAAATAAGCTTTATTCAATTACAATAGTCTCTGTAAAGGTTTGACAAACTGCAAAATACCCTAAAGCGAAATTTTCTGAATCTCCCACATTGTCAAAGGAGTTGATATTATCGATATTGGTAACATTAATAATATTTCCACGCACTGTAGCTGAAGGAGTTTGAAAAGGACCTTGGTCTCCACCTGACTGAACAATCAGTTGGTTCATATAGTTGAAAAAAGGTTCGTCGACTCCCAAAAGACTTATGTTTATTTCCCTGCCTGCTTCAACACCTTCATCGTAAAAATAGGAGAATCTAAAAGTTTGACCGTTGTAGAATTCGTCCTCCGTTACCAGATAGTCACCAAAGTCTAAGTCAACTAAATAAAAATCTTCTCGATCCGGATCGTCAGTAAAAGCTACTTCCACTTCCGTTTCATTACCGGCAAATAAAGTTCCATCACCTTGTTCTAAGCCAATTATAGGCGAGGAAGGAACAAATCTTGTCAAAGCCAAATAACGCTGACCATCGTGTTCAATGGCGAGTTGCAATTCTCCTTCCGTAAAGAAAATGGTGCTTTTTGATGCTTGATAAACTCCTGGAATTAATTCGTTAAGGGGTAGTGCTCGGCTGTCAAGGGGAGCTGTAGGTACATAATCTGGATTTATTATTGAAATATTGGTGAGTTCAGCAGGAGTTAAATCCTCAAAAAAAGAACTTGTTAGATTTGCTTTTATCTCAACGGTGGTTATTGCCTTACTGGCATCTAGCCGGACCAAGGCATCAATAGAAAGGCGAGGCGGCGTTTGTGGGACATCAACTTCAATGACATCTTCACATCCAGCAATGAAAAGTATCGCGAATAACAAACTAAAAATCTTCTTCATCTTATTAAAATTTAAAGTTATAGGTGACCGCAGGTACTATTCCGAAAATAGAAGTTCGAACCGCTTCGTTTACTCCTGTATCCACATTTCTTCTAAAATTGATGGAAGCGGCATTTCTGCGAGAATACAGGTTATAAATGCTAAAGACCCACTCTGCTTGTAGCTTGCGGTTTTTGTTTTTTCGAGGTGTGAGCGTGGCAGAAATATCAATTCGATGATAATCGGGAAGACGTTCCGTATTTCTTAATCCGTAATAAGGAACGGTCAAGCCCTGAAATTCGAATTGACCTACCGGATAATTGGTAGGTTGTCCTGTTTGATACACAAAATTTGAATTGAAATTCCATTTCTCATTTAAGTCATAGCTAGCAAATAGTGAAATGTCATGCGTCTTGTCATACGGAGTACTGTACCAATTGCCAAAGTTAATGCCTGTTTCTAGATTTGATCTTCCGTTGTCTACGTTCGATACCCTTCCTGGTGTGCGCTGTTCTGATTTTGAAAGGGTGTATGCAAGCCATCCCTGGAATTTACCTTCATTCTTTCTTAGAAGAAATTCTAATCCATAGGCTCTTGCTTCTCCATTTAGAATGACCGTTTCAATAGCATCATTGGCTATTAAGTTGGCTCCGTCAATATAATCGATTCTATTTTGGATGTCTTTATAAAATACTTCTGTTTCAAAAGAATAGTCGCCACCTTTTATGTTCTTGAAAAAACCTAAAGCGTATTGGTCCAAAAGTTGTGGTTTTGTAAACGGCCCACTTGGTGTCCATACATCTAAGGGAGTAGGGGAGCTGGTATTGGAAAGTAGATGCAGGTATTGCGCTAGTCTTGTATAACTTGCCTTTACGGAGCTATTGTTATTAAAAGTATAGGAAAGCGATAGTCTTGGTTCAAAATTGTTAAATGTTGCCAAGTTTCCGCCTCCTCTTGTGTTTACAGTTTCAATTGGTTCTGCTTCTTGATACACCAAAAGAAAAGGGTCAAAAAGTACAGGATTGTTATTTTCATAGACATTTAATTTCTCTTGTCCTAAGCGAATAAAGTTGCTAAACCGAACACCATACCCAAGACTTAAGTTTTTGGTAATATCATGTTCAACGTCAATATATGCCGCAAATTCGTTTGCATACTTTTTTGTAAGCTGATCCTCAATAATACCAGAATCGGCATTGCTCGGGGCGATTTTCCCCGGATTAAAAGCATAGTATATATTGTTTATACCATAGTTGACTTGCAGTTTATCACTTAGATAATGTTTAAGATCATACTTTACATTAAAATTCTGTATGCCTGAATTCCAATCAAAACCAACGAAATCTAGTTTCAATCCGTAATAGTAGTCGGAATAAATTAAAGAGAGATTCGAAAAGAGTTTGTCAGAGAATAGGTGGTTCCAACGAAAATTACCCACGGAATTTCCGTAAGTATTAACGAAACTATCGTTTATTCCAAAGACATCCCTCCCAAAATATCCAGATAAATAGATACTGTTTTTGTCGTTGATTTTGTAATTCAACTTTGTATTTAAATCATAAAAATACGCTGTGTTATCCTGATTAAATAAAGGAAGAAATAGATGCGCGTACGAACCTCTTCCGCCAACCAAGAAAGCTGCTTTGTCTTTTACGATAGGGCCTTCAACCAGCAGTCTACTTGCTACTGCGCCAATTCCTCCATTTACTTTAAGTTCTTTGCTATTTCCTTCCTTCTGGAAAATATCGAGCACAGAAGATACCCTTCCGCCATAACGAGCGGGAATACCTCCTTTATACAATTTAATATCTTTAATCGCATCAGGATTGAAAACTGAAAAGAAGCCAAATAAATGCGAAGAATTAAAAATTATGGCTTCATCTAGAAGGATAAGGTTCTGATCTACTGCACCACCACGAACATTAAATCCTGAGGCACCCTCTCCGGCATTCGTAACACCTGGAAGCAATAGAATGGATTTAATCACATCAGCTTCCCCCAGAATTACCGGTATTTTCTTGATAGTCTCTACGGACATGGTATTCACGCTCATTTGTGGGGTGCGAATGTCCATTTTCTCAACATCTTCGGTAACAATTACTTCGTCTAACTGTTCAGCAGCCTCTACGAGTTGGAAATTGATTTTTTGATTTTGGGTTAGTGAAATAGTTTGAACTACATCTTTAAAACCCAAGTAATTAACCAAGATTTGATATTCTCCCTCGGGAAGAGTGATGGAGTAAAAACCATATTCGTTGGTGGTCACTCCAGTTTGGAGTTTAGGTACGGCAATGGTGACTCCTATCAAGGTCTCATTACTTGCTGCTTCGGAAATAGTTCCGCTCAGCGTATATTTTTGTTGTGCAAAACAGAAGTTGGAAAAACTAAAAAATAGTAAAAACAGGAGGATTCCAATGTGCTTGGTCATTCAGGCAATTTTTTTATAAAAATAAACAGAAAACCCCCCAATAGGAAAGCATTAACATTTCTTTTAACAAGAAAGCCCTTTGCATAAACACACAAAGGGCTTCGATATAATGTGAATGGCACTTTTTATATGCTATTAAGAACAGTATTTAAAGTTTTGCTTGGGCGCATGGCTTTGGCAGCCTTCTCTGCATCAGGTTTGTAATAGCCTCCCAATTCCTGAGTCTGCCCTTGTGCATCTATCAATTCAGTTACTATCTTGTCTTCCTTTTGTTTCATTTCTTCGGAAACTTTGCCAAAAACCGCTTTTAGTTCTGAATCAACATCTTGTGCTGCGAGTGCTTCCGCCCAATACATGGCCAAATAAAAGTGGCTTCCACGCGTATCGAGTTCCTTTACTTTTCTTGATGGTGATTTATCATTAAGCAAGAATTTTTCCGTTGCACCATCTAGTGCGCCTCCTAAAACTTTTGCTTTTTGATTATCATATTTTTCTCCGAAGAACTCTAAAGAAACACCAAGCGCCAAAAATTCCCCTAGAGAATCCCATCGTAAATGACCTTCTTCTGTAAATTGTTCAACGTGCTTTGGTGCTGAACCACCAGCTCCGGTTTCGAATAATCCGCCACCATTCATTAAAGGAACAATAGATAACATTTTTGCACTGGTTCCAACTTCTAGAATTGGGAATAAATCTGTTAGGTAATCACGTAAAACATTTCCTGAGACAGAAATAGTATCTTTTCCGTCTTTGATTCGCTCTAAAGTAAATTCAGTTGCTTTGATAGGGGATAGGATCCGAATATCCAACCCCGTGGTATCATGCTCTGGTAAATATGCGTTCACTTTTTTAATCAATTCCGCATCATGAGCTCTGTCTTCATCCAACCAGAATACTGCAGGAGTTTGAGAAGCCCTTGCTCTCGAAACGGCTAACCTTACCCAGTCTTTGATTGGAGCATCTTTCACCTGGCACATTCTCCAAATATCTCCTTGTTCAACTGAATGTTCGATAAGTGTATTCCCCGAAGTGTCAACAACTCTTACCGTTCCGTTGGAAGCGATTTCAAAAGTTTTATCGTGAGATCCGTATTCTTCAGCTTTTTGAGCCATCAATCCAACATTGGGGACAGTCCCCATAGTAGTTGGGTCAAAAGCCCCGTGTTTTTTACAGAAATCGATTGTAGCGGTATAAATACCAGCATAACTACTATCTGGAATGACTGCCTTCGTATCCTGCGATTTGCCTTCAGCATTCCACATCTGACCCGAATTACGAATCATAGCGGGCATAGAAGCATCAATGATAATGTCACTTGGTACATGTAAATTGGTAATTCCCTTATCGGAATTCACCATAGCTAAGGCAGGGCCGTTAGCGATTGTATTTTTAATATCAGCTTCGATTTCAGATTTTTTATCTGCTGGAAGCTCATTCAACTTGTCCAATAAATTTTCAAGTCCGTTATTCGGATTGATGCCTGCTGCGGCCAAAGTCGCTCCATGCTTTGCGAAAACGTCTTCAAAATAAGCTTCCATCGCATGACCGAAAATGATAGGGTCGGAAACCTTCATCATTGTTGCTTTCATATGCAATGAAAACAGGACGCCACTATCTCTAGCATCAGCTACCTGTTCTTTCAAAAATTCCTCAAGTGCCTTTTTACTTAATACCGTTGCATCGATAATTTCCCCTTCGAGAAGTGAAACTTTCTCTTTTAGTACTAAGGCTTCGCCATTATTTTGAACCAATTCAATACGAACATCGGTTGCATTTGAAAGGGTAACTGATTTTTCGTTAGACCGAAAATCCCCTGAACTCATCGTTGCAACATGCGTTTTGGAATCAGAACTCCATGTGCCCATAGAATGAGGGTTCTTTTTTGCATAGTTCTTAATAGCTCTAGGAGCTCTTCTATCAGAGTTTCCTTCTCGCAGTACAGGATTTACGGCACTGCCTTTAATTTTATCGTAGCGGGACTTAATTTCCTTCTCAGCATCGTTTGCAGGTTCATCAGGGTAATTGGGTAAAGCATAACCTTTAGCTTGTAATTCTTCAATAGCCTCTTTTAACTGAGGAATAGAAGCACTTATGTTTGGAAGTTTGATAATATTGGCATCCGGGTTTTTTGCCATTTCGCCCAATTCCATTAAATCGTTGGTAGCTCTTTGGTCTTCCTTTAGAAAATCTGGAAAAGTGGAAATAATTCTTGTCGCTAAGGAGATGTCCTTTGTCTCAATAGTTATTCCTGAGGTTTTTGTAAAAGCTTTTACGATAGGTAAGAAAGACTGAGTTGCCAAAGCCGGAGCTTCGTCAGTCTTAGTATATAAAATTTTAGGCATTTGTATTCTTAGTTTAATTTTAAGCGTGGCAAAGATACAATTTCTATGGTCTATTGAAAATGCTAAATAGTGAATCTTTTAGGTAGAGGAGAAGGAATTGAAATAAATGACAAAACCCATATCATTGTACAAGTACATTGACATGGGTTTTTAGAAAAAGTTTACAAACGTGTTGTTTTGTCTTGCGACAAAACTGCAACCATTGATTGCATTTGCGTCACTTTTTCAACGTTTTGAAATGGGGAACTGTTCTTAATTATGAAACCAAGCAACAGCTTCTCATTTCTTCTCGTAATCTTAATGTTTTCTTTATTAATAACCCCACCGAAGTTTTGTTATTAAAAACAAGTGCATCCATATAAAATTCAAAAAGCGACAGCCTTTTGGTTTTATACTCGTTTCTTCCAAAATCTCAAAAGTAACTAGGTTACAACTGTATTTTGTCAGTCACTAAATCACAATATAAAGAACGTAAACTCTATAATGATTTTCCTTTCATGTCAATCCTGACATCAATCTCTATATCATACCTAAATATACAAAATATTTAGGATGCTCCTAAAATTTTAACATTCTAAAAATCAACACAATATAAACATCGGTTATAAACAATTGTTGACAAAGAAAAACCCATCCACTAGCTAGTGGATGGGTTTTGTATGAATGAGTTAGTCGTTTATTATTTACGAACTTCTTTGATTCTTGCTTTCTTACCAGTAAGACCTCTAAAGTAGTAAATACGTGACCTACGTACTTTACCTTTTTTGTTTACTTCAATTTTTTGAAGTGCAGGCATATTTATTGGAAAAATACGCTCAACACCAACGGTACCTGACATTTTACGAATAGTAAAGGTCTCGGTTGCACCTGAACCTCTTCTCTGAATTACTACTCCTTTAAAAAACTGAGTACGTGTTTTTTCACCTTCTTTAATTTCGTAGTAAACTGTAATAGTATCTCCTGCTGAGAATTTTGGAAATTCCTTTTTGGCTACAAATTCGCTTTCTACAAACTGGATTAATGATTCCATAGTTTTGTTATATCTATATAAAGATCAATCAACATTCACGATTCTCGTCAGAGGTTGAGCAAATCGAGTGCAAAAATAAGTTATAAATTATTATGCACAAGGGATTTTTGATGATTTTTTAGATGGATTAAAGCATTGGAATTATTCCAGTAAATCTGGTCGTAGCTTTTCAGTTCTCTTTTGAGCCTCATTTTCCCGCCATTCTTCAATTTTTGGAAAGTTTCCACTTAAAAGAACTTCTGGGACTTTCATCCCTTTGTATTCTGCGGGCCTTGTGTAAACTGGTGGAGCCAAAAGATTGTCTTGAAAAGTATCTGTCAGCGCGGATGTTTCATTATTCAAAACCCCGGGAATCAAACGAATAACAGCATCACATAAAATAGCTGCACCTAACTCACCTCCGGAGAGCACATAATCTCCCACAGAGATTTCCCTGGTAATAAACAAATCCCGGACTCTTTGATCGACCCCTTTATAGTGCCCGCAAAGCAGTATTAGATTCTTTTGAAGGGAAATGCCATTGGCTATTTTCTGATTCAAAGTTTCTCCGTCTGGGGTCAAGTATATTACCTCGTCATAATCTCGTTCCGTTTTTAGTTTGGAGATACATTTATCAATGGGTTCAATCATTAAAACCATACCAGCGCCACCACCAAACTGATAGTCATCTACCTGATTATAGCTTTTGTCGGTATAGTCTCTGATGTTATGAAAATGAACTTCTACCAAGCCTTTTTCAATTGCTCTTTTCATGATAGATGCCTCAAACGGGCTCCTCAATAATTCTGGTAGAACGGTAATGATATCAATTCGCATGAAGGAATTTGTTTCAAGATTATTCGCATGTCCAAAAGTAGTGAAAACAGTCCGTATCTTTTTTCCAGCCTAATTTTTCATAGAGTTGCTGTGCCGGGTTATCAACTCCCGTTTCTAGCGCTAATCCTTTGTGCTTCTTTGTTCGGCAGAGTTCTTTTGCGCTATTCAGTAATGCTTCTCCAATTCCTTTTCCCCTATGGGTTTTCGAAACATAAAGATCATTCAGGATAAACACGGATTGTAGTGACACTGATGAAAATGTAGCGTACAATTGTGTAAAGCCTACTGGCTCATCATTGAAATAGGAAAGCAATATGATAGACTCTTTCTTTTGAATACGTTCTAAAAGAAATTCTTTCGCAGCCTGTTGGTTAGACTCCTGTTTGTAGAAAGTTCTGTATTGGTCAAATAGGGGAGTGACCTCGTCTAAATGACTTTCATCGATTTCAATTATGGTTACCATAAAATTTGAAAGCTAAAAAAAAGCTCCTCTCGGAGCTTTTTAAATTATTTTGATTTTTTGTATTTGTTTATCTCGTCTTGCAGTTGCCTACTAATTTTTTGTTCTCTTTCCAAAGCTCTACGTCGATGATCTTCGTATTCTTCTTCAACCTCAGAAAGTGATGTTTTGGCTTCTTGAGTGAGTATATTACTCCTTCTAAATTTATACATGAAGAAGAGCATCAAGCCTAAAAGTCCGAAAATCACGGACCATAATATAGTATTGTAAGTTGCTTTAGATACTAAAATACCCAAGAAAGACATACTGTCTTTTTCTTCTGTAACCCCAGCAAGATTATTGGTTGTTTCTTCTAGTTTCCCATTCAGGGACGAAATTGTAGATTCATGACCCGATATGGTCGTATTTAGCTGAGCAATTTTTTGGTTGAATCCTTTTAAACTATCCAATACATTTTGGCGAAGTTTATCCAATGAAATTGTCC
This sequence comes from uncultured Flavobacteriaceae bacterium, assembly GCA_947500435.1. Lineage (GTDB taxonomy): Bacteria > Bacteroidota > Bacteroidia > Flavobacteriales > Flavobacteriaceae > Maribacter_C. The sequence continues at coordinate 439,520 of CANMRV010000005.1, forward strand.
GAACCACCTCATATTTTTTACCATCAGCTCTGTAGTTTCCTGATTTTTTATATATGAAATCAAATTGGCTGGTTATGGGTCCTTTGTCCAAAGATAGCTCGGATCCTGTTGCAGTTTCCTGGGCAGATATTGACCCTACGGCAAATACAGATATAATTATGATTAGTGTTCTAAACCTTTTCATGTACGTAAGTCTTGAGGTTAAAATTGTGTTAGGGGAACCCAAAAGTAATTCAATATTATTAATTAAGAAAAAAAATGTTAACACATATACGATAGAACCTACGGAAAGGGACTAGCCGAATTATTTTTTTTCAATTCTAAATCCTAATAATACGTGAACCTTCTTACTTTTGCTATGTATTTCGCTAGCCTTATAACTTGATGTGAATACCCATACTCATTGTCATACCAGATGTAAAGGATAATGTTTTTCCCACCCTTTTCTATAATTGTCGCCTTGCTATCGTAGATTGCTGGCGCCGATGTACCCACAATATCTGAAGAAACCATCTCTTTACTCAATGAATATTTTATTTGCTCTACCAAATCTCCTTCAAGAGCATATTTCTTAAGAATAGTGTTTATCCCATCAAGAGATGTTTTGCTCTCAATTTCTAAATTTAAAATGGCGAGCGATCCATTGGGTACAGGGACTCGAATCGCATTAGAAGTCAATTTTCCTTTCAAAGCAGGAAGTGCCTTTGCAACTGCTTGACCAGCGCCGGTTTCCGTAATCACCATATTCAGGGCTGCAGCTCTACCACGACGGTATTTTCCATGCATATTATCTACCAAATTTTGGTCATTGGTGTATGCATGAATGGTTTCTAAGTGTCCTTTTTTAATCCCCAAAGAATCTTCAACTACCTTTAATATAGGAGTAATGGCATTTGTTGTACAAGATGCTGCGGAGAATATTTTTGTTGTATCGGGGTCGTGTTCGGTATGATTTACTCCGTGTACGATATTTGGCACTTCTTTTCCTGGAGCAGTCAATAAGACATGCGAAGTTCCTTTGGACTTTAAATGTCTACTTAACTCCTTTTTATCTCTAAATGCCCCTGTGTTATCAATTACGAGAGCATTCGAAATACCGTATTTGGTATAATCTATATCTTCTGGTTTAGCAGCATTAATTACATGAACTGTTGTACCATTAATAAGCAAGGCACTCTTTTTGACATCAATATCAACGGTACCCATAAACTTGCCATGAACGGAATCGGTTCGCAATAAGTTTGCTCTTTTTTCAAGAATATCAGCATTGCTTTCACCTCTTGTAACTATGGCTCTTAATCGCAACTGGTTGCCTTTTCCCGTTTTAGCCATAAGCTCCCTTGCAAGTAATCTCCCTATTCGTCCAAAACCATATAGTACCACATCTCTAGGCACTATTTCTTCAGATTCGTTGGCATTTTTAAGCTTTGTCAATACAAAGGCCTTGGCATCATTGAAATTGTTCTCGTCTGTATGATACTCGTAGGTCAACTTTCCGATATCCAACTTAGACGGAGGCAATGGAATATCATTTATGGCCCTTAAAATTTCTACGGAATCAAATATTGAAATGGGCTTCTGAACAAACTCGCCGGCATATTCATGCAAATGAATAATGTCACTTACATTTTTATCGATAATCTGATTTTTAAAAAGAACGACCTCAATCGATTTATCATACCAAAGATCACTGGTAATCTTAATAAATTCGGTTGTTGCTTTTCTTCTGTCGGCTTGAAAAGCCAGCTCTTTTTCGTACGATTTTGAATTAGGCATGAAGGGTGTTGTGATTTAATTTTTGCAAAAATATATATTCCAAATACGATTACTTCAATTATTCGCAAAAAAAACACCCCAACTGGGGTGTTTTTTAAGAATGCTATATTGTGCTATTGAAAAATCAATCTTTCTCGTTCTCCATTTTCGTCAATCATCGTAATGCTGGTTTTGCCATATTTAGAAATCTGACCAAAAAGGTTTTTTGCATCTTGAATATCCTCTATTTCCTCATCATCAACTGAAAGTAAGACCTTGCCTTCTAATCCATACCCTCTGTAGGTTTCTGGTACGCCCACAATTTTGACACCTTTCTTTGTATCGAATTTTTTCCTGTCATCTTTGGAAAGATTTCGAACTTCAAGCCCCATTACCGGTACAACAAGTGTTTGCCTCTCCTTCAAAGTAACAGGAACCACAAATTGCTCACCATCCCTTTCAATGGTTACATCAACAATGTCTTTAGGTCGTTTGGTAGAAAGATACCCTGTTAAATCTGGAAATTTACTAACTGAGATATTATCTACTTTCTTAATGATATCGCCCTCTTGAAGTTTAGCATCTTCGGCCCCAGAACCCTCTTCAACACCCGAAACGTATACTCCTTGTATTTCATTTAGACCTTTCTCAATAGCGTAAGGGGTTTTGACATTAACAGCATTGATTCCTAGAATTCCTTTTTGAATAGAGCCGTACTCCATAATATCTTCGACAATCTTTTTTGCAATGTTGCTAGGCACCGCAAAGGAATATCCGACATATGATCCCGTTTGTGAGGAGATTGCTGTATTTATTCCAACTAGATCTCCATTTGTATTTACTAGGGCACCACCACTGTTTCCTGGGTTTACCGCGGCATCCGTTTGAATGAATGATTGACTTCTACTTGGATCTAAATTTCTTGCTTTCGCACTCACAATTCCGGCGGTCACCGTAGAAGTTAGGTTAAATGGATTTCCGACAGCAAGAACCCATTCTCCAATTTTAGTGTTATCAGAATCCCCAAAAGCCAAATAAGGAAGCTTGCCTTCAGTTTCAATTTTGAGCAAAGCAATGTCTGTATTTGGGTCAGCCCCGACAAGTTCAGCATCGTAAGTTTTATTGTTATTCAAGGTAACCTGTAACTGATCTGCTTTAGCCACCACGTGATTGTTGGTAACTATGTATCCATCCGATGAAATAATAACTCCTGAACCCGAACCTACCTGGGCTCTTTGTCTTGATTCGCCTGATCCGTAGAAGAAATCCCATGGGCTACTTGTGCCACGGCCCTTAGTGACATTCTTGACATGAACTACTGCATTTACTGTGTTCTCAGCAGCTACTGTAAAATCAATTTCGTTAATACCAGAACCCTTTGCGGAGGTGGGGGTAGTGCTGGTGTTGAAAACAGTTCCATTGTCTTGCGAATCAATTATTGCATACTTAGAATTTTCAAAAAACAATTTATAGGCTCCTAAGGTTATGGCACCCGCAAAAATGGAGACCAATAACAAACTTCCAATTTTCTTCATATTTGATTTGTACTAATTTATGGTTATGACCCAAAAATATAAAAAAGAGGTTTTCTGCTTTGTTCCTTTAACGACTTTTTAACTGCCAAAAAAACCTTAATAAAATTATATCTTTACCATCGATTCAAAGCTTATGCAGATTACTTTTTTTAAATATCAAGGTACGGGTAATGACTTCGTTATGATAGATAATCGGAACTTGATTTTTCCGAAAGAAAATACAGCGCTCGTAGCCTCACTATGTAATCGAAAGTTTGGTGTAGGTGCTGATGGCCTGATTTTGTTGGAGAATGACAATGAATTAGATTTTAAAATGGTCTATTTTAATTCGGATGGAAATACAAGTACCATGTGCGGAAACGGTGGTAGATGTCTAGTATCTTTTGCTCAATTCCTAGGAATTATTGAGAACGAATGTACTTTCAATGCTATTGATGGAAAGCATACGGCTACCATCGAAAATGGAATAGTAAGTCTTCAAATGATGGATGTTTCGGAAGTGAAAACAAAACCAAATTCTTTTTTCCTGGATACTGGGTCTCCACATCACGTGCAACTAGTTGAAAACCTAAAAGACTTTAATGTACAAAAGGAAGGGGCTAAACTTCGCTATGGCGTTTACGGGGAATCTGGAAGCAATATTAACTTTGTAGAGCAAAGAACGGATGCTTCATTTGCCGTTAGAACTTATGAGCGGGGTGTTGAGGATGAAACCTTATCCTGCGGAACAGGGGTGACAGCAGTTGCAATTGCAATGCATAATGCAGGGAAAACGAACCAAAATCAAGTCCATATAGAAACTGAAGGTGGTCCGTTAGCGGTTCATTTTGAATCTGTAAATGGCTACAAGAATGTCCATTTGGTAGGTCCTGCAAAGCAAGTTTTTAAAGGAGAAATAGAATGTTAAAGTTAAAGGGTGAACGTATATATTTAAGAGCTATAGAACCTGATGACTTACAGTTTCTTTATGAGCTTGAGAACGATACTTCTATTTGGGAGATAAGTGGTACGACAACTCCGTATTCAAAACACGTATTGCAAATGTATTTAGACAACGCGCATCGTGATATATATGATGTAAAGCAATTGCGTTTATGTATTTGTAATTTGGAGGGGAAAGTAGTTGGCCTCATTGACCTTTTTGACTTTGACCCCAAAAACAACAGAGCGGGCTTGGGTATTGTAATTAAAGATTTAAATAGTAGAAATCAAGGAATTGGTAATGAGTCAATTAAAATTTTAATGGATTATGTATTTTTCACCTTGAACCTTCATCAAATTTTTGCCAATGTCGCTGAAGATAATGAAGCCAGTATTCATCTTTTTGAAAAACTTGGATTTGAAAAAGTAGGGGTTAAAAAAGATTGGATTTTAGTTAATGGGAGTTATAAAAACGAGATTTTATTTCAAAAAATAAAGAAGTAATGTACATCAAAAGAATTTTACTAATACTAGTATTGGCAGGCCTTGTTATTGGCGGAATTTTCGCATACAATGTATATGGAGCTATTTTCAATGCAAATACCGCTTTTAATAATGATGAAGCTATCCTTTATATTCGTTCGGATGACACTTTTGAGGATGTAAAAAGTTCCTTAGAGCCCTTGTTGAAAGATATGGACACCTTTGTTCAAATTGCAGATAAAAAGGGATACTCCAGCAATGTCAAAGCGGGTAAATATAGTATTCGCAAAGGAATGAACAACAATGATATTGTGAATTCCCTACGAAGTAATAACATTCCGGTTAAAGTTGCTTTTAATAATCAAGAAAGGCTAGCAAACCTAGCCGGAAGGATTGCTTCTCAAATAGAACCGGATAGTTTGACCTTATTGCAGGCATTTCAAGATGAAGAATTTTTAAAGGAGAACGGGTTTGATGCCGATACGCAGATGGTAATGTATATTCCGAATAGTTACGAATTTTTTTGGAATACTTCTGCGACAAAGTTTAGGGATCGTATGCTAAAGGAATACCATCGATTTTGGAACGATGACCGTACGGCCAAGGCAAAGGCCTTGAAACTAGATCCTTCTGAAGTTGTGTCATTAGCAGCAATAGTTCACAAAGAAACAGCAAAAATTGACGAACGGCCACGTGTAGCAGGACTGTATTTGAATAGAATAAGAAAAGGAATGTTGCTCCAAGCCGATCCCACGGTAATTTACGCCATGAAAAAGCATCAGAACAATTTTAATCTAGTTATCAAAAGGGTTTTGTATGCAGATTTGGAACTTGATTCTCCCTACAATACCTATAAATACAGGGGAGTACCCCCGGGACCGATAACAATGCCTGATATTTCTGCAGTCGATGCGGTATTGAACGCCGAAAAGCACGATTATATCTATATGGTCGCCAATGTCGAAAACTTCGGATATCACAAATTCGCGAAAACAGGGGCGCAACATAACCAAAATAAGGTGCAATACATCCGGTGGATAAATGAGCAAAATATCAATAGATAAGCAACTCATCCATATTTTACACCCTCTTAACTAAATTTAGGACTTTTTAACAAAGCCTTGTCATGAGATAGTTCGTGGGCACAATATCTTTGTAAAGAGAAATTTAAGCAAGCCCCAATTCTGCTGTAAGTCTTAAGAAAACCTATGTGATGAAGAAGTGGATGCGTTTTGCGAGTCCCCTAATTGTTACCTGTATTTTGTTGAGTTTTGCATTTATGCCCAAGGAGGTGAAAGTGCCTGAAGCTCTTAAAGTAACAGAACCTACTGAAGTTTTGTTTCCCAAAAACAGAACCGTTTTTAGCACTGCTATTGTTGCGCCTCCTTTTATAGGAAGCTCTTATATCGGCTTTAAGGAAGCTTTGGCTTTTAAAGAATCAAGTGGAAATTATTTTTCTATAAACACCTTAGGGTATTTAGGAAAATATCAATTTGGAATCGGCACCCTTCAATTAATGGGGGTACATGATGCTACCAATTTTTTAAATGACCCGGCATTGCAGGAAGAAGTTTTTCAGACGAATATAGCCCGCAACAAATGGATTCTTAGAAGGGATATCAAACGATTTGAAGGTAAAAAAATCAAAGGAACTCAAGTTACGGAGTCAGGTATGCTTGCAGCAGCGCATTTAGCTGGAGCAGGAAATGTGAAAAAGTACTTGCGCTCTTATGGAAGGTATGACGTCAAAGATACTTACGGAACAAGCATTGCGAAGTATATAAAGAAGTTTTCAGGTTATGATGTTTCTGATGTTCTGCCAAAGCGAAATCCAAAAGTTTCAAAGATTTAATAGTACTGTGTATATATGAAGATGGTAGGCCTCAGCGGAAACGCTGGGGCTTATTTTTTGAGTAAATAATAGTAGCTGTATTACAAACTGCCAACTGTTTTATCCCTGAATAATAAATATAGCTGGCCTTTTGTGTAAATCTAGAGGAGTCTTTTTCCAGTCTGAAACTGTTTTTGTTGCAATGTATTCCGTGGATAGTGTAATATCACAGGCCACGCAAAGCAAGGTTTGATTTGAAAGTGTTTTTAGCATTTCTGCCAATAGTTTATCATTTCTATAGGGAGTTTCAATACAGATTTGAGTCTGTTCTTGATCTATGGAAATTTTCTCCATTTGTTTGATGACTTTCTTGCGGTCTGCCGAATCAATGGGCAAGTAGCCTTTAAATGCAAAGTTCTGGCCATTCATTCCACTTGCCATTAAGGCAAGAAAAATAGAAGAGGGGCCAACTAAAGGAACTACTTGTATGCCTTTCTCATGAGCAACTTTCACAACATCAGCACCCGGATCAGCAATACCGGGGCAACCAGCTTCGGATAGAATGCCTATATCATGACCATCTAAACAAGGTTGTAAAAATCCGGGAATGGCTTGCGCCTCGGTGTATTTATTTAATACTTCGATCTGTAATTTGGGTTGTGATTTACCAGAACTAATTTGTTTGATAGATTTTCGAGCTGTCTTTTCGTTTTCTACAATATAGTAATCAATATTTTCGATAGCTCTTTTTATGGAAATGGGCAGTACTTCTAAAGGAGCCGTGTCCCCCAAAGTGGTAGGGATTAAATACAATTTACCTTTTTGCTTTGCTTCGTTCGCCATAAATCTATTTTGTATCCAATTCCGCTGCAATTGCCTCGCAAGCATTGTCTATCATTTGAAAAACGGATTCGAATCCGTCTTCTCCTCCGTAATAAGGGTCTGGTACTTCTATTATAGTTGAATCACCTTCGCTTAGCAAGAGTCTTACTTTGTCTTTCTCTGCTTCATTTTTTGTTTGAGCGATTACATTTTCATAATTGCTTTGGTCCATGACAAAAATCCTGTCAAAGTTTGTAAAATCTTGAACATCGAATTTACGACAACGTTGCTGTGAAATATCAAGGCCATATTTTCTGGCTACTGCGATACTTCTTTTATCAGGTTGATTACCAATATGATAACCTGCTGTTCCTGCGGAATCCACAAAAACTTTTTCAGAGTCGACCTTACTCTGTAAAACACCTTCGGCCAATGGAGACCTACAGATATTTCCGAGGCAAACCATTAAAACCTTAGTAATCATATATGATTAGGAGAATTTTTTGGTAAGATCTTCAATGTACTTACGGAACTGCTTATCGGTTTCCGCAAGATTATCAACCGTCTTACAAGCGTGTAATACCGTAGCGTGATCTCTTTTTCCAATTTGAGAGCCAATACTCGCCAAAGATGCTTTGGTGAATTTCTTGGCAAAGAACATAGCCAATTGACGTGCCTGTACAATATGCCTTTTTCTAGTCTTCGATTGAAGTGTGGCCACATCCATTTCGAAATAGTCTGAAACTACTTTTTGAATATAATCGATAGAAACTTCACGTTTGGTATTCTTGACAAACTTCTCAACTACTTGTTGAGCTAATTCCAAAGTAACTTCCTTCTTATTGAAAGAGGACTGAGCAATTAATGAAATAATAGCACCTTCTAGTTCGCGAATGTTTGTCTTAATGTGTTTGGCAACATATTCAATAATATCCTCAGGCATCTCAACACCATCACGATATAGTTTATTCTTTAAGATGGAGATTCTTGTTTCGTAATCTGGATTTTGTAATTCCGCTGATAATCCCCATTTGAAACGAGACAATAGGCGTTGCTCAATATCCTGCATATCAACCGGTGCCTTGTCAGAAGTCAAGATAACTTGCTTTCCATTTTGGTGCAAATGATTGAAAATATGGAAGAAAACATCTTGTGTTCCCGATTTTCCGGAAAGGAATTGAACATCATCAATAATCAAAACATCAATGAGTTGATAGAAATGAATAAAATCATTTCGTGTATTTTTCTTTACAGATTCAATATACTGCTGTGTAAACTTTTCCGCAGAGATATAAAGAACGGTCCTTTCGGGATATTTGTCTTTTATCTCAACACCAATAGCATGAGCTAAATGGGTTTTCCCTAATCCTACACCACCAAAAACTAGTAGTGGGTTGAAAGAAGTACCTCCAGGTTTGTTGGCAACAGCCATTCCGGCGGAACGCGCCAAACGATTGGAATCACCTTCAAGGAAATTATCAAAATTATAGTTCGGATTTAATTGAGATTCAATTTTTATATTTCGAATACCAGGAATCACAAAAGGATTACGCAATTCAGGGTTCTTCGATTTGATAGGAACATCCATTTCTTGAGGAAACAAGTTGCCTCTATTGGAACTCGGAATCTTTTCAGTGAAAGGCTCTTTGTTGCCATAGGTATTCTCCATACGAATAATATAGACCAACTTTGCTGTTTCACCTAATTCTTTTGTGAGCGCGACCTTCAGCAGTTTCACATAATGCTCTTCGAGCCACTCGTAAAAAAATTTGCTAGGTACTTGAATGCTCAATGCATTTTCAGAAAGCTTTACTGGCTTGATAGGCTCAAACCATGTTTTGAATGCCTGCGGTTGGATGTTATCTTTGATAAACGCCAAACAATTGTTCCAAACGGAATTAGCAGTTACACTCATTCTAAAACTTCTCTTATTTGATGGTTAGTGATTCGTCTAGTAGGTTGAAAAGTTGGCTGGAGCAAACCGCATTTTCTGGTTGAGCAAATATGTGAACAAAAAAGCTAAAAAAAAAATGAAATGGTATTGAATTTTCGCTTTTTTTTTCTCATGTTCACGAGCCCATTTCACGACCTCTTTAAATGTATCATTTTTTATCACATAAAGCATGAATTTTAACGAAATTTCTTTTCGAGTACGGTATGGTGAAACTGACCAAATGGGTGTGGTCTATCATGGAAACTATGCCCAATATATGGAGATGGGTAGAGTAGAGTGGTTAAGAGGAATGGGAATTTCTTACAAAAATATGGAAGAAAACGGTATTATGTTGCCAGTAATCTCATTGCATGTAAATTATAAAAAACCAGCAGTCTACGATGACCTGATTACCGTAAAAACGATATTAAGAAAAATGCCTTCGGTAAAGATTGAATTTGATTTTGAAATCTACAATGAAGCCCGTGAAATTTTAGCCGATGCAACGGTAGTTCTGGTTTTTATGGATATGGAACGAAATCGCCCCGTCAGATGCCCCCAATATTTGCTAGATACGATTGCCGAAAATCAATCTTAGGAGATTTGTTTGAGCTGCACTTTGTGAAGTATTTGGAAAAAGTCTTGGAATCTATCGGTTTCGCTTTTTCTTACAGAAACGATTAATCTACAATTCATTTCTAATTGCTGAGATACGATTGTAAATCTTTTTTGTTTGATAATGCGCATTACCTTATCCATATCATCGTATCCAAAAGTTAGCTGGAATTGCTTTTCAAGGGTCTTTTCTATAATGTCTGCATTTTCTAAAGCTAGTTGCGCTCCCGTCCGGTAAGCAGCTATAAGTCCACCAACTCCTAATTTTGTTCCGCCAAAGATTCTTGCAACGGCAACTAAAACATTTGTTAGGTCAAATGCTTGTATTTGTCCATATATGGGTTGTCCAGCTGAGTTGTTCGGTTCCCCATCGTCATTAGCACGATAACGTATTTGCTCGGTTCCAAGTTGCCAAGCATAACATACGTGACCGGCTGTGTGATGTTTTTTACGAAGGGATTCAATAATCGGTTTTACCTCATCTTCGTTTTGAATAGGAAAAGCATATCCGAAGAACTTACTCTTCTTTTCCTTAAACAGGATTTCTTCCGATGGTTTTGAAAGTGTGCGATATGTATCAGAAAGCTTGTCCATTAAAACAGAGCGACTAAAATAATACTTAGAATGGCCAAACCGATGCCTCCCCAATTCTTCGCGCTTATTTTTTCCTTGAACAAGAGAATGCCGAGCAAAGTAGAGAACATCACAATGGCGACATTGTTAATTGTAAATATGGATGCACTGTTTAAGGTATCATTCTGAAGAGCACGCATCAGGAAGAAAATGGAAAAGTAATTTGGGATACCAAGACAAATTCCCCCTAAGACATTACGTAAGTTAACTTTTATAGGCTTTTTAATGGATTTTAAGAGTATTATTAGCACTCCCGCAAAAGTAGCAGTAGCAAAAACAGTAGCTGAAAATATGGGTAATTCTGCCGGAGCTATAAATTCCTTTTGAAAATAGCCAAGGGACGCATCAATAAGTCCTGAACCCATAAAGGTTAAAAATGGCAAAAGGAGGGAAGCACTTTTGAATACTGTGGATTTCTCCTTAACCGATGCGAAGTAAACCGCAGCTAATGCCAAAAGAATTCCTGTTACTTTAATGATGCCCAGTTCTTCCTTATAAAGAAACACACCGACCAAGACAGGAATCACCAAAGACATTTTTGTTGCCACCGAAGCCACCGACACTCCCAAACGCTGTGAGGTTGCTGCCATTAAGTTGAAAACAATAATGAAAAGGAAACCAAGCGCAAAGGTTCCCCAGAACCATGGTTTTTCTGGAATTTCAACTAAGCCGGTTGCTCCTTCATAAAAGAGCAGGCCAACGGTACAAGCCACCACGTAATTTGTGATAATTGCGTAAAGTGTTTCTATTTTGTAGACTGAGAAAAGCTTGAAAATCACAAAGATTAAACTCGAAAAAAGAACGCTTAAAGCAAGGTCGAGCATACTACAATTTGGATTTTAACTGTGTGATATCTTCTTTGCCAACTTGAAGATTCCAGCATTTGATAGTGAGCTTTTCAGCCGCATCCGTATTTTCTTTGGTGTCATCAATGAAGAAAGTTTCTTCTGCTTTTAATCCATTTTCCTGCAATACGAAATTGTAGATGTCGGCATTGGGCTTTCTCAAATGAATCTCATGGGATAAGTAGAATTTTTCAAAGGAATTTCGAAACCGATTGAACTTTTCGTTTCCCATTTTTTCTTCTACTTCCTCGATATGTAGGGCATTCGTATTACTCAAGAGAAACAGACGATAGTTGTTTTCCTCTGCCATGGCTTCTACAAACTCCAAACGCTTATCCGGAAAATCAAGTAACATCCCATTCCATATGCCTTTAATATCTTCGGAAGAAGCTGTAGGATATACTTTCCCTAATTGCGATACAAAATCCTCAGAAGAAATTTTGCCGACTTCATAATCCATATTAATAGCAATGACTTCTGGACTCAAAACGGGATTACCACCAAAGCGTTCAATCTCCCGAAAAATAATTTCCTTATCAAGATTTATAAAAATATCTCCGAAATCGAAGATGATGTTTTTAATCATTGCAATAGATTTTTAAATGGTCATTTTCTATTTTTCTAGAGCTGATGAGCTTTCCCGAAAACTCTGGGGCTTTTATTCCTTCTTTGAAAGATGTATTTCCTGTAAAAACTCTTGCTTCGTCCCATAAACCGGCATCAATAAAGGTCTGTAATGTTTTTGAGCCGCCTTCAATTAGAACACTGTGGAGATTCATTTCCCATAGGGCAGTGGAGATTTGCGGTGCAATATCTTTTGAAAAATCTATCAGTCTATACTCAATTCCTTTGAGGTATTTAGATGTATCTGTTACTTCAGTCAGAATCAAAGTAGGAATGCTTCCATCCAAAACATGATAACCATCTTTGATTTTTAAGTTACGGTCTAGAATTATCCGCAATGGATTTTTACCTTCCCATTGACGCACATCTAATTTAGGGTTGTCTTCCAAAACGGTATTCGTCCCAACTAAAATTGTCTGCTCTTCAGCACGCCATTGATGCACCATTTGACGTGAGTACGAATTCGTTATCCAATAAGGTTCAGGATTTTCTTTACGTTCAATTTTAGACGGAGCGATAAATCCATCTAAAGTCTCGGCCCATTTTAATATTATATAGGGGCTTTTTTTTTCATGGAAGGTTAAAAAGCGTTTGTGGTGTTCTCGACATTTTTTTTCCAGTATTCCTGAAATCACTTCGCAACCGCCCTCTTTTAATTTTAGAATTCCTCTGCCGGCCACTTTTTCATGAGGGTCAAGAATTCCAATAACAACTTCCGGAATTCTATGTTCGATAATTAAATCTGCACAAGGTGGTGTCTTGCCAAAATGGGAACAAGGCTCAAGAGTGACATATAAAGTAGCCTCTTTTAAAAGTGATGTGTCCGTAACCGATTGAATCGCATTGACTTCTGCATGAGCGCCTCCATAGGGACTTGTGAAACCCTCACCAATAATACTACCATTATGAACGATAACCGCGCCCACCATCGGATTTGGAGCCGTGCTTCCTAATCCGTTTTGGGCGATTTCAATACAACGAGACATGTATTTTCTGTGTATCTTCACCATGCAAAAATCGACTTTTTTCTGCGAACTTTTACAGCCAACTGATTACTATTTAAAGAATGCTTCTTCGGGAAATAAAAAAAATATTCCACACAGAACTTGATTCGCTTTACCCTAAAGAAGAAGTGGATAGTTTCTTCTATATGTTGATTGAAGACCAATTGAAGTTAGAACGTTTCGTTTTGGCAATGGAGCCTAACTTGATAGTTTCAAAGGATGAAGAGACACCTTTATTTAATGCTCTTAGTAGATTGAAATTACAAGAGCCCATTCAACATATTATAGGTGAAGCTCATTTTATGGAGATGGAATTTGCTGTTACTTCGGATGTTCTCATTCCAAGACCTGAAACTGAAGAACTAGTTCATTGGATTGTTGATGAAGTGCAAAGTGCGAAGCACAAGGTACAAGGTGGAAAACCCCTAGAAATACTTGATATCGGAACGGGGAGTGGTTGTATTGCAATTTCTCTAGCTAAGAATCTGCCGGAAGCAATAGTTTATGCTTTGGACGTTTCAGAGGAGGCCCTAGAAGTCGCCAAACAAAATGCAAGCTTAAATAAAGTGAATGTCACGTTTTTAAGAAGGGATATTCTAGAATTAGAATCATTGGACACGGAGTTTGATATTATCGTTTCAAATCCTCCGTATGTGCGAGAACTAGAGAAAAAAGAAATGCAGAAGAATGTTTTGGAACATGAACCTCGTTTGGCCTTATTTGTTTCTGATGACAACCCTTTGCTATTTTATAAAACGATTACAGAGTTTGCGGTCAAAAATCTGAAAGAAAGTGGAACACTATTTTTTGAAATCAATCAATATTTAGGAAAAGAAACAAAACAGCTTTTGAGAGACCATAATTTTTCAGAAATTGAGCTGCGAAAAGATATGCTTGGTAATGACCGAATGTTGAGGGCGACGCTGGGATAGCAGTAGCCGAGTTGAAGTGTGTCTGGGTTTTAAGAATTGCTAGGATTAAATAGAAAGTAATGTCAATTAAAAAATATATTGTTAAAGGTGAGGGTTTGCCCAATTGGAGTAATCCGATAAGTCATGCGGTAGTGGTAAATAATATGTGTTTTGTTAGCGGGCAACTATCTGTTAACGCAGATGGAATCTATGTTGAAGACTCAATTCAAAGAGAAACTGAACTGGCTTTCTCAAACTTTTTTGCTGCGCTGACTCATGCTGATTTTGGCAAAGATGACGTTGTTTTTATTGACATTGCATTTGACGATTTAAAAGATTTACCAGCTGTAAATACCATATTTATGAAGCTTTTCCCAGAGAGCAAAAGGCCTGCTCGGACAATATATCAAGCAGAAGCGCTTCCTTTCGGTGGAAAAATTAAGATAACAGGGACTGCGGTGAAGGACATTGTAATATAATATTTATGAATAGTATCGTAGTATTCTGCGGAAGCAGTGAAGGAACTAAACCCGAATACGTTCGGCAAGGGTACGCCCTGGGCAAAACCTTAGCTGAACAAGATATCACTTTGGTTTACGGAGGCGCAAAAATTGGGGTAATGGGCTCCATTGCAAAGGGTGCTTTAGAAGCTGATGGAAAAGTAATCGGAGTGATTCCAGATTTTTTAAAAATCCGGGAGGTCTTTCATACGGAATTAACCGAGTTAATTGTAACCCAAGATATGCATGAACGAAAACTCAAAATGCACGAACTTTCTGATGGCATTATTATGCTTGCAGGAGGTTACGGGACTTTAGAAGAATTTTTCGAAATGCTGACTTGGGCACAGCTGGGTTTGCATCAATATCCAATTGGCATTTTAAACACCAATGGATTTTATACAGAACTCATGAATATGCTGGCAAAAATGGTTGACCAGGGTTTTGTCAAAAAAGAAAATTACGATATGATTTTGGTAGATGAAACAATTGAAGGTTTGTTAAGTCAAATGAAAAGTTACAAACCCCTACCGGTTCCCAAATGGATAAAAAAAGAACAACTTTAATATTTCCCCTCTTGAGAGGGGTGCCGAAAGTGGGGTGTATTCTTAAGAATGGTTATTACAATACATTTCCCAGTTTATAAAGAAGAACAGTGTTAAATGGAAATACAACAACAAATAGAATCCCTAAGAAAAGAACTCCGAGAACATAATCACAATTATTATGTTCTGGACAATCCGATCATATCAGATTACGACTTTGATATGATGTTAATGGAGTTGCAAGATTTGGAAGCAAAGCATCCAGAGTTTCATGACCCAACTTCACCAACTTTGCGAGTTGGGGGCATGGTAACCAAAAATTTCGAGACGGTAGCACATGAACAGCGCATGTACTCCCTGGATAATTCCTATTCCAAAGAAGATTTAGAAGACTGGGAAAAGCGAATTCAAAGAGGTTTGGGAGATGTTGAAGTAGAATTTACTTGCGAGCTAAAATATGATGGTGCTTCGATAAGTCTTACCTATGAAGAGGGCCAGTTAGTGAGAGCAGTTACACGAGGAGATGGGTTTCAAGGAGACAATGTTACTACCAATATCAAAACCATCAACTCAGTACCATTGCAACTTACAGGTGATTATCCGCCAAAGTTTGATATTCGCGGAGAGATTGTTTTGCCTTTTGAAGGTTTTGCGAAGATGAACGCGGAACGCGTTGCGAATGGGGAAGAACCCTATATGAATCCTAGAAATACAGCTTCTGGAAGTTTAAAACTGCAAGACAGTGCTGCTGTTGCCAAACGCCCTTTGGATTGTTTGTTATACGGAATCGTAGGTCAAAAAACAGGAATCACCTCACAATGGCAAATGCTTGATAAAGCCCGTGATTGGGGATTTAAGGTCCCTACCGTAGCCAAGTTATGCAAAACAACGGATGAAGTAATGAAGTTTGTAGAACATTGGGATGTGCATCGGCATGACCTTCCCTATGAAACAGATGGAGTAGTTATTAAAGTAAATAGTTTACAACAACAAGATGAATTGGGTCATACTTCAAAATCCCCTAGATGGGCGATGGCTTATAAATTTAAAGCTGAGCAGGTTTCTACTATTTTGAATCAGATTACTTACCAAGTTGGGCGTACTGGAGCAATTACTCCTGTTGCCAATTTAGAACCTGTTTTACTGGCCGGTACAACAGTCAAAAGAGCTTCGCTTCACAATGCCGACCAAATTGTTAAGTTCGATATTAGAGAGGGAGATACCGTTTTTGTAGAAAAGGGAGGGGAGATTATCCCCAAGATCATTGGAGTAGATTTTAGTAAACGCTCTCAAAATTCGGAGCCTACCAAATATATTGACCATTGTCCTGAATGTCACACAGAGTTAGTGCGTACTGAAGGGGATGCAAAACATTATTGCACTAATTACTATGGTTGTCCCGTGCAGATTACTGGAAGGATTCAACACTATATTTCTAGAAAAGCTATGGACATTGAGGGAATGGGCAGTGAAACAGTTACGCTTCTTTTTCAAGAAGGACTTATTACCAATTACGCCGACCTTTATACCCTTACAAAAGAGCAAGTGATGCCTTTAGAACGAATGGCCGAGAAGTCTGCCGAAAATCTGGTAAATGGCGTAGCTGAATCGGTCAAGATTCCTTTTGAACGGGTAATGTTCGCTTTAGGGATTCGTTTTGTTGGAGAAACCGTTGCTAAGAAATTAGCCAAGGCTTACAAAAATATTGATGCCTTGATGGCAGCATCCGAGGAAGAACTTACTGCTGTTGACGAGATTGGCGAACGTATTGCCAAGAGTGTGGTGGAGTTCTTTCAAAATGAAAATAACAGAGCAATAGTATCCCGATTAAAAGGCTACGGCGTTAAGTTTGAATTATCCGCAGAAAAGTTAGAAAACCAAACAGAGAAACTAAAAGGACAAACTTTTGTTGTTTCAGGTGTTTTTGAAAAAGTGAGTCGGGATGAGCTTAAAAAACTGATAGAAGATAACGGGGGCAAAGTTGGGTCTTCCGTATCTTCAAAAACTTCATTTCTTGTTGCTGGCGATAAAATGGGACCAAGTAAACGAACTAAGGCGGAAACTTTGGGTGTGCAGATTATTTCTGAAGACGACTTTTTAGGTATGGTTTAAACCCTAACCTAGTTTTCTTGAATTGTACTTTGATTTTTCTAAATCAAAAATCTTGAGCTTGTGATCTATATCATCATCTACTTTATATATTTCTAGAAAAAACTTTCCTCCAGGTACAAAAATGGGCATGTTGTTCGCCGGTTTTTCGCGCTCACTGTTTGACTTTCGAAGGAATTCAGATAATGTATTGGTGTTTTGTATAAAATCCTCCAATTTAAAGGGGGTCATTTTTAAACTGTACTTCGGTTTATTTGGCGATTCTAAATGATAATTAAATATATCTTTACTTGGAACTGAGCTTGGTGATTGCTGCGCAAATGCCAATGTGCCAGAAACAAGTAAAAGTATGGCTATCGTCTTTTTCATGATTTTGGTCTTTGTATTAAAAATAATAAATAATTACGGCATCCTCTAATCCCAACATTATTCTTAGCAATATTTTAAGATTGTACCTTCCAATATTTCAAGTACTTAGTTCTTCAGATACTCAAGATGAGCTCTACTTCCTGTCATTTGCCAGTGCCCCAAGGAAATAGGAATATTTCCAATGCTATTTAGGATGTCGAAGAACTCACGCGTAACAAAATCTTTATTTTGAGACTCTTTCATTTTAGCGTATTCCGCTATTGTATTTTCCAATAGATATTTCCCTGTGATATAACTGGTGCCATAACCAGGTTGACGTAGGTAGAGATGCTGTTCAAAAATTAATAGTTCTTTTTCGGTTTTCATCCAGCCGCGCGGAGTATATTCTGAGTGGATGCTTCCTGCTTCTTCCATTGTCATTTCGTTGGCATGAGCGTAGAGCGAACCTAAACCTCTGGCGGCTCGTTGCGCAATCATTATATAGACGATTTCCTTGCTTCTAGGACTGTCATCATATAAACCAGCCTGCAAAAACATTTCTTCAACCGCTGTCGCCGTACCTTCATTTCGGGAATCAAAAATATTATACAGTAAAGGACCCCTTCTTATTTCACTTTTGTGAGGTTCAAGATCCATTCGAGCCAATTCGAACCAATGATAAAAATGAGAGTACAAAGGTCTAGGGTCATAATGCTCTCCTATGTAAAAGAAGTTGCGTTTTTCTCTGGGGATGTATTCCCCTAAATGCTCTCTAAGTGCGGGTTCAAAATAGGGTTTTACAGTTACGATTTCCTGTTGGTCTAAGAAATTTATGAGACTTTTAGCTGCACGGTCTGCCATTTTATCATAGGCTTCAGGTGAATCGGCGTCAACAAGCTCAGGAAGTTTCCTATTTCGATGCTCTTCCAACTTTAAAGCAGTCCAGGCCCTTGAGAGCTCTCTTTTTAGAAGCAATACTTCATCATCCCAAGTCAAAGGAACTAAATGTA
Organism: uncultured Flavobacteriaceae bacterium; assembly: GCA_947500435.1. Taxonomy (GTDB): domain Bacteria; phylum Bacteroidota; class Bacteroidia; order Flavobacteriales; family Flavobacteriaceae; genus Maribacter_C. The sequence continues at coordinate 457,944 of CANMRV010000005.1, forward strand.
CATTTTGCAAATACCACGTATAGTTTTCTTTTCCAATTCCCGAAGGACCTGTCTTATTTTCTCCTTCTGCCTTCAACCATGTAACCAAATCATCAGTTGCTTCAATTGCCGTATTGACTGCAGCGACAATTTTCTTATCATTTTTGACTTCTTCTTTTTCCTTAAAATTTCTAAGCACAGTGCTCTGCCCTTCGATATCTCGGATTCCTGCTATCCATAATTCCCTAGCATTTCCGGTTAAGTTCATTTTTGCCTGCTCGTTAAGGGAAGGAATAATTGCTAAGTCAGATAATAACCGCTTTTTTTCATCTTTCGACAATGGAAAGGCATACGTCCATAATTCTGTAGTTGCATGATTGGTAGGTCCCTCGTGGGCAGGAACATCGCTTCTGCTTGTCCAAATACTTTTGTAATATGCAGGATCTCGAACCCAGGGTTTTAGAACGCGATGATTAAAATCGTAGCCATTCATCTCGGCCCAAACTAGCATCCAGTCGACTTGGTTCTCTGTTGACCAGTTCACAGTGTCTATTTCCTTTAACCAGTTCCGTAACACTTTGAATTTTGGCCAACGCTTTTCAAATGTTTCTGCGGAATAATCGGGAGCTCCATTTTTTATAGGTGGTTTTTCAAAGGAGCGCCAATCTTTAAAAAGCTGCACCAGGTCCTCATATTTGTTGAAAGATGTATTTTGAGCTTCAATGGAAAGCGAGAAAACTATGAGAAATATTGGTAGGAGGATATGTCTTTTCATTTGATATGTTGGTTTTAAAGAACAATGAAAGATAACAAATCTAAAAAGTATCTATTTTTTGTTGTTAGAGTTCAATATCTGATAAGGATTGAATTAGGAGGAAAACAAAAAACCCTTCCAAAAATTTGAAAGGGTTTCTATTGTAGCGAGAGTGAGACTTGAACTCACGGCCTCCGGGTTATGAATCCGACGCTCTAACCAGCTGAGCTACCTCGCCAAAGGTGCCTGCCTGCCGTAGGCATGGTTTTTTAACGGCTGCAAATATAAAGTTTAATTATTTCTTCTTCAACTTTAGATGGCTAAAAATATTCTTGAAGATTGATTTCTTTTATCATTTATAAATATATATATTGCCAGTACATACCTTAACTAGAATGAGCGAAAAAATAAAATTTCAAATAGAGTTTGTGATACAGTCATCTCCCCAAATGCTTTATCAGTATTTAGCAACCCCATCAGGACTTTCAGAGTGGTTTGCCGATGATGTAAATTCTCGTGGAGAGAAGTTTACATTTATCTGGGATGGTGCCGAGGAAGATGCAAAGCTGCTCAAAAAGAAGAGTGATGATTTTGTGAAGTTTGCATGGGAAGAAAATGAAGATGAGAGCTATTTCGAAATGAAAATTATTGTTGATGAAATAACAAAAGATGTCTCTCTTTTTATTACTGATTTTGCGGAAGAAGATGAAGTAGAAGAAGCGAAAATGCTTTGGACTAATCAAGTTGGTGATTTAAAGCAGCAACTGGGATCAAAATAAATCTAAAATTCCAAATAATATTAAATTTAAGTCTTGATTTTTCGAGGCTTTTTTTATGACTGTTTATGATTAAAAGTGTCAATTTTAATGGGAACATAATTCCTGAAAGTGAGAACTACCTCAATCATGAGAACCGCGGTTTACGCTATGGCGACTCTCTATTTGAAGCCATTCGTGTTTCTTCTGATAAGATTTTCTTTTGGGAAGATCATTATCTAAGACTAATGGCTTCGATGCGTATTCTTCGGATGGAGATTCCCATGAGCTTTACGATGGAATTTTTAGAGGCGGAAATATTAAAAACCGTTACGTCAAATGGCCTGTCAAATTCCACAGCCAGAATTCGATTGACCGTTTTTAGAAACAATGGCGGCTTGTACCTTCCGGAAACCAATGAAGTTTCCTTTTGTATTGAAGCCAATGTATTGCCTTCTCCCTTTTATGTCTTAGAAGAAGGAGACTACGAAGTGGAATTATTCAAAGATTTCTATGTGAATGCTGATATGATGTCCACTTTAAAAACCAATAATAAAATCATTAATGTTGTCGGAAGCGTGTTCGCCAAGGAAAATGATTATGATAATTGCATCCTATTAAATCAAAAGAAGCAAGTAGTAGAGTTTTTAAACGGAAACATCTTTCTTGTGAAGGGCTCATCTATTACTACACCGCCGTTACAAGATGGATGCCTTAATGGAATATTGCGAAAAAAGTTAATTGAAATTTTAGAAAAACTTGAAAACTATGAGTTGAAAGAGGCTTCCATTTCTCCATTTGACCTTCAAAAAGCAGATGAGTTCTTTTTGACGAATAGTATTATAGGAATTCGTTCAATTACAAAATACCGGAAAAAAGAATTTACCAATGTGGTAGCTAAAGATTTGATTGGGAAACTAAACGCAGCGGCCAGATTGTCTTAATTCAAATTAGGGTTTTCAGGTGCATTCGACCATATCAAATAATCGCCACCCAATTCAACCATTTTTTCTTTCCAAAAAGCATGTGAAGACTTTCTGATAATTTCAGTGGCATATTCGTTCTTAACGACAATCCAAGATTTTGAAGAGAGTTCTTCATCAAGCTGTAGTGAAGACCAACCTGAATAGCCTAAAAAGAAACGGATGTCTTCTTCTGAAATAATATTTTCATTTATAAGCTGTATGGTTTTTTCAAAATCCCCACCCCAATAGATTCCGTTTGATATTTCTATGCTATTTCCAATAAGGTGCGGTACTTTATGAATGAAGTATAAGTTGTCTTGTTCAACAGGCCCTCCGTTATAGACCTGAAATGGCGAATGTATTTCAGTTACCAAGTCACTGATATTATAATCAAGTGGCTTGTTCAAAATAAAACCTACAGAACCTTCTTCATTATGTTCTGCCAAAAGAACGACTGATCTATTAAAAGATACATCGCCCGTTAGCGCTGGCTCAGCAATAAGTAGTTTTCCTTTTTTGGGCTTTAAATCAACCATTTGTCTACGAATAGTTCACTCTAAAATAGGATATTTCCTTCAAAAACCAAAAGTAAGGCAACAAAAAAAGCATCAACCCGAAGATTGACGCTTTTTAAGTATTGTGTTCGTATGAACTAGTTTACCGCTTTGCCTAAATCAGCACCTGCTTTAAACTTAACAACATTTTTAGCTGCAATTTGGATAGTTTTTCCAGTTGACGGATTTCTACCTTCTCTTGCATTTCTTCTAGATACAGACCAAGATCCGAAACCTACTAAAGATACACGTCCACCTTTTTTCAAAGATCCTTCAACGTTTCCTAAGAAAGACTCCAAAGATTTCTTAGCTGCTGCTTTCGTGATGCCAGCATCAGCTGCCATTGCATCGATTAATTCTGTTTTGTTCATAATGTGATTAAATTAATTGTTGTTATAAATAATTTTAAACCTGTAACAAATTTATACGGATTTGCGTTGAACGCAAGTAAATAGGGGCGAAATCCCCGTTTTTGTTGATAACTCAGGGTGTTTGTTGATAAAGTAGGGTGTTTTTAGACGTTTCGCGCAGGTCAATGGTTATCGGTCTTTACAAGACATGGGCAGATTTTATCAGTTTTAGGCCATTTAAAACATCAGATGTTTTCATTTTTCGCTTTCCAGGGAGCTGAATTTCTTGCAAATTTATATACCCCTCTTCTACCGCAACTTTGAGTTCTGTTTTATCAAAAAGAACAGTTCCTATACTTAGGTCATGTTTTTCGGTTTCCATCGAGGCCTGGTAGATTTTTAGAAAAATAGAATCATCTCCATTATATAAGGTAGTCCAAGAAGCCGGATAAGGACTCAATCCTCTAATGTGATTGTAAATATCATTTATGGGTTTCTTCCAATCAATTTCGCATGTGTCTTTAAATATCTTGTAGGCAGATTTTAATTCCTTAGAATCATCTTGTTTCTGAGTTTTTACCACACCAGCTCCTATTTGTTGCACTGTTGTCAGAACCAGTTCGGCGCCAACTTCCATAAGTTTATCATGAAGGATTCCCGCGGTGTCATCTTTTGCAATTTTTACCTTTTCCTGAAGGATGATTTCTCCCGTATCAATTTTATCATCTATAAAGAAAGTTGTGACCCCAGTTTCCATTTCCCCATTTATGATGGCCCAGTTGATAGGCGCCGCACCTCTATAACTAGGTAGGAGGGAAGCATGCAAATTAAAGGTCCCATATTCCGGCATTTGCCATACTGCCTTGGGAAGCATACGAAACGCGACCACGATTTGAAGATTCGCTTTTAAGGCTTTCAGTTCAGCTAAAAAGTCCTCGTTTTTCAAATTGGTGGGTTGTAAAACTGTGAGACCCTTTTCAACGGCATATTTCTTTACGGCAGATTCTTGGAGTTTTCGCCCTCTTCCGGCTGGTCTATCAGGAGCTGTGATTACTCCGACTACATCATAGTCATTTTCAACTAAAGTACTTAAGGTAGCCACGGCAAAATCCGGAGTACCCATAAAAACAATTCTTAATTTCTCTTTTTTACTCAAGTTTGTATTGATTTTTTGTATTGATTCGTATGAGATTATCTTCTAGTAGTTGTTGTATTACATGTAAAATAGCACCTTCCTCATAAGATAACTTTTCGATTAGTATTCTTGAAGTCATCGGGCTTTCTTTCAAAAGCAAAAGTAAATCTTCGGAAATTGATGTGAGCACTGTTTCGTTTGAATCTCCATCATTTATACATATATCACAGATGCCACAGCCTACTTCTGCGGTTTCACCAAAATAACCTAATAGCTGTCTACTCCGGCAAAGCTTGACATTATTAATATATGCCAGCATATGGTCTAGATTATCTTCCTTAATGCGATGACGTTCCTTTACTTTACTCGCAAAGACGTTAATAGTAATGTCATCTTCTCGTGGAACGAGAAATGTAATGTCCAAGTCGCTATGCTGCGCTGTATAGTTGATGAGTTCATCATTCCTTAACTGCTCCAAAACCTTGTTAACTCGTGATTCAGTAGAATTGGCTTTTTTAGAAATCATTTGCACATTGATTTTTGTGTCGAAATCAAAGATTCCACCATAGGTACGCAATATAGTTTGTGCTATGGATACAATATTCTGATTCTTTTCAAAATAATCAAAAAGACCATCTTTTGAAGCGATAAATTGAACTGTTGATTTCTTAGAAAAAGACTCGTTTAAGGCAATCACAGAATTTTGGTCGAGAATCTGCATCGCATTATAGGCCAATAAAACGTTGAGTGAATAGGTTGAACAAAATTCATTAAAATTCAATTGGAATTTTTCATCCTTTCCTTCGCCATAGGCAATTTGAAAGTAGTTGTTCAGCTTGTTATAGACCAATTTTAAAAAGGCAGTATCCGGCAAAACACTCAAAAACTGTTTCTTGACCAATTCTTCATCCGTTTTATTGGTAATAAGAACTGCTTGTGCAGCATTTCCATCTCTACCAGCCCTACCAGCTTCTTGAAAATAATTCTCGATGGAATCAGGAATTTGGTAATGAACCACCAATTCAACATCGGGCTTGTCAATTCCCATTCCGAACGCATTAGTTGCCACCATGACCTTTATTTCATTCTTCAGCCATTGGTTGAGTTTCTTTTCTTTTTCTTGTTTTGAAATACCGCCATGGAAATGAGTTGCGCTGCTTCCGTTTACGTTCAGGTATTGCGCTACTTCTTGCGCCAGCCTCCGCGTTCGCACATAGACAATGGCACTTTTACTTAACTTCGAACAGAGCAGTTTTAGACGATAGCGTTTATCTTCTTCCCTAAATATTTTAAATGCAATGTTCTCTCTGGAGAAGGAATCTTTAACTACTAATGGCTCAATAAACTTTAAATCATCAATGATATCAGTTGAGACTTGTTTTGTTGCTGTAGCGGTAAGGGCAATCATGGGAGCATCAGGAAGTATCCCTCTTAATTTTGAGCATTCCAAATAAGCAGGTCTGAAATCATGCCCCCAATGCGATATGCAATGCGCTTCATCAATTGCGATAAGATTCACATTCATCTTTTGAATCCGTTCTTGAACAATGTCTTGTTGCAAGCGTTCGGGAGAGAGGTACAGAAATTTGTATCCGCCGAACATACAGTTGTCGAGCAGATTGTTTACTTCATCAAAAGGAATTCCTCCTGTGAGTGCAATTGCCTTTATTCCTTTTTCTTTTAAGGCATCTACTTGATTTTGTATGAGAGCGATTAATGGAGAAATCACAATGCAGATTCCATCTTTTACCATCGCTGGGACTTGAAAACAAACTGATTTTCCACCGCCTGTTGGTAGTAGTGCAAGTACATCTTGTTCTTGTAAAATTGCAGAAATGATTTTTTCCTGCGAGCCTCTAAACTCTGAAAAGCCCCAGTACTGCTCTAAAATTTCCTTTGGGCTTTTGCTCACTTTAGATTTTTTACGCTTTCCAATATAAAATCAACTCTATTCAATATAGAATCCTTCGGAACTATTTGAACATCATATCCAAAGCTGGAATACGAATGTTCTAAACAGGCATTGATCCTAAGTGATTCCTCAAAACTTTCAAAACGTTCATTGTCAACTATATGGATGTCTTTCCAAGGTGGCATCAAGAAAATCAAATCATAGCGATTTGTGAGGCAAGCCTCTTCAAATGATTCATCATATTCTTGGTTGAAACAATCCATGTACGCCAAAACATCAGGAATGCCGCGGTCAAAGAATACGAACTCATCGGATGAATCTGAGGTAGACTTGTATTGAGAGACCCGAGCATTAAGTATCATTTGATTAAAGGCCATGGGGTCAGTGACAGATACAATAGGATTGGATTCAAAAACAATCTCACTTTCTTCGGCTTTTTTTGCCAAAGTCATGGCTCGTATCACCTCTTCTAGACAAGAGTGCCCCTTTTGTTCTAAAGCTTCTATTACTGCTGTTTTACCTGTGCTAGGACCTCCGGTGATTACTATTCTTTTGGTATTCAAATGCGCCGTTTATAGGCACAAAAGTACGGAAACCCATAGTATTAGAAAATACACATTGAAGAACTATCTTTGTAGAAAATAAGTCGCATGGACAATAAAAAATCGGACGAGTTCTATAAAAAGCTTAAAGGTCAATTGGCGGATACTTCTTCTTGGCCATCTAATTACTTGTATAAGTTCATAGTGCCCACGGATGAAAGTAAAATAAAGCAAATTCAAGATATCTTCGATAATACGGGAGCTGTCATCGAATCGAAACAATCAAAAAAAGGAACCTATACCAGCATTTCTGTAACTGTAAATCTAGATAGTCCGGATGCGGTTATCGAAAAATACAAAGCCGTTGGCAAGTTAGAGGGTGTAATATCCCTTTAAAATAGCATTTGTATTATAATTTTGCTAATTTGCGAGCGTTATAACAACACTTCCTTTTACTTTTTAAGCAAAAACATTTCAATTTGAATTTAGTAGAAAACTTAGAATATAATACTGAGCGCTCACAGCTCATTATTCCCGAATACGGTCGTCATTTTCAAAAGATGGTTGACCATGCTGTATCTATAGCAGATAGAGAAGAGCGTAATAAAATCGCAAAGTCTATTATTGATGTAATGGGCAATTTACAGCCACATTTGCGTGATGTACCTGATTTTCAACACAAGCTTTGGGACCAATTGTTTATCATGTCTGATTTTAAATTGGATGTTGACTCACCATTTCCGATAACTTCTAAGGAAGCTTTGGAAGAACGACCCGAGCCATTGGAATACCCTCAAAACTTCCCAAAATATCGTTTTTATGGTAATAACATCAAACGTATGATTGATGTTGCTGTAAAATGGGATAAAGGTGATATGCGCGATGGACTTGAATATGCCATTGCCAACCACATGAAAAAATGTTATTTAAATTGGAATAAGGATACTGTTGATGACAAGGCAATATTCAAACACTTGTTTGAGTTATCTGATGGTGAAATCAACCTTACGGATGAAACTATTTTGACCGATAGCGGACAGTTCTTGAAAAATAGGGTTGCTAAAACCGTGCGCAAGAGCTCCAACAAGAAAAACCAAAGGAATAATAACAATCGCGGAAAGAAGCGATACTAATATTCTCCATCTTACATGGGAACATTTAAAATTGAAGGCGGTCATCAACTCTCAGGTGAAATTACGCCCCAAGGTGCAAAAAACGAAGCGCTGCAGATTTTATGCGCTGTCTTATTGACTCCTGAAGAAGTTGCAATCACCAATATACCTGATATTATTGATATCAATAAACTCATAGCCTTGTTGAAAGACCTGGGTGTTAAAGTTGAAAAAAAAGAAAAAGGATCGTACACTTTTAAGGCTGATGATATAAATCTTGATTATTTACAATCAGACGATTTCAAAAGAGATGGTAGAGGACTTAGAGGTTCTATTATGTTGGTCGGACCTTTATTAGCACGCTTCGGAAAAGGATATATTCCGAAACCCGGAGGTGATAAAATCGGGAGACGTCGTTTAGATACACACTTTGAAGGTTTTATTAAACTAGGTGCGAAGTTCAGATATAACAAAGAAGAATATTTCTACGGAGTTGAAGCTGATAAGCTGAAAGGAACCTATATGTTGCTAGATGAAGCTTCAGTTACGGGAACTGCCAATATCGTAATGGCTGCCGTACTTGCAGAAGGTGAGACTACCATATATAACGCTGCTTGCGAACCCTATTTGCAACAACTTTGTAAAATGTTGAATCGTATGGGGGCTAAAATCTCCGGAGTTGGTTCTAATATGTTGATTATACAAGGTGTTGATTCACTTGGAGGAACCGAACATCGTATGCTTCCTGATATGATTGAAATCGGAAGTTGGATTGGTTTAGCTGCAATGACAAAAAGTGAGTTAACCATCAAAGATGTTAGTTGGGACGATTTAGGTCAAATACCATCAGTATTCCGAAAATTAGGAATACAATTGGAGAGAAGAGGAGATGATATCTATATTCCTGCTCACAAAGATGGGTACGAGATTCAGAATTATATAGATGGTTCTATTCTAACAGTTGCTGATGCGCCATGGCCAGGCATGACTCCAGATTTGTTGAGTATCATTCTGGTAATGGTAACTCAGGCTAGGGGAGAGGTAGTGATTCATCAGAAAATGTTTGAAAGTCGTTTGTTCTTTGTGGATAAACTTTTAGATATGGGAGCTAAGATTATTCTTTGCGACCCACATCGGGCCACTGTAATCGGACATGATTTTAAATCTACCTTAAAAGCTACTACAATGACCTCTCCGGATATTCGTGCTGGGGTTTCTCTTTTAATTGCCGCATTATCCGCAAAAGGGACTTCAACCATTCATAATATCGAACAGATTGACCGTGGTTATGAGAATATTGATGAGCGGTTACGTGCTATTGGGGCGAAGATTGAACGTATATAATATTATTTTTCAACCAAACTCCCATCAGGATATTTCGCAAATCTCCCTTTTTCTTTATCATGCACATTATCTGCATGTTGCCAGGGCCAGCCACCAAATTGTGTAAGTCCGTAATCTTTCATGGTAGCTCTAATTTCTTCTTGGGTGTTCATCACAAAAGGCCCATGTTGCACTACAGGTTCAGCAATGGGTTTTCCTTGAAGCATTAAAAAATGAGCAGATTCGCTTCCGACTTTAATTTCTACATTTTCTAAAGGATGCAGTTCAATACCATAATTGGGCTGAATCGTCTGCCCCTCGACTTCAACGTCTGAACCTTCATAAAAATATAGGGTTCTACTTATTTCGGAATTTGCTTTGGGTAGGGTGTAGGTCGAATTTGCATCTACATGAATGTTCCAAATTGCAACTTCATTTTCTAAGTCGGCTGCCCAAGAATCAGGAGCTGGTTTAGGTGCTTTGCTATCTTGATAGCTTCCTGCTACTATTTTTACGCTTGCATTTTCTGTTTTTATAACTGGAATATCCTCATGCCATAACATAGCAAAATGCGGATCTACAAACTTGCTTTTACTCGGGAGATTAAGCCATATCTGAAATAACTCCAAGGGGTTTTCTTCTTCTGTTTTCAACAAGGGAAACATCTCACAATGCTGAACACCTCTGCCAGCGGTCATCCATTGTACATCTCCCTCACCGAATCTTCCAGCAGCACCTAAAGAATCTGAATGATCACAGAAGCCTTTGTTTACTATTGTTATGGTTTCAAATCCGCGATGTGGGTGCGAAGGAAAACCGGGAATGGTTTGACCGTGATACATGCGCCATCCATCTTTTATTACAAAGTCGTTGCCTAAGTTGCGACCTTCTAGAGAGGCTGCTGGAGTCATATCTTCATTTCCCTTTGGGTAATGGTCTAAATGGTAAACACAAAACAAAAACGGGTCTTGTGTCTGCCAAGGAAATCCCAACGGGAAAACCGATTTGATAGCATTTTTCATTCTAATGATTTAGAGATACAAGCTAAAGAACCTTTCTTAGTATCACAAATTTTATGTTTTGTTTCATGTAGGTTTCTTCAGTTTCCACCATTCCGAATTTTTTGTAGAAATCAGTTTTATCAACTCTTGCATTACACCATAGCGTATGAAAATCATTTTCTTTAGCAAAGGCCATCAAGTGCAAAAGCAATTTTGAACCATAACCTTTTCCTTGCATCTCAGTTTTTGTGGCGAATTTTCGAAATTGGGCGATACCAGTCCCCGTTTTAAAAAGGGACGCAACACTTACTAATTCATTATTAACGAAGAGTCCAAAATGATTCCCATTCGGATCCTCAGGAAGCTTTACAAAGTCAAATGGCATATTAGGCCACATGACCTTATGACGCAAAGACCATGTCTCTTCTGCAGATATCGATTTAATTTCCAAAGTCTCCTTGTTTTAAGACTCCCGTTGTTATGAGGTATTGGGCGGTTGCATAGGTGCCCATGATGATGATGTGGGATAACGGAATAGAAAATAAAAACTTATTAATAGCTAGTACACTATCGGATAAAACGAAGAAAAGTGCGCCTATAAATACGAGATTAAAACTTGATGGTTTTACGTTTCCTTTTCTGCGATATGCTGTAATGACCATTGCTAATATTCCCAAAATATATAGTGCAACTGGTATTTGAAGCGGACCTAGACTATCCCTTAAAATATAGAAAAGGAAGGCTCCATAGGAAAAAAACAAAAGTGTAATCCACCAAAAACTCTTGGTTACTTTAGTATTCCATTTTCTGATAAAAGCTAACGCATATAGGACATGCGCGATGAGAAATGATGCAAGACCAAGAGTGAAGAATATACTTGAGCGCTCTTCGAATAACAAAAACACATCTCCCTGAAGGGAGCAAAATAATGCTGCCAACATGAGATGAAATGTTGTGTTCTGATTCCTTTTTGCTTTAATCAGGAAATAGATAAGAAGAGAGAGTAATAGCAAAGGCTTGCTTACAACTCGAAAATTTGAAGCTTCCACATAACCACAAACCAAATCAAATATGACCAAAAGAACATAAAGTCCTAAAAAAGTATTCTTTTTAGACTGCATTGGTCTTATTTAAGCTGTGGAATTAATTTTTTCCGATAGGTGGAGGACCATCAATCATTGGCTTATAGACTTCATCACCCTTTCGCATTTTGAATTCTTCTTTAACCTCATTTACCAACTTTGGATTATCAAACAAGTCCACAGCTGTCATTCCCAATGCTTTTGAAGCATAGATCATTCCCTTGTGACCGATAGACATTCCACCACATGCTACAACAGCCCATGAGTGCCATGGAGTACCCTTAGGGGCAACTGTTACGCCTAAATTAATATTGGGTACATTCCAACTGACGTCACCTACATCAGTAGAGCCTCCACCAGGTGTTTCGAGTGTTTCTCGCAAAGGATTTACGGAAGCATCCATACCAACTTCTGGCTTACCCGTAGCTTTTTGAATAGCTTTTCCAAATGCTTCTTCCTCCGCTGTATAGGTCATTGGTCCTAAAAGCTCTAAGTTCTTTTGCATAATTGTGCCACCAGAACGATTCACAAGTACTTCATAAATTCCGGATACTAGAGAGATTTTATAATCTACATTGGCCATAATCGCCGCACCTTCCGCCATCGCCTTTACACGCTCGTAAGTAGGCAGCATTTTGGCACGTTTTGGGTCGCGGACACGTACCCATAGTTTTGCATAGTCAGGCACAACGTTCACGACCTGGCCACCATCTTGAATATGATAATGAATACGTGAAGATGGTAAAATATGTTCTCTATAGTAGTTTATACCGGTTGTATATAGTTCGAGTGCATCAGACGCCGAGCGCCCATTCCAAGGGTCCATGGAGGCATGAGCCGCTTGCCCTTCGAATTCTACTATGAAATCGATTAGCGACAAACCACTTTGCACATCAGCTTCAATATCCGCACTTGGGTGCCAGCTTAAATTCACATCAACATCGTTCCATAAGCCAGCTTCTACCATCCAAACTTTGGCAAAGAATTTTTCTTCTGCGGGAGTTCCTAGAAATTTGATGGTGCCTTTCAATTTTCCAGCTTCCATTAATTCCTTTATGGCAATGGCAGCTCCTAGACTTGAAGTTCCAAACATATTATGACCGCATCCGTGACCCGCTGCACCTTCTTTATATGCTTCTTTCTCAGGCTGCGCTTTTTGAGATATCCCTGGAAGGGCATCAAACTCCCCCAAAATGCTAATAACAGGTTTTCCTGAACCATATGTTGCTGTAAATGCTGTTGGAATATTCGCTACGCCTCGGGTTACTTTGAGTCCGTTCTTTTCTGCATAATCTGCTAATACAGCTGAGGATTGCGATTCATTGAAAGCCGTTTCTGCTAATGCCCAAATGGAGTCACTCACACGAATTAGTTCCGCTTTATGCTTCTCTACAGAGGCGATAACTGTCTTCTTATTGTTGGTCAGTTTTTGCGCGGAAATCGTTGCAGTGAAGAGCAATAGTATTCCAAAAAGAGTACATTTTTTCATTCTTAATTAATTTAGTTTCGTTCCCGGATAGAGGGAATCTGTTTTTATTTGAGTTAGCTGTTATACTTCTTGTTCATATAATCGTAGGCTGTCTTTATAAGCTCAGTGAGAACATTTAAATCGACATCGGATAGTTTATTGATGTAGAGACATGATTTTCCTGCCTTGTACTTTCCAAGCCTATTCATTATCTCAGGATAACGAATAAATCCGGTATTATAAATTGCAAGGTTTTGTTTTCTTGGAGAGAATCCGGCCATTAACATATCTCCTTCACGGCCCGTATCATATTTATAATGGTAACTTCCGAAACCTATCAGGCTGTTCCCCCACAAGACTGGGGGATGACCAGTAATTTTCTGAATCAATTCTAGGAGTGCATAACTATCGTTACGCCTAGTTTCATTTTCCACGGCATCTAAAAATGCTTTTACTGAAGCTGTTGTGGCTATTGTTTTATTCTCAGGCATTATTGGTCAAGTTGTAATGACCTAAATATAGTAAAAAGAGATTATGCGACCGCTTCTTTATATGCTTTTAAGCAACGTTCTCGTGCCATTTTATGGTCTACCATGGGAGTAGGGTAGGTAAGTTCCTGTAATTCAGGAACCCACTTTTTAATATACTCATGCTGTTTGTCAAACTTCTCAATTTGGGTAGTTGGATTAAATATCCTAAAGTACGGTGCCGCATCAACACCGCTTCCAGCTGCCCATTGCCAGTTGCCTACATTTGCACTCAAGTCATAATCCAAAAGTTTCTCGGCGAAATAGGTTTCTCCCCAACGCCAATCGATTAGTAAATGTTTGCAAAGAAAACTTGCTACTAGCATACGTACACGGTTGTGCATATAGCCTGTGGTGTTTAGTTCTCGCATTCCGGCATCAACCAAGGGGTATCCGGTCTGCCCGGTTCTCCACTTCTCGAACTCTTCTTCATTATTTCTCCATTCAATGCGGTCGTATTTAGGTCTAAAAGAACTTTTAACCGTATGCGGAAAATGCCATAGGATCTGCATAAAAAATTCCCTCCAAATCAATTCATTCCAAAAAACTTCATTTTCCTCTGCAATGGCTTTCTGCATAATCCGCCGAACAGATACTGTTCCAAAACGTAAATGAGGCCCTAGTCTTGAAGTTCCGTTTTTTATCGCTGGAAAATTCCTTGTTGCTTCGTAGTTATTAATCAATGAAGGGCTAGCCACATAATCAGGAACCTCAATCTTTGAGCATTCAAAACCCATTTCAACTAAGGTCATGTTCGGTAGATTAATTTCTGGAAACAAATTTTTTAAATATGGTCTTGTGTCACTACGTGATAAAAGACTGTCATTAAATTTTTCTTTCCATTTGTTCTTAAAAGGAGTGTAAACCACGTAAGGTTTACCATCATCTTTTACAATATCGTCTTTTTCAAAAATAACTTGGTCTTTTGAAGTATAGAAGGGAATGTTTTTAGTAGCTAAAATTTGTTTTACAGATTCGTCTCTTTCCCTTGCATAAGGTTCATAATCATGATTTGTAAAGACATCTTGTATATCATAAGATCGGAGCAATGCTTTAAAAACGTTTTTTGAATTTCCGTGGTAAAAGGCTATTGAACTGGAGTACTGTTCCTGTAAATTCGAACGCATTTTTTGAAGTGTGTCGAAGATAAACGTAACCCGGGCATCGTTTTTCGGGAGCTTATCTAAAACTCGCTTATCAAAAATAAAAATGGGAAGCACAGGATGTTCTCCTTTTAAAGCTTGTAAAAAACCTACATTATCATCTAGGCGCAAATCTCGTCGAAACCAGAATATGGAAATTTTTTGCTGCATCTTAACTAATATTCAAGGTCGACATTCCACCATCTACACCTACAATTTGTCCCGTCATCCAAGTACTTTTATCACTTAGCAAGAATACGGCAATATTTGCGATGTCTTCCGATTCACCAAAACGTTTCAAGGGGTGTCTTTGCGACATCATTTCTCGCTTTCTCTCGTTGCTTAACAGACGTGTAGCTAAGGGTGTATCTACCAATGATGGAGCAACTACATTAACCCTAATTTTTGGTGCGTACTCAGCAGCCATAGATTTAGCAAAACCTTCAATAGCCCCTTTGGCTGCCGCAACGCTGGTATGAAATGGCATTCCTGTGCCTACCGCTACTGTACTGAAAAAGACCATACTTGCACCTTCCGCCATTTTAGGCAGAATAGCTTTCACCACTTTAACTAAACTAAAAAAGTTCAATTGCATATCCGCTTGAAAAGTCTCTAAACTCATTATTTTGAAAGGTTTCAAGTTGATACTTCCTGGGCAATATGCGAAACCATGAACTTCTTCAGGAAGTGCAGTAGTGTCTATATCATCACTTGTAGCATCAAATGGAATATGAGTTACATTGAGGTTTTCTAAATCTTCATTCGTCCGTGAAGCAATAAACACATTGTTGTTATCTATTAACTGTTTTGCCATTGAAAGTCCGATTCCTTGAGAGCCTCCAATCAGTAGGATATTTTTCATATTAAATAGATTTTAAATGAAGTTCATTGGGTATTCCTTCAATTTTTCCAAATAACTCATGCAACTTTTGCTCTCGGTATTTAAAAATTTGCTGGAGTTGTTTTTTTACGATTAAAGGATGTGCCAGTTGTCCTAATATTCCGAAGGGGATTTTATAGTCAATAATGTCTTCCATTTCAACACCCCCTTCAATAGGTTTTATAAAATGCTTGTGATGCCATAGGGCATAAGGTCCGAAACGCTGCTCATCAACAAAATATTCGCCTTCCTTGACATGGGTGATTTCAGTAACCCATTTGGTGGAATAGCCAGGAAAAGGAGAAACTTTGTATTGTATAATCTGGCCTGGAAACATGGGTCTGTCTCCACCAGCGAGTATGTTGAAACCCATATGGTCAGGGGTGATAACTTTTAAATTTGCGGGACTTGATAGAAAGTCCCAAGCTTCCTGTTGTGTTATAGGGATTGCCTGTTTTGAATGCAATTGATATAGCTTCATAAACTGATTTTGTCCAAAGATATAGTCTTTTTGTTTAACTAAAAATAAAAATTGTTAAACAAATTACAAAGGGTTAAATTTAAAATACTTTAAGTATACTGCCAGCGTTAGTTAAAAGTGTACCGTTAGTCTTATATTTTCTAAGTTATTGCTACAATTTTGTACTTTTCCTGAAGAACCTGTTCAATGAAATCAAGATTTTTTCTTTTTATTATCATCTTATGGAGTCCTTCTCTATTTTCTCAAGAAAATGTAGAAGTTTTAAGTGTTCTACCTAGTGAAGTTTCAGAAACCTCTGGGTTGATTTTCCATAATGGAAAATTAATTACCCATAACGATTCAGGAAATACTCCTCAACTTTTTGAAATAGATACCGTATCCTACCAAATCACCAGAACAGTTACGATTACTAACGCAATAAATACAGACTGGGAAGATTTAGCTCAAGATGAACAATATATCTATATCGGAGATTTTGGCAATAATCTGGGAATGCGAAGAGATTTGTCCATCTATCGAATTAATAAACAAGATTATGGCGAATCAGATTCGGTGTCTGCTGAAATAATTAATTTTAGTTATGAGGATCAAACAGATTTTAGCGATACCGGCAATAGTGACTGGGATGCTGAAGCATTTTTTATATGGAATGACCAGTTAATCGTATTAACCAAGCAATGGAAAAGTAACGGAACCGATGCTTATTCCATTCCTAAAAACCCTGGACAGCATAGCGCTAGAAAGATTGATAGTTATGCAATTGAAGGCTTAGTTACCGGCGCAACTTATAATCCGCTTTCAAATGTGCTTTTTCTTATAGGCTATTCCGCCACCCTTGGGCCCTTTACCGCTAGTTTTGAGGCACTGGCTACCAATAATACTTCTGTTTTTACAGATGAAATAACTAGAACAAATCTAAGTATAGGATTAGCGCAGGTGGAGGCAATTGCCTATTCGGATGCGGATACCTACTTTTTTTCTTCAGAATTCTTTTCCAATACAACGCCTGCAATTACTTTGGAATCAACATTATTCAAATTTGATGTAACCGAAACTATTGAACCTGAGCCAGAACCTGAACCAGAACCAGAACCTGAGCCAGAACCAGAACCTGAGCCAGAACCAGAATTGGGTGAAGAAGATATCATCTTATACAAAGGTAGGTTGTTTGATTTTTTAGAGTATCAATCGGGTATTGTGGAGCCTATAATTAAACGCTCTATTTTTGACCCTTTAGGGCGTGAAGTTCAATATGTTTTAGGAGAGGATATCGAAAATAATCGTGTAGATCTATCCACTTTACAAAATGGAATTTATTATCTAACTTTCTATTTTTCAGATGGTAAGAAATCCATTCCATTCTACAAGGACTGAGTTTAAGACTATTTTATTTAAGATTTCCTTAACAATACTGACTATGGTTTATGTATAGATTTGCCATACACAAAAAACCAAATTCTCGCCGTCGCGGGAATGACTTTAAAAATTTCACAATGAAAAAATTTACACTATTCTTATTTGTTGCTTTGGCTTCATTTACTTTGGAAGCTCAAATCAATACACCAGCTCCCAGTCCTGCTTCCAAATTAATGCAGACTGTTGGGCTTACTGACGTTACCGTGGAATATTCTAGACCATCCATGCGAGGAAGAACCATCTTTGGAGATTTAGTGCCTTATGACAAATTATGGCGTACTGGTGCGAACGGATATACTCTTGTTACCTTCAGTAACGACGTAAAAGTTGGAGGTCAAGATGTAAAGGCAGGTACTTATTCTGTTTTCACAAAACCAGGAGCTACTTCATGGGAAGTATTTTTCTACACAGATACACAAGGAGGAGGTACTCCCAGGGATTGGGATGATAGTAAAGTAGTTGCTAAAGCCACTGTACCTGCTATTAAGATGCCTGAAGGAATTGTAATAGAGACTTTCACAATCACAATTGATGACCTTACTTCAAACTCTGCTAATCTTGGTATGATGTGGTCAGATATATACGTTGCGGTTAACTTTGAAGTACCAACTGACGCATCTGTTGAAAAAGATATTGCAAAAGCACTTGGCGGACCATCTGCCAATGACTACTATGCAGCTGCTACGTATTACTCAAGCGAAGGTAAAGATATTAACAAGGCAAAAGAGTGGATGGACAAGGCTATGACAATGACAGAGAAACCTGCTTTCTGGCAATTGCGTCAGCAGTCTCTTATTCAGGCGAAAGCGGGTGATAAGAAAGCGGCAATTGAAACTGCTAAGAAATCATTAGCTGCGGCTAAAGAAGCTGGGAATGATGACTACGTTAAAATGAATACCGATTCTCTGAAGGAATGGGGAGCAATGTAAATCAACCCAATACGTAAAATTAAGAACCCCCAGCTTTATCGGCTGGGGGTTTGTTTTTGCGAATAATCTACCTATTCGTTTTTAGTAGCCCATTCTGCTAATTTCCAAACATCTTCTGCAACTAAGTTTTTCAATTTCGATTTCTCTAGAATGTTTTTGTTTCCTTCAAAAAAGTCTAAAGCTAATTGACTTTTTTTGTTTCTGGATACAGTTGATTTTAATAGACTTAGTAATTCCTTATTATTTTTACTTGCCAATAACCCGTATAAATTATTTAAAGAATTTTTTCCCGAATGTAACATGGTGTAGGCCACAACTGCCTCCAGTAATTCTTTGCTTTTTTGAGTGTTACCAGCATTAGAATAGGCTTTTGCTAACAAATAGTCTAGAGCCCTCTCATCAGGAGTATACGGCTTGCCGACTCCTATATTTTCAGGCCACTCCTTTGATTTCTCTAATATAGATATCACTTTGTCGTATTTCTTGTTCTTCATTGACTCCAAAGCAACGCCTAGGTGAGCTCTTTCATAGATGCTTCTACTTTCACTTGCATGTTCGTAGGGCAGCACCTGAATAGTTTCTAAAACAGTTAGTGCCTTTTCAAATTGATTTGTGTTGAGCAAAGATTTTGCGTGAGCGAGACCTACGTTATAGTTGTTTTTGAAGGTACGATATGCTTTCTTCGACAGACTAAGTGCTAAATCATACTTTTCATTTTTGAGATAAAATTGAATATTTTCTTCCCAGACTTTCCAATCTTTCTTATTTAGTTCTAATGCCTTTTGGTAGTCCTTGGCAATGGCTTCGAAGTTCCTTTTGGAATTCATTGCTGCCCGAAAGCGATAAAAGATATCTGAATCTGGAATATCTCCAAGTTCATTCAAGATATTCTTCCCCTCTTCTTTTCGGCCTACTGCTATATAGTTTTGGGCTAGGTAGTATTTTAATTTCCAGCTTGTATTTTGATTTACTGCCCATTCCAAAACAGGAATGGTTTCTCTGCGGTAAGGGAAAACAAAATCGACGGACCCAATAGATATTTTGTTTAGAATACTTGAACTTTGTCCAATCTCAGAATTTCTTAGTAAATAAGACTTCCACAACTCGTTTTTAGGACTTGTAGGTCCAATGTATAAAGCTGATAATGCGTCCTCATTAAAACCTAACTCCTTGTATCTTAGGGCTATCCCTAATGTGGTTTCCGCTTTAAATTCATTTTGTATATCTTCTTTCAAGCTGTTTTTATCAGCCTGAAACTTTGCAAAATGATTCATGGGGTCAATTTCTAAGACTACCTGAAGTTCTTTGTCAAAACTTTCCATGTCTTGTAATTTGGCGAGAACTAATACTAATACCTCCCTTGCATTTATATTGTAGGTATTAAAGTCAAGTGCCTTGTTCGCATACGTTTTAGCACGCTTATAATTTTTCTGTTTCAAGTTTATTTCAGCCATCTGAGCATAGGCCACCGACCGATATTTTATATCACGAGCCGCCCACCCCAACGATTCCAGAGCATTTAGATAATCATTTTGGGCACGATAGCTAATACCAGCTATATAATTAGCTCCCGAGTGATAGGTATCCATTTCAAGGACCGCATTGGCAAGTTCTAAAGCAATATCATAGTTCGTTCTTCGGTATTCCAACTCTGCCAGTTTTACATAGCCTGTTTGATGTGAAGGGTCTAGAATTACTAATTCCGAAAGATTTTTATTTGCCAATTCAAACTCACGATATTCTAGGGCTTCGGTACCTTCAAATAATAGTTGTTCGCTTTGCGAAACCGTTGCATTTTTATCTGGATAAAAAGGCCTTTTGATAAGGTTTGCTTCCGGATTATTTGAATAAGCTAATTCCGTTCCTACAACAGAAATCTCTATAGCATCAGATGACTTTGCAGGAATTTTGGTCATAAAAACTTCCAAAGGTTGCAAAGCAAGTTTTTCAATCGTCGTGGTTTCATTGATAACAATTTGCAATTCTGCATCTAATTTTTGGAGCGCATTGATACCTATGGACGCCTCTCCAGCTTCTATTTCTACATTTAGAATTCCATCCTGCGATGCATCTTCCATGCCTCCAATTTCTTTGATAGGAAACCAAATTTCACTCCACTTATCCATCATATAAGGATCAAAGCCCACCTGACTTATCGGATTTGTAGCCCCTGGAAAATACTGATCAAAAAGACGGCCAGCCTGAAACTCGATGTACTGTCCGTCTGTATCTGTCAACAAATCTTCCCAAATACCACCTGAACGTGATAAGGCCCAAAGCCATAACTTTTGCCCAGGCATTTCTTCGTAAGGTGCCCATTGACCAAAACCAAATTTACGATCATGATAGTATCCTCCGAAAAAATCATTGTATTCACCCACTACATGATATGATTTCGCCGGACCAAAATTGTTTTCCTTATACATTGCAAGATTTCTACCTTGCTCGTCAATAGGCCAAGGGTGTGCATCTCCGTTATGTTCCACATAGGCATTACCAGGAATGAAAAACTCCAAATCATTTGTGGCTACGGCAGCGGCGGTCATCCAATTATAGTAGGACTCGGTTAGTGGAGAGGCGTTGTACCAAGAGGCATTGGTTTCGAAATACGCTTTGTCTTTTTCAAGACGGACCTCAACGGTCCAGCGTGTGTTGGAAGGTAAATCAAGGTTACCCACGATACAGCTTACACTACCATCGGGGTTGGTTCTAGTCAAATAATCAACAGGAGTCGCCGTGGAAGGGTGGTGACCAATAATACCAAAGTTAAATTCAATCCCGCCAGAGGTCCATGGTCCTCGCATGGCTATATTGCGGAATTTTATGACTTCATTTTTATACAGAAATTCTTCGCCTGTACTTTTTTCTATTGCGCCCCAGACCTTGCCCCCAATTTCTGGTAGGACCATAACTTTGATATAGTCGTTTTCGAGGGTTACAACCTTCCAATTCTTGTTTTTAGGGACATGTTCGTACTCTTCAAATTTGAAATAGGGAAATATTTTCGGGTTCTCAGCTAAGATGGGAACAGGATTTCCTTTACCAAAATCATAGGTAGGTAAAGAAACCATTTCTTCTTTAATGGTTACGGATTGTGCTTGTAGCTCAAAAAGGGGAAGTAGCAGACAACCAACTAGCATCAATAAAATAGTTCTTTTACGCATGGCTCAGTTTTTTGGATTGAATAAATATGTCTTTACAAAATCATTATTTCTCGCAAATAATATCACTTGCGAACCATCTTTTCGTTTCACAACTGAAATGTCTCGAACTTCTCCATCTATGTTGAGTCCACTTTTTTTAGTACTTGTGGCCGTAAATTTTCCCTTTCCATCCCCCAAAAGTAATACACCTTTGTTCGCATCATACCTGCCATATTTGACTCTTGTTCCAAAGAAATTTCCGGCCAAGAGAACATCTAGGTTTCCGTCCGTATTAAAATCTTGAACTAGAATACCATAAATGGGGGAAAATTGAGCAGTGGCGGGTAGGGGGCGAACATTAAACTCGCCATTTCCTAGGTTCTCCATATAGCTGGTTGCAAAAGTTTGAGCCTCTAGAACGTTTGCATCTGCCAGTTCTTCGGATGTAAAAATATCAGTTATCTTTTGATCTGCATAGTCTGAATAGTTCACGTATTTTCTTTTTAGTTGCGGAAGTTGCCCAATAAGGTCATCTTTGGAAAATACCGGATAACTTTCACCCATAACATAGGAACAGAGTATAGGGTCGAGAGAACCGTTATTGTCAAAATCCTTCACATATAATTGTACAGGTTGTTCTACAGTTGCTTTCAATTGAGAATTCAAACCGAAATTACCTGCTATATAATCTAAATCCCCGTCATTATCAAAATCCCCTTGTTTTATCGTATTCCACCAACCTTTGGAATTTTTTAATCCAGAAGAATCATGGAGCTCGGTTAATTTACCATTAGTATTTTCTAAGGCTCGAATTCCTAAGAACTCGCCCACTAAGATTAAATCATCAGTACCATCGTTTGTAAAGTCGGTCCATAAAGCATCTGTAACCATTCCGATGTTTTCAATCGCTGTATTGACAGACATTGTTACATCTTTGAAATTGCCTTTTCCATCATTTTGAAGAACATAACTCTTAGGAGCTGTTGGATATTTTCCAGTAACCAATCGTCCCCCAATAAACAGATCTAAATCTCCATCTGAATCGTAATCTCCTGCGGTAATACAAGAACCGCTTGTAATCACTGGTGGGAGGGAGGTTATGCTCTTTCTATAGTTGCCATTTCCAGTATTTAGATACAACCGATCCTGCAACTCAGGTGAATCTTTAGAAAATTCATTTCCACCACTTACTACATACAAATCAAGGTCTTTATCGTTATCGGCATCAAAGAACAAGGCATCTACATCTTCGGATGCTTTATCTTTTTCAAAAATTGCTATGTTTGAACTTTTGAACTTTCCATCTTTTAATTGAAGTAATAACTCCCCTGCAGTTCCTTTAGCTCCTCCAATATAGATGTCTGCCAGACCATCTTTATTCACATCACCTTTGGTTATTTTAGGGCCTTGGGTAGATAGCTTGTGGGGTAACAGTTGTTCGTTTTTAAAATCAATAAAGTTGTTTTCACTATGGGTAAACGCAATCAGAGTGTCTTTAGAAATATCTTTGAAGTAGGTTTCGTTAAATATTGGAGCTTCTTTATCGAGTCGGCGCGCATCTTTTTGATGCAAGGCCAAAGTTTGATTTGCTTCAACATTTTGGATAGACTGTTCTTTAAAATCTGGCCAGACTATAGTCAAGCTACTTATTGAATCAGTTTCCCCAATGCCAAATACCAAAGTGTAATCAACAGAAGACTGATAGCCTCTGGTTGGCATCATTTCTTGACTTATTATTTTATCACCAACTTTTAAAGAAACTTTTGCTCCAATTCCAAATGTATTGGCACCCTCTCCTTTTAAATTTATTTTTAGATAATTCTGCCATACATGCGATTCGCTATTATTTCGATAGATGAAAGCTTCTTGTTCAATGTTGTTAACTACCAAGTCTAAATCGCCGTCATTGTCCAAATCTGCGTAGGCGGCACCATTAGAAAGTGATTTTTGATTTAACCCCCAATCTGTATTTTTTTTGGCGAAGGTTAAATCTCCATTGTTCTTATAGGTATAATTTTCTTCAACGGTTGATGGAATTTCTTTTATAAGCTCCATGATTGCAGTTTGCTTACCCGTTTTGTTCTCTTCTAATTTTGCCTGTACTGCAAAATTCATAAAGTCCATATTGGTGTAATCTCTCTTGTAGCCATTAGTGATGAACAAATCTTTGTGGCCATCATTATCAAAATCGGCAAATAACGACGCCCAGCTCCAGTCTGTATTTGAAACACCAGAGAATTGTCCAATCTCGGAAAAGGATTTTCCCTGATTATTCAGCTGTAGCATATTTCTCATTGTTTGATTGTAGAAACCGGAACTTACCAAGCGCTGATACTTGTCGTAATTATCCGGACCAGAAACCATTTTTTGACGGTAGTTCCCCTCAGGAAGCATATCTAAAGTCATGATATCAGTAAAACCATCATTATTGATGTCCGCAATGTCTGAACCCATAGAAAATAAGGAGGTGTGACCAATTAACTCTTCAAGGCTTTCAGTAAAAGTACCGTCCGTATTATTAATATAAAGGTAGTCTTGTTCGTTGTAGTCATTGGAAACATAAATGTCTGGCCATCCGTCTGCGTTTAAATCAGAAACAGCTAAACCAAGACCAAAACCGAGCACGTTTGAAATGAGTCCAGCAGAATCACTTACATCAATATATTTTCCATTTTCATTTTTATAGAGTTTATCTGAATAGGCTAAATTCTTTTTATTCTTGAGGGATGCTGTAATTTGCCCAAAACCTGCATACTCTTGCGTAGAGTGATTGAGAACATATAAATCCAAATCTCCATCCTTATCATAATCGAAGAATGAAGCCTGTGTAGAGTATCCAGCATCGTTAACTCCAAAGTCTGAAGCTTTTTCTGAGAAGGTCAAATCTCCGTTGTTGATAAAGAGTAAGTTTTTTCTTTTTTCGGGATCTTTTGCTGCTGATCGGCATACATAGATATCTAAAAGGCCGTCGGCATTTACATCGGCCATTGTAGTTCCGGTATTCCATAATCCTGAGGCAAAAACACCTGCCTTTTCGGCTATTTCTTCAAATTCAAAACCTCCTTTATTTATATATAGCTGGCTACCTACCATATTTCCTGTAAAGTAAATATCTGGGAGTCCATCATTATTTAAATCACCTATTGACACTCCACCACCATTGTATAAATATCCATATTCAAGGACATTGAATTGTTTGGTTTCCCTTATGATATTCTTAAATCTGATGTTAGTTTCACTGGGGGAGAGGAGTGTGAACATTTTGCTTTTATCGTCGTTGGTACACGAAAATTGCAACACGAGAAAACAAAGTAAAAAAGATACGCGTAACCGCATTGATATGGTTTAGAATTGTTGTCTTAAATAATTCAATTTAGATGTAATAAAAAAGCACCAATAAGAAAGTATTGGTGCTTTTATTAAATTTAAATTAGGTGGTTATCTTTTATCCCACCATAATTTGGTATTGTTTTTATCCGCACCACCTAGTTCAGATCCGCCAATGGCAGCTTGAACCGCTTCACCATTCGTGTCAAATTCACTTGATGTATATACCATTCTTCGAATGATATCGCTAACACCTACATCAGGGTTTTCAGATTGAACTCTCGCATATTGTTTAGGATAGCCAGTTCTTCTCAATTCAGCCCAAGCTTCCCATCCATTCGGGTAAATTGCCAGCCACTTTTGAGTAATAATTTGCTCGAACTGCTTTTCAGCGTCTCCAGAAAATGCAACCGGAATATCGGTCACAGGCATTGCACCAGGCTCGAAAGCAACTGGAACATCCGTGCTGGCGATGTAGGCATCAATCGCTGCACCATCTGCACCAGTTTTTTGGGTCATTGAAGTTCTTATACCATCTTCGTATAAGCTTTGAGCAGTTCCACCCATCGACCATCCTTGCAACGCGCCCTCTGCTCTTAAAAAGAACATTTCAGCTGCATTCATTAATTCGATAGGAGGGTTAGTTCCACCTTTGGCTACATCAATAAATTTAGTAGCTAAATCAGAATGACCTGCATTTTTACTAGTTTCCAAATCTACTTTAGTTTGCCCATTCAACAAACCTTCATAAGGGCTACCGTCTCCATCAGAATCTCCGTCCGCTGCTGGAGAGAAATATTCTGGCATACGCGGATCTCCATATCCTTCTAGGATACTTTCCATAGTCGCACTCATTCTAAACTCACCCCAATCTGTAATTGTTTCAAGTGGGTTTCTGTTTGTATCATCCACTGCAACATTTGCGTTTTGAGCATTGTCAGTCATGACACCTGCAGCAACAGCCTTTTCGGCTTCTGATTGCGCTTTAGCTGGATCAACATATCTGATGCGCATCGCTAGACGTAAGCGCAAGCTATTTGCAAAAGTCGCCCACTGGGCAGCATCACCTCCATAAATTCTGTCACTGCCACCATATGATGAGCCACCACCACTCAACTGAGAAACAGCTTCATCAAGCGTCGTAAAGAAATTAGCGTACATTTCTGCTTGAGAATCATAAGGTACTGACAACTCGCCATTACCAAATGCGGAATAGGGAACGGGCCCCCAGTAGTCGGTAATTCTATGATAAGCATGTACTCTCAAGATTTTAGCCATGGCATTACCAACTTGATTTCCATTAGCTTCCGATAAATCTTCAACTAATTTAATCTGTGGCGCTGCTTGACCATAAAAAGAGCCCCAAGCTAAATCGGCCCAACGACCTACCTGAACAAAACGGTCAGAGTCAAAACCAGCAGCTGTCGTGGCATAATATTGAGTCCAAATATCAGAGAACAAATTCTGTGAGATTTGAAATCTCCAGTGTAAACCATTTACAGAAACATACTGCGCTTGAGCAAAAGCTTGTCCTTGTAATACTTGACTCTCTTCAAGAGCACCAATGTCGAGTGCTAAGGGGTCAGTGTTCAATTCGTCGAAATTTTCGGTGCACCCAAGAAAGGCTACCACCAGGACAATTCCGAGTCCCATTTTAATTAATACTTTTTTCATAATTTTTTCTTTAAAGTTACAATTTTTTTTAGAATCCGAATTTAACATTTAGCCCTAAACTTCTAGTGTTAGGCGGGGCAAATGACTCAAAACCATCAGCGTTAGTTGCGGTACCAGTAACTACTTCTGGATCGACAGAGGCTTTGTTTGAAATGAAAAACAGGTTTCTTCCAACGAAAGAGATTTTAGCACTTCTGAAAGGACCATTTCCAAGAACTGACTGAGGAAGACTATAGCCCAATGTCATCTCACGCATTCTGATATTCGAAGCATCTTCTACAAAGGCTTCTCCTACAGGAGAGTTTCTTCCACCAACCTTGGCCCAGAATTGTTCTGCATTAACCTGAATATTATTTGCGCTGCCATCGGCCTGAACAACATCTAATTCTGGAAACACATTTGTACCGAAAACTAAACTTCCATCACGTCCAGCAACGGTCTTTTGGAGAGCACCATCGGAGGCCAAAATAGCATTGGTGAATGAACCTACCTGCCCACCTTGACGTATATCTATCAAGAATCCGAAATTCCAATTCTTATAGGTGAAGTTGTTGCTCATACCTCCTAACCAATCTGGATTAAAGTTGGCGACAAGAACTTCTTGACCTGAAGTAATCTCGGGAGTACCGTCATCAGCGACTAGAACTCTGCCTTGAGCATCTCTGGCAAAACCTCTTGAATACACATTACCCCATTCATCACCAACATTTAACTCAAATCTTCTAAAGAAGTCTCCTCCAAAGCTTAAAGTTTCTAAGCCTTCTGCAAGGGATAATACTTCACTATTGTTTTTAGCATAGTTGAATGTAATATTCCAGCTAAAATCGGCTGTATTTACTGGTGTTCCCGTTAAAATAATCTCAACCCCATTATTCTGAATGTCTGCCCCGTTAATGAACTTAGTGGCAACACCAGATCCTTGCGGTACTTGTTGTCCAAATAATTGGTCGATACTATTGGTCTTGTAGTAGGTAAAGTCAAGACCTAATCTGCTGTCTAAGAAACGGGCATCAAATCCAAATTCCAATGATTTGGTACGTTCAGGACGTAAATCTGGATTTGGTAATTGTGTACCTAACTGAATTAACCCCCCAGCCTGAAGGCTAGCGATTCTAGTTAGATTAAATGGATCCGTATCGTTACCCACTTCAGCATAAGAACCCCTAAGCTTTAAAAAAGAGAAGAAGTCAGGCATGGCAACTAAATCTGAAATGACAGCACTTAGTCCTGCCGAATAGTAATCAAACCTTCTATTCGCAGCGGGCAGTGTGGAACTCCAGTCACTACGATAAGTTAGGTCAAGAAAAATCGCATCTTTCATAGCCACTTGGCCAAAAGCATATAAGGAATTTACTTCTCTTCGATTGAGGTCCTGACTTGCGGTTAAATTTTGAGCATTGCTTATTGCAAAAATATTGGCAGCATTTAAACCACCTGCATTCGTACGAACAAATTTATCATTTGCTTGACGGTTGTTACCGCCTACATTTAAATTGAATGCTAAGTTTTCATTGATTTGTTTGTCATAGCTCAATAGAAAATCTGTATTCCATTCCAAACTACTAGCGTTTCTTGTTACATAGTTACCATTATCGGCAACGATATACGAATCGTTGTGCAATCTATCTTCTCTATTTTGGCTACTTTGATCTACAGCAGTTCTTACCAGTAAACTAAGATTGTCTGCGAAATTATATTTCAAAGACATGTATCCAATAATTCTATTGTCTATAATTTCTTTGAGGTTTTTGTTTATCGTCCAATATGGGTTTGCACCACCATTGTCTCCGGGTTTCCAATAATTTTGGCGGATATTTCCAGAAGCATCTCCATATTCATAAATCTCAGCATCTTGAGTTCTAATATTTCTGGGAAGCCTGTAAGCATGTCTCCAAGGATTTGTAAAAGATTCCCCCGTATCTAGCAAGTTATTTAAATCAGAACGAATATAATTGACCTTAGTACTTAAGACTAACTTGTCTTCAATCAAGTTGTTGTCTATTTTCAAACTTATATTATGTCTTTTCAAATCATTGTCAGGAACGATACCATTTCTAAGTTCATGCGTATACCCAAAGAAAGTTTGCATTTTTTCATTGCCCGAACGTATCGAAATATTATTTGCTAGGTTAAAACCAGTCTGCATAAAATCATTGACATTGTCGGGTTGAGGATTCAGAGAATAGCCGCCAGAAACAATACCCGGAAACCACGATGCTACTTGAGAACCATTTAAGGCTGGTCCCCATGAACCTGTAGAAGCAGCGTTGTAAACTCCTCCACTACCTTGGCCAAATTCATTTTGATAATCAAAAAGGATGTTCCCTGTTTGAGCGGTAATAGTCGAGCTGATATCAACCGTCATTCTATCTGATGTACCTGATTTCGTCGTAATTATTATGGCCCCATTATTTGCTCTTGCACCATACAATGCCGCCGCATTTGCTCCTTTTAAGACATTAATTGAGGCAACATCATCTGGGCTAATATCAGAAATATCACCTCCTAATGGCACACCATCTACTATATAAAGTACTTGGCTACTACCAGCAATAGAACGGTTACCCCGCAGAACCACTTTAGAGGAACCGCTTACACCATTACCTGATGTTTGAATAGATAAACCGGCCACTTTACCAGATAAACTATTTACTAAGTTCTGCTGGGGTCGTGCTTCGTCTATTCCTTTGGGGTCAACTCCTTGTGTCGCATAGGTCAAGGATTTTTTCTGTCTTTTAACCCCCAAAGCCGTCACCACCACTTCATCAAGTTGGCTGGCATCTTCGGTCATGGCTACATTGATGGTATTTGAGGAGCCAACAGTTACGGATTGAGTGGCCGTACCGATGTATGAAAATACCAAAACACCACCTTCGGCAACATTTATGGTGTAGTTTCCGTCAAAATCGGTTTGTGTACCATTGGTAGTTCCCTGAACAAGGACGTTTACCCCCGGTAAAGGAGAACCATCTGTTGCATCAGTAACGTTACCGGATACAGTCTTTGTTTGTGCAAATAAGGAGAAAGATCCCAAAACAAGCACAAAAAATAAGAGCAGTTTTTTAGTCATAATTTAGTTTTTTGATAATGTTCATTAGTTAACATTGAGTTAATATAGCATGAATTTAAACTTTTTTTTTAATAAACCGTAAGTTAAGGTTAAAAATGTGTTCGAGCACATTTAAAATACGCAAACGATTTAGTGGTTTAAATATGTTAGGCTCTATAAAAGCCTTGAAGATGAGTAGCCAAATGAATAATGGAGTATTGACTAATCTAAATAGTACTTTACATTTTCTGGAGTAATGACGTCAATGGGTAATAAATTTTGAGAAGGTATTGGTTTTCCAAAAAGGAAATGTTCAGCGAGATAACCTACGCCTAGGTAAGCTTGTCTTTTTGGTTTCTGATGTATTAAGAAATCAATGCACCCATTTTTTAAAAATTCAATATTTTCATCTAACAGGTCGTAACCTACAATTGTAATGTCTTTGCATAATTCTTCAATGGCCTTTATAAATACATATGCTTTTGAATTTGTAATAAAAACTGCTGAAATTTTTGGATTCCCTTTCAACAAGTCTGTAGCTGTCTTTGTTAGCATTTGTTTGTCAGAGGTCCTTAAACTGAATGTTTCAATTTTTGGGGAATTCTTTTTTTCATTGAAATATGCTTTAAACCCATTTTCCTTTAATTTCATATGGGCTTCTTCATCTAGATGAACAATAGCAGCTGTTGCCGCCGGATCTATTAATTTGTCGATTAGACTTGCTGCAACTCTACCGCTTTGGTACAAATCTTGGCCAATAAAGTTTTCGGAATTAAAGGCGTTAATGAAGTTATTAAACAAGGCTACCAAAACATTTTTCTCCTGACATTCAGTAAAAACAGCTAAGGCTTCTTTTTGAAAAAGAGGCGCCATGAGAAGTACATCTGGTGATGATTGCAAGGCTTCCCGGGATTTTTCAAGAAAGGAACTTCGATTGTAGGGACCATAGTAAAACCGATCTACTAAAACACCAAATGGTTTGAACTCTTTGGCCGCATCTTTAATACCTTGTACCGCAGGAGTCCAATACGCATCTTCCTTTGGGTCTGGCATAAGAACACATATGCGATATACCTTATTGTTTTTAAGATTTCTTGCAATCGGGTTAGGCTGATAATCTATATCCTTTAGTATTTTTTCTACTTGAGCTAAGGCTTTTGGAGAAACTTTACCACGCCTATGCAAAACCCTGTCGACTGTCCCCTTGGAGACTCCGGCCAATTCTGCGATATCTTTTATGGTATACTTTTTATCCATTTTTTATCTTCGACAATACTTTGTTAATTTTCAAAAGCCCAGCGAAAAGATATTGTAAATATAGATAATTCTTAAATGTATGTTAAAACACCTCAATTAATTGTTCAACCAAGTAGGAGGGGGTTGGACATTTTAACGGTTATTTAAAAAATAACAAGGGTCTTTCTTCTATGTTTTGATTGGAGGGTTTTTAAGAAGCCTGTCTAAGCCTTCAAAAATGATTGCAATGAGGATAACCAAAGCCGATCCAATAAAATTTAACCACAGATAACCTAATTTCTCTTCACCTGATGGATAGATATGTATTAAGTTATAATATACAATGCATACTACTAATTGAGTAAGTATCGCCGAAAAGAAAACTGAATTTCCTTTTACAAACTTGAAGAAGAAAGCCAGAAGGAAGATACCTAAAACATTACCATAAAAAATGCTACCTATAATATTTACTAACTGAACTAGATTATCAAACAGGTTGGCTACAGAGGCAATGCAGATTGCAATAATTCCCCAAAGGAGCGTAAATAATTTGGAAGCATTTACATAGTGTTTTTCTGATGCATGTTCTTTTTTATTTCGCTTATAAAGGTCCAAAGCGGTTATGGTGCCTAGTGCATTTAACTCTGAAGCAGTAGATGACATTGCTGCTGAAAGTATTACGGCTAAAAGTAGGCCGATAAGACCTTTTGGTAGATTATTCAATATGAAATGAATAAATACATAATCCTTGTCATTTGTTTCGGTATTCTTGTTGGCTTGTTTGATCAAGCTCTTGGCTGCCACTCTGTTTGTGCTATCTCTTTTGTTGATTTCGATGATATGTTGTTTGGCCTCATCGATAGCATTAAATTCTTTCAATTCAAGTGCAGCTGAAAATTGATTTTGGGCCATCTTTTTTTCAACTTCTAAGGCGATTTGACTTTCTTGTAACAGTTTGTAGTCTTCTGCATAGTCCGAATCCATAACGGTTTTGGTCGCTGCAGGATTAAAATTTAATGGCGCTGCATTATACTGGTAGAAAACAAAAACCATAACACCTACAAGAAGAATAAAGAACTGCATAGGAATCTTCAATATTCCATTAAAAATTAGTCCCAGTTGGCTTTCTCTTACAGATTTACCTGATAAATAACGTTGTACTTGACTTTGGTCGGTACCGAAGTAAGCTAGGGCCAAAAAGAGACCTCCTGTTATTCCGCTCCAAAAAGTGTATCTACTTTTGGCATCAAAGCTAAAATCTAAAATATTTAGTTTGTCACTGGCTCCTGCAATTTTTAGTGCTTTACTGAAGGTAATATCTTCTGGTAAATAGCCTAGGATAAAGAAAAAGGCAATGAACATGCCCGTCATGATGATTAACATCTGTTGCTTCTGGGTTACGCTTACCGCTTTTGTGCCTCCTGAAACGGTGTAAATTATCACTAATACGCCAATGATAATGTTCAATGTGCGCAAATCCCATCCTAAAACTGCAGATAAAATAATCGACGGTGCATAAATGGTTATTCCGGCTGCGAGCCCTCTTTGAATTAAAAATAAAATGGCAGCAAGGGACCTTGTTTTTAAGTCAAATCTATCTTCCAGAAACTCGTATGCGGTATATACTTTAAGCCTATGGTATATAGGTACAAAAACCAAACATATGATAATCATGGCCAGAGGCAGTCCGAAGTAAAACTGCACAAAGCCCATGCCGTCATGGAAGGCTTGCCCAGGTGTAGAAAGAAATGTGATAGCACTTGCTTGTGTTGCCATCACAGATAAGCCAATTGTCCACCATTTGGAATCTCTTCCGCCGCCAACATAGTCTTCTACATTGTTGCTTCCTTTGGTTTTCCAAACACCGTAGACTACAATAAATAAAAGGGTTCCAGCAAGTACAATCCAGTCTATTGTTTCCATATCAAGTAAAAGAAGTCATTAGATATGAGAAGATTAAAATGTAAAGCACATTCAAGATGATCACCAGAGTATATTCTTTTTTCCAAATGAATTTATCGTGCATATTTATCCTTTAACAGCTGGTTTTTTTTCTACGTTTTCTTTTCCAATAGACAACATATTTGCAAAGAGTTTGTAGGCTCCTGAAACTCCTGCGGGTAATTCTCTAAAAAAGCTTAGTCCTGTATAGATGTAATTTCCTTTTCCGTATGGAGCTACCAAAAGACTTCCCTTTTTGGCTGATTCTCCATTGTCTTTCATAGATAGGATAGGAGTAAACTCAGCACCCCATTCATTCGGAAAATACAAACCTCTTTCTTGAACCCATCCCTCAAAATCTTTTTCTTTTATTGTATTTGGGAAATTAACCAGCGCATGGTCTTTAGCCACAATTTTCACGCCAGAATTCTCATCGGTTACTCGGTCTCTAGATAATTTTAAATCGTATGGAGCGATGTTATTAAATTGTTTGTCCCATCTGCCGGCGGTGTTGTATTGCACGATAAGATTTCCACCATCCTTCACATAGTCTAAGATAAAACGTTGTTTGAATTGAAGTTCTTTAACCACATTATAGCCACGAATACCAACTACCACGGCATCGAATTTATCTAGGCTTCCTGCTTGTATGGAGTTTGGGTCAACGGTCACAACATTATATCCAATTTGTTTTAGGCTTGTTGGTACATCATCTCCAGCGCCCATGATATAACCGATATTTTCCCCTAGACGTTGAATGTTTAAGCGAACTACTTTCGCTTCCGCAGGAAGTAAAACGGATTGAGTCGGTACATGGTCGTAGGCTATTGTTACTAATTCTTTTGTGATTTGCTTTCCATCTATTTTTATAATGGGAGAAATATAACTCTCGTCTTCATTTGCAGGGGGAGTCAAAGTAAATTCCAAAATTTGTTCATCACCTTTCTTCTCTATTTCAAAAGGCTTGGTTTCTTGTTCCACTGTCCATCCTTTGGAATAACAAAATTGAACATCGCCTTTGATATTGTCTTTGTGAGCTTTTACCGTAACTGCTATTTGCTTGGGTTTTCCGTCCGCAAAAATCACCACCTTGTCATCAAAACGAGCGGTAGCTTCAGGAAGCACCTCAAATGGCTGGTACAATTCTCCTTTATCATTACGAGCATATTTATAAACAATAGGTTTTTGAAAAGTGATTTCATAGCCATCAAAGTCTAAAGTAAAATTCGCGTGGAAAGCTCTGGGAGTCTCCGGTTTGCCGATTAAGCTTTTGTCGGCTACTTTATACATTCCTAAGGTTCCTTTTTCACTTAACCAATACGGACTTGTAAAATCGGTTGCTTCTGGAACATTCAAATCAAGTTCAAAACTATTTTTGGTATTGTTGTCTAAACTGACATAGGGACTAAGGCTTTCATCCACACTAGTCAAACCTACTGTGTTAAGTGTGATAGCGGCGTCACTTCTATTTAATACATCAATCTTTACCTTGGTGCTGTTATTCGGATTGGTTATCGCGGTATCCGTAGAAGCCTCTAAAAATAATCCCGATACGGACAGAATAATTGCCTCAATCTCTTGTAGTTTGATAGTTTTCCAGTGTGTATCAGAAAGAGAACTTATGAGTTTATGAGCTTCCAGCAATTGCGGAAGGTGTTTTGCAGGATTGGTGAAATCAAAATCTGCTTCAACTTCATTAAGTATGGTTCCGATAGCCTCACCGCCGGCAACTCTTGACCAAGTTGTGTTGATACCATCAAAGATGTTTGATTTATCTTTTGGAAAATCCCCTTTTAAGAATTCGATGTATTCGTTTTCGCTTCCACGCGAAGTTATTCTACCAAAACCTTGACACAAGTGTTGACTGCTTGCCCAAGAAGCAATTTCGTTATTGGAAACACCCAAAGTAGGGTAGAAGACGCCTACATCCATATTCAAAAGATTGGTCTTATCGGCCTTTTCAAACTTTTCCCTACTTCCATAAAACCACCAAGATGTATTGAAAAACATACGTTTAGGCTGCCAAATTTGGGTTGCTGCTAATTGCTCAGGATAGGCATTAGGGTCATTTACCAAATCAAAAGCTTCAAAACTCAACATTGCAGATGACGTATGATGCCCGTGGGTTGAACCGGGAGACCTATGGTCAAAACGATTGATGATTACATCGGGTTTGAAGGTTCTGATAATCTGAACAACATCCCCTAACACTTCCTTTTTATTCCAGATTTTAAGGGTTTCGTCAGGATGCTTTGAATAGCCAAAGTCATTTGCCCTACTGAAAAATTGCTGACCACCATCAACTCTCCTTGCAGCCAAAAGTTCTTGTGTCCGCAAGACCCCCAGTAATTCACGTAACTCAGGTCCAATTAAATTTTGACCTCCATCACCTCGGGTAAGCGATAAATAGGCAGTTTTTGCCTTTACATTGTTTGATAAATAGGATATCAAACGCGTATTCTCATCATCAGGATGCGCGGCAACATACAGCGCTTTTCCTAAGAAATTCAGTTTTTGAACAGAATGATATATTTCGGCTGAAGTCCCTTTTTTCGGGGCTTGAGCTAAAACGGTTTGCAAAGAAAATAGGAGGGTAACAAATACTACAAGGTATTGACGCATCATTATTATTGTAAGTTGGCACTCAAAGATAAACAGATAAAGAGCGATGAAATGTTTTTTTAGAACTTCTTTAACAAATCAAACAGAATCTGAGCCATCGTCAGAATTTACCGGAGTTTCAATAAGCGTAATGCCTTTTTGGAGCATCATATTGTTGGGGTAAGTAATCAGTTCACCGCTATTTCTTCTTAAGTGGACATGAAACGCTTTAATATCTTCAATAACAAAGATATTTTTGTCCTCATCAGTCTCACTTAGAATTTCTTTGTCCATTATTTTAATATGGTCCCCTATTTTAAAGGGGAATGAGAAGAAAAGTATAACACCAGAGGTAACGTTACTTAAGATAGACCACTGCGCAAAAAGAGCGACTCCAATAACCGCGAAA
This sequence comes from uncultured Flavobacteriaceae bacterium, assembly GCA_947500435.1. Lineage (GTDB taxonomy): Bacteria > Bacteroidota > Bacteroidia > Flavobacteriales > Flavobacteriaceae > Maribacter_C. The sequence continues at coordinate 493,631 of CANMRV010000005.1, forward strand.
ATCGAAGAAAATAAAAGGCCCAAGTCTTGAAAATTCACGCCCCAAATAAAAGTGATGGCACCGATACCTAAAAAATTAAGAACTGCATATACGTATTTCGTAATCAACAGGGTACGTGCATCTGCAATATCACTCAAAGTGCCTATTCTTCTTACCGTTTTGGCACCTATAAAACGAGTTATTACGATAGCTACAAGGGTTACTGCAGTCCAGATGATTTCATTTTGATGAGTTAGAAAAAAGTTTTCCATAAATGTTAAAGTCCTAGGCTATCGCGCAAAGGTAGAAATTCATTACTGTTTTTCTGCCAATAGGGACTCTTAATCGACTTTAATTTAGTGCCAGTAGATGTTAGCATTTTCGCCTTTGGTCCATACCCATCTTTAAAGCTATCCGACCAGCTTTGAATGGTATACGGAAAGGCAGAAGTGAAGTTGATTTCAAGGGTTCGATTTAGTTCTTTGTAATTTATTTTGTAAGAAGTAATACCGTTCTTATTACTTGAACTAACAATTGCATCATATGATTTTAATTCTTTGTGTGTCAATCTTATATACTCCATAGAAGGAATGATTTTTAAATTGCCTGTTGGCAAACCTTCGGGATTGATTCGAATCTTGTTCCAAAGCTCATTTTCAAGTATGGTTTTCTCCAGTTTCATACTAGCATCAGCCTCAGATTCAAAGTAGGAATGCGACATTATTTCGAACTTTTCACGATTGTTTAATTGTGCATAAACTTGCCCGCACCATTCCTGGGAAGAAAAGGTGACTTTCGTAGCATGACTATTGTCATGAACGGGATAAAAACTACTGCTCATTATGGAGTAAGGGTAAATACCAGTTAGGTAATTCTTGGTGCTATTCAGTTTTAAAACAGGGATGTTATCCGGATTATTTCCATCAGCTTTTACTTGTTTTTGGTTGTGAAAAGGTTCTGTAACATATATCAACACAGAGTTCCCTTCGCGTATTTCGCCATATCGCGCTTGTTTCAGTTTATAAGATGTAATTTCAGCTTCTCCAGCGTACCAATATTTCTTGAATTCATCTGACAACGGTCTTTTTACGGTTTCTGCCTCAACCGCTGTATTCATTGCCAAATCATTTTTCTGCCCAGCGCTCTGCTCCTTACATGACTGAGTAAATGAAACTAAAGCTACCGCCGCTACAAGGCTAAGTCCGGATTTCATAAATGTTTTCATAATGCTTTTACTTTTTATAAAGTTACTCAAAACCAACTAGCTCGCCATCTCAATTAACGTTTTGTAGACCAACTGCGTGGGTAGTCCCACTACATTGGTGTAAGACCCTTGTATTTCGTCAATAGCAATGAGGCCAATCCATTCTTGAATGCCATATCCACCGGCTTTATCAAAGGGTTTGCAGGTATTGATATAAAACCAAATTTCATCATCTGTTAGTGCAGTAAGCTTTACTTTAGTGACGTGATGCACTGTTTTCTGCGCTTCGGCTGTCGTAAAACAAACTGAGGTAATAACCTCGTGCCAATCACCTGATAAGGTTCTAAGCATTTGAAAGGCATCCTTTGCATCGGATGCTTTAGCTAAAGATGCGTCTTTGTGCCAAACAACAGTGTCAGAGGTAATCAATATTTCATGAGGAAGTAGAGTCCCCTCAAAAGCAGATGCTTTTAATTCTGCTAAATAATCAGAGATTTCGCTTCCTTGAAGTTCTTCAGGATATATTTCGTCTACGGATTTCAGGCGTACTTCAAAATCCAATTGCAATTCCTTGAAAAATTGTTGTCTCCTCGGAGAACCAGAAGCAAGGATAATTTTATAATCGGCTAATATGTTTTGAAGCATTTTTTATTTTTTCTCTGTCTTCTATCACCTATTCTCTAATCATTTGCAGCGCTAAAGTTGCTATGCCAATCCCCTCGAACCTTCAAAACCTGCTCAATCACATCGCGAACACACGCATCGCCACCATTTCGATGGGAAATATACTTGACAACTTCCTTTACTTCCGGAATGGCGTCTTGCGGACAAGTAGGTAATCCAACTATTTTCATCGGAGGAATATCTGGCATATCATCTCCCATATAAAGCACGTTTTCTGGCGCTATACTATGTTTTGATAGGTATTCATTCAGAGGTTCTTCTTTGTGGTGGGCTCCTAAATAAATATCAGCTACTCCCAATCCCGCAAATCGTAATCGGACACCCTCGTTGGTGCCGCCTGTAATTATGCATACGTTGTATCCTTTTTGCAATGCTGTTTTAAGCGCATAACCGTCTTTTACGCTCATTTTGCGCAGCATTTCACCTTCAGGTGTAATTAATAGCGTTCCGTCAGTAAAAACTCCATCTACATCAAAAACAAAAGTGGTAATATCTTTTAGGTATTCTTTATAGCTTTTCTCCATGTGTTTCTGTGATTGATTTGGTTATTATTTGGTATACCTCTTTATGTGTTTCGTTTTTTAATTGCTGCAAATGGCGCTGAATGGTTTGTTGGTCACTCCGTTTTGCCGGACCTGTTTGCGCTTCAAGAGGAGGTAGCGAATCTAGTTTTTCAACTGTTTCTGAAATAAGTGGTTTTAGAATATCGAAAGGAACCTGGTTATCTTCGCAAATTTCGTTTCCGATTTGATACATGTGATTGGTGAAATTATTAACGAAAACCGCCGATAAATGGAGTAATTTTCGTTGCTCAGAAGATATCTTATAAACAGATCCTGAAATAGACTCCCCCAATCTGCGAAGCAGTTCCAAATCCTCTTTTTTTTCCGCTTCAATACAAATGGGAACTGTTTTAAAATTCACTTTTCTCCCTTTGGAAAAGGTTTGTAAAGGATAAAAAATGCCCTTTCGAACTCCATTTGGTAATGCATCTATTGAGACACTTCCTGAGGTATGAGCAATGATTTTCCCTGATTTCGTAAGTAGTTCTGAAACAGATGTTATAGCATCATCACTTACAGCAATAATATAGACATCAGGTTCTTCAGAATTAAGCCCAATCTCATCTTGATTTGGTGTTGTTTTTAAAGCTTTTGATAAAGCGTTTCCGCGACTTGGAATGACTTGAATCACCTCTACGCTATCTGTTTTTGTAAATACTTCTTTCAAGTGGGTTGAGACAGTTCCCGTTCCTATAAGGGTGACTTTTATCATGCCGTAAATTTAGACATATATTCCTTTTGATAAAACCACGTGTGTCTTTGAACATGGTATTTCCCTAAAAAAAGAAAAGAGCTGCATTTGGGCAGCTCTTTTCTAAAAATTTATGCGCTTTTGTAATTATGCACAAGAAACAGTAACATCATGTCTATGACTGCTGTCCCGTGATGATTCTATCTGGATTGTTTTCGAACTTTTCAATGTGGTGAAATTTGCAGCTGTAACCACGATGGTATGGTTATGGCCTGAAGAACCTTGAATTGAGTACGATTTTTCCGTGCCCGCATCTATATCGGCCTTTGATACAGTCAATGTATGACCGTGATTGCTTGAAATGGCGGTGGCGTTTGCACCGTTAGCCAGACAATCCGTAGCAGTTGGGTCCTCAATTGGAGCAACATCAGTACTATCGTCATTAGAGCATCCAATTAAAGAATAGGCGGGAACTGCTACTAATACAGTTCCTGCAGCTTTTTTGATAAACGTTTTTCTGTTCATTTTCATAACTATTTATTTGGTTAATACTTCTTTTTCAGATTTAAGTTATTAATTTATAGTCGGTTGTAAGTGAAAAGCTTACGTTTTAACATTCAAAACCAAAGCTGGGCTTTATCAAAGGATTAACACTATTGTTTAACTTTTTAAACTCCTGTAGAACTACGAAAACCATAAAAAGTTGGTATTTTTGCATCCTGAAAACCAATCCGTCCTCTGATGACAGAATTGCTCAAGAAATTTTTCTTCTCTACCCGTTTAATGGCCGTCTTATTTATAGTTTTTGGGGTTGCCATGGGCATCGGGACTTTCGTTGAAAGTAAATACAGTACAGAAACCGCTCGAATTTGGATTTACAACGCATGGTGGTTTGAAGCCATAATGGTCTTTTTCGTTATCAATTTTCTTGGAAATATGTTCCGATATAAATTGTTCACATGGAAAAAGTGGCCTGTACTTACATTACACCTCTCATGGATTATCATCATTATTGGAGCCTTTGTAACAAGATATATAAGCTTCGAGGGCATGATGCCCATTCGCGAAGGAAGTTCTGAAAAGGTTTTTTATTCGGATAAAACCTTTTTGACAGCTTTCGTTGACGGAGAGATTAATGGGGAACCCAAAAGAAAGGTCTTGGAGGATGACTTAATCGTTACCCCAGAGGCCTTGAAATCTAATTTGCCATGGAATTCAGATTATAATGAACAAAACTTTACAGTATCCTATGTTGATTTTATAGCGGGAGCTAAGGAAGGATTGATTCCCGATGAAAACGGAAAAGAATTTCTAAAGATAGTAGAGGCAGGCACGGGTCAACGCGAAGAGCATTATTTAGAAAACAATAAAGTAAACAATGTACATAACGTGCTTTTTGCTTTGAACAAACCAACCGATGGCGCCATAAACCTATTTACCACCGATTCGATATATCAGATAAAATCTCCTTTTGAAGGAAACTTTATGAGAATGGCGGACCAGTTCCGAGGTGAAGTTATAAAAGATAGTTTACAGGAATTTCAGCTACGTTCACTCTACAGCATGGCCGGAATGCAGTTTGTGATTCCGGAACCATTGGTAAAAGGGAGTTACGGAGTTGTTGAAATTCCGAAGGGAGAAATTACTGAACAAAGTCTTTCGGCATTGGTGGTTGAAGTTTCTTCTAACGGTGAAACTGTTCAGAAGAAACTTTTAGGAGGTAAGGGTACGTCTAACTTTTCAGATAAATTCTCCGTTGGTGGGCTGGATTTTTCACTTGCATATGGTTCCAAAGTTTATGAGTTGCCCTTTAGTATTAAGCTTAATGATTTTATAGCAGAAAAATATCCGGGCACGGAAAACGGCTATGCTTCATTTATGAGTAAAGTTACTTTGGAAGATGAACGGCCTTTTGACTATGACATTTTTATGAATAATATTCTAGATCATAAGGGGTATCGATTTTTTCAATCTAGTTTTCATCCTGATGAAAAAGGTACAGTCCTTTCCGTGAATCATGATCAATGGGGCACGCGAATTACTTATTTAGGATATTTTTTGTTGTATGCTGGATTGATGGGAATTATGTTCTTCGGAAAAACCCGTTTTAAAGATTTAACCAAAGCATTAGACAAGCTAAAAACTAAAAAAGCAGCGCTAACTATTGCACTATTACTAGGATGCTTTGTTTCAACAACTGCTCAAGAACATACTGCTGATGATGGTCACGATCATAATAATGGACTTCCGACACAAGCGCAAATAGATTCCATATTGCAAACTACCATAGTTACAAAGGAACACGCAGAGGCTTTTGGTAAGTTGGTGATACAAGATGAAGGTGGGCGTATGAAACCTATCAATACCTTTTCTTCTGAATTGCTTCGCAAATTGAGTTTAAGTGACAAATTTGGAGATATGAATTCCGACCAGGTATTTTTATCGATGATGCTTAGCCCACCGGCATGGTACAATGCAGAATTTATTGCGGTAGATAAAAAAGGAAAGAACGATAGTATTCGAAATGTTTTAGGTATCCCAAAGGGGCAAGAGTTTATAAAAGCCACTGATTTTTTCAATGAAAAAGGAGAATACAAATTAGCGCAGTTCTTAGATGATGCGACTACAGCACTTGCCCCAAATAAGTTTCAGCAAGATTTAAAGGATGCCAACATACGTTTAGGACTTTTAAATCAAGCGCTTAGTGGTGAGATAGTTAAAATATTTCCATTGTTAGAGGACGAGAATAACAAATGGATTTCAGCTGTAGAATACCGTGGAGGCCAGTACAAAGTATCCGATTCTCTTTATGGTAATTTCGTTAAAAATGCAGTGCCGTATTATCTGATGTCTCTTAGAAAAGCAATTAATACAGGTGAATACGCTGAAGCGGATAAGCTTTTGGGAGCATTTAAAAAGAACCAACAAAATCATGGTAGTGAAGTGTTGCCTTCTGAGAATAGAATCAATACGGAAGTAATTTATAACAAATTGGGAATTTTTAATTTGCTCTATCTCTGTTATGGGCTAGTAGGACTACTTCTATTTTTTATATTAATCTTCCAAATTTTTAAAGAACGCGAAGTCTGGAAGGCCGCTTCCTATGTCTTAAAGGGGACAATTATAATACTATTTCTTTGGCATACGGCAGGGTTGATTTTGCGTTGGTATATTTCTGGGCATGCACCTTGGAGTGATGCTTACGAGAGTATTATATTCGTTTCTTGGGCAACTGTAGGTATGGGAATGCTTTTCATAAGAAAGAGCAATATGACACTCGCCGCTGCCGCTTTTGTAGGTGCAATGTTACTCTTCTTTGCACATCAAAATTGGGTAGATCCTGCTATTGGTAATCTAGTCCCGGTCTTAGATAGCTATTGGTTAATGATTCACACCTCGGTAATCGTAGGTAGTTATGGACCATTAACTGTAGCGATGATATTAGGTGTCGTTTGCATGTTTCTAATGATTTTGACTACAAAAAAGAATAAAAAACGAATGGGAATTAATTTGAAAGAATTGACCATCATTAATGAAATAGCTATGACGGTGGGACTAGTTATGTTAACCATCGGAAATTTTTTAGGAGGTCAATGGGCAAACGAAAGTTGGGGTCGTTACTGGGGTTGGGACCCTAAAGAAACTTGGGCCTTGATTTCGATCATGGTATATGCATTTGTTATTCATACAAGACTAGTACCGGGCTTACGAGGAAGATGGACTTTCAATTTTCTTAGTGTTATCGCTTATTTCAGTATCATGATGACCTATCAAGGAGTGAACTACTATTTGGTTGGATTGCATAGTTATGGTACTAGTGGGGCTGCCGCTATTACGCCTGATTATGTTTGGTATATTGCTCTTAGCGCCCTTGTTTTAGGTGCGATTAGCTACTGGCGTTACAAGGCCAACTATGTTAAATAAGTAACTTCCTTTCTTAAGTTTAAAATAAATTCTGCACCTTTGCTTCATCATGAAGTTATAAGAATTATGTTTTTAGTAAATGTCATAGGGCTCTCGCCCAATAACTAATCGACTTTATGTCGACTTTTTGACATTTCCAATTTTCTCTTTTTTCACATAATTCTTTTTACAATGACACAATCAAGTACACTTACAATTAAAAAACTATACCATTACCTTATCCAAGCAATTACGGGTAAGGAAAATGAATTTACTACTGGAAGCATTCGCAAAGCAATCTTCATGCTCTCCATTCCAATGATTCTTGAGATGATGATGGAATCTATATTCGCTATTGTCGATATTGCTTATGTATCTCAGGTCAGCGTGAATGCTGTTGCTACAATTGGCCTTACCGAATCAGTTATTACATTAGTATATGCAGTAGCCATTGGTCTAAGTATGGCGGCCACCGCAGTAGTCGCCCGTAGAATTGGTGAAAAAGATGTTCAAGGGGCCAAGGAAGCAGCTGTACAAGCTATAGCGCTTGGTGTTGTGGTCTCGTTAGTAGTCGGTGTTTTTGGATTTTTATTTGCCAAAGAAATACTGGCGCTTATGGGAGCCGAACCTGAACTTATTGCCGAAGGCCATGGTTATACACAACTTCTGATTGGGGGTAATATTACTATTCTATTGCTATTCTTGATTAATGCGATTTTCCGAGGGGCAGGAAATGCCTCTGTTGCCATGTGGACCTTAGTATTTTCTAATGGATTAAATATTATTCTTGACCCGATTTTTATCTTCGGATGGGGACCTATTCCTGAATACGGAGTAATGGGAGCTGCCATTGCAACCAACATTGGTAGGGGAAGTGCTGTTCTTTTCCAGTTAGCGATTTTGTTCTTTGGATGGAGTACGATTCAAATCAAATTCAAGGATATGGTCCTTCGCTTTAAAGTAATGATGAACCTTATCAAGGTTTCTTTGGGCGGGATAGCCCAGTTTCTAATTGGAACTTCTAGCTGGGTATTTCTTATGCGGATGATGGCGGAATTTGGCAGCGAAGTACTTGCAGGATATACGATTGCCATTAGAATCATGCTCTTTACCTTGATGCCGTCCTGGGGAATGAGTAATGCTGCGGCAACCTTGGTGGGGCAGAACCTTGGTGCCAAAAAACCAGAACGTGCCGAAACATCAGTTTGGAAAACCGGAAAATACAATGCGTATTTCATGGGAATTGTTTCTGTCATTTATCTATTTTTCGCACATGACTTGGTGGGGTGGTTTAATGATAATCCGATTGTAATCGAAAATGGAGGACTCTGTCTTCAAATAATTGCCATCGGATATATTTTCTATGCCTACGGTATGGTTGTTACGCAAGCCTTTAATGGAGCAGGGGATACCGGGACCCCAACTAAGATAAACCTCGTTGCCTTTTGGATGTTCCAATTACCTTTCGCTTATTTGGCCGCCATAACTTTTGAACTAGGTGCCATGGGGGTTTTCATTGCCATTACAGCTGCTGAGGTATTGCTGGCCATTGTATCTATAGTTTGGTTTAAAAAAGGAAATTGGAAAAAGGTTCAAGTCTAATCGATTTTAGTAACTTTAACATTCAATAAATTAGTAACAATGGGCAACACTAAAAAAGGTCTAAATACCATATGTACTCATGTGGGAGAGATAGTTGATGAGCAGTTCAAAGGCGCTATTTCTCCTTTGTATATGAGCAGTTCCTACGCGTTTGAAGATGTTGATGTGAAACGTTATCCGAGATATTTCAACACACCAAATCAAGAAGGGCTTGCCAAAAAAATCGCAGCTTTAGAACATGCGGAATCTGCATTGATATTTGGAAGCGGAATGGCTGCGGTGAGCACAGCTTTGATGGCTTTTCTTCGTGCTGGTGATCATATTCTTCTTCAACAGACTTTGTACGGAGGTACATACAATTTGGTAACTGAGGAATTTGATAAATATGGAATATCATATTCTTTTACAGAAGGATGGAAACCTGAGGATTTTGAAGCAAAGATCCAAGATAATACCAAAGTGATTTACATTGAAACTCCCTCGAATCCTTTATTGACCATAACGGATTTAGAAGCCATCGGGAATCTTTCCAAGAAAAATGGAATCGTTTCGATGATTGATAATACGTTTGCGAGTCCAGTCAACCAGAATCCAATAGATTTCGGAATTGATGTTGTTATTCATAGTGCAACAAAATATATGGGTGGACATTCTGATATCTGTGCGGGAGCAGTTGCTGCTTCTGAAGAACATATAGAGCAGATATTTCAATTGGCTAAAAACTTTGGAGGCAGTCTAAGTGATTATACGGTTTGGCTTTTAGAACGCAGTATTAAAACCATGGGGTTACGGGTTAAGGCTCAAAATGAGAATGCGCAGCGAATGGCGGAATACTTATATAACAATGAGGATATCGAAGCTGTATATTACCCTGGGTTACCCTCGCATCCTGAACATGAATTAGCAAAATCTCAGATGAATGGTTTTGGTGGTATGCTTTCCTTTGAATTGAAAGAAACGTTCGATGCCCAAAAATTTAGAAAATCCTTACAATTAATAAAATCCTCAATGAGTTTGGCGGGCGTTGAAAGTACACTTATTTCACCTGCTGAGACTTCCCATGCGTTGATGAGCGCCGAAACAAGAGCAGAACAAGGTATCAAAGACGGATTGATTCGCTTTTCCGTAGGGATTGAAGAACCCGAGGATCTTATTGCCGATATTGAACAAGCGCTGAGTAAAGTAAGGTCTGCTGAGGCAATTACGACTCACTAATCTGAAGAGAAAAATCCGAACAAAACCATCCAAAGAAAAACGTATGAAACTTGATATATTAGCTTTTGGTGCTCACCCAGACGACGTTGAATTAGGAGCAGGAGCAACTATAGCTAAAGAAATTTCCCTAGGGAAGAAAGTCGGTGTTGTAGATTTAACCAGAGGTGAGCTAGGCACACGAGGTTCAGCTGAAATTAGAGATGCAGAAGCGGCAAATTCTGCCGAGATTTTAGGTCTTTCAGCCAGAGAGAACCTTGCCTTTGCAGATGGATTTTTTATAAACGACAAAGCCCACCAAGAGGAGGTTATCAAAATGATTCGTAAGTATCGTCCAGAGGTAGTGCTTTGCAATGCAGTTGATGACCGTCATATAGATCATCCGAAGGGAAGCAAATTAGTAAGCGACGCTTGTTTTCTCAGTGGATTGATAAAATTTGAAACCACTTTGGATGGAGCATTACAACAAGCATGGCGACCAAAAAGAGTATACCATTACGTTCAATGGAAAAACTTAGAGCCAGATTTTGTAGTGGATGTAACTGGTTTTATTGATAAAAAGGTAGAATCTATCTTAGCATATAGCTCTCAATTTTTTGACCCTAAAAGTGATGAGCCTGAAACACCAATCAGTAGTAAAAACTTTATTGATAGTGTCACATATCGGGCAAGAGACTTAGGAAGATACATCAATACAGAGTATGCGGAAGGTTTTAATACAGAGCGATATCCTGCAGTGAATAGCTTGGATGATCTTATTTAGCTAGCCTGTTGGAGTGTTTTTTTAGCTTTCGGTACGGTAAAATAGAAACAAGTGCCTTTTCTTAAAACACTTTCTACCCAAATAGTACCATTGTTATTTTCCACCATTTCTTTGCAGAGGGATAAGCCGAGTCCGGTTCCTTTTTCATTTTCGGTTCCGTAGGTGGTTACATTTGAATTTTTAGCGAATATCTTATCTCTGGTTTCTTCATCGATACCAACACCTGTATCACGAACAGAAACCTCCCAGTGATTATTCTTTTCTTTAGCATCAATAGTTACCATTCCATTCTTAGGGGTAAACTTCAATGCATTACTCATCAAATTTCGAATGACAATATCTATTTGGTCAGCATCGGACCAAGCTAAGGTATTTTCCCCCAATTGACTTATCATTTTAATGGACTTGTTGCCAGCTATTTCAGATAGTAAGTTGACATTGTCCTTGACTAAATTTTCGAGTGAAACTACCGTAGGTTGGGTAATGGTACCATTCATTTGGGTTTGTCCCCATGAAAGCAAGTTGTTCAGTGTAAAAGAAATATTATCAATGTCAGTTCTAAGTTTCGGTACAAATTGTAAAAATTCAGTTTGATTGATTTCCCCATTTTTAAGGAGTTGTAGCAATCCTTGGAAAGCGCCAATAGGTCCTCGTAAATCATGACCTATAATGGAAAACATCTTATCCTTGGTTTCATTAATAGCTCTAAGTTCTATTTCATTCTTTTCAAGATCAGCCTTTTTGCTATGCAATTCTTTATTGAGTTTCTTTTGAATTTTCTCATTTCTTCTGACCAACAAGGTTATAACAGCAAGAATCAATAAGAATGCAAGGGAAGCATATACATAGTTTTTTTGCTTTGCTAAAGCTTTTTCGTTAGCTTCAATAAGGCTTTTCTTTTGCTGCTCATGTTTCATTTTGGTCTTTAACATTAAAAGATTCTTCTCACTACCATTCTTGGCAATGGTGTCAGATAGTCTTTGAAAGAGTTCATGATAACTCAAGGCACTAAGGTAATCGGCTCTTTTCTTACTTACTTTATAAAGAATTTCAGCACTCTTCTGAATCCCATTATCTTCATTCAATCTTGATGAAATTTCTAATGCTGATAGGGCATATTTTTCAGAGATACTGTCTTTTTTTAATCCAATGTTTGCTTCGGCTATTCCATTTAAAAGACTTATTTCACTCCTTTCGTCTTCGACACTTTTAATATGCAGCGATTGACTTTGGTTATACCAAAATATGGCCCATTTATATTTACCTTGTTTGAGATAGGTTTTACCCTTGACCTCGTATCCAAAAGCAAGCCAGTCCATTAGCTCGTGTTTTTCAAAAACAGCAATGCTGGAGGTTATGTGGTACATGGCATACTCAAGATTACCCATATCCGCATAGGTATCGGCCATATTACTGGTTGTAAAGGCAGTTAATATTTCATCACCAATCTCCTTGTTTAGTTTTTTTACAATTTTAAAATATACCAGTGCCTGTTCATAATCCTTTTGATCTGCATAAAGAAGGGCGATATTCTCGTTTAGCACAGCAAGCATATGCTTGTTATCCGCTTCGGTAGCTATTTCAATTCCGGTTAAATACTCTTCTAGTGCTTGTGCATAATCTCTATGGAAGGTAAATTGATTTGCTAGCTGATTTTGTGCTCCTAGTATTAGATCGGTTTTCTTTGAGTGGTTAGCTATTTCTAAAGCCGCTTTATAGTTCTGAATAGCTTTTTCATGATTTCCTTTGTCTGAATAATAATCGCCAATGTTGCCTAAAGCTACAATGTGTCCCTTAGTATATTCAATACTTTTACTATGATTTAAAGCTTGTTCCGCAACCCTCAAAAGACTATCGGCCTTGTAGAAGCGTAAATTCTGACCTAGTTGATTAAGCAGATTTATGTGTAGAGAGTCTTTATCACTGGAACTTTTGTTATTCTCGGTCTCCTTTAGTAGCCGAACCAGACTATCTCTAACATTTTGTTGGCCAAAGGAAATATGTGAGTACAAAAATATCCCCAACAAAAAAATATAAAATATTTTCGTTGAATTGTTCGAGTGTAAAGAGTTGATTTTGGTCAAATTCATTCAAACTAGGTTAAGTTCGATATATAAATGTAACCCATAGTGTGAAGGACTAATAATTTATGTTGTGAAATGGTTTAAATAAGATGTAAGACTGTGATATCATGTATTTTGTACAATTTTTTCATCGCCTACATTAGAAATAGTTATTAGATCATTTTTTCGCTTGAAATATAAAAAACCAAAACGCAGAAAATTAAATGTGGACTTTAGAAGCAAGCCAATTATAATTCTTTTTAGAAGGTTTCTTTTGAAAGATCGATTAAAAAAAATTACCTTTGCAATCGCTTACAAATGGTGGTTGTAGCTCAGCTGGTTAGAGCGCTGGTTTGTGGTACCAGAAGTCGCCGGTTCGAACCCGGTCTTCCACCCAGAAATACGAGCCTTATCTTAATCGATAAGGCTTTTTTTGTATTCCAGAATCCTGTTTATTATTTTCTTGAATTCAGATAAAACGAATAAAAAAGTCCCACTTCAAGTGGGACTTTAGAATAGAAGTACTTTTTAGGTTTATTTACTAACCTTATCGACTATGACGCGCTGATCCCTATTTGCCACTTCCCATGCTGTATGGAAGATCAATTGAGATCTATTTTTTAATAAATCATAGTTTATTTTATCAGGAGTATCCGTAGGCCTGTGATAGTCATCATGAGTTCCATTGAAATAAAATATAATCGGTATGTTGTTTTTAGCAAAGTTGTAATGGTCACTTCTGTAATAGAAACGATTTGGATCATTTTCATCATTATAGGTATAATCCAGTTCAATATTCAAATATTTTGAATTTACCTCCTCAGAAAGGGTATGTAAATCTGTGCTTAACTTGTCTGAACCTATCAAATAGATATAGTTTCTATCTCCTACACGTTTTGGGTCAATGCGTCCAATCATATCGATGTTCAAGTTGGCAACCGTATTTGCTAAAGGCAACAAAGGCTCCACATCAGTATAGTATTGAGATCCTAAAAGCCCTTTTTCTTCCCCGGTTACATGCAAGAATACAATAGAACGTTTAGGGCCGTTACCTGCATCCGCAGCTTTTTTAAAAGCCTGTGCGATTTCTAAAAGTGCTACGGTACCTGAACCGTCATCATCTGCTCCATTGTTAATTTCCCCATCCGCATTCACACCAATGTGATCTAAGTGAGAAGATATGACTACGTATTCTTCTGGCTTCTCAGAACCTTTTAAAATTGCTGCTACGTTTTCACTGCTTACTTCATTATTAGTGCTCTCAACTTTAAAGTCTAATTTTGCCAAAACTATTTTAGATGCACTATCATTCTCTATTTCTGGTAGTAGTGCCTTTGCAAATTCAGAGTCAACAAAAAAACTTGCAAACGTAGTATTTTGATTTTCCTTTAGACTCATATTACCACTATCAGCAACTTTCATATAATCAAATCGACTCTTAAATCTAGGGTAGTTAGCTTGGTCAAAATATAGAATTCCTTTTGCTCCTTTATCTTTAGCTAATTTTATTCGCTTACTAAGGGATTCTGAAACGTTGCTCCACAAAGATTTTGCACTTGTTCCGGATATCTTATAAATTCCATCTTCATTCAGGGGCTCTCCTGCTTTTACCAAAACGTATTTATCGGTAACGTCAATATCGGTATAATCAGAATAATCACCATCTTCAATACCGTATCCGGCATAAACAATAGCTTCGTGTGAATCCACCGCTTGTGAAAAAGAAACAACATGCTCACCTAAAGTATAGTCTGTTCCGTTTAACACCACTTTCCCAGATGGTACTTTACTTACTTCCAAAGGAACCTTTTGAAAGTAATCTCCATCAGTTTTTGCCGCAGGAATTCCCATTTTTTCGTATTGCGCCTTAATATAGGCGATAGCCTTTTTTTGACCGGGTGTACCTGTTTCTCGGCCTTCATATTCATCAGAGGCATAAATGTAGAGGTGCTCTTTTAATTCAGCTTCAGTAATGGTTTCCGCATAGGTGGTGGGACTAACAACAACAGCTTGGGCTTGCGTTGTTTCAGTGACCGTTTTTTGGGACGTGTTGCAGGACATCGCCAGAGCTAGACTGCAAAGGAGAATTCTTTTCATTTGAGAGTTTTCTTGAGTTAGAAATCTTCCAAAAATAGTGAAAACTTAAGGAACCCAGACACGTATTGAAATATCACTTTTTTCACTACCTTGGCAATAGTAGTTTTAGTCGAGCAAAAGCACCATAAACATGAAGAAAACAACAGTATTTTTACTTTCATTCCTATTATGTCTCCTGGCCTGCAAGGAAGAAAAAAAAGAAAAAAATGAATCCTCAGAAATAGTAGCTGTAAAAACCAAAATTTCACTCAAGGATTTTGAAGGAATTGTGGAAGGTGATTCGGTTAAGTTATATGTGCTTACCAACAAGAATGGAATGGAAGTGACTTTTACCAACTACGGGCAGCGGGTAATATCTTTACATGTTCCAGATAAGAACGGGAAATTTGAGGATGTAGTCCTTGGGTATGATTCCCTTGACAAATATTTGAATAGCCCAAGGTCATTTTTCGGATCAATTGTTGGTCGTTATGGAAACCGCATTGCTAAAGGAAGTTTTAGTATTGGCGAAAACACATATTCCTTAGCAAAAAATAATAACGGGAACCACCTACATGGAGGAGATAAAGGGTTCGAAAGTGTCGTTTGGAAGGTAGACAGTGCAACTTCGAATAGTATCGAATTTTCTAGGATATCACCGGATATGGAAGAAGGGTATCCGGGTAATTTAGATGTTAAAGTATCATATGTTTTAACGGATGATAATGAATTAAAAATCAATTACAAAGCAACAACTGATAAGCCTACTGTTGTAAATCTGACTCATCATTCCTTTTTTAATTTAAAAGGGGAAGGGAACGGCGATATCAATGATCATGTTTTGATGATTAATGCGGATAAATATACCCCTGTGGATGCCGGACTTATTCCTACTGGGCAGCTAGATGAAGTTGCAGGTACTCCTTTTGACTTTACCAAGCCAAAGGCAATTGGAGCAGACATAGATGCTGAATTTGACCAGCTCAAAAAGGGAAATGGGTATGATCATAATTTCGTTTTGAATGATTCACCTAAAAATGCAGATGGATTGACCCTTTGTGCAAAAGTGATAGAACCTACTAGTGGAAGAACAATGGAGGTATTTACTGATGAACCCGGCGTGCAATTCTATGGCGGCAATTTCATGGATGGTACAACTATTGGAAAAAGTGGAAAACCCTATGGTTTTAGGGGTTCTTTCTGTCTTGAAACACAACATTTTCCTGATTCACCTAACAAGCCCGAATTCCCAAGTACATTATTACAACCGGGGGAGGTTTATACCTCAAATTGTACTTATAAGTTTGGAGTAGTTGCTGAGTAACTAAGGCAAGTTCTTCCAAAATTTATATGGCTTTTCTATATTGAGAAGGAATGACACCTTTCGAAGCCTTGAATTTTCGATTGAAGTTCGATATGGACTTAAAACCAGAACGCTCTGATATTTCCGCAATTGATAAATCATCATGGTTTCTCAATAACTGACTTGAATGTTCGATTCGCAATTCTATCAAAAATTGAAAAAAGGTTTTGTTGGTCCGCTGCTTAAAGAACTTGCAAAAGGCATTGGGTGTCATATGAATAAGGCTTGAAACGTTTTCCAGTCTTACTTCTTTTTGAAAATTGTGCAGTACATAATCAAATACCACCTGCATTCTGCTTCCTGCGAGATTTCCTATTTCTTTGGGATAGGTGAAGCTTGTCAATGACTTCTTATCTGCTTTTACCAACTGCTGCAATAATTCAATAAAAAGGGCCACCCGGGTAGTTTTAGAAGCTTGAGGAAAGTCTAAAAACAGTTCACCGATTTCCTGTTGTCTTGAAAATAATTGGAAGCCCTCATGCGCAAAGTCAAAAAACGGATAAATTTCCGATAGATCAGGGAGATGAAAGAACTCCTTTCCGAAGGTATCTGGAGTAAAAAACAAAGAAACCATTTTTACATAACCCTGTTCTTCCTCGGTTTTGAACAGATGAGGGCAGTTTGAGCCAATGGCAAAAATATCCCCTTTTCGAAACTGATGTACACTATCACCTACGATTAGCTTACCAAACCCTTTTTCGATAAGGCTTATTTGTATTTCATTGTGTTGGTGAAGAGTATTGTAAAATCCTTTTCCTCTATCAATTTGAACGATCAGGTTCTCGTTCAAGGGCTTAACAATCTGAAACGGTTGTACTTTCATATTGAGTTTGAATAGGCAAATATTATACTATAATATTTAAAAATAGTATTTAAATGGATAATATAAGCTCAATTTTGGATAAAATGAAAGTAACCATACACTGCTTTTTCAATTTATTTTTGTTCAAAATTATAAATGCAATACAATGAAAGTAGAATGGAAAGGCGTCATGCCAGCAGTTACCACGAAATTTAACGACGATGATACCCTAGATCTGAATATGTTTGCCAAAAACATAAGGGCTCAAATAGATGCTGGAGTGCATGGTATTGTGCTTGGAGGTTCATTAGGAGAGGCTAGTACGCTATTACCTGAGGAAAAAAATATCCTAATCAGGGAAACAGTTCAACTGAGTGAAGGAAAGATACCTGTTGTTATGACCATTGCAGAGCAGGCAACAAAAGTAGCTATAGCAGCAGCTTCCGATGCCCAAAAGAATGGCGCTGATGCATTGATGATTTTGCCTCCCATGCGCTATAAATCAACAGATATCGAAACAGTACAATATTTTAAAGAAATTGCTTCCAGCACTGATCTTCCAATTATGATTTATAATAATCCGGTTGATTATAAAATAGAAGTTACTGTTGATATGTTTGAAGAGTTGGTAGAACTTGACAATATTACAGCTGTAAAGGAGTCTACTAGGGATATTATCAACATTGGTAGGTTGAGAAACCGTTTTGGAGAGCGCTTAAGTATTCTAACGGGGGTGGATCCTTTGGCGCTTGAAAGTCTTTTCATGGGTGCCGATGGCTGGGTTGCCGGTTTGGTGTGCGCATTTCCTGAAGAGACAGTTGCGATTTATGAATTAGCTAAGGCCGGTCGCGCGAAAGAAGCTACTGAAATTTACCGCTGGTTCTTACCTTTATTGGAATTGGATATTAGTCCACAATTGGTACAGAACATTAAATTGGCAGAGGTAGCCACGGGTATTGGAACTGAAACGGTTAGAAAACCGAGGTTAAATCTTTCTGGTGACGAACGTAAAAGTGTACTGAAAGTTATTGAAGAGGGGCTTAAAACAAGACCTTCGCTTCCAGACTATAAATCGCTTTAAAAAATGCTAGAAATAAGACCTAGTTGTGAAAATTGCAATAAATCACTGTCATTTGACTCTGACGAAGCTATGATTTGTACATTTGAATGTACTTTTTGTGCAACCTGTGTTGAAGATGTATTGCTAAAAGTTTGTCCAAATTGTGGCGGTAATTTTGAAAAAAGACCGATTCGACCAAAGGAATTATTGGATAAATATCCGGTATCACAAAAAGTGGTTCACAAACCTGTAGATGTCGAAGCACACTTAAAAAGAATAAAAGAAAAATGATAACGGGAAAAAACTATATCGGAAATAGATCAGCGGGGAACGGGACTAAAACCTATAAAACTTTTAATCCCCTCTTGAATATTGAAAACGAGAATGAATTCATTGAGGCAAGTACTGAAGAAATCAATGAGGCTGTATTCTTGGCCGCGGATGCCTATATAACGTACAATCAGAAATCAGGTAAAGAAAAAGCTGCTTTCCTAAATGCAATCGCAGACGGTATTCTCGCTTTGGATGATATTTTGATTCAAACCTATTGTTCTGAATCTGGATTGCCTAAAGGAAGGGCTAAAGGAGAGCGGGGGAGAACAGTTGGTCAGTTAAGAGCCTTTGCTGCCTTAGTTGAAGAGGGGTCTTGGGTTGATGCTACAATTGATACTGCCATACCGGATAGGGAACCTATGCCCAAAGTTGATTTACGAAAAATGATGGTTCCATTGGGCCCAGTCGTTGTTTTTGGTGCTAGCAATTTTCCATTAGCTTTTTCAACTGCGGGTGGTGATACAGCCGCTGCTTTAGCTGCAGGATGTCCTGTGATAGTAAAATCGCACCCTATGCACGCAGGTACTGGGGAATTGGTGTCCTCGGCAATTATCAAAGCTGCTGAAGCAACAGGAATGCCAAATGGAGTATTTTCAAATTTAAATAGCAGTGGTATCGAGGTCGGAGTGCAGCTTGTAAAACATCCAATGGTGAAAGCAGTTGGATTTACAGGAAGTATCAAAGGAGGACGGGCACTTTTCGATTTGGCGGCTCAGCGCGAGGAACCGATTCCCGTTTTTGCGGAAATGGGAAGTATTAATCCCGTTGTAATGCTTCCAGAAGCCTTAAATAATAGAGCTGGCGAATTAGCCAAAACCTATGCTGGTTCTATTACGGTGGGGTCAGGACAGTTTTGCACCAATCCTGGGTTACTTTTGGGGATCAAGGGAGAAAGCCTCACAAACTTTATCAATATTTTATCCGAAGAAATTGTAAAAATCGAACCTTCATGTATGCTGCATCCTAATATAATTGGGGCATACGAAAAAAACAAGCAATCTGCTATTGACCAATCGGGATTAGTGGTAGCTGCGGACTATGGTTCCGAAGTAAGTGTAAATCATGCTAGACAAGCCATCGTAACTGTAGAGGGACAAACCTTTTTAGAAAATACAAAGTTGCACCATGAGGTTTTTGGTCCGTTTTCTATGGTTGTGCAATGTAAAGACGCCACAGAACTTCAAAATATTATTTCAAATCTAGAAGGCCAGTTAACCGGAACTATCATTTCTGATGACAATGAAATTGCCAAATACCCACATGTGATTGCGGCGCTTCAAAATAGGGTAGGACGGATTATTTTCAATGGAGTTCCTACGGGAGTTGAAGTTTGTCCGTCAATGCAACACGGCGGGCCTTATCCAGCATCTACTGATAGTCGGTTTACGGCAGTGGGTACGCAGTCGATAAAAAGATGGGTTAGGCCATTTAGTTACCAAAATTGGCCGAATGACCTATTGCCCAATGAGTTGAAGAATGCAAATCCCTTAGGAATATTGCGGTCCGTGGACGGAAATCAAAATAGGGATTCTATCTAATTCTTTTTTATGGGGAAAAGCGTATTCACCTGTATTGATGCCCATACTTGTGGTAATCCGGTTAGAGTTGTGAAGGAAGGTGGCCCTGATCTTCATGGGGCTACAATGAGCGAAAAACGGCAACACTTTCTCAAAGAGTATGATTGGATTCGAAAAGGATTGATGTTCGAACCGCGCGGGCATGATATGATGAGCGGCAGTATTTTTTATCCACCCGCAAATACTGAAAATGATTTTGGAATTCTATTTATAGAAACCAGTGGATGTTTACCTATGTGTGGACATGGTACTATTGGTGCTATAACCATAGGAATTGAGGAAGGATTGATTCACCCTAAAACTCCTGGTAAAGTCCGAATGGAAACTCCTGCTGGTTTAGTGCATATAGACTATCAGCAAACAGGAAGTAAAGTAGATTGGGTAAAGTTGACCAATGTAAAAGCATATTTGGCAGCTTCAGAGCTAACAGTTGATTGTGAAGAATTGGGAGAGTTAGTTTTTGATGTTTCCTATGGAGGGAATTTCTATGCCATCGTAGATCCACAGAAAAGCTTTTCAGGGATTCAAGATTACACAGCAAGTAAGCTTATACAATACAGTCAGGAAATCCGAAAGAAAATCAATCTAATATATCGTGATAAATTCATCCACCCAGATGATGATACTATTCGTGATGTTAGTCATATCTTATGGACTGGCGATACGATTTCCTCAGAAGCAACAGCTCGTAATGCTGTGTTTTACGGAGATAAGGCAATAGACCGTTCCCCTTGTGGTACAGGTACCTCCGCAAGGATGGCACAATGGCATGCAAAAGGCAAGTTGAAAGTTAGGGAAGCGTTCGTACATGAAAGTTTTATTGGATCTAAGTTTATTGGCCGTGTTGAGGAAGAGACCACTTTAGACGAAATGAAAGCCATTATACCTAGTATTCAAGGTTGGGCAAAAATTTACGGACATAACACAATCAGTATTGACGACGACGATCCGTATGCACACGGATTTCAAGTGATTTAAAATGAGTAGACGTATCATAATCATTGGTGGCGGAATAGTTGGATTGAGCTCCGCCTATTTTCTTCAAAAGGAAGGTCATCAGGTAACCGTTATCGACAAATCGGATATTACTTCAGGTGCATCCTTCGTAAACGCAGGATATTTGACCCCCAGCCATATTATTCCCATGGCCTCACCTGGTAAAATTACTCAGGGGCTCAAATGGATGTTCAATTCCGCAAGCCCATTTTATATGAAACCACGCTGGGATATGGATTTTTTCAAGTGGTCTTGGTACTTCAAAAAATCATCGACGAACGCTAAGGTTGAAAAAGCAATTCCCGTTATTAAGGATGTAAACCTGTTAAGTCGGGATTTATTCGAAGGAATTAAAGCTTCCGGAGACTTAGGTGATTTTCAGTTAGAGCGCAAAGGCTTGTTAATGATTTATAAAACCCAAGCTTCCTATGAACATGAAATGGAAGTTGCTCAAAAAGCAAGTTTTCTTGGACTAGAAGTTAATGAACTTAACAAATCACAACTTTCTGAAATTGAACCGAACATCAATATCGATGCCGAAGGGGCTATTCATTATGAATGTGATGGACATACAACTCCCACGGAAATAATGCCCAAAATGCTCCAATATTTAAAAAACGTAGGAGTTGATATTCGAACGAATGAAGAAGTTTTGGATTTGTCTTTAAACAATGGTCAAATCAAAGAAATCAAAACATCCAAAGGAAACATTTGGGCTGATGAAGTTGTTTTAGCAGCTGGCTCGTGGACGGGAATGTTGTCAAAAAAATTAAACATTCAACTACCATTACAAGCAGGTAAAGGGTATCGAATTAATGTAAAAAGACCCCTAGGTATCAATATGCCAGCGGTACTTATGGAGTCGAATATGGCAGTAACTCCAATGAAAGGATTTACCCGTTTTGCAGGAACCATGGAGTTTTCGGGTATTAATGATACTATTCGAAAGGAACGGGTGGAAGCAATTGCAGCCGGAGCTCAAAAGTATTACCCCGAATTAGAAATAACAGCTGAAGAAAAATCTCAAGCAAAATCAGGTATGCGGCCGGTTACCCCAGATGGACTGCCGTATATTGGCAGATCATCAAAAATCAAGAACCTGACCTTTGCTACAGGTCATGCTATGATGGGCTGGAGTCTGGGTCCCGCAACCGGAAAATTGGTGGCTGAAATTATTGATGACAAGAAAACTTCAATGGATATAATGGCTTTCAACCCAAATCGAAAGTTTTAGCTAACAAGAAGAATCCCCAATAATCTTCCACTCCCCATTGATTCTTTTAAACACAATCATAAAAGTACCGTTGGCATCACCAGCTTCTCGTGTTAGAAAGTAGCTTCCCATTACCCAATAGGCATCTTTATTTATTTGGGTAATATTCGCGATTTCAAAATTCAGCTTTCCGGTTTCTTTTGTAGTTGGATAATTCCTTTTGTAATTGGCCAAGGTTGTTTGCCATCCTTTGCTAATTTTTCCTCTGCTGAAATAAGTAAGTTCTTCAGATTCCCAATAGCCCGACATAAATCCTTCCAAATCATTTTCAGACCAAGCTTTTTGCTGTTGGTCAAGAATGGACCGAATGACCGCCACATCATCAGTAGCAGTTGGTTGGGTGGTTTTACAAGAGAATACAAATAGGAGCAGTAGAATAGGAAGGATGGTTTTCATAAGTTGATACTTTAGATGCAATGAAAGTACAAAATCTTAAAAACAAAAAGCCCCAACAAAAGGTCGAGGCTTTTAATATATAAATGTGAGACTAGTTAATCACTTGACAGAATACTTAGAATATACCAGAACAACAACATTAACGATGCAAATAAACCTAGAGAGGCCGCGACATGCTGATCTTCTTGATATTTGTGAATCATATTCGAAGTTTGATATAAAATGGAACCGGAGGCCAAAACCACCATTCCGACGCTAAACCAAAGTCCGAGATTAAAACCGAATAAAGTTCCCGCTACGATTAATCCTATAGCGATAAAACCTCCCAAGGTTAGTGCAGACTTCATAAATGAAAAATCTTTTTTAGTTAGAAAAACGATAGCAGATAGTCCCGTAAACAGGCACAAAGTCAAAATTGCAGCTTGATTTAGAATATCAAAAGCGCCACCTTCAGCCATCATCATCGCTATAAAAATCAGCGGAATGAAAATAAAAGCTTCAGCCACGACGTATAGAATCAAACCCGCATAGTGCATATTTGTGTTATTGCTGCTAAGCGCCATTTTTTCTGCATAATTGGTAACTAACATAAATCCGCCTAAAAGTAACAACCAACTTACGCCGCCAGTAAGTGATAGTGCAAGTTCTACAATTGCATCAATTTGAAAGAATAAGGTCTCAACGAGAATAAATAGAAGTACCGCACCGGCTAAATGGGCATATGTTTTTTTGTAAAACGCGACTCTTGCTTCGTCGGTAAGGTGACTTACCATTGGGGAATTGGGCATTTGATGATTTTCCATAAGGATAAGGGTTTAGGGTTTTGTTGTTTAAAAAATAGGAAACGCTACTATGCCAGATTAAATTTTACATTTCGGATGAACAACCTATTTTTTCGATTTATTCCCTTGAATAGCTTGAAGAACTACATTTTAACGGATTTCTTTAGTATCTTGTTTTATCAACCATCCTAAGAAATGAATCGTTTTTACTACCAATCTGGAATCTTTGTTTTTTTATTTTTCGGAGTTCTTTTTTCTATACCCGTTTCTGCACAAACGGAAGAGGATTCAAATGAAAACCCCAATATTTTATTTATCCTTTCTGATGACCATACTTCGCAAGCTTGGGGAATTTATGGTGGTCCGTTGACCGAATACGTAAAGAACGATAATATCAAACGCCTCGCCGAGGAAGGAACAGTTCTGAACAATGCCTTCTGCACTAACAGTATTTGCACGCCAAGTCGAGGAAGTATCCTAACAGGACAATATAGTCACATCAACCAGGTGTATACATTGAACGAACCTTTGCCAAAAGGACACCCGAATATTGCCAAAACCTTTTCCGAAAACGGATACCAGACCGCCATTATTGGTAAATGGCATTTGGTGGGGCAACCAGAAGGTTTTGATTATTTCAATGTGTTGCCAGGGCAGGGTCGTTATTGGAATCCGATTTTAAAAAGCAAAGAAGGTTGGGGGGATGGATATGATGCATCCAAAGGGAAAGAGTACAAAGGCTTTTCCACGGATGTCATTACCGATTTAACCATTGAGCACCTGGAGCAACGTGATGCCTCAAAACCTTTTTTGATGTTCTGTAATTTCAAAGCTACTCATGAACCTTTTGACTACCCAGAACGGTTTAAGGATTTGTATGTTGATACGGAAATTCCCGCTCCTGAATCTTTATTTGATTTTAGCCCAGAAACTACTGGACGCACTTTTGTTGGTCAAAAATTAGAGAAGCTAGGCACACGTTGGGACAATGCCACAAAAGATCCTGAGAATTGGTGGACGACCTATCCTGGACTTCCATATCATCTTGATGGTCTAGATAGTATTCAGAAGCGAAAGAAAATCCATCAAAAATTAGTCAAGGATTTTATGCGTTGCGGAGCTGCCATTGATGACAATATTGGAAAGCTCTTAGATTATTTAGAAGCAGAAGGTATTGCCGATAATACCATAGTGGTGTACACGGCCGATCAAGGCTATTTTCTCGGAGAACATGGTTTTTTTGACAAGCGCATGATTTATGAAGAATCTCTTCGAATGCCTTTCGTAATCCGTTATCCTAAGGAAATTAGAGGCGGACAGCGTATTGACGATATCATTCTCAATATTGATTTTCCGGCCCTTCTTGCTGATTATGCAGGAATTGAAAGGCCTGAGTATATGCAAGGGCAAAGTTTTCGGGAGAATTTGAAAGGTAATACTCCAGAGAATTGGCGAAAACAAATGTATTATCGCTATTGGTTACATCACCCTGAAAGACCTGCGCACTTCGGTATTCGTAATGAACGATACAAGTTGGCTTTTTTCTACGGACAACCCTTGGACAAAAAAGGAACAAACAAAGAGACCACAGAACCGGCTTGGGAGTTCTTCGATTTACAAGAAGACCCAAAGGAGCTTCGTAACGCCTTTACCGATACCAAATATGCCGATGTTATTTCAAAAATGAAGGTGGGGCTGTTAAAAGAGCGCAGAAAGTATCTGGACGAAGACAAAGATTCGGAAGTGATGCAAACCATTCTTAAAAATGAGTTTGAATAGAAATATTATTTTCTTCAGTAATCAGTAATCAGTAATCAGTAATCAGTAATCAGTAATTCAATGCGTATCTATAAAATCAAAGCAGGGGCCGTAATAGAAAACGAAAATCAATTTTTCACTATGGATATTGATGATTGGGATGCATTTCTGAACCGAACTAATTTGTATCGGTCTGTGTTAAATGACTTGGTCGGTTTAACCGAAGTGGATGATGTGAACCTTGATACTTTGGAAATTCCCATGGGGACTCAAGAAATTTGGGCTTCTGGAGTGACCTATATGAGAAGTAAAGAAGCTCGTATGGAAGAATCAAAAGATGCTGGTGGAGGTACTTTCTATGATAGGGTGTATGACGCCGAGCGTCCCGAACTATTCTTTAAAGCAACTGCACAGCGAGCAGTATCACATCATGGTACCGTTCGCATTCGCAAAGATTCTGATTGGAATGTTCCGGAGCCCGAACTGACCCTTTTGGTGAGTTCAGAGGGCACTATTGAAGGTTACACAATTGGTAATGATATGAGTTCCCGAAGTATAGAAGGGGAAAACCCTTTGTATCTGCCGCAGGCGAAGACTTATGAGGGTTGTGCCGCTTTAGGACCTTGTATTTATGTTTCCGATAGTCCTATAGATTCCGGAACGATGATTTCTTTGGATATTCTGCGCAAAGGAAAGACTGTTTTCTCAGGAGAAGTATCGATCAACACAATGAAACGCAAACACCAAGAATTGGTAGATTATTTATTTCGGGAATGTAATTTTCCTCAAGGTTGTTTTCTAATGACGGGAACAGGAATTATTCCGCCAGACGAATTTACTTTACAAGTAGGGGATGAGACCCGAATTACCATTGAAGGTATTGGAACCTTGGTGAATACGGTTGGGAGGTGATTTTTAGACCACAGTTTTTTGTTTTGAAACCAATCGGGCCTTCTTTACCTCCATTTTCTTCAACATCCAATCTGGGTAATCAGAAGGGTCTTCTGCTTCATAAATTTGTAGAAACTGGTCTTCCTGAGGTTCTTTAAGTTCGTCTGGGTGACAGCCTAAAATTTGGGCTGCAGTGTCTACTCCAGAGTGACTGGCTCCTGCAACACCATGAGATAGAATACTTGCTCCACATAGATAAAGATTTTCAATTTCACTTTTTGCCTTAAATGCAAATGGACCGATATGCTTTAAACTCTTTTCCGTTCCGTAGACGTTACCTTCTGTGGTATTGATATAATATTCGTTGGTGATTGGTGTGCCCAATTCTTTATGAACTATATGATTGCCAATGCCGGGAACAGCTTTTTCGAGGCCTTTCAACATTTTCTTGGTAAGATGCTCTTTAAAGGCAAGGTATTCCGGAGAGCGTTGCGCATCCTCATCTTTGTATTTTTTAAAGGGTTCATAGCCGACAAAGGTAATCACCTCTAAAGTATGGTGCTTTCCATCAAAACTTATCGGGTCTTTTAGAGTTGTGCAACTAATGAACATGCCTACAAAAGGATCGTCAGAAGTTAAGTTCGAACTCATTGATTCATCGTAGTAATCATCCTGGTCTTTATCGGGCATCATCCAGATATTTCCTGAATCCAAACCTGCCGCTACAACATCCATATCTACTGTCAAAAACAGCATTAGGGATGTACAGCTGTAAATGGTCTTTTCCAGCTTCTTTTGCAGTTTGTTACTAAGATGTTCTTTTCCGATTAGGTCATTATAGGTAATTCCAACATCTGCGTTGGAAATGATTTGATTGGCAAATAGTTGTTGTCCATTTTCCAATTCTACACCAACAGCTTTTTTCTGTTCGGTTCCTTCTAGAAGAACGCGTTTGACGCCTTTGCTTGTCCAAACTTCGCCATTGTGTTTTTTAATCGCATTGGTCATAGCTTTAATAAGAGCGCCACCGCCACCTACAGGGTAATATCCCCCATAAAAATAATGGAACATCAAAGCGGAATGCAGAACGAAAGCGGCTTTTCGCGGTTGAACCCCATGATCACCACATTGAATGTTCAGGATATTTTTTAGCAAAGGGTCTTTAATATGCCAATTGATAACCCTACGTAGATTGAACAATCCGTATTTTCCAAAATGTCGGGTTTTATAGGGAATGGTCAATTTTTGCCAAAAGCCCTTAAAATAGGGGAGTGAGTATAGTTCTTCGCTCACTTTGCGAATCAGCCCAAGGTACTTTTTGATTCTTTTTTCTTCCTTTGGAAAACGCTCGCATAAACGTGAAACCAATAACTCGGGATTTGCTGGAAAATCAAAACGATGCTCCCCAATATGAACATGTTCATAGGCATCAGGGTTCATCCTAAAAAAAGCCAAATCATTGGCTATACCTAATCCGCGATAGAGGTTGTTTGTAGCTTCTCCTTCACCGCATAGTCCCACATAATGAACACCAGGAGTAAAACGATGTCCGTTTAGGTAGAAGCTATGACACCAACCTCCAGGGACGTCATGTTGCTCAAGCACAAGGACTTTTTGTCCAGCTCTTGATAAACATATAGCCGCTGCAAGTCCGCCTGCACCTGAACCGATTATAATAGTATCGTATGTTTTTTGGGAATTTTCTAAGGGCATTAAATTCTCTTTTTCATTTCGAAGATAACAAGAAAAAGATTAGGAATTCAATAGGGAAGCGATGCTAGTTATTCTTAATCTTCGGGAAATAATTCAGACCATGAAATTGTTTTGAGTTGTTCTGCCGATACTCTGGCAGCCTCAAGAATCTTCATTGTAATCGTATTGTTTTCCAATGATGTGACATTATAAGCTTCAAGTTCATGACCATCATGAACTACTTTTTTTAGAACCGAAAAGGGGTCATCTAATCCCTTTGGTAGAGGTTTTGCAACTAAGTCGTACGGACCATCTTTTTCATTTTCCAGTACTTTCATATCAGAACCATTTTTGCAAAAGATGTATCCGGTCGAGCCATAAACTTCCATATCCTTGACATTGTGAGGCCAATTCCAAGAAGCTTGAATGATTACTTCGGCTTTTGGGTATTTTATGATAATGGTAGCATCGTCATCCACCTTCGGATATTTTTCCGGTTTTAATTGTTGTGTAATACAAGTAACCGATTCGGGTATTTCACCTTTCATCAGCCAAGTTGTTAGATTTGCACCGTAACAGCCAAAGTCTGTTAAAGCACCGCCACCATTAAGAATAGGGTCGGTTAACCAATCTAAAAACTCAACATTACATCCTATTTCGATAGGGCCTGGATGTCCCGTATGAAAAACAATCCGTTTTATGGGACCTATTTTTCCTTCGGAATGAATCTGCTCATGGGCCTTTTCATTGCTGCCATACCAAGAAGTTTCGTAATTGGTAAGTAGTTTAATGTTATGTTTTTTAGCTAAGGAAATCATCTCTTTTGCATGCTCCCAATTTACAGCCAAAGGCTTCTCTACCATGATGTGAATACCCTTGGGGGCAAAAAACCGAACAATTTCCAAGTGTTCAAAAGTACTATTGAAGGCGGATACGGCTTCTGGCCGAGTTGATGAAATCAATGCTTCCATGGTTGGATATATCAAATCCTCTGAGTAGCCATATTGTTTGGTAAGTCGTTCGGCTAAATCTCGATTCGGTTCTACAAAACCAACGATGTCTATGTCACTGCCTGTTTTTCCACGTCTCAAAACCTGATGAACATGACCGTGGGTCATACCTACAACACCTAGTTTAAGAGTTTTTTTGTCAGGTTCTTTCTCCTGAGAATGCACGGGGCTCATCTGAAATAAAAGAATCAAATAAAGTATAATACTTTTCATTGCCAGAGATTTAGACGGGTTATAGGATAAGGATAATACTATTTAGTCAAGGCTTCAGCAATAGCAACCTCAACCAAAGGCTCCATAACTGCATAGCCTTCTTTTGTCGGATGGACCTCATCAGCCGCATATTTTTTTGGAAGTCCACCACGATCATCAACCATGGCCGAGAAATAATCTAGATATACGTGTCCGGTTACCTCACAATAGGCCTTAATCATTTTATTCAACGCGATAATTTTCGGAGCAGGTTCTAATCCAGGTTTCCACGGATAATCGTATGCTGGCAGGGTAGAGGATAGAACTACTTTAATGCCATTGGCATGAGCAATTTCGGCCATTCCCTTAATATTGTCCATTATCATCTCAAGAGTAGATGGACCCGTATTACCGGCGATATCATTGGTTCCGGCAAGAAGAACTACTACTTTAGGCTTTAATGCAATTACATCTTGACGGAAACGGACTAACATCTGAGGAGTGGTTTGTCCACTGATACCTCTATTCAGCCAAGGCTTCCCTTCAAAGAATTCAGGACGGGAATTAATCCAGCCGATTGTAATAGAATTCCCCATGAAAACTACCCTATCTTCATTTTCGGTGGGAGCCTCTACAGAAGCATTCGCCTCTTGAAATTGGGCCAGATTTGGCCAGTCTTGATGTTGTTGTGCTTTAGTTGTCGTAGTGCATCCTAAGCTCGCAAGTATACCTGTCATAAGGAGAATTTTGATTTTTTTCATGAATAGAGTTTTATTGTCATTCCTGTGAAGGCAGGTACCTTTTCTTTTACTGCTTTAAAGTATCAAATTCTTTTTCTTCCTCCAAACTCAAGGGGAGTTCACTTTTTAATTTCTCCCATGTTGGTCGTTGAAAGAATAAATATATCAGCAAACTAATTGCTATCACTAGATGCATTGCATTTCCGCTGTTATAATAGGCAAAAAGTGCTAAGAATGAAGGGCCCTCAATAAGAGCATATTTCAATATTGAGGTCAATTGATAGCGTTGCAATTTAGTTGTCAAGGGTTCCCCTTTGGGAAGATTACGAATCAGGTTTTGATAAATGAACTTGCTTCCGAAATACGATGCTATCGCAATGATAGGCACTATGTAAATAAATACGTCATTCGAATCAGTAGTAACAGCAAAACTCCCATTTTGTAAATATGCAAAAGCACCAAAAACGCCTAAGCCGATACATAAGGACCCATGAATTATTGTCAGGGTTTTAATGAAAGACTTAGGTTGCATGTCTGCTAATTGGATTCCTAGATTATTGAACTATTCTATTGGTGAGGAATGCAGTAACTCCATCCCTGTTGAAGATCTTGGTTTGAATCCCTCCCAGTTTTTTTCGTTGGAATCTGATTGAAGGTCAAGATACTTTTCGAAGTCTTTTTGTTTTAGATGTGTGCCTATGAAAGCTGTTATAAAATGTTGGTTCACATTGTTGATTTTTCGTTGGTCCCAAGTGGAATCCGCATAGCGGTAATATTCATCAATATGTAGTCCTGGTTTAAGCGATTCTGCTGGAGGGGGATTAGGAGCTACATTGTGCCGTGCTCCTTTGTAAGTCAAAAGATATCGGTCTGCATTGACCGCACCTTGATAAATTGCTTTTATTCCTTTTTCATAACCGGAAATATCATCTTCGCTTCCGGCAATAAAAAAGGTCGGTGTTTTTAATCCTTTTAATCCTTCGGCATCCCAAACACCTCGTTCCATTCCCCATGGGGCAAAAGCAACTACTGCTTTGATTCGTGAATCAGCCATTTTTTGATATTCAGGATTACTTGCAGAATGTATTCCTATGGCTTTGCTACCTCCCGTCATTCCGACAGTAAATCCTGCGAAAGCATCGCTGTATCCTGCCCCCGCAACATTAAGCACCCCAAATCCTCCCATAGAATATCCTATAATAGCGGTGTTATTTGCATCAACCAATCCTTTTAATGCGTCGGTACTAGAAGAATTTCCAAGTACTTCCATTTGGTTAAGAACAAAACGAATATCTAAAGCTCGATTCAATAATGTGCTCTGAAACGCATTAGCATCTTTGAAAGTAGAATCCGTATGGCCAATTGCAGCTACCACATAACCTTTGGACGCTAAATTTTCCGTCAGATAGGTCATCAAATATCGTGAGCCAACATAACCATGAGAAACCACTACTAACGGAAAAGCCCCATCTTTAGAAACTGGTTTTGCATCTCTCATGGCACGTCCTTTGAACGTAAAAGGAACTAAGGGGCGCAGCGTATCTCCGCGTGTTCCCATTACTTCTTCATACACAACTGAGGCATCAGTATCTGCCATAATATCTGCAGGATACCACATTTCTATCGTCAGTGGTCTATCATACAAAGGGTCTTTGCCTTCTTTGGAATTTAGAATGTCCACCTGCCCTTTATTTACTAAGTTCATTGTCCTAACCCCTACCTGATAATCGCCCCGTATAGATAGCTCAGGAGCATCGGGTAGAGGGTCGCCGTATAAAAAATCTTGTGCGCTAGTAGAAATTGAAAAAATAGAGAATGTAAGTAAAACAAGAATGGAGTAGTTCTTTTTCATAGGTGTATTTTGAGTGAGCTTTAAAAGTAGGGAAATTATTAGATAGTTTGATTATGGGATTGTTGGATTTCTCGATATTCGGATTGTGTTATTTAAGATTCTAACTCAATAGTGTCATAAGCTTGGTGCACCAAATTCTCTCCATATTTCCGTTCAAGTCTTCGAACCGTAAAATGGGCTTTCGCCATATTCTGGAAATGATTGATAAATGCCAAATTGATAGAACCTCCGCCGGCAGCCCCAATAACAGGAATTGCCTGAGCAACGAACTTTTCAGAAACTTGAATGCTGAATCGAGAGGCTACAGCTCCAACAAGTTTCATGAGTGTATTATTACTTCCTTGCAATACAGCACCCAAGCCATGCTTAGATGCATATGAAGTAGCATTTTTAACTGCAGAACTTAACGCTACTCTTGTTGCGTAGTATCCTGTATCAAGATTATCATCATGTTTTGATTTTCCTCCTAAGGCAAGTACTTGAAGACATGCCAACTGGGTATCAAAAGAACTCAAATCTTCACCCTCACTTCGGGCAATATCCATGATAGAGCGCATCATAAATTTGGTTGCCACGGTCAAATCAACAGCAAAGGCGGTTGCTCCAAATGCACCACCTACGATTCCTGAAGAAGTTACTAATGCTTTATACGTTCTATTTGAAGGGGCAGAATTTGTTTTCCCTTTTTTCATGGTCTTTAAATTCGCCTTCACCACTGTATGCAATACTTTGTGGGCTAATTGTTGTAGCCACTTTTGTTGTTTTTGAGGGAGTTTGTCGATTCCTGTTTCCAATACACCACCAATGCGATTTAAACCTTTCATAGCCCAACCAATTTCTTCCATCTTCTTTTTGGCGGACTTTAGATCGATTAAATCTTTTTCAGAAAGTGTTGCTATTAAAGGGTTGCTCATTTAAGAATATTGATTAGCCTTTATATATTGGTAGTAAGTTTTCTTTTTTTGTTACAAAGGGTTAATATATTTAAAGTGATGTCCATGCGCAGGACTTAAACGCAAAGAGCTCAAGGGTTTCCGCAAGGTTCGCAAATAAATTGAGATAGCTTTGCGTCATTTGCTCCTTCTTAGTGAACCTAGCGTTTAAATAGTTTTATCCTCAGGGATTCTTCTTCATTGGTGGTTGTCCATTCACTTTCAGCTCAAAAATATCGTTACGTGCATAATGCCCGATGACATCAAAATCTAGCTTACTTTTGGCAACGTCTTCCAAGTCCAATTCTGCAACTAAAACCCCGGGTTCATCAAACAATGGACCAGCAATTATTTTTCCCAATGGAGAAACAATAATACTTCCACCAGGACAAATATTTTCAGGTTCATCTTTTACATTATGACTGTATTTCTGGGGATACATTGATTTGGTGTAAAACTGATTACACCCTAAAACAAAACAGCGACCTTCGAGTGCGATATGCTTCATGGTTGCCGTCCATTCCTCTCGGGAATCTGCTGTGGGAGCAATATAGATTTCTACTCCTTTTTGATACATACTCATACGTGCCATCGGCATATAATTTTCCCAGCAAATGAGTCCGCCTAGTTTACCAATTGGTGTTTGGAAACTAACTAGGGATTCTCCTGAAGCTTCAGCCCAAATAAGGCGTTCGGTTCCGGTTGGTTTTATTTTGCGGTGCACGCCTAACAATCCTTGGGCAGGGGAGATGTAGAGCATTGAGCAGTAAAGACTCCCATTCGTATTTTGCCTTTCAGTAACCCCAATGACCAAATAAACGTTTTGTTCTTTAGATAGTTTTTCCAGGCGAGCTTGGTCATCACTTTCTAAATCGATGCTATTGGCGGTATAGTCCGCATAAAGCTGTCTTCCCTCATCGGACCGACTTCCAATTTTCGCTCCAAAATCAAATCCTCTGGGGTAACCTGGTACAAATGACTCTGGAAAAACTAATAACTGGCACCCCTGCTTTGTATAGGTTTTTACAAGCTCCTCTAGTTTGCAAAGTGTTTTTTCTTTATCAAAGAAAACTGGACTCTCTTGTACAACTCCAACTTTTACTTTCATAATTATTTTATGGATATTCTAAAGTAACTTATTAAAAAATAACCTTAACTCATCTGCAGGAAAATAAAACCAGCAAACAATATTAGTATTATAGCACAAATGCCGTAAATAGTAATATCTCGTTCGGCAGCTTTTTTCGCTTCTTTTCTAATTTTTGTTTTGATTTCTGCCAATTCTTCTGCAGAAACCTTCATGAACTCCAATTCAGTTTTACCAGATGTATTAATTACGAGTTTTTTAATGTCCTTGAATTTTCGTTTTTTTAATAAAGAGCGATTCGCTCGAATCACGTTTATGGAATCTGTTGAAAACCCACCACTCATATCTGTTTTTTATTTATTCTTGTGATTTAAACGTAAAATAGCCAATAAAAAAAGCCGAGGGTAACAATTGTGCACCCAATATAGATTCCAACTTCAACTTTCGCTGCTCGTTTCGCTTTTCTTCGAATTTCCATTTTAATACGAAAAAGCTCTTGCGCAGACACTTGCTTGAATTCCAACTCAGTTTTACCCGATGTCTCATAAAGTAAAGTTTTTAAATCTTTGAGTTTTCGTTTTTTGAGAAGTGCCCTGTTTTCCCGTAAACTTGTAATTGCCGCTGCTATTGTTCCTGCCGAGCTCATGATCTAAACATAAATTATCCAATACAATCCATATAGCACTATCATTGTGCATAAAATATATACTCCAGCTTCTTTCCAAGCATCTTCTTTTGCTTTTCTTCGAATCTCAGCTTTGATTTGCGCTAATTTTTCGGGAGATACCTCTTTAAACTCTAACTCGGTTTTATCCGTAGAATCTAAATACATCTCCTTTACTTCTTTAAAGGTGTTTCGTTTTCTTAACAAAGCTCTATTGGCTTTGACTACTAACATCGGTTGTCCTGCATATCCCATAACTTCATGT
This sequence comes from uncultured Flavobacteriaceae bacterium, assembly GCA_947500435.1. Classification (GTDB taxonomy): domain Bacteria; phylum Bacteroidota; class Bacteroidia; order Flavobacteriales; family Flavobacteriaceae; genus Maribacter_C. The sequence continues at coordinate 528,036 of CANMRV010000005.1, forward strand.
TTTAATTATGGGTAGTTAAAATTGAAACTTTGTTACATAAATTCGCTTATCTACTTGTTTTTCAGGTTAATGTAAAAAAACCTAAGCTTTTTGAAGTAGGGCTTAGGGCATGAATTGTTTTTATTTCCTTTTATTCCTAATACTTAGCACTTTTACCATTGGCCATGGTTCGTTTAATAAAGTCTCGAATATCATTATTGGCATTTTGTAAATCTTCGCGGCGCAGATACATCATATGACCAGAACGATATCCTTTAAAATCAAAGCGATCTTTCATACGACCACTTGGGTCAGTTTGCCACATGGTGTATTTGGCCTGAAAATATGTCGTAGCACCATCATAGTAACCGGATTGCACAAGTACATTTAAATATGGGTTTTGTGCCATAGCTTGCCGGAGATTATCTCTGGTGTTATCATCGTCATTATTCCATGGACGAACGGGACCGAACATGTTGTACTTGATGTCAGTTTTGAATTTAAGTTCTTCCTGTAAATAATAATTGATGGCAGGAGTAAAGCTGTGTAACCATGATGTAAGCTCAGCACTATAGTCAGGTCTTGCGCCAAATTGCTGTCGGTCGATACCAAGGTAACGACTGTCTAGTCGACCGGTTGTATAGCCTTTGTCCTTTAATAGATTTTTCCAGAAATATTGTACAGGAACCGCTAAGTTATGGTCTAGTATTTCTTCTTTACTAAGTCCGGAATAGTAGGCCATTTTTTCAGCGACAGTATTTTTCTCCGTTTCTCCGATAAAACCTCCTTTGGCCAAAGCTGGTATTACTGTATTTACAGCATAGGCCTCTGACTCGGGTAGAATTTCCAATAAATCTTTATTCTGCAATTCTGATGGTAATGCTTTATGATGCCATGCCGCAGCAGTATAATAAGGTAAACTAATAGCGTTCTCAACAGCACCCCCCGTGTTATATAATTTGTAATCTGCAGGGGAAACCATAATAACTCCATTGAGATACATCCATTGTTGATCTTGGAGTGCAAGTGATAGTCCCATAACACGAGTGCCTCCATAGCTCTCACCTACGATATACTTCGGCGAACGCCAACGGTTATTTCTTGTGACAAAAGTGTTCAACCACTCCGCTAAATATTTGATATCCGCATTAATTCCGAAGAACTTTTCACGGTCAACTTCTTTTCCCGATTCGGGAATAGTGCGGCTATATCCAGTATTGGCAGGATTAACGTAAACAATATCTGTAACATCTAATACAGAATACGGATTTTGTTTCACCCCATAAGGTTGCACAGGATATCCCTCATCATCAATTTTCAGAACACGTGGTCCGGTATATGCCAAATGCATCCATACAGACCCTGAACCCGGACCTCCATTAAAGGAGATCAATAGCGGTCTGGAAGCCCTATCCTTAACATTGTTACGAGTATAATAAGTATAGTGTAACGAAGCCGTAGGTTTTCCCATTTCATCCCAAACTGGCTGGGTACCGGTTTTTGCAGTATAGTTTATTGGTGTTCCGTTTATGGTGACACTATGTTGGGTGGTCACGACGGTATCAACAGGTAATTTTCTGTTCTGTGAAATCAAGGATTGGAAAGCAAATAGCGAAAGTGCTAGTAATAGAGTGGTTTTTTTCATTTTATGGGTGAATTAGTCTGCTTTAAAAGTAGGGAAAAGCGATTCAAATTCAAACTCAAGTTCAAATTGGTTTATTACTAAAGAATGCTATGCGACTCGATTGCCTTTTACAAAACCTTGAACCAATAAGAGGCAATTTTTCGTAGTTTTAAGAGGAATTCAAAGAAAAAAGATTATGTCAAATATCAGTAGAAGGGTTTTCAATAAAAAGCTGACCCAAGGAGTGGCAGGCACGGCTTTGCTAGCAGGCATGCCTTTGGCTTGTGGAATGGGAACAGGGCAGCAAAACAAGAAACTAGGAATAGCGCTAGTTGGTCTAGGAAGTTATAGCACAGGTCAACTAGCTCCTGGCTTAGTAAACGCTGAACATTGTTATTTGGCAGGTATCGTTACCGGTACTCCAGCAAAAGAAAAGCAATGGATGGAGCAGTATAAAATTCCGCAAGCGAACGTATACAATTATGAGAATTTTGACGAGATAGCAAAGAACGATGCCATTGACATTGTTTACGTTGTGCTACCCAATAGTATGCATGCGGAATTTTGTATCCGAGCTGCCAAAGCTGGGAAACATGTTATCTGTGAAAAACCGATGGCGGTAAGTGTTTTAGAATGCGATGCTATCATTGAGGCCTGTAATATGGCAGGTGTTAAATTGAGTGTGGGATATCGTATGCAATCGGATCCATATACGAATGAAATAAAACGTTTGGTTCGTGAAAAGACATTTGGCGACGTACATTATGTTTCTTCGGATGCTGCTTATGTTTCTAGGGGTAACCCTGATCAGTGGCGATTGAACAAATCACTTTCAGGTGGTGGAGCACTTTTGAATATGGGAGTCTATTCCATTCAAAGTAATATCTATGGAACAGGAATGAACCCGATTTCGGTCGCGGCCCAAGAATTCAGTACAATGCCCGACTATTTTAAAGATACCGATGAAACAATTACCGCTCAAATGCAATTCCCGAATGGGGTAGTCGGTAATCTATTTACGAGCCATAACGCGAATGCAAATCGTTTGTTTGTTAGTTTTCGGAAGGGTTGGGCGGAACTGAATCCCTGTCACAACTATGGACCTTTAGCTGGAAGAACATCTGAGGGAAAGGAAATCAAATTCCCACATAAAAGTCAACAAATGCTTCAGATGGATGATTTTGCGAAACATATCAAAAACGGAAGCACCAATTTAGCTCCAGGTGAAATGGGGAAACGTGATATGATTATTTGTGAGGCTATATACCAATCCATCCGTGAGGGCGGAAAAACCATTCCTTTGGAATTAGGTACTATGGGGATTGTTTCCTAAATAGTTTATTCCTTTAATTTGACAGTGGGAAAGTCCTCGATAAGCCTGACAGCAGGCTTATCGAGGACTTTAAAAAATAAATTCTAAAACTTCTCAAAAACTCCCAATCCAAATAAGGCAAAGTCATACTTGACAGGATCAATTGGGTCTAGCCTTCGAAGACTTTTGTCTAGTTCGGACAGTGCCTTGGCATCGTTTTGTTTTCGTTTGAGTAGTTTTAATTTTCTAGCAACATTCCCAGAATGGACATCCAAAGGGCAGGAGAGAAGTGAAGGAGATATATTTTTCCATAGACCAAAATCAACTCCAGTAGAACCATCACGAACCATCCAACGCAAAAACATATTGATACGTTTTGCCGCAGAACCTTTTAATGGGTCGCTCACATGTTTAGTGGTTCTTGTTTGATGTGGTAATTCAAAGAAAACTTCTTTAAAACCTGAAATTGCTGGTTGCATAGAGTTAGAAGTGATTTTCTGTGCGAATACATTTTCTAATCCTTCATGATTTTGGTAAATGTTTTTTAGACTTTGGATGAAGTAATTGAGGTCAATTTCATTAAAGGTTCGGTGAACGAATCCCGATAGGTTTTCCAAATCGGTTTCTGTATGGTTGAGCACGAAATCGTATGGTGAATTGTCTAACAACTCCATCATTCGATTTGCATTGTTGATAATACTTTTCCGGTTTCCCCAAGCGATAGTTGCAGTTAGAAAGGCACTTATTTCCACATCTTCTTTTTTAGAAAAGCGATGTGGAATCTGAATAGGGTCACTTTCCAAAAACTTCGGATGGTTGTATTGCTCAACTTTGGCATCTAAAAATTCCTTGAGTTCGCTTTTGGTCATTCAAGAGGTATATCGAGAAGTTGAATTGCTACAAGTGGTCCTATTAAAATAAGGTTATAGAGCGAATGCAGGGCCATGGCCCAGACCAAACCAAAACGGACTCGGATAAACCCTAGTATAAAACCCACACTAATTTGAGGTGCAACCAATATAGGAGAAAGTAAAATTGTACTCTTGGTTAATTCAAAATTAGAAATGTGAATAAAACCAAAAATGAGGGTGAGTATGTAAAAGATGTAGTTGAAATAACTTTTGTTTTTAAAAAGCACAATTGGTCCTCTGAAAAATAATTCTTCCAGTAAGGGAGCTAGAATTACAGCAGCAAAAAGTAAGAACCAAGGGGAATAGTTTTCTAATGCCTCTTCTATTGCGTGTTTTCCCAATTCAGGATTATGAAATTCACTTATAAGTCCTGTGATTACTCCTAAAACCATGCTGATGACCACTGCAATTACTAGCAATTTAAACAAAACAGTCAGGCGATATTTGTCATCCGTGTTTTCGTCTTCTTTGTATATAGGGTTCTTTAAAAAAATCCAAAGTTCTTGAAGCATTTGTAACTTTCTAAATATTTGCTAAAGCCTTGTCTTGAGAAGTAATCAAGCCATCAACCATGACCAATTTTCGGTCTGCTAAATCCGCTAGCTGCTCGTTATGGGTTACGATGACAAAGGTTTGTCCGAATTTATCCCGTAGTTCAAAAAATAGTTTGTGCAGGTTGTCCGCGCTCTCAGAATCTAGATTTCCACTGGGTTCATCTGCGAATATTATTGATGGACTATTCACCAAAGCCCTTGCTACGGCGACTCGCTGTTGTTCCCCGCCAGAGAGTTCATTGGGCTTGTGATTGTACCGATGGGAAAGTCCTAGAAAATCAAGCAATTCTTTTGCTCTGGCTTCTGCTACCTTGGGAGGGGTCTTTTTAATAAATGCGGGAATACAAACATTCTCCAACGCTGTAAACTCAGGAAGCAATTGGTGGAATTGAAAAATGAATCCGATGTGTTCATTTCTAAATTTGGCCAAGTCCTTATCGGAAAGATTGGTTACTTCAATGCCATTGATAACCAATTTACCATTGGTTTTGTTGGTAGGTACATCTAAAGTCCCTAATATCTGAAGTAATGTGGTTTTTCCGGCACCTGAGGCTCCCACGATAGACACTACTTCTCCCTTTTTTATATGCAAGTCAACTCCCTTTAAAACTTGGAGCTCACCATAAAATTTTTCAATGTTCGTGGCTTTAATCATGCTACTTTTTTTCAAGGATGAAAGTAAACATTAGGGTGGACATAGCAAAATAGGCTCGTCTATTGATTTTACACATAGGTAGATAGTTTTTTGATTTGAGGAGACTAAAGGAGTAATAAAAATCAGAAGTATCTTTATAATGCTAATAAAATCATAATTTTATTTTAACAAAAGAATTATGCTTAGATTTGTTTAGCTATTATTGAAAAAGAATAAACAAAACATAGTGAATGTCTCCATATAAGAACTTAGAAGAGTACAATTTAGAAATCACCGACGAAGTTAAAGAACGCTATTCCTCAATCATTGACGAGATAGGTGAGGACGTCAAACGAGAAGGTTTGGTCAAGACTCCTGAACGTGCGGCAAAGGCTATGCTGTTTTTGACCCAAGGATATCAACAAGATGCTGCTGAGATTCTAAAAGGCGCCATGTTCAAGGAAGATTACGATGATATGGTCATCGTTAAGGGTATCGAATTGTATTCGTTATGTGAGCATCACATGCTTCCCTTTTTTGGAAAAGCGCATATTGCATATATCCCCAACGGGCACATTGTAGGACTTAGTAAGATTCCTCGTATTGTTGATGTTTTTGCAAGACGCTTACAGGTACAGGAGCGATTGACACATGATATTTTGGAATGTATTAATGATACGCTTAAGCCAAAAGGGGTTGCAGTGGTAATCGAAGCATCGCACATGTGTATGATGATGCGGGGCGTTCAGAAACAGAATTCTGTAACTACGACTTCTGGTTTCCGTGGACAGTTTGAGAAAATTGAAACGCGTAATGAATTTTTGAAATTGATTAGTTCGGATTTGGCGTAATTTTTTGTCACCTGAAGCGCGACGGAGGGGCTAGCAACCATAGGTAGCTATCTATCGCGCTGAGAATGACATGTTGACTTCATAAAACTTTGGCATTCTTATTGTTTTCTTTAGTGAGAATATCTAATTTTAAATATGTCAATAACTAAAGACTCCAAATACAAAAACCTCTTTCTCGGTTTATTATTCGATGCTATCGGAATGCTTTCTTTTGTTGTTCCGTTTATAGGTGATTTCTCCGATATTATCTGGGCACCGGTAGCTGCGTGGCTAATGACACGTATGTATAAAGGGAGAGCAGGTCAAGCCGCAGGTGCAGTGACCTTTGTAGAGGAAATAATTCCTGGTTTAGATATCATTCCTATGTTTACCATCATGTGGTTATACACCTATATATTCAAAGGCGCCAAGAAGGAAACAATAATAGATGTGGACTAGTTCTTAGCCTTTACTTTACAGGTATTCAATCCCACCAATGCATATAGCGGACAGAAACTGATAAAACTTGTCACTACAAATATTCCTGCAAGTGCAAGTAAAACATACGCAAGCGTTCCTTCAATAATATTCTGGTAAAACAATACGCCTACTACGGCGGCTACAATAAAGCGGATAATACGGTCTGCACCGCCCATGTTTTTCTTCATAATTTTAGTTTAAATATTCAATAGCCAAAACTATAGCTGTTACTATTGCGGCACATATGACACATACCAAAAACAGTTTAAACAGTTTTGACTTCATAAATCAAATGTAAAAATTGTATTTTTCAAGTATTGTAACATTAGTTACGGACTTGATTTATATTTGATTGTACTTTTAGTTGAACCAACTGGATATTTAAAAAAATATGAAAAGACGCTTCTTTATAGAAAAAACTGCCTTGGCATCAATGACGACCCTATTAGGAACGGAAATTGTTCTAGGTGCAACCATGCCCAAAGGATATACCCCATTGGCACTTCAAGACCCTGATCCGTTTAAGTTATTTTCCAAGGACACTAGAATGTCCGTCCTAAATAATAAGCCATGGAACATCGAAGCCAAAGCCCATTTGTTGGATGATAAGATTACACCAAATAAATTCATGTTCATTCGTAATAATGGAATTGTTCCTGAAAAACCAGATTCAAAGACATGGACTTTGACTATTGATGGGGAATCGGTAAAAGAAAAAAAAACATATACGCTAGAAGATTTAAAATCTAAATTCAAACAATATACCTACCAATTGACCTTAGAATGTGGCGGGAATGGAAGAAGTGAATTCGACCCTCCAGCAAAAGGCAATCAATGGACTATTGGAGCTGTTTCTTGTGCAAACTGGACAGGAGTGAGGTTACGTGATGTTCTTGAAGATGCTGGAATAAAGGACGATGCGGTCTATATTGGATACCATGCAGCTGATATTCATTTAAGTCGTAACCCTGAAAAGGAACCTATTTCACGCGGAGCACCCATGGCAAAAGCCAAGCAAGATGAAACACTTTTGGCTTTCCAAATGAATGGAAAAGACATCCCCCTGGCACATGGCTATCCTTTGCGATTGGTTGCAGGTGGATGGCCTGCTTCCGTTTCAGGAAAATGGGTAAATCGCATCAGCATTAGAAACAAAGAGCATGACGGTCCTAAAATGGGAGGCACTTCATACCGTGTTCCTTGCAAACCCGTTGCTCCAGGAGAAAAAGTCGCTGAAGAAGATATGTGTATCATTGAATCGATGCCCGTGAAATCATTGATAACCTATCCGATGTCAGGTGCGGTTTTGAAAAAAGGACAAAAATTAAATATACGTGGTCATGCATGGGCGGGTGAATTGGAAGTTTCAAAAATGGAATATTCCATCGATTTTGGTTCAACTTGGAAAAGTTGTTCTTTAGACGGGCCAGCAAATCGATTGGCTTGGCAACATTTTTCGGCAACAATAGACTTACCGGGAGAAGGCTATTATGAAGTTTGGGCAAGGGCAACCGATTCTCGAAACGAAGCGCAACCAATGTTGTTGCCCGGATGGAATCCGAAGGGGTATCTTAACAATGCCTGTCATCGAATTGCGGTAAAAGTAGCATAGGTTGAGCGGAGAAGTAGACTTGAACAGCTTATTAAAAGGAATGACCCCGAGACTTAATGAGGGAGAATATGTATTTGCATCCGTTAAAAATTTAGATGGAATAAGCAGAAACGATACAATTTGCGAGTTTAGAGAAAAAGAAGGTACGACCCTGGTTTTAGAAAGGGGTAAGGCAGATGAATTGAAACTCCCCTATGATTACATCGCTTCGTGGATTACATTACAGATTCATTCGTCTCTCGAAGCGGTTGGTTTGACGGCATTGTTTTCAACTGAATTAGCGCAACATAATATTAGTTGTAATGTAATCGCGGGGTATTATCATGACCATATTTTTGTTGACATAAAAGACGCAAACAAGGCAATCGAAGTTTTAAACGATTTATCGAAAAATTATAAATAAGTATTTTTCAATGGATGAAGAAAATCTTTCAAAGGGCATTAGAGGCTCGTACCGAACTATCATAGTTATTAGTGCTTTGATTGTTATTGCTGCAATTGGCAGTATCTATTATTTTGGCGAACCCCAAGATGAATTGGTTGAAGTAGAAGCGGATACGGATGATCCGAACCGTATTGAAAACGGTATTCATGTGCGTACCGGTTTTGTAGATGCCCCAGGGATGCAAGAAACTGTTAATAACTGCACTAGCTGTCATTCAGCACAACTGGTCATTCAAAACCGAATGGATGCAGAGCGTTGGAAATCCACCATTGATTGGATGCAGAAAACCCAAAATTTATGGGATTTAGGAGATAATGAGGATATCATCGTCGATTATCTAGTTAAAAATTATCCTGTGATTGATAAAGGAAGGCGAGTAGCATTAAAAGATGTGGAATGGTATGAATTACAAAATTAGTTGGCTTGTTTTTTTAATTTTCACACTATTTTCTTGCAAGGAAGTAAGGGAAACAAAAACCTCTTCTTCAACTGAAATTTCCTTAACGTATCACAACACGCAACATTTAATAGAGGCGGATGAACTAGAATCTATTTTACATAGTGATGATGTAAAAATCATTGACTTCCGTAAGTCCTCGGAATACGAAAAAGGCCATATTCCAAATTCGTTGAACCTCTGGAGGCCTGAAATCGAAAGTAAATCGTATCCCTACAAGGGCGTTATAGCCGACCAAAAGAATGTTGAGGAAGTTCTTTCTAAACTCGGAGTTCAACAGAACGATATCATAATCATCTATGACGATAGAGGTTTATGTGATGCAACTCGCTTGTGGTGGGTGTTAAAAGTTTATAACTTTAATCACGTACGATTGTTAAATGGAGCTTGGTCTGCCTGGAAGGATAGCAATGGGATAGTTAGTCTTGAAGTACCGACAATTAAACCTTCACAATTTGAATTCGCAAGTAGCCCCTCAAAGGATTTATACATCCAGCATAGTGAGTTGGAAGGTTTACTTGACAAAGAAAATTTGGTTCTAATCGATACTAGAACGGCTGATGAATACAGTGGAAAACGCCAGAAAATAGGGGCGACGAGAAGTGGTAGAATTCCAACGAGCATAAATATTGATTGGATGCAGGCCATAGAAGCAAAAAGTACTCAAAAATTCAAGTCAAGGGCAGAACTTGAGAAAATATACCAGGTTGTGGAAAAATCTAATGATGACCCAATAGTTACCTATTGTCATACCGGTGTACGCTCAGCGCATACCACATTCGTTTTGACTGAACTATTGGGATACACGAATGTGAAAAACTATGATGGCTCTTGGTCAGAGTGGAGTTATATTGAAGGTTTACCTATTGAAAAAGATAGTGCTGCGACAGTATTTAACTAGTAGTACGATTATTGTTAGGCTATGGAAAGATACATAGATGCTTTTGTAAATTCATTTTTAGGAACGGTAAGTTGGACATGGAAGTCCATCTTATTCGAGGTTCCGTGGTATAATAATTATTTCTGGGGATTGATTTTGATTTCTCTAGTAGTTTGGGGATTTGAAATACTATTTCCTTGGCGAAAAGAACAATCTATTTTCAGGAAGGACTTTTGGTTGGATGCATTTTACATGTTCTTCAACTTCTTCATTTTTGCCATTGTAATAAGTGGGGTGTATAAGCTTCTAGGATTGTTGTTTGCCGATATAGGAGTAACTTCAAAATCTTTGGCACTAATCAATATCACGACATGGCCGGCATGGTTGCAGCTGGTTGTTTTCTTTATTGTTTTGGACTTTGTACAGTGGTTTACGCATACGCTTCTACATCGTTATGAATTTCTTTGGAAGTTTCATAAAGTACATCACTCGGTTAAAGAAATGGGTTTTGCAGCACACTTGCGCTATCACTGGATGGAAAACATTCTTTACAAACCTTTAAAAACCTTCGGAGTAATGATTCTAGGAGGCTTTGAACCTGAGCAGGCCTATATTGTCCATTTTGCAGCGATAGCCATCGGACATTTCAATCATGCAAACATAAAGCTCACATGGGGTCCTTTGAAATACATTTTGAACAACCCAGTAATGCATTTGTATCATCATGCGTATACGCTACCAGAAGATAGGAGTAGGGGAGTTAACTTTGGTATAAGTTTAAGTCTATGGGATTATATTTTCAAAACGAATTACATTCCAGAGGATAGTGGTAAAATCGAGTTAGGTTTTGCTGGGGACGAAGAAATGCCTAAAAACTTCTTTAAACAATTAACCTTTGGTCTTGGAAAGTCAAGACCAAAGGCATAATTGCAATGTAATCTTCTTATTGAACAGTAAGACTGAACGTCTGCGTAATGTCAGTTTCACCACCTGCATCGGCCAAAGTTCCATCGTTGGGTTTCTTCGGTTCATGTCTTAAAACTACTTGTAGAGTTGCGCTCCCAGCGTCTGCTGTAACTAAAGTAAAATCAATACCGATTGGATTCCCGTTTCCATCTTGGTCTGCGTAGCCCGTTTGGCTTATGGCTCCGGTTGAAACAAATAGGAATTGGTGTTCGTCGGCTTCCGCTTTCACTTCAGTCGTGATATTTTCTGCAGGAGATTCCGTTTCATTCAATAGCTCTATGGTTCCCGTATAGGTCGTGTTTGCCGTTAAATCGCCTGAAACCGAAATAGTTGGTGCATTTGGTCCATCACCATCCAAATCTTGAGATTGTAAAGTTATTGCTGTTGCACCTGTCGTCGCTAGTGTAATATTCATCGTGGTGATTACTTCTTCCTCATTTACTGGCGCTGGCGGGTCATCATCGTCTGAACATCCAATAAAAAGACTTGCACTGATTAAGACGAATAAAGCTAGAACTGATTTCTTGATAGTGTTTTTATAATTTTTCATTTGTATAATTTTTATAGTTAATAGTTTAATTTTAATTGTAGACTTATGTTTCTTCCCAAATCGTCGGCGAAGTAACGTTGTCTGTTTAAATAAGCTCTGTAATTTGTATTCAATAGGTTTTCAGCACTTACCGATGTAGTAAGTGTACTGTTTCCAAAAACTGCAAATGCCATCTTAGCGTTCAATGCCAGAAGGTGATATGCTTTAGGCGGGGTGTTAATTGCCAAAACTACTTCTTGTTGTTGTTCTGGTGAAAAAACCATCACATTGGGCGGAAACTCGTTTTGTCGAAAGGCATATCTATTTTCAAGTCCGATTTCAAAATCGTTCCACTGCGGTCTCATATAGGTCAAGGTATTTCTAAAGCTCACTGGCGGAATTTGAATTAAAGCTTGCTTTTCAGTAACATCGCTTCCCTTAACTAAAGAAAAACTGTGACGGGTTTTCCAGTTGCTATGAAGGTTGGTGTACCCCATAACATCAACTCCAATAAGCCTTGCATTTGTTTGACGATACGACCATACAGGAAAAGCACCCCGTATTGTGAACTCAACACCAGTTGGCTCCAAAAGGATAAAGTCTGAAATGTAATTCACATATGGCTCCACGGAATACCCCCAGTTATCGAAATCTTTGCTTTGCGATAGCGAGAATTTATGAGAAGTCTCACTCGAAATGCGCAAATCACCCAGTTCTATTCGAGCTGCGGAATGATGTAAGCCATCACTAAATAGCTCTGAAGGATTTGGCGCACGCTGGGCCAAAGCATAATTCAACCGAAAATTGGTGCTGTTATCTGGTTCGTATTGAAACCCAACAGTACCCGAGACATTATGATAATCAAACTTGGGATTTGTCAATAACTGTGTTCCCAAATCGTCTATAACCAAACTTTGAAATTCGGTATCGTACCCGCGTTCTTCCCAACGGGATTCTAGATAAAACTTTTGGGCATCAATCCTATTAAAATCATATCTCAGCCCTGCATCCAGAATAAAACTTTCGTTCAAATTGAATTCAGCAATCAAAAATCCCCCGAAATCAAACTTTTCGTAATCGGGAATCAAACGGCGCACACCAGTCGCAGGGTTGGCAAAATTATCTTGAAAGCGTGCCAATAACCCCGTAGTTAGGGTATACTTGGAATTTGCATCCCATTTGAAATCCGTTGCGAACGTGTGCGTGGTGAGTTCTAAGTCAATGGATGCAGTATTTCTGTCATCCCCCACACGGACATCATATTCAAACCTACGATTGTTTTGAAAATCGTACTGAACGTTCCATTTTCCCAGACCTTGAAATCTTTTGTACACATTTAAACTGGCAATGTGATGTGTGACTTCTTGGCGAGGTGCATCGATGTCATAAGTAAATGGGTCAATCACCTCTGGTTGACCGCTGTTAATACTGCGAATCAAATCATCAACATTACCTATATGCGAAGCGCGAAGAATAGCCAATTCTGCATCGAAGAAACTATAGTTGGCCTTCCAACCCCAATCAAACAATTGTTTTCCAAGGTTAAGTTTGATTCCGATCTCCTGTACTCCCGTATTGGACAAAATATAATCTGGTGCTTCACGGTCGCCCAACCTTTTGAAAGATGCTTGACCATTAGCGAACCATCCACTCTCATAGCTTTTGCTCAATTCAGAACTAATGTTTCCTCCACGGCCATTGGTCATGGCGTTCAACAAGGTTTTACCAAAAAGTGAATCTGTTTTGACCGTCTTTTGCGGAGAAACTACGATAACACCACCAATGGCATCGCCACCATATTGCAATGCCGCAGCACCTTTTATAACAGAAATTGAACCCGACCCATTGATATCGATGTTAGGTGCGTGTTCTTCACCCCATTCCATATCTTGCATACGTACGCCGTCATTCAAAATGAGGACACGACTACCATTTAAACCATGAATACTGGGTTTAACGATATTCGAACCTGTATTTAACGAAGAGACCCCAGCGATTTCTCGAAGTGCATCACCAATACTTTTTCCGCTAAAACGCTCAATCGTATTGAGGTTCAAGGTTTGCTCTGATGCAGAATTGGTCTCCTTTTTGACCAAATCACCAACTACTTTCACCTCTTGTAGTTCTTCTAAATGGTGTTCTAAACTTACTTTTTTGAAGGTATCACCTTCCATAGTAATCGTTATGAACTGTGATTTGCAATCGGGATGAAAGATTTCCAATTCCAAAACACCATTACAAATCCCTTCAAACCTGAATTTTCCATCGGGTTTGGTTATCGTTGTTAACGGTGTTCCTGTTATGAGTATGGTGGCGCCATCTAAAGGAGTGTTGTCATGAAAGTCAACTACTTGTCCTAGAAGTATAGATTCACAATTTTGAGCGAATCCTTTGCCAACAATACTTAAAAGAAATAGCATAAACGCAAATTTCTTCATCGAGTCTTGTTTGAATAAAATTAAAAGTATTTAATGCTTTGGAGGTTTACGAAGCAATGGGCGGACCACGAAGGGCAAAAGGAAGTTTTTGATATTTACTTAGAAAGGAATAGTGATTGAAGTCCTTTTCTTTAGTAAAAGGAGTAATCAATTTCTGAACTTTTACAAAAACCGGATAGTGCTGTGGAGAGAGTTTAAATTTTTGAAAGTCACAATCAAATTCAATCTCATGAACGTGGGTAGTGCTATTGTCAATACAAAGTTGTTCTTGATGATCAAAAAGTGCATGAGCCGCCTTAACTGCGGTAGGAGCGAAAATCGCCGCTACCAAAAGAAGTGCTAAGATATTTGTGCAAAATTGTTTCAAAAAAACTTTCACGTGCTAAATGTAAAGAATTTATGAATCAAGTTAGTTAAAGAAAATCTAATTATTTTCTTGTTTAAAAATGAACCCCAATCCAAAACGGCTTAGCATTTTCTTCTCGAAGGTCCAGAAAAATTGAAATTGCCCGAAAAGCCATCCGAAGAGGACTAATAGAATTTGATAAAAGATGAGACTTATGACTGCAAATAACATCCAATAAACAAAAACATTCAAATTTTCCTTATTTATACCCAACAGCTTGATAATAGGCCTTCCGACGACGACACTTGAACTGCCTGTAATAGCGAATACAATGAAGATGCGAATCATTTCCCAACGGTAATTCACTATCCATTTGTTTTCTAGTTTTTTGAAAAAGAAGAGACATAGTTTTACTAGAAGGTATGAAAATATTAGTGCAACACTTACACTTAGGAAGGAATTAATGTCCTTGGTTATGATTTTGGCGAATTTGAAAGAACTATAGAGAATTCCAACAAGACCTAAAAGAGGGAATATAAGCTGCCAATTTTCCTGTATTTGCCAGCGTTCTTTAAACTTCTGCATGAATCAATTTTTACAGCGTAAATATACATACTACTTTATATTCTAGCAGCAAAAGGACCAAGTCGTTGTCGGTATTTTCTTTGAAAATAAATGAAATAATTATATAGCTTGTAGTTTACTTCGTAACCGTAATCTATGTTTTGTTGATAATCAATTTGCATTTCGTACAAATTTGGGCTGTATTGAGAAGGTTGTAAAACTCTTTGATTCCAATTAGTTACCATTATATGATTGCGAGTTTCTAAAAAGGATTGTGAATAGTATCCTTCTGGTCGTGCAATACTTTGCAACCAAAAATTAAAACCAGGTTCGATGATAATGATTTCATATTCAGTTTCATCACTTGAAATATTTATGGTGTCGCCCTCTGTTTGACTGAAAGCTTCTTTTTCTGCATCGGTAACATCGGGAATGTTTACGGTCTCTCGCGTGCTACCACAACTAGCAATAAAAATGAGAATGGCAAGAATCGAGAAAGCTGATATAATCCTTTTCATAGGTTTAAGGTACAAAAAAACCGCTCGCGGATGTGCGAGCGGTTTTGTTAAATATATTTTAAGGTATCCTATTTTCCAAAAAGGCCTCCAAGAAGTCCGCCAAGACCCCCACTTTTCTTTTGACCTCCGCCCATTACCATTCCAGCTACATCATCTAAAATGCTACCATCACCATCAGCGTCTAGTAAAGTAGTTATCAAACTTTGGTTTTGTTGAGGTTGGCCACCCAACATGCCGCCTAACAGACCATTCATGGCACTTGCATCCTGAACATTATTTTGTCTTGTTTCTTTACCTATAAAACCCATAACTATGGGAGCAGCAATCTTCAAAATGTTGGCAATGGAACCTGCGTCCATTCCTGATTTTTGACTCAAAGCGTTTTCTACATTACCCTGTTTACCACCGAAAAGGTGACCTAATATTCCGGCGCCATCATTGGTAACTGCTTCGTCAACACCACCACCGAACAAACCACCAAGGTCATTTAAAATACTACCATCATGTTTATTAGATAATGCTCCCATTAAACCTTGAGCACCTTGAGGTGTTGAAACGTTCTTTTTCATGGCACCTAATATTAGTGGCATGGCCATGCTAAGCACGTCTCCTGTTTTGTTTTCTGGTTGTCCGGTTTGCCCTGCTACACCACTTATTAATTGTTTGCCCATTGGGCTGTTTAGTAAATCTAATAATCCTGACATTGTATTTAGTGTTTTAAAAATTGAAGTGTAATGTACAAAAAGAGTTGGAAACTATAGTCCTGCTCTCATCGCTTTTCGATTATATTACTTTAATAATGAAACTATTTGTTCTGCTAGTTCCAAACCAATGCGGTCTTGTGCTTCACCAGTAGCTGCACCGATGTGCGGAGTTAATGAAATGCTCGGATGCATTAATATCTTGATTTCAGGATTTGGCTCGGATTCGAAAACATCCAATCCCGCAAAGGACAATTTTTTATTTTCCAGAGCATCTATTAAAGCTACTTCATCGATTACACCACCTCTTGCAGCGTTTACGATTCCAGCACCATCCTTCATAAGTGCGATTTCAGCTTTTCCGATAACGTACTCTTTTTGAGCGGGAACGTGGACGGTCACAAAATCCGCCTGCTTCAATAACTCTTCCTTCGAGATACTTTTAAAATTAAAAGAAACGGATTGTCCATCAAAAAACGGAACTGTAACGGACGCAGAATCTATATAAGGGTCAGAATAGATTACCTTCATACCGGTACCCAAAGCAATTTTGGCAGTAGCTCGGCCTATTCTTCCAAATCCGATTACACCAAGTGTTTTTCCTCGTAATTCCGCCCCCTTAGCGTAGGCCTTTTTTAATTCTTTGAATTTACTATCACCATCTAAAGGCATATTACGATTCGAGTCATATAAAAAACGAACACCGCCGAATAAATGCGCAAATACCAATTCCGCTACCGAACCTGAGGAAGCGGCAGGGGTGTTGATGACATGTAACCCTTTTTCTTTGGCGTAGGCCACATCAATATTATCCATACCTACACCACCACGACCAATAAGTTTAAGGCTTGGGCAATTATCTATAATATCAGTACGAACTTTGGTGGCGCTACGTACCAATAGCCCGACGATTTCATTTTCGTTAATAAAACTCACTAGTTGTTCTTGGGCAACAGTTGTTGTCAAAACCTCAAAACCTGCTTTGTTCAAAGCGTCAATACCGGATTGTGATACACCGTCGTTTGCTAATATTTTCATCTTATCCTTTTCTTTCCATTTCACTCATTACATCGACCAAAACTCCAACACTTTCCAAAGAAAGTGCGTTGTACATTGAAGCACGATATCCACCTACTGAGCGGTGACCGTTAAGTCCATTGATACCAGCTTCTTTGAGCAGGGAATCAAATTCTTCTTTCAATTTGTCATCCGTAATGTTGAATGTAGCGTTCATGTGTGAACGGTCTTCCTTGTTAGCATAGCCTTCAAAAACAGGACTCAAATCAATTTCAGAATAAAGTAATCTTGATTTCTTTTCGTTGATTTCTTCCATAGCTTCAATTCCCCCTAAATTCTTCAACCATTGCATCGTCAACATGGAAACATATACAGGAAAAACTGCAGGCGTATTGAACATGCTGTCTTTGGAGATATGTACCTTATAATCAAGCATTGAAGGAATTTGACGCGAAACCTTCCCTAAGATATCTTCTTTTACTACAACCAAGGTTGTTCCGGCTGGGCCCATGTTTTTCTGAGCTCCGGCATAAATCAAACCGAATTGTGAGAAGTCCATTTGTCTTGAAAAGATGTCTGAACTCATATCACAAACTAAGGGCGCATCGGTAGTTGGAAATTTCTTTATCTGCGTTCCGAAAATCGTATTGTTCGAAGTCAAGTGTAAATAATCCAATCCTGATGGTACATTATACCCTTTGGGAATGTATTTAAAGTTTTCGTCTTTGGAAGAGCCTACTTCAACAATTTCTCCGAAAAGTTTAGCTTCTTTGATAGACTTATCGCTCCAAGTTCCTGTATTTAGATACCCTGCTTTGGTTTCTAATAAGTTGTAGGCCACCATCAAGAATTCCATGCTGGCACCACCTTGTAAGAATAAAGCTTTGTACCCTTTTCCTTCAAGACCTAAAAGTTCTAAAGCCAAAGAGCGTGCTGTTTCCATAATCTCTACAAAGTCCTTGCTGCGATGCGAAATTTCGATAAGTGATAATCCCGAACCATTGAAATCAACAACAGATTCAGAAGCTTTCAATAAGACTTCTTGAGGTAGAATACAGGGGCCTGCACTAAAATTATGTTTTTTCATGAATGTGTTTTTAGGTCTGGAAATGGGTTTACATTAAGCAGCTAAAGGTCTTAAAAATCTAGAGAATCATTGTCATACAAAAGCTATTAAATATGTGATGTTTTTAACAGGAAATCAACAGTGTCAACTCCATCTGCATAATCATTCAATTCCGGTCGTTGTGTTTCTCCAAAGGGAATTTCTTTTTCCAGAAAGCCTTTTGCTACTATACATTGTATCTTTTCAGCTTCTATTTTTAGCTTCTCCTTTAGTTCTTCCGCTGAATTATAAGTCTCATAAAAAACAGAAGCAATAGGGGATGCATAACTCTCATCTTCCTTCAACATCAGGAAGCCATTTTCCAAAATTTTAAATTCACTCATCAAATACACTGCTTTGTTGTAATCGTAATTGTTAGCGTATTTGGCTTGTTTAAGGATAGGGTTGAAATCATAAATGGCTTTGAAAAATGCATCAAAATCATATCCTTCAGGAACAAATAACTTGGATACACTTCTGCATCCTAGTCCGTAATAACGGAAGATATCTTCGCCCAAAGCTGTTAGCTCTTCAGAAGTTTCATTCCCAGTTAGGACAGCAACGGAATTTCGATTTCTTCGGATAATATTTGGCCCTTTTGAAAAGTAGTGTTCAAAATATCGTGCTGTATTATTGCTTCCTGTAGCGATTACGGCGTCAAAATTTTCAAGTTTTTCTTCTGTAAAAACAATTTTGTCTTTTAAAGAAGGTTCAATTTCGATTAGATATTTAGCGATAAGTGGGAGTAGGGCTTTGTCATTACTAGACAATTTTCCCAATACGGTATTTCCTGTAATCAAAACGGATAGGAAATCATGAAATCCGACTAAGGGGATATTCCCTGCCATAATAATGGCTACAGTCTTTGGTTGATTATCATGTAAGTCGTAATTGGAAAGCCAAGCAGATAGTTTTTCCTCTGTCAGGAGTTCACCCCATCCCTTTAAAGCAAAATGAATGTTCTCTTCAGTAAACCAACCATTGTGATGTTTTGCAAGTGAGATTACTTCAGTAAAGGTTTTATGCCATTCACTTTCTGAAACATCGTTATTGCAAAAATCTCGAAAAAATGTGCCAAGTTTAACGAAAGCAATAAATGTTTTCCGATGGTCGTTCATATATTTGTGCAAAATTGTGTTAGGGTTTACCTTTGCGCAAAAATACGGCTATTGAATTAATGTTTTCTACCGCAAGGCGGGATAAATTAATTTGGGGTCTTGCTAGATGAATTAGAAATTAATACTTAAGAAGGTACTGTTAATATTTAACGGATACTGAAACAAGTTCAGTACAAGAATTATGGCAATAATAATAACAGATGAATGTATCAATTGTGGAGCTTGTGAGCCTGAGTGCCCAAACACCGCGATTTACGAAGGAGCTGATGAATGGCGTTATAGTGACGGGACTTCCTTAAACGGAGATGTCGTTTTACCTGACGGGAAAGCAGTAAATGCAGACGAAGTTCAAGAGCCAATAAGTGATGAAATTTACTATATATCTCCTGATAAATGTACGGAATGTATGGGCTTTCATGAAGAGCCGCAATGTGCAGCAGTATGCCCAGTAGACTGCTGTGTGCCCGATGAGGATAGAGTAGAAACTGAAGAGGTACTTTTAGGGAAGCAGGCTTTTATGCACCCTGAGGGATAGGGTTTAGTTTGTAGTCTCTAGACGATAGGCTTTAGTAAAATAAAAATGAATAAAAACCTGAGCTTTTGCTTGGGTTTCTTGTTTTTAAAATAGTAGGTTTAAAAACATAATTTTCGTAAAATATACTTAAACCCAAGGGGAGCAAACCCTTGCGACCTTTGGGTTTAAATAAAGTTCATCAAATATCAACCTTCTAGCATCTTAGCAGCTATCTCCTTCAAAAGTTTTGCACTCACCATCGCCGTAACATCATTAATATCCCTAGTCGGGTTATACTCTACAATATCTGCCCCAAGAATAGGGACATTGATGTTTTGAATAATGCTTAGAACTTCCCGAGTGCTTAATCCTCCTGGTTCGTGATGTGAAACTCCTGGGGCAAAGGCAGGGTCAAGTCCGTCAATATCTAAAGATAGATACAGCGGGTTTTTGAATTCAGGGAGTTGATTGGCGTTAAAATCCTTCATTTGAATGATTTCTACTCCAAACTTTTCCGCTTGTTCTTGCTGGTGTTTTGAGAGCGTTCGAATTCCAATCTGAACCAATCTATTTGCCAAGTCATCTTCCATGATACGTGCAAACGGACAAGCATGTGAATATTTATCTCCTTCAAAATTGTCATACAAATCAGCATGCGCATCAATATGAAGTATATCGACTGCCCCGTACTTTTTATTATGAGCCTTGAGCAGCTGATAGGTAATCGAATGGTCTCCGCCTAAAGTGATTAGCGGTGCTCCAGGTTCTAAATTTTTAGAGGTAATCTTTTCAATGTTAAAGTAGTCTTGAATTTCATAATCCCCTTTATCATCCCAGACTTCGGGTAGAATCTCCATTCCATTTTCTGCAAAGTAGTTCGCGGAGTCGCTTTGATATGCTTTACGGATTAAAGGTGGGGCAAGGGCAGGACCTCTTAAATAGGATGACTTTTCATCAAATAGAATTCCTTGTAAAGTTATTTTTTTAGACATAAATCGAAAGTATAAAAAAAGCTGCTCATTTCTGAACAGCTTTTTGGGGAACTATATTAAACTAACTTAAACTTAGAACTTGTAATTCAATGAGAGATTGAACATGGTACCTAACTGACTAAAGTGATATCCATCATATGTCATTTGAGAATAACGAGAGTTAAAAGTTATCAAATTCTCTTGCTCATCGATTCTTGTCAAACCACTTGCCTGAATAGTTGTGTCATCAATTAAAGCTTGTCCATCTGCATTTTTAGCTATAAAACTCCATTCTGGTAATATATTGAACAAGTTGTTGACATTCAATGCTATTGTGAATTTCTCTGAAGCGTTAAAATTAACACCCAAATCAGTAACAACTTTAGGAGTGAATTCAGTAAAAATATTTGAGTCTAAACCTTGTTGTTGGAAAGTAGTTTTACCGAATAAAGTATTGTTCAAAGAAAAACCAAACTTATTGATATCATAATTAACTCCAAATATCCATTTTGTAACTGGTCTAGAGGTAAATAATAAAGCAGCTTGTGTGTCATTAAAAACTGATTGACCAGAGTTAGCAACTAACGGAATATCCTTTATATCACCATCAAGCTCATTTTGTAACGTATAGTTACCTGATAAATTTAAATCTAATTTACCTTCACCTAACTCAATACCTCTATACCCAAGAACTACATCGATACCTGAAGTTCTAGTGTCAATAGCATTTGAGAAGAAACTTACATCACTTAAGTTGTTACTAGCCAAAAGAATATCTAATGGATTAGTGGCATCGCCACTAGCTCCAATCTCAGTTCCTAGTACAATTCTATCCTTAACAGCAATGTTGTAATAATCAAGCGTGTAACTAAATTTTCCTGCTTTTCCACCAAAACCTACTGTAAAGTTTTGAGAAGTTTCGGCATCCAATTGAGGAATGCCTAGTAATTTAGCCTGTGTAGATACATTATTAATCAATCCACCTACTTGAATTCCTTGTCCTGGAATAAAACTGTACTGTGCTTTTTGAGTAAAGATTTGGTGCAGTGTTGGTGCTCTAAAGCCAGAAGAAATAGAACCTCTTAGCGTAAAAGCATCGCTTAATTTGTAACGCGTACTGAATTTGTATACAAAAGCATTTCCAAAATCAGAATAGTTTTCTGTTCTAATAGTACCACTTAATAAAAAAGCATCGGTAACATCATAATCTAAACTGAAGTAACCACCAATATTGTAACGGTTGAATTTACCTGAGTTTTGTGGAGAAGCGCCTGCAAATGAATCTGCACCACCACCATCATAAGATGCTAATTCACCTTCAATTACTTCAAAGGTCTCAGTTCTAAACTCAGCACCGATACCGATACTTACCTTATCAGAAAGTATTCTTGAGATATCAATGTTACCTACATTATGGGAAAATTTAGTTCCACCCGGATCAAATGATTGTTGACTGTTTTCTCTGTACAATTGAGAACCCTCTGTAAGTTCGCCATCATCAACAGAACCATTTCCATTCGTATCAACCCAAGTTGATGGAGAAAAAACAACATTTCTGTTATGTGAATCATTTACCTTATACGTTTGTAGATTTCCACCAGTTGTAAAACTCCCATCAATATTCCACTCGTTAATAGTAGATTTGAAACCAACCGTAGCGTTATAATCACTTAGTAAACCTTCAAATGTTGGTACATAACCGTCGTATCCACCAGCTGTTGTAGGATTTTCGCCGGGGAAAAAATCAGCTAAGTAAGGAAAATCATCTACAGTTCTCCAGTATGGGACTCTGTAATTTGCGAAACTATTTACTGACTTGTAAACGTATGCAGCATTACCATAAAGCGTAGTGTTTTCGCTTAAGTCATAACCAAAGTTCACCGAAAATTTAGCCGCTGCCGTTTCAGGAGATCCATTTATATTTCCACCGTCAGGATTTCTACCTAAAAATTCTTGTACAAATCCTAAATCTGCTCCAAATCCAAGACCGGGATCAGCTTCTGCCAATGCATTTACCGTACCTGGTCGATTTGCTAAGTTTACTTTGGATAGATCAATCGTATAGTTTACAAAGCCTTTATCTTCACCTATAGAAGAGCCATTATTCACAGCAACACCAAAAGTTTCACCATCGCCTTCAGAAGTTACCCCTAAACGTACTGTTGCAGAACCATCATTTGGGGAATCTTTTAAGATAATGTTCATTACCCCGGCAATTGCATCAGAACCATATTGTGCAGAAGCACCATCTCTAAGAATCTCAACTCTTTTAATCGCATCGGTTGGAATTGCAGAAATATCGGCTCCTGTTTCACCACGACCTGGAGAGGTTTGTGTGTAAAGTAAAGCACTTAAGTTTTTACGCTTTCCGTTGATCAAGATCAAAGTTCTACTCGGACCCATATTACGAATCTCGTATGGGTCTAATAAAGAAGTTGCATCATTTACAGGAGTTTGAACCGTGTTAAAAGATGGAATTCTATATTGTAATGCTTTATCGAAAGTCATTTGACCAGTAGAAGTCAATTCTTTTACACCAACAACATCAACTGGTAATGGAGTATCCGTATTACTTCGGGGTGCTGTTCTAGAACCTACAACTATAAACTCTTCTAATTGAACACCCTCAGAGAGTTGTACATTAACAGAAGAACGACCACCAACATTTTCTTCTACCGACCCAAATCCTATATAACTAAATACGAGCGTCGCATTTGGACCCGCGGTGATTGAGTAATTACCATCAAAATCTGTAGTGGTACCGTTAGAAGTACCTTTTTCTAAAATATTTACTCCAGCCAAAGCGATTCCGTCTTGATCAACCACTTTACCAGAAATGGTGTTTTGTAAAACTGATAAATCACTAACAGTAGCAAAATCAGTCCCTGCTGTTGTATTTACTTTTCCAACTTTAGCTCTTTTGACTTTTTTAGGGTGCACAACATAATATTTGTTTCCTAGATATTCATAGTCAAAATTAGTTTTGGTCTCTAATTTGTTGATAATTTTCCCTAGAGAATCATAGCGATACTCTTCAGGATTCAAATTCGCCCCGGAAATAACTACAGGGTTGTAGGTGAAAAACACTTCGTGCGCCTCACTAATGTCATTTAGAAAATCAGCAAGCGCAACCGTCTTGGTTGCTGCAGATGCTTCTTCCTTTTCGGCTGCGTTTACATTGGTAATTCCTAATAAAAGGAATGCCAATAACAGCGTGTTCATAATTCTTTTTCCATTCATAATGTTCAGTTTTAGTTTATTGAGTTTTTAAATAGTATAAGTCTATTGTCTTTTTGGACAATTCGGGTTCCTGTCGATTTTTCAATTGCTGACAAGCAAATTTTTAGATTTTGATTGGGTATACCCCCAGTTAATAATTGTTGTTTAAGATCTTCGTCAATAAATTCTACCTTAACTCCATAGGCGTGTTCAATGTTATTCATAACCTCTTTCAAGGTGATGTTGTTGAAGACATAAGTGCCTTCCCGCCATAATGAATAAGGAATTTCCGTAGTTACCTTTTGGTGGATTACCGCGTTGTTTTCTTTCGAAAAGGAAACAAGTTCACCAGGAACCATCTTTTTGGTAGTACCATTTTGTAATACCAGATGAATCGAACCTTCGTCCAATAAAACATCTGTCTTCTTTTCACGTGTATTTACATGAAATTGGGTGCCAAATACTTCAACTTTGAGGTCATTTGTATTCACCCAAAATTTTGCATTTGTAGATGGAATTGACTTCACCTTAAAATAGGCTTCTCCCTTAAGTTCAATGTTTCGAGAGTTGTCCTTGTTGTATTTTATTTCTGAATTCCCGTTTAAAACCACAGAAGTACCATCCGGAAGTTTTAAGTCGATGATTTCACCAAAACCTGTTTTGTGTATTATTTCTGAAGAGCTGTTTAGATAGTTGTTTCCTAAAACAATAAAAAGAATAC
This sequence comes from uncultured Flavobacteriaceae bacterium, assembly GCA_947500435.1. Taxonomy (GTDB): domain Bacteria; phylum Bacteroidota; class Bacteroidia; order Flavobacteriales; family Flavobacteriaceae; genus Maribacter_C. The sequence continues at coordinate 552,481 of CANMRV010000005.1, forward strand.
CAATAGCCGCAACGGATGCATACTTCAAAATTCCAGTGGATAAGGTTCTTTTTATAGGGATTATTTTTTTCTTTTCCTTGGATGAAATCTGAGATAGAACCGCATCTAACTCCATATTTATTTTCCCTTCGGAAAGTACCGTTTTGTTAAAGGCTATTCCGGTAATAATGGCCTTTGCCGTGTAAACAGTCTCCGCCTTATCTGGATTGTCAGCAATCCAAGAATTCCAGAATTTCATATCGTTCTGGTTGCTTTGGTTTGCCCAGTTTTTAAAGGAAGAATCACTCAAAAGAATCTCTAAAAGAGATTGATTACTTTCATTCATAATACAATGGTTATTGGTAAAGAGACCTTGACTTTGAAGTTATACCCTGTTTTTAGGAAGAAATTTCATACTATTTTAAAAACCTGCTTTATTTCTTCTGATTCAATATGTGTTCTGAGCTTGGTAAATGCTTTTTGCAGGGTGTTTAGAACACTTTGGTAAGAGATATTCATTACCTCTGATATTTCAGTTGTAGCCAGGTTACTATAGTATTTAAGGTAAATTGACTCCCGCTCCCTTGCTGAAAGGTTATTCAACAATTCCGTTAAAGCGTGAACCCGAATTTTAGTGAACTCCTGTTCGACCATTAGTTCTTCTGGGGAAAATTCAAAAACATTTGGGTTCTCGAAAACTTCATCATAGCTGGTAAACTTGCGTTCCTTCTTCAAATGCTTGAGTAAGGCCCTCCGAAATGAGACAAAAAGATATGATTTAATATGGGTAATCGTTCCCAAGTTTTTCCGGTTATCATAGAGGTATACAAAGAAGCTTTGAAGACAGTCTTCGGTAAGGGAAGGGTTTCCTGAAATTTTTAAACCGTAATTATGTAGTTGGGAATAATAGGTTTTAAAAAGGGTGGAAAAAGCCTTTACATCGCCTTCAACAAATAAATGCCATATAGATTTTTCCGAAGAATCGTTCATGTAAGGATTTGTGGGATTCGCACAAGATATCAAAATTTATTAAATAAATGTTAAAAACTAATAATTTATCAAAACCATATCGATTTCGTTAACGTAAACGCATTGAAATAATATTATTTTTAAAAATAAATTATATGCGTGCATTGTATTTTGTTTGAAATTTGATAGGTTTTTACAGAAGGATTTTTCAAAGGTATAAGCTATCTTTGCGCCCGAAATAAAAGTCTAGTGTCTAACTTCTAGCGTCTAAAGTCTAGTAAAATGAAAGCAGGTATCGTAGGATTACCCAATGTCGGAAAATCTACTCTTTTTAATTGTCTATCAAATGCGAAAGCGCAGAGTGCAAACTTTCCGTTCTGTACTATTGAACCCAATATTGGTGTAGTAAATGTACCTGATGCAAGATTGCAGAAATTAGAGGGATTGGTAAATCCGGAACGTGTGTTACCCGCGACAGTTGAGATTGTTGATATCGCAGGTTTGGTAAAAGGAGCAAGTAAGGGCGAAGGTTTAGGGAATCAGTTTTTAGGAAACATTCGTGAAACAGATGCTATTCTCCATGTCTTGCGATGCTTTGATAATGACAACATTGTTCATGTTGATGGTTCTGTAGATCCTATTCGGGATAAGGAAACCATTGATATGGAGCTACAATTGAAAGATTTAGAAACTGTAGAAAAGAAGCTGGATAAAGTAAAACGTGCCGCCAAAACGGGAAATAAAGAAGCTCAAAAGGAAGAAGCAGTTTTACTTGCGATTAAAAATGGATTAGAAGCAGGAACTTCAATTAGGGCCGTTGAACTTTCAAAAGAGGATAGAGCTGAGTATGTAAACCCATTACAGTTCATTACAGATAAACCAGTAATGTATGTTTGTAATGTAGATGAAGACGCAGCCGTTTCAGGAAATGCTTATGTGGACAAGGTTAAGGCCGCAGTAGCTAATGAAAATGCAGAAGTTGTAGTTCTAGCGGTTGGCACAGAAGCTGATATCACAGAACTAGAAACATATGACGAACGTCAAATGTTCTTAGAAGATTTAGGTTTATCTGAACCAGGTTCTGCAAAATTGATTCGCGGTGCCTACAAGTTGTTAAACCTTGAAACCTATTTTACAGCTGGTGAAAAAGAAGTCCGGGCATGGACGATTCCAGTGGGAGCGACTGCTCCACAAGCGGCTGGTGTCATTCATACCGATTTTGAAAAAGGTTTTATCCGTGCAGAAGTTATCGCCTATGATGACTACGTTACTTTTGGTAGCGAAACCAAAGTGAAAGAAGCTGGTAAGATGCGAGTTGAGGGTAAAGAGTACATTGTTAAAGATGGTGATGTGATGCATTTCCGTTTCAATGTATAAGATATTTACGGTATTTCTTTCCCTTCTCAGTTCAGCTTGAGATTATATCAACAAAGTGTCATTTTCTTTGTTAATTACTTTATAACATAGGGGTTTCATTTTTTTTGAACTAGTCTTATATTAGCCACGCTGCAGATTAAACCCCTATAGATGGCTGAAAATACCCAATATACCGAAGATAATATCCGTTCGTTAGACTGGAAGGAGCATATTCGCATGCGCCCTGGTATGTACATTGGTAAGCTTGGTGATGGCTCTTCTGCGGATGATGGAATCTACATCCTACTAAAAGAAACTATCGATAACTGTATTGATGAGTTTGTCATGGGAGCTGGTAAAACCATTGAAATCCGTATTAAAGATGGCTTAGTGAAAGTTCGTGATTATGGACGCGGTATTCCTCTAGGAAAAGTTGTAGATGTGGTTTCTAAGATGAACACAGGGGGTAAATATGATTCCCGTGCTTTTAAGAAATCAGTTGGATTAAATGGGGTTGGTACCAAAGCTGTAAATGCGCTTTCGAGCTTTTTTGAAGTACAATCTTCCAGAGAAAACAAAATCAAAACCGCAGAGTTTAGCAAAGGGAATCTAGTAAAAGAAGAAGGCCCTTCCGAATCCTCACAGCGAAAAGGGACGAAAGTATCTTTCCGTCCGGATGAAACCATCTTTAAAAAATTCAAGTATCGTAATGAGTACGTAGAGCGTATGCTCAAAAATTATGTGTATTTGAATCCAGGCTTAACGATTGATTTTAATGGAGAGAAGTATCATTCAGAAAACGGACTAAAAGATTTACTAGAGGATAATAACAATACTGAGGATTTTCTTTATCCCGTTATCCACTTAAAAGGAGATGATATTGAAATCGCTATTACGCATAGTAAAACACAGTATAGCGAGGAATATCACTCTTTTGTAAACGGACAAAACACAACACAAGGAGGAACTCACCAAACCGCTTTTCGAGAAGCTTTGGTAAAAACCATTCGTGAGTACTACGGAAAGAACTACGACCCATCAGATATTCGCAAATCTATTATTTCTGCGATATCCATTAAAGTAATGGAACCTGTGTTTGAAAGTCAAACAAAGACCAAATTGGGTTCTACGGATATGGGCGGCAAATTACCGACCGTACGTACCTATATTAATGATTTCGTTGGAAAGTATTTAGATAACTATTTACATAAAAACCCTGAAGTCGCAGAAGCGCTGCAACGCAAGATTATGCAAGCGGAACGTGAGCGAAAAGAACTTTCAGGAATTCGAAAATTGGCCAAGGATCGTGCTAAAAAAGCAAACCTCCACAATAAAAAATTACGTGATTGTCGTATTCATTTAGGAGACACCAAAAAAGATAGAAACCTTGAAAGTACCCTTTTCATTACTGAGGGGGATTCTGCTTCTGGATCCATTACGAAGTCGCGCGACGTAAATACACAAGCGGTTTTCAGTTTAAAAGGGAAGCCTTTGAATTCTTACGGATTATCTAAAAAGATAGTCTATGAAAATGAGGAATTCAATCTTTTACAAGCAGCCTTGAACATTGAAGAGTCGATGCAAGACTTACGATACAACAATATTGTAATTGCCACAGATGCCGATGTCGATGGAATGCACATTCGATTGTTATTGATAACCTTCTTTTTGCAATTCTTCCCAGAATTGATAAAAGAGAATCACTTGTATATTTTGCAAACACCATTATTTCGTGTACGAAATAAAAAAGAGACGATTTATTGTTATAGTGACGAAGAACGCAGAAATGCTATTCAGAAACTAACCGGCAAACCTGAGATTACACGATTCAAAGGTTTGGGTGAAATTTCACCTGATGAATTTGTACATTTTATTGGTGATGATATCAGATTGGAACCCGTGATGCTCGATAAGGCAATGTCCATCGAAGAACTATTAAGTTTCTATATGGGCAAGAATACACCAGACCGACAGAAGTTCATTATTGAAAATCTCAAGGTCGAAATAGATTTAGTAGAAGAAATCCAAGAATAATTAAACCAAGTTAAAACCAAAAAATTGGGAAGCATCCTTTATGGAAGAGAATGAAGAAGATGATTTGAATTTACCCGCAGGAGAAGAAGGTAAACCTTCTGGTGAGGAGGGTACATCAGACGAAGGTACTGGAGAAGGGCAGAGTGAAGACCAATCTACAGATGAGACTGTTACTCCTGAGGATGAATTATCAACTGTCGAAGAAAACGTTGAAGATTCTGAAGATGATGCCTTAACAAAGGTTACCGGAATGTACAAAGAGTGGTTTCTAGATTACGCCTCCTATGTAATCTTAGAGCGAGCCGTACCTGCAATCGAAGATGGCTTCAAACCAGTGCAGCGTCGAATCATGCATGCTCTTAAAGAGCTTGATGATGGGCGTTACAACAAAGTTGCAAATGTTGTCGGGCATACGATGCAGTACCATCCGCATGGTGATGCCAGTATTGCTGATGCCATGGTGCAAATGGGTCAGAAAGACCTATTGATAGATACCCAAGGTAACTGGGGAAATATTCTGACAGGCGATAGAGCAGCTGCTTCAAGATATATTGAAGCCCGACTTTCCAAGTTTGCTTTAGATGTTGTTTTTAGTCCTAAAATCACAGAGTGGCAACAATCTTATGATGGACGGAAAAAAGAGCCGGTAAACCTTCCGGTAATGTTTCCATTGTTGTTGGCACAAGGAGCAGAGGGTATTGCTGTTGGATTGTCGACCAAGGTACTTCCACATAATTTTATTGAATTGATAGATGCTTCCATAAAGCATTTAAAAGGACAGCGATTTAAGCTTTTTCCGGACTTCCCGACTTCAGGAATCATTGATGTTACGAATTATAATGATGGATTACGCGGCGGAAAAATTCGGGTGCGAGCTAAAATAGCTCCGTTGAATAAAAATACGCTGGTTATCAATGAGATACCTTACGGAACAAATACGTCAAGTTTAATTGATTCCATCCTAAAGGCAAACGAAAAAGGAAAGATTAAGGTTAAGAAAATTGAGGATAATACCGCAGCGGATGTTGAAATTTTGGTGCACCTCCCTTCAGGAATATCCCCAGATAAAACTATCGATGCCTTATATGCCTTTACCAACTGTGAATCTTCGATTTCTCCTTTAGGGTGTATCATTGAGGATAACAAACCCCTTTTTATTGGCGTAACAGAAATGCTGAAGCGTTCCACGGAAGCCACGGTAGAGTTGCTGCGTCAAGAGCTTGAAATTCAATTGGGAGAACTAGAAGGGCAGTGGCATGCGGCATCCCTAGAAAGAATATTTATTGAGAATCGTATCTATCGTGATATTGAAGAAGAAGAAACTTGGGAAGGTGTTATCAAAGCTATTGACAAAGGGCTCAAACCTCACACAAAACACTTAAAACGGCCAGTTACTGAAGAAGATATTCTTCGTTTGACAGAGATAAAAATCAAGAAAATATCCAAGTTTGATTTAGATAAAGCGCAACAGCATCTTGACAATCTTGAAGAAAAGATTGCAGAGGTAAAAAACAACTTGGCAAATATCATTGATTTCGCAATCGATTATTTCAAGCGTTTAAAAACCACTTATGGAAAAGGTCGCGAGCGTAAATCGGAGATCCGAATTTTCGATGATATTGAGGCTACAAAAGTAGTTATTCGAAACACAAAGCTCTATGTAAACCGAGAAGAAGGTTTTGTAGGTACTTCATTGCGTAGAGACGAATATGTAACGGATTGTGCTGATATTGATGACGTAATAGTATTTACGAAAGACGGTAACATGATGGTTACGAAGGTAGATTCCAAGACCTTTGTTGCCAAGAATATCATTCATGTAGCTGTTTTCAAGAAGAAAGATAAACGCACCACATATAATATGATATATAAGGACGGCAAAGGTGGTCCGAGTTACATCAAACGATTCAACGTTACGAGCATTACCCGAGATAGACTATATCCTTTAGGGACTGGAAAAGCTGGGACTGATGTACTTTATTTTTCCGCCAACGCAAATGGGGAAGCTGAAGTAATTACAGTATTGCTTAGACAAGTTGGAAGTATTAAAAAGCTAAAATGGGATCTTGATTTTTCAGATTTCTTGATTAAAGGCCGTGCTTCGAAAGGGAATTTGGTAACCAAGTATTCGGTAAAACGAATTGAACTAAAAGAGAAAGGACTTTCTACGCTTAAACCGCGAAAATTATGGTTTGACGATACCGTACAGCGTTTAAATATTGATGAACGTGGTGATTTCTTAGGAGAATTTAGAAGTGAGGACAGATTACTGATTATTAATCAAAAAGGAGTAATTAAAACGGTTATTCCCGAGTTGACTTTACGTTTCTCTGATGATATGATTGTTTTAGAAAAATGGGAGCCTGAAAAACCACTGTCTGCCATTTACTGGGAAGGGGAGAAGGAGCTCTTTTATGTGAAACGCTTCTTAATTGATAATCCTGATAAGGTAGATTCGATTATTAGTGACCATCCAAAATCATATTTAGAGAAAGTATTTACCGATTATCGCCCCCGAGCCGAAGTAACTTTTGCTAAGCAGCGTGGTAAGGACCGTCAAGATAATTTAGAACTTGATTTGGAACAGTTCATTTCTGTAAAAGGAATTTCTGCAATGGGCAACCAATTGACAAAAGACAAAGTTCTTGAGATTAATGCAATGGAGCCGCTTCCGTATGATAAACCAGAACCTTTAGCTGCTACCGAGATTGAAGTCGTAGATGAGGAAAATGTGGGGACTCAAGAAGGAGCTGATGACCCGACAAAAATTGAAAAATTGCGTACTCAAAAGCCCAAAAACAGTTTAAAAGAGAAACGTAGCGACGAAGATGATGATGAAGGACAAATAACCCTGTTTTAAGAATGAAAAACTTTCTAACAGAGTTTAAGAATTTCGCTATCAAAGGTAATATGGTCGACATGGCCATTGGTATTATTATTGGCGCTTCATTCAATGCTGTTGTAAATACATTGGTTAAAAGGATTATTATGCCACCCTTGTCCTTACTGACTGGCGGTATTAATCTCGACAACCATAAATATGTTTTAAGAGATGCAGCAGAAGGAATTGAAGAAGTAGCTATTGGATATGGAGACCTTTTTAATGTTCTGATTGATTTCTTGATTGTAGCACTCACCATTTTCATAGTGGTAAAAGGAATGAATCGTTTCCGTAATCAAGCGGAGGACGTTACCAATAAAAAAGTAGAAACCCCAAAGAACATAGAACTGCTTTCTAAAATTGAAAAATTGTTAGAAGAACAGAATAAACTCTTACGAAAGCAAGACGATTAAACATTCTGTTTAGGAAATTGATGATTCTTATGCTACCATATGCTAAAAACCTAAACAAGTTCTTGATTGACCTATTTTAATACTTATATTTAGCCAAATTAATTTACTGAATGGATTTAACAAACCCCCTCATTTACGGCGTACCCGCCTTTATTGCGTTTATTTTATTGGAGATTACCTATAGTCACACGCACGGAGACGAGGATTTGTATGTATGGAAAGATTTAATGGCAAGTGGCGCAATGGGAATTGGTTCGGCCATTCTTGGCCCTTTAATTAAAGTGACGGTTCTTATCGTCGTTTTCAACTTTACGTATGAACTTTTTAACCCTATGGTTGATGGAATACGCACCAATATTATGGGATATAAATCATTTGGTTATGAATGGTATATCTTTCTGTTATGTCAGTTAGCCGATGATTTCACCTACTATTGGTTTCATCGCGCAAATCACGAAATTCGAGTACTTTGGGCCGCTCATATTGTACATCATTCCTCGGACCATTTTAATTTAGGAACCGCAATCCGTAATGGCTGGTTCACTCTGTTGTATAAGCCTTTCTTTTACATGTGGATGCCTGCTATTGGCTTTCCTGTGGAAGTTGTGATTTTCGCATTAGCTATTGAATCATTTTGGCAATTCCAGTTACATTCCAAATACGTTCCTAAAATGGGATGGATTGAGAAAATCTTCAATACCCATACCATGCACCAAGTGCACCACTCACAAAATGTGGAGTATTTAGATAAAAATCACGGTGGTTTCTTGAACTTTTTCGATAAGATTTTTGGGACATGGAAAGAATTGGATGACGACGTAGATGTTAAGTTTGGTGTTATTCATGCCCCTCAATCCTATAACCCGATAGTTATCTTAACGCATGAATATAAAGACATTTGGAACGATATGAAAAAGTCCCCTAAACTATGGCATAAGTTTATGTACATTTTTGGCCCTCCTGGCTGGAGTCATGATGGCAGCACGATGACAGTGAAGCAGCAGCAAAGACTTTTTAAGAAACAACAGGCCGAGAATCCTGAAGTTGTATTTAGTCGGCCGAATTAAAGATGTTTTTTGGGAACTGACTAGGGCTTTTCATAGGAGGTTTTGTTGTAACCAGTATTTATTTCATTAGTTTCCATTGTTCCCAACTTATGTCACGTCCAGGGTAAGCAACTTTTTTAAATGACCATTCTTCGGAAAGCCATTTTTTAACAGAATCAAATAGGATAGAATCAAGTCCGTTATCTACTTCACTTGCTCTTACCCACATAACTATACTTGCATTATAATCTTCTTTTTTGGTGGGGTAAATATAGAGACAGCCAACTACTTCACTTTCATCCAAACTAACAACTGTGTAAGCAAATGAACTTCTTTTTTGAAATTCCTTTTGGTGCCATCCCAAATCAATTAAATCCTGTTCAAAAGTTAAATCTTTTGTTGGCCATTTGGAATTTGGGCCAAAAACACCTTGAAGATGTTCAATACTAGACATTACAGCATCATAATCCTTTACAACATCGTTAACTGTCAGCATCCTAATTCTGAAATGTTCGTTCTCTAATGTACCTGGAACTTTAAAGTCCTCAGGTATGAAAGGGTTGTTTTGAGAGAAAACTATCTTCGGAAGCACAAATAAGACAATTGTTGTCAGAATTATTATTGATTTCTTCATATGGTTGGTTTTATATTAGTTACAACGATTGGGCTAAGGTTCGTTGCTGTGATTCGTCCGAAGGACAATCCAGCCGAACCCAAAGTTAGCTTTTTGCGCGCGATTTCCGTTTAGGAAATCCGCAAGCAATGAATTTTAGGCTTTGTTGCCATACGTTTTATCTTTTCACAAGTTTCAAATTCCGTATCGAATAGAATTCAAATCCGTTTATCGGTTTTATTTTCCGTCTTTTTATTCGGTAATTAATGATTGAATTAATTTCGGTCCATTCTTTGTCCGATTTATTTTTTTTCTCCAGCTTTATACTCAGACTTAGAGTGTCGTTTTCAATTTTCCATTCTCCTTTTAATTCCGAGTAGAATACTTCGTGAAATTGATATATTTTAGTCCGATGAAAAGTTCCGTTCTCGTAAAGCATTAAACTGTCAGAGTCGACATAATCCCATTTAATTCCGGTTCCAATTTTCGATTTACTTTTTTCTTTTTTAAATACATATTCCTTTTAGGTTTTCTGCGAAACCACAAAGTTAGTCAGAAGACTAAAAATTAATATTAGAACTATCTTTTTCAAAATGGATGGCAACAATAGAATAAACACACTAGTGTGTTTATTTCTTTTATATAATTAGCTAAAAGTCAATTTTACAAATTCCGAGTAAGAAATCTTTAAGCCCCCTTAGCCTTCCTATTCTTCTCCATCCGCATATTAAAGAATTCTACCAATAAGGAGAAGGCAATAGCGAAGTAGAGATAGCCTTTCGGTACGGTGCCCACTTCTTGATCAAAGACAATCAGATGGCCTAAATGTGCCGCCTCGGCTACAAGCATAAATCCTATCAAGATTAGAAAAGAAAGTCCCAATATTTGAATGGATGGGTGCTTGTTTACAAATTCTCCGACAGGGTTGGCGAATAGCATCATAATAATTACTGAAATGACCACTGCCACAACCATAAGTATCAAAGCATCATTTGGGTTAGGGGAGATGCCATTGGTCATACCTATGGCGGTCAGGATAGAATCAAACGAGAATACAATATTAATAACCGTAATCTGTAATATAGCCTTTGTCAACGTATTTCCTCTAGCCTTGGTGACTTCGCGTTCATCATGACCGCGGTCCTCAACTTTTTCATGAATCTCGCGTGTACTTTTATACAAGAGAAATAGGCCACCTGCAAATAGAATAAGCGATTGCCAACTGATTCCGCCAGATATCCAGCCTGCATCGAATACCCAAAAAGGTTTCTTCGCTGCAATGAGCCATGTGATTCCGAAGAGCAACACAATTCGCATGACCATGGCCAAGACGAGTCCGATATTGGTTGCTTTCTTTCGCTGACTGGCCTCAAGCTTTCCAGCCGCAATTGAAATGAAAATAATATTATCTATTCCTAAAACAATCTCTAAAAAAGTCAGTGTTAAAAGGGCTACCCAGGCATCCGGACTTGCGAAAATTTCGAACATGGTGTATTGGTGTTAGTGTTATTTAGTTCTTGTGGCTATGCCTTGAATCTTTTTTGCTTCTCCAACAAGGCTGTATTCAAATGTATAAGAATTATCGGTTGTAGACAATATCTTCATATGCACCGAGGCTTTTGATTTCACATCCTGCAGAACGAACTCACAATCGTTCAACCATTTCACGGTGGCACTATCAATCTTATTGTCGTAGTATTCTACACTAAATAATTCATCCCGGGTAAACTTTCCGACCTTTTCTTCCCCGTTTACCACATAATCAAAACTGAAAGTCCCTGTTTTGTAATCTTGACAGTTGCGCTCTGGTTGATAACATGAGAATGCCAAAAGCGCAATAATTCCTGTATAAAATACTTTTTTCATTGGAATACAAATTACAGAATTAAGCCCGGGTTGCCATGAGTTTTTTAAATTTAATTAGGAGAATTATAACTGTTCAGAATCTCTTCGGGGATTGTGGGTTAGGTTAATTAACTTGATTATGCATCTAGGATTTTTTGTAAGTATCTTTGCAACTTTAATATGCTTATAGACCAGGCTACATATTTAAAGTTCAAAGAGAACACTATTCAAGGCAGATATGTTGTTAATGAACAGATTACAACTTTTCTCGAAGCTTTAAATTCAAATTTCAAAGTAGAAACTGTTGGCAGTTCAGTTGAGCAACGACCGATTAAAAGTGTCACTGTGGGCACAGGAAAACAAAAGATTTTGATATGGTCACAGATGCATGGTAATGAATCGACCACGACAAAAGCTGCTCTGGATTTACTTAGATTTCTGCAATCGGACAATCCATTAGCGTTAAGGATATTAAAGAACTGTTCCATAAGAATAATTCCTATTTTAAATCCAGATGGAGCAGAGGCATACACGCGAGTAAATGCAAATGAAGTTGATTTGAATAGGGATGCTCAAGCAAGAAGTCAGCCAGAAAGTAATGTGTTGAGAGATGTCTATGAAAATTTTCAACCTAACTTCTGTTTTAATATGCATGACCAACGTACCATTTTTAATGTTGGAGATACTTCAAAGCCTGCCACGATTTCTTTTTTAGCTCCGTCACATGATGAAGAGCGTTCTATTTCTAAATCTCGTGAGATAAGCATGAGGTTAATTGCTGCCATGAACAAAGAACTGCAGGAATTGATTTCTGGGCAAATAGGTCGATATGATGACGTGTTCAATGCGAATTGTGTTGGAGACACATTTCAAATGTTGAATACTCCGACTATTCTATTTGAGGCAGGACACTTTCCTGATGACTATAAGCGCGAAAAAACGCGTGAGTATATTTTTTACGCTTTGCTGAAAGCACTTCATTGCATTGGTGAAAATGAAATACATTCCTATTCTCAACAGGACTATTTTGCAATTCCTGAGAACAATAAACTTTTTTTCGATGTTATTATAAAGAATGCAAAGGTCATTGATTCAAGGTATACTAAAGACGTTGGAATTTTGTTTGCAGAAGTCCTCAGGAATGGAAAAATCTCTTTTCAAGCCAGAATTGAAAAAGAGGGATGCACTGAGGGATATTTCGGTCATTCCACTTACGATTGTACTAATGAGAATGACTTTTTATCCCTCAGAAAACAAAGTTTTTGGAATATACTTAAGCCTTGAAAATTGAATATTTTCTTCAAATATTAATATTTCATTACATTTTTGTTAAAAAAACAAAGGTTTTACTGAATTTTATTTCTTAATTTTTTATTTTTGCTCAAAATATGAATACAATGACAAAAGTAAAACTAGACGAAATTGACCACCAGATTCTAGACATGTTAATCGACAATACTAGAACTCCATTTACCGATATCGCAAAAAAACTTTTAATCTCCGCAGGTACGGTTCATGTGCGTGTAAAAAAGATGGAAGAAGCAGGAATTATTAAAGGTTCTTCTCTTACCTTGGATTATGTAAAGTTAGGGTACGCATTTATCGCCTATGTCGGAATCTTTCTTGAAAAAACGAGCCAAACCAAATTTGTTATGGAGCGATTGGAGCAGATTCCTAATGTTACCGTGGCACATATTACAACTGGAAAGTTTAATATATTCTGTAAAATTCGCGCCAAGGATACGACCCATGCTAAGAACATAATTTTCGCAGTCGATGATATAGATGGTATTAGCCGAACAGAAACTATGATTTCACTAGAGGAAAGCATCAACGACAAGAAGCGTCTGATGCATAAAATCTTTAATGAACTTTAATGTTTTTAAAGCAATTAGGAAAGAATCCCATGCGATTATCGCTTGGGATTTTTTATTTTTATAGAATAAATTAAATAGATGAAACCATCCGAATTAAAAGAAGGAGATTATAATCCGTATTATAAGACCTATGTTGATAAACTGGGGGATTCAGATTTGCTGCCAACCTTAGAAAAGCAGTTGAAGAACTTTCCGAATTTTCTTGCGAGTATTCCCGAAGAGAAGTTGAAATATGCATACGCCCCTGGAAAATGGACGGTTTTGGAAGCCTTACAACATATTATTGATACCGAAAGAGTTTTCCAATATCGAGCATTGCGATTTTCGAGAAATGATAGAACGCCTTTACAAGGGTTTGATCAAGATGATTTTGTCCCAGAATCTAATGCGAATAACAAAAGTATTGACGCGATTATTGAGGAGTACAAGACAGTTCGTGCATCTACTGTTGCCTTGTTCAAATCCTTTGATGATTCAGTTTTGAAAAGAATTGGTACGGCGAGTAATTCTCCAATGAGCGTTGGTGCTATTGGTTGTATTACCTGTGGACATCAAAGGCATCACAGAGATATTATTCGAGAACGGTACCTTTAGTACTCTTCCGTTTCCTGGCCTTCCTCTGCTTCGTGGTCGGAATTGAATTCCATTTCAGCTTCTTGAGCATCAACCTCTTCTAAAATTGGTTCGGGTTTAGACTCGAGTCCTTTTTCCATGTTGTCTTCAAAGTTTGAAATAAAGTTGGCCAGACTCTTGCTAATCTTTACAAGATAAAGCGTATCTGCCGTTTGAATTTCAACCGCTTCGATAATTTCACCATGGGCGTTTTTAAATGTGATGATGTCATCATCACCGTATCCATAAGGGTAAGTTTCAATTAATAAAGCAGCCAGTTCATGGTCAAGCTTTTTATAATCCACAAGTTTGCGTATCATAGTCGTAGGTTTTGGTTTTTGGTTTTGAGAAACAATCTCATTTATATTTTGGAACAGAGATTGACTCGTTTTACTTTACCTAAGCTATGTTTTTTTTTCTATGGATTTTTCAAAGAGTTGTCAAATGGTACTTTATAGTATACGTAGCTCTTAATCTTTGTAGTATGCAAAAGCTTCAACATACAAATTTGGAGGAATTTGTTGGTCGATTATCGGAGAGCCGATTCTGTTGAGCAATACAAAATTGATATTGCCATGAGAGTTTTTCTTGTCAAATTTTAAGAGACTCAATATTCCTATAATATCATCATTCGTAAAATTCACCTTTTCGTAGCGACTTAAAAATGTGGATTTGATGTCCGCTAATTCTGCTTCCGGAAGCCCAGTGGTTTTATAGGATAAATAGCCTTCAAGAATCATTCCGACGGCGATAGCCTCACCATGCAGCAGGGTTTCATGATTTTCACTTTCCAAAAAGTAAGATTCAACCGCATGGCCTAGCGTATGACCAAAGTTCAAAATTTTTCTTATGTTTTGTTCTGTTGGGTCTCTAAGAACAACTTCATTCTTGATAACTACAGAATCATAAATCTTCGTATCGATGTCGCTAAACGTTGATAGCTGTTTTAAAGTTTCCCAGTATTCGGCGTCTCTTATGAGTCCGTGTTTCAACATCTCTGCGAACCCGCTTTGTAATTGTCTTTCTTCTAGGGTTTTTAAAAAGCTTGGAATGACCAAAACCATTTCTGGTTGATTGATAACTCCGATTTGATTTTTTAAAGGGCCAAGATCTACTCCGGTTTTACCTCCGACGGAAGCATCAACCATGGCAAGGAGTGTGGTAGGCACATTTATAAAATCAACTCCTCTCTTAAAGGTCGAAGCTACGAACCCTCCTAGGTCTGTTACTACACCACCACCCAAGTTTATAATAAGACTTTTGCGATCGGCATCAAGAGACGAAAGTGTTTCCCAAAGATGGGTACAGGTCGTAATATTCTTATTGATTTCGCCTGATTCAATTTCCAAGACTTCGAAGTGCAAGTCTCCTTTAATGGCATTCATAAAATCAGGAAGACATTCTTCATAGGTATTCTCATCTACAATAATAAATAAGGATGAATACGAACTTGCTGATAAATGGTCATTTAAGGCACGGTATGCTTTTTCGTTAAAGTGTACGGCGTATGAAGAACTTACAATCGATTCCACTAGATAAGAGTTTTGTTTTCATTCCTGTCCATCGTCTTCGCTCAAAAGAAACTCCGACAGGAATCCAAGCTGCAAAATAAACCTTATTTTTTTTCAAAAGAATACAAATGCTGTATTTATATTTGAAGACCAATAGAATCATAAAATATGGATAGAATTTTTGAGGATACTTCAACTGCTTTTGCACTGAAAACGGATTCTGAATTAGAAAGAGCTTATTTCCTTTTCAAGATGATAGCCAATGAGCCTTTGGTAAGAATAGGCACGGCGATGACCAATTTTGCGATTAAAGCTAAGTTACCTGTAGAGGGACTCATTCGTGCAACGGTTTTCGACCACTTTTGTGGTGGAGTCAATGAAGAAGATTGTTTGCCTGTGGTTGATAAAATGTATGAAAAAGGCGTATGTTCCGTACTCGATTATTCTGTTGAAGGGCAGGAGGGCGACGACCCCTTTGATAGCGCTTTGGAAACGATTTTAAAGATACTTGATTTTGTAAAAGAAAAAGATGCGATTCCCTTTGCCGTTTTCAAACCCACTGGATTCGGTCGTTTTGCATTGTATCAAAAAGTCGGAGAAGGAGAAGAACTTACAAAAGCTGAGTCTCAAGAATGGCAGCGCGTAATAGACCGATTCGATAAGGTCTGTAAAAAGGCGTATGACTTGGATGTTTCCTTGCTAATAGATGGAGAAGAAAGTTGGATGCAGGACGCCGCTGACCAAGTTGTTGAAGATTTGATGCGAAAGTATAACAAGAAAAAAGCTATCGTTTTCAATACTTTGCAGATGTACCGTTGGGACAGGTTGGATTATCTAAAACAGATGCATCAGAAAGCAAAGTCTGACGGATTCAAAATCGGGATGAAGGTCGTCCGCGGTGCTTATATGGAAAAGGAAAATGAAAGGGCCGAAGAATTAGGATATCCAACTCCAATCTGCGCTTCTAAAGAAGCTACGGATGAAAATTTTGATGCCGCTGTTCAATATATGTTAGGTGATTTGGATGTGATTTCACTTTTTGCAGGAACGCACAACGAAGAGAGTTCATACCGTTTAATGGAACTTATGAAAACGGCATCCATTGAAAACGGAGACCTGAGAGTATGGTTCGGCCAACTATTCGGAATGAGCGACCATATTTCTTTTAATCTTGCCGATAGAGGATACAATGTTGCCAAATATTTACCTTTCGGACCTGTACGTGATGTGATGCCCTATCTAATCCGAAGAGCGGAAGAAAATACTTCCGTAGCCGGACAAACTACGCGCGAACTTGGCCTGTTGAAAAAAGAAAAGAAGAGACGGAAGATCTAACGAAGACCGATAACGGTTACTTTATTAGGACAATTTTTGACTTCCATGGTTACCAGTTCTAAATCAATCTCTCCTTCGATAAGATAGGTTTTGCAAGGTTTCGATTTGGTATCGCTACTGCTAAAATCAATTTCTCCTTCGGTAAAAAAGATATTGATAGCGAGGGTATCCAATTCCTTGTTTTTAAGCATTTCTGAAATCCGGTCAGAGTATGCAATAGGTTTTGAACGTAAATCTTTGAGCACCCTACAATTTGGAAAATAGCAAAATGAAACTCCAGTTTCATCAGATTTCTTTTTAAGAAAAAAGGTTAGAAATACAATTCCGATGGAAAGTCCCACCATAAAATAGCCTAAGCGCTTGATGAACATTAAATATATTTAAAAGATGAGGAAATTTATGTCACTATATTGAAGGTCGAACCATTCGCCAACGGACTTACTAGTCAATATTCCGTGGTACATATATAATCCGTTTCGGAGTCCTTTGTCGAAACGGAGTGAATTTTCGAGTCCCCCGTCTTCGCCTAATTTTAAGAGATAGGGTGTGAAAATATTACTCAACGAAATGGTTGCTGTTTTCGGGTATCTTGAGGGAATGTTAGGGACTGCATAATGAATGACCCCAAACTTTTCAGTTGTCGGCTTTTCATGAGTCGTAATCTCACTAGTTTCAAAACAACCGCCCATATCAATACTTACATCTATAATTACAGCACCTTTCTTCATGGTCTCTACCATCCCACTTGATACAACTACAGGAGAACGGTCTTTTCCTCGTGTGGCACCAATAGCAACATCACACCGTCGCAAAGCTTTTTTTAAGTTCTTGGGTTGAATGGTAGACGTATAAACCGTTTGCTTCAAGCTCGTTTGAATATTTCTAAGTTTGGTGATTGAGTTGTCAAACAATCTAATGTTCGCCCCAAGTCCCAAAGCAGAACGAGCGGCAAATTCACCAACGGTTCCTGCACCAATAATTACTACCTCAATTGGAGGAACACCACTTATGTTTCCGAACATGAGTCCGTTACCATCATTAGTTGCCGCTAAAATTTCTGAAGCGATAAGTACGGAAGATATTCCTGCAATCTCACTTAAGGACCGCACCACCGGATATTTACCATCTTCATCACGAATATATTCAAAGGCAACACCAGTAATTCTTTTTTTTGCCAAGGCCTCAAAGTATTTTTTTGAAGCTGTTTTAATCTGCAAAGCAGAAATAACCACGGTTTGCGGATTTATTAATTCAATTTCAGAAAGGGTAGGAGGCTCCACTTTTAAAATCAATGGGCAACCAAATACCTTTTTTGTGTCTTTAGTTACCTCGGCACCTGCTTCGGTATATTCGATATCACTATAAAACGCACCCTCTCCTGCTCCTGATTCAATAAGAACCCGATGTCCGTTAGCTGTTATTGCATTCACAGCATCAGGTGTCAAACAAACGCGTTGTTCTTGGTATTGATTCTCTTTGGGAACACCAATAAACAGTTCCCCTTTTTGTTTTAAAATTTCAAGGGTTTCTTCTTGTGGTAATAATTGCTGCTTGCTAAAAGGAGAAGAGGGTTGGTTCATGGGTTGTAATTGTGCGTAGCGAATTACCGCCTAAATCAAAATTACAATTTTTAAGTGAAACTTAAATTTAGGATTTTGTTAATCTAAAACTTAAAAAAAGACATGCTTGTAATACTATGTTTTAACTTTTTAAAACGTTCCGTAAGTTTACCTGTGGAGAGTTCCTCATTTAGCCATTCTGATAGCGAACGATATTCCACTTTGGGGAGCTCTGTTTTTGCGGTTTCAATATTCTGTTCCCTAAGTCGTTTCTGTTTTAGTGAATGAAGTTCTGCTTCCATAGCCTCTAAATCAATACCATTTACATATTTATCATAAAGCTTAACCCTTATAAAATAGACAAAGGGGATTATAACTATACAAATCGGTATTAACCACCAAATGTTCTCGGTGTCTACAAAGTCATCTTCTGAATACAATACTTCAAAAACTTGGAAAGCATACATGGCTATTGGTATCAAAATGATATGATACCACCAGTTTTTAGAAGTGAAAAACCAAAAAATTAATAAAACAAGAGGTAGAATCTTAGTCGTTAGATACCACACATGTGTTGAAACATCAGCAAAACCATTATTCCCAATAACAATTCCTAGGATGGATATGGTTGCCTCAGAATCATTCTTTGGCAGGTAATCGTAGATCTTATAAATGAAGGGAGTGATAGCCAGAAAAAAAACAATGATAGACTCAAAAATTATCATGTTTTTTATCTTATTTTTTCCCGTATTTTCATTCATTGCTCTCGACATTTACACTTTTGCTAACGTTTAAAATTATAAAAAAGTATAAAAAAAAGAGCAATTATAAGTTGCTCTTTTTTTTGTTAGATATTATTGACAATTACATTGCCTTTAATTTTTTCTTGTCAACACCAACTTCATACAAATCATCTTCTTCCGCAGTGTTGTTTGGTTCACAAGAAACAGCTAATAATGTTACACATGCCAATAGGCCAAAAATAAATCTTTTTGCTTTCATCTTAATTAAGTTTTTAGTTAGAATAGGACTTTTACTCACGTCAAATGTAGGTAATTAGTGTTAATTATTTTAACAAAAAATGTTAAAATCATGTATTTGAACGTTAAATTTAGGTCTTTGGTCGATTTTATTGCTCTTTTTGGGATTTTACACAATAAAATTTCGCAAAAAACGATACGAAAACCGCAAAGGTTTTTGATAAAAATTAAAAAGGAAAGAATATGGTCTTAAATAAAGTGGGAAATCTAATGCAGAAAAGAAGTTTTAAAATGAGATTTCCCTCGTTTCGAAATCTTTAATTTCAATATGAATATCAAACGCATCTTCAGGTAAAAAAGATTTGATTTTTTCAGGCCATTCGATAAAAATCCAAACATCTTGATTTAGGTAGTCTTCAAACCCCAAGTCTAAAACCTCAGTTTCATCTTCAAGTCGATAGAAATCGAAATGGTATCCTAAGACAGCTCCATCGTTTGTATGATATTCATTTACGATACCAAATGTTGGACTGCTGGCATTGTCCGGCCCGCCCAATTCTTTAACAAGAGCTTTAATTAAAGTGGTTTTTCCTGCGCCCATTGGGCCGTAAAAGCAGAGGGTTTTTGATGAAGCGGTTTTCAATACTGTTTTTACTACTTCGGCAATTTGATTTTGTTGATAGGTAATCGGCATTTATCTATGGAGATCTGTAGATTATTGTGTTTTGGAGAATACAAAGTCCATAAGACGGACTAAATCATTAGGTTCTTTAATATCGAATTTTTCTTGTTTCATAAATTTTTCTACTGCTTTTGCATCTTTTTCAAAGAATGAAGCTAGCCTTTTCTTTTTCTTTGGAAGTTCCAAAAGGGTAGGAGAGTCAGATTTAAAACTCGAAATGAAGAATGTAGGATCTTGATCAACAAATCGTTCCGGCAACTTGTCTTGATACCCTTCGGCTTTTTGAGCCTTGAGATACTTTTTTCGCTCTTGTTTATAGAGGATGTAATTTTCATCTTTTTTTATCACTTCAAAAAAAGACTTAATCCTTTTACCGTCTATCGTATACATAGCGGTTTTGTACTGTTTATTCGACCCGTCCAAAAGTTGTATGTTGAAGTCATTTTTTAAATCAAGCATTACGACCTTGTTTGTTTTTATTTGAACCTCAACAATTTGGTCAACAATATTAAATCTAATAAACTGAGTCTTTTTGATGTCATTTATTTTTGCGGGAATAAACTCGGAACCTAAATAGGGAGAGCCATCAGCTTTGTCGTATTTTGAATCATCTAAACCATCTACCAATATGCCAAATTCAATAACGCTACCTCGTACTTCAAGTACTTCTTGCTGCGCCAAAGAAATTATTGGAACTATGGTAAGGAAATAAAATAACGCGAACTTCATTTTTTTAATTGGCTTTATCTAGGTGCCAGTACCACAAACGGGATGATCATCTCCTCCAAAGAGACGCCACCATGCTGATAGGTGTTCCGATAGTAACTGACATAGTGATTGTAATTATTTGGATATGCAAAAAACAAATCGTTCTTAGCAAATACAAACGAGCTACTCATATTTATACTGGGTAAATGAATACTTCTTGGGTCTTGAGCAGCCAATACATCTTTCTCTTCGTAGGTAAGGCTCCTTCCCGTCTTATAACGCAGGTTCAAGCTGGTATCTTTATCTCCTATTAATTTCGAAGGCTGCTTCACATTAATAGTGCCGTGATCGGTGGTAATTATCAACTTCATGTTCATATCCTGTGCTTGTTGAATAATCTCTAATAACGGGGAATTCTTGAACCAGCTTTGCGTAAGTGAACGATAGGCTTTATCATTTGAAGCCAATTCTTTGATTACCTCCATTTCGGTTTTGGAATGTGAAAGCATATCTACAAAGTTATACACGATTACCGTCAGGTCATTATCCTTTTGCGACCTGAAATTTTGCGATAAATGCTTCCCTCCTTTAAGGCTGGTGATTTTATGGTACTCCCATTTTAAATCCAGACCTAGTCGTTTGATTTGAGCGCCAAGGAATTTATCCTCGAACAAATTCTTTCCACCTTCGTCTGTATCATTCTTCCACCAATCGGGATGTCTTTTCTCCATTTCTAATGGTGTCAATCCAGAAAATATAGCATTCCGTGCATATTGAGTTGCGGTAGGGAGAATGCTTAAATACGATTCCTCTTTGGTCTTCTTATAAAAGGAATTCACGGTATCTTCAAAAGCATACCATTGGTCATATCTAAGATTATCGACAACAACCAAGAGGGTGGGAGTGCCTTTGATTTCTGGTTGAATCCACTCCTTAAATAACGTATGTGACATTACTGGACCAGTTGGGTCAGAGAACCAGTCTTCGTAATTGTTTTCTACGAACTTTCCGAATTGGTTATTGGCTTCTACCTTTTGAGATTCCAAGATTTCAAACATTCCTGTATCTTCAATATCTTCGAGACGCATTTCCCAATAGATCAACTTTTTGTAAAGTTCTACCCATTCCTCATAACTGTTTACCATTGACAAATCCATGGCAATCTTTCGGAATTCTTGTTGGTAATTGGATGTTGTCTTTTCAGACACCAAGCGAGAGTGGTCTAAGTTTTTCTTTAGGGATAAAAGTATTTGATTTGGATTTACCGGCTTAATCAAATAGTCAGCAATCTTCGAGCCTATGGCCTCTTCCATGATAAACTCCTCTTCACTTTTGGTAATCATGACAACGGGAAGCGATGAGTTCATTACCTTGATTTCATTCAGGGTTTCAAGTCCGGAAATTCCAGGCATATTTTCATCTAAGAAAACAATGTCCACCTGAGACTCCGATAGTGCTTCAAGAGCTTCCTGACCGCTTTTACAAGTAATTACATTATAGTTTTTTCCTTCTAAAAATAGGATATGTGGCTTTAAAAGATCTATCTCATCGTCGGCCCAAAGAATCGTTATTTTGTTCATGTAATGGAACTAGTGTTTGAAGTATACAAAATCATCAAATATGATAAGTTTATCAACGCATGAAGCATGCCAAGATATCGTTTCATTTGTATAACTTTGATTCGTAATTAAACTTATTTTGACAGAATCGAACAAGCTTAAAATTTTCAATGATCCAATTTACGGATTTATTCGAATCCCCAATACGCTGATTTTTGATCTAATCGCTCATCCGTATTTTCAAAGATTGCGGAGAATATCTCAAATGGGACTTTCTTACTTAGTCTATCCTGGAGCTCACCATACTAGATTTCACCATGCATTGGGTAGTATGTTCTTGATGCAGCAAGCGATACAAGTACTTCGTTTTAAGGAGGTTGAAATTTCGAAAGAGGAGGAAGAGGGTTTGTTGTGTGCAATTTTACTACACGATATCGGGCATGGTCCATTTTCACATGCCATGGAAAATAGTATTGTAGAAGGAGTTCATCATGAGCACATTTCACTGCTTTTTATGAAGGAACTCAATCAAAGGTTTAACGGAAATTTAACGGTCGCCATTGAAATTTTCGAAGGGAAGCATCCTAAGAAATTTTTAAATCAATTGGTTTCAAGTCAGCTAGATATGGACCGAATGGATTATCTCAAACGTGATAGTTTTTATACCGGTGTTGCTGAAGGAAACATAAATTCTGAACGTTTGATTACCATGCTTACGGTGGTGGACGGTGAGCTTGTGGTAGAGGAGAAGGGTACTTATTCAGTTGAGAAATTTTTAATGGCTCGGCGTTTTATGTATTGGCAGGTATACCTGCACAAGGCAGGCATAGTTGCAGAGCAATTACTGATTCGAATTTTGAAAAGAGCGAAGCAACTGTTGAGGCAAGGTGTTCAGGTAAGCTGCAGTGAGGCGCTGCTATTTTTTATGACTCATAAAATTGTAGAAGCAAATTTTGAGGTTGCAGTGCTTGAAAGGTTTTCAAAATTAGATGATGTTGATATACTTTCGGCCATAAAGTTATGGCAAGACCATGACGATTTCGTGCTTTCTAAACTGTGCCAAATGGTTATCAATAGGCAGCTTCTCAGAATAAAGCTTAAAAACAAACCTATAAAAGATACAGTTTTTCAAGAACGTTTTAATCTAGTAAAGTCGGAGTATAATTTATCAGATGAGGACACTGGTTATTTTGTGTTCAAAAATAATGTTGAAAATCGCGCTTATGATGCTGATAAGCAGAATATCAATATCTTACGAAAGAACGGAAAGATTATCGATGTGGCAAAAGCTTCTGATCACCTGAATTTAAAAGCCCTTTCTAAAACGGTTACCAAGTATTATATGTGTTTTCCCAAAGATTCTGTATAACTATTTTTCTTACTTTTGTGCTCATGGTTTTTACAGCAAGTCAGATTGCGGGTATCTTAGAGGGAGAAGTAGAAGGAAATCCTGAGATAGCCGTACACAAGCTAGCCAAAATCGAAGAGGGCGAGAAGGGTTCGCTGACCTTTTTAGCGAATCCGAAATACACGCCCTATATATATACTACAAAAGCTTCGATTACCATTGTAAATAAAGATTTTACCCCGGAACAGAATTTAGCGACTACCTTAATAAAAGTTGAAGACGCTTATGAGTCGTTTTCCAAGCTACTGGAATACTACGATCAGGTCAAAAACACTAAAACGGGTATTGAGAATCCTGTTCATATAGCAGAAAGTGCTTCTTATGGAGAGGGATTGTACATGGGGGCATTTTCGTATGTAGGGGAAAATGTGGTGATGGGAAAGGATGTAAAGATATTCCCCAATGCGTATGTAGGTGACAACGTTACTATAGATGATAATGTTATCATTTTTGCGGGAGCAAAGGTCTATTCTGAAACAATAATTGGCAAAAACTGCGTAATACAAAGTGGGGCAATTGTTGGTTCAGATGGTTTCGGATTTGCTCCAAGTAAAAATGGTACATTCAGTAAAATTCCCCAAACGGGTAATGTGATTCTTGAAGATGATGTTGATGTTGGGGCAGGTACCACAATTGATAGGGCTACCATGGGTTCTACAATTTTAAGAAGAGGAGTCAAGCTTGATAACCAAATACAAATTGCACATAATGTCGAGATTGGTGAGCATACTGTAATTGCCGCACAAACGGGTGTAGCTGGGTCAACCAAAATTGGAAAACGATGTATGATAGGTGGCCAGGTGGGAATTGTAGGTCATATTACTATTGGTGATGATGTTCGTATACAAGCCCAATCTGGTATTAGTAGAAGTGTAAAAGATGGCGAAATATTACAAGGAACTCCTGCCTGGAATTATGGGGACTTTAATAAATCATACGTTCACTTCAAAAATTTCCCCAAAATAGTAAACCAAATTAATGAACTGGATAAAAAAGTAAATGACGGTGATAACAACAAGTAACAAACAAAGAACAATTGCCAAAGAGGTTATTCTTAAGGGAGTTGGACTTCATACTGGAGAAAATGTAACCATGAAATTCGTTCCTGCTCCAGAGAATCACGGTTACGCTTTTAAAAGGGTGGATTTAGAAGGTGAGCCGATTATTGAAGCTGACGCGAGCTACGTTGTAAATACCCAACGAGGTACAAACTTAGAAAAACATGGCGTAAAAATCCAGACCTCTGAACATGTTTTGGCCGCTTTGGTCGGAATGGAAATAGACAATATCCTCATTGAACTTGATGCGCCAGAACCACCTATTATGGATGGTTCCTCTAAATATTTCGTTGAAGCCTTAGAAATTGTTGGGGTGCAGGAGCAGGAAGCAGATCGTCAAGAATATGTGGTTAAAGATGTGATTTCTTATAAGGATGATTCCACCGGGAGTGAAATTACCGTTATTCCCGCTGACAGTTACCAGGTGACAACCATGGTTGACTTCGGAACTAAAGTTCTTGGAACACAAAATGCTACCTTGGAAAGTCTTTCCGAATTCAAAACAGAGATAGCCGATGCTCGGACCTTCAGTTTTTTACATGAACTGGAAGCATTGCTAGAACACGGCCTAATAAAAGGTGGTGACTTAAACAATGCCATTGTTTATGTTGATAAAGAGATTTCCGCTGATACAATGAAAAAGCTTGAGAAGGCTTTTGACAAGGAAAAGCTTTCGGTAAAACCTAACGGAATACTTGATAACCTAACTTTGCACCAGCCCAATGAAGCCGCAAGACACAAATTATTAGATGTAATTGGTGATTTAGCTTTGGCTGGAACAAGAATTCGAGGGAAAGTAATTGCAAATAAACCGGGACATTATGTAAACACCCAGTTTGCTAAGAAGCTTTCCAAAATTATAAAGACAGAAAAAAGAAATAATGTTCCCTTAGTCGATTTGCACCAACCTCCGTTGATGGATGTTACACAAATCATGGAAATGCTACCACATAGACCTCCATTTTTGTTGGTTGACAAAATCCTTGAGCTTTCGGAAACCCATGTCATAGGTATGAAAAACGTAACCATGAATGAACCCTTTTTTGTAGGGCACTTTCCTGGAGCGCCAGTTATGCCTGGTGTTTTACAGCTGGAAGCCATGGCGCAAACGGGTGGTATTCTAGTGCTAAGCACTGTGCCAGACCCAGAAAACTATTTAACATACTTGCTTAAGATCGATAATGTTCGGTACAAACAACAAGTGGTTCCAGGTGACACATTAATTTTTAAGCTGGATTTAATGTCGCCAATTCGCCGTGGTATTTGTCAGATGCATGCCAAGGCATATGCAAATGGAAGATTGGTTTCCGAAGCGGAAATTATGGCTCAAATCGCTAAAGTAAAAGGAAACTAAAATGAATCAACCCCTAGCTTA
Organism: uncultured Flavobacteriaceae bacterium; assembly: GCA_947500435.1. GTDB lineage: Bacteria > Bacteroidota > Bacteroidia > Flavobacteriales > Flavobacteriaceae > Maribacter_C. The sequence goes on from CANMRV010000005.1 coordinate 578,281, forward strand.
CATTCACCCTGGTGCTAAGATTGCTAAAAATGTAGTAGTCGAACCCTTTACCACAATCCATAATAATGTTACCATAGGTGATGGTACTTGGATTGGCTCCAATGTAACCATTATGGAAGGTGCAAGAATTGGTAAAAACTGTAATATTTTTCCGGGAGCGGTAATTTCAGCACCTCCGCAAGATTTAAAATATGATGGAGAGGACACTACCGTGACCATAGGTAATGGCACAACCATCCGCGAATGCGCGACTATTCATAAGGGCACTTCAGATAGAAATAAAACCGTGATAGGCAAGAATTGTCTTATTATGGCCTATTGCCATGTAGCTCACGATTGTTTAGTGGGTAACAACTGTATCTTCTCTAATAATTCTACCCTTGCCGGTCATGTAACGATTGGTGATAATGTTATTTTGGCAGGATTGGTTGCGGTGCACCAGTTCGTATCAGTCGGGCAACATGCCTTTGTTACTGGAGGTTCTTTAGTTAGAAAAGATGTTCCACCATTTGTGAAAGCTGCTCGAGAGCCACTATCCTATGTAGGAATCAATTCCGTAGGATTGCGAAGAAGAGGGTTTGAATCAGCAAAAATCCGTGAGATACAGAATATCTATCGAATTCTTTACCAGAAGAATTATAACAATTCTCAGGCAGTACAGATTATAGAAGCCGAAATGGAGGCAACTCCGGAGCGGGATGAGATTTTACAATTTATTAGAGATTCCCAGCGAGGAATTATGAAAGGTTACTTTAGCAACAATTAATAACAACCATAGACCAATAAAAATGGCATCTACATCAGATATAAGAAAGGGATTGTGCATTCGATACAATCATGATATTTTTAAAATCATAGAATTTTTACACGTAAAACCTGGTAAAGGTCCAGCGTTTGTTAGAACTAAACTAAAAAGTGTAACTACAGGAAAGGTTATAGATAATACCTTTTCTGCTGGACATAAAATTGATGATGTACGCGTAGAAACACGTTCTTATCAATATTTGTATGCCGAAGGAGAGACCTATCACTTCATGAATACGGATGATTACAATCAGATAACGCTTGAAGAAAGTAGTTTAGACGCTCCGGGCCTTTTGAAGGAAGGTGAAGTTGTAAAAATAATGTTCAACACAGAAGATAGTATGCCGCTATCGGTAGATATGCCGGCGAGTGTAATATTAGAAGTAACCTATACTGAACCAGGGGTAAAAGGAAATACCGCTACAAATGCAACAAAGCCAGCGAAAGTTGAGACGGGGGCAGAAGTAAATGTGCCACTCTTCATCAATGAAGGGGATAAAATTAAAGTTGATACAGAAAAAGGCGCGTATATGGAACGTGTTAAGGAATAATTTGAAACATTTTCACTAAGTGAGATTCCCTATAACTTATACTTTAAAACAAATTTCAGAAATCATTGACTCTAAATATGTTGGAGCTGATGATTTCTCTGTTTTGGGCATGAATGAAATCCATGTTGTAAAGGAAGGTGAGATTGTTTTTGTAGACCATCCGAAGTATTATGATAAAGCTTTGAATTGTGAAGCATCTGTAGTACTCATCAATAAGGAAGTTGATTGCCCAACGGGAAAGGCATTGTTAATCTCTGATGACCCTTTTAGAGATTTTAATAAGCTCACCAAATTTTTCAAACCTTTTGAAAAGGCGAATAATTCGATTGCCGATTCTGCCAAAATTGGTAAGGACACCGTTATACAACCTAATGTTTTCATTGGAAACAATGTTAGTATAGGGGATAATTGTTTGATTCACGCCAATGTAGCCATATATGATAACTGTGTTTTAGGAGACAATGTAATTTTACACGCTGGTTGTGTTTTAGGGTCTGACGCTTTCTATTACAAGAATAGGCCAGAGGGATTTGATAAATTGATTTCCGGAGGAAGAGTTGTACTAGAAGACAATGTGGAACTTGGTGCGTTATGTACTATTGACAAAGGCGTAACGGGGGATACAACCATCAAAAAAGGAACAAAACTGGACAATCAAGTACATGTTGGTCATGATACGATGATTGGAGAAAAGTGTTTAATAGCTTCGCAGACGGGAATAGCTGGTTGTGTCGTTATTGAAGATGAAGTAACTATTTGGGGACAAGTAGGTACCAATTCTGGGATTACCATAGGCAAGGGCGCCATAATTATGGGGCAGACAGGAGTTACAAAGTCCGTTGCTGGTGGAAAAAGCTATTTTGGCACTCCGATTGAGGAATCCCGTGAAAAATTGAAACAGCTGGCTTACATTAAAAAGATTCCTTCCATCTTAAAGAAATTAGAAGAATAAAATAATATGCACGGTATTGCTTTCCTTTTCGTTTGCAAACCTATATTTTTGTGCAGCAAAAATAAACCGATTTATACATGAGCGTTTTAGTTAATAAGGATTCAAAAATAATAGTTCAAGGTTTTACGGGCAGTGAAGGAACTTTTCATGCCGAACAAATGATTGAATACGGCACCCAAGTAGTAGGTGGAGTTACACCTGGAAAAGGTGGGCAAGAACACTTGGGAAGACCAGTTTTTAATACCGTTGAAGAAGCTGTTGAAAAGGTAGGAGCCGATACTACAATTATTTTTGTTCCGCCAGCTTTTGCGGCCGACGCCATTATGGAAGCTGCTGATGCAGGAATTAAGGTCATAATAACAATTACTGAAGGTATACCCGTGGCGGATATGGTAAAAGCCTCAAACTATATAAAAGATAGAAACTGTCGATTGGTTGGTCCTAACTGTCCAGGTGTAATCACTCCAGGAGAGGCCAAAGTTGGCATCATGCCAGGATTTGTATTCAAGAAAGGCAATGTAGGTATTGTTTCAAAATCAGGAACACTTACCTATGAAGCAGCTGATCAGGTCGTTCGTCAAGGTTTAGGTATTACTACAGCCATCGGTATCGGTGGAGACCCCATAATTGGTACTACAACAAAAGAAGCCGTTGAGTTACTTATCAATGACCCTGAAACGGAATGTGTGGTTATGATAGGGGAAATAGGCGGACAACTAGAAGCTGATGCAGCGAAATGGTATAAAGAAAGTGGTAGCAAGAAACCGGTCGTTGGTTTTATAGCTGGTGAAACAGCACCTGCAGGAAGAACTATGGGACATGCCGGCGCTATTGTAGGAGGAAGTGATGATACAGCACAAGCAAAAAAGAAAATTATGCGTGAACATGGTATTCACGTTGTAGATTCTCCTGCCGAAATAGGTAAAAAAGTAAAAGAAGTAATGGGATAACTGGAATTGTGTTAAACATTCTTAAATATTCCGTTAGATTAAACCCATCATTCTTACTTTAGTATGATGGGTTTTTTATATCACATTGTCAGTTTTTATAACAAATAGTAAACACAAATAAGTCAAAAACGAATACTCATGAAAAAAACAGTCTTACTCTTATTTTTAGGAACATTATTTTTTTCTTCCTGTAAACAGAATGCTACAGAGGATAGCGTGACAACAATTACAGCAAAAGATGCCAACGGATTTACCTATGAGTCAGTTACCAATGACCCTACAGGCTTAAGGCTTTATACATTAGAAAATGGTTTAAAAGTATATCTCAGTAAAAATACTGATGAGCCCAAAATACAGACTTTTATTCCGGTTCGCGCTGGTTCTGTTTATGACCCTGCCGACAATACAGGTTTGGCCCATTACCTGGAACATATGGTATTTAAAGGGACTGACGAGATAGGAACCCAAAATTGGGAAGAAGAGAAGGTAAAACTAACAATGATTTCAGATTTGTATGAAAAGCATAAAGCAGAAAAAGATCCAGAGGTAAAAAAAGCGATTTACAAATCAATCGATAGTCTTTCTTTAGAAGCTTCAAAAATTTCTATAGCAAATGAATACGATAAAATGGTAAGTTCTTTAGGAGCTGAGGGAACAAATGCTTGGACTTGGCATGAGCAGACGGTATATACCAATAAGATTCCATCAAACGAGTTGGATAAATGGTTGAAATTGGAGTCTGAACGCTTTAGCCAATTGGTACTTCGTCTATTTCATACAGAATTAGAGGCTGTTTATGAGGAATTCAATAGATCTCAAGATGTAGATTTTAGAAAATTAAGTTATGCGTTGAATGATGCGCTTTTCCCTACTCATCCATATGGTCAACAGAAAACGATTGGTACTTCAGAACATTTGAAAAACCCTTCGATGGAGGCTATTCATAATTATTTCAACACCTATTATGTACCCAACAATATGGCCGTAGTTTTGGTTGGAGATATTGAGTTTGAGGAAACGATTAAGAAAGTAAATGACACCTTTGGAAATTTTGCGTACAAGGAAGTTACACATCCGACAAGACCAATTGAAAAACCAATTACAAGCCCCATTATGGTTGAAGTTACAGGGCCTGAATCAGAAACCTTGAATATTGCGTTTCGAACCGATAAAGTCGGTTCTGAAGAGGAGAAATTAGTAACTCTTGTTGATATGATATTGGCAAATAGTGAAGCGGGACTTATTGATCTTAATTTGAACCAAAAACAATTGGTGCAGCGAGGCGGCTCTTATGTTCAATTTTATAATGACTACGGAATTCATACTTTATACGGAAATCCTAAATCTGGACAAACCTTAGATGAAGTAAAAGACTTGCTATTAGAGCAAATCGAAAAGATTAAAAAAGGAGAATTCGACGATTGGATGATTGAGGCTGTCACGAATGATTTAAAACTAAGTGAAATAAGACGTTTTGGAAATGCTTCGGCGGTAGCTTCGGCATATGTAGATGCTTTCACAAGTTTTCAAAACTGGGGAGACCGTGTCAAACTCATTGATGATATGCGAAAAGTCACGAAAGAAGAGTTGGTTGCTTTTGCAAATAAATTTTATGGAGATAACTACGTTGCAGCATACAAGAGACAGGGTGAAAACGAAGGTTTGGTAAAAGTAGAAAATCCAGGAATAACTCCTATAGAACTGAATAGGGACAAAACTTCTTCCTTTTTGGAAAGTTTCAACAAGATGGAAACTCCAGAAATACTTCCAGATTATGTTGACTTTTCCACAGCAATTGAATCAAGTGATTTAGAAAATGGTCTCGAATTCTCTTATGTCGCTAACCCGCTAAATGATTTGGCAGAACTTTATATCATATTCGATATGGGTAAGGACAATGATAAGAAACTAGGTCTTGCTGTTCAATATCTTGAGTTTTTGGGTACTAATGAGCTATCTCCTGAAGAGGTGAAGAAAGAGTTTTATAAGCTTGGCGTTTCTTATGGTGTGAGTTCAAGTGATGATACCTCATATGTGTATTTGTCAGGGCTACGCGAAAACATTGACAAAGGTTTACAGCTATTGGAAAACCTATGGTTAAATGCGGAAGCAAATCAAGAGGCCTATGATAAATTTGTTCTCAAAATTGCAAAAGGAAGAGAGGAAACAAAGGCTAACAAAGGTAGTATCATGTGGAGCGGTTTAATGAGTTATGGTCAGTATGGTGAAAATTCTAGATTACGTGATATTTATACTATTGAAGAACTTAAAGCAATTGACCCCCAGGAATTGGTAGGGATAGTGAAGGGTTTACGAAACTATAAACATCGCCTGTTTTATTATGGTAAGGACAAAAACCAAGGAGTTGCAGCTGCAAAAAATCATACTGTTCCGGCTGAGTTCAAGGAATACCCGGAGAAGAAAGAGTATGTAAAGAAAGATATGGCGAACAATGTATACTTTGTTAATTATGACATGGTGCAGTCTGAAATGATGTTTTTGGCAAAAGGAGATACGTTTGACCCGCAAAAGATGGCGGCAACTTCATTATTTAACACTTATTTTGGTAGTGGACTTTCATCAATTGTTTTTCAAGAAATACGAGAGTCCAAGTCTTTAGCCTATTCAGCCTTTTCTGCATATTCCAATGCTCAAAAAGCTGGTGATCCAAACTTGATTTATGCTTACGTTGGAACACAGGCAAATAAAATGGACCAAGCTATGGATGCAATGTTGGAATTAATGAACAACATGCCTGAAGCCGAGGAGAATTTCAACGCAGCAAAGGAATCAACTTTAAAACAACTGGCTGCTGAACGCATTAATAAAACAAATATCTTCTGGACGTATGAAAGGCTTAAGGATAGAGGAATTTCGAAAGATAATAGACAAGAAATGTATGCCGCCATACAAAAAATGACCATCGAAGATTTAAGGGCTTTCTTCAACAACAATATTAAGGGGTCAACTTATGATTTAATGGTAATTGGAAATAAGAACGATGTGGATGTGGACGTTTTAAGAAAATTTGGAAAAGTACAAGAGCTAGACGTCGATTACTTGTTCAATTATGAAAAACCCGCACCAATAAAATCTTAACAAGGTTGGTATAGAAATCGTATTTTTGAATTCAACTAAAACTTAAATACCAACTTTAAGAATGAAATTGCTAGAAGGAAAAAATGTAATTATTACCGGAGCAAGTAGAGGCATAGGTACCGGAATTGCGCAAGTATTCGCTAATCATGGCGCAAACGTTGCTTTCACCTACAGTTCAAGTGAAGCTCCTGCTTTAGCTCTAGAAAAAGAGCTTACAGCCAAGGGTGTAAAAGCTAAGGCTTATAAAAGTAATGCGGCAAGCTTTAGTGAGTCCGAAGCTTTGATTGCTAATGTTTTAGAAGATTTCGGTGGAATTGATGTCCTTATCAATAATGCAGGAATCACTAAAGACAATTTGTTGATGCGAATGGCTGAAGAAGATTTCGATAAGGTTATCGAAATCAATTTAAAGTCAGTCTTCAATATGACAAAAGCAGTGCAACGCACAATGCTAAAACAACGTAAAGGTTCTATTATAAACATGAGCAGTGTTGTTGGCGTAAAAGGAAATGCCGGACAAGCCAATTACGCCGCGTCAAAAGCGGGAATGATTGGATTTACGAAATCCGTTGCTTTGGAGCTTGGCTCTAGGAACATAAGATGTAATGCCATTGCTCCAGGATTTATCGAAACTGAAATGACGGCCAAGTTAGATGAGAAAGTTGTACAAGGCTGGCGTGAAGGTATTCCTTTAAAAAGAGGAGGGGCACCTGAAGACATTGCTAATGCATGTTTATTCTTTGCGTCTGATTTATCTGCATATGTAACAGGGCAAGTACTTAATGTCGATGGCGGAATGTTGACTTAAAAATATGCAAACAAGCACCGTTCTCCTTATAATACTAGCAGCAATAGTGGCATTAGGGTTGGTGCTGTTCCAATATTATTACAAATCTAGAAAGAGAGGAAAGCTTAGTGTTTTACTCTCTTTTTTGCGTTTTATAGGTTTGTTTGGACTTTTAGTATTGCTTATTAACCCTAAGTTTTCAAAAAGTGAATATACTCTGGAAAAAACCAATTTAATCTTGCTCACTGATAATTCATCATCTCTTGCCAAGTCCACGGAAAGCGTTCAAGAAGTTCTAAATGAAATACAAATAAATCCGAGTCTAACTGATAAATTTAAAGTAGCGTCTTACAATTTTGGCAATTCCATTCAACAAACCGATAGCCTGTCCTTTGGCGACAAGAACACCAATATTTCCAAAGCCATAAAATCAATCAATGAAGTTTATACAAATACGAATTCTACAGTAGTTCTAATTAGCGACGGGAACAGTACAATAGGCCAGGACTATGTATTTTCAGGAAAGAAAGCTAAATTTCCAATTTATCCCATTGCTATTGGTGATACCACACAATATGAAGATATTCGTATTAATCAGGTTAATAGTAATAAGTATGCATTTCTTAAGAATAAATTCCCTTTAGAGGTTTATGTTTCGTACGATGGATCTAGAGAGGTGAATTCTACGATAAACATAACGGTGAATGGGAAGAACGTATATAGAGAAAGTATTAAGTTGTCAAATACTAATAGTTCCAAAACTATTAATACAACTTTAGATGCCCGCTCCGTGGGTTTAAAGAATATTCTTGTAGAGGTTACCTCCTTAGATGGTGAACGAAATAAAGAGAATAATATCCGAAATGCAGTTGTTGAAGTTATTGACGAAAAGACCAATATAGCTATTATCACAAGTATGATGCATCCAGATATTGGCACCTTGCGGAAGTCAATTGAGAGTAATGAACAACGTTCGGTGAGTATTAATAAACCTTCGGCAAATTTGAAGGATTTGGATGATGTCGATGTATTTATTTTATATCAACCAGATCCATCTTACACATCCATCTATACTTATTTGAAACAGAAAAAAGCAAGTGTTTTTACCATAGGAGGCTTAAAAACGAACTGGAATTCAATAAACCAAGCGTCCCGTAAGTACCGTGTTGAAGATGGGTATCCAACTCAAGAAGTTTTTGGGGTACTCAATCCTTCGTTTTCAAAGTTTGATATTACCGATTTTTCCATGGATGACTTCCCCCCCCTTAATAGCAATGCGGGAACAATAGGAGTTGAAAACGCGGAGACCTTAGTTCAAATGAAAATCTTGGGTACTACTTTAAGATCACCTTTGCTTTTCGCCCTTGATAATGAAAATGGGAAGGAGGTGGTTTTGGTTGGAGAAAACATTTGGAAATGGCGCATGCAGAGCTTTAGGAATAATCAAAACTTTCAAAATTTCGATGATTTTATAGGAAAATTGATGCTGTATCTATCTTCCAACAAAGGAAAAAACAGGCTTGATGTGGATTACAAATCGGTTTATGAAGGCAGTAATGAAGCTAAAATAAAAGCTTCCTATTTTGATGAGGCTTTTGTGTTCGATTCAAATGCTTCTTTGATTATAAAACTTAAGAATACGGAAAGTGGAAGTTCCCAGGAGATCCCCATGTTATTGAAAAACAACCTTTACGAGGCTGATTTAACGAATGTCCTTCCCGGGCAATATACATTTACTGTAAATGTGGAACAGGAAAATAGGACGCAGTCTGGGAGTTTTACAATTCTGGATTTCGATGTAGAAAAACAATTCTTGTCCACCGATTACAGAAAGTTGGAGCAATTGGCCTCAGCGACAAATGGTAAACTGTATTTCCCAAGCAATACGAATGACTTAGTACAGAGTTTACTAAGCGACAATCGATTTGTTCCTACTCAAAAAGCTACTCAAAATATAGTGTCTTTAATAGATTTTCGCGTACTTTTAGCAATCATTATCGCGGCATTGGCGGCGGAATGGTTTATTAGAAAATATAACGGACTAACATAAAACAGAACACTATGGATAAATTACCGAAAATTGCATTACCAGTAGTATTTATACTGATTGCATTAGTTATTTTAATTTCAAAATCCGCTGTCACTATAGGATCAGGTGAAGCTGGGGTTTTATATAAGACTTTTGGCGGAGGTGTAGTTACCGATGAACCACCAATGGGCGAAGGATTTCACATTGTCGCACCTTGGAACAAAGTTTTTGTTTATGAAGTAAGACAGCAAGAAGTTTTTGAAAAAATGCAAGTACTTTCTTCGAACGGATTAGAAATTAAATTGGACGCTTCAGCATGGTTTGAGCCTAAGCGCGAGTTTTTAGGAAAACTACATCAAGAAAAAGGTACCGAATATATTTCACGTGTTTTGCTGCCAACAATTCGTTCTGCTGCTCGAAGCGTTGTTGGTCGCTATACTCCAGAGCAATTGTATTCAAGTAAAAGAGACGCTATTCAAGCTGAGATTTATGAGGAGACTAAAAAGATTGTGGACGGCCAATACATTCAGTTGAACGAGGTTTTGGTGCGTGATGTGACTTTACCTGCCACAATTAAAGAGGCAATTGAGCGTAAATTAAAACAAGAGCAAGAATCTTTAGAATACGAGTTTAGATTAGTTACTGCTCAAAAAGAAGCTGAAAAAGTTACTATTGAAGCACAAGGTAAAGCTGATGCCAATAGAATATTAAGTGCATCCTTAACAGATAAAATCTTGCAAGATAAGGGTATTGATGCAACATTGGAGCTTTCAAAATCTCCGAACTCCAAAGTAGTTATCGTAGGTGGAGGTGAAGCTGGATTACCACTTATTTTAGGAAATAACTAAAAATCACAATTTGTGATTTTTTTAAATTTGCTTTCATAGAAAGAAATTAAATTTTACTTTTACCAAGTAATGAAAAATAAAAATACACATCATCATCTTTTAACTGGCTATCAGGCGAGGTAAAGGTGTATTGTAGTATTACAAAATATTTTAAACCCGTTTGAGCAATCAAACGGGTTTTGTTTTTAAGCCATTTTTGATTGTCTCAAACTCAAAAAACGAAAAATGACTAACATTAGAATTGCTATTCAGAAGTCCGGGAGACTTAATGAAGATTCTTTACGCATCCTAAAAGATTGTGGCATATCAATAGATAATGGCAAAGATCAATTAAAGGCATCCTCCCGCAATTTCCCTATGGAGGTGTTCTATCTAAGAAATGGGGATATTCCCCAGTACTTGAGAGATGGAGTAGTAGACATTGCAATTATTGGGGAGAATGTTTTAATTGAAAAAGGAGAAGACATTATGGTAGCTGAAAAGCTTGGTTTTTCAAAATGCAAGGTTTCTTTAGCAATTCCCAAGGCAGTAGAATACAACTCGGTCAAAGATTTCGAAGGAAAGCGAATCGCAACTTCTTATCCGAATACGGTAAAAAACTACTTGAAAGAGAAAGGTGTAAATGCAGATTTGCACATTATTAGTGGTTCTGTGGAGATTGCACCGAATATTGGCCTAGCCGATGCGATATGCGATATAGTTTCCAGTGGAAGTACGTTGTTCAAGAACAATTTGAAAGAAGTAGAAGTCATGCTGAAAAGCGAAGCGGTCTTAGCCGTTTCACCAGAAATATCTGAAGAAAGGAAAGTATTGCTTCAGAAGCTTCAGTTCCGAATTCAATCGGTTTTACGAGCACGACAATCGAAGTATGTATTGCTGAATGCTCCAAATGATAAACTCAAAGATGTTATTGCTTTACTTCCTGGAATGCGAAGTCCAACAGTACTGCCATTAGCGGAAGAAGGTTGGAGTTCGGTACATACCGTAATCAACAAGGATAAATTTTGGGAAGTTATTGATGAATTAAAGCAAGCAGGTGCCGAAGGAATTTTGGTATGTCCGATTGAAAAAATGGTTTTATAAGCTGTGCCATGAATACCAATTTCAAAATAAAACTCATTCCTGAGAAGGAACTAGAATCGATTCTTCCGCTGGTTGATTTACTCAATAATGGAAGCATCTCGTATCCTGTTCTTAAAGAACGACTAGATACGATGATTGCCATGGGCGGCTATGAATGTATAGGTGTTTATGATGAGAATGAATTGATAGGCATATGTGGGCTTTGGGTTTTGAATAAACTATACGCAGGTAAACATGTCGAACCTGACAATGTTTTCATAAAAGAAGAATATAGAAGTAGTGGAGTAGGACAACTTATGATGGATTATCTGTTTCAATATGCCAAAGAGATAGGTTGCGAGGGAACAGAAGTAAATTGTTATGTTACGAATAAAAAGGGACAGAAATTTTGGGAGCGACAGGGCTATAAACCTCTCGCATATCACTATTTCATGCAATTTGATGATATCAAGCGATGAATAAAATATACAACCCGAAAAGAGAAAGTTGGAGTGAGGTACTAAAGCGTCCTACGCAAACTGTTGCCGATATTGAGGCTACTGTAAATACTATTTTTGAAGAGGTTCAAAAAGAAGGGGATTCTATTCTCAGCAAATACACTCAAAAGTTTGATGATGCTACCTTGGATTCTTTCCTAGTAACTGATTCAGAAATAGAGGAAGCTCAAAACTTGGTTTCAGAAGAGCTTAAAGCTTCCATTAAATTGGCTAAGGGAAACATAGAAAGATTTCATAGTGCCCAAAAAACAGAGAGGATAGAAGTAGAGACGTCAATCGGGGTGAAATGTTGGCAAGAAAAACGTCCAATTCAAAAAGTGGGATTGTATATCCCAGGGGGTACTGCACCTTTGTTTTCTACGATTCTGATGTTGGCAGCCCCTGCAAATATTGCAGGTTGCAAAGAGATTGTTTTATGTACTCCGCCAAATTCTGAAGGAAAAATTAACCCTGCAATTTTATATACAGCAGCTTTATGCGGAGTAACTCAGATTTTTAAAGTTGGAGGAATTCAAGCTATTGCAGGAATGACCTTTGGGACTGAAAGTATTCCTCAAGTTTATAAAATATTTGGTCCGGGTAATCAATATGTAACTGTAGCCAAACAGATAGCAACGAAACATGGTATAGCTATTGATATGCCTGCCGGTCCAAGTGAATTGTTAGTTGTTGCCGATGAAACAGCAGAAGCCGCTTTCGTAGCATCTGATTTATTGAGTCAAGCAGAACATGGTACTGATAGTCAAGTGATTTTAGTTACCACCTCAAAAACAATGATTGATGATGTTGAAAATGAGATTGGAAATCAAATAGAGGAATTACCTCGTAAAGAAATTGCTCAAATAGCGATTTCGAATAGTAAACTGATTTATGTTGAAAACGACCAAACCGCTATTGACTTAATCAATGAATATGGGCCGGAACATTATATCGTATGTGTTGAGAATGAGGATTTCTATATAGATAATACCTTCAATGCAGGTTCCGTCTTTATTGGGAATTATACACCCGAAAGCGCTGGTGATTATGCTTCAGGAACAAATCACACCTTGCCAACAAACGGATACGCCAAACAGTATAGCGGTGTAAACTTAGATAGTTTTATGAAGAGCATGACCTTTCAGAAGATTTCAAAAGAAGGAATACAAGAAATCGGAAATGCAATTGAGATTATGGCGGAGGCCGAAGGTTTACAGGCTCATAAAAATGCAGTGACCTTAAGATTGAAAAGTTTGAAAAGTTTGAAATGAATTTTAGTTTAGAAAATATAACCCGAGAAAATGTCAAAGGCTTAAGGCCATATTCATCAGCACGGGATGAATATGTTTCTGACGGTTCGGAGATGGTGTTTTTGGATGCTAATGAGAATCCCTTTGAAAATGGAGTAAATCGATATCCAGATCCGCAACAGCGAAGTTTGAAAGCTGTTTTGGCCGACCAAAAAGGGGTGAGTCCGGAAAATATTCTTTTAGGAAATGGGAGTGATGAAGTTTTGGACTTACTTTTCCGAGCTTTCTGTGAACCAAAAGAAGACAATGTTATTTCACTTCCGCCGACATACGGAATGTACAATGTCCTTTCAGGAATCAATGCTATTGAAAACCGTGAGGTATTGTTAACCACAGATTTTCAACCGGATGTAGAGGCCGTTTTGAAAGTTGTTGATAGTAATTCGAAGCTACTTTTTATTTGCTCTCCTAATAATCCAACGGGAAACAGTATTTCAGAAGCGAGTATAACAAAATTGCTTGGTAGCTTCAACGGATTGGTAGTTATTGACGAAGCATATATTGATTTTTCACCCAAGGAAAGCTGGGTTTCGCGCTTATCGGATTTCCCCAATTTGGTCGTGACACAAACCTTGTCCAAAGCCTATGGAATGGCTGGAATACGCCTAGGGATTTGCATTGCTTCCAAAGAAATTATTGCTGTTTTGACTAAAATTAAACCACCTTACAATGTAAATGGCCTAACGCAATTAAAAGCTTTGGAACGGGTACTCGCTACTAATCTGGTCGCATCCGAAGTAGATAAAATTTTGAATGAACGCGAGGAGTTAATCACAACTTTGAATGGAGTTTCCTTTGTAGAAACCGTTTATGAATCTGATGCTAATTTTGTACTTGTGAAAGTTGATGATGCCAACAAACGGTACAAACAGCTATTGGATAATGGTATCGTGATTCGGAATAGAAGTGCCCAACCTCTATGTGAAAACACCCTACGTTTTACTGTGGGAACAACAGATGAAAACCAAAAACTAGTTGGAGCTTTAAAAGAAATAGCAAATGAGTAAGAAAAAAGTACTCTTTATAGACCGCGACGGCACCATCATCAAAGAAACGGCTGATGAACAAATCGATGCGTTTGAGAAAATGATATTCTATCCAAAAGCCTTTACTTTTCTAGGAAAGATTGCTAAAGAATTGGATTACGAATTAGTGATGATTACGAATCAAGACGGACTAGGAACTGATATTTTTCCAGAAGACACCTTTTGGCCTGTTCATAACTTCATATTGAAATCCTTTGAAAATGAAGGCGTTGTTTTTGATAAAGTCTTTTTGGACCGTACGTTCCCAAAAGATAATGCGGATACCAGAAAACCTGGAACGGGATTACTCACTGAGTACTTTTCCGAGGAATATGATTTAGCAAATTCCTTTGTAATCGGGGATCGACTTACTGATATGGAACTGGCTAAAAACTTGGGTTCAAAGGGTATTTTTATCAATGACAACACAAATCTGGGAACGGGAGAAATCACAGTAAAAAGAGATGAGCTTGATACTATAATTGCTTTGGAGAACAATGACTGGGAAAAGATTTATGAGTTCTTAAAGTTGAAGGATAGAACGGCTAAAATCCATAGAAAAACAAATGAAACGGATATTAGAATCCAACTGAATTTAGATGGAACAGGAAAAAGCAAAATCAAAACAGGACTCGCCTTTTTCGACCATATGCTCGACCAATTGGCTCGCCATGGTCAAATGGATTTAGATATTCAAGTAGATGGCGATTTAGAGGTTGATGAACACCATACCATTGAGGACACAGCAATTGCTTTAGGTGAAGTTTTTCATACCGCACTTGGAAATAAACTAGGAATAGAGCGCTATGGTTTCTGTTTACCCATGGATGATTGTTTAGCACAAGTAGCCATTGACTTCGGAGGAAGAAACTGGCTGGTTTGGGATACAGATTTCAAACGTGAAATGGTAGGCGATATGCCAACAGAGATGTTTCACCATTTTTTCAAATCTTTTACTGATGGTGCAAAAGCAAACTTGAATATCAAAGCGGAAGGTAAAAACGAACATCACAAAATAGAAGCAATTTTTAAGGCTTTTGCCAAGTCTATAAAAATGTCAGTTAAGCGGGATGTTGAGAAAATGGTATTGCCAAGTACAAAGGGAGTACTCTAAAAGTAAAAAGTATTAAGTACAAAGTAATTAGTTCCTGCAAACTGACTCTGTACTTAATACTCATTACTTAATACTTGAAAAAATGAAGATTGTAATCATAAATTACGGAGCCGGTAACATTCAAAGTATCAAGTTTGCCATTCAGCGCTTGGGGTATGAGGCTATTTTAAGTGATGATGCCGAAGAAATAAGAGCTGCCGATAAAGTAATTTTCCCAGGAGTGGGAGAGGCTAGTAGTGCAATGAACAAGCTCATGGCCAGCAGATTGGATAAAATAATTCCCGAATTAAAACAACCTGTCTTGGGCATCTGTTTAGGAATGCAATTGATGTGCAATTCCTCCGAAGAAGGAGATACTAATGGTTTGGGAATATTCGATGTGGACGTAATCAAGTTTTCTAATAAAGTGAAAGTCCCACAAATTGGCTGGAATCAAATAAATGGTCTCAAATCGGATTTGTTTAAAGGTGTTGAAGAAAAGGAACATATCTATTTAGTACATAGCTTTTATGCGCCTTCGTGTGAAGAAACTATTGCCAAATCTGATTATGAATTAAGCTATAGCGCGGCCTTAAAAAAGAACAATTTTTATGGAACCCAATTTCATCCTGAAAAAAGTAGTGCGGTCGGGGAGCAAATTTTAAAGAATTTCTTGGAATTGTAATGAAACAGGATTTCCAAATATCAACGGATAAAAGTCTGTTAGACTTTGATTTTATTCATGATTATATGACTAAAACCTCCTATTGGGGAAAGGGACGAACTATTCAGCAAACTAAAGGCACTATTGAGAATTCAATTTGCTTTGGTATGTACACCAAGGCCCAGAAACAAATAGGTTTTGCAAGAGTAGTAACGGACACTGTATTTTTTGGGAATATTATGGATGTAATCATCGACCCACATTTTCAGAGTAAGGGTTTAGGTAAGTTCTTTATGGAATTTATTCTTAACCATGATAGAATTAAGGAATTACAGACCATCACTTTAAAAACAAAGAATGCGCATGCGTTTTATGAAAAGTATGGATTTCAGAAAGTTGGAGATTCACTACTATACATGGCCAGAGATAAACAAAAACTAATGTGAAGTACAAAGTAGTTAGTAATAAGTACTTAGTGATTTTTATAAGTATGAACAAGCATGAAGATTTAAAGATTTGGAACAAGGCGATGGATTTAGTGGAATCAGTCTATATTTTAATGAAAGAGCTACCAGATGATGAAAAATTCGGTTTGATTTCTCAAATTAAAAGATGCAGTGTCTCGATACCTTCAAATATTGCAGAGGGTGCTGGTAGAAATTCTAAAAACGAATTTAGGCACTTCCTAAGTATAGCAAATGGTTCGACCACCGAACTTGAAACACAATTGTTACTTATTGAACGGTTAAATTTTGTGGGTAATGAGCGAGTGAAACCATTATTGAATGTTTGTGGAGAATTAAGAAGAATGAACTATTCTTTACAAAAAAGCTTAAAATAAAGAACTATGTACTTTGTACTAACTACTCAATACTTCAATTAATGAGAATTATTCCCGCAATAGACATTATAGACGGACAATGTGTACGACTCTCCAAAGGAGATTATAACACAAAGAAGATATACAATGCAAACCCGTTAGAGGTTGCGAAAGAATTTGAAGCGCACGGAATTCAGTATCTACATTTGGTAGATTTAGATGGTGCAAAGTCCAAGCATATTGTAAACCATAAGATCTTAGAGCAAATCGCATCAAAGACAGATTTAAAAATTGACTTTGGCGGAGGACTTAAAACCGATGATGATTTACGAATCGCCTTTGAATGTGGAGCAAATCAAATTACTGGCGGAAGTATTGCAGTAAAGGACAAACAAACTTTTACGGGTTGGATAAATACTTACGGAGCTGATAAAATCATTTTAGGAGCAGACGCTTTGGATGAAAAGGTTGCGGTATCTGGTTGGCAAGAAGAATCGAAAGAGGAATTGCTTCCTTTTATTCAATCCTATGAAAAAAGAGGAATTCAATACGTAATTTGTACAGATATTAGTAAGGATGGAATGTTAGAAGGCCCTTCTTTTGATTTATATAAAAAGATTATCACTTCTGTCAGTTCGAGCGACGTCGAGAACGGCGCTGAAAAGGGACTAAAACTAATCGCCTCAGGCGGCATATCAACCTTTGATGAACTACCTAAATTAGCTGAAATAGGCTGTGAAGGAACAATTATTGGTAAGGCGATTTATGAAAATAGAATCAGTCTAAAGCAGTTAGAAAAATATATTCTATCAATATGACTAAAGAAGATAAACTAGTAGAGGAATTGGTTAAAAATGCCTTGTATCGTATGGACGAAAGTACACGCATGATACAGAAGTGCTTATCTGAAGTTTCGGAAGAAGAACTATGGTTAAAACCAAATGAGTCTCTGAATAGTATAGCCAATTTGATGTTACATTTATGTGGGAACATCACCCAATACATCGTTTCGTCGCTTGGAGAAACCGAGGATATTCGAAAACGAGACTTAGAATTTTCGGCAAACAAAAGTGCAACTAAGTCCGAAATACTTGGTAAACTGGAAGATACTGTTGACACTGCCAAGCGGGTTATTTTTGATTCTACTTTGGATCAACTTTTAAAGATTAGGTCTGTACAAGGATTTTCCTTTTCTGGTGTAGGTGTTATAATTCATGCAGTCGAACATTATTCATATCATACGGGACAAATTGCTTTTTGGGTGAAACAACTTAAAAATAAAGACCTTGGCTTTTATGACGGAATAGATTTAAAAATTAAAAATGAGTAAAAAGTATTGAGTACAAAGTAATAAGTACTCGAGTAAATAGGTGAAGCGAAAAATTTTAGATAAAGAATATAAACTAGAAAGTACAGATACTTTGTACTTCTTACTTAAGACTTAGTACTGAAAATGCTTGCAAAAAGAATAATTCCTTGTTTGGATATCAAAGACGGGCGTACCGTAAAGGGAGTAAATTTTGTGGATTTGAGAGATGCTGGAGATCCAGTAGAACTGGCAGAAATATATAGCAGAGAGGGAGCTGATGAGTTGGTTTTTTTGGATATTTCGGCAACAGAACAGAAACGTAAGACCTTGGCCGACCTGGTATATCATGTTGCCGAGAAAGTAAACATTCCTTTTACAGTAGGCGGTGGAATTTCTTCTGTAGAAGATGTAGACATCCTATTGCAAAACGGAGCGGACAAGGTTTCTATTAATTCTTCTGCCGTGAAGAACCCCCAATTGATTAATGATTTGGTGGCTAAGTTTGGCTCCCAATGTATTGTGGTTGCTATTGACGCGAAACAGATTGATGGCAAATGGGTTGTTCACTTGGTTGGTGGTAAAGTCCCAACGGAATTGGATTTGTTTGAATGGGCGAAAGAAGTTGAAGAAAGAGGTGCAGGAGAAATCTTATTTACTTCGATGGACAATGATGGTACCAAAGACGGATTCGCCAATGAAGCTTTGGCAAGACTATCGACGGAGTTGAATATTCCCATAATAGCTTCCGGTGGAGCTGGAAATATGCAACATTTTACCGATACCTTTGTTGAAGGAAAAGCCGATGCAGCCTTAGCCGCAAGTGTTTTTCACTTTAAGGAGATAAAAATTAAAGATTTAAAAGAAGAATTACAGGAAAACGGAATTCCTGTTAGACTATGATATAAATAAAAAAGGTCCCCTCCTTTTTCAAGGAGGGGTGCCCGGAGGGCGGGGTGGTTAGCTAAGGAACAGGAATAGATAAGCTTTCTAGTAAGTTTCGACAAGACCCCTCCGCCTATCGGCACCTCCCCTTGAAAAAAGGGGAGGACCTGGTAAATGAACAATAGACATGAAAAAAATCGGACTCATAGGAGGCATTACTTGGCAATCGACCAAGCTTTATTATGAATATCTAAACACAATGGTTTCCGAAGTACTTGGTGGAAAGCATTCTTGTAAGTGTTTAATCGAATCGGTGGATTTTGCAGATATTTCTGCCAAACAAAATGCGGGTGATTGGGATACATTGCACATCCAAATGGCCGAGATCGCGAAGAGTTTGGAGACAGCAGGAGCGGATATCATTCTAGTATGTGCAAACACAATGCACCTATCTGCCGATAAAATCAAGGAAACGATAAATATTCCGCTGTTGCATATTGCAGAGGCCACCGGCAAGTCTATTCGGGAGCAAGGAATTCAGAAAGTGTTGCTTCTGGGTACAAAATATACCATGGAATTAGACTTTTACAAGGATATTTTAAGAGAGCAATTTGGCATTGAAGTTTTAATACCATCTCCTGAAGATAGGGATATTGTTCATCAGGTAATTTATGATGAATTGGCCAAGGGAATTATTTCGGAAGATTCTAAGACTCAATACCGTGAAATCATAAAAAAGTCCGAGAGTGATGGTGCGGAAGCTGTTGTATTGGGCTGTACGGAAATCCCTTTATTGATTCAATCGAAAGATTGCGATATTCCGGTTTTTGATACAACTAAGATTCATGCTCAAACTGCTGTGGAGTTTGCTCTGGCAGGAATGACACAAACCAAGTAATACGATGGAAATAAATTTCAACAAAAATCCAGACGGACTCGTACCGGCGATTATTCAAGACGCACAAACCAAGAATGTCTTGATGTTAGGCTATATGAACCAAGAGGCTTTTGATAAAACCCAGGAGACTAAGAAAGTTACCTTCTATAGTAGATCTAAGCAACGTTTATGGACAAAAGGGGAGGAGAGCGGAAATTTTCTAAATCTTGTGGATATCAAAAATGACTGTGACATGGATACCCTGCTAATTTCTGTAAACCCTGTGGGAGCAACTTGTCATACCGGTAGTGATACTTGTTGGAATGAGGAAAATACTTCCAATTTCGGATTCTTATCACAATTGGAATCCATTATTGAACAAAGAAGAACTTCTGCAGATGGTAGTAAATCGTACGTCGCATCGCTTTTTGAAAAAGGCATCAACAAGATTGCTCAGAAAGTAGGAGAGGAGGCTGTTGAAACGGTTATCGAGGCAAAAGATGATAATGACGACCTGTTCTTATACGAGAGTGCGGATTTGCTTTTCCACTATCTTATTCTTTTGCAAGCTAAAGGGTTTACACTTAAAGACATAGAATCAGAATTGAAGAAAAGGCATAAATAGTTTAAAAACAAAAATACCGCTATCAATAGACAGCGGTATTTTCTAACCATGATCTAACCAATCATCATCAATCAATTTTTACAATTTCTGAAGCACCAGACAGACGTTTGTACGTAATCTTGGCATCTCCCTTAAATTTTAAGGAACTAGCACCTGAAGCCCGGATATCAATAGATTCTCGAATCAAAAGATAGGCTTCACTTGCACCCGACATATCTATTTTTAAATTGTCGACGGATAAATCGAAATCCCGAATGTCGCTGCTTCCCGAAAGATGTGCATCCATGGAAATTGCACTTCCATAAAGATCTAAACTAGAAGCGCCACTCATGTCTAGGTTTAATCGGTCTGCTGCTATTTCCCCTGTAAAATTCGAAGCTCCCGAAAGTTCAATACGTCCATCTGCGGTATCCCACAGGTTTTCCAAAGTTAATTTTGAAGCTCCGCTAATATCAAATCTTGAAATATCCTTGGTAACGATGTATGCATTTAAGGTAGCATTTCCACGGACACTGGTAAACTTCTTAAGCCGAATGATTAAAGAATTTCCTTCTCGCTGCACAATGATTCTGTCATGAAGATTTTCGTTGGCCTCAATACGAATACTTTCCTCAGTATCTGAAAAGGTAACTTTAGTATTAAAAGCATTTGAAATTTTTACAGTAGAATATTCCGGAATGGAATAATCTAAAGAACTGACTTCATCCGAAGCACGAATGGTATCATGGTCGCAGGAAGTTAAAAGTCCCAAAACTAGGGCAAGTACGATTACTATTGATTTTGTTTTCATTTTTGACTGATTTTTATTGTGATTGATGTTTAAAATTTGCTTTGTCGACTCCCCTCCTTGAAAAAGGAGGGGTGCCCGCAGGGCGGGGTGGTTAACTTAGGAACACGAATGATGAACTTTCTAGATAGCTTCACCAAAACCCCTCCGGCTGTCGCCACCTCCCCTTGACTGGGGAGGACCCTATTATCTATAACCTAACAGGCTCCCACTTAAAATCCGTTGGAAACCATTCGGCAACATTAGTATGATCTGAGAATGTTTCTTGAGTCTCATTCTTTAAAAAGACTTGCTCGTCTTCTATAAAGACATGCTGGGTTTTGATTGCAGCATGAAATCTTTGGGCAATACTTTTTTTATTCTTCATCTTGTAGCTTCTTTTTGTACCGGTTTCTTCCCAGATTGAAAACTCCGACTTTAACAACAATACCTCCCGAGAATCCATTGATACGGGTAACTGGACTATTTTCCAAATCAATTTTGCTTGATAAGCGATATTTGACGCCGGCTTCTATTTGTAAATAGCGGTTAATATTAAAAAGGGCACTTACCCCAGGTTCAGCAACAAAGACAAAATCGAAATCCTCTTCAGTTAGTTCCTCCTCAAAGTCTTCGTTATTAAAATTATTTCCAATTTGGCCAATGGCTCCAGCTCCAATCAAGAGAGGAAAAGAAAGATTTACGCGGGACTTACTAAAGAAAATTGGTTCTAAATGCAGACCTCCATACCCTCCAATAAGGTCCTCTCTTCGGCCAGCCGCAGTATTGAAATAGTCTTGATCTGAATAGATGAAATTCCCCGAGAAACCGATTTCAAATTGCTGATTGGCAACATAGGCAACCTTGAGTCCCCCGGTGTAGGTTTCTTGCCCATCAATTTCCCCAGCCCGCATTGAAAAGCCTAAATAGACGCCATGTACGACATTATTGCGATCATTGAATTCTACATAATCACCATCCTCCTCCTGTGCAAAACCAGAAAGTGCAAGGCAAAAGAATAAAAGTGTAAAAATTGATTTTTGATTGTTCATAGTGTTATATTTTGATTGACTACTTAGATAGACAATTGATTTTCTGAAAAGTTGCATATTCCCGTGTTAAAATTTAAAAGCTTGCGCTAAATTCGATTTTCTGGGGGCTTTTTAACTTGACTTATGATAAGAACTCCTACAATTCCTTCAAGAGTACCACGCCTTTTTTTCCTTTAATTGAAATACGTCCTTGAGTACTTTTTCCATATGTAGCTTTGATTTCCCGTAGCTTTTTACCCTTATCCAACATCTTCGAATCGATATTTTCGAAAGACTTCGGCATGCGTACCAAGCCTTGTTCTAAGGTGGCATCGAATTGGTGCGAAAAGTCAGTTACATTTAAACTGATTTCTGAGGATTCTTGATCAAGGGCTATATCTGCATCTGTACTCGTAATTGCTGCCACTCGAAAATCCGCTATTCTTAAGGTCATATCCGCTTCTTTGGTTAAGCGATCCAATTCTAATGTGGAGAATTTCAGTGTGCCGAACATCGTACCCACTTCATCAATACTCAGACCATCTTTATTTGAATAGATTTCGAGTGAAGTAATGGCATCTAGAGAAATATCACTACCGTTACTATTTAGGCGTAAGCTTTTGGAGTCTCTCATATCGAGTTCCCCATTTTTGATATCTACACTACCATAACTAATGTTTTGTGCGCGAAGCTTCCCATAGCGCAGGGTAATATCAGCTTTGTTTAAGTCTTCGCTGAGCCATACATCACCGTGTTCTACCAGTGCTTTTAATTTTCCTGTCCAATCTTCTATGAGAACATCCCCGAAAGTATTGGTGACCTTTAATTCAGCATTTTCGGGCATATATATGGTATAGTCGATTTGAATATTGCTGCGATCATAATCAAAGGGATTCGCCTTTTCAAAAAAGTTAGCAAACCACCCACTGCTCTTTTCCAGAATCTCATAACTCAGGGACACAAATTCCTCACTATCCCTCGCTATAGGTTGGATACGCTTCAATAAAGCTTCCGCATTTTCCTTTTTTCGATGGTTCACCGCAATGGAAATCTCCACGGAAACCTCGTCTTTATCCCATCCATTTACGTTGATGTTTCCATATTTGTTTTCCAAATGCAACTTACCGGCATTGGTCATTGCATAGGTCTTCGTTATCTTCTTAGATACTTTTTCCTGTGCGGTGACGGACTGTCCGATAACCAACACCAGTGCTACCAAGAGCATCTTTTTACAAAGTGTATCCATAATCATCATCATTTAATTTAGAATCGTTTATCTGTTTCAGTAGATTTTCAATCAGTTCAATACGTTGTTTGTAATTGGAAACTATAGCTTCCAAAACCCTTTCATTGTCTAAGTTGCTCTGCATTTCTATGCGCAATTGTTCATATTCGGCATCGAGCTCATCCATAAAGGATAAAAACTCCGCTTTATCTTCCTCGGATAAGTTTGGATTGTTCTGCACCAGCTGTACTTGATAGGATACCAAACCTTTATAGTGCATATCGATATCCAATAGTTCTTTGGATGCATACTGTGTTTCTCCAGAATTTCCAAAAATCTGTTTCCCCATAAAACCAGCGAGACCCAATAATAGAAGTAGGGTAGCGGCTATGCGCAACATAGGGGATTTCCAAAGAGGAATCACTTTCGGTTCTTCAACTTCCAATTCTTGGGAAATCTTTGCCCACATTTTCGAACGGTCTGCTTTATGCTCATCGAACTCCGAAGCGTTCTCCCGTATGTGTTTTTCAAAATTGTCCATTACAATGCGTTTATAATTTCAACTAGTTTTTTCTTGGCTCTATGGTATTGCGATTTGGAGGTTGATGTGCTAATGCCCAAAACTTCCCCTATCTCAATATGGTCATACCCTTCAATTAGGTATAGGTTAATAATTTGTTTATACCCTGCTGGTAGTAGCCCGATGCCTACTTTTACTTTTTTGATATCAATGACATCTACTTTTTCCTCGGGACTATCCTCCGATAAATGAAACTCATGCACCTCCATCGGAACCACAGGAAGCTGTTTTTTCTTCAAATAGTTAATGCTTTTGTTGATGACGATACGTTTGAGCCAAGCCCCGAACGTACTTTCATAATTAAAACTGTTGAGATTTCTAAAGGCGGAAACAAAACTCTCTTGCACAATATCTTCAGCATCTTCTTTCGAGTTGAGCATGCGCCTACCAATATTGTACATCGCATCTACATACAGTTCATATAACTCATACTGCGAGCTACTGTGGCCAGTTTTGCACTTTTCTACTAGTGCCTGATGCGTAAAACGGATATCGGTTTTCAAAGGTTCCAGTTGGATTCTAAGCTTCTCAACAATTTAACTTCTCTACTAAAGACAATACGAAGTTAGGATAGTTGCACGAGGAAGGAAAAAAGTACGATGTATTAAGTACAAAGTAATAAGTACGTGGTTGAATTTGAATAAAAAACATCCCCTTGAGGGGATTATAGGGGTGTTTGTGAAGCTAGCAGAAAGTTCAACAGAAACACCAACGCCTAACAAAGTTGGCTTACTGATTACATGCACTCATGAAACCTGATTTAGGTTCTAATTCCTAAAACCAAATTCGTTTATCGTACATTTGAATTAAACGATGTGATATGAGAATCCGATCTGAAATTTCGAGTAAGTATGTGAATGATAAGGATTATGAAATAGCAAAGGTGGCGAATGCTTTGGCACATCCGCTGCGTGTGGCCTTGGTACGGTATCTATCTGAAAAGAATAATGGAAAGGGCGTAGACAATATTACCTGCAATAAAGATTTGGTTGAAATGTTCGATTATTCGCAATCCACTATTTCACAGCATGTTAAAGTCTTAAAAGAGGCTGGATTGTTCATTACAGAGAGTAAGGATAAGTTTACCTATTATTATTTAAATGGCCCTTTGCTTGCTCAATTCACCAAGTCTCTCAAGGTTTAGTTTATTTGTTTAATACTGATTTTGTTTCTACAATTATTATTTATAAATTCGTATATCGCCAATAAACGATTTGAATAATAATTAATTCTTCTACCAATGCGAAAATTCATCATCCTATTGCTACTTATCACCAGCACGGTCGTTCTTTCACAGGCCATTCATCCTTTAGAACCTGCTTCTAATCACTATAAAGATTTGAAGGAGCTTAGTGCAACTCTAAATGCAGCCCGTTCGGAACTGGATAACATTAGCTTCCTGCCCAGTAAGTATAGTGCTGTAGCCTTACTGTATACGATGGCAAGTCCTGCCTACCTAAGTCGAGCCAAAATTGATGATTTGAAAAAATCCGTGGCATATCCAGCAAATAGCTCGGACCAGACACGAGCTGAATTGGACTTCCTATTGAATTGGCAAAAAAAACGAACCAGTGAGCAGGAAGAAAGGGCAGCCCAAGTTTTAGCACCAATAGGTTATTGGCCGCATGTTGACGTGATGAAGGATCATGGCGGTTATGCTAGGAACTTAGCGCATCTTTTCTTCGAAGGAAGAACCATTCTTGGCGAACAATGTAATGCAGACAATTATCCAGCTACGGCTAAATTATTACGGGGAATTACAAAAGACATGCGAATCATGGAATTTACCACCAAGTACCATTTGCTAAGACCGCGCCCATATGACTTGGAACCCGAACTGAAGCCCTTGGCTATAATGTCATCACCTTCTTTTGCTAGTGGACATACTTTATGGGCATATATTCATGCCTTTGCCTGGAGTGAACTACTGCCGGAAAAACGAAAAGAATTCTTAGAATTAGCCTATGAAATAGGGGAGTCCCGGGAAATTATGGGCATTCACTATCCCAGTGATGAAGAAGCGGCTCGTGTACTCGCTCATGGTATGTTGTCTGCCATGTTGTCCAATCCGAAATTTAGTAGTGATTTAAAAGCGGCCAAACTCGAATGGAAAAATAAAAAGTAACATTGCTTAGGCAGAAACTTGCTTCCTGGCCTTCCACATGCGAACCCCAAACACAATCATGGCGACTACAAAAATCCCAAGCATCACATAATGCAACCAATAGGGTTCTGCACCTTCAAAGTCCCCTTTGGCTCTTGCAACGTAGGTGACAGTCATTACGATTGCTACATAATAGAAGTAAACCAATTGTAACGGACGCTTCAAACGATGCAATATAAAAGGAGCAAATACAATCATCAAATAGGCCAAAGCTCCACCAAGCAGCTTGACTGGTACGAGTTCAATGTCATTGAGATATATATTCATGGCCAAGAAACCTAAATGAATTACATGGAGTACGGCAAAGAGTTTGATTAGATTCCGGACTTCCTTGTTTTCATTCAAGGCCTTCGGAAATGCCATAGTGTAGCTATAGAAAGCAAATAGAAAAACTACAGCCGACAAGCGACCAGAATAGCGCGCCGCAAATCGAAATGTTTCCTCAATTTCAGGATGCAACAAATAACAAACAACAAAAATCAGCACTTCCAGTGCAACGCCCAAGCCAAGTAGTTTCGATAAGGATAGTTTCAATAGACTGGTTGTGATTTAGTATTAATTTACTTCCGACTTCCGACTTCCGACTTCGTACCTCGTATTTCGTACTTCTTACTTTGGAGCACTCTGCCAAATAATATTCATAATCTTCCACTGCCCATTGACTTTGGCGAGATGAAATAAATCAATTCCCCATTCGGCGGTTAGTTTGCCTGTAGCGGTTTTGTCATTGACTTCATGGACTTCAATTTTCTTAGGAGAGTCCTTGGTAGTCCGACCGCCATCTTTATTCCAGGTGCCTGCCAAATCATAGAGCTGTTGGTAGGTCATAGGTAGATTGTCTCGATATGCACTGGACTTGTCGTCGTACCAATATCCGATTTTACGTAAGGTGGTATCTACACTACGCTCAATCAATTCGGGTTTTACTTCATATAGTGCATTGACATAATCTTCAAGGGCCGATTGCACGGCTGCTTTATCATCTTGACCAAAGGCCGAAATTGAAAGGAGCAATACGAGTGTGAATACAAAAGGGTTTAATTTTTTCATGATAACAGGTTTTGATGATGAATTCTAAAACTACGATAATTGAAAGGAAAAATCAAAAGAACCAAAGATATCATCAGTGGCAAAAACCAAAAATTTTGTCCAATTGTTTTTGGTTTATTCGTCTTTAAAGTAAACAACCTTGCGGCAAGCCCACAATGTATTCGAAAAGAAAATACCTTATATTTAAAGGCAAACCTCGGAGCATTATAAATCTCGATTATCGAGTAAATCGAAGTGTTACACAGCCTAAAGCTAAGTTGATTATGGAAAATAAAGTAGTAAGTCCTGGGGAATGGAGGGCACAAAGAATAGAACTTTTAAAAAAGGAAAAGGAATTTTCAAAACTAAGGGATGAACTCTCTCATGAACGAAGGGCCCTACCTTGGGTAAAACTTGACAAACCCTATCGGTTTACCACTTCAGAAGGCGAAAAGTCTTTGGCCGAGCTGTTCGGTAGCAATAGTCAATTGGTCGTCTATCATTTTATGTTTGGCCCTCAAAGTGAAAATCCGTGTAAAATGTGCTCATTCTGGGCCGACAATTTCGATGGACTATCAGGCCACCTACATCAAAGGGATACTACTTTTTTGGCTATTTCGCGAGGACAGCTTGAAAAACTCCAAGCGTTTAAGCAAAGAATGGGGTGGACGTTTGAATGGGTTTCTTCAATGAATTCCGATTTCAATACCGATTTCCATGTCACCTTACCCGGTGGTCAAACCAATGAATACAATTACAAGAAATTTGAAATGGAAAAGGATGTTGAAAGACCAGGTATAAGTGTGTTTTATAAGAATGAAAACGACACTGTCTATCACACCTATTCCTGCTATGGCCGAGAGTTGGAAACCTTCAATACCGTATATCGTTATTTGGATATCGTACCCAAGGGAAGAGACGAGGCCGAACTTCCGTTTAGTATGGCATGGGTTGACTACCATGATCAATATGAGCAATGACGGTAATAGTGACCGTTTTTA
Source organism: uncultured Flavobacteriaceae bacterium (assembly GCA_947500435.1). Taxonomy (GTDB): domain Bacteria; phylum Bacteroidota; class Bacteroidia; order Flavobacteriales; family Flavobacteriaceae; genus Maribacter_C. Next base: position 606,261 of record CANMRV010000005.1, read on the forward strand.
AAATTGTCAATCGATTGTTCAAATCTTCCCAATTTTTGAAATTCATGATACAAATACCTCGTTAGGGTTTGTATAAATATAATACCAATTCTTTAGTGTTCACTTTTCTTTTATCTTTAGTGCGTAATCTTTAAATCAATCAGAAAATGAAAACAAAAATCACCCTTTTAGTTGTAGTCGCCGGATTACTATACGGTTTTACGAAATATGAATCTTCGGGAGAATCTAAAATAGAAGAAGGTATGGTTAAAGTGGCCATCTTTTACCCGAATGGGGAAGGCAATACCTTCGATATGGACTATTATACTAACAACCACATGCCCATGGCAGCAGGTTTGTTTGGTGATAAGTTGAAGGCAATGGTCATCGATAAGGGACTCGGAGGCGGTGCACCCGATTCTACTGCGCCCTATGTAGCTGTCGGATACTTTTATTTTGCGGATATCGCCACTTGCCAAAGTGAAATGGGTACGCATTCAGAGGCACTCAGAGCCGATGTGCCCAACTATACGAATATCAAACCGGTGCTTCAGATTAGTGAAGTGGTTAGTGCGGATTAAAAGTACAAGGTACGAGGTACGAAGTATAAGGTTGAAAATTTGAATAAATAATGTCCCCTTGAGGGGACCATAGGGGTGTTGGTGAAGCTATCAGAAAGTTTAAAGAAACACGCCTACTGTATAAGGCCCTCCATCTTCTCAATAGCCTCTTTCGTTAAATCTTGTAATGTTCTGATATGTTCGGTATTAGTTTCCCAGAGTTCTTTGGGTTCTTGGGCGGCATCATAAATACTTTGACCTCGTTTAAAAGGAACGGCCCTGTCCGACTTACTATGAATAATTAATTTGGGCATGTTTTCAATGTCAGCAATGTCTCTAACGGCAACATAATCTTGATTGTAGTCTTCGGGCTTTTTCATTAGCAACGATAATAAAGAACCTTCCACATTGTCTTCGATAAAACTGTGTGCAGAAGCTAAACTACCATCAAGGACCAATGCATCTATTTTGGATGGGTTGTCCTTTGCAATCTTAACAGCTAACTGTCCACCTAATGACATACCGTAAACTATGGTTTTAAGACTATCGATGGGGCTACCTTCGTAAAAGTCGGTAAATGCTTCTTCGGTATCTGCCAGGATGCCCTGGTAGCTTGGAACTCCGGTTGACTTGCCATAGCCTCTCCAATCTACAGAATAGACCATAAAACCATTATTCACCAAAGCTTTAATGGCTTCGGCATTCGTACTTACATTACCACTATTGCCATGTATCAGAAAAATTTTCGCTTTTGGTGGTATAACGGGTTCAAATATATAGGCATAAACGGTTAAAGAATCTTCTACCTCCAAAATGGATTCATAGTATACCACATCATCTATGTCGTATACTTTTGTAGTCGGTCGATAGAAAAGTTGAGATTCATCATGGTTGGCCAAAGCCTTTACCCATGGACTCGATTGATATATATAAACGCCATACACAACAGCAAGAAGTAGTAGGGTTAAAAAAGTCCAGCCGGTAATTTTTACTATTTTTTTCATGTGTTCTGTATGTAAGAGGTTTGGTCTTAATTGTAGAACTCGATTCTTGAAGAGATAGTATTTGGTATTCCTTTAAAAAAACCTTCTCAATTGTGATGAAAGAAATTTGATGTCGACGAGCCCTACCAAGCTATCAACGTTTGGCTAAAACCTTTTGCTGGCAGCTACTATTTTCCTTTTTTCTTACCCAAGGAGACCTTATAGTCATCAATATTCCCTTTGATTTTTAGATTCAGATACTTTGTTTTTTTGTTGGGGTCTACTTCTACGATTTCATCTTCTTGTTCCTTGCTAATAACAGAGTCCGTCTTCTTTCCGAATAATTTTTGCATGGAAGCTTTTCGTACGGTTTTCCAAGGAATACGTACATAATAATCGATATTTTGATTGTTGTCATGCGTGCCGGATAGTTCCATATGGCCTAAAGTGGATTCGATATTCATTGCGGGAATCGTAATCTTCCCTTTATTGATATCCAAATTGTTTTGCAGAGTATCAAACCGAATGCTTTGCAGGTTTTTATCGCCCATATAATCGGAAAGTGCCAGCATGGGGTCATAATTTTTTAGCTTTCCATTCAATACTTTTACATCCATTTCTATAGTAGACTGATCTAAATCTGGAACCATATCGGGGTATACTCTTATTTTGCCCTTAATTCGGGAAGTAAGCTTTCCCTGTAAATTTTCTGAAATGAGATGGTCTTGCCCAAAATTTTCGAATTTAAACAACAACTTATCCAAATCCACATTATGCATAACCAAGTCTGGCTGCATATAGATATGCTTTGGGTCACTACCGTTAAAATAGCCACTTAACTGAATATTCCCGCCTGCGGCATCCATCTGCAAGGTATCTATGTGTATATAATGATCGGGTGTGGTGCGTATATCCGCTTTAATATTCTGAAGATCTATTCTATGGTATATAAAGTGCGCGACATCTGCCTTGAATTGCATATCCGTAAAGGGCAACTCATAGATATTAAAGGCCTCCGCATGTTCTTTTACATCCGCAGTTTTTGAAGTAACCGCTGTTGTTGGTTTCGGCGGACCCGGATTGAACTTAAATAAGGCATCGAAGTCGATATAATTTGCTTTTAGTGCCAGGTAATTATCCCGTTTCCTTATCTGCGGATTTTCTCCCAAGTAATAATTCAAATCGAAATTAAAATTGGTGCGTCCTATTTCGCCATGAAAGTCTTTTATGACGATGTGCTCGTCCTCGTAATGTATCTTCCCTCTAAAATCATGAAAGCGTAGGGGATGCAATTCCATTTTGGTATTTAACTTGTCTAGGGCCAAATCGATGGAATGCAAAGCAGAGTCTTTATAATGCATACTAGAAGCAACATGCAAGGCCAAATCGTCAAAAATTTCATGGCGATACTCTTCTGGAACATAATTTTCTCCCTTATACGAAAAGACATCCTCTAATCGCAACTTTTTGGAAGTGAGATTAATATCTAAATCCACATCTCCGTTAAGTTCAGGTTGCATCCAAAAAGCATATTCATGTATGAGCCCATCAAAATGAAAATCACTATCGTCTATAAAGCCTGTAAAATCTACTATTTCCAGGTCTTTGTCATCGATTAAGACATCCGCATGAAAATCGTGTAGCTTATGGGGATAATGCTTTAAATCTGCATACAGACTATCAATAAAAAACTCCCCCTTTGGTAAATACTTGGACTCCGTAAAATCTTTCGCAGAAGTCTTGAAAGAAAGCCCTAGGCTTAAATCTTTTATTTGTTCATCAATACCTTTTTGTAAGGTATCCTGTTTGGTGAAACCGGTTAATTGGGCAATATCCAAATGCTTGGAGGAAATATCTAAATGGGCTTCTACGGGAATGTTCGTATGATGCACAATCGCGGGCAAGTCTGAAAGAAAACCTGTTGCGGATACATCTGAATCCCCTATCTGGAGTTCAAACTGATTCAAATTGGCTTTTTTACCATTCATTACCAAATGGACATTCATATCATGTAAGGGTGCCGGGAGATTCTTAGTAGTTAAACTCAGGTCTTTTATGAGCAATTCTGCAAAATAGGCCTGATTGAGTTGTTGTAATGCCAGTTCAGGATTGTCAATGTCAACAATATCATGAAAATTCATGTTCAACGAAACTTCACCAGAGACATCTTGTACATCATCCAATTCAAAAAAGTCGGTAATAAAATCGAGATTGAAATTGGAACGTATTTGCATATCCACTTCGGGAGAATCAAAATTCTTCACAAAAACCGAACCTTCTAATTCTCCCTTTTCCAAAGAAGCTGTCATATCGGTAAGGGAAAATTCCATGGTGCTGGCATTTCTACTTTCTCCATTGGTAAAATGACCGTTGAAGCCCATGTTATCTATCTTTTTACCTCTTTTCGTGTTTTCTAAAAAGGCTTTTCCGGCCCCAAAATCAATATTTACGGAAGGGGTATTTCCTTTGTTGGCGGGACCTTGAATACTGGTATAAAAATAGATTTCACCGGCATTTTTATATTTTTCCAAGATGGGTATCACATCTGTAGGAGCAAAAGCGATGAGCATATCAAAATTGGGCTTTGTGCCTTTGATATACAGATTTAGGTCTACATCATTCTCGGTGTCAATGGAGCCTTCTAACTCAAAATCACCATTTTCCATGGTAATACCAGAAGGTTCTATGTCTAGTATACCGTTATTTTCATTAAAAACTAGGTCGGTATGGACTTCAAAATGCTTTTTACGAATGAAGGTGGTATCGCCTTCTTTGATTACATTCAATTCCAAATCCATATCGACATGCCCAGCGATGATACTATCTTGCTGACTAAAACCTCCCGTACCGGTATAGATGAATTTTTCCACATCGGTATTGGTGGCCTCATCCAAGGTGTGGATGTCCAGATTTTTAAGCTTTATCTTTTTTAGATGAATATTGGTAGAGGATGTATCTGTTTCAGTTGTACTCGCGAGGGAGTTTTGAATATTAGTGGTATTGTTTTCATGAATAACAATATTAAAAACACCTTCTTCAATCAATAGCGATTGAATATCATAGTTTTGATTGACAATATCCCAAAGGTTAAAACCGATATAGATGTCCTTGACATCCATGATGATAGGGGCATTGGCTGCTTTGGTTTCAAAAACCTGGACATCATCGACTTTTATGGAGATGTACGGAAAGTTTTTAAAAAGAGATAATTTACTTTCGCCAACACTGATACGACCTTTGTGCTCTTGGTTGAGTTTGGCGATTTCCCCCTTAATGATGTCAGATTGGTTGCCCTGAATATAGAGTATCAGGCCTCCTAGTACCAAAATGGGCACCAAGATGAGCACTACTAAAAATCGTTTCCAGAACTTTTTAATCTTCAATGTAGGTGTCTTTGGGGTTAGAGTAGCCTTATGGCTTTAAAGCAGCAACTGCGCGCAAGCTTTTGTCTATAGTTCAAACGTAGGTATTGAGTAGATATTTTGTGGATATGGGGACTTGTTAAAGTGCAAATGATACCATATCAAATTCACTAAATAGAAGATACACGGGTTAAGTAACTGGTACAACAAACAATACATATCGTTATCACACGTTATTTCTATCAGTCCAAAAAAACCAAACCAATGAAAAACCTACTAGCACTCCTAATAATCGTATGCACTATAATTTCTTGTAGTAAAATCGATACTCCCAATGTAATTGATATCATTAATGAAGATGATCCTTCTATCAGTATAGATTCGTCAAACGATACATCAACTGATTCGACTTCGGACGATGTCGCCATCTATGAAGCACCTTCATCTGGGGCTTATGTAACCTATATTTCACAAAATTCGGTGACGCTCAATGGTTTCATCAATCATGAGAGTAGAGCATTTCCAGAGGATGATTCTTTTAAAAGAGGATTTATATTCAGAGGTGTGGATGAAACAGATTCGAGTAATGACCAAATTATCGAACTTGAAGGGGAAATACCATATTTTACAGGTACCTATTCATTTGATTATGCTATTGATGCTTTAGAACCGAATACGACCTATTACTATGCCACATACACCAAAAATGGTGATTCAGAAAAAAGTGATTGGGAATCATTTACTACTTCTGAAATGTCTTGTAATTACGATCAGGACAATTATTATAATAATGGTTTTGATTTTTGGAAAGATGCCTCGGTACAAATTACTGATGGGGAATGTTGTGGAGATGGAAGCATAGGTTTCAAATTTGGCTCTTGGCCCAATACCTTTGAGATTCGATTTAACGAAAAGGACGGTGGTTATCCACAAACAGGACAATATTTTGGAGTAGATTACGGATTTTCAGGTACTCATATTGAAAAAGACCTGGTACTTTCTACCAATCAAGTATGGATTGAATATCACTCTTCAACCGAAACAGAACTATTTTTGGAAAATGATGGCGAAAGAATCACATTGACATTTTGTAATACAATATTACGAGATGGGTCTATTTTAGAAGGCAAGGTCTCTGTGGCTATTCCTTAGAGTGTCATGTTTTTAGTTTAATCATATCCAACATTCTGGCATAAAATTTCGATGAGGGTTCATACCTAGCCCGGTGCTTCTGATTGGTGAGGTGATAGGAATCAGGAGCTTTTTGGTTTTCACTCTTCCGAGACGGGCACCGGTGTGGTGGGCAGTGTATCTAAATGCTTTTGGTGCGCTTCCACTTCCCACAAATAGATTTCATTTAGGTATTCATTGTAGTGGTCTTGTCTTTTGTAGACGAAGTGCTTTTGCGTTAATTCCAAGTGGTTTTTGGCCTTTTCTATATCACCTAATTTTTCATAAGTTTTGGCCAGACCAAAATGTGCTTCACATATTTGTTCTGACTGTGCCAATGCTCTGTTGAATTCTGAAATAGCTTTTTCATAATTACCAAGTTCATATTCACAAAGACCCAGGAAAACAAAGGTCTGAACGTCCGCCCAGTCCTCTCCGTTGTTTTCGATTGTACGATTGAAGCATTCAATCGCTTTTTTATAGTTCTTCTTTCCAAAGTAACATTCTCCACGGAGAAAATCGATGTCTTCACCCCAAGGAGCATCTACCACTCCTGGTGTCAAGCTATCCAATCTATCAAAATCGGCCAAGGCATCATCATATGCCCGTAACTTGCCTAATTTCATCCATCCTCGGTAGCCTAAGTGTTGTGCAGGATTTAGCTCAACGGCCCGATCTAAGAGTTCAAAGCCTTTGGCAAAATTTCCATATTTGTTCCAGGCTACCGATTGTTCAAAAAAGACATCGGAATATTCTGGATGCTGCCATTTCAATAGATTGAACATTTTTTGTGAAAACAAAGAACCCTGAGGTCCTGCCAATTTAAAACGTGTTTCTTTTGGGGCTAGAAAAATAAAATAAGTCATGCCTAAAATGAATATCGTAAAAATGGACGAAAACAGGATTTTCAATATTTTGATGAACAGTTTCATAGGCTAAAAAATATCAGTCACACGACCTTTCTCTATTTTGAAGTTGATATAGTAATAACTATCATACGTTTTTTCGGTAAAGCCTCCTGCCTGCCAGCCATCCAATTCACTGACCAACTTGATTAAAGCGTCAACTTGCGATTTATCAAAATCGGTAGCTTTGATATCTTTATCGGTTCCTTTTGCCCTGAACAGACCAATTTCGCCATTACAGTTGACTATGAAACGAATAGCGATATTCCCATCTTTTTCTCCAAAAGAGATTTGGTCTTTTTCAATCCCCGGTAAAAATTGTTGTTTGATGGCTCTTTTCCCCCCAGAATACGCGGTTGAAATATTATAGTATTGAAAAATTCTATCTGGATTACAAATACTAAGTTCCTCTTTGTCTACGGACATGTCATATTCAATAGGTTCAATAAAATTAGAAACCCAGTTGTTAAGAATCACATATGTGCCAATGGCTAAGATGCCCGAAATGAGTAAATAAATGTTCCAAAAGTTTTTCAAGTTTTTTTGTTTTATTGGTTCAATTCGCCCGTCGCATCCGGCAAGCACTAATATGATTCACTAGTCGCACCTGTCCGCCTTTTTTGGACGGAGACGAGTGCCAGTAGGGTTTTTAGGTTTAATTGCTTACTCGGTATGCCACTAGTCACAGACTAGCGGTAGCGGGGGGGCTTTGTTGGTAGCAGTTTTTATGCGTTCAACCTAAAATTTCACTTCGATTATAAACCCAGATGCACCTGCTGATTTTTGGTAATTACCCCAATTAAGCGAATCCAAAATTTTATCCCCTTTGTGCAGGACTAACGAGTCCATTTTAGACAGTCTCCGAAAATTGTCAGGGCTATCTAATACTTTTGGAATTTCTTCAAAAAGCAGCGAAAATATCAAATCACTTTCACTTTTATTCTCCTTAATGATTTGATTAAGATTAAATCGATACAAACTTGTGTTATCTACTTTTGCTAAAATCCGTTTTGTAGAAATATTGTTTTTCAAATCTTTCTCAATATAGTATTTAACCGTTCCATATTCCGTTTTCTCTTTTGTGATTAGTTCCTTATTCACATTACAAGAAACAAATAGAAAGGATAAATAAAATGCTACTAAGACTAATTGATTTCTTTTCATTTTAAATTGCTGCCAACGGGAGTCTGCGCAGAAACCCTGTTTTGAATAAAAATAAGTGATTGGTTTTGATTTATAGAGATGTGCGGTGTGTTTTACGGATGATTTTTTTGTGTATAGAATAAGTTAGTTTGAAAAATAAAGTGGCATGCAATGGCGGGAAAGGAGCCTAATAGGCCGGATAATTTAAGTTCAAGCTGCTTCAGCCTGTTTTTGAGCTCTTTTGGGTCAAGGATCGAAACGATCCTTGTGAGATTATAACATATCATGATCAGGTTCACTTCCGAGAGCACGTTGTTTTTCCCTCTCATCAAGGTGTGGGTAAAACCCCATTGTCTTTTTAGTGTCCCGAACTGGTGTTCGGTAATCTGTTGCCTTAATCTGTAGTAATCGGGATTTTGTTCTACCCTTTTTTGGTTTTCCTCCAATGCCTCTTGATAAATGGAACGTTCTATAAATCGGCCGTTTTTGTTTCTGGTACACAGGTGCCTTACAGGGCATGTTTCGCAAGCTTTCCTGTTCTTGTAATGTTTGACCTTGTGGCCGGCCTTGTCGTAAACGGTCCCGTTGGTCGTTAATCTTTGGCCGTCGGGACAGGTATAGGTGTCCTGGTCTGCGTCGTATTGGAAATCGATTATGGAATAGAGCCCGTTGTGCTGTGAGGAATGTACTTTGGGCGAGGAGAAGGGTGTTATCCCGTTCTCGGTACATTTTTCCAGATGCTTTGCCGTGGTATATCCTTTATCGGTAAGCGTTTTCATATGCTCGACGCCCAGAAGTTGTTTTGCGTCCAGCGCCATTGGCGAGAGGGCGTGGGTGTCGTTTACGGTGCCCGTATCGTTGTTGACGAAGAGTTTGTGTTTTGCGTCGCAGCCTGCCTGTACGTTGTAGCCCACGTTTACGATGTTGCGGTGTAGTACCACGGCTCTTGCATCGGGATCGGTAAGGCTGATCTGTCTTTCCCCGCTTTCCCGTAACTGTTTTTCTATGTTGTTGTATCTCTCCTTTTTGGATTTCTGATAGGCGATTTTTTCTTGGACCGCCTCTTGGTCCATATCATCGTCCCCCTGGTCCAACTGCTCTTGGTACTCTTGGATCTTGCCGTCGATATAATCGATGTGGCGGTCCAGTTTTTTTTGGTTGAAGTTGTTCTTCAGGGCGTTCTGTGCCCTTATCTTGAACGAATCGATTGCGATGGTCGCCCCTTCGATGAGTTCCCAGTCCCTGAGCAGTACCACAAAGTGCCTGAAGGCTTTCTTGAACGCCCCTGCATTGTCCTTTCTGAAATAGGCGATCTTTCTGGCCGAAGGCCTGAGGCCCTTTAATAGCCAGATGACCTCTAAGTTGACCTTGCAGGCATGTTCCAATTGGCGCGAGGAGCGTAGTTTGTTCTTATAACCGTAGAGATAGAGTTTGAGCATGTCGGAAGAACGATAAGGTGGCCTGCCTTGACTGTTTAGGACATCCTTGAAGCCCAGTTCCGGCATTGGAAGGATATCTACGAACATGTCCACTATCCGCGCCCAAGAATCGGGAGCCAGAGAGGATTCGAAATCAATCATGACCAGTTGGTCCCTGTTAAAACCTGTGATAAAATCCATACTATTAAGATAATAGATATCAGGACGTTATGGCTCAAGGAAGGTAAAGGGTAATCAACAAAGTTATTAAGAAGCGTAGGTTATTGCGCAGTCTGACGGTTCGGCTAAGCGTAGTGCGGTAGTAAGGAAACTTTTCGTTTCCGTCTGCGCACGAAGCTAAAGCTTTTGCTTTTGCTTTTTCTTTTTTTTGTCCAAAGCTAAATCCATAAGATTTAGCGACATTATAAATATACACAGACCTTTCTGTTTTGCCCAAAAGTCCGCATTACGTTTAGGCTTTGTTGTACCCAGTTTTTATTCCGCTATTCTTTATTTACTATCCTCAATTCGTTTCTCAAATTTTGGGTTCAGTTCGATTCCACTTATAAATTCGGATTCAAAACTCCCAACCGTTATAAATTCAAAGTTTACAGAGAAGAAATGCTTTAATCCGTTTTGTTTTAAAATTAGATTCCGATTCTTTTCAGGTAATTTTTCCATTTCTAGAGTGTCCGAAATTGGTTTTTCGAATTGGTAAATCCGCAATTGATTTGTATTCAATTCGAGTATTTTTTTCAGTCCACTCAAATCAGTTTGTACATCCATTTCCATTTGACGAACAGATAGATTTTTGAATTCAGCTCCGTTTTGAGTTTTTAAATCCGTTTTCCACCATTCAATTGCTTGATTCGGCATAAATTTGTGGATGAAGATAGAATCTAAGTCCTTGTCAAAAAGCTCCCAAATTTCTTGATTAGATTCTATTTCGAATGTGAGTTCTTGCATTTTTTTAAATTGGGTACAACAATATGATAAACACATCAGTGTGTTTATCTTTTTTTTATGAGTATTCAAATTTAACATTTCAATGTTGCTAGACAAAACCTACTTAGTCAATCGTCGCACCTGTCCGCCTTTTTTTGGCGGAGACGAGCGCCAGCGGGGGGAACTACATTTCAAAAGCAATCTATAAAATAAAAAGTAATAGCGATTTGAATAAAAACTCAAATCGCTATTACTTTTATACGTTGTTAGGTACCGGCGTTATTTCACCAATTTAATTATGTTTTCGACCATTTCTACTCTTGCAGTCGTTAAGAAACTACTGAATTGCTCGTTAGTCATATTAGGGTTTTCAATAAATTCAAAGTTTGATGTCCAAACAATCATTGATTTATTGTAGCCCAAATCAACTACTTTAATCGTGTTGTTCATGTTTTTTGCAGGAACGCCTTCAATCACTTGGTAAGAATACGTTCTGGTTTCATCATTAAATCCTGTAATCTTTTCTTTGAAATGACCCTTCCCATCTGCGGAAGTGCAAACTCTTTCGCCACCAACATTCTTTGGTCCTTTCCATTGTACTTTAGACACAAAAGATGATAACTCATCAATATTGTCCATTTTTCGAATTTGTTCCCATACGTCGTCTGCGGAACTTTCTATTTCAGTAACCAAAGGGGTTTGTGCTTGTAATATGTTCAATGTTGAAATAATTACGGTACATAAAATTGCTATTTTTTTCATAGTATTAAAATTTAAGATATTAATAAAGACCTGTTTAGTTTATGATTTTATTACGGTAGCTTTAGGGTACTTTTTCTTGATTTCTTTGTATTTATTAGTACCTCCAGTAACGCGTTCACCGGTTTCTACATAGTGCTTTAGTCCGACCAGAGTTCCGGACAGTTGTTTTTTGAATCCTCCTTTTGCTAGCATTCCAAGAAAAGCTGGTTTGGTTCTAAATTGAAACTCGTAGGATGCTGTTGATGTACCATCACCATTATCTTTTACGCTATAAAATGCTTGTGAATTGTCAAAGTTCAAAGGAAGTTTTGCACCGTCAATAACCACATTGCGCATTAGCATATTTTCATTATCAATTTCAGAAATACGTTCTTTAGACCATTGTGTTCCTTTCGCATTAAAATTACATTTGCGTTCTGCTCCTAATTCTCCCTTTAAAGAATTATTTGTGTATGTTGATGTATAGATATATGGTGAGAAATTAGATATCTCTCCATAGTCTAAAACCATTGCTTCCCAAACACGTTCGGCGGTTGCGTTTATTTTCATTTCTACTTTAACTGTACGGAATTTCTTTTCCATACTTTGAGCCGATGCATTAAGGCTCATTAGACTTATTAGTGCGATTGAGAATATTGATTTCATTGTGACTGTCATAGTTTGAATTTTTAAGTGCCATTCCTTTGATACGGTATTTGAATTGGTGTTACAAAACCTAAGCAGCTTTCTTCGCCAATTTTTCCAATTCATTGGCTTTGTTTTCACTGGGATTTCCTGTTTCAATAAAGTGTTTCAAATCATTTGGGATGTGAACAAGTTGCTTTTTCAGTTGCATCTTCATCATTGGATTCATTATGCTACCTACTAAGCCTTTGGTTTTTACGATTAGATGCATGTTCACTTTAGTCTTATCGGAACTTATTTTGGTCAGTTGCCAATTATTGATTGCCGTATCTACAAAAAATGGGAACCCTTCAATGACTTCGTATTCAAGTATATGATTGTTTGAATCAAATTTTCTGATGACTTCTTTAATTTTGCCCGATGGCAATTCACAGGCTCTATTATTTGAGGGTGCCCCATTAATTATTGGTGGGCCAAAAGCGTTAGAATGATTTATACCTGATGCCCATTTATAAGCATCACCAAATTGATGTCCCAATACGTCCCAAACCGCTTCTATTGGTTTGTTAATGATAATTTCTTCTTTAAATTCCATGTCAATAAATTTTATATGATTTACTGTTTTGATACATGAATACGTAATGTGTTACAAAACCAAAAAAGGTCACTTCCTTTAGAAGTGACCTTTTTCATCTATTTAATTGAAATTTTAGATGAATTTAGAACTTAAAATAACTTGAAAGTTTATCATTATGTATAAGTTCTTTAATGATGGTATCCTTATCAAAATCATCTTTAATGGGATGTTCTTGAAATAATTTTGTGTAGGTTGTAGTAAAATCATCTAATGCTTCTTCGTGGTTTTCTTCAGCGAAATCTTTTACTTTAGTTTTTGTTTTAATATTGAAGAGCATTTTTTTCTCATCTAAAACGCCCATTTTCTTTAAAGCTTTTGCTTTTTTTGGGCATCGACAAGGATTTTCTTTATTTACGAGACCACATTTGTTGTTCATATAGTTAAATAAATCTTTACGCGCTCTGTGAAGTTTTATCCTAAAATTTTGGGGACTTATTTCAAAAATATCCCCTCCAAGTTTATGGTCAATTCCAAAACTTGCTCCAAGAATGAATATTAATCGCTGTTCTCTATTAAGACACATAATCATTCCACTCATACATTGAATCTGCATTTCTTTTGATAGTTCTTGATAGTTTATTTCATCTTCAATGCTCAATTCCGGATTTGGAACTTGGTCTAAACGTTTTCCATAATCATCAAAGTCAGAAAATTGTGTTTCACCTTTTCTTCTTTTCGATTGTAAAAACTCATTAACAACGATACGGTATAACCAAGTTCTAAATTTACTTTTAAAATTAAATTGTCCTAATTTGGTTATGACTTTAATAAGAACTTCTTGAGTCAAATCCTGCGCATCAATAGAATTGTGACACATTTTCCAAGCCACATTGTAAATGAATGGTTGATGAAAACGTATTATTTCATTTAAAGATTCTTTGTTGCCATCTATAGCCTGTTTTACAAGATTTTGTTGTTCTGTATCCGAATATGATTTACTAAAAGGGAATTCCATACTAATGGGTTTTTAGATTTGATACAGAATGGTGGTAAGTGTTACAAAAGTTTCTGTTTTTTAAACTTTTGCCTAACGGTCTTGTGTATGAAACGTAGCGTGTAAAAAGACACTAAATTTTCGGATTAACACAGAGCCGAATTTTTATATTTTGTTTTTATTTTTTCTATTTTAAAAGCCAAATTTAAATATTTGGCGGTCTTTGCAAAAAAGCATAAACCGTTGAGTTTAGTACTTATTAGCTATGTTTTATACACATTGTTGTGCTTTCGTTATTTTTTTAATTTTTGCTCAATAATATCTATAGTTGCATTAGCATTTTCAATTAAATCATTAAGTCGTTTAATAGATGTTGTTGATGTATTCCTGTTCCATAAATGAAAAGCTTCGAGTATAAGAATTAATTGAGGTTGATTGTCCGTGATTTTTAATTGGTTATTTAATTCTGGCTGAATTTCTAACCTTTTTCTTAAGGATGAATTTCCTCCAAGGGTAGATGCATTTTGCAGCATTCCGATTAATTCCTTTGCATTACCATTATTTCCATCAACCATTTTGTTCTGACGACCCAAATAAGTTGTCAAACTATTAATGATTTCTTGTGGTAAAAGACTCATGTCTCCCGAACTTATTAAGGTGCTAATATTGTTTGTCTCAAAGTTCATAAGCATAACAGTATATTTTAAATTACGAAGGTTATGCAAGGTTTTATTAGCATTTAAATCAGATTCTTTATAGGTTTCTATATAATCTTCATAAGACTTTAGATAAATTTCAAAATCAGAAATTAAACTTTTAGCATACGCTTTGTCACTTTCCAAATCTATTATAAGTTGTCGGTAATATGTTTCTCGTTTTTCATCAAGCTTTTGATTTTCATTCCAATTATTAATTGATAAAGCAATCAAAATTCCAATAACCACAAGAACAATTTCTCCGATTGCATAAATCAGATACTTACTGAACTTATTTTCAGAGAGTAGTTTTTGCCGAATTTTTCTAAAGAATTTTATCATTGATTAGCGGTTTATGCTTTCGTTATTTTCGAATTAGTTTATTCATCTTCTAATTTTTCATCTATTAATGCAATGATTTCTAAACTTTTGGCTCTATACTCTTTTAAATATGGAATATATTTTTTGAAATACATTTCATAGAGCATTTTAGTTGTATTTCTATAACCAAAATCGGTTAACGCATATTCTATGAAAGCATCACTATAACTGCTTGTTCCACTGAAGTTCATATCTGCAAACCAAGGTTGTGTGTATTTTACAATTTCTAAAAAAGAATTTGAGTTTGTGGTTAGTTCCTCTAATTTAACAGAAATGTCATTAGTTAAATCTATATACAGACTATTTAATTTAATGGATAAAGAATCACTAGAAGTGTTGTTTTGTTGGTTGTAGTTTTGTAATAGTTCATTGCCGTTTTTTCTTAATTTAATATCAGGGAAACCGAAATTTACATATCTGCAATTTTTACAATTTTTAAAGTCTTCTTTTTTTCTTGTTTTGTTAATAATTGCTAAATAATCTTTTTCTATATCTTTCGAAGAATTGACAACATTATTAATATTTTTTATGTCTTGTTGTAAATCTGCTTTTATCGTTGCATAAATATTATTCAACACTTTTTTTTGTTGTTGCTTTTGATTCCAATTGTTTATTGAGAGAGCAATTAAAATTCCAATAACTACAAGAACAATTTCTCCAATTGCATAAATCAGATATTTACTGAATTTATTTTCAGTCAGTAATTTTTGTCTAATTTTTCTAAAGAATTTTATCATTGGTTAATGGTTGGTTATAATGAAGCACAACAATATAATAAACACATCAGTGTGTTTATCCTTTTTTATGAGGATTAAAATTTAACATTTCAATGGTACTGGACAAAACCTACTTAGTCACTCGTCACACTTGTCCGACAATTTTTGGATGAGACGAGCGCTAGCGGAAGTTTATTTTATGCAAAAGACGATTTTCTTTCCCATGAAACATCAGATGAATCCCTGTAATAATTTCGGACGGGTCCCTTTCAAATTTTAAATTGGTAAAATGTTGCGTGTTACTAGAGAACGTGTCTCCTTGTACATAGGTCAAAGCGATATCTCCAATTCTGTAATTTTTCAAGGCCAATTTACCATTTTCAATTTTTAAATCATACACGACATCAAATGTTTTATCTATATAGCTACCTTCATATATCAGCAACTCTGATGCACTCAACGTGGTAGGTTGATACCCATCAAATTTATAATATTCTGGAAATTCAAGGGAGCCATAATGGAAATAGGGAGCTGCCCCTTCTGAAAATTTTAAAAAGTACCAGTTATCTCCGGGAGTCATCATTTGAAACCTATTCTTTTCTATTGGAAGTAAAGGCGTGGAGTCCCCATTGGGTCTTACATATCGGAGTGTATCCTTCTCAAGCGTGATCTTTCTTCTAAAACCAGCTTCCGCATTCCAGTAATCACCACAATAATGCGCTAACGCTTTGTTATCAAGGGCTAACGTTTTTATTTTAGAATAATCAATATTAGAGGGTCCCACAAAAAAATCGGGTAATAGTATAAGAGCAGCTCTAACCGTAACCCAGCCTGTATAGGCCTCACCTGTATTTGCGAAGACATAAGAGGAGAATCCTTTATGAACGACTTTTGTTACACTACTACTAAAACCACCAGAATTCCCACGCATCCACGATTTATGTGCGCCACTTTCCCAATGGTAGCCAATCTGTCCAAGCGTAGTGCCGGTTGATTTGATTGGCTCACCTTTATAATCGAATTCAATTAATGCATTTAGTTTTTTGACACTTTCTTTTTTAAGCAATGAAGGGTTATTTAAGTGCTGTTCCCACTTGATGAGATCATCAAGACTAGAATACATACTATTCACCCCGAATACGCATGATGCTGTTCTTTTTCGTAACAACTCATCATTTTCGCTAGTATACGAAAGCGCGGCATTCTCTATATGCTGATCAATATTCTCTATGGAGAAAGTATTCAACATGCCCAAGGGTTCAAAAATAGCCTCTTTCATAAAACGAGCAAATCCTTTACCTGAAACAGACCCGATAACTTCTGCCAATAAAAGCATATTGCTTGCAGAATCTTGTGTTCTACTGCCGGGTTCGAACAAAATATGCTCCTGAGATCGAAGTAGTTGAAGCGCAACATCTTGAGACAGTACTTCATTTGGTTGCCCTCCTGCTAGAACATGTAAGCGACGGAAATCATCGATACCACTTGAATGTTGTAAAAGATCTTTAACCCTAACTTTAGAGATAAAATCAGGCATATCTGAAAGATATTTATGTATAGGTGTATCTAAAGATAAGAGGCCCTTGTCAATAAGCACAAAGGCAGCAGTAGCCGTTACATGCGATGATAGTTCAGCTAAAGGAAAAATGGTTGAAGCCGTTATAGGTATCTGGTTCTCAACATCAGCAAGTCCGAAACATTTTTTATAAACAGGGGCGCCGTTATTCATAACAAAGACGGCAACACCAGGTTTGGTTTGAGTATCCCATCGATTCACCATATTGTTGAACTTCTGTTCTTGCTCAGCAGACAAACTTGAAAAGGCCTGGGCATAGAGGTCGACGAACCCTAAAGAGATAAACAAAACAATTCCTATTGAAAATTTTATGCGATGGAGATTCATAGCTCTATTTTAAATGAATACTTCCAATTATAGAAGATTTCGAGCTAAAAGAGGTTTACATTTATACAACCGGAGTACGGATTTATAAAATTGGACTGATTACTCCAATACTTGGCGAGATAAAAGAAAGTTTTAGAAAGGTATTGCTGATTAGGACTTTTTTGGTCTAATTGCTTACTCGGGACGACACTAGTCACAGCCTAGCGGTAGCTGGGGGGGGGGAGAAGCCCGTATTGTTTGTAGGTTTTGTTACCATTTAGTTATTTTCGTCGAAATGGAATAAAATTAGCTCCAAATATACTTCCTTATCCTTGTCATTTGGTAATCTAAACTTATAACTAAACGAAGATTCTCCATTTTTTTCTTTGCGTGAAACAAAATATTCATGCTTTTCACATTCTTTATCGGCTGTCAAGATGATTTTTGAAAAATCCTTATTTGTTACAAAGAAAATTAAGGCCACCTTTGAATCTCTCCAAGTTAAATATCTATCAAATAATTGGTTTATTGCTTTGTGAAACTCGCTTGCTCCTTTCCAAAATTTACATTCTGCAACAAAAACATTTGAACTATCTTCCGAATACTTTAAGATGATATCAGTTTTTCCTTTTTTATTGAAAGTTTCTCCTGTTGCGGTTACTGATTCATATCTTGTTTCAAGAATGAACAAAAATTGGTCTCGTAGGCCTTCTTCGTCCTTGCCACTATATAAAGCAGGTTTTTTTTCCATGCTTTTACCTGCATCATAAATTACCTTTAGAATATCAGCGTACATTTTTTTAGCCATTGTAGGCGCTGAAGAAAATTCTTTTCCCTTACCCACTTTTGGTTGAGGAATTATTGCCTTTTTAATGGAAGGGACAGTAAAAATGGATTCTGTATTGGAATTTGTTGAAATGTTAATTGCAGTAAAGAAGTCATTTTCTTTAAGAAATTTATCTTTTGTTTGCTTGAACATTCGATTAACTATTCCATTTACTCTTGAATTCCATTGGTTCGCGAAAACATTTACATTTCCTAGATTGGTAAAAGCAGAACTATAAATTCCAGCTTTTTCTCTTTTGAATTTTTCTGCGTCTTGTTCGTAGATTTTAAAAGATAAAGTTACCTCTTTTTTAGCATCATTAACACTAATTTCATAGGTCGTCATTGTCCAGCTGCTCGGTCGAATCTTGAAAAGGACAGATGAACCTGTAAACTTATAGTGAACAGTAAAATAATATACGTCCTTTTCATATTCATGCTCTCTATAACTTCTACTCGTGAATTTTTCTTTTCGTATTGTTGGTTTATCAATGCGTTCACTTTCCTTATAAACTTTTAATGGCTCAACAGAATATTCACTTTGCATATATTCCTTGAATTCGTCTTCGTCTACACCTAAAATATATTCTTTTGATTGAGCTTCAATATGCTTTTTAATATTTGCTTCAAATTGCTTTTCGGCGCTAAAACTATCAACTTCAGCAAAAGCTTTTATTTTAGTACTATACATTTTTTGTAATTAATGGTTACGGCGGTCTCGGCTATGAGTAGTTGCGTGGTTCGGCACTTAACTTTGCAAGTACGCACCAAACTGAAAATCCGCAAGGATTTTCGGAAGTAGGCGAGTTGCAATATTTCTTCTAGCCAGGGTTGTCCCCAGTTTTATTTTTTATTTTCATCCTTAATAGGAATCCCATTTATCTCTACATAATGAAATGCCTCTTTATATTTAAGGTGTCCAGTTATATCATCAGCTTCTTGGCTTAACTCAAACTTTTCGAATCTTCCCAAAAAATCTGAATCATCTATTTTTTTAGGCAGTAAATCTCTACTTTCAATTTGCTTACTGATTTTTTCATAGAGCTCAATCTTCTTAATATCGATTTCCAATTTCTTTAATTCATTATCTAGACGAGTATTTTGGATATCCAAAATCTTTTGTCCACTAATGAATAAAGCGTATAATATTATAGCCGGTATACCTAATAATTTGGGTATTTCAATTCTTAATTCAGAATCTTTAATTTTAAATTCAGGTTTCCAACCTTCTTTTAGCTTTATCCTTATTGAATTTCCAGTGTTAATTTGTTCTATTTCAAAAAAATTTCTAAAGGCTACTTGATATTTTTCGGAATAATACACAGGAAAGCTTTGAGCTAAAACTCTTTTATAGAACAAATCAAATTTAAACAGCAGATTTGCTAGTTCATCGATGTCTAAATAATGATATTTAATGTAAATATTAATTGAAGTTTTTTCGATTGATTCTTTATTAAAAACATTTTCCATAATTGTAAAGAGTATTGATTCCTAAATTGTGTACTAATATGAGTTAGTTTTCGGTTTAGCACAGTCCTTAGCATTTCCGAGTGGATTCGGACGTAGTCGAATCCGCCGTAATTGCAGTTATACCTTGTTGGCCACAGTTTTTTACCATAACTTTCTCACTATTACAATTCCAAAAATCAACAAAGTATAAACAAGAAATTCAGTATGGTCAAAGTCGGCAAAGATTCCGCGAAATCTTGATTCAGAGTAATATTCTTTTTTGTTTTCCAAGTTCGGATATTGCTGGCTGTTATCAACCCATTTGTTCTTTTCTATATAATACTCGGTAAATGGCCAAAACGCTTTTGTGCTTTTCCAGTTATACAATTTCACGTTATAAACATTCCTTGCTCCAGTCAGATATGTTGTTCCTGCGTCGGTTAATATAAATGCCTCGTCTCTTCCAATATTACTTGCGTAATTGTCTTTCAAATCGAATTTTGGTGACATTCCAAAATAGTTCACAAAAAGAGCAAATAAATTTATCGACATTAAAACAATCATTATTCTGCGCTCTCTTTTGCTAATAGCTATTTTTTTCATTGATTAGTTAGTACTTTGTTAGTAGTAATGTCCCTCCAATATTTCAAAGTCCATATTTGTCGAATATTTTTTGGCATCTTTATCCGTCAGAGTTCTTGATTTTTGCAGTTCAGCCATAAAGTCATTATATCCTTTAGTGTCCGTTTTTGGGTTCGGACAAACTCGGTATGATTTGGAAGAAACTTCGCTATTATGCTCCAACTTTATTTTTAAAGCCTGTTCAAATGTCATTCGATTTCCTTTTTTTCAAATCGTGGTCAACGGCTCTGTATATGAAAAGTAGCGCTAAAAATGAACGATTACTTTTCGGATAAACACAAGCCAAATTTTTAAATTTTACTATTTATATTTTTTATTGAAAATCGTCAAATTTAAAAATTCGGTGACTTTTCAAAAATGCCCAAACCTTAGTGTTAGCAATGACTTTCGCTATTTTTTATATACATTTTTGGGCAACGTTATTTATCTTTTCAATACTTTTTTTACGTCAAATTTGTCTATCGAATTCTCTTCGAGAAATTGTGTTTTAAGTCTTCTTAAATTCGGAAAATCTGATTTTCTACTATTTATCATTACATCTGCTCCAAGTAGTCCGTTTCTACCGACTTTATCTAAATGATAAACGATTATTAAAATTGGAACTACTACTTTGTTGGTCGCTTGTTTATAATAAGTCACATATGAACTTAATCTATGAAGAGTTGATTTAATTATCGACTCACTTATTTTATCGTTGAAGTATTTGATTTCAACAATTCTATCCGCAAATCCTTTTGATTTAGCTCTTAACAAAATATCAATTTCAAATTTATTTCCCATTTTCTGTTGGGATAAAATCTCGAAATTTTGAGAACTATAATTTTTGAAAATTTCAGTAATAGATTCTTCGACTGCTATATATTTATTGAAAACCCTTTGTTGAATTTCATTCGGTTCCGCCTTTTTTTCCAGTTCTATTTCTTGAACTTCTAATTTCACTTTCTCTTCACGTTCCTCTGTCGTTAATGACTTTATTTCAAGATTCAATTTGTCCAATTCCCTGTCAAATTTCTCATCAATTTTTGTTTGTCTTTTGAACCAACGATAAAGACCAACTGTTAGAAAAAGACTGCCCAAAGCTGAGAGAATAATTGGTATACAAAAAAATAGATTTTGAAGTTTCTTTACTTTATTTTGCTTGTCAACGACTAATTCTTTTGCGGATTCTTGTAAGTCATTAAAATCAGATTGGCTCAAATAAATTCCAAAGTCTTCTTTTAAGTATAGATATGGCGATACTATAGCAAGTCCAATTAGAACTAATCCAATCGAAACAAAAAATTTGTTTATATCTCCGTATTCAATTTTTTGCACTGTCTTCTTTTAATGTTGCCCAACAAGCTGATATAGTTATTAACTATATCTGGCTTTTAAAATCTCAATAAACATAACATTTTTATTTAAGCAGAAAAACCCTACCAATCAACAACTTATACATAGTTTTTAACAGTTGTAAATTCTGATACAAATTAAGTAAAGGCTTTACGAACAATTTCCTTTTCCGCCTTTCTTAACTTAAGTCAACGAACCGTATACCCTTGTCACTATAGCTTTGTCCGCAGTAGACATTGCCAAAATTTTCTTAATTGTTCGGTAGCGTGCAACCCTCAACTTTTAGCGATGTCTCTAATTTGGAAAACCTGCCCATAGGGTCGGGCAGGACAATTAAACAACATCATCAATGAAAAAACGAAACTCTAAAAAGCTCTTGGCCTTTGGCTCTTGGCTTTTCTTTTTACTCCTAAGTTCAACTGCACTAGCGCAGAGCTATACACTGAATGGTACGATAACCGACAAAAGCAATGGCGAAACCCTTTTTGGGGCTTCGGTGTTCTTAAAGGGTACGACCATTGGGGTCATTACCAACGAATACGGCTTTTATTCGATAACGGCCCCCGAGGGCAACTATACCCTGACGATTTCCTATTTAGGTTATTCAGAGATCAGTCAGGAGGTTGCCCTTACTACCAACCAAAAACTCGATTTTGAAATCTCAGAATTCTCTACCCAATTGGAAGAGGTAGTGGTTACCGCAGAAGAGCCTGAACGGGCGATTTTGAAAAAGCCTGAAATGAGTACGGTAAAAATGAATATTTCGACCGTAAAGCAAATGCCTGTGTTTTTGGGGGAGGTTGATATTTTAAAGTCCCTACAAATGTTACCCGGTGTTACCAATAATGGCGAAGGTTCAGGTGGTTTTCATGTCCGTGGTGGGGCGCAAGACCAAAACTTGGTCCTACTCGATGAGGCGATTATTTACAATACTTCACATATGTTCGGTTTCTTTTCGGTCTTCAATGCCGATGCCATCAAAGATGTGAAATTGTACAAAGGCGGTATTCCCGCACGCTTTGGGGGTCGGGTGTCTTCGGTATTGGATGTCCGTCAAAAAGATGGCAACAATAAAAAGTTTGCTTTGACAGGAGGTTTGGGCATTATTTCAAGTCGACTTACGGCAGAGGCACCTTTATTTAAAGACAAAGGTTCCTTTTTAATTGCCGGGCGCCGTTCGTATGCGGATTTGATTTTAAAGGCAGCGGGAGAAAAGAATAGTGCGGCTTTCTACGATTTGAATTTGAAGACCAATTACGCCATCAACCAAAATAATAAACTTTTCCTCTCTGGCTACTTTGGTCGTGATAATTTCGACATTGGCGGTAGTTTTGGTGCCAGTTATGGAAACTCCTCAGGAAACCTTCGTTGGAACCATATCTTTAATGACAAGCTGTTTTCGAACCTGTCAGCTATCGTAAGTAAGTATGATTACAAGCTTGATTTGAGTGTAGCGCAGTTCGATTGGTTGTCTTCCATTAACAATTACAACCTCAAGTATGACCTGAAATACTATTTCAGCGACAAGTTTAAATTGGATTTCGGAGCAAGTGGTATTTACTATGATTTTGACCCAGGGCAGATTCGTCCGACTTCGGAGACTTCTGCTGTAAACCCATTAAAGCTAGACCGTAAAAAGGCATTTGAAAGTGGCGTATATGTAAGTGCAGAACACAAATTGACTTCAAAGCTGACCGCTCAATACGGACTGCGGTATAGTGCTTTCTCCCGATTGGGAGGACAGGCCTTAACCGATTATGCGAATAATCAGCCCGTTGTGTACAATCCCACTTTGGGCATTTACGAACGCGGAACGGCCATTGGCGAAACCGATTACGAAAAGGGAGATGCGATTGAAACCTTTGGTAATTTCGAACCCCGACTTGCCTTGGCCTATGAGCTGAATGAAGTTTCTTCTATAAAAGCTGGTTTTTCCAGAGCTGCCCAATACATTCATCTGTTAAGCAATACCTCTTCGGCGACACCATTAGATGTTTGGACACCCAGTGGAAAGTTTATCAAACCCCAATTGTCCAATCAATATGCCCTAGGGTATTTTCGAAATTTCACAGATAAGGTCTATTCCTTGGAAGCGGAAATCTATTACAAAACCACGGACAATCGTATCGACTATATCGACGGTTCCGATTTAATCGGACAGAACACCATCGAAACCGAAATTCTAAATGGCGAATCCAGAGCCTACGGACTCGAATTGTTACTCCGTAAAAACGAAGGCAAACTCACAGGATGGATTGCCTATACCTTGTCCAAATCAGAACAACGCACACCCGGCGGTCCAGCAGGCGGATTGGGAATCAGCAATGGGGAATGGTATAATACGCCCTATGATCGTTCCCACGATATTTCCATTTCCGGGGCCTATCGTTTGAATGATAAATTTAGTTTTGGGGCGAATCTTGTTTTCCAGACGGGGAGGCCGGTTACCTATCCCAACGGACAATACGAGTACGAGGGAATATCTGTGGCAAGCTATGCCGATAGAAACTCAGACCGCTTACCCGCTTATCATCGCCTGGACCTTTCGGTCAATTACAAACCGAATCGAAAACCAAACAACAGATTGAAAGGGGAGTGGGTCCTCGGGATCTATAATGCCTACAACCGAAAAAATGCCGCTTCGATATCCTTTGGCCAAAATGTAGAAACCGGAGCCAACGAAGCTACGCGTACTGCGATTTTTGGCATCGTACCCTCCTTAACCTATAATTTTAAATTCTAAGAAAATGAACCGATATATAAAATTTACTGCACTTGTATTTACGATACTAATTGCTTCCTGCGAAGATGTTATCGATGTCCCCGTACAGAACGCTCCCACCAGACTTGTTGTGGAAGCATCCTTGGACTGGGAAAAAGGCACGACGGGAAATGAACAAACGATTCGCCTGAGCAATTCTTCTGCTTTTTTCGATACTACGAGCAATACAGCCGTTACTGGGGCTTCTGTAAAAGTGACGAATGATTCCAGTGGAGCAGAGTTCATTTTTGCGGACCAGAATAATGGGGAATATGCAACTTCAAGCTTTGTTCCCATAATCGGACAATCCTATACCTTGGAAATCATCCACAATGGGGAAATGTATAGTGCACAAGAAACCTTGATGGCCGTTCCTGAAATCACCGATATTTTCCAAGATGTGGAAGATGGTTTTGATGATGAAATATTAGAAGCACATATCGTATTTACAGACCCTCCGGAGGAAGGGAACTATTACTTTTTTAAATTCCAAAAACAAGGCGAACTACTCCCGGATTTTGAGGTAGGCGATGATGAGTTTGTAAATGGAAACGAAATCGATTGGTGGTATGAAATCGAAGAAAGTGATGACGAAACCGATGTGCGGCAGCCTTTTGCCGCTGGCGATGTATTGGACATTGAGATGTATGGTGTATCAGAAGCATTCTACAATTACATAGATATTCTAACCGACCAAATCGGTGGTGTTGGACTATTCGAAGCTACACCGGTATCCGTCAAAGGGAATTGTATCAATCTTACGAATCCGGAGAATTATGCGCATGGGTATTTTCGGCTGACGGAGGTTAATAGGACTAGTTATACTTTTGAATAAACACAAGTTGGAGGTACGAGGTACAAAGTACAAAGTACAAAGTACAAAGTACTAAGTAAAAAGTTAGATTGATGTCGATGACTTAATACTTCAAACCTCGTATCTCGTACTTTTCAATTCTTTCGCATCGGAAAAACCTTGAAAAAGGTAAGACTTCTCCAGAGCCATTCTAATGGTCCATAGTTAAAGTGTTGTAACCACAATTTACTGATCCAAATTTGAAGTATGATGAGAACAATGGCTGCTAAAAAGGTATACGTATTTGGAATTTCCCCTAGATAACCAAGTCCCCAACCATAGAGTAGTGCCGTACCTATGACACTTTGTAGTACATAATTGGTGAGTGCCATTCGACCGTAGGGAGCCAATTTCTCAAGCCATCTTTCAGGTTTTACTTTGCGATAGAGTACGGCAAATAAGGCAATGTAGATTAGTGTCATGGCTAAATTGGCCATATCCATTCCTGAAAGTCCAACCATTCCTAACCAACTATTAATATTTCCTTCTTGCCCCATACTGATAAATGCTCCAGCCGTTATACCAATGGAGACGACTAACAAAATTAGCGACCCAATCAGTACTTTTTTGGTGAACTTTCGTTCTTCTCTAAAATGTTTAAAAAAGCCTGACCTTCCAACATATAGGCCAATGAGAAAGAAAGCAAAGGTGAAATACCCTCTTCCAAAGGCGCCGTATTGGAAGTTCATTTTATCGAGATGGCCTTCCCAACTATTGGTGGCGAAAACCTCCCAAAGACTTCCATTTTTGAGTATATCATAATATTCTGCTATTCGAGGTGACTCCATATCCGTAGGGTCTACATCGAAAAAAAGATGCTCTCCATTGGTGAGATAAAAAATGATATATCGGCCAAGTCCTAGAAACAATAGTCCGGAGAAAACCAATACCCATTTCGTATTCAGTTTGTAAAAGGGGATAAGGAATATACCAAGCATGGCATAAATGGTAAGGATATCTCCCCGATAAAATAAGCTATGGACATAACCAATCAGCAGCAGCAGTATCAAACGCCAGAGAAACCTTCCGCCATAGGCGATGCCTTTCTTTGCGCCATTGTCCATTTGAATAAAGAAACTGAGTCCGAATAAAAAGGAAAACAAAGCGATAAACTTTCCTCTAAGGAGAATGCCTATAAATCCGTCGATGATTTGGTCTGCTAGGCCCGAACTTACTGCTTCATAGTGAACTCTTGGCGCCCCAGCACCAATATACTGTTCCACCATGTGGCAGATTAATATTCCAGCTAGTGCGAAACCACGAAGGGCATCGATAATTTCAATTCTAGGTGATTTAGTAGAAGACATGATTGATGATTTGATTGATGTGAATATGACGGCAATTTAGATAAATAGTTACAAATTGAAGCCTTAAATAGTATGCTTAGAACTTTTAACCTTGTAACTCCAACTTCGTACTTCCAACTTCGTACCTCGTACTTTTTACCTCCCTTCACCACCAAACGACAAAGAACTTCTCAAACTCCGTTTCAGATTTTTTCATCCAAACCATAGGCGCATTTTCCTCTAGCATACGAAGATTAATATCCATAAGGGTTTCGAAATGGGTTGACCACTGTACATTTTCGTGCGGTGCTATCACCCACTGTGATTTATAGGGAATATAAAATTCATAGGATTTAAAATCCGCTGTTTTGAAGTCTTCAAATCGTAACCAATAGCCCATGAAGCAATTGGTGTTCAACGGTCTTATGTTTACAGGATTGCTTCCATAGGGCTCAAAGAGCTGCGCTTTATAACAGGTTTGATGTGAAATTTTTGAGTGATCTATAGTATTGTCATCTAATGCTTTAGCACCTTCATTTGAATGTAATAGTTCGAACTGTTCATTCTTTATCTTTTCCATCTTAGTAAAGAACATATCACGCCGATTGGGACCCATTAATTGATGAATGGGTTCCGAAATCTCGGGATTGATAATATAGAATTTGTACGTAAGTTCGATATGGAGCAGCTTCTCCGTCTGAATATCCTTAAGGATAAAATCGATTTCTCCAATTGTTCTTTTCCCATCTCTTATGGGTAGGTTGTGCAGTAGAATTTCGTACTTGTTAGAATGCGCTAATAATTGCTTACATACATATTCCATTTGGTGGCCCAATCGTATGCGTTCTGGAATAGCTGTTGGTTGAAACGTACGTAAATCGATTTCCGGAAATTCAAATTGTCGAATCCCGAATTGCTCGTTTTGCCAAAGTGGAGGCGTATTCAGAAATCCGATGCATTGTTTTTGAAGATGTGATTGCGACATACTAGTACGAATTTACACCATAGCATTTGGAATTTCCGCGAAGCGTTAAGTTTTCGCTAAAACGCAATACCTCTTTTGTTAAAAGCCGTATTTTTATGGTATGGCTATGGATATGAGAAAAGGATTCCGCTTCACCACTTATGAAGCTCCGGAACAAAGTCCCTTCGAAAAACTTTTTGACATTTTTCAGGAACTTATCACACACACTTCGGGTGACTTTGATGAGGCGATTGATTGGTTGCGCGAATTGGACAAGGAGTATGAACTTACCGATGAGAATTATACCATTGATGATTTTATCGAAGACCTTAAAGCCAAAGGATATATTCGTGAGGAATTCGAAGATGGTGGTGGCGAAATGGGCGAAGAAGGGCAAAATGGCGAGGACGGTGATGGTAACGGGACTATTTCGATTACTGCAAAAATGGAACGTATCATTCGCCAAAGAGCTTTAGACCAAATCTTTGGAAAACTAAAGCGTAGCGGAGCTGGAAATCACAAAACAGGTAAATCAGGACAAGGAGACGAACATACGGGCGATATGCGGGAATACCGCTATGGTGACGATTTAGGAAACATCTCAATGACCGAGAGTTTAAAAAATGCACAAATCAATCATGGCATTGGAAGTTTTAATCTAACGGAAGAAGACCTGGTCGTTGAAGACACACAATACAAGGCTCAGATGAGCACGGTATTAATGATTGATATTAGCCATAGTATGATTTTGTATGGAGAGGATAGAATTACTCCAGCAAAAAAAGTGGCCATGGCTTTGGCAGAATTGATAACCACTCGATATCCAAAAGATACTCTTGATATTTTGGTCTTCGGAAACGATGCTTGGCCCATTCCCATCAAAGATTTGCCCTATTTAAAAGTAGGTCCTTATCACACGAATACCGTCGCAGGTTTACAGCTGGCTATGGATATGCTTCGGAGAAAGCGAAACACCAACAAACAGATTTTTATGATTACCGATGGAAAGCCTAGTTGTCTCAGACTTCCAGATGGTAATTATTATAAGAACAGTGTAGGCCTCGATGATTATATTGTAGAGAAGTGCTACAATATGGCACGACAGGCAAGGAAGCTACATATCCCGATAACAACATTCATGATTGCCCAAGACCCCTATTTAATGCAGTTTATACGGCATTTCACGGAAGCCAACAAAGGCAAAGCCTTCTTTACAGGGTTGAAGGGGTTAGGAGAAATGATTTTTGAGGATTACGAGAATAATAGACGGAAAAGATTAAAGTAAAGTACGAGGTACGAAGTAAAAAGAAAGAAGGTCCTCGACAAGCTCGGACTGACATTCGATAAGTATAAAATTGCTAAAAAAAATATGAAATTAAACCACAAAGAAATCTCCACTTTAGGAGAACTTAAAATAGCGGGTTACCAAACCAAAAGTATCAAAGACGAACTCAGGGATAACCTTCGGGAACGTATTAAAAAAGGCGAAGATTCCTTTACAGGGGTTTGGGGCTATGAGAATTCGGTAATTCCAGAATTGGAGAGAGCAATTCTTTCCCGCCATAATATTAATTTATTAGGATTACGGGGACAAGCCAAAACAAGACTTGCACGACTGATGATTGGTCTTTTGGATGAATGGATTCCGGTTGTGGAAGGTTCGGAAATTAATGATGATCCTTTGAAACCGATGTCCCGTTATGCGATGGAGTTGATTAAAGAAAAAGGAGATAAAACCCCTGTTTCCTGGCTTCATAGAGATAATCGTTTTTATGAAAAATTGGCTACTCCTGATGTAACAGTCGCAGACTTGATTGGCGATGTAGACCCTATAAAAGCTGCAAATCTCAAACTATCATACGCCGATGATAGAGTGATTCACTTCGGAATGATTCCACGGGCAAACCGCTGTATTTTCGTTATCAATGAACTACCGGATTTACAAGCTCGTATTCAGGTGTCACTCTTTAATATTTTAGAAGAAGGTGATATTCAAATTCGCGGATTCAAGTTGCGTCTTCCATTGGATTTACAGTTTGTATTTACAGCAAATCCGGAAGACTACACGAATAGGGGAAGTATTGTAACTCCTCTAAAAGATAGGATTGGGTCACAGATTTTGACGCATTATCCTGATGATATTGAAACCGCTCGTAAGATTACGGAGCAAGAAGCAAATCTTGACTCAAGACAAACCGATGCCATTTACGTACCTGATATCGCTAAGGATTTATTGGAGCAAATCAGTTTTGAAGCTCGAAATAGTGAATATGTTGATGCCAAAAGTGGTGTTAGTGCAAGAACAAGTATTACGGCTTTTGAAAATCTATTGAGTACTGCTGAACGAAGAGCCTTGTTAACAGGAGCAGATTCTACAATGGTTCGATTGAGTGATTTCTTAGGAGTGATTCCTGCAATAACAGGTAAAATCGAATTGGTATATGAAGGAGAGCAGGAGGGAGCCGATGGTGTTGCAGCCATATTGATTGATGATGCTGTGAAATCTTTATTTCCAGAATACTTCCCTAAAATCAATAAGTTGGAACGCAAAGATGAAGAAACTCCCTATGATGAACTTCTACATTGGTTTTTTCAAGGCGAAGGTTTCGAATTGTTAGATGACTTCACGGATGAGGAATACAAAAGAACATTGGATAGTATTCCTGAGTTAAATCAATTGTTGAAAGAGCACCAGCCTGATTTTCCGAAGCAAGATACTTATTTCTTGAAGGAAATGGTATTATGGGGATTGGTTGCCAACAAAAAACTAAGTAAGAATAGGTTCTCCGAGGGGTATCAGTTTAAAGACCTCTACGGTAGTTTTATAAACGGACTATAAATCAAAAAGCCCCTGCAAACAACAACAGGGGCTTTCTTTTTCATAGTCTTAAAATTTAAACTTGGTATGCGGGCAGCTTGAAAATAAAAGAACTACCCTCTTTTGGCTTACTTAATACGGTAATTGTGGTATCGTGTAATTCCATAATCTTTTTCACAATGGCAAGACCTAATCCCGACCCTTGTTTTTTAGCGCTTTTATCAACTTGCTTGTAACGGTCAAAAATAAAGGGTTGCTCGTTTACAGGAATTCCAGTTCCAGTATCCGTTATATTTATTTCAACATTTTTCCCTTTTTTATATAATGAAAGTGTAACCTTACCTTTTGGTTCAGTGTACTTTATAGCATTTTCAATAAGATTTTGTAGCGCCCTTTCTACTAAACTTACATCAGCAAAAACCATATTGTTTTCCTTTGGATTATCCAACTTCAATTCTATTTGCTTTTGCTCGGCGATTACCTTGAACTTTGCAATAAGATCATGCGAAAGCTCTGTAATTGAAAAAGGCTCTTTAACTGGTGTAACTTGTTCAGCCTCCAATTTCGAATATTCAAATAACTGGTTGATGAGTTTTGAGAGCTTATCTACGTTGTCGTGTGTGATTTGAAGGTATTCTTGTTTTTCTGTTTCGGAAAGTGAGTCCCTTTTTATTTGAAGTGTTTCAATATACCCTTTCAAAATAGCCAACGGTGTTCTCAAATCGTGCGAGACGTTAGCAATCAATTCCCTACGTAATAAATCAACTGATTGCATTTTATCAATATTCCCTGTAATGGTATCCGCCATTTCATTAAAGGAATTTGCGAATATTGAGATGTCAGACGAATCAGGATTCTCAATGCGAGCAGTTAAGTCTCCCTCACTAAAGCGACGTACTGTACTCGTAATCACACGAAGGTTTTTGGTTAAAAACCAAATAGCCAAAAGTCCGATAATAGCAGCAAATATGGTGGTTAACAAAGTTGCTCCCAATCCAAGTCTCGCAAAGTATTGTCCCATCAAGGTACTACTGACTTCTTGAAATTTTTTCCCTGCAAGCACAATGTAAACAAACCCACTTCTTCCATCCACTGAATAAGGTGCTGCGGAAAATATTTTTTGCTCCTCAGGGGATCTTGGATCATCCCCTAAAATGAAATTCTCTCCTTTATCGGCAATAAATGATTCGATAGGTGCTAAAGAAACACTCTTGGTAGCATCTTTATCGTTGGGATCTAGGACTACGGAATAGAGGATTTCACCACGGTCATTCAAAAGATACACCTCTATACCTCGATTAACGGCCATCATATCATGCATTAAATCACCGAAAAGTGGCTTATTAACGCTTCCATCTTCTAAAAATGGAGAAGCATTTTGAAACTTCTCAGCAATAACGTGATTGGCAACATCTGCATTAAGACGCTGCGTAGTCTCTTGATTGTGTTTATTTGCAAAATACCCAGTTATGCCAACATAGGATATTCCCATCATAACTACTAGCAAAATAAAGGCCAGCCAGAGTTTCTTGACTAATTTTGGAGTCAGTGTTTTTGGTGTCGTACTCATACAGCGATATCTTCGTTAAACTTATAACCTACGCCCCAAGTGGTTAAGATATAGGTGGGGTTTGCCATATCTGACTCGATTTTAGCCCGTAATCTATTGATATGAGAATTTACAGTATGCTCATAACCTTCAAAATTATATCCCCAAATCATATCTAACAATTCCGTCCTACTATAATTTCTACCAGGGTTAGAAGCCATTAACACCAAAAGTTCAAACTCTTTAGGGGATAATTCTACTTTTTTATCATCTAAAACCACTTTTCTGCGATCAATATCTATGAGGAGGCCCTCAGCGGAAATCGCCGAAGAATTCTGTTTTTCAACTTTAGCAGAATCAGTTCTGCGCATTACAGCTTTAACCCGGGCTAATAATTCCCTGATGCTAAATGGTTTTGTGATATAATCATCAGCTCCCATTTCCAAACCTAAAACCCTATCGATTTCCTCCGATTTCGCTGTAAGCATGATTATGGGAGTATTCTTTTTCTCGCGAAGCTTTTTGCAAATAGTAACACCATCCATGGTTGGCAGGGTAAGATCTAGTAAAATAAGATCATAGTCGTTCTCCAAAGCCATTTGGAGCCCAACTTCTCCATCCATTGCTTTTGCAGTAGCGTAAATAAGGTCGGTGAGATGTATTTCCAGCAATTTTATGATTTCTGGATCATCTTCTATGATAAGTATTTGCTTCATAATTAATTAGGTTACGAAAGAAGTTAAAAAGTATCACATAAACATCACGGCCAATTCAAAAAAGATAAAAAGCAGTATTTATCCTCTAAACTGCCTTATACATTGATGTTGCCCTAAGGCATAACTAGGAACTAGTCGAAAATATCACAAAATCCTAACAGGATTAATTTTAAAGTTTATGATTTTGTGACCTTTCACAGATAATATATGGCTTAGTTTGTTTAATAATCTAAAAAATGAAAAAGATGAAAAAAAAATTACTTTTAAACGAATTCGCAAATGACAAATCGGCTCGAGTGAAGTGGTCGATGTTCGCACTTGCGTTTTTCAGCTTGTTTGTCGGACAATATATGTCCGCACAAGATACTACTATAATGGTAGATGGCGGTACATTGAATGAAGACCCATTCCACTTATGTGTTGGTGATGGTGAGGCTGATAATGTAAGTAAAGTAAGTGTTGAAGGTGCTGTCGGTCCAAACTCTCAATGGGTGGTTACTGATGAAGAAGGTAAGATTTTAGGTCTTCCACCAGCACCAGAGGCAGTAAACTTTGATGGAGCAGGAGCAGGAGTATGTCTGATCTGGCACTTGAGTTATGCCGATGGTCTTGAAGGATTGGAGCCTGGCAACAACGCCCTTAAAGATTTAGTGGGAACCTATGATTTATCCGATGACAATGTACGTGTTTACAGAAGTCAACCAGAAGCTGGTGAACTAGTAGGTGGACCTTTTGCATTCGATATAGATGGAACTCCTGACATGGTATCCGGACTATCACTTAGTGGTGACCGTTCAGGGACCAATAGAACCTTTGTAATTACGGATGACCAAGGAAAGATCTTAGGTCTTCCTCCAACGCTAGAAGCAGTAGAAGGAGTAAACTTCGACGGAGCCGGGGCCGGAACATGTTTGATCTGGTATTTAAGATATGAAGATGG
>CANMRV010000006.1 GCA_947500435.1 uncultured Flavobacteriaceae bacterium
ACTGCTACACCAAGTGGGAGAGTAGGTAGCCGCCTTCTTCGAAAGGTCCTTCATAGAAATATGGGGGACCTTTTTTTTATGCGGTGAATCTACCAGAAAATATTCAAATCACCTTTTTACTATATTTGAGTAAATCCAAAATGATGTTTTCTAAATATTATACTCTTTTACTCATTTCCCTCCTATTTCTTACTATCGGTTGCCAACAAGAATCACAGACTGTCAAGAAAAAACCAAACGTAGTTTTTATACTAGTAGATGATTTGGGTTTGATGGACTTAGGTATTACAGGAAGTAAGTATTACGAAACCCCCAATATTGACAGGCTGGCCAAGGGGGGTATGATATTTACCCAAGGATATGCTGCCAGTAGAGTCTGCAGTCCGTCAAGAGCAAGTGTTATGACCGGTAAGTTTACAGCAAGACATGGAATAACGGACTGGATAGGCGCTAAAACAGGAACTCAATGGCGAGACCATGGTAGGCATGACAAATTACTTCCCGCGGATTATGTGCATGATTTGCCGAAAGAAGATATAACCCTTGCTGAAACAATGAAGGAAGCGGGGTATAAGACCTTTTATGCAGGTAAATGGCATCTAGGAAAAGAAGGTTCGTGGCCGGAAGATCACGGATTTGATATCAATGTTGGCGGCTGGGATAAAGGAAGTCCGATTGGAGGCTATTTTTCACCTTGGGAAAACCCCAAATTGGAGAACCAAGTAGAAGGCGAAAACCTTTCAATGCGTTTAGCAAAAGAGACGGCCTCATTTATAAGAAAGCATAAAGATTCCAGTTTTTTTGCCTTTCTTTCTTTTTATGCTGTTCATGGTCCTATCCAAACAACAAATTCCAAATGGAAAAAATACCAAGAAAAAGCTGTCAAAAATGGAATAGCTGAAAGTGGTTATATAATGGAAACAGTACTTCCTATTCGGCAAGAACAGGATAACCCTATTTACGCAGGACTAGTTGAAAGTATGGATGATGCAGTGGGAGTTGTTTTAGAAGAATTAAGGATGCAAAATTTAGATAATGAGACTATTGTGGTATTCACATCTGATAATGGAGGGGTAGCTTCCGGTGATTCTTTTTCCACATCTAACCTGCCTTTAAGAGGGGGGAAAGGATACCAATGGGAAGGTGGAATTCGCGAACCCTATTTTATTAAAGTACCATGGTTAAAAAATAATGGAACTGAAAATAACCATCCTGTGACGGGTACTGATTTCTATCCTACAATTTTAGATTTAGCAGATATTGATTTATTACCTAATCAGCATATTGATGGCATAAGTTTAAAGCCTTTGTTGGAAGGTGGGGAAATAGAAATGGACCGACCTCTATACTGGCATTATCCGCATTATGGAAATCAAGGGGGTGAACCCTCATCCATTATACAAGAAAATGGATGGAAGTTAATTCACTATTGGGAAGATGGAAGGGAAGAACTTTATAAACTCGACGTTGATATTGGAGAGGAAAATAATATAATCGAGGAGCATTCTTTAGTCGCCCAGGAAATGAGTGAAAATTTGATGAACTGGTTAAAGGATGTTAATGCCAAGATGCCAGAACTAGACCCCAAATTTAATGCGAAGCTAGCAGCCGAGCGCCACGAAATGTTGGTGAATGAAAAATGGCCTTCCTTAGAAAAGGATAGAATAAAAGTGCTCTCAGAAGACTTCAAGCCCAATAAAGATTGGTGGGGAAGTCAATTGACCAAAGACTAAGGTTTTTTTATACTCTAGGCAAATCACCCTCACCTTTTAATGGAAGGTAGGATTCTCCCATTAAAAAAGTATCAACATGGTATGCTGCTTGTCTGCCCTCTGAAATAGCCCAAACAATTAATGATTGTCCTCGGCGTTGGTCTCCTGCAACAAATACTCCTGAGACATTTGTTTTATAATCATTTTCAGAAGCTTTAATATTCGTTCTATTATCCGCTTCTAAACCTAACTGTTCTGCAATAGTCATTTCAGAACCTGTAAAGCCCATTGCGAGTAATGCCAATTCGCATTTCCATTCTTTCTCTGTTCCTTCAACCTCTTTTAAAATTGGTCGTTGACCTGGTTGCGCAATCCATTCTACTTCTGATGTGATTAAACCTTTAAGCTTTCCATTTTTATCTCCTACAAATTCCTTTGTAGAAATACTAAAGAATCGCTCAGCTCCCTCTTTATGAGAAGAACTTGTTCTTAGACGCATAGGCCAGAAAGGCCAAGGTTGATTTTCAGGACGCTCTGTAGTTCCCATCGGCATTATCTCAAAATTAGAAACGGATTTAGCGCCATGTCGAATAGAGGTACCAATACAATCTGAGCCCGTATCACCACCACCTATTACAATTACATCTTTATCTGTGGCCAAAATCTCATTATCGAATTTCTTTACGCCATCAACTCTTCGATTGTTTTGTGGTAAGAAATCCATCGCTTGTACCACTCCGTTTAAATCCGAGCCTTTAATAGGTAGATCTCTTCTTACCGTTGCTCCTCCGCAGAGAACAATCGCATCAAAATCATTTTGTAATACATCCGCCTTGATGTCTACACCAACATGGACTCCACATTTAAATTCGATACCTTCTTCTTCTAAAACAGCAAGCCTTCGGTCAATTACATGTTTTTCCATTTTGAAATCTGGAATTCCGTAACGCAGTAATCCACCTGGTTTTTCATCTCTTTCGAAAACGG
The DNA here is from genome assembly GCA_947500435.1 of uncultured Flavobacteriaceae bacterium. Classification (GTDB taxonomy): domain Bacteria; phylum Bacteroidota; class Bacteroidia; order Flavobacteriales; family Flavobacteriaceae; genus Maribacter_C. The sequence continues at coordinate 2,700 of CANMRV010000006.1, forward strand.
TGACCGTATGTCCAGCTCTGTTTAATTGTTGCGCGGCAGCAAGTCCTGCTGGGCCTGAGCCTATCACTGCAATTTTCTTTTCAGTTCTCGTTGCTGGAGGTTGAGCAAGAATCCATCCTTTTTCAAAAGCTGTTTCAACAATGTTTTTTTCAATGTTTTCAATGGATACCGGGTCTTCATTGATTCCCAAGACACATGCCTCCTCGCACGGGGCAGGGCATAGCCTACCTGTGAACTCTGGGAAGTTATTGGTCGAATGTAAAATTCCGGCGGCCTTTTCCCATTTCCCTCTGTAAACGGCATCATTAAAATCTGGAATCAAATTCCCCAAGGGGCAGCCGCTATGGCAGAAAGGAATACCACAATCCATGCAACGGGCACCTTGGTCTTTAAGTTCCTTTTCCTCCATAGGAACTGTAAACTCCTTATAATTTTTCACACGCTTTTCAACGTCTTGGTAACTTTCTACTTTTCTATCGAATTCCAAAAACCCTGTTATCTTTCCCATGTCTCGACTTATATAGTTTGTAGTTTTTCTTCTTCCAATCGAATCAAAGCTTGACGATACTCTTCTGGGAATACCTTCACAAAATCAGGTAAACATTCTTCCCATTTTTCAAGAATACGCTGTGCTAAAGGACTCATTGTATAATTATAATGACTTTCAATCAATTCACGCAGTTGTTTGATGTCTCGATCTTCTTCAACTGCTAAAAGGTTTAAACCTTCTTTGCTGCAATTCTTTTCAAAGGTTTTGTTCTTATCGTAAACGAAGGCGATTCCACCGCTCATTCCAGCGCCGAAATTTCTCCCGACTTCACCGAGAATAACGGCAACCCCACCAGTCATATACTCACAACCGTGGTCGCCAATGCCTTCTACAACAGTTTTTGCGCCTGAATTACGAACACAAAAACGTTCGCCAGCTTTACCGTTAATATAAGCTCTACCAGCCGTTGCGCCATATAAGGTAACATTCCCGGTAATTACGTTATCCTCAGGAATTATTGTAGAACCATCAGGTACTTTTATAACCAATTTGGCCCCTGATAACCCTTTTCCTAAATAATCATTCGTATTTCCGTTTACCGTCATGGTCAAACCTCTGGTCGCAAATGCTCCAAAGCTTTGTCCGGCAGATCCGGTAAAATTCAATTTTAAGGTGTTTATGGGAAGCCCCTGAGCTCCATAGATTTTAGAAATCTCATTACTAATTATCGCTCCAACTGCTCTATCCGTATTACAAATTGGAAAATCTAGCACCGCTTTTTCTTTTCTAAATAAAGAAGGGTTCGCCTTTTCAATAATTTCAAATTCGATTGACTTGTCTACATCATGTACTTGCTTTTGCGTATTGTAGAATTTGGTCCCCGCAGGTACATCGACTTGATGCAAAATTGGAGTCAAGTCTATTCCATTGGCCTTGTAGTGATTTATGGCTTGCTTGCGGTCCAATTTTTGAACTTGCCCCACCATTTCATTTACGGTTCTAAAACCAAGTTGGGCCATAATTTCACGTAATTCTTGAGCAACGAAATACATATAATTTACTACATGCTCAGGCTTACCTTTGAACTTCTTCCGTAATTCAGGATTCTGAGTCGCAATTCCTACTGGACAGGTATTCAAATGGCAAACACGCATCATAATGCAACCCGAAGCAACTAAAGGTGCAGTGGCAAAACCAAATTCTTCTGCTCCTAATAAACAGGCAACAGCAACGTCACGACCCGTTTTTAACTGTCCATCACATTCTAAGACAATTCTATTTCTCAAATCGTTCATGACCAAAGTTTGTTGCGCTTCGGCGATTCCTAATTCCCATGGAAGACCTGCATGTTTTAATGAGGTTAGAGGAGATGCTCCTGTGCCACCATCGAAACCTGATACCAATACAACATCCGCTTTTGCTTTTGCTACACCCGCAGCAACGGTACCAACTCCTATTTCAGAAACCAATTTTACATTGATTCGCGCCTCACGGTTCGCAGATTTTAAATCGAAAATCAATTGCGATAAATCTTCAATGGAATAAATATCGTGATGAGGAGGAGGAGAAATCAATCCGACATAGGGAGTTGAATTTCGCGTTTTGGCAATTGCCGGATTTACCTTTGGTCCAGGCAATTGTCCGCCTTCACCTGGTTTAGCGCCTTGCGCCATTTTTATTTGTATCTCTTTCGCATTGGTCAAGTAATCGGAAGTAACTCCGAAACGACCGGATGCCACTTGTTTGATAGCGCTATTTCGCCAGTCACCAGTTGCATTTTTATAAAAGCGTTCTGCATCTTCTCCACCTTCACCTGAATTACTTTTGCCTCCAATTCGGTTCATGGCAATGGCAAGATTTTCGTGTGCCTCTTTACTAATAGAACCGTAGGACATCGCTCCTGTTTTGAAACGCTTTACGATTTCCGTCCAAGGTTCTACTTCATCTAATGGAATGGGGTCATAGTTTGAAAACTCAAACAAACCACGAATGGTCATTAGGCTTTTAGACTGCTCATTGACCATTTCCGCAAACTCCTTGTAGCTATCTGTTTCATTGTTACGAACAGCTTTTTGAAGTTTTGCAACCGATAATGGATTAAACATATGTTTTTCACCGTCACGTCTCCAGCGATATTCACCGCCCATGGGTACATCTAAATTGGCTGCAACTTCTTTTTTGGCAAATGCCTTGGCATGACGTTTGGCGATCTCTTTCTCAATCTCATACAAACCAATACCCTGAATTCTAGTAGGTGTATTCGGGAAGTATTTGCCAACAACTTTAGTATTTATGCCGATACATTCGAATAGTTGTGACCCACGGTAAGAGTTCAAAGTAGAGATACCTATTTTGTTCATTACCTTAAGAATACCCTTTCCGATTGCTTTGTTGTAATTTTTAATAGCTTCATCGAAGGTGTACTCCGTAATATCGTGTTCCTCAATCTGCTCACCGATGATTTCATTTACCAAATACGGATTAATAGCACTGGCACCAAATCCAAAAAGTAAGGCAAAATGATGGACCTCACGAGGTTCGGCAGATTCTACGATAACACTTAATTTCGAGCGTTTTCCTAGTTTTTGCAATCCACTATTTACAAATGAACAAGCTAGTAAAGCGGGAATGGGCGCCTGCTTGTCGCTAACATTTCTATCTGAAAGAATGATAATATTGGTTCCTTCGTCAACAGCTTTTGAAGCTTGGTTTAGAATGGATTCCAAAGCATCTTCCAAACCATTGTGTCCTTTTTCTATTTCATATAGGGTAGGAATGGATACTACTTTATAATCCGGACTGGCATCATAGTTTTTGATTTTATCCAAATCTTCTTTTGAGATTACCGGATTCTGAATTTTCAGTTTTCGGCAATGCAATTCCGAGAAGTCGAAAATATTATGGTCACTTCCTAAAGTAAGACTAATGTCAGTAATCAATTCTTCGCGAATACCATCCAAAGGTGGGTTGGTGACTTGAGCGAACAGTTGCTTGAAATAATTGTAAATCAATTGTGGACGTTCAGAGAGAACGGCAATGGGAGTATCTGATCCCATGGAGCCAATAGGTTCCTTTGCGGTTTTTCCCATGGGAAGGATTATGGTATTGATATCTTCCAAGCTATAACCAAAGGCGGCTTTGCGTTTGTCCAAGGATGCTTCTCCTAAGAAAAGTGGACAATCATTATAGGGAATATCCTTTAAGTGTACTAGATTTTTATCCAACCACTTTTGATATGGATGGCGCTTTGCAATCTCATCTTTTATCTCCTCATCGTTAATGATGCGACCTGCTTCCATATTAACCAAGAACATTTTACCAGGCTCAAGCCTTCCGTGGAATTCCACATTTTCTGGAGCGATATCAACAACCCCAACTTCCGAAGACATAATCACATAGTCATCTTTGGTAACGGTGTATCTTGAAGGGCGAAGTCCGTTTCTATCCAAAACGGCACCAATATAATTCCCATCGGTAAAAGGAACAGAAGCTGGTCCATCCCAGGGCTCCATCATGCAAGAGTGATATTCGTAAAAAGCTCTTTTAGCTTCCGACATATCAGGGTTTTTCTCCCAAGCTTCAGGAACTAAAATCATCATCACTTCTGGCAATGAGCGGCCCGTCATCAATAATAATTCCACGACCATATCCATCGTTGCGGAATCCGATTTCCCGGGAAGGATAACAGGAATAATATTTTTAATCTCCTCACCAAACCAATCGCTTTCTAATAATTCTTCTCGGGAGCGCATTCTAGTAACATTACCGCGAAGCGTATTTATCTCGCCATTGTGGCACATGTATCTAAAGGGCTGAGCCAAATCCCAAGTAGGGAATGTATTTGTCGAGAACCTTTGATGTACTAATGAAAGTCTAGTAACAACCCTAGGGTCCATCAAATCTTTATAATAAAGACTGATATCTTTGGGCATTAAAAGTCCCTTGAAAATGATAATTTTCGTCGAAAGACTGGGAACGTAGAAAAAACCGCTTTCCGAAAGTTTAGAATTGATGATGGTATGTTCAGTGACTTTTCGAGCAATGAAAAGTTTCAAATTGAAATTGAATTCGTCTTGCTCGGCATTCTCCTTGGCAATAAAGAGTTGCTTAACGAAGGGTTCAGTTTCCATGGCGATTCTTCCAGGAACTGACCTATTCACAGGAGCGTCTCGCCATCCTAAAAGTTGAAGACCTTGTTTTTTGATGTTTTCTTCAAATACGGAAACGCAAAAATCGCGTTGATTCTCTTTTTGAGGAAGAAAGACATTGCTGACAGCGTATTGACCTGGTTCGGGTAATTCGAAACTACATTCGGCTACAAAGAAATCATGGGGAATATCAATAAGAATTCCAGCACCATCACCCGTTTTTCCATCTGCACTTACCGCACCACGATGTTCTAATTTATCTAGAATCTCAAGTGCTTTATGAATGATGTCATTTGACTTCTTTCCTTTCAAACTACATATGAAGCCTGCGCCACAATTATCGTGTTCAAATTCTGGAAGATACAATCCTTGTTTTTTCAATGCCATGTTAGAGGGTTTATGCCCGAAAAGTCATTTTTTCAAGTGACTACGGCCTCTAAAAATATCATTTTTGTTGAGTTATTCATGAGGTTTAACATGTAATTCAACAAAAAAACACGGCGATCGTAAAAAATCACAGAAAAATCTTCAATTCCGAAATTTTATACCCCTAAATCTGAGATTTTGATAATGCGATTTTCGGGTTTTTCTATGAAGGAAGAACTAGTCTCTCAACACACTTCTCGAAATTACTATTTTTTGTATTTCAGAAGTGCCTTCATAAATCTGCGTAATCTTGGCATCACGCATTAAACGTTCTACATGGTAGTCTTTTACAAAGCCATTACCGCCATGAATCTGAACAGCTTCAACTGTCGTTTCCATAGCAACTTGAGAGGCGTATAATTTTGCCATCGCTCCTGAAAGGTCATAGTTGTTACCTTGGTCTTTATCCCATGCAGCCTTATAAACTAAATGACGAGCTGCTTGAATCTGGGTGTGCATGTCGGCCAACTTGAAGGCAATAGCTTGATGGTTACTGATTTCTGTTCCAAACGCTTTTCTTTCCTTGGAATATTTTAAGGCTAATTCGTAAGCTCCTGCTGCTATTCCTAAAGCCTGAGCAGCAATGCCTATTCTGCCTCCTGAAAGTGTTTTCATGGCAAATTTGAAACCGAAACCATCTTCACCGATTCGATTTTCCTTAGGGACTTTGACATCATTAAAGATCAATGAATGTGTATCGCTTCCACGGATACCCAATTTATTTTCTTTTGGGCCAATTTCAAATCCTTCAGCTCCTTTTTCAACAATTAGAGCGTTAATTCCTTTATGCCCTTTTTCTTTATCGGTCTGTGCAATTACCAAATAGACTTCGGCAGAATTTCCATTGGTGATCCAGTTTTTGGTACCGTTGATAACATAGTGGTCGCCTTTGTCAATTGCTGTGGTTTTTTGTGAAGTTGCATCACTACCTGCCTCAGGTTCAGACAAACAAAAAGCCCCAATGATTTCTCCTGAAGCTAAACGTTTTAAGTATTTTTCTTTTTGCTCTTCGGTACCATAGGTTTCCAAACCATAGCAAACCAACGAGTTGTTCACCGATACGATTACTGAGGATGAAGCATCTACTTTGGAAAGTTCTTCCATGGCAATGACGTATGACATCGTGTCCATTCCACTACCGTTGTATTTAGGGTCAACCATCATTCCTAGAAACCCCAATTCTGCCATTTTTTTGACCTGTTCAGCAGGAAATTCTTGATTGTCATCCCTCTCAACAACTCCAGGAAGTAATTCATTTTGGGCAAAATCCCTTGCCGCTTCCTGTATCATTAAGTGTTCTTCAGATAGTGAAAAATCCATATAGAATATTTTTTAAATTTTCTTTGAGCAAAGATAAGGGTAAGATGGAAATTAAGAATCATATTTGGGATAGTATTGGGCTAAAAACATCTCTATTTAACTAGTAGAAAACTTCCAATCCCACGGCAAATTTTTATATTTGTTCACTTCAATTTTTTCGTATCGATTAAATATAAAATTATGGACCAGCAGTAACCCCGCCTGGGGAAAATGAAAATTTCAAACGCAACACGAATGAAAATTGGATATCATAATTTTATAAATGAATTGTAATGAAAGAATTACTAAAAGCATACGAAAACAAACAACCCGAAATCGTTTTTAACTGGAAAGACCCTGAGACTGAAGCCGAAGGTTGGACAGTCATAAACTCCCTTCGTGGAGGTGCTGCAGGTGGAGGAACCCGCATGCGTGAAGGGTTGGATATGAACGAAGTACTGTCTCTGGCAAAGACGATGGAGGTTAAATTCACGGTATCAGGTCCTCCAATTGGTGGCGCCAAATCAGGAATCAATTTTAACCCAAACGACCCAAGAAAAAAGGGAGTTTTAGAACGATGGTATCATGCCGTTGCTCCGCTCCTAAAAAGCTACTACGGTACTGGTGGTGATTTAAATGTTGATGAGATTCATGAAGTTATTCCCATAACAGAAGATGCTGGTGTCTGGCATCCGCAGGAAGGGGTTTTTAATGGTCATTTCAAACCTACAGAAGCCGATAAAATCAATCGTATTGGTCAACTCAGGATGGGAGTGATAAAGGCTATCGAAACCGATAAATTTTCTCCCGGAGTAGGCAGAAAATACACCATAGCTGATATGATTACGGGTTATGGAGTAGCAGAAGCTGTGCGCCACTACTATGATATTTATGGCGGAAATGTAGTGGGTAAAAAAGCGGTAGTACAAGGTTTTGGAAATGTAGGTAGCGCGGCAGCATATTATTTGGCACAGATGGGTGCTAAGGTTGTTGGAATTATCGACAGGGCTGGCGGAGTTATTAATGAAGAAGGTTTTTCCTTTGAGGAGATTCAACAGTTTTTCTTGAACAAGAAAGGAAATAGTTTGATGGCCGATGCCAATCAGTTGATTCCTTTTGAGGAAATAAATGAGCGTATTTGGAACTTACCAACCGAAATTTTTGTTCCTTGTGCCGCGTCCCGATTAATCACTAAGGAACAGATTGCCCAAATGATTGATACAGGTTTAGAGGTGATTTCCTGTGGGGCTAACGTGCCTTTCGCAGATAAGGAAATCTTTTTTGGACCGATCATGGAATACACTGATGGGAGAGTGAGCCTTATTCCAGATTTCGTAAGTAACTGTGGAATGGCTAGGGTTTTTGCTTACTTTATGGAAAAAAGAGTAGGAATTGACGACGAATTGATATTTAAAGACACTTCAGATACTATTAGAAAAGCAATTTTAAATATCTTTAAGCAAAATCCTTCGAAAACCAAATTATGTTCCACCGGATTTGAAATCGCCTTGAAGCAACTAATATAAACCAACCACTATATGGAATCAGCAATTATACTCGTATTCGTTCTCGGTTATTTAGCGATAACCCTTGAGCACAATTTAAAAATCGACAAACTTATACCAGCCTTGGTTATGATGGCTATTTGTTGGGCTTTAATCGCTTTAGGTATCGATGGTTTCACAACTTGGTTTGATTCAGGGGCACATGCCTTGGTAGATAATTTTGCAGGGATGGGGCACGAGGATAAACTTCATCTAATGGAAGAAACCTTGCTGCATCACTTGGGAAAGACCGCGGAGATTTTGGTTTTCCTCTTAGGGGCAATGACAATAGTCGAAATCATTGATTATTTCGATGGATTTGCCACAATCAAAGGTTTTGTAAAGACGAAGAGTAAAAGTAAAATTTTGTGGATATTCTGTATCCTTGCTTTCATTCTATCTGCAATTATTGATAATCTTACCGCAACGATTGTACTGATTTCCATATTGCAGAAGATTGTAAAAGAGCGTGATGTTCGAATCTGGTATGCAGGCTTAATAATTATTGCCGCTAATGCGGGAGGTGCATGGTCGCCTATCGGTGATGTAACTACTACCATGCTTTGGATTGGTAATAAGGTAACAACCATAAAATTGATTAGTTATCTATTGATTCCTTCATTGATATGTATGTTGGTTCCTGCTTTTATTGCTTCCTTTTTGCCAGCTTTTAAAGGAAATTTAGAGCTATCTGGAGAGGATGACAAACCAGCGGGAAAACTGAGCGCTAGAATGTTATACCTAGGTTTAGGTGCGATTGTTTTTGTACCCATTTTTAAAACGGTTACACATTTACCTCCATATGTGGGTATGATGCTTTCTCTGGGTGTTGTAGCGACATTTGCTGAAATCTACAGTAAGAGCAAATTCAATATCAGTAGTGTGAGTGATGATGATGGTGAGCATATGTCAGCACATCATAGCCCAGTTCATAGTTCTCTTTCTAAAATCGAATTGCCCAGTATTCTTTTTTTCTTAGGAATTCTTATGGCCGTAGCTGCACTAGAATCATTAGGTCAACTCTTCGGCTTTGCCACATGGTTGCAAGATTCAACTCCGATGTTAAGTACCGAAATGGCAGGCACACGTGTTTCTGATTTAGTAGTGCTTTTATTAGGTGTAGGTTCTGCCGTTATTGACAATGTTCCGTTGGTTGCAGCGAGCTTAGGAATGTTCTCTGAAGCACTGGATGACCAACTATGGCATTTCATCGCTTATTCAGCTGGAACCGGCGGGAGTATGTTGATTATCGGTTCTGCTGCAGGGGTTGTTGCCATGGGTATGGAAAAGATTGATTTCTTCTGGTATTTAAAGAAGATTACATGGCTGGCCGCGATCGGATTTTTGGCAGGTGCAGTTACCTTTATTTTATTGCGACAATTTATATAAATCGTATACTTTTATCGATAAACTACCGTTATAAGGGCAACTATACACATTAAAGAATTCTATGCTATTATTCCAAGACCTTGCGCAGGACCCTGAAATGGGTGATGTGCTCTCCGAAGAAAAAACACTCTCAGTAATTGATTTGATATTTAATGGTGGTACGGGTAGTGTGGTTATCATATCTGTCCTGTTCATTATGTTATTCGTAGCATTATATATCTATTTTGAGCGAATTTTTGCTATCAAAGCAGCCTCAAAAATCGATAGTAACTTCATGAACCAAATACGAGACCACGTTAGTGGTGGTAAGTTAGACGCTGCGAAGATGTTATGCGCACAAACAGATTCTCCTGTGGCTAGATTGACAGAAAAAGGTATTTCCCGAATCGGAAAACCTTTAGATGATATCAACACCGCAATCGAAAATGCGGGTACTCTTGAAGTTTATAAGCTGGAAAAAAACGTTAGTATTTTGGCAACTGTAGCAGGTGCTGCTCCTATGATTGGTTTTCTAGGAACCGTAATTGGTATGATTTTAGCGTTCCATGAGATGGCCACCAGTGGTGGTCAAGCAGAAATGGGGTCATTAGCATCAGGTATTTATACCGCAATGACGACAACTGTTGCAGGTTTGATTGTTGGTATTATAGCTTATATCGGATATAATCACCTGGTGAATAGAACCGATAAGGTGGTACATAAGATGGAAGCCAATGCAGTTGATTTCTTAGATCTTTTGAACGAACCACTATAAGCTGGTATTATGAAGTTAAAAGGAAGAAATAAAGTGAGTCCTGACTTTAGCATGTCTTCAATGACGGATATCGTATTCCTGTTATTGATATTTTTCATGCTAACTGCGAATTCACCTAATGCGTTAGATTTACTTTTGCCGAAAGCAAAAGGGAAGTCTACCAACACCCAAAATGTATCTGTAAGCATAGATAAGAACTTACAGTATTTTGTGAACAGCGAAAGAATTAACGGAGACTATATAGAAATTGAATTAAAAAAGGCACTAGAAGGACAAGATAAACCCACAATTATTCTGAGGGCAGAAGAAAGCGTAGCCATCAAAGAGGCGGTAAACGTTATGGATATTGCCAACAGAAACAATTACAAAGTTATTTTGGCTGTGCGACCTAACTAATGCCAACTCAGCATTAAAATAATGCACATAATTAGTTTCTTTTTCGCTCATATTTCTCCAAAAAAGATAACCATAGCATCGACTATGCTGATATTTTTTGTATCATCTGAACAAAAAATAATTCAAATTAGTAATGCGAGATTTTAAAACTGAATTGGCATCATGTCATTCTTAGACACGAGACACAAGAAAAAATCTTTTACACTCACAACACTGCTGTTGAGTGTACTCCTGCTTGTATTATTCTATATAGGCCTTACCTACATGGACCCACCTGAAGAAAATGGGATTTCCGTTAATTTCGGAACTACTGATTTTGGAAAAGGGCAAGTTCAGCCAAAAGAAAAAATTCGCTCAGAACCTTTAGATACACCCCCAGTTGAACCTACAAAGCAAGAAGAGGTTGTTGAGGAAATGGTAGAGGAAGAAGTTGTAGAAGAAGAGCCTGAAAAAGTAGTCGAAAAGGAAGCTCCTTCAGAAAAGGTGTTGACTAGGGAAAGTGAGGAAGCCATAAAAATCAAGCAAGCTAAAGAGGCTAAGAAAAGAGCTGAAGATGCTGCTAAGGCAGAGCAGAAAAGAAAGGAAGATGCTGTAAAGCGAGAGAAAGCCAAAGCAGCTAAAATTGCACAGCAAAAGAAGGATGCCGAAGAGAAAGCCAGAAAAGAACAGGAAGCCAAAAAGAAGAAGTTAGATGAGATGATGGGCGGATTGAATAAGTCCGACGGAACGGCATCTGGTTCAGAAGGAGATGATGACCGAGCAGGAGATAAAGGACAACCAGGAGGAGATCCATATGCTACGAGTTATTATGGTAGTCCCGGATCAGGAAGTGGCACCGGTGGTTATGGACTCAACGGACGGTCTTTAGTTCGCAAAGGTAAAGTGCCACAAGAATGTAATCAAGCAGGTAGAGTAGTGGTCAAAATCGTTGTTGATAGAAACGGAAATGTGATAAGTGCTACCCCCGGAGTAAAAGGAACAACAAATAATGACCCGTGTTTACTAGATCCGGCTAAGAAAACCGCATTTAAGCATAAATGGAACTTAGATTCCAACGCGCCTAGTTCTCAAGTAGGTTTTGTAGTTGTGAATTTCAAGTTAGGAGAGTGACCTACAAAGAGACTTTAGAGTGGATGTTCGCGCAACTTCCTATGTATCAAAAACTGGGAAAAGATGCACTCAATCACAAGCTCGATAAAATACTTCTGTTTTCAGAACATTTAGGCAATCCAGAGAAAAAATTCAAAAGCATTCACGTTGCAGGAACCAATGGTAAAGGTTCTAGTAGTCATATGCTTGCTTCTATTTTACAGGAAACGGGTTATAAGGTTGGATTATATACATCACCTCATTTAAAGGATTTTCGAGAGCGTATTCGAATCAACGGTAAAACAGTTGGTAAGAAATTCGTTGTAGATTTTATTTCAAAAAATGAATCGTTTTTTGAGGATAATAAACTCTCATTTTTCGAAATGACCGTCGGGATGGCCTTCGATTATTTCGCTAAGAAGAATGTAGACATCGCTATTATAGAAGTAGGGTTAGGAGGTCGATTTGATTCTACCAATATCATAGCCCCGGAAGTTTCTCTGATTACTAACATTGGTTTGGACCATACGGATATTCTTGGTGATACCTTGAGTAAAATCGCTTACGAGAAAGCGGGTATCATAAAAGAAAATGTTCCCATTGTAGTAAGTGAACACCAAATAGAAATTTCCAAAGTATTTAAAGACGTTGCCAAATCGAAAAATTCAAAGTTGATTTTCGCCAGTGAAACAGAACAAGTTGAATTTGAAACCTCTCTACTAGGAAACTATCAATTGAAGAATATTAAGGGTGTTGTCGCTACTTTAAAGGAATTAGATGGATTTGATGTTAGAAAAAAGCACATCAAAACAGGACTTAAAAAAGTAGTGAAGAATACAGGTCTCTTAGGAAGATGGCAAATTCTGGAAAAACAACCGAAAATAGTTTGTGATACTGCACATAATAGGGAAGGATTGACATTGGTTTTGGAGCAAATCGAGCAACAAAAGTTTGATAAATTGCATATTGTTCTGGGCTTTGTGAAGGATAAAAATTTGGAAGCAGTTCTTCCGCTATTTCCAAAGAGTGCTGTCTATTATTTCTGCGAACCAAATATTCAAAGAAGATTAGATGCTGATTTATTGAAGGATGAAGCGATTAAATTAGGTTTAAAAGGGAAAGTTTATAATTCGGTAAAGAAGGCCAAAAAAGCTGCAGAAAAGAATGCTTCAAAATCGGATTTCATCTTTATTGGAGGAAGTAATTTTGTGGTGGCTGAGGTGGTTTAATTTTTTCTTTCTTTTTCTTTTGGAGTAACTAAAACTATTCTATATTTGCAATCCCTTTTTAGGGCTCTTAGCTCAGTTGGTTCAGAGCACCTGCCTTACAAGCAGGGGGTCACTGGTTCGAATCCAGTAGGGCCCACAAAAAAAGCTTCCGATTTATAGGAAGCTTTTTTCATTTAATCAAGTTCTTATTGTTTCCGAGCCAAATGCCTTGGAAAATCCTGAACATCTTCGCAGCAAATTTGCTCCATTACTTGCTTTAATTGCATTTTTAAGAGGGAAATAGTATGGTCACCACCTTTATTTCCTAGTGCAGATACGCCGTACATAAAGGAACGGCCCATAAAGGTGAATTTAGCTCCACTGGCGATGGTTCTAGCGATATCCGGCCCAGAACGCATGCCACTATCCATCATTACTGTTATTTGATCTCTGTAAGCTTTGGCAATTCGGGTAAGCGGTTTTATGGTCGATTCTCCAGCGTCAAGCTGTCTACCGCCGTGGTTTGATACGATGACACCATCTAAGCCCAAAGAAATTGCCTTTTCAACGTCTGTCTCGGTCGCAACTCCTTTAAGAACTAACTTTCCTTTCCATAAATCTCGGATGGGTTTTATACGTTCTTCATTCAATCTTCCAGAGAAAGTATAGTCCATGAATTTGCCCAATTGCCTCAAATCTAAATTTTTGGGCATATAAGGTTTTAAAGTTTCGAAATTTGGTTGTCCATATTTTAAGGTTTGCATTGCCCACTTCGGTTTGCCAAGAACCTGAAGCAGATTATTTAAAGACATGCTGGGGGGCATTGCAAGGCCGTTTCTAATGTCTCTCGGGCGAAAACCAAAGGTTGGAACGTCTGATAAAATAACTAATACAGGACATTCAGCCGCTTCTGCTCTTTTGATAATATCATCACGTAAATGCGCTTCTTTCGGATGATATAATTGAAACCAGGCTCTACCCTCCGTGATTTCTGAAATTCGCTCGATGCTACTCGTGCTGACAGTACTTAATATAAAAGGAATATTATGTTCAAAAGCGGCTTTTGCTAGAATTTCTGGGGAGTTGGGCCACATCATACCCTGTAGCCCAACGGGAGCAATCCCAAATGGAGCGTCATAAGTATGGCCAAAGAGTTTGGTCGCTAATTTTGATTCCGTATGTTGATTCAGATAGTAGGGTAGGAGTTCGACCTCTCTAATTTGAGCTGTGTTCTTGTGCAGATTAATATCTTCATTACAACCACCATCTAAATATTCAAATGCGAATTTTGGGATTCTGCTTTTCGCTTTTTCCCGCAAATCCTCAATCGAAGGATATCTACTATCAAATTTGATTTCTTTTTTACTTTTGCTCATATGGCTTAATTAACCTTCACCTATGATTACCTGAAGTTCTTCTTTACTTTCTTCTAATGATTTGGCATCAGCGGCCGTAACTTTTGTTCCCCATAGGTATACTCTTTTCAAGCCTTCCATTTTTTCTAAATCGGGCAGACATGCATTGGTAACCCCTGTTCCGTATAGATTTAGTGCTTCCAAGTGTTTTAAATTTGCAATGGTTGCGACACCCTTATCAGATATGGAAGTCTTTTCCAATTGCAGTCTCGTAATATTCTCAAATTGAGAGATTATTGAAAGACCTTCATCCGTAACATTCGTTCTTGCCAGTGATAACCAAGTAATATGCTTTGCCGCTGGTTCAAGGCTTTTTAATTGTTCTTGGGATAATTCTTTTCCTGAAAATTTTACATCTAAAAGTGGGTTTTCTCCGCCTAAAACATTGACTGTAAAACCACTCTGCTCCAATGCCATAATTTGAACACTATCTAAAGGAGCAATATTTACCATTTCATAATAGGGACGGGGATTGGTGTCAAGGTTATACCGGCGCATTAAGGTTGGTTTTACACTCTCTGCTACTTCAATATCACTGACTAGACCTTCGGGGGATGCCCCTTGTTCTATCCACCATTCTACAATTTTGATTTCATCATAGGTCAATGGGTCACCTACTGGGGGCATAAATTTTATATTTTTCTGTGGAAGTGTTATCCGCCTAAACAGTTCACTTTCTTCAATATTACTGGCTAAAAAAGCAGGTCCACCGTCACCGCCAACCAACATAGAGTCAATAGAAGCCATATTCAAACCTCCGCGCCTAACATCATTATTATGGCACGCAAAACACTTTTGTTCAAAAATGGGCATTACCAAATCATTATATACTTTAACAGAATCGGCTTTCGAAAGGTCTGTCGTTTGTATCTTTTCATCCAACATCATATTCCGAATTCCTTCAGGGGCATATTCGAATAAATATTCTTCTCCATGAGTTAGGTTTCCTCCTAAATGTCCTTCAATGGCTATAAGTGTAATTAGAAAAATGTTGGCGCCTTGATGAACGAGGTTGGAGTATTTCTCTGCATTTTTCTTTACCCACCATCCTGCAAAAGATAAGATTACGATTGCTATACCAATCCATCGGTGTAGAAATAAATCATCTTCGAAATACAAACCTGTTTCACCGAGCCACCATCCGCAGAAAGCAGCGAAAGCACCACCGATTCCACCTAAAAGCCAAGCATAACTGATTAAGTTACTCAGTTTTTCGTTCTTACGAAAACGTTGATACCATTCCATCAAAACACCCAAAATCAAAAACCCAATAGGGAGATGGACAAAAAGAGGATGGAAACGACCTATAAAATTCGTAAAATCAAAGGCTAGGAATAGATTCATTTTTGGTAATTAGATGCGGTTTAATTTAATTGGATAGGTTTTTCCTGAAGCCCACTGTGGTACATAAAGGTTTTCATCATTGTCTACAAGAACATCATGTGGATTTCTAAAGGTTTTTCCATCAAAAAGAGGGGCTGTTAATTTCCCATCGATATATTCAGGAGGGCTTCCGCCTGGAAGTGAAACTACTTTATTATCCTTATCTAGTACTGCCAACATGCCATCCCAAGAGTCCCAAGTTTTGGTTACGATAACCGCAAAATAAATGTTTTCTCCATGGATTACAGGTCTGCAAATAGAACATCCTGGAAGGGAAATAGTTTCCAGATGTTTTCCATCCAAAGAAAAACATTTGAATTCTTGACTGGCTCTAGATGTAATCAACAAAGTAGGATTTGCAGCATTACGTGTATCCAAGGTAATTCCGTGACAGCAGTTGAATTGACTATCTTCGTTTCCACTGCCGCCAAAATGACCCATATATTCACCTTTGGCACTATAATGAATGATGAAGTTTTTACCATAGCCGTCAGCTACAAAAAAATCTCCACCCGGCATTATCGCGGTTTCCGTGGGTAAGAATTGGTCATCACTAGTATATCCTTCAACTTCTTTCGGACGGTTAATCGTCATAATTATTTTTCCATCTAAAGTTGTTTTATGAACTTGATGGGTCTCTGGATCGGTAATTAATAAAAACTGGTCACTTCCTTCTCCAGCAATTGACAACCCATGTGCTCCTGGAAATTCAGTTCCCCAAGAGGATAAAACCTTTCCTGACTTATCGTAGATAATAATGTTATTGTTATCCGCACCAGTAGTGGTCATGAAAATGCGTCCTTGGGAATCAAGTACCATTTCATGGCAATCATTTACCGGAATCTTTGAAGGGTCTTGTACGCCCCATTCTTTGTCAACCGTATATTTGAATTCTCCATGGCCGACTATTTCTTTGGTGCCTTTCGAATGTGTAATTCCGAAAGTATAATTCGGTAGAACAATTCCAGCTGTTGCCGCAACTGCCGTTTTCTTTATAAAATTTCTTCTGTTTTGGTTGATCATATTATTTAAATTTTAAGCGAGAATTTCTTTTACAACTTCACCATGTACATCGGTAAGTCGGTACCTACGACCTTGAGATTTGAATGTAAGACGTTCATGGTCAACACCCAATAAGTGCATTAAAGTGGCTTGAAAATCATGAACATGAACAGGTCTTTGTACCACATTATATCCAAAATCATCTGTAGCTCCGATGGAAAATCCTTTTTTAACGCCGGCACCAGCCATAAAAAGGGTAAAACATTTTGGGTGATGATCTCGACCGAAATTCGTGTCGGTCAACTGCCCTTGAGAATAATTAGTTCTTCCAAATTCCCCTCCCCAAATGACCAAGGTATCTTCTAAGAGGCCACGTTGTTTCAAATCTGTGATTAAAGCAGCCGTGGCCTGATCCGTTTCTTTACATTGCACTTTAATGGCATTGGGTAAATTACCATGTTGATCCCAACCTTGATGGTACAATTGAATGAATTTTACATCTCGTTCGGCAAGCCTTCTCGCAAGAAGACAGTTGGCTGCAAAGGTTCCGGGCTTTCTACTGTCCTCACCATACATCTCATAAGTTGCATCAGACTCATCAGACGTATCCATGATTTCGGGTACAGAGGTCTGCATTCGAAAGGCCATTTCATATTGTGCCATTCGTGCTAAAATTTCTGGATCGCCAATATCTTGATGATTTATCTTTTCCAGCTTTTGAAGCTGATCTAATTGTTCTCGTCTGCTTGTACCGTCAATTCCTGGTGGATTGGTTAAATACAATACCGGATCCTTGCCTGAACGGAACTGTACACCTTGATGCTGCGAGGGTAAAAAACCATTTCCCCAAGAACGGGAATACAAAGGTTGACCATATTTATCTTTAGTTACTAAAACAACAAATTCTGGAAGATTTTTATTATCCGTACCTAAACCGTAGCTTACCCATGAACCCATGGAAGGTCTTCCCGGTAATTGAGACCCTGTTTGAAAGAATGTTACCGCTGGGTCATGATTTATAGCCTCGGTATACATTGATTTGATAAAGCAAAGTTCATCAACGATTTTGGCAGTGTGTGGCATTAAATTACTCATCCAAGCGCCACTATCACCATGCTGCTTGAAGGTAAACGGTGATCCTGCAATAGGTAAACTAGCTTGCCCTGAGGACATTCCTGTAAGTCGTTGACCTTGTTGTACACTTTCTGGCAAGTCTTGCCCGTTCATTTTATTTAATAGGGGCTTATAATCAAACAAGTCTAACTGAGAAGGCGCACCACTTTGAAACAAATAGATTACGCGCTTCACCTTTGCTGGAAAATGAGGTTTTCCCAATACTCCGCCACCGTCATTCGGATTTAAAATCAATGATTTTTCTTTGGCAAACAAACCCATTGGATCAAGCATTGAAGCCAACGAAAGTGCTCCCATACCCAAACTGGTTTTGGTCAAGAAATCGCGACGGGTGTAATTTTTATTTTCGTTGTGGGTACACATAATTTTATCGCTTCATATAAGTTTCGTCATGATTCAACATTGTATTTGCCACTATCGTTAATGCTGCCGTTTTGACTTTGTCCAAGGCTTGATCTACCTGTTTTTTCCCAACGGAAAGTAACTCCTTCGCCTCCTTTGGTTTTGTATTGAAACGTAATGCCTGTTGGTCGTACAGTTCTTTTAGGATTTCTTTTTCTTCTTCTTTAGGATTGCGACTTATTGCTAGGCGAAAACCATATGCAATTTGATCATCTAAGGAATTTCCACCCTCTTTTTGCATACGTTGTGCAAGTATTTTTGATGCCTCCACAAATTGAGTGTCGTTCAAAAGAACCAAAGCCTGTAGAGGCGTATTGGTATTTTCTCGCTTTACAATGCAAACTTCACGGCTGGGAACATCAAATGCTGTCATAGCAGGATGCGGAGAGGTTCTTCGTATAAAAGTATAAAGTCCCCTGCGATAGAGACTGTCTCCTTCAGATTCTTTGTAATTCAAAAGTTTATGCGAGAAGCTATTCTTTTCAATCCATAGTTTGCCTGGCTGGTATGGTTTGACACTCTTACCACCCAGATGCTGCACCAAAAGCCCACTTGCGGCAAGTGCATTATCACGAATCATTTCAGCAGGCAAACGATAACTATTGCTCCTCGCCAAAAAGATATTGTTAGGGTCTTTTTCTCGCAGTTCTTTTGAGGATTCGGAGGATTGCCGGTAGGTGTGTGACATCACCATGGTTTTAAGTAATGCCTTTACATCCCATCCACTTTCCATAAATTCAACCGCGAGCCAATCAATAAGTTGAGGATGTGTTGGTAAAGCACCTTGTACACCGAAATCTTGTGGAGTGCTTACCAAGCCGTTTCCAAATAGCATTTGCCAATAGCGGTTTATGGTTACCCTAGCGGTAAGTGGGTTATCATCGGCGAAAAGCCATTTTGAAAGTCCCAATCTATTTTTTGGATACTCATCAGGGAATGTCGGAAGTACTTCTGGAGTCATCGCTTCAACTTCGTAAATGGGTTGGCTATAGTCGCCGCGGTCGTACGCAAATGCTTGTCTTTTTTTTGGCATTTCTTCCATAACCATAACTTCCATGACGTTTTCCATTAGTTCAAGCCGATTTACACGAAGTTTCTGGAGTTCTTTTTGAAGGATATCAACTTTTGGAGATTGATTAATTGAAAATTCTGCAACTAGATTTTTCGGAATGGGTTTAAAAGAAGTTTCTGCGCCCATAAGAATCATCATTTCGGCCTCGCTTAATTCGCGGTCATACAATCGGATTTCGTCAAGTGCACCTTTAAATATGCCATTTTCACCTGTAAAACCACGATAGCTCTTTGCTACTCTTACGGGTTGGTTATACACTGTATGTACAGCGGAACGAACCGTTTTAATCGATTTGTAGAGTTTGTCATATGTAATCTCAGCACCTGTCTTTTTTCCATCAATAAATAGGGTCAATCCTTTCGCATTTCCTGAACCATCATAGGAAAAGGCAACATGTTTCCATTCGTTTACTTTTATAGAATCTTTTGATTTTACATGAATGTAGTTATGTGGAAGGGAATGGATTAAACGGGCGTTCAAATAGTTCAGGCTATCTAAGTAAAAATCCCATCCACGCCAAAAATTATTTTTTTCCCCGGAAGTACCAATGAGTTGTTGTGTTTTGAGCTTTTCACGTTTTGTAGTATTCATCCATAGAGCCCCAGAGAAAGCATCGGTAAATTCGAAATTGGGTACGTTTCTAAGAAATACATCATCGTATTCTCCTGTAAACACCAATGCATTCCCTTTTTTTCCTTTTGTTATTTCGGGTGCTTTTGAAGAGGTTGCATGTTTGTTATTATCAACCCAATAGGTGTTTCCTTTTTTAGTTAATCCATCCAAAGGATAGT
Organism: uncultured Flavobacteriaceae bacterium; assembly: GCA_947500435.1. Taxonomy (GTDB): domain Bacteria; phylum Bacteroidota; class Bacteroidia; order Flavobacteriales; family Flavobacteriaceae; genus Maribacter_C. Next base: position 22,642 of record CANMRV010000006.1, read on the forward strand.
AATCAACTAGTCCATCATCTTTTATGTTTTTAGGCAGGCCCTCTATATATACATTTAAATCAGCGAGTTCTTTTTTGGTCAGTTGTAATTGTTTCTCTTTCGACTGAATGGATTTTTCAAGCGACTGTAACTCCTTTTCGGTTTGTTCATCAGGTAAGGCTAACATAGGACCATAGTTGCCGTCATCACCTGTCATACCCAATTCTTTTACATTATTGAAAAAGGCGGTCAATTGAAAATAGTCTTTTTGAGAAATGGGATCAAACTTATGGTCATGGCACCGAGCGCAGGCGACGGTTAACCCCATAAGGGCAGTACCAACGGTTTCTGCTCTATCCCAAACATAATTTAGGCGGAATTCTTCCTCAATTGCACCACCTTCTGCAGTCATTGGATGATTTCTATTAAAAGCTGTGGCTAACTTTTGATTTTTGGTGGAATTCGGTAGAAGATCGCCAGCCAGCTGCCATGTAACAAATTGGTCATACGGCATATTTTCTTTAAACGAATTGATTACCCAATCACGCCAAGGCCACATGAGTCGCCAGCCATCAGCATGCAATCCATGGGAATCTGCATATCGAGAAATATCCAACCAATCTACCGCAAGACGTTCTGCAGTTGTGTCGGTCTGCAATAATCGATCTACGACTTTTTCATAAGCTTCCGGACTATCATCTTTTAGAAAGGCATCTATTTCAGATATTGTGGGGGGCAGGCCGGTGAGATCCATACTTACCCTTCGAATTAGCCTTTCTTTATCCACTTCGAGAGAAGGTTCGAATCCGTTTTGTTGAAGTTGTCTTTGTATGAAATAATCAATTTCATTGTTCGCCTTCCAAGCCACATTTTCTACTGGTCTGGATTCTGATTTTTCCGGTTTTGCAAAAGCCCAATGTGCTTTCCATTCGGCACCTTGTTCAATCCATTTTATAATCAAAGCTTTTTCCTGTGCTGAAAGGGAAAGATTTGACTCAGGAGGAGGCATTTGAATTTCAAGGTCATCACTTAATATTCTGTTGACACTCTCACTGCTTCCAGGTTTTCCAGAAACAAACGCTCGTTCGCCGCTAGCCAACTTTCTAAAAGCTTCTTCTTCTAGGTCTAGGCGTAGTCCTGCTTGCCTGGTATTTGCATCAGGCCCGTGACAGCTGTAACAACGGTCAGAGAGAATAGGTTTTACATGAAAATTAAAATCTACTTCTTCAGGTAATGACTGGTATGCGATTTCTACTTCCTCAGGAATATTAGGACCGCAAGACATGGCAAGCATCATAAGGCAAAGCAATTCGATTTTGAGTATTTCAATATTTTTAAGCATACCAGCTTAAAAATACATTTTTTTGACCAATATGCTGGATATTGAACCACGATAGCTCAAATCAGGTATCTTTTTGAACATTTGTAACAATAAGAAGAAGATTCCATCAGATTATTGGGAATGAAGATATAAGTGAATAGGGATTTAAATAAGTTTTCAGAATACCAAATAAGTTTTACCTTAGCATCCTTCAAAGGGTTATTAGCTCAGTTGGTTTAGAGCGCTGCCTTGACAGGGCAGAGGTCACTGGTTCGAATCCAGTATGACCCACTTTTTTTTAGATGAAGTCCAGAAGGCGTTCCAAAGCCATTCCTCGTGATCCTTTTATGAGTAAATCAGCTTCTTCCTTCAACGGATGTTCTTTTAGATAATCAGCTGCTGAGTCAAACGACACAAATGTTTTCATGGAAGTTTTAACACCATTGAAATTCTCACCTATGAAATACACATCGGCAAAATCAAATTGTTTTGCCAAATCCGCAATGTTTTGATGTTCTTTAGGAGCAGTTTCTCCCAACTCAAACATGTCACCTAAGAAAGCTATTTTATTTTTACCCTCCATAGTTTTGAAATTTTCTAATGCTGCCTTCATACTTGTAGGGTTGGCATTGTAAGCATCTAGTATAATTCGATGTCCATTCTTTTCTAGAATTTGTGATCGATTGTTTTCAGGGGTGTATGATTCGATGGCTTCTTTGACATCACTTAAAGGAACTCCAAAATACTTCCCCATAAGAATTGCGATCGCACAATTTGTGAAATTATAGCTTCCTATTAGCCGGGAATTGATGTTGATATCTTCAACTTTGATTTCTACAAAAGGATTTGCTCCAACAAATTCAATCTTATAGAATTGATGCTTATTGGTACTGAAACCAAACTTCTTAATATAACTTCCCAGCTTTTCAGACTGAATGGGGTCATCTACGTTTAAAAAAACATTTCGTTCATGAGATAGTAGATAAGCGTACAACTCACTTTTTCCCTTAATCACTCCCTCTTCACTTCCAAAACCTTCTAGGTGTGCCTTTCCAAAATTGGTAATGTATCCAAAATCCGGTTGAGCTATTCCGCATAAAAATTCAATTTCCTTTTGATGATTGGCACCCATTTCCACAATAGCGATTTCAGTATCTTTTTGGATGGAAAGCAAAGTAAGTGGAACGCCTATATGGTTGTTTAGGTTTCCAGCTGTAGCGATGGTTTTATACTTTTTGGAGAGTACAACATTGATAAGTTCCTTAGTTGTGGTTTTGCCATTGCTCCCGGTAAGGCTTATAACTTTTGCTGAACTTTGGTTTCGGTGGTATGTTGCTAATTCTTGTAGTGTTTCCAGAACGTTGGGCACCAAAATGTAGGCATCCGATTTGACGTATTCTTTTTCATCAATAACTACATATTTGGCTCCTTTTTGTAGCGCATCCGAAGCAAATTTATTTCCGTTGAAATTATCCCCCTTAAGAGCAAAGAAGATACAGTTTTTGGTAATTTTTCGGGTGTCAGTACAAACATTGGAGAACTCCAAAAAAATGGAATGCAAATCGGCTATATTCATAAAACAAAAGTATAAAAAAAGCCCCGACATAAATGTCAGGGCTCTCTATCTTTCTATAGCAAATTCTTATTTTGCTTTCTTACCTCTAGGAGTTTTGTTTTTCGTCTTCGATTTAGAACCTACCCTAGACATTGCGCATCTAAAGCCAATATAATCTGTTGCCATATATTGTGGCAAGTATCTACGTTGTGCAGGATCTAACCAATAAGCTCTATCTCTCCATGAACCTCCTTTGAATACACGAACCTCGTCGTTAATCAAAGTTGTTCTGTTGTTAGACTGGTCATATTGACGTGTAATTTTTCCTGCAGAATCACGCTCGACTTTATGCTTAGGCGAATCGTACATTTTTCTTTGATTCTCACCGTCTTCTTCGTCATTAAATTGGTCAAAGAATCGTGAAGAACCTGGGTCACCATCTCTATAAGCTCTGTTGTCACTAGAGTCAAAGTTGGTTCTTAAATAGGTTTCTTCTTCGTCAACAGGAACCATTTTGATTTCTCCTGGAAGGTTAACAGCTACTACTTTGCCATTTGGAAGGGTGTCATAAACAACTGAATCTCTTAAGATGTTTACTTTACCATCTTCTCCAATTGCTGTTTTCATATAGATGTTACCTCTATAGTAGTTGAAATCACTTACTTCATCATCAACAATTGGTCGGTATACATCAGATACCCATTCAGCGACGTTACCAGCCATATCATACAATCCAAGATCATTCGGCTTGTACGACATTACTTCTGCAGTAATATCAGCACCATCATCAGACCATCCTGCGATTCCACCGTAATCACCTTTTCCTTGTTTGAAGTTAGCTAACTGGTCACCTCTACCAACACGTTGTCCGTTTCTGGTGTAGTCACCTTCCCAAGGGTATTTTTTTCTTCCTCTGTAATTGTTGTACTCACGTGAACCTTGATTCGCCTGAGCAGCATATTCCCACTCAGTTTCAGTTGGTAATCTATATTCTGGTGAAATAATACCTGTGCTTCTATTTGCGAATGTGTTTACACTATCCTTTTTCATCTTTCCTTGTAAGGAATCGATTTGACCGTTGTATACAGACTCAGGTCTGTTCAAATAAGCTTCAGTACTAAAGGTACCTTCAACTTCACCAGATGCAGCTTTGTATTTCGCTTCAGGAGATAAGTATCCTTCTTTTTCCAACAATACCTCATTGACACGGTCAGTTCTCCACTCGGCGAATTGTGTCGCTTGAATCCAGTTTACACCAACCACAGGATATTCTGCATATGCTGGGTGACGTAAATAGTTATTTGTCATCGTTTCGTTGAAACCCAATCTGTTTCTCCAAACCAAGGTATCAGGTAAAGCACCTTTGTATATGTTCGTGTATTTTGGATTTTCTGGAGGATAAACACTCTTCAAGTAATCTAAATACTCGAGGTACATAACATTGGTAACCTCCGTTTCGTCCATGTAAAAAGACTGCACGTGTTGCGAAGTTGGTGTATTGTTCCAATCGTGCATGACATCATCTTGCACTTTACCTTTGGTGAAAGTACCACCTTCTACAAATACTAGACCAGGAGCAGTTTCCTGCTCTTTAAAATCAGTATTGAATTGGAAACCTCCTTCTTTGTCATTTATTTTCCAACCTGTAGCTCTTGAGACGCTTTTAGAAGAACCAGAAGATTTTTTACAGCTGGTGACTGTAAAACCTCCCGCTATGACGGCACAAGAAAGTACAACTTTGATAAACTGTTTTTTCATAATTAGGACTTGAGATTCAAATAAGTAAACTGCTTTTATAAGTAGTTTGAGATTTGGATTTTGATTAAATTAAGTATCACTTTCGGCATATAAAACGATGATTTGGGCATAATATTTCATTGCTTTGAAAATTATTTTTTAAATCACAACCAAGGCCTTAACATGCTATAAGTAATGCCATTTAAACTCATAACGGCAGAATTTTCTTAATAGTATTGTTAACCTTATGTTTTATTCCTTTATTAAGGTTAGGTTGTTGATTTCGACTGAGCCTGAATATTTGGGTAATTAGAGGAAGTTCAACTTTTTTAACCTTGTGGAGTTGAAATTCTTAAAAAATAATGGAGTTGTTATATAAGATATCCTCAAAATACCCGTTTACGTGTCATACAACCGATATATTTTTGTTGTCGGAGATATTTAATAATTTTTGCCAATTAAACCTATTCTTGAAAGAAATGAAGAAATTATCAATATTAGTTCTATTTGCCTTTGTATGTAAGTTATCGGCCCAAGATAACGATAGGGTAATTACAACAGCAGTTCCGTTTTTAACTATTGCGGCTGATGCAAGATCAGCAGGTATGGGAGATATGGGAGTAGCAACATCAACAGACGCTTTCTCACAACAATGGAACCCAGCTAAATTTGCGTTTGCAGAACGAAAAATGGGAATAGGTGTGAGTTATACACCATACTTGGAGAGTATCATTACTGATATTTCTTTGTTAAACGCTACTTTTCACAACAAGATTGACGATCAAAGTGCTTTTGGTATTGGTATTAGATACTTTACACTTGGAGAGATTGAACTACGACAGTTTGCAAATGACCCTGGTACCATAGCCAAGCCAAACGAATTGGCACTCGATGGATCATACTCTAGAAAGCTTAGTGAGACTTTCTCTATGTCAGTGGGAGGTCGGTACATTCGTTCAAACCTCAGACTACCGCAAGACAATAATGTAGACTCGCAGGCTGCAAGTTCATTTGCAGTTGACGTTTCTGGTTATTACCGTTCAAGAGAGAAAGCTTATAACAGTTTTGATGGAAGATGGAGAGCAGGATTCAATTTTTCTAACTTAGGTGGAAAAATTCAGTATGACGAAGGAGGTCAGGAAAATTTCTTGCCCGCAAACTTAAAGGCAGGTATAGGATTTGATTTTATCCTCGATCAAGATAATGTTATTGGAATAACTACAGAATTTAATAAATTGTTAGTGCCAACTCCTCAAGATTTTAACGGCGACGGTGTTCTAGATAGAGCGGATAATGATGAGTATCAGTCCATCGGATTTTTTGAAGGTATCGGGAAGTCTTTTGGAGATGCACCTGATGGCTTTGGTGAAGAGTTAAAAGAATTTACTTGGGCACTTGGTGCTGAGTATACGTATCAAGATTCTTTCATGATTCGAACAGGATACTTTAACGAAAGCGAAGAAAAAGGTTCTAGAAAGTATTTTACTCTTGGAGCGGGTTTTGCGTTTAAGTCTGCTCAGATTGATTTGTCTTATTTGTTCTCAACTTCTCAGGTGCGTAACCCATTAGAAAATACGTTGCGTTTTTCACTTACCTTTAGCCTAGGCGAAGAGTATTTCAATGAATAACAAAATATATAAGTAAAAAACAAAACCTGCTTTCGAGCGGGTTTTGTTATTTTTAGGAATAAGTTACCTAAACCCAATTAATGAAAAAACAGAATGTAACTTTTGAACTTGAGATTTATGAGTCACTTGAAGAACTCAGTAAAGTGGACCAAAAGTTGATGCGAACGGCAGTTGAAGCTCGAAAAAATGCGTATGCACCCTATTCGAATTTTCAAGTAGGGGCGGCTTTGCTTTTAGAAAATGGAGAAGTAGTTATTGGTAACAATCAGGAAAACGCTTGCTACCCAGCGGGACTTTGTGCCGAGCGTGTGGCGATATTTCAGGCGGGCGCTAAATACCCAGGTGTTGTGATTACTTCTATTGCTATTTCTGCTACTTCAATGAACTATCAAGTTGATACACCAGCGGCTCCGTGTGGTAATTGTCGTCAGTCAATATCCGAATATGAAGTAAAGCAAAAGCAACCCATTCAACTACTTATGATGGGAGAAGTTGGTGAGGTTATGAAATGCAATTCTATTAGTGATATTCTTCCGCTTGCTTTTACGAACTCCTTTTTAAAATAAAGTCAAAGTAGTATCGAAATCTACAATTTTACATGCCTTTGTTACAGGCGTAATTTTCAATAAAGCTTTTTCTTCAATTTTTTCCCACTATTGATTTAATATGTATTTTTGTTTTTCGTTTTTACCGAAATTCTACAAATACGTTAGTTAATGGAAAAAATCACCAAAGAGGTCTACTTAAAGTGGTACGAAGACATGCTGTTTTGGCGAAAGTTTGAAGATAAACTTGCCGCTGTATACATTCAGCAAAAAGTTAGAGGATTCTTACACTTATATAATGGTCAAGAAGCGGTTTTAGCAGGAGCTTTACATGCCATGGACTTGACCAAAGACCGAATGATTACGGCATATAGAAATCATGTTCAGCCGATTGGTATGGGCGTTGACCCCAAAGCTGTAATGGCTGAATTATATGGTAAGGTTACCGGAACCTCAAAAGGAATGGGAGGTTCCATGCACATCTTTTCAAAAGAACACCGTTTTCATGGTGGTCACGGTATTGTAGGTGGTCAAATACCACTAGGTGCTGGAATGGCGTTTGGAGATAAATATGCAGGTAGAGATAATGTTACCTTGTGTTACATGGGTGATGGTGCTGTGCGGCAAGGTGCTTTTCATGAAGCCTTAAACCTTGCTATGCTTTGGCAATTGCCAGTGGTGTTTGTTTGTGAGAACAACGGTTACGCAATGGGAACATCCGTAGAGAGAACGTCATATTCTACCGATATTTGGAAACTAGGTCTAGGTTATGAAATGCCCTGCGGACCTGTAGACGGAATGAACCCCGTTACTGTTGCTGAGGAAATGAGTAAAGCTATCGAGCGCGCCCGAAGTGGTGGGGGGCCAACTTTTCTAGAAATGAAAACCTACCGTTATAGAGGTCACTCTATGTCAGATGCCCAACATTATAGAACCAAAGCTGAGGTAGAGGAGTACAAGAAAATTGACCCAATAACGCAGGTTTTAGATATCATCAAAGAAAATGAGTACGCGACGGATGAGGAAATCAAAGCGATTGATAAAAGTATAAAGGAGCGCGTTGCTGAATGTGAAAAATTTGCCGAAGAATCAGATTATCCGCCCGTACAACAATTGTATGATATGGTATACGAGCAAGAAGATTTTCCATTTGTAGAACATAAATAAGAGATAGATGGCTATAGTAGTAAATATGCCCCGTTTAAGTGATACCATGGAAGAAGGCACCGTTGCCGCATGGTTGAAAAATGTAGGCGATAGAATTGAAGAGGGAGATATTTTAGCGGAAATCGAAACTGATAAAGCTACAATGGAATTTGAATCCTTCAACGAAGGAACCTTATTACATATTGGTGTTGCTGAAGGTGATACTGCTCCAGTTGATGTTTTATTGGCGATTATTGGAGAAGAAGGAGAAGATATTTCTGGATTATTAAATGGAAGTGCTGCTCCCGTAGAAGTAAAAGAAGAATCTGCTGCCCAAACGGAAGCTGTTTCTGAAAATGCTCCAGTTGCAAGTTCGGAAGCTACTGAAATTCCTGAGGGAGTTGAGGTAATTACCATGCCGCGTTTGAGTGATACCATGGAAGAAGGTACAGTTGCTGCCTGGTTGAAAAAAGTAGGAGATACTGTTGAAGAAGGAGATATTCTTGCTGAAATCGAAACTGATAAAGCGACCATGGAGTTTGAGTCTTTCTACTCGGGTACCTTATTATATATTGGAATTCAAGAAGGAGAATCTTCTCCGGTAGATGAGGTTTTAGCTGTAATTGGTCCAGTAGGTACTGATGTTGATGCGGTTTTAAAGGGAAGTGCTTCTGGTGCGGCTGCAAGTGCTCCATCCGAAGAAAAGAAAACAGAAAAACCGGCTGAAACTAAAACGGAAGCTCCAGCAGCAACCGTTTCTGCGACTGACGGACAGCGCATATTTGCTTCTCCATTAGCTAAGAAAATAGCGAAAGAAAAAGGGGTAAATATCGCAGACATAAAAGGTTCAGGTGACCACGGTAGAGTTGTAAAGAAGGATGTTGAGAATTATCAGCCTGTCGCACAAGCTACAACCTCAGTTGCGGCTTCTCAAGAAGCTTCAACAAGCAGTGCAGTTGCTGCCTCTCCAATCATAAACCTTCCTGTAGGTCAAGAAGGTACTGAAGAGGTCAAAAATTCGCAAATGCGCAAGGTCATTGCGAAGCGACTTTCTGAATCTAAATTTACGGCACCGCATTATTACTTGAATATCGAAGTTGATATGAGTAATGCGATTGCTTCTAGAAAAAGAATTAACGACTTACCTGAAACCAAGGTTTCTTTTAATGATTTGGTGGTGAAAGCCTGTGCCATGGCATTGAAAAAACACCCACAGGTAAATACAACTTGGGGTGATACGGCAATGATTTATAATCAGCACGTTCATATTGGTGTTGCTGTAGCAGTACCTGACGGATTGATGGTACCTGTATTAAAGTTCGCGGATCAAATGTCATTGACGCAAATTGGAGCTTCAGTAAAAGATTTAGCAGGTAAGGCTAGAAATAAGAAACTAACTCCAGCCGAAATGGAAGGAAGTACGTTTACAGTTTCTAACTTGGGTATGTTTGGTATTACCGATTTCACATCGATTATCAATCAGCCGAACTCTGCAATTTTATCTGTAGGGGCTATTGTGGAAAAACCAGTCGTTCGCAACGGAGAAATCGTGGTTGGTAATACAATGAAAGTAACTTTAGCTTGTGACCACAGAACAGTAGATGGTGCAACTGGGGCTCAATTTTTATTGACACTTAGGTCGTACCTAGAGAATCCTGTGACAATGTTAGCATAAGCCAGTTTATGTAAATAATAGTAAAAAGCATCCGTCATTTGGCGGATGCTTTTTTTATCTTTAAAATCTAAATAAAACATAATATGAAAATAGTAACGGTTTTAATGACTTTTATTTTCTTGGTGAGCTGTGGCTCAACAAAGATGAAGGAAACAGATGCATCAAATGTTCAGGCAGTACCTACAACTTCAAAAGTAATGGAGGATGAATCGGCACCAGCTGCTGACGCCCAACAAGGCCAAATGTCTGCTGAAACAAAACTAATTGCTCCTGTTCCAGATTTTTCAAATAGTGAGGGTATCGGTAAAATCATGAATTTTTTAGCTTCGGATGAATTGCAAGGAAGAGATTCCGGTAGTGAAGGTATTGCGAAAGCAGCCGATTTCATCGAAGGGATATTTACTGCAAACGGAATCAAGCCGTATTTCGCAAATTTCAGAGACACGCTTTCAAACTTTAACCAACTCGCTTATAATATGGTGGGAATGCTCGAAGGTACAGACCCTGAATTGAAAAAGGAATTTATCGTTTTAGGGGCGCACTATGACCATATCGGTAGAATACAAGCCAAAGATGGTGATGATATCGCAAATGGCGCAAACGATAATGCATCCGGTACGACTACAGTTTTAGAGTTAGCACGCTATTTTGGAAAAGTAAAAGCGAATAAGCGTAGCATACTATTTACGTTGTTTAGTGCTGAGGAGCAAGGACTACTGGGTTCAAAACACCTTGCTAAAAAATTGAAAGAGTCCGGACTCAACCTTTATGCCATGCTCAATTTTGAAATGGTTGGAGTCCCATTGCAAGACAAAGATTATTTAATGTATTTAACGGGGTATAACTTGTCCAACTTGGCCGATGTTAGCAATGGGTATTCTGAACAAATGGTGGCTGGTTTTCTTCCCAAAGCAAAAGAATTCAATTTGTTTAATCGTTCTGATAATGCTCCTTTTCATGAAATCTATAATGTGCCTTCTCATACCTACAGCACGTTTGATTTCACCAATTTTGACCATTACCACCAAGTAGGTGATGAGGCTGAAGTTATGGACTTTGGCCATATGGCGAATGTTGTGAATGTATTGATTCCTGTAATGGAAGGCATCATCAATTCCCCAGAACAAGAAATCAAATACAACTAAATGGCAAATATTATAATCACAGGTTCAAGCAGAGGAATTGGTTTTGAGCTTGCCAAACTTTTTGCAGATGAAGGGCATCAGGTTTTGGCTTTATCAAGAAATGACAAACCCATTTCCGATTTAAATCATAAGAATATTACTTCTTTTCCCTTTGACCTCTCTAAGGAATCAGATTTGGATAAACTTAAATCGTTTCTCGAAGAATGGAAGTCCGTAGATATTCTTATTAATAATGCTGGTAGACTTTTGAACAAACCCTTTTTGGAAACGAGTGCTTCCGAATTTGAGGAAGTATACAAAGTAAATGTATTCGGAGTTGCCAGTGTAACGCAAACAGTTTTACCTAAAATGCCTAAAAATGGTCATGTAGTTACAGTAAGTTCAATGGGTGGTGTACAAGGAAGTATGAAATTCCCGGGACTGTCAGCGTACAGCTCAAGTAAAGCAGCGGTAATTACATTAACGGAATTATGGGCAGAGGAGTTCAAAGAAACAGGTCCGTCTTTTAATGTACTTGCCTTAGGAGCCGTTCAGACTGAAATGCTTGAAGAAGCTTTTCCGGGGTATCAAGCACCAACTACAGCTTTAGAAATGGCGGAGTATATAAAAGGGTTTGCCCTTACCGGAAATAAAATGTACAACGGAAAAATGCTTCAAGTTTCAAGTAGCACTCCTTAACTTATGAATCAGTTTCAAGAAGGACGACAATTTGTAAATCGCTGTACACCATGGCATCACTTGAAATGCGTTTACATTACTGGTAAAGAAGTTTTTAAGGATGGTAAGGAGGGAAGGTCTACAAGACATTGGTGGCGTATGTCATATATTGGGAGAGCATGTGTTGACCAATACGGTAAATTCTTAGGAGCCATTTACGAAGCACTATTTGCCGTTCCGCATTATTTGGCAATGGGTGTCGGAAATCTCGTGGGTATTATCGCTTACCTATTAAATAAACCAAAAAAGGTTTAGTTCCCTTCAATGAAATACACTTTTTGAATCACATCTAACTTCGGAAACTCTTCAAAATACTTTTTCCTGTTGGTGTATAAGACATCCATTTTTTGTGCTGAGCTTCCACCGTAACCAGAATAGATTTCTGAAACCACATCAATACCCTGAATTACTTTTCCGAATGCGGGAAATCCTACTACATCATTATAATTGAGTGTATCTAGTCGAGAGTTGTCCTGTAGATTGATATACAAGTCGGTTGTTCTTGTTTCTTTACCGCCCCGGGCAAAGCTCAAGGTACCTTTTTTGTTGCCTAAAATTACTTTTTCATCAGGTATCTTAAACCTATTCCAAGCTTTGGTAGCTAATGTGTCACTATTCCCAAATTGAGCAACAAACGTGGGGACTACCCTATAAAAAACACCATTATCAAAATACTTGTATTTCACCAATTGGTAAAAACGGTCTGCCGCCTTCGGGCTCCATTCTCGCTTCACCTCGATGTCAAAAGTCCCTTTGGTTGTTTCAAAACGAGTGGTGTAGAACTCAGGGGCAATTTCTTTAGTCCATTTTGATTTGAATATAGATGGACTGCAACCAATCATCAAAGTTAGTAGTAGGACAATAGTTAGTTTTTTCATCATCTTAATTTGGAGGTTTTATAGCATTGAAGGTGCTATTTTCTAAATATGAATTTTGCCATTCTCTGAATATGTGTATTAGCAAACGAGTTTCTAACACCTTTAAAAATAAAGTTTTATACTCTGCAAAAATGTGTGTCCAAAAAAAGATATGAGCAATTTAAGACTGGATATGTATTTTGTTTTATTGACTTTGTGCTTATTTTTAAGGAAAACATCCGGTATTTATGACCAAAACATTAACTTACGTTTTTGTTATCATTTATGCATTCTTTTTTGCACAAATCGGTCATGCACAAAATTCTTTTGAAAAGGAAACTGAGGTATTTGCAAACGCGGCAGATGCCGAAAAAATATATTTACAACTTTCTGGAACCACCTTTAATACCTCGGAAACCATTTGGTTCAAAGCTATAGTAACAGATGTCCTTGACCACGTGCCTACAACAAAAAGCGGGGTACTCCATGTAGAACTGATCGACCCATTGAACAACCAAATAGTTGATAAAAACCTGCTAAAGATAAATGATGGCGTGTCAGATGGTTTTTTTCAATTACATTCAAGCTACGGAGAAGGAAGGTATATTGTTAGGGCATACACAGAATGGAACAAAAATTTCGGTGTAAATTTTATTAGCTCCATTCCTATTAATTTATATAGAGTACAGAAAGTTGAAAACAAACCCAATCCCATTCGTGATATAGTTTTTACAAAAGACCTTAGTTCTAGTGCATTTTCTTTATCGTCAACAATTATTATTAAGGAGTTGGACAGTCTTCATAGTGATGATGCAATGTTATATATGCATTGGAAAGGTGGTAAAGACTCAATTCTAATAAAACAAAAGAAAAAGGCCCCCAATACGAATATCGAACATAAGGTTCCAATAGGCGTACCGATAGTACATTACCGATTACAAACCGAAAATGAGGTATTCACAAAATCGATAGTTTTTGATGATGAATATGGTTCACTTCAGTTTTTTCCTGAAGGAGGTTCTTTGGTAGAGGGTTTACAAAGTGTAGTTGGATTCAAGTATATAGACTACAGGGGAAAGGGTGCTGAAATTCTAGGAACGATAGAAGATCAAGATAATACCAAAGTTGCTGAATTTAAAAGCAATGTTTTAGGAATGGGCAAAGTAATCTTGACGCCAAAAGCGGACCAAACCTATTATGGAGTTTTAACTACTAATAGCGGGAATACCTTTAAGTATGAATTGCCCAAAGCAAAAAAGATGGGTCAGGTTTTGAGCTTAATTCACAAAGAATCAGAAAAGGAACTTAGAATTTGGAATAAGGAAAAAAATAGCGATAGTGTCTTCGTTAAGCTTTTTCACAGGGGCAAGAACCTTTTCTTTCTTAAGTCACGATTCAGAAATGGGATGTTTTCATATAAAATTCAGCCAGAAGATTTGCCCCATGGCGTCATTGGAATTACGGTTTTCGATAAAAGCTCTAGACCTGTGGCGGAGCGTCATTTTTTTAATAAATCAAAAGAGGAAAACCTTGATATAAAAATAGAAACGGATAAGGATAACTATTCTGTTCGGGATAGCGTTCAAGTTTCTATATCGACACAGCAAAATAACCAATCTGTACGAGCATCGGTATCAGTTATGGCAATTGATTCTAGCTACTTTTATGGCACTAATCTTGAAAGAAATACTATTATTTCCTACTTTTTGTTACAATCTGATCTTAAGGGAAGGGTTGAAAACCCGTCGTACTATTTTGAAAATGACAAAAACTTAAACGAATTAGATTATTTAATGTTGACTCAGGGGTGGACCAACTATAAATACAAAGAGAAGAAAAAGCCGAGACTTGTTAATGCTGAAAAAGGCCTGGAGGTTAGAGGCACAGTTGATAATATTGAGAGAGGAGGCAAAGTAGGTATTCCATGGAAAAAACAGTATGAATTGAATATGCTCCTAATGGGAGAACCTGTTGAGACTTATACGCAAGAGACAGATAGCACGGGGTACTTTAGATTTATGTTGGATGACAGCTATGGTCTAGGCAGAACGTTTGTGATGCAGCCCACTGATGCAAGCAATAAAAATGGGGATTTAAAAATTAATATCAATAAGTACGGGTCCCCTGAAATATCTTATGAAGTGGAAAAAGTTATTGCACCTGTAGATAGTATTATCGAAAAGAAAATGATTTTAAAAATAGAGGAAGATATAAAACTCGATCCTTTTCTATTGCCAAATACCATTGCGCTTAATGAAGTTGAGGTGAGTGATTATAAAATTACCCCAGAACGCGCAAAAATGGTAGAGCTACATGGGATCCCCGATGTAGTTATTGATAACAAAGAATTGATAAGTAAACAAAAGAAATGGACAAACAACCTGTATAGATGGTTGCTTTTCAATTATCCAAAAAAAATACGTGTTGGGCGGGTTGGTAATGGACAAGGTTTTGAACTTGCTTATGTTAATGGTGCCGACTGGACCTATGTGGTTGTCGATGGTACTCCTGTACATGAGGAAGATTACAGACTTATTGGGTATATTCCGGTAAGTGCAGTTAAGAGTTTAGAGATTATTCAAAATACCCAGACAGCCAACAAATATTTCAATGATGTTTTTTATTGCGCACCATTGTGTCCTCTTCCAGCGTTTCCTGCTATACTTGCTATTTACACCCACTCCGGAATGGGTCTGTCTGGCGCTTTCCCCAAAGCCAAAAATACTAACCTTATAAACGATACGGCTCCCCAATATTCTCCAATTCGCGAATATTATGTACCCGAATATCATGAACCCTCAAAAATAGATTGGAGTGTTCCTGACAGGCGAACTCTGTTGCATTGGAAGCCCAATATTATTACCAATAGCGACGGTCAAGGGAAAACTATTTTTTACAATGGTGACCTTACCGGAAAAATGGTGCTTATCTGTGAAGGAATTACTTCAAATGGAAAAGTAGGATATTCAGAGTTGTTTTATGAAGTAGATAATCCTTGATTATATTACTCAAGTTGTACTTTTTAAAATATCACTTGCAAATCCCTTATTTTTGTGTCCAATGGATGACATCCTAAAAAAATACTTACCGGAAAGAGCGGTAATTCCTTGCCTTGAACTGATTCAAAGTACTGAGGTGCATTTGAAAATCGTAAACGAAAGAGTTACCCGCCATGGTGATTACCGCAGAATGCCGGATGGAAGACACCAAATTACGGTGAATGCGACTTTAAATAAATATCGATTTTTGATTACACTAGTGCATGAAATTGCCCACTTAGCAGCATTTGAAAAATATGGCCGACGCATAAAACCGCATGGTAAGGAATGGAAACATACCTTTCAACGTTTGATGCTTCCTTTTATTAGACCAGAAGTGTTTCCCCCTAAGTTACTTCCATTATTGGCCAGGCATTTTAAAAACCCGAAGGCAAGCAGTAGTACCGATGCACAGTTGTCGGTGGCTTTGAAAAGCTTTGATGAGCAACAAAGCGACCAATCCTACGTTTTTGAATTACCTTTGGGAAGCGTTTTCCGTCTGCATAACGGCAAGTTGTATAAAAAGGGAAACCGACGTGTAAAGCGTTACGAGTGTGTTGAAATGGCTACTGGTAAAATGTACTTGTTTCAACCAAATGCTGAGGTTGAGTTAATCAAGGGTTAGAATAGTAATTGATTGTAAAATGTCATCCTGAGCTAAGTCGAAGAACAGCCAAATGCTGAGGTTGAATTGATAATAAGTTGAATTGAAAAGAAGAAATGAATAAAAATTACTACGCAGTTTTAATGGCAGGTGGAGTTGGGTCTCGATTTTGGCCGATAAGTACTTCTGAAAATCCCAAGCAATTTCATGATATGTTGGGTACAGGTGATACCCTTATTCAAAAGACTTTCAAACGTTTGAACAAGTTTGTACCCACTGAGAATATTTTGATTCTGACCAATGAGCGTTATAACGATTTGGTTTTAGAGCAATTGCCTTTGGTAAAGCAGGAGCAGGTCGTTTTAGAACCAGCAATGCGTAATACAGCTCCTTGTATTTTGTATGCCGCAATGAAGATTCAGAAAATGAATCCCGATGGGGTAATGATTGTTGCACCTAGCGATCACTGGATTGAGGATGAAGAAGCTTTTGCAAAAGATGTTACAACTTGCTTTGAAAAATGTGAGAATGAAGAAGTGCTTTGTACTTTGGGTATTAAACCTTCCTTTCCGAATACGGGTTTTGGTTATATTGAGTATGAAAAAGATAGTGGCACTGGACTCAAAAAAGTAAATCAATTCCGAGAAAAACCGGATTATGAAACTGCAAAAGAGTTTTTAGCACAAGGTAATTTTCTATGGAATGCCGGTATTTTTATGTGGAGTGTAAAAACGATAGTAAACGCCTTCGAAAAGTATCAAAAGGTACAATATGATTTGTTTGATTCAGGAATGTCTTGTTATAATACAAATGAAGAATCGGCATTCATAAAGGAGAATTACCCGAAGGCAGAGAACATTTCTATTGACTATGCTATTTTAGAAAATTCGAAATCTATTTTTGTGCTTCCAGCGACTTTTGATTGGAACGATTTAGGCACATGGGGCTCACTTTATGATAAAATGAATGATGGTACAGCAGATAATGCAGTAGTTGGCGCTCAGCTTTTGGCCGAAGATGCTTCGGGGAATATGATTCGTTCGCCCAAAGGCAAAGTTGTTGTGGTCAACGGATTGAACGATTATATTATTGTCGATAAAGAAGAAGTGCTTCTTATCTATCCTAAATCCAAAGAACAAGATATCAAACTAGTTTTGAATAAAGTAAAAGACAAATTCGGTAATCAATACGGATAATCATGAGCGAAGATTTAAATCAAGATCAAATCACGCCTACTGAAGAGCCTATTGAAAGTAAGGAAGAAGTCAAAAAAGACTTTCAGGGACTTTTGGGAAGCACCAAGAAGTTTCTCTCCGAACTCTTGGATATTCGCAAGAATACCGACCAAGAAGCTACGAAAGAGGCCATTATTGCGGATATACCTTTTAAAGGCCATACCTCTTGGATTTTAATCTGTTCTATTTTTATTGCATCGGTTGGGCTTAATGCAAACTCTACTGCTGTTGTTATTGGTGCAATGTTAATTTCCCCATTAATGGGTCCCATTTTGGGTATGGGTATGTCATTAGCTATTAATGATATTGATACCCTTCGGAGGTCGCTTAAGAATTTGACGGTAATGGTAGTCTTAAGTGTACTTACGGCATTTTTATTTTTTTATACTTTCCCTCTTCAAGAAGAGTCTTCGGAACTTTTGGCTAGAACAAAGCCAGATATTAGAGATGTTTTAATTGCATTTTTTGGAGGGTTGGCCTTGGTTATTGCCAGAGCCAAGAAGGGCACTATCGCGAGTGTCATATTCGGAGTTGCGATTGCAACGGCCTTGATGCCACCTCTATGCACAGTAGGTTTTGGTTTAGCAATTGGTAGATGGGATTATGCCGGTGGGGCTATGCTACTTTTCGGAATCAATACTATTTTTATCGGCCTAGCGACTTTTTTAGTTCTAAAAATTTTGCGTTTCCCCATGGTGCGCTACGCAAATTCCCAAAGGCGCAGATTAATTGCAAGATTGGTTTCGCTTACCGCCTTGGCTGTAATGATTCCTGCAGGATACATTTTTTGGGGAGTCTATAAGGAGTTTAGATTTAAAAGTGATGCTAAGACTTTTATTCAACAGAATATTGAACCCTATAAATTCACAAAGGATGGACGCTTTTTAGATAATCTAACTGATGTTGAATATGCTAATGGCGAAGCTTCTTCAATTGAATTGGTTTTTATGGGGAATGAAAGAGTACCAGATGGAGTTATTGCCACTTGGGAAGCTGGAATGCAAGAATTCAATCATCTAGAAAAGTGTGATTTGAAGATTATTCAAGGCTCTCAAAATGACCAGGCGAATCAGTTAAAATATGTTGATGAGCTATATCAATCACAGAAAAGCGAATTGCTCGGCAAGGATGAAAAAATTCGTTTGTTGGAATCTGAGTTAAATAAAATAAAGAAATCAGTATCGAAACAAATTCCGTTTCAAGAAATTAGTGCGGAGGCAAAGGCCAACTATGAGAATTTGATTGAACTGGAATATGACAATGCTATTTTAACCGATTTTAAGAAAATAGATACCTTAACCATCTTTCAGGCGAAATGGAAAAGAGATGCCAGGCGAACACAAATCGTCAAAGACACCAAGAAACTTCATGATTGGTTAAAAATACGTTTGAAAGATAGTACGATTAGATTGAAGGAGATTGTTCAAGATTAATTCCTTTCCTCAATATACATTTGGCGTACTTTCTTAAAAAGCTCTGAAGAATATACAAAATTAGTTACCGCTTCATTATCAGTCTTAAAGATTTCATGTTTGGTACCTTCCCATTCTTTGAGTCCGTCTTTTAGGAAAAGTATTTTTTCTCCAATTTCCATCACCGAGTTCATGTCATGAGTATTGATAACAGTGGTAATATTGTATTCCTCAGTGATTTCTTTGATAAGATTATCAATAACAATTGCCGTTCTTGGATCTAACCCTGAATTGGGTTCGTCACAGAATAGGTACTGCGGATTCATAACAATGGCTCTAGCAATGGCAACCCTTTTCTGCATACCACCAGAAATTTCAGAGGGAAATTTATGATGCGCATCTACTAGGTTTACCCTGTTCAAAACAATATTCACACGATCTTCCATTTCAGACTTGGCGAGTTTCGTGAACATTTCAAGGGGAAACATTACATTGCCTGCAACAGTGAGGCCGTCAAAAAGGGCGCTTCCTTGAAAAACCATGCCCATATCTTCTTTTAAAGCACGTTGTTCTTGACTTGAGAGTTCCGAAAAGTTTTGTCCGTCATAGCAGATTTTGCCTTCTGTAGGTTCAAATAACCCTAATAAACATTTTAGAAAAACCGTTTTCCCTGAACCACTTTGTCCGATGATAAGATTCGTCTTTCCGGTATCAAAAGTTGTGGTTATTCCCTTTAAGACATGGGCATCACCGAAAGACTTATGTATGTTTTCTACTTCAATCATTAGGTTAGTAATAGTTGCGTTAGAATATAATTCGTGATAATAATGACCACACTCGTCCATACAAAAGAGGTCGTACTTGCTTTTCCTACCTCTAAGGCCCCACCTTTCATGTAAAATCCATGATATGAGGGAATGGTTGCCAATAAGAATGCAAATACAAAGGTTTTAATGAAGGAATACGTAACATGAAACGGAATGAAATCCATAGTAACACCCTCTACAAAATCTGCGCTGGTAATGAACCCTCCAAAAACTCCCGCAAACCATCCACCAAAAATACCAACGTACATTGCTATTGAAATTATGAATGGATACAACATCATGGCAACGATTTTTGGAAAAACAAGATAATTTAAAGCATTTACGCCCATTACTTCGAGCGCATCAATTTGCTCGGTTACCCGCATTGTGCCAATACTGGAAGTGATGAAAGAACCAACTTTACCGGCCATGATTACAGAACAAAAAGTTGGTGCAAATTCTAGAATAATGGACTGACGGGTGGCAAAGCCAATTAAGTTCTTTGGGATTAAATCACTGGTAAGGTTCATAGCAGTCTGAATCGAAACAACCGCACCTATAAAAAAGGATATAAAAACAATAATACCTAAAGACCCGAAGATGAGTTCATCTATCTCCTTGAGAATCAAATTCTTCATGATTCTCCATTTGGTAGGCTTTCTGAACAAATCGATTACCATAATCGCGTAGCCACCAATATCAGCTAAATACTTCATCAAATGAATTTAGACATCTTGTATGTAAAAATAAGAATAAAACATTCTCTTAACTCTCATTTAAAATTTAAAAGGGTATTTTCTTTACTTTTACGCTTTCAATAAATCGTTGTATGCAAAAGAAAAATCAAGGATTACTTGTTGTACTATGTCTCATTCTTTTCGGGGTCATAAATGCCTTCGGACAAAAGAATCAAAGGAACCAAGGGAATACCAATCTGAAGACTTCGCCTAAGTTAGTAGTAGGTATAGTTGTGGATCAAATGCGATATGATTATTTGACCAGATTTTGGAATCATTATGGCGATGGCGGTTTTAAGAGATTGGTCAATGAGGGATTCAATTGCAAAAACAATCATTTTAATTATGCCCCTACAAGTACAGGCCCTGGGCATACTTCAGTGTATACTGGGGCGGCACCTGCGACTCATGGCGTGATAGGTAACAATTGGTACGACAAAGAAGCTGAAGTTAGCGTTTATTGCGCTTCAGACGATAGCTATTCATCTGTTGGTACTGCTTCTGAAGCCGGTAAAATGTCTCCGCATAGAATGAACGTAACAACAATTACTGACGAGTTGCGATTGCATACCCAAATGAGGGGAAAGACAATTGCAGTTGCTTTAAAAGACCGAGGTGCAGTTTTGCCAGGTGGGCATACGGCGAACGCAGCTTATTGGTTTCATGGAGCAGATGAAGGCAATTGGATTACCAGCACCTACTATATGAAAGAACTTCCGAAATGGGTGAATGATTTCAATACCTCTGATGCAGTAGAAAAATATAAGAAACCTTGGAACACCGCCAAGAGTATCAATTCCTATATGGAAAGTGGTAGTGATAATAATACCTATGAAGGACTTTTTGAAACTGAAAAAACGCCAACTTTTCCGCATAGTACACCTAACCTTTTAGACAAAAAGAAAGATTTTGAGATTATAAAATATACGCCATATGGCAATAGTATAACTACGGATTTTGCCCTCGCCGCTGTTGGGGGTGAGGATTTAGGAAAGGATAATACAACGGACTTTCTCGCTATCAGTTATTCAAGCACAGATTATATTGGCCATAAATACGGGGTGAATTCAAAGGAGGTTCAGGATACTTACATTCAGTTGGACGCTGATTTACAACGCCTTTTTAATACTTTGGATAAAAAAGTGGGGAAAGGTGAGTACACCGTATTCCTGACCGCAGATCATGGTGCAATCGATGTACCTGCGTATTTAATTGACCAGAAAATTCCAGCTGATTATTTTGTTTATGATTCAATCAAACCAAAATTCAATGGGTTTTTACAGTACAAATTTGGAACGGCCAGTGTGGTGAAGAACTTCTCGAACTATCAATTTTTCTTGGATCACGAGGTGATTAAGAATTTGGGTATTGAGGTGGCTGAAGCCCAGGAAATCATTGCAAATGAATTGTTGAATTACAAGGGAATTGATAGGGTATATACAGGACGCCAGATGATGCAAAACAACTACACAAAGGGCATACCTTACATTCTCCAAAATGGATACAACCAGAAACGCTCAGGGGATGTTTTGGTAGTGCTCAAACCGGGAGTTATAAGTTATCCAAGAACTGGTTCAACACATGGATCACCACAGATTTATGACACCCATGTTCCCTTGTTGTTTTATGGAAAAGGTATTCAGAAGGGAAGTATGGTGAAAAGAACGGAAATTCCTGATATTGCTCCTACAATAGCTGTGCTCTTAGGTGTTGCCTTTCCGAATGGAACGACAGGTGAACCTATCACTGAGGTTTTGGAATAATAAAGATTTCATGAACGAATGTCCCATTGGTATTTTTGATTCAGGTGTTGGAGGTACTTCCATCTGGAAGGAAATCAATGGACTAATGTCAAGTGAGGATACTATTTACCTAGCTGATAGTAAGAATGCTCCCTACGGAGAAAAATCTGAAGAACAGATTTTACAATTGAGCATTAAGAATACAGAGCTGCTGCTTGAAAAAGGATGCAAGTTGATTGTTGTTGCATGCAATACGGCTACCACCAATGCAATAGCCTATTTGCGGAAAAACTACAATGTCCCTTTTATCGGAATTGAACCAGCTATTAAACCTGCTGCGTTACAATCGCAATCTAAAAAGGTAGGTGTTTTGGCTACTAAAGGGACCCTATCTAGCAGTCTTTTTCACAGCACTTCTGAAAACCATGCCACAGGAATTCAAATTTTAGAACAGGAAGGAACGGGTTTGGTTCCTCTAATTGAACAAGGCAAAGTTGATTCTGACGAAACAAAACAACTTTTATCGAAATTCCTTAAACCGATGTTGGATGAAGGTATTGATTATTTGGTTTTAGGATGTACGCATTATCCTTATCTTATTCCAGTCTTAAGGGAAATGCTTCCAGAAAATATAAAAATCATAGATTCTGGTGAGGCAGTTGCAAGACAAACAAAGTCAGTTTTAGAGCAAAATGGTTTGAGCAATCCATCCGAAGAAAACGGAAAACATCAATTTTATACAAATACTGATGTTGAAGTATTAAAGTATTTTTTAAAAGATGTAAAGGTAGCTGCTGAAGTAAGCTATTTAGCTTTTTAAATTTGCCAACTGCCAATCGCTGTCTACTTTCGAACGTAGGTCAAATACGTAAAATCGTATTGATGTTTCTCATCCCTCGGATGATATTCCTCCTCGATAAGCTCCCAATCATTCAAATCAATTTCCGGAAAAAAAGTATCTGCTTCAAATGCTTTGTGAACTCGTGTAAGTTCAATTTTAGTAGCGAATTTTTCACCTTGCCGATAGATTTCACCTCCACCAATGATATAGGATATCTCATCATTCTCCACTAGTTTTAAGGCCGCTTCAATAGAGTGGACTACGACACACCCTTCAAAAGGAACAGTATACTCTTTATCTCGTGTAATGATGATATGGGTTCTATTTGGTAATGGTGTAGGAAAACTTTCAAAAGTCTTTCTTCCCATAATGATTTTATGACCCGTGGTTAGCTTTTTAAAGCGCTTGAAATCATCGGGTAGATGCCACAACAAATCATTGTCTTTGCCCAAGGCGTTGTTTTTTGAAGCAGCCGCTATCAAGGTAATGGTATTCACAGTATTTTATTGTGTTTTTGGTTCGTACTATCGCAAAAAACAGACCAATTATATGTGTTGGTAAGTCACGGTCTATTTTACAACATAAACTTACTCCTTTTTATTGATTTTAGAGAGTGGAAAATCGGTTTCGATTTCCTTTTGCAATTCTTTAATTTTTGCTTTTTGTTTGGCGACTAATTTTTCACGTTGTGAACGTTCCCAGTCCTTGCCCATAAATTTTTGGGTAATAAAAACATTGAAGGCGTGAATTACGAATAGAAAAGCCCATAAAGTAATTGCCCAGATAAACCAATCATAGGTTTCACCATACTTCAAGATTTTATTAATGAGTATAAGAAAGACACTACCGATCAAGAAAATAACGAAATGCGAAAAAAGCCTTTTCTTTTGCTTGATTCGCTTTAGTGCAGTTTCAAGTAATTCGTGCTGTTCGAGATTTATTCCTTCGGTATTTTTATTTTTGGAGAGCATTCTATTAGCTAACTTTACGTACTAAAGATACCACAAAACACTTTTATCCTTCGTATGGAAAAGATTCGAAAGCAATTCCCAATATTAGGTCAATATGTCTATGCAAACACTCCAGTTTTTGGTCCTATGTATGATGATCTATTGGATTGGCGTCAAGAGCGTGACCTTGACGTATTGATTCATGCTACCGAAATGCCTAAAAAACGAGGGCATATTCTTGAGGAGACTAGAGCAACAATTTCGGAAGTTTTTAAATGCAAGCAAGAAAATGTTGCCTTGATAAATAACTTTTCTACGGGAATGAATTTTTTACTCGAAGGCTTAGGTGAATCTTCGAAAGTCTTGGTTTTGGAAAATGATTATGCCTCAGTAAATTGGCCTTTTGAAAGACGAGAATTTGAAATGCATTATGCAATAATTGACGAAAATGTAGAAGATACAATTGCTGACATTATAGAAGAAGAACAAATAAATGTAATGGCCTTTGCTATGGTGCATTGGCAAAACGGAATTAAAATAGACTTAGAATTCATAAAGCAACTGAAATCAAAATACCCTGATCTTTTGATTATTGCTGACGGCACACAATTTATGGGTGTTCAAGAATTTAGTTTTGAAAACTCAGGTATTGATGTTTTAGGGACAAGTGGCTACAAGTGGATGTTAGGTGGTTACGGCAATGGTTTTATGTTGTTTAGCGATTTTGCCGAACGGCGTGTATCGGTAAAGTCCATTGGTGATAACACCGCTAGTGTGACGATGAAACAAGAAGGCGCCATTCCCTTTGCAATGTATTTTGAACCAGGCCATTTATCAGGGCATAGTTTTGGAAGCCTACAGTTTTCTCTAAACTTTCTTCAAGAAATAGGAATGTCTGCCATTACTGCTCAAAATCAAATTTTAAGTGAAAAAGCGATGTCGGTTTTTGGATCTATGAATTTACTTGAGACTAAAGTGATCAAACGAAAGTCGCATAGTACCATTTTTAATATCAAGGGAGACGATGTCCTTTTTAAATACTTGATGGAAAATGGCGTAATGTGTGCCAAACGTGGAAATGGAATTCGATTTGGATTTCATTTTTATAACACTATCGATGAGATTACTCAAATTGCTGAACTTATTGAAAAACGATAGGCCCTTTTTACTCCAATTTATACATTACTTGGAATGAGGGAATCTTAAAAGTTGTACTACAGTATTTACTTACTTAAGAATTTAAGTCTACTTTTTTTATCAAGGAGGTGTTAATTGTTATCTAAATATTACGAAATCGGCAAAAATGATATTAGTCATTGTAAATGAGCAGTTTAATGTTTTAGATTTGCACTGAATTTAACCGTAGTTAGGTCTAAAAATTTAGTATCATGGGAATAGCAAAACAGTATTTAAAAACAAAGCCGGTATGTAAAGTTACATTTACAGTGCCAGCGGAAGAAGCAAAAAAAGTAACAGTAGTTGGAGATTTCAATAACTGGAAAGCAAACAAAGCAAGCACTTTGAAAAAGTTGAAAAACGGAACTTTCAAAGGTACTTTTGATTTACCAAAGGAGAATGCTTACGAGTTTAAGTACATTATTGATGGTAATTACGTAAACGAAGCAGAGGCTGATCGTTACCAATGGAACGATTACGCAGGTTCTGAAAATGCAGTTTTAGAATTGTAGTTGGAACATTAAAAATTGAAGCCGAGGTGTTAATGACATCTCGGCTTTTTTGTTTAACAATGAATCAGGGTTTTAGCTCCCCGCCCTTGACAGGGCGGGGTGGATTCCATCCACCTTTAGCGGATAGGAAGACGGGGCGGGTAGAAAGCCTAAACTTTAGGGTTTGGTAAATAGTTTTAGTTATGGAATTAGGCTTGCGGTTTAACCCCTTCCGTCATCTACGCTGCGCTGGATGCCACCTTCCCCTTTCTGGGTAAGGAGTGTCTGTGCTTACTTTTCTACCGTAACACCTTTCCAAAAGGCAACTCGTCCCTTAATTCCTTTTGCAAGCTCACTTACTTCAGGATAGTACCAAGCTGCATCTGGGTTTTCTTTCCCATCAACAATTAGTGAGAAATACGAAGCTTGGCCTTTCCAAGGGCAAGTTGTATGAGTCGATGAATCTTTGAAAAATTCTTTTTTGATGCTATCTGCCGGAAAGTAATGGTTGTTTTCGACCACTACCGTATCATCACTTTCTGCTATTATGACGTTATTCCAAATTGCTTTCATAGTTATGCTTTTTTAAATACGTAATTCTTGTATTGATTTTTCGAATCTGTAAATTGGGTTTCTACTTCTAAGCCTGATTTTTCTGCTAGCCATTCCACAGTTTTGTCGTCATATTTCTGGGAAATTTCAGTATGGATAGTTTCCCATGGAGTGAAATGGATGTTTAGGTTAAGCTTCCCTATTGCCACAGATTGTTGCACTTTCGAGACTAAATAGCTTTTGGCCGTACCTGTTTCAGGATTATATACTTCCCAATGCAGAAATTTATCTAAATCGAAGTTTCCATTTAGTTCAGAATTAATTCGTGCTAAAACATTCTTATTGAAAGCAGCTGTAATTCCCGTATGGTCATTATAAGCATCTAGTATGGTTTGGGGATTTTTCTTCTGATCAAATCCCACAAAAAACAAATCATCTTTATGCATCAGTTTTTGAACCTGTGTTAAAAATTCAATAGCCTGCGGGTGCAAAAGATTCCCAATATTGGACCCGAGAAAAAGGATAACTTTTTTTGTGTTGGTCAAAGACGCAATCTTTTCCAAGGCTTCAAAATAAGTGCCTTGTTGGGGCTTAACAGCCACTTCAGGAATTTCGTTTTTAAGGGAATTCGATAATTGGTCCAAAACATTTTGACTGATATCAATAGGTAGATACTTAAAGTCAGCTTTGTTGTCGACTAGTTTTTGCAATAGAATTTTTGTTTTCTTTCCATCACCGGCACCTAGTTCGACGAGATTAAAATTTTTCGAATTCTTTGAAAAAAGTTGAGTTATGTCTTCGGTATGAGTCGAAAAGATGTCGAACTCAGCATCGGTAAGATAGTATTCAGACATGTTCATAATATCCTGAAAGAGTTTATCTCCTTTTTCGTCGTAAAAGTATTTTGAAGATAGATGTTTGGGGTAATCGGTAAGCCCCGTATGGACCTCTTCCTCAAATTGAGTTTCAAATAATGTCTCTGTTTGTTCTTGCATAAAAAGTATGTCGTTCTTTGGGGTAAAACTATACGTTCGGAAATTGAATTTATTTTACAAGTCGTAAACCGGTGAATTGCCAGCGCAAATTGGTTTGGAAAAAATTACGGTAAGTGGGTCTAGTATGTTTTATAGGTGTTGCCACTGAGCCGCCACGAAGTACTTTTTGATTGACCATAAACTTGCCGTTATATTCTCCTAATGCCCCATCAGCCTTTTGGTAATTTGGGTAGGGTAGGTAGGCGCTTTCGGTCCATTCCCAACGTTTTCCCCACGGGAAATAGCTTTGGGCAGCCTCCCATTCAAATTCAGTGGGGAGCCTGCATCCTTTCCACTGTGCAAAAGCAAACGCTTCGAAATAGGAAATGTGCGTTACGGGTGCATCAGCATCTACTTTTTGCAATCCTTTTAGGGAATAGTAATGCCATTCTCCATTAATGTTGTGCCAATATAAAGGTGCCTCAATTTTAGTATTCAAAACCCAATCCCATCCTTCAGCATGCCACCAGTCAAATTTTTGATAGCCGCCAGCGGAAATGAATTCAATATACTCTTGATTGGTGACGAGTCTGTTTGAAATTTCAAAAGAATGCAAATAGACCTTGTGTCTTCCCAATTCATTATCATAACAAAAGTCTCCGGAATCATGTCCGATTTCATAAATACCTTCTTCTACGGCAACCCATTCTTGTCGATGCTTCCCTAAGGGATGTTCTATAAAATCATTTGAATATTCCGGTAGTAAGGGATTATTCCCCAGAATATATTTAATATCAGTAAGCAGTAATTCTTGATGTTGCTTTTCATGGTGAATGCCGATTTCCAATAAATCAAGAACTTCCCGATTTTGATTTTCAGAAAACAAATCTTTCATTGCAGAAGTCACATAATGGCGATAATCATACACTTTCTGAACGGATGGTCTTGACAAATTACCCCGGTCAGAACGCACAACACGCTTGCCTACGGTTTCATAGTAACTATTAAAAACAAAGGAAAAGTCTTCATCGAAAATTTGATAGTCTTTTGCAAGTGCCTTGAGAATAAATTCCTCAAAAAACCATGTCGTATGACCCAAGTGCCATTT
This sequence comes from uncultured Flavobacteriaceae bacterium, assembly GCA_947500435.1. Lineage (GTDB taxonomy): Bacteria > Bacteroidota > Bacteroidia > Flavobacteriales > Flavobacteriaceae > Maribacter_C. Next base: position 50,613 of record CANMRV010000006.1, read on the forward strand.
CGGGGGAGAAACATCAATAATGGGCTGTACCACATAATCTTCAATCTCTAAAGGAGCACAAAGCTGTTCGGTGTGTTTTCGAGTTTCTAGAAAGAAATCGAGTAGGGAATCGGTAAGAATCATAGCAAGTGATTTATACTATAAAGATACGGATTCTGAAAAGGAAGTGATTGACGTTTTTGGGCTTTTGATTGCTCCTATACCGCAACAACACCTTTAATATGAGGATGCGGGTCATAATCGACTAGAGAAAAATCTTCAAATTTAAAATCGAAGATGTCTTTCACATCAGGATTTATAACCATTTTGGGCAATGGTCTGCACTCACGACTAAGTTGTAGCTCAACCTGCTCCATATGATTGTTATAGATATGTGCATCACCAAAGGTGTGAATAAACTCGCCAGCCTCATAACCACAAACTTGTGCCATCATCATGGTAAATAAGGCGTAAGAAGCAATATTAAAAGGAACGCCTAAAAAGATATCGGCGCTGCGTTGATACAACTGACAAGATAGTTTTCCATCTGCTACATAAAATTGAAAGAAAGCATGGCACGGTGGAAGGGCTACTTTTCCGTTTGATATATTTTCGGCGAATGATTTCGAAGTGTCTGGCAGTACGCTGGGGTTCCAAGCAGATACCATAATTCTTCTACTATTTGGGTTATTTTTCAGAGCATGAATGACATCTTTGATTTGGTCGATTTCATCATTGTTCCAATTGCGCCATTGATGTCCGTATACAGGACCTAAATCTCCATTTTCATCCGCCCATTCATTCCAAATACGCACGCCGTTTTCTTGAAGGTATTTTACATTGGTATCCCCTTTCAAAAACCACAACAATTCATATACAATGGACTTCAAGTGCAACTTCTTAGTGGTAACCATCGGGAAGCCTTCGCTGAGGTCAAAACGCATTTGGTGTCCGAAAACGCTAATGGTTCCGGTACCTGTCCGGTCACCTTTTTGGTTGCCGTTGGCTAAAACGTGTTTTAAGAGGTCATGATACTGCTGCATTGTAGTCTTTTTTGTGGGAGACTAAAGTAGAAAATTGGAGATTTAAAACAGGAGTTTTGAGCTTGATTTTATCAAAAGGTTATCAACCAAGATTAACCCAGAATCATACCGGCAATTGTAGCCGAAAGTAGAGAGGCCAGAGAGCCGCCTAAAACAGCTTTCATCCCGAACTGAGATAATACTTTTCTTTGACCTGGAGCAAGTGAGCCAATACCACCGATTTGGATTCCGATGGAAGCGAAGTTTGCAAATCCGCAGAGCATGTATGTTGCCATAATGATGGACTTATTGAACTTAAAGTGAGGGCTAGAGGCCATATCTTTCAATTCTGCCAGTTGGATGTATCCAATAAATTCACTTGCAGCTAGCTTAATACCTAAAAGCTGTCCCATCAGCATGACATCTTCTTTAGCTACGCCGATAAGCCACATTAAGGGAGCGAAAACAGTTCCTAAGATAGCTTCTAGAGAGAATTTGTCGTAGGCAGTGTTGTCTGTAATCCAAGTGTTTACAGATGTCCAATCACCTACACCACCCAAAATACCATTTATCATTGCTATAAAAGCGACAAAAACCAAAAGCATGGCACCCACATTGACTGCTAACTTCAAACCTTCTGTTGTTCCATTGGCAATGGCATCTAAGATATTGGCTCCTATTTTATCTTGGGATACTCTAACATCAGTATTAATGGTTTCGGTCTGCGGATACAAGATTTTTGAGATTACAATCGCTCCCGGTGCAGCCATAACGGATGCAGCCAATAAATGCTTTGCAAAAACTAGTTGTAACGCTGGGTCATCTCCCCCTAGAAATCCGATGTATGCCGCCAGAACTGCTCCAGCAACTGTTGCCATTCCACCAATCATTACTAACAAAATTTCAGATTTGTTCATTTTCTCCAAGTAGGCTTTGATAAGAAGAGGTGCTTCCGTCTGACCTAAAAAGATATTTCCGGCAATGGATAAACTTTCTGCTCCTGAAATCCCTAATGATTTGGTTAACAACCAAGCTAAGGCTTTCACAACTTTTTGAATGATTCCTAAATAAAATAATACGGATGTAAGGGCAGAAAAGAAAATGATTGTAGGTAGTACCTGAAATGCGAAAATATACCCGAAGGTATCCATATCTACTACCAATCCCTCAAACAAAAATTTACTTCCAGCTCTTGTAAATTCTAGAATATCTATAAACCGTTCACCAATCCATTCGAAAATAATCTGTACAAAACGGACTTTTAATACACCAATAGCAATAATTAACTGAAGTCCTAAACCAATACCGACGGTTTTCCAGTTTATGGCTCTCCTATTTGAACTAAACAGAAACGCAATGAATATCAATACACTCATTCCCAAAATTCCCCGCCACAAACTATTGATTGAAAACCCCTCATTAGGGACTATATTTTCAATATCATTAATGGTTGTGGGTTCAAACTGGGGTATTGCTTCGATAGGAATACTATCCTGGGCAATAGATGGAAAGCAAAAAAATAGGGCAAGCACTAAAATCCATAGTGGGGTTTTCATAAATACTTGCTTGTTGGTTAGATTAGTTACGTTTGGAAATTTCGTCCCGTAGTTTGGCGGCCTTTTCGTAATCTTCGTTGGCTACGGCCTTATCAAGTTCTTTATTAAGGTCATCGATGGTAAGTTCGGTATAGCCGTCAGTCGCTCCTTGTTCGATTTCAACAGTTTCTCCTTCTTGTAAGATTTCATCGACCATTATGCTGTCGTCATTTTCATCTTTGTCTTTATCCTTAGAAGAAAACTTCAAGAAGATTCCGGCTTTGTCCAAAATCGTTTTATAAGTAAAAATGGGGGCATTGAAACGCAAAGCTAAAGCAATAGCATCGCTGGTACGGGCATCGATGATTTCTTCGATTTTATCTCGCTCACATATTATACTGGAGTAGAAAACACCATCTACCAATTTATGAATAATGACCTGTTTGATGACAATATCGAACCGGTCAGAGAAGTTTTTAAACAAATCATGAGTCAAAGGACGTGGCGGTTTAATCTCCTTTTCCAAGGCAATTGCAATAGATTGCGCTTCGAAAGCACCAATTACAATGGGAAGCTTGCGGTCACCATCGACTTCATTCAAAATGAGGGCATAGGCCCCATTTTGTGTTTGGCTATAGGATATTCCTTTTATTTTTAACCGTACTAGACTCATAGACGTTTTAAACTAAGAAAGGCTGTTCAAACAAAAAGGGATGACCAATTAGTTTGAACAGCCCCTCTTTATAAGGGCAAATTAACAAAATTTAAGCGTTCTGCGCTTTAAATTCCTTTAATTTTTCGATAAGCTGTGGTACAACTTCGAAGGCATCACCAACAATTCCGTAATCAGCTGCCTTAAAGAAAGGTGCTTCAGGATCTGTGTTTATGACCACTTTTGTTTTTGAAGAGCTAACTCCGGCTAAATGTTGTATCGCACCAGAGATTCCGATGGCAATATAAAGATTACTAGCAACGGGTTTTCCTGTTTGACCTACGTGCTCTCCGTGTGGTCTCCATCCTAAGTCGGAAACTGGTTTTGAACATGCTGTGGCTGCACCCAAAACATCAGCTAATTCTTCAATCATTCCCCAGTTTTCAGGGCCTTTTAGGCCTCTTCCTGCAGAAACAACGATATCAGCATCCGCTATGGTAGCTTTTCCAACAACTTTATCAACTTCTATCGACTTTGTAGAAAAATCAGCGTCACTTAATGACGGACTAAAATCTTCGACGGTAGCAGTACCTCCATTCTCATGAGCTCCGAATGAGTTATTCGAAACACCAATTATTTTTATATCCGAGCTGATTTCAGTGTGGGCGAAACCTTTATTACTAAAAGCAGTTCGCTTCACCATAAACGGACTAGTGCCCTCCGGCGCTGCAACTACATTTGGAACATAGCCAGCTTGCAATTTTCCAGCCACCAAAGGAGCAAGAAATTTAGTATCCGTACTTGAACTTACTACTATGGTAGTCGAATTTTCTTGTGCAACTGCTTGACCAATTGTATTCGCAAATGCTTTCGCATTAAAAGTTTTCAAATTATCATTGGAAACATTCAAAACCTTTGAAACTCCGTATGCTCCAAGGCTATCATTCTCTGATGCGTTAATCGAAATCGCTGTTACCGAAGTACCAAGTTGATCTGCAACTGCTTTCGCATAGGAAGCAACTTCAAAAGCATTCTTTTTGAATTTTCCGTTTTCTGATTCTGTATATACTAATACTGACATAATTTTAGATTGCTTTTGCTTCGTTATGAAGAAGGTTAACTAAATCATTTACGTTATCAACTAACTTGACAGCGCCTTTGGCAGCTGGCTTTTCAAATTTCGTGTCTTGAGTCGCTTTTACTGCATCAACTGGCTCAACAACATTTAAAGCTTTCTTTCTAGCCATCATGATACCTCGCATATTAGGTATTCTCAAGTCGCTTTCTTCTACCAAACCTTTTTGTCCGCCAATAACTAAAGGTAGGTTTGTTGATATTTTTTCTTTCCCACCATCTATTTCACGCATTGCGGTTGCATTGCTTCCATCAACCTCAAGGCTGATACAAGTATTTACAAAATTCATATCAAGTAAAGTAGCTAAAATACCGGGCACCATACCTCCATTATAATCAATGGACTCACGACCTGCGATAACCAAATCATACTCTCCATTTTTTACAACTTCTGCTAGCTGCTGAGCTACAAAAAAACCGTCTGTTGGTTCTGCATTTACGCGAATTGCTTCATCTGCACCAATTGCTAATGCCTTTCTGATGGTAGGTTCTGTAGAAGGACCTCCAACATTTGCCACGTGAACTGTAGCACCTTGCTTTTCCTTGAACCACATGGCTCTTGTAAGTCCGAATTCATCGTTCGGATTGATTACAAACTGTACTCCGTTGGGATCAAACTTTGTGTCACCATCGGTAAAATTTATTTTGGATGTAGTATCCGGTACATTACTTATACACACTAATATTTTCATAGATAAAAAGTCTTTAAAAATGACCGCGCTAAGATAGGTATTAATTTCTGGATTTACTATGCATGCATAGTAAATTTTGTAACTTTTTTTGATTCTTGTGGATACTTTTTTGATATATATTTTCCTATTTTTGCATGCGTTTTTAGTACAAACAAGAAACCTATTTATATGAAGACACTACAGTTCCGTGAAGCCATTTGTGAGGCGATGTCAGAAGAAATGAGAAAAGACGAGTCCATTTATTTAATGGGCGAGGAAGTTGCCGAATATAATGGTGCTTACAAAGCTTCAAAAGGAATGTTAGATGAGTTTGGTGCTAAACGAGTAATCGATACGCCAATCTCTGAGTTAGGTTTCGCCGGAATCGGAGTTGGTTCTACTATGACTGGTAACCGACCTATCATAGAGTTTATGACCTTCAACTTTGCATTGGTGGGTATTGATCAAATTATCAATAATGCTGCAAAGATTCGTCAGATGTCTGGCGGACAATTTCCCTGTCCTATTGTATTTAGAGGCCCTACGGGTTCTGCAGGTCAATTGGCTGCTACGCACTCACAGGCTTTTGAAAGCTGGTATGCGAATTGCCCAGGATTGAAAGTTGTAGTTCCTTCGAATCCAGCTGATGCGAAAGGTTTGTTGAAATCTGCTATCCGCGATGACGATCCGGTAATCTTTATGGAGTCTGAACAGATGTATGGTGATAAGGGGGAAGTTCCTGAAGGAGAATATACAATTCCGTTAGGAGTAGCTGATATTCGAAGAACTGGAACTGATGTAACTATTGTTTCCTTTGGAAAAATCATAAAAGAAGCTGACAAAGCTGCCGATGAACTTGAAAAAGAAGGCATCAGCTGTGAAATCATCGATTTACGTACCGTAAAGCCTTTGGATTATGAGGCAATATTGACCTCCGTCAAGAAAACAAATCGATTAGTAATTCTAGAAGAAGCATGGCCTTTTGGCAATGTGGCTACTGAAATTACTTTTCATGTGCAGTCACATGCTTTTGACTATTTAGACGCTCCGATTCAGAAAATAAATACGGCAGACACTCCCGCGCCCTATTCTCCAGTTTTACTGGCGGAATGGTTGCCAAATCACACGGATGTCGTAAACGCTGTTAAGAAAGTGTTATATAAGTAAGACATCAATTTTTGTAACGATACCTTTGCTTCGTCGACTTAAAGTTGGCGAAGCATTTTAATTTGAAAGAATAAGGTGTCTTTTGCAACTTTTATTAAAATTCCCTGTATTTAGAAAGTAGACATTGGTACGTTATTTGTTAAAGGAGTATCGAGAACATGAAAACCAAATGAAGTATTTTCTTTTTAGCCTAGCGATATTCTTTTCGATAGTCGTTCATGCCCAAACTAAAGTTAGTGGTATGGTCATAGATGAATCTGGCGAACCCGTTGCTTTTGCAAATGTCATATTCAAAGATTCGAATGAGGGAACCATTACCAATGACAATGGTGTTTTCTATATGGAATCGGACAATACCTATCCAACTTTATTAATATCTTTTATTGGGTACGAAGACCAGGAAATCGCTTTGACCACCAAGGTGAATTACGATATGAAAATCACTATGGTCGAAGCCACGGAACAGTTGCAAGGAGTGACGGTTATTTCTGGAAAGCAATCTAAGAAGAACAATCCTGCAGTAGATATTCTGAAGAAGATTTGGGCAAAAAAACGCATCAACGGATTGCGACGATTTGACCAGTATGCTTATGACAAATACGAAAAGGTTGAGTTCGATTTGAATACGATTGATAGTGCCTTGATGAAGCGTAAGATTTTCAAGGGACTCGAATTCGTATTTCAAGACCTGGATACTTCCCGAATCACAGGAAAGACCTATCTGCCAATTTTCCTAAATGAGACCTTCTCTACGGTTCATGGAGATAATATACTTAAAGAGGAAAAAGAAAACATCCTTGGTAATAAAAATTCCGGTTTTGATAACAATCAGGCTATAATCGCTTTCGTCGCCGATTTATATCAAGAATATGATATCTATGACAACTACCTAAAGTTTTTTGATAAGAGTTTTACGAGTCCTTTATCTCGAACGGGCGTCGATACCTATAACTATGCTTTGCGCGATAGCGCCTATATCGATAATAAATGGTGTTATAATATTGTATACTATCCCCGCCGTAAAAACGAATTGACCTTTAAAGGGGATTTTTGGGTAAATGATTCGACCTACGCTATAAAGAACATCAATCTTGAGGTAACCAAAAGTGCCAATATCAACTGGGTTAAGGAAATCTATATTGAACAGGATTTTGAGGTGGTCAACGATTCTGTTTTTCTATTGAAGCGCGACTATATGCTGAGTGATTTCAGCTTTAGAAAAAAGGAAAAATCCCGAGGGGTTTATGGCAAACGAACCACAGTTTTTGACAATTATAAGTTCGACGAGGAGAAGCCCAAGGAATTTTATAAGGCGGATAAAAACCCTTTTGACCCTCTGGATATTGTACAAGATGATTCCTTTTGGGAAAAGAATAGACTAGAGGACTTGAATAAAGATGAATCAGGAATCTACAAACTACTAGATACATTACGAACGGTTCCGAAGTTTAAATCGTTCTACAATATAGCTAGCATCTTAGGATCGGGGTATGTAGAAATCGACAAATGGAATCTGGACATAGGAAGGGTTTATGATGTCTACGGATTTAATCAAGCCGAAGGACATCGTATTCGACTCGGAGCAAGAACCTATAGAGGTCAAAATGACCTTTGGCGACTAGAGGGTTATGGTGCCTATGGCTTTAGAGACCACAAGTTCAAACATGGTCTTGCAGGAAAGTTTTTATTGGATAGAAAAAGCAGATTGATTCTGTCCGGAGGAAATCGAAGGGATATTGAGCAACTCGGCGTTAGCTTAACCGCAACCAATGATGTTTTAGGTAGAAGTATTGCTTCGTCGACTGTATTGACAGTTGGTGCAAATAACAGATTAACTAATATTAATCTGAGTGCTGCTAGCTTGGAAATGGAGCCCATTACCAACCTTAGAATTGGGGTAGGGGGTACTTTTCGGACTTTGAGCTCCGCGCTTCCCAATGATTTTAGTCTAGAATATATAGATGCAGATTCCCCAACGGGAATAGCATCAGAGATTCGACAATTCGATTTTAACGCGCTATTAATTTATACGCCAGGTAAAAGAACCATAGGTTATGGTGTAGAACGGAGAGATATCAATGACAATTACAGTACTTTATTATTAAAGTATACGAAAGGAATTGAGGGTGTTTGGGATAGTGATTTTGACTATAGTAAGCTGCAATTTGCGTATTCGCAACCATGGCAAATAGGAGGTTTCGGAAGGCTTTTTAGCACAATAGAAGTCGGAAAGACATTTGGAGAGGTTCCTCTTGGGCTTTTAAATGTAATTCCAGGAAACCAAACTGTTTTCTCAAACTACGGAACCTTTACAAATCTTGATTTTTACGAATTTGTAAGCGATACCTATGCATCGTTGCATCTGCAACATAATTTCAACGGACGCTTGTTTTCTAGAATTCCATTTTTACGAAAGTTAGATCTTCGTGAGATTGTTGCCCTGCGCGGAGTTTGGGGCGAGCTCTCTGACGCCAATATCGCATTGAGCGCTCCAGCATCTATCAATACTCCATTACAAGCCCCATCCGATAGAATATACTACGAGTATTCTGTAGGTGTGGGTAATATATTTAGAGTGTTGCGCATAGATTTTAATTTCAGAGGAAACTATTTGGACACTCCCGATGCCAGGCCTTTTGGCATAACAGGAACTTTCGGATTTAGTTTTTAAAAGAGTCTCCCCTCCCGGGAGGGTATTAAGGGGTGGGTATACAAGTACCAAGAATCATTCACCTATTTAACCTACATTTAATGTAGATGCTAATCCTAAAAACGGTTCGTTAGCGTATCTTTGCACCCCTAAAATAATAGCTATGCCTAAAAAAGAAATCACTTTCGACGTACTGATTGAAATCCCAAAGGGAAGTAGAAACAAATACGAATATGATTTTACCTTAAATAAAATCAGATTTGACCGAACGCTTTTCTCATCTATGATGTACCCAGGTGATTATGGGTTTATTCCTGAGACCTTGGCATTAGATAAAGACCCATTAGACGTATTGGTCATGTGTACAGAGCCAACTTACCCAATGGTTGTTGTTGAGGTAAAGCCTATTGGTGTATTTCATATGGCTGATGAGAAAGGGCCTGATGAGAAAATAATCTGTGTGCCTGTTTCAGATCCCATATGGAATCAAAAAAATGATTTATCAGATTTAAATCCGCATCGAAAAAAAGAAATCGAACATTTTTTTCAAGTATATAAAGACTTAGAAAAGAAAAAAGTTGATGTTGGTGGTTGGGGTAATGCTGAAGAAGCACGAAAAATTTATCATGAATGTGTAAAACGCTATGATGAAAGCGAACATAAAAAGAAGCGTACGTTTACGATATAGATAAATTTCACACGACGAAAAGGCACTTTTATTAATAAAAGTGCCTTTTTTTATTCTATTTGATTTTAGTACTTTAGCAGCCGTTAAAAAAAACTAAAAACAACTAAACGAATGGAATTAATAATTCAACTATTACCAGTATTTGGAGTGGTGGCCCTGCTTTTTGTGGCCTGGAAAAATGCTTGGGTAGGCAAGCAAGAGGTCGGTAACGACAAAATGGCTCGAATTGCCAAAAACATTGCCGATGGTGCAATGTCTTTCTTAAAGGCGGAATACAAAATACTCTCGATTTTTGTGATTGCAGTGGCAATTTTGCTTTTCTTCAAAGGAAGCAATGAAGAAGGTTCTCACGGAATGGTTGCCCTTTCTTTTGTTGTAGGTGCAATCTGTTCAGCTTTGGCGGGATTTATAGGAATGAAAGTTGCTACGAAAGCAAATGTTAGAACAACTCAAGCTGCTAAAACTTCCTTGGGGAAAGCATTAGAAGTAGCCTTTGCAGGTGGTGCAGTAATGGGGTTAGGTGTTGTTGGTCTTGGAGTTTTGGGACTTAGTCTTTTATTCATGCTATTCCAATCTATGTGGCCTGGTGCTGAAAATTTAAGTTTGGTATTGAATGTTCTTTCTGGATTCTCTTTAGGAGCATCTTCTATCGCACTATTCGCAAGAGTTGGTGGTGGTATTTATACCAAAGCAGCTGATGTTGGTGCTGATTTAGTTGGTAAGGTTGAAGCGGGAATTCCTGAAGATCACCCATTGAATCCTGCTACAATTGCAGATAATGTTGGTGACAACGTAGGTGATGTTGCCGGTATGGGTGCAGATTTATTTGAATCATATGTAGGTTCTATTATAGGTACGATGGTTCTAGGTGCATTTATCATTACTCCTGATTTTGCAGGTTTAGGTGCCGTTTATCTTCCATTAGTTTTAGCTGCAGTAGGCATTATCATGTCTATTATCGGAACATTCTTTGTGAAAGTTAAAGATGGAGGAAATCCACAAACGGCTTTGAATATTGGTGAATTTGGTTCTGCCGGTTTGATGGTTGTGGCTTCATACTTTATTATTAATGCTTTGATTCCAGAATCTATTGACGGTTTGCCGATGGGTGCGATGGGAATATTTTATGCTACAATAGCTGGTCTTGTAGCTGGTTTGGGTGTAGGTAAGATTACTGAATACTATACAGGTACTGGTACAAAACCGGTAAACTCAATTGTAAAGCAATCTGAGACTGGTGCAGCAACTAATATTATTGCTGGTTTGGGTGTGGGTATGATGTCTACCATGATTCCTATTTTACTTATTGCTGCTGCTATTATTGTATCACATATGTGTGCAGGTTTATACGGTATCGCAATAGCTGCTGTAGGTATGCTAGCCAATACGGGTATTCAATTAGCTGTTGATGCATATGGACCAATTTCTGATAACGCGGGTGGTATTGCTGAAATGGCGGAATTAGAACCAGAAGTACGTGAGCGAACTGATAAATTAGATGCTGTTGGTAATACAACTGCCGCTATTGGTAAAGGTTTCGCAATTGCTTCCGCTGCTTTAACAGCTTTGGCTTTGTTCTCTGCCTTTATGAAAGTTGCAAACGTAAGTTCTATTGATGTATCACAGCCTACAATTATGGCAGGTCTTTTGGTAGGAGCAATGCTACCTTTTGTGTTCTCTGCTTTATCTATGAACGCTGTAGGACGTGCTGCAATGGCAATGATTGAAGAGGTACGTCGACAGTTTAGAGATATTCCTCAATTGAAAGCAGCATTAGAAGTAATGAGAGCTGTTGATTCGGATATGTCAAAAGCGACTCCGGAGCAGCGTGCCATTTTTGATGCAGCTGATGGTTATGCCGAATACGATAAATGTGTTGATATTTCAACAAAAGCCTCAATTAAAGAAATGGTATTACCAGGACTACTGGCAATCGCCGTTCCCGTGGCGGTTGGATTTATTGGTGGAGCTGAAATGTTAGGTGGACTGCTAGCAGGTGTTACTTCTGCTGGTGTTTTGATGGCTATCTTCCAATCAAACGCAGGAGGTGCTTGGGATAACGCTAAAAAGATGATTGAATCTGACGGACGTAAAGGTTCTGACGCTCACAAAGCTGCTGTCGTCGGTGATACTGTTGGAGATCCATTTAAAGATACTTCAGGTCCTTCTTTGAACATCCTATTAAAGTTGATGTCTGTTGTTGCTTTGGTAATCGCACCAAGTATTGCTATGAATGCTACCGGAGTTGCCGACTATGTTAATGACAAAGAAAAGTCAACTGTTGAAATTACCATGAACGTTGAAAGTGCTGATATGGCGGAAGCTACAATCGTTACTACTTCAACTGTAAATGGTAAAGAAGTTTCTGAAAAGAAAATTTTAAAGGGAAGCGAAGCTGAAGTAAAAGCGAAGCTGGAAACTTTAGAAAATGCTACAGTAAAAACAACTGGTAACGAGACTGAAATCACTATCGAAAAGGAAGTCAATAAATAAAACTTCTTTCTTAGAATATATTTAAAAACCATCAGCCAGCTGGCTGATGGTTTTTTGTTTTAAATAGTTTTTCTCCATAACAGTTTCCCTCCTAGAAAGGCGACGCTGCAAGAGCAGTGGGCGAGCTGATGCTGAGGAGAGGGAGGTGTAATTTTAACTTAAAAGATTACTATAAGTTATCAAATAACCAATATCAAAACCTCCATTGTCATCTTCAGTCTTCCATTCCAAAGCAATATAAATTAGCGCTAATATGATTAGGAGTCCTAATACAAAGTATAGCACTCTTTTGCTATTCAAATCTTTTCCTGGATTCTTTTTAGGTCTCATATTTTAAAGGTTTAATTGGATATTAAAAAACCATCCCTCGGATAGCGGGATGGTTTAAAATGTCTCAATGATTATGCCATATACTTATTGAAGCTTAAAGGTAATAGGAATACTAAAAGGTACTCTTACTGGATTACCTCTTTGCCTTCCAGGTTTCATATCAGGTAGCTTGGTAATAATACGTGTCGCTTCTGCGCCTAATGTTTTATCTGGGCTGCGAGCAATTTGAACATTACCGATACTCCCATCTTTTTGAATTACAAAATGCATATAAACTTTACCTTGAATATCCATTTCTTGTGCAATTTCAGGATAGCGAAAGTTCTTACGAATATGTTTGTTCATCATTTTGTTGAAACAGGCTTTCTTGTCTGATTCATTTTCACATCCGGGAAAAACAGGCGCATCTTCTACTAAAATAAAAGGTACATCTACATCCTCTTCTATATCAGCAGTTTCGATATCTTTGACCTCGGCAACTTCTTTCTCCTCATCACTTTCAGTTGTATCAATGATAGATTCTTCAACCTCTACCTCGTCCTCAACAACTTCTATTATTTCAGGTGCGGCAGGGGGAGTTGGAGGTTTTGGTGGTTCTATATGTACTAATTCAACATCTTCTATTAGCTCATCATCAACTATCATAGCAGTTCTCTCATAAGTTTCCCCATAAAACGTTTTCCATTCTAAGGCGACATAGGTCAGTGCAAGTACCATGGCTAGTCCAGCAATAAAGTACATACCACTGTTTCGGTTCAAATCTTTTTTTGGATTCTTTTTTACTTCCATCATTTAAAGTTTTTATCCGCCAACTGGCGGAATGGTTTAACATTCTTTTCAAGTCTACCGTATTAGCATCCGGAATTAATACAGCTAGTTTTTAGGCTTGATTAATGTTTTCATAAATCTCGTATTCTTGCGGGGTTTAAAAAACGAGTAATGAGGGAAAAGCGTTTGGAGATGAGTGAAACATCCTTTTTAATGAGTCAATCATTTTTAGAAATCCCGTATACAGCTAAAAACTTGAGTGAAACTTCAATTACAGAGCGCATTTTTCGTGCCGAAGATGCTTATTTTTATGCCGTGGGATGGTTTAAAAAAGATAAGCTTCAGTTAATTGCCTTTCAGGCCTATGGAACCGATTCTCATTTTTATGCTCGCGGTCGGGCACTTGAAGATGAGAATATAGACCTTTCAGAAAAGGGCTTCTTTAATCTCATCACCAATACTTGGAAGCGTTTCGAAACGGATGAAGTAAAAAACACTTCTATTGAAGTTACTTTATCAGATGGAAGGGTACTTTCTGGTAAAACAGATAAGAACGGCTATTATCGAATTGATGAAAGCATAACAAACTTAAGGCCTTTGACCAACGAAGAGGGCTGGTTGAGTTATGAAATTTCATATTCCGATGTAGAACTAAGGCATGAGATTCAGAATGAGAACCGGTTTCCTGGGGAATTATTGATTCCCTCTAAAACTGCTAAATTCGGTATAATCAGTGATATTGACGATACTATTTTACATACAGGTGTTGTATCGTCATTAAAGTGGCGGGTGATTTTCAATACATTTTTCAAAAGTGCCGAAAAGCGTATTCCATTAGAGGGTGCGGCAGATTTTTACCACCTTTTGCATAATGGTAAGTCGGGTAATGAGGCTAATCCTATTTTTTATGTAAGTCATAGTCCATGGAATTTATATCGATATCTAGAGCTCTTTCTTACGGGTAACAACTTTCCGAAGGGACCTATACTGCTTAGAAGTTTTTCAGATTTTCGGAAGCGAAATCATGAAAAACCCCAGAAGCAAACAGAGGTTTTGAATATTTTGAAAACCTATCCGGATTTGCCATTTATTTTAATCGGAGATAGTGGTGAAAAAGATGCTGATATTTATATTGAAATAGCGGAAGCCTATCCAAAGCAAATTGCCGCTATATATTTAAGAAGTGTGAACCATCGAAGAAAGATGCAGCGTATTCGAGATTTGATAGAAAATCACAAAACGACTCCCATGTTAGTGGTAGAAAAAAGTGAAGATGCCATCGTACATGCAAAAATTCATGGCTTTATTTGAGATTACCCAATTCAGTTTTAGCTTCTATTTCATAAGGTGTTTTGCCCTTTTCAAAAACACGGGCAGTTAATTCATCACCCTCTAATATTATTTGACCATTCTGAAGACGAATCCAGCTACCTTCTCGCAAGCCAATAACAGGAATATCATTGAACTTGTGAAACTCTTTTATTCTGATTTCGCGTGTTTCGCCCTTATGCTTGGAATTTGGATTTGGATCCAAATAGTGTGGATTGATATTAAAAGGAATAATTCCCAAAGTATCAAAACTAGGTGGATATACAATTGGCATGTCGTTAGAGGTTCTTATGCTTGGTCCTGCTATATTGCTTCCAGCACTAGTGCCTAAATAAGGGGTGCCGCAAATAATAGCCTCTTGAAGTACTTGAATTAAATTTTGATTGTAAAGTTCTGTTACTAGAACAAAAGAATTCCCTCCACCGGTAAAAATTCCAGTAGCACTTTTTACAGCTTCAATGGGATTTTCAAAAGTATGTATGCCCCGAAGTTGCTTTCCTATTTTTTGAAATGCAATTTCAGCTTTACTAGTATATTCATCATAGGAAATTCCACTAGGGCGAGCATAGGGAATGAAAATAATTTCATGTACGCCATGATACAAATTTTCAAGTGATTGAAAAAGATAATCTAGGTAAGTACCTCCATAAATTGTAGAAGTGCTAGCAAGTAGGCAATTGACCATTTTAGAATAAGCCGTTTATTTCGGCGTCAATTTTGTTGATGATTTCTCCTAAATCCTCAGGTTTATCTACAAAATCTAAATTGTCTACATCAATAACTAGAAGATTTCCCTTTTCATAACCATGTACCCAAGCTTCATAACGCTCATTCAAACGACTTAGATAGTCGATAGAAATCGTGTTTTCATATTCACGACCACGTTTATGTATTTGTTTCACCAAATTCGGAATTGAACTGCGCAGATAAATAAGCAAATCAGGTGGTTGAACCAAGCTTTCCATCAATTCAAACAAGCTTGAATAGTTGGTAAAATCGCGATTGGTCATTAGTCCCATCGCATGTAAATTAGGTGCAAAAATATAAGCATCTTCATAAATCGTGCGATCCTGAATAATACTCTTGCCCGATTCTCTGATTTTAAGAATTTGGCGATAGCGATGATTTAGAAAATAGATTTGAAGGTTGAAACTCCATCGCTCCATTTGTGTGTAGAAATCATCTAAATACGGATTGTCCACTACATCTTCGAAATGAGCTTCCCACTTATAGTGTTTTGAAAGTAATTTAGTCAAAGTGGTTTTTCCCGCTCCGATGTTTCCCGCAACTGCAATGTGCATACCTATTATTTAAGGGGTTGGTTGGTTTGTTTCAACAAAAATGTTGGGCATACAATATACGAATGATCTTGGGTTGGCGAAAGAAATCGTTGGTGAAATACAAAGAAATAAGATAACTCGAATTATAGGGTTCCCATTCCTCAGTTTTCTCTTTTTGATAACAAGGTTTTAGGCAAATTCTATTAACTGCAGATTGTTTTAAACAAATCTTATAGGAATCACTTTGGTAACGAAAGTATTTTCATATTTTTGTGTTCATAACACGAGGAAGGATTTGACTGATTGCAACCTCAGGTGCTGAAACAAGTTCAGCATAGAAAAATGCTAAAGCAGTTGATTATGTTTCAACATAATTATACTTCTTTAGGTAACTCCGTCAAGTTCTCACTTTATTTAAATATATAATATGTCGTATTTGTTTACTTCAGAATCTGTTAGTGAAGGACACCCAGATAAAGTAGCCGATCAGATTAGTGATGCTTTGCTAGATAGTTTTTTAGCTTTTGACCCAGAGAGTAAAGTTGCTTGTGAAACTTTAGTTACTACAGGTCAGGTGGTTTTGGCCGGTGAAGTTAAAAGTAATACCTACTTAGATGTTCAAAATATTGCTCGCGATGTCATTAATAAAATAGGATACACCAAAGGTGAGTATCAGTTTAGTGGAGATTCTTGTGGAGTTATTTCTTTGATTCACGAACAATCTCAAGATATCAATCAAGGTGTTGATAGGGGTACGAAAGAAGAGCAAGGGGCTGGCGATCAAGGAATGATGTTCGGTTATGCTACTAAGGAAACCGAGAACTTTATGCCTTTGGCACTAGATATCTCTCATAAAATTTTACAAGTACTAGCAGAATTGCGAAGAGAAGGAACTCAAATTGACTATTTGAGACCAGATGCGAAATCACAAGTTACTATCGAATACTCTGATGATAATGTGCCGCAGCGAATAGAGGCGATTGTAGTTTCAACGCAACATGACGCTTTTGATGCTGATGATGAAAAAATGTTAGCGAAAATCAAATCGGATATTGTTTCTATTTTGATTCCGAGAGTGAAGGCGCAATTACCAGCTGGAATTCAGGGTTTGTTCGATGACCAAATTGTATATCATATCAATCCGACAGGCAAGTTTGTTATTGGGGGTCCTCACGGCGATACCGGTTTAACTGGGAGAAAAATCATCGTAGATACCTATGGAGGAAAAGGTGCCCACGGTGGTGGGGCTTTTAGTGGAAAAGATCCAAGTAAAGTAGATAGAAGTGCGGCTTATGCCTCTAGGCATGTAGCGAAGAATTTAGTCGCTGCCGGGGTTTCCGATGAGATATTGGTGCAAGTAAGTTATGCTATCGGAGTTGTTGAGCCGACATCAATCTTTGTTGATACTTATGGTACTTCAAATATCGATTTAACGGATGGAGAAATTGCAGGAAAAGTTGCTGAACTTTTTGACATGAGACCTTTTGCTATTGAGGAAAGGCTTAAACTTCGAAATCCTATTTATTTGGAAACCGCTGCTTATGGTCATATGGGGAAAGAACCCAAGACGGTAACTAAAGTATTTGAATCTCCGTATAACGGAAGGGTAGAAAAACAAGTTGAGCTTTTCACTTGGGAAAAACTGGATATGGTCGATGCAGTAAAAACTGCATTCGGCTTATAAAGAAATTTCAAAACAAGTTATAAAAGGGAATCCAAATCGGGTTCCCTTTTTTATTTTCAGGACTTACGAATCTTTAGTAGTTTTAGTGTCTAACTCATTCTATCTATGTCGAGATTTTTTAGATTACTTCCATTTGTATTTCTTTCACTGACTTTAATCGTCACCTCATGTACCAAAACTACTAAAACCGAAAAGGCAGAGGTTTCAGATACCTATGTAGCTGATAACTTTACCAAACAAGAGGTTGATATCGAAATGCGTGATGGAGCTAAACTTCATACTACCATATATTCCCCAAACGATACCTCAAAAGAGTACCCGATAATAATGCAACGAACCCCATATAGTTCAAGACCTTATGGCGCGGGTGAATTCAAGAAGCAAATTGCCCCTAATATTCATATGATGAAAGAAGGCTACATCGTGGTTTATCAAGATGTTCGAGGCCGTTGGTTAAGCGAAGGCCATTATGAAAATATGCGCGCCTATATTCCAAATAAGGAGACTAATAAGGACGTGGATGAAAGCTCAGATACTTACGATAGCATTGAATGGCTAGTAAACAACGTTGAAAATAACAATGGAAATGTAGGTATTTGGGGAATATCATACCCAGGATTCTATTCCACCTATGCTACTGTAGATGCACATCCAGCCTTAAAAGCTGCCTCTCCGCAAGCGAGCATAGGCGATTTCTTTTTCGATGACTTCCATCATAACGGAGCATATTTGTTGAGTTATTTTAGAGCAACCTCGTTGTTCGGAACACCAAGGCCGAATGGCGATATGCCCATCGACACAGCATGGTATAGTCTACCTGATTTACAAACGGAAGACCAATACCAGTTCTTTTTGGATAAAGGGCCATTAAAGAATCTGAATTCCTTTTTTGAATATGATATAAAGGATGAAATTTCTATTGCACCAGACGAAGAGACTGATGATTTCTTTTGGAATGAACTCAAAGAACATCCAAACTACGATGAGCTTTGGAAGAGTAGGGGAATTATTCAACATTTAAAGAATGTGAAATCTCACGTGGCGACTATGGTCGTTGGCGGATGGTTTGATGCGGAGGATTTGTATGGCCCTTTGGAAACCTATAAGAATATTGAAAAGTACAACAAAGGAAATTACAATACAATGGTTTTTGGCCCTTGGGATCATGGCAGATGGGCGCGCAGAAATGGTCGGTCTGTAGTTGGTAATTATTATTTCGGGGATGGAATTTCGGAGTTCTTCCAAGAGAATATCGAAACCAAATTCTTCAATCATTTCCTAAAAGGAAGTGGAGATAAAAACAGCGGATTACCCGAGGCCTATGTATTCGATTCTGGCCGAAAAGAGTGGAAGCAATATGACGCATGGCCTCCAAAAGGAGTAATCAAAAAAGATATGTTCTTATCTGAAAATCAAGAATTGACTTCCGAGTTAAAAAGTACCGCAGCGATTGAATTTGTTAGTAATATCAAAAAACCCGTGCCCTATTCCGAGGATATTAAATCTGTGTTTACGCCAAGAAAATATATGACGGATGACCAGCGTTTTGCAGCTCGGCGTTCTGACGTTTTGGTTTTCGAAACCGATATTCTAGAAGAAGATTTAACTTTAGCAGGAGATATTCTTGCCAAACTAAAAGTAGCTACCACAGGTACGGCAGCTGATTGGATTGTTAAAGTAATAGATGTACATCCTACAGATGTAGAAACAAATGAAGAAATGCAAGATCATCTAAAAATGAGCAATTACCATTTGATGGTACGTAGTGAAGTTTTAAGAGGGCGTTTTAGAAATAGTTTTGAAAAGCCTGAGCCCTTTGAACCCAATAAGAAGACAGAGGTTAATATTAAACTTCAAGATGTTTTTCACACGATTCAGAATGGCCATAAGCTTCAGATTCAAGTACAGAGCACTTGGTTTCCACTGATTGATTTGAATCCTCAGACCTATGTGGAGAATATCTTTAAAGCGGACGAAGAAGATTTTAAAACGCAGACCCATACGGTTTTTACCGATTCTAGTATTGAGTTTAGTGTTTTATCCCATTAAATTACTAGGATTTTGTGAAATTTTTCTAAATAATTAGGTTTTAAAGTAATTCTGACTTTTATTTGTCCTTTCAAAGTTCAAACACGTATTGAATAGTTATCAAGAAAGGTGGAGGGATTAGACCCTTTGAAGCCTTAGCAACCCTTGACTCCCATAGTCGAGAAGGTGCTAAATTCTATCCCCCAAAATGGTGGACAGATAACGCAAAACAGATTGTTTACAAACAATCTATTAGCTTTCTTATAACTTTTTGATTTACCACTTCATATGTCTGTGAAGATGGGTTTGACTTTTAATTATTTGTATAACAATTAAAATTCGAAAATCATGAGTACACAAAAATTAGCAACAAATGCCTTACACGCAGGGCATGACACAACACAAACAGGTGGCACAAGAGCGGTACCTATTTATCAAACAACTTCCTATGTTTTTAACGACACGGATCATGCGGCGAACTTATTTTCGTTAGCAGAACTGGGTTTCATTTATACCCGTTTAAATAATCCGACAAATCAAATATTGCAGGAAAGATTAGCCGCTGTCGAAGGAGGTGTGGGTGCAGTAGTCTTTGCATCTGGTACAGCAGCTATTTCTACAGGATTATTGACACTACTAAAAGCGGGAGATCATATAGTGGCTTCAAGTAGCCTTTATGGAGGTACCTTCAATCTTTTAAACGTTACTTTGCCTAGATTGGGTATTACCACCACCTTTGTAGATGCTTCAAATCCGGAGAGTTTTGGAGAAGCGGTTCAAGAAAATACAAGGGCCTTTTTCGTAGAGTCTTTAGGCAACCCAAAGTTGGATGTTTTGGATTTAAAAGCGATTTCTAAAGAAGCAAAAGCTGCTAAAGTTCCTTTTATTGTTGATAATACGGTTGCAACTCCTGCATTGTTAAATCCAATCGAACACGGAGCTAACTTAGTAATTCACTCGCTTACAAAATATATTGGTGGTCAGGGAAACTCTCTTGGTGGAGCCATAATTGATGCTGGAACTTTCGACTGGACAAACGGAAAATTCCCAGAATTCACAGAGCCATCAGCTGGTTATCATGGTTTGTTATATAGTGAGGCCTTAGGAGCTGCAGCATTTACTTTCAAATTAATCTTAGAAGGCTTACGTGATTTTGGTGGTGCTTTAAGTCCATTTAATGCTTTCCAAATTATACAAGGTTTAGAGACACTTCCAGTGCGTATAAAACAACATAGCGCTAATGCTTTAGAATTAGCAACTTGGTTAGAAGGCAGAGAAGAAGTGGCCTGGGTAAATTATCCAGGATTAAAGAGCAATAAATATTACGATTTAGCAAAAGAGTATTTGCCAAAAGGGCAAAGTGGCTTAGTAACATTCGGAGTAAAAGGTGGATTTGAAGCTGCCAAAAAATTAACCGATGCGACCAAAGTATTTTCTTTATTAGCGAATATCGGTGATACAAAATCATTGATAATTCACCCTGCTAGTACAACACATCAGCAGCTTACAGCAGAACAGCAAGAAGCGGCTGGCGTGGGTCAAGATTTGATTCGCTTATCTGTTGGATTAGAAGATATCGATGATTTAAAAACAGATTTAGAAAATGCTTTTGCAACAATCGACAAATCGGTTCTAGCGTAAATCTTAGATTTTCTTAAACTGTTAGTTCGAGCGGAGTCGAGAACAAGTGCTTATAGCTTCTCGACTCCACTCGATTTTACAGAAACTACTAATAGCTATTCAATGCTCCATCACCTAAAAATAAAAAACTACAAAACCATAAGTGGCGTAGCGCAAGATATTGACTTGTCTTACCAGCTTTTCGGTAAAAAGTTATACTCAGCACCAATCGTATTGGTAAATCATGCCCTTACAGGTAACTCAAATGTTACTGGAAAAGAGGGTTGGTGGTCTGCGCTGATTGGAGATGGAAAGTGTATCGATACGAAGAAATATACCATCTTATCCTTTAATATTCCCGGTAACGGACATGATAAGTTTGTTATTGAAAATTATAAGGATTTTGTAGCGGGTGACATTGCCCATATTTTTCTAAAGGGCCTTAAACAACTTGAAATAGAAAGGCTTTTCGCTATCATTGGAGGTTCTTTAGGCGGTGGTATAGCTTGGGAGATGGCTGCATTGAATCCGAAGTTGACGGAACATTTGATTCCTGTTGCATCCGATTGGAAATCTACGGATTGGTTGATTGCAAACTGCCAGATTCAAGAGCAATTTCTAGTAAATTCAAAACAACCCGTTCACGATGCGAGAATGCATGCGATGCTCTGTTATCGTACTCCGGAGTCCTTCAAAGAGCGTTTCAAAAGAAGCACGAACGAAGAGCTTCAGGTTTTTAATGTGGAAAGTTGGTTGATGCATCATGGAGAAAAACTGCAAGAGCGTTTTCAGCTTTCTGCCTATAAACTCATGAACCAGCTTCTTAAAACTATTGATGTTACAAGAGACGGTGATGAGAATTTCAAGAAGCTCGAAAATAGTGATACCAATATTCATATCATTGGTGTAGATTCTGACCTCTTCTTTACAGCAAAAGAAAACAAAGAAACCTTTAAGCAAATTGCTCAGGCCAATAGCAATGTGACCTATGGAGAGATACAGTCTCTTCATGGCCATGACGCATTTCTGATAGAATTCGAACAATTACAAAAACTGCTTGATGGGGTTTTCAATAAAAACGGAAAATCCGAAAAGGTAAAGGTCTTGAAGTTTGGTGGGAAGTCTTTGAGCAATGGCGAAGGAATAGGCCGCGTTTTGGAGATTATCACGTCGAGGGTAAAGGATGGGGAGAATATTGCGGTGGTACTTTCAGCTCGTGAAAAAGGTACCGACCAGTTGGAAGCGATGCTCGAAAAAGCTGCAAAGGGTAAGGATTATATTAAAGATTTTGAAGCTTTCGAAAAATACCAACAACATACTTTCGGTAATGTTAATCTTTCAAAGGAATTTAAAGATTTAGCAAAGCTCTTTGAAGGTGTTTCTTTATTGGGGGATTACAGTCCGAAAATTAAAGATGAGGTCTTGGCTTTTGGCGAGTTAATTTCAGGAAAGTTGTTAACCAAATTACTAATAGGTAAAGGGGTTAAGGCAAAATTCATCGATTCAAGAACAGTCCTAAAAACAGATGATACTTTCGGAGATGCCAAACTTATAGAAGGTGCATCTAAGGAAAATGTATTGTTGAAATACAATGAGCTTTCAATTGATGATGTTCCTGTATTTACAGGCTTTATTGCTTCGACTTTGGATGGAGAAACTACAACTTTGGGAAGAAACGGGAGTAATTATTCTGCCGCATTGCTAGCAAACTTCTTAGATGCTGAGGAATTACAGAACTACACCCATGTAGATGGAATTTTCACTGCAAATCCTGATTTTGTTCAGGAAGCAAAAAGGCTATCAAATTTGTCTTATGCTGAGGCTAACGAATTAGCCAACTTCGGCGCGACTATTCTTCATGCAAAAACGATTATTCCGTTAATTGAAAAGAATATTCCACTTCGAATTCTCAATACCTTTAATGATGACAATGAAGGTACTTTGATAAGTGCGAAATCAAGTAAAGAAGGTATTAAATCACTTTCCATTATTGAAGATGTTGCACTTGTGAATTTGGAGGGTAGGGGGCTCCTAGGAAAAGTCGGAATCGATGCCCGTATTTTCAAAGCTTTAGAAGAGAGAAACATCAATGTAAGTATCATATCGCAAGGTTCATCTGAGCGTGGAATTGGTCTGGTCGTTAACGAACATAATGCACAAAAGGCTAAGCAAGCCTTGGAAAAAGAGTTCTCTAGAGACTTTAAATCCAAAGACATTAATATGATTACGGTAGTCAATGATGTTTCAGTGGTATCCATTGTGGGACAAGATTTGAGTACATTTCACAAACCTTATAATGCCCTGATTAAGAATCAAATCATTCCACTACTCTTTAATAATACCATATCTGGAAAGAACGTGAGTTTGGTTCTGAAAAAGTCCGATTTACATAAGGCTTTGAATGTAATGCACGGTCAAATCTTCGGAATTAGCAAAAAAGTAAACTTAGCTATTTTTGGACATGGAAATGTTGGCGGGACACTGATTAACCAAATTTTAAAATCATCAGAAACTATTGCCAAACGCAAGGGCATAGATTTGAATGTATTTGCTGTTGCCAATTCTCGGAAACTTTTGATTAACAAAAACGGAATTCCAAAATCATGGAAATCAGCTATTGGAGCAAAAGGGATTGCATATAAAATGGAAGACATTTTCGAATATGCGAAAGAGAACCATTTAGAAAACTTAATCGTGGTTGATAATACGGCAAGTCAGGATTTTGTAGCTCATTATTTTGATTTTGTAGAGAATGGTTTTGACCTGGTTTCCTCAAATAAAATTGCCAACACACTTGGGTTTGATTATTACCAATTGCTACGAGAAGAACTGGTAAAAAGTCAAAAACAATATTTATATGAAACCAATGTCGGCGCAGGTTTACCTCTAATTGATACCATCAAGTTACTGCACCTTTCCGGAGAGAATATCACAAGAATTAAGGGTGTCTTCTCAGGAAGTCTAAGTTATATTTTCAATACATTTTCGGAGGTAAATGCACCCTTTTCGCAAATTCTAAAGGATGCCATGCACCAAGGTTTTACCGAGCCTGACCCAAGAGAGGATTTATCTGGAAATGATGTAGGAAGGAAGCTCTTGATTTTGGCAAGAGAGTTAGATTTAAGCAATGAGTTTTCAGATATCAAAATCCAGAATTTAATTCCAGAGCAATTGCGAAAAGGAAAACCTGACCATTTTCTTAAAAACTTGGGAATGCTTGACGACAAGTTCAACGAAATCAAGAAGAACCAAAAGGAAGGCTATGTGCTGCGATATGTCGGAGACCTCCATGGAAATCTCCAAAAAGAAAAAGGGCTCTTAGATGTAAAACTAATTTCAGTTCCAAAAGAAAGCGCATTGGGACAAGTAAAAGGTTCGGACTCAATAATCGAGATTTACACAGAATCTTACGGAGAAAATCCCTTAGTAATTCAAGGCGCAGGAGCAGGCGCCGCCGTAACCGCCAGAGGTGTTTTTGGGGACATCCTAAGAATTGCAGAAAAAGGATAATGAAAGTACGAGGTACAAGGTCAGAAGTACGAAGTAGACAAAAATTAAATAATAGAATTCCCCCTTTGAAAGGGCTAGGGGAGTGAAAATAAAATATGAGTAACAAATTCGAAACAAACGCCATACGAACACAACTAGAACGTTCACAGAATCTAGAACATTCAGTGCCACTATATCTGACTTCGAGCTTCGTATTTGAAGATGCAGAAGACATGCGCGCATCCTTTGCAGAAGAAAAAGAACGGAATATATACTCTCGCTATTCCAATCCGAATTCGAATGAATTTGTAGATAAAGTGTGTCAGATGGAGGGTGCAGAAGCAGGATTTGCTTTTGCATCTGGAATGGCAGCAGTATTCTCAACTTTTGCCGCTTTGTTAGAAAGTGGAGACCATATTCTTTCTGCAAGAAGTATTTTTGGTTCGACGCATTCCCTTTTCAACAACTTCTTTCCCAAATGGAATATCTCGCATACCTATTTTAAGATTGATGAATTAGATTCTGTGGCGAGTTTAATTACACCTAAAACGAAAATCATTTATGCAGAATCACCAACCAATCCAGGAGTTGATGTTTTGGACTTGGAAGCTTTGGGAACAATTGCCAAAAAACACAATCTGATTTTCGTAATTGATAACTGTTTTGCTTCCCCTTACTTGCAGCAACCCATAAAATTTGGTGCAGATTTGGTCATCCATTCCGGCACCAAATTAATGGATGGTCAAGGCAGGGTTTTAGCTGGAGTAACGGTTGGTAGCGCAGAATTAATCGATAAAATATATCGCTTCTCCAGAATAACAGGTCCGGCGCTATCGCCTTTCAATGCTTGGGTGCTTTCGAAAAGTCTGGAGACTTTAGCAGTTCGGGTGGACCGGCATTGTGAAAATGCTCTGAAATTAGCAGAATTCCTAGAAGGACATGAAAAAGTAAAATGGGTGCGATATCCTTTTTTGAAATCACATCCGAAATATGAAATTGCCAAAAAGCAGATGAAAGCTGGTGGATGTGTAGTCGCTTTTGAAGTTAAAGGTGGATTGGAAGCCGGTCAGAAATTCTTCGATTCCATCAAATTGTTATCACTTTCGGCCAACTTGGGTGATTCTAGAAGTATAGTTACACATCCGGCCTCAACAACACATAGTAAATTGTCTTCAGAAGAAAGAGCTGAAACCGGAATTACCGATGGAATGGTTCGTGTTTCTGTGGGACTCGAGCATGTTGATGATATTATTCGTGATATTCATCAGGCATTGGGTTGAAATCGATTTTAGTAAATATGTTCGGGAGACCGTTTCAACGGGTATATGGAATCCAATTACCACTAATTCATAGAGCATGTCATGAAAAAGTATAGTATCACTTTTAGCATCATTCTTTACGCTATCGTTGTTCCTTTTTTGGAATTAAATGCAACCCATGTATTTAATCCCGATTGGACGCCCCATGTCAGAATTCATGAGGTATGGCAACTAATTACAAATTCTGGCATTGGAGTTTTATGCATATGGCTCGTTTGGGTTAAAAAGGAAACCAACATCAGTGCGATGTTGAGCTTATTAATAACGGGAGGGTTTTTACTGGCTTTCATTTTGAAAGGATTTTATGGCGGTTCTATGCAGTATTTAGACGGAAGTGAAAAAACACTTCTAGGAATTAATATTGGTGTTTTAGGATTTGGAATAGCCTTTATTTTGCTATTGTTTGCCTTGCTGACTAAAAAATCAAACAAGTAAAATCGACTTTTTACCCCAGAATCTTATAGATATCTGGAATAAGATTTCCGATTTTACTCGATAATCGAGATTTAAAACCTGACTGCCGTCAGGCAAGTTGCTCCGAGGATTGCCTCGAAACTATAACGCATTTTCTTTTCGAATACCTCATCGGATTGCCCCGGGGTTTACTTGTTCGATTAATTTTGTTGTACCAAAGGCTCGGAAGAAATGCAATCCTCATAGCGCAACCCTTACAATCATGTTTCTAAATCCAAATCTTGATCATACTGGTCATTTCATTTCAGGAAGGTATAACCTCGGAAAACTTCAAGAAGAGTAACCTTTTAAAAAAATTGTAGTCTTTGTTTTAAGAATTATTTGAATAGACATAATCATTTAAGTAATTGATATTCAATTATTTAACAATTATTTGATATCATTATCTTACATTGAAAATGTTAAATAATCCATAAAATAGTACCTTTTTATGCATAGTACTGTAACAAAATGAAATTAGGGTCGTCTAGTAAGTGTAAGTCAATTTAAAAACAACAATCAAAACATAGAAATTATGAAAGCATCAAGCAACAGAACAACAACAGAATCAAAAACGGGACAGTACTTTTCATCCTTAAAGAATAGTAAAAGAGCACAATGGGCTCAGTACAGAAATTTTAATCGCTAAAACCTATTGGAAAGAAAATAATTACAATTGGGCCTCAAAAAAATACAGCTCAGTAATTTCAATTTTCTTTCTCAAGTAAATCGAAACATCTTTGAACCATCATTAAACAACAAACAATTTTAAAATATAGAAATTATGAAAGCATCAATCAGAAGAACAGCAACAGAATCAAAGACAGGACAGTACTTTTCATCTTTAAGTAATAGTAAAAGAGCACAATGGGCCCAGTCCAGAAACTTTAATCGCTAATCACAATAGAAAAACATTCATCAATAACATCAAAAACAAAAATCATGAAAGCATCAATCAGAAGAACAGCAACAGAATCAAAAACAGGACAGTACTTTTCATCTTTTAGCAATAGTAAAAGAGCGCAATGGGCCCAGTCCAGAAACTTTAATCGTTAATCACGAGAAAAAAACATTCATCAACTCCCGATAGCTATCGGGACAAAAAACAAAATCATGAAAGCATCAATCAGAAGAACAGCAACAGAATCAAAAACAGGACAGTACTTTTCAACTTTTAGCAATAGCAAAAGAGCCCAATGGGCACAGTCCAGGAACTTTAATCGCTAATCACGATTTGACAGTAAATCAATCATAAAAAAACAGTCATGAAAACATTCATCAATCAATCACCAACAGAATCGAAAAGATTCTTGTTTCTTACCAATCTTTTAGAGAATAAGAAGTTTCGTTGTACAGAACAGAACTACAGTTTGCAATAAGAAGCAAATACAATAAAAAAGGGATACACTTCATCAATGTATCCCTTTTTTATTGAAATGAGCTTGCTTTGATATTTATAGTCTATGCTTTGTCCTTAGAAAGGAAAGGCTGCTGATAATATCGTTTACCAGTTAATTTATACATTGCATTCGCAAGCGCAGCGAAAACAGGCGGAAATGTAGGTTCTCCTAATCCAGTTGGGTCAATATCATTTTTTACGAAGTGGACATCAATTTCCTTGGGCGATTCACTCATCCGAATCATTCGATAACTGTCAAAATTACTTTTTTCGGGTACTCCTTCTTTGAAAGTAAGTTCCCCATATAATGCATTTCCAATACCATCAACGATTCCACCTTCACACAGGTTGGCCGCCGCATCGGGGTTCACTACGATACCACAATCAATGGCACAGGTAACTTTTTTAATATTGGGCTTGTCATTCTCCCAAGTCATATCTACAACTTGTGCGGCATATGAATTGTGACAGAAATAGGCTGCTACTCCTTGATTTCTGGTAGCGTCGTTTTTATCCCAGTTTGATTTTTCCTTTACCAGTTTCAGGACACCAGCGTAGCGTTCCGCATCATAATCATTCTTTTCTCCGACAGGGTTTTCCTGGGCTTTTTTCAAAAGCCCCAAACGAAAATCAATCGGGTCCTTACCGATGACTTCAGCAACTTCATCAAGAAAAGATTGTTCCGCACTCGCCATAAAATTAGAGCGTGGGGCTCTAAAGGAACCTATAGTGATGTTGGTATCGATTGTCCAGCTTTCGGCGAGGTAATTGTCAACTGCTCCAGCAGGAAAACGGTTTGCGTATAGCGGACTTTCGGGAATTCCACCTGCATTAATATGTAGTGCTGTCAAATTATTGTTCGAGTCTAAAGCAGCTTTGTAGATAACTTGATATGCAGGGCGATAGATACCTCCGGTCATATCATCTTCCCGGGTATACACCAATTTTACAGGAGCTTTCATTTTTTGGGAAATAACCGCCGCTTCCAAGGCCCAATGTGCATACGAGCGTCGCCCGTAACCACCGCCGAGTCTTGTCAATTCGACATCTATTTGTTCCACAGGAATTCCTAATCTTTTTGCAACAGCCTGTTCCGTAAGTTCTGCTTTTTGAAGTGGCCCTGAAAGTTGGGCACTATCACTTTTTACATCGGCGAAAAAGTTCATTGGCTCCATACAATTATGCGCTAAGAAAGGAGCAGTATAGGTACGCTCGACGACTTTTGCAGCCTTCCGGAAAGCTGCCTCGGGGTTTCCATCTTTGCGAACCACTTTAGCTTTTTTGGAAGCCATCGCTATCATCTTTGTCTTATGGTCATCGGAACTTTCCAAACCAGCCGGAATGGTAAGGGTTTGTTTTGGACCTCTATAGGGTTGCCTTTCTTCGTTATAGGTTTCAAAAGGTTCCCACTCGACAGAGATTGCTTTTTTGGCGTTCATCACCTCCCAAGTGGAATTTCCCACAATTGCAACTATCTCAAGAAAAGTACAGGTATCAAAATGCTGTCTTTCATATTCGTCTTCCAATACTTTAATGGTAAAGACATCGTGAATACCTGGCATTGATTTGACCGGAGCATCATCCATGGACTTGAATTTCATCCCAAAAGCAGGAGGGTGAACAATCATTGCCGTCAACATACCTTCACTGTGTGTATCTATTCCGAACAGTGGTTTCCCCGTTACGATTTTGTGTCCGTCAACATTCTTTTTGGAAGTGCCAATGATTTTGAAATCGCTTATCGCCTTTAATTCCACTTCCTCTGGAACTGATATTTGTGCAGCAGCTGAAGCCACCTCGCCAAAGCTCGCGGACTTTTCGCTCGATTTATGATATACGGTTCCTGATTCCGTAGTGATTTCTTCAATAGGCAATTGCCATGTTTCTGCGGCGGCAGATTTGAGCATATGTCTTGCAGAAGCTCCTGCCATCCGAAGACCTTCCCAACTTGTTCGAATAGCTTGACTACCACCAATAAATTGACGACTGTATAAATCCGTATTTAAAGGGGCTTGTTCAACTAGCACATCTTTCCAATCAATATCCAATTCTTCCGCCACAATCATCGGCATGGCTGTCTTTACATTCTGACCACCTTCGGGATTTGGAGACATGATAGTTACTTGACCATTGTCGGCGATTTTTAGATAGCCATTGATTTCAAACCATTCCTTGGGTAGATTATTTACTTGCTCGGGAGTCATTTTACAAGATGCCAACCAGTTAAAACCTAGCATCAAACCTCCTCCGGCCAAAGCCGAACTTTTAATAAAGGAACGTCTGCCGATAGCTGTTTTTACAAGGGTCATCCTATAAGTTTTGTTTTAATACTTTATGATTAGCTACCCCACTACTTGTTTTTCGGTAACAAAGGGTTGTCGATACTGACGTTGTCCTGTTGCTTTGTAAAGCGCATTGGCAACGGCACCAAAAATTGGAGGGAATGGTGGTTCGCCCATTCCTGTCGGAGCGATTTCGTTTTTCACAAAATGTACGTCAATTTCTTCTGGGGCATCAGCCATACGAATCATTGCATAATCATTGAAATTCCTTTTCTGGGGCATCCCATCTTTAAAAGTCAGTTCTCCGAAAAAGGCATTTCCGATTCCGTCTGTTATGGCACCTTCTGCCATATTTGTAGCAGCATCCGGATTAACTACTATTCCACAATCAATGGCACAAACTACTTTTTCGACTACGGGTTTGTCTTCCTCCATTCGAATATTTAAGACATGGGCAGCATAGGAATTATGGCAAAAATAAGCCGAAACACCGCGATGAACGTTGGCTGGAGTTTGATTCCAATTCGATTTTTCGCGGAGTAATTCCAAAACTCCCGCGTAGCGTTCTGCATCATAATCATTTCGCTCCCCTACCGGATTTTCCTTCGCTCGTTTTAAAAGGTCCAATCGGAATTGAATAGGGTCTTTACCCGTGGCCTCTGCCAATTCATCCAAAAATGATTGCTCTGCACCTGCCATAAAGTTGGAACGAGGGGCTCGGAAAGCACCAATGGTTATATTCGAATCGATGGACCACTCTTCGGCCATGTAATTGTCTAAAGCACCCGCCGGAAAACGATGGGCGAATAACGGACTCTCAGGAATTCCACCTGCTTTTACATGTAGTGCTGTCAAGTTGTTATTTTCATCCAAGGCAGCCCGATAGGTCGCTTGATATGTTGGACGATAAATACCATTGGTCATATCGTCTTCGCGGGTATAAACCAATTTCACTGGAGCATTCACCTTTTGGGAAATCAAAGCAGCTTCCACCACATAATGCGCATATGCCTTACGACCAAAACCACCGCCCATACGCGGCATTTCCATAGCAATGTTCTCTGCAGGAATTCCTAAACTGGAGGCAATTGTCGGTATAATTAAACTTGGAATTTGAATGGGTGCGGCAATTTGCGCTCTATCTCCCTCCACATGCGCAAAAGCGTTTAGTGGTTCCATGCAATTATGGGCCAAAAAAGGTGCGGAATAGGTTCTTTCTATAATTTTTGCAGCATTTTTAAAAGCCACTTTAGGATTACCATCCTCTCGGACTATCTTTCCAGGTTTACTTGCCATTTCCTCCATTTGGGACTCATGACTGGTTGAAGATTCCAATCCAGCAGGAACATTTTTGGTTTGTTTTCCTCGGAATCCCTTAATCGTTTCGGAATAGGCCGCAAAAGGTTGCCATTCCACCTTTAATTTCTTTTTGGCTTGTAATACTTCCCAAGTGGAATTTCCAACGACCGCTACAATTTCCGGGAATGCATTGACATCAAAACCACCTTTCTCATAATCATCTTTAAAACTTTTTATTGCTACAACGTCTTTGATACCTGACATGGTTTTCGCTGTTTCAGCATCCATAGATTTCAATGTCATTCCGAAGGCAGGAGGATGTACGATCATGGCAATCAACATGCCTTCTTTTTGGTAATCCATTCCAAACATGGGTTCGCCCGTAATGATACTTTTCGCATCCACATTCTTTTTGGAAGTGCCAATGATTTTAAAATCTTTGACTTCTTTTAAGGTAATATCTTCAGGGACGGTAATTTTAGCTGCAGCGGATGCCATTTCTCCATATCCAGCAGATTTTTCAGTTGCTTTATGATATAGTATGCCATCTTCAGTAGTAATTTCCGTTGCAGGAACTTGCCATGCTTGGGCAGCTGCAGCAATCAAAATATGACGTGCAGAAGCACCGGCCATTCGAAGTGGTTCCCATCGGGTCATAATACCACGACTACCACCTGTAAATTGCATGCCATATTTTTCAGCATGATAAGGCGCTTGTTCCACGATAACATTTTTCCAATCAACACCCAACTCCTCAGCGACAATCATGGGCATTGAAGTACGAATATTTTGTCCAAATTCAGGATTTGGTGTGGTAATCGTCACCACGCCATTATCTCCGATTTTTAAATAAGAATTCATCTCAAACCATTCTTTTGGCATGGCTAAGATTTCTTCTTCTGTTTTGTTTTTGCAAGAGGCTAGCCAATTAAAGCCGAGCACTAATCCGCCACTTGCTAAAGTGGACGTTCGAATAAATGAGCGTCTACCTATTTTTGTTTTTATGAGAGTCATAGTATCAGATTTTTAGGAGTGCTCAGTACTTAAGCGTTGATTGAATTTGCAGCAATTTTAACCGCTTTTTTGATACGGGTATACGTTCCACAACGGCAGATGTTTCCATTCATAGCAGTCTCGATTTCTTCATCTGAAGGATTCGGATTTTTTTCCAATAAGGCCGAAGCAGTCATGATTTGTCCCGCTTGGCAATAGCCACATTGGGGTACATCGATTTCTAACCAAGCTTGCTGAACAGGGTGGTCGCCTTTTTCAGATAGTCCTTCTATTGTTGTGATTTTTTTGTCACCAACTGATGAAACAGGAAGTTGGCATGAACGAACAGCATTGCCCTCTAAATGTATGGTACAGGCACCGCATTGTGCGATACCACAGCCGTATTTTGTTCCGACCAATTTAATATGGTCGCGCAAGACCCAAAGTATAGGTGTTGTAGCGTCAACGTCTATTTCACGCTGTTTTCCGTTGATATTCAAATTAAATTTTGCCATGATTATTTTATAAGTAAATGAATACTATGAAGTTAGGGATTTTTCAAACACGAATTTCCTCTATTATTTAAACTTTTCAAGTTTTAATGTGCAATCTCATGCGTGTCTCTTACTTTACTAAAAGTCAGGTCTAATAATTTCCAATCTTCTCCTTCTTTATGGTAAAACTCGGTAACGGTAAATTCATTGGCAACATCATTACCTCGAACATGGGCGGTTAGCGTAATTCGATTCCAAAGCAAAACAGTGTCATCTGCAATTACTTCAACGACAACATCATGAACATCGGCTTTTTTATACCAAATGCTTCCTGATTCGATAATTTCTAATTCCCTTTCTTTTTTCCAAGAACCACTCATGTGCACAAATCTTGATTTGTCATGAAACAAGCTGCCGAGTTTAGCTACGTCTTTTTTAGCCATCCAATCCCATTTTGCTTTAGAAAGCTCCGTAATTTCTTGTTCAATAGTGATGTCTTGTGCGAAGGAATTCGCACTAAATACGATACATAATAATCCGATGTATACTGTTTTCATGCTTTTGTTTTTAGATATAAGAAGTTAAATTACGCTATTTTATTTTCCCGTTCATTCTCAAAAATTTCCCTTTGATTCAAAAATAAAGCTTAATAGGGCAGTTAGCCATACCTAAATTACGGTTGCTCATACCATTTTTACGGATATTGATGTGTAAGCTTGAAAGCTTGGTAATCAATATCTTATCTTTAGTTAAAACTTAGTGAGGTAATGACAAATATCTTTTCAATCAATGCCGTAGGAGACTACTTGAATATGCGAAAGCAAGAGGTGTTACACCCTTTGGTAGGTGTCGTTGATTTTGAGAAGGTTGATGAATCAGCAAAAACCATTCCTGGCTATGACGCGCTACAATTTAATTGTTATGCCATTTTCTTAAAAGATGCCAAAGGATGTAAATTGAAATACGGCGGTAAGTCATACGATTATGATGAAGGAACCTTGGTTTTTGTTAGTCCTGAACAAGTTGTTGGCTTGACCTACAATGAACCCAATTTTAAACCTAAAGGATATGCGCTTTTGTTTCACCCTGAATTACTGAAAGGTACAGATTTACTCAGAAAGATGAAGCGCTATAGTTTTTTCTCATATGCCACGCATGAGGCTTTGCACTTATCAGCAAAAGAACGCAGGGTAATTATAAGTCTTTTAGAAAAAATTCAGTTTGAACTAGAACAGAATATCGATAAGCACAGCAGAAAGTTGATTCTTGCCAATATTGAATTGTTCTTAGATTATTCCTTGCGATTTTATGACCGTCAGTTCTTGACCCGTGAAAATGCGCATCAAAATTCATTAGAGAAGTTTGATGGATTGTTAAATGAATATTTTTTATCAGATAAACCTAAAACTCTTGGAACACCAACAGTAGGATATTTTGCAAATGAACTGCATTTATCGTCAAATTACTTTGGCGACCTCGTAAAAAAAGAAACAGGAAAGTCTGCTCTGGATTATATACAAACCAAGCTAATTGCGGTGGCAAAAGAAAAAGTTTTTGACTTAAATAAATCGGTAAGTGAGGTAGCCTATGAGCTTGGATTTAAATATCCGCAGCATTTCAGCAGACTATTTAAAAAAAAAGTTGGGCATTCTCCAAATGAGTTTCGGCAACTGAATTAAAGTACAAATTATGTTCCTGCAGGAAGACTTTGAACAGATTTAAACTTAATGTAAAAATCAATAACTCAATTTCTGCTTTTTCATAGCGCGCCGATAATTCATAGCCACAGCATCAAATTTCAAATGCAACTCTTCGGTAAAATCAAAAGGCACTTGCTCTGGGCGTTGAGATTCAACGATGCGCTTGTCTTGGTCAAAAATCACTTGTTCAAACTCTTGTAAAACAGTATCTGGTTCATGGTGGTCATAATTACGACCGATAATACAGAAGCCTCGGCATTTATTATGTGAGATTGGTTGTGAGGTAAAGAAATAGACCATGCCTTTTTCACCACCCCAACCCAAACGCAGAACAATGGTATAAGGTAGATGTAATTCATAAACACTTCTACGTTCCGGTTTTACCACATCATCATTGGCAAAAATGGGAAAATCATCGCTGTTGGTTGCTTCAGGCCGTACTACGGAATAATGTAAAACAGACTCTTTTACAGTCACTTTGCATTCTGGTACTTTAGGTCTTTCAGGGTCTCCCAGTAGTCCTGGGTGTACCCATGGGAAATGCCCGAAATCTGTAAAATTTTCAACTTGTCTGGAACTGTCACTTTTCCAGTCAAATGGACCTGTATTTACCAATTTCCAATCGGCACTTTCATATTCGGGTATATTCGGAAGGTCATAAACAGGTTCTTTTAAAGCGACCCAAACCAATCCGAATTTTTCTTTGCAATGATAGGCCGGTGTTTTCGCTTTTGGCGGAATGGCTACTTCTGGGTCTTGCGGAATCTTTACACAATCTCCATTCTTATCAAATTCCCAAGCATGGTAAGGGCAAACCAGACAATCATCTTTTATCCATCCTAGAGACAAAGCCGTACCTCTGTGAATGCAAACATCGCGCATGGCGTGAGCTTCTCCATCGGAAGTTCGCCACACCACTACGGGCTCATCTAATAGAAAAGTTCCGAAGGGTTTATCCATTTCAATTTCGTTGCTATATCCAACAGGATGCCAGCAAGTAAATAGTTTTTCGGGGAATACATTAGGATTGGAACCCATATCAAGATTTTTATTTGAACTTCAATAGTATGAATATATACTATTGGTAGTAAATAAAAAACCTCATTCTATAACATTTACAAGGAAACCCGCTGAACATGTCATTGTCATAATTGGAAGACAAAGGTACTTGATGTGAAAATCGAAACAAATTGAAGAGAATGCGGTTTCGAAAATAAGGCTTACTAGGGTTTTATAAACAATTGAAAACGCAATCTCGCCTATGGGATTGCATTTTCAATTATCATTTTCTGAATCATCACTTTCAGGTTTTTTGAACTCCCTTTGATATTTTTCCAAAAACTCCTTTTGCATCCGCTCCATTCGCTTATGTATCCTATCGATATCCATGAAATCCTCACCAAATTGACTTCCAAAAAAGTCGTCATCGAAAAATCTTTTCGTAAATAAGGAATCTCGGGAAAATATATCTTCAAACTCGGTCTTGTCCATTTTTGAAAAATTATTGTAGAACCTAGACCTGAAGGATTGCAAAAGGCTATCTGAGTTGTTCTCTGCAAGTTCTTCAATATCTCCAGATGACCAAGAATAGATAGAGTCGTAGCGAATCATGTTTCCATACTCATCAAATTCTTTGTCAACTTTCCAAGTGCCTTTGGGTTTCTCATTTGGTGAAACGATATCTTTATTTTCCTTTAATTCGTTGTTGATTTTTTCCTTTTCTTGGGCATTACAACTTAAATTTAAGATTGCTGCCAAGAAAAGAATTGTTATTTTTTTCATGTCCAATTGTTTTAATTACGATTTAATAGGTGATGGGGAAGCGCCCAATGACAACAACCC
Organism: uncultured Flavobacteriaceae bacterium; assembly: GCA_947500435.1. GTDB lineage: Bacteria > Bacteroidota > Bacteroidia > Flavobacteriales > Flavobacteriaceae > Maribacter_C. The sequence continues at coordinate 86,913 of CANMRV010000006.1, forward strand.
CTTCACCTAGCTAATTCAAATACGGATGTATTAAGAAATTTTGATACTCCTAGCTGGTTTCTGCTTCGCTTCATCTTTTTTTGGAAGATGAATGCTTAGAATTCCATCCTGGTAATTGGCTTTGATTTTGCCATCCTCTACCGTATCAGGCAAAGAAAAACTTCGTTTGAAAGATGAATAACCGAACTCTCTACGGGTATAATTACTTTCGTGTTCCACTGATTCTTCCTGAGTTTCAGTTTCTATGGATAAGAGTTGATAGTCAAGGTGAATCTTGAAATCCGACTTATTCATACCGGGTACGGCCATTTCTACAAAATAGGCATCTGAAGTCTCCTTGATATTTACCAAGGGAAGTGTCATACCGGAGTTGAAATTTTGAGAGAATACAGAAGGCAGATTCCCTGTGAAAAATTCATCGAACAAATTACTCCAGAGTGGACGGTTTGAGGTCGTATTAGACTTTGTTTTTGTCAAACCTCCGTTTTTAGGAACATTCACTAAATTGCTCATAATAGAAAAGATTTAAGTTAAACATTGAATTTTTGAACATTTTTGGCAAAAAAAATACCAGAACCGATTAATGGCAGAATTTTAATTTTGCTTTAAATCCTTTTTAAGAATTCTTTAATAAATAAATGTCATAATGAACTTTTGAAAATGTCAATTTGACATTTTCGATTGTCATTTTTAAAAGTCAGATGAGGTTTAACTTGACAGCCTGCTCAGATGTTATTTCAACCAAAAACCCAACCTCTTCAATGAAAGCTTCAAATTTGACTATATTAGCCCTATGCTCTCCAAAAAGACAAAATACGGACTAAAAGCGCTAGCTTTTTTAGCTTCCCAAAAAGGGAAGGAACCTGTTCAGATTGCTGAAATAGCCAAACAGGAGAACATCTCACAAAAATTTCTTGAAAGCATTTTATTGTCTTTGAGAAAGACAGGTTTTCTCGGTTCCAAAAAAGGAAAGGGTGGGGGATATTATCTTATCAAAGACCCCAAAGAAGTTTTAATGACGGATATCATGCGTGTTTTGGAAGGTCCTATAGCCATGGTGCCATGTGTGAGCCTTAATTTCTACGAAAAGTGTGATGACTGCCCCAGTGAGGAAGATTGTTCAGTTCATATGTTAATGCTTAAAGTGCGTGATAGTGCTTTGGAAGTATATCGTAACAATACTTTGGCGGACTTAATAGCTTAAGTTGTCATTCCGGTACTTCGTCTGCCCTCAGAATAAGCTCCGGACGGAATCTGTTAACTACCAGCCTAAATTTTCATCAACATTTCTCTTTTTGCACTAAAGGATTATCAAAAAAAGCATTGGTTTATTATTAATCTACTAAATCTATAGGATAATAGTAATTTTATCAACCTTTTAACGTTCCCAAGTTATAAATAATTCTATTTTTGAAATTCCTATTAAATCTATAGGATAAAATATTTATTGAATAATCAGAATGATTTTAGACCAAATTTTACAGCAAAAGGCAGTAAAGAAAAAGAAATACTCCGAAGATAAAAGCTCTGAGAAGCCCATTCGAAGTGTTGCCAAAGCAATTAGCTGGCGTGTTATTGGAACCTTGGACACCTTGTTAATTTCATACCTGCTAACGGGCAAAGTGGTCTTGGCAGCTTCAATAGCTTCCATTGACTTTGTAACTAAAATGTTTCTCTATTTCTTTCATGAAAGACTTTGGAATAAAATTAACTGGGGTAAATAATAGAATCTATGACATCTAACGAAGAACTTATAAAAACATTGAATCTTAGATTCAAGGGCATTTCACCCGAAGAAATAATTTCTTGGGCTATTGGAAAGGCTAAAAACCCTGTAGTTACAACAAATTTTCGCCCTTATGAGGTGGCAATTTTGAATGCGGTTTCTGAGGTTCGAAAAGATATTCCAGTGGTTTGGTGCGACACTGGTTACAATACTCCTCAAACCTATAAACACGCCAAGGAGTTAATTGAAAAGTTGAGACTGAACATTGATTTATATGTGCCTAAGCAGACAGCTGCATTTAGGGACGCAACCATGGGAATTCCGCAAATAGATGACCCAAAGCATTCTGTATTTACAGAGCAGGTAAAATTAGAGCCCTTTCGAAGAGCTATGGAGGTGCACAGACCAGATGTTTGGTTTACGAATTTGCGAAAGGGTCAGACAGCGCTTCGTGATAGTCTTGATATTTTAAGTTTAAGCAAAGATGGCGTTCTGAAGGTGAGTCCATTTTATCATTGGAATGATGCTCAACTTGATGTCTATTTGAAGGAAAGAAACCTACCCAACGAGCATAATTATTTTGATCCGACCAAAGTTTTGGAAAATAGGGAATGCGGTTTACACACTTAATTTACTTACTCAACAGATTTGAGCTTGAATTTGATACTTGAATTTTTTTTATGAAAGACACATCACATATAAATCCACTTGAAAACGAAGCCATCTATATTTTTCGAGAAGTAGCGGCACAGTTTGAAAAACCTGTATTACTATTTTCCGGAGGGAAGGATTCAATCACTTTAGTACGCCTAGCACAAAAGGCATTTTGGCCTGCTAAAATTCCTTTTCCATTGATGCATATCGATACTGGTCACAATTTTCCTGAAACGATAGAATTTCGAGATAGATTGGTTGAAGAATTGGGCTTAGAGCTCATCGTGCGGAATGTTCAAGATTCTATTGACGCCGGAAAGGTGAAGGAAGAATCAGGGAAATATTCCAGTCGAAACTCTTTACAAACGACTACACTTTTAGATGCTATCGAAGAGTTTAAATTCGATGCATGTATTGGTGGAGCACGAAGAGATGAAGAAAAAGCACGTGCCAAAGAACGCATATTTTCAGTCCGTGATGATTTTGGACAGTGGGATGAGAAAAATCAAAGACCTGAACTTTTTGATATGCTGAACGGACAAATCGAACTGGAACAAAATGTTCGGGTCTTTCCAATTTCCAACTGGACGGAATTAGACGTTTGGTCTTACATCGAAAAGGAGGGAATAGAAATCCCTAGTATCTATTTCGCTCATAAAAGAAAAGTCTTTTTAAGGGATGGACTGATTTGGTCTCATTCTGATTATGTTTTTCAAGAAGAAGATGAGGAAGTGTTGGAACGCATGGTGCGATTCAGAACCGTAGGTGATATGAGTTGCACGGCGGCTGTATTCTCAGAAGCTGCTGATATCGAATCCGTAGTACAAGAAATTAGAGATTCAACGATATCGGAAAGAGGAGCACGTATAGATGACAAGCGCTCAGAAGCCGCAATGGAAAAAAGAAAACAACAAGGATATTTTTAGTAAAAAGTAAGCAGTACGAAGTGAACAGTTAAATGCTGTTACTCAATACTCATTACTTTTTACTTATTACTAGAAAAAAATGGAAGTACTAAAAATAGCAACAGCAGGAAGTGTAGATGATGGTAAAAGTACCCTAATCGGTAGACTGTTATACGATACGAAATCATTGACGACCGATAAGTTGGAAGCCATTGAAAAGACAAGCAAACAAAAAGGATACGATTATCTAGATTTCTCTCTAGCAACTGATGGATTAGTCGCAGAACGCGAACAAGGAATCACCATTGACGTAGCACACATCTACTTTGCAACAAAAACGAAAAGCTATATCATAGCGGATACACCCGGTCATGTGGAATATACCAGAAACATGGTGACGGGAGCTTCCACTTCGCAAGCTGCCATTATTTTGATTGATGCACGAAAGGGGGTTATCGAACAAACGAATCGCCATTTTTTCATCAATAATTTATTACGCGTCAAAGAGGTTGTAGTAGCGATTAATAAGATGGATTTGGTTGATTTTTCTGAAGAGAAATACAACACTATCAAAGCTGATTTTGAACAGTTGATGGGCAAGCGTGATTATGAAGAGCAGAAAATCACTTTTATTCCAGTAAGTGCTTTGAAGGGTGATAATGTGGTACATAAATCAGTGAATACACCTTGGTACAAAGGCGAAACATTATTAAAACACTTAGAAGGTCTAGATATGGCTGCGGTTTCAAATGTGGGAACACCAAGATTTCCAGTCCAGTATGTAGTTCGCCCGAAGACAGAGGAATTTCATGATTTTAGAGGTTTTGCAGGTAAAGTCTATGGTGGAGAATTAAGTGTGGGAGATGAGGTAGTAGCCCTTCCTTCCCAAACACGTTCTAAAATCAAAGACATTTATTTCTACGATAAGAAATACGAAACTGCCTCAAGACGCTCTTCAGTGACGATTACTTTAGAGGATGAAATTAATGTTAGTAGGGGAGATATGTTGGTAAAAGTTGATGATTTACCCACGATTGAAAAGCAATTTACAGCAACCATTTCTTGGATGGACTCGCAGCGATTAACCGCGGGAAGCAAATACGTTGTGCAACACGGAGTAAACAAAGTATTGGCAAAAGTGGAAACCATTCACCATAAAATCAACCCTGATTATTCAGGTATCGATACGGATGCAAATGACCTGGGGATGAATGATATTGCTCAAGTAACTTTCAAATTGAACAAGCCTATTTTCTATGATAAGTTCAAGGAACATCGAACAAATGGCTCGTTTATTTTAATTGATAAAAAGTCAAATAGTACAGTAGGAGCTGGATTCATTACACAATAAGGTGCACTAAAGGATTGTCCCCTTGAGGGGACCTCAGGGGTGCTTGACGAAATGTCGATTTTATAAAAAGGTCTAAATTATTAACCTAGTTAACCTATAGGAAAATTATAAAAAAAATAATCTAGCGTCTAACGTCTAGAGTCTAAAGTCTAAAGTCTAATTTGATGCAAAGTTTTAGAACAGAAATAGAAAATCCAGTAGTAGAAAAAGACATTCTTGAGTTGGAACGTAAAATTAACGAGTTCCATAATGGGAAACTGGATGAGGAAAAATTCCGAAGCCTTCGTTTGGCACGTGGGGTATATGGGCAGCGCCAACAGGGTGTTCAGATGATTCGCATCAAACTGCCCTATGGAAAGGTAACATCAAAACAGCTCAAAGGTATTTGTGATGTTTCCGATGAATACTCCACTGGGCGTTTGCATATTACGACACGACAGGATATTCAAATCCATTATGTGGACTTGGATCGAACCCCAGAACTTTGGGCGCAACTTGAAAAAGACGAGGTTACCCTTAGAGAGGCCTGCGGAAATACAGTTCGAAACGTAACCGCAAGTGAAACGGCAGGTATTGATATTGATGAACCTTTTGATGTCTCTCCCTATGCCGAGGCACTGTTCAAGTATTTTCTTAGAAACCCCATAAGCCAAGAAATGGGAAGAAAGTTCAAGGTTTCCTTTTCTTCAAGTGATGCCGATACCGGACTTTCCTACATGCATGATTTAGGTTTTATTGCCAAAATTCAAGAAGGCGTAAAAGGTTTTAAAGTAATGTTGGGAGGTGGACTGGGTTCTCAACCACGGCATGCTGATGTGCTTTTTGAGTTTTTAGAATCCGATAAAATCATTCCTTTAATGGATGGCGTGGTTCGTGTTTTTGATAGATACGGAGAGCGAAAAAGTAGAGCAAAAGCTAGACTGAAATTCTTACTAAAGGACTTAGGTCTTGACGGATTCAAAGATCTATTGACCGAAGAGCAGAAGGCGGTTCCGCATAAATCAGTTCCTATTGACGCTTTGGCATATCCTAGGGTAAAAATTACAAAAGAGATAGCGCCCAAAGTAGAAATTGAAGACAAGGATGCCTTTGAAAAATGGAAGTCCACCAATTTGGTTCCGCAAAAACATGGCGGTTTTGTGGCGATTGGTATCAAAGTTTTACTCGGAGATTTTTATACAGATAAAGCGAGATTACTGGCCGAATTGGTAGAAAAGTATGCCGCCGGAGAGCTTCGTTTGTCATTAAGACAGAATTTATTGATTCCCTATGTGAAGGAAGAGTTAGTTCCTTTTTTTTATACGGAATTGAAAAAGTTCGGCTTCGCGGAAGCTGGTTACAACAAAGCTTTAGATATCACCGCATGTCCTGGAACAGATACTTGCAATTTGGGAATTGCTAGTAGCACTGGAATCGCCGAAGAACTTGAACGAATTATAAAAGCAGAATATCCAAAGTATATCAGTAATCCTGATGTGGTTATCAAAATCAGTGGTTGCATGAATGCCTGTGGACAACACAATATGGCCAATATTGGATTTCAGGGTATGAGCATCAGAACCAAAGATAAATTGGTAGCTCCGGCCTTACAGGTATTGCTGGGCGGAGGAAATGATGGAAACGGAAATGGCCGTTTTGCGGATAAAGTAGTAAAGGTACCAAGTAGAAGAGGTCCAGAAGCTTTGCGCTTAATCCTGAATGACTTTAATACCAATTCTAATGGAAGTTCTTTTGCGGATTATTATGCCGAAAAAGGCGAGCATTATTTCTATGACTTTCTAAAACCTTTGACAGCTATTGATAATCTAACCCAAGAAGATTTTATCGATTGGGGAAATTCCGAAAAATATAAAAAGGAAATCGGTATCGGTGAATGTGCAGGTGTCGTCATTGACCTGATTGCAACTTTACTTTTTGAAAGTGAAGAGAAAATTCAGAATGCAGAAGAAGCTTTTCACCAAGGCAAATGGGCTGCAAGTATTTATCATAGCTATTCTTCTATGGTCAATTCGGCAAAAGCCTTGTTGACTGCAGAAAAGACGAAAACCAATACACATGCAAGTATTATCAAGGATTTTGAAGAAAAATTCATTGTGTCAGGAAGAATTTCCTTAACAAAAGGATTCGAGGAATTGGTCTTACAATTGAATAAAAACGAACCCACAGAAGAGTTCGCTAAAAGCTATTTAGAAGATGCAAAAGGATTTTTGAAATCCGTTGAAACTTTCAGAAAGCAAGAACTAGTTGAAGTATGAAGTTAAAGAACGAAAATGGGGCTTTCTCCCCTTGTGAAAACGGGAAAGAAAGGGCTGGAAAACTAACGGTAGTAGGTGCAGGTCCGGGTGATGTCGAGTTGATAACGCTCAAAGGAATCAGGGCGTTACAAAATGCTGATGTTGTCTTGTACGATGCTTTGGCAACTACCGAATTGCTGGAGTATGCACCCCAAGCGGAACATATTTTTGTGGGGAAACGCAAGGGGTGCTATTCCTATCAACAGGAGCAAATCAATGAATTAATTGTAAGTCGAGCCAAAAGTTATGGACATGTGGTTCGATTAAAAGGAGGTGACCCTTTTGTTTTTGGCAGGGGTGCTGAAGAAATAGAATATGCTGCCAAGCAAGGATTAGAAGTCGAAATGGTACCTGGAATTTCATCTTGTCTTTCTGTTCCTGCAGCACAAAATATTCCAGTAACCAAACGAGGCTCTTCCGAGAGTTTTTGGGTAATTACTGGTACAACTAAAGAACACAAATTATCCAATGATGTTCGACTGGCGGCAAAGTCAAGTGCAACTGTGGTTATTTTGATGGGAATGTCTAAACTCCCACAAATTATAGAGCTTTTTAAGAAGGAAGGAAAATCTGAAACACCAATTGCTATTATTCAAAATGGCACCAGAGCCGATGAGAAAATAGGGGTGGGAACATTTGCATCCATAAAAGAAGAGGTAGCGAGACAAGAGTTGGCAAACCCAGCAATCATCATTATTGGTGAAGTGGTGCGCCATCGTGAACGAATTTTAGAGATTCAAGAAAAGTATAGTGAACCTGAATTAGTCTTTTGATTATGGAACGAAATAACTTATACCCTATATTTCTTAAAACCGAAAAGCTTCATATTCTGATTGTTGGTGGAGGAAATGTGGCTGAAGAAAAATTGACCTTTTTGACAAAATCGAGTCCCGATGCCAAGGTTACCATGGTTTCACCCATGTACCGAGAAGCAACAAAGCAATTAGCTCTAAATTTTGATGTGGAGTTGATTACCGATTCGTACCAAGCCAAATATTTGATGGGAAAACATATGGTGATTGCAACAACTGATGTTCCAGAAGTGAATATTCAAGTGTACAAAGATTGTAGGTCTTTTGATAAACTGGTGAATGTTGCGGATAATCCGCCATACTGTGATTTTTATATGGGTGGAATAGTAACCAAGGGCAACGTGAAAATTGCCATTTCAACCAATGGAAAATCACCTACGACAGCAAAGAGATTACGTCAGTTTTTCGAGGATGTTATTCCTGAAGATATCACCAAAATGGTGCAAAATTTAAACGAATACAGAAAAACGTTAAAGGGCGATTTTGAGCAAAAAGTGGAAAAAATGAACGAAATAACCCAAAAATTGGTTGAAAAAGTATAAAAAAGAAGTAAAAATGATAAAAACGGATATATTAATTATAGGCGCCGGTCCGACAGGGCTCTTCACAGTTTTCGAAGCAGGATTACTAAAATTAAAATGCCATTTGATAGATGCCTTGCCACAACCTGGTGGTCAATGTTCTGAAATCTATCCGAAGAAACCCATTTATGATATTCCGGCATTCACAGAAATATTGGCTGGTGATTTGGTAGATAATCTAATGGACCAAATAAGACCTTTCGAGCCTGGTTTCACATTAGGTGAAAGAGCGGAAACTCTTGATGAGCAAGAAGATGGTACTTATATTGTAACCACAAATAGAGGAACAAAACATCAAGCCCCCGTAGTTGTAATCGCGGGTGGGTTGGGTTCTTTCGAGCCAAGAAAACCGCCTATTGAAAACATTCAAGACTTTGAAGATAGAGGAGTGGCCTACATCATAAAAGATCCAGAAGTGTATCGTGACAAAAAAGTAGTCATTGCGGGAGGTGGAGATTCTGCCTTAGATTGGGCAATTTATTTAACGGATGTTGCTTCAGAAGTTTCCTTGGTACACAGAAGAAATGAATTTCGCGGTGCATTGGATTCGGTAGAAAAAGCATCTGAGTTAGCCAAGTTGGGAAAAATTAAATTATTTACGGAAGCTGAGGTAAAGAAACTTTATGGTGATGAACAGCTAGAGGCTGTTGTTATAAAGCATAATGATTCTTCTAAAGGAGAAACATATTTAGAAGTTGATAACTTTATTCCGCTTTTTGGATTATCTCCGAAGTTAGGACCCATAGGTGATTGGGGACTTCACATAGAGAAAAACGCAATAAAAGTTAACAATGCGAAAGACTATCAGACCAATATTCCTGGGGTCTTCGCAATTGGTGATGTAAACACCTACGAAGGTAAATTGAAGTTGATTCTTTCCGGTTTTCATGAAGCTGCGGTGATGTGTCAATTTGCCTATCAAATAATAAACCCTGGTAAACGCTATGTAATGAAATATACTACGGTAGGTGGAGTCGAAGGTTTTGATGGCACAAAAAAAGAAGCCAAAAAAGAAGTAGTGCAGAGTATTCTTTAGGTTTTATAACTGAATTAGTCAGAAACCCCTTGATTATTATGGTCTTGGGGTTTTTATTCAAAAAAGAAGACACCAAAAAGTAAGCTTATTATTTGGTTTTCATATGGCTGTGGCTTTACTTTGCAGTCAGTTCATTAAAAATCTGTAATCGTTATCAAGAAAGGCGGAGGGATTAGACCCTATGAAGCCTTAGCAACCCTTTTATCCTGATGATTATCAGGGTCTAAGAAGGTGCTACATTCTACTGCGTGCTGAATTAATTTTCGGTATCTCGGCAGATAACTAAGAGAGACACTTGTCTTCCCCTTTTTCCTAGCTTGATATATGATACTTTTAATTCAATTCTTCCTTTTGTTGGTGGGTTGAATAATGATTTATGTTTGAAGTATGAAAGATATAAGGGCGGTATTGAAAGAGCGAATATTAGTTTTGGACGGTGCTATGGGTACTATGCTGCAACGCTATAAATTCAATGAAAACGACTTTCGTGGCGAAAGGTTTAAAGACTGGGAGCACCCCTTGCAAGGAAATAATGATCTCTTGTCGTTAACCCAACCCAAAGCTATTGCCGAAGTACATGCTAAGTACTTCGAAGCAGGAGCAGATATCATTGAGACCAATACTTTTTCTGGAACAACTATCGCTATGGCAGATTACCATATGGAAGATTTAGTCTACGAGCTAAACTATGAATCTGCCAAAATTGCCAAAAAGGTAGCAGATGAATTTACAGTCAGAGAGCCTAATAAGCCTAGGTTTGTTGCAGGAAGTATGGGTCCAACAAACAAGACGGCAAGTATGTCGCCCGATGTAAACGACCCAGGGTTTAGAGCAGTTTCTTTTGATGAGTTACGTATCGCCTATAAACAGCAGGCAGAAGCTCTAATCGATGGTGGCTCAGATCTACTTTTGGTAGAAACTATTTTCGACACGCTAAATGCAAAAGCAGCATTGTTTGCTATTGAAGAAGTAAAAGATGAACGTGGTATTGATATTCCGATAATGGTTAGCGGAACAATTACCGATGCCTCTGGTAGAACCTTATCGGGGCAAACTGCTGAAGCATTTTTGATTTCTATATCACATATTCCGATTTTGACTGTAGGGTTTAATTGCGCTTTAGGAGCAAATCAGTTGGTACCACATTTAGAAGTCCTTGCTACTAAAACGGGCTATGGTGTATCGGCGCACCCTAATGCAGGTTTACCTAATGCTTTTGGTGAATATGACGAATCGCCTGAACAGATGGCTGGTCAGATAAAAGAATATGTTGAAAAAGGATTGGTAAATATTGTTGGAGGTTGTTGCGGTACTACACCGTCGCATATCAAAGCAATTGCTGAATTAGTGAGTGAATATCAACCGAGAAAAATGGTCGTAGAAACAGAATAGTATGGCGGATAGCAAACCAAAATATTTGAAGCTTAGTGGCTTAGAACCTCTAGTGGTTACCCCTGAAACGAATTTCGTAAACGTTGGGGAACGCACAAATGTGGCGGGCTCTAAAAAGTTTCTTCGCTTAATTAAGGAGGAGAAATTTGAAGAGGCTTTGGATGTCGCTCGTCATCAGGTAGAAGGTGGAGCCCAGATTATTGATATTAATATGGATGATGGTTTGATTGATGGCAAAGAAGCCATGGTCAAATTCTTGAACCTTGTTATAGCGGAACCAGATATTGCCAGAGTACCTATTATGATTGATAGCTCTAAATGGGATATCATTGAAGCAGGCTTACAAGTTGTGCAGGGAAAATGTGTGGTGAATTCAATTAGTCTCAAAGAGGGCGAGGAAGAATTTATTCATCATGCGAAGTTGATTAAGCGATACGGGGCCGCTGTAATCGTTATGGCATTTGACGAAGTAGGTCAAGCTGATAATTATGACCGAAGACTCGAAATCTCAAAACGTTCCTATGATATTTTAGTAGACAAAGTTGGTTTTCCGCCAGAAGATATCATTTTCGATTTGAATATTTTTCCTGTAGCTACTGGAATGGATGAGCATAAACTAAATGCCCTAGACTTCATTAAGGCTACGAAGTGGGTTAAAGAGAACCTTCCGCATTGCAGTGTTAGTGGGGGAGTGAGTAATGTTTCTTTTTCGTTTCGAGGGAATAACCCTGTGAGAGAAGCGATGCATTCTGTCTTTTTATATCATGCTATCAAAGCAGGAATGAATATGGGTATTGTCAACCCGACAATGTTGGAAGTGTATGATGATATCCCGAAAGATTTGTTGGAGCATGTTGAAGATGTCATGCTTAATAGAAGAGATGATGCGACGGAAAGATTACTAGATTTTGCAGAATCTGTGGTCGGTACGGCGAAAGAAAGTAAGGTAGATTTATCATGGCGGGAAGAATCGCTTCAAAATAGAATTACCAGGGCACTGGTTAAAGGTATTGATCAATACATTGTTGAAGATGTAGAGGAAGCAAGGCAAGCAGCGGATAAACCCATTGAGGTTATCGAAGGCAATTTAATGACGGGAATGAATGTGGTAGGGGACCTCTTTGGAAGCGGAAAAATGTTCTTACCGCAGGTGGTGAAATCTGCCCGAGTAATGAAAAAGGCTGTAGCATATCTACTACCATACATAGAAGAAGAAAAACTATTGAACCCTCAAGAAGGTGATTCCGATGGAGCTGGAAAAATACTAATGGCAACCGTAAAGGGTGATGTTCATGATATTGGTAAAAACATCGTTAGCGTAGTATTGGCTTGTAATAACTACGAGATAGTCGATTTGGGAGTGATGGTTCCACCAGAAAAAATTATTGCTGCGGCCATTGAACATAATGTAGATGTAATCGGTTTAAGCGGATTAATTACTCCATCACTAGACGAGATGGTCCATTTGGCAAAGGAAATGGAGCGCAAAAACTTCACTGTTCCATTGTTAATTGGTGGAGCGACTACTAGTAAGGCACATACTGCTGTTAAAATTGACCCTCAGTATAGTCAGGCGGTTGTGCATGTAAATGATGCTTCCCGGGCAGTTACCGTTGTTGGTGATTTGTTGCAAAAAGAAACCTCCGATAGTTATAAAAAAGGCATCAAAGAAGACTATGACGTCTTTCGAGATAAGTTCTTGAAACGCTCTGTTCAAAAGGAATATAAATCCATAGAAAAGGCGAGAGAGAATAAGTTTAAGATTGATTGGAATGCTTCCGAAATCGTAAAACCAAATCAACTAGGAACCCAAATCATTGAAGATATGGATTTGGAAAAACTAGTTCCTTTTATTGACTGGACACCCTTTTTCAGAAGTTGGGAACTCCATGGAAAATATCCTGATATCCTAACGGATAATGTTGTGGGCACACAAGCAACCGATTTGTTTGCGGATGCTCAAAAGATGTTGAAAGAAGTCTTATCAGAAAAGAAACTAAAGGCAAAAGCCATATTTGGTTTGTTTCCGGCAAACACAATCAATGATGATGATATAGAAGTTCATGGCGACGAGGAGTATGTTTTCAGAACATTACGTCAACAATTGCAGAGAAGGGAAGGTGTTGCTGATTTTGCGTTAGCCGATTTCGTTGCTCCGAAAGAAAGTGGTAAACAAGATTATATGGGTTGCTTCTGCGTGTCCACAGGATTCGGAACAGCCAACCTGGCAGCAGCCTACGAAAAAGATTTAGACGATTATGGTTCAATAATGATAAAAGCTTTGGCTGATCGTTTGGCGGAGGCCTTTGCGGAATATTTGCACAAAGAAGTACGAACCAAACATTGGGGCTACGGCGCAAATGAAGATTTGAGCAACGAAGATTTAATCAATGAATCTTACAAGGGAATCCGCCCAGCACCAGGCTATCCTGCTTGTCCCGACCATTTAGAAAAACTCACCATTTGGGATATTCTTCAGGTAGAAGAAAAAATAGGAGTTACACTAACAGAAAGTTTGGCCATGTGGCCAGCGGCCTCAGTAAGTGGGTATTATTTCGGTAATCCCGAAGCTAAGTATTTCGGACTTGGAAAAATAAAAGAAGATCAGGTCGCTGATTTCGCAAAAAGAAAAGGAATAGATGTAGCTGAGGCTACAAAGTGGTTGGCTCCCAATATTGCCGACGATTAAATAATAGATTGCCCTTTAAATAGAGAGGAAACGATTGTGCGAATTCTCATGAAAATAACATTGAGACTTCCGAAATTTTGGAACAGTATAGATGAAAGTAACAGAACATATAGACGCGGCAAAAGGAAAAACATTGTTTTCCTTCGAGATTATTCCACCAGTAAAAGGTCGGAACATTCAAGAATTATACGATAATATAGATCCATTGATGGAGCACAAACCTCCATTTATTGATGTTACTACTTCGCGAGAAGAGTACGTCTATATAGACCGTTCAGGGCTTTTGGACAAAAAATTGACTCGAATGCGACCGGGTACAGTTGGTATTTGTGCCTCGATTAAGCATAAATATGATGTAGATACGGTGCCACATGTACTTTGTGGTGGTTTTACTAAAGAAGAGACCGAATATCTACTTGTAGACTGCCATTATTTGGGTATCGAAAATGTAATGGCTTTGCGAGGAGATGCGATGCGGGAAGAAAAGTATTTTGAACCCACGAAAGGAGGTCATCCTTATGCGCTTAATTTAGTGGAACAGATCCAAAACTTGAATTGTGGAAAATACCTGCACGAGGTTATTGAAACGGATGATTGTGCGGATTTCTGTATAGGCGTTGCCGGATATCCTGAGAAACACTTGGAGGCCCCGTCGTTAAAGTCCGATTTGAAAAGACTTAAGGAAAAAGTGGATGCCGGTGCAGATTATGTAGTAACTCAAATGTTCTTCGATAACCAAAAATATTTTAAGTTTGTTGCTGCAGCAAAAGAAATGGGAATTAATGTTCCAATTATTCCTGGGATTAAACCAATTGCCGTAAAACGACATTTGCAATTATTACCGCAAGTGTTCCGTATCGATCTTCCTCAAGATTTGATTGATGCAGTTGATGATTGTGAAAATAACAAAGCGGTTCGTCAAGTAGGTATAGAATGGGCGATTCAACAGTCTAAAGAGTTGAAAGAAGCAGGTGTTCCGGTCTTACATTATTATTCCATGGGAAAATCAGATAACATACAGGCGATTGCTAAAAGTCTATTTTAGAAACCATACCTAAAGTTTAAAGTTTTTAGACTTCGTACCCCGAATTTCGAACCTGGTACTTACCTTTGATTTCCATGAACCATAGGGTATTCCTACTTATCATATGCTTTTCAGGATTTTGCTTTGGTCAGAATAATGATAAGCGAACGAATTATTCCTTTGATGCTAATGCATTTTATGGTTCTATTATTTTACATAATCCAGATATAAATCATTTGATTACCAAACATCCTGAAGGTTTGATTTTAGGATATAATAGAAAAACCTATGGTTCGGAGGACTGGGAGCAATGGTACAACTACCCTGATTTAGGAGCCTCCTTTGTTTTTCAAAGGTCGAACAATCCAACGTTAGGAGATAATTTAGGATTGTACGCCCATTTCAATTTCTATTTTTTAAAGCGAAATGTTCAGCTCCGAATAGGGCAAGGAATTTCGTATGCTACGAATCCGTATGACCGAATCGAGAATTTTCGAAATAATGCCTACGGCTCACGATTGTTAAGTTCGACCTTTTTAATGTTGAATTATCATAAGGAAAACATTTTTGAAGGTTTAGGTTTTAAAGCGGGAATTTCAGTTGTACATTATTCCAATGCTAACGTAAAAGCACCAAATACATCAACCAATACCTTAGCTTTTAATGCTGGATTGACCTATACATTAAAGAAAGATGAACCTGACTTTGTCAAACGGGAAAAAGTAAAAATAACCGAACCTTTTAAATACAATTTGGTGTTCCGATCTGGTATTAATGAAAGTGATGTTATTGGTTCGGGGCAATTTCCTTTCTATATAGTTTCAGCTTATGCGGACAAACGTTTAGGAAGAAAAAGTGCAATTCAGTTAGGAACCGATGTGTTTTTTAGCAATTTTTTAAAAGATTTAATTCGATTTCAATCTATCTCATTCCCGGAAAATAATGTAGCAGCCGATACAGATTACAAACGAGTGGGTGTTTTTATAGGGCATGAGCTTTTTATCAATAAATTATCTATCGAAACACAATTGGGATACTATGTACATTATCCCTTTGATTTTGAAGGAAAGGTATATAACCGCTTTAGCTTAAAACGTTATTTCGGGAATAAGATCTTCGGAGCAATTAGCCTGAAATCTCACGGAGCTGCCGCCGAAGCCGTTGAATTTGGAGTTGGAATTAGATTATAAGAGGTATGAGTGTATATTCAAAATTGAATTTTCGGAATTCCGCCTTTGAAGATGTTCTAAGGGGGATGTTCTTTCGTTGCGGTGGATTGTTTTTACTACTGCCATTTCTTTTCTTTAACTCATGTTCCTCAGATTCTGCCCCTGACTGCTTCCAAAGTGCAGGAGATCTCATTCGAGAAGAAATTGCAGTTGCTGATTTTACTAAAATCACAGTTTTTGAAAACGTCGGTTTGGTCTTAAAACAAGGTCCTGCAACTAAAGTTGAGATAGAAACGGGTGAGAATCTGCTGAATGAAGTTGAGGTAACCGTAGCCTATGGCCGTTTGTTGTTAAGAAATACGAACAATTGTAATTTTTTCCGAGAATATGGCTTGACAAAAATCTATGTTACAGCACCTGATATTACCGAAATAAGAAGTAGTACGGGACTCAAAATTGAAAGTGACGGTGTATTGGCATACCCCAGATTGAATCTGATTTCAGAGAGTTTTAATAATATGGAAAGTGAAACTACTGATGGTGAGTTTGATTTAGAAGTAGACGGTACCAACTTTACTATCGTAGTTAATGGTATCGCTTATTTTAAGCTTAGAGGGAAAACTGAATTTTTTGGAGTAACAATAGCAGCTGGGGATTCTCGAATTGAAGCGCAAAATTTAAGAGCGCAATTTGTAGATTTTGATCATCGGGGCTCCAACGATATATTATGCAATCCACTAGAACTAATTAAAGGCGATATTAGAGGTACGGGAAATGTAATTAGTTTTAATAGACCCTTTCTGGTACGTGTAGAAGAGTTATACAAGGGCAAGTTAATTTTCACCGACTAAACCACGACCTACAAATAATTATCGACCATTTTGAACCCTATAACCAAATATTTAAAAAACCTTTTCGCCAAAAATAAGATCATTGGCGATGATATTCAGCTACAAGGGGCAATGGAAGTTGATGCGATGTTTAGCAAGCTGGTGAATGAAAGGAAAGTCCCAGGTTTGGCAATTTCAGTTGTAAAGGGCGGTAAAACATTTTTTGAAAAGGGATATGGCTATGCCGATTTGGAGAACAAAACCCCGATAGAACCAACAAAAACAATCTTTCGAATTGCAAGTGTTTCTAAACCAATTGCTGCCACAGCTTTAGCACATATGATGAATGATGGTTTGATAGATTTGGATGTTTCTTTTTATAAATATGTGCCCTACTTCCCTAAAAAGAAATGGGACTTTACCATTCGCCAATTGGCAAGTCATACTGCGGGTATTAGAGGCTACCAAGGCACAGAATACGGACTCAATAAACCCTATTCGATAAAAGATAGTATTGAAATATTCAAAGATGATGACCTGCTATTCGAACCTGGAACGGACTACCTATATAACAGTTACGATTGGGTGTTGATTTCTCTAGCCATACAAGAGGTAAGTGGAATTCCGTTTGAAGAATATGTTCAAGAAAAGGTTTTGAATCCCTTGGGAATGACAAATACTTTTCCTGAGAGCCAAAGTGGTTCTGATAATTCGAGCGTAGTCGAGAACCAAACAACTTTCTACTCCAAAAACAGCCTAGGTTTCCGAACAGCAATTCCCGTAAATAATTTCTACAAACTGGCAGGCGGTGGATATCTTTCAACAACAGAGGACATAACCAAATTTGGCCAAGCTTATTTGGATGGAAAAGTCTTAAACAAAGAAATACTTACTCCTCTTTTGACTTCTGAAACTATCAACGGAAACAAAACCTACTACGGACTAGGTTGGCAAGTAAGTGAAGACCAAAAAGGAAGAAAGTACTTCGGACATGTTGGCAACGGAGTTGGGGGATACTCCAATTTTTATTTATATCCTGAACAGCAGATGGTTTTTGCTATTCTAATCAACTGTACCAACCCGAATGTGCAAAAGGAATTGGATGAGGTAATTGATACTTTTTTTTCCAAGGAAGAAGAAAACATGGTATAGATTACGGTTTTACGGAATCTTTTGTTGGTATTTAGTAACTTTAAGACGCTTATAACCAATCAATAACACCTCATGAAAAAAAGCGCACTTTTATTCCTAGCTATCATCGCTTTTATTGCTTGTAAATCCGAGAAAAAAGAAAATGAAGTTTCTCAGACAGTTGCATTAGACCAGCAGACGGTCAAGAAAATCGATATGCACGCGCACTATAAATATGAGCGGGACTATCTGCCGGAATTTTTTAAAAAATGGAATATGCAGGCGCTGTTAGTAGATGTTGCGATTTCTGATTCTATAGGTGTTAAACGGAGTTGGAATGAATATTTAGCTCATACCAAAACACAACCCGACTTGTTCTTTCTCTGTTCCTCATTGATTGGAGTAAATATTGACGCCCCTGATTTTGCGTCGAAGGCAATTTCACAGTTAGAACAGGAGATTCTGTCAGGAGCAAGAATGGTCAAAGTATGGAAGAATTTCGGCATGGTGACCCGAGATGATTCAGGAAAGTTCATACAGATTGATGATATCCGGTTACAACCTATTTGGGATTTTCTAAAAGAACGTAACATTCCTGTTATGGCTCACATTGGAGAACCGGTCCAAGCTTGGCGGCCCCTTGATGACCCAAACAATCCACATTATGGGTATTATAAGAACAATCCTCAATACCATGCGTATCAACATCCAGAGATACCATCTTATGAAACGATTATTGCAGCCCGAGATAATTGGATAGCGAACAATCCCGATTTAAAGATTTTATGCGCTCATCTGGGAAGCATGTCACATGACGTAGATATGGTTGCCGAGCGTTTAGATAAATTTCCAAATATTTATGTAGAACCTGCAGCGCGCTTTGGTGATTTAGTAGGTCAAGATTCGGAAAAGGTAAAGGCCTTTTTTGAAAAGTACCAGGACCGAATTCTATTTGGAACGGACTATGGGACTTCAAGTCCGCAAAGTGAAAAGACATCCGAAGAATTAAAAGGGGAGGAGCGAAACCTAGAAGAAAGTTACCATCGTTTATGGACCTATTTGAGCACAACGGATTCAGTGGCGTTACGTGGGCAGAAAAACAAAGGTTTAGCACTACCTGTTGAGGTCCTAAACAAGTTCTATTATCGGAATGCAGCTGATTTTTTGAAGCTGCAGTAAAATTCAAATAAAGTATATGGGTTATTTTAAAAGTAGATTGCTAATACTCGCAATCGTCTTCTTCTTAGTAGGGTGCAAAGAAACACCAGAAATAGAAAAAACACTTCCACCCAATATTCTCTGGATTTATCTTGAGGATACTTCACCACTATTAAGCAGTTATGGCACCAATCTTATTCAAACCCCAAATATTGACAAGTTAGCGGAGCAGGGTACAGTTTATAGGAATGTTTTCATGCCTGCACCAGTTTGTTCTGCAAGTCGCTCGAGTATTATAACAGGAGTGATGTCTACTACAACTGGCACGCACAATCACCACAGTTCCCGTACGCCTGAATCTGTGATTCATTTACCTGAACATATTAAAACCATTCCTGAGGTTTTTAAAAAGGCAGGTTATTTTACGTTTAATAATGGAAAAGATGATTACAACTTTGATTACAATCGTAAAGAACTTTACGATCAAGAATATTTGCAACATCCCTTATATGGAAAAAAGGGGGTGAATCTAGAGTTTTCAAAAATCGCCGGTAACCAGCCTTTCTTTGGGCAAATACAAATGGCAGGTGGGAAAGAAATATTTAAACCTGACTTTAAAGCTAGTGTAAAGTCTCCAATTGACCGTTCAGCAATTGAATTGCCGCCGTACCTTCCAAATCATCCGGCGATTATAGAAGAATATGCCAATCATTTAGATGCCATACAAGTTACTGACCGAAAATTAGGTGCTATAATAAAAGAAATGGCGGATAATGAAATGCTTGAAAACACCATTGTTTTCTTCTTCTCAGACCACGGAATGCGCTTGACCCGGCACAAACAATTTTTGTATGATGGTGGTTTGCACGTTCCTTTGATTATTGCTGATTTTAGAAAGGATAAAACTATCGAAGTGGGTGCGGTCAATGAAGATTTGGTAAGTGGATTAGATTTAGGCACCAGTTCCTTAGCCTTGGCGGGCATTCCGATTCCTGATTATATGGAGGGGTTAAACATATTCGATGATTCCGCTGCCCCAAGAGAGAATGTCATTTCGACCCGTGATCGCTGTGACTTTACGATTGATAGGATCCGTTCCGTACGCTCGAAAGACTTCAAATATATTCGCAATTTTATGACGGATCGGCCTTATTTGCAATCCACCTATATGGATGTTCAGGGAGTTGAATTCGTAACCGTTATGAAAGAACTTCATGCTACAGGAAAGTTAAATGAGGCCCAAGACCGGTTCTTGTCAAACGAAAGACCTTCAGAAGAGTTATATGATATAAAAAACGATCCTTTTGAAATTAACAACTTGGCGGATGACCCAGGTCATTCGGAAATCCGCGCAAAGTATTCCACCATTCTAGAAAAATGGATTACCGAAACGGATGATAAAGGTCAATACCCCGAAAATAAGGAGGGACTAAAGTTGATGTTGGGTATTTGGGGAGATTATGCGGTAAACCCCGAATATCAGCAGCTACGAGAAGAAATACCCGACCTATCAGGGTCTCAATTGCACCTGAAAAGTGAGAAGTACCAAAAGGTAGTTGATTAAAGAAATTGTACATGAGAATCGAATAGAATTTAAGGGATTTTGTGTGTTTTTATCTAACTTTATTGATATGAAAAAGAGTTGTTTATCTAGATGAAGAAAATAATTGTAATGGCGTTGTTATTGAAGGTGTTTTGTTTAAATGCCCAAAACGCTATATCAGGGTATGTTGATATAGAAAATGTCGAATCAGCTACAGAAATCCATTTATCTCAAATTGATTTAGAAGATATTTCGGATACGAATAAAGCAAAACAAATTGCTACAGCGATTATAAATGAGAATGGCTTTTTCCAGTTTAAAAAAAGCTTGATTTCAAATAAGGAGGCAATCTATCAACTGCACGTCACTCGTTTCGAAAAAGCGTTGAGGGATACTTTACAAGTTGGCCAATTGTTTTTACTCTCCAATCGGGATAGTATCCATTTTAAAAAGAGCAAAATTCCATTTGAAACATACACCAACAGCAATTTGGCCGATAAAGAATGGCAAAAATTAATACGATTTGAACGTCAATTGCGAAATACGGATTTAAAGAAAGAAGATAGTCTTTCTGAAGCTTATATTGGCAACTTGAAGACATACACAAAAGACTCCCTTGAAATCTTAATGGTGAAGTTGATAAGTATCAAACAACTTGATAATAAAGACTTACTTGAGAAAGATATCGCAAAGAATCCAAATTACTATGCAGCTCTTTTGACAGAACTCCGAGGAAGTGATATCGAACGTTCAGAGTATCTGTTTTTGGAAAATAAATTGGCCTTTTTAACAACTGAAGTAGCTGAAAATAAATACGCAACCAGCAAGGTTATCATTGTCCTTTTAGGCTTGGTTGTGGCAGGTTTACTATTCCTTGTTTTTCGTTTACAACGAAGAAAAAGTCAGCAAGCGATTGCAGACTTAAGCAAGCAAGAAAAGAACATTCAAGGTCTCATTTTACAGGGAAAGAGCAACAAAGAAATTGCCGGTGAACTCTTTATCAGCTTGAGCACGGTAAAAACCCATATTACCAATATTTATAGTAAGCTACAGGTGTCTAGTCGGCAAGAATTACTTCAGAAAATGCAAAATTCTTAGGGTACTAGTACTTAAATCAGACCCTTTTTGTTCTCCTATTTACTCTTCTTCGAGTTACTTTGGTTTTAAAATTTAGAACCATGAAACATAGACGTATTCTAACATCCTTTATTTTATTCATTTTGATTCAATCACCTCTATGGGCTCAAGAGGATATTTTCATAAATGACTATTTAGAGCGCTTGGAAAATTCACGGGAGTATTTAATTCTGGTAGCAGAAACCATGCCCGCTGACAAATATAACTTCAAGGCGACATCTGAGGAAAAGACTTTTGCCGAAAATTTGATGCATATAGGCTATGCAATGGACTGGCATAGTCAGTCATTACTAGGTGGACGAGAACCAAGGGATTGGAAGACCGATACTACATTTGTAGTTGCCAACAAATCCAAAAACGAAATGATTGCGACGATTGATAAAACATTTGATGAGGTTATAGAATTCATTAAAAAGTTCGAAGTAGCCAACTTGAATGACCGTCTAGACTATTTCGGATTGGATAGAACGAAGCGACAGATTTTCTTCTTGCTTGCTGACCACATCACGCATCACAGAGGACAAATGCTTGTTTATATGAGATTGAACGGTCTAGTTCCGCCTAAATATATTGAGTTTCAATAGACAAATTGATGCTACTCATTTGAATAGTGAAAAGCAAATTATCTAATAATGGAAAGATTATTTGTAGCGTGGGAAATTAGTAAAATAGAAAATTAGCACCCGTACTAGTACCTAAATCCGACCACATAAGGTTCCATTTTTAGTTGGTCTGAAGGTTCTTTGTAGAAAGTACCTTTAGATGTCCACATTTGTTTTTAAACGATGGAACTCCGTTTTAGGTTGGTCCGTTTTTACAATTTCATTTATCGTATATGCTCTCACTGTAGAACCTACTGTAAGTTTTTGGGATGCCGGAGAATATATCGCCAGCTCTGCAAAGCTTCAGGTGGCACATCCACCAGGTGCGCCACTTTTACAGATGCTCGGGGCATTCTTCGCCCTTTTCGCAACCGATAAGTCACAAATAGCTTTAATGGTCAACTACGTTTCTGTGGTTTCAAGTGCTTTTACCATTCTTTTTCTTTTCTGGACGATTACCAACTTACTTCAGAAGTTGACAAAAAAAACAAATGCAACCTTAGAGAAAGACCTTGCGATTTTAGGTAGTGGTTTCATTGGCGCATTGGCGTTTACGTTTTCCGATAGTTTCTGGTTCAATGCTACGGAAACCGAGGTTTATTCCACAGCAAGCTTGCTAATGGCCCTGCTTTTATGGCTGGGATTGAAATGGACAGATGACCTGAATTCTCCTAGGAGCAACAAATGGTTATTGCTGATTTCATTTGTTGTTGGCCTTACTTTTGGAGTCCAGTTTATGGGTTTTTTGGCGATTCCCTCCATAGTCTTGTTGTACTATTTTAAAAAGGACAAAACCGTCACAGCTGCAAAATTTATAGTTGCCAATATTGTATCGGTGATTGTCTTAATGCTTGTCTTCAAGTTTGCATTTACCTATGTGCTTAAACTTTTTGGATGGAGTGAAGTATTTTTTGTGAATTCCTTCGGATTACCTTTCAATTCAGGGAGTCTCATTATGGGAGTATTCATTGCCGCTACTTTTTACTTTTTACTTCGTTACACTAGAAAAAAAGGATATCGAAAGGCTAACACAGTAGTTCTTTCCGTGCTGTTTTTGTTTTTAGGATTTTCCTCTTGGCTATCACTTCCCATACGTGCTAGTGCGAAAACCGTAATCAACGAAAATGACCCTTCTGATGCACGTTCGTTGTTGGCATACTTCAATCGCGAGCAATATCCGGCAACTGATAGTCCATTTTATGGCGCTCACTATTCCGATAAATTCGCAAATGAACATCCTGACAAAGATGACCGTCCTAAGTATGAAAGAGACGAAAAAACAGGCAGGTACGCTATTGTAAATGACTATAAAGGTGCGCTGCGAGGTTCAAGTGAAAAACATAAGGGATGGTTGCCCCGAATGTGGAGCGAGCAAAATGCGGAGAACTACATGCGCTATTATGGCTTGTTGAACTTCACAATAAAACCTCAGTTTCGAAGCAACAAAGACTTACAGTCTGCTGTAAAGAATATACGGCAAAAGTTAAACGATGGTGAAGTCGATGTTGATGGATACATCAATTTTTTGACAGATGTTGGCGATTATATTGATGTACAGCCACCCACTCTTGGGCAGAACATCGAATATCTCTTTCATTTTCAATTCGGCTACATGTACTGGCGCTATTTTATGTGGAATTTTGCCGGAAGGCAAAACGATGAACAAGGTCGATTTGATGGCAATGGTGAATGGATTTCCGGTATTTCAGCTCTGGACAGTTTACGTTTAGGAAGCCAAGAAAATTTACCAAAAGATGTGTTGGAAAACAAAGGAAGAAACACCTACTTCTTTTTGCCGCTGGTATTGGGTTTAATAGGATTGGTTTTTCAAATACAAAAAAACTGGAAACAGTTTTGGGTGCTTTTTGTTTTCTTTTTATTTACAGGATTAGCTATTCAATTTTATACAAACCCGCCGATATTTCAGGTTCGCGAACGGGATTACTCACTTGTAGGCTCTTTCTACATTTTTACAGTTTGGATAGGCTTTGGCGTATACGGACTTTTTGAGCAACTTAAAAAATATGGCAAGCCGAGGACTATACTCCCAATAGTTCTCCTAGTTTGTTTGTTGGCGGTGCCTTTCCTTATGGCAAAACAAAATTGGGACGACCATGACCGCTCAAATCGGTATACTGCATTATCAATGGCCAAATCGTATCTAGATTCGACCGAGAAGGACGTAGGTGCTATCTTATTTACTATCGGCGATATCGACACATTTCCTTTGTGGTATGCTCAAGATATAGAAGGGTATCGTACGGATACACGTGTCGTAGTGACTACTTATTTCGGTACAGATTGGTATATCGACCAGATGAAACGAAAAGCCTATGAGAGTGAGCCGATTCCCTCGCAATTGACACATGATTTATATCGCTATGGTTCTAGAGATGCAATTTATTTTGCTCCGGTAACAGATAAACGTTGGTCGATTCAAGATTTTATGAAGTGGGTGGCTAGTGATGCCCCTCAGACAAAAGTGAAAAGCTTATTGGAACAACAAGGCCGAGATACAAGCGGTTATTCTGATAGTTATTTGGACGCTGTTTTTTATCCTACCTATAAAATCCGTGTGCCCGTCAATAAGAAAAAAGTCTTGGAAACAGGATTGGTGAAAACTAAGGATTCCACAGAAATTGTGGATTATATCGATATTGATTTACCACAATCGGGAATTGGTAAATCAAGTCTTTTAATGTTGGATATTATAGCGAATAATGATTGGGAGCGTCCAATTTATTTTTCAGGGGGAAGTTTCGACGAACAAGAATATATATGGATGACGGATTATCTGCAACTTGACGGCCTCGTTTATAAATTGGTTCCTATCAAAACTGAAACAGAGAGTATTTTTGATAAGGGACGAATCGATTCGGATTTGATGTTCGATATTGTCAAAAAGTGGGAATGGGGCAATTCTGGAAATCCTGACGTCTATCATGACCCGCAAACTAGAAAACAAGGTGGTGTATCATACCGAATAACCCTAGCGCGTTTGCTTGAACAGCTCTTGGAGGAAAAGAAAATAGAAAGAGCAAAAGAAGTTATTGAAATGGCGATGACCAATATTCCTGTGGAGTATTTCGGATTTTACACTTATGTAGAACCTTTTTTTGATGGTTACTATAAAGTGGGCGAATCAAGAAAAGCCAGAGATGTTTATTACAAACTGAAAACCGTTTACCAAGAACAATTGTACTATTATGCAGAAATGTCTGTGGATGAACAGTATCATAATTTCGAGAATATTTATGAGGCAATAAGGGGTTATCAAAGAAATATCGATATTCTCATAAGAAATGGTGATACGGAATTAGCTGAAAAGGAAACTTCAGAATTCAATGGTTATCTAGAAAGGTTTGAACAATTTTTGGAATGATTTTAACTTTTTGTTTAACAAAAATTAATTATCTTTAAACAAAAATTTCACACCATGAAAAAATTAGTAGTTGCCATTTTATTTTTAGGCCTGTGTTCAACAGGTTTAAAGGCCCAAGAGATAACAGTGTTCTCAGGTACTTGGGGACCTGAATTCTATCAAGATCAGAAGAAATTGAATTGGAAAGAAGTAGATGCATTAATGATGGGAAATACGGTTTCTGAAATGCATTGGAAAAAATCGAAGAAGAACCTCTTAGGTACTATGGTATTTGGAGCAGTTAATTTCGGTGCCGGAATTTGGGCAATATCAAACGAAGTAAACAATAAACCCTTAACTGAACCTGCAATTGCCTTCGGAGTAAGTGCTTTGATTGGTTCTATTTTCGGACAGTCAGCTATGAAAAATAAAAAGATGGCTATTTTAAAGTATAATGATAGTCTAGGCAAAGAGACTTCTTTTTATTTAGTGCCAACAAGCAACGAAAATGGACTAGGTTTGGCGTTGAGATTTTAAGGTCATTCTTAATAATTTTTCTGTTCCCTCTTAAAAGGATAAAGACTATTTTAGTAGCTATAGAACTACTATCATGAAACACTTTATCCTTTTTCTATGCATACCTTTTTTTCTTTCTTCCCAGAAAGATTCTGAACTTGATAAGCTTTCAAGTGCGTATGCCAAGAAATCCTTTCCCATACTCAAAGAACTTTTAAGCATCCCGAACGATGCTTTTTATCCAGAGGAGATCGAGCGGAATGTGGTTTGGTGTGAAACAGCTTTTGGTCAAAGAGGTTTTAGCACCCAGAGAATCGAAACTTCAACTGTTCCTCTACTACTAGCTGAGCGAAAACATAAAAAGGCAAAAAAAACAGTTTTAATCTATCTTCAAATAGATGGCCAACCTGTCGACAGCACAAGATGGTTTCAGGAAAGTCCGTATAAACCGGTTTTGAAAAAGAAGAATTCCGAAGATGAATGGGAAATTATTCCTTGGGATAATATTCAAAACTACGAAGACGATTGGCGTGTTTTTGCACGTTCGACTAGTGATGCCAAAGGTCCGGTGGCTATGTTTCTGGCTGCATTAGATGCTGCTGCATCTGAGAAAATAGTTCCTAACTACAATATTAAGATTATCATGGATTTTGAAGAGGAACTCGGTTCCCCAAGATTACCTGATGCCGTGGTAAAAAACGCTGAACTACTTAAAGCAGATATGTTGATTATATATGATGGTCCGAGACATATTACAAATAGACCTACCCTGACTTTTGGTGCAAGAGGCATTGCGACCATACAATTAACGACTTATGGGCCTGCAGTTCCTCAGCATAGTGGTCATTTTGGAAATTATGTTCCAAACCCTGCGTTGCGTCTTTCAAAGTTGTTGGCTTCCATGAAAGATGATGAGGGTAAAGTGGTTATCCCTGGTTTTTATGATGGAATAGCGATTGATGCGGATGCAGAAAAGATACTTAAAGCGGTCCCAGATGATGAAGCTCAAATAAAAAAACGTTTGCAGATTGCTGAAACTGACCAGGTAGGAAGCTATTATCAAGAGGCCATTCAATATCCTTCTTTAAACATTCGCGGTATGCAATCTGGTTGGATAGATGAGAAAGTTCGGACGATTATTCCTGGCCGGGCCAGAGCGGAAATCGATATGCGATTGGTTTTAGAATCAGACCCAGAACGACTGCTAAAACTTATTAAAAATCATATTGCAGATAAAGGATATTATGTAATTGATAAAGAACCCACCAAGGAAGAGCGCTTGAAATATGATAAGATAGCCACGTTTACATCAGAGATATCCTATCAATCGTTTCGTACTGATTTTAATTCGGAGGTAGGAATTTGGTTGAGAAGCGCTTTGCAAAATGCCTTTGGAGAGGAACCCATAATGATTCGTATGAGTGGAGGTTCTATTCCCATTTCTCCTTTTGTTACCACTTTGGGAATTCCAGCGGTTACTGTTCCAACTGTGAATAGGGATAACAATCAACACAGTCCGAATGAGAATATCCGATTAGGGAATTATAGAGAGGGTATTAAAACCATGATTGCTATTCTAAAAGAGAAGTTGTGATTTACGTATTTCAAAACCTGACGTGGTATAAGAATCGATTAAACCCTAAATTTTAACAAATAGTAACCAAATCGAAAAAAAATCCAATGAAAAGGTGATTTTTAAATTTAATTCATACATTAGCCCCAGTTTAAGTGTATAATGACTAGCAGATATTTTTATAACAGATTCTTTTTCTACTTCTTTTTTAAAGGAAGCACGGGACTGTTGTAGTATATTCAAGTTAGATATAATATAGAAGTCCCGCGAAAAGCGGGACTTTTTTTGTGATATCAATTTTTTAAAAACTGATATCACCCTGAATTTGTTTCAGGGTTTGTTGAAAATAAGCGAGTAGCATGATTCTAAGAATAGCCATACAAGGAATACGAGGTTCAAACCACCATCAAGTGGCAAAGGACTATTACGGGGATAACATCGAATTGGTGGAATGTTTATCGTTTCATGGCTTAGTCGATCAATTAGTAGAAGGTACTGCTGATAAGGGAATAATGGCAATAGAAAATTCAATTGCCGGATCGATTATTCCTAATTACGCCCTTGTATATGATAAAGGCTTACATATTATTGGCGAACACTATTTGAACATTCATCACCATCTCATGGTATTAAAAGGACAAGATTTAAACGATATTGAGGAAGTTCGTTCGCACCCCATGGCACTTTTACAATGTCGTGAATATTTGAAGACTAAACCTCAGATTAAAATGGTTGAAGATGTTGATACGGCAGAGACCGCGAAACAAATTCAAGAGCATGGATTAAAAGGAATTGCGGCAATTGCACCAAAGGTTGCAGCCGAGTTATACGATTTGGACATCGTAGCGTCAGACATACAAACGATTAAGAATAATTCCACGCGATTTATCATTGTAAAAACAAAAAATAAGGAGCTTCCAAAAGAGGATATAAATAAAGCATCGGTACGCTTCATAACGGACCATAAACGCGGTAGTTTGGCGGCTATGCTTAATGTAATGAGCGATTGCAATTTGAACTTGACAAAAATTCAAAGCCTTCCCATTATTGAATCTCCATGGAAATATGCCTTCTTTGTTGATGTAACTTTTGATGGTTACGCCAATTTTGAAAAGGCAAAAGCATTGCTGAACATCATGTCAGAAGACTTTAAAGTTTTGGGTGAATATAAAAATGCCAGAGGATGATACAGACAGCTGATAGACTTGAAACTGTTCAGGAATACTACTTTTCAAAAAAGTTGCGGGAAGTTCGTGGACTAATGGCTGAGGGAAAACCGATTATCAATATGGGTATTGGGAGTCCTGATTTGGCGCCACCAGAAGCCGTGATCAAAGCAATTCAGAATGCAGTTACTGATGCTGGAGCACATCAATATCAGAGCTATCAAGGTTTGCCTGAATTACGTGAAGCGATTGCGAAATTCTATTCATCAAAATATGGAGTTAAAGCTGACCCTGCATCTGAGATTCTTCCGTTGATGGGGTCCAAGGAAGGTATCATGCACATCAGCATGGCTTTCTTAAACGAAGGCGATGAGGTATTGATTCCTAATCCGGGATATCCTACCTATACTGCGGTGAGTAAGTTGGTTGGGGCGGTTCCTCAGTATTATGATTTGGTAGAAGATAAGGGCTGGTTTCCTAATTTGGAGGAGTTGGAAAAAGAAGACCTGTCCAAAGTGAAACTGATGTGGGTAAGCTATCCGCATATGCCTACGGGAGCTACGGCTACCAAAATGCAATTCGAAAAGTTGATTGCTTTTGCACAGAGGAATAACATTCTATTAATCAATGACAATCCGTATAGTTTTGTTTTGAATGACAATCCGACAAGTATTCTAAGCATTGATGGTGCTAAGGAGGTTGCGTTGGAATTGAATTCCCTTAGTAAAACGTTTAACATGGCCGGATGGCGTGTGGGAATGGTTTTAGGGAATGAAGAAAACTTGAAATCCATATTAAAAGTAAAAACTAATATGGATTCTGGAATGTTCTACGGAATTCAAAAAGGGGCGATTGCTGCTTTACGAAGCTCTCAAGAGTGGTTTGATAATTTGAACAAGGTTTATACAACGCGCAGGGAATTAATGCTGCAATTGGTGAAAAAATTGGGATGCACTTCTGATTCCACTTCCGTGGGAATGTTCGTTTGGGCGAAGTTGCCCTACGGAGTACCATCCGCAGAAAAATTCATTGATGATATCTTATACGATCAAGATATTTTCATCACTCCAGGTACCATTTTCGGAAGTAATGGAGAAGGATATATTCGATTTTCACTTTGTGTGACAGAAGAGAAAATTCAAGAAGCACTAGATAGATTTTAGTATGAACGTATTTGTAATCGGTATCGGATTAATTGGGGGGTCTTTTGCAAAGGACATCAAACAAATTATGCCTGATTCTAAAATCTATGGAATTGATGCCAGCGATGTTCATTTGGAAGAAGCTTTTACTTTGAACCTGATTGATGTAAAGTCCAGTTACGATGATTTGGGAGTTGCAGATATGGTGATTGTTTCTATTCCTGTGGATGTATTGGTAACGGAGCTGCCTAAAATACTAGATGCTGTACATGATGATTGTGTTGTTTTCGATGGAGGTTCTACAAAGAATTTAATCTGTATGCAATTGGAAGAACATCCGAAGCGAAGAAACTATTTAGCCTGTCACCCTATTGCAGGAACGGAATTTTCAGGCCCATCAGCAGCAATAGAAGGTTTATATGAAGGCAAGACCAATATTATTTGTGAAGTAGAAAAGACCGCTTTCAAATTGCAAGAAAGGGCTTTGGAGTTATTTCAAAATATGGGAATGCGAATTCGATATATGAATCCTGAGGCACATGACAAGCATATAGCTTACGTATCGCATTTATCTCACATCAGTTCTTTTATGTTGGGAAAGACGGTAATCGAAAAAGAGAAAAACGAACGCGATATTTTTGATATGGCGGGTTCAGGTTTTGAAAGTACAGTGCGTTTGGCAAAAAGTTCACCAGCAATGTGGACACCTATTTTTGAACAGAATAAAGAGAATGTTGTAGAAACACTAGAGGAGTATATTCAAAATCTAGAAGAATTTAAGCAAATGCTTTTAGAAGATAACTTCGAAGGCATTTACAATGAAATGAATAACACGAACAAGATTAAAGAAATATTAAACGGAATACCACTAAACAAAAAGTAATGGAGAATACAAAAGAAATGAGAACATGGTTGGATGATATGGGTTTAGATCATCCACTAGTAATAGCAGGGCCATGTAGTGCAGAAACCGAAGAGCAGGTATTAGGAATAGCGCATAGCTTGAAAGATACCGATGTAAATTACTATCGCGCGGGAATCTGGAAGCCAAGAACACGCCCAGGAAATTTTGAAGGCGTAGGTGCTCTAGGATTAAAATGGCTCCAAAAAGTAAAGGCGGAAACAGGCTTGAAAACGGCTACAGAAGTTGCCAACCGAGCTCATGTAGAATTGGCTTTAGAACACGATATCGATTTGTTGTGGATTGGCGCGCGCTCAACGGTGAGTCCGTTTATCATGCAAGAATTGGCAGATGCCATGGCCGGGACAGATAAGATTGTTTTGGTAAAGAATCCAGTCAATCCTGATTTGGCATTGTGGTTGGGAGGAATTGAACGTTTACATACGGCTGGTATCAAAAAATTAGGAGCGATTCACAGAGGATTTTCAACCTACGAAAAGTCAAAATATAGAAACATTCCCGAATGGCAATTAGCGATTGAATTTCAGAACAGATTCCCTGATTTACCATTAATTAACGACCCATCGCACATTACTGGAAAGCGTGATATGATTTTTGATGTTTCACAAACTGCCCTGGACTTAAATTTCGACGGATTGATGATTGAAACACACCATGACCCAGATAACGCATGGAGTGATGCTGCACAGCAAGTAACTCCAGATAGATTGGTACAGATTATGGAAGACTTAAAAATTAGAAAAGAAGACGACCCTGAAGCAGAATACAATAGTCAATTGAGCGGTTTGCGCGCTCAGATTGATGTAATTGACAATCAATTAATCGATATGTTAGGGAAAAGAATGAAAGTTTCCGATGGTATAGGTGAATTGAAAAAAACAAAAAACGTTGCCGTTTTACAGACTAATCGTTGGAATGCCATTTTAGGCAAAATGATTTTAGAAGGCGAATCTAAAGGATTGAGCGAAGAGTTTGTTCTGAAAATGTTCAAAGCAATTCATCAGGAATCTATTAACCATCAAGAGAAGGTTTTGAAAGCATAACCGTCATTGCGAGCACAGCGAAGCAATCTGTCGATTTTAGCAACAGGTAGCAGATTGCTTCGTCGTGCCACCGCGCAAAGGCGATATAAAAAAAGCCTCATCAAATTTTTGATGAGGCTTTCTTCTTTTGAGAGATTACTTCTATTCTTTCTTGAAAATATATCGTGTAATAAAAATTCCCTGTCCGTCTTCACCGCCTGCATCTGCTTCAACACCGCTGGTTACAAAGACTAATTGCCATCCATCTTTTATCATAGAAGTCAGCTTTGAAGAAATTACTGCGTCATTAGCAGCAATATTCTGGAAACGGATTCCAGCAATATTATAAAAGTTCAGCAATTTCGTTTCCTCAAAATTCTTAACTCGAATATCACCTCTTTTTGATTTGTTCCTGGTGTTGTCCTCTTCGGTTTGAGTGGTCGTATATTCACCAAAATTCTTTTCCTCTTGAGCATCAACAATACGTGAACGGCCTAAACCACTAGGCACAATTGATTCTACACTGGTGATTACTTTTATTTGTTGTGCGCTAACTTCCATAGTGGTAAGCAAGACTAGGCTTGCAATAAGAATAATTTTCTTCATGATTTAATATTTATATGTTAGTATTTAAAGACAATAAGTTTGTGGAAGGGTTGCATCCCATAATAATTTCTTGAAGCGATATATATCATATACCGAATGTTACTACCCTCTGAAAGACAGTAATATAAAAGTATTGCTTTTCTTTGTATCCTAAATGTAATGAATGCGTGGTATTGTATATAAATCGACTGGAAGTTGGTATACGGTAAAGACTGATGATGGTACGTTTTATGAATGCAGAATCAAAGGTAAATTCCGTATTCAAGGAATTAAAAGCACCAATCCGATTGCTGTGGGCGATGTTGTGGAATTTGAGATTGAAGAATTGGGAGATGCTACTGTTGGAACTATCTCTGCTATTGAAGATCGCAAGAACTATATCATTCGTAAGTCGGTTAACCTCTCTAAGCAAACACATATTATTGCTGCCAATCTTGATCAGGTTTTCTTGTTGGTTACTTTGAATAAGCCGAAGACTTATCCCGTTTTTATTGATCGCGTTTTGGCTTCAGCGGAGGCTTACGATATTCCTGTTATATTGCTTTTCAACAAGTCCGATACCTATAATGAAGAGGAATTACTTGAAGTGAAATATTTGGCCGCACTTTATCGAAGCATAGGTTATGAATGTATTGGAATTTCAGCGACTACAGGAAAAAACGTAGACAAGGTCAAAGAGCTAATGATAGGCAAAACCAGCATGTTTGCAGGACATTCAGGGGCAGGAAAATCTACTTTGGTCAATGCGCTAGAAAAACACCTAGACCTTAAAACAAAAGAAATTTCTGAACAGCATCTGCAAGGACAACACACTACAACTTTTGCAGAAATGTACGATCTGAGTTTCGATGCAAGAATCATAGATACACCAGGGATCAAAGGTTTTGGAATTGTCGATATGGAAAAGGAAGAAATCGGAGATTACTTTCGAGAATTCTTTAAATTGAAAATCAATTGCAAGTTCAATAATTGCCTTCATTTAGATGAACCCAAATGTGCTGTAAAAGATGCCCTAGATAAAGATGAGGTTGCCTGGAGTCGTTACAAGAGTTATGTGCAAATGATCACAGGCGAAGAGGAAAATTATAGAATGGATATTCACGGAGAGAAAAAGTGAGAGCAGTAATTCAAAGAGTTTCAAAAGCAAGTGTAACGGTTGAAGGAAAAATCATTTCTGAAATCGAAACAGGATTGCTTATTCTTTTAGGCATAGAAAATGAAGACTCAGAAGAAGATATAGAATGGCTTTCTCGAAAAGTAGCCAATCTGCGTATTTTTAATGACGATGAGGGAGTGATGAATAAATCGCTTCTTGAAATTGATGGTGAAGCAATTGTAGTAAGTCAGTTTACTTTGCATGCCTCCACAAAAAAAGGAAATCGGCCATCCTATTTAAGAGCTGCAAAACCGGATATATCAATTCCCTTGTACGAAAAATTTGTTCTCCAGCTACAAACAGATTTAGGCAAATCTGTCGGAACTGGCATTTTTGGCGCCGATATGAAAGTTGACTTGCTAAACGATGGCCCTGTTACCATTACCATAGACACAAAGAACAAAGAATAACGGCACTCGTCGACTTTTTTGAGGTTTTATGTAAGAAAAGTAAGAATTTAGCGTTTAGCATAGAACCACCAAACCCAATAAATGCGCCTTCTTTTCTTACTAATTTCCCTATTCCTGTGTTTTACTGGTATTGCACAAGAAACTGAATATCAATCCCTCATATTAGATAAAAGCCTAACGGATAATGCTAACGCTGTTGTTCGTTTAGACGAAATGAAAATCAATCTTTTGGCGACAAATAAGATGTTGTACGAAGTGAGGCAAGTTGTTACTGTTCTTAACAAAGAAGGAAATAGCTACGCAACAAATCGAGTTGCGTATGATAATGAGCGAAAGATCAAGAGTCTAGATGTATTCGTTTATGATAAATTTGGTAAGGAGTTAGATCACATCAAAAAGAAAGATTTTAAGGATGTAAGTGCTGCAGACGGATTTTCATTATACACAGATGATCGCCTGTTGGTAAATAGATATACGCCAACTAGTTATCCATATACCATTTCTTTTAACTACACCGTTGAAACCTCAGACACTGGTTTTTTTCCACCATGGTATTTCCTTTCCAATTATAAGGTTAGCGTTGAAAAAAGTTATTATAGCATTAGCTACGCCAACGAACAACTCAAACCTGAGATTAAAGAGTTGAACCTAGCGAGTATTGAAGTTTCAAAAAAGGATGAAGCAGGGAAAATAGTGTATGAGGCTGAAAATATCCAAGCCATTAAGTCGGAAAGCCTTGGTCCCGCATTTAGAGATGTTGTTCCGCGTTTGAGAGTCCGCTTGAAAAAATTCAATTTAAAGGGAGAAGAGGCTCAAGTAAATGATTGGAAAGATATGGGCGTATGGATGAAAAATACACTTTTGAAGAACCGGGCCATATTGGACGATGCGACTATCGCAAAGGCCAAAAACTTGGTAGCTGGGGTTGATGACGATTTAGAAAAAGCAAAGATTATTTATAAGTATGTACAAGATAATACAAGATATATTAGCGTTCAAATTGGCATCGGTGGCTGGAAACCGATAAGTGCAATAGATGTAGATCGCGTTAAGTATGGAGATTGTAAAGGCCTGTCAAATTATACTTATGCTTTATTGAAGGCAGTAGGTGTTCAATCGTATTATACAGTTATTCATGCTGGAAATAGACAAGTTGATTTTGATCCTGACTTCGCCGCGCTACAAGGTAATCATGCGATTTTGGCGATCCCTTATAATGATACATATTATTGGATTGATTGCACATCTCAGGTGAACCCTTTTGGTTTTGTTGGCAATTTTACCGATAATAGAAAAGCTCTTGTGGTAAAACCTGAGGGAGGCGAAATTATTAAAACCGTTGCCTACATCAATGAGGATAATTATCAGTTTACAAAAGCATTGTATTCCTTAAACCCTTCAGGAAGTATTACGGGAAATGCCAATATTACTACCAAGGGAATTCAATATGACAACCGTTTTAAACTAGAACGAAATACGGAAGATGATGTTTTAAAGCACTATAAAAGCTATTGGAGCAATATCAATAATCTAAAGGTGGGTAACTATAGTTTCGAAAATGATAGGGATAATGTTGTTTTTACCGAGACGGTTGATTTAAGTGCGACAAATTATGCCTCTATAAGTGGTAATCGCATTCTATTTACAGTAAATACATTTAACAATAACGGATATGTGCCGCATAGATATCGAAATAGGAAGCTTCCCTTTGAGATTCAAAGAGGTTTTT
Organism: uncultured Flavobacteriaceae bacterium; assembly: GCA_947500435.1. GTDB lineage: Bacteria > Bacteroidota > Bacteroidia > Flavobacteriales > Flavobacteriaceae > Maribacter_C. Next base: position 122,550 of record CANMRV010000006.1, read on the forward strand.
TGGACGAAGATGAGTTTACGATTCAACTTCCGGATGGCTATGAGATTGAGGCGATGCCAACAGAGAAAACTATTGACACCGATTTTGGCACCTATAAAGTGTCCTTTGAAAAAAATAGTCAAACAAATTCTGTTGTGTACAAACGAAAACTCCTGATTAAGAAAGGCGTTTATCCGAAAGAAAAATATGCAGCGTACCGCGATTTTAGAAAACAAACAGCTAGGGCGGATGATGCGCAAGTTGTACTTGTAAAAAAATAAACTATACCAACCAATACCACTGACATGATCAAATTTCAAAATCCCCTCTTAGTTATTATAATTTTAATCACTTCAGCTGTAAGTGCCCAAGATTTTAAATTTGGGAAAGTCTCCAAAGAAGAATTACAGGAAGAAGTTCATCCAATCGACTCGTCCGCTGCTGCGGCAGTGCTTTATCGAAAGCGTAGTGTGCATTTTAAATATGTTTTAAATCAAGGTTTCAATGTGCATATCAATGTACATGAAAGGGTGAAGATCTATAACCAATCTGGGTTTAAGCATGCTACTGTAATTGAAAGTTTGTATAAAAATGGTGGTGACAAAGAGAATTTATCCGAATTAAAGGCCTTTACCTATAATCTCGAAGGGGGAGCGATAAAAAAACAAAAACTTGATAAGTCGGGCGTGTTCACTACCGAAGCAAGTAAGAACAGAAGTGAAAAAAAGTTTACGCTTCCAAACATAAAGGTGGGTAGTGTCATTGAATATCAATACAAGATAGTTTCACCTTTCTTTTATTCAATTGACGAGCTTGTACTTCAATATGACATTCCTATAAATAGCCAAAAAATATCTATTGCCGTACCTGAATATTTTTCATTTAAGCCGAATGTTAAAGGGTATTTAGCTGTAGATCCAAAGTATAAAACAGAGTTTGGAACTTTGAAAGTAGCAACAGGAAAGAGTCTAAGTGGTGGTGTAACTTCAACAAAAGAACTAAGATATAGCATTAATGTTACGAACTATGACTCGAAAAGTATACCTGCGCTAAAGGAGGAGTCGCATGTAAATACAATGGAAAATTATCGAAGTGCAGTAAAATATGAGCTGAAATACACGCAGTACCCTGAGTCCATCCGTAAAGATTACACCACAACATGGGAGGATGTAATCAAGAAAATTTACGATAGTAAATATTTTGGAGATCAATTAAAAATCAGCAAATATTATAAGGATGACCTTGAGGCACTGGTGGGTGCAAGTAATGGTAACAAAGAGCTTATGTCTGCTATTTTTTCATTTGTGCAAAAACGCATGACTTGGAATAGTATTAATGGATACTCAACAGATAAAGGAGTTAAAGAAGCTTACAAGGAAAAGTCAGGTAATATTGCTGATATAAATTTGATGTTAACCTCTATGCTTCAGAAGGCTGGTTTAGATGCGAACCCGATACTAGTGAGTACACGGAACAATGGAGTACCCCTTTTTCCAACTAGAGAAGGTTTTAACTATGTTGTGGCCTCCGTTCAAATGGATGGAGAAACGGTTTTATTAGACGCTTCAAATAAATATACAAAACCTAACCTTTTGCCAACTAGAGCTTTGAATTGGTATGGTAAATTGATTAAAAAAGATGGTGCGTTTAGTACTGTGAATCTGCTTCCAAAAAAAGTTTCGAAAGAGAATTACAGCATGAGTATCTCGCTTTCGGAAAATGGTGATATTGAAGGAAAGTGCAGAACAACCTATAGCGATTATGATGCCTATATGTTTCGAAATAATAATGCTTCTACCGAAGAAGAAGATTATTTAGAAAAGTTGGAGAATAAGAATGCAGGTATGGAAATCTCCGAATACGCGGTTAAAAATAAAATGACAATTGGTAAACCGATAATGGAGAGCTTTGCCTTTAATTTGGAGTCTCAAGCAGATGTGATTGGAGGTAAAATCTATTTTAGCCCTCTGTTTCATATGGCGCTAACCGAAAACCCTTTTAAGCTTGAGGAAAGACAATACCCTATCGATTTTACATACCCTAGGCAAGAACGATACGTAATGAATATAGTTTTACCTGAAGGCTATGAAGTCGCTTCAAAACCTGAAGATGTGAATATGGTATTGGCCGATAACCTTGGTGGTTTTAAATATAAGATTGTAGAGAATGACAAAAGCCTTCAAGTAATGGTAGATTTTAAAATAAACCAGGCCGTTATAAGTTCACTTTACTATGCGGATTTAAAAGAATTATTTAAAAATGCCGTTGAAAAACAAACAGAAAAAGTAGTTTTATCAAAAATTACTTCAGATGGAACTTCAGAAAGCTCAGAAGGCGGTAGATAATTGGATTAATGAACATGGGGTTCGTTATTTTAATGAGCTTACAAACATGGCCCAACTTACAGAAGAAGTTGGAGAAGTGGCTCGAATAATTGCTCGCAGGTACGGGGAGCAAAGCGAAAAAGAATCAGATAAGAATAAGGACCTTGGTGAAGAACTCGCTGATGTCCTTTTCGTTGTACTCTGTCTAGCCAATCAAACCGGAGTAAATCTTCAAGAAGCTTTTGACAAGAAACTCGACCTAAAAGCGAAGCGCGATCACGACCGACATCACAATAACAAAAAGTTGAAATAGTGTTATCTTTGCCCCTCAATTTTAGGCAGTCCTTAGTATTGTTTTTATTTGCTTACTTCCTAGAAAGAATAACCATCAAAAGAGAACACAACGTTGAATTTAAACCTATCTGGTCCGACCAACAATCTTCTAAAAGCAGCTATTCAAATTACAGGTTCTAAAAGTGAATCTAATCGTTCCTTGTTGCTGCAAGCACTATATTCCAATATATCTATAAGCAACCTCTCGAATTCTGATGATGCTGAGGTTATGGAAAAAGGTTTGAAGATTTCTAAAGGTATTGTTGATATTCATCATGCAGGTACTGCGATGCGTTTCCTTACGGGATATTTTTCCACACAAGATGGTAAAGAAGTTACCTTGACAGGGTCTCAGCGAATGACTGAGCGACCGGTTAAAGTTTTGGTAGATGCATTACGAAGCTTGGGTGCCGAGATTGAATATGCGAATAATGAGGGATACCCGCCAATTCGAATTAAGGGTAAAAAACTCAGCAAGAATACGGTAAGTCTTCCTGCGGATATAAGTAGTCAATACATATCTTCATTGCTATTAATCGCTCCAAGTCTAGAAAACGGACTTGAATTAAACTTGATTGGTAAAATCACTTCGGTACCCTATATCAAAATGACGCTGGCACTTTTGAATGAGATAGGAGTCGAAACTTCATTTGAAGGGAATACGATTATAGTAACGCCAAAAGCTTCGGTAGAACCAACAAGTTTGGTGGTGGAATCCGACTGGAGTTCTGCGTCTTATTTTTATAGTATCGTGGCGCTTTCAGAAGTGGGAACGGAAATCAAATTATCCGCATATAAATTAAATAGCCTTCAAGGTGATAGTGTACTTTCCGAAATTTATCAAAAATTAGGAGTTCAAACGGTATTTGAAGAAAATTCAATTACTTTAAGCAAAACGGATAACCTGAAACCTGAAACCTTAAACCTTGAACTTTCTGATGCTCCTGATATAGCCCAAACGATTGCAGTCACTTGTTTTGGATTGGGGATAGGTTGTCATTTGACAGGCCTTCATACGTTAAAAATAAAAGAAACGGATCGCCTAGAAGCCTTAGATATTGAATTGTCGAAACTCGGCGCAACTATTTCGGTTACAGATAAAGCTTTGACATTAGCGCCTTCTGAAAATATCAATGCCGATATTGCTATTGATACCTACAACGATCACCGAATGGCAATGGCTTTTGGACCTTTAGCCATGAAAACGACAATTATCATTAATGATGCTGAGGTCGTTTCAAAATCGTATCCTGATTACTGGAGGGACTTGAAACAACTGCAATTTTCAGTAAAAGAATTATAATCTGTATTTAATCATCGTTTTACTTGACAACCCCTATCTCGGGGTCGTATATTTGCAGCCGAAAAAAAATCGAACTAAACCACTGTAAATGAAATTATCACACTTCAGTTTTGAGCTTCCTGATAACTTGCTAGCGGAGTATCCTTCGGAAAATAGAGATGAATCTAAATTGATGGTTATCCATAAGGACACCGGAAAGATTGAGCACAAAATGTTCAAGGATATGATTGATTATTTTGATGAAGATGATATTATGGTCATCAATAATACCAAAGTATTTCCCGCCAGATTATACGGAAATAAAGAAAAAACTGGTGCTCGTATAGAGGTGTTTTTACTTCGTGAATTAAATGAAGAGCAACGACTTTGGGATGTGCTTGTAGACCCAGCTCGAAAAATACGTATCGGTAATAAATTGTATTTCGGGGAAGATGAGACTTTGGTCGCAGAAGTAATTGATAATACAACTTCTAGAGGCAGAACCTTACGTTTTCTTTATGATGGATCATACAATGATTTTAGAAGAAAGCTGAAAGAATTGGGTCAAACTCCATTACCTAAATATATTAAAAGAGATGTTGAGCCAGAAGATGAAGATCGTTACCAAACTATTTATGCAAAGCATGAAGGTGCCGTTGCGGCTCCTACTGCAGGTTTACATTTTTCAAGACATCTTTTGAAACGCCTAGAGATTAAGGGAGTCAAATTTGCTGAATTAACCTTACATGTAGGTTTAGGGACCTTTAATCCGGTTGAGGTCGAAGATCTTTCAAAACATAAAATGGATAGTGAAGAATTGATAATTGAAGAAAGAGCTACGGAGATTGTGAACACCGCAAAAGCAAACAAACGTAGAATCTGCGCAGTGGGTACTACAGCGATGCGTGGATTGGAAAGTGCAGTTTCTTCCCAGCATACGTTAAACACTCATGATGGATGGACAAACAAGTTCATTTTTCCTCCATATGATTTTAGTATCGCCAATGCCATGGTAACTAACTTTCACCTACCAAAGTCTACTTTGTTAATGATGGTATCGGCGTTCATGGGACATGATTTAATGAAAAAATCATACAAGGAAGCAATTTTAGAAGGCTATAAGTTCTACTCGTACGGTGATGCGATGTTAATTATATAATTTGGTTCCTTCCTTGGAAGGAATCTTTAAAATCCCTCTTTACATTGGAAACAGAATAAGGAGGGATTTTTTTATCTACCCAATAAGTGGAAGCAAAAAAGAAAGACATACGTGCTTTAACTCGTGAGCAATTGCGAGATTTCTTCATGGAGAACGGAGATAAGGCTTTCCGGGGTAATCAAGTGTATGAATGGCTTTGGCAAAAGTCCGCTCATTCTTTTGATGTTATGACCAATGTTTCAAAAGAAACAAGGGAAATGCTGGAGGCCAATTTTGTTATCAATCACATCAAGGTTGATGTAATGCAGCGGAGTACGGATGGGACTATAAAAAACGCAGTTCGTTTACACGATGATTTGATTGTAGAATCTGTATTAATTCCAACAAAAACGAGAACTACAGCATGTGTATCAAGTCAAGTAGGCTGCAGTTTGGACTGTAAGTTCTGTGCTACGGCAAGATTAAAACGCATGCGAAACTTGAATCCGGATGAGATATACGATCAAGTAGTAGCAATAGATAATGAAAGTCGTCTCTATTTTGATAGACCTTTAAGCAATATTGTTTTTATGGGGATGGGAGAACCACTCATGAACTATAATAACGTGTTGAAAGCTATTGACAAGATTACTTCTAAAGATGGCCTAGGAATGTCTCCCAAACGAATTACAGTTTCTACTTCAGGAGTGCCTAAGATGATACGAAAAATGGCAGATGAAGAAGTGAAATTCAATCTAGCAGTCTCGCTTCATTCGGCAATAGATCATATTCGAACTTCGATTATGCCTTTCAATGCAACTTTTACATTGGCTGATCTTCGTGGAGCATTAGAGTATTGGTATAGTAAGACTAAGAGTAGGATTACCTACGAATACGTTGTTTGGAATGGAATCAACGACACTCAAAAAGATGTAGATGCCCTGGTGGATTTCTGCCGATTTGCGCCTTCAAAGGTCAATTTGATAGAATATAACCCTATTGATGATGGGGAGTTTCAGCAGGCCTCAAATAAGGCCATAGATATGTACGTAAATACTTTAGAGCGAAATAACATTATCGTAACCGTACGTCGCTCACGAGGAAAAGATATAGACGCTGCCTGTGGACAGCTGGCGAATAAGTCGTAGTAGCTTTGAATTTTGATAAAAGTAAACAAGAGATTCGTACTTCGTATTTCTAACTTCGTACCTTTTTTCGCTTCCTTTTACCTAATTTTATACTTCCGAACGAGCTTATTGACAAAACATAATATACTTTGAAGATAGTATCCCAAATAAAAGATCCGATTCGTCCTGAAATGGAACTCTTTGAGTCAAAGTTTCGAGAGTCGATGTCTTCAAAAGTTGCGCTCCTAAATAGAATTACCCATTATATCGTAAATAGAAAAGGGAAGCAGATGCGACCCATGTTCGTTTTTCTTACTGCAAAAATGCTCAATAACGGAGAGATAAATGATCGTACTTATCGGGGAGCTTCTGTAATTGAGCTAATTCACACAGCGACCTTAGTACATGATGATGTTGTTGATGAAAGTAACAAACGCCGTGGTTTTTTCTCAATTAATGCGTTATGGAAAAATAAAATAGCTGTTTTAGTTGGAGATTATTTGTTATCAAAAGGATTATTACTTTCCATTGACCATGGAGATTTTGACTTACTTCGCATAATTTCTGTTGCGGTTCGTGAGATGAGCGAAGGGGAGTTGCTTCAGATTGAAAAAGCACGACAATTAGATATTACAGAAGAGGTATACTATGATATTATCCGTCAGAAAACAGCAACTTTAATCGCCGCTTGCTGTGGACTTGGAGCTTGTTCAGTGAAACCTGAATCTGAAGATGTTGAAACATTTAGAAAATTCGGAGAACTTTGCGGTATGGCCTTCCAAATAAAGGATGACCTCTTTGACTATGGTAGCACTGCAATTGGAAAACCTACCGGAATTGATATTAAAGAACAAAAAATGACACTTCCCTTAATACATGTTTTGAATACTTGTTCCAAGGAGAAAAAAAAGTGGCTGATTAACTCCGTCAAAAATTACAATAAAGACAAGAAAAGGGTAAAAGAAGTCATCGCCTTTGTAAAAGAGAAGGGTGGATTAGACTATGCCGTTCAAAAAATGTTAGCCTATAAAAATGAAGCGCTCAATTTGCTAAAAGGCTATCCTACTTCAGATTATAAAGATGCGCTGGAGCTCATGGTTAACTATGTTGTCGACCGTAAAAAATAAATTTCATTTTTTTTCACCTTGTTGGGCAACGTATTTGAAACACTTCTCGTCTATGCTAATAGAAGATAACCAAAACTGTTTTGAAGATTATTTCATTCTATAAAAATGAGAAGCAGCTGATTAAAAAATCAGCAGCGGGAAATCGAGAGGCGCAACAGCATCTTTACGAAAAGTATGCACCTAAAATGCTTGGCGTTTGTAGGCAGTATATTAAGGATATTCATTTTGCCGAAGATGTAATGGTTAATGGTTTTGTAAAGGTTTTTAAACACCTAGACAGTTTTAGATTCGATGGGAGTTTTGAAGGATGGATACGCAGGATTATGGTTAGGGAAAGTATTAGCCACCTGAGAAAGAGACAGTTTGTTGTCTATGATGATAGCATTTATGATAGAACAGCATTAGAAAGCACACCTTCATCTTCGGAATTAGATGTAGCTCACATTCAAAATTTGATTGATGCATTACCAGAGGGATACAGAGCAGTATTTGTACTATTTGCAATCGAAGGGTATTCACATTCGGAAATAGCAGATATGTTGAACATTTCGGAGGGGACATCGAGATCGCAACTATTTAAGTCAAGAAAAATGTTAAAGGAAAAATTGAAGCAACAAAATATTATAGGTTATGGCACCGAATAAATTTGAAAAACATATAAAAAAGGAACTTCAAGAGAGGGAGATTCAGCCTTCTGCGAATGCTTGGAAGACTTTATCTGAAAGACTTGATGAAGTTGCTCCTCAATCTAAAAAGAGAAATTATTTCTGGTATGGAATAGCTGCAAGTTTTATAGGGCTTTTGATTCTTTCAGTTGTTTATTTTAATTCAAGAAGTTCGGTAAATAATCCTGGTGTGAAAATAGTTGATACTACTGAGGAAGCTATAAAACTTGATAAAGATTCAGGTATAATTAATGGCAAAGAAATAGAAGAGGTAATTGAAAACGATAAAAATGTACTATCTCCCACTCCAGATGTCGAAATCGTAATTAATAATCAAAATCCTGAATTGAAAGATCAAATTACTTCGACAGGTGAAGTCGATAACCTTGTTGAAGCATCTGTTGAAAAAGCTATAAAAGCCAATGATTTTAAAGAAGAAATCATCAACACTAAAATTTTGGAAATAGTCGCGGCAGTAGATTCGTTAGAAAAGAATAACACGGCTTTGACAGATGCTGAGGTAAATGATTTACTGCGAAATGCACAAGAAGAAATACTGCGAGATAAACTTTTTAATCAGAATGGTTCAGTCGACGCGATTGCCTTGCTGACGGAAGTTGAAGACGAATTGGACAAATCCTTTAGAGATCAAATCTTCGAGTCTTTGAAAACAGGGTTTTTAAAAGTACGTACCGCCGTTGCCGACCGCAACAAATAAATATTCATCAATCATTAATTCAGTCTCTATTCACTCCTCTTTTAGGAAGAGGGGTGGTGAGAGACATCTAAATCAAAGTTATTATGAGAACAATTACCATTTATGTTTCACTACTGCTTTTGTCGTTTATGTCGCAAAACCTAAACGCACAAGAGGAGCAATATCAAAGAAAAATTGAAGTTCTTCAGAACTTAAAAGATGATATAGTTGCACAGGAAAAAGAAGCATTAAAAGAGGAAGTTGAAAAAATAAATGAACAACTTAAAAATGAAGATATTACTAGTGAACAGGCCAAGGTTTTGAAGGAAGAAGCGGCTAAAAAACACGCTTTGAATATTGAAAATAAAGTTGCTATCGTCGACAATAAAATTGCCCTTTTGAAGCGCAATGAGGATGATGTTATAGCTATAGAAAAAACCGACCATTACGAGGATGATGGAATATTCAAAATTGATGTAAATGGAGAACGTGTAGTATCTATTAATTCAAAAGACTGGAAGAGAAAAATCAAGTATGATCGTCGTACATACATAGACCCTGTTATCGCCGTTGGTCTGAACAATACAATTATCGATGGGCAGTCTATAGAAGATTCCCCATATAAATTAGGAGGAAGTAGGTTTATTGAACTGGGTTGGGCTTGGCGCACGCGTGTGTTTAAAAACTCAAATGCGCTTCGGCTGAGTTACGGGATTTCCTTTCAATTTAATGGTTTAAAGCCAAAAAACAATCAGTATTTCGTCGTTAATGATGGAGAAACCGAACTGCAAGAATTCGAATTTGATTTGAGAAAGTCAAAGTTTCGAATGGACAACTTGGTGTTTCCAATACACTTTGAATTTGGACCTTCAAAGTTTAGTAAAACGGATAAAAGAATTCGTTATTCCATTCGTAATCAGTTTAGATTAGGTATAGGAGGATATGGAGGTTTCAATATTGGGACAAGACAAAAATTAAAGTATAACCGAGAGGGTAGAAATGTAAAGGATAAATTGAAAGGAGGTTACAACACATCTAGTTTTGTATATGGCCTAAGTGGTTATGTTGGTTTTGATGGAGTTCAACTCTATGCGAAATATGATTTGAACCCTATTTTCAGAAATGCAATTGTCGAGCAAAGAAATATTTCATTGGGAGTGAGATTTGATTTGGACTAATTCGAAAACCGCCTCAAAGCCGACTTCTTAAAGGTCCACTCAGGAGTACGTAACTCATTTGATATTTCAGAAGCCCCATACCACGGACTCAAATCTTTGTTATTGGGGTTTTTAAGTATTTGGATTTCTTGAGCTGGCATATAGCTTTGGGCTAAAAGAAATATTTTTCTATTAGTGTCTTTGTCAATTCCCATATCTACGACGATTACAGCGTGCCCGGGAAAGCCTCCTTTAATGAAAACATCTCCTATGCGTATTTCTGCCAATGAAATGGACTTCATTTCTTTTTCTAACGATGCTGTGCCGGCATAACTAAAAACCATTTCTAGGTATTTCCAAAAGTCTTTGGGAGTATTAGAAGCTTGTTCACTCTGTTTCCAAGAGACTTGATTTCCTTTTACTACGATTCGTTTTCCTTTACGCCAATTAGCGTAATCGGCTTTGAATCCGTTGGTGAAATTAAACTGAATGCTGTCGTATTTTTTGCTTTGATAGAGATAGTCCGCGCGAAGACGCATAACTGCATCAGCGCATTGGTGTAAATCCCTTTTGCCAATCGGCAAATCTACTACAGCATCATAAACATTGTTATTGGGTTTATACTTTGCATTGTAAAAGGTTACAAGAGAACCTGCAGGTTTTAAAGGAAGATTTCTAAGATAAAAAGCGAATGAACCACTATCTGCAAGAACCCGCTTGAAACCATAAGGTACTTTAAACCTTGTTGAAATTGAGCTTCCTGCTACAGTAATCTTAGATGCAAGAACATCTTTAGGAATAGTGATTTGGGGTTCTGGTTTATGTTGTCCACAAGCGACAAACATCCAGTAAATGGATAACAAAGAAAACCCAACTTTGTGTTTCTTGCTCATAAATTTGTTGGAGTATCTTTTTTGCTTTGAGAGTATAGTTGCTATTGATTCAAGCGAAAACCCCATGGGTCTAATTAAGAACCAACGGGGTTTTCTATAAACAACCAACTAAAATTTGTTAAAGCAGTTCAAAGGAAACTGATATGTAATAATCTCGTGTATCCTTGGCATTGCCATAATACATAGATTCTGATATTTTTTTGGTGTTAGTATCGGTTATGTAAATTGCTTTTCCAATTGTTCTTCCGATTTTGGTTGCCATTGCACTTGCCTTGTTTTTTGCGTTATCAAATGCTGCCTTTGCGTAATTGGACATTTGTTCATCAGTTAATTCTGTTTCAAGCGAAGTGTCAGAACGAGAAACTCCTATAGATTTTACATTTAGAAATTTTTGCATTTCTTCCAAAGATTTGGATATAAAAATGAGCACCGTTCCTTCTTTTTCATAACCCAAAAGAGCGTAATGCAAGTTGTCTTCTTCCAAGCGATCGCTGCTAATGCCCGCTTTTGCTAACTTATCTAAATAGCCTGATTTTACTTCAGACAGACTCATGGTTTGGGAATCATAATATACATTGTTCAAACTAACTATCATTTTGCTTGAATACTCAGGTGTGATACTATATGCATGAGAACCGTTTACGGTTATGTTGTTTTGATTATTTTGTGCCATTGCGGTCATAGTTATTAGAAACATTGCTAAACTTGCTACTACTTTATTCATTATTATTGTTGTTTAGTTTCACTTCTTCGAAGGAAGAAGCCTCAGGTTAATCTCATTTCCTTGAAGGAAACATTCGTTAATTGTTGTTTTGATTTTTCAAACTGAAACTTTTCAATGTTTGGAATCATATGTATCAGTTAAGATTCTAACGCTTTATTTGTTAGAAACTTATGCTACCGTCCACATAAAAGAGGCTACAATCATCCAGATACCAACGATGATGCCTACAATGCCTAATTTACCTTGCTTAGGAGCAATTTTGGTCCTTAATTCTTCAGCTTTAGCCTTGGCAGCTTCATTTTTAGAAAGAAATAATTTGTTGATCAACCCAGAGCCTAACATAAAACCAAGAGTGGCAGATACGATGTTTCCGGCTAATAGAGTTACCCACCAAATCGGAGCGATGCTCAGCCAGTTTAGATGTAAGACTGCAGTGATGATTCCCCAAAAGCCCCAGAAGCAGAAAACAAGTCCTATCCATCCTTGATAGGGTTCTACTTTTTCCAATAATTCTTTTGCGTTTGGTTTTTTAGAAAGTATCAATGACGGTACTGCGATAATACTCAATAAGATTAGTGTAATTCCCCAGATCATAATTTTTGTTTTTAAGGTTATTAAAAGGTTTGTTTTTCTTCGATACAAAGTTGCGGCAGTTTAGACGCTGATTTCACCCTTCTGATAGCGAAAAATTACTCCCTGAAAACGGGGGTTGTCTTTTTAAAAGCATTGATTTTAGTGTATATTTACAAGTTCTGTTCGCTATATTTACTCGATAATCGAGATTTGATTGTTCTGAGGCTTGCCTCTAAATTTTAAGGTCGTTTCTTTGCTAATACCTCATGGGTTTGCTCAGAGGAAGTTGACCTTACAAATAAAAAGTTAGTTTGATTTCAAAATCCACAATAGACCAAGTATATGAAACGGCACGCCTAGAAGAGGTGATTGGCGATTTTGTGCAATTGAAAAAGTCTGGGTCAAACTTTAAGGGCTTGAGTCCGTTTACCGATGAACGTTCCCCAAGTTTTATGGTCTCTCCGGTTAAGCAGATATGGAAAGATTTTAGTAGTGGAAAAGGCGGAAATGTGGTTGCCTTTTTGATGGAACATGAGCATTTCACCTATCCGGAGGCAATTAAGTATCTAGCGAAGAAGTACAATATCGAGGTAGAGGAAACCGAACGTACCGACGAACAGAAGCAAGAAGCGAATGAACGCGAAAGTATGTATCTGGTTTCTGAATATGCACAGAAGTACTTCTCAGATATTCTATGCGAGAGTGAATTAGGGAAGGCTATCGGACTCAGCTATTTCAAGGAAAGAGGTTTTACCGATGAGACCATTAAAAAGTTTCATTTGGGATACTGCTTAGATCAATGGGATGGATTTACCATGGCCGCCTTAGAAAATGGGTATCAACTCAACTATCTAGAAAAAACGGGATTGACAATCGTCAAAGAAGATACTTCTAACCCTAATAACTCTAAAAAATTTGACCGCTTTAAAGCGCGGGTTATGTTTCCCATTCATTCGATGAGTGGACGGGTTCTTGGTTTTGGTGGACGTATTTTGACGAATGATAAAAAGGCAGCCAAATATTTAAATTCCCCAGAAAGTGATATTTACCATAAAAGCAAAGTGCTGTATGGTATCTATTATGCGAAACAGGCCATTGCCAAAGAGGATAACTGTTATCTAGTGGAAGGCTATACTGATGTAATTCAGTTTCACCAAAGAGGAATTGAAAATGTAGTTGCTTCTAGTGGTACTGCTTTGACTCCTGAGCAAATTCGACTCGTCAATCGTTTGACCAAAAATATTACCGTACTATTTGATGGTGATGCCGCGGGATTGCGTGCTTCTTTGCGTGGAATCGATTTGATTTTGGAGCAAGGCATGAATGTGAAGGTCTGTACCTTTCCTGAAGGCGAAGACCCTGATAGCTTTGCTAAAAATAATGACTTAGAAGAGGTTCAAGAATATCTTAATAACAATTCCAAGGACTTTATTCAGTTCAAGGCAAATCTACTAGCTGAAGAAGCTGCTGATGACCCAATTAAGCGTGCGGATACGGTTCGCGACATTGTAAATAGTATTGCCAAGATTCCTGATGCGATTAAAAGGGAAATCTATATCCAGGAATGTGCAAATATTATGAAGGTTTCTGAGGGAGTTCTCTTTAGTACCCTTGCTCAAATTGGGAAAAAGGATGTTGCAGATGCAGCAAAAAAAGTAAAACAAGAACAAAAGGCCTTTGATGTAGTAAAGAATGTAGTAGCGGTTGAAAAGGTAGACGTGCAATATGAGTTGGAACGTAAGATTATCGAAATTCTATTGCTTTACGGAAAAGAAGAACAAGAATTTGAAGATTTAGTGTTAAAAGAAAATGAAGAGGGTGATTTGATTTTGGAACCAGAATCACTAGAAATAAAGGTCTACGAGAAGATATTCCTGGATTTACAGGATGATGAGATTGAACTGACAAATGAAAAGTTTCGAAATATTTACCTCAAGCTCATCGCTGAATTAAATGAGAAAGAGGATTTTACTGTAAGCACTTTTTTGGCGGATTTAGATCAGGAGATGGTTTCTGAGGTATCTTCAATTATGATGGAGGAAGAGAAGTATGTTCTTCACGATTGGGCTCGTAAAGATATTTATCCGAAGGAAAAGGAAACCGTCATTTCGCAACTAGTGAGTGAGACCATATTGACCTTGCGATGTTATTTGATTAAGAAGAGAATGCAGACGCTCCAAAAAGATACCGAAGATAGGGGAGAAGACAATCGCGAGACGCTAGAAGAAATTATGAATTACCTCCAATTGAATACCCTTTTGAATAGAAAATTAAACAGGGTTCTTTCTTGAATAAAAAAACCAAAAATATTTTGTAAATAAAAAAGCCCAACAAACGTCGGGCTTTTTTATGAGACTTTTATCAAGCGTTTTTAATATAATTCTAACGCTTTTGCTTGCTGTAAGAGGTCAACCATGTTGTCAACGTTTAATTTTTTCATTAAACGTGCCTTGTACGTACTTACGGTCTTTTCATTCAAATTAAGGCCTTGCGCAACGTCTTTGTTACGTTTTCCGCTGGCCAACAATTTCAATACTTCAACTTCTCTCGTAGAGAGTTTTCTGAAGAATCGACGTGGTTTTTGCGTGCCTTCATCGAAAGCTAATCGCTGGGCAAGTTCATTTGTAATGAACATGTTACCTTCACTTACCTTTTTTACTGCTGAAATGATATAATCAATATCAGAAGCTTTTGATAAGTAACCAAAAGCACCCGCTCTAATAGTGCTTAATGCGTAAACATCTTCCGATTGTCCACTGTACATCAACACTTTAATGTCTGGGTACTCTTTTTTGATTTTTCGTAGAGTAGCTATTCCATTAATTTCTGGAATATCCATCTCTAACATTACAACATCTGGAGTTACTTTTTCCAAACGCTCAAATAATTCGGCTGTGTTTGAAACAGCGTCCACGACCTGAAAACCGTTTGCGGAATCCAATACGTGCTTAACCCCCATCCTAATGATTGGGTGGTTGTCTGCAATTAGTACTTTAATCATTTTTGATTATGTTTTTGGGACAAAAAACCTTGGTTGCTCGGTCTGTCTATAATTACTGACACGCAATGTAAGGCTTAAATATCATATTCATGAACAAAAGTTGAATTTTTTTTACAAAAAACGCAATTTTCGTGATTTTATTCGACTTAAACACAACTATTTAGGTCAAAACGCTAAATTAGCGTGCTTGGAATCTTACAAATTGGTATGGGAATCATCTTATGTTGATTGGCAGAATTAAATCTTTTGAAAATCTTATAAACCTCTTTTTCTCGACCTTCAAAGTCATCTATTTTCTTTCCTTGGTCATTCATTTCCATAGCCCATTCCAATTCTGGATATGAAGCACCAATTTGATCCTCATCAGTTCGGTCATCACCCCAAAGTCCGTCCGTAGGGGCAGCTTTCTGAATATCATTGTTAATTCCTAAGAACTTCGCAATTTCATAAACTTGGGATTTATATAAGTCCGCAATAGGGCTTAAGTCAACTCCACCATCTCCGTATTTGGTGTAAAAGCCCACTCCAAAGTCCTCGACTTTATTTCCAGTACCTGCTACAAGATACCCTTTTAAAGCAGCAAAATAGTACAAAGTTGTCATTCTGAGTCGAGCGCGCGTATTGGCCAAAGACATAAAGCGGTCTTCTTCATTTTTTACTGTAGGAAGATTCGCAACCAAACTGTCGAAAACTGGTGTTAGATTTACAGGTTGACGCGATACATTGGTAAAATTGGTCTGCAGCCATTCAATATGTTTTGAAGCTCTGGTTTCCTGATTAGGAGCTTGATGAATAGGCATCTCTAAGCACAATAGTTCAAGACCTGTTCTGGCACAAAGAGTAGAGGTTACAGCGGAATCTATACCTCCCGAAATACCAATGGTAAAACCTTTGATATTTGCATTTACCGCATAATCTTTAAGCCAATTGACAATATGGTCTACTACTTTTTCAGTTTGCATGGATCACTTGTTTATATAATCGATTAACTTTGTGCCTAAAAATAAACCGAACTAGTCTAATATTAAAATGATACGGAAATTACTTTTTATGAAAAGACCTATTTTTATCGTTTTGCTAATTTCTCTTGTTTTTTTTGGATGTAATGATACCGACAAAGTAGAAGCCGAAATTGCCAAAATTCCAATAGAAGTAAATGTTTCAAGGTTTGATAGGGAGTTTGCATCAGCAAAACCAACTGACCTTCCAAAGTTAAAAGTTAAATATCCCTATTTATTCCCCGCACAGTATACCGATAGTGTTTGGGAAGTTAAACTTCGAGATACCATACAAATCGAACTTTTTGATGAGGTAACGAAAGCCTTTCCAAATTTTGATGATGAATCTGAAGAGCTAAAAAGCCTCTTTCAACATATCAAATATTATTTTCCTGAATTTGAGGAGCCTAGAGTTATTACCTTGACTAATGAAGTGCAGTATAATTATCGGGTTATTTTGGCTGATTCTTTACTATTGATTGGGTTGGATAATTATTTAGGTCCCGAACACCATTTTTATGTTGATATTCAAAATTACATTTCCGCAGGATTGGATAAGAAATATATCACATCTGATGTCGCCGATAATTTTGCACGTAAAGTTGTACCCCGATTACGAGACCGTACTTTTTTGGCCGATATGATTTACTTTGGAAAGCTTTTATACTTAAAAGACAAGCTATTGCCTACAGCAGATGACGCCATTAAAATCGGATATACGCAAGACCAGCTCGATTGGGCCATTGCTAACGAAGAACCGATTTGGAGAAACTTTATTGAGCAAGAACGTTTGTATAGTACGGATGGCGAATTGCGATTACGCTTTTTAGAACCGGCGCCTTTTTCAAAATTTGGTCTAGAACTAATAGATAATGAGTCTCCTGGCAGAGTTGGCCAGTATTTGGGATGGCAAATAGTGCGTGCCTTTATGGATAAAAATGAGATAACCCCTCAGCAGTTGTTAAATATACCAGCCGAGGAAATCTTTAAAAAAGCAAACTACAAACCCAACAAGTAAAATATCCTCTGGAAATTAAATTCTCAAAAACTAATTCCAAATCCCAAACTATTCGTTCGGGTAAAACAAATACAAAATACTATGGCAGAGTTACATACTTCAGAAATCACTTTAACTGTTGGTTTGGATGAAAACCGCGTTCCGGAAACCCTCAACTGGTCCGCTCAAGATGGGGGAGTGGACAATGAAGAGGCCAAAGCAATGCTCCTATCAGTTTGGGATAGTAAAAACAAAGAGTCTTTGAAAATCGATTTATGGACGAAAGATATGCCGGTAGATGAAATGAAAATCTTTTTTCATCAAACCCTAGTATCCCTTTCCGATACCTTTATGAAAGCTACACAAGATGAAAAGATGACTGCCCAGATGAAGGATTTTTGTGCTTATTTTGCTGAGAAGTTGGAGTTGAAGTAACGGTTGTTGTAAGATTTATTGCGTTGGTTTAGCGAGTAATTTTCCAAATAAAACTGGCTTTAGTCACGCCGCAAGGATTTTCGTAAGTGGGCTCGTACCAGCAACTAATTTTATATAGTGTTGGCACATGTATTTATTTCTTTATTATTTATACTACCTCAAGGCAACCATTCAAGAAGATTGGGGAAATAAACCACATCGTTTTGCCCACTTTAGCGAATGTGGAGGAAGATATAAGATTCATCATAACAATTATAAAATTAGCTTTTTATCCTGTTCTTCCATGGGTAGGAAGTTGATGTACAAATAACCTCCACTGGCATTGTCATCAGCAACTATTTGAGGTTTCCCTTTAATCATTTCAATAGAATTTCGATGGATATGTCCCGCAAAAATACCTAATAGATTTGGCGCATTAAAAACTTTCTTGTGAAAATTAAGTGTTGTTTGAGTATGCCCACTTTCTGGCCATTTTGGACGTCTTTCCAATTTAAAATTGCGATCTGTGGCTGCTCCCCAATTGGGATTTCCGCAACCAAAAGAAATCTTCTTTCCAGGGGCATACATTGGAATATGAACTAATAAAACCAATGGCATTCCACTAGCTACTTGTTTTGTAAAAAAGGCTAATTGCTCCTCGTTAATTTGATAGGTTGAATTATCAATGGCCAAAAATCTGATTCCTTTGATATCATAAGCCGCCATTAATGGGTGATTTCCCTGATACAAGGGGAGTAATCGCTTTTCAATCCACGTTTCACGTAAAGACTCCAATGTACCTTCTAATCCTTCATAATGCCAATCGTGATTTCCAGCTATATAAATGTACGGAATACCCGTGTCCTTCAATTTTGAAAGAACCCACTCTATAGCCACCTCAGACGGAAAACTAAAAATATCCCCAATCAACGTAATCACATCGGCTTTTACTTCTTTTGCAAATGCTAGTGTTTGTTCAAAGGCTTCCTCTGGAGTTGTTTTTATTCGCGTTTGAAAGTGTGTAGTTTGGTTATAGGCCTTGGCCATTCGATTACTATACTTCCGGTAAGGAACTCCTCTTTCATCGTCTTTAAACAAATGCGTATCGGCTATATGAATTACCTTTATCGACTCATTGATAGCCTCGGCGTAAAAGGACACTTTTTGCTGGTCCATGGTGGCACATACTTTAATTGGTTTCTTAATTTTCTTCTTAATTGTATTTGCATAAGAACTCGTTGTAAGTCCCAGTCCCGCTATGGCTGTAGTAGTTCCTTTTAAAAATAATCGACGTTTCATAAAATGTAGTTAGTTTCAGGAGTAGATTTTTGTCGAACGACCAAGTCTGCGATAATTGAAGTTATAGTTAAAGTTAATACAGGGTCTCGTTTGTTTAAATTTCCGAGAAGTTGCATTTCTTCCCAAAGAAAATTTCCACACAGAATAAGAAAAATCTTTTTCTTTTCGTGTCATACTATTTTCGCTATCTCTGTTTTCAATATGCATTTCAACAATTGGATATCATCGCTAATGTTATCCAACTTATAAACTGAGATAGTAAATTCGATAAAATTAATATTTGCCTAGAAAGGCTATTTCATTTCAACAGTTATAGGCCATCCTTCGAATTGTACGGCCTCTGATTTTGTTACATCAACATACCGTGGCCAACATTCAAAAGTGCTAGTTTTTACCTTTTTGTTAAAACGAATTAGCCCATAGCCACCACCTTTGGAGTTGCTTTCAGGGTTGACATAAGCCATCATGCTAATTTTATTGCTAAAGCCATCGAGGTAATCGCCGGTCCATGGTAAAGAAGTATTTGGGTTGGGGTTCGCACCTGCTTTTTCATCTTCGGGCCACCACCATCGGCTGTAATAATCGTTTACAATAGCAGGAACCACAAAAGCCCAAGGGCCATCACCAAATTCATTGATACCTTGTTTGATTACGGTTGCTAAATGCTGGTCTCCAGCGATATGAACGGCACCAGCTTTTTGAATCAATGCTAAAGCTTTGTTGCGCCCCGTTTGTGGCCAACCGTTGGAGTCTAAATCGGCATGCAAACGATTTGTTTTTTGACCATGAATGTGGGCACCTCCACAAAAACCGGTTTGCGAAAGCACCACTTTGATATCATCTTTGTTTGTATTTCCCCAATGTTCTAGAAATTTTAATTGGCGGTCTCCTAATAAGGTAAGTCCTGGTAAATCTATCGATGCAGGGTCGTATTCAGGATTCCGAATATGATCGGGTCTCGGACCTTGCTGCGGAATCTTTCCTTCCGGTCCCGATTTGAATTTGCGATCTTCGAGAATGGCAAAATCAACTCCCCCCAAAAGCAGGTTCGTATAGTATACACCAATGCCACGTTCCACAGGAGTAGGGTCATAAGGGTCGGGAAGGTGCGCGGTTTGACAACGTTCTACCATTTTTACATATTCGGTATGATAACGGTAACCACCATCAGGACTTCCAGCAGTAACTGATAATTTTCCATTTTCTCCCCAGAGATTTCCTTGTCCGATGTCATGATCGTCCGGAATGGTAATTGCAGGCCGATTGCGAAAAGTCTCGCGAAACTGGAGTCCGAATTTTAACCATGCTGCCGTGTGTTCGGTATGGTCATACGATTGGTCGCCTGCAAAGAATATCAAATCGGGATTTTGATGGTTGATATTACGAACGTAATTTTCCCGCAATCCGCGGTCTTTATTTGAATTACAGGAAAGCGCAGCCATTGAAATCGTTTCCTTGTCTTTGGGGTCTTTACGAATCAATCCTTCAAATTGCGCTATGTCCCCATGACGAATGCGGTATTTAGTGTCTTTTGAATCGTCCCAGTTTTCTACTCTAAATAGGGCAGACCAACCAATATCATTGATTTCTTGTTTCTGGATTTCTTTCCACTTTCCATCCTCTTCAATTTCTAGACGTACCTCACGCGACTCATCCGGATATAATGGATATAACTGTGCAGATAGTTTTAAAGTTTGATTTGAAACGGTATAAATCCCAAAGGAAACTACACTATCCCTGCCAACTTTTAGATTGATAATAGGATTGTCGGTTCGATTCCACCAATCATTAATCGCCAAAGTATCCACATCATCAAAAGGAGCTATAACGGGGGGAATTTGTTCCTTTGGCTTTTCAGCCTTTTCATTACATCCTAATATTAATAATACTACCAAAATACATTTCAGTGTATTTTTCATATCAATTGGTTTTAAAAAGTTTTATAGTGTAATCTAACAATTCTATTCCGCCAGGTTTACCATGGCCTGGTACAATCACCTTCAAATTAGGATAATTATCTTTTATATTCTGAATGGTATTGCTCCATTTCGCAACATTGGCATCTTCAAGATTTCCTTTTGAAGCGTTTACTGTTTTTATCATACAACCCCCATAAATCAGTTCCTCACTTGGAATGTAACTTATAATGTTGTCTTTCGTATGCGCTTCCCCAAAATGTTTATTCATAATTGTAGCGCCACCTATTTCCAATTCGTTCTGAAGTTTGAAACCTACTTGTGGTATGGTTTCATAATCCTTTTTAGCCAGTTCTATGGTTTTTTCATTGGCATAAGAAGGAATATTATGATTGTGAAAAGCGGCAAGTCCCCCTAAACAATCAATGTGAAAATGATTGACTACAATTGCCTTTACAATAGCTTTTTTTTCGTTGGTCAGCCACGCTAACAGTTCCTCTGATTCTTTGTTATGGGTTGGAGTGTCAAATACTATTGCTTCATTATTCCTTATAAAAATGAGACCATTGCAGGCTACCTTCCCAAAATCATCGGTTTCCAAGTAGGAAACATGTCGGAAGACGTTTTCAGATACAGGTATTATTCTCAGAATTTCAGAAGTGTAAGATAAGTCCACTTTCTGTGACTTACACTGTAATTGAAACAGGATTAAAAAGAGGAGGAGATTGATGTTTTTAAGCGACATAAATAGTTTTTAAATTGTAAAATGGTTTAATCCACTTCATCATAAATATATAGCTTTACCTTTCAAAAATGAAGTATACCAAATTGCAAAAACTCATTTTCATCTATAATGCCGATTCCGGAATCCGAAATATGATTATGGATAGTGCACATAAAATATTCAGTCCTGATACCTATGAATGCAGTCTCTGCGATATTACCTATGGTGCTTTTACAGAGAATTCGGTTTGGAAGAAATTCAGAAAGGAAACCGATTTACAAATGGAATTTTTACATAAGGATGAATTTGCAAAAGCCTACGCCTCAAAATTTGGATATAAGTTTACTTTTCCGATAGTATTGAATGAAAGCGAAAAAGGGTTAGAGGTGTTTGTTAGAACAGAAGAGCTTAATAAGTTAGAAAACCCGGAGGGGTTAATTAATCTGATTAAAGAGCGTTCTCTTTAAAAAAACCTTCGTTTATTTCCTGAATAAAACTGAGCAATTCATCTCTTCCCTTGCTATAGGAGGAAGAAGTGACAAAGTGCTGTGGAGCCTCCTCCCAAATGCCATCAATTAACGCTTGCAAGTAATCATTTACTTGCCTTTCAATTGCTTTTGGTTTTAGTTTATCAGCTTTGGTGAAAATGATGCAAAAGGGAATTCCGTTTTCACCCATCCATTCCATAAATTCCATATCAACCTTTTGAGGCTCGTGCCTGATATCTACCAAAACAAATGAACAGACCAATTGTTCTCGCTGTTCAAAGTAATTGGTGATGTATTTTTGGAAGGTGTTTTTGTCTTTTTTAGAAACTCGCGCATATCCATAGCCGGGTAAATCCACTAAAAACCAATTTTCATTGACTTTGAAATGGTTGATAAGCTGCGTCTTTCCAGGTCTACCTGATGTTTTTGCCAGATGTTTGCGGTCCATCAGCATATTTATCAAGGAAGATTTCCCAACATTAGATCTTCCGATAAAAGCGTATTCAGGTAATTTTTCTGACGGACATTTAGCCACATCAGAGTTACTCATTACAAAGTTCGCAGATTTGATTTTCACCCTAAAAAAGTTAGAAGTTTAGTTGTTAAGGAGTTGAGAAGCTATTTTTTTCTACCGTCTACCGTCTACCGTCTACCGTCTGCCGTCTACCGTCTTAGAAACCGCGTGTTTCTAACCAGGCATCCAAAATTTCATTGAATTCCTCAGGATGTTCCATCATTGGGGCATGCCCGCATTCTTTCATCCAAAATAAGTCGGAGTCAGGCAGCAATTCATGGAATAAATCCGCCACGTCCGGCGGCGTAACTCCATCATTTTCACCCCAAATAATACAGGTAGGTGTTTTCATTTTTGGCAAGTCCTTTGCCATATTATGCCTGATGGCACTTTTGGCAATGGCCAGCGTTTTCACAATTTTACTTCTATCATTTACGGTAGCAAATACTTCATCAACAATCTCCTTGGTAGCAACAGCAGGATCATAAAAAACATCCTGAGCCTTTTTCTTGATGAACTCGTAATCCCCTCTTCTGGGATACCCATCGCCCATGGCACTTTCGTAGAGTCCAGAGCTTCCGGTAATAACCAGTGCTTTAACCATTTCAGGATACATCTTAGTGTGCAGTAATCCAATATGTCCGCCGAGAGAGTTTCCTAATAGAATGACATCTTTTAATCCTTTGAATTCAATGAATTTTTCCAAAAACTTCGCGAATTGCTTCACGTTGGTTTTCATCATTGGCATGTCGTAAATCGGTAATTCAGGAATAAGAACCTTATATCCTTTCTCTGGAAAGTGATCGGTGACTCCGTGAAAATTGCTCAGGCCACCCATAAGACCATGTAAA
This sequence comes from uncultured Flavobacteriaceae bacterium, assembly GCA_947500435.1. GTDB lineage: Bacteria > Bacteroidota > Bacteroidia > Flavobacteriales > Flavobacteriaceae > Maribacter_C. Next base: position 145,771 of record CANMRV010000006.1, read on the forward strand.
ATGATAATAGGGGTGCCTTCCCCTATTTCAACATACTTGAATTTTCCTTCGGTAATTAGTTTTTCTTCCATTCAGGGGCACTTCTGTCGCTGCAGGCAAATATACGATTTCCCTTATTAAAAGCAGGCTTGGTTAGTTGGGGCAAAAGATAGCTGTTTTCTTTTGAAAAGCAAGAAAGTGATTAGAAAATCGATTTTTCGAATGACAATTTTAGGCTATGTTTTGATGCAGTTCATCTAAAAAAGGTCGTTTTTTATAAGAAAGTGGTAAAATGTGGTAAAATGTGGTAATAAAATATATATATTTGAGTTATTAAATGAAAACCAAACTTTTAAGTGATCAATTTCATTGGAACATACGACTGCAAAGCCGATACCAAAGGTAGGGTAATGTTACCTGTTGCCCTAAAAAATCAGATGGCACCTGTTCTGAAAGAGGGATTTGTCATAAAAAGGTCTGTTTTTCAACCTTGCTTGGAATTATACCCGATGGCAGAGTGGAATCTTCTTATGCAGAAGATGAATAAGAAGAATCGCTTTAAAAAGAAGAACAATGATTTTATAAGGCGTTTTTCTGCGGGAGTTAAAATGATAGAGATTGATGCCACAGGAAGGCTATTGATTCCTAAGAATTTAGTTGCAGTTGCAGGAATTGCAAAAGAAGTGGTTTTGAGCTCAGCAATAAACATTGTTGAGATATGGGATAAAGATAGCTACGAAAAAGTATTGGATGAAACGGCGGAGGACTTTGCAAGTTTGGCAGAGGAAGTTATGGGTGATGATGGTGATGAATCGGATGATGTATCATAATCCGGTTTTATTGAAAGAGTCCGTTGATGGACTAGCAATAAAAGCGGATGGAATATATGTTGATGTAACCTTTGGTGGCGGTGGCCATTCTAAGGAAATCCTGAAACGGCTGGGAGATAAAGGCAAGTTGATTGCTTTTGATCAAGATGAAGATGCTTTGGCAAATGCTCTGGAGGATGACAGGTTTACGCTGATCAATGAAAATTTCAGGTACATCAAACAGTTTTTAAAGTTCTATGGCATTCGGAAAGTAGATGGAATCTTAGCCGATTTTGGTGTTTCATCACATCAATTTGATAAAGCGGAACGCGGATTTTCAACGCGTTTTGATGCGGATTTGGATATGCGTATGAGTAAGAAGAACCAAATATCCGCTTATGATGTGGTCAACAACTATGAATTTGAGGAATTACGGAATGTGTTGATCAAATATGGGGATTTAAGAAGTGGTGGAGCAATGGCAAAAGCCATAATTGCTCAAAGAGAAGAGAATCCAATTCAAACCACCGAACAATTGAAAGAAGCGTTGCGACAATTTTTGCCCAAGTCAAAAGAGCATAAAATTTTAGCACAGATCTATCAAGCCATTCGTATTGAGGTGAATCAAGAGATTGCCGTAATCGAGGAGTTTTTAATGCAAACTCCCGATTTGTTGGATAAAGGCGGAAGATTAAGTGCAATCAGTTACCACTCTTTAGAGGATCGATTGGTAAAACGATTTATAAGAGCAGGTCAGTTTGAAGGAGAACCTGAAAAAGATTTCTACGGAAATATTGATGTTCCTTTTAAAAAGGTAGGAGGGTTAATAGTTCCTTCAAGAGAAGAAATACAAGTCAACAATAGAGCAAGAAGCGCAAAGTTGCGCATTGCAGAAAGAATATAAAATTAGTTCCCTCCTAATAATCATGTGCTGAGCTAGTCGAAGTAGAGGGATTAAGGAAGGTGTAACTGGGAGATCCAAAATAAGTTAAAAATTTTCGATTTGTCGGAAATGAAAAAAAAGTAAGGATGGTTAAAAAAGGAATTTTAGACATTTTAAAAGGAAAGTTTTTGGTGAGTGGTGATGCTCCCAAAAATTGGCTATTTATCATATTCGTCTCTTTTTTGGCTGCTGTCATGATTGGTAGTTCGCATAGCGCGGATAAAAAGGTACATCAAATTGCAGCTTTAAATGAAGAAGTGAAAGAATTGAATAGTGAGTTTGTTGATGTTCGTTCCGATGTACAGAAATTGAAATTGGAATCAAAAATCACGGAAGTGCTTGAAGAGAAAGAATTGTATCCCTCGGAAACACCTCCGAAAAAGATTAAGGTAAAAGCGAAGAAAGCAGAGTAGTGGCAATAAGCGATAAAAAAATATTGACCCGTTTGTATGTGGTGGCCGGTGGCCTCTTCTTATTTGCCTGCGCTGTAGTTTTTAAGCTAGTAAGCATTCAAATGGTCAATGGTGATAAGTATCGTGACCTTGCTGAAAAGCGAACTACAAAGATGTTTACGATTGCACCGAATCGTGGTAACCTTATTTCAGATGATGGTAGTTTGTTGGCGACCTCGGTTTCTCGATATACAATTCGATTCGATGCTGTCACAGTTAAAAAAGAAGATTTCCAAGAAAACATAAAGCCTCTTTCTGCAAAATTATCAGAACTGTTAGGTAAGCCCGCCTCTCACTATCAACAGATCTTACGAAAGGCCAAAGCAAACAAAAATCGCTACACCTTAATTGCTCGGAATTTAGATTACTCCGAATACATGGAGGTGAAAAAATTTCCTTTGTTCAAAAAAGGTCCTTATAAAGGCGGATTGATTGTAGAGCAAAAAACGGTTCGTGAACATCCATTGGGAAAAATCGCTGAGCGAAGTGTTGGTTATGAAAACGTGGATGAGAACGGATACTATAGTGGAGTAGGTCTAGAACGGGCATTTGGAGAGTATTTGCGTGGTATAGAAGGAAAACGCTTAAAGCAAAAAATAGCAAAAGGTCAATGGAAACCCATCGGTTGGGACAATATCATCGAACCTAAAGATGGCTATGATTTGATTTCAACAATTGATATCAACATCCAAGATATCGCACATCATGCTTTGCTCGGTCAATTGGAAAAATATAAGGCAGATCATGGTTCTGTCATTGTAATGGAGCGTGAAACTGGAGAAGTAAAAGCGATTTCCAATCTAGGAATCACCAAAGAAGGAAAATACTATGAGCGTCTGAATTATGCCATCGGTGAATCGCATGAACCTGGTTCTACTTTTAAGTTAATGAATCTTGTGGCCGCATTAGAAGATAAAATAATCGACACGAGTTCGGTAAAGGATACGGGTAAGGGATCTTGGAAAATATATCGACATCGAGTAAAAGACACGAAGCATGGTGGGCATGGTAAAATTTCAATGGCGAAGGCATTTGAGGTTTCTTCCAATGTTGCTTTTGCTCAAATGGTCCACGAGGGTTATAAAGAGAAACCTTCAAGATATGTGAATCGGTTGATGAGCATGAATTTGGGCAAAGAAATCGGACTCCCCATAAAGGGAGAAGGGCAGCCTCTAATCCGCTATCCTGGTGATAAGGGCTGGTCGGGTCTTTCATTGGCTCAGATGGCTTATGGTTATGAAGTTTCTATGACTCCCCTTCAAATACTGACCTTTTACAATGCGATTGCCAATGACGGCGTAATGGTCAAGCCAAGAATGATTAAAGAAGTGAAAGAGTGGAACAAGACCATTCAGAAATTTGATAAAGAAATCATTAATCCTGCAATATGTTCTCGCGAGACTGCAAAGCAAGTTCGGCAATTGATGAAGAATGTTGTTGAGAAAGAACATGGTACAGGTCATCGTATGTACTCCCCTAATTTTTCCATGGCTGGAAAAACGGGAACCGCCCAAAAGAACTACCAAGATAAGACCAGTGATAAGTTTGGTTACATCTCGACGTTTGCTGGGTATTTTCCAGCTGATGAGCCTAAATATTCTTGTATCGTGGTGATTCATGAGCCAGATAAAAGCGTAGGGTACTACGGAGCTGATGTTTCTGGTCCGGTTTTTAAATCGATTGCCCAAAAGGTCTATGCCACTTCTCCTTTAGTTGATGAGGTGGATATGTTTCAAGCTAAATATGCAGGTTTGGATAATGCCTATCAAGAATATTATGCAGAAGCGCAGAAGAAGCACAGCAAAGTGCCTAACGTAAAAGGAATGAGTGGGATGGACGCAGTTTCCATTTTAGAAAACTTGGGCCTACAAGTAGAAATTAGAGGGAATGGAAAGGTCAAAAAACAATCCGTCGCTCATGGTACGGATATTAAAAAATCTAAAAAAATAGTACTCGAACTATCGTGAAGCTGTTGAAAGACATATTATATGGGGTTGGTCTTAGAGCAGTAAGTGGCTCTACGAATGTCATGGTCAACGAAATTCATTTTGACTCTAGAAATGTTAAGATGGACGATGTCTTTATTGCTGTTCGGGGAACAATTACTGACGGTCATAAATATATTGAAAAGGCTATTAATTCAGGAGCAAAAGCAATTGTTTGCGAGGAGCTTCCGGAGCAGTTGGTCAATGAAATCACCTACGTAGAAGTTCATGATTCGAATCAGGCCTTGGCGATTATGGCCTCAAACTTTTATGACAATCCGTCTAAAAATTTAAGACTAGTAGGTACAACGGGTACAAACGGAAAAACAACGGTAAGTAGTCTATTATATCAATTGTTTAAAAAGGCAGGTTATAAGGTTGGATTGCTTTCAACCATAAAGATAATGGTTGATGATACAGAATATAAGACAAGTCATACCACGCCTGACCCTTTGGTTATAAACAAACATTTGAGCTTGATGAATGAGGCGGGAGTAGAATTCTGTTTTATGGAAGTAAGCTCGCACGGTATTCATCAAAAAAGAACAGAAGGATTGGTTTTTGAAGGAGCGATTTTTACGAACTTAACTCACGATCATCTAGACTACCACAACACCTTTGCCGAATATAGGGATACCAAAAAGCAATTATTTGATAGCCTCTCCAAAAAGGCATTTGCCTTGACCAATATAGATGATAAGAACGGCTTGGTAATGCTTCAAAATACAGTGGCTAGAAAGAAGACCTATGCGTTGAAAAATTACGCGGATTACCGTGCCCAAATATTAGAAAATCAGTTTGACGGTCAGTTATTAAAAATTGACGATAATGAACTTTGGTCTAAACTAATAGGCCATTTCAATGCCTATAATATGCTGGCGATTTATGCAACAGCGGATTTATTGGGATTGGAAAAATTAGAGACTTTAAGGTTATTAAGTGAATTGGAAAACGTTGATGGGCGGTTCCAATATTTTATATCCAAAGAAAAAATTACAGCAATAGTCGATTATGCCCATACGCCGGATGCGCTAAAAAATGTGCTTGAAACTATCAACACATTGAGAACTGGAAATGAAAACGTCATCACCGTTGTGGGGTGTGGTGGCGATAGAGACAGATCTAAGCGCCCGGTTATGGGTCATATCGCTTCAGAAATGAGCAACAAAGCCATTTTTACTTCGGATAACCCCCGTACAGAGTCTCCCGCTGCTATCATCGAAGAGATGGAAAGTGGTGTTGAGCCGCAAAATGTAAAAAAAATAATATCCATAGAAAATAGAAAACAAGCGATTAAAACAGCCTGTCAACTGGCTTCAGCGAATGATATTATTCTGGTGGCAGGAAAGGGTCATGAAACCTATCAGGAAACCAATGGCAAGCGTATCGATTTTGATGATTTTAAAATGGTAAAGGATTTTTTGAAGAGTCTTGATAAATAGAATAGAGAATAAAGAGAAGAGAGAAAAGATGAAAAAATGTCACCCTGAGCGCAGTCGAAGGGCTACAAAGCTAAAAACAACAGTAATAAAATAGGAGAAACAGAAATTTAAAATTAAGAGCTCATTTTGAACTTGCGCTTGAGATTTGAACTTGAACTTGAACTTGAACTTGAACTTGAACTTGAAAAGTAATGCTATACTATCTATTTGAATATTTAGAAACACAATACCAAGTGCCTGGGGCTAGTTTGTTCCAGTTTACGACGTTTCGTGCGGCTATGGCAATCTTGTTTTCTCTGATTATTGCTACTGTTTACGGTAAGCGAATCATTCTCTTTTTACAGAAAAAACAAATCGGGGAGACCGTTCGTGATTTAGGACTTGAAGGTCAAAAGCAGAAAGCCGGAACTCCAACCATGGGAGGCTTGATTATTATTCTAGCCACCTTGATTCCCGTGCTGCTTTTCGCAAAATTGGAGAATATTTATGTGATTTTATTGATTGCTGCCACGGTTTGGATGGGCATCATCGGATTTGTTGATGATTATATTAAAGTATTTCGTAAGAACAAAGAGGGACTCAAAGGGCGATTTAAGATTTTAGGTCAAATAGGCCTTGGGCTTATCGTTGGTGCTACGCTTTATTTTCATCCTGAGGTAACCATGCGTGAGCATAGTAAGACCATAATTACAGAACAATTTACGGTTGAGGAAGTCAGAGGACAGGAGATAAAATCTACGATGACTACTGTTCCCTTTTTCAAAAATAATGAGTTTGATTATGGAGATTTAATTGCTTGGGCAGGAGATGGTGCTAAGGAATATGCTTGGCTGATTTTCATTCCCTTAATAATTCTGATTGTAGCTGGGGTTTCTAATGGTGCAAATTTAACCGATGGTATTGATGGACTTGCCGCGGGAAGTTCGGCTATAATCGTGTTTACTTTGGGTGTTTTTGCCTTGGTTTCAGGTAATATTTTCTTCTCTGAATATTTAGATGTCATGTATATACCTGGTTCTGGAGAGCTGTTGGTTTTCGTAAGTGCATTTGTTGGAGCCCTAGTCGGATTTTTGTGGTATAACACCTTCCCTGCACAAGTGTTTATGGGTGATACGGGTAGTTTGACCATTGGAGGTATTATCGCGGTATTGGCTATAATCTTGAGAAAAGAATTACTGATTCCTCTGCTATGTGGAATCTTCTTTGCTGAATCTCTTTCAGTTATGCTGCAAGTAGGATATTTCAAGTACACAAAAAAGAAGTTTGGAGAAGGAAGGCGCATTTTTTTAATGTCACCGGTACACCATCATTTTCAGAAAAAGGGATATCACGAAAGTAAGATTGTAACTCGCTTTTGGATTGTCGGGATTTTCTTGGCAGTGATTACGGTAGTGACCTTAAAAATTCGCTAGTATGAAGCGGTTGGTGGTACTAGGTGGAGGCGAAAGCGGAGTGGGCACGGCCATTTTAGGGAAAAAGGAAGGATACGAAGTTTTTGTGTCCGATAAGGGAAAGATTAAAGACAAGTATAAAAAAGTTCTTGAACATTTTGAGATTGATTGGGAGGATGAAACCCATACGGAAAGCAAGATTCTAAATGCCGATTTGGTGATGAAGAGTCCTGGTATTCCAGATACGGTTCCATTGGTGGTTCAGCTGACTGAAAAAAGAATTCCTGTGATTTCCGAGATTGAGTTTGCATCAAAATATACGGATGCCACTATCATAGGAATAACCGGAAGTAATGGTAAAACCACTACCACGATGTTGACAAATCACATTTTTGAACAAGGTGGTTTGAATGTCGGAATGGCAGGAAACATTGGTGATAGTTATGCGAAAATGGTTGCTGAAAACGATTTTGATTTCTATGTGTTAGAAATCAGCAGTTTTCAGTTAGATGGTATTACGGATTTCAAACCGCACATCGCAATCCTCACCAACATTACACCGGATCATTTGGACCGATATGAATATCAGTTTGAAAACTATATCGCATCTAAATTCCGGATTACTGAGAATCAGACCAGTGAAGATTATCTGATTTATAATGCTGATGATGAAGTGATAGTGAATTGGTTAAAAGACCATCCCGTTCAATCCAAATTAATGCCTTTTTCTATTCAAAGTGAAGTTGAAGAAGGTGCATATCTCAAGAACAACGACATAATAATAACAACTGATAACGATAGCATTCAAATGACGACAGACCATTTAGCACTAGAAGGAAAACACAACTTGAAGAATACAATGGCAGCTTCAACGGCGGCAAAGCTCGTTAGTATTCGAAAGGAAACTATTCGAGAGAGCATCATGAATTTTCAGGGAGCTCCACATCGATTGGAGAAAGTGCTGAAAATCGGTCATGTTCAATATATCAATGATTCAAAAGCAACAAATGTTAATGCCACTTTTTATGCTTTGGATAGTATGAGTGCACCCACAGTTTGGATTGTTGGAGGCGTAGATAAAGGCAATGATTATAAAGAATTGATGCCTTTGGTTCGTGAAAAAGTAAAAGCAATTATTTGTTTGGGCATGGATAACTCCAAAATAAAAGATGCTTTCGGTAATGTAGTAGACCTTATGGTTGAGACATATGCCATGGAAGAAGCGATTAAGGTTGCCTATAAAATTGCAGAACGCGGTGATACGGTTTTATTATCGCCAGCTTGTGCAAGTTTTGACCTTTTTGATAATTACGAGGATCGAGGAAATCAATTTAAAGAAGCGATTAAAAATTTGTAATAGGTGTTAGCATTATTTAAAAATATAAACGGAGATAAAGCGCTTTGGGCAGTTGTTGCCTTATTGGGACTATTCTCTTTTTTACCAGTTTATAGTGCTAGTAGCAACTTGGTTTATGTGGTCGGCAATGGTACGCCTATTGGTCATTTGGTAAAGCATGCTGTCTTTTTGATTTTTGGCTTTGGAATCATATATGGTATCCACAGAATTCCAACACATTTTTTCAAAGGTCTGTCATTGATTGCCATGCCCATTGTAATCGTGTTACTTGTAATCACTTTGTTTCAGGGCTCTTCGGTCGATGGAACAAATGCCAGCCGATGGATTCGCTTGCCTTTTGTGAAGTTTCAGACCTCCACTTTAGCGGCGGTTGTTCTTATGATTTATGTGGCAAGGTATCTTACAAAAATCAAAGATGAAGCAATTACCTTCAAGGAGAGCATTGTGCCTTTGTGGCTTCCGGTATTTGCAGTTGTTGGTTTGATTCTACCTGCTAACTTTTCTACCGCTGGAATCATATTCACAATGGTTCTTGTACTATGTTTTATTGGGGGATATCCTTTTAAATATTTAATGGGAATTGTTGGGTCTGGACTATTAGCCTTGACCTTTTTCATTCTTGTAGCCAAAGCTTTTCCCGATGCTTTTGCAAACCGTGTTGATACTTGGGAAAACAGATTCGAGAATTTCATGAATGGAGAGGATACCGAAGCTGATTACCAAATAGAGAAAGCAAAAATTGCCATAGCCACAGGAGGAATCGTTGGTAAAGGAGCAGGTAAAAGTGTACAGAAGAATTTTCTACCACAGAGTTCTTCGGATTTTATTTATGCCATTATCGTTGAAGAATATGGATTGGTTGGTGGAGTAGTGCTTATGTTGTTTTTTCTGTTTTTATTATTCCGAATAGTTGTGATTGCGAATGGAAGCCCCACAACTTTTGGAACCTTACTGGCCCTTGCTGTAGGCCTTCCTATCATATTTCAGGCAATGATAAATATGGCAGTGGCTGTGGAATTGTTCCCGGTTACAGGACAGAACCTACCCTTAATCAGTAGTGGGGGAACATCAGCATGGATGACCTGTCTTGCTATCGGAATAGTTCTTAGCGTGAGTAACAAACAACATAGAAAGAGTAAATCGAATTTGAATATTGATGAAACCAATCCTTTAGAAATATTAAGTGGGCAACTATAGGTTTATACTTTCTGGAGGTGGTACAGGCGGGCATATTTATCCCGCGATTGCGATAGCAAATGAGTTGAAAAAGAGGCATCCGGATGCGGAGTTTCTTTTTGTAGGTGCCGAGGATAGAATGGAGATGGAAAAAGTGCCTTTGGCAGGATATAAAATTATTGGATTGCAAATTTCTGGGTTTCAACGAAAGTTGACCCTAAAGAATTTGTCATTTCCTTTTAAAGTGATAAAAAGTTTGAGAAAAGCTGGTAAAATCGTTTCTGAGTTCAAACCTGATGTTGTCATTGGCACAGGAGGGTTTGCTAGTGGTCCGGTTTTACGGGTGGCTTCAGGTAGAGGTATTCCCTGTGTGTTGCAAGAACAAAACTCATATGCCGGAGTAACCAACAAGCTATTGAAAAATAAAGTTGCCAAAATATGCGTGGCATATGATGGAATGGAGGAGTTCTTTCCGGCAGATAAAATTGTTAAAACGGGCAATCCCATTAGGGCAAGTTTAGCAGAAATGATGGTGGATAAGTCCCAAGCTGCAGGCTTTTTTCGGTTGAATCCCAGAACGCCAACGGTTTTGGTGTTGGGGGGCAGTTTAGGTGCGCGAAGAATAAACCAATTGATTGAAGGCGAATTGACATTCTTCAAGAAGTTCGGTATTCAGGTCATATGGCAATGTGGTAAACTATATTATAATGACTATAAGAAGCATAGTTCTGATTTAGTGAAAGTGGAGGATTTTTTAAACCGTATGGATTTTGCTTATACCGCTGCGGATATCATTATTTCAAGGGCAGGAGCGGGCTCGGTCTCCGAACTCAGCGTTGTAGGGAAGCCTACCATTTTTATTCCTTCGCCCAATGTGGCGGAAGACCATCAGACCAAAAATGCGCAGGCCTTGGTCGATAAGAATGCGGCTGTCATGATAAAAGAAGAGAACTTGGACGATGATTTTGAGACCATCTTTTGTGAAATTTTTGATGCGCACGAAAGGCAACAAGAATTGAGTGAAAACTTTAAGAAAATGGCATTGCCAAAGGCCACAGAACATATAGTTGACGAGATAGAAAAGTTATTGAATTAGCCAAGAGTTGGTGCTCCTTCCTCTCCCCAAGGGAGGTAGCTTCTGACTCAAATTAAAAGTAAAACAACATAATAGAATGAATTTGAAAAACATACATAACGTCTACTTCATCGGTATCGGTGGTATCGGTATGTCTGCCTTGGCGCGTTATTTCAAGTTCATCAACAAGAATGTTGCTGGTTACGATAAAACCGAAACTCCTCTAACGCAAGAATTGACAAAATTGGGAATCGATATACACTATGAAGATAAGGTGGAATTGATTTCTTCAGAATACTTTGATTCAGAGAGCACTTTGGTGGTGTATACTCCTGCAGTCCCCAATACCCATACTGAATATCAATACTTTTTAAATGCCGGATTCGACATCAAAAAGCGTTCAGAAGTACTGGGATTAATCACTAAGGATACCTTCTGTTTTGCCGTTGCAGGAACTCACGGAAAAACCACAACTTCAAGTATTCTAGCACATTTGCTTAAAGAAACGGGCACTCCGTTGACAGCATTTCTTGGTGGAATTTCAGAAGATTTCAATAGTAACTTTTTGTTAGAAGGAACCAAGTTTTCAGTAGTTGAGGCAGATGAGTTTGACCGGTCCTTTTTAAGATTATCACCGAATGTAGCTTGCATCACCTCCATGGATGCGGATCATTTGGATATCTATGGAAGTGGTGAAGAATTACATAAATCCTTCAAGGATTTCGCTAACCGCCTTAAACCAGGTGGAAAATTATTCGTTCGAAATGGGTTGCCTTTAGAGGGTATCACCTATGGAATAGAAGATGGTTCTGACTACTGTATTACAAATTTAAGAATTGAACATGGTACCTACATATTTGATTTGAACACTCCTGAAGCTACCCTATCAGGAGTTAAGTTCAATAAGCCCGGAAGGCACAATTTATTGAATGGGTTAGTGGCTTTTGCGATGGCGGTGGAATCAAATTCCCCCGTACACCGCCTAGCTGAAGCACTGGAATCCTTTAAAGGAGTACAACGTCGATTTTCGTACAAAATCAAGAATGATGATTTTGTGTTTATTGACGATTATGCCCATCATCCGACAGAAATCAATGCGGTTTATGATGCAATTTCAGAAATGCATCCCGATAAAAAAGTGCTGGCCATTTTTCAGCCACATCTGTTTTCGAGAACGAAAGATTTTGCGGAAGATTTTGCAGAAAGCCTATCTAAATTCGATGCAATTATCCTATTGGATATCTATCCGGCAAGAGAATTACCTATAGAAGGAATCACTTCTGAATGGCTACTGGAAAAAATAGAAAATCCGAAGAAAAAAGTAGTCCAGAAAGAAGAATTAATCGAAGAAATAAAAAGGCAAAATCCGGAATTACTTGTCACTATGGGGGCAGGTGATATCGGACTGGAAGTGTCAAAAATAAAAAGTGAACTGGAATATGCGAATTAATTGGAATTATATAAAGATAATTGCCTTGTTATTAGTAGTCACGGGGCTTTATGCATTCTCGAATCATAGAAGTGATGTTAAGAAAATCGACGAAATAAATATCGAATTCGTTGGTAGTCAGAACCTTTACATAACTGAAGCTATGGTTAATAAATTGTTAATACAAAATTACGGTAGCTTCAAAAATGTGCACAAAGAAAAATTAGTTTTGAATAAGATCGAAAAGATCATTGAGACCAATAAAATGGTCAAAAATGCGCAAGTTTATCTGACCATTGATGGTGAACTTGAAGCAAGAATTGAGCAGCGTAAGCCAATCGGAAGAATAGAAGGAGAAAGTAAATTTTATTTGGACGAAGATGGTAAACGCATGCCTTTATCTATGAGTCATTCGGCAAGAGTGCCCATTATTACGGGTAAAGTTACAGGTAAAAGTTTAGAGGATGTCTATGAAATTTTGAAGTATATCAATGAGGATCAGTTCCTTAGAAAAAATGTAATCGGTATTCATGTTGAGGATGTGGATAAGTATCAACTACGTTTTCGAATGGAGCAGTTTACGGTTCATTTAGGAGGAATTGATGGTTTGGAAGAAAAGTTTAACAATTTCAAAGCTTTTTACACCAAAGCGAACAGAGATAAAACTTTAGACAATTATAACGTCGTCAGCTTAGAATTCAACAACCAAGTAGTGTGCACTAAAATATAAATCAATCAAATGGAACAGGGAAAATATTCAGTCGGTCTTGACATAGGAACAACCAAAATCGTCGCCATCATCGGTAAGGAAAATGAGTATGGCAAAATTGAGGTTTTGGGTATTGGTAAATCTAAAAGTTTAGGAGTTCACCGTGGCGTGGTGAATAATATCACCCAAACGATTAAGTCTATTCAGCAAGCTGTTGAAGAAGCAGAGGTAAATTCGGGTTTAAAGATTGGTTCTGTTGTGGTTGGTATTGCCGGGCAACATATAAGAAGCTTGCACCACAGTGATTATATCACAAGAGCCGATTCGGAGGAAGTTATCAATGAAGATGATTTAGACAAGTTGTGTAATCAGGTGTATAAGTTGGTTATGCTTCCCGGGGAAGAAATTATCCACGTTTTACCACAAGAATATAAAGTTGATGGACAAGCAGAAATCAAACAACCCATAGGAATGTATGGTGGACGTTTGGAAGCTAATTTTCATGTTGTGGTGGGTCAGGTATCCTCTATCAAAAATGTAGCTCGCTGTATCAAGAGTGCTGGATTGGATTTAGGAAATATCACTCTAGAGCCTTTAGCATCTTCGGAGGCGGTTTTAAGTCAGGAAGAGAAAGAAGCTGGTGTTGCCTTGATTGATATAGGAGGCGGTACTACGGATTTGGCAATTTTCAAAGACGGAATCATCAGACATACCGCAGTTATTCCTTTTGGTGGGGGTGTGATTACAGAAGACATCAAAGAAGGATGTTCCATCATTGAAAAGCAAGCTGAACTTTTAAAAATGAAGTTTGGTTCTGCTTGGCCGGGAGAGAATAAGGACAATGAGATTGTTTCAATTCCGGGTTTACGAGGTAGAGAGCCGAAGGAAATCACTTTGAAGAATCTTTCAAAGATTATACATGCAAGGGTTGTAGAGATAATCGAGCAAGTATATGTTGAGATTAAAAACTACGGTCACGAAGAACAGAAGAAAAAGTTGATAGCAGGTATTGTGCTAACAGGTGGCGGTAGTCAATTAAAGCACCTAAAGCAGTTGGTGGAATATATCACTGGAATGGATACACGTATCGGTTATCCGAATGAGCATTTGGCAGGGGATTCCGATGAGGCGGTTGCAAGCCCATTGTATGCAACGGCAGTTGGTCTTTTAATGAACGCTATTCGAAATGAAGGTAAGGAGCAAACTGCTGAGGAAGAAGAAATGGAATTTGCCGAAGAAGAAGCAGTGCTTGCAGGTCATGAAGGTGAAACTCAAACGGCATCCAAAGTTAGAAAAGAACGTAAATCAGTATTTGATAAATGGTCTGAAAAGTTGAAAGACTTTTTGGATAACGCAGAATAAAGATCCCATAGTAATAAAAGAATTCATCCATAAACCAGTAATACAAATAGTATGAGCAACAACACGGAATTTGAAGGAATAGCTTTCGATTTGCCCAAAAATCAAAGCAACGTAATAAAGGTCATCGGAGTAGGTGGTGGTGGTAGTAATGCCATCAATCACATGTTTCAGGCAGGAATCAACGGAGTTGATTTTGTAATCTTGAATACAGATTCTCAAGCATTGACAAATAGTTCTGTACCTAATAAAATTCAGTTAGGTGTTTCCCTAACGGAAGGACTTGGTGCTGGTGCAAACCCTGAAGTGGGTGAGCAAGCCGCTATTGAAAGTACAGAGGATATCAAAGGAATGTTGGATGTTACCACTAAGATGGTATTCATAACTGCCGGTATGGGCGGGGGAACAGGTACTGGTGCTGCTCCCGTTATCGCTAAGATGGCGAAGGAAATGGATATTTTGACCGTGGGAATCGTTACAATGCCATTTCAGTTTGAAGGAAAAATGCGATGCCAACAAGCTCAGTTGGGAATCGAAAGACTTCGAAACAATGTGGATTCGTTAATTGTAATCAATAACAACAAGCTTCGGGAAGTTTATGGAAACCTAGGTTTTAAAGCTGGATTCTCAAAAGCGGATGAAGTCTTAGCTACAGCAGCTCGTGGAATTGCTGAAGTTATTACACATCACTACACACAAAACATCGATTTACGTGATGCTAAGACGGTACTTTCAAATAGTGGTACTGCGATTATGGGTTCTGCTATAGCTACAGGTTCTGCAAGAGCCAATGAGGCAATAATGAAAGCTTTGGATTCTCCCCTTTTGAACGATAATAAAATTACGGGTGCTAAGAATGTATTGTTACTTATTGTTTCTGGTTCTCAAGAAATTACGATTGATGAGATTGGTGAAATCAATGATCATATTCAAACAGAAGCTGGTCATGGTGCTAATATCATCATGGGTGTAGGTGAAGATGAGGATTTAGGTGAATCTATTGCAGTCACAGTTATCGCTACAGGTTTTAATGTGGATCAACAGGATGACATCGTCAATAGCGAAGCAAAGAAAATTATACATACCCTAGAAGAAGGTCAAAAGGCTGTTCAGGATTTGACTCCGAAAAATATTGTTCATCAATTGATTGAGGAGGAAGAGGTAGTTCAAGAGCCAGTTTTGAAGCATACCCTAACGGATGATTTAGATGAATACGACTTGATTCCGACGACGAACTACATTAGAAATTTCAATGTTTTCTATGAGGAAGTTGTTGAAGAAGTAGCTGCGGAAAATGTTTCGGAAGATGATTTTATCATTATTGATTCAAGTAATTTACATGATATTGATGTTGTTGACCCTGAGATAGTTTCTAGCAAGGAAGTTGAAGAAGACCAGTTCGCTATGAGTTTTGAATTGCCAATCGTAACTTCTAATGAGGAGGAAAAAGAAGAAGAGAATGTGATTATGTTCGACCTATCTGAAGATGTTAGCGAGATGGATGTAAATGACCATATCGAGGTTATTCCTGTTTTGGAGTATAATAAGGAAGGGGAAACACGCTACAGTTTGGACGATTATATGGAATTGGAAAATCAACTTACTGGAGCTAAATCAAAAGCTGAGGAATTTGAGCCAAAGATTGTAGAAGACGAATTGGTTTTTGAAAAAAGAACGGTTGCTGAAGAAACAAGCGAGGTTAAAACTGAAATCGACCCAATGGAAACTCCTCTTGAAGAATTACTAAAGGAGAGAGCAGACGAAAGAAGAAGAAAGCTAAAGGATTTCAACTATAAGTTTCAAAACAGTCTGAGTAATATTGACGAAATAGAAAAAGAACCTGCCTACAAGCGTCAGGGTGTTGATTTAGATAATACACCTGCCGAAAAAAAGGTATCCCGAACGACATTGAGTGAAGACAGCAACGATGAGATTCAATTGCGTTCGAATAACTCTTTCCTACATGACAATGTAGACTAACTCAACTAGTACCCACTCCACTACTTAAACCCGGAAGTAAGTTTTACTTTCGGGTTTATTTTTTATCTTCGCAGTCTTAAAAAACAGCAAAATCATGAGCTTACAACAGCAAGTAATGGAAAAGATGAAGGAAGCAATGAAAGCGAAAGATAAGGTTGCTTTAGAATCGTTGCGTGCAATCAAATCCGCTTTGTTGTTGGCAAGCACTGAATCGGGTTCTGATGGTGAAATGAGCGAGCAGGCTGAGATTCAGTTAGTGCAGAAGTTGGTAAAGCAACGTAAGGATAGTGCCACTATTTTTATCGAGCAAGGAAGACAAGATTTAGCCGATCCTGAATTAGCTCAAATCGCAGTTATCGAGCAGTTTTTACCAGAACAGATGTCAGAAGAAGAAGTTGAAAAAGTAGTGGTTGAAACCATAGCTTCAACGGGCGCAGAAGGCATGAAAGACATGGGTAAAGTAATGGGAATCATTTCCAAAAAATTAGCTGGACAAGCAGATGGAAAGACGATTTCGACTATTGTTAAAAGTAAATTGATGTAATAAAACGGCCGCGTGGCGCAACTGAATAGCGCATCAGATTTCGGCTCTGAGGGTTGGGGGTTTGAATCCCTTCGCGGTCACAAAAAGGTCTTGCTTAGCAAGACCTTTTTTTAATTTCAAGTATATTTTCTACGTTAATAATTTGAGAAGCCGGTATGATTTCACTCAATTTTTTAATTTTAATGTCCTCCCCTGCCAAGGGGAGGTGGCGACAGCCGGAGGGGTAGACGGGAGTATGAAAAGAAGCACTGAAACCAATGTAGGGTAAGAGGTATTTCACAAGTTTATTAGCAAGCTGTTTTAGATTCGTGTTTCTAGGCCCAACCCCTCCGTCCAGCGGGCACCTCCCCTTGGCAGGGGAGGACCAAATATGACTCATTTTTTGTTATAGAAAAAGCCTCCTATTTCCAGGAGGCTTTTAACCAAATTTACTAACAACCAAATCTGCCCTTTTACCATCCTACTGGCAAAAGGGTAACATTCTAATCTTACAATTTCAATTTTATAAATACTTCGTGCGTTCCTTGTGATGCGGCTTGCACGGGACTGTCATAGGCGGATTCATAGGCGTAGCCTAGATCTACCCATTCAGCGGCATTGAAGAGGAATAGTCCCCCGAAGCCTTCATCCAGTCTGTAGAGTCCCCCAAGTTCGATACGGTCTTTGATTCTAAAAGCGGCCGTAAAGTTTAGTGATAGGGGAGCGTCTTGTACATATTGTAGCATCGTAGACGGTTTGAAAATAAAATTTTCGCTGATAGCAAAGTCATAGCCTCCGGCAAGGTAGATGTGCGTTCTGCTCTGTCCCAATCTTGCTACGCCGTCACCTTGTTCCAAACGATCCGTGGTGAGGAAGTTGGGAATGGAAAGGGCTAAAAAGTAGCTTTCCCCTTTGATATAGGCTCCCGCGCCAACGGTAGGTATAAACCCTCCATTGATACCTGACAGGGAAGGGTCGGACATGATATCGAAAGTTACCAGTCCATCGGTATTTACGTTATAGGAAGTTGTCTGCCTAATCTGAAAGACGCTTGATTTCCAAAATCTTTCCTTCATTAAACATATCATTGATTTTTTGACGTTCGAAGGCTATTGTATTTTTCTTGTAGTTTTCAGCTTTGTTAATCCAGTTTAGTCGGGCGGGGTTATCTACGTTATATCTGTTTAAATAAACATATATACTGTCTGCACTGGCTTTGATTAATTTCATGGTGGAGTAGTCCGTTTCATTTATTTGATATTCATAGACATCGCCTTTATTGGGAGAAGCGAGGTACTCCAATTCTTTTTGATTTGATTTTTTATGTGCTAGGGAAAATGCCAAGATTAAACCAAGAAGTAATAGGCTCCCAGATATCTGCCATGAGGGGCCTTTGACTTCATTTTTCACCAATAAATATTGATGTTTTATCAATTCAGGCATTGCTTCTTCCTCTAGTTCTTTTTTACAGTTTTGGCAGAAGGCATTTCCTATTTTTCCCATGGGAAATATGGGTATGCCAAAAAGATGTATTTGCTTTTGAAAAACATTTAAAACAATATTGTCATAGTTGTCGCAACCCAAACAATATCTATCCTGGGCTTTTACCGATGTCAGGTGAGTGGATTTTGTGCCGAAAAGTCTCATGATTTTTGGTTTTGGGGTTACTTAGATAAAAACTGGAATTAGAGTCCGGCTAGGGTATCATCGGCGATACTTTTGTAGTCTTGGTCATCAACAAAAAACCCGTCGACCACTTCGCGAATATGTACCTCTTTTAGTGTAGAGTTTGCCGTTTTGTATTCGGGTTGTATCAGCTCTTTGGCTGAAAAAGTTTCGCAATATACTTGCTCACCTTTTCCATTGACTACTTGAAAGGTTGCCTTGCTTTCCAAAATGGTTTTCCCTGAAAGGGTGAGGTAAACAAAATCATTTTGACCCGCCCTTGAAAAGGGTTTGATGGCCGAGCTTTGGAGTAAGACGGCGGACTTTAACTTTGATTCTTGTCTCGGAATTTCCGTTGTTTTTTTATCATCACTACAAGAGATAAAAAAAACGGCAGTTGCGAATAAAAGGGCTTTTAGTTTCATAGTTGTATCGTTTTATTGTTTGATACAAAGATGAAGGAAAGACGAGGGTAGGAGTAGGCTTAAAAAAGTGAAATTGGGCTAGCTGTTTTCAGGGATGGGGTAACGAGAGCTATGGGTGATGAGTAACCTGGGTAGGATGGTTCAAGATTTGTGTACCTAGGGTAACCACCCCGCCCTGCGGGCACCCCTCCTTGAAAAAGGAGGGGACCTATTTAATTTTTATACGCTTTGAACGCTTCTGATAAGAAAAGTGCGGCTGTTTTTTGGTCTACCCCAGTTGCTGGTAGAACTGCGCCTTTGAATCCTTCATTATTCCATTTACCTAAGGTTAGCATATTGAGATCAATGGTGTCTACGGAGTCATGACCTTGGTAACCGCTTACATAAAAATAATGGTCGTTAACTAGGGAATCAGGGATAGCCATTCCAAACCCTACGCTAGTATTTTTTTTGGTACTTAGAACAACAAAACCTCCCGTATCAAAATGATGCGGCCAAATTCGAATTACAGTATCCAAATTCATGTTGCGAACAATTTTCTCCATTGAAGTTTGGGCAATTGTTCGAAGTCCTAGTAGATGATTTAATTCCGCTTGGTCAGGTTTATGAAAGGTGAAATCATCAGTAATTTTTGGATAAGGTAAATCATAATGCAGTTCATATGCATACGGCTCTTTTTCCCCAAGGGCTAGGGTTACCTCGCTCATCCATTTTACTATTTCCTTATGTGTTTTTCCGTCTAACAAAAGGCTAAATCTTGTAGTTTGTCGGGTCAGCCAAAGCAATGAAAATTGGTTGTAATCAAAGGCGATTTTATATCCTTTGTCGTTTATAGGCCAGGTTTCTAAATACCCTTTTTCCGAATTGAAACCTAGATTCGTATGACTATCATCTTCTTTTTTTTCTAAGAAACTGATGCTTGCAGTGGCAAGGTATTGTGCGGCGATATGAACTTGATCTGTCATTGTCTTTTTTTAGAGGTTTGTTCCCGCATAATTGATTCCCGTCAATCGGTGTATGTCAGCATCAAAGGTCGAAAGGTCATCGTGATTGAACTTTGAAACATCGTCATGACCGCATGCCCGCGCTATCACTTTAATCAGGTTGTTGGTCGCATCAAAAAAGTTATGTAATTGCTTTGCGGAAGAATCGATAATCAATCTACTTCTTAAGGATTCCTTTTGCGTTGCGATTCCTACGGGACAATTATTGCTTCCGCAAGCGCGCATACCCAAACAGCCGATGGCTTGAAGGGCTGAATTTGATACTGCAATGGCATCTGCGCCCAGCATCAATGCTTTTCCGAAATCTTCAGCAATCCGCAGTCCGCCAGTGATAACTAGGGTTACATCTGTTGCACCTACTTTGTCTAAATACTTTCTTGCCCGAGCCAATGCGGGTATGGTAGGAACATTGATATTATCTCTTAATATCGTTGGAGCGGAACCGGTTCCACCACCTCGCCCATCTAAAATGATATAATCGACCCCGACATCTAAGGCGAATTGAATGTCCTTTTCTATATGACTTGCGGCGATTTTAAATCCTACTGGAATTCCCCCCGTGCGTTCACGAACTTTCATGGCAAAGGCTTTAAAATCTTCAACACCATGAAAATCAGGAAAGGTAGCTGGTGAGATGGCCGTTTCACCTTGATTCAAGCCTCTGACCTCTGCAATTTCCTTACTTACTTTATTACCTGGCAAATGTCCTCCTGTACCTGTTTTTGCGCCTTGACCACCTTTAAAATGAAAGGCCTGTACTTTTTCTAGTTTATCCCATGAAAAGCCAAATTGTGCGGAGGCAAGTTCATAAAAATATTTGCTATTGTTTACCTGCTCTTGCGGAAGCATTCCGCCTTCCCCAGAACAAATTCCAGTTCCTGCAAGTTCAGCTCCTTTTGACAGTGCGATTTTGGCCTCACGGGATAGTGCACCAAAACTCATATCACTTACAAATAACGGAATATCAAGCGTCAATGGTTTTTTGGCCTTCGGACCAATAACTACTTTGGTGGCGACTTCTTCATTATCTAGCAAGGGTCGACTTGCTAATTGGGCAGGTAGAAATTGAATATCACTCCATTTGGGCAGGGTATTGCGGTCCACTCCCATAGAGGCAGAGAAACCGTGATGCCCAAGATTTTTCAGTCCGTTTTTTGCTAGCTCTTTGATGTATCCCGTGTATGGTTCAGTATCTTCAGGATGGGTATCTGCATAGGCACCTAAATATTCATCCCTATTGAATGGTTGGGCGTGTTTTTCTAAATAGGTATCAATTTCGGCTTCATCAACGTACAATTCATCACCTTCTATCTTCGTGGTGAATTTATGTAATACCTCATTGTTGTTGTATTCAGATACTCCTGTGTCGTATCTATAATCCCATCCGTGAACGCCACAAATAAGGTTGTCACCTTCAACATGACCATCGGACATTAAAGCTCCGCGGTGTAGACATCTTCCATAAAGAACAGAAATGTCATCGTCGAATTTGACTATGACTAAATCCAATCCATTCACAAGTGCATGAGCTGGTTTTTTGTTTTCTAAAGAACTTAGGGCGGCAATTTTAATAGGTTGTTTCATTTTTGAAAGTGTTGTTAAGGGTAATAAGAATTAGAAAATTAAAATTTGGGAACTAGTTTATAAATCTATTTTGCTTCCTCTTTATAAACCACCTTGCAAGTGGGGCATTCGGTACCATGAACTGCACTTTTTAGTTTAATTCCGTTAAGATGAGTGACAACGAAGTCCTGTATAAAAGCATGTTTGCTTTCTTTGTTATTCACACCAATTTGGGCGTCTTTGTATTTTTCACGAATTACGTTACCATACTCTTGATCTCCCCAGCAGTTTGGGCAGACTCCTTCTGGAGTAACATCGAAATCATCCTTCTTTTTTACTCCAAAAAGGCGTGCTAAAAACTGTATCATAGTTGTTTATTTTGATAACCTAAAAGATAGGCAAATTTAATGCGGAGGGAAAGGGATTTGATTGGTATTCAAGTTTTGAAACAACGGGTCCTCCCCTTTTTTCAAGGGGAGGTGGCGACAGCCGGAGGGGTTTCTCACAGGCTGGTTAACAAGTTGTTTTAGATTTGTGTTCCAAAGCTGACTCCTCCCACCTTTTCCACGGCATCAGCTCGCCCATAGCTCTCGCTATGTCGCCCCTTGGCAGGGGAGGACCATGTAATTAGACTTTAGAATTACGAGTCCAAAAGGCCCATTTTAATAGCGTGTTTGGTGAGGCCGGCCAGATTTTTTACTTGTAGTTTTGAGATGAGGTTTTTGCGATAGCTTTCGATGGTGTGTTTACTTAGAAATAAGGTGTCCGCAATTTCTTGGGTCGTATTTTCCTCAGCAATAAGTTTTAGGACTTCCTTTTCGCGCTCGGTCAGATTGACTTCTTCTTGTTTTTTATTTTCGAACATCGCATCGGTATAGGCTCTTTTGATTTCTGCTGAAAAATATTTTTCTCCTTTTACGATAGTTCGAATGGCATCTAAAAGCTCATCTTTTTCAGCGTTTTTCGGTACATAGCCATCTACATTATTACGGATGAGTTTATCAATCATTTGTCCATCAATATGCATACTCACCACCAAGGTTTTCAAAGAAGGATATTTCTCTTTTACAATCTTGTTTAATTCAATACCGTCCATTTCGGGCATGGTTAAATCGGTTATTAAAAGATTCAAATCATCTAAACCATTGATATCTAAATATTTTACCACCTGTGCCCCATTTTTGAAAGTAGTCGTAACTGAAAACTCAGGCGCATCTTTTAAGATGCTCATGAGTCCGTCAATAAACATTTTATGGTCGTCGGCGATTATTAGATTGTAATTCATGATTCTTTAGTTTTAATTGGAATTTCTATGGATACAACGGTCCCGCGTTCTAGCGCAGAATCGATATGTAAAATTCCGGATAATTCTTGTATTCTGTTTTTGATATTTTCAAATCCTATTCCATCAGAAGAATTTGTGGTTTCAAAACCTTTTCCGTTGTCTTCAAACAATAGTGATAATTCATTATTAATCAAACTTAGATGAATATCGACTTTTGATGCCTCCGCGTGTTTAAGGGTATTGGTCATCAGTTCTTGAATAATCTTATAGATTTCCATCTGATGCTTTTCCTCAATAGCATTGATTTCCCTTTCAGGATGCGGATGGAAAGCTACTTCCAATTCCCCAGTGTTGGAAATTGACTTGATATATTCCTGAATTAATTCTGTAAATGCATTTTCTTTGAATTTCTTCGGAATTAGGGTATGGGAAATATCACGGACTAGCTGATAGGTTTCATCTATTTGACCTGTTAGGGATTTTAGTTTTTTGGAGTCACCTTCCATACTAGCGAATTGTAATTTTATTCCTGCCAGATTTCCACCGATACTATCATGCAACTCCTGAGCGATTCGTTTGCGTTCTTCATCTTGTCCTTCAATAGAAGCTTTGATTAAATTCAGTTCTTGCTCTTGAATAAGCGCCGTTACTTTCTGTTGGTTAATCTCTTCCTGTTTTTTGACCAACTCGCTTTGTGTTTGAATCTTTTGATAATACAGATAAAGCAAGGCCATAACAGGAATAAGAATAATCAGAAATCCAATTAAAAAAGCATATTTGATTGTTTTTTGCCGATCAAGTTCTGCCGCTTTTAAAATTTGATCTTCTTGCAGCGAGGTAATTTCTTTTTCCTTTTGCAAAGTTTCGTATTGAACTTCGAGTTCTTTGTTTATTCGCTGCTGTTGTTGGGCACTAATCTGTTCTGTAACTCCATCTAATTGTGTCATCACCGCGTAAGCATTCTGGTAGTCTCCGGTTGCCGCAAAAGTTCTTCTTTGAATATCCAAAACCTCTTTTTGATAGTTTAGGTTTTCACGTTCAATGGCATTAACATAGGCCACTGAAAGGGCTGCAGTAGCAGCTTCATAATTTTTTTCCCGATAGAAAAGATGCGCTACTCTTATAGTTCCCTCAAAGTAAAATACGGTTATACCAGAGTCGAGTCCCTTTTCCCGGGTCTGGTTGTAAAGAGTGAACGCCTGATCATAATCACCCTCGGCTTCAGCCAGTCGCCCAAGTTTTAGATTCACTTCTAATTCCTGTGCCAAATCGCCGAATTTTTTGGCCCCTTCAAAAGCTTTTTCATAATTGGATTTCGCTTCGGAATATTCATTTAGTTTAAAATTGGCATCGCCCAAACAGATAAGCGCATCATTGGTAATGCTGGGAAGTTCGTCTTCATAAGCCGATAACCCTTCTTCTAGCTCGGAAACGGCCTTATCTAGCTCCTCCTTTAAAATATAGATTTTTGCCAATCCTATTTTGTTTTGGTAAACCCCTTCAGAATTATTGCCTTCTTCCCCACTGGTAATACCACTGATATGCCATTTGATGCTATTGTCAAGCAAGCCGTTATACCTGTTTCCGACACCTAAAATAAAGTAGGCTTTTGTAAAGTGCATATTTTTGGTGTCCTCTGGTGCATCCCAAAGTTCAAGTTCTTTGCGATATAGGTTTCCGTAATGCAATATTGAATCTGTGTTTGCTTGATCTATATGGTAAGCGGCCAATTGATCAATTACGGAAAAGCGCTGTGTTCCATATTGTGCATTTTTCAATGCGTCGTAATAGGGCGAAAGGGACTTTTGCCTATCATTCGGAATGGTAGAAAAGGTAATACGTTCTGTTTCTTGAACCCTATCTGTTTCAACCTCCTGAGCAGTTATAAGAAAAGATGCCAATAGGCTTATCGTCAACAAGATTCTTCTTTCGTTTTGAAAGGTATGTTTTGAGAGTTTTAACATAAAGAGCGGTCAAATTTGACTTGTGCTAATAGGTTTCTATTTTTATGTCGTGTTTTTTTGCGAATTGAACAACTTCGAAATCATAGTTTGTATAGAGTTCTTCTTTTTCCTCATATACACTATCCAAAAATTCATTGTATGGTGATAGATTCGTACCCAATTCTTCAAATGTAGAAGCATCACCAACAATTTCAAGGACTTTTTGAATCTGCGGATCTTTGGCCATCTTAATATCAAATTGAAGATAGGCAATGGAAGATTTAATAAGGGCATCAGAATCTTCATTTCCAAGTGGGGTGTTTAATTTTGCTAAGGAACTTTCATTATAACCAATACGTTGTGAAACACGATGTACTAAATTCACAGTGTCTAGGTTCATGCCTGATTCTAAGCGTTCGATTCGATTCTCCATTTCGAAAAAAGTTAAGCTACTGTTTCCCGCCCCAACTGCTTGGTTGTAGTAATCAAGAGGTTGGTTAAGATTACAGGAAGTTAGTATAAAAGAGAATAGAAGAGTAATTATGCTTAATTTTTTCATTGTATGGTTTTTGGCGTGGTACGGATGTCCATTTTTGGCTAATTCCTTGATATTCAACAATTTTTTAAAGAATATATTTTATTGATTATGAACAATTCCATTGAAATATAAACTTAACAAGATTTGATTTTACAAAGTTGCGAAACAAACTGCATCGCAAATAAGCTCTTTCTTGTGAAATAAATACCCCTGAAAACCGTGATAAAATTTGGATTAATTCCGCTTTGCTGCTTCCTTCCTTTGGATATGTTTTACAATGATTTTCGCATGGATGCGGGAATTCTCAATAAACCACTTGTGGGTCTCCATTCCGCCACAAATAACACCGGCCAAATAGAGTCCGGAAACATTACTCTCCATAGTATCTGGGTTGTAGTTGGGAAGTCTTTTTTCATCATCGGATAATTCTATACCCAGTTTTTCCAAGAATTCGAAGTTGGGCATATATCCCGTTAGGGCCAAAACAAAATCATTTTCAAGGGTAGTTTCACCTTCGGGGGATGCAATAATGATTTCATTTTCCTTAATCTCTTTTACAGTAGAATTGTAATACGCTTTAATACTGCCTTCCTCGATACGATTGATAATATCAGGACGCACCCAATATTTGACACGTTTACCAACTTCAGGTCCTCGAATAATCAAAGATACTTCTGAGCCTTTTCGATAACATTCCAAGGCAGCATCAATTGCAGAATTACTAGCACCGATAACAGCAAGCTTCTGACTAGCATAAAAATGAGGATTGTTATAGTAATGCGAAACCTTGGGCAAATCTTCTCCCGGAACATTTAGATTGTTTGGTAAATCATAAAAACCGGTTGCCAGTACTAAATTCTTAGCCGAATAAGTTTCCTTGTCTGAAACAATTGTAAACAAACCTCCCGATTTATTGACACTTTCTACTTTTTCAAAAAGATGAATGTTCAGCTTGTTTGAAGTGACAATCCTACGGTAATATTCGAGGGCTTCATCGCGTTTCGGTTTTGCTTCTTTGCTGATAAAAGGAATATCATCGATTTCCAGCTTTTCCGAAGAAGAGAAAAACTGCATGTTTGAAGGATAGTTGAAAAGGGAATTTACAATGGGTCCTTTTTCAATGATTAGGTAGTTAATTCCTTTCTTTTTTGCCTCCAATCCGCAAGCAATTCCGATGGGTCCTCCTCCAACGACAACAAGGTCGAATGTTTGCATTTCTGTCATTTAACAACTCTTTTGAGTTCTACAAAGCTAGCCAATTTAAAGAAGAACCGATTACGCAAAAACTATTGGAAATAGATGGAGTATGCTTCTCTGAAACATGACTTTTATCATTCTTTAACCGAACCTAGAATCTGAACTTTAATTTATAATCTAAAACAACTTATTATGAGCTTAAGACATAGAATACCCGTTTCTTCAATAATGACCAAAAACATCATAACCTTAAATACAACTGATAAGTTGGATACCGCTGAAGCGCTCTTCAAGGATAATAATATTAGGCATATTCCCGTGGTTGAGGGTGAGAAAATAATTGGAATGCTAAGTCTGACGGACTTACTACGGATTAGTTTTGCAGATGGTGTTTATGAAGATGAGGGTGAGGTAGAAACGATTGTTTACAATATGTTTACAATTTCTCAAGTTATGGCGAAGAATTTGAAAAGTGTGTCTCCTAGTACTACCGTAAAGGAGGTTGCTGAAATTCTTGCCGAAAATGAATTTCATGCATTACCTGTTGTAGAGAATGATAACTTGGTAGGTATTGTAACTACAACTGACCTAATCAAATACTTATTGGAACAGTATTAATCTAACTTAGGGGTTAGACGATTAGTCCGCTACTTTCTTTAGAATGTAGCGGACTAATTGTTTACTAGCTTAGAAAGTTCGGCAATTGTCTTTGTAGGATCAGAGGCTTTAAAAACAAAGCTACCAGCAACTAGTACATCAGCGCCACATTCAACCAGTTTTTGAGCGTTACTATCTGTTACACCACCATCGATTTCAATCAAAGTGCTTGTACCTTTTCGTTGAATAATGGCTTTCAGCTGCTTTACTTTTTCATAGGTGTTTTCAATGAACGATTGTCCGCCAAAACCTGGGTTCACGCTCATCAAACAAACCACATCAATATCTTGAATGGTATCTTCTAATAAAGCAACACTTGTATGTGGATTCAAAGCTACTCCAGCTTTCATGCCTTCTGCTTTTATCGCTTGTAGTGTTCTATGTAGATGCGTACATGCTTCGTAGTGCACACTAAGTACACCGGCGCCAAGCTCAGCAAAAGTCTTGATATAGCGGTCAGGGTCTACAATCATCAAATGCACGTCCAAGGGTTTTGTAGCATGTTTGGCTATAGCCTTTACGACAGGCATTCCATAGGAAATATTTGGAACGAAAACGCCGTCCATAACGTCGATATGATGCCAATCCGCATCACTTTGGTTGACCATTTCAACGTCGCGTTGCAAGTTGCCAAAATCGGCGGCTAGGAGGGAAGGAGCAATTTTTGTACTCATTGTATATAGAATCTTCAAAATTCACTACAAAAGTAATCAAATGAAGGTTCTTGTGTTATGCTTTTAATATTCAAATGGATTCTAGTTATCAATAGGTTTACTACCTGCCTTTTCTAAGGATGCATTCACTTTTGCTAAATGATTGCTCATTATTGTGTTTAGATTTCCTAAATGGTTTTCTAGTTCTACTGATAATTCATTGAAAACCTTATAGGCCCCATCTGTTGGTTTGGCCTCGCCATTTTCCATACTACGGCGAAGAGACGCTAAGCGATTGTTCAGTTTAATGGGAAAGTTCAATGGGTCTTGATTCGATTGGTTTTTAACCTGATAAAGCTCTTCTTCCACTTCAGAAATCTTTTCTAAAAAGGGAGAAATAACTTTCTTATAATCAGAACTGGAAATCTTCTGCTTAGCAGAATCAATGATTGATTTCATCTCCCGAATCTTAATTACAGCTTCGTTTGCCGTGCTTGTCTTTTGCATGATTTTGTTGGCAAGTTCGAACTGCTCATCCAAATCTTCTTTTGTAATTCCTTTTAAATTAGGATTCATTTGAACCTCAAAAGCATATGTCTTTTCATAATCTTTGGTCTTCATTCGGACTTTGTAAGTCCCGATAGGAGCCTTAGGACCACGCTGTGGTCTAGCGCTCCAAATAATCATACCATCAAATTCTGTTGCTCCGGGGTATCTTAAATCCCAACTAAACGTATTGATACCTTTTGCAGTTGTGGGTTTTGAAGAACCTCCCTTTTGCCACCAAGGCAAGTCAGGGTCAACTTCATACTTTGGTTTGCTTCCTGTAAAAGTATTTATCAATTTGTCATTGGCATCCAAAATCTCGAAGGTGATGGTATCCTGCTGCTCCTTTAGGTAATACTGAATCGATGCATTGCCAATACCGCGAATCGCATTTGCAGGTTCAAACAATACCGCTGACTGATTTTTCATTTCAGGTTTGTACTGGCGAAGAGGTTGGATATCATCTAAAATCCAGAATCCTCGTCCGTGGGAACCTAAGACCACATCATTGTCTTTTACCACTAAATCGCGAATTGGCGTATCAGGAAGTTTCAATTGTAAGCTTTGCCATAGTCCTCCATCATCCATGGAAAAGTATACTCCATGCTCTGTGGCCAAGAACAATAATCCTTGACGAACAGGGTCTTCTCGAACAGCACGAGCAAAATGGCCATCTTCTATTCCGTTGATAATCTTTGTCCATGTTTTGCCGTAATCATGTGTTTTGAAAACGTAGGGTTGACGGTCGTCTACTTGATAGCGATTTGCCGCAACAAATAATGTCCCTGGACGATGTTTTGATTCATTAATGATGCTGACTCTTGAGAATTTAGGGAGGTTTTTCGGAGTGATATCTTCCCAATTTTTCCCACCATCTCTTGTGATATGAATTTTCCCATCATCAGAACCCGCCCAAATCGTATTGATATCATGGGAGGAAGGTGCCAAGGCAAATACGGTAGCATAAATTTCAGGGCCGTTCATATCCATAGTAATTATTCCTCCTGTTTTACCCAATGTTTCAGGGTCAGCATAGGTCAAATCAGGACTGATTTTCTCCCACGATTGTCCATCATCCGTTGTTTTCCAAACATGCTGTGAACAGGTGTACATTACTTTTGAATCTTGGGGGGCGAACATGATAGGGAAGGTCCATTGCCATCTTTCAGGAAGTGCACTTGCCGGCTCTCCAGAAAAGAAACGTGGATAAACTTGAATATCTCTAGTTTGCCCATTACTTCGGTCATATCGCGTCAAGAGCGCGCCTTGACTTCCTGCATAAAAAATGTCTTTGTTTTCAGGATGTTGGGTAATCCAGCCACTTTCGCCACCGCCTACAGCATAGTACCAGCCATGATTTGGTCCGCGCGCTTGTCTATGGCTCCAACCATCACTGGGCATGGCCAAAGTACTGTTGTCTTGTTGTGCGCCAGCCACATGATACGGAACATCACTAGTGGTCATGACATGGTAAAATTGTGTGGTAATGTAATCTTGTTCCGTCCAGCTTTTTCCTCCATTAATACTTACGTTTCCACCACCATCGTTCGAGTTAATCATACGGTCGGGATTATTCGGGTCAATCCATAAATCGTGATTGTCACCATGAGGTACTTTAATGGTTGTGTCAAAAGTTTTTCCTCCGTCGGTGGATTTGTAAAATCCTGTATTTAAGCAATAGACGGTTTCTTTGTCCCAAGGGTCAGCATAAATTCTAGAGTAGTAAAAAGCACGCTGTCTTAGTTTACGTTCATCATTGGATCGCTCCCAAGTTTTACCACCATCTTCGGAACGAAAAACACCACCTTCATTGGCTTCTACAATTGCCCAAACTCTATTGGAATCCGCAGGAGAAACGGTAACTCCTATTTTTCCAATGGGTGGAGCGGGCATTCCAGAGTTGCTTGTTAAATCTGTCCATGTATCGCCGCCATCAATTGACTTCCATAGTTTGGAGTCGCCACCACCACCCCACATTTTCCAGGCCTTACGTTGTACTTCCCAAGTACTTGCATACAATACTTTTGGATTATTTCGGTCGATGATGAGGTCTACAGCTCCTGCTTTGGGGCTCACATATAAAACTTTTTCCCAGGAATTTCCACCATTTGTACTTCGGAATACACCACGTTCTTGATTATCACCATAAGGGTGACCCAAAGCTGCTACGTAAACAATATCAGGATTTGTAGGATGAATACGAATTCGTGCAACCGCTTGGGTTTCTTTCAGACCTAGATGTCGCCAAGTTTTACCTCCGTCTTTGGTTTTATATACGCCATCCCCTTGGGTAATACTTCCACGCAGTTGTACTTCACCCATTCCAATGTAAACTATATCAGGATTGGTTTCTGCAACTGCCACAGCTCCGACGGATGAACTCGTTACTTGTCCATCAGTTACTGCTTTCCATTCGGTTCCACCATCTACGGTTTTCCAAAGCCCACCGCCAGTGGCTCCGAAGTAGTACTCGTTAGGTCTTCCGGGACTTCCAGCAACTCCTAAGGAACGTCCACCGCGGTTCGGACCGATATTCCGCCATTCCAATCCTTCATAAAAGGATTTGTCCACTGTTGAGGTTGGACTGGTTTTGGCTTTTGATTTTTTTTGAGAGGTAACCGATTGAGCACTTCCTATAAATACGGCAATCAGAAGTATTTTAAAATACGTTTTCATATTGCGTTTCTTTTGGTTGGTTAAACTGGAATTTGAAAAGCCCTCTAAATTTAGTAAAAGAATGTGTTGCTATATAGGAAACAGCTATTTAATTAGGACTTGGATTAAAGTATTCAATAAGGTCGCTTTCAGCTGCTATGTAACCAAAGGAACTCCAAGATTTGCTCTCGACTAAACTACTCATCATTTGCTTTGCTTTTTCCCTGTTACCATTGTAGAAATACCAGTTGGCCACCCCATATTTAACAGCGTCGTTGGAAGGAGTACCAGTTTTTGTTTGTAAGAGGGAATCCACAGGAATCAGGCCCTTATATAATTTACAAAGTTCATGATAGCTTTGATTTTCAATGACATCCATTTCAGCTTCAATTGGATCAAGCATTTTAGAAGCCAATACCGAATCACCCAGACGTCTTTGTATCATATAAAGCCAATGCGTGCTTGAAACGATATTATCAGGAAGCTTTCCTGAAGCTCTACATTTTGTATAGGCTTCAAAGGCTTTTTCGTAATCATGTTTTAGGTAATATGCTAGACCTAAATGATACCAAATATTTCCATGTAAGGTGCTAACAGGAATGTTCATTGCATTGGGCATTCCGTCAGGTTCGATTTCATTTTCAGTTCCTTCAATTAGTTGACCAGCCCTTTCCAAATCAGCAATAGCCTCATCAAATTTTCGGAGGGAGATATAACGGTGGCCGCGATGTCGATACAACCTAGCATCTTCTGGAAACCCCTTGATTCCCTGAGCGTATAACGCTATGGCATCTTCATATTTTCCTAAATACGCGGTTCTTCTTCCATACCAGATTATCTTATCTACATCATCAGGATTTTTCTCATAATCTTCCTTGGCCATTGTATATTGGTCCAATGATTTTTTGGAAGGTTCTGGCAGGGTAATTTCCTTTCCCAAAGGGGATAGAAAATCGATTTGAGGTTTGGAGGAAGCTACCTCTTCTTTTTTTGCTTTCCGGCAGTTAGACAGAACGACCAAGGCCATTAGAACTACTCCAATTTTTTTCATATCCCTTTTGATTAGATTTTTTCCGCAATAACTTCAACCATCAAGCAGGGGCATATGGTTGCCCCATCAGTTTTTTCCAATTCTTCCAAATCAACAAGTGCTTCGTTAACTTCTTCTGGAGTGAGATATTTTTGAGGTACGAGTCGAGGAAAGTAGCTTTGAAAGAAGGTTTTGGGCCATTGCCAGACTCCGTTTTTTGGAGTGGCCATTTTTGCCATTGGTCTAAGGCCGATTACTTTCATACCAAGTTCAGGAAGTATAGTTGGTAAATGTCTTCCTATGTCGATTTCATTATCTGAATCTTTAAAACTTTTTAATGCCATACTAATCGCTTTGGCAAGCGCTTCTTTTCTGGGTTCAGTTTGCAATAAACCCCAATCATAGTATTCTTGAATTACCATTTTTCCACCTGGTTTCAATGCAGCGGTAACCTTTTGAAGTATTTCCTTGGGGTTTGGAATCCATGCTAAGGCCCATCTGCAATACATGGCATCTATACTATTCGGTTGCAATTTCATTTCGTCAAAATCGCCATGAATAGTCTCAATATTCAAACTATATTGGTTGGCAACTTTATTTAAGAATTTAATATACTTCTCTGATTTATCTATTGCGATTACCTTGCCTTTCTCACCTGCGAGAAACGAAAGTTCTTTGGTGCAATAGCCTGGTCCGCAACCTAAATCAAGAAATGTTTGTCCTGAACTAAAATTCGCCAAACGCCATCCCCGTTGTGCTTCTTCCGCCCAGACTTGGTGTTGCACGCCTAGCCTGAAAAGTTCTTCTTCATCTGCACCTAAGATATATGCTTGTTCTTTATCCAATTATTATAATTCTATTTTTGATTGATAAACTTCATGGCTTTCATCACCGCCTGCCTTCATATATGCAAAAAGGTCTTTAATTTCCTTTGGGTTTAAGCGGTTTAAAAGTCCTGAAGGCATTGGCGACAGAGGTGATGGTTCTCTTTTGTTAATATCTTCTTTAGCTACATCTACCGTATAACTTTCATTAAACGGGTTAGGCATTAAGATAACCGTACCATCATTCTCTGATTTGATGCGCCCCGATATTTTTTTACCATCTTTTAAATGAAATAAAGTATTGGCATATTGATCTGAGATTTCATCATTCGGACTATACGTTGCGAACAACATTTCATAGTTATTGAATTTCGTATGGGCCTGCGTTAAATCTGGCCCAACGGCAGCTCCTTCACCTCTCATTCTGTGACATAAAATACACATGCCAGCTTGAAAGGCGCGCTTTCCTTTTTCATAATCTACTTGGTAATCCGCCAGTTCATCGCCCCAAACCATTTGCCCGATTTCTCGACCTCCATATTCATTTCCTGGACCTATAGGTTGTGGTAATTCAGCAATTGCAGTTGATGGAGAGTAAACACCCGACATTTCTTGAAAATATTCTTTCTCATCGTCAGGAACATTTTTCATTGCTGCTAAACGAATATTTTCCATACCGGGTTTAAAGCTCAATCCGCCTTTTGAATTTAGTACATCGTAAAACCAATTAAAATATTTTTCACGAGCTTCCTTGGTCCAACCCTTATCTGCATGGCTCAAAAGGACTCCGTAGTAAATGGCTTCACTTGGCGGCATTTTATCCAGAATTTCTCGAATTAACGGCCCATACTGTTCACTACGTTCCGTGATTTCCTGGGATAGGAAGTCTTTAGAAAGTGTGGTGCCTTCTTTGGTATGTTTGTCAAGTAGTGCTACTAATCCTTCTGTAATTCCGTCCGTATCTAAATATAGGAGTAGTTGTCCGAGTTCCCGATTCATTTCATTACTGGCATGTGGGAAATAAGATTTTAGCTTTCTAGCAGTTGCATTCTTTTCAGCCGTATTTGGTTCACCCATTCGTATAAAGAGCAACTCATAGCTCCGTAACATATTCAATTGGTGTTGGGCTGATTGCGCTTCTAAAGTTACCGAGCTTAGTTTTTTTAGGATTTTGGATTGCATTGATTTATCCGCTTGTCTTGCTAAGGCGATGCTTGCTTCAATGATTTTTGTAGATTCCTTTTCTGCGAGGAATTTATTGAACCATTGGTCTACGGGTTGATGCTCTAATGCAATTCTTGCAGCATAGCGAATATGAGTATCCTCATGGTCTAAGTTTGCCCAAGCTATTGGAATTCCTTCTGGCGACACTTCCGAATGGTATTTTTCAAGACTTTGCCGCAATTTCCTTAGTTCTTCCGTTTTAGAGTCAACAACTGCTTGACGTGCTTTGGAATCAGAACCGGTATACCGAAGTCGGAATAAATGTGAGTCGATTCTTCGACCTCCCGAAGCAAAATATAGATTACCATCAGCACCGGCAATCATATCGGTAAGAGGTAGGGGAGTACCCGAAAGAAATTCTTTGCGTTCGGCGGTATAACTGCTTCCCTCAGGTTTTAAATCAGCGAAGTATAGGGTTCCGAAGCTCCAGTCCATTACGAAGATTCCGTTTTTATAACTTCCTGGGAAATCTAATTCAGCTCCTGAAAGGACTGCAGTCGGTGAACCCTGTTCGAGATTGTGAACTGCAGGCAAAGCATCCGGATAATAAGCTGGCCATTTTCCTGAACCTGTACGCCAACCATATTCACTGCCGCTTGTTACATGACAAATTCGGGTTGGGCGATACCAAGGCATTCCTATATCCCATTCCATATCGGCGTCATAAGCGAAAAGTTCTCCGTCTTCATTGAAGGCCATGTCAAAAGGGTTTCGGTATCCTGCAGAAATAAGTTCCCAATCGGTTCCCTCGGGATTAAATTTGCAAATCCATCCACCTGGAGCTTTTATGTCGTTGGCATGTCCACGTGCATCCAAATAGGGTTTAAATAAATTATCTTCTCCCCAGTTGGTTGGTAGTCGACTATTTTCTTTTACAACATCTGGAACCAAGGTGTGATTCCCTGCAATGAAATAGATTTCTTTTCCGTCAGGTGATAGCACAAAACTATGTGGGCCATGCTCGCCTGCACCATCTAGCTTTAGAAGCATCTCAACTTTATCCAGTTGACCATCATGATTGTTATCGGTTATTCGATAAATACCACTACCGTTTTCTTCTTCATCCGGCACATCATCCTTCCATCTTTTATTGACGGCAACATAAAGACTGTTAAAAGCCCACATCATGCCATGTGCCTCTCCAATATCTAGGTCCAGCGCGTGGACGTCTTCCGGTTTTAATTCTTGGTCAATTGCGGGTGCGTTGAAATAGTATATTTTTCCGTATTGGTCGCAGGCATATATAATGTCATTTGGTCCTTGTGCCAAGGCCACCCATGAACCTTGTTCATTTTCACTGGGTTGGTAAAGATCTTCTAAGACAAAACCTTCGGGAAGGTTGAATGCGATTTCTTTGTTTTGCTCTTCAGGAGATGTTTCGGTTGTATCATTTTTACAGGAAAGTAAAACACAGCTGATGACTAATAGGATGGTCGTGATTTTGTACATAATATTTGGAATGAGAGGTTCCTTATAAAAATAGTGAAAACTAGGATAGCAAAAACGGGACAATCAAAATTGTGACGGATTGTTGAAAAAGGATGTTTAACGAATACTTTTCAAACCTTCATAAACTGCAATACCAACTGCATTTGCCAAATTCAAACTCCGAATATGTTCGCTGTACAAAGGAATCTTGTAAAGCCTGTTTGGATTGTCTTGAATGATTTTCGCGGATAGACCGACAGATTCTTTTCCGAAAACCAAAAACATATCGTCCTTAAAGTCAATTAACCAATGGTCTTGATTACCATGACTTGAGAAATAAACCAAATTCTTTTCTTTATGAATTTTATAAAACTCCTCAATGCTTTCGTAAATAAACACAGAAATATGCTTCCAATAGTCTAACCCGGCTCGTTTTAATCGGGAATCGGTTAGTTCAAATCCGAAGGGTTTTACTAGATGTAGATTAGAGCCTGTGGCTAACGCCAATCTGCCAATATTACCTGTATTATTGGGAATTTCAGGTTCTATAAGAACAATATTAAATGCCATTATTTTTTGATGGATTGTAAGTATAAGTGTTCTACTTTTTCCCGTGCCCAAGGAGTTTTTCTAAGAAATTTTAGGCTGGATTTAATGGAAGGATTGCTTTTAAAGCAATTGATGTTTACCTGTCCGGCAAGATCTTCCCATGTGTAGTTTTGGGTAAGGTATTCTAAAATATCAACCAATTTTACACCATGAAGTGGGTTGTTGGGTTGTTCCTGTTTTTTATCCATGGATTTGAAAATACATAAAATAAAACTAGTGTAGACTACTAATTGTATCGTAAATGTGTCTACTTTCTTTACAGCTTTCACTGAATCTATAAAATGAAAAAACTCCGGTAATCAGCCGGAGTTTATTCATCAATCAAAAAACGAACAGTCATGATAAACTGTTGTTACTTGTAAAATTACAATTTATATGCCAAATTTCCAATTTAAGGAGATTTTAACAGCTAAATCGTAGAAATTCTATGCTATACTGTACTATCCGAGATAAGTTTTCAAGATTTTACTTCTTGAAGTATGCTTTAATCTGCGAATTGCTTTCTCTTTAATTTGACGAACTCTTTCTCTTGTAAGATCAAAAGTTTCACCAATTTCTTCTAAGGTCATAGAATGTTGTCCGGCCAAACCGAAATAAAGACGAATAACATCTGCTTCTCTAGGCGTTAAAGTTTCTAAAGCGCGTTCGATTTCAGTACGTAAAGATTCGTGTAACAATTCACGGTCCGGGTTTGGAGATTCACCACTACGAAGTACATCATATAGGTTTGAATCTTCACCAGCGATCAATGGAGCATCCATCGATACGTGACGACCTGAATTTTTCAAAGATTGTTTTACGTCTTCAACCGTCATATCTAATTCTTTTGCAATTTCTTCAGGCGAAGGCATACGTTCATGCGCTTGCTCTAAAAAGGCAAAAGTTTTGTTGATCTTGTTGATTGAACCAATTTTGTTCAATGGTAAACGAACAATACGAGATTGTTCAGCTAAGGCCTGTAAGATAGATTGACGAATCCACCATACGGCGTAAGAGATAAATTTGAAACCACGAGTTTCATCAAAACGTTGTGCCGCTTTAATCAACCCTAAGTTTCCTTCGTTGATTAAATCTGGCAGAGTAAGGCCTTGGTTTTGGTACTGCTTTGCAACCGATACTACGAATCGAAGATTGGCTTTTGTAAGTTTTTCAAGAGCGATCTGGTCGCCTGCCTTGATACGTTGTGCCAATTCTACTTCTTCATCTGCAGTAATCAAGTCAACCTTGCCGATTTCTTGCAAGTACTTGTCCAAAGATGCGGTCTCTCTATTAGTGACCTGTTTTGTAATCTTAAGCTGTCTCATTTTCGGGGATTAAATTCATAATTTAATAGACTGCATATACTTATACGTACAAATCTTCTAAATGTTACAAAACGGTGAAAAAAAGTTTATTTAACCGTTAAAAGGCACAAAAAAAGCTCCAACATATACATTGGAGCTTTTTGAAAATATAGATTGAGCTATTTATTTTAGTCTCTTCTAGGTTTGCGATCTCTGTTGTCTCTTCCACGACCACGATCTCTATCGTTACTACGTGGTGGTCTTTCAACATATCCTTCAGGTTTTTCTAAAAGCGCTTTACGCGAAACCTTTTCCTTACGAGTACGTTTGTCTAAACCGAAATATTTCACATCAAAAACATCGCCCATGTTCACAACATCAGAAACATTTTCTGTGCGTTCCCAAGCTAATTCAGATACGTGTAATAAGACTTCGTTTCCTGGAGCATCCATATATTCGACAACAGCACCAAAATCTAACATCTTGATTACCTTCACTTCATATACGCTACCAACTTCTGGCTTGAACATTACAGAATCTATTTTAGCGATTACTGCATCAATACCTTCTTGACCTGTACCTAAAATTTCAACAATACCTTCTTCTGTTACAGGGTCTTCGTTAATAACGATAGTTGTTCCTGTTTCTTTCTGAAGTTCTTGTATAACTTTTCCACCAGGACCAATCATGGCACCGATAAATTCATTAGGAATACGTCTAGTCACCATCTTAGGTGCATAACTCTTCACATCTGCATTTGGAGCAGGGATGGTATCCGTTAGTTTCTCTAAAATATGTAGACGCCCATCACGAGCTTGTTTTAATGCATTTACAAGAATCTCGTACGATAATCCTTTTACCTTAATGTCCATTTGACATGCTGTAATACCGTCTGCGGTACCTGTTACTTTAAAGTCCATATCACCTAAGTGATCTTCGTCACCCAAGATATCAGATAGTACAGCATACTTTCCAGAATCAGCATCAGAAATTAATCCCATTGCGATACCAGAAACTGGTTTTTTCAATTGAACACCGGCATCCATAAGTGCCATAGTTCCTGAACAAACCGTTGCCATAGAAGAAGAACCGTTGGATTCCAATACTTCAGATACAACCCTTACCGTATAAGGACAATCTTCAGGTACCATTCCTTTAAGTGCACGTTGTGCTAAGTTACCGTGACCGACTTCTCTACGAGATGTTCCACGAATAGGTCTTGCTTCTCCAGTACAGAAAGGAGGGAAGTTATAGTGCAAATAGAAACGCTCTTCACCTTCTTGAGAAGGCATATCTATTTGGTTAGCATCTCTAGATGTTCCTAAAGTTACTGTTGCCAAAGCTTGTGTTTCTCCACGTGTAAAGATAGACGAGCCATGAACAGATGGTAGGTAATCTACCTCACACCAAATTGGTCTGATTTCGTCAGTCTTACGACCATCTAAACGCTGACCTTCATTTAAGGTAAGGTCGCGAATCGCAGCTTTTTCAGCAGCACGGTAATACTTGGAAACTAATCCACCATAGTCTTCTAATTCTTCCTCAGAAAAAGTGGCCTTGATTTCTTCTTTTATTTCAGAAAAAGCCGCACTTCTTTCATGCTTCGCAGATCCCGCTTTTGCAATGGCATATACTTTATCGTACGCCATGTCATGAACTTTTTTAGCTAGGTCTTCATCTGACCTTTCTTCAGGATATTCACGAACTTCTTTCTTTCCGAAAGCTTCGGCTAATCTAAGTTGTGCAGCACATTGTACTTTAATTGCTTCGTGTGCAAATTTGATAGCTTCCGTCATTTCTTCTTCAGAAATTTCATCCATCTCACCTTCAACCATCATAACAGAGTCGGCAGAAGCACCGATCATCATATCGATATCAGATTCCGCTAACTGGGCGAATGTTGGATTGATAATGAATTCACCATTAACACGTCCTACCCTTGCTTCAGAAATAGCACATTCAAATGGGAAATCTGATAATTGAATCGCGGCAGAGGCGGCTAAACCAGCCATGGCATCTGGCATAACATCATCGTCATGAGACATCAACTGGATCATCACTTGAGTTTCAGAGTGATAATCTTTCGGGAATAACGGACGCAATACACGATCCACTAAACGCATTGTCAGCACTTCACCATCACTTGGTCTTGCTTCTCTTTTGAAGAATCCACCCGGATAACGTCCAGCGGCCGCAAATTTTTCACGGTAATCAACCGTTAAAGGAAGAAAATCAAGATCTTTTTGTTCGTAGTTGGAAACTACGGTACACAAGAGCATACATTTTCCTGATTGCACAACAACAGAGCCATGTGCCTGTTTTGCTAATTTTCCGGTTTCGATAGAAATTTCCCTACCGTCACCAAGGTCTATGACCTCTCTAAATACTTTTGGAATCATAAAATTGATTTGTATCCGCCAATGGGCGGACTGTTAAACAATGGTCATCCGGATGTTGAGACCGGAAGGTTGTGTTGTTGTGTGTGCTGAAAGCACTCGACCAATGAAAAACTGTGTGCAGCTTTTAGTTTTGCCTCGATGTTCTGAGGACTTTGAAATTTATAAACAGATACTGAAACGAGTTCAGTATACAATTAGGGGCTGAAAATTTTCAGCCCCTATGAATATTATTTTCTAATACCTAATTCTTTAATGAGCTCACGATACTTTACAATATCGTTTTTCATCATATAATCTAGAAGACTTCTTCTTTTACCTACCAACTTCACCAAAGATCGTTCTGTGTTAAAATCTTTGTGGTTTTTTTTAAGATGTCCGGTCAAGTGATTGATACGATGTGTAAACAATGCGATTTGACCTTCAGTAGAACCTGTGTTCTCTGCTTTTCCACCGTGTTTCTTAAAAATTTCGGCTTTTACTTCTTTTGTTAAGTACATGCAAATATTATTGTAAATGATTATTATGTATCTGACTGATTTTCAATCAGGCTGCAAAGATAAAAATATTTTTTTTATTCTTCCTAATTAACTTACCGGATCTTTTTGCACGGTTAGGACCTCCATACCTCCCATAAATGCTGCGTTGATGATATTTTTCAATAAATATCCGAAATGGCATGCAAGTAGGGTTTTTTACACTTTGAATGTTTTAGGATAGAATTCACAATGATTGCAAAATTATTTTGCCCCCGATTAAACCTTTGGTTTTTATAAAGGTCACATATCAACAAACTTTAAAAAAAATTGTTATGAAAAAGAATTTTGGAATGTTTAGTTGTACAGGACTGTTATTGGCAACATGCTTATTTATTGTTTCCTGTACTAAAAATGAATCGACAGAAATTGTTGATAATCTTGCAAATAGTGAAGTGCTTAGTATCGCAGAACTTCATTCAAGTGACGAGGTGGAGTTAATTGCTGAGGAGATTACTGTTTTAGCTGAAGATATTTATAGTATTGATGAAATTTCATTTTTCTCTAAATCAACATTCACATCAGATTATCTTCCCGATTGTGTTACAATTACTACTGTTGTAACTGATACAAGCAAGGAGAAGACTATCGATTTTGGAGAGGGATGCGAATTGCGCAATGGTAATATTTTAAGTGGAATCATCATTTTGACATACTCAAAAGATATGGAGCTTGCTACAAAAATGTTAAGCATATCTTTGGAGGACTTCACTTTTAATAGCGTGGCAGTAGAAGGAAATGCCAATATTGCTCGTACCCGTGCCAATGACAATGGTAATCCGCAATCGGTTGCTGATGCCAATTTTGATGCTGAATGGCCCGAAGGTGAGACTGTAGAGTACTCCGCTAGTAGAACTAGAGAGTGGGTAGAAGGTTATGGATCAGGTTTTTGGGGAGACAATGTTTTCTTGATTTCAGGAATGGCGACGTATAAAGGAAAACTTGGGAATGTTTTCAAGAAAGAGATCGTTGATCCGCTACGAAGAGAAATGGCTTGCAGATTTATAGTTAGCGGAGTTGTAGAGATTTCAAGAAATGACTTAGGCGCTAGCCTTGATTTTGGCGATGGCAGCTGCGACGCTACGGGAACCTTAACCTATCCTGATGGTACAACCGAGGAAGTTATTTTAAGAAGATTCCATAAAAAATTCCCTCCAAAGTTTCCATTCTAATATAAAAGAAGAATAAAATATGTTCGCGCGCTTTGGTGATGTTGAAAAAAAGCAGCATCAAAAACTTCAGGTGTGCGAATGTATTTTAAAGATATATTGATTGCTAAGTACTTAGGGCGCGCACCTATAAGAGCAATTCTTTGGTGCTTAAAAATCACACCTAGCCGGCAAAGGTGCAATATCTTCGAGAGCCTTAGCAAACTCAACATCTAAGTTTTCGGAAGTAAAACCAGCAAAAACAGAACCTTCAAAAACTCTACTTCCGTAACTAGTTGTATTCATATGGGCTCTGATATAAACTTCGGTATCTTCTGAAATCGCAACTGGTCCGCCAGAGCGAGTGAAAGGTTGTTCATTGACGTGGCTATGGGCAAGAATTCTTCTGTATAGTAGATTTCCATCTAAATCGATGACTTCCCACCAATTGGCATATTGATTACAGCCTAAATCAGGACTAGAAATGGTAACGCTAAAGGTATATTGATTTTCGCTACCTGACACGGAAACTTCAGTCACTTCAGCAACTCCCCCGGTGGTCTCCTGGATTTCTACTTCTTCCTGCCCGATATTTGGGTCAACAGTATTATCGGAAGAAGAACAACAGGTCATCCAAAGAACCAATACTATTAGGAAAGAAGATATGGATAGCTTCATAAGTATATCCTTTAAATAATTAATCGCTATTTGCAATAGTTCATTACAAAATAGCGATTAAAAAATATTTCACTCAAACCAGACTAACTTGCGGACCTCACTGGATTATTCTGAATCAAATCAATGTACAAATTGATTTTCTTTTTCAAATCTCGACGATGTGAGATAAAATCCAAGAAACCATGTTCTTTTAAGAATTCGGAAGATTGAAAACCTTCTGGTAGGTCTTTTCCTGTAGTATCTTTTACAATTCGTGGTCCGGCAAAACCTATCAAGGCACCGGGTTCGGCAATATTAATATCGCCCAACATAGCATAGGAAGCAGTAGTACCTCCTGTTGTTGGATCTGTACATAATGAAATATAAGGTAAACCTGCTTCCGCTAATTGTGCTAGCTTCGCCGATGTTTTGGCCAATTGCATCAATGAAAGTGCAGCTTCCATCATTCGTGCACCTCCCGATTTGGAAATCATTACAAATGGAACCTTCTTTTTGATAGCATAATCGATACCGCGAGCAATTTTTTCTCCAACGACACTTCCCATTGAACCTCCAATAAAATTAAAATCCATACAGGAGATGACTATGTCTTTTCCCAGTGATTTCCCGAATCCGGTTCTGACTGCGTCTTTAAGTCCTGTTTTCTTTTGGGCAGCTTTTAGTCTGTCGTCATATTTTTTGGTATCCTCAAACTTTAGTGGATCCTTTGATGTCAACTTCGCATCAAGCTCTTTGAATTTATTATCGTCAAAAAGAATCTCAAAATATTCTTTACTACCAATACGAACGTGATAATCATCCTCTGGACTAACATAAAAATTCTTCGCTAGATCTTCAGATTCTACAATCTTTCCGGTAGGTGATTTGTACCAAAGACCTTTAGGTGTGTCTTTCTTTTCCTCTGTCGCTGTTTGTATTCCTTTTTCCTTTCGCTTAAACCATGCTGACATAAGTAATCAATTTAGATTTGGAAATTTACAAAAAAATTAAAGTGTATTGACATTGTTTAAGTCTTCGAAAGCTTTTTTCAAACGCTCAACGAATGATTGTTCTCCTGCGCGTAACCAAACTCTTGGATCATACTTTTTCTTATTTGGTTCATCAGCTCCTTCAGGATTTCCTATCTGAGACTGTAAATAATCTTTATTGTCTTGAACATAATCTCTAACACCGGCAAGGAAGGCATACTGTAAATCCGTATCGATATTCATTTTGATAACTCCGTAGCTAATACCCTCTCGAATTTCTTCGACAGTAGAACCAGAACCACCATGAAAAACAAAATCAATATGATTGTGTTCTACTCCATATTTTTCAGAGATATATTCCTGGGAATTTTTTAAGATTTTAGGCGTCAATTTTACGTTTCCTGGTTTGTAAACTCCGTGAACATTACCAAAAGCAGCGGCAACGGTAAACCTAGGACTTACCTTTGAAAGCTCCTCATATGCATAAGCTACTTCTTCTGGTTGTGTATATAATTTTGAATCGTCAACATCAGAATTGTCAACTCCGTCTTCCTCACCTCCAGTAATTCCTAATTCGATTTCAAGAGTCATATCCATCTTTGCCATTCTTTCCAAATAGCCTTTACAGATTTCAATGTTCTCCTCAATAGGTTCTTCAGAAAGGTCTATCATATGCGAACTAAACAAAGACTTGCCAGTTTCAGCATAATGTTTTTCGCTGGCATCTAATAATCCATCAATCCAAGGAAGGAGTTTTTTAGCACAGTGATCTGTGTGTAAAATTACAGTTGCGCCGTAAGCTTCGGCAAGTTGATGTACGTGTTTTGCCCCTGCAACTGCACCTTGAATAGCTGCATTTTGATTTTCATTGGATAAACCTTTACCAGCATTGAACTGAGCTCCACCGTTTGAAAATTGAATGATGACTGGCGCATTTAAAGTAGCAGCAGTTTCCAATACTCCATTAATGGTATTTGAACCGATTACATTTACTGCAGGAAGGGCAAAGCCCTTTTCTTTAGCATAGTTGAAAATCTCTTGAACTTCATCACCTGTGGCAACTCCTGGTTTTATATTATGAGCCATACTAATTCTATGTTTAGTTGTTTGTTTTATTAATGGGCAAAAGTAATAAAATAAACATGGCCCAAGAAAGTAGAGCCCAAAAAAACAACTTATTCTATAGTTATTATTTTAGATATTAAATGTCCTTTTTCTGAAAAACCTTGAATTGAAAAAAGTATCTTTTTGTTCTTATGATCTTTTGAGATTTTAAAATTCGCTTCGCCTTTTCTATTTGTTTTTATGGATGGTTTCCAATCGATTTCTAGGTTTTTGCCTTGTCGTGACTGTCCAGAAGTGTAAATAGG
The DNA here is from genome assembly GCA_947500435.1 of uncultured Flavobacteriaceae bacterium. GTDB lineage: Bacteria > Bacteroidota > Bacteroidia > Flavobacteriales > Flavobacteriaceae > Maribacter_C. Next base: position 190,005 of record CANMRV010000006.1, read on the forward strand.
ACTGTAATACTTTTTCGAGGCATCGTAACCATTTCTTATTTTGTATTCATCGAATAAATCTATTAATTGATCACCAAATTTTTTTTTAGTGAATATTTGATAGATAGGCGTTCTTACTAATTTACCATTGATAATTCCAGAACTGGAAACCAATACATTTTCGATTTCTGACATATGTATATTCAGCCCTGACACTTCATCTCTTAGAATGAGCCTACCATCAATGAACACTATGATTTCACGAGATGTCGGACTTACAAAATAAGTAATATTCAATGAATTGTCTCTTACTTCTCTCATTCCTTGAGACTTTAAATATTGAAGAAATTCATGGTCGTAATTTCTGTATACTTCAGGAATGGGTATATCGTAATATCTACCAATATCTAAAACGACAGATTTATACTTTTCGATAATCTTTCGTCTTTCCAAATATTGCTTACTTCGTTTTTTTTCTATAATAATGGCTTCATCAAGGGTTATTGTACCATCGAGAGTGGTCAAAGTTGTTTCTCCCTCTAGAGACTTTGGTATTTGTGTTTTCGGAGGATTAGATTCGTTTTGGGGAATTCTTTTCGATAAACTGTATTTCTTTTCAAACGAAATTTTGAGTGGAGGAATATCTTTTTGTTCCAAGCTATCATAAACTATTTTTTGTGGTTTAATGACTTTACCAAAAGAATCAATAAAAGCAACCTTGGTTGTATCTTGTTTATAAAGTAGCAGATTAGAGAAAGTGAAGCTGTAATCATTTTCTAAATTTACTTTTTTAACGATTTGAAAATCATCCCTTATTAAAGCTATGGAATCATATTCTACTGGGGATTCTAACCGTCCCTTTAAATTAAAACCATATTCAAACTTGTAAATTGGTTTGGGGTTTAGGTCGTCAATCATTTCAGGAAGGCTGTATTGAGTCCATCCTTGAGTAAGTAGTAAAAGGTCTAGGTGTTCTTTTCTTTTTTTGTTTTTAAAGTTGAAGTAATAAGCAGGATTTTCTATGCGTCCCTTTAAAAAAGGGGTTAATAAAAAGGCGCTTTGAATATTTTGTTTTTCATTTAAAGCTTTTGAGTTTTCCGGAAGTACTGCAACACTTAGATTTGCTTCTATGGAAACCTTTCCACTACTAACATTTAGCTTATAAATTGCAGAATCATTTTCTATACCTGTTTTCTCAATTTCAACGATGGTATTTTTTTGATTCTTTTCAATAAAAAACTTTCGTTCTGAAATAGGAGTGTCATTTTTGAAAAGAACTACTGAATTAACTCCGTTTAAAAAAAGATTCTTTTTCATTCGGATAGTTCCGGTAAGGGAATCAAATCTTGTCAATGAAATCAAATCTATAATTTGACGATCTTGGTGGAACAGGAGGCTGTAATCTGAATAATTTTCATTATCGAATGTGGCTTTATTGGTGCTTAAATCAAAGTTTATGTAGTTGGCATCAGTATTTGCATCTACATGAAGTAGAATGCCTTTTTTTCTTGCAGTTGGCACCTTGATTTTTAAAATCGTATCATTAGTACTTATGTTGGCGGTATAGGTCTCTCCCTTTAAATACAACAGCTCGCATTTTGTCATTCCTAGATGTTCACTATTGAAAGTAGAAACAGACTCACCCTTAGAGTTCTCAATATCCCCGAAAAAATCCACCCCCTTATCATTTAACAATGCCTTTATTCCAATTGTATTATTTACGTTTTCTAAAAGGTAACCGCTTTCAGGTAGGAATTGCACGTCGTATTCGTTCGTTTTGGCTAGATTCTTTTTTTTTAAGATTTCACCCAAGATTTTTATTTCCTTTAGATGGTAATAATCGTCACCAAAATTTCGCATGTAATTGGTGTAAGCCTGAATATAATAGGTGCCAGGTTCAAGAGCATCGTTTAGTTCTAATTGACCAAAACCTGAACCTTCTTCGATGTAAACATTCTTTGTATAGATGATGATTCCTTCTTCATCAAGTAAGTTGACATATAGTTTGGTGGTTTGAATTGAGGGATAATTAATTGTATCTGCAACATACGCCTTAAACCAAATGGTGTCATCTTGAAAATATGAGGTTTTATTAGTATGTATAAAAACCTTCTCCTTTAAAATTGGGCTTTGCTGGAGTACCCTCAAATTTTTACTCAAATTTTCCTGTGCTACAATTTGAAGGGAAAAAAATAGTAAGAATGCATACCGATAAAACCTCATTTCTCAAGCTTCAGTTATACTCTTAAAATACTAAAAAGGATAGTTAATGCCAATTTGTAAGACCGAATTGTCTAAGGAGAAATCCTGAAACCATCTTTTTGAAGATTCCAGTGCAGGATTATAGGCTTTAAAACCAAGGTCAGCACGAAGCACAAAATAAGTGAAGTCATAGCGAATACCAAAACCAGACCCTAGTGCTACATCTTTGAGTGATTCGATTCCGTTGAATGTCGCTTCGGGGTCTTCAACGTTATCAAAAACGTTCCAGATATTTCCGGCATCAGCAAAAAGTGCACCTTTGAAGTTTCCGGCAATTGGGAACCGGTATTCCAAAGTCAAAGCAAGCTTTAAGTTGGCTTCGTTGAAATCGTTGACTGCGTTCGTTCTTCCTGGGCCAAGTTCATAAGGTCGCCACGCACGATTGTCGTTTGCTCCACCGGCAAAATAACTTCGAACAAAAGGAATGTTATCTGAATTGCCATAGGGCACAGCAATACCTAGAAAGCTTCGGAATGCCAATACATTTGATCTTGAAAGATCCCAATATTTAACATAATCAAATTCTGTTTTTACATATTGCGAATAAGGCACATCGAATACTAAACGATCTTGCGTTTCAGGATTCTCATCAAAACGAATGACATTGGATAATAGAGAAAGAAAATTACCTGCGCTTTCGAATTTGAATCTGAATTGCGAAAAACTGTTATCGGTTACTCCTTTTCTATTTGTCGTGTTAAACGTGTAGTTACTGGCAAATATGAGGTTGTTTTCAGTAAGCCGTTGACGTCGTTCCTCAATGCTCAAAACTTCTTGTATTTGCAGGGGGGTAGCCTCAGGTATTTGACCATTAAGGATACTGCTTGTAAGGCTGTCAGTTCCAAAAGGAATGCGGAGTATTGGATCAGGATTATTATTTTCTATTCTAAAAAGATCGATTAGCTCTGGAAAATCTTCAACAGGCCTTAGGTCTGGTCTATCAATAAAACCATCGAAAGAATTTGCAATTTTATCTAACCGATCAAAAGTGGTTTGATACACATTAAAAAATCGATTTTTATTTAGATTGCGAACAAACTGAACATTCAATAACTCAAGGGTGTTCTTTTTGAATTCGTTTGGTGCCCAATTATACCCTAAAGTAGTATTGAAAGTCTGTTTGTCCAAGCCAATATTTCTTTGAAAACTAGTACCAACCGACAAATTTGTCTGCGGCAGCATATAATTGGGAATTACCCTATCAGTGTTTATTAAAGGCAACCAAATTCTAGGAAAGCTCAGGTTGACATCTGCTCCAATTTCAGAAAATGAGTTTCCTGCTTCAGTAGTGGCTTTAGAACTTAAAAGACCAAAGGAACCGTTAGCCGAAATACTTAAATTTTCGGCACCTTTAAATACATTTCGAATTAATAAGGAGGCGCCAAGTCCAATACCTGCCTTTCGAAGGTCTGAACGAGTAAATTCTAAACTTGGAGCAAAAGAATATTTTGGTTTGGTAGCAAGGTAAACGTTAGCAGTTAAATTTGTTCGTGTGCTATCCTCAATAAAGGTTAATGAAGGGTATTTGAAAACATTCAAACTAGTCATTTGACGTAAGGTTCGAATACGATCTAAATCGCGATATATGCTATCTTTTTCAAAGAAAATGGCATTGGTCAGTGTTTTTGGTTTGAAGCGTAATTTGCCCCTGTAGAAAATCGTATAATCTCCGAAGCGTTCGAATTTTAATTCTCCATCACTAGCATCAGAAAGGTAATCGGAATAGATATTGATTTTGTCAAACTTAAAGACTTTGTATTCTGAGGTGGTTATCGAATTTTCATCTCTTTTTTTGAGATTGTCAATGAACAGCTCAATGTCCATTTTACGGTCATTTCCAGCTTTAGTGGTATCGCTGATAACATCATATTTAATAGAGCTTTCTTGAAAATCATAAACCCCTTTATCTCTAAAAACTGCGGTAAGCCTTTCGCGCTCATTGTTGAAATTTTCGAGATCAAATTGTTCGCCTGCTTTTACATAAGAATTTTTCTTTTCTAAATTGTAAATCGAATCAATGACTCTTGAAGCAATTTTATGTGAAACGGAATCTAACATATAAGGGTCGCCCAATTCAATATTGTATTTCACAGCTACTCGTTGTTTCCTTTTTAAAAATTCAATATCGTAATTGGTTGTATTGTTAAAATATCCTCTTTCGCTGTAGTATGCTTTCAAACGTTCTAAAGATCTTCTGGTTAAGGTGGTGTCCAAAATTGCGGGGGCCTCTCCTATTTTTTTTAGCCATTCACTTAGTCCTTTGACCATAAATGACTCTCCCAATCGATTCACTTGCTTTTCAGACAGAAAATTGGTCAAACGTTGTTTTCTTTTAGGGTTTTTAATAAGCCAATTTTGATATGAAGAGTCAGGATTAGGTTTGGCCAAATTATAAAGGTTCAATCGCAATTGATAGCCCAATAAGTCGCTATTGGGTTCTTGAATAAGAAGACTTTCAATATCCTCGCTTGCTACTTTCACGCTATCTGTCCAGATAGTATTTCGCTTTATCAATAACTCATCATCACCTACTCTTTTCAAAGAGTTACAAGACGTCATTGCCACGGCTATCAATATTAAGCTTATTTTAGCACTACTTTTTTGAATAGGCAAGAGGGTCCTCATAGAAATCAAAAATACATTAAAAAACACATTAATGGAATGCTTGTTAAAAGCCAAATAAAACTAATACGAAGCTTACAGCAAAAAAAGTACCGAAATCAACATGGACTATTTTTTGTTGAGGGGAAAAAGGCTATCGAGGAGCTTTTAGATTCTGATTTTAAGCCCTATTCTATCTTTAGTGTTGATGCAAATCTTTTTGATATTTCTCATGATATTCTGACAGAAGTTAGCATGGCTGACCTAAAACAAATGAGTTTTCTTAAGAATTCAAATGGGGCGTTAGGTGTTTTTCATATTCCAGAGGCGAAACAAGTAGATTTTAAAGATTGGATTGTTGTTCTAGATGATGTTAGGGATCCCGGAAACCTTGGAACCATTATCCGTCTTTGTGATTGGTTTGGTATTCATAATTTGGTTTGTTCCCAAAATACAGTCGATTGTTATAATCCTAAAGTTTTGCAAGCTACTATGGGTTCTATATCGAGGGTGAATATTTTTTATACAAATCTGCTTGATTTTATAAAGGAGTCCAAAATTCCTGTTTATGGAGCTTTTATGGATGGAGAATCGGTTTATGAAAACAACCTTCCTGAAAAAGGAATTATTATCTTAGGTAATGAAGGAAATGGTATTTCTGATGAAGTTGAAGCTATGGTGTCAAAGAAAATATCAATTCCGCAATACGGCAACAAAACAACTGAGAGTCTTAACGTAGCTACGGCGAGTGCTATTTTGTTAAATGAAATCCGAAGGGATTAGAAGGAGTATTACTCAAACGTAAAGTTGATAAATAAGCCTCTTGTTCTTAAGGCATCAATATTACCGGTCCAAGGACTATTAGGATCATTGTCAGGAACAAGTTCATCAGTTATGGCAAAAACACCACGAATTGACGGAGTAAATTTAAAGTATTCCAAATAAAAGTCAATTCCAAAACCAAGCTCGTAATTATATACCCACTTGGTCATTCGAAAGGTGCCAGATGAATTATCATCCAAGCTAGTTTCGTTGCTTCCTAAGTTTAGAGATGCAGAACCTCCACCAATAATAAATGGTTTGAAATTACCCAAACGTCTAGTGCTAACCTTTAAAAGTAGGGGAAAGTTGATATAGGTAGATTTTACCTCACGAAGTGCATCTCTAGGTTCATCAAAACCCGGAAAACCAAGCGTTCTAAGATTATATGCCAGACCGGGTTCAAAACGAAGATCCAAAAATTCATTGAGACGCATTTCACCAATCAGTCCTACTGTAAATCCAAAGGATTTATCCACTAGAATATCGCGGTCATTGTTTTTATAGTCGAATTTGAAATCATACTGATTGAATCCAAGGTAGTAACCATAGTTCAAGAACTTCTTGTCTTTGTTCTCGATATTAAGGACAGGCTTTTCGTTAAACTGCGCCGTTAGTGGCAGAGCAAGGAGAAACATCCCCATGAAAAGAAAAAACAATCGCTTCATTTAGTTGAATTAAAAGAGTCTAAACACCTGTCTAAATCAATTAGGCTTTTGTAGCTACATAGATAGATGCAACTCCAAACGTTTGTGGTTTATTCTCTACCTCTATAAACCCGATTTTGCGCAAAATATTGTTGAAGTTTTCACCGTGTGGAAAAACAGCCGCTGATTCAGATAAATAGGTATATGCGGAACGATCTTTTGAAAAAAGTCGCCCCACGAATGGAAGTATGTATTTACAGTGAAAATTATAACCTTGTTTATAAGGAGTCTTTGTGGGCACGGAGGTTTCAAGAACTACAAAAGTCCCTGAAGGTTTTAGAACACGATGAATTTCGGCCAACCCCTTTTCCAAGGTTTCAAAATTACGAACGCCGAAAGCTACAGTAACCGCATCAAAGCTATTTTCATCAAAAGAAAGATTTTCGCTATCACCCACTATCATTTCAATAGTTTCATGTAGTTTTTTCTCGTTGACTTTATTTTCTCCAACTTCTAGCATGCCAGGAGAAATATCCAATCCTACTATTTTTTTAGCTCCTGTTTCTACCATTTTTATAGCCAAATCTCCTGTTCCGGTTGCAATATCTAGGATAGACTGCGGCTTTTTTTTCTTTAAAATGGCAACAACCCGCTTTCGCCATTTTATGTCGATTCCGAAAGAAATCACTCGATTCAGGCCATCATAATTTTTGGAAATAGTGTCGAACATTTGAGTTACCTGTTCCTTTTTTCCAAGATTAGAATCTTTATACGGAGTTACTTTTTTAGCCATCAACTGCAATTTTTTTGCAAAGATACGATATAACACTTCATTGCAGTTGGTTCTTGATGTACAATAAAGTGACTGACCCTTGGTTTAATACTTGAGTAAATGCAGTGGTGAGGTAATAAAATTTATGTAATTTTGCCTCGCAAATCTTTGCAAACTTTTCTTGAAATGAGCTGTAAAAAAGCCAAGGTGTCTCAAAAGATGCTTCTTTCTGAGTTGAGGTGGTCATCTAAAACTACTTCCAAACAACTATAGTAATATTCGATGAAAATTATAATTGCTGGTGCTGGTGAGGTAGGTTTCCATTTGGCAAAACTACTTTCTTATGAATCACAAGATATTACCCTGATTGATACAGACAAAGAAAGTCTGGCCTATGCTGATAATCACTTAGACATTCGTGTTTTAAGGGGGGATGCTACTTCAATTGCAGTTTTAAAAGACGCGCGTGTTGAAAGTTCAGATTTGGTAATTGGTGTAACCTCTTCTGAGACTACGAACATAACGCTTTGTATGCTGGCGAAGCAATTGGGCTGTCAGCAGACGGTTGCCCGTATTTCAAATACGGAGTTTGTGGACTGTAAGGATACCATTAGGTTTGACGAATTGGGTATTGATGAATTGATTTCTCCTGAGGAATTGGCCGCTACAGAAATTCAGCAACTTCTTAATAAATCTGCCTTTAACGATACTTTCGAATTTGAAGAAGGGCAATTGATTATGGTTGGAGTGTCTCTTCCAAAGTCCGCACCTTTTGTAGGCAAGATGGTGAAAGAGGCTGCTACAATTTTCCCAGAACTTCATTTTATGCCTATTGCGCTGAAACGGTCAGGAACCCAGTATACCGTAATACCCAGAGGTGACACTGTCTTTAAGGAAGGGGATCAAGTATATTTTATTACAGTGAAAGAAGGTGTTGATGAACTATATAAACTTACCGGAAAGAAAAAAGAAGAAATTAAAAACGTAATGATTTTAGGCGGAAGTAAGGTCGGCTTTAAGGCCGCACGTGATCTTTGTGCCAAAAAATTCAATGTTAAGTTGATTGAAAAGAATAAAGAAAAGGCCTTTGATTTAGCTGATGATCTTCCTGCCGCATTGGTTATTAATGGAGATGGCCGAAATGTGGAGTTGCTTGAAGAAGAAAGTCTTGAATCTATGGATGCTTTCATTGCCGTAACCGGAAATTCTGAGACCAATATCATGTCTTGTCTAGTTGCTAAATCAAAACATATCAAAAAAACAATAGCCCTAGTTGAGAATATGGACTATTTTCAACTCTCACATTCCATAGGTATTGATACTTTAATCAACAAAAAGTTGCTAGCCGCGAATAATATTTTTAGACATATTCGAAAAGGTGATGTTGTGGCCTCGATGCGTTTGAATAATTTGAATGCAGAAATTTTAGAGTTTGTGGTAAAATCGGGCTCTAAAGTAACCGGCAATATAATTCGGAACCTAAATTTTCCAAAAGAGGCCACCATTGGCGGTGTCGTTCGTGATGGCCAAGGGGTCATTGCTCTTGGTGGATTTGAAATACAGGCCGGCGACCGCGTTGTGGTTTGCTGCCTACCTGATGCTATCGCTAAAATAGAAAGACTGTTCTTGTAACATGCGACTCAATTCTAAAATCATCCTTCATATAATGGGCTTGCTACTGCTAGTAAATGGTGGTTTTATGCTCGTTGCGGCTTTAGTGAGTCTCATCTATAAAGACGGAGCAACCTTAGATATCACCTTAGCGGCAATAAGTACAATGTTTTCAGGAATGCTTTTTATGTTTGCTACAAGAAAGCATAAAAAGGAAGTACAGCGTAAAGAAGGTTATATCATTGTGACGTTTGGTTGGATTGTAATGTCCCTTTCGGGGATGTTACCTTATCTTTTTACTGGGGCTATTCCTGGTGTAACCAATGCATTTTTTGAAACAATTTCAGGGTATACCACAACCGGAGCATCAATAGTTGATGACATTGAAGCGCTACCGGAAGGAATTTTATTATGGCGAAGTCTTACCCATTGGATAGGGGGTATGGGTATTATTGTCTTGGCTATTGCTATTTTACCTTTATTAGGGATTGGCGGAATGCAATTGTTTGCCGCTGAAGCCCCGGGGCCAAGTGCAGATAAACTACACCCAAGAATTACGGATACTGCGAAACGTTTGTGGTTGATTTATGTCGGTTATACTGCTGCGGAAACTTTATTGTTGAGTGTTGCAGGTATGTCTTTTTTCGATGCCATTAACCATTCTCTTGCAACATTATCGACAGGGGGTTTTTCAACTAAAAATTCCAGTATAGCCCATTGGAATGATACCCCGGCAATTCAATATATCATAATGCTGTTTATGTTTTTGGCCGGAAGCAATTTTGTTCTCAGTTATTTTGCTTTCAAAGGAAAGGTACAACGTGTATTTCGCGACGAGGAATTTAAGTTTTATGCTGGGTTCATTTTGTTGTTTACGATAATCACTGCATTGGTGATTTATTTTCAGGCAAATGTTCCAGTTTCTGATTATTATCCAATGATTTTGGGTGAAGGGGAAAGCTCTATACGCCATGGTCTTTTTCAGGTAATCGCGATTGTCACTACTACTGGATTTGTGACCGCAGATTTCACAAGTTGGACGCCTTTCTTGACCATCTTTTTCTTCGGATTATTTTTCTTAGGAGGTTCTGCTGGTTCTACAGCAGGCGGGATTAAAGTTATGCGGCACCTGCTCATCATTAAGAATGGAATACTAGAGTTCAAGAGAACGCTCCATCCAAATGCAATTATTCCTGTGCGGTACAATGACAAAACAGTAAAGGAACATATTGTCTATAACATCATTGCCTTTTTTGTGCTGTACATGCTACTTTTTATTATTGGAGCACTAGTATTAGGTCTTTTAGGATTGGATTTTGAATCCGCTGTTGGAGGAGCGGCATCATCCTTAGGAAACGTAGGTCCGGCTTTGGGTAGTTTGAACCCTGTGAGTAACTTTAATAGCTTGCCAGATGCGGGTAAATGGTGGTGCGGTTTCTTAATGCTGGCTGGTAGGCTCGAACTCTTTACAGTATTGATTTTATTAACCCCTTATTTCTGGAGGCGCACTTAATGACAATCAGTTAATGATTTTAGTCTTCAGGCAAGGCATCGAATTCTCTTCTACGTTCACCAAACCAAGCTTGCATTGCCTCTGGGGATTTCATCAAGTTTTGCATAGTATTCATAGCTTCAAGATGTGCTGCGTCGCCTTTTTGAAACATTTCCATACCATGTTTTTTGCTGAGTTCAGCCATTTCTTCAAAAGTGTCTGCTTGAAATTTGGTGTCGCATGCTCCTCCGAGCTGGATACAAGTCATCGTCTTCATCGTTTTGGTATTAGGTTCAATAGGTTGGTTTAAAGTTACTTAGAATTTATTTGAAATCTAAGAACTGCCCTATTAAATTTCTAACTAAGCCAAAGCCGCTTTTATTCTTGAAACTGCTTCCCGAATCTCTTTTTCGGAGGCTGCATAAGAAATACGAATACAATTTCCATTTCCAAAAGCGTCTCCGGTTACGGTCGCAACATTAGCATTCTCCAATAAGTACATCGCGAAATCTGATGCATTGTTTATGGTTTTTCCGTTTATGGTTTTTCCGAAGTGCGCGGTAACATCCGGGAATACATAAAACGCACCTTCTGGCTCGTTGCATTTGAATCCATCAATATTTTTAAGCAAGTCTAAAATCAAAGTCCTGCGTTCTTTGAATTTATCAACCATGAATTGAACACGGCTTGGTGACTCAATCAAAGCGGTAATTACAGCACGTTGAGCAATACAGTTTGCACCGCTAGTCACTTGACCTTGAAGTTTATTGCAAGCACGAGCGATGTAGGCGGGAGCACCAATGTATCCGATACGCCATCCGGTCATGGCGAAGGCTTTTGCAACCCCGTTTACGGTGATTGTTCTATCATACATATCTTCAAATTCGGCCATCGAAGCATGTGCGGTGACTCCGTAGTTAATATGTTCATAAATCTCATCACTTACAACAATGATTTGCGGGTACTTCTTCAATACATCAGCTAGACCTCTTAATTCTTCCTTGCTATAAATAGAGCCACTTGGGTTACAAGGTGAACTATACCAAAGCATTTTGGTTTTCGGCGTAATTGCAGCCTCCAGCTGTTCTGGAGTCATTTTAAAATCAGTATCGATTGAAGTAGCCACTTCAACAGGCACACCACCGGCCAATTTTACAATATCGCTATAGCTCACCCAATACGGACAAGGTAAAACCACTTCATCGCCATCATTTAAAACCACTTGGGCAACATTATATAATGCTTGTTTCGCTCCTGTAGAAACGACCAGCTGTGAACGGTCATACGTTAAGTTATTATCTCTTTTGAATTTTGTAATGATTGCGTCTTTTAACTCTACGTAACCATCAACCGGAGTGTACGAATTGTAACCATCATTTACTGCTTGTATGGCAGCGTCTTTAATATAATCTGGAGTATTGAAATCGGGTTCGCCTAGGCTAAGTCCGATAATATCTTTTCCTGCAGCTCTAAGCTCACGGGCTTTTGCGGCCATTTCAAGGGTTGCGGATGGGGTAACACTGTTAATTCTATCTGATAGTTGGTTGCTCATTATTGATGGATGTTTAAATGCACCGCAAAATTAAAACATTTACTATTCTTTGTGGTGGGAAAAGGTGATTGATTATTAACTATTTGAAAGCAGTTTGTGAATAGCGTAAAAAATAAGTAGCTCAATAATCGTAATTCAGTTTTTTAAATCTCTGAATGGATTATTGAGCTACTAAAAAGCCGTTGTATTAGTACAATTATACTTGTAAAGCGGGCTGTTTTCCTAGTTCTTTCAAATGTTTAAAATGAGAAAGAATAGCCTTTCTTGTAGTTTTATACTCGTTGTAGGGTAAATTGAATTCCTTTGCGGTTTCCTTTACTATTTTGGAAATTTTGGTGTAGTGAACGTGACTGATATTTGGAAAGATATGATGTTCCACTTGATGATTTAATCCACCTGTGAACCAGTTCACAATTCTATTTTTTGTGCCGAAATTTACCGTTGTAAATAGTTGGTGGATTGCCCACGTGTTTTTCATAGTTCCGCTCTCATCAGGTAAAGGAGTTTGTGCATCATCTACAATATGAGCTAATTGAAAGGTTACACTTAAAATAACACCTGCCACATAATGCATAATAAAGAAGCCAATCAGAATCATCCACCAAGCCATATCAACAAAGATTAGCGGCAAAATAATCCAAATGGTGACGTACAAAAGTTTAGTAATTACCAGTGTACTCCAATTAATCGTAGCGCTGGGAAGTTTACCATAGGAAAGCTTGCGTTTCATATAGCGATACATTTGCTGAAAATCGGTAGTAATGGCCCAATTGAATGTTAATAATCCGTATAAGAAAACAGAATATAAATGTTGAAATTTATGATGCTTTTTCCACTCGACATGTTTTGAGAAACGAAGAATACGGCCAGCTTCCATATCCTCGTCATGCTCGTGAATATTGGTATACGTATGGTGCAGTACATTATGTTGTACTTGCCAATTGTAAACATTTCCGGCTAAAATATAGATGCTACCACCCATAATCTTGTTCACCCACTTTTTATTGGAATATGAGCCGTGGTTACCATCATGCATAACATTCATGCCTACACCAGCCATGCCTACACCCATGAGGATTGTCAGCAATAGGTTGGCCCAAATAGGAAGCCCCAATGTCAGAATTAAAAAGTAAGGTGTTAAAAACATAGCGAACATCACTATCGTCTTTAAATGTAGTCGCCAGTTGCCCGTTTTTTTTAATTTATTTTCTTTGAAATAATCATTCACTCTAGTATTTAGAGTTTTGAAGAACTGAGCAGAATCTTTTCTTGAAAATCGAATGGTAGTCTGGTTCATAGTAAGCGTAATTTTAATGCAAAGATAAGGTAATCAAAAGCCTATAAGTCTGAATACTTTCCCAAAAAAGAAAATATTAATGCTTGTGAATATACTATTTTTGTTCAAATTTTAATTCGGATGGGGATAGAAATAGTGTTAAAGTATTTTTCTGATATAACTGAAGAGCAAAAAGAACAGTTTATCCATTTGGAGAACCTATATAAAGACTGGAATCAGAAGATTAATGTGGTATCCCGAAAAGATATTGATGAACTTTATATTCGTCATGTATTACATTCTCTTGGAATAGCAAAGATTCAGCAGTTTCTTCCCGAAAGTACAGTTTTAGATGTTGGTACCGGAGGGGGGTTCCCTGGAATTCCTTTGGCTATTTTATTTCCTGAATCACATTTTACCTTAGTAGATTCCATCGGCAAAAAAATAAAGGTAGTCCAAGAAGTGGTGGAAGGTTTAGGAATTACCAATGTGACTTCAGTTAATTCCAGAGTAGAAGAAATTAAAGACCGGTTCGACTTCATAGTTAGCAGAGCAGTAGCGGCCATGCCTACATTTACGCATTGGGTTAAGGGGAAAATCAAAAAAGAATCGGTTCATGAAAGACGCAATGGCATCTTGTATCTAAAAGGTGGCACTCTTTCGGAAGAATTGAAAGACTACCGGACAGCTGAAATATTTAACTTGTCGGACTATTTCGAAGAAGACTTTTTCGAAACAAAGAAAGTGGTATACCTACCTCAAAAGTTCAAAGGCTAGGCGCTTAAAATTCTATTAAATGAATAGCGACAATTTTGGGCGTAATTTTTAATAAAGTTGACTACACTTTTCTTATTGTCAACTTTTCTTTTTTTCTGTGTATTGTTATTTCTCTCTTTCATGATATCATCTTTTTTAGTGCTTAGTACATTGTATATTTAAGTAAAATTTACATTTACTTAACGTTAAATTTACATTGAAATTGTGCAGAAAACAATTTTTAATGGATTAAATGACTGATTTCAAGATAAATGAAGCATTTCGAAAGAGATTTTTGGTTTTGACCGAAGTATTGAAAGTCTTTCAATTTGGGGTATAAAAAAAGACGTCGAAAGGACGTCTTTAAATTCGGTATTATTAAGTCTATACTATTTGCTCCATGGCGGAACAACTCCATTTGAACGTGCATAGGCAATGAGCTGCCCTTTGTGTTCTCCGTTGTGCTCCATCATAGCCAAAAGTCCACCTAACTTGTTCATTTTAGCAAAACCAAAATCAACTTCCTCGGTAAGGGCAGCAGTTTCTACTTCTACAATTTTTTCAAGAACAAAGGCATTTGACTTTTTCAAAGCAGCGATGATGTTCTCTTTTCCAGTAATTTTACCAAGATTCATCATATCTACATCTTCTGGTGGGGCAAATCCCATTTTTGAAGCTAAAAAATAGTTTCCTCCTGCAACATGCAAAAGGGCTTCACCTACTGAGTTTACACCTTCCATTGGTCTCCAGTCGTATTGCTCTTCTGAAAAAGCTTCTGCTAATTGAATAACTTGAGCTTGGTTGCCGGTCAATACAGCTTGAATGGTAGTCTGTGCAAGATTATCCTGAGCTTGCATACCAAAGAATGATAGTGCCAAAATCGACACTAATAAAAATTTCATTTTCATTTGAGTGTTTTTAAATTAGAAAATCCGTTACCCGAGGGAACTAATCAAATGTAATGAAATATTCATAGTTAATTTTTTACTTGCTGAAAAAGATATTGGATGATATTCTCTTCTTTACTCTTGGAGCTGCCCTTCATCATAAGTACCATTCTTATCAACGTACATATGACTCATTTTCTTTTTTCTAAAGCTTCCGGGATCCGCATTCTGGACTATCTTGTCTTTGTAATAGACATGCGCTGCATCTTTTGCATACCAATAATCTATGATTTCAAAACTTTTTGCGTCGATGTCATGGCGTGCAGTACCATCGCAGTATATCGTATTTGAAATCTTTAGGAAATAGTGATTCAAATATTTTACTTCGGATTCATTGCTGAAAGGAATGGAAATTAGGAGAGGACTATTTTCTGTAAAGAAAGGGAGCCAATATACATTTTTGTCATCAATTGCATGACTGCTTTCACCTAGAATTTTAAGGGTAGATGGGTTTGCTTCAAAAGAACGAAATTTTTCTTCCTCTCGAACAAGTGTTTTGTTGGCGTCTTTAGCGAAATAGAGGTTTAGTACCTCGAAGCTATCAAAATCTGCATCAACCTTATTATTACTGTAAAAGTGATTTGTGCCGTCATTTGCCCAATCGCCAATCGTACGGGAGTAGGTTTTAGGGTTGGCACCTTCCACCACTTGAACCACCCCCTCATAGCTTTCACCATTATGGATTTTATTAAAAACATAGACGTGATTTTCGTCAAAACCTACATTGCTCAAATATTCTTCATTTTTAACATAAAAATCAGCTAGGTCTATGCTTCCATTTTCTACTGGGAACGCCTCAAAATAGATTCGGTCTTTATCCTTACTTAGCCATCTACTCAAAACTTCAAAGCTAGCGATATCCGCAGGTATTTCACTGTTGCCCAATTCAAACCAATTGCCCATAGGGCTATAGCGAATTTGGCTTTTTGAATTATTATAGTAATGACTATCCGATTTTTCAGAATCCACAGGATTCCCCAATGGGCTGCAGGCTTGGAATAGCCACAGTAAAGGGGCAAAGAGAATTTTGAATAGGGTTTTCATCTTTGGTTGGTACATGTTTGTTTCGTTGATGCATGAAGTACATAAACCTTAACGAGTTAGTGCTAAATACATTGTCTTAACCCTTTGCGGGAGGATATCAATTTTAAAAAGACACTTCACACACGAAGTTATTCCCTTTCCAAATAATCCGCTTGTTTTGAAGGTCATCAAAGGGAATAGGATTACTTTGGGTATTCGGCGAAACGCCTTCACAGTTCAAAACAGGAATTGCTTTGTTAACTAAAGGGTTGCAATCTGCATAAGCGAATACGGTTTCTCCATTATATTCTGCCTGAACAATATAGCAGTATTTCATGTCTTCTGACAGATTTTGATTTCTACGATTGATTTCCGTTTTAAGCCATTCCAAACCTTGTAAAGGATTCACAACTCCGCAAGCCGGTATAATAATTATATCATCATTGTCCTTACATCCGCTAAGGAAACAAATAAAGAATAGTAGCAGCGCAAAATTTTTCATAAGACACATTGTTGTATTGTGAAGATATCGATACTTAAAAAGGTTGCGCGCAAAAAAAAGCCCACACGCTAAAATTTAACAGTGTAGGCTTAAATATTGTTATGAAAAATGGACTATCCTAAAAATGGATACCTATAATCCTCAGGAGTCACAAATGTCTCCTTAATTAGTCTTGGTGAAACCCAACGTAATAAATTCTGTGCAGAACCAGCTTTATCGTTGGTTCCTGAAGCTCTAGCGCCACCAAAGGGTTGTTGGCCAACAACAGCTCCGGTGGGCTTGTCATTGATATAGAAGTTTCCGGCACAGTTTTCTAAGGCTTTTGTTGCCTCATCAATGGCATATCTATCTGTTGAAAGAACTGCTCCTGTTAGGGCATACTCTGAAGTTTCATCAACTAATTTCAAGGTTTTGCTCCAGTTTTTATCATCATACACATAGATGGTCACTACGGGGCCGAAAAGTTCGGTTTCCATTGTAGTGTATTTCGGATCGGTTGTCACGATTACCGTTGGTTCAATAAAATATCCTTTTGATTTGTCATAATTACCACCAACAAGAATCTTGGCTTTTTTATCTTTTTTAGCCTGGTCAATGTACTTCGCTAATTTGTCAAAAGAGCCTTCGTGAATTACTGCCGTAATAAAGTTTGACAAATCTTCAGGAGATCCTGCAGGATTGAAAGACTCAACATCCTTTTTTACCAAGTCCAAAATTCTAGTAGCTTTTGACTTCGGAAGATAAACACGCGAAGCGGCACTGCATTTTTGTCCCTGGAATTCAAAGGCACCACGAACAATTGCCGTAGCCACTTGTTTAGGATTGGCGGATGAATGTGCCAGAATAAAATCTTTACCACCTGTTTCGCCAACAATTTTAGGATAGGTTTTATAGGTATGAATATTGTTTCCGATTTGTTTCCATAATTCCTTAAAAACATGGGTAGAACCCGTAAAGTGAATACCGGTAAAATCAGGACTCGCCAGTACCGTTTTTGTAATCATAACCGGATCACCGTAAATCACATTGATAACTCCGTCAGGTAATCCCGCTTCTTTGAAAACATCAACAATAACTTTCGCAGAAAAGATTTGGCTATCACTTGGTTTCCAAACGACAACGTTCCCCATCATAGCAGCACTTGCGGGTAAATTCCCTGCAATAGCGGTAAAGTTAAACGGAGTGATTGCATATACGAATCCTTCTAAAGGTCTATACTCAACTCTGTTCCAAATACCTTCTGCAGAATCGGGTTGTTCTTCATATATCTGCGTCATGTATTCGACGTTGAAACGTAAAAAATCTATAAACTCACAGGCAGCATCAATCTCAGCTTGATGAACCGTTTTTGACTGCGCAATCATGGTTGCTGCATTAATCTTTGCACGGTATGGTCCCGCAAGTAATTCTGCAGCTTTTAAGAAAATGGCAGCACGTTGTTCCCAAGTTAAATCTGCCCAGGCATCACGGGCCTTAAGAGCCGTGTCTATTGCTTCGGTAACGTGTGATTTATTGGCAATATGATATTTGCCTACCTTATGCTTGTGGTCGTGTGGAGGAGACATCGGTTTTGTCTTTCCCGATTTCACTTTTTTCTTGCCGATGTACATAGGTACTTCGACAGTCCCGTTATAGTATGCTTTATATTGTTTAAGAACAGCTTCGCGTTCAGGAGTGCCCGGAGCGTAACTTTTTATAGGCTCATTAAATGCAGTTGGTACTTGAAAAAAACCTTTTCCCATGGAGATATTTTTTGAAATTTAATCTAAGCAAAGGTACGGAACGTTTGTTGTTTTTATAACAGAAACGACCATAGAAGTTTAATATACCAAAGCGGTATTGTCTTAATTAAAAAGCAAAGTGGAATTGAATTTGAACTTTTTTAGTTCAATGCAAAAGGGGCACTAAACTTAAAGGTAGGAATGTAAACCCTGAATTTCTCAGTAGAGCTAAAATTTACCATGTTGTAGTAACCTCTCATAGCGCCTATAGGAGATGCCAAAAGACACCCTGAGTTATAGGTATGCGACTCGCCGGGTTTGATTACTGGTTTTTTTCCAATAACACCTTCACCGTCTAAGACTTCCATCTCATTAAGGGCGTCAAAAATTTCCCAATGGCGAGAAGTTAGTTGTACAGAGTCCTTACTCTGATTTTCAATAGTAATTGTATACCCAAAGGCAAAGTGCATCTTGTAGTTCTTGAAGAATGTGCCTTCAAAACTAGTATTGACCGAAACTTTTATGCCTTTTGTAACCTGTGTAATCATATCGTTTTGTTCTAGTAGGTAAATGCGCTTCCCGTAAAAAGGATTGCCATTGCGAACATGGCTAAAATAAAGAAAATAGTATTTAGAAAAATATATTTAACACTAGTTTTAAAAAATCCTTGTTTGTAGAATTTCCGCATTGCTAAAAACAGATAAATGGCAAAAATAAAAAAGAAAAGCCATCCAGTGTAAATATTAAAAATGGAATCTACTAAAAAGCTAATTATGAGCAAGATAAACAACAATGATTGATTATGAAAGCTAAAGACAAGATGTTCGGTGTAGGTGTATTTTTTTCGGATGTATGCCAGCCAAATAAAGAAAGCGAACACCGGAAGGAAGAAAAATATAACAAAGGGCAATCGTGAAATAACGCTGCTGAAGAAACTTCCGGGTTGTTGTTTTAGTCTTAAATAACTTCTTGCAGCGTTGAATGCAGCTTTGTTTTCTCTAGTGGAATCAATATTAAGTTCAGCTGGAATTTCTTCAAAACCGTATATTTTCTTTTTTTCCATCAGAACATTAAAAAACTCTCGTTTACCCCCAAAACGTGCCAACAATGACCTCTCATTTAATTTGGAGAAATGCTCGATTGGATTTGCCATCATAATTGAATCCCTCTTGGCTAGGTCGGATACAATATTTAGAGTGTCCAGGGCTTTAATCAGCTCTTTTTCTTCTTCTTTGATGGGGATGGAGTCAATTTGAACGAAATCGTCAGTTGAGAAGTTGAGCGTCCCCATTTTGTCCCAAATACTCTTTTCTTTACCAACACCATATTTGTCCCAATCAGAAAAATTATTGCTAAAGTTGACCATTAAGAAATAGATAATGGATAGACTCAGTAAAAAGCGAAATGGATTGGTGTAAGAAACTCGTTTTCCTGCTATGTAATCTTGAGTGATTTTACCTGGTTTTGTTAAAAGGGCAGAAAGTGTTTTAAGTATTCTAGAATCATAAGATATTAAACTAGCAAAGAATTCGTCAATGAAATCTTTTAAGGTCAGTTTCTTAGTGCTATTTGCCTGAGAACAACTAGGGCAGTATTTGTCACTAACATCTAATGGATGACTACAGTTTTTGCATTCTACGCCGCGATATTGAAGCCCGAAACGACCTTTTTGTTGAAGAGTTGGTTTGTTCTTTTCCATCAGTGGTTGTTGATGGTCAAATATACATTTTTGCTAGATGTTAATTGCTGATGTTTCTTGAATTGGCAGAGCCAATGCCAATAATACCATCATAAAGATCTCCGAAATTACGATAGTAGACCAAAACCAAATAGTTGTTTTCAGTAAAATGGAAGTTCCCGGATACAGTATTTAAATCAACAACATCGTCTTCACGCTTGATAACATACTTGTAATTATAAAAACCTTGCTTCATCATAACAATCCCTTCCATCATACCCGTGTCTTCATTGTAGGTCATTTTGTTTTCATCGGTGAGCGCATAGTTATTGTGCTTTCCGAAGACATATACTTCATCTAAGGCCAACTCCTCTGCATAAGGTAGCTTGAAGTGAATATTTGTGTACTCCGCTTCGCGGGAAATATCATTTCCTTGAAGTGTTCTTATGACAAAATCACCGTTTATATCCGGGTAGTAATTGTAGGGAATGCTAAATCGATAACGGTCCCTAAATAAATAATGATGATAAATATCTTCTAACTCAATATGGGAAATTACAGAAGTGGGAGCTCGAAGATCTTTCGTGTCAAAATTTAGAAATTCATTCCCTCCAAAAAAGCTGGTCTCTTTATCATATTTATATACCAACTCACTTCCTATGGTGAATTGTGGCGGAACATCGTAAATCGCTGTAGGCCAATGATAGTTTTGCAAGATGGCTACTTTTACTTCCTTTTTAGGATTTACCAATCTAAAACTGGAGGCATTGATATTGATATGAACTACCTGTTTTTCGTTTAGATATTTAAAATCACGTGAGCGCTTTACAATTGCGCCAACTTGAACAGCATCGTTATAAACCACAAACCTTCGAGAAAATTGGAGCTCGTAGCTATCATTGTAAATTTCAATAACAAAGTTGCCGGTAACTTTCAATCGAACATTCTCGTTTGGAATGGTCAATCGATAATTTGAATAGGGCTGAAGGGTATTGTAGCTGTTGCCATAATCAATGATGCGTTGATTGTCAACGCCGGTTAGGTATTGTGATTTTAAAAGTTGCGAGGGTGTCCAGTCGTAGTCGCAATGCACTATTTTATAATAATAGTCTTGTTCATTGGCTAAAATATCATCAAATTCTAGTCGAATTTGCTCTCCGATTTTGACTACAGGAAATTGATCTTCCGTAGGGCCTTTAAAAATAATCGATTTGATATTTTCTGGCGGATTTACCTCTTCTTGAACCTGCGCGAAAAGTGAGGAGGCAAAGAGTAAAAAGAAGATTTGTTTAAGAGTTAAACGCATTTAGGGACTATTTTTTTAACAAAGGTAAACAAAAAGCATACCTAAAAAATTAAGCTCGTTGTAATGCCTAAATTTATAGGCAATAATTATGAAAACAAGCCTTTTAGTATTATTTTTGCCCCAAATTTAGATAACCTTAAAGGTCTACGTTATATGTCTAAAGACATCCGAATTAAAAAAGGCTTGAATATCAACCTTGTCGGCGCTGCCGAACAAACTACTTCAAAAGCCGTTTTAAGTAATGTTTACGCAATAAATCTTGAAGATTTTCACGGAATAACCCCTAAAATGTTGGTAAAGCAAGGTGCTGAGGTGAAAGCCGGTGAAGCGCTTTTTTACAATAAGAACATTGAAGATATGTTGTTCGTTTCTCCGGTAAGTGGAGAGTTGATTGAAATCGAAAGAGGTGCTAGGAGACGCATTTTAACACTTAAGATTCTAGCCGATAAAACGCAGTCTAATCTAGAGCATTCGAAGTTAGATGTGAATGGCGCATCTGCGCAACAAATCAAAGCGCATTTGCAGAAGTCAGGTTGTTGGCCATTTATCAAGCAAAGGCCTTATGATGTAATCGCAAACCCTGATACGACTCCAAAAGCAATTTTCATTTCAGGATACGCGACAGCGCCTTTAGCTGCTGACCCAAACTATGTTTTACAAGGTAAGGAGGCTGAATTACAAGCTGCTGTTTCTGCTTTGGCTAAGTTGACTCCCGGGAAAGTTCATGTTTCGGTCGGTAAAACAGGAAGTTCTCCACTAGCTGGTTTGAACGGTATCGAATTGCATAAAGTATCTGGGCCGCATCCTGCCGGATTGGTTGGAACACAAATAAACAAAATTGACCCTATCAATAAAGGAGAATTGGTTTGGACGGTTTCTCCTCAAGATTTGGTGATTATAGGAGAGCTTTTACTTACCGGAATATATAATCCTGAGCGTATCGTTGCTTTGGCAGGTTCTTCTGTGAAAGCTCCGAAATACTATAGAACAAAAATAGGAACTGAAGTAGCAACCTTCCTTTATGCCAGCGGTGTAAACGGTGAAAATTTTAGAGTGATCAACGGTGATGTATTGACCGGTTCTAAAAGTAGTCAAGATGGCTATTTAGGGCATTATAACAATACGGTTACTGCCATTCCTGAAGGTGATGATTATGACTTCTTCGGATGGAATAGGCCTATTTTCAATAAAATTTCTGCTACAAGGGCATTGACCTTTTCTTGGTTACAACCCAAAAAGAAATACGATTTAAATACAAATACAAACGGTGAGCACAGAGCTTTTGTATTAACCGGACAGTTTGAAAAAGTTTTTCCGTTAGATATTTATCCGATGCAACTATTGAAGGCCTGCATGTACAAAGATTTAGATGAGATGGAACAACTCGGATTATATGAGGTGGCACCTGAAGACTTTTCATTGACAGAATTCGTTGATGTATCGAAGCAGCCACATCAACAAATAATTCGCGAAGGACTTGATTTATTACAACAAGAAATAGGATAAGAGATGGGTTTAAAAAGTAAAATGCATGACTTAAAAATGAAGTATAAGGGCAAAAAGATGGCTCCCGCTATCAACGCTTTTCATACTTTTTTATATACCCCTGATGAGACAACGCATTCTGGTTCTCACGTACGTGGTGCTGATGATTTAAAGCGTACCATGAATACGGTAATTATGGCCTTGGTTCCCGTTTTGTTGTTCTCTGTTTTCAATGCAGGGTATCAGCATTATTCAGCCATCAATGGTTTTCCAGAGAATTTCTCCTTGATGGAGCATTTCTTGACTTGGGATAACGCATGGATTGGTATCATCAAAATACTACCGTTACTCGCAGTTTCATACGGAGTTGGACTTTTAGTAGAATTCATATTTGCCGTAATAAAAGGTCACGAAGTAGAAGAAGGGTATTTGGTTACTGGAATTTTAGTCCCTTTAATTGTCCCAATAGACACACCACTTTGGATGTTGGCAGTAGCCGTTGTTTTCGGCGTAGTAATCGGAAAAGAAGTTTTTGGAGGTACAGGAATGAATATCTTAAATCCTGCTTTGACCATACGTGCTTTCTTGTTTTTCGCTTACCCAACATGGATGAGTGGTGATAAAGTTTGGGTACACGAAGCGCGCGAACGCTCGGAAGCTATTTTAGCAGGCGCTTCAAATATAGATGCCATTTCAGGTGAAACAGTTCTTGGATACCTGGCGCAGAACAATGGGGCTGCCATGGAAGCCAAATATACTGTGATGGATATGTTCTACGGATTTATTCCGGGTTCAGTTGGTGAAACACCGACATTGTTAATCCTTTTAGGCGGGCTCTTTTTAATCTTTAGTAAAATAGCTAGTTGGAGAATCATGCTAAGTGCCGTTTTAGGTTCTTTGGTAATGGGATTCATGTTCAACCAAGTAGTCGAAATGGGATGGATCACTGAAACAAGTAAGTTCTACGGACTCATGAATTTTGAATTCTGGAAACATTTAATCGTTGGTGGTCTGGCTTTTGGTATCGTCTATATGGCAACCGACCCTGTAACAGGTGCCCAGACCAATCGTGGAAAATGGATTTACGGTTTCTTTATAGGATTCCTTTCCGTAATGATTCGCGTGTTCAATCCAGCATATCCAGAAGGGGTTTTCTTAGCTATCCTTTTGATGAACGTATTTGCTCCGACCATTGATCACTATGTAATCCGTGGAAACGTAAAAAGAAGAATGAAAAGATTAGAAAATGCTGTTATCCATCCAAAAGATTCAGATGGTAAAGCAGCAGAACTTCAAGCAGAAACAGTTTAGTTATGGCAATTGATACAGATAAAAATAGTTACACCGTAATTTTTGCAGCCGTAATGGTTGTCGTTGTTGGTTCTATATTAGCCTTCTTAGCTTCTGGTCTAAGGCCAAATATTCAAGAAAACGAACGTTTTGAAAAACAACAAAACATTCTTTACGCTATGGGTATCAATGAAAATGGCGATGATAAAGGAGCAGTAAACTTCATTCCTACCGACGTAGTCGAGGGTGAATTTGCAAATTATATAAAAGAACAATTGGTGATTGAAGGGGGTAAAACAACCGAGGATAAGGAAGCCTACTTAATTGACATGAAAAAACAATTGGCTGCGAAGAAAAAGGGACAGCCTTACAAGCTCCCGGTATTCATAGGAGAGAAAGACGGTAAGAAATTCTATATCATTCCAATGTACGGGAAAGGTCTTTGGGATGCCATCTGGGGCTTCGTTGCGTTAGATGATTCTTTGACTGTTCAAGGTGTTTATTTTGACCACAAAGCTGAAACGCCAGGTTTGGGTGCAAATATTAAAATGCGCTATTTTATGGACGATTTCACTGGAGAGACCATTTTAAAAGGAACACAGTACGCAGGTATTTCGGTGGCCAAAGGAAATAACGATCCTTTGAACAAAGAAAAAACTGATAATGAAGTTGATGCCTTGGCTGGTGCTACGATTACCGGTAACGGGGTATCGGCAATGATCAAGGAGAGCGTAAACTTATACAAACCCTATTTAGAAACAATAAGAGTTAAGTAATTATGGGACTACTTTCAAAAAAAGATACCAATCTAATTTTAGATCCCCTTGCGGATAATAACCCAATCACGATTCAGGTTTTGGGTATCTGTTCTGCCCTGGCAATTACCGCTGAGCTAAAAGCCTCTTTGGTGATGGCTGTTTCAGTAATCTTCGTATTAGGCGTTGGTAACGTGGTTATTTCGTTAATGCGAAATATCATTCCTTCAAAAATTCGAATTATTGTTCAGCTGATTGTTGTAGCAACACTTGTAATTATAGTAGATCAAGTTCTAAAAGCTTTTGCCTATGAACTGAGCAAAACGCTTGCTGTTTTCGTAGGACTTATTATCACCAACTGTATTATCATGGGACGATTTGAAGCCTTTGCTTTGGCAAACGGACCTTGGAAATCCTTTTTAGATGGAATTGGCAATGCTCTAGGTTACGGAGTTATTCTACTCATTGTAGGATTTTTTAGAGAGCTTCTAGGTTCCGGTACGTTGTTTGGAATTCCTGTATTAGGTGATCCGATAGCAAAAACTGGATTGTATGCAACTGGTTACGAAAACAACGGATTTATGATTATTCCACCAGCAGCATTAATTGTGGTTGGAATTATTATTTGGGTGCAACGTATGAAAAACCCTGCCTTGGTAGAAGAAAATTAATTAGCGTTTTAAGCTTAAAGTTATGATGGAACATATTGAATTATTTTTTAAATCCATTTTCATTGATAACATGGTTTTTGCCGTGTTCTTGGGAATGTGTTCTTACTTGGCGGTTTCTAAAAAAGTTGCCACTGCAGTAGGCTTAGGTGCTGCTGTAATTTTTGTTTTGGCGGTTACTGTGCCTCTAAACTGGTTGTTAGATAAGTATTTACTTCAGGATGGTGCGTTGGTCTGGTTAGGAGAAGAATATGCGGATTATAACCTAGGTTTCCTTTCATTTATTCTCTTCATTGCTACCATTGCAACGATGGTTCAATTGGTTGAGATTGTCGTAGAGAAGTTCTCCCCGTCGCTTTATAATTCCCTTGGGATATTTTTACCGCTTATTGCTGTAAACTGCGCCATTTTAGGAGGTTCTTTATTTATGCAAGCAAGAGAGATTGAGACTTTAGGATTAGCATTGAATTACGGTGTGAGTTCAGGTATCGGTTGGTTTTTAGCGATTTTGGCTATTGCGGCAATCCGTGAGAAGATTAGATATTCAAATGTACCCGCTCCTTTGAGAGGATTGGGAATTACATTTATTATTACAGGGTTGATGGGTATCGGTTTCCAGAGTTTTGGGGGAATGTTGACTGGTGGTGATGAAGCTCCCGCTGAGGTTGAGGATACAGCAGTACAAACAATCGAAGTGGAGAAAAAAGAAGATTTAAAAGAAATCGATGGAAAAGAGGTTTCTTATAACGATGCAATAAACAAGTAGTTATGATATTTTTAGTTGCAAGCACTGGCGGAACAATACTAATTACAGTAGTAGCATTTTTATTGATTTTAATGCTATTGGTGGCTGGTTTACTATTTACGAAGCAAAAACTTTCTCCATCAGGACCAGTAACGGTCACAATCAACGGTGAAAAGAAGATTGAAGTAAGTTCAGGAAGCTCACTGCTTACCACTTTGGGAAATCAAAAAGTATTCTTGCCTTCTGCTTGCGGAGGAGGTGGAACTTGTATCCAGTGTGAGTGCCATGTTCTATCTGGAGGTGGTGAAGCACTTCCAACGGAGACACCTCACTTTTCTAAAAGAGAATTAAATCAGGGCGCGCGTTTAGCATGTCAAGTGAAAGTAAAGCAGGATATGGAGATTACCATTCCTGAAGAAGTATTCGGAATCAAAAAATGGCCCGCAAAGGTGGTTCGTAATTATAATGTCGCATCTTTTATCAAGGAGTTTGTTGTTGAGATTCCTGAGGATATGGGTTACAAAGCTGGGGGATATATTCAAATCGAAATTCCGCAATGTGAAGTTAAATTCGCTGACATGGATATCACAGCGCACCCAGAAGAGCATGACACTCCAGATAAATTCCAAGCAGAATGGGATAAGTTCAATCTGTGGCCTTTGGTGATGAAAAATCCTGAAACGGTTGAAAGGGCATATTCAATGGCTTCTTTTCCTGCAGAAGGAAGAGAGATTATGTTGAATGTACGTATTGCAACGCCACCATGGGATCGTTCAAAAAACGGTTGGATGGACGTTAACCCCGGGGTTGCTTCTTCTTACATCTTCGGATTAAAAGAAGGAGATGATGTTGTGATTTCAGGCCCTTATGGTGAATTCTTCATCAATGATTCTGATTCAGAAATGTTGTACGTGGGTGGTGGTGCTGGGATGGCCCCGATGCGCTCACACTTGTATCACTTGTTCAAAACATTAAAAACAAATAGAAAGGTAACATACTGGTACGGAGGTCGTTCTAAAAGAGAATTGTTTTACTTAGAGCACTTTTACGAGTTAGAAAAGGAGTTTCCAAACTTCAAATTTTACTTGGCACTTTCTGAGCCGGCGGAAGAAGATAATTGGAAGGTTAAAGAGAATGTAGGCGCTCCTGGAGATGGTTTTGTAGGTTTCATACATAATTGTGTAATCGACAACTATTTGAACCATCATGAGTCTCCTGAGGATATTGAATTGTATTTCTGTGGGCCACCATTGATGAACAAAGCGGTACAGAAAATGGGCGAGGATTTCGGAATTCCAGATGAGCATATCCGATTCGATGATTTTGGAGGATAATCGAAAAGTCAAATAAATTCGAAATGTCATGCTGAGCTTGTCGAAGCACTGGAATACAAAATCAAACCGATAGCCAGCCTATCGGTTTTTTTATAATAGTAGTTCCCCCCCCCCCTAACAAGGAGGGATTGGGATTAAGGGAGGTATAAAAATGCAACCACTAACAGAACAAGAACTTCATAACCTCGCAATGAATATCGTTGGAAAACGATTGGAAGAAGCTGGGTATGAATTTTTAGCCGTGAACAGCGAGTTGAAAAAGAACCCGCAGTTCGTTTGCACCAAGGATAAAAAAATGAGCTTCATTGTGGTAAAAGGAATCGAATATCCTGCGGATCCAAAGGATATCGAGTTCTTTAGAGCTGATTTGAATAAGATGAGAGATCACGCTTTAAAGTTCGAAGCAGAAACTTTTTACGCTGGAGTTGGTTTGGTAAATGCCTCCGATTACAATTTACCGGTTTATCTAAACGAAGAATATATAGTTGATTATGATGGACTGGTTAAAATATAATTGTCTTTCCCGTTTAGGCGGGAATCTGTTGGTTCTTTGCATAGGTTTTCTTTTAAGTTCATGTATCCAAAAAGAACCCAAAATCTTCAAGAACCAAAACATTGGAGGGGCATTGGGTACTTCCTATAGTATTATCTATTTAGCGGATAAGGAACTGGATTATCAAAGTGAAATCGATTCCGTATTTGCAGCAGTCAACAAATCAATGTCGACTTATATTCCTGATTCAGATATTTCGAAAATAAATGAAGGGGATTCAACGGTTGTAGTTGATGAAATGTTTCAAGAAGTATTTCAACTTTCCAAAGAAATATACTTAAAGACAGATGGTTATTTCGACCCAACCGTTGGAACTTTGGTAAACGCATGGGGTTTTGGTCCTGGAAAACAAATTTTGCTAGACAGCACTCGGGTAGATAGCTTGATGAAGTTTGTGGGATTTGATAAAGTCTCATTAACTCCTGAAAAAACTATCCAAAAGAAAAATTCAAATATCCACTTTGATTTTAATGCCATTGCCAAGGGCTATGCTATCGACCGTTTAGCAGTGTTAATGGATGGAAAAGAAATTCAAAATTATCTTGTGGAAGTGGGAGGTGAGCTAGTGGCAAGGGGTGAGAATGCTTTAGGTAAAAGGCCATGGGGTGTTGGTGTTCAAGACCCCGAAGCTGAACGAGCAAAAGTTTCAATCCAACTAAAAAATAGAGCTATGGCATCTTCCGGCAATTACCGTAAGTTCAGAGTAGATTCCATAACCGGAAAAAAATATGTTCATACTGTGAATCCAAAAACCGGATTCACAAAAAATGGAAATACCTTGGGAGTAAATATTTTGGCGAATACTTGTGCGGAGGCGGATGCTTATGCAACTGCTTTTATGGCAATGGATATTAAATCAGCATTAGAGTTTTTGGAAAACCAAGAAGGCTTAGATGCTTATATCATCTATCTTGATGAATTAGGCGAAGTCAAAGAATTTATGACGGAAGGATTTAGAGAGGCGGTAATGGAATAGTTATTTTCTAACCAAAGGAATTATCTCACCCTTAGCTAAGCGATATTTGTCAATTTCAACAGAACCCAATTCAGCGGTATAATCTACTTCTTCAACAGTAAAGCCAATACTTCTCAACTTGTCAAAATAATCTCTGCCATAAATACGTACATGGTCATACTGTCCAAAGATTTTTGCACGTTCTTTTTTGTCGGTTATAGTATCGTCTTCAAAAGTAGTTTCTCGTTTCAAGTCCTGAGGAATCTGAAAAACCCCCCATCCACCCGGTCTTAAAATACGATAGAGTTCCTGCATGGCTTTAGTGTCATCAGGAATATGTTCCAATACATGATTGCAAAAAATAACATCAAAAGAGTCATCCTCAAATGGAAGATTACAGATATCGGCTTTGACATCTGCTAAAGGAGAATTTAAGTCGGTCGTGGTATAGTCTAAGTTTTTCAATTTTCTAAACCTTTTATAAAAGGCTTGTTCAGGAGCGAAGTGCAACATTTTTAGAGGAGCTGTAAACAAATCGGTTCTATTTTTCAAATACAACCAAAGTACGCGATGCCTTTCTAGAGAAAGGGTGTAAGGAGCTAAAACGTTTTCTCTTGGGTCTTCATAACCATAAGGCAAGAAACTTTTAAAGCCTCTTCCATCTATAGGGTCCACGTGCTTATTGCCTCGCATTGAAAATGCTAGGACAGGTCTAACCAAATAACTGAGCTTAATTAATAGAGGTCTGGGTACGGTATTAAGGATGTATTTAAATAGTTTCTTCATCCTTTTGGAAACTATAATTGAAGTTTCTTTTGACGGAATTCTTCTTCCTCGTCACTTTGAATTCCGAGCGCTTCATAAACATATTGAAAAGTAGATAGCAACTCGGGTTTTCCATCTACTAAAGCCACGTTGTGTTCGAAGTGTGCGCTAGGTTTTCCATCTGCAGTGAGAATTGTCCAGCCGTCTTTCAGTTGTTTGATACGTCGGGTTCCCAAATTGGTCATTGGCTCAATGGCAACTACCATTCCTTCAATAAATTTCTTGCCTCTTCCTCTTTTTCCGTAATTGGGCATTTCAGGGTCTTCATGCATTTTACGACCCAATCCGTGACCAACCAATTCACGAACTACGCCATATCCATGATCTTCGGTAAACCTCTGAATGGCATAGCCTACGTCACCCACTCGGTTTCCTTTTTTGAATTGACGAATACCAACATATAGGGATTCCTTAGTAATTTCAAGTAGTTTTTTGGTTTCTGGCGCTACCTCACCAACCTCAAAAGTATAGGCGTGATCTCCATAGAAATCATTCTTTAAAACACCACAGTCAATAGAGATAATATCACCTTCTAAAAGAGGTGTATCATTCGGAATACCGTGCACGACCTGCGCATTCGGACTCATGCAAAGTGAGTTGGGAAAGTCATACAGTCCTAAAAAACCTGGTACACCACCATGATCTCTTATAAAGGTCTCTGCAAGTGCATCAAGATGTAATGTAGTTACCCCTGGTTTAACTTCTTTAGCCAACATCCCCAAGGTTTTGGAAACGATTAAGGCGCTTTCACGCATCAATTCTATTTCTTCAGCTGTTTTTACGATAATCATAGTCGGCAAAGGTAAAGTTTTTGGGAGAAATGCTTAGACCAGCGGTTTTCTGGTCATTACTTCCGGTTGCGGAATTCCCATCAATTTCAAAATTGTCGGTGCGATATCTCCTAAGACTCCATCTTTAATTTCCTTTAATTCTTCATCCACCAAAATCAAAGGAACAGGATTCGTGGTATGAGCCGTATGTGGCGAACCGTCAGGATTTATCATTGTTTCACAGTTGCCATGATCTGCGATTAGCAAAGTTGTGTAACCATGCTTTAAACCTGTAGTTATCACTTTTTCAACACAAGTGTCGACAGCTTCACAGGCTTTTATTGCAGCTGGCATAGACCCAGTATGACCAACCATATCTCCGTTAGCAAAGTTTAAGCATACAAAGTCAGTAGCTTCTTTTTCCAATTCAGGTATCAAAGCATCTGTCAATTCAAAAGCAGACATTTCTGGTTTTAAATCATAGGTAGGCACCTTAGGAGAGTTTTTTAATATTCTTGATTCGCCTTTAAAAGGTTCTTCTCTTCCTCCAGAAAAGAAAAATGTAACGTGAGGATATTTCTCAGTTTCAGCAATTCTAATTTGTGTTTTATTCGCTTTCTCTAGTACTTCTCCTAAAGTTTCAGCAATATTATCTTTGTTGAAGATAACTTTAATACCTACAAAAGCATCACTGTAGTTTGTGATGGTCACATAGTATAGGTCCATTTTTTTTGTATTGTAGTCCGGAAAATCTTTTTGATTTAACATTTCCGTTAGCTCACGACCTCGATCTGTTCTAAAGTTGAAAAAGATAACTACATCATCTTTTTGAATTGTAGCTACAGGTTCATTGTCTTCGGTAAGTATTAGAGGTTTGATAAATTCGTCTGTTACATCACTATCATAGCTCTCTTGAATGGATTCAGTAGCATTGGATGTTTTCGTTCCAATACCGTTTACTAGTGCATGGTAGGCTAGCTGAACACGTTCCCACCGGGTATCTCTGTCCATAGCATAGTAACGGCCAGTTATAGACGCCAATTTGGTATTTGTGCCTTCGATATATTTTTCTAAATCTGAAACGTACCTCTTTCCTGATTTGGGATCTACATCTCTACCATCGGTGAAAGCATGCACAAAAGAATTTACTCCAGCATTGTTGGCAGTATCAATAAACCCTCTTAAATGACTGGTGTGTGCATGTACGCCTCCATCACTTAGTAATCCTAAAAAGTGAACATTTTTATTGTTGTCAGATGCATATTTAAGTGCGTCAACGAGCTCTTTTTCATCTTTTAAAGTATTTTTTTCAATGGCTAGATTGATTTTAGCTAAATCTTGATACACAATACGACCCGCACCCAAATTCATATGACCAACTTCACTATTACCCATTTGACCTTCTGGTAAACCAACATGCAATCCGTCTGTGCGTAATTGCGCATTTGGATATTTAGTGTATAAATTATCTATAAAACTTGTGTTGGCGTTATCTATGGCGGATACTTTAGGATCTGGAGATTTACCCCACCCATCCAAAATCATCAATATTACTTTTTTATTCATTTCAATTTCTATTGGAATATCAAAAATACCACGATTTGACCTGCATCGCTAGTAATTTGGGAAGCTTTTTGCCATTTGGGTAGGACTTTTATCAAGTGTTAATTAAATCTGAATGGATTTTCACTAGATGTTAAACTTTAGTTATTTAACTGTTAATCGTGAAACAAAAACCCATAGACGCCGTCTATATTTATATAATCATAATTTATTCATCAATCTAAATTCACTCATCATGAAAAAAACGATTTTGACTGCTGTGGCATTTTGTATGCTATTGGTAACTAATGCTGTTGCCAAAACTGAAAAAAGTAACAACAATTTTAAGGTTACGGAACTAATTGTAAAAAGGGAATTAAGTACTTTTTGTAAAGCAATTATGAAGGGGGATATTAATACTGTGAAGCGTTTAATCGAACTGGGGGAAGATGTGAATGCCAAGTCTCTTGGAATGACACCAGCTATTTTCGCGGCTCGTTATAATAAAGCTGAGATTTTGGAAGTGTTAATTAGCAATGGTGCCGATCTTACCCTTAAATGCAATAAAGGTTGGACGATTGAGAAACATGCGAAACTTTCGAATGCTAAAGATGTACTCGCAATACTTAAAAATAATGTTTGATAGCTAGAAGGTTTATTCATCAATCAAAAAACCCGTTGCCAAAAGGCAAACGGGTTTTTATTTATGAAATAATCAGTTCAATTAGTGTTCAAGTAAAAGAGCTATTCTCGTTTTCTTAGAAATCCCAACCGTTAAGTGCTCTGTCTGATAGGGCATAAATCGCCATAAAAATCATAATTGCACAAAATACAGAATAGATTTTCAACAATAGAACTATCGCTGCTGGTTTACAGTCTTCAAATGCTTGATTATAAAGATTACTGAAGTGTGATATTGTTCCCATTATAGTTTTATTAAAATGTTAGGACAAATCCAACATTAGTTATTAATGAAAGCTATAAGGGTTAAATTTGAGACGGTGTAAAGATTCTGGGAGTCACTAAGATACGAAAAAACTACTGCTTGAACCTGCAGTTTGCCGATTTTAACGTTACGATTGACCTTTGTATTTGGCGATAGCCTCTTTTATTTTTTCAATACGATTCTCTGGATCAGGGTGCGTACTTTGGAATTCAGGCACGCGATTTGGTCCGGCTGCGGCCTTCAAAATCCTCATAACTTCTATCATTTCATTAGGGTTGTAACCCGATTGAATCATAAAAAGAACTCCCAATTCATCACTTTCAAGCTCATCGCCACGACCGTTTTTAAGTAAGGTATTTTGGCCAATACTTCCTACGACGTTACCTATATCACCAGCACCCACAGTGGCCCCCATGGTTGCTGTTCTCCAAAATTCACTTGAAGCAATGCGTTCTGCAGAATGTCTTCCGATTACATGACCGATTTCATGACCCAGTACTCCAGCAAGTTGTTCTTCATTTAATTGTTTGAAAAGGGCATAGGTTATAAAACATTGCCCACCAGGAAGCGCAAAAGCATTGATTGTTCTGTCATCAGCTAGCAAATGAAAGTCATATTTATACGGAGTTTCACGAGCAATACTATTCTGCACTAGTTTTCGACCTACTTGATCAACATAGGCTTGAAGGCGTTCATCAGGATATAAGCCCCCGTGTTGCTGCGCCATCTCAGGAGCACTTTGGAGCCCAATGGCAATTTCTTGGTCAGGTGACATGGTAATGTGCTGTGACCTTCCGGTATACTCGTTTTGTTCAGTATTGTTGCATTTCTTAATAAACGCGAAGGCAACAATGGCCAAGCCAATAAATATTCGAATTTTCCAACTTCCTCTGTTCATGGTAGTGTAGTGTTAGTAACAGAAAAGGAAGGTACAAAAAAGCTATAAAAGACCTATAAAAGTTCTTTATTTATGTCTAAAATATTGTTTTGAATATAGGTTCTAATGAATCCGTTTGTGAAGTGCTCACTACCCATAAAAGTCTCTTTTTCCAACAATTGAAGAATATTCTTTCTTCGGAATTCAGTCAGCATAGGCACGGAAAGAGGAGCAAAGCTATAATGCCATGGCTCGTATTTAAATCCTTTTCGTTTGGGTTCATCCGTATACACTAGGTGAAAATCGAAAGTCTTCGAGTTTTCGTCCATCCATTTTTTGAAGTTTTCGTAAGGCCCTCCTGCACGGAATTTTGAAGGAACCAATACATCACCTTCCGCTTTAGGATATCCATCGATTATATCAACATCGGTTCCCCAGTGGTGTCTGCTTGTACCTGGAATCGTAGAATATTCTATTATTTTATCAATGGCCGCCATAGGCTCCATTCCATCTTCTTCGGTATAGCGCTCGAACTTTCTCTCAAAAATTGCTTCTTGACGTGAAAAATTACGGTAACTGGAAACCACTTTTAAATCAATTCCATCACTATAGGCCGCCTTCTTCATTTCTACAAACGCATCATGTGCTTGGGCCCGGAGATTGATGTCCTTTCCATAAAGCTCTATGTCGGCTTTTCCCATAAGTTCTAGAATGGAGTATTCAAAATCTTTATCCTTCGCGAATGCCAAACTGGGGGCAATAGCCAAAGCCAATCCTGAAATACTACTTCTTTTAATGAATGATCTGCGTTCCATACTGTTATTTTTAACTGTTGTAGCGATTAATACAAAAACGCTGCCAAACGTAATGTATTATATACCCAGTATATTAAAAGTAATCAGAATACTAGGTTTTTGCAATGAAACTGCTTTTAATCGGTGATATACAGGTATCCTTGGTGGATTATTTCAATATCGGAAAGATCAATAATGTAAAAGTAAACTCCGGGTGGTAATGTTGTATTTTTTTCTACCACAGCACTTACATTGGCCTTGCCTTGAAAGCTGTTGTCATAGTTTTGAACCGTATACACTCTTCTTCCCCATCGGTTGAAGATTTCTAAGACGGTATGGTCAATCCATGTGGTACCATCATATGTATAAACATCGCCTGAGGCTTGGTCAATGTAAATGTCACCTGCTAGGGCATCGGGAATAGTTGTATTGTCTGGAGCTCCGGTACCAGTTTTCGGGTTTTTGGTAATGGGAAGCCAAGCAGTTCCATCCCAAACATTATCTCTATTATCTGCTACATTGAGCCATATATCACCTACTTCGGGAGCCGTTGGGGCAATTAGCGATGTAGTCACCGATATTTCGGAATTACAAAGACTTTTCCAAACACTTCCTTCAAAAACAAAAACGCATTTGAGGTCGGTATTGTAAACCAATGCACCATTCAAAGGGGTTATCGAATTCATTTCAATATCCGTTAGGCGTGTAATAACTAGAGCTTTGTTCCTACTTTCCAGTTCAAGTATTGAACCGGCGTCAATCGTATTGCTGTTGTCACCCACCTTGACCTGCCCACTTACATAGGTAGTCTGTATAAAAAGAATGGTGAATAGTAATCTGTTAAAGTTCATTTGGGATAAGTAGTTCCGAATATGAACAAATCTAACAGGAGGGGTATGATCGCGAAATTATATGTTGTATATGTCAGGGGAGATGTTGTGAATACTACAATAATTGTAGGCTATATCTTACAAAAAAAATGTATTATTGCATTTTCAGGACAATTGAACCCGTTATTTTCGCTTGTATCTAACGGTTCTGAATCATGTAAACACTGATTATCGTGCTAAATACAAGAACCCTTGAAAGTCGAGGTCAATATCATCTAAAGAAAGAATGTAGAAATAAACCCCAGAAGGAAGCCCTTTGTCTTTGGCAATTACAAAATTGCCAGTGGTAGCAAAACCATTGAACTCATTTGTGTAATTGTTCATTTCGAAAACCTTTAAACCATAGCGGTCAAAGATTTGAATCGAATTATTAGGAGATAAATCCGTCTCCGGAATTACCAAAACATCATTAATACCATCGCCATTCGGAGTCACCAAAAAGTTATCGGGATTAACCAATTCTGTAGGCTCACCCAAACTATCACCAAAAGTAATGACCTCATAGTCATCTGGAACAAAACTAGCTGA
Organism: uncultured Flavobacteriaceae bacterium; assembly: GCA_947500435.1. Lineage (GTDB taxonomy): Bacteria > Bacteroidota > Bacteroidia > Flavobacteriales > Flavobacteriaceae > Maribacter_C. The sequence goes on from CANMRV010000006.1 coordinate 225,906, forward strand.
ACTTATGAAACCTTGTGTTAAATCACCAACGGCGCCATTGCTTCCAATATTAACCCACTGATTGCTAGAATTCCGCCAACCAACAATGCCCAAGCGAGTTATGTCTGTGACCAAGGCATCTACATTACTTCGTTCGTTCCAAGTGAGTTGAATGGTGGAAGGTATATTTCCTTCTAAACGCCAAAATTCTGTGTCACTAATGGCTCCTAAGCTGGCTACTTTGGTGCTCGTATTAAATGAAGGAAAGGTCGACGGACTATTAGGGTCTTCAAAAAAGTAAGCACAGCGGGCAAATAAATTTGTAGCATCAGAATTTAAAACCAATTGCCGAAGCTGGAGCTCATCACCAACGGGAAACGTAAAGCTTTGTTGATTGCTCACACCCGCATACCCGTCAACTTTAGATATATCACCACTGCCATTACTAGCCGCATTATCCAAGAAATTTAAATAATTGTCAGTTAACGCGCGATTGGTAAAGAAATCACCCATGATGAAGTTGGTGTTGTTGCGCGTATTCAAACTGGTCTCTAAACTCACATTATCAGGGTTGGATATCTCCAAATCAAAGAAAGTAACAGCAAAAGCCCCTGAAACCGTCAAAGGAAAATCACCATAAAACCCTGCAAGACCCGTATTTTCATCAAAAGAACCATCATTAATCAAGTTCGTATGAAACCCCATTTGGCCCTGTTCATGAATTTGAATATTGCCCGAGTTGTATAGGGCGGTTTGGGCATGAATATATACACCGAAAAAAGTGAATAAAAAGTAAAATATTTTTTTCATATTTTTTAATCTATAACCGTGAAATACCAGTCTTGCGCACTTGAAACGCCAGCTACATCTGTAATTTGTACTTCGAAAGTATTTGTGGTTTGAGAAAGCACGAAAATTTGAGTATTAAAGAACGACGTAAGTTGTACGATGTAATTAGCGTTTGGCCTAGCAGTAGTTAAAGTCACCAGATATGTACTTGGACCAGTTTGGCTAACATTAGCACCATTAACATTTAAGTTGACCCCAGCAGCACTTATTTTCCCAAAAGCTTTTATTGGGCTGATACTGGAAGTAGTTACCCAATCAGTTTGCGGGTTAGCTCCACCTGTTGAGGACAAAACTTGACCTGTTGTTCCTGCATCTCCGTCTTTATCTAAAAGCGTGCCGTCAAGCTCTAAACTTTGATTTACTATTACGTTAGTATTCCCTGTTGAGGGTTCTTCTATTCTTAGTGCTTCAAAACCACCAACTGAAAAGCCTATTTGATCAGCCGCTGCTCTATACATACCAGTATCTGAGTCAGGATTACCTGAAGCGGCAAAACTATAAGCCGGAGCACCAGCACTTCCAAAAGTGGAATTGAACCCCTCGGAGCGTATTTCTCCGGCAACATGAAATTTATTTTCTGGGGGATTGGCACTACTACCGATGCCGATATTTCCAGTACCTGTAAAAATCAAATTTTGGCCGTTCAAATCATAGGTTCTATCCTGACCAGTTGTCTGCGTAAGGTCGGCTGTGGCAAGATTGTCACCTCCTGCGCCTGCATTAGCCCAAACTACGTTGCCAGAGGTATTAGTTATAAGCATTTGATTAGTAGCGGGAGCCGGTGTCACCGGTTGAATTTTTGCAAGAGTAACCCCCTCATTCTTTATCTGAAGGGCATCACTAACAATTTCAATCGAAGTATCATCTACATTTACGTTATAACCCGTTGTAGCATTAAAATCTGTAAGACCGTCATTGGCGTCTGTATCGGTTACTGACGTGCCCCCACTAGGAGCAACCCATTGAACGCCAGTACCTGTTGAGCTTAAAACTTGTCCAGCCCCGCCAAAGCCATTGCTCGCTTCTAACCCAGCATATAGTTTTACATCACCATTATTATAAATCGTAAAAGCTTTGTCGGTTAATTCGGGGTTTGTAGGGCCATCAACCTGTCTTTGTAAAAAATGAAAATCACCTCTTGCCCAACCCGTGGCGTCACGTTCGTACACCAAGGCTCCTTTGCCGTAACTAGTAGTAAATTCATCGACAGAAAAAATCATTCCAGTCGCCGAACCGGTAGCCAATGCTCTATTCTGAATCTGGAGAGGATAGGTAAGTTGATTGTTTAAATTATCCGCAATATGTACCTTAACTTTCGTACTATGTGCACCTCCATCAAGGCCGACATATAATGCTCCAAAGCCCGCTCCGCTACCACCTATTCTGCCTTCTGGGTCCCAAACTAAACCGTCAAGATCACTCACCGTGGGTGCGCCTGTTGTTTCGTCTGCGAAGAAGATGTGGTTTGCGGTGCCAGTGTGCTCATTCAAAACATAAGGATCCAGAGTAGTTCCAGTTCCGGTAACCGCAACTGTTGAATTTGTGGCATCAATAATGGTTTCGGAACCATCACTTGCTGTGGTCGTAAGAACATAAGGATCCAAAGTAGTTCCTGTTCCTGTAACTGTAACCGTTGAATTCGTTGCATCGATAATGGTTTCGGAACCATCACTAGCTGTAGTAGTAAGAACATAAGGATCCAGAGTAGTTCCTGTTCCTGTAACTGTAACCGTTGAATTCGTTGCGTCGATAATGGTTTCCGAACCGTCTCCTGCGGTGGAAAGAAGCACATAAGGGTCTAGGGTTGTCCCAGTTCCTGTAACTGTAACCGTTGAATTCGTTGCATCTATAATGGTTTCAGAACCATCAGCACCACCAGAACTTGTTAGTAGATATGGATCGAGAGCTGTTCCTGTTCCTGCAACGGCTACCGTGGGACTTGTGTTGATTACTGTTTCCGAACCGTCTCCTGCAGTCGAAAGAAGTACATAAGGGTCGAGAGTTGTTCCTGTTCCTGTAACGGTAACCGTTGAATTCGTTGCATCGATAATGGTTTCCGAACCGTCTCCTGCAGTCGAAAGAAGTACATAAGGATCGAGAGTTGTTCCTGTTCCGGTAACTGTAACTGTTGAATTAGTAGCATCTATAATCGTTTCGGAGCCATCTGCACCACCAGAACTTGTTAGTAGATATGGGTCTAGAGTTGTACCTGTTCCGGCAACAGATACCGTTGGACTTGTATTAATTACAGTCTCAGAGCCATCTCCTGCGGTTGATAGAAGTACATATGGATTAAGAGTTGTACCTGTTCCCGTTACGGTCACAGTTGATGCCGTTGCGTCTATGATAGTTTCGGAGCCGTCTGCGCCACCAGAACTTGTTAGTAGATATGGGTCAAGCGTGGTACCTGTTCCTGCAACTGATACTGTTGGGCTTGTGTTAATTATAGTTTCTGAACCATCTGCCGTTCCGCCACCGCCTGTAGAATTAATAATATAGGGTGTTGCAGTTGTACCATTGCCGGCAACTGTGACATTAGTTCCAGCTGTGACTATAGTCTCCGAACCATCAGCGGCTGCACCATTTGCTAAAGAACTCAAATCAACAGAGGTTGGATCACCTCCTTCAATATTCAGTGTTAAAATATTGGTTGGGCTAAGCGTAGGAAGTTCTAGATTCTGATCATCAGACCCTCCCGCACTAATTAATGGACCTATATCTATTGTGCCAGCTGTATCAGTTAATCCAATCTCTGAACCGTTTAGGGTTAGGTTCTGAATTTCATTTGCTGAGCTTTGATCATTATCCAAGGCAATAGCATCGATATTTTGGTTTATGGCCAAAATTAATGGCTCAGCATTATAAAAAACCCCATCAGTTCTAATTTCCAATGAATTGCCTACATCTGCGCTAACAATATTGATATCGCCGGCTGTGATGTAGCCCACGTCATTGTTAAAGGCACTAACACCAATATTATCATTGTCCAAGGCAAAGGCTCCCACGGAGTTTTCCGATAGTTTTTCTTGGGTAACAGAATTGTCTTGAATTTTGCCTGGCCCGATTGAACCATCTTGAATATCCACGCCGTTGATTCCACCATCAACAATTTGCTCGCTGCGGATACTGTTTGGGGCAACTTCTAAATTATCTCCGGTAGCAGTTGGGGTAATCACTATAGTACTTTGCGTGTTTACAATTGGGTCGGCAGTTAAAGGCCCACCGGTTCCGGTACTTCCTCCAATATTTACCCATTGCGTTCCATCATAGTAATGAACGCTTTGCAAGTCTGTATTAAAGCACAATGCTCCCTGAAGCGGAGTGATTGCATTCATTTGAGCGGTTGTAACTCTCGTGACTACCAGAACTTTGTCAGTGCTTTCCAACTCGAGAACGGAAGAAGGGTCAATATTTTGTGGATTGTCACCAATTTTTACCTGAGCACTTATGGCAGTGCTGGCGAAAAGGGCAAGAAGTAGGAGTAAATATGAATTTCTCATAGGAACAAGGGGTGTTACGTTGAGCTAACAAACAAAAATAAAATTATACATCTACAAACCTTACTTTACTAGGTAAAATGTACTTTGAATAGGGTAAAGAACCGATGGAAATCCTTGAAATAAGATTTTTAACAAAAAGTTTGTAATTTCTTAGTTCAAGATTCTTGATTATATACGTTTACAAATTAACAAAAGTTTAGTGGTGTCGGTTTTTTTTAGACCTAAACTTATATTTTCTTTATAACCATTTAAAACCGAAATACCCTACGCGCCAAAGACCTATTTATTTGGCACATTTAATGGAAAAATTTAAATATGAGACAAGTTTTACTTTTCACTTTAGTTATTTTCTTTTCAATCACTGGATGGTCACAAGACGATGGTCGAGTTATTCTTAGGGGTAAAGTGCTCTACCGTGATGTAAATGTACCCAATGAAAATGTCATTAATGCCACTTCAGAAATGGCGACCATTACCAATACAAATGGGGAGTATCAAATTCGCGTAAAGGTAGGTGATGAGCTCGTTTTTTCAGCCTTGAACTACCAAATTGAAATCGTAAAAATAACGGAGGAAATCTTAAAAAATAATAGATTGGTCATAGAGGTCAATGAAAAAGTTACCGAGCTTGAAGAAGTAGTTGTTACTCCTGAGCAACAGGAGCGATTTCTAGCGGCTAAAAACAAAATTTTGAAAGAGGAATTTGAATACGAAATAGATCGGTCTTCAGAGGTAGAAAACATAGCACTTTCGCAATCAGAACGAGGTATGCAAGACGGATTGAATTTTGTGGGTATATATAAGGCCTTGGCGAAAGTCCTTAAAAGGAACAAAGTTGAAGAAAAAGCCCCACTTAAAGTTAGTGAGGTGCTTCGTCAAGTATATGAAGATGAGTTCTTTGTTTCAGATTTAAACCTTCCGCAAGATAAGATAGACGCATTTTTGTTCTATTGCGATACCAAAATGCCAGCTCAATCCCTTTTAAAAACGGAAAATGAATTTGAACTAATTGATTTTCTGGTCACTGAAAGTAAAGTTTTTCTTAAGGAATTGGATGATCAAAAGTAGCCTTCTTTTTTTAGGGTTTGTTTTGATTTCAGCTTCACTTGGGGCACAATCCCTCTTTTCAAAAAAAATAGAAGGTCGGGTATATAGCAAAGATGGCGATGTTGCTGCTACGACGGTTCAAAATATTTCTACGAATAGAGCAACTATTACAGATGTAGACGGTTTTTTTCAAATAACAGCTAATTTGAATGATACCTTAGTCTTTTCAGCGGTACAGTTTAAGAAAAAGGAAATTGTAATATCACGGGAAATCTTACAGCAGCGCGTATTAAATGTCCCATTAGAAGATGCTCTGACAGAATTGGACGAAGTTGTTGTTACTCCCTATAACTTAACGGGGGATATTACCAAGGATATCAATATCATAAAAACGGGACCAGTAGTAACCGCGTCCACTTTGGAATTACCCAATGCCTATGTACTTCCCATAACCCAAGCCGAAAGACAGCTGTTTGAAGCTACCTCTGGTTCGAGATTGATTCCTTTGAACCCTATTCTCAACGGAATAAGTGGGCGGACAAAGATGCTGAAAAAGCGAATTGCTAGAAACAAATTGTATTCCCGAACTGAGCGTGTAAAGGAGTTTTATGCGGATTCTTTGTTTCGGACAGATCTTAAAATTCCCGAGGAAAAAATAGATGACCTCTTGTATTTCTGTGAGGTTGACTCCGCTTTTCAAACGGTGGTCGATACTCATGACAGACTCAAAATCTGGGAATTTATCCGTAGAAAAAGCCTTATATATCGTGAGAACAATGATTTCGATTGAGTTGTTCTTTTTCAATCTTTAAATAGTTTCTATTGCGAACCCCTTGTAAGGACATAATTTTTTTGTTGTTGCTTTTTTCTGTGGTTAGTTTAAGAGCCCAAGAATATAGTACAGAAATCGAAGGTCGTGTTTATAGCAAAGATGGGGATGTAGCGGCGACACATGTGTCAAACATTACTCAAAATCGAGGTACGATTACAGATGTAAATGGGTTTTTTAATATTTCTGTAAAACTGAACGATACCCTAGTTTTTTCCGCCGTGCAGTACAAAAAAAAGAAATTTGTTGTAACCATAGAGACTCTTGATACTAAAAAACTAGAAGTTTTTCTAGAGGTGGCTTTAACACAATTGAATGAGGTTGTGGTAACACCTTATAACCTGACTGGAGATTTAAATCGTGATGCGAAACGATTAAAGATAAAACCCATAATTACCGCCTCTACTTTAGGATTACCCAATGCCTATGTGAAACCCAAAACCAAAAATGAAAGGAGACTCGCTGAGGCTGATAGTGGCAAGTTCATCGAGTTTGGTCATTATGCGTTGGACTCTACTTTCAACCCAATGGTTATGATAAATATTCATAAAATATTGAATCGGGTTACTGGGCGTACTCAGAAGTTGAAAAAATATGTAGCTATTGATAAAGAGATTGCTTTACTGAATAAGGTGAAACGGTTTTATCATGATTCTATTTACCAACAAGAGCTGAAAATACCGGAAGACCAGATTAATGATTTCATGAACTTTTGTGAGGTAGATTCGCTCTATACAGATGTGGTGGAGTCCGATGATATTTTGCGATTGTGGGAGTTTCTAGAGCGGAACAGTCTTGTGTATCGAAAAAATAATAATTTAAATTGATTTAAACTTCTTGAAACAACTGCTAAATCATATTGGTATTACTATGGCATTCCTTAGTATTATCTCCGTTCAAGGGCAAGAATTCAACACAACAATTGAAGGACAAGTGTTTAGCAAAGACGGTGATGTGGCTGCAACCCACGTTTCGAATATTACCCGAAATCGTGGAACGATTACTGACATTAATGGTTTTTTTAGTATCAAAGCTCAATTAAATGACACTTTAGTTTTTTCAGCAGTACAATTCAAGAGAAAAGAGCTTGTTATTACTTTGGAAATTTTGAGAAACAAAAAACTAGACCTCATTCTGGAAGAAACATTGACCGAATTGAACGAAGTAGTCGTCATGCCCTATAATCTTTCTGGAAAATTGGATAGTGATATGAATACATTGAAAATCGGGCAGATTATAACTGCTTCCACAGAAAACTTGCCAAATGCTAATTTGCAACGTATTTCTCAAGCACGACGACAATTGTACACCGCTCGGACTTGGGATTTTCAAATTGGATTTGGATTTAAGGTAGATACAGACCCTATTTTGAACTATTTTTCGGGCAGAACTAAAATGTTAAACGAACGGATTGCAAGAGAGTCAGATATCAAATTGATAAAAGAAGTAAGAAAATATTATGCCGATTCCCTTTATATCAAAGACCTTAAAATTCCCAAGAAAAAAATCGATGATTTTGTCTTCTTTTGTGAGATTGATTCTAGTTTTACACCTTTGATAGCTACTAACGACAAACTTAAAATCTGGGAGTTTCTGAAGAAAAGAAGCCTGGTCTACAGAGAAAACAACGCGCTCGATTGAATTACATTTTGGCATGCCATTTGCTTACTTTTGAGGGATTAAGAAATTGAAATGAAACAATTGAAAAAGGGACTTCTTATTTTACTGCTACCGTTATTAGCCTTTACAACGGTTCATAAGTTTTATGTCAGTGTTACCAATGTCAGTTATTCTGAAAAAGATGATGCTTTGCAAATTACGACGCGCATTTTTATAGATGATTTAGAATCAGTGCTAAAGGAGCGCTACGACGTTGAGGGAAAATTAGCCACAGAAGCAGAATCAAGGCTGGCCGATGAATATTTAGAAAAATACCTAAGGAAAAAATTTCAAGTTGAAATCGATGGTGAAAATAAGAGGTATGAACTAATAGGAAGAAAATATGACAATGATGTTTGTATTTTTTATCTGGAGCTTGTCAAAATTCAATTGTCCTCGGTAAAATCTATACAAGTTCAAAATGAAGTGCTTACTGACCTTTTTGATGAACAACAGAACGTTGTCCATTTTAAAATCAATGGGAAGAAGAAAAGCTTTGTCCTTCTAAAATCGGATACTAAAGGAATGTTAAAACTGTAACAATTCTTAAGGATTTCTTAAAAAAACTTTATTTTTCACGCTACTAATAATTAAAACAAATGATGACTAAAATCAAGTATTGTTTCGCATCGGTGCTTTTCTTATTTGGGGCAGTTTTGACTGCACAAGAGGAAGAACCAAAAGAGAAAGAACCAGGCCACACTAACCAAAGTTCATTTAAACAATTATACGAGGAGTTTTCAACTCCGAATACCTACAGATCTGCATCGGGCGCGCCGGGTCCGGATTATTACCAGCAACAGGCGAACTATGTAATGAACATTGAGCTAGATGATAAGAATCACAGAATTTCTGGTGACGAGACTATTACTTACATCAATAATTCTCCAGACGATCTTGAATATTTGTGGGTTCAGTTGGACCAAAATATTCGAGAAAAAGATTCTAAAGCCCTTTTAAAAAATGGGGACGGAGTGCCTATGGCGTACAGACCATCAACATTTAACGGTAAGTTTTTGAATGAACCGTTTGACGGAGGTTTTGTAATTGAGCACGTAAAAGATGCTTCTGGCAAAGCGTTACCATACACCATCAATTTTACAATGATGCGTATTGATTTGCCACAACCTTTAAAAAGTAAAGCTCAAGTTTCTTTTTCAATCAAATGGAATTTCAATATTCCTGATCACACGGTTGATCGTGCAAGATCAGGTTATGAGCAATTTGCAGACGGTAATCGTGCTTACGTAATTGCTCAGTTTTTTCCCAGAATGGCAGTATATAATGATGTAGAGGGATGGCAAAATCATCAGTTTTGGGGTAATGGAGAGTTTGCATTAACCTTTGGAGACTATGATGTGAACATCACCGTACCAGCGGATCATGTTTTAGACGCTACCGGAACACTTCAAAATAGAAAGGAAGTCTTTTCAAAGGATATGATGAAACGCTATGAAAAAGCTAAAAAATCATATGACAAGCCTGTAATTATTGTAACTCAGAAAGAAGCAGAAGAAGCTTCAAAAGGATTTTCCGAAAAGAAAAAGACTTGGAAATTCAAGGCGAAGAATGTGCGTGATTACGGTTTTGCAACTTCCCGAAGGTTTATTTGGGATATGCAAGCGGTTAAAATGAGCAATCGGGATGTGATGGCGGTTTCAATGTACCCTCCAGAAGGAAATCCGCTATGGGAAGAATACTCGACCAAAGCCGTAGCACATACGTTACGATCATATTCCTCACATACATTTGATTATCCTTATCCGAAAGCAATTTCTGTTCATGCGAAGAATCAAGGTATGGAGTATCCAATGATTTGTTGGAATTATGGGCGACCAAATCCTGATGGAACTTATTCTGACCGTGTTAAATATGGAATGATCAGTGTAATCATTCACGAAGTGGGGCACAACTACTTTCCGATGATTGTAAATTCTGATGAGCGCCAATGGGGCTGGATGGACGAAGGTTTAGACACTTTTATGCAGTACATGGCTGAACAGGAATTTGGGGAGGCATTTCCTGAGGCTGTTGCACCAAATAAAGCCTATCCTTCAAGAAGGGGCGCTCCTTCTAAAATAGTTCCTTACATGAGTGGTGATCAGAGTACGATTTCACCAATTATGTCGAATCCTGAAAATGTGTATCAACTAGGCCCGAATGCCTATGGAAAGCCCGCCACTGCCTTAAATATTCTTCGTGAGACCGTTATGGGTAGAGAGTTATTTGACCATGCATTTAAAACATATTCAAAACGGTGGATGTTTAAGCATCCAACTCCTGAGGACTTCTTCCGTACTATGGAAGATGCTTCTGCCGTTGATTTGGATTATTATTGGAGAGGTTGGTTCTATACTACAGATTATGTAGATATGGGCGTAAAAGGAATCAAAAAGTACTATGTAACTAATAATCCGTCTGAAAAATTGAAAGCTGCTGTAGCTCAAAGTGGTCAATCGATGGAAGATTTACCTCCCTTGGTTCATTTAGTTGAGGAGGGTAGTGCTGATTTTGATGCAAATCTAAAAGGAAAAACTCCATCTGCGACATCAACAACACTCAAAGAGTTCATGATGGATAATATGACTGCTTCTGAAAGAGCCGCAGTGAAGGAGCCAAAGTATATTTACGAGGTAACTTATGACAAACCAGGTGGAATTCCGATGCCATTGATTGTTGAATATACCTATGCAGATGGTTCTACAGAGAAAATTACTTATCCTGCGGAAATATGGAGAAAGAACAATAAAGAAGTTAGCGTTGTGGTTTCTTCGCAAAAAGAGTTAACAGGAATTGTGATAGACCCTAAAGCAGAAACTGCAGATATTGATACGACGAACAATGGCTGGCCAAGAAAAGAGGAGAAAAGCGATTTTGATCAAATGAAAGAAAAGATCAAAGGTTAGACTAATTATTAAAGTAAAAAAAAGCCCTGTATTTTACAGGGCTTTTTTAATAAGATGAGTTCGCAAACTTGATTATATTTGTAATATGTATTTGATGCACTTTTTATTTATTAGCGGCGGAGAGATATTTTTTATCATGTTTATTGTGGTAATGGTTTTTGGCGCGGATAAAATACCTGGTATCGCCAAAGGTTTGGGTAAAGGTATGCGCCAGCTAAAGGATGCTACAGAAGATATCAAACAAGAGATTCAAAGAAGTGCTGATAAACAAGGAATCGATACCAGTATCGTATCGGATATCAAAAAGGATATCGATGATGTTAAAGGCAACTTAACTTCTGGACTTTCCAAAGAGATTAATGAAGTAAAGGACGGGGTAGAGAAGTTTTCGGGTTCTATTAAACGAAAATAGAATGTTCGAAAAATTGTTGGAATGGGATCAGCAAACACTTATTTACCTAAATAATTTAGGTTCCGAACAGTTTGACTCTTTTTGGCTTACTGTTACTAAATTCCCCACTTGGATCCCCCTTTTTCTCCTTATTATTTTCCTTTTGATTAGAACTCATAGCCGTAAAGAATCTGTTTGGATATTCCTCTCATATGTTTCCATGTTATTAGTTGTTACAGCAGCTATATTTCTCGCCAAAGAAAATGTAGGTAGATTACGCCCTATTAATGATACGAGTGTGAACACATTTTTACGTGCTTTGACCAAACCTTCAGACTATAGTTTTTTCTCTGGTCATGCGGCAAGTTCCTTTAGTATCGCGATGCTTTCAATCCTATACTTGCGTAAAAAGATGAAATGGATTTATGTACTATTTCTATGGCCCTTGTTATTTACTTTCAGTCGTATGTATTTAGGGGTACATTATCCGTTTGATATTTTAGTGGGAGGTTTGGTGGGTATTTTATTCGCCTATATTTTTTATCGAATGCATCAAAAATTTACAGCACCCTACTTAATGTGAGTCCGTCACGAATGGGCAGTAAAACAGTTTCTACTCTCGGATCTTCTTTCAATTTTTTATTATAATCCAATAGCACTTTGGTGGCCTTGTCCTTTGGATCTAATGGCTCCACAACTTTACCTGACCATAGCACATTGTCAGAAAAAATAACACTACCTGGTTTCGTTTTTTCAATAGCTGTCTCAAAATAAGCATCATAACTTTTCTTTTCGGCATCAATAAAAACAAGGTCAAAAACTATATCTAATTTTGGAATGATATCTAAGGCATCACCTGTATGTTGAATGATTTGTTTTCCAAAGCCACTTTTATCAAAATATTTCCGCTGAAGTGAAGTCAATTCTTCATTCACATCGATGGTGTGGAGTTGTCCGCCTTTTTGAAGTCCTTCTGCCAAGCACATGGCGGAATAGCCTGTGTACGTTCCTATTTCTAGTACGTTCTTCGGATAAATTAGTTTGGATAGCATGCTTAGAACCCTACCCTGAAAATGCCCGGTAATCATTCGAGGTTGGACAACTTTTAAATGAGTCTCCCGAGTTAATTCCTGTAACAATCCAGGCTCGTTTTCTGAGTGGTCTTTTATGTAATTTTCTAATGCGTCTGATAAAAAATGCATTGCTATAATTTTCTGTAAATATAGTACTTTAGGGGATTGACAATTAGCCACAAAAGTATGAGTGATTTTACAGTACGAGCCGCCAAACTAGAAGACTTAACGGTTTTATTAGAATTTGAGCAGGGTATAATTAAAGCTGAACGTCCGATGGATCCAACTTTGGCTCCTGACCCCATTTCCTATTATGATATTTCTGAATTAATACGGTCTGAGGAAGCTGAGGTAATTGTAGTTGAATATAATTCTAAAGTAATTGCTTCCGGTTATGCCAAAATCAAAAGAGCACTGCCTTACTTACGTCATGAATCTTATTCGTATTTAGGTTTTATGTTCACTGAGCCTGATTTTCGTGGAAAGGGAGTTAATAAACTAATTGTTGATGAACTACGAAAATGGTCAATCTCAAAGGGACTCCAAGAAATTCGACTCACCGTTTATGATGATAATCCAGGGGCTATAAGGGCCTATGAAAAGGTAGGGTTTAAAAAGCATCTCATAGAGATGAGGCTAACTGACTTTGACGATATTTAGCTTCTTTATATATCAAAATTGAAGTCGTAAATTTGAACAAAACGCTAAAATGTCCTTTCAAAATACCTTAGAGTTTGCTAAAAAATTAGATACCGAGGATAAACTTCGTAAGTATCGTGATGAATTTCATTTTCCTAAAGTAGACGGAAGGCAGGTAATTTATTTTACAGGAAATTCTTTGGGTCTTCAACCAAAGCGCAGCAAGAAATTTGTTGATGAGGTAATGACCGACTGGGAAGAATTGGCGGTTGAAGGCCATTTTCATAGTGAGAAACCATGGTGGGATTATCATGAAAGACTGGCAGCACCTTTGGCAAAAGTCGTCGGTGCAAAAACAGAAGAGGTTACCATAATGAATACCCTAACAGTAAACCTGCACTTACTTATGGTTTCATTTTATAGGCCGACTTCGAAGCGGTATAAAATCATTTGTGAGGAAAAAGCATTTCCGTCAGATCAGTATATGTTTCAAAGTCAGGTGAAATTCCATGGGTTAGATCCTGATGACGCGATTGTTGAAATCAAAAAAAGAGAAGGTGAAAATCAATGGAGGACTGAAGATGTTATTTCCAAAATAAATGAAGTTGGTCAAGAACTGGCATTGGTACTTATTGGTGGAGTGAATTATTATACCGGCCAGGTGTTCGATATGGAAAGTATTACGAGAGCCGGAAAATCGGTTGGAGCCAAGGTGGGCTGGGATTTGGCCCACGCCGCTGGAAATGTAGAATTAAAACTCCACGATTGGGATGCTGACTTCGCTGCATGGTGCAGCTATAAGTATATGAATAGTGGACCTGGGAATGCCTCCGGAGTTTTTATTAATGAACGTCACTTAGGTAAAGATGATATTCCGAGATTTGAAGGTTGGTGGGGTACAAAGAAAGAAACACGCTTTCTAATGAAGCCTGAATTTGAACCTATGGAAAATGCCGATGCTTGGCAAATTAGCAATGTTCCTGTATTGTCCGTTGCTCCGTATTTGGCTTCCCTTGAAATGTTTGAAGAGGTTGGTATGCAAGCTTTGATTGAGAAGCGAAATAAGATAGTGGCTTATTTGGAGTTTGTACTTCATGAAATCGATAAGGAAGTTGAGAGCACTTTTGAAATTATAACTCCAAATGACCGAGGTTGCCAACTTTCCGTTTTTCTTCACGGACAAGGCCGACCCTTATTCGATTATTTGATGAAAAATGGAGTAATTACTGATTGGAGAGAACCCAATGTTATTCGTTTGGCTCCAGCACCCTTCTATTGCTCTTTTGAAGATATGTACCGTTTTGGGCAGATTCTCAAAGAGGGAATTTTGAAAAAGTAAAATTTATCCTCTCATAATTTCTTTCTGATTTTTAGTTTTTTTAATCTTACCCTCTTGTAATCAATTGGTTATAAATGTCTTTGATTCTTATTAAATTTTTCTCTAGAAATAGAAGGGAGTAGGCGCTATTTAAATCGATCTAATACTAATTTTTCTGCGTATCTATTTATAGAAAAACGTGCGAGCACTTCATTGTACTTTTTCTGACCAATCCAATTTTAGGTGCATCTAGGTAATTCTGTAATTACTGAAAAAATTTTAACCCCAAAATTAAGATGAACATGAAAACTAAAATTGAAGAAATGAAACGCACGAAAAGAACTTTACGGCTTTTACTTATTGCTTTGTTATTTGCACTGTTTTTCACGGCATGTGATACTGATACTGATATTCTTGAACCAGAAACAGCTGTGGAAGATGAGGAAGTAATCGTCAATCAAGAAACAAAATTCATCACCAAGTACTTTTTAGGGGATGCCGTGAAAGTACGATTGGAAGAAGATGGCACCTATAGCTTAGGAGGCAGTGACGCACGCCTGTTTGAGGAGCAATTGGCTGATACGCCTGATGCTTTTGAAGAAAACCCTGAGCCCCAAGACGACCGTACGGCCCTAGGCCTTGGCGGAGGTGTTCGAAAATGGACTAATAGCACCATAGTTTACCGAATATCCGGTTTGAGCTCATCCGTTATGTCAGAATTGCAAAAATCCTTTAATGAATGGACGAGCAAAACCAATGTTCGTTTTAAAGAGCGAACTAATGAATCAAATTATGTGACCATTTCTTCTTCCGGCTCGAATAGTAATTCGGGAGTAGCAACTCTAGGAATGAACGGTTCAAGAGGTTTTATACGTTTAGGCACCCGCGCAACTGCCGTCGTAATTATTCATGAAATCGGACATACTCTAGGTTATATTCATGAACAAAACCGTAGCGATAGAGACAATTATGTCATTGTTAATTTTCAGAACATTCAGAATAATGCGGTGGATCAGTTTTATAAAAGCAATTCAGCGACTTTGGTAACTGGCCAGCTTGATATTAATTCTACTATGATGTATGGCAGTTATACATTTAGCAAAAATGGACGGCCGACTATAACGGATTTGAATGGGAATGTATTGCCAAGAAGACAGGCAAGAGTATCTTCATTGGACATTCAAGGAACTAATTCTATATACCCTCCTGTTGGTGGTGATCCGGGTGGAGATACAGATTCATGCAATGGAGTGGAAGAATGGTCACTAAGAAACAGGTATTCTGTCGGCGATCGGGTAACTTATAGAGGCAATTTGTTTGAGAGAGATTTCACAAGATGGAATTTTATAAAACAATGTGGATAATATAAATCAGGGGTTATGCTTTAGTAAACTATTTTGAACTTCAGACCATATTGATACACTTAAGACCGTCTTTTTAGGCGGTCTTTTTGTTGATCTATTCTAGTCTTTAAATTATCTTAGCTTTCGCTAAACCAAACTTCTAATGAAATCCCTGCGGTTAATTCTTTCAAATCCTAGATATTTTGGTCCTGCTTGGGTATTTGCTAGTTTGAACATTCTATTTGGTACATGGGCCATTTACATTCCTACCGTGAAGGAGGCCTTGAAAATTGATAAGTCCGAATTAGGTATTGCTATTTTCTTCCTATCACTCGGGGTATTTACTGTTTTTCCTATGGCATCTACACTAATCAATCGTGTAGGAGTAGGCAAGGCAACTTGGTACGGAGTATTATGCAGCTGTGCAGCTGCAATGTTACCCTTACTTGCCCCAAGTTATTATACCCTAATGGCTGGTCTTTTCCTATTTGGAGCATCTAATGGCTTTACTGATATTGCCATGAATACTTTGGTCACTGAAGTTGAAAAGAAAGATGACACGAAATTTATGTCTGCCGCCCACGGATTTTTTAGTTTAGGGGGTGTGCTCGCGGGTTTAGGTAGTTTTATTATAGGTCCTTTGGGTAATCCTGTTTTGCATATGGGGATAGCTGTTGCTTTGGTGCTTGTTGTGAACGTAATATTTTATAAAAAATTCAAAGATGTTATTGCCGCTACAATAAAAAAAGAAGCTTTTAGCTTGAAGTCGTTCAAACCTTTTTTATTATTAGGATTAATTTCCTTCATAGCAATGGGAAGCGAAGGTGCAATAGTAGATTGGAGCGGTTTATATCTAAAAGAAATTAGTATCGCTCCAGAGGCATTATGGGGAGCCGGGTTCTTAGGTTTTCAAGTTACAATGACGTTAGGTCGTTTCGTAGGTGATGGTATAAGTTCCAAAATCGGGTCCATAAAAATTATGTCCTTTGGTACACTGCTGGTACTTGGGGGCTACGCTTTAGTACTATCGACAAATATGTACTTGTCTATTTTAGGTTTTGCTTTAACTGGACTCGGATTCTCGGTAATGGTACCAGAAGTTTTTCGAATTGGAGGGAACGTAAAAGGGTTTGAGTCCTCACAAGGCATTTCTTTCATTGCGGGATCGGGCTATGCAGGATTTCTTTGTGCACCACCTATTTTAGGTCAAATAGCGGATAATTCTTCTCTAGTGACTTGTTTTTGGGTATTGTTGTTTTGTGCCTTATTTATTTTGGGTGCAACTGTTGTGCTACAGAACAAGAAAGATTAACGCATATTGCTTTTTACTTTGAATTGTTTGTTTTCCTCCCCCATTTTTTTAATAAATTCTTGCATTTCCGCTGTTAGTAAGAGCTGGTTTTGAGAACTCCAATAATCCGCATTGTAACGATATTTTAGTTTAAAGATGTCTTTGTGTTCATTGACATTACTCTTAATATCTTTCTTTCCAAAGCTTTTTGAGGTGGTTAGAATAATGTTCATTTCATATACGTCTTTAAAGGAGCTATTAGGCCCTGTTACCTCAATTTTCCCCTCTCTTTTTGCGGAATTTATGAAATATAAACCTGTGCTCACATCTTCTTTAAAAAAGATAGATACTTTGTTCTCTATCAGCCTAGATCCAACTTTAGCGGACTTTTCTATTTCAGAATGAAAGGGTACAATGTTTACATTGAAAGATAAAATGGCATTGTCCATATTATTTATAATGTAATGACCGAATGCCCTACCGTTTGTTTCTGGAACATTCGAATTGAAATCTACTCGAGTTTTTAGTTCATCATCAGATGGTTGTTCGGTCACTTCAAAATCTGGTCCCATGGCATTTAAGCGAATAAATTCCTTGAAAACATTATGTAATGAAGGAAATGTAAAGTAGACATCATTTTCATCTTTTGAGACCCCTATTTTACGCATGTTTTGAACTTCTACCTCATAATCTTTTTTCTCAAGTTCAAGAGTACCTGTGTAGATTAAGGTCTTTCTTCTCACACGTCCTTGCACATCCTGTAATCGAACAATCTTATTGTTCTTCTTTAATAATGTCCGTAAAAAGAAAGTTTCTGTATGAGGTTCTAACAAGTAATTTGTGGTGACAGAATCTTTTATTCTTTCATAAATAGTTTTTGCATTAGTAACAACAACTTCATTTAGCTCAAAAACACTTTTGTTTAAAAAAAGGGTGTCCTTCAGTTTTTCAAAAGTTGTGTTCAATTTATTATATCCAATTCTGTAGAACATAACGGAATCCAGCGATGTAGAAAAAGCATAACGCCCTTCTTCATTGCTAATAGTATAATCTTTTCCATTATAAATATTTACAAATTCAATGGGTTCTTCGGTCTCTGAATCGAGTAGAATGCCTTCATGCTGATTTTGGGCAAAACAAGAATAAAGCGATACGATGAAGAAGAGTATTGTAAGTTTCATAGGATGGTTTTGTTTGTATTCTCAAACAAATAACATGCCAATTAGTTTACTTCTACTCCTGTAAAATAAAGCTTAAAACTTCCTTCAGCCATTTTATGCATTGTAGCGATGTTGAGTCCCTTTATCATTTTGTAGTCTTCAAAAGAGGTTATCATTGATGGCTCAACCTGATTTGACTTACGAAAAACCCATTCTTGTATAATAAGATCATCACCGAAATAAAAATCATAAGCATCTCCTGGAGTATACCCACCTTCGTTACCATAGACAATAGTCAATTTTTGCATCGATTTTTTACTCATCGGTGCTTCAGCTTCTTTTGAGTGCGTATGGGTTACATTATCAGCATCCCAAACTAATTGATAAGGGGCAAGTAACCAGAACTTATCATTGATAAAACCTCCATTTGTTTCATATGCCACGCTATCCATATCGGCCCAATTATAGCTTATGGTTCCTTTGTCCGAGCTAGCAGTGATGTCATTGGTTTTTGGTTTCCATGTCCAATCTCTTTCAAAATGGGTCGTATCTCTATCTACATTAAAAGTAAATTTGATTTCTTCTACATTTTTCCAATTTTGGTATCCATTCGCATTGGCCACTTTTTGGAGTATGGTTTCTTCTTGTGTTACTCTTGAGATAATAAAACTTGAAGTTGTAACAAAAATAATAGCTGCTAGGAGTAGAGTTTTTTTCATGGTTCTCGATTTTATTCAAATATAAATGCTTTTGCTGTGACTAGATTGGTAAGACCCAATTTTATTGGTATTCGATTTCCCAATAAATTGATTAATTTTGAAGCTTACCAAGAAATTAAAAAATGAGTACGAAAAAAGGAAAAATACAAGAGGCTATAGATGAAAAAATGTTGGACGAGCGCAAAGTGTTCCTTTGGGGCATGGTAGACGATAAATCGGCTAAACATGTAATCGACCGTTTAATGTATTTGGATATGCAGAACAATAAAGAGATTCAATTGTATATCAATAGTCCAGGAGGGTATGTTACTTCAGGCTTTGCGATGTATGATACTATAAAATCATTGAAAAGTCCTGTTTCTACAATTTGCACTGGGTTGGCCGCGTCAATGGGCTCTATTCTTTTATCCGTAGGAAAAAAAGGGAGACGGTTTATTCAGCCGCACGCTCAAGTAATGATTCACCAACCGAGTGGTGGCGCAAGAGGACAGGCCTCGAACATTGAAATTCAGGCAAAGGAAATTATTAAGACCAAAGAACTAAGTGCTCGTATTTTGGCTGATAACTGCGGACAAGACTTTGATCGTGTGATGAAAGATTTTGATCGTGATTATTGGATGGGCGCAGAAGAATCTATTAAATATGGCATTGTGGATGGTATTTTGGAATAAATACTTTCTAGTCTAATAAAAAAACCCTTTTCATGATTTTGAAAGGGCTTTTTTATGTACTTCTTTTTACCTTAGAAGAAACGAGGTGATTTAATTCCACCCAAACGTTTTATCGGTAATTCGTAGATAAGAATTATTTCATGTGTTCCACCTGAATATGGTCGAATTTCGGCAGTAGGCAAATCATAAGCATAGCCCAATCGAAAAGAGTTTGATATCTGATAATCAGCTAAAATTCCGAAACTATCGGCATCATTAAATCTATAGGAACCACCCAACCATGCTTTATCAAACAATAAAAAACTTGCTGTTACATCAAATGAAGGTGGTGCGCCATTGGTAATCTTGGTGATGCCTGTAACTTTAAATTTAGTATTTCTACCTACGTCAAATACCATTCCTCCTATAGCATAGTAACTATTACGTTCAATAGCGGCGAATTCCCCCGAATTTAAATCAGTATTTAGAAGTCGAGGTGAAGATAAGCCTATGTACCACATTCTACTGCTCACATAAATACCAGCACCGAAGTTAGGATTCCATTGAGAAAAACCTTCATTAAAAAACGGATCGTTTATATCTGGATTAGTCAAATCATAGTTCGTGAAACCTGCATTTAACCCAAAAGCCATGTTTATCTTTTGCGTTAGAGGAACCGTATAAGAGACGTTTCCGTAAATATAATTGGTGCTTTCCCCTCCTAAATTATCGTTGATGTAACTTAATCCCAATCCAACTCGGCTGAATTTGACAGGTGAGTGTATCGATAATGTACTTGTAGTGGGATTACCATCTATACCTGCCCATTGGTTGCGATGAAGACCGGTTATGTTAAGAGTTTCCCTGCTTCCCGCATATGCCGGGTTTACAGACATTGTGTTGTAAACATATTGCGTGAATTGCGGCAACTGCTGAGCACTTGTCATTAAAGTGACAAGAAATATAGACATTATAAATAATCGTTTCATAGGGAACATTGGGGATGTTTTTAATTAGATCCTATATAGATGTATCCGTTAACTGGTTTGATTTCTGCATCTGAAAAAGCAATGATGTAATAGTAGGTGCCTGTTGGAACAACTGTATTGGTTCCAAAAGATCCTCCAGGCGCGTTGCCTTCCCAATTGTTACGATATTCTTGGGATTCATAGACCATAGTACCCCATCTGTTGAATATTTTTACATTATAGGTATATCCACAATCTTCTAGGCCTGAAATTTCAAAGAAATCATTAATTCCATCACCATTTAAAGTAATTGTTTTTGAAACTACCAAGTCATTGATGTCGCAAGGCAGACAATCTGCATTGACATTAATAACGAAATCGGCAAAATAGTTACAAGAACTTACTGTAGATTCATAAGTAACCAAATATTCACCTAGCTCAAGACCATTGGGTTCAAATAGGCTCCCATTTAAAGTAACATCGCCTTCTGTAACGGTGAATGTGCCAGTAGTATCAAAACCTGAAGGCAAATAGTCTATTAAGTCTATAATTTCATCTTCAACACAAATATCTATTTCGATGATTGCTCTTTCGCGTTGTAAAACGAAAATAACTTGTTGAAAAGATGCGGTGTTGCCACAAGAATCTGTAACATTCCAAGTTCTTACAATTAGAAAATCATCTGTACCAGTAGAAAAGTCTTCAACTTCGGTGAAGTCAACAGTATAATTCCCACAACCACCTGTAAATACTAATGTTGGTACTTCAGGCATATCGTCACCACAAATCATTGTTACAGTCTCCTCGTAGGGTTCCACCATAATATCGTCCATATCATCATCATTGATGGTTCCATTGGCTATGTTGGTTGTATTTCCGTCGATAAACCCGATTCCTAGGTTTGATTGAATATTGGAAAGTGTAACTGTAAAACCTTCCGTTGGTTCACTAATCATATCATCGGTAATTGGTACTTGAATATCCAAAGAACTTACAGTTGATGTGAAGGTCAAAGTTCCAGCTGTGGTTACAAAATCACCTGGGTTTAAGGCCGTACCCTCGTTTGTTGAATAATCAACTATAACATCTTCTGAGATTGTGCCATTTAGTGTTACATTAAATACCGCAAATGCATTTGTGCCTTCTGTGACAATTACGTCTGTATTTGTAAAAGCAATTCCGTCACCAGACATTCCATCATTGTCATTGATGGTTCCGTTAGCGGTATTGGTAGTATTCCCATCCACAAAACCGATTCCGAGATTCGATTGAATATTCGAAAGCGTTACCGAGAAATTCTCTTGTGGTTCAATAGCCGAATCATCTACAATTGGAATCTGAATGTCCAAGGAACCCACCGTTGGTGTAAAGGTCAATGTTCCCGAAGTTGTTGCAAAATCGCCGGGATTAAGTGCCGTCCCTTCATTGGTCGTGTAATCGACGGTTACGTTTTCAGAAATGGTTCCAGTAAGTGTTACGGTGTAAACTGCAAAGGCATCGGTTCCTTCCGTAACAATTACGTTGGTGTTTGAAAATGCTATACCAGTTCCTGTAATACTACCGTCGTTATCGTTAATGGTTCCGTTGGCGGTATTGGTAGTATTCCCATCGACAAAACCGATTCCGAGATTCGAGACTATATTCGAAAGTGTTACCGAGAAATTCTCTTGTGGTTCAATAGCCGAATCATCTACAATTGGAACCTGAATATCCAAGGAACCCACCGTTGGTGTAAAGGTCAATGTTCCCGAAGTTGTTGCAAAATCGCCGGGATTAAGTGCTGTACCTTCATTGGTTGCATAATCGACGGTTACGTTTTCAGAAATGGCTCCAGTACGGGTTACCGTATAGAGAGCAAAAGAATCTGTTCCCTCAGTAACGATTACATTTGTATTCGTAAAGGCTATTCCGGTTCCTGGAATACTTGCGTCATCATCGTTGATAGTTCCGTTGGCGGTGTTGGTAGTATTCCCATCGACAAAACCGATTCCTAGATTTGAGACTATATTCGAAAGCGTTACCGAGAAATTCTCTTGTGGTTCAATTACTGAATCATCTACAATTGGAACCTGAATATCCAAGGAACTAATTGTTGGTGTAAAGGTCAATGTTCCCGAAGTTGTTGTAAAATCTCCAGGATTTAGAGACGTACCTTCATTGGTCGTGTAATCGACGGTTACGTTTTCCGAGATTGTACCCGTAAGTGTTACGGTATAGATAGCAAAAGCATCGGCACCCTCGGTAACGATTACGTTGGTGTTTGTAAAGGCTATACCATCACCAACATTGAAATCGTCATCGTTGATGGTCCCGTTTGCCGTATTGGTCGGGTTACCGTCGACAAAGCCTACCCCCAGATTTGAAACGATATTAGAAAGCGTTACTGAGAAATTCTCTTGTGGTTCAATAACCGAATCATCGGTAATTGGCACCTGAATATCCAAAGAGCTGACCATTGGAGTAAAAGTGAGTGTACCTGAAGTTGTAATAAAGTCACCTGGGTTTCGTGCCGTCCCTTCATTAGTTGTGTAATCAACAGTCACGTTTTGAGATATGTTTCCCGTAAGTGTTACCGTGAAGACAGCGAAAGCGTCGGTACCCTCGGTAACAATTACATTCGAATTTGCAAAGGCTATTCCAGTTCCCGGCGTACTTGCATCATCATCGTTGATAGTACCGTTAGCGGTATTGGTCGTATTTCCATCCACAAAACCGATTCCTAGATTTGAGACTATATTCGAAAGCGTTACCGAGAAATTCTCCTGTATCTCGATAATATTGTCATCCGCAATGGGAACCTGGATATCCAAAGAGCTGATTGTCGATGTAAAAGTGAGTGTGCCAGCAGTCGTTGTAAAGTCCCCGGGATTTAGTGCCGATCCTTCATTAGTTGTGTAGTCAACAGTCACGTTTTCCGAGATTGTACCCGTAAGTGTTACGGTATAGATAGCAAAAGCATCGGTACCCTCGGTAACGATTACGTCGGTGTTTGTAAAGGCTATCCCATCACCAACATTAAAATCGTCATCGTTGATGGTCCCGTTTGCCGTATTGGTCGGGTTACCGTCGACAAAACCTACCCCCAGATTTGAAACGATATTCGAAAGCGTTACCGAGAAATTCTCTTGTGGTTCAATAACTGAATCATCGGTAATTGGCACCTGAATATCCAAAGAACCAATTGTTGGGGTAAAAGTCAATGTTCCCGAAGTTGTCGTAAAATCACCTGAGTTTAGTGCCGTCCCTTCATTTGTGGTATAATCAACGGTTACGTTTTCAGATATGTTTCCCGTAAGGGTAACGTTGTAAACCGCAAAAGAGTCAGTTCCTTCAGTTACTATAACATCGGTGTTTGCAAATGCTATTCCAACACCAGCGACCAAATCATTATCAAGAATTGAACCAGTTGCAGTATTGTCTAATAGTGTAATATTTGCTGTTGATGAAGCTACTATATCAAAGGCTTCTGTAATTTCAATAATGGAATCATCTAATGCCGGAACATTAAAAGAAGTGTTGCCGGTTCCGGTAGGAACCGTAAATGTATTAACGACTGCATAGTCACTATCCGAAGCGGTAATATTGTTATATGTTAAGCTCAAAAGCGCATCTTCCGCAAGTAAATGGGAAGATGATATTCCGAAAATTATATTATCACCTTCAACGGCTGAAGCGTCGTTTATAGAAAGTACTGGGGTTACATATAAAAAGGTAGGGTCATGATTACCTATACCACAAGGGTTTACGGTTCCCGAACTCAATGTACCCACTGTATTGGTGTTAATTGCTCCTGTAAAGGTAGCAAGTGCTTGTAAGCCAATAGCTGCGCTACAGGTTAAACATTCATTGTTGACGAATAAATTAAAATCTAGCTGATATTCGGGATCATTAATATCGGTATATCCATCTTCTACAAAAAAACGAAGTTCTCTTGAGACGGTATCAAAATTATAAGTTACTCCTGGTGGCAGTGGTTCGGTATTCAAAAATTCTACTTGAGGAGGCAAAGTCAAAGCAATCTCAAGATTAAGTATATCATCATTTCCAACATTTTGAATACGTATTTCGACAGGAGCATTGTCTCCCGGGTCAAAATTAGCGCCAACAACATTTGTGGTAAAACTTAAAGCGCCGAGGCTTGGTTCGAAAACTTCTACACTCAGTCCCATTAGATAGAGGCCATAAGTCTCTTGATTTGAAGTCATTCTAACGGTAGCCGAAGTTTGATTATTTGCAATTAATGAATTACCTGTATTTGGAAGGACAAAACACGAAGCATCGAAACCAAGGGTATTTGTACTAGCCGGAACCCTATCAATAAATGGAGTTTCGTTCGTTGTAATTTTACTGTTGAAAAAGTTGTTTGCTGGCCTTTCAGCGGTTGAGAGTGGTACCCAAGAGTTGGTAGTATCAAGAATCTCTAAAGCGTCTCCTTGAATAGATCTATCTCCTTCTAAGGCGCCTATTACAATATTGGAATTAACATCGCCATTTGCTACAGTTTGGAAACCATTAAAATCAACATTGAACTGATTTTGAGTTTGAGTTACATGAGCATAACCATCAAATATTGTAATGTTTCTACTATGAAGTTCTGGACTCTCATAAACAAATACAATTTGCCATCCACCCGACGTGCCTGTTCTACCTCCGCCACCATGCGAGTTGAGTCTTCCTTCAGCCCCTTTGACATTAGCTACTTGAAATGTACCATAAGGGGTAGCGAGCGCTTGAACCTCTGTTGTAATGTCTTTAACGCAGACATAAGGGTCATTAACAAAATGACTAGCTCTGCCCTGATAAATCGTTTGGTCAGCGGTAATAGTGTTATAGGTACTAGAACCAGGTAACATTAATTTCACTTCATTGAAGTTCCATATGGGCTCAGACCCACCATTTCCAGTATTTCCGCCGTATTCTTTATCCGCTGCGACCCAATATAAATAGGCTTTTTTGATAGTTAAGCAGTTGCTTGTTGGCGAGGGATTGCTGAAATTGGCACTACTTGAATTAAAAGTTGTTGGATCAGTATCAATATCGACAAATACAGTGGTAAAATCATGATTGTCAGTCGTACCTGTATAACTGCCGGTAGCAGTATTAGAGACGGTGTTATTGGCGATGGTTGTGAAGTCACCATTGACCACATCTGAGAAGCGAGGGGTAAAACCCTGTTGAACTTGCCCGATGGCCGTTAAGGATAGCAACATTACTCCGAAAAGGAGAATATATTTCAAGTTTTTTGTTTCAAGTGTAATATTGCACATAGGCATACATTTGCTAACCGTCACTTGACAACGTATGGAGAAAAATAAATTCTTAATAGGAAAGTTTAGAAGCTACTTTGATTCACCATCGCATTGCAGTTTTTGATTTGATAAAATGTTAAATAGGTTAAATTTACTGTGTCAAAGAACGGTCTAAAGCAAACTATATTGTTTGTTAAATGGCTTAAAGACCCAATATTTTCGGTAACTGACAGATAATTCGGCAATATGTAAGAATTGATGGATGTAGGAAGGAGGGAAATTTTTTAACATTTCGCTGAAATGCTCAAAAAGCTCGTGAACTAACTTGCCGAGAAGCAAGCCAACTACTTGAAAACAAAAGCATTGGTAAAAGAAAAGGTCCTTCGCAACTTGAATGTGAAGGACCTCTTTGGATATATATAGACGCTCTCGCGGAATGTTTCTTTATTTACGTAGCAATTCCATCCTTTGGATGGCGTAATAGCGTTAAAAAAGTATTAAATACAACCCGTTTTGCATTTTGAGTCGATTTTCTGGATTTTTTCCCTCCTTAAAGGATGAATCCATGAAATCTTCATTTTATCCCCTAGAATTCCAGGCAGGAAATGAATATTCTAAATCCAATAAGCGAAAAGCAACCAAAATGCACAACTGGTTAAATACTCTGTAAAAACACTTTTCGGTTATGTTAGACCTATTTGCCGGTACTTCCTTACTAGAGAAACCTATTTTTATTAACTTTAAAATCTATTCCATAAACTACGAATAGATATATGTCGCAAACTTCTAAAAACATTGCTATTATAGGATCTGGATTAGTAGGTTCTTTATTAGCAATATATCTCAAAAGACTGGGTCACTCGATAACCGTTTTTGATCGTCGTCCAGATATTCGTAATATTGAATTTTCTGGTCGTTCTATTAACCTAGCAATGAGCAATAGGGGGTGGAAAACACTACGGGAGGTAGGGCTTGAAGAGGAAATTAAGAAGATAGCAATTCCTTTGGATAAAAGAGCAATGCATCTCATAGGTCAAGCGGAGTATCACCAAAAGTACGGCAAAGAAGGGGAGGCTATTTGGTCAATATCAAGAGGCGTTCTAAATCGAAGAATGATTGATTTAGCCGAGAATGCCGGTGTGACTTTCAAGTTTGAAGAAAAAGTATGGGATGTTAATCTACCCGAGGCTAAACTTTATACGGGTGACACTGAAAAAGGAGAATGGCAAGAATACCAATTTGATATTATTTTTGGATGTGATGGTGCGTTTTCCCGTGTACGCCACAAGATGCAAAGACGCAGTAGGTTTGATTATTCTCAGGATTTTATTGACGTTGGGTATAAAGAATTGACAATTCCACCTAACGAAGATGGGACACATAAGTTGGATAAGAATTCCTTTCATATATGGCCTAGAGGGAAGTTTATGCTGATTGCCATGCCCAATTTGGATGGAAGTTTTACCTGTACGCTATTTATGCCCTTTGAAGGTGAAATTTCGTTTGAAAATATAACTACCAAAGAAGAGGCGAAGATTTTCTTTTCAACGTATTTCCCCAATGTGATGCAAGTTATGGATGACCTGATGGAAGATTTTTTCAAGAACCCAACAAGTGCAATGGTCACAATGAAATGCTATCCCTGGACGTACTGGGACAAGGTAGCCTTAGTCGGCGATTCTGCACATGCGGTGGTCCCGTTTTATGGGCAGGGAATGAACGCTGGTTTCGAAGATATTTATGTTTTAAACCAAATTATTGAGAAACATGGTGATAATTGGGAGTCTATTTTTCAAGAATATCAGAAAGAGCGAAAACCCAATGCCGATGCAATTGCCGAATTAAGTTATCGTAATTTTATTGAAATGAGCAGCAAGACTGCAGACCCTCATTTTTTACTGCAAAAGAAGATTGAAAAACATTTTGCAAGTAAACATCCTGAAAAGTGGCTTCCCGCATATTCGCGAGTGACTTTTTCTGATAGGCCTTATGCCGAAGCACTAGCTTTAGGAGATACTCAGGAAGCTATCATGCAAAAAGTAATGGAAATACCTGGAATCGAATCTAAATGGGATAGTAAGGAGGTGGAGGATAAAATATTAAGTCTGCTCTAATCAATTTTCTTCGTGTTGCTCATTTCAGTCTTGCGCATGGGCATACTATCTATCAATTCAATAATTTCTGATGAATGAACAATAAACTCCTCCTTTAACTTAGTTGTGCCATCTTTTCCAATAAGCACTAAGCCTTCAAAATTTGAAAGACCGTATTTGGTTATTATCGAATCGGCTTGAAGCCCTGTCTTTGTCAGCATTCCGTCATACACTCCCTTATTATTTACTAAAAACAACACTACTTCCCTTTCCAGTAGTTCTTGAGCATTTGATTTTAGGCGTTTGAGCTGTGCTTGCAACCAATCAGAATCTAGATTCTCATCTTTTAGGAGTATGACACGATTTTTCCATTGGTAACTATCCAAATCTTGCGAGAAGACCTTTGATGAGGACATAAAAAATATTAAAACCAGTAAAAGGGCTATAAATCGCATGAGACTTTGAATTGATACTATAAAATTAAATAAAAAAAGCCATTCGCTTGAAAACGAATGGCTTTGAAATTTTTAAAACAGTCGTTCTATAACTTAGCGAACATTTTTTTCATTTTCGCCTGTTCTTCTTCTGCTAATACAGGGTCAACCAAAATTCTACCGCTATGCTCATCAGTAATGATTTTCTTTCTAGAAGCAATCTCTACCTGAACCTGTGGTGGAATGGTAAAGAAGGAACCACCTGAAGCTCCTCTTTCGATTGGTACAACGGCTAAACCGTTCTTGACGTTTTTGCGAATACGAACATAAGCCTTAACCAAACGCTCCTCAATATCTTTCTGAAACTTTTCAGATTTGCTTAAAAGTGCTTTTTCTTCCTTTTCGGTTTCAGCTAAAATGGCATTTAATTCACTCTTCTTGTGTTTTAAATGTGTTTCTCTTTCTCCTAATCGTTCTTTGGTTTCAGCAACAACAATTTTCTTTTGTTCAATCTGAGCTTTGAATTCCTTGATATTCTTCTCTGCAAGCTGAATCTCTAGTTCTTGAAATTCCAATTCCTTAGTGATTGAATTAAACTCACGACTATTACGAACATTTTTTTGTTGCTCGGTATATTTTTTAATCAAAGCTTTTGACTCATCAATTAAATTCTTCTTAGCTGTAATTTCGAAATTGATAGTCTCGACATCTGTCTTCAACTTATCCATTCTAGTTTTAAGACCCAATACATCATCTTCAAGGTCTTCAACCTCTAAAGGAAGCTCACCGCGAACATTACGAATTTCGTCAACTCTAGAGTCGATTAATTGTAAATCATACAACGCTCTTAACTTATCTTCTACAGTTGCTTCTGCTTTTTTTGCCATATCTATAAATACTTGATTGGATTGGTTTTACTTTCCGCTAAACGGACTGCAAAATTAGGAATTTTTTTCGTAAGATAATCAACTAAAAGGTTTTTTGTAAACTGCTCAGTTTCATAGTGTCCGATATCTACAATTAGCATTTTATCTTCAGCTTCGTAAAATTGATGGTACTTTACATCAGCAGTTATAAAAACATCCGCACCAGCAGCCTTTGCCGCTGAAATCGCAAAAGCACCACTGCCGCCTAAAACAGCGATTTTTTGAACTGACTTCCCCAATAAATTAGAGTGCCTCACGCTAGCGGCATTCATAGTTTCCTTAACATGATTCAGAAAAGGCATTTCTTTCATAGAATTTTTTAGGGTTCCAATCATTCCCATACCAATATGCTGATTGGTGTTTTCTAGGGAATAAATCTCGTAAGCTACCTCATCATACGGATGATTTTTAAACAAGGCATTTAAAACTTTCCCTTCTTGAGATTTTTGATAGGTCACATGTATTTGCTTCTCTTTTTCTAAATGAATTTCGCCAATGTGTCCCTTAACGGGATTTGCATCTGCCTCGGCTTGAAAACTTCCAGTACCTTCATTTACAAAACTGCAATGGCTGTAATTTCCTATGTTTCCGGCCCCGGCTTCAAAAAGTGCTGTTTTTAAAGCATCAGCATTCGCTTCAGGAACGTAAGTTGTCAATTTTTTAATCGTTCGTTTTTGAGGAATCAATATTTCCGGATTTTCTACCCCAAGAACTTCACAAATTTTTGCATTTACACCGTGCTGAGAATTATCCAACGCGGTATGCATGCTATAAATAGCAATATTATTTCGAATTGCCTTTAGAACAACTCTTTCCACATAGGTCTTTCCAGTTATCTTTTTGAGTCCGCTGAAAATAATAGGATGAAAGCTAATGATAAGATTACAATTGTTTTCAATTGCTTCGTCTACGACATTTTCCAGAGTGTCTAAAGTCACCAGAATTCCCGATACTTCAGATTTGGCATCGCCAACCAGAAGTCCCACATTATCAAAATCCTCGGCGTAGGCCAAAGGCGCTAATTCCTCAAGTATATCGGTAACTTCTTTTACTAGCATTCTTATGAATTTTAAGATGGTAAAGATAAAATATTATATTTTCGCTCAAATGTGGCTTCTTAGAAAAATACTTTTTCCAGTTTCTTTAATTTACGGCTTGGTCGTATATCTGAGAAATCGATGCTATGATTGGGGTGTATTTCCATCGAAATCATATAGAACACCCATCATTTGTATTGGTAATTTAAATGTTGGCGGAACTGGAAAAACTCCGATGGTGGAATTTTTAATTGCTCTTCTTCAAGATAGATACAAAGTTGCGATATTGAGTAGGGGTTACCGAAGAAAATCCAAAGGATTTGTTTTAGCCAATGCGAATAGTACGGTCCACGATTTGGGAGACGAACCGTATCAAATACACTTAAAGTTTAAAAACGTTCAAATAGCCGTGGATGCAGACCGCCAAAATGGAATCGCTATTTTGGAGAAGGATGTAAAACCAGATGTTATTCTTTTGGATGATGCCTTTCAACATCGAAAGGTAAAACCAGGCCTCTCAATCTTGCTTACCGCTTTCGATGGCCTATATACATCAGATTGGTATCTGCCCACTGGAAACCTTCGTGATAGTAGGAGGGAAGCAAAACGAGCGGATATCTTGGTGGTCACAAAAAGTCCCCCAGAAAGTTCAGAAACAGAACATATCAAAATCAAACATAAGTTAAGTCCAAAACCGCATCAGAAAATCCTTTTTAGTTATTTGGATTACGACAGAAATCTTCAAGGAAATGGTGCGTTAAAAGATATTGATGATTTGAAGGGAAAGAAAATTACTTTAGTTACCGGTATTGCCAATCCAAATCCGTTGACCTACTTTCTAAAAGAAAACGGAATTTCATTTGAGCACCTATCTTTTAAGGACCATCATGGTTTTAGCGACCAAGAGCTTGAAACTATAAAATCAAAGCCTAATATTTTGACAACAGAGAAGGATTATGTAAGATTAGTAAATGGTGTTACCTGTAATTATATCGAGATAAAGCACGTCTTTTTTGGCAACGGATTGGAAGAATTAAAAACCAGTTTAGAAGTTTTTATGAACCAGTACTCTTAACTCTTTTGCTAAAAATATTTTCACCTATTTTTTGATAGAAAACCTCGGGCTTAAATGGTTTAGTAACAACATCATTGCAGCCTGCGGCATAAAAACTCTCTAAGCTATCATCAAGTGAGATAGCCGTTAGGGCGATAATAGGTGTGCTAATATCGAATTTCCGTATTCGTATCGTTGCTTCTTCTCCACTAATGCCTGGCATATGAATATCCATTAGAATAGCATCGTAGTTATTTGTTTCGGCGAGTTCTACAGCTTCAAGTCCGTTGTTGGCGATATCACTTGTCATCTCTTTCTTAGATAACATTTTCTTGGTGATGACTTGATTGATCTTGTTGTCCTCAACAATCAGTAGGTGTAACCCTTTAAAGTCAAAATCATGCTGGGTGATTTCAAACGGAATATCATCGACGATGCTGTCTTTACTTTTTAATTCAAGCTCAAAAAAGAATGAACTACCCTTATTAGGTTCGCTTTCAAGCTGAATTTTGCTATCAAATAAGCCGAGAAGACTTTTTACAATAGTAAGGCCTAAACCTGTCCCACCGTACTCCCTGTTAATTTGTATAGAACCTTGCTCAAAGCCTTCAAAAATACTTTCTTGTTTTTCTTTGGAAATGCCGATTCCTGTATCCGCTACTTCAAAATAAAGGGTCACATCTTCGTCTTCCTTTTTCATTAGTTTGGCAATAACCTTTACTTCTCCATCTTTAGTAAATTTCAGAGCGTTTCCAACTAGGTTCATGAAAATTTGGGAAAGCTTAATGGGGTCGCTCATCAGATGACCCGGAATATCTTCATCATAGTCCAGAATAATTTTAGTTCTGTTGGATTTTGCACTCTGCTGCAGTGAATCGATAACCTCTTGTATAGTTCTCTTTAAATTGAAATCAATATTAAGAGGCTCCAATTTGTCAGCATCAATTTTGTTGATTTGTAGAATATCATTGATGAAGTTTAGCAAGTAATCTCCTGAAAATTTGAGTGCTTTTAGGTGCTCTTGTTGGTTTTTACTCGGATTTTCTTCTAGTAATAGATGTGTTAGACCTGTTACGGCATATAGTGGAGTTCGAAGTTCATGACTTACCGTTGATAAGAAATTAGTTTTGGCTTCCATCGCACTAACGGCGGCATCTCTTGCCCCCTGAAGCTCACTATTCTTTGTTTGTAGAAGATCGTTGGTTTTCAGTTTTATCTGATTGTTTCTATAGAGGGAAACAGCCAGCAGGGATATAATTATCAAAAATGCAGAAACCAAGATTACGATAATCTCAGATCTATTGGTCGCGTCAGTGAGGTCTTCGATTTCATTATCTTGCTTTTCAATTTGATCCTTCATGAAATCGAACTGAATCTTATCCGCTGTTTTGGCCTCTGTTCTTACTTTTTCAATGTTAAAAATGGAATCTTTTATCTGGATAAGATTTCTGTTATTGTTCAACGATAAATCAAAACGGCCCATTTTCTCATAGATAAGGGTCAATTGCTCATTTGCTTCCTTTATTTCTTTATCGAAGTTGTTAATTAGCGCTATCTGCAACGCACTTTCACCTTGAGCCGCACTTTCCTCGTAGTTCTCAGTCTTAAAGTTCAACAATGACATGCCTAGGTGAGCCTTTGTCGCCAAATATTCCTTCTCGTAAACATCAGTGTTTACAATTAAGGAGTTGAAATTTTTCGATGCCACCTCATATTTTTCAAGATCCACATAGATAATGCCTTCGAGTAAGAGAATGTTATTAAAAAAGTTACGGTCGTTATTCAGCTGTTTTGCTTCCTCAAGCATCAATAGGGCCTGAAATTTATTATCTCGCCTGTAAAGCATTATGGCTTCTATGTATTTGAAAATGGCATTTCCGTAGGGGTATTCAATATCTTCTAAAAGACTTTTTGAACGATCCCAAAATATTTCGGCTCCATCTTGCTTATCGAGTTGGAGGAATAGAATGGCCTGTTTTTGATAACTGTCTATCAGGAGTTTCCTATCATCTTTTTGTTCTGCTAACTCCTCAGCATTTTTGAGAGTCTCAAGAGCAAGATTAAGTTTATTCTGGTTTTGCAGAATCCTAGCTTCTTCAAAATATAGAGCTATGCTATCGGTTGCAGTGCTATCAATTTGACCCTGAAGAAATGGGGCAATAGCTAGAAACACCAGTAAAACTAGTATTGTGGGTGTTTTAATATGTGATGCTAAAAATTTCAAACGTGTTTTTTAGAAACCAATAAGTTGATTGAATCAATTATTCTACTACTATAGCCTGTTTCATTATCGTACCATCCTATTATTTTGACCATTTTACCTATGACCGAAGTCATCTGTGAATCAAACGTACAAGAGTAACAACTATTGTTTATATCTACGGATACAATTGGGTCTTGGGTGTAAAAAAGGATGCCTTGTAGCTCGTTTTTCGAAATTCTTTCAAAAGTATCATTAATTTCCTGAATAGTTGTAGGTTTTTTAACATTGAAAGTGATATCTGTCAGAGATCCATTAGCAACTGGTACTCTAATACCGCAGCCTCCGATTACATCGCTCAAATCAGGGAAAATCTTCGTTAACGCTTTAGCCGCTCCAGTCGTAGTTGGCACAATGGACTGTGACGCCGCTCTAGCTCTTCTCAGGTCCCTATGCGGTTGATCATGCAAACTTTGGTCGGTTGTATAGGAATGTATAGTAGTAATATAGGCTTGTTCAATTCCGCAAAGGTCATTAATGACCTTTATCATTGGGGCAGCATTGTTTGTAGTGCAGGAAGCGTTTGATATAATATTATCTTCTTCGGCAATGATATCCTCGTTAATACCGTGAACCACCATTTTTATATCATCATCAGCCGGTGGAACAGCTAAAATCACTTTTTTAGCTCCATTTTTAAGATGATGATTGAGTATTTCCTTGGTTTTGAATTTTCCGGTGCATTCGACAACAATATCTACCTTATGAACAGCCCAATTGATATTTTCTGGGGATTTTTCATTGAGAAACGCAATGGTGGTCCCGTCAACAACAATACTGTTATCGGTAAAGTCAATTCTTTGATTCGAAACTCCGTGTATACTATCGTACTTCAAAAGATGTGACATGGTTCTCGCATCTGCTAAATCATTGATAGCAACTACTTGCAAGTGCTCATGTTCGCTTAGCAATCGGAAAACCGTTCGTCCAATTCTACCGAAACCATTAATACCTATTGTTGTTTTTTGCATGAAAGGAATTCTATTGTCGGAAGAGAATTTGTAGTAGCGATACCTCTAGTTGATATGCTTATGTGCCTTATAAGATGAACGGACTAGTGCCCCACTTTCAACATGTCGGAAGCCCATTTTTAAGCCCAATTCCTCATATTTCTTGAATTGTTCGGGTAGAATAAACTCTTTTACGGGTAAGTGTTTTTTTGAGGGCTGCAGGTATTGACCGATAGTAACTACATCTACATTTGCTTTTCGAAGGTCTTCCATAGTTTCTATTACTTCCTCTTCCAATTCGCCAAGACCAAGCATAATGCCAGATTTTGTTCGGTTTACACCTTCACCTAAGTATCTTAGTACTTCCAGACTGCGTTCGTATTTTGCTTGGATACGGACTTCACGTGTCAGACGTTTTACGGTTTCCATGTTATGGGAAACCACTTCAGGCTGTACCTCGATAATACGGTCGATATGTCTTTCAATTCCCTGAAAATCAGGAATTAAAGTTTCAAGTGTGGTTTCGGGGTTCATTCTTCGGATGGCCTTTACAGTTTCGGCCCAAATGATGGAGCCCATATCCTTTAAATCATCGCGATCCACAGAGGTTACAACAGCATGTTTAATGCTCATTATTTTGATGGAACGTGCCACTTTTTCAGGTTCTGCCCAGTCTACATCTTCTGGTCTACCGGTTTTCACACCGCAAAATCCGCAAGAGCGGGTGCAAACGTTTCCTAATATCATAAATGTCGCAGTACCTTCTCCCCAGCATTCGCCCATATTAGGGCAACTACCAGAGGTACATATGGTATGTAAATCGTATTTTTCTACTAATCCTCGTAACTGCGTGTACTTTTTACCAGTAGGCAGTTTAACACGAAGCCATTTCGGTTTTCCTTTAGGAGGAAGAACACTTTTTAAAGTATCAGTACTCATAGTCAAATTTTAAACAAATATACGAACTAATTGGAGGATTGATTATCCAGAAATTCATTCAAATGAGCATGAAGTTTAGCTCTTTTTCTTGATGACCTCAGCAAGTAGTTTTTTTGCTCGTAGGAGCTTCACCTTTACATTATTAATCGGTTCGTCGAGTTCCGTAGCGATTGCCGCATAGCTTAACTCATTAAAAAAGCGAAGATTGATAACCTCTTGGTAATGTGGTTTTAATTGCTTGATATGTTCTAAAAGTGTGGCGAGGTTTTGTTCTGTAATAAGGCGGTCTTCTGCTGTTGGAGCATCGTCAAGTACTTTTTTAACGGCTTCATTGCCTCCCCAAGAATCTAAAATGCTACGTTTCCTTTTGCGAACGAGGTCAATATGAATATTCTTTGAAATTGCAATCAGCCATGTCTTAAACTCATACTCCTCGTTATAGGTACTTAATTTGTCAAAGGCTTTTGAGAATGTTTGAACAGTGATATCTTCAGCGTCGTTTTCGTTTTCTGTACGTTTTAATTGGAATCCGTAGACATCGTTCCAGAAAGTATCAAGCAAATTACTAAAAGCGATTTGGCTTCCGGCTTTTGCTTTGGTAATGATGTCTTGAATAGTGTTCTCAATTTTATCCAAAAGTAATACTGCTATAAAATGGTAAACTCATTGCTACTGCAGTTCAGGTGCAGTATCTTTTCTACAATCTTGTTCGCTAGGTAGTTTTCCGCACATACCACAAGCTTCTCCATCTTGATTTAAAAAGGGACTCTGACTGGCGCAGGTACCTGCAAATTTTCCGTCTTTCTTAGACCAAATTTTTATGGCAATTCCCGCAAAAGCAATAGCTAACAATCCAATCGTTAATAATACAAGTTTCATCCGTTCTGACTTCGATATTAATTTAGACGTGATAGACTAATGAAAGTTACATTTACATCTGGTACAAAGGTATAAAAATAAAGCCCCGAAAACGGGGCTTTAAAACTTGTTTGTGAATCTTTTCTAGTAAGCTATATTCGCTACAATATTTTCAACGGTTGGTGTTTCATTACCACCAAGAGGTTCAATAGTAATATAACCTACGGCCTCATCACCATACGGAAGCTCCATAAGATTATCTTGGCTTTGGGCTTCTTTGATAACGCCTAAGTTCACCATTTCACCATTTACTTCAGCCCACATCTGAAAAACTTGATTCTCAGGTAGGTTTGGTAATTTGCTAACGTTGATATAAGAAAGTTTTTTAACAGGGTTGACATAAGCAACTGCTTTTAATTCTTTCGCCTTCTTATTACCGTTCACATTGTATTTTTTTGTATTCTTATTCTGTAATACAATAAACTGATTACGCATGTCTTCTAATCCAGCTTTCATATCTTCCTTCAATAGCTCAATCTGGTTTGTAACCATTTCATTCTCTTGCTGAAGACTTTGGTTCTGATTGTAAAAGAAATAAGCGGCTGTAGCACATAAAAAGGCTGCAAAACTAGCTGCGATAGCATATTGAAAAAATCTTTTTCTTCCTGCTCTTTCACCTCTAATTCTTGCGATTATCTTTTCTTTAAGTCCTTCAGGAGTTTTTACGGCATGCATTTTGGCGAATGTCTCCAAATTTTCTTGAAGTTCGTCAAACTCTTTTGCTACCTCAGGGTACATAGCTATATAGCGTTCTACCTGAAATGATTCCTCATTTGTGGTATTGCCTAAGAGATACTTCTCTAGAAGATCGGTATCTAAAAATATTCGTATTTTTTCTTTCATCTGTTTTGTTTTTGTTTGCCTTTTTTGGTCAAACTTTATATAAAAACACTAATAATTAGTGCAAGCATCGCGGTTGGGTCATATATCTTTCTTAATTCACGTAAGCCAATTTTTAACCTTGACTTGATTGTTCCAAGTGGAATGTCCAACTCATCGCTGGCCTCTTGTTGTGTCATGCCTTCAAAAAATAGGGCGTCAAGTACAATTTGATACTTTTCTTCTATCTTTTCAAGATTTTCACGTACGTCAATTAAATCGGGTCTAATACCTTCGACACCTAGATTATATACGTCAGAAACATCCATTTGGATTTCCTTGTCCGTTTTTGTGTTTACACTTCTGAGTTTATCAATGGCGGTGTTTCTAGTAATACGAAAGAGCCAAGTAAATAATTTTGCTTTAGTAGGGTCGTAAGTATCTGATTTTTTCCAGATTTTCACAAAACTTTCCTGCAAAACATCCTGAGCCAATTCATCGTTACGAACTACTTTGTGGGCAACACCGTACAAAGTGTCTCCATAGTTTTCATATAAGAGGGATATTGCTTTTTCATTGCGCTCTTGAAGAAGCTCAACGATTGTTTTTTCTAGTAGTGTGCTCATAAATTGTGTTAGGTTCGAAAAAAAATTCAGCTTGGGGCATCCAATTTAATCATCTCTACCGTATATAGGTAAACGCTAATTTATAAAATTGATTGTTAAGTTAGTGTTTCTAAGATTTTAATTAGATAAATGTGTAGCTGGTAACTATACATTTAGTTTTTGGTTAGTTTGGTTTGGTATAACCCTCGTTACTTGTAACGGGGGTTATTTTATTATATTAACCTCTGGTGTGATTTGAATAGCGAATTTGTCTTCAACAGAAGCTATAATTTTATGGGCTAAGTCTAAAATCTCGCTCCCAGTGGCATTCCCATAGTTAACCATTACCAAAGCTTGGTTCTTATGTACTCCAGCATCCCCAAAACGTTTTCCTTTGAATCCACATTGCTCGATGAGCCATCCGGCCGGTATTTTATATGCCACATCTGAAACTTTGTAAAAAGGTGCGTCTGGATGATGCAAAGCGAATTTTTCAAATACCTTTTTAGAAACCACCGGATTTTTAAAAAAACTACCACTATTCCCTAACTCAGCAGGGTTAGGAAGTTTGCTTTGCCGTATTGCAATTACAGCATTCGAAACGTCTTTTATAGTCGGATGAGCTACTTTTTGTTTCTGCAATTCTTGTTCAATTGCTCCATAGGAAGTATTTAAGCTGTGATTTCTTTTCGATAATTTAAAAGTAACAGAGGTAATAATATACTTTCCTTTTCCTTCATTTTTAAAATATGAATCA
Source organism: uncultured Flavobacteriaceae bacterium (assembly GCA_947500435.1). GTDB lineage: Bacteria > Bacteroidota > Bacteroidia > Flavobacteriales > Flavobacteriaceae > Maribacter_C. The sequence goes on from CANMRV010000006.1 coordinate 264,268, forward strand.
CGATAACCGAATTGGCAATCTTCCTTGGAAAATGTTCTTGTTTTTTGATTAGCAATTTCCATCGCTTCACAACTTTCGAAAGTATCTTTTAGTTCAACGCCATAAGCACCGATATTTTGAATGGGCGCTGTTCCCGTATTTCCGGGGATTAATGACATGTTTTCCAGTCCGCCAAAACCCTGTTCGAGCGTCCAAAGTACCATTTGATGCCAGTTTTCCCCTGCCATTACTTTTAAAATGACATGGTCATCCGTTTCAGAGATAATTTCCTTCCCTTTAATATTGATGTGTACCACCAAAGCGACAATATCTTGAGTAATCAGCATATTACTTCCGCCACTGATGATAAACTTCTCTGGATATTCATCCATCCGAAGAACAGCTATCAAATCATCAACTGAATTAACCTCACAGAAAAACTTCGCTTTGGCCGAAATGCCAAACGTATTGTACTTTTTTAAGGAAATGTCTTGTTGAACGGTCATCAACCTATATAACTCTTAAGGGCTTCCTTTAGTATGTTCACAGAACGCTTTAAACTTTCTTTTTCAAGTACATAGGCGATTCTGATTTGATTTTTGCCTAATCCTTTCGTAGCGTAAAATCCGGCAGCAGGTGCCACCATAACCGTTTCATTATCCAATCTAAAATCTTCTAATAACCATTGTGCAAAATCTTCGGCATCTTCTATAGGTAGTGCAGCTATACAATAAAATGCACCTTTAGGCCTAGCCACGCTTACACCTTCAATTTTTTCAAGTTCGTCGATAAGCAAGTTGCGGCGCTCTACATATTCTGCTTTGACTTCATCAAAGTAGTCCTGTGTAGTTTCCAAAGCGGCTTCTGCGGCAATTTGTGCATAGGTTGGCGGAGATAAGCGTGCCTGCGCAAACTTCATCGCCGTTTTGATGACTTCTTTGTTTTTGGTTACCAAACAACCGATACGGGCGCCGCACATGCTGTAACGTTTTGAAACGGAATCCACGATAATGGCATGTTCTTCCAAACCAGCTTCCTGTAAAATGGAATAATGTTCTACCCCATCATAAGTAAACTCGCGATATACTTCATCTGCCACTAAAAACAGATTGTGTTTTTTTACAATGGAGGCCAGTTTTTGTAATTCTTCTTTACTATATAGATATCCAGTCGGATTCCCTGGATTGCAAATTAATATGGCTTTAGTTTTCGGAGTAATCAGTTTTTCAAATTCTTCAATAGGAGGTAGGGCAAAATTATCTTCGATTCGGGAAACAACAGGAACCACTGTAACTCCCGAGCTAGTAGCGAATCCGTTATAATTGGCATAGAAGGGCTCGGGAATGATAATTTCGTTGTCTGCATCGGCTATGCTTCCCATAACAAAAGATAAAGCCTCTGAACCGCCTGTGGTCACAATAATGTCGCTAGCTGCTACATGAATATCGTTTTTAGCATAATAGGCTGCTAATTTCTCACGATAGGTTTCTGAACCTTCTGTTCGGCTGTAAGCCAAAACATCAATGGTATTGTTTTTTACAGCATCAAGCGCAACTTGGGGAGTTTTAATATCTGGTTGTCCAATGTTCAAGTGGAGCACTTTAGCGCCTCTTTTTTTTGCTGCTTCAGCAAAAGGAACAAGTTTACGTATAGGTGATTCGGGCATATTAAGCCCTTTTTGGGATACGGTAGGCATTTCAGAATTATTTTAAACAAAAATCGGGAATAGTAACGGAGTAGACAATAGAAAAGAGTTCATATTGTTGCTTTAATAGAGTGTTAAATTCTAAACACTCACTTAAAATAATTGTAACTTAAGGAACAAGATTAATTTCATTACAGGCCATTGTTTAGAAAAATTGTACATATCACCCTTTTTTTGTGTTGCTTTTCATTCGTTGCATCAGCGCAATATTTCGATCTGCCCGATGGGAAGAAATTCGAGAAGGTCAAATTTCAATTAATTAATAACGTAATTGTTGTTCCTTTAGAGGTTAATGGTGCCGAGCTTTCTTTTATACTTGATTCTGGAGTAAGTACACCTATTCTTTTTAATCTTGCCGAGCAAGACTCGATTCAAATAAACCAAGTTTCCGAGGTTACAATTCGGGGCCTTGGTGGAGGTGACCCAATACAAGCCTTGAGCTCACGGAATAATATGTTCCGAATGGGTTCAGTTATGAATCCAAGTCAGGAATTGTACGTGGTTCTAGACGAGTCCCTTAATTTTTCACCATCACTTGGAATTCCGGTACATGGTATTATTGGATATGATTTATTTCGTGATTTTGTTGTCGAGATTAATTACAATGCGGAGCATATTAAATTTCATAACCCTGAGTTGTACAATAATAGACGGCATAAGAAAAGCCAAACACTTTCCTTATCAATTCTAAGAAAGAAGGCGTATGTTGATGGATCAGTTGTCCTCAACGACTCTAAAGAAGTCCCAATTCGGATGCTTTTGGATACGGGAAGTAGTGATGCTATTTGGTTATTTGAAAATGAAATTATTGGTATACCTGATAAGAATTATGATGATTTTCTGGGAAGAGGGCTTGCTGGAGATATATATGGAAAACGGACTAAAGTTCGAAGCATTAAGATTGGAGATTTTGTTATTGAAGATGCAAAAACTGCCTTTCCGGACCAATCATCCTTTAGCGGAATTAAGAATTTAGGCAACAGAAATGGAAGCCTGGGTGGTGAGGTTTTAAAACGATTCAATTTTGTTTTTGACTATGGAAATAGGACTATATCACTCCGAAAAAACGGGAATTTCAAATCCCCTTTTCAGTACAATTTGAGTGGAATAGACCTGCAACACAGTGGAGTTAGGTACATTGCTGAAAGTATAGCTGACCCAAGTGGTGTCGTGAAGCAAAATGAGTCGGTGACCTACAGTAATGTTCAGATTCTTATGGAAAACCAAACCCGATTAAGTTTGGTTCCTGAAATAGTGGTTTCTGGTATTCGCGCGGGAAGTCCTGCTGAGAGTGCTGGTTTACAAGAGGGGGATGTTATTCTGGCTGTTAACGGTAAGAGTGTCCATACGTATAAGCTGCAGCAAATTCTTCATATGTTGAATGCGAAAAAAGGAAAACGTATTCGGGTTCTTATTGAACGTGCGAATTCTGATAAGCTTTTTACTTATGTGCTGAAGGATGTGTTTAAAGAAAAACCATGATATCTCCATCCTAGCCTTCCCAGTAGGGGAAGGAAACGCTTAGGTTTGTTTTTTGGATGACGGTTTAATTCTACCAAAATATATACCCCTCCTTCAGGAGGGTTTAGTGGAGGACTTTTCCACCCCCTTTAGCCTCAGGGCAAACTTTTAAGCCATAAAAAAACCCCAACATTGCTCTTGAGGTTTTAAATTTTATACTAAATCAGGATTACTTTCCGTCAATAGCTTTTACTTCTCCTTTAATCTTCAAAACCTTTGTTGGTGTATCTGCATTAGAGATAACCGTTATCGCTTTTCTGATTGGACCAACTCTGTTGGTATCATATTTCACTGAAATCTCACCAGTTTTTCCTGGTAAAATCGGAGCTTCTGGTTTTTTAGGAATTGTACATCCACAGCTAGAACTAACTTTACTTACTATCAATGGAGCATCTCCTGTATTAGTGAATTCGAATACACGAACACCATCAGAACCTTTGGCTATTTCACCGTAATCTACAGTTTCAGTCTTAAATTCGATTTTGGCCGCCGCATCTTGCGCAGTCATCGTAAATCCTAGTAGGCCAACAAATAATACGAGTACTATTTTTTTCATCTTTTTTGTTTTGGGTGAATTTCAAAAGTAAATGTTTTTAATGAACCTCCAAAATTCTTTTGTTATATACTAACGTTAGCTATTTTTGTTTCGTATTTGATTTTTAATAAAAAATTCAACAAATACTGTTATTTAACAAACGCCTTTTATGGTGCGTTTTTCGTACCGCCAACAGTTAGACAAAAACCGTTCCAAAAAATGGAAATTCCTTCTAAATATGACCCTCAAAATGCTGAAAATCGCTGGTATGACTACTGGATGCAGCATAAGTACTTTCATTCCACACCTGATGACCGTGAGCCGTATACCATCGTAATACCGCCACCAAATGTCACAGGAGTACTGCATATGGGGCATATGTTGAACAATACTATTCAGGATTTATTGACGCGAAGAGCCCGTATGATGGGCAAAAACGCTTGTTGGGTACCCGGTATGGACCATGCCTCTATTGCTACTGAGGCTAAAGTTGTGGCTAAATTGAAGGAAGAAGGTGTCAATAAGTCAGATTTGACGCGTGATGAGTTCTTAAAGCATGCTTGGGAATGGACAGACAAGTATGGAGGTGTAATCTTAGAGCAGTTAAAAAAGTTGGGTTGCTCCTGTGATTGGGATCGTACGGCTTTTACTATGGATGAAGAGCGCTATGCCAGTGTTATTAAGGTTTTTGTTGATTTATTCAACAAAGGCCAGATTTACAGAGGCTACCGCATGGTAAATTGGGACCCTGAGGCACAAACCACACTTTCTGATGAAGAAGTGATTTATGAAGAAAAACAAGGACTTTTATACTATTTGGAGTACCAAATTGAGGGTTCTGATGAAAAAGTGACCATTGCAACTACGCGGCCTGAAACAATTTTGGGTGATACCGCCATCTGTATCAACCCGAATGATGAGCGTTTTCAGCATTTGAAAGGGAAAAAGGCGATTGTTCCTATCTGTAATCGTGTTATTCCGATTATTGAAGATGATTATGTTGATATAGAGTTCGGTACGGGATGTTTAAAAGTCACGCCTGCACATGATATCAATGATAAGGCTCTGGGCGAAAAACATAAGCTAGAAACTATCGATATATTTAACGCCGATGCCAGTTTGAATTCCTTTGGAATGCATTATGAAGGTAAAGACCGCTTTGTAGTTCGAAAGGAAATTTCAAAAGAACTGGAAGAAAAGGGCATTCTGGTTAAGAAAGAGCAGTACATGAATAATGTTGGTACCTCAGAACGTACCAAAGCAGTGATTGAACCAAGACTATCTGACCAATGGTTTTTAAAGATGGAAGACTTAGTAAAACCGGCTATAAAAGGAGTTTTAGGAAGTGATGACATTAAGTTCTTTCCGAAAAAGTTTGAAAACACCTACCGCCACTGGATGGAAAACATCCGCGATTGGAATATTTCGCGCCAACTTTGGTGGGGTCAACAAATTCCCGCTTATTATTTTGGCGACGGGCAAGACGATTTCGTGGTTGCAAAGTCGAAAGAGGAGGCATTGCGTTTGGCAAATGAAAAACGCTATGTCACTTCGAGCGGAGTCGAGAAGCTTTTAACTATAGATGACTTAAGACAAGATGAAGACGTTTTAGACACCTGGTTCTCCTCGTGGCTATGGCCGATGAGTGTTTTTGGTGGTATTACGAATCCCGATAATGAAGAAGTAAACTATTACTATCCAACCAATGATTTGGTGACAGGTCCTGATATTATTTTCTTCTGGGTAGCACGTATGATTATCTCGGGATACGAATACAGAGACGAAAGACCCTTTGAAAATGTATATTTTACAGGCTTAGTTCGCGACAAACAACGTCGTAAAATGTCAAAACAGCTAGGTAATTCTCCTGATGCCTTGGAGCTCATGAAGAAGTACGGTGCAGATGGGGTTCGTGTTGGAATGTTATTGTGTTCTGCCGCTGGGAATGATTTAATGTTTGATGAAGACCTATGCCAACAAGGAAAGAATTTCGCTAATAAAATCTGGAATGGTTTCCGATTGGTAAAAGGATGGGAAGTTGCAGATTTGCCCCAACCCGAAGCCTCAAAAATGGGAATCGCTTGGTACCAGTCCAAATTCAATCAGACCCTATCTGATATAGAAAACCACTTTAGCAAATACCGAATTTCAGATGCTCTTATGGCAATCTATAAATTGGTATGGGATGATTACAGTTCTTCCTTGTTAGAGATTATCAAACCTGCCTATCAGCAGCCTATTGATAGAACCACTTTTGACCAAGTCATTCATATTTTCGAGCAGAATTTAAAATTGCTTCACCCGTTTATGCCCTTCCTTACAGAAGAAGTTTGGCAGCATATTGCAGAGCGAACCCCTGAAGAAGCCTTAATCATTGCAGAATGGCCTAAAGTTGGTGCTATTGATACTAATTTAATCGATGGATTTGAGTTTGCAGATAATGTGATTTCAGGTATTCGTACGATTCGAAAGGAAAAGAATATTCCAATGAAAGATGCCTTAGAAGTTTCGGTTATGAATGAGCAAAAAACGCCCAAAGATTGGGATGCTGTTATTCAAAAGCTAACCAATGTTTCTGAAATCTCTTATGTAGATAAAGCCGTTGAAGGCGCTTTGTCTTTTCGAGTAAAGGCAAATGAGTACTTTATTCCGATTAGCGGTGCCATTGATGTAGAAGCTGAAATTGCTAAAATTCAGGAAGAGCTGAAATACACCAAAGGCTTTTTAACATCGGTGCAGAAGAAACTTTCAAATGAACGTTTTGTAAATAATGCCCCCGAGCAAGTGATTGCAGTCGAGCGCAAAAAGCAAGCTGATGCTGAGGCAAAGATTGAAACTTTGGAAAAGAGTTTGGCGAGTTTGGGGTAAGAATAAATACGCTGTATGAATACTATCGCACCGAAAAAACTATTTCTTATTGATGGTTTTGGCGCACTGGTATCAGCTCTATTTTTAGGTGTTGTTCTGGTTAGGCTAGAGGATAAAATTGGAATGCCAATCAATGTGCTCTATTTTCTAGCGGTTCTACCGATTTTCTTTGCCATCTATTCGTTTAGTTGCTATTTCTTAGCTAAGGAGAAAAGTAAACCCTTTCTTAAAGGAATTGCCACTTTGAATCTTTTGTATTGCTTTCTAACAGTAGGCCTTCTTTTTCTCTACGACCATAATCTTACTTCTTTAGGCTGGACCTATTTCATCGCAGAATTAATCGTTCTTGTCATTTTGATAGGGCTGGAATTTAAAGCAAGTTCAAAAAATGCGTAGGTATAGGACAAACCAAAAAATTGTGTATTTTTAATCCCATGAATATCAAAAAAATACTCGGTTTAGTACTTACCTTATTAGGTATTGGGGGATTAATTTATACTGCAATTCTGTATGTCAATGGCTCAGGTGAGTTTAAGATATTGGCGGTATATGGCATTCTTGGTGCTATTTTCTTCTTTTCAGGAATGGGCTTGATTAAACGTTTGGGAAGCTCCAATGAGTGATTAATTTCTTGTTAGGTAATTTATAAAACCCTCTGAACCTTTTCGAATACATAGGTATAGGATTTCTTTTACTAGTTGTAGGATTCATTATCTATAAGCTATTTCAATCTTTGTATTGTCGATATTTTGATACTTATGACAAGCAAATTGAAAACTATTTAAAGAAAAATGGCTTACAGCAAATCAAGATAGAATCCCCGAAAAAAGAAGATTGGGCCAATTCTCCCTTTAAAAGTCCTAAGAAAATAGAAATCAGTTTAGTTCAAATTCGTGTTCTAGGAATGCCAGTCGATTACAGTTCCAAGAAGTATAAACTTATACTGGCAAAATCTGCCGATGGTAAAACTCGACGAGTTTGGATGGAGGTAGAATCTAATCTATTTAGTAAACCAAAATTCAAGTTCTCTGTTGAATAAAAAACTTATGTTTTGAAAATCCATACTAGTACTTTAGAAGACCTACCAGAAATCTTCCGTCTCTATGGTTTAGCGACCGAATATCAGAAAACAATCTTTCCTGAAAATACCTGGCCAAATTTTGAACACGAACTCGTCGAAACAGAGATTCGAGAAAAAAGACAATTCAAAATGGTCATTGCTAATGAAATCGCTTGTGTTTGGGCGGTGACTTTCACAGATCCTCAAATCTGGGAAGAACGCGATAAAGATCCATCCATTTATATCCATAGAATAGCTACAAATCCCGATTTTCGTGGGCGACAATTTGTAAATGAGATAGTAGAGTGGGCAAGAGGCTATGCAAAATCCCACCAAAAAGAATTCATTCGTTTAGATACCTGTGGTAATAATCAAAAACTTATTAAGCATTACACAAATTGTGGATTTGATTTCTTAGGAATTGTGCGATTAGAAAACGCTGATGAACTCCCGAGTCATTATCAAGATGCTGATGTTTGTCTTTTTGAAATTAAACTTGAAGGCACATGATGGATGACATAATAGCATCGATAGTATCAGAATTTGGAGCTCTTTCTCAAGAAGCCATAAATGAGGTGAAAAATGTTGGCCAAATACGAAAGGTGAATAAGGGAGATATTTTGGTCAAAGAAGGTGTGTTTTCATATGAATTGTATTTTGTAGCCAAAGGCGGTGCGAGGGCTTATTATTTAAAAGATGGAAAAACAATTACAGATTGGTTTGCCTTTGAAAACGATTTTATTTCTTCAATAGTCAGTTTTTTTCTCGGCGTGCCTAGCCAGCACTATATTGAAGTGCTAGAAGACACAACCTTTATGGTATTGCAACTTAAAGATATTGAAATGCTCTGCGATAAATACCATGACTTTGAAAGATTGGCGCGTATGAGTACAACGAAAACAATGCTACAACTGCAACAACGGATCGTATCCTTACAATTCAAGTCTTCAAAAGAACGATATGATAGCTTGCTTGAAAAGTACCCTCAGATTGAATTGCGTGCTCCTCTTGGTGATATTGCATCGTATTTAGGAATTACGCAAGAGACTTTAAGCCGTATTCGGAATTCTAAAAACGGAATTTGATTTATATCAAAGGAAAGCTTCTTTTACCCATTTACCTTTGGTAAAAAAAGAAGATGAATACAGTATTAATAATAGCCAACGCCCTAGTTTTATTCACTTTTATCATCCACACATTTGGGGGAGACAAAAATCTTAGAGCGATAGAACCAGAGCCGGATAGTCCAAAAAGACTTCGAATATTCTGGACGATGAGTCGGGGCGCATTTCATATCGTTTCTATTGATTTCTTATTTGCTTCCATAGGTTTGGCTTTAATCAATTTCACAAATTATTTTAAAGACACGAAACTATTACTTAACCTTCTGGCGCTTTATTTTTTGGGTTACGGAATTGCATTTTTGGTAAGCTTAATCATCTCTAGAAAGTTTCAAAATATCTATTTCAAAATGTGGCAATGGCTATTAATGCTGCTAATTGCTGGTCTCATTTATTGGGGCAATTCATGATTTAAAACAACTAACTATGAAAATATTACTCATCAATGGGCATCCAGATAAGGAAAGCTATAATCATGCTTTAGCGGCAGCGTACATGGAAGGTGCTGGAAATTCTGGGGCTGAGGTTCAGGAAATTAATATTGGGGAGCTGGACTTTAATCCCAATCTAGGATGCGGCTATCGCAAACGCACAGAATTGGAACCTGATTTAGTAAAGGCTCAAGAAAGTATCAAATGGGCAGACCATATTGTTTGGGTATATCCTGTTTGGTGGGGTTCTGTTCCAGCACTTATGAAAGGGTTTTTGGACAGAGTGTTGCTTCCTGGTTTTGCATTTAAGAAAAGAGAAGGTTCTGTTTGGTGGGATAAATATCTAACAGGAAAAACATCTCGAATCATATGCACAATGGACCAACCTACTTGGTATTACCGATGGATTAATGCCAGACCTAGTCATATTGCAATGAAAAAGTTAACAATGAACTTCATCGGAATTAAGAAAGTGAGTATTACTTCAATTGGGCCGTTACGGCTTTCAAAATATGGATTCCGTCAAAAGTGGCTGGCAAAAGTGGAAAAACTAGGTTTTCAAAATCGATAGTTAGGCTGCACTAGCTTTTTTAAGTTACTCAATTGATATTGAGTCTGATTTTACATCGAGAATTTCTAGCGTCTCCGTAGTATCTTTTGCTATCTCTTTTTCTCCGTAAAATGGCAACAATTTATCCTTATCTGCAAACCTACCGCCTAAATCTTCGTCTGTTGGTGTTTTTACAAGTACTGTATTCCATTTGCCTTCAACACCAATATAATATTCGCTGATACTATCTAAAGTTGGCATCGTCGCAAGGCAATCCTCAACCACATCAATAACTATTTTTCTGTCAGAGGGTTCGACTTCTTTGATATTCCGAATGCGTAGAAGCACCAAGAGTTTCCGCTCTCTGATTTTAGTGAAGTATTGAATTTTGTCTGTGTTCAATCCGCTTTCAATATCATAATCAACACATTCTTTTAGTGCCAAGGTCAAAGTGGCTTTTTCGCCTGTAATTAAAGCTGTGGTTTTCTTAAAGTCAGCGTTTAGATATTTTTTTCGTACATCTTTTTCCAAAGCTGAATCATTTTTAAAATCGTCTCCAAAATAGACGCCGTAAATTGATATACTAAATACTACTAAGAAGAACCCTGTAATGAGCATACAACCGCAACCTTGCCATATTGGTCTTTTAGCAGGGTTGGTTTCAATTGCTCTATTCAGAGCAGCATTCATTTCAGGTGTAAATTCATGCTGCGAATAACTCTTTCTGCAATGAGAACATTCCGCTACATGGGTTTTGAACAAAGGAATAATTGGTACAAAGAAAAAATGAAAATACTTAGAGAATGTTGAAACGGTAAACGAATCTTTTGTTTCACAATGCGGGCAGGTGGTTCTCTTAAGTTTGCGTTCTTTTATTTTCGAAGCTCGGCTGCCAAAAAAGAAAATCATAAGGTTGGTTTTGAATGCTAAATATAATTAACTACAAATCAATGCTGATTATTGTCAAAACTAGGAAGTATGGTTAACCTTTGAATCCCCTTTTTCAGGGAATTTGCTATCTTTAGAAAAACTACTATATCATGAAAAATTTATTTTTAACATGTTTGGCATTATCAATGTTTTCATCTTGCGCACAAGAGGAAAAGCCTGAAATCATGCCGAAGGAAATCCAGATAAAAACAGCAATGTTAGCTGCGCCTGAAGATAAAAGGGAAGGTGCAATGGTTTACGGATATGATGAAGATGGAGAAGTCGTTGTTCTTCGTGAAGGATCCAATGACTTGGTTTGCCTGGCAGATAACCCCTATAATAAGGGCATAAGTGTTTCTTGTTACTTCAAAGAATTAGATTCATTCATGAAAAGAGGACGGGAGTTAAAGAAAGATGGCAAGGAAACCATGGAGATTAGAAAAATGCGCGGCGAGGAAGTCGCCTCCGGAAAATTGAAAATGCCCGAGGCTCCTAGTATGATGTACATTTTCTATGGAAGCGAAGAAACCTATGATAAAACAAAGGCAACCTTAGGCGACGGTCAGTTTAGATATGTAATCTATACTCCTTTCGCCACGGCAGAATCTACAGGTCTACCTCTAAAACCCTATACCAAGGGTATGCCTTGGTTGATGGATCCCGGCACTCACCGCGCTCATATTATGGTTGGACCGAATTAAGCAATAAAGAGTTCAAAAATATGGAAACCTACGCAAAAGCACTCTTATATGCCATTCCTTTTTTCATGCTTCTTTTGGCTTTTGAAATCCTCTATGGCTATTTCATAAAGAATCAGAAATACAAAGTAATGGACACTGTCTCGAGCATAAGTTCGGGATTTACCAATATTCTGAAAGATTCTTTGGGATTAGGAATCATTTTGGTAACCTACCCATATCTGGTGGAGAATTTGTCTTTAATGGAAATCAAAGCAACTTGGCTCGTTTGGTTGGCGGCTTTCATCGCCATTGATTTTGCGGGATACTGGAATCATCGTTTAAGCCATAAGATCAATTTCTTTTGGAATCAACATGTCATCCACCATAGTAGTGAAGAATTTAATTTGGCTTGCGCACTAAGGCAATCAGTTTCGAATTTGTTGGGCTACTTTCCTTTTTTACTTATTCCCGCTGCTTTAGTCGGAGTACCCAATGAGGTAATTGCAATTTTGGCTCCCATACATTTGTTTGCTCAATTCTGGTACCATACACAGCATATTGGTAAGCTGGGATGGTTAGAATATATCATCATTACCCCTTCGCAGCATCGTGTGCATCATGCTATAAATCCCGAATACATTGATAAAAATTTAGGACAGATTCTTTCCATTTGGGATAGACTATTTGGCACCTTTCAGGAAGAACTTGAAGATGTTCCTCCTCAATACGGAGTCTTGAAACCGGCTGCCACTTGGAATCCTGTGCTTATCAATTTTCAGCATATTTGGCGACTTATGAAAGATGCATGGCGAACCAATAGTTTTTGGGATAAAATCCGAATTTGGTTTATGCCAACAGGTTGGCGCCCTGCCGATGTAAAGGAAAAATATCCCATCCCCATAATTGAAGATGTGTATGAGTTTGAACGATATACCACGCCAAGTTCTAAGGCCTTGAATGCTTATTCCATATTTCAGTTATTTGCAACCCTAGGTTTCTTATTGTTTATGTTCTATAATTACAGTAACATTGGTTTTGATGGTCTTCTTCTTTTTGGAGCCTTTGTTTTTGTGGGAATCTATGGGTATACTACATTGATGGACCGCACCAATTATGCCATATGGATTGAAGTCATTCGAGGGTTAGCAGGCCTTGCCCTTATTTTCACAGTAAAAGACTGGTTCGGCATTAATGAATATTTGACCTCTGGAAGCTTTCTTATTGCGGGCTATTTTGTAATTACTATTTGTGCAGGAATCTATTTTACCCTTTTTGAACCACAGGTGCCAAGTGCAAAGGCGGCAGTGCACTGAAGGGAAGTTCACAAGAAATTTAATTTTATTCCGTTTACTTCATATAGCCAAACCAATTTAGAAATCTCATCGAATGAAGACGTACAGTTTATTGCTTGTCCTAGTATTACCGTTTTTTAATCTGTCTGCTCAGAACGCCACTACAACTGTAGAAGATGCGCTAATTGGAGACCATATGTTCGGTGTTCAATTTATTTGGGATGGTTATGGTACTGCGGAAATTTCTAGAAATGAAGAAGGTGCCTTAGTAATAAAAGGGGAGCAATGTTCAAGTAACAAAGAAGAATACGTTTTATTAGAGGGAGAGATTAATGTAATAGATGATAAGAACTTCACTATTACAGGGCACCTAAAACTATTTACAGAGGGTTGTTGTGGATTATTAGACCGAGATGTCTCCTATACCTTTAGAAAAACAGGAAGCCGAAAGTATTGGCGTTTAAAAGAGCGAAACGACCTCTGTGACCAATATACCTGTGCCTATTACATGGATATTTTTGAATAAACCTTCAAATCTCGGAACGACTTCTTAAGTTTGTGTAACTAACACGATGCTTATGAGACCTTATATTCTAGCCGAGACCAATTGGGATGCTCTTAAAGATGCTAAATTCGACCTAGCAATTCTGCCTTGGGGGGCGACCGAAGCCCATAACTATCATTTGCCTTACGCTACCGACAATATTCAAGCAGATCATATGGTTGCTGAATCTGCGAAAGTTGCTTGGGAAAAAGGAGGGAAGGTAATCGTTTTACCTACAATCCCTTTCGGGGTGAACACAGGCCAATCTGATATTTATTTGGACATTAACCTGAATCCGAGCACACAATTGGCAATGTTAACTGATATTGTTGAAGTTTTAAATCGACAAGGAATTTATAAATTGTTAATCCATAATGGTCATGGGGGAAACAATTTCAAGCCAATTATTCGTGAGTTGGGACTGAAATTCCCTAAAATGTTTATTAGCCTTTCTTTTTTCCCTGGAACGCTTGACAAGTATTCATATTTTGAAGAGAAAGGTGACCACGCTGATGAGATGGAAACCAGCCTTATGTTATACTTGAGGCCTGACCTAGTTTTGCCAAGGGAAAGGTGGGGCGATGGAAAAGATAAAAAGTATAAGATTAAAGCCTTCTCAGAAGGTTGGGTGTGGGCCGAAAGAAAATGGTCTGAAATAAGCGAGGATACAGGGGTAGGGAATCCTCATAAATCTACCGCTGAAAAAGGAGAACTTTTTTTCAATGACCTGACTCAAAAAATGGGAAAATTATTTTATGAAATCTGTGAAGCTGATTTGAATGACTTATATGAGTGAATTACTACCTTTTGATTTCTTTCTTGACTAATTTTATATATTCTTTCATTGCTTTTTCACGACCAATATTCTTTGCTTGAATAAGTGCATTTGCCTTGAAAGCATTAATCAAAGGAGTAGTGCTCCCAGGGTGGTTTTTGTTCTTATTGGCAATTTTGTAGTAAGCGTATAGCTTTAAGAGCAAATCTGCAGGTAATGGTTCTGTGTAACTGTTTACATATTCTACGGCTGCCGAGAAATCCCTATTTAGTTTTTCACTCTTCATTGTCTTTTTTGGTAATACATGCGGCAATACAAGTTTTAGCCCCAACTACTTTTTGGTCTAGCTTTACGGCTACAGCGCAATCTAAGGGTAAGAATAAGTCGACCCTTGATCCAAATTTTATAAACCCGGCATCATCACCTTGCTGAACACTTTCCCCTTCTTCTGCATAATTAATAATGCGTCGGGCCATTGCTCCGGCAACTTGGCGATATAAAATCTCCCCAAATTTAGGAGTATTGATTACAACCGTAGTTCTCTCATTATCGGTACTTGATTTAGGATGCCATGCTACTAAGTATTTTCCGGGATGGTATTTAGAATACTTCACCGTTCCGCTAGCGGGGTAACGCGTAACATGTACATTAATTGGAGACATGAAGATAGAAACCTGTCGTCTTTTATCCTTGAAATATTCAGTTTCCTCTACTTCTTCAATGACAACAACCTTGCCGTCCACCGGTGCTAATATTTCATCAAAATCAAGTTTGACAGTCCGTTTGGGATTTCTAAAAAATTGGAGAATAAGAACAAGAATTACAATGCTTCCAATTTGCAATGCCATTCGCAACCATGGAATATCAATATAATATTGAGATACCAATACTATAGCACAAACTGTAAAAAATGCGGTAAGTATTATTTTTTGGCCCTCTCTATGAAACATATGCAAAAATATTTAATGTTAAATATGCAAATGGGGCAGCAAATACTAAGCTATCCAAACGATCTAGCATTCCCCCATGCCCTGGTAAAATCGCTCCACTATCCTTTACTCCACCAACTCTCTTAAATTTTGATTCCACCAAATCCCCTAAGCTTCCAGCTACGACAATTACTCCAGCTAAAATCATCCATTGTGTTGTATTGATGATAGGTTCGTATTGTCCAATAAAGTAAGCAGCAATCAAGGCAAAGATAAATCCTCCTAAAGTACCTTCGATAGTTTTCTTTGGGGAAACTGCTGAATATAATTTTGTACGCCCAATTGCTGACCCAACTAGATATGCAAAGGTATCGTTCACCCAAATTAAGATAAAAATACCCATTATCAAGAGTTTCGCAAAATCATCATCTTTATAAGGGATCATGGTAAGAAAAATACAACCTCCCCCAATATAAAATAGTCCGATAATAAATTTTTGAACTGTACTAAAGTGCTTTTCTTTTTCTGAGAATAAATATACAAGCAACACGAAATTAATTGTTAGCGTAACAAACATCAAAAGATTGATAAGGATTTTATCATTAACGAAAACTTGGTCTGGTACGAGATATATAAATACCCACCACAAAGCCAAATAGGCAATAAAAATATGATATCCTTTAAGTTGAACGAGTCTTTTGTATTCATACAGGCAAGCCAAGCCGAAAGTCATAAAAAGAAAGTCGAATGCATCGGAGTTTAGAAAAACTGCCGACAAGAGTAAAACAATGTAAACAGCTCCAGTTAATGCTCGTCTTAGAACTTCCTTCATCTTATAAATCTTCCAGAAGTAAGAGGTAAAGATTCTTTGAGCTACTTCCGTAGGTGAGGAAGTCATCCGAATTTTCTTCGTTAGCCTGAAAATGTTTTAGCGTGGTAATGTTGGCCGGAATGCTATGGCCATATTTTTTCTTTATCTTTTTCAATCCCTCACCGATAGATTCTACCAATTGACTTGTAGTGGCAAAGACGATTACATTTGAGGGTATTTCATTTAATTTCTTCTCATTAAGTTGATTAGAGCATACTAAAATCGAACCATTTTGAGCAATCAAGTGTTCACAGGTAGTAAAAAAAACATCGCTCTCTTTAGCTTTGCTGGTAAAGGTGATACCTTCCTTTATGAATTTTTGCTCAAGCGCATCATTCATAATAAAGAAAGGATGATTTTGCCAATCATTCTCATTGAGAATATTTTTTAAAGCTTGAGAGATTTCCTTGAAGGAATCACAGTATAGAAATTTCCCTCCATTTTTTCTAAAATGAATAGTGAATTTCTCATCAATAGGAATATTCAAATCGGGCATATGGAGACCTCTTGTCTCCGCAGTCTCTTTGGAAACCTTCTTTTTACCACCCCCAAAAAGTTTGTCAAATAACCCCATTAATGATACTGCTGTATAAACGATTGTTTTCAGGCCTTACCTGAAAAACGTTAAATGTAATTATTTATTCTCTTTTAGATTTCTTGAGAGGCAACATCCTCATCCATATCTGCTGCTGTTCTTTCTGTAACAGCCTCTCCGTTTTCATTAAATTCTTCTTCGCCGGCAAAAGGCCTTTTCCCGAATATTTTCTCAAGATCTTCCTTGAAAATAACCTCCTTCTCGAGAAGTCTTTCGGCCAGGGTTGTAAGTTTATCTTTATGCTCTGTTAAGACCTCAATAGCTCTTTGATATTGCGCTTCAATAATTTTAGAAATTTCTTGGTCGATTTTTTGTGCGGTTTCCTCACTATATGGTTTTGAGAATCCGTATGAATCTTGTCCTGAAGAGTCGTAATAGGTAAGGTTTCCTATTTCGTCATTTAGTCCGTAAACGGTAACCATGGCTCTCGCTTGCTTTGTAACTTTTTCTAAATCACTTAAAGCCCCTGTAGAAATTTTATTAAAAATCACCTTTTCTGCCGCTCTGCCTCCCAAGGTGGCACACATTTCATCTAGCATTTGCTCAGGACGAACAATCAACCTTTCTTCAGGTAAGTACCACGCTGCACCTAAGGATTGTCCTCTAGGTACAATAGTAACTTTCACTAATGGAGCTGCATGTTCTAGCATCCAACTCGTAGTAGCGTGACCCGCCTCATGATATGCGATGGTCTTTTTCTCACCAGGAGTGATGATTTTATTCTTCTTTTCAAGTCCACCTACAATTCTGTCAACGGCATCTAAGAAATCTTGTTTAGTAACAGCTTTCTTTTCTTTACGCGCCGCAATCAATGCTGCTTCATTACAAACGTTGGCAATATCTGCCCCTGAGAACCCAGGAGTTTGTCTTGCCAAGAAATCTAAGTCTAAGGTTTCAGCCGTTTTGATAGGCCTAAGATGGACTTCAAAAATTTCTTTTCTTTCTCTAATATCTGGTAAATCAACATAAATTTGTCTGTCAAATCGACCGGCGCGCATTAGAGCTTTATCTAAAACATCTGCACGATTGGTAGCCGCCAAAACAATTACATTGGTATTTGTTCCGAAACCATCCATCTCGGTTAAGAGTTGGTTAAGCGTGTTTTCGCGCTCATCATTAGAGCCCGTAAAATTATTCTTACCTCTTGCTCGACCAATCGCATCAATCTCATCGATAAAGATAATTGCAGGAGATTTATCCTTGGCTTGCTTAAAAAGGTCACGAACTCTTGACGCACCCACACCAACGAACATCTCAACAAAATCGGAACCTGATAAAGAAAAGAAAGGTACTTTTGCTTCACCAGCAACCGCTTTGGCTAATAAGGTCTTACCAGTTCCTGGAGGTCCTACCAATAAGGCTCCTTTTGGAATTTTCCCACCCAAAGAAGTGTACTTGTCAGGGTTTCTCAAGAACTCCACAATTTCTTCTACCTCTTCTTTAGCACCTTCTAAGCCGGCCACATCTTTAAAAGAGGTACGTGTATCAGTCTTTTCATCAAAGAGTTTTGCCTTCGATTTTCCGATGTTGAAAATCTGCCCTCCGGCACCTCCGCCTCCGCCGCCTGACATTCTGCGCATCAAGTATATCCAAATACCGATAATCAAAACAAAAGGTAACACAGAAACCAAAATATCTAACAACAGGTTATTTTCGCTGTCAAATTTAATTACGGTATCTAAGTTGTTCTCAGTCTTAATTTCTTTAATGTCATCTTCGAAGTTTTGAGGGTCTCCGAATTTTACCATATACTGAGGGTTATTGCTTCCTAAGAAAGCAGGTTTGCCAGATACGTCTTTATGAACTTCTTTAGCGAGTGCCTCTTCAGTTAAGAATACTTTTGCCTGACGGGTATTATTGATTACCAATATTTTGTCGACATCCCCATTTCTTAAGAATTCATGTAGTTCGGAAGTTGTTGTTTCGGAAGTGTTATTAAAACTACTACTTCCTATAAACTGAAAACCAATTAGTACAACTGCAATTAATCCGTAGATCCACCACGAGTTGAATTTAGGTTTTTTGGAATTTGTATCGTTATTATCTTTAGCCATTATGTTTTTTTACTGATTTACGCTACTTTCTATTTCGGTGAACTTTGCATCTCCCCAAAGACCTTCTATATCATAGAACTCTCTAATTTGTTTTTGGAAGACATGAACTACGACGTTTACGTAATCCATAAGAACCCATTCGGAATTATCTTGACCTTCAATATGCCAAGGTTTGTCTTTAATAGCTTTGCTAACTGTTTTTTGGATTGACCCGACGATGGCGTTCACTTGCGTATTCGAAGTACCATTACAAATAATAAAGTAGTCACATACGGTGTTTTCAATTTCTCGTAAATCGAGTAAAACGATATCATGTCCTTTTACATCTTCTATGCCTTGTAAAATTAATGCTATCAACTCGTCTGCGCTAGCTTTTCCTTTCTGCATTCAAAATTATTAGTTTGTACAAAGTTATTATTTTTTTGTTCTTTTAGCCCTAGTTTTTAAGAATAGATTATCATTCATTATTAGGGGATTTATATGCTTATAGTCAAACTTGATGCCACGGACTCAACAAACCAATATTTAAAAGAGCTATTGCTGTCTGAGGAAGTAGAGGATTTTACCGTGGTTACGGCCAAAAAACAACTACAAGGCAGAGGCCAAATGGGTGCTAAATGGGAATCTGAATCCGGTAAAAATCTCACTATTAGTGTTTTAAAAAAAAATAAACAATTTCCCATTTCCAATCAGTTTCTACTGAATATTTGTGTTTCTCTAGCAGTTTTAGATACCCTAAAGGGATTATCCGTCCCTGACTTAACTGTGAAATGGCCTAACGACATTCTGTCAGGTACTTCAAAAATATGTGGAATTCTTATTGAAAACATGATTATAGGTAGTCAAATACAGACTTCAATAATCGGTGTTGGCCTTAATGTAAACCAACAGGCGTTTGATACCCTATCTAACGCTTCATCATTAAAATTGTTGTTGGGGCGAACGCTTAATCTTGAGGAAGTTTTGCATGAAATTTTGAATAACCTAAAAACGAATTTTCAAAGGCTTGAAGAAGGCCACAACAATGAGCTTTGGCATAGGTATGAAAGCAAATTATTTCGAAAAGATAAACCTTCCACTTTTAAGGATGCTCACGGAAATTCATTTATGGGATTTATACGCAAAATATCCCCTCAAGGAAAACTGGTCGTCGAACTTGAAGACGCTGTTTTGAAGGAGTTTGATTTAAAGGAAATTAAATTGCAGTATTAGACTTTCGCCAAATTCTCAGAAAGAGTGCCCATAAAGTTTGTTATAGGTGACTTAATCATCATCGCCATCATGGCATTGAATTCTCCCGTGAAACTTAAAACGACCTCAGATTTGGTTTCCTCCAAAGACTTAATGTCAGCCTTCAAGGTAAAAGGAAGTTTTTCACTTGCAGCGCCTAAAATCAGTTGACTGAATTCGGTTTGTTCTTTGCGCTCCAATACGATTTCAGGCATACCTTTAAGGGCAAAAAGAAAGCGGTTTTCATTGATGACTTCGAACTTATCAATATTCTCTGGCATTAATTGTTCGAAGTTTTTGAGGTCCGTTAGAAATTCAAAAACTTCCTTAGTACTTTTATTTAGTATTGTGTTAGGGGCTTCTATAAACATATCAGGGTTTCCATTCGGATGGATTTGTTCTCCATTCCATTAAAGTATTCAATTGTTCTTCTTTGATGTAACCAGATTCCGCCGCTCTTTCGGCCAAATTGCTATAATCACTTAAAGTATGTAAATCTATATTTTTCTTATCAAAATTGGTTGTTGCAATATCAAACCCATACGTGAAAATGGCAAGCATTCCTTTGATGTTGGCCCCATGACTTTCCAAAGCATCAACAGCATTCAAGCTGCTTTTACCAGTGCTTATCAAATCTTCGATTACAACTACACTTTGGTTTTCTTCTAGCTTACCTTCTATTTTATTCTGCCTTCCATGAGCTTTTGCCTCAGGTCTGACATAAATAAAAGGCAATCCGAGATATTCAGCCACTAGCATACCAATACCGATGGCGCCAGTAGCAACCCCAGCGATTACATCAGGCTTTCCATAAAGGGCTTCAACTTGCTTGCCCATTTCTTCTCGAACATAGTTTCGTATTGCTGGATAGGATAGTATAATTCTATTGTCGCAATATATTGGAGATTTCCATCCAGAAGCCCAGGTAAAAGGGTTTTCAGGTTCCAATTTAATTGCATTAATTTGTAAGAGAAGTTCGGCAGTTTTTTTTGCCGTGTCTTTGTTCAAAATCATACCGCAAATGTATAAAGTTTTTGTCAATGAGCGCCCTCTCATTTTAACAAATAAACTCTCCGAAACGGCAAACGGCGATTATTTTTTATTAAATGGTAATGCAATTCAAGAGGCGATTGATGCCTTGCGAAAAAAGAAACTGAAGGAAGCATATATTTACCATCCGAACCACGAAGAAATTCTCAAGAAGTTCACCAATAAAATTCCCTTGGAAGTTGCAGCTGGGGGAGTAGTTACTAATAAAAAAGGTAAAGTGCTTTTTATCTATAGGAATGATAAATGGGATTTGCCCAAGGGAAAATTGGACAAAGGTGAATCAATAGAAGAATGCGCTCTAAGGGAAGTTGAAGAAGAAACGGGAGTGAAGAAACTCAAAATCGAAAACTTTTTGCAAACTACCTATCACGTTTTCAAAAGAAATGGTACTTATAAATTAAAGGAGGTGCATTGGTATGCGATGAAAACCTCTTACAAGGGAAAGCTCAAAGGACAGAAAAACGAAGGTATTGAAAGAGTAAAGTGGAAAGGGCCAAAGAAAATTGAAAAAGCTTTACAAAACTCCTATATCAATATTAAGATTTTATTTGGGCATTGAATATTGCACGATTTTTGGTGTTTGATACCCGAAGTTTTTGGCAGAATCTTTTACTTTTTCAAAACCCTATAAACAGGATACTGCATATGAGCTTCCTCATAATGCTTTGATCGTTTAAAAAGCCAATCTAGTTGTGCATACCAGTTTTGGGCAAAGGCCTCATCTGATTGTTTCTTAAGCTCGAAGTATTCTTTTAGTTCTGCATCCTCGCTCAGCATTTGCAAAGCTTCATCCTCAAAGACATAGGGCGAAAAACCTTCTTTTTGTTGAAGGATTGGGTCGAAGAAATTCCAATTGAAAAAAGAGTCTTTAGCTTCTGGTTCTAATGTCTCCAGCAAATATCGAATACCAATTTGGTCCGTCGGGATTAAAATATCTCCTTTTGAAAAAGCAATTATTTTTACTGTACCCTCCACTTTGGTGTCGTAATGGGGATAATGCCCCTCGTATGGCCGTTGCTGTGTTTTATAAGTTCCAATGCGATATGATTCAACAGTAACTGTACTATCTTCATCTAAAACGGAATATTTAATTTCATTGAGTTCTAGACGGTCGATAATATTGTTCCACCCTTTTTTGATGATATAGGCTTCTGGAATTTCAATTGAATCTGTCGGCTTGAAATAATTTTGGTACGCCACCTCTTTTGTAAAAGGTCGCGTTCTATCATATTTTAGTCTGTTTAAGCCGGTTACTTCACTTATTAAGGTATCTGCTTCAAAGCCTTTGAAATTTAGGGTTGAAGTTTTTGTGGTATCAACAGCCCATGCGACTGGGTAATGCTTCCAGTTGAGATGGCGGGTTCTTGCATTTTTACGAAGTTCTTTTATTTTGCTTCCGTCTTTCTCGGCAATCGCAATCATTTTATTCATCAAATGGTATGTGCCTTCAACTCGTTGCTTATAGGGTTTCAACATGTGAGTTTCTACCATCATACCTAGTGAATTCCATAAGGTGGTATATCCTGTAGAATATCTTGGGTAATCCATAAATTGAGAAAAACCTTTTTCAGGTACGGAATTGAATACATTTACATACGGAGTGATATCCCATTCCATTTCAGCAAGACTTTTTTCTAGTTGGGGCATCATTCCACCATTAAGATAGTTGCCAAGTTCTCCTCCTAACTTATTATGCTGGGTAAAAAGATGTGTCAAAGTATATTGATAATCGGCTCCATTACTCACATGATTATCAATAAATATATCAGGATTTGCCAAATGAAAAATCTGTGAAAAGGTTTTGGCATTTTTGGTATCGGCTTT
Organism: uncultured Flavobacteriaceae bacterium; assembly: GCA_947500435.1. Classification (GTDB taxonomy): domain Bacteria; phylum Bacteroidota; class Bacteroidia; order Flavobacteriales; family Flavobacteriaceae; genus Maribacter_C. The sequence continues at coordinate 286,812 of CANMRV010000006.1, forward strand.
GATGAAATCTCGGTTTAAATCATAGTTTTGAGTATTCCCTCTAAAACCATATGATTTAGGCCCGTTTTGATTAGCCCGCGTGGTACTATTTCGATTCAAAGCACCTCCAACATTATAAACAGGAATGGCAACTAACACCGTATTCTTAGGAGGATTGATTTTACCAACGGCTAAATCTCGATATAAAAGCATCGTAGCATCGATACCGTCACTCTCACCGGGGTGAATGCCATTATTGATTAAAATAATAGTTTTCTCGTCCGCTATCTTTTTGAGGTTGAAATTTCCATCAATATTAAATGTAACCATATGCAAAGGATTTCCACTATCGGTATTTCCAATGGTTTGAATATTGATTTCAGGGAATTCTTTTGCCAGTTGGATATAGAAATCGATAACCTGTAAATAGGTGGCAGTTTCCTCACCATCCGTCGTTTCGAAATGCGTTGGAAAATTGACTGTCTTGTCTTCAGTGACCGTTTCACAGGCGACAAAAACAAAAAGAAATACTAGTATTAAAACAAACTTCGAGGTTTTCATCTAGATACGTTACATGAATATTTGAGCAACGTAAAACTAATCAAAATATAGATATTCGGAATCCTAGGCCACTTTGGTTATTTCGGCAATTTCCTGTTTTCTAATAGGCTTGTGATTGTAAGTAACGGTGTGATGTGTTTTGCCTTTGTATAATATCCAGTTTTCTTCGTCGGTGCTATCTATTGACGATGTTATAATATTGATACGAACTTTGTTGGTAATGGGAAGTGCAATGAATTCCTCTAAAAACTGCCATCCATCCATAATAGGCATATTGATATCTAAGAAAATTACCTCAGGAATTTCTTGGACATCGGTTATCATATCTTTTATACCGTCGATGGCAAGTTTACCATTTTTGAATGTATTCATAGTATTGTAGGTGACCAGAGAATCTAGCATTTTCCTCATGCCGAACACCGTTATAGGGTCGTCATCTATTATACATATGCAGTTAATCTTTGTCATTGAAATAAATTTTAAATGTAGTGCCCTTGCCTACTTTGCTGTCAAGGGTCACTTTTCCTTTCATAGCCTCTATTTGATTTTTTGTAATGTAGAGGCCGATGCCTTTTGCATCTTTGTTGTTATGGAACGTTTTGTACATTCCGAATAGTTTTTCACCATACTTATCCAGATCAATACCAAGTCCATTGTCTTCGATATGTAATACTGTATAATCTCCTTCTACGGACGCGCTCAATCGTATGAAAGAATCTCGTTCGGGAGACCGGTATTTAATGCCATTAGTCATGAAATTGGTGAGAATACTATCTATATATGCGGGCACCACGCGTATTTTTACGTGATTTTTAATAGTATTGATTACTTCAATATTATGCTGGTCCAATTCGGCACTCAAATTTTGTTGGACAGCGGCTATTTTTTTATTTATCTGAATGTATTTTTTGTGTAAGCTGGTATTGGTAGTGATATGAACTACCTCATTTAAATTATCAAGTGTCTCCAGAAGATTGTCGGAAGAGTCAACGAGCATTTTCATGATTCTTTCCTTTTCCGTTTCGGATTTTTCGTTAGTCAAAAAGTCTAAGAGCATCGAAAAATTAGCACTATGTGAACGCAAATTGTGCGATACAATATGAGCGAAATTGATTAATTTTTCGTTCTGTGAGGAAGTGACATCAACTAACTTACGAAGCTCAATCTCTTTTCGTTTAATATCTGTAATGTCCATTCTAATGCTTACTAGTCCATATGCATGACCATCAGTATCTATCAACGGAGTCTTTGAAATCAAGAAAGTCCCATTTTTGTTGCCCTCGTCTTTTAGGGTAATTTCCTTTCTCAATATGGGCTTCAAATCTCTCATAACTTGCAAATCATCTTTGCGAGCTAGCTCCGCATTCTTTTTATCGAAAAAGTTAAAATCATCTTTTCCTATGATTTTTTTTTCATCCGTTACATCACAGAATTCCATTTCGGATTTATTCACGAGTATTTTCCGTGATTCTAAATCTTTGATACATACACTTAGTGGTAAGTTGTCTATAAGTGTTCTCAAAAGACGTTGGTTTTCTTTTGTTTTAACCTCACTTAGATGGCGTTCGTTAATATTTTGAATGGTTCCCACCATGCCATAAAACTTACCATTTTTGTATAAGGGTTTGCCAGATACGATTACCCATATTTCATTACCTTTTGTAGTAATCAATTGTAGTTTTTCACTAAAGGGAACTTCGTTGGTAATGGCCTTGTTCACGGTCATTGAAATAGTGTTTCTGCTATAACCGAGTTTATAAAAATTTGAGGTTTCAATAAAATTAGGGATGTTGTCGTCAGGTACTTCATGAATTGCTTTGGTACGACTATCCCAAAACATTTTGTTTTCCGCAAGATTGTAATCCCAAAAACCTATTTCTGCAATATCGGAAATGTCCTCAGATATGATTTCTAGTTTTTCTAGTTTGGTCTCAGTTAAAACCCTCAGAGTAATGTCTTCCAACTGTATTATGGTGCCAATTATATTCTCGCTTTCCTCATACCATGGGGTGCTTTTTAATTCAAACCATTTTTTGTTACCGTCGGGGTCAACGTAACTTTCAGTCAAAGTTAGTTTGGGCAATCCTTTTAAGCATTCTGCAATGCTATGTTTCCATTCTGGATTTGAATTCTTAAAAAGTGAAATAATGTTTTTGCCAATTACCGCATAATTGTCCAGTTCGAAGTCATTCAACCATTTATCTGATACATAAACGATGGCTTTTCGTTTGTCTACGAAAACCGTCGCCTTAGGCCAACTGCTTAATCAGATAATTGTTGGTGGATTTTTGACTTCCTTTCAACATAATTGTTGTATTTTCCTACAATTATAAGTTGAATTTTGAATGAAATTTAATTTATGTTGTGAATCGCACGAATGTAGTGGTATCCTTCCCTTTTTTATATGGAAAACTTATCAGACGGTTGAGGTTTTCCTCATGCGAATTCCTACAAAATACTTAAAGTATGGAGAAATTCCTATTTCACAATAACCGTTGATGGAACCAAACCGGTATAATCGCCACCATTTCGGATAACGTCACGAACTATTGATGAACTTATAAATGATTTGCCTGAGGATGTGAGCAGAAATACCGTTTCAATCTCGGTGAGCGACCGATTTGTGTGGGCAATGGCTTTTTCGAACTCAAAATCTGCGGGATTTCTCAAACCCCTAAGAATAAAATTTGCATCCACTTTTTTGCAGAAATCGACTGTAAGTCCTTTATAGGTCTGCACTTTGATTTTGGGTTCATTGGCAAAGGCCTCTGTAATAAAACGCATGCGCTCTTCTATGGAAAACATGTACTTTTTATCCGCATTTACGCCAATTGCGATAATCAATTCATCAAAAAGGGTAACACCTCTTTGTATAATGTCATGATGTCCTAGTGTTAAGGGATCAAAAGAACCTGGGAAAATTGCGCGTCTCATCTAATTCGGTCTTATTTGTTTAAAGTTACCCTTTTTTGGCAAACGCTTCATCGATGGCACTTTCAAAAAGCTGAGAAAGTGAAATGCCCGCTTCTTCAGCCTGTTGTGGAAGAAGGCTTTGCTCGGTTAGCCCAGGTGTGGTATTCATTTCTAGCATAAAAGGTTCATCGTCTATAAATATGAATTCACTACGGGAATACCCCGTCATTTTAAGTATATCATAGGCTTTTTGTGCCATTTCTACTACTTTTTTTTCTTGTACTTTGGATATTCTAGCTGGAGTAATTTCAGTGGACTTTCCTTCATATTTGGCCTCGTAGTCAAAGAAGTCATTGTCTGTTACAATTTCGGTAATGGGAAGCACTTTTGTTTTTCCCTCATATTTGATGACCCCAACAGATACTTCAGTGCCATCTAAGAAAGCTTCTATAATGATTTCATCATCTTCTTTGTAGGCATTTTCTATTGCCGTTTTCAAATCTTCTTTCTCGTAAACTTTCGAAATACCAAAACTACTTCCAGCTTTGTTTGCTTTTACGAAACAAGGCAACCCTACTTTGGCAACGATAGCATCTTCATCAATCTTATCTCCTAAATTCAGGTAGTATGATTCGGCTGAGGGAATTCCGTAAGGCTTTAAAACACTTAATAAATCTCGTTTATTGAACGTAAGAGCTGATTGGTAATAGTCGCAAGATGTCTGTGGAATATTCAACAATTCAAAATAGGCTTGCATCAAACCATCCTCACCAGGAGTGCCGTGTATAGCATTAAAGACACAATCGAATTTTATGGTTTCGCTTCCTAATAATCGAACTGAAAAATCATCTCTATTTACCGGGTATTCATTTCCATCGGCATCCACGTATACCCATCTATCTTTCAAAATATGTATACGAAAGGTTTCGAACTTATGGGTGTCTAAATACTTAAAAACCACATTTCCACTCTTCAGCGAAATTTCATATTCGCTGGAGTAACCGCCCATAATAATGGCAATTTTTTTCTTCATTGATTCTAAATTATCAAACGATAAGCTCAAATGTATAATTTATAATCAATAATTAGTAATCTCAGTTTTAGAAAGAGTTACCAATGTTTTACTTCTCTTACTTTTTTAAAGACCGCAACCCTTTCGTGAAATATGAGTTCATTTCCTATCTTTGCTTAGATAAATTCAACTGATGAGAAATTTTTTAAGCTTTTTAAAGAGCAAAACTTTTTTTATACAATTAGGACTTGCTCTTTTAGCAATAGTTCTTTTAGTTTTCCTTCTTTTAAGATGGTTGAATAGTACTACCAACCACGGAGAGTTTGTTGAAGTACCTGATTTCTCGAAAATGTCGGTTATGGAGATGAGAGCAGCGGTTGAAGAAGCAGATTTGAGATACGAAGTTTTAGACTCAGCGAATTTTAATCCTGATTACCCTCGTTTTTCTATTATAGAACAGGATCCGGCTGCTGGAAATAAGGTAAAAGAAAATCGGAAAATCTATTTCACGGTAAATCCGTCAGGATATAAAAAAGTAACCATACCCAATGTGATTCAAGTAACACAACGAAATGCTTCTTCAATGCTCCGTGCCGTGGGGCTTGATGTGCAACGTGTTACTTATATCGACCAAATCGGTAAGAATATGGTTTACTATATTAAACACAAGGGGAAACAGGTAAAACCCGGTGATAAACTGCCGAAAACTTCAAAGGTAGAATTAGTTTGTGGCAATGGCAGAATTGGCGAGCGAGCGCAAATCAAAGCTGATTCCGAATAGAATATGGGACCTGAAAATAGCCCTGAACTTCAAGAGGGCGAGCTTTATGAGCATCATAAAATTTTAGCTCCAAACGGACAAAAGCCACTCCGTGTAGATAAGTTTTTGATGAACTTCATTGAAAATGCAACTCGAAATAAAATACAGCAAGCCGCAAAAGATGGTAATGTTTGGGTAAACGGAGCTGCTGTAAAGCAGAACTACAAAGTAAAAGCAGGCGATGAGGTAAAGGTTATGTTTGAGCACCCTCCTCATGAGTTTTTATTGGTTCCTGAGGATATTCCTTTGGATATTGTCTACGAAGATGACGCACTTTTAGTAGTGAACAAACCGGCGGGAATGGTGGTTCACCCTGGGCATGGCAATTATTCTGGTACTTTAATCAACGCTTTATTACATCATACAGACAATCTTGCTTTAAATAGCAATGAGCGGCCTGGCCTAGTACATCGTATAGATAAAGATACTTCTGGGTTGTTATTGGTTGCTAAAACTGAAGCGGCGATGACACATCTATCCAAACAATTTTTTGACAAAACCTCAGAACGAGAATATGTGGCTTTGGTTTGGGGAAATATGGAAGATGATGAAGGCACCATTGAAGGGAATATTGCTAGACATCCGAAGAACAGGTTGCAAATGCATGTTTTTCCTGAAGGTGACGAAGGAAAGGAAGCCGTTACGCATTTCAAAGTGATGGAACGTTTAGGCTATGTAACTTTGGTGTCTTGTAAATTGGAAACAGGAAGAACACATCAAATACGCGTTCATATGAAATATATTGGACACACCTTGTTCAATGACGAACGTTATGGAGGTGAAAAAATATTAAAGGGAACCACATTTACGAAATACAAACAATTTGTCGAAAATGCGTTCAAAATTCTTCCACGCCAAGCACTTCATGCGAAGACTTTAGGGTTTGTTCACCCAGTGACAAAAAAAATGATGCGTTTTGATTCTGAATTGCCCGATGATATGAAGCATTGTATCGAAAAATGGAAGCAATATTCGAAGAATAGTCAGTAAAGATTTAAGTTTGAGTATGTTCCCAAAAATAATCTTTGTTGCTTTTGTCTTTTCCGGTATTATTGCTTTAAGTGGTTGTGGTATGTCTGCAAAAGACAAAAATCCAATTGCAAACGCCAAAGAAACTATTTCTGATACGATTCTTTTAGATAGTATTCCCGAAAAGGAGATTGAAATCGACTCTTCAAAAATTGCTTTTGGCTTTGATTTTCCTGTGGGAAAGCCTGATGGAAAAGGATATTATGATTACCAAGGTTTTACCAAAAACAATCATTTAGGGGAAGATTGGAATGGACTTCGTGGCGGAAATAGTGATTTGGGAGATACCATTTATTCTATCGCAAACGGACAAATTACATATGCTGAAGATTTCGGTGGAGGCTGGGGAAATACTGTTCGTATAGTACATGAATTACCAGACGGAAAATTTTATGAATCGGTGTACGCTCATTGTGATAGTATTTTGACAATGCCGCATGCTTGGGTTCTTAAGGGAGACCCCATAGGTACTATTGGCACAGCGAATGGCCAATACTATGCGCATCTGCATTTAGAACTACGTGAGGAAATAGGCTTACCCATAGGAGAAGGTTATTCAGCTGATACTACTGGATACTTGAATCCAACTGCTTTTATAAAAATGCATCGCCAGATTGCTAATGAAATTGATTCGGTTACTACCAAAAATCAGTAATATTTATTTTTGTAATAGAAGTATAGAAAAGTCCTTTTTGTAGAAATAGGCAATTCCAAAAATTGGCATTATTTTTAACCTAATTAAATTGTTACAGATGAAAATTGTTATTTCTCCTGCCAAATCGTTGGACTTTGAAAGTGAGCTTCCAACTAAAAAATATACCCAGCCACAATTTCTTGAGCAAGCCGCAAAGCTGAACCAGGTTTTAGTGAAGAAAAAACCAAAGGCTTTATCAAAATTAATGTCTATTTCAGATAATTTGGCACAGTTAAATTGGGAAAGAAATCATCAATTTTCAATTCCGTTTACAACTGAAAATGCTCGCCCTGCGGTTTATGCCTTTAACGGCGATGTATATCAAGGTTTAGATGCCTCAACGATTTCAGAAGATAAACTAGATAATCTTCAAGATACCCTACGGATTTTATCCGGACTTTACGGAATATTAAAACCTTTGGATTTAATTCAACCCTATCGCCTAGAAATGGGTACCCAGTTAAAAATAGGCCGTAAAAAGAATTTATATGAATTCTGGAAAAAGGACCTTACCTCCCATTTGAATGATGAATTAGAAGATGGAGAGCTTTTTGTAAATCTTGCCAGTAACGAATATTTTGGGGCCGTTGATGAAAAAGCATTGAAAGTGCCGGTGATTACACCTATTTTCAAGGATTGGAAGAATGATAAACTGAAAATCATAAGTTTCTTTGCAAAAAAGGCTAGGGGTTCTATGGTGCGTTATATTATTGATACCAATGCCAAAACTTTAGAAGATATCAAAGGTTTTAATTTGGACGATTACATGTTTAGTAAAGAACATACGCTTAAAGAGAATCAACCTGTATTTATTAGATAGAATAATTTTAGAAAGTACCCGTTTTATAAGTATCGAACTTGTTTAAAGGTGTACTTATGAAGTTATTGGTTTCTATTCTAATTTGTTTTTCTGTTGTCTTGTTTTCATGTACCGACCGTGACGACAAACTTGAAGGTGTACAAATACGAGTTCAAAATACCACCAGTACTTCATTTGCAGAAGTTGGTATTGATTCGTTGGTTTTTACAGATATTCAATCCGGTCGTACAGTATTTTATCAGCAATATAATGGAGACGTCCTTCCAAGTAGCGTAATTCTGACTACAGATTCATTATCCACAAGCATCGTTGTTGATAACACTTTCGAAATCGATTCTACCGTTTTAAACCTTTTTACCTATAAAATCGGCGGTCTTTCAGAAGGAGGAAATGCAACTATTGAAATAATAAAGGACTAATCATCATTTCTTTTTACCTGCCGCAATTTTCTCTTCAATGCGAACTCGCTTTTTGATTTTCCTGAGTCTTCTGACCCCGTAAGATTTATTGGCTATTTTCCCTCTTCTCGATTTAATATCACCTCTACCCATAATTGTCCGTTTGTATTATAATTTCCGTCATTAACGGGAATCAGTTAATTAATTTTTTTGATTCAACCTAAGGTACTAGATCATAACCAGAATGTCAATCCTCGCTGTTCTTGAAGCTTTTACCGATTTATAAGGAAATAGAGCTTCAGAACTATCAGAAGTTCTTATTTTAGAAAAATGTACTATTATCTTGTATTGGCTCTTCAAGTCTACTGCGCCTATCATTGTTATACCAAACGAAACGACTATTACTGGTATTTTGCAATTATTTTCCTGCCCGTAATTGGATCACTCATTTACCTATTCATAAACGTTATCCAAAAACAGGATATTGATAAAGTACAACAAGGATTGACAGCTGTTATTAATCCCAGTAAGAAAATCATTGATTTGGAAAAGCGTTTTAAGTTTGCCGCAACCTTTGAAAATCAGGTTGCCTTGGCAGATGCATACTTAGAAGCAGAGCACTTTGAAAAAGCAATTGAAAACTATGAAGCATCTTTGAAAGATGTTTTCAAGGAGGATTTTTATGTCATTTCAAGATTACAAGAAGCGCATTATTTCTCTTCGGAATTCGATAAGGCCAAAGAATATGCCGAGCGAATTAAAGACCATCAGAAGTTTGAAAAATCAAGAGCTTCTTTTTTGTATGCCTTAACATTGGAAAAGGAAGGTGGTGTCGAGGAAGCAGAAACACGTCTGAAAACTTTTGATGCCCCTTACGCCAGATATCAGGAAAGACTTGAACTCGCCAAATTTTTTATTCGTAATGCCAAAACAACCGAGGCAAGAGAACTTCTTTATGAAATAGATACAGAGTCAGAGGGAATGTCAAAAACAAGCCATCGCCAAAATCGGGTTTTAATTAAAAAGGCCAAAGAACTATTGGCTTCTGGTTTTTAATGTTTCTCCATACGCACCCATATGAACCATTTTTGTTTCCTGAAGCAACAAAGCTAATTGTTGGTACCCTGCCGCCACCTAGGTTTACGATAGGGGAGCTCAAAGACGATGATGTGGACTTTTGTTACGGAAGTCGAAACGGACAATTATGGCCAATTCTAGATAAAATTTTCAATCTGGACTTGAAATACGAAACCACAGATTTTGCCGCGAAGCAACGAAAGGATTTTCTTCTGAAATATAAGATTGGGGTTTGTGATATTGTTGCAAGCGCAGAACGTGATAAGATAGATGCTTCGGATTTGGGAATGCAGAACATCAAACTACGGAACATAGTCAGCTATTTACACGAATATAAAAAGGTAGACACACTTTTGTTTACCGGAGGAAATAGTAAAAACGGCCCAGAATACTTTTTTAGGAAACATTTAAAAGAGCATGGGCTAAAGCTGAATGTAGTTTCCGATATCGTACCAAGAATTCACGAATTTCAACTACCTGTCAGTCTGAGCGCTGTCGAAGAGCCGAAGAGGACAAAATCTAGAGTCATTAAAACCGTTTCCCTGACCGCACCTTCTGGAGCTGCGAATAGAGCGGTTGGTAGTATGGAGCTTTATAAGAAACTAAAGAACGAAAACCCAGATTTTAATACATTGGATTTTAGGGCGATGCAGTATAAACCTTTCTTTGAATAATAAAATATACATATAACTAAAAAGAGCTCAATCAATTAAGACTAAGCTCTTTTACGAGAACACTATATGAAAATGAAAAAATTTTATTTCGTTTTTATTACATAGTAAATGTACCCTCATCTTACGCCTTTACATAAATATTGTTGTGAACGGTGTTGGTTTTGTGGTATAGCTTGTTTTTTTTGTGATTTCAAATGTTTTCAGACGAGCAATTCCCTAATAATGGCGATATTTGAGGTTCACTTTATGAATCCTATTTAATGGGATTTCCCCAATTTCAAATAGAAATATGCAGCAGTCAGAACGTCTAGTAGAGTTTAAAAAATCGGTCAATAACAAGTTCAATGTCTATAATAGCTTGTTTCTAAATTTACCGTATCGAAATATTGAAAATGTGGGTATGCTAATTCCCTTGATGTTAGACCAATGTCAAAAGGGTTTGCAATCAGGAAAAAATCCAAAGGAAATACTAGAAGCCTTTTTTCAGACCTTTGTTAATATTGAATCTGAAGAGGATCGCATCGATTTTATGTTTCGAATTATTCAGTATGTAGAACGACAAGTAGTGCTTTATGATAGTGTTGAAGATGCGGCCTTTCCTAAATTACATGAACATACGAGTTCCCTATCTATAAAAGACTATTTTCAATTAGTAGATAAGAATAAAAGTTGGGATAGAATTACAGACCAACTTTCAAATTTTAGCGCTCGCATTGTACTTACGGCTCATCCGACCCAGTTTTATACACCTGCCATTTTAGATATCATAGCGAATCTGCGGTCTTTGATATTAGAAGATAAGATTGATGAAATCGATGTCGCTCTGCAACAGTTGGGTTTAACCTCTTTAATCAACGCTAAGAAACCGACACCTTTAGATGAGGCAAAGAATATTATTTACATTCTTAGAAACGTGTATTACGAGGCTGTTGGTGATTTGTATTCGTATATCAAAAGTAATGTAGGGGAGCGTAATTTCGAAAATCATAACATCATGAAGCTGGGCTTTTGGCCCGGTGGAGACCGAGATGGAAATCCATTTGTAACGGCGGACATTACAAATGATGTTGCTGATGAGCTTCGGGTGAACCTAATGAAGTGTTATTACAATGATTTGAAAGTTTTACAGCAGAAACTTACTTTCAAAGAATTACAGGGTTCAATAACACAACTAAGAAATAACCTGTATACAGCGATGTTCAACCCAAAGAAGACGGTTGGATACGAAGACATTATAGGTCCTTTGTTAGATATCCGTGAAGGATTGATAGCAAAATACCACGGATTGTATCTAAAAGACTTGGATCAACTCATTGATAAAGTCAAAATATTCAAAACACATTTCGCGACTTTAGACATTCGCCAAGACCATAGTCAACATTATTTGACGGTTGAAACGATTTTAAAGAAAAACGGAGTGATAACAGAAAATCTAAATGAGCTTTCACAAGAAGAATTACAAGAGTTGTTATTGCATAAGAATTTCAAAGTTTCAGCTGACGACTTCGATGAAGGTATTGTAAAGGATACGTTGAACAATATTTCCCAATTAAAAAGCATTCAGCAAAAGAATGGTGAGGAAGGTTGTAATCGCTATATTATCAGTAATTCGGAGGATATATTCTCGATCCTTTTTGTTTACGGACTATTCCGATGGTGTGGATGGAATTCCGGGGAAATCACCTTTGATATTGTTCCACTTTTTGAAACTATGATAGGTATGGATGGCGCTGAGGCGACCATGCAGCACCTATTTAATTTACCGGAATATAGAAGTCATTTGAAAAGAAGAAAAGACAAGCAGACTATAATGCTTGGTTTCTCTGATGGAACAAAAGACGGGGGTTACTTAAAAGCAAACTGGTCTATCTTAAAAACTAAGGAAACCTTGTCCTCGGTCTGCGGAAAGAATGACATCAAGGCCATTTTCTTTGATGGTCGTGGAGGTCCGCCAGCACGTGGAGGTGGTAAAACACATCGTTTTTATGCTGCTCAGACAAAGGATGTTGCTAATAATGAAATTCAACTAACGATTCAAGGTCAGACCATAACCAGTACTTACGGAACCAAAGAACAATTCAAATACAACTGTGAGCAACTTTTAACTGCTGGCTTGTCCAATAATATATTTGGAAAGGAAAATGTAATTTCCTCTGAACAAAGAAATTTGATTGAAGAACTTTCTGAATTGAGTTTTGAAAAATACGATGCATTGAAACATCACGAGAATTTCATGTCGTATTTGGAAAATCGAAGTACATTAAAGTATTACACCAAAGCAAATATTGGTAGTCGCCCAGGAAAACGTGGTAACAAAGCCAAACTGGAATTAAGCGACCTTCGCGCGATATCATTTGTAGGCTCCTGGAGTCAATTGAAACAGAACGTGCCAGGCTATTTTGGTATCGGTTCTGCTTTAGAGACGATGAAGAATCAGGGTAGGTTAGATGAAGTGAAAACACTTTTCAAAGAAGTACCTTTCTTTAAAGCATTGATGTTGAATAGTATGATGTCGTTGTCAAAATGCTATTTTGAACTAACAAGCTACATGAAGGAGGACGAGGAGTATGGAGATTTTTGGATGATTCTTCATGCTGAATATCTGTTGTCTAAAGAAATGCTTTTAGAGATTTCTGATATGGATATTCTAATGGAGCGCGAAGCTGTCTCAAGGGAATCAATCAAAATTCGTGAGAACATCGTACTGCCTTTATTGGTTATTCAGCAATACGCCTTGCAGAAAATAGGAAGTAGTTCTAAACACAAAGAGCTTTATGAAAAGATTGTAACGCGTTCGCTCTATGGAAACATTAATGCGAGCCGTAATTCCGCTTAAAGAAAAGGTGATTTTTTATAATGGACTTTTTCCAGTTGCTACAATTTGGTACCGTTTTTGTTGCCTTTTATTTGATACTATTTTTATCCATAAAAGCTAATCCAACTTACTATGAAAAGTAAAATTATGATTTTTGTTTTTTTTACTTTTTTGTCGATTTCGGTAGCAGTCGCTCAAAACGGTAACTTCAAGACGGTCAAGGTTAAAGGTCTTGTTACAAATGCTGAAGGTATTCCTATAAAAAAGGGTGATGTATTTGTTGACTCCCTAAAAACCGGGTTGCGGACAAATAAAAGAGGGGAGTATAAATTTCGAATTCCTGTTAAATCCAATTTCATTAGTATTTATTCTGAGGAATATGGAATACTTACTATGGTTTATAATGGAGAAGGAATAGTCAATTTTACTTTCCCCAAAAACAATGAAGTAAAAACTGAAAGTGAACTTTCTAAGTTAGGCTATATTTTCGATGTTGAAGCATTCAGAAATATGGGTAAAAAGAGCTTTTCTGAGTATACCGATATTTTTCAAATAATTAGAGAGAAGTTTTCCGGTGTTAGAATTGAAGGGAGTACAATATATGTAAGAGGTATTATTAGTTTAGACGGCAATCAAACTCCATTATATGTCGTTGACGGTAACTATGTTACTAGTATTGCAAATATTAACCCTGATGAGTTAAAATCCATAGATCTTTTAAAGGGTGAAGACGCTTCTATTTATGGCGCAAGAGGCGCTGCGGGAGTTTTCGTTATTAGTTTGAAATAAGTTTTACTTCGCAAAAACTTTTAATTCAGCACCCATTCCGTAGTTTCTATGACCTGTTTGAATCAACTTTGACTTTGCATTGTACGATTTATCAAAAATCTGCCACTTTTTGTTATTCAAAAAAACGCGTCTTACATAGGTGTTTTGACCAACCAATTTATCTGAAAAGGGGAGTAGTGGACGAAAAGAAGTAGATATTTTCTGAACCCCTCTAGCTGTTTTGATTTCTCGGTATTGTTTGGTTTGAGCCAAGCGACCCTTTGAGTTCGCATAGCCCAATACTTGTAGTGATACAAAGATTCCATCCTCAGGAATGTAAATCGATTTTGAAGAAAGATTCAATTCAAAGACCTTATCTTCTTTCTCATTTATGGAAAAAACCACATTTTCATAACCTATTGGTTCTCCGGGAAGGGAATTATTATTTTCATAGAAGTTCACTCTGAATATGGTGGCAAACTTTCCTTTTCCTTTGGACTTGTATTTCGATTCTGCATTTATGGGAAGCAACAGTTTTGAAATTTGCGTTGGTTCACCCTCATGGCGTTTAAATAAAACGGCAACCTCACTTTCTACAGTAGGAAGCCAGGATGCGAATATATCAGCATGTGAAATAGGTTTACGTTTTCGTAGTTTGAATTTTCCATTTTTCGGGGCCGAAACGACTACTTCGTTTAATTGGGAAACTTCTGGTTTCAGTGAAATGATTTCAGGTAAAGTGTTGGTTAAAATTGCTTTTTCAGCGTATCCCATTGCTGAGATGAAAAGTGTGTCTACATCGCTGTACTTTTCTTTGGAAAAAGAGAATCGCCCATCTTCATCTGCAAAATTTCCTAAGCCATTACCAAATGAAATCGTTGCAAAAGGAATTGGTTCTTGATTCAAGGAGTCTGCAATAGTGATGGTTTGCGCAATTGTAAAATTGACAACTAATATAAAAAGAGTTAGGAACGAATATTTCATGGAAATCTGCTTCATACTTATGAAACGAAAAGAAAGCGGGTAAAGTGCCCGCTCTATATTTTGTGAATGTGATTTTAGCTGATTGCTTTAAGCAATTTTTTGCCACCATTCCAGCTGCAGGTGCCATCACTGGTTTGAAAAGTTTCGCCTCCATACCGCAGTACATAGGTGTCAACGGTTGAACACCCTCCCATGTGTAATGCTTGAAGTTGAAGTTCGAAGGTTCTAAACGCTTCGATTTCCTTTGCGTTAAGGGTTTTCTTAAAGTCTGGAAAACTTGCAGTTATTATTCCTGCTTCTTTAGAAACAAGTATTGTCTGTCTGTCACCACCAAAGCACCCAACTGAGGTAATTTCGATGGAGTAACTTTCACCGTTTTGCAGGGATTCTATAATTGTAGTTGTGGGTTCTTGTTCTGATTCTATTTGTACAAATGCTGATGCAGAATATGTCGTAAAAATTGAAAGAAGAAGTATTGTAAAGTAGTTTTTTGCTTTCATACGTTCAGTTAAAAATCAATAATTATGCCGTTTTTCCGGGACATCTCTAACATAAAGGACTCCATATAATTAACAATGTGGCAAAAGCTTACATTTTTGTGCTCAGCAATCCGTAGAAAACTTTAATTCCGTATGCAATTTGTCCAATTTTTAAGTTCTCATTAGGGCTATGTTGATTGTTATCAGAATTTACCATAGGGACGATAAAAGCGGGTATTTTCAATTCATTAATAAAAGGTGAGATTGGCACTGTACCGCCCATAATTCGAATTTGAACTACATCTTCATCGAAATTACTCTTTATAGTATTCAACAAAAACTCACCATAAGGATTGTTTAAATCAGTTCGAAAAGCATCGGTAACTCCCCGCTCGGTAATGGTCATTATTTTGTCATGTGCCATTCGTTGTTCTCTGTTAGGAATGGTATCCATAATATAAAAACCTTGCTTCTCTATATGTTTTTTAACCAGATTTTTTAAACGTGTTCCATCACTTTCTGGTACTAAGCGCAGATCAAGTTCGGCCGTAGCAGATTCAGGAACTATGGTACGAGCTTTATCACCAATCCATCCAGAGCCTAAACCTCTAATGTTTAAAGAGGGATATTGTAATGACTCTTGATAAAAACCACCTACTTTTTCTGGAGTCTTAATTGCTAAATTGGTATTAATCGTTGTCGCGTTATCCGGAACACTTTTTATCACAGCCATAGCATTTTCATCTATGGTAATTCCATCGTAATACCCTTCAATCGTGACCTTTCCGCCCTCGTCTTTCATGGTCGCCAAAACCTGTGCTAGCTGAAACCCAGGGTTAGGGGCATAATTGCCATAATGACCACTATGCTGAGGTTTAATGGGGCCATGAGTGGTCAATGAAAGTGTTGTAATTCCTCTACAACCATATACAACAGTCGGTTTTCCGGAAACATGTACAGGACCATCATTGATAACCAGAAAATCTGCTTCTAACAATTCGCGGTATTGTTTTACAGCTTTGGGTAACGGTTTACTTCCCTTTTCTTCTTCACTATCTAAAATGATTTTTACATTGAATGGAATTTCTTGTCCGTTCTCTTTCAATAAATCAATCGCACTCAAGAACATAACTATCGGTCCTTTATCATCTGAAGTAGAGCGCCCGAACAAACGCCAATCATAATTGATATCTTCATTCAAATCTTCAAAGGCTTGATCTTTCCAGCCATCACCATCCGGAGATTTTAAGACCACTTCATATGGATTGGGTTGATTCCATTTTGAAGGGTCAACTGATTGTCCATCTAAGTGCATATAGAACAAGATGGTAGGCTTGTTGTCTTCCATTGGGAGCGAAGCAAAGAATAACGATTCACCTTCGGTAGGAAGTATTGAAGAATTAAACCCTCTGGCGTTGAAGTTCTTTTCAAGCCAAGTTAAATTTCGATTGATATCAGCATGTTCTAAGGCGTCATTGGGAATTTGAACAAAGCTTCTGATTTCATTTATTGCTTGTCTTACTTGTCCTTTAAGTTGCCCTTCTTCTTGAGAAGTAGCGCTAAAAAGGATAAAAAAGGAAAATATAAAAAGTACTTTTTTCATTCGATTTTTGAATTGAATTACGGATTTTAAAAGTAAGGATAATTGAGGGATTACGATTTGCTTTTAAGCTTTATAAATATCAAGCGTATTAAGAGTAAAAAAGGGAAACCGTGGAGTAGAACATCAAACCAATCCATCGCTCTCATGCCTATGGCACCGCCAGCTATCCATTTAAGTTTTCCCCAGATATGAGGTTCAGGAAAGAAAGGAGCAAGGCCTAGAGCCAGGCACAGAAGAATTATTAGTTTCCAACTATCTAAAAGGTCTTTCAAACTATTTGATTTTTTTAATGAAATTGCCAATGGAATCGACTCCGTGCTCAGTTAAATGTTTAATAAAAGCGGAACCAATAATTGCTCCTTTTGCATTTTTAGTGGCCGCTTGAAAAGTCTCTTCGTCCTTAATTCCAAAACCAACAATTTGCGGGTTTTTTAAATTCATGTTTGCAATACGTTCGAAGTACTCGGCTTGTGTATTTCCAAATCCTGACTTGGAGCCTGTTACACTTGCCGAGCTTACCATATAGATAAATCCGTCAGAAGCCGCATCAATTTGATGAATACGCTCATCGCTAGTCTGTGGCGTAATCAAGAATACATTGATAAGTCCGTATTTTTTGAAAGTTGCTTCATAATCAGCTTGATATACATCTAAAGGCAAATCAGGCATGATAATTCCGTCTATACCAATCTCATGACATTTTTTGCAGAAAGCTTCAACACCATATTGTAACATTGGGTTGAAATAGCCCATTACAATTAGCGGAATGGAAACGGTTTTGCGAATGTCTTTGAGTTGCTCAAAGAGTTTTTCGGTGGTCATTCCATTTTTCAAGGCGGCAGTAGAGCTATCTTGAATGGTTGGTCCATCAGCTAAAGGGTCACTAAAGGGCAGACCGATTTCAATCATGTCAATACCGTTTTGTTCTAAATCTTGAATGATTTTAACGGTGTCGTTTATTGATGGATATCCAGCTGTGAAATATATGGAGAGGAGTTTTTTATCCTCTTGTAGCTTCTCATTAATTCTATTACTCATTATGCCAACTTAAAGTAGTCTATATATGTATTCAAATCCTTGTCCCCTCGCCCTGAAAGACTGATTACCACAACATCATCTAATTTAAATTTCTTATGCTCAAAAATGGCAAACGCGTGCCCGGTTTCTATAGCTGGAATAATTCCTTCCAATTGTGAAAGTTCTAGTCCGGCAGTCATGGCTTCATCATCTGTTGCGGAATAGAATTCCGCCCTTCCTGATTTGTGCAAATGCGAATGCATCGGACCAACTCCAGGGTAATCTAATCCTGCGGAAATGGAATAGGGTTCTGTAATCTGTCCATCTGTAGTTTGCATCAACATGGTTTTGCAACCGTGAATAATCCCCACTTTCCCCAAAGCAGAAGTAGCTGCACTTTCACCGCTTTCAACACCTTTTCCTGCAGCTTCAACTGCTATGATACCAACTTCTTCTTCATCTAGGAAATGATAATACGTTCCCGCTGCGTTACTTCCCCCACCAATACAAGCTACCACATAATCAGGATTTTCACGGCCTTCTTTTTCTTTCAATTGCCATTTGATTTCTTCAGAAATTACCGATTGAAAACGAGTCACCATATCAGGGTAGGGGTGTGGCCCAATGGCTGAACCAATAATGTAATGCGTATCTACAGGATTATTTATCCAATCACGAATCGCTTCGTTGGTGGCATCTTTTAATGTTCGACTTCCTGAAAGTGCTGGTCGAACTTCGGCTCCTAACATTTTCATACGTGCTACATTAGGTGCTTGCCGAGCAATATCGATTTCGCCCATATAGACAATACATTTCATGCCCATCAATGCACAAACGGTTGCGGTTGCAACGCCATGTTGTCCGGCTCCCGTTTCAGCAATAATTCTGGTTTTACCTAACTTCTTGGCCATTAGAATCTGACCAATTGTATTATTTACTTTATGTGCTCCAGTATGATTTAAATCTTCTCGTTTGAGATAAATTTTACATCCGTGTTTTTCGGAAAGTCGTTTTGCAAAGTAAAGTGGCGAAGGCCTGCCTACATAGTCTTTGAGCAGTTGATGAAATTCCTTTTGAAAGGATTCCTCATACATGATTTCTAAATACTTTTGGCGTAACTCTTCTACATTCGGATAGAGCATTTCAGGAATAAAAGCGCCACCGAATTCTCCGTAATATCCTTTTTCGTCTGCGTGATACATAACAATTATAATTTTAATTCCCTCCTAATAAGGAGGGTTAGGGAGTTGTAAAACACACCCCTCAATCCCCTCTTTCTAGAGGGGAGGTTAATATGTTTTTAAACTTTTTCAATTTTTCAATATTTTTTAATCCCGGTTCGTCCTCAAATTTACTGTTCACATCGATAACATGGCAATACTGGGCTTCTGGTCGTTTCATGAACTCCTTAATAGAATCAATTTCTTCCAATCCAATACCACCACTTAGAAAATAGGGTTTGGTAGAAGGGTAATCTTTCAATACTTCCCAATTGAAAACATAGCCATTGCCACCTGGAAGCTTTCCTTTGGTATCAAACAAATAGAAATCACATACATCTTCAAATTGATATAATTGACCAAAATCGAAATCATCTTTTATTGAAAATACTTTTATGATTTTGACATGGGGAATTTGAGTTTTTAGCTGGTCACAAAAAGCCGGACTTTCCTTACCATGTAATTGTACCAACAACAGCCCGTACTTTTTTACTTTCTCCTGAATTATCACTATCCTTTCATCAACAAAAACGCCTACTTTTTTAACCCCGTGAGGAATAGATGGTAAATCTCCTTCAAAATAGCGTTTGGAAGGCCCCCAGAAAATAAATCCTAAATAATCGGGTCTTAGAGCTGCAACCTCGGAAGTATTTTTATTCATACCACAGACTTTGAGCTTTAGCTCAGCCAAACTTTTGGTGATAGGCATTTCGTCTTTATTGGTATAATAATAGTCCATTTGGTACTATAATTTTTGAATGAATTTCAAGGCACTTTTTCCAGGATTATCTTTCTTCATAAAGTTCTCTCCGATTAAGAATCCTTGATAATCGTATAGCTTTAAATCTTGTATCGCTTCAATTGAACTGATACCACTTTCAGAGACTTTAACAAAATCATCAGGAATTAGTTGAGACAACGACTTGCTTGTTTCAAGACTTACTTCAAATGTTTTTAAATCTCGATTGTTTACACCCAACATATCCAAACTTGGCATGATAGATTTATGTAATTCTTCTTCATTGTGAACTTCTAACAAAACATCTAAATCTAGACTTTTGGCCAGTTCCGAAAAGGTTTTGATTTCTTCTTTGGATAAAACTGCAGCGATAAGTAAAATCACATCCGCCCCATGGGCTTTCGCTTCGATGATTTGGTATTCATCAATAATAAATTCTTTGCGAAGTAAAGGCATGTCAGCCGATGCTCTTGCTAGCTGTAAATCTTCCAATGAGCCCCCAAAATACTTGATGTCGGTTAAAACACTCATTCCACATACTCCTGCTTTTTGGTAGCCTTTAGCTACTTGACCCACATTGGTATTTTGGTTGATTGTCCCTTTGGATGGAGAGCGTCTTTTATGTTCAGCGACGATTCCCGTTTTGCTGTTACGAAGGGCACTGGCCAAGGAGAAAGTTTCTCTTGTGAATAAGACAGAAGACTCCAATTGCTGGATTGGAATAAGTGATTTTTTTAAATCAACCTCTTTGTATTTGTCTGCTACTATTTTGTCTAGAATGTTCATCTACTTAACTCTTGTAGTTTCTTTAAAGCTTTCAATCCGTTGCCACTTCGCAAAGACTCTTTTGCTTTTTCAAAGCCGTCTTTCAAACTACTATTCTCGACTGTTGAAATTGCAACTCCTGCATTAGCGCAAACCACGTTATTTTGAGCTTCCGTTCCTTTTCCTTGTAAGACGTTCAGGAAAATCTGAGCGGATTCTTCAATACTATCTCCGCCAATAATTTCAGATTGTTGTATCGATGTAACTCCGAAGTCGGAAGGGGTTATCATTCCCTCGGAATTGTTGGAAATAGTTTTTGTATTTCCTGTCAAGGAGATTTCATCATAACCGTCTAAGGCGTGCAGCACGGTAAAATTCTTGTCTGTGTTTTGATAGAGATAGCCGTACATACGGGCTAATTCCAAATTAAAAACACCAACCATTTGGTTCTTCGGGAAAGCCGGATTCACCATTGGTCCCAACATATTGAAAAAGGTTTTTACGCCCAATTCTCTTCTAATAGGAGCGACATTTTTCATGGCCGGATGGAATAGGGGAGCGTGCAAAACACAAATTCCCGCCTTATCAATGGACTTCTCTAAAAAGCTTGCTTCATTACTGAATTTAATACCCAGGAATTCCATCACATTACTGCTTCCACATTTTGATGAAACTCCGTAATTCCCATGTTTGGTTACCTTCACACCTGCACCAGCAGTTACAAATGAAGCCAAAGTTGAAATATTAAAAGTGTCTTTTCCGTCACCGCCCGTACCACATAAATCTATGGGATTATATGCTGATAAATCTATTGCCAAACACAATTCTAAAAGGGCGTCACGAAAGCCCTCTAATTCTTCGATAGTGATGCTACGCATCATATATACAGTCAAAAAGGCCGCAATTTGACTGGTGTTGTAATCACCTTTGGCGATATTGACCAAAATCTGTTTGGCATCTTCCTTTGAAAGGATGTCGTGGTTGATTAATTTGTTGAGTGTTTCTTTCATTTTTTTAACCAGTTTTCAAGAATCTTTTTTCCTTCAGGAGTTAAAACAGATTCTGGGTGAAATTGTACTGCGCAAACATCGTATTCTTTATGTCTTAGCGACATTACTTGTCCGTTTTTATCGAAAGATGTGGCTTCCAAAACTTCAGGAAGATTCGGGTCTACTACCCAAGAATGATATCTGCCTACTTCGATTTCTTTGGGCATTCCTTCAAACAAAATATCATCTTTCACAATGTTTATTTTCGTTGCGATACCGTGATACACTTCATCTAAATTTATCAGCGAACCACCAAAAACTTCCCCAATAGCTTGTTGCCCTAAACAGACTCCAAAAATACTTTTGGTTGGCGCATATCTTGCGATAATCTCTTTCAGAAGTCCTGCTTCATCTGGAATTCCAGGTCCGGGGGAGAGTACGATTTTATCGAAAACATCAACTTCATCTAAAGTCAATTGGTCGTTTCGTTTTACAATTACCTCGCAATCTAAATCCTCTAAATAATGGACTAGATTATACGTGAAACTATCGTAGTTATCTATAACTAGTATCTTCTTCATCTTAAATCGTTTCAGCAATTTCTAAGGCTTTTGTCAAAGCACCCAGTTTGTTATAGGTTTCCTGTAATTCGTCGTCAGCATTTGAGGCTGCTACTAATCCTGCGCCAGCTTGGTAATGCAATTCATGGTTTTTGCTGAGGAAGGTTCGAATCATAATCGCGTGATTGAAATTTCCTTTGAAATCCATAAAACCAATAGCCCCACCGTAATAGCCGCGACTTGTTTTTTCGTATTTCTCAATGAGCTGCATCGCCATATGTTTGGGTGCACCACTTAAGGTTCCTGCAGGAAAAGTATCGGCTACCACTTTCATTGTTGGAATATCCTTTTTCTTTTTTCCGGTAACTTTAGAAACCAAATGAATCACATGAGAAAAGAATTGTACTTCTCGGTAATTCGTTACTTCGACCATGCTTCCGTTACGACTTAAATCGTTACGGGCTAAATCTACCAGCATGACATGCTCGCTATTTTCTTTGTCATCTTCAGTGAGTTGTTTGGCGAGGATGGCATCTTGTTCGTCGTTTCCGGTGCGTTTAAAGGTGCCCGCGATAGGGTGGATTTCAGCGATTCCCTCCTTGACAATAAGTTGTGCTTCTGGAGAACTTCCGAAGATTTTAAAATCTCCATAATCAAAATAGAATAAATATGGTGACGGATTTACAGAACGCAATGCTCGATATACGTTGAATTCATCCCCTTTAAACCCTTGTGAAAATCTGCGGGAAAGAACGAGTTGAAAAACATCTCCACGTTGGCAATGTTTCTTGGCTAATTCTACGTGTTCCTTATATTCTTCATCCTTTAGATTTGAAGCCGCATCTCCCTCCAAAGAAAAATTATAGGAAGCAAAATTCTTGACATTCAGAATCTGCTCGATTTCGGGAACATTGTTTTCGGTCTCAAAGCAGTTAGCAAAAATGTACGCCTCATTCTTAAAATGATTGATGGCAATGATGTTCTGGTAAACCGCATAATAGATATCAGGTATCTTAACGGAATTCTCTTTCTTAGAAAGCTTTACGTCTTCATAATACCGAACAGCATCATAAGACATGTATCCGAAGAGTCCGTTATCAATGAATTTGAAATCACTTTTCCCGCTATCAAATCGTTGACTAAAATCGTGAATGATATCTACTACATTGGTTTCCTCCCCGATCTGAATTTCATCCGAAGAACCATCAGGAAAATGCTGCGTTACAATTTCGTTCTCCACTTTTATTGAAGCAATTGGGTTGCAGCAGATATAGGAGAAGCTATTGTCATTAGCATGGTAGTCACTACTTTCAAGGAGAATGCTATTCGGGAATCTGTCCCTTATTTTTAAGTAGACACTAACAGGAGTGATAGTATCCGCTAGTATTTTCTTATGATGTGATTGTAATTGATATTTCATTTGATTCTATAAAATAAGTAAGGCCTGTCGTGATGACAGGCCTTATATAGTTTTACTATAACGATGCTCAGCTCACGATGACTGTCGAGAGTTATTCCACCACCAAGTATTTGTATTTCTTGTTTTCATTGGCTCAAATATAGAAATCATTTTTATAATCACCAATATCAATTTAAATAAAAACAAAAACCCCGCATTTAATTAAAAAAATACGGGGCTGCTTAACTGTGAGGTTAAGTCTAGTTAAAACTCTAAATCTACAACCAAGTCAAACTCGTCATAGATAGTTTTGTCACCAAGATTTTCAAAGAAAGCTCC
This sequence comes from uncultured Flavobacteriaceae bacterium, assembly GCA_947500435.1. Taxonomy (GTDB): domain Bacteria; phylum Bacteroidota; class Bacteroidia; order Flavobacteriales; family Flavobacteriaceae; genus Maribacter_C. The sequence continues at coordinate 310,466 of CANMRV010000006.1, forward strand.
TGAACCATACTTCACATCATATTGTGAGCGGTCAACTTTCATCGTGGCTGTTGCTTTGCTTCCATACACTGAAACATCAAATGTCACAGATTTGGTAATTCCTTTTATGGTAAGGTCTCCAGTAACTTCATAAGAATTTTTACCTGAGGCAGTAACCTCTGTAAAAACCAATTTTGCAGTTGGATGAGTCGTTACTCCAAAGAAATCATCGGACTTTAAATGTCCTTCTAGTTTTCCTTTGTATTCACCTTCCAAATCTGTTGAAACTAAAGTAGGCATATCGACCACAAATTCACCTCCGATTAACTTATCTCCTTCAAACATCAATGCTCCTGAATTCAAATCAACAGTACCCGTGTGGGAACCTGTTACTTTGTACGCTTTCCAAGTAACTTTACTTGTTTCTGTATTTACTTCTTTTTTCTCGCCTTCAATTGGTTCAGTTGCAGTTGCAGCGAAACCAAAAACTAATGCGAATGCTAAACTTAATACGCTCTTTTTCATGATTTAATCAATTTGTAATTAATAATTAGTGTTTCTATTTAAAATTTGTCGAAAAGAATGTTTAGTTGTTCCAATTCTTTTTTCGATAGATTATTTAACAAGTATTTCTCAGCTTTTGCCATAGCCTTGTCCATTTGATTCAATACTTTTTTTCCTTCGGAGGTTATACTAATTTCAACCTTTCTTCGATTAGATGGACAAGTTATTCTGTCCACAAAACCCTTTAAAATTAACTTATCTACCAATCGTGTTGTATTACTCATCTTGGTAACCATGCGGTCATTCAGCGTAGAAAGATTAGCAGGTTTTCCGTTTTGACCTCTTAAAATCCGCAATACATTAAATTGTTGTTCTGAAACTTCAAAAGGTTTCAAGGCGTTCGAAATAACCTCGTTGATTTTACTGTTGACCAACATGAAATGAATAATCGTCCGGCTTTCTAGCGGGATTACCTTCTCTGTTTTTATGATTTCTTCAACATTCATGTCGTTACAACAATTGTATATACAAATGTATATTTATTTTTCACCTAACGAAATGATTATTGAATAAAGTTTTGTTAAAAAAATGGGATGAATTTGGTATGGAAATTGTAATTTTGGGCTCGAAAGTAACCTTTAGATTTCCTACTTGTTGGGAATGATAATAAAATTAGATTTTTGATGGCAGATTTATCACAAGAAGAATGGGCAGAGCAGCTGCAAAACGATGAGAATTCGTTTGTATTAGATGTTCGTACTGAAGAGGAAGTAGAAGAGGGGCGCATTCCAAATTCTAGCAATATTGATATTTATTTAGGTCAAGGTTTTTTAGATGAGTTAGAAAAACTTGACAAAAGCAAGAACTACTACGTATACTGTAGAAGTGGAAACCGAAGCGGCCAAGCTTGTGCAATCATGAATAGCGTTGGTATCGAAAATGCATATAACCTTGAAGGTGGTTTTATGAATTGGGAAGGTGAGGTCGCTGAATAGACTCCCTAATAATTTTTAAGAACGTTTCTGGTTCAGGTCTTACACGATAGTTGTCAGTTAGGTCTGCAAAGATTATTTTTCCATCCTTATTGGTAATTACTACTGTGGGCATTACTGTATCGCTATCGTAACCCAAAACCTGAAATCCGGCTGGTATTCCGTTCGCTGCAAAAATACCAAGTTGCTTAGCTACTTTGTTTTTATGGTCAACCAGAAAATGGAAGCCAAGTTTAAATTTATCCGCTAGACCCTTTGTCTGCTTATGTGGCTGGGGGCTAATCAAAACCGTATTTACACCTAACTTATCTAGTTCTTTATATTGATCGGCAATTTCTTTTATCTGAGCCATGCATAAGGGACACCAGTTTCCTCTATAAAAAAGAAAAATACTTGGGTTGCCTAGATATGAAGCAGATGAAATCTTTTCTTTCTGGGAATTTTCTAGCTGAAATTCTACCAGTTGGTTTCCTACTTTCAGAGTTTCGTTTGTTCTATCGTTGAATTTGGAGTACCATTTTAGATAGAGTATCCACCCTATAAAGAGGACAAGGTAAAGACTAGTAAGGTAGAGGTCCATTCCCTGAGTTAACAATGCGACTATGCCAAATAAAACCCCTATGGCTATTCCCAGCGAAAAGAGCTTTAAATTTTCATCAGTTCTTGCTCTTGGTTTAATAAATAAACCAGCAAATAATGTGACTATGGCCGCAGATATAAATACCATTCCGAGAATTCCCCATGAAAAACCCCACTTTGAGAATTGAACTATCCCATAAACTAGAGCTAGTAATCCTGTAAAGGGAAAAACAGAAATAAACAAGGAACGTAAAATACTTTCGAGGGATTTCATTTAGATATAAATTTAAAAGTAGACTTTTTCTTACATTTATATTTCAACTAGAAATCAAATGCGCGAAGACCTTCTTCACTTTATCTGGAAATACAAAAAGTTGCAACTTACAGATTTGCTGGCCACCAATGGTGAATCTGTCGTTATAATTGATGTGGGTTTACACAATCATTTGGCAGGTCCTGATTTTTTCAATGCGAAGGTCAATATTGGCGAACAGCTTTGGGCTGGTAATGTTGAAATACATATAAAGTCATCAGATTGGTATTTGCATCGGCATGAAGAAGATTTCAATTACGACAATGTAATTTTACATGTGGTTTGGGAGGATGATGCCTCCGTTTTTCGAAAGGAAGGTTCTGAAATTCCTACTTTGGAATTAAAAAATTACCTTCCCAAAGTACTACTACAAGCCTATCAAAACCTCTTTGATAAAAAGCATAAAACCTTTATCAATTGTGAAAGTGATATTGCTCAAGTTGATGTTTTTGTATTTCAAAACTGGTTGGAACGTTTATATTTTGAAAGGCTAGAACGAAAATCGGAATTAGTCTTATCACTTTTAAAGGATTCAAAAAATGATTGGGAGCAGATTTTGTTCTCGTTGTTATTAAAGAATTTCGGACTCAAAATCAACGGAGAAGCATTTTTAAGTCTATCAAGTACTTTGGATTTTTCAGTAGTTCGAAAATTACAATCCGACGTTTTGCAATTAGAAAGTGTTTTCTTTGGAATGTCGCATTTACTGAAAGACGAAACTATTTTGGATACATACCACATCAAACTAAAAAAGGAATATGAATATGCGAAGAACAAGTTTGATTTAACGGATGATGGAGTAATCAAACCAGAGTTCTTTAAGTTGCGTCCGCCAAACTTCCCCACCATTAGGCTTTCTCAATTGGCAAATTTGTATGTTTTAAAACAAAATTTATTTGATAAGGTAATTAACGCGAACTCACTAGAAGAGTTGTATTTGCTTTTTGATGTTTCCGCCTCCGAGTATTGGAATGACCATTTCACCTTTGGGAAATCCTCCAAGAAAAGTATTAAAAAACTAACCAAAAAGTTTATTGATTTGCTTATAATCAATACGATTCTTCCTTTGAAATTTTGCTATTCGCAACAACTTGGTAGAGACGAGAATGAAGCTATAATCAAGATTGTCAAAAAAATAAAAACCGAAGAGAATTCAATTATTTCTAACTTCAAAGGCCAAGGAGTACTAGTTAAAAATGCAAAAGATAGTCAGGCCATTCTCCAATTATATAATGAATACTGTACAAAGAATAAATGCCTGAAATGTGCAGTAGGTAGCACGTTGTTACAGGGAAATGATTAATTTTAGGTTGTGAAATTGTTCTACACCTTATTATATTATTTTCAAAAACGTGGCTTCGAAGTATGTCGGCGAATTGCTGAGCGTTTGGGTATTCGGGCACGAGTGGTCAGAACATCATTTATTTATCTTACGTTTGTAACCGTCGGCTTTGGTTTTGCACTTTATTTGTTTTTGGCATTCTGGTTGAAAATCAAAGACCTTGTTTATACCAAAAGAACTTCCGTTTTTGACCTTTAAATATGATTAAACTTTCCCGGTCCAAAATTTACCTTGCTATAACTTTGCTTCATGCGGTTGTGTTGATTGGTGTTTTAGGATATCGATTTTTAGCAGATTATTCATGGACCGATGCTCTTTATATGACGGTTATCACAATGGCTACTGTCGGCTTTAAGGAAGTTCAACCCTTAGATGATACAGCTAAATTTTTTACCGTATTTTTAATTTTGGCCAGTGTTTTTATACTTGGTTTTGCTATAACGGTACTTACCGAATACCTTCTAGGAAGAAATTCTTTACAACTCTTAAAAAAGAAAAAAGTGAGAAACAAAATCAAAAACCTATCTAATCACGTGGTAGTTTGTGGTTATGGTCGCAACGGAATGCAGGCTGCAGAACGCTTAAATGCCTATAACAAACCTTTCGTCGTTATCGAGAAGAATAAAGAGGTCGTTGAGAGACACGAAAATGAAATCTTATTTGTTGAAGGTGATGCTAATGAAGATGCCATTTTAAAAGAGGCAGGAATTGAAAGGGCACAATATCTGATTACTGCAATGCCTGATGATGCGGCTAATTTGTTTGTGGTACTTTCGGCAAGACAATTGAATCAAAAGCTATTTATTATAAGTAGAGCTTCACTGGCAACATCACAAAAGAAGCTGTTTTTAGCAGGTGCAAATAAAGTAATTATGCCCGATAAAATAGGTGGGGATCATATGGCTTCATTGGTGGTTATGCCTGATTTAATCACTTTTATGGATAAGCTTTCCGTAGAAGGGGAACATACTACGAATTTAGAAGAAGTAGCCATAGAAGATTTTGAAGATCAAATCGATTGCAGTTCCATTCGCGATTTAGACCTAAGACAAAAAACCGGATGCACCATCATTGGGTATATCTCTCCCGATGGTGATTACATTATTAACCCCGAAGCGGATTTAGAGCTTCAACCTAAGAGTAAGGTAATTGTTCTCGGAAGACCCGAGCAGATAAAGAAACTGAACGAGATGTTTCATATCGACTAAGTTAATTTAACAATATTGCTTGATTGTGTTGCTTATTTTTATGATATTGGCGACCGACTAATTTTTTAAACTAAACCAAAACTCCGATTATGAAGTATAAGCTTCTTACCATTTTATCATTTTTACTACCATTTATAAGTACTGCGCAAGAAACCTCAGAAATGGGGCTTGATGAAAGAATCAATGCTTGGTTTGAGCCCATTACCGCAGTTTGGGAGGGAATTGTTTTTTGGCAAGTGCCAGGAACAGGTATTCCCCTTGTAGTTATTATACTAGTTTTAGGAGCTACTTTTTTCACCATATATTTTGGATTTATAAATATTCGAAAATTTCCTTTGGCGATTAATGTAGTCCGCGGAAAGTACGATGATGTTGAGTCTCCTGAGGGTCATGGTGTTGAAAAAGCAGAATTGAATATTGTCGATGGCGATTTGCCCGATACAATTCGCGATGAAAGTGAAGAAGGTGAAGTGAGTCACTTCCAAGCCTTGGCAACTGCGGTTTCAGGAACAGTAGGTTTAGGTAATATTGCCGGAGTAGCATTGGCCATTGCAATTGGTGGCCCAGGCGCGACCTTTTGGATGATTCTATGTGGATTATTAAGTATGTCGACCAAGTTTGTTGAATGTACTTTGGGTGTTCAATACCGAGATGTTGGTGAAGACGGTACTGTATATGGAGGTCCGATGTACTATCTCTCAAGAGGTTTAAAGGAAAGAGGCTTTACCCGTTTAGGTAAAGTTCTTGCTGTAGTTTTTGCCGTATTATGTGTTGGAGCTTCTTTTGGTGGAGGTAACGCGGTACAGTCCAACCAAGCTGCGGAACAATTGATAGGTATGATGGGCTTAGAAGGTGGTTCTTCAGGGTTTATTATCGGAATTATATTAGCAGTTGTGGTGGGAATAGTTATTATAGGCGGTATCAAAAGAATTGCCCAAGTAACCGAGAAAGTAGTTCCTTTTATGGCTGTGATTTATGCAATAGCTTGTTTGATAGTTATTTTCGCGAACTTCTCTTATATCGATGATGCATTCGGACTTATCTTTAAAGGAGCTTTTACTCCTGAAGCTGGTTTAGGTGGATTATTCGGTGTTCTTATTGTAGGATTTAGAAGAGCAGTTTTCTCGAATGAGGCTGGTGCTGGTTCAGCTGCAATTGCCCATTCAGCAGTTAAAACAAAGTACTCTGCTAGTGAAGGAATTGTTGCCTTGCTAGAGCCTTTTATTGATACGGTAGTTATTTGTACGATGACGGCACTAGTAATTATTTTCTATAACAGTGGCGGAGCTTTTGAATATGGTGGTGATGGTGCAGGTCAAGTATTGGTTGACGGAGCTAACGTTGGTGGTGTTACCTTGACATCTATGGCTTTTCAATCTGTGATTCCTTGGTTCCCATATGTTTTGACACTTGCCGTATTGCTTTTTGCGATTTCGACCATGATTTCTTGGTCTTATTATGGTCTTCAGTCTTGGAAGTATTTATTCGGACGAAGTAAAGCTGCTGACCTTTGTTACAAAGTTTTATTCATCGCATTTATTATAATTGGTGCGTCTGCATCTATGGGAGCTGTATTTGCGTTCTCCGATGCCATGATACTTGCATTGGTATTCCCGAATATGATAGGTTTGATGATATTGTTCCCAGTAGTTAAAAAGGAATTAAATCGTTATTTAGATGCGATTAAAAAATCATAAATAAAAACCTTTTGAAAAATTTTAAATCCCACTTCAAGTTCAATAAACAAGAACGAAGTGGGATTTTCTTTTTACTCCTTATTATAGTAGTAATTCAAGTTGGGTATTTTGTTTTCCGTTCTCTTCCTATGGAAAAATCTGCAAATTCTTTTTCTGCGGATATGCAAATGCAGGCTAAAATCGATGTTTTAAAAGAGAATGTTCTTCGGAAGGATTCGGCTAAAATATATCCCTTTAATCCAAATTTCATAACAGATTATAAAGGATACACTTTGGGGATGTCAGCAGAGGAAATAGATAGATTACATGCTTTTCGTGCTATTGATAAGTATGTTAACACGCCGGAAGAATTTCAGAAAGTCACTCAAGTTTCTGATTCATTACTAGGAATCATTTCTCCTTATTTCAAATTCCCAGAATGGACAAAAAATAGGAAGCCTTATTCGGCAAAAAATAATCAGAAACCAAAGTCTATTAAGAAGGCATTTGAAATCAAGGACTTAAATATTGCGACAGCCGAAGACCTAAAAGCAATTAATGGAATTGGTGAAAAGCTTTCCGCTAGAATTATTAAATTTCGAGATAGATTAGGTGGGTTTTTGGTAGATGAAACTGTATGATGTTTTTGGCCTAGAACCAGAGGTAGTTGAGCGAACCTTAAAACGGTTCAAAGTGATAAATCCGCCAGAAATTGAAAAGATTAACATAAATACAGCTTCTGTTGAAATGTTAACGAAATTGATATATCTGCAAAGAAACGTTGCTTATAATATAGTGAGCTATCGAGATTCTAAAGGAAGTATAGATTCCTTTGCGGAATTGTCAAAAATTGAAGATTTTCCGGCAGAAAAGATTGATAGAATAGCTTTATATTTGTCTCTATAAAAAAATTGCTATGCAGCGAATGTACTTCACCGAAGAACATCAATTATTTAGAGAAAGCCTTAAAGAATTTTTAAAAAAAGAAGTTTCCCCACATATCGAAAAATGGGAAGAAACTGGAACTATCGACCGATTCATTTGGAAGAAGTTTGGCGAAATGGGGTATTTTGGTTTGGCCACCCCAGAAGCGGATGGGGGTTTAGGTTTGGATTTATTTTACACCGTGATTTTTCTAGAAGAACTTCAAAGGATAAACTCAGGTGGTTTTGCTGCTGCTATGTGGGCACATGCTTATTTGGCCATGACACACTTGAATAAAAATGCAGGGGAGCATTTGCGAAAAAAATATTTGGAGCCTAGTGTTTTAGGTGAAAAAATAGGCTGTTTAGGTGTTAGTGAACCCTTCGGAGGAAGTGATGTCGCCGGCATGCGAACTACAGCAGCTAAAGAAGGGGATTCTTACACCCTTAACGGATCGAAAACGTTTATTACCAATGGAGTCTATTGCGATTATATGATTGTTGCTGCAAAAACCGATGCCTCTGCAGGTAACAAGGGAATTACAATTTTTGTTGTTGATAGAAACAGTAAAGGAGTTTCAGCCAACAAACTTAATAAGTTGGGTTGGAGAGCTTCGGATACTGCAGAGTTGGCTTTTGATAATGTTAGGGTGCCAGCGGCCAATATTCTTGGCGAAGAAGGAAAGGGCTTCACCTATATAATGGAAGCTTTTGCACTTGAGCGTTTGGTAATGGGAATTAATGCACATGCTAGAGCTGACTACGCTTTAGAATATGCACTTCAATATATGTCTGAACGCGAAACTTTCGGAAAAAAGATTAATCAATATCAGGCACTAAGACATCGCATTGCTGATTTATATGCCGATATGGAGATGTGTCGTGAGTATAACTATTCAGTTGCCTATAAAATGGAGCAGGGTGAATATGTAGTGAAAGAAGCGACTATTTCGAAGTTGCGTTCCACAAAGATGGCTGATGAAGTAGCTTATGACTGTTTACAATTTTTAGGTGGCTACGGTTATATTGAAGATTATCCTATGGCTAGGTTATTACGTGATAGCCGCCTCGGCCCTATTGGAGGAGGTACTTCGGAAATACTTCGTGAAATCATAGCTAAAATTGTCATTGACAAAAAAGAGTATAGGGCTCCTAAAAGCTAGAGATGTTTGTTGCGAAATAGTTTTCAAGATATTTATTCATATTTGGTTGCCAGTTGTAAATTAGTTTCTATCTTTGCAGCCCTAATCACTAAAGAAAGGAGGTTGTAGCCCATGTTAATAATACCAATTAAAGAAGGAGAAAACATCGATAGAGCTTTAAAGCGCTTCAAGCGAAAGTTCGATAAAACAGGTACAATGCGTCAATTGCGTAAGCGACAAGCATTCACGAAACCTTCGGTAGCTCGTAGAGCTCAGATTCAAAAAGCTGAATACATTCAAGGTTTAAGGGATCAAGAAGAAATATAATTTCTTTAATCCTTAGATTCAAGATATTTAAATCCCGCTGTTAGCGGGATTTTTTTATGGTACTTATTTACTATCATTCCCGCTAAGGCGGGAATGTGTTTAATAGACTCTGAAATTTTTTAAGCCAAACTTTCCTAACTTTGGAATATGTCGTTACTCGAATCTTTCATTTCCTATTTATCTTTAGAAAAGAATTACTCGGCACATACCGTGAAGGCATATCAAAAGGATATTGAAGAATTTAATTCTTTTTGTGAGGCGGAGTATGAGATGAAGAATATAGAAGCGGTCAATTATTCTATTGTTCGCAGTTGGATAGTATCCTTGGTAAATACATCTATTTCAAATCGAACAATCAATCGTAAGGTTGCCTCTTTAAAGGCGTTCTATCGTTTTTTGCAACGAATAGGAAAGATTACTTCAAATCCTTTAGCAAAACACAAAGCTTTAAAAACATCCAAAAAAATTGAGGTTCCCTTTTCTGAATTGGAAATGGAAAATGTATTGCGGCAAATTGTTTTCGAAGATGATTTCGAAGGGAATAGGGATAAGTTAATGATTGAACTTCTGTATACTACGGGAATCCGAAGAGCTGAACTAATCAATCTGAAACTTACAGATATAGATTTGAGCAGAAATACAATTTTAGTTTTAGGCAAAAGAAATAAAGAACGTATAGTGCCACTTTTACCTTCTACGAAAGGGCTGTTTTTAACTTATTTCGATAAACGGAAAGACTTGGAGGGCTTATTCGATGAACGGTTTGTTTTCTTGTCAAAAGCTGGGGTTAAAATCTATGAAACGCTTGTCTACAGAGTAATAAATAAGTACCTTAGTGAAGTGTCATCTAAGGTAAAAAAGAGTCCTCATATCTTGAGACATACCTTTGCAACACACCTGCTCAATAAAGGAGCAGATTTGAATTCAGTTAAAGAGTTGTTGGGGCATTCGAGTTTAGCATCTACTCAGGTTTATACCCATAATAGTATTGCTGAACTTAAGAAAGTTCATTTGGCCTCGCATCCTAGGAGTAAAAAATAAGTTTTCTCCTCTTTTTTATTTGTTTAACCTGTCCGCTAAAGGTGGACTTCTAAAATCATTTTGTATGAAGGTAAACGCTCAATCAGTAAATTTTAACGCCGACATTAAACTTATCGAGTTTGTTCAAAATCGTTTAGATAAGTTAGAAACATTTTATGATAAAGTTATAAGTTCAGACGTGTATCTTAAAGTTGAAAATACGAGTTCTAAAGAAAATAAAATTGCAGAAATAAAATTGAATATTCCAAGAGATAAATTTGTAATTAAAAAACAATGTAAATCCTTTGAAGAAGCTGTGGATTCAGCCTGTAATTCTTTAGAGAGAAAGCTTAAAAAAAGAAAGAAAAAATTACGCGTAAATAGTTGATGAAAATTTTCAATATTTTGTTTTGTTTAAACAAATAAATATATACATTTGCAGTCCGTTAGAAATAGCGGACTTTTTTATGCGTAAAAAAGTTAAAAAGCCGATGTAGCTCAGCTGGCTAGAGCAGCTGATTTGTAATCAGCAGGTCGTGGGTTCGAGTCCCTCTATCGGCTCTTTTAGAAAGAAAGTTCATTACAATATTGATATATTTTAAAGAGGGGGAGATACTCAAGCGGCCAACGAGGGCAGACTGTAAATCTGCTGACTACGTCTTCGCAGGTTCGAATCCTGCTCTCCCCACATCTTTAATATAAACCAAGAATTTCAGATTTATTTTGAGATTCAAAAAAATGCGAGAGTAGCTCAGTTGGTAGAGCGTCAGCCTTCCAAGCTGAATGTCGCCGGTTCGAACCCGGTCTCTCGCTCTAAGAATGTTCTTTTTGATGAAGATGTTTATTAGTGTAGACATTTTAAGTTGTAAAGAATGCAGGGTGAGAAGCCTGTGCTGAGCGGAGTCGAAGTAAACCCGGTCTCTCGTTCTAAATGAGTTTGCGTTTGTGGTCTAGAGGCTTGATGATTTTGACCTCGAACTCAATAAGCCGACGTAGCTCAGGGGTAGAGCGTTTCCTTGGTAAGGAAGAGGTCACGGGTTCAATTCCCGTCGTTGGCTCTATTAGTTGACAAATTTGTACACACACTAATATAAACATAAGATTAAAATTCATTAAAAATGGCAAAGGAAACTTTTGATCGTTCCAAACCGCACTTAAATATTGGTACAATTGGACACGTCGATCACGGAAAAACTACATTGACTGCAGCTATTACTACGGTATTGGCAAACGCAGGGTTATCAGAACTTAGAAGTTTTGAATCTATTGACAACGCTCCTGAGGAGAAAGAAAGAGGTATTACAATTAATACTTCACACGTAGAGTACTCTACTGCTAATCGTCACTACGCACACGTTGATTGTCCTGGTCACGCGGATTACGTTAAGAACATGGTTACCGGTGCTGCCCAAATGGACGGTGCTATTCTTGTTGTTGCTGCTACCGATGGTCCTATGCCACAAACTCGTGAGCACATCCTTTTAGGTCGCCAAGTTGGTATTCCTAGAATTGTTGTTTTCATGAACAAGGTTGACATGGTTGACGATGAAGAGCTTTTAGAGCTTGTTGAAATGGAAATCAGAGAATTGCTTTCTTTCTATGAGTATGATGGTGACAACGGACCTGTTGTTGCTGGTTCTGCTTTAGGTGCACTTAATGGTGAGCAAAAGTGGGTTGATACAGTAATGAAGTTGATGGAAGAAGTTGATGCTTGGATCGAGCTTCCAAAAAGAGATATCGATAAAGATTTCTTAATGCCTGTTGAAGATGTATTTACAATTACTGGTCGTGGTACGGTTGCTACCGGTCGTATTGAAACTGGTGTTGCAAACACAGGTGATGCCGTAGATATCATTGGTATGGGTGCTGAGAAATTAGGCTCTACCGTAACTGGTGTTGAGATGTTCCGTAAGATTTTAGATAGAGGTGAAGCTGGTGATAACGTAGGGATTTTATTAAGAGGTATTGAAAAAGCTCAAATTAGTCGTGGGATGGTAATCTGTAAGCCAGGTTCTGTTAAGCCACATGCTAAGTTTGAAGCTGAGGTTTATATCCTTAAGAAAGAAGAAGGTGGTCGTCACACACCATTCCATAACAATTACCGTCCTCAGTTCTACGTAAGAACAACTGATGTTACAGGTACTATCAATCTTCCTTCTGGAGTTGAGATGGTTATGCCTGGTGATAACCTTACCATAACTGTTGAATTATTATCTCCAATTGCATTGAGCGAAGGACTTCGTTTTGCAATACGTGAAGGTGGTAGAACAGTAGGTGCTGGTCAGGTTACTAAGATTTTAGATTAAGACCTTTTTAAAGTAATATACATTAAGGGTGTCCGCCAGATGGCGGATACCTTTCAGTGTAAATAAATACGGGTGTAGCTCAGTTGGTAGAGCACTGGTCTCCAAAACCAGGTGTCGGGAGTTCGAGTCTCTCCTCCCGTGCCAAAAAATAGATTAGTATGTTGACTTATATAAGAGAATCAGTTGAGGAACTTCGAAATAATGTTACGTTGCCGTCAAGAGCAGAATCTACGAACTTGATGGTGGTAGTCGCTGTTTTTTCAGTTCTTTTTGCCTTAGCAACATGGGGTGTTGATTCAGCTTTTAGTGAATTAATTAAATTGTATTTCAACAACGTATTAAACTAAGCCAAAGTCCTATGTCAGAAGTATTGGAGAAAAAATGGTACGTGGTAAGAGCGGTAAGCGGCCAGGAAAATAAAATCAAAGGATACATCGAAAGTGAAGTATCCCGTCTTGGTTTTTCTGACTATTTGGAGGATGTTTTGGTGCCTACTGAAAAAGTAGTGCAAATAAGAAATGGAAAGAAGATTAACAAGGAAAGGGTTTATTTTCCGGGTTATATAATGATTAAGGCAAATTTGGGTGGGGAAATGATTCACATTATCCGCTCAATTACAAATGTAATCGGATTTTTAGGTGAGACCAAGGGAGGTGATCCAGTTCCCCTGCGTAAGTCCGAAGTAAATAGAATGCTCGGAAAAGTTGATGAGTTGGCGGTTAACACGGATAGTGTTGCCATACCATTTGTGTTTGGCGAGACAGTAAAGGTAATTGATGGACCTTTCAATGGTTTCAACGGTACCGTTGAAAAGATCAATGAAGAAAAGCGTAAACTTGAAGTAATGGTTAAGATTTTCGGAAGAAAAACACCATTGGAGTTAAGTTATATGCAAGTAGAAAAGATTTAAAGTAATTGTTACATATTTAAAAGTTGTGTTGCTTCCAATTGACACACTTTCAATTTAATTTTAAACAATGGCAAAAGAAGTAGGTAAAGTAGTTAAACTACAAGTTAGGGGAGGTGCAGCGAATCCATCGCCACCGGTTGGACCCGCCTTAGGTGCTGCCGGCGTTAACATCATGGAATTCTGTAAGCAATTTAATGCACGTACACAGGATAAACCAGGTAAAGTTTTACCAGTTGTTATCACCGTCTATAAAGACAAGTCTTTTGACTTCGTCGTAAAAACACCGCCAGCGGCAGTTCAATTGATGGAAGCAGCTAAGATTAAAAAAGGATCTGGCGAACCTAACCGAGTGAAACTAGGTAGCGTATCTTGGGATCAAATCAAGACTATAGCTGAAGATAAAATGGTAGACCTTAATGCGTTTACTGTTGAATCTGCTATGAGTATGGTTGCAGGTACAGCACGTTCAATGGGTATGAAGGTAGCCGGAAAACGACCTTTTTAAAATCTTATAAAGCAATTTAAATGGCAAAGTTAACGAAGAAGCAAAAAGAAGCACATTCTAAAATAGAGAAAGATAAACTTTACTCTGTTGACGAAGCTTCTGCTTTGATAAAAGAGATAACCAATACAAAATTTGACGCTTCTGTAGATTTAGCGGTTCGTTTGGGTGTAGATCCAAGAAAAGCAAATCAAATGGTTCGTGGAGTTGTTACACTTCCTCACGGAACAGGTAAAGATGTAAAAGTTTTGGCTTTGGTAACCCCAGATAAAGAAGCAGAGGCTAAAGAAGCTGGTGCTGATTTTGTTGGGCTACAAGAATATTTGGATAAAATTAAAGCGGGTTGGACAGATGTAGATGTTATCATCACAATGCCAAGCGTTATGGGTAAATTAGGACCTTTGGGACGTGTTTTAGGACCAAGAGGATTAATGCCTAACCCAAAAACAGGAACGGTTACTATGGATGTTGCTAAAGCAGTAACAGATGTAAAGTCGGGTAAAATTGATTTCAAAGTTGACAAGACTGGTATTGTACATACTGCAATAGGAAAGTCATCTTTCTCAGCAGATAAAATTGCTGGAAATGCGAGAGAGTTGTTAGAGACTTTGAATAAATTGAAACCAACTTCCTCCAAAGGTGTTTACATGAAAAGTGTTTTCATGTCAACTACTATGAGTCCTAGTGTTCAATTAGATCCAAAGACAATTTAAATAACCGGTAGTTAAAAGTTATAAAAATGACAAGAGAAGAAAAAGCAACGGTTATAGAAGATTTAACTGCGCAGTTGGCAGAGAATTCTACCATTTATTTGGCTGATATTTCTGGTCTTAATGCAACTAACACTTCTGATTTGAGAAGAGCTTGTTTCAAAGCGAATGTTAAGTTGGCTGTAGTTAAAAATACCTTGCTTGCTAAAGCAATGGAAGCTTCTGATAAAGAATTTGGTGAACTTCCTGAGGTATTAAAAGGAAATACTTCTTTGATGTTCGCTGAAGTAGGAAATGCTCCTGCAAAGTTGATAAAGAATTTTAGAAAGAAAGCTGATAAGCCTCTTTTGAAAGGAGCCTTTGTTGAGGAAGCAATTTATATTGGTGATGAAAACTTAGATGCTTTAGTTAGCATTAAGTCTAAGGAAGAAATGATTGGCGAGATTATTGGATTACTTCAATCTCCTGCTAAGAATGTTATTTCTGGACTTAAATCTGGTGGAGGTAAACTTGCCGGAATCATTAAGACATTATCAGAAAGAGAATAGTACGCACTAAAAACAATTATATTTTAAAAATTTATTAAACGATAGTAAAATGGCAGATTTAAAAGATTTCGCAGAACAGTTGGTTAACTTAACCGTAAAAGAGGTTAATGAATTAGCTGATATATTAAAAGATGAGTATGGTATAGAGCCTGCAGCTGCTGCAGTTGCTGTTGCTGCTGGTGGCGCTGCTGCTGGTGGTGGCGAAGCCGCAGAAGAAAAGTCAGAATTTGACGTAATTTTAACTGCTGCTGGTGGTTCGAAATTAGCAGTTGTTAAATTAGTTAAGGAATTAACTGGTTTAGGATTGAAAGATGCTAAAGACATCGTTGATAGTGCACCAAAAGCCGTTAAGGAAGGTGTTGCTAAAGACGAAGCTGAAGGAATCAAAAAATCTTTAGAAGAAGCAGGAGCGGAAGTTGAGCTTAAATAATAGCGACAACATATAGCACTTTTGGTTTAGGTCTTTCCACGCTTCAGCGAGGTCAGACCTAAACCTATTTTATACACTTAGCGAAGTATATAAAGTCATATACAACCCAAAAGTTTAGTATTCACTATCAAATACTGTCCATAGATGTTCACAAACACTACTGAAAGAATAAATTTTGCATCCGCTAAGAACACACCGGAATATCCGGATTTCTTGGACATCCAGATTAAATCATTTCAAGACTTTTTTCAACTTGAAACGAAATCTGACGAGAGAGGAGATGAAGGTTTGTACAATACCTTCCAAGAGAATTTCCCAATTACTGATACCAGAAACCAGTTTGTATTGGAGTTTTTGGATTACTTCATCGACCCGCCTAGATATTCTATCCAAGAATGTATCGAGCGTGGTTTAACCTATAGCGTACCATTAAAAGCTAGGTTGAAGCTGTACTGTACGGATCCTGAGCACGAAGATTTTGAAACTATTGTTCAAGATGTGTATTTAGGAACAATACCTTACATGACGCCTTCTGGTACATTCGTAATAAACGGCGCTGAGCGTGTAGTGGTTTCGCAATTACATCGTTCTCCTGGGGTTTTCTTCGGACAATCTTTCCATGCAAATGGAACCAAGCTATATTCTGCAAGAGTTATTCCTTTTAAAGGGTCTTGGATTGAATTCGCTACAGATATCAATGGTGTGATGTACGCATATATTGATAGAAAGAAAAAATTACCTGTTACCACCTTGTTCAGGGCTATTGGCTTTGAGCGTGATAAGGACATTTTAGAAATCTTTGATCTTTCTGAGGAAGTGAAGGTTTCTAATGCAGGTTTGAAAAAAGTTTTAGGTCGAAAATTAGCGGCTAGAGTCTTGAACACTTGGCATGAAGATTTTGTTGATGAAGATACAGGTGAAGTTGTATCTATCGAAAGAAATGAAATCGTACTAGATCGCGATACAATTTTAGAGAAAGAGCACATTGCCGAGATTATGGAGGCCGATGTGAAAACTGTCCTTCTTCATAAAGAAAATAATGCGCAGTCTGACTACGCAATTATTCATAATACATTACAAAAAGACCCTACGAACTCTGAGAAAGAGGCCGTGGAACATATATACCGTCAATTACGTAATGCAGAACCGCCTGATGAGGAGACTGCTCGTGGTATAATTGACAAATTGTTCTTCTCAGATCAACGTTACAACTTAGGTGAAGTTGGTCGTTACAGAATGAACAAGAAATTACAATTAGATATCGGAATGGACAAGCAGGTCTTGACCAAAGAAGATATCATTACTATTATCAAGTATTTGATTGAGCTGATTAACTCTAAGGCAGAGATTGATGATATTGATCACCTTTCAAACCGTCGAGTACGTACTGTAGGTGAGCAGTTGTCTTCTCAGTTCGGAGTTGGTCTAGCGCGTATGGCAAGAACCATTCGTGAGCGTATGAACGTTCGAGATAATGAAGTGTTTACACCGATTGATTTAATTAATGCAAAGACTTTGTCTTCCGTTATTAATTCTTTCTTCGGAACCAACCAGTTATCTCAGTTTATGGATCAAACAAATCCATTAGCAGAGATTACGCACAAGAGAAGATTATCAGCATTGGGACCAGGTGGACTTTCAAGAGAAAGAGCAGGTTTTGAAGTTCGTGATGTTCACTACACACACTATGGAAGACTTTGTCCGATTGAAACACCGGAGGGTCCGAATATTGGTTTGATTTCTTCTTTGGCTGTTTTTGCTAAGGTCAATGCAATGGGCTTCCTTGAAACTCCTTACAGAAAAGTAGATAAATCCAAAGTGAATACTAAGGAATTTATCTATTTGAGTGCTGAGGAAGAAGAAGGAATGAAAATTGCGCAAGCAAATATTCCCATGAAAGATAATGGACAAATCGATAGTGAAAAGGTGATTGCTCGTGAGGAAGGAGATTTCCCAGTTGTGGATCCATCAGAAATTAATTATACTGATGTTGCACCAAATCAAATTGCGTCTATTTCAGCTTCATTGATTCCTTTCTTGGAACATGATGATGCCAACCGTGCTTTGATGGGGTCAAACATGATGCGTCAGGCCGTTCCATTATTAAAACCACAGTCTCCGATTGTTGGTACAGGTTTGGAGCGTCAAGTTGCATCCGATTCTCGTGTATTGATTAATGCAGAGGGTGATGGGGTTATTGAATATGTTGATGCCCAGAAAATAACGGTAAAGTATAAGAGAACGGATGCTGAGAGATTGGTAAGTTTTGAAGAGGATTCAAAATCTTACAAATTAGTGAAGTTTAGAAAAACAAACCAAGGAACAAGTATCAACTTGAAGCCGATTGTTCAAAAAGGCGATAAGGTGAAGAAAGGTCAAGTTCTTTGTGAAGGTTATGCAACTGAAAAAGGTGAATTGGCATTAGGTAGAAACCTTACCGTTGCCTTCATGCCTTGGAAAGGGTATAACTTTGAAGATGCAATTGTAATTTCTGAAAAGGTAGTTCGTGAAGATATCTTTACTTCTATTCATGTTGATGAATATTCTTTGGATGTTCGTGATACAAAATTAGGAGCTGAAGAATTGACACATGATATTCCGAATGTTTCTGAAGAGGCTACTAAAGACCTTGACGAAAATGGAATGATTCGTATCGGTGCTGAAGTAAAACCGGGAGATATATTAATAGGTAAGATTACTCCAAAAGGAGAATCTGACCCTACTCCAGAAGAAAAATTACTTCGAGCTATTTTTGGTGATAAAGCAGGGGATGTTAAAGATGCATCATTAAAAGCTTCTCCTTCTTTAAGAGGTGTTGTCATTGAAAAGAAATTGTTCTCTCGTTCTATTAAAGATAAGCGCAAGCGTTCTGAAGATAAAGAGGCAATTACCACACTTGAGTTGGAATACGAAGTGAAGTTTGAGCAACTGAAAGATGTTTTAGTTGAAAAGTTGTTCTCTATAATTAACGGAAAAACATCACAAGGTGTCTTAAATGATTTGGGAGAAGAAGTACTTCCAAAAGGCAAGAAGTACACCATGAAAATGTTAAACGCTGTTGATGATTTCGCACACTTAGTGGGCGGAAGCTGGACAACTGATAAAGACACAAATGCTTCTGTTGCTGATTTGCTTCACAACTATAAGATAAAGTTGAACGATCTCCAAGGAAACTTGAGAAGAGACAAGTTTACTATCTCTGTAGGTGATGAATTACCAGCAGGAATCATAAAGCTGGCTAAGGTATACGTTGCTAAAAAACGTAAACTGAAAGTTGGTGATAAGATGGCGGGTCGTCATGGAAACAAGGGTATTGTTTCTAGAATTGTACGTCAAGAAGATATGCCTTTCTTAGAAGACGGAACTCCGGTAGATATCGTATTGAATCCACTTGGTGTACCATCTCGTATGAACATCGGTCAAATTTATGAAACTGTTCTTGGTTGGGCAGGTTTAAAATTAGGCAAGAAGTTCGGAACGCCAATTTTTGATGGTGCTACCTTGGATGAAATCAACGAGTATACTGATGAAGCAGGTATTCCGAGATTTGGACATACCTATCTTTATGATGGTGGAACAGGTCAGCGTTTTGATCAACCTGCAACCGTAGGTGTGATTTATATGTTGAAACTTGGTCACATGGTAGACGATAAGATGCACGCACGTTCAATAGGTCCTTACTCTTTAATTACACAACAACCATTAGGTGGTAAAGCACAATTTGGTGGTCAGCGTTTTGGAGAGATGGAAGTTTGGGCATTAGAGGCATACGGTGCTTCTGCAACCCTACGAGAAATATTGACCGTAAAATCTGATGACGTGATTGGTAGAGCTAAGACCTATGAATCAATTGTTAAAGGAGAGACCATGCCAGAGCCTGGTTTGCCAGAATCTTTCAATGTATTGATGCACGAACTTAAAGGTTTAGGTTTGGATATCAGACTAGAAGAGTAGGCAATACCGGTTTTGAACACTATTTAGAATAACACATTAAAATTATCACCATAGAATTATGGCAAGAATAAACGATAATACACCGCAAAAAAGGTTTGATAAGATTTCCATCGGTTTGGCATCTCCAGAAGCAATTTTGGCTGAGTCAAGAGGTGAGGTTTTGAAACCTGAAACTATTAACTACAGAACACACAAGCCGGAACGTGACGGACTTTTCTGTGAGCGTATTTTTGGTCCTGTAAAGGATTATGAATGTGCTTGTGGAAAATACAAGCGTATCCGTTACCGTGGTATTGTTTGTGACCGTTGTGGTGTGGAGGTGACTGAAAAGAAAGTACGTAGAGATAGGGTAGGACATATCAACTTGGTTGTTCCTGTTGCTCATATCTGGTATTTCCGTTCGTTGCCAAACAAAATAGGTTACTTGTTGGGTCTTCCTTCTAAGAAATTAGATATGATTATTTACTACGAACGTTATGTAGTAATTCAACCAGGTATCGCAAAAGGTCCGGAAGGAGAAGAAATCAATAAGATGGATTTCCTTACGGAGGAAGAGTACTTGAACATTATCGAGGAAATCCCTCAGGAAAATCAGTACTTAGATGACACCGACCCCAATAAGTTTATTGCAAAGATGGGTGCAGAGTGTTTGATTGATCTTTTGGCTAGAATAGACCTAAAAGATTTATCATTCAGCTTACGTCACAAGGCAAATACAGAAACTTCTAAGCAACGTAAAACAGAGGCGTTAAAACGTCTTCAAGTAGTTGAGGCCTTACGTGAATCTCAAGAGAATCGTGAGAACAATCCTGAGTGGATGATTATGAAGGTAATTCCGGTTATTCCGCCAGAATTACGTCCGTTAGTGCCATTGGATGGTGGTCGTTTTGCGACTTCAGATTTGAATGATCTTTACAGAAGAGTTATTATTCGTAACAACCGTTTGAAAAGATTGGTTGAAATCAAAGCACCAGAAGTTATTCTTAGAAATGAGAAACGTATGCTTCAGGAAGCTGTTGATTCACTTTTCGATAACACCCGTAAAGCATCTGCGGTTAAAACAGAATCAAACCGTCCTTTGAAATCACTTTCAGATTCATTGAAAGGTAAGCAAGGTCGTTTCCGTCAGAACTTACTAGGTAAACGTGTAGATTATTCTGCTCGTTCGGTAATTGTTGTTGGTCCAGAATTGAAATTGTTCGAATGTGGACTTCCTAAAGATATGGCTGCTGAACTATACAAGCCTTTCGTAATCCGTAAGTTGATTGAAAGAGGTATCGTTAAGACGGTTAAATCTGCGAAGAAAATAATAGACAAGAAAGAGCCTGTAGTATGGGATATTCTTGAAAATGTATTGAAAGGACATCCAGTGTTATTAAACCGTGCTCCTACATTGCACCGTTTGGGTATTCAAGCCTTCCAGCCAAAACTTATTGAAGGTAAGGCGATTCGTTTGCACCCATTGGTTTGTACTGCATTTAATGCGGATTTTGATGGTGACCAGATGGCGGTACACCTTCCATTAGGGCCAGAGGCTATTTTGGAAGCACAACTTTTGATGTTGGCATCACATAATATTTTGAACCCTGCAAACGGCTCACCTATTACTGTACCTTCTCAGGATATGGTCTTGGGTCTATATTATATGACTAAAGAAAGAAAGTCGACTCCTGAAGTGCCTATTAAGGGTGAAGGATTGACATTCTATTCTGCTGAAGAGGTTATCATCGCTCTAAATGAGGGAATGGTAAATCTTAACGCAGGTATAAAAGTTAGAGCTAAAGATTTTAACGAAGAAGGTGAATTAGTATATAAAGTAATACCAACTACGGTAGGTAGAGTTTTATTTAACACTGAGGTGCCAGAAGCTGCAGGATACATTAATGATGTATTGAACAAGAAGTCTTTGAGAGATATTATCGGTGGAATATTAGCGGTTACTGATGTGCCAACCACCGCAGCATTCTTAGATAAGATTAAAACTATGGGATATGAATTCGCTTTCAAGGGTGGATTGTCTTTTAGTTTAGGAGATATTATTATTCCGCAGGAGAAGCATGATATGATTGCTGATGCAAACGGACAAGTTGATGGAATTATGGCCAACTATAATATGGGTCTTATTACCAACAACGAACGTTACAATCAGGTAATTGATGTTTGGACATCTACGAATGCTATGCTGACTGAATTGGCTATGAAGCGAATTCGTGAAGATCAGCAAGGATTCAACTCGGTGTATATGATGCTTGATTCTGGTGCGAGGGGTTCGAAAGAGCAGATTCGTCAGCTAACAGGTATGCGTGGATTGATGGCAAAGCCTAAAAAATCTACTGCAGGTGGTGGTGAGATTATCGAAAACCCGATTCTTTCTAACTTTAAGGAAGGTCTTTCGATTTTGGAATACTTTATATCAACACACGGTGCTCGTAAAGGTTTGGCAGATACCGCTTTAAAAACGGCAGATGCAGGATACTTAACGCGTCGTTTGGTTGATGTTTCTCAAGATGTTATTGTAAATATTACAGATTGTGAGACCCTAAGAGGTGTTGAAGTTTCTGCCTTGAAAAAGAACGAAGAGGTTGTAGAATCTCTTGGAGCTCGTATTTTAGGTAGAGTTTCTTTACATGATGTATACAATCCATTGACGGAAGAGCAATTACTTTCGGCTGGTCAGGAAATAATGGAAGCTGATGCGAAAAGAATTGAAGAATCTCCTGTTGAAAAAGTTGAAGTACGTTCTGCATTAACATGTGAAGCTCCGAAAGGAATTTGCGCTCAGTGTTATGGTAGAAACCTTTCTACTAATAAAATGGTTCAAAGAGGTGAAGCTGTTGGTGTTGTTGCTGCACAGTCGATTGGAGAACCAGGTACGCAACTTACCCTACGTACATTCCACGTGGGTGGCATTGCAGGTAACATTTCTGAAGAAAACAAGTTGGAAGCTAAATTTGCTGGAGTTGCCGAGATAGAAGATCTTAGAGTTGTAAATGGTGAAGATGGTGACGGTAAAAAAGCTGAAATCGTTATCTCCAGAACTTCCGAATTAAAAGTAGTTGACCCAAAAACGGGTATTACTTTGAGTACAAATAACATTCCTTATGGTTCGCAAATCTTCATCAAGAATGGAGCTAAGGTTGCTAAAGGAGATGTGATTTGTTCTTGGGATCCATATAACGGTGTTATTGTTTCTGAATTTCCTGGAAAAATTGCTTATGAAAACATTGATCAGGGGGTAACCTATCAGGTTGAGATTGATGAGCAAACTGGTTTCCAAGAGAAAGTAATTTCTGAATCAAGAAACAAGAAGTTGATTCCAACACTATTGATTCAAGATAGTAAAGGAGAAACCTTACGTTCATATAACTTACCAGTTGGTTCACACATTATGGTGGATGATGGTGATAAGATTAAAGAAGGTAAAATCTTGGTTAAGATTCCACGTAAATCGGCTAAAGCGGGTGATATTACAGGTGGTCTTCCAAGAGTTACTGAATTGTTTGAAGCTCGTAACCCATCTAACCCGGCAGTAGTATCTGAGATTGATGGTGTTGTTTCCTTCGGAAAAATCAAGAGAGGTAACCGTGAGATTATCATCGAATCGAAGCTTGGCGAAATCAAGAAATACCTAGTGAAACTTTCGAATCAAATCTTAGTTCAAGAGAATGATTACGTACGTGCGGGTATGCCACTTTCTGATGGTTCAATTACTCCAGAAGATATTCTTTCTATCAAAGGCCCATCTGCTGTACAACAGTACTTGGTGAACGAGGTACAAGAGGTATATCGTCTGCAGGGTGTGAAGATTAATGATAAACACTTTGAAGTAGTTGTAAGACAGATGATGCGTAAAGTACGTGTTCAAGATCCGGGTGATACTATCTTCTTAGAGAATCAATTGATTCATAAAGATGATTTCATTAGAGAAAATGATGAGATTTACGGAAAGAAAGTAGTAGAAGACGCAGGAGAATCTGAAAACCTTAAAGCTGGTCAAATTATTACAGCTCGTGAATTGAGAGATGAAAATTCTATCTTGAAGCGTTCTGATAAAAACTTGGTTACGGCTAAGGATGCGGTTGCCGCAACGGCAACTCCAATACTTCAGGGTATTACTAGAGCGTCTTTACAGACAAAATCATTTATCTCTGCAGCATCTTTCCAAGAAACTACTAAGGTATTAAACGAAGCTGCCGTTAGCGGTAAGGTAGATACATTAGAAGGCTTGAAAGAGAATGTAATCGTTGGTCATAAAATACCAGCGGGTACTGGAATGCGAGATTATGATTCGATAATTGTTGGTTCGAAAGAAGAATACGACGAAATCATGGCGCGTAAAGAAGCTTTAAAATTCTAAATTATAACAAACCCTGATAAGCAATTATCAGGGTTTATTTTTTATATCATATGGCGGATAAAGACCAAAAACAAAAACAAATCAATATCGAGCTTGATGAAAAAATGGCAGAAGGAATTTACTCAAACCTCGCCATTATCAATCACTCAGTTTCTGAATTCGTAGTGGATTTTATAAGTATGATGCCGGGTGCTCCGAAAGCAAAGGTTAAGAGTAGAATCGTTTTAACACCCCAGCATGCAAAGAAGTTCTTAAAAGCCCTCAATGATAATGTAAGTAGGTTTGAGAAAGCTCACGGAACAATTAAAGATTATGAGCAACCTCCTATACCAATGAATTTTGGCCCAACAGGGGAAGCATAAAAAATTAAAAGACCGATTGATAATTCAATCGGTCTTTTAATTTTCAGTAATTCGTAATCATTCAAACTCTGAAACAAAATGCAATTTCACAGATGGATATTTCGACTGTGTCATCTGCAACGAAAACTGAGAATCTGCCAAGAATACTAATTGTCCTCTTTTATCTTTTGCTAAGAACTTTGATTTTACCCTTTGAAACTCTTTAAATTCATTATTTTTTGGGTCATCGGGATCTACCCAACAAGCTTTGTAGACAGGGAAGTTCTCATAGGAACATTTTGCGCCATATTCGTGCTCTAAACGATACTGAATTACTTCAAATTGCAATGCGCCAACGGTACCAACTACTTTTCTGCCGTTTAACTCTAGTGTGAAAAGCTGAGCCACACCTTCGTCCATCAATTGATCAATTCCCTTGTAAAGCTGTTTGGACTTCATAGGATCCGCGTTGTTGATATATCTAAAGTGTTCTGGTGAGAAACTTGGGATTCCTTTATAATGCAATTGTTCTCCCTCGGTTAAGGTATCTCCAATCTTAAAATTTCCAGTGTCATGAAGTCCCACAATATCGCCAGGGTACGAAATATCAACAATCTCCTTCTTCTCAGCAAAAAAAGCATTCGGACTTGAAAATTTTAATTTCTTAGCCTGACGGACATGTAAATAGGGTTTGTTTCGTTCAAAAGTTCCTGAAACGATTTTAACAAAGGCGAGTCTATCACGATGTTTTGGATCCATATTCGCATGAATCTTAAAAACGAATCCGGTTAATTCCTTTTCATTAGCTTCTACCAAACGTTCTTCCGCCATTTTGGGCCTTGGAGCCGGGGCAATTTCAACAAAACAGTCGAGCAGTTCACGTACCCCAAAATTGTTCAAAGCAGAACCAAAAAACACAGGATGCTGAGTGCCCTCCAAATAGGCTTCCTTATTAAATTCAGGATATACACCACTTACCAATTCCAAATCATCTCTGAGCGTTTCCGCAGCAGAACTTCCTATAATGTCCTCTAAACCAGTATTTTCAATGTTGTCAAAAGCTATGGTCTCCTCTATGTTCTTTTTACTATCGCCACTAAACAGGTTGATGTTTTTTTCGTAGATATTGTAAATTCCCTTAAAATCATAGCCCATCCCGATAGGAAAACTTAAAGGTGTTACCGAAAGGCCTAATTTCTGTTCTAAATCATCTAAAAGGTCAAAAGCGTCCTTTCCTTCTCTATCCAATTTGTTGATAAAAACAATTATCGGAATATTCCGCATGCGACATACTTCCACTAATTTTTCCGTCTGGGCCTCAACACCTTTGGCAACATCAATGACGACTATTACACTATCTACAGCAGTTAAAGTTCGAAATGTATCTTCGGCAAAATCTTTGTGCCCTGGAGTATCTAAGATGTTGATTTTCTTGTCTTTATATATGAAAGCTAAAACGGAAGTTGCGACAGAAATACCACGTTGTCGCTCTATTTCCATAAAATCACTTGTCGCCGTTTTCTTGATTTTATTGTTTTTAACAGCACCTGCTTCCTGTATGGCTCCACCAAATAAAAGTAATTTTTCTGTCAGGGTTGTTTTACCGGCATCTGGGTGAGATATGATACCAAAAGTTCTTCGTTTTGCTATTTCAGTTTGAAAATCCATCCAAAAAATTTGTGCAAAAATACATTAAATAATTAGTCCAAATAACTCAAATATGTGCTGTTTATCATGTTGGAAATGAAATTAGTACGGGTTTCAATGCTGATTTTACATCAAAAGCTGGTTTTACATTAGGTCGATAATATCGGACGGTTGTCGATATCTAAAAAACTAAATGGTCTTTTTTGGGAATACTATCGTATCTAAATAAGCGTTAAATATGGGTGTATCTAGCGTTTTAACGAATTATTCTGTCTTTGAAAGACATTTGATACTATATGCTTTCAAAAGAATTTGAAGATTAAGATAATAGGTATAACTTGCATTCTTGAGTACGAATTTGTCCCATTTATTCTTACTTTATTAATATTTCCTACAGTTATGGTGATTAGTTGAATTGAAAACTAACATCATATGAAAGATTTTACAATTTTTAAATTGAGTAGGCGAATTGTTTCGATTACTACTTCCGTTCTTCTTTTTTTACTTTTCACAATAACTACCTCTTTTGATTATGCTGCTGACAAGGAAGGCTTCAATGCTATTTTTGTGGATAGTGATGGAGATGGTGTGCAGAATGATGATGATATTGATGATGATGGAGATGGAATCCTAGACATTATTGAAGGAGATACTGCTGATAGCGATGGCGATGGTATTTTAAACTATTTGGATTTAGATTCAGATAACGATGGAATACCAGATAATGTTGAGGCTCAATCGGCAGCTAATTTTATAGCACCTTCAAATCAAGATGCTAACGGAAACGGTTTAGATGATAGTTACGAAGCTACAAATGGACTCATACCCATAGACACTGAGGGTGATGAAGTACCGGATTATATAGATTTGGATTCTGATGGAGACGGCCTTTTAGATAGTTCAGAGTCAAGTGTGCTTAGTACGGATTTTGACTGTGATTCAGTACCCAACTTAGATTTTAGTAACGAACCAATCTTGGAATCTGGTGAAAACTTTGAAGAAGGATCTGTCTATAGATTTTCAAATATTGCAGATGGTTTAGATGCCTTGGTAAGCGTTGCCAAGGTAATGAATGGTACTATTAGTACTCTTGATCAAAATGAGGTCGATTCGGAGTTTTTTAAACCAGAAATTCAGTTTACGACTACTAATGAAATAAGAAACCCGTTTGTAGATTTGAACATATCTTTAGTGAATACTGGCACTAATACCCCGGCAGTCTTAAGTGAACTTATTGCAAATTTTATTGATGTTGATGGAAATAACCAGTATCAAGAATTCAATAGGTTTGATACCCCAGCTAGTTATACTTTTGATGACCCTAAAGATATATTAGTTGAAAACACTGGCGGAGGCCTATTGATTAATGGTGGCACCCAAGAGTATGGAGGAATCTCAAATAATAATCCACAGGTGAATGTTGCTGTAGAATTTGTGAATATCTCGACATTTACCTTCAGATTTGGTATCAATGCCTCAGGAACAGGTAATTTCACGACTAGTGTTCCAAGACAATCTGGAATTCAATTTTCTTGCTTAGATAATTTTATCAATCCTCAGACGATAACTTTTAATACCGATATTGATTCGGATGGTGATGGTTACCCAAATAGAGTTGATATAGATGCCGACAATGATGGTATTCCTGATAACATAGAAGCGCAAACCACCAGTGGTTATGTTGCTCCCTTACTTGCCGATGAAGACCGAGACGGTTTGGATAATGCTTATGAAGGATCTGGAAATGCGGGCCTTACCCCAGTAAACACAGATGAGACGGATGAAGTAGATTATCTTGATTTGGATAGTGATAACGATTTAGTGCCTGACAATAACGAAGGAAATGACTTCAATTTTGACGGTATTCCCGATCAAACCTTCACAGGTAATGATACAGATGGAGATGGCCTGGATGATGGATATGAAGGAAGTGATATTAATGATGGATTTGATGCCAATGACGAAATAAATGACCCCGAAGACGATTTGCCTGATACTGATGGCACGGAAGATGTGAACTATCGTGATTTAGATGATGATGGTGATGGTATGAATACACCGGATGAAGATGTTGATGGCGATGGAGATCCAACCAATGATGATACTGATGGCGATGGCACCCCTGATTATTTAGACCCAGACGATGGTCCTGATACTGATGGCGATGGCGTACCAGATTTGACAGACCTCGATGATGACAATGATGGTATATTGGATATGGATGAAGATCCTAATTTTGATGGGGATAATAATCCATTGACCGACCCCTTGGATACTGATGGTGATGGTACTCCAAACCATTTGGATATTGATGCCGACAACGATGGTATTCCTGACAACGTGGAAGCGCAGACAACTGAAGGCTATATCGCTCCTAACGATGATGATGAGGCTACGTATGCGGCCAATAATGGTTTGAATTCAGCATATCCCGATGGATTGACCCCAAATAACCACGATGGGGAAGATACTCCAGATTATATAGATTTGGATAGTGATAACGATTCTGTTCCAGATAATAATGAAGGAAACGATTTCAACTTCGATGGAATTCCTGATCAAACATTCTTAGGAACGGATGCAGATGGTGATGGTTTAGATGATGGATATGAAGGAAGCAATATCAATGACGGCTTTGACATCAATGATGAAATCGATGACCCAGCAAATGATTTACCAGATACTGATGGTACGGAGGATGTGAACTATAGAGACTTGGACGATGATGGTGATGATTTCAATACTATTGATGAGGATGTTGATGGCGATGGTGACCCAACCAACGATGATACCGATGGTGATGGTACTCCTGACTATTTAGATAACGACAATAACCCCGGTATTGATACGGATGGCGATGGAGTTCCTGATTTGGTGGATTTAGATGATGATAATGATGGAATTCGAGATTTAGTAGAAGATCCAAATCTTGATGGTGATAATGATCCGTTGACAGACCCATTGGACACTGATGGTGATGGGTTTCCTGATCACTTAGACATTGATGCCGATAATGATGGTATTCCCGATAACGTAGAAGCACAGACAACGGCCGATTACATTCCGCCAAATGATGACGATGAAGAGACCTATGCGATTAATGAAGGTGTGAATACGGCTTATATTAAAAGCCTTGACCCGGTAAATACCGATCAGACCGATACCGAAGATTACATTGATTTAGATAGTGATAATGATACGGTTCCAGATAACAATGAAGGTAATGACTTCAATTTTGATGGTATTCCAGACCAAACTTTCACAGGCAGTGATGCCGATGGTGATGGTCTAGATGATGGTTACGAAGGAAGCGATATTAACGATGGTTTTGACGTTAATGATGAAATTGATGACCCTGCCAACGATTTACCCGATACCGATGGTACTGAAGATGTAAATTATCGTGATATTGACGATGATGGGGATGAAATCGATACCGTGGATGAGGATATAGACGGCGATGGAGATCCAACTAATGATGACAGTGACTTTGACGGTACACCTGACTATTTAGATCCGACGGATGATACACCAGATGAACCTATTGAAGTAAATCAAATGGTGACTCCAAACGGAGACGGTATGAATGACTTTTTATTTATCCGTGGTCTAGATAAAGTACAGAGCAGCACCCTGCGAATTTTTAATAGATGGGGAATAGCAGTTTACGAAGGCGAAAATTACAATAACCAGAATAATGTTTTTGATGGTAGGTCTAAGGGGCGTTCAACTTTCAGTTCTGGAGAGTATTTACCAGCAGGGATATATTTTTATATCTTTGATTACACCACTGTAGATGGAGCAAGTAACACCGATAGCGAGTATCTTTATATAAGCAAATAACGCAAACACTACCATGATTTTAAAGAAGAACCTAGTACTTATTGCATTTCTAGCTTTCATCTCAATTATTGGCAATATAACCGCCCAACAAGATGCTCAATATACCCAATACATGTTCAATACTTTGAGCGTTAACCCAGCCTATGCGGGTTCTCGAGGACAATTTAGTGCGGCGGCATTGTATCGTTCGCAATGGGTCGGACTTGATGGCGCACCTGAAACCTTCACGTTGAATTTACATTCTCCAATAAGAAATAGCAAACTTGGATATGGTGTTTCAGTTGTTCAAGATAATATTGGTGATGGCGTTGTTTCCGAAACATATCTAGATGCGGTTCTTTCCTATACGATAGATGTTTCTTTGGAAGGTAAACTTTCATTCGGACTTAAAGCCGGAGGAAATATTCTAAACCTTGATTTTAATGCTTTGCGAAATTTTGATACCGAACCTGTAAACGTTGACAATATTGAGAATAGGTTTTCTCCGAATGTTGGATTGGGAATTTATTACCATACAAACAAATTCTATGCAGGTCTGTCGGCGCCAAATTTATTGCAAACTGAACATTTTGATAATTCGCAGACAACAGCAAATTCAGTTCAGTTTCTATCTCAAGAAAGAATTAATTTTTATTTTATAACCGGTTACGTGTTTGATTTGAGCGGTAATTTAAAGTTTAAACCAGCTCTTTTGACGAAAGTAGTGGGTGGTGCTCCCCTACAATTAGATGTCTCGGCCAGTTTCTTGTTCAATGATAAATTTTCTTTCGGAGCTGCCTACAGATGGGATGCGGCTTTAAGCGGGTTGGTTGGCTTTCAAATAACGGATCAATTGATGTTAGGTTTAGCATATGATCGCGAGACGACAGAATTAGGAGGAACACAGTTTAATGATGGATCATTCGAGGTGTTCTTACGATTCGAACTTGTAAAATCCTTTCAAAAATTGGTCTCACCCCGTTTCTTTTAAAAACCACTAACCATGACAAAAAGAACACTCTTATCACTAACCTTACTTATTTTCTTCATAGGATTTACAGGTCAGGCCCAGGAAGATAAATTAGCTTCTAAAGAAGAACGCTTAGTCACAAAGGCCAATGAGCAATACCAGAATTATTCTTTTAGCCCAGCAATAGACATTTATAAAAGAATTTTGGATAAAGGTTATACCTCTGCAGACCTACTGAAAAAATTAGGGAATTCATATTATTTTAATGCAGACTACAGCGAGGCGGCTAAAATCTATAAGAGACTAGCTGATGAATATAGTTCTGAGGTTTCTCCAGAATACTATTTTAGATATGCACAAACCTTAAAAAGTTTGGGTGATTATGAGAATTCCAACATGGCAATGTCCAAATTCATTGAAATGACATCTGAAGATGCTAGGGCAGAAGCTTTTAAAGGAGAAAAGGATTATTTAGCAGATATTAAGAAAAATTCCGGGAGATATGAATTAACTCCTTTTGCGTATAACTCTCCCTATTCTGATTTTGCACCTTCATTTTATAAAGAGGGAGTAATATTTTCTTCGGATAGAGATACTGGAAACCTGGCGCGCTATCGCCACACATGGAATTCTAAGGACTTTTTAGACTTGTATAAAGTCGACGTAGATAGTGTATCATTGGGGGTTGTCACAAAATTTGGAGACAAGTTAAATACTAGATTACACGAATCTACCTCGATAACAACAAAAGATGGTTCAACACTTTACTTCACTAGAAACAATTTCGTTGAAGGCAAATATGTGAAAGATGAAGAAGGGGTAATTCGCTTAAAGATTTTTAAAGCCACTTTAAAGGACGGTATTTGGGTAGATATTCAAGAATTACCCTTTAACAGTGATTCATATTCTGTAGCTCACCCAGCTTTAAGTAAGGATGAGCAAACTCTGTACTTTGCTTCTGATATGAAGGGCACTTTGGGCGAATCGGATATTTTTAAGGTTTCAATCAATGAAGATGGTAGTTTTGGAACACCAGAGAATTTAGGAAGTAACATAAATACCGAGGCACGTGAAACCTTTCCTTTTGTGACTAATGAAGATGTTTTATACATGTCCTCAGACGGCCACCCTGGTTTAGGGGGCTTAGATGTTTTTGCTACAACCATTAAGAATAATAAGTATGACGGAGCAATTGTCAACGTAGGAGAGCCTGTAAACAGTCAGATGGACGACTTTACCTTCATTTTTAATGAAGAGTCAAGAAAAGGTTATTTTGCTTCGAATAGAGCGGATGGTCAAGGAGCCGATGATATTTATGCTTTGGTTGAAACCATTCCCTTAAAATTGGAATGTGAACAACAGATTACTGGTACTGTACGTGATAGAATATCAAATGAAGTATTGGTTGGGGCAACGGTAAAAGTTATTGATGAAAATAATGAGGAAATATTGTCTACAATCACCGATTCTGAAGGTAACTATTCTCTAACAATAGACTGCTATAAGGGTAATTTCGTTAGAGCGCTTACCCAAGGTTATGTGCCATCCGAAGAGTATCTAGAGAAGTCTGATTCAAAACCGAAAATTATTGATTTTTATCTCGAAAGAGATGAGGTAACTGCAGGTTTTGGTGACGATTTGGCAAAGCTGTTACAGCTAAGCACCATATATTTTGATTTCGACAAATATAACATCCGTAAAGATTCTGAACTTGAAGTGGAAAAGGTTATTGCCGCGATGGAGAAATACCCAAGCCTCAAAATAAAAGTGAATTCGCATACTGACAGTAGAGGTAGAGACGCATATAACTTGTGGCTATCTCAAAAAAGAGCAGAATCTACTGTGAATTATATGATATCAAAGGGTATTGCTGAAGAACGTCTTCAAGGTGAAGGCTTTGGGGAAACCAAATTGATAAACAACTGTTCAAATGGTGTAAAGTGCTCTGCCGTAAATCACGAATTGAATCGTAGATCGGAGTTTATTATTCTTGAATAAAATTTTTCAAAAATTATTAAAAGCAACTACCAACGATAGTTGCTTTTTCTTTTGTAGGTAGTTTACTCGACTTCTGCTTTTTAGGGCTTTTAGAGTTGTTTTAGATTGCATACACACCTATTTTTTATTCATTCGTAACAATCTTTCAGTATTACACAACATATGTTAGGTTGAGCTACTTCTTCAAACTATTTTTGTTAGGTACAGTATAAAGTACCCCAAATGAAACCTACTAATCAGAGTCCTATCAAGTTTTTTACGCTTGCAATTTTTGCATGTTTCCTGTTTATTACAGCGAACATTAAAGCACAATGTGGTTTCGGTTGGAATAATTCTGGGGTCGTGGTAACTCCTACAGCAGGTTCACAATTCACCCCAAATCTTTCAGGAGGAGATTACTTCTTAATGAATGTAGTGAATGGAGGAACGTATACCGTGCGTACTTGCGGTCTGGCAGCTTGGGATACTCAACTTTCCGTTTATAACAACACTACAACGGGCAATTTGGCTTATAATGACGACGCATGTGGCGGCGCTTTACAATCTGAAACATCGTTCACAGCCACTTTCACAGGTCAGGCTAGGGTAATATTAACCCAGTATAATTGTAATGCCAGTGCTAATACTTCACAGATAGAGTATTTTGGTACAATTCCGGGGCCACAATTGACAGTTGCAGATGTAGCAGTTGATGAAGATGATGGTACTATGACCTTCACAGTAGATCATACGGGCGCCGCTGTCTCAGGACCGTATACGGTAACCTACAATACAACTGATGTCTCAGCAGTGGCTGGCAACGACTATACCGGAATAACCGGTGGAACCTTGAATTTTGACGGTACTTTAGGGGATTCAGATACTATTATCGTATCCATAACTGACGATAGCTTGTACGAATTGGCTGAAACTTTTACCATCTCATTTTCAGCAACTTCAGATGCTGCGGTTAATATCACTGACACCGCAACCGGAACAATCGACGATGATGAAGTTATCTTAAATGACCAACCTTTGACTTTGTTCCAACAGATAAATGGTTACTATGATTATGCGGTAACTGGCGGTACTTTTAGAACTCAGTCGAATGGTGTCAACGCTTGTTCTATTACAAATACCTCTTCGGCGACCGGTTTGACCACGACAGTGCCAGGTACAGGTACTATTGAAAGGGCATATTTGATATGGGCCCATTCAAACCCTACTCCCGACACCAATGTAACATTTCAGGGGCAGAGTGTGGAGGCGCAGTTGGTAAATTCTTATTTCCACTCTGGTAACCGAGATTTTTACGGTATGGTAGCTGACGTTACTAGCATTATAGATGCAATCCCAGATGTGAATACCACCACATTTACGGTGACCAATCTTACCATAGATAATTCAGCTACATATTGTAGTAGTGCTACCGTTTTAGGTGGGTGGTCGTTATTGGTATTCTATGAAGAACTGTCATTACCCGCGGTGACAATCAATTTTTATAATGGTTTTGATGGAGGATCAAATGCAACATCAACATTCACCCTGTCAGGTTTTTATGCAATTGGGTCTGTAGGATCGAAAACATCATCGCTATCATGGGAAGGTGATGATACATTGGCCAATAATGAAAACCTACAATTCATAACAACTTCAGCAGGAAGCAACATTCTTAGTGGTGATGGCGGCCAAACAGGAACCAACCCATTTAATTCCACAATTTATGATAACACTGCGGCTCCGGTTGTAAATAATTCAAATATATATGGGGTCGACCTGGATACCTATGATGTTTCCGCATTTCTACAACAAGGTGAATCTTCAGCCACCACAAGGGTTCAAGTAGGGCAAGATTTAGTAATCATGAACTCTGTTTTGCTCAAAGTACCATCGAATTTGATTACAGGCACTGTTTTTGAAGATGTCAATTACGGCGGAGGCAATGGAAGAGATCTCGCAACCTCATCTGGGCAACCTATACCAGGTGTTACCGTTGAACTTTATGATAATGTAGGAGTTTTATTTGATACTCAAACAACTGATGTCAATGGGGCATTTACCTTTGGAGGAATGGCCGACGGAAGTTATAGCTTAAGAGCAGTTAATAGTACAGTGCAATCTACTAGGACCGGAGGTAGTTCATGTTCTTCATGTATGCCGATACAAACCTTCAGAACTAATTTCGGGTCAAGTACCTTAACTGGAGTTACCACTGAAATTGGTGGTGCAAATCCTGCTGGGGTTGACACGAACGTTGGGGTTTTAACGGGAGCCCAATCCGTCGCTTCTGTATCGATAAGCAGTGAGGGAGCGATTGGAATGGATTTCGGTTTCAACTTTAATACCATTGTAAACACCAACGAGGATGGCCAGGGATCACTTGAACAATTTATTGTTAATGCCAATACCTTAGATGCCTCAGGAATTGATATTGTTGCAAATAGTATTTTTGATCCAGCAACAGGTGACGATACCTCGATATTCATGATTCCACCAACATCCGACCCCTTCGGACGGACGGCTGATAGCAATTTTGCAAGTGGTTATTTCGATATTAGTATTTCAAATGGAAGTCCTTTGAGCGCCATAACTGGCCCAAATATTGTTATAGATGGAAGAACGCAAACAGCATATTCGGGTGACACGAATTCAGGCACGATAGGAGCCGGTGGAACAGCGGTTGGTACGTCAAGTTCTAATCTTCAGAATTTTGAATTACCTGAAATTCAAGTACATAGAAGTAATGGTGATGTCTTTCAGATTCAAGGTGACAATGATGTAATACGTAATCTTGCGGTTTACGCAGACCAGAGGACTGCAATTTTATTTGATGATGGCAGCGGCAGTACGGTTTCCAATTCCCTTATTGGTGTAAATGCCCTCGGAGCCAATGCTGGTAGTGCCCCATATGGTGTTGAAATAGAGGGTACGACTGTTACCAATCTTTTTGTTGAATCAAATTACATTGCAACTACTTCGAATGCTGGGGTTTTTGTAAATGGAGGAACCGGAACAAAAACAATTCAAGGAAATCATATATTCAATATTGGTGATAATCCTTGTGACCTTGGTATAGACATCCGAAATGGTTCGAATGGTGTTCTTGTTCAAAATAATCTTATTGAAGATTCACAAGGAATTGGCGTTAAATCTACCGGAGGTTCCGGTGGTGTCAATATCCTTGAAAATACGATTACCAGTTCTGGGCAAAATACTGGTAATTGTGCTGGTAATCCTGATGATTTTGGAATTTCAATGATTGGAAGCAATAATCAAATAGTGAACAATGTTATTTATGATAACGGTGGCGCAGGACTGGTTTTGAACGGCTCGAGCACATCTGGAAACTTGATTTCAAGAAACTCTTTTTATAATAATGGCATCAATGGTGATGCCCTAGGTATTGATCTAAACGAAGATGGAATCACCTTAAACGATTCTGGAGATGTAGATAGCGGTCCAAACGGCTTACTGAATTTCCCGATTATTGAAACAGCCTATAAATCTGGTTCGAACATTGTTGTTTCAGGTTGGTCAAGACCAGGCGCCACAGTTGAGTTCTTTCTTACGGACATAAATCAAGGTACCGCAACTCTAGGGGATAATCAATTAGGTCTTTCCGCTGATTATGGTGAGGGTCAGGTTTTCTTAGGTTCGGCGGTGGAAGGAAGTGGATCTGATAGCAATTCAGATACCGCTGTGTATACCGATGATGATGGCAATACAGATAACACAAATAAGTTCACCTTCACCATGGCAGTCGGCTCAGGAGTGGTCTTAGGTGATGACCTAACGGCGACGGCTACTATTTCTAATTCAACTTCCGAGTTTTCACCTTTCAGTAAGTTGAAAGCGTATACCATAATTACGAATCGGAGAATCACGTATCGCGTTAAGAAGAATTAGTTTATATTTTGTAGGAAAATTAAAAGTTGTTGTAAATCAATGACTTACCACATTTTTTCCTGTCTACCTGTTACTATTTAAGCACTTCACAACATTAATTAGTTTTAATGCCAACTGTAGGTTTAACTTGCATATTAGCTTTTGTTATTAAATGTTATGGGCTTTATATAGTACTTGGTAAACTGACTAATATTGGGCGTCAGTTTGTGCTAAATAAATAGCAACGGAAGCCACGAATTCAACCTAACCAATTGTGTTTACCTACAAACTTAAATTCTTTTTGGTCTTAGTTTTCGCATCTGTGACTGTTGTCGCTCAGGAAACCTTTATTGACAATTTCAATACAGTATCCTATTCCAATAATATGGGCACCTCTAATTTTTCAGGTAACTGGGTAGAAACTAACGAAACAACGAATCCAACAGCAGATAGAATCCAAATCAATTCGAATCAACTAAGATTTCAAAATTTGGATTCTCGTTACATTACCCGAAGCCTAAACCTATCTGGTGCTTCAAGTGCAACGCTGACACTAGATTATAACAGAACCAATGGAAACGAAAGTATTTTGGTGCAATTGTGGAATGGGGGCTCCTATACAACAGTGGCCACTTTGTCAGGCACTGGTAGCGTCAATTACACTTTAGTCGCGAATCAGATTTCAGCTGCATCTTCAATACGATTTATTACGGGAAGTGGAAACTGGGGTAATTCGGAGACCATTTTTGTCGACAATGTGCAGTTTACAGCCACCTTTGCACCTTCAGTGACAATTGAAGATGTTGCAGCAGATGAGGATGCGGGTACAATGACCTTTACGATTACGCATGGAAATGTGGCTGCTTCAGGAGCGTTCACAGTTGACTACACGACAGTAAACGGCTCTGCAACGGCTCCAGCTGATTATATAGCTTCAAGTGGAACGCTGAATTTTGATGGCTCTACTGGAGATACAGAGGAAATTGTAATCACGTTGAATGATGATTTTAACGTTGAAGGAAATGAAACCTTTACGATCCAATTCACGGGGACCTCAGATAGTTCGGTTGATATAACCGATACGGCAATCGGCACTATTCAAGACAATGAAAGTAATCCCAATGCTCCCCGTCCGTATGAAGAACGCTATGCAATGAATCTAAGTGGTAATTTCCTTATGAAGGGAAATACAAATCTTTTGTGCACAGCGAACTGCCCAGGAACCCCAACATCAAACAACCCTTCTGTTGTAATGGGATATGCAGATGTGGATACTGATGGAACAACAGTAAATTCGAGTTCCAGCATTATTACGATTCCTGCGGGGGCTACGGTGACCTATGCGGGCCTCTATTGGGGCGGCATGTACAATAGTAGCAACAGCGGTATAACCAATCCTGGGGGCACTTTGAATATTGACCAGGTAAAAATTAGGGAACCAGGGGCCGTCTCCTATACCAGTATTGCTGCACAGGTAAGAAATATTGAAACGGGAGCCTTTAATGGCTGGAATTCATTTATGTCCTTTGCAGATGTAACCGGTATTGTACAGGCGGCTGGAACTGGAACTTATTTTGTCGCAGACATAGCCTTGGCTACCGGCAGCTCTTTTACTGGACCTTATGGAGGTTGGACAATGGTTGTTGTTTATGAAGACCCCAGCGAAAAATCACGAAACATTGCCCTATGGGATGGTTTTGATTTTTTTGGTTTTGGTGCTAACGATGCGTTTACAGTCACTGGCCTTTTGACTCCATCCATAGGTGTCTTTGAAACCCATGCCGGATATTTTGGCTTCGATGGAGAGGCCAATCAAATCGGTGATTTTGTGAGTATTAACGGGACTGCATTGTCCAACGCTTTAAACCCTAATAACAACACCCTAAACGGAACAATTTCAGAATTTGGTGTCGATGTTGGAGCAAGAAATCCGAATTTTGGGTTTAGTTGGGGTATTGATGCTGACGTCTTTGATGCTTCTGGTCTTGTACCCAATAATGCAACAAGTTTAATTGTGGATTTAGGTAGTGCTAATGAAGGAATTTGGGGCGGGGTATTTGTAGTTTCCAATGAAATTGCCTTTCCTGCGGTATCAAGTAAGGTATTTACTCCTGCAATCATTTACCAAGGGGATGAAAGTACGGTAACAATCAATATCGAAAATCCGTCCTCTGGCGTTAACTTGACCAATATCGCTTTGACCGATAACTTACCAGCAGGTATGGTAATTGCTCCGGTTCCTGGGGCATCCTCTTCTTGTGGGGGAACTATTGTCGCCAATCCTGGTGGAACTAGTTTCGATATTTCCGGTATCAATATGGCTGCTGGTACGACCTGCAGTTTTACTTTTAGTGTTCTAATGAATACTGCAGGGGACTATGTAAATACGATTTCATCTTCAGATATCAGCAACGACCAAAATATACCCTTATCAGGGGATACTTCTTCAACCATTACGGTATTACCATTTGTGGATACTGATAATGATGGCATCGGAAATCATGCCGATTTGGATGATGATAATGATGGAATTACAGATTGTGAGGAATCCATGGA
This sequence comes from uncultured Flavobacteriaceae bacterium, assembly GCA_947500435.1. Classification (GTDB taxonomy): domain Bacteria; phylum Bacteroidota; class Bacteroidia; order Flavobacteriales; family Flavobacteriaceae; genus Maribacter_C. The sequence continues at coordinate 349,386 of CANMRV010000006.1, forward strand.
TAATGTGTCAAGTGAATTTGCTTGGAGCTTGAATACACCTGCGGGTACGCTGGATATGGACTATGTTCTTAACCCTAAAATTACAGATTGGGCAATTTCCTCGGCCGGTACAATGCTATTGAACAGCCCAATTTTTTCTGTTTCAGGTTCTAACCTGCATATAACTTCAATGACATCGGCCAATATGGAAGAGGCTATGGCCAATGGCGATTTTGTTGAAGTGGAATTCACTACTGGCACCGAGCTTTCGTCTTTTGAAATAAATAACCTAAGATCAGGATGGTATTCCCCCTCTCAAGGAGACTCCTATTATTCATCAACTTATTATTCTGTAAGTGGTTCCGATGCATGGTCTCAATTGGCCACCGATACTTTCCATACTGACGACGGAAGTATATATGCCATTTTTGACCATATGGATGCCCCGAGTTTAGCATTAGCGGCCAACACCTTATATAAGTTCCGTATATATGTTTATGGCCAAATTGATGATTCCGCGGAAAATTATTCTATTTTAGATGACATCAATTTTGCCATAACTGCTTGTCGATCTGTCAATACCGACGGCGATGCCTTCCCTGATCATTTAGATTCCGATAGTGATGGTGATGGATGTAATGATGCAGACGAGGCATATGGAAATCCTGATACCGATCTTGATAATAATGGTATGTTTGGATCCGGCGCTCCTGCCGTGAATGGTGACGGTACCGTCGCCGCTGCTGGCTATTCCACACCGATTGATGCCAATAGTAATAGCACATACGATTTTCAAGAGGGCGGAAGCGCTCCAACAATAACAACCCAGCCCATAGATACAGTAGTATGCCCAGGATGTAATACAACTATTTTTGTTGCAGCGACCGACGCAGATATGTATCAATGGCAATTTTTTAACGCCAGTAGTTGGGTAGATATTAGCAATTCTGGTATCTACTCGGGCACCGATACTGCAACTTTGACTTTGACCAATGTTTCGCCCGCCAATAACGGTGATCAATATAGGGTGTTAGTCTCTAATTCAACCTTTGTATGTACCACTGAAACTTCCAATGTGGCGACACTTTCCATCCAGGTAAATACTGTGATCACCAACAGGAGAATCACATATCGCGCTAAGAAGAATTAACTCTTTTCCTACAGGTGTTTTTTATAAATAGCTGTATATGAGGTGATTATTTTGTTTTCTTAGGCTATGGAAACCTCCTTTTTTTCAAAGGGAAACCTCAACTTTCTCTTGCTAGATGTTGTTCAAAAGGGTCTTCACAACATTTTTTTTAGCACTTTGAACCTATCCTATACCTTGGTTATAATTAAACTGGGGGCGGTTTTTTGACTTTCTCTGGTATAAGTCCCTAAAAATGAATGCTTTTCAACCAACGAGGTTCCCCCAGAACATCTTAGGTAAAATACTTTTGTATTTTATGTTGATGGCTACTTTTATGGTTTCTTCACAAACTACCTTTACTGAAAGTGCAGCTTCATATAATTTAAACATTAGTGGGAACAAAGATGGAGGACACGCATGGTCCGACTTTAATGGCGATGGTCTGTTAGACGTTCTGGTATTGGAAAATACCGGGGGCAAAAGCTATTTGATGCAGCAGGGGCCAATCGGGACCTTTACAAATGTGCAAGCAACACTCGCACCAGGGATGTTAAACGACCCAGCAGAAAGGCAGGCGGTTTGGGGTGATTTGAATAGTGATGGTAGACCAGATTTCATGATCGGATCACACGGTAATAGCTCTTCCAACGTCGCCCTTCAAATTTTTCTGCAAAATAATTCGGGAACTTTCGGTGACGGAATAGGTGGTACTGCTCCAATTACTGTGGGTCGAAGTGGCTATACCATAAACATAACCCTATAAATGTTGAAGGAGCAGGCTTCTTCGATTTCGAGGGAGATGGGGATTTGGACATTTTTTTCGATAGTCATGCATTTGGAATAGAACTCCTAAGAAATAATTATATAGACCATGTGACACATACTGTAGTTAATCCTGCACCAGGTGCCTTGTTTACCCATATTACCCCTGGTAATGGTTCGGGAGTGGTTAAATACGGACTTAGTCAAGATGCCACTGATGGGGATTTTGGCTCTGCCGCCGACGTTAATGATGATGGATGGGTTGATATATTTATGCGAAAACGGGATGAGAATGATTTCTTTTTAAATCAGGGCGGGACATTTATGAACGGAGCAGATCTTGCACAGGCCGATAATGGTAACAAAGGTGGAAATGGACTATGGGACTTGGATAACTTCGGTAATCACGAATCGAAGAATCACATACAGGGTTAAAAAGAACTAAATTTTTGCTGATTAGTGTTCCTTTTTAAACTGATCATTTAACTGATTTTTCCTACGTAAAATCGTTCCGAACTTACTGATATACAATGCCTAATCGACCAATGAAACAAACAAAAACCTCAACTTTTAAGACCTATACAATGCATTTTAACAGTTACACAACATTTATTTTTCAATGCCCGTCTTAAGGTTAATTTTGTAAAGTGTAATTAAACCATTCAACCAAATGTGGTTTAAACGCAACCCAAAGCATGAATAACTTAACCGAACTCAACCAAGGTTTTCAACCAGAAAACAAAATGGCATTTAGAATGCAATGGCATTCTCTTCACCATGGTAAATGTTCTTTGCCGAACATAACTTCCGTTAACTATTCAGCTTAGTAAATTTTCGGTATAGCCTTCAGGGTCGTATTGAGATATAACAATGCATAAAAATAAGTAGACAATACAATTTCAAAGTAAAGTAATGGTCATGAAGAAAATAATTGTAGTACTAACTTTTCTAATTTCAGGTTTGGCAATTGCCCAAACAACGGTCACATTAGAAGATCAATGTAATTGTGAGGTTCTAAGCGGAACTGCAGTTACAACTCCGGGCATGGTAGCTCCAGCGGGAGCAGATACAGGTGATATCTATGTAAATACCAATACAGGAACAATCTATTTTTGGGACGGTGATTCTTGGGAGCTGACCTCTTCTGATGATCAACAATTGCAAAACTTTACTTTTGATTCTTTGACTAACCTTCTTTCACTTGAAATTGAAAATGGAAATATCGTTACAGTAGATTTATCTTCTCTTGACCAAACTGCAGCTGATGTTTCATATGACAATACGACTTCTTTGTTAACAGCAACAACTGTTCAGGATGCGATCGACGAGATCAATGCAGCGGCTGGAACGGTAGCCTTGGTCGATAATGGCGATGGAACATACGATTTCACGGATGCGGCCGGAACCACTACGGTAATTACGGATACCTCTATTTCTACCTTATCGACTCCCGTAAACGGAGTATATACCTATACCGATGAGGCCGGGAACGTACAGACGATCGATACGAACGCGAGTTCGAACCCATATGACAATACCACATCCGGGCTTACCGCCACGGACGTACAAGCGGCGATCGACGAGATCAATGCAGCGGCTGGAACGGTAGCCTTGGTCGATAATGGCGATGGAACATACGATTTCACGGA
>CANMRV010000007.1 GCA_947500435.1 uncultured Flavobacteriaceae bacterium
TCATTCAGAGTCCATTGACGGTAGTTATTCTGTAAACATTTGTCAATAGTTTTGTAGCGGATAAGGGCGTTTTTGTTGAGGGCCATTTTTATAAAATTTCGAGTTCTTTTTTCAAATTGTTGCGCGCTACTTTTTCATAAAACTGATAAAACTCGTCGGTTTTGTAAATTCTATTTTTATCTAGAAAATGCTTTAATACTTTCTTTCTACCTCTCTTATACATGAAAGTTGGAATGGAACCATACTCATCTCTTATTTGCTGTGTATACTCATAGTAACGACCCTAAGGTTGACCGAGAATGCCCAAGTCAAAATCTACCATCCATTTTTAATCATTATTCTTAAGCGGACTATGATCTTTGGTCACCATGACAAGATTGAATATTCGTTCTATAATTCTGTCATCAGTATTGGTGATTAATAAGTAATCCATTGCCAACTCCCAACTATTTAACTCATTTAGCACCTACTTTGGTTGCTGTTTCTATATCCACACTTAAATGCACGTGATGTCTTTTCATTTTCCTTAGCCCTTTTTCCCTAATGGGTTTTATGAATTTATCAGGTGTTCCGTGGTATAAAAACTCTGGAGGCGAGACGGGTTTATAATCTAAATTTATTGCTATGGAGTGCCCTTGGCTGGCTCTTATCTGTGTCTTGTCTTCGTTGAAGGCAAATCGCTTCTTATCATTGCTTTTCACAACAAAATCCAGTTGTTCAAAAGTTAATGTTTTGCTCTCTCGTTGCATACGCTCTAGCAATACAGCTACATCCGTCCATCCGTTCTCGTCCAATACTAAATCTAGTATTTGTGGTTTATGTCTTAGTACAAGACTTAGAAATTTGCTTGTCTGTTTTATTTGTTTTTCTGTCATTTTTCTAATAGTTCTTTATAAATCCTATAATTCTCATCGTCATAGCAGACAAGAATCACCTTTTCAATTAACGTTTGATTGCTAAGCTCCTTTATTGTTTTAATAGAAATTAGCGCTGCTAAATCCTTTGGAAATCTGTAAATACCAGTACTAATATTAGGAAATGCTATCGTTTTTAAATTATGCTCTTCTGCAATAATTAAAGAGTTTACATAACAATTTCTCAACTTTTCTTCTTCGTTAGATTGTCCATTGTTCCATTTGGGGCCAACCGTATGAATAACGCGCTTAGCTTTTAGATTTCCTGCTGAAGTAATTACAGCTTCTCCTACCTACAACCACCTTGTCTATTTCTAATTTTTATACAATCTTCCAATAATTCTTTGCCACCTGACCTATGAATAGCACCATCAACTCCGCCACCTCCAAGAAGAGAAGTATTTGCAGCGTTTACAATGGCATCACTTTCACTTTTGGTAATATCCCCTAATACTAATTCTATTTCCATTTTTCTTCAAGACGATTAAACAGTTCTTCGGAATTTTTAACGATTTGAAATAAATCATGCTCATAATCTGGAATTAATTCCATTTTCAAACAATCAATTAAATCTTTCCAAATGGCGCCAACGAAATACATTTTAGGTCGTTGGTTTTTGGGTTCTTTACGGACAATATCCAAAGCTAAAAAAACCTCTGATAGAGTTCCGATGCCTCCTCTTTGAACAATAAAAACAGAGGTGCCTTCAAGCAACACTTTGAGCCTGTCGTACAATTTTTCTGTTACAATGGTCTCACTTAAATACTTGTTTCCCTCGGGAGAACCCACTTGTTTGCAGGTTACTCCAATGGATTTACCTCCGGATTCGATTGCTCCCTTTGAAACGGCTTCCATCATTCCACCATATCCTCCGTTCTTAATTATATAGCCCTTTTTGGCTAAAAAAGAACCGATATTTATGGTCTCTAAATATTCTTTAGATTCTGTATTGTTTCCGGAACCACCGAAGAGTGCAGCATACTTTGTCATAGGGTATTTTTTATCTCATCTCGAACCTCCATTAAAGCAAAACCTAGCAGATTTTCACCCTGCCACAAATTTGGATTCTGGGCATCTGGATCATTCTGCGCTAATCCAATTCCCCATATAGCATCAACTGGACTCGCCTCAACTAACACTCTATCCTTTGTGTTTACCAAAAACTCTTTCAAATCTGCATGTTGAGAAAACTTAAGAAGATTCGCCTCTTTGACGATAGCGTATTTTTGTTCATCCCAAATCTTGGAGTTAAAATTCGCTACTTTTCGCCCTAATTTTTTCACTTCTGCGGGATGCTCACAGGCTATGATTTCAGCTCTTATTTCCAAAGATTGAAATAGGCGTGCTTTTTCTGCCATCATAAAATGTTCCGCTGTTTTGTAGTTTTCATTTTCTTTGGAAAAAGATGCCTTCCACCATTGACTAAAACAACTTTTTATAATGGAACCATCTTTGCTTGGGGTATGGCCCCAAAAGAACAAGAATTTTAAATTTTCATTGGTATCAAATTCTTGTTTGATTATGTCTAGCGTATAGTTCATATCACTCTCTTTTTAATCTCGTTAATCAATTCCTGCATACTTTGAACTTGGGGAATACCATATCTGGAACAAACAATATTTACATTGCCCTTTCGCCAAAAACCTTCAGGACAACAAACTACTAGTTTTCCACTCTTGGCAAATAGACCAAGTTCTAAGAGGGATATTGGAGATTTGGTGCTTTTGTCAAAATACATGACTATCAAGTCTACGTTCTCAAGTGCTTCCAACTCCCAATTTACTTGTTCATTAAATTTCTCGTTTTTGATATCTTGTTTCCAATTAGCATCCCAGGCGTCTCTTCTAGGGTTTACCAAAGTCAACTGTTCGTCCGCCAAACTTTCAATGACAATATCTTGCCATTTTTGTGACAAATCACCTTCAATGCTTCCTGCCAAAAAAACACTGTAACTGTCGTTTAGAATAAGTTCTTCAGGTGCAGTAATTACATTCATATCACCTTAAATTGCGTCACAAAATCGTCCTCAATATCCTTGTAGCTATTGGTACAATACACATGGTCAATCGTTTCTTTCAATTCGTCAAGACCATAATTGAATTGTGCATGGGTAACATATAAAAACACTTTAGCCGCACCCTGTTCTTTTAAAGCCGCTGCCAAATACTTGAAGGTTCTACCACCGTCGGCTAAATCATCAACAATAAGGCAGTCCTTATCTTTTACATCACCTTGAATACTGATTTGTGGAGCACCTTCAACACGCACTTTGTTTGATGGGACTAAATCAGCTCCGAGCTTTTCAGCTATTTCATGGGTAGTTTTGTAAGCCCCCGCATCAGGACTCACCAAGATAGGATTACCAATAGCTTCAAAGGTTTTTTGGACATATGGGAAATGAGATAATTTACCAGCGTTCTCGATTAAGGCCAAAGAAATTGCACTATGTGGATGTAGAATTTCTACTTTATCAAAACCCATAGTATTAATGAAGTTCGCTATCACTTTTAGGTCAAAAGATTCTTTTGCATTAAAGCGTCTATCTGAACGTTGGCCTATTAAACAATAGATTATCAACCTTGAAGTAGCTGTTTTATTCATGCTATTTTGAGCATCCCAAGCTTCTTTTATGGCTGCGATGGCAAATAAATCTTCATAACTATTCCCACGTATGTGAACCTCAAGATTACCTTCCTCTACTATTTGAGCAGCGACTTGTCCGTCTTTAAACTTCTTTATTTTGTATCTCATTTTGTCAATTTTATAGGTCAATAGTTCACTTTCAAATCGTCATACTAACTACAAGCGCTCATTTACTCGAGTTCGAATTTGCTCTATTGAAGTCTTGTTCACAAACTTTCCATCTTCAAAAATAACTTTCAACTCGCCTTTTTGCTCTTCTGCTTCTGTTACTTCATCAACTAAGACGTAATCTCCATTTACTTTATCGACACGAATCAATCCCTTCGCAGATTTCTTAACACCGTCATCGGTGATGGGGTCTTTAAAAATTTCCCTGCGTTCTCCATCAACGACAACAGAAGTTGCTTTCATGGCAAATCCGAAGGTGTCCCTTGTATTAAACTGATACGTAAACGAACCTATGCCCAATACAACATTGGTCGTCGCAAAACCCTTATAATGCAATCGCTGACAAATATCTTCAGCACGCGTTGTCGTAATACTATCTCCATAAATAGCTCCGATATGTGGGTCTAAAACTTTGAAACCCTCTTTGTTTGTTGTACCTCCAAAAACATCCCAAAGCAATTCGACCACTCCTTTTTCGACGGGTGTGCCTTCTCCCATTTTAGCATTCGTTCCGCAAATAATGTCAACTGGATCACCACTATCTGGTCGTATTACCAATTTACCATCACGGGCCAAAACCTCTTCTTTTAATGTTGGGAGATACTCCGTTAGTACTTTCCATAAATCCCAAGTATCGCTAACTACAGATAAAATTCCGGTAGGATAGGTTTTCATTAATTGTCGAAACGTACCCACTTCATCGTCTTTGGTTCCCGCGCACATTACAGAATGTTCGGTAGCATTTACAGAACCAACTACAAAACCTTCTGCCTCATAGTACTTGCGCAGTCCATGGATCACTGGTAAAGTATCCGATCCTAAAAATACCGAAGCATGACCCATACCTGAAGCTACAGAACTTTGAAGTCCGCCCATACCGCGCATGGAAAAATCATGTCCTTGAAAATCTATAAAAGCTAGATTTTCAGAATCTGTTTTTAAAGCCCATTTTTTGAAAATACGTTTATATGTCAAAGCAATAGAAGCAGATGTCATTGGCAACCACAGCATAGTTGACAAAATGGTTTCTAGAAAATTCGTAACCCAGTAAAATTTAGGATCCGTATTCACAACCGTTAACATAGGAACTCTGATAGGGACCTCAACACCTTCATCAAGGGACTTGACACGAATGGGCAAATACCCTAAGTCATGTAAATCTTCGAAATGAGTAACATCATAATCCGCATTAAGGTATAATGATAATTCAGTTTTTATGTCATCACAAACCTGTGCTTTTGGTTTTGAAAAAAAGTTATCTTCAAAATAATCATGCAACCATTGCATTACATATTGTTGCCCAAAAGAAAGTACTTTATCACAGCCTTGAGGAGCATATTTGTTGCTTCTGGGCGTCCAATTAGAATATACTTCTTCAGTTCCTTTTGGATATTGTTGGTGGTGTCCTGTTTTGTATCCGTCGGTAAGTAATAATCCGTTCATAATTTGTGGCTTTTATTAGTTAATGGTAATAAGGTCATTTGATGTTGGAACATAACGTTGATTCTCTTGTTATATTTAATTTTCGATTCCCCTATTTCCAATTGCTATTATAGTTCTATTTTAAAATATAATTTGTGTAATAATGACGCAAATATAGAATATGATTTTCCACCACACAATATATTTTGTGTTTTTTTTACGCAAATTAAAATTTATTAGAGTAAAGGAAGATTAAATTTCGAAGATGATCCCCTCTTTTTTGAGCTGAAAATACCGTTTCTTATTAAAGCTAAAAAGACTGGCAGGCCTTCCTGGACCGATGGAAACCTTTTCATCTAGTTCATCAAGTACCTTCAAGCTGGTGATTTTCTTTTTGAAATTTCTTCTATCAATTTCACGATTCAACAATGTAGTATAAAGTTTCTCTAAATCGGAGAAAGGGAACTTTTTATCGAGTAATTCAAATCCGATAGGCTCATAAGTAATCTTTCCTTGAAGTCTTTCAATGGCTATTTTCAGAATTTTCTTGTGGTCAAATGCCAATTTCGGTAACTTTTTAATATTGAACCATTCCGCCTTTTTTGCATCAGTAGAAGCTTGTAGTTTGAAAGCATTAGGTTTAACCAATCCAAAATAGGCTACGGAGATTACCCTACCCCTTGGATCTCGACCTAAATCTCCAAAAGTGTATAATTGTTCGAGGTAATTTATTCTAACACCCGTCTCCTCTAATAGTTCTCTCTGTACCGCTTCCTCCAAATTCTCATTTTCAAAAACAAAACCTCCGGGTAAAGCCCATCCATCTTTATAAGGCTCGTATTTGCGTTTGACCAGTAGTACCGATATGTTTCCAGATTCATATCCAAATACTACAGCATCCACAGTAAGTTGAATTTTATTTTTCATTATATGCGTATAACACACACAAATATAGTTAAGATTGCATTTTATTCTGCTAAACACTCTAAAACAAAAAAACCAGCTTTACAGAACCGAATTGAAGCCTTTATTGAATTAGTTGTTAGATGCTTGTTTATTTTTATTTTAAGCTTCTTCTTTCTTAGAATAAGGTCAAGAAACTTATCCTTCAATCCAGGCCATAATAGCATTTGCAACAAACCGCGGTTCTGGCGGCAACGAATAAATATCTTTCTCATAATTTTTATTGTATGGAGAAATATTCATAATGTTACCATCAACTACCAAGGTGCTACTTCCTCCAGGGTCGAAGCCCATAGCCTTATCCATACCATATTTTAAAAGAATATCTACCATATCAAAATGTGTTGCCCCTACAGATTCTCTAATTCTACCGTTTACCATAAGCACCATAAGTTTCCCTTCTTTAGTTATACCTACAGCTATTTTTGGGCCACGCATATCAGTGAAATCTAATCTTGCCGCTTGCGTTTTAATAGAGTTGGAAGTTTTCCAGCCTTCATCTTCCATATTTAAAATTTGTTTACCACCATCAATTAACATAGGTCCCGCTTCAATAGCATAAGATATCTCATCCCATCGGTATGGGTTGGCCTCTGGTTCTAATAACTGAATATCCAATGGCATACCTTCTGTAAACATTTTATCAAAAAACAACTTTGAAGGAATAGACAATGTGATGCCTACTGGAACAACAGGTAGAACTTCATTAGCTTTTGTTTTAATAATCTGTTTTATAGTGTTTCCCGCTATTCTTAAAATAACATTGCCATTACCTTTGATAGTGTCCTCAGCATAAAATAAATCATAAAAACAGGGAGCTACACTACTATGTTTATTATAGGCGCTACTAGCAAAAATCATTTTGCCTTGTTTGCCTCTTATACTAAAACCTGCTTTACTATTTACTTTTCGTATATCTACATCGCCATTTTTATAGATAATAAAGGCGGGTTTATTAAAAAGTGGTGGACAAAACACCTTATTATTCATAATCAGTAGGCCTAATGGTGAGCCAATATAAGTTTCTGGTAAGCCTAGTTTTCCTACCAATTCAGGGTTTAATATATACCCTCCATTCCAAGCTAATTCTATTTTATTAGAATTATTACTTTTCTTTTGATACTCATTGATGAGCGCAGGTACGTTCTTAGGTTCTTTATTGGCAATATGTGCAGCAAACCCCCAGTTATGTTTTTTGGTATCAATTTCAGCTAATACACCACTCCAAGGTAGACCGTCTTCATATACACCACCAGCAAAAGATGATTTCACTTTTTCAATAGTTTTCGTTTTACTTAAGTTTTGTTTTATTTGCTCTAATTGCTTCGCAATGGGAGTCCCATTTTCAATGGCATCTTTAGAAATTAGTTTCAACAATTCTTTTTCACCAAGTGTGTTTTTAAGGTTTGCATATAGTTTGCTTTTTAAAACATTGTCAAAATCTTTTGCTGTTTGTATAGGCGTAGGGTATGCTAAAGTAGTACGTACTGCGGCTGGTACAAATTGGATAAAGCCGCTATCCTTTGGAACTCCCATAATTTTGGAGGTCATATCATGCAATACCTTACCAATATGGAAGTGATCAATTTCAATAATATCAGTCATCATTGCCGCATACTCACCATTGGTTATTATAAAACCATTGGCTTCTTTAATATCTCGTAAAATCTTAATAGCTTTTGCCCCCATTTGCGGAAAATGAACGCCTTCAGACCATTGTTTTGTTTCAATTATTTGAACAACTCCTGTCTTAAACAATAAACCTAGTTCAGGCTCCTTTTCACTCTCTAAATATTCCTTAATATTTGCATTTGAAAACCATTTTGTTATTCTTGGTTCATGTACGAAAATATATACCTTTTCTAATTCCTGCACTTTGGCTTTAAGCACTTCAGCCGTAAGTTCTTCTTCAATTTTTAGTTTAAGTTGAGCACGAATAGGTTGCAATACAAAATATTCTAACTCATGTTTGATATAACGCCCAGGAAAGTAGCCTTTCGGAACATTATTTTTTAATTTTTCAGTTAAAATCTTCCGGTCATCGATTCCTAAAAACTTACTATTCGTTAATTGAAATAAGGCCAATTCCCAGTCGGCAAAAAACTGAGGAGCTAATGTCAAATCTGGTAAATGTTTTGGCTTAAAAACATCACTGTAAATCATATTGACTAAACCCGTTACCTCTTGATATGTAAATGCTTGATAGGCATACTTCTTTTTATTTCTATGCCTGTACGCTAAGGCATGATCATGTCTTATAGTCAATTCTCCATCAACATATTTAAAAATATCATCAATAGCGTTGTAATATTTATGAATTAACTCAAGGTTGGTATTTACTAAATCTGGAATATCATTTTCCATCATTCTAGCATAATTCATTACTTTTCCTTTGATAAGTTGCTCTTCTACCCTAAAAAAACTTGGGTCTATTAAAGATTTTAAATATATCATAAATGACAATCTGCCATAACCAGGTAAATAGTGTCTCGTTTTTTTATTAAGAATAGCAAGAAGGTCTTCATTCTCAAAATTTACCATGTTTTTGTAAGCTTTCAACAAACCAACTACTTGTGCATCAACCTCATTAGAAATAGCTCTTAACTGCAAATGCAGTCGCCCTAGAATATATTTCATGTTTTTTTGTAGTGCTTCTAAACTATAACGCTTATGAATAACGTTCCTATTGTGAGTAACATCAACCATTCTATTTTGAGGATAAAACACATGATCACAAATTTTCTCCGCTAATAGTTTAGGAACTTTAGAACCTTTAAACTCTAATACATTTAAACGCAAAGACTCATCTAAATGACGTCCGATAACCTCATCATAAACTTCTCTTGGCTCGTATTGTCTACAAAATATTGGAGTACCACAAGCTGCGGCTTCTATAATTGGCAGGCCCCTACCCTCAGTTTGACTGGGCAATAAGATTAAAGAAGCTACATCATATAATTGCTCAATATCTAAAGGCTTTTTATATTTTTTCTTGAATTCATTTTTATCAAACTCACTAAATAAAAACCCGAGAAGCACTCTTGATTTGAACTCTTTCGGAAGCTCCTTAAGAAAGTTTTTAAAATCTGTTTTTAAATCGTGATAATAATTTTGTTGCCCATGTGGAATAGGTCCTGAAACAATTAGAGATAGTTTTAATTGCGGATTTGTGATAAATTTTTCAGCAAATGAATCATAAGAAAATAAACGCTTAACCAATTTAAAATTAAGTTCGATAGACTTTCTACTAATTACCCGTGTGGGTTGTAAAAAAACAATATTATTATTTACAAAATCAAAATTACGAATGGTTTTATGGCCTAACAATATAGGTCTTAAAGAGCGTTCACTATCCGTATGATGTGCTGCAGTATGAACAGTTATCGTGTCTTTTTTGTTTGCAAAAATAGTAGATACCTGCATAAACGCTTTGATAATATCGCGCTTACTCATTTGGTGCATTTTGGTATCAACCGCTGTTCCTAATAGTGCGACATTGGCGGGATTATGGCCATTGATATCTATAAGATGGTTTTGTTGAATCTTATTGATATTTACATTCATCCACGAACGACTTTCCCATGGATATATCATTTCAATAACTGAGAAAAATTCACCTACATGCGCATTGTGAAAAAAGAAATCTCTTGGGCCTTTTTTTAATCCATTTTTTATAATTTCTTCCTTTCTATTGCCTCCTTCCCAATAAAAATCATGATTATTATTAATTACCGGAATTCCTAAATATTCAGAGATTAATACGGTAGCTAAAGCCAAAGAAACATTCCCAGGGTTAGAGCAGACATTGATTAAATACAAGAGCGAAATATCATTTTCTTCAATATAACTGCCCAATTTTTCAATCAGAACTAAAACCTCTTTCCAAAACTTACCAATAAGGTTATTGTAAGCCTCACTGCCACGCTCCATTTTTATCCTAAAAAAATCATCATATAAAGGCCAAGCATCAAAAGCTTCCATTTCTGGTAATACTTTTTTAAAGGCATCTTTAGGTATCAACTCATCAGCCTCCTCTTTAATTTCTCCCGCTATAAAATGAATGGGAATATTAGGATAAATATCCTTAAAGGTTTTAGCATATTTTTCAGTTTCTACCGTAATACCATCAATGGTGAAGTAAAAGGTCAAGAAGGCAATACCTCCTTTCTCAAGGTTCACGTCAAATGATGGAACATCGCCTTTAAAGGCTGATTTGGAATCTTGTTCTTTAAATTTGTCAATAAACAAGCCTAAATCAAACCAGGTATTTATTTTTTCATTCTTTAGCTCCTTTAAGATAGTAGTAATTCCGGTCGCCTTTGTTTTAGTCATTATCTATTTTCTTAAAATGTAAATAGGCTATTTAATTTTTTTTCAAGTACATCAAATGAAAAATGTTTTTTGCCAAGGTTGAAGTTATACTCGCCAATTTCTATACATCGCTTTGGGTTATAAATGATGTCTGCCATTTGTTGAACTTTTTCACTTGTTAGATTTCCGTCTTCGGTCATAACAGTTTCAAAGCCTTTACTACCAATATCTTGCATATATACAGGCTTATAGTTATTAACGAATATGGGTTTTTTGGCAAGTACACATTCTACAAAAGCATTTCCAAAACCTTCGTACGTACTAAAATAAGTACATGCTCTACCATGCGCATAAACATCAGATAAATCCTTGTGATCCAATACTTTGTGCGCAGCAAATATAATTTGACTCGATAGATTCAGTTCATGAATTTGATCTATTAATTCGTTATAGTATTCTTTATTTTCATCATCATTATTATTTCCTGTGATAACCAGCTTTAGCTTTTTATCATCGAGTGTATCAATCAATGAGATAGCAGTTTCAATACCTTTACGCCTTACAATACGTGTTACCTGTAATAATGCAATTTCGTCATCTGTGACGCCTATGCCTTTGAGAAAGAATTGATTTTCTGGAGTTGGCACACCATAAACACGACTAAAATCCATCACATTAGGGACTAAAGTCGCATCAATACTAAATCTATTTTTAAAGGTTTCTACTCCAAATGTATTAATGACCGCATGTTTCACATTAGGCAATAACAGTGGAAAGTTATCATCTACATATTGATTAATTTCTGGGTGGGTTGAAACATAACGCTCCCCTCTTTCCCAATGAAAATCATGATCATGGGTTACAATCGGCAATCCGGTATTTTGAATTAGTTTTTTAATAGCAACCCCCATTGATAAATGGCAAGGGAGTGCTGAAGCGTTTTCCGAAAGTATTGCTTCTATTTTTTTATCAGCCACCCATTGAAGCATGGCTTCATAAATCATATTAGAAGCATTTTCAACATGATCCAGTAGGGCATCTGGATCTTTATCGGGTTCATAAAAGGCTTTACGTTGGCCCCATTCGGCTTCAACCGAGAAAAAAGATAAGGGCGGAAAAAGATAGTCATGTTCATAATCTATATCCCACGACTCAAACTCTCCTGACATGATAAACACTTCATGACCTAGCTTTTTTAAAACATCTATCCATTTCTCAGTTTCTAAAGCTACGCCATCAACACCGCCTATTCTTCCGATAATAATACCTATTCGCATCTAAATTTAATTAAGGTTTGTTAACAATGTATTTGGAGAATCACCTTCCTATACTTCACTAGTATATGTGTATGATTACGCTCCAAATAGACTACGATTTCATCTGATATTCTAATTCAATTGACAGGAAAATTTTGAATTAAAAACCACTTATTTCTAGTATAGATTGGCAACATCAAATCTTAGCTAGTAAATTAGGAAATTAGGTAGTAGCAGTTCGTGAAAATATGTTAATAGTAGGCTCTTATTTTGGAGTATTGATAATTATTAGGACTTGGAATTGGGGTTTGTGGAATGAGAAAGGTTCTTCTTGGTAAACTTTTTTTAGGACAAGACAGTATGTCTGTTGCCGTTACGAAGTCACAGACTACACACAGCGGTGTGCTTGCTCTTAGCTATTTCTGACAGTTCCATAAAACGGTTTATTGAAAGAACTAAATGGAGAAAAATTATGAAGTTCCGAGAAAGGTACGTTTTAAGAGGCAGTTTTAAAAAACATTTGAACAACGGCCTCATCCTTCTTTTTAAACTATTAGACCAAGTTAAACTCCTGAGCCTTTTTAGAAAGGTCCATCAAGTTTTTGACTTCCATTTTACGCATTAAATTAAAGCGGTGGGTTTCTACGGTACGTTTGCTATTTTGAAGTTTTTCGGAAATTTGTTTGTTGGTAAGTCCTGATAAGACCAACTCCAATACTTGAACTTCTTTATTGGTCAGGTCAAAAGGTTTGCTAGTTCTAGCATCACTTTTTGGTCTTTCTGAAGTCTTGACACTTGAGTTTAATAAATTATTGACCAACACATTCGAGATATCTCCGCTATAGTATTTACCGCCATCTTGAACAGTGTGAATTGCTTTGATGAATTCGACTTTTCCAGTGTCCTTCAACAAATAACCTTATTTCTTGAGAAAGGTAAAAGTAAAGATTGGTTTGAATCGAAACAAATAGGGTATAGTCAAAGCATTGAAAGAACAAATGGTACAACACTTACGCTGTTAATAGAAAAGGATTTTGTTTGTATGGATGAATCAATTGAGGACCAATCTGATAATTATCCGAATCCGAATATAGCCTCGTTAGAGGCTTAGTGCTCAATTAAGGAATAAATTAATGCAATTCGAATAGCGAGATATTTTGTATAATCTATATGGTCTACTTAAAGGTAATGTGCCTACTCATACTTTCTTCTACCGACATAAATGACTCAACACCTTTTATTCCATCAATCGTCAAAACGGCCTCTTGATACACTCGTCGATAATGCATGCTATCTTTCGCATGCATTTTTGCGAAAATATCATACTTACCAGTACTATGATGAATCTTTACAATTTCTGGCACCTTTTCTAACTCATTAATCACCTGTTTGTAGAGCATCGTTTCTCGCAAGTAGACTCCTAAAAATATGGTCATTTTCCAACCGATTTTGCTGTAATCTAGCTCGAGGGTGGCACCTTTTATAACTCCCAGATTTTTCATTTTTTTTGTTCTTGCATGTACTGTGCCAGGTGAAATTTCCAATCTTTTGGCAACTTCCGTATACGGCATTTGTGCGTTGTCAGATAATAGTCCTAAAATTTTAAAATCCATATCATCCAATTTATTCTTCATTTCTCTTTCGCCCTTTTTAAATTGTCACAAACACTTTTATACTCCAATATCAAGAATTACAATTGTGATATTTTTATATTTATTCTAGATATTGTTGATTTTAGTAAATTTAATTTAACATTTTGTTTAAAGGACAAATAATATAACAATAAAACACCCTATTTACTGATTATACCATATTTATAATATAGATGATTTTGGATATTCATAAAAATGCTTTTTCGACTTTTTTTAATCATATCAATAGCTTTTCATTCCCTTAAATCAAAAAAACTGACGTATCGGTAGATAAAAACATAAAAACTATTTATATGTTAGATTAATCAGTGATAAACTACTGAAATACAAATATTTACAAGAGTTTCGAGTTTTTATTTATCAAATTCTCTCACTATCATTGTATTGGTCTTGAAACGAAATAACCAACGAAGTGAATTGACCAGTTAAGCCTCCGGAGCTTTTCTTTTCGCACGTAAATGAACCATCATCCAAAATTGAAATTTTGGTAGCGTTCAAAACTCCTATGTGCGTCATATTGTTAAAAACCAAAACACTATGTTATGAAGAAAGTTCTTCTATTTTTAATTCTATTTGCATCCTCCCTTGCATCGTTGAAGGCGCAGGATATTGCTGTCTCTGGAGTAATCTCAGATAGTGATGGCGTTTTACCCGGAGTAAATGTTCTTATTAAGGGAACAACAATAGGAGCCTCCTCCGATTTTGATGGAAAATATACTATCGACGCTCCTACAAACGGAACATTAGTTTTCTCATATCTTGGATATGCCACTAAAGAAGTCCCCATCAACGGTCAAAACACCATAAATATTACATTGGAGTTTTCTGCCGAACAACTCACAGAAACTATTGTCGTTGGCTCAAGGGGTCAGGCAAGAACCAAATTACAAACTGCGGCCCCCGTAGATGTAATTAGTGTGGCAAAACAAGCCATCAATATGCCACAATTAGATGTAGGCCAAATGCTTGTTGCATCGGCGCCCTCATTTACCGCTGTAAGATCACAAGGTGGCGATCTTAGTGCATCGGTTACACCACCATCTTTAAGGGGTTTAGGACCCAACCAACTTCTAGTGCTTGTAAACGGAAAACGGCGCCATAGTGGTGCACAACTGATTGGAACAGCAACAGGTGGATCTGCAAATTCAGTTGATATGGATTTTATTTCCTTGGATGCCATAGATCGTGTAGAAGTATTGCGCGATGGTGCCTCCGCACAATATGGTTCTGACGCTATTGCAGGTGTAATCAACTTAGTCACCAGAAAAGGCACCAATACATTTACTGCAAATTACACCACTGGTTTTTATACCAATTCCAATCCCGATATTAGCGACTCTAACATTAGCGAGTCGGATCAAGCCTTGCTAGAAGATACAGATGGAATTGATGGTATAACCCACCAACTGGGAATCAACTATGGTACCTCTTTTGAAAATGGCGGATACCTTAATATTGCCGGAACGTATCGACAAAATGAAGCGGCTATTCGCCCGAATATCAGCGGTGCAACCCCATATGGCGACTCTTATTTGAACAATGAAAGAACTGACGCCCAGGGCAACCCTATTATTACCAATCCAGAACTACTCGCTGCGCAATCTTCAGGTAATGATGCCTTGGCAACTGAACTTCAAACAAATGAGGGCTTACTTGCATCACGCGGGCTTACGGCAAGAGATATATCAACTTTTGCGGGTTTGTCACCTAGCGTGTTAGGAGTAGTTTCATATAGTTTAGAATTGCCACTTTCCGCAACATCTGAAACCAGCTTCTATTCCTTTGGGGATTTTGGCTATAAATCTGGACAACTCTTTGGCTGTTTTTACCGAAGACCGGCGCAAACAGATCGATTTAATTTTGACTTATACCCCAATGGTTTCAGACCACAAATGACCAATACGCAAACCAATATTGCTTTTACTACTGGTATCGAAGGAAAATTAGGAGATTGGGATTTTGATTTCAGTAATACTTTTGGAACGAATACCCAACGGCTTGGCCAATTCAATACGTTTAACGCCAGCTTACAGTCGGCGTCACCAACCGTAATGGATTTGGGTACTCATAAATTCACACAGAACACGGCCAATTTTGACCTTTCTAAATACTACCCAGACGTCTTAGCAGGACTTAACATAGCTGCTGGAGCTGAATTTAGGATAGAAAATTATATCATAGAAAGAGGGCAAGAAGAGAGTTACGCAGCTGGTGATGCCGGTGTCGTTACGGCAACCGAAGATAATCAAGCTCTAATTGGCCCGGATGGTTTTCCATTGGAAGGATTGAATGGCAACCCAATTGTTGACGATAACGGAAATGCACTCGTATTACCTTTTGGTGGTGTTAGTTCGTATCCCGTATTGCAATACAGTCCAAATTGCCAATGTTTTAGAGGTTTCGCACCTGAAAATGAAGCAAACGAATTCCGCTCGGTTACTGGTCTTTACTTGGACTTGGAATTAGATGTAACCGACAAATGGTTCGTTAGTGGTGCGGTACGTACAGAACAATACTCTGATTTTGGTGGCGTTTTCACTGGAAAGTTTGCCACAAGGTACTCCATTACGGATAACCTTGCTATTAGAGGGTCAGTTAGTAATGGCTTTAGAGCTCCTTCTTTACAGGAATTAAATTATTCACACACCTTTACGTTTTTTGTTGATTTAGATCCTTTTGACGGCACCCTCTACCCAAATAGTAGTCAGGTAGCTAAAACCATTGGAATTCAACAATTACAAGAAGAAAGATCGACCAACCTTGGTTTAGGAATCACTGCAAAGCTCTTTAATAAGTTGGATATAAGTATCGATGCCTTTCAAATAAACATAACAGATCGTTTGTTTAGCACCGGTAATTTCAGCGCCGACGATGCCCCCGCTTTAGAACCACTCATTGGTTCTGGGTTGGCAAGTTTTCGAATTAACGGTGGCGATATCAGCACAAAAGGAATCGAATTTGTGGCGAATTACAACGATCGCGTTGGTGAAGGAATGTTAAATCTTAACTTCTCCGGATTGATTTCCGATCGGACTTTTGAAGGAGCCAACGTTCCTGATTTGAACACGGTTTTAAGTGACCAGGAACTTGAAGATCTCTATATAGACCGGGCTATTATTGGAGCCTATGAGCAAGGTGTTCCAAATACGCAATTTATTGCTTCGGCAACTTACTCATTAGGCAAATGGTCGGGTATGTTAAGAGGTAATTATTTTGGTGAAATAGCAAGAATAGATGACGGTGAAGGTACATTGACCGATGAAAATTTTCCAGGCGTTGGCACACAAGGCTTTTCAGATCAGACATTCTCGGCACAGGTTACTTCTGACCTAGGAATAACGTACAAGGCTTCCGAGAATTTAGCCTTTACCCTTACTGGACAAAATATTTTTAACAATTATCCTGATTTGTATCGATCTGAAGAAAGAGGTTTTTACCTCTATGGCAATGCGCAACAGGGCTCTCTTGGTGCTTTTTATTCTGTAAGAGCGACATTAAGTTTCTAATTGACGATTAATACAAAAAACAAGAAAATCATGAAAACATACATAAATAAAATAAGTGTTTTAGCCCTGTTATTGATAACATTCAGTTCATGTGATTTAGAGCCATTGCAATCTGCGCAAGAAGTGGCAGAAGGTGGGGGAACACTAGACTCCTATATAGCCTATACTATAGATTCCACAGACCCTACAGGTTCCAATGTTTACGGGCGAATAGTCTTTTGGAAAACAGACTTAAGTCAGACCTTAGTTCAGATTTCATTGTACAATACGGTTGCTGATTTCTTGCATCCAGCAGTACTTGTTGAAGGAGCAGCTGGCGCTGGAACCAATACAATGATGACTATAGATGATGTCGACGGAAATACTGGCGAATTAGCTACGAATAAATTTTTCCTAATTGCCGATACGGCATTCTACGATTCCATTACTACACTTGACACCCACGTTAGTATCGCTTTGAGTCCATCAGATGATACTATCGTAGCTACTGGAGATATAGGTATTAACGCTGAACCTGTAGAAACAAATTAGAAATTATAAACTTAAATATCGCACTATGAAAACAACAACAAACAGGAGGGAATGGCTCAAAAGAGGTGTTCTGACTACAGCTGGGGTTATGGTAGCCCCTTACCTTACCCATGGAGCATTTTCGTCAGAATCTTTATTATTAGATGCTAATGGAAATGTTCCTTATACGCCTTTTTTCAAGGAGTACCTACCGAACGCATTTAAGGAACCCGTGGAGGTTATGGCAAAACTAAATGCTAATGAGAACCCTTATGGGCCCTCTCCTATGGCCGTGGATGCTATAAAAAAATATGCTCCAAAGGGCAACCGATATGCTTGGAAGGAATTGTATAATTTGATGGATAAGGTTGCTTTACATGAAGGTGTAAAACAAGAAAATATTATGATGGGGCCAGGCTCTTCTGATTTGTTGGAGAAAACCGCAATGGTTTTCTTTCAAAAAGGGGGCAATATCGTTTCTGCAGATCCCGCATACATGTCACTGATCAAAGTGGCCCAGGCTACAGGTGCAGAATGGAAACCAGTAAAACTTAAGGATGACTGGTCACATGACCTTGCTGGTATGGAGGCTGCCATCGATTCAGATACCAAGCTAGTCTATATCTGTAATCCGAATAATCCTACTGGCAGTATGACCGAACATGCCGAGTTATTGGATTTTTGTTCACGCGTTTCAGAAAAAGTTCCTGTATTTGTTGACGAAGCCTATTTAGGTTTCTTGGAAGACGGTGCCAAAAAAAGTATGGTATCCCTGATAAATGAAGGTAAAAATGTCATTATCGCGCGTACCTTTTCCAAAATCCAAGGTATGGCCGGTATAAGGGTTGGCTATGTGGTTGCGCAACCGGAGACTTTAGGAATTATACAGAAAATTACTCGAGGAGGAATGGGCATTTCACTTCCTTCCGTTCATGCTGCCATGGCGAGTATGGATGATATTCCTTTTCAAGACAAATCAAGAAAGTTGAATAAGGAATGTAGAGAATATGTTTATGAAAACCTTAAAAGAATGGGGTTTGACTATGTTCCGTCTTCTACAAGTTTTATAATCTTTCCTATTGAAATGGAAGGAAAGCCATTTTTAGAAAAAATGACTGCCGAAGGAGTGGGCGTAAGGGCTTTTGAAATCTTTGATAAAAACTGGTGCCGTGTGAGCATGGGCACCATGGAAGAGATGAAGCTGTTTACAGCCGCTCTGGAAAAGGTGCTAGTGTAAGTTAAGTTGAGTCTGCCCATGGGTTGGATTGTTGAACGTTTTTTCGATTTATTCTCTCAACATCCAACTCTTTATGGGTACAGGCTTTCTTCGAATTGAAAATCTATTAAAAAATAAAACATTACTAACTATGGATTTTGCCCTTCAAAAAACATTAGAGCTTCTATTGATTATCAGTTTAGGGCTGCTTTTACAAAAAAAAATAGCTAAGAATGACTTGAAAGGAGTAAAAACACTCATACTTAGTGTTGCGTTACCAGCAGTCATTTTCGTCGCCTTATTGAAAATTAAATTGGAAAGCTCATTATTGATTTTTCCGGCTCTTGCCCTTTCTTTCAACCTAATAATGCTTGTTGCTTCAAAATATTTCCTTGGTGCTTCACTACCTAAACAAGACGATTCTAAAAAACGAACTGTTATAATGTTAATGCCTTCTTTGGCACCTGGTCTTTCATGTTTTCCTTTTATCGTGGTCTATCTTGGTGATGACACATTGGCGTTGGCTGCTTTGGCAGATGTAGGAAATAAGATTTTTGGACTAATTCTATTATATATGCTGGCAATGCATTGGTACCAATTGCATGCCGTAAAAGATCTTCGTGCCTCTACTAAAAGTAAACTTCGAAGCCTTTTTCTATCGTTATTGAACGAACCGATTAACTTGGTCATTGTAGCAGGTCTTCTCATGTTAGCGGTAGGTCTTAATTTAGAATCGCTACCAACCTTTTTACAGAATACCGTTTTAAGTATAAAAGTTCTGATGACACCTTTAGTATTATTATTTATAGGAATGGCAGTACGAATAAAGTCTGGCGAGTTTAGCCTTATTTTTTCATTGTTGTTGCGTCGTGCCGGAATAACATTCTTACTTTCTTCAATTTTCGTTTTCTTATTTCCTGTGATGACACCAGCTCTTGTTCTACTATTGGTAGTTTTCCCTCAAAGCGCGTGTAGCTTCTGGCCATTTGCCCATATGAGTGCTGTAAGTTCCCTAGAGGAAAAAGATGAACAAAAAAAGCCAACATTTGATATTAATTTCGCTGTGAACATCTTAGCCTGTTCGTTGCCATTTTCTACAATTTTAATAATAGCTGTTCTCTCCTTTAGTGAATTCTTCATAGATCCATTCAAAATATTAGCCACGGGTGTAATAATGATGGTAATATCAATGCTTCCTGTATTAGCCACAAAACTTAGAAGAAGCAGTATAAAAGATTGGCAAACTTTCGAAAGCTTAAATGCACCTTCTCATCATTCAGAAGACAATTAGTTTAATTGAGGTGCGTAATATCATTCCAAATGATAGAGGAAACAAAACACTTTAGAAGAAACATTGGGTACGATAATCTTAGTGAACAAAAAAGACTCTTGAATTGAATTCAAGAGTATTATGGCCAATTAAAATAATCAAAAATATTTTGAGCGTTTTCTATTACTCTTTAACTTCCGAAGGAATGCAATACACCATATCTTTTAGGTAAGTTCGCCAATTAAGTAGGGAATTTTATCTTAGGTAAAAGCATTTTTATGGTTTTCGATTCCAACTGATATTTAATTAAGATTCTTTGAAGTCACCTCGCACAAATATTGGCAATTCAAACCCATAATTATTAAGATTGTACCAATCAAAGTTTCGAAAAATACTGATTTCGAAATTCCGATTTAAAAAGACCTCTATACCTTGTATTTCCATCTAGATTGGCCTAACTTAATAAAATAGTCCTGTAAATAATTGATTCCATGCCAAAAAAAATTCTAGATGAAATAGACCATCAAGTTCTCGATATCTTAATTGAAAATACCCGGACCCCATACACAGATATTGCCCAAAAACTACTTATTTCTGCTGGAACTGTTCACGTTAGAGTCAAGAAAATGGAAGAATTAGGCCTCATACAAGGGTCATCCTTAATACTGAACTATGATAAGCTGGGTTATTCTTTTGTAGCTTATGTAGGGGTTCTCCTTAATAAAACAAATCGCATAAATTCCGTAGTGGAGCGGTTAGTTGAAATTCCAAATGTAACCAATGTGCATATCAGCACTGGAAAGTTCGACCTTTTCTGTAAACTTAGAGCTAAAAACACTTCACACGCCAAAAAGATCATTTTTAAACTGGATGCTATTAATGGGGTAGAACGAACGGAAACCATGATTTCATTGGAGGAAAGTTTCAATGACAAAAATCGCTTAATGCACCAACTTTTTAATACGATGTGATTTGTAAGAACTAATTTCTATCACTTTAGGAGCGAGCGAAACAAAGTTTCGTGCTGCAAGTCCCAAATCCTTACCAAACTAACCTGCCTGCGAGGCATTTTTACAATTGGTTTTTAAGTTGCCTTTTCAGTTTGGCCAATTCCATCGGACTGATTTCCAATTTCAGATAGGGTTTTCCAAACCTTTGCTTGATTTTTTCAACCTTGTTCAATAACGTCATCATTCGCTCCAAATTGGAAATGTGTTTTTCCTTAAGACGATTATATTTAATCCATGAGACCTTGTTTGCCTTTTTGTTCCATTCTTCCCTTGTGAGCTTTTCGAACTTCGTTTCCACCAATTTTGGTTCTTTTCTTTTCTGTACGATTTCATGTTTTCCGAAAAGGGCTTCAAGCATGATATTAGTAGGAAATGTTTGGGTCTTCTCAATGTCCCGGATTATGGCGATTGCTGCCTCCACCCTCTTTCTTGTCTTCTGTTCCTCCTTGTTGATTTGGTCAGCGAAACGTTTAGAGGGCAATATCCCATGCAACTCGAAAAAGTCCATAACCGCCTCCAGGGTTTCCGAATAGGAACTTTTAAATTTCCTTGAAAATCCTTTGAACCTTTTGATAGTTCTATGATGTAGCCGTATGGTACCGAATCCGTCCATTTTTCACTTCTTTTTCGAACGATTGTTACAATTTATTCCCGTATTCATAGGGGTTTTATTGCTGATTGTTACAATTTTGACAATTTATATGGTTTTAAAATGCATTTTAATTCACTGATTTTCATTGATTTGAATCAATAATTAAATGCACAACGTCGCTTTAGCGCGTTGTCCTCTTGCTATTCAAATCTTCTTCGTTCCACTCCTAAGTTTTGAATACCCTAAATAGGGCTTTTCAATAACCAAAAAGTAGGATGCGCCCTATTCTATTTTTGCTTCACACTTACCTATCGGGACGCTACAAAAATCCAACAGGGACCTTGCGCATTTCAGTTATGGTAAGATCTGGGGGCTTCGCTCTTTTGTTTCTCCTTTGCTTCAAAAAGGTCCATCAGGTCTTGCATATCCTCCCCTACCTTCTTTTCCAAGACCCGCGCATAGATCTGGGTAGTTGTCAGCTTGGCATGGCCCAACATTTTAGAAACCGTTTCTATAGGTACTCCGTTGGAAAGTGTTACTGTGGTCGCAAACGTATGTCCGGCCGAATGGAACGTAATATTCTTATGAATTCCGCAAGCTTTGGTAATTACCTTCAAATAGCTGTTCACTTTTTGATTGCTAAAAACTGGGAGTAATTTACCACTTGGACTATTTTTCATTTCATCGGCATATTTCTCGATTATGGCTTTTGCTTTTGGTAATAATGGAATCTTTACGATTTCATCCGTCTTTGCCCTTTTGGTATGCAGCCAATAATTGCCGTCAATTCCCAAAACCAGTTGTTCTTGAAATAGTTCTTTGACATCAACATAAGATAGACCTGTGTAACAGGAAAAGAGAAACACATTTCTAACCTTTTCAAATCCTGACTTAAAAATGGTCTCCTCTATTAGTTGCAATTCCCTTTCCGAGAGGTAACTTCGATTGTGTTTTTGAAAGTTGAGCTTGTATTGATGGAAAGGGTCTTTTTCCAACCATTCCAGCTTAACTGCAAGGTTGGTCATTTTCATGAGCCGCTCGAGATGCTTCATTACCCCGTTATTGGAACAGGTCTTTCTTGCTTTCTCTGGACGATAGTTCAAAAGGTATTGCTCGAAGTCTACGATGAACTTATAATTCAACTGTTTTAGATAGATGTCGGGGGAACTGAATTTGTCGCTTATGAACTTATGCAGATAGCGTTCGGTGGAATAGTAGTTTTTCATGGTTCCATATTTCAGTACGGAGTCCATGGTGGTATTATGGTATTTCACAAGTTCTTTGAGCGTCTTGTGCTGTTCGTCCTGCCCCAGAAAACGGGCCTTTACGGCCTGTGCGGTAATTACCTTGCCCTCCCTTAAAAGCTGTTTGTGGGCGTCAAGAATCTGGACGTATACCTCGTCCAGATAGCTGTTGAGCAACCTGGCTTTTGATGTCGTTCCGATGACCCTTCCCTTGGAAACATCCCAAACATTCACCGATGTATACCTCTTTAAACTGATTTCCGCACGCCTTCCATCAACGGTTATACGAGCGTAAATGGTGAGTTTTTCGGGATTGTAGTTGATGTCCCTTGTAAAAATGAGTACTGCTAAAGTGCTGTTGTTGCGCATGATACGAGTCTTTTAAATTGAACAAACCTTGTTTGCAAAGACGACTATAAATAGCCCTATCCACTACCAAAATTATGCACAACCATCGTACCAATCCATTCACCGAACTCTACACCTTTTATATGATATTAGATGATATCGGATGAATTCATTAAAAATGAAAAGTGCTGAAAATCAACAGATTAACAGCACTTTAATACCACTTCAAAAGTGGTTCGTCGGGGTGGCAGGATCTGAAATCCTACCCTATTCCCTTGTAAATCAATATTTTACAATCTTATTTTCAATATAGGACACCTAAAAGGACACCTATTGCAGCGGTTTGACGCTTTCGTAAAACAAAGATAAAAAAGCCATGCGAATGATAGCAAAATGATTCAAATATAATTAGGCTGAATACAATATAAATTAACGGTATAGTACAGGATACCAATTTGCTAAAATTCTACTATAATTGTTTAGCAATACTTTTTCCAACAACTTCACTAAGAAATGAGAACTCCGATACGCACCGATTCATGAATCGTCAAAAATTTTTACAAAACACTGCCCTAGCAGGAATTGGATTATCAATACCTACGAGTCTTTTGTTTTCTTCCTGTGACGAAACACGACAAACTTCACATTCTACCGAATTTAAAAAACTTACCTATGATTTACTGAAAGATTGGTGCGATGGAATGATACGAGTTCAAATCAATAATCCATCTAATTTAGAAGAGCATGGTGCTTTGGGCTGCCCTGCCTGTTCACATATACATGGGCGTTGTATGGATGCCGTGTACCCCTTTTTGTATATGGCAGATGTAACTGGAGATAAGAAATATTTGGATGCTGCCATTTTGGTGATGGATTGGGCCGAGAACAATGTGTCACAAGCAAACGGAAGCTGGACGGTAGTCCCAAATCCGAAATCATGGAAAGGTATTACGGTTTTTGGAGCCATCGCCATTGCAGAGGCATTGCGCTATCATGGTCATGTTTTGGAGGATGAACGCCGCAGGAGTTGGACAGCACGTTTGGAAAAGGCCGGCCAATATGTTTATGACACGTTTTCCATTGCTTTTACCAACATTAATTATGGAGGTACCGCTATTTATGGCTTGAACTTAATTGGTCGAGTACTTCAAAACAATGAATTTATAGCCAAAAGTAAATCGCTTGCCGAAGAAGTGAAATCTTATTTTACGACCAATGAACATTTGCTGTTTGGAGAGTGTAAACCTGATGCCGAAAAATTGAGTACCAAAGGGCTAAACGGCATAGATTTGGGCTACAATGTTGAAGAAACACTCAATAGTTTAGTGATGTACGCATTAAAAGAAAAGGATGATGAACTTCTCCAAATTCTAACAAAATCTTTAAATAGTCATTTGGAATTTATGCTGCCCGATGGCGCATGGGACAACAGTTGGGGAACACGCCAATACAAATGGAGTTATTGGGGAAGTCGAACCTGTGATGGCAGTCAACCCGCTTTTGCTATGATGGCACATATCAATTCGGCCTTTGGAACAGCGGCCATTAAAAACACTGAACTATTGCAACGATGTACTGCAGAAGGTCTCATACATGGCGGTCCGCATTATGTATCTCATGGAATACCACCTTGTGTGCATCACACGTTTACCCATGCAAAACCATTAACCGCCTTGTTAGACCATTGGGAAGAGCTACCAGAAGTAAATACAAACACCTTATTACCCAGAGTCACTGCCGAAGGCATCAAAAAGTTTAAGGATTTAGACGTCTCCCTTTTTGCAAGAGGCGATTGGCGGGGAACTATTTCGGCTTATGATGCTATTTACAAAGACGGTGATTATCGTCAAGCCACAGGCGGAGCACTTTCGGTTTTATATCACAATAAAGTGGGATTGCTATGCACTGCGAGTATGGCCATCTATAAAATGGTAGAAGCATATAATCAACAACCCAATCCAGGGGATGATTTTGCACTGACTCCTCGAATCGAAACCTTTAAAAATGATGTTTGGTTTAGCAATATTTTTGATAGAGGGGCAACAATTCATTCCGAAGAGAATGACATTGACCTTCAGCTGATTGCCAAAACCGAATTAAAAGACAAATCGAATGAAACTGTAACCGATACTGCATCGGATTTTGAGCTATTGTATCAATGCTCAAAAGATTCTATACAAATCATTGCCAAAACCGACCAAACCATAAAAGAACCAACCGCATTTGTTTTACCGATTGTATCTCCTACAGGGGAGAAAGTCACGCAATCGAATCCAAATGAAATAACTATTCAAAAACCTGAGGGTCTGGTTATTATTACGGCAAGTGTGCCCTTGACAATTAAAGATACCCCAAAAGAAAGAATATTCAATATGGTGCCCGGTGTGGAAGTGGTTCCTCTAATAGCCCATTTTAAAGACAAATCCCAAGAACTGGAAATACGAATAAAGGTTTCCTAAAAAACAGATATTTAAACTAAAGACGAAATGAAAAATAGTACCGCCCTATTCATAGCTACATTAGCCATTGTAACATTGGTCTCTTGCAATGAAACCAAGAAAGAGGTCAAAGAAAAACCGACAGAAGAAAGACCACCTAACATCGTATTCATTATTTCAGATGATCAGGCATGGACGGATTATGGTTTTATGAATCACGAGGCGATTCAAACGCCACATCTTGATAAACTGGCGAACGAAAGTCGCACATTCACCCGAGGGTACGTGCCCACTTCTTTATGCGCACCCTCTTTGGCTTCCATTATTACCGGAGTTTACCCAAGAGACCATATGGTTTTGGGTAATGACCGGGTGTTACCAGGTGATGACAAAGGAGGAAAACCGGCATGGCAATCCGAATGGAGGGCTAATAATTATGCTAGTGTAATAGAGAATTTCAAAACACTGAATACCCTTCCAAAACTACTCAAAGAAAAAGGATACCTCTCTTTTCAAACTGGTAAATGGTGGCTTGGCAATTATAAAAATGGAGGTTTTGATGATGGAATGACACATGGTAATCCAGAAAGAGGAGGCAGACACGGTGACTATGGACTTGAAATAGGTCGAAAGGGAATGGATACGCTTAACAGCTACATCGATTTGGCCTTGGAAAAGAAAAAGCCATTTTTCATGTGGTACGCGCCATTTTTACCGCATTCTCCTCATAATCCACCCGATAGTCTTTTACAAAAATACCTTCCTAAGGCACCTACTGAATATGTCGCCAAGTACTGGGCCATGTGTGAATGGTTTGACCAAACCTGTGGCGAACTGATGGATTATATCGAGCAGAAAGGACAGACCGAAAATACCTTGTTTGTTTATGTCTGTGATAACGGATGGGTGCAAAACGAAAACGATAGCAGGTACAATCCCATTTCAAAACGGGCACCTTACGATTACGGTATGCGCACTCCTATAATGTTCAAATGGAAAGGCAAAATCGAACCCAAGCTTGATGACAGAACCTTGGTAAGCAGTTTGGATATGTTACCTACGGTTTTGGATTTAGTGGGCATTGAACGCCCAAAGGAATTGGATGGAATTAACTCATTGAACGAAACCGAAATTGAGAATAGAGAAGCCGTTTTCGGGGAAATCTATGCCCATGACTTCAATACCGTTGATGAAAGTCTTTTCTATCAAATTGCAATAACGGAACCGTATAAGCTTATCGTTCCCAACAAGGCCAACAAACCAGATGAAAAGGTTCAGTTGTTCGATATTTATAAAGACCCTTTTGAACAAGAGGATTTGGCCGATAAAAATCCGGAAATTGTAGCAAAATTAAAGGGGCAACTTCAAGAATCTTGGAACGAATAAACCATGCAAACGGAGCATAAAATGAAAATAGGAAACTATTTGATTCTTGTCTTGGGCCTGTTTGTACTTTGTGCCTGTAAGGAGAAGAAGAAAACAATAGTGCCGAAAACAGAAGCACCCCCGAATGTGTTGTTTATTTCCGTGGATGACCTTAATAATATGCTGGGCGTCCTGAAAACACATCCCAATACCAAAACCCCGAACATCGATAAACTGGCATCTAGAGGTGTGCTTTTTTCAAATGCCCATTGTCAAGCCCCTTTATGCGGGCCATCAAGAGCTTCTATAATGAGTGGTTTGCGGCCTTCTACCACAGGTATTTATGGAATGATTCCGGATGATAAAATAAGGTCCGATAATCCGGCAACCAAAGATATTATTTTCCTTCCCGAATATTTTGGAGAAAACGGCTATCATACAATGGGAATAGGCAAATTGTTCCATAGTCATGCACCTGAAGGAATGTTCGATGATTCGGGAGGAAGGGTAGAACGTTTTGGCCCGTACCCCGATGAACGATTTGTATGGGATGGCTTCGGTACATCTGATAGAAAAAACTACGGCCGAACCAATACGGATTGGGGTGCTTTTCCAGAAGTGGATTCACTTATGCCTGATCATCAATCAGTGGATTGGGCAATCAAACGTTTAAGCAAAACTTACGACAAACCCTTTTTCATGGGAGTGGGTTTTTTAAGACCTCACGTTCCTTTATATGTACCTCAAAAGTGGTTTGATTTACATCCGTTGGATAGCATAAAAACAGTTCCTTACGAATCGGATGATTTAGACGATGTTCCGCCTGTCGCGAAGCTAATCAATGATTTGCCCATGATGCCGTCAACCGATTGGGCAATCAAGAGTGGTGAATGGCCTAAAATCATTCAGGCTTACTTGGCCTGTGTCAGTTTTGTGGATCATGAAATTGGTCGAATGTTGAACGCGCTTGAAAACAGTGAACATGCAGAAAACACTGTAATTGTATTTTGGTCCGATCATGGATATCGATTAGGAGAAAAAGGCACTTTTGCCAAGCATGCCCTTTGGGAAACGGCTACAAAGGCACCCTTGTTTTTTGTTGCACCCAACATTCCGAAAGGAAAAGTCATTGACGAGACCGCAGAACTGATCTCCATCTACCCCACGCTATTAGAACTATGTGGGCTTCCGGCCTATGAAAGAAACGAAGGAAAAAGTTTAGTACCACTAATGCTTGGAAAAAACAAGGGTGCCTTTGTAGCCATTACGACCTTTGGCATGAACAATCACACAGTGAAATCAAATCGCTTCCGATACATTCAATACGAAGATGGGGGCGAAGAATTTTACGATCACAACAACGATCCAAACGAATTTACCAACCAGGCTAAAAACCCTGAATATGAAGATGAGATAGCTGCGTTAAAAAAGTTGTTGCCTAAAACGAATGCCGCGTGGGATCCAAACTCTTCCTATACTTTTCAGCCTTATTTTGTGGAACAAAAGGCAAGAACCAGTATTATTAAGAAATAAGCTATTCCGATTGCAGTGATTCAAAAAAAGGTTTCCTTAAACTCTCATTGAATTCAATTACAAGTTCATCTTCTTCAATTCTTCTGCAGCGTAATTCGCAGCTCGTGCCGTCAAGGCCATATAGGTCAATGAAGGGTTTTGATTACCTGCGGAGGTCATACAAGCTCCATCGGTAACAAACACATTAGGCACTTCATGCAATTGATTGTATTTATTCAATATCGAAGTTTTTGGGTTGCGCCCCATTCGAGCAGTTCCCATCTCGTGAATCCCACCTCCCATAAATGACTTTCGATGCGCGGCACGGACATCTTTAAAACCTGATTTTTCAAGCATTTCTTGAGCTTGTACGATCCAGTCTTTTTTCATGAGCTTTTCATTTTCTTTAAACTCCGCATCGAATACTATGGTAGGCAAACCATACTTGTCTAATTTGTCATAATTGAGGTACATTTTATTTTCATGGTATGGTAGTACTTCCCCAAAGCCTCCCAGGTTTATTCGCCATGCTCCTGGTTCCAAAATTGCTTTCTTAAGTTCTTTCCCGTATGCCTCCTCCGCAATCATGGTAGCGTAGTGGTTTCGTCCTGCACCGCCTTGATAACCATATCCTCTTATAAAATCTACCTTTTCTGATTTCGAATTTATGTTTCGGAATCTAGGAATATAAAATCCGTTCGGCCTTCGTCCACTATAGTACTTATCTTCATACCCATCTATTTTAGCGGTTGCCCCAGATCCTAGTTGATGATCCATGATGTTATGTCCCAATTCCCCACTTGCATTGCCCATTCCGTTGGGGAAAGCTTCTGACTTCGACTGCATTAAAATCGAAGTAGAAGCCATAGAAGATGCACACAAAAAGACAATTTTGGACTTGAATTCGATGATTTCTTTTGTTTCCGCATCTACAATACGTACCCCTGTTGCTTTCCTTTTGTCCTTGTCGTAAACGATTTCAAATACAATGGAATTAGGTCGAAGTGTCATATTTCCCGTAGCCTCGGCCATGGGTAAGGTCGAGGAATTCGAACTGAAATAAGCACCATACGGACATCCTCTTTTGCAACGATTTCTGTATTGACAGGTTCCCCTACCCGCACCTGGTTTTGATCCTTCGGTGATATGCGCTACCCTACCTATGGTCAAGACACGATCTTTATAATTCTTGGCAATCCCTTTTTTTAAATGCTCTTCCACGCAATTCAAATCCATGGGTTTTAAGAAAACGCTATCGGGCAGTTGCGGCAAGCCCAATGCTTCCCCACTGATGCCCACATGTTTTTCTACGTATTCATACCAAGGTTCAATGTCTTTGTATCGAATGGGCCAATCGACCCCGATACCATCCTTTGCATTCGCTTCAAAATCGAGATCGGACCAGCGATAGGTTTGTTTTCCCCAAATAAGCGAGCGACCACCAACCTGTGTGCCTCGAATCCAATCGAAACGCTTCACTTCGTCATAGTCATAGTCTTCATCCTTGTTAAAAAAGTGTCGTGTTGCCTCGTTAAAACCCCAACGGGATTGTTTTGGGTACTTGGCCAAAACCTTTGCAGGAGTCTTTCCACCATTAGGCATGTCCCATGGATCCAGATGCATGGTTGTATAATCAACAGGATGCTGCACCATTCTGCCTCGTTCAAGAATGAGCGTTTTGAGCCCTTTTTCACATAGCTCTTTTGCTGCCCAGCCCCCACTAATTCCAGTTCCGACTACTATCGCGTCAAAAGTCTCTCCAGATGATTTTATTTGCATTTTTTTCGAATTACTTCATGTAAAAAACTTCTTCCAATGGAATTGATACCGGTGAATTGTCTGGATTGACTTCCATGATATCCGCCATAAAATCCCACCACTTTTTCACAATAGGATTATCCGACAAATCTTGGGAGCCCCCCTTGCCATTTACTTTTTGAAAAGCGAAAAGCGTATGGGTCTCCTCATCAAAAAAAATGGAATATTCACTCACTCCCACATCTTTGAGCAATTGTTTCAATTCTGGCCAAATAGCATTATGTCTTTGGGTATACGCCTCTTTTTGACCGGGATTCAATTTCATTTTAAAGGCTAGTCTATTCATGCTCTTAGCTTATTAATTCAACTTTAAAATTTCACTACCCGCCATCAAAAATGCCCCAGTACCGAAATTCTGCCAGCTATCTACTGTTGCCGGTTCAGGACTAGCACCAATATTTTGCACCCAACCTACCATTCCGGTATCTTGTTGACACTTGGCAAGTGCTGACCATGCTTTTGTTACAACTGGAAGGTACTCTGTCTTATCTAAAATACCATTATTTATTCCCCAAGTAAGAGCAAAGGTGTAAAAGCCACTTCCACTGACTTCTCCATGATCAAAGGATTCAGGAGAAAGCAAACTTGTGCGCCATAGGCCTTCCTCAGGTTGTATTTCTTTAATTTTAAGTGCCATTTCCTTATAAAGAGATACGTAAAAATCCCTGTGCTTATAGTCTTTAGGCATATCGTCAAGTAGTAAAGCCAAACCACCCAGCACCCAACCATTTCCTCGGGACCAGAATATTTTTTTGCCGTTTTCCTCTTTCAAATCGTCGGCATTCCCTTTCCATAAAAATCGAGCGTCTCGAGCAAAGAGGTGCTCTTCTTTGTCATATAAGAGATTGTAGGTTTCCGTATAGTACTTATGCATCGTATCTAAATGTTTCATATCTCCGGTATGGTTCGCATACAGGGTGAGCATTGGTGGAGCCATAAAAAGGGCATCACACCACCACCACAGCATATTCTTTATGGGGTCTTTATCAGTACCATCTCTCCACTTGTTGGGTTCGTACAAGTGTTTCTGGATAAAGGTTTCTGTTGGTTTTAAGTCTACGTAGTTTTTACGGGTGTCGTTCATTTCCAAATAGAGATAACCATAAGAAACCGTGACGTCATCTGCATGAAAGTAGCGGTCATAGGTTTTCCATTTATTCCGGTAGCCTGTATTTTTCAGGGCGGCAAGAAAAATTTGATTTTGCGTTGTCTTATGTGCCCTTGCAATCCCAACTTGGTATGCACCATTCGTCCAATCTGTCGGTGCCAGCGCAAATATCGGATGTGCCTCTTGCCACTCCATAGCCCGCACCATGGCCTTTTCGATTTCTTTCTTGTCGAATTGTTGGGCGGGAACAGTGTAGACACATAGAATCCCGATAATAGATAAGGTCACTATATTTCGGAAGGTTTGATTTTTTTTCATTGTATTCTTCTTAAGGTTGCTTTTATTTTTCAAGTCTGAATTGGGATGAAATTCCTTCTTTGGATGAAGTGCCTATCATAAGAGTGTAGTCTCCTGCTTCCAATATTTTTTCCATGGTGGGTCCTGTGAATTTCAACATCTCGGGAGTTATGGTAAAAGTCACTGATTTTGATTGGCCAGGGTCGAGTTCAATTTTTTCAAATCCCCTTAGTTCTTTATTGGGCCGCGTAACGGTGGCAATTTCATCCTTTAGGTAAAGCTGTACCACTTCCTTAGCTTTCATTTTTCCGGTATTGGTTACTTGAACACTAACCTTTATTTCCGAGGAAGGAGTGATTGTCCTATTTGTTAATTGTAATCCGCTATATTCAAATTCGCCATAACTCAATCCATATCCGAACGGAAATAATGGACCATCCTCCAAGAACAAATACCCTTTTTTATTATTGATTCCCTTCATGCTATAGTGAAAAGGTAACTGTCCGATGGATCTCGGAATGGTCACCGGGGATTTACCGGAAGGAGAAACCTCCCCGAAAATGATTTTTGCTAAAGAAGAATCGCCGAACTCGCTCAGGTCCCATCCATCTAAAATGGCATCCGCTTGTTCGGCGATGGTGTTAATGGCTAGTGTTCTTCTATGCTTTAATATTACTATGAGCGGTTTTCCAAGGGCTTTTACCCGTTCTACAAGTTCGTCTTGTGCACCAACGGGTTCTATGGTCGCTCGATCTCCGACAGCATTATTGAAGTAGGCTTCCTTAGCCGTAAATTCATCTCCTCCCAAAAACAAAATGGTCATATCCGATTCATTTGCGACATCGACCAGTTTCTTGATTGTTTTTTCGTCGGTAGGCAACAAGCTAGGTGCCCCTTTGTCACCATCGGTCAATTCAAACCCTTTTTCTGCGACAAAGGACACATCAGTTCCAGCAGTTGCTTCGAAAGCAGCTTTCGTTCCCTCATTTAGTAGTGGCCCCAAGAGTGCAATCTTTTGAATCTCTTTGCTAAGTGGAAGTGTATTATTTTCGTTCTTTAAAAGGATTATGGACTCCAAATCCGCCTGCTGGGCAAGTTCCAAAGATATGGTTGAACGAACTTCTTTTTCCGCCTTATTAATATCGATATAAGGATTGTCAAAAAGACCTAAAATCATTTTTGTCCGCAATACACGCCTCACAGAACGGTCGATTAATTTCTCGATGGAGGGGTCTTTTTTAACCATTTCGGGCAGGTAAGCGTATGAGTCTTCAGCATATAGATCAACATCGATACCGGCAACCAGACCTATTAATGCTGCCGCCTCAGGGTTTTCCGCCACTTTCATAAAATAAAAAAGACGGGCAATGTCATTGGAGTCGGAAATCACATACCCATCAAAGCCCCATTGGTCACGTAAAACACCTGTCAGCAATTCTTCATTTCCATGAGTTGCAATTCCATTCAAATCGCCATGAGACGCCATAATGCCCAGAGTGCGCGCTTCTTTAACTGCCGCTTCGAAAGGCGGGTATATTTCGTCAATTAAAGTTCTCGGTGAAATCTCGACCGCAGCAAAATTCGAGCCTCCCAATACTTGACCATATCCTGCGAAATGTTTTGCCACGGCACCTATATGTGTACCCTTACCTAAACCATCATAATCTCCCTGAACACCTTTGATGGCGTTCACAACCATTTGTGTCGTTAAATAAGTATCTTCTCCAAATGCCTCCGACATACGACCAAAACGTGGGTCTCGGACGATATCGGCCTCAGGGGAATGGCACATGTGCATACCACGCAAACGGGCCTCTCGACCGACAACATCCCAAATACGATTTACCAATTGGGGGTTGAAGGACGCAGCGGAAGTAATCGGTCGACCAAATTTGGTACATCCCTCGGCATCTACACCATTATATGACTCCGTAACAAACAAAGCTGGAATGCCCCATCGGTTACTTTTGATAATATACTTTTGTAATTCGTTGTTTAGCTTGGCAGCAGCCAAGGGTGAAATGTGCTCGCCAGGATTTTTAATACCCGCAATCCCTATTTTTAGTTTTTCTATAACTCTATCGGAAAGTTTCAGTCTTCCTTCCTCATCGGCTTCTACCCCAATATTGGCGTGGAAAATACGCATCTGAGCCACCTTTTCTTCCAAAGACATTCTTGGCAACAGATCTTCTACCCTTTCATCTATGGGAAGGGACTTATCTTGAAAAGGCATCTTTCCCTTTTGAGCATAGCTAGAGCTTGAACAGATTAGCGCCACTATAATACTTAGAATTTTGTTCTTCATTTTCAAAAGTTCATTTGTGGACTAAAATACCACTCTGAATAAATTAAGGTATCCTGCTCTGTCGTGTTAGGAATCTAAATTGGATATGCTATTTATGCTAGTAAATGAGAAATGAAGCCATCCAATAAACCATGAGAAATCAGAAAAATTTTACCAAAATTATTAAGTACAGGACAGTACAGGACAGTACAGTACAGTGCAGGATGAACATATTAATGTACTCGAATATTTTTGACAGCAAACATCAATAACTCAATCCTTAAATAAACAACTGTATGAAAAAAACAAAATCAACTTCAAACAAACTCTGGACATTGTCCCTGACGTTGTTGTTTGCATTCAGCTCGATGGCTGTGTGGTCTCAGCAAACCGTTACAGGTACAGTATCGGCAGATGACGGGCCTCTACCAGGAGCCTCGGTCGTGGTAAAAGGAACTACAACAGGGGTCAGTACCGACTTCGACGGTAATTTTACCATTGAAGCAGGTCCTGATGATACGCTTCAATTCTCTTACATCGGATATGCGGCCCAAGAAATCTTGGTTGGCACACAAACTCAAATCAATGTAACCTTAGCACCAGGCAACGAACTAGATGAAGTTGTTGTCATTGGTTATGGAACGCAACGTAAATCTGATTTGACTGGTTCCGTCGCATCGGTAAGTGCAGAAGATGTAGCGGCTATACCTGTTTCGAGAGTTGATCAAGCTTTACAAGGCAGGGCAGCTGGTGTGCAAGTTACTCAAGTTAGTGGTGCACCTGGTGCGTCTACTTCCATAAGAGTCAGAGGTGGTAACTCCATTCAGGGTAGTAACGAACCCCTTTGGGTTGTTGACGGTATTATAGTAGGTACGAATTTCAACCTAAATAATATTAGTGCCAATGATGTTCAATCCATAGAAATATTAAAAGATGCATCCTCAATTGCTATATATGGATCTAGGGGTGCAAATGGTGTGGTATTGGTTACCACTAAAAGTGGTGCCCGTGTAGGCGGGGGTAAACCTCAAGTAAGTGTAGGTTTATATACAAGTATGCAAATGGTACCTGAGCAACCAGCGTATTTAAATCAAGCACAACAAATAGATTACACAAATCAAGATGCCATAATAAGAGGTGTAGCGGAGCCATTTCCAGGAAATCCATCGGACTACCCAGATAACGACTTTTTTGACCTTTTGCTAGGCCCATCACCTATATATAATGCGGATGTTTCTATAGCTGGTTCTTCAGAGAATGGAAATGTTAATTATTACAATTCGCTTAATTTTTTCGATCAAGATGGTCTTATTGAGAATTCAGGAATAGAAAAATATATTTTTAGATCTAATTTGGATTTTAAGTTAAGTGATAAATTAAAGGCAGGTCTCCGTATTAATTATTCAAGAATTAAACAAGAGAATGGTGTTGTTGGCTACGGCGGTCTTCTGGGTATTTTACCAACCCAGCCCATATATAATGATGACGGTTCTTTTAATGGGGCTAATGAAGTAACAGGTAATCCTTTTAACAACCCCGTTGCAACGTCACAATTGGATATAAATGAAACTACGGCAAGCAATTTGTTAGGAACGGTGTATTTAGAGTATAATCCTATTGAAAATTTAACTATTCGCTCCACTTTTAATCCCGACATTACCAATTCTAAAAACAATCGATTTACGTCTAGTCAAAGACCAGATTTACAAACGGGTGACAGTAATGCTAGGATAAGTACTACATCTATTTTTAATTGGAATAACGAAAATACCATTCAATATTCTGGAGATTTTGGTGATAAACATAATTATACACTACTTGGTGGTGCCTCTTTCCAGAAAGATGTTACCGAAACCACTTCGGCCCAAGCTTTTGGGTTTACTACAGATGCCACGACATTCAACTCTTTGGGACTAGGATCTGATCCGTCAAGAAATATAGTAACTTCTGGTTATAATCAAAGAACCCTTGTTTCCTTTTTCGGCAGGCTTAATTATACCTTTGATGACAAGTACTTATTAACTTTAGTTGGAAGAAGTGACGGTAGTTCTGTATTTGCTCCTGGTAATAAATATGAATTTTACCCATCAATAGCTGCTGCATGGAAAATTTCGGAAGAGGCATTTATGGAAAATCAAGATATCTTTCAAGATTTAAAGTTAAGAGCCAGTTATGGTAAAGCAGGTAACCAAGCTATTGGGCCTTATAGGACTTTGGCGCTCTATTCTGAGGGTAATACCTCCGTTAACGGTGTTGAGGTTCCTGGAGCGGTCTTAGGAAGACCAGCAAATCCTAATTTAATTTGGGAAACAACAACATCTTTTGATATTGCTTTAGAAGCTTCACTTTTTGGCGGCAGGCTCTTTACGGAATTCAATTATTACCAAAAAGAGACCAATGACCTGTTATTGGATGTTACTATACCCAGACAAACAGGTTATTCAAATCAATTACAAAATATCGGATCTTTAGAAAACAAGGGTTGGGAATTTTTACTTAATTCTAGGAATATCCAGAATGAAAACTTCAATTGGAATTCTACCATAACCTTATCTTCCAATAAAAATAAGATTTTGGATCTTGGAGGAGAGGAGTTTATTGACGTAGTGGTAGATCAGATTTTAGGTGCAGGTAACTTAAGATTAATCGTAGGTGAATCGGCGCCAGTATTTACAGGAGCACAGTATTTAGGAACCTGGAAAAGTCAAGCAGAAATTGATGCTTCGGGGCAAGATGCAGCAACAAATTTTGTTGGTGGTCCAAGATATCAAGATACAGATGGAGATGGCATCATATCCAATGAGGATTTTGAAGTTTTAGGTAATCCATGGCCAGATTTAATTTATGGATTTGAAAACAATTTTTCCTATAAAAACCTTGATTTAAATATTTATATACAAGGAACAGTTGGCAATGAAGTTTTTAATCGAAGAACGCGTAATAGCTTTTTCATTCGCGGAGAGCTTCCAAAGTATGCAGAAGTCGCTGATTATTGGTCGGCTGATAACCCAACATCAGATGTTCCTAGACCTGGATTTGTCGAAGGTGCATATCAACCCAACTCCTTTGATGTTGAGGACGGTACGCATCTGCGTCTAAAAAATGTGCGATTGACCTATAATTTCCCAGTGGAAAAAATAGGATGGAATGGTGTTAAAAACATGTCACTTTATGCAACTGGAACTAATTTGCTACTATTTTCGGATTTCAGATTGATCGATCCCGAGTCAAGTAGTTATGGAAGAAATGGTTTGGGTAATCTTGCTCAAGGATTTTCAAATGGGGAATATCCAAACGCTAGAGTTTTAAGCTTAGGCCTTAACGTAACTTTTTAAAAAAAATAGATATGAAAACAAAATATATAGTACTATACCTCCTCATAATAACCTCGTTTGTAGGTTGTGAGAAATTTTTAGATGAAGACCCAAGAGATATTATTGCTCCAGAAAACTTTTTTGCTACCGATTCGGATGCAATACAAGGTATTACGGGTATCTACTCCGTAGTTAAAAATAACTCCATCTACGGACAAGCTGGGTTGGATAATTGGTATGACAACGGGGTCGACATTATAGAACCCAATCGATCACATCCAATATTCGAGGTCATGGGCAATTACACTTTAAGTGCTGTCACTGCCGATGCCTCAAATCAATTAATGAGTGTTTCGGATACATGGCAAAATTTGTATCGGGTTATCCTAAATACCAATGTTATTATTGACAGGGTTGATGGAAATGAAGCCATTTCAGCAGGGGTGCAGACCGATGTCATTGCACAGGCAAGATTTCTACGTGCGTTGGCTTATTGGCATATTACCAACCTTTGGGGTGATGCACCTTTTTATACAGAAGTTCTTACACTAGAAGAGATTGGTTCACTTGCAAGAACTGATAAAGAAACTATTTTAGCCAGTGTATTGGATGATTTGGCATTTGCACAAAGCAATTTGCCGTCTGTAATTCCAAATGATGAAAGG
The DNA here is from genome assembly GCA_947500435.1 of uncultured Flavobacteriaceae bacterium. Lineage (GTDB taxonomy): Bacteria > Bacteroidota > Bacteroidia > Flavobacteriales > Flavobacteriaceae > Maribacter_C. The sequence goes on from CANMRV010000007.1 coordinate 37,827, forward strand.
GGTAAAGCCTCTAAATGGGCAGCAGCTATTATTGAAGCGAAAATACATATGAAAGCCCAAGATTGGCAAGCAGGATTGAATAAATGTTTGGAAATAATTAACGAATCCTCACATGCGTTATTGCCAACTTATGCTGAGGTTTTTGATCCAGGCAATGAATACAATGCGGAAATTATTTGGTCTTTGGATTTTGCCAAGGATATTACAGGTCAATTTGAGCCAGCCTTTCCAGGTCGTTCATTTGCAGGTAATAATTATTGGAGACCAAGTCTTTTTAACCCACGTATAAGGGATGAGCCAGTTAATTCAGATGATAGGCAACTTTTAAGGGATGCATTGGCGGCCAATGGAGAGGAATTCAATGGTACCGGACTTCAGATAGCATCAGTAGACTTTGTCAATAAATTTCCTATGAATGATTTACGAAGACCTCTGAATATCATGGGTGATTACGAGGGTATTCCATTGAATCACACTTACATGCCTAAATTTATGAATCGTAATTTTGAGACTTCGCCACGTTTTAATCACGGAGATAATCGATTGGTATTTAGACTTGCAGATGTCTATTTAATGGCTGCCGAGTGCGAAAATGAACTGAATGGCCCAGGAAATGCATACCAGTATATCCACCCGATTCGCCAGCGCGCTTATGAAACACAAGCCGAATGGGAACTTGTTGGGTTAAGCGCACAAGAGTTTAGAGAGGCTATTTATGATGAGCGTAAATGGGAGTTGGCAGCGGAAGCAACAAGAAGATATGACTTAATTAGATGGGGTATCTATTTGGATGTTGTTCGCAATGCTGAATTTAAAACGTATACTCCTAATACGAACATACAAGACCATCATGTTTTGCTGCCAATTCCTTTAAATCAGTTGCAGTTAAACCCGAATTTAACTCAAAATCCGGGTTATTAAGAGTCAAATTAGCTTTGTTGGAATCAGACCCAATAAATAATGGGTATCGCTAACCATTAACTGAAAAGATTTAGAGTTCAACGAAATCATAGATTGTTAGTTTGAGTTAGTTTTGAAAATGGGGTAAACGATATGTTTGCTCCATTTTTATTTTATTGATATTGCTAGTTTTTAGGAAAGCAGTATGGTACAGGACACCATAACTAATCCTGAAGGCTATTTTTAGGCGTGGTAAATAGCACGTGAATAAATTTTATTTCATGAAAAAAGCAATACAATTCGGATTCTTGTTAGTGTGTCTGACACTAACGACATCCTACTCCTTGAAAAAAGACGAAGTCGTCAAACTTGTCTGTGAATATCATGAAAACCCGATTGGCATCGATATCGAAAAACCCAGACTAAGCTGGCAAATTATTTCAGAGAGCCAAAATTGGATGCAATCAGCCTACGAAATAAGGGTGGACGATTCTAAAAAGAAGCTACAAAGCGGTAAGAACCTTATCTGGTCTTCGGGCAAGGTAGAAAGCGACCAGTCTGTAAATGTGGTGTACGGTGGGCCAGCACTCAAATCGATGCAACGGGTATATTGGCAAGTCCGGGTTTGGAATAATAAGAACAAGGCCTCTTCATGGAGTGCTCCTGCTTTTTGGGAAATGGGTATTTTGGACAACTCCTTATGGACTGCCTCCTACATTGCCATGAACGACATTACTACCGAAAAGAAATCGCACCCGGCCCAATATTTCAGAAGGGAATTTCAAACAAACAAACCGATAAAATCCGCTAGAGTATATGTTACCTCCTTGGGTGTATATGAGCTGTATTTGAATGGGCAAAAAGTAGGTAATGACCTTTTTACACCAGGCTTTACAAGCTATAATCATAGGTTACAATACCAGACATATGATGTAACCCATATGCTGCAAGGCAACAATGCAATCGGAGCTATTGTGGGTGACGGTTGGTATCGTGGAAATATTGGTTGGTTAGGCGATTACGCCCATTACGGCAAGCAACTTGCATTGTTGGCACAATTGAAAATTGAATATGTTGATGGGTCAAGTGAAACTCTCAAAAGCGATTCGGAATGGAAAGCTTCATATGGGCCTATTTTGGAATCTGACATGTATAATGGTGAACTATATGATGCCCGCTTGGAAAAAGACGGATGGAACAAGGTAGGATTTGATGATTCCCAATGGGAAAAAGTAGAAATATTAAATCACTCAAAACAGATTCTAGTAGCCCCACAAGGACCTCCAGTAAAAGCTATTGAAGAAATCAAACCGAAAGAAATCATTACAACACCAAAAGGGGAGGTCGTTTTGGATTTGGGTCAAAATATTGTCGGCTGGGCCCGTATGAAAGTTAAGGGGAAAGCCGGAGATAAAGTAACCTTAAAATTTGCCGAAGTACTTGACAAAGAGGGCAATTTTTACACCACCAATCTGCGTGCGGCAAAAGCTACCGATACATACATCTTAAAAGGTGGTGTTGAGGAAGTATTTGAACCACATTTTACCAATCATGGGTTTCGTTACATTCAGGTAATCGATTATCCGGGCAAGTTGAGTCTTGATGGCATTACCGGAATCGTCATTCATTCCGACATCAAACCTACTGGAAATTTTACGACATCCGACCCCATGATAAATCAATTACAAAGCAATATTCAATGGGGACAAAAAGATAACTTTTTGGATATTCCTACTGATTGTCCACAGCGCGACGAACGCGCCGGCTGGACGGGGGACGCCCAGGTGTTTGGAATGACGGCAGCATATAATTTTGATGTTGCGGCCTTTTACACCAAGTGGCTAAAAGACTTAGCATTAGACCAGCACGGGGACGGGTTAGTGCCCAATGTAATTCCGGATATTCTAACTCGAGCGAAAGGTATAATTGCAAAGGGAGGCGCAACAGGTTGGGCCGATGCAGCCGTTATTATTCCATGGACGGTGTATCAATCTTATGGAGACCAGCGCATTTTAGAAGAGCAATACGATAGCATGAAAGGCTGGGTAGACTATGTGGCAGTCCAAGCAGGCGACGATTATTTATGGAACAACAACAAACATTGGCACTGGGGAGATTGGCTTGCCTTTGACGCTAACAATCCTGCGTACAATGGTTCTGTTACCGAAAAAGACCTCATTGCTACGGCCTACGCTCATTACTCCGCTAATCTGTTGAGTAAAATAGCTTCGATTATCGGCAAAATGGAAGATGTAGTCAAATATCAAGAGTTAGCAAATAAGTATAAAAATGCCTTTGTCAAAGAATACATTACACCCAATGGCAGATTGGTTTCACACACCCAAACCGCCTATGCATTGGCACTTTCATTTGATTTGATTCCTGGAAACCTTATCGAAAAGGCAGGTAATTATTTTGCACAAGATGTGGAGAAATTCGGGCATCTGACCTCAGGTTTTTTGGGCACTCCCCTACTCTGTAGCACATTATCTAAAATAGGTCGTGATGATTTGGCCTTTATGTTACTGAATCGAAAGGAGTTTCCCTCTTGGCTTTATCCGATTACCATGGGAGCAACCACCATTTGGGAACGCTGGGATACCCAAAAACCAGACGGGACCATCATTGAGGGTATGAACAGTTTTAACCACTATTCGTATGGTGCGGTTGGCGAATGGATGTATACCTATATCGGCGGATTGCGCATAGACCCTGAAAATCCGGGATACAAGCACATACTTTTTCATCCACATCCTGGAGGGGGACTAACTTCTGCCAATGCGGAATTCTTGTCCGTTTATGGAAAAATAAAATCCAATTGGGAATTCAAGGACAATTATTTCAGCTATGAAATAGTAATTCCTGCGAACACGACTGCCACAATCACTTTGCCTGAAGCCGAACTGGAAAACACTATTTTAAACGGTCGTAAGCCAAAATCTGATATACAAAAGAAAATGAAACAAACTGATGATGGCGTTGTATTGGAGTTGGGCTCGGGTACCTATCGTTTTGGCTATCCCGCAAATAACTTAAAGTCATAACAATATTTTATTTGCCTTTAATGATTTCACTGGGTTCGAATCCTATTCGATGTGCTTGGGTCACAATTCTTGCTTCTCTTGGAAGCTCAAATGGCTCTTGATAGATAGTCCAAACTTTTGGAACTGTTCCACTTTTAGGAATGATTTTATATCCCAAAGAAGCTCCTGGAGTTTTTGAACTAATAGTAATTTTTCCTTCGGAAGAAACAATGGTCGGCTCCAAAGTTACCGGCTTGGTTTTTTCACCATTCCACAATTTTTCTATGAGTTCCTTTTCCGGAAGATTTGGTTGATCTTCTATGTCCGCAAGCCATCGATCCATTTCTCTTCGTAATTCACTTAGTTTTTCCGCATGTTCAGGATTCTTGGCCAAATTGTGAAGTTCAAAGGGGTCGGCTATACAATCAAATAATTCCTCAGCGTCTTTACTATTTCTAAACCACTGGGCTTGGATGCTATCAAGTTTTCCTTCTTTACGCATGCGCAACAATTCTTGCATTGCAGGAATTCGTTCTCGATATTCGACGGGCAAATAATAGTTTTGTTCGGGTCTGTAATTGCGGATGTATTTGTAACGCTTATCCCGCACCGCTCGAATAACATCGGTAAAACCATCAAAGCGGTCCGCCGCCGCGTGAATGTACCTTCTCTCTTTCTTTGCTTTATGGTCTCCTAAAAAAGCCTGCCCTTGCATATATTCTCGAGGGGTTATTCCAATAAGGGAAAGTAAGGTAGGTGCGAAATCAACAAAACTTACCAATTCATCATTTCGAGTTCCAGCATGCAATTGATTTGGAAAGCGGATGATCATCGGAGTGTTCAATCCCGTATCATAAATCAGGCGTTTTTCCCTGGGTAAGGGTCCCCCATGGTCTCCGTAAAAAATGATAATGGTGTTTTCTAAGAGTCCGTCATCTTCCAATTGTTTTAAGACAGAACCGACTTGTCTGTCCATCTCAGCGATATTGTTGTACAACTTCCACATATCACGCCGTACGACTTCGGTGTCGGGCAAATACGGCGGAATGTTAAACTTAGTGTCTTTAGATATATGAATCGGCGTGTCTTCTTCGGCCATTCTGTTTTGAGCGTGTGAGGCTCCATAATTCTTCCATTTATAATTGCGATCGCCCGATTGGTAATGCCTTGTTTCAATTTCGCGAAAGCCATAGGGTTCGAACAATCCAGATTCATGGGTCTCCGTAAAATTGAAAATCGAAAAGAAAGGCTGGCCATTGTCGCGATTGCGCCAATGCGCATAAGGACTGCTTTCATCCCAAGCGGTTACGGGTGCCTTGAATTGGTAATCTTCTTTGTAGTTATTAGAACAATAATAACCGTTCATACGGAGTAGTTCACTAACCATGCGGGCTTGCAAGGGCGGAATCGCCGTGTATTTAGGTAGGCCAGTCTCCTCGGTATTTGAAGTGGTACGCATGTGATTCGCACCGATGCTGGAAGGATACATTCCCGTAGTGATTGCAGCTCTACTCGGGGCGCATACACCTGAGGTCGAAAATAAGTTTGGATACACCACCCCCTCTTTAGCCAAACGACTCAAGTTAGGTGTTACGATGGTGGAATCACCAAAAGGTGGAATGTACGAGCCCATGTCTTCGGTAACTAGCCATAAGATATTTGGGCGTTTTGGCAATTCTGCTTTTACTACGGCTGTTGAATCTATCTTTGCATCTTTGTTCTTTGTTTGACAGCCCAGGCTAAGTAGAAGTGTAACTAGAAACATTGTCAAGACCCCTCCAAGAAATTTAGTGCTACGTTTCATCTGTAACTAATTTATGTATTATGCGGAGTTCTACGGTTTTTCAATTTGACTTAATTAACGATATACACGAGTTCTATTACAATCTGTAGTCTTGAAACAAATCTTTTGCTTTAAGATAAATGAGTTTTCTTCATAACCAAACCTAGACTTAATTGTTCGTTTTTTAATCCTGTGGTGTCATGGTATGAACTTCTACTATAAATGAGTAAGAAGCCAATTCAATTGGAAGAGGCATGAATAGTCATTCTTTCAAAACTTTACTTATGCTTCGGTATACCACAGGATAGTTTAGAACACCTATTACCTTAGTTTAGCTAAACAAAAGCTATCATTGATATGAATAAATCAAAGCGCCAATACCCGATTATCTTAACACTTTTGGTATCCTTTTTCACAACTCTTATTTCATGCCAATCGAATAATGAACCAGCTGAAGAGAATATCATCAACAGCCCTGAGCAGGTTGATGCGAGTGATGAAGAAATAGGCGAAATTACCATTTGCACAGACGCCGGTACAAACACAGTAAGAGAAACAGATATAGCCAACCCCGTCAATGTAGGAACTATTGATGACCGAAGTTGTTACGCGAACTACAAAGAAGAAAATTTTAATGGTACTGTTTGGGGCGTATACAATATTACACATGAATCAAATCATTTAGATACCCCTAACACACTACAACCCAGAATAGAACGCTCATTATCAAGGTCTCAGAAAACTGGTGTTGGCAGTTACGCGAGTTTTAAGGGTACCGTGCGCATACTAGAAGTTGGTAATACCGAAGATGAAGGTAGCACTGGTTCGTACATTATGCAAGCCAAAGGCAAGCACACGGGTGGTGGTGGTTCAAATGACCCTGCTATTTGTTTGTACCTTGCAAAGCCCATATACGGCACCGATGAAAATGGCAATCAGGTACAACAATCATTTGACGTATTCAGAGAACAAATAAATTATAGAGGAGGTTCAGGAGCAGAGGGTAGAGACATTGTTTTTCTTACCAATGTCCAAAAGAATACACCCACTGAAATTGAATTGGAGGTCGGATTTAAACAAGACCCCGAAGATGCCAACAAAAAAATACACTATGCCAATGCAAAAATTGGCGGCACGGACTTCAATTGGAATATTCCTGAACCTGAGAGAGGAACCCAATCTGGTATTCGGTACGGAGCTTATCGCGTTAAAGGGGGACGAGCCCAAATTAGATGGGCGAATACGACTTACGAAAAAAACGAAGTGGATTAGTAGTTTTATACGTACCTCGAAAAAGCATAGTTGATTCGCTTGTTAAAAATTGAAGTGAACAGCGTGTCTGAAAGAACGTTTCAGGGTTACTCGATTGCCAACAATTTCTACCAAGTAATCTTCCTAGTTTGTTCATAAGATTAAACTTTAGAGATGCTGCGCTAGTTTTCGCCTACGTAGTTCAACAATAGATGTTTTACATCGAGCACGGTTCCTAGCTTAAGACCACCATTCGTAGCTCCGGTAATCCAATAGAGTACCATACCGGCATCGGAACAGTCCCACTTTCCTTTTTGAAAAGTGACCACGTCATCTACCTCAGCTATTTTTCCAAGCAGCCATACCCACTGTATTCTAGGATCGGAATGATTCTTGGCCCAATCCCATTTCTCCAAGCTAACTTTTAGATTGACGTTTTGATCAGGAATACGGACTTCCTCCACACCAAAATCCAAAATCTGTTGCCAAGTATAAAAATCACCCGCATCATCGTTAGCAGGATGATGTGTGACTACCTTGACATATTTGTGTTTTGCTTTTTTAGAAGCTTCTAATGCCATTCCTATGATATCCGGCTCGCCGGCCTCAACTATCCATAAAGGGTTTTCAGCCGTCGAAGCATTTATTGCTTCGGACAAATCCTTAACGGTTTCATCTGGTTGCCATTTAGCATCAAAAAAAGTCAAGTCGTCAAAACCACCCCAACGTCTAGCAGTAACATCACAAGCAGTTTGCATTAATGCGTGCCTTTCTTTTTCGGCTCTTTCAGAAATCCGTTCGACCCTTTCCAAGTCACAGCTATGGGAATAGTGTACCAATCTGTCTTCAAGTCCCGCTGCACGAAGTAGGGAGATGGAAACTGCTGTACCTCCCAAATCATCAGGGTCTGGGGAATTCCCATCGGCAACAATAGCAATACGCCCAGCAGGTGGATTTATTGTGGGAATCCCTGTGGTACTCGATGTTGAAGAATCATCTAAAACAGCATTTTTAACTGTTTCACCTTTACCCACTGGGGTAAAAATTAGTCCGGCCCAACGGGCCCTTGCCCATTCTTTGCCATCGGCACTTCCGATTTTCGCAGTCACTTTTATATCATCGCCTTTTTTCAGTTCGACGTTGTTCCATACCTCATTGAAATTACTGCCCTCGTCGAACATTTTTAGGGTCGTTTTAGGGGAAAAAGAACCCAATTCCGTATCGTTAATAGCCACGGTAAAATTGGATTGCCCATCGTTTTCACCAACTCCAACGAACACTACATCATACACACCACTTTTAAAGTTGAAGGTTGTTGTAGTCTTCGCTTCCTTTTGTTTATTTGGATTTATGGCAAGCCATCTTCTTCCGGCATCCCTGTAGAATCCGGTTCCCTCAACAGGAAAATCATCTACCGGTAAGGTTTTGTTTTCAACTACAAAAGTGCCTATTCGCTGAAAATAAGAAGGTTCTGGCCAATTGATTACCACCCGCGGCCCATTATCCTTGGGAACGTAATTCTTGTCCTTTGTCAAAACGAATTTGTCAAATTCAAATCCATCTTCACGCATGCTGAATTGAATGTCATGAATACCGCTTTCTGCGATATCCAAATAGATTTCATGAGGTACACCACAATGCACTTCTTTTGTTCTTTGTTGACTTGCCCAAGTCCATTCGTTTTTTCCATCGCACCATTGCATGCGCTGGCCATTTTCCGGCCACTTACCGTTCAATCCCACATGAACCCCATTATCTTCACCACCAGTGCTAAATGCCCGAACCCAAACATAATAACGGCCTGGGTCATTAATTTTCACCTTGTAATGTAGCATAGCCATTTTGCCTGGTTCATTCGAAAAATTATCACCTCGAATCAAGGAATCAGCATGCGTAACCCGGGTATCAGGTAAAATTTCTAAATACGTATAGTTACTTGCATTGCTCCCATGATTTTCGTCTTCATCACGACCAACTTCAGGTGTTTCATGCCTGATAGTCCGATACCATTGGCGTATTTCAGATTTACTTTGTTTGTAGAAGTATTCTGCCTCTATCGCAACTAGGCCATTCTTTTCTTCAAAGACATTGTTTTTATCAATTATCGGAGCTGTGAACTTGGTTTTCTGAGCATTGGACGTCAACCCTAAAAAGGTCAAAGCAATCATTCCAAAAACCAGTGACTTAGTCTTCATTTTCATTTCGTTTTAATTCTGTCTTGCTATACAGTACTTAGAGTATAGCAATTTTTATTACCAATGCTCAATCAAAAAATAATCTTCTTCCTTTAGTGTATTGATCAAAGAATCAGGAATAGTTCTAACCGCATTGTTTTGGTCAAGCTTAAACGCCTTGGCGGTTAGTATTGGCATATTTCCAAATTCATCATTCAAGAAATCACCTTGTTCCTCCATCCGACGGAACATTTCCTTTCGCAGCCTATTTTTTATTTCCTGTAATTCCGAATCCTCGATTAGATTCTTTTGCTCAAAAGGGTCGTTTTGTGTATCGTATAATTCCTCAAAAGGTTCATCTTTAAATTTTTCCGCACCCCTTCGAATAAAAATATTGACGTTTGCCTTGTCTCCTAAATTTTTATCCAGGACATCAATCGAATTAAAATTTCTGATGTATTTATAGCGTTTATCACGAACCATTCTTGACGGAAAAACTTCAGCATTCAGGATGTTCTGATTTGTTCTGACCCCATAAACATATTTATGGATTTCAACATCTTGCCCTTTTAGTAATGGCAAAAAGCTTTTGCCGTCCATATCAGATGCTGGTGTACCTCCTGCCATTTCAATAAATGTGGGGAGCACATCTGTGTAGTGAATCAAATGATTCGATGTCGTCCCCGGTTTTACGATATCTGGCCATCGCACTACAAATGGAACTTTTAAACCAATATCTTTTACAGTGAATTTTCCTGACACTCCATGATCCGCACTATAAATGAATAGTGTATTCCTATCCAGATGTTGATCTACTAAATCTAATACCAATTCCAGCTGTCGATTGTCTTCCTCAATACTTCGATAATACCCTGCTTTCATTTTAACGAAGGACTCATCATCTTTTTTGTGTTCATTAAAGGGATAGAACTTGATATTTTCAACTTTTGCGTCAGGGACATTAAAATACTTTCCGTGGGGATATTTTGAAGTAATGAACATGCAAAAGGGTTTTTTTGCATGTTTAAAATAATGGCCAATGCTGTCTACGGGAATATATTCTCTTGGAACCCCTGCTTTTGGAACAGGCTCCCATTCCCTATCCCAAACGTAAACACTTGCCGGTTTAACATGGCTCTTTCCAGCAAGTACCACATCATAACCCAATTTTTGCATGTGCGCCGTAACACTTGCTATATCGGGCTTTGTTTTGGTATGGTTGGCAAAGCAACCATTTTTAAGTGGGTATTGACCCGTGAAAAGTTGTGCCCTGCTAGGGGCACATATAGCTTGACCCGTAAAAGCATTTTCGAATAGCATACCTTCTTTCGCCAATCGGTCTACTGCCGGAGTATATACTTTCTCATTGCCATTGCAGCCATAGTCATAGATATCTTGATCGTCGGCTAAATAGAAAACGATGTTTGGGCGTTCAGCTTGACCAGTCATACTAGATTTCTTGGCCACTACATCTTTGTGGGTATCTTCTTTGCAACCTACTAAAACGAAGATGCAGAAAAGAATCAACAATTGTATTTTGATACCCTTTTTCATTTTATGTATAGCATAGTTCTTGCCAACCCATGACAATCACTTATTAAGAAAATCTTTGCCCCATTTTTCTCTCAGCTCAATAGTTAATTGAGAGACGAGTGCTTTGTATTCTTCCTTTTCAGCCAGATTAGTTAATTCCAGCGGGTCAGTTTTATGATCAAACAACATCCGCTCATAGGCAATGCCTTCGTCATTGGTCCATTCCGTATAAAAATAATCTCCCTTTATCAAGGTCACAGCATCTTTAAATTTGGATACCGCGTAGTTTTTTGCTCGCCCCTTTCCGTTTATAAGCGGAACTAAACTCTCACCTTCTAGTTGGTTCTCTGGCATCTGTAATCCCGCCAGTTCCACTAGACTAGGGTATATATCAACAAACTCTGTAATATCGGTTACATGCCGTCCTTTTGTTTTTCCGGGAACTTTGATGAGCAAAGGGCTACGTAACGAAGTTTCAAAGGTGCAATGTTTGCACCATAATTGGTGTTCTCCCAAGTTCCACCCATGATCTCCCCAAAGTACGACGATGGTGTTCTCCGCTAAGCCCTCTTTTTCCAGTTCATGTAACAGTTTTCCGATTTGCGCATCGACAAAACTGACACAGGCATAATACCCTTGTATCAATTCTTTGGCCATTTCAGTATTCAATGGGCCCTTTTTGGGGACGTTGGAATAGGTTCTAAGTTCACCAAAATTATGAAAGGCTTTTGATGGTGTTGTCTTCGGTTGTTGATAGCTTTGAGGGAGGCTTACGTTTTCTAGGGGATACATATCCCAATACTTTTGTGGAGCATTAAAGGGCAGATGTGGTTTCATAAAACCCATGGCCAGGAAAAAGGGTTTGCCAGCCTTCTTTAGTTTTTTGAGGTCTGCTATGCCTTTGGCAGCAATTTTACCATCCAAATACTGGTCTTCATCAACCGCTGCGGCTTCAAAAGGATTGCCACGTTGCTTCTGGGAAATCAATTCCTGATTGTATTGGTTAAAATAATTCAAGGTTTCTTTACCGGGTCTCCAGACCTCATCCCAATCGCTGGCGCTATCATCAGGGACATGTAGTACCTTCCCGTTGGAAATTGTCGTATAGCCGCTGGCCTTGAAAAGTTTGGGCAAAGTCACGGCCTCGGGCACTTGTTCGTCAATACGCGTATCAAAGGTCAAAAATCGATTTCTGGTAGGTCTCTTACCTGTCAAAATACTTGCTCTGGATGCGCCACAAGTGGGCACGCTGCAATAGGCCCTGTCAAAAACCAAGCTTTGGGAGGCAAGTTTATCTAAGTTGGGGGACTGTATATGAGGCGCACCATAAAAGTTGAGTTCTGGTCGTAAATCATCTACTGCAATAAACAGAATGTTCGGCTTTTGTTGAACTTTTTCTTCCTTTTGCTCCTTCGGTTCAGCTTTACAAGCCAGAAGAAAAATTCCTGATAGAACAAAAAGGAATGCACACCTCATAGCTATCCAATTTCTAAAACGAATTGATTTTCAGTTGAATGGTGTGCTTCCCTGGTGAGAGTCTGATGGACTCAAAAGCGGGAGGCACCTTATCGCCGTTGTGGATGAAATCTTTTCCTTCAAGATTGTTCAAGGAAAATTCAGCCACCATGTTACCCGGTATCTCAATTTCGTAGGTTTGAAGCCTAGGGCCATTATGTGTATATTTTCCTTTGATGGTGCCTCGGACTGTTGGTACTTCAATGGCACTCGATTTCAGCTTGCTCATCTGCGGCTTAATCGTAGCTATGCCGAATCCGGGAGTTTTTGGTTTTATTCCCCATAAACCTCTGGGTATTACATTTGCCGGTACCGCACCCCAAGCATGGTTCCAATCAAGATTGTTCTTATACTTTAAATCCCATGCTTCCAAAGTAATCGTAGAACCACTTCGAATCATATTGTACCAGCTTCGATCACTGGTATCAATCAATAAATCTAACGCATAGTCTGCTTCACCAGCATTGTAAAGTCCGTCCATTAAAAATTGGGACCCGTAAACGCTGCAGGCCATACCTCTGGATTTTACGAATTCAACCACAGAATCAAAGTGTTCTTCCGGCACCAGACCAAAGGCCAATGGCATCATATTGGCGTGCAACGAAGCGTGGTCCGTTCCTATTCCGTCAACATAAACGCCCCGTTCTTTATCGAACATTTGTTCATTGACCGCTTTCTTGGCTTTTGCTGCTCTTAATTCAAAATCCAAAACTTCTTGTGTCTTACCAAGAATGCGAGCAAACTCGGCCATAATCTTCATATTTTCATAAAAGAAAGCGTTAATAACCGTGCTATAAGGTTTGAAGACAAATCCATCCCGTTCTCCGGGTGTTGTGCTACCGTTAAAATTTGCTGGAGGCCAATCTACAATGTCGGTGAGTGGTTTTTTGTAGCCATCGGGGAAGCCCAGTTTGCGCATAAAATCCCTATCAACTTTTGTAGAGGTAATCAAACCCTCTTCATTGGACAATTCGTAGAGTGATTTATGTTTTAACGCTTCGTAGTAGCGTTCAATCAATTCGGTATTGCCCGTATACATGTAGTCCGCATGAATCAATAAAGGAACATGCTGTTGCCATTCGGTGGGCCATGTCGGGTTTTTCATAAAATACTCGATGGTACGCCTTCCTATGGCAAACTCTCGATCAGTAGTATAGTGGCTCAATTGATTTAAATACGCATCGGCCTCATAAGGAATGCGCTCTCTGTCACCATCAACATATAGACCATTAAAGGTTGTTGCTTTAATGGAATATTTACATAAATCCCATACCTGATTCAAAATGTCATTGTCGCTTTCAAAGCTGCTGGCACTTTCATCCCAATAGGTATGGAAAGCCAATTGTTCAACATCTTCGGCAGTCAAAGTTTCTTGGGCGCCTTCTATTTCCGCGTATCGAAAGGGCACCAAGGGTGGAAAACCATCTGGTAGTGGAATAGCTTGATTGGCCCTTGTATTTCGCTCGTTTTTTTGTACCTCAATTTGGTATTTCGTTTGGCCTGGCTTTACATCAACTTTTATTTCTTGATATCTGATGTTGCTTTTTGCCGGTGGGGTTCTGTTTACATTTCCATCCTCGTTTACCATCTCCCCTACCCTAATGGTCAAGGTATGCGGTGTTTTTGCATCATAGGTAAAATCCATCGTTGCAAAAGCGGCCTTTCCAAAATCTACAAAATAGAAATCGTCTCTTTTTTCAAACAAGACCGGTTTTACTTTGGTAGTGACAAACTTATTTTCGGTCGAAACAATATAGCTATCGCTTTTTCCTGTAGTAAATGTTTGTGGTTCGGAGTAGTCTACCAGACGATTTTCTTCATCCCAAATTCTCACCTTCCAATAATAGGTCTTGCCAACTTCAAGTGGTTTACCAGCATATGCTACATCTGTGGATGCATTGGAGGCCACGCGCTTGCTGTCCCAAATATCGCCATTGTTACTGTCGATAATCGATTTACTTGATGCTACCAAAATTTGATAGGCCGATTGGAATTTTGAACCTAAGGGTACCGTCCATCCAAACTCAGGCTGCAAGTCGAATATCTCAACTTCAGTTTCTGGAGACCTAATCAACTCAACGGTCAAATCGGTTGGGGCCGCTCGGTAGGAATCACTGTTTTTTGCAATCAAGTCATCCGTGGACTTCCTGAAGGCATTGCGTTTTTGAGCAAAAGCTGGATCCTTTGCTAGGTTATTGATTTCCTGAGGGTCTTTTTTTAAATCGTAAAGTTCCTCAATGGTTTTATCATTTATGTACCTAAAGTATTTCCAGTCTTTTGTTCGTACCCCTTCGCTAGGCGGAATATTTTCAAAATCCCAAATATGTTCAATCAATACAGTGTCTCTTTCAAAGTCTTTTGTCCTATTACTGGCTATAGGCATCAAGCTTTTTCCTTGCCAAGTTTTTGGTTGTTCGATACCCGCCAAATCTAAAATGGTGGAAGGAACATCAATATTCAAGGCCAAGGCATCGCTATCTTTTTGCTTCTTTTGTCGCGGGTCAAAAACGATAAGTGGCACTCGAACAGAGTTGTCATACATGAGCCATTTACCTGCAAATTGTCGTTCTCCCAAAAAGTAACCGTTGTCACCCATGAGAATGATAACCGTATTTTTATCAAGTCCTTTTTTCTTGAGTTGTTCCCTGATTTTCGCAATCTCACGGTCAATTCCCGAAAGCATGCGATAGTAGCCCTTAACGCTATGCTGATATTTTTCAGGGGTGTCATAACGCCATGTCCATCGCAATCTATTAAAGCCATCGCGTACAATTTTAGGTTGGGCTTCAAAATATTTATCGTCTCCAAGTTCTGGTGCGGGCATCTTCATGTTTTGTAGTAAAGCGTCTGATTCCTCTTGCCAAAAATATTGATCCTCAGCAGGGTCATGGGCGTGGGGTGCACTAAAACTCAAAGAAAGACAGAATGGCTTTTTGGTATCCGTTTTATCAATATAGTCCAAGGCCATTTGACCGGTATACCTAGTAAGATGAACGGAGTCTTTGCCCAAGGTTTTGTAATAATATCCTCTTCGGTCAGGATAGGCATTGTTGCGATCATAAGATTCATATTCGTCGAATTGTTTCTCCAGATTATTGTATCGTACACCATACTTACCATAGAACGCAGTCTTATAACCATTCTCCTTTAAGATTCTCGGATAAGAGTTGGTCATATATTCCTCACGGATATTTCCTGTCTGAAAATTAAAATTGTGCGTACGCTCATATAGCCCTGTTAATATGCTGGCTCTACTTGCGGCACAAATAGGAGTTGTAACCATGGCATTTTTAAAATAGGTGCCTTCTTTGGCCAGTTTATCCATTTCCGGAGTGGAGATAAGTTCATTACCTGCATAACCCAAGGCACTGTAACGCTGGTCATCGGTAAGAATAAAGATGATATTGGGTTTCTCGGCTTGTACTTGTGCTCCTTTTTGAGCTTTTAGTGGAAGTATACAAACAAATAAAAGGGCGACTACTAGTGTTCTCATTCTCATGGATTCGTTGTTTCCCAAGTTATATTTTCTGTTAGAAAAAATAAAACCAGGCGGATATAAAAAAGGCTTCCTCAAACTTATATTTTAAAGAGCCTTTACCCATCCTGTGCTGTCCTGAAAACAATTTGTGTCAATTCAACCCATTCCAGCCAATTTTTTCATTCATTTTATTTGAACGATTAATGGGTTTTTAAGGCATTCAGCAAATTGATTTAAGTAATCGTCCCATTGCGCTTTGTTAGCAAACTGGCCGCTTTTTTTCCATCCAAAACCTGCATAATAAACAACTTTATCACTTTTGGATTTGATGTGGGCGAAGAGGTTACTTTCATCTTTTCTATCGGTTACAAAATGGTCATGACCTATCATTGCGTTTTCTGGTACAACTATTCCAGTCCCCAATTCCGAATCACCATGAGGCTCCCAATAACTTATCCATCCCTTTTCATCGTTAACTTCGATTTCACCATCTTTTTCATGAAGCGTTAGTCCTGCGGAAATAGTATCGGTTCCTTTTAATGTAATCTCAAATTTGGATAGATTGCTTCCATAATCCAATGAAATGGTTTTACTCTCGGATATTTTATTGCCAGCAGCATCCCAGTCCGCATAGGTCAAGATAAAACTTGTTCTAATCGGACCCGTAGATAAAGTTTTCCAAGACGTAAAATTCTTGGAAATGTGATAGGTTGTATCGACTTTCTTGGCAATACCTCCTATCCCTCGACTGATTCCTACATGAAAATTGTCAAGTCCCTCGCCGTCATCCTTATGGTAGCTGCCATCGGTTTCCAGTTCTTTTTTATACCATTTATTAATTATTGGATAATCTACCCGTTTCAACCAAGCATCAATTCCACTTGATAGGGTACCACCCTTTACCCCTTCTTCTTTCATTTTTTGGGCCGTTGGGCCGTAAGTTCTAAACGCAACACGATTGTTTTCCCAAGCATAATCATCAGTTCGTTCAGGTACGAATCGCGAATAACAAGCTGGAATACTATCCCTTTTTTGTGGCTCTTCAGAAATGGTTGCCACAAAAGTCTTTTCACCATTTGCAGGAACTTCAGGTTGAAAGAGAATAGCATCTAATTGTCCATCACTATCGGAATCTATTAGTTGTGAAATAACCTCATTTTGAGTTTCGGCATCTTTTAGAATAATATAGCCTTCGTTCTGTTTCAGTTTAAGGGAAGCCAGATTTACCGAAACTGTTTCAAATATACGTTTCGTATCCATGGTATTCCTGACAACAATTTGTGTAGCGGATGTCTTTTTTTCAGTACAGGATAGAACCATTGCTGACAAGAAAATAGCCGAAATAAACAGTAAAATTCTCATGACGTTATCTTAGGTCAGTAATATTGGCAACGTCCATATCATTATAATCCAAATTCTCTCCAGCCATGCCCCAAATAAAGGTATAGTTTGATGTTCCAGAACCACAATGTATAGACCATGGTGGTGAAATTACCGCTTGATGGTTCTGCATCCAGATATGGCGGGTTTCTTGGGGCTGCCCCATAAAATGACAAACGGATTGCCCTTCGGGTACGTCCAAATAAAAGTAGACTTCCATCCTACGATCATGAACATGGGCCGGCATCGTATTCCAAACACTTCCAGTTTTAAGTTCAGTCATTCCCATCTGTAGTTGGCAGGTGGTCACAACTCCGCCTATAATCATCTGACTGACTGTTCGGTGATTAGCGGTTTCTAAAGAACCCAACTCTATTTTATTTGCTTGTTCAAGGCTTACTTTTTTTGTTGGATACGAAGTATGTGCCGGTGCGGAATTCAAATAGAATTTAGCTGGCTTTGCGGAATCATCGCTTTTGAATATAACTTCTTTCGCGCCCATTCCGATATACAAGGCATCTTTGTGTGCGAGTTCATACGATGTTCCATCAACTTCAACAGTACCGCTATCACCTACATTGATAATTCCCAATTCACGTCGTTCCAAAAAATATTCAGCTTTTAATGGGTCAATCGTTTCTAGTTTCAAAGTTCCATCAGGAACTGCAGAACCTGCTATATACCTATCGTAATGGGTGTAGGTCAGATTGATTTTTCCTTTTTGCATGAGGTTGTCAATGAGAAACTCATTGCGTAATGCTGTGGTGTCATATTTTTTTACCGCCTCTGGACTCGAGGCATATCTTGATTCATAGGTTGTCATTTCCAAATGTGATTTTGAAATTAGATTGCTTTAAACTATGTCCTTAATCAATAATTGTGGACAGCAATAAAAGTAGGCAGGATGGTAAAAATGTCCATCCTGTGCTATCTTGTACCAAGTGATGTGTGCCGAGAAACCTTTAACGACGCGTTTAAAAAATCACCGTGAATGTTCAAAAATGACTTATAGCGAATTTCTATCAATAAATCGAAAAGGGTTTTTCACCTTCCCTTTCTCCTTGTCCATGATCATGCGTGCCGCAGTTTCGCCCATTGCCTTGAAATCGGTTGAAATGCAGGTGATACCCAATAGTTGTTTTAGAGGGGTGTCATTATAAGAAATGACCCCTATATCGTTGCCCAATTCAAATTCCTGATTCCGTATCTGATTGACCAAGTTGACCAAATCCGATTCAGTTATTGTAATAAACAGATCTCCCTTTTTTAGAATCATGTCATCATAGATTTCTTCGAGCACCTCGAAATCAATGTTATGCTGAACACAAAATTTACGAAACCCATGCAGAATTCTCTTGGGGTAGGGATAAACGGAACTTTCCGGATACGCTATAAACAACTTTTCATAATTTAAAATCTTCGAAAATCCCTCTTGGAGAGAATCATAAATATCGTTTTCGAAGTCTTGATAAATTTCAATAAACGATCCCTTTATTTCCGAAATAAGATTATCCATTAAAATTAGTTTACTCTTGGGTATCTCATCTATTGCCTTTACCACCCTGCTAGTAAAACTAGAATGCTTTAATTTTTCATTCTTAAAATGTGGCATAATGACGTAATAGTCATAGGCATTCTTGTTTTTTTCTAGGAGATTCAAAAAGAGCTCCTCCTCACAATGGTAAATATGCAAATCTGTATGCGACGTACCGCCAATGCTATTTATGAAGGAATTGTAAATACGCATCTTATACGAACTCAATTTATTGATTAGGAAAAGAATATTGACCTTGGAAATCAATTTTGTTCGCGCAATGTAATATCCCTTTCCCCTGATGGATATAATTACTTGGCGCTCTTTTAAAATGTTATATGCTTTTTCAACGGTATCCCTAGAAAGGAGATATTCCTCACTGAACATGTTTATTGACGGAATTTTCTCGTCCATCTTTAAATTTCCAGCCGAAATATTATAAATTATCGAGTCAACAATCTGCTTGTATTTTGGTATTCTTGAATTCTCTTCGATTTTGATGTATTTAAACATTTCCATAATAAGACGTTTTGGTTCTTGGTACGCAAATCCCTCCCAACAAATAAAAGGATTTAAGCGAACAATTGTATATAGCTGGTAAAAATATTTTTCTATCTTGAAAACTGGTGTACGGTACAGTACAGGATACAAAGATTTCTTACATCTTTTATTTTCGCTAGCAAATGCAATAATTTTTATCAATGAAAAATACTGTACAGCAATTTAAATATGTCGATTACCTTTGGAACGAAAGTAAAGCTGCTGCCCTTGGTGATAACCAGGTGGAACTGTTCTTATACCGGTCAAATATACTTGGCGCAGACTTAAGAATAACAAACTACGGCGGTGGTAATACGAGTTGCAAAACCATTGAAAAAGATCCATTGACCAATGAAGAGGTGGAGGTAATGTGGATCAAAGGCTCTGGTGGTGATATAGGGACTTTGACAAAAGCTGGAATTGCTGGTCTTTATACGGATAGATTAAGAAATCTAAAAAATGTTTATGGCGGTTTGGAAGATGAAGATCGTATGGTAGGTCTTTTCAATCATTGCATTTATGATTTAGACAGCAAGGCTCCTTCCATAGATACACCGTTGCACGGATTACTTCCCTTTAATCATATTGATCATTTACATCCTGATGCACTGATTGCAGTTGCTGCCGCAAAAGATAGCCAAAGAGTGACTAAAGAAATTTGGGGCGATACCATGGGATGGGTTCCGTGGCAGCGACCAGGTTTCGACTTGGGACTGCAATTGGAAAAATGCCTTAACGACAATCCTGGAATAAGGGGAATTGTATTGGGTAGTCATGGACTTTTCACTTGGGGCGATACTTCGTATGAGTGTTATATGAACAGTCTCGAGGTCATTGAAATGGCGTCTGAATTCATTGAAAACAAAATCGAGGTGAATGACAGTGTCTTTGGCGGGCAAAAAGTTGAAAGCCTTCCTGCGGAAGAGCGTCGTGAAAAAGCTGCTCAATTGATGCCGACGTTGCGGGGTCTTTGCTCTTCCGAAAACAGAATGATTGGTCATTTCAATGACAGTAATGTCGTACTAGAATATATCAACAGCAACGATTTGGAGCGATTGGCACCTATGGGAACCTCTTGTCCCGACCACTTTTTACGGACCAAGATACAACCTCTTGTTTTGGATTTAGATTCAAAGGAAGACCTCTCCGATTCGAATAGTGTTATCAAAAAATTAAAGCCCTCATTCGAACAATATAAAAGAGAATATCAAGAATACTATGACACCCATAAAAGGGATAATAGTCCTGCAATAAGAGATGCCAGTCCTGTAATAATTATTTATCCAGGAGTGGGTATGTTCAGTTTTGCAAAAAATAAGCAGACGACTAGAGTTGCAAATGAATTTTACGTCAACGCAATTAATGTCATGCGTGGCGCAGAGGCTATCAGCGAATACACTTCATTACCGAGACAAGAAGCTTTCGATATCGAATATTGGCTTTTGGAAGAGGCCAAGTTACAGCGCATGCCCAAAGAAAAACCATTATCCAGAAAAGTAGCTTTGGTCACAGGTGCAGGAGGTGGTATAGGCAAAGCTATCGCAGATAAATTGGCCGAAGAAGGTGCCAACGTCATATTGACGGACATTGCTGAAGAAAGACTCAAGGAGGGTGTGGAAACATACGTAAGGGATACGGCCAGTTATGCTGTTTGTGATGTTACAAAAAGTGATTCAATCGCTGAGGCTTACAAAAAAGCATGTTTGGAATTCGGCGGGGTTGATATTGTGGTACATAGTGCCGGTCTGGCAATTTCCAAACCACTCGAAGAGACCACTGAAAAAGATTGGGACATTCTTCAAAATGTACTGGTAAAAGGCCAATTTGAACTAGCTAAGCAGGCCGTTGCCATAATGCGAAAGCAAGGTCTCGGAGGAGATTTTATAAGTATCGCCAGCAAGAATGGGTTGGTCTCAGGTCCAAATAACGTAGGATATGGCACTTCAAAAGCAGCCCAACAGCATATGGCCCGTTTACTAGCAGCGGAGTTGGGCGGTGATAAGATACGCGTAAATACAGTCAACCCTGACGGGGTAATTGTAGGTAGTAAAATTTGGGAGGGCGATTGGGCCGAAGGTCGCGCCAAGGCCTATGGAATATCAGTTGATGAACTTCCTGCCCATTATGCAAAACGCAATTTGTTAAACGAAATAATTTATCCAGTAGATATTGCCAATGGGGTTTTTGCCTGCGTGGGTATTTTGGATAAAACTACGGGGAATATAATCAATGTAGATGGCGGAATGGCCAACGCATTTGTACGATAGATTGTTAGGTTAGTTTTTTTAAGGCTTCCATGGGGTCCTAGGCCCATGGAAGTTTATTTTCAACTTTAATTTTAGAAAACCACATGAGAATAGATAAAAGTCGACTTGATGATGCCAACAAAAAAGATGAAGCTCGACACAAGGAAAACTTCGATTTTTTATCGAACCAATTGACCATGAAGGGTTGTGATGTTGAGAGTATTCTAAAAAAACTAACTGATTTCCAAGTGGCAATACCGAGTTGGGCATTGGGTGCTGGAGGAACACGATTTGGACGTTTCGGATTTCAGGGTGAACCATCGAATTTAGAACAAAAAATAGATGATGTAGGCATTTTACATACACTTACGAAGACTGCTGGAGCAATCTCATTGCATATCCCTTGGGATGTTCCAAAAGATTACAGTGCGATTAAAGAGTTGGCAAACTCCCATGATATTATCTTTGACGCTGTTAATTCCAATACTTTTCAGGATCAAAAAAACGCAAAAGACAGTTATCGGTTCGGGTCGTTGAGTAACACCAACCGGGCAGTTCGCGAACAGGCAATTCAGCATAATACGGAAGTCATACAAATTGGAGATAAACTAGGTTCTAAAAGTCTGACCGTATGGTTGGCAGACGGATCTAATTTCCCTGGCCAGAGTAACTTTCAAACCGCACTTCAACATACGGAAGATAGCCTGAAGGCTATCTACAAAACACTTCCCAACGACTGGAAACTCTTTATCGAGTACAAACCCTACGAACCAAATTTCTATAGCACCGTAATTCAAGATTGGGGCACTTCTTTGATGCTCGCTAATGCTTGTGGTGATAAAGCATACACACTTGTGGATTTAGGGCACCATCTACCCAATACCAATATCGAGCAAATTGTTTCGACCTTGATGTTAAAAGGGAAATTGGGTGGATTTCATTTCAATGACAGTAAGTATGGTGATGATGATTCAACCGTTGGTAGCGTGAAACCATATTCCCTATTCCTTATTTTCAATGCCCTGGTTTATGGTATGGAAAACAATCCGCAGAACCCCTACCCCGCATGGATGATTGATGCCAGTCACAATATCAAGGATCCTTTGGAAGATTTAATACAATCATTGGAAGCCATTCAAGAGGCTTATGCCAAAGCGCTCCTAGTCGATCAAAAGTTTCTGACCGAAGCGCAACAGAACCATGACGTGGTCAAATGCCAAGAGCTACTTCAAGATGCCTATCGAACCGATGTTAGGCCACTTCTAGAAAAAGCAAGACTAGAAAGTGGTGGGGCAATAAGTCCCATAAACGCCTATCGTTCTTTACAGGTTCGGGAAAACCTAATCAATGAAAGAGGGACCGATTCCGTAGCATCCGGACTATAATAGCAGTATAATGAAAACTAAGGTAACGGCTGTATTCGATATTGGTAGGACGAACAAAAAGTTCTTTCTTTTTGATTCGGAATTCCAGGAGGTGCATCGTGAGTACTCGCGGTTCGATGAAATCACAGATGAAGATGGCTATCCAACCGAAAACCTAGCTGCTGTAGAAAACTGGGCAAAAGAGGTTTTTGATAAAACTCTCGAGGTCTCGGAATATGAGATAACTGCCCTGAATTTCTCCTGTTACGGAGCAAGTTTGGTTCATATCGACGAAAATGGCAAACCAGTTGCGCCCCTTTACAACTACATGAAACCAATAAAGGATGAGATTTACGAATCCTTCTACTCCAAATATGGTCCTGAAGATGAAATTTCAAGAGTGACCGGATCTCCAAAATTGGGTATGTTGAATACCGGCATGCATTTATATTGGCTCAAATATACCAAGCCCGAAGTATTTGAAAAAATAAAATATTCCTTGCACCTTCCGCAATATCTTAGTTATCTGTTTACGGGAATTCCCGTGAGTGAATATACGAGTATAGGTTGCCATACCCTACTTTGGGATTATGAAAAGAAAGACTATCATTCATGGGTATATGAGGAAGGGATAGCGGAAAAATTACCACCTATTGCCTCATCCAGGGAAACCATCCCTGTAAATTATAAGGGTAAAACAATTCAGATGGGTGCTGGTATTCATGATAGCTCCTCGGCATTACTACCCTATATACGAAGTATTTCCAAACCATTTTTGCTGGTTTCCACAGGCACTTGGAGCATCTCCATTAACCCCTTCAACAAAGGAATGCTTACATCGAAAGATATTGAGAACGACTCTCTTTTCAATATGCGAATCGATGGTAGCCCTATCAGGGTTTCCAGATTGTTCCTAGGCAATGAATACAAGCTTCAGGTCAAGATTTTGTCCGAACACTTTAATGTTTCGGAGGACTATCACAAAACTGTAAAATTTGATCAGGATACTTTTTTTGAAATCAATAAAGACTTCGTTCACATGTTCAAATGGTCGAGTATTTCTTCAGAGGATATGCCAGCGGAGACCAAAATTCCGTACAACAAGTTCGAACATGCCTATCACCAACTGATGCTTGAACTCGTCTTGTTGCAAGAGAAAAGTATACGAGCGGCCATTGGAAATCAAAAAATCGAAAGACTTTATGTCGATGGGGGCTTTAGTGACAATGAGATCTATATTCAACTACTCTCCCAATATCTGGGAAACATGAAACTCAGCACTACTGATGCTTCTTTGGGTTCGGCTTTAGGGGCGGCAATAGTTATTTCCGATACAACCTTGGAACCAAAATTCTTGAAGAAAAACTACGCATTAAAAAAACATCGGACATTTATCCTTAATTGAACTATTCATATGGCCCAGGAATTCAATCCCGCTTATCCTTCAATGGACGATTTGAGAAACAAAGCCATGCGTCGCATACCCAAATTTGCTTTTGAATATTTAGATGGTGGTTGCAACGAAGACGTAAGTATTTCCCGAAATACTTCAGAAATACGTGAAGTACAATTGCAACCAAGATATTTAAGAAATAGGGGTGTTAAT
Source organism: uncultured Flavobacteriaceae bacterium (assembly GCA_947500435.1). Taxonomy (GTDB): domain Bacteria; phylum Bacteroidota; class Bacteroidia; order Flavobacteriales; family Flavobacteriaceae; genus Maribacter_C. The sequence goes on from CANMRV010000007.1 coordinate 62,154, forward strand.
TCAACAAAGACCAAAGTTCTCGGGATGGAATACGATGCCCCTTTTGGTATCGCACCCGTAGGTTTGCAAGGTCTGATGTGGCCCAATTCTCCTGAGATTTTGGCAAAATCAGCTTTTGCCCATAACATTCCTTTTATCCTTAGTACCGTTACCACAATGAGTATCGAAAGGGCCAGTGAACTGACCGAGGGCAATGCTTGGTTTCAGTTGTACAACCCAGCAGAAGATGAATTACGGGACGATATTATCAATCGTGCGGAGGCCGCAGAATGCCCTGTCTTGGTTCTGCTTTGCGATGTGCCCACTTTCGGGTATCGCCCTAGGGATATACGTAACGGTCTGGCTTTACCACCAAAAATGTCACTAACGAATATTTTACAGATTCTGGGTAAGCCGACGTGGGCTTTGAATACTTTGAAACATGGTCAACCCACTTTTGAAACCTTAAAGCCTTACACTCCTGAAGGACTCAATTTAAAACAGCTGGGGCAGTTTATGGACAAGACTTTTTCAGGCCGTCTGAACGAAGAACGAATAAAACCAATTCGGGATAAATGGAAAGGAAAATTAGTACTTAAAGGGGTGGCCTCTGAACAAGATACGCAAGATGCCATACGCATGGGGTTTGACGGCATCATTGTTTCCAATCATGGTGGCAGACAATTGGACGCAGCCCAATCCACGATAAATTCACTCTCGGAAATTACAGCGAAATACAGCGACCAAATTGAAATAATGATGGATAGCGGGCTTCGGTCTGGGCCCGATATTGCTAGAACAATGGCCAGCGGCGCTAAATTTACATTTATGGGCAGGTCTTTTCTATATGGATGCGGTGCCTTGGGTAAAAAAGGAGGAGACCACACTATTTCGATGTTGAAAACCCAGTTCAAGCAGGTCATGGACCAATTGTGCTGCGAACGTGTGGAAGATTTACCAAAACATCTAATAACCAATTAAAACCAACTTAAAATGAGTCAACACAATATTGAGGAGGAAATTGAAGAAATCGCCGGCGGGGAATTCGAAAGAGAACCCGTTCCACAATCCAAACTAAAAAGTTGGAAAAGCTTTTTGGGAATGTACGCGGGCGAACATGCGGCAGGAACCGAATTTATGATCGGCCCTCTTTTCTTGACCGCTGGGGTCAGTGCATTCGACTTAATTTTTGGGCTTTTACTGGGGAATCTTTTAGCAGTTTTAAGCTGGCGCTTTCTAACGGCAAAAATTGCGGTTGAGAATAGATTGACCTTGTACTACCAACTTGAAAAAATCTGTGGAAAAAAATTAGTTATAGGCTACAACCTTGCGAATGGAATTTTATTCTGTTTTCTGGCAGGAGCCATGATAACCGTTTCCGCTACTGCGGTAGGAATTCCATTTGATATGGAGATGCCTAAGTTAACCGATACTACTCCTAATGGTATGACTTGGGTCATCATTGTTGTTATCGTTGGTGCCGTAATCTCATTAGTGGCGTCAAAAGGATATGATACTGTTTCCAAGGCGGCTAATTGGATGTCACCGGTTATCGTTCTGGCGTTTTTGGCATGTGGTATTGTAGCCCTAAACCAGTTAGGTGTAAAAAGTTTCGAGGACTTCTGGAACATTTGGGGAGAAGGTTCAGAACCATTTCCAGGACAGATAAAATACACTTTTTGGCATGTATGTATTTGGTCATGGTTCGCCAATGCGGCAATGCATGTGGGAATGTCCGATCTTTCCGTTTTTCGTTTTGCAAAAAAGGAAAGTTCCGGTTGGACAACAGCCGCTGGAATGTACGTAGGGCATTACATGGCATGGATTGCCGCCGCCCTACTATACGCCGTCTACTTGAAATCCCCGGAAGCACAGGCCTTTTTGTCAAATGGGGAAGCACCGCCTGTAGCACCAGGTCCCTTGGCAAATAATGCAATAGGAATTTTTGGTATTATTGCCGTGGTTTTGGCAGGATGGACAACAGCCAACCCTACCATCTACAGAGCAGGATTGGCCTTTCAGGCCATCATGCCTAAGGTGTCTACTTTTTGGGTTACCATAATTGCCGGTACGGTCGCGACCATAGCCGGATTATTTCCCGCATTTGCGATGAAACTTTTAGGATTTGTAGCCTTATACGGATTCATACTTGCACCTTTCGGAGCAATCATCGTTTTCGAACACTTCTTCCATAAACAAGCAGGAATCGTAAAGAACTATGCAGAAGTGGCCAACCTCAGATTCAACAAGTCAGTATTTTTGGCATGGGCCATCAGTTTTGGGCTGTTCTATTTTATATCATTACAATTCGACGTTTTTCTTTCGTTTGTGACTTTACCAGCTTGGTTACTATGTGGAGTATTGTTCTTAGTGTTCAGTAAGTCCTTTCAGAGGAAAACCATTTAGGAAGTTTTTGAGTTTAGATCAACTCGATTTAAAATATTATAAATGAATCCGCGACTTTTTTATTTCATAAGCATTCTTCTATTATTCGGCTGTTCGGGGAAAGAAAAGAATGAAAGTGCGAGACCGAACATCATTTATATTTATGTCGATCAACTCAGTGCGAATATGATGAGTTGCGCAGGTAATCAATGGCTAAAAACCCCTGCCATGGATTATATCGCCGATAACGGCATGCGATTTACCAGAGCATATACGACTAATCCGGTTTGTTCTCCTGCACGGGTTAGTTTGATGACCGGGCGGTTTCCGGGGTATTTCAAGGATGACCAAGGGAAAGAGGTTCGCGAGAACAGGGGTTCCATAAAAATACCTCAAGTATCTCAAGAGGTTCTGAATACTACACTTCCGTCCTATCTTAAAAAGGCGAATTACGGTTTGTATTATGGCGGGAAAGAACACCTGCCTGCATCCTTATCGCCCTCAACTTTGGGTTTCACATACTTCAGTAAAAATGAAAGGCAAGAACTGGCGGCAGAGGCGGCGAAAATTATTAGAGCAGATCATGACAAACCTTATTTTATGATGGTCTCGCTAATCAACCCTCATGATATTTGTTATATGGCACTTCGAGAAAAGGCAACCAGCGTGCAGGACGCCAATATTCTCAAACGGGCTACAATAGAGTTGACCACACTCGAAAGTGCTATGAAAATACCCGAAGGTGTAAGCTCCGATGAATTTTTTAAATCCCACTGCCCTCCTCTTCCACCGAACTATGAACCGCAAATCGATGAACCGCAGGCAGTAAAAAAACTCATCAACCTTAGACCTTTTCGACAAAATGCGAGGGAGAATTTCACTGATGACCAATGGCGCCACCACCGTTATGCGTATCATCGATTAACAGAAGTGGTTGATGAGAAAATTCAAACCATTCTTGATGCCATTAAAGAAAGTGGGCAAGAAGAAAACACACTTATTCTTTTCTCAAGTGACCATGGGGATATGAGCGCAAGCCATCGTATGGAGCATAAATCGACCCTATATGAAGAGTCCGCAAATATTCCATTTATGGCGATGTGGAAAGGTCATATTCCGGCTGGAAAAGTAAATAGCGAAAATTTGGTTTCGAATGGACTAGACCTGCTTCCAACAATCTGTGATTACGCTGGAATTAAAGGTGTATCCGACCCACGGGGTAAAAGTTTACGACCTCTCCTGGAAGGCAATAAGGTAAACTGGCGGGAAACACTTGGTGTAGAAAGTGAAATAGGTAAAATGGTGATAAACAAAAACGGTTTAAAATACGTTCGGTACGACCTTGCAGGATTTGAAGAACAGCTATTAGATTTGAAAGAAGATCCTTATGAGACCACTCACTTCACTAATGATGTAAAGTATAAAAAGTCTCTGGATGAATTGCGCACGATTTATGAAATGGAATGGTTTCCAGAATAGTACAAGTATTATAGATTTATCGGCAACCCGATTTCTTCGGACTCGTATACTTTTTCCAATACTTCAATGTTTCTCAGATAAGTAGTAACATCCGTTTCAAAAGGGCTTCCTGACAGCATACATTCCACAAAATGTTGCTGGGTGGCAAATACACAATCCCCGGCAAAATTTATTTTTTGGAAAGTATATTCATGGGTTCTCTCGTTTCCCCCAAGGGACTGCATCGTAATTTTTCCATCTTCATATAACCGAATGGTTCCCTCATTTCCTTCTAAAACTACTGACCCGAAAGTCAATCGGGCATCTTCAGCCGTACTTTCATTGTATCGATTGGCATCGATAAAGCCTAGTCCGCCATTGGCAAAGTCTACCTGTACCCAACTAAAATCCTCTCCCTTTATATTGGTGTTCAACCGTTTTAATCGGGCATATACTTTGGTGATTTCTCCACCCAGGTAATGGAATACATCAATAAAATGAACTCCGGTTTCATACATCAACAACTGCTTCATTTCCCTGAAATAGGGCTGGCGGTTCATATAGGCATCTTCTTGCCAGCCATCGCCCATGCGCATTCTTAGATTTAGGGAATGAATCCGGTTACCGATTGTATTTTTTTCAAGTAGTTTTTTGATTTCCCTATACCAGGGCATGAACCTGAAATTTTCGTGCACCATCATCCGTACATTCGATTTCTCGATCAAGTCAGCAATTTGCTCGGCCTCTCTCAAGGCGGGTGCCAAAGGTTTTTGGCAAATGATATGTACACCGTGGTCAACAGCCATTTGACACATTTGCAAATGGGTATTCGGGGGTGTAATAATATCAATAAAATCAGGTTGCTCAACAAGCAACATTTCATTCAAATCGGCATAGGCGTTTTTAAATCCATAGGTATCGCATATCTTTTGTGCCTTTTCTACGGAAGTACCACAAACTGCTAGAATTTCTACTTTCTCAATTCGTTTCCAGGCCTCAAATTGAAAATGGCTGAAATATCCCGTTCCAATGCAAACTCCTTTTAGTTTTCCCATTTTAGTATGTTGAAAAATGTTGCTGTGGTTTCATATTGTACCATAGGACTATGGCAATAATATTCAATATTGCGCCGACTACAAAAAATGGCGTAGTCGATTCCGTCCATGCTTGCAGATAAGGAAACGCCAAGGCAGTTAAAAATGCTCCGATATTTCCCGCCATATTCATAGTGCCGGAAACTGCCCCAGAATGTTCCTTACCGATATCCACGCAGAAAGACCATGAGGGCGGCAAGGTCATGTCGGCCCCGAAAATCGCAAGGCTCAAGAAAACTATAGCACCAACAACATTATCCATATAAATACTACCAATCAATCCAATGGCAGCGAATAAGAATCCGAGTGATGCTGGAAAAATACGCGAGCGGTCCCAGTTTCCATTCTTAAAAATACGGTCACTTAATCCACCGGCAAACCAATTGCCGAATGCTCCAAAAATTAGGGGTATTGAAGTGTAGAAGCCCGCTTCAATCGTATCCAAATTATATTCGCTTTTCACATGTGGAAAAAGCCATGTCAAGGCAAAGAAAAAAGTGAAATTGCTACAGAAGTACTGCCCCATGGCGAGCCACATATTCTTTGATCGAAGCAAAGTGGCCATGCTAATCTTCTCGGATGCTTTTTGGGTATCCTGTTGTTGTCTTGTTGCTAGAATAAACTCTTTTTCATTGGTCGGGATTCCGCTATGCTCTTCGGGATTGTCTCTAAACAAAAGATACCATGCCCCGGCCCATACCACACCGATAAGACCTAAAATAATAAAGGAAGTACGCCATCCGAAATCCTCGATCATCCAAGCGACTAGGGGAAGAGCAAATGCGGCCCCTAGCCTAGAACCTGAGAAATTAATCCCTGTAACCAGTCCTCTTTCCTGAAGTGGTATCCAACTGTATATGGCCCTTGACATCCCTGGAAAGGCCCCTGCCTCGCCCGCACCGAACAGAAACCTGACAACTAAAAGTGACACAAAATTCCATGCCGCTCCTGTCAACGCAGTAAATCCAGACCAAATGGTCACAATGACGGAAAGGACCTTACGAGGCCCTAGTCTATCGGACAACATACCAGCAGGAGTTTGAAATAGCGCATAGCCCAATGAAAAAGCTGCCAATACCCAACCCATTTGCTTATCGTTCAGGTCGAGCGCTCCGGAAATGGGTTCTTTGGCAACCGAGATACAGACACGATCTATGTATAGCAAAAGGGCCAACAAAAAAGTACCTAAAACCATGAAATACCTTCTGGGGAAAAACTTTCTTTCGCTCATGATAGTTTTTGGATTACGTTATAAAGGGCATCGCTCTCCCCCACATTACCTGGAAAAACAATATAGGGTAATTCGGGAAATTTGGCATCTCTGCCTAATCGCCAAACGGGAACACCCTTAATGGCTTGTCCAATTATATTGGCTCTGGTTACCCTCAATGCTTTTACAGCAATATCACTGGAAGTTATACCTCCTTTAGCCAAAATATACTTGGGCCTATTCTTGAGGTTTTTGACGATAGCTATCAAATTTTGGGACACTTGATTTACGATTTTTAGACTTTCTTCTTTGGTGCTGCCTTTTACTACTTCCCTTGCAGTATACAAGACCACAGTCTTTTTTTGCACGATTTGACTATCAATTTTGGAACTGATTTCCATTAATTCTTTTTCGACAGATGTACTTTTTATCATTTTTGCAACATCAAATTCTATAAAAACAGCACTTGAATGTTTTTTCAAATAAGATAATTGTGCTGTAGTTTTCGGTACATAAGAGCCTACGACAACCAATCCACCATTGGATTCATTATCCGTCAAAAGTTCTTCTTTTTGGAGAAGCGGTCTTACCTCGATGCTCGAAATGGCATTAATAAACGATGCCGCTGTCCTAAAGATAAATGGGCCTTTCGACCTTAGGCTTGCCAAGGCAATTGTACCAAGGTCATTGTAGGTAGTGGCGTTTGCTATAAAATGAAGGTTGTTTCCATTCAGGATATCGCACACTTCTTCTAATGGATGATTTCGAATAAGGTCAAGGCCCAAACTTTTTACCTCAGAGGCCTTTATTGTACCGTCGGTTTTTTCCGCTATCCATTCTTTTAGATCGGAAGAATTATAACCGAAAGTGTTATCCTTCGCAAAAGGGGTTTCGCCAGCCGGAATAAATTCTTCGCCTTCCTTTACATAATGGATATCATTGAAGGTATATCTTCCGCCTTCAAAAAAAGCGGGAATCAATAATTCTTTCACATTCCTCCAAGCTAATCCTTCCGTTAGTGCTTTTACTTCATTGGGATAGTGGCCCCGTAAAGTAGAATCGCTACGACTGATTACCAGCAACTTTTTGTTGTGCTTAGCCGCGGCTTTTTTGAGTCTTCTTCCTATCAAAGTGCCTAATGTCTCAGCATCTTTGGCCTGGAGGGCTCTAGAATTCGTCAAAATAAAAAATACCGGACTGATTAACATTTCTTTCTCAATAACCTCTTCTGAACATTGGGTAATTACAGGAACATTGTGAACGGTCTGGGTCCCAGTCGGGTCATCGTCAAGAATGACTATTGTCCTTGGATTTTCAAGAAGTTCTATACGGATTTCATCTCGATAGTCTGCACCGTGTTCCCCTTCCCGTATTGATTTTATGATTGCTTGGTCGGTCATTCGCTTCTATTCTAATGCAATGACCCTTGCCGGGGCACCATCGCCCTTTTCTACTTTTAATGGCAAGGCAATCAAGGTTACCTTTTCCTTTGATAATTGATTCAGATTCGTCAGCCCTTCGATGATTACAATATCGTTTTGCATTAAAATCGTATGAATTTCCGTAACCTCTTTCAAATTATTGACATCGGCAACCGATGGGGGCTCGACCCCTAACATATTTACCCCTTTTTCGCCAAGCCAATGGGCCAATTCAGAACTGATTCGGGGAAGTTCGTTCCGGTAAATATCCGTTCCCAATCTTTTGCTCCAACCTGTATGCAAGAGGATGCTTTGCCCTTTTTGTATTTTATTTTCAATGGCTTGTAAGTGGGAAATCGTAATTGACTCACTTGGTTGAATTTGGGTCAAATCGACAACCCAGGCTTCCGAAATAAGTCGATTCACGGGAATTGTATCCATCGTTTGATCATTGATCTCAAAATGTAGAGGGGCATCCATATGCGTACCACTATGTGAATACAGATGCAAGGTGGTGGCGTTCCAACCGTCCTCGCTCAAGGTTTTGGCCTGTTCAATGGATACTCCACTTACATCCTCATTGATGGGCAGGGTAAGATCAATTATGTTTTTATCAATCATAATGATCTATGTAGTTACCATATTTGTTGCCCGGATAAATTCTACCACGCTATCGGCCACTTCAGTTGTGCTTGCAGTGCCCATAAGGTCTTTGGTAAGATTGCCCTTGGCCGTTGTATGCTCGATGCCCGCCATGATATCTTTTGCCGCTTCGATTTCACCCAGATGCTCTAACATGATGGCGGCGGACCAAATTTGTCCGATGGGGTTTGCGATATTCTGTCCAGCAATATCGGGTGCAGAACCATGGATAGGTTCAAACATAGACGGAAATTCCTTTTCGGGGTTTATATTTCCACTTCCACCAAGGCCCAAACTACCCATAATGGCACCACCCAAATCAGAGAGAATATCACCAAAAAGATTCGTGGTCAAAATAACATCAAAAATCTCCGGACGCAACACAAAACTTGCCGATGCATTGTCGATGTACATTTTCTCATAGGTTACATCAGGATATTCCTGAGCCACCTCGGTAATTACTTGATCCCAATAGGCCAGACTACTGATTAGGGTATTCGATTTGGTTACATTGGTTACCTTTTTGTTTCTTTTACGTGCCAGTTTGAAGGAGTAATGGGCAACGCGTTCGATACCGAACCTCGTAAAAATACTGGTATCAATTGCCACACCCGCAGGTCCTTTTGCATGTAGTATTTTACCGCTTTGTACAAACTCGCCCTCGTTGTTTTCGCGGATAACTACAAAATCGATATCCTCTTCGGTTTTGTATCGTAAAGGACTATCCACACCCGAGAACAATTTCACGGGGCGATAATTAATGTATTGCTGGAACGAGGAGCGCACCTTAAAAGTATAATCCCTTGCAGGCAAGGTATCATCTATTTCAGGCAGGCCGACGGCACCAAAAAAGATGGCATCAAATTTCCGTAAGGTTTCCAAAGCATCGTCGGTCATGAATTTTCCATGTTCCTTGTAATATCCGGCGCCAAAGGGAAACTCCTCCTTTTCAAGTTTAAATCCAAATTTATCTGCTGCTGCATCAAGTACCGAAACACCCGCGGGAACGATTTCGGCTCCAACGCCATCTCCATTTACTACTGCAATTTTGTATGTTTTTTCCATAATCCAGAATATCGATTTTTATTATTGCGCAATTTTGCGCACCATGTCTTATTTCTATTTTATCAAATATATTTATTTCATATAATGCAGCATAGATATTTTTGCATTAATTTGCGCAAATATTTGCACAACCTTATTTCCTGTAAGATGAAAAAAAACAAAGCAACATTAGCCGATATTGCGAATACTTTGGATGTTTCGATTTCCACGGTATCAAGAGCCCTAAAGGGGCATCCTAGAATAGGTGCGATAACCAAGGAGAAAGTGCTCGATGTGGCAAGGGATTTAGGGTACATGTCCCCCAGTATGTTAGAGTTGGAAGTCAGGAAGCGCAGTAAGTTTATCGGTGTTATCGTGCCCAAAATAAGCTACCACCTGTACGCAATGGCGATAAGCGGTATAGAAAAAGTAGCCGAAACAAGGGGGATGCATATTATTGTTTGCCAATCGAACGAATCACAAGAAAGGGAACAAAGCCTTGTACACGAATTAGTGGACTTGGGAGTAGCGGGAGTTATCGTTTCGTTGGCGAGCGAGACCACCGATTTCAGTCATTTCGATTCATTGAAAAACAGAAAAATTCCGTTGGTTTTTTTTAACCGTCAATGTGACGAGGTTGAAACGGACAAGGTGGTCATCGATAATTACAAAGCCGCTTGTGACGCGACGGAGCATCTCATTGCCATAGGGTGTAAAAAAATTGCTTATCTAGGTGGACCTGAAATACTTCAAATCAATAAGGTCAGAGCGGCGGGATTCAAATCTACTTTGCAAAAAAGTAGTTTGGAGCCATATACCGATTTTATGGTCTATGCTAATTTCGAGAAGCAAAGTACATTGAGTGCTGCCCGAAAATTACTGTACTCGCCTATAACCCCAGATGGTGTCGTGGCCTATAGCGATCAGATGGCTATTGGGTTAATGGTCGCAGCAAAGGAACGAGGATTAAAGATACCAGAAGACATTGCTATTATCGGCTTTAACAATGAACCTGTCGATGAACTTTTGGAACCTTCCTTGACCAGCGTAGACCAACCGGCATTAGTTATGGGAGAAGAATCGGCCAACTTGATATTTAAACAAATCGATAACAAAGAGGAGGGTTACAAAAAAAAGATTTTGAAGTCCTTTCTTGTGGTTCGCAATTCTACGAATCGGAATAGGGTTTAATTAGCGATATAATTTCAGTATATATCAGATTATGCAAATGTATAGAATGAGTAGTAGGTCAAAATTTTATGTGCATACAAAAAGTCTATCTTAAAGTAAGTTAAAAACCATACCTATTACGGTAAAGTTTTATTGGTTCTAATCGGGGTTCCCCGAGAATACAATTGTTAAAGCCCCCTATTTACAGACCCTCCTTAAGAACAAGATAAAATAGGACACCTAATAGGACACCTTTGAAATAAAATTTGATGTGTTTTGGTCCCTTTTGTGGTAGCTTATAAAAACAGAAAATCCTGGTAATCAATTGATTATCAGGATTTTAAAAAATATAGTCGGGGTGGCAGCATGCCACGTATCGTTACAAATAATTGGTTTTCAGTATTTTAACCGTACTTATTTAAATCAAACCCCGATATGGACACTTGACCAAAATAGTAGCTAAAGAACGTACTTATTTTGTGTTATTTACAATATAAAAATAAGGAATATTTTCATACGATTTCATCTAATTGTATTTGGTTGCAAAAGCTTCCTTTTTAATCCAAGAGTAAAACAATTTTTATATCTGTATCCGTCAAATTGTAACAGAGTAGGGTAAATTTTTGCAATTCTTGTAACAAAGTCAGGGTAAAATTAATCTGGATTACTTCAAATCAGATTTATGTTCCCTTCTAACTTTTGAGTATTTCAAATAATTTTACGTTCAAAAATAAATTCTCCACTCCTATCTTTTGCGATTTTAGGATGCCTATTTTCTCCAACTCCTGTAAATATTCTGCCGCGGTTTGGCGTTTGGCGATTTCTTTATCTACCAAAAACTTAACCTTGCAATAAGGCTGCTCAAAGAGTAATTCTATCAATTCCTTTGAATACACACGAGAGGGTAATTTTTCCTTGGCCAATAAAATGGTTTCTTGCATGAGCGAATTTATGGCATTTATCTTCTGTAGGGTATAGATCGCGGTTTCTTCGACTCCTTTTAGCATATATAAAATCCATCCTTCCCAATCATGCTTTTCGGTAACTGCCCGTAGTTTTTTATAATATTGATTTTTGTTCGCTATGATGTACCTACTCAGATAAAGTATTGGCGTATCCAACAAACCCTTTTCGACCAAATAGAGGATATTCAAAATACGTCCGGTTCTTCCGTTACCATCGGGAAATGGATGTATAGCCTCGAACTGATAATGCATTACCGCCAATCGTACCAGATCATCCAAGTCGTTTTCTGAATGGATAAAATCCTCTAAATTCTTTAGCAAGTCCCTGATAAGGGTTTCGCCCTCTGGTGGTGTATAAATAGTTTTGTCGTTGCTCGTTATTCGAGTACCTGTAGTTTTTCGTATACCGGCCTTGTTTTCTTTGATGGTCTGTACAATGGAAATAAATGTATTTGTTGAAAGTGGTCTTTTATCCAAGTTGTTGTAACCTTCCCATAGCGCTTGTCGATACCTCAAAACCTCCTTGGTCTGGGCATCGGTCGTATTTGTTTTGGCCGTAAACGCCTGATATAAATTGTCTTGGGTGGTAACTATGTTTTCAATCTCGGAACTGTCTTTTGCTTCCTGTAAGGTAATTGCATTGACCAATATTGATTGATTGGGAATTTCATCGGCCCTACCCTTTAGTTCGGCCAAAACTCTTGTAGCGGCAATGGCCTGCTTTAGAACCTTTTTGGTTTCAAGCTCAATCGTTGGCGGTACTAAGGGTAAATCGTTATGGGGTGCTTTTGGGTTGTACATGATTTCGACATATGTATATCAATATGTCGATGACATCGACACAATACAAATATATGTCGAAATTTTTAATTTTTATCGACATATATTGAATTTACTTATAAAGCCAAATCTTGGAGTTTTCTACCAAATTCATCATCTGCTGCCAACTTCAAAAAATCATCCTGCAATCTCAAAGTTCTCAACACATTAAAATATGCACCAATACTGACACTTGGCTTACCCTTTTCTATTTGATACAAAGTCTTTCTATCTATCCCAGCTCGTTCAGATACTTGAATGGTTGTAAGCTTTCGTCGTTTTCGGGCCAGTTTGATATTTTCCCCTACCTGTTCCATTATCTTTTGATGTTTTGGAAGTAGGATAGCTCTTTTAGTTTTCATTTTGGGTAATATTATCCTCAATAATAATATTTTTGGGGATATTAATACTCATTTTAGTTGAAAATTATTTTGAAAGTAATAAAAATCTTGTTTTAGGAAAGGCTTCTAAAGCGAATTTCTACAGATCATTTGTAACAAAGTCAGGGTAAATGCCGAATAAAATTAGCCCAGCATGTAAACCATCTTAAGTTTGGCTTTAAAGTTTATAAATTATCCATTACAAGTACTATAAGTACCTAAAATCAATTATTTTTAAACCATTTTTTTGCATAGGTTTAAAAAAATATATAAATTGGTACTATGAGTACCGATAAGAGAATAAAAATAAACCAATTGCTCAGCACACATCCTACAGGTATCGTGTATCTATCTTCATGGATGGTAAAACAAGGGTATAGCCTCGATTTACAAAAACGATATCGTAATAGCGATTGGCTAAAATCAATAGGCACAGGTGCTATGATACGTTCAGGCGATGATGTAACCTATGAGGGAGCAATCTACGCACTTCAAGAACAGGCATGTCAATTTATACACCCAGCAGGCAAGACCGCCCTCTCTTTACTTGGAAAAGCACATTACTTAGAACTGTCTCCAAAAAAGGTTATCGTTTTTGGCGGTAAGGATGAAAAGCTACCCACATGGTTTTTAAAACATGATTGGGGAGTTAAAATAGACTACCATAGTTCTTCCTTTTTGCCAGCCGAAATAGGACTTGTAGATATAGAACTAAAAACGTTCTCGATAAAAGTTTCAAGTGCAGCAAGGGCACTATTAGAGTGCCTCTTTTTAGCACCAAAAAATCAGGAATTGGTGGAGTGTTACCAATTAATGGAAGGGTTAAATAACCTTAGACCAAATCTTGTTCAAAAACTATTGGAAAGCTGTACCTCTATAAAGGTAAAACGCTTGTTTTTATTTTTAGCTGAAAAAGCAAACCATAGTTGGGTAAAACATATAAACCTCGAAAAAATAGATTTGGGAAGTGGTAAGCGAAGTATCGTAAAAAATGGCGCCTACAATTCGAAGTATAAAATCACGGTCCCCAAAGAACTAGTAAATGGCGAATTATAAATCACAAGTTTCACTATTGTTAAGCGTTCTTCCAGAAGTAGCTAAGGAATCCTGCTTTGCACTTCACGGAGGAACGGCGATCAATCTCTTTGTTCGAAATATGCCACGCCTTTCCGTGGATATCGATTTGACCTATATTCCCGTGGAGGATAGGGCGACATCCTTTTCAAATATCTCAAAAGCACTATTGCGAATCAAGGCTACTGTTGAATCAGTAGTTCCTAACGTTCAGGTAACGCATAAAGAAAAAGAACTCAAACTTTTAATTTCAAACAGACAAGCACAAATAAAACTCGAAGTAAGTCAAGCCATGCGTGGCATTATTGCACCAGCATCAGAAATGGAACTTTGTGAGAAAGCCCAAAATGAGTTTGATGCGTTTTGCGCCATTCCAGTTATTCCCATTGGGCAATTATACGGAGGTAAAATTTGTGCGGCTCTTGACCGACAACACCCTAGGGATTTATTTGACATAAAAAACCTATTACAGAATGAAGGCTTTGAAGAAGAAATAAAAACAGGATTTCTCTTTTGTCTTTTGGGTAGCAAGCGACCTATTTATGAAATGTTGTACCCTCACTTAGTAGACCAACGAAAAGCAATGGCTAATCAATTCGACGGTATGAGCGATGAACTTTTTACTTATGAAGATTTTGAAGCTACTCGGAATCTACTTCTTCAAACTATCCATGAAAATCTGACCGACGCTGACAAACAATTTCTATTGAGTTTTGAAAACGGCACTCCCGATTGGAGTTTATACAATTTTGAAGACTACCCCGCTGTACAATGGAAACTTCAAAACTTGCAAAAACTAAAAGAAATAAACGCAGAAAAACACAGCGAACAGCTCAAAAAATTGAAAAGTAAATTTCAAATCAACACCTAAATAGCCATAGAATTTGCCACATCCTACCCAAATCTTACCTAAAACTTTGCGCGTGATCCTGTCCGGTTTTTGTAGTTTATTATCAAATTGGTCGTTCTTATAAATTTAGAAAATTATTTATTAGTAAAGAATCAAAAAAGCAAAGCGTGGTTTTTCTTTCTTCCCCCTACCCACAAAAAGTGCCCTTCAGGGCACTAGCTCCTTCCGACCGAACCAATTTGGCAAAGGTCACATCGAAATCCCCTTCGCTTTATGTTTCGAATAATCAGTAAGTTCATCTTTGAACCCATTGAAGACGGCTTCTTCTTTTGGCTTTTTGCTTCCTAAAAGAGTGTTCAAAACATACAGACCTTTTCTTAAAAGTCGCGCCCGTTCGGTATTCAAGCGTTGCCTTGAAACCTCTCGCAAGGTTTCCCTCAGTCCATTGTCCAAATGGAAGTCCAGGATTTCGATAGGAAGATTAGCCTTGGCCGATTCCAAAAGCATTAGGTATGCCGCCTTTTTGTATTGCCCCCTTTCAATCAAATAGGAAGTCCACAAACATTTCAAATGGTCTCGACCGCTGTTTTTGATGTTCTGTAAAACATTGGGTTGGTTTTCCAATGCTTTGTTAATGCCATTCGAGGATAAAAGATAGGCCTGGACTTTGGGTGCAAGCTCTACCCAGACATTGACTTCCGAATACATGGAATTGATGTACAGCTTTCCTTCCCGCTGCTTGAAACAAAACCCCCTCATATTGAAGAACCGAATATAATCTTCGGGAGATTTTTCAAAATGCCCAAGGTCGTGTTGTGCGTGCTTCATGTACGCCTTTATGCTCAGGATTTCGAACTCTATCCGGTACTCTCGTGCCATGGCTTCGTAAAGGTCCGGAAACATCAAAGGCAAAAAGATGGCTATCGGGTTTAGGGCGATTTCCTTTTCTGTTCTCTGGTTCAAAAGCCCGTCCATTACTTTTTGGTTCTCCTTGACGAATCCGGCGGAAGCATGAAAATTAATGCGGTCGGGCAGTTGCAGGTTCCCCATATCCAGATTGACCCTATGTTTTGAAGAATTGACATGCCGTATCGCCCTACCGCTATACCTCAACCCTAAACTTTCCAGAAGTTCCAATCGCAAACCCTTCTTTGCTTTTAGGTCGAACAGGGTACTGGCGATAACCGTTTTGATCAGTTCCGCTTTTTCCTTCAATTGCTTTTCTTCCCTTGTGGACTCCGCAATTTGGAGTTCATCTTTTGTCTCGTCAAATTGGAGCTTTACCAATGCGCCCAAGTTCCCTTTATCGGTATGCAAGTATTTCTTTAGGAACATAAAACGCTCAGATTCTGCCATTGCATCCAATACCATTCTGTTCGGGATTCTATCGATATGTTCGGAAAACAGCATCTTACCTCTTGTGTTTCGATACGTCATTTTGAAAGCCTCCCTGATACATTTCTTAAACTCTAACCGTAACTGGTCATTTTCGATGTCCATTTGGGTATATCCGCTCTCGAACAGTTTTGGGTTTTGATGGATTTCGATGTGATTGGATATTTCATTGGCCCTTAACACATATCCCGACTTGTCATAGATGCTAAAATCAATGGCCTTTCCCTCTTTACTTAAATCGACCTTGCAATCCAGTTTTTGATAAGATTTTAGGATATCTGGTAGCTGTTCGAGGTTTATGGTCTTGAACAAATTATAAGTGGTTATTATCTGTTTTTCCAATCGTTTTTTGACCATGGGCAGTAATTTGGAACTTTGGTTGCGCGCAAAGACTTTTTGCAGTTTTGGGCCACTTAATTTTGGATGCACTGTTGAACCGTTTATAAACCGAGATCTGTAACCGTTCTCTATGGAGACACCATAGGAAACCCCTATTCGCCCATTATCCCTTTTCACAGGTCTTACGATAATATGGTGCGGTTTTACTAGTTCGGCGAGTTCGTCAAAACTTCTTACATTGTACTTTTGAAGCGTATTGTTCAGGATGTCCTGTATGTAGAACCTGATACCGTTTACATCGGATTTATTGATTTTGGGAACCTCGTAAACGGGTAGTTCCTTTTGCTCCTTGCTATCTGGGGATGGCGAGAGTCCGTACTCCTTTTCCAAGTGTTTTTGGGTGGCCATATTCCTTCTAAAATCGTTGGAGAGGTTTATAATGGAACCATCCTCTTTTATTGTCGTGGAAACGATATGCACATGCTCGTGCTTGGTGTCGTTATGGCGCACCACGACAAAGGGTTGTTCGCCATAGCCCATGTGCTCCATATAATTTTTGGAGAGTTCAAAAAAGTCCCTGTCGTTCAAATGTTCTTCTCTAGGGAGGTTAATGGTCGTATGCACATATCTCTTTTCGGAATCGTGGCGGTTGCCCAAATGGCACAAGACGTTTGTGAAAAATTCCCTGTCCGTATCGGTATCGGAATACGTGTTCTGGAAGCCGAGAACCCTACTTTTCCCTTTTCCGAACACATAGTTCAGCACTCCATGTACGTTTTGCCGATACAGGATACGTGCTATCATTTCTAGCTTTTTGTTTTTAGGGTTCCGACCAATTCGTTCATCAGTTCGTTAGCTTTTCCGACTTCCCGCTCAAGGTTCGAATTAGGACTGCGCATGTTTTTGTAATTGGCTAGTTTCACCAGTTGATTGATGTTGGTGCCGATTTTGTTCAACTGATAGCTAAGGTTCGAAATACCATCGGGAATCCTTTTTTCCTTTACCATTTCCCTGTTCAAAATCAGCCTTCTTAAAAAAGGCCCTACCGTTCCACGTTTGCCAAAATCGAGATTATATGATTCCAATAAAATCTTCACTTTTTGCAGTTCAGAAGTATTGAACCTCAACGTTATCGTGTGCTTTCGTTTCCTGTCGCCCAAGCGTTTTCTTCCGCCTTTGTTGGTTGCCATTCTTTCTGTGCGTTTTATTGAGTTTTACGTTTTTTCACTTCGCCAGAAGTAGTCGTTTTAAGCTGCTTAAAACATAACTTGCTATCTGCTCTAGCAGATAAATATAATTAATCAAGAATAATTTCAACTATCTGTAAATCAATATTTTAAGATATGAAACTAAATGAAAACAGATGCCCGTAAATGAAAGATATCGTTGGTTATATTTTAGATGAAATGATATTAGAAAGTCGCCAAAACGACCAAAACTTTGTGGGCAGGGAGAAGAAAGGTCAAGCGACCTTTCGTCGCTTGTTCTTTCGCGCGGCTTCGAGGGGGTCGGGAAAACAGGAACGGAAAGACTTTCCAAGCGGACGGGCGAAGCATGTCCGCTTGGGGAGGATTGGAGTGAAAGGTTTTCCCGACTTCCGCAGGAGTTTGGGAAGTTAACACAGCATAAAACACTTTCTAGTTTTACATAACAAAAATTATGATACAGATTGATTTATAAGTATTTCATCTTTAACCCTTTAGCTGTAAGCCATAATTCTATTATGTAAAATATCCCTCACGATTATAGCTTTTAAGAGTATTACTAACAGGGTCATCAACCTGTTTAATTTACGCTAGGAGAAATTTTTCCGCACAAAAGAAAAATTATTCTAAACTTCGAAATTCGTCAACCCTGATGACAAACTTTTCGTCTGTACTCATAATTTGCCGTTATGTAAAATAGCCGCTACCAAGCGCTCGATTGCTTTTAAAATCAAATTGTTCAGGCAATTTATTTTAAACACAATTTGCCATCGCTTGCCAACGCCATTTAAAAGCTAGCCTTTTAGATTGATTTAAAATTCCAGTATTCGAGGAAATGTCTGCAAGATTTTTTTCTACGACATTCTCGTCAGCTTACCGCAACAGCTAAAAATTACTCTGCGAGATAATTTCTTAGCCCTTGCTAACCTCTCGTCTTGTTTGAAGCTTTTCTTCAGGTGCTTCTAACATTATGTAAAATAGAGCATAAATTTTAGAGATTAAGTATCTCTGAAATTTTGGGCCAGTTGTAGCGTTGGCATTCACCAGTACGTCGTTGAAAGAAGTCTCTTTTCTTTTTTTCTTGATAAAAAAGAAACAAAAAATCAAGAAGAAAATAGGCTTCCCCGCTCCCTTTAAGTCTTGTGGCTCTACCACTGGGCGCTTCACGCCCTAACACAAAGCCCAGGGTAATGGTTCTTTGTATTAATCACAAATTCACTTCCCTACCGGCCCGCATTTTCTTCTGACCTTCCTCTTTTTTAACTAAATCATGTTGCATACAAGTACTATGGGAAGAAGGAATTATTGTCGAAACTGAACTGATACGGTGTGAAGAAAACACTTAAAAATAAGCTTTTAGATTATAACCGTGTGAAATTGTAGACCATAATTTATTAACTTAAGTCCACAACTAAATCAAATATTTCAACCTGTTAATTATGAACCGTAGAAATTTATTAAAGGTCGCCTCAACTGCTACTCCGATTCTTTTTTATCCTTCCCTTTTGATACAATTATTTGGATGTTCAAATGATGAAACTGACAACGATGAAAATTGGGATGAGACTGAATTATATTCAAGCGAAGTATTCACTGTTTTGACTCAATTCGAATCATTACAAAAATCTGATCGCGAAAAGGCTACCGCAGAGGTAAATAGACTTTACAATGAAGTTTATAATAATAATGGTGGTTCTCCAATCACCAACTTAAGTCGAAAGTCTGAGCACGCTAAAAGGATAGCGAAAGGCCTAAGTTGGGCAGGAGCGGGATGGGGCTTTTTAGTTTTGCTTATAGGAAATAGAGTTCCAGGTCTTTCATTTTTAAGTTCATCTGCTTTGGGTTTTGGCGTTTCAGCTGAGTATTACTCTGGAATTGGTGAATACTTATTAAACGAGTCTTACACTTATGAGAAACAAGAATTGATGGCCAAGCTAAGACTGGTTGATGTAATACTTAGTCGCCAAAAATCACCAGACGTCTATGACAGATTTATAAATTCAGATGAATTAAAATTCGAGGAGTTTAAATTCAATCCTTCTTTAGATGAACAAAAAGAAATATTGAATTCAAAATATCATAACCAAGAAGAAAATATTGATGCTTATGTAGAAAAAGACATGACTGAAGAAGAAGCTGGTAATATGCTACAAAACTTAAAATCAGATTTAGAATCAACATTTGATGAGAATACTGAAAATTTAAATGAAGAAGAACCAATTGACGAAAATGAACTCAATGATAGTATTGTGCTCATGAGAGGTACCGCTTCTTTAATGGTCAATGTTATGGGACAACAATTTGGACCACGATTTGCAAAGATGTTGGACGCCACTCTTAACACAGGAATAAGTGCAATAGCTCTTTATGGTAGCTTGTCTGCGATTGGTCCGGCCGGGTGGGCTGGTATTGGGTTTTCACTCATGAGTCAATATTCTTCAATTCTCGGGGATGAAGGAAAATCTTCACATGAGATAATCATGGAAACTTTGAAAATAATAAATAAAAATATTATAAAGTTATCCGAAGGAATAGAAAATTTGGCTTATAATCAATATAGACTTGAGGAAAATCAATTATATATCTTGTCAAGATTGACTGATATTATAAATCAACTATCAACCAATTCTGCAAAACTAGATGAATTGAGCGATGATATTAAAGATCTCAGGTCAAGCGTCGAGGAGAAATTAGCTCTATATTTTAGTGAGACCGAAATATCAACATTTTTGGATAGTCCATCAAATACCCTAGATGGTTACGTTCACAGAAAAGAAGAGAACAATGAAAGTTTGAAAGAAGAAGATTTTAGAGATATAAAAGAAAAACTAAACACGATTCATAGTTTCGCTATCAGCAACACTGATAATAGTAAGTATACTTCTTTCAATTTTAATTTTAAGAAAGGAAGAGACATATCCTCATCATTTTTTGGTCAAAGAAAAAATGGCCAAATCAAACCTTATAAATATTCCAATTTATATGATGTCATAAGTGGTGGTCATATTATGTATAACATTATTACTGGCCAAAATCTAGAGAACAATATTCCCAATATCCCATTATTATTTAGGGCCTCAGATTTACTGCATAAATATCAGCTAGCATTTCCTGAATTAAGATCTCTAGAATTTGGCACCAAATCCCAATTCATAAATTCTTCAATACTACAAAAAGCTTTACAGACAAGTGATTTATTGAAGCGAATTAGTAGTTGTGAAGTTATTGAACAGGGGCTTATTAAATATGATAAGCTATTTTACGGTTTGTTGTCTTCAATTTATTTGGAAATGAATGATAAATTCCGAGACATTTTTAAATGGGATAACTCGAAATTTAAAAACAAAATTACACTTATCTCAAATGACAATCAAATTGGGTATGGTTTAGCTAACGATGTCACTGATTACTCATTATATACATTCACGGGAAGAAATATTTTTTCTGATAGCATTGGTGGAAAGAAAAGAAAGTTCATGGAAGATGGGCCAGCCTCGAATAATTTTTTGCTGACTCTTGCAAAGGAACTTGGAGTGATTGAATCCAAAGTTATTATTGGAAAAATAACCGATGGAAATATTAAAATAAATAATTTCAAAGGAGAATTGGAAACTTTAGTCCTTCAGAACCAAAGTAGTGAAACAAATCAATTCGTGGGGAGGAGTGGTCAAGTTAAGTATGGGAAATTTGACATCAATGATGTGTTTTCCATAAAAATTCATGAGATAACTTTCTTGAAGGGCAAATTCACCAACTACAAAATACTTGTACCGGAATTGATAAGGCTATCAACTATTGGTCAATTTAACTATCCTGAAAAAGTTCCTGGATCTTTTCATGTTAACAGAGCAGTTATGCAACTTCGTGCCCCAAATTGGTCCTACCACCCGCCCCATATGCCACGAAGACTAGGATCAGTAAATAAAGAGAATGACTTTAATCAATTCGTTGAGTCTTTTAGAGAATGGAAGAATAAGGCCGGACTTGGGGTTCAGGGACTTCACTTTTATAGAGAAATTGAGTTAAATGGTTTAGATACAAATCAACTTCCTAAAGTATTTAAAGATGGATTGAAAAATTTAAACTTAACATATGGATGGCGTAAACAATTGGGTGATAAAGTTCTGGAACGAGAAAATTTATCAATCGATCAGTATTTTAAAGAATTTAGCAATACATCATTTTATTCCATTCTTTACCAATTAACAGAAGAATCAATTCAAGAAAAAAAGATGGAAATTGTCGACCACGTCCTGAGTAGATATGAAGACAATACTTCTAATCCACTCAAATTACAACTAGAAGCTCTAGATTCCCTCGGTTGTTCACTCTTAGCACTTTATAAATTGAATCAAGTCAGTACTAGTTCAAACAACTTTGATTTTAAAGCAGATTATATAAATCAAATATTCACTGCAGATGATCTTATATATTGTCTAAGAGGAGGACTAACTTACAGTGCTAAAAAAGCAAATTCCATCAAAAAATTGGGGGAAATTAAAGTGAAAACGGAAAGCGGAAAATCCGTTGCCCTTAACCCTGACAATTTCATTGATTTTTGCCTTTTACTAGCTGCCGACCGGAAGGAGTACACTGAACGATTAATTGGAGAATCAATCTCAAATTATTCTCAAAATGACTGTGAACCTTTGTTGTCGGAAATTATTAACGGTATGCGTTTTTCAATCCATAAATTATAAATTTAAGATTCGACTCAAAACCTCGTTTAAGAAAAACCTCAGATTCCTTGCGATTTGGGCTTTTAACCAAAAAATCAACTCCTTCCCTCCCATTTTCCTTTTCGTTGATTTCAAGCCATGCATTAGTCATTTCTGATTTTAAAATAGATTCTGCTTGCTTTTGAAATTCTGACATATAATAAAAGTGTCTTTTCTTTTTTTCTTGATAAAAAAAGAAACAAAAAAATCAAGGCTTACAGATAATTTTGGAACAGGGCCGAGCGTAAAGAAAATGTACCCAAGTACATTTTTAGCTTGGAGCGAGCTGGTGACCGTTGGGCTTTTTAGTTCTGAGCCCCCCTGCTCTATTCAAGTATCTTATTGCTGGAATGGCAGCCGCATCAACTCGCCGAAAAACAAATGCACCTTTGGTCGCATCTATTTTCTCGCGCCCTCGCCTATTGTTTTGCCAAAATTCTCTTAAGCCGTTTCATTCTGGTCATATATTAATCTTTTTGGTTCAATTCAAATATCTCATAACCTCAAATTTATAAAGCTCATCCTCATCATTGATAAATGACATAAAGCTATCATTAGCCACTAGATTATTATAATCGTCAAAAGTTAAATTTGTTAATTGTCCATCATCAGCTAAGCGATTTATCAAACTAATACTTAATCCAAATTTAGTTAGCTCAATTCTTGATTCATCTGTTGTTCCATATATGTACAAATTGTACTCTTCCTTTGTTATTAAATCAAAATCATATAACATGATAATAAATTTAT
Source organism: uncultured Flavobacteriaceae bacterium (assembly GCA_947500435.1). GTDB lineage: Bacteria > Bacteroidota > Bacteroidia > Flavobacteriales > Flavobacteriaceae > Maribacter_C. The sequence goes on from CANMRV010000007.1 coordinate 85,052, forward strand.
TTAGTTTAAAACTCACAAAATTTTCTTCCATTTTCAATTTAACGATTGCCAAATTGATTAGTTTGCTTTCATTTTGACCTGATAAATCAATATAAATTTTATTCTTACCACCAGCGTTCAAACTAACTTCTCCATAGGATTCTCCAAAATAAAATTTTGGTTGTTCACTTGCTGCAATCGTCTTGAAATACTTTACTTGTGAAATTATATTTTGCTTTAGGGATCTTTTTCTACCAATAAGTATGAAGTTTTCGTAATAATTTCTTGCTGCCTCATTACCAAGTCTAATAATTTCAAAGTCTTTAATTATATCAAAATTTAGTATAAAAAAAACATTGATTTTTTCTAACATTGTATAAGAGTCCCAATCATTTGTTTCTCCTAAAGTTTTCTGTATTCTTTGAAATTTAACTCTTCTACTCAATTTTTTTACTAATTCATCCATATCATCATAATGAAAATACTCCACAATTCCTGATTCTATGAGATACTTCCGTATTTGATTTTCTAAATTATCCGAAATTTCAAATATAAATTTCTCGTTTTCTTGTATTGCAATAACATTCTTTATGTATCCTTCTTTATTATTTTTCCCCTTGGATTGTTTATCAATGTCAAATTTGGCAAGGGTTGGGTTTTTAACAATATCACTAAATGTTCTATTCCTTAATAACTTAATCTTGTTCGTCATACTACTTCCTTTCCTGTGATGAAATTCATTATTCATAAAGTGGACGTCAGGTAGTAATTTTATAAGATTGTTTTCTTTTTTAGAAAAAATGTCGTTTAGTCTATTCACTCTTCCTATTAAGTTAACTAGACTCTTTCCGTTCAAATTCCTAGTGTTCAAAATAAACAGACTCTCTATAGGGAGATTCATACCCTCTAAAATAACCGAGTTAGCAATGACATATTTTAAGCTTGTTTCTGTTCTATATTTATATTCTAAAAATTCTTTTACTAAATCAGGTAGTTGGCCATGTAAATAAACAACTCCATATTTTAGATACTCTATTGCATAGAACTTACTGTGAACTTCTTTTTCTAAGATCTTTCTTAAACTTTCTATTTCCTTATTCCCTTTAATCTCATCTAAACTATTACTTAGTTGCTTTGCAAATTCTTCAATTTTTATAGGTCTATAATTGTAAATGAAGTTTTTATCTTTTGACGAATTGATAATGTATTTCATGAAGCTTCCTTGCTTCCCTAATGAATAGAATTGATTGACATATCTGTTATATTTAAAGAGTTCACTACCCAGTCTATACTCATATAATTCGGGTTCTTTAATATTGTTATTAATAATATGTGTGGTAATAACTTGGTCATCAGTTATTTTGATATTTTCAATATCATCCACTAAAGGAGATAAATATATTACCCGTTGATTTGGATTTTCGTGTCCATTTTTTGAGAGTAATCTAGAAAGAAGAATACTTCTATTATCACCATTCAGTACGTTATGCGCTTCATCTATAAAAAGCACGTCGTAACTCAACCTTTTTCTGCTCATTAGTCGAAGAGCTCTCTCCTGTGTAAAAACTGCAATGAACTTTTTTTCTCCAGTATACATTTCATCATGCATAATTACTTTCATACCAAGTTGCGCCTTTCGTATAAGCGTGTATGTCTGCATCAATAATGACTTTGTCGGGACAATTATGGCAATTTTTAAAACTTCGGCTGTAAAGCTTTCTATAGTTCTAATAATGATTGAACTTTTTCCAAAAGAAGTAGGTGCTAAATAGCATCTTTCATTTGAATTATCTTGAAGAAATGACCTACTTCTCAGGTATTGTTCTTGAGTTTCTGTATAGTTTTCAACATTTTTAAATTTAGACAAACCGCTTGAAATTATTAAATCTTCAATGTTTTCAGATTCGAGTAAACCATGTCTTAATATAGACTCACTAATAGGATAAAAACCTAAATTTATTGATAAATCATAAAGTGGTTTAAAATCTTCTTTTTGTAAAGAATACTTTAGAATTATGTAGTATGCAAAGTTTGCATAACTTCTTAACCGTTTGTCTTTCTGAAATTCTTCTAAAAGCAATATTGCAACTCCTAATATATATTCTTCATCTCTTCTAGAGAGCTGAACGTTTGTAGTTAATTTTTCTAGAACCAATTTGAATTCAGGAATCCTACCGATTTGGGTCAATTGTCTTTCTGCTTTTGGCAACATAATGACCTATTTGGTTAGACAATCAACTACCTGTTGTATTGATTTTTTATCTATACAAATAGCATTAATTTTATTTGCTTCAAGATTATTGGCTACATCGATAATAATAGTATCTCGATCATCTTCGTGCTTTATACTTCCATCATGATAAATTGTAGAAGCAGGTATTATGTTTAGGTCCTTTATTTTGGGGTACTCCTTTTTATTATACATCAAAGTTAATTTCCTGATGTTTTTAATTAAGACTTCTTTACTACCAACGCGTTTGGCGTGGTTAAGTGCATTCTTCCAAGGATTGTTCGAAGTTTCACCTGCTAACATTGCTTTTAATCCCGAATATGCCTCCTTTAATTTTTTTTTGTGTGATATAGCTTCTGTAGTAATCGAACCTGATTTACTTTCCATTATCCATTCTTCAGATAGAAAAGAATAGTATCCATCAAACCCTTTTTTGATAGAGCCCTCTTCTAGGTTCCGGTATAAACACTCCTGACGATATCCTATTGTTTTTAAGTATAAATGAATTATAAATTCGGCGACCGCTCCCATTGTTGTATTCTTATCTTTATTCTTAAAAAAACTACTCAAATCACTTTTAACAAAATCTATAGTGAAATCAACATCAGCCTCACATATATTCACAATTTCATCATCAATGAGCTGTTTCAATTGATCTGTAACATCTTCGATTGAAATTAAATGAATATAATTACCATTTTCTATCTCAATTACATTTACATCAAAAACGTCTACAGCGGTCATTTTTACTTTAGATTATCGTTTTAATGTTTTCAAATATTCCGAAAATAGAATAGCTGCTTCATCGATTTTTGCTTTTCCGAATTGACTCAAATTTTTACTAGATTTGGTTAATAGTGCTTTAAAATCATCACCTAATAGTTCATTTCCAAAAAATGAAGGATTACTATCTTTCCTCCTCAATATTTCGTTGTGACATTTCATTATTTCATTAATCCATTCATCCCTTTTATTTATCTTTTTATTGTTTTTTATAATTTGTAAGAACTGATTATCAGTTTCTTCAATAGTTTTTTCAGGTGTTTTATTTGTTAGTTCTAGTTCAATTGGCTTAACTGTATCATGTTCACCTTGAACTAGTTTTTCTCTAACCAACGTAAAATAATCAAATATCAAATTCCTGGCATCAACATTGAAATCTAATGGCTTTAAGAATAGCTTAGAAATGTTTGCGTATCCATAGGCCGCACCCCAAATACCGTAAGTAATGCTTATGTTAGCAAATTCATTTTTATCCATATAATCTTGTAGCTTATCTATACTAGAATACCTAGATAAAAAATAAGCCAAACCTTCCAAAGATTTTTTACTTGTTTTTTGTGGTTTAAAACCAACACCGACTGTTCCCATGCTTCTATGTAGAAGTCTCAGATAATCTAATTCAAAAACGCTCTTACCTTTATATTCCTTTTTTATTTTTTCCGCAACACTTACAACAATTTCTTTCCTTAATTGGGCTATTTCATCAGTAGTTGAAACATTGACTTTACTTAAAAATTCATTAATTATAATATTCAGAAAATCATTATCGATAGCACTAATTTCATTCAAATTGATAACTATACTTGAACAATTTGATGTAACAACAAAAGGAAACGTTTGAGCTTCAATATTAGAAATTTCCAGTTGTACTCTTTGACCTAATCTATCCTTAATTATTTTTTGAATTAAGTCAAAATCGATTGATAATTGTTGGTATCCACTTTGTGTTGGATAATTAATAAATTGTTTTAGTTTGGTTAGAAGTTTATCTAATAGTTCCTTAACAGAATAAAGCTGTATTTCCTTACTTTTTATAAATTCCTCTACGATGTGATAAATACTAAGTTTTGAGTCTTTATACTTTAAGGTTTTAAGGTGTTCAACAACATCTTGATTTATGCCAAACATTGATTTTAAATCATTGTCATGGTTTGTTATTTGATTAGAATCAAGTTGTGTACTAATTTTAACACCTAAAACTTTAAGCTCGTTCAAAACATCATAAATCTTCAGATCTCTTTTTCGGCTAGGCCTATTAACCAAATTAGAAAGCTCATTCATAACTCCTGAAAGTAGATTTATAAAATTATAAATGTGATTTTTGCTTTCCGTAAGCTCAGAAGGTCTCTCTTTAAGTTTTCCGCACATATAACCATACACGAATCCTTTAATTTTATTATACCTCTGGTCTTGTAAAAGGGATGTATAATCTAATTTTGCTAAGTCCTTTATATTTAAAAGATAAGATTCATTCCAATCAAACTTAGGATAATCAGTCCCAAAAACAGCCATCGTATTGGCGTATAATTGGACATTTTTAGACTCAAGACTTCTTCGGGTTGAAGCAATTAAGCTTACTTTTTGTGATGCGCTAGGAATTAGTATTGAACATTCAATCCAGTCAATATAGACAGGTTGGCTAATCTGAATAATTAATTGAGATTTTACCTCATATTGTTTGTCAATTATTAAAAATGACTTTGGTACTCGAATAAAAATATCATATTCTTCTTTGTCTCCCTTATATTTTGAACCTAAGGGTATTGAGCTGTAAGCCAATAGCGAATTTTTAAATGGGCTTAATACTGTTGGTTCAAATCTTTTGTAACCATATTCTCTTTCTTTATAAAATGAAGGAGGAGATATACTTTCAGAAGAGAGCATATTATTAAGATTTAGGCTGTTTACAGGTATGTAATAGAACTTATCCATCAAATTATTTAAAAAGGTAAATTATCATCTTCTATTGATAAATCAATTACTTCATAGAGGTTTAAAGGTATTTTATTTAGTAATTCGGAAACCGAGTTTGAATATATGACAAATAAATCTTGGTATGTCCTAGTAAAAGCAACATACAATGGATTTGTATTTCCACCAGGTAAACTTTCCATCGAACAACCGGGTATAAAAACAGCTTCAAATTGTAATCCTTTGGAGCTATGGTAAGTCATAAGTTTAGCGTTTTCGCTGTGAAAGTTCAAGCTGAATTTACTATCGCTAAGACTCAAACCATATTTAGCTTCTACTAAAAAATTTTCCTTTTTGAAATATTCATCTGCTGCTTTTACAAGTTTATTATTCTGGAATAGAATACCAACATCAGTATATCCGCGTTCTTCAATAGTATCTTTTATAAACTCTAATTGACTTTCCCAAGAACTAGTTTTTACTAAAAATGGTTTATTTGGCCCTTCCTTTGTGCATCTGCCTTCTAACACATCATCAGTTGAGCAAATAAGTTCTGCTACCCTAGCTATCTTTTTCGGTAACCTATGGTTTAATACAAGTTGTTCCATTGATAAAGATGTGTGGTGTGCAATCTGTTCAATGGTCATTAGTCCATCCTTTAAACCTAAATAGATTTGTTGCGCAGAATCACCAAAAAGAATTAGCGCTTTTTTTGCTGCTTTTTGGAGTTCAGTTAATTCCTCTTTGGTAAAATCTTGAACTTCATCAATTATAATAAAATCTGCCTCAGGTTTATCTAATTTGTTTTTCCAGTTATGTAGGTGTACAACATTTCCTTCAGATAGGCCTATTTCCTTTACACCATCATTTATAAACTGCCTTAGAGCTTTCGTATAAACGATAACGTAATAACTTCCAAGCCCTGAATCAACAATTTCCCTAGCTTTCCATAAAGCCAGTACCGTTTTTCCTGAGCCTGCACATCCTTTAACAATAAAGGAACTACTCATTTTCTTTTGAATTATCGGAATTTGGTAATCATCCAATTCTGACTCATTTATGTACCAAGATTCTTTTGACATGTTTATATTGCTACGCTAGAGTAATTTAATTCGATGAACTAAATTTCTAATTATTTAAGGGTAGGTTTTGGGGAAGAGATATTAAGTCTCAAAAGTAAGAAATATTAATAAGTAATGATTTACGAAATTCCGTAATACAATTAAAAATTGTAGTAAAATACCATTCCAAACACATTATACTCCCCTCCTATCGTCGGCTCGCAAAATAAGTGTTGGTTAAGTCAATTTCGAAAATATTTTAGAAGTTGCTTTTAAAAGTTCTTGAGAGTGGTATGAACTGATTGTTCTCTAATAATATCTTGTTATGTGTTGTATTCCTAATCTTATTGTAATTTACTATGTAGGAACGATGGCATTGTTTGAAATTTGGAGGAAGCTGGTCTAATATATTTTTTATTTTACCTCTCACATATTCTTTTTTCCCGCTAGAAGTGTACAATTCTAAATAATGGTCATCCGACTTTATAAAAATCAATTCATCTAACTGAACTTTAGTTTTATTCTTTAGTGTAATACTATCTTTAATTACTAATTGTTTAACCTTTGCCAATTCTTCATAGGTTAGTTTTTTTTCAACATTTAAAAGTCTATTGATTTTATCAACTTTAACCCACCTATACAAGGAATATAAGGCAAGTAGTAGGATTATTATTATGATTATACCATAAATTAATTTGTGTCGGTTGAACTCACCTACTAATTTTTGTAGTCGTGAAACATTGTGACGTTTATCAATTTCATGAATACCTAAAACCAACAATTCACTTTTGATTGAATCTTGATACTTTTTTGTCAAATTTTTATAATATTTGACACTATCCAGTTCATTAAGCTTGGTAAATGTATTGGTCAAATGTTCATAGGAAAATTGCCTCTCAAAATGATAGGATTTCTCATTAGGAACAAGTCTTAGATTTACCTTGAACTTATGAATCGCACCCTCATCATTACCTTTCTTAGCATCAGCAATTGCATTATTTAAATTCAATCCAAACAGTGCCCGTTTTGCAGGAAAAACATTTGATTTCAAATAATATTCTTCTGCAAACTTATTTGATTCTGCTCCCTTAATTGGATTTTCCAAAAGTAAAGTGTAGTAAATTCCTTGTAATTGATAGATAATTGCTTGAAAATATGGTTCATCCGGGCTTAGACTAAGAGCCGTTTCAAAATCCTGTGTTGTTAATGAGCTAGTGGTTAGGTCCTTATTAAAAACTTTAAGCATTTTCAAGTGAATATCATAGTATTTAGCCCAGAACACATCAACAGAGTCCTTAGCAAGCTCTTTTAGCTCTTTTTGATATTTTTGATACTTATGAATACTCTTATTTCCATCATTAAGACCTAGATTATACTTCTTGAAATAGTTATTTATTCTTTTGAGAGTTTCTATTGTTAACTCATCTTGATTTTCTTCCTTAGCAATGGAATAAGCTTTTGCATAATATTTAAAGCTTAAAGTGTCAATAGGTTCTGACTTCCTAAATAGAAAATCTCCAAAGCTATAATTGTAAAAAATTTCTCCTTCCTTTGTTTCAAATTTAGGAGGTACAGTTCCAAAGAAATCCTCGCTAGTATTACCAGTTAATATGTAGTTAAGTTCAACTTCAAATAAGTCTTTTGTGAAAGAAGAGGGGATAGAATCAAGAGTAGAATTAACTCTGGCAATATCATAATTGGAAATATGATTCAACATACGTTCTAATTCTACCATTTTATTTGAATCAAGATTGCTATTCTTACAGCCTAGACAAGCTAAAAGGATGATATAATATTGCCAGATTCTCACTCTAAAAAAAGAACTTAATGTTACATATATGACCATTAATGTTTTTTTCATCGCATGACCGACGACCATCGAAATCAATAGGTGTTAAATCCAAATCTAATTGTTCCCCACGACGAACAATAAAATTAGGGATTTCATAGAATTCTTGACTTGGTTTGATATTGGAAGATGTCTTACGGAATTCAAATTTTATCTGCTTGATATCTTCTGGATTATCAACATCATTCTCATCCAAATACCTTACGTTCATGATTTCAGGATATAGATATGCCGGTTCATCATCGGGACTAAGACAAATTGTAGTATCTGCTTGTCGGACATAAAAACTAACTCCTGTAATCTTGAATTTATCAATATTCATCATTATACCTGTAAAATGCCCAAATACTAAAAACCCCAAAACTGGGTCGAATAAGTCTAGATGTACTAGCTGTTCTGGTTCATTCAGAACCACATTAAAAGTTACTTTTTTCATGTCTTATGATTTTAATTTCTATTCTAGTTTCTTAAGTAATTTTATAATCTCTGTATTCAAATTCTTTCCCCTCGTTTCTAAGTTCTTCAAAGAAAGGTTCATCGACTATATCTGCGAAAAGACTGTCCACGTCTTCTTCTGAATATGTGGCAATGAAATCAGGATGAAATCTAAAAATTGCGGTCAAAGTTCCTGATATCCTTCCTTTCCCAGATTTACTTTGATAGATACCTGCACTTCTACCATCGTTATGAACCGCTGTTCTTTTTGCTTGACCGGAAAGTGAAAACCATGATGTGGTTGTATACATAGATGGATGATTGGGAGAAACAAATTTCCATCCACATTTCTTAGTTCCTCCTCTATAACCCTTGGTACAACTATGACTGACTCCTAAAGTAATGGATTTACTTTGAAACTCTAATATTCTTTCATTCTTGAATTGAGCTTTTAAATTTTCCAATTCAACTTTAAATCTAGCCAATCTAATAGGAAATGGATCGGGCGAATTTTCTAAATCGGAAATTAGTAAATCATAATATCCTTTGTATTCAGCTAAATACGCCGATATAGGTTTTAACTTTAACTCTTTTTGAATGGGTCTACTTTCAATGACAAATTCATTTTTTTGTTCCATAATATTGTTTTTAATTAAATATTCGATAAGCCTAAACTATCTGAAAAACAGTATTCTAAACAAGAAAATGTCGTGAATGGGAAATAAAATAGCGTGAAATACAAGTAAGAAAAGTAAATTACAATCAATGAGCCATTCTACACACATTACACTCCCCTCCTACCGTCGGCTCGTATAATAAGTATTCCATTACCTTTTGAGAAGAAAGTTGAGAAAGAAAAAAATCAAAGAAGATAGTAACAAATTTCGCTTTTAACCAAAGCTCAAGTTACATAACGCGGAACATTATAGTACAACCTAAGAAACTTCCTCAGCCCTATAATTCTTTTGCCTCATATGTGCCATCAGATTCTGCATATCCTCCCCAACTTTTTTCTCAACGACCCGAGCATAAATTTGGGTTGTAGACAACTTGGTATGCCCCAAAAGCTTAGAAACAGTTTCAATAGGAACTCCATTTGAAAGTGTAATAGCAGTAGCAAAAGTATGTCGAGCGACATGAAAGGTTACCTTTTTACGAATACCACATACTTTGGCAATATCCTTTAAGGTTCGGTTAATCATTGGGTTACTATACATGGGCAGCAATCTGCCATTCTCGAATAAATCAGGGTCTTCTTTATACTTATCAATAATTTCCATGGCCTTTGGCAACAAAGGAATTTTTAAAGGTTCATCGGTCTTGGTTCGTTTAGTATAGAGCCAATCATTGCCGTCCATTCCTTTTACCAAATGGTCGGCTTTTAATTCTTGTACATCAATAAAGGACAGGCCTGTATAGCAGGCAAAAACAAACAAGTCTTTGATATGTTGCGTGCTTGGTACTTTAAATACAGTTTCTTCAATGAGTTGTAGCTCGCGTTCCGTCAAAAATTGGCGTTCCACTTTTTCAAAGCGAAGTTTAAAGTTTATGAATGGGTCTTTTTCTAACCATTCCAATTTCACGGCCAATCTCGACATCTTCTTTAGACGCTCCATGTGTTTCATGGTTCCGTTGTTGGCGCAACCCATTCGAGTGGCAGGTTTATACTTTCTGATATACTGTTCGAAATCAACAATAAAACCGTAGTTCAGTTTTTTGAGCGGAATGTCCTCAACACCCTTTTCTTCTTTCAAAAATTCTTTGATACAACGTTCCGTACTGTAATAGTTTTTCATCGTACCTTTTCTAAGTACGGTGAGCATAGCCGTATTGTGGTAGGTTATCAAATCAAGTAGGGTTTTACCTTTTTCATCTTCCCCTAAGTAACGCGCCTTTATTCCCGCCGAAGTGATGTCAACTTCTTCTTGTAAAAGTTGCCGATGCGCCTCATGTAATCCTGTAAAGACTTGATCTAAATACTTGTTCAAGGAGATAACGTACTTTGAAAATCCCTTCCCTCTTTTGCGTTTTTCGTCCCAAAGGGACACCGACAATTCCCGATTTAGACTGAATTCCGCTCTTTTTCCGTCAACCGTGACACGGGCGTAGAGTTTTAGTTTTCCTGTTTCTTTGTTGAGTTTTCGGGTAACGAATACGACGGATAATCTACTGTTTTCTAACATGTTACATAGCTTTAAATTAGTAAAAAACACAGGGTTAAATATCTTCTAAAGCTACTTCAATGTACAAAAAATACTGTGGTAAGCAATTCCCGATTTGGACACCAGAGTGGTGTTTTTATATGGTTTCATGAGGTTTCATCTGGACCCCCTAAAAACATAAAACGTTGCAAATCAGGTGATTTGCAACGTCATGCAACTAGATGAAACTAGTTAAGTCGGGGTGGCAGGATTCGAACCTGCGACCTCCGCGTCCCAAACGCGGCGCGATAACCGGGCTACGCTACACCCCGGACTGAGTGTAAATGTCTAGTAGACATTTTAAACGAAGGGCCAGCCGGTGTGTCGGCCCTCAATCTACTAGCTTCAATATTTTTTTTCTGCCTTCTCTCACAGAAAATCTTGCGGAGAGACAGGGATTCGAACCCTGGGTACCCTTGTTAGGGTACGACGATTTAGCAAACCGCTCCTTTCGGCCACTCAGGCACCTCTCCTAAATATCTTCAATGAACTATCGCATAAAATGCGGATGCAAATGTACTTTATACTATTCGAGAACGCAACAATTTTCTCATTATTTTTTTGAATATTGTTGTTTTTTCAGAGCGGTTTAGAACGCGCTTTAATCTTATTAAATAAGATACCTAATCGGTGACTTTGATGATGGTTTTTCCACTGCCAATTTCCCCCTTCTCAGTTATAGTTTTGGCATTCACCTCTATATTGTCAAAATCAAATGGAGTCTTAAATCGTACAATAGCCTCTCCATTCTCATCTGTTTTGAGACTTGGATCCCAGAATAGGGTAACCTGATCTTTTCTAGATCTTCTAAGAAGTTTGCTCTTATAAGAAATATAATCTATCGATTTGTGGTACCCTTTAAAAGTAAACTGACCATCTTTTCTGGAGAAATAATCAATATCAGATCCATTTCGGGTATAAATTAAAAAAACACCTTTATCTGCCCTAGAACCCCACATAGATGCATCAGAGTTATAAGGGCTAATGAACTCAATTCTTTCAATATCGTTTTCTGTCAAACCCCAAGAAGTCTGAAAAACATTTGAATTTTCCAACATCATACCATCAACAACCCATAACGGTCCTGGCTGATCAAGTGTCGAACCAGATTGGGTGGGAGCATTCCCGAAAACTTCTCCTGAAGACCCAATGTTAGGACTATTTGGATTACCCGAAACGGTTATACCTGGTATATTAATAAGAAGCTCAAAAATTGATTTAGGTCTTTTTGGATCTTGAATAACTACTCTGCCTTGACGGGCTTTGATTCCAAATACTGGAGCTGAAGCGCGCTTTTTAATTCTATCGTCCTTGACATCTACCTCATCAAGCTCAATCAATCCTGTTGTGTCGATTGGTTGCCAAACAGATCGTTGTAATGGTTTCTTGCTGTCCCTTTTTCTATTCGCTCTTTTATTGATTTCCTGAGCATCATCAGTAGGGTTATCGATTTGTAAAAACTTAACCAGACGAGACTTGGAATCCTCCCCCTTGGTTCTAAAAACCATTTCATTTTCACCAGTCAAATTCAAATCTGTAAGTCGTAGCATACCATTGGCATCTGTCTGCTCTTCCTTCACTAAAACACTCTCTTTAGTACCTGCAATAACTTGAATCTCTTTATTTTTAAGCAGTTTGTTGTTCAAATCGTAGGCATAGCCATACAGCTCTAACCCTTTTTGAAACGGATACTTAATTTTTCGTTCAGAAAGAGTTGAACTCAAATCAAAAGATCCCCCATTCGTTGCCATCATTCGTATATCATTTAAAAATCTGACTTCTCTCTTCCTCTCTTTTGAACTAGTAGCCCAAAAGTGCTCTTCTTGCAATTGTTCTCTTTGAAATGCGCTTTCATTCCGAAGACTTCTTGCACTTAAAGAAAGTTTTGTCTGTACAGGGTTACCCAAACTATCCTTGACTACCAACTTTATAGCTATTTCATTTTCCTCCTTATTCTTCTCCAGTGAAAAAATTTCAAGCTGTAACCGATTATCGCCTTCAATATTAACAAATCGTGAAGCCCATACTTGATTTTTGTCAAACAGGGAAATTTTCATAATACCATGAGGAATATCTTTTTTTAGAATATCCAACTTTACTTCGCCTTCATCAATTGTCAAATTCTTCTTGAAATAAGTTACACCTGCCATCTCTCCTTTCAAATGAAGTACATTGTTCTTGGAAGTATTAGATGCCTTAATAATGATGATAATCTTTGAGGAATCTAGATTATTAACACTCATCTGATATCCTTCATCCAATGCCATAGGTAAATCGTACGTACGGCCCTCGGAAGTTTTTAATTGATATACTTCTTTAGACCTTGGAGTGTAAGTTGATGAAAATAAACCCTCGCCATACTTTGAAATGGGCATCCTTATACTTCCGCTCTTATTTACAATAGTACCCTGGAGTTCTGTGGGAGTTCCATTTTCCGTTGTCGCTCTTATAATTACTCTATTAGCCAATGAATTAATTAAATGTCCCCCTTCTGGATGAAAGGTCACTTTTGACACTGGCAAAGTAGCTTCAGAATAATCTTTTCCTTCATCAGATATTACTAAACGTTTCGAATAGAAAAAAGATTCTCCGTAATTTTTCATCCATCTAGTATAGGCTCTTAAGAAATAGTTCCCATCAGCTAGCTTCTTTGGTATAATTAAAGAACCACCGGTTGTTCCGGACTTAATCATATGATATTGGGTAAGAATCGCTTCACCTTTTGAATCAATTAGATCTACGATTAGAACATTACTTACATTAACTCTGAGGTTATTTGGCCCTGTTAAGATATAGGCTTTAAAAAAAACAGGCTCATCTTTTGCCACCAAAGACTTATCAGTATGCAAAACAACCCGTTCTTGCCATAAAACCAATGAATCTTGCACGCTTGAATCTTGAATTGCATTCTCAGTCAATTCATTATTGAAGTATTCTTTGGCCGAATTCCCCTGTGCTAAAAGGAATGGACCGTAAAAAAGTAGTGAGATTGTAAACTTAAGTATTGTAACTTTCATGCCTTTCTAATGTTTTACCCTGAGAAATCAGTCACAAAAATTATTCCAACCTAATAGAATTTATACTCATTCCGGATACTCCACCCTTAAATGATAAATGTTGGTCAACTTTTGCTTGAAAATTTTCTTAATGGTCTCAATTTCTTTGAAAGTAATATCCGCATTTAAAAACTGGTTCGCCCCCATTTGACCTGCAATGATTTTATCCACGAACTCATCTATAATCAAAAATGTTGGGTTCTTTAAACTCTTAGAAGCCGCTTCGACGGAATCCGCCATCATCAAAATTGCAGTTTCCTTTGAAAATGGGGTTGGACCAGGGTATCTAAAATCATCAGCATTTGCCTCTGGATCGAGTTCTTGCTGTTTCTTGAAGAAATAATATACCAAGGTCGTGCCATGATGTGATCTTATAAAATCGATAACCCTGTCCGGCAAATTGTTCTTTCTGGCCAATTCAATTCCACCGATGACATGGTCGACAATAATCTTTGCACTATCCTTTGGAGATAACTCGTCATGCGGATTCACATTTGTAATTTGATTCTCTGTAAAGTAAGTTGGATTCAACATCTTACCAATATCATGATACAATGCTCCTACCCTAACTAACATTGCATTTGCCCCTATTTCATTTGCTGCTGCTTCCGCCAAATTGGAAACTTGTAGTGAGTGATGAAAAGTTCCTGGAGCCTTATTAGATAGCTCTTTTAGCAATTTCGAATTGGTGTCAGATAATTCCAGTAAGGAAACATCCGAAACTAATCCGAAAACTTTCTCATAAACATAAATCAACGGTTGAACAAAAAGCGTAATCATTCCATTTAACAAAAACAGACCTAAGGTGAACCATATTATATTTTCTAAGTTCCCTTCATGAATAATATGGAATGCCAAGTATCCTATAATATAGATAAGTGTAATCTGACCTACTGAGATAAAAAGATTTGCCCTTTTGTATAATTCCGAGACCGTTAGTATGGTAACTATACCGGCAATTATTTGTAGAAAAATATATTCAAAACTATTGGGCACAACAAAACCCAAAATCAATACGGTTAAAACATGCACAAAAAGACCTAGTCGTGCATCAAAAAAAGTCTTAAGTAACAAGGGAAGTATACAAAGTGGTACCACAAAAACATACGCCTCATCATACTTTACAACCACAGTGGTTATAAAGACCATCAACAAAACATTGAAAAAGATAAACGTAACTTTTGTATTGTTTTCATAAATTCTTGGTCGATACTTTTTCAAAAACAACAACAGCATCATTAATACGAGAGCAACTAAAACTCCGTATCCGAAAAGTATAAAATACTGACTTTTAGCTGTCCATAATTCTGACTCATACTCTCCTTTTAATGAGTTCAGAGTTTTGAAATTTTCAGCTTCAACCACTTCACCCTTGGCGATAATTAATTTACCCTCGTCAATGGTTCCCCGAGTATAAGAAATTTTAGAAAGCTCATCATTTAAAGCCTTGTTAGAAAGGTTTTCATCATAGGTAACGTTAGGTGTGGTGAGGTTAAAAAACAGGTCTTGAAAGGCCGCCCTAAATGTTATCAACCCCCTTTTACGTAGGATATCATTGACAACTCTTTCAACATTTTGTACCCCATATAAAGTATTCGAAGATACTTCCCTTGCCTCATTGTCCTTAATTATATAAACCTGTTTCCCTGAATTTTGAGAAATTACCTTTTTTAGAATTCCATTTTCATAAAGTTCATCGAGAATTGACTTTCCGGTCTGGTATAGTGTCTTTAATTGGTCTGAGTTGTACGTTTCAGAAGAAAATACAGAAGGAAAATTAGAATCAAACTGCTTGTATGCCTTAGCAGCAATCTCAGAATCATATTGATAGTACTCTATCCGATTACTCCTAATCTGTTGCTCTTCCTCATAAATTTCAGCTTTATCCTTACTTATGGAAAAATCAAAAGGCGAATAAAGATTTTCGTACTGCCATGGTTTTCCCTTCTGGAATTCATACTTAAACTGTCCACCTTTTGGAAAGAAAAAAACGATAAGAAATAAGGATACACCATATAAAAAATACTTATAAATGTGGGATTGGTTTTTGTACAACGTATCCAACGATTTGCTCATAGGGAAGATATCTGTTTTCAAAAATAGAAAATAATAAGCTAAGGGGGCTTTTGATGGCTCTTCATTTTGAATATCGAGTTCAAGATAGCCATTGCAACAACCTAAAAGCATTCTTCTGCTAAGGGCGATATCGACTTAAAATTCGTATTTTTGCAACCAAAGAAACAAACGAAATTTAGCATGAAGGAAGTAGTAATTGTATCAGCTGTTCGGACCCCAATTGGAAGTTTCATGGGGGGGTTGTCAACGATTCCAGCCCCTAAATTAGGAGCGATTGCCATTAAAGGCGCATTGGAGAAAATTGGGCTATCACCTGATAAGGTTGAGGAAGTTCTTATGGGCAATGTTGTTCAAGCTGGCACGGGTCAAGCTCCTGCAAGACAGGCTGCAATTTTTGCAGGTATTCCTGATACTGTTCCGTGCACGACGATAAACAAAGTCTGTGCGTCAGGTATGAAAACAGTTATGCAAGCTGCCCAGGCTATTGCATTGGGAGATGCTTCAATAATAGTTGCAGGTGGCATGGAAAACATGAGTTTGATTCCACATTACGTTCATATGAGAACAGGTCAAAAATTTGGTCCCGCATCCCTGATAGACGGAATGCAAAAAGACGGACTCGTTGACGTTTACGACCAAAATGCAATGGGTGTTTGCGCAGATGCTTGTGCTATGGAACATGATTTCACTAGAGAAGATCAAGATAATTTTGCTATTCAATCATATACAAGGTCGGCAGACGCATCAAATGGAGGCAAGTTTAAAAATGAGATAGTTCCTGTTGAAGTACCACAACGAAGAGGGGAACCGATTATAGTTTCAGAAGATGAAGAATTCAAAAAGGTAAAACTTGAAAAAATTCCCTCTTTGCGTCCAGCCTTCACAAAAGACGGAACTGTGACAGCCGCCAACGCATCTACAATCAATGATGGTGCAGCTGCTTTGGTACTTATGAGTGTCGAAAAAGCTCAAGAATTGAATCTCGTACCTTTAGCTACAATAAAAAGTTACGCTGATGCGGCTCAAGAACCAAAATGGTTTACTACAGCTCCTGCTAAGGCTCTTCCGAAAGCTTTGGATAAAGCCAATATCTCAATCGATGATGTAGATTATTTTGAGTTTAATGAGGCCTTTGCGGTTGTCGGACTCGCGAATATGAAATTGTTAGGACTTAAAGATGATAATGTAAATGTACATGGCGGGGCCGTCTCTCTAGGTCATCCGCTGGGATGTTCTGGAGCTAGAATTTTGGTTACTTTACTTCATGTCCTGGACCAAAACAATGCAAAAATTGGTGCCGCAGCCATCTGTAATGGTGGCGGTGGCGCATCTGCAATTGTTGTGGAAAGAAACTAACACGTTTAAGTAAACCATGCTATACGGTATTTGCCCCCTAAGTGTCGTTCCTATTCGATTGACTGCTGATGATGCTGGAGAAATGATATCTCAATTATTATACGGAGAGCATTTTAAAATCTTGGAACATCGCAAACGCTGCAGCCGTATTCGTTTGGCATTTGATGATTTTGAAGGGTGGGTTAGCAATCGCCAAATTACTGTTATTGAGGAGGAAGATTACCAAATACTAGAGAACTCCGACAACTTAAGATATTCAAGCGACCTGATTTCTTTTGTTTCTGAAGATTCCGGAACCTTACTTCCAATTGTTATAGGTTCTTCTATTCAAGAAGTTAAGTCACTCGCACATACTTTCGAGGGAAGTACAATAGAATCCAAAAGAGAGAAGTTCAATCTTGTACAAACTGCCTTAGCATACCTAAATGCTCCCTTTTTGTCAGGAGGGCGCACTCCCTTCGGAGTTGACAGTTCTGGTTTCACGCAAATGGTCTACAAAATAAATGGATATTCCCTGAAAAGAAAATCATCCGAACAATCGGCGCAAGGTGAAGCCTTAAGCTTTATAGAAGAGAGCGAGCCTGGCGATTTGGCTTTTTTTGACAACAAAGAAGGTATAATTAATCATGTGGGCATTATCATGAAAGACAATTACGTAATTCATGCTTTTGGAAAAGTACGGATTGACCGCTTGGACCATACAGGTATCTTCAATGCCAAAACACGAAATTATACCCACTCACTTCGGGTCATTAAAAAAATTGTATAAAAAAACCTCCACATATAGCGGAGGTTTTATTACAACAGAGAATATATTTAAATATTACTCTCCTAATAACTTTTTGATGCGCATGAAGTTTTCATTGTCGCCCATAGCGCCATAAATGTTCTTCAATTGCGAAAGAAGTCCTTGATTATCAGGATTCAGCTTTAGTGCATCTTCAAGAATCTTGGCACCTTGGCCAAACAAATCATCTTTCTGCTTCTTTAATTCATCATATCTAGCGATATCTTTTCTTGAATTTCCTAAAGAATTCATTTCGTCAATCAATCCATTACCCTCATTTACATATGTAGTTGAAAGATTTAATTGCGCATTTGTATAACCAGGATTTGCTTCAAGGGCTTTCATATATGAAGCTCTAGCTTCTTCAAGATTTCCCTGTTCCATATTAATCACACCAATATTATAATGTAAATCAGCATTATCAGGCTCCATTTCGGAAGCTTCAGCCATTAATATCTTGAATTTATCCTTATCACCCAGTTTATAATGAAGATTCGCTTCTTGTAGAATCAAGTTCACATCATCAGGATTACTTGCTCGTGCCTTGGCATACGCTTCAAGTGCTTTATCATCTTGACCTAGTTGTCCGTAGATTAAAGCGGTATTCTTAACAATTTCCGCTCGTTTAGATGGTGTTTTTTCATCTAGGGGATCCGTGTAAGTTCCCGACTTAACCATTAAATCTCTTTGGATCTTATCCATTATTTCAACTTCACCGCTTGCAGTATTGGTTGCCTTATAAACTGTAGCACTGCCATCATAACCTACTTCTTGAAGCTCGTCATAATAGGTTAAAGCTTGCTCGTAATGCGCACCATTTACCGCACTACTGGCAGCATAATAAAGATAAGAAGTATCCTTAGGGCTAATTTTGTAGCTCATATACAATTTCTCAGCAGCCTCCTTGAAATTCTTATTACCATTATCCTCAACAGCGGAATTCACTAAATCTGCAGTTACCGCTGCTAATCTTTGATTAGTTTCATCAGTATACTTCGCCTTTCCGCTTTTTTCTTCAACATCAACTACTTTTTTGAAAGAATCAACCGCTTCTGAAAATGCGGTGTCATCTCCACCTTTTGCTAATTCAGCATAAGCTTTACCTCTCAAAAAATGATATTGCGCCTGCACTTTCGCATCTGCTCCTGCAATCATTCCTGATGCAGCTTCTAAAGAGGTTTTTGCAGCTGTTGCATCACCTCCTTTTAAGGCTTTCTCCGCAGCCTTGATTTCACTTTTCTGGGCAAAACCAACCATTGTAAAGGACATGGCCGCCAGTATAAAAATTTTAGTTTTCATTTTCGAATTAATTAAAAATTAGAGTTTATTGATTATTATTTTATTCTTCTTCGGAGCTACTCTCATTCGCATCCGTGCTTCCATTATCAATAGCCGTGCCATCTTCCGTAGTCACCTCAATATCAAGGATATCCACTTCCTCTAAATCATCTTCTTCCTTCATTACCTTGGCCACAGCAGCAATTGAATCATCGCCTTTTATGTTGATTAATTTCACCCCTTGGGTAGCTCTACCCATCACCCTAAGGTCTTCTACAGACATACGAATTGCAATACCCGACCGGTTGATAATCATAAGGTCGTCTGAATCAGATACGTTTTTAATCGCTACAAGGTTGCCGGTCTTCTCAGTTATTGAGATAGTTTTTACACCTTTTCCGCCTCTATTAGTTATTCTATAGTCTTCAATACTAGATCTTTTTCCATATCCATTTTCAGAAACGACTAGAAGTTCATCCTCGAAATTATGAACTGAAACCATTCCAATTACCTCATCTTCTTCACTTGCCAGTCGAATTCCTCTGACACCTGAAGCATTTCGACCCATAGGTCTCGTTTTACTTTCCTCAAAACGGATGGCCTTACCGGATTTCAAGCCTAAGAAAATTTGACTTGTTCCCGTAGTCAACTTTGCTTCTAGCAATTCGTCATCTTCACGAATTCCAATGGCATTGATACCATTTTGACGTGGTCTTGAATATTGCTCCAAAGATGTTTTCTTAACGGTCCCTTTCTTAGTCGCCATAATCACATAGTGACTATTTACATATTCTTCATCTTTTAAATCTTGAGTACAAATGAAAGCTTTTACCTTATCGGTATTCTCGATATTTATCAAATTCTGAATCGCTCTACCTTTAGAAGTTTTACTTCCTTCGGGAATTTCATAAACCCTCATCCAGAAACATTTCCCTTTTTGGGTAAAGAACAACATGTACTGGTGATTCGTCCCAACAAATAAATGTTCTAAGAAATCTTCATTTCTAGTGGAAGATGCTTTTTGACCAACCCCTCCTCTATTTTGTGTCTTGTATTCCGTAAGTGGAGTTCTTTTAATATATCCAGCATGCGAAATGGTAATTACCACCTGCTCATTCGGAATCATATCTTCCATACTCAAATCACCACCTGCAAAGTTGATTTCAGAACGACGTTCATCACCATACTTTTCTTTGATTTCAAGAAGTTCATCCTTAATGATACCCATTCTTCGCTCTTCACGATCTAGAATATCCTTTAAATCAGCAATCGTCTTAATAATCTCGTCAAACTCGTCACGAAGCTTATCTTGTTCCAGACCCGTCAACTGACGTAAACGCATTTCGACAATCGCCTTCGCTTGAATTTCAGAAAGTTTAAAGCGTTCAATTAAATTTTCTCTTGCCTCATCGGCGTTATTAGAAGCTCTAATAATCTTAATTACCTCATCGATATTATCCGAAGCAATTATTAGTCCTTCTAATATATGTGCTCGGTCTTCTGCCTTTTTCAGCTCGAACTTCGTTCGCCTTACAACTACTTCATGACGATGCTCCACAAAATAGTGAATCATCTCTTTAACATTTAAGAGTTGCGGCCTACCCTTAACCAATGCAATGTTATTCACACTAAATGAAGACTGTAGTGCAGTATACTTATAAAGGGTATTCAATACGATATTAGGTATCGCATCTCTTTTTAATATATAGACAATACGCATTCCCTTTCTATCCGATTCATCACGGATACTAGAAATACCTTCAATCTTCTTATCATTGACCGCATCGGCAGTCTTCTTAATCATATCAGCTTTATTAACCTGATATGGTATTTCGGTAACAATAATACATTCTCTTCCTTGAACCTCTTCAAAAGTAGCTTTGGCACGCATTACAACACGACCTCTACCGGTATGAAAAGCTTCTTTTACACCATCATAACCATATATAATTCCTCCTGTCGGAAAATCGGGAGCTTTGATATGTGTTATTAGCTCATCAATTTCAATATCATTATTCTCGATATATGCTACCGTACCGTCAATTACTTCAGAAAGATTATGAGGAGGCATGTTCGTTGCCATACCAACTGCAATACCTGACGCGCCATTCACCAATAAGTTCGGAACTCTTGCTGGAAGTACCGTAGGCTCCTCTAAGGAATCATCAAAATTCAATTGGTGGTCTACTGTATCTTTATCAATATCCGCCAACATGTCATCGGCAATCTTACGCATACGGGCCTCCGTATAACGCATCGCTGCAGGACTATCTCCATCTATAGAACCAAAGTTACCTTGACCATCGACAAGCATGTAGCGTAAACTCCATTCTTGGGCCATACGAACCATGGAATCGTAAACGGAGGTATCACCATGTGGGTGATATTTACCCAAAACCTCACCGACAATACGGGCAGATTTCTTGTGCGCACTTGAGGACCGAACTCCAAGTTCATACATTCCGTATAACACTCTTCTGTGTACCGGTTTTAGTCCATCCCTGACATCTGGGAGAGCACGTGACACAATGACCGACATTGAATAATCAATGTAGGCAGATTTCATTTCATCTTCGATATTAATCGGTATCAATTTTTCGCCTTCTGCCATTTCTAAATTTTCCTAAATTTTATGGGTTAAAAAAGTATGCCAATATACGTAAAATAGACCCCTTCAAAGCATACATCAAAACGTTTCTTCAACAATTTATTAACACTTTCTGCGTTGTGGTTAGTTGATAATTACAATGTTAATTATTTTGTAATTCAGACCTTTTTTCGTCATTTCGAACATCTTTATCGAATTGAGGTACAGTATTTGCCTTAGATTGCCTGAGATTTATTAATTTTAATGCTGATACGCATAATTATATGGATGATAATTTTTCCCCAAGAGTAAAAGATGTAATTGCTTACAGTAAAGAGGAGGCACTAAGGCTCGGTCACGATTTTATCGGCACCGAACACTTGATGCTAGGTTTGTTGCGTGATGGAAATGGTAAGGCAATTAGCATTCTTGACGCACTTGATGTCGACTTGGACCACCTTAGACGCAAGGTTGAGATTCTGAGTCCGTCAAATCCAAATCAAGGTGGTGTACAAAAGGATAAAAAAAACCTTCACCTAACAAGACAAGCAGAACGTGCTTTGAAAACTACATTTCTAGAAGCTAAACTTTTTCAAAGCTCTTCTATTAATACAGCGCACTTACTTCTTTGTATTTTGCGAAATGAGAACGACCCAACTACCAAGTTACTTCATAAGTTAAAAGTGGATTACGATGGAGTTAAGGAGCAGTTCAAATTCATGATTACAAGTGACGATGATATCGTAGATGCTCCGACTTCAGAATCTTTTCCAAGCGATAATGATGATGCCAATGAAGGAAAGGAAGGAAATTTCGGTGCAACTTCTAGCCAAAAAGGAAACAAAAAATCAAAAACGCCCGTACTTGATAACTTCGGACGTGATCTTACCGCCATGGCGGAAGAAAATAAACTCGATCCCGTTGTGGGAAGAGAAAAAGAAATTGAGCGGGTTTCTCAAATTCTAAGCAGAAGAAAGAAAAACAATCCATTATTAATTGGTGAGCCTGGTGTTGGTAAAAGTGCCATCGCGGAGGGACTTGCCTTGCGGATTATCAATAAAAAAGTATCACGTATCCTTTACGGAAAACGTGTTGTTACGCTTGATTTGGCTTCTTTAGTAGCTGGCACAAAGTACCGCGGACAGTTCGAAGAGCGCATGAAGGCCGTAATGAACGAATTAGAGAAGAATGATGATGTAATTCTTTTCATTGATGAAATACACACCATTGTAGGTGCTGGTGGAGCTACGGGAAGTCTTGATGCTTCCAACATGTTCAAACCTGCCTTAGCAAGAGGTGAAATTCAATGTATAGGAGCAACCACACTTGATGAGTACAGACAATACATTGAGAAAGATGGAGCTTTAGAGCGTCGTTTTCAAAAAGTTATCGTTGAGCCTACTACGGTCGATGAAACCATTGAAATACTTCAAAACATCAAAGGTAAGTACGAGGATCATCATAATGTGAGTTACACAGACGAAGCTATTGTCGCTTGTGTAAAGTTGACCAATAGGTATATGACCGACAGATTCCTTCCAGACAAAGCTATTGATGCTTTGGATGAAGCAGGATCACGTGTTCATATTGTTAATATGGATGTGCCTAAGCAAATCGTGGAGCTTGAAAAACAATTGGAAGATGTTCGTGAATTAAAGAACAGCGTTGTTAAAAAGCAGAAATATGAGGAAGCAGCGAAACTTCGTGATGATGAGAAACGCTTAGAAAAAGAATTGGCTGTTGCCCAAGAAAAATGGGAAGATGACAGCAAGCTTCACAAAGAAACAGTTTCTGAAGATAACGTAGCGGATGTAGTTTCTATGATGAGCGGAATTCCAGTTAATCGTATCGCACAAACTGAAAGTAATAAACTGGCCGAATTGCCTGAACTTATCAAGGCAAATGTAATAGGTCAAGATGAGGCAGTTGCGAAAGTTGCCAAAGCCATTCAAAGAAATAGAGCAGGATTAAAAGATCCCAATAAACCTATTGGTTCATTTATATTCTTAGGTCAAACTGGCGTTGGTAAAACACAGTTAGCCAAGGTGTTAGCCAAGGAATTATTCGACTCTGAAGATGCACTCATTAGAATTGATATGAGTGAGTACATGGAGAAATTTGCCATCTCACGATTGGTAGGTGCGCCTCCAGGATATGTTGGCTATGAAGAAGGCGGACAGCTTACTGAAAAAGTGCGTAGAAAGCCGTATTCTGTTATCTTATTAGATGAAGTTGAAAAAGCGCATCCAGATGTTTTTAATATGCTACTTCAGGTTTTAGATGATGGATATTTAACAGATAGTCTTGGGAGAAAAATTGACTTTAGAAACGCTATTATCATAATGACATCTAACATTGGAGCACGTCAATTGAAAGATTTCGGACAAGGTGTTGGTTTTGGAACGTCGGCTAAAAAATCACAGGCAGACTCACATCAAAAAGGTGTAATTGAAAATGCATTAAAAAAAGCATTTGCTCCTGAGTTTTTAAACAGAATCGACGATGTCATTGTGTTTAATCCTTTAGAGAGAGAAGATATTCATCAAATTATCGATATCGAGCTAGCGAAGTTGTTTGCAAGAATCAAGGATATCGGTTACGATTTGAAGCTTACTGATGCGGCTAAGGACTATATCGCCGAAAAAGGTTTTGACAAACAATATGGAGCTAGACCTCTAAAAAGAGCCATTCAGAAATATATTGAAGATTCTTTAGCAGAGGAAATAGTGAATTCTAAACTTGAAGAAGGTGATAGTATTCATATGGATTTAGACAAAAAGAAAGAAGAACTTACTATTAAGATAAAGAAGCCTAAGAAGTCTTCCGAAGCTTAAAAGGTGTAAGAAATTAGAACAAAAGGAGTCATCTAAAATGGCTCCTTTTTTTGTGCCTAATTGGCAAGCCGGTAAGAAATAAAATACACGTAACACCAGTAAAACGCAGTACGAACGATATTCGCGCTATTGGTCTATTATTTTTCCCTAACGCAACAGGTAGCTCTACTTTCGTGTAAGACACACTATAACACGAATTTAAATGAAGTTAGGACAATCAAAGAAGACAGTTGTTGTCAGAGAGTATCAATTGGAAGTTGGAAAGATTCAAGTCTTTGATAACTATATGGTATCCGTTTTTGAAGATGGATCTACGCTGACCTTAGAAAGAGCATATCAAATTTTGGGCATTGCTGAAATACACTTTAGAGATAAAGATTTTGGCTATATCAGCCTACGTAAAAACTCTTATGCAATTGACCCTAATGTTTATACGTACTTAAGGGGGCTTGATAATCTAAAGGCCTTTGCTATTGTTTCAGTAAAAGAAATAGATATGCATAATTTTAAAATCGAGAAGCTTTTCTATAAAAAACCAATGAAATTCTTTATTCAATATGAGAATGCCTTGGCTTGGGTTAAGAGAAGAGTTAGAGGAAAATAATATAAGTTGTGAATGGCGAACAACTAAAAGTCCCAAGGTTTAAAACCTTGGGACTTTTTAATTTTATTACATAAAACGCAATTCAAAAAATCTTAAGGTACTTCCTCAGCTTGAACTTGCTGCGGTGGCTCAGGTATTTTAAACAGGTCAATAAAAGCCTTGCCAATACCCTCGACAATATTTGAAGCAGTCAATGCTTGATAGCCTGTTTCTTCAACAGCAATATCCCCCGATTTCCCATGTAAATAGACCCCGAAAACTGTTGCTTTTAAAGAATCGTAACCTTGAGCTATTAATCCTGTAATAATACCCGTAAGGACATCTCCGCTTCCGGCGGTTGCCATACCTGGGTTGCCCGTTGTATTGATGTAACCTCGGTCACCATATACCGTAATTGAATGCGCCCCTTTTATTACTATGATACAGTTGTACTTTTTAGAAAAAGCTTTCGTTTTCTTTAGTTTATCAAAGTCATCTTTCCATTTCCCTACCAGTCTTTCAAGCTCTTTTGGGTGAGGTGTTAGAATGGTCTGAGCTGGTAACTTTTTTAATAGGCCTTTGTTCTTGGCTAGAATATTTAATCCATCAGCATCAATGACCAAAGGCGTTTTGTTTTTCCCTAGAAAATCAGAAAGTGCTGATACGGTATCTTCGGCAGTTCCTAATCCTACTCCGATTCCAATGACTGATGGTTCGATATCAAATTTTATGTTAGCAATCATATCACCGCCATCAGTTAAAACCATTGCCTCGGGTAAAGCAGTTTGCAAAGGAGCATATCCACATTCCGGAACATAAGCAGTTACCAAACCTGCGCCCGAATTCAAACATGCTTTGGAAGCTAGAGTTACCGCACCAATTTTTCCTTTACTTCCACCTATAATTAATGCGTGTCCGTAAGTTCCTTTGTGAGAAAATTTTTGCCTAGGGATATAAAACGGCAGTACATCATGCTTCCCAATTAAATCATATGCCGTTTCGGTAGTTGTCAAATACTCAGGATCCAAACCAATATCTAACACTTCCCATTGGTCAATATAAATACCCGTTTCCGGAAGAAAAAACACCAGCTTCGGCGTTTGAAAACTAAGCACAAAATTGGCCTTGATAATCGCGTTTTTATCCTTAGGTGATTTATCTGTAAACAATCCCGAAGGAATATCCACCGAAAGAATGAATGCCTCAGTTTTATGCAAGTGACCCATTAGATTTACTACCCAAGAATCGGGGGGCCTATTCAAACCAATGCCAAAAATTGCGTCAACAATAATATCATCTCTACCAATTGCCGGAAGTTCGCAATCAGAATCTAAAAATACGGGCCAAATTTTACGATCTTTTAATCGTTCTAAATTGATTAAAAAATCTTTCGAACGCGTTTTACTGTAGTTCACTACATAAACACCTATATTATAACCATGCTCTTGTAAATGACGTGCAAGAGCAATACCGTCTCCCCCATTATTTCCTATTCCGCAGAACAAATGAATCTTAACTGGGGCACCTTGCATTCGGGTGTGAATCCAGTTAAAAATCTGAACGGCAGAACGTTCCATTAAAACATCACTCGAAATCCGCTGCTTTTCAATAGTAAATTTATCGGCAGCGTATATTTGTTCTCCACTAAAAAGTTTCATGGTATTTTTCTTGCGGTTTGATTAGCAATTAAAGCTGAAATCTAATAATTAATAATTGAATATCGGTTTTGATGGCGAATCCGTAAAAATTCAACCGATGATTTGATTGGAAAGTCAAAAGTACTACTTTTACTACTTTGTTAGACGTATGCTTTTCAATATAACGGACATAGTATCTAATTTTTCTACTTCAAATGGCTTTACATTCACTACTGCCACTACAACCCCTTTGGGGTAATTTACTATATAATTCATCCGTCTGCCTCTTTAGGCCCTTTTCAAAAAATCACATTTTTAATTCGCTGACATGCAAGTCTTAAAATTCGGTGGTACTTCTGTTGCCAACGCCCAAAATATAGCTCTAGTAAAAGATATCGTAGCCAATAGTAAGGCTGATAAAACCATCATTATTGTTTCCGCATTTGGTGGTGTTACAGACACCTTGTTGAATGCAGCAAATCTTGCTTCAAAACAAGAGGATGGATATAAAATGGTTTTGAAGGAAATTGAGGAAAGACATTTAGCAACTGCTAAAACCCTAATTCCCATAAATGCTCAGAGCACCATTTTAAGTAAAATCAAAAGTGAATTAAATACACTTGATGATTTGCTAGAAGGAGCCTTCTTAATCGGGGAAATAACTCCTCAATTGTCGGACAAAATTGTCAGTTATGGTGAAATGCTTTCGTCTTATATCATCAGTGAATATTTTCAGCATCAGCAGTTAGATGCTAACCATGTTAATAGTAGAGAACTAATTATCACGAATGAAGTAAACGGAAAGGCAGCGGTCAATTTTAAAATTACAAATACAAACTGTCAAAAGTTTTTCTCGGAAACTTCTCATAAGATTATCGTAGCAGGTGGTTTTATTGCTTCCTCAGAAAGTGGAAACCCTACTACGCTTGGTCGTGGTGGTTCTGACTATACTGCGGCCATCATCGCGGCAGCTGTAGATGCCGAAGTACTTCAAATTTGGACCGACGTTAGCGGTATGTACACAGCCAATCCGAAGTTGGTAAAACAAGCCAAAGCGATTCCGCATATTTCATATGAAGAAGCTATGGAATTGTCACATTTTGGAGCAAAAGTATTATACCCTCCGACGATACAACCCGTGTTGGCGAAAGGAATATCCATAGAAATAAAAAATACATTTAAGCCTGAGGACAAAGGGACTCTAATAACCAAAAGTCAAAATCAAAAAGGAAAAACGGTACGCGGCATAAGTCATGTAGAAAACATTGCTCTCCTATCGTTAGAAGGGCCAGGAATGGTGGGGATACCGGGAACCTCAAAACGCTTTTTCGAAGTGCTTTCTCAAGCTGAAATTAGTGTAGTTTTGATTACACAAGCTTCTTCAGAACATTCTATTTGTGTCGGTATTTCTGCTGATGATATTGATAAGGCTGTCCAAATCGTAAATACAGCTTTTGAGTATGAAATAGAGCGAGGAAAGATAAAACCCGTTATCGCCGAAAAGAATCTGGCCATTATCGCACTCGTAGGTGATAATATGAAAAGCCACCAGGGACTAAGCGGAAAAATGTTCAGCACCCTAGGAAAGAACAATGTGAACATTCGCGTAATTGCCCAAGGAGCCTCCGAGCGTAATATTTCGGCGGTTATCATAAAGGATGATGTTAAAAAAGCTTTGAATGCTTTACACGAGGAGTTTTTTGAAGAAAACGTAAAGCAGCTCAACCTCTTTGTGATGGGTGTTGGAAATGTAGGTGCAAAATTCTTGAACCAAGTTTGTCAACAGAAGAAATATCTCAAAGAAAATTTAAAACTGAATATTCGCGTAATCGGTTTATCTAATTCACGAACTATGTTTTTT
The DNA here is from genome assembly GCA_947500435.1 of uncultured Flavobacteriaceae bacterium. Classification (GTDB taxonomy): domain Bacteria; phylum Bacteroidota; class Bacteroidia; order Flavobacteriales; family Flavobacteriaceae; genus Maribacter_C. The sequence goes on from CANMRV010000007.1 coordinate 113,556, forward strand.
GATGAAGGGGGAATTCCACTTAAAACTTGGGAAGCATCTTTAGCATCAGGAGAAAAAGCCAACAAAGATCAATTCTTCGAGAAAGTAAATCAGCTCAATTATCGCAACAGTATTTTTGTTGATAATACCGCAAGTGCAGATGTTTCTACGACTTATAATTCTTATTTAGGTAATAGTATTTCAGTAGTTACTTGCAATAAGATTGCTTGTTCCTCGGAATATTCAAACTACCAAGAATTGAAGAGTTTAGCACGAACATATAATGCACCATTTCTTTTCGAAACCAATGTGGGTGCAGGTTTGCCTATTATCGATACTTTAAAACATTTGATGGCTTCAGGCGATAAAATATTAAAAATTCAAGCTGTACTATCAGGAAGTTTGAATTTCGTTTTCAATAATTTTAATGATAAGGTTAGCTTTCATGATGTCGTAAAACAAGCGCAAGAAGAAGGCTACACCGAACCGGACCCAAAAATCGATTTAAGTGGTGTTGATGTGATGCGAAAAATTTTGATTTTGGCTCGTGAAAGTGGAAATCAATTGGAAATCGATGATATAGAAAACAAATCATTCCTGCCAGAGGAAAGCTTAGACACCGATAATAATGGTGATTTCTTCGCCTCTTTGGTAAAGTATGAAGCTGACTTTCAGAAGTTATACACCGACGCGGTTGCCAAAGAAAGTAAACTGAAGTACGTCGCACAATTTGAAGAAGGAAAAGCAAGTGTTGGTTTACAAGAAATTCCAAAAGGACATGATTTTTACAATTTGGAGGGAAGTGATAACATCGTGTTGTTTTATACAGAGCGCTATCCCAACCAACCTATGATTATAAAAGGCGCTGGCGCAGGAGCAGATGTTACTGCTTCCGGTATCTTTGCAGATATTATTCGAATCGGAAATTTCTAAAAATGGAAGCAATCAAAATCTTTTGCCCAGCAACTATCGCCAACATCTCCTGCGGATTTGATGTGCTTGGTGTTGCTTTAGATTCCGTTGGAGATGAAATGGTCATTCGAAAGACTGTAGAAAAAGGTATACGTATTACCAAACTTGAAGGTCAAGATTTACCAATGGAAACACTTCAAAATGTTGCAGGAGTGGCAGGTCTGGCACTTCTAGAAGCAAGTGATTACCAGGGAGGGTTCGAAATCGAAATCTACAAGAATATAAAAGCAGGCAGCGGAATCGGAAGTAGCGCTGCAAGTTCTGCAGGTGCCGTCTGGGCAATGAATGAACTTTTAGGCAGATCTTTTTCCACTATGGAATTAGTGAGATTTGCTATGGAAGGTGAACGCTTAGCGAGTGGTGTTGCACATGCCGACAATGTAGCCCCTGCCCTATTTGGCGGGTTTACTTTGGTCCGAAGTTATGAACCCTTGGATATTATTCCAATACCAAATCCTGAGGAATTGTACGCAACTGTGATCCATCCTCAAATAGAAGTGAAAACTTCTGATTCTCGAAAAATACTAAAAACGAACATCACTTTAAAAGATGGAATCAAACAATGGGGCAATGTCGGAGGATTGATTGCTGGGCTTTTTACTAGCGACTATGGCCTCATCGGGCGCTCATTGGAAGATCACATTGTGGAACCTATTCGCTCTATATTAATTCCAGGTTTTGATAAGGTGAAACAGGAAGCAATTCTCGCTGGTGCTTTAGGCTGCGGGATTTCAGGTTCGGGACCATCAATTTTTGCTCTTAATAAAGGCGAAAAAACAGCACTAAAAGTTGGAAAAGCAATGAAGCGTATCTACCAAGATATAGGAATAGATTTTGATGTTCACGTCTCTAAAATTAATTCAGAAGGAATAAAACGATTGTAATATGTGTAAGAAAATAATATCATTTTGTATTCTACTATGCTTCGTAACAGCCACTGCGCAAGAAATTAAAAAAGAAAGTATGTTTGAAGGTATTTTGAACAATAAACCCGTTCAAATTTATATTCAAAGCTTTGAAAACGAATGTACAGGTGCTACTTATTACCAAAGCATCGTGCGATATCTAGACCATGAGATAACCGAAATGATTTGGCGAAAATTTCAAATTTTCGCAAACAATAACAATGGTTATATTTTGATTGATGACGCCTGGAACTCTGGAAGGTTTAGTAATTATATTTTTATCAATCAGGATAAATCTAATTTGAAAGGATTTATTAAAAATGAGAAATTAGGAGAGAAGTCGATACAACTTAAACGAAATTTAGAGTTAAAAGACTTTTCTGAATATAGAACAGAGATGAAAAAATTTGATGATATAAACGACTGTTGAGCTAATTCTGGCTTTAAAGGTCAGCATCTTTGATAAACCATAAGTACTTAAACCCTTATCAACTAAATGAATTTCTACAGCTTAAATAAACAAGCGCCAGAGGTATCTTTCAGGGATGCCGTGATTAATGGAATAGCTCCTGATAGAGGCCTATATTTTCCTGAAAGCATCACACCTTTACCTGATTCTTTTTTTGAAAATATTGAAGAACTTTCGAATCAAGAAATTGCGTTCAACGCTATTCATCAGTTTGTTAGTGATGAGATTCCAAATGAAAAATTAAAGGAAATTTTAGTTAATGTACTGGACTTTGAATTTCCGGTGGTTGAAATTGAAGATACTATTGCTACACTTGAATTATTTCACGGTCCAACAATGGCTTTTAAAGATGTTGGCGCTCGCTTTATGGCAAATTGCTTGGGGTACTTCTCCGAAGGAGAATCTCATAAAGTTACTGTTTTAGTAGCCACCTCAGGCGATACAGGGGGAGCCGTAGCAAATGGGTTTCTTGGTGTTATGGGAGTAAAAGTGGTTATTCTTTACCCTAGCGGAAAAGTAAGTGATATTCAAGAACGACAACTCACCACTTTAGGGCAAAATATTACCGCTCTAGAAGTTGATGGTACCTTTGATGATTGTCAAAAAATGGTCAAAACGGCTTTCTTAGATGAACAACTTTTGAGCAATATGCAACTAACGTCGGCAAACTCTATCAATGTTGCGCGCTGGCTACCACAGCTGTTCTATTTCTTGTTTGCCTATAAACAAGCTAAATCTCAAGGAATAGAAATCGTCTTTTCTGTACCAAGCGGAAATTTCGGAAATATCTGCGCAGGTATGGTAGCTCAAAGATTAGGCATGCCTGTGAAGCATTTTGTCGCAGCGACAAACGTGAATGATACAGTACCGGAGTTTATGAAAACGGGGACATATAATCCAAAACCATCAACAGCAACAATCTCCAACGCTATGGATGTTGGAGACCCAAGCAATTTTATCAGAATTAGACATTTATTTCAAGACAATTTTGACACCTTATCTGAAAACCTATCGTCATTCACCTTCTCAGATGAAAAAACTAGATTCGCTATGAAAGCTATTTATAACGATTCGAAATATATCGCAGACCCACATGGTGCTGTTGGCTATTTGGGATTAAAAAAATATCAGGAGAAGCATCCCAATACCTATGGAATTTTCTTAGAAACGGCACATCCTGTAAAGTTCTTAGATGTGGTTGAAGAAACTATTCCTGAAAAATTAGCGATTCCTCCACAGATTCAGAAGGTGATGGGAAAAGAAAAGAAATCCATCCATATTGCAGCATACCAAGAATTAAAAGACTTTTTGCTTCAGAATTAATCCAAGGTCGGTAAGGTAAAATCATCCAACGGACTAGGCAATTTCATCATCGCCTCAATAGCTTCCGTTGTTCTGGGCGCCATATCAGATAGGTTTACCGGACCATTATCCGTTATTAAAATATCGTCTTCAATTCGAACTGCAATGCCCCACCACTTCTTATCACAATCACTTCCTTCAGGAATATAGATTCCTGGTTCTACTGTAATTACTGTATTTGCCTTATAAGGGCCATAAGTACCTTTATCATGGACATCTAAGCCCAAATAATGACTTGTGCCATGCGGAAAATAGGTTCTAGCCTCCGAAGCATCTTTGATGATTCCCAAAGCCAGTAATCCTTCAGTAACTACTTTACTTGCTGCTTCACCCGGTGCTCTGAAGGGAGCTCCTACTACACTAGCTTTGATTCCAGCTTCCTGAGCGTTGTAAACGATATCGTAAATCTGTTTTTGCTCAGGAGTAAATTTTCCATTCGCAGGTATGGTACGAGTCACATCTGCTGTATAACCATGGTATTCGGCTCCTAAATCCATCAATACCAAATCATTCCCAACTTGCGTTTTATTGTTTTCAATATAATGGAGGATACAGCCATTATTTCCACCACCTACAATTGAAGGGTATCCTTCATACTCAGCGCCATACTTTTTATAAACATACTCATGCACACCTTGAATTTCAGTTTCTGACATGTTAGGGTGCATGGCCTTCATAACTTCGGCTTGGCCAACAGCCGAAATCTCCACAGCCTTTTTCAAAAGTACCATCTCCTCTTTGGTTTTAGTCTCTCGAAGCTTGCTCATAATTTCAGCAATCAACTGCGAATCCAAATTATTAGTTTCCAATTTCAGAGAGACCTTTTCCTTAATATCACTTCTTAATCCGTCATCACCCGCATTGACAAATCCACTTAAAAGCTCATCTTCCTTTAATGAAGTGTCACGGCTTAAATATCTACCTAAGGTTTGGGCAACATTTGCGCTATTTTCAACATCCGTCGACTTAATCATACTATATAACCTCTTTTTAGTAGGATTATAATCGGACGGGTAATCTGTTTTAATCTTAAAGGTTTTTATCAAATCGAAAAGGTCGGCACCTCCCCTTTTATCCCTAAAATCATTTTTGAAATCGAAAAAAGTGACCATATCAAAGGATTTAAAATCAACAGGAATATTTGAAAAATCACCTCCATTAAGAGCTCTGTCAAAACCCAGTTGTTCTTTTGCCCCTTCAACTCCTAAACGTTTTCCATTCCATTGTTCCGCTCTGGGGTCACGTTCCTGAACATAAAGCATTTCATTGTATGTGGCACCACTAGTATCACTTTGATTCTCTGAAAAAACCAACAACACGGCATTGGGTTCTTTATATCCGGTCAGATAGTAAAAATCAGGGTCTTGATGGTAAATATAATCCACATCATTGGCACGATTTCGTTCCGCATTTGCAAAAAATACCGCCACACTGTTGGCGGGCAGCATTTGACGAACAGCTTCTCTTCGTTCTTTATGAAAATCTGCAGATAGAAAATCCGTTGGCGTGCCTTGTCCGCTTAGATGAACCGCTATCAGCAACGGAACTGTAAAAAGTAAAATCTTTCTTAACATTTTGGTGGATTTAAGTTCGAAAAATAGTTTATTTGACCAACATTCGAGAAAATTAAATCATAAAAATTATTCAAACTGTAAGAGACTGTTTGGCGAATTAATTCGATAAATTTGCTCCACGTAAAATCGAAACACGATGAAGAATACTGCTTTGACTCAAACACATGAAGCCCTTGGCGCTAAATTAGTCCCGTTTGCAGGGTATAACATGCCTGTTTCTTATGAAGGCGTAAATGCCGAACATGAAACGGTTCGAAATGGTGTGGGGGTCTTTGATGTTTCTCACATGGGGGAATTCTTGATTAGTGGTCCGAACGCTTTAGCCCTAATTCAGAAAGTGACTTCGAATGATGCAAGCAAGTTAACTATAGGTAAAGCGCAATATAGCTGTTTACCTAATGAAACGGGAGGTATCGTCGATGATTTAATTGTATACCAAATCAAAGAAGAACAATATCTCTTGGTTGTGAATGCATCAAATATTGAAAAGGACTGGAATCATATTTCAAAATACAATACAGATTTCAATGCCGATATGCGGGATATTTCTGAAGGATATTCTCTTTTAGCCATACAAGGTCCTAAAGCAGTTGAAGCGATGCAAAGTTTGACTTCGGAAGATTTGGCGGCCATCAAGTTTTACAATTTTATAGTTGGAGATTTTGCGGGCATCGAACACGTTATTATTTCCGCCACAGGATATACCGGTTCTGGTGGATTCGAAATTTATTGCAAGAACGAAGACGTACAACAGGTTTGGGATAAAGTCTTTGAAGCGGGTGCTGACTTTGGAATCAAACCAATAGGTCTTGCTGCGAGAGACACCTTACGTTTAGAGATGGGATACTGTCTCTACGGAAATGATATTAATGATGAAACTTCTCCGTTTGAAGCAGGTTTAGGTTGGATAACCAAATTCACCAAAGACTTTGTCAATAGTGAAGCTCTTGCCAAGGAAAAAGCGCACGGACCAGAACGAAAGCTCATTGCTTTTGAATTGGATGAACGTGGCATTCCAAGACACGATTATGATATCGTAGACGGACAAGGAAAAAAGATAGGAATCGTAACTTCGGGAACGATGTCTCCATCAATGGGCAAAGGTATCGGACTTGGTTATGTACCTACCATTTTTTCAGAAGTGGGAAGCAAAATTAATATTCAGATTCGTAAAAATGCAGTTCCTGCGACAGTTGTAAAACTTCCCTTTTATAAAGCCTAGGTTTACATGAGTAAAAAGAAGAAGAAGAATTATGACGGCGGAAAAAAAGTACTTATTCTAGGGGGCAGCGGATTTATAGGAAACTCCATCTATAAAGAGCTCTGCAACTATTTCGACACCTACGGAACCTACAATACCGCAAGAAGGTCTTTCGAAAAAAATCAGCAGTTTTTTAAATATGATATGGCGGAATATGACATCTTTACGTTGTTGGAAAAAGTTCGCCCAAACATTATCATATCAGCAGTTCGTGGGAATTTTGCTGCTCAGATACAAGCCCATCTACATATCACGGAATATCTGGTTCAAAATGAATGTAAACTTTATTTCATTTCTTCGGCCAATGTTTTTGATGCGTATAGTAAATATCCGTCCTACGAGAACGACAAAACCCTTTCTGAAAGTGTTTATGGGCGATTGAAGATCCGTATTGAAAACATGCTACTGCGACTTCCGAAAGGGAAAGCCGCTATCTTAAGGGTTCCTATGGTTTTTGGAAATGGTTCGCCACGGATTAAGGAAATTAAGAAATTTATTCTAGAGAATGAACCTGTAGAAGTCTTTCCCAATCTCATTTTAAATGTGACCAGTGATGATAAGTTGACACAACAAATTCATTATTTAATCAACAGGAATAAAACAGGAATCTTTCATTTAGGAAGTAAAGATTTGGTTCATCACGAGGATTTCATAAAGGAGGTTGTGGAACGCATCGGAAGCTTTAATCCTATTTACAAACGTGTTTTTACCACAAACGAAGACCGTTACTTGGCAGTGCTTCCAAAAGATAATAAGCTCCCTAAAAATTTACAAATGAGTTATCAAGATATCATTGATCATCATATCTTGAGTTAATTCCGTTTAAAATCTTAATTTGAAAAAAATTACATTTTTCTGAGTTTCTTAAACGAGTTCAGTGTAATCACAGGAATGATAATAAAACATTTATCCATGGAAAAACTATCAGAGCAGCAAATACATGAATATTTAGGAAAGTTAGATGGTTGGGAATACGTTGAGGGTGCTATTGAAACCTCTTTCGAATTTTCCAACTTCAAGGAAGCTTTTGCAACCATGACCCGAATTGCTTTCGAATGCGAATCTCAGGGACATCATCCTGATTGGAGCAATGTCTACAAAAATCTTCATATCCGTCTTAATACCCATGATGCCGGCGGTGTTACTGAAAAAGATTTCAAGTTAGCACATACGATTGAAGAAATTATTGAGGGCGAATAGTTCATTCTTGTGCTTGAACATGATTTTCTTAAATTTGCTATCGTTCAAATAAAATAACAACAAACTATGGGAAGAGCTTTTGAATTCAGAAAAGCACGAAAAATGAAACGCTGGTCAGCAATGTCCAAGGCCTTTACGCGCATTGGTAAAGACATTGTCATTGCCGTAAAAGAAGGAGGGCCAGACCCAGATTCCAATTCACGTCTTCGCGCTGTCATTCAGAATGCGAAGTCTGTGAATATGCCTAAGGATAATATTGAACGTGCGATAAAACGGGCTAGCGATAAAAGCTTAGGGGATTTTAAAGAGGTATTATTCGAAGGTTACGCCCCTCACGGAATCGCAATCTTAATAGAAACTGCTACAGATAATAACACTAGAACAGTTGCAAATGTCCGAAGCTATTTCAATAAATGCAATGGTAATTTAGGCACCTCGGGTTCCGTAGAATTTATGTTTGACCATACCTGTAATTTTAGAATTCCAGCGGAAGGCATCGACCCTGAAGAACTTGAATTGGAAATGATAGACTATGGAGCTGAAGAAGTCTTCGTTGATGATGATGGAATACTGATTTACGCCCCTTTCGAAAGTTTTGGTGCGATTCAAAAGGAATTGGAAAATCGTGAAATCGAAATCCTTTCTTCAGGTTTTGAACGCATTCCACAAGTCACCAAACAGCTTAATGAAGAGCAAGTTGCTGATGTTGAAAAATTATTGGAGAAGATTGAAGAGGATGATGATGTGCAGAATGTTTATCATACGATGCAGGAATAATATTCCAACTCGTATATAATTAGAAAAGGAGGCCAAGTTGGCCTCCTTTTTTATTGATTACATCTACTGTCTTAATTTTCTATTACCATTGCTTTTTGATGAGGCACTCCACGTTCGTCGAAGGTCCTTACAAAATACATTCCACTGGGCATACCACTTACGTTCAAACGGTAATCACCGACTGCCTTGACCTCGCTCGGCGATACCGCCTGTACGAGTTTACCGGAAACGTCATAGATAAATATCGCGCCCACCTGGGTCGGTATCTCGAAACCTATGGCGATCTCATCAGATGCCGGGTTCGGGAACAGGTTCAGTACATTTTGCATTACCGGCCCGGAAGCCTCGGTTGTAATAATCAGTTCCGGTGCCTGGGCCGTCTCGTCCGAGGCGAAGGCAACGTCGTTACCGTTGCTGTGCTTGACGATGAGCGTTATAACGCCGTTTCCTGGAAGTTCACTTATTACATTGAGGTTCCATACCTTGGTCTGACCCAGACTATGTGTACCTGTTATGGTGGCCAGGGCAGGACCTATCACTATTGGCGCATTATTGCCGTCCAAGTCGTTCTCATTCCAGTTGGAATCGCTACCTAGGAATACCTCTAGTGTTCCGTTACCCGGATCGCTCGCTACCGTCATCCTAAGCTCAGCTGCTGTTGGGTCACCATTGCCTTCACCTAAATCGAATTTCAGGTAGGTCACTCTATTGCCCTCCTCTGCCCTTAGAATGGGGCCTTGGGGACTCGGGTTGCTCGACCCTTGCAAATACGTCGCGTCTATAAGGTCGGCGGGTACCGTCACCACATCGCAGTCCACTTCGGGGTCCTCATCATCGATTAGGCCGTCGCAGTTGTTATCGATACCGTCGCAGACTTCTATTGCGCCTGGGTTTACTGCTGGATTATCGTCGTCGCAGTCCACATCGCTGAAAAAGCCATCGCCGTCCATGTCCACTGGACCACCGCCACCCGTCGTTATTATCAGTTCAGGTGCCTGGGCCGTCTCATCGGATGCGAAGGCAACATCATTTCCATTGCTGTGTTTGACAATCAACGTTATCTCGCCGCCACTTGCCAATTGGCCTACATCGAGGTTCCAGACCTTGGTCTGGCCAAGGGAGTGCGTCCCCGAGATCGAGCCTATGGGGCCACCTACCGCGGTAGGTTTGTTGCCACCGTTCAGTCCGGTCTCCGTCCAATTTGAACTACTTCCTAAAAAGACTTCTAACGTACCGTTGCCAGGGTCACTCGCTACTGTCATCCGAAGCTCCGCGCCCGTAACCGGTCCGCTGAACCCGCTAAGGTCGAATTTCATATACGTCTCTCGGTTACCTTCCTCGGCCCTAAGGATTGGACCTAGGGGACTGGGATTGCTCGTGCCCATCAAATACGTCGCTTCGATCAGATCCGCAGGCCCTTCCATACCTTCGCAGGTCAGTTCGGGATCCTCGTCATCGATAAGGCCGTCACAATTGTTGTCTATTCCGTCACAGACCTCCTCGGCCTCCGGGTTTACTGCAGGATTATCATCATCACAATCCACATCGCTGAAGAAACCGTCACCGTCCATATCCACTGGTGCGGACACAAAACTGAAGCTTATCGTAGCCGGTGTGCCCATCGTTCCCCCTAGGCTATTTGCACTATAGGGGGTGGCCGTGAGACTGTAACCACCAAGATCGAAGACGTTCGCATTATAGTCAGGGCCCAAGTTGCCGAAAAGGGCATAGGGCGCCGTATTCTCCGTCATCGTCTGGTCCTGTGTTCCACTAAGTTCCATCAGCATACTGTCCACATCGTCTGTCGTGACCGCCTGTATGTTCAGGTTCATCGTCGGCAGCGTTCCCACATCGATTATGGCACCTTCGGCCAAGGGGCCGATCACCATGTCGGTGTCTGCATTGATAAGGTTGAAACCTACAACCGTTAAGGGTGGTTGACAAGCAAGTAGTGCTGCTTCTAAATCTGCACAGTCACCAGTGTTACCACCAATTGAAGTATCTCCTGCCACTACCATTGAATCACAAACAGCAGCGATAACACAATTGGCAAGGGCGACATTTCCTAAAATAGATAGGTCTCCCCCAACGCTGGTCACAGCCGAAAGACCATCCAAATTTGTTGCGCTATCGTTAGACTGAAAAAGGAGAGGTCCACCAATCTCGGTCAGGGCCAAAAGGCCATCTACGTCCATGAGAGCAGAATTGCCGCTAACATTGAACTCTTCACCTACGTTTGTTAGTGCAGCGAGGCCGTCAAGATTCATTAAAGCGGAATTAAAAGCAATATTCACCGCTCCCCCAACGGTGGTCAGGTTTGAAAGTCCGTCAACATTCGTCAAATCAGGATTACCTTGAATTCTAAATTCTCCACCAACACTGGTAAGGCCAGAAAGGCCATCTAAATTTGTTATATCTTCACCCATAACAACCGTTATATCTGCACCTAGAATCTGGATTCCACCTTCAAAAGCGCAATTGGCAACATCATAGGTAGTCGCAAACTCATCTACTTCTTGTTGTGTTTTTAAAATAATTAAGTCAGTTGGGCAAGATAGACTAGGTGCTATCGTAAAGGTCCAGCCACCACTAGGAATTCCTGCAAAGGGATTGCCAGCGGCATCTTCCAATGCCGTGCCCGGTATCTGTATTTCATATTCATTGCCCGCTATAAAAGGTGGCATCGGGTCTATCATCAAATCATTACCGCTAAAACTAATGGCGCCGCTTGAAGCGTCTATGGTGCCGAAAGTGGTACCAGCTGTCAAATCTTGAATAACGATTTCTCCTCCACTCGCAAATTGAACTGGTTCGCTAAAAGTAGCTGTCAATACCTCGTCGACCGCTACACCTGTGGCATCGTCGGCAGGGTCTGTGCTGACCGAGGTTGGCGGGGTGGTGTCAACAAAGTCATCCTCAAAGTTCCAAAAACTGATTGTTCTATTCGTACTAGTACTTGGAACCGTGGTTTGGCGACAGGGTCGGCTCAATCCCTCCGGATCGGCATCCTCGGGACCAAAGACATTCGTCCACCCAACCTGAGGGGTTTCACAAATCGTATAAGTCCCTGGTGGAAAACTACCAAAGGATACTAGACCATTGGCATCGGTGGTTCCTCGGGCCAACTCGTTTCCGCTATCATCATAAAGGGTAAATTCCCAACCGGGTAAGACCGGATCCGTTACTGGATTAACTGTGCCCACGCCATCATCTCTGAACTTCTTCGCAAAAAGTTCAATCATGGGTGGCATCTCCGCGGTAAACGTCCAACCTCCAGAAGCAATTCCCGCAAAGGGATTGCCCGCTGCATCTTCCAATGCTGTGCCAGGTATCTGAATTTCATATTCATTGCCCGCTATAAAAGGGGGCATTGGGTCTATGATCAAATCATTACCACTAAAACTGATTGCGCCGCTTGAAGCATCTATGGTACCGAAAGTAGTACCCGCGGTCAAATCTTGAATTACTATCTGCCCACCCGTAGCAAATTGAACAGGCTCACTAAAGGTGGCCATGAGTACAGCTTCTAGTGAAATGTCCATTGCATCATCTGTCGGAACTGATGAAGCGAAAGTTGGCGGTGTGGTATCACCCCCACCTGTTGTGGTAACCTCTAAGGTATCAGTTTCAGAGCCTGAACAACCGTTCTCATCTGTATAGGTATAGGTAATAATATGCGTACCAACTCCTGTCGCTGCTGGATCAAAACTATAAGTCATCCCATTTCCATCGTCTGTAACTCCCGGTCCACTATATACTCCCATGTCACCCGATTCAGTTCCCTGCATTGGGGTACCTCCACCAAGACCTGTCTGAATTCCAGCATTGATATCGAGATTCTCAGGGGCCACGAAAGTTACAGTGGGTAGGGGGTTAACCATTAAGGTCACCACATCACTGGTTATCGAACAGTCATCGGTATCATCACCTGGAGTACCGTTGTCTGAGGTAACAATAACTCGGTATTGGTTACCATCTAAGGAAGAACCGTAGGCAAAATTAAATATGGAATCAACATCATTTGTATTGATAAAGTCGACTCCATTTGTACTAAATTGCCAGTTATAACTAAGTGTTCCAATGCCCGAGGCAACCACCAAAAAGCTATCTGGACTATTATCAGCACAACCTTCCTTGTCCAATGGTTGGGTGTCGATATCAACAGAACATGGAGGTCCCGCAGTGGTAAATGTCCAATCAATAAAAGGAATTCCTGGAAAAGGGTTCCCGGCGATATCTTCTAACTGGTTCCCTGTTATCAAAACGAAATACTCTGTTCCAGGTTCCAAATCTTCTGGTGGATCCAGCGTAATGGTATTCCCCGAAACACTACCACCCGAACCCGGAAAAATGGAAAAAGCCACTGGACCTCCTACCTCCGCTATGGCAATTGCATTACCAGGTTTCCAAACTATAGGTTCATCAAAAGTTGCTGTAAGTATTGCATCAACAGCGACGTCAGTGGCATCGTCCCCAGGGTCTGTTGAGACCAAAGTTGGTGGTGTATTATCCACTATTACCGTAAATATGCATGCTGCATTCACAGTAGGTACATATTCAGTGGCATCATTACTCACCCAATATTGTAAGTCATTGATAACGGCTGCTATTTCTTGTTTTGTTCCTGTTAGTGACCCAGGTGGCATTGAAGCACAATTCAATTGCCAATTATCGACTTCAGTTTCCGCCGCGTGTACACGAAGCGCATTGACCCCATTGGTCAACTGATCAGGTAATGCCGATTCGTCTAGCATGGTGACTCCTCCATCCCAATCCGCATCATTGGTCGTACCTGTCTCGACATTAGCGTGAATACCAGCTAAAAATGTTGGTGCTGTGGCTGTGCCTTGATACGCCAAAATCTGATCGCCTTGAGAGGCTAGCGGGCCAGAAAAAGAGCTTCCCGGCAAAGTAATTATGGTACCTGCGGTTATTGCCGTAGGTGCATACCATGTAAAACTACTATCACCGCTCGAACAAGTGATGGTATTGGGGTTCACCACCCCACAATCAGTAAATTTAATATTCGTACCGGCTATGATATCTTCAAGGATGATAAATGCAAAGGAATCTGAGCCATCCAAGTTAAAGCCGACAAAGGCAATATCTCCTGCCGCTAAACTTGTAGTAGGTGGTTCAAGTACCGTGACATCGATCATACAACTGGCTGTATTTCCTGCCTCATCCATCGCCGTTACCGTAACCATATTAACACCAACACCAACCATAGTGCCGGCAGTTGGCATTTGGGTAATCGTAATATTTGCAGGTATTGATACATCGTCTGTGGCAGAACTTCCTGTAACCAAATCAGGTATGGCAGCCATACCGTTAACCCCAGCGGGTATATCAGCTGGTGTAGCTGCACAAGTTATCATGGGTGGTGTCGTGTCCGATGCTACTGCAAGGGATATCGTACAGCCTGACTCCACTGGAGGGCTGAAACCCATAAAGTTGTCGCTAAACCAATTCGAAGAATTGTGCAAAACGGCTCGAATAGCAGCTGCTGTCCCAGTTATGGGAGAACCACCAGCCGCAGTACAACTAAACTGAAAGTTATCTTGTTCTATTCCCCCAGCACCGGTAAGACGGACAGCTGTATCGCCCGTGCTCAAGGCATTGGGCAAAGCTGAAGTGGAATTAGTGGTCGCACTACCATCCCAATTGGCATCATCTGTTCCTGATGTTGCGACATTAAAGTGTATCCCTGCTATAAATATGGGAGATGCAATACTACCCTGAATAGCAAATAACTGGTCTCCGATACTTGAATAGGCACCACTATTACTTAGTTCCCCAATGGTCAAATCCAATACAATTACATCACCTGCACTACGGGCACTACCTGAAGTCCAGGTAAGTTCACCGTCACCCGGGAAATTCGAAAAACCTCCCGTATCGTTCCAACCACGATCCGTGAAAATAATGGTGGTAGCCGCATCGATATCTTTCAACAATACAAAGCTTACATTATCGGTAGTTGTACTACCCGGATCTGTATTACTACCCAAAAAGGCAATATCACCCGCAGCTAAAGTGGTCTGCGCTTGGGTGTAACAAAGGGCGAACAAAGCTGCCAATACTAGAGTAATTTTTTTCATAATGCTATTTTATTGGTTAGTGGAGAATAAATATTTTGGTACTGATTAACTTCTTGATGGGTAGATACCTACTAGTGCAATGATAAAATTCACACAACTATAAGGTTGTAAGTTGTTCACTGACTGACTACTACCCGTATTGTTTGTACTGGCAGTTGCCATAGTCACATCGCTTGTAGTCCCGAATGAACTTGTACCATCACCAGCTATAAAAGCAGCATCTGGCGCATCAGCATTTCCCTCTTCCGTAGCGGGAAGATTAAAGGTATGGCTGTGAACGGGTAACTGCCCTGCAATCAATGTATTGGTTTCTGTACCGCCTTTTTGTCCCTCACTTCTCGGTGTTAAACCAGGGCCATTACCTGGATGCATAGCCACTCTACCCCGTAAATCAGGCAGCGCAAAAGTGGTTTCTCCATCACCGCCGTAAATCGTGCCAACAAGTGAAAATAGTGCCGTATTTTGAGCTATTGGTAATAATTGACCGTCACAAAACGCCCAACCTCTTGGAGCAAAATTGCCTCCAAACATCATTATTTGTGCTATAAATGGTTCCATAATTGACTGATTTTTTATTGATTTGTGTTTTGCTATATCGTTATTAATTAGCTTCTTGAGGGGAAGGTGCCCTGCAATGCGATGATAAAATTCACACAGGTATAGGGTTGTATGTTGTTCACAGATTGACTACTGCCTGTATTGTTCGTTGTTGCAGATGCCATTGTAGCATCACTGGTAGTTCCGAATGAGCTTGTACCATCACCAGCGATAAAAGCAGCATCTGGCGCATCGGCATTTCCCTCTTCTTTAGCGGGAAGATTAAAAGTATGGTTATGAACTGGTAACTGCGCAGTACTCAATGTATTGGTTTCCGAGCCACCTCTTTGCCCCAGATTTCTTGATGTTAGACCAGGTCCGTTACCTGGATGCATGGCTACTCTACCTCGTAAATCAGGAAGTGCAAAAGTTGTTCTACCGTCACCGCCATACGTGGTACCTAACAATGAAAAGAGTGCTTGATTTGAGCTAATTGGTAATAATTGGCCGTCGCAAAACGCCCAGCCTCTTGGTGCAAAATTTCCACCGAACATGATAATTTGCGCTAAAAATGGTTCCATAATATATTTTAGTTTTTAATGATTAGTAAGTGCTATATTGAATTCTATGTTCGATTGATTTAAAAAGGTGTTGTAAGTCGGAAAGAGTAGTTGGTCTCCGAGTTGTTTATTTTTTTCCCAATGCTTATCCGAAATAAAAGCATCGAAGCTATTGAAGGATAATTCCGTAAAATAGGTTTCCGAAGCCTTTGAGACCTTAAAGTAAACTTTATGGTGTTTGCCGATTTCCCTATTCGGTAGATCCGTGATAAATTCATAGTCACCATATTCATCGGTGATTAATTTCGCTCGATGACGAAACTTGTTCGACCCTGGTGAAAGATGCCAGACTTCAACCATTGCATTGCGCAAAGGTGTTTTGCCTTGGCTATCATAAATTTTACCGGAAATGGCAATATGCTTTCCGAAAGAATTCACCCGTAAATCGGTTTTTCTTTCCGCATACGGATTATACCCTTTAAAAGGACTTTCTTTGCCTGTAAAAGCCTGCAAAGTTGACGTAGAAGAAATACAGGCTAATCCTGCTGTGGCCATTACGGTTTTACCCAAAAACGACCTTCTAGGAGTAGTTTTTTTCATATACAAGGATGGTTTAAATTAATACCATAACCTTGGCAACCTCATGAGAAATAGGGCTGAATAAAATGAGAACAAAACACGAGGGAATGTGCTATGCCAGAAATTGGCGGGGGAAGGTTAGCTGTTTAGTGCGTTATTTATTCAATAACATAAGATAGCGGTTTATTAACATTTAGAATTCCTAGTGAAAGACATACTCGATAAACTGCATATTTATCAGGTGAATTACTCTTTGTGATTACTATTGAATAAAGGAGAGCCCTGATTTTCAGGGCTCTCTTTATTTAATTCTAGTTCTATTTTAGTTTTCAATTACCATTGCCTTCTGATGGGGTACCCCATCGGCATCGAATGTCCTCACAAAATACATTCCACTAGGCAAACCACTTACATCCATTGGATAATCTCCTTCAGATTTAGCTGTTCCTACAGGTACAGTTTGCACTAATTTACCTGATACGTCATAAACGAAAACAGCACCTACCTGTGTTGGAATATCAAATTCAAGAACAATCTCATCAGACGCAGGGTTCGGCGACAAGTTGAGCTCATTAGGTAGCATAACTTCAAGGTCTTCCAACGAAAGGATTAACTTCGGTGCCTGATTCGTTTCATCAGAAGCAAAAGCCACATCGTTACCGTTACTATGTTTGACGATAAGTGTCACTAGACCGCCAATAGGCAACTGTTCGAGATCAAGATCCCATATCTTAATCTGGCCAAGACTATGCGTTCCTGTGATTACAGCAACAGCGCTGCCTACTGCTGTAGGTTTGTTGCTGCCGTTAAGCCCATTCTCTGTCCAGTTTGAATCGCTTCCTAAGAAAACTTCCAAAGTACCAGAACCAGGATCGCTTGCCACTGTCATCTCCAATTGTGCTTGAGTAACTGGTCCATCTAGCATACCCATATCGAATTTTAGGTAGGCTACTCTATTTCCCTCTTCGGCACGTAATATGGGACCTGTCGGACTAGGATTGCCAGCCCCTTGTAAATAGGTTGCATCAATCAAATCGGCAGATACTTCCGTTATAGCGCAGGTGACTGAAGGGTCCTCATCATCTATCAAACCATCACAGTTATTGTCGATACCGTCGCAGATTTCTAAGGCATCAGGGTTTACATCAGGGTTATTATCATCGCAGTCTACATCACTGAAAAATCCGTCACCGTCAATATCTGCTGGTGCTACCATACCTGCTCTAAGCAAAAGCGTTGGTGGATTATTGGTTTCATCAGAGGCAAAGGCCACATCGTTACCATTACTATGTTTAACAATAAGGGTTATAATGCCTCCTCCAGTCAGCTGACCGACATTAAGATCCCATACCTTGTTTTGACCAAGACTATGTGTTCCTGTAATTGTTGCAAGTGGGCTACCCACTGTACTAGGTTTGTTACTTCCGTCTAGGCCATTTTCCGTCCAGTCTGAATCACTTCCAAGGTAGACTTCTAAAGTTCCATTTCCAGGATCGCTAGCTACTTGCATCTGCAACTCAGCAGCAATAATAGCCCCGCCGAATTCTGATACATCGAATTTCAAGTAAGTCTCTCTATTGCCTTCTTCAGTACGCAAAATAGGACCTTGGGGACTAGGATTACTAGCACCCATTAAATATGTCGCATCAATTAAATCTGCAAAACCCTCTGTACTATTGTCACAGGTAACTGCTGGATCCTCTCCATCTACTAAACCATCACAATTGTTGTCGATGCCGTCACAGACCTCTGCGGCACCAGGGTTTATTGCCGGGTCATTATCATTACAATCCACATCGCTAAAATAAGTATCACCATCAAGATCCACCGGTGCGGTGACAAAACTGAAACTAACCGTTAATGGGGATCCGAGGTCGCCACCAAGGTTGTCTTCTGAATAAGGCGAAGCTTGCAACGAATAACTTCCTAAAGCAAAGGTATGTGCGGCATAATTTCCTGAAGTATCCCCGTAAAGGGCATAAGGGGCTACATTCTCTGTTCTCGTCTGGTCTTCCGTTCCGCTAAGCACCATTCGTACGCTTTCCGTATCGCCCGTAGTAAGTGCGTGTATGTTAAGGTTTGTTGTAGGAAGCGTTGTTACATCGATTACATCACCATCCATCAAAGCTCTAAGTACAACATCATTATCGGCGTCAATCAATTCGAAATGGACAACAGAAGGTTCAGCGGACATCGGAGTGACCGAAGTACTAGCATCATCATCTTCATCAGCACCTACCCCATTGTTTGGAGTTGAATCAAAATCTTGTTCATTCTGTTCTGTAACTTCAGCAGAAATCAGGTAGTCACCGGAAGGCATTATTTGTAGCCCAAGGATTAAATCAGCCTTTTGACCAACAGCCAAATCACCAACTGACCAAATTCTGTTGTTAAAATCATATTCACCCTGTGTCTTCGAGAAACCACCGAGCATATAGCCACTTGGCAAATCATTTTCAACAACTATTCCAGTAGCTGTGTCAGGGCCTTCATTGCTAACAGTAAGTGTAAAGAAAATTTCTTCTCCAATAGTTGGGGTTGGGTTTTCAGAAACAAAAGATAATTCTAAGTCGACTACTGCTACCTCCATCGTAATCATTTGCATACAAGAAGCCGAATTTTCAGTAGCATCAGTAGCAGTCCATGTTCTGGTGATTACTTGACCCACAGTTATATCTTCTGAGCTAATTACAACCCCTTCATTATCATCTGTTGCTGTTGCTTCTCCCGTATCCATTGGGTCTGTTGACGCTCCAAATGCCACCGTCACATCTGCTGGGCAGGTTATTACTGGTGGGGTGGTATCGGCACAAGCCGCCTCTGCTGTCCCCAAATCTAAACAATCACCAGTATTTACTGAAATGAAAGAATCTCCCGTAACCACCATTGCATCACAGACCGCTGCAATAGCACAGTTGGCGAGGGTAGTATTAGCCCTAATAAACAGGTCTAGCCCCACGTTGGTAAGGGCAGAAAGGCCGTTTACATCTGTCAGGGCAGGATTAAATTGAATATCCAGTACTCCCCCCACGCTGGCTAGGGCAGAAAGGCCGTTTAAGTCGGTAAGTAAGTCATTTCTAGAAATTTCCAGGCCTCTATCAACACTAGTCAGGGCAGAAAGACCGTTTAAATTGGTAAGAGTAGCGTTATTCGTAATACTCAGTGCTCTCACGCTAGTCAGTGCAGCAAGGCCAGTTATATCGGTTAGGGTAGCATTACCCTCAATATCCAGTTTTTGCCCCACTCTGGTCAAGGCAGAAAGGCCGTTTAAATTGGTAAGAGTAGCATTATTCGTAATACTCAGTACTCTCAAGCTGGTCAGGGCAGCAAGGCCAGTTATATCGGTCAGGGTAGGATTACTCCCAATATTAAGGTTTCCCCCCACTCTGGTCAAGGCAGAAAGGCCGTTTAAATCGGTTAGGGTAGCATTACCCCCAATACCCAAGTTTCCCACGCTGGTTAGAGCAGAAAGGCCGTTTAAATCGGTTAGGATAGCATTACCAAAAATATTCAAGTGTCCCCCCACGCTGGTTAGTGCAGAAAGGCCGTTTAAATCGGTTAGGGCAGGATTTATCTCAATAAACAGGTCTCCTGCCACACTGGTCAGGGTAGCAAGGCCCTCTAGATTCGTGATATCCGGACCTGTAATGCTAATACGCGGTATAAAAAAACAATTGGCAACATCATAGGTAGTTGCAAAATCATCTACTTGCTGCTGAGTGCTTAGTGTAATTTCGTTGGTTGGGCATAATAGAGCTGGTGCTGTTGTAAACGTCCATCCTCCATTTGGTATACCTACAAAAGGGTTCCCCGCAGCGTCTTCCAAAGCTGTACCGTCTATTTGTACTTCGTATGCATTGCCCGCTTTAAAAGGAGCCATTGGGTCTATGGTAAGACCATTGCCGCTAAAACTGATCGCCCCACTTGCCGCATTAATAGTACCAAAAGAAGTACCTGCGGTTAAATTTTGAATAACAATCTCGCCGCCACTGGCAAACTGTACAGGTTCGCTAAAGGTGCCGGTGAGCGTAGCTTCGATAGCATTATCAGTTGCTTCATTTAAAGGGTCTAAACTCACTAAAGTTGGCGGGTTGGTGTCTGGACAAGCCGCCTCTGCTACTACCAAATCTAAACAATCGCCAGTATTACTTGAAATGAAAGAACTTCCGGTAACCACCATTGCATCACAGACGGCAGCAATAGCGCAATTGGAGAGGGTAGCATTAGACCTAATAAACAGGTTCCCCTCCACTCTGGTCAGGGCAGAAAGACCGTTTACATCGATAAGGGAAGGACTAGATTGAATTTGCAGGTTTCCCCCCACACTGGTCAAGGCGGCAAGGCCATTTAAGTCAGTAAGGAGAGTATTACCAACAATACCCAGGTTTCCACCCACTCTGGTCAGGGAAGAAAGACCGTTTAAATCTGTAAGGACATTATTGCTCCGAATAGTCCCGCTTCCACCTATGCTTGTCAGGGCAGAAAGACCGTTTACATCGGTAAGGGAAGGACTAGATTGAATTAGCAGGATTCCCCCCACACTGGTCAAGGCGGCAAGGCCATTTAAGTCAGTAAGGAGAGTATTACCAACAATACCCAGGTTTCCACGCACACTAGTCAGGGAAGAAAGACCGTTTAAATCTGTAAGGACATTATTGCTCCGAATAGTCAGGCTTCCACCTATGCTTGTCAGGGTAGCAAGGCCGTCTATATTTGTGATATCTGAATCCCTAATTAAGATCCCACCATCAAAAGAGCAATTGACAACATCATAGGTAGTTGCAAAATCATCTACTTGTTGCTGAGTGCTTAGATCAATTAAGTTGGTTGGGCATAGTAGAGCTGGTGCTGTTGTAAACGTCCATCCTCCACTTGGTATACCTACAAAAGGATTCCCCGCAGCGTCTCCCAAAGCTGTACCGTCTATTTGTACTTCGTATGCATTGCCCGCTTTAAAAGGAGCCATTGGGTCTATGGTAAAACCATTGCCGCGAAAATTGATCGCACTACTTGTCGCATTGATGGTACCAAAAGGGGTACCTGCGGTCAGATCTTGAATAACGATTTCACCTCCAATTGCAAATTGTACGGGTTCGTTAAATTCTGCTGTCAATACCTGTTCTACACCTACATTCATCGCATCATCTGCAGGGTTGGTCACGACTAACATTGGAGCCTCAGCATCTACAAGTGGACAATCCGCCGCTGCTGTTGCCAAATCTAAACAAGCGCCGGTATTACCAGTAATGGTAGTAGCTCCCGTAACCACCGTTGCATCGCAGACAGCTGCAATAGCACAGTCGGCGAGGGTAGCATTATTCCGAATAATCAGCCTCCCATCCACGCTGGTCAAGGCAGCAAGGCCGTTTAAATCGGTAAGGGTAGCATTATTAGTAATAAACAACTCCCTCACGGTGGTCAGAGTAGAAAGGCCGTTTAAATCAGTAAGGGAAGGATTAGCAAAAAATTGCAGTTCTCTGCCCACGCTGGTCAGGGAAGAAAGGCCGCTTACATTGGTAAGGGTAGGATTAGAGTTAATATACAGGTTTCCTCCCACGCTTGTCAGGGTAGCAAGGCCGTCTAAATTCGCGATATCTGTACCCGTAATGGTAATACCCGCATCAAAAGTGCAATTGGCAACATTATAGATAGTTGTAAAATCATCTACTTGTTGCTGAGTGCTTAGCGTAATTGAGGTGGTTGGGCATATTAAATCAGGTGTACAATCCGCCTTTGCCGTAGCCAAATCTACACAAGCGCCGGTATTACCATTAATGGTAGTAGCTCCTATAACCACTGTTGCATCACAGACAGCTGTAATAACACAGTCGGCGAGGGCTTGATTAGCAGTAATAAACAGGTTTCCACCCACGCTGGTCAGAGCAGAAAGACCGTTTACATCGGTAAGGGTAGGAAGAGATTGAATACGCAGGCTTCCCCCCACGCTGGTCAAGGCGGCAAGGCCATTTAAATCAGTAAGGAGAGTATTACCAACAATACTCAGGTTTCCCCCCACGCTTGTCAGGGAAGAAAGGCCGTTTACATTGGTAAGGGCTTGATTATTAAGAATAGCGAGTTCGTCCACGCTGGTCAGGGCATCAAGACCATTTAATTCAGTAAGGTTAGAATTACCACTAATAATCAGGCTTCCCCTCATGCTGGTCAAGGCATCAAGACCGTTTAAATCGGCTAGCCTAGGATTAGATTCAATGGTCATTGCTGCCACGCTGGTCAGGGCATCAAGACCATTTAAATCAGTAAGGTTAGAGTTACCAAAAATCACCAGTTTCCCCCCAACGCTGGTCAGGGCAGAAAGCCCGTTTAAATCAGTAAGGGCAGCATTTCTAGCAAGAGTCATAAAAAACCTCACGCTGGTCAGGGCAGAAAGCCCGTTTAGATTGGTAAGGGCAGGATTGTTTATAATATTCAGCGCTTGCCCCGTGCCGGTCAGGGCAGAAAGTCCGTTTACATTCGTAAGGGCGGGATTAGATTGAATAACCAGTTCGTCCACGCTGGTTAGAGCAGAAAGGCCGTTTAAATCGGTTAGCATAGGATTAGATTCAATAAACAGGAATCCCCGTACGCTGGTCAGGGTAGCAAGACCGTTTAAATTCGTGATATCCGAACCACTAACTATAATCCCCCTATCAAAAGTACAAACCGCAACATCATAGGTAATTGCAAAATCATCTACTTACTGCTGAGTGCTTAGTGTAATTAGGGTGGTTGGGCAGAGCATGTCTGTATTTGGAAAATCAGGGCCATCTGTATGCCCAACCATTACGGTTGAAAATAGGGCAATGAACGCTAAAATAAGTGTTTGAGTAATTTTTTTCATATTCGTTTGTTGGTTTATATTAATACTATAATCATGAAAAAATCATGAGAAATTAAGGATACTGAAAAATGAACAAAACACAGGGGGTTTTGTGGTGCCCAGGGAAGAAAATGGTAGGCACGTACTGGTAGTATATTATATGCTTTCTAAGCCGTGCTAATTTCGACTAATAAGAAACGTTAACAGTTTTTAAGAACCCTATTACGATTAACGACACATATGTCGGCTAAAATGCTTAAAAACGTAAACTAAAAAAAGAATAAAATTGTAAAAATTAATCTGGACATGCGCTTTGGTTTTGATTGTCCAAAATCGCTAAAAGGTTATAGGAAATAGTAGTCCAAAAATTTCCTGTTAGTCCACAACGTGGCAATGATCGGTATATTGTATAGAATCATCGATGAAATGCCATTTTTTATCGTTGAATGGTATTTTTCACAAGTACAGAGCGTCTACTATTCATCTCTTATTAAAGATTAAAATACATCATTTTACAAAATGAAAATTATTAAAAACAGTAACTAAAAAAAGCGACCTGAAATTCAGGTCGCTTTTTCTATTTAATTCTGCTTAATCTTTTAGTTTTCGATTACCATTGCTTTCTGATAAGGTATTCCCTCGGCATCAAAGGTTCTAACGAAATACATTCCGCTAGGTAAACCACTCACATCCATAGGGTAATCTCCCTCTGATTTATCTTTGCCCTCAGGTACAGCTTGCACCAATTTACCTGATACATCATAGATAAAAATTGCACCAACCTTAACTGGAACTTCAAAACCAACAACAATCTCATTAGATGCAGGATTTGGTGACAAGCTAAGTGAATTAGAGCTAACGGCCCCAGCAGCTTGGGACGTAATAACCAACTTCGGTGCTTGAGCAGTCTCATCGGAAGCAAAAGCTACATCATTACCATTGCTATGTTTTACGATGAGCGTAATGAAATCTCCTCCTGAAATTTGGCTTACATCAAGGTTCCATACTTTGGTTTGACCTAGGCTATGTGTTCCAGAGATCGAAGCTAGTTCACTACCCACAATGGCTGGTTTATTTAAACCGTTCAGTCCAGTTTCCGTCCAGTATGAATCCGCACCCAGAAAAATTTCTACCGTACCATTACCCGGGTCGCTGGCCACCTGCATTTCCAAGCGGGCATCGGTAATCGTTCCTACGAAATTACTCAAGTCAAATTTCAGATAGGTCTCTCGGTTGCCTTCTTCAGTTCTTAGAATAGGGCCTGTTGGTTCAGGATTTAGTGAGCCTTGAAGGTAAGTTGCTTCGATAAGGTCAGCGTTGCCTGCGATAATTGGGTTACAATCTTCTGCTTTTCCGCCATCCGAGATTATCCAACCAAAATCATCAATGAGTTTTTGGCGGGCTGTTTCTCCTAAGCAATATTGACTATTACCTGCACTAAAATTAACACCTGTTTGTAATTGTTGGGAACTCCAGCCTTGTAATAGACTATCATAATTTTCAGTTGACAAACTAGTTCCATCAAACATTCTGTCAGCAATACCAAGATTGGAGATATTCCATGCACCTAGGTTTTGGTCAAATGATATTGCTTCTTCAAACATTGAAAATGTGTGTGTCAAATTACTAACATCCCAACTTGAAATATCTTGATTAAAACTAGTCGCCATATAGAACATTCTAATCATAATTCTAACATTTGCAACATCCCAACTTGACAAATTTTGATTGAAGGAAACCGCTCCAGCAAACATTTGGCCCATATCATTTACTGAACTAACGTTCCAGTCCGATATGTTTTGATTAAAGGAAGTAGCCCCATTAAACACCAATTCCATTTCGACCACATTACTCACATCCCAGTCATTCATACTAGAATTTCCCATAAGATTGGTACAGTCCATGAACATACGATCCATAGTAGTTACATTTGAAAAATCTGGAATATCAGTGGCCAAAACATCCAAATTGGAACAACCTGCAAATCTAGGAGCGACATCTCCCCATTCAGTACTACCCCATTGGTCAACTGATATCAATTTTGCAGTGTTAAAATAGGTCGGAAAATTACCAGAAAGTTTCACTTGGTAGGTTCCAGGACTTAAATAGGTATGAGTAATCTCCCCTGTTACTCCAATATTTGTGTTACCATCACCCCAGTCCACAGAATAACCATACGTAACATTAGGAAAAGCGGGAATTTTAATCTGATTAGCCGCCGTACTTCCAGGATTGTCCGTTTTCCAAGTAGTGATAAAGGGACGAGGAACCTCTGGTACAACATTAGACGTAATGAACAATTGGGGCGCAATGTTAGATTCGTCAGACCCAAAAGCCACATCATTCCCATTACTATGCTTGACAATTAAGGTCAACTCGCCACTGGATGGCAGGTTGGACACATCTAAGTTCCAAACTTTGGTCTGGCCTAACGAATGTGTACCACTTATGGCTGCTAGAGCTTGGCCAACCGTAGCAGGTTTGTTTCCTCCATTCAAGCCTGTCTCTGTCCAATTACTACTACTGGCTAAGAAAACCTCTAAAGTTCCATTGCCTGGATCGCCTGAAACCACCATTTCCAATCGAGCTTCAGTGATATCACCTGTAAAACCGGACAGGTCAAATTTTAGATAGGATTCACGATTACCTTCTTCGACACGAAGAATTGGGCCAGTGGGTTCTGGGTTTCTTGAGCCTTGTAAGTACGCAGCAGCTAGAAGATTAGCATTCGCTTCAACTACCTCAGAACAGGCTGCTGTTGCAGTAATGATATTTGTACAATTACCAGTGTTCCCCGAAATAGTTACAGTACCGCCAACTATGGAATCTGCATCGCAAACAGCGTCTATTGCACAATCAGATAATGCATTATTTCCACTAATATTGAATTCTCCACCTACATTATTCAGGTTAGAGAGTCCACTTAAATTAGTTAAAATATCATTATTGATTACACTTAGGTCGCCGAACATATTGGTAACAGAAGATAGGCCATCTAAGTTCGTTAAGGCAGCATTTGACTGAATACTTAATGAAAGTCCAACAGCGCCTAATGAAGATAGTCCATCTACATTTTCTAACTTTGAGTTCGATTCAATAATCAAATCGTTATCAAGAAAGCCCAGAGATGATAATCCATCTAGATTCGTTAATGATGCGTTATTCTTAATGATGAAAGAATCCGAAATAGCTACAAGAGATGATAAACCATCAAGATTTGTCAATGATGCATTATTTTGAATAACTAAATCGTTTGCAAAAGTCAGAGAATATAAGCCACCAACATTTGTTAAGGAGGTATTATCAGATATAATAAAGGTACTTGATTCAGTTAGGGAGGAAAGTCCATCAAGATTGGTTAAAACTGTATTATTTGAAATAGTAAACCTACCTAAACTTGTCAGGGAAGATAAACCGTCTATATTGGTTATAGCCGTGTTAACAATATTCAAATCACCATTAATATTAGTCAAAGCGGATAATCCATCTAAGTTAACAATTTCAGCGCCCTCAATTATAACGCCACCTTCAAAAGTACAATTGGCTACATCATAGGTGGTTGCAAAATCATCAACTTGTTGTTGTGTACTAAGTGTAATTTGCGTTGTTTGGCAGGGGTTACAATCCAAAGTTTTACCCCCATCGATAATTGTCCATCCAAAATCATCGATGAGTTTTTGGCGGGCGGCTTCGCCGAGACAGTATTGAATACCTCGCGCACTAAAGTTTAGGTCTGATGGCAGCTGGGATAAGTTACCCCATCCGATTAAGGTCGCATCATAATTTTCAATTGAAAGTCCTGTATCACTTAAAAAGTTTTCTGCATCCTCGAGCTTACTAATATTCCAAGTACCTAGGTCCTGATTAAAATCTTCAACCCCAAAGAACATTTCTTTCATGCTCGTAACTTTATTGACATTCCAATCAGATAGATCTTGATCAAAGAAACTAGCCCCTGAAAACATTGAGGTCATATCGGTAACATTCTCTACATTCCAATTACTAATATCTTGATTAAAAGGAGTGAGAAAAAACATACTGGACATGTTAGTGACATTACTCACGTCCCAATTGCCAATATTTTGATTTATACCTGAACGCATAAACATTGCACTCATATCAGTTACATTTCCCACATTCCAATCGGCTATATTCTGGTTGAATTTAGAATCAGAGAACATGTGAGACATGTTCTTCACATTTGACACATCCCAGCCTGTAATGTCCACATCTATCTTATCACTTCTCCAAAACATGAAAGACATATCTTCAATAGTAGAGACATCCCAATTATGCATACTTGCAGTTCCGTCTAAATCAAAAGCATAGGCAAACATACCTTTGAAACTTGGTGCTCGACTCAGGTTGGGTGTATCTTCAGCAAGAATTATCATTTTCGTAGTCTCTAAACCAAAGGCATCTTCGAATGAAGTCCACGCTTCATCCCCCCATTGATAAATGGTAAATGTGGTGTCAAATTCATCCGTAGGTACCAACTGTCCAAAATAGATTCTTGGAAACACTCCAGAAATCTCTATCCTATATTCTTGATTAGGCTCTAAATACGTATGACTTGCAGGTCCGGTAAGGTTTGTTTCAATAGTACCATCTCCCCAATTTACTGTATAATTGTATTCGGTATCATTATTCACCGGAATGGTAATACTTTCATAAAAAGAATTCTCGCGTACTAGGGAAAAAATAAAGGGTTTAGGCTCGGGGCAATCTTCGGTTTTGCCACCGTCAGTTATCGTCCAACCAAAATCATCGATTAGTTTTTGGCGGGCTTCTTTACCTAGGCAGAATTGGCTATTTCCAGCGTCAAAAGTAACTCCGGATTGAAGTTGTTGTACGCTCCATCCATTCAACAAAGCATCATAGTTTTCAATGGAAAGGGAAGTTTCACTAAACATACCTTCTATTGATTCTAAAGCAGACACATTCCAGTTTCCTAGATTTTGATTAAAAGAAAAGTTCTGGTCGAACATGATGCTCATGTTTGATACGTTGCTTACATTCCAATTCCCAATATCTTGATTAAAAGGAGAAACTCTGAACATCCCTCCCATATCAGTAACCTTTGAAACATCCCAATCGCCAATATCTTGATTGAAAGGTGTTCTTGAAAACATTTGGTTCATGGAGGAAACATTACTCACATTCCAATTACTTATATCTTGATTAAAACCTGAGTTTAGAAACATAGCGTCCATATTAGAAACATTGCTGACATCCCAATTACTAATATCTTGGTTAAAAGAACCACAAGACGAAAACATGGACCACATAAAATTGACGTTGCTAACATCCCAACTGTTTATAGTTTCATTAAAAGTTAAAGATTCGCAGCCTCTAAACATAAAACCCATAAAATTCACATTGGTTAAATCTGGTATATCAGTTGCAACAACATCAAGATTTGTGCACTGATCAAAAGCTCCATTTAAATCTGACCACTGTTGCCCCCCCCATTGATTTACTTCTAATAGCTTTAGGTTATCTTTTTGTTCACCATTGATTATTCCAAAACTAACCGCTGGAAATGTTCCTGAAATAGATATTTGATAAATTCCTGGAGTATCGTATGTATGGTTGATATCTTCTGTGACACCTGATGTTGAAGTGCCATCTCCCCAATCAACGGAATAGTTGTATGATCCAAGTAAATTGCTGGGAGAAGTATGTATCGTAATCTGATTATCTTCTGAAACCCCAGGATTATCTGTTTTCCAAGTAGTAATAAAAGATGTATTGTCTGGGCAGTCAGCAGTTTTGCCTCCGTCAGTTATCGTCCAACCAAAATCATCGATTAGTTTTTGGCGGGGCCCTTCGCCTTGACAGTATTGACTATTACCACCACTAAAAGAAACTCCATTTTGGAGTTGTTGTGTGCTCCAACCATTTAGCAGACTATCATAGTTTTCATTCGACAAAGCTACTCCGTTGAACATTCCAGCCATATCTTGGGCATTCCCAACATTCCAATTTTCTAAATTTTGATCGAATGACGTATTTGAGAACATAAGCACAAAATCTGTTACATTGCTTACATCCCAGTTGCCAATATCTTGATTAAAAGAGGTAGCATCCGCAAACATGCTGTTCATAGAAGTCACCGATTCAAAATTCCAAGAATTCATGGTTTCATTTCCAACAAGTGACTTACAACCTAGAAACATGGCATTTGTGAAAATAACATTAAAAAAATCAGGAATATCAGTAGCTTTCACATCTAGGTTATCACATCCTGCATAGGCTACCGCAACATACTTCCAATCGATATCACCCCATTGGTCAATAGAAACAATTTTATCAGCGTCTCCATTTTCGT
This sequence comes from uncultured Flavobacteriaceae bacterium, assembly GCA_947500435.1. Taxonomy (GTDB): domain Bacteria; phylum Bacteroidota; class Bacteroidia; order Flavobacteriales; family Flavobacteriaceae; genus Maribacter_C. The sequence goes on from CANMRV010000007.1 coordinate 142,980, forward strand.
TATTAAAGGGGTCATTGAACCAAATACTAGGAAAATCTCCTGAAATAGAAATCTGGTAAGTACCAGGAGTTTCATAAGTATGAGCGATGTTACCGGTTAAACCAGAATTTGAATTTCCATCGCCCCAGTCTATTGTGTAGTTGTATGTTTCATTGGGGTATGTTGGAATAATTATCTGATTATCTTGAGAAATACCAGGGTTATCCGTTTTCCAAGTCGTAATAAAAGGTCTTTGTATTTCTTCATCAACAAAAGAGAAGTCTATACTAAGCTCTCGGCCAACATTACCCCCTAAATTCGGTGCGTCGTAGGGTGTAGCTTCCATAACGTAAGAGCCCATTAAAAAGGTTTTACCATTAAAATCACCTGCTACATCACCAAACAAGGCATATGGAGCAACGTTTTCAGTCATTGCCCCAGCAACAGGGCCACTCAGTTCTAAACGAATACTTTTCACTTCACCATCGGCATTGGCTCGAATACTGAACTGTGTATCAGGGTAGTCGCGTAAATTGACAGCCATACCTTCCGTTATTTCTATTATATCGGTATCAGTATCAGCGTTGACCAATACAAAACCAGTAACGGAAGTCTCTTGAGAGAAAAGACCTAAAGAAAAAAGAAAGGTGAAAAGTACAAGAGTAATTTTATTCATATCAGTTTTTATTAAGGGCATTTTAATTTGTGAGAAAAGGTTGAACTAAAACTATTGTAGATAAAAAGCAACTTAATGATTGCCAAAGGTGAATTGTCTATAAGAATTGGAAAATAGTCGGGGTTTAAGAACTTGTGGGGGGATTTTCATATTCGGTTGGCTGTTAAAAGAGATAAAATTTCTTACAATTTACAGCGAAGAATTAGAATACTTTGAATCCTACTGATTTATTTAGACCACTGGCAATTATCATCGATTATCGACCTGAAATAAGATATGTGAAATCCGAGAAAGTAAAAGGGCATCAATTGTTGATACCCCTTTAATTTAAAATTACTTCTTAATCATTATCTGCTTTTGATACAAACCACCATTTTCACCATAGGACTTGATGTAATATATTCCATTGGGAATTGAATTTACATCTAGAGTATAACCTCCTTCATTCTTTACTTTATCCCCATAATATTCTCCAACCTCCCTACCAAGGGCATCGTATAAATATATCATCGCCAACTTTTCTGGGGTTTTAAACATTAGCGTAGCCTCATTAGAGGCTGGATTCGGATAAACCTTCATTTGATTGGCTTGTTTTGAACTTGCTTGTGTATCTACAAGCTGAAAATCAATCGATAGTGATTCACCGATTTCTCCTTTCAGTTTGGATTCAGCATATCCAATTGCGGTAATGCTGTAATCACCAGCTTCGAAAACGTTCCCATTATAATTTTCTGCCGGAAAATCACCAAACAAGGCGAAGGGCACTACATTTTCGGTTCTATTAGCGGTTTGCGCTCCTGATAACGTCAAGCTAACACTTTCAACATCATCACTTGCATTTGCCCTAATATCTAGATTCAAGGTAGGCAATGAACTTAACTCTATTTGCATTCCGTCGGTTAGCACTAGAATATCTTCATTCGTGTCGGCATTGACCAGGGCAAAACTAGTAACGGATAAAATTGGAGCGGAATCTACAAGTTCGAAATTTATAGATAAGTCAACGCCCATTTCACCACCCAGACCATCTAAGGTGAATGGGAAGGCTGATATTTTATATATTCCAGCAGAGAACTCAGCTCCATTATAAACCCCAACAGGTGAATCACCATTGAGCGCATATGGTGCAAAATTTTCAGTTCGGGTTATTTCCATACTTCCCTCTAACTGCAATTGAACGCTTTCTACTCCTTCACTAGTATTTGCTCTAATATCAAGATTAAGTGTTGGCAACGAACTGACATCAATTTGCATACCTTCTGTTAAAAGGAAAAGGTCGTCATTGGTATCCGCATTGACCAAAATAAATTCAGTCACGGCAATTTCAGGCTGCTCCTCATTAAGCTCAAAATTTAGTTTTAAAACTTCTCCTATATTTCCGCCTAAATCATCTTCTCCATAGGGAGTCGCGGTCAAGGTATAAGTTCCGGCAGTAAAAATGTTTCCATTATAATTTCCGTTAGGAGAATCTCCGAAAAGGGCAAAAGGTGCTACATTTTCCGTTCTAGCTGCGGTTAGAGCGCCATCCAAAGATAAACGAACACTTTCCACATCTCCGCTAGCTTCCGCTCGAATAGCTAGATGTGGCGTAGGAAGGTCTTTAACATCAATTTGCATTCCTTCCTCAAGCACAAACAAATCTTCATTCGTATCTGCATTCACAACAACAAAAGCAGTGATTTCAAGTGGTTTCTCCTCCTCTTCGTCCTCTTCCTCTATTTCAACTATTACAATCCAAACTTGCTCCGTTTCGGCACCTGAGGTGACCGTGTACGACACAGGAAGTTCAAAGTTTTGTGCCGTGTTACTATCTGGAGTAATGGTCGCATCCTCTGAAATTTCAATAGTTGGTATAAGTGCCGTAACATCTGTACCAAAGGGAACTTTTAGAGTCACCCTGTTGTTTTCAGCATCAATCTCTGATTGTCCCAGTTGCTCAACAATTGAAAATGAAGTAATTGCATTTGCGGTTGAGGCACTGGCATTGACTGTAATCACTTGCTCACATTCTGACATATTATTCGAGGCGTCTAAAGCTTTCCAGGTAATTGTTGTTATACCTACGGGATAAGCTTCTTGCAGCCCTAAGTCATCGCTGCGTGTGAATGAAAGGTTTAGTTCACCATCACAAGCATTTGATCCTGTGGCTAATTCGATTTCAATGGTAACCGGATTGCCATCTTCGCTGGAAACCGTAATGGCTTCAGGACAATTCAATATTGGCGGAACCTCATCCGTTATGGTAATAGTTTGTGAACAACCATCAGAAACGTTTCCAGCTTCGTCTGTAGCGGTCCAAGTTATTGTAGTTTCTCCTATCGGAAAAAGATCGGTTAATTCTAATCCGTCGTTTCGGATGCCCGCAATCTGCAATTCTGTAGTTATATTATCAGTTGCTGTTGGTAATACTAGCGGAAAGGTCGCTCCACAATTATCCTCGTCGGAAATCATATTTATAGCCTCTGGACAAGTAATCATAGGTTTTTCCGTATCAAAAGTACCGGGAAGTCCGGGAGAACTGACATCTTCGCCGTCATTGCTTTCAAAAACCGTACTGGTATAGGCTTTAAAAAGTGGAGTTACGGCACCAGAAGTACTCAAAGACCAGTTTGTTCCTACCTCATTATCAACATCTAAATCAGTCAAATAAATGGAAGCGGCGCCATCATCTTCTGGCCATATTTCCCCATCGGCTAAATATTGAACTTGTTCAATTACATTTTCTTGGGATGAATTATCTCCTGAATAGGCTTCAAAACTATTCCATATTCCAATAGTATCTCCTGAGTTGTTTAAAGCACTCCAGCGCGAAACAGGAATCAGGTTTACAGTACCCCATACTTGCAGAAAATCGCTTTCAGAAAGCGCAGAGGCATTGAATAATATCGCAGACTGCCCCGAAAGAATACTTCCTGATTGGATGTTTGCCTCGCTATATTCAGCTCCACTATTATCATCGATTACATAACCGGTTAGATTGACCAGTTCCGTTCCCGCATTGTAGACCTCTACCCATTCCCATGCGCTATCTGCATTACTTGGGTTGTACATAATTTCAGTAATGCGCAAATCTTGTGCCTGAGAACCAAGCACGGTACAAAGTAAAATAGTTAAAAATGTAATTTGTTTCATAATCTCAGATTTTGCTTCAAACGATAAAATACAATTTGTAGTATTATTCTTACTTTTTAATCAACGAAGAGAAAAGCTCGATATTGTCTAAGAACCAATACTATCGTGTCTTTTATCGAATTGTTAGTTTTTGGAAATCAAATAAATAGACAATATTTAAAGTTTTGGAAGGTTTTGTAAATACGGGACTAGAAATCCGACCTAATTAAAAAACCAGATATGAGAAGAGTTTACTGCCTATTTTTTCTGCTCAGCTTTCTCACTTTTCAAAGTGCACGAGCCCAAGAAATGAATTCTGAAAAATTATCAGAGCTTATTGCCCAAGTTTCTGATTCGGTTGCAACCCATGGAAATACCATTCAGTTCATGTATGGGGAAAGGCCTTTAATTTGCGTTTACGATGAAAATGCAAATCGCATGCGAATTATCTCCCCTATAGTGAAAACAGAAGATCTAGAGGAGGAGCAGCTACTAAATATGCTTGTAGCAAACTTTCATTCTGCTCTTGATGTAAAATATGCTTTGAGCGATGAAGTGATATGGTCCGTTTTTATTCACCCTTTAAAGGAGTTAGCAGATCATCAGGTTCTAGACGCTATAGATCAAGTCTATGCCGCGAACATAACTTTTGGAACGACTTACTCTAGTACAAATCTTGTTTTCCCTGGGAATACAAAGAAAAAAGAAGCTCCTAAAGCGAAAAAATTAATTGAAAGGGGTTAAAAAAGCTAATTGTTGATACCCTAAAATATAAAAAAGGCTCTGGCAATTGCCAGAGCCTTTTCATTTTTATGTATGATTAACTATAAACCGGACGGTTCTTGGCCAAATACAGTAAAGTTTGAAGACAGCACTCCAAAATCTCCGAGGGATATTACTCCATCGCCGCTAAAATCTGCACTTGCATTATATCCGGGTTGTCCTTCAGACAATGTAAATGATGAAGACAATATTCCAAAGTCAGCTAAACTAACAACATTGTCATTATTCGCATCACCCATAGGCAATTCACCCATATCAATTGTATTGGTTCCAGCTACTACAGTTATTGTTTGAACTACTTGCAGTGAATTCGGGTACTTCAGAGCAAGTTCATATGTTCCTGGTGCTATATCATTAACTATCATGGCACCATTAGCATCAGCTGTTGATGTCAAATCATAGGCAGGTACTGCTGCTCCAACCTCATATAATTTAACTGTATATATTCCACTTTGATTTGTACGTGATTGTAAGCTTGCTGAAATACTAATATCGGAATTGGTAACCGCATTGGGATCATATAACAAGGTTACTACATTAGAAGTAGAACTTACCTGTTTATCGGTAGTATATGCACCATTAGACGACACTGCAACTATTTGATTTAATCCTCCCTGAGGAGTTCCATTACCAAATACCGTCTCTAATAACACAACAGGAATATCAACGGTACCACCTTGTCCAATTAAACCCGTATAAAGGCTTTTGGCCATTGCTTCATTAGCGTAATATGTTGGGTCAAGTACATTGAAAGGATCGTCATTTGAGGCTATATATAGCCTTGAATCCATTAACATCACAGAAACAACGTCACCTGGGGTTCCAGTTACAGTAACCGTCTGATTAAGGTCGTTAACCGTAGCAGGCCCAGTACCTGAACCAACCACTGAAATAGAAGGAGCTGAAGGAGCTTGCAACGCAACTATCGTCTGTCCACCGCCAAGGCTACCATCTTCATATATGCTGCTTGTAATGGTTGAATTGTCGTTAAAAGTAATAGTTACCGTAGCGCCTATGAGTTCAAAACCTGAGACCGATCCCGCCGCGCCTGCTCCCGGAACATCTTTTATACTGTTTGGATCTACATCAGTAGCGAAGGTAAAAGTTTCGCCTGGGTCAAACTCTGTAAAATCGATACTCATAACGTCATATCCCCCAAATCTAGGTTGAGAAAAAGGAGTGGTACATGGATCTGCGGGGACCACTAAGCCTACTTCAACAGCGCCTGAATTAGCATCAAAACACTTCGCAGTAGCATCGCCGCCAGCTCCAATCGGGTCAAAAACCATATCAGGAAGAAGCCCTGTACTTAAATCAATGCTCACATTAGTAATTTGCAAGCCTCCCGTAGAATTATTCGTAATCTGGAAACTTTCAGATCCAAATGTACTTGTATCTAAATCTGCATCCGGAGAAATCTCTACCAAAACAGCGGGACCAATAATAGCATTTGGATCATACTCCAATACAATCACATTTGAAGCAATACTGTTTACTCCACCCACGCCATTAGTCACAGCAATAAAGTGGTTTAGGCCACCATCTGGAGTGGCTGGTGCACCCGTCGTTTGGGTTAGGCTAACTGGAATATTTGCTTTCCCGGTAGCATCCAAAATGACGCTATACAACTGTTTGGCCATGGCCTGGTTTGCTTCAAAAAGATCAATATCAAAACCTTCGCTAGGATTTCCTTGATCTAGGTACAATCGAGCATCTACACGCAATAACGTAATTGATGCGTTTGGTTGTCCACTAACCTCAATAAGTTGATTGGCGTCAGTGACCAAACGAGAGGTACTCAAACCATCCACCAGAATAGAAGGTGCAACTAGTGCATTACTATCTGCATTGAGTATTGCGTCAGACCCACCTAATGTTCCTTCATCAAAAAGACTTGTCTTATATACCAATCCGCTTGCAAACTCTATGCTTACCGTTGCTCCAATTAATTCAAAACCAGATACAGAACCCGCATCACCTGAGGTAACATCACCTTTTATGGTAGTTGGGTCTATATCTATTCCGAAATTAAAAGTTTCACCTTGATTGAAATCAGTAAAATCCAAACTCAAAATATCATAGCCTTCCTCATTATTGACACCATTATGAAATTGTGTAAAAACATCAACACAATCGTCTTGACCGCTGTTATCAGCCGTAGCATTAAGCCCCACCGCACTTGGTGAACTACCACTACCTGATGTAAGACATTTTGCAACGGAATCACCCGCTGTGCCCACAGGATCAAAGACAATATCTTTCATAAAGCCCGTTGTTGTATTTATGGTAATATTTACAATATCATCATCTCCCGTATTACTAATAACAAATGAATTGTTACCAAAAGTCGAAGCGGTAATGCCATCACCAGAATTGACGGCTATAGTTGCCGCCGGATTTCCAACTTCGGTAGCTGTTACGTTCCATGTAAATTCAATTTCAGAACTGACCTGAGGGTCACATGCATCAGTAACAGTTACCACAACGTCATAAGGACTATCCTCTGAAGCACCTAATACGGCTCCGACTGCTCTTTCAGACTCAGGCAAAGATGTACTTTGTGGATTACCACTGAAAGCACTGACGTGAGAAAGAACCATGCGATCGACGAGATGACTACTAGATCTAGCAGATATCAAAATATTATATGTGCCAGGGGTGTCAAAACGTGCGAATATCTGATGGCTATCATTATCGCTAGTAAATGTTGTCCATGTCCAACTTGTGGAACTACTACTTGAAAATACTTTAAACCAACCATTTCCACCGGCACCGTTAGGCGCATTTCCTGAACAATCATTGCTACTTCCGTTAAATCCTTTTGGACAAACTATGCTAGCCCCTTTCTCACCATAAAAAGCATCTCCTTCAATCTTCAGCCAAGTATCATTATGATCTGTAAAATTGGTCCCGTTTCCTACTTGTGTTCTCCATTGAAACTTGTAAGTTCCTGTTGTAGTAATCTCTATAGGATAGCTTATTAATCCGTTTCCGGGGGAAGCCAAAAACTGAGACCCTTCCCATACAATAAAATCACCGCCAGTTGCATTGCCTGCGTCGACTATATTAGGTGAAGTAGCATTTTCCGCATTTACCCAACTACCAGGCAAATTATCTGTTGATTCCATTTCAATAACTACAATGCCATTTTCTTCAATAAAGGCCCCGGCAGTACCGCTGCCTGTTCCAGCAAGTAAAGTTCCTGAAATGACACCTGTATTTTCATCAATCGTTACATTAGCAGGAAGGTTCTCTGCACTGTACGTTAATGGTCCGCAAGTTGGGTCACTCCCATCAACCGCAATAATGGGCAAGTTTACTACATCACCCTCTACACCAACTTGTGCACCTGGATTAGTAACAATCGGTCCATCACTTGTGGTAGGGGCGACACTTAGGATTTCAATACCCTTTATGGAAGGATTTTGATTCCCTTTTAAGAAATTAATGTTAAGTGTTCCATCACTGACCACTACTTGAAATGATTCTACTTTGGCCACATTTACATCGGTACCATCTCCTGATGGGCGATAATCATCTAACACCAAGTCATTCTCAATTTCTACATCAAAAATTCGGTTATTAGTGGCATTGTTATTTTCATCAGCCCAATTCTCATTGAACAATAAGTTTACTTGGAATGTTCCATCACCAGTTAGAAAGCTCCATTGCATATTGTTAGGATTTGCAGCATCACTCCAACGTTCAGTTTGGAAAACCTCATCTGGATACCCCGTGTTATTTTCCACCAAGGCAGCAGTTGAACCAAAGGTGTTGTCCGCAGCAGGAGGCGTAACGTTTATATAAGGAGATGGCGTTCCGGTTGTTGCCGAACCTCCAGCACTAGCCGCACTTTGATCAGCTTCAAAATCCCCTTCAGCATCTGTAATCAAGGCTCCACCTGAATTTACACGGAACAAAACGTTGCCAGATGCTCCTGAAATAATCGGGGCAGACGCTATAGAACCATTGTCATAAGCAACTACTAAAGAAGCGTTACTTCCTTCCTCTGAACCTGTATGATCAATCAAAACATCTAAAGTCTCACCAGGATTCAATAAGCTGAACCCACTATTGGATAATATATTGAATTCACTTGAGTCAGCACCGCCAATTTGAATACTTGTAATTATTATAGCGGTATTTCCAGAATTATGATTTAGCGTAATCATCTGTGTACCACCCGCTGGTACACTCACTGAATTAGGAATGGTTAGTTGACCCGCGGTAAGCGCTTCCCCAGAAGGGTTATCATTCCCTAAAAATTCCATATCCTTCATTGTTCCTGCTCCACCTTTAGTATTTGAACCGGCGGTTAAATGAATTCCGTCTCCAGAAACAATTGCTTGTGTTCCGTGTCGTTCCGTAATAAGGTCGGCTCTTGTTGTCCAAGTTCCGTTGGATGGATTAAAAGACTCTGTCGTTTTCAACGCATCATCAATGGGATTCCCTTGAAGGTCATCGCCAACTTCTCCCCCAATTACATATAATTCATTTTGAAATACTGCGACTGAGGCAGCTGCCCTTGGTGTAGGTATATTTTGACCGGCAGGCAGTGTAGACCAGGTTCCGGCAGTGAAATCATATACATCAACTTGAGGAACCAATGGCTCAAAAACATCGTCAGGGGCTGGTCCTGATTGACGACCACCTGCCACATACAATTTGTCACCAATAACTCCTGCATGAAAATGGTCTCTAGCTATTGGAGCATTGTCCAATGTGGTCCATACACCAGTAGCAGGGTCAAACTCGTCGAACCAGGGAACAAATCCTCCGTTATGACCAATTGTATTTCCTGCAATTATATAGAACTTATTGTTGTACACAACCAATCCGGAAGATCCCCTTTTGCGAGCTGTAGGTATAGCTGGGCCCTGAATCCATTTATCCGTTGCCGGATTGTATGCCCAGACAAAGTCTGCTGGAGCTTCATTCGGAAAAATATTGTTTTTGAAGGCTCCAATTACCCAAATAAGTCCATTATGCTCTACTGCTTGAAAATGGTTGAAATCATCTGGTGCAGAAGCTCCTATTGTACTCCACGTTTTCGATTGATAATCATAAACATCTAAATCTGCAGGATTTTCACGACCACCAAACAAATAGAACTTATCCCCAGCTTGTACAAAAGAACATTCGTGCCTAGCCGTATAGTTTTCATCGTCGGTTTGGGCTGTCCATTCATCTGAGACTGGAGGTTGGGCACTAACAATTTCGATACCCTTTATGGCAGGGTTTTGATTGATTTGTATAAAATCGATATTTAGAACACCATCGCTCACATTCACCTGAAATGATTCCACCTTAGCGATATTGGTTTGTGTACCATCAAAAGAAGGTCGATAATCATTCAGTACATTCTGGCTTTCAATTTCAACATCAAAAATGCGATGATTGCCGGCATTATCATTTTCCCCTGCCCAATTCTCGTTGAACAGTAGGTTGACTTGGAAATCACCGTTCCCGGTTGGAAAGCTCCATTGCATATTGTTTGGTTCCGGATTACTGTTGTAGCGTTCGGTCGCAAAAATCGCTTCTGGGTATCCAGTCGTATTGACAAACGATGGCGGCAATACAGCTCCAAAAGTCAAATCTTGGGTAGCGGAATTCACGTAAGGTGAAGGGGTTCCGTTAGCTGCATTTCCACCAGGGTTGCCAGCAGCAGCGCTTTTCTGGTCTTCTTCCCAAGGCGTTGAAGAGCTATCATTCGATGCCGTCAATGCCCCCCCAGTATTTATACGATACAAGACGGGATCAGTCGAATTAGGGTCAGTAACCGTCCACACAAAATCGAAGGATATCGCATCATTGGAATCCGTATCGGAGTCATCGGCAGTTATCGTAACCGTATATGGACTATTGGTATAGGCATTGGAGTCAATTGTTCCAAATACATTACCATTGGTAGGTTCAATCTCGACACCAAGGGGCAAACCAACTGCCGAATAAGCAGTGTTACCGTCACCTCCAAGTGCTACCGCTACAAGGGAACCATCCAATACCTCCCCTGCGCTATTAACTTGGTCCGCTATTGTCGTATCCCAAATCAGCGGAGTCTGTGCACCAGATTCTCCTAAGATTGCAATAGCAGATACCTTGGCATTATTGGTAACTGTGGTAAATACGATGTTCAATGTACCGTCAGTAACCGTAACCGGAAATGATTTTATAACTGCTGCACCCGGACCTACATCTGCAACAATATCATAATTTGTCAACTCCTGTGGTCCACCCTCAATATTTACATCGAACACTCTACTTCCGACACCACCGGCCGAACCACCGCCAGGCAGTCCAAAATAAATTTCGGCAAAATGTAATTCCACGGTATAGTCCCCATTTGCTAAAGGAAAGTCATAGCTGAAATTCCCAAATCGTTCCGCCTCATAGAGTACATCATCCGTGGTATTTTCGATAGCCTGTCCAACTTTTGCAAAAACACTTCCACCTGTGAAGTAGTTATCAGCAATCCATTGATTAGCATCGGCATCCGTATAGGATGAACCGTTAGAATTTACCCTGTATAGAGCAACCAGTTCATTTGTGACACTTACTTCAAACATTTGTTCGGTGAACAATCCATCTCCGTCAGTAGCTCTTATAGTAATGCTGCTGCTGGCAGGTTCCGATGGGTAGTTCAGCGTCAAGATATTATTAACAATAGCTGCACCAATGGCGGCGTTTGTATTATTTTCTACACTATAGGTAAGGTTGGCAACGCCGTTATCATCATCAAAATAATTATTCAAATCGATGGTTTCAGAAGGGTCATCAACAAACTTGTTTATTGATGCTAGTGGCTGTGTCACGGTTGGCTGATCACCAGAAACATTAAGATAATCCCATGTACCTTCAAGTTCAACCCCATTTGTTTTGGATGAACCACTTAAGCCTACAGCAAGCGGAGTATTTGAATTTTGAATGGCGTTCAATATGGCGCCTTGGGCAGCAATCATTCCTAGAGTTTGGAAAGTACCCCCATCAAGTGAGTATTGCAAGGTAACCTCACCGTTAACGGCATTTATAGAAAAGCGCATCACGACTGAATTTTGAGGACGATTACCCGTGGCAATGGAAGTACTGAGTCCTGGGGTCTGGGGAACATCATTAATTTCTTGTACGGCCTCGATACCATTTTGAGTAACTACAAATTTGATAAAATTGCTCTGGGTACCATCGCCAATAAATAATCCTAGTTCTCCATCAGCTGGGGCACTGGATCCATATAATTGTAAAGGGTCCGTAAAACTTAATAGACTGCCTTCTACTTGAAATGCTCCCGTAGTTTGATCGACGTTCACCCCATATTGAAATCCTTTTTCTTGTGTATTCGAAGCTCCGTCTGCAGTACCAGAAGTCATTTGCATGGTCATTGCGCCTACGGCCCCGCCTAGTATATCGTTAGGATTGGGTCCAGCATCCAACACATCGAGCCAATTTTGCCAATTGGGGTTCGCGGAACCGTTATTCATTAGACCAGTGAATCCTAGCCCTAGATATCCTTTTAGGTCTGGGTTATCAGACAATAGCGTATTATTGACAGGAAGGTCAAAAGCATCATTGCCCGATGTAGCAGGATCTCCTAATTGGAAGGCATCATTACTGTCAAGAACCCCATCATTGTCATCATCATCATCATTCAAGTTCGAAACTAGGATACCCCCAACTGATTTGTCAAAATCATCAGGTTGATTCCCGTTGCTACAAATAACATCTTCCACTGTTTCACTACTTAACTTGTTATCAATTTCGTCTTGATTTGTGTACCCATCATTATCGCCATCAGCTGTAGCTAGATAACCAGGTTCCCCTGGCAGTAGGCATTCCAATACAAAATCTTGAGGCTCAAAAATCTTAATCGTCCCGTTAAAAGTTGCTACCCATATCGTACCTGGAAATGCATCATCATCAGAATTACAGGTAATTCCCAAAGCATTACCGCCAAGATTGGTCTGGAAAGAATTGATTAGATTATTTAGGCTCCCATCTGGATTGAGTTGCACCCTACGCAATACTCCCCCGTTTTTACCTGCAATAAGATCGCCTTGCATAGCGCCTCCAAAATTAGATGCAGTATACTCATCTATACCATTTGTATTATTGCCCCAGGTCGTGACTAAAATGTCGTCTGGTCCGTCAGGATTAGGGGTTCCCGGACCTCTCCAATCCCCTTGACGTATGTCTGCCAAGCTTACTGGAACAGGAGGCCAGTTTGCCGGTAGCGCAATAGAGGCGTCATTTGTGTAGCCAGCACCTCTAGACTCATCCGGATCATAAATTAATGTCCTGAAAATAGCACCCGCGGTTGAATTTGCAGAAGGATTCGTGTACAAACCGGCTCCGACAGGATTTGCACGAACAGGTACAGGATGACCCCCATAGAAAGACCCAAAACTATACGTCTGTATATTGTTAGTAGCCATGGTCAGGTGGTCTAAGTTATCTACTTGTTCTCCATTTACAGGTGAACTACTTCCTGGCTCCCCAGCAATATAGTTATTAGTTACGTTGGCAGTACCTTCACCATCCGGTAGTCCACCCCAACCGGGATTAGCCCCATTATCGGTGATATAAACAGCTCCACTCTGTGTCACGGTAAGGTCGTATGAATTTCGATAGCCTGCCGAAAAAATCTGGACAGGACCGCCAATTACAATCATTGCTTGATTCAGACCATCATTACCTCCAAAAGGATCATTGACATCAATACCTGTATATCCAACAGCATCAGGATCTTCAGGACCTACATTAGCCCTGGTAGGATCGTCAAGTGTAGGAATGTCATAAATATAACTTCTACCACTATTTGGGTCTGTCTGAATTGACATGCCTTCAAGCATGGTTAGGTTTACTGATAAAACCGCTGCGGAAAGTGCATACTCAGTTGTCCATGCAAAATTATCTGAAGGTGCACCCGCATTGGCATGTCCCCCTTGAGAAACAATTAGAAAATCCGTACCGTTCACATTTACGAACTCAAGTCCGTTTGTAGCATGGTTTTCTTCGGAGCGAGGTAAGCCTCGAACCATATCTACAGTAATCCAGCTACTTCCATTCCACGAAATTCTCGTAATAATTCCTGAATTGGTGTCAAGATTTGCATCTCCACTTGGGCCACCAATCCTGGCATCACTAGAGGTAACATAAATTATGGGATTGGTAGCTGTACCTGCAACTGCGATACCCGTAGCTTCACGCTTAAAACAAGGTTCCTCCTCCCCCGGATCAAGGTCAGGGTCTAAAGTACAAACACTACCGTCATCATCATGATTTAGAATGGACTTCACTACGGTAAGTTCTTCGGATGCTGTAACAATGTAGTCATCAACATCGTTTCGTTGCACCGTAAAAATGTCAACACTACCATCTATACTTAATACATATAAACGACCATCCGGTCCAAACATCAGTGAGGTACCTTGATCGACGCCTCCGTTGCCATTGAAATTTAGGTTACTGGTGCCAAACGATTGTGCATTACTCCAATTGACGGCCAATAGTGCCATCAAGAAAGTTAAAAGCAAAGCGCGAATCATATGAGCGCTCTTGAAGCTTAGTTTCTTGAATGTGGCAGCGCGTAAATTGGTCGCACCGGTATTATGATTGTGAAAACGATTTTTCATTTTTCTTACTTTAATATGGGACGATTATCTTTTTATTGCCATTTGCTGTTGTAACTCACCTCCGTTGACATCTTTTGTTCTCACAAAGTAGATTCCGGAAGGCAAATCTTGAACCTGCAGCTGCCTGCTGTAGACCTCTTCCACAGAGCCACCTTTATAGGTTTTGACCAACCTACCCATCACATCGTACACAAAAACATTGCTCACCTTCATAGGTTTATCGAAAAGAATGGTTATCACTTCGTCAGCTGGGTTCGGAGAGATTGTCATTTCACTCACCCTTTTCAGGAAGAATGATGGTCCGTTATCAATTAGCTGAAAATTAATTGTAAGTGCTATGCCAGTTGCTCCTCCAAGACCATTCAAAGAATATGGAGTTGCTGATACGGCGTATCCGCCAGCGATAAATTCATTTCCAATATAGTCGGGACCTATGTTTCCAAACAGCGCATAAGGTGCTACATTCTCAGTCCAGCCCCAAGTTTGGGCTCCATTTAACGTCATCCTCACACTTTCAACATCGTCCGTTGTATTCGCCCTTATATCAAGATTCAAACTTGGAGGAAGATCGTCAATATCAATTTCCATACCATCGGTAAGCGTTAATATGTCCGTATCGTCATCTGCATTTATCAAGGTAAAACTGATTACAGAAAGCTCGGTATTTACGCCTGTCACCTTAATGCTTTTAGAAGCACTGCCATCACAGCCTGTAACAGTGTCTGTATAGGAATATGTTATTGTATAAGTGCCAACACCAATTGCGGGATTAAATATACCATCAGTTACACCTTCTCCACTATACGTACCTCCAGCAGGTAATCCGCCTGAGAGATTGAACGGTGCATCAGTATCCATCACATCTGCTAGATTAGCTAATGTTACAATTGGACCATCAGGATCACTCAAAGTAGTTGTAACAGTATCTTCACAACCATTGGCATCAGTGACAGTTACCGAATAAGTTCCTGCCTCAAGTCCAGTGGCTGTTGAAGATTGCAATGAACCGCTATGGCTCCAATCATAACTTAAAGGTAAAGCTGCATTAGATACAGTAACAGTAATAGCACCATTTGAACCACCACATTGCGTAGGATTGTTTTTATTGCTATCGCTTATCTGTGCACTGAAATTAAAGCAGACAGGATCCACATCAACCACCGAGAAATTTACCGTAATTGTCGGCCCAGTAACTGGGTCAGCCACTAAGGTATACTCTCCAACAGGGAAAGGTTTTCCTTGAATGTTAATACCAATATCTCCAAATAAAGAGTGTGGTGATGGACCTTCACTTCTTCTTTCGTTAAGTGGACCGGTCAATACGAAAAAGACACCATTCGGATTGAAATCCGTATTGAAGATTACACCTAAAGGCGTTTCTCCTATTTCACTTTTTTGAATCACCATGCCATCAACCAAATCAAAAAGAGGTGTATCAGTTGTAGCATCCAAAACTATTAGTTCAGAGCTGCCAACAGCTGTTGAAACAACTCTTAGCGTTCTAATAGCCGTTCCTGTACAACCTGTCGTAGGGCTTGTATAACTATAGGTAATAGCATATGTACCGGCACCCATCGACGGGTTGAAAGTACCATTATTACTAACTCCCAATCCACTATAAGAACCACCTGCAGGAGAACCTCCACTCAATGCAAATGCGGCATCTGTATCTAAAACATCAGAGAACGGAGATAAAGTAACCGCTGGATTCCCGGGGTCGGTTATAGTCCTTGTCAAGGTCTGGAAACATCCATTGGCATCGGTAACTGTGACCGAATAGCTTCCGGCGGAAAGACCAGTAGCCAATGCCGTATCTAAATTGCTATCATGACTCCAATCGTAACTTAGGGGTAACTCAGCATTCGATACAGTAACGGCAATATCGCCATTTGAACCACCACATTGTGAAGGATTATTCCAATCACTTATCTGAGCGCTGAAATTCTCGCATTCTGGATCTACATCTACAACAGAGAAATTTACGGTAATTGTCGGTCCAATTAGAGGGTTAGCGACTAAGCTATACTCCCCTATTGGGAATGGTTTCCCTTGAATATTAACGCCTATATCACCAAACAATGAATATGGTGGTGATGGGCCTTCAATTCTCCTTTCGTTAACTGGTCCAGTAAGAATAAATGATACCCTTCCTGGATTAAAATCAGCATTAAAAATAACTCCTAGCGGAATTTCTCCAATTTCACTTTTTTGTATAACCAATCCATCCACTAAATCAAAAAGTGGTGTGTCGGTTCTGGCATCCAGAATGGTTAATTCTGTATCACCAACAGTCCCAGATTCTACCGTTACCGTGAAGCTGCAGGTCATGATATTATCTGATGCATCTGTAACTTGAAAAGTATTGGTAGTGGTACCAGCTGGGAATGGAGATCCGCTTGCTAAACCAGCAATCTGCACTATTGTCGCACCAGGGCAGTTGTCATCAAATGTTGGAGCTAAATAGTCCACATTTGCAAAACTGTTCCCCATGGTCGCTTGCACGGTGATGTCGGAAACACAACTAATGGTTGGCAGCTCATTATCATTTACGGTTACAACAAAACTACAATTGGACTCAACTCCATTATCGCCTAATGCTTGGTATGATACCGTAGTATTTCCAATTGGGAACATTGAACCGCTCGCAAATCCTGCCGTCATCGTAAGATTACCATCTGATGTAACAGTGTATGTAACTACTGCTCCACATTCCCCTGCGTCATTGCTTACAACAATATCGATTGGGCACGAAATTTCCGGTGGTGTAGTATCTTCAAAAATGGTAAATGTCCAGCCATTGGCAAGTATCCCGCCAAAAGGATTTCCTGATAAATCTTCAAGAGCGGTATTTGGTATTTCAATACTATACTCATGACCAGCCACAAATGGTTGCATTGGATCAATAATTATAGTACTTCCCACGAAACTGATTGGACCACCCGATGCTTGAGAAAGTGTCCCAAAAGTAGTCATATCATCCAAATCGGTAATTGTAATTACCCCTCCTGAAGCCCATTGCATAGGCTCGCTGAAAGTAGCGGTTGGCATTGGTACTTCATTAACATCTTCTGCATCGTCTACTGGATTCAATGAAACCAAAGTAGGTGCCGTTGTGTCTTCTTCAATCGTTACGGTAACTGTCCATTGCTGTTGTGTTCCATCTTCAGCAGTAACTGTATAATTTACAGGACTGCTAAAGTCTTGTGCAACTCCAGTATTTGGAGAAACATTAGCCAATGAAGAAACTTGAATACTTGGAGCTAATGCAGAAACATTAGTTCCTATTTCTACAGTAAGGTTTACTGTTTTCGCAGTACCATCTATCATTTCATTACCTACTTGACCAGGTACTGAAAAAGCAACAATGTCATTTGACATTGATTGCGCCATGGTAAGTGTTATGGCCTGCATGCATGTATCCAAATTACCAGAAGCATCCATAGCTGTCCATTGAATCATGGTTTGACCTATTGGGAATGGATCGTCAAGACCTAAAGCCGCATTATCACTTCTTACGAAGGTCGGTACGATTGCATTATCGCAATTATCAGTGGCAGTAGCTGGACTAATCTGTAAAACCTGTGGGCCGTTTACGACCATGCTAACATTGGTTGAACAAGTGATTTCCGGACTGACTTCATCAACCACAGTCACCGTAGCATTACAAGTACTCACAAGTCCGTTGTTATCGGTTACCGTCAACATTACTGAGTTATCCCCAAGATCTGCGCAGGTAAATGAATCTATATTAATTGCTAAACTTCCTATTCCGGAAATGTCGTTTGAACCATTGTCGATTTCAGCTGCGGTAATTGAAGCATTGCCAGAAGCATTCAATAGCACAGTTACATTTTGGCATATAGCTGTTGGTGGTGTAGTATCATCCTCCTCAGTAACAACCACTCCTATTGAAGTGCCTTCACAACCATTTGCATCGATTACCGTTACCGTATAGGTGCCGGCCAATGCTGTTATGGTTTGCGTAGTTTCATTCCCTGGAGACCATAAATAGGAAGCAAATCCTGCTCCGGCATCTAGTGTAGTTCCACCTGAACCTTCTAAATAGGTCAGCGATCCTGAAATAATTGGTGTTGGACCAATAGGATCTAGTAAAGTAACCGTATCAATCGCTTCACAATTCGTAGAACCTACTTGACGTACTACTATATTATAAGTTCCTGCAGCTAATCCTGTAAAACTGCCACCATTGGATTCGAAATTATCTCCATTATCAATACTGTATTCCAAGTTTGTTCCAGTAGCTACAATATCGATTGCTCCGTCTGTTCCATCACAAATAGTTGGATTGGTTGGATTACTATTAGTTATTTCGGTAGAACAAACTGTGAAGTTAACAACATCTTTCGCTCCAGAGTTTTCGTACTCCACATGCAAGGTCTCTGCTGCAACTATTACTACCGTATTAGGGCCCTCAACAATTCCATCATCGGATGTCAAATCCCAAAACAATTGACCAATATTCGAAGCTGTTGAAATCCGCTCGGTGGGAACAAGATTATCAAGATCGGCCGGGTTCACATATAAATGAAAGTGTTCATCGTAAGGGTTTACCAACAACATGTTCTGAGCAGTCCATGCAACTTGTACGTCAGTGGAGGTAAAAACCGCACCGTCTAACGCCGGGTTGAAATCAACCAGAGGTTCTGCAACGTTAATTGTAACACTCTCCGTTACAGTATTGCCGCCACTATCTGTTACCGATGCTATCAGTTCATGCGTACCTGGTACAAACAACTCGTCTGTAAAAGAACCACCAGTACCTGCGAAATTAGGCTCTGTAGGCGAGCTCCAGCTTATCGTTGACGTTAAAACGGTATCATCATCCTCTTCATCAGTAGCGGTTGCTGTAAACGTGGTAGACTCATTTCTTGATATTATATCATTACTTTCTGGTGTAACAATATTTAGTGAAGGAGGTGTATCGACAACTTCGGTAAATTCGAATTGCGTAATATTCATACCACCAGAAAAATCAAAACGCAACGTTTGAACCCCTGGGTTCGTAAATGTTAGCTCAGTCGTATAATCGGCGAAAGAATTCCATCCATTTTGAACGACGGTGACCGTACCTAAACTTATGAAGCCAGATCCATTTTCTTCTAAAATCGTTAATAGACCACTATTGTTAATTCCCTTAGATGCGTTTACTTTGAATTCGTAAGTGCCAGCAGCAGGTACATCAATTAAGTATTCTACAAACTCCCCTGGGCCAATCCAACCAATATTTCCGGCGTTCTCTATAGTTACCGTAAAAGGTGCTAGTGCTTCGGAAGTATACCAAGGTAATGGGTCAGCAAATGTTCTTGCTAAAATTACACCTGGAATTTCTTGAGCCACATCAATAGTAAATCTACTTTCAACAGCGGGGTTTTCACCATCATCAGCAGTCACCCGTGCTTCGTACGAACGGCCATCGGTGTTATCGGTAATCCATGTCAACGTATATAATCCTGCTCCTGAGGTAGTAAACGTATAATCAGTATCCGGAACTACCGCTGCTGGAGTAAATGGATTATTTGTACCTCCTGGTTCGCTCTTGTCATAAACTATAATAGATACTGTAGGTTCGGTGTCTCCATCATCATCTACCTGAACGTCTACATTTACCGTGTCACCCTCTGCAACTTCAATATCTGAGATTGCAGCTATTGTCGGTGGAAAGTTTGCCGGCCCCTGGAAGGTGAAATTGAAATAATCGATGTTGAACATGTACTGGGGGGATGCAAAGTCAAAACGTAATGTTTGCATGCCTGCATTAAGGTTTATTGTTACCGATTGGGTATCAAAATCCCCAAAACCTCCTGTACCTGTGGCAACGAAAGTCCCTATTAAACTTCCATCCGAGGATATTTGCATTGTCTTATTGGTAGAAGTTCCTAAAGCTTCTGGAACTCCCAAAATAAAATCTACCTGGTATGAGCCAGCGGTTTCAACGTCGATTTCATACACTGCAAAGTCCCCAGTCCCTGTATAGCCTATAACAAAACCAGTGCCGTCAGTTTCGACACCTATTCCGTCACCACCACCAGTGTTGCCTTGATTGTCATAAGACTCTGCTTCTACTTTCGTAGTTCCTAGTTCAGTAATAACTTGCTTTGTATCATTTACAGTCAGCGCCAATTGCTTTACAACAGCATTTCCTCCTGCGTCAACAGCTTGGACAGAAATGGTATAAATTCCATTGCCATCGCCATCCGAACCACCATCTCCAAAAGTCGGATTAAAGGTTAAAGTAGATGTATATTCCCCGGAAATATCAGTGTTCACGGTCTCTACCAAAAATGCGCTAGCATCAAAAGGATAGGGTTCAACTCCAATTCCTGAATTATTATTTTGAAGATTCGTTGGTTCATTTGATACTGAAGTAATAGATACTGTAAGGGCATCACCATCAACATCAGTAATCGATAAGGGAACATTTAAAGAACCGCCTTCGAATATTGTCGCTGTATCATCTAAATTTATTTCAGGAGCAAAACCTGCAGTTGGGGTAAATTCAAATTCCTTTACGTTTGCACCACTATTAAAATCAAGTCGAATCTTTTGTACACCGGCATTGGCAAAAGTTACTGTTGTAGTTCGATCAAAATAATTCTGCCATCTATCTGGAGTAGGACTCTGCGGGATTGATACTGTTCCAATCGAACTAAATCCGTTATTATCTTCAGAGACGGTTACCGTGGTAGCTCCCCCACTTCCCTTTGCAGCATTAATTCTCAATTCGTAGCTGCCTGCAGTAGGTATTTCAATAAAGTATTCCACAAAATCCCCCGCATCAATATACCCGAGATTTTGCGCGGCATTAGCCTCAATAGCAACGGTAAAAGGTGATACTGGACTAGGACCATACCAAGGAAGCGGATTGCTAAAGGTTCTCCCAGGAATAATTTCAGTAATATTTTGAGCCACGTCAATATTAAACCTTGATTCTACTGGAGAATTTACACCGTCATTGGCGATCACTCTAGCTTCATATGAACGACCGTCGGTATTGTCTGTTTCCCAGATCAGGGTATAACTTCCTCCTCCGTTATTAGTAAAATCATAATCAGCAGCGGGTACTTCAGTTAAAGGTGTAAAGGGATTGTTAGTTCCACCAGCGCTTTTATCATAAATAGCTATCGTTGCTGCTGGATTCGTATCATCAGTTACAACAATAGGTATCGACAAAACATCTCCTTCCTTTACTACTACATCATCAATATCAGCAATAGTTGGTGGGGTATTTGGAGGACTTAGGAATTCGACATCAAAATAATCCATGTTGAATAAAAATCCACTTCCGCCGGTCCAATCGAACCTCAATGTCTGAGCACCGGCCGCAAGATTCACATTTATTGTTTGAACGACATAATTCGCATAATTACCCGTTCCAACCATAGTAAAGGTTGTACTACCGCCAGCACTGGACGAAATATCCATAGTTTTTGCAGTTGCGACACCATTAGCACCAGGGTCGGAAACAAACATCTTAAACTCATAAAGACCAGCTGTTTCGACATCAATTTCATACGCTACAAAATCTCCTACGTGACTATATCCGATATTTACAAAACCTAATGGGTCAATCTCTACACCAATTCCATTGCTCCCTGTACCAGTATTTGCCGGGCCTTGATTATCAAAAGATTCGGCTTCAATACGAGTTATGCCTGTACCACCTATGAATTGTGAGATATCATTGACCGTCAAGGCTAGATCTTGGCTAATACTATTTCCATCTTCATCGTCAACGGTCACTGTTATCGTATAAGTCCCATTTCCATCATTATCGGCTCCCCCACCATCACCAAAAACAGGAGATAAGTCTAAACTGGAAGAGTAACTACCAGGGGAAGCGGTGATATTGGTTATAGAAAGAAACTCTTCCGCATCAATTGGATATGGATCTGTTTGTTTCCCTTGATTTGTGGTCTGCAATAACTGTGGTTCAGTAGAAATTGAACTGTAGCTGACAGTTAAATCATCACCATCCGCATCTGTTATTGAGAGCGGAATGCTAAGATTTCCTTGCTCGTCAACCGTCGCTGTCGCCGCTAAAGTTATTTCAGGCACGGTTTGAACAGGAATCAAGTTAAAAGAGGCACTTATTGCCGTATTCGCTTGAACATTTGTAACCTCATAGGTAAAAGCGTCGCCCGAAGCAATCAGATCAGCCGTTACATCTGTAGTACCTAAAACTACATTAGCCACCTCATAGCCTGTATTAGGAGTTATGGTAAATACTTGACTTCCCCCTGCGGCAACCGTAGCTGTAGGAGGTGAAATATCTCCATTCCCATCAGAGGAGGCAGTAATGGTATAATCAACGATTATCACTTCTTCTGCCACAGTCCAAGTAAAATTTTGACTTGTACTCAAATTTGGAACGCCGTCATCAGTGGCTGTTATGGTCACCGGATATACTCCCGTACTATTCATCCCGGCCATTGAAGCACCTACAGCTATTGTTCCAGAAATTAATCCTGTATTTTGATCAATAGTAAGCCCTGCTGGAAGACCTGTTCCGGTATAAGTAATCGTATTTAATTCATTATCCGTGGCAGCAACTGGCAGAGATACAACATCCAATTCATCATTATTTTGATCAGCAATATTAGCATCATTAAAAACGGGTGCCGTATTTGCGTTCGCAATTGTAACTGGAATTGAAGGTGTTGCACCGAGAATTGACTGAAAGGTACCGTCTATTATATCGGTATCAACAATTCCAACAACATAGTCAATATTAGTCAACGGTGTATTTTGCAATGAATTAAAAACTATTTCTACGAAAGGAAAGTTAGGATCTACAGTAACTCCAAAATTTCCAGCAGCGTAAAACAGAGTACCATTATCATTATCAAACAAAGGTTTCGTTGCACTTGTAATGTTTTGAGGCAGCAAGTTCCCTGTTGCGCTAGTAACCGACACTACTTCCAAAAAGTCTTTATCAAATGTCATATCGATGGAGGCCGCGTATACATCGCTACTTGTATTTCCTGAAGGGGTATCAACAGACACCAAAATAGAAAATTGAGCATTTGGCTCAACATTTACCACAGAAGGCGTATTGGCAAAATCTGTCTGTGCCTCGAGTGCTTGTGAAAAGCTCAAGAGCAAGCCGACAATAAAGAAAAGTTTAGAAAAAGCTTTTTGTGTACTATTTTTCATAGTATGGATTGGTTTTAGAATTAAAAAAAGTTATAGGGAAACTAGTAAAGGATACTTTAAGTATTAGTTGAATGAGGTCGGTACTAGACCATATCAAAAATTCATTGATTTTTTTTATAGCACAGCACAAATCCGCTATGACTGAAGTCCGTAGGACTGCCAGAAAAGAGAAGAAAGAAACAAGTTGTTTCGTTATGTAAAATTTCCCCATTTATCGATCGGTTTGGTGTGATCATAAAATAAGAAAAGCACATCTAAGAATGGGGCCTTAAATGCCTATTGTAAACGGGGGAGTGAGAGGGACAATCTTGTAATTTTCTCGGTCTATTTAAATTGGTGAAACTTAAATAGGATAAAGATTGAAGCCTCACTTTTTAAACTTAGGCTAGCTTGTTAAAGCATTTTCAAAGATGAATAATAAAGTAGGTACTAGTCATCACAACCCTTAGAATTTCGTTGAAATACCGATTAATCGGGTAAAAAACATACAGCTTAAAAAATAATTAGAAACCCTGCCAAGAAATAGGCTTATAATCTCATTCATTTTGAAATATTAACTTACACTTTTGTTCAAAATAGACATACCTAAAAAGCTTATATAATAAATAGCTATCTATGCTTGAACAGTACCTAGCCTTTCAAGTTTATTTTGAACAAATCAAAAACTATTCTTAGCAATTTTACCCTTTACATTTTTATAAAAATCATAGTAGATTTTGAAATCAGCTTCTTTGTCTTCTGAAGTGTAATATGGCTTTGAAACTTTAACTTGTTTATTACCATAATCAAAAGCAACCAAGACCACAGGTACTTTGGCAGCTTTAGCTATGTAATAGAAACCCGTTTTCCAGGTATCTACCTTTTTGCGGGTTCCTTCAGGAGCTAATGTCAGACGAAACTTATCGCGTTTGGCAAAGAGTTCAGCCGTAGCGCTTACCATATCATTGTTTTTGGTTCTGTCTACGGGAGCTCCGCCTACCCATCTAAAAAACCATCCGTAAGGAAATTTAAAAAGACTCTTTTTGCCAATCCAGTTGATCTGTTCATTCCATACTCGGCGGATAATCAACCCTAAGAAAAAGTCGATATTACTTGTATGTGGCACGACGATTATAACAAACTTGTCTAGGTGACCAGGAAATTCCCCCTCAGTCTTCCAACCCATGATTTTAAAGTAAATAAACTTGGCAAGTTTCTGCATGGATTCAAATAAAATACTTTTTGGTTGATTTAAGTAATTGTCATGACCAAAAAGGAGGTACTTAATGGATTTATATTTTTTCGTAAATAGACCTAAGTTTTTCTGGAGTAATAATTCTTCTCCAATCTTCGCCCAAGGCATTTTCCCATAATGGCTCCATACCCATTGCTACTTCAATCATGATATCGAAATCAGTATCACTTAATTCCGCACAAATACCTTTTGGTAAAATAACTCCTTGCTTTTCCATCATTTGATTGAAGAGCTGCACTCCATGGGGATAAAATTCCTCCAAATATTGAAAAACCAAACAGTTTCCAATACCATGTTTAACGCCTAACAAATATCCCAAACCATAGCTCATGGCATGGGCTACACCCACTTGAGAATAAGCAATGCTCATACCTCCATGCCAAGAGGCCATCATTAATTTGTCTCTTGATTCTTCGGAAGATAATTCACCTAAATATACCTCTTTACAGAGCTCCAGAGCCTTTTCACCATAACTCTGGCTGAACGCATTTAAATAAGTTCCATTAAGGGATTCTATGCAATGGATAAAACAGTCCATTCCTGTATAAAACCACTGCTCTTTTGCAACCCCTTGAGTAAGATTAGGATCTAAAATTACTTGGTCAAAAGTGGTATAATCGGAATTAATTCCTAGTTTTTTATCTGGACCCATCAAAACGGTGGTTCTGGATACCTCTGCACCTGTGCCGCTAATTGTAGGGATACCTACATGATATAGAGAAGGTTTTTGAACCAAATCCCACCCCTGATACAATGCCGAACTTCCTTTATTCGTCAATAGTATCGCAACCGCTTTGGCTAAATCCAATAGGGTCCCACCACCAATACCAACAATTCCGGAAGGAACTTCAGTAAATTCGGTTTGAATTTTTTGAACCAAGATATCCACTTGTGTTGTCTTTGGTTCTTCATCCGCTGAAACAAAAATAATCTGGTCATTAAATATCAAAGGGATTCTTGCGGCAACCTCCATTCCCTCAAAAACATCATCAACTAAAAAAATAAACGGAGCCTCAGAATGTTTTCTCTTAGGAAGTAAAATATCACCCAATTGATTGAAGCTATTCTTACCAAATACAACTCTTGGTACCATTGGAAAATTACGATGTCCTGCCTTAGCATCAGATGCCTTTTTTATTCCCATATCATTTTTCGTATCCATAACTCCATTTACAAATGCTTTAAAATATCTGTCAACTTATTAATTTTCAGATATTTAAAATCATTATCTTCAACGGTAACTTCTTCATGTTGCCAAGTGGTATGAAAGGGGATATGTACCGCTTGCGCCCCAATATTCAATAAGGGCAACACATCTGATTTCAAGGAGTTTCCTATCATTAAAAACTCCTGAACATTTATCTCTAAATGCTCGAGCAAATTTAGGTAGTTTTCTTCTTTCTTATCGCTTAAAACTTCAATATGATGAAAGTATTTCGACAAACCCGATTTTTCAATTTTTCGTTCTTGATCTAGTAAATCACCTTTGGTCAAAACTATCAAACGATAATTAGTGCTTAATTCGTCAAGCACTTCTTTTACACCTTCCAAGAGTTCCACAGGATGTGAAATCATCTTTTTACCTAGATTCAACAAATCAATAATCGTTGCTTGCGAAACGGTATTATTCGAAATCTCAAGAGCTGATTCCACCATCGACAGCATAAAGCCTTTGATGCCATAGCCATAGAGGTCTAAATTTTTTATTTCCATCTTGAAGAGCTCTTGGTCAATTTTGTTTTTGGTTTCAAAGCCATCCAACAAACTGGCAAACTCTTCTTCGGCTTCCCTAAAATAGGTTTCGTTGACCCAGAGTGTATCATCGGCATCAAAGCCTACTACTTTTATAGAACTGTAATCTACTTCCATGCTTCTTGCGCTCGCTTTAAGTCTTCTGGAGTATCAATTTCTATTCCACTTACAGTGGTTTCCACCATTTTTATTTTCTTTCCATATTCTAAATAGCGAATCGCCTCTATTTTTTCTGTGGCCTCAAGGGCTAACATCGGCAAACGTTGAAAGTCCATCAAGGCACTTTTTCTAAAGGCGTAAATGCCTTTGTGCTTATAATATACCTTTTCTACATCAGTTGCTCTTGGATAGGGAATTGGAGATCTAGAAAAGTATAAAGCAAAATTGCGATTATCCACAATTACCTTCACCGTATTGGGATTCGCTATTTCATTAGAATCTGTTATTCGAACCATTAGGGAAGCTAAATCAATTTCCGCTTCAATATCAGATTTGAAAACCTCCAAAACACTTGCAAGACTTTCCCTATCCGTAAATGGTTCGTCACCCTGAACATTTACAATAATGTCCACGTTCATATGCTCAACAGCCTCGGCAATACGATCACTCCCACATTCATGTTCTTTAATACTCATGATTGCTTCGCCGCCTGCCTCTGTAATCGTATCAAATATTACATCGCTATCGGTAACTACATAGACTTCATCAAATAACTGGGTGTTTTTAGCAGCTTCATAGGTGCGAACAATGACCGGTTTACCCGAAAGGTCTTGCATCAATTTTGCAGGAAATCTTGATGCCGCATAACGCGCGGGTATCATAGCAATTATCTTCACGTTTTCTTGGGGTTTAGTTTTTAGGTTTTTGCTCGAGGGCGTAGTTTTCTATAAATCCTAAATATGATAAACAAAATTAAAATCACTAAAATAATCGCTATTGTCGGGGCAAAAATTGATGCAGTAGTTACTGCCACCGCTGTTCCTGTTTCAACCGTTGAAACAATAGGATTAGCGGCTCCCCCCGTGGTTGCGGTAGAAGCTAATCTGCCTGCGGCACCGGCCCCTTTAATCGCAGTTGCGGTTCCACCGCCAGCTATAATTGCCAATGACCAAGTTACAACAGGATCTAAACCAGCGACAGTACTTACCATTACAGCCGTGCCCGCAATAGCGGCCAAGGGTACCGCCATACTATCCAATAAGTTATCTACCCAGGGAATAAAATAAGCGAACAATTCTATAAGCATAGCTACACCCAATGTAATTACCGCTGCCAAACTACCTATCCATTCCCAATTGTCATTGAGTTCCCATCTTCCAAAAAAAGCAGCAATGCTTAAGGCGAATAAAGGCAAGAAAACTCGAAAGCCAACTGATGCGGCTAAACCAACTCCTAAAAATATACTGATTACTGTTTCGGAAGTCATTCTTTATAGTTACATATTTGGTGTCGGGTCATAGCCGTTTTATGGCCGATTCCTTCTTTAATATCGATTCAATGTACATTGTGAGTCCAATATCCTTTCCGACATAATTTCAAATTTAATCTATTCCTCATCAAGAAAAAAATCGTTCTTGAATCCGATTAGATACAACTGTTTTTTAGCTCTCGTAACAGCCGTATAAAGCCAGCGAAGGTATTCTTTGTCTACTCCATTAGGGAGATAAGGTTGTTCAACGAAAACAGTATCCCACTGACCACCTTGAGATTTATGACAAGTAATTGCATACGAGAATTTTACCTGTAAAGCATTGAAGTATTTATTTCCTTTAACTCCTAAGAACTTTTTGTATTTAGATGTTTCATTTTCATAGTCTTCCATCACGTTTTGATAGAGTCGGTTACCATCCTCATATGACAAGGAAGGAGTCACGGCTTGAATTGTATCTAGAAGTAAAACGGTTTCAAAAGGTTTCATGTTCGGGTAGTCTACCATCTGCACTTTCACCTCTGCAAACTTAAACGAGTAGAGTTCCTTTATCGCAAAAATTTCAAGAACTTCAATAATATCGCCATTGGCTATAAACCCCGCCTCTGATTTTGTATCTAACCAGAAGTAGTTATTCTTTACGACCATCATAAAATCGCCAACCGCTATTTCATTTTCCAAATAGAGTATCCGACTGCGGATGTTCTCATTATATAAATTTGCCCGCTTGTTCGAGCGAACGATAAATGAAGTTTCTTCCTTTCCGTTTTCTGAATATGAATTGTCAATAGCATCTAAAATCTCTTGACCATCGATTAGCCGAACAATATCTTTAAAAGGACTTACATTAAACTGAAATGTATCGAAAAACTCACTTTGCAGTTGTTCGCGGAGCATCGTTGCATTTACCAAGATTCCTGAATCTTCAGCCTGACGCACTACTTCATCCAATTCCAAACGAATAACATCCTTATTATAATTCAGTTCCAACTTATCCGCATCTAAAGCCGGGCTCAAATTTAAATGTACTGGTGGAAGTTGTGCAGTATCTCCTATTAAAATCAGTTTACAATTGTGCCCTGAGTAAATGAACATTAATAAATCATCTAATAAAGAGCCATTCTCAAATAGCTTAGAATCAGCTGGGGTATCAGGAATCATAGATGCTTCATCCACAATGAATATGGTGTTTCGATGTTTGTTGGGAGCCAAAACAAATTGCACTCCTCCCCCGCTCTGTTTCTTCGGAAAGTAGATTTTTCTATGGATTGTAAACGCCGCTGTATTCGAATAGTTAGACATAACTTTTGCGGCTCTTCCAGTGGGAGCCATCAAAACCGCTTTCATTGTGGTTTGCCACAGACTGTTCACTAAAGTACCCACAAGAGTTGTCTTACCAGTACCTGCAAAGCCTTTTAATAAAAAAACGGCATCCTTTTTGTTGCTTAAAATATAACTGGATAACTTTTGTAAAGCTACAGACTGCTTAAGTGTAGGTTCATGCGGAAATTTTTCCTTTAAAATAGCGTAAAAAGAAGCGTCTGTAAGGGTTTTCATAGGGCTGCTAAGATAATCAGGATTTTTAGTAGAAAAACTTTTGCGATTGAAAAAAAAATGTAAATTTGTCAATAAGCCAAACTTTTAAAAATTTAATTTATGGTAACACTAATATTGATTATAATAGGAATCATTGTCTTCACTGTTTTGATGGTGATGTTGATAGACAAATTTTTGCCGCAGAAGATGAAACCTGTAATTTCTATTGTTCTTGGTTTATTATCTATTCTTTTCGCTTACTTAATCTACCAGTCTATTACAGGACCCATCAGATTTGCAGAAGTTAAGGAAGAACGTTTTGGTAAAGTCATCACTACACTAAAAGATATTAAACTAGCTCAAGAAGCTCATAAAAGTGTTCGAGGAAAATATGCTAATGATTTTAAGAGTTTGATAAGTTTCGTCGATGGTGCGGAATACACAATCACAACGCAAAAAGATTCTTCTTTTATGCGATTCAATAAAGCTTTTGGTATTGATATGCCCGTTGACACGGTAATTATTGATACTTTAGGCACACGTGCTGTTCGAGATTCATTATTTAAAAAAGACACTCGATATAAACAAATGATGAATGTACCGGGCGTACCAGGTAAAACCTTTGAAATGAAGGCCGCCATCATTGATAAAGGTGGGTACAAAGCCCCAGTTTACGAAGTGAAGGTAGCTAAGAGTGATCTTTTAGCCGATCAACCCAAAGACTTGGTATCCAAGGAAAATGCACAGGTAAGTGTTGAAGAAGTTAACGGAACTCATATAACAGTTGGTTCTTTGTCGCAGGTAAGCACAAGTGGAAACTGGCCGGCGGTTTATGATAGAAAAAGTGACAATTAAAGAAACGATAAAGGAATTCAATAAACTGTCCATTCAAGTTAGCTTGAATGGACTTTCTTTTTGTATTGTAGATACTATTGGCAATACAGTGTTGAACTCTGACAGCATTGTATTTGAAAAAGAACGCACACCATACGGACTTCAAAAAGGTTTGGTGGCGCTTTTTAACAAGCATAATATTCCTCAACAACAATTCTCCGAAATCATTGTCGTGCATCGTAATAGACTATTTAGTTTAGTACCTAGGTCACTATTTAATGATAAAGAGATGGTCAATTACCTAAAGTTTAATACTAAAATATTGGCAAATGATCATATTGCGTATGACGAGGTAGAAAATCATGATATAGTTAATGTTTATGTTCCTTTTGTAAATGTCAACAATTACGTTTACGAACTTTTCGGGGAGTTTGTCTATAAGCATAGCGGAACTGTAATGGTTGAATCCCTATTGACTGGTCAAGGCATTCCCAAAGAACCAACTTGCTATATTCATGTGGCGGATCGTCAAATGGAAATGACCGTAATTTCTCAAAGAAAACTACTATTGTACAATAGCTTCGACTTTATTACCAAAGAAGACTTCATCTACTATTTGCTCTTTACTTTAGAACAACTTAAGCTGGATACAGAAACTACAAAGCTCAAGTTATTCGGAGCCATTGAAGAGGGTGATTCTATCTATGACATCTGTTATGAATATGTAAAAAATATTTCAATTTTTGTGCCCTCTATTTCTTCCTATCCTATGGATTTGGGGAAAGATGCCATCGACTTCACCGTTTTAAAGACCTTATAATGCGCATTATCTCAGGGAAGTATAAAAGCAGACGCATTAATGCTCCTAGCAAACTACCAGTGCGGCCAACGACCGATATGGCCAAAGAAGCACTCTTCAATATTTTAAATAATCGCTTCTATTTTGATGAAGTAGCCTTCCTAGACCTTTTTGCCGGCACAGGAAACATCAGTTATGAGTTCGCTTCACGAGGTTGCGAGAAAATAACTGCAGTTGATGGAGACTTTGGTTGTGTGCAATTCATTTCCAAAACAGCTACAGGGTTAGATTTAAACATTTCTGCATTGAAGAGTGATGTTTTTTCTTTTCTTGAAAAAACAGTCCTAAAATCCGATATTATCTTCGCCGACCCTCCATATGATATGCCTTTGGAAGATTTTGAACGAATTCCTGAATTGATTTTCGAAAAGGATTTATTGCTAAAAGATGGCCTCTTGATTATTGAGCATGCCAAGCAAACAGACCTTTCTCATCTCGCCAACTTCACTAATAAACGAAAGTATGGTGGAAGTGTTTTTAGTTTTTTTGAGTTACCTTAATTGCATTCGGAGTACCTCATATTTCAAATTGAATCTTTTAAATGAAGTATCTGCAACTATTCCTTATTCTTTTGGCGACTTGGTCATGTCAAAAGTCGGTCCAAAAAGCGGACAAAATAATTACCAACGCAATTATTTGGACAGGCAATGCGCAACAACCACCTGCGCAGGCCATCGCATTGGCAGGAGATTCTATTCTGGCCATAGGAACCAATGAAGAAATCGAAAAATTGAAAGACACTGCAACAGAACTTATAGATGCGGAGGGCAACTTTATCACTCCAGGCTTTATAGATACACATGTCCATTTAATGATGGGAGGCAATGCGCTTCTAAGTGTCGAATTAAGAGATGCAAATACTCCAGAAGAATTTACTAAAAGAATAGCATCATACGCAAATACCTTGAACGATGGCCAATGGATTTTAGAAGGGAATTGGGATCATACTTTATGGGGCAGTGAATTGCCAAATAAAGAGTGGATAGACAAATACACTGAAGACAAACCTGTAGCGCTATATCGATTGGACGGACATATGATTTTAGCGAATTCTGCGGCCTTGAAAATTGCTGGAATCGACAGAAA
This sequence comes from uncultured Flavobacteriaceae bacterium, assembly GCA_947500435.1. Lineage (GTDB taxonomy): Bacteria > Bacteroidota > Bacteroidia > Flavobacteriales > Flavobacteriaceae > Maribacter_C. Next base: position 175,059 of record CANMRV010000007.1, read on the forward strand.
TACAGGAAAAATCGAAAGCGGTGAAATTGTTCGAAATGCTGATGGAACACCAACTGGAATTCTAAAGGGAAATGCCATGTACCTTGTGCTCAATAAGATTCCAGCATTGAATCAAAGAGAAAAGAAAAATGCCTTAAGAGCAGCAACTAATTACTTGTTATCCAAAGGAGTAACCTCAGTTCATGACATGGATAGTCTAGGCACCTATACCGCCGCCAAAGAATTAAAAGACTCTGGCGAACTTGCCATTCGCATTTATATGGCAAAACCGCTCAACCGCTGGAATCAAGAATTCGGTATGGGTAATTCGGATAATAAATGGCTGAAAACAGGAATTGTAAAGGGTTTTGTAGATGGCTCTTTGGGTTCACATACCGCAGCTTTTAAAGAACCATACACAGATATGCCAGATGACAGTGGGTTTTTCATAAACGACGAGAAAAACATATCGCTATGGTCATCAAATGCAGATAAAGAAAATCTTCAAATAACGATTCATGCCATTGGCGACAAAGCCATTCATTCATTACTAAATACATATGAGCAAGTAATCAAAGAAAATGGAACCAAAGACAGAAGATTGCGTATCGAACATGTGCAACACATAGCCACCGAAGATATTGGTCGTTTTGCTAAATTAAATGTAATTGCAAGTATGCAGCCCCATCATGCTATAGATGATGGCAGATGGGCTGAAGAGCTCATAGGTCCTGAACGGATAAAGACTACCTATGCTTTTAAATCCTTACTCGATGCAAATGCAAAACTGGTCTTTGGCAGCGATTGGCCGGTAGCTCCTGCCTCTCCCCTTGATGGAATTTATGCTGCTGTAACACGTAGAACTTTGGATGATAAAAACCCCAATGGATGGGTTCCCGAACAAAAGATAACTGTCGAACAAGCACTTAAAGCTTATACTGCAACGGCCGCTTATGCCTCCTTTGAGGAAAAAAGAAAGGGAACATTAGAACCTGGAAAACTTGCCGATTTTGTAATACTAAGTGAGGATATTACCAAAATTGACCTAGTCAATATTCGAGAAGTTAAAGTATTGCAAACCTATGTTGGTGGCGAAAAACTTTTTGATAATCAAAAGAATTAAAACTGTTGTATCTCAAAATTCAAATAAAAAAAGAAGTTAACAAACCTTCTACGCTTTTATGTACGCGAAGGGATGGTTCAATAACCTATTCCAAAATCCAGATTGATTTCGAAATTCATGATATTGCCCATTATGCGGTGGAGATGCAATTACAATTGAAAAATGCTTTCTACGGATTGCTTTCCCGAGGATATCAAATCTGTGATTTTCTGCTACCAAAGGATGAACGACCGAAAGAATTACAGCCTCAAAACCTTCCATCTGAGGCATTGGCAACCGAACACTTGGTCAATCTGTTAACTATTGATTTCATGCAAACGGATGGTGAAATGGATATTTCAAAAATGTTGGAGGACATTTTGGATGATAACGGGCTGTCTTTTCCAGAGAAAGTTAAAAAGGAAAAAATAACTTCGATTCAAAAAGAACTTGTCGATTTGATGGTTCAATGGAATAAGCTTCAAAGTGGTCAAAGTCTTGAAATGGTTTTTGAATTTGAATAGGCATGGGGAATGAAAAGGAAAGCCATATTGCAGTAAAACAGAAAAATCCCATCCGATTACAAGAATATGGCATTGGTATCTTCCCAACACTATCCACAAAATCCGCTTTAAAAAAAGCTCTTAAAAAGAAACTGATATACGTGGATGGAAAATTGGGTGAAACGTCAACCTTCATCCATGGGAATGAAGTAATTACGTTTCATCCATCAGAAGAAAAGCCCAAACAAAGAGAATATATTCTCGAGCTTGAAGTCGTTTACGAAGATGATTATTTGGCTATTATCAATAAACCAGCAGGAATATTGGTCAGTGGCAATTCCTTCAAAACGGTAGCTAATGCTTTAAACCAAAATCTTAAGAAAAGTAGCCAAGCGGATGCCGTAAGTCCGCAACCCACACATCGATTGGACTATGCCACGACTGGACTTTTACTTGTGGGAAAAACAAGTGCTTCCATTTTAGCTTTGAACAAATTATTTGAACACAAAGAGCTTGACAAGACCTATTTTGCCGTTGCCATTGAAAAGATGGAAAAGAAGGGAATTATTGACATACCCATAGATAACAGGGAAGCACTTTCGAAATTCGAAATACTAAAAACAATCGCTTCCGAAAGGTTTCAATATTTGAATCTGGTCAAACTCTCACCCAAGACGGGTAGAAGGCATCAACTTAGAAAGCATCTAGCTTTCTTAGGAAATCCAATATTGGGTGACGTAACTTATGGGAAGGAAGATTTAATTTTAAAGGGAAAAGGATTGTATCTACATGCTTTTTCATTGGAGTTTGTACATCCTTTTACGAAAGAAAAAGTACGGATTGAGAAAGAACTGCCAGCCAAATTCAAGAAGTTATTTCATTAGAGATCCATTATTTGGGTAACACTAGATTCCTTCCTAAAACGGACATGCTCTTCGGCTGCGCTCAGGGTTAATTCGATTACGCAAATCGGAGATTTGCTATCTCATTAAAAAAAAGCAGGTCATAAGCCGGATTCTGTTTACCCTGAATTAATTTCAGGGTCTCCTTATCATTTATCTAGACTTTCAATTACTTGAAAGCTCAAACCGCCTACCCTTCGGCTCGGGCGTGCAGCCCTCAAACACCGGTTTACATGACGTTTCACCGCATAGAGTTTACCTGATTTCACTACAGCCGAACTGTACTTGCTTTCTGTTGCACTTGTCCGCATCTCTCGACGGATGGGCGTTACCCACTATACTGCACTATGGTGTCCGGACTTTCCTCCTTGAACTGAAACTAGTTCAGCGCACGGCGATAAGGTGACCTGCTCATGCAAAGGTAGCCCAATACTCCATAATTGTTGATAAAAAATCACTTAAAGAACTAGAAACACCTTTGATAGTATCGCGCTATTTTTATATTTGTAGACAGTTCATTTTTGACTCAAAACAAGCACTATTTGGAACCCTTTATTGTATCAGCACGAAAGTACAGACCACAAACATTTAAAGATGTTGTAGGGCAACAAGCTATCACCAATACTTTGCTGAATGCTATTGAGAATAATCATTTAGCTCAGGCACTTTTGTTTTGTGGCCCAAGAGGAGTTGGTAAGACAACTTGTGCGAGAATTTTGGCCAAACAAATCAACCAAGATGGTACCCAAAGTGACGATGAAGATTTTGCCTTTAACATCTTTGAGCTAGATGCTGCATCAAACAATTCTGTGGATGACATTCGGAATCTGATTGACCAAGTCCGTATTCCACCGCAGACTGGCAAATACAAGGTATATATCATTGATGAGGTACATATGCTGTCCTCAAGTGCCTTCAATGCGTTCTTAAAAACCTTAGAAGAGCCACCGAAACATGCCATCTTTATTTTGGCTACCACAGAGAAACACAAAATAATACCCACTATACTTTCTCGTTGTCAAATATTTGACTTTAAACGAATTACAGTTAAAGATGCCGCAAATTACTTAAAGTATATTGCAGAAAATCAAGGCATTGAAGCCGAGGATGATGCACTTCATATAATTGCCCAAAAGGCAGATGGTGCCATGCGGGATGCACTCTCCATTTTTGATAGAGTTGTCAGTTTTTCTGGAAAACAACTTACCAGAAAAGCAGTAACCGAAAATCTAAATGTTCTTGACTACGAAACCTATTTCGAAGCGACGGACCGCATTCTCGAGCATAACATTCCAGAATTGCTTCTTTTGTTCAATAAAACCTTATCCTTAGGATTCGACGGACATCATTTCATCAGCGGATTAGCAACTCACTTTAGAGATTTAATGGTATGCCAGCACCAGAGTACAATTAATCTTTTAGAAGTCGGTGATGGCGCAAAACAAAGCTACCTAGAACAATCTAAAAAGACTTCCAATTCCTTTTTACTAAAGGCGTTAAACATAGCCAACGACTGCGATTTAAAATATAAGACCAGTAAGAACCAACGGCTTCTGGTGGAACTATCTTTAATGAAACTGGCTTCCATCGATTTTGATGGAGAAAAAAAAAATCCTGAATCAGTAGCGCTTTCGGGTAGTACTGTTGATTTTATTGCTCCTGCTTCTTTTTATAAAGGAATGACTCCCTCTAAACCAGGAATGGAAACTACCGAGACGGTTTCTTCAGAAATACCAGCCAAAGCCCCAGAGCCAATTAAGGAATTGATTACGAAAAAGACTCCTGAGGAAATTAAGACAGTCACTCCTACCTCCGAAGAACTCGGTTCACAAGCTGAGACTACTCCTGAAGTAGCTCAGAGTATTCCAACAGAAGTCGTTTCTACGCCCACTGAACCTGTAACTGAAGTAGCTACTTCGGAAGCTATACAGGAAGTGACTCAAACTATTCCAACTGAAATCGAACCAACATCCACGGAACCTACAACTGAAATAGATGTTATAGAAGCTATGGAAACAGTTCAAACTGTTCCGATAGAAGTCGCGCCATCACCTACAGAACCAACAATTGAAACGGTAGTTGCGGAAGCTATTCAAAATGCACCCTCTGAAATCCTCAAAACAATTAGAGAACAAGAGGCTGCCCCTTCCGAAACGATTGAAACCGTTGTCAAAGAAAAAGTTACCGAAGCACCTAAAATCAATATTAGTCTCGCGGAAAAAAGAGTTTCTGCACTTTCAATATCCAGCCTGAAGGCCAAGAAAGTTCATGAACAAAACCGAAAAGACGATTCGATTGATGAAAGCAAACTCCCAAAGGAAGTTTTTGCTGAGGAAGCATTGCAAGCACATTGGGCGGATTTTGTGCAAAAATTGGATGACGCAGGTAAAAAAATTCTTGCATCAAATTTAAATGCCGATGTTCCCAAATTGAGAAACGAAACGACCATATGGATTGAGCTACCTAACGATACCATGAAAAAGGAAATCGAGCGGGAGCAGTATGATTTAATGGAATATCTCAAGGGAAAATTGAATAATTATTTTATCACTTTACAGATCACTGTAAACGAAGCCACAGCGAAAAAATTCGCTTTTACTCCCGAAGAGAAATATCAAAAGCTGCGCGAAAAAAATCCAACGATTGATTTGCTACGAAAAGAGTTTGATTTAGACCTTTGATTTCTTTGCCATCCAACCCCGCAAGGCCAATACTAGCATTACGATAGCGATAATTAGAAGCCCGAAAGCTTCTCTTCCCTCCTCTATATTCTTAATATCTCCAGCCCCAATTTCAAAGCCTTCAAACTTTTCGGGGTAGGTATAAAAGAATCCCACTAAAGCAAGAATCCCAGCAGCTAAAGGAACCGTATAAAGAACCCGATTGAGCGCAAAGGCAATAGCAATAATTCCGGCAAAACCCCAAATAATCATCCATACCAATGGATCGGGATCGTTATATTGTAGTGCTGCAGAAACTATGAATAAGATTCCGAAAAGTACGGCGATGATTTTAAAAGGCTTGTTCATGATGAGTTTGTTTCAATTGTAGTTTAAAAATACGAAATACCGAAAGAACTATTTATCGGATAAATTATTCTGTATTTTAGGCGTGTATGTAAAATAGATATATGTGTATTGGTATTGGTGCACTTATATAATTGTTGTGCTTAATTTTAATCTTCATCTATTTTGAACTGGTATAGTTATTTTCAAAAGGTCAAGAACTTCATAAAAGAGTATTATTGGATTGCTGGAGCTCCCTTTTTGATTTGGGGTTTGTTCGCCACACTTGCGGAAAGAGAAGATATTGAAAAAAATCGCTCCGAGACCTATGGAGCTATATATAGCTCAACACCCGTTTATAAAAAAGCTAGTAAACGAAATTTTAGGTATAAATTCAATTATGATGGAATTGAATATTACGGTAGTTCAACAGGTAGTTGGCTAGATGGAATTGAAATCGGGAAAATTTACAAAGTTAAATTTTCAAACCAAAACCCGAAGCATTCCAAAATGGACTTTGAGATAGAATACTCAAAAAAAGTTGTTGAAAATGAAGATGGACAAATGGACACGATTTTTATACCAACTTCAGAAATGAAATTGGAAATACCGGAGGACTTAAAAGATCGGCTGAAAAAGTTGAAAAATGGAACGGAAATAAAAAACTAAGCACAACAAAGGATCCTATGAAAAGCCCTAGTCTAGTTTGCTAAAAGTACTAGCCTGTAAATCGAGGAGATAGTGCTAAAAAGAAGCAGCAAGACAATTAGCTTAGCTTTGCGCTCAGTCTCAAACGAAAATTTCTTTGCTCATCGCCAGCCGAAGCCTCACCTTTTGTTTTGAGTTCCTGAGCCGCTTACTGCAGAAGATTTTGATTTGTTCTTCGCCAATGTCTTCGGCTCCATGATTTGTAAATCATTGGAGATTCTATTCAACAATACACTAAAATCATCTTGGTTGATGAGGCTACTTTCGGAATTTGGGAACATCTCTTGAGTAGGAAACTTTTTATTGAGATTAATAGTAAATTGATAAAAATTAGTAAGTAACTCACCTTTAATAGTTGAAAGAGGTACTTCTAAAACAATTGGGCTACCAACTGTATCTACCTCATTATGAACTATCCAAGGTCGACTAGAAGTAAGAACATCCGGGTCTCGCTTTAGCGTAACATTTGTTCGCGGTATTCGTTTTTTATTCGTGTACCATTTATTATGAACAGCATCATAGGCATCATAGGTTTCTTTTGCCGTCTTTACAACATCCAAACTATCCAATGTTGATACAATATTCTTTGTTGCTGCGGTATTAAATGGAAGCTTTGAATGCAAAGTTTTCATACCTATGTGTATCCCAAGCAAGTTTGAATATACATCCTCAACCGAAAAGCTAGAAAATTTTTCTGGTATTAATGGAAGCGTTGATGCTCCAAACCAAGTCGAAATTTCGTGCCATAAAGAAAAATCGTATGCTATTTTCCCCGCTAATAAAATACAATCACTACTATCAAGTTGTTCTGGCACATTCAAATATAAAGTCTTACGCCCCGCTTCTTTGCGTAAACGCAACATTACCTCCCCTTTTCCTTTACTATCTAAAATGGCTGCGTATAAATAGCGTGTCCAATCAATTTGATCTCGTAGGTGACCAACGTCGATAAAGCCCCCTTTTTTAGTATAGATAGTTCCAGTGCCTTCACTCTTATCACCCATATAGTGATGCTCACCCAAATCATCGATACTAATCACCTGATCAATAGATACAAACGGTACGCCCCATAATTTTAAATCATAGCCAAAAGCACAACAAGCTCTAATAATACGAGGCGGAATTTTGTCTAGGTTGACACCATCATCGGTCCTAGTTTGAGCACGTGTAGTTGCAGGGTTTACTAAAAAGCCTAAGAGTATAAAAAATTTTATACTAATCAATGATGTTTTGCAAATGTCAAATTTCATGGGGCTAGGTGGTAAATATTATAGTTTGTGACGCCTCAGTAAATCAGGATAAAGTTCATCTTCAACCCACATAAAATTAGGGAATATGCGAATTATTTTTTCATAGCATAATTTAGCCAGTTGTATCTGATCGGTAGCTTCATAAGCTTGCCCTAAAGCAGTCAGTGTGTTTATGTACATCCAATTATTGACAACCAATCCTTTCTTTTCAAAACTTTTAACGGCTTTTACATAGTACTCAATTGCTTCATTTTTATCTCCACCAAAAGCTGATGGTCGATAATACATTGAATTTCCTTTTTCAATATTGCCTTGAATATTCGCAGAATCTAATTCGATAGATTTATTGATATATTTCATGCTTTTCGGGCCCAAATAAACGGCCTTTAGTTTTGAGATACCAATTGTAAAGGCAATATAAGCTCCTTTGTATGCTAATAAGGTTGGGTCTTCGGGTGATTCAACTAATAATTCCTCAATAAGTTGCTCTGATTTATCTATGTATACTTCAGCAGTATCGTACTTTTCAGCACCAACTAACCAAGCCGTATACCCGTAGTAATAACTAAGCAATTCGAATTGCTCCGCTGCATTATTCTCATTTACGTTTTTTTCGCAAGTGTTCATTATTTTAAGCCACTTATCCATTTTACCTCTTGAATAGGCTTTGTAAATTGAATCGCTATAGGTGGTGGTACTTTGAGAAAAACCCAATTGCATAGAAAGCAACACCATCATAGTCAAGATGACTACCCTTGTAATATATTGCGGCCTTTCCATATTAACTTCTTCCGTTTGTTATTAATGAGTCCTTTAAGTATTATGGTTAGAAATACCAGGTGTTGAGGAAATGCCAATAAAACGTTTTGGACTACCGATTGTTTGCTCGCCAAAGTCACAAAAACCCGTATGAATAATACACCTACAATATATACTGTAAAACCCCATATACCCATATTGTCATAGAGGATAAATGGCGCAATTGTAGTTATAACACCAAAAGAAATCGTTGCCGCCTTACTATTTCCAAAAAACTGAAAAATGCTTTTTGTGAAGCCTTCTACAGCATCATCCAGTCCAACATACATTCGGCAAGTAATATCCTTATCTCCCAAAAGTGCATCGCTTGCAAAGTTGTTTTGTTTAAATAGCCTAATGATAGCCATATCTTCTACCTTATCAGACTTGCATTTTTCATGAGGCCATAGGGCCTTATAAGTAGCTGTATTAAACATCATGAACTGTCCATTGGCTGCCGAAAAGGCATCGTTCTTTGACTTTCGAATAAGCGAAAGTGGTAGTAAATTCAACAAAATCCAGTTCATTAGCGGTACGGAAATCTTTTCTCCGATAGACTTCACTATTTGCTTTGGAAATATCGACAACAAGTGTAAATCGTATTTCTGAAAATGGCTAATGCTACGCTTCAAGAAGTCTTTCTTAACGCCAACATCTGCATCTAAAAATAGTAAAATATCACCCGTAGCAGCTTGCGCAAGTTTGTGACATGCATGATTTTTACCTAGCCAACCATCTGGAGGTTGCTGTCCATTGATTATTTTAATGGTGGGTTTAAGTGCTGCCCAATGTTTGATGATACTTTCCGTTTTATCATCTGAGTGGTCATTGTATACGATGATTTCAAGGGCACTGTATTCTAATGTAGATAATTGCTCTAGTAAGGTTCCAATGTTTTCTTCCTCATTGCGAGCGGGTATTAAAATGGAAACGGTCGGAGCTGTACCCAATGTCTTTACCTTAGGCAAATAGGCAAACGAAAGAAAATTAACAATCGCTACCAGTAACCTGATAAACAACAAGCTTAAAAGAAAATAACAAAAATAGATCATTTGGCCCCTTGTTTTGTAAAACACGCTTTTGCAAAATTATTAAACGCTTTTTCTACATCTTCAGTATTGGTTTCTGCATTTATTTGCTGTGTTTCGTAATATACACATATATCAGGTTTAAGTTTGGTTCCGTAATTAATAAGGTTGATATTAAACACCAGCTGATAATCGTTTTTTACGTTCTCTAAAATATGTGAAAGTAAGCCTTTTTCGAAGGTAAACTCTCGTGTATATATACTCTCAATTTTTCCTTGCGGAAAAAACAAAAATAGGTTCTCTTTATCTTGTAATAGTTCAACAGCGTAATCAAGACTCTCTAAACTAGAACGCTTTCCTTTGCTGATAGAACATGCCCCTATTTTGGCTAACATCATGTTTTTACGCAGCTCTTTCTCAAGCATCATGAAGTTAAACCTTCTCTTAAAGATTTTAAGGTTTAATAAGATTTGAATAAAGCCATCGTAAAATGAAAAATGATTGCTAATCATAAGTATAGGGAGCCCTTTTTCTTCATACTCACCAAAGTACTTAACACTCCCAAAAAAAAAGCCTATTAATGTTTGCGTGTAAAACTTAGAAAATTTTACCCAATATTTATTATGATTGGCTCGTATCATTTTTTAATATTCATTATAAACAGCTATAATTACAAAAAAGCAGAATTGGATAAAAAACAACCAGCGGGCGGGTCTATTTTGCGTATTTATCTTAAACTGTTGAATAGCCACATTAAATAATAAAGCCAAAAGAAACCAGACCACATAGTTACTTACAGGCGGACCGTTTTTTGAAAATAGCCACATGTCCATTAATGGAGCAACTTTTTCAAGCAAGATATCATAGAACACCATCAGTGATGCGGCTCCTACTACAATAGGAATATTTTTAGAGGTGTATTTAGAAATGATACTATTAGAAGCATAGGTTAAGAAAACCCAATTAAGACCTATGACAATAGGTACATCTGCAATTTTAATACCAAGCCCTTCACCATACTCATAAACTCCAAATAGCTGACCCGTTGCTACCCCAATAATTTCGATTATAATACTCAAAATAAAAATACTTGCTAAAACAGTAATGGTTTTTATATTCCATTCCTTATGATGTGAAAAAATGGCCACGGCTACCAAAACCAAAGTATACGGAGTAACTAGTATAAACAAATCATGGGTGAGCGGTGTAAAATATAAACCCAAACCAAAACAGTAAAAAACTACAAACGCTATCGGTAGCCCTTCATTCGTTAAGTATTTTAATATCCGATTCATCTATTGGGCAGGTATTTCGTTAGCAACAATTTTAGCACTAGCTAAACAGAGCGGTATTCCTCCACCAGGGTGGACACTTCCCCCGACAAAATACAAGTTCTTTATGCTTTTAAGAAAATTTGGATGTCTTAAAAATGCAGAAAACATTGAATTCGATGAATTCCCATAAAGTGCTCCCCCTTTACTAAGCGTACTTCGCTCAATGGTTATCGGTGAAGCAATTTTCTCGTACTCGATATAGTCTTCAATGTTGATTTTAAGGGATTTGTTGATTTTATTAATAATATTTTGTTTGGAAGTACGTATCAGTTCATCCCAATTTTCCTTACTATTGGAGGGTGCGTTAACCATTACAAACCAGTTTTCGCAATTTTTTGGTGCATCACTTTTCACCAATTTAGAACTAACGAAAATATAGATAGTTGGATCGATGTCAATGGTTTTATTTTGAAATAGATTGGTAAACTCTTCTTTATAATCCTGACTAAAAAGAATGTTATGCAAATCTAACTCTGGAAACTCCTTATTAACTCCCCAATAAAATACCAAGGCAGATGATGAAGGTTCTAAGCGATTGAATCTCTTTTTTAGTGGGTGATCCATCAGATTATTAATGACATAGTTGATATCGGAGTCTGACACTATCCTATCGAAAGTGAATGCCGTATCTCCAACACTTACACCAACGGCAATTTTGTTCTTTATATCGATGGAAGTAACCAAAGAATTAAAATTAAAACGGACCCCCTTTTTTAGAGCAAGTTCATAAATGTGTTGCACAATAGAATACATGCCTTGATCAGGAAAATAGGTTCCAAGATTGTTTTCGAGATGCGCTATTACGTTTAAGGTAGCTGGTGCTTTATACGGATTAGAACCATTATAGGTGGCATACCTATCGAACAACTGAGTAAGCAATGGGCTTTTAAAATTGCTCCTATTCTCACTATGCATGGATTTGTAAAAGCGAATCTTATTAACCTGAAACAGCGATTTCAAAACCGAAAATTTCAATAAATTCTTGATTTTATGCAAGGAGTTAAAAAGGAAGATATCCGATGTGATTTTATATATCAAAGAAGCATTCTTAAAATATTTGTTGATGTTAGCTGGGTCTTCTCCTAGTTTTTGAGCGCACTCGTCGGCGAATTTTTGTTGATCAGACCAGGCGATAAGGTTTTCACCACTGTTGTAAAAATACTTACATAGTACCTCAAGCTTTTTGTAAGCAAAAGTTGATGGAACAGTTTCACCAGCCGCAATGTAAAGTTCATTTACGAGTTCTGGCAATGTAAATAGGGATGGACCTGTATCGAATCGATAACCCTCAACATTAATCTCGCTAATTTTTCCACCGGGAGAAGCATTTTTTTCAAATACAGTTACTTCATGTCCTTTTGATGCTAATCTGCATGCGGTAGCCAAACCACCAATTCCGGAACCAATAACTGCAATTTTCATGCTGTTCTCGTTTTTTTAAATCCCGTTTCAAACATATGAGTTAGCGCCAACGGTAATAAAAGCAGTGAAAAATTATAAAACATATCTTCAATTGGAATTGACAAAATACGAATTCCCAATATTGCTTCTGGGTTGTAATCAAAAACAGCTTGTTCAATTCCTGTACCCGTTAAGATTCCGTTTATAATAAAAAATGGGATAAGTAAAATCGGATATATAGCTAAATAGTATTGCACCACTTCTCCGGCAAAATAATAGCTCATTAAAAGTATCACTGGCAAAACAAGAAAAACAACAAAAGTATAGATGAAATCTTTATATAAAACTGACATCATAACTGATACAACTACGATAAGAAAAGTTACAAATTTTGTCCATTGCTCATTGAGCTTGAATCTTGGGAAATGAAATTGAACTGCGTAAAACGAGAACGCACAGGCATACGGAATGACAATAAAAAAAAGATATTCCTCTAAAGGGAGCTTATTTATATAAATACCCGAATTATAGATTGGGTTGAAAAACCAATATCCCATATCGGTAAAGATGATATCCCAGATGACGAAAATAAACATGGTTATTAAGATAGCAGGAAGCAGGTATTTCCAACGCTTATACAGTCTAAGGTTTTTCTCGAAACTCAAAGCAAGAGGCCCCGCAAGTGAAAAAAGAAGTACAAGTAAATAGAGTGACATAGTTTATAATTTTCTTGTGCTCTATGCCAGTTGAATTTTATTGGTGATGTAAATAGAGATTAATGCCATTTCTTAACTCTATTAGACATTCGAATTCGCTTATTAAGTAATTTCTCTACACGAGTGCAATTTATTTTAGTCTAAGTTCACTGAAATAAAGATAAGTCAGATACACTGCATTCCTTTTTGAATTGTTAGGCAGCGCACCTTGATCACTTCTAAAGCAACTCTGAAATCTCTGACAAAAGTAATAATCTTTTTCAAGCTTGCCTATTTTTCGAATAGGCACATGCGCAATACCACAAACCTTTCTGCTTATAGCTTGGTAATCTTTTGAGTTTGACAGACCTGGGAACCACAAGTAAAATTAGTGGTTGTAAAGATGACTTAGCTAAAAGGTTTACTACTCTTAAAAAAAGGAGGTTTGAATACACGATTTACAAGAGTATTATTAAACTTGTAAACCGAAAAAACATTTTTTGAGAGAAAACCAAATAAAAAATAGCTTGCAGATTACATTTGAAAAAAGCGCATTTATGAAAGAAGAATTAAGGTATTCTAGCGACAAATAAAGCCATACAGCAAAAACTCGCATGAAAAGCCCAATTCCATCCCGATAGCGATAGGGACTAAAATAAGTTACTGTTTTCTTTCCTATTTTTGCTGCCAAAGAAAACGTCATGCTAGGTTTAAAACTTCCCACAGACCCTCGATGGGTAAATATCGTCGAAAAAAATATCGATGAAATTTTAACTGACCATGCTTATTGCGAGCAGAAAGCCGCAAGCACGGCAATTTCATTGATTGTAAGTTTCCCAGAGTTTACCGAGCTGATTGAAGAAATGATTGCACTTTCCCGTGAGGAAATGGGACATTTTAAAATGGTTCATGACCGAATCATAGCCCGAGGAAAAACTCTAGGTAGAGACCGCAAAGATGAATATGTTTTACAATTGGTCAAGTTCTTTCCAAAAGGCGGTAGCAGAACCACCCAGCTTGTCCATAGGCTTTTATATGCTGCGTTAATCGAAGCGCGAAGTTGCGAACGCTTTCGATTATTATCCGAAGAGTTAGAAGATAAGGAACTAGCAGAATTCTATCATAAATTGATGGTTAGTGAAGCCAGCCACTATACCATGTTCTTAAAATTTGCTCGACAATATGGAGACCGCGAAGAAGTGGATAAAAAGTGGCAGGATTTATTAACTCATGAGGCCGAGATTATGAAAAATCTTAGCAAGAGCGAGAGTATTCATGGATAAAAAAGTACCTAATTGGCAGTTGCAGTTAGCAGTTTTAACTTTTACTAAAAGGTATTTTCTGGTTACTGCCAACTGAGACTGCCTACTTTCCTTCTAACTTCTCCAAATAATAATCATACATCGCGAACTGCGAACGGACTTTTTTGTTACCATTTTTACGATACGCATTATCTTGCGATTCATTGAAAACGCGTGCTTTCACATTATCACTCCAAGACATTTCAAAAGTATCTAATAGTTCTTGCTTGATATCTTCATCATAAATAGGGCAACCAACTTCTACACGATTATCTAAATTACGCGTCATCCAATCCGCTGAAGAAATGTAGATTTTTGTATCCCCATTATTTCCGAAAATAAAAATACGGGGGTGTTCCAAAAACTTATCTACAATACTGATGGCCTCGATATTTTCACTCATTCCCTGAATTCCAGGAACCAAACAACAGACCCCTCTAATAATCAATTGAATTTTCACTCCGGCGTTACTTGCCTCGTATAGCTTATCAATCATTTTATAACTGGTAAAGCTGTTCATTTTGATTTTGATATAAGCTTCTTTACCTGCCAATGCACTTTCTATTTCTTTGTCGATTAGCTTTAGGAAAGTACTCTTTGTATAATGGGGTGAAACTATAAGGTGTTTGTACTTATTAATCTTATAAGTCGTCTCAAAGAAATCGAAGACTTTGTTCAATTCTTTAAGTATCGCTTCATGAGCTGTAAATAAGGTGTAATCCGTATAAATACGAGCTGTAGCTTCACTAAAGTTCCCGGTACTGATGAATCCGTAGCGTTTCACTCCCTCCTCTTCTTCGCGTTCAATCACGCAGACCTTACTATGCACTTTGAGTCCGGGAACTCCAAAAATAAGTTTTACACCCTCCGCTTGAAGTTGCTCTGCATATTCTATGTTAGCCTGCTCATCAAAACGTGCTTGCAATTCAATTTGAACTGTCACTTGCTTCCCGTTTTTTACAGCGTTGATTAGTGATGCCGCTACCTGCGAATTACTAGCCAAACGATATACCGTGATTTTAATGGACCTCACTTTTGGATCCAAAGCCGCTTCTCTAAGAAACTTAATGACATATGAAAATGTGTGATACGGGGTATATTGTAAATAGTCTTTTTTGGCAATTTGCTCAAGTAGACTACCTTCCATACTGAAACCTTTTACGGGTAAGGGAGTAATCTTTTCATACATTAAATCTTGCCTACCCAAGCTAGGAAAGCCCATATAATCTCTTCTGTTATGATAACGTCCTCCGGGGATTACACTATCTGTATCCTCAATATGCATTTTCTCTCTAAGAAAATCCAAGGTATCTTTTCCAATGCTCTTATCATATACAAACCTTACTGGATCTCCCAACTTTCGATGCTCCACACTTGAAGATATTTTGGCAATAAAACTTTTACTAAGGTCATTGTCCATATCTAGCTCAGCATCCCTTGTAATTTTAATCATGTGCGCCGATATAGACTCATATTCAAACATAGTGAAAATGCTACGAAGGCAATAGCGAATGAGGTCATCTAAAATGATGATGTAATTTTTATCACCGTCTTTTGGCAACACAACAAAGCGGTCAATACCTTTAGGGATTTCTATTAAAGCAAATCGTTTCTCTTTTTCTTCAGCTATCTGATCGCCAATTATTATCATCTTAACGGCCAAATAAGCAGCAGTATCTTTTAAGGTGGGAAACTTGGTAAGATCATTTAGTATAATCGTCATCAATTGCGGACTCACATTCTGAAGGAAATAACTTTTAACAAAGTCCCGGTGCTTTGGGTTAAGCTGTGTCTCTTTGATTATAAAAATATTCTTATCTTCTAACTCCGCTTGAATATTCTTTAAAATATGCACACTTCTCGCTTGTTGGTCAATTACTATTTTAGTAATTTCCTCCAAGAGATCTTTTGCCGTCTCTCCACCCAAAACACTCTTTCCTGTTTTTCCGGCTTCAAATATTCGCTTTACGGTGGCATATCTAACTTTAAAGAACTCATCGAGATTATTAGAGTAAATTCCTAAAAAGCGGAGCCTTTCAATCAAGGGTACATTGGTATCCGTGCTCTCTTGCAAAACGCGCTCATTAAACCATAACCAACTGATTTCGCGGTTTACATATTGATTTTTGGCTTTTATCATTCTCTTAATTGCTTTGGAAAAATAGTTTGTTTCGTTATTCCCTTTTCTATGGATTTCCAATCTTCGACATCGAATTCCAACTGTGCCAATCCACTTGTGGGAACGTTTTCAATATAGGTATTTCCAAGGGAATTGGCAATGTGCGTAAAGGCATGATTATGCCCAAAAATCAGTACGGTATTTAAATCATCATCTAGCTCTTTTACAAACTGAAGAACGTATTCTCCTGAAAAATCATACAACTCATTGACCACGCGGAATTTATCCAACGGGAAATAGAGTTGCCTTGTAAAAATCATACTCGTATGGAGAGCTCTATTTGCCGGACTTGAAAAAGCAGCATCAATAGGAATGCCTTGTTCGTTGAACTTTTCCGATACCAAATGTGCATCATTAATACCTCTTTGTAATAGCGGGCGATCTTTATCCCCAACGGAATATTCCCATGAGGATTTGCCATGTCGGACTAGAATTAGTGTTTTCATTCTTAATGAGTCTTTACAATGGGGAAGAATAGTATTCAGTTTGCAGTGGCAGTTGGCAGTTGGCAGAAAAATCTGAACAGAACTGCCCACTGCCTCCGCCTATTGCTTTACGGTGCTAATCGCTCCATTTTCCAGTCTATATTTTCAAGTGTATAGCGAATTCTGTCATGCAGGCGATTTGGTCTTCCTTGCCAAAACTCCATTGAAACAGGCTTTACAATATATCCTCCCCACCAATCTGGGCGATTGATTTCTTTACCTTCGTACTCCTTCTCAAGTTCTGTCAGCCTTTCTTCCAAGACTTCCCTGGATGGAATTACACTGGATTGTTCAGAAACTATTGCACCCAACTTGCTTCCATTTGGACGGGATTCAAAATACCCATCGGACATATTTTCTGCGATTTTTTCAGCTTTTCCCTTAATAATAATTTGTCTTTCAAGATTTGGCCAAAAAAAGGAAATACAAACATTCGGATTCTCCGCTATCGCTTTCCCCTTCTCACTTTCATAATTGGTATAAAAGATAAATCCTTCATACGTATATTTTTTTAATAACACCACTCTTCCCTTTGGGAAACCGTCTTTTCCAATGGTGGAAATGGTCATAGCATTAGGCTCATCTACTCCCTCAGAAGCTTCAACCTCATAAAACCATTTTTGAAAAAGCTCCATAGGATTATCTGAAATAGTCTCCTCCGTCAAGGCGCTCTTTTCATATGATTTACGGTAATTTCCTAAATCCTTTTGCATGGAATCATTTTATACTGCAATTTACAACATCTAGTCCATCCAATTTAAGGGATATCCTCTAATATTTTTTAGTAAATTTCCAGTAATATTCTTTAAATCAAATAGATATGAAGTTTAGCTGCCATGTTGATATCAAAGCACCATTAAATAAGGTAATAGACCTATTTGAAAATCCTGATAATTTGAAAGAATGGCAGGATGGTTTTATAAGTTTTGAGCCTGTAAGTGGAGTACAGGGAGAGGTTGGGTCCAAATCGAAGCTTATTTATGAAAAATTAGAACTTATTGAAACCATTATCCGCAATGAACTACCGGAAGAGTTTAAGGCGAACTACGAACATAAACATATGGTAAATACAATGTCTTGTAGGTTCGAAGCAATTGATTCCAATACCACTCGATTAGATCAAGAAATACACTACACAAAGTTCAATGGCTTTGTAATTAAATTATTGGCTAAGTTATTTCCGGGAATGTTCAAAAAGCAAGTTCAAAAATGGCTGAATCAGTTTAAAGATTTTGTTGAGAGACAAGATGTTTAAAACTCAAATACCTTACCATCATCCGCTAATTCTACATTTTCAAAAATCGTCTGCGCTTCTTCTTTAAAAAGCTCAATGGATTTATATCTTGTAGAATAATGTCCTAAAATTAAAGTCCCGACTTCAGCCTCCTTGGCAATAGCCGCTGCCTCTTTAGCAGTAGCATGTTTAGTTTTGGCGGATAGATGCTCTTCGGAATCTAAAAATGTGGATTCATGGTATAAAACATCCACAGCCTTTATTTGTGAAATTATCTCGGGCATATAGGCAGTATCACTACAGTAAGCGTAAGCCTTAGGTTTTGGAGGATCAAAAGTCAACTCAATATTTGAGACAACTGAACCATCCTCTAAAGTAATATCTTTCCCGTTTTTGATGTTCTGGAAAGATGACGTATCAATTTTATAATTCCGCACAGCTTCAATATTCAACTTCCGTTCACCCAATTTCTCTTTAAACAAAAATCCATTGGTATAAACCCTATGATTTAAAGGAATGGTCTCTACTGATACTTTATCATCTTTATAAATCAGTTCCGTTTCTTTGGAAGTCAACTCATGAAAAATCAAAGGGAAATTCGTCCAAGAATCACCGAGCTTTAAAAGAAGGGTGATAGCTTCTTTAACTCCTTTAGGACCGTAAATATGCATTTTTTTATCTCTACCCAATAAGCGAAAAGTGGATATTAATCCGGGTAATCCGAAGAAATGATCTCCATGTAGATGAGAAATAAAAATATGATTGATTCGGGAAAACTTTATTTTGTTCTTTCGCAATTGTACTTGTGTTCCCTCGCCACAATCGATAAGAAACATATGTCCCTTAATCTCCAAAACTTGAGATGTTGGATTGGTTAAAGTCCTAGGTGTAGCTGCATAACAGCCTAAAATATGAAGTTTCATTTTGGCTGCTAATTAAGGTTTATATTGATTGGCTTCGTCCGCAGAAAAATCACTTTTAAAAGTAAATGCATAGGGAGTTTCCCCGTTTGCATTCAAATACTTTAAACGTTCTTTCGCATCTTGAGGAGTTAGTTGCACATTTTCAGGAACATACCAAAGTGCCATGTGCATATCTTTCATGCTACTAAACCACTCCTTCTTCCGCTTGAAAATCTCAACATGAGCCGAACTATAGGTAAAATCGAAAAGAGATTTCTTTGAACTCCAGACGGACATATTCACAATAATGAATTCATCTTCAAAAACTTGAAGGGAGGTGGCATTGTCATTGTCATCTTTCAAACGCCAAACAAAGCCCTCATTATTTTCCGCTAATTGATTAATACTATCAAGATTTGCCACAAAATCGGCCATTATCGGGCTATCAATCGGAGCCAACATTCTAGCAATATTGACCTGAGCCAAATTGTATTTAATCATATGCCTAAATCACGTTCTATTTCTTCCATTTCTATGATATCTCGAGCTTCCTGAAGAGTTGGCACAACAACGATTTCTTCTGGTACTTCATCATAGGCAACCTTGTCTGTAACCAAAACAAATGATTTATGGGCACCTCTGTGTTTGTTCGAGAGTGCCAGAAATTCCAAAACATTGCCTGCGCTTAATTTCGAAAAGGAAAATAGATTAATAATCAAATGGTCGTTCTTAATTTTTGGGTAGGCGTTGTTCAAATTTTCCAAAAACGTGAACAACTTAATATTCTCTTGAAAAACCGTAGTGGTTGTTCCTTTTTTGTCAAATACCATAGCGCTTATTTTATTTTTGAGGCTAATAAATAAATCACCGCCATTCGAATAGCAACCCCATTTTCAACCTGATTCAATATAATCGATTGGTTAGAATCAGCTACATCGCTGGTTATTTCAACACCCCTGTTTATGGGGCCTGGGTGCATAATCACAATTTCTTTGTCTAAACTATCAAGCAATGTTCTGTTCACTCCAAATTGCTGAGTGTATTCTCTTGTCGTCGGAAAGTAACTGATATCCAGTCGTTCATTTTGTATACGTAGCATATTTGCAACATCACACCAGTTCAAAGCTTTTCGCAAATCCGTTTCAACTCCTACCCCTAAAGACTCAACATGCTTTGGGAGCAAAGTTTTCGGACCACAAACTTTCACGTTTGCCCCTTGTAGTTTTAAGGCGAAAATGTTTGATAGTGCTACGCGGGAATGCAGAATATCACCTACGATGACCACATTTTTACCAGCTACATCACCGAGTTTTTCCCGAATGGAATATGAATCCAACAAAGCTTGTGTAGGATGTTCATGTGCTCCATCACCTGCATTTACAATCGATGCATTCACATGTTTCGATAAGAATATACCCGCTCCCGGATTTGGATGCCGCATCACCACCATATCTACTTTCATCGAAAGAATATTGTTGACCGTATCTATGAGCGTCTCCCCTTTTTTTACAGAAGACTGACCCGCAGAAAAGTTGATGACATCCGCAGACAAACGTTTTTCGGCCAATTCGAACGATAATTTGGTTCGTGTACTATTCTCGAAGAAAATATTGGCGATGGTAATATCTCGGAGTGATGGGACTTTCTTAATCGAACGATTGATAACTTCCTTGAAGTGATCAGCGGTTTCAAAAATGAGCTGAATATCTTTTTCATTAAGATATTTTATTCCCAATAAGTGTTTCACACTTAGCTCGCTCATACTATTTATTTATCAAATATATTACGTCTTTTCCGTCATTCTCCTTCCACATCACTTTTACTTTCTCGTTGTTTATTGCATCAACTTGGCGTCCTCTATAGTTGGGTTGAATGGGTAAATGTCGGCTAAATCTTCTATCGATTAAAGTCAGCAACTCAACATCCTTGGGTCTTCCGAAAGACTGTAAGGCGGTTAAAGCGGCATTAATACTTCTTCCTGTATATAGAACGTCATCTATTAGAACAACATTTTTGTCCTCTACTAAGAAATCAATACTTGTAGCTGTTGCCTCAAGTGTTTTGTCACCTCTTCGGAAATCATCACGATAAAAGGTGATATCCAAAAATCCCAGGTCGATATGTTTTACTTTGTATTCTTCCTTTAAAATTTTAGTAAGTCGTTCGGCTACGAAAGTTCCTCTGGGCTGAATCCCTATTAAAACGGTATTTGCAAAATCCAAATGATTTTCAAGAAGTTGACAAGCCAAGCGGTGAAGGATGATGTTGATTTCTTTTTCGGAAAGAAGTACTTTTTGACTCATAGTGGACGTGAATCCTTTTGAAGGACAAAAATAGGGAATTCTCGATTAAGTAGGAATCTTATTTGTGGTAAAACAAAAACCCTGACCAAATGGTCAGGGTTTTTAATATGCTAAGATTGTAAAGCTATTTATTTCTTACCAGCTTCCATCTTATCTTTTAACGCTTGTAAAGCCTCGTTAGCATCACCTAAAGTGGGTTTTGCTTCATCAGCAGAAGCTTTCTGTCTTTTAACAGCAGCTTTTACGTTACGTTTCTCTTCTTCTCTAAAGATTGCTGTATGACTTGCTACAACTCTTTTGAAATCTTTGTTGAATTCGATAATCTTGAATTCGGCTTCTTCTCCTTTTCCGAGTTTCTTACCGTCTTCTTTTTCTAAATGACGTTGCGGGACGAATGCCGTAATGTCCTCGTTAAATTCAATAATAGCTCCTTTATCAACAATTTCAGTAATCGATGCAGTATGAACTGAATCTAAACCAAACTCTTTCTCATACTTATCCCAAGGATTATCAGTAGTCTGTTTATGACCTAAACTAAGTTTACGACCATCAACATCTAATTCAAGTACTTCAACCTCTAAAGTTTCGCCTACAGCGGTAAACTCAGATGGGTGCTTGACTTTCTTAGTCCAAGAAAGGTCAGAGATATAAATCAATCCGTCGATACCTTCTTCTAGCTCAACAAATACACCGAAGTTTGTAAAGTTTCTAACGATACCTTTGTGTCTAGAAGCGACAGGATATTTTGTTGTGATATCTGTCCATGGATCTGGAGTCATTTGCTTGATTCCAAGAGACATCTTGCGATCTTCTCTATCTAAAGTCAATACAACTGCTTCGACCTCATCACCTACTTTCACGAAATCTTGTGCGGAACGCAAGTGCGTAGACCATGACATTTCAGAAACGTGAATCAACCCTTCAACACCTTCAACAACTTCAATGAATGCACCGTAGTCAGCAATAACGACTACCTTACCTTTCACCTTGTCACCGATTTTGATGTCCTCAGATAAAGCTTCCCATGGGTGCTTCTCTAATTGTTTTAATCCTAATTGGATTCTTGATTTGTTCTCATCAAAATCAAGGATTACAACATTCAATTTTTGGTCTAGTTCAACAACCTCATTCGGGTGGTTGATTCTACTCCAAGAAAGGTCAGTAATGTGAACTAATCCATCAACACCACCTAAATCGATAAAGACTCCGTAAGAAGTAATGTTTTTGACAACACCTTCCAATACTTGTCCTTTTTCAAGTTGACTGATGATTTCTTTTTTCTGTTCTTCGATATCCGCCTCGATCAATGCTTTGTGCGATACAACAACGTTTTTGAATTCGTGGTTGATTTTCACCACTTTGAATTCCATTGTTTTGTTCACGTATTGATCGTAGTCACGAATAGGTTTCACATCAATTTGAGAACCTGGAAGGAAAGCTTCGATTCCGAATACATCGACAATCATACCACCTTTAGTTCTACACTTAACGAAACCACTAACTACCTCTTCTTTGTCATGAGCCGCATTAACACGATCCCAAGCCATGATAGTTCTTGCTTTTCTATGAGAAAGTACTAACTGTCCGCTCTTATCTTCACGGATGTCAATCAATACCTCTACTTTATCACCAACTTTTAAATCAGGATTGTAACGAAATTCATTCAAAGAGATAACCCCTTCAGACTTAGCGTTGATGTCGATAATCGCCTCACGGTCTGTTAAATAAACGACAGTACCTTGAACCACTTCAGCATCAGCGGTATCTACAAAGTTTTCTGAAACAAGTTTTTCGAACTCTTCTAATTTAGCGTCCTCAACTTTTTCAATTCCTTGCTCGTACTTTTCCCAATTAAAGTTTTCTAAAAATTCTTTTGGATCTTGGACGGGAGCCGCCTCTTTTACTTCTTCTACCGTTTCGGTAGTTTCTTGAACTGCTTCTGCAGTTTCTGCGGTTGCTTCAGTAGTTTCTTCTACTTGAGCTTTTTTTTCTTCAGCCATTTGAAGAGTATTATTTGTATTCTACAACGGTACAAGAGTTAAGCGATTCGCGTAGAAGCTGTTATATAATTTTTCTTTTCCCTTTTTTCTCTTGAAAACTTTCGCTAAAAAGGGCTGCAAAAATACAGTTTTTATTTCAAGAAACCAACAGTATTATTAAAAGGTCCAAAGGTTCACGAGTATTTTAAAGAAATTAACGCCAAATAAAGCAATTATTACTATCTTGAGCACTCAAATATTAACCGTTTAAACAATTACACATGAGCGTTAAAGCAAAGTATCAAGGAGTTTTGAACCTTGGTGAGCAATTAGGTATTAAAGATGGAAACGTAACCGAAGAAGGTGGCGTTCTTAAAATAAAAGGTCAAGCAAATACCCCTTACGAAAAAGATTTATTGTGGGATAAAATCAAGGAATTAGGTGGCGAAAGCGCATCGGATATCAAAGCAAACATTTCAGTTGCGGATGATTCGGTTTACCACAGACATACTGTTTCTAGTGGTGAGTCTCTAAGTAAAATTGCAAAGCACTATTATGGTGATGCAATGAAGTACAAGCAGATTTTTGCAGCGAATACCAATATTCTTAAAAATCCGGATGTGATTCATCCTGATCAGGTTTTGGTTATTCCAAATCCTTAAGACTTTAGACCTGCCGTCGGCAGTCAAACGTTAAATAAAATTAAAGTACCGCTGCTAGTAGTAGCGGTATTTTTTTGTTTTAATATTTCTATATTACGGTTATTAATTCGCTAAGCGTAATAGTACGCTTAGCGAATTGTTTGCAACATTTTGCAAAAATCAAATATTGAATGAAAAAGAACCCTTTAGACGATATTTCAAAGACAATTCAAATTCACGATAAAATAATTACTGAATCGACCGAGTTAGATGAAAAATCGAAAAGGGCTTTTTTAAATTTTTCTGCGCACATAGAAAGGATTATAAGAAATCAAGACCCATCCTGGAAATTAAATTCTTACCAAAGAAAGTCTGCTATAAGTGAATTCCTAAATTACTGGAACAATAACATCAGTCCTGATACTGAAATGTTTTGGGCTGAAATAGCTGCCAATAATATTAAACTAGAACGAAAGGACCCTTTAAAGTTTGCATTAGAAAAGAACAGGTTTCTTCGTGTGGAACTAGGGATTGGAGCACAAAAATATTGGACAAAATTGAAAACTCTAAAAGCGGTAACGAATAGGTTTTCACAAGCAGAAATTTCTAAAATCGACGGAATAATTACGGAGGATGAAAATAAAAGGATTGGAATTTTGAAAAAATGCTTGGCAAAAAAGAACATTCCTAAAAGCCAATATTTAAAATTTGGAGAATGTATGGCATATTTTGCGAATACTGGACTTTTCCCAAAGTATATGGACGAAAATGAAGTGCAAGAGCTCTATCTGATTTGGAAAAACTTCAAATCATAGCACAGAAAAAACGTTGCACAACAAAACCTCCTATTAAAGGCCCTAGCTCAATTCCCTAAAGTTAGGTCTACTGCTTCCCAATCACCCGCAACGCAAAATTATACATGCGCTCAAATTGCTCTTCAAGCCCCATATCACTATTATCAAATTCAATGGCATCTTCCGCTTTTCGTAGGGGTGAAAATTCACGATCGGAATCTATAGCATCACGCTGCTGTACATTTTTAAGAACTTCATCATAATCCACTTCTTCGCCTTTGTCCAACAATTCCTTGTAACGCCGATAGGCCCTTTTTTCTGGTGAAGCACTCATAAAGATCTTGACTTCCGCATCGGGGAAAACTACCGTTCCGATATCACGGCCATCCATGACAATACCTTTTTTCCTTCCCATTTCTTGTTGCATCGCCACCAGCTTGTTCCGCACTGCTTCAATTTCCGCAACCGGACTCACAAATTGTGATACTTCCATGGTACGAATCTCCTTCTCTACATTTTCACCATTCAGGTACATTTCTGAAAATTCCAATTCCTCGTTATAATGGAAAGTAAGTTCAATTTTATCAAGAGTATTTACTAAAGCCTCAACATCTTTATGGTTTTCATCAATAAAACCCTTGCGCATGGCAAAAAGTGTCACCGCTCGGTACATAGCACCAGTATCCACATAGACATAACCCAAAGCCCTTGCCAACTGTTTGGCAATAGTACTTTTTCCCGTAGAGGAATAGCCATCAATAGCTATGGTTATTTTTCCCATTTAGTAAAAATAGTTAGAAATAAAAGAGTTCTACCCCAGGAGATGAAATATTAAAATTTCTTAGCGTTCTTCACCTTTTGATTGGTAATAGCAATATCTACTACCTCATGCATATCGGTTACATAATGAAAAGTCAACCCTTTTAGATAATCCTGTTTTATTTCAAGAATGTCTCGCTCATTCTCTTTACAAAGAATAATCTCTTTGATGCGAGCTCGCTTGGCAGCTAGAATTTTTTCTTTGATTCCCCCTACCGGAAGAACTTTCCCACGAAGTGTTATTTCACCGGTCATGGCCAAACTTTTCTTCACTTTTCGTTGCGTGAACAAAGAAACCAGAGAGGTAAGCATAGTGATACCAGCACTTGGCCCATCCTTTGGGGTTGCCCCTTCTGGCACGTGAATATGTACATTATACTTTTCAAAAAGTTCTGGGTCAAGGTCAAATCGGTCTGCATTGGACTTAATATACTCCATGGCAATCGTGGCAGATTCCTTCATTACCTTACCTAAGTTTCCGGTAATGTTTAAAGTTCCTTTTCCTTTAGATAATATGGATTCAATAAAAAGAATATCGCCTCCGACACTCGTCCAGGCCAATCCGGTCACCACTCCTGCTACATCATTGTTTTCATATTTATCCCGCTCCATCCGAGCTGGCCCTAATACCTTCTCTACAATTTCACTACTTACTTTTATCTCATATTCTTCTTCAGTAGCTATAGACTTTGCAGCATAGCGTACCATTTTGGCAATTTGCTTCTCCAAAGAACGAACTCCAGATTCCCTTGTATAACCTTCAACGATTTTCTCTAATTGCGGTTTACCAATTTTTAAATGTTTTGATTCGAGTCCGTGCTCTTTTAATTGCTTCGGAAGTAAATGGCGCTTAGCTATCTCGACCTTCTCTTCTATGGTATAGCCCGTAACATTGATGATTTCCATACGATCCCGCAAAGCAGGTTGAATGGTAGACAAGTTATTGGCCGTCGCAATGAACATAACCTTAGAAAGGTCATATCCCATTTCTAAGAAGTTATCATAAAACTCACTATTTTGTTCTGGATCTAAAACTTCCAACATCGCTGAAGATGGGTCTCCCTGATGACTGCTCGATAATTTATCAATTTCATCCAGAATAAAAACGGGGTTTGATTTTCCAGCCTTTTTCAAACTTTGAACTATACGCCCTGGCATAGCACCAATATAGGTTTTACGGTGTCCTCGAATTTCTGCTTCATCACGTAATCCACCTAAAGAAATACGCACATATTCCCTTCCTAAGGCTTCAGCAACTGACTTTCCTAAAGAAGTTTTACCCACTCCTGGAGGTCCATATAAACAAAGAATAGGAGACTTCATATCGTTTCGCAGTTTCAAAACCGCTAAGTATTCAATGATTCTTCGTTTGACGTCTTCAAGTCCGTAGTGGTCCCTATCTAATATTTTTTGAGCTCTTTTTAAATCGAACTTATCCTTGGAAAATTCATCCCATGGAAGGTCCAAAAACAAATCCAAATAATTTCTTTGGATAGAATATTCAGCAACCTGAGGGTTCATCCGTTGCATTTTCGATAATTCCTTATCAAAATGCTCTCCTATCTTTTCATTCCATTTTTTCTTTTTGGCACGAACCCGCATTTCTTGAATTTCCTCATCGTACGAAACTCCCCCCAATTCCTCTTGAATGGTCTTCATTTGTTGATGCAAGAAATATTCACGCTGCTGCTGATCCATGTCGCTGCGCACTTTCGATTGAATGTCATTCTTCAATTCCAATTTTTGCAACTCAACGTTCATATACTTCAGAGTGGCCAGTGCCCTTTCCTGAAGGTTTCTTATTTCAAGTAATTCCTGCTTTTCCTTAACACCTAAATTCAGGTTTGAAGAAATAAAATTGATAAGGAAGGATTTACTCTCTATGTTTTTTATGGCAAATGAGGCCTCGCTGGGTATATTAGGGTTATTGGCGATTATCTTTAATGACAAATCCTTTATCGATTCGATTATGGCTAAAAACTCTTTATCATCTTGAGCTGGTCTTTCCTCTTTGGTCTCTCTTACTGTAGCCGTGATATAAGGGTCTTTTGTCAGGACTTCAGCAACTTCA
This sequence comes from uncultured Flavobacteriaceae bacterium, assembly GCA_947500435.1. Taxonomy (GTDB): domain Bacteria; phylum Bacteroidota; class Bacteroidia; order Flavobacteriales; family Flavobacteriaceae; genus Maribacter_C. Next base: position 202,472 of record CANMRV010000007.1, read on the forward strand.
AATCGCTTTTTACCTTGAATTATAACAGTTGTGTTTCCATCGGGCATTTGCAGCACCCGTAAAATTCTAGCTACTGTGCCTAAGGTATTAATATCCTTTACATCAGGATTCTCAGTCTCCTCATCTTTCTGAGAAACTACGCCAATAACTTTGCTACCATTATTCGCATCTTTGATAAGTTTTATTGATTTATCCCGCCCCGCGGTTATAGGAATTACAACCCCCGGAAACAAAACTGTATTGCGTAGTGGTAATATCGGAAGGGTCTCCGGTAAACTTTCGCTATTCATTTGTTCCTCGTCCTCGGGGGTCAATAGTGGTATTAACTCTGCATCTTCTTCTATGGAATGCAAAGACATATTGTCAAAATTGGTAAACTTAGAATTTCCCATATATACATTTAAGACATTCTGTCATTATTTAACAAAGAATGTTCTTTTATATTAAGTCGTTAAAGTATTGAAAAGCCTTACTATCATTATGTTATCTTCAAATCGGCTATTCTTGCATACAAATAAAGACAATTGTTATGCCATTCCTTTTAAAAATCAAGAAAGCCTTTCGATTTGATTTTTTTTATGCAAACTGTAACAATCCGTAACTTCCCTCATCTCTATAACAAACCATTCATTTTTTGAGCCACAAAAAAGAAAATACTGACGTTTTAGTTCAATTGTGTTTGCAAGGAAAACAAAGTGCACAATTGGAGATTTACAACCGCTATTACAAAGCCATGTACAATACATCGCTGCGGATTGTAAAAGACAGCGCAGAAGCTGAGGATGTGATGCAAGAATCGTTTTTAAACGCGTTTACGAAACTGCACACATTTAAAGGAGAGGTAACTTTCGGGTCTTGGCTCAAGCGTATCGTGATAAACAACAGTATCTATCATTACAGAAAACAACGGAAGAAAAACGAAGTTGATCTGGATGATGTAATGTACAAGGTCGAAGATAATGACGGAGTTGTTTCAGATCACGATCATGCGATCACGGAATTGAAGGCTCAAAAAGTGATGGAGACCATGAATCTGTTGAAAGACAATTACAGAGTTTCTTTGACCTTACATTTAATAGAAGGATACGATTATGAAGAAATAAGTAAAATAATGGATATCAGTTATGCCAACTGTAGAACAACTATCTCAAGGGCAAAGCAAAGTTTGAGGAACAAATTAACAATTGCATACTAATGGAAAAAGATAATATAGATAAGCTGTTTGATAATCTCCAAGGTACTTTCGATACGGAAGAACCCAAAGGAGGGCATCAGCAAAGGTTCTTAGAAAAGTTACAAGCATCACAAGGTGTGGTATCGATTCAAAAGAAAAAGAACTGGTGGTGGAAGCCTTTATCAATAGCCGCATCGGTAGCCATACTTTTAGGAATAGGGTTTAGCATGTACAATACATCACCTACAGTAGATCAACAGGTTGCTGAAATTTCTCCAGAAGTATCACAGACACAATTTTACTTTGCCAGCCTTATTGAAGAGCAAGTAAAACAACTGGAAAGTGAAAGTACTCCAGAGACCAAAAAAATGATTGATGACACTATGATTCAATTAAATAGGTTAGACGCCAATTATAAAGTACTGGAGCAAGACCTTTTGAATGGCGGAAACAGCAAATTGATATTAAGTGCCATGATAACCAACTTTCAAACACGAATAGATCTTTTACAAGACGTACTCGATCAAGTAGAGAATATTAAAAACTTAAAAAAATACAATGATGAAAACTATACTATTTAAATTTCCCCTAATAGCACTTTTGGTACTTCCGATGCTGCTTTCGGCAGGTGAGGGAAAACCAAAAGGTAAATACACCAAAGAAAAGACCATTAAAAAGGAGTTTGATGTCAACTCCGATGCACTCTTAAAAGTAAGCAATAGCTACGGTAATTTGAATCTCACTTCTTGGGATGAAAACAGAATTGTTATTGAAGTGCACATTAAAACTAATGGTAACAATGAGGAAAAAGTCCAGAAAAAATTGGATGGAATTTCTGTCGATTTTGAAGCAAGCAGCAGTGTGGTTTCTGCAAGAACTATTTTCAATGACAACAAAAGCAGTTGGGGTTGGAACTGGGGAAAGAATAACAATGTAAATATGCAGATTAATTACACCATCAAGCTTCCTATAAAAAATAGTGTAAACTTGAATAATGACTACGGAAGCATTGTTTTAGACCGAGTAGATGGGCATGCAAAAATCAACTGTGATTATGGCCGATTGGAGATTGGCGAACTTCGTGGGAGGAACAATCAATTGAATTTCGATTATACATCAAAATCTACCATTGATTTTATGGAAAGTGGAACTATAAATGCAGATTACTCAGGATTTACTATTGGAAAAGCAGGGGACTTAATCATCAAAGCAGATTACACCAACTCTACGGTAGAAAAAATGGGCAATCTGGACTATAACACCGACTATGGGAAAATCGAGATTGGGGAGGCTGGAAACGTTCAAGGTACTGGAGATTATATAACAGTTAAGTTAGGAACCATACACGGTAATGTAGACGTAACGGCTGATTATGGTTCGGTCAAGATTGCGAAAATGGCATCAGATGCAGGAAACATTCAAATACGAAGCGATTATACTGGTATAAAAGTAGGATATGACCCTGGCTACCATTTCAATTTTGAAATCAAAACCTCGTATGCAGGCGTTAGTGGAAAAGATGATTTTGAAATGAGCATCAGCGAAGTAAAAAACACAAGTAAGTATTATAAGGGCCACTATGGGTCTTCTAATAGCGGAAACTCTGTAAATATTTCAAGTGATTACGGAGGGATAACATTTTATAGAAATTAATTCATTAATCAACCCATCCGTTAAAAGCGGAAATTAAAAACACAATCATGAAAAAATTATTGAGCCTTAGTTTAGTACTATTATTTACAGCATCATGCACAGCGCAATGGGGTAAAAAAGTTAAAGGAAATGGAAACGTAACCACTATCGAACGTAGTGTTGGTGAATATGACGCCGTAGGACTATCAGGTTGGTTCGACCTTGACCTTGTTGCAGGAAAAGAAGGAGAAATCAAATTGGAAGGTGAATCCAATCTTTTAGAATACATCAAGACCGAAGTAAAAAATGGAAAGCTATCGATTAAAGTAGAAAAAGGATACAACCTAAAACCTTCTTCTTGGGATGATGGCATCAGAATTACAGTACCTGTTGAGAGTATCAACTCAGTTGCACTTTCAGGTTCAGGAGATATTGTCGGTAAAACAACAATCAAAACTGATAATTTTAAAACCGCCATGTCAGGTTCAGGAGATATTACCTTAGATGTTGAGGCAAGTTCAATTGATGCCTCAATGTCCGGTTCGGGTGACATCACCTTAAATGGAAGTACTCGCGATTTCGAAGCTACTATATCGGGAAGCGGTGATATTAAAGCCTATGGCCTAGAAGCCGACAATGTAGATGCAACGGTATCAGGTTCTGCAGATATAAAAGTAACAGCAAATAAAATGCTAAAAGCACGAGTTTCAGGATCTGGTGACATTAGCTACCGTGGAAATCCTGATAAAGTAGATACAAAAGCTTCTGGCTCAGGAGACATTTCAAAAGGATAGGGGTTTATTCATCAAGGAAGAAAACCCCCGCTAATCAAAAACCAAAGCCTCTGCTAAGCAGAGGCTTTTTAAGTTCCTAAATTGCTAAATATTACCGAACAAGGAGTTTTTTTCTTTCTGACCACTGTCCTGACGTGGCTTCCACAAAGTAAACCCCTGAAGGTAATCCTCGGATATCCAATATTTCCTCGGTCTTTCCAATAATATGAAGTAACCGCTGCCCTGCGTTATTATACACCGCATAGGTTACCTGTGAGTTTATATCAATATGCCCAACGGAAACCCATGCTTCGCTTCTTGCCGGATTCGGGCTAATTGTCATACCTGGTATCGTCTCACTTTTCGATGGAAACAGTCCAGCCCTCAAAGGTGTACCTTCTACGAAGGTCTCGAAGACATTGCAAGGGATTAGCTGCGCCGGTATATCATCATTACCATCACTGGGCCTTCTCCAACCTACCGCTAGGTAATCGGATCCAGTAAGTTCATTCATTAGAGCCTCAATGTAATAGTTCTCCCCGGCTACAAGGTCTATGCCCACTGACTTTTGTGTGGGGTACTTGTTCCATTGATTCCAGCTCGACCACCGGTCGTGATAAGCCATTCTTACCAAGTTGGTGCTGCTATCGTCGGTACTCAGATTGAGCTCGACATTGTCATCTCCAGTAATCCAGAAATAATAGGTGCCTGTTTCAGGTGCCTTCAAGAGCCCTTTGACCCGTACCCCGTAGTTGTCCCCTGTATTGTATGGTATCACGAAGGATTCAAGCGAAGTGGTCGCACTTGGCGCATTTGGAAAATTAGCGCTGTTCTTCAGCTGTGCAATCGAGAACCCGGGTACATTGGCATAGGTTTCCATTACGATACGGTTTGAACAGCCATTGTTGCCGCTATCAATCACTTCAATGCCAGACGATGAGGTAAAACCTCCGTCAACGGTCTGGGCTGTAATGGTAGCGGTTCCTTCCGAAATGGCATTAACGCTGCCACTGTTACTGACCGTTGCCACAGCACTATTGCTTGAGGACCAAGTTATTGCGGTATTGGTTGCATTTGAAGGAACAACGTTAGCATTCAAAGTGCTTGTTTCACCAGTCTGCATTAACAAGGTAGAAGGTGATACAGTTACACCAGTCACACTAACAAGCGGAGGTGCTGTAAATGGGGCGAAGACATCGCAAGGAATAAGCTCATCGGGTTCATTATCATTACCGTCGCTGGGTCTTCTCCATCCGACTGATAGGTAATCAGAACTACTAAGTTCATTCATTAGTGCTTCAATATAATAGTACTGTCCTGCCACCAGGTTAATCCCCTCTGACTTTTGTGTCGGATACTTATTCCATTGGTTCCAATTTGACCAGCCCTCATGGTAAGCCACTCTTGTCATATTAGCACTATTTTGATCGGTACTCAAGTTGAGTTCTACATTGTCATCCCCGGTAACCCAGAAATAATAAATGCCAGTCTCAGGAGCCTTCAACAGACCTTTAACTCGAACCCCGTAGTTATCTCCTACGTTATACGGTATTACCATTTCATCCAGTTCAGAAGTACTGCTAGGGGAGTTTGGATAATTCGAGTTGTTCTTTAGTTGTGTAATAGAAAACCCTGGAACATTATCGTATATCTCCATAATAATGCGACCAGCACAAGGGTCTTCTGGTGCTTGTGTAATATTAATGGTTGACTGATCCGTAAAATCACCATCATTGGTAGTAACGGTAATAATGACGGTACCATCGGCAAGGGCCGTTACCAAACCGTTGGAATCGACAGTCGCGATGTTCTGATCACTCGATGACCAAATCATTCCTGTATCGCTCGCATTCGAAGGGCTAATTGTTGCTGTTAATTGTAGCGTAGCACCTTCTACAATTGTTGCAGAATCTGGGGAAAGGCTAACACCTGTCACATCAATGACTGAAGGTCCATTGAAATTATCAAAGGCTGTACACGGGATAACTTGAAAAGGTACCGTTCCGTTACCATTACTGGGCTTTCTCCAACCAACAGATAAATTATCTCCACCTCCCCTTTCATTCATCAACGCTTCGATATAGTAGTTCTGACCAGCAATTAATTCAATGGCAGCGGACTTCTGTGTAGGGTATTTATTCCACTCTCCGTCTAAAGACCAATCTTCGTGATAGGCGATTCTTGTTTTATTACCTTCGTTTGAATCAGTACTTAAACTTAGTTCAACATTATCGTCCCCAGTAATCCAAAAATAATACGTCCCGTTCTCTGGTGCCTTTAACAATCCTTTCACTCGTACCCCGTAGTCATCACCTACATTGATGGGAATACGAAATTCGTTCAGTTCATTTACCGCACTTGGCGCATTTGGGAAATTTATATTATTTTTTAATTCAGTAATTGTTGTCCCTGGCACATTACTAAAGGTCTCCATTATAATTTTATCGGTACATGGTTCAGGGTTGAGCTGAGTAATCCAATCATCAATTAATTGTACCGCATTAGCATCTATTTTATTTTTTCCTATTGGAGGCATTTTGATTGAAGCATCCACACTATTCATACGATGGTATAAAATGGAGGTGGCTGAATTGCCCGCATCAACAATTCTCTCGTTTGGTATGCCCAAAGGCAAATACGGATTAGCAGTTAAAAGACCCGTTTGTATAATGTCAAGGTTGAGTCTCATATCGAAATCTCCTCGATTTCCGGTACCTGGTCTATGACAATAGGCACAATTCAAATCTAAATAAGATCTCGCTTTATCATCTAAACTCGCATTTGCATCATTTAAAGATTTCGAAGTCAAAATAGTATTGGTATCAGCATCGGTAACAGTTTGATCTAGTATACCTAAATGACTAAGGGTTACAAGTTGATTACCTGTTCTTCCAGTTTCAGTATAGGTAAAATCCTTATTCAAATATCTAGCCCTTGTGCCCAGAGTTCCACCGGTTGTTGGGTTGTGGCAGGTAACACAGTCTATAGTGCTTGGGTAACTCCAAGTTTGACTGACCGTACTTCCATTAGCTTGGGTAACATTTATGGATTCATCTAATCCACTGGTAAGTAATTCTGCATCCGTTTGTTGATTATTCCATTTGTAGGTGACAAAATAAAAATTGCCGTCATTCGCTTTAATTGAGAACCTAGTTTCCAATCGTTTGGTTACTGATGGATTATTCTCATCAATTGGCAATTCAAAATGCTTGACCAATACAGTCCCAACAGGAAAATTCCAATCATCTATATCAGAATATGTGATTTTTTCGGCTGCTGTGTTATGGCTTCCATCGTTAGGGATTGCCATCCATCGCTTCTTTATAGCACCGTCAGACCAAAATGACTCTACTAAATCGTAAGGTATTAAACCGTCAGCAGGAGTTAGATTTATGAGATCTGTAAAAGCCCCTGTTTCAGATAGCAGCTGGGGTGTGTTTCCAAAACCAGTATTCTTTGAAGTTATTTTAAAAAGTGATGACGTGCCTTGTTTTAGAATGTAGAGCTCTCCCTGATTGTCTTCACCAAATGAAATTATATTTGTAGAAGTAAAATTGCCATATTGTTCATACTGTCCAGTATTTATATCGACGGTAAAGATTTCTTCACCATTACCATAATCAGCGCAAATGTACTTTCCACGTAGCTCAGGAACTTCATTCCCACGATACACATACCCGCCAATTACTGCATTCGCCTCCGAACGGGGGAAAGCTAGTAGTGGTTGTTCATGTGGCATGTTGTTGTACAGATTTTGAACACAAAACGTACTTTGATAGAAGCCTTCGAAAAGGGGCCAGCCATAATTTCTGCCCTTTTTAATTATATTAATTTCTTCATGTCGACCACCTCCGATTTCGCCTACGTATAAAGTTCCGGTTTCTCGATCTTTTGTCATCCTGTGAGGATTTCGGTGCCCCATACTATAGTACTCTTCAAAATTTGCACCTGTCGGACTTAAAAAGGGATTGTCATTTGGAATCCAGTAGCCATTTCCTGTTAATTCATCTGAAAACCCATGGTCATCTGGCATTGTTCGAATTGGTGGATGACTTTTAGTATTATCTTGATCCACATCTAAGCGCAAAACACCACCATCAAGATTGTTTACTATGTCTTGAGCTTTCTTAAAGGCAGTTTGATCTCCTGTTGTGAGGTATAAAAAACCATCATCTCCAAACAAAAGTCCACCACCTCTATGGGTTGTTCCATACATACGCAGTTTTAGCATTATTTGCTCAGATGATTCTTGAACGCTAAGCGTAGTAGGGTTCGCCTCATATCTCGCCAGAATCAAAAAATTACCCCAGTATTCTTCGCTATTGCAGCTTTGTGTAGTATAACTGTTCGGAAAATCGTTGCTATTCGCATCTTCTGTAGTATACCAGGTATATAAATAGTTTTTCCCCGCAATTCCAAACTGTGGGTGTAATGCCAAACCTAAAAAACCACCATCCCAGACAACTCCAACCTTATCTGATAAATCTATCATTAAGTTTTTGGTAGAGACATTAGGGTTCTTATCAAATGAAAATATTCTACCATCACGCTGTCCTACAATAATTTTATCGCCGCTAGGCACCTCATTAAAAGTCAAAGGTGAATTAAAAGTAAGGTTTGGAAAAACCGGTTCATAGGGCAAACCTTGTGGAAGAATTCCAGGAAAGTTGCCATTTAAGTAACTTCCCATAGGTTCAGGATTATCCAATCCGGAGCCGGCGAAGTAATATGGTATTGAGCTTACAAAAAGAAGTGATGAGAAAAGTAGGAGGTATTTTTTTGGTTTTCCGAAAAGTAATTTTGTTTTCATTTAGGCTTGGTATGGTTATACCAACAAAGGAATAGGATTCGCTCTTATTTTATGGGGGCTAATCGATGAAATACATCTTAATTCGTTGAACCACGGTAAGCTAAAAAATTAAAATATTCCCAATATGAAGTTGGATATTTTGAAGAAGGTCATTTAAGACCTAAAGAATAGGTTTTGAGATATTTAGGGTAACTCAAAAAACTCTAGGAAAGGGACTTTTCCTCCTTTGGCACTCTAAAAAGCAATAGAATTCCTACTAGAAAGAACACAACCAAGAAAAGTATGGCATACCGCATATTATACTTATGGTCAACGATAGCGAAAATGACCATTCCAATGACGATTCCTATTTTTTCGGCAACATCGAAGAAGCTAAAATAGGAGGTCGTGTCTTCTGTTTCTGGCAAGAATTTAGAATAGGTTGATCTCGCTAATGCTTGTACACCGCCCATAACTAGACCCACAAAACCAGCGGCCAAATAAAACTCTGTTGGCGTTTTCATAAAAAACGCATAAACACAAAGGAACATCCATATGGCATTGACTACTATTAGTGTTTTGATATTTCCGAATTTATCAGAAGCCCTTGAGGTCAAAACTGCCCCAGCAATAGCGACTAGTTGAATAACAAGAATACTGATGATAAGTCCTGTTGTTTTTTGGTCATCATCAGCCCAGCCAATCTCTTTTTCACCAAAATAAACTGCAATAAGCATAATAGTCTGGACCGCCATACTAAATACGAAGAAAGCTTCTAGATATCGTTTTAGTCTTAAGTTTTGTTTCAGTTGTTTCCAAACAGCTTTCAATTCGTTAAAACCATTGAGCAAAACATCCTTGTTGACTTTATGACCATTGGAAATTCCCTTAGGCAAAATCGCAAAGGTATATTGACTGAAGAGGGCCCACCAGATTCCCACAGTAATAAAGGATATTTTCATGGCTTCAAAAGATGCGCTATTTCGTGCAGCTTTCATTGCCAACACTATTTCTTCTTTACTACCATTTGCAGTAATAGTATCCGCAATACTAATATCAAAACCAAACCATTCTGGTTTCATGACCATTGCGAGGTTGAGGACCAGAAGAAGGACGCTTCCAATATATCCCATTGAAAAGCCTTTCGCACTAATGCGATCTTGCTGTTCCTCAAAAGCGATATCAGGCAAATAGGAATTGTAAAAAACCAAGCTTCCCCAATACCCAAGTAAACCCATAAAATAAAATAGTAAGCTTGTATGAATGGCATCTAAATCGAACCAATACAAACCAACACATCCGATACTGCCGAGATAACAGAAGAACTTCATGAAGTTCTTTTTATTTCCCACATAATCTGCAATTCCCGATAAAATTGGAGAGGATACGGCAACTACCAAAAAAGTGAAAGCGGTAATGATTTCAATAAGTACGGTGGGTTTCATTTCAAAACCGAATGCAGAAACAAGTTCATCATCCGAAGAAAATAAAGCAGAGTAAAAAATGGGAAATATTGATGAGGCGATTGTCAGGGTATACACTGAATTCGCCCAATCATAAAAAGCCCAAGCATTAAGTAGTTTTTTGCTTCCTTTAATCGCCGGAGTTCTTGCCATAGGTTTGGTTTGGTCATAAAAAAACCGCTCGCCAACAAGCGACCGGTTTTAAATATACAATTATTAAAAATAGGTTCTACTGAAAAGTAGACACTCCATATTTTGCGGCTTCTTTTTTAGCCAATGGCGCCCATTGCGTTAAGTTGGCAATTCGTGTATCATTTGAAGGGTGCGTGCTCATAAATTCTGGTGGAGCTTGTCCTCCGCTTTTCGCCTTCATTCGTTTCCAAAGTTCCGCTCCTTCATCTGGGTTATATCCGGCAATGGCCATAATCTGAAGACCAATGCGATCTGCTTCGGTTTCATGACTTCTACTAAAGGGAAGCATTATACCCAAAGTTGAGCCCAAACCATAAGCCTGATTAAACATATTTCTTTTTTGCGGATCTTGAATGGCAATATTACCGGCCACCGCACCTAATTGCTGCAAGGTACCCGCACTCATTCGTTGAGCTCCATGATCTGCAAGGGCATGTGCAACTTCATGACCCATAACTACCGCTACCCCTGTTTCTTGCTGAGTTATTGGCAAAATACCTGTATAAAAAACAATCTTGCCGCCTGGCATACACCAAGCATTCACCGTTTCATCTTTTACTAAGTTATATTCCCACTTGTAGTCTTTTAAATAACCAGGATAACCATTCGCTGTTAACCATCGTTCAGCTGCGGAAGATATGCGTTGCCCTACCCTTGTAATCATTTTTGATTCTGCGGTATTTGTTACTACTGCATTTTCCGTTAAGAACTGGTCATATTGTGCAAAGGCCATCGGGAAAATCTGCTTATTCCCATAAAAATTCAAAACCTTCTGACCTGTAAAAGGGTTTGTCTTACAGGCAGTAACGCCAACAAATATGACAAGCGTTAAAATTAACTTTCTCATTGTGATGTGTGTTTAGTCCTCGTAAAGTACAAAAAAATTACTTTCCTGTAATATGCAGAGTTGTAAAGTTTTTATTCACTATAATGGAATGATTTCCGTTTCGCTTAACATCTTCTAAGCTTACTTCCTCATTATCAATCTCTATGCCAGTGATTTCAAAAGGTAGTCCATGAAACTTAATCTCAAAGGTTTCATATGAAGTAATAAAGGTGCCATCCTTGTGCTGTTGAATGCTCAGTTTTTTCGACTTTCCTTGTAATTTAAATTTACGATGACTGTAGCGTCCTTTGGTATAATCATAACCATCTTGACCATCTTCATAGACCATTGAATTTTCAATACCTTCTTTGTAATAGACATCAAGGATTAGCGTATCGATTGTCTTTTCCCCAACGTATTGTTGTACGGGATACTTTGGAATAATAGCTCCTTCTTTGATAAACAAAGGAATTTTATCAAGATCTGCGGCTACCCATTTTTCCTTACCACCATCTACTACTTCCTCCGTCCAGAAATTATACCATTTTCCTCTTGGAATATACATTCTTCTACCTTGAGCATTAGGTTCTTGAACCGGACAAACCAGTATCTGATCGCCAAAAATGAATTCGTCAGTTCTAAAATGCGTTTGCGGGTCTTCTTGATCAAACATGACCAAAGGCTTTAGCATGGCAATTCCGTTTTTAGAATAGTCATAAAACATGGTATACAAATACGGAAGCAATTCATATCGCAATTCAACAAACTTGCGGACAATATCAGTTACCTCATCATCAAAAGACCATGGTTCTTGGTCCCCGTGATCACCACTTGAATGTACTCTGCAAAAGGGGTGAAAAATTCCTAACTGAATCCATCGCGCGAAAAGTTCACCGTTCGGCTGTTCAGCAAAACCGCCAATATCTGACCCTACAAAAGAATAGCCACTCATACACATGCGCTGCATTTGTACATTGGCCAACCATAAATGTTCCCAGGTGGCTACGTTGTCACCCGTCCAAGTACAAGCATATCTTTGTGTACCTGCATACGCAGCTCGAGTAATTACAAAAGGTCTTTTCGGGTAAGAGTGTTTTTTAACTCCATTATAAGTAGCACGCACCATCTGCATTCCGTAAACGTTATGCGATTTTCTGTGTGTACTTGGGTTTCCGTCGTTATTGTGTCTTGTATCCAGAGGAGCCGTTTTTGAGGGTACTTCCATAACCGCAGGTTCGTTCATATCATTCCAAACAGCATGAACTCCCATTTCCGCCATAAACTCTTTGTACAGTTCTGCCCACCACTTACGCACTTCAGGATTCGTAAAATCAGGGAAATGACATTCCCCTGGCCAAACTTTACCGTGCATATATGGGCCATCACCACGTTTACAGAAATAATCGTTTTCCATGGCTTCTTGATACACCCAATAGTCTCGGTCAACTTTGATTCCCGGATCTATCATGACGACAGTTTTAAAGCCATCTTCCTCCAACTCTCCAATCATTCGCTTTGGGTCGGGAAAACGTGTTTTGTCCCAAGTAAAACAACGGAAACCATCCATATAATCAATATCCAAATAAATAGCGTCACACGGAATCTTCAAATCTCGAAATTTCTTTGCTATCTCTTTGACATTACTTTCTGGAAAATAACTCCATTTAGATTGTTGGTATCCCAAAGCCCATAATGGCGGAAGCTCTGGTTTTCCGGTTAAATCCGTATACAAACGAACCACTTTTGACATTTCTGGTCCGTAAATGAAATAGTAATTCATCTCACCGCCATCAGCCCAAAAACTAGCTGTAGTTCGACGTTCATGAGCGAAGTCAAAATGTGTTTTAAAGGTATTGTCAAAGAAAATACCATAGGCTTTTCCATTGGTTAGTCCTACGTAAAAAGGTATTGCTTTATATAAAGGATCCCTGTCCTTTCCGTAGGCGTAAGAATCGGTAACCCAATTTTCTAATCTTTTTCCTTTTAGGTTTGAGTGCGTAGCCTTATCGCCTAGACCGTAGAAACTTTCTCCTGTCTGAGCAATTTTACTCATCTTTACCGTGTTACCGCCATATTCATAATTTTCTTCCCAATGAAAACCTATTTCATCTTCGTTAATTATATTTCCTTCAGGATCGGAAATCTGAACACGCATTGATTTCTTGTCCACCAATACCTTCATGCGAATGGTTTCAATGAGATATTCTGTTTCTGTTTCAGAAACATCTAATTTATCGTAGCCACGTATGCCAATTTCACTAATAGCATATGAAAAATCCGGTTCGAAATTATAACTGGTTGCGTATCGAAAACGCAGCATGCTATTCCGTAGCACAGTAATTTGAAGCACTACTCCATTTTCAGAAGTGAAGTACAATTTGTCAACATCTTGAAGAAAGTCGACTATCTGGTTGGGGTATAAATTCCCTTTATATTCTAATTCAGTATTCGTAATCATAGTAGGTTGATTGTATATTGAGGTAGCAAAAAAAGTACATTACTACCTAAACTTGAAATAATTACAGCTGAAATTGTCAACTATAACGATATCCTCAAATTTTCTATTTAAAAATAACAATACTTAAAGGTGGAATGGTCATTTCTACAGATTTTTTATGCCCGTGCCATTCCTTTGTGCTTAGCTTCGAAATATTGGTTTCCATTCCTGAACCACCATATTTCTGTGCATCGCTATTGAAAAGTTCTTTTACTTGTCCTGATTTCTTAGGAATGCCTATTCTATAGTTCTCCCTTGGAACCGGAGTCAAATTCAAAGCGATATAAATATCATTTTTCTTGTCATGCCCTTTACGGATGTAGGTCAAAACGGAATTCTCATGATCTCCATAATCTATCCACTGGAAACCTTCAGGGCTAAACTGTTTCTCATAAAGAGCAGGATGGGATTTGTAAAAAGCATTCAGATCTTTCACCAATTTTTGAACACCTGAATGTACTTTATGTTCTAACAAATGCCAGTCAAGGCTTTGCTGGAAGTTCCATTCAGAAGTTTGTCCGAATTCACCACCTTGAAAAATTAAGTTCGTTCCAGGGTGGGTAAACATATAACCAAAGAGCAATCTCAGGTTCGCAAATTGTTGCCATTCATCACCTGGCATACGATATACCAGTGATTGTTTGCCATACACCACCTCATCATGCGAAAACGGAAGCATAAAATTCTCCGTAAACGCGTAGGTCATGCTAAAGGTTAAATCATCTTGATGGTATTTTCTATTGATGGGGTCTTTTTTGAAATACTCTAAAGTATCATGCATCCAGCCCATCATCCATTTCATTCCAAAGCCTAATCCGCCTAAGCTAACTGGTTTTGATACTCCGGTAAATGCTGTAGATTCCTCTGCAATCGTTTGGACTCCTTCGAAATTCTCATAAACCGCTTGATTTAATTCCCTTATAAAAGAAAGCGCTTCTAAGTTTTCATTGTTGCCGTACATATTAGGTTCCCACTCCCCTTCTTCTCGAGAATAATCCAAATAAATCATTGATGCCACGGCGTCAACACGAAGTGCATCTGCATGAAATTGATCCAGCCAAAAAAGCGCGTTACTTATCAAAAATGCCCGGACTTCATTTCGCCCATAATTAAATATCAAACTTTTCCAATCTGGATGGTATCCTTTTCGCCTATCAGGATGTTCATATAAATGAGATCCATCGAAGAATCCCAACCCGTGAGCATCTTCCGGAAAATGTGATGGAACCCAATCAAGGATAACTCCAATATCATTCTGATGTAGCTTATCTACTAACAATTTAAAACCTTCCGGTTCTCCAAAACGGGAAGTCGGTGCAAAATACCCTGTAAGTTGATAGCCCCATGAGGGATCATAGGGATATTCCATTACGGGCATAAATTCAACATGGGTGAAACCCATTTCTTTTACATAACTTACTAAATCCTCAGTTAGTTCCTTATAAGTCAGGAATTCATTTCCATTCTTCTTTTTCCAAGAACCTAAATGCACCTCATATACTGAATAGGGTCTGTCGAGTCCATTTTTTTCGGCTCTGTAGCCCATCCACTTTTTATCTTTCCAGGTATACTCGGCTTCCCAAATGATAGATGCCGTATTTGGTGGATGCTCGCAATATCGGGCAAAAGGGTCCGCTTTCTCTGTAACCGCTCCATGATTGTTGGAATGTATTTTATATTTATAAATCTCACCATGACCGATTTCAGGAATAAAACCTTCCCAAATTCCACTTTCATCCCAACGCACATTAAGTTGATGTTCTTTGTCGTTCCATCCATTAAAGTTTCCGACAACGGAGACCGCACGGGCTGTTGGTGCCCAAACTGCGAAATATGTACCTTCGACGCCTTCAACTTCTGTTGAATGAGAGCCCAACTTCTCATATAATTTATAGTGCTTTCCTGATTTAAATAAATCAATATCAAAATCAGAAAAAAGACTGTGAGCAATGACCTTTGACATAAAGTGTTGTATTTGTTGCAAAAGTAATCAACTTTGTAGGATTGAATACTGTGAGAATTAACAGAAAAGTTTTTCTTGAATTTTATTACTGAACCATCAATATAAGGCTGAAATTTTGATAAACTGAAAAAAGTGGAACGCTTTTTGAAATATAAATTACAACTTTGAAAAATTCGTATAAACTAAATACTATTATTATGAAAAAAGTAACTCTAATACTCGGTGCATTTCTAACACTTTTTATAGTCTCCTGTGAAGTAAACGGCCTTGATGGACGTGATGGATTTGACGGACTAGATGGGAGAGACGGGGTAGATGGCCAAGATGGTGTAAATATTCTGGCAAATGTAATCGATATTGAAGGAGATTTTACGCCGGAGGGAGATTACAAAATTCTATATGAATTCCCAAATACCATTGAAGTTTTTGAAACAGATTTAGTTTTAGTATATATTCTTTTTGACCAAACTGAGGATAGCAATGGTGAAGCAGTAGACATTTGGCGTTTATTACCACAGACTTTAATCGTTGATCAAGGTCTTTTGCAATATAACTTTGATCATACCTTTTTAGACGTAAGCATCTTTTTAGAGGCGGATTTTGATTTGGGTCTTTTGTTACCTGGTGATACTGACCAACAAGTGTTTCGTATAGCCGTGATACCTGGTGAAACCACTACTGGTAAATCTAGTCTAGACCACACTAATATCGAAGCTGTAATGGCTCATTTGGGAGTATCAGAAAAAGATGTTCAAAAAGTAAAGTTATAGTCAAGCTAAGATATCTTTTGAAAATCTTAAGAATCCTGTTTTCGCAATGAGAACAGGATTCATTAATTTTAGGACTTCTTTAAGAAAGGAATGACTTCAGAATACGTCTGAACTAAAAATGATAAACACATGCTAAAAAATATCGCTATAATCCTCGTGTTGCTTTTTGCAAGTTGTAAAGGAAATTCACAGGAAAAGAAAAAAATGCTTGCCGAATCTGATGCAAAAGAAAAAGTCTTTGCTATAACCAAAACAGATGCCGAATGGCAAGAGCAATTAACAGTTGATCAATACTATGTCTTGCGAAAAGCTGCTACAGAGAATCCCTTTACCAGCGAATTATTGGAAAATAAAGAAGAAGGCGTTTATGTTTGCCAAGGATGCGATACGCCGCTCTTTGAAAGCAAGACTAAATTTAAATCAGGTACAGGTTGGCCAAGTTTTTTCCAAGAAATTGAAGGAAATGTAGCCTATGATGTCGATTATAAAATCGGTTACAAACGCACCGAAGAGCATTGCGCCACTTGTGGAGGACATTTAGGGCATGTTTTTGAAGATGGCCCAGAACCTACTGGAGAAAGACATTGCATTAACGGAGTCGCTTTAAAATTCATCCCTTCAGAAAAATAGTATCAAGAAATATTCCCGAAACCTATTTCGGGTCGAAGATTCCAAATTCTGACTTATCAAAGTCTAGGGTTTGGAATTTTTTCTTTTCATGATTTGTTATCTTCGAAGTACATGAATTATCAAGAAAACTATATCAAGAGTGCGGTATTTGAATTCGAGCGCTATAAAACCCTGGGTGACAAAACTTTTGTACAACTTGAAGAAAAAGATATTCATTGGACATTTTCTGAAATAGACAATAGTGTTGCCATTATTGTAAAGCATATGGTAGGTAATATGCTAAGCCGTTGGACAAACTTCTTAACAGAAGATGGTGAGAAGGCCTGGAGAAATAGAGAAACCGAATTCAAAGATGCATACGCTTCGAAACCTGAGATGATCAAAGCTTGGGAAAAAGGATGGAAATGTCTTTTTGATGCGTTGGCATCAATCAATGCTAACAATTTTGATTCAAAAATCAAAATTAGAAACGAGGCGCATACAATTTTCGAAGCCGTTAACCGACAACTAGCCCATTATGCCAATCATGTTGGACAAATCGTATTCATTGGTAAAATGATTAAAAAAAGTGAATGGGTTTCTCCATCTATAGCTAAAGGAAAATCTGATGATTTTAATCGTCAAAAATTTAGAAAATCATAGTTCATCCTTCGTACTTCGTTTTTCGCACTTCATATTTTTTTCTTCATTTTTTATAACATTATTTTGGATTTTCGTACTTGGTTTTTGGTATTCGAATTGCGTACTTTTGCACTCGCTCCTGATAGCTATCAGGATTGAACACTAAAAACGAAGAATATGAGCAATTTTGATGTTATTGTTTTAGGTAGTGGCCCTGGGGGATATGTGACCGCGATTCGGGCTTCACAGCTAGGTTTAAAGACCGCTATTATTGAAAAAGAAAGCCTGGGAGGGGTTTGTCTCAATTGGGGGTGTATTCCGACTAAAGCTTTATTAAAATCCGCTCAAGTATTTGAATATCTGCAACATGCAGGCGACTATGGACTAAAAGCTGATGGTGTTGACAAAGACTTCGATGCTGTTGTAAAACGTAGTCGTGGTGTCGCTGACGGAATGAGCAAAGGTGTTCAGTTCTTAATGAAAAAGAACAAAATCGAAGTAATTAACGGCTTCGGAAAAATAAAGGCTGGAAAGAAGATTTCGGTCAAGAGTGAAGACGGAAAAGAAACCGAATATTCTGCAAGTCACATCATCATCGCCACCGGTGCAAGAAGTCGTGAATTACCAAGTTTACCACAAGACGGTAAAAAAATTATCGGCTATCGCGAAGCAATGACTTTAGACAAACAACCAAAGAAGATGATTGTCGTAGGCAGTGGTGCTATTGGAATTGAATTTGCATATTTCTACAACTCTATGGGAACAGAAGTGACTGTAGTTGAATATTTACCAAGAATTGTTCCTGTTGAAGATGAAGATGTTTCGAAACAATTAGAACGTAGCTTTAAAAAATCCGGAGTTAAAATTATGACTTCTGCTGAAGTAACGGGAGTTGATACTTCAGGAGATGGCGTTAAGGCAACTGTAAAAACTTCTAAGGGAGAAGAAATTCTTGAAGCAGATATCGTACTTTCTGCAGTTGGTATCAAAACAAATATTGAAAATATAGGACTAGAAGACCTCGGTATTGCTACCGATAGAGATAAGATTTTGGTCAATGATTTTTATCAAACCAACATTCCAGGATATTACGCAATTGGCGATGTTACTCCTGGTCAAGCTTTGGCCCATGTTGCTTCTGCCGAGGGAATTCTTTGTGTAGAAAAAATCGCTGGCATGCATGTGGAGGCATTAGATTACGGAAACATTCCAGGGTGTACGTACTGTTCACCTGAAATCGCTTCTGTAGGATTAACCGAAGCGCAGGCTAAAGAAGCCGGACACGATATTAAAGTTGGTAAATTTCCTTTTTCAGCAAGCGGAAAAGCAAAAGCATCGGGCGCATCTGATGGATTTGTAAAAGTAATTTTTGATGCTAAATATGGCGAGTGGTTAGGTTGTCATATGATTGGTGCGGGCGTTACCGATATGATTGCCGAAGCCGTACTGGGCCGTAAATTGGAAACCACTGGTCATGAAGTATTAAAAGCAGTTCACCCACACCCAACTATGAGTGAAGCCGTTATGGAGGCTGTTGCAGACGCGTATGACGAAGTAATTCATTTATAATAGGTATTATGAAGTGGGAAAACAGAAATGTTCATAGAGATGTAGCCTATTTTTATATCGGGCTCATCATCGCATTTTCCTTTTCAGGGATTATTTTAAACCACCGAGCCGATTGGTATCCGATGGATTATGCTTACGAGACTAAAGATGTTCAATTAGAGCTTCCCTCAGACAAGAATGCGATTGATTCTGAGAAATTCATAAAAGGAATTTCTGAAAAATGGGAGTTGGATGCCGAATATGATAGTCACCGTATTCGAGACAATGAACTTCGTGTTTTCTATAATGATAATATTGTCTTAGATGCTGATATTACAACGGGAAAGGGTGTTGTAGAATACAAACGTAAAACTCCTGTATTAGGGCAAACCATGTTCCTACACAAGACCACCAATAAATTCTGGATTTGGTATTCAGATATCTTCGGAATTGGTATGCTTACTATCGCAATTACAGGAATGTTCATCATCACCAAGGGGAAAAATACTTTTAAACGAAGAGGTTGGAAACTAGCTCTTGCTGGACTAATCTTCCCCATTATAATACTCATCTTATTTAGCTAAAACATCAAATATGCTTAAGCTTTTTAGAATCACATCAATCTTAGAGGGCATATCGTATTTGTCTTTATTTGCCGTTACCATGCCTTTGAAATATTTGGCAGATATTCCAATGCCAAATAAGTATGTTGGTTATGCTCATGGCGTCTTATTTATCGCCTACATATTGATTGCTGCCGTATTCTGGTTTCAGAAAAAATGGTCATTGAAAAGAGGCTTTATTTTAGTGATTGCTTCCCTCCTTCCCTTTGCTACATTTTATGTGGACGAGAAATATCTAAAACCGCTGGCTAGTTAATAATTAAGCTTTCAATAAATTTGTAGATATTCCCATCAAAAGCACATACATAAAGTTCATTATTCGCATCTGTCCCGAAGGAAGCGATAGGAAGTCTTGATTCAATCAAAAGTTGATTTGTTAGTGTACTTCCTAAATTTGTACTTAACCCCCAGATTCTTCCAGAGATAAAATCTCCATAGATATAGTGCCCTTGAAGTGAGCTAACTGATTGTCCTCGATATACGTATCCACCAGTTATTGACCTATCGTTGGCACCTTGACCATATTCAAAAACGGGAGCTATAAAACCACTGGAATCACAAGTACTGGCATTAAAGCATTGGGAACCTTCGAAAGTATTCCAACCGTAATTACCTCCGTTTTCAATAACATCGATTTCCTCAATTGCATTTTGTCCTACGTCGCCTGCCCACAATACATTTGTTTGTACGTCAAAACTAAAACGCCATGGGTTTCGAAGTCCGTAGGCATAAATCTCATGTCGCGCAGACCTGCTTGTCACAAAAGGATTATCTGATGGAATGGCATATTCCAAACCATTCTCTGTTCTATCCACATCTATTCGCAATATCTTCCCGAGAAGATTGGTTAAGTTTTGAGCGTTACCTCGGGGGTCACCGCCAGAACCTCCATCACCTGAAGCAATATAAAGATAGCCATCGGCCCCAAAGGCCAATTGTCCGCCATTATGGTTCGCAAAGGGTTGGGGAATACGCAATAAAATAGTTTCACTCGCGGGGTCAGCACTATTTGAATTTGAACTTGAGACACGAAAGCTTGACACCACGGCCAAATCTGCAGATGGGGTATATGTGACATAAAAAAGTCCGTTTGTGCTATAATTTGGGTGAAAAGCCAATCCCAATAAACCTAGTTCATCTCGACTTACAAGGTTACTGGCAATATCCAAAAAAATATTGCTTTCAGAAGTACCCTCATCATTGGCAAAAACTCTAATAACACCGCCTTGCTCAACAACAAAAACTCTATCCGTATCGTCCGCAGGACTCTGTAGATCAAGAGGTTTTGAAAAACTCAAATTTGGAAAAGCATTCTGTAAGGTAAGTCCTCCCTCAGGTATTGGGGTATTGGGTTGATTATCATCTGAACTCTTACAATCCGTTAAAAGAACAATCAAAATAACAAAACCGATGTTCAGTATTCTTTTCATAGCGTGGGGTTTATGTATATACGTAGAATCGTGTAGTCTCAGATATCCTTACAACAAAACCCTAAATCTCATAGATAATCTCTAGACACCAAATTGTGTTAGATGGTGATCTAAATGCTTTGAAAAAAGAGTATTCCATTCATTTTCCGATAGGGCGCCGAAAGCATGTGACTCTTTACCTTCAAAATGAGAAGCTCCCAATTGTTGGGTTTTTTGAATATGCTCTACCAATCTTCTCTTTTCGGTCTCAAATTCCCGTTCATCCGTAATCAAGAACATAGGTGCCGTTCGCGCATTTTTCTTGTATGGTTTCGGTCCTACGACAACATTTTTGGCAAAAATTTTAATCATAAATTTTTGAAATCCTCCAGGTTTAGGATGCTTATCAGTATAAACAAGCTCATAGGCAACATTACAATGCGCTAGCATTTGCGCAACATTCATCTTACCCCATTGCGGTTGGGTTTCAGGGGTTAATGCATTAATTCTAGAAACTGCTGCCTGAGATTCTTGTTCGTTAAAAAGATTTTTCCAACTCATGATGTTTGATTTTTTGATTCCACTAAAGATAAAGATATCCTATGTAAAATGGCAAATCAATTTAGAGGATGGTCAGCGAAAGCTTTCGATAGCCAAATCATAACTCTGTAGTCCAAAACCCAGAATTACGCCTTTGGCTCCTGAAGAAATATAGGAAACATGACGAAAATCCTCGCGCTTGTGCGTGTTGGAAATATGGACCTCAACCACTGGGGTCTCGATTGCTTTTACGGCATCACCAATTCCCACAGAGGTATGTGTATACGAAGCTGCATTCAAAACAATACCGTCATATGAAAAGCCAACTTCTTGAATTTTACAAATGATTTCTCCTTCGATATTAGACTGGTAGTACTCAAGGTCTATATCTTCAAATTTAGATTTCAGAACTTTGAAATAATCTTCAAAAGTTTGATTGCCATAAACTTCGGGTTCTCTCTTTCCTAAAAGATTTAAATTGGGACCGTTGAGTATTAGAATTTTCATGGCTTAAAAGTACTAATAATATTGTGTCCCAAAAAGGAGAAAACAATCCAGTTTGGCCAGCTGTAAATGAGCATTAAGATGTTCGAATATCTAAAAAAGAAATAAATACCCTAAAAGAACAGAAGAAAAAGTAACATCATCATTCACCGCAAAATAAGAAACATTGAATTCAGAAGTTCCACCTCTCAAATCTATACCTAAAGAAGGCCTGTAGTATAATGCGCCTTCATTTCCTTCGTTGACACCCACAGCATAGCCTATATCCGCTCCAAATTTAAAACCAACATTCTTACCCGGGTATACTCTTAAAGAAGCTCCTACGGGCACAAATTGAACGTTAGCAAATTCTGTTTCTACAGTTATGCCATTTACCGATGCGCTTTCTTTTGATCCGAAAGCATTGAAAAATCCAGCTGTGACTCCCACATCCAATAATTTAGAAACACCCCAGTGGTGATACATATCTATGCCCAATCCAAAACTATAGGCCTCAGAAAAATCTCCAAGTACTAATCCACCGTTAACACCGGCTCTAAAATTTGTTCGATCTACGTTTCGTTGTGCCTGTATTGCAAATGCAGTAAAAATTAAGACTAAAGTAAGGATGCCTTTTTTCATTGGTTTATTAGGGTTTGGTTGAACACCTACAAAACTAATAGCATTCCTGTCGACCAAACAATTTTTGTTGTCAAACGAGCCTAACCGTCTTTAAAAACGAAGATATTGTAGGTTTTCAAACCAGAATCACCAAAATTTAGCAAAAAAACAGCCGCTTAAAAGCGGCTATCCCTGTTATTCTATAAGTTTTAAATCTAAAAAAAGTAGTTAGCTCCCACCTGAAAAACGAAATTTTTAGTACTGGTTGCTTCAATCACCCTAGTCAATCCTGGGCTTAGCCTTAAGTTGAAATAAAAGTTCTCATTTAAGCGATATCCACCACCGACATTTAAACCGATGTTCACTTTTTTGGTGTCAATAATTGATATCGTCTCATCCCAATTATCAGCAATTAAGAAACCAATTTGCGGGCCAAACTCAACTGCGATAGCATCTGTAATATGGTATTTAGCCATTACCGGTAAGTGCAGGTAAAATAGATTTAAATCACCCGCCCCAATATCAGCACCCTGTAATTGAAGTACAAGCTCTGGTTGCAAATAAAAACCATCAAAAAATGCTGGTATTTCAGCTACGCCACCCACATAAAAACCAGGTTTTGGTGTGATATCAACATAATCGCGACCTAAAAATGTTGAAAACCCAAAACCGGCTTTGGCGCCAAACATCATATCACCACTTCCTCCGCCGCCACTCGTGTTACTAGTGCCTTGAATAACCTGAGCATTCAAATTCGTTAAAAGAAAAAACGAAAATGCGAGACTGAATAAAACTTTCTTCATAAGGATAAATTTTTGGGTTTAAATAAGATTTTGGGGAATCTTTTTTTATCTGCGTACAAATGCACTTTTAAATTATGGAATCAAAACAAATTAAACGTTTTGTTAGAAAAAGTAAGTTACGCCTATATTCAAATTATACACTTTTGCTTGACTTATAATATCAAGTAAGCCATCTGCACGGTTAGTAAGTTCTATGGAATATCGCGCTTGAACTGATAAATTATCTAAAATGTCATAGCCTGCTCCAAAACCTAAATCAATGCCTAAAGTCTTTACGCCGGCAAACTCATCAGCACCGTCAATCAGTCGAATGATATCGTTTAATTTTTTGGCGCTAGTAGAAATACTTAATTGAGGTCCCACTTGAGCATATAAACCTTCAATTACATAATATTTTATCATAATCGGAAGTTGAATATATTCTAAATCCCCAGCTTTCGCATATACCAATTCAGGCTGTAAACCAAATTTTTCACCGAATCCCAAGGACGCTGCTCCGCCAACATAAAAACCGGTGCCACTTACCAATTTTCCAGTGTCTACCGAAAAAGGTCCTATTCCAAGCCGATTATTTAGCCTCGAACTTATAAGTCCTCCTGTAACTCCAAATTTAAAATCTTCTTGGGCTTGAAGTCCTGAAACAAATAGAAATGAAAGGATAAGGGTAAAAAGTACTTTTTTCATAATAGTAATGTTCTAATGTTAGTATTCAAATATAAAAAACTTTAACTAGCAAGATGTATACCAAATCAGTATTTCATCGAAAAAACCTTATTCTAACGCCTCTCGCAAGAAAATACTATCAGTCTTCATAGACGGTAAAATTTCCGTTTGCGTATCTTTAAAAAATGAATTGGAAAGCAGCTCAAAAAGATTATCGACACTACCTTAAAATTGAAAGGGGCCTGGCGGATAATTCTATTTCCAATTATTTACTAGATGTAGAGAAGTTGGTTCTCTTTTTGGAAACCAACTCAATAACAGAAACCCCTATTCAGATTCAAAAAGAAACAGTTCAACAATTCATTTATGAGATTGCAAAAATTGTGAATCCAAGATCACAGGCTCGAATCATATCAGGACTGAAAAGTTTTTTTAATTACTTGGTTTTTGAAGATTATCGAAGTGATAATCCCATGGATTTAATCGAATCTCCTAAAATAGGTCGTAAACTACCGGACACACTTTCTGAAGAAGAAATAAACGCACTTATTCAAGCTATTGACCTTTCAAAACTAGAGGGAGAGCGCAATCGAGCAATGCTTGAAACGCTTTATGGGTGTGGGTTAAGAGTGTCTGAACTCACCAATCTCCAAATTTCAGATCTCTATTTCGAGGAAGATTTCATAAAAGTAACTGGTAAAGGGGATAAACAAAGGTTTGTTCCCATTAGTGATATCAATAAAAAGTATATAAATATTTACCGTAAGGAAATTAGAATACACCAAACTGTGCAAAAAGGTTTTGATGACATTCTCTTTTTAAACCGAAGGGGTAAACAACTGACACGGGCCATGGTCTTCACAATTATAAAACAATTGGCCGAAAAAATAGGCTTGAAGAAGAATATCAGTCCGCATACTTTTCGCCATTCATTTGCAACACACTTGTTGGAAAACGGAGCAGACCTGCGCGCTATACAACAGATGTTAGGACATGAGAGTATTACCACGACAGAGGTTTATATGCATGTAGATAGAACGCATTTGGCCGAAGTGATGAATAAATTTCATCCGAGAAAGACAAATTAAAAACATTTAGAAACGATACTTTCCTTTTAACGTAAATAGGCTTGAGCTCGCATTTTGACCCGCAGCATTTTTATTAAAATTGAGATTATGAACAGCTTCAACACTAATACTATTTGTAGCTTCGTATCCGACTCCATTTATCATCCTAACAGGCACAACTGGAAGTCCTGAGCCCACCTTAAGTCTCTGTATTTGAACTCCTATACCCGAGAACAAATACAGTTTTTTAGTGGGGTACCATCTAATTCTATACGAGAAATCAACAATGTCAGCGGTCAAATAAGAATCATAAAAACCTTGTAGTTCTGAGTACAAACTTGGGTTCATTTTATACATCAGAGAAAAATAAGAGTGTTCTTCACCGGTCCCAAAGTCGGCATAAGAAAATCCATCATATTCCCACCTAGATTTTGTTGTCGAATCTAAAGGAGGCTCTTCAACAGGTACTTGACCCATTACTACAAAGCTCATTAATAGTAGGTAAAAAAAGAAATATGGATTGTACATGATGGTTAATCTAGAACTAAACTTAGCTTAAAAACTGATAAAAACCATTCCATTTAAGAAACCTTATCACAATTTTAACTTCATCTGACGCACTCTAAATCTTTATTTTGAAACAAAATATTCATCAAAAAAAGAGCTATTAGTTCAATTCATCGAAAAGTTCTTAACCTCAAACGTTGTAGTAGTTTTTCATTTTTTTTCTGCATCACTTTCTAAATGTTAAATTCTATATTTAGTATTCAAATTGTAGAACTGCATGCAAAAAGAAATCACCCGTCAATGGTGGAAAGAGGGTATAGTTTACCAAATTTATCCCCGCAGCTTTCAAGATACATCCGGTAATGGAATTGGTGATATTCAAGGGGTAATAAAGCGTTTAGACTATATCAAAAGTCTGGGTATTGATATTATCTGGCTAAATCCTGTTTACGAATCACCGAATGATGATAATGGCTATGACATTAGCGACTATCGAAATATCATGAAGGAGTTCGGTACTATGGCCGATTTTGATGAGCTCCTAGCCGGAATGAAAGAAAGAGGTTTAAAACTAGTCATGGATCTGGTGGTAAATCATAGTAGTGATGAACATGAATGGTTTCAAGAATCAAGAAAGTCTAGAGATAATCCCTATCGCGATTATTACCACTGGTGGCCGGCGGAAAAAGGTACCCCCCCAGAAAGATGGAGTTTTTTCGATGTAGAAAGTAATGCATGGAAGTATGACGAAATAACCGATGCCTATTATCTTCACTGTTTTTCGGTAAAACAACCCGACCTCAAATGGGAAAACCCCAAAGTTCGGCAAGAGGTCTACGATTTGATGCAATTCTGGTTTGAAAAAGGTGTCGATGGTTTCCGAATGGATGTGATTTCCTTTATTTCTAAGGATACCGATTTTCCCGAATTACCGGAATCTTATAATGGGGAGTTCATTCCTTTCTACTCCAATGGACCAAAACTTCACGACTATTTACAGGAAATGAATCAATCTGTTTTAAGTCAATATGACGTGATGACCGTAGGGGAAGCTCCTGGCATTGGGATTGACCGAGCATTGGATTTTGTAGACGAAGAACGTAATGAACTTAATATGTTCTTCCATTTTGATTTAATGGAATTGGATCGTGAAGAAGGAGAGCTTTTTCTGATGGCCAAAGAACCATGGAAACTGACAGAATTCAAAAAAATACATTCGGCTTGGGATACCGTTTTTGCTAAAAAAGGATGGGGAAGCATGTTCCTTAATAATCATGATTTTCCACGCAGTGTAAGTCGCTGGGGCAACGACTCCAAAACGCACTGGTATAATTCTGCTACAATGTTACAGACCTTTTTACTTAGCATGCGGGGCACTCCTTTTTTCTATTACGGAGAGGAAATCGGAATGACCAACGTACGTTTCAAAAATATTACAGATTATCAGGATATAAATACCATAAACCGATATAAAACTGCCGAGCAGAATGGAGGAGATCTGGAGTCGTTTATTGAAAATGAAAAAGATGCCAGTAGAGATAATGCACGCACCCCCATGCAATGGGATACTACTGATAATGCAGGATTCTCTCTAACAAAACCTTGGTTAAAGGTAAATTCAAACCATAAAGAAGGTATTAATGTAGCCTCACAGGAGGGCAAAAAGAATTCTGTTTTGAACTACTTCCGACAGATGGTTCAGGTTCGCAAAGACCATCCGACTTTGGTATACGGTTCTTATCAGTTATTATTGCAGTCTGATGAGGAAGTCTACGCTTATTCCAGAGTTTTAGAAGATGAACGTTATCTGGTATTGTTAAGTTTTTCTACGAAAAAAGCCATAAAAACTATCACTGAAATTGTTTTTGAAAAAGCTGAATTGGTGATTTCTAATGATGAAATCTATCCGACGAAACAAAACAATCAATTTGAGCTTATGCCATATCAAGCCTGTATTTATAAGCTGGTTTAGCACTCTTTTATAAGACGACATTTTTCATATATTTAGGGGATATAAAAACCAACTCTATTATGAAAATTAAACTTCTTTATGTTGCAGTACTGTTTTTTTCAATTATAACTCTACAAGCCCAAAAAAAAGCGGATGATGTCATCAAAAAACTAGATAGCCAAACTGAGAAATATAGTGCTATCGCACAAAATATTTGGGACTTGGCCGAAATGGGCTATCAAGAAGAAAAAAGTTCTGCGCTGTTGCAAAAAACCTTAAACGATGCTGGTTTTACTATCAAGACAGGAGTAGCAGGTATTCCTACTGCATTTACGGCAGAATTTGGAAGCGGAAGTCCAATTATCGGTATCATGGGAGAATACGATGCACTTCCCGGACTTTCACAGGAAGCTGTCGCCGAAAAAAAATCGGCAGGAAAAGCAGCGGGTCATGCATGCGGGCATCACTTGTTCGGTACCGCTTCTACAGCAGCTGCGATTGCTGTCAAAGAATGGATGACAGCCAGTAAAACCAAAGGCACAATTCGTTTTTATGGTACTCCTGCTGAGGAAGGTGGTTCAGGAAAAGTATATATGGTTCGCGAAGGTCTTTTCGATGATGTCGATGTCGCTTTACACTGGCATCCTAGTTCACAGAATGCTGCAAGCGCAGGCGCAGCTTTGGCAAACAAATCAGCCAAATTTCGATTTTATGGTGTTTCTTCTCATGCCGCGGCAGCACCGCAAATGGGTCGTTCAGCACTGGACGGGGTAGAAGCTATGAACGCCATGGTAAATATGATGCGCGAACATGTTATCCAAGAAGCTCGTATTCATTACGTTATTACGGACGGAGGTAAAGCACCGAACGTTGTTCCAGATTTTGCTGAAGTATACTATTACGCACGACACAATAAAAGAGATGTTGTCATTGATATTTTTGACCGTATCGTCAAAGCAGCCGAGGGCGCGGCCTTGGGTACAGGTACTACAATGGATTATGAAATGATTGGTGGTACCCATGAATTACTTCCGAACCTGACCCTTCAGAAATTAATGCATGATAATCTTTCAAAAATCGGTGGTCTTGATTATACCCCAGAAGAAAAAGCATTTGCTGATAAAATTGCAGTGAGTTTGGGTCAAGAACAGGCAGATTTGGCAACTGCCAAAAACATACAACCTTATAAAACAGAGGCAAGGGCATTTGGTTCTACAGATGTAGGCGATGTTAGTTTCGCCGTGCCTACAGTAGGAATGGGCGCTGCGACATGGGTACCTGGCACTCCTGCACACAGCTGGCAAGCCGTTGCTGCTGGAGGAACATCCATAGGAAAAAAAGGAATGATGGTTGCTGCCAAAACTCTTACACTTACAGCAATGGATTTATTTAAAAATAAAGACCTAGTAGCCAAGGCAAAAACAGAATTTATAGAGCGCCGAGGTGCTGATTTTAAGTATATCCCACTTCTTGGAGAAAGAGCTCCGGCTTTGGATTATAGAAATTAGAAGTTCAAACACAAGTACAAGTACCAAGTTCAAACTCAGGTAATAGTTTTTTGAGTTTGAACTTGGTACTTGTACTTGAACTTTTTCAATCTTCTTGTAACAAATTCAAAAAACAAACTACTAACCTAACAACATCTTACCAACCTATACGTGAATAAAGAACTGGAACATCAATTTGTGACGGAGCTTGAGAACAATCAAAACATTGTTCACAAGGTCTGCACTTTGTACACCAATGACAGAGATTCGCATAAAGATCTGTTTCAAGAAATTACGATACAGTTGTGGAAGGCATACCCCAAATTTAGGGGTGATTCTAAATTCAGCACATGGATGTATCGCGTGGCCTTGAACACCGCGATTACCCTATATCGTAAATCGAAAAGACGTATCAAAACACAAGATTATGAGTCGGTCATTTTTAAAATTAAGGCCGAGGAATACGACGAAACCGAAGAACAACAGTTGAAATTAATGTACAAAGCCGTAAAACAGTTAGGAGACATTGATAAGGCATTAGTTTTTCTTTATTTGGAAGACAAAGATTATAGCGAGATATCAGATACTCTTGGTATTACAGAAGTAAACGCGAGGGTAAAAATGAATCGCATAAAGAATAAATTAAGAACCATATTGAATCCTTAGGTTTATGATGGACGAACTAGAATTACTAAAAAAAGATTGGCAGAAGAAAGAGGAGCATCTTCCTAAATTGTCATATAATGAAATTTACACCATGCTGTGGAAAAAATCTTCTTCTATAGTAAAATGGATTTTTTACATAAGTATTATTGAGCTTGTTTTTTGGATAGTACTAAATGCTGCGCCATTTTTTATGGATTCTTACCAAGAAAAGCTAGGGGACATTGATGATTCCTTTTCAATCACTTTTATCATTGTTTCTACAATATTTACTTTCGGAGTAATTCTAATATTCATCTATTTCTTGTACAAGGCATATCGCAGTATTTCAGTAGTTGATAATGTAAAATCACTAATGGAAAGTATTCTAAAAACTCGAAAAATTGTTCAATACTATGTGGGCTATAATATAGTAATGGCGATTTTAGTAACTATTTATATGATTTACCATTTGTTTACTCATGACGAAAAAGTAATGGAGCTTTTTCAGACTATTCGCGAAGAAGGTTCTGAATTAAAATTTTGGTTGCTTGGTGCAGTATTTATGGTTCTTGGTATGGTTCTAGTAGTTGGCTTTATTTGGTTGTTTTACCGACTTATTTATGGCTTTCTCTTAAGAAAATTGAACCACAACTATAGGGAACTCAAAAAATTGGAAGTCTAACTTTTGGAACTATATCTTCTAGCTTTGTTTTCTTCTTCATAAGCTAGCAATTCTTTTTCTGGAATAACCTTTAAAAAAGAAGGATGCTGCTCTATGGCATACTCTAATTTCTCAATAATAGATTCGAAAGATTCATTTTCGTAATCAATTTCTAAAGGCTCTTTTATAACCATCGATTGTAGAATACCCTTCTTTTTTATACGCAGCCCCTTTTTATCAAAGGAGCGCCGAAAACCATCTATTACTACCGGCACAACAACAGGTTTATACTTTTTAATAATATGAGAAGTGCCTTTCCGTAATGGCTTCCAAGGAGTTGTAGTCCCTTGAGGAAAGGTAATTACCCAACCATCTTCTAATGCTTTTCCAATATTTGAAATATCGCTAAACTTTACCTTTCGGTTGATGTCTTTACCTTCTGAACGCCAAGTTCGTTCAACGCTAATTGATCCTGCGTAGGCCAATATTTTTGTCAAAAGACTCTTTTTCATGGTCTCCGCAGCAGCAATGTAATACATGTTTAATTTCGGATTCCATATGTACCCTAGTCCTTTGATGCTATCATCCCTACCTTTTAAGCTGGCGTTAAAAACATGAAACATAGCGACCACATCGGCAAAATAAGTCTGATGATTACTAACAAATAATACATTTTCACTGGGCAAATTTCGAATAACATCAGACCCTTCTATTTCTAGTTTATTAAAACGTTTGTAACGTTGATGGGTGACAACAGCTAAAATACGGATTAGCCATTTTTTCAAAAATAGAATATGTCCAAAAGGATTTTTTTTAAATAAGCCCATATTTGGTAGTGAGGTGATTTTGAGTGCTTGCAATGTACAAAATCTACTACTTATAACACTTGTTTTAGCAACTCTTTGACCTCGCTAAGCATCATGGCGGTAGCACCCCAAACGGTGTAACCATTTAATTTAAAGGCAGGTACTGCAATATTCTTCGCATAGGAAGTTGAAAGTGTCTGTTCAAAAAGATTGGCGTCATTCATAAAATCGGTAAGTGAAACCTCAACCAATGATTCGACCTCCGCTTCCTGCAGCACAAAAGGAACAGTTTGTTCATAGAGACCAACAAAAGGATAAACTTCAAAATTACTTGGCGGTATATATACTTTACTTAAAGATTTTATTACTGAAATTCGTTCTATAGGCACGCCTACTTCTTCGTTCGTTTCTCGAAGTGCAGTTTCTTGCAAATCAGCATCTTCTAATTCAAACTTTCCTCCAGGAAATGCAATTTGATTTGAATGCACACCTTTATAGGTCTTTCTTAGGATTAAGAGTAAATGCGTAATATTCTCGTTTTTAGGATAAAATAAGGCCAATACTCCTGCTTTTTTGGCATGTTTACGTTGAGGGTTTGCCATCTCTAATTCCTCCAATCTATCTTTATGAGCCATTTTAAAATGGGCCACTTCCCCTGGTAAGGGTAGATTTTTTATTTTTGATACTTGTTGCGAAAAAAAAGTATAGTCCATGTCATTCAAAAGAATCGCTTTCAATACAATAATACCATTATTATTTTTACTGGGATGTAAGGAAAATACGGAGAAAAAAATATCCAAAGAACCCAAAATAGAGCTTGCTCAAGATTCCATGGATACTGTAGAAATTATTCCCCAAGACAAGGAAATAGATGCAGAAGAATTTAAACTCGATGAGGAGAATTCTATTCAGTTTTTCTTTGATTATCAAAAAGATTTAAAGGAAAACAAAGTAAAACTAACCACAAGCATGGGAAGCTTTACGGTGCAGTTATATGACAACGTACCTTACCATAAAGCCAATTTTGTCTTCCTGACCCGCCAAGGCTATTTTGACGGGACACAATTTCACCGAATCGTCAAGAATTTCATCATTCAAGGTGGAAATGCAGATGATGACGTTACAGCAGGCAAGAGAAGAAAATTGGGAAGATATCTTTTACCACCTGATACCAGAAAAGGTTATAAACACCATCGTGGAACTTTGTCAATGCCAAGTAGTGAAATCAATAATCCACATAAATTGGCTTCACCTTACGAATTCTTCATTGTAGTTACAAAGCCCGGTTCTTATCATTTGGATGGCGGATTCACTCCCTTCGGTAAAGTCATTCAAGGAATGGATGTGGTTGATAAAATCAATGCTG
Organism: uncultured Flavobacteriaceae bacterium; assembly: GCA_947500435.1. Taxonomy (GTDB): domain Bacteria; phylum Bacteroidota; class Bacteroidia; order Flavobacteriales; family Flavobacteriaceae; genus Maribacter_C. The sequence continues at coordinate 234,982 of CANMRV010000007.1, forward strand.
TGGAAGTTGGAAAAGGAGATTGGCCTCAACAAAATGTATATATTGAAAAAGCGGAAGTTATTCAGTAAGCAGTTGTCAAAATTAATTTTTGCCTTGGCACCTACTCTCTATAAATATTCGGCAAGGCAATCTTGAATTTTACGGCTAACAATCTAGCAATAATTGTAACGAGAATTGCACATACATAAGCATACTCAGTAATAATGAGTAGCTCTCTAAAAAGAAAATAACTTGCGGCCCCTAAAATACAGGCTGTTGCGTAAACTTCTTTTCGGAATATTACGGGAATTTCATTACAAAGAATATCGCGAATAACGCCTCCGAAGCAAGCAGTAATCGTTCCTAAGGCTATACACATAATTGGTAATAACTCTACTGAAAGTCCTTTTTCCACCCCCACCATCGTAAAAAGCCCGATACCGATGGTATCAAAAAGAAACAATGTTTTTCTTAAATACTTCAGTTGGTTTGAGAAAATAACGGCGAATACCACTGTCCCGAGTACTACCAAAATATAGGTGTAATCACGCATCCAGACAACCGGAGTGTTTCCAATGAGAATATCTCTTAAAGTTCCGCCTCCAATAGCAGTTACAAAAGCAATAATAAAAACCCCAAAAATATCCAGTTTCTTTTCCATCGCGACTAATACCCCTGAGATGGCAAAGGCAATGGTTCCTAAAATGTCGATGGTGAGATAGAACATGGTTTAATCAGTGTTCAGTGTTCAGTGTTCAAAACTAGAGTTTTATCGGCATGAAACTATCAACAAAAACACTTTCAGAAATTTGAAGCTTGAATTTAAACTTTTACAGTTGTTGTGTGAAATAATTATAATCTTTCAAAACGGTATCAATATACTGCTTGTCATACAATTCGGATTTCGTACCCAACAAACTTTCTACCTTATCTCTAAGGGTTTTAAGGGTTTTGAAATCATGACTCTTTTGGGCGATAAGATAGGTGTCTTTAATCAAACGAACATCTTTGTCTGATAACACGGTTACATTAGTAAAAACAGGCGAATAGGCCTCTTCTACTTCTTCCAAAATAGTGTGTGAAACTTTGGTTTTATTCTTTGTGCTTATGACAACCGTTCCTGCGGCGGCATCACCTACCCTTTGTCTTCGTTCTGAGAAAAGAATGCTTAGTAGGCCAATAGAGCCGACAAAAATCCAGATATCAACTAAACGTAGCATCCAACGCACTAAATAATTAGACCAATGTACAGGGCTTCCGTCCAAACGAACCACCCGTATTTTTAAGAGCATTTTACCAACAGTTCTACCATTAAATAAACTATGCATCACTAGAGAATAGCTCATGGCCGGCAAGAATATAAGACTCACTATTCCGATGGTCGTCCATTGATCGTCAAAAGCAAAATCGATTGCATCCGCTATCAATCCTACCAAATACGCATAGATATACAAAATGAACCCGTCTATCAAAAAAGCTAAAATTCGCTCACCAATACTTACAATTGTATACGACAAGTTAACATTTTGCGTTGTATTGACTTGAAGGTTGCTCATATTAATACTATTTTTATATTCTAACCACTTACTTTATGCGTGAGGCCGCTTTTGTAAAGCAAAATAAGGAAAAATGGATAGCATTTGAAAAGGCTATCAATTTCAATGCTGACCCTGATCCCGATGAACTTGCCAACGGTTATATTCAATTAACCAATGATTTGGCCTATGCACAGACGTATTACGAAAAAAGTAAGACTTTATTGTATTTAAACGGGTTGGCTTCTCAAGCACATCAAAAAATTTACAAGAACAAAAAGGAAAGTAAAAACAGAATTGTTAGCTTTTGGAAAACAGAGTTTCCACTATTTTTCAAACAGTACCACAAAACCTTAGCGGTTACTTTTCTGATTTTTGCTGTTGCCACAGCTATCGGAAGCATTTCAGCTATAAATGACACCACTTTTGTTCGTTTGATATTGGGCGATGCCTACGTCAACACCACTTTAAATAATATCGCTGATGGCGACCCCACGGCCATTTACAAGGGAGGTAGCGAAATTGGAACTTTCCTTGGTATTACAATCAATAACATCAGAGTTGGTTTTTTAGCTTTTGCTTTTGGCGTTATGGCTAGTTTAGGTACCGTATATATTCTTTTTTCAAACGGAGTTATGCTCGGAGCCTTTATCACCTTTTTTTATACCCAAGGTGTTTTTTTTGAGGCCAACAAACAAATTTGGCTTCATGGCACAATAGAGATTTCAGTGATTGTTATCGCAGGATGCGCCGGACTTATCATGGGCAATAGCATTTTATTTCCGAAGACCTTTTCGCGAAGAGTGTCATTTATGAAAGGGGCTAAAGACGGACTCAAAGTAGTCGTTAGTACTATTCCTTTTTTCATTATTGCCGGCTTTATTGAAGGTTTTATTACGCGCTATTCCAATATGCCAAATTGGTTGGCGTTCTTGATTATTGGCGGTTCCCTTTATCTAATTGTGTATTACTATATTTTATACCCTCGAATTCTAAATAAAAGAAATGCAAACAAACCAACCCAACTCGTTCATTGAACTTAAAATCAATAGAGATTTAGGCGGCATTGTTACCGCCTACTTTGATTTCTTGAAACAGAACATTAAAAAGTTTACGAATTTATTCTTGAGCTACAATGGTATTTTTTTAATTGGGCTTTTGATAGTCAGTTACCTTTTGGTTTCCGGTTTTGTTGGCATGATTGCCAATGAAAACAATAGTGGTTTTGGTGATTCTGGTATTGAGGACGAATCCTACCTTCTCTATATGGGAGCCGGAGGTATTCTCTTCTTTATCATATTTATAATGGTCGCCATATTGAACTATAGCTTAGCCGGAGGATATATGATTAAATATGAAGAAAACCAAGGCAATAACTTTGACAAAAAAGAAGTTTGGGATTTCTTCAAAAGCAAACTAGGTGCCGTTTTCGGATTCATTCTTCTGCTAATAGTACTGTATATCGGTTTTATGATCGTAAGTTTCATTTTTGCGATAATTCCCATTATAGGAATGTTCGCCCAATATATCGTTCAGTTTTTCATTACGGCTTGGATTGGTGTTTCCTTTTTTGCACTGCTATATGAAAACAAAGGGGTTACCGAATCTTACGGCGAAGGATGGAATTTGGTGTATAATAATTTCTGGAAATCCGTCGGCGTGAATTTTATATTAGGCCTTCTGAATGGAATTCTACTACTCGTAGTTTTAATGATACCAGGTATTCTTGTGGGTATCTATAGTTTTCATGTGGTACAGAATAATGTTGACGTAGGCGCGTCAATTCTACCAACGATTATCTATACACTCGCTACCTGCGCTTTTCTTATTGTATTTATATACTCCCAATGTATAACACAGTTCGTGAATGGTCTTTTGTACTTCTCATTGCATGAAAAAACATATAATACCAATGTTAGAAGTAAAATCGATGAAATCGGAAAGTTAGGCGAGTGATACGAATCTATTTCTTCATAACATTTTTTTGTTTTTCATTCTTCGGATTTTCTCAGGAAGAAAAAGACTCTTTGCAATTATCTGAAGATATTTCACAAGTTTTAGAATCTCGATCCTTTGGCCAAGAACTCTCAGAAAAATATAGTGGTGATGAATTCGACTATAGCTCCCCTGAAGGAGAAGCTCAAAATCTTATTGGCCGCTTTTTACTATGGTTGAGAAACCTATTGCAAGATACTTTTGGTTTCAATATAAATCCCGCATTTTTCAAGGTTTTAGAAATTCTCATTTACATCTCTATGGGAATTTTAGCACTATACTTCCTAATACGATTCTTCGTGAATGAAAACCTAACTTCAATTTTTTCCAAAAAAGCCACTTCGCTTATTGATATCAATCTATCCGAAGAACATATTGAAAATATTGACCTCGATGTAAAAATTAAAGAGGCCCTAGCCCAAAAAGAATATCGACTAGCCGTCCGATATCATTATCTCAGAGTTTTGAAGAACCTCTCTTTAAAAAATATTATCACTTGGGAATATGAAAAGACAAACACCGACTATCAAAATGAAATTACAATAACCGAATTGAAACCCCTTTTTCAAGAAGTATCATATTTGTACGATTACATCTGGTACGGTGAACAAGAAATAGATGAAAACGGATTCAAAGCAGCTGAAAAGCACTTTACAAATTTAAAAAAAAGGACACCCAACTAATTTTGGATAAAAGAACAAAAATAATAATTGGCATTTTCGCAGCAGTCCTGATTGGAATTATTGTGACTGAGATAGTGCGCCCCAAACCCTTAAACTGGAGTCCTTCATATACTTCGAGTGATAAGATTCCTTTTGGGTGTTTTGTATTATTTAATGAACTTCCAACACTTTTCCCAAATAAAGAAGTGACCTCAGTAGATCAAAGTTTGTACGAAGTCCTGACAGAATTAGATACAGTATCAAAATCAAACTATTTGATGGTTAACAATGGTATCAGTTTTGACAAAGAAGAATACGATCAATTATTAGAATACGTTTCCCGAGGAAATGATGTTTTCATGGCCTCGACCTATTTTGGCGGATATTTATCAGACACCCTGAATCTAGACATAGATGCGAGTTACAGCATTCGAGAGGATACCGTAGCGCTAAGTCTGACGAATTCGCAATTCGAAACAAGTAAATTTGCCTTTACAAAGGGAATGTACAACAGACATTTTACTTCTGTAGACACCTTAAACACTACAATCTTGGGTCACGTCACCTACAATGAAGAAACGTTTTCTTTAGACGGCGACCCCGAAAACACTATCCAAAAGAAGCCAAATTTCGTAAAAATTCAATTTGGTGAAGGTCATTTTTACCTCAACGTCACTCCCCTTGCCTTTACCAATTTCTATATGCTTGCGGGTAACGAAGATTATGTGTCCAACTCATTTTCTTATTTAAAAAATCACAAGACTTTGTTTTGGGATAATTACAAAAAATCGGGTCGTATAATTATCGATTCCCCTATGCGCTTTGTACTAAATCAACCATCCCTGAAATGGGGATATTATCTGACTTTAGTTGGCGTGTTATGTTTTTTTATTTTTAGAACTAAACGCGAACAACGCATTATTCCTGTTATTGAGCCCTTAGAAAATTCTTCGGTAGAATTTGCACGCACCGTTGGTAGTCTATACTACCAGCACAAAGATTACACCAATCTAATTTCGAAAAAAATAAACTACTTTTTAGAATTTGTGCGTAGCCACTACTATATCGACACAACTCAGATAAGTGAAAAAACAATCAAAGATTTATCAGCGAAATCTGGCAAGCCTTTGACCGATGTAAAGGATTTAATAGATCTGATCAGTCAACTAAAAAATCGGTCACAGCATACAGAACATGATTTAATTGAATTAAACAAAAAAATAACCTCCTTCAAAAAATAAGCATGGAAGAACAAAATCAAGAACCAGAAAACATACCTCAGGAGCAGACATCGCAGGAAGATGCAACTCAAGAGAATGCCTCTTTAGAAAACACAGAAAAGGAAAGCAATCCTTTAGAATTTAGCAACCGAATAGACCTTTCTAAACTCCGGGATGCAGTTGCTAAAATCAAAACAGAACTGGGCAAGGTCATTATCGGTCAACAGGATATGATTGAATTACTGATCATCTCTATTCTTGCGGATGGTCATTCCCTAATCGAGGGCGTTCCAGGAGTTGCAAAAACAGTAACAGCAAAATTACTGGCTAAAACAATCAATGTGGATTTTAGTCGAATTCAATTCACCCCAGATTTAATGCCAAGTGATATTTTAGGTACTGCAATTTTCAACGTAAAAACTTCGGAATTCGAATTTAAAAAAGGTCCTATCTTCTCCAATATTATTTTAATCGATGAGATTAACCGAGCGCCCGCAAAAACACAAGCCGCACTTTTTGAGGCTATGGCGGAACGACAAATTACCATCGATGGAACCGAATATGAAATGGCCCCTCCATTTTTAGTTTTCGCCACTCAAAACCCAATCGAGCAAGAAGGAACCTATCGACTTCCTGAAGCGCAATTAGACCGTTTCTTGTTCAAAATCAAGGTTGATTATCCGTCTTTAGAACAAGAGGTTCAAATTTTAGAAAGCAAACATCATCAGAAGAACAGAGATGTTGAAAGCATGATCGAATCGGTTCTAAGTGCCAAAGAGATTGCAGAATATCAAAGTACAATTCGGGAGATTATTATAGAGGATAACCTAATAAAATACATAGCCTCGATTGTAGATGACACCCGTACGAATGCAAACTTATATCTTGGGGCGTCACCTAGAGCTTCAATTGCTCTAATGAATGCTTCCAAGGCCCTTGCGGCAATATCAGGAAGAGATTTTGTTACTCCAGACGATATTAAAAAAGTAGCTGCCCCTATTCTAGCGCATCGTATTATTCTAACTCCCGAAAGAGAAATGGAAGGCTTTACAGCTGAAAAAGTAGTTCAGCAGATTATAGAAGGAATAGAGGTGCCCCGTTAGACCTTAGATAAAACCAAAATTTTGAACTTCTTCTGTGAAAAAACTCTTTAGAAATATATACCTCGAAAAACGATTCTTTATCGCGGTGGCAGTTCTTGTCACCGGGTTTATACTATCGTATATATTTCCAGATATTTTTGGGGTTCTAAAGCTCTTTTTCTATATTTTTCTCATTACCATTTTGGTAGATACCATTCTTGTCTTTGGCTCAAAAGGAACCATAGAAGCTGATCGTATTCTACCTGATAAATTTTCCAATGGTGATCAAAACCCGATAGATATTAAGCTAACCAACACCTATTTATTTGATGCTAGACTTCGGGTTCTTGATGAAATTCCACATCAATTTCAAAAACGTGATTTTGAGATAATTACCCCCCTAAAGAAAGGAGAAGAAAAGCTTTTCAAATACGAATTGCGTCCGGTAGAGCGTGGTGTATATGCTTTTGGAAATTTAAACGTTTTTGCTACATCTCCCCTTAGATTGGTTGCCAAACGCTACACATTCAATAATGAACAGGAAGTTCCGGTTTATCCTTCTTTTCTACAGCTACAGAAGTATGAGCTAATGGCCTTTTCGAATCGCTTGATGGAATACGGTCTGAAAAAAATCCGTCGTATTGGCCATACCATGGAGTTTGAACAAATTAAAGAATACGTGCAAGGTGATGATATTCGAAACATCAACTGGAAGGCGACTGCCAAGAAAAACCAGTTGATGGTGAATCAATTTCAAGATGAAAAATCGCAGCCTATTTACTCAGTAATTGACAAAGGGCGAGTGATGAAAATGCCATTTGATGGACTCAGTCTTTTAGACTATGCCATTAACGCTACATTGGTCATTAGCGGTATCGCCATAAAAAAACAGGATAAAGCGGGAATGTTCGCTTTTAGCAACAAGATTGAAAATAGAGTAGTCGCGGAACGCCGGAGCTCACAAATGAATCTTATTTTAGAGACTCTATATAACATGCGTACCAATTTCGTAGAAAGTGATTACAGTAGATTGTACATCGATGTAAAGCGAAATTTGAACCATCGCAGTCTGCTGTTACTCTACACTAATTTTGAGACCTTAGATGCCCTTCACAGACAACTTCCCTATTTACAAGCTATTTCAAAACAGCACTTGCTAGTTGTTATATTTTTCGAAAACACAGAGTTGAACGAATATGCGGGTCAAGAGGCAGAAACAGCTCAAGGCATTTTCGAACAAACTATTGCAGAGAAATTCATCTACGAGAAGAAACTCATTGTGAATGAACTGCGTAAATACGGCATTCAAACCATTTTGACCAAGCCCGAAAATCTTACCATCAATACGATTAACAAGTATTTAGAGATAAAGGCTAGAGGCTTGCTGTAAACCACTCAAGTATTCTTACCATTTTCAAGGTAGTATCCAATCTCTAAATCAATCATAATTTCCTATCTTCATCAACTTGGAATACTATCTTCTTACGCTTACCATTTAACTATAAACCAACCGCAATGACTTTCCTAAAACCATTCTTTACCTTAATTCTCCTAACTCTTTTAGTAACTGTAAGCACCACGCTAAACGCCCAAACCTATTCAAAAAATGGCATGGTCGTTTCTTCGGACAAAAGCTCTTCAGAAGTTGGGGCTTTGATTCTAAAGAAAGGAGGCAATGCAATAGATGCGGCAATCGCCACGGCATTTTCGTTAGCAGTTACACATCCATCTGCAGGAAACATAGGTGGTGGTGGATTTATAGTCTTTATGAATTCCGCAGGAAAGACGACAACTATTGACTTCAGAGAAAAAGCACCCCTTGCGGCTACCAATGATATGTATCTAGACGAAGAAGGTCAGCTCATTGATGGCATTAACCATTTCAGCGCAAAAGCGATTGGAGTGCCCGGAACTGTAGCTGGGCTATTCCTTGCCCATCAAAAATATGGTAGACTCCCTTGGAAAGATTTGTTACAACCAGCAATTGACCAAGCTAAAAATGGTTTTGCTTTTAATTGGTCTTTATTTAATGCTGCCAAATATTTTTCCAAGGAAGGAAATACGAACTCTTTTATGGATGGATATTTCAGAAATGAAAACGGAGCTGTAACCCAACCCGATGAAATTTGGAAACAAACCGAATTGGCAGAAACCTTAATTCGAATTCGAGATAAAGGCCGAGATGGATTTTACAAAGGAAAAACTGCCAAAATGATTGCTGCGTTTATGAAAAAGAACGACGGTATTATCACAAAAAAAGATTTGGCGAAATATGAAGCAATTGAGCGCCAACCTATAAAGGGAATCTACAAAGGTTATGACATTTATTCTATGCCACCACCTAGTTCAGGTGGGGTTGCTCTTGTTGAAATGATGAACCTAATGGAGTTGGTAGATTTGAAAACCATGGAATTTAATTCCGCTGATCATCTACATGTAGTTGCTGAAGCAATGCGAAGAGCCTTTGCGGACCGAGCTGAGCATTTGGGTGACCCTGATTTTAATTTAAACATACCCTTGGATAAACTGACATCCAAAGAATTTGCAAAAAAGCGATTTCAAGGAATTGACATGACAAGAGCCTCAGTAAGTGACTCTACAAAATTTGGAAGACTCTATGATGGCGAAAACACCACCCATCTTTCCATCATGGATAAGGACGGAAACGCAGTATCATTAACGTATACATTGGAGTACAGTTTTGGTTCGCAAATGGGGTCTAATGAATTGGGTTTTATCTTCAATAATGAAATGGGAGATTTTAATCCGCAACCTGGTATAACCAAAAGTAACGGACAAATTGGTACAGCTCCGAATCTAGTAGAACCTGAAAAAAGGATGCTTTCAAGCATGACGCCAACTATAGTCGGAAAAGATGGAAAACCCTATTTAGTAATCGGAAGTCCGGGAGGTAGAACTATCATTAATACCGTGTTTCAAACTGTATTGAATGTTTTGGAATTTGAAATGCCAGTCCACAAAGCCATTGAGGCTTTAAAAATTCACCATCAATGGCTTCCTGACCAAATCGTTTATGAAAAATACTTGTTATCCCCTGACACTAAAAAAGCGCTTGAAGCAAAAGGTCATACCTTAAGGGAAAGAAACAATATGGGCGCTTTGATGGGAATTACGTATGACCCGGAAACAAAGATTTTTACAGGTGCCTCCGACTCCGCACAACCTGATAGTGGGGCTGTCGGTTATTAACGAATAATTGGAAAGCTAAGGCTGATAGACTCTCCTAACCTCTCCTGTAACTTTAATTTAAATTCGACGTCAGATTCTATATGAAATATAGGGTACTCATTTTCTCAACATTATTTCTTTTCCTAATAGGGTGTAGTTCTAAGGACGACACACCTCAAAATAGTCCACCAGCTGAACATATTAAGTACTTTGGTTTTACCCTGGTTGACACTTTTTGGGATGACCCAACAGATTCAGATACCAAAAGCAACTATAATGACGAGGTAGCTCCTTTCTCAAATATGGCAGATATTTTGGTGGTAAGCCCTACGGATAATATTGTTGACAGAATGAAGGCCATGGAGTCACTTCAAATGAAGAGCGTTCTTCACCTGCATGAACTCTTCTTTGAAGTAGAAGGCACCAATGCCCCTTCAGGGACAGACTATCGCCTAAGAACTGACGCCCAAGAACGCTGGGATATGTTTCTAGGTTTAAACTCACTATATGTAAATCAAGATTTAGTGCAGGTACTTTACGTTGGTGAAGAGCCTACTTGGAATGGCATTAGCTTTTCGGAACTAAAGAAGGTTTCAGATTATGTTAAACTTACGATTCCAGGTATTACCGTTATGGTTGTGGAAGCTTATCCGGCTTTGAACGATTTTCAAATTCCCGCCTCAGTGGATTGGGTCGGCTTTGACCATTATTTTATCAAAGACCCAAAAAATGATGCCACTTTTATTTCGGAATTGAATGTTCTAAAATCGAAGCTGTCCGAAGAACAAAATCTGATTTTAATAATGGACACCCATTATATAGAATTCGCACATGGTGACTTTGGAGAAATAGCCCTTGAAGAAATGGCCAGTGTTGCCAATAGTTATTACGAACTGGCAAAATCCGAGCCTAAGACCATTGCTATTCTCGGCTATTTTTGGCCAAGTGGCTTTGATGATGTAAGCGCAATCGGAGCGCGACACATGCCCACTGAGGTTCAGCAAGAATACAGTAGAATAGGTAAAGAAATTACTAAAAAGTAATTGAGTTCTGCAAACCTACCTTTCAAAGGTTCGAATAAAACCATCCGCTGCTACACCATCATCAATTACCAAAGTACTCTTTTCATCTATTTCCAAGACACGGAATTTCGCCCCTAATATTTGAAGGGTACGAGTGGTATCTTGTTCATCGAATCCTACTGCGTAAATTCCTTTTAAAAGTCCTTGGTATATACTTTTCGGACCATCAGTGAGAATGTTTGATTCGACTTCCAAGGTGCTTTCATCCATTATAAAATTCCAACTTACATCACCCTGATCATAATCTAAATCAATACCTTGAATTCCTCCACTAACATTTTTCAAATGCCAGACTCCGGCGAGGGGATCTTGGGGTATTGTGTCATTTGAATCATTTGGATCATCACAACTCAAGCCAAAAAACAAAACGGCTACAAACAGAAGTAAAAACTTTGCTTTCATAAGATTAGGGTTAAATTGTATTCTACAAAGATGGGGAATTGCTAGACTCGTTGCGCTAAAAATCAAATTTTAACAAAGTGTTGAATTGCCTTAACAGAAGAATTTAAACAAAAAACGCCTAGCAAATTGCTTGGCGTTTCTTATACTATTTGACTTCAGCTTATTTTGCCAACTGTCGGTTCAATTCTCTTTTTTGCGCCATTCTGTACTTCAAAATGTTAACATAACGAAGCGCTTCCTTCGTATCGTAATCAGAGTAAGAACGTTGTGCCCAATCTAAAGCTTTGTCCAAATCTCCATTGATTTCGTTGATAATCGCCATGTTGTAACATGCACGACCCGCAATCTTTCCATCAGGATTCGAAACTTCTTCTTTCCAAAGTTCAGCTGCACTATCCCATTTACCACTTTGAGCTCTTCGCATAGCGATTTCGAACTTGTCGGTTCCCTTTACGAAGTAGTCACGAGTAACTCTTCGCGACTGTGGCGTAATGCGTCTAGCGTAATAGTCGCCAATATGACTGCTCGTTTCAACAACCGCTTCTTTACGATTCATAATAGCCTTAACTGCTTTCATTGGATTAATTCCTTGTCCGCTATTAACCAAGTTGTTATTGAACGAATATTCGTCCAAAATTTCCTTTGTTGCAGGGTCGTAGATTCTCCATCCGTTTTGAATTTGAGTACGAAGTGTTAATGAAACCGCTGGAACCTTAGCTTTTATTCCTACCGGATTAGGAATCTCCATTTCAGTAGCCTGTACCGAAGCTTTAGTATTTGTATCGTAATATGCTAAGGAGAACAAAACGTCAACATCATGCTCCTCGCAAATTTTATCTACTTGATCCCAAGTCAAGGACGCAGGCAATACACCTAAACCTTTTCTAACTTCAGGAATATCCTCTAAAATGGCCACTTTATCAAAACGCTGTAAACGTTCCAATTCAGATTTTACTGAAGCTAAAGAAGCCTCAGCACCATGTTTATCAAGATTTTTTCCTTCAGCGGTCAATATTTTGTCTATGGTATCGATACCGTGATTTCCTTCTGCGGGAAGGCTTCGGTTAATAATACCAATATGTTGAACATCTGAAGCGATATGAACCGGAGCTGGTTCAACAGCACTCATTGTCAATTGGTTTGTTGCACTACAAGAAGCCAATAAAAGGCCAATGCATGCAAACCCAAATAGTTGGTTTAAAGTTTTCATAGGACGTAGGTTTTATTCGTATAGTTGGTCAGCCTGTCATTTTTTTAGCTAACGCGCTTATTACCAAACAGATAATTTGTGTAAATATTGTATGAAAACAGGTATTAAAAAGCTGTTTTTATTTACAAGAATCCCAGAAATAAATAGTCCTACCTGGTCATCGTCTTTAATATCAAAACCTACTTTCCTATCTTTAGCCAATGACCTTTATCGAAAATCCCGTTTACGTTCTGGCAGTTTTATGTTTAATGGTCATTTTGGCGAGGTATGCCGGTAAAACCAAACTGGGCGGAAAATTGGGTGCAGCTTTGCTTGTTATACTATTTACGGCAGTCGTTGCCAACCTTAAACTCATTCCCTCAGCTTCAAATAGTATTCCCTTGTATAGCGGAATCTTTACTTATTTGGCACCGATATCCATATTTTATTTGTTGTTGAATGTAAATTTACAATCCATTAAGAAGGCTGGAGCACCGATGATTATCCTTTTCTTGATAGGTTCTTTGGCAACGGTTTTGGGAATTCTGGCAGCTTGGTATCTGATTACCCCTGAGGAGGTCTTGGGTGAAAATGCCAATATTATTGCCGGAATGCTTACTGGCACATATACGGGGGGAAGCGTCAACTTCAACGCAGTGGCGTTAGAATATAATTTTCAAGAACAGGGAGCCTTGTATGCAGGAACCATTGCCGTCGACAATGTGGTCACTGCGATATGGATTATTATAAACATTTTATTCCCAGTGGTTTTACGAACCTTCTGGAAAGATAAAAAAATTGAATCCAAAGTAACTGATGAGACTAATGACAAAGAGGAGGAGGATAAAATGGACTTCACCTCATTAATGTGGTTGCTATTTTTGGGAATAGCTGCCTTTTATATTTCGGAGTTGATAGGATTATTGCTCCCAAATGTTCCGTTTATATTGATTTTATCTACGCTGGGAATTTTATTGGCGCAAGTCCCATTGATTTCAAAACTTAAAGGAAGTCATACGCTAGGCCTCTACTTGATATTCCTATTTCTGGCGGTTATCGGAGCCTACTGCGAGATTAGCGCCGTCGTCGAGCTCAAAGAAGTCGGATGGACCTTATTCCTATTCACCTCTTTGGCAGTTTTGATTCATGGTGTTGTGATCATCATGCTTGGAGGAATCACATTTCGTGATTGGGAAATGGTGGCGATAGCCAGTCAAGCCAATATAGGCGGGAGTAGCAGCGCCATTGCCCTGGCAGAATCTTTTAAAAGAAAAGAACTTATCCTTCCAGGAATTCTGGTCGGAACTTTAGGGAATGCCCTCGGTACTTATCTCGGGTTTTTAATGGTAGGGCTTTTGTGAATCTAAATCATCCTAACAAGGCATTGATATTTCCTTTGTACAACTTCCCAATAGGAATCTTATGTTCTCCAATACTAATCTGATTTCCTTCTATACTATCAATATAAATCTTAGCAACTATGAACGATTTATGAACTTGAACAAAAGTCGAGTTCGAAAGCAAATCCAGCATATCTGAAATCTTCTCACGCACCAGAATAGTACTATTCTCTCTTACTACTTTGGAATAATTTCCAGCCGCTTCAACAAAAAGGATTTCATCAAGTCGCACCTGAATGTACTTTTTATTGCTATATAGAAAAATGCTTTTCCCTTCGGAACCTTCAGGGTTCAATTCCTTCCTAACACTAGCAAATTTCGAAACTGAAGCCTTGTTGACAGCTTTCAATAAACGTTCAAAACCAAAGGGTTTGAGCAGATAGTCTACTATTCCGTATTCATATCCTTCCAAAGCAAATTCCTGATAGGCCGTGGTAACAATAACTTTGGGAGGGGAAGACAAAGTCCTCAAGAATTCAAAGCCTTTGAGTTTTGGCATATTCAAATCCAAGAAAATAAGGTCTACAGAATGTTTGCTTAAGTATTCTAAAGCTTCTAAAGCATCATAACAATGCTTCATCAGTTTCAGATTAGGCAATACATCACAATACCCCTTGATGATTTCATGGGCCATATGCTCATCATCTATAATCAGATATTTCATGCTACAGTTAAGTTCAATTCAGCTACGTAAACGCCTTCAGCTTTAGAGAAAGATAGGGAATGTTTATTGGGATAAACCAATTGAAGTCTTCTTTTTAAATTTTTCAAACCAATACCTCCCGTTTCCGAAATCGATGCCGCTTCAAAATTATTTACTACTGAAAAATGAATTTGATTATCTCCGCTTTTAATGTTCACTTTTACGTAGGCATCTTCCCTTAAATTCTCGACGCCATGTTTAAAGGCATTTTCCAAAAGGATAATGAACAATAAGGGCTTGACCTTATAGCCTGATTCCGTAATATTCGTGTTCAATTCAACATCAATCTTTTTGTGATACCGCATTTGGTGCAGCTCAATATAATTCTTGAGGTATTTGATTTCCTCTTCAAGAGAGACCGAATCCTCTTGTCCGTTATAAATACTATACCGCATGAGGTCTGACAGCTTTAAAATAAGTTCCTGTGCCTTTTTAGAATCTTTATCCACCAAACCATAGAGATTGTTCAACATATTAAAAAAGAAATGTGGATTTACCTGACTTTGCAGATGAGACAATTCATTTTTCTTATTCTCATTTCGCAGTTTCAGAACTTCCTTTAACTGCTTAATAACCCAAAGCAAACCAAGAATAAGAAGGACCCCATAATATATGACAACGCCGATGGCCACTGCGGAAGGATAATCAGCAAGAAAAACCACGGAATCCTTACCTAGAATGATGAATTCATAAGCGATAATTCCAACTGGAATTGCAATAGAGATAAAAACTATGATTCGAACCGCAAGCCAATTTTTACTTTTTAAAAGTGATATCATACCACAAAAGTATCAGAATCTTTGCGGTTCATAAGAAATAGTGATGTACCATCATTTTTGAGTGTTATAAAACCAGAATCTGGGGATAAAAAGACTTCGTCCGAATTTCTAGTGATTGTATCCCAGAAAGCACTGTTCTCATCACAAAAAGTTTTTGCTGTTCCATCCTAAAAATACTTTTACAGCATCAATCAAAAAACGGACAGTAATTATAAAATCAATTCCAATGAAAAAAAGAATCTTGAGGTACTTAAAACACATATTCGGAACAATAGCTATTCTATTAATAATAGGATTAAGTGTTCTTTTGTATGAGAATGGCAGCATTAGTTACGGAGATAATCCTTCAAAATTCAACTTGGATAAGGAAGGCCCTTATGTCTTTTATGAAAATGATAGTACACTACAAGTCAATTATTTAGGAGGAAACAAAACGGATGGTTTTTACGTAGAACAAAAAACTCATAGCACACGTTCTGAAATATCTGCCAGATGCTTTTTCCCCTTGGATTCTACCGCATTTGAGTTTAAGCTAAAGTCCGAATTTCAAAGTCCAGAATCTATCTATGATGATAACCAGCCCATTTTGGCCATCTCGGATATTGAAAGTAGTTTTAAAACATTCCGGGACTTTCTAATTACGAATAAGGTAATTGATGACAAACTAAATTGGACATTCGGGAAGGGACATTTGGTTTTGGTCGGGGACTTTGTCGACCGTGGTTTTTCTACAAAACAAGTGCTTTGGTTCATTTACAAACTGGAACAAGACGCAAAACAAAAAGGCGGAAATGTACATTTTATCTTAGGAAACCATGAACTAAAAAACATGGAAGGCAAATATGAAGCCGCTTCTCCAAAATACTACGGGGTGGCCGCTATTTTAGGAAAGCACCATAACGATTTGTACAGCAAGGATTCGTTCATTGGAAAATGGATGTCGAGCAAAAACACCATAGAACGTATTAACGGGGTTCTTTTTACACATGGCGGAATTCATCCGGATATTGCGAATCATGACGTAACATTGGATGATCTCAATCGCATAAATAGAAATAATTATTACAAATCATATTTTCCCAAGCCTGAAAAAAATATTGAGCAATTGGTACTTTCATCTAAAAAAGGAATCTGTTGGTATCGTGGCTATTTCAAAGATGACCTCTCTCAGGAAGATGTGGAAAAAGGAATTCAAAAATTTGATGCAAATGCCGTTGTCGTAGGCCATACCATTCAATCAAAAGTAAAAAGCCACTTTAACGGTAAAGTCATCGCCATTGATGTAAAGCATCCGAACGACTATTACAAAAATTGGCCATATCAAGATTCTGAAGGCTTACTGATTGAACAAGGAAAACACTACCGTGTACTTGCAAGCGGAAATAAAAAAGAACTAATTCAGTAACAATTCGTAAAAGAGTTGCGTCTATAGTACAAATACCGCTTTATGAAAACATATACCTTCCTATTTTTACTTTTACTCAATGCCGCATGTAAAGAAGTTTCGTCTAGTTCAACAGAAATACTTCAAACTGAAACTTCAATTACTTTGATCGACAGTACCGATGCCATCGATAAAGTTCAAGTATTGAATTTTGCCACATTTCATATGGGTGCCACATCTGATGCAACTAGTGTTGATTTTGATGAGAATGACAAGAAAAATCAAAATGACGCCAAAAAAATAGCTCAACTAATCTCTGAGTTCAAACCGACGATCATATGTGTAGAAGTTCCGTTGGGTAAAAATGAAGAACTCAATCAAAGGTATCAGGAGTATTTAGCCAATCCTTCAAAAGTATCTAAATATTATGGCGAAGTGGGAATGGTAGCTTTTGAAGTAGGCCGTTTAAGTAATTTGGAGTCCATATACGGAATAGATCATAAAATGGGATACAATTATAACATTGGCCAAGAAATTGAGAATGCAATAGACTCCACAACCTATAATGACTATTATTAAAACCCTTTTGCTTTTCACCCAGAAATTGATGTCGACCATGACCAACTATCGCTGCTGGAAAAGTTGAAGTTATATAATAACCCTAAGTTTTTAGATTTCTTAATTAATGTCAATGCTGATATGTTGGCATTTGCCGGAACCGAAAATAGTTTTGAAGGTGCTGATGAGGCGGCTAAATACTATCAAAGAAACTTACGTATCTATTCCAATTTAAACCGAATTCAAATGACTACAGACGACCGGGTATTCATACTCTCCGGAGGAAGTTACACTGCTTTTTTAGGCGAATTCATGGGGAGAAGTCCAAAATATGAGACAGTAAATGTGATGGACTACCTAAAATAGTTTTTCAGCAATACTACTTTACAGGAGTTATCACAATATTCCGCAGTTCCACAGGTCCATGATCACCTTGAATCATAAGCGGCCCAGGAGCAGCTTCATTATTATCCAAAGCGCCGCCTGTCATTCCAGGAATATTTTGATTGCTTATAATGGTTTTTCCATTGGCAACTATAGTCACTCGTCTCCCAATAAGGGTAATATCATATTCTTGCCATTCATCTGCCGATTTCGCAACATTTTCATTGGGTGTCAATAATCCGTAAATACCCCCGAAATACAAACTTGAAGGCGCTAAACCAATATTATCGGCTATTTGAACCTCATAGCGTCCGCGTAGGTAAATTCCGCTGTTACTATCCTTTGGATATTTAAATTCAACGTGCAATTTAAAATCCGTGAACTTTTCATCTGTTACTAAATTTGCTCCAGATTTCGGACTCTTCAAAACACCCTCCTCAACTACCCATTGGTTTTCGCCCATGGGTGTCCATCCACTTAAATCTTTACCATTAAAAAGTTTTCTTTCCTTATCCCATTTCGGATTCTCATTGTACGCTAATTTTGGAGAACGAGAAGCAGTCCACGGGTATACTTTTCCATCCGTGTAAACTAAGTTACCTTTCAATCCATCACCATCTTGCATTCCTATGATTTGCATATCAAAACCTGCCGGCTCCCATTGTTTGGGGATTGAAAAACTGAATTTTCCGTCGTTGACTTCGATTTCGGCGACAGGTCTTGCACTACCGAACTTATAGCAAAAACGACCCACCAAAGTATTGTTTCCAGAATGACTAATTTCTAACCAAGAAGGGACTTCCTTTCCATCTTCGGTGATGCTAAGATTCCATGAGCCTTCCAAAGCTTTCGCATCTTGAGCGTTCATTAAAAGAGAAACTAGAAGAAGACTTGTAATCGTAAAGAGGGTTCTTATTTTCATTTTGATACTATTAATTGGTATAATCCAAATATAGGGAATCCATTATATTCAAAGAATTGAAACTCCAAAGAACAAATTCAGCAGTTTATCTATAAAAAGCCACAGTTCGGTATAAAGGACCTCGATTTTTCAATTATTAATGCCACTTTTGACAAAGAAACCAACTAAAACACCATATGGAACAGACCATCACCATTTTAATATATATTCACGCTTTTTTTGGCGGGATAGGACTAATTACCGGAATTGGCAGTATGTCAGTTAAAAAGGGCGGTAAATTGCACAAAAAAATGGGGAAGATTTTCTCCTATGCCATGATTATCAGCTGTCTTATCTCAATTCCAATTTCATGGATACCAGGGCATAAAAGCCTATTCCTTTTCCTGATTTCAGTGTTTACCATTTTTATGGTTTTATCTGGTAATCGAGCACTGACCTTTAAATCAAAAAAGAAAACAGAGGTTGAAGTAATCGAGAAAGTTTTGAACTACGGAATGGCAATATTCTCCATTTTCATGATTGTTTATGGTGCTAGAGGGTTCTTCACTGTAGTGGGAAGTCATATTTTATATATGGTATTTGGGGGTCTAGGACTTTTCTTGGTGTATCGAAATTTTCAATTATTCAAAACGTTTAAGGAGCTAAAAGTCGCTTGGCTGCTTAATCACATTTCACATATGATGGGTGCAATGATTGCTTCGGTTACAGCATTTATCGTTGCAGGACTCCACTTTTGGACCATCACGGCTTGGGTATTGCCATCTGTAATCGGTACAGTTTTTATTATCTATTGGAGACTAAAAGTAAAAGGCAAGTTTAGGAAGGCCTTATGAAGTAAAAACAAATAGAAGCATTATTTTTAGCTTATGAATAAAGCCCTTGCAATGTTTGAGTCCTTAGTGGGACAAGATTCTTCAAAGTCCATTTCACCCTTAATGCGTTGGCTCAACCCTACGTTGCTGAGCGCAGAGGCGGGAAAACTGGAATTCTCCTATGTAATTCGAGAAGAAATGACTAATCCCATGGGTATTATACATGGAGGCACAACAGCGGCTATCATTGACGATGCCGTTGGCGCCGCGGTATTTTCACTTGGTAAACCTCATATGTATACAACAGTTAATCTGGCTGTCGATTATTTTGCTTCCGCTAAAGCAGGAGAAACCATTATCGCCGTTGCTTCCATAACCAAAAATGGGAATCAGATTATTAACACCTCCTGTGAAGTTTGGAATGCAGATCGCTCTCGTATGATTGCGAAAGGCCATTCGAATTTGATAAAAATTGATAGTGACCGTAAGTAGATTGCGGACTTTCTGTTCCTGGAAAAAATCAGAGATTTAGAGTTATAATCGTAAAGTGACTGCTATTGTAGTTATCTACATTCTGTTAATTTGTTTATCTTGTCTCGCTTCCCCCTAGGAAATTTAGATTTGTAAATGAGTTCAGATGACAATCCCCTCAATGATTTTCAAAAGAAATCATCATGGGTAACACTGGTAGATAAACTTACCAAAGAAATCGAATTGAATCTGAACAACGACCAGTTTGGGGTTGGTAGTCTTGCGCAAGCGGTTGGCATGAGCCGATCTAGTCTTCATCGGAAATTACACAAACAACTTGGTATCTCAACAAGCCAATTTATCAGAGAGTATCGATTAAAAAGAGCCCTAGAAATTCTGAGGCTAGAAGACGTAACGGCTTCAGAAGTTGCTTACCGGGTTGGCTTTAGCAGTGCGACTTATTTCAATACCTGTTTTCATAAATTCCATGGATATACGCCTGGTGAAGTTAAATCGAGAATTCCCACTGAAATCGAAGAACACGGCGAAAGTTACACTTCGAAAAAAGAGCGTGATTTAAATACTGAAACTGCTGTATCAAAATCTAAAAAAAATGGTTTCAAGAATATCCTAATTCTTGCAACACTTCTCATATTCTGTGCCATTGCTGCTTTCTATATTTACGACACTTCTGTCAGTGAATCGGTTCAGACTTATGAAAACAATACTATTGATGAAAAATCGATAGTCATACTACCCTTTAAAAACTGGACAGGAAACCCCGATTTGGAATATATTTCAGATGGTATGACCGATGCGGTGACCTCAAGACTTACAAAGGTTAACGCTATTGAAAAAGTGATTCCGTTTACTTCAGCGCTACAATACAAGACGAACGAAAAACCTATCAATGAAATCGCCAAGGAGTTAGGTGTTGCGAATCTTCTTCAGGGAAATCTCCAAATTTCTGGGAATCAAATCAAGATAAATCTGCAACTAATTCATGGGCGTTCCAATGTGCATCTCTGGTCCAAAGAATACACCAGGGAATGGAAAAGCGACGAAATTTTTGAAATGCAGGCCGAAGTGGTCGAGGCAGTTGCCAGAAATATGAGGGCTACCATCTCTGAAAACGAAATGGTCGCTATTAAAAAAGTACCAACTAAAAGCAAACAGGCGTATTCCTATTATCTTCAAGGAGAGTTTCAAAAGCAAAAAGGAAACGAACTATCATATTCAAATGCTATCAACCTTTATAAAAAGGCAATTGCAGCAGATTCGATTTTTGTAGAACCTTATATAGACATGGCTAATGTTTGGCATATGGGCGGATCAGTTTGGGGTTTTTACGATCAGCAAATGGCTTGGAGTAATGCAAAGGTATTACTACAACAAGCTCTAAAAATAGAACCAGACAATCAACGAGTAGCCGAAGAACTTAATACAGGAAGGTTTTTTTATGATTGGAATTTTGAACTTGTTGAACAGTCTTATAAAAATATAGTGAGCAATTCTGTAAATGACAAGCCGTCCGTTATTTCACTTGATTATCCCATTAAAACCGGAAGACCTGAAGAAACCCTTAAGGCAGTTGAACGTTTTAGCATCAATGACCCTTCAAATGTATTTTATCCGTTTTATAGAGCAGAGGCAATGTTTTATTTGGGTTCTGCTAATGAAGCTAGAGAGTTATTAACCCAAACGGACCCATTGTATAACGGCAACTGGTTTTATTTACGAGAGTCTGCAAAACTGTATTACTACCTAGGCGAATATGAAAAGTCAAAGGTTCAACTTGGAAAAATATTATCGCAATTTTCAGATTACCCACCCATATTGATGTGGTTGAATGCTATATATGCTCAAATGGATGGCGATTCTGAACTTACCAGCACCTATTTGACAGAACTATACACCAGTTACTTTGAAAATTCATCAGGCAGCCCCGCTTGGTTTTTGGCGATGTACTATTGTGCTGTAAAGGATTATGAAAAAGCTCTTGATTGGCTCCAAAAATCCTATGACAGACATGAGGTAGAAATGACTTGGCTAAGAGAAGAACCTTTGTTAGCCCCAATTAGAAAAGATCCACGCTACAAAGATCTCTATGAAAAAGTTGGGTTTTCTAGTATCGGAATACCGATTAAAACCTTTTCAGAAAATTAATCCTTCAAATTATCTTTTCAACATCATTTAAAGGTTCTGCATCATAATTTAAATTCATGGACAAAAGCTTAACAAGCTTGCCACATGATTGTTAGGTAGCGTTTATCCCTTATTCCCATTTTTGGATTATTCAAATATGGGTGCGAGATAGTCTTGTACTTCACTTAAAAATAATCACTAAAACTTTCATTATGAAATCAAAAGTAACACTAGCTAGTATGCTGTTATTAGCACTTTTCACAACAGGTTGCACGGCACAATCAGAAATGGCACCCGTAGATTTATTAAACGATGAATTTCCTGAATCAAAACAAGAAATAATGGAAACCATCGGCACAATTGCACAAAGTCTTAAAGACGGCGATATGGATAAGTTGATTTCCCTTCACGCCTACAGCCCAAAGTTCACCGAATTTAATAAGGGAGAACCCCGTGTTGGTAGTGCAGGTAATGAGACCTATGAACGTGAAGTTTTCGGTGCACTTACCGAAGTTGTGAAATTTGATTCTAGAGACCTGCAAATAGCTGTCTATGGTGAAGTCGCTAACGTAACCTTTCATTCTGATTTTCATTTAAAATTCGGTGAAGACCTTGTCGTGGTAAATGACCAAATATCCTTGCTATTCTTAAAAACAAGTGACGGATGGAAAATTGTTGCCGAGCACCATTCGCCCTTGAATAAAGAAGAAGGTTAAGAAGTAATTCCAATAGATATTAGAGTAATTGCTTAACCTAGACTTCCTTGAAAAAACCAAATGTATTTTTTCAAGGAAGTTTTACACTTTTTGGTATCTTTAAAATATGACCAACAACCGAAGAAAATTTCTAAAAAGACTAAGTATTGGAACAGCCGGAGCATTAGCAACTCCCACCCAAATTTGGGCACAAGCCAATTCACCACTTCAATCTGGATTAACTGATTTAAAATCCAAAGATGCTTCCGAGGCCTATTGGGAAACAATACAATCACAGTTTCATTTTGCCGAAGGTCTTACGTATTTCAATAATGGTTCGCTTGGAGCTTGTCCGAAACCAATTCGTGAGGCCACCATAAACTTTCAGAATACTTTAGATGATTTTCCTTCAAAATATATGTGGGGTGGTTGGAAGAATGAAATTGAGGAAGTTCGTAAAAAAACTGCTGATTTATTCTCAGTCTCCAAAGAAGAAATTGCCTTAATACATAACACTACAGAAGGCATGAACCTCATTGCAAGTAGTATGGATTTGCAACCAGGAGATGAAATCATATCCGCAGACCATGAACATACCAGCGCGTTGAACCCCTGGAAATATTGGCAAGAATCCAAGGGAATAAAAATCGTAACTCCTACCCTACCCATTTTACCTAAAAGTGTTGAGGAAGTTGTAGACGTCTATCGCAAAGCAATAACACCAAAAACCAAAGTAATTTCTATCTGTCATTTGGTCAATACTAATGGAATGATACTTCCCATAAAAGAGGTGACTGAACTGGCTCATCAAAAAGGTATTTTGGTTGCTGTTGATGGTGCACAAGGCACCGGCATGTTCAATATTGATTTAAAAGATATCGGTTGCGATTTCTATACTGTAAGTGCCCACAAATGGCTGTTCTCTCCCAAAGGTGTCGGTATTTTCTATGCCAAACAAGAAAGTCAAAAATATCTAAAACCACTTATTGTAGCGCGTGGATATGAAGATACCAGCATCCGAAGATTGGAAAATTACAATACCAGAAATCTTCCCGAAGTATTGGGATTGGGAGCTGCGCTTGATTATCGAAATGCTATAGGGACTCAAAAAATACACGACCGCACTTACGAACTAAAACATTATTTCAGGGATAAGATTAAGGACAACGAAAAATTGGTACTAAAGACTCCGGAATTGGATTCCCTTTCCGCAGGAATTCAAGTGGTAGAGGTCCTAGGCAAAGATGTTCAAGAAGTAAAAAATCGTCTTTTTGATGATTACGGCATCGACAGCCGTCCCATGAGCAAATTCGGACTCAATGCGGTTCGTCTTTCTTTTGCTATTTTCATTACCAAGAAACAGATAGATGATTTAGTAAATGCTTTGGAAATTATTGCAGGATAACTTCAATACTTGACTCTCCATCTATCCAAAACAACAATTCAGAAATAAAAAATTCTAACTTGTTAATTATAGACCGACTTTTGGACTGTAACCAACAAACCAACCATGGAACAAATCATTACTATTGGCATTTACATTCATGCATTTTTCGGAGGCCTCGGTCTCCTAACCGGTATCGGAAGTATGACGGTGACAAAAGGAGGCAAGCGTCATAAACAGATGGGCAAAGTTTTTGCTATTTCAATGATTACAAGTTGTATCATAATTATACCCATTGCATGGATGCCCGGCCACAAAAGTCTATTCCTGTTTCTTATTTCCTTATTTACAATTTATCTCGTTTTAATAGGTAGACGTGCATTGACTTTCAAATCACGTAAAAAACTCAAAGCAGAATCCATTGATTTGGGTATTTCACTGAGCATGATGGTATTCTCGGTGTTTATGTTAAGCTATGGGATTTATGGTCTCTTCACTCAGGTTCCTGATAATGTTCTGTACATGGTTTTCGGTGGATTAGGGCTCTTCTTGACAATCAAAAACTTCTTATTTTATAAAAACTTTAAAGCGGAAAAAGACGCTTGGTTATTGGCACACTTAACACACATGATTGCTGGCATGATTGCTTCTATTACAGCGTTCATTGTTGCAGGGCTCAAATTATGGACCATTACCGCTTGGGTATTACCCTCTGTAATTGGAACAGTATATATTATATATTGGCGTCTAAAGATGAAAGGAAAACTTACCAAATCGTAATTTCCTATTCAAATACGACTTCAAGTGGTTTCTGAGTACCATTTAAATTCAATTAAAATTGATAAAAAAAGCAATAAGGCCTTTTATCCTAATCCTACCGTTTACACAGAATAATAGACAATTTGCGCGGGGTTTTGTTCCGACGGCACAGTTTTAAAAAGTTTAAAGGTGTGCTTTGTTAAATTCGCTACCTTGGAGGCGAGCAACTCATCTATTTTCGATTCTTAGTGTGATTGGCGTTCCCTATCAATTTCAATTGGGTTAATTCAACCAAAACAAAATCAACCAAAAAATACGAATGAAAAAAAAACCCAATTCTAAGTATGTCCTTTGGGTTTTGGCTTTACTATGTAATCTCACCTTTTCTCAAACCAATAAACCTAATATTGAGTATTATACTTTAGAAGACGGGCTTTCACAAGTATCCTCCAACGATTTATTGCTTGATAGATCAGGGTTTATTTGGATAGCAACACAAGATGGTTTGAACAAATTTGACGGAAATAAATTTGATCATTTTAAATATAACGAACAAGATTCATTAACCCTATCAGGTAATTTAATAAACAAATTGCTTGAAGATGTAACGGGTAAAATTTGGGTTGGAACCATAAATAGTGGTTTGAATTATTACGATCCCGAACTAGAGCTATTTCAAAGAGTAAAGCTCATAGAATCTTCGAATAGTAATGAAATCATAACGGCCTTAACACAAGACGACCAAAATAATATTTGGGTGGGGTCAAGAATTTCAGGGCTTCATAAATTAACCTTTACCGATAACAACGCAATCATTCAAGAAAATTTTCTCAAAGGAAAAGCAATTACAGGAATGCTTTTAGATGCTAAACAAAATCTCTGGGTTGGTGATACCAAGGGAAACATCTATAAGTTAAATCCTGATAAATTAAAAATCCCCAGTGCCAAACCCTTGGCTCAAGTACAAGGTAATGTTCAGGCATTCTACCGTACAGAAAATCATTTATTAATTGGTGGCGATTTTGGGTTTCACCTGTATGATATTGTCAACCAAAAAGTGCAGCTAATAGAGTTAAGCACAGCTAATGAGATGGCCACGAAACACGTATTGGCCTTTTTGGAAAATGATGAACGTAGTGTCTGGATCGGAACCGGAAATGGCATTTATCTCTTTGATTGGATTGATCAACGCATTTTGAAGAAAATTCTATATTCTGATGATAAAAAAAACGGACTGAGTAATGGAACCGTACAAGCTTTATTAAAAATTTCAAAAAATAAAATATTAGTTGGAACCGCAAACTACCCCAATTTAATTGATTTAGATAAACAGTATTTTAAGAATATTTCAAAGAACCAAAGAGGTGAACATTTGTTGAATGACAATGTCATTTTTTCAATTTATAAAGAAGATGATGATCTTTGGATAGGAACTTCAGATGGTGGATTGAACCTTATAAGAAAAGATAAAACATATTACTTCAAGCACAATCAAAATACCCTAGATGGATTTTCGGGAACCGTAGTAAGGGCTATTGTTAAGGATGAGATTAATCAGCGATTATGGTTAGGGACAACCCGCGGATTGAATATGATTAATCTTAAAACATTTGACCCCGATAATCCAAAATTTGTAGTGCTTCAACATGATCCAAACAATGAAAACTCTATTAATGGGGATTTTTTAAAAGACCTGGCCCTTGACAAAAACAATAATCTATGGGGCGCAACCTATGGTCATGGTATTTTTCGGTTGGACTACACTAGTAAAAGTGAATACAACTTTACGAGATATAAAAGTAGTAATACAACACCAAACGCTCTAAACAATGATTATACAGACTGTATTAAAGTTGACAAAGAAAATAATATATGGATTGGCACACAGTCCGGACTCTCCAGTTTAAGTTTTGAAACCAATAGGTACAAACAGCCTAAATTCACTAATTTTTCAAAAATTGAGAATGACACAACTTCATTGGTTCACAATTCAGTATATGACATACTAATCGATAAAAAAGACCGTGTATGGTTAGGAACTCGCCATGGTTTTAGCCAATACTTGGGTAATGGTAAATTTACTTCATGGACGCAGCAAGAGCAGTTTAGCAATGATGTTGTATATAGCATTCAAGATGACAATTATGGTAATCTTTGGATGGGAACCAATGAAGGAATAGTAAAATACAATCCAGAGCATAACAACTTTAAGCAATTTAATATAGAAGATGGTATTCAAAGTAAGGAGTTTGATATACATGCTCGATTTCGAGATACTGATGGATTAATTTATCTTGGGGGAATTGGCGGAGTCACCTATTTTCATCCAGATGACCTCGCGCAAATAGATTTACCAAAGAAGTTGTATTTCTCCTCTCTTCAGGTAAAGGGGAGAGCGATAAAAATCGGCGAAAAATCCTTATTAAAACAAGCATTGCATAAAACCAAAAGTCTTGAATTTAAACCAGATGAATTTCCTTTCTTTCTTCAATTTTCTTCCATTGATTATAGAATCAATAAAAATGTAAAGTACGGTTACAAGCTTTTACCCGCAGATACAGAATGGAATCTTTTGAAAGATCCTGAAATTCAATTTTTGAATCTTCCATCAGGTAAGCACACCCTTCAAGTCAATGGTTTTTCTAGGGGAGCAGTGTGGGATACCCCTCCATTAGAAATGGAACTTGAAATTCTGCCTCCTTGGTGGTCAACTTGGTGGGCTTATCTTATCTATCTTGGTATCGCACTAACAGCAGCCAACAGGTTTTACCGTTTTCAAATTTCAAAAAAATTAGCAGTTGCCGAAAGTGTTCGATTAAAAGAAGTAAACCAACTAAAAAATAGTCTATACGATAACATTACCCATGAATTTAGAACTCCACTAACCGTTATACTTGGTATGACCGACTCACTCGAAAGCGAATTACGGACTAAAAGTAATCTTCCAATTAATAAAGCGATTGAGATGATTCGTAGAAATAGCAAAAGTTTGTTGTCATTAGTCAACGAAATGCTTGACCTTTCAAAACTAGAAAGCGGTTCAATGGAGTTGAATTTGGTACAGACTGATGTCATACCGTTTGTAAAATATTTGAGTGAAAGCTTTCATTCCTTAGCCGAAGCGAAGAAAATCAATCTTATGGTGTATTCCGAAATCGATGCTTTAGAAATGGATGTTGATGTAAACAAAATGGCATCCATTATTTCCAATTTACTTTCAAATGCGATAAAATTTACACCTGCTAACGGTAAAATAATTGTTCACCTCAACGGAGTAGAGACGGAGGACAGTGCGATATTCTACATAAAAGTTCAGGACAATGGTTTTGGGTTATCAGAGGATAACCTAACACATCTTTTTGACAGATTCTATCAAGCTGATAACCACTCTTTGCAATATCAAGAAGGAACAGGTATCGGGTTATCTTTGGTGAAAGAATTTGTAAAATTAATGAATGGTACTATTAGTGTGGAGAGCACACTAGGGAAAGGAAGTACTTTTACTGTTCAATTGCCAGTATCTAATACCGCAGTTAAAACAGTAGATGCAAAAATAAATGTCGCTCCGCCAAATAAATATGCAACTGATTTAGCAAGTTCAGAAATCACAGCTATAAATGAGAATTCGACATTACCATTAGCACTGATTATTGAAGATAATGAAGATGTTGCCCATTATTTAAGAACCTGTTTAAAAGGAAAGTATCAACTCATTCATGCCAACAACGGAAATATCGGTGTAGAAATGGCGTATGAAAAAATACCAGATATCATAATTAGCGATGTGATGATGCCTGGAAAAGATGGTTATGAAGTATGCGCCTTATTAAAATCTGACGCGCGTACGGACCATATACCCATTATACTATTAACTGCGAAAGTAACTACTGAAGATCGCCTGACCGGTCTGTCACATGGTGCAGACGCCTACCTAGCAAAACCCTTTAACGAAAAAGAATTGTTCATTCGTCTAGATCAACTGCTTTTACTCCGAAAAAAATTAGTAGACAAAATTCAAAAAGATGGCCTGAATAATTTTATAGACAAACGTGCAGAAAGTCCAGAAACTAAATTTCTTCAAAAGGTCATTCAATTCGTAAATGAGGATATTAGTAATTCTGATTTTGGCTCAAGTAGCTTAGCATCTAAATTATATTTGAGCGAGTCACAGGTCTATAGAAAACTTAAAGCTATCACCGACAAATCTACAGCCGTTTTTATAAGGTCAATACGGCTTCAGAAAGCCAAAAAATTAATTGAAACTACAGACAAAACCATCTCAGAAATCGCGTATGAGACTGGTTTTAACGACCCATCTTGGTTTAGTCGTGCCTTTAGAGAAGAGTTTGGCTCTGCACCGAGTGATACTCATAAATAATTAATTATCAGCGTATTAAAATTACTTATTGCATGCTTTTGCAATAATAGTACAAGTTCTTGCTTCTCAATTCAAAAGTACTCCTAGTGATTGAAAAAATGGTAAAAGTCATTTTTTTAAAAGCACAATATCATTGTATCATAATTAATGTTCGTTTTAAAACAACTGTTATGAAAACAATAAAAACAAAAGCATTTGAAATTTTAATATGTCTTTTAATAATAGCTATCGCGGGATGCGGTAAGGATGATGGACCAGAACCTGTTGTTGAATCTATTCCTGAAGAAAAAACTGCATTGAGCAGCGAAAAACAAATTACAAGTTTTGTTTTTCTAACAAAGGACACTTCTTTTCCTGTCGACTTGGTGGCAACCTTAGATCAAGAAAATAATATGATTGAAGCCCTCGTACCTTCAGATGCAGATGTTTCGAATCTACTTCCTGAAATTAAAATATCAAATGCTGCTACTATAGACAAAACCAACGCTCAGAACTTTACAGAACCTGTATTGTATACTGTAAGCGCAGAAGATGGTACAACAAATAGCTATACAGTAAGCGTTAAACCCACATCAATCCAAAAGATTGCACTAAAGCTCATTTTAGAAAACAACCCTGAAAATACGTTAAATTGGGACCTAAAAAACACTATTGATTCTGAATTAGGGAACCTGGATGGTGTTACTATTGACGGTGATGGTCTTATAACTGGGCTATTTCTTGATTCTAAAAACATTAGTGAATTACCACCAGAGATTATATTACTATCTAGTCTTGAACTATTGAAATTAGATGACAATCCAATTACCGAACTTCCTGTTGAAATAGGTCAACTCACGGCTTTAACAGAAATATCTCTGAAAGAAACACAACTTAATGCTATACCAGCGGAAATAGGACTTTTAACCAATTTAAATGTCTTATTAATAAAAGGAAACCCGATAACTACACTACCTCCGCAAATTGGGCTTCTTAAAAATTTGAGTCGCCTAGACCTCGTAAATAACGAAATAACATCTTTGCCACCAGAAATGGGATTCTTATCAAACTTGAATTTTTTAATTGTAGAAGAAAGCAACTTAGCCGAAATACCCACATCTCTAGCATTTCTTACAACACTCAATGAATTCATTGGTTTAAGTGTTTTACCAACGGCCACTATAGTTTCTTCAAAAGATGCACTTATAAGTATTTATAGTGCTAACCCTGAAAATACGTTAGAATGGGAAGTTGATAATTTTCCAGATATTGATTTTGATGATGATGGTAACCCAACGCTAATCACTATAAATAACAAAAACCTTAATCAAATACCTTTAACGATATCTTCCTTATCAAGTTTGGAAACTTTAAATGCGAATGGAAATAACTTGGAGAATCTTCCGGCAACACTCGCGACTATAAATACATTGAGCGTTATAACGGTCGCCAATAATAACCTGAGCACGGTTCCTTCTGAATTTGGAATCTTAAATAATCTTGCCTTGCTGAGTTTGACCGGAAACCCAATTACCAGTATACCTCAAGAAGTTTGTGACCTACAAACATCAAACGGTGGTATTCTTACCATTTTAACCGATCCGGGCAAAGGTTGTAACTAATAATTCAGCAAGGCGGTACAGTAAAATAATAGTCCTCAAAAAAACAGTTATGAAAACATTTCAGCAATTCATTCCAAAATTTAACGTGATTTTTTATTCTTTTTTGACCCTCCTATCTCTTGGGTGCAACAAAGACGATGACCCTGTACCCCAAGAAATTATAAAAAGCATGGAAAAAGAGTTAATAAGTTTCAGTTTTTTATCTTCCAATAATAAGGTAATATCCGCAGATGTAGTTACAAGCATTAATACAATAGCCAAAACAGTAACGGCTAGCCTGCCTAGCGACACGCCGTTAACGACTCTGAATCCAACAATCTCAGTATCACCAAAAGCGATTGTAAGTCCCATGGGACCCCAAGATTTCACTAATCCTGTGACATATATCATTACCGCAGAAGATGGTAGCACTAGTAGTTTCGAGGCAAGCCTAATTAGTCAAAGTAGCGCAAAACAAATTACAAGTTTTGTTTTTTTACTTACCAATAACCCTATAGATGTAAATGTAGTGGGCAGTATAAATGAAGAAACCAATACCATAACAGCTACAATGCCAGTTAATACAGATGTTACGGGGCTATTACCAGAGATAAAAATCTCTACTCTTGCCACACTAAGTACAAACACAACCAAGGATTTTACTGAACCAGTAGTATATACAATAACCGCAGAAGATGGCAGTGAAGTAATTTATACAGTAATAATAACTGCATTATTAAGCCAACGGCAAATATTACAAGCCATTTTAGATATTAATCCAGAAACTACAGTTGATTGGAATCTTAAAGCAACAGCAAATTTGGGCGATTTAACAGGTATTTCCCTAAATACAGATGATGAAATTATTGAATTAAACTTATCTAATGAATCTATTTCTATACTTCCAACAGAAATGGGGCAATTGACCAATTTAATATCATTGGATGTTGGCCAAAACCAACTTACAGAACTACCTTCTGAAATAGGGCAATTGACCAATTTAGCAAGTTTGAGTTTAGATAATAATCGACTTACTTCTTTACTTCCTGAAATAGGGCAATTGACCAATTTAACGGATTTGACTTTATTTGAGAATCAACTTACTTCCTTACCTGCAGAAATAGGCCAATTGACCAATTTAACATCATTAAGCGTAAATGATAACCAACTTACAGAACTGCCTCCTGAAATAGGGCAATTACGCGATTTAGTCATTTTGTCTTTATCCGGTTCTCAGCTTACTTCTTTACCTGCAGAAATAGGGCAATTGACCAATTTAACATCATTAGATGTTGGCCAAAACCAACTTACAGAACTCCCTCCTGAAATTGGATTTCTCACTAACTTGAGTTTTTTGAGTATTAGAAATTCTACTCTCAACACGATTCCAATAGCCATTTGTAATTTAAAAACATACAATAATCCCAGTATGATTTTTAGAACTGTACTCAATGCTACTTGCACAACTATATCTAAAATAGATGCACTTATAAGTATCTATAGCGCCAATCCCGACAACTCATTAGGGTGGAGCGTAGATAATTTTCCCGAGGTGGTATTTAATGACGTTGGCAACCCTGTAAATATTACCATGAACAATAAAAACTTGACTAGAATACCCAATTCAATAGCAGAATTTACTGAATTAGAAACTTTAAACGTTAACAGTAACAATTTAGTAAGTCTTCCAGATACGTTAGCAAATTTGGTAGACTTAAATACCATTACTGTGGCTAACAATAATCTGAGCACGGTACCGTCAGAATTCGGCCAATTAAACAATTTAGCACTATTGAGTTTGACACAAAACCCAATTACAAGCATACCACAAGAAGTTTGTGATTTACAAACATCGAATGACGGTATACTAACTATTCTTACTGACCCTGGTGAAGGATGTAATTAGTCGTTTTTCACAAATACTACTAGCAATTGCATGAATAGTGAAAGGCTTTTTTTACGGATTACGCTAACATTGTTCTTTCATAAAGATAACCTTTCATTTCCTCCAAAGGGTTATTTAAAATTCCCCAGTTATACCATTTAATAAGGACCTCAGAAGTGGTCGTCATGAATAATAACCATTAAATACACACAAGATGAAATTTAAAATAACAGTAACAACACTAGCAATTTTCGGAATGTTAATTCTGGTAAACACATCAAAAGTTCACGCACAAGAGGCGAAAATCGACTTATTAAATGAGAAGTTTCCAGAAGCACAACAAGAAATAATTGAAACTTTTGGTGCCATTGCCCAAAGTCTTAAAGATGGCGATATGGACAAGCTAATTTCGTTTCACGCTTATGGGCCAAAGTTTACAGAGTTTAAAAAAGGAGAATCACGTAACGGTGGAGAAGCGAACGAAACTTTTGAACGCACAGTTTTTGGAGGTGTCACTGAAGTGGTGAAATTCGATGCGAAAGATATGCAAATCGCTGTTTACGGTGAGGTCGCCAATGTAACTTTTCATTCCGATTTTCATTTGAAATTTGGTGAGGACTTGGCGATTATAAATGACCAAATTACCCTATTGTTCTTGAAGACCAATGATGGCTGGAAAATAGTTCACGAACATCATTCCCCTTTGAAAAAAGAGGAAGGTTAAAAATACTTTCAACAAACCACCTACAACCGATTGCTTAGTTTCTGCCTACCTAGAAACTCCGTTTGGTTTAATCATGGAATCAGCTTTATAGCCATGTTATTATAAAAACAAATTTTTAATCAGGTCGGATGGTCTAGGTAGGGCATTTCGAACTGTGGATGTTATCAAATCGGCATTAAAAAACAATTATGAAACTCGTATGGAAAAAATAAAAGAAATAGACAAGTTGATGTTGCGAGGTGCTTCACTATGCCTCATTGTGGCACTTATTTTGGCATGGTGTTTAATAGGTGTTTATACGCTCAATTCTTTCCGTTCATTTTTCGAAGGTAATCCTGACAGAGTATTAAGCGCTCACTTGGATTTTCTAATTATGAGCTCACTGATTTTCGGTTTGGCCGCTACACATGTACCACTAAAATCAATAATCAAATGGTTCATGGTAGTAGGAGCGTTTACAAACTCATCTACTTTTTTGGTTTTTGCAATATTTCCAATTTCCGACCCTGCCTCGGATTTGTATGCTACTGATTTGTTAGCGAATGACATTTTTGAATATGGTCGATATATGAGTTTTATAATTACCACAATTGGTTTTGGAGGTGGGGCTGTAGCCGTTTTTAAATCCACTTTTTAAAGAAATGAATAGGCTTATATCATATCCTTTAACCTACAGCACTACTAATGTGGATTCAGAAACCAGCAACCTAGTTCAAAAACATCCTAGTTTATAACCATACACAAATGAATCCAACAAAAAAGAGGATAAAATCAATTGACTTTTTAAGAGGTTTGGTAATGGTCATTATGGCACTTGATCATGTGCGCCTTTATTTGCATCATGATTCATTTTTCTTTAAACCTACAGATTTAGTACAAACAAACGAGCTACTTTTCTTTACACGCTTTATCACACATTATTGCGCACCGGTATTCGTATTCTTGGCAGGCACTTCAGCTTTTTTTGTGGGACAACGTATGGATAAAAATTCGCTTAGTAAATGGCTCTTAAAGAGAGGAGTTTGGTTGATTCTCCTTGAACTTACCGTTTTAAAATTCGCGTGGTTCTTTAAATTTGATGTTTCATACATCTTTCTGCAAGTAATATGGGTAATAGGTTTGGGCATGATTTGCCTTGCTGGATTTGTTCATCTGTCAAAAAATATGGTAATCGCAGTTTCTATCTTGGTAATAGTTGGACACAATGCTTTTGATTCTTTTACACCAACTGGAAATTTTAGTTCCGGTATTTGGGCATTTCTTCATGAATTTAAATTATTGAATTTTGGAGATATCAGCATTTTTACCGCTTACCCGATTCTACCATGGATTTTTGTAATGCCATTAGGCTATTATTTTGGGGAATTTTATAAACCGACTTTTGATAGCAAGCTTAGAATTAAAATACTACTTCAAATTGGCATCGGCCTTACGCTGTCATTTTTCATTCTTCAATTCATAAACTTTTACGGTGATCCTTATTTCTGGTCTATACAAGATTCGTGGAGCGCTACTGTAATGTCCTTTTTTAAAATCACCAAATACCCACCTTCATTATTATACTTATTAATTACCATTGGCCCCTCAATAATGCTTCTTGCTTTTGCTGAAAAATGGAAAGGATGGTTCTTTAATAAATTAGTAATTATTGGTCGTGTGCCCATGTTCTTTTATATTATCCATCTGTATCTAATTCATTTAGTAGCACTATTAGCAGTAATTGCTACAGGTCATAATCCATCAGATATGTTCATAGACATTTGGGTTACTTTACAGCCAGGTTTAAAAGGCTTTGGATTTAATTTAGGTATTGTGTATTTGATTTGGATTGCACTAACTATAGGCTTGTACCCTATATGTCAATGGTACAATAATTATAAAAGTAACAATAGAGATAAATGGTGGTTGAGTTATTTATAGCAACCTCACTCTAAATTGAAGAAAATAAAAATCTAATAGCAACTCATATGATAACAACAATCAGATTAATCATTCTAGTACTACTATTTTTAGGATGCAAAGACCATAAATCAAAAGCGGATTTAGCTTCGTTGAATTTATTAAGAGGTGATTTACAACTTTGCGGAAACGGACAGTTCGGAGATGTTAGTTTTTCTGAATCCTGTACTTACGAAACAAGAGATACTTTCAATCTTGCCATTGCGCTATTGCATTCCTTTGAATATACGGAAGCTGAAAAAGCTTTTGTTCAGGTAATTGACCAAGACCCAGAATGTGCCATGGCATATTGGGGTGTTGCTATGAGCATTTATCACGGTTTATGGGCGCCACCTCCAAACACAGTCCTGGAAAAAGGTAGCAAGTTGCTCGAAATGGCCCAAAAACTACCCAAGTCAAAAAAAGCTGAGCAATATTTGGATGCCATCGGAGCTTTTTATGAAGATTGGGAAACCGTAGACAACCAGACCAGGAAAGAGCGCTATGCCAAAAAAATGGGGGAAATGTATAATGCTAATTCTGATGATACCGAAGTAGCGGTTTTTTATGCGTTGGCACTTCGAGCATCGGCTGTGCCCACAGATAAAACCTATAAAATACAACGGGAGGCAGGTCAAATATTAGAAGCCTTATTTGAAAAAGAACCCAACCACCCAGGAATTGCACATTACATCATTCATTCGTATGACTATCCTGAATTAGCAGAATTAGGTTTGAACACCGCAAGAAGATATGCAGAAATTGCACCAAATTCAGCTCATGCGCAACATATGCCCTCACATATCTTTACAAGATTGGGTCTTTGGCAAGAGTCTATCAACACCAATATAAATTCAGCTTCTTCTGCTACTTGTTATGCGGAAAGTATTGCGCCAGGTGCCCACTGGGATGAAGAAGTTCACGCCATGGGTTATTTGGTGTATTCGTATCTCCAGACTGGAAATAATGAAAATGCACTAGAGCAGTACAATTATTTAAAATCGTTTGAAGAAGTTTTTCCTCCTAATTTTAAAATTGCCTATACCGCTGCTGCTATACCTGCACGTATTGCCATAGAGAATAAGAATTGGGAAGAAGCGGCAGCCATAGAATTGCCTAAAAATCTAGGGTTGGCTTGGGAATCATTCCCATGGGAAAAAAGTATTTTACACTTTACCCGAGCTATGGGCGCCATACATACCAAAGACCTCAATGCTGCGAAAAATGAATTGAATACTTTAAAATCGTTTCAAAATGAGTTAATTCAAATGAGTGATGCATACAAAGCCAACCAGGTTGGTATACAGATTAAAATGACAGAAGGCTGGTTAGCACTAGCCAATGGAAATAAAGAAGAAGCGCTGGCATCAATGAAAATGGCTGTTGAAATGGAAAGTAAAACATCAAAACATCCCGTAACTCCTGGAGAAGTGGTACCTGCAGATGAGCTTTATGCTGATATGTTATTGACCATGAACAAACCTCAACAGGCTTTGGATGCGTACGAGCTAAACCTTCAAAGACGCCCGAATCGGTTTAATGGTATTTATGGTGCCGCAATTGCCGCAAAGCAGTCCGGTAATCAAGAAAAAGCAAATCACTACTTTAACCAACTCATTGAATTAACAAAGGATTCGAATAGTAAACGACCTGAAATTGTCGAGGCAAATAAGTTCATAAGTCAATCTTAATACAGAACATTATGAAAACAAAAATCAGTCTTTTGGTATTGGGAGCATCTCTTCTAATGCTAGTCCATTTTATCAAGGAAAATTCTGAAAATCGAAATAAGGACTATCAAAAAGCATCCTTTAGTTTTATCAAATGCACTCCCACCAAATTTATGTTGGATGTTCTAGATACTACCCAACAGATTTCACCCCTATTCAACAATTTGGGCAACCTTCACTTTCCCATTTCCACAGAGAATGAAAGGGCTCAGGCATTTTTTGACCAAGGGGTAAAATTATCCTATGCATTTAATCATGCTGAGGGCCATCGCTCTTTTATGGAAGCTGCTAGACTAGACCCAAATTCAGCAATGTCGTATTGGGGTCAGGCTTTCGCATTAGGTCCAAATATTAATGACCCTTTGCCTGATGAGGAACGTAAGGTCAAAATTAATGAGGCCATGGAAAAGGCCCGGAAATTATCGACCAAAGCGAATGCAAAAGAACAGGCTCTTATAGAAGCGCTCTCGGCAAGATATAGCGAAAATTTGACCGCAGATGTGGCGGAACTTAATATAAAGTACATGCATGCTATGGCCAAAGTGGTTAATAAATTTCCTGAAGATGCGAACATTCAGATTCTATATGCCGCTTCGGTTATGAATACTGTACCGTGGAATTATTGGGATAAGGATGGAAATCCATCGCCGAATATAAAAGAAGCCAAAGCTGCTCTAGAAACTGCAATAGAACTTGAACCAGAAAACCCCGGAGGACATCACTATTATATTCATATGGTAGAATTGCCTTATCCGGATATGGGCGTGGCGAGTGCTGATAAATTAGTTACACTCATGCCAGGCGCCGGTCATATTGTGCACATGCCATCACATATTTATATTCGCGTGGGCCGCTATCTGGATGCTGTTAAGGTAAATCAGGTCGCTATTCAGGCGGATGAAGATTATATCGCACAATGCTTTGCACAGGGACTTTACCCACTCGCCTACTATCCGCATAATATTCATTTTCTTTGGTCGTCGGCAAGCTTGCTAGGCGCTAGTGATATTGCTATTGATGCTGCGAAGAAAACGGCTGAAAAGGTACCCACTGGAGAACTCGTGACGCTTCCTTTTTTACAGGATTTTTCTGCCACGCCTTTATTGGCGTATACACGCTTTGGTAAATGGAACGAAATTTTAACTATACCTGCTCCAAATCCAGACATAAAACACTTAAGCCTGATCCACCATTATGCTCGTGGCATTGCTTTTATCAGAAAAGGAAATATTAAGGATGCTCAAGAAGAACTGGATGCCATCAAAACACTAAGAGAAGACCCGGAGCTAGAAGCTTTAGTGGCTACAGCAAATAACGCTTCCATTCATTCAGCCAATATTGCCTATGAGATAGTCGCAGGCGAATTGGCGGCAGCCAAAGGCGAAGTTTCAAAGGCTATTAATCATTTGGAAAAAGCTGTTGCATTTGAAGATGCGCTAACTTATACAGAGCCTGCTGCATGGCATATCCCAACACGTCAGAATTTGGGTGCTGTTTTAATGAAGGCCGAAAAATTTGCTGAAGCTGAAAAAATATTCAAAGAAGATTTAGCTATTCTCCGCCAAAACGGATGGTCTTTAATGGGACTCCACAACAGTTTAAAAGCCCAAGGAAAGTTAAAAGAAGCCCAAGAAATCAAAGCAGAATTTGACAAAGCATGGGAACATGCTGATATTGAGATTGATACATCTGTATTATAATGAAAGAATCTAAAAACTCCATGAAGTCGATAGTATCAATGGCACTTTTGATAGTTGTCACTATTGCTGCAATATATTTGGTATTCAATAATAAGGAGGAGTTACCGGTTTTTAACCCATCCGATTTTAATCCGGAACTGGTTGATATTAGTTTACAAAATGAGGTAGAAAATCATACCGTAGCAAATTTTGAATTATTAAACCAAAATGGGGAAAAGGTTACTGAGAAGAACTACGAGAACAAAATCTATGTGACCGATTTCTTTTTTACACGCTGTCCGAGTATCTGTCCTATTATGTCAAATAATATGGAGAAACTGCAAAACACTTTTCGTGATGAAGCCAAAGTCATGTTCCTTTCTGTATCCGTTACCCCAGAATTGGACAGCATTCCGATTTTAAAGAAGTATGCCGAAAAACATGGCGTCATTGATGGCAAATGGAATATTACCACTGGAGAGAAAAAGCATATTTACAACCTTGCACGCAAGAGTTATTTTGCTGTTGTGAATGAGGGTGATGGTGGACTTCAAGATTTTATACATACACCAAATTTCATATTGGTTGATGGGCAAAAGCAAATCAGAGGGGTTTATGACGGCACAAAAGATGAAGAAATCGAACGGTTAACAAATGACATAAACTTTTTAAAGAAGTAACCATGAACAAGCTCGTATATTATGTAGCAACGTCCCTGGACGGATTCATTTCCGGTCTAAATGGCGATATCAGCAAATTTCTCCCTCACGGAGAAGCAGTGGAAAAATATCAAGCTGATTTACTAAACTATAAGACGGTTATCATGGGTCGAAAAACCTATGAATTCGGATTTCAATTCGGACTTGAACCAGGCCAACCAGCCTATCCGCATATGGAACATTACATTTTTTCGGAAACTCTTCAAATAGAAGAGTTAGCGAAGACCGTACACATTGAAAGGATGTCCATTGAACGAATCAAAGAAATAGTCGTTTCATCTTCAACAGATGTTTATCTCTGTGGTGGTGGAGAATTTGCAGGTTGGCTTCTCGATAATGGACTCATTGACCAACTAAAACTAAAACTAAACCCGATAGTACTTGGTGAAGGGGTTCGACTGTTTGGAAATTCAAAAACTTCGCTAGTTGGCAACTTGATTGAAAAAGAATCATTTGATAGCGGACTTCAATTCTTGACCTACGACTTGAGATAATGCGTATTGTTTCAGATTGAATTGAGATTAACGAAAAAGGAGCACTATTTGTATAGTGCCCCTCTTTACTCAAATTATAATAGTCTTATAAAGCCTCTTTAGTTTTTTATAGGTTCTTCTATGGGTTCATCTGTTTTAGGAATAACCTCTCCTTTTGCATTCAATTCAACAATTTCATAACCTAATGCTTTCAAAGATTCAATATTGCTAGCTTTATCACCTACAACTACAATGTTCATATTCTCTATTTGTAGTGTTTTATCAGCCAATGTATTAATCTCTTCTTTGGTAATTGTTTTGATAATTTTAGTTTGATCATCTACATAGCCATTATCTAGATTGTAATGTACAATCCTGCCTAAAAAACTCGCTTTCTGACGGGGAGACTCATAACTACGAGCATCACGCTGACCAATTGAATTTCTCATAAATTGTATTTCTTCATCAGTGATTCCATCTTTTTTATAGTTGGTAATCTCTTTCATAAACTCAGAAACAGCTCCCGCAGTTGCTTCCGCCTTAACTCCTGCACTTGCAGTATAAGGCCCGGGGTCATCGTTTGAATTAAAATAAGAACGTGCGCCATAGGTCCAGCCTTTATCTTCTCTTAAATTCAAATTGATTCTACTATTAAAAGCACCTCCTAAAGCGTAGTTCATCAAATACGATTTAAAGTAATCGCCTGTAACATCATATTTCATATCAGTAACATACCCAATACGAATCTCTGACTGCGGCGCATCTACTTTATCCACCAAATAAATTTTTGTTTTATCTTGTTCATTAACCGCCTTAAATTCAGGTATTTTGGCCGATTTATTCTCCCATTTATTCAAAAAGTCTAAAGATGACATGATTTCTGATTTTGAAACATCACCTACTACGACCAGTTCTGATAATTCAGGAGCGTAATATTTGGTGTAAAAGTTTTGAACATCTTCTCTCGTGATTGAATTAACAGATTCTTCAATACCACTTGATGGCACAGCATAAATATGATCATCACCATACAGCAACCTTCTGTATACATTAGAAGCTATAGCTGAAGGGTCTTTTTCTTGAGACTTTAAACCTTCTAATTGCTGCAGCTTTAAACGATCATAATCCTCTTGAGAAAATTTAGGTCTGTAAAGCACTTCTTCCACAATTTCCATAGTTCTAGTAAGGTTCTTCTTCAAGGTGTTGATGCTAATGGTCGTTTGCGTTTCATCCGCATATACATTTATGCTACTACCAATTTTACGCAATTCTTCCTGTACTTGTTCTGAACTAAAATTCTCGGTAGATTCGTTCATTAAACTGGCGGTCAATATTGCTAAACCTGATTTATCAGGTGTATAATTATCCATTCTATGACCTCCATTAATATTCAACTGAATGGCAACTACCGGAATCTCATCTGTCTTTGTTCCAATAATTTTTATGCCATTCTCCAATTTTTCCGACCAAAATTCAGGCACCTGTACCAAAGGCGACGCGCCTGGTTTAGGTTGAACGCTTCTATCGAACGTATCGCCTGTGGGTCGTGTATAACTTAAGCCTGAATAATCCGTTTTTGGAAAAGGATTGTTACCTTCTGTTGGAACATCGTAATTATTTGGCTGTGCCGGTGCCGTTTCAGCATCAGGTACAACACTTAAGATTACCGCTGGTTTTCCTTTTA
Organism: uncultured Flavobacteriaceae bacterium; assembly: GCA_947500435.1. Classification (GTDB taxonomy): domain Bacteria; phylum Bacteroidota; class Bacteroidia; order Flavobacteriales; family Flavobacteriaceae; genus Maribacter_C. The sequence continues at coordinate 276,503 of CANMRV010000007.1, forward strand.
TATATTTGTTATAAACCCTCATGACGTCTGCTTTCGTAATATTTTGGTATCGCTTCAAGTCATTTTTGATTCCATTCGGATTACTCAAATAAGTTTCATAGGCCGCCAATTGTGAAACCTTTCCGCTTACACTAGCCAAACCATTTATGAAGTTTGATTCTTGATTGGCTTTGAATTTGGTAATATCATCATCAGTCACTCCTGATTGTTCAAAATCTACTAGCATTTGTCGCATTTCGTTTTCAAAATCCGACAATGCAACACCTGGGTAGGGTATTACAAACAAAGACATCTCACCTGCTAATTCATCTGCCGCATTAAAACTTGAGGCCTGAATTGCCTTTTTTGTCAATACAAATTTCTTAAATAAGAAAGAGCTTTGTCCGATTCCAATAATCTCTGCCAAACAATCTAAAGGTGCTTCATCAGGATGATATCGTGGTACCGTCGGAAATGTAAAAAGCAGGGCTGGAAATCGAATATTTTTATCTACATAACTAACATAGCGGTCAGCATCTAAAGTAGCAGCATCTAATTTCAATGCATTTACTTCCGGTCCTTTTGGGATGCTGCCAAAATACTTTTCAGCCATCTTAATTACTTCTTTCGGATTTACATCTCCACCAACAGTAAGGGTTGCATTATTAGGTCCGTACCAACGCATGAAGAATTTTTTTAGATCTTCTACATCTACACGGTCAAGATCTTCTAATTTACCAATTGTCAACCATGAATAAGGGTGTCCATAAGGATATAGGGCTGCAGCATTTACCTCACGAAATCTTCCATAAGGTCTGTTATCATAATTCTGTCCTTTTTCATTTTTAACAGTTTCCCGTTGTACTTCAAACTTTTCTTGTGTTACCGCATCTAGAAAGAAACCCATACGATCCGCTTCCAACCATAACATCAATTCTAATTGATTACTAGGTGCAGTTTCATAGTAATTGGTTCTATCACGATTGGTAGAGCCATTTAGTGTACCGCCTGCATTTGAAATTAATTTAAAATGCTCTTCATCGGCTACATTATCAGAACCTTGAAACATCATATGCTCAAAGAAATGAGCAAATCCTGATTTCTTAAGTTCTTCACGTGCGGATCCCACGTGATAGGTAACATCAACATGTACCAGCGGATCAGAATGGTCTTCATGTATGACCAATTTAAGACCATTCGCTAGTTGGTATTTTTCATAAGGAATTACAACTTCGCTTCCTGTTTTCGTTACTTTTTCAATCAATTTGGTCTGTGACCAACCCAAAGTTGACACAAAAGCTAAAAGAATAATTAGAATGTTTTTTGTCTTCATTGTATGAAATATTTTATGTCTTGAAGATACTATTTAATTCTATTCTAAAAATCCAAAAACATCATATTTTGTCATGAAATTCTGTCAAACTAATTGCTCTTAAATATTCATACTTCAAAATTGATTTAAACCTCTTGATTACTATAAGCTGATAAAAAATATTTTTTGATCATAGACTTCAATTCTCAACCAATATTTGAGGTAAAAAATTCGTACTTTCAATTACTTAAAATCCAACCAAAAATGAGAACACGAATTTCTATCCTTATCCTTTTCCTTACAATTGGTTTTGTCAATGCCCAAGAGTCCATTCTAGGCTTTACTTCTGAAAACGCCAAAAAACAACAACAATTAGAATCAGCTTTTGAAGCAAAACTCGATGCTAGCAATCTAGATGAATGGATGCAATTGATGTCAGCAGAACCACATTGGGTGGGAACTGAATACGGAGAGAAAAATGCTAAATGGATTCAAAAGAAATTCAAGTCTTGGGGTTATGATGCTAAAATAGAGACGTATCATGTCTTATTTCCTTATCCAAAAATTCGATTGTTAGAGCTTACTGGTCCAACTTCTTACAAGGCCAAGTTAACTGCTGTTCCTGTTGAGGGAGATGAATTCACAGCCCAAGGTGACGCCCTACTCCCTAGTTATAATGCTTTTTCTACGGATGGAGATGTGGAAGCGGAATTGGTTTTTGTGAACTACGGAATTCCCAGCGATTACGAAGTACTTGATAAATTGGGAATCGACGTAAAAGGAAAAATAGTGATTGCCAAATACCAAGGTTCTTGGCGGGGAATCAAACCAAAATTAGCTGCCGAAAACGGTGCTATAGGATGCATCATTTATTCAGACCCTGCGGATGATGGGTACGGTCGTGGAGATGTCTATCCGAAAGGAGCTTATAAAAATAAAACAGGAGTACAGCGCGGTTCTGTTATGGACATGCCAACGTATCCGGGTGATGTTTTGACTCCTGGTTACGGAGCGACCAAAGACGCCAAACGTTTGGATAGAAAAGATGCACCGACGATTACCAAGATTCCTGTTTTACCAATTTCCTATGAAGATGCTCAACCTTTATTGGCAGCTCTTGACGGAGCTGTCGCACCCCAATCATGGAGAGGTGGGTTGCCCATAACCTATCATATCGGACCTGGTCCAGCGAAAGTGCATTTGAAACTGGAATTCGATTGGCAATTAAAGCCTGCGCACAACGTAATCGCAACCATGAAAGGAACCGATTTTCCTGACCAATGGGTAATGCGGGGCAATCATCATGATGCTTGGGTACATGGCGCAAATGACCCAGTCAGCGGAATGGTCGCTTTGATGGAAGAAGCTCGTGCTGTTGGTGAACTCGCTAAAAAAGGAAACAAACCAAAACGTACTTTAGTCTATTGTGCCTGGGACGCTGAAGAACCCGGACTCATAGGATCTACCGAATGGGTAGAGGATCATAAAAAAGAGCTACAACAAAAAGTCGTTGCATATATCAATACTGATGGTAACGGACGTGGATTCTTAGGTGCCGGTGGTTCCCACAGTTTACAAGCTATGGTTGGTGAAGTGGCGGGTTCTGTTAAGGACCCTCAAAGAGGAGTTTCTATTAAAGAAAGAAGAGCTGCCGTAGATATGGTAAGAGGTGGCAACGAAGATTTTGAACTATACGCTTTAGGTTCTGGTTCTGATTATACTCCTTTTATTCAGCATGCAGGTATTGCATCGTTGAACCTAGGTTTTGGAGGTGAAAATGGAGGCGGTGAGTACCACACCATTTATGATACCTATCCACATTACAAAAGATTTAAAGATCCCGAATTTGCTTATGGAGTGGCCTTAGCCAATACTGCTGGTAGAATTACCTTGCGATTGGCAAATGCTGATATGCTACCTTTTGAATTCAAGCAGTGGCATAAAACCGTTTCAGGATATTTAGATGGAATCATGAAGCAAACCGACAAAATGCGCAAGGAGGTTGAGAAGCATAACAAAATGGTTGATAAAAATATGTTTGAATTGGCCGCCGACCCAAAGAAACCCTTTTTAAAACCGAAGAAAAAAGAAACCATTCCTTACTTAGATTTTACACCTTTACAAAACGAATTGGCGTCACTAAAAACAAGTATTGAAGTCTTAGCCAAAATGGATGTTTCAAAACTTTCCAAAGAAAAACGAAATAGTTTGAACAAAAGATTAATGCTAGCCGAACACGTATTGACCTCTGAAGATGGGCTCCCAAGGCGTTCATGGTACAAACATCAAATATATGCGCCAGGATTCTATACCGGCTATGGTGTAAAAACTTTACCCGGAGTTCGTGAAGCTGTTGAAGAAAAGAATTGGAAAGAGGCGCAAGAACAAATCGCGAAACTCGCAAAGACTCTAAAGGACTTTGACAAACACATTCAAGAAATGAATGGTATGTTATAAAAACAAATTCGTATTTTAGGTTAGTACAAATCCCATAATCCCATTTGTAATGGACACAAATTACACTCGAATTTATATTGGAAATATTGCCAAAGCGCAAAGTATTGTAAGTCGATTAAAAGATATTGGTATAATCGCCGTAGTTAAAGATGAGGCTGAATCGGCTCGTTTAGCTGGCTTCGCATCTTCTATGCTCGGTGAGGCGGAAGTCTTTGTGCATAATGATGAGCTTGAAGAGGCTGAAAAAGTATTAGATTCATAGCCAGCGAAAGCCATTCTTTATAACTCATTATAATTAATTCCAATGAAACTTATCTCTGGAGTACGAATTCCGCTTTCAATTTTTGCAATTTTAACTCTTATCGTTTCCTGCGATACAAAATCCAATAAACCAAAAGAAATACCTTTAACCGTTTTTGAAGATTCTGTTTTAGGTAAGACCAAAGCAAAAGAAGCTCGAGAAAGCATTGTAGCTAAATTGGCTGATGGATTGGAGTTAAGCCTTTGGGCATCAGACTCATTAGCTCCAGACCCTATTGCGATGGATATCGATACCAAAGGCAGAATCTACCTTACCCGTACCAATCGTCAAAAAAATTCGGAATTCGATATACGTGGATATCAAGATTGGATGACCCCATCGATTTCCTTACAATCTGTAGAAGACAGACGTGCTTTTTTGCGCAAAACTTTTGCTCCTGAACTTAGCGAAGAAAACGAATGGTTTCCTGATTTAAATGAAGATGGTAGTCATGACTGGAAGGATTTAGCGGTAGAAAAAGATGAAGTTTGGATGATTGAGGATACCAATAAGGATGGTATGGCAGATGTATCGAAACGAATTTTAGAAGATTTCAATGAAGAGATTACCGATGTTGCTGGAGCCTTGCTTGTTCGAGATGACGACGTTTTTGTAGGCGTTGGTCCTGATATGTGGCGACTAACGGATTCAAATGGAGATGAAATCTTAGATGAAAAAACTTCTATTGCGCATGGCTTTGCAGTTCACATTGGTTTTGGAGCTCACGGAATGTCAGGAGCTGTTGAAGGTCCCGATGGAAAAATATATTACGGTATTGGTGATATCGGCGGAAGTCTTACGACCGTTTCTGGAGAAAAACATCATTTACCAAATCAGGGAATGATAGTCCGTAGCAACCCTGACGGAAGTGATTTCGAAGTTTTCGCAAGGGGACTCCGCAATACCCACGAATTTGTTTTTGATGCCTACGGGAATATTATTTCTTCCGATAATGATGGTGACCATAGAGGTGAAAGCGAACGTTTGGTTCATATTGTGGAAGGTTCCGATGCCGGATGGCGTTCCAACTGGCAATATGGTAAATACACCGACCCAAAAAACAACGGCTATAAGGTTTGGATGGATGAAGAGTTGTACAAACCACGCTGGGAAGGTCAAGCTGCCTACATCATCCCTCCTATTCAAAATTTTCACAACGGACCAACAGGAATGGTGTACAATCCCGGAACTGCTTTAGGCAAAAATTGGTTAGATCGTTTCTTTTTGGTAGAGTTTGTGGGTGATCCTAGTAGATCTCACATTTGGTCCTTCGATTTAAAACCCAAAGGAGCTTCTTTTGAATTAGATACTGATATCGACATGCTGAGCGGAGTACTTCCCACGGGAATCAAATTTGGTCCGGACGGAGCACTATATTTAGCGGATTGGATTAACGGTTGGGGCACAAAAAACTATGGCAGAATCTGGAAGCTCGACGTTGCCGAGGACAAAAATGATTTAGAACAAGAACGTGAAGAAACCGAACGCCTAATGACGTTGGATTATGAAGATCAATCCAATGATGAACTGGTCAAACTACTCTCCTATCCTGATATGCGTATTCGTCAAAAGGCGCAATTTGCGTTAGCGAAAAGTACCTTTTGGGGTTATCGAAAATTAAAAACGGTCTTGGAAGAAAGTGATAATCAATTTGCAAAAATCCATGCCATATGGGGTATTGGACAAATTGCCGCCAATAGTTTGAGCAAAGCAGAACCGCTTGTAGGATTGCTCTCAAATGAAGACCCAGAAATAATAGTGCAAACCTTAAAGGTTTTAGGAGACATCAAATACAAAGAAGCTGCTTCAAAATATATTCCTTTACTAAAACATGAAAACGACCGTGTGAAATTCTTTGCTGCGCAGGCCTTAGGAAGAACGAGGCATGAAGCCGCAATTCAACCATTATTAAATATGTTAGAGACTAATGCAGATACAGATGTCTATCTACGCCATGCTGCTGTTTTAGCACTTTCAAGAATTGGAAAGGTCGAACCGATTACTGCTTTGGCGAATAATCCGAACCGCAGTTTGCGAATTGGTGCTGTGTTGGTGCTAAGAAGATTACAAAATGAAAATGTAGCGCTATTTTTAAAGGATACTGATGAATATATCGTTACCGAAGCCGCCCGTGCCATTAATGATGATTGGTCTATTGAGGAAGCGCTCCCAGCTTTAGCGGGACTTTTGACACAAGAAAAATTCAAGTCCGAGCCCCTGCTACGACGCAGTATTAATGCAGCGCTTCGGGTTGGTGGAGATGCAGAAATGAGAAATCTTATCGCCTTCGCGAAAAACCCTTCTTTCCCAAGTGTGCTCCGCGGCGAAGCACTAGCTGCCCTTGGCACATGGGAGTCTCCATCGGTCCTAGATCGTGTTGATGGTCGACTACGCGGTGAAGTGAAACGGGATGCTGGTCTCTTGAGAAAAGAACTGCAACAAGATATTCCGATGTTTTTATCAGATGTTAATCCTGCAATACTAATTGGTGTATCAAAAACTTTGGAGAACTTGGGTATTCAGGATAACAACAAGGATATGTTCTCTGTTTTCTCCAAAAGTAAATCTCCGGAGGTTAGAGCAGCTATGCTTTCTGCTTTGGGAAAACTGAAATTTGAAAATATAGATGTCGCCATGAAAGCAGGTATGGGCGATAAGGAACAAATGGTTCGGGAAGCAGCTGTGGGCTTAATATCTGAATTGGATATTGCTAAGGAAGGTCTTCCTGCTGTTGTAAATCCGATTTTTAGAACAGGTTCAGTGCGCGAACAACAAAGAATTTTAGGAGTATTATCTGAAATGCCAGGCGAGAAAAGTGAAAGTGTTTTGAAAAACCTCATTCAACGTGCTGGGAAAAACCAGTTAGATGGAGGGGTAATATTAGACCTTATCGAAGCAGTTGAGGCATCTGGTTCGGCAGACCTTATTGCCCAGTTAAGCGCATTGAAAAGTGGTGGACATTCTGCTGACTCCTATAAAGAAACCTTAAATGGTGGCAGTTGGTGGGGAGGTAGAACCGTCTTTAATAGTAACCCTGCTGCCCAATGTGTTCGTTGTCATGCCGTCGGAGGAGCAGGTGGACAAGTAGGTCCACCTTTAGATAACATCGCCAATATCTTAACAAGAGAAGAGATTCTGGAATCACTTATTGAACCCAGTAAAAGATTAGCGCCCGGCTACGGAACAGTCACGGTAACTTTAAAAGATGGCCAAATCGCTACCGGGATTTTAGAAAAAGAAACAGAGCACGAATTGATTCTCCGAACCTCCGATGCAGAACCTCTGGAAATTGCTCATTCCAGAATTCAAAAAAGAGAAAACAGTATATCGGCTATGCCCGCCGCTGGAAAACTGATTAGCAAACGAGAACTAAGGGATTTGATTGAATACCTTTCTAGTTTGAAAGTGGTTGAGCCTTTAACTTTGAACTAAAGATTCGAAACTTCTTTCTTAGCTTCCTCAAACTCCCGCATCATATCTACAATGATTTGTGCTGCTGGTTTGATATCATTAATCAAAGCGGAAACCTGACCGATTTCCAACTCTCCTTCTTCTATATCGCCTTCGAACATGCCGCGTTTGGCTCTTGCCCGACCCAAAACTTCTTTTAATTCTTCTGCAGATGCACCTCTGGCGTAGGCCGCTTGAACATCATTGTAAAATTTATTTTTAATCAGCCGTACTGGAGCCAATTCTTTTAAAGTTAAATGGGTATCACCTTCACCGGCCTCAACAACTTTTTGTTTAAAAAGTTCATGAGAGGAAGCCTCATGGCTTGCAACAAATCGACTTCCTACTTGCACTCCGTCTGCACCCAAAATCATTGCGGCTAACATTGCTCTGCCCGTGGCGATTCCTCCAGCGGCAATAATAGGAATAGTCACTTTTTCTTTTACAGATGGTATCAAAGTCAAGGTAGTAGTTTCATCCCTACCGTTATGTCCGCCAGCTTCGAATCCTTCAGCGACTATGCCATCAACACCGGCTTCCTGAGACTTCAAAGCAAATTTCAAACTGCTTACCACATGTACAACGGTAATACCTTTTTCCTTAAAATAGGATGTCCAGGTCTTCGGATTTCCAGCAGAAGTGAAGACAATTTTCACGCCCATCTCAACAATGATTTCCATGATCTTATCCAAATCAGGATAGAGCATCGGCACATTAACTCCGAATGGTTTATCCGTAGCTTGCTGATACTTTTGAATATGTTCGCGCAACACTTCAGGGTACATACTACCGGCACCAATAATTCCTAGACCTCCAGCATTTGATACTGCCGAAGCCAATCGCCAACCGCTGGCCCATATCATTCCTGCCTGAATGATGGGGTATTGAATTTTGAAGAGTTCTGTTATTTTGTTTTGCATTATTATCACTGTTGTCACCCTGAGCGCAGTCGAAGGGTTACCTGCTACAAATTCTTCGACTGTGCTCTGTATAAACTATAAATTTATATTCGGTATTGGAGATAAAAAAACACCTCCCTTAGTCCCTCCTTATTAGGAGGGAGATGTGCATTATGAAATTACTCCTGATCCGATTAATTCGTCCTCCAGGTACCAAGCTACGAATTGACCTTCTGTTATAGCAGATTGCTTTTCTTCGAAATCAACGTAGAGGCCGCCATCAACTTTGTACAAAGTCGCCTTTTCCAAAGCTTGTCGATAGCGTATTCTTGCCATAACCTCCAAAGTTTCATCAACTTTCAAAGCCAAATCCGTTCGTACCCAATGCAATTCTGCATCAGTTACAAATAGCGTTCGTCGATACAGACCGGGATGGTTTTTTCCTTGCCCTGTATAAATTACATTTTCATCAACATCTGTTTCTATGACAAACAAAGGCTCTTTAGTACCACCTACATCCAAACCTTTTCGCTGCCCTTTTGTAAAATAATGGGCACCTTGATGCTCCCCTACTACTTTACCATCTTCAATATGGTAAACAGGCTTTGCTGAAGTATAGGCCAATTCGGCCTCTTTAGAATCAAATTTTACCCGCGAACGATACAACTGCTCGGCCTCCGCAGGAACTTCAACAATGATACCCTTTTTAGGTTTCAATTTTTGCTGAAGGAATTCTGGTAGGCGAACCTTTCCTATAAAACAAAGTCCCTGAGAATCTTTTTTATCCGCGGTAATCAAATCCTTGGCCGCAGCAATTTTCCGAACTTCAGGTTTTTGCAATTCCCCTATAGGGAAAAGTGTTTTGGACAATTGTTCTTGAGAAAGTTGGCACAAGAAATACGACTGATCTTTATTATTATCTGCACCAGAAAGCAACTGATAAGTTTCACTACCATCCTCATTTTGAATTGTTCCTTTTCTACAATAGTGTCCTGTAGCTACATAATCAGCGCCCAATTGAAGTGCTATTTTAAGAAATACATCAAATTTAATTTCACGGTTACAAAGTACATCAGGATTTGGCGTCCTTCCCATCTCATATTCCTTGAACATATAGTCGACAATCCGTTCTTTGTACTCCACACTCAAATCAACCGTTTGAAAAGGGATTCCCAATTTTTCAGCTACAATCAATGCATCATTACTATCTTCCAACCATGGACATTCCTCAGAAATGGTTACAGAATCATCATGCCAGTTCTTCATAAAAAGGCCTATCACTTCATACCCTTGCTCTTTCAAAAGGTACGCGGCAACACTAGAATCAACACCACCGGAAAGTCCGACAACTACTTTTTTCATTCTGATTTAAATTGGGGTACAAAAGTACAAAATTAAACAGCTAAGCATCTACGAGCAAAGACAACGCTACAGTTAAAAAAACTTTTGCAAGCAACCCTAAACGATTTTAATCATCTATCGGTAGTAGGGTGTATTGCCAATGAATTGTTTTAACTTTGAAAGATAAATTGATACATATGAAAAAGTTCGTGGGAGTAAAAAGTTTTTTAATCTTATTTTTGGTAGGACTTGTCATAGCCTCCTGTAGTGTTGATGATGGTCCTGATACCATACCCATACCAGAAACTGATATTGTAGAAATCGCTGCAGCAAATGCAGATCTATCTTCTTTGGTTGCCGCCTTACAAAGAGCGGACTTGGATAACACACTAAAAGGTGCTGGACCTTTCACAGTATTGGCTCCAACGAATACGGCTTTTTCCAGTTTCTTATCCGCAAATGGCTTTGCGAATTTAGAAGCCGTTCCTACGGAAACACTAAAACAAATTTTGCTAAATCATGTAGTGACGGGCCGTGTGGATTCGGCTCCCCTAATCAACTTGCAACGTAATTATTTGCAGACACTTGCTGATGGCCCTTCGGGATCAAAATTGTCCTTATACTTTGATGCGGTAAATGGTGTAGAATTTAATGGGACTTCTTCTGTCGTACAAGCTGATATAGTAGCGCAAAATGGAATTATTCATGTTGTAGATCAAGTCATTGGACTACCAACGCTCGATACATTCGTCTCGTCAGATGATAACTTTGAGATTTTTGGTACTGCTCTAGATGCAGCGGCAGTTGTTACAGATTTACCAGAAAATTTAAAGGAAAGCACGAGTGGTCCTTATACAGTCTTCATTCCTATTGAGCATGCCTTTGATAACCTTTTGGCAACAAATGGCGAATGGGATTTTGTGAGCGATATAGAAGAGAATCTTTTGGCAGCCGTGATTGAACATCATGTTTTAAATGGCAATATTCGATCCACTGATATTGTTGCCGGCAATATGGTCACAACTCTTGAAGGAGATCAAATAACCATACTGTCTAGGGATGGTAATTTAGAAATCACCGATGGCTCAGGAAATGAAGGAGCCATCATAGGAGTTACCGATATTCAGGCAATAAATGGTGTTATTCATGCAATTCCGAACAACGTGCTGCTTCCTGATACTACAAATTAAACATTAATATATTTTTGAAAACCGCCATCTGGCGGTTTTTTTGTTTCCAATAACTCGATATATCACCTAATATATTGATAATAAATACTTTATAGCTTCAATCGGGTCCATTAAATTTTTTTGTGCAATTTTAATTCTGTTAAACTTTTTATAAAAAAAATTAAACAAAAGCAACTGTTCCTTACTTGTGCATCTCTGAAGTGAGTTATAAAATGAAATGCCTAAAACTCACAATTAATTTAAACAGTTAAATCACTAAAACAATTGCCATGAAGAAATTTTTAAAAATGAAACAATTTACAACAGTGCTAATCTTGGCACTATTTTTTGTTGCTTGTAGCGACGATGATAACGACAACCCTGTTATCGATCCACCAATGGCCATGCCCGATATCGCTGAAACTGCCATAGCGACACCTGACCTATCTAGTTTAGTTGCAGCCCTAACGCGTGCTGAATTAGTAGCAACTGTTCAAGGTGACGGACCTTTCACAGTTTTCGCTCCAACAAACGACGCCTTCGCCACTTTTTTAAGCGATAATGGTTTTGCAACTCTAGAGGATGTTCCTGTTGATGTTTTGACTCAGGTTTTATTGAATCATGTTGTAGCAGGTAAAAATTTATCCACCGGATTGAGCACGAGCTACATTAGTTCTTCTTCAACGGCTGGTGTTGACGGAAAGGCATTAAGTCTTTATGTTGACACTACTAGTGGAGTTAAAATAAACGGCTCTACCGTTACCCAGGCCGATGTGGAAGCTTCAAATGGTGTAGTTCATATTGTTGATAAAGTAATTGGATTACCAACTATCGTCGACCACGCTATTAACAACACCGGATTAACCTCTTTGGTAGGCGCTCTAACAGCTAATGGCAATACAACGTTCATAGATTTACTTTCAGATGCCAATGGAAAGTTCACAGTTTTAGCTCCCGTTAATGATGGATTTACAGCTTTTATGAATCCTAATAGTAATGACATAAATGATGTTCTTTCAAATCATGTTATCAGCGGAGCAGCCTTGGCTGCAGGAGATTTGTCCAATACCTATGCAAATACTGTCGCTACAAATTCAGACGGAGATGCCTTGAGTATTTATATAAACACAGATGACGGAGTAAAATTTAATGGAACAAGCACAGTAGCCATTGCTGATATTGTTGCTACAAACGGAATTGTACATGCAATAGATCAAGTTATTGATTTACCAACAGTGGTTACATTCGCCACGGCCGACCCTAATTTTTCAACTTTGGTTACAGCCTTAACTGAATTGACTCCAGCCACAGATTTTGTTGCTGTTTTAAGTACACTAACTGGTACAGACCCTGCGCCTTTTACTGTATTTGCACCAACTAATGATGCTTTTGGTAAATTGGCCGCTATTCCTGACGAGGCTGGATTAACCCCTATTTTACAGCATCATGTAATCGCAGGAGCGAACATTCGTTCCGGCGATTTAACTGCCGACGCTACAACAACTACTCCTGCAACTTTAGAAGGTGACACTTTCCAAATTACTTTGCCAGGCACGGATGGCAATATCGCAAACGTAGTCGACGGAGCTAATAATGATGGTATTGGAATTGATGCTGTCGATGTTCAAGCTATCAATGGCGTGATACATGTTTTGGATACTGTATTACTGCCGAATATTGATAACTAAGATTTCTATGAAATAGACTATTAAAGGACCGCAAATAGCGGTCCTTTTTTATGTCTTAAATCCAAGTTCGCGTTTCTTATCAAATCTACGGTTACCAAAAACCAAATACGCATTAAAAACTCCTTAAAAGTAAGTTTTGTTTAATTTTTATAAAAAAAAAGTAAACAATAAAGCAACCTTTTTATGTTTAGATAATCTACTTAATAATTAAACAAAACATTTTAGTTGTTTAACCTATTTCAGTTTTACAAGCTTGTATTGTGCACAACATCTTACAAAACAAACTTTTAGTTAAAGAATGGTTATCATCTAAAATAGAATTCCTATTTGATTTTAAAACAATTTACTATTAAACAAAAACACTTTTTATTATGAAAAAAAATGTCCCGTTCAAAAGTTCTTTGCTTCTTGCAGCGCTTTTTTTATTTTTCACTTCCTGCGAAAAGAATGTTGACATCAACGATCTCGAAAATAAAACTCCTCCTAAAAACATCGTAGAAACCGCTCAAGAAACTGACGCATTAAGTTCTCTTGTCGCTGCACTTGCTAAAGCTGATGAAAATGAAGGCACTGATTTAATCGGCACTCTAAGTAGCGAAGGTCCCTTTACAGTTTTCGCACCGACCAATGAAGCTTTTTCGAATTTACTTTCCAGTTTAGACAACTACAATTCTCTCGATGATTTCTCAACAGATGAAGATAAAGCAGTTCTAACAACTATACTTACCTATCACGTAATTGCTGGAGTTTCAGCATTCTCAACTGATTTGAGTAATGGCCAAATGATTTCAACGGTCCAAGGAGAGGATGTTACGATTAACATTGATGGAGATGTGTTCATTCAAGATGCTACAGAAGTAGATGCCAAAGTAGTAATCGCGGATGTCGAAGCCAGCAATGGCGTTGTGCATGTTATTGATAACGTATTATTACCACAAGCTGTTATAGACGCTATTAATGATTCTCAAATGGAGGCTTTAGGTACGTTAGTAGACATTGTTATTGCTACAGAGCCATTATCCATACTGGAAGCAGCCGTTATCAAAGCAGGTCTTGCAGAGACTTTAAGCAGCGAAGGTCCCTTTACTGTTTTCGCTCCCACCGATGAAGCCTTTGTGGAATTACTCGGAATTTTGGGCGATGAATATCACGGTTTGGAAGATTTTGATACACCTGAAGAAATTGACCTTTTAAGAGATATTTTATTATTCCATGTAATTCCAAATGCAACAGTAAAGGCTGCTGATTTGGCGGAGGGAATAGTACCCACAGCATTAGAAAACAAATCCATTGCTATTATTGCTTCGGACAAAACATTCGTAATCGGTGATGCTACAGACGACCATGCAATTATTTCGACCACAGATATTTTAGCATCAAACGGTGTAGCACATACCATAGATAAAGTTTTATTACCACAATCAGCGATTGATTTCGTCACATCATTAAGTTTGAAAACAATTGTAGAAATAGCAGTTGCTACTGACGATTTAAGTTTACTAGTAGATGCTTTAGTCCAAGCTGACGCGGGTTTAGTGGAAGCACTTAGTGGTGAAGGTCCGTTTACTGTTTTCGCACCTACAAATCATGCTTTCGTCGACCTTTTAGAAGCGCTTGGTGATGAGTACCATAGCTTAGGTGATTTCGACACCGATGAAGAAAAAGCATTATTAGTTAAAGTTCTCACGTATCATGTAGTGCCAGGAGCAGCAGTCTTCTCAACGGATTTGAGTGATGGCCAAATAATCGAAACGCTTCAGGGGGAAAAGATAGGAATTCGCATAAATGATGGTGTTCATATTGATGACGATACCGACACCAATGCGTCTATTGTTTTAGCTGACGTTGAAGCAAGCAACGGAGTAGTTCATGTAATCAATAAGGTGCTACTTCCACAAGAGGTTCTTGATTTATTGCATCCACCTACGCCAAACATTGTTCAGCTCGCCCAATCTGTGGATGACCTAAGTATATTAGTTGAGGCATTGATTCAAGCCGAAGGTGATTTGGACGAAATCTTAACTGGTGGTGAGTTTACGGTATTCGCTCCTACCAATGCGGCCTTTGAAAACTTATTTCATGCTTTGGGGAGTCAATACAACAGTATAGCCGATTTCAACACACATGATGAAAAAGCATTCTTGACAAAAATACTTACCTACCACGCAGTCGCGGGAGCCACAGTTGCCTCAAGTGACATTGCAGATCACCAAATATTCCATACCGTGCAAGGAGAAGGTATCGTGGCATTTGTTGGTAACTCCATCAAAATAAAGGATAAGACCTTTACGAAAGCTAAGGTTATTGGAGCAGATAATTTTGCCAACAACGGTGTAGTTCATGTCATTGACAAAGTTATGTTATCCAAAGAAGTATTGGACATCTTAAATCATTAAGATAAGTTAGGTTAGTTGTTCCAAACTTCCCTTTGAGAAATTTCATTTGAAACATTCTTATTGGGAAGTTTTTTTTTGTAGTTCATCGATATAATCAAACATACAAAATTTCAAACATCATGATAGCATATGTTAGCATACAAAAAAGAAGACTTGACAACTAAGTTTTTTTTAAAGTGAATTAATACTGCATCTTTGACATCCCAAATCTTACCATACTTAACCTACTTAATGCTAAAAGCCCCAACAGAAATGTCGGGGCTTTTTTTTGATTTATGGTTAGTGATAAACTTAATAGGTCATTTTCGAGACAGTACCTTTTTAACAATCTTTTCTTTCCCAGTTCTAATTATTAAGAAATACATATCTGGTGCAATGCCCGACACATTAAGTTCTATGTCATTTGTGCCCGCTTTCACATTCATGTTTTTCTTTGCCAGTACACATCTGCCATTCACATCGAACATTTCAATTTCAAGATCGGCCTCATAAGGAATATCAACACTTAGGTTCAATTTATCTTTAAAGGTCATCGGATAAGGTGTTACCGTTGTTTTAGTTACCTTTCTAGAAATACCATCTTCGCAGGTAACTGCATGAACGATTATGTAAATACCTCCACTAATTCCACTCACGTCAACAGCATCAAACTCATAAGTTGTTACATTATTTAATATACCTGAGTTTTGAGGGTATTGACCCGGAGCTACAGTCGGCATTCCATTACCTTTAGTAGGATATTTATCTGCACCAACATAAAGTTGAGTTTCTTGCATTATAAACCCTGGTAAAATATCAACACTAACATTGACCAACCCATTGCTATATTCCACAGTAACCTCTCCGGTTTTCTCTCCGGCATTCAGGTTACACTGACCAGCCCCAGCATAAAGATCCATGGTATAGGTACCTTCTGTATCAAAGAAATTTGTCCACCCCCAACGCATGAAGCCATCATCTATGAAGCAGGTATTATCCGCTTCATACCTAGCGAAAGCCGTTTCACAACCAGTTGGTACAGCATCAGGAATTTCCTCAATGGTAACTTCACATTGTGTTTCACAACCATTTGCATCGGTTACCATCACATCGTAAGTACCAGGTGATAAGTCAGTTGCGGTAGCTGTAGTTTGTCCTGAGCTGTCATTCCATAAATATGAATATGGAGCAGTACCACCATCTGCAGATACTGTGGCTTCACCATTATCCTCTCCTTCATCACTATCAACCACATCTATAATAGAGCAAATTAACTCCTCTGGTTGCTCAATGGTGATTTGACAGGTAGTTTCCCTACCATTAGCGTCAGTTATGGTTACCCAATGACCACCAGCAGGTAGGGCAGTTGCCGTCTGACCCGTTTCACCTGTACACCATAAATAGGTGTACGGAGCCATTCCACCCGTTGGCGTAGCTGTTGCACTGCCATCTGTACCCTCAAAACAGGAAACATGGTTTATCAATGTAATTTCGCAGGTAAAAGCATTGGGTTCCGTAATCGTCACACTAGCTTCAGCTTCACAACCGTTTTCATCAGTTATAGTAACCGAATGCATTCCAGCGGAGAGCATACTAGCCATCTGAGTTGTTTCACCATTATCCCATAAATAGGTGTATGGCGGTGTTCCGCCATCTGCCGAGACAGTTGCTACACCATCCTCTTGCCCAGAATCGCTAACAGCACTTACTTCACTTGCCGTCGCAGTAAACTCCATGGGTTCTTCAATTAGAATCTGACAACTGGTCTGAGCACCATTTGTATCAGTAACTGTTACCGAATGCATTCCTGCATTCAGTCCTGTGACACTCTGGGTCGTTTCCCCGTTATCCCATAAATAAACATATGGCATCACTCCTCCTATAGGCATAGCTGTGGCACTACCATTGCTTTCCCCATTACAAACAACATCACTATCTAACATCACAGAGCACATTAAAGCATCAGGCGAAGGAATAATCACTTCGGACGTAGCTTCGCAGCCATTAGCATCTGTTACTTTTACCATGTGAAGCCCTGCAGTAAGCATGGTTGCAGTTTGGGTAGTTTCACCATTATCCCAAAGATATGTATATGGTGGTGTACCCCCGTCAGCGTTCACTGTAGCCGAGCCATCGTTTCCACCGCTGATAGTAACTTCTGATTCCAGCATAGTAGTAGCCGCAATATCGGTAGGCCCACCAATAGTTACCTCACAACTTGTCTCCACGCCATTTTTATCGGTTACCATAACGCTATGCGTTCCAGCACTTAACATAATAGCCGTCTGTGTATCTTCACCGTTGTCCCAGAAATATACATAAGGAGATGTTCCTCCATTGACCATTACTTGAGCAGATCCATCTTCACTATCTAGGCAAAGCGCATCACTTATTTTTTCCGCTGTACAGGAAATAAGGTCGGGTTCCATTAGCGTGACTTCGCAACTGGTCATGCAGCCATTTGCATCCGTCACAGTAACTGAATGAGTTCCTGCATTTAAAGCCTCTGCCATGGCCGTGGTTTCCCCGTTATCCCATAGATAGGTAAAGGGAGCAGTACCCCCGCTTGGGGTTACAGTAGCAGAACCATCACTTCCTCCGTTAGAACTTACGTTACCAAATACAGAGGCCGTACACATCAATTCATCAGGTTCTTCAATGAAAATATCACATGTAGATTCCCTACCATTGGAGTCCGTTATTGTAACCGAATGTAATCCCGCGTTAAGCGATGATGCCATGGCCGTTATTTCACCATTATCCCAGAGATAACTAAATGGAGCCATTCCTCCGATTGGGTTTGCCATGGCGCTTCCGTCAGCTGCATCAGCGCAAGAAACAATTCCAACATCAGCCGTTACTTCGCATGTAAATTGTCCTGCTTCAGGAATGTCTACATAACAGACTGATTCGCATCCGTTGGCATCTATTACTTTAACACTATGATTCCCAGCTGAAAGCATAATGGCTGTTTGCACATTTTCACCATTGTCCCACAAGTAGATATAGGGAGTTGTTCCCCCGTCAGGAGTCACAGTTGCTGAACCGTCGTTGGCACCATCTGCACTTACCCCACTTTCTACAGTAGTTTCACAGGTTAATTCTTCGGGCTGCTCAATTTCAACACTACAGTCCGTTTTATTTCCGTCGGCATCAAATACCACAACGGTATGTGATCCTGCTGCAAGCATAGTTGCAGTTGCAGTAGTTTCTCCATTATCCCATAGATAGGTATATGGCCCTACTCCACCACTGGCAGAAACTGTTGCCGAACCGTCATTGCCATCAAAACAGCTAACATCTTCTACACTTGGATTAATAGTACATTCCAAATCACTCTGTGGTTCGCAACCCGTTTCATCTTCGCAATCTATGTGAAAGTTAAAATCAATAATCCATCTTTGCTCATCACCTTGTGGTCCCATCCAAGCCCATCCTGCCAGACCTTCTGCAGAAGTATCGGAATCCCACAGTGCACCCCCTGGACCAACATGTACACCAAGGTTTGGTGTATTTGGGTCGTTCGGGTCAGGACGTTGCGTGATAATAAAGGTTCCTTCTTCGATGCAATCTCCGCCAGATGTCGTAATAGTACTTTGCGTATCATCAACTACATAATACCTTAAGGCTTCTTTTACAAGGGCACTGGGATCACAACCCTGTGGCTTGAACATACCTCCATCGGCACTCCATTGATTCCAGTCTTTTAAATCCTTCAAAACAATATAGAGTTGAGCCGAACAGGTTCCAACCTGTGTTGACCCTTCAATAAGTGCTGTGCCATTCGTAAATTCCGTAAAGCTTAATGAATGGGTCGCATTTTGTGAAAAGAATGCCGAATTGGTCGGACTATTTCTCATCTCGTGCCAATAGAAGCTATAAAAGGGTTCTTCATTAGGGTTACAGAAATCAATATCGAGAACTTCACAAGATTGCACAATGATATCTTCCAATACCATTATAGTAATTGTTGCCGTGTCATCAGGACATGTATTTCCGCTACTCACGGTATATGTGATATCATAATTACCCGGAGATAGTCCAGTTGTGTCAAAACTATTTCCGCTTAGTCCCCCAGTCATCCCAGGGTCAGCGAAGGTTCCACCTGGAACACTTACTAAGGCGTTAAGGTCTACGATAGTACTCTCACATACTTCGGTACTATTATCTGCACCGGCATCATTAGGCACATCTACATTGATTGTTATGGTCGCCTCATCATCAGGACAACTCTGATTTCCGCTACCAACGGTATAAATAAGATCATAACTTCCTGGCGATAATCCTGAGGTATCGAAGTCAGTACCACTCAGACCACCAGATAGACCGGGGTCTGTAAATGAACCTCCCATAACACTAACTAAAGAGGTCAAATCGACAATTTCACCATCACAGACGGTAACTTCATTATCGTCACCGGCCTCCAGGGCTTCCTCATAGGTCACCGTTACCATCGCCGTGTCCTCCGGACAGGTGTCCGTGGCGG
>CANMRV010000008.1 GCA_947500435.1 uncultured Flavobacteriaceae bacterium
GGGACGAACGAGGTAACGGTAACAAGTACGGATGCTGCGGGTAACAGTAGTACGGACAGTACAACCCTGGAACTTACCATAGATACCACTGATCCGGTAGTACCTACGGTAGAAGACCAAGTGACCAACGATGCCACACCGATATTAAACGGTACGGCGGAGGCCGATACGGATATTACCGTAACCGTAGGCGGAGCGACCTATACTACCACAGCGGATGGTTCTGGCAATTGGACTTTGGATACAGGAACTGCAACCCCGGATAGCGGCAGCTTCTCGCCCAATGTAAATGGGACGAACGAGGTAACGGTAACAAGTACGGATGCTGCGGGTAACAGTAGTACGGACAGTACAACCCTGGAACTTACCATAGATACTTCAATTGATATTACAATTGATACTCCAATCGAAAGTGATAATATAGTTAATGCCGGTGAAGATGATAATTTATCTATATCGGGTACAATAATAAGTGTAGAAGATGGTCAAATAATAACCATAACAATATTCGACGGCACTAATACCATAATCACAACAGCTGTAGTGAATAATGGTATTTGGATAGTAGAAAATATTGATATATCTAATTTTAATCAAGGGACAGTAACCGTTACTGCCACTGTAATGGATAATGCAGGTAATTCAGCCAACGATGATGCTAATGTTCAATTAGATAGTGTATCCCCTATAACGGATAGTTTTTCTACTCAAGATACTACTCCAGTTTTATCTGGTAACGGAAGTCCTAATGAATTTTTAATAGTCGAATTAGATACGAACGGTGATATGATTCCAGACGTAACGTATACGGTGGCCGTAGATTCAAATGGTGAATGGAGTTTAGATACTCAAGCTGCAATTACAGAAAATGGTTCGTTCCCGATACTAGCAGACGGAGATGTGATACAGATTATTGTAGAAGATCCTTCAGGTAATACTGGAACTGGTACAGTAAATATATCCGTGGATATTGATTCAGATGGATTATCCAATAATGAGGAAGAGGCTTTAGGCACAGACCCACTTACTTATGACACCGATGGTGATGGAATTGGGGATGGAGAAGAAGTATTGGACGCAACCAATCCATTGGATGATTGTGATTCTTTAAATGGCACTTCCTTACCCGCAAGTGACTGTGACGATGACGGTTTGTCTGGCACCGAAGAGGAAAATCTTGGAACCGACCCAGAAAACCCGGATACTGATGGGGATGGAATCATTGACGGGCAAGAGGTAAACCATACGACCAATCCTTTGGATCCATGTGATTCAATAGGCGGGATACCACCAGCAGGTGTAGCATGTGATATTGATATTGAAAACGAATTAATGACACCCAATGGCGATAACATCAACGATACCTTCCGTATACGATACATAGAACTGTTCCCAAACAATACTGTTGAAATATTTAATAGATGGGGAGTAAAGGTGTTCACTGCAAAAGGATATGACAACGAGAGCAATGTATTTGGAGGAATTTCCAACGGTAGGGCGGTAATTCAGCAGAGAGAGGCTTTGCCAGCAGGTGTTTACTTCTATATTATCAATTACAACAATAACGGAAAAGATAAATCCAAATCTGGTTACCTCTATATCAACCAATAGAATCAGACCAAAAAAACAACTCTAATCACACCAAATCATATCATGAAAAAACTATTTATACTATTCCTACTAATAGTCGCTTCTCAAGAGCAGATTTCCGCTCAACAAGATGCACAGTATACCCAATATATGTACAACACCTTGGCTGTAAACCCGGCCTATGCTGGTTCTAGAGGAGTGTTGAGTATTGCGGCACTACATCGATCGCAGTGGATCGGTCTAGATGGGGCGCCAACGACACAAACTCTTAACATACATACCCCTGTTTCGAATAGTGTGGGAATGGGTTTGTCCGTTGTGAATGACGAGATAGGCAACGGGACCAGCCAAGAAACTTATTTCGACGCAGTTTTTTCCTATTCGATTAAAATGGAAGAAGGAAGAAAATTATCATTCGGACTTAAGGCTGGTGGACATCTCCTCAATATCGATTTTTCGAAATTGTCAGGGTTTACGAATGAACAAGGCACTAATGGTAGAGTTGGTATTGACAAAAAATTCTCACCAAACTTTGGGGCCGGTGTTTACTATCATACCGATGTATTTTATTTAGGTTTATCCGTACCCAATTTTTTGGAGACCGAGCATTTTGACAATACTGGAACCAATAGTTCTGTACTGGCAAAAGAACGAATGAACTGGTATCTGATAACAGGTTATGTGTTCGATTTGAATCCTAACTTGAAATTCAAGCCTGCAGCCTTGTTGAAATCCGTGAAGGGATCCCCTTTACAGGCTGACCTTTCCGCAAGCTTTCTTATAAATGATAAGTTTTCCCTGGGAGCTGCCTACCGATGGGATGCGGCAATCAGTGCGCTGGCGGGCTTTCAGATTACCGATCAATTGATGTTAGGCTTAGCTTATGATAAGGAGGCCACCGCTTTGCGAGGTACCCAATTTAATGATGGCTCTTTTGAAGTATTTCTCCGTTATGAGTTCTTGAGAACACGAAGTAGGGTGGTGGCACCTAGATTTTTTTAGCTTACATTATAAGTGATAAATGTAATAAAGTATTTCTTTTTTTTGATAGGCCTATTCCCATTTCGGTAAGAAACAGACAAAGCAGCAAATTGAAAAATGGCGATTGCGGTTTTAAGAATTCTTCCTTTGTGTTTTGGGGGACCAACTGTTGAAAGTGATAGAAATATAAAATTGTAAAGAAGAATATATTCAATTAAATCGAAGATCTGAGTTTAGGGTTATAGAAGAGTAATGTTAGTAGTTATTGGTTAGGACAACTTATAATATATTATAAGATGTCCTTTTTTCATTAATACCTGTGACTAAAAGAGACTACAATGATAAAGTAGTTTTTATTATTCATACCATCTTGCTTCCATATTTGTAAGAAATATCTCATATTGTAGTTTTTCCACACGTACACTCATAAAATATTGAGCCTTTAAGGGCGAGATAGTTAACAAATGTTAAATTGATTATTTATATTTACCTCATAGCTTGTTGAGGTTTTCCTCCATTTGGAAGAGGGCTAGATTAAAAGGTTATTCAATAATGAAGGAAAAAACCAAAAAGGAAGTCTTTTTTGAACAATCACTGAAGTTAATTAATAAGAAGGGGTTTAAGGGAACGACCCTAAGGGACATTGCTCAGAATCTCAATTTCGAAGTTGCCAATGTTTACAATTACATCGATTCCAAGCAGTCCTTGCTTGAAACTTATATTTCCATTATAACGAAAGAATTATTTGATTCTATTGACAATGTTATGGCTTCTTCCTATTCCCCAGAAGTAAAATTAAGGATAGTGATTGCCAAACATGTAGAATTGGCGGTCAACAGAACTTATGAGATGGCTTTGTTGGAAAGTGATTGGAGAAATCTACAAGAGCCCGCCCGTGGCAAATTTGTTGATTGGAGAAATGAATATTTGGGCAAGGTGGAGAGTATTATCAAAGATGGTGTCGAGGTTGGTCAGTTTAGATCTGGGGATATGGAAATTATGGCATTTGCAGTCCTTTCGACAGTTAGATGGTTGTTTCGCAAAGTTTCTGATGGAGCAGCCGAAATCAACCCTATTGAATTAGAGAAGCAAGTAGTTGATTTTATTTTTATGGGTATTCGCAACGTATAACTTCCATCCCTTTCTTGGGTATATAGTCGGGAAAAGAGAAATTTTTGAAAATAACAAATAGGCCTTCATAAATATGAGGGCTTTTTTATTAGAAAATAGTTTGAAAAAGGACTTGTATATATTACCATATAATATGGCACTTAATTGAAAGCGAATATTACTGCCGAGATAAATTCTATTTTTTTAAGGGCTTTTTACTTTGCCTAAAAACTAGCTGAAATTATTGGATGAATTATTTAGGTGGAAACTTTTTCCTAAAAAACCAAAGATGATTTTTCAGGTATATTCGCTGTAAGTGAAAAATCGTTGGATGTAACTGAAAATTGTGCATCATTCTTCAATTTTTGCTTAACTACTTGAATAAAGAATGTAAATCACTGATATTGAATTGATAGTATTTTGTTTAAGTAATTTAAAAAAAAATAAAAGTAAAATAAATCGTACGAAGAGCATTATTATTCCTAAATTCAACTAGTATTTATGGCTTTTGTGTATCTGTCTAATCAATATAAAAAGTAGGAAAAGCACTATTACCATTGAATTTTTAGGTGGTAATAGTAAATTTTAAACCAAAATAAAAATGAAATTGATTTATAGAACACACAAATGAAATTTTGAAAAATATATAATTCGTAATGTTAAACAAAATATAGTATAATCCCACCTGTAGAACTTTTGAGTTCTTAGATTAGTTCACTCAATTTTTAATAAACATCCAACTTAACCAAATGCTAAACGGCATTATTTTAGATTCCAATTCTGGATTGACCTTGGGGCAGGTAACAGTAACTATATTTAGTAGTAAAAATGAAAAGGTCCTTGAAACTTTTTCATGCCCTAAAGGAACTTTTAGCATCGACATTAATTGCGAGGAAGACATCTTTAAAATAATTGCCTTCAAAGAGGGTTATCATTTTGCTTATAACTTACTTGAAAATACAACTACGATCCATTCTGGGGAATTGGAAATATTGCTAAGAAAACGAAACTAAAAAGACACGAAACTAGGATTACCCCGATCATTCAATATAACAGCATAACGACAGCAATAAGAGTGTGAATAATTGTAATTAACTGTTTTTTGATATATAGCTCTTGGCAACCAAGTTTTAATTGTTGCTCAAAAAAAACATTTCCGTAGGTTAGCTCGATATGTCCTTTTGTTTATTTATACTTTTTAAAAATCAAATGGGGCTATATAAATTGCCATTTACAATAGTATATTTGAGAACCCTGGTCAACGGAGATTATTTGAACTGTTTATGAATGATTCAAATATTGCAGGCTAGTGGAAATTGACCACACTTTCTAAAGCCTTATCGGTCTCACTATTAATAAAATTAGATTGATACTGCATAGTAGTAGTGACTGAAGAATGGCGATATAATTTTTTAAGCATCTGAACCGGAATCCTGTCCCCCGCAATATGCCCAAAACTATGTCGCGCAATATGCATCGTCAATTTTTTATTGATTTTAGCTTTGTTTGCCACTTTGGCAAGTTGCCTATTTAGCCGTTTATTTGCCGTTTTAGTCTTAGAAAAAATGTCTTTCGGGTCCTGTGCATCTGCCTTTTTCAATTCGGGAAAAAGGAAGTCACCTTCATTCGTTTTGGAAGCTTCGTATTTTTTCAGGATAGGCTTAATTTTTTCTGGAAGTTGTAATGAAACTAATTTCGAATTCTTGTTCATTGTGTAGTGCAATCTGCCATCGTAAATATCGCGCCAAAGTATTTTTAAAACATCCCCAATGCGTATACCCGCAAGATAAAAACTAAACAACCAAACATTTCGAGCATGATCTTCTTCTTTGGTAAGGTTCTTCAACTGTTCTATTGCTTTGATTTCTTTGGTATTTAACCCTACTTTTCTTGATTCTGGAAACTTGATCTTAATTTTCCCCATTCCAAAAGGATAAAACTTTTGGTCGACGATTCCTTCTCGAATAGCTCTGTTGAATAGTGTTCTAATTAATATTAGATGATTGACCGCAGACCTCTCAGATAATGACATAATTATTTATAAGATGGGCTTTATATCCCTTTAAAAACGTTTCATTGATGTCTTGAAAAGAAAGCTGTCCGGATTGACTGAATTTCAAAAGATGGTCTATATAAGCCTTATCAACAGAAAGTCTTGAAAATTTGTTGTTCGCGACCAATTCTTTCATATGCATATCTGCAACTTCAAAAAAGGATTTTCCATTATTTTTAAATGAAATTTCATTTTTTATCTGTTTGGAAGTTATGTCGGTATTATTAGTTTGTAGTTCAAGAAGTACTTTTAGAGTTTCAGATAATTTGGAAGCCAATAGATTATTAAGGTAGTCTGCGTTTTGATATGATTTTCGGACCATTTTCTTCTTTTCATCCCAGTCTTTCAAACTCACATAATGACCAATATAGATATAGTTTGATTTTCTATTTTTGGTAACTCGAATTGCTAGTGGAAATAACCCTAGTTTATTCGGCTTTTTTCTCAGTGTGATTATTGCATTTGAAGACATACCAACATTATCAATTACTTAAAGGTGATAATTTTTTGGTACAACATAGGTACAACATTTTATGGTTTTAGATGATTTTATTTGATTTAAAAAAAAATTAAAATATTGTTAATCAATTGATTATGAATTACTTCGAGTGATTTTGCCGCTAAAAGATGTAGGCTTAGGATCTAGTGCCGCAAGGTGTGAGAGTTCGAGTCTCTCCGCCTGTACAAAGTAAGAAAGCTTCTCATATCGAGAGGCTTTTTTTATACTAAGATTGGAACAAACCTAAAAAAGACCCGTCTTTTCAGAGGGCCTTATTTATGGCAAAAATCAATAATAATAAAATTTTAAAGTAGGTCTAAAGATTTTTTGGGGAACATAATTCGAACGGATTATAAGATGCCTACAGCCCAAAGAATCATGGCGACAACAACAGCAAGTAAAATACCTACCAAGCCTACAACCATAAAACTTAGGAAACCATTAAGCATTCTTACTCCTTGAGTAACTTGCTGTTCCATTTTCTAGTAGTTTTCTTAAAGTTACAAAATTAAGGGCTTAGGCAGCTAATTTCAAGTAAATATTTCGACTAACGGTCTCGTGTTTAACCTGTTCTACCGGTGAAATGCCGATTTATTCGATAAGACATACCTTCATTATGATGGCTAGTTTTTCTTTTTGCCACTCAATTTTTTGCTCAATTCTTCTAGTGAGACGCCTTTGGTTTCCGGCATCATGAACAAGACGAAGAGTAGTTGAAGTACCATCATACCCGAAAAAAAGATAAAAATCGGCCATGGATTTTCTTTAAAAATTCCTTGATCCGAATCTAGAAAAATAGGGGTAATCAGAGTGATTATAGCTGCGAAGACCCAATGGGTTCCAGATCCCCATGATTGTCCGGCAGCCCTTACTTTTTGAGGAAATATTTCGGATATAAAAACCCAAATTACCGCTCCCTGACCAATGGCATGTGACGCTATGAAAATCAAAATAAAGGTGAGTAGAATCATGGAGCTTGCCGTTGTGTAGAAACACCATGCTACCATTCCCAAGCTAATTATATAGCCGATGGAGCCTATTTTCATCAACTTCCTTCTTCCCAATTTATCGATAAGTCGCACACCTACAAAAGTGAAAATAAGATTTACTATTCCAATCGAGATTGAACTGAACAAGGATTCTTTTGCAGCTAAACCTGCTCGCTCTAATATTTCTGGAGCGTAGTAGAGTACGAAATTAATACCTGATAATTGGTTAAAGAACGCAAACAAAAATGCTAAGAGTAGAGGAATTTTATATTGGCCTGAGAAAAACCCTTCATTGGTTTTTGAAAGCGATAGGCTTTCTTTTATCTCTTCGAGTTTTGTAATAGCTTCATTTTCACTATATAATTCCTTGAGGGTAGCTAAAGCACCTTCACTATCTTGTTTATTTATGGCCAACCATCTTGGGCTATTTGGTATCGGTAAGACCATTATTGTATAAAGAATTGCCGGTAACGCTTCGACCCCCAACATCCATCTCCAATCGTTGTCGCCTCCAATACCCTGGAGGAGATAGTTTGAAATAAAGGCAATAAGAATACCCAAGACCAAATTAAATTGGTACAAACCACCTAATTTCCCTCTGTTCTTTGAAGATGAAATCTCTGATATATAAATTGGTGCTGCTACCGATGATGCGCCTACGCCAAGTCCGCCAATGAACCTAAAAAATGAAAACATATACGGATCCGTCGCGAATGCAGAACCCAAAGCTGACGCAGCGTACAGAATCCCAATCCAAAAAAGAGTTTTCTTTCTTCCAAAGCGATCACATGGTATTCCACCTAAAAGAGACCCCACTACCGTGCCCCATAGGGCCATTGACATGATGAATGTGCCATGAAACCAAGGCGATGTATCCCAAAGTTCTTTTATTGGTAAATTTGCACCACTTATTACTACAGTATCAAAGCCGAATAAAAAGCCAGATAATGCTGCGGTTAGGGAAATACGAAAAATTTTGGAATTCATAAGGTTTGGTTTGTTGACTTTCGTAAAACTAACAAAAAAAACCAAGTGATAATTTAAAATCTCTAGGGTGCCGCAGTGATGGGCTTAAGGGTGTCGATTGCCTTTAATTTTTTCTTTTTTTCCTCTTTATCAAGTCGTTTTTCGATAGGTCTTTGTCTGTTCAATTGCGGAAGTGACTTTTCGGTTTCTTGATGTTCTGTAGACGGAACTGCATTTTTATCCTGTTCCACATCACGTTTTTTTTCAATACCGTTCTGACATGAAATGAGATGGAAATAACATAGTATTACGAACACAATTCGGGAGGATTTCATAGTTACTGAAAATTGAGGCTACAGTAATCTACGAATGAAATCAATGATTTGGACGCTTGCGCCCTTGTTTTTAGATATATAAGAAGCATTGACTTCACCAGTTCTTTGAAGTAATTCTTGATTGTCCAAAAGTTTTTTGACTTGTTCACCAAAACTCCATTGGTCCTCAATAGGCAATAAACCTTTTGAAGAGACTAAGTCCTCTGCTTCCTTGAATCCGGAATAATTAGGTCCGATTAATACAGGAATTCCAAAGACCGCAGGTTCTAGGGTATTGTGAAGTCCGGTTGCAAAACCGCCGCCCACATATGCTATATCTGCATAGCTATAAATTCTGGTAAGCATACCTATGGTATCAATAATAAGAACTTCGAAGTCGCCAATAGTTTCTTCGTTAAGTTTGGAATAGACTACCGTTTTCTTGGTAATGGCACCTGCAAGGCCTAAAACTTTGTCTGTTTTAATGGTGTGCGGTGCGATGACGAACTTTAATTTCTTTGGGGCATGGTTGATGTAGTTAATAAGAATCGCTTCATCTTCTGGCCATGTGCTTCCTGCTACAAAGCAGAGGCGATCTTTTTTGAATTTTTTCATAAAAGACAACGAATTGTCCCGTTCTAAAATTTCCGAAACACGATCAAGACGTGTATCGCCAGATATCGTTGTGTTATTTATATGGATGGATTTTAGCAATTTCTGTGAGCTTTCGTTCTGGACAAAAATATGAGTAAAGGTTGCCAAAGCTTTTCGTATGAAGCTTCCATATCCTTTGAAGTAAATCTGATCCTTTTTAAAAATTGCAGATACAAGTACCGTTGGAATTTGCCTTGCTTTTAGTTCATACAAATAGTTGGGCCATATCTCGTATTTAACAAAAATTACCATTTTTGGTTCAACCAGGGTAATGAATCGTTTTACGTTTTGATTCGTATCCATGGGAAGATAGGTGACTACATCTGCCGCTGAAGTGTTTTTTTTAATTTCATATCCTGAAGGGGAAAAAAAAGTAACTAGAATTTTATAGGAAGGATATTCGAGCATTAGTTTTTCAATAATCGGAAGCCCTTGTTCAAATTCTCCTAAAGAAGCGGCGTGCATCCAGATAACAGAATCATCTTTTGAAATGGTCTTTTCAAGTATTACAAAAGTCTCTTTCCTTCCATCGACAAAAAGCTTCAATTTAGAACTGAAAAGTGCCGCTATTTTCAAGAGGAACCAAGCAATATGGGCAATCAGATTGTAGACGAGATTCAAATCAAAATTCTTTGCAGCGAAAATACACTTCTTTGGCCTAAAATCATTGCGGGTGGTTTCGTATTTTTACCATCTAATGTGGGGCATAGCTATTATTTTTAACATAATTCTCTTTCATGAAGAAAATTCAAATGGTTGATCTAAAAGGTCAATATCACGGAATTAAAGAACAAGTAAACACTTCAATTGATGCTATTTTAGAAAGTTCCGCCTTTATCAACGGGCCGGATGTAAAAGAATTCCAAAAGGAACTGGAGGAGTATTTGGGGGTGAAACATGTTATTCCTTGTGCTAATGGTACAGATGCACTTCAAATAGCCATGATGGGCTTGGGCTTAAAACCTGGTGATGAGGTTATTACTGCAGATTTTACTTTCGCGGCTACGGTTGAGGTGATTGCCTTATTGCAATTGACTCCTGTTTTGGTTGATGTTGAACCTGATACTTTTAATATTGATGTAGCTGCAATTGAAAGAGCTATTACCCCAAGAACAAAAGCAATTGTCCCCGTTCACTTATTCGGACAATGTGCCAATATGGATGCCATTCTTGAACTTGCAGAAAAGCGTAGCTTATATATAATCGAGGATAACGCTCAGGCAATAGGAGCCAGCCATACCTTCAAGAACGGGAAGAAACAAAAAGCAGGTACTATGGGGCATGTTGGTTCTACTTCTTTTTTTCCTTCAAAGAACTTAGGATGCTATGGTGATGGTGGAGCAATATTTACGAATGATGATACATTGGCCCATACGATTAGGGGAATTGTAAACCACGGAATGTACGAGCGTTATCATCATGATGTGGTCGGTGTAAATTCTAGATTAGATACCTTACAAGCTGCTGTTTTAAGAGCAAAACTTCCGAAGTTAGATGAATATTGCGATGCAAGAAGAGATGCAGCTCGTAAATTTAATAAAGCATTTGAAGGGCAAGAAAATATTGTAACTCCGAAAACGGTTAATGGCTGTGCTGGAATTTGTGATACCTGTGACTGTCATGTTTTTCATCAGTATACCTTGAAGATTACAAACGGAAAAAGAGATGCGCTAGTTGAACATTTTCAAGAAAAAGGAATTCCCTGCGGAGTCTATTACCCGATACCTCTTCATAAGCAGAAGGCGTATTTAGATGATAGGTATAAGGAAGAAAATTTTATTGTAACCAATCAACTGATTAAAGAAGTTATTTCTTTACCGATGCACACAGAACTTGACGATGAGCAGATTAACTATATTACATCTACGGTTATCGGTTTTGTAAACGGTTAATGCTATATATCCTTAGTTTAGCAGGTGAACACAACCATATAAATAATAGCGAATGAAAATCCTAGTTACGGGAGGTTTAGGTTTTATAGGCTCACACACTGTAGTCGAATTGCAAAATGATGGTTTTGAGGTGGTAATTATCGATGACTGTTCGAACTCATCTGAAAAAGTTCTAGAAGGAATTACTAGCATTACTGGAAAGACTCCAATTTTTGAAAAAATAGATTTAAAAGAAAAAGATGATGTTGCTGATTTTTTCAAGAGGTATCATGACATCACCGGAGTGATTCACTTTGCTGCCTCTAAGGCAGTAGGGGAAAGTGTTGAGAACCCTTTGCTGTATTACGAGAACAACATCGGCACATTGGTTTATATGCTAAAAGAGCTTTCCAAAAAGGAACGCTCTAACTTTATTTTTAGTTCTTCATGCACTGTTTATGGCCAAGCTGATGAGATGCCCATTACAGAAAGTGCTCCTGTAAAAGTTGCCGAATCACCTTATGGAAACACCAAGCAGATGGGTGAAGAAATTATTGCAGATACATGTAAGGTAACTCAAGGTCTTAATGCTATCGCACTTCGTTATTTTAATCCCATGGGTGCCCACCCCAGTGCCGAAATAGGGGAATTACCTTTAGGTGTTCCTCAGAATCTGGTTCCTTTTATTACTCAAACAGGGGTAGGACTTCGAGACGAGCTTTCTGTTTATGGTAATGATTATCCAACGAAAGATGGCACAGCTGTTCGTGACTATATCTATGTTGTAGACTTGGCAAAGGCACATGTAATAGCCTTAAAGCGTTTAATGGAAGGTAAAAACCAATCTAACTATGAAGTATTCAATGTCGGCACAGGTACTGGAAGTTCGGTTTTAGAGGTTATCCAAAGTTTTGAAAGAGTCTCTGGAAAAAAATTGAACTATAAGATTGTTGATAGAAGACCAGGGGATGTAATATCAGCCTATGCTGATACAGCTAAGGCAAATGAAGAATTAGGATGGAAATCAGAATATACACTAGATCAAGCTATGAAATCGGCTTGGGTCTGGGAGCAAAAGGTTCGAAATAAATCCTAAGTTAAAAGAACATTTCAAAAGGAGTAGTGCCATGGAAATTTGTATATTTCATGGCATTTTTATTTAAACCAACCTATAATGAAAAAATTAGTCTTTGCTCTCTCTCTCTTCTCTATAACTTTTATATCGGCTCAAGACACCTATCTGCAATGTGGAAATATTGTCGATACTGAATCTGGAAAAATATTAAAAGAAAAAACAATTGTAGTTTCAGGGAATAAAATCAAAAACATTCAAAACGGATTTGTAAATGGCTCCGGTGATGATAAAACGATTGACCTAAAAACAAAAACGGTACTACCAGGATTTATTGATATGCATGTTCATATTGAAGGAGAATCTAGCCCAACAAGATATATAGAGCGTTTTACTAAAAACAAAGAGGATGTTGCATTTCAATCCACAGTTTATGCGGAAAGAACACTAATGGCCGGATTTACAACAGTGCGTGATTTAGGAGGTTCCGGAGTAAATATCGCTTTGCGAAATGCTATTAATAAAGGCATAGTAAAAGGGCCAAGAATTTTTACGGCTGGCAAGGCCATCGGTACCACAGGTGGGCATGCTGATCCCACCAACGGCATGAGGATGGATTTAAGGGGTAATCCGGGTCCTAAAGAAGGCGTGGTAAACTCTCCCGAAGACGCAAAGAAGGCAGTGCGTCAACGCTACAAAGATGGGGCCGATGTTATCAAAATAACGGCTACGGGCGGAGTTATGAGCGTTGCAAAAAATGGACAGAATCCACAATTCACGGTTGAGGAAATTAAAGGAATCGTTGATACCGCCAAAGATTATGGAATGTTAACTGCGGCTCATGCCCATGGTGATGAGGGTATGCGAAGAGCAGTTGTTGCCGGAATTAAAACTATTGAACACGGTACCTTGATGGAAGAAGAAACAATGGACTTAATGGTGAAGCATAACACTTACTTGGTTCCAACGATATCTGCGGGAAAAGCTGCTGCTAAGATGGCTGATATTCCAGGATTTCTACCTCCCGTAGTGGCGAAGAAGGCACGTGAGATTGGCCCTGTAAGTCAAGTCACCTTTGGGAAGGCCTACAAGAAAGGTGTGCCAATAGCTTTCGGTACCGATGCAGGCGTTTCTCCGCACGGTGAAAATGGTAAAGAATTCGGATTCATGCACGAAGCGGGAATGCCAATAATGAAAACGATTCAAGCGGCTACTGTAACAAACGCTGACCTCCTCGGAATGGCTAATGAGCTCGGACAACTAAAAGAAGGATTTATTGCAGATATTGTGGCGGTTGATGAAGACCCTACAAAAAACGTGAATACCCTAGAAAATGCAGTTTTTGTAATGAAAGAGGGTATAGTTTACAAACAGTAATTAAATATGCTCCCAGATTTTCCAGATAGCACAACTCTTTTTCAAACGGCAGAAAAACAACGGCTGTATCAAAAGTTGATTACCCAATTACAAAAGGATTTTGCCTTGGCGAATATTGATATCGATTTGTTTTCTGATATCGAGTCCAATGCCTTAAAAACCCTTCTTCACGAAAAAATCTATTATCTAATTTTAGAAAAATTCACAGAGTATCTTAATCTTCTTTATGTTATCGATGTGCCAGAAAAAGCGTTCAAAGAAATACATATGACTGATGCTGTTGAGGTAGCTGAACAGGTTGCTTTTTTGGTGCTAAAAAGAGAGTTGCAAAAGGTTTGGTTGAAGGCGAAATATCCCTAAAAGTATACCCTCACGAAAGGCACCCAAGCATTAAAGTAAATACTTTTGTCCTCATCATAAAGTACATTGTAGCGAATGCCCACCGTGGCAAACTGGGTTCTATATCCAAGCCCTAAAAAGAGCGCAGGTGACCAGAAATCATTTTCGAGAGTTG
Organism: uncultured Flavobacteriaceae bacterium; assembly: GCA_947500435.1. Lineage (GTDB taxonomy): Bacteria > Bacteroidota > Bacteroidia > Flavobacteriales > Flavobacteriaceae > Maribacter_C. The sequence goes on from CANMRV010000008.1 coordinate 13,991, forward strand.
TGGTAGTAGTTTGAAAAGAACTATTGACACGCAGTTGTTCATACTCCCCAGAAATTTGAAGTTGAGGTATAGGGTTGGCGAGTACTATGGCACTTGGCCCGTAAGCCCAAAATTTCTGATTATTGAATTTGTAAAAATTGACATTTGCTCCAATTCCTGCAGCGACATAATCATTGAATTGATAAATGGCACTAGGTGAAATCGTGCCGTTGAAACCTCCATTTGAAAAACCAACACCAATACCTCCACCAAAGCGAACCTTATTCCAAAAGTCACTTTTCTGGGCTGGGTTTTGAGCGAAACAAGTTAGACTTCCTAAGAAAAGGAAAACTCCAAAAAGGAGCATTTTTAAACCTGAGGGAACAATTTTGTTCATAATATTCGTTTTTTACCAACTAATACATCCCAAGATACACCCAGAAATGGGAAATATCGTATTTTTGATATGAATTTATTCCGAAGTGAGATAAAAATTTTATGGATAAATATTCCTTTTTAAACGCTGCACATACTTCTTTTTTTGCAGAGTTATATGACAAGTATTTAACGAGTCCTGATAGTGTTGAACCTAGTTGGCGTGCCTTTTTTCAAGGTTATGATTTTGGAATGGAAAGTTCTTTAGATGAACTTGACCTTCCCTCAGCTAATGGAGCAGTGGCAATCCCACAATCAGTTCAAAAAGAGTTTCAAGTAGTGAAACTCATTGATGGCTATCGCAGCAGAGGACATTTGTTTACTAGAACGAACCCAGTTCGTGAAAGACGCAAATATGTGCCTACCCTTGAAATTGAGAATTTCGGATTGAGTGATGCCGATTTAGATACGGTTTTTACTGCTGGAGAAATATTGGGAATAGGACCAAGTTCTTTGCGCAACATTACAAGACATCTGACGAACATTTATTGTGATGCAATAGGTGTGGAGTATATGTACATTCGAAAACCGGAACGTGTAAAGTGGATTCAGAACTGGATAAACGTCAACGACAACCAGCCTAAGTTCAATAACAACAGAAAGAAACATATTCTAAAAAAATTAAGTCAAGCGGTTTCTTTTGAAAGCTTTTTGCACACAAAGTATGTAGGTCAAAAACGTTTTTCCTTAGAAGGGAATGAATCGCTCATTCCGGGACTTGATGCAATTGTTGAACGTGCCGCAGAAATGGGTGTAGAGCAATTCATTATGGGTATGGCGCACAGAGGGCGTTTGAATGTCTTGACCAATATTTTCGGAAAGTCAGCTAAGGATATTTTTAGCGAGTTTGATGGTAAAGATTATGAACAGGAGATTTTTGATGGTGACGTGAAATACCATTTGGGTTGGACTTCCGATAGAAAATCTGACAACGGGAATAAGATTAAAATGAATATCGCGCCGAACCCTTCTCACCTAGAGACTGTAGGGGCGGTTGTCGAAGGAATTGCAAGAGCCAAGCAAGATGCGCAATATGCCGACGATTTTTCGAAAGTACTACCTATAGTTGTGCACGGTGACGCGGCCATTGCTGGGCAAGGTCTGATTTATGAGTTGGTTCAAATGGCAACGCTTGATGGCTATAAAACCAATGGAACTATTCATATTGTGGTAAATAACCAAATTGGTTTTACTACAAACTATTTAGATGCTAGGTCATCTACGTATTGTACTGATGTTGGTAAGGTTACTTTGAGTCCGGTATTGCATGTGAATGCTGATGATGCAGAGGCTGTTGTGCATGCTTCCCTTTTTGCTTTGGAATATCGAATGCGTTTCAATAGAGATGTTTTCTTAGATTTATTGGGATATCGTAAGTATGGCCATAACGAAGGTGATGAACCTCGTTTCACCCAACCAAAATTGTACAAGGCAATTGCTAGGCATTCGAACCCACGGGATATCTATGCGGCAAAATTGATTGCTGAAGGTATCATAGATAATGGTTATGTAAAGCAGCTTGAAAACGAATACAAAGCTTCGCTTGAAGAGGAGCTAGAAGATTCACGTAAAGAAGATAAAACAGTCATCACTCCATTTATGGCGGATGAGTGGAAAGGCTTTGAAGACGTTCGTGAATGGGAAATGATGGACGCGGTCGATACCAAATTCAATAAGAAAAAACTAACAGCGATTGCCAAGGTTATTACCGAGCTGCCTAAAGACAAGAAGTTCTTGCGTAAGGTAGAGAAATTGGTAAACGACCGTAGAAAGATGTTTTTCGAGAATGACAAGCTCGATTGGGCAATGGGCGAACTTTTGGCCTATGGAACTTTGCTAGAAGAAGGTTTTGGAGTTCGTATTTCAGGGCAAGATGTAGAAAGAGGAACCTTTTCACACCGTCACGCGGTAATGAAAGTCGAGGAGAGTGAAGAGGAAGTGCTATTGTTGAATCATCTTTCTGATAAGCAAGGTGATTTCCAAATTTACAACTCCCTTTTATCTGAATATGGCGTAGTAGGGTTTGACTATGGATATGCCATGGCAAGTCCGAATACCTTGACCATTTGGGAAGCCCAGTTCGGAGATTTCAGCAATGGAGCCCAAATCATGATTGACCAATATATCTCTGCCGCCGAAGACAAATGGAAATTGCAAAACGGATTGGTAATGTTGCTTCCGCACGGCTATGAAGGTCAGGGGGCTGAACATTCATCAGCGCGTATGGAACGTTATTTACAGCTTTGTGCAAGAGATAATATGTATATCGCAGATTGTACAACACCAGCGAATATGTTTCATTTGTTGAGAAGACAAATGAAGGCTAACTTTAGAAAACCTTTGATTGTATTTACTCCGAAAAGCTTGTTGCGTCACCCAAAAGCGGTTTCAACTGTTGATGAATTGGCGTCAGGTAGTTTTCAGGAAGTAATAGATGATGCATCCACGGATGTGAAGAAAGTAAAGACTTTGGTATTTTGTACGGGTAAGTTCTACTATGATTTACTCGCAGCTAGAGAAGAGCATAAGAGAGCTGATGTTGCCCTGGTTCGAGTAGAGCAATTATTCCCAGTTCCGGCAGACCAGATGAATGCAGCCATCAAAAAATATAAAAATGTTGATGATTTAGTTTGGGCCCAAGAAGAGCCAAAAAACATGGGTGCATGGAGTCATATGTTGATGCATTTTGATGGTGCTGGCAAATTTAGAGTAGCATCGCGACGCTTTTATGCTTCGCCAGCGGCAGGTAGTTCTGTGCGTTCTAAAAAACGTCACCAGCAAGTTATAGACTTTGTTTTTGACAAGACAAAGGATAACATGACCCGACCAACAACTAAAAAATAATACAGCTAATTATAGAATAATTATGATATTAGAAATGAAAGTCCCCTCTCCGGGAGAATCGATAACCGAAGTTGAGATAGCGGAATGGCTAGTCGAAGATGGCGATTATGTCGAAAAAGACCAAGCGATTGCCGAAGTTGATTCAGACAAGGCAACGCTAGAACTTCCTGCGGAGCAAAGTGGAATCATAACACTGAAAGCTGAAGTAGGTGATGCTGTTGAAGTTGGTGCTGTGGTTTGTCTTATAGACACGGCTGCTGCAAAACCAGCCGGTGGAGAAGCTCCGAAGAAAGAAGAGAAAAAAGAGGAGCCCAAAGCTGAGGCGAAAAAAGAGGAAAAACCTGTTGCAAAAGAAAGTTACGCAACCGGAACCGCTTCACCCGCTGCCAAGAAAATATTAGATGAAAAAGGTGTTTCCGCAAGTTCAGTAAAAGGAACGGGTAGAGACGGAAGAATCACAAAAGAGGATGCGGTAAATGCTTCTCCTTCTATGGGTACGCCTACAGGTGGAAATAGAGGCGAGTCTCGTTCTAAACTTTCAATGTTGCGCAGAAAAGTTGCAGAACGCTTAGTTGCTGTTAAAAATGAAACTGCAATGTTGACCACTTTCAATGAAGTGGATATGTCGCCAATCTTTGACTTACGCAAGCAATATAAAGAAGACTTCAAGTCCAAACATGGAGTAAGTTTAGGCTTTATGAGTTTCTTTACAAAAGCCGTAGTTCGTGCTTTGGAAATGTATCCTTCAGTGAACTCTATGATTGATGGAAAAGAAATGTTGTCATACGATTTCTGTGATATAAGCATCGCAGTTTCCGGACCAAAAGGTTTGATGGTTCCAGTAATTCGAAATGCTGAAAACTTGACCTTTAGAGGCGTTGAGTCCGAAGTGAAACGTTTGGCTATTCGCGCACGTGAAGGCGAAATTACAGTTGATGAAATGACTGGTGGAACCTTTACCATCACCAATGGAGGTGTTTTTGGTTCGATGTTATCGACTCCAATTATCAATCCGCCGCAAAGTGCTATTTTAGGAATGCACAATATCGTAGAACGACCAATCGCAAAAGATGGTGCTGTTGTGATAGCTCCTATAATGTACGTTGCGTTATCCTATGACCATAGAATTATTGATGGAAAAGAATCTGTTGGATTTTTGGTAGCGGTGAAAGAAGCATTGGAAAATCCTGAAGAATTATTGATGGGTAACAATGTGAAGAAGGCATTGGAGATGTAATGGATTCATTTTGAAATAATAAAAAAGCGTGAAAGTTTCCTTTCATGCTTTTTTTATAAATAATTTTTAAATTAATCACATCCCATATCTGACTTAGATGCAGCATCGGCATTAGGAAAGCACTGTCCCGTAGGTAGGCTTTCTGGAACGTAGCGAATGAGATTGTCATCGTATAAACCGATTTCCACGAAATCTACAAGTTGGTCAATTTCTTCTTCAGTCAATCCTAATGGAACAAATTGATTTGATATTCTATTTTCGGGAACCTCATTATTTTCGGCAATAGCCATGTTTTTATATTCAATTACCTCTCGCACAGATGAAAAGCTTCCACCATGGCCTAAGAATTTTACATCCTTTAGGTTGTACAAAGTAGGAGTTTTGAACTTGTAGTCATCTTCTGGATTTTTTGTAAATCCACCTCTTCCTTTTTTTGTTCCCTCATCCACTATTCCATGAATGTCATTTCCGCTGAGATCATTCATTCCCAGAGCGTGAAATTCCATTCCGTTTAACCCAGGTCCTGAATGGCAGGTATAACATTTTGCTTTTCCAAAAAACAATTGAGCGCCCTTCTTCTGAGTTTCGTTCATGGCTTCATCTTCGCCCTGCAGCCACTTTTGAAAGGGGGCTTCGGAGGCTACAACAATACGTTCATAAGCTGCAATTGCCAATGCGCCGTACAACTTGGTATACCTTTCAGTTTCTTCGATGTCCGGATAGGCTTCATCAAAGAGTGTTTTATAGGTGGAATTTTTCCGAATCATTTCAGAATCAAACTTTAAACGATGCACATCCGAACCTGCAATGGCCTGTGTTTCGACACCTTCAAAACCTAAGTTGTTGGTTTCTTTTGGGGTTCCTACGGTCCATTCTGATTCTGTTCCTGCATTGGTCTTGGTTCCACCGAATTGACCGTTCCACAGCATCACATCTTGAAATGCAGTGTTTAAAATTGTGGGAGACCGAATGGGTTGTACATCGATTGTGGTATCATTATAAGTGCTACTCATTACCCGGGCCTCACCAAATAATCCAAAACCTGAACCTCCTTCACCAATACCTTGCTTCATTCCACTTTGGAAACCTGCTTTAGATTGATGGCAACTTGCACAAGAGTAGGTATTCATTCCCTCACTTTGTTTTGGGTTTAAAGCCAATCCCGTTTCATGAAATAATAGCTTACCCAAATCAATTTTGGCTTGGGTGATTGGGTTTTTTGGGTCTTGTGGAATTGATGCAAGGGAATTGTCACGCAATAGTTGCAACCCAGACATAGAACTTACATTATTAATCTGGTCCTTTAGTTCACTTCCGTCTACATCAAGGTCAATATAGGTATCCCTATAGTCCACAGAACAAGAAGTTAGAATTGCTAATGGCACCAAAAGACAAGCCAGATAGAATTTTGGGGTTTTCATTGTAAGTCAAGTTTAATTACAAAGGGAACAAAACCTTACAAAAACTTCTCATTTCTTCGCCAAGAAAGTAAAAAACTCGACAAAAAAGCTAGTTTTAACAAGGTGAGAGCCCTATTTTATTAAGTTTTAGATATACAGAACGTTTGCTGTAGTCGATAATTGCCTTCGCCTTTTTGAGAACATCTGCACCGATAATGCCGTCTACTGGTAGAGCTTTGTGAGCGGTAAGGGCTTCATTTACATGAACCAGGTCGAACAATACAATTTTAAGCTTGTTCTTTTTCCAATCACCTATTTCAATTTGGTTTTTGGTGGAAATCAAAGTTTCCATATTTGTTGCTCCTGCCCCAGCGGCCTTAATTTTGGATTCCTTAGGTGTAAGATTGAAGAATTCCAATCTGTCAAAACCAATGCAGGTATTTGATGCTCCAGTGTCTAAAATAAATCGTCCAGATATCCCATTGATTTTAGCAACAATTTCGAAATGATTGGTGGCTGTAAGAACCAAAGGGACTTTTGTGTAGTTTTTTTTAAGCAGGAACTTTTTCAAACTCGCCATGTATTCGTTTTCTACAAAGATAAGTCTATTTTTGCGCTATGATTTTGACTGATACCCATACACATTTGTATAGTGAAGCCTTTGATGAAGACCGCGATCAGGTAATTCAAAATGCTATTGATAAAGGTGTGGAACGTTTCTTTATTCCGGCAATTGACTCTACCTATACAAAGGCGATGTTTGAATTGAAGGATGCATTTCCGGGCAATATGTTTTTGATGATGGGTTTACACCCCACTCATGTGAAAGAGAACTACCTAGATGAGTTGAAACATGTAGAGGAAATGTTAACGGCTCACAAATTTTATGCGGTTGGGGAAATTGGAATTGACTTATATTGGGATAAATCCTTCTTAAAAGAACAACAAGAAGCATTTCGTTTTCAAATCCGTTTGGCTAAAAAACACAAGTTGCCTATTGTCATTCATTGCAGGGAAGCCTTTGACGAAATCTTTGAAATTTTGGAAGAACAACAAGGGGGAGACCTCTTCGGGATTTTCCATTGTTTTACAGGAACATTGGAACAGGCCCGTCAAGCCATGTCGTATAATATGAAGCTAGGAATTGGTGGAGTAGCAACATTTAAGAATGGAAAAATAGACACTTTCTTAAGTCAAATCGATTTAAAACACATCGTTCTTGAGACCGATTCGCCCTATCTAGCACCGGTGCCTTTTAGAGGAAAACGCAATGAAAGTTCATACCTTATTAATATACTTGAGAAGCTTGAAATTATTTATGGAATGGATGGAACTGAAATAGCAGCGATAACAACTGCAAATTCCAAAGCCGTTTTTGGTATTTAATGAATACATACTTGAATGGAAAATAAGACAAACATCTTACTGATTTATACTGGCGGTACTATAGGGATGGTAAAAGATTATGATTCAGGTGCTTTAAAGGCCTTTAATTTTAAAAAACTTTTGAAGAACATTCCTGAGTTAGAGCAGTTAGATTGTCATATCGATTCTGTTTCGTTTGATAATCCAATTGATTCATCCAATATTAGCACTTCTCATTGGATTGAAATAGCGACTATTATAGAAGAACATTATGAAAGCCATGAGGGTTTCGTTGTGCTTCATGGTAGTGATACGATGAGTTATTCGGCATCGGCACTCAGCTATATGTTAGAGAACCTAAGAAAGCCGGTCATCTTTACAGGTTCACAGTTGCCTATAGGTGATTTACGCACTGATGCTAAAGAAAATTTGATTACGTCAATTCAGATAGCGGCTTTGCAAGAACGTGGAAAACCGGTCATTCAAGAAGTAGGTCTTTATTTTGAATACAAATTGTATCGGGCGAACCGCACTACCAAAATCAACGCTGAGCATTTTGAGGCTTTCGCTTCTTTAAATTATCCACATTTAGTTGAATCGGGAGTCCACTTGAAAATAAATAAGGAATATCTATTGCCAAAGAAGAGGGCTAAGAAATTTTTTGTTCATAAAAAGTTAGATAACAATGTTGCTATTCTTAAACTCTTTCCTGGTTTCAATGAATCCCTTTTGAAGAGTGTTCTTGAAACCGAAAATTTAAAAGCTTTGGTGTTGGAGACTTATGGAGCAGGAAACGCGCCTACAGAAAGTTGGCTAGTTGAAAATTTAAAAAAGGCCATAAAAAACGGGTTGCATATTGTAAACGTAACCCAATGCTCAGGAGGAAGTGTGATAATGGGGCAATATGAGACTAGTGAGCAGCTGAAAAAACTACAACTTATTAGTGGTAAAGACATTACAACGGAAGCCGCAATTACCAAACTAATGTACCTTTTAGGAAGTAAAATCTCTAAGGGTTCTTTTAAAACTGTATTTGAAACATCCTTGCGTGGTGAAATGAATTAAAAATACTTGTTTTAATTTCTGTAACTAATATTTTTTTTGTTATTTGGCGAACCTTAAAGGCTGAACTAGAGAGGTGGCCGAGTGGTCGAAGGCGCACGCCTGGAAAGTGTGTATACACCAAAAGTGTATCGAGGGTTCGAATCCCTTCCTCTCTGCAAATAAGTTTTACTTTTATTATTGCTATTTTTTTTTATCTTTAACCCGATTGATTAACTAACTAAATTTTAAGTTTGAAAGAAATGAAAAGATTATTCTCTATCCTAGCATTGGCTGGGTTGTTTGTATTAAGTACAAATACTGTAAATGCAAAAGCGACTGCAGCTAATGTAGTTTCAAATCTAACAACCACAGTTGCCGCAACTGCTGTAATGCTGCAAGATGATGCTCCCGCTGCTGCGGATAGGAGTTTCACTCAGGTTCTAAAAGAAATGTATATTAAAGGTGGAGCCGGTTTCATGAGCTTCGTATTGATTTGTTTGATTTTAGGTCTGGCAGTGGCTATTGAAAGAATTATTTACTTGAATTTGGCGACAACCAATACAGGTAAACTCAAGCAACAAGTTGAAGACGCACTGGCATCTGGTGGTGTTGAGGCGGCAAAAGAAGTTTGTAGAAATACAAAAGGTCCTGTTGCATCAATTTACTATCAAGGTCTAGATAGAGCTGGTGAGAGCGTTGAAGCTGCTGAAAAAGCGGTTGTTTCTTACGGTGGAGTTCAAATGGGCCAGCTAGAGAAAAATGTTTCTTGGTTATCTTTATTTATCGCTATTGCACCAATGCTTGGTTTCATGGGAACGGTAATTGGTATGATTCAGGCCTTCGAGAAGATTGCTGCGGTAGGTAACTTAAGTGCCTCGTTAATTGCAGGTGATATTCAAGTGGCTCTTTTAACAACGGTATTCGGACTTATTACTGCGATTATCCTTCAAATCTTTTACAACTACATTATCGCAAAAATCGATAGTATTGTAAATGATATGGAAGACTCTTCAATCTCTTTGATTGATATGTTGGTAGATCACAAAAAATAATAGTCCAACCTAATACTAAAGTAGAATGTATAAAATTGTAAAAATTGGATTAATAGTTATTAGTGTAATATCTTTTGGACTATTATTCACTATGCCAGATGGTGATGCGCCGATGGCGGAAGCCATGGAAAGTGGAGGACTAAATGCAATGCATTGGATAGCTTATATTTTGTTATTTCTTGCAGTGGTTGCTACCGTAATCTTTGGACTGAAGAACATGATATCCACTCCCGGTGGACTTAAAAAGTCTTTGTTGGGTATAGGTGGACTTCTCGTTATTCTTGCCATCGCTTACGGACTTTCAAGTGGAACTGATGTGAGTGTTGAAGACATGATGAGGATAAATAATATTGAAACTAGCGAGAGCACAATTAAAAGTGTAGGAGCCGGAATTAATATGTTTGGTCTTCTATTGTTAGTAGCAGTAGGGGTCATCGGATGGGGAGCAGTTAAAAAAGCAACAAGTAAATAAAAGAAACTATGGCTAGAAGAGGAGGAGCACCAGAGGTAAGCGCCGGTTCTATGGCAGACATTGCATTCTTGCTACTTATCTTTTTCTTGGTAACTACTACCATTGAAACAGATGCAGGTTTGGATCGTATGTTGCCACCCATTGAACCGCCCGATGTTGATGTAATCATTAAGGAAAAGAATATCTTTCAGGTGAATATCAACAAAAACGGTCAGTTATTAGCTGATGATAATCTTATCGATTTGAAAGATTTGAGAGCGAAAGCAATGGAGTTTTTAGATAATAATGGAGATGCTTCCTGTACGTATTGTAAGGGTAAGAAGAATCCGGAGTCTTCCGATAATCCTCAGAAGGCTATTATTTCGCTTAAGAACGATAGAGAGACGAAATATAGTACGTATATAACAGTTCAAAATGAATTGGTAGGTGCTTATAACGAGCTTCGAAATAGAGAAGCGCAAAGATTGTTTAAAAGGGATTTTGTTGAAATTGAGGCGGAATACCTGAATCCTGAGACAAAAGACAAACTTGACGAAACTGCTTATGATGAGTTGAAAGAGAAGGTGAAAAGAATTCAAGAATTATTTCCACAGAAACTTTCAGAAGCTGAAACATCTTCGTCAAATTAATTAGAAGCTTAAAAAATAATATATATGTCAAAGTTTGCAAAGAAAAAAGATGGTGAATTGCCTGCAGTATCAACCGCCTCTTTACCCGACATTGTTTTTATGCTTTTGTTCTTCTTTATGACCGTAACGGTTATGAAAGATAGCTCGCTGAAGGTTAAAAATGAATTACCTGTAGCAAGTGAGATAAAAAAGTTAGAGAAAAAGGATAGGGTAATTACTATTTACGTTGGTGCACCAGATGCTCAATATGAAAAGGTATTTGGAACAGAACCTAAAATTCAATTGAATGATAAGTTCTCAAGCCCTTCTGACGTTGGAGATTACATTTTGATGGAACGTGCTAAAAAATCACAAGAGTTGCAAAATGTACTTACAACTTCGTTGAAAGTTGATAAAAACGCTAACATGGGTATTATTTCTGATATCAAGTTAGAACTGCGTAAAGTTAATGCTCTCAAAGTTAATTACACTACAGGTAGTGGTGATGCCTTTAACAATCTGAAGTAATAGCATTTACATTTTAAACTTATAGGAACGCTTCAAACATTATGTTTGAAGCGTTTTTATTTCATTAACTTTGATTTCATGAAGCATTTAGTTTTATGGCTTTTGATTGGTATTCCCATGGGTGTGTATTCGCAATCGGAGCGTGATACAACCGAGGTCAACACTAGATATTTTGAAGATCAGTTTTACGCAGGAATCACCTATAATTTTATTTTAAATTTACCTGGAGAAGAACCGAATAAGGCAAACCAACAAAACATCTCCTATGGACTCCAAGCTGGCTTTATAAAAGACATTCCATTTAACAAAGATAGAACTTTTGGTATGGGACTTGGCTTGGGGCTTGGCTTGTATACCTATTATACAAATATCAGAGCGGTGGAGGACGGCGGTGATATCACTTATGAACTTGTCGATGGTATAGAAGAATTCAAACGTAGTAAACTGGAGACTCATATGCTTGAGGTGCCTGTTGAGTTTCGTTGGCGGAATTCTGACCCTAAAACCTATAGCTTTTGGCGAATCTACGCCGGAGTAAAATTTGGATATGTCTTTAATGCCAGATCTAAGTACGTATTAGAAGACCTTAAAGAATCCTTTCGAAATACTGATGTTCAGACTTTTCAATACGGACTTACTTTTAACTTCGGGTATCATAACTTTAATATGCACGCCTATTATTCATTAACCGGTCTTTTTAATGATGGGGTTACACTAGATGGAAATGATATCGAAATTAGTCCATTGCGAATAGGTCTTATCTTTTATATTCTATAATTTCTTCATTTTTCAGCGGTTTGTTGGCCTTAATATTAACACTTCTTTAAGATTTGGCATGCTTCTTGGTACATACTATTTAAGAAACTTGTCCATAGTTTCTGATATAATTTTACCCCAAGTCTTGCGATAGAATCTCTCCCATTTTTGTAGGCATATTGTTTAACACTTCAAAAATTCAATTATGGCTAGTAGAGAAGAAGCACCAAAGGTCAATGCAGGTTCGATGGCGGACATCGCATTTTTATTACTAATCTTTTTTTTGGTAACGACAACAATTGAAACCGACGCAGGTCTGAATCGTATGTTACCGGGAAAAGATTCACCGCCGCCTTCTGATGTATACCAACGAAACATCCTTCCCATATTATTAAATGGTAAAGACGAATTGATGGTTGATGGAGAGATAATCGATTTGAAAGATTTAAAAGATATAACCATTGCTTTTTTAGACAATGGTGGGGCATCAAGTGAAAGTGAAAATTATTGCAACTATTGCCAGGGTAATCGAGATGTAAAGTCCTCAGATAATCCCGATAAAGCCATTGTGTCTTTAATGAGCAATCGGGAAACTACATATGGAGTCTATATTACAGTTCAGAATGAATTGGTGGCTGCGTACAACAACTTACGTAATAGAGAGGCACAAAGACTGTATAAAATCGATTTCACGGCTATGGAGGCTTTATATGACAAATCTGAAACTCCCAAAGCAAAAAAGGATGAACTTAAAATGAAGATTCGGAGCATACAGAAATTGTATCCAATGAAATTATCAGAAGCAGAACGTCAATAAAAATATAGAGCCATGTCAAAATTTAAATTTAAAAAGAACACCAACACTCCCGAAGTATCCACAGCATCTTTACCTGATATTGTTTTTATGCTGTTATTCTTTTTTATGACGGTAACTGTAATGAAAGACGATACATTGAAAGTTGTTAATGAACTTCCTAATGCCTCCGAAATCAAAAAGCTGGAAAAGAAGGACCGAATAATTACAATTTATATCGGTAAGCCGGTTGAGAAATTTGAGGAAACACAAGGCGAACAACCTAAAATTCAAATGGACGATAGATTTGTAAACCTAGCTGAGTTTGGGTCGAGGGTTTTAGAAGCTATAAACGAGAGACCTGAACATCTTAGAGGATTTATAACGATTTCTTTAAAGGTGGATAAAAAAGCTTCTATGGGATTGGTTGATGACGTTAAAGAAGAACTACGAAAAATCAATGCTTTAAAAATCAATTATACAACCTATGAAGGAGATGCATATAAGAATCTTGACTAGAAGCGTGTTGTACTAAAGCCAAAATTTGACAGTTAATAATTGCGAAATTGCACCGAGCAAGAAACCTACAAGTAGTGCCGCTCGTCCATGAGATTGTAAATAAAGGCGTGAGGTAGCCACTAATCCCGTTGCCAAAATAACAAGGCTAAGCGCGATTGTAATATTGATTTCAAAATGAACACTTAGACATACAAGGTACATAAAGAGATTGCCCATGCCCATGAGGTGAACGCTGCTTTTGAAATTAAAAAAAAGTAATACTATGGTACCGAAAGTAGCACCTATTAGACCGACGAAATAGAAGTGTAGTTCTGCGGCATAGTTATTTGGAATTACCTTGTAAACCACCATTAGAAGTAAGGAGATGCCGATATAGAGCAAATACTTTCGTTCTGTTGTATCGGGCTTAAAAACCGCTGTTATCACTCCCACATTTTTAAGAATTAAAAAGGAGATGATAGGAATAATTACAGTTAAGATAAAGATGGGTAAGATATTCCCGCTCTGAAATTCTGGAGGTGTATACCTTGGGGTAATCATAAAATAAGCCAAGGTGCCTGCTATGGGAATAAAAAGAGGGTGAAATATATAGGTGATTGCTTTTAGAAACAGCTTCATTATATCTGCTTTCTCAAACGCGCTACGGGAATATCAAGCTGCTCTCTATATTTGGCTACAGTTCGCCGAGCTATGGGGTATCCCTTCTCTTTAAGGATTGCGGCCAGTTTATCATCCGTAAGAGGTTTTTTCTTTGACTCCTCACGAATTACATTTTCCAGAATTTTTTTAATCTCCTTTGTAGAAACATCCTCTCCCTGGTCATTTTTCATTGATTCCGAAAAGTACTCTTTTATCAATTTCGTTCCGTAGGGTGTGTCTACGTACTTGCTATTAGCAACACGGGAAACGGTTGAAACGTCCATATCAATTTTGTCGGCAATATCTTTCAGAATCATTGGGCGAAGGTTTCGTTCATCTCCCGTCAAGAAATATTCTTTCTGATATTGCATGATAGCATTCATAGTAATAAACAAGGTCTGTTGCCTTTGTCGAATGGCATCGATAAACCACTTGGCAGCATCAAGCTTTTGCTTGATGAACATCACTGTGTCTTTTTGTGATTTAGATTTATTCTTAGAGTCTTTATACCCTTTGAGCATATTGTTGTACTCCCTAGATACATGAAGTTCTGGTGCGTTTCGACCATTCAGGGTAAGCTCAAGCTCGCCTTCGACAATCTTGATGGAGAAATCCGGAACCACATGCTCAATCATCCTATTATTTCCCGAATAGGAGCCTCCCGGTTTCGGATTCAACTTTTCAATTTCCGAGATAGCCTCCCGCAGTTCTTCTTCGGAAATATTGTGTTTCTGAATCAGTTTTTTGTAATGCTTTTTGGTAAACTGTTCAAATGATTTTTCTAAGATGGCAGTTGCTAATTCAACGCTTGGCGTAACCTCTTTTCGTTTTAGTTGAATAATTAAACACTCTTCTAAGGAACGTGCTGCAACTCCTGGAGGGTCTAACTCTTGAACAAGCTCAAGAACCTTTTCAATGGTCTTTTCTTCGGTATAGATATTTTGGGTAAAGGCCAAATCATCTAAAATGTCACTAATTGGTCTTCTGATGTATCCACTTTCGTCAACACTACCTACTAAGAACTCAGCTATGCTCCACTCCTCTTCGTTTAAATAGGAGGTATTTAGTTGTCTTAATAAATATTGGTTGAATGAGATTCCGGCAGCATAAGGAACACTTTTCTCCTCATCGTCAGCACTATAGTTATTTGCTTTGGTTCGGTATTCAGGTATCTCATCATCACTCAGATAGTCATCAATATTAATGTCTTCCGTATTGATGTCTTCCGTTCCTTCTTCCCCTTCGTAGTCATCTTCGAAATCATCGTTTAAACTTTCTGCTTCTTCCTTGCCAGTTTCTAAAGCCGGATTTTCCTCCAACTCCTGCTTCAAACGTTGTTCAAAAGCCTGGGTAGGCAATTGTATCAACTTCATCAGCTGTATCTGCTGAGGCGATAGTTTTTGTGATAATTTAAATTGTAAATATTGTTTTAGCATTGGGGTATACTTCTACCTTTCTAAAGTTAATGAAAAAAACAGCATTTTATTTCATTCGACCTGCACATAAACTTTGCAAAGCGTTTAAAATTCGGCATTTTGTGGTGTTCTCGGAAAAGGAATCACATCGCGAATGTTGCCCATTCCAGTAGCGAAAAGTACCAAACGTTCAAAGCCTAGTCCGAAGCCACTGTGTTCCGCAGTTCCGAATTTGCGTAAATCGAGGTACCACCATAATTCTTCCTCTGGAATATCAAGCTCTGCCATTTTTTTCTTTAAAACATCCAAGCGTTCTTCACGTTGTGAACCTCCCACGATTTCTCCAATTCCAGGGAAAAGGATATCCATCGCACGGACTGTTTTTCCATCTTCATTCAAACGCATATAAAACGCCTTAATTTTTGCAGGATAATCAAAAAGAATAACCGGACATTTGAAATGTTTCTCCACCAAGAAACGTTCATGTTCGCTCTGAAGGTCAGCTCCCCATTCATTAATCGGGTACTTAAACTTCTTCTTTTTATTGGGCTTGCTATTACGGAGTATTTCGAAAGCTTCAGTATAAGAAACACGTTTAAAAGTATTACTAGAAACAAATTTTAATTTCTCTATCAAAGCCATTTCGCTACGTTCAGCTTGGGGCTTTGTTTTTTCTTCATCTAACAAACGTTTCTCTAAAAACGCAAGGTCATCGGTGCAGTTTTCTAAAACGTACTTAATGACATTTTGCATAAAATCCTCTGCCAAATCCATGTTATCATCTAAATCATTGAAAGCCACTTCGGGCTCAATCATCCAGAATTCAGCCAAGTGTCTTGAGGTATTTGAGTTTTCAGCTCTAAAGGTTGGTCCGAAAGTATAAACTTTACCCAGTGCCATGGCATAAGCCTCAGCTTCCAACTGGCCGGAAACGGTAAGATTGGTCTCTTTTCCGAAGAAATCTTCTTTATAATTTACTTCACCATTCTCAGTTAAAGGTGGATTTTTTGCATCCAAAGTTGTAACTCGAAACATTTCACCCGCTCCCTCAGCATCAGAACCCGTAACAATAGGTGCATGGAAATAGTAGAAACCATTTTGTTGAAAGTACTGGTGAATCGCAAAAGACAATGCAGAGCGAACACGCATAATCGCGGCGAAAGTATTTGTCCGAACACGTAAATGTGCTTGCTCACGAAGAAACTCCATCGAGTGTTTCTTCGGCTGAATCGGATATACTTCTGGATCAGCATCACCATGAACGAAAATTTCTTTCACTTGAATTTCTACGCTTTGACCTCTACCTTGGCTTTCAACTAAAGTTCCTATAACCTTTAAGGCAGAACCTGTATTGACTTGTTTCAATAGTTGCTCATCGAAATTTTCAAAATCAACAACACATTGAATATTATGTATGGTTGAGCCATCATTAAGAGCGATAAAACGATTGCTTCTAAATGTTTTTACCCATCCGTTTATAGCAACTTCTTGTGAAGTAGGATTGGTAGAAAGGAGTTCTTTTACACTTGGTGCTAACATGCTAAAAATTTAAAAATCAAAGATAGCCTTTTGAGAAAAAAGAATGGTTTAGAAAAGATTTAAAATTGCTGCTATTCCTCGTTTTTCGATGAATTCAACTCGTCCTTAGGAAGAATATCAATCTGAGGTTTTTTAAGCGTTGCTTTATTAGCGATGCTCTTTTCCAGGGATAATAGGAGGGAAGGCAATAAAACTAAATTTGCCAACATTGCAAAAAGTAAAGTTGCAGAAACCAATGCTCCTAATGCCACAGTTCCACCAAAATTGGAAATTACAAAGACTGAAAACCCGAAGAATAAAACAATGGAAGTGTAGAACATACTTACTCCAGTTTCCTTTAAAGCAGCATAGACCGACACTTTAATTTTCCAATTGTTGGCCATCAGTTCTTGTCGATACTTGGCGAGAAAGTGAATGGTATCATCCACAGAAATACCAAAAGCGATGCTAAAGACTAAAATAGTTGATGGTTTGATGGGGACGCCAACAAACCCCATTACTCCCGCGGTAACAACAAGTGGAAGTAAATTCGGAATCAACGAAATAATAATCATTCGGAATGAACGAAAGAGATACGCCATAAAAAGTGCAATCAATAAGATGGCCAATGCTAAGGAAAGAATTAGATTTTTTACCAAATATTTGGTCCCTTTCAAAAATAGTAAGGCACTGCCTGTCATGTAAACATTGTAGCGCTCGCTGGGGAAAAGTTTGTCGATATTTTCTTGTAGCTTTCCTTCGATATCCTCCATGCGTTCTGTAGTCACATCTTTCATGAAAGTTGTGATTCGGGCATTTTGCCCTGTACTATCTACAAAGCTTTTTAAGAGGTCGCCGTCATCTGATGATTTACGGGCGACATCCATAATAAAGGTATTTTCTTGTGAGGTGGGCAGCTGATAGTACTTTGGAATTCCATTATAAAAAGCCTGCTTTGAATACTTGATGAGATTGACAACCGAAACGGGTTTCGACAACTCCGGAATTTCCTCAATAACTTGTCCCAGTTGGTCCATTCGTTTGAGTGTTGCAGGCTTTAGAACTCCCTTCGGGCGTTTGGTGTCTACAACAATTTCTACGGGCATAATTCCATCAAACTCTTGCTCAAAAAATCGAATATCTTTAAAGAACTGTTCGTTTTTGGGCATGTCCTCAATGGGGCTTCCTGAAATATCAATTTGATAGATTCCTATGATACTTGCTACAAGCAAGATGATTGAGATGACGTAGATGGCGATTCTTTTTTCTTTCACTACACGCACTGTCCAATTTACAAAAGCATCAACCCATTTTTTGTTCAGGTGTTTTAAGTGCTTAGTTTTTGGAGGATGTAAAAAACTGTAAACGATTGGAATAATAAGAAGAGACAGAATAAAAATCCCAAAAATATTAATGGAAGCAACAATACCAAATTCTTTCAGCAACTTACTATCGGTAACAATAAAAGTAGCAAAACCGGAAGCTGTGGTGACATTAGTCATCAAGGTAGCATTTCCGATTTTGGAAATAACTCGTTGTAATGAAAGTGCTTGATTGCCATGCTTTTTGATTTCTTGCTGGTACTTGTTAATCAAGAAAATACAATTCGGAATTCCGATAACAATAATCAATGGAGGGATCAGAGCGGTCAAAACTGTAATCTCGTATTGTAGTAATCCTAGAATACCAAAGGCCCACATTACTCCGATGATAACTACTCCCATTGAAATTAATGTTGCCCGTACACTTCTGAAGAAAAAGAAAAACAACAACGAAGTAACACCTAATGCTGCCAAGATAAACTTGCCAATTTCATCAATGATGTTTTGAGAATTCATGGTTCTGATGTAAGGCATGCCCGAAATACGCACATCAAGATTGGTTTCTTCTTCAAAGTCTTCCACCAAGGTGGTCAGGTCTTGTAAGATAAAATCCTTACGTACAGAAGTATTGACAATATCTTTGTCTAGATACATTACCGTACGAAGTGTACCGCTCTCTTTGTTGAAAAGAAGACTTTCATAAAATGGCAGATCATTGAATAAATGCTGGGTAATACTATCAACTTCTGATTGTGTTTCCAGTCGTTTTTTGATTAATGGTAGCATGACAAACTCTTGCTTGTCTTTGTCCTTAATGAGTTCTTTAAGATTATCCGTAGAAAGGACAAAGTCAACCTCGGGAAATGCGTCGAGTTGTTTGCTCAATTTGTTCCATCGGTTAAAGTTTTCGGGAGAATACAAAGCACTATCCTTAATTGCAAAAACAACCGCATTGCCTTCTTCACCAAATTGGTTTAAAAAGTTTTGATACTCCAAATTTACCGGGTGGTCGTCAGGCAAAAGATTCGCTTGAGAGCTAGAAAAACGCATGTTTTGCCATTGCATGGCCAAGAATACGGTAAAAGCAGCAACAAGAAGTAAAATCAATACTCTGTTACGAAGAATGATTCTTGCTGTTTTTGCCCAAAAGCCTTGTGGTAATTTTTTAGCCATGCCAATTTTTGTCGCTCGCAAAGGTAGAAAATGAAGCCTTGTGTTCCTAAAATTGCAGTGTTGAAATGAAATACGCTTTGTTCAAATAAAAAAGCGACCTCAAGAGTCGCTTTTATTCATTTGTGTTCTGTTAAAACTATACTTTCATAATCTCTACCTCTTTGTTATCTAAAAAGGAGTCTATTTTTTTTGTATAATTATCTGTTAGCTCTTGAACATCTGTTTCCGCATTTTTCTTTAAATCATCAGATGCATCATCTAAGCCTTTGATTTCTTTGTTGGCATCTTGTCTTGCACTACGCACACTCACCTTAGCATCTTCTGCTTCTGCTTTTGCCTGCTTTACTAAATCTCGTCTGCGTTCCTCAGTCAACGGTGGCACGTTAATAATGACCATATCGCCATTGTTCATGGGGTTGAAACCCAAGTTGGCGTTCATGATAGCTTTTTCAATTTCTTGAAGCATATTCTTTTCCCAAGGCTGTACGGAAATGGTACGTGCATCCGGGGTGTTAACGTTTGCAACCTGTGATAAAGGAGTTTGAGAGCCATAATAGTCAACTTTTACGTTTGACAACATAGACGGACTAGCCTTACCAGCACGAATTTTCATAAACTCTTTTTCCAAGTGAGCAATTGCGCCGTCCATGCTCTCTTTTGCGGCGTCAAGTATAAAAGCGATTTCTTCGTTCATTTTCTTAAAAATTTAGTAGTAATCTAACAGTTATTATGCCAATTATACGTTTACAACGGTTCCGATGTTTTGTCCATCAACTATTTTCAACAAGTTTCCTTTCGTGTTCATATCAAAAACAACAATCGGAAGCTCGTTTTCTTGACTTAATGTAAATGCAGTGGTATCCATCACTTTTAGTCCTTTTAAAAGAACATCAGCAAAAGAAATGGTGTCAAATTTAGTAGCGTTTACATCTTTTTCTGGGTCGGAGGTGTAAATGCCATCTACACGAGTTCCCTTTAAAATAACATCGGCTTCAACTTCAATAGCCCTTAAAACTGCAGCCGAATCTGTTGTAAAATAAGGATTTCCAGTTCCGCCTCCAAAAATAACCACACGACCTTTTTCTAGGTGGCGCATGGCACGCCTTCTAATAAAAGGTTCAGCAACTTCATTGATTTTGATAGCGGATTGAACTCTAGTTTGCACATCAACATTCTCTAATGCACTTTGTAATGCGAGAGCATTGATGACTGTCGCTAGCATACCCATATGATCACCTTGAACCCGATCCATTCCTGTTGCGGCTCCAGCTAGTCCTCTAAAGATATTTCCACCACCAATGACAATTGCTACTTGAATTCCTTTTTCAACGACTTCCTTAATTTCCTCAGCATATTCGGCAATTCGTTTTGGGTCAATTCCATATTGTTTTTCACCCATAAGCGCTTCGCCGCTTAACTTCAAAAGAATTCTTTTGTATTGCATTATTTCGATTTAGTTCGAACAAAAATAATCAAAAAAAGTTATGAAATGGGCTTTGACCAACTTCCGTCAAGTACCTTAATTATTTCCTAATAGTAGTATTTGAAACTATTCTTTTTTATATTCTTGCAAAGCGAATTTAAAAAAGGATGTTTTGCATCCGTAGAAAAGTAATAAAAATGAAGAAAATTGCCATTGTATTTTTAGCGGGAGTATTATTGTATGGGTGTGGGTCAACTAAATCTTTGATTACTGCAGATAAGGCTCCTATACTTGTGGATATTGATTTGGTAAATGTTATTGATGATAAGGTTAAAGTAAAAGTTAATCCTGGAGCTTTTACTTCTGAAATGGTTTCTTTTTACATTCCGAAAACTGTCCCCGGTACGTATAGTACTGATAACTATGGAAAATATCTTGAGGGTTTTAAGGCTTTCGATTATGATGGACAAGAACTCTCCGTTTCAAGGTCAGATGACAATACTTGGAATATCTCCAACGGAAAAAGCTTGGATAAAATCAGCTACTGGGTTAACGATACCTATGATAGTGAAGGTGAACAGGAAGAAGCTGTTTTCTCACCCTCAGGAACCAACATTTTAGCCGGGGAAAACTTTGTTTTAAATCTACATGGATTTGTTGGTTATTTTAAGGGGCTAAAAGAGATTCCCTATACAGTTCAAATTGACAAACCAGAAGGATTGTCGGCAACAACATCATTACCTAAAAAAATGATGGAAGATGCTGTAAGCACAAAGGATGTTTTTTCCGCAGGTCGCTATTTTGAGGTTATCGACAATCCGATAATGTATTCAAAACCGAATAGTGAAACTTTTCAAATCAATGACATTTCGGTTACATTGAGTGTGTATTCTCCAAA
Source organism: uncultured Flavobacteriaceae bacterium (assembly GCA_947500435.1). Taxonomy (GTDB): domain Bacteria; phylum Bacteroidota; class Bacteroidia; order Flavobacteriales; family Flavobacteriaceae; genus Maribacter_C. The sequence goes on from CANMRV010000008.1 coordinate 35,411, forward strand.
TGGAACTTACACGGCAGCAAGTTTGAAAGATCGTATGGAAAGGATGATGGGCGCTCAGAAGGCCTTTTTAGGAGACATAGATGGTACGAAACAATATTCTATCCTTTTGTATTTATCTCAGATGGGCGAAACGGACGCCAATGGTTTCGGTGCTTTAGAACACCATACATCAACGGTGGTTGTTCTTCCGGAAGTGATGCAGAAAGAACGATTGGAGCAGGCGATGGTGGATGTAGTATCGCATGAATTTTTTCATATTGTGACCCCTCTAAATGTACATTCCAAAGAGGTTCAATATTTCGATTTCAATAACCCAAAAATGTCACAGCACCTTTGGATGTATGAGGGCACCACGGAATACTTTGCCAATCTTTTCCAAATTCAACAAGGTTTGATCGATGATGCTGAATTCTATAAGCGCATTATGGATAAAATTAGCAATGCAAAAGGCTACAATGACGCAATGTCTTTTACCGAAATGAGTAGGAATGTTCTAGAAGAACCTTACAAAGAAGAATATGCAAACGTATATGAGAAGGGTGCTTTAATCAATATGGCTCTAGACATCTCGCTTCGAGAATTGAGCAATGGTGAAAAAGGCGTGCTTTGGTTGATGAAAGAACTTTCCAAAAAGTACGGAGATATGACTCCTTTTGAGGATGACAAGCTGATTGATGAAATCGTTGCAATGACTTACCCCGAAATACGTACTTTCTTTGATACGCATGTGCTTGGAGATACTCCAATAGACTACAACACCTATTTTTCTAAAGTAGGACTTGCTTCAGGTACTGTCGAGCAAGCTTGTGGTCGCTTTTTCTTAGATCAAGAAATTCCTTTTATCGATGCCGACCCTTCAAATGACGATGCGATATTTGTTCGAAAGGGAATCGCCTTAAGTAGCTTTTTAACCGATTTAGGAGCTCAGGGAGGGGATATTATTAAGAATATCAACGGAACGACTGTCACCATGGAAGGTATCGGTCCTATTATTCAACAGAGTTTCGTTTGGCCTGCTGAGGAGAAAATCACTATGGTTGTGAAAAGAGGGGAAGAGGAGCTAACTTTAACAGGAACTGCAGGTACCCCTGTCGTAATGGTTGAAAAAGTGACTCCTGCTGAAGGACTATCTGATGCTCAAACCAAACTTCGAGAAGCTTGGATGAAAGGGTAGGGATTAGATATACTTTATAAATCAAATACAGAGCGCTACTTCAGGTAGCGCTTTTTTTATTTGAAAAACTTAACTTAAAAGAAAATTGATATTTTTTGTAACCTTTTGGTAAAACTGGGGTTTACCCTATTGAAGATCAAAAAACGAAATGCAAGAACTGACCAACAATGCATTAATGCTTAAAGTGAAATCTGGTGATGTAGATAAGCTGGGCTTGCTCTACGAACGTCATAAAAAGAGACTATTCGGATTCTTTTATAACATGAATAGCAATGCTTCGTTGAGTGAAGATTTAGTCCAAAATGTATTTGTGCGTATGTTGAAATACAAGCACACTTTTACGGGAGAAGGTTCCTTCTCTGCTTGGATGTTTCGTACGGCAAGAAACGTGAACTATGATTACTATCGCAAAAACAAAATAGCCTTTAACCAAAGCGAAGTCTCTACTGTAGAATATAAATTGGAAGATGGAGATGATCTAGAAAAAGGAATGAACAAGAAGGATGAGATTTCGGTTTTGAATCGAGCGATGCAAATCTTGCCTCCAGAAAAACGGGAGATTTTGGTTTTAAGCAAGTTCAAAGAAATGAAGTTTAGTGAAATAGGTGCCATTTTAGGATGTAGCGAAGGGGCGGCAAAAGTAAAGGCGCATAGAGCTTTAAAGGATTTAAGAACGATTTTTCTACAATTGGAAACAAGATAGTTATGGAGCAAGAAAAATTTGAAATATGGATGATGGAGTATTTGTCTGGTGAGCTTGATGAAAGCAGGCAGTTGGAGTTTAAAAAGTACTTGCAAGAACATCCGGGGCATCAAAAAGAGTTCGAAGTACTATCGAACACTTGGAGTGAAATAGATGAAATGGAGATTCCTGAGCCATCTGAAGAAATGGATACTAGTTTCTTTAGCATGTTGAATTCGGAACTAGAGAAAAACGAACGTAAGGGTTCAAGTTGGATACAAAACTTGCTGTCTATTTTCGGCCCTATACAAAAACCGCAACTGGCATTCGGGATGCTATTGCTGAGTATTGGTTTAGGCTTGGGTTATTTTTTGAATTCAAATCCTTCCGAAGGAACATCAGGTGAAATCGTTGTGTCGAATAACGAGACCGAAGAAATTCGTGGACAGTTGGTACTTACTTTGCTTGACCAGCCTTCTGCGAATAAAAGGCTGCAAGGTGTAAGTGAGGCAACCAAATTGAATGATGCCAATGAACGAATTATTGAAGCACTTTTTACCACGTTGAATAATGATGCTAATATCAATGTACGCTTAGTGGCTCTAGAATCCTTAGCAAAATATGTCGAGACTCCTGAAGTACGAATGGGCCTTGTGAAATCGATAGCCTTGCAGGATTCACCCCTAGTCCAAATTGCCCTAGCTGATTTAATGGTTGCATTACAAGAGAAAACTTCCGTAGAATCAATGAAAGAATTGTTGAAAAAACCGGACATAAATAACACTGTAAAACAAAAATTAGAGGAATCAATCAATCACATTATATAAACAATCAAAAAACGAACAATCATGAAAACAGTTAAAACAGGTATGATACTATTAGGTCTTTTGTGCGGTCATTTAATGACCGCACAAAAGTCTAACGAAACCATAACCGAAGAATTGAACTTTTCATCCAAATCCGATAAAAATATGTTGGTGGTAAAGAATATTAATGGGCCTATTCGTGTTGAAGGCTATGATGGTAGCGCAATCATACTAGAGGCAGAGAAAACCATTTCCGCCAAACGTGAAAGTTATTTGGAAGAAGGCAAGCAAGATATTCAGGTTAAAATAGAGGAGGTGGATAATCGAATTTACGTGTATGTAGAAACTCCAAATAACAATTTTAATACTTCCTCAGGGAGATATGAAAATAGTAGAAATAACCGATGGATAAAACTGGATTATCGGTTCAATGTAGATTTTACGTTAAAAGTTCCGAGGTCTACTAGTGTTGAATTGGCAACAATGAACGACGGTGACATCTATGCCAAAGATGTTCAGGGCGATGAAATCATTATAAGTAATTTGAATGGGGCTATTACTTTAGAAAACATAGCAGGTAGAACAGATGTAAACGCGCTAAATAAAGATATTAATATCACTTACCATAAGAACCCCAATGGCGATTCGAAATACCATTCGTTGAACGGTGATGTTAATGTCACTTTTAAGGAAAATCTAAATGCTGATGTTTCTTTTAAAAGTTTAAATGGCGATATGTATACAAATTATGATACAACTGCTTTAAAACCTGAGTTGGTGAAAAAGAAAACCAAAAACGGAAAAGGAATTAAATATAATATGAGCGCGAATCAGACCTATAGAATTGGTAAAGGAGGAATCAAACTTGATTTTAATCTCTTAAATGGAGACGCAACTTTAAAGAAATAAAATTATGAAAAATAGAGCTATACAAATTGGACTTTTTTTCCTTTTGCTTTCAGGAGGATGTCTATCTGCCCAAACAGAAAGCGAATCAGTTACTATTCCTTTAAGTAATCCTGGGAAAGATGGAAAGTTGAAAATGGGCTTATTATACGGATCAATAACCGTTGAAGCTCATCAAGGAAAAGAGGTCATTATAGAGACAAAAAGCAAAGAAAAATCGAAGCCGTCAAAAACAAAAGATGGCATGCGAAGAATTGGGGACACCTCTCTAGAGTTTAGTGTAGAGGAATATGATAACAAAGTGACGGTGAGGTCAAAAAAGCAAAACAAAAGAGTAGACTTTACCATTAAGGTTCCTGAAAATTTCTCTTTGGACCTTCGTGCCACCAATAATGGAAATATAAATGTAGAAGGGGTCAAGGGCGAAATGGAAATCAGTAATCTTAATGGCGCAATTACCTTAAAAAATATAGGTGGTTCCGTAATCGCAGATGCTCTAAATAAGGATATTATAGTGACTTTTACAAAAGGCTATGAGAAATCACCGATGGCTTTTACAAGTTTAAATGGCGATTTGGATATTACGTTTCCTAACAACCTGGCAGCCAATATAAAGGCAAAGACGGATCAAGGAGAAATTTATACGGATTACGAAATGAAAATGACCAGAGATGTAAGCAAAGATGAAAAGAAATCATCCTCGGGAGTCTACAAGGTAACGGTAGATAAATGGGTAACTGGTACTATTAATGGAGGAGGGGCTGAGATACTTTTTAAAACCATGAATGGTGATATTATGATACGGTCTAACTAATATAAGGTTCGGATTCCGGTAAGCTAGAGACAAAGGCACTACTTTAAAAAGTGCCTTTTGTTTGCGCTCATTTGTAACAAAAGAGGTTGAAAAGCGTCTATTTTATAATTTGTCACTTGTTTCTACTGAGTGAAGAGTTTTATTTTTGCACATTTGATTTTCAATGAAATTACTAGCGGACTTTGTATTAGTATCCGGACTTGCCGTCGCAATAATTATAATGGTAATGTTGGCCATTTCGAAAAAAAAAGAACTCCCACAGATTCTTTTGGTGTTTATATTGGGTCTTATTGCGATTATTTTCGTCACACTTTATGCCTCTCTTCATAAAATAAAACCCCTTTTCATTTTTGCGCACCTTTTTGAAGATGGCGCCCGTTTTGTTATTGGTCCTCTAGTATATATTTATATTAAATCCATATTTATAAAGGACAAAGGACTAATTAAGCAGAATTTGGTGCATTTTTTACCCTTCTTACTTTATTGGTTAATTTTTACTATTCCCAGGGTGTATGGGGTGTATTTAGGTCAAGATGTTTTTGATTATTTAAAGTTATTACGAGGCACAGCATACCTAGCAATAGTTAAAGATTTATTTATACTTCTGTATATTCTTTTATCAATTCGACTTTTTTTTAAATTTAAATTGGCAATGAAGTACAACTATTCAAGTTTTACGAACGCCAATTACGGATGGATTAGAAAATTCTTAATCGGACTTCTTCTAGCGACCCTTTTTGATCTTGGAGTTGGTATTTCTTATTCCTTGTATAAACCTTCTGTCGATTGGGACCTAGGTATTGTTTCAGCAATGTTCTTAGTACTGGTTACTATTTATTTAGGTTATCACGGGCTGAAACAATCGATGATTCATTTGCCTAAATTTTTAATGGATGACCAAGAGATTGATAAGAAAGGAATTGGGCAAAGCAATAAATTAAATTTATCTAAAGAAGAGCTTAATCAAATCAATTTAAAGTTAGAAGATGTACTTTTCAGCGAGAAGCCTTATTTGCAACAAGAACTTACCCTAAGCGGACTTGCGGAATTGGTAGGTACTTCAGATAAAAAACTATCCGCTCTTTTGAATCACTCCCTAAATATTTCATTCTATGACTTCATTAACCAATATCGTGTGGAAGAAGTAAAGGAGAAATTGAAACTAGAGGAGTATGAAAAATATTCTCTTCTTGGACTAGCCTATACTTGTGGATTCAATTCAAAGAGCAGTTTTTATAGGGCCTTTAAAAAGGAGACTGGTATTTCTCCAACAGCTTACAAAAAGGAAAAATCTTTTGAATAAATAGAGGTTTAGTTATCAAAAGTGAGTCCCGATATTTTTAGTGGGACGAATATGCAATCTTCCTAGCATATATTGCTATTTAAATACCAAATCACTGTCTTTGATGTTAAAAATGAGTTTCTCGGTACTTCCCAACTTTTTTGGTTTTGTTATTCTAACCGTTTTTTTAACGAGTATATCAAACGCGCAAACGGTAGAAGAAACCATATCGGTGAAAATGACTAAGACGTACAAAAAAAGTAGGCTTCCCGGCTTTGCAGTAGTAATGGTCAATAAGGACAGTACTTTGTATCAAAATAGTTTTGGTTATTCAGATTTGGCATACAAAAACCCATTTGCAAATAACACAATTCAAAATATTGGTTCAATTTCAAAAACGTTAATTGGAGTTTCATTAATGAAATTAGTAGATCAAGGAAAGTTGGGACTCGACGACCCAATCAATACCTACCTTCCTTTTAAAGTAACACATCCCAAGTTCCCAAAAAAACCGATTACCATCCTCCATTTGGCAACGCATTCTTCTGGCATAAGAGATACTCCTGCCAACTATGATTTCAAGTCTTACTATTTGGATTCGAAACTGCAAAAGGCGGAGGTGATTACCCAAGGTTTTACTATAGAAGAAAAGATTTTCCTAAAAAAGACTAAGAAGAACAATCGAATACCATTAGGAACATATTTGCAAAAGGTACTTGATCTAAAGGGAGAATGGTATAGCCGAAAAAATTATTATGACTTTGAACCGGGAAGCAAATATGAATATACAAATGTAGGTGCCGCTTTAGCCGCTTATATTGTAGAACTAGTTTCAGAAATGTCGTATGAGGAATTTACAAAACAGGAGATAATCCAACCCTTAAAAATGAAGTCTACGGGATGGTTTTACAATGATGTTGAGATGGCACGTTTTGCTACACGATATATGGGCAAAAAAAATGCCATTGCACCTTTCTATGAGCTAAGCACATACCCTGATGGGGGGTTAAAAACTACAAGTACCGATTTAGGTCTATTTCTTCAGGAAATGCTTAAAGGATATGCTGGGGAAAGTGAATTTCTAAGTAAAGAGAGTTTTGAAATACTTTTCAAAAATCACTTATCGGTCCCCGATGGAGAACGAAATGGTGTTTTTTGGGATGTTTTTGGGGAAATAGGAGTGGGTGATATTGGGCATAGTGGCATTGATCCAGGGGTGTACACTTTTATGTATTTCAACCCTACTACGGGAATTGGAAAGATTTTGATGACCAACGCTAATGGAGACAAAAACCAGAAAAATGCAATAGCCGTCTGGGAGGAATTTATAAGAATGGAAACCTTGTTTTCGGATAATTAAGAACGATGAAAAAACTTAACAATATTGTACTTGCCCTTGCTTTAATGGTCACGCATGTAATTATTGAACTGTATCCAACCATTAAAAGAGGCATTAAAATTTATGCGAATAAATTGGATTTCAACAGCTTTTTGAATTCGGAACATGTAGCGGATTATATTTCCTTTTTAAGTGAAGAAGAGAAAACTGAATTGGTGAACATGATGTCATCTTATATTAAAAACACACTGGATTAATATGAAACTATCCATTTCAAACCTAACCAAAACTTATACAAACGGTGTAAAGGCAATAGACAATCTTCATTTAGAAATTAACCCTGGCATGTTTGGACTTTTAGGTCCCAATGGAGCAGGGAAATCTACCTTAATGCGAACGATTGCAACACTTCAGAGCCCAGACAATGGAGAGATTGCATTTGACAATATCAATGTATTGGATAATCCAACTGCCTTGCGAAAAGTCCTCGGGTATTTACCACAGTCGTTTGGGGTATACCCGAAAGTGTCAGCGGAAAAATTGTTGGACTATTTTGCCATTTTAAAAGGAATAGCTTCAAAAAAAGATAGAAATATTGTCGTCCAAGAGGTATTGGAGTTAACCAATTTATATGATGTTCGCAAGAAAAGTGTAAGTGGTTATTCAGGCGGAATGAAACAACGTTTTGGTATTGCTCAGCTATTATTGAACAATCCTAAACTTATTATTGTAGATGAACCTACGGCTGGTTTAGATCCCGCTGAGCGTAACCGGTTTTTGAATGTTTTGCGTGAAGTGGGTACATCGAATACGGTCATCTTTTCAACGCACATCGTAGACGATATCAAAGAATTATGCACTGATATGGCCATAATGAATGGTGGACTTGTTTTGAAACACGAGACTCCTTCAAACGCTATTGAGGAGATTGAAGATAAAATCTGGAGTAAAATTATAGATAGTGATGACCTAGACTGGAACGAAAAAGATTTTACGGTACTGTCCTCTAACTATAACCAAGATAATTCAATAACGATTCGGGTATTTTCTATGGATTGCCCGGATGTCACATTCAAAGCTGCTAAACCAAATTTAGAAGATGTGTATTTCATTGAACTTCAAAGAGATAATATCAAATAACCCAAATGTAATCTATGAAAAAGATAGTTCTAATAATCCTATGTGGCATTTGTTGCATTTTTTCCAATTCCCAAAGCGCTGGGCAATTAGGTCGTTTAATTCCAGTTTCGGAGCTTCATGAAGATTTGGATATGCTCAAATATCAATTGGAAAAAGTACATGCGGGTTTATATACCTATACCTCAAAATTCGAAATGGACGCTACCTTCAAAAAAATCAAGAAGCAAGTAAATCGGCCAATGTCCGATATTGAATTCTATAGATTGGTGGCACCCTTACAGCAAAAGATAAAGAATGGGCACTCTATGATTATCCCGTCGGAAAGATGGGATAAGGTCAAGGAAAAAGAGCTTCCTATTTTTCCTTTTGATGTGCATTGGACGGGTGATAAATTGTATATCTTGAGAAATCTTTCCAATGACAAGAGTATAAAACAGGGGTCCTTGATTAAAACCATTAACGGAGAATTGGCCGATGATGTTTTCAATCAATTGATAGATAATTGGACGTCCGATGGGCACAATCGAACATTTCCCGCGTATCAGATAAGCAATGATTTTTCAAATTTTTATCCGAATATAAAAGGAGTACCATCAGAGTTTGAAATAGAGATTGAAGAACCCACAGGGGTCTTCAGAAATATAAAAGTACAAGCGCTGTTGAATGAGAAGTTGAACACCATTGCATTAAGTCGCTATGGATTTAAACGTCTTCCGTGGTATATGGATGAGGACGATAATGCGATAACACTCAAAATTTCTAATGAAACAGCGATTTTAAAGGTGCCGACATTCGATGGCACAAGTAAAGGGAAAGACGGTAAAAAGTACCCCAAGTTTTATGAAACTGCCTTTCGGAAGATTCATGGCGCTGGAGTAAAACATCTCATTTTAGATTTAAGAGATAATGGGGGTGGCGACCCAAAACCGCAGCTGGCCCTATTATCAAATTTAATAAATCAACCCATAGTATTGTATAAAAGAGTGTATGGGATAACGGACAAAATACCTCGAATAGATTTGTACGATGGTTTAGGTCCTTCTTTTAACAAGCGACTTACTAAATTCCTTAAAAAAGAAGATACTATTTATGTGATGAAAGAAATAGCCAAAAAACGTTTTGGTGTTACCTGGCAGCCTACAGCTCCTACGCAAAATGTGTTCACTGAAAAGTTATATGTGTTGACGAATGGGAGGTCTTTCTCTGCAACGGGAGAGGTAGCCGGTATGCTAAGAACCTATCGAAAGGATGCCGTCTTTGTAGGAGATGAAGTTGGGGGAAATCCAGTTGAAAATACCAGCGGGGTAATGGCCGCATTTCGGTTGCCTAATTCCCAGATTAGGGCAATACTCTCCCTAATTCGCTTTGAAGTTAACGTGGACTTTCCTAATGACGGGCATGGAGTAAGGCCAGATTATCCAATCAAAAATACAATTGAACAGGTGATAAAGAGAGAAGATGGCGTAATGCAATGGACATTGGATTTCATTAAGAAGCAAACTGATTAATACCCATATAAAAGGAATTTATGTTCAAGAATATCTTTAAACACGAATTTTTATATTGGCTCCGCAGGCCTGTTACCTATATCTATTTTGTAGTTTTCTTTGCTTTTGCATTTTTATCCTTCATTGGCACAGCAGGTTTTTTTGACCCACCACCTGAGGATACTTCCAAATTGGCAAGGGTAGTTAATTCTCCATATGAGATTAATTACATGTTGCAATATTTCACGAAGGTTTTCATGTTTTTGTTACCGGCAATTATTGGTGCTTCCATCTATAAAGATTACAAATACCAAATGCATTCCATCGTTTACACCTTTCCTATTGATAAACTCAGCTATCTCTTAGGGAAGTTTTTAAGTGCCTTTTGTATTGTAGCTGTTATTTCATTTTCTGTGGGGATTGCATTTTTCATAGGAGAACAAATGCCAGAACTTCATGAAAATAAGATTGGAGCTTTATCCATAGAGGGATACCTTCAGGCATATCTGGTTTACGTACTTCCTACTTTGTTTTTCTTCGGAATAATCGTAATTGCGGTTGTCACATTAATCAGAAACATCTATGCCGGGTTTATCGCCGTAATTGTGATTTTCTTGTTCCAACTAATCGTCGAAAATGCCTTAGGGGGCACAGGAAATGTCTATGCGATGTCCATTTTGGACCCATTTGCCCAGAATACAAAAGAGTACGCCATTCAAGATTGGACTTTGCTTGACAAAAACACAAAGGTAGTTCCGGTTTCAAGAATGGTCATATTAAACCGATTGTTTTGGTTAGTGGCTTCGATATTGACTTTCGGAATGCTGTACCGCAAGTTTTCCTTTAGTGAGCATGGGCTTACCTTCTCATTAAAAAAACAGAAAGAAAATACGCTTGGTAAAGAAAGCCCTGAAAAGGTTTCTAAAGTTATGCTTTCATCAGTTAATTATGATTTTTCTTGGAAGCAGCAATTAAAGACCATATGGCATCTTTCGCAAATTGATTTAAAGTACATCGTAAAAAATTGGATGTTTTTAGTACTGGTATTTTTTGGAATTCTAGCGGTTTTATTCGCAATAGCTAAAGTGACCAACTTTGAAGAAATTGCACTTCTGCCAATTACTAGAGTCGTATTGACTATACCAGCTATGTTCTTTACCATGATAATGATTATTACAACTTTTTTGTACTCGGGAATGTTGGTGCATCGTTCAAGAATGGCTAAGATGGATCAACTTATTGATTCGACGCCATTGTCAAATGCGGTGTTTATGTTCTCAAAAGTTTTGGCGCTAATAAAGATGCAAATCATATTGTTGGCTCTCCTAATGGTTGCGGGAATAATTATTCAGGTGTACAACGGTTACTATAATTTTGAGATCGGTCTATATCTGTTTCAGCTATATGTTTTGGTTTTTCCTGTTCTAATAATCTGGAGCTTCGCTGCAGTTTTTATTCAAACGGTATTTTACAACACCTATTTAGGATTGTTCATTCTAATAATTGGCTGGATCGGGGTAGGCGGTTTGCCAGAAGCAGGCATTACTTCCAACCTAGTTTTGTTCAATTCCCCACCAAAAGCAGACTATTCTGATGTTAACGGCTATGCAGAGGCTTTAGCGCCTTATTTTTTAGTTGAGGGTTACTGGTTTGCCTTTGGCCTCATTCTTTTGATTTGTACGCTCCTACTATGGATTAGAGGACTTCCACAATCATTTAAAGAGCGCATTCAAATAGCTAGGTCGCGTTTCAAACCTTCTGTGATATACCTTTTGGGACTTTTGTTGCTTTGCTTCGTTGTGCTCGGTTTTAAGATTCATCAGGCAGAACAACAAGTGAAATGGGCAACGGTTTCTTCCGATGACCAAAAAAATATGCTTAAAAACTTCAAAAAGGAGTTTGTATGCTATCAAGAAATTGAGCAGCCTAGAATCACTTCAATGAAGTTGCAGCTCGATATTTTCCCAGAAACCAACTCCTTTGATTCAGAGGGAAGCTACGTTCTTGTCAATAAATCCAGAAAAACGATTGATACCCTCTTGGTCAAAACCGGTTTCGATGAGAAAACACAGATTAAGCTGAAAAATTTCGCAAGGGTAATTGCTGAGGATACCGTAATGAAATTTCAAGTATTGAAGTTAAATCGATCTCTTTGTCCAGGAGATAGTACGCACCTTAATTTCAAAGTTCAAAATGCCAAGAATTCGCTATTTGAACGAAATTCCAATGTGCTTCAAAATGGAACTTTCCTCTTAAATGATCTTTTTCCAAGATTGGGCTATTCATTTGATGAAGAACAAAAGCATCCTAATGATAGTATAGCATTAATGAACAACTATGGGGCAATTGATTCTGATTTAATCGATTTTGAAGCAACGGTTAGTACATCCAAAGACCAAATTGCTTTGGCTCCTGGCTATCCGGTAAAAGAATGGGAGGAAAATGGACGACGATACTTTCAATACAAAACCAATAGTAAGATTAAATACATTTTAGGAATTAATTCCGGTCGGTTTGATGTAAAAAAGGAAAATCACGAAGGTGTCGAATTAGAGATATACCACCACCCAGGGCATACGTACAACCTCGATGAAATGATGGGAGGTCTGAAGGCAGCCATTGATTATAACACCGAATATTTCAGCCCGTATCAACATCAACAGGCACGAATAATTGAATTTCCAGATTCAGAAGGTTCGTATGCTACGACTATGGCCAATAGTATTCCGATGTCCGAAATCCGGTTTATCGCAAATACCAACACTGCAGACGAAAAAGTAGATTTAGCTTTTTATGTCGCCGTTCATGAACTAACACATCAATGGTGGGGAAATCAGTTGACAGGGGCTGCTGCATTGGGGTCGCGTATGTTGTCAGAGAGCATTACCGAGTACCTAACACTAAACATTTATAGAAAGCGGTATGGCGACGAAGTAGCACTACAATTTCTAAAAAAACAACGTGAACGTTATCTCAAAGGCAGAGCAAGCGAGCTTGAAAAAGAACCGCCTCTATCTTTGGCAGCAGAGCAGCAGTATATTTTCTATGGAAAAGGTGCGATGGCTTTTAATTCTATGGCTCATTATTTAGGAGAACAAGAACTCAATCAAACCTTAAAACGGTTTTTAGAAGACTATAGACTTCGGGCAGGACCACCCTACCCAACTTCGCTTGAACTAGTGGAGCGTTTGAAACTGGCTACTCCAGATTCCTTGCAATACGTTATCGAAGATCTCTTTGAAACGGTCACCTTTTATGATAATAAGATTGAAAAAGCTGAAGTAGAATTATTGGAAAACGGAAAATACAAGCTTGAGATCGATATATCGGTTCGTAAATATCTAGATGCAAATAAAAAAGTGGGGCTTCCATTATCTGCCTACATAGAATTGGGAATTTTTGATGCTAGTCACAAGCTGATTAAAATCGAATCTACTAAAATTAGCAAAGAGCGAAATAGATTGGAATTTATAACAGATGGGGAACCAGGCAAGGTGATTCTGGATCCAAACTTTTTGATGATCGATAAGAATATAGAAAATAACGAAATAGAACTATGAGCAATAATAATTTTAAAATTGAGAATTTTCTGTTCACCTTAGGAATCTGTGCCATGATAGCGGCTGTTGTATTGATGATTTTAGGGAATTGGGAGGGAATTCCTGTGTTGTCATCAGGAGCGCTTCTTTCCTATTTAGGATTTAGGAAAAGCAAAGCTTCTAAAAATGTTTAGGACAACCAATATGATGCATTATGGCGAAAAGAAAGTTTTGGACTCCTGATAGAATCGTTACCATTTTGGCAATTTCAATTAGTCTATTCACTTTGATTGTTTTTGCGCGACAGACTAGTATTATTGAAAAGCAAAGTCGTTTATCGGTTTTACCTTATTTAAATATGGAAATGGGGTATAACCCAGATGAAGATTTCATTACACTTACTTTAAATAATTATGGGGTTGGGCCGGCAATCATCGAAGAGATGAAAATCTCTTATATGGGAGAAACTTATGAAATGGATTTTGCGAACTTTTTACAAAATGATTTTTTCATAGTGGATAGTATTGCAGTGCTAGCAAGTGCAAGTATCGATGAGGGTTTGGCCATACCGGCGGGCGCCGATAGAATTGCGGTTAAATTTGGCGGTTCGGGAGATCGGTATATCAAAACAGAGAAGTTTTTAAGAAAATTGGAAAGGAACGAATTTGATTATGAAATTATCTATCGATCAATTTATGATGATATGTGGCGTATTAGAGGATCCAACGATATTCCTGAAGAATTGTAATGGTTAAGATTCAATCCAACAACTATGAAAAAAGTCAGGTATGGCATCCATCTTTTCAATTGAAAAAAGAAAATAACAAACAAAGTGGATTTAGTCTTTTCTAACTATTTAAAACATGAATTAGATATGAAATTAAACAGATTGTATACAGTATTTATGATTGTATTGACCTCAATGGTAAACGGTATTTTGTTGGCTCAACCGGAAAATGTAAAGGCAGCTCCAATTATTGAAAAGAGCTTGTTGATTGAGGATTTAGAGATTTTGAAAAGAAATTTGGAAATGGCCCAACCCAACCTTTACAAATATACTGCCAAGAATGATATGGATGCTTTCTTTGAAGAACTGAAGAACAAGATTATTGATGACATGAGTAGCCTTGACTTTTTTCGTTTGATTGCGCCACTTTCAAACAAAATCCGAAACGGACATACCATATTGGTACCATCATCAAAATGGGAAGATTACGTAATTGGTAGCGCAAAACTATTGCCACTGGACCTTTATTATTACAATGGCCAATTATATGTTCTACATAATGTCTCTGACAATATGCAAATTATCGAAGGATCTATCCTTAAGTCGATCAATGGCAAGTCTGCAATGGAGATTTTCGAACATATGGTCGACCGTTGGTTCAAAGATGGATATAATAAGACCAGGCCCAGAGAAATCGTTGAGGAAGAATATAGATTTCTTTACGCTCATTTTTTTGGGGCTACCGAGAAGTATAGCCTTGAGCTTGTAACTCCTAACGGTGAAAATCAATCTTTTGAGATAAAGGGTATTGTCGAAATGGGTTTTAAGAAAGAATTAAAACAACGTTATAACAAAGAATACGTTCCATGGTGGAGAAAAAACCCTGAACCACTTTCTTTTAAGCAGATAAATGGCACCACTGCTTATTTAGAGGTTACCCAGTTTAGCAACGGTGTTCAAAGTGCTGATGGCAAGCGTTTTAATAAGTTCATTAAAAATTCTTTCAAAACTATTAAAGATAAAGGCGTCGAAAACTTGATTTTAGATTTAAGGGGAAATCAAGGAGGGAATGTTAAACCTCAACTAGAGCTATTGAGACACCTTGTTAAGGAGCCTTTTCATTTATACGGAGAAGTTTTTGCCAATTTGCGTTCACTGCCAAATCCGGAGTATTATGAATTCGATCTTTTGTCAAGAACAGAATTCAAAAAGAATTTTGCCAACGAAAAAGTTGCTGGTGTTTACCCTATGAGAAGCCAACTCGGATTTGAAGAAAAACCACAACAACCTTCAGAAAACCTTTTCAAAGGTAATTTGTACGTCTTAATTGATGGCTGGTCTTTTTCTGCAACGGGTGAAGTATGTGGAATACTAAAAGAGCACCGAAAAGATGCGATATTCCTGGGTGAGGAAACAGGAGGTAATCCGGTTACCAACATCAGCGGGATACAAACGTTCATGACCTTGCCAAATTCAAAAAATCGCATCTTGATTTGTTTAGTCAGTTATACCACTGATGTTTCTTACAAAAAAGATGGTCGCGGAGTGATACCAAAACATTGGGTACGTAACACGGTTAAACAAGAATTCAATGAAGAAGATGCTGTAATGGAGTTCACTTTAGAGTTGATAAATCAGGAATAAAGATTTTTCTTATTTGCAAAAACAGTCCCTCTGTTTTCAATGGAACTTAATTTCGGAATTTGCTAAATAGATTTGGTGAGACCTAAATAAAAATCGATGTTGAACAAATACAATTTAATTATTAAGATTATATGCCTATTCTAACCCGCTATTTGCTTGCTTTGATTTTGGTAATTATTTTCGGTTTATTCGAATCTTGTAAGGAAAAGCCATCAGAAACTACATTAAGTGAGGTGGATTTATCTTTCGAGGATAAATTAATTCCCGCAATTCAGGTAACCGATAATCCCGTTTATTTTGATTTGATTGAAAGAATGAAGCATTTCAAAGTGCCTGGGTTCAGTGTGGCAATCATAAAAAATGGAGAATTGCATAGTGCGAAGGGGTATGGCTTTTCTCGCACAGATTCAGAGCTTAAAATAGATATTAATACACGATTGCAAGCTGCCTCTATTTCAAAAGCGATTACGGCCCTTACAATAATTAGGCTAAGAGATAAAGGTTTGGTGGACTTGGATGCCAATGTAGAAGGGTATTTGAAAACATGGGCGCTGCCCCAGAACCCTTTTACGGAAAGCACGCCGATAACCTTACGCCTCCTCTTAAGTCATATGGCCGGAGTAAATAATTACAATTCAAAAGGATATCCACAAGGTGAAGAACTTCCTAGTTTGAACGATATCCTGAACGGTAATGGAAAAAATAAGGCGGTTACCATCGATACCATTCCTGGGTCGGTTTATAAGTATTCAAATCTCGGGTACAGTATTGTTCAAAAAATTATTGAGGATGTTACGGGAGAATCATTTGTAGTTGTTGCTGAGAATGAAGTATTGGAACCGTTGAAGATGAGCGCAAGTACATTCAGGACGATATCACCTAAAAATGCAAAGAGGTCATATAGTTATGGCTATAATTACGAGGGAGAGATGTTAGAGGGTTCATGGCGAAATACCATTCGAAAATCTGCAGGTGGGTTGTGGAGCACCCCAAGTGATTTAGCAAAAATCTGTATTGCAGTACGAAAAGCTTTGAAAGGTGATAATGACTTTTTATCCGCAAATTCGGCTAAGGATTTGATGGAAGGTGACTTTGGACTTGGCTTCGACGTTCAAAAGAAAAACGGAAATGTTCTAAGCTTTTCACAAAGTGGTCGGGCTGTTGGTTTTTTCAGTTATATGATCATGCATCCTAAGAGTGGAGATGGAATGGTCATTATGACAAATTCCGACAATGGTGGCGACCTATTTCGGGAGATTTTACGAGGTGTTAGCGAATTCAATTCATGGGATATTATGCATCCAAAGGAAATACAAGAAATACTTGTTCCTGATAACAAATTGAAAACCCATTTGGGCGATTACATCTGTCATTTTGAAAATGAAGTATGGAAACTAAGAGTACAAAAGAAGGGAATGCATCTTGAATTGGTAGATTTGGATGAAAATTTAGTATATCCGTTAAGACCCATTTCCGATTATAAATTTATCGAGCTAACAGAAGGTGATGAGCTTGATTTTAAGGTTAACGAAAATAATGCGGCATCCCTGATTTGGAATGGTAAATATGAATTTCTAAAAAAGGAAGGGGATTGATGGAAAACCTTCCGAATTACTGTTTATTTATGTCCCACTACTTCTGGTGGAACTTTTATATTGTTTTCTATGCCTAGTTTGGAATTGTAATTTAACCAGCAAATTTTAGAAAATGAAAAGAATGAATGTATTAATGACAGCGCTTCCCATGGTGCTTCTTTTTTTATCGTGCTCAAAGGAAGATACTTTAAGAGGCTCAGGAAATATAATCTCTGAAAGCCGTGAGGTGGCCAATTTTACCGAGGTGTACAATCCTACTTCTGTTAACATCAATATTGTGGAAGGTTCGACACAACAAGTGGAACTATCCGCTGATGACAACGTAATCAGTTCAATCAAAACAACAGTTGAAAATGGCACTTTAAAAATAGACTGGTCAAAAAGCAATTATGTCGATGTTACGATTACAATTTCTGTGACAATTCCGAATTTGGAAGGACTGAGGAATACAGGTTCTGGAAATATGACAGTTTCAGATTTTGATGGTTTGACAACTATGGTCATTGATAATGAGGGCAGCGGCAATATATCATTTAGTGGTTCTGGGACATCTTTAACTTTGAAAAACTCAGGTTCGGGAAGCTACAAGGGTTTTGGTTTCATTGTGCAGGATTGTTCAGTCACCAATTCAGGGTCCGGAAATTGCGAAATCAACTGCACAGATACTTTGGGTGGCACCAATTCTGGAAGCGGAAGCATATTTTACCAAGGAAGTCCCTCCATTGATATTGACAACACGGGTTCCGGTCAAGTTGTCGATTCAAATTAAAAAGCAACTATGAAGACAGCTATTTCTTCTCTTTTTACCTCAGTTTTACTAACGTTTGGGTGCGCCCATAATAATATTAATAAAAAGTTATCGTCAACGATTGATAGCCTTTATGTTGTTGATCAAAAAGTACAGACTGATATAATTGATGCCATGAACAATGGTTCAGGCCCATCTAAAATCAAAAACCTCGTAGAAGTTCAATCGAATACCTTTTTGCGACATATCCCAATTTTAGAGAAAATTGTAGACAAGAATGGATATCCTACCGCGGAACTTGTGGGTAAAGAAAGTTCAGGCAAATTTTTCTTCTTGGTACAACATTCTGACGCTGACGTAGATTTTCAGGAGAGCATGATGAAATATATCGAAAAAGAAGTGTTGACCGGAAGCGTAAAGGGTAGAGATTTTGCCTATCTGACCGACAGAATTCGATTGGCTTCTAATGAGCCTCAATTGTATGGTACACAGCTAGAATACGATTCGAAAGGCAATGCAAGACCACGAAATCTATATGACCGCAGAAACTGTGACAAACGAAGGAAGAAGTATGGTCTTGAACCCTTGGAAGACTATCTGACATGGGCCACCGAACAGCATAGGGAAATGAATGTAAAAAATTGAATGCATATTGTTGCTGTGCTAGATAATTTCAATCCAAATACGCGACAGTTGGAAATTAGTTTTCCCATTTTGAACAATTGAATTGACTTGAGTTTTAAGAAATAAAAAACCGCCATCCTTTCGGATAAGCGGTTCTTTTTTGAGTTAGCTTGATGTAAAATTATCCTACGGTCGCACGCTTAAAGTCTGTGACAGAAACATCTCCGTGAGAAGCAACGTATTTGGCAACATTGATTTTCTCATCTTTGATAAAATTTTGGTCCAATAAGCATTGCTCTTGGTCCAAAGTGGTATTGTCAGAAATAAATCTTTCCATTTTTCCTGGAAGGATTTTATCCCAGATTTGCTCCGGTTTACCTTCGGCTTTTAATTGTGCTTTTGCATCTTCTTCAGCTTTAGCCATAACTTCGTCAGTCAATTGTGCCATTGAGATGTACAGAGGAACGTTTTTAAGCGTTTTTCCCAAACGACCTAGTTCTTCATTGTCTTTTTCAATAACAGCGATTCTAGCTTCTGTTTCGGCAGCAACGAATGCAGGGTCAAAATCTTTATAGGATAAAGTTGTCGCACCCATAGATGCTACCTGCATAGAGACATCTTTTCCAAGTACTTCAGCAGTATCTACTTTTGAAGATAATCCAACTAAAGCTGCTATTTTATTTATGTGCACGTAGCTTCCAACATATGGGGCTTCCAATTTTTCGAAAGCCGTAATGTCTAACTTCTCACCGATTACTCCAGTTTGTTCTATCAATTTATCAGCAACAGTCATTCCACCGAAATCAGCAGCTAAAAACTCTTCTTTAGAATTATAGTTTAGAGCTACTTCTGCAAGTTCATTAGCAAGAGCAACGAATTTTTCGTTTTTTCCAACGAAATCAGTTTCACAACCTAAAACAATTGCAACACCAGCGGTTTGTTCAGCATTCACTTTTGCGATTGCAGCACCTTCAGAAGAATCTCTGTCGGCTCTTTTTGCAGCTACTTTCTGCCCTTTTTTACGAAGCACTTCAATTGCTTTGTCAAAATCTCCTTCGGCCTCTACTAAGGCATTTTTGCAGTCCATCATTCCTGCACCTGTAGCTTTTCTTAATTTATTTACCTCTGCGGCAGTAATTTTTGCCATAACGTAATCTTATTTTTAATTTCTTTCCCGCGCTTGTGCTGAATTTTTTTCAGTAAAGGCGGGAAACGTTTATTTAGTATTCTTTTATCAAAGTTGATTATTCAACCCCTCCTTTTACACTGTCTTGCCAAGCCTTAAGCTCATCCCACTTTTCATCCGCAGCCATTTTTGCTTGCTTTGCCCATGATCCAGTATCTAAATGTGCTAATCTAGAACTAGCTTCAGTTAAGATTTCTTTCATCTTATCGGCTTTGGCTTTAGCAACTTTTGCAAAAGTTTCAAGTCCGGCATTTGTCAAAGCCTCCGCAGCTTTTGGACCTACACCTTCTATTTTAGTTAAGTCATCACCTTTGGAAGCTTTTGCCTTAGTAGCTTTTTTAGGAGCTGCTTCTTTCTTTACCTCTTCCTTCTCTTTCTTGGCTTCTTTTTTAGGAGCTTCTTCCTTAACTTCTTCTTTGGCAACAGCAACCTTTTCTTCAACCGCTGGAGCTTCTTCGGCTACAGGTTCAGCTTTTGCCTCCTTTTTAGCTTCTTCCTTTGGAGTTTCAGCTTTCGCCTCTTCTTTACCTTCTTTCTCTCCTTGTTTTTCTGATTTACGCTCTGCTAAACCTTCAGCAATAGCATCAGTAACTTGGGTCATGATGATGTCAATAGATTTTGAAGCGTCATCATTAGAAGGAATCAAGAAATCAACATCTCTAGGGTCGGAATTGGTATCGACCATTGCAAAAATCGGAATGTTTAGTTTCTGAGCTTCTTTAACAGCAATATGCTCACGCATTGTATCGACAACAAATAGAGCACCTGGTAAACGAGTCATTTCAGAAATTGAACCTAAGTTCTTTTCCAATTTCGCACGTAAACGATCAACTTGTAATCTTTCCTTTTTAGAAAGGGTAAGGAAAGTACCATCTTTCTTCATTCTATCGATCATCGCCATTTTTTTAACAGCTTTACGTATAGTTACAAAGTTGGTCAACATTCCACCTGGCCATCTTTCAGTAATGTAGGGCATGTTTACTTTTGCTACTTTTTCAGCAACGATATCTTTCGCTTGCTTTTTTGTAGCTACGAAAAGAATTTTTCTTCCTGAGGCAGCAATTTTAGCAAGGGCTTCGTTAGCCTCGTCTAGTTTTGCTACTGTTTTGTAAAGATTGATAACGTGAATTCCGTTACGCTCCATGTAGATGTAGGGCGCCATGTTAGGATTCCACTTTCTGGTAAGGTGTCCAAAATGCACACCTGCTTCTAATAATTGTTTTACTTCGACTTTCGCCATTTTAAATTTAGTTTACGTTCTTATGAATTAGCAATGACAGAGTGGTAACCACAAACTTATGGTAGCCTCTATCATTTAGATGCTAAACTAATTTACCTTCGCTCATTAGATAGAGTTAAGGATTTTTAATTGCTTCCTGAGATTCAGAAAACTTTCAATGAACTTGGTTTATACTGAACTCGTTTCAGTATCTATTATAATAAATATGTAAAAATTTCAGCATCTTTTGAAAAAGATGCTGAAATGAATTCTGTATTAACGTTTAGAGAACTGGAATTTCTTACGGGCTTTCTTCTGACCGAATTTCTTACGTTCTACCATACGTGGGTCTCTTGTCAATAAACCTTCTGGCTTAAGAGTCAATCTATTTTCAGCATCTATTTCACACATTGCTCTAGACAAAGCTAAACGAATTGCTTCCGCTTGACCTGTGATTCCCCCGCCATATACATTAACTTTTACATCGTAGTTCCCTACGGTATCAGTCAAAGCAAATGGTTGATTGACTTTATATTGTAAAGTAGCTGTTGGAAAATAATCATTCAAATCTTTATTGTTGATAGTGATTTTTCCTTTTCCATCGGAAAGGTATACACGAGCAACAGCTGTTTTTCTTCTTCCTATTTTATGAATCGTCTCCATTATTTGAAATCGTTAAGGTTGATTGCAGTTGGTTTTTGTGCTTCTTGATCGTGATCAGGACCAACATACACTTTTAGGTTTCTAAAAAGATCGGCGCCTAATCTATTTTTTGGAAGCATTCCTTTAACGGCTTTTTCAACAATACGCCCTGGATTTTTTTCCAATAATTCCTTAGCGGTAGTGTAACGTTGTCCCCCTGGGTAACCCGTGTAACGAGAATAGGTTTTTTCGTCCCACTTGTTACCAGAAAGGGTTACTTTCTCAGCATTGATGATAACAATATTATCTCCACAATCAACATGTGGTGTATAGTTAGGTTTGTGCTTTCCTCTTAGTAATTTTGCAACTTTAGAAGCAAGACGACCTAGTGTCTGACCTTCAGCGTCTACCAACAACCATTGCTTGTCAACAGTCTTTCTGTTCGCTGAAACAGTTTTGTAACTTAATGTATCCACTACTACTTTATTTACGATTAAATACTTCAATCCCTATAAACGGGGTGCAAATGTACAACTATTAAGTTGAATTCCAAATGCTTGTTTTCAATTATTTTCTTGATTTTTTGGCGTTTAATTTTTATCCATTTTCAATCATCTTTTTTTTGAAATGAAGGTTTTACTATGGTTTTGATTAAATAGGATGTTAGTTAAAAACAGGCTAAGTTAAAATATAACCCTTATTTCTACGTTTTCTGCGTAAATAAGTCCTTAAAATTTAATAAAATGAAATGTAACCTAATAGCCATATTTGTAGTATCAGTTTTACTGTTTTCCTGTTCAAAAGATGAAAATAAAATTGATGAAGTAACTCCTGAGAATGCCATTGTTGGCTCATGGAGAGCAACGGAATTCAAAGCGGCTGACCCCAATAACTCAAACGTGAATTTGGGAGCCGAAATATTGGATAAACTTAACGCTGAGCAATGCTATATCATAACCTTTTCTTTTAATTCTGATAAGACCGTTACTTGGGAAAATGGTGTAAATTATCTTCAAATTAATGCTACGCCTACTGGCTTAGATGTACCTTGCCCTGCTCAAAGAGATAATGATTCAGGTACATATACCTATGACGGAACTACACTTACAACAGTTGATGCATCAGGTACCACGGTTACCGTGAAAGTTAGCATTGATGGAAATACAATGTCTGCAGATGCTGCCGATCTTGATATTCCAAATTTTGATGATGCCGGTGATATAATCTTCGAGAAGTTCTAAATCGATACAAATAAGATAAAAAAGACCCTTTTGAATTTTTCAAGAGGGTCTTTTTTGTTTTTGCGCGTGAAATAGTGGACAAAATATGTCTGGCACTGGTGTAATTGTTTGTTTTTTTTGTTTTATCAAGATGATACCCGTATTCCACTTATCTTAGTACTAATTAATTCGAACTAGATGCAAGCAATCAAAAAAATGGGATTCCGCTACCAGGGTTTCATCGTTGTTTTTTTTACTTCCTGTATTCTCTCATCATGTATAGATCCTGTTGAACCAGAATTTGAGTTCAAGGAGGGATTGGTTTTTGTTGAGAGTATTGCGTCAACCGTGACCAAGGCTTCATTTGTAACAATAAATAGGTCGACACTAGAATTTGGGGTTTACGTGGTGAATTTTGTGGAAGGGGCTTCTGTAAATTTTGAAAATACTGGCACAAGCGAGATTGTAAACTTAGTGGAAACCAGAAATTCATATTTACCACCAGATGATTTTTTTGTTCGTCCAGGTGAAGAGTGGAAGTTGAACATTCAATTACCAGACGGAAAAAGGATAGAGTCCTTGCCTGAGTCTGTTTTAGATGTTGTGCCTATTGACAATATTGAAGTGCGTTATGATCCAGAATTGACTTTTCGTGAGATTTTAGGGGGCAAATTTGTTCCGGGCCATCAAGTATCAGTTGATTTTAGTGATCCAGCGGACACTGAGAATTATTACTACTGGACCTACAAGAGTTTTGAAAACTTAGATTATTGTGAACAGTGTGTGGAAGCCATTTGGAGGAATGGCGAATGTACCCCTATCGAAATTGCACGGTTTAGAAGTCGCTATTTCGATTATGCTTGTGATGTGGATTGCTGGCGTATTCGTTTTCCTGAAAGTGTAACTATTTTTGATGATCGTTTTTCTAATGGAAAACCCGTAACCCAATTTCCCGTTGGTGACCTATTACTATACAATAAAGAAAACATGGTCATTGAGGTGCAGCAATTTTCAATTACTCCAGCAGCTTACCAGTATTATAAAGTTTTGCAAGATATTGTAGATAATACAAGCGGTTTAAACGCGCCACCCCCCGCGGCCTTGATTGGGAACTTGTCAAATCCCGATGATGATGAAGATTTTGTCTTTGGTCGTTTTACTGCGGCTGCAACATCAACTGCTTCTGCATTCATTGATAGAACACTTATAGAAGAGTCTCCATTGGAATTTAGAGATCCCATAATCCTTGAACCTCAAATAGCCTCTCCTTATCCTCCACCGGCAACGGTGATTGCACCTTGTTCTGAAAATAGAGAAAGAACAGCCGTACGACCAGAAAAATGGGAATCCCAATAAGCATGAAAAGTAAATATATGATCAGCAAACCATTTTTCTTTCTGCTACTTTCTTTTTTAGTAATAACTCCTTTTTTCGTTCAAGCACAAGAATATGCCATTTCTTTCGAAGTGGTTGCAAAAGAATCAGGACTCCCTTTAGACGATGCACAAATCTCGATTACACCATGTAATTGCGGTGGTGTTACTAACAGCGCAGGCAGATTTTCTATTGAACTTCCGGCGGACACCTATAATATAACCGTATCATTTATTGGGTTTAAGGATGATGTACGAACTCTAGAGTTAACCAAAGGCACTATTCTTAAGATAAATATGTCACAGGAAGAAGAGCAGTTGTCCGAAGTTGTAGTGAGGGCGAAAAGAAGGCTTGACAATGTAGAAACTCCTCAAATGGGAGCGCTACAAATTAGCGCACAAACATTGAAGAAGTTGCCTGCGGCGGTTGGTGAATTTGACGTTTTAAGAGGAATGACATTGGTGGCTGGGGTTAATAATGCTGGTGAAGTCAGTAACGGACTTTCCGTTAGAGGAGGTTCACTGGACCAAAATCTCCTGCTTTATGATTATGCGCCGGTTTTCAACCCAACTCATCTGTTCGGATTGTTTTCGGTTTTTACCCCTGACATGATTTCGACAGTTGACTTATATAGGGCAAACATTCCTTCTCGATATGGTGGTAGAATAACTTCTGTGCTAGACGTTAAAGTAAAGAACCCTTACGTGGATAAGACAAAATTTTCAGGAGGAATCGGCCTGGTTTCAAGTCGATTGAATCTAGAGACGCCCTTAATTAAGGATAAATTGATGCTCAGTATCGGAGCGCGGGCAGGTCTTACAGGTTTTTTAATACCACTTTTTTCAGAGAGGCTTAAGAATACCAAAGCGAATTTTTATGATAGCACATTTAAGCTATTGTATTTGCCAACTGAAAACGACCAGGTCTCGTTAACTGGCTTTTATAGCAAAGATTTTTATCAACTAGACCTAATTAGTCAAATTGGGAATATCAATGCAGAAAACAATCAATACGATTTACAAACGCTGAATGGCACCCTCAATTGGACCCATACTCTTGGTGATGAGTCCAACTTGAGAAATATCTTGGTCTATAGTGATTATACTCCAAAAACAATTTTTCCAGAGCAGGCCAACGATAACGAAATTGAATATAGGGCTCAAATAAATTACCTGAGCTTTATTTCTGAGTACTCGAAAAATGTAAATGACAAGTTTGATTATTATGGTGGTGTTCAAGCAAATCAGTATAAGATAAGTCCTGGCGCTTTAGATCCGGGCAATGGCAATAGTATCCTGCCAGTTACACTCAAGACCGAAACAAGTTATGAAATAGGAACTTATGCCAATTTAAATTGGAAACCGACAGAAAGTTTATCCGTATCAGGGGGTCTTCGTTTTAATCATTTTGTATTCGTAGGTCCGTTTGTAGAGGCTACTTTTGACGAAATTTCTGGTGACCTTTTAAGGTCTACTATTTTTGAAAAAGGGGATGCCGTGAAAACCTATAACAGTCTAGAGCCAAGATTAGGAGCTAATCTCAAGTTGGGAGAGAATACCTCTTTAAAAGCTAGCTATGCGCGGACTAACCAATATTTGCAGAACATCTACAATACAACGACACCCTTACCCACAAGCCGATGGAAAACGTCTGACCCAAATATTAAGCCTCAGAGCAGTAATACCTATGGTTTTGGTATTTATCAAAATTTAAAGGATGGAGAGATTGAGATTGGTTTGGAAGGTTATTATAGAGAATCAGAAAATAACCTTACCTATAAACCGGGCGCAGATTTCTTTCTTGAAGAGTTTCTTGAACGTGATGTTGTTCAAGCTGAGGGTCAAGCCTATGGGGTAGAATTAAGTTTTAAAAAACCACGAGGAAAACTTAACGGATGGTTCAACTATACCTACTCTAGAAGCTTATTGCAATCACAAAATCAAAAATTGGCGGATCGTGTCAATAACAATAAACAATACCCTTCCGATTTTGATAGGCCACATGTTTTTAATGGTACCATTAATTTTGAAGGTGATAAATGGAATACTTGGAGTTTCAATTTTACCGCACAAAGTGGAAGACCATTCACCGTAGCTAATAGCGTTTTTGCAATAGAGGATATTAACGTTCCTATATTTATTGAACGAAATAATGCAAGATTGAGACCCTATCATCGATTAGATTTTTCATGGAAAGTGAAATACGGAAGGAACCCCAACAGAAAATGGAAAGGCGATTGGACCTTTACGATTTATAACTTATATAGCAGAAGGAATCCTTTTAATCTGTATTATTCGCAGCGTCAAGGTGCTGTTGATTCAGAAGTGTTTTTGGGTAGTCCTCTCGGAACCTATGAACTTTCTATATTGAATAGTCCACTTTTTGCAGTCACCTACAATTTTGTGTTTGATTAAGAAGCCTTATTTTTTGTAGAACTTAGTCTGTATTTGTTGTTCTTTCGAGTCAATTCGAACCACGTAAATACCTGCGTTCAAATTTGGAACCGGAATACTAAGGGAATTATTTCTAATAGCCCACTGACGCTTCAAAACAATGTTACCTGCGATATCAGAAATAGAGATATTTGATCGACTACTATTTTTAAGTCCAAGTATATTGACCACATTGGTCGCTGGGTTTGGAAAGACCTTTATCTTTGGTTTTAAAACAACTTCCTTGGTAGAAGAAGTGTCTTGCCCCTTAGAAGTTTGTGCCGCCGCGGACAGGGAAAATAGAACAAGAATGGTAAACATCAAGTTTTTCATCACATAGGGTTTGGTCTTTTCATAACGTGTTATGAAAAAGCTTAGTGCCTTATAAATCACAAAAAAATGTTAGAAAAACTAAATGGATTATATTAATGTGCCTCCAACCAATTCTCACCAACTCCTAATTCCACATCCAAAGGAACAGAAAGCTTATATGCGTTCTCCATCTCAGCCTTGACCATAGTTTTCAATTTCTCCATTTCAGGATTGTACACATCAAAAACCAATTCATCATGTACTTGTAAAAGCATTTTAGAATGGTAATTTTCTTCTGCTAGCTTTTTGTGAATATTTATCATCGCCAATTTGATGATATCGGCTGCGCTACCCTGAATAGGCGCATTTACTGCGTTTCGTTCTGCTGCTCCTCGGACAATAGCATTACTTCCATTGATGTTTTTTAAATACCTACGTCTTCCTAAAACAGTCTGTACATAACCATTGTCACGGGCAAAATCAACTTGTTCACCCATATAATTTCTGAGCTTTGGGTACGTCTTGTAATAGGTCTCTATGAGTTCTTTTGCTTCCGAACGGGAAAGGTCGGTTTGGTTACTTAAGCCAAAGGCGGAAACGCCATAGATGATTCCGAAGTTGACGGTTTTTGCATTACTTCGTTGCTCTCGGGTAACTTCTTCCAAGGGAACATTAAAAACTCGTGCTGCCGTTGAAGCATGAATATCTTCTCCATTTTTAAAGGCTTCTATCATAGTAGTTTCCTCACTCAAAGCTGCAATGATTCGTAATTCTATTTGGGAATAATCCGCAGCTAGTAAAGTATGATTTTCGTCTCTAGGAACAAACGCTTTTCTGACTTGTCGTCCGCGTTCCGTTCGTATCGGAATGTTCTGTAAATTCGGATTGTTACTACTTAATCTTCCGGTTGCAGCAACAGTTTGCATATAGTCCGTATGCACTCTACCTGTACTTTCTTCTACTTGCAATGGAAGTGCATCTACATATGTGCTTTTTAGCTTAGAAAGTCCTCTATAATCTAAAACATTTTGAATAATTTCATGGTCTTTTGCCAAATAGGATAGCACATCTTCTGCTGTTGAATACTGTCCGGTTTTGGTCTTTTTTGGTTTGTCAACCAATTTCATTTTATCGAAAAGGATTTCCCCCAACTGCTTGGGTGAACCAATGTTAAATTCCTCCCCGGCTGCCTCATATATTTTTGCGGTCAGGTTCGTGATATCGGTATTCAAATCATCTGAAAGGGAATTTAAAAATTCTTTATCTAGATTAATTCCCTCCAACTCCATATCCGCCAAAACGTGCAACAGCGGAATCTCAATGTCATTGAATAAATCTTCGGTGTTGGCTTCCTTTAATTCAGGTCTAAAATGTTCAGCCAATTGCAAGGTGATATCTGCATCTTCTACCGCATATTCAGTTTGCTTCTCCAAGGGAACATCACGCATTGAAAGCTGGTTCTTTCCTTTTTTACCTATCAATTCGGTTATTGAAACCGGAGTATAATTCAGATAGGTTTCCGAAAGTACATCCATATTATGACGCATATCAGGATTGATAAGGTAGTGCGCCAGCATGGTATCAAAGAACTTCCCTTTTACCTTTACATTATACTTGTGGAGTACCTTAATGTCATATTTTAAATTCTGACCAATTTTCTCAATAGCTTCTGATTCAAAAAACGGTCGTAGTTGTTCAATGATTTCCTGTGCTTCATTTTTATCCTCTGGAAAGGGAATGTAAAATCCTTTTGTTGCTTCCCAAGAAAAAGCAATTCCTACCAATTCAGCAGTCAAAGGATTGAGTCCAGTAGTTTCTGTGTCAAAACAAACGGAAGTCTGTTTCATCAAGTTCTGAACGAACAGTTTCATGGCCATGCCTGGAGTAACGCTTTGATAAACATGCGGTGTGTCAGCAATGCTATTTCGGCTGTTGTAATCTTTTATGGTTCCTGCCGCTTCAGATGGGTCGCCTCCAAATAAAGAGAATTGGCCGCCACCCGCTTCTTTAGGTTTTGCTTTGGCGGCTGGCGCGCTTCCAGTTTCTTTTTTCGGTTCTTCAACTTCTCCCGAAAATATTTTGATGAATTGGTCTTTCAGTCTTCTGAATTCAAGCTCTTCAAATATGCTTTGTACTTTCTCATTATCAGGATCGCACATCTCATAATCTTTAGCATCGAAAGTTACATCAACATCTAGGCTAATAGTAGCTAACTTTTTCGAAAGTAAGCCAAGTTCACCGTTTGCTTCGACCTTCTCTTTCATTTTCCCCTTGAGTTTGTCTGTGTTGGCTAGCAGTCCTTCCATGGAGCCAAACTCTTCTAAGAATTTCTTTGCAGTTTTATCTCCCACTCCAGGTAAACCGGGAATGTTATCACTAGCATCGCCCATCATACCTAAATAGTCAATGACTTGCGCGGGTCGTTCTACTCCAAAACGTTTTTGAATTTCAGGAATACCCCAAATTTCTATTCCATTACCCATTCGCGCGGGCCGATACATAAATATGTTTTCAGATACTAACTGTCCGAAATCTTTATCGGGAGTCACCATAAAAACCTTGTAATCTTCTTTTTCAGCTTGTTTTGCCAATGTACCAATGATATCATCTGCTTCCCATCCTTCTTTTACAACGACTGGAATGTGCATGGCATTAAGAATATCCTGTATATATGGAATTGCAATTCTAATGGCATCGGGAGTTTCATCACGATTGGCTTTGTATTCTGGGAAAAGTTCCGTTCGCTCAGTACTTCCTCCTTTGTCAAAACAAACCGCCAGATGGTCTGGTTTTTCGCGTTTGATGACATCAAAAAGGGAATTCATGAAACCCATTATGGCTGAGGTATCCATTCCTTTCGAATTGATTCTTGGGTTTTTTATAAGTGCGTAGTATCCTCTAAAAATTAATGCGAATGCATCCAGTAAAAAAAGTCGTTTTTGTTCTGCCATTTTATGAATTCAAATAATGAATAAAAGTATTTGCAATGTACGCTTTTACTGTTGATTTTTTGTGCCCAAATGTGAAACTATCCACCAAGTATTTCCCGCGAAATCCTTAACACCACCATAACGATCGCCATGTAGATAATCAGCTACTTCGAGAACATTGGTCGCACCTGCTTCCAATGCTTTTTGGTAAACCGAATCACAATCTTGGACGTAGGTATAAAGCCCCACGGAATTGGCCGCAATACCGTCCATTGGCTCACCCATCATGATGACCGAATCACCTATTTGCACTTCGGCATGCTGAACACTTTTGTCATCGCGATACCGTACAGAACCCCTTATAGTAGCATCGAAAACAGTTTCCAGAAATTCAATAAGTCTGAGTACGTCTGAAACTACCAAATATGGAGTAATGGTATGGAGGCCGAATGGATTTTTAGTTGATGCCATGCGTATTAATTTTTAGGGAGTTAGATATGATTCAGAAGGATTATTTATATGCCCTTCTTCAGAATAGGTACGATAGGTAAAACCAGGTTGAATACAATAGCCCCCAGTTTCCCCTTTTTTGTTGATTGCGATAAAACCGATTTGAAAATCCGTTCGCCCTTTATTTTT
This sequence comes from uncultured Flavobacteriaceae bacterium, assembly GCA_947500435.1. Classification (GTDB taxonomy): domain Bacteria; phylum Bacteroidota; class Bacteroidia; order Flavobacteriales; family Flavobacteriaceae; genus Maribacter_C. The sequence continues at coordinate 65,872 of CANMRV010000008.1, forward strand.
AGCCATGATGCGTTTTACACCTTCTTCACAGGCTTCTTGCGGAGACTTTCCATGTCGCATTAATTCTACAATCAAAAAGCTTCCTACGGTCCGAACTACTTCTTCTCCAACTCCCGTCGCCGTCGCAGCGCCTATTTCATTGTCAACGAAAAGCCCCGCTCCTATAATGGGTGAGTCGCCTACGCGCCCGGCTAATTTATAACTCATCCCACTAGTCGTACATGCACCAGAAATATCTCCATTCTTATCAATGGCTAATATGCCAATTGTGTCATGGTTTTCAATGTTGATAATGGGTTTGTATTCTGAGGTTTTTTTCCATTCCAGCCACTCCTGTTTCGATTGCTCTGTAAGAAGATTTGCTTTTCCAAAACCTTGCTCGTAGGCGAATTTTTCAGCGCCTTCTCCTGCTAGCATTACATGAGGCGTTTCTTCCATGACTTTGCGTGCTACCGAAACGGGACTGGCAATATTTTGCATTGCCAAAACTGCCCCACAGTTTCCTTCTTTGTCCATGATACAAGCATCCAAAGTGACATTGCCATCTCTATCAGGTCTGCCGCCAACGCCTACCGTTTGGTTGTTTACGTCAGCTTCCTCAATCATGGCACCTTGTTGAACGGCATCTAAAGAATTGCCGCCATCTTTTAAAACCTCCCAGGCTTTTGCGGTGGCGTTTTCGAAATTCCAGGTACAGATGGCTATTGGGCGAATCGTTTTAGCTATGGCGCTGTAATCAATTTTCGAATCGGTTTCATCCTTACAGGAAGCAATTAAAGGTGAAGAAATTATGCCTGCGGCAGCGGCAGTTGAATTTTTTAAGAAGTTTCTTCTTCGCATCCGTTTAGGTTGTTTAAATTAGGACTTTAAATATAGGTAAAATGCTAGTAGAAGTTTGCGCCAATTCTTTGGAATCCGCACTAAATGCTGAAAAGGCAGGAGCAGATAGAATCGAACTCTGTTCGGAACTTGCTGTAGGTGGAATTACGCCATCGTATGGACTTTTAAAAGCGGTTGCTGAGAAGATTTCGATTCCGGTTCGAGTACTTATTCGTCCGCGGAGTGGAGATTTTACCTATTCTGATGATGAGTTCAATATCATGAAAGAAAATATTAGGCTTTGCAGTGAAATGGGTTTTGATGGAATCGTCATAGGAATGTTGCATCCAAATTTTGTTTTTGATGAAAACCGTTTTTGGGAGCTAGGTGAAATGAACCATGGCCTCAACACTACGTTTCATCGCGCATTTGATTGGGTACCTGACCCATTTTGGGGACTGGAATGGATTCAAAGTATGGGCGTCGATACCATTTTGACCTCTGGACAACAAAAGACCGCTGCTGAAGGTATAGACCTTTTGTCTGATCTGCATGATATGGCATCAAGCACGGTAATTATGCCTGGTTCTGGAATAAATGCCAGTAATGCTCATCTATTCAAAGAAAAGGGGTTCAAGGCGATACACCTGTCTGGAGTTGAAATGAAGCAGAAACTTTTTGAAGACCCTAAAGTGCCTATGAACTCCGCTAATATGTTATCTGATGATTCCATACCGGTATCAAATTTTGAAACTATTCAAGAGGTTGTTAAGGCCGTTAAATAAAACCCAATTGAGATTCCCTTGAAATCGAATTAAAATACCTTTGCTAAAATATTGAATATGCTTCGTTGGATACTATTTATAGCTTTCTACCTACTCTTAGGTTTTTACACTTTACAAGCTTTAAAAACAGCATCTCGATACCCTTGGGTGCATTGGACCTTTATCGTGCTTTCTCTTTTGGTTATCGGAAATTTCATTTTTCAATTTACGGTTGGGGAAGAACCAGGTCGCGTTTTGAGTCGACCCAAGAGTTATGCTTTTGGCTTTTTAATAGCGATGCTTGCATTTCAAATAATTACCGTATTATTTCTTTTTTCTGAGGATATATTTCGTGTATTGTCGGCTGGTTACCAAAGATTTGCTGGCAGTGAAAAAGAGTTCAGTTTTGGTGAGAGAAGACGTTTTTTGAGTTTAATCGGACTGGGCATTGCCGCCTTACCTTTTGGAGCTTTGTTATATGGAATGTACAAGGGGAAGTATAATTTCAAGGTGTTAAAATATACCATGGAATATGAGGATCTTCCGGACGCTTTTGACGGATATCAAATCACGCAAATATCTGATGTACACAGCGGAAGTTTTGATAATCGGAAAAAGATTGAATACGCCATTGATTTGATAAATCAACAGGAAAGTGATGTGCTTTTGTTTACCGGGGACATGGTAAATAACAAGTCGGAAGAAATGCACCCATGGAAGGAACTTTTTTCTACACTGAAAGCGAAGGATGGAAAGTATTCCGTATTAGGAAATCATGACTATGGCGATTATATCGCATGGGATACCCCTGAAGCTAAGTTGGCCAATTTGGAGGATTTAAAGAATCTCCAAAAAGAAATGGGTTTCGATTTGATATTGAATGAAAGTCGTTATTTAGAAAAAGGGGGCAATCGTATCGCATTAATTGGTGTAGAGAACTGGGGAAAGGGAGGATTTAAAAAGGCAGGTGATTTGCAGAAAGCAAAGTCTTTAATTGCTAAAGAGGACTTTAAGATATTAATGAGTCACGACCCCAGTCATTGGGAAGAAGAAGTCGTGCCAGATGATTATCATTATCATCTGACTTTAAGTGGACATACTCATGGAATGCAGTTCGGTATAGAAATCCCAGGATGGATTAAATGGAGCCCCGTAAAATGGCGCTACAAGCAATGGGCGGGTATCTATGAAGAAATGGGACAATTTATAAATGTAAACCGAGGTTTTGGTTTTTTAGGGTATCCTGGACGGTTTGGTATTTGGCCAGAAATCACCGTGATTACCCTGAAAAAGAAATCCTTAACATGAATTTAACTTGGTTAAAGCCCCAAAAACCTACAACTCTTCTAGGAATTTAACAATTTTTACTACTTTTGGTGTGTAACCCAATGATATACATATGTCAAAATTTGGTGAACTTATAGATTTAAAGGTTCCAGTATTGTTAGATTTCTATGCAGATTGGAACGATCAATCCACTGCCATGCATCCTGTTCTTCGAGATGTTGCCGCTGCTTTGGGGGATAAGGGTAAGGTCATAAAAATAGATGTGGACAAAAACAAAGAACTTTCAAACGCACTTCGGGTGAAAGGCTTGCCAACATTGATGATCTACAAAAAAGGTGAAATGGTATGGCGCCAAAGTGGTGAGCAAGATGCCAATACCTTGATTGGAATTCTCAACGAGTACGTTTAGGAAAAGACGACGGACTCCTCCGTTGCTAAAAGCTCCTAGCCAAAGACAAATTTTAATTGCTAACTGGGACCAAAGCAGAATCCCTATTCTCTTCTTTTGATTGCATTGTAGTATCAGAAATAGGAACTGTATCTAACATATCAGGGTCTGAAGTATCCAAAGGAGGTCTTCCTTCATCTATTTCATCTTTATAGAAGTGACTGAATTTATCAATGTATTCGTTGAAAATTAAAGTTTCTTTCTCAACAAATTCTCGATCATTATTGGTAATGAGAACATCAATATTCCTACGATACGCTTCCATGTCGCCGATGATGTCATCAATTTTGTCATACTGTTGGTCCAAATCTGTATTTGCGGCATAGTCCAACCTTTCCTGATATTTTATTTTTAAACGCTCAAACAGAGCTCTTGCTTTGGTGGTTTCTCCCACCTTATAATATCCATCAACAAAAGGCTCCACCAAAGTGTAATACCCATACTGGTCGATAGGCATATTTGTCATTGAAATATCGATTACCTCTTTTGCTTTTTCGATTTTACCTTCTTTGATTAAGGTCTCCATTAAACGAGCAAGGTTTCCTCTAAAGGTAACACCTTGAATACGCGTCTGCGTATCATGGTAAATATCTGGGTCACCTGAATTACCCCAATCCCAATTTTTGACAATATCGTACATGAGGTCGGTATCAATCCTTCCCATTTCGAAACTATTCGGCCTTTCCGTTTTAATAGGGACTAACTTATAGGCGAGACCATCCAACTGTAGATAGTCTTTCATCCATATAAATTCAGCATCATCAAAACTTCCACCAGAGAAATAAATAGGGCGTTTCCAGTCGAAGTTGGCCATAATATCCAACATCATCATGCTTTTTTTGGTAATAACACCAGGTAATTTAATATCAATATAGTCAACAATCAGCGCGGAGTCTTTTACTTTTACCAAACCACTTTCTAGGGCATTTTTCTTGTTTACCGGAATTCGTATGTTTCTGGTAGGATAGTATACAAAGTTCAATACGTCTTCTGAATATTCAGAGGAGTCAGCACCCATCTGTTCCAAATAATATTTGAACTTAGTTTGTGGCTTATCATCATTTACCCATTCTATAAAAGCCTGAACACTCCAAGTGCTTTTGGATACTTCTTTATTAAAGATTTGATCTGCGTTTTGATGATAAAGTACATCTCTATTACCCGTACGATATTTTTCATGTGCTATTTGCGAGGGGATAGGGTCGCTTTCATAAGCTTTGCGTTTCATTTGGTCCACGTACCAGTCAGTTTCGAAAAGGCTGGTGCAAACTACACGTACGTCAGTTCGATAGCCTTCGATTTCTTGGGCATACCAAAGCGGAAAAGTGTCATTGTCACCAATGGTAAAAATAATAGCGCCTGCGTCTTCTTGACAGGAATCAAGATAGGCTTTCGCCGTAGATTGAGCTGTAAATTTATTTGAACGATCGTGATCATCCCAATTTTGAAAAGCCATTAAAAAAGGAACGGCTAAAAGACAAACCGCCGTAATAGCAGGTGCGGCAATTTTTGCTGAGAGCAATTTCCTGACTTCATCGAAAAGTCCGTATACTCCTAACCCTATCCAAAGAGCAAAAATATAGAATGAGCCCACTAAGGAATAATCGCGTTCTCTAGGTTGAAAGATATACGGGTTCGTGTAAAATTGAATAGCCAAACCTGTAAACATAAAGAACACAAAGAGCACCCAAAATTGTTTAGGATTTTTCGAGATTTGAAATACCAGTCCGATAATTCCCAATAACAGCGGTAAAAAGAAATAGGTGTTTCTACCTTTATTATTCTCAATATCGCTCGGTAAATCCTCTTGACTCCCCAGGCGGATGCTATCTACAAAGTTAATACCACTTATCCAGTTGCCATTTTCGTTATAGCGACCTTGAACATCATTTTGTTTTCCGGTAAAGTTCCACATGAAATAACGCCAGTACATATAACTGAATTGGAACTCGAACATATATTGAATGTTCTGCCAAACAGTAGGTGGTTGCACCTCAATGTACTCATCAAATCGCTTTAGGAAACTGATGTATTGCTCAGCATCAATCTCGCCATTGTCAAAACCATCTTTTACTTGTTTTACAGCCTTGCGCAATTCGTCGTTTGAGCGCTTGATTTTAAAATCTAGACGGCCGAAATATTGCATATAGTTTTCTGCATGTTGTGTGCTCCACATTCTAGGTAGTAAACCAACATGGTCAGGACTTGCGCTTTGGTCGGCATCTTTATAAAAGTTTACTATGACATATTTACCCGACTTCTCATCGCGTTCATATTTCGGTGCTAAATCTTTTTTCTCTCCTGCAGGGGCAAATAAGTCGGAATAATAGGCTCCGTAAACGGGACTATCAACTCCCGGATATTGTTCGCGATTGTAATACGCTAAAAGCGAACGTGCATCAGAAGGGTCATTCTCGTTAATAACTACATTGGCATTAGCACGAATAGGAAGCATAATCCATGAAGAAAACCCTAGGAACAAGAACATTAGACAAAGCACGATGGTATTCGCTATTTTGAAATCGTTTTTTCGGGTATAGTTTAAACCAAAATAGAAGGCGGTAATAAAGAGTAGGCCTATAATGATAGAGCCCGAGTTAAATGGTAATCCGATATTGTTGATAAAGAAAACCTCTCCCCATCCAAAGAGTTGTAAAACATAGGTAAGCGAAAATTTATAAACCAGCATCAAAATTGCCACAACTGCAATGTTTGCCAACAGGAAGTTCTTGACGGTAGTTTTTTTGTATGTTTTAAAATAATATAAGAGACCAATGGAAGGTATGGCAAGAAAGCCCATAAACTGAATTCCAAAAGTGAGCCCCACCACAAAGGAAATTAACACCAACCATCTATTTCCTCTTGGGTCATCTAGGTTATCTACCCATTTCAGTCCCATCCATAAAAGGGCGGCCATGATAAGGCTGGCCATTGCATATACCTCTGTCTCGACGGCATTGAACCAAAAACTATCGGAAAATGTAAAAGCCAAACTACCCACTAATCCGCTACCTAAAACTGCTATTGCCTTACTATTTGTAAGTGCATCCTTTTTGCCAATTAGTTTTCTTGTGAGATTGGTAATTGTCCAAAACATGAAAAGTATGGTGAAGGCACTTGATGCCCCAGAAACAAAGTTCACCATTCGTGCGACCAGCTGATCATCTCCAAAAGCGAACATGGCAAAAAATGCTCCAATCATCTGCATTAGCGGAGCTCCTGGAGGGTGCCCGACCTGCAACTTTGCCGAGGTGGAAATGTATTCACCAGCATCCCAAAAACTACTGGTGGGTTCAACGGTGATAAAGTAAACGATGAAGGCAATAAAAAAGACGGACCACCCTAGAATAGTGTCCCATTTTTCGAAGTTCTTTGAAAACATGTACTGTCTGATTAACTGGTGGGGCGAATTTAGGAATAAATATAGATATGCGAATAGATTTTTGATAAACCTTTAACAAGGAAAAGTCCTCCCCTAACCCCTCCCAAGGAGGGGAATAGCCTTTTAATAGATCAAGAGTTTTATTTTTTCGCCATACCGGCGACCAATATGGACGGACGCTTCCTCCCTTCGGGGAAGGTTGAGGAGGAAACTGCATCTACATTTTTTAAATAATTGTAATGTAAAATGTTTGTGCAAACCAAACATTGTTTTAAATTTGCACGCTCGAAAGCTGAATTTGTTTCAGTTTCTAGAGATTGGCCCATGGTGTAATTGGCAACACTCCGGTTTTTGGTACCGTCATTCAAGGTTCGAGTCCTTGTGGGCCAACTAAATTAAATACAAATCCTAATGTCTATTTGATGTTGGGATTTTTTAGTGGAATACATTATCCATCAGGCAACTCTCCCTTAATATCCATATCCTCCATGGAAATGCCACCATCTGTTTCAGGGTTTTCCAAAACTTCTGGTTCAGGAGATTCTATTGTCTTTGATGTTTCCGAATGTTCATTCAAAGCATCTTCCGCTTCATTTCGCAGCAAAATTTCCTCATCAATTTCATCGAGCATCGTACCCATTTTGCGTTTGTCTTTAATCATTGCCCAGGTCATTACTAGGCTAGTTGCAATAATTACAAAGAGTAGAATTCCTGATTCGAATCCTGCTACTTCCGCTTGTGCAGGTATGGCGTAGAAAAGTAATACAGTGATTAATCCTCTTGGAGCTATAAAGAGCTGCGGTAACATATCTTTTCCGATAAAAACACGGAGAATCACCCAGCGAATCGCATAGATTGAAATAATAATTAAAATGCTCACTAATGCTACCTTTAAACTAAGTAGTGATGATAAGACTATGGTAATTCCGAAGATCACAAAAAAGAACGTTCGCACTATGAATGCGGTTTCCAAGGTTATGATATGCAACTCATGGTACATTTGATGCATACGATCTTCTTCTAAAAATATCTTTGTTTTTCCTGGGAAGAAAAGATTGATGTTTTTGATAATCAGTCCGAAAATCAAAATAATTATTAGGGATGAAAGGTGCATCTGTTTTCCGATGGCATATAATAATAGGAGCACAGCAATCAAAAGAAATAGCTTCGCTTGACTTTTTATACGTTGAAAAATTAGGATAATGGCATAACTGGCCACTACTGCAATTACTATGGTGAGTACTAAGTTTCCTGCGAAACCAACTACGCCACCATCACTTTCAGGATTCAATCCTCCAGCCAGAAAATAAAACATCATGATTCCGAAAATATCAGAGAAGGTACTTTCGTAAATATGGAATTCCTTTTTAGATTCAACTAACCCGCCAACACTAGGAATGATTATAGCACTGGAAAGAATCGACAAAGGTGTCGCATATAACCAGGCCGATTGCATGGTCATTCCGTCTATAAAATAAAAGAGGATTAGCGCTGCAACCCAAGCGGACCCTACTAAGCCAATCAGAGCAATAGCCATCGATTTCAGGATAGGTATGGTCTTTTCTTTTTTGAGTTCGAGTTCGAGGGCAGCTTCTAAGACTATCATGATAAGTCCGACCGTTCCTAAGATTTCAAGAGAGCCTCCAAGGGAATCCCCGAAATTCACATCGCCGGAAACGAAAAAACCAAGTCCGATATTAATGAGCACTCCCAAAACAATCAGCATCAATACTGAGGGGATGTTTGTCTTTTTAGAAATTCCGTTAAACCAAAATGAAAGCACGACGATAAGAGAAGCCCCAATAATGAGGTTGTAGGAGGACAGGATTTCCATTGGTTATTTGGTTTTTGAAATTAGGACATTAGTTCTCGATATATTAAAAATAGCATTTAATACGATATTATTGTGTGAAGGGTCGAATTATTAAAGAAAAGAGTCTTTTCAAATGTAAAATTAAGTGCAGGTATAGAATTGCAGAAAAACAAAAATAAATGTATATTTGCGCGACTGAAAGGATAGATTTTTTATTCATGAGGGGACTTTAAGTCCTCTTTTTTATTGCTAAAACTTTGTTTTAACAATCCTGACGAAGGTCAGGGTCTCTTGAAAATATAGGTAAAAGATATGTTTAGGAAACAGGTCGAGACACTTTTGAACAATGCACTTGAGGAAGATGGAAATCTGTTTTTGATTGATTTCTCTATCTCCACAGATAACAAAATTAATGTGGTTTTGGATGGGGATAGTGGAGTGACAGTTCAAGATTGTATGAAAATCAGTCGGGCTATTGAGCATAACTTGGATAGGGACGAGCAAGACTTTTCTTTGGAAGTGGCTTCGGCAGGAGCGGCTTCACCAATGGTTTTGCCACGTCAGTATAAAAAGAATGTTGGTAGAAAGGTAGCAGTGCGAACAGCTGAAGAGACCTTTGAAGGTAATTTGACTGCAGCTACTGAAGACAATATCGTTTTAGAATGGAAAGCACGGGAACCCAAACCCATAGGAAAAGGGAAGCATACAGTTCAGAAGAAAAAAGAGATTGAATTTTCTGAGATAAAAGAAGCAAAAGTTATACTTAAATTTTAATAGGAAACAGACCCATGGAAAATATTGCGTTAATAGAATCTTTCTCGGAGTTTAAAGACGATAAATTCATAGATAGAGTAACGTTGATGGCGATTTTGGAAGACGTATTTCGAAATGCCTTGAAGAAAAAGTTCGGATCTGATGATAATTTTGATATTATCATCAACCCAGATAAAGGAGATTTGGAGATTTGGAGAAATCGTATCGTAGTTGAAGATGGTGAAGTCGAGGAACCTAATGAGGAAATCTCATTAACAGAGGCACGGAAAATAGAACCTGATTTTGAAGTTGGTGAGGATGTTTCAGAGGAAGTAAAGTTGATGGACTTGGGAAGAAGAGCAATTTTGGCCTTACGTCAAAACTTGATTTCTAAAATTCATGAGCACGATAACACCACTATCTATAAGCAGTTTAAGGATCTTGAAGGAGAAATTTACACTGCTGAAGTACACCATATTCGTCACAAGGCGATTATCTTGTTGGATGATGAGGGCAATGAGATTATTCTTCCGAAAGACAGACAGATTCCGTCTGATTTCTTTAGAAAAGGAGATAACGTAAGAGGTATTATAGAGAGTGTTGAATTGAAAGGGAACAAACCTGCGATTATCATGTCGAGAAGTTCTCCTAAATTTTTAGAGCAATTGTTCTTTCAAGAAATCCCCGAAGTTTTTGATGGTTTGATTTCTATTAAAAAGGTGGTGCGTATTCCTGGGGAGAAGGCAAAAGTTGCTGTTGATTCTTATGATGATCGTATTGATCCCGTAGGTGCCTGTGTTGGTATGAAAGGATCTCGTATTCATGGTATTGTTCGTGAATTGGGTAATGAAAATATTGATGTAATCAATTGGACAAGCAATCCACAACTATTGGTGACAAGAGCTTTGAGTCCGGCGAGAGTTTCTTCGGTTAAGCTAAATGATGAGAAAATGACGGCTCAAGTGTACTTGAAGCCAGAAGAAGTTTCTAAGGCAATTGGTAGAGGAGGTCATAATATTCGTTTGGCAGGTCAATTGACTGGTTATGAGATTGATGTGTTCCGTGAAGGAGTTGAAGAAGATGTGGAATTGACCGAATTCTCAGATGAAATCGATGCTTGGATTATTGATGAGTTTAAGAAAATAGGAATGGACACGGCGAGAAGTGTTTTGGAACAAGAGGTAGCTGACCTAGTGAAAAGAACAGATCTTGAAGAAGAAACAATTACAGAAGTTGTACGTATACTAAAAGCAGAATTAGAAGAATAGCTATATATTAGCGGTGTTTTATAAGGAATTACAAGAATAGGAATTCGAATTTATGGCAGATAATGCAACAATAAGGCTTAATAAAGTTCTCAGAGAACTTAATATTTCATTGGACAGAGCGGTAGATTATTTATCGTCAAAAGGTTATGAAATAGAAGCACGCCCAACCACCAAGATCTCCGAAGAGGTGCATCAGGTGTTGTTGGACGAGTTCCAGACTGATATGAGCAAGAAAGTTGCATCAAAAGAGGTTGGAGAAGAAAAGAGGAAAGAGAAAGAGGCCATAAGAGTTCAGTTAGAGCAGGAGCAAGAAGAAAGAAGGTTGGCGCGTGAGAAAAGGGCTGCTGCATCTGAAGTCATAAAAGCTAAGGCTGAACTGAGCGGTCCTAAGACTGTTGGAAAAATAGATTTAAATCCGAAGAAAAAGGAGAAAGCTCCAATAAAAGAAGTGGCTGCCTCTAAGGAAGAGACTAAAGCGCCTGAAGTTGTTGTGCCTGCGAAAAAAGAGGTTAAAACGGATGAGGTTGTTGAGTCTAAGGTAAATCCCGAAAAGGTTGAAGATGCCTCACCTGTTGCCGAGGAGGCTCCAGTTGATGAGAAGATTCAAACCCAATACAAAAAGCTCTCAGGTCCGAAAATTATGGGAGATAAGATTGATCTCACCAAATTTCAAAAACCAAAGAAAAAGAAGGAAGAAGCTAAGCCTGCTGCGAATGCCGAGAAGCGCAAACGCAAACGGATTGTTAGTAATAAACCTGGTTCTAGTCAAGGAAGAGGAACAGGTCCGAGAGGTGCTAATGCAGGTGGTGGAAATCGAAAAGGAGGTGGAGGACAACGTTTTGGTGCGCCAAAGGTGGAGCCTACAGAGGCTGATGTTCAAAAGCAAGTTCGTGAAACCCTTGAAAAACTTCAGGGTAAATCGAAAAAAGGAAAAGGCGCCAAGTATAGAAGAAATAAAAGGGATCAGCACCGTGAGCAGATGGATGTTGATGCTGAATTGCAAGAAATTGAAAGCAAAACACTTAAAGTTACGGAGTTTGTAACGGCGAATGAGGTGGCTACCATGATGGATGTTTCAACCACTGAGATTATCTCGGCGTGTATGTCACTTGGACTCATGGTAACCATGAACCAGCGATTGGATGCGGAAACACTTTCTATTGTTGCCGATGAATTTGGATACGAGGTAGAGTTTGTAACTGCTGATATTGAAGAGAGTATTCAAGATGAGGAAGATGCACCAGAAGATTTAAAAGCAAGAGCTCCTATTGTAACTGTAATGGGGCATGTTGATCACGGTAAGACTTCTTTGCTAGATTATATTCGTGAAGAAAATGTTATTGCGGGGGAGAGTGGTGGAATCACACAGCACATTGGTGCTTATGGAGTTACCTTAGCTGATGGTCAAAAGATTGCATTTTTAGATACACCAGGTCACGAAGCCTTTACGGCGATGCGTGCACGTGGTGCTCAGGTTACTGATATTGCTATTATTGTAATTGCGGCTGATGATGATATTATGCCACAAACGAAAGAAGCGATTAGCCATGCTCAAGCTGCAGGGGTTCCTATCGTTTTTGCAATTAATAAAATAGATAGACCTACTGCGAATCCTGACAAGATTAAGGAAGGTTTGGCTAACATGAATTTATTGGTTGAAGATTGGGGTGGTAAAATACAATCACATGATATTTCTGCCAAGACGGGCGAGGGTGTTAAAGAATTATTGGAAAAGGTATTGCTTGAAGCTGAATTGTTAGAGTTGAAAGCAAATCCAGATAAACTGGCCAACGGTACTGTAGTTGAAGCGTTCCTGGACAAAGGAAAAGGATATGTTTCAACAATTTTGGTCCAGGCCGGAACCTTGAAAATAGGAGATTATGTTTTAGCTGGGACTACGAGTGGTAAGATAAAGGCCATGCAAGATGAGCGTGGTAATATTGTAATGGAGGCAGGTCCATCGCAGCCAATTTCAATTTTAGGGTTGGACGGGGCGCCCCAAGCTGGCGACAAGTTTAATGTATTGGATGATGAGCGTGAAGCTAAGCAAATCGCTTTAAGACGTTCACAATTACAACGTGAACAATCGGTAAGAACGCAACGCCATATTACGCTTGATGAGATTGGAAGGCGTATTGCTTTGGGTGACTTTAAGGAATTGAACATTATCTTAAAAGGTGATGTGGATGGTTCTGTAGAAGCCTTAACTGATTCTTTCCAAAAGCTATCTACTGATGAAATTCAAGTGAATATCATACATAAAGCTGTAGGACCTATTACGGAATCGGATGTGCTCTTGGCTTCTGCTTCCGACGCTGTTATTATCGGATTTAATGTAAGACCGATGGGTAACGCAAGGCAAGTTGCTGATAAGGAAGAAATTGATATCCGCATGTATTCTATTATTTATGATGCCATAAATGATTTGAAAGATGCTATGGAAGGAATGCTTTCCCCGGAAATGAAAGAAGAAATTACGGGTACGGCAGAAATACGTGAGACTTTCAAGATTTCTAAGATTGGTACTATTGCAGGTTGTATGGTAACTATTGGAAAAATCTTCAGAAATTCAAACATTCGATTGATTCGTGATGGAGTTGTGATTTATACGGGTGAGTTTTCTTCATTGAAACGATTCAAAGATGACGTAAAAGAAGTTGCTAAAGGGTATGATTGTGGTCTTCAAATTAAGAATTATAATGATATCAAAGAGGGTGATATTGTAGAAGCCTTCCAGGAAGTAGCTGTTGCTAAGAAGCTTAAATCAAAATAGACTTCGATAAATATATTTACGAGGAAACTTATAATAGCTCCTCTTCTTTTTCAAGGAGGGGAGTTTTGTTTTTGAATAAATAAAAAACCTGAGTTAATGGACTTAGTTGCAATCTAGAATTAAAATACCTAAACTATAAACTATGGCAAAAAAATAGAATTTCTAACTCTATTTTTTTGGCTTCAATAACATCGCTGCAGGATATTTTTGCCGCACCTCTTGTAGTTTTCTTTCGCCTTCCAATTTTGTTTTGAATCGGCCTAGTCTTACTCTATAAGTTGGGGAGTCAAAGTCTATTTTTGAATACAAGCCTGGGAAGTCTATTTCTACTTCCGATTTGATGCGTTGTGCGGTGGCAAGTGTCCCAAAACCAACTTGAATTCTATAAGAATTGGAATCCCCAATAACAGATTCGTAAATATTTAATAATTCGACTATTTTTTCATCTTGTTCAATGTTGATTTTTCCTTGTTGCGCAAGAGCGAAAGACGATGAAAAAGCTAGAATTAGTATACAGGCGATTGTTTTCATGATTTTTGTTGAATGTCTTTATATAGGTACGTGCAAAAGTAATTTTTTATCTTTCATAGGATACAAATTCATCTTTATTTAGAACAATTATAAATTATAAATTATCAATACGTTAAGATTTTCTAAATAAAGTCTGTGTCGTATTTTTGCATCCAATTTAGGAAGCGATAATTCCAACCTTCATTTTTAGTATATAAATTATCGTGCCAAGATTTAGATTGAAATATTCTGTATATGAAAAAGGTTACTTACCGCAATCAAATTTCTAAAGTTTTAGGTATCAGTCTAGTAGTTTTTCTACTCTCTTCCATTTCACTTTTTGCACAAGACGAAGTTGCTGCTGTTGAGGCCGCAGCTACCGAAGATACATCTGGTGGTGATGCTGCCAAAGGAAAAGCGCTTTTTAATCAGAATTGTGCTGCTTGTCATGCCATGGATCGCAAAATGACGGGGCCAGCACTACGAAATGTAGAGGCTCGTTTGGCAGAAGATGAAGGTTTAGATCGCGAATGGTTGTATGCTTGGATTAAGAATAGTCCGGGTATGATTAAATCTGGTGATTCTTACGCAGTAAAGACCTATGCGGAATACAATCAAGCGGCAATGACCGCTTTCCCGACACTTTCGAATGGGGATATTGATAATATTTTAGCGTATACTGCTGCGCCACCACCAACACCAGCTGTTGCTACAGCTGTTGCAGGAGATGTTGCCAGTTCTAATGCAAGTGGGGGAATTTCGAACGAAATCATCTTGGGTGCATTAGTATTGATATTTGGTTTGTTGGTTATGATGCTCTTCTTGGTGAATAAAACCTTGCGAAGAATTGCAGAAGCTAACGGAGTAGCTGTCGTTAAAGAAGATGCTGAAAAAAGAACTCCAATTTGGAAGGCTTTTGCTAAGAATCAGTTTTTGGTGTTGTGTACAGTTATTTTCCTTTTGTTAGGAAGCGCATACTTCGCATATGGCTGGATGATGCAAGTAGGTGTTGATCAAGGCTACGCGCCAATTCAACCCATACACTATTCACACAAAATACATGCGGGTACTAACAAAATAGAGTGTAAGTATTGTCACTCTTCGGCACGTAAATCAAAACATTCTGGTATCCCTTCTTTGAATGTTTGTATGAACTGTCACAAGTCCATTTACGAATACACTGGAACGGAAGGTGAAGCTCCTAGTCAAGAAGATTTGGCCAATGGCTATACGAATGAATTTTACACTGGTGAAATCAAAAAACTGTATGCCGCTGTAGGTTGGGATGAAGAAAATCAAAAATATACTGGTGATACAACACCTGTAGAGTGGGTTCGAATTCATAATCTTCCCGATTTTGCATATTTCAATCACTCGCAACATGTTGAGGTGGGCCAGATTGAATGTCAGACCTGTCATGGTCCTGTTGAGGAAATGGAAATTATGTATCAGTATTCTCCTTTGACTATGGGTTGGTGTATCAACTGTCACAGAGAAACGAATGTGAAAGTTGAAGGCAACGAATACTACGCGAAAATACACGAGGAGCTTTCCAAGAAGTATGGAGTTGAGACTCTTACCGCTGCGCAGATGGGTGGTTTAGAGTGTGGAAAGTGTCACTATTAATACAAACGATAAGTAGCTAATTACAGATATACGTATGGCATCAAACAAAAAATATTGGAAAAGCGAAGCGGAGTTAAATCCCAACGATTCCATTGTTGAGGCGCTAAGACAGAATGAATTTGTTGAAGACATTCCTGTTGATGAGTTTTTGGGTGATAAAGAAACTTTGGAATCCACCAATACTAACAGAAGGGATTTCTTGAAGTATGTTGGTTTTAGTACAGCGGCTGCATCCTTAGCCGCTTGTGAAGGGCCGGTTATCAAATCTATTCCTTATGTGGTTGCTCCTGAGAATATTGTTCCTGGGGTTGCGAATTATTACGCTACTACAATTGCAAATGGTTTTGACTTTGCAAGTATCTTGATTAAGACACGTGAGGGAAGACCTATAAAAGTTGAAAATAACAAAGAGGCGAAAGTTGGTGGTGGTGCCAATGCACGCGTTCAGGCTTCTGTTTTGTCTTTGTACGATAGCACAAGATTGCAAGGTCCAAAATCTGGGGCCGGAGAAGATGTATCTTGGGCTGTTATTGATGCTGCGGTTAAGTCTAAATTGAATTCAGGAAAGCAAATTGCTTTGTTGACACAAACATATGCTAGTCCGTCTACTTCAAGATTGATTGAGGAATTTAAAGCGGCAAACGCAAATGTAAATCACGTAACCTACGATGCAATTTCTGAGGAAGCTGCATTAACTGCTTTTGAGAGCAAGTATGGCGAACGTGCTTTAGCGGATTATGATTTTGAGAATGCAGATATCATTGTATCCTTCGGTGCGGATTTCTTAGGAGATTGGCAGGGTGGAGGTTATGATAGCGGCTATTCAAAAGGACGTGTTCCAAAGAACGGAAAAATGTCAAAACACGTTCAATTTGAGGCAAATATGTCGTTAACTGGTGCGAATGCTGATAAGCGAGTTCCTTTAACTGCCCAGTTTCAAAAAGTTGCTTTGGCATATTTGTATGCGAAGTTAAATGGAACAAGTGCTGGTGGTGAGATTCCTGCTGATGCTCAAAAAGTATTGGATAGTCTTATTGCTCAGATTAGAAAGAATAAAAGTGGTGCGGTAGTTGTTTCCGGAATTGACGATATCAATGTTCAGACGATTGTTTTGGCAATCAATGAAATGTTGGGTAGTAAGGCTTTCGATTCAAAGGCGCCAAGATATACAAGACAAGGAAATGTCAAGGCAGTTCAGTCGCTTATAGCTGATATGAATGCTGGCAAAGTTGGGACATTAATTATAGACGGTGTAAACCCGATGTATTCCTTGCCTAATGCTGCTGAGTTCAAAACAGGTATTGAGAACGTTGACCTTTCGGTAAATTTCTCAACAAACTGGAATGAAACTTCCGCAGTTTCAACCTATGCTGCTGCTTCAAACCACTACTTAGAGTCTTGGGGTGATGCACAAATCAAAAAAGGACATTATAGCTTAATGCAGCCCACTATCAAAGAATTGTTCGATACAAGACAATTCCACACATCTGTTTTAAAATGGATGGGTAGTGATAAAAGCTATTATGATTATATCAAAGAAACATGGAGCACTTTTGTTTTAAACGGAAGTGACTTTAATAAAGCTATTCATGACGGAGTTTTTGTAGCGGGTAGTGGCGCAATGATGGCGGTTAGTGAAATTGCTGACCCTGTAATGATGGCTGCAAGTTCAGATAAAGAAGAGGTTGATGAAATGGTAGATGAGGCTCAAATGATGTCCCCGTCGATTTCAATTTCCTCAGCAGTTCGAAGTTTGGCAAATGCCACGGGAGCTGACGGAATGGAACTTACTTTATATTCCAAAGTAGGAATGGGTGATGGTCAACAAGCCAATAACCCTTGGTTGCAAGAATTTCCTGATCCTATCACACGTGTTTGTTGGGATAACTATGTCACCGTTTCTAAAGCAGATGCTGAAACATTAGGGGTAATCAATGAGAATGTTGCCAATGGAGGATTAGACGGAAGCTACGTGAATCTTACGGTGAACGGGGTAACTGTAAATAATGTTCCAGTAATCATTCAACCAGGTCAAGCAAAAGGTACTGTTGGATTGTCTTTCGGTTACGGAAAGAAAGAAGGTATGAAGTCAGAGATGCAAACAGGTGTTAATGCCTTTGCTCTGTATCAAGACTTTAGTACGATACAATCGGTTTCTATTGCGAAAGCTGAAGGAAATCATGAATTTGCTTGTGTTCAGTTACACAAGACCATGATGGGTAGAGGAGATATCATCAAGGAAACTACCTTGGAGATTTTCAATACAAAAGACCATGCAGAATGGAATCATGTTCCTCAGGTGTCTTTAAACCATCAAGAAGTTCCTGCAACATCGGTTGATCTATGGGATAGTTTTGATCGCTCTATTGGGCATCACTTTAATATGTCCATCGACTTGAACGCTTGTACCGGTTGTGGTGCTTGTGTGATTGCTTGTCATGCGGAAAACAATGTTCCCGTAGTTGGTAAGCAAGAAGTTCGTAAATCAAGAGATATGCACTGGTTGCGTATCGATAGATACTACTCTTCGGAGGAGAGTTTTGATGCCGATAATACCAAGAAGGATGATTTCGACGGACTTTCAGGAGACAATGGTTCTTTAGGAGGGTTTGGTGAATTGGAAGATCCTTCTGCGAATCCGCAAGTTGCTTTTCAGCCTGTGATGTGTCAACATTGTAACCATGCGCCTTGTGAAACAGTTTGTCCGGTTGCAGCAACATCTCATAGTCGTCAAGGTCAAAACCACATGGCATATAACAGATGTGTGGGTACGAGATATTGTGCAAACAACTGTCCATATAAAGTACGTCGTTTCAACTGGTTCTTGTATAATAACAATGACGAGTTTGATTTCCATATGAATAATGATTTGGGCAAGATGGTAGTTAATCCTGATGTGAACGTTCGTTCTAGAGGGGTTATCGAAAAATGCTCTATGTGTATTCAGAAAACACAGAAGTCGATACTTGATGCGAAGAGAGATGGTCGTCCAGTTGCTGATGATGAATTCCAAACGGCTTGTTCGTCTGCCTGTAGCAATGGAGCTATTGTTTTTGGAGATATAAATGATAAAGAAAGTGAAGTTGCTGAGTTGAAGGAAAGTGATCGCATGTATCATTTGTTAGAGAGTGTAGGCACAAAACCAAATGTATTCTACCACGTAAAAGTTAGAAACACAACAGAAGCATAAACAATCAATACAGTACAGTAACTATAATATAAATCTATGGCGTCGCATTACGAAGCACCTATAAGAAAACCCTTAGTAATTGGAGACAAAGGTTACCACGATGTAACTGTGGATATTGCTGCTCCGATTGAGGGTAGAGCCAATTTGCATTGGTGGATTGTTTTTTCCATTGCTTTGGCAGCATTTCTTTGGGGAGTTGGGTGTATAATCTATACCATTTCTACGGGAATTGGTACTTGGGGTCTTAACAAAACCGTAAACTGGGCTTGGGATATCACCAACTTTGTTTGGTGGGTAGGTATTGGTCACGCGGGAACCCTGATTTCGGCGGTACTATTATTATTCCGTCAGAAATGGAGAATGGCAATTAACCGTTCTGCTGAGGCGATGACCATTTTCTCTGTAATTCAAGCAGGATTGTTTCCAATCATTCACATGGGTCGACCATGGTTAGCATACTGGGTATTGCCTATTCCAAACCAATTCGGGTCATTATGGGTAAACTTTAACTCACCATTACTTTGGGATGTATTTGCGATATCTACCTATCTATCCGTTTCATTGGTATTCTGGTGGACAGGTCTGCTTCCTGATTTTGCCATGCTACGTGACCGTGCAGTTTTACCTTTTCAAAAGAAAATATATAGTTTATTAAGTTTTGGATGGAGTGGTCGTGCAAAGGACTGGCAGCGTTTTGAGGAAGTATCCTTAGTGTTGGCAGGTCTGGCAACACCACTTGTACTTTCTGTACATACAATTGTATCCTTTGATTTTGCTACTTCAGTAATTCCTGGTTGGCATACAACGATTTTCCCTCCATACTTTGTTGCAGGTGCGATTTTCTCAGGATTTGCCATGGTGAACACGCTTTTGATTATCATGCGTAAGGTGTGTCACTTAGAAGATTATATTACGGTACAGCATATTGAATTGATGAACATTGTAATTATGATTACAGGTTCGATTGTAGGTTGTGCATATATTACTGAGCTTTTCATGGCTTGGTATTCGGGAGTTGAATACGAGCAATATGCATTCTTGAATAGAGCAACCGGACCTTACTGGTGGGCTTATTGGGCGATGATGACATGTAACGTATTCTCACCACAGTTCATGTGGTTCAAGAAATTGCGAACAAGTATCATGTTCTCTTTCTTTATCTCGATTGTCGTGAACATAGGAATGTGGTTTGAACGTTTTGTAATTATCGTAACCTCACTGCATAGAGATTACCTTCCATCTTCATGGACAATGTTCTCGCCTACCTTTGTTGATATCGGAATTTTTATTGGAACTATCGGTTTTTTCTTTGTATTGTTTTTATTATACGCAAGAACCTTCCCGGTAATAGCACAAGCGGAAGTAAAATCTATTTTGAAATCATCTGGAAGTAGATATAAGAAATTGAGAGATGCTGGTCAGCCCTTATATCAAATAAGTAATGAAGCTCCAAAAGTTTCACAAGGAATTCCCGCGAAGACGGAAAACCTTACAGAAATTATGGAGGAGAAAGCAGCTCCCGTATCCACTGAAAACAAAGATGCGTCGAGCCTGTTAGCTTCAATTGGAACATTTGACCCAGCAACCGAAACGGCTGATGATTTGAAAAAGGTAAAAGGTATTGGCCCCAAGATGGAGCAGACTTTGAATCAAATCGGCATTTTCACTTTTGCACAAGTAAGTCGAATGACGGGAAAAGAATATGATTTGTTGGATTCTATTACGGAAGCCTTCCCAGGAAGAGCGCAACGTGATGATTGGGCAGGTCAAGCAAAAACTTTAAATAACAACAAATAGATATGGCATCTAAAGTTATACAGGCATTTTATAATGATGACGATGTGTTGATGCACGCTGTCAAAAAGGTGAAGGCTGCCAAACATCATATTGAAGAAGTGTATTGCCCTTTTCCGGTTCATGGTCTGGACAAAGCTATGGGCTTAGAGCCTACACGAATAGCAATTACTTCTTTCATGTATGGTTGTGTAGGTTTGACTGTGGCTATTGTAATGATGAACTTCATTATGATTGAAGATTGGCCTCAAGATATTGGTGGTAAGCCTAGCTTTAGCTATATCGAGAATATGCCTGCTTTTGTTCCTATTATGTTTGAGTTGACCGTATTTTTCGCAGCTCACTTAATGGTGATAACCTTTTACATGAGAAGTAGACTTTGGCCTTTTAAAGAAGCTGAGAACCCTGATGTAAGAACAACAGATGATCATTTCTTAATGGAAATTGAGATTCATGATAATGAAGCTGAATTGATGAGCTTATTATCAGATACAGGGGCAGTAGAGATTAACGTATCAGAAAAAGACCTTCATTAATATGAACAGTTTGAAGAAAATAGGAATCGTATTTGGATTGCTTGCTGTTTTGGTTTCTTGCCAAGACAACAGTAAACCGAACTATCAATACATGCCAAACATGTATGAGCCGGTAGGTTATGAAACGTATGAGGAAGTTGATTTTTTACCAAACGGTCAGGAAGCAATGCTTCCGCCGGCCAATACAGTACCACGAGGTTGGATGCCCTATGGTATTGAAAACACGCCAGAAGGTAAAGAATTGGCAAGATTGAACCTAAGCCCGTTAGATTCACTTCAAAGAGACGCTAACTTGGTCAAAGGAGCAGAATTATACAATATTTACTGTGCAATCTGTCATGGACCTAAAGGAAAAGGACAAGGCACTTTGGTGAAGAACGAGAAGATATTAGGTGTTCCTAGTTATGATGATGTAGCGCGTAATGTTACAGTTGGAACTTCTTTTCATACCATTCAATATGGTTTGAATTCTATGGGTTCTTACGCATCTCAGATGAATACTGAGGAAGCATGGCAGGTTTCTGAGTATGTCATGCAATTGAAACAAGACTTAACTAAATAATACATAGATTCTAGATATGTACACAGTTTCGAACAAATTAAAGATGGGCTCCATTATTTTGATGGTCCTGGGTTTATTAGGCATGGGCTACGGTTTTATGTCAGCTCCTACAACAATAGAGGAGGCCAAAGAAATGGTCGCAAGCCATGATGATGGTCATGGAGATTCCCATGCTGCGGAAGCGTCAGATTCTCATGGTGAAGAAGCTGGGGGTCATGCGATGACTGAAGCTGAGCATGATGAACATGTGTTTCACCAGTTAGCCAATAAGCCTTGGGCGGCTTTATATGTAGCGGCCTTCTTTTTCTTTATGATTGCTTTAGGGGTACTGGCATTTTATGCTATTCAACGTGCTGCACAAGCAGGTTGGTCTCCTCTACTATTTCGTGTGATGGAAGGAATAACATCATATTTAGTTCCTGGTGGAATTATTGTTTTTGTGATTCTAGTTTTATCAGTAATGCACATGAACCATTTGTTCGTTTGGATGGATGAAACTGTGGTCGCAAAAGATGCATTATTACAAGGTAAGGCTGGCTATTTAAATCCAACATTCTTCTTAATTCGTGCAGCTATTTTCTTAGCAGGATGGATTGGGTATAGAGAATATTCAAGAAAATTGTCACTAGCGCAAGATGAATCTGATGACAATTCAAACTTCAAATTGAATTTTAGAATCTCAGCCGCATTCTTGGTTTTCTATTTGATTTCTGAATCTATCATGTCTTGGGATTGGATTATGAGCGTTGACCCGCACTGGTTCAGTACTTTGTTCGGCTGGTACATCTTTGCAAGTATGTTTGTTTCGGGTATTACGGTTATCGCAATGGTAACTATCTACTTGAAGTCGAAAGGATATCTTGAGGAAGTAAACGATAGCCATATTCATGATTTAGCAAAGTTCATGTTCGGTATCAGTATATTCTGGACCTACCTATGGTTCTCACAGTTCATGTTGATTTGGTATGCGAACATTCCTGAAGAAGTAACGTATTACATCACCAGAATAGAAGATTATAACTTGCCTTTCTTCGGAATGGTGGCAATGAACTTTTTGTTCCCAGTATTGTTATTAATGAATAGTGATTATAAGCGATTGAACTGGTTTGTGGTAATGGCGGGGATAGTTATCCTAGCTGGACACTACATGGATATCTTTAATGCTATCATGCCTTCAACCGTTGGTGATCAATGGTATATTGGAATACCTGAAATAGGAGCAATATTGTTCTTTGCTGGTTTATTCATTTTCTGGATATTCCGAGCACTGGCTTCAGCTCCATTGCAACCTAAACGGAATCCGTTTATTGAGGAGAGTAGACATTTTCATTATTAGTAGTACGATTAAAGTATAACAGAAATAGATACGATGACTGTAGTTTTAACTTTAGCTGTTTTAGCATTAGTGGCAATTGCGATTTGGCAACTGACCAAAATCTTTGAATTGTCGCAACTAAAGGCAGATCAATCAAGAGCACAAATAGCCAACGATAACGATAATAAGAATAATGGTTATCTATTATTCGCCTTTATGGTTTTCACTTATCTGATTACCATATGGTCTTTTTGGAAGTATTCTAAATTCTTTTTACCAGAAGCTTCTTCTGCGCACGGTGCGGAGTATGATTATTTGATGTTGGTGTCTTTTGTTATCATCTTTATTGTACAGTTCATTACTCAGTTTTTATTACATTATTTTGGCTATAAGTATAGGGGTAAAGAAGGACAAAAAGCACTCTTTTATGCGGACAATGACCGTTTGGAGTTTATCTGGACCATCATTCCTGTAATTGTTTTGGCTGGTTTAATCCTGTGGGGATTATACACTTGGACAAACATAATGGATGTCAACGATGAAGATGATCCATTGATTGTAGAGTTATACGCACAACAGTTTAATTGGACTGCTAGATATGGCGGAGCTGATAATGTATTGGGTGGAGCCAATGTTAGAATGATAGATATTGATAAAGCAAACGTATTGGGTTTGGATGAATCTGATTCTTATGCCTCTGATGATGTTATCGTTAAAGAATTGCATTTACCTGTTGGAAGAAAAGTAAACTTCAAGATGCGTTCACAAGATGTTTTACATTCAGCGTATATGCCTCATTTTAGAGCACAAATGAATTGTGTTCCTGGTATGACTACGGAGTTTTCGTTTACACCTATTACCACTACAGCAGATATTAGAAAAAACCCTGATGTCGTCGACAAGGTGAAGAGGACAAATAAGATTCGTGCAGAAAGAGCGGCAAATGGGGAGGATAATTCAGATCCATGGGAATACGATTATATCTTACTATGTAATAAGATTTGCGGTAAATCGCATTACAATATGCAGATGAAGATTATTGTTGAGACGCAAGAGGAATATGACGCCTGGATGAAGACGCAACAGACGTTTAGCCAAACCATGGCATCTGTACAATAGTAGGCTATTAAAAGAAGATTAATAAAATTAAAGAATATTCGATTATGTCAGCAACAGCACATGCACAGGTAGATGATCACGCTCATGATGATCACGGACATCATCACAAAGAAACCTTTGTAACTAAATACATTTTTAGCCAAGATCATAAGATGATTGCCAAGCAGTATCTGATTACTGGTGTTTTGGTAATGGGCTTTATTGGAATCGCAATGTCCTTATTTTTCAGGATGCAAATCGCGTGGCCAGGAGAGTCTTTTCCGATTTTTGAAGCAATATTGGGTAAATGGGCTCCTGATGGAGTGATGGACGCAGATATGTATTTGGCATTGGTAACGATGCATGGAACCATTATGGTGTTTTTCGTGCTTACTGCTGGACTTTCAGGTACCTTTAGTAACCTTTTGATTCCATTGCAGATTGGTGCACGGGATATGGCATCTGGTTTCTTGAATATGCTTTCCTTTTGGATGTTTTTCGTTTCCTGCGTAGTGATGGTGATTTCATTGTTTGTTGAAGCAGGCCCAGCCGCGGCGGGTTGGACGATTTATCCTCCCTTAAGTGCATTGCCGACAGCGCAACCAGGTTCTGGTATGGGTATGACCTTATGGTTGGTTTCCATGGCAATATTTATTGCTTCGTCCCTTTTAGGATCACTAAACTATATAGTAACGGTAATCAATTTAAGAACCAAAGGAATGTCAATGACTAGATTGCCTTTAACTATTTGGGCTTTCTTTATAACTGCAATTATTGGTGTTATTTCATTCCCAGTTCTTCTTTCAGCAGCCTTGTTGTTGATTATGGATAGAAGTTTTGGAACGTCCTTCTTCTTATCTGACATTTTTATTCAAGGAGAAGTATTACACTATCAAGGTGGTTCACCAGTTTTATTCGAACACTTATTCTGGTTCTTAGGTCACCCTGAGGTATATATTGTATTGTTACCAGCTTTGGGTATAACGTCAGAAGTAATGTCTACAAATGCTCGTAAACCTATTTTTGGTTATCGTGCGATGGTTGCTTCGATTATGGCCATTGCTTTCCTTTCAACTATCGTATGGGGTCACCATATGTTTATCTCAGGAATGAACCCATTTTTAGGTTCTGTATTTACATTCACAACATTATTGATTGCAATCCCGTCTGCGGTAAAAGCATTTAATTATATAACCACTTTGTGGAAAGGTAATTTGCAGTTGAACCCCGCGATGTTATTTTCGATAGGATTGGTATCTACTTTCATTACTGGTGGATTAACAGGAATTATTCTTGGAGATAGTACTTTAGATATTAACGTTCACGATACGTATTTTGTAGTAGCCCACTTTCACTTGGTAATGGGTATTTCTGCCCTTTACGGATTATTTGCGGGTGTTTACCATTGGTTCCCAAAAATGTTTGAAGGTAAAATGATGAACAAGAATTTAGGGTATGTGCACTTTTGGGTAACTGCTGTCTGTGCGTATGGTGTTTTCTTCCCCATGCACTTTGTAGGTATGGCAGGTGTACCAAGACGTTATTATGAGAACACGGCATTCCCAATGTTTGATGAGTTTACTGATGTTCAGGTATTGATGACTGTTTTCGCTTTAGTTGCTGGCGCGGCGCAGTTGTTATTTGTCTATAATTTTGTAATTAGTATTTTTTACGGAAAGAAAGGTCCAAAGAATCCATGGAATTCAAATACTTTGGAATGGACAGCAGAAGTAAAGCATATACACGGAAACTGGGATGGGCCAATTCCCCATGTACACCGTTGGGCTTATGATTACAGCAAGGTTGATGAGAATGGGGAATACATTATTCCAGGTCAAGATTTCGTGCCTCAAACGGTGCCTTTGCAAGATGACGAGGAAGAACTACAGCATTAAATAATACTGGACTAATTCGAAAAAAATGCCCAACTTTCATAGTTGGGCATTTTTTTTGCTATTAATTAGAAAAGTCTGTTTAACATTTAAATACTATATTTAAAACACCATACTATTAACTAAGAACAATATCATGAAACATGTTTTATTTTTTGTGGCATTTTTACTTTGCTTCCAAGGGTTCTCACAACGCAAACCAAAAATCAAGGGAAACAAAAGCGTTGTCGATGTGACCGAGAGCCTACCAGCTTTTAATGCTATTGAACTGAATGACGACTTAGACATCAATCTTCAAAAGGCGAACCAAGAAGGTTATACATTAACTATCGATGATAATTTAATAGACGTATTGAAATTTAAAGTGGAAGATAGCACGCTGGTAATAAGTTCCTTCTACAAGATAACCAGTAAGAAGAAGCTTGATATTACCATCAACTACTACGAAATTTCTAGTATTACGATGCGAGATGGTAGAATGCAAATGAAAGATGTTATTGAAACTGATGAGCTTACTATCGAGACTTACGGTTCCTCTAAACTCCAGTTGAATGCGAATACAACGCTTACAAATCTTACGATGGAAGGGAATAGTTCAGGCGATCTGAGCTTAGAAAGCGATTCTTTAAACATTACACTAAAAGATAGGATTGATGTCAGTATATATTCAACAAGCCAGCGGAACAATATGGAGATGACTTCAAACGCGAGTGCTAAAATGGAAGGTACTGCGTATGCTTTGAGTGCAAAGCTGTTTGACAATGCAAATCTAAAAGCGCGAAAATTGGATGCGGAAGGAGTGGAAATAATCGCGGAGGGCTCACCTAGTGCTCGAGTATATGCGAGTGAGGTTTTTGAACTAACCTCTAAAGGTTCTTCAAAGACCTATATTAGTGGTGATGCCAAGATTGATATTATTGAGTTCTTGGATACTTCAGAACTTCATAAAGAAAAGTAGTTTTGTGAAAAGCACATAGGCCTGAGTCGCTATTCCGCAATCGGTGCGCTCATACAAGTTTCAGGTATCCCCCATCCATCTACCAACACTCCAATATGAGGTCGGAGTTCGGTGCACAAACGTTCCACGCGTTGACGGATTGCCTTTGACTTCGTTCCACCAATATACCCTTGTTCTAAATACCATTCGGAGTCCTTTCGAATCTCCTGCAAGGCATGAAGTGTTCCTAGTTTTGTGAAGAGATCTTTGTTTTTGCCTTCGGGCATTTCAACTACAAAATCATTGAAAGTAATATACGCAAGTTCAGCAGCGTAAGCCTTACCTAATGCAATTAGGTGCGTTTGGACTTTCATAAAGGCTTGATAAGAAGGCATACCTTTCTTAATATAACTGCGAATACGCATCGCCAAAGTATAGGTTAGTCGACGAGTACGATAGTCAAGAGCATGTTTGTGAAACTTAGGATTGTACAGGTGCGCTTTATCTACCTTGTTCGAATACAACGGATTTATGGTGGAAAGTTTATCGCTTAACTGCGTACTGAGTAACTTTAAGACCGCTGAAAAACCTGCACTATTAAACTCCGCTTTAAAGTCCGAAAGAACTCCTTTAGCAGCCAATAACAAAAGAACGGTATTATCTCCTTCAAACGTGGTGAAAATGTCTACATCTCCCTTTAAATCAGCAATACGGTTTTCAATAAGGTATCCTTTTCCACCACAGGCTTCCCGACATTCTTGAATAGTATCATTCGCATACCAAGTAATGATTGATTTTAGACCAGCGACCTGGGTCTCTATGACCCGTTTATCGGGTTGACTCTCATTACAGTAGTCTTTCATCATTTTATCAAGGGTTATGTGGTATACATAGGCACTTGCTACCAATGGAGTCAAACGTAATTGATGGGTAGGATAGTCCATTAAGAGATCTTCCTGAATTTTTATACTATCATTGAACTGTCTTCTTTTTAACGCGTGCTTGATAGCAACCGCCAAAGCCATTTTAGCACCACCTAAACCTGCGCGAGCAACACATATACGCCCTCCGACTAAAGTCCCTAACATGGTAAAAAAGCGTTTATTTGGATTCTTTATATCGGAATGGTATGAACCATCTTCCCGAATATCACCATATTTATTTAATAAATTTTCCCTAGGTACCGAAACTTGATTAAACCAAATCTTACCGTTGTCAACTCCGTTTAATCCCAACTTATAACCATTATCTTCAATAGTAACTCCAAGAAGCAATTCATGATTTTCGTCTCTTATTGGAACCAATATGGCATGTACTCCCTCATTTTTACCATCAACGATCAACTGCGCAAATACAGAGGCCATTTTGGAATGTAAGGCATTGCCGATATATTCTTTATTGTCGTTTTTTCCAGGAGTATGAATAATTATTTGGTCAGAGGCTTTGTCATAAGTAGCTGTAGTTTTGATGCCACGAACGTTTGACCCATGACCAGTTTCTGTCATGGCGAAACAACCTAAGAGGTTTGCTTTTCCAGTTTCTGTCAAGTATTCGTCATGGTGTTTTTTGGTGCCGAGTTTTTGAATGCTTCCCCCGAAGAGCCCAAATTGCACCCCGAATTTTATGGTCAAGCTTCCATCCACATACATCATGTTTTCAAACATATAGGCATAGCCCTCCATATCTCCAATTCCACCATAAGCTTCCGGATAGGCAAGTGCTCCGTAACCTTTATCGGCTAGGTGTTTTACCTGATTCAAAACCACCTCACGAAATTCTTCCTTATTACGATGGATATCCCATTTAAAAATGGAATCTTTTAGAGCTTTTCTAAACCCGTCAATAACTTCGGCATGTTCTCCTTTCAGGATTACATCTATCTCAGAAGCATCATAATAGTGGGAAGTTGCCTCGTGTTCCACTTCGACATCGAACAAATGGTTATAGTGGTTGGGTTGTATGCCTAAATTCACTTCAATATGTTTCAAGGAATCATTAAAAGGGCATTCCTCAAAATAATTGCAAACGACGTTTTGACTGAAAGTACTCAAGGGGTAGATATTGCTCTCTACGAGTTTTACTCCGGAATTGGCAACAATATGTTTCCAGTTTTTGAGCTCTCCGTTCGCCGGGGGATTTTTTGTATCCAACCAAGAATTCAGAGTTCGCGATTCATTTTTTGTCAAACTGACATCTTGCCCAATTGCTTTTTCAACAACATTGATTTCCGAAGCAGATACCAAATCATCAGACCAAATCACATAGAAAAAAGGGATGTATTGTAAAATTCCTGGGGAGTATGTTTTCTTTTCCATAGTTTGAAATTACGACTTTAGCCCGAAAAAAGGAATAAAAAAATCCCCAATACAATGTTGTATCAGGGATTAACTTAACAAAATGGAAACTGCTATGAATGTAACTCGTAATTATTCGGTCCTGCCTCAACGATTGCCTTATTTACATTGGCTTCAAATTGTTTGAAATTTTCATTGAATAGGGTAATGAGTTTGCTCTTTGTTTTGTCATATTTCTCTTTGTCGCCCCAAGTACTTCTTGGAAATAGAACCTCTGAAGGGACATTCGGACAACTTTTAGGTATCTGAAATCCAAATTCCTCATCCGTTACAAATTCAGAATTGTCGAAATCTTTATTGTGAATTGCATCAATCATAGCCCTGGTATATTTGAGTTTAATCCGAGAACCTATTCCATAGGGCCCACCTGTCCATCCCGTGTTTACCAGCCAAGCTGTAACATTATGTTGTTTTATTTTTTCAGCCAGTATTTCGGCATATTTATTCGGATGCCACATCATAAAGGCAGCACCAAAACAAGCACTAAAAGTTGCCTCAGGTTCGGTAACCCCCATTTCTGTACCCGCGACTTTTGCGGTATATCCCGAAATGAAATGATAACTGGCTTGCTCAGGAGTCAATTTACTTACGGGAGGTAACACCCCAAACGCATCACAAGTCAAGAAGATAATGTTCTCAGGATGCCCAGCAACACAAGGCATCTGTATATTATCTATGTAATGTATGGGATACGATGCCCGTGTATTTTGGGTGATGGATACATCTGTATAATCAACTTTTCGGGTATTTTCATCGTAAACTACGTTTTCAAGAACAGTTCCAAATTTGATGGCATTAAAAATATCAGGTTCGTTTTCCTCGGAAAGGTTGATCGCTTTTGCATAGCATCCACCTTCGATATTAAAGGTCCCTTCATCTGTCCAGCAATGTTCATCATCACCAATTAATCTTCGCTTAGGATCTGCGCTCAAGGTGGTTTTACCTGTTCCTGATAAACCAAAAAGGATAGTTACATCATCATTTTCACCAACATTCGCAGAGCAATGCATCGGAAGCACATCCTGCAGGGGCATCAAATAGTTCATTACTGAGAAGATTCCTTTTTTCATTTCACCAGCATATTCGGTGCCCAAAATCACAATCTCTTTTCGTTCAAGATTAAGGTCAACGCTAGTTTTAGAGGTCATTTCGGAAGTATAGCGGTTTGCTGGAAATTGACCCGCATTGAAAATCACATAATCGGGTTCCCCAAAATTGGCCAGTTCTTCCGTAGTGGGCATAATCAACATGTTCTGCATAAATAGCGCATGGTAGGCTCGTGTACAGACAATTCTTGTTTTTATTCGGTACTTAGGATCCCAACCTGCATAGGCATCGACCACGTAAATATGGTCGCATGTATTGAGGTAATCAAGCGCCCTTTCATGGTTGACCATAAAAGTATGTTCATCAAGTCCAATATTGATATCGCCCCAGTCAATATTCTTCTCGGAATCTTGGTGACGAACAATCCGCTTGTCTTTCGGACTCCTACCTGTTTTTTCTCCAGAATAGGTCATAAGGGCACCAACATCTGAAATCGCTGTGCCTTTTTCCAATCGAAGTCCAAGTTCATATAGAACCGGTACACTCGAGTTTCGGTAGATTTTTTCGATTTCTATACCATATTTGTGAAGGTCGAATGCTTGTGCCATAATCATTTTTTTAAATTGATATTTGTTTAAGGATGAATAGTTCCATCTTGAATGATGTATAAAGGAGCGAATAATTCGTTGCAAAAAGAATGACATTTGTCATGCATTGTGAAGTAGTGGCGAATACCTTGAATTCCACTTCTCGATTTCACTATCTTTGTGAGAACATGAATGAATATTTAGACCCATCTACTGACGGATTTTCAAATGAAGAGCTTGATATCGAGAGAGCTTTACGTCCCGTTAGTTTTGATGACTTTACGGGCCAAGAACAAGTATTGGAGAACCTAAAGGTATTTGTCGAAGCTGCTAATCAAAGAGGAGAGGCTTTAGATCATACCTTGTTTCATGGTCCTCCGGGATTAGGAAAAACCACCCTCGCTCATATCTTGGCAAATGAATTGGGAGTAGGCATTAAAATCACATCAGGACCAGTATTGGATAAACCTGGGGATTTAGCTGGACTTCTTACAAATCTAGATGAACGCGACGTACTTTTTATTGATGAAATTCATCGTTTGAGTCCTATAGTAGAGGAATATTTGTATTCCGCTATGGAAGATTATAGAATCGATATTATGATAGAAACGGGTCCGAATGCGAGGTCTGTTCAAATCAATTTAAGTCCGTTTACCTTGATAGGTGCAACAACCCGTTCAGGATTATTGACCGCTCCCATGCGTGCACGATTCGGCATACAAAGTAGACTTCAATATTACGATACAGAGTTGCTTTCGACAATTGTGCAACGTAGTGCGGAAATATTAAAAGTACCTATCACGAATGACGCTTCTATTGAGATAGCAGGAAGAAGCCGAGGCACGCCAAGAATTTGCAATGCTCTTCTGCGACGCGTGCGTGACTTTGCGCAAATTAAAGGAAACGGTAATATCGACATGGAGATTTCGAAATTCAGCTTGAAGGCATTGAATGTGGATGCCCACGGATTGGATGAAATGGACAATAAGATTCTCACAACTATTATTGATAAATTTAAGGGAGGTCCTGTTGGCATCACGACTATCGCGACAGCTGTAAGTGAAAGTGCCGAAACCATTGAAGAAGTATATGAACCATTTTTAATACAACAAGGCTTTCTAATGCGAACACCTAGAGGTCGGGAAGTAACTGAACAGGCCTATAAGCATTTAGGAAAAATCAAAGGAGGAACACAACCAGGATTGTTCTAATGAAAAGCATTCCAACCGTTTCGGCGTATCGTGTTTTTAAGAACCGAAAAAGTATCCTGAAAAATCCCCTCCCTTTTCACAATGAAAATTTTAACAAGCTAGGTGATATTTTCAAAGTTAAAATTGGACCTAGTGGCTTAATTCTTTTTACGAGAAGTCCTGAGTTCATCAAACAAATCCTTCAGAAAAATCACAAAAAATACCATAAGTCAACTTTGCAAACAGAAGACTTGGCCAAATACATTGGTAAAGGTCTGTTGACATCGAATGGCGAGCACTGGCGTACCCATCGCCGAATGGTACAACCTGCATTTCATAAGAAAAATTTGGAAGGTTTAATAGGTATAATGGATACTGCTATTTGGAACGAACTGGAACGAATTCGTGGCGGAGAAGTACAAGATATTTACCCCTTAATGGGCGATTTGGCCTTTCAAGTAGTAGCGCAATCACTTTTCAGTAGAAATGATATTCAGAACGAAATGGCTGAATTGAAAAGCATAACAGAAACCAATCAGGTGATGCTCATTAAAGAGATGAGACAGCCCTATTTGAATTGGTGGTTTAAATTAAGTGGAGCTATCAATCGCCATTTGGAATACTCAAAAGAAGCCCGAGATATTTTGGATGCCATCATTCAAGAACGTATTGACTCGAATATTGAAAAGGATGATTTACTAGATATGCTTTTGAAGGCCCGCTATGAGGATGGTGAACCCATGTCGCGCGATCAGTTGATTGATGAAGTACTTATTTTGTTCACCGCAGGTCATGAAACTACAGCCAATGCTTTGAGTTTTACGTTTTTCCTACTAGCCCAGAATAGAGAGGTTCAAGCTAAAGCTTTTGAAAGCGTTTCCAAAGTAGATTTGGATAATGAAAATCATTTGGAAAATATTGCAGCACTTCAGTACATCAAACAATGTGTTGAAGAGGGTATGCGCTTATATCCGCCTGCTTATTATATCGACCGTATGTCAATTGAGGAAGATAAATTGGGGGAACATACCATACCAAAAGATGTTATGATATTATTGGCAGTTTATGAATTACATCGAGACCCGAATTTTTGGAATGAACCTGAGGCATTCCGGCCAGAACGTTTTAATCCGGAGAATAAGAAAGATTTTTCTAATTATTACTATCCCTTTGGTGCAGGACCAAGGATGTGTGTTGGGAATAATTTTGCGATGTACGAGATGATTTTGGTTGTTGCTAGAATCCTAAAAAAGTATCAGATAGAAATACAAAGCAAAGAAGTGGAATTAGATCCATTAATTTCCTTGCGTCCTAAAGAAGTGTTGCTGAAATTTATCCCCAGATAAAAAACTTGAAACAACGAGTAATTCGAATCCTTATACAATCTATGCTTTTGGTTTAGGGTAAAATCGTATTATTCTTTATTTTTTCCATTCCTTTCCCCCAGCTTGTTTACTCTTCGCACATAATGTCACTAATAGGAAAATAATTGGCCTCGGCCAAGTGTAAAAGTAAAGAAGATGCATATTTTATTTTCCGTATTTATAGCGATAGGTATGTTAAACCAAACCTTGGGTCAGCATACCGAAAATCATTTGAATGATTCTGTGGATAAACACGAGATAAAGATGAATATCTTTAATTTGGGAGTCCTGCGGTCAGTGGATGTAGGTTATGAGTATCTGATAAATGAAAATGCATCATTCGGTTGTAGTATGTATGTCCGATTCGATAGAGCTGAAGAAATTAAAGGAGAACCCTATTTTCGACTCGAAATAGACAATAATCGAAGTTTTTCACTAACACCTTATTTTCGAAGGTATTTTTCAAAGAAATATGCGAGTCGTTTTTTTATCGAAGGTTTTGGAATGTTGAATTCAGGAAAAACGGCTGATATAGAGTACGTGTATTTTGAACCAGAGCCGTCGCAAAATTCTATTGAAAGCAAAGAAATAAAAAGCATTGAAACCTATACTGATTTTGCCTTAGGTATTTCCTTAGGAGGAAAGATTGTCAAAAAGAAAGGATTTTTAATAGAATTTTATACCGGCGTAGGTTTAAATATGAAGGCAGTATTTATTTATGCAGTTACCCGCGGGGGCTTTTCCTTAGGTTATCGATTTTAATTGGTTCAATACTTAAACGAATTTGCTTTAAAATAATGTTGGGAAGTAATATAAACTTAAAAGGCGAAGCAGTTGAAAACCACTTCGCCTTTCACATAATTAACCACTAAATCTATTTTAAAATCGCATTCTCATCAGAGAACTTTTTATAACTAAAGTATATCGCAGCTATTGCAAAAGTGATTAAAGAGAGAAGCATTGCAGCGTACATCCCCATATTAATCGTACCAGCCATAATCTCTTTTACACCCAAACCAATATTCAAAACCGGAATAAAAACCGTTGCCCATGTAAACTCGATTCCAGGCATCAAAGCCATTACCAAAGGAATGATTATCAAGATAATGATAGGTGATGCTTTACTTTGTGCTTCCTTAAATGAGGTTGCCCCTGCTACCAATGCTATTATAAGTCCAGCCAAGAATAGCGAGAATGGAATCAGTAGCAACAATATCATGGTAATGGATTGAAAGTTCAACATTTCACCTAATGCGGATGTTATTACTTCTGGTATGCCATCTATAAATTGCAACCCTAATATCAAACCCATAAGGTTCAATAAGGCGGGTATAAATCCAAGTAATGAAGCTACAATGGCTTTACCCATAAGAACTTTGAACTTTGAAATGGGCAGTGACAATGTAGTTTCAATGGTTTTACGTTCTTTCTCTCCTGTAACCAAATCAATGGCGGCTAGCAGACAACCTCCCCACATGGTCAAAATGAAGATGTAAGGGATGAAGCCCCCAACCCTTTTACCAATAAGTTCTTTTTGTTCGCCTACTTCAACAAATGTTTCACGGAAGGGAGTCATTTTCTCCACGGGAATATTTAATTGCGATATTCGAACTT
This sequence comes from uncultured Flavobacteriaceae bacterium, assembly GCA_947500435.1. GTDB lineage: Bacteria > Bacteroidota > Bacteroidia > Flavobacteriales > Flavobacteriaceae > Maribacter_C. The sequence continues at coordinate 100,795 of CANMRV010000008.1, forward strand.
CTTTGAGTTTAGCGCTATATTCCTTGAGCATGGCTGAAACGCGACCATTTACATTATCCTTGGTTCCGTTTCGATACACTTGTACCTCACTGCTTTCCAAGCTATCCATTCGAACACCCCAATCAGATGAAAACACCAGTGCACTTTGAATTGTGCCATCATCAATTAAGGTCTTAAAGTCAATGGATTCATCATAATTGGTAACTTGATTCAAGGTGTCGCTCAACACCAAACTTTTAAAATCATCTGGAGCGTTGACCAATCCGATTTTTACCTTCTTTTCTTCATTACTTTTCTGAATCATCTGACTGACCTTGATACCTCCAAACATTAGCACTGGAATCAACAATGTAGGTAGCACAATGGAGTTGATAATCGTTTTTTTATCTCGTAGAAGCTCCGTTAGCTCTTTTTTAATTATTATGAATAACTCTGTCATTTTAGGCTTCTTTTACACGGTTAATGAATTCTTGAGTAAGGTTATCGGCTTTCATTTCTTTTTTGAAATTTTCAAAAGAATCGTTGTAAATGATTGAGCCTTTACTGATAATGGCAAGATCATCGCATAGAAGATCTACTTCACTCATTATATGAGAAGAGAAAATAACAGTTTTGTTATCTGCCTTTGATTCACGAATTAAATCGATAATACTATCGGCAGTAATTACGTCCAGTCCTGAAGTGGGTTCGTCAAATATGAGAACCTCGGGGTCATGAATTAAAGTTCGAGCAATAGAAACCTTTTGCTTCATCCCCGTACTCATTTGGCCCATACGTTTTTTACGGAACTCGTTGATGCCTAGTTTTTCAAAAAGATATTCTTTACGTTCTTTCAATTCTTTCTCTGGCAGCTTGTACAATTTTCCAAAGAAGTCTAAAGTTTCATCGGGATTTAGACGTTCGTAGAGTCCAGTTGAGCCTGTTAGAAATCCGATGCGTTTTTTTACTTCATCATTTCCTTGAGAGATATCAACTCCATCCACAATAGCAGAGCCTGAGGTAGGATTGATAATTCCGGCAATCATTCTAAGTGTTGTTGTTTTTCCAGCACCATTTGGACCAAGGAGCGAAAAAATTCTTCCTGGTTTGCATTCGAAAGAGACTTTATTTACAGCGTTAACCGTAATAGTTTCTTTTTTAAACCCTTTTCCTGTTTTAGAAGTAAAGGATTTTGTTAGGTTGTTTATTTGAATCATTTTTAGGTGGTTTCCATTTCAATACTTCTTGTTAGTTACAAAGTTTTTAAAATGTTACAACTTGAATGTGTTTTTTTATTTTTCATGATTGGAATTCTGGTTCATTTATACAAGTTTTTGACCCAAATGTCTTACTTTAAAAAGATAAAGATGCATTTCTTTAAAATCTGAATTAATTTTTGAACTATTTTTTATTCCCCATATTGACAACCTTTAAGAAAGAATCGTATGCCAATTTTTATGGACCGTCATATAGTACCTGGTATAGAGGCCAAACATGCAGCCGAAGCACATCGCGAAGACCTTAAGATTCAAGATGAGTACGGATGTCGGTGCATGACATATTGGGTGGATGAAGAAAGAGGTAGCGCCTTTTGTTTGATTGATGCCCCGAATGAGGAGGCGGTTAAAAGAATGCATGACAAGGCACACGGATTAATGCCACATGAAATTTTGCAAGTCAATAGTAACATAGTTGAAGCTTTTTTGGGAAGAATAGCGGATCCAAAAGATGGCTCTTCGCTTTCTGAAAACCTTAAGATCTTTAATGATCCCGCTTTTCGAATCATTTTGGTGGCAGAAGTTACAAATAGAAGATTGTTGCAACATCGTTTGGGAGCATCGAAAACAAACCGACTCATAGCACTTTTTCATGAAATAATCAGAAAGGAATTGAAAACTCATGAAGGCAGGGAAGTGGAATTGAAAGGGCAGGATTTTATAGCTTCTTTTGTTTCTGTAAGTCAGGCAGTGGCTTGTGCAGCCGCAGTTCAAAAAGGGATGCATGTCGCCGGGGAACTGATAAATTTGAGAATGGGACTGAATGCAGGAATGCCTGTGGAACGAAGTAGGGAACTGTTCGGTGATACTATTAAAATGGCCAGATATCTCAGCACTTTCGCAGAAGAAAATCAAATTGTATTGGCCTCGATTATCCGTGAAATATATAAAGATGACGGCCAACAGACCATTGGAGATAAAAGTTTGTTCAAATGGATAAGTCCAGTTGATGAAAACTTTCTACAATTATTAATGAATGCTCTCGAAAAAAGCTGGACAAGTTCAGAGCTGAGTGTGAAAGATCTATGTGACCAGTTATCGATGAGCAAATCAAAACTGTACCGAAAGTGTACCGAACTAACCCTCTTTTCTCCCAACGAACTTATACGGGAATATCGACTTCAGAAATCGTTGCAATTGTTGACATCTGACCGTAATATATCACAGACGACTTTTGATTGTGGTTTTGGTAGCCCTTCATACTTCACCAAATGCTTTCAGCAACGCTTCGAGCTGAGTCCTATGGCATATATTAAGAATCCCGAGTAATATTGAGCTAAATTTTTTAGCATTTGAATGTTTTGTAACAGCCTCCAATTAGGAGGCTTTTTAGTTTTGGACTGTAAAACCTGCCCGCCGATAAAGCTGGCTTTTAAAACAATTCATATGAAAACAAATCGAACAAGAATCATTTTGCTAGCTGCACTTTTGGTAGTATCCCTTTCCTTTTCGCAAACCAAATCAAAAGAAGAAACTATGAAAACATATTTAATTGAACGGAATATCCCAGATGCAGGAAAACTTACAGAAGAACAACTGCAAGGAATTTCAAAGAAATCAAATGCCGTTGTAACAGAAATGGCCCCTAAGATAGAATGGGTGCATAGTTACGTTACCGATGACAAAGTCTACTGCGTTTACAAAGCTGAAAATAAAGCACTTCTTCGAGAACATGCTGAGAAAGGTGGGTTTCCTGCAAATAGAATCAGTGAACTTTCTACGAAGATAAATCCTGATACAGCTAAAGAATAGCTATTTGAGTTAGTGTTATGGAATACAGTATTTGGTTAGTGTTTTAAGGTGCTGTATTCCTTTCTCTGAAATAACTCTTTGATGCCTAAGAACACCCCTAGTTAAAATGAACATTAAAAGAAACTTTTAACAACAGAAATTATGAAAAAAATTGAACAGAAGAAAAACAGGGCTAATAACTTAAAATATGCTATGGTTTTATTAGTAGGCACGGTTCTACTTTCTTGCAACGATGATGATGATGAACTGAAGCCTTGGGAAGCAGAGGTGGCTCAACTTGAAACCGCCATACAGCCTTTCAAAGATTTTGAAGCTGCAAAGAATGCCGGCTACGAGATTCAGGCAACGGAATACCGTACCCAAATGGGATATCATTTTCTAAACGCTGGACTTCTGGATTCTAAGTTCGAAGTAGATAAGCCAGAAGTATTGATTTTCATTAATAATCCCGCTGGGAATATGGAATTAGTAGCTGTGGAATATGGTGTTCCCATAGAAAATTTAAACAACCCTCCGCCAGCACCTGAAGGGTATAGGGGTTCTGAAGATGTTTGGAAAATAGATACCGAGTTTGGCCTTTGGACTTTACATGTTTGGGTGCCCATGGAAAACCCGGAAGGAATATTTACACCTAGAAATCCGATGCTTCCATAACACTTATATTCGTACCTTGGATAAATATAATGACAACCAAGGAAAATTTTTCACATCTTATAAAAACCGAAGCCAAACGCCTCGGTTTTTTGTCGTGTGGTATTTCGAAAGCTGATTTTTTAGAAGAGGAAGCACCGCGTTTGGAATCATGGCTAAATAAAAACATGCATGGGGAAATGAGCTATATGGAAAACCATTTCGACAAACGTTTAGATCCACGTTTACTGGTCGATGGGTCGAAATCGGTTATTTCTCTATTACTGAATTATTATCCCGAGGAAACCCAAAAAGAAGGTTCATATAAGATTTCGAAATACGCCTACGGGAATGACTACCACCATGTCATCAAAGCAAAACTAAGACAACTTCAAAATTTTATATCCGAAGAAATCGGAGAAGTAAGCGGTCGTGCTTTTGTGGATTCCGCACCGGTATTGGACAAGGCCTGGGCTGCAAAAAGCGGACTGGGCTGGATTGGAAAACATAGCAACCTTCTAACCCAACAAGTCGGGTCGTTCTATTTCATCGCCGAATTGATTGTTGATTTGGAATTGGAATATGATACCCCGGTAACTGACCATTGTGGCACATGCACAGCCTGTATAGATGCATGTCCGACAGAAGCTATAGTAGAACCTTATGTGGTTGATGGCAGTAAATGTATTTCCTACTTCACCATAGAGTTGAAAAATGAAATTCCTACTGAATTTGAAGGCAAATTTGATGATTGGGCCTTTGGTTGCGATATATGTCAAGATGTCTGTCCGTGGAATAAATTCTCAAAGCCGCATCGTGAACCTTTGTTCAATCCCCATCCTGATTTGCTTTCTATGACCAAGAAGGATTGGGAAGAGATTACAGAAGATGTCTTCAAAAAAGTATTCCAAAAATCCGCTGTAAAACGTACCAAATTTTCAGGTTTACAGCGAAATATTAAGTTTTTGAAATAGGCTTCCTGCTACGCAAACGTTTTCGTTTTCCATTCTCTGGTTTTTACTGTTAAGTTTGGTTAAGTCAATCATTTTTAATGCTATATTGTTAGGCAGAACCACTACCAAACTTTGATAAAATGGATGTGTTAAAAAAACCAACTTTAAGCTTTTGGCAAATATTTAATATGAATGTCGGCTTTTTAGGCATTCAATATAGTTTCGGTTTACAGCAAACCGCTATTAATCCTATTTTTTTATACTTAGGTGCTCCAGAAGAAATGCTGCCTATCCTAAATATTGCTGGCCCAGTTACCGGTTTAGTGGTGCAGCCTATTATAGGTGCAATGTCTGATAAGACATGGTCGCCAAGATGGGGTAGACGCAAACCCTATTTTTTAATTGGTGCAATTATAGGCAGTTTATGCTTGTTTGCTTTTCCCTCGAGTCCGGTATTATGGTTTGCGGTCGGGTTATTGTGGATACTTGATGTTGGAAACAATATGGCTATGGAGCCCTATAGGGCATTTGTTGGTGATAAATTACCAGAAAAACAACTAAGCCTAGGCTACCAAATGCAGAGTTTGTTTGTAGGGGCTGGAATTCTTTTAGCGAATGGTTCAATTGTATTGTTTCAATATTTACTAGGCGATGAATCAATTGAAGTTGCAGGTGAAATTCCCCAATGGCTCTACTATTCGTTTTACATAGGTGGAATATTATCGATTTCAACCATACTCTGGTCAGTTTTTAAGACGCCTGAAATACCACCATCTGATGAAGAGCTAGCTGAGATTAATCACAGTAAAAGCTTAGCATTAGGGCAACGTATAGCCGAACCATTTGCAGAGATTGGAAAAGCGATTAGAGAGATGCCATCATTTATGTGGAAAGTAGGAGCGGTCTATCTTTTTCAGTGGTATGCGCTATTTATATATTGGCAATATATTACTCCCTTATTCAAGTTGACAATGGGCTATTCAACTTCGGAAGCTGCTTCTCAATCCGCTCAAATGAGTTTGACTTATAACATCGTAACAATGGTGGTGGCACTCGCACTGGTTCCACTTACTTTAAAGTACGGAGGAAAAAAAATATATGCCTTGAGTCTTGTAGGTACTGGTCTTGCCCTCTTTTCAATACCTTTTATTGATGATCCACTTTTAGTTCTAGCACCGATGGTATTTTTTGGTATTGGCTGGGCGGCTATGATGGGTATTCCGTATACAATGGTTTCGAAAGTGGTCCCTCAAGATCGTCGTGGAGTATACATGGGAATATTGAATATGATGATTGTGATTCCTATGGGTATAGAGACATTAACCTTTGGCCCTATTTACAAATACTTGTTGGGAAGTAGTGCAATTAATGCAATTCTTTTTGCTGGTGCTTTTTTCATAATATCAGCCATTCTTGCCATGCGCTTGAATGTTTCTAAAAAATAGTTTAATGAAAAACTCAGGAATAAAAATTTCCCTTTTTCTGAATTACTTTGTTTTTGCTATTCTTTTAAACAGTGTTGGAATTGTAATAGCAAAGTCTATCAATGTCTATGGCGTAAGTGAATCTCAGGCTTCTGTTCTTGAAGCCTTCAAAGATTTACCGATTGCTGTTGTTTCTTTTTTTGTGGCGTCATTTCTTCCAAGATTTGGATATAAGAAAGCTATGCTGACTGGATTGGCAATCGTTTTTGCAAGTTGTCTATTAATGATTTTCGGGAACACTTTTCTTTATACCAAAGTTCTTTTCATGGCGATAGGCGTGAGTTTTGCTTTGATAAAACTATCAGTATACTCTCTAATTGGGATTATCACCGATTCCAAAAAAGAACACTCTTCACTAATGAGTTCAATTGAAGGGTTCTTTATGGTCGGAATTGCAGCCGCATATTTTTTGTTTCCAGCTTTTTATTCAAATACTGATGAGAATGCATGGCTCAATGTATATTATGTTTTGATGTTGCTTATAGCACTTTCTTTTATATTTCTTTTGTTCTCCAAAGTTGAATATGAAGTAGAAGCAATTGGGTCGAATATTATAGAGGATTTGATGCAATCCCTTAAATTGATACTTGTTCCTTTAGTATTGGTTTTCTTAGCATCTGCATTCTTCTTTGTAATGATAGAACAAGGTATTATGACATGGTTGCCTCGATTTAATGAAAAAATATTTAGCTTCAGCGAGGCCTTGAGTGTGCAGATGGCCGTAATTTTTGCTCTTTCCCTTGCGGTAGGAAGATTTGTAGCTGGGTACCTAACGAAAAAAATGTCTTGGGTACTTCTAGTAATAGTTTGTGTTTTGATTTCGGGTGGAATTCTCTTAGCTGTTTTGCCACAATTAAAAGTGGACGTAGAGGCACTTACTGAAATATCCAGTTTAGCTAACGTTCCGGTATTAGGATTTATTTTACCACTCATAGGGCTCTTTATCGCTCCAATTTATCCGTTACTAAACTCTACAGTACTCAGTTCGCTTCCTAAAAATTTGCATTCACCCATGTCTGGACTTATTATAATTTTCTCGGCACTCGGTGGAACTTTAGGTTCAAGAATTGTTGGGGAATTATTTGAAAGTATCGGAGGTGCAAATGCTTTCTATTTTTTACTAATTCCGATGGTACTATTAATAGTTTTCGTTTTACTTATCGACAAAATTTCTAAGAAACAAGCCCAGGTCAATTCATGATTTTTAGACTATTAATAAATAAAATTCTTGAAGAATTACTGCTTCAAGAAGATACTGACGGTGACAAAAAAATAACCAAAGAAGATCAGGGGCCTAAAAGTTTCAAGATACTATCTACTGATGGGCAGGCCTATGAAATAAAAGGGACTTATTTTCTATCAAATCTTCTTCAAGAGTTAGCATTGGCAAAAAACAAAGGTCTCGAGGAAGTTGAAATTCCCCTGTCAAAAATTGAGGAACCACCAACTCAGCGAATCTCCCGAATGATTCGTGAGGTTTTTTGGGATGACCTTACACGAACCATAGATGAAAAAGGGATTTCAACCATTGTTGGAGACGATAAAACAGAAAGTGGAGTAAATAGAATATATGTTCCATATTCTGATTGCATTGCTCAGGATTATTTTAAAAAATTAGCACCCCAATATAATTTGGAGGTTGTAGTGCTCCCAGAAGATATAACACCTGAATATGTAAAGTCCATAAATACAAAACCGGGAATCTTGGGTTTAAAGCTCGAAGGTGAAAACGGAGTTCCATTTGTTGTACCCGGTGGGAGGTTTAATGAGATGTACGGTTGGGATAGTTATTTCGAAGGTGTCGGACTTTTATTGGATGGCAGAGTGGACCTAGCGAAGGCCATGGTCGATAATTTCTGCTACCAAATTGAACACTATGGTAAAATCCTGAATGCGAATCGCTCCTATTATTTAACAAGAACTCAACCTCCTTTTCTAAGTTCTTTTATTCGAGAAGTTTATCAAACCGACGAATCTATAGGAAAGAAATGGCTTGAAGGGGTTTTAGCAACGGCCATCAAAGAATACGAAACGGTTTGGATGGTGCCCAACAATCGCCAAACAGAAAACGGGCTAAATCGCTATCTGGCAGAAGGAATTGGAATTCCACCTGAAACAGAGTGCGGTCATTTTGACGAAGTATTTGAGGAGTATGCCAAGAAGCATAAATTATCTATTTCTGATTTGGTTGAAAAGTATCAAAACGGAGAAATTCTAGATAAAGAGTTGGACACCTATTTCGTTCATGATAGAAGCCTTCGTGAAAGTGGTCATGATACCTCTTGGCGTTTAGACGATGTATGTGCTGATTTGAATACGGTGGATTTGAATTCCTTGTTATATAAGTACGAGACAGATTTTGCCTACCTCATTGAGACTTACTTTTGTGACAAATTCAAAACAGATACTAAAATATATACTTCTCAGTACTGGTTGACCAAGGCCAAAAACCGCAAAGAACGGATGAATTCCATTTTGTGGTCAGAGAAGTATCAAAGCTATTTTGATTTCAATATTAAAAGCAAATTATTGACCGATTTTGGTTCGGCATCCAATTTTTACCCGCTATGGGCAAAATGTTGCAATCAAGAACAGGCAAATCAAATGGTGACCATTTTAATGAATGATTTCAGGGTAAAAGGCGGAATTGCATCTACCTCAAAAAAGTCAGTCGAAGAAATATCTAATGGAAAGGCTCAACGACAATGGGATTATCCTAACGGATGGGCACCCCATCAAATGCTAATCTGGAAAGGACTTTTGAATTACGGTTTTGAAAAAGAAGCGCATGAACTGGCCTACCGATGGCTTTGGATGATTACACGAAATGCAGTTGACTACAACGGGACAATTCCAGAGAAATATGATGTAGTTTCTTGCACCCATAAAGTATATGCTGAATACGGAAACGTAGGAACTGAATTTGATTATATCACTACATCGGGATTTGGTTGGATGAACGCTTCCTATCAATATGGCTTGAGTTTGTTGCCAAAAAATAGGATTGCGGGCCTTGATGAACTTGTAGATCCTGATGCTATTTTTAGTTGAAGTTGTCCTACTATGCTTCATCTTTAATGTAAAATCAAAGAAGAATAGAATTATATTTGTGTCTTAAATTTTCGAGAACATGAGTGAAGAGAAGAACAGGCGCGAGGCATTGATTTATCATGCGAAACCCCAACCCGGCAAGATAAAAATCGTTCCCACCAAACCATATTCCACACAGCGTGATTTGGCATTGGCATATTCTCCTGGAGTTGCAGAACCTTGTTTAGAGATTGCAAAAGACAAGGACAACGCTTATAAATACACTTCAAAAGGAAATTTAGTAGCTGTTATTTCAAACGGTACCGCTGTTTTAGGTTTGGGCAATATTGGTCCTGAAGCATCAAAACCGGTTATGGAAGGGAAGAGCCTCCTTTTTAAGATTTTTGCCGATATCGACGGAATGGATATTGAAGTGGATACGGAAGATGTTGATAAATTTATAGAGACGGTAAAGATGATTGCTCCAACCTTCGGGGGAATCAATTTGGAAGACATCAAAGCACCTGAAGCATTTGAAATTGAACGCAGATTGAAGGAGGAATTGGACATTCCTGTAATGCATGATGATCAACATGGTACTGCTATTATTTCGGCAGCGGCTTTATTGAATGCGTTGGAGCTGACCAGAAAAAAGATTGAAGAGGTTCGAATTGTAGTTAGTGGTGCCGGCGCCGCAGCAGTTTCCTGTACACGATTATATAAGGCCTTCGGAGCAATAGACGAAAATATCGTTATGCTTGATAGCAAAGGGGTGATTCGAACCGATCGAGAAAATCTCTCCAAGGAAAAATTAGAATTTGCATCCGACAGAAAAATAAATACCCTTGACCAAGCGATGAAAGATGCAGATGTTTTTATCGGACTATCGATTAAAGACATTGTATCTCCTGAGATGTTGCTTTCAATGGCAAAAGACCCAATCGTTTTTGCCATGGCGAATCCGGATCCAGAGATTAAATACGAATTAGCCTGTAAAACGAGAAAAGATATTATTATGGCTACGGGCCGATCTGACCATCCTAATCAAGTGAATAATGTTTTAGGCTTCCCTTTCATATTTAGAGGGGCTTTAGACGTGCGCGCCACTGGTATCAATGAGGCCATGAAAATGGCAGCTGTAAAGGCATTGGCAGAATTGACACGAGAACCGGTACCCGAGCAAGTGAATATTGCATATGGCGAAACACGTTTGACTTTTAGTAGAGAGTATATAATTCCGAAGCCCTTTGATCCGAGGTTGATTTCTGAAATCCCGCCGGCAATTGCCAAAGCAGCCATGGAAAGTGGTATCGCTAAAGAACCTATTGAAGATTGGGACAGGTATAAAGAAGAATTGCGACAACGCTCAGGAGAGGATAACAAAGTGGTACGTTTGCTTCATACCAGAGCAAAAATGAGTCTGAAGAAAATTGTTTTTGCCGAAGCGGATCATTTAGATGTTTTAAAGGCTGCACAGATTGCATATGAAGAAGGTATAGCAATACCTATTTTGTTGGGTAATAAAGAAATAATTTTAGAACTGATGAAAGAACTGGAATTTGATGCTAGTCTTCTCATTATAAATCCGCAATCTAAAGAAGCAACTGAAAGAAGAAATCAATATGCTGAGAAATATTGGTTGAATAGAAGGAGAAAGGGCACCACTTTATATTCGGCTAAAACACAAATGAAGAAGCGTAATTCGTTTGGTTCAATGATGGTTTTAGAAGGAGATGCCGATGGTATGATCTCAGGGTATTCAAGGGCGTATCCGATGGTATTGAAACCTGTTTTTGAAATAATCGGGAGAGCATCAGGAGTTACCAAAGTCTCCACTGTTCATATTATGATCACCAAAAAAGGCCCCTTGTTTTTAGCGGATACTTCGATTAATATTGACCCTACGGCAGATGAATTGGCAGAGATTGCCCAAAACACGGCAAATGTAGCTTCTACATTTGGATTTAATCCTGTTATGGCAATGTTGTCATATGCGAATTATGGGTCATCTACCCATCCAAAAGCTAAAAAGGTAAAAGAGGCAGTTCGCATTTTGCATGAGAATAATCCCAATTTGATTGTAGATGGAGAAATTCAAACAGATTTTGCACTCAATAAAGAGCTACTGCAAAGTCAATTTCCATTTTCAAAACTGGCTGGTAAGAAGGTGAATACGCTGATTTTTCCAAATTTAGAGTCTGCGAACATTACCTATAAGTTATTAAAAGAATTGAATGGCGCGGACTCTATCGGCCCCATTATGGTGGGACTCAAAAGATCTGTTCATATTTTACAATTGGGCGCAAGTGTAGATGAAATTGTAAACATGACGGCAGTTGCTGCAATTGATGCGCAAGAAAGAGAGAAACGTTGGAAAGCAAAAACTGGAAAATAACACAAATTAAAATTCAAGTATCAGATTCAAATACTATGGTTTTGAAATTGCGTTTGGACTTGAATTTGTAATAGAATTTTAAACCATGATCCATCACCTCAAAGGTAAATTAGTAGAAAAGAACCCAACCCATGTTATTATTGAATGTGCTGGGGTAGGTTATTTCGTAAACATATCGTTACATACATTTTCCAAGATTGCAGATACAGAAAGTATCAATCTGTTTACTCATTTGCAGGTTAAAGAGGATTCGCATACACTATTTGGGTTTTCTGAAAAATCAGAACGCGAGATATTTAGGCTTTTATTATCCGTTTCAGGCATTGGATCCAGTACAGCTCGTACAATGTTATCATCATTATCGCCCGCACAAATTCGAGATGCCATCGCAAGCGGAGATGTTCCTACAATACAGGGTATCAAAGGTATAGGAGCAAAGACAGCCCAACGTGTGATTTTAGACCTAAAAGACAAGGTTCTAAAAGTCTACGATATTGACGAAGTTTCCCTTAGTTCAAACAATACAAATAAAGAAGAAGCGTTATCAGCATTAGAGGTTCTTGGGTACACCCGAAGACAGTCTGAAAAAATTGTAGATAAAGTGCTACTTCAAGATTCCTCCCTAAGCGTTGAAAACATTATAAAACTCGCGCTTAAAAATTTGTAACTAGTTTGAAAAAAGGGGCAAAACAAATACTTAAATCTTCATTTAAGCTAACCATTCTATTCCTACTATTTTTTGCAGCAACGGAGTTGTCCTATGCCCAAGAAACAGATGAAGAGAATACACAGCAACAAGATTCTGTAAAGACAGGTTTCTCATTGGGGAAGCTGATTCTTGAGAATCCAGAGAGCATTGTTTCCAAGTATATTTACGACCCGAATTTAGACCGATATATCTATAACGAGAGCGTTGGAGATTTTGATATCGGTTACCCCATTATTCTTACACCAGATCAGTATTATGATTTGGTTCGTAAGGAGGGAATAAAAGATTATTTTAAGGAAAAAGGAGATGCCTTATCAGGAAAGAAAGAAGGGTCTGGTGATGCGCAGAAAAACCTACTTCCGAATTTTTACGTAAACAATAACTTCTTTCAATCCGTTTTTGGCGGAAATACCATTGAGGTTATCCCGCAAGGTTCTGTTGCGATGGATTTAGGCGTGATTTGGCAGAAGAATGACAATCCATCCTTATCTCCTAGAAATAGAACAAATCTATCTTTTGATTTTGATCAACGTATCAGTTTGAGTATGTTGGGTAAAATAGGCGAGCGTCTTCAAGTGACTGCGAACTATGATACTGAAGCTACCTTCGACTTTCAGAATATCGTGAAATTGGATTACACACCTACAGAAGATGATATCATTCAAAGTATTGAAGTAGGTAACGTAAATATGCCTTTGAATAGTTCACTTATTCAAGGTGCACAGAGTCTATTTGGTGTGAAAACACAGTTGCAATTTGGTAGAACAAAGGTAACGGCGGTTTTCTCCGAACAGCGTTCACAAAACAATACTGTAGTTGCCCAAGGAGGTGGAACTCTTAGCGATTTTTCGATTACTGCTTTAGATTATGACGAAGACAGGCACTTCTTTTTAGCTCAGTATTTTAGGGATAACTACGATAAAGCACTTTCTAAATATCCATACATACAAAGTAAGGTTCAAATTACGCGATTGGAAGTTTGGGTAACGAATAGAAGTCAACAAACATTGAATGTAAGAAACGTGGTTGCACTGCAAGATTTAGGGGAAACACGTTTCGGACAAACCACGATCGGTGCAGATGACCAAGAAAAAACGAGAATAGGTACTATTGCAGGAAACGGTTCCAATACCTTTTTTAATACAACTTCCATGAGTGTTTTTCCCCGGAACAACGCCAATGGATATGACCCAACCAATATCGGGGGTGCAGGTAGTGCCTTGACAGATCAAATAAGAGATATTGCGACTGTAGAAAATGGGTTTAACGTTTCTTCTGTACCTGGTTATCAAGTAAACCAAGGTTTTGACTACGCGATTTTAGAAAACGCCAGAAAATTAGATTCAGGTAGAGATTATGAGTTTGACACACAATTGGGTTATATTTCTTTGAATCAACGTTTGAGCAACGATGAAGTATTGGGTGTGGCTTTTCAATACACAGTAGATGGGCAAGTTTTTCAAGTCGGTGAGTTCGCTAATGGAGGCGTCGATGCTACAAGCTTGACACCCGGGGCACAACCAATCATAGAGAACAATACGCTAATTCTAAAACTACTAAAGAGTAACGTAACGAATATCACAGATCCTATATGGGATTTGATGATGAAAAACATCTATGCAACAGGCGCTTTTCGTTTGAGTCAAGAAGATTTCAAACTGAATATTTTGTTTTCAGACCCAACACCTCGAAATTATATTACTCCTGTTGATCCTTTTCCAACTTCCGCTACAGGTGACAATGGAAAACCTTTGGAGGAAAGAATTTTATTGGATGTCTTTAATTTAGATAGATTGAATGCGTACAATGACTTACAGCCAGGAGGTGACGGGTTCTTTGATTTCATTCCAGGTCGAACGGTTAATACCAGAAACGGACTTATCATTTTCACTAAAACGGAACCTTTTGGAGGGTTTTTACATGGTCTTCTAGGCGGTGGTGATTACGCAGACGAGCAATCGTACAACAACAATCAATCAAAATATGTATTCCGTGATATGTATGAGCTGACAAAAGCAGCTTCTTTGCAAAACCCTGAAAAGAATAAATTTTTATTAAAAGGGCGCTATAAATCAGAAGGAAGTAACGGTATTCCAATTGGTGCTTTCAATGTGCCAAGAGGATCGGTGCGTGTTACTGCTGGTGGACGAACTTTACAGGAGGGTATTGACTACACAGTAAATTATCAAGCGGGTACGGTTCAGATTTTAGACCCTAGCTTGGAAGCTTCTAATACACCCATCAATATATCCGTTGAAAACAACGCTGTTTTCGGACAGCAAACCAGACGTTTTACGGGAATTAACGTGGAGCATCAGGTAAATAAGAATTTTGTTTTAGGGGGAACTCTACTTAATTTGAATGAGCGCCCACTGACCCAAAAATCAAATTTTGGGACAGAACCGGTAAACAATACTATTTTCGGTTTAAACGGAAATTTCTCAACAGAAGTTCCTTTCTTAACGCGATTAGCAAACAAGTTGCCGAATATTGATACTGATGTGCCTTCTAATTTATCGGTGCGCGCTGAGGTAGCTTGGTTAAAACCGAATTCTCCTAAAAATGCGGATTTTCAAGGAGAAACCACCACCTATTTAGATGACTTTGAAGGTGCGCAGGCTTTGATAGATATACGTTCTTCTCTGGGATGGTCGTTGGCGAGTACGCCCGTGGAGTTTGCGGAAGGTAAACAAGGTTTAGAAACCGGTTTTGAAAGAGCTAAAATGTCTTGGTATACTATTGATCCCATCTTTTACACGAACCAAAGACCTCCTGGTGTTACCGACAGCGACATGTCCACAAATGAGACAAGGCGTGTGTTCATACAGCAACTCTTTCAACAAGACGTTGCCCAAGGACAGACTCAGGTTCAGAATACTTTGAATATCAATTATTTTCCAAACGAAAAAGGACCTTACAATAACAATCCAAATTTTGAAGCCGAGCAACCTGATGAAAAATGGGCTGGGATTATGCGCTCACTTAGTAGCACCAATTTTGAACAAGCCAATGTTGAGTTTGTGCAGTTTTGGATATTAGATCCATATGTGGATGGAATTACTGATTCGCCGGGTGAACTAGTCTTGAACTTTGGAAATGTTTCTGAGGATATTTTAAAAGATGGAAGAAAGCAATATGAGAATGGCCTTCCAGGGGTTGGCAGTAACGAACTGGTTCGTGATACCGAATGGGGTAGAGTACCTCAGACTCAGGCTTTGGTATACGCTTTTGATGCTGATGAAACCAATAGATCTTTACAGGATATCGGCTTGGATGGTTTGAACGATGCTGATGAAGCAACAATCTATAGCAATAATACTGGTGATGACCCCGCATTGGACAACTATCAATATTATTTGAATCGTGAAGGTGACATTCTAGAAAGATATAAAGATTTCAATAATCCCGATGGAAACTCCCCGGTAAGTGTCTCAAATACAGATAGAGGCTCAAATACCTTACCTGACGTGGAAGATATTGATCGTGATTTAACGATGAATACTATAAATAGTTATTACGAATATCGCATACCTATAGAACCAAATACGACTGTTAATGACAAGTATGTTACTGATGTTTTAGAAACTGCACCGGTGCCAACAAATGATGTTCCTGACGGCAGGCAAATCAACAGACGCTGGATTCAATATAAAATTCCTTTAAGTGATTTTACGGAAGCGGTGGGTGGTATCTCTGATTTCAGGTCGATTAGTTTTATGAGGATGTATATGACTGGCTTTACAACGCCTACGGTACTCCGCTTTGCAACATTGGATTTGGTGCGCGGTGATTGGAGAACATACACCAAAAATCTACAGGATGATATGGTGGATGCTGACCCTTCTGATGATGGAACTGTAATCGATGTAAATGCAGTAAATATTGAGGAGAATGAAAACCGAACGCCCATTCCTTATGTTTTGCCGCCTGGAGTGATAAGAGAACGTTTGAACAATAACAATACAGTCATTCGTCAAAACGAACAATCATTATCTTTTGTGGTTGAAAATTTAGAGCCGGAAGATTCTCGAGGTGTATTTAAAAGTTTAAATATTGACGTGCGACAGTACAAGAAAATTAGGATGTTCATGCATGCAGAGAAAATCGCCGATAGTGATTTCTCTGATGATGATACACCTTTGGTTGGTTTCCTAAGAATAGGTACTGATTTTTCTGAGAATTTTTATCAGATTGAACGTGCCTTGCAATTGACCCCTTTTACTGCCAGATCAGAAGATGAGATTTGGCCCGAAGTAAACGAAATGGAGATTTTGTTGGAAGATTTAAATAAGGTGAAATCCGCTTGGATTGCTGGTGGCGATTTAACCGAAGTACGCTTTTTTGAAGTGGAAAATGGAGAAGTGATTCCCGTTGATGAATTTGCGCCAAGAACTTTAGGAAGAAACCGGATTGGAATAAAAGGAAATCCATCTTTAGGAAGCATCCGTAGTATGATGGTCGGGGTTAAGAACATTGACAATATTCCGGCAAGAGGTGAAGTTTGGTTCAATGAATTGCGATTGGCTGGTTTAGATAATAATGGTGGTTGGGCTGCGGTAGCTGCAATCGATGCTAATATGGCCGACTTTGCGAACGTTACGGCAACAGGGGCTAAAAGTACCTCTGGTTTTGGCGGAATAGATCAAATGCCGAATGAGCGTGCTCGAGAAGATGCACTTTCTTATGATGTGGTTACAAATGTAAATATCGGGCAATTGCTTCCCAATAAATGGGGCGTTCAATTACCGTTCAATTATGGAATATCCGAGGAGATTATCACTCCTGAGTTCGACCCAGTTTATGATGATTTAAAGTTGCAAGACCGCATTGATGCAGCTACTACTCAAGAAGGTAAAGATCAAGTTTTAGAGCAGGCGGAAGACTATACCAAGCGAACGAGTATTAATTTAATTGGAGTTCGAAAAGATCGAGGAGAAGAAGCGGATGCGAATTTTTACGATATAGAGAATTTTACCTTTAACTATTCGTATAATGAAATCGATCATCGTGATTTTGAAATAGCGAACCTAAGAGATCAGAATGTAAATACCGGTTTTGTCTATAACCATGCATTTAAGCCAGCGGAAGTGGCTCCATTTGCCAAAAAAGATTCACTTTTTAATGGAAAATATCTGAAATGGTTAAAAGATTTAAATTTTAACCTACTGCCTGCTACCATTTCGGTGAATTCCAATATTGAAAGGCAATTCAATCAACAACGCTTTCGTGATGTTTTTGTAGATGGTGAAGATCGCTTAGCGCTTCCTACTCTTAGACAACGTAACTACCAATTCAATTGGCAATATGCTGTAAATTATAGTTTGACAAAATCATTGCGGCTAAACTTAACAGCGAGTAACAATAGTATTGTTCGTAACTTCTTAGATGAGAATGGGAGAACCGATGCTTTTCTTGATGAACGTTTGAATCTTTGGGATGGCTTTTTCGACCTAGGTGAACCGAACCGTCATGCGCAGGCAATGGAATTGAATTATGAACTGCCTTTCAGTAAAATTCCTGCATTAGATTTTATTAGTTCACAATATACCTACTCGAGTAATTTTGATTGGCAACGAGGTGGTGATGCTATTCGTGAAGTGGCTGGAGGCGATGTGAATACCGTGCAAAATTCGAACACGCACAATTTGACAGCTTCGTTTACCATGCAAAAATTCTATGATCTTATCGGATTAAAGAAAAAAGATGGGAAAACTCAGGCAAATACGGCCCCCGTGCGAAAAGATAAGGCAGGAAATGCCAAAGAAGAAAAGAAAAAGAAAGGGCCTAGAAAGACAGGCAAGCTTTTTAATACTGTAGTGGATGTTGTTACCATGGTGAAACGATTGAACATCAATTACAATGAAATGAATGGCACCGTTTTACCAGGATACACACAATCTGTTGGTTTTATTGGTTCAGCAAGACCTACCCTTGGTTTTGTATTTGGTAGTCAATCTGATGTGCGATTCGAAGCAGCACGAAATGGATGGCTGACTCCGTTCGGGGATTTTAATGAACAGTATATCCGAAGAACGAATAAACAATTGAATATTACGGCTACTGCTCAACCTTTAAAAGATTTAACGATTGATTTAGTGGCAGACCGTCAGTTTTCTGAAAGTTCGCAAGAAAATTTTGATTTAGACAAATGGAGAAATGGAGAGCCTGCCCTTGTTAATAGCCTGGGAAGTTTTAGCATATCTACCATGATGATAGGTACAGCCTTTGGAAAGAGTGATGAGTTTGATTCAAAGAATTTTGAGCAGTTCAAGCAAAATAGACTTACCGTTGCGAATAGAATTAACGCTGATCGTGGTAATCAATCTGGGGGGCAAGTAGATGGAGAAGGTTTTCCTGATGGCTATAGTAAAACACAACAAGATGTATTGTTGCCCGCTTTCTTTGCGGCCTACACGGGTCAAGACGCAAGTCGTGTAAATTTAGATGCATTCAGACAGATTCCTATTCCGAATTGGAATATTAAATACACTGGTTTAATGAAGAACAAGTGGTTTAAGAAGAAATTCAAACGTTTTTCTGTAAGTCACGGATACCGCGCTGCGTATAGCATTAATTCGTTTCAATCGAACCTAGAGCGAGAAAATGGAATAAGAATTGTTGAAAATGGAGTGGAGGGAGATTTTCTTTCTGAACTTATTTTGAATAATGTAGTTCTTACAGATCAATTCAACCCTTTAGTACGTCTTGACTTTGAAATGAAAAACTCAGTTAGTGTTTTAGCGGAAGTTCGAAGTGATCGTATGCTCTCCTTAAGTCTAGATAACAATTTACTTACAGAGAACAATGGTAAGGAATATACCGTCGGTTTGGGTTATCGTATCAAAGATGTGAAATTCGTTACCAATATCGGTGGGCAAAAAACACGTTTGAAAGGGGACTTGAATTTAAAGGCTGATGTTACCCTAAGGGATAACCTGACCATCATTCGAAATCTTGACATTGATAATAATCAAATTACTTCTGGCCAAAACCTTTTATCCATCAAGTTTACAGCCGATTATGCATTGAGTAAAAATTTGAATGCATTGTTCTTTTATGATCATTCTTTTTCGCAGTTTGCAGTTTCCACAGCATTTCCACAAACTACTATTAATACAGGTTTTACACTCCGATATAACTTTGGGAATTAATGTTCTCATTCCGACGCAGGAGCAATCTACTCGCGTCTGTAATTTAATAATATCAAACATCGCGTACTGCGCATCCAGTGTCAAATATGAAAAACGGATTTGTATTTTGCGTTTGAATTTGAATATGGAATCATTTACATTTGCCTGACTAATTAAAATTCTTAGAATGAACATACCATCAGAATTAAAGTACACCAAAGATCACGAGTGGATTAGCATCGAAGGTGATGTGGCTACCGTTGGAATTACAGATTTTGCCCAAGGCGAATTAGGGGATATTGTCTACGTAGAAGTTGAGACGCTAGATGAAACATTAGCTCAAGATGAAGTTTTTGGCACTGTAGAGGCTGTAAAAACGGTTTCTGATCTTTTTCTTCCGTTAGATGGAGAAATTATCGAGTTCAACGAATCTTTGGAAGATGAACCTGAAAAGGTAAATGCGGACCCTTATGGTGATGGCTGGATGATAAAAATTAAAATGAGTGATCCTTCTCAATTCGACGGGTTACTTTCTGATACCGATTACAAAGCCTTGATTGGTGCTTAAGAGATATTTTTTTACAATTGCATTTATAAGCTGGATGATGTTCATAACATTTTCCAGCTTATATTCTTTTGAGGGAGTGCATGTTTCTCGATTTAATATTCCACATACAGATAAATTGGTTCATTTTACGTTTTATTTCGTGGCTTGTATCCTAGGTGTCTTTTTTCTTAGGGAACGCACTGGTGGCAAAATGAGACTTAGAAAAGCTTTGCTAATCATGGTTTTAGTGACCGTTGCCTTTGGGCTATTGATTGAAGTATTGCAGTATAGTCTAACGGCTAAAAGGACAGGTGATGTGTTCGATGGAATTGCAAATACAGTAGGTAGTTTTTGTGGAGCTATGTTAACAAAATTCTATTTTTCAGATAAAAGAGGGTTAAAGTGGGAATTTTAGTTGCTTTTTTAGGATATTATTAATTAAATTAGCAAACACATTAAATGTAAAACTATGGAACCAAAAAAGAATCCGAAAGCAGACTTGACTAGAAACACTGGTTTATATTTTGCGGTAGGATTGTTCGCTGTAATGGCTCTTACGTACTTTGCTTTAGAGCATAAGACCTATGAAGGAGGCAATGAATACGATATTTCAATGAATGTTGACGACGAATTGGATGAAGAGGTTCCAATGACTGAGCAGTTAAAAACACCGCCACCGCCACCGCCACCTGCAGCCCCTGAAATTATCGAGGTTGTGGAAGACGAAGAAGAGGTTGAAGAAACTGTAATCGAATCTACCGAAAGTAACGAAGAAGAAGAAGTTATGGAAGTAGAGGACGTTGAGGTTGAAGAAGTGGAAGAAGACGTTGATGTACCTTTTGCCGTTATTGAAAATGTACCTGTTTTTCCTGGTTGCGAAAAAGAAAGTAACAAAAGGGCTTGCTTCAATAAAATGATGCAAAAGCATATAAGTAAAAATTTCCGTTATCCAGAAATTGCTCAAGAAATGGGTGTTCAAGGTAGAGTGAGTGTAATGTTTACTATCCAAAAAGATGGCAGCATTGGTAATGTTAGAATGCGTGGTCCAGATAAGAATTTAGAGAAGGAAGCTGCGAGAATCATTGCTAAACTGCCAAAAATGACTCCTGGTAAGCAAAGAGGTAGAGCGGTTCGTGTACCATTTAGTATTCCAATTACCTTTAAGTTACAATAGAAGAAATTATTTCTTATAAAAAATCCCCAGCAATTAATTGCTGGGGATTTTTGTTTTCTGCAAATAGAATGAAATCTACTTTTCTTTTAAACTATTGTAAACTGTTTCTCGAAATCGTTCAGGGCTAATAAATCCGTTGCCATGAACTTCGTCGTAAATTTTGGTTAGCGAAGTATTCGCCTTTACATCCTCCAAAGAGGCATTAGAGTCGATTGCTGTTTGTATTTTACTTCGTATGTCTTCCAGCATGGCCACATAAGTTTCTAGCTCTTTTTTATTGGAGGGTCTTCCGTGACCAGGAATGATTTTAGTGTCATCATTAATAACCATCAAAGCCTTTTTATGTGCTTCAATATATCCGTGTACACTACCACCGCTTTTTAAATCCATATAAGGATAGCGCCCTGAAAAATAAGTATCACCCATGTGTAGCACATTGTTGTTTGTGAAATATACCATCGCATCTCCATCTGTATGAGCATTATGCACATGAAAGGCCATAATGGTCTCATCGCCATCATAAAAAGTAATGTCCTCAGAAAAAGTGACTTCCGGAAGCATTTTAGTTAAATAGTCTGCTGTAATCTCCTTTTTATCAAGTTTCGCTTGTTGGTTTGTTTTAATGCGGTCCCTTACATTGTCATGTGCCACCAAGATAACCGCGTCGGAATTGAATTTTGCATTTCCGCCGGAATGATCTCCGTGCATATGCGTATTGAATAAAGTAGCAATAGGTTTGTTTGTTAGACTGCCAATGGCTGTTTTGATTTTATCGCTCAAGCGATCAAATTGATCATCAATCATAAATACATTGCTTTCGCCAACATAGATACCGATATTTCCTCCTTGTCCTGTTAACATGTACACAGATTGCGAAAGGGTGTCTACGGTAATAACTACTTCTTTGTCTTGTGCTTTAACAAGGAGAATTGAAAAAATGGTCAATAAGAATGTAAAAAAGGAAGCTTTCATTTTCATAGGATTGCGCTTTATTTGGTCTAATTTCAAAGGTAAGATTAAATCAGTGTAATTGGTTGTAAAAAAGAAGGTTGGGGTTTATCTTTGCAAACCATTTAAATGCAAATATGAAGACGGCAGTCAGTTCGGCGAAAAGTACCTCTTGGTCTTTGGCTTTTTCCGATTTTAAGGAGATTACTAAAGCGCGGCTGGCGGTTAGTGTTGTCTTTTCTTCTCTTGCAGGATATCTGCTGGCTCCTGAAGCGGTAAATCCCATTTCGTTATTTCTCTTAGCTTTTGGTGGATATTGCATGGTAGGAGCTTCTAATGCCTTTAACCAAGTTATTGAAAGAGATTTGGATGCTCTAATGAACCGTACGAAGAATCGACCAATTCCTTCTGGTCGTATGTCGGTGAACAAAGCCATGACCATTGCAATTTTATTAACTTTATTAGGAGTTATTTCCTTGTATTATTTGAATGCCAAGACGGCAATGTTCGGGGCAATATCCATCTTTTTGTATACTAGTTTATATACGCCTTTAAAGACAAAGACACCTCTTGCTGTTTTTGTTGGAGCATTTCCTGGTGCTATTCCCTTCATGTTGGGATGGGTAGCGGCAACGAATGATTTCGGAATTGAACCTGGCACTTTGTTTATGATTCAATTTTTTTGGCAGTTTCCTCATTTTTGGGCTTTGGGCTGGATGTTGGATGAGGACTATAAAAAAGGGGGATTTAAAATGCTTCCCACAGGAAAAAAGGATACTGGAACTGCGTTGCAAATTATAATGTATACCATTTGGATGATTGTTATTTCCGTTGTTCCTGCTTTTGGAATTACTGGTGATTTGAACTTATCAATTCCCGCAGCGGTTATTGTTTTCTTAATGGGGCTTGTAATGCTGTTTTTTGCTTTCCGGTTGTATGAAAAAAGAGATAATCCCGCAGCGCGCAAATTAATGTTGGCAAGTGTAAGCTATATTACCCTTATGCAGATAGTCTACGTAATTGATAAATTTATATAAAGTATAGAAGGAAGCATGGATTTAACCCAAGGTTCGGAGAAGGAGAAGTACGATAGGTCAAAAAAGATGATGCTATGGTTTGGTATCGCCAGTTTAGTGATGGGCTTTGCCGGTTGGACGAGCGCCTATATTGTAAGTAGTTCAAGAAAAGACTGGATTCAAGATATCGAGTTGCCTTCATTGTTTTATATCAGCACAGGGCTCATTATTGTCAGTAGCTTAACCTATATCTTGGCGAAACGTGGGGTGCAGCAAAACAAGAAGCAACTTAGTACTCTTTTTTTGGCTACGACATTAGTTCTAGGGATTACCTTTGTTTACCTCCAATTTCAAGGTTTCGAACAAATGTTGGGGAATGGTTATCGGTTTACTGGGCCAACTAGCAGTATAAAAATGTCTTATGTCTTTTTGATAGCCTTTGTGCATATATTACATGTGGTGGCCGGACTTATTTCATTATCTGTAGTTTTATTCAATCATTTAAAAGGGAAATACTCATCAGAAGAATATTTAGGAATGACCTTAGGAGCAACTTTTTGGCATTTTCTAGGAATTTTGTGGGTGTATTTAATTTTGTTTATGACGTTTGTAAAATAAATTGAATTAAAATAGGTTTTGATAGCAATTCGATTTTTGAAACGTTAAAAAAGATGTAAATTTGCACAAATCTAATCACACGATAAGTTATATATGGATTCAACGGTAGCGACAGGTTCGGAAGAAAACGTTTGGGGTGGAGGTAACAAGCCCTTAGGAGCGAGTTATGGTAAATTAATGATGTGGTTTTTCTTGGTTTCTGATGCCTTGACATTCTCTGGTTTATTGGCCGCATACGGGTTCTCTCGGTTTAAATTTATTGAGACTTGGCCGATTGCAGATGAGGTTTTTACGCACGTTCCTTTTGTTCACGGCAATTTTCCTATGATTTATGTTGCGTTCATGACGCTAATTTTGATTATATCTTCAGTAACTATGGTATTGGCGGTTGACGCTGGTCATAGAATGAAAAAGAATGCCGTTATCTGGTACATGTTTTTGACAATTATTGGAGGTGCTATTTTCGTTGGTTCGCAAGCTTGGGAATGGGCAACTTTTATTAAAGGTGATTTTGGTGCTTTAGAAACCAAGGGTGGTCGTATTTTACAATTCGTAAATACGGATACTGGTGAAAGAGCGGCAATTGCAGATTTTGCAGCAACTATTGAAAGTGAACGAGTTAACCACGAAAAGAAGAATGGTGTATGGTACTATGAGGGTCAAGCACTTCCGTCTTATTCTTTGAATGAGGTTATCGCAGGTGTTAAAGCAAATTCGAATATTCAGATAAGAACGGAAGCAATTATCCAAGAAGGGGAAGGGCAAGGTGAGAAAACACTTTTAAGCAGAGAAGAATCCTTAGCGAAATTGACCGATGCTGTTCAAGTAGTAGAAGGAGCAAACCTTATCCAAAACGAATATGGAAGCCGACTTTTTGCGGATTTCTTTTTCTTTATTACAGGATTTCACGGTTTTCACGTTACTTCTGGGGTAGTAATCAATCTTATCATTTTCTTCAATGTAGTTCTAGGAACCTATGAAAAAAGAGGTCACTATGAAATGGTAGAAAAAGTTGGATTGTACTGGCACTTTGTAGATTTAGTTTGGGTATTTGTCTTTACCTTCTTCTATTTAGTTTAATAGGTATTGTCGTTTCCGTGAAGACGGAAATCTGTTTAACTTAGTTATAATATTTATCCGATTTAACGGAACTTAAAAGAGTTTATAAATGGCACACGAGCATAAATTAGAGATTTTCAGAGGACTATGGAAGTTCAAGTCTAACACGCAAAAAATTTGGGGTGTACTTGCATTCTTATGTGTTGTTACGGCAATAGAAGTAGTTCTAGGTATCATGAAGCCTGAATCTCTTACCGATAACTACTTTTTAGGTATGAAGTTGTTGAACTGGATATTCATTATCCTTACATTGGTAAAAGCCTATTATATTGCTTGGGATTTCATGCACTTGCGGGATGAAAAAACTTCCTTGAGAAGAGCAATTGTTTGGACACCAATATTCCTTGTGTTATATCTGGTATTTATATTGCTTTTTGAAGCTGATTATGTCTATAACGTTTATAAAGACGGGTTTGTAGCTTGGAATTTCTAACGTATAATTAACAGATAAAAAAGACGGCAATTAGGCCGTCTTTTTTATTTTTGCATATGCCGAATTTAGCTCGGCATCTTTTCAATTCTTTCGGAATTTGTATTAATTAAAAATGCCGGTTCCCCATTACTGTACTCATGAAGAAGACCTTTGTTTTAGTTATTCTTTTTATACTTCCTATAGTAGCATATCTCTTTTTTGCTTCCGGAGTAAATAACTTTGGAAAACTACCCATTTTAACGGAAAATGTAAATGACGTTTCCGGTTTCGATGAAAGTGTTTCACTTCAAGACAAGATTACCATATTAGGTTTTTTAGGAAGCGATATTGAAAATAAAAAAGGAAATGCTTTCAATCTGAATCAGAAGATTTACAAGCGTTTTTATGAATTCAATGATTTTCAATTTGTGATACTTGTTCCCAATGGAAACGAATTGAAAGTGACGGAACTGACCAACGAACTTGCTAATCTGGCCGATACATCAAAATGGAAGTTTGTTTACGCTGAAGAACACCAAATAAGAGGTTTGTTTTCAAGTCTAAAAACGGACTTATCCTTAGATGAAAATTTGGCAACACCCTATGTGTTCATTATAGATAAAGATAAGAACCTTAGAGGAAGAAACGATGATGAAGATGAAGGAACAAAATACGGTTTTAATACGGTGTCAGTTGCCGATTTAAACAACAAAATGGAAGATGATGTAAAAATCATCTTAGCGGAGTATCGATTAGCCTTGAAAAAGAATAATGCAAATCGGAAAAAGTAATGAAAAATAAATACACCTATGTTTGGGTATCTTTAGTTATTTTGATTTTTGGGATTATTTTTATTCCAAAGATAATTGAGCGCATAAAAGGTGGGACTGTCATTGAAAATGACAGAATTAACATTAAAGATAATACTGGAGATTTGGCGTTTATTATGCTGAATGGAAAAAAGCGCAGGGTGCCTAGTTTTGAGTTTTTGAATCAAGATAGTTTGGTGATAAGCAATAAAGACTATGAAGGAAAAGTTTTTGTGGCCGAATTCTTTTTTACCAGCTGCCCATCCATTTGTCCGATTATGTCTAATAACTTAGTGAACGTGCAAAATGAATTTTCCAAATCAGAAAATTTCGGAATAGCCTCCTTTTCAATTACTCCCGATTATGATACCCCTCGAGTCTTAAAGGAGTACGCAGAACGCTACGGAATTACAGATTTAGATTGGCATTTGATGACAGGAGATCAAGCTGAAATCTATGACTTGGCGAATGCAGGCTTCAATATATTTGCTGCTGAAATGCCAGATGCGCCAGGAGGTTTTGAACATTCAGGCTTATTTGCGCTCATTGACAAAAACGGATACATACGTTCAAGAGTGGATCAGTTTGGCAATCCAATTGTATACTACAGAGGCGCAATTTCTGAGGAGGAGGGTGAAAACGATGAAGGAGAAAAACAACAGATTACAGCCTTAAAAGAGGATATTAAAAAATTACTAGAAGAGTAGATGGAAGATTTGGACTTAAAAGAAAGAAAGTTTAATCGGCTAATAACAATTGTTTCTATTATTATTCCTTTGGTCGTTGCTATCTTATTTGGAGTTAAAATCGATGGTGTTGAGCGTATGGGTTTTCTTCCTCCTATATACGCTACAATTAATGGATTTACGGCGCTTCTATTGATATCAGCTGTTATATCTATTAAGAACGGAAACAGAGAATTGCATCAAAAGCTTATGACAACATGTATAGGTTTGTCCCTAGTTTTTTTAATTCTCTATATTGTTTACCATATGACTTCTGAGTCTACTTCTTATGGAGGGGAGGGGATCATACGATATGTGTATTTTTTCATATTGATTTCGCACATTGTTTTATCTATTGCTGTAATTCCCTTGGTTCTAAAAACCTATGCAAAGGGGTATTTAGGTAAGTATGAAAGTCATCGTAAGTTGGCAAAAATTACTTTTCCAATTTGGTTATATGTTGCCATTTCCGGAGTAGTCGTATATCTAATGATTTCTCCATATTATATTAATTAGTCAAAAAATCTCATCGAGCTTCGATAGCTTATATGAAAAGATTCATTTTTATACTTGTAGTTTTTCTCTTTTTGCTTCCACAGACAACGGAGGCACAATGTGCTATGTGCCGGGCGGTTTTGGAAAGTGAAGATAACGTTGCGACCGCTGAAGGTATCAATAACGGTATTGTATACTTAATGGCAATTCCCTATATTTTGGTAGGAGTGCTCTTTTATTTTGTCTACAAAAAGATGAAAAATTAATAACTATAGATTTTTTAACATTTTTTTGTTACCCAAACTGTAACATTTTTGTGACATTGAGCGTCATATACTCAGTGTGGTATTTATACTACTACATTCATCAATCAACTAAATCAATACAATGTTCGACATCGAAAGATGGCAAGAGATTTTTGATACCATCCGTAAAAACAAATTACGGACCTTCCTCACAGGTCTTTCTGTTGCCTCCGGAATTTTTATCCTTGTTATTTTATTGGGCTTTGGTCAAGGTATGCAAAATGGCATAGCCGAAGAATTTAAAGAAGACGCAGCCACAAGTATATGGGTCTGGCCACGACGCACCACAATCGAGTATAAAGGTTTGAATCCTGGGCGGCGCGTTCAACTTCGAAATGAGAATTATGAAACCATCACAAACGCTTTTGATAGTGATTATGAAAAGGCTTCGCTACTCTATTTCCCTCGAGATGTTCAGGTAGTTTACAATAATGATTTGTTGGTTTACAATGTTGCTGGAACAAACGGAGACCTTCAAAGTATTGAAAATGAGTTTCTATCCGAAGGAAGATACATCAATGAAACAGATGTGCAACAAAATGCGAAGGTGGCCGTAATAAGCAATAAAATCAAAAGAGAGGTTTTTGCTGATTTGGAGACGCCCATTGGAGAGTACATTACTATATCTGGCGCGGGTTTCAGAATAGTGGGTGTATTTGGAGAGCACGGTGAAGATGAAGGAGAAGAAGAACGTATTTTTGTGCCTATAACTACGGCACAACTTGCGTTTAACGGGTCGGATAAGATAAACAACCTAAATTTTATGCTTCCAGAAATGGAATCTTTCGATGCTACTGTCGAAAAGAACAAAGAATTCACAGATGAACTTTTGACTTACCTGAAACAATACCACGGTGTTGCGCCAGAGGACGATCGTGCTATTCATATTTGGAATCCCATTCAAGAAGCAAAACGATTCTATGCATTGATGGGGGGAATAAAACTCTTCTTTTGGGTAGTAGGGTTTTTCACAATAATTGCAGGCGTAGTTAGTGTAAGCAATATCATGTTGATTGTCGTTAAGGAAAGAACCAGAGAAATTGGCATACGAAAAGCCTTAGGTGCCAAACCTTGGTCCATTATAGGAATGATTATGCACGAGGCCATTTTTGTAACGGCTATCGCCGGATTTACCGGCTTGATTTTTAGTATGGGCCTTCTAGAAATTGTAGGCCCGGAAATAGAAGTGGATTACGTTTTAAACCCGGCTGTAAATTTCAACGTGGCTTTGTCCACGGTAATATTATTGATAGTTGCCGGAGCATTAGCGGGGTTTTTTCCTGCGTGGAAGGCCGTAAGAGTGCAGGTTATTGAAGCCCTGCGAGATGAATAGTTAGAGAAAAACTACTTTTTTTAAAAATACTAATCAAAGATGTTTAGCAAAGACCGTTGGAAAGAAATTTTAGAAGTGCTCTCGAGCAATGTGATGAGAACTGTCGCCACAGCGTTTGGTGTGGGTTGGGGAATTTTCATACTAATCATCTTGCTCGCTGCAGGTAAAGGGCTTGAAAATGGTATTCGACAAGATTTTAACGGAGTGGCAACCAATACCATGTTCATGTGGACAGAGACAACTTCAATGGCGCATGAGGGACTTCCTGAAGGTAGGAATTTCAATTTTAAATTGGAAGATGTTGAGCTCCTTCGACAAAACGTACCTGAATTAAGAATAATATCACCAAGAAATGGCATTCGAATGGGACCGGAGGATAATGTTATTCGAGGTACTGAAACAGGCAGGTATCGTGTTTTTGGTGATTACCCAGAGATTATAGAACAGAACCCCATGTATGTAGCCCATGGACGATTTTTCAACTATAATGATATAAATGAGAAAAGAAAGGTAGTGGTTATTGGCGACGGAATTCGAAATGACTTATATGAAGAAGGAGAAGAAGTATTAGGTACATATCTTAAAATTAGCGGTGTTAATTTTATGGTTGTAGGTACGTATAAGGAGAAAACTAGTAATGGAGGTGGTGAGAATAGTGAACGCCAAATCTTTATGCCGTTTACTGCCTTTTCCCAAGCTTACAATAGGGCTGATAACGTTGGATGGATGGCAATTACCGCCAAAGATGGAAGCTCAATTAGCGAGCTTAGTGAAGCTGTTATCAGTACTGTCAAGCAGAGTAGAAAGGTACACCCTGATGATGAAAGAGCCATTGGATTTTTTGATTTGTACGAACAGTTTAATAGAGTGGAAAGCCTTTTCGGAGCCTTAAGGTTTGTTGCTTATTTCGTGGGCATCCTGGTGCTTATTTCTGGAATTATCGGAGTGAGCAACATCATGCTGATTGTAATAAAGGAGAGAACCAAAGAAATTGGGATACGAAGGGCATTAGGGGAGAATCCTTGGTCCATTCGATTACAGATTTTGATGGAGTCTATTTTCTTAACTATTATCTCGGGGATGGTGGGCATTATTTTCGGTGCTCTTTCCATTTATGGAATAAATACACTATTGGAATCTATAGGTCCAGTAGACATGTTTCTCAACCCTAGCGTCAGTATAGGTGTGGTAGTTAGTGCTCTTTTGATACTGATTGTATCTGGATTGCTGGCAGGTTTCATTCCTGCAAACAGTGCAATACGAGTGCGGCCTATAGAAGCTTTGAGAACAGAATAAAGAACATCAGTCAAGTACATATATAAACAAACCAATCAAAAATGAAGAAGTCAGTTACTAGAATTATTTTATTGCTTATCGTTGTTTTGTTCGGAGGTGCAATGTATTATCTCTATCAAAAGAATTCAGAAGACCCTGTTGTCTATGATACCGATCAAGCATCAACACAAACAATCATTAAGAAAACCGTAGCAACCGGTAGTATTCTTCCTTTGGAGGAAGTTTTAATTAAACCTAATATTTCAGGGGTAATTGAAGAGGTTTTTGTTGAAGGGGGAGACTATGTTAAGTCAGGTGATTTAATTTGTAGAATTAAAGTTGTCCCCAACTTAAACGCATTAAACGATGCGCGAAATGCAATTGATGAGGCGAAGATTGGATTGAACGATCAGCTACGTAACTTGGAACGTCAAAAAGGTCTTTTTGCGAAAGGTGTGATATCGAAAGTTGATCTTGAAAGGGCGCAAGTAACTTACGATCAGGCCAAGCAAGGGTATGGTGCTGCCAACAAAAGATATGATATCGTAAAGACCGGTACAACAAAGGGGTATGGCAATGCTGCAAACACTCAGATAAGAGCTACAGTAAGCGGAATGGTACTTGAGGTTCCAGTTGAAGTCGGAAACCAAGTTATCGAAAGCAATAACTTCAACGAGGGCACGACTATAGCCGCCATTGCCGATGTTGAGAAAATGATTTTTGAGGGCAAGGTCGATGAATCTGAAGTCGGCAAAATCAAGGAGAATCTACCATTAGAGATAACTGTCGGTGCCATTGAAAACAAAGTATTCGATGCCGTATTAGATTATATAGCGCCAAAGGGAAAAGAGGAAAATGGTGCCATTCAATTTGAGATTAAGGGCACAATGAAGAAGCAAGACACGGTGTTCATACGGGCCGGTCTTAGTGCGAATGCCTCCATTATTTTGGCAAGGGCAGATAGTGTTTTGGCTGTTAAAGAGGCCTTAGTGCAGTTTGATGCTGATACCAAAAAACCTTTTGTGGAAATCGAAAATGGAGATCAAAAGTTTGTACGCAAAGATGTTGAATTGGGGGTTAGTGATGGAATCTTCGTAGAGGTGAAATCTGGCGTTAAATCCGAAGATAAAATAAAGGTCTGGAATGCGATTGAATCAGGAGAAGGAGATTCCAACTAACCTTTAACAAAAAATTTGGAGGAAATCTTGTAACAAATTAACAACTTAGGTGTCTTATTGCCGAAGACCTTTGGCAATCACCAAACAAAACAAATACTACCAACATGATTGAAATTAAAAACCTTCATAAATCGTATAAAATGGGAAGCAATTCCCTGCATGTTTTAAAGGGTATCAACTTTTCTGTAGAAGAAGGCGAATTAGTTGCTATTATGGGTTCTTCAGGATCTGGAAAATCTACTTTACTAAATATTTTAGGAATGCTGGATGAGCTGGATGAAGGTTCTTATGACTTGGATGGAGTTCCAATTAAAAACTTGAATGAGACGAAAGCCGCCAATTATAGGAATAAATTTCTAGGCTTTGTTTTTCAATCTTTTAATTTGATTAACTACAAAAGTGCGATGGAAAATGTTGCACTCCCACTATACTATCAAAGAGTAGGAAGAAAAGAACGTCAAGAGAAAGCCCTTAAATATCTTGACCAGGTGGGGCTTAAAGAATGGGCCGAACACCTTCCAAGTGAACTTTCCGGGGGTCAAAAACAACGTGTTGCAATAGCTAGGGCCATGGCAGCAGAACCAAAAGTGCTATTAGCCGATGAGCCTACAGGAGCATTAGATAGTACAACTTCTTATGAGGTAATGGACTTAATCCAAAAAATAAACGATCAAGGTAATACCATTTTAATAGTTACGCATGAACCTGATATTGCCGATATGTGTAAGCGTATTGTCCACCTAAAAGACGGTATTATTCTAGAGGATAAGAAAATCAAACAAGTTAGGGCCTCAGAGTATGTTTAGTAGAGACAACTGGAAAGAAATATTCGAGACAATTCAAAAGAACAAACTGCGTACGTTCTTATCGGGCTTTACCGTGGCCTTGGGTATTTTGATTTTTGTTGTGCTTTTTGGTTTTGGCAACGGTCTAATTAATACGTTTCAATCTTTTTTCGAGGATGATGCTCAAAATTTAATTTTTGTTTTTCCAGGACGAACTACAGAACCCTACAAGGGCTACAAGTCGGGTCGCCAAATTGAATTTGATAATAGCGACTTGGCCGATATTGAAAAAAACTTCAGCATGTTCTTGGAGTATACGACGCCAAGAATTACCCGAGGTGGTCTTGTCAGTTATAAGAATGAATCTAATAATTATTCTACAAGAGCCGTAGCACCTTCTCATCAATTTGCAGAGAAAACCATTATGATGAAAGGTCGCTATTTAAATAGCCTTGATATCAAAAACAAAACTAAAAATGCCATTGTTGGTCGATTGGTAGAACAAGATTTGTTTGGTGCAGAAAGCGCCATGGGGAAATACATCGACATTGCAGGTAGTGCTTTTAAAGTTATTGGTGTTTATCAAGATGATGGTGGTGACGATGAGGAGCGGAGAATTTACATTCCATATACTACTCGTCAACTTATTGAAAAAAATACCGATAAAGTTGATCAGCTCATTGTTGCTTTTAAACCTGAATTGGGGTATGCCGGGGCATTAGCACTTGACAAAAGCTTGAATACATTTATTAGAGAAAAAAAATATATCAGTCCTGAAGATCAGCAAGGTATTTTTGTACGTAACGTGGCTGAGGGGTTAAAACAAAGCCAGCAGTTTGCAGGTGTTTTACAGCTCATTGTTGCTTTTGTTGCTTTTGGAACCATCATTGCCGGCATAATTGGCATCAGCAATATAATGGTGTTTGTGGTAAAGGAACGAACCAAAGAATTGGGCATTCGTAAAGCTCTGGGAGCTACGCCGAAATCGGTGATTGGAACGATTCTTTTGGAGTCTATTTTTATAACTACCGTTTCAGGCTTTGTGGGTATGATAATAGGCGTTTCAATGCTTAGTTCCTTTGGAGAAAAATTAAAGGATTTTTTTATTACCGACCCTTATATAGATATGGGAATGGCAATTGGAGCAACCATAGTTTTAATTTTCTTTGGGGCGCTAGCGGGGTACATTCCGGCAAAGCGAGCTGCTCGCATAAAGCCTATTGTAGCATTAAGAGACGAATAATATGAGATTTATTTTCGATAGTAATACCTGGCAAGAGATCTTCGGTTCTATTAGTAAGAACAAGACACGAACGGTGATAACCGTAATAGGTGTTCTATGGGGGATTTTTATTTACATAGCCTTGGCAGGATCTGCTCAAGGATTGAATAACGGGTTTGATAAGGCATTTAAGACCGTAGCGATGAATAGTATGTTCGTTTGGCCGCAGAGTAGTAGTATGCCGTATGACGGCTTCAAGACGGGAAGACTAATGGACCTAAGGCTTGAAGACGTTTCTACAATACAAAACAGAATCCCTGAAGTTCAGTTCATAGCGCCCAGAATAAGGCAAGGTGATGGCGGTCCGAATTCGGAGCCTGTATATACAGTAAAAGGACAAAAGTCAGGAAATTATGGATTATATGGTGACTATCCGGTCTACACAAAAATAGCCACAAAGAAAATATATGATGGAGGTAGATTTATCAATGAGGAAGATATAGAGCAGGCGAGAAAGGTTATAGTAATTGGTGAACGTGTACAACAAGAACTTTTTGAAAAGGATGAAGATCCAATCGGTGCATACATTCGCGTGGGAACGGTCTATTTTCAGGTAGTAGGGGTACACAAGTTAGCCAATGGGGTAAGCTTTGATTCAGATAGCGATATGTTCATTCCTTTCACAACACACCGAAAGCTTTATAATACTGGGGATCTAGTAAGTTATTTATGTATTGCTGCCTATGATGATGTCGATGTTGTTCAGGTGGAAAAAGATATCAAAGCACTTTTGAGGAGTACGCATAGGGCACACCCTGATGATGAAAGGGCTTTTGGATCATTTAATTTAGGTGAGGCCTTCGGCAGAACTATGGATTTCGCATTTGGTTTAACATTTATGTCACTAATAGTGGGAATAGCAACAATTTTGGCCGGTGTAATTGGTATTGGAAATATTCTTTTGATTTCCGTGAAGGAGAGAACCAAAGAATTAGGAGTTCGACGTGCACTTGGGGCGACTCCCAGTGAAGTGCGGAATCTAATTGTTTTGGAGTCTGTTTTCTTAACATTGATAGCTGGCATCCTTGGAATAATATTGGGAGCAGGGGTTTTATCGGGAATAAATGCATTTACAAAAGACATTGATTTTCCGTACACAAATCCCACGGTACCCATCCCTTATGTTTTGGGTGCTTTAGTAATTATGGTAGTGTTAGGAACCTTAATCGGACTAATACCAGCACAACGAGCAGTAAGTATTAAACCAATAGACGCATTACGCGAAGAATAATAAACAAAACCAATAGATAAACACAAATACACTTAAAATGAACAAGACCGTAAAATATATTTTAATAGGACTTCTAGTGCTGGCAGCATTATGGGCTGCTGTATTTTTCATAAAGTCGAATAGTAAATCTTCGATTACTTATGAAACTCAAAAGCCCTTTATTTCTAGTATTGAAAAGAAAACCGTTGCCACTGGAAAAGTGGTTCCTGAGGATGAGGTAGAAATTAAGCCTCAAATTTCAGGTATCATCGAGAAGATATATTTAGAAGAAGGAGCCAAGGTGAAAGCTGGTGACTTAATTGCTAAGATTAAAATTGTACCAAATGAGCAATCGTTAAACCAATCTCGTGGTAGGGTTCGAAATGCCGAAATCGCTTTGAACAATACTACGATTGAATATAATAGAAATAAGGCTTTGTTTGATAAAGGGGTTATTGCAAGTCAAGATTTCAATACCCTACAATTGCAACTCGATCAGTCGAAGCAAGAATTATCAAATGCGCAGGCCGATTATCAAATTATTCGTAAAGGTTCAGCCGGTGGTTCGGCATCTGCAAATACAAATATACGGGCAACTGTTGCAGGTACTATACTTGAAATTCCTGTGGAAGAAGGTGATCAGGTAATTCAAAGTAATAACTTCAATGATGGTACCACTATTGCTTCCATAGCTGATTTGACCAAAATGATATTTGAAGGAAAGGTTGATGAAGGAGAAGTGGGGAAATTAAAAGTTGGAACTCCATTAAAAATTAGTTTAGGTGCTGTTGAGGATTTGGAACTAGATGCTAAACTCAAATTTATAGCACCCAAGGGAGTGGAAGAAACGGGCGCGGTTCAGTTCAAGATTGAAGGTGATGTAGAAGTAAATGACGATGTTTTTATTCGTGCCGGATACAGCGCAAATGCCTCTATTGTTTTAGAAAAGAAGGACGATATATTGGTTATTTCCGAGGCTTTGTTGCAGTTTGACAAAGAGACTGATAAACCTTATGTGGAGTTGGCTGTGGGTTCAGTAGACGAACAAAAATGGGAAAGAAAGGACATTGAAATTGGAATTTCTGATGGCGTAAACGTTGAGATTGTTTCCGGACTTACCGAAAGTGACGAAATAAAACAATGGAATAAGACAGAGCCAATTAAAAAAGGCGAAGAGGAAGAAGAAGGTGAGGAGGATAGCGACGAAAGTGAAGACTAAAACATCAATCAATAATCAAGAAAACAAATCAAATGAAATTTAAACTGACAGCTCTATTCCTAGTTTTAGCAATGGGAATATTATCCGCCCAAAGTAAGAAATGGACCTTGCAAGAGTGCGTTGAATATGCGGTAGAGAATAACCTAAGTATTGAGCAATTCGAACTCGACCTTCAAAATGTTCAAATAGATGAATCAGATGCGCTAGGTAATTTCCTTCCTAACTTTAATTCAACTGTTACTGCCTCGGGTAGTAGAGGGCTCTCTTCGGATCCTATTACGGGTAGCAATTTTACTGCTGGTATTTTCACGCTTGGCGGGAACCTATCCTCTAACGTGGTTTTATTCAATGGTATGCGAAATAAGAACCGTATGAATAGAGCAAAATTGAATGCCATTGCGCAGCAATATCGTTTAGATGACCTTAAGGATGATATTCGGTTGAATGTGGCCTTGAACTATTTAGATATACTATCAAATAAAGAAGCTTTAAAAGTTTTTAAAGCGCAATATGCGTTCACTGAACAAGATTTGAAAAGAACGAAAGAATTAGTAGAGTCTGGTGTTGTTCCTAAAGGGGATTTATTGGAAATCGAGGCAACTGCGGCCGGTCAACAACAACAAATAGTTAACGGAGGAAATCAAGTACTTATTTCTCGAATCACACTAGCGCAACTCTTACAGATAACAGATTATGAAAATTTTGATATTGCTGACGATGCTTTTGAGATACCTCCTTCTGATATATTGAACAATTCACCTAAATCCATTTTCGCAAAAGCAGTGGAATTCCGGAATGATATTAAACTATCAGAATCAAATGTAGCTCTAGCTGAAAAAGATCTAGATATTGCTAAGGGTGCTAGATATCCAACCTTGGCGGCATTTTTTAATTACAACACTTCGTATTCCAGCAGAAAGCAGTTTGATCCAATGACACAAACATCTTTTAGATTTGATTTAGTGGATCAACTTTGGCTTTTTGATGGTATCACTTACGGAGGTCAATTGAGCATTCCGATTTTTAATGGATTTAGTACTAGGAATTCAATTAAGCGCTCAAGGATCAATGTGGAAAAGTTTAAAGTGCAACTAGAGCAGGATAAGCTGGCTTTAGAGACAACAGTGAACCAAACTTATGCGAATGTAAATAGTTCTTTTGCATCTTACGAAGCAGCTGAAAAGACACTAGAGGCAAGACGTTTGGCTTATCAGTATTCTAAAGAACGTTTTGATGTTGGTTTGATGAACGCCTTCGATTTCAGTCAAGCACAAGCAAGAGTTGATAACGCCGAAGCTGAAGTAATAAGAACGAAATACGACTATATTTTTAGACTTAAGGTATTGGAGTTCTATTTCGGAATTCCAATTAAATTGGATTAATTTTCCATAAGTTGGTTAATTGACCCGCAAGTTTTTAAAGAAGCTTGCGGGTCTTTTTTCTTTTCAAATGAAGCACATATATTTGCGGCAATTATGGCATTGATTTTAAATCTAGAAACTGCAACTACAAATTGCTCCGTAAGTTTAGCTAAAGATGGCAAGACCGTAGCTATCAAAGAGCATGATACCCCAAACTACTCACATTCTGAGCAGCTTCATGTTTTTATTCAAGAGGTTTTGGAGAAAGCCGGAATCACACTTTCCGATTTAGATGCCATAGCCGTAAGCAAAGGCCCAGGTTCTTATACAGGTCTTCGTATAGGTGTTTCAGCGGCAAAGGGATTGTGCTTTTCTTTGGATATTCCGTTAATTTCCCTTGAAACCTTAAAAAGTATGGCCTGTCAGGAAAAATCTAAAAATTTTAACTTCATTATTCCCCTTCTTGATGCCAGACGTATGGAAGTATATTCCAAGGTTTTTGATACCCAATTAAATGAGGTTCGAGAAACAAAAGCAGAGATTATTGACGCGAATTCATTTA
This sequence comes from uncultured Flavobacteriaceae bacterium, assembly GCA_947500435.1. Taxonomy (GTDB): domain Bacteria; phylum Bacteroidota; class Bacteroidia; order Flavobacteriales; family Flavobacteriaceae; genus Maribacter_C. Next base: position 138,507 of record CANMRV010000008.1, read on the forward strand.
GTACATTTTTGAATCAAGGCAAAGTACTGCTGCTTGGGAGTGGTGCCGCCAAATGCGAAGAAATATTGGAAAGTGAAAATTTAAGCTATGCTACTGATGTAGTTCCTTCGGCCGAACAAATGTCTCAACTTTCATTTGATACATATAAAAATGGAGATTTTGAAGATCTAGCTTATTTTGAGCCTTACTATTTGAAAGACTTTATTCTACAAACAAAGGCTAAGAAGAAAACTTAGTCCAAAGTGTCGTAATAGGAAATTATCTGAATAACTTCTTCCAAGGTCTTAGCCTTTAGTTTATTTTTTTTGATATAAGCTCTAACGTCGTTGTATTTGTCATTTAAGGCGTAGAGAATTTCTTTCTTTGACAATTTTACACGTACTGCTGGTCTATGTTTTCTTTTAATATAATAGTGGGTCAGGATTACAAAGTCAGTCGGCGCAAATTGCGTGTAACCATGATCTTGTAATTTGAACTTTGGAACTCTTTTAGTTGTTTTGCTATAGAGGACGGTCTCACCATCAGATAGCGCACAGAAATAACCTTCCTTCTTATTGCCGTTTAATTTCTGATTTTTGTTTTGCGGTAGGTAATATAATGCCTTGTCTTGAACTGTCACTTCGTAGGTCAACAAATGGTAGGTTTTTCCGTTTAGTTTTATTTTTACATTTTGAGATTTTAGAACTGCTCCCTTTTTTTTGTTTTCATCCAAAACTTGAAAATGATCGTAATAGGCATTATATCGAATAGGGGCTTCCATTATGGTAGTACCATTAATTATACTTCCTATTTGATATTCCTCATTTAGAAATGGACTCCCTTTTATCGTGAATATTCTAGTCCGATCATCTTGCATTCGGGCACCAGTTGAAGGCAGGCTGAACCTTATGGTCACTGGCTCATCGGTATCCTGTGAAAAGGAGTAAAAGCCAGAAAATATAATCAAAAAGAAGAGCATTCTTTTCATAAATAAAAGGTAAAAAAATATTTCCCAAAGTCAAGCTATAACGCTGGGAAACTACGGTGTATATTCGCGCAAAAATAATACCAAACCTAGGAATTTAAGTGATAGCGTCAAAGAACCTGGTTTTTAGGATTTAACTTCTAAGCAACTCCAAAGCCTCATTTACCGTCGGTACAGGAAGCTTACAGGTGCCTTGTTCGCATATGTAAATGGAGGTATTCTTTGGCGAGTACCTATTTTGAAGAATGCTTAAATTGCTTTCCTTTTCTGTAGCTGCTAAAATGGTATTTGGCAAATAATAGCCAGCAATTTCTTTCACGTTTTTCTTATGATTTTCGCCAACAATCGCAATTTCATAAAATGATTGGTTAAAGAACAAAAGTAGTTCTAACCAATTGGCATGATTTTGGGCGTTCTTTTCAAAGTTGTTTTGCACATTTTTTAATAGTGACAATGCGACTTCTTCATAGTTTTTTTCTGGGAATAGTTTCGAAAGACGAAGTAGGTTTTTTGCCATAATTGAATTCGATGCTGGCACTACGTTATCAGAAGTTTCAATAGTTCTTCTGATAACATAATCATCTTGCATTGAGGTAAAGAAAAACATCCTGCTTTCTTCATCAAAGAAGTTTCTCTGGCAATAGGCCGTTAAAATGTTTGCATGAGTCAACCATTGTTCATCAAAAGTAACTTCGTACAATCCTATAAAAGCTTCAATAACCGAAGCATAATCTTCTAAATACCCATTGATGGTGCTCTTCCCATTTTTGTGATTGTGCCACAATCCGCCATCGGGTTTTATTACATTTTTTAAAATGAAATTGGCATTTTTTAAGGCGAGTTCTAAATAGGAATCATTACCTAAGTAGCGATAGGCATCTACTAATCCGTTTAGCATAAGTCCGTTCCATGAAGTGAGAATCTTATCATCCAGTCTGGGTCGGTTTCTTTTGTTTCGTTCTGCATCCAACGATCTTAGAGAAGTATTGATAATTTCCTTTAATTCAGAAATGTCAATGGAATGTTTCTTGGCAATTTTTTCTTCGGATGCGTCGCGAATTAGAACATAATTGCCATGCTCCCAATGTCCGTAACTATTGATGTTGAAATAGTCTTTGAAAATTCCGAAGTTATCTCCCAATAGCTTTTTTAATTCTTCTTCCTGCCAAACATAATAGGCTCCCTCGTCAAGTTCGCCAGTTTTGGTAAGGCTATCGGCATCCAAAGAAGAATAGAATCCGAAAGTGGAATGCATTAATTCCTTTTCTATAAATTCAATCGTTTGCTCAACAGTCGTCTTATATAACTCGTTTTTAGAAGCCGCGTACGCTTTGGAGTATAAACTAACCAATTGGCCATTGTCGTAGAGCATCTTTTCAAAATGGGGCACATGCCATTTCGTATCTACGGAATACCTTGAGAATCCACCACCTACATGGTCAAAAATACCGCCCCATGCCATTTTTGTCAAAGTGGTATGTACATATTCGAGAACTTTTTCATCTTTCAGAGCGGTGCCATAATGCAGTAGAAAATTTAAATTCACGGGCATCATAAATTTGGGAGCCCGTTTGTAACCTCCTAGGAAAGTATCAAAATAGCGGGACCAGTCTTTTACGGCTTCATCTAACTGTTCAGTGCTAAAAAGATCGAGGTCGTTTCGATTTTCTACAAGATTGATGGCTTTGATACCATTGGCAAGGTTCTCCGCATATTCCTCCACTTTTTGTGGGCTACTTTGATGGGTATCTGACAATTGATTCAAGATGCTCATCCAATCTATCTTTTTTACATAGGTTGCCCCCCAAAAAGGGCGACCGTCGGGCAGTGCAACAATGTTCAGGGGCCAACCTCCACTGCCAGTCATCATTTGAAGGGCATCCATATAAATATGGTCTACATCTGGTCGCTCTTCTCTATCAATCTTTATGTTTATGAAATTGGCATTCATAACAGCTGCTACCTCTTCATCTTCAAAACACTCATGCTCCATTACATGACACCAGTGACATGCGGCATAACCAATGCTTATAAGAAGCAGTTTATTCTCTTTTTTAGCTCGCTCTAGTACCTCAGGGTTCCAAGCTTCCCAATTAACCGGATTATGAGCATGCTGCAACAAATAAGGGCTCGTTTCATTAATCAGGGCATTGGTATGTTTATAGGTCATAATGTCTGTTTTTTGAGCATAAAAGTTCAGCGAAAACAATAGGAACACAGTTAATTTGAAATTGCTGAACATACTCAAAGTTAGGGCTAAATGAGGGCATAAAAAAAGCATCCAACTTAAGAAGGATGCTTATTATAAATTTTGATTTTGTAAAATTTATTTCACTTCGAAAGTGATTTTTACGTTTACACGAAAATCGCTTATTTCACCATCTTTGACGCTAGCGCTTTGATCTTGAACGTAAACGGAACGAATGTTTTTCACCGATTTAGAAGCTTGCTCAACTGCCTTTTTTGTTGCGTCTTCCCAACTTTTTTCAGAATTTGCCAAAACTTCTATAACTTTTAAAATTGCCATAATTTCTTATTTTTAAATTTAGTTCAAGATAGCAAATTATTGAGGTAAAATGCTAGATAAATCTTACAAATTATCCGTTTACAGCAACAACTTCATTGATTCGATCTCCCATCATATTTTTTAGCATGGTTTCAATACCATTCTTAAGGGTGAAGGTAGAAGAGGGACAACCGCTGCAGGCGCCTTGTAAAATTACATTCACCGTTTTGCTTTCTTTTTCATAGGACTTAAACAGAATATTTCCGCCATCACTTGCAACGGCTGGTTTTACATATTCTTCCAAGATATCAATGATTTCTAACGATGTGTCATCTAGGTCAGCAGCGGGTTGATTTTGATTTACTCCTTGAGTTGCTTCTGGTTTATTTTGAGGTTGTATATCAAGGGAAACAACATCTTTTCCATCGGCAATAAAATTGCGAATTAGCTCACGCAATTCCATTGTGATATCATCCCATTCGGCGACATCATATTTGCTTACAGAAACATAGTTTTCATCCAAGAACACTTGTTTTACAAAAGGAAATTGAAAAAGAGCCTTCGCTAATTCTGAGTCTTTGGCTTCATCAATGTTTTTGAACTCAAACGCAGCAGGTACTATCTTTCTGCTCGCTACGAACTTCATAGTTGACGGGTTGGGCGTTACCTCCGCGTAAACTGTTACTGCAACCTGTTTCGTTTTTTCCTCCTCTAAAACAATCGGCTCACCAGCATTTAGGTATTCCACCAATTGCTGAGCAACTTCGTCTTTTACATCTGACCATTCTACAATATCAAAACGTTCAAGGCCAATGAAGTTTCCTGAAATATATACTGTTTTTATAAACGGTAAATAGAATAACTGTTGGGCCAAAGGAGAGTTTTTGGCTTCATCAATATTCTTAAACTCGTAATTCGTACCAGTAGTTATAAAGTGATTGGTTTCGAATTTTAATATAGTAGGATTATTGGTTTCTACGACAGTGATTGAATACTCTTTCATTGCTTTTAATTTTGGTCAAAAATACGAAGTAATTGCAAATATCAATGGTTCGTATGCCCTTCAAATTCTGTAATATTTCTTAGAATTGGATATTAATGATATTTTGAATTTTAAATCAACTTTTGCTAGAATTGAGTAGGAAATCCCAAAAAGAATTAAAACTTTTCTTTAGTCTACTGGTTTTTTGTTCGAATAGATACCAAATTACCAGTATATCTGTATATAATATAGTTGCATTTCATCCGTTATACTTTATATTTAGTCGGTAGAACATTAGCCCCAGCCAATCAATGAAAAATCTTTTAATAGTCCTATTTGCTTTCTTAGCCTTTGGTAGTCAATCATCTGCTCAAGAAGGTATTCCTGTATATTTTGATTATTTAGCGGATAATTATTATCTCGTCTATCCTTCAATGGCGGGTATAGGTGAAGGTGGAAAAATACGAGGGACCATTAGAAAACAGTGGTTTAATGTTGATGAGGCGCCAAGCCTTCAAACTTTGAATGCTCATTTTAGACTAGGAGAGAGCAATAGCGGTATTGGTGCTATTGTATTTAACGATGCTAATGGATATCATTCACAAACAGGAGTAAAACTGACATATGCCCATCACTTAAAATTAGGTGGTGATATTCGTTATTTAAATCAACTTTCATTTGGACTAAGTGCTGGTTTATTACAGAGCAATTTAGATGAGTCGGAGTTTCGTTCAGTGATTCAAGATCCAGTTATTACAGGTTCAAATAATAGTGTAAGCTACTATAATGTTGATTTGGGAATGTCTTATAGTAAAATGGAATTCTATGCACATTTTGCCGCGCTCAACCTTTTAGGTAGCGGTAGGGATTTGTATTCAGCAATAGAGTTTGATAACTTGAGAAGATACTTGGTTTCTATGGGTTATGTTTTTGGTAAAAATGAGGTTCAAATCGAGCCTTCTGTTTTATTCCAAATGACAGAATTCACCCAGGAGAAAACATTGGATATCAATGCCAAGATTTACAAAGATGTTAATTTCGGAAGAATATGGGGTGGTTTATCATATCGTAGAAGTTTTGATGGGGCCCAATTTCAAACTGATGGAAGTTTCGGTGAGCAAAGACTACAATTGGTAACTCCAATTGTTGGTGCTAACATTGGCAAATTCCTAGTGTCATACAATTACTCTTATCAAATAGGGGATATCCGTTTTGATAATGGTGGATTTCACCAAATTACATTGGGTTACGATTTCGGACAAAGTGAAAGAAAGTACGATTGCTATTGCCCAGCTGCACAATAAAACGGGCCTACCCAGAATTTCGGATAGACCCACTAACTAAACACCAACCAACTGCGTTCAACAATTTTATCTCATATGATTTTGGTGTTAGATGCTTAGTCCCATTTATAGTTTTTCTTTTTAGCTTGTCTTTGAATAGCTTCTAGCATCGCATTTTCCAATTCCCCTTTTGAATCTTCTTTTTGGTTTTCAGAAATAAAGGCTTCTCGCTTTCTATTGAGTTCTTGAATTTCCTTTTGGATTTTTGCCCGTTCTGATTTCTTTTCTTCTAGGTATTGCACTTTTGCATCGGCTGATTTGCCTTGTAGTTCTTTTGGTAAATCTTCATCTGCAATATCTGAGATTTCAATTTTATCATCTTCAATTGCATCAACCAAATCCCAAGAAGCGTTATTGTACATTCTTGAAGATTTGCTGACTGCTCGTTTAACGGCAACGGCTTCTTCCATTTCCATAGCATTAGAATCTTGAACCGATTGCATTTGCATTTTAGAGACACCTAAGGCACCATAAGAAACATAGGTTTTGTTCAATTTTGAATTAAGCTTGATAATTACTTCGTCGTAAGGGGTATCAATATGCACTACTTGACGGTTATGATCAATAGCCATGTATTCTCCATCCGTAAGCTTCGCGCCATTTTTCCAGTCGGTGTTAACGCCTTGGTCATAATTTCCGCAGAAAATAGTGTTTACTACAACATCTTTTTCCTTTGCATTTGTGACAGCATCTTTGTAGTTAAGCTTTCCTTGTGTAAAAGGTTCGTTTCCCGCTATGAATATCATTTTAAGATTATCGGCATTCTTACCCCAGTCCAGTTGCTTTAGTGAAGTTTGAATAACTTCTCCGCAGTATTCTTCGCCTCCATTGGTGGTTAGCGAGAATAGTTTTTCAGAAATCTCGTCCAAATCACCACTAAAGTCAAGTACCTGCTGTATGTAACCTTCTCTTGAAGATAAATTGTCATTGCCGTATTGATATAAGGCGATTTGCAATTTTGGTCGTGCCTCATTACCACATTTGGCGTGGGTGAATTTATTTACAATATCCCAGAGTTGTGCTTTCGCTTGATTGATAAGTCCGTCCATACTATTGCTAGTGTCAAGTAGTAGTGCAATTTTCACCGTATTGTTTGTCTCTTTTTCATCATTCTCATTCACAACTGCATGAGCAATAATTGGATTAGCAGTTCTTTTGGTTTTCAGTTCACAGCCGTAAGCTGATGAAAGTGTTAGGGCCATTAATGCCATTCCTAATATTTGTCTTGCTTTTTTCATAATTGTTTTATTTTCATTCCTGTGAAGACAGGAATCTGTTTAATTCGTATTAAATATTCGTTCGTATTTTTTCTATGGATAGCAGCAACAGATAAGCAAAAAGAGCTGCAAAAGACAACCCTATGAGGGAGATGGTATAGTATTTAATAGTCCATTCCAAGGCCACTTTTACTCTTTGTAGAACACTTATTTTCGTTAATGTTGCTTCAGATAAGGCAACTTTGACCGTACAAAATTCATTCTCGTCATCAAAATTTCCTAGACTTACCCCAAGTTGTTGAAGTTGCTGTTCAATATCTAGAATTCGATTTTCTAACTGCATGTATTCATCTATTCGTCCGCCTTTGGTTTTGAGTTCGATCAAAGAGCCGCGAATTTTTTCAAGTGATGCTTTTCGCGCATTCAACTCTTTATATTCATTTGTTTTATCTGTTTTGGTGATTTGTTTCGATTGAATATTTCCAATCTCAATCAAACTATGGTAGATAGAATCGAAGTTTTCCGGTGGAATGCCTATAACTAGGTTCATTCGGCGATGCCCTTTGTTTCCACTTTTGTTCTCAAATTGTATCAGACCCGCATAATCTTTTACCTGAGCTCGAATCTGTTTTTCTTCTTTATCAAATTGGGTCGATACTGTATTGATGTCTGCAATTTTTTCATACTTCTGGTCAACACTAATTGGCGCACCTGCATTGAGTTGATACTTTTTGGAGGCATAGTTTTTGCGAACTCCCGAGGAAATATCAGCCATTTCATATAATACATTCGATATGGTGGGTTCTGTAACTGTTTGATATCCATATATGAATCTAAAAATGAAAAGCACAACAAATAATAAGAAGAGAATTATTGCTGTTTTTTTAAATCGTTTTTTATTGAAGGAATTCATGGTAGTATTGTTAATGTTTATGTGGTAAAACTATCTCCAAACTTTTTCAAAAAAAATGCAGAATGAGTGAAACGGTCGTATGAATGCGTAAACGTACTTTTTGATTGCGTAAAGCCTGAAAACCATCTTGTTTAGACCTTGATTATCGTCGATACTCATTTTTTAGTAAGACATAAATCAGCTAAGTTTACGTTGTATTGCTAGAGATATGACGAAGTATACCTACATATTGATTTTGTTTTTATTCGGATGTTCCCCTCTGTTTTCGCAGATACAACGGGGAGCGGATAAAGTATCTGAAATAAATCGAACTGTCGAAATAAGAGGCTCGGTGCAGGGTAAGGAGAACTTTGAACCGATATCAGGTGTTGAGGTGTCTAATGATAGGGGAGGTTACACCATAACAGATGCTCAAGGAGAATACAGAATTAGAGTTGCCCTAGGTGATGAATTGATTTTTCGAAGCCCTGAATTTGAGACCAAAAGATATGTTGTAAAAAGTGATGAAAATGTTGATGTTAGGGTTGAAGGGTATTCGAAGGATAGCTCGGTTAGGTCAAAAAGTAAGATGTTGCGAGATGACAAGATTTCGATGCATCAAGCTTATCTTGATTCTGCCACTTCGTATAAGAAAAACGATATCGAAAAAAGTATCGATTTCATAACACAGTCGATTGCTCAATTGGGTAAACGGGGCAATAAAAAGGAGTTGGCTCTTTCATTAACCGCCTTAGGTGAAGTTTACCAGTATCATAATCAGTTTGATTTGGCAATTACCAATTTTAAAGATGCCCTAGAAGCTAATAAAACAAGTAAAACTACCTTGCTATTAAGTAGCGCGTACTTGTCGAACAAGGATTTCAAAAATGCCGAGGAGACGCTAAATCCTCTTTTGAAGGTTAAGAATTTAGTTCCATTTCAACAGGTGCAATTGTATGAAAACTTGGGAGATACATTTACAGGATTGGGAAATATAACCAAAGCCGTTGATTTTTACGATGAAGGTTTAACAGTAGCTAAAAAAAATCAGATTACGCCAAAAATGACGGATTTGAATTCAAAGATAGCTGATGCATATGCAATTGATGATAAGTCCATTGAAGCTGAAGGATATTATGGGAATTCATTGAAATTAGCTGAAAATGAAGCGCCTAAAAGGGCTGTTCAAGAAAAGGAAAAAGTAGCTGATTTTTACAATAAAAAGAGCAGATATGAAGAGGAAATACAGTTGCGAAAAAAGAGTTTGACCGAACTAAATAACCTTCCAAGACCCGCTGTTGAAAAACAATCGGGAATCATTAATGCCGATACGATTACAACACAACGGATCAACTATAAAATTGCCAACGCCTATATCGCTCAAGATAAATATGAACAGGCTATTCCATATTTGGAAAAAAGTATCGTAGAAGCAGATTCAGATGATGATTTGATTGTGCAAAAAGATGCTACCAGAAAACTCTCAGAAGTATACGAGTATAGGGGAGATTTCACAAAGGCTTTGGAAACCTATCAAGCCTATGTTTCAGTGGTTGATACCCTATACATTAGAAAAGAACAGGAGATTTCAAGAGCAGCGCGTTTCAATAGAGAGATTTCTACAAAGCAAAGCCGAATTTCAGGATTGGAACAAGAGCGAGAACTTTCCCAAAGTAAATATGACCTCGCGGTAACTGGGCAGCAACTAATTCAGGAAAGTAACAAGCGTCAACAATGGGTAATTTATTCGTTAATCTTTGGGCTAATCTTAATGGGTTTAGCGACGTTTTTCTTCTATAGGAGCAACCAACAACAGAAACTGGCGAATAACCTTTTGGCTTTGAAATCACTAAGGTCACAAATGAATCCGCATTTTATTTTTAATGCATTGAACTCTGTTAACAACTACATTGCAAAAAGCGATGAGCGAAGTGCTAACCGTTATTTGAGCGAGTTTTCAACTTTGATGCGTTCGGTTTTGGAAAATTCAGAGGAAGACTTCATTCCCCTATCCAAAGAACTTGAATTATTAGAACTCTACGTGAAACTTGAACATTCCCGTTTTCCAGATAAGTTTGATTATAAAATTACCATTGGAGAGCATTTAGATGTTGGTGCTTTTCAGATTCCACCAATGCTGTTGCAGCCCTATATTGAAAACTCCATATGGCATGGACTCCGATATAAGGAAGAAAAAGGATTTTTGAACATTGAACTCCTCCAAAAAGATAAAGAGACGATTGAAATTACAATTACTGATGATGGAATAGGTAGAAAGAAATCCACAGCATTGAAAACAATGAATCAGAAGAAACAGAAGTCCAAAGGAATGGGTAACATTAAAAAGAGGGTTGCTATTTTGAACGATATGTATAAAGACAAAGTAGATGTATATATTTCAGATTTAGAGGCTGATGGAACAGGAACAAAAGTTGTATTTACCTTGAAAAAAGATTAAAATGAAATTAAAGGCGATAATAGTTGAGGACGAAGCAAATAGCCGTGAAATACTAAGAAATTATTTGACGAAATATTGCCCAAGTGTAAATTTACTTGGGGAGGCTGAGTCAATTGATGAAGCAAAAAAGCTAATAGAAAAACATAAGCTAGATCTTGTTTTTTTAGATGTCGAAATGCCTTTTGGTACCGGTTTTGATTTGTTGGACCAATTACCCGATCGTGCCTTTGAAACGGTTTTTGTTACAGCTTATAACCAATACGCCATCGATGCTCTAAATAGTCATGCTGCTTACTATTTAATGAAACCTATCAATATTGATGAACTGATCAAAGCGGTAGATTATGTCACAGAAATAAGAACAAAAGAAGATGCTCTAGAAGATCGCGTTCTTACCCCAAAGCTGAATAAAGTAGATGGTAAAATAACTCTTCCACAACAAGATGGTTTTCAAATATTAAATGTTGCAGATATACTATATTGCAAAGCAGACGATAATTATACCGAAATCTTTTTAGTGAATAAGAAAATATTAGTTAGCAAAACTTTGAAATATTTCGAAGAAGCACTTTCGCAGTTTGCTTTTTCGCGTATCCATAAGTCTTATTTGGTAAATGTAAACGAAGTTGTCAAGTACAGAAAAGGCAAAGGCGGAAGCGTGGTCGTATCCAACGGCAAAGAACTATTGGTTTCCGCTTCGAAGAAAAAGGATTTGTTAGCGTATTTTTAACCTTTTCTAACTCTAAATCTTTCTAACATGATATTAAAGACCATTAACGGAAAAACTCCAGTAATTGGGGAGGACTGCTACATTGCTGAAAACGCAACCATTGTTGGCGAGGTAAGTATGGGAGACCAATGTAGTATTTGGTTTAACGCGGTCTTAAGGGGAGATGTTCATTTCATTAAATTAGGAAACAAGGTGAATGTCCAAGATGGTGCGGTTGTGCATTGTACCTATCAAAAATCACCCACTACTATAGGAAACAACGTTTCTATCGGCCATAATGCAATTGTTCATGGTTGTACTATCAAAGACAATGTTTTGGTAGGTATGGGAAGTATTATTATGGATGATTGTATTATCGAAAGTAACAGTATTATTGCTGCTGGCGCAGTAGTAACTAAAGGAACCCATGTGCCTGAAGGAACCGTATTTGCAGGAATGCCAGCAAAAAAAATCAAGGATATTAGTCCTGAATTGAGTGCTGGGGAAGTAGATCGTATTGCGAACAATTATGTCAAATACTCCAGTTGGTTCAAGACTGAGGGGTAGGGCTTATCTCTTTGTAGTTGTTAATTTATTGAAATAAGGCTTGGAGTTTGAACTTGAAATTTGGACTTGAGTTTGCATTTTATATCCTTATTTTTGCTAATCAAATTAGAAAACAATGAATGCATACATATTTCCCGGTCAAGGAGCCCAGTTTGTGGGCATGGGGCTAGATCTTTACGAAAAATACCCTGTAGCACAGGAATTGTTTGAAGATGCCAATGAAATTTTAGGTTTTCCGATTACGGATACCATGTTTGAGGGTACGCCCGAAGACCTTAAACAAACCAAGGTTACGCAACCTGCAATTTTTCTCCATTCGGTTATTTTAAGCAAGGTGATGGGTGATGCTTTTCAACCAGATATGGTAGCAGGGCACTCGTTAGGTGAATTTTCAGCTTTGGTGGCCAATGGTGCTTTGAACTTTGAAGATGGTTTAAAATTAGTGTCTCAAAGAGCAATGGCTATGCAAAAAGCTTGTGAATTGCAGCCAAGTACGATGGCTGCAGTTTTAAATTTGGCAGATGATGTAGTAGAAAGGATATGTGACGAAACTCCTGGTATTGTAGTAGCTGCAAACTATAATTGTCCAGGGCAGTTAGTGATTTCTGGGGAGGTGCCAGCGATTGAGGCGGCTTGTGAGAAGATGAAAGAGGCTGGTGCAAGAAGGGCTTTAGTGCTTCCCGTCGGCGGAGCTTTTCACTCTCCTTTAATGGAGCCTGCAAGAGAAGAACTAGCGAATGCCATTGAAAACACGCACTTCGAAGCTGCAAAATGCCCGATTTATCAGAATGTTTCCACAACTGCGGTATTGAATTCGGATGACATAAAAAACAACTTGATTTCCCAACTTACAGCACCGGTAAAGTGGACACAAAGCGTCCAAAATATGATAAAAGATGGTGCCACATTATTCACCGAAGTAGGCCCAGGTAGGGTGTTGCAAGGCTTGGTGCGTAAAATTAATGCAGAGGCTGAAACTACTTCTGCAACTCTTACGTAAATACAGTGACCGATTTTATGCGTTGTTTATCTGTAAAAACCCATATTTACCCCGTTATTTAAGATATTGGTTGGATTTTTTAGTAATATTACACCCATTTTTTACCTACTTAAATTGCCTATTAATGCTGTCCCTTTGAATTGATTGTAATTCAATGAACAGATTATGATATTGAAACGAGAACATATATCCTTTATTAATTTTTCAAAAGTTTTTAAAGGACTTTTATTTTTTTTGGTTTTGCTGTTGACAAATTCATTGTCCGCACAAGTTGTATCAATCACTTCTTTGGATTCTGATGCAGCGGAGGTTACTTCAGGGGCTCAAAATCTTGCGAACTTTACAATTTCAAGGCCTATTGGTTCACTTTTTCCAACTGTAGTCGAGTATACCGTTACTGGTAGTGCTACCAATGGGGTTGACTATACGGTAGCAACCGGTACCATTAATCTGACTGCACTTGTCAATTCGATTACCATTCCCATCACTGCCGTGGACGATGATAGCATTGTTGAGGGAGATGAAACTGTTATAGTTACTTTGACAACCGTAAGTGCTCCTAGCACCATTAATCCTCTGGCCGATGAAGTAACGATTAATATAGCGGATAATGATGTTGGACTCGTATCTCTTGATACTGTTTCCGCCAATTATATAGCTTCCGTTAACGAGGATGGTACGCTACAATTGCCTGCTGAATTTGGTCAATTTAGGCCGGTTATTGATAAAGCCAATGGTACCTCCGCGCCCTTAACCGTTAATTATCAAATTACTGGTTCCGCTGATAATGGTGTAGACTATAATCTGACTAATGCAGTAGTGTTGACATTTACTAATAATGGTGCCTCTTTGGCAAGAAACATACGCGTTGCACCTATTGAGGATCTCGATGCTGAATCGAATGAAACGGTAACAATCACATTGCTATCAACTAATAGTCCGTTATATACTATAGGTGCTCCAGCAACGGCTACCATTACCATAGTAGATAACGACTGTGCAGCAGGTACAAGTGCACCTACGTTGAACAGTAACCCCACCACACTTTGTGATGTCACAAGTGTAAACCTAAATACTTTTGTTTCAGGGGCGGCGCCTGCGGGTTCAGCATTAAGATGGAGTACCGTGGCCAACCCCACTCAGGCACAATTGCTCACAGGAACAGCTGTTACAGCCGCAACTGATGGAACATATTTCGGCTTATATGCCGCTGGTACCGGGGTTACTTTTTGTACTAGTCCATCAACACAACTGGATATCACTTTGAACACCTCGCCTACAGCTGGCGCGAATAGTAATAGCACAGCTTGTAACAATGCTACGAACGTATTTGGAGCTACACTAATTGATTTAGATAATTTATTGTCCGCATTAGTTAGTCCTGGTTCATGGGCTTTTACTTCTGGCCCTGAAACGGCCAATCCCAACGCTGCTAATAGGGTTCAGTTTAGTGGTAGACCAGCAGGTACTTATGTCTATACCTATACTACTTCAGGAGCCGTAGCGCCATGTGCAAATGTTTCTTCTACACATACGATTGTCGTAGCTGACTGCGACCCATGTGTTGCAGGTACAACGGCACCTCCATTAAATGCTGCTACAGCAACTGACCGTTGTGATGTGGCTAGTGTTAATTTAAATACATTTATTACTGGAGGAGCCGCAAGTGCACCGACAGGAACTACATTACAATGGAGTGCTATTCCAAATCCAACTGCCTCGGGTGATTTGGTACCGACTACAGCAACAGCTTCCGGAACATATTATGGTGTATATTGGGATGCTATAAATACATGCGCTAGTCCATCAACTCAAGTTGATTTAGTATTAAGTCAATCTCCAACAGCTGGAGCTAATGCCAATGGAGCGGCATGTAATAATGATACGGCGGAATTTGGACCTACCTCATTGGATTTGGATGATTTGTTATCTGCTGGGGTAGACCCTGGTACCTGGGCCTTTACTTCTGGTCCGGAAACTGCAAATCCAAATGGTAATAATGTCGTACAATTTAGTGATCGAGATGATGGTACCTACGTTTACACATACACCACCAACAATGCAGTAGCGCCTTGTACTAATGACTCTGCTATTTTTACCATTACTGTAGATGACTGTGACCCGTGTGTTGCCGGAAATACAGCTCCTGTCTTAGATCCAGGTACGCCAACAATTGCCTGTGATGTATTTACAGCGAGTTTTAATGATTATACAAATAGTGTGCCCCCACCGGGTACAGTGCTGACCTGGAGTACAGATTCAGACGCCGAAAATACGAATGCACATTTAACGACTACACAAGCAAATAATCCTCCGACTTTAGGAGGTACTTACTATGGGTTTTTCTATGATGCAGTGAATACTTGTGCGAGCCCAACTCTTCAGGTCGATATAGTACTTAATGTAACTCCCACATTGAGCAATGTTACTGGCAATGAGCGCTGTGGAACCGGATCGGTTATTCTTGGTGCTATGGCTTCGGACAACGCCACAATTAATTGGTACGCCTCAGAAACTGGTGGTGGTATTATAGGCACGGGTTCAAGTTTTACAACACCGTCCATTTCAACATCTACCTCGTATTATGCGGAAGCTACTTTAAATGGTTGTCCAAGTGAAAGACAACAGGTCATTGCTACAATAGCTCAGCAACCGTCGTCGGGTATTCCTCAAAATAATGGGAATGCCTCAGCCTGTAGTGTTTTGGAAAACGGACCAACAATATTAGATTTAGATGATTTGATTTCAGGAGAAGACGTTGGGGCCTGGGTTTACACTAGTGGTCCTTTTGCAAACTTTGACATTCCATCTAACAACATTTTAAATTTTGAAGGAAGACCTGATGGTGAATATGTATTTACCTATACTACAAGTGGCGCGATGGCACCTTGTTTGAATGAATCGACTGTAATGACAATCACGGTAAATGATTGTGATGTTGATACTGATTTAGACGGATTGTTTGACGGTATAGAGGCCACTCTAGGTACCGACCCTAACAATTCTGATACTGATGGCGATGGAATTAACGACGGAGAAGAAGTGGGTCCCGACTTAGACAATCCTCTAGATAGTGATGTAGATAGTGATGGAGTGGCAGACCCTGACGGAACCATTGATGCCCTTGATTCTAATATTCTAGATGAAGATAATGACGGAATAGTGGATCAGTTAGATCCCGGGAATGACAATCCATGTGTGCCTACTAGGTTAAATGGGGTCTGTGATTTTGATTTGGATGATGTTCCCGATGTTGATGATCCAGAACCTGATAATCCTTGTGTACCAGATATAAACCACCCGAATTGTAATCCGGAACCAGTGGATTTGGAGATTACAAAGGAGGTTGACAACATAAATGCTCTGTTAGGAGAAGAAGTTACCTTTACGGTCACTTTAAGAAACCTTGACCCAAATGTCAAGTCAAGAAATATTAAGGTTGGAGATTTATTGGAAAGTGGTTTCCAGTATATTTCTCATGATACTTCTGTGGGCACCTATGATCTTCAAACGGGAGAGTGGGATATTTTCGAGGTGGATCCTCTATCTACACATACCTTGACTGTCAAGGCTGAAATTATTGAGGGAGGCACATATAGTAACACCGCCGAATTACTAGATTCTTTTCCTGAAGACATCAATGCAGCCAATGATAGAGCGACTGTTACTTTACCGATTGAACTACCAGAAGGTGTTAACCTTATCTTAGAGAAAACCGTTAGTTTAGGTGTTGGAAAAGAAAAATTAAAAGAAGTTACAGGGCTTGTCAGCGGTGTAGAATCTGAAGTTGAGGTTATTTACTATTTAAAAGTTATCAATAAATCACAGCAAGATATTGTTTCGAATATAAGGGTTAATGATATCTTTTTAAATGATGATGCTGTAGAATTTGAAGTAATGGATGCAGAGGTGCCATCAGAAACTACTTTTGATGAAGCAAGTGGCGTATGGATAATTAACAGAAGCCTGGCAATCGAAGAAGAGATTGAATTATCATTTAGGGTCTCTTTTAGAAGCGAGGGAGTAGTAACCAATACAGCTGTAATTGAAAGTTCACTACCCAGAGAAAGTACTATAGAGGATGCCGATAGTACTTCTTCCGCAAAAGTTGAAATTACGACACGAAACGAGGTAGAGGTAGGTATTTTGTACAACCAATTTTCACCAAATAATGATGGATTGAACGACTTTTTAAAAGTCAATCGAATAAAAAAGAATGAAGTTGGTGATGATGAATTGGTTGAGATAGTATACAATATTCAGATTTTTAACAGATATGGAAATCTGGTTTTTGAAGCAGCTAATAAAAAAGAAGACGAAGTCTGGGATGGCAGTTGGAAAGGGAAGGATGCACCAGACGGCACATACTTTTACACAATGAATCTTGATTTTGGCGAAGGGCCAAAGACACAAAAAGGCTGGATTCAGCTAATTAGATAAAGTAAGAATGATTTACGACAAAAGTAGATTTCTACATAGCCGTGTCCTGTACACCATCGTCATTAGCTTTTTCGTGATGGGTAATCTGTTAAACGCGCAGAAAGAACCGCAGTACACACAGTATATGTATAATATTGGTAGCTTTAATCCTGGGTATGTGGGTACAACCGAATCCCCAGAGATTATTGGTTCGTATCGTGCACAGTGGATTAGTTTACCCGGGGCCCCGAGAACAATCCGTTTGGGTACTAACCTACCGTTTTCTAATGAAAAAATGGGCATTGGTTTTAATGTCGTAAGCGACCAATTGGGGCCAACATCCCAAACATACATTGATATTGCATATTCATATCAGTTTAATATTTCTGAGGAAACAAAACTATCATTTGGTATGGATGTCGGTGGATCATTCCTGAATGTTGATTTTGCTAAGGGGACTTTTGAAAACCCAGGGGAGCCTTTTGATGGGGCTAACATACAAAACTTCTATCCGACTATTGGCGCAGGTCTTTTCCTTTATGGAAGGGATACCTGGTATTTAGGAGCTTCGATTCCTAATTTTCTAACCGATGGCATATATAATGATGAAGTGGCAACCGTAGTTGAGGGGAAAATGCAATTCAACTTCATCGGAGGTTATGTATTCAATTTTGGTGAAAGCTTAAAATTCAAACCAGCATTTTTAATAAATTATATTAATGGGGCTCCCCTAAATACAAATGTCTCGACTAACTTTCTAATTAATGATAAATTTACGCTAGGTGCTTCGTATCGTTTTGGAAATGCCGTTAGCGGCTTGGCTGGTTTTCAAGTAGGAGGTGGAACCTTTATAGGATATTCATATGATTACAATACCAATGGACTAGGGGCATTCAATAGTGGTTCACATGAAGTTGTTTTGAAATTCTACCTAGGTAAAGGCGGAGGAAATAGTGGTGACGATGGCTCTAAGAATAAGAAGTTAAAAGGAAAACCAAAACAAATTGATACACCAAGATTTTTCTAAAGGGAACATAAAATGAAGATAAAGACTTTCATACCGTTTTTCTTGTTAACGATTATGGTTTCTCATGCCCAAGAGAAAATGTCAAAGGCAGACCAATATTTTTATAGTTATGCCTATAAAGAAGCGATTGCCGAATATCAAAAAGATATGCGCGATGGTAAGCTTATTACGAATCATCAGTTTTTGAATTTGGCAGATTCCTACTTTAGAACAGGGGACTATAAAAGTGCTTCAAGAATATATTTAGATGTCAACAAGAAGGATACAATAATTGACAGTCATCGATTTAATAAGATGTTGCAAAGCTTGTCAAAGAACTCGGAAAAGGAACGTATAAAGGCCTTTTTAAACACCAAAAGCGATTTATTGGCCAATGAGTTGATGGAAAATGCTGAATTCAATTTTGAACTTCTAGGGGCAACTGGCGATGCTCAGAAATTTGAAATTTTTAACATAAACGGTAATAGTCCTCAAGGCGATTTTTCACCAAGCTTTTATAAGGATAAATTATTATTTAGTAGTGGTCGCCCAGTGAAATCAAAAAAGATTTATGGTCCATCTGGCGAATCGTATTATGATATTTATATTGCTAGAATCGGTCAAAATGGGGATGTTTTAAATCCGAATATTTTTGATCGCATGCCCAATACCAAATTTCACAAGTCAACTCCGCATTACGCCCAAGAATTGGACAAAATCTTCTACATCCTTTCCAATGCCGAAGATGATAGATTGTCTTTTGATGATAATGGCAAAAATTCAATGGCCATTGGAATGGTTTATGATAATGGATTTTTCGCTTTCTTGCTTCGAGATTTGAGTACTTCCTTTTATTATCCTTTTTATGATGGCTCTAGTGATCGTTTGTATTTTGCTGCGAACTTTGAAGATGGTTATGGAGGTACGGATATTTATTATGTTTCTACAAACAACGGGCAAATAATGTCTGAACCAGTAAATCTTGGACCTCGAATTAATTCCCCAGGAAATGAAATTGCACCTTTCATACATGACAATAGCCTCTATTTTTCTTCTGATATTTTTTACGGTCTTGGCGGAATGGATATCTATAAGGCGAATAGAAGACAAGATCAAACTTTTAGTATTCCCATCAATTTAGGGTCAGGGATTAATTCAGCCAAAGATGATTTTGGTTTTATCATTCGAGGAGATGAAAATTTGGGTTTTTCAGGGTATTTTTCTTCTAACCGTGATGGAGGTAAAGGAAATGATGATATTTATGGTTTTAGCATTCGGGAGTATTTGGGTCCGCGGACCTTTTCTCTTAAAGGTGAAATTGTTGAACCTAAATATCAACAAGGTATTGGCGGTGCGACTTTAAGTTTACGTGATACAGAGGGAAATATACTTAAAGAATATACGACCCAAAGTAATGGAAAGTTTCAAGTGGAAATCCCTTGGAAAGATAATTTGGTTATTTCGGTTACCAAAAATGGCCACTCCTCTTTTTACAGCTCTTATAATAAAGCGCAATTGGAGGAATTACAAAAAGCCGGCTTAAATGTCGAAATGGTCAGTATAGATGATATTGTGACAGAACGGGAAAATAAGAAGGTCTTAGGAATAAAGGACTTCTTCTTCGCTAGGGGTAAAAGCGAAGTTACTCCAGAAATTGCTCTTGAGCTCGATAAGGTGGTCGCTATGGTTCAAAAATTCCCGCAATTAAAATTTCAAATAGAAACCCATACGGATAGTCGAGGTGGCAGCAGAACTAATAAAGTACTTTCACAACGAAGAGCGGATGCAATCAAAAATTACCTTCTTCAAAGTGGTATTTCTTCTGCTAATCTAGGTTCTGCTGTTGGTTACGGCGAAGAGCAAATCATGAATAGTTGTTCAAATGGGGTCTACTGCTTAGATTTCTTGCACAAACAAAACCTGAGAACCTTATTCGTAATAAGTAATTTTGACGAGCTGAAATAATCGGTTAAGATTAGACTTATTTACCCCTTAAAAGACTTCAATATAAAAATAGTAGACCGAGAAAAAGGTTAGAAATGCAATGCCTGCATAGGTCAAATACTGCAACCATTTTTGAGGATGATGCTTTTGCGGTAAATCATCGCTCATTACATTTTTAAGATTCATATAGCCTATAATTGGAGCAACTACAAAGGAGACGAAGGTAGCTAAGGCTACTAATTTGCCCATATTTGCCGAGAAAAGGGCAATTACTACAAAATTGACGGCTGCAAGCACAAGAACGCCAATGGCAAAGAAGCTTTTTTTACCCTGTAGTTGGGCTTTCGGGGATAGTAAATCAATTATATCCAAACTAACCCTTGTTACAGCATCATGCGCAGTCATACAGGTGCTAAACATCGTTGCAAAAGCGGAAACTGCAATAAAAATATAAGCCCAGGAGCCTATATGAGTTGTAAATAATGAAACCACTTGGTCAGCAAAAACAACCCCATTACCACTTAATTCTATACCTGTACCATACAAGGTCATTGAGCCTATGACTAAGAAAAATATGGCCAAGACTGCCGTCATGAAATAACCGATATTGAATTCTTGAAGTGATTGTTTCAATGTAGGTTTTACGGCTTGAGTCTTCCATTTTTCAATGCTCCATAGGCTTACCCAACTTGAAGCTTCAACTGTGGTAGGCATCCACCCCATTAAACTTATTAAAAATAGAATTCCCGCATCATTAAAAATTGGGGGAGGAGTGAAGTCTGCGACTGCATCTACTTGACCTTTATAAATTACAAGAACAGTAGTCACCAAAAGAGCTATGAATAAAATGGCCACAACAAACTTCAAGGAGGTTTCAAGAAACCGATAGCGCCCAATGATTAGTAGTACACTAATGAATGCAAATAGCCCAAGGACTATCATGGCAATGGAAACATCTGAAATTTTAAAAAGATTTATAAAAAGGCCTGCAGTAACCGTATACAGGGCGGCCAGGATTGTAAAAGTTGTAATTAGGGTAATAAAAGCATAAAACCACAACCAACCCTTACCGCGATTGAGATAGCCCTCAATAAGGGTTTTATTGGTGACATTGGTGTAGCGAACCCCAAATTCAAAAAACGGATACTTAAAAATGTTAGCTAGAACAATTGGAATTGCCATTAGCCAACCATATTGAGCCCCTGCTTTTGTAGAAAGAACTAAATGAGAAGTACCGATGGCCATACTGGCAAATAATAGACCCGGACCAAGATTTTTAAGAAGCGTTTGGAATTTTGACATGAGTGGTTGATTGCGCTACCTAAAATAAGCTATTTTCTTGAGAAGGAACGATGGCTATTCTATCTCAATATGTTCCCCGTAAAACTTGGGTTGTGTATTAATTATTAGGTCAATGAATACTTTTACACGTGCAAGGTATTCTCTGAGATGTACTTTCATTCCTGAATTTCCAGTAACATCAGTGGCATTAAAGCCTACCGCGGTAAGCCCCTTTCGTTCGGCTAGATAAATAGCACGTTGGTTATGGAACTCTTGAGAAATGACAGTCACCTTTTTAAGCCCAAAAACCTCTTTGGCGCGAACCATAGAATCTAATGTCCGGAAGCCTGCGTAATCCAAAAATATTTTCTCTTCAGGAATGCCTCCTGCGACCAAATCTTTCTTAATCGTTGTTGGCTCATTGTAGTATTGGGTACCATTATCACCACTTACCAATACAAACTCTATTTTTTCTGCTTTAAAAAGTGCTATTGTCGCTCTTATGCGATACGAATAGTACAAGTTTGGACGACCATTAGCAAGTTTTTTCGAAGTTCCTAACACCAATCCAACTCTATTCTTAGGGACTTGTTCAATACGCGAAAAGGTTTTTCCTTCAGCGGAAGAGTTTATGGCGAAGTTGCACAACAAAACAAGAAGAATCGGTGAGATGGTGAGCCAAAATAGAATCCTTATAATTTTTTTTTTCATTTGAATTTATGAAAACCAACCTTAAAGGTAGGTAAATACCTTGGATTTTGTTTTTGGGAAACTAGATTCTCTAGAAACTTCGATCCGAAATAGAAGGGATTTTTTGGAGTGTTAAAGATATTAAATGATGGCTTAAAAAGAAGCTGATTAACTACATATTTCGCATTCCAATATCAAAAAACTGACCTAAAATTTCTCGGTTATTTAATCGCTAGAATAACCTCTGTTAAATCGAAAGTTGAGGCTTAATCCATGTGTATTGCCTATGGTAAGCTCTTTACCCGCCACATTGTAACTGTAAACCAAGCGAAGACTATCAAATAGATAAGTGCCCACCAATAAATTCAATGAAGAATTGGTTCTATACCCTAAACCAAATTCAAATTTTGAATTCATGGTAAAGGATAGGTTCAAATCGGCTTGAATTGGAGCGCCTTTTTCATATTTCAGAAGCACATTTGGTTTCAATAAAATGTTTTCAAAACGGCTAAAGTAAAAGCGATAACCCATATAGGCATAATATGGACTTTGAAGATCAAGATTATCTTCAGATGCAAAGCGATCACCCAATAAATTGGGAGTCGATAATCCAATATAAAACTTGGCGTAATTCAAGACAATACCTGCTCCGACTATGGGGAGCGTGGCATTAATATTTTGAGATAAAAGTGGATCTGTGCCCAGACCGAGACCCAATAAATTCTCTTGATACTTTTGCAGCCCTACCGTCAATCCGAAAGAAATACCGGTGGGCTCTTGCACTTTCCAGTAGGGCTCATCATCCAAATTCAGGGGCACTCTATACGAATAAGCAGCAAAGGCTGATGTTGAAGTGGTTACGCCAATTTCATCATGAATGAGTCCGCCACCTAAGCCCATCATTTTATTTCCCAAGGGTGTTCTAAAACTAAAATTAGAACTCTTCGGACTACCATCTATAGTGCTAAAAAAACCTGAATGTGCCAATGAAATTTCTGCACTTTGCAATGCCCCCGCATGAGCTGAATTAATAAGAAAAGGATTGTAATTGTATTCTGAAAAGACTGGTGTCTGTTGCGCATAACAGAAGCCGCCTAGCAATAAGGCTATTATATGTAATCGAAAGCTCATGATTATCTTTTAAGTATTAAGTAACCTCTTAACTTATCGATATCATGTTCACCGTCAATCCGAATATCAAAGAAGTATGTGCCTGTAGGTAATCGACCCGCTCCTAGGCCGGTCATTTGATTGGCTTCCCCGGCGAAGACATTGGCCAGATTATTATAGCCATTTATTTTAAATACCTCATCACCCCATCTATTGAAAATACGAACAATATTATTTGGATGTGCTTCAATACCATCTATTCGCCAAAAGTCGTTGAGTCCGTCTCCATTCGGAGTTAGCGCAAATTTGGTGTCGTTTACATTTTCTTCGTTAAATACCGTAATAAAGGTTGAATAGCTGCAACCTTCTTGAAAGCCTTGAGCATTATATGCATTTACCGAGGCAAAAATTACTGAAGCTGCAGGCAAGTTACTGACTTCATACTCCGTTACATTTCCAACATCGAACTGATTTAAGATATCAGTTTCACCTTCTGCTGTTCCTAACGACAATAAATACCCGTCTGAATTTACTATTTCATTCCAGCGAATATTGGTAGTCAAGCTTATATTAGATTGACCATTTATAGGTTCATAAATATCGGTACAGAATGGCACTGGCTCTAATTCGGTTGCTGCGGTTGTAAACAACTCAGGTTGGCATGAAGTATTTATTCCTAAATTATTGTAGGGTTGAATCTCTACATAAATTTGAGAACCAAGCGGCAAGGTCTCCTCAAAGTCATACTGATTGACATCCCCAACATCTAGATCATTCACTATATCATAAAGACCAGGTGAAGTACCTAAGAATAATCGATAGCCGGTTACATCTGCAATAGCACTCCAACTAAGTATTAAATTAGGGTTTACTGCTTTTGAACCGTTCACTGGGTTTGTCAAAATGGTACATGAGGGTATTGTTGATACCTGAGCGGTTCTAAAGCTTTCTTCAACGCAATTTAGACTTTCACCCAAATCATTGTAGGGTACTATGGATACATAAATTAATGTGTTTTCCGGTAAATCTGAAGTAAGGTCGAAGAAGGTAGTTGAACCAACATCACCTGAGAATATATCAGTACCCTGATTAGTTGTCCCCACGTTTAACTTGTACCCCTCCGCATTGGAGACCAAGCCCCACGCAATATTGGTGGAAATGTTGACATTTTCCTCTTGATTTTTTGGTATGAGTATACCTGTACATGTGGGAATACTGGGTTCCGATGTTGTTTCAAATTGTTCTTCTAAGCAGTCAATTGCCATTCCCAATTCATTATAGGCTACAATAGAAATGTAGATCAAACTATTTTCTGGTAAATCATTCGGAAGGTCATACCATGTAGCTCTTCCCACATCTTCACTAAAAATATCACTCTCACCCGTGGATGTCCCAATATTTAGAACATACCCTTCTGCATTGGTTATGGGTGTCCAGGATAAATTGGTTTCAATACTAACTCCAGTCGCTTCATTTATCGGCATCGTAAGTGTTGCACATTGCGGTATACTTGGGGCCGATGTGGTAGTAAATACTATTCCTTCGCATGCCGTTGCGCTTCCCGCTTCATTAAAAGGGATTACGCTCACATAGATTTCGGCGTTTTCAGGAAGAACCCCATCATAGTCAAAAGAATTGCTAGCAATAACCTCACCATCAAAGATATCGGAGGCCCCTGATGATGTTCCGATTTTTAAGGTATATCCATCTGTGTTGTCGATAGCCTGCCATGCAAAGTCGGTTAAAACACTAACATTTGTATCATTATCAGCAGGCACCAAAAATTGTGTGCACTCAGGTTTTATCAGTTCCCCTGCCGTAGTAAAACTTTCCTCTTGACAATTAAGAGGTTCGCCTACATCATTATATGGTATGACAGTTGCATAAATAATAGTATCTGCGGGTAAATTATTCGGCAAATCAAAGAATGTGGTGGCACCCACATCTTCTAATAAAATATCGTTGGCCCCTAAAGTAGAGCCAAGCATAAGCTTATATCCTTTCGCGGTAGTAGCCGCATTCCAAGCAAAATTTGTGGCCACGCTTACGTCGGTCTCTCCATTGACGGGCAATACGAGGGTGGTACAATCAGGTATTGTAGGTACATTTGTCACAAAACTTTCGCGCAGACATTCAATTGCTTCACCCCGTTCATTATAGGGCGTGATTTTCACATAAATAGGTCTTCCTTCGGGTAAATCAGTCCTGAAATTGTAAAAAGTGGTCAGTCCTACGTCTTGTGAAAAGAACTCATCCCCTTCAGGAGTTGTTCCTACTTCTAGGAGGTATCCCTCCGCATTTTCAGAAATGTTCCATACTAAATCAACAAAAGGGTCAACATTTCTTTCGCCATTTATCGGTGAAACCAAAGTTGTACACTCTGGCAGGGGTTTAAGGGCAGCCGTCATGAAACTCTCTGAAACACATGCGACAGAAGTGCCCTGTGTATTGTATGGAACAATCGTGACATATATTGTTTCTGATTCTGGTAAATCATTATCAAGTTGAAATTCAATTTCCGGACCTACATCCCTTGAAAATATTTCCGACCCAAATTCAGTTGTTCCAATATTTAAAACATAACCATTTGCGTTACCAACTCGATTCCAACGAATAGGGGTATTTGCTCTTACATCGATGTCACCGTTCAATGGTCTACTAAGACTTGTACAAGGAGGTATTTCATCGGCCTCGGAAATGATAAAACTACTTTCAGCACATCCTAAAGCATCTCCTTCTGAATTATACGGGGTTATTGTCACAAAGACTTCCGTATTCAGCAAAAAGTCAACTGGTGGATTATACGTTGTACTGCCGTCATCAATGTTCACGTTTGCCAAATCACTCGCTCCTGAAGTTGTTCCAATCTTAATGCGGTATCCTTCAGCTCCACTTGCTACCGACCAGTTTATGTTGGCATCTACATTGACGCCAACACTGCCGGTTAAGGGCTGGGTCAAAACCGAACACTCGGGTAAGGTTGACTCCGAATTTGTAGTAAAGGATTCTTCCCTACAACCCAACAATGGACCATTTTCAAAGTACGGCGTTATCGTAACAAAAATTTCTGTATTTGATGGCAAGTTATTTTGAAAATTATAGCCCCTAACATTTCCTACATCCTCTGCATCTAAGATGTCGGTAGCGCCTGGTGCTGACCCAACACTTAATAGATAACCACAGGCACCCGATTCACTTTCCCATTCAATACCTGCATTTATGGGAACATCAATTGATTTGTTTAAAGGATTAACTAAAATTGCACATGTAGGAACCCCATTTGCACCCAATACCACATCATTACGTTGAAGAAGCAAGTTCTTACCATTGATACCTGGGTCATCTCCATTTTCAAAAGGGAATAAATCACTGGTAATCTCAGCATAATAAATACCAGATTCACAAGCTTCTGGAGCAGGAATTGTATACTCTGGAGCATCTGCCGCGCCAACAATTTCGACGCCATCCTTGAACCATTTGTAGTGGTTTTGGCTACCGCGTACTACTGTCGACAAAGTAATAGGCTCTCCAGCGATAGTTGTAATCACCTCTCTGGTATTTACCTTTGACTGACCGGCATAGGAATATTTCTTAAAAATGGCACCATCACCTCTTGGTGTATTAACATAGTCCACATATTGCTGATGCCTCGCCTCTAGATCTCCAAAATGAAAACTATTGTTATGAATACTGATACTAAAATTCTTGGTTGAAGCATCTACTAATGAAGTGAAATCAGGGAATGAATTCGACAATAGGTTATCATTTAACAAGTAAGTTTCTTCACCAAGAGACCTACCAGATGTTTGATAATTTTGAACGATTTGTTCTAATATATTATTACCCGATAGCTGATTAAAAGAAAGATTGACATTCACTAATTTTAAAGATGCCGTAATGTCAAGCGAGCTAATGTTATTGTTAGATATGTCTACATTAATCAGCTCTGTATTTTGGCTCAAATCAGGCCCTTCGCCAGAAAGTAAGTTCTTAGAGATGTCCAAATCTCTTAATAATTGGTTACCGGTTAAATCAAGACTGGTTAATCTATTTTCAAATAAATCAAGGTTAAAAAGTTGGTTATTGTTACGCAAATCTATATTAACCAATAAATTTCGTTGTGCTCTCAGGTCTTCAAGAATAATGTTTTTTGTGACATCAAGCGTTTCGAAATTATTTTCTTGTATTTGCAGTTGCCTAAGATTGGGGTTGCCTTCTAAGTTCAAGTCAACCATTTTATTTTGACCAAGAATTAGGGTTGAGAGTTCTGAATTTGAACTAATATCTATTTCAAGAGGCACAGTTGTCCGATTACTTTTAACATGTAAATAATTCAATTGGGGTATACGATCAAAAGATAAAGGCGTTGAAAAAAAGTGAGGTTCAATAATGATTGTTCTTAGAGTATTCGTGGCCGGAAATTGAACAAATTCCGTTGGCCCTTGCAATCTTATCTCTTCTAAATTAACATAATCTACTAAACTTCCAAAATCCCTAAGATTTCCACCAATAATTTCAAGTTTTTTTAAATTAGTTTTTACGTTAGGTAAGTCCAGTGAGACTATTGTTCCCCTAATTTGAAGTCCTAAGACTTCTAGATTATCATAAAAAGACATATCTGCATCAAAATCAAAATTTGATACTAATGTAAATTCTCTTAAGCTTTTGGTTTGGGGCAATAGGATAGTTTCTAAGTCTTGAAAATTAAAAATATTAATTGTTTCTAATTGTAAATTATTAGTTAGATCTAAAGTTGTCAGTGAAGATCTGTTAATTGCACCTGTAGATTGAATATCTAAAAATCTAAGTTTGGTGTTAGAAGACAAGTCAAGTGCTGCTAGAATTTCATTATTTCTGAAGATCAATTCCTCTAGCTCCGTTAAGTTTTCTAGTGGTAATGTGGTAAACTGATTTCTACCCAAATTAATTGTTGTAATATTTCTAAAGGCTTGTAAACCATCAAAATTGGTAATATTGTCTCTATTGGTTATCAGAGAGGTCACCAATGCGGCATCCGAATTGAGAATATTGCCGTTTGCCCCATTTGAGTCATAACCTAAAAAAATCAACTGCTGCTCAAAATTAGGGTCAGGAATGGGCGTCGTTTGACCAAAAGAAGCACGGCAAAGAAAAAAGAATAGGACAAAAAATAGTTTTATGGTTGTTTTAGTCATAATCTAATATTTTCATTGAATAATGACGAATGCTCCAAGTAACTTTTCAGCTTCAGTTAATACCTGGAAAAAGAGATAATTTTCGAATAAGGTCGGTAAATCTAAAGAAATATCGCTGTTTTAGAGTGATTTATCGATGATATTGTAATATCATCGGTAAAAAAGTATTGGATAAGGGCTGAGTTCTTATTATTAAGCCAACATAGGTCAATAAAAACGTAATATTTTAGTTTCGTAGAATTTAGTGGTAACGGTGCCGTCTAACCAATTTTAGATATAGTCTTTATTGTTAGTTATTAAAAATATTTTGTAATCTTTATAGAAATGTTATCAGAGACAGGTAAATTCAAATTCAAACTAATTCAATTTTTTTGAATGGAAATTTAATTTGATAGGTATGAATGATGGAAAGATGTTAATTTTGATAGTATTGAGCCTATTTGGTTTTGGCTGCTCAAGTTCAGATGAAAATTCAGACCAGGCGAATTCTGGCAAACCTGAAATTAACGACTTGTCAGTAAGCACGAGTGATGTGAACTCAGAGGATTATTGGTCAAATACAAAGTTGGTCTGGAATGACGAGTTTCAAGGAAATGAATTGTCAAGTGAAAATTGGATTGCAGAAACCTCTTTGGCAGGTATAGGATATCCTGGTTGGCAAGATTTCACTGAAAAAGATAACGTGGAGGTTAGTAACGGAACCTTAAAAATCATTGCCAAGAAAACAGGTGATGGGCAAGAGGGTGGCGATTATTCTTCGGCACGGCTAAATAGCACTTTTGCATTCACTTATGGAAAGCTTGAAATTAGGGCGAAGGTACCGGATGGGGATGGCAGTGGTCTTTGGTCGAAATTGTTCTTATTAGGAAATAATATAGGATCTGTTGGTTACCCAAAGTGTGGCCAAATTTCGTTTTTAGAATATACAAGTCATTTTCCAAATCAGATTTTCAATACGGTACACACTGCTGAAAATGTTCTGACAGGTCAAAAAATTGCCGCTAATTCAGGTTATATCCCCCTAGAGACAGCTGAGGAAGAATTTCATTTATATGGTATTCTTTGGACGGATAAGTATTTGAAATTTTATGTAGATGATATTGATAATATTGTCTATTCATTTACATCGCCATCATCTCCTAATGAGAATAATTGGCCGTTTTCTCAATCATTTTATTTTGTAATGGATACTGCTATAGGTAGTGAATTTTCGGATGGTAATGGTGTTGAAGATGATATTTTTCCTACGACTTTCGAAATTGACTATGTTAGGGTCTACCACGCAGAATAAAGTAAGTTAATCTGGAAAAATCAACATTCAAAAAAGGATTCGCTTAGATTCATAGCAAACGACGATTTTGTCCTTATTTGAAAACATTAATAAAATTGAAGGTGCAAATATTTATGTATAAATTAAAAATCAGATAGCATTAAGCAAATTAACGTACCACTATTTTAGCAAGACAGGAAATAAGTAGTGTTTTAGGTAGCTTTCCTTAAAACTATTAGAAATTCGGTTTTCTTTTCCGTGATTTTACCTAAACTCAGCAACCAAAATATGCCTCCTACAATTTTCATTAAAGCGTGCGCGACTAGATTTTCTTTGATTTTTTTGAACATTTGGGTAAAAGTCGAATAATTGAAATGTACAATTTCTAAATTATTTTTTAAAGCAAACTCTTTGATATTTCCAGGGGTTACCGCTAATTTCAAATAGGTTTTAAACGGACCTACGTCATCCTTGCCCGCAGATTTCTTTTTTAGAATATATCTGTAAAACCATATGTGCACTATTGTAGGTGTGAATTTGGTGACAATCCCTTTGATAGACCATAAATTGGGTAAAGCAAGTATAATGAGACCATTAGGCTTTAAAGCCTTTATGAAGTTGGCCATAGCTTTTTGGGGATCTTTAACATGTTCCAAAACATACCAAGATATTACCATATCAAATGATTCGCTGACTAGTGGATAAGTTTGAATATCGGCGCATATTTTTTCTGATAATCTTTCATTTCTATCCAGTTGTTTTTGTGAAATATCTATTCCCGTAATATGCCAATTTGACTTTACGTTTATATGTGAAACCGAACCACAACCAGCTTCTAATATTTTTAAATCTTTCCCGTCCTTGAAATTATTTTTTATAACGGAATTTAAAGTTTGAACATGTTGTTGTTCCATGGTTGGTTATTTTTTTGGCAAACAGAATAAAACCATCACGGGGACTCGAGGGGTATAGATTCATCATAGATTTTGCCCAATGATTTTTCTAAAGTTAACTTTTTTTGATTGAAAAATTTTTCGAATCGTTTTACGTCCTCGTTGGCACTAAATATATAAAATATTATACTTCTTATTTTGATTAAAAGGCTCTTGCCTTGGCCTTTGATATACTATTTGTAAAAATTAGGTAAGCTACGGAATCAGGATAGACTACAGCAACAATAAAACAATCTAAAGTGTGAATTGAACCTATAATTAGGAGTTCTCTAAATTCGTTTATCACCGATTAACATTTTCCATTTTTCCTTAATTAAGTACTTTCCAAATATAAATCCATAGTAAATATATCTTTTCCACATACGTTTGGGTTCTTTTAACAAACGACCCAACCATTCAAGACCGAAATCAATCCAAATTTTACTTGGCCTTTCAACAGTACCCGCATAAAAATCAAATACGGCGCCTATGGAGCAGATTACTTTTGCATGAAGTTTTTCCTTATGTCGATAGCTCCATTTTTCCTGCTTAGGAGCGGTCATACCTACAAATAAAACATCTGGTTCGAATTGATTCACCTTTTGAATCATTTGACTCGTCTCCTCTGAACTAAAAACGGGTTTAAAAGGGGGTGAATACGTCCCAAATCTAATATTAGGATATTGACTATTAATTCGCACTTCTATTTTTTTAAGGGTAGCCTCGGAAGCACCAAGATAAAAGCAAGAGCCAGACTCTCGATTTAATTTTTCAAGAAAAAAATGATGAATATCCGCTCCAGCAATTTTTTTAATTTTCTTTCCATACAAAAGCCGCGCCGCCCAAACTATGGCAATTCCATCTGGGAGTAAAACATCTGATTGTCTTAATGCTTTCTTGAAATCTTGATCTTTTTTTGCTATGCAATACGAGTATTGATTAATCGTACTAATCAAAGTTTTTTGAGAAGACGGCATATTTTCAAGGGCATCAGCAAATACCGAATATTCGAGGCATTCTATCGTATGATTACCCTCCATTTATTTCCAGATATTTTAGATTAGCCATTGATTTTCTATTAGGTGCTAGAAAGATTCTTTAACTCTTTCAATGTGGTTATTTCCAATTCAAGATGTCTCTTCAATTCTTCCTCAGAATTAAAACGGAAAGCAATTTCTTTTGCTGGATTACCACCATATATATAATAAGGCTTGGTGTTCTTTGTTACAACGGACCCAGCTGCAATAATACTGCCTTTACCTAACGTAAGACCACTCATAATAATAGCGCCATACCCCACCCAAACGTCATCTTCAATGATGGTAGTTTGATTCAAGCCCTTCCAATTA
The DNA here is from genome assembly GCA_947500435.1 of uncultured Flavobacteriaceae bacterium. Lineage (GTDB taxonomy): Bacteria > Bacteroidota > Bacteroidia > Flavobacteriales > Flavobacteriaceae > Maribacter_C. The sequence continues at coordinate 170,320 of CANMRV010000008.1, forward strand.
TAGTTTTTATCACGAATTCTTGGAGCAAGTCGCGTAGGAATTCCAATTTTTTGATAATGGTGATCATACTTACCTACTATGGCGACTTTGTTAGCAAAGATGACGTTGTTACCAATAATACAATCTGTTTCAATTTGAGAATCTCTTCCAATATAGAAGTTGTCACCTATTGAAATTTTGTTTTTTGCCCAAAGGTATACCCTTAGTCCGGCATAGAAGTTTTTTCCTATTTCAAACCTTCTAAATTTTATATGCTGTAGATAGAAAAACCGAATTTTTTTAATATATGTTATCATTTATGGGTAAAGTATTTTAGAAAAAGTGTTTCTAATTTTGAAAAAACCCGGGCTTTGATTCCCACTTTTTTTAGAAAAAGGTTTTGGTATTTATCTTTCACTTCAAGCCTTTTAGGAAATTGAACACCTGGACTATTTTTTATATCTAAACTGGGTAAGTACCTTTTATTAGAACCTGTAGTGTGAGTAGCATCTGCGTCAAAACCATCATTGTAAACTTTGGAATACAAGGGAAAAAGAGTGATTCCATTTACTTTAAATTGATGGTAAAACCAACGAATATCCCATGAATCTAGGGAACCTTCCATTTGACGTTTCAACATTCCATAAACATCCGAACCACCTCTTTTCATTTCCTTTCGAAGTGTTTTACTTTTTTTAAAAGTGTTGTAATCGCTTACCTCCCAGTCTATGTCAATCCAACGGTCTTTCCAGGTTGCCCAACCCCAAGACCAACTTCTATAAAGAAAATAGGTTTCTTCTTGAGATTTTGATTCGATTCCAAAGTCAAATGAAAACCCTGAAATAGAAAAAACCTTGCGTTTGCTTTGATATTCATTTAGGGATGAATTCATATAAGTCAAAAAATTTGGTGTTGTTATTAAATCATCTTCTAATACAATTACTGTATCAGAAAAAGTCATTACCTCTGACACACCAGATATAATTGAATTAGCCAATCCTTTGTTTGTAGGAGACTCCGAAATAGAAACACTTTTAAACCCGGTGATAGACCTTAAAAAGGCTCGTATTTCTTTCACTTTTTGCGCGTCTGTTCCCCTTTTTGGACCATCAGAAAATATATAGAGGTCTGAGTCTTTTGCAAGCATATTCATCTTAAGCGCCGCTATTGTTTTTTTAAGGGTATCAAACCTAATATAGGTAAATAGTAAGATTGGGCAAACTCTCATGCACGTCTAAAGTATTTTACAAAGAGCGTTTCTAATCTTGAAAAAACCCGGGCTTTGATTCCCATTCTTTTTAGAAAAAGGTTTTGGTATTTATCTTTCACTTCAACTTTTTTAGGAAATTGAACATTTAGACTGTTTTTCTTGTCCAAATGCGGTAGATATCTTTTATTAGACCCGATGGTGTGTGTAGCATCGGCATCGAAACCGTCATTATAAACTTTAGAATACAAAGGAAAAAGAGTGATTCCATTTACTTTAAACTGATGGTAAAACCAACGAATGGCCCATGAATCTAGAGAACCTTCCATTTGACGCTTCAACATTCCGTAAACATCCGAACCACCTCTTTTAAATTCCTTTCGAAGTGTTTTACTTTTTTTAAAAGTATTATAATCGCTTACCGCCCAATCTATGTCAACCCAACGGTCTTTCCAAGTGGCCCAACCCCAAGACCAACCTCTGTGGAGGAAATAGGTTTCTTCTTGAGATTTTGATTCGATTCCAAAGTCAAAAGAAAATCCTGAAATGGAAAAAACCTTTGATACATTTTGATATTCATCTAAGGATGAATTCATATAAGTCAAAAAATTTGGTGTTGTTATTAAATCATCTTCTAGTACTATTACGGTATCAGAAAAAGTCATTACCTCTGACACACCAGATATAATTGAATTAGCCAATCCTTTGTTTGTAGGAGACTCCGAAATGGAAACACTTTTAAACCCAGTGATAGACCTTAAAAAGGTTCGTATTTCTTTCACTTTTTGCGCGTCGGTTTCACTTTTCGGACCGTCTGAAAAAATATAGAGGTCTGAATCTGTTGCAAGAACATTCTTTTTGAGCGCGCTTATTGTTCTGGTTAGGGTATCAAGCCTAAGATATGTAAACAGTAATATGGGGGAAACTTTCATTCCTTCAGCGTTCAAGTTTTGAAAATTAAGTTAAGGTTTTTTAATGGTTTTAGCACAATATGAATGGGTCACTTTGGTTAAAATATTGGCCATCCTATTTTCGAATTTTTCAAGTGTAAATTCTTGTTCGAATCGATTTCTTGCCGCAATGCCCATCTTTTTTCTTAAGCCTGGAGAATCAATTAAAACTTTAATCTTGGTTGCGAGTTCTTTAGCATTTTGCTGGGGAACAAGAAAGCCCGTTTCTCCGTCTATAATAATTTCTCGAATCCCCCCTTCTGGAGTGGAAATTATGGGTAGACCATGTTGCATGGCCTCCAAAGCGACTAAAGGAAATGCCTCGTAATGATAGAAAGTTGGAAAAACGAAAATATCCGACGTTTCAAGAAATTCAAGCTTTTCTTGATTATATTTCGGCCCATGAGAAAAGACAACTGACTTTAGGTTCAAATCACTTACTTTTTGTTTAAAATCATTTTCGGTAATATCTGCCCATCCGCCTACAAAATGACATTCGAAAATCACATTGTTTTTCTTAAGAATGGAACAGGCTTCTAATAAGATTAAAACTCCCTTCTGCTCAATCATATTTGAAAGAAAGACAAGTTTGCAAGGGCTTTTCGTATTTGATTTTTGTTTTAATAAATCTATAGTATATCTTTTTGCTATATCTGCACCGGCATTCGGGCAATAAAAAACATTTTCTTTGTCCACATATTTTTCAATATCCGGATACAGAAATGGTGACAGTAAAATACTTCTGGTATTCCTGAAAGTAAAGCGATATAATATAGTGTTTAGCCAGCCATTAGATTTTGAAACTCCCTTGTTCTGAAAATGGTATATAATTTTTTTACGGAAGAGTTTTAACAGTACTACAATACCAAAATCTTTATAAAAACCGGCCCCGTTAGCCGTAATACTGATATAGCATAAATCATGCTTAGTTTGGATTAATGTTAAAAAAACCTTTTCATACAAAGCTAGAATTGTCCAAAATTTACTAAAAAACCCTCTCCCTGTTTCTGTAAGTTTTTTTGAAGTTTGAAGGTTAATGAAATCGCAGTGAAAACTTGAATTAATTAGCTTGCTTTGGCGTATATATTGTCCCATCATTGCCGCCCCATGAACAGGTGGGGGCAAAGTAACAATAAACAGAATTTTAGGTTTATCCATTCTATTTTCCTGAAATGTAGCTCTTTAAATTAGTTTCGTGAAAAAACGCCAATATGTATTTACACGTATTTTGGTTAATGTGTTCGGCTCTTTCTAACTCTCTACCTCTTTAGAGATAATTAGTAAAAGGTATTCTTTTTCATGCAGTCAAATATAATTTAAAAGTGAAGGTTTACGTACAAAAATCGAAAATTGGCAAGTAAAACTGTTTTACATAACGATTTCAAGGGATACCATATACTATTTGCTCGTAGCATACTCATGAAATCTAATATTAAAAAATGCTGAGAAACTGCCCAAAGAAGGTGCCAGAAGTTTTAAAAGGCCATAGTATCTATTTTTTATAGGTAAAAGAATCAGTGGTAAGAAGAAAAAACCAAGCAATAAACTTACCATGCTCACAGCTATTTTTTTCAATATTAAAAAATATCTTTTTTCTAAAATTAAAATGTATGTATAGGTATTCCCTCCCCGATAATACCGCTTAAAGAGCCAGTTTAAACGGGCTCTTTCTTCGGGAATATTTTCATAGGCTATCGCCTTTTCTGCCCAAAAGATTCTGGCCTCTTTTTTTAAAGCTTGTACTCCAAAGTAAGTATCTTCCCCTCCGGTGGTGTTAAATCGCACATCATATTTAAGGTCATTATCCTTTAAAAATTTAGATCTCAAAATAAGATTTCCCCCTCCAAAAAAGCTTGATAATTGTTCGTTGTTTTCGTGTTTTATGCGGTAAAACCACTTCGAAATCTGAATTGGAGTTTCATTTTCAAACTTTGGGAATACAGGCCCTACAACGATATCAGCTTTATTATTTGCCATAGTTTCAATAAGTTCGGTTAACCATTCTTTAACCACGTATTCGTCATCATCTACACAAATCAGATAATCCGGGTTAAATGTATGTGACTGTTTTAAAAGTTCATTACGCACATGCGACAGACCTTTTACTGCATTGTTAAAATAATGAAGCTTGAATGGACTCGGAACTTGCTCACCAAAAGTTTTGACGACTCCCATTGCGGTCTTTGCTATGTCATTATCAACAATAATAATATCAACCTTGTTGATGCTATTTTTATCTAGACTGCATTCAAAGATGCTTCTAATTAATTTTTCTAGTAAAACTATTCTTTTGTAAGTTGGAATGCCAATAACCAAATGGTTCATTGTATCAGAATGTAAGTTGATTTTTATTCACCTGTTTTACTAAAAGTTTGGTACAGAAGTCGTATTCTCAATAAATGGAATGGTCAAATGTTGCTAAAATTACACTTTTTGAATTAACGTTTACATAACAGTGGCTATGGATTTGAATACTCTTTGTATCGTATATTAAATAAACCTGCAAAACCACCAAAGGCATTACAAATTTTAAATAAGCCCCAATATCTATATTTAACTGGAAATAATAGTAATGGCAGGGTGAAGATACCTACTAGTAAATAGACCAAACTAACTATAAATTTTTTCATTAGCTGTAGGTATTTTTTTTCTAATTTCAATATATAAGTATATGTCGTTGCCCCGCGATAGGCCCTTTTTACCAACCAGTTTAGGCTTGCCCTTTTATCGGGTATAGTTTCGAAGACAACAGCCTTCTGGGCCCAAAATATTCTAGCGCCCACTTTTACTGCTTCTACTCCAAAGTACGTGTCTTCACCGCCAGTTTGATTAAATCGCGAATCGAATCTAAGCTTATGTAAACGAACAAACTCAGCTCTGATCATTAAATTATTGGTTTTTACAAAATCTACCTGGGCATTGTTAGCAAACTCAAGGGTGTCGAATAAGCGAGCGAAATTGTGATGAACTTCTTTTTCAAAAACGGGCTTATTAGGTCCCAAAACGATATCTGCATTATTGCTATTTAAAGTACCCATTAATTCAGTAAGCCAATCTTTTGCGGGATATTCATCGTCATCAATCAAAGCAATCAAATCTGGGCTAAACTCAAAAGCCCGATCTAAAATTTCATTTCTTACATGAGCAAGTCCTTTTTTCGGGCAATTAAAATAATGCAATGCAAATTGTTCTGGACTTTTATTTGTTAAACTCAATACGATGTTCTCTGCTGTTTTTTCCGCATCATTATCTACAATAATTATATCTATTGACTTAACTAGATTTTGCTTTATTTCACAAGAATAAATGCTAAGAATCAACTTTTTTAGCATTTCTGGTCTTTTATAGGTAGGAACGCCTATTACAATTTGATTCATGGAGTTTTTTCGATTGCTACTATTTACCTAGAATATTGTTTTTGTATACATTAATTCAACTTGGTAATTGAAAAATTGGAAGTACCCTCGCTATTCATGTATATTGTATCAGAAAAGGCATCAGTAGACATAATAATTGTAATTACGTCATTAGCCTTTAATTTTAAAAGCTCATCGATGTGGATGCTTGATAAAACTGATTTGTCAGTTGACCCGTTGTTTGCTGCCACACTAATAGCTCCAATAGGGGACGCATTTATATAAATTCTAGCGCTAGTAGTTGCAGTTTGTCCTGCAGCGGACGTGTTGGCACCAATTAAAGATAGATTTGATCGTATATCATATTTACCAGATAATTTTACTACTAGGGAATTACCTTTTACCTCATAAATAGAATTCCCTCCATCTTTAAAGTTTTCTGAAGTAAAGATGGGCGCCACGTTCGTGCCGAATTTTAAACCGAATTTTAAAGCGTTATTTGCCCACTGTCCTGAAAAATTTTCGAAAAAATTAATAGGTTTTTTTCCTGAACTCGAATTAGTTGCTGATCTATGGAATACTCCATTTGCGTCTACTGTTACGAAATTATCAGTAGTCTGCGACGGGTTTAATTGCCTTACCCTAAATGTACCTGCAACATCCAAAGTTTCACTAGGTTCACGGGTGTCAATACCTATTCCACCCAAAACTTTTATGAACAATCTATGCGATTGGTTCAAATCGTCTATATTAAGACCACCTCCTTTAAAATTAATGTTAAAAACTGTCGTGCCCCGATTCTCATCTTGAAATGCAATCATTCTTTGATCTTGACCACCTCCACGTATAATTAAGGGTGCAGGCCCAAAAGGGTTACCGTTGTTTAATAGAAGATGGGTTGACCCAATGTTTCCATTGACATTAAGCTTATAGTTTAAATTAGAGTTAGTACCTATTCCCAAACGATTGTTAGTATTGTCCCAAAATAGCTCTGTATTATTCTCGCTTGCATTTCCATCTGTTCCTGCAAAGAACAAAGATCCTGAATCGCCTGTTAAGAAGCCTCCCTCACTAAAAGAAATAATCGTTTCAACACCGTTTGCATCTGTGAATGTATAGGTATTATCCTCATTATCTACAAGTGTAGCACCATCACCTCCAGACCCTCCTTCGGCACAAAGATTTTTCCAATTCGTTTGATCGAAGTAGAAAATACATTGTTGGTCAATATTGTAAACAATGGCACCTTGCAATGGTGTTATTGCCTGCATCTGCACATCTGTAACCCTTGTTAATACCAATGTTCGCGAAGTGCCTTCGAGTTCTAAAAGGGAAGCCGCATCAATGGTGTTCGGGTTATCACCGATTTTCACCTGGGAGTATGAAGTACTAAACCATAAAAGGAAGAATATTAGCACTCTCCAACGTAACTTAAGTTTAATTAAAAAGTTGGCTTTTTTCATTTTAGGTACTTGCAGAGCATTCTTAGCTATTTGTTTTATATGGTCCTGAGGAACTAATTATATCGTACTCTGTTATACAAAACATTAATTGTACTTACAAAACCATCTTACGATAAAAAACCCTACCATAATCAATACAATACCTAAGGCGTTGAATAGTTGAGACTTCATCTTTTTTAGACCAATAGGCTGTAAAATCCAGTTATAAAACCGGAAAAATAAGATATTTAGACCTAGAACTATAGAATTTTCGATAATCGATGAGGTTATTCGGTTAAACCTTAGGCAATAACATTAATACCTTCCAACTGGGGCCTTACAAAGATTTTTTAGTAGCCATCAAAAGATTTATCTGCAGCTCTGGCGATTACTTTTTGAAAATTTCGTGTTACAATCTTTGTGTCGTGTCGTTTTTCAGCTAGTGTCTTGGCAGTTTGTGCAAAACCTTCTCGATAGCCTTGGTCACGTATTAATTTTTTTAATTCTGCCGCCAGCACGGTTGCATCTTGTTCAGTTACAATACTGGCCCATGAATTTTTTTTAGCATATTGAACTAGGGCCGTTTCTTTTGGCGCATAAATTAGTATTGGTGCGCCGCTAGCCATATATTCGGATGCTTTGGTCGGCATTGAATATTTAATATAAGCTAAAGACTCGGGACTAAAATCATAGGGCAATATTAGAAAATCGGCACCACCAAATTCATAAGGTAAATCATGATATGGAACGAACTCCTTGTGTTCAACATGATTATAATTTTTGACCCATGATGGGGAGACCTGTGCTTGAATCAAAAATTTCATATTTATATTCAGTTCTTTATTGACATTCGCAACAGCCTCGGCAATGGACTTTAATGCTGAATCAATACCAAGACCAATTCTTCCTGCATATAGTATAGTTGGATTTTCATTTAAAGCGTACCGTTGTTTTTGTCCTTTTTGCCAAAAGTCTAAATCTATTGGATTATGAAAGGTGGTAAAGATTTTTCCATATCTTTCTTTATAAGCCTCCCCCATGTAATCACAGATGCCTAGATGAATGTCGGTTACATCAAGCAAAGTTTTGAATTCTGAATCTATTTTTTGCCGCCAATAGTTGTTCATGAAGCCCTTAACTCCTATAAGTGAAGGCCAATCATCCATCATATGAAAAACAAAAGGTTTCTTTAAGTATTCTTGAACGGCTATACAGAATAGAATACTTTCTCGGGAGGAACATTGTGCATATATTACATCAGGGCTATAGTCATCTAACCATTGCCGAAACTTTGGTGAAAGAATCAGTTTAGTGATAATATGAACTAGGCCGGTATATTTAAAAAAGGGCCCCAAATATTTGCTCAAAAAATTTACCCTTGATTTGGATTTGTCACTTTCAGCAACAACTTTATTTTTAGAGATAGTATCGAATTTTATTGGTCCGCTTTCATATTTTCGACTCAATAGATTGAGCGGAAAACTCCATTTTCGCTCCTCGAAGCCCAATTGATAGTAATTGTTGCATATTTCTGGGTCTATTTCTTTGGTTAAAATATACCCTAAACAGGTGACAGCCAATTTGTCATTATCCCAACCTGAAAAGAGATTTGACATCGTAATTCCTCCTCCGGTATTGGTGACAAAAGGTTGGTTTAGTATTAAAACTTTAGGTAGTGTCATAAGACAAAGGTCTTTTTAAAGGGTTCAAGGAGCTAATTCGGACATTCTTTTACTCTCTCTTTTATAAACACGACTAAAATATTGAGCAACTGATTTTTCAGAACTCAGACGTATGGTATCTGAATAACATATGCCTATTGATACCCAGACCAATATATAGTTAAGAGTAAAGGAGGTTACTGTTGAAGGGTAAAGCGAGATTAACCATAATAAAATCCAAAAACCAGCTGCTTTCGACAATGTGTTTTTTGATAAAAAAAGGCCTCTAATTACAGCGGGTATAGCTATTAATAGTAATAGACCAAGGCTAATAGCCCCGCCTTTTAACATAATCGTCAGATAATCGGTTTCAACACCCTCACGATAACCGGGATGTTTTTCATTTGGGTCTATCCCAACAGGTGCAGCCACTAGGCCACTCATGCCTCTTCCTATTACCCAGTCTTTCAATTGCATATCAGCGTAAAAATAGGCTTCCACTTCACTTCGTGTATCTTCATTTAATCGTTCTTTGGCTTTTCCAAACAAAACTGAAGTATCTGTGGCGAAAAGTGTATAAGAGTAACCTGCAAAAAAAAGACCGAGAATTAGTGTAAATAAAATAGTTAAGAATTGAGCTTTGTTTCTTAGAACAAAAATAAAGGAGGTGAAAATTAAAATACTCCCTGACATGAACATTAACCCTCTACGTGCTCTATAGGTTGAGATTAATACAATAACAATTATTACTAGAAAGGCCATTAAATTATCTCTTTTTTTGTGATAGGGATAGGTAAAAAGTATAAAACCAGAAGGAAGACCAAATAATTTAACATAATACTCCAGAGTGTCTCTACCAAGAGCATAATCAAGATTCAGTAAATCACTGAATGAAAATAAGAAAAAAATAAAAAAAAGAACCCCTGACAGAACTAGAGCTTTGAACATTGCTTTGTAAAACAAATGGCTTTTAGGCAAAAGCAATATAAGTGGGGCGAAGTAAAGAAAAACCCCGCTAAATGGATTTAAAAGCATATCCTTGATGAACACATATTCTAATTTCAAACCTCTAAATACAGTAATTCCTAACCAAACTATGTACAACGTATAAATGATTTTAAGGTATTTATTTTGAAAAGTATAGGATACCATTTGAACTGCTGAAAAACCGAATATTAGGATGCCGATTAAACGTAGAAGATCACAAATGATATATATAGGATTGGGTGTTATTGAGATGGTGAACCCCAACATATAGATTAAAATACCAGTCCAAAAGAAATAGTAAGTAGGTTTTTTATGGAAATTTGAACCTAAAACATTAAATATTTCTTTTGGAGATTTACCCATGTTAAATAGTTGATTTTTTAGATAGCAATTGTTTATGAAGAGCAAGATGTTGTTCAATGATAACCTCTTGGTCAAACACGGATGATGCTTTTACATTTTTAAGCTCTGAGAGGCAGAAACAGATACCTGCAGTCAAATCAATACTATCTTTATACGTCGCCAAATAGCCATTTTCTTTATGATTGATAAGTTCTGGTATCCCTCCTATTTTAAATGCTACCACAGGCGTACCACATCTCAAAGCCTCTAAAATTACTAGGCCAAAGGTTTCCGCAAGGGATGGAGCTACAAAAAGATTAACGGCGTTATAAACCAAGACTGTTGAATACTCATCACGAAGACGTCCCACAAAGTAGGTTTTAAAAGGAATTGCATTGGCAATATCTTCATCATAATTACTACCAAAAATAACTACGCTTATGTTTTTTGTATTCTCCTTTTTTGAGATTAAGTCAAGAGCCTCTTTTAAATAAGTCCAACCTTTATATGGACTTTTTGGTGAGATTGCACCGAAACCAATTAGTGTCTCATCACCTTCAGGGAGGTTTAAAACTTTTCTTGCCATTTTTTTATCAATTGGTTTGAAAAAAGAAGGACTCACTAGATTTGGTATGTGTAATTTTGGCTTATCCGAAGTAAGCCAAGATTTTTTTGATAGCTTATAGAGCCACTCGCTGGGCGAAACAAAATACAAATTATCATATCGGTGATATAAATCATATTTTTTTTTAAGTTCCTTAATGGGTAAAGTGTTGTTTTTTTTCTCACCAAAAACCTGACAATTCTTGCAATCTTTTGTGTACTTTTCGCAAGTAAAACTATGATGACACCCACCAGTGATTGTCCACATATCATGCATAAAGAAGACAATTGGCTTACCTAATTTCATCAATTTTTCAAGACTATGAAAGTTCAGAAATCCACCTAAAATCCAGTGCAGGTAAATTACATCCGATTGTTTTACAAATTCATGTTTAGATACATCATTACCTAAAACAGGATATGAGAACAGCCCAAATTTTTCTATTGCATTTCGGTTCTGGCGGTTATGAAATTTACTATTCAATTTTGCTATGACCGTAGCCTTTAAACCCAAGTGATCTAATCGCTTGCTGGTATTCATATCCGAAGTCAAAGTTAACATGGTTGAATGCACTCCACTTTGATTAAGAGCTTGGTGTATTCTAAAAGCTGCATTGCCAGCAGATGGCAAGTGGGTTTGTAAATGAACTACTTTAATCATTTGTTGTCGTTATTTAAAACCTTATTCAATATTTTTTTAAAACTTATTTCAAAAGAATCAGGTAAAAAATTTGCTTTGGCAAACTCATATACATTTTCACTAAAATTCTCTAAGTCATTCGGCTTTGATGATATTATTTCAGTAAGTTTTTCATCTAAATATGATATCTTATAGTCCTCTAGAAGAATAACATTTTCATCTAATCGATTGAAACCTGTGTCTTTCATTACAACGGGTATCATACCATGCAGCATGCCTGTAGTAATTGCAGTGGAAAATCCTTCAGAACAAGAAGGGAGTATGACAAAGCTGCAGGTTTGGACCACTTCAAGAAAAGTGTTTGTTTTTATATTGATGTAGCCGTGGTTGATAATATTTTTCTTTTTTTTTGGATTTAAAAGTTTCTCATCTTCTTCAGACAGGCCTGCAATATGTAAAACGATATCATCACGATTTTCGAAAACATCTAACAACAAATCAAGCCCTTTGTGCACAGCACCATATGAACCTAACCAAAAGAAATGTTTTCTTGTTGTCATATGATCTTTTTGCTTAAAGACAAAATTATCATTCACAACACCTGTTGGAAATATTGTAAAAGGCCTTTTATAATCTTCTAAAAATGGTTCAATCTCACTCATAGTAATAACATGCGTATAGAGTTGATTGAAATAATGTTGCTTATAAAAATTACCACTTCTAACGATACGCGCTTTCTTTTTATGACGCTCGTGAAAATAGGCTATGCGCTTTTTCTCTTCGCGGTCTGCAAATTCGGGGTGATGCTCTGTCATATATAGAATGGACATAGCATCTGGGTGTTTTTGTGTAAGCTGAAAAAAGGCTTCTCCAAAACCGAAAAGGAGGTCATATTTTTTAGCTTCTAAATGGGAAAGTGCTTTTGTGTCATTACAGCCAATGATATCGATACAATATCCAGTATCGGCCAATACTTTTGCAATAGAAAGTATTTCAAAAGGTTGTGTTCTTCCAATATTGTTACTTTCCCAGTCCTTAGTGTAGCTTGTAGTCAAGTAACAAATCACCGCTTTCTTTTGAGTATTCAAAGCACTGAAATTGATATTTTGAACAATTGAGGTATTTGCGATGCGTTGATTGTAAAAGCGATCTTTTATCATCCGCCAAATCTTGTTCTTTAGCCTTGTCTTAAAATTTTCTACCGTCATAATACAATTAGAACCTCACTTTTTTAGCGAATCCATATTCCTTTTTTCTTTTTATGTATAATCATATAATACTGAATCGGAGCCAATATAAATGCATTGAAATTTGCAATCACTGATGCAATGAATAGAGCATAAACACCCATCTCGAAATAGTTTATGAAGAGTAAAGTTAAGCCGATATATAAGATAGGACTTATAATACTCGCCCAGAACTGTAAACGAAGTGCACTTATGCCATTTAAAAAACTGGTGTATTTTGAACCAAAAATAGAGGTCATGAAAAATATTAGTCCCCAAAATGATAGGTAAAACTCGATTTCGACCGTGCCTTCACCTAACCAAAGAGCATAAATGGCATCTGATAAGTAAAGCATTATACAACCAATTATTATAAAACCGATATTCAAAATGTTATATTTCTTGATGCTTTTTTTAATCCAACTGATATCCTCTTTTACGTAGGCTTCAGTTGCAGCGGACCAAAATGGGGTCAGGAATATCATGAACCCCATACTCAATATCCCGAAGTACTTAAAAACGATATTGTAGTTGGTAACGTCTTCAGGGCCAAAATTCCGAGATATAATGAAATTGGCCGTTTGGAATTGAACCAGTCCCGCAATTTGTATTACAAAAAATACCACACCCAGATTGAATAGACTTTTTGCAAAAGAAAATTTAACTTTTGATAGCTTCGGACTAAACGCTTTATATTTTCCACGAAAGAAAAATATATTGGCTCCTATAAGAGCGAGTAGGGGGGCAGCACACAAAGCTAGGCCTAAGTTTACCAAAGAACCTTCTGTAGTTTTTACAAGTATTACAATTATGATTAAGGAAACTAGTTGCCCAAGAACATCTATCAAAGAAGCCTGAGCTGGCTCTTGGTCCGCCGATACTATTGTGCTAATCGTACGCAGCACAAACTGCATACAAAAATATGTAAAAACGATTAGCGCTAATTTTGATACGTCAGCGCTATATTCTGAGGAAATTTTGAGAATATCTGACCAGTTCAAAAACGGATTGACCACTAAAAAGAGAACCCAGATTGATATAAAAACAATAGCCAGAATTCCATATGTGGTACTAACATAAATTTGGGCGGCCGAATCATCTCCTTTTGCTCTTGCTTCAGCAAATTTATTTCGCAGACCATGGGTAATACCAATATCAAAGAAGCTGAACCATGCAACGATTGAGCTTAGTGTTAACCAGATCCCATATCGCGAAGGATTTACATAGTTCAGTGTCAACGGTACCACAACCAAGCTAATAATGATGCTTGCTGCTTTTATTAAAAATGAAGATAGAATGTTCTTATTTGCACGAGCCGTTCGTTCATGACCTCCAAATATGGTGTTTTTAACTTTTTGTATGAGTTTGTGCATCAAAGCGGTGAGGTACGTTTAGGCGGGTTAGTTTATATGATTTATAGTTGATTTTACTTAGTGAATTCTCTCTCTATCCCAAGTAATATTATGTTTAATGACTTTTGCAGGAATACCGGCAACCAATACACCTTCTTCATCAAAGCTTTTGGTAACAACCGATCTGGTAGCTACAATTGAATTGCTTGCTAAACTAGACCCTTTTAGAATGGAAGCATGTGCGCCCACCCATACATGATCGGCAATGGTCACGTTTTTGGCATGATTAATTCTTGTATTACTATGAGCGTCGATAATCGAATGAGAATCCCCTGTTCTAACATCAATATTGTTTGCAAACATACAATCGACACCAATAGTTACTTTAGAGTTCGTTTCTGTTACTGCAATGTGAGTGTCTTCAAAAGTTGAATTCTTGCCGATACGTAACTCGCAATTTTCATCCTCGATCCATAATTCACCAGCGCGATTGAATTTAACTTCTTCTGAAATGATAATTTGGTTTTTATGGCCTCGTACGAATATGAGAACATTGTTAAGACGACTTCCCTCTTCAATGGTGATTAAGTTAGAGTCACCAATAACATCAATTTTGCAGTTAATCAAACGCGCAGAATCATGAACTTTTAGGACGTTTTTTTTTCCTTTAACGGATTTGGTAAGTGATTTTTTAAAAAGGTTTCCGTCGCGAAAATTTCTCGCCGTTTTCAATAGGAAGGGAAATTGTTTTACAAAAGACTTTACTTGTTCTTTCATGATTTTTTTGTTCTTCCTAACACCTTATTGAGGAATAACACCTGTGTATTCGAATTAAGATTTTTGTTCAACTAGCATACCATATTCTTCACCATACAGCTTATAGTCATAACCGTATCCATAGCCATAATCACCTTTAATAAGCCCTCTTTGTTTTATGCCATTGAAGACAAGTGAAACATTTTTTAGACCCTTCAATATTCCAGAATCATCAAGATGCTTTATGACCTTAAGCGGCGTTTTCCCATGACGAACAACGTAAAGGGTTTCATCGCTATACTCGGCAAGTAACTTAACATCAGCCACAAGGTTTACAGGTGCCGAATCAATAATCACATAGTCAAAATCTCGTGATAATTCTTCAAAGAGCACATCTAATTTCCCGTTTAAAAGAAGTTTTGTGTGGTCTTTTACACGCCTTCCAACCGGAATCACAAACAAATTCTTATTTCCCCTAGAGGTGGTCAAAATTTCATTATAATCAGCATGATAAGAGAGAAAATCTAAAATACCATCACAATCTACAAGGCCAAAGTGATGCGATGTTTGTGGTTTTAAAAAATCCATATCAAGTAGAGCAACTTTCTTGCCTGATTGCGCAAGACAAAACGCAAGATTCGTACTTACGAAACTTTTACCTTCACCGGCAATACTTGAGGTGACCAGAATTTTCTTTTTCTTAAAACTACGACTGTAAAGACCCAATGAAGCACTAAGTTGCCTAAAATGCTCAACTAAAAGAGCTTCATGCGGCTTTCTACCTGTTTTAATAGAATCTTTTTTAGCGTAAAAAATATTCCGTAGCCCTAGTTTATTTGTTAGAATGGTGAGCGGGCTTGAAGGCTTTTTAGATTCGTTAAATTCGTTAACTACACTTAAATCAGGTAACTCTAATACAACGGGTGCATCTATGGAATTTTCAATTTCAGAACGAAACAATACATTTCTGTTCATCATTTCTTTGAAAATGATGTATCCTAAGCCAATACTCATAGCCAATACCAGAGCAATCAGATAGATTAAAGAAGACTTTGGTGAAACAGGTCCCGCAGATGATTGTGCTAAATCAACCACTCGACCATCACCCCCATTTGGGGCATAACTCAATGCTGTCTCTTCCCTTTTTTGTTGTAAGAAAGAGTACAGTTCGTTTTTAATTTCTTTACCGCGTTCTATTTCTAACAATGCTCTTTCTTTTTCAGGAATATTATTCAGTGCAGATGCGGAACGATTTACGTTGTAACTCAAATTCCCCAAACTAGCTCTAAGGTTGTTTTTTTGATTTCTAATATTTTCACGAATACTAGGCCTTATTTTTTTAATTTCATTCGCAACGGATAAAAGAATCGGGTTGTTCTCTGCCGTTGTTTTGCGCAGCCTTTCATATTCGATTTCTGAATTATAAAGCTTCTCTAACAATTGGGTCAAAACAGGGTCTTCAACACCTAAGGTGGAAGGAACCAAACCAGATTGGTTTTTTTTAGAAACTACATACTGGTCCACCTTATTCAGTATAGCCAATTGCCTACTACTTTGAGCTATCTGGCGATCATATTCGCCTACATCTTGTAAATAGAGCTTTCCTTGTTCACTAAGATTTACTACCCCTTCCTCAGACCTAAAACGTTGTATCGAAGATTCAAGTTCATTAAGCTCCTTTTCGACTTTGTTCATTCGCTCTTCAATAAAAGTAAGCGTGTTTGAAGCAAGGTCATCCCGATCAGAAACAGCTTTTTGATTGTAAGCCGAAATCAAATGATTGAGTATGTTCTCACCTCTTTGCGGAATAGGGTCTCTATAAGTCAGACGCACTACAGTAGACAGTTTATCTGTGGGACTTGCTTCTAATCCGTTTAAAAGACCCCGAGTCATATTCTTTGGATGTATAAAAGTATAATACAGAGCTTTTTTGGTACTTCTCGATTTATTAGCATTTAACCTGAATTTTGTTTCCCCGAAAGCCGGCCCTTGTACCCATTCATCAATGGGGTATGTTTTGTCTTGAATTTTGACCATATTATTGACAGAATCAAATTCAAAATAAAATTTTATGGCTTCGGAGCCCGAAGGTTGAAAAATTTTATCTGGATTTTTCAATTCAACAACTATCGGAGAACTATTGTAGGCGGATTTTGACCCTATTAATTTATCTTCAAAAACAGGTGCGTATAATTGAAGATTTTCGACAACCTGAGTCATTAAAGCTCTAGATTGAATGACCTCAATTTCATTTTCTACAATCTTTTTTGAATCAAAAGGATTCATTGCCTCCATGGCCTTGGAATCATCAACTCCTTTGTTTTCGTCCTTTATGATTAGTGTTGCGGCGGCTTCGTAAACTGGCGTGGTGGTTTTTAGATACCCCCAAGCGCCTATCAAACAAAGAGGGGCCAATAATGCAAATAATGGCCAATAGGGCAAAAACATGGCCAAGAGCATACGTAAGATGTTCTCATCGGTACTTGATTTATTCACTTCGTACATGCGGAAAATATTATTTTAGGTTTACGAGAGCAATAATTGCCAAAGAAATACCACTTAGAATAACAGGTATCCAGTCTCGAACACCACTTGAACTGGCTACTTTTGCGTTATTTGGCTCAACATAAATAATATCGTTTGATTGAAGGTAGTAATAGGGTGAACTAAAAATTTCGTTCGTAGTCAAATCGATTTTTCGCATTCTTTTCACCCCATTTTCCTCTCGAATAAGCGTAATATTATCTCGTCTACCATAAATGGTAATGTCTCCAGCTAGTCCTAGAGCTTCCAACAATGAAATTTTTTCGCTAGGAATAGTTAGTACAGAGGGATTTTTTACTTCCCCCAAAATAGATACTTTATAGTTTAAATAGCGAATATCAACAATAGGTTCAAGCAACAATTTTCGATCAACCAGTAGTCCAGTAATTTCTTCACGAAGAACTTTTTTTGTTTTACCAGCAGCCTCAAGCTTACCCAAAATAGGTAAACGGATAAAACCATCTTGCCCTACTAAATAACCTGATACCCTTGTTGTGTTTCCCGCATTGGTAGATGATTGTGCTGCAGCATCATTCGCCATGTTGAACATTTGGGCAGCTTCAGGATTAATACTACTAACTGTAATGCTAAGCAGGTCGTTCAATTGTATAACTGGCTCAAGGTTCTGAGCTTTGTTAGTGTAAGCTATACTTGTATTGTTATTAAAGTATATTGCATTTTTAGCACTACCACAAGAGGACAGACAAGCTGCAATTAAAAAAAAAGTTACTCCAGATAGAAACCTTTTGCTTGTAAAAAGTAGTTTAATATCAAAACGTGAAAACCGTTTAACTCGGGAAAATAGATTTCTAATATTTTGTAAGGGCATGATATATTGGTTGTTAATGTTAATTTTTAAGTATCTTTTTAATTTGGTCTGTTAAACTTTTTCATTCTATCCTAAAAAATATGTGATGTGTAGTTTTGTCACAAAAAAAACGCTAAACTTCACTCTTTTACTTATTTGTTGCAAGATACATACGTTATTTGATTGTGTCACAGATGATTTGTTCAATTCTTAATAGGCTCTTTCTTCTCCTTTAAAAACGTTGAAAACCGTTTTGAAAATGATATCAAAATCTAACCACAGCGACCATTTTTCCACATAAAAAATATCCAATCTAGTTCGATTGAGAATATCGGTTTTTTTAACAATTTCGCCTCGAAATCCTTTTATTTGAGCGAGACCCGTAATACCCGGTTTTACAAAGTGACGAACTAAATATTTGTCCACGGAAACTTCATAATCCAAAGTGTGAAGCTCCATATGCGGTCTTGGTCCAACTACACTCATATCACCCATAAACACATTAAAGAACTGCGGAAGTTCATCTATACTGGTCTTCCGCATAAATTTACCCATACGCGTCAATCGCGCATCATCTTTTGTAGCCATTTTCGTGTTGGCATCAATTGTTGTGGTCATTGATCTAAATTTGTAGCACCAAAAAGGCTTCCTTTTAAGTCCATGACGTTTTTGTTTAAAGTATAAGGTACCCGGCGATTCTAAGCGTACCAAAATAAAAAGAATAGGCGTTAACCAAGATAGCAAGCCAACAATTATTAAAGAAGAAAAGATGATATCAAAGGTGCGTTTCAGTATTCTCGCATATTCCGTATCCAAAGGTACTTTTCTCAAATTTAGAACGGGTACATTATCATAAGATTCAATGGACATTGCCCTTGAAAATATTTGCTTGTTATCCGGAATCATCTTGATACGGATCAAATTGTTGTCTGCAAAGCTGATAAGGTTCTGGATTTCTTTATGGTTGAATTTAGAAGCAACACAGTAAATTTCATCTATATCATTTTCAAGTATATAAAGAAAACAGTCGACTACTTTACCTAAATAAGTATGACTTTTAGATGGCATATCGTCAAAATACCCCTTATATCTGTAGCCCAAGAAGGGATCGTCAAATACATTCCTAATTTTCTTTAGGGTAGTATCTCTTCCAATAACTACTACATTGACAGAATTTCCACCCACTTTCCGATATTTGCCTCGCGCCCAAAAGAAAATTACCCGATACCAGGTTATGCAAAGACAAATTAGAGAAAAAATAAGGAGTTGATATTCAAGGGAATCAAAGCTTTGATTGGTAAAACCAAACATGGCAAAGTACGCTAATCCGAAAATAATATACAGTTGAAAAGTTTTATGAATATTTGTCAAAAAACGCTCTTTTCTACTTGTTGGATAGTAGTTTAAGCTATAGGTTATCACCAACCATGTGACATTGTAATAAATGAAATTTATGCCATTGAGATAGGTTGCTGGAGTAAGTAACCAGAGAATACCATTGATAATACACAAGTGCACTAGAATAGATATTGGTATAACTAAATCTGATTTTTTAAATTTTTTCATTAGCTAAGGCGAATGACCTATCAAACTTGGATTGGCACTAGTTGTTCAAATTCATTTGTACTATTATTCTGAAAAAACACCAATAAGCAACTGCATATGCATGGCAAAGGTAGCTATCAACTTTCTCATCAGCAATAAGATACGATTTTCTATCCTATTACTATATACGAGTAAATTTCAATAAAAGCCGGAAAAATACTTGGTGGATGGGGAGCAACTTGGTTTGTAAAGGTTTGTCAAATATAGATTTAACCCCAAATATTGACAATCAAATCGTAGATTTTTTTTGGATAAACGTAATGTAGAAATGGATGTTAAAAAGTGTTGAAAAAAGAAGCGTCAATAAAAGACAAGGTTAACAAGATATTTTTAAGATTTACCCTACTAAAATTATTTTGATTAATTGATTATAGGGGTATTCTTCAAGAAACGACAAAATACCTGAAATTTCGATAAGGTGTACTTTCAATACCTAGAGCAAAATATAAGTAGACGTAAATTAGGCACTTCTGCCAATAAAAAAGCCAGAGCATTTGCTCTGGCTTTTCTTGTACTCGAGATGGGACTTGAACCCATACGGACTAATGTCCATTGGATTTTAAGTCCAACGTGTCTACCAATTCCACCACTCGAGCTCGACTGTCGTATGTCATGTCATGTCTGCCGACGGCATGACTCCTCTACCGTATGAAACGATGTGAACAAAAAAAACGCTGACGTGCAGCGTTTTTTGAGCGAAAAAAGGGATTCGAACCCTCGACCTCCACCTTGGCAAGGTGATGCTCTACCCCTGAGCTACTTTCGCGTTTGGTAATTTCATCTTAAAAAGAACGTGCATTATTAACTAATGCGGATGCAAATTTAATACATTTCTATAAACTCCAAAGGAAATTCGTTTAAAAATAAGTCAGGCTAGATTTAACTTGTGGCCTTTTTATTTTTAGTAGGAAGACACTTTATTTCATTCAGTTTCATTAAAGCATCAACAGGAGTGAGGGTATTAATATCTAAATGGGTAATCTCTTTTTTTATCTGTTCTAAAAGAGGGTCTTCTAAATTGAAAAAGCTTAACTGCATTTTATTTTGAGCTGCATTTAAGGTGTCCGTAAGTTCTTCGTTGTAATGTGAATTTCAAGCTTTTTATTACAAAATATCACTATAGGATGGGCATTTCGTCGAGAAACGGAGGAACGACCAAGTAGTAAAAATTTCAGTGAAAGGAAAGTATCTGATTTGCATTTACCTCAATGCTACACAATTTTATGACAAACATCATGTTTTGAGAATTACTGAATATCTAACTTTGCAAGTCTATTTTGTTAGGTTCGGGTATTTAAGAAGTTTAACACCCGTCCAGATTATAAATAAAAATTGCCATTTACAAACTTAACCATGAAAAAGTCTTACCCTAAGCGCCTGAAATGGGCTTTGTTCCTATTTTTCAGCGGACTTGCCGGACTGATAATGAGTCCTCTACACGCGCAAATCAGTTTTACAAAAAGTGACCTTGATTTTAATGGTTTTGGTCCTGCCCCTATGGTCACTTCCTTGATGTATGGTCCTGATGGGCGGTTGTATGTGCTTGACTATCCTGGTACGGTTTACGCTTATACAATTCAACGAATTGGGGCCGATGATTACAAGGTTATAGCAAAAGAGACCATTACCGGAGTAAAGGATATACTCAATCACGATGATGATGGCACGGCCTGTAGTGGCAGTACAAGCGATTGTAATAATCGGGAAGCAACAGGTTTGACCATAACGGGTACAGCTTCTAATCCTATTTTGTATGTCACTTCCAGTGATTTTAGAATAGGCGCAGGTGTTGGTGGTGGCGGTGGTGATAAGAACCTGGATACAAATTCAGGAGTAATTACCCGGTTAACATGGAATGGTAGTATCTGGGATACGGTCGATATGGTCAGGGGACTGCCAAGATCAGAGGAAAACCATGCAACGAACGGACTGGAGTTCACTACGATTAATGGCACAGATTACCTGATTGTTGCTCAGGGCGGAAACGCGAATGGTGGTGCGCCATCTATCAATTTTACCTTAATATGTGAATATGCACTGTCTGCTGCTGTTCTGGCCGTCAATTTGACAACTTTGGAAAGTATGCCAATACTTGACGATAATGGTCGAAGTTATATTTACGATTTACCCACCTTGGATGATCCTACGCGGGCAAATGCCAATGGTATTACTGACCCAAATAATCCCGGATATAATGGGGTAGACATAAATGATCCTTTTGGTGGAAATGATGGTCTGAATCAGGCCATAGTGGTCCCCGGTGGCCCAGTGCAGATATTTTCACCGGGTTACCGAAATGCATATGATTTGGTGGTTACCGAAAATGGGGCAGTCTATGTTACCGACAATGGCGCTAACGCCAGTTGGGGAGGACTTCCGGTGAATGAAGGTGGTGGAAGCGCAACTAACGCCTATGACCCCAATGAAACTGGTGGAACCGCTGGAACGGCCACCGCAGATGGGGAGTTTGTAAACAATGAGGACCATCTGCAACTGATTACCACGAACAAAGATACTTATGCGTTTGGCAGCTTTTATGGAGGTCATCCAAATCCCACAAGGGCAAATCCGACAGGCGCAGGATTATATACTGCACCTGCAACAGTTGGTACCGCGGGAGCTGTTTTTCGTACACAAACCTATGACCCCGATGGTTCCACGCCTGGATCTACAACCAACGTGAATATGGCTTTACCGGCCAATTGGCCACCAGTTGCCACGGCAAATAGTGTTGAAGGTGATTGGCGGGGTCCTGGAGTTGTAAATCCTGATGGCCCAGATGATAATCCTATCACAACTTGGCAAACCAATACGAACGGAATCGATGAGTACACCGCATCAAATTTTGGGGGAGCAATGAAAGGGGATTTATTGGCTGGCCATAGTTCAGGAAATATGCACAGGGTACAATTGAATACAGATGGTAGCCTTCAACAATTTATCCCAAACTTTTTTACCAACATTGGTGGTAATGCCCTTGGAATTACATGTAATAGTGATACGGATAACTTTCCTGGTACTATTTGGTCTGGGACTTTAAATGGTAAAATCGTTGTTTTTGAACCTGATGATGGCCCTGGAGTAACTTTTCCTTTAAGGATCAATGCTGGTGGGCCGATATTAATTCATAGTGGTGATACGTTCTCCAACGACAATTACTTTGGCAATGGCACTTCTTTTGAAAATGCCAGTGCCCAAGTCCCTCCATTATTCCAAACGGAACGAACCAATTCACAACCTTCTTTTGATTACCAAATTCCAGTACCAAACGGGGATTATGCTGTTGTTTTACATTTTGCCGAAATCTATTGGGGAGCCACGGGCGGTGGTGTAGGTGAAGTAGGAAAACGAATTTTCGATGTGAATATTGAGGGTGCATTGGTTATGGATGACTATGACATTTTTGCTGATGTCGGTGCTGAAACCCCAGTGGCAAAAACTTTTAATGTGACGGTCAATGACGGACAGTTAGATTTGAACTTTTCCGCACTGGCTGCCACCGGTGGGGTTAATCAAGCCAAAGTTTCGGCAATAGAAGTTTTGATAGATAATAATACGGCCCCTGTCGCAGTAGCTAGTGCCACACCCGAAAGTGGAGAGATTCCGTTGAACGTAAACTTTACAGGTGACAATTCCACCGACGATGTTGGCGTGGTGAGCTACTCCTGGGACTTTATGGATGGCTCTCCCTTATCTACTTTTACAAATCCAGTTCACACCTTTACAACTGCCGGCACTTACAATGTAGAACTAACGGTAGAGGATGCAGGTGGACTTACTGATACCACAGTAATTACAATTACCGCAACTACACCAGGAAACCAAGTACCCGTTGCCGTGGCAACAGGAAGCCCCTTGATGGGAACGGTACCTCTAGAGGTCAGTTTCATGGGCGATAATTCTACCGATGATACTGCCGTAGTATCTTATTTATGGGATTTTAAAGATGGTTCAGCTACAGTTACGGATGCCAATCCAACACATACCTTTACTACTACTGGAACCTACGAAGTCGAATTGATCGTTGAAGATGGAGAAGGATTGAGCAACTCGACAACCGTTACTATAACAGTATCGGCCCTTGAAAACCAAGCTCCCGTTGCTGTGATTAGTGCAAGTCCTGAAAATGGTACAGCTCCTTTGGAAGTGACCTTTTCGGCTTCCAATTCTACGGACGATACGGCTGTGGTAAGCTATCTGTGGAATTTTGACAATGGTTCAGCAACTTCTACAGAGATGGACCCGACTCATATTTTTACCAAAAATGGAACTTACACGGTTTCTTTAACGGTAGTAGATGCCGAAGGCCTAAGTAATACCCAGACCATAACGATTCTTGTACAAGAAGCGGCTAAAGGCGAATTGGTAGGAATGCTTTTGATTAATCCAGCAAAAGATGTGGCTCAGGTCAGGATAACAGATAGTGGTCCGGGACTTATTAAAGTTGCAAAGGTGTATTTGCACGATTCCTCCGGAAGACTCGTAGGAGCATATAATGCCAAGGATATAGTTGTAAATGGATTGTACGAGGTACCAATAGCTACACTAAGTACAGGTGAGATTTATTATCTGGGTTTTGAAATGGATAATGGAGACCGAATTGTAATGAACCTGGTAGTTGACAATTAATAGTGTGATAAAGAGTTATTTGTAAAAAGATTGATTGCGAAATTGAAAAGTAGTTTTAAAATTTTTGTGATGAAGAAAAAATATAGTTTTAATAAAACCTCGATTATTTTAGTTGCTTTTTTGTGCTATGGAATTTATTCCTGTACCACCAATCGTTCAGATGATTTTGAAGATTATGATATTGATACCGATGGCGATGGGATTTTTGATGGTCAGGAAGTATTGGCTGGCACTGATAAGAACGACCCCTGCGATCCCCCACATGATCCTAGCTATACTTCATTCAACGCATCGAATTTAATATGGTTGGATGGCGATTGTGATGGCGATGGATTGATTAACGGCGAGGAACTTTCTGCGGATAGTAACCCATATGGGGATCCAATTGAACTGGTGTTGGCTGTACCAGAGTTTTTACCAAACTTATCACAACTAAAGTTGTTTAAGGGTGACCTAGCTAACTTTCAGTATAGTGATAATGTATATGAATATAGTATGAGTACGCCTCTATTTACTGATTATGCCCACAAACTACGCGTCGTAGCTATTCCCACTGGTGAACAGATGACCTATACGGATGGTGGATTGTTGGAATTTCCCGATAACACTATTATGGCCAAGACATTTTACTACCTTAACGATGAAAGAGACGCATCCCTTGGGAAAAAAATTATCGAAACCCGGGTATTGATCAAGAAGGATGGTGTATGGTTGGTACGGAATTATTTCTGGAATGAAGATCAAACGGATGCCGTATTGGATGACGATGTTCACGGACTACAAGTAGATTGGATAGATGAGATGGGTACAGCAAGATCGGTTGATTATGTGGTTCCCCCTAATAATATGTGTGTGCAGTGCCACTCCTTAGATGGTGATATAGTTCCTATCGGACCAAAAGCGCGCGTTCTTAATTTTGAACACAAAGGTCAGAATGTGTTGCAGTTTTTTAAGGATAATCTATTATTGGCTGGTGCACCCGATATTGCTCAGATTCCGGTTCTTCCTGATTGGTCTGATGAAACTTTGTCATTGGAAGATCGTGCGAGAGCTTATTTAGATGTGAATTGCGCTCACTGTCATCAAACAGGAGGTTCTTATAATGTGAGTTTTGGCGATAATTTTAATTTCACTTATGAAACTTCATTTGAGGACAGTAATATTTTTGAAGAACGCACGCAGATTAGGGACCGAATGAGCACCAAGATTCCGGGTTATTTTATGCCTTTAATAGGTACTAGTTTAAAGCATGATGAAGGTATTTCACTTATGAATGAATATATAGATTCCTTGGAGAATTAAATGGCTCTTAGGAATGGTATTCTAGGAAAACCAAATTATTTTTAAGTCAATCGCCTAAGAACAAAAAAGCCAGAGCATTTGCTCTGGCTTTTTCTGTACTCGAGATGGGACCTTAACCCATACGGACTAATGTCCATTGGATTTTAAGTCCAATTTGTCCACCAATTCCACCACTCCAGCTCGACTGTCGTATGACATATCTTGTCTGCCAATGGCTTGACTGCTTAATCGTACGAAACGATGTCGGCAAAAAACGCCCTGAGGCTTGTGAGGAATCCTCGACCTCCGCCTTGGTAAGGTGATGCTCTACCGCCTGAGTTATTTTCACGTGTGGTAGTTTCAACTTAAAACCAAATGTTGATTACTAAGTAATGCACATTTAATACATTTTGATAAGAACCAAAGGGATTTTTTAAAATAGCCGCTTTAAACTTAGCTGGTGGCCTTCTTGTTTTTGGTAAGCAAACGCTTTATTTCGTTCAATTTCATTAAAGCTTCAACAGGAGTGAGGGTGTTGATATCCAAATGAGTAATCTCTTCTTTTATTTGTTCTAAAAGAGGGTCGTCTAAATTGAAAAAGCTTAACTGCATTTCATTTTGAGCTGCATTTAAGGTATCAGTGAGTTCTTCGTTGGAATGCGATTTTTCAAGCTTTTTTAAAATTTTATTTGCTTTTGAAATTACAGCCTGAGGCATACCTGCCATCTTAGCAACATGTATTCCAAAACTATGTTCGCTTCCACCTTCTGTAAGTTTACGGAGGAAGAGTACGTTGTCTTTAAGTTCCTTGACAGAAACATTAAAATTCTTGATGCGCTCAAAAGTCGCAGTCATTTCATTCAGTTCATGGTAGTGCGTTGCAAAAAGAGTTTTAGCACGAGCAGGGTGTTCATGCAAATACTCTGAAATTGCCCAAGCAATGGATATGCCATCATAGGTACTAGTGCCACGACCTATTTCATCAAGTAATACCAAACTTCTTTCTGATAGGTTATTCAAGATTGAGGCAGTCTCATTCATTTCTACCATAAACGTAGATTCACCCATTGAAATGTTATCACTTGCACCAACTCTAGTAAATATTTTGTCAACATATCCGATTTGAGCAGATTCGGCTGGTACGAAACTTCCCATTTGGGCTAATAATACAATAAGAGCGGTTTGCCTTAGGATAGCGGATTTACCGCTCATATTTGGCCCTGTAATCATGATGATTTGTTGATTGTCGCGATTCAAAATAACATTATTGGCAATGTACTTCTCGCCTAAGGGTAATTGTTTTTCAATAACCGGATGACGACCATTTCGAATTTCAATTTCTGTAGAGTCATTCATTATAGGTTCTGAATACTTATTCTCTTTCGCCAGTTTTGTAAATCCGCAAAGGCAATCGAGTTGTGCAATTTGATGGGCGTTGTTTTGAACAGGAGCAATGTATTCTTGCATCCAAACGACTAACTGCGAAAACAATTGGTTTTCAAGACTTAGAATACGCTCTTCTGCGCCTAAAATTTTTCCTTCGTATTCTTTGAGTTCTTCAGTAATGTATCGCTCTGCATTAACTAAGGTTTGTTTGCGAATCCATTCCTCTGGGACTTTATCTCTATGCGTATTTCGGACTTCTATGTAATATCCAAAGACATTATTGGACGCTATTTTTAATGATGTAATGCCCGTGCGTTCGGTTTCACGCTCAAGCATTTTGGCTAAATAATCTTTCCCTGAAAAAGCTAAGGCACGTAATTCGTCTAGTTCTTCGGAATAGCCATCGGCTATCGTTTTTCCTTTCGGAATTTGTACAGGAGCTTCCTCATTCAACATCTCCTTTATCTTGTCGCGTAACAAATCGCACGGATGCAATTGGTCAGAAATCAATTGCAAAGCCTCATTATCACTTTGGGAAGTCATTTGTTTTATAGGAACAATGGCTTCCAAAGAATTCTTCAACTGAACTACCTCTTTCGGATTAATCTTTCCGGTAGCGACCTTGGAAATCAGGCGTTCCAAATCGCCCATTTTTTTGATATGCTGTTGCAATTTCTGCAGGGTAGTATCTTCTTTGGTCAAATGCGCAATAACTTGATGTCTTCTTCGGATTTTCTCCACATTCTTTAACGGAAGCGCCAACCATCTTTTCAAAAGTCTTCCGCCCATCGGCGAAATCGTCTTGTCAATAATATCAAGTAGCGTTACCGCATTCAAATTTGTTGAATGGTACAATTCAAGGTTGCGGATGGTAAAACGGTCCATCCAAATATATTCCTCTTCGGCAATACGCTTTAAGGAATTGATATGCTGCAATTGTCGGTGTTGGGTTTCTGATAAATAATGTAAAACCACTCCGGCAGCGATAGTCCCATGATTCAAATGGTCAACGCCAAAGCCTTTGAGGGTTTTTGTTTTGAAATGATTATTTAAGGTTTCCTGTGTGTAATCTTCTTGAAAGACCCAATCTTCCATAAAGAAAGTATGGAACTGTTTTCCAAAGACGTCTAAAAAATCTTTTTTATGTGCTTTTGAAACTAGAACCTCATTGGGAGCGAAATTCTGAAGCAATTTATCAATTTGCTCTTCCGTGCCTTCCGAAGTTAAAAACTCTCCGGTTGAAATATCAACGAAGGAAACTCCTATGAGTTTTCGACCAAAATGAACCGCACATAGAAAATTGTTTGTTTTGGTATCAAGAATATCGTCGTTCATCGCTACTCCGGGAGTCACCAATTCAGTTACGCCTCTTTTGACAATGGTCTTGGTCATTTTGGGGTCTTCCAGTTGGTCGCATATAGCAACCCGTTGCCCAGCCTTTACTAATTTTGGTAAATATGTGTTTATGGAATGGTGCGGGAAACCTGCTAATTCGGTTCTATCGCCACCATTATTTCTATGGGTAAGGATAATTCCCAAAATTTTGGAAGCTTTGACCGCATCTTCGCCAAAAGTCTCATAAAAATCACCAACACGAAACAGTAATAAGGCATCAGGATATTTCGTCTTGATGGCATTATACTGCTGCATCAAAGGGGTTACCTTTTTTACTTTTTCTTTTTTTGCCAAAGTGATTGTATTGAAATTTTACTTCATACCTAGCGGTAGAAACGAATGTACTATTTTTGCCAAGGAAACCACAGTATTGTTGATAGTATGGGGATAACTTTTGGAGTTCAAGTATCAAACTCCAGTATCAAGTTCAAGCTCAAAAAAAATATTTCTTAAACCTTAAACCTTAAACCTTAAACCTTAAACCTTAAACCTTAAACCTTAAACCTTAAACCTTAAACCTTAAAC
>CANMRV010000009.1 GCA_947500435.1 uncultured Flavobacteriaceae bacterium
GAGATGATTCCCATAAAAAGAATAGAAAACACCAACGTACTTAATTTCTTCATGATTATTTTTTAAATGATTAGTAGAGCCATAACTCTGAAAAAGTAGTTGTATTCAAAGTATCGGCAATGAAGACGGCTACTTGAGCCCCTTCGACGCCAACAATGGTATCTTGTTCTACCGCTGTAATGGTACCCATTAAGGTACCTGCGGTGGATAAATTACTTGCCTTGATTACAGGTTTAAAATTAAAACCGCCTGATTTTTGAACGAATGATTTACTCACGTCAAAATCGAGCAGAAGATCAGAAGAAAGTCCGCCATTAACCATAAGTTCGGGTTTGATAAAAACCTTTATTCCCGACTGTGAACCACTCGGCACATCTAAATTAAAGGTCGTACCATCAGTAAGAACGACGTTGATTCCTTTTACGTAAACCCTAATTAGGTCATAAGACCCGACTGGGACATCGATATCTACTAAAGTTTTGGTAACGCCATTGGTCAATTCCAAAAGATTTACCTGTACTTCATTTTCCATAAGGACAATGAAAGGCTTTCCTTTATCGGTTTCGACGGTAACGTCAGTACTATCGTTAGCCTGCGTATCTAAATCCATATTCCCTTTGTAGCGGGCATCGACCTTAAAAATAGTCACGTTGGCCTCGGAAACCAAGTCATGCGGAAATGGAGCGTCTGTTAACTGAACCTTTAACCGGCCGTAATCACTGGCAGTCTCGTTGTTAGAGCAACCTATAAAAAGGAAGCTGAAGACAATAATCGAAATTGAAAAAAAGTTGGATTTCATAGGTTAAGATTTTATTTGGCTTAGCCCCAAAATAAGAGGTCTGAGCACGATTTAACAATGGAGAATGCTCATACCCTACTTTTTATTCTAATTATTCGATGAACTACCTGAAATCTATATAATTAGCGTTACATTATCATTCCACACACATTACACTCCCCTACTACCGTCGACTCCTTTAATAAGTGTTCCATTACCTCATTAAGAGAAAGTTTTAGAAAGAAAAAAATCAATGAAGATGGTAACAACTTTCGCTTTTAATCAAAGCTCAAGTTTCATAACGCGGAACATTATATCAAATAGCAATAAGTTATAAGTAACCTAAACAAATTCCAAATTAAAAGAGCTTGTGAATCAACCCTTTGGTTGTTACAAGCTCTTTTTGTTTTGCTTTTGTCTTTTAAGCACATATGGCTTAGAAAAATCCAATTTCAGCCCTACTTACTTCTTCTTCATATTTACAAAACCGATAGGTTGAAGTAATTCTTCCATTTGGGCGATGTTAATGCCAGGGTTATCTGCGCTTCCCTCGAGACCAAGCTCGTTGATGTCCACGCCAGGAGTACCACGTGGCAAATCATAAGATTCTCCAACTGAAGCCGAACCATAACCTAGATCTCTCATAGACCCTGCGGTAATGCGACTTAATGGGTTTTCACCTAAATTTAAAAAGCCCGTCATCAATTCGTTGTTCATTGTAGATTCTTTCCAGTGCCCAAATCTAGTGCCAGGTCCAAAATCGTTTTCAATTGGCAGTTCGTTAGTTCCACCTTCAGCATTCCAAAATACATTAGCCTTTCTTCCAGCAAAGTATGGTTGTTCAAAAGTTCCGGTAAGTAGATTTCTAGAGAAATTAAATTCTGGAGCATTAATATTCCAAAGTGTACCAATACCTAATACATGCCCCATTTCGTGAACTATGACCTCTTCAAATAAATCTACTTCAGGTTGCGCAAGAAAGTCCAAATCAGCGGAATCAAATTCCATAACTCCGCTCAAGGTTAAGAAATCATCGGTACGAACAAATCTAGGCCCTGCGCGACCAAGTATGCCAAAAGGGCCATCAATAAATGCAAGTTTTACCTCAATAACAATGTCATCAACGGTACCTTCAATATCCGGTACATCTTCAAAGGCGGAGGGTATCGCACCGGTAAACGAGGGAACATCTTTTATAATAATTCTTTCCCAACGAGCTGCCGCCGCTTCAAAAACTTCCCTTTGTTCAGGAGTTGGTGGTACTACATATTTTAAAGTAATATTGAAACGTCCTCGGTCAACGCCCGCTGCTTCGGTGGTTTTTAAATCTGTAGTCCCTAAATCATCAATGATAATGGGTTCAATTGGGTCCGACTTTAAGGCAAAAGAAAAATCTTGTGCATCGGGAGCAATTGGAGCAACGGTCTCTAATGCTTCTTCAGAGCAAGAGGTGAAAAGTAAGGCGCTGAAAAGTAATCCACAAGCAATCAGTCTTAGGGAACTTTTTAATGTGTTCTTCATAATAAATAAAGTGTTAACGGTTAAAAATTAAATTGTTAGCTCATTTAGAGCTGGTGTTAAATTTAAAACAATTAATAAACAATTACAATAGTTATATAACAATTTATTGTGACTTATCGCATTATGGTCCATTCCACACACACATTACACTCCCCTCCTATCGTCGGCTCGAATAATAAGTGTTCCATTGCCTTTTCAGAAGAAATATTTTAGCAGATAAATTTAAAGGAGAAACAGTACCAATTACTTTGCTTTACCCAGTTCCAACGCTACAACTCGCTCAAAAAAAGAAAGGTCTACTAGACCTTCCATTTTTATGCCGCATAATGCAAGACATTATAGAACATAAACGTTTTATAATCCGACGTTACCTGCCCGCTGGCAGGCGGGTATCAAATAGCGATAAGTTATTAAGTAAATTTCACGTTTTCCTGTTTGTTTTTGGTGGTTACGCTCAAAGCTTATTCCTTGACTCAGGAGATAAGAATAAAGATTTTATGCCATTCTTAAGTTCGTACAGGGATTTCACTTCATTAGCATCTAAAGGTTTGTCAAAAACACTAAGCTCATCCATCAGTCCAATATAACCTAAACCTAACATGATTTTTCCATTTTCAGCTTCCCAAGTAAATGGATCATTAATATCTTTTACTACCCCTTGAAGTTTATCATTTATATATAATTTGAATTCAGACTCTGTTTTTGTATTTACTTTTGAAAAAACAATGGCGACATGTGTCCATGTTTTTGATTGAAATGGAGACGGATTTACCGTAACTGTTCGCTTATTCCAATCTGTTTCGTCGCTATCACTATTTGGGTCCCACACGGCTATATCTCCCATCGCTCCTAGTCTAAATCTTCTTGGGTTATGATCTGTGAAATCTACCCATAAGCCAGCATCGCTCCATTTGGAATCGGTAATGCAAATGGGGTCACAATAGTTAGGGGCTAAATCTTTGTTAGGGTCTAATCGCAACCAAAATGATATGGTACCACTCCATGAAGAATTATTATATCCCACATTTTTAAAGGCTTTATAAAAAACAGCAGACGTTTTTGCTTCTTTAAAATGAATTGCATCACCTATTATGCCTTTTCCTTTGGCTAAAACAACATTTGGGTCATTTAAACCTGGTTTAGCATTAGCTGCTTCTTTATAGTTTTCCGCTGTATAAATCATTGCATCGCCAATCGCTATATCTGCGGATAGTTTTCCGTCAAAGGAACTATAAAAAAGCACATGATCTTTTAATTGCTTCTCTTGAGAGAATGAAGTAATTGGTATGAGAAAAAAGAATATCCTAGATATTGATAAGAGTATTATTATTTTGATAGTTTTCATAATTTTTTGATTAAAAAACCCATTGTATTTTTTGAGTTGGATTGTTAAGATTAATGCCTTAAACTCCATTCAATCGCATTATAAGCATGAATTCTGCCTGTATCAAATATTGGAATTTCGACATCTGCTTTTGAGATTAAAATAGGCAATTCTGTACAGCCTAAAATAACACCTTCTGCTCCTTGGCCTTGTAGTTCTTTTATTATCTTAATAATTTTTTGTCTCGAAGAATTTGTAAACTGCCCTTTTACCAATTCATTATAGATAACATCATGAACGATTTGTCTATCATTGATGTCCGGAATCAGAATTTCAAGTCCAAAATCATCAATTAAAGTTTTGGTGTAAAAATCTTTTTCCATGGTGAATTTTGTGCCTAGCAATGCTACTTTTTTTATCCTTCTTTTTTTGATGGCTTCTCCAGTTGTAGTAGCGATATGAAGAAAAGGAATACTTGTATTTTCAGAAATATAATGACCAACAATATGTATGGTGTTTGTACATAGTAAAATTTGGTCCGCTCCTGCCCTTTCTAATTGTTGTGCAGCTTGTTTCATGAGTTCTCCAATAGCTTTCCATTCGCCTTTAAAAGTCAAGCGTTCTATATCTGCAAAATCAACCGAAACCATAATGCATTTTGCAGAATGTGAACCCCCTAAGAGTTCTTTTGCCTTGGTATTCAAAAACTCATAGTAAAGTTTTGATGATTCCCAGCTCATACCTCCAATTAATCCTATTGTTTTCATGTTTTGTTTGTTAGGCACCTTTTATGTCCATAAAACTATGCTGGACTTCTGCTATTTGTTCGAAACCTAATTGAGAGATTTTGAGAGCATCATTGAAAAATTCTCAATTACAACAAATACACAAGCACCTTATCTTTGCTCTCATGGAACTTAAATATTTCAGATTGATAAAAACAATTGCCGAAGAAGGTAGTATTGCCAATGCTACGGAACGACTCTTTTTAACACAGTCCGCATTAAGTCATCAATTGCGGGAGTTAGAAGAGCGATTAGGCTTTAAAGTCTTTCATAGGACAAGAAATAAATGGGAATTAACCCAAGAAGGTTCTGAACTATATAAATTGGCGAATAAGCTATTCAGTTCAATTGATGAAGGTTTTAGTGCTATAAAACAGATTAAAGAAGGCTCAAAAGGTGCTATTAAATTGAGTGCTGAATGTCAATCTTTTTTTCATTCTATTCCATCGTTTATTCAAAAAATGGGTGTTCTCTACCCTGAAATCGACATCGATGTAACGCTTGGGGCAACACATCAAACCATATCACAAGTATTATCTGAGGATATAGACATAGCGATTGTGACTTCAAAACCTGAATCTGATGACCTTTCAACTATACTGGTTTTTAAAGATGAAGTTTTTGCCATTATGCATCAAGAGCATCAATTAAACAAAATGGACTATATAGATGCAAGTCATTTTGAAAATGTGCATTTGTTGATTAATTCTTTCCCATTGGAAGGAGTTGCCGTTTATGAACAATTTCTAAAGCCCAATAAAATAAACCCAATTAAAATTTCTGCAATTCCGTTTACTGAAATCACCTTATCATTGATAAATGCTAACATGGGTATTATGTGCGCCCCAAAATGGCAATTAAATCCTTTTAAATTATCAAAAGAATTGGTATTTAAACGTATTGGAAAAAATGGTTTGAAACGAAAACACTATTTGGTTGTGAAAAAGGAACATCGTAATAGAAAGTATATACACGATTTCATATGTAGTTTTGAAGAAGATTTTTTAGTGGTATAGCCATTTCTAAAGCACTGCCTTCCCTCCTATTATACATGCGTTAATAGGTCTCTTCATAAAAATGAAAATTACATAAGAGGGCTTATAAGAATACTATTTTAGAGCTCCTAACCATTATTAAATGACCAACCGTAATTAACAATCAAGTCATTTATTTTTGAGACGGTCGTGTTAGAGACCGCCGAAGTTCCCGGGTTATTTAAATAGTTGATATATCCGTTCATAATAGCATCAGACACTATTTGGTCGTACATCAGATTAACTATTTGATCTAGTTTGGTTTCATTAAATTGGTTATCCCCAATGTTTAAATGAGATATTTTGGTATTCAGTGAGATATCAAGATTATTGAAATTATTGTTCTTAATATAGAGTCGTTCTAAGTCCAGATTGGCGGATAAATCTATAGCTGTCAAATTATTCTCTTCTATATACAAATCTTTCAACTTTACATTTGCCGATAAATCAATGGAAGTCAATTGATTTGTATACAATTCCGCGCGAATGAGATTTGTATTTTTTGACAGGTCAATGCTTTGAAGATTATTTGCGCCTACATTGATTTCCTTTAATGCCAGATTTGACGAAATGTCAATAGACGTTATTGCATTGTTCGCTATATCGAACCATTCCAAATTCAAATTATTTGAAAAGTCAATACTACTTAGGTTGTTTTCTCGAGCAAAAACTTGTTTTAATTTAGAATTATTAGTCAGGTCTAGGGCTGAAATCTGATTACCATTAACCCAAAGGATTTCCACATTTGGATTTTGTGATAGGTTAATCTCGGTTAACTCATTGTACCGTATCAAAACTGATTTTAAATTCGGATTATTGGTCAAATCTAAACTCGTAATCTGATTATACCCAAGCCCTAAGATTTCCAACGCCAAATTTTCAGAGGTATTCAGGCTTGCGAGATTGCCGGAGTATAGTAGGCAAGATTTAAGCAATGTCAATTTTTCAATAGAGACGGAAGTTATATGGCTTTGCCAATCGCTTTCCTGATCACTACCAAATTCCAAGAGTTCAATTGCCTCGATGGCTCCACTAATATTTATGGTATATGTATCATTCTGTGTATAGGTATGCGATATTTTATTTTCAATACCTGAATCATTTATGGTAGACACATATTCTTCTATTACACCATCTCCCCAGTCTACTAAGTATGTAGAACCGGTAATAGATTTTAAATTTAGGATTTTAGGAGTAAGCTCAATAGAATCATCAACGGTTAGGCTAAAGAAATCAGTGCTCTCAGGAAAGGTCAAAGTTAGTCCTGCATAACCGAAATCAACCGAAGTATACCCAGCGGCATTAATATTGTCTGTAGCCACTTCTTTGGTTTCGTCAGGTGAAACAACAAAATCGAAGGGTAAGGGCTTAGTAACGAATTGAGCTAAGACTGAATCTTCTTTCGGAGCTAGCGAAATCACTACGCCATTGGCATCGGTTACAATGAATTCCGTTACTGTATAAGTACCAGATTCTAAAGTAATTTCAGATGTAACATAACTGTCCTCAACTTTCTTCAATGCAATCTTTTCCCTTGTAAGAATAGAATTTCCGTCAGTATCGTTTATACTTAATAGAACAAAGGCAGGTTCCAGATTTTTTTGACTTCCGGGAGATATATTTTTGGCTGCTAATTCTTTTAAATCAATACGAAATACTTGTTTTCCCTCTGTAACTATAGTTTCCTTGTCTATGGGTGTAATTGGTTCATCATTGTCTGAAGAACAAGAAACCAGTACAAGAGATGCAAGAAGGAGATAAAATATATTCTTCATAAGAAAGCCCATTTAAAATCATTGAATACATGTTTCTAACGTAAAACAAATAGGCATAGTATGGCACTTTAAATAATTCAGACAATACTATTCTAAACACCTGCCTGTTGGCGGACAGGCATTACTGTCCCCTCCCATGGACGGTTTACCGCTACCGAATACTTCAATCTTGCATGAAATAGTTTCTGAGGCTTTATATTTGTATAAGCGAAATGCTTTTGTTTTCCCTTCCATCTATATTCTCAATGAAATATGTCCTTTAAAAAATTACATCCTCACTTGCTTGAAGCGCTTGAACGTTTTTCCATAGAAGAACCTACTCTTTTTCAAAAAAACAGCATTCCTATTATAAAAAGTGGTGCCAACGTTTTTTGCATTGCTCCAAAAGACAGTGGAAAGACAACCAGTTTAATACTAACTACCTTACACAAACTAAAATGCGAGGCCGTAGGAAATGCCCCAAGAGCTCTCGTGATTGTTGAAAACAAAAGTAAGGTCTTAGAATTCTACGATGCCTTTTTGAAGTACACCAAGTATAGTTCAGTACGAGTTTATGCTAGCTATGAGCAATTACATATTGATGTTCAAAAATCCGAAATCTATATGGGCATTGACGTTCTTATTACAACACCAAAAACATTACACAAGCTGTTTTTAAGTAATGGTGTAAGTATTTCAGAATTAAAAATATGCAGCATAGAAGATGCAGAATTCCTGATACAAAAAAGTGAATACACAGCACTTATTACAACGACACAAAGTATAAGAAAATGTCAATACGTGTTATATGCAGAAGCTTTGGACCCAAGGCTGAAACGTTTTGAAGACTATTTTATGGAGCGTGCGCGATTTGTTGAAATAGAAAAGAAGTAGTCCCTGGGAATTTACCTTAGGTAGGATAATTGTAAAATCACTCCTTCACAAATACCATACAATGTTGCCAGGGGAGATTATCAATATTTTTTTCCAATATTAGTCCAGCTGCTTTCATTTCTTTGACGGCTTGATCTTCGGTCATTTTGTGAAGTTTTTTGATAGGAACGTTTTCGTCTTCGCCGCGGTATTCGATAAGAAAGAGTTTGCCTTCTTTCCGTAATGCTTTTTTTATAGAAGCAATAATTTCTATGGGATAGCTAAGTTCATGGTATACATCGACAATAAGGATTTTATCGACGGAGTTTTCGGGAAGATTGACACTTTTTTCACTTCCTTTTAAGATTTCAATATTCTTGACTCCCCCTTTTTCTTTTTTACTTCGGAGTTCTGCCAACATTTCGTCTTGAATATCTACGGCATATACAATTCCAGTTTTAGCTTTGGGCGCCATTTTAAATACATGATATCCCGAACCAGCTCCGATATCTGCAATCGTATCACCGGATTGAATATCCAGATTTTGTAGTAAAGTAGTCGTGTTTTCTTCTTTTTCACGTTCAGGACGTTCTAGCCAACGCATTCCCTGAAAGCCCATTACATGGGCAATTTCGCGTCCCATATACCATTTCCCTATCCCGTTTTGATCTCCGGATTTGTAAGTGTAAGCATCGGCTATATCAATTTCCTGACCTTTGCACTGAAAGAAAGAAAGTGATACTGTTATTAAAAGAGTTATGTAAATGGATTTTTGCATAAGACCTACGGAATGCGCTTTTTAGTTACTTGCTAACTGACCTCCTGTATAGGTAACCCGATAAATAGCATCCCCAAAGTCATCGGAAATTAATAAAGAACCATCTTCTAAAAATAAAAGGTCAACAGGTCTGCCAAATCGTTCTTGCTCGGCCTCATCAAGCCATCCCTCTAAAAAAGTATCATAGGCAACGGACTTTCCATTTTCCAATTTCACCAAAGAGATTTTATACCCGACTTTTTTAGAACGGTTCCAAGAGCCATGCTCCGCGATGAAAGCATACTGTTTGTATTTTTCGGGAAACATATCACCCGTATAAAATTTGACTCCCAAAGGAGCAACATGTGCACCCATAGCTTGAACAGGCGCTACAAAATCTTCACAGGGGCGTTGATCTCCGAATTCAGGATCTTTCACAATGCCTCCATGACAATAAGGATATCCGAAATGTTGTCCTGCCTCGGTTACTCGGTTCAATTCACAAGGTGGTATATCGTCACCTAACATATCTCTTCCATTATCCGTGAAGTACATCTCTTTGCTTTCTGGGTGCCAGGTAAAACCAACTGTATTCCGGACTCCATGGGCATAAATTTCGCGATTACTACCATCTGGGTCCATTCGGGTAATACTAGCAAAACGCTTGTCCGATACCGTGGAATCACAAATATTACAGGGTGCACCAACCGGAACGTATAGTTTATCATCCGGTCCGAAAGCTATATATTTCCATCCATGGTGAAATTCCGTAGGGTAATCATCATATACAACTTCAGGTTTTGGAACGCCGCCTAAATGCGCTTCGATATTGTCATAACGCAGCAATCGCCCAACTTCCGCAACATATAGTGCTCCTTTCCTAATGGCAATTCCATTAGGTGCTTGCAAGCCTGTATCCAAAACAATAACATTGTCCGCTCTAAAATCTTTGTCGCGATCTTGTATTGCATATACTTTTCCTTCGTTTCGAGTTCCCACAAATAGGGTTCCATCATCGCCCATGGCCATTGAACGTGCACCGTCAATACTATCAGCATAAACCTCGATTTTAAACCCTTCAGGAAGTTTTAGTTTTTCAATCGGAAGTGCCGATGCGGATTCTTCATATTGTACCAATGGTTCGGGTTCGGCTTCTTGGTTCTTCTCTCCCTCCTTGCATGAAGAGAATGTTATGAAAAGTAACAGTAGCATTAAATTTAGAATAGAATAAAGCGAAGTTTTCATAAATGTTTGTTATTAGTATGCTTACCACCCAAAAATAGCATCTTCTGGCCAATTAGCAACGGTATTGACGATAAATCCCTTGCGGTAAAATTCGTTTTACGTTAGAAGCCTTGGCAATTGCATTTTATTCCTATTTTAGCAGGGAACTAGTATGATGATAATGAAAAAAGCAATCCAAAGAGTATTTCAGGCTACATTAATTCTGACGTTTATAGCAACGCATAACATTTCCGCACAAAATCAAATGGGAGGTTTGGCTCTTTACACGGTGCGTGATGATATGGGAACTAATGCTAAAGCAACACTGCAGGCCGTTGCCGAAACAGGATATAAAAATATTGAAGCTGCGGGATACAAGGGTGGCATGTACTACGGAATGTCTCCGAAAGACTTTAAATCCTATGTAAAACAGTTAAACTTAAAACCGGTCAGTACACACCAGTCTGATGTTACCTTAGAGAACATGAATACGATGTTCGCTGATGCCAAAGCCGCCGGATTCAAATACTTTGTAGTGCCTATTCCACCGATGGGATGGTTCAACTATGATAATGCAACAGCAACTATGAGTATGAGTTGCACTGTTGAAGAGCTTGCTAAAACCCTAGATGTTATGGGGGAACAGGCACGCAAAGCCGGACTCAAACTCCTATATCACAATCATGATTTTGAGTTTAAGAAAGATGCAAATGGAGTAATACCAATCGATTATCTTCTGGAAAATTGTAATCCCAAATACGTGAATTTTCAAATGGACTTATTTTGGGTTACCAAAGCTGGTGCTGACCCCCTAGCCTATTTTAAAAAGTACCCAAAACGCTTTAAAATGTGGCATGTAAAAGATATGGATGATCAAGGTCGTTTTGCTCCTGTTGGGAAGGGAACTATCAATTTTGCCAAAATCCTGAAGCAAAAGAAGTTATCTGGGATGAAGTTCTATATGGTAGAACAAGACATGACCTTTGACGGTATGAAGCCCCTTGACGCGATTAAAATAAGCCACGCGGGAATTAAGAAGATTGGATTTAAATAGGTTTTCGAGCAAGTAACTTTCTAAACTACTTTGCACCATTGACGAAATACATTGGCATCATTCCCCGGTTTTTAACGTAAATTTCACCTCTATGCTCACAATTAAAATGATTCTGGACTAATTCATAGGTGTTTTCAGAAATATTAATGCGTCCGACTTCTGACATTGTTTCCATTCTAGATGCCACATTCACGGTATCTCCCCAGATATCATAAGCGAATTTTTTAGTGCCTACCACCCCGGCAACTACAGGACCGGTATTAATTCCAATTCGAACATCAAAATTGATGTCATTTTCACCCTCGCGTTCTTTTGTTACAGCAACAAATTCTGCAATTTCAAATGCTGCATGCACCATTTTAAGAGCATGGTCTTCTGTAGGGAAGGGCAGTCCACCAGCACACATATAGGCATCCCCAACAGTTTTAATTTTCTCCAATCCGTGCTTTTCAATTATTTCATCGAATTTGGAAAAATAGTAATCTACGCTTTCCACCAATTCTTCAGGGGGCAAATTTTCGGCATAGGTAGTAAAACCCTTAAAATCGGTAAATAAAACGGTAACGGAATCGAATTTTTTAGCTTTTACTTTACCATTTTCTTTAAGTTCTAAGGCCGTTTCTTCAGGAAGAATATTGAGCAACAACGAATCTGAACGATCTCTTTCATTGGCAATTATGGTATTGGTGCGCTTGATAAAGTTATTTCTTCGATACAGTCCGAAAGCAAGTAGCCCGATGAGAAAAAGGGCAACTGCAATCGAAATTGAGATAATCTGCTGTGTTCTTTTTTGTTCATTCAAGAGGTCGACTTCAGATTGTTTTTGCGCCATTTCAAGGTTGGCCATTTGTTGCACTGAACTTATGTTTCTTACGCTATCCTTATATGTAATATGATTTCTATAATATTTTAGAGCTTCCGAAGCATTTCCCATTTGTTCATGCAATTCTGATAACTGAAGATCTGCATCACTTATTTGGTCTTTAAGTCCGTATCGTTTTGCGAGTTCTAGGCTTTTTTCTGCGTAGCTGAATGCGGATTTCAAATCTTTTCGTTCCGCATAAATGTCGGACATGTAAGTCAAGTAAACACAGATTGGATAATAGTCCCCAAGCTCGGTGAGCAGTTCTATAGCTTGTGTTATATTTTTTTCTGCGGAGATATTATCACCTTTTTGTGCATAAGCAAGTCCCGTGTTACCTAGATTATAGGCTATACCAGTTTGGTTGCCAAGTGCTTTAAATATTGCCCCAGATTGTTTAAATAGGATTAGGGCAGAATCCGGCTTAGAAAAATTCAGGTTATACTCGTCTCCTAAATTTTCCAAAGCCGAAGCATAATTAATAGAATCGCCTTCCTCCTTTAAAATTGTTATGGCCTTCTTATAGTAAAGAATAGTATTGTTGCGATTACCCATTATGGAATAAACATCCGCAATGGTAATGTATAATTGACCTAATTTGCGATTTTGATTTTCTTCCGACGCGATTTTTACACCGTTGAAGTAACTTTGTAAAGCGACGCTTACATCTCCTTTTAAACGTAGCGCATTCCCTTTTTGTAAATAGGCGTCAATCACGTAATCAATAGAATCCAATTCTTGCGCACGTGCCAATAGTTGTTCGCTAAAATATAATGCCTTATCTGGGTTTGGATGTTGATATGCCAGTTTTTCTAGAGTCCATAGCTCTCCATTCTTGGAAAAATTTCCTGAATTATATTCGATTTCTAAACTGTCAGCGAACTGTTTATCTTGACCGAAACAATTAAAGCAAATACAAAAAAGACCCACTAGCGCACGAATCTTCTTTACATTACTTTCTATAAATATTAAATGATTCTTCATAGCGGTAAAATGAAGCTACCCCTAGTTATCGTCCTATTTTAATCTTAGGATCAATTCGGAACATACCATTTCGCTTTCTTCCATTATTCAGTACCGTAAAAGAAATTGCATACTTATCTTCGTCTCCCTCATCTCCATTTTCCACAACTGCAGTAACCGTTTGTCCATCACCTCTAATAACATTTTGTGAGAATACATTTTTACCACCTTCATGGTTGATTGAAATAATATTTACAACATCAGTATCTGGCGCATTAGATGAGACCCCTTCCCAAATAATGGTGTCACCTACGTTTGCTTCAATAGTAAAGTCCTCATTAGAAATATCTGGATCTTGTCCAAAGTCACAAGATTCACTAGCATTGGGTTTCCGTACTTCCTCAGTATTTACATTGAGCGTGATAGTGTGAGTTTGCTGTGCTAAAAGAGTGGAGCTTGCGAACAGCATGATAGATGCTATAAATAGCATCGAAGAAACGGTGGTTTTCATAAAGTTAGTTTTAGTTTGTTTTGTTAATACGTCTGGTTACATCACAGCTTAAAAAACTGATTGATGTGTAAATTTAATTTGTTATTCTGGGGGAATAATTGGTATGTGGGGAAAGTATCTCGGTGATGAATTTAGTCAAAAAAAACCATATAGATTAAAAAACAAAACTATTTGTCCGAAGTATTCTTTTTTCAATTCGAATAACCAAAAGTTGTTATCAGGAGATATTTAGCAGTCATTTTAAGAAGTAGTAAACCTTCTTAAAAGTGTCAAGCATATTTATTATCTTTCCCAATAGCGAGCCAGAAAAAATTGTTCCCCCACACTACTAAACCAATAACAATGGAACATGCAAATGAAGCAACAAAATCAGAAAAGCCAACCAGCTTTCAAAAGGAAGAACATTCGAATTCGGGATCGCATCGCGAAGAGCTAGTAGATCATTATTGGGGAAGCGTTAATTACGTAGCCGGACAAATAAAATCTTCTGAGATTAAAGCAGGATTAATCCTCTCTTTCTATGGAATTCTGTTCAATTTCATCTACAACAGCATCGATTTAGTTCTTGAAAAAGCTTCTGATTACTTTTTCTTGTATATTCTGATAGGATTTTGGATTATTTCAACCCTCGCTTCAGTGTTCTTCAGTATTCGTTGTTTTATGCCCAGAATTGAAGCCAAATATGAAAAGAACATGTTCTTTTTTGGGGATGTAATTTCGAAATTTGGCGATATAAAGGCGTTTTCAAAAAGCTTTTATAAGGTAAGTCTAGATGAAAAAGAATTATTTGATCAATTAGGTCAGCAAATCTTTGTGAACTCCAAAATAGCCGCTGCAAAGTTCAAAAATGTCAATCGGTCAATTTTATTACTTGCAATAGGGTTGATACTACTTTTTGTTATAGCTATTTGCTACACTTTTCTCAGCCTGGGCTAAGGAGTTGAAAAGCAACAAACTCTTTTAAAGGAATTTTTGCAGATACTTTTTAAAATAGACGGCACTGTCTGTAATACTTTGCATCGAGTTGCTCGCATAGTTCCCACCCTGTTCTAGATAGTAATATTGCAAGGCATCGGTGTCAATATCTGATAACATTTCAATATAATCTATAGAACCATTGCCCAGTTCGGTGTAGTCCCGGGTAACTTTGTCCATATCCTTGATATGCCACATCACATAACGCCCCGGGTGTTCTGTTATCAATTGTTTTGGACTCTTTTTTGAAGAATGTTCTACCCAATACATATCCATTTGCAGTTTGACCAACTCAGGGTCTGTATCGTATAAAATCACGTCGTAACCTTTTTCACCGTGATGGTCCGTAAATTCAAAATCGTGGTTGTGGTAAGCAAAACCCAATCCACCTTTATTTACTATCTCACCCATTTTGTTTAGCTTTTCAGACAATTGCTTAAAACCATCCATATTTCTATATTCAGGTGCTAACCAAGGCCAGGTAATATATTTCGCTCCTATCACATGTGAACCCTCAATGCATTGCTCTAGATAGCCTTGAAGTTCCTCAAAAGGTTTCATAAAATAGCTTGAAAAATCATAATGACCGCTAGTTACTGTAAAGTCCAAATCGTCGATTACACTTTTAAACTCCTTGGCCTTCATGCCATAATAAGTGCTATTTTCCCCATCATATCCAAATAATTCTGAATCTTCATAACCCAAAGCGCGAACTTTTTTTAAAGTGTC
The DNA here is from genome assembly GCA_947500435.1 of uncultured Flavobacteriaceae bacterium. GTDB lineage: Bacteria > Bacteroidota > Bacteroidia > Flavobacteriales > Flavobacteriaceae > Maribacter_C. Next base: position 15,145 of record CANMRV010000009.1, read on the forward strand.
AATAGGGTCTTTCGCCATGGCATCGCGAATGGTGAAAAGTTGCAATCCCATTTTAAACTTCGGTTTATTTTCCATGGAAAAGCTGGATATTGGTAACATCGCTGCAGACAGCAACAAGCCAGATTGCTTTACAAAATTTCTTCGGTTATTGGTTGTTGGATTGCTCATCTGGACTATGTTGGATTAATTTCTTTTCTAAATCAAATATAACTTTAATTCTCTCATATTCCTTTTTGATAATTAAATCCAACTAATTCGTAAATTGTAGTAAATATTTTAAACAGTTGAAATGCTTAGTGAAAAGGAAATTGAAGCTTTAGATCGAGATGGATATCTTCCTCTTGGTCAACTGTTATCAAACTCTGAAGTGCTTTTAGTTAATAAACGCATTGATGAATTGATTGCATCGGAGGGTGAAAATGCTGGGTCAGAATTATTTGATTCCAAATACATTCGTCACCCTAAAGAAGCGGGTGCTGACCGTTTAGCGGATTTGGTGAATAAGGGTTCAATTTTTGATATTTTTTACACCCATCCGAAAGTCCTTGCCGCAATTGAAACGGTTTTAGGTAATCAATTCAAGCTTTCGTCATTAAACTATAGAGCTGCAAAACCGGGCCAGGGACTTCAAAACTTGCATGTAGATTATGGAAATGCCGTTCCAGATGGGGGCTTTAAAGTCTGTAATACCGTTTGGCTGTTAGATGATTTTACCAAAAACAATGGAGCTACTCGAATTGTACCGGGCACACATAAATCAAAACAACTACCCCAAGATGTAATTGAAGATACGAGTCTTCCACATCCTGATGAGATTTTGATTCAAGCTCCTGCGGGATCGGTATTTATTTTCAATTCCCATGTTTGGCATGGTGGAACTACCAATGAAACGGAAAAGTATCGAAGAAGCATCCATAGTTATTTTTGTACTCCAGACCAGCCTCAGCAATTGGATCAAAGTAAGTATATTACGAAAGAGACCAAAAATCGAATCGGCATTGAGGCACAGCATATATTGGGTGTGCTCTAGTTGTAAATCTCTATATTTATAAGATGAAGCCCATAGTTCAAATTTCATTAGACTTAACAAATATTGATGAAGCATTGGAAACTGCCGCGATGGCACTGCGGGCGGGAGTCGATTGGTTAGAAGCAGGTACTCCTCTCCTATTGGCTGAAGGATTACACGGCGTTCGTAAGTTGCGGGAAGCCTTTCCCAAAACACCCATTGTCGCCGACCTCAAAACAATGGACGGTGGTTACTTAGAAACAGAAATGATGGCCAAAGCTGGTGCTACCTATGTCGTGGTTATGGCAAGGGCACATGAAGAAACCGTGAAGGTAGTAGTGAAAGCTGGTAAAGATTATGGAGTTAAAGTAATGGGCGATAATCTTGGTTGTCCTGATATGGTTAAGGGAGCCAAGTGGCTCGAAAACCTGGGTTGTGATTACATCATTCATCATATTGGTTACGATGAACGAAGAGGTATTGCGGCTAACGGAATGAGGATGCCGAGCCCCTTAGACCAGCTTCGTGAAGTAGTTGAAGCAGTTAGTGTACCAGTTCAGGCTGTTGGCGGATTATCCTTAGAAGAGGCCATACAGTGTCCCAGCTATGGTGCACCTATGGTGGTTTTAGGAGCGCCGCTCACTATTGATGCAGACTCCTTCAGAACTGCGGATGGATATCTCGAAAGTTCACTTCGTTTGATATGTACTAAAATTCATTCCTATCAAAATGTCTAAAAAATATTAATCCCATCCTATGAAATCTATAGCCGTCGTAAACTATGCCGAGCAAAAAGGAAGTGTTGAACTTCGGGAAGTCGATAAACCAACAATTGGCCCTGATGATGTGCTTTTGGAGGTGGTTAATGTTGGTGTTTGCGGCAGTGATTTGCATCAATGGACCTCCGATCATAGTTGGGCTGTTAATTATCCCGTGGTTCTGGGACATGAGTTTGGGGGACATATTGCAGAATTGGGCAGCAACGTTTCCGATTGGAAAGAAGGTGATCGGGTGGTTAGCGAAACCGCTGCAATTATCAATAGTAACAGCCCACTAACAAGACAGGGACTTTATAATTTAGATCCTACAAGAAAGGGGTTTGGATATGGTGTAAATGGAGCCATGACACGCTTTGTTAGTGTTCCGGCTAGATGTTTACACAAAGTACCTGAAAGTTTACCTTTTGAAGAAGCGTGCCTAACAGAACCTTGTTCTGTAGCTTATAATGCCGTTTTAGTGAATTCGCAAATCAGCCCTGGCGATAGGGTTTTGGTTTTAGGTCCAGGCACGATAGGGATTCTATGCGCAGCCATGGCCAAACTGGCGGGAGCTGAAGTTGCAATAGTTGGATTGGCCACTGACGCCGGTCGACTTGAAATTGCAAAACAGTACGGATGTGATACAATAGTTGGTGACGCCACTGAATGGGCCAACGAATATGATGGTATGGGAGTTGATTGTGTTGTTGACGCAGCTGGAGTGAGTGCGACTTTGAAGTTGGCTTTGGAGTATGTGCGCCCGAACGGTCATATCACAAAAGTCGGATGGGGACCGCAACCGATGAATTTCTCCCTTGACCCATTAATCCAAAAAAATGTGACCTTACAAGGTAGTTTTAGTCATAACTGGCCTATTTGGGAGAAGGTATTATTCCTCTTATCTTCAGGGAGTTTAGATGTCAAGCCGATTATTGGTGGAGTTTGGAAACTGAACGATTGGCACGAGGCCTTCGAACAAATGCATTCTGGAAAAGTTGTCAAGAGTATTTTAACACCAAATTAAAACAAATGCGACTAAAGGATAAAGCCATTTTAATTACGGGAAGTTATACAGGAATAGGCCGCGCCATTGCCAAACAGAGCATAAAAGAAGGCGCCAAAGTAGTGCTTAATGGACTGCGCGAGGAATTGGGTCAGGAACTGCTACGGGAGTTTGATAAAGATAAGGCTACCCATCTCACTATTGATATTACCGAAGAAGACGCTCCAGAGAAACTGGTAAAAAAAGCTATATCTACGTTCGGTAAGTTGGATGCCGTGGTAAACAATGCTGCAATTGTTGCTTCCTCGAACTTGGATACTACTACTGTGCCCTACCTAGAACGGATGTTGGCGGTGAATACGATCGCTCCATTCGCCATTATTCAGGCTGCCCTTCCCTTCTTGGAGCAATCCAAAGGGAATGTAGTGAATATTGGTTCCATCAATTCCTGGAGCGGTGAACCAAATTTGTTGGCCTATAGTATTTCAAAAGGAGCTTTGATGACCTTGAGTCGTAATCTAGGTGACACTCTTTTTCGTGAGAATGGAGTGCGCATAAATCAAATAAATCCTGGTTGGATTCTTACTGAACATGAGTTTATCAACCAAAGGGAGCAAGGAAAACCTGATGACTGGCATAAAACCCTACCCGATGTATTTGCTCCGGCTAAAAGATTATTCAAACCTGAAGAATTGGCTATGGCAGCTATTTACCTGATGTCTGACGAATCCGGACCGATAAGCGGACAAGTTATTGAGGTGGAACAATTTCCAATAATCGGTCGAAATCCACCAAAATAAAATCAAATGCCAAAACTAGCCGTATTTCCAAAAGCTTTCATGAATGCATTATGCAAAGATGGAACTATGACCGTTGCTGAATGGATTAATTTGGCCTGTTCGCTAAAAGTAGACGGATTGGAATGGTATGCGGGTTTTTTAGAGATGGCGGATGAAGCCAATTGGTCCGAATTCCGAAAAATTGTTGAAAAGCATGGAAAGGTGATTCCGATGCTTTGTTGTTCTCCCGATTTTACACATCCTGATGCAAGTTTTCGCGAAAAAGAAATCCAAAAACAAAAGCACTGGATAGCTATGACCAGCTCACTAGGTGGGTCATTCTGCAGAGTGCTTTCAGGGCAAAGACGCCCCGAACTTTCGATAGCTGAAGGTGTTGATTTGGCCGCGGAATGTATACATGAGTGTTTGCCCTACGCACAAGAACTGGGCATTACCCTGATTTTAGAAAATCATTACAAAGACGATTTTTGGGAGTATCCTGAATTTGCCCAGAAGATGGATGTGTTTTGTCAGTTGGTTGATCAAATTGACCACCCTAATTTTGGAGTTAATTACGACCCTAGCAACGCCTTTCTTGCTGGAGAAGATCCTTTAGAACTTTTATATCGAATTTCTAATCGTGTTGTGACCATGCATGCTAGCGACCGCTATCTAATTGAAGGAACAATCGAAGACCTTCGTAATGAAGAAAACGGGGCCATTGGTTATGCAAAAAGACTTCGTCACGGCGAAATTGGCAAAGGCTTAAATGATTACGATGCTATTTTTAGGGAATTAAAGCGCGTAGGTTTCAATGGATGGATAAGTATCGAAGACGGTGTCGATGGTATGGGCCAATTGGAACGCAGTGTGACTTTTCTTAGAAAAAAAATAAAAGAATATTGGCCCGATTTTAAATAAAAATCAATCTCCTTGCCTAAGAAAGGCTAATTGGAATTAGTCAAAATGCTCTACAGATCAATGTATATGCTATTAGAGCTTTTTTACTATCTGCTCTTCTGATGTTACTCCAGGTGGCAGTTCGATAAGTTTGAAATTCCGGAATTGAATCTCAGCTCCTTCTGACTCCAAACATAAATACCCTTTTTTGATTGTCGATTTACTTATACCGTTGACGAACTTTCCGTTTATAGAAAGTTTAATTGTTCCATCAACACAGATGACAGTATAGCTATTCCAAATTTCTTTGCCTTTTGCTCTATTTTCTATAGATTTACTACGTGTTCCTCTTGGATTATCAGGAATAGTTTCCACTCCTCCTACACCAAAAAGTTCTCCGTGGACGTATGCAATGGGTGGTTTTTTACCATCACGCATATTCAAGTTCACCCAGTCCAATTCTAACATTTGTACTTCTACCCCACCTGGTAATCTGGATTCTGGGTCAGGAGTAGCGTCACTCCAAACGAAAATACCGGAATTTCCACCGGCTTCCATATGCCTCCAATCTACTTTTAAAATAAAATTTTCATATTGCTTTTCAGATCGCATTACGCCAATTGGAAGTCCTTTACAAATAAGGAGATCCTGTTCGGTACGCCAAGTGTCATCATCAGTATTTACATTAATCCAATTAATAGATTGTTCAGTGGTAGATTCTGATACTAGTGCTTCTAAGGGAATTTCCTTTCCAAAAATAATATCTGGCTCTTGTCCAGAAACGATAGAGCTGAAGGATAATAAAAAAATAAAAGGAATAACAAGTTTCTTCATAATGCGGTTTATATAAATTTGGTCTTACCAGGAACCGCAATGGGTGGCATGGTGTATTCATAGTTCCAATCATAATCTTTGAAATCAGGACCAAGTGATTCGTTCGAATTAATAGCTTCATCCCAACTTATTTCCTGTCCTGTGTACCCGGCTGATCGCGCAAGAATAGCCATCATTGTACTACTAGCCATTTTTTCTCCATCATTCACTGCCTTACCACTTCGTATTGCAGCAAAAAGTTGGTCGTGCTCCGCTTGAAACATATCATTCTTTTCACCACGATACTCCCAAATATTCTTGCCTGTTATTTTAGCTTTTCCATATAGATTTAGTTGTGCGCTTCCATCGGAACCAAAAACTTCAAGTGTATTGCGTCCTTTGGTATTGGCTTGTTGTCTTGTGAAAAGGCATGCTTTTGAACCATTTGCATATTCGTATTCTACTGCAAAATGATCATAGATATTACCATACTTCTCATCTACCCTTACCTGTCTTCCTCCAGTACCTACTGCCTTTATCGGCATTTCATCATCCATGGACCAAGCAATCAAATCACAGCTATGCACAGATTGCTCAACAATAAAATCCCCAGAAAGCCAATTGTAATAATACCAATTACGCATTTGGTGGGTCATTTCAGTCCAGTCGGGCTGACGATCTTTGTACCAAAGTTCTCCTCCATGACGAAATGCTGTAACTGATCTTATTTCGCCAATATCACCCTTATGAACACGCTCAAGGGTTGCCTTGTTCATCAGGTCATGACGAAAACAAAAGCCAGAGACAACATTAAGGTTTTTTGCCTTGGCTTGTTTTGCAGCTTCCAGAACTTTACGAATACCTGGGGCATCAACAGCAACTGGTTTTTCACAAAAGACATGTTTATTGGCATTGATTGCCGCAACCAAATGGTCAGGTCTAAAAGCTGGAGGTGTCGTCAATAATACCACATCAACATCGGAATCGATAACTTTCTGATAGGCATCAAAACCAATGAACTTATTCGCTTGGTCAACTTTGAGTTGGTCTGGTTTGATTTGTGCAAGCTCAGATAGAGAACCTTCAAGACGATCTTCAAAAACATCGCCCATTGCCGTTAATACAACATTCGGGTCAGCATGTAAGGCTTGAGATGCTGCCCCGGTACCACGACCACCGCATCCAACAAGGCCTACCTTTATTATAGAATCTTTTATAGACGAAGTTGCCCCGTATATACCTGAGGGATAAGCTACCGCTCCGCCAACAAGTACTATTCCTGATTTTTTAAGAAATTCTCTCCGACCTGTATTGGAATTGGTTTTTTTGATTTTGTCAGCCATAATCATAAGGTTTTGGAAATGTGCTGACTAAATATACAGAATATTACCGCTAGACCAAAGGTCTGCGGAAAATTGCTTGTCCATACTGTTTCAACAAAAAAGCCTTACAAATCAGTATGGACACTGAAATTGCAAAGCTCTTTCTGAAAAAAAGTATTTGAGTATTAAATTTTTACGATAATAAATTCTGTTCTTCTGTTCAGCACGTGTTCTTCTTCCTCACAATCAATATTGTCAACACAACGGTTTAATATGATATTTTCACCTTGACCATCTAAACGCAAACGATATTCAGAAATTCCGTTCCGCTGTAGATAAGCGGCTGTCTCACGAGCACGGTTTTTCGTCATCTTGATCATCATCATCTAAGATCCCATCACCGTCAAAATCCATAAATAGTTCGTTAGGCTTTGGAAGAGGATTGTTTTCAACAACGAAATCATTACTTTTAGAAAAGAAATGAGTTTCTATTGAGTCAGAAGAGTTTCCAATTACTAAACCTAAAATGGCTAAATGAGTGAAAGCGCTTCTTAAATAATTAAAGTGCATTTTTAGTTGGGTTATGTGTTTAATCCATCTAAAAACGTCGATGTATTACAAATATTGTCGATGAACTACATAAAATGTAGTATTTTATTTACATTTCTATTAAAGAGAAGTAACATATTGATTTTGAGCTTATTGTCGTTTCCCTGTGTTTTACTAGTGAGTAATTCTATTTAACTGGATAGAAATTTTTCATTTTTACTTTTTGATTACTTTCGTTACCAAAGGAAAAAAATGACTACAATCTCATATGAAAAATTAACTTCAGTATTTGAATCGATACTTTTGGGTACGGGTTTTTCTAAAGACGATGCCTCCCTCTGCGCAAAAATATTTGCAGATTCTACAGCTGATGGCTATCATTCCCATGGTATAAATCGTTTTCCGGTCTTTCTAAAAACCATTACTGATGGCTATGTGCAATTAGAGGTAAAACCTAAGCTTCAATTATCACTTGGGAATTTCGAACGTTGGGATGGACAATTAGGTCCAGGCCCTTTAACTGCTCACTTTTGTATGAATCGAGCCATCGAAATGGCAAAAGAAAGTGGAATGGGATGTGTTGCACTTCAAAATGGAAGCCACTGGATGCGTGGAGGTTCTTACGGATGGCAAGCTGCTCAAGCTGGCTGTATCGCCATGTGCTTTACCAACACCATGCCCAATATGCCTTCATGGGGAGCAAAAGAAGCAAATACCGGGAATAATCCACTGATTATGGCAGTACCCCATGATGATGGGCATATAGTTTTAGATATGTCCTTGTCGCAGTTCTCATATGGGAAGATGGAAAAATATGCGATGGATGGAAAAGAGCTCCCTTTTGATGGTGGATTTGATTCCGGAGGAGAACATACAACGGACCCCAAGGAGATATTGGCAACCAAGCGACTTTTCCCAACCGGGTATTGGAAAGGCTCGGGAATGTCAATTCTAGTTGATTTAATGGTTACACTACTTTCCTCAGGAAAATCAACCGCAAAAATTGGTGAGCTAGAAGCGGAGTATGGACTTTCACAAGTATTTATTTGCTTTGACGCCGAACAAATGAACAATGGCAGTAGACATAAGGAATTAGTTGATGAAATTATTAATCATATTACCAATGCTATGCCCGAAAAAGAAGGGAAATCGATAGAATATCCTGGGAGTCAAACCAAGAAGAGAAGAGCGGAGCATATGAAAAATGGTATTCCCGTAAATGACGATGTTTGGGAAAATATTCTTGCCTTGCAAAATCAATTCAAATGAAGAAAAAAATTAAGGGAGATAAAGTCAGGTGGGGTATCCTCGGTGTCGGGGATGTTTGTGAAGTAAAAAGCGCACCGGCGATGCAGAAAATTGCTAATTCCGAACTTGTTGCGGTAATGAGGAGGAACGGAGAAAAAGCAAAGGACTATGCGGAGCGTCATGGTGTAGATACCTGGTATAATAATGCAGATGCATTGATTAACGACCCAAACGTAAATGCAATCTATATCGCAACTCCCCCAAACGCCCATAAAGATTTGACAATTAAAGCGGCCAAATCTGGCAAGCCGATATATGTTGAAAAACCTATGGCGCGGACAACCGTTGAGTGCCGAGAAATGATAGATGCCTGTAAACAGGCTGATGTCTCTTTATATATTGCCTATTACCGAAGGAGGCTTCCCAATTTTGAAAAACTGAAATCGCTTTTGGATGACAATGCTATTGGTGATATCAGAATGGTAAATGTGCAAATGTTCAAAACGCTCGACCCGGATATTGTTGCAAACATCACCTCTTCAATGCAGACGAATTGGAGAATTGACCCTGATGTTTCTGGCGGCGGTTATTTTTTTGATTTAGCTGCGCATCAATTAGACTATTTGGATTATGTTTTGGGACCTATAAAATCAGTGGCAGGTTTTGCAGGAAATCAAGCCGGAAAATACCAAGCCGCTGATATTATCTCTTCGAGTTTCATTTTTGAAAACGGAATCATTGGCTCTGGTACTTGGTGTTTTACAGTCGACGAAGCCTCAGAAAAAGACCAAATGACCTTTATTGGTTCGAAGGGACAAATTTCGATCTGCTTCTTTGGAGAGCCTAAGATTTTTCTAGAAAGGTCAGGTTATCCGGTAGAAACTTTTGAGTTTGAACTCCCCCATCACATCCAACAACCGTTGATACAAACCATTGTTGACGATTTATTGGGAAATGGAATATGCCCAAGTACCGGCGATTCAGCCATCAGAACCAATTGGGTTATGGAAGAGATGACCAAGAATTACTACACTAAATAATACATACATGAAAATAGTCTGGAAAGTATTGCAAATTATTTTATCCTTATTTCTGATTTATGCGGGTATAAAACACTTTTTAAAACCCGAGTTTTACGAACCCTTTGTACCCGCTTTTCTTCCCGCAAAGACAATGATTGTTTATTTGTCGGGAGTTGTAGAAATCGTATTGGGAGTTTTGATGTTCATTCCAAAGTATACTAAATTAGGTGCAACAGGAGTAATTATATTAATGTTAATCTTCTTACCTGTACATATTTGGGATGTCTTTTCAGATACACCAGCCATGGGGAGCCATGATGCCGCTCTAATACGATTGCCCTTTCAGTTTTTATTTATAGCCTGGGCCTACGCAGTTAGAAGGTTTGTCTAAAGAAAAAGAACAATTTCTATATTTAATAGCAGTAAAGAAGGCCTCTGTATACCTAAGCTGACAAAAGTTGGTTTGGTATACGAAGGTTTTTTCTTTATGCCTACTTTTAATGCTACAAACAATATTGTTCATGACCACAATTATTGAACTAGAAGAAATAAAATCCCTTCTAAAAAATGTAAATGTTGTTGCAGCTATGTCGGAGGGCTTTGTGCAGTATAGCAATGGGAATACTGTAGTGCCACCGGTTGGCGAGCTCATATTTGACAATCCTCCCGGAGACGTTCATATTAAATACGGATATATCAAAGATGATGATTTCTATGTCATCAAAATTGCCTCTGGGTTTTACGAGAATAAGAATTTAGGACTCCCCTCAAGTCAGGGAATGATGTTGTTATTCAATCAAAAAACAGGACAAACAGTTTCTGTTTTATTAGATGAAGGATATTTGACCGATGTTAGAACAGCAGCTGCCGGCGCAGTTGCCGCCAAATATTTTGCGCCAAAAAAGATTGAAGCTATCGGTATTCTAGGAACTGGTATCCAAGCAAAAATGCAATTACAATATCTTCAAAAAACCAAACCATGTAAAAGGGTTTGGGTTTGGGGTAGAACAGCTGAGAATGCTTACCGCTTTAAAGAAGAATTGGGCGATGAATTTGATATTCAAATTACGGAATCAGCAGCTGAAGTTGCCAAAAACTGTAATTTGTTAGTGACCACTACCCCATCTGAATTAGCGCTGCTTAAGGCATATGACATTCGACCTGGTACTCATATTACCGCAGTAGGTTCTGATACTTCAGACAAACAGGAATTGGATGGTTCTGTTCTTCAAAAAGCAGATATCGTTATTGCCGACAGTATTCCTCAAAGTCAAAGTAGGGGAGAAATTTATCAGGCGGTTTCCAAAGGGTTTATTTCCGAAGATAAAGTAGTGGAATTAGGTACTGCAATTCAAAATCCTGATTCACAACGGATGAATGACCAACAGATAACCGTGGTTGACCTAACGGGGGTTGCGGTTCAAGATATCATGATTACAACTGCGGTTTATTTAAATCACCAAGAAAAGACTAGCTAGCGGGATGATTCAATTTGTTAGTAATAAAGGTGGAGGCACTCCCGTTGATTTCGAAACAGCGATTCTGGATGGCTTTGCCTCCGATGGAGGATTGTATGTACCAACAGAACTTCCGAAGATATCTTTGGGCCAACTAAAAGATTGGAAGGGTTTAGGCTATGTTGATTTAGCTTTTGAGATTTTATCTCTTTTTATTGACCCTTCGGTTATTTCCGAAGTTGATCTAAAAAAGTTGTTGAAGGATGCTTATGCTCCTTTTGAGAAGTCCGAAGTAATTCCCCTATATAAATTGAGGTCTGGAAAAGACACATATATCATGGAACTGTTTTACGGACCCACCATTTCCTTTAAGGATGTTGGATTGGCTTTTCTTGTGAATCTGGTGGATTTCTTTTTAAAGAGGAAAAACGAATTCAAATCACTCATAGTAGCAACTACAGGAGACACAGGGCCAGCAACGGCCTATTTTACTGCAGGAAAATCAAATCTTTCTGCTTGGGTATTATATCCTAAAGGATTGATCACCAAGGAGCAGGAACGACAGATGACGACTTTGCCTCATTCAAATGTTCATCCCGTGGGAGTTTCGAATTGTCCTGATGGCGGAGATGACCTTGATTTGGTGATTGCTAATCTGTATGCGAACATTCCCTTTAAAGAGAAAGTCCATCTGTCTAGCGTGAACTCCATCAATTGGGGGCGAGTCATGATGCAAACAGTTCATTATTTCTACGGATATCTTCAAGTGGTGGATACTATCGGAGAAGAAATCAATATGTCAGTGCCCTCGGGAGCTTTCGGTAACTTATGTGCCGGTGGACTAGCCCGTAAAATGGGATTGCCCGTGGATAAATTTGTAATAGCAAATAATACGAATGCTTGTCTACATCGCATTTTTTCTGAAGGTGTATTTTCAAAACAACCTATTTTTGAAACGCCCTCTTCAGCTATTGATATTCTAGTGCCCTATAATTTCTGGCGCTTTTTGTATTTCTGTGTGGATGAAGATGCAACGAAAATTAAAAAGTGGTCTGATGAATTTAAGGCATCTGGGAAGGTTCAGTTTGATAGAGAAACACAAGAAGCCTATTCTCAGGGATTTTTATCCACGAGTATTTCGGATGAACAAACACTAGATAGAATTAAGACGGTATTTGACACCGAAGATTACTTGCTTGACCCGCATGGCGCTGTCGCCCTGGCTGCTGTTCATCAGTTAAAAGATAAACTTGGGGATAAAAAGTTGGTTTGTTTGGCTACCGCGCATCCGGCCAAATTCCCTCAGGTTATAAAAGATGCTTTGCAGGTAAAAGATATTCCTGAAGAGGGAAAGCATCACTCAATCGAAAAAGCCAAAACACAGTGCGAAAAGGTATATTTGTGTGGTCATTCCCATTTAGAAGAAGCACTTTTAGAGGTAATGAAAATGGACTGGGATTTGAAACACAACAAGAACAATTAGAATGTCGCAGTATTCCATATTAACCCTGCAAGACATTGCGAAAATCTGCAGTCAGTATGGCCTTGAAAGCCTAACATCATTTTCAGTTTTAAGTGGTGGTTCAGAGAATACAAACTATCTCGTCACAACAAAGAACCAACGATTTGTTTTAACCATTTGCGAACAAAAAACAGAGCAAAGTGCCAGCGAATTGGCCTATTTGTTGGAGTACCTAGCAGAAAACGAATTCGAAACTTCAAAACTAATCAGGATTAGTGCTGATAAACCTATTTCTAATTGGAAGGGTAAGCCAGTAATGCTTAAAATTTTCCTTGACGGAGAGGTAATCCAAGACCTTCCCAATCCTATTCTAGAAGCCATTGGAGAGGAGATAGGGAGGTTACACAAAATAGAAGCTCCTGGTTATTTGCCGAAAGTGATGACCTACGGAAAAGAGTATTTCCACGAAGTGGGTGCCTATGCTGCTGGCTCACCCTTTGAAACATGGTTAAAGGAAATCACAGATTATATTGAACCCTACTTTTCAGAAGATTTACCCAAATCCCTTATTCATAGTGACATTTTCTATAGCAATATTGTAATAAATAAAGCTGAAAATACTGTCTGTATTATGGATTTTGAAGAGGCGGCTAATTACTTTCGCATATTTGATATCGGTATGACCTTAGTGGGACTTTGTTGTGATGGTCCAACACTGAATTTAAGTAAGGCAAGTAATCTTTTGAAAGGCTACCAAAAAGAAATAGTATTGACTGAACTGGAAAAGGCTTCTTTGCAAGCTTTCACTGTTTACGCTGCTGCTTCAATGACTTTTTGGAGACATCGTAATTTCAATCATGTTAATCCTGACCCTGAAATGTTTGACCATTATTTAGGGTTAAAGGTTATTGCAGATTCGGTAAAAAATATGCCGGTCTCAGATTTTCTGGAAATCCTGAACTAGTTGTTTATTTTAGGATTTTGAGGACATTCTGCCAAATCTAGAAAATAGGGTGAGTTTCTTTTTAGTGTTTATAAAATATACCCCAGTCAAAAGTATGGCTGCCGCAATAATGGATTGCGTTGTAATCTGTTCGTCTAAAAAGTGCCAGCCCAAAGCAATTGCAATAATCGGATTTACATAGGTAGACGTAGCTACTTTTTCCGGGGATACCACTCGTAAAAGATAGTTGAATGATGTAAAGGCCACTATACTACCGAAAACTATTAGTAAAACCATAGAAATTTGAACATCAATGCTCCACGTTAGCGGTGACGACCAAGTCTCCCCAAAAATTAGGCTTGCCACTATCAACATGATACCACCAGTAAACATTTGATATCCGGTGTTGACAAAGTAGTTTTTGGGCAAGTCCGCTTTCCCTACAAATAGACTTCCATAACCCCAGCTAATCATACAGATAAATATCATCACCATTCCCAGAATAGAGTTTTCTTGACTTAATATTTCTTTTTGACTTACCAGTAGGTATATTCCGATAATGCCTAGAATTACACCAATAATAGACATTAGTTGTATTTTCTTCCCTTGTAAGATTAACATAAGAATCAATACCAGTAGCGGCTGTGCCGATATTTCGAGGGCCGCGAATCCGCTATCCACGTATTTTAGAGCCCAAACTACGACACCATTACCGAAGGTTAGAAATAAGAAGCCAGCAAATATGGTATTTTGTAATTGCTTCTTTGATATGGCGATTGAAATGCCCATGAATTTGCATATCGCGAAAATTAAAACACCGGCAATTACAAAACGGGTAGCTGCCAACATAAATGGTGGTAATTCCGATACAGCAATTTTATTCAGTAAATATGTGGAGCCCCAAATGACATAAATAGAGAAAAAAGCTAGAACAATTAATAGTGTGTTTTTGGATTTCTTCATTCGGCCAGTAGCAATTCCATCATAGCGCGAGCCGATTCTCTTCCTTTTGTAGCAATGAAATCCCTTGGCGTGTCATCACCGATTTCATAGGTTATGCCGGTAGCTCCAAATTGCCGATTGAACCAAGCACTTGAAGTGGGTCTTTCGTTCATAACCGGACTCTCATTAATATCCTCTAACCCTACAGCAATTCTGATTTTCTCGAGCCAAGCTTTCGTGAATTCAGGAATCTTTCTTTCAATGCTCTGGTCCGGTGTATAGTATACATCACGATAGGTGGAGTGAAAATCAAGTCCGAGAACTACATCATTCTTATTAGTTACGGTTTCACGAACCATATGACTTGTTACCTGTGCTATTTCTGGTTGATGGTATTGACTCCAATCTCTATTTAAGTCAACGCCCCCAGTATTATGTCGATAGTGTCCCAAATCAACTCCATCCGGATTCATTAACGGGTATACCATTACGCGATACTTCTCTAAAAATCCATTGGTAGCACCTTCTTCAATAATCGTCTCTACAAACGATTTCATGCATAAAAAACCAGTAACTTCAGGTGGGTGCTGTCTGCTAATAATCAAGATAGCTGGTTTTTTATCATAAGAACCTTTACTTAAATTCAAATGATATAAGTCTCTGTCCAAAGCACTCTTACCCGCTGAATTTTGACTTACCAAAGTGTTCTGCGCCATTTTCTTTACCCATTCCCCCACTCTTCTATGGTCTTGTATTTCTTGGGCTGCTACCCATAAAGTATCTTCTCCAACTTTCAACTTCAATTGAGCGCTTGTGCTATCTATATTTCGTTGTACTAATGTTGAATCAAGAAGGGTCCAGTTTTCTCCGTCTTGACTAAGTTTTGGGGAATACCGATGTTTTGCCCCGTTCGAATAATCCAAATTGATGTAAACATTACGCTCCGTTTCTGCCCATAATTTAAAGGCAAACCAAGGACTTGGGTTTATGGGAAAGTTCTCAGGCCAAATGTTTACGGTATAAGTGGAATCATTGTCTTGAGTCATGCTATTCAGTCTTGCTGCTGGAAAGTCGTTCCGAGCGCTTAGTCCGTCAAAATGATATATCTTCTTCTTTTGATTTGAAATAGGCCTTTTGGTTGTATCAACAGGTCTCGCATATTCATGCTTTGAAGCGGTTAAAGAAGAAGTGCTTTTGCAGCCAAGACTTAGCACAAATAGCAATAACAGTATTTTTTTCATGGATGGTTTTTAAGCAAAACTAAAGTAGCGAAATTTATCAAGTTAAAAGCTACCTTTACCGCCAACTTTCTGCCTATGCATCCCAGTAATATTCACAATGCTCCTTATGATTTTGAGGCCCTTACCGGTAAGCATCCTGAACTAGGTTCTTATGTTTTTGAGAATGCACATAATACTCTAACTATAGATTTTGCTGACCCTAAGGCGGTATTGGCCTTAAACAAAGCCATTTTAAAGCATTCTTATGGATTGGTAGAATGGAATATCCCGGAAGGTTATTTATGTCCTCCAATTCCTGGTAGAGCAGACTACATACATAATATCGCTACCATATTAGAGAAAGAAGATTTAAATGGACCAATAAAAGGCTTAGATATCGGTGTAGGTGCAAATTCCATTTACCCAATTTTAGGGAGTCAGATATACAACTGGCAAATGGTGGGAAGTGATATTGATGAAAAGGCCGTACAGGCTGCTCAGGCAAATGTGGATAGTAATCCTCAATTATCTAAATCCGTGGAAATTCGACATCAGAAGGATAATGCGAATATTTTCGAGGGAATCATTCAAGCTGATGAATATTTTCATTTTACCCTTTGCAATCCTCCTTTTTATAGCTCGAAAGAGCATGCGGAGAGGGAAACGAAACAAAAGCAGAAGAATCTCGGCTATTCTGCAAAAGCGAAACGCAATTTTGGTGGACAAGCCAATGAACTCTGGTGCAATGGTGGAGAAGCCCTCTTTTTAAAGCGAATGATTAAGCAAAGCGTGTATTTTAAAAAGCAAGTTGGTTTGTTTACTAGCTTGGTTTCGAAATCTGAGCATTTGCCTAAAATTAAAAAGCAATTACAGAAACTCGGGGCAGAATACTACACCGTTGCCATGGAGCATGGGAATAAAAAAAGCAGGATTATAGTCTGGAAATTTAATTAATTTTTTAAATTATATGAAAAACTATAAACCACTTAAAATAAATTATTTACGTTTATTTCTTTTGTTGTAATTCTTATCGCCTTTAGTCTTTCGCTTTTTGTACTTCTTTTCAATAATTCGTTTGTAAGAACCTCCTTGGTTGACGCGCTTGTTTTTATCTTTTTTCTCATGAAAGCTAGCACCACGCTCATCATCGTTCAGTGATTTATTGGGATTGTCCCGCTCTTTAATTTTTGGAGTTTCTGCAGGAGTCAACCTTGTTGCTATCTCAATCGTCTCCGGAAGGTTGAGTTCAGGAATCTCATACTTCATTAAAGCTTCAATCGCGTCTTTGGCTGGCTTCTCTGCCTCTGTATAGAACAAAAGCGAAGCACCCTTCTCATCTGCTCTTCCAGTTCTACCAATGCGATGCATATAGTTTTCAGGGAATATTGGGGTGTCAAAATTGATAACATGCGAAATACGGTCTAGGTCCAATCCGCGAGCCATGACATCTGTTGTGACTAAGATTCTGTTCTCTCCTTCTTCAAATTGTTTGATAGAACGAAGTCTATAATTTTGTGTTTTGTTGGAATGTACAATGCAGGCCTCACTTCCATAGAATTCATCAATTTCTGTAAACAAACGGTCTGCTGTTTTTTTGTTTGATGTAAATACTAAAACTTTACTAAAGAGGTTCTTATCCTTAAACAATTCAACTAATAAATTAACTTTTGTATAAAAGTTCGGAACTGCATAACTGTACTGCGAAATGTTGTCTAAGGGAGTTCCACTAACAGCAATTGTAACTTTTTTGGGCGCTTTGAAATAGTCGTTAATTAGTTTGTCTACCTCTTGCGTCATTGTTGCTGAGAACATAATGTTCTGACGACGTTCGGGTAGCAGATCCATAATATTGCTCAATTGAAATCGAAACCCCAAATCTAGCATGACATCTACTTCATCAATAACCACTTTTTTGATGGACTTTGTGCGTAAAGCTCCACTTAACATCAAATCATAAAGTCTTCCAGGAGTGGCAACAATAATATCCGCTCCTTCTGCTAAGGCTTCCTTTTGGCGATTCATGTTGGTGCCCCCATACACTCCTAGGGTTGTAAGGGTAGTGTACTTTGCGAATTTGTCTATTTCCTCTACTACTTGCACTACCAACTCCCGAGTGGGTACTAAAACCAAGGCTCTTGGATGTTTTTCCTTAGAAAAAGGAAGCATTTGCAAAATAGGAAGCATGTAAGCAAAAGTCTTTCCGGTACCTGTTTGTGCTATACCAACCATGTCATTCCCGGAAAGGACGACAGGAAAAGCTTTTGCTTGTATTGGTCTTGGACTTTCAAAACCTAAATCAGCAATGGCATTCCGTAAAGGAGTGGAAATTTTAAAATCGTCGAACGAAGACATGTGTTATTATTTTGAAAATCAAAGTATTTCAAAACAAAGGTACAACGCTTTATGGATTAATTCGGCTAGTCTACAGGAGGATGCCCGTGAATTTCTTCAAACAATTCGTCAAAGTTCTGACGTAAATAAGCATTTAGCTTCTTCTTGTAATCGTCTTTCAACCAATGTACAAAGTTAAAGGTACTTCTGCTGATACATTTAGCATAGGTTTGAATCCGTTGGTCCACATCGTCTTTGAGCATTTTGGCCAAACCGAGAGCATCATATACATCTTCACTGTTCTCAATACAAATCTTTGCATGTTGTGCAATAGAACGCTCTAAAACAACCTTTGATGATTCTCCTTTGCTGGTAGCATCTGTATAGACTTGTTTGATATCGAAAAAAACGTCTTCTGATTTCGAAAACTCTGCACGAAGCTCATCTGGCATTTCATGCTTGAATCTACCTTCAATGGTTTCATCATCTTGAATACGATCCACATAAAAATTTGGCGATTTAAAAATGGTCTGCCAATCTAAATCAGCTCCCCAAGGCCCAAAACGGTACATATTATTACCTAAATCTATTACGGTGAACTTTGATTTGTTATTCAAAATACGAGAACCACGGCCAATCATTTGATAATAAAGGGTCAATGATTTCGTGGCACGGTTTAAAATTATGGTATCGATAGTTGGTTCATCAAATCCTGTGGTTAAGATACTTACCGAAGTCAAAATCGCATCCGGCGTCTCTTTAAACCATTTCAAAATCTGCGCGCGCTGTTTCTTGGTTGCTGTATTGTCCAAATGCATTATAGGAAGTCCCGCAGCATTGAACGTATGGTAAACGTTTATTGAGGTGTTAATTCCATTGTTAAAAATCAGGGTCTTCTTTCCTTTGGAATGCTTTTCATAAGCTTTGAGGAGCTTTTCAAGCATTGCCGGACTAGAATACAAATCTTCTGAAGACTTAACCGTATAATCACCGTTAGAACCTACCTCAAGTGAAGTCAAGCCCATATCATATTGGAAAACTTCAGCTCGCGCCAGAAAATCATTTTCAATTAGTGATTCAATAGTCTCACCAACAATAAGTTCGTCGTAATTACCTTTCATAGGTAATTCCTTGTTTGAACTTAAAGGAGTAGCGGTAACCCCAAGAATAAATGACTTCTCAAAAAACTTAAAAAGTTTCGTGAAGGAGTTGTAGTGAGCTTCATCTATAATAACCAGACCGACATCTGAAATATCTAATTTGTCATCATTTAGCCGATTATTTAGAGTTTCGACCATGGCTACATAACAGCTATATTGTGCCTGGTCATCTAAATCAGCTTTACTATCCACCACTTTATTCGTCACTCCAAACCCGGTAAGCATTTCAGAGGTTTGGCGACACAATTCCACTCGGTGTGTCATAACAAGCACCTTTTTGTTATGCTTTTTTAGGTATTGACGCACCATTTCAGAGAATATGACGGTTTTGCCACCTCCTGTAGGTAATTGATACAACAAATGATGATCTTCGGGTGCAGTTTCGAACTTGTCGAAAATCTGGCTGATAGCACCTTGTTGGTATTCGTAAAGTTCTTTGTCTGTTTTCTTTTCCTGTACTGCAACTGCAATTTCCGCCATATGATCCTTTTCTTTTTGGGACTGCAAAAATACAGATTAATAAGGGTTTACGGAATTATTACGTCGAAACTATCAAAGTAATCGCCATAGGAAATATGCAATACACCGAAAAAACTAAAATTTATTCGGTCAGCTGCGAAATAGGAGTTAGCACTACTTTTCTGAATTCAACCTCGGCCCCCTCGGCTTGAAGGGCAATTTGACCTTTGTTGGCGGTAGCATCGTAACCGTGGTTTACCAAATCACCATTTACCCAAACTTTTAATTCGTTATTCAAGCATTCTATGGACATGCTATTCCATTCCCCTAAAGGCTTTTCGGAACCATCGGTCAAATTCAATATTCTCCGTTTCTTGCCTTCTGTAATCCCCCATTCCGATTTTGGTCCACGACGCTCTAGCATATTATCCGTCGTAATGTCTTCGACAATACACCAAAAGTCTCCGGCATTTTCGTGCATCATTTGAACTTCAATAGATTTCGGAAACATTTTATACAAAGACCTAGGTGTCGAAGCAAATACCAAAACTCCACAATTACCCGGTTCTCCTGCAAAACGATATTCGACTTCCAATCTAAAATCTTTGTAGATATCATCAGTAATGATATGCCCTTGCGGAGTACCTAGACTTACTAACATTCCTTCACGAACTATAAAAGGATTCCGAGCATCAGGAATACTATCCATTTCCGGGACATCAATGTGCCAGCCGGTCAAATCTTTTCCATTGAAAAGGCTTTGGGAGCTTTGGGAGGAACACGATACTAGTATACTCACTGTGAATAAGATGAATAGGTTTTTCATAATTAGAAAAATATTGAACTATGTTGGTTAAATTCTACTAGCCAGCTGGAGTTTGTTCGGCAACAACTATCCACATTTGTTTTTCTTCGTTTTCTTGCCAATCACCAAAATCCTTTATTTCCTTGGTGATGATAAACCCTGCTTCTTTAAGTTCCTCTTTTACGTATTTAGATGATAAGGTATGTCCTCTTGCCTGTTCCTCCCTGCTTTTCCCTCTCTTTTGTTTCTTTAGTTTTTCAAGAATAAGGATTCTGCCATTGGGTTTCAATGCTTTTTTGATATGACCCAAAATCTCCATATAATCATCCATTTCATGGTAGGTGTCCATTACAATAACTACATCGACGCTTCCTTTAGTCAATTTGGGATTGTCATAGTCACCTAAAATCACTTCTATGTTCTGGACTTTCCGCTCTTTTGCATATTCCTTAAGCCTATCAAGGCGATACTCCTCAACATCTACAGCAAAAACTTTCCCTGACTCCCCTACTCTTTTTGATAAATGAAAACTTAGATACCCCTCATGACATCCTATGTCAGCCACTTTATTTCCCTTTTCAATTCCTGCCATATCAAAGATCTTGGAAACATTCATCCATGTATCTCTATCCTCCCAATCCTCCTCTGAATATTGGGCAGCTGCATTGCTCAAGCAAAGCAAAAGGATATTTGCAAAAAGAAACTTTAGTGACATTTCCCTAAGATATTATATAAAGATGTATATCGCTATTAATTTTCTCTTAAACACTGACTTTTAATCGTAGAAGATACGCAGTTGCGTGAATTTAACTATACATATCTATTAGAATCCTTATATTTCGTCTTCGAGAAAAATTACGCTATGAAATTGAAATTACTCCTATTGCTACTTTTAGTTGTAGTAAAAACAAATGCTCAGGATACACCTCTTCGAGTTGAAACCAAAGATATTCCGAATCGTTTGGCATTTTATGCGGTCAACGAAAATGAGCAAGATTTTGATGTTCAGATAAAAATATCAGGAACGAACTTTAGGCAAAGTCAAGGGCGACCAAGATGGGTTCGTGTTCCAGCGGCTTCTAAAGTACATTTGAAAACAGTCGTTTTAACAAGAGGTAAGAAACCAAATTACACCTATGATTTACTAGTTAATGATAGCCTTTCAAAGAGAGCTTTGAAGAAGGAATTCGAACGGATTAAGATAAAACCGAAAAAACCGATTACCCTTTACATAACAGAAGAATGCCTTAGCTGCGACAGTATTGTGAATCCTTTAGATGCAAGTAATTACAAGTATATTAAACACTTGCTAAGCGAAAAGCCTGAAATTGCGGATCAGTTGAAAAACTACTTACCGGCTCCAATTGATTCTATTAAAACACCTATCCTCAATATAGGAGGACGTTTGTTTACTCAAATTGAGACTTATGACAAGCTGCTAGAGGAATTGAATAAAGAGTAGTTACTCGATAATCGAGATTTGAATGTTCTGATACTTGCCTCGAAATCACAAAATGTTCTTCCCTAGTGAATATCTCGTGGACTTGCCCCGTGGTAGTTACTTTATTTAATATTTTCTTGAGCTATTGTAAAATCAAAAGTTGCCTTCTCTTTTGTTGCCAACCAGAAGTTCTTTGTATTTCCCCAAGTTGCGTCCGGTGCGGCCTGTCTTGAGAAATTATCAAGATTTGAAGTAACCTCTTCCATCTTTTCTTGTGATATGGCTTCTGTTGAAATTACTACAGTTAGTGCTTTGAATGCCTTTTGAGAATCAGCAGCTGAAGGAACTCGGGCGCCATGATCGCTAATAAGGTCTTGCGCCGTATAGGTTTCTATTGTATCTGCTGTAAACTGGCCATAAGTTTGCGTGCCTTCTGGATTTACTGCTACTTGTATAGGTTCTAATTCATTGGCTCCGATTAGTCCCATAGCATATAGTTCTAAGTCACCATAAACCACAGAATTTCCTCCATTGGCAAAAGCACCGAAACCATTTTGTCCATTGAGTTTTCCTTGATACGTGTTGTTGCCAAGGTCTTCGATTTCGTCAAAACCACCAAGCTGTCCGGCAACGCTGGCATAACCCCAATGACCACCTACAGTTGTCGGAATAATTCCTTTATTACCCCAAGAATGTGCTATTTCATGTAAAAAGGGTCCACTTTTGATATATTCAGTCCGTGGCATGTAAATTATGCTTTTCAGTTTTCCGGCTGAACCATATGCAGCTGAGTTATTGTATGTGCTTGAGCCAAGGCCCTGAACTTGATTCTGAACTAAAGTAGATCTACCAAAAAATAAGTCCGGAGGTTTTACAGCTTCCACAGAAAGTATAATGATATAATCAAAATCATCTTTAAAATATTGATATGCCTTTTCAACCACCTGCTTCAAATCACCTTCACCTTCAAGAAATTGATTGTAATCTGATTGTGATAAAATATAATTGGCAACAGACCTTGTGGCATCAAGTGTAAAATCTTGATTAAATACTACTGCACCTGTTGTAGGTATGTCCGTATTATCAGAAGAATCATCATTGGAAGTATCGTCATTCGAATTGTCATTGTTCATTTCTTCTGTATCCACAGTGACTGCATCTTCCACCTCTGTAAGTATATTGGCATCTTTACTACATGATGCAATAATAATTAGGAATGCAAAAACAAATAGATAGGATAGTTTAAACGATATACGCTGTGGGCAAATGGTTTTCATTGTGGGACATTTTGAATAGGTCTCTATATAACCCCCTTTTTTCTTATTTATTTCCTAGGAAAAGTAAAACTCGATAAAGTGCAGTTCGTAAAACCCCTGCCCCATTTTTAGTTAAAAATAATGCAGCTTGTTCGTATCATTTCTATGGATTTTCATAAAATCATGAATTTTAACAAAAAAATTATTTTTATAATGTTAAAACATAAGCAATTGATATTCAATGTTTTAATTAGGTTTTATTCATTAATCGAGCTGTCAATCTGTTAAATATTCCATAAAATAGTACCTTTCTATACATAGTACTGTAACAAAAATATTTATGACTCGTCTATTAGTTGTAAGTCAATTGGAAACAATCAAAAAACAATTCATCATTTCAATTCGACAGTTCAGAAACATAGATTAGAAAGAACGATTAAAAAACAACAATTTTACATCATCAATAAAAAACAACAGCATTATGAAAACTTTACATCCACATCAATTAAGACCGAGAGTATATTTCACATTGGGCTTTGGCTGGAATACAGATAGACTGTATGACCAGAGAATAAAAAGCAAAAAGATTCAATCGTAAACAAACAATTATTTAATCATCAATCACTAAAAAACAAACATCATGGAAATTTTAAACAAACAATACAAGCTTGGAAAGGAAATCACCAAAAGTAACACTTGGAACAACAGAAGAAGGTTTAGATAAACCTATTCACAACTAAAATTCATCATCAATCACTTAAAAACAAATATCATGGAAATTTTAAACAAACAATACAAACTAGGAAAGGAAATCACCAAAAGTAACACTTGGAACAACAGAAGAAGGTTTAGATAAACATATTCACAAATAAAATTCATCATCAATCATTAAAAAAACAACATCATGGAAAATTCAAATAAGCATTACGTAAGAAATTCATCAGAAACATCAAAAAGCGACATCTGGAATAGTAAACGGCGTTACAGATAGTCGAGGGTATAACCCTTTAAAGACTAGAAATCATGAAAGCAATCATCAATCAATCATCGATAGTATCAACAACTTCAGTATTTTTCTCAGAGTCTAATCATCTCGATAGAATTCGTTGGACAGATTTAAAATGTTAACTCCGCTCATCACGGAATTTGAACCTATCAAAGTAAAGGCCCGTACTTCATCAAGTACGGGCCTTTATATTTTTATAATAGCTTACCTCTACCCTACTGGGTACATTTCAGGTATACTCTCTTAATCTTTCAAAGATATTTCTTCGTCTGTTCCATCAGGATATGTAAGCGTGGCTACATCATCGCAAGTTCCGTCTCCGAAATCAACATCCACTTTGAGTCCGTTTTTATTCAACTGCATAACTCCTTTTCCGACATAATCACAGGCTCCGGTAATTTCAAGGGCAGTAGTAATATTGACAACATAGGTGTTACCATCAGCCTTTACAGTCCAATCACCATCAATAGTCAATCCGCTATTTTCTAGATTATTAAAATCAAAAACAAATCCTAGAGTTTTAGATCCCGTTTCCTCAATTATAGAACCATCTTTAAGTTTAATGGTCATATCACTTGCCACAGAGAATGAAAGCCCACTCTGACCGTCACCACTAATTGTGAAGCCTCGGGTTCCATTGATTTCATAATCACCAACCATCAAATTCGTATAGGTTGCTGAAAAAGAGTTCTCTTGCCCGGCCGTATATGCTATGCTGATACTACCGGTAATCATTTCTCCACCTTCATAGCTGCAGCTATCGAACGTAACGGTGAATCCAGTATCAGTGAATTCGGTAACATGACAATCTTCTAATCTAGATGATTTACCTGATATTCCGCTGTTAAAAACGTTAGCGATAACACTATCGGCCGCGCCGGATATATCATCAGTATTTAAAATTGTTTTCACTTCGGTCGAAGACACTTGTTGATTTTCTACCAAAGGGTTATTTTCATCTTTGTTACAACTAAAAGCTAGTAGCGCAAGACCACTAAAAAGAAGAAATTTGGTTGCTGATTTAAATAAGGTTTGCATTCTATTATAGATTTAAAGGGTTACATCTATAATTCTGAACGAGACAACATAAACTTTAGTGCTTTTTATTGCTGACTTACGACGAATGACACAAAAAATTAACAAAATTTATGTTCACTTAAAGGCTTAACGGTTTTCGAAAGTACATTTATACTTCAAACCAATAATATGCTGATTATCAGTATTTTCATTTCCGATACCACTTTCGAGACGATAATAAACTCCTAAATCTCCAGCTTTTTTAAAGCTATAAGATGTACCTATGGTAATACGATATTTGTCAAGTTCGGTGTCTTCCCTTTTTTCGAATCTACTGAATAACTCCGCAGCTAATTCTGGATCAAGTGGCCAGTTTTTGATTTTGTATTCTAGGCCTGTTTTGAAACGAAGTCTGCTTACCGCGAAATTTTCTTGGTCTTCGGATAGCCCAAGTTCCCGTTTATTCTGATACCGTAATCGATATCCCAATCTGATATTACCTAACTTATGTTTGAAATCGGCATCAATGTGAAACCTAAAATGGTCCTCATACCCTTGGACTCTTCCTCTATCGTCATTTTCACGAATATACCTTAGACCTACACCCAATCTAAACCCCTTGAATAATTTGCGTCTCACCGAAAATTCAGTGAAGTATTCATCAACTGTAGAAATGTTTGATTTAAGACGCAATTGACCTTCCAAGCCTAAATCCCAATTATCATCGACTTCATAACCTAGCTTCAGTGAGGTCCATGAGGCTAAATCATTGTTTTCTTGGGAAAACAAGGAAGTGGAAATCAAACTAAAAACACTAAAAAAGAACACTATTCTGAGGAACTTCATATCCAAGGCTATCTTTTATTTTTCATTGTAATAGTAGATGGTAATAATAGCAACGTCTTTTAGGAAGTCAATATTGCCGATTTTAATACGATTGATGGTGATACCAGTTCTATTCTCCAAATCTTGAATAAGAAGGTCTTCTTTATCCGGAGTTACGTTTTCTATCTTCTCGTAAATAATCTCCTTTGAAACTTCATTCTTAAGCAACCAAAAACGCTCGATTACCATAATGGCAAAGACTACGACCAAGTTGGCAGCGAAAATCTCAGCATAACTCATTTTCTTATTAGCAAGGGCATTGATGACTGACACACCGATTACAACGAATAAATAAGTCATTTCTTTAATAGCAATGGGGTCCGTACGATATCGAATAATACCAAAAATGGCGAAGAGTCCTAGTGCCATACCAATATCAAGCTCGTACTTCTTAAGGGTAAAGCATAAGAAGAACACGATTATACTTATCATATAATAGGTGAAAAGATAGTCTTTACTCCTCGTTTTTGGATAGTATAAAAAACGAACGATAACCGTTAAAAAAATAATATTTACACAAAATCTGAACATCATTTTGTAAAAATCATTGTCGAAAAGTGGTATTTCTAGAAAATCCATCAAGTGCCTGTTATTTTATTAATTTTTCTAATTTTTTCTTTAAACAAATTATGTTTCAAATTCTCATGCAATGAAGTCATGCCCACGCAATACTTACTTATTCGAAAAGGTGTAATACGCTTGGATTTAAGTGACTTAAAAACTTCAGTGCTCCGAGATAATTTTTCTTGCTTTACTTCTGCAATTACTAAGTTAGCGTAATGCATTGTGTCTTTATCAGATTTAAAAGTAATTCCAAAATCGAATGTTACTCTTTCCTTTTCGGTATTATTTACCAATGTAATTCTATTGAATTGATTATATAGAACTGAATTCGGATTCAAATTATCCGTGACTACAGTGTCAATAAAATTTAAGCATTCAGAAGGTAAGGTAGATTCAAAACCAGATATTCGTCTTCGCATTTTAGCCGTTCTTCCTTTATTGTTTTTTTTCTTTACTTCGACATAGCAAACTCCTGTATTTGCGTATTCACGAATTCTAACCTTGGTCCTATTTATCTTCCCATTATGATGGTCGTTATAGAACCTATGATCTTCTGTGTCAAAATACAAGTTTTTATAAGCAGAGATTCTATTTCCATCTATTTCCAAAATAGTATAATGGTTAGAAAGATTATCTAAAACTGAACATAACAAATCTTTGTGAAATATAAATTTAGTGTCGACCCGATTCATCAGAGCTACTTTATCCATCTCATTAAGTCGAATTGGCTTTAGGGATTCTAATGTGTTGGTTAAATGGATAGACATTGAAACTGTATATTCTATAAAGAGAAGCTGGTAAGAATTAATTCATGTTAAATTAACAATTACTTTGATATCACACCTTTAATATTTGAAAATAGTAGGAATGTATCACAATTATTCAATGCAATACAGTTTGGCGAAATGCTAATAAGTAGTTTCTGGTGGGAAAATTATCTTTTTAATAGAAAATAGCCCCTTACGTCGGCTGCATTTAGAAGTTCAATGGAATACCAATACGAATCTGCTGGAAGGTTTCTTCCATTGAAAGTGCCATCCCAGCCCTGTCCAGACAGCAGTTGCTTCAATAGTTTTCCATGCCGATCAAACACGAAAATCTTATTAATACTTATATTTTCTGTTGAAACAACGGTCCATAAATCATTAAAGCCATCATTATTTGGAGTAAAAAATTTAGGAACGCCATTTTTTAAATCATTCGGGTCGGGGCCCTCCACCCTGAAAGAAATTATCTGACATGATTCTGAGATTTCATCTCCTTTATATGTATTTATTTTAATATAGATAGTCGTACCCATGGGAAGGTCTTCGGTTAAGGTATACGAAGTACTATCGCCCACGTCTTCTGCATTTACGATATCAGTTCCATTTAGTGATGTTCCGACGGATAGGATAAAGCCGTCTGTATTTGGGACCCCATTCCATTCAAAAGTTGCATTCGGATTTACATTCGAAGAACCGTTGAGAGGAAAAACCCATTCCGCACAATCGGGCAATGGCAATGGGTCTCCGGTGGTAATCATGATTGGAGCACATCCTATAGCATTACCTTGGGCATTATATGGAATCATGGTAATAAAATACTTTGTGCGAGGTTCAAAATTGGGTGGTTTATAATTGGTCCCGTTACCAACATTTTCTTCCCGAAGAATATATTCTCCATCAATTTCTTTTGCTCTAATCGTCATAAGATAACCAGTGGCTGTAAAGTCACGAATCCAAGTGATGTTTGAATTAACTGGAACCAACTCAGCGCCATCTTGAGGGTTTATAATTTGAGTACAGCGAGGCACCATTCCACTTGTGGTAGTAAATCTAAGTTCAGAACAAGTGGCACTGTCTCCCGCAGCATTGTAAGGTGTTATTGTCAGAAAGACGGAGGTAAGAATATCGAACCCTCCCGGCAATTGATAGGATGTGGCATTACCTACATCAAAATCATCAACTAGGTCATTATTTCCTGATGAACTGCCGATAGTTATGCGATATCCTGTTGCATCTGGTGAACTTGTCCATTCTATTGCTGTATCGACTGGTACATCAACAGACCCCTCGACAGGAACAGTCAAACCAGGACAAACGGGTGCTTGGCTCAAACCCTGCCAAGAAGATAAAATCAAAGCAGCTATAAGAATTCTGCTGAAGTTTAAAGGAATACCCATTTTCATAGTACGCTTTCTTCTAGCAAACGGACATAATAGTGTTCTTTTGAACTAATATGGAGTTCACATGTCTATAAAACTTATGGCCAAACCAAAAATTCTCGTTTAGCCAAGTGTCTAATATAGAAAAAATATGTTACGGGAATATCACGGACAGCCAATGGAATAGGCCGTATATATTAAAACAAATGGGTTCGAAATTTTATGTCAAATTGTAGACCGGAATACCAATGGAGTAAATCTAATGGACTACAACTAGGCTTTCTTCACCCGGACAGCATTCATTCCTTTCATACCCCTTTCAAGTTCAAAGGAAACTTTATCATTTTCAGCTATTTCATCAATCAAACCGCTTACGTGAACGAAGTACTTCTCGTTATTTTCAGAGTCGATAATAAAACCAAAACCTTTTGAAGTATCGAAGAAAGATACCTTCCCTTTTCTGATTGGGTCTTCTTCTTCTTGCTCTTCTTTCTTTGGAATGCCTAAAACTATACTTTCAGCATCAATTTTAACCTTCTTGGTTGGGTCGGGAGGTGTGTCAGTAAAATGTCCGTTTTCATCAACATACACAAGCTGATCTTCAAATGAAGCCCCAACATTGGAATTCGCTTGGCGTTCCGCTTTCTTTTTTGCTTTTTCTTCACGTTTTTTTAAACGTTTCTTTTCCCGTTCTTTTTTACCATAGGTCTCTTGAGCTCTAGCCATAGTTTATATTCTGTTGTAGTTTAAATTTTCAAAAGCCAAAAGTGACTATTGAAGAAAGGAAAATAACTCCTTTTCGAATCTTTCAAAGATAAGTTTGTATATGCTGCTTAGCAAGAACTTTGCCAAATAGTTGTTAACCATCCCATTATTTTGGATGAAATGACCACAACAACCCGATGAATGACAACATATTTTTAAATAATCGTATACGATATATTATATTTAAGCCATGCTAATTAAAACAAGTTTTCGGGATCAAGTGCGTGAATTTCTTCTTAATGAGATGAAACAGGGTAATTTACACGAAGGGCAAACTATAAACCTGGCTGCCTTAGCGCGCAAGCTTGATGTCAGCGTAACCCCTATTCGAGAGGCCTTGACACAATTACAACAATCACGTATAATAACGGCAATTCCCAATCGAGGATTCATAATTTCCGAACTAAGTCTAAAGGAGGCAAAAGACCTCTACGAACTGGTGGCTGATTTAGAAGTATTGGCAATCGAGAACTCAGAATTCGATGTCGAGTCAATTGCGCAACTCAAAAAACAACAGCTGGTTTTTAAAAATGCGGAAGATACCGTGGCCCGAATCAACGCGAAATTAGGATTTCACAAATTGCTTACCCAAAAGTATGGCAATAGTCTAGCACAACATATTCTGGACGACTTAAAGATTCGAATTTTCTTTTACGAACGGGAGTTTATGGCCGATGACCTACTATATTCAAAATCTGATAATCAGCATGATGCTATCATTTCAGCTATTGAAGATGATAATGTACCTACTGCAGCATTGGTCCTAAAGATGAATTGGATGTTGATTTTGGATTATATTCAAAGACAGTTATGGGAGGTATTATAATAAACACACCATTCACTTAAATGCAATCAAATAAAGTCAAACTCCTAAATAATTACCAACTTTATCAATTGGTTAATAATAATTTATTGGATGAAGAAACCAGGAATAAAGCACGTCAAGAACTTGCCTTTCGAAATATTTCTACTCTTGAACGAAAACAGCTGGAGCGGCGATACCAATCAACGTTTGCTAAGTCCAATGAAGAATTAGATGCCCATACCTGGGATCCTTTTTATACAGCATTCGCTTGGAAAAAACATTTTAAAAAAATTGCACTACTTAGGTCTTTTAATAGAAAAAGCGAAGCAAAGACCTATCAATTAAAGTTCTATGTTGGACTATTGATTTACGCCCTCTTGTTTATTTTGTTGATTCATCTTCTTGGAAAATAGAAGCTACCAAAACCTAGGGATTAATTTAGGAACCCTTTTCTTATATTCCCAATAACCTGATTTACGTTCTAACATTCGGTCTTCTTTCAAGGGAATGGAGATTACAACAAACAAGCATAACATCATTAAAGAACCAACCATAGTCATTGCTGGTTCTCCAAAAGAATACCCAATCAGAAATATTCCAAACCAAAATAAGATCTCTCCTAAATAGTTAGGATTCCTTGAACGTCCCCATATTCCCGTGTCTAACAAATCTGTAGACTTTGGATTTGGTCTTCTTCGAAATTTTGCAAGTTGATTATCAGCAACGAATTCAAGGGCCACACCAGATAGAGAAACAAGCATTCCTATAAAAAATAACCATGTGTGTTCTAAGGGCCTTGAGAAGATATCAAACAAAGGCCACATTGCTGAAAAGACCATTGCCGTCGGAAACAGATGTATGCCAAAAAAGTTAACCAATGGATAGAACACCCCTGTTTGTTCTGCAAGGTCCTTATACCTCCAATCCTCTTGCTCAAAACCTGACCATGACCTTGCCCAATTCAAAGTCAATCTCCAAGACCAAATACTAACTGTTAAAAAGGTAAGCAAGTGAAATATGGTTAGTTCATTAAAATGAATACAACATAACAAAACAACAGTGTAAAAGGGGATAACACTCCAATAAGCATCATAAACGGAGCTATTTTTTTTAATTACGGAAAAAATGAAACAAACCACTGTCATTACGAAACTGGTGGCCATGAAACGAAATATTTGGTCAGGAATGGGAATATATTTCCAAGTGAAAAATCCACTTAATGCAATAATGACATAAATGGCAATAATTTGAATAAGATGATTGGTTCTGCTTTTCAAACTTATAGTTTTATTTATTCGCTGGGATTAGCAAAGTTGTTCTATTTGTGACTTCCTCTATCATTTCCCTAGAGTAATAGGATGGGAAATATTCATTCTTAGCCCACATCTCAAAAAGATTATTATAATATGGACTTTCCGAGTTTTCTGATTGTCCTGGAGAATTAATCATCAAGGTCTTATCCCAATCACTTACATCCGTAATGAATTTAAAAGTCCCTCCATGGGTTTGGTTGTCATTATTACCTGTGGAATTTACGGTATAACCACTTCCACCTCTTGGCAATGGTCCCACATTTAAACTGTTTTGTTCGGATTCATTGATAAACTTTGACATGACATTTTGCATTGCAGAATGCTTATATTTAGATTGGCCATACTGCCAATTGTTCATTTCGGAACCAAGTTTTTCCTCTAAGTTTTTCATGGCCATTTCAAAGGTGCGTACTAGAAATTCTTTTTTATTCAATTTTGTTCCAGAAGGTCCAAAAGTATCCTCATCTGATTGAAACCAGATCATTATTTTCTGTAACTGAATGGATAACAGGCCTTTAACTTCTTTCGGAATGAAGGCTTTTTCAACTTCATCATGAATAACACGCTCCCACATTGTATAGATGGCTGCTTCAATGGAATTAGGATTAAGAGAGTAATCCCAATTTGCAAGCATGGCTTTACCTTTTTTTGCTTTTTCGGAAACTAGCTCAATTTTGTCAAGCATTGGCACCAATTTTCGGGCTGGAAGTGATACATAATCAGATTGTAAATCGCTCATATCTTCAAGCGTAAACTTTTTTTCCTCATTTAATACTTCTGCTATTCTTTCTCCCCTAAAGGGATCTGCCCAAACGTAGTTGAGGGTCTCCATGTGTTCATAACCGTCAGATGTAACATGCTCATTGGCCGTTGCCAAAAACCCTTTATTCGGATTATGTTCATTCGGACGCTGAGCAATCGGAAGATATCCTTCCCAATCATAACTTCCATCTCCTGGGATCGGAACCAAGCCACTAAAATTCTTTCGTATGGGAGTAATACCCACAGCTTGCCAACCAATGTTTCCCTTCTTATCAGCCCAGACCATATTTTCAGCCGGAATGTTGCTATAGGTGCAGGCATCTTTGAATTCTTCCCAGGTTTTCGATTGATCCATTCGAAGAGAAGCTAAATAGGGCGCTCCACCCTTTTCAAGCCAAGCACATTTCACGGCATATGCCTTATGATTTGCAGAGTCAATATATGTTATAGGTCCGTGAACTGAATAACGGTGCGTTGTTTTTACCACATCTTGCCCTTTTACCTGAATTTCATCTGATATCTCCTCCATGGGCTTCCATTCGTCTTTATATTTGTATTCTGATAA
Organism: uncultured Flavobacteriaceae bacterium; assembly: GCA_947500435.1. Lineage (GTDB taxonomy): Bacteria > Bacteroidota > Bacteroidia > Flavobacteriales > Flavobacteriaceae > Maribacter_C. The sequence goes on from CANMRV010000009.1 coordinate 47,852, forward strand.
GTTCTCAGGGTTTAAATCATATACATACAAATCCTCTCCGTCAGTTCTGAAAATGGTCAGTCCCCAAGCGCCATATTCATTATGTCCAATTGAAACACCGGGAATTTCCGGCTCCCCTCCCCCAATGACATTCCATCCTGGAGCCACCAAATGAACCATATATCTTAAGGATGGCAATGCCACTCTTCGGTGAGGGTCATTGGCCAGCATAGGAGCACCACTGTCCGTCTTAGAGCCATGTACGGCCCAATTGTTACTACCATCATCCCATTCTGTATTTACAATATCAGCATCTTCAAAAGTCACTCCACTAGCATATGCTTTGTGCAGTTCTAGAATTTTATCTGAAAATAGTGATCCATCAATTGACCGATCAAGATCTAACTTAGGGTCGTTAGGGTGAAACCACATTAGTTCTTTCACTTTTGCCGCTCCTACTTTTGCGACAGCCATACCTAAATTCAATTCTTGACTGACATTACCTTTAAGACCTTGGTGTCTTGAAATTACCACCTCAGGTGTCCATTTTTTTGGTTGAATACCAAGCATTTTGAATTCCAATGGGAGTTTTTCAGGAGTCTTTAAAATCTCCTCTATATAGGCGTTTACCCCATTGGTGTAAGCATGAATGATTTCTGAACCTTGGGGGTGATAGTGATTTAGTTCATTCTCCAAATCACCACGAAATTGAAATAAACGTGTTCCAATATCACGTTTTATCTCATCGGGACCAAGAATCTCCGCAACTGTACCTGTTGCTTGTCTGCGCCAAATTTCAAACTGAAAAAGGCGATCTTTAACGGCAGCGTAGCCTTGGGCAAAGAAAAGATCCTGCTGGTTCTTAGCATAAATATGATTGACACCCCATTGATCTCTTAAAATTTCAACAGGCTCAGAAAGACCTGCAGTTAAAATTTCATTTTCTTTTTGAGATACCTTACAAGAAGAAACTAGCAAGATTACTAGGACAAGCCTATAAAATTGGGAAAGGGGCATATAGTAAATGGTTCAACAGTTGGTTTCTAAAAATACGAATTTTTAGGAACCTCTAAAAAAGTTAATCTACTTTCTATCTTTTATTCGATACATAAACTTTAATCCACTCCAATCTTGATCGACTGCACAGACTTTTACATCAACCAACCCATTTTCCAAAAGATATTCCCGAATGTAATCACGATTTAAGTCTGTTTCGATTTTTGAACTTCCCTTAGGCCAGCTAACCCAAAGCATTCCCGTCATCTTGAGAGCTGGTTTTAATTGTAAGGATTGCTTTTCAAAATCAACTTTTCTAGTGCAGAAAAGATGAATAAAATCAATGGATTCCCTGGGTGGATTTTCTACGTAATTCACCTCAGGCATATCTTCAAAAAGCAAAATGTAGTGAGAAGGTTCGTTAACTAGAAGTACAATATGACCCTCTTTAATTCCAAGCTTTTTTGCCAAAGGAGTGGTCGAATATCCTGAAGAGCTCATAATGATATAGTTTTCTCCAAATTAGTAAATTTTAGCAAGGAAGCACACTATTCTAATTCCCTCAATACACTTTCAGCAGAACCTGTAATACGATTATAGCTACGATACCCCCAATAGGAACAGAAAACTACAAAGAGTACTGCAAAAACTATAGAAAGATTGGCCCATATATTTCTTTCAACCATAAAGAAATCTTTGTTTGACCATATTTTTGCAAATACTCCCGAGACGGCAAACATCAAGATAAAGCTAAGGAAAATGCCAAATTTTTGAAGTCTTAAAAGCTTACGCTTAGCCTTGGAATAATTAAGCAAGGTCTCTTTGTAATTGGTATTTGTAATATTCAAGTTTCTTATTTTTTTCAAGGAATTTAAAACCAAGATTGGAAGAGCGAAAAGCACCACCAATGTAAAAATCCCGCAAGCCTGCAAATACCAAGTATCCAACTTTCCAAAATTTATCATAATATATAATCCTATTCCAAAGCAAATAACCGCTCCTACTCTTTCATAATTGGAAAGTGTTCTAAACTTGTTTGTGTATCTTTCTTGTGTCATATTCATGATAATTTCGTTGGTTAATTTTTTTTGTTTCTCCAATTGGTCGCTCATTTCAGACCATAGTGCTTTCATTTCTTCTATTTCCATAGTCTTATTGTTTTACAATTTGTTGTTTTAGTTTCTGCTTTATTCTAGAAATTCTAGTGCCCACATTACTGGGTGATAATCCCGTAATCTCAGCTATTTCCTCATACTTCTTACCTTCAAGCAGTAATAACATCAAGCCTTTTTCGAGAACATTAAGTTGTTTGATGTGGGCATACATCAGTTTTAATTTTTCTTCAAATTCAGAGTCATAGTTTTCAGTCTGTTGAAGTACTACTATATCTATTGAAACAGAATTCCCCATTCGTTTCCTTTTTCTCAACCTAGTCAGAGCTGTGTTTAAAGCAATACGATACATCCAAGTGCTAATTTTCGATTCTGCTCGAAACGAATCGAAAGATTTCCATAATTGGTAGACTACATCTTGATATAAATCTTTCTGGTCATCACGATTATCAGTATACATCGTTGTGATTTTGAAAATCACTCCCTCGTTCTCTTTAATGATGCGAATAAATTCCGCTTCTTTTTGCATGCTTGGTTTCTAGGTTTATGGTATTAGTATCCCCCGCCTTGAAATTATCACAAAGATTTTTGAAAACGATATGAAGAAAGATAGAAGGACTATTGTTCTTTGGATAGAACGGTATCAATAAAAGTCCTGATTACGGGCGGTAGATTATGTTCATCATAGACGGACCTCATTTCCGTACCCTCTTCCATAATTTTGATATGATAGATAAAACCGTCATGTATCTCTCGAGACACTTGTGGTTTTTCATTTAACGTTTTAAGCAACTCTTCTTTCTCGGAACTTTCTAGACTTATTTCGCCATTGTATTGCTTCGGAATATTGGCAAAGCCCCCATTTATAAATATCTCGTACTTCATCTTCCTCTTCTTTTGAGATTACGCTACTACTTTTGTCAATCCTACAGCAGAAAAGCTGTTTTCTATCGCTTGTAAAGCTCCATCGCATACTTTTTCTTCCTTCAGTAATTCTTCTGTTATCCGAAGGATAACATCCAACATATCATTAAAATCAGCCGTCCTCCACAAGGCCTTTAAGGTTTCAAACCAGATTAAAGCACAGTCATCGATTCCTACTTCTAAACAGGATAGATAGAATGCTTTATTTGGAATTCCCGAATTGATATGTACGCCCTGATTGTCTGCACTTCCTGAATAGTAATTATCCATATGGTCAGGTTGCGAATCGAAGTCGTTTGCAGTCCCTGGTGCTTTCATAGAACGGATGGCTACCCCGGGAAACTCTTCAGTAACTACAGTATCACCAATCAACCAATCGGCTTCAGAAATATCTTGTTTTAGATACTTTTGTTTAATAATGGTTCCGAAAACATCTGAAAAGTGTTCGTTCAATGCTCCGGACTGACTTTGATATTCCAGATTCGCCAAGAACTGCGTAATTCCGTGAGCTAGTTCGTGAGCCACCACATCAATGGCGCTGGCAAAATCTTTAAATTCCTTGCCATCACCATCGCCATAAGTCATTTCATCACCATCCCAAAAAGCGTTATTATAATCTTTTCCGTAATGAACATTGGAGATGATATCTAGTCCATTATCATCAATGGAATTCAATCCAAAAGTGTCCTTAAAGTACTCACGTACAAAACCCGAAGTTTCATAGGCGTTATCAACAGACTCATCATCAGTGGCTTCCCCACCCTCTTTCCGAACCAGTTCTACCCGCTGCTGATTACGATTTTGACTATCATAGATAAATCGGTCACCATCACCCTCCGTTACTTCTCGGACTAATAAATTATTTAGAACCGCATTCCTTTTCTGAAGGATTCTATGGGTATCGTTTAGCGTTTTTTTACAGGAAGTGTTACCGAGTTTTGCCAATTCCTGCAATATATGAGGTGGAATAATGAGACAGTGATGTTTATCGCACATGATTTTTAGATATAGGGTTTCCCTAAATTTCTAACCTTTTATGGCGATTCGCAAATAATATGCGTTAAGCTTTTTCTAAAAAATCTACGGAGTTTATTCTACTGGAAATAGACTTTTATCCAGGCCTGGAATTAGTTTTAGTGCATTCTTGTAATACACCTTTTTTAAAACTTCATCAGATAAATCAAGCCCGTACATAGCCCAGAATGCATGATATTTCTTGTAATATGGGAAATACTCATCGTCAGATTCCAGTACTCGAAAATATGTGGGGAACTCTTCAGGCTTCCAGCTATCTTTTCCAAAGAGAATGCGGTCTTGGTACTTTTCAAAAAACGCCTTGGCATTTCTCGGTTGTCTGCCCAACTCGGCGATAACTGCTGCTATACCCACATTCATATTCGGAATTTCATCTAAAAGCTCTCCTAACTTACCTAAGTTATTGGCATACCATCCCATATGTGCGTTTATGAAGTTGGTGTTGGGGTGCTTTTTAAACATACGATGTTGTTCTTCTATAATTTGCTCCCAAGGTGCTGGATCTGTTGCTGAACGCTTTCTTCTCGGGCGTGTTTTTAATTCCAACCAACGTTCATTATCACCATCCATTGGGTCCCAGAAAGATTTTGGGTCTGCCGCATGAATTAAAACAGGAACACCTAATTCGCCACACTTCGCCCATATAGCATCCAAACGTGGGTCATCAATAGCCACACGATTTCCATCGGAATCCTTATAACGAAGTCCAAGGCTTTTATAGATTTTCAAGCCTTTGGCCCCAGCTTTGATATCTTTTTCTAATTGGGCCGCGGCCTTTTCGCTCCATCCCCCCTTACCGACTCCGTCAAAATCGACATTGGCAAAAACCACAAAACGATTTGGGTAGTTTTTTTGAATGCTTTCAATTTTGGCATTTAAGCTTTCTCCAGAACCTCCACTCAGATTGACCATAATACCTTCGTTCAATCTATCCATATCAGCAATTAGTCCGGTTAGGGCTGTTGCATCCATATTTCTTTGGTGGCTGTGGATATCTATAAATGGAAATTTTGATTTCGTAATTTCTTCGCCTTCAACTACCAAAGTAGATTTCGGATTGTATTCTTCAAAGCCCATTTCCTGAGCTGTAATTGCATTAACTACAAATAAAGAAAAAATGATTGCTAAATTTTTGATATACATTTGTTTATGATTTTTATTTGGTGTTTTTATTCAATTGTTCTTGATAGGTTTCCCAGCTGTCGATATCTATTTCTTTTCCTTCGGGATTCAATGCTAAAATAATAGCTGCATGAGAAGTTATAATGTCTTTAGCTCCGAAATCTTTGTTAAGTTTTTGTAATTCGGTAAAGTGTTCTTTTCCAAAAATAGCCGGCACTCCTGATCGACCTTCATATTGAGTAGTAATAATTTTTGACGGATTCCCAATCCAATTACCCATCATTTTGTTCAAATAATTTGTATCGATTAAGGGTTGGTCGGCTAACATGATTAGAACCGCATCACAGGAAAGAGATTTTGATAGAAAATAATCCATACCCGTGGTGATAGAGCTTCCCAATCCGTTTTGCCAATTTGCATTGGTTATACTAGTAGATGATTCTAAGTTTACTTCCGCTTTGATTATTTCTTCTTTAGCTCCTAGAACTACAAAAGTTGTATCTGCAATAGAAGTGTTTGCCTGTTCTACTGCCGTACCTAATAAAGTAGAGTCTTTCCAAGGGAGTATTTGCTTGGTATGCTCCCCCATTCGTGAAGATTCTCCTGCGGCTAGTATCAAAATCGCAATCTTTGGTTTTTCGTCCATATCTGAAACTTATTTATTGAACCAATAGGTGAATTTTAAGGTCAATGACCAATCTCTTGGCATAAATGGATCTATCATTTGATTATTTGTATATACTAAAAAGAGATCTGATGCTGGAGCATAACGCCATTGAAACCGCGAATTCAGATTAAAGTTGCCCGATTGCTCATTATATTGAAAAAGTGTGGCGAAAAAAAGTTTGTTGGTAAACGTAATATCCACTTCGCTTCCGATAAGCCAAAATTCATTCGTATTCCACGGAGCAGGTAATTTGATATGATTGTAGTTTAAATTCGCGCTGAGGCTTACGTAAGGTTGAAATCGATACCCTAATTCGGTGGTCAAACTTGTACGATTTCCTCCTGCATAATAACCTCCAAAGCGAGCATCAAGCCCATATGTGAAAAGGTTTTGAGGCTTTGAGGAAAACATCCAACCAAAGGCATTCCATTGATGTTTTGTACCAGTTTCCAATTCTTGTTTCCCTAATCGTGTCGGATCAAAAGGAGCTAAAAGCTCCACATAGTCGTCGGAAACAAAAAAATCAAGACTACTGCGGTTTCTAAAAGCTATTTGATAGAGGATATAGTTTAGATTATCCGTGCGTCTAAAATTTTCATTGAAATAGAATTGGGAGTTCAAGGTGGGTCCGTGGCTTACTATTTTTCCTTCTTTTGGAAAAAATAAATGTCCTAAATACCCATTAAAATTAATGTACCCAGTTCTAGGAACAAAACCAACTTCAGCACTATAATCATCACTTACCCATTCTTCCTGAATACGCCAACTCCATTTGCGATTTTGGTATTCCAAGTGAGCGGCTTGTGTAATTCCGTTCGCATCATCGTTTGGAGAAAAAGATTTTAATACAAAGGCCTTTCCATTCCATAAATTATTTGAAGAGGCCAGATTGTATTCCACTCCCAGATTACGATTGTATTCTGCGTATATAGTGCGTAAGGAATCGCTTTCGTTCAGATAATTGAAGGATTGCTTGTTAATAAGCATTAATCCAATACTAGAACGACTAAAAACCTTTTTCTGAAGGGATAGTACACCAAAGTTTTGACTTGGCAATCCTGTTTCATCAATACTGCCTGTTTGGATATCCATAAGGCCCACACGCCAAGAGTCCGTAATATTCCCACTAACTCTTGCTCCGGCTTGTATGGGGACACCCAGTCCTATTCGTCGTGAGAAAAATGGTCGAATTGATGGATAACCGAAGTTGGCAAACAAGTCGCCATTTTCAAGGAAAAACTGACGTCTTTCTGGGAAAAAAAGTTCAAAGCGATCCAAATTTGTAATTTGACGGTCAACCTCCACTTGTGAAAAATCAGGGTTCACAGTAACATCAAGATTTAGTGATGGTGTCAGGCTGAACTTTATATCACCCCCAATTTTTGGGTTGTACTCAGGCTCTTCACCACTGGCTTTATTCTGCTTTACTTCACCCAAAACATAAGGAATAACTGAAAAATTTAGCCTTTGCTTTGGTGGGGCTTCATCCCAAACTAATGTTCCGTTATAGGCCATTGACGAAGTTGGAAATTGTCGAGGTACTGGAGTCCAACTAGATTTTTCACTGGACTTTAAATCAAGTCGGCTAAAGTTAATTCCCCATTCCTTTACCCCTTCCTCGTAACGAATGGATTTAAAAGGTACTGCCATTTCGAATACCCACTTCTCGTCGTCATGAGAGCTACCAGATATCCATTTGCTATCCCAATTTAAATCGATACTACTTCCATTGAACATCGTACCATCCCATTGTGCCCCATAAGCATTGGATCCAAAAGAAAACCCTGTGGTTTGATTATTGAAAGGATCTAAGAATAAAAGAAAGTTATCGTTTTTCCCAAAGGAAAAATCCCTTCTTAAGGACTCAACTGTATACTTTGCTGTAGAACTATGATAAAATGTGGCCAATAAATAAAAGTTCTTGTCATCATACGCCATTCGTATTTCCGTTTTCTCATTAGCTGGGTCAGTATCCATAGGCAAAACCATATAAAAGTCCTTTGCCACATCGGTATCTTTCCAAGCAGCATCGTCTCCAACTCCATCTATGTTTATCGGGGAAGTAGTTTTCCGGATTTGCAATCGAAAATCTTCATTTTTCTTTTGCCCATTTGCAGAAGCACAAAGAAGCAAAAGCAGTGAGGAAAATGCGATAATTTTTTTCATGAATTGATAAGCTTCTTGTAAACGAAGGTGGAAAACTACGAAAAACCCTTAACAATGTTTAACACTTATTTTAAAAGACCCCTATAATTTAAATGGATTTTGTCCGTTCTGAGAGGTGAACCCAAAATTTAGAAAATGAAACCATTCACCAAATTATTTGTCCTGCTTTTCTCTATTGCTTTTGTTGTTTCCTGTGGAAATGCCGATGATGATGTCAACTTTAGACTGAATACAGGAGACGGACTAGGAAAAGGCAAGGAAGTCGATGAGTGCCTAAACTTAGGCGAAAATGACCTTGTACTTTCCATACAAGAACAATTTACTACACTACCTGGAAAAGTCTCCATTCTTTTTAAAGTGTCGGATGCGGACGGAAATCCTGTTTCCGGGCTCACGGCTGACAAATTCACCATTTACGAACAGGGAAGAAATGATGATTGTTTCAATACCATCTCCACTTCGGAGTCTAAGGCTCGAATCTCTTCAAATTCGCAGGTTTTTGCTACAAATACCTTATTGGTTCTTGATTTGAGCAATAGTGTATTGAGCAGCAGTTTAATGGAATTAAAATTGGCAAGTTCTAGTTTTGTAGATAATGTTATGCCAGCAGCCGCTGTAGAATCTATCAAGATGGCTATCTATTGGTTTGATGGCGAAAACGAACTCCATTTACTTAACGACCTAACTTCCTCAAGAGAAGAGCTTAAAACTGCAATTGACGGAATTACTACAGATATCAGTAATGACCCCTCAACCGATTTGTACGGGGCAGTCATTAAGTCTACTGATAAAGCCACTGAATTACTTAATGCAAGCACCCAAGGAGACAAAATCGGTGCAGCTTCAATCGTAATTTTTACCGATGGTACAGATCAAGCTTCGCGTTTTACAAAAGATGCCGCGCAGAAGAAAGTTGATGAAGCCGATCCCAATATTTCCTTTTTCACCATTGGTTTGGGTGGTGAGATTGACACACAAGTACTAACTGATATTGGAAAAACCTTTAGCGTCTTTGCTGGAAATAAAGAAGAGTTAGAAACCACCTTCAATGAGATCTCCGTTAGAGTATCTGAGCGGGCAAATAGTTTCTATCTATTCGAATACTGCAGTCCGAAACGTGATGGAAGTGGCGAAAACAACCTGGCGATTCAGGTCACCAACGGAAGTAAACAGGGTGCTGTACAGACAAAATTTGATGCAACCGGATTCATTGGAGGCTGCGAATAGTCCTAAAAAACTATCATTTCAAGGGAGAAACATACCGTTTCTCCCTTTTTTTTGCATTTCAACTAATTGTTGCAATATGTAGTGGGGACTTTCTACAGATAGTTGTTTCTTTACTGAATCCCAACTCAATGCCCCACCTACACCTTAGACTATGAAAATGTTAAATCACGCCTTTCGTCAGATTGGCCTAAAGAACACAAATCATGGGTGTAATCAACAATTTAATTCAAAACAGTTCACTTAACGGAATGCCAAGATGGTATAAAGCCACGGCAATTCTTTTATTTTCTGCAATCGTATCACTACTACTTACAATGTCCGTCTTGCTAATTATTTATGGACCTAATGTAAACATTCGTTTCGGGTATTAAAATCAGAATACCCTGTTTTCAGGGGGTTTAATTTCACTTTTGATAGTGAGTTTTATCCTTAGCTTCTAAAGTAACTTTGTTGAGTAAACAAGTTCAACTAAAACTTTAGAAATTATGAAAACAATTAAAAACATTATTAAAGAGAGCCCAGTAGGAACTTTATCTAATTCTTATAAATATGCAGTCGTCTGTTTATTTTCAGGAATTGTAGTAACTGTAGTTTCACTTCTAGTTTTTATGCTTAAAAACATGGATTATGTAAGTGCTAGCTTTAACTTCTAATTTAGAGCCCCAATAGAAATATTGGGGCTTTTTATATCTCTATATCAATCATTAAATTCAAAATTTTGAAGAAACACACCGGGACTTTACTGTTTTGCCTTACGGGAATAATTTCAATCCTTCTACTTACCCATGCCTTTAAAAATCGTAACAAATCCAACGATATGATAAACGTAACGGGCTTGGGAAAGAAGGATTTCAAATCAGATTTAGTAGTATGGTCAGGTAATTTTGAAAAAAGGGGATTCACGCTTGAACAAGCCTCTGCCCTATTGAATACAGAAAAAGAAGCCATTCAAAAGTACCTTACAAGCAAGGGCGTAAAGAAGGAGCAGATTGTGTTTTTAGCTGTGGATATCCGGAAAGACTTTGATAAAACCTATTTCGAAAATGGAAATTTGAAAGAAGAGGTTTTCAGGGGATATATCTTAAATCAAACCGTACGGATTGAATCCAACGAAGTAGACAAAATTGAGGCTATATCAAGGTCCATTACGGAATTAGCCAAAGAGGGAATCAGTTTCTATTCATATTCTCCACAATATTATTATACGAAACTCTCCGAACTAAAAATCGAAATGGTGGCCGCCGCTACTGAAGATGCACGTATTCGAGCAGAACAAATAGCTAAAAACGCCAATACGGAAATAGGAGAACTGCGTTATGCCAAAATGGGTATTTTTCAAATCATTGCACAAAACTCCAATGAAGATTTGTCTTGGGGCGGTAATTTCAATACATCCTCGATGATGAAGACAGCTACAATTACAATGAAACTGCAATTCGGACTTTGAATCCTTATCGATAAATCATGGAATTTTTGAACAGAAGGCTACCTGGTTTTCTATCAAGCCTGAGGTCAAGCAGAAATCCGTTAATCACAGCATAGTGTATTGCACCTTCTTTTTCTAAAACAAAAGTGGGGTTCACACCCACTTCTAAATGAAATTCTGGTACTTCGTATTTTTTTCCAACTAAATGAATGGGCATAAAAAATGAATCCCAATCATTAGGAATGTTGTCAGAACGAACATAAGTAACACCCGATTTAAGTTGGTCTATGACAGTAAGTTCATTCAGTTCTGCTGGACCAGATAAAACAAATGCTGACGCCTTACCAGCCTTGATGGTATATCCAGTAGCATCAAAAGTTTCATAGCCGTAATAGGTTGATAAATCACCTTGGTCTATGACGCGACTGCTATACCAAAAATCATCACTATTTTCAATCGGTACTTCTAGTCGGTTCATGCCGATGTCCAATATATAAGGCTTCCCATTAATTCTATAAGTCGCATTGGTAATCTTTAAATCAAAGAGTTTACGGTCGTTCTCCGGAATTTTTTCATATTCCTCTAACGGAATATCCGCATAATTCCCTTTGGCAATCGTATAGATTGCCGAGAGGATGGAAACATAGTTCAATTTTCTTATTTCCTGTTTCTCTACATCGTTGGCATATCCGCCTGATTCAATCAAAATGGTACTTGTACCCCATTTTTGAATGTTATCTCCGAAAGCCCTAGGTTCAAAATCATCATTGTAACGACCTACTTGTCCCGGTGCATATTTCTGAATGATATTGTTCATAAAAACAATCACTTTCATAGCATTCCCGCGCTTCTCATTGATTTCCTTTTCATAATTATAGGCAGGTGCCAAATAGGAAATTGTTGCCGGCTTTTCTGTTCGCTCGGCATTATAATAGGTACTTTGGTCATGAAGGTTAAATCCGAAATCTGCGTTCAAGCTATCACGGACACGTTTTAGAGTCTGACTTTCTGGGGATTGTAAACGCAAGGCATCGCGGTTAATATCCACGCCCAAAACATTCCTTCTTTGAAATCGCTCCGCCCCATCAGGATTCAACATTGGAAGAAAGTGCAAGGTCAGATTGTTTAATATTTCCTGTTTTTCATCCTTGAAATCATCACTAGCCAAGAAATTGAAAATATCAAAAATTGCTTGGGTGGCTGTTGGTTCATTGCCATGCATTTGTGACCATAGAAAAACACTGGTCTTCCCCTGCCCTATGCTTACCAAAGATAAGTCACGTCCTTCGATGGACTGCCCAACAACCTTTACGGTAAAAAACGGATTCGCTCGAAACTTAGCTAGTAAAGGTTGCAATTGATGGTGTTTGATTCTTCGCTGGTCTAAGCTTGATTCTTTATAGGCTTCGTAAGTTTCAAAAAGCTGAGAAGTGATATCATTCTCTTGGGAAAAAGCAAATGCAAAAGAAATAAGAAAGAAGAGTGTGAATTTGATTCTCATTTGGAGTATTATTTTGTTGGAATGGGTTTAAAATTATTTTCTTGTGTAGCTGCCCGAACTTTTTGCATGAAATCTGGTCCTGGATCATCTTTTTTAGTCCGATAACCCTCGTCTTTCTCCAGCCAGAGTTCATGTCCGTCGAAATTGGTGTACTCATAATGACCTATCAAATAATCAATATCATATTTGCTGGAAAGATAATTCACCAGCCAGATATTAGACTCCACTTGCTCCTCCGTTAAAGGTAAATCTTCGGTACCACCAATATTTTCAACACCTATGGCACAGTGGTTTAACCCGATGACATGTCGAGCCATGGTAGTTTCTGGAAGCAATCGATAAATAGTTCCATCTCTATCCACCATAAATTGAGAACTCACGTTTAATGAACTTGCAGTTGCGATATCAGGTCTACTTGGTAATGCAGCAGGATTAAAAGTTTCAAATGATTCTTCAAAAGTGGGAATGACAGTCCAGTGCAACACAATCATTTTTGGGTCGATGGTAGGTTCGTCTTGGTCCAAACCATAACGCTCAGAAAGATATTGCAAAGTCAAAGTTTTTCGTTCCTCATCGAAAAGAATCGGTTTGTCAACTATTTTAATTTGCCTAGAACAAGCGGCTAAAAAGAGAACAAACATAAAAAGAACCGAATATTTCATTCAAGAAAAATTTCTATTGGAAAATTACAAAATCATTTGGCTTCCAATTCAACTTCCAGGCTATCTTTTGGTATTCCGTACTGAATGGTCAATTTTTTTCTTCCCCAGGCTTTTGCTTTCTGAATATCCGTCCCCATATAAATGTCAATTCTATTCTGCCACCGACGGTGCATTTTGTCCCGCACTAAAAAGATACTGTCAAAGCCTTCGATTTTTACCGGGGTATTGTGCTTCAGTCCTAAAGTGATAAGGTTCCTGGAAACGGCGATTGACGGCACATCTGATTTCAATGAATCTCCCCAAGCGGCGATAATAGGATTCCCTTGAGTTTGTGAAGTCACCGAATTATAAGCTGTTGCAGTCACCTCAATGCTTTTCCAGAGATACTTATCTTCTGCAGGAGATTCACAGGAAGACCATAGAAGGAAGCAAAAACAGCATCCTATTGCGTTTAAACTGCGATATCTGCATTTCAATTTATCCATGGTGTCTCAATCTAATTTAATGTTCTCTCAAGGTAATGGAACGTAAGTAGCATCATTTTCCATCATCGGAAATGTTTTGGCTTTCCAAGCCTCTTTTACTTTTTCTATTCTGTCCCTATCTGCAGAAACAAAATTCCAATGAATATAGCGCTCCTCAGCAAAAGGCTCTCCACCGAATAGTAAAATATGTGAGTTCGCTTTCAGAACGGTATTACAAGTATCTTCCACTTTTGAAACTAGGATGTTTCCTTTTTCCACTGTCTCACCACAGGCTTCTATCGAACCATCTACGATGCAAATTCCAATTTCTCCCTTTAAATGATCTTTGGTGTTCAATTGATATTCCTCTGAATTCTTAATCTCAATCATAAACAGCGGGGAATGCACGGGCACGGAAGATTTCTGCCCATAACCCTCCCCCGCAACTAATGTAAACTCGGTTGTTCCATCTTTCCATTTGGGAAGTTCTGTTTCAGGTATGTGATGAAATTCAGGTTCGATGTCCTCAAATTCCTTTGGGAGTGCAACCCATATTTGATATCCATGAGCTACAAACTGCTTACCATTTCTCAGATCTTGAGGTGTTCGTTCGGTATGCGAAACTCCTTTTCCCGCAACCATCCAATTGACAGAGCCGGGTTGAATTCGTTGCTTTGTTCCAATACTATCTTCATGCATTATTTCTCCTTCAAGCATATAGGTAAGTGTAGAAAGTCCAATATGCGGATGCTGGTCCACATCCATATAATTTTTAGGCCCCAGGGTGGTTGGTCCCATATGGTCAATGAAGATAAAAGGACCTATCATGCGTTTTTTTCTGAAGGGAATCAACCTTCCCACTAAAAAGTCCCCAATATCTCTACTTCGTTCTTCAATGATTAATCCGATATTAGACATAAAACTATTGGTTATATTCGTTCCTAAATTTACAACATATAAATTCCTTCCCATTGAAACTACTCAAACGCATCCTGCTCGCTCTGTTGCTCGTAATAATCATTGCTGCGGCCTTCAACTATCCAAAACTCAACATTATATCCGGTTACGCTTCTAAAAATCTAGCATCGACGAATTTTATTGCCGATAGATTGTATTCGGAAATTACGGAAAGTGATAATAATGTACCCCTTATTAAATTAGCAGAACTTGAGACTGCCAATGAAAAAAGCGTAGTCACCTCAGTTTTTGGATTGATGGACCGTGAGACGATTTGTAGAGATGGACTAGGGTGTGTGCTTATTAATGACGACTACGACAAAACTCAAAAGCTACTAAAACCAAATCGAACAAGACAGACTAACCATCTACCTTTTCCATATGGCAACAATGGTAAGACGGATACCATTTTTGAAAACATCGATTATGAGAAGTTGAATGCTGCGGTTCGCGGAGCATTTGAGAACTATGAAGTCCAAAAGACAAGAACGGTTCTAGTCGCTTATAAGGGGCATATTGTTTCGGAAGAATATATTGAAGGATTTTCGAAAGATACTCCGATTTTAGGCTGGTCAATGACCAAAAGTGTTTTGGCTACTTTATATGGAATACTGGAACATCAGGGTAAAATTGATATGGATTATCGTCCTTTTAAAGAGTTGGAGTTGACAGGATTGGTAGGGAAAGATGCCCGCGAATCTATACGCTTGGATGAATTTATGCGAATGTCAAGCGGATTGGCCTGGGATGAAGACTACGCTTCTATCTCCGATGTGACCAAAATGTTGTTTTTAGAAGCCGATATGACAAAATCACAAATAAACACGGATTACAATGCTAATGACCCCAAAGTTTGGAATTACTCCTCAGGTACTTCCAATTTTCTATCCGGAGTACTTCGAAAGCAATTCAAAACCCATCAAGAATATCTTGATTTCCCCTATTCTGCTTTAATAGATAAAATCGGTATGCACTCTATGCTAATTGAAACTGACATGACTGGAAATTTTGTAGGTTCTTCCTATGGCTGGGCCAGTACGCGAGATTGGGCAAAATTCGGAATCCTACACCTAAACAAAGGCAATTGGAACGGAGAGCAGTTATTCAATCCTGCATGGATAGATTATATCACCGAACCCACGGATGGCTCAAACGGAGTTTACGGAGCCCATTGGTGGCTCAATTCAGAGGGGAAATATGCTAATGTACCCAGGGATTTGTATTCCGCGAATGGATTTCAAGGGCAATTCGTATTCGTAATTCCTTCAAAAGACTTGGTCATCGTCCGAACCGGACTAGCAGAAGCCCCTGATTTTGACGTAAATAGCTTTTTAAGTGGGGTTGTAGCGGCTATAGAATAGGCCAAATAACAGAATTCTGGCTTTTCACCACAAAAAAAACCCGACTCACAACAATAATTTAGAAATACGAGAGAATGAAAGTAAATTTATCATGTAATTAAGAAGTAAATTTTTTCATTTTCATATAGTGTTCTCGTAAAAGAGCTTAGTCCAAAAGACTAAGCTCTTTTTAGTTTATGAAACCCCGTTTTAATCCAATCTTATAAGGAACTTAAAGTTCCCCTCCTTGATCAAGGAGGGGAAATCTTATATTATCTAAAATCAAAAAAATACTATAAAAAGCTCCTTCCCCTAGCAGGGGAAGGTGTCCGCTTGCGGGCGGAAGGGGTTCAAGCCAAAGCCATCAACATAAGCCAAATACACTATTAAAGTGCCAAACCCAATGTTTTTGTCCTTTTAGAAAGCTAAGTGGTAACGATGTAGGTTCGAGCTCTACCCCTTCCGTCTTACTATCCGCCGCTTGGCGGATGCAATCCACCTTCCCCTGCATGGGGAAGGAACAAGAAGAAATAAAACCCTCTAAAAATCTAATTATCCAAGAATCCAACAATCCAACAATCCAATAATCAAATAATCTAATCAAGGTATCCACTTATCCTTACCAAAATCAGGTTTCCGTTTTTCTAGGAAAGCATTCCGCCCTTCCTTGGCTTCTTCCGTACCATAGGCTAAACGCGTAGCTTCACCGGCAAAAACTTGTTGCCCGACCATACCATCGTCGGTTAGGTTCATAGCAAACTTTAGCATTTTTATGGATGTTGGCGATTTCTCCAATACTTCTTGCGCCCACTGATAAGCTGTAGCTTCCAATTCATCATGCGGTACAACAGCATTTACCATGCCCATTTCATAAGCTTCCTGAGCGGAATAGTTTCTGCCTAAGAAAAAGATTTCACGGGCTTTCTTTTGCCCCACCATTTTGGCCAAATAGGCTGAACCATAACCGCCATCAAAACTGGTGACATCGGCATCGGTTTGTTTAAATATGGCGTGTTCTTTACTGGCCAAGGTCATATCGCAGACCACATGCAAGCTATGACCACCGCCAACGGCCCAACCGGGTACTACGGCGATTACAACTTTCGGCATAAAACGAATCAGTCGCTGGACTTCCAAAATGTTCAATCGATGATAGCCATCTTCACCTACATAACCTTGGTCTCCCCTGGCCTTTTGGTCGCCACCGCTGCAAAAGGAATAAACTCCGTCTTTAGTAGATGGGCCTTCAGCAGAAAGCAGCACTACCCCAATCGAAGTATCTTCTTGGGCATCATAAAAGGCATCATAGAGTTCGCTAGTGGTCTTTGGGCGAAAGGCATTGCGAATGTTAGGGCGATTAAAAGCAATACGGGCTACGCCGTCACTTTTAGTATAGGTGATATCTGAATATTCTTTGGCTGTTTTCCAATTGGGTGATTTCATGTTTGACTATTTTAAGGCTATAAAGATAGGGTTCTTCTTAAAGTCAAAACAGATTGTTACTAAATTCTGGATAAGTGCTCCAAGCTTGCTCTTGAACTCGTAAGAATTTTCCGTTAATTTGGACATTAGGAAATACACGTATTTAACATACTATGTACTTTGGTTTTAAAAATATTATCCATAACCGTCGTATTCAACTGATTGAAAAATGAAAAAGATGAATATTATTCTACTATTACTGCTTATTATATCCATTTTCCTTGTTCTTAAGTTTTCTGAGATTACACTCCCTTCTATTTTCCCAGAAAGTGTTACTAAAATATTCGAACAACCCTCAAAAGATTCGAATTCCTTTGAAGTTTTCAGAATACTTGAAAGGTTAAGCTTAGCTTATATATCGGGTATGATAATTTTCTTTTTAATCAATTTTATACCAAGAAAAAGTGTCGAGATAAAAGCCTTAAAAATTAGCCAGCCAGCTCTATTGGAAATTTATTCCAACATGGGCACAATGATAGCACCTCTCAAAATGATATTGAATATTGAAAAAAAGAATAAAAAGATAAAATTGGCAGATTTAAAACAGATAAAAAAATATTCTAATAAAATTGAAGATACCTATTACTATACTTCTGGAGTTTACATAAATAATAGACTTAGTAAGGGAGGCGAAAAAAAAATATTTCTATACCCGAAGGATTTAAAAGAATTATCCCAAAGGGTACAAAAAAAAGTGGATAATCTCACTTCATTACCTTCAACAAGTAATCTACCAGTTAGTTTAGTCGAAACTTTGTCTGCTATTAGTTCTAGCGACTTTTTAAGAAAATGTTCTACTTTGGATAAGGTTGTTTCACTTCCTGGCCCAACAGAAATTGCTAATTTTGATATAGCCTTTTATGATTTTATTAAACTCTATCTGAAGTTGGAATCCTATGAATTTAGAAAGCTCTCCTATGTTTATGGACGTTTGGGTCAAGATGAAATAGATTTATTAAGGGAAAAGAAAAAAAATGCTTTCAAAGAATTTAAACATACTATAAATCTTACAAGTTATACAACTATACGCGACGGTATAGAATATAGAGTAGTAAATGGGAAACTGATTGAATGAGCGGTTAAAAATATCTTAACCAAAAATTGTCTGCGGCGAGCGACCTGAGGACATAAATAGATTAAATCAATCTCGTATCTGAATAGCATCACAAGTCCCAACAAACGGCACTCCTGTTTGACCATAGGCATAGGTAATCAAGCCAACATAAACTTCATCGTCATAGGTAGGAGTTGCCCCTAGTAAATCACCTGTATCTCTGTAAAGGTTCCAATTATCGCCTGTGGTTGTATAGTCCAGATTTGGGGTTTGCCAGTATACGATTAGTTCCCGTTCTGCTGTTCCGACAATTCTGATATCTGCTCGTCCATCGGGTGCCGTATTGGCTCCAATATCATTAACACTAGAAGAACCATTAACGGTGTTTTTTCCTTCAATGGTGAATTCTGCACCTCCTCGATGCCCTACTACGACATGGGTCGAATTGATGGAATTGAAATCTTTGTGATGCACCTGAACCCCAGAAAATAAATACGGGTTTCCGTTTGGTGAGGGTGCAACTTGTGAATCATCTAGGGTACCTATTCCAATATTTCGAGCGATAAACTCAAACGGAAAGGTGACCAGTTTGGCATCAATGCGCCCTTGATCCTCATGAAAATGGAGGGTGATATTATTGGTGTTGTCATCTAAGACCGCTTTATAACGTCCTGCGACACTAGATACATTGGGTAGGGCTGATTCATTATTAGTCACATAATCTATCAAAGCGCCATCTGTATCGAAGCT
Organism: uncultured Flavobacteriaceae bacterium; assembly: GCA_947500435.1. Taxonomy (GTDB): domain Bacteria; phylum Bacteroidota; class Bacteroidia; order Flavobacteriales; family Flavobacteriaceae; genus Maribacter_C. Next base: position 66,716 of record CANMRV010000009.1, read on the forward strand.
GTCAACGAAATAGTCCTCTTGATTATCATCACTAGGAGTATCATCTGGGGCCTTTTCCTCATCAGAAAGTTCAATGGAGTCTTCTATAGCATCTTCAACGGCATCGATTTTATCCGTCGAACAAGAATATAGAACAAATGAGATCAGAAATAGTGGGACTAGCTTTTTCATACCTAAAGTTTGAAGTTATAAAACGAGAATTTGGGTATTCTATTGTTTGTTGCGAAAGCCAGGCAACGAAGGCACAAATAAGCCCGTCTGTTAGTAAAGAACCTATTCAAAGAGAAATGACTGAAATAAAAAGAATTTCCAAAACTTCAAAGCTATTCTGTATTCTCGGAAGCTCGTTTCTTTTAATCATGGGCGTATTTCATGGCAGCGGCTTCTTTTATGTAAGTGAGTCCATTCAAGAATCCAATGCAGAAGGGTTTCTGAAGGATATCGTACCTGCTCTATTTGCCCATCCATCCATACATCTTATAGGGTTAGCTGCCTTTGGTATTTTGACACTATTTCTTAAACACGATTTGCGAAAGGTTACTTGGTTATTGGCAGTACTGATTGTATTAGATGCACTGCTTGGATTCTATTTAGGAGGAATGATCCCTGGCTTACTTCTGTTGGTTGCGGCCATTTGTTTCGTAGTGGCTGGTCTAAAAGATCAACGAATGAAGACTCAACTAGACCCTTGAAGAAACTCCAGATAATGCTTTAAAACCAAATCAGGAGCTTCTATCAAAGGGAAGTGTCCGATATTGTGTAGTTCGATGACATCGGGATTCGGAATGATTTCTTTGTATCTATCTACCATGTGTTGCCCAGAAATAGGGTCGTAAGTACCATCAATCAAACGAATAGGAATTGTAGCCTCCTGAATGGCACTTACCCATCGGGTTCGGTTATCTTTGCGCTCTTGCATGTATTTTATCAATAGATGAAAAACATACTTTCCACCGTTAGTATTGATTAATTCCCAAAATTCATCAAGTTCCTTTTCTGTTGGCGGAGTGTGGGGGCCGAAAATGCGTTTAAAGTTTTTGCCAAGCTTTTCCCGAGTAAAAAGTTTGGCTACGATACTTCCAATGGGACTCATCAATAATTTCTGAATCAAAAGTGGTTGGTGCGTTTCATAAAACAATCCACCATTTAACAAGCAAAGGGATTCTATCACCAAACCTTCCTGTTGATTTATTTGACGTTCATTGTGGCGAGCTAGTAGCTCTTGTGCCACGGTATCCCCGTAATCATGACTTAGAATCTTGACTTTGTTGATTTGTTTGGAGTATAATAGTTTTTCAATCAAATCTGCTTGGTCGAAGATGGTGTACTGGTATTTTCTAGGTTTAGTAGAAAAGCCGAATCCAATCATATCAAGGGTTACAACATGGAATCGAGAACTCAAAGGTTGCCATAGCTGCCACCAATCCCACGATGCAGTTGGGAAACCATGAATAAGAAGTAGTACTTCCCCACTACCCTCGTCCATATTGAAAATTTGATGGGTTTTGTAATCAAAGAACTGTCCTTTATTTTTCCAATCAACTAATGTCATTCCGTAGCGCTTGCTTCTAATTTGAGGTCTTAAAATAGTATTTATTTCCCTATTTTTAGTCCTATTCAAAATTCCAACCATGAAAAAGGCAATCCTCTTTTTAACAATACTTGTTTGCGCTCAAACTTTCGGTCAAGAAGCCATGCGACGTTGGCGCAAACTGAATCAAGTACGACAAGATAAATTTGATTTGGTTTTGCCCGAAGCGATGCGAGAAAATAACATTGGTATGTGGATTGTCACAAATCGCGAAGGCAATCTAGACCCACTCTATACGGATATGGGTGAAGGTTACGTTGGTGGCAATGCCTATTATATATTTACAGATACAGGTAAAAGTCACATTGAACGAGCGGCCCTTGGTGTTGGCGGGTACTTGTTGAAAGAAGGTGGCACCTATGATTATTTCGGTTCCGCCGATGAACTCAAAGATTTTGTTACCAATCGGGACCCCAAAACTATTGGGTTGAATATTTCTAAAAACTTCGGTGGAGCTGACGGACTAACCCACTCGGCATTTCTTGAGCTTAGCGAAATTCTAGGAGAGAAATATGCAAAACGCTTTGTTTCTGCGGAAAAATTGGTTTCTGATTTTCGTTCACGTCGTGTTGCCAGTGAAATTGCCATATATGGGGAAGCAGGAGAGCTTTCCTACACCATTGCGGAAAGAGCCTTTTCTAACGAAGTAATTACTCCGGGAGTTACTACTCTAGAAGATGTCGCCTGGTTTATGAAAGACCAGCAATTCAAAAACAACTTAGGTTCTTCCTTCGGAATGCCTTCTGTCTATATTACGGGTCCTGATGGTGTTGAAGCAACTTCAAGTGACCGCATCATTCAGCGAGGCGATGTATTAATGCTAGATTGGGGCGTTGGCTTAATGAATATGTTTACTGACATGAAGCGAGTAGCCTACGTTCTAAAGGAAGGCGAAACCGAAGTACCTGCGGGAATCAAAAATGCCTTTGATCAAGGGGTGAAAGTTCGTGATATTATCAAAAAAACAATCAAAGCCGGCGTCACAGCCCAAAAAGCGGAAGATGCGGTCTATTCAGCTTTGACCATGGCAGGTTTCAACAAAATGAAAGGATTTAATAAATACACTGATTTAGACAAGACCGATGTAATAATTGGTTGCCATTCCGTTGGTAATTGGGGCCATGGTATCGGTCCCTCTATAGCATTTTTCAATCCTGTTCGTCTAACTTATGAGCTAAAACCTTCGAATTTGATTTCCATAGAATTGTTTGCTTATACTAAAGTTCCGGAATGGGGGGGCAAAAAACTACGTGTTCCGTTGGAAGATGATGCGGTGATTACGGAGAGAGGTATAGAGTGGTTGTATCCTATTAACCCAAAGGTTTTGGTAATCAAATAAGTTTAAGTTAGTTAGCGTTTTTCTCCTCAATCCATTTAGACATGTACTTGGTACTTGCCATGGTTTGATGACCAAGCATTGCTCCAACAAAGTTCTTTTTACGATGGGTTTCTAAACCCTTTTGAACTAAAGTTATTTTAGCATCCAACTTTTTAATCCAAACGGATTTGTCGTAAAGCGCATTGATTATTTGAATCCCATTCACTTGTCCTTGTTCCCAAATAGGTTGATTGGTGTATAACTCTATAGCAGCGTTAGCAAAGGTTGTAGCGGTTTCGGAAATTCGTCCACTATATTCCAAATCACCGTGCATGCCTTCTGCCCCTATTGGCGTTGTCACACTGGGAGTTCCGTTTTGCATTGAAGTGATTAGTTTTCCTTTTAGTCCAGCACCAAATCGTAAAGGAACCAAATTTACACGGGCCTTGTTCAATACTTCTCTCGCATCCTCTACCCAACCTTCTACCAAAAAGCCTTCTTTTTCATTGTGCATTTGTTGAATCCGTTCAGGTAAATAGGCGCCGTAGATTTTTAAGTTGGCTTGAGGTATTTCTTTTCGAATCAAGGGCCAGATTTCCGTCTTCAACCAAACAATTGCATCCACATTTGGAGCGTGCTTCCCGTTGCCAATACAGATAAAATCAGCGCGGTTTTCGAAACTATGCCATGTTTTTGTTTCCTCATCAGAAATCGGGTCTAACAGAAAGGGTAAGTACATCAAAATGGACTCATCTATCTGAAGTAAATCTTTTAATAAATACATTTCATAAGGCGATATAATCAACGAAATATCAGAACGATAGATACTTGCCACTTCTCGTTTTGCAATATCTTCTTTTAACCAGGTCTCTGTAGAAAAAAGAATTCGTTTTTTAAAGCATTTTTCACGCGTATGACGCAATGAATGAAGGTCTTCCGTATCGAGAATCCTAAGGGCATTTGGAGCGAATTCTGCGACTCTCCAACCGAATTGTTCTTCCGTAAGGAATCTATCGAAAAGTACGATTTCAGGATTTAGCTTTGTAATAAACGTGTCAAAACTGGAATGGTTTAATCGAACTGAAGCCTTTGAAATCCCCAAGGATTCTAAATCCAATGACAACTCCGATTCTGCAGCTGTGCTTGCTACTGTGATTTGATAATCCTTCCCCAGAAAATACTGTATAAGCTGAAGCATTCGGTTTCCTGCGGCAGTGGAATTTGGCTCTGGCCATACGAACGCTATTATGAGTAGGGTTTTATTTGACATGGTTTGTTATCAGTCGTCTTTGCGAGCAAGATTGCCTTCAGTAAAATGAAGCGAAGCAACCTGTTGATGCTTTGCAGTATGTTGAACAGATTGCTTCGTCGCGAAAATGCTCCTCGCAAAGACGTGTTTTGAATTACATCCGCGCGGCAAACTTCTTCGAGATATTTGAACGCAGTTTACGTTCATAATCCTCTTCAAGCCATTCTTTGTAATTCTTCGTATTGTTCATGATACAATAGGAATACTGGCGAACACGATACTGTATTTCTTCTTTCAGCTGTTTGGCTAGAATACGCGCGTCAAAAACATCTTCAGCGTTTTCTACACAGATTTTTGCATGCTGTTCGATACTGTTTTCTAAAACCGTTTTGGACTTCTGACCTAAGGCGAATATTTTCTTGTACTCCGCTTTTACGTCGTATTCAATATTTTCTGATTTCGAGAACTTCTCACGCAACGAGGCTGGCATTTCGTAGATAAACTCCCGTTCAATATCTTCATCGTTCTTGATATTCTCCAAAAAGAAATCTGGAAAGTGAAAAATTTCTTGCCAATCAATGGGAGCGTCCCACATACCGAAACGGGCGACGTTGTTGCCCATATCCACTACTGTGAACTCCTTTTTTTTGGGGAGCACACGCGAACCACGACCAATCATTTGAAAATACAAAGTTAGCGAACGGGTAGCTCGATTTAAGATGATGGTCTCGACGGTCGGTTCATCAAACCCCGTAGTCAAAATACTTACGGAAGTCAATATGGCATCGGGAGTATTCGAAAACCAATCTAATATCTCGCGTCGCTCTGACGCACTATTCTTATTATCTAAGTGGCGAATATTGTAATCCGCCTTTTTAAAAGTTTCGTAGACATAGCGGGAGGTATTTATTCCGTTATTGAAAATCAAAGTTTTGGTTCCCTTCGCTATTTCATTGTAAGCAGTCATTAGCTTACTCAACATGTTTTGATTACCGTATAGCTCGTCTGATGACTTTACAGTGTAATCTCCGTTAATCCCAAGTTTCAGGTTCTGAAGACTAACGTCATAGTTGTATACATTGGCTTTTGATAAAAAATTTCGTTTAATCAAAGCCGCGATAGATTCACCAACAATCAGTTTCTGATAGTTGTCCTTCATCGGTAACTTGATATTTGAACTCAATGGGGTTGCTGTAACTCCCAAAATGAACGAATTTTCAAAGTATTTAAAAAGCTTCCGGAAGGAGTTGTAATGCGCTTCATCAATGATTACCAAGCCGATATTATTGATTTCAACTTTCTCCTCTTGCAAGCGATTATTGAGCGTTTCAACCATCGCGACAAAACAGGCATATTCATCTTGGTCTTGAAGTTCTTTGACCTCGCTATTGATGATTTTATTATTCACTCCAAAACCACTTAGCATCTTGGAGGTTTGAACGCTAAGCTCAATGCGATGGGTAAGCACAACTACCTTTTTACCGGTTTGTTCGATATATCGGCGTGCGATTTCAGAAAAAACAACCGTCTTTCCTCCCCCTGTAGGTAATTGATATAATATATTGGAACCCGCTTCCGACTCATCCAGCGCCTTGAAAATTTTGTTTAAATCCTCAATCTGATAGTCGTATAATGTCTTTTCCTTTGTCTCCTTCTGTACTTCCAAGTAGTTCTCTTTTCTTTTGAATTCTTGTTAAAAGTTTGATGCGGGGGGAATTTTGCAAAACTAACAGATTTTTACACTTGGACGAAATTTAATCTTAGGAAATGTGAAAAATGGCTCTTGGCTCTTCTTAATATCCTTTATCCGTGGAAACCAAATTTAACAAGGACCGCCCCTGCTGCATTCTGCGATAATTCTCAATAATTTGAGGAACTACCGATGATGTATCGGAGACACTGGCGTAATGTGGCGTGATATGTATTTTTTCATGCTGCCAAAAGGGATGGTCCGAAGACAATGGTTCTTGGTGGAAAACGTCTAAAGTGGCGCCAGAAAGATGTTGGTTGTCTAACATTTCGATAAGGTCTGCGTCTACCAAATGTCCTCCTCTGGCGGCATTAATTACAAATGCCCCTACGGGTAATTGACTGAAAAGTTGCTTATTTAGAATTCCCGAAGTTTCATTGGTCAAGGGAAGTAAACAAACTAAAATTTCTGAACTTGATAAAAACTCATGAAGTTCTTCTTGTCCCGCAAATGCTTGTACTTCAGGAATTTCTTTTCTAGAATTTGACCATCCCTGGGTCTTGAATCCGAAATGGACTAAATCTTTTGCTAAGACAGTTCCTAAGGCACCTAGCCCTAAAATTCCAATCGTATAATCCCTTATGCGCTTGTATTGTTCTGGTTTCCAAAGGGATTTCGTTTGATTGACTTTGTACTCGTAAAACCTCTTCAGGTGACTAAAAATGGCTGCAATGACATACTCCGACATGTCACTTGCCAACATCGTGTCTACAACCCTAGTGATGGGAAGGTTTTGAGGAGTCGTATCATCTTCAAAAATAAAGTCCACTCCTGCCCCACTACAGGCGATGTATTTGAGATTGGGGTATTTGGTCAACGTTCCCTTTGGATGCTTCCATACTAATGCTACCTCTATCTCATCAACCGGATGCGACTCCAAATAACTATATATTTTGATATCTGGAGCAGCTTCTTGCAGCGCATTTTTCCAAAGTTCAATTTTATCGTCTTGTCTTATAATTACTATGCTCATTGTCTGTTTTAAGTTAAATATACTTGTCAGTTCGAGTGTTTTTTCGGAGTAAAACGGAGAAAAAATGTATCGAGAATCTGACTAACTAGCAAGGTTCTCGATACATCACGCTGAAGCGTGACACTCGAACTGACATTCCAATTATAAAAGGTTCAATCAATAATATCCAATGCCCTCGAAAATTCTTCTTCAAACAACCAATTTTGCTCCTGCGTTAAGGTGTATATCTTTACAATTCTCTCCTTGAAATCAGGAAGTAATCCATTTATGGAAATATATTGAACAGCTTCTGTAAAACTATTGGCCATGCTTTTATAAAACGAATCCGGTACATTTCTATCCAAGGAAAAAGACTGCGCTATTTCTAAATTAAAAAGCATTACATCGGCCACCAAATGGGGTTCTACGCCTAGTTTATTAAAGTGTTTGATAAATTTCTGGGCTACAGAACGCCTTGCCTTCGGGCGTTTTCGTTTTAACGGGAAATATTCATTAGAAATCTTGGTCTTCGCCTGTTGAATCAATTTATCCTCCTTCGGGTTGAATGCAAAGTCATAGTACTCCTTTACTAAAGGAAAGCGTTGATACAGATCTATTAACTGCTCTTCAAGCTCTTTCTTCTTTAGATCTTTTAAATATTTCTGTAAAGCTCTTTTGCTCATACTGCGATTTTGTCTTTCAAAAATAGGATTTGGTTTTTAATTATTCGCTATGATGAAAACGCATCTCCAATTCCATCAAAATCCAAAACGGTGTAAGTGTCCTAAAGTAAAGGATTAACAAGGTTTTATAATAAATTATGTATAAGATTATCTATATGTCTTTGGAAAAGAGGGGATAAAAATGTATTATGATGTCTTGTAGAACACCGAAACACCAAAAACATATATGAGGCAACTAAAGATTATCAAGCAGGTAACGAATAGAGAATCAAAATCACTCGACAAGTACTTGCAGGATATCAGCAAAATCGATTTAATAAATGCTGCGGAAGAAGTTGAATTAGCGCAGCGCATTCGTGAGGGTGACCAATGGGCCCTTGAAAAATTAACCACAGCTAACCTACGATTTGTAGTTTCAGTAGCAAAACAATATCAGAATCAGGGATTAAAACTTCCCGACTTAATAAATGAAGGTAATTTAGGTTTGGTAAAAGCAGCCAAGCGTTTTGATGAGACTAGAGGATTTAAATTTATCTCTTACGCCGTTTGGTGGATTCGTCAATCTATCCTTCAAGCATTAGCAGAACAATCAAGAGTAGTTCGTTTACCATTGAACAAGATTGGTTCTATCAATAAAATCAAGAAGACGTTTTCATACCTAGAGCAGGCAAATGAGCGTCCGCCTTCTGCTGAGGAAATCGCTAAGGAATTAGAAATGACCGTAAGCGAAGTAAAGCAGTCGATGAAAAATTCAGGAAGGCACGTATCTATGGATGCGCCACTTCGTGAAGGTGAGGATTCGAACTTGTACGATGTATTGCGATCAGGAGAGTCGCCAAGACCTGATAAAGATTTAATGCAACAATCATTGAACATTGAGATTGTTCGTGCATTGGAAACCTTGTCTCCACGCGAAGCCGATGTCGTAAAATTGTATTACGGAATTGGAGATCAACAATCGATGACTTTGGCTGAAATTGGACAAACTTTTGACTTAACGCGTGAGCGCGTACGTCAGATTCGTGAAAAAGCGATTCGTAAGTTGCGTCACAATTCAAGAAGTAAATTATTGAAGACCTATTTAGGGTAATTTTCAAATCGTTTAAAATAAAAAGCTCATCAACAAGAACGTTGATGAGCTTTTTATTTAATTCTGATTTCTACTTGGTGTCTCCTGTAGTAGAACTTTCCTGTTTCCAATTGAATTTTGAGATATTTACTATGCCGTCTTCATGATTTGTGTCTATGGTAACAATTCCATGATGCGTAATATTTGACGTGATCACTAATTTTTTTTCTAAACCAATTTTGGAGTCAATAAATTTTTGAAATTCAGTATTTAAGGAATACGCCATAAGAGTCTCCAATTCAAATGCGATTTTTTTACCAAAAGCTTCTTTAATAGAATATGTGGTAATCAGTTTATTAGAATTCAGATTCGCATAAATTAAAAAGGCATTTCTCTTGAGACCTCCTAAGTCTTTCTTAGAAGTAATTTCTCCATTCGTTTTATTGACTTTAACCACAGATACATAGTCATTTCCGACGTCAGCTAATGCAATACCTAAACTAACTCCCGTATCAACAAGTCTTATCGTGGTAACAATCTCTTTAAAGCCTTCCCCTTTTTTCTGGTTTGTTGGTTGCTCATAACTTTTAGACCATATTTTTTTTCCCGTATAATCAAATTTATCTAACATGAATACACACTTATTTTTTGTTTTGCGATCTCCTGAAACAATTCCATAAGTATAGTATGCTTTATTAACCAAATCATTATATACATTACCAGATGAGATATGTCGTGGCATGGTGAAGGATTTATTTTCCATACCTGTATCTCCACGAACTCTAACGATTACTTCTTTATAAGCCTCTAATCCAGTTTCGGCTCGCTTATATCTGAGTCTTTTATCTTCAATCTGATTTTTTAGTATTCTAGTTTCTTGTAGAACACCTTCATAGTTATATAAGGATAAAATGTATTCCACTTGTGAAGGATAATCGTCTTTGTCATCAAGCTTGGAATATTTTTTAGTTAACAAAGTGAAATTTTCATTTGAATGCTCTATATACTCATGTTTGTATACAGAATCTTCTTTATCAGGATTTTCCTCTGTAAGTTTAAAATCTTTATATATTAATTCAAAAGTCTTCAAATCACGTCTCAAAAGTTTATAGGCTCTCTCCTCCTTCTTTTTTAGAAGTTTATTTTCTTGCTCATAACCAAGGGCTATATAATAGTCTTTACTAACAAAATCACTTAGCAATGTAAATTCTTCAGGAATCCAATCCTCTCCTTCAAAGCTTTGAGTAGTGCCATCTTGATTCAAAACATTTGATGGGTCATCAACACTCCAATTAAAAACTTTAGAAGATTGATAGAGAAATTTCTCCCCTTCAAGAGAATTCTTTCTAATCACAAATAGCTCATCATGTTTAAATGTTAAATCAGCTTCTAGAGATTCTTTGTTGAACCTGGTGAATTCTGCTTCTTTCGATTTAGTTGAGGCTATCTTTTTATAGGTGCTAATATGTGGACTTCCATCAGCGGTAAAGCCAAAGCCAGATATCTTCAGGTCTTCAGAAATTGTTATACTTTTTTCTACATCTTGAGCAGCTATGGTGCTAAGAGCGAAGAGAGTTATGATAGTTACTAGTTTTTTCATGGTATGTAAATGGTTAGGTTGGTTACAAACATTAACTAATGATAAATCATGTTTTGGACTTTGAGGTGTTTTTTTATAAAATAAATCTCCCATGTAGAACGTATACACTTCATAAATAGTGTTCTAGATGAGTTATTACGAAGTTCTACGAGAATTTTCAATTCAAAAACAAAAAAGCGCCTTAACACTAATGTTGAGGCGCTTTTGTATAAAGGGAACTACCGTTTAAGAATAGTTCAATTTATTGATTTCGTAATCGGTTAAGATTTCATTTAAACTTTCAATAAAGTTTAAATACGCTGCGTTGTCTGAGTTCTGTGCCATGATTTGGGGTTTTTAATTTTGTAAAACGTAAACTACATATAGTCTAACTCTGCTAATTCGTTTACACTTAAAATTTCATTTAATTCTTGTAGGAAGGTTAGGTACTCCTCGCCGTAGGTATCGTAAAGCATAGTAGTTTAGTTTTGGTTAAGTTTATTGCGTTTGGGTTTTCAATAATTCTTTCTCAATATCTCTATAACGTTCTGAGAAAACAATTAATTGTGGTGAACCCTTAAATTTTTGTTGCGAAAGAAGTTAATTAAATAGGCAAGATTATAAAAGATGAAAATATCGGATGTAGTTCGTCGATGTTTTTGACAGCTTTGATTTTGACCTCCCTCTTATTTTCATCTACCCAAACCCTAAAGCGATTGAAAATTAGGATAGAGCTTAAAAAGTTCTTCTAAAGAGTTAGGGCAAAGACTTTTTTTGACAACTAATCTGCCTACTATTTTAGGGAGTAAGAAATCACCTCTTAATGCTTCTAATTCCTTGACTTTACAGCAATAACAAGCACTTAAATACGTTGTTTATTCATCAAGTTCCAAGAAAGTTGAAACGAAGCTTTCTCCCAAATTGAATTCCCAAATGAAAATAACCGCGTACACTACCGTTCAAAGAGTAACAAGAGGCCTCCTTTATGTTTTAATAAGTTTCGGCTTCATACAAACAGCAACTGCTTATACCCCAATTGACGCATTTACAGCTATTCCTTTAGAATCGCCTATTGTTGAATTGAATAGCAATAGTTTTAATGCAAAGAAAGGAAGTAGTTTTACCATCGCTGGTCAAACCGAATCAGCAGGCCGCGGATTGACCATCATTCATCTTAATACTTCCAAGAAGTTTGAACATAGGACTTTCGATACGCATTCCAATCCCGAGGCAGCGGAAAAAATGGTTGAAGTTTTAGGAAAAATGCTAAAGACGAATTCCAAGTTTGCGATTTTGGCTCATGATTCCGCTGCAAAGAGCTTGGTAAAGGAATCCGGGAAATTAGCCGAATTAGGATTCTTAAAACTCAGCACTTTAAAAAGCAGGCAGGCTTATATTATGCACAACTTCAAAGGTCAAATCTTTGAAAGTGTTGATGATATCACTGCAACTGCCAAATTGAATATTCCTGAGAATATAGCTGATACCAAAATTTACTTTCCCAAAATACGTTATGAATTTGAGCCTAACAACAATCGTTATATAGCACACGCAGGTGGAGAAGTAAACGGAATCAAGTCCACCAACACCAAAGATGCCTTAGACCAGAACTACAAAAAAGGCTTTCGTCTTTTTGAACTAGATATCATAGAAACTTCGGATGGAAAGCTAGTCGCTGCACACGACTGGAAGATGTGGGCACGATTTACGGATTACTCCGGAGCACTTCCGCCAAGTCATGCGGAGTTCATGAAGCATAAGATATACGGGGATTATACTACACTAGATTTAAAAGGAATCAATGCCTGGTTTGCAGCACACCCAGATGCCACACTTGTTACCGATAAGGTAAACGACCCTGTTGCTTTTGCGAATCAGTTTGTAGACAAAGACAGATTGGTGATGGAGCTCTTTAGTCAAATGGCGATTGAAGAAGCTTCTAGAAATGGTATACAGCCCATGATTTCTCAGACCCCGTTGATGAAATTACAAGGTGACAAAATCAATTACCTTCAAGTCAATAATGTAAAATATGTTGCCCTTTCCCGAAGAATTATTGCTAACGCAACGAAGTTGATGCTGCAGTTAAAGGAAGCTGGCATTAAGGTATACGTCTACAATGTCAACTTTGACCCTGGTAAAGATGAAAAGTACGTTCAAGAAAATGAAATCGGATTGGTGTATGGCATGTACGCTGATAAGTGGGTATTTGATTCAGTGCAAAAGGGATTGTCGAAATAACACATGAGTATCTGAGTTTCTCATTATAGGATAAATTTGTTCTAACTTTCCATTGTTTGTCATTTTGAAAACATTTTGCAAAGGCTAAAATCAACATGAAAAAGTTTATTGGAATACTATTGTTGAGTTTGACTGTTTCCTGCAATAAGTTTGACAACGGCTACCCCCAATACGTTTCCCTATCAGAATCATATATGCCAATTAAACATTGTCATTCGAAAGAAGTTCAGGACTTAAAAAACTTGCCAAGACACACACAAGACTTCCTAACGTCTCATTTAATTCAAAAACTGGGAACTACCTATTTTCATCAATTAAAATTCAATGATGGAAAAATTTTTTCTGACCAAGTCATAGAACACCCTGAAAATTTAAAGGACTTGTTTGGAGAAAACCCAGTAAAAGAAAATTGTTATGAACAATATGATTATCCATTGTACTCATTATCATATAGTTTCGATTTAAAGGAGATGGGCATTGAAAAAATCAGACTCAATCTAATTTTGGACAAGAAACACAAAATAATAAAGGATATAGAACATGAAAAGATTGAGTTTGAAAATGTTCATTTTCCAATAGACTCTGTTCAATTACAACTAGAGAAGAGAAATATTTCGAGTAAAAATTTAAAAATTTATTTGGGTTTTGATAGTGAATCCAAAACATTCACTTGGAATACATATACTGTAATAAGTGAAGGTAGCATAGCTGGACCTAGCTGTTTTCCTGAATACAAATATCATTTTAAAATGGATTCAAAAACTGGGAAAGTCACAAAAATCAGCAACAGAAAACAGGGAGTTTTCAATTAGTGCGAAAAACTATTCACTTCAAATTGAACTCTGAATTTTTAAAACTTCACTTGATAGGTCAACCCTGCAGAAACGCCAAAAAAGTATTTGCCAGCAGCGAATGCAAATTCTTGGCGGGTTACGCCCATGTTAGCACGATAGGAATTCGTAGTGCTCTTGCCTGTAAATTGATACTCAAAGCTTAGACGCTGAGATTCAACGTACAGCAGTGTTTCTGCTAACAATTCATCACCTGAAATCAGTTGGCGTAGTTCGGGTGAATAGCCCATGCCGACATTTATTCCGAAGAAATTTTCGGCATCCTTTAGATATTTACGAACGAGTAGATTACCGGATACTCCGATTAAATCGTTTTCTTTCGGACGGATATAAGAACGCAGAGAGAAATAGTAATTTCCTCTATAATGCCCAATAGAATTGGTAAAAACAGTTACATTTCTCGTAGCGAAACTAATATAACGTCCACCAGCGGAAAACTCCATGGCTCCTGGTAGGTTGACATATAAATCACCCCCCATTTTATGGTTAGGATAAATTGAAGCATTGGAATACCCATAGTTTAAATAAGCATAAAAACGCTTGGAGAATTTGGGATAGAAATCCAAATCATATTGTACTCCATGTTGACCGTTACGGTTGCTATAGTTGATTCTAGGAATCAAACTTCCTGCTTGGGTTTGTCTTCTGAGGGACACACTCGAATAAATCGCAGGGTCGTAGCGCTGGTCAAATACGGTAAATGCATTTCTAATGGCAATCCGATTGTTTAGTGCTTCTTTGGCTACAGGTGTTTTAGCTTCATTAGTATTTTCGCGTTGTGTTTCTTTCTCGTCAGATTTTATTTCTTTTTCCGCTGGAGTGTTTTTTTTCTTTGCTTTCTTTTTAGAAGCTTTTGTTTTAAGAGGCGATTTTGTGTTGTGCCATCCCAATTCAGGGTATTTTTTGTTCTGAATTCGCTCCATTGCAATTTTACGTAACCTTTCGACTTCAGTATTACTCTTTAGGTAGAACAATGCTTTGTTTGACAATCCTAACGCTGTGGCATTTTGGTTCGCATATAATTCATTCTTTATGGCTGAAATCCAAACGGCGCTATTTGTTCTTTCGACGGATGTTACTTTATTGAATTCATCTCTTGCTTTAACGTATTGACCACTCCAGCTATAGGTGCTGGCCAATAAGGCACGCGCTTCTAAATCCTTAGGATTCTTGGATACCACTTGAACAAGTATATCCTTAGCTGGTCTATGTTTTCCTTCGTAGGCAAGATTATGTGCCTTGGCATATGGAGTTTCGTTGACATCATTGTAAGCCACATCTTGACCTCTGCCAAAAAAGCAAAGCAATCCGAAGAACAAAATAGGTATGGTGTTTTTAAGGGACATTATTCTTCAAATGTTATTTGAGCCGTTTCTTTTGCTTGGTTCTTTGGTGTTTTTTTGGTCAGGACAACACCTCTTTTTCTTGCTTCTCTTTTTGCTCTTGCAATTTTATCGGCAATCTCATTGACACTAGAACTGTTCTGCTGCGCAAGTTCTACTAGTTCAAGAGCATCCCGATGTCTGTCGGACCAAAAGTATACATCAAAGAGTGCAGAATAAGAATCGATATAATTCGGATTCATTTTAATACATTCCTGCAAAATTTCTATTGAGGTCTTATAATTTCCTTGCCAAACATTGACTCTTCCCGTAAGTATTTTGGTATCGATATGACTGGGAGCCATAGATAATATGTATCTACATAATAATAGGGCTTTATCAAATTCCTTATCAAAAGCAAAGTCCCTTGCAATGAAGTAACCTTTATCTGAATCCTGTCCGTTGTAAACACTATTCAGCCAAATGATTTCACTATCCGTGAATTTTTCCTCCTTTACAGCAAAAACCGCCATATCCTTCGGTATGATTTTGTCATTTGCAGTTACATAAGCATTCATAGCCTTGAAGTTCTTCAATTTCGATTCCCCTTTAGAACCTCCGAAAGAAGTTCCTAAATCCATATTCTCATCGATATCATAAACACTTCCATCGGAAAAAAGCTTTTCTCCATCAACAAATTCCTTCAATTCATTTTTGTTACGCATAAGGGGAATGTCTTTGATAGATCTATACCCTTCGTTCATGTCAAGCGCACTACCCATCCATGCTACTTTTTTAGGAGTTTTGAGTTCGTACTTTGCCTCAAGTAAAGCCAATAAAGTAGGGGTCACATCAAAATGAGAATTTAAGGCGCTCATCTTTCTGGTCTTCTTTAACATCGGACTGTAAATCATCAAAGGCACATGAAAACGGCTCAGATTGTTTCGCTGCGGAATAGGAATCAACCTATGGTCACCTGTAACAACAAAAATCGTATTGTCATAGTTGGGTTGGTTTTTATATTCTTCAAAAAGATACTTCAGCGCATCATCGGTGTATAGAAGCGTAGCAAAAACGTTGTCGTTTTTTTCTATCACTTTCTTTATTTTACCTTGATAGTTGCCCTTATCTACTATCTTTTCGACTTCATTCTCGTAATAATCTTGTTTTGGCGGTAAGAAAGGTTCGTGGGTACTAATCGTCATGTACACTTCCATACGAGGCTGTTCCGCATTTCTTGGAATACTCATACTTTTCTTGAAAAGCTCCTTATCGGGATATCCCCAAGAAGAACCTGCCGCATCCTCTTCCTGTAAAGTGTATTGGTTTCCGAATCCGGATTTATCCAATACGTAATCCACATTCTCGCTAAGAAGGAATCTATCTACATTATCAAAAGAACTATTGGTTCCTTGCAGAAAAGATGTATGGTATCCATTATTCTTTAAAATGCTGTAGAGCGTAAGTTTGTTGGGATACTTTTCTAACTCCATAAACCCACTCTTTCCAAAAGGAAGCGAACCCATAAGGGATGGTAATACCCCAAAAGTTCTTCCGGTGTTGCTCAAACAGTTTTCCCAGTACAATGATTTTGTTGTCAGGTCATCTAAGAAAGGGGTGAATCCTCCATACTCAGCACCTTCTCCAACAAAATCTCTTCCTAAACCTTCTACCATTACAAATACGATATTGGGTTTCTCCTCTTTGAGCTCAAAGTATTCCCCCAGTACGTTTTCTATTTGCTGGGATTTTATCAAAGGGTATTCAACATCGGCCTTATAGGAGGTGTCTTCTGTAGAAGTGTCATATAGATTTAGAGCTAAATACTGCGTCTTATTCTGGTTAATCGGCTTCCCTTCCATGAAAAGAGTCATAATGAACAAGCTGAACAGAATAATTGTAAACGGATACATTTTACTAATAAAGTGATAGTACTTTGAAGTCACTTTGTATAATCCGAAGAACATACCTACGATTACCACGACTCCCACTACCAATGAAACGGACATACCACCAGAATTGGCAATCGTCATTTTAATATCTGAAAAACTGTAGCCCAATAAATCCGACCCTAACGGAACTAATGCTGTGCAGTAATAACTGATTAACATTGCCTCGATTATTAGAAGGAGGATTAGGACAACAAAGACCAGGTTAAATCCATATTTCGGTCTGAGGTTCTCCCAAAAATTAAATGGAAATGCTAGAATTACCCCCACCAAAGAAGCATAGCCGATTTGATGCACAGCAGCATTAAAGAAGCTGGAGCCAAATATGATATCTACAACTCCTTTGAAGTAAAGCGTCGTATATTGATAGGTAGTAAGCACCAACAAAACCACAAAGAATGAGATTATCAATCTTGTGTATTGTTTTAAGGTATATCTATCTATTTTACTTGTATTCATTTTTCTATTTTAGGTTGCCTTCGCAAAGCCTTTACGTACCTGTGACCCCCAACCGGACTTCACTCGGAACAATTTTTTATAATTACCACGCACCGCAGCCCAAACAACAACTGGATGGAAAACTATGGGTTCGATTATGGCACAAAACATGAGCGTTAAAATGTCTTTTGTCTTCTTGTATTCGTTGTAAGAATAGGTGTCCCAGAGAATGGCATAGAATGAGAACATGATGGAATACAGGTAAACAGTGGCCGTAATCGCAATAAAGAAATCCCAATTCAAAATTCCCAAATACCAGAATAAAACGATGGTAATCAATCCGAAAAACTCCAATAAAGGAGCTAGCCATTCATAGAAAAACCAATAGGGATAGCTAAGTAAACCTAGTCTCCCGTATTTGGAATTGAAGAACATGTCTTTGTGTTTGAATAGCGTTTCTAGGTTACCCCTCGCCCATCGGTCCCTTTGATTAACTAATATTTTAAGGTCCTCAGGAACTTCTGTCCAGCACAACGGATCCGGAATATATTCTATGGTATATGGAATTTTTTGGTCGTGCATGTGACGACGCATCTTGAAAATAATTTCCATATCCTCTCCTACTGTGGCGGTATCATAACCTCCTACTTCAAGGGCAATTTCACGGTCAAAGAATCCAAAGGCACCCGAAATAATCAATAAGCTATCGATTCTTCCCCAGGCCATTCTTCCCAAAATGAAGGAGCGTGTATATTCCAAGAGCTGAAATTTAGCTAACCAGTTTTTTGGTAAACGAATTTCTTCCAGTCGACCACCATCAATAACGCAGGAATTTGCGACTCGAATTACTCCGCCAACGGCAATTACTTTTTTCTCAGAACGCCGGTAAAATGATTTGACGACATGCAGTAAGGCATCTGGAAGCAATAAGCAATCCACATCAATACAACCGACGAATTTGCTTGATGAAAGCGCCATGCCCGTATTTAAAGCATCCGATTTCCCTCCATTTTCCTTATCAATTACCGTAAGTTTCGAAAAAGCCTTATGAGGTGATTTATAAATTCCACGTATGGGTTTGCTCTTCCAATTTGGGTCTATTTCTTGCTCAACTTTGACCAAATCATAGGCCTCAATCATCTTCTGTAAGGTGTCATCCTTACTCCCATCGTTCACTACCATTACTTCGTAGTTCACGTATTTCAAAGACATCAATGAACGGATGTTCTCCACAATAGTCAATCCTTCATTATATGCAGGAGCAATAATCGTTATACTAGGCGCTAAAGGCGAAGCCATAACCTTTGAAAGGTCATTAAAACTGTTCTTATTTTTATAATGAATTGAATTTCGGGTAGAAAAATAGGCCATTGCCGTAAACATGGTAAACAGCACCAGTGTAAACAAAAAGAAGACAATGTTTATATAATCAAGGACGATATTTGAAATACCACTATCCATTCAACTTGTCAATAATTTTATTGGAGAAAGCGCATATTTGACCAAAAAATGACTCTTGACTGCTACTCTTTTCAGTGGTATTTTCGTCAGCTGTTTCCTCAAAAGGTTCTGTTAGTTCGAAAGTCAAATCAAAAATTTCTGGAGTTTGAGGTGGTTGAATCTGCAGTTCCTCCATCAAAGAATCGTATTCAGCTAGAGTTTCCTCCTCAATTAAAACTTCAATTTTCTCTACTGCTTTATTATCAATAGGCGTTGAAGGGGATTCGTCTGAATTATTCTCATCAGAAATCGAAAGTTTTGCCTTAAGCTCTTCGAGTACTTGGGCGGCTTTATTGCTGATTTCTGTTTCTTGATTCTCCAGAAGACCTTCTAAAAAATCTATTTCACCTTCATCGCCTACAGCAACTATTTCATCCATAAGAATGAGTTTGGCTTCGGTATCGCATGTTCGGAATAGATCCTCAAATACATTGAAAGGCTTCAGTAAAGTATCTGGTTCTGGCTTTTCTTCTTGCTCAGAAAATTTTTCAATGAGACTTTTTACACGGTCTTTTACAGTTGTGTACTTCTCATTTACTAGCAACTCATTTAAAAGTGGTAGCTCGCGTTCATCACCCATTTCTGCCAAATCATCAAGCAGCTGCATCCTTGATTCCTCGGTGTTCTCTTTGTATTCTATGATTTCATCAAAAATTTCATCACTTAGAACGGCCTTGGGAATGGTCAATTTCACTTTAGCCGGAACTTCTTCAATTTCGGCATCTGAATCATTTTCCTGTTCATCCAAAATTTCTTCGGAATCGATTTCAGAAGTTTTACTGGTATCCACAAATTCATCCCCAAATTCTAGCCAAGGCCAATCTTGAGTTTCTTTATCCGTTTCTTCGGACGGTTCGCTAGCATTAAAATCGATAAGGTCCTTGATGATTTTTTTAAAATTTTGCTCCTCTTGAGATTCCATGTTGTCATAAGATTTTGATGATTCATGATGTACATTGGATTTTGCATCCATAGTATCTTCTTGGGGGCTATCAGGTGAAACTGATAGAAAATACGGGTCGATTTGGTCCTCGTTGTCCCTTTCTAAAATTTCATCGTAAACAACTGTAGTATCTAAAATTTTAGCGGTACTGTATTCTGAATAGTCCAAAAGCGGACTTACGTTCAAATCTTTAGGGGTGCTTGAGACTTCCTCGAATGTGATTTCAATTTCGTTAATGAAGGCTATATGTTCGGATTGATCTTTAATAGAGTCAACGACGTATGATTCTTCAATCATCTCAGTAACAATGGGCAGAAAAGCAATTTCTTCCTCTGTAATTTCTAAAGAAGGTTTCTCTTTTTCGATAGTAACTTCCTGATAATTTACTACTATATCATTCAAATCAATCTTAGCCTCTTCTTTGGGACTAATTATTTCGGTTTCCAAAACCTCTTCTACAACAAGTGGTAAGAAGTCAAAAGACAAGGTTTCATTTTCTTGTAGCGAAAGTTCTTTAGAAACAGGCTCATTATTTTCTTGGTTTAAAGATTCTTGATTTTCCTTCATGGCATCGGTCTTAACTTCATTATCAATTGTTTCTTGTTTTGAGTCTATGGTTTCATTCATGAGGTACAATTCTATATCTGTCCCCTCTTCTATTTCTTGTTCCTTAAAATCATTTATCTGTTCAATCTCCTCAACACTATCAATTGAAAGTTCAATTTCTGAACTCGTCTCAATATTGATTTCTTCTAGTTCTTCTTCCTCCTCCACTTTAATTTTGATATCGGCGGGAATGGTATACTTATCGCTTTTTACTACACCTTTCGAAGGCATGATACTTCCAGGTGCTATCGCATTGATACTGCTATGTGCTTTGCTTCGAACAGAGAAATTAGCTTCCTTTTTTTCAATAAGTTGTAGGAACTCAATGTCCGATTCATCTCCTAAAGCGCCAATTGCACCAAGAATGGAAATTTTTACATCCGTAGAGGATTTCCAGAAAACCAGTTTCAGAGTTGGAATTGCTTCAACAATTCGAAACTCCTTTATACAGGCAATAGCTTCTTCTTTAATCTGACTGTTCTTATGTTTTACTAACTCGATAAGTGCTGCATCGGCATCATTTTGATTGTAAAATTTTATCAAGCGCAAAGCGAACAGCACAACATGACGGTTTGTTGAAGTCAACCAGGCTTTGAAGCGCGGTGGTTGATAATCCTCCTCGTTCCGCAATACATCCATCAACTTTAATTGTTGCCATTCAGAGATTCTATACTTTGTGGTATCCAGGAAATAATTGATTCCCTCTGGTTTAAGCGTAACAATGGCTAATTCAGCCTGTTTACGAATAGTAGCTCTTTTATGATTTATGAATTTTGTTACGAAGCTATAGGCTTCAGAAACCTGCATTTGAGTAAGATTAAGAATGGCTTTTGAAACAACTTCCCAACGCCAGCTCTTTAATTTTTCAAAGTTATCAGTATGTAACCCCAAGTCTTGGTACAACTTGAAAAGTCGTTTCTGAGTGTCCCCTGAGACGTCCTTTCTTAGGTCTAATAATACTTCTGAAAGCACCTTTCGATTAAAATCATCTTTCAACAACTGACGGATTTCAATTTTAAGGTTTACATAATTGCTTTTCTCATCTTTAGAGGCGTCCTCTTCATAAAAGAGAAACTCGCTTATCATCGGTGAAAGCTCTCTTTTTCGTTCTTTTACTTGCCAAGAACGTTTGGAAAGAAGGTTGCGATAGAAGAAAACAAAAATGAAGTACACAGCGGCCAATCCTATAAACAGGAATGACAAGTCCCACAATAAATCCGTATGGATTTTTGGGGCCGTTATCAGGGGTAATTGGTTATATGTTTGGTTGTATAAGTTCAAATTATACTTTCTGTAATTCTCTTTCTATTCGTACTAGCAATTCCGAGGGACTAATCGGTTTTGATATAAAATCATTTGCGCCCAATTCAAAGGCTGTTAATACATTTTCTTCATTGCCAGCCGACGAGATGATGATTATCGGCGTGCTGAGATTCAATTCCTTACGGACATAATCAATAAGCTCCATTCCTGAGAAATAAGGCATCATGATGTCACTAATAATCAAGTCTGGGGAATACGTGGTAAGGTGTTCTTTTACCTCTCTTCCGTCACTGCTCAGCTTAACTTCGTAACCACCTTTTTCAAGACGGAAGTTTAGCAACCCAGCCAGCAATTCATCATCCTCAGCAAGTAAAAGTCTCTTTTTACCCATCTTACTACCTGTTTTTCAGTGCTTTAATTTGTTCATCGATAGCTTTTTCCACTAACGGATATTCCTCAACAAAACAATTATGTAAAAAATTCAAATGTTTTCGGTCTCCATTTGTTTTGCATATTTTTTGTATTTGCTCAACAATAGTATATAGACTCTTAGACTGCATCATGGCCAGTCCTGATTTAATTTTATGAGCTGCAAAAGCAACTTCTTCCAAATCTTCATTATCAAGATTTAGTTTGACAATACCGATAAACTCAAGTGCATTTTGTTTATAAAGTAGCACCAGTTCTTCTAGTAAATCCATTTGTCCCAAACAATCCTCCAATATGATAGAGAGATTGATTTTAGTTGCATCAGAATACACTTCCATTGCCGGATTTATTGTTTGCGATTCGAATGTGAGTGTTGTTTTCATACGATTTTTGTGTTTTACCAACTTGGTTAACAATTCATCGGGACTGTAAGGTTTTAAAATGAAATCATTGATTTTGTGCTGTAGGCACTTTTCGCGGTCTTGAGCTGTAAAGTCTGCAGAGACGGCAATAACCGGTATCTGTTTAACAGATTCAATTTTACTTTTGCGAATAAGTTGTGTTACTTCAAAACCACTCATTTCAGGCATTTTTAAATCCATCAAGACCATATCAATCTGATTGGTTTCGAGAAGATTTAAGCCGTATAAGGCATTGTCGGTCACATAAGTTTTGCATTGCCATGATTTCAAACGTTGTGCAATCAATTTCTGATTGATTACATTATCCTCGAAAACAAGAATACGTAGACCTTTAACAGCCATCAGTTCATCACTGTTGATTGAAATGGTCGAATCTCTTTTGACGATATTTTCGATGCTTCCCTTTTTATAGGGAAGCATGAAACGAAATGTCGTTCCTTCTCCAAGCTTACTATCCACTGATATGTCCCCCCCGAGATTATCAATGATTTGCTTGACTATGCTTAGGCCAAGTCCGGAACCCCCGTACTTTGCCTGTGTATCATATTCAGCTTGCTTGTAAGAATCGAAAATATGTTCCAGATTATTTTTTGAAATTCCAATACCGGTATCGGTAATGGAAAACGTCAGGAATATTTGGTTTCCGCGTTGTTTTTTAAGTTCAATAGATAAATGTATACTACCCTCTTCAACAAACTTTACGGCATTACCCACCAAGTTTAGCAGTATTTGTGATAGTTTGGATGGGTCGCCGATTAACCCCACTGGGACTTCATCATCAATAGTGGCTAGCAGTTCAACATTTTTGTCTGTTATAAGGGTATCGCATAAATACATCACATTGTCGACAACACTGTTCAGGTTAAAATCGACGGATTCGAATTGCTCTAAACCAGCGGATAGCTTAGAATATTCAAGCAATTCATTGATGATTTCCATCAATGAGTAAGAAGCAGTTTGAATCGCATTAACACGTTCCAATTGTATTTTAGATAATTTATCTTCCTTAAGAAGGTCGGCAAACCCTATAATTCCATTAAGTGGTGTTCTAATTTCGTGGCTAACCTTTGCTACTAGCATGTCAGCATTTGGAGATTGGATATTGTTTTTCTTTAAATTCTTAGATGTTGAATCTTCCCGAATATCAATTTCAGTAGGGCTTCCAATGGAACTTGAAGGAGTGAAAATTTTATTTTCCAGGCTAACTCTAAAGGTTTGGAAGGAGTTCTTTAGGTGAGCGGCTTCTGCAGCTGTTAATTCTTCAAATGAAAAATCATTCAGCGTGTGCTCTAAACGAGTTAGTTGGGAAAGTAGGTCTTTTGGGTTCAATTTATCTGGGGGGACGATTGGTTAAAAAAATAGTTTGATACTTTTCTTACATTAATATGTCGTGTTTGTTTATAAAATTCTGTTAACGGTTCTGCGTAAAAGTCTTGAAATAAAGGAGTTCATACAATTAAATGTTACCTAGGTTTCCATTATTGTTGTCAAATGGCTTTATTTGTATGTATAAACTCTTACAACATGAAAAATTACCTCTTAGTACTGACTTTAATTGTAGCTTATTCTTGCGGTGAATCTCAACAAAAAACAGAGATGAGCCTAGAAGACCGTGCCAAAATGATTCACGAAAAAGTGATTACAATTGACACGCATGATGATATCAATGTGAAGAATTTTACAGATAGTATTAACTATACCCAAAGATTACATACACAGGTAAATCTTCCGAAGATGGAAGAAGGTGGTTTGGATGTGGCCTGGTTAATTGTTTATACTGGTCAAGATTCTTTAACTGATGCTGGATATGCAAAAGCAAAAGACAATGCCATTTCAAAATTTGATGCGATTCATAAGCTCTGCGAGGATATAGCCCCCGAGAAAATCGAGATAGCACTAACTTCTGCGGATGTTAAGCGTATTGATGCAGCCGGAAAGAAAGTCGCTATGATTGGTGTAGAAAATGCTTACCCCATCGGAACCGATATGTCAAACTTTCAAAAGTACTATGACCTTGGGGCTAGATATATCTCTTTGGCACATAATGGTCATAGCCAATTTTCCGATTCAAATACAGGAGAGGCGGATAGTGTTTGGTTACATAATGGTTTAAGTAAAATAGGCAAAGATGCTGTAAAAGAGATGAATAGGCTAGGAATAATGATTGATGTCTCTCATCCTTCAAAAGAAGCTTTTAATCAAATGATTGCGCTTTCAAAGGCTCCTCTTATTGCCTCTCACTCTTCAGCTAGAGCGCTTTGTAATCAT
Organism: uncultured Flavobacteriaceae bacterium; assembly: GCA_947500435.1. Lineage (GTDB taxonomy): Bacteria > Bacteroidota > Bacteroidia > Flavobacteriales > Flavobacteriaceae > Maribacter_C. The sequence goes on from CANMRV010000009.1 coordinate 91,139, forward strand.
AGCAGAAATCTTGATGATGACCAGTTGAAGATGTTGAAAGAAAATGGTGGTGTTGTACAGACTGTTGCTTTCAGTTCGTATTTAAATACGGAAAAGCATGAAGCGCGTGCTGAGAAAATTAAAGAAATTGAAAAAGTAGTTATGGATTCTATGGGAATGGCGTCAATCTCACGAAAAGAGATAATGGCATTGCCCATAGATGAGCGTGACGCGTTTATTACCAAATATATGCAGGTAAGGGGTATCGTGAATGCAAAAGCAGAAACTATGACCGGTTTACCTCCAGCAGTCGATGTTGGTGATTTTGTGAATCATATCGATTACATGGTGGAATTGATTGGTATTGACCATGTAGGCATTAGCTCGGACTTTGATGGCGGCGGCGGAATAGAAGGTTGGTCCGATGCTTCTGAAACTTTGAATGTGACATTAGAACTCGTAAAACGTGGATATACCGAAGATGAAATTGCACAACTTTGGGGAGGCAACCTGATGCGCGTCTTAGATAAAGTTCAAGCGGTAGCCGCAGAAATGCAAAAGAGTTAAAACAAAGTAGGACCTGAATCGTGAAGCGTTTTAGGTATTTTGAGGTTGCATCCTAGTTTTTTGTTCAAATTCTCGATAAAGCGAACTGATAATAATGGAGATTCCAATTCCATATTTTGGTGAACAAAAAAATGAATGTTTTTTAGGCCTTTGTCGGTCCAGTCGGCAAGTTTTTCTACCCAATCATCCAACCGGGTATAATCAGTAGGATGGTTTGCGCCTACATAACGTATGAATGCTTCATTATTGGTTAAACGCATGTGCATAATGTCTCGCCTTCCGGCGGTATCGACCAAAGTGTTTGATATGTTGTTTTCCTCCAATAGATGATATAGTTCTTGTGCTACTTTTTCGTCGTTAAACCAGTCAGTGTGACGAAACTCTATGGACAATTGAAATTCCTTTGGCCAATATTCCACAAAGCGCACTACTCTATCCCAATTTTTAGGACCAAAGTTTCCATGCATTTGTAGGAATATAGTTCCTAACTTATCTTTTAAGTTTGAAGTGACGTTAAGATACTCATCCAGAATAGGATAGGCTTGGTCATTTAAACGTCTTAAATGACTTACGTTTTGAACTATTTTAGGGAAGAATTTAAAATCCTCAGGAGTTTTATCATACCACTTTTGATAGGTTTCCGCTGGGAATATCCTGTAAAAAGTAGCATTCAATTCAATACAGTTAAACTGAGTGGAATAGTAGGCCAATTCGTCTTTTGTACCTCTAGGATAGAATTGCTTTAGGTCTTGGCGATTCCATTTCGCGCATCCCACAAAAATACTGGGTAATCCATCACCTTTTGTTTTAGCCAAGACCACCTCAGTATCCGGATGGTCTTTGGGCATAGTAAAATCAATAAGCTCAGGTTGTTCTACTTTTCCGAATTTCATGCTTCCAATTTGCACTAAAAATACTCATTATCAAGACAGTATCAAACCCTTGTTCATAACCCCGTTAAAAACTAAAATTGGACTCCCAATACGTACACGACTTAATAGCTATCTTTAGGTATATAATCTCGATTATCGAGTAAAACCTGACATGATGAATGAAAGATCCCATAGTCTTAAGAAGATCCGCCCCCAAATTTCATCCGCCAAGATTACTGAGAATATGAGTAATGAAGAGCGTTTTCAGAATCAAACCTTGCGTCCGATTATCAAGCTGCAGAATGATTTGTTCCTATTTGCTTTTCAAAACTACATCGGCAAACGTAAGAATGCTTTTTACGAATTAACTATTCAAAAACGTCTTGAATACATTGCCCACGCCATTCAAAAAGACCTAAAATTCCGCAACTCTTTAAAGGGAATGGTTATGGGGCAATTTACCATAGAGGAATACGATATATATATACATAACTCGTCTGCACTGAATAAGCGCATGATGAATATGGTCATTAAACGAATTCAAGATCAAATTCAATTTTTTGAAAAAGTGGTTTTAATCTAAAAGAGATTCCCCGTTTAAATTAGTTGTCAGCACATCGCTCATCAAATCAAAATAAGGTCGAATTGCTTTAAACGAGTTGCTGACTTCTTTTAGAAAACCGGGGGCTAAGACTTCTTTGTCTGTAAAGTTCCGTGTGAAAATAAACTGCTTCTTTTTGATTAGGTCAATGTTTTCATGGGCTTTATCGAAACCTTTGGGTGCTGTTTTTACCTCGTCACCAACCAATTCTCCCCAAACACTTTTGAACTTTTTATTTCTAATAACTTCACGAAACTCAGAGGCATCTAATTCCAGTTCTTTGCGAATGCGGAACAAATCTTCCTTGTTGGGTTGCCAAAAGCCGGCAGCTATGAAACTAGCATTGTTGGGTTGAACATGTGTATAGTACCCACCTCTAAGCTTTGCCCCTGCTCTGGATAAAGAACTTGAAAAGTTGATTTTATAAGGCGTCTTGTTCTTAGAAAAGCGGACATCCCTGTAAATTCTGAAAACCTTTACACGTTCAACCTCGTCGTGTATCTTCACTTCCTCTCCCAAATCATTAAAAAAGGACTTCATTTCTGTCTCTAAAGATTTGAATTCTTTTTTGTTCCCTGTAAACCAATCTCGATTATTATTTTTTTCCAACTTCTTTAAAAAAGAAAAAACTGCGGGCGTAATTACCTTGTTTTGCATGCGACTTAATTGGTATAAATTTGAGTTAAAGTTAACCATTTAAAAAAATCAATCTTGTAATATTGGTGATTATTGAAGATAACCTAGTACGTCTATGGATAAAAAGTTAATAATTGAAAAAATACGAGAACACAAGAAGCAGCCTAATCTCAGATACGAGTTGAAAGAGCGCACGGAGGTATTTACGAACCTCTTGTTCTACACCTTATTTGATATTGAAACTCCAGTAGAAGCTAATCTAGACAAACTAGAAGCTGAATTTGACACATTAGTTAATCTTGCCTGTTGGGATACCGAGAAACCCTGTAAGAAAGTTTGGGAAAACTATGTAGCAAAGTTACCTACTATTTTGGAACGTTTGAATTTGGACGCGGAAGCGACTGTAAACTGTGATCCGGCCTCCTTATCTATCGAGGAAGTTTATATGGCCTACCCTGGGTTTTACGCTATCGCCATTTATAGATTGGCACATGAGCTGTATCAAATTGGTTTTCCATTGGTTCCAAGATTAATGACCGAATATGCGCATAGACAAACCGGAGTAGATATTAACCCTGGAGCGGTTATAGGGAATTCCTTTCATATTGATCACGGTACAGGCGTTGTCATTGGCGAGACAGCGATTATCAAAGACCATGTTAAAATATATCAGGGAGTTACTCTAGGCGGATTGTTCGTAGCGAAGAATCTTAAGAGGACGAAACGCCATCCAACCATTGAAGATAATGTTACCATTTATGCGAATGCTACCATTTTAGGAGGTGAAACGGTTATCGGTGAGAATTCAGTAATTGGTGGAAATGCATGGTTAACAGATTCTGTTCCCGCTAATTCTACCGTTTTTCATACTCCAGAGATTAAAATCAAAACCCAAGTCAATGCCTCATAGTTTGTTAGACTTAATTGGAAATACCCCTTTAGTGGAATCAAGGGTTTTGAACACCAATCCGAACGTAAAACTGCTTTTTAAGTTAGAAGGACATAATCCAGGAGGAAGTGTCAAAGATCGTGCTGCTTTCAATATGATTAAAAGTGGACTTGAGCGAGGGGATTTTGATAAGAACTCTAAATTAATCGAGGCAACAAGTGGTAATACGGGTATTGCACTTGCTATGATTGCCGGTATCTACGGATTAAACATAGAACTTGTGATGTCGGAAAACGCGACCAAAGAGCGTATGCAGACGATGCGTGCTTATGGAGCTACGGTTACTTTGACACCCAATGGTATCGAAGGTGCGCGTGACTACGCGGAGAACAAAGTAAAAGAAGAAGGCTTCATAATGATGAACCAATTTGCCAACAATGATAATTGGAAGGCACATTACAAATCCACTGGGCCTGAAATCTGGAAAGATACTAAAGGCGAAATAACACATTTCGTTTCTTCTATGGGAACAACAGGAACCATAATGGGTACTTCAACCTATTTGAAAGAACAGTCCTCAGATGTGCAAATAGTCGGAGTACAACCCACAGATGGGTCCAGGATTCCGGGGATTCGCAAGTGGCCTCAGGAATACTTGCCTAAAATTTTTGATGCGAACAAAGTAGATCAGGTATTGGAGGTGAGTGAAACAGAAGCTCGTGATATGGCCCGAAGACTTGCAAAAGAGGAAGGTATTTTCTCAGGAATGAGTAGTGGCGGAGCTGCGACGGCGGCACTTCGCTTAGCGGAAACCTTAGACAGTGGTACTATAGTGTCTATTGTTTGTGACCGTGGAGATCGCTATTTATCCTCCGGCTTGTTTGATTAGGCTTTAGTTCAAAGCTTCATTCATGCCATTTTTAAAGGCTTCATAATCTTGTAGATAATTATGTCCACCTCCTTCGATGGTATAGAATTTTTTTCCGTCACCGGGAATTGACTCATATAGTTTTTGCGCAAACTTATAGGGAATCACAGTATCGTCCGTTCCATGGAAAATGTAAATAGGACATTTTACTTCCTTCATATATTCTGTAGAAGGAAATCTGAATTCAGATAACCAAGATACAGGCAAAATAGGAAAGCGGTGGTTTCCTAAATCTACCGCGCTGGAAAAAGGGGATTCCAATATCAACCGACAAGGATTGTTCTTTGCTGCCAATTGGGAAGCAATACCCGTTCCGAAAGAACGCCCGTACAATACTATTTTATTTTCATCGTATTGTTTCATTGCATAGTCATAAAAGAGTTGTGCATCTGCGTTCAATGCTTCTTCGCTTAATTCTCCGGTGCTTTTTCCATAAGTTCGATAATCCACTAAAATAGCATCATACCCTTTTCTGGTAAGTAAGTTGGCAACATGACCGAGATGTGAAATATTGCCAGAATTCCCATGAAAATATAAGGCAACTCCTTTTGAAGAATTATTTTGAATATGCACCGCATTGAGTTTAGCGCCATCATTTGTGGTTAAAAAGAACTCCTCAAAGGGTTGGCAGAAATCGTATTCATGCTGCATTGGCATTTTAGAGGGGAAAAATATCAGTCTTTCTTGAAAAAAGTAGGTCGAAACCACCAAGAACAGGTAAAGTACACCGAGTACAATACCGATTTTTTTTAATCTACGCATTAGCTGTTTTAGAAGAGTGTTTTACATGAATACTTGAGCCTTCTAAGTTAATCTTTTTTGGTTTCGAGGTTATGATCTCATCAAGAACTTTATGATAGTATTCAAAGGTATTTAAGTTCTTATGGCCTCCGCCTATTATAGAATGTAAGGTGGTTAATTTAGGCTTTATCTTGGAAAGTTTTACGCTTGTTTTATAGGGAATTAATTTATCATCAGTTCCATGAATGATGTGTATCGGGCATTGTACATATTTTAACCATTTGTATGTCGGCATCGGGAATTTGATGAGGATAGAAAGTGGCATAAAAGGCACATAACGTTTTGCGACCTTGCTCAAACTATAGTATGGAGCGTCTAAAATCAACATTCTTGGATTGTTCATCGAAGCTAATTTAGTAGCGAAACCAGAGCCCAGAGATCTACCATAGAGAATCACATACTTTTCATCAACATTCTCCTTTATTTTATTATAAACCACTTGAAGGTCACGCTTTACGGCCTTTTGGGTTCGGCGTCCTGTACTTTTTCCAAAACCCCTATAATCTACCATGATGACATCAAAGCCATGTCTGGTGAAATCCACGGCGAATTTGCCCCAGCCTTTCATACTTTTTGAATTCCCCTTCAAATAAAAAACGACACCCTTGGGCTCTTTTGATTTGAAATGAAGTCCATTAATAGTAGCTCCATCACGGGTTTCAACATTATACTCCTCTATTTCTTGATTTTCATAATGAAATTGAAAATCCTTATCCAGTTTTTCAGGTTTGAACATCAAATAATCCTGCAAGAAATAAAGCAAGACACTTATTCCCACATAAATCCCCAAAACGAGTAAAACTATATAAAGCCAATAGGACATCGAAGCTGGTTTAACAACAATGTACAAAAATTACCAATGCCATGTAAAGCTATGATTCAAAATGAAGTTCATTTAGCAGTAGTCCTGAGCCTGGTGCCACAAAGTTTAGTTGTATCGAAGTACCCAGTTTAAGGGACTCCTCAATATCTGAAAAGTTAAGTTCTCCCCTACCTAACTGTATCAGGGCTCCCATCATCATCCGAATTTGATACCGCATAAATCCTTTCCCTTTTACATGTAAAGCATATGATGTTCTGGGAAAGAAGTTGGCTTGAAGTAATTCATTTGGTCGAATTTCACAATGGTCTACTGTTCTCACGGATTGTGTGTTTTCTTGAATACGCGCCGTATAGCTTGAAAAATCATGTTCCCCTTCAAATAATTTAGCTGCTTCCATCATCAGAGTAATATTCAATTCTTCGATGAGATTGGCTATAAAAGGAGCAGCAAAAGGATGGTTTTTTTCTCCATAGGAGAACAGATACACATACTCTTTTTCTTTGCTGTTTTGAATAATATTAAACTTTTCATTTGTTTCTAAAACACTGATAATCCGTATATCTGGTGGGAGGTTCTTATTAAAAAGTATCTGAAATTCATTTAAATCAGAAATAGGTTCATCAATAAAAAGTTCGAATGCGGCATCCAAAGCGGATACTTTAGCATCGGTACGTCCAGCACCTAAAATCTTAAAATCACTATCGGAAATAATGAACTTCAATGTTTTTAAAAGCATTTGCTCTATGGTCTTCTGTCGGGGCTGTTTTTGCCAACCACTATAACGGAAGCCCAAATATTGCACCTTTATCAAATAGTAAAAACGTCTCCTTTGCATTCTACGAATTATATAGTTTCTATCATTCTTATCAAAGCTAGATATAAATTCACTTCGAAAGCAAGCCATTTTTTTGTACTTTGAAGGAATAATTAACCAAACCAATTCATTATGACTTCAAATGTAAAAATGAAACCACCTGTATGGTTTTGGATTGTAAGTGTATTAGCATTAATTTGGAACCTTGCCGGAGTAGGCGCTTACTTAGGTCAAGCATATATGCCTGCTGAAAACCTTCAGGCTATGCCTGAAGCACACCAACAACTATTGGAGGCTCAACCTGCTTGGTATACTGCTGCTTTTGCAATTGCAGTATTTGCAGGAGCTCTAGGCTGTATATTTTTAATCTTAAGGAAAAAATGGGCCACTCAAGTTCTGATAGTTTCCTTGTTGGGAATTCTAGCACAACAGACCTATGTATTTTTCTTTAGCAATACTTTTGAAGTTATGGGTAATAATGCTATGATTATGCCTTTAATAATAGTTATTGTTGGCTTTTTACTGGTCTTTTTTGCAAAGGCCGCCACTGATAAAGCTTGGTTGAATTAGTTGTGACGGTTTAAATTTAAACTGGAATTGATGATTTCGCAACACATTTTGGTCAATAGCCAACATTCATTGCGCTTCGTCGAATTTTTTAAATAAAACAAAGTCAAGGCACGTTCTTTACAACCAAAACAGATTCGATTAAGCCCAAAACCGCCCCCTATTATGAGGTTTATTTTAAAAATATTTACTTTAAAGCGAACACTTATATTGTCCGCTTTAGTTCTAGGAATACTAATACTATTTAGCTTTTATGGCCCATATACTAGTAAATTCTACCTTTTTAAGCCTGCGAATTATATCTTTCCGATTTTAAGCGTAGGTCATTTTATCTTCTTATATGTACTATGGTTTAAAGTAAAGGAGGATGAAATGACAGATCCTCAAATGCGAAATTTAGAATATGTGCTTTATGGAATATTCTTAGTATACGTTTATAAAGCTTGTGAAAGCATTTATATATTATCAACTTATTGGGATTACGGAAATCACGTATTACCGGGTACATTCTTGCCATTAGGCGTTTTAGTTACGGTCTTATATTTTCTCCTTATTGGCTTAAGTTTGCTAGTTTTCAAATATCGAAAGAATCGCGTTGGAGAATATAAATTCGATGATATGAATCATATAGATTCTTGGGAATAAATATTTTAGTTACAGTCAAAACAAAATGCCCTGCGAACTTCTTCGCAGGGCATTTTCATATAAACAAAACAAACAACAACTTAAACCCTAATTTGCCATTATTGTTATTTTAACCAAGTTGTAACCGCCCCTCGGATCTTCATAACCAACAACTCCGGCAGGAGAAGTAATTACTCCTTTTCCGAATTGAATATCTTCAAGTTCAGAAACTCTTCGGATTGATGTATTTTCATCAGCTGCACCAGAATTAGGTCCCGCTTGTCTCATAGGCTGGTCTGCCCCGAATCCTATAACTTGGTCCACTTCTGTACCTGCATCATATAGATATGACTTTTCGGTTGCACCATTTCCACTATTTGGTGTTCCGCTCTCATTAAACAATGGATAACCAGCATTATTATATGCTAAGAACCAATCATTTGTGTTTACAAGCATGGTATTATAACCGAATTTATACCCTGCAGGAACATCGTTTAAAGTGAATGTAAAACTCTGTCCCGGGGCTATTGGCATTGCCTCGTTACTTTTTGCTACTGGAATTCCTAAAGTAGAATTGATGTAATCAAAAATGACTTGATTGTTTCCATCTTCCGCACTTTCCTCAATACCACTTCCCGCAACTGCTGCTTCACCTTGAGTGAATACTGGGTCACTTTCAGAATCAAAAGCATAAACTACTGCCGGAGCGAATACGCTATATGAAGAAGATAATCGTAATGGAGCACCCGTACTTCCTGTTTCAGTAAACCATTCGTATAAATCGGAAGGGTCACCTTGTACAGCAATTTTTGCTAAGCCAAGTTCTCTTTCTGGCTCACCTTCAGTAAACAAGGGATTGTCTAATGCGTGAACTACAGCGATACCTGGGGCTAAAATTACCGGTTCATTTGCATCCATTGCGCCTCTAAGGTTTTTAATTAATAATCGGAATGTTCTTGTGCTTTCATCGTAATCTAGTGTAACTTTTACCATGGACGTAACATCTGTCGTAATAATTCTCACGGTGTTATCGTCATCAGGTTCGCCAGCCTCTGCACCACCAGGAACAGAAGTAATGGTGGCAGGATCCTCTTCTTCCGTTCCTGAATCCCATAAATAGATTTGATTTGTGATATCTCCTGTAACAGGATTTCCATTTTCAAATAAATCAATCCCAACGCCTGCAGGAGCATAGAACCAATCATTTGAAACTACTTGCATCGTTGCAAAACTCAACTTGGATCCCGGTGTGGCTTGAAAATCAAACCAATAGGAACCGTCCATATTTGCAACAGGGCCTGGAGCATCTGCTCCGTCAGGCGTATTGAATACCTGTACTGCTAGGTAGTTGATAATGTTTGTAATGGTTATATTAAAACTGCTTGTTAAAAATTCGGTTATTTGGTTAACCGCACCGAAGGTCAAAGTGGTGGTTTCATTCCAATCGGTCGCCACATCTCCTTCGCCGTCATAGGCTATTGAATTGTTTGAACTTCCGACAACTGTCACAAAATCACCAGCAACCCATTGACCAGCGGCAACGGCAACATTCTCTCTAGCACTGCCAGCTGCACCCCATTGTACGAAATCAACAAGGGCTTCCGAATTGGTAAATTCATTTGTGTTGTAAAGTCCTAATCCGCCTTCATCATCAGGTAGACCATAGCTTACAACGAGATATTCGGCAGAAGCCAATTGAATACTTCCACTAATTGGGGTAAGCGTTCCTATTTGAACATATTGACCAGGACCAAGGCATAACCAGTAGTCGGCCAAATCTAAGCTTCCAGTTCCGTTGTTTAGAATTTCGATAGTATCTTCCCCTTGATATCTAACCTCGTTGATAACGACCGATACTTCGTCATTCGTCATTGGCTGTTCTTGGGGTTGTTCCTCCTGCTGTTCTTCAGCAATTAAATCTGGTGTATCATCATTTTCACATGACACTAAACCTAGTACTAGCAAAGATGCTAGTGTACTTTTAATAAAACTTATTTTCTTCATGATAATTAATTATGTTGTTTTTATTTAACACAACAAATTAACGGCCATGAAATAACAGGCTAGTCACGAAGAAATAAACTTTACGAGAGAATTGTTTATAGTTCCGTTAGAACTATTATGATTTCATTTGGTTTTTGGGAGACATAAAAAAACACCTTAGGTCAAACCTAAGGTGTTTTCAACACTAAACAATACTAGAACTACCTAATAATCACTTTTTTAGAGACAGATTTACCCTCTCCGTTAGTTATATTTAGAATGTACAATCCTGAAGGAACTGATTGAACATCTAAGGAAATTCCTTTATTAACAACCTTTCTCATGTTGTTCTTCACTGAATTTCCCGCTAAATCAACCATTGTTACTTGAACATCGCTAGTTCCGAAAGCTTTCAATGATACGTTTAAAACATCTGTAGCTGGCAATGGAAACACTGTTGCACTTGATTTGCCACCTATGCTAGTCGCTTCAGAACGAACTACTTCAATTGCATTTGATAAGTTATAGCAACCTTGTAAATCATTAGCATTCAAATCTGGCTCAAGGCCAACTAGTCCGTCTTCGTATCTTAAATACCAGATCAAACATGTACCTACTCCGGCGCCATTGAAATCGACTCCTTCAACAGCTTCCATAGTTGGAGGAAGGCCAAGAATCTTTCCTTGGTCATCTGTAATAACGAAAGTACTATTGGTCCCTGAACGGTCACCAGTCAACTCGATTCCTGATACCATATCAGCTTCTTCGTCAACTATAAATTCGAACGGTCCACCAACTAGCTCCCCAGCTTCTGGTTGAGCACGGGTTACCGTTACATAATCATCGGACAAATCATAGGTTCCTACTAAATCTTTAAGGGCATTGTTGCCAACTTCCAATCCTTCAAGTCCATCGGCATAGGCCAAGTTCCATATCAAACATGTACCTGCTCCGGCTCCGTCAAAGTTCACAGCTTCTGCCGTTGGTGGAAGACCTAAAATCTTTCCTTCTTCATCAGTCACTACCCATTGCATATTAGGGCCAACTGTATTCTCTGCACTTACATTACTGACATGATCAGCTTCGCCATCACCAACGCAAAAAGAATAATCCTCTTCGTTCAATGTACCGCCGTCCACCATAACTGCTTCCGTACGTACCACTTCTATATAGTTCGAAAGATCGAAACAGCCCATAAGGTCATTTGCATTCATTCCCATTTCAGCACCAACTAATCCATCTTCATATCTTAAATACCAGATCAAACATGTTCCAGCCCCAGCTCCGTCGAAGTTTACTCCTTCAACAGCTTCCATAGTCGGAGGAAGGCCTAAGATCTTTCCTTGGTCATCGGTAAT
>CANMRV010000010.1 GCA_947500435.1 uncultured Flavobacteriaceae bacterium
GGCAGCGAACAATTCCGCTTCCGTAGGTGCGTCAGCTCCTTCGCAAAGCGCAATAGCTCCATCGTCACCGGCCTCCAGGGCTTCCTCATAGGTCACCGTTACCATCGCCGTGTCCTCCGGACAGGTGTCCGTGGCGGCATGGGTATAGGTATATACGCCGTCCGCGTCGGGACCGCTCCACGTTCCGCCCATATCGGGAGTACCGCCAAGGGCAGCGAACAATTCCGCTTCCGTAGGTGCGTCAGCTCCTTCGCAAAGCGCAATAGCTCCATCGTCACCGGCCTCCAAAGGCTCCTCAACAGAAATTGTAATCGTATCGGTAACAAAACAATTGGCATCTTCCTCACTTCGAACGTAATATGTTGTTTCTGTCAATGGACTTACATTAATATCACCCAAGGGGTCTATATTTCCATCCGCATCTACTTGGCTTGTATGATAGGAAACCGTACCATCAGATGTTACCAATGTACTTAAGTCTACACTACTTTGACCATCCGCGCACACCGAGCCATTAAGAGTCGATAAAGTTGGTTCAACACAACATTCTGGAGCAGCACCACTAACCGTAGCAACACAATCCGTGGGATTATCTGGATTTGCACAAGATCCACTGGGTGGCGATTGCGCTGAAATTGTAATGTTATAATTCGTTACACTTTGAGGATAAGTCATCGTAATAGTACCTGAAGTAACTGATGGATCCTCACCGATATTATTTAGGCATACAGGTGCAGAGGTAGTCGGTGTAGCATTGGGGTCGAAACCAACATACTCACCGTTAGCTCCAGTAATAGGAACCTCAACAGTATAAGTGTCAGAGCGACAAGTTGCTGTGGCATCCTCTGTCTCTAAGACACAAAAAGTGAAATCTGAATCATCTCCACAACCAAACCTTGCCTTAAAGTTAAAACTAAATCCATCTACAGTACTAGCATCATCATCTTGATCCCAAACAGCGAGGTAGTAATTCGTTGGTTGGTTAAAAATAGGGGTCCTAAAAGGTGAATCTGCCCAACCGGTAAAGCTAATACCACATGAATCAAAGCTCAAATCGGCGCAGTCGCCTGTCTGAAAATTAGGGCCAGGACCGTATGTCTTACCCGGATCATTTGAATAATACAGTGCCCAAGCAATATTATCGTTGGAAATAACCTGAAAAGATGAACTTCCTGCCAATTCTCTTATATCAAATTGAAACCATGTGATTTCCTGTCCATTAACAGGACCACTAGCTGTAGTAGGAAGACCAGTTGCTGGATCGACACAATTTAAGGTACTTGGAATACTAAAAACACTGGGGTCATATGTAGAATTAGGCATGACATTCGACTCCGTTTCTGCCGAACTACCACATCTTACAATACCCCCCGGATCAGGAGAATTCGGTGCATCATCAATTGAACCATCTCCGTTCCAATGTGCACCATCTTCCCATTTTATCGCATCACAGGGACCATCTGATTGAGAAAAACCAGAAATAGAGAATAAAAGAAAAATAAAAAGTACTAGAAATTTTGAAAATGAAACATGTAAAAATCTCCTCATGGATAAAGTTTTTGGTTAGGTTAAACTTTACCATTACAACAATAGGACGATTCATCGAATCGGTAAGACTGTGGGAACCTTACGAATCAACAACCTCTAAAAGAAAAAATAAAACGTATTCGTTGAGTTTGATCTACTATGTGGGGGAAGATAATTTTACAGGTAATTTTCTAAATCATAAAAACGAATTTTGTTTAAATTGTAACTTTGGTTAAAGGTTTGTGATACATAAAACTAAAAATCTTTTATATCTAACGCACTGAAAGTCTTATTATTATCGTTGAAATGCACAAAAGTTGGTTATAATGAAAAAGCCCCTACAGGTAGCAGGAGCTTTTTAAATATGTGTAGGAGTTGAAATTTACCGCTTCCCTGCTTTTTTCTGTTCTTCAGCTTGCTCCATCATTTCACGCATCTTCTTCTGGAACTTATTCTCTTTCTTGGGCTTCTTTTTATTCTCCTGAATTTGGGCGTGAATCTTATCGTTGTCCAAAATGAAATTCTTAATGACCAACATAATTCCGATGGTAATCAAGTTAGATACGAAATAGTACAAACTCAAGCCACTTGCATAGTTGTTGAAAAAGAACAACATCATCAACGGCATCAGATACATGATAAACTTCATGTTCGGCATGCCCGGTTGCGAAGGCATGTTCTGCCCCGTGGTCATCATCATATAAAAGAAAATAGCAATTGACGCCAATATCGGGAACAAGCTCACATGATCTCCATAAAACGGAATCTCAAAAGGTAGCTGAGCTATACTATCATAAGAGGATAAGTCATCTGCCCATAAAAAGGACTTTTGACGTAAGGCAAATGAAGTTGGAAAAAACATGAAAAGCGCATAGAAAATCGGCATCTGCAGAAATGCAGGTACACAACCGCTCATAGGGCTAACCCCCGCCTTTCCATAAAGTTTCATAGTTTCCTGTTGCTTCTTCATGGCATTGTCTTTGTACTTCTCGCCAAGCTCAGTAATCTCAGGTTTAAGAACCTTCATTTTAGCTTGAGACAAATACGACTTATAGGTTACCGGAGACATCGCTAAACGCACTAAAATGGTCATAATAACAATTGCAATCCCGTAAGGTAAAAATGAGCTAAGAAAAGTATAGAATGGAGTAAAAACATACCTATTAATCCATCCGAAAATGCCCCAGCCGAAGTATATGGTATCGTCTAGTCCGTACTCCTCATATTTCTTTAGTACAGCAACATCAGCAGGTCCGTAATACCAATCTAAATTTTCTGAAATTTCACCGCCTTCCATTGCTATCGGAATTGACGCTTCAAATTTTTTGGTAAATGCCACTTCTTTGCTTTCCTCTTCAACCAAGTCCGTTGAAACCAACTCAGCGGTTTTAAAGTTCTTTTTTGTTGCTAAAATAGAGGTGAAAAAATGCTGTTTATATGAAATCCATTTTACATCTTCATCTGTCTCTTCGTCATCGCCCCTGGCCGACATATAATCTATTTTTCCATCCTCGAAATTACGCATGACCTCCGTATAACGGTTTTCATACTCTACACTCTTATTATGACGAATACCTTTCAACTTCCATTCGAGCCGAATTGGTTGACCGGAATTTATAACTCCATTCAATCCTTGCGACCGAACGGTGAAATCAACTAAATAGTCATCGGGTTTCATTTCGTAGCGGTACTCCAAAAATTTATCAGCAGCAACTTTAGCCTTCATCGACAACACTTGATTGTCTCCACTTTGAGTCAGTGATGGCTCAAAGTACAAATCCTTAGTATTAAGAACTCTATTATCAGAGGTAGAAAAATTCAATCCGAAGGAGGCATTTCCTTCTTTAACTAAATATACGGGAATGGAATCATAGGTATGAAACTGTTTCAATCGCGCTTCGATAATCTGCCCGCCTTTGTTACTGATTTCGAAATAAACTAAATCGTTTTCCAATTGAGTAGTTGCATCAGACGGAGGAGTAAAACCAAAGGCACCTATGCTACTTTTATAGTTGGCAACTGCTGTAGAATCTTGTAGATTTATCGGAGCTACTTCAGTTACAGCATTCTCTTGAACTTTGTTTTCCTCAGCCTTTTGTTGTGCTTCTACCTGTTCTTGTTTCGCCTTATCTGCTTCTATCTGTTCTGGTGTTGGCTTGTTCTGCCAAAACATAAAAACAAGTATAGCAAAAATGAGCACAAAGCCGATTATAGAATTTATATCGAGTTTCTTTTCTTCCATCTAAATAAAATGTGATTTGGTATCTGTTTGATTTTTTATATTCTGAATCCAGTTCAGAACAAGCAAATATATGCCCAATTGTGCTTTTTATGCCATAGTGGCATTAGTTTGTTGATTTTTTATGCTTTAATGCCGCTTTTACAAAGCCAACAAAAAGTGGATGCGGGTTAGCAACTGTACTTTTATATTCAGGGTGATACTGTACACCAACAAACCAAGGATGGCTGGGAACTTCAACGATTTCCACAAGTCCGGTTTCTTTGTTAATACCTGTTGCGAACATTCCTGCTGCTTCCAATTGTTCTTTATAGTCATTATTGAACTCATAACGGTGACGGTGTCTTTCAGAAATATCGACGGCTCCTTGATAAATTTTTGAAGCAAGACTTCCTTTTTTCAAGGCACAATCCCATGCTCCTAATCGCATTGTTCCTCCTTTATTGGTAACAGATTTCTGCTCTTCCATTAAATTGATTACAGGTGCAGTAGTTTTTTCGTTCATCTCTGTCGAATTAGCCTTTGAGAGTCCGAGAATTGTTCTAGAATACTCAATTACTGCCATTTGCATTCCCAGGCATATTCCTAAAAATGGAATATTGTTTTCCCTAGTATAGCGCACCGCCTTTATTTTCCCTTCAATGCCCCGCTCTCCAAATCCTGGTGCAACGAGTACTCCGTTTAGTCCAGCTAATTTTTTCTCGATATTACCCATATTCAAATGCTCTGAATGGATAAACCGTACATTAACCTTTACTTGATTGGCAGCACCAGCATGAATAAAAGATTCTAAAATGGACTTATAGGAATCTTGTAGTTCGACATATTTTCCAATCAAACCGATTTCAACTTCGTGCTTCGGATTTTTATGTCGTTTCAGGAATTTTTTCCATTGTTCTAGATCAGGTGCTTTTTTATCAGACAGCGCTAATCGCTGCAAGGCAACTGTATCAAGACCTTCCTCTTGCATTAACATCGGCACGTCATAAATCGTTGATGCATCTATTGATTGAATAACCGCTTCACGCTTCACATTACAGAAGAGCGCCAATTTTTCTTTCTTTTCATCGGAAATTTCATGCTCAGTTCTGCAAACCAAAATGTCAGCTTTAATCCCGCTTTCCATCAGCGTTTTAACGGAGTGTTGTGTGGGCTTAGTCTTTAATTCTCCAGCAGCAGATAAGTAAGGCACCAGTGTCAAATGTATAACGATAGCATTGGTATCTCCCAATTCCCAAAGTAACTGACGCACTGCTTCTATATATGGTAGGGATTCAATATCACCTACTGTTCCCCCGATTTCTGTAATGATAATGTCATAATCCCCACTATTTCCCAATAGCTGAACACGTTCTTTTATTTCGTTAGTAATATGCGGTACTACTTGAACGGTCTTCCCTAAAAATTCACCTCGGCGTTCTTTTTCAATTACACTCTGGTAGATTCTTCCGGTAGTAACATTATTTGCCTGTGAGGTCTTTACATTCAAAAATCGTTCGTAGTGACCTAAATCCAAATCCGTTTCCGCGCCATCATGAGTCACATAGCATTCGCCGTGCTCATACGGATTCAATGTACCCGGGTCTACGTTAATGTAAGGGTCTAATTTTTGAATTGTTGTTCGATATCCGCGTGCTTGTAGCAGTTTTGCTAAAGAGGCTGCAATGATACCTTTTCCAAGAGATGAAGTAACGCCTCCCGTAACGAATATATACTTGGTCTTTGACATGAATCGACTTCTGTGTTACGGGATTCAAAGATACAAATTGCAATAGGAAATCAGTACTTCTTGGGCGGAAAATCTTTTTGCACCCTGCGTATCAGGGGTTCAAGTCCGTTTACTTTGATTTCATGCATCGATTTTAAGAGCATCCCAAGCTTTCCTTCAGGGAAACCTTTTTGATTGAACCAAACCAAATATGGCTCAGGTAAATCTACCAAATAACGGCCTTTGAATTTACCAAAGGGCATTCGGTAATGCGCCAGTTCAATCAGTTTATCTTTATCGGGACTTACATTCATACTTTATTTTAAAAAATATATCTTTAGTAAATGTAACACATTATCAAGATGAAAAGAAGAAACTTCATAGGTACATCTGCCGCGGCTTCGGTCGGACTTTTGGCCTCCAAAACCAGTTCTGCAATGTCTTCCAAAGTAGAATCAGAATCGAACGAACTCAAAGGAAATATTAATCATAGTGCCTGCAGATGGTGCTATAGTAAGATTCCTATGGAAGAGTTTCTTCAAAACCTCAGTGACCTAGGCATCAAAGCTATGGACTTGACCGGACCTGAAGATTGGCCCTTAATGAAGAAATATAATATTCATGCATCAATGTGCTGGGGCGCGGGTAAGGGAATTCCTGAAGGTTGGAACGACCCCAAACTGCACGAAGAACTGATTGCTGACTATCTTCGAGTAATCCCATTAGTTGCAGAAGCTGGCTACACGAATTTAATTTGTTTTAGTGGAAACCGAAATGGAATGGATGATGCCGTCGGGTTAAAAAATTGCGCTGAAGGCCTGAAAAAAATTATGCCAGCTGCCGAAAAACACGGAGTAGTCATTCAAATGGAATTGTTGAACTCAAAGGTAGACCATGCTGATTATATGTGCGACCATACTTCTTGGGGTGTTGAACTTTGTAAGACCATAGGTTCAGATAACTTTAAACTGCTCTACGATATTTATCACATGCAGATTATGGAAGGTGATGTCATTCGTAACATTCAAGATTACCATGAATATTTCGGACACTACCATACCGGTGGTAACCCAGGTCGCAATGAAATTAATGAAACCCAAGAATTGTATTATCCGGCCATTATGAAGGCCATTGTAGCAACCGGATTCAAAGGTCATGTGGCCCAGGAGTTTATTCCCACTTGGGAGGATCCAATAGCTGCTTTGAAAGAAGGGGTTACAATTTGCGATGTGTAATTAGTTCGGCAACCAACTTGAATAGAATTAATAATGAACAGAAATAAACTACTGGTTATCACAACATTTATAGGCGTTCTAATACTCACAAGCTGTGTGAAGGCCGCCAAAGATTTGGTAGATGATATTGAATTAAGAACGCAATGCATTGAACGATTATCAGACTACACTACAAACAGTGGTGACAAAACCTGCTCTCAAATTACCACGGAGATTAATAACATTTTAAAAGATTGTGGTGAGTTCTTATCACAAGAAGAAAAAGATGATTTGAATTTTGCCAAGGACAATTGTACGGATAATTAAGAAGTTTGCTTGCTATTGAAGTGCTTTGGCAATCTTTTCATTCCAAATCAATTGCTGCTCTCTATCTCTTGAAAAGTTGGTTTCACGGTCATATTGATTTTGAAAGTCATCCAGCTCTTTCAATATTTCTTGATAGATGGATTTAAATTTTCCCTTCACATTACTATGTGTGAAAATTTCATTTGCCAAACGTTCTTTCATTTTTCGCGCATAGAGCTCAGAAATATCGAAATGTAATTGTTCGTGACTAAGAATAACTTCATCACATAATTCTGGTTGGTACCATGATTTGGACGGGTAGAAAAAGGTGTCTACCTTAAAATCTACTTCCATATTATCTTTGGTACCTGAAGTAGAAAAACGATAGGTTATTCCACTAGCAGTAATTGCCGCCGCTCTCGCATTTACAGGGGACTTCCCCTTAAAATCTTTCCAGGAAAGTCGTTTATCGGCAGTCCATGGAATAGTATCATAGCCCTGCAGGGACTGAAAACTCATCAGCAAAAGAAAGCCTAAACCGAAAACGTACCTTATTCTGCCCAAGTAAGTGTGTTTGGATTATTTAATTTCTTTGATTCGCATCTTTTCATAAGACATGATGTATGAAGCCTGATTAAAATATCCAGAGGCAAAATCTTTCTCATACGAAAACTTGTTTCCAGCGTATTCGGTCTCTCCTATCAATTTGGAAACTTCCATCAAATCATTTTTATAGGCTAATTTCAAGACTAAATCATAAGTAAGGTCAAATCCGCGAACAGCATAACGATCTGGGGTATCACCAAATCTTTTACGATATCTCTTTGCAAACGCATCATTGCCTACCTCTTTATAAACAGATGGAAAGGTAAAATTCAAATTTGACAAATGGGAATTCGATATCACTTCATTTTCAAAAGCCTTGTATTTGTTTGTAGTAAACATTCTGACAAAAACTTTCTTATTGCTTATTTCCGGATCTATTACTGAATTATGAAATGAGTTCAGAATTGATGTAACACTAGACGCTAATCTAAAATTATCGGTTTCGACTATAACCCAGTTTTCTTGTTCTTCTGATAAAAGTTCAGCCACTTTCTCTCGATTGATACCAATGTTCTTCTCTTCTTCGATTACCTCAACCACTTTTGCGTCTGGGAAATGTGCCAAAATAGAATCTCGTACAATAGCATTCGTACTATCAGCTATAATAAGAATGTTTTGTTCCTCAACTTTAGATTTCAGATACCCCAACATTCGTTTTCGAAGGACGTCATCTGGTGTATACGAAAAGAAGACATTACTCATGCTCAATTGTGTATCTGCAGGGATAGGCGCAATCACAGGTACACGATGTTGCGATGCTCTGACGGCTACTTCTTGTAAGGAAGTAACATCGAGTGGACCAATAACGGCACTATAACTGGAAAGGTCCTCACTTATTAAAATAGATTTGGTTTTTAAAGGGCTCAATTGGTTATCCAAGGTTTTGACATCTACCGAAATGCCTAATTCAGCTAGTGAATCTAAAGCAATCAATGCTCCTGTGTAAAGTCCCAAACTTATTTTTGCATCCGTCCGCTTTTCAATCATTTGGCGAGTATTTGCTTTGTTTTCAGCATCTATTTTATCGGTACGGAATGGCAGCATGAACATCAACTTAGGCTTATTCGCCACATTGATACTGTCTAACAAATTAATCTTATCTAAAACCAATGCATTTCGGACCTCAAAGTCTCCGGTTTGTTCCTTCGGAAGTTTTAAAACCATACCCGCCTTCAAACCGTTTTGCAAATCAGGATTCAAAGCTAACAACTCTGTATAAGAAATTCCCAATTTACGGGTCAAGGAAAATTCTGTTTGTTTTGGTTTTACTTCGTAGAAGATATAGTTATCGGTATTGACCTCTCCTGTCTCTACTTTTCGTTCCGGAATTCGAATGACCATTCCTTCTTTCAAGCCTCCCCGTTCCGTTATCTCAGGATTCAAACGTACAATCTCGTCGGACTTTACATTGAACTTCTTCTCTAATTGGTAGAAGTTCATTTTAGCAGGAACGGTATAAGAAATGAAAAGTTCGGTCACCTGATTCTGCACACTAGACCCCGCTATCTTGGGCATCTTCAACTCCGCCCCTTCTGCTAAATAACTTGTATTCTTTGCTAAGGATGGATTCAGAGTTTCCATACTATCAATAGTAATTCCATATTTATGGGCAATACTCCATCGGGTTTCCTTGGCTGCTACGGTATAGGTTTCATAATCATCTTCATTTACCTCGGAAGGTTTTACCCTTCTATACTTCGGAATTTTCAGCACCATTCTTTTCTTCAATTGTGCCGAATACAAATCGCGGTTATAGCGTTTGATGTCTTCTTCTGTAATATTGTAGCGTTGCGCTATACCGTATAAGGTCTCTCGCTTTCGTACTTTATGTGAGGTAAACCCAATAGGCTCTTCTTGTTCTGCTCTAGGGTCTTTTGCTACTGGAGTTCTAGGATTGTTAGGTGTACTTGGAGTGGCTTGGTCAACAGTACCCTCGGCAGGAATTACCAAAATAGTATTCGGTTTTAAATCTTGACCCTCACGTATCTCCTTATTATAAGTCAATATATTCGCAGGAGTCACTTTATATTTCTTCGCAACACTCTCTAAAGTCTCTCCCTTTTTAACAGGATGTGTTAGAAACTTCTGTGCGGTTGCTTTGCATCCTACAAATACAAACAAAAGCAGTATTACTATATTCTTATAAACTTGATTCATGTGTTTTGTGCATTAATTGAAATCATGTGGTTCGCGTTTTGGTCTTTAATAAAAGGAATGAGTTACCTGACTTCGTACTTCTAACCTCGTACTTCCGACCTGCCTCATTCCCATTCTATTGTTGCTGGCGGTTTGGAACTTATATCATATACGACACGATTCACTCCAGGGACTTTATTAATTATATCATTTGACGTTTTTTGTAAAAACTCATAGGGTAAATTCACCCAATCAGCCGTCATTCCATCTGTACTTTCAACAGCACGTAAAGCTACACATTTTTCGTAAGTCCGTTCGTCTCCCATTACGCCTACACTATTGACGGGCAGCAACATAGCGCCTGCTTGCCAGACCTTGTCATATAAGCCCCAATCACGGAGACCTTGTATAAAAACATGATCTACTTCTTGCAAAATGGCTACTTTATCTCTTGTAATATCACCTAAGATGCGAATCGCTAAACCGGGACCGGGGAAAGGGTGTCTTCCTAACAAGTCTTTGTCCAATCCCATGCTGGCTCCTACTCTCCGGACTTCATCTTTAAACAACATTTTCAAGGGCTCTACTACTTTTAGTTTCATATAATCGGGCAATCCGCCTACGTTATGATGACTCTTTATGGTTGCTGAAGGTCCGCCTGTTGCGGAAACCGATTCAATCACATCAGGATAAATCGTTCCTTGCGCCAACCAATTTGCTCCTTCCACTAATTTCGATTCATCATCAAAGACCTCAACAAAAACACGACCAATAATTTTTCTTTTTGTTTCAGGATCACTCTCACCAGCCAATTCATCCAAAAAGCGTGCCGAAGCATCTACACCTTTTACATTAAGACCCATTCCCTCATATTGTTTTAATACGCCGTCGAACTCGTTTTTACGTAACAAGCCGTTATTGACAAAGATGCAATGAAGGTTTTTCCCTATCGATTTATGCAGTAGTACTGCTGCTACCGATGAATCTACGCCACCAGACAATCCTAAGATTACTTTCTCATCACCTAGCTTTTCTTTGAGCTCCGCAACGGTAGTTTCAACAAAAGCGTCGGGTGTCCAGGTTTGTTCTATTCCCGCGATATTGACCAAGAAATTCTCCAGTAATTGTTTTCCATCGGTCGAATGATATACTTCTGGGTGAAATTGTATGCCATAAGTCTCTTCCCCCTCAAATTTAAAAGCGGCATTTTCTACATCATGCGTGCTCGCCAAAAGCTCGGTATTTTCAGGAAGTTGTTTGATGGTATCGGCATGGCTCATCCAAACTTGGCTTCCAGTATGTACATTGGCTAAAAATGGACTGCTGGTTTCCACATGGGATAGGTTGGCCCTACCATATTCTCGCGTATTCGACTTTTCAACATTTCCGCCATTAAAAT
Source organism: uncultured Flavobacteriaceae bacterium (assembly GCA_947500435.1). Classification (GTDB taxonomy): domain Bacteria; phylum Bacteroidota; class Bacteroidia; order Flavobacteriales; family Flavobacteriaceae; genus Maribacter_C. The sequence goes on from CANMRV010000010.1 coordinate 11,136, forward strand.
GCGCTAAATATTGCGCTCCGTAGCAAACACCTAATAAAGGTTTCTTACCTCGAATTTCCGATAAATCAGGATGCGGCGCATCATCAGCGCGCACTGAATACGGAGAACCCGAAAGTATGACCGCTTTATATTCAGAAAGGTCTTCTGGAGGTTTGTTAAAAGGTTTAATTTCAGAGAAAATATTCAGCTCTCGAACGCGTCTACCAATGAGTTGGGTATACTGAGAACCGAAGTCTAGAATCAGGACTTTGTTTTGCATGGGCAAAAATAGGAAAATCGAAAATTTGAAGAAGCGTTCTTTCCAGATATTTACAAGAGGTTTTTAACAAGTCTATAAATGTTTAAAAAAATGTATCTTTAAGTCAAACCAAACCAATATGAAACCCAAAATACTTCTTTGGTTTTTGTTTGTTTGTGTCATATCTCCCCCGCTCTGTGCCCAGCAAAATCAAGAACTGGACAACTTCAATAGGCATTCCAAACCTTGTTTTATATGAGAGCTGCCTATCAAATACTGTTTGTTGTTCTTCTGTTCTGCCCTGCAATTTTCTTAGGACAATGGACCAAAGAAGTAGATAGCCTGATTAATTCTGCGGATGAATTACCTGAAGATACTTTAAAAGTTGCCCGCTACGGTACACTTTTCGAAAAACTCATGTTCACGGATAGTGAGCGTTCGCTGACATATGCTAAACTGGAATTTAATCTAGCGACCAAACTTGGCTATAAGAAGGGAATAGGAGCAGGAACCTTGCACTTCGGAACCTATCATGAAAATATTGGACAAATGGATTCTGCGCGATTCTATTATCAAAAAGCGAAGAAAAAGTACCAGGAATTCGAAAGTTTTAAAGGTGAATTGTTTGTGAATCATGCGTTGGCTTCCTTGGAAAAAAAACTTGGCAACTATGATTCCGCCTTACGATATCATCAAAGTAATATTGCTTTATATGAACATCCAGAGATTGATAAAAGTGATCTGAAGGGTTTTAACAAGATAGGTGCGGAATATTTGGGCTTAGCAGAAATTCATAAAGCAAAGGGGAGCTATAACTTGGCAACAAGAGAAGCCCTAAGAGCGTTGCGGTTTTTTGAGGAAATCAAGCACATTCGGCGAACAGGAAATTCACTTAAAGAACTCGGGCTTATCGAACAAAAGAGAAAAAATTATGCTAGTGCAATTGATTACGGGCTTCGGGCCTATACCATTTATGAGGCTCATGATTATAACGAATATCAAAGTCATACGGCAATTGACATCGGAAATAGTAACCTCGCCTTAAAAAAGTATAGTGAAGCGGTCAGGTATTTTGAAGATGCACTTCAATTAGGACGAAAATTCAAATTTGTGGATGCAGAAGCAGCAGCCCTTATTGGTCTTGGTAAAACTAATATGCTTATGGCCAAAAATAGGGAGTCAGAAGAATTTTTGACCAGGGGTTTGCGTCTGCATGAAAATTTAGGTTTTAAAAAAGAAATTGCCAGTGACCTTAACGCCCTGGCCGAACTAAACCTTCAAATGGACAATACCGAGGCCGCTATTCATAATACGAATCGGGCAATTCGCATTTCTAGGGAAATTGGAGCCCTTCATGATATCAGTGAATCATACCGAATACAGTCCAAGGCCTTTGAAATGCAAAACAATCAGGGATTCGCCTTAAATGCTTTCAAAAACTTCAAAAGCACCAACGACTCCATTTTCAATTCTTCAAAATCACAACAAATTGAAGAACTCAATACCATATATGAAACCGAGAAGAAAGAACAGCAAATTGCCTTGCAGGAGCAAGATATAAAAGTTTTAGAACAAGAAGCATCGATTAGTAACCTGCAAAGACTGCTCATGGGCATTGGTCTTTTACTGTCTGCAATAGGAATTTATGCATTGCGTCAAAAAATGAAGCGAAACCGATTGGAAAGGGAAAAAGTAGAGACCGAGCTGGCATTTAAAAAGAAAGAACTTACGACCCATGCGTTAAACTTGGCAAGAAAGAATGAGGTTTTAGAAACGGTAAAACAAAAAGCTGCCGCACTTAAACTTGAACCCAATAGCGCAGGATATAAAGACCTTATACGAACCATTAATTTCGACCAACAAGACGATCGCAATTGGGAAAATTTCATCCAATATTTTGAACAAGTACACAAAGATTTCAGTGCCAATATCAAACAAAAGTATCCTGAAATCACTTCGAATGAACTTCGCCTTTTGGCACTTTTGAAGATGAATCTGTCCTCAAAAGAAATTGCGAGTATCTTGAATATTTCCTCAGAAGGCATTAAAAAAGCGAGGTATCGGCTTCGAAAAAAGCTCGGTATTGCTACAGAAGACTCGTTACAAGATTTGGTGTTAAGCCTATAGAAATAGAGATTTTCAAGCCTGTCCACTACTTGTCCCCACACTTTTTTATAGGTGTCCACCTCTTGTCCACCCTCTTTTTTTTACTTCATGAAATCATCGACCTAGGTTTGCCTTGTCATTAGGTTGACGAAACAGTTTTGTGTTCTTGCCCGATTAAGGGCTGCAGACCGTTAACGGGCAAGTCACACAAAATGAAAAGTAAATTTTAACCACAAAACAATAGTATTATGAAAACGCAAAACAGATTTTTCGGCAAACTGATTATTTTCATTTTCCTAATTCTAGGACTGGCATGCAGTAAAGATGACCCAGAAGTAACTGACCCTGGCCCAGATCCTGTTGCAGAAGCAACTACCTTCGATGAAGTAATTGCCTTAGGTGCAGACTTTGAAGCTTTCCCCCAAACACCAAGTGAAAATATTATTACTGAGGAAGAGCCTAAGAACGAAGATTTTGAACGTGAAGAAGATGGGGAAGAAATCAAAGAACGCTTTGTTTGTACCAAAAGAAGGGTAAGTATTACTGATGGAAATGACGAGTTTCCGTTGTTCAATCCAAACTCGGCGATTATCTTCCCAGGAAATCTTTTACAAGGAAAAACCTTGGATGATGCCACACCAGAATCCATACCGTTAAAAAGGGGTAAAGGAACCATTTCCTATAATATCATCGATGGAAACCTACAATCAAGCTTTGATGTAGATGAAGTGAAACTAAGTTCAATTCGAGATGCTCAAAACAATATCATTTTTGGATCGCTAGCAGACGGAGACTACAAGGTACCTGCCAACTTCAATCTAACTGTTGAGGAAGTTCAATCGAAAGAGGAACTGGCTTTAAAATTGGGTGTAAAATTCAAAACCTTTAACGCCAAGGTATCAGGAAGTTTTTCGGTAGATACCAGTCGCGAAGTGAACACGGTTTTGGTTAAACTGACACAGCAGTTTTACACCATGGATTTTGACGTACCTACGAGTTCTGATGAATTCTTTGACGAAAGTGTAACTCCGGAAGATTTGAAACAATATATACAAGCGGATAACCCTTCAGCCTTTATCTCTTCGGTTACCTACGGAAGAACATTTTATATGCTCTTCGAATCAACTTCTTCTTCGCAAGAAATGAAGGCCAAACTCGAAGTTGGTTATCGAACCATTGGAGCGGCCGGGGAAGGTTCAATCGAATTTGAATCGTTCAATAGTCTGAAAGACCTAAGCTTACAGGTGATTGCCTATGGTGGTGATGCTTCGGAAACCTTAGATGCAGTAGGCAATTTCAGGGATAACAACAGTATTGGGGAATTTCTTTCCAAACTTGGAAAGAGCAGTGATATCCGAACAGGTTTACCATTATCATACATTGCCAATAGTGTAGAACGACGTTCGCAGGTAGTTGGTGCAAAATTGGCAACGGAATATGATGTGGTGGAATGCGAGTTGAAAGGAATATTGCCACCTGGGTTATATAGTGATTTACTAGACCTTTTTGATGATGGTATTGGAGCAATGGCCAATGTTAAAGACAGCGATGTATTGATTTTTAACAAAGCGGGAACCAATTATGCATGGTTTAATGGGAACTTGGGTAAAATACTTGGTGACTCCGGTCCAAAAATCTACAGCATAAATGATTCTGACGCCCCTCTTGGAGATGTTGGACTAGATGATATAGGTGCGGGTGCAGTTACAAGAGAAGATTTATCTGCCGGTTTACAAATCGCCATCTATAGCGCTGACGGAAAATCGGTTCAATTTTTCAACATAGATAATTCCAAAATACCCGACAATGCGCTACCAAATGGAATGATAGGAACATATAGTGGCAGTATACGACCCGTTAACCAAATATATGGAGATGCTGGGAATTTTATAATTGGTACTGATGGTTTTGAAGCTGCAGTAAGAATAGGAGAAGGGAAGCAGGCATTCTTTGGAAAACCTGGGAATCGATATCAAACCTACGATGGGTCTGTTGGTACGGATGGAGCATTTGGAAACCCTTTAAATTCCGATGAATGGTTCGGTGACCCACTAAGTATAGAAAACGGTGGTGCGTTGTTTGACAAAGTAGGAGCAGCAACCTTCTTTACCCTCGGTGGAAATAGTGGCCGTTATTTGTTTGTGAACGAAGCAGGAGACGAAATAAAAGAGTGGTTCTCTTCAGCTACTGATGGTCAAGACCGATTTGATGGTCCTTGGGTAATAAATTAAGTAGTAAACTTGAGTTAGTTGAGTTAGTTAAAACAAAAGCTCGGAGCAGTCGCTCCGAGCTTTGTTAGTTTTTTCCGGTAACCAGCCGGAAAATCATTCAACCAAACAAACAAACTAAAAACTATTAAGTTCTTATAACGGTTTAGACGTCATACATGCAAATACCTTGCGCCACCATACGTTAAACTTTGTTAAAATAAAAAGTTACAGTTTACTAAAAATCGAGTGTATCAAAGTACCTTTTAAAGAAAATCAAAAAGTCTTGAATCACTTCTAAAACATCTATCCAAATGCTATTCCCATACTTCAATAAAAGAAGAGCAAAACAGAAATTCTTGCTGTAAGTCTAAACTCACATTTATCTTTTTGTTAACATCACCGCTTAAAAAATAATTCTTTCTTGCAGTCGAATCAAACCAACCAACGAATTGATTACAACTGGAAAACTGCACGTAAAAGACCAAACCATTTGCAACTACTTCAACTTCGTATCCGAGAATTTTAACTGATAGTACAAGCAATTTTTACGAACCAAAAACCTAACCAGTTTGACAAACAAAATCTATTGTATTGCGTTTTTTCTATTCTTGTTATTTCAAGCAAATGCAAAAAACCTTACCGAGGCCCCCGGCAATTCAAAACTATTTTATCAATCCTCCGAGTATACCATTAGCGGATACATTACGGAATCTGGCAGTGGTGAAAACCTTTTAGGCGTTTCCATTTATGTTCCCGAATTGAAACTAGGAACGACTTCAAACGACTACGGATTCTTTTCCTTAACCCTTCCTGAAGGCAACCATGAGGTTTATATTTCGTACATCGGATATGGCACCGAGATTAAAAAAATCGAACTTAACAAAGACACTGTCTGGGCTATTGAATTGACCACTTCCGCAGAATCATTAGAAGAAGTTGTAGTCACTGCGGATGAAAAAGTCAAAGAGAGCAAAGTGACCCAAATGAGTACCGTGAAAATTAATCCATCCGTAATTCAAGATGTTCCTGCCCTTTTGGGCGAAAAAGATGTTCTAAAGACCTTGCAACTGCTTCCTGGTATTCAGGCTGGGTCTGAAGGTAGTTCGGGTTTCTTCGTTCGCGGTGGTACTCCAGATCAAAACTTGATTATTTTAGACGATGCTACAGTATACAATTCCAATCACCTCTTCGGATTCTTTTCTGTTTTTAACGGAGATGCCATAAAATCAGTAGAAGCTTTCAAAGGAGGTTTCCCAGCTCGTTTTGGAGGACGATTATCCTCCGTGATTAAAATAGACATGAAAGATGGAAACAAAGAAAAGCTTTCCGGAAAGTTCAATATCGGACTAATTTCTTCTTCGGTGTTACTGGAAGGTCCTATCAACAAAGGAAAGACTTCTTTTATTGTAAGTGGCCGCCGAACCTATGCCGATGTATTGGCACGTCCTTTTATCAAATCAGAAACTGATGGCGAAGGTGAGGGCGGTTATTACTTTGCGGACCTCAATTTTAAAATCCATCATATTTTTAGTCCCAAAGACAAAATCTATTGGAGCAATTACTACGGAAGAGATAAATTCTACGGAGAAAACAAAGAGCAATTTTACGAAGATAAAGTCCGGCTCGGTTGGGGAAATATTACCTCTACCCTGCGCTGGAACCATCAATACAACAACAAACTTTTCTCGAATACCTCGCTTATTTTTAGCAACTATGAATTTAAGGTCACGGGCGATTTTAAGGAGACATTTCAAGATGGTGAGGTTGAAGAATCCTTCTTTAGAACCAGTTCAGGTATAAATGATTTTACACTAAAAACCGATTTTGATTATTTCCCCAATAGCAAACACAGCATACGTTTTGGGGCATTGGCCACCAATCATAAATTTAAGCCGCAACGGATTTTAATCAAAGACGATTTCGCCGGAAACGTAGATGCTACCCAAGAACTCAATTCCTTTGAAGGGGCTGTGTATGTAGAAGATGATTGGAAGCTTACCGATAAATTGCGACTATCCCCTGGTTTCAGATTGAGCTATTTCAAACAAGGAGATAAGCAATATGTAAATCCTGAGCCACGTCTGGCACTTGCTTATAATTTCAAACCCGATTTAGCCTTTAAGGCATCTTATACGCGAATGAATCAATACATTCATTTGTTATCTAGCTCGGGTATCGGACTCCCCACTGACCTTTGGGTTTCCTCCACCGATAGGGTGAAACCACAAACCTCTCAACAGTTTGCTATTGGAGTAGCTAAAGATTTTTTTGACAAGGATTATTCAATAACCGTAGAAGGCTATTACAAAACAATGGACGACGTAATTGCTTATAAAGAGGGAGCCTCTTTCTTGGCTATCGAGGATTTGGAAAGTGGGAAAACCACCAATTGGGAAGATAACATTACATCAGGGCAAGGTTGGGCCTATGGAGGGGAAATCCTGCTAAGGAAACAAACCGGAAAACTCACCGGATGGCTGGGGTATACCCTTGCCTGGTCAGAACGCCAGTTTGATGAATTGAATTTGGGAAAGAAATTCTTTGACCGCTATGACCGGCGACACGATATTTCTTTGGTAGGAATTTATAAACCGCATGACCGAATTACACTTTCGGCCACCTGGGTATTTGCTACCGGTAATAATTACACCTTGCCAAATTTGCAGCGTTTGGACACTCCTGATGGGTTTCCAATTCAAAATTCGAGTAATTTCTTCGGTGGTGAAACCCAACAGTTTTCCACGCAACGAAATAATTTTAGAGGGGAATCAAGCCATCGTTTGGACTTAGGTGTACAGCTCCATAAGAAGCTAAAGAAAGGACGCGAACGTACTTGGGGGTTTTCTTTATATAACAGTTACGCAAGGCAAAATCCGTTTATCTATACTACGGGAGATTCATTTTATAATTCTGACGACCCCAATGCCACGGTTGAGAATGAACTCACCCGAACCTCCGTGCTGATGTTAATTCCTTCCTTTAACTACACTTTTAAATTTTAAGCTATGAAAAAGTATATCCTATTTTTTACCGCGACGCTAGTTTTATTCACCGCCTGCCAAAAAGTTGTAGATGCAGATGGATTGCTAGATATAGAGTCGAAAGTATTTATTACGAGTTACATATCTCCGCAGGATACTGTTCTTCGTGTTCATGTATCGAAGGCACTTCCCGTTTTCGGAACCCCTTTGAGCGTTCGAGACCAAGAAGCAAACCAAGAGAAATTCTTAATTAAAGATGCACAGGTTACTATTTCGGATGAAGCTGGCAATAGCGCGAGTTTAACGTATTCTGATGAAGAAAGAACCTATTTGGCAGATGCCAGTACTTTGGCCGTCACATCAAATCAAAGCTATTTTTTGAACGTCGTAGCCGATGGAGATACTTATACTGCTTCTTGCACCATACCTAAAAAAGTTGCTGAACTAAATGAACGGATTAATCTAAGGGAAGACAATTTTGGCGGACGAGAGGTTGATATCAATCTTGCCTTTGAAGACATTCAAGGTGAACAAAATTTTTATGTTTTAGGTGGTTTGGTGAATACCACAGTTCAATATGAAGGGGAAGAGCCCCAAACGTTTTCCTTCGGGCTCTTTTTTGACACTGATGAGTTTTTAAGAGACAACTTCCTAGATGGAGGCACACTAAGCGGTAATGCTTTGGAATATGTCGGAACAGGAACAGAGGTTTTGGAAACTACAATCACTTTACAAGTGGCAAATGTTGAAGAACCCCTATTTCAAAATCTAAAAACGGCTTCTACTAACGCCGATGCAGATGGTAACCCCTTTGTGGAATATGCTATCGCGCCAAATAATATTCAAGAAGAAGGTGCTGTTGGGGTTTTTGCCGGGTATCAACTTACTGAGAAAGTGGTGGATTTGAACTTATAAAAGGTAAAAGCCCGGGAACCACCCCGAGCTTTTCATCAAAATCAAAAACCAACCTAAACACATTAAACTGATTGATTATTTAACTAACTCAAGTAAATAATCATAGCAATTTGGTTATATAACAGCTGTGGAATAAAAAACCCTACCTAAATTCTGATTTTTTTTTGAATAGATCTTAAAGTTTGCTCATTTCGCCCAAAGTGGAGATGGATCTTTAGATATGGATTCAACAGGATACTCAACAAACCAACTTACCTCAGTTGGCAGTGAACGATGCCCTATTATAGTATCTTGAAGCCTTTCAGTTGTTAAACGATCGGAGAAACCATTTGTGCCTACCATTAATGTCCATTGTAGATTTTCCCTAAAAACAATATCCAAAGTATCTTTTTCTAATCCTGGATTTTGTCCAATAATGGGTTGGATTTGAGCAAATACCTCACCGGCATTTGCAATGGTCAAAAATTGGGCATCCGCAACGTGTTCCACAGATTTGGTAGTATCAGATTGTCTTCTTCCTCCCCAGCCTACCCTGATGGAATACCCTGAACGAACTGCTTCTATTAGCCTTTGCTTACTTCCGAAGAGGGCTTCTCCATTTTTGCCATTGCGAAACACCAACTCCCAACCTGTCTGGAATTCCTTTGATTGCTCAGATGTTGACCGAACACAACCATAAATCAAAACAGAAAGAACACAAAATATCCCTAATACTTTTTTCATCGTAGTATTATTTAAGTGAAACAATATTCTATTGGGGAACTTTTAAGCCGTTTTAATAATGGTAAACTCTAGCTGTAAGGGCTTCAAAGCCTTTATCAAAGAAGGAATCAAGTCTTCACCCAATTCCAAATACAATTCTGAAAAATTGAGGTTGCGTTCTTGTAGCGATTGCCCCGGAAAGAGTTCGTTTTGAATTTCGGTCATTCGTACAACATGGTCTTTCAACTTGCGTTTTTGAGCTTTCAGCAGCCGTTTTTCCAAGTTGTCGAGTCCTTTTATCTGTTTGATTTCTTGAGCTTTTACTGCCCCTAAGAAAGAAGCATCAGTCTGTTCAGCAAGTTCGTAAAGCGATTTAAAATGCTCTTCCAACACTTGTTTTTGCGGAGAAAAGTCAATATCAATATTTGAAATACTTCGTATCTTCTTGTTGATAAAGCTATGCTGTTTCAGGAATAAGTCGGTAACAGGAACATTCATTTTATCCAATTTCCCTTGCTGTTTTTTGGTAATCGCCAAGACAGAATTCCGAAGTAATAAAACCGGAAAAGGAACCTTCATTGTTTCGAACATTGTTTTCAGTTCGAGCCAATAGGCAATCTCCCCTCCTCCACCGATATAACAAAGGTTGGGCAATATCACTTCTTGATATAAAGGTCTTGTGATAACATTAGGCGAAAATCGCTCTGGGTAATCCTCGATTTCTTTTAGCAGTTCACTTTTGCTCCATGATATTTCGGAATCTACTACGGAATAGGTATCTCCGTTAGCTATGATCCGCTCGCGAATTCCTTCAATAAGATAGAAGTAATTGATTTCACGCGGATTCACTTGAATTCCGTAGGCATCAGAAACGGAAGCTAAACTTTCAACAGATTCTGATACTTTTTGAAAAGACGTTCGTTCAAAAATATCTTGTTTTGCGTATGGAATCAATAATCGCTTTAAGTCCGCATCATCGCCATCCAAAATGACCAAACCAGTTTCTCCGAAAAGCTCATTTGCTAAGAAACGAGTAGCTTCCGTTAAGGTTGCGTGCTTTAAGTAAGCTCTTTTGAATAAGCCCTTTAAGGTTTCGGCATTCTTAGTGCTTCCCATTGCATTCGAAAAGGCTTCAAAAACTTCTTGAAGTCCATCAGTTTTCAGATGGCCCACCGCGCCTGAAGCTTCGCGATTCCATTGTAATTTCTTTCCCTTGAAATTGAAGTAATTGATTTCATCAAAATCATGATCTTCGGTGGCCATCCAGTAGATGGGCACAAAATTAAACTTGGGGTATTTTTTCTTGAGCTGTGTAGTAAGATTAATCGTAGAAATTATTTTGTACAAAAAGTATAGCGGACCTGTAAACAAATTCAATTGATGCCCAGTAACGACGGTAAAAGTAATAGGTTCTTTGAGCTGTTTTATATGCTCTTGCGTCTTCTTCGAGGTTTTGGTATTCGCATATTGATTTTGAAGTGAACTATATAAAACCTCGCGATGTGCGTCTGGAAAACTATTCCCTTTTTCCTCGATTTGACCCTTGAAATTTTCCAGTGTCGGAAAACGGTTGTAGAACGATTGCAATTCTTCTTTTTGATCTAAATAATCACAAATCAGCTTTGAAAAATAACCGGTATTCTTAAAGGGTAAACAGTCAATATCCATATAAAAACTAAAAATTCCGTGTAAATATAAAACTCCTTGATTTTAGAGTTCCTAAAAATACGTTAATTACCAATGACAGATCATCCTAAAAACCATACAAATCAAAGATTTTTGAGTGCCGTTGCAATCAATATTCCTTATCTTTCTCTCTTCTCACTATCAAACTATTGTTCATGAAAAAATTACTACTCCTAAGCGCTGTCCTATGTTCAATTCTCACCTTTGCTCAAGAGCTAAAATCTCCTTCGGAGTTCTTAGGATACGAGCTTGGCACACAATTCACACGTCACCACGAGGTTGTCGATTACTATCAGTATTTGGCATCAGTCGCTAGCGAACGTGTACAATTACAAGAATATGGCAAAACCAACGAACGCCGGCCTCTTTTGCTTGCATACGTAAGTTCTGCGGAGAATATTCAGAATATAGAAAACATCCGTGAGGAGCATTTAAAGGATATGAATGGAAGCGGTGATACGTCAAAAGCCATCGTTTGGTTGAGTTACAATGTACATGGCAATGAAAGTGTAAGTACAGAAGCTTCAATGCAGACCATTTACGATTTGTTGACCAGCAAATCGGATTATTTGGAAAACACTGTTGTTTTGATGGACCCTTGCATCAACCCAGATGGGCGGGACAGGTATGTAAACTGGTACAATGAAAACAAAAATTCGCCGTACACTGTCGACCCAAATAGTAAAGAGCATCATGAAGGATGGTTAAATGGTCGCGCTAATCACTATATGTTTGATTTGAATCGTGATTGGGCGTGGTTGACTCAAGTAGAAAGTCAGCAGCGTTTAAAATATTTCAACAAGTGGCTGCCCCATGTTCATGTAGATTTTCACGAGCAGGGTGTTGACAATCCGTATTATTTTGCACCTGCAGCGGAACCTTTTCATGAAGTAATTACTGATTTTCAAAGAGATTTTCAGGCAACCATTGGCAAAAACCACGCGAAGTATTTCGATGCAAATGGATGGTTCTATTTTACCAAAGAACGTTTTGATTTGTTATATCCGAGCTACGGAGATACCTATCCAACGATGAACGGAGGTATTGGTATGACCTACGAGCAAGGAGGAAGTGGACGTGCTGGCCTTGGCATAAAAACCGGCATTGGCGACACGCTTACTTTAAAAGATAGAATCGCTCACCATCATACTACCGGACTTTCTACTGTTGAAGTAGCCTCGAAAAACGCAAAAAAGCTGAATGATGAGTTTAAGAAGTTTTACACCAATAAAACTTTTAAATACAAAAGTTATGCATTGAACGGGGATGAAGATAAAATAGATGCATTAACTGCGTTGTTGCAACAACATGATATCGAATACAATTGGGGGAAATCAGGAAGCGCAAAAGGTTTTTCTTATACCTCGGGAAGAACAAAAAGTATACGCATGAGTGAAAAGAGTCTGGTCGTGCATACCGATCAGCCAAAAGGTACCTTGGTAAAAGTTTTGTTTGAACCCCGTGCCAAACTGAGTGACTCTGTCACCTACGATATTACCGCATGGTCTTTGCCGTATGCTTATGGATTGGATGCAGTCGCTTCGGAAGCAAAAGTAAATACGACATCAAGTTTGCCCGCTAAAGCAACTGGTGCGACCATAGATGTGGATACCTATGCCTACATCACCGATTGGAACAGCATGAATGATGCCCGTTTTCTAGCAGAATTGTTACAAGAAAAAATTCGGGTGCGCTTTTCACACAAGCCCTTTTCGATAAATGGTAAAAACCACAAAAGAGGTAGTCTCATCATTACCAAGTCAGATAATAAAAATAATGCCAATTTTGTAAAAACACTAAGTGCAATTACCAAGAAACATGGAAAAATCTTAACCGCAACACAAACAGGTTATGTAGATAGTGGAAAAGATTTCGGTTCAGGTTTTGTACAGGTAATCGATGATGTCAAGGTGGCCATACTCTCAGGCGGACCGGCATCAACACTCCGTTTTGGGGAAATCTGGCACTTTTTCGAACAGCAATTGCATTATCCTGTAGCTGTAATCGACGCCGATTATATGAATCGTGTGGATTTCTCGGAATATGACGTTTTGATTTTACCCGGTGGATGGGGCTACAAAGGCTTTATGACCAAAGACAAATTGAAAGATTTAAAAGAGTGGGTCAGCAACGGTGGTAAACTTATCGCGATGAATGGATCCATAAAAGCCCTTGCGGGGAAGGATGGTTTTTCTGTGGATTATAAAGAACAAGAAAAAGACAGTACTAAATCGGTCCGCCCGTTCGATGGTTCAGAACGTGAGCGTATCAAAAGTGCCATTACAGGTGCTATTTTCAAAACCAAGGTAGATAATACCCATCCCCTTGCGTATGGTTATGACAGTAGTTACTTCACCTTAAAGCTTGGTGATGATTCCTATGAGTATTTGACAAATGGCAATGTGGTGTATTTAGAAGAAGGCCAGAACAAGCCCGTTTCAGGTTTTGCTGGTAGCAAAGCCCAGGTAAAGATTGCTAAAACCTTGGTTTACGGAGTTGAAAATCATGGAAGGGGAAGCGTCATCTATATGGTCGACAACCCTTTATTCAGAGGTTTTTGGGAAAATGGCAAGCTCCTCTTTGCGAATGCACTTTTTATGGTGAATTAGATTCTGCTGATTTAAAAATACACTCAGCTTATTTAATAAAATATATTCAAACAAAAGGTTTGATTATATTGGTTCCTATAAATTGGATAGCATCAATGATGCTATCTAATTGTTATACCACATTTGCACTAATGAGCAATTCATGACAGACTAACCATAAATGACGAATCAGAAAAAATATACTAAAAAAGATTTACCTATAAAGAATATTGAAATCAGTGAAAGACTTCTGATTTCAAATGTTACAATACGAGACTCAATTTCCCTCACTGATACAATAAATGTTAAGCCTTTAAAAATGGTATTAGACCAACCATTTGGTTCGCATGGAATTACTATTAGAACTTTACTCAAAAAAGAACAAATAAATCCAGATTGGCTTGTTGTGAGCTTAGATTATCCTGACCGAGTACTTAATTCACTCGACCCTAACGATTGGCTAGAAACTCAAACTGATACTGCATCGAATCGAGCTCGTAATCTCATATTATCGGCAATTTCTCTTTCCTTTCCTAAACCAATTAACCCAGTCCTTAATTGGCAAGGATATGAATTACCTGAAATCCATGGGACAGCAATTGGTGACGAGCTTCTTCTGAACGAAAGAATGGCTTATAGCATACCATCTCAGTATTTATTTTTTGGTTCAATTGTTCCGTCACACCATGGTTCATCAATCAAGGAAGTTAATAAATCAATACTATCCGACAATTTCAAGAAGCTAAACAACTTAAAGGGTAAGCATCTTGAAGCTTTTGTACGTTCATTGAGCCGAGCTGTAAGAGCCAATCATCGAACCGATATTTCAGATAGAGCGATTGACGTTGGAATGGCTGTTGAAATAATATTCCTTCATGGAGAGTCAGGAGTTGGTGCGAAGGGTGAACTACGTTACAAAATTTCAAATCGAGGTGCATGGCTGCTGGGTAAAGATAAAAATCACAGAAAAGAAATAGTAAAAGCTATAAAGAAAGGTTATGATGTGCGCTCTGCAGCCGCTCATACTGGTCAAATTGATAAAAAGGAAATATCACATGTAAATTCAATGTATAGTATATGTATCACTTCATTACGAAAAATATTAGATATGGGTGAATTCCCTACTGACTGGAATGAGATTGTTTTGTAGCTTTTAGAAGCTAATTATAATTAAAAACGTGGTATAACACCGTGTATAAAACATAGCTATTAAGTGCTAAATCGAAAGGTCTGTACTTGTTTATAAAGACCGCCAAATTTTTAAATTTGGCTTTTAAGATTGATTAAGTTAAAAACAAAATATAAAAATTCGGCTCTGTGTTAATCCGAAAAGTTAGTGTCTTTTTTGCACACTACGTTTCATCCACAAACCGTTGTAGGTAATTAAGAGTGATACTTATAAAACAAAAGACTATGCCTTTATACATGGATATCCACAATGTTGATTCTGACGAGTTCTCGGCTGAGGATGTTGTAAAAGCACATATGGAAGATCTTGCCGTAGAAGATAAATTCGGTGTAAAACAATTGAAATATTGGGTGAATGAGCAAGGTAAAACAATCTTTTGCTTGATGGAAGGACCGAGTAAAGAAGCCTGTAATCAGGTTCATCTTGAATCACACGGAAACACAGCTTGCAATATCATTGAAGTAGCAGACGATGAATACAACCTCTTCATGGGACAAGGGACCGACGTTAATGATTTAGCAAAAACTGATTCTGGAGATCTTGATCCTGGCTATAGAACTATTCTTCTAACCAATATCGTATGCTTTTCTCAAAATAGTAATGGGTATTTTAAAAAAATAAAGGGTCTAGTTATTGAAAATAACGGAGTAATTATCCGTGAACCAACTAACCAAATAATGGTTACGTTCATTTACGCTACAGATGCCGTTTCTTGTGCAACATCAATAATGGAATTACTTAAATCTTCTTCCAGTAAATTAGAATTTAACTTAGCCGTAGTAAGTGGAAATCCAGTTGATGAAGAAGGTACTACATTCTTTGAAGAAACAAAAAGTAAAATTAATAGTCTATGTTCATTAGGCCTCAATAAAAAACTATATATAGATAACGAAACTGTTGCACTTTCAAAAAAAGAATTACAAGAGCAACAAGAAAAGCAAACCAATTTTACGCTTGTCAACAATGACGACTTTGTCTTTTCTTTGATGCTGCATAATACGATAAACAAACATTTTAACCGATCCGACTTTAAAAGTGAAGATTTATTCTCGGAAATCGGAATGAGTAAATCTCAAGCAAGTCGTAAGATCAGATTATTAACAGGACAGGCTCCAAATCAACTTATTCAGGAATCACGACTTCAAAGAGCATTGGGTAAAATGTCGCAAAGCCAAAAAACAATTGCCGAGATTGCTTACCAATCTGGATTTAATAGTCCAACGTACTTTACCCGTGTTTTCAGAAAAAGATTTGGAATTTCTCCAACTGAATTTATAACGCAACTCGCTTAATTTGAAGGGAAATTGTGATTGAATCAATTGTTTCAGGATTTGAATCAATTGTGAAATACTTCTGATTCTATGTTTTTCATATTTGCATCATAAAGTATGATAAACAATTAACAGCTAAAAAAATTCAATCATGGAAAAAGTAAAAGTATTCAATCCAGAACATTACAAAACAACAACTAGAGAACAATGGCAAACGGCAGCAGAGGCATGGCACCGATGGCACCCAACATTAAAAAGCTGGTTAGGACCTGCAACTGATCTCATGCTAGATATGGCAGAAGTTAAAGAAGGATATCGTGTATTAGATATTGCAGCTGGTGCGGGAGAACAATCAATCACGGCAGCCGAAAAGGTTGGCCCTAACGGGTATGTTTTGGCAACAGACCTTGCTCCAAAGATTCTGGATTTTGCAGTAGAGCTTGCCAATGAAAAGGGTATCGACAATATTGAAACAAAGGAAATGGATGGTGAAAATCTAACAGTTCCTGACAATTCCTTTGACACCGTGATTTCAAGAGTTGGATTGATCTTCTTTCCTGACCAGCAAAAAGCGCTTAAAGAAATGAAACGAGTTTTAAAACCGGGTGGATTTGTTGCTGCAATCGTTTATTCCACAGTAGATAAAAACCAATTCTTTTCAACTCCTGTTTCAGTAATTAGAAGACGTGCTCAACTACCTCCTCCATTGGCTGGACAACCTGGTCCTTTTAGCCTTGGTGCAGAAGGAGTATTAAACGATGCATTCAATCAAGCTGGATTCATTAACGTTCAATCAAAGACTGTAAGTGCACCCGTTAAAATGGAGAAAGCGGAAGACTGTGTTCAATTTGAATATGAATCATTTGCTGCGTTACATCAAATGCTCGGTGGATTGTCTGACAGCGAAAAATCTGCAGCATGGGAAGAAATACGTGTTGAGTTGTCAAAGTTTGAAGACGAAAATGGCTTCTCAGGTCCATGTGAATTAGTTATTGGCGTTGGACAGAAACCGTTAAATTAAAAGTAACTACCTACAACAACGTATATAAAAAATAGCTATATCAGCGTAGGCCATATGGTTTGCGCTTTTTCATTATATTGGCCTAATTGAAAAGAATGTAATTTTTAATCTGCTACTTTTCATATACCAACCGTCAACCACAATTATGAAAAAACCTTGGAAATACATTTTAATTTGCTTCCTGATTTCAAATTCGTTCACCTCCTATGCACAGAAATCAGAAACTAGATTAACTCTTGATAAAATAATCGAACACGCAGAAAATAATTCGCTATATCGAAAAAACGTTAACTGGCCCTCGCTAAAAAAAGAGATGTATTCACTTTCGAAAGATGCAGATTCTGTATCGCAGTTAAAACCAGCACTCGATTTAATGTTGAAAAAACTGAATGATACTCACGGTCGTTTTTTTCATAATAATCAATATCTATCATACTATTCTGGAGATAAGAAAGAGCACCGAAAAAATATGAACTCGGAGGTTTACAATGAAATCCAGTCCATACAAGTTTATGAATTCAAAACCCTTGTTCTAGATGATAGTATAGGCTATGTTAGAATTGTTGGACTACCAATGGGAGATAATCAAAAAATGTCAAACGATATTCAAAATGCTGTTTGTAAATTAGTTGAAAACGGAGCGAAAAAGTGGGTTATCGATTTAAGATTTAATGGTGGTGGAAATATGTTTCCAATGGTTGAAGGAATAGCATCTATTATTGGAGACGGAATAGTTGGAGGAACTAAAGGTGTTACAGATGACGAAAGCTCTATTTGGCAAATTAAAAATGGAGACTTCTTCTACGACGAACAAAACGTAGCAATAGAAAACAAATGCCCAATATCGGAAGTTCAAAAAATCGCAGTCTTGACAAGTGTTTACACAGCAAGTTCAGGAGAAGCTTTAGCTGTAATATTAAAGAACAGACCAAAAACAAGATTTTTCGGTAATAAAACTATGGGAATGGTTACCGCTACAGATTATACACCAATAGACAGTTTAACAGCAATGATGATTTCCGTTAGTTACTATAAAGACCGAAAATCAAATGTATACAATGAATTTGTTGATGTTGATGAAATAATTGAGTTTGAGCCAAAAGTAGAAATAGGCGAAGACAAAGGAATAAATCGAGCAATTGAATGGTTAAATAAAAAATAAATAACCATAGGTAAATCAAAGTACAAAAAACTTAAACTGAATTTGACCGTTGTAAAAGATACATTTTCAAAGATAATAGTAGAGCTATGCTAACAGACATCAATCCAAAATTACCGATGCGTGACAAAAATGCTACGAGGGAATATTACATCAATAAATTGGGGTTCAAACAGTTTGGAAGTGCTGACTATGATGGTTATTTGATGCTGGAAAAAGACCAAATTCAAATTCACTTCTTTGAATTCAAAGAACTTGACCCCAAAGAAAATTATGGCCAAGTCTACATTAGAACTGATAACATTGATGTTTTTTATCAATCATTAGTAGATTCTAATACAACTATTCACCCCAACGGACCATTGGAAACGAAACCTTGGGGGCAAAGGGAATTTTCCGTACTTGATCCCGATAGTAACCTATTGACCTTTGGACAAAGTATTTAGGAAAAACCTAGCTAAAAAATCAAGACCTAAACAAAAGACACTATGAAATATTTTTTCAAATTCTCTCTTTTTATAACCATACTACTAACTGCCGTAATCTCTGTAAATGCCCAAAACGCAAAAAAGTCCGTTCCCGTTTTTGAAAATGGAGAGGCACAAATTATTCCCGGGTTTGAAGACCCTGAAAAATGGATTCGACATGATTTATGGGTTGAAGCAGAATTTGATACGGATGGTGACGGCAAACTAGATAGAATGCATGTATCCGTTACCAGGCCACATCAGACGGAATCTGAAGGACTCAAATTACCAATTGTATATGTTTCAAGTCCGTATTTCGCAGGAGTGGCACCTAATGTTGAAGGTGCTTTTTGGAATGTGAAGCATGAGTTAGGGACGCTTCCAGAAGAACATGTTCACCCCGAAGTTGTGCGACAGGGCCAAAGGCCAATCATTTCAAATTCCCATCTTAAGACCTGGATACCTAGAGGATACATCGTGGTGCACTCCTCATCTCCCGGAACTGGACTTTCACAAGGCGCACCTACGGTTGGTGGCGACAATGAATCATTGGCCCCCAAAGCGGTAATCGATTGGTTGTGCGGTCGCATACCTGGTTACAGCTCCATAGATGGAACTGAAAAAGTAGAAGCATTTTGGTCCACGGGCAAAGTAGGTATGACCGGAACTTCCTATAATGGAACGATTCCCCTAGCAGCTGCAACAACAGGCGTTGATGGACTTGAAGCCATTATTCCCATTGCTCCAAACACTTCGTACTACCATTATTACCGTTCTAATGGCTTAGTGAGATCTCCTGGCGGATATTTGGGTGAGGATATTACGGTACTCTATGATTTTATTCACAGTGGTGATGAATCAAAGCGCGCTTATAACAATGCAACTGTACGAGATCAAGAAATGAAAAATGGCATGGACAGAATTACAGGTGACTATAATGATTTCTGGGCTGGAAGGGATTATTTAAATGATATGAAACCGATGAAGGCGGCTTTATTAATGTCACATGGGTTTAACGACTGGAACGTAATGCCAGAGCACAGCTATCGAATTTATAAGGCAGCTAAAAACAAAGGATTACCTAGTCAAATATATTATCACCAAAATGGACATGGCGGCCCTCCTCCTATGAAAATAATGAATAGATGGTTCACTCATTATTTACATGGAGTAGAAAATGGTGTAGAAAATGATTCACGAGCATGGATTGTACGCGAAAATGACGAAAGGGAAAAGCCAACGGCCTATGCTGATTATCCCAACCCAGAGGCATCAGACATAATGCTTTATCTAAAACCGGGTACACCAGAGAAGGGAAGTTTAAGCACTGAAAAAAACCAAGGTCAAGGCACTGAAAAATTGGTGGACAATTACTCCTTTACGGGCGCTTCATTGGCTCAAGCCGAAATTACAAATCACCGCCTACTCTATGTGACACCTACTTTATCTAAAGATGTTCATATATCTGGCACTCCAAAGGTTAAGGTAAAGCTATCAAGTAGCAAGCCCGCAGCCAATCTTTCGGTTTGGTTAGTTTCATTACCATGGAATGAAGGAAGAAAGGCAAAGATTACGGATAACATTATCACGCGTGGTTGGGCAGATCCTCAAAATCATAAATCGCTTACCGAAAGCGAACCCTTGGTTCCCGGAGCGTTTTATGAAATTTCTTTTGATTTAATGCCTGATGATCAAATAATCCCCAAGGGGCAACAAATTGGACTAATGATATTTTCAAGTGATAAGGAGTTTACGCTTTGGCCCGAACCCGGTACCGAACTTACGATTGATTTAGATGCAACCAGTCTTCAGCTACCAATAGTAGGAGGCGCAGAAGCCTTTAGTACTGCGATAAATAATTAAAACAAACAACTATGAATCCAAAACTTAGAAATGTTTTAGCTATCATTTTAGGATGGGTGGGTGGAAGTATTATCAATATGGGTCTTGTAAAAGTTGGAAGTAGCGTTATGCCAATACCGGGTGTCGATACGAATGATTTGAATGCATTGGCGGAAGCCATGCCTACCTTAGATTTTAAATATTTTATTTTTCCTTTTTTGGCGCATGCCCTAGGAACTCTAGTTGGTGCAGTACTGGCATATAGAATTGCAGCAAGCCATAAAATGAAATTTGCCTGGGCTATTGGTGGTTTATTCCTTTTCGGTGGAATTGCAGTCAACTATATGCTACCAGGTCCTACTTGGTTTGCTATAGCGGACATAGTTCTGGCTTACCTTCCCATGGCATGGCTTGGTGGAAAACTAGGCGGTAAATTATAAGGTATTGAAGGACTACTACAAAATACTTACTGTTGAAAGATCGGACAGCTCTGCAACCATCAAAAGGGTTTTTCGAAAATTAGCACTTAAGCTCCATCCCGATATTAATAAGGCACCTGATGCGCAGCAGCAATTCGTTGACCTAAATGAAGCCTATCAGGTTTTGCGAAATCCTATAAAGAGAAAACAGTACAACCGCCTTCTCGATAACGAAAGAATAAAAAAAGAGGCTACCAAGAGAAACGCTAGAAAACAAAAGTCTAGGGAATCGAGTATAAATTCATCGGCGAGAAAAGGAAAAAAGAGAGGGGAAAAATATGCTTCAGAGTCGGGTAAAAAATTTAAACGAAGAACCAGCTGGTGGGCCTCAAGCTTTTTAGTTGATGTTTTTTTAGAAATCACATTTAGAGCACTTGGAGCATTGATTTGCTCCATCTTTGATTTTTAAATAGTTTGATTCATTCTAATTTTTTAGCTACACGGTGTAAAAAAATAATCTCGCCCACAGCAGTACCTAAGTCCTCCAAGCTTGCAATTGATTTCCCTGTTTAAGAATCCAATTTCTTCGTGAGGTATTTTACTATACTATAGGCTCTGCATATAAATCAAAGTCGGCAGCCTCAGTAACTTTTAGATTTACAAATTCACCTTGCTTCAAATAATGTTGAGTAGCATCGACCAAGACTTCATTGTCCACATCGGGAGAATCAAATTCTGTACGCCCAATAAAATAATTGCCCTCTTTTCGGTCAATAATACAACGGAAAGTTGACCCAATTTTTTGTTGATTCAGCTCCCAAGAAATTTGAGATTGCAGCTCCATAATTTCATTGGCTCGTTCTTGTTTTACCTCTTCCGGAACGTCATCCTCTAAATTATAAGCATGGGTATTCTCTTCATGACTATAGGTAAAACAGCCCAGGCGTTCGAAACGCATTTCCTCCACCCATTTCTTTAAGGTTTGGAAATCTTCCTCTGTTTCTCCGGGATAGCCAACAATCAAAGTCGTTCGAATCGTCATTTCTGGGACCGCCGCTCGAAAATCTTGCAACAATTTTGTTGTCTTGGCCTGCGTAGTTCCGCGACGCATACTTTTTAAAATGGAATCGGCAACATGCTGTAACGGAATATCTAAGTAATTACAAATTTTAGATTCCCGTTTCATAACATCAAGTACATCCAAAGGAAAACCAGTTGGGAAAGCGTAGTGCAGGCGAATCCATTCAATTCCCTCTACCTTGACTAGAGCCTCAAGAAGTTCAGCTAGGTTTCGCTTTTTGTATAAATCTAATCCGTAATAGGTTAAATCTTGTGCGATTAGAATCAATTCTTTGACTCCCTTAGCCGCCAATTTTTCGGACTCTGTAACTAAATCTTCAATTTTTTTACTGCGGTGCTTGCCCCGCATAATGGGGATTGCACAAAAGGAACAAGGTCTATCGCAACCTTCAGCTATTTTTAAATACGCATAGTTCTTAGGCGTAGTAGTCAATCGTTCCCCTATCAGCTCATGTTTGTAATCCGCACCTAAAGCCTTCAACAAATTCGGTAATTCACTCGTACCGAAATACTCATCAACATTGGGGATTTCCTTTTGTAAATCGGGTTTGTAACGTTCGCTTAAGCATCCGGTCACGAACACTTTATCTACTGTTCCAGCTTCTTTTTTTTGAACGTATTCCAGAATGGTATTTACACTTTCCTCTTTTGCATTCGCGATAAATCCGCAAGTATTGATTACCACAACATTCCCTTCTTCTTCGTGAACGACATCTTTGTCATTAGCACGAAGCTGACCCATGAGCACCTCCGAATCATAAACGTTCTTTGAGCAACCTAGGGTAACTACGTTAATCTTGTTCTTCTTAAGAGTTTTTGTGCGCATAACAATTTTCTGGTGTGCAAAAATACGACAAGACGAGCGAACAGGTGGGCTTCTACAAGAAATATTCAATTTTTGCGTTAAACCTTTGTAACCTAATCAAGTCCAATGTCAAAACTCTAAAAGATGAAAGCCCAAATCACTTTTTTAGCCGTACTATTCTTTATTGCATTTACCAGCTGTTCGAAAGATTCTAGTAATGAGAATCCGATTGATGAAAATCAAATTGAAGATACTGATGATGTTATAGAAATGGAAGAAGATGAATCTGCAATCTACTTTCCACCAATCGATTCTGACACTTGGGAAGAAACATCCATCACTGCATTGCAATGGAACGAATCGGCGAAACAGCCTTTATTAGATTTTCTTGATGAAAATAATACCAAGAGTTTTATGGTACTACATGAAGGAAAAATTGTAATGGAAGAGTATTTTGATAATCATTCGGCAACGAACCCTTGGTACTGGGCTAGCGCCGGAAAAACCTTGACTTCAACTATTGTTGGTATGGCTCAAGATGAAGGTTTGCTAAGCATTGATGATAAAGTATCAGATTACCTAGGTACAGGATGGACTAGCGCTACTGCTGATAAAGAAGCGCTTATTACCAATAAGCACCTCTTATCAATGAATTCAGGATTGGACGACAGTTTAGGAGATGATGTTTCACCGAGCAACCTTCAGTATGTTGCGGATGCCGGAACAAGATGGGCCTATCATAATGTTTATGTGAAATTACAAGATGTTGTCGCTGCCGCAAGCGACCAAACCTGGTCGGACTATTTCAATGCATCATTAAGGGACAAAATTGGCATGACAGGTACATGGATTGATTCTGGTGAAGATTTAAGCGTATATTGGAGTAATACACGCAGTATGGCTCGATTTGGTTTGCTAGTTTACGCCAATGGTAAATGGGAAGACGATCAAATCGTTACAGAAGCATTTCTTCAAGAAGCCACTGAAACGTCACAAGATATCAATTTGGCATATGGCTATCTATGGTGGCTAAATGGCAAAACTTCATATGGCTTGCCCCAAACGCAATTAAAATTTGATGGGCCATTAGTGGCGGAAGCACCAGCTGATATGTATTCCGCTTTGGGAAAAAACGATCAAAAGATTTATGTTGTTCCTAGTGAAAAATTGGTAGTGATACGCATGGGAAATGCAGCCAACGATAGTAACTTTGCCTTGTCAAGCTTTGACAATGCACTTTGGGAGAAGATAAATGCCGTTATTAATTAATATTTCTTTTCTTTTTTTAGATTACCGTCAGCATCATAGAATTTCCAAAGACCAACTTTTTTGTCATTCAATTTGTTCCCCTCTTTATATAGGTAGGTATCACATAATCGAAATGAATACCTATAATATTTTTCAAAAGTCTTGAACTTTAAATACTTCTCAGAGTCTAAAAACTCGAATGTTGATTTTGCTGTAGTATCGAACTCCAATAATTTAATCTCACAACTCAGACTTCCGGTACCATCATAGATTTTAGTATCAAATGGTACTCCATAGTCATCAGACTTCCATATACCTGATAAAGAGCCATCCTTGAAATATTCTTCATAATCACCTATATATTGATAATATACATAGTCTTCCGTATAAAATCTTGCTACCACAGCCTTGAACTTAATATTTCCGTTTTTGTATTTCGCAACAGAATCGTAGACTATAGTAGGCTTTAGCTGTTCCTTAAACTTCTCATAGCGTTCAGAAAACTGGACCTGTCCACAGACATTATAACAAAAACTCAAAAGAAGAATTAGAAGAAGGTTTCTCATAATAATTACCTTATATATGAGAACGAGCAATTATTATGCCTATTGTAAGAATCTACGAAGCGTAACGGCTCAAATCAGACCTAAAGTTTATACCCATCAGGTACCTTTCTGGCCTGGGTTGCTTTCTCAAAAGCGGCCCCCAACCTAAGTAAATCAGCCTCTTTGAATTGCTTTCCAATAAAAGTCAAACTAATGGGCTCACCGTTTCCTTTATAACCCATAGGTACAGTTAGTGCGGGATATTTAGCGACCGCGGCGTAGCTCGCATAGTAATTATTAATCGATAGAATAGCATCCAAATTATGTTTATCCAAAGCGGAATCAAAGAAGTAGCGTCCGTTTATTTCTAACCTTGATATGATTTTTTCCAATTCTTCGGCAGAAGTACTATCCGCTAATATTCCCTCAAACCGTGCTTGGCCATAGGGAATTCTCACTAGGGAATCCGCTTTGTTAAAGGCAACGGCATCCGCTACAGATTTAATTTTTACAGCATTTTTGTCTTTTATCTGGGTTCTTAAATATTTCGGAAGGTCATTTTTCATATCGATATTCAAAATGCTTAAGAAACCATCCATGTTAACTTTTGGAGGCGTAAACTCTATGATTTCAGCTCCTAGTTTCTTCAGTTTTTCAATCGTGTTTTTATAGATAGAATCGCGTTCCATCAAGGTTTTCATTGCTCCCAAGCGCATATCCTTAAATGGAGTTGGATGCAGGCCTGCTGAAATAATTCCCGGAAAATGGTCTTCTATGGATTTTGAATCCAAAGTATCCTTCCCCGTCATGGCAGATAAAAGGATGGCATTGTCAATGATGTTTCGAGTCATTGGACCCGGCGTGTCCAAAGTACTTGAAATAGGTACGATTCCTGTTCTACTCAATAAACCTATAGTTGGTTTTAAACCTACAATCGAATTCTTACTACTTGGTGAAAGAATAGAACCTGAAGTTTCTGTACCTACAGCAGCTACCGCATAATTGGCAGCCATCGAAGTGCCACTACCCGCACTGGAACCGCCCGTATCAAAAACACGACGTCCGTATGGGTTTAAGGTTTGTCCC
Organism: uncultured Flavobacteriaceae bacterium; assembly: GCA_947500435.1. Classification (GTDB taxonomy): domain Bacteria; phylum Bacteroidota; class Bacteroidia; order Flavobacteriales; family Flavobacteriaceae; genus Maribacter_C. The sequence goes on from CANMRV010000010.1 coordinate 36,694, forward strand.
CCAACTGCACTTTGACCATTTGGACAGTTACATAAAAAATTTGCCCATTCACTTAAATTCACTTTCCCAAGAATCAAAGCCCCGTTTTCTTTTAATCGTTTTACGATAAAAGCATCTTCCACAATATTATCCATCAAAGCGATAGAACCAGCAGTGGTCTTCATGCCCGAGGTATTGATATTATCTTTTAGCAAAATGGGCATTCCGTAAATCGGATGCCTAAAACCTGGAGCTGTGCCATCGGAGACCTTCTTGTCTAAAGCCCTAGCTTGATTCACAACTTCTTTGTTAAGTGCAATAACCGTATTCAATGTCGTCGCGTTATCCAATTCATATTTATAAATGCGATACAGATAAAACAGGGTCAAGTTTTCATAAGTAAGCTTCCCCTCTTCGAGATGCTTTCGAATGCTAAATATATTTTGCTCGAGAATTAAGGGTTTCAAGGCTTGGTACTCCGTTTCAGTCATTTTAGTGACTTCTTCATAAAGCGGAAGAAATACCTCATTCTTATCCAATACCTTTGATTGAATACGCTTGTAGCGCATTCTTTCGTTCTCATGATTCAGGTTGGCAGCGACTTCTGCGGAATCATTGTACGGCTGCCATAGGATGATTTCCTCCTTTTCAACTTTGGGTTGTTCTTTACAGGAAAAAGCGATGAGAAGTAAAAGAACAAAAATCAACTTTTTCATGGTCACCAGATATTTAGTTTTTTAGTTTTCCCTTCCACAAATCAATGTTTTTTTGATTCATGCGTACAAATTCATCTTTACCTTGCTCTTGTGCCAGTTCCAAGGATTTTTGAGCGGACTTTATTGCGGATTTATAATCCTTTAAAGCTGCTTCGGCCAATGACCTTACTCTATGGAAATAATATGTATCACCACCTAATTCCAAAGCTTTGTTTAGATAAGCTAGCGCTTCCGGATACCTTATACCCTGTTCTACATAATATCTCGCCGTTTCATAATAGGTTTGGGCAGATGGACCAGGTTGTAGTGCTTTTGAAATCTGTTCTTCCATCATTCCCTTAGTATCAACTGCTATCGGAATTACTACTTTGGTATTTTCCCAATGCCAAACCATTTCGGCCTCGTCATGAGTGATATTGTCAAAGTATATCAAAAAATTCTCTTGAAAACTTGCCTTGGAATCAGGTTCTATCTTCACACGAAAAGCATCCTCTTCAGGATTGTAGTTTTTTCTGCCATCGCCCCAATGTGTTGTGTTTTTATGAAAAACAACCTCCCATTCGTTTTCTTCGGGAAAAGCATATAAGGCATAGGTTCCCTCAGAAAGGGTATTTCCTAAAACGGATACATCAGTATCAATAGTGATTTTGGTAGACTCATTTGCACCTACACGCCAAATTCTTCCATAAGGGACTAAACCCTTTTTTCCGTCAGAAAGATTTCCGAAGACTTTGCGACCGCGTACTGCAGGTCTTGAATAGTCGACTTTAATGGTTGTAAAACCCACTTCTTGGGTGACGGCCGCAGCTGGGCTTGCTTTGGGGTGATTTAGTTGTGCAGAACTATAGATTCCGACAAAGAGAAAAAAAAGCAGTATGATTTTTTTCATTTGAATAATTTTAAAAAGTGACTTGAAGTCATATTCAAGTCTTGTTGGCAGATGCTAAATACTGAAAAAGGAATCGACAAACTCATGTTTGTTGAAAACCTGAAGGTCTTCAATACCTTCCCCCACTCCAATGTATTTTACAGGAATCTGAAATTGGTCTGAGATACCGATAACAACACCACCCTTGGCTGTTCCATCCAATTTTGTCACAGCTAAAGACGTTACCTCAGTTGCTTTGGTGAATTGTTTGGCCTGTTCAAAAGCATTTTGCCCCGTAGAACCATCAAGTACTAGAAGCACATCATGCGGGGTATCATCCACTACCTTTTGCATCACTCTTTTTATCTTAGAAAGTTCATTCATCAGATTTACCTTATTGTGAAGTCTACCGGCCGTATCTATAATCACAACATCGGCATCTTGAGTAACGGCAGAACTCAAAGTATCAAAAGCGACCGAAGCTGGATCGCTACCCATTTTTTGTTTTACCAGAGGAACATCAACTCTCTTAGCCCAAACTTCCAATTGGTCAATGGCGGCAGCTCTAAAAGTATCACCTGCACCCAAAACAACCTTTAAGCCTTGTTGTTTGAACTGATGCGCCAATTTTCCAATGGTAGTAGTTTTACCTACTCCGTTGACTCCGACAACCATTATAACATAGGGTTTCTTATCTTTCGGAATACTGAACTCCACATCTTCACCTACATTGGTTTCGGAAAGTAGTCCAGCGATTTCTTCGCGGAGAATCTTATTCAATTCGTCAGTACCAACATACTTGTCTTTGGCCGCCCGTGCTTCGATACGATCTATGATTTTTAGCGTTGTATCAACTCCAACATCCGAAGAAACCAATACTTCCTCAAGATTATCCAGGACGTCATCATCAACCTTTGACTTACCCGCTACGGCCTTCGTCATCTTAGAGAAAAAGGTCGTTTTCGTTTTCTCCAGTCCCTTATCTAAAGTTTCCTTTTTCTTGGAGGAAAATATATTTTTAAATAAACTCATAGTGTTTTAATCCGCTTTTTTCAAAGATAGAGAACTTAGGGATATTTTAGAGGTTGAACTTTGCTGAAAAAACCATTCTAACTTACAGACCCTGAATTCATTTCAGGGTAAAAAAAAGCCCCTTTCTTTCGAAAGGGGCTTTGCAACTATTCTTGGTAGTTTGTTATTTCTTAGCAATCCACTCATTCACCTTTTCGGGTGCCATTACAGATTCAACGAAAGTATACGCTCCACTTTTCGGAGATTTAACCATTTTAATGGCCTTCGTTAATCTTTTTGAACTTGTCTGTAAACTTGCTACGGTCTTCTTTGCCATGAGTACTTAATTTTATTGTCATTCTCGTGCCTGTGCTGAACTCGTTTCAGTAAAGGCGAGAATCTATTTTATCTCTTTATGAACGGTCATTCTCTTTAAGATAGGATTGAATTTTTTAATTTCCATCCTTTCTGGAGTATTCTTCTTATTCTTGGTAGTGATGTAACGTGAAGTACCTGGCTGACCAGATTCTTTATGCTCTGTACACTCTAAAATTACCTGAATTCTATTTCCTTTTTTTGCCATCGTAATCTAAATTTTTCCAGATTATTTCAAAATCCCTTGTGCCTTCGCCTCTTTCAAAACAGCCGAAATACCCTTTTTATTGATTGTCTTTAATGCCTTGGCAGAAACTTTCAAAGTTACCCAACGGTCTTCTTCAGGAATATAAAAACGCTTTTTAGATAGATTTACATTAAATCTTCTTCTCGTTTTATTGACCGAGAAGGAAACATTGTTCCCGAACATCGCTCTTTTTCCCGTAATTTCACAAACTTTTGACATCGTGCTGATTTTTTTAAACAGGATGCAAATTTATATCTTTTTTACGGTTCGAACAAAATTCTAAATCAGAATTTTAAAATTTCTTTTTGAAGCAGCTCAAAAGCCTTATTTACAGACTTTTGCACGATTCTTTCCCTATGATTACCCATCATAAATTTTTGTGCAAAAACCCCTTTTGGAGTGGCGATACCAATATAAACTGTTCCTACATCGGCATCTGAGTCTCCTTTGGTCGGACCGGCGTTGCCAGTTGTGGCTATGGCAAAGTCGGTTTTCATCAATTTTTGAACGTTTTCGGCCATTGCTTTAGCAACTTCTTCGCTTACAACTGAATGTTCTTCAACCAATGACCTAGGAACCTTTAACACTTCTATTTTCGCTTCTGTGGCATAACTAACTACGCTGCCCTTGAAATATGCCGAGGCACCTGGTATAGTAGTAATATGCTCTGCGATTTTACCTCCTGTAAAGCTCTCAGCAGTTGCCAAGGTGAAGCCTTTTGAAGTAATCAGTTTTGCAACCACCTCTTCAAGCGTTTCTTCATCTTCAAGGCCATAAATAATATCACCAATCAACGGAGGCAGTTTTTGCATCTCTTCTTCCACAGATTTGGCCAATACATCTTTATCAGGTCCTTTTGCTGTTAACCGCAAACGCACCTTTCCCAAATTCGGCAAATAGGCCAATTTTATAAAGGATGGCAAGTTGTTTTCCCAATCCTCGATTTTTTCGGCAATGGCACTCTCCCCAAGTCCATAAGTGACCAAAGTTTTATGAAGAATATAAGGCCGCTCAAACTCTTCCACTATTTTCGGAATGACGGCATTGGTAATCAAATTCTTCATTTCAAAAGGTACTCCCGGTAGGGATACATAAACCGTATTATCTTCTTTCATCCACATTCCTGGAGCCGTGCCATAAGCATTGTGTAATGCAATAGCTTTAGAAGGAATTAGCGACTGATCCCGATTAATTTCAGAGATTTTAGTAGTTGTAATGTACTTTTTGAAAAGCACCTCGATGTGAGCTAAAACCCTTTCATCCCTAACAAGGCTGTCATCAAAGTATTCACAAAAAGTATGTTTGGTAATATCGTCTTTTGTGGGACCCAACCCGCCGGTAACAATAACCACTTGAGCTCGACTTTTGGCATCTGCAAGCGCACTCAAAATATGTTGGCGTTCATCTTGAACAGAAGTAACCTGATAGACAGACACCCCAATTTTATTTAGTTCTTTGGCTATGAAAGCAGAATTGGTATCGACAATTTGGCCAATGAGAATTTCATCGCCGATAGTAATGATTTCTGCTATCATTATAAAATTCTAGTAAATTATAGATTGAAATCTTTTCGAAGCTCGGACACCACCTGTTCAATGTCTTTTTTCAAACTCGGAAAAATCGACTGAATCTCTGACATATTTGCAGCGCTTTTACCCAATGTCTCTATTTCTAGCGCAGCGGCACGGGTCTGTTCCATTCCTAGTAAGTCAACGTTAGGTTTTATCTTGTGTGCTAATTGATATACCTGCTCGTAATTGCTCGTATTCAATGCATGCTCTAATCCTTCTAAATCTTGAGGTACTTCCTCTAAAAAAACCGAGATTACAGAATTGATGAAATCATCATCCCCATCAGCCATTTCATTAATCTTGTCTAAACTGTATATCATTATTTGATTTTAACGGTAAATAATTCTTGACCTTCCAATACACCGGAAAGATAGTCATTTGCCTGTATTTTACCAACCCCCGCGGGGGTTCCCGTAAAAATAATATCGCCTTTTTTTAACATAAAAAATTTAGAAACATAAGAAATCAATTCGTCAATCTTCCACAACATTAGACTGGTATTGCCCTTCTGGACTTCCTCTTGATTTTTATATAGTGAAAAACTCAAATTATTTAAATCTTCAAAATTTGATATATTGAGCCATTTTCCTACAACGGCAGCACCGTCAAAGCCTTTTGCTTTCTCCCATGGCAGTCCTTTTTCTTTTAATTTAGACTGTAAGTCACGTGCTGTAAAGTCAATTCCCAATCCGATTTCATCATAATATTTGTTCGCAAACATTTTATCAATATGCTTGCCAACTTTTTTGATTTTCACCAAAACCTCAACTTCATAGTGTATCTCGTTTGAGAACTCGGGAATATAAAAGTCTTGCTCTTTAGGAAGAACAGCAGAATCTGGCTTTATAAAAACAACAGGTTCTTCTGGGCGTTCATTCGAAAGCTCCTTAATGTGATCCGTATAATTTCGGCCTATGCAGATTATTTTCATACTACTCCTTTATCAACTTTAGACTTATAGCAGGAATAAAATTCTGAGAATTGTTTCTTGAACGTACCCTAAAATCTGTCCACTCCCCCATACCATAAATCATTACCTTATAGTTCTGATTTTGGGTGTAGATTCCTCTAAAGGTAGGAGCAAAACGATCCTCAACCATTTTTTTATTGGTCAATGGATTAATCTCTTTTTGTATGTACCAATTGCTAGGTACAAACAACCATTCTAAACCAACATAAATTCCCCTTTGTGGTACTTCTATATTAAATGCCGCAAGGTCTATGGAGACATAATCCTTCTTAACATTATGTTCTAAAACAATACTTTTACGAAGTAAATCTCCGCTTGGTTTTTTGGTTACTGGATCTACATCATAAATACGGATTCTAAATTTAGCCGATTCGCGCTTGAAATTTTCATTTTTCTTCAGAAAGACCGTTACCTTATCCACATACTTCTTTTGTGCGCCAATATTGGGAAAGTACAGTCCCAACACCCAAGGTGTAGCGGAAGAGGAAAAACCGCTGGTAAGACTATAGCTGCTTATCGGATTTAGAACATCAGAATTGCCAAAATTTTCTACAACCACCACCTCATCCAATTCAAAGGATTCCTCAATCATATCAATTCTCTTGGATTCATATAATACCTTGGCATCAATAATAGTATCATTGTAACCTAAGGAAGATATGTGTACTTGACGCTCAAGAAAATGTGTGGGAATATCCAAATAAAAATGCCCTTGTTCATCTGTAGACGAGCCCTTCAACGTATTCAAAAAACTTAGATTCACATAAGGAATAGGTTCCTTCGTTTTACCGTCATAAACATGGCCTTCAAAAAGCACTTCTTGCGCCTGCATTTGAAAAGCCATGAGTAGCAATAGGGGGAACAGCATGTATCTCATTTAACCTAACTTATTGTTTAACTTACTAAGTTTGATCTGGGTTAATACTTTCTTTGTATACAATGGAAAATCTGCATTTAGTATCCAACTAAAATAGCCAGGTTCTTTTTCTAAAACATCATTTACCTTTTTGCCCTTATGCTTTCCGAAAGCAAACATTTCCTCGTCATCTTCATCCCAAACGATAAATCCTGCAAAGTCCACGGTGCGTTTATGAGAGGAGAATTCTGCTAATTTTTTAATGTTGTTTTCTAACTCAGGATAACGGTCTAATTGCGACAAAAGCACTTCGTAAGTAGCCAGGGTATCTGCTTCAGCACTATGGGCATCTGTTAAATCCTTATCGCAATAAAACTTATAGGCGGCGGAAAGCGTTCTTTTTTCCATCTTGTGAAAAATAGTCTGTACATCAACAGCCACCGTATTCTTCATATCAAAATCTACATCTGCCCTGAGCATTTCCTCTGCCAATAGTGGAATGTCAAATCTGTCGGAATTAAATCCCCCCAAATCACTATCCTTTATCATCGTGTAGACCTCTTTGGATAATTCTTTAAAAGTAGGTTCATTCGCGACTTTAGCATCCGTAATACCATGAATAGCCGCGGATTCAGCTGGAATAGGCATCTCTGGATTCACCAACCACGTTTTGCTCTCCTTATTCCCATTTGGAAAAATTTTTAGAATAGATATTTCTACAATACGATCTTTGGCAACATTGATACCAGTGGTTTCTAAATCAAAAAAACATATTGGTCGGGTCAGCTTTAATTCCATCTTCATTGATTGTTTACCACAAAGATAATTAGAAGGATGCTTGATTTTATTTTATGCGTATATTAATTCTTATAATTCTAGAATATTCATGAAAAACAAACTTCCAACACTGATTCTTTTTCTCCTTATCTCCTGCACCGCCGAAAAGATTTCAAATGTGAAATACAGCACAACTCCCGATGCGCTTCGACATTATCACCAGGGATGGGTTCAGATTATGGATGAAGGTCGATACGGTGAAGCTGAAGTTTCCTATCGAAAAACCCTTGAATACAATCCTGATTTCTTAGTAGGAAAAAGCGTTTTGGCCAGGCTAACGCTAGATCTTGAAGAACGATTGAAGTTATATGAAGAAATTCAAGAGAAGAAGAATACCGTAACTGGGGATGAAAGTCTGATTCTCGAAGTTTATACTTCATTGGTGAAGTACACCAATTTAAGAGATCAAGGTTCTGCCGATACTAAGAATGCTTTGCAGGAAGCTTTGGGCATTGCAGAAAGAAATCTAAGAATCGTAATTCATAAATACCCTGAAGAAGTGTATCTCAAAGCGGAATATTTTGAGATTCTAAATTCCCTATATGGGCCGAAACAAGCTCTGGATTCGCTTGATGCGTTAACTACTATTTCGCAAAAGGATAATCCCTTTTTATTAGGTTTTTCAGCAAGTATGCATGCAGAACTGGAAGAATATGCTATCGCCATGAATCAAGCAAATCGTTTGCTGGAAGTTGTAAATGACAGTACCCTACCCAAAACCTTTGCAGTTTTGGCGGATGTGTATTTTCAAATGGGAAGTCTAGAAATTGCCAAAAGAAACGCTGATAGGGCTAACGTATTAGACCCAAAAAATATAGATGCAAGTCGGTTGAAAGAGAAAATAAATCAAGCCATTGAAGAACAAGCCGCAACTACTTTACCTGATATTGAGTAAAAAAAGTATCCGCCTCAATATCAATCCTTTTAGACTTTGAATTAGAAGCTATTTTTTCTACCATAGTATCAAACATTTCCTGAAATCCGTATAAATCTTTGAAGAACTCATACCTGTCTTTTACAGATAATACGATATGCGTCAATTCCTTAGCGGACATCTGAAACCGAATTCTATCCCTACCATAGCTAAGCTCTTCTATCTTACTTGTATCCAAGCCTGAGAAATTTTCTTGAAGGTTATAACTGTTAGCATCTTCCTGTTTTTCAAAACCTAGTTTAGCCAAAATACTATCTAAAAGGACTTGAAAATCATACACAAGAACTCTTGAGTTCTTCTCTCCTACTCTAACAATTTCATCAAGCAACTTTTGCGATTTGGCATACCATAAAGAACCAGCTAGAGTGATAATATCGAAACGATCATCTTTGAAATCAATCTGGGTTTTATCAAATTGTGAATATGACACTTTTGGATGAATCATTCCTTTCGAAAGCATATCTGCACTGGGATCAACCCCAAACACCCGATTACAAAAATTAGAAAGTGCAATTGAAGATTGCCCAGTACCACAACCGATATCAAGTCCGGTTTGGAATGATACATCACCCAAACATTTTGCTAAAATTTTGATATGTAACGGAGGCCTATATGATGCATAGTGAAAAGCAGTGATGTCATCATATTCTGAAGTCATATGTAAATAGTTACACCTCTCTATTCACATCCCAAGCCTCGAGGTAATCAGCAACAGCTTTCGCAAACATGCTACCCAAAGCACCATTTACCACGCGATGGTCATAACTATGGGAAATGTACATCTTGCTTCTTATGCCAATAAAGTCACCTTCACTTGTTTCAATAACTGCGGGTATTTTTCGAATGGCACCTAATGCCAATATCCCCACTTGAGGTTGGTTGATAATCGGAGTGCCGAAAACACTTCCGAAAGTGCCCACATTGGTAACCGTATAGGTTCCATCTTGAACCTCATCGGGTTTCAATTTATTCTCTCTTGATCTTGAAGCGAGATCATTAACCACTTTCGCCATGCCTACCAAATTAAGCTGATCCGCATTTTTGATAACAGGGACAATAAGATTTCCATCAGGCAGAGCGGCAGCCATTCCGATATTGATGTTCTTTTTCTTGATAACGGTATCGCCATCTACAGAAATATTCATCATCGGGTATTTTTTCAAAGCTTTTGCGACAGCTTCCATGAAAATTGGCGTAAACGTGAGTTTCTCTCCTTCACTTTTTTCAAAAGCATCCTTCATCTTGTTGCGCCAATTTACCACATTGGTAACATCCACTTCTATAAAACTCTGAACATGCGCCGAAGTAGAAACACTATCAACCATATGTTTGGCGATAAGTTTCCCCATTCGGGTCATTTCAATGACCTCATCACCGCCTGTAGTCTGAACTCTAGTTACTTGATGCGCAACAGTGGGTTTTGCAATTTCCTCTACGACCTTAATAGGTTCTGGGTTATTTTCGGTTTTTGTTGGTGTCGCGGTAATTTTTGCAACCGGTGACATAGTAGTCTCTTTTCCATTGGCAACGAAAGCCAAAATATCGTTTTTTGTAACTCTGCCTTCTTTTCCGGTACCTTGAATCGTATCCAGAATTGCGACTGAAATACCTTCTTGTTTTGCGATATTTTTAACTAAAGGGGAATAAAAACGCTCCGTAGCACTGTAATCTTGAACTGGCGCAGCAACGGTTTCCTTGGCAATAGTTACGGTCTCCTCAACTGCGGCCACAGTCTCCACATAGACATTTTCAATCTCAGCTATACTTGGAGCGGCAGCCCCACCTTCAGTTTCAATAATCGCAACTATTTGACCCACTTCAATAATATCATCAATGGCAAATAGTTTTTCGACCAAAACTCCCTCTACTTCACTTGGCACTTCTGAATCCACTTTATCGGTGGCAATCTCAAAAACAGGCTCATCCATCTCAATGGTATCTCCTATTTCTTTCAACCAGGTGGTCAATGTTGCCTCAGCAACACTCTCTCCCATTCGTGGCAATTTCAGTTCAAATTTTGACATATTGATATTTGGACTACGGTTTTATGCTTATTTTTTGCAAAAATATTAAAATAATCGCCTAATCGTTAAACTTATTTCATCTTTTAACAACTCTTTAATTTGCTTTCAAAGAGCCTTCAAATGGAATTCTATTTACGATACTTCTCCCCAAGGTGACCTCATCTGCATACTCTAATTCATCACCTACCGCAATACCTCTGGCAATAGTCGATGTACTAATTTCAAGTCCATCCAATTGCTTATAGATATAGAAATTGGTCGTATCGCCCTCCATCGTAGAACTTAAGGCAAAAATCAGTTCCTTTATTTTTCCTTCTTTGGCTTTATTGACCAAAGATTGAATCGTCAAATCTTGCGGACCAACGCCTTCCATTGGAGAAATTTTTCCACCTAAAACATGATACAAACCTTTGAACTGTCCTGTATTTTCAATGGCCATTACATCTCTGATATCTTCAACTACACAAACTAGGGTTTCATCTCGTTTTGGATTGGCACATATCTCACATAGTTCGACATCCGAAATATTATGACAACTTGAACAGAATTTTACAGTACTTCGAAGAGTTTGCAAAGCACTTGACAATCGTTGGGTTTGCTCGTTGGGTTGCTTCAATAAATGCAACACTAAACGAAGCGCCGTACGCTTACCTATTCCCGGTAATTGCGACATTTCATAAACGGCATTTTCAAGTAGTTTCGATGAAAAATCCATAAGTACAAAGTTACACACTATTTTTACTTTTCGTAATTTGCTTTTAAATGAATTCTATATGACGCCCACCCATATTCTGCTGCTTATAGGCGGTTACTTTCTTGTACTTCTTTTAATCTCATATTTTACTGGAAAAAACGATTCCAATCTTGATTTTTTTAAAGCTGGAAAATCCTCTCCGTGGTATTTGGTGGCTTTCGGAATGGTGGGAGCCTCATTATCGGGAGTTACTTTTATCTCCGTTCCAGGATGGGTAGAAGCCTCGGAGTTCAGTTACATGCAAGTGGTCTTTGGTTACTTTTTAGGATATCTGATTACTGCATACGTTTTACTGCCTATCTATTACAAACAAAATGTAACATCTATTTATGAGTATTTGGATGACCGTTTTGGATGGATGAGTTACAAAGTAGGAGCCGTTTCGTTTTTTATATCTCGTGTTTTAGGAGCCGCGTTTCGGCTTTTTCTAGTGGCCATAGTGCTACAGCAATTCGTTTTTGATGCTTGGAATATTCCTTTTGAACTCACCGTTATCCTCTCCATTTTACTTATCTGGGTATATACTTTTCGTGGGGGAATCAAAACAATCGTTTGGACGGATACCTTGCAAACCCTGTTCATGCTTGTTTCTGTGGGATTATCTATTTATTTCATCCTTGGAAAATTAGATTGGACTTTTACCGATTTTCTTGCCTCAGATGAATTCAAACAATACAATCGGGTCATTTTCGCCGATAATTTCTTCGAAAAACAACATCTATTAAAGTCGTTCTTTGGAGGCATGTTCGTAACGATTTGCATGACCGGACTTGACCAAGACATGATGCAGAAAAACCTAACCTGTAAGTCTTTAAAGGATGCTCAAAAAAATATGGTGAGTTTTAGCGTTGTATTGGTCATTGTCACCTTTGTCTTTATGCTATTGGGAGCCCTACTATATATTTATGCTGACCGTTTCGAAATCGCAATGCCCTTGATGGATGGTAAACCAAAATCAGATTTATTATTCCCAGAAATAGCCTTGAACAGTGGATTGGGCATGACCGTTGCCATTACCTTTATGCTAGGTCTGATTGCTGCAGCCTACAGTAGTGCTGATAGCGCCTTAACCTCGTTGACCACCTCTTTCTGTGTAGATTTCTTAGGCATTGAAAAAAGACCAGAGGGCAACAGAAAACGGCTGCGTAAAATTACCCACGTTGGTATGAGCATCATGCTTATTGTCGTTGTAATTATTTTCAAATATGTGTTAAACAGCAATGTAATTGATGGTTTACTTACAGTTGCCTCCTATACCTACGGGCCACTTTTGGGTCTATTCGCCTTCGGAATTTTCACCAAACATAAACTAAAAGACAAATATGTTTGGATTGTTGCCATAGCTTCAGTTTTGACAATAATTTTTCTAGGAAAGATTCCAGCAGGAAATTTAGGAGGGTACGTTTTCGGTTATGAACTTTTACCTCTAAATGGACTTTTAACCTTCTTTGGATTGTGGTTAATTCGTCAAAAAAAAGCCGAATAGCATAAAATAGCACATCGATAAAAGGTCTAAAACGACCGATAAAAGTTTTTCGAATATGTTAAAGTTACATAAGAAAATTCGGATGTATTATCCGTTCCGACTCAGTATTGATTTGTAGAGATCAAGACCAAGGTACACGCGACTTCTACCTCTATCTTATTGTCCTTAAGTATTTTATAGAATTTAGGGTTTTCCGTTCCCGGATTGAATATGACGCGTTTGGGGTCGATTTTAAGAATATCCCCGTAATATTCAGGCTGACGTGCCACTCCAATATATAACGTAATAGTGTGTATGTTTTGAAAATCGTTTAAGTTTGTCTTAATTTGTAGTCCCCTTATTTTGCCAGCTTTTAAACCAAAAGCTTCAGTTTCTATGTTATGGTCCATAAGCCGATTCACGGCGAGATTACTATAACAATTCGATTTTAGGGATGCTCCAAAAACAAGTGTTTTTTTCATTTGTTATGCAGTAGTGTTAAAGTTTAAAAAGACTGTAATTATTTTAGTTTACACACGTCTTTACAGTGAGATTGCGATATATGAAACAAATTTAGTTGTTGATGATACTATATGTTTATAGTTAATGGTTAGTGTTTAGTATAGTTGACTCGATGACAGAAACCCCGGCCTTTGGTCGGGGTTTTGTTTTGTCCAAAATCAATATTGACTACCAACGCATGATGACGCTTCCCCAAGTGAATCCACTACCGAATGCAGCTAAAACCACTAAATCACCATCTTTAATCTTTTTCTGTTCCCAAGCTTCCGTTAAGGCAATAGGTATTGAAGCAGCGGTCGTATTTCCGTAGTTCATAATATTATTGAACACTTGGTCATTTGAAAGATTAAATTTCTTCTGAATGAATTGTGAAATACGCAGATTTGCCTGATGGGGAATCAACATATCAATAGCTGTGGGAGGAAGATTGTTTGAAGCCAGGCCCTCCATTATTACTTCACTAAACCTTACTACTGCGTTTTTAAAAACGAATTGGCCATTCATATGAGGCAAGTATGACTCATCGTCAGGATTATTATCGGCAATAATTTCATTTACCCAACGACTACCCATACCCGGAGCAATCAAAGAAAGCTCCTCAGCATGTTCGCCCTGTGAATGTAAATGTGTAGATAGAATTCCTTTTGAATTGTCTTCTTCCCTTGTTAGGACGGCAGCACCGGCTCCATCTCCAAAAATCACCGAAACTCCTCGTCCACGAGTGGTCATATCCAATCCCTTCGAATGAATTTCAGAACCAATAACTAAAACATTCTTGTACATGCCACTCTTTATATATTGGTCTGCAACAGACACTGCATATACAAAGCCAGAGCATTGATTGCGGACATCTAGTGCGCCAACAGTTTTAATACCCAAATCTCGTTGGACCAAAACCCCTGGTCCAGGGAAGTAATAGTCAGGACTTAAAGTCGCAAAAACGATAAAATCAATATCATCCTTATCAATACCTGCTCGCTCAATAGCTATTTTGGCAGCTTTGACACCCATAGAGGTTGTTGAGTTACCATCATCTTTGGTCACATGTCTGCGCTCTTTAATTCCTGTGCGTTCTTGGATCCATTCATCGCTGGTTTCCATCACTTTTGATAGATCATCGTTTGTAACTACGTTTTCAGGAACGTAATAGCCCAGTCCTACTATTTTTGAGTTGTACATTGTATTCTGAATTTAAGTTTTAATCAGTCCTTGTTTGGTATTTTCTCAATTTAAAATCAATTCTTTTGACATTAAATTTTCTTACTTTAGAATAATTTCTATTGAATATAGATATTTTAACTTTCTAACCAGAATTGAAAGATAATAAAAGACACCTTATATCATGAAAAAAATAGTCCTCATTGCATTCATTCTCACTTCTACCTGGGTCCTCTCTCAGGAAAATACCAGTTATCAAAAGCCACCCGAAGCAATTTTAGATTTGGTAGATGCGCCATTAGCACCCTCAGTTCTAATTAATGATAGTGGAGAACAAATGGTACTTCGGTATAGAGATTACTACAAATCAATACAGGAGCTTTCTGAAACAGAATTACGTTTGGCAGGTTTGCGCATTAACCCTAAAACCAATATCGGTAGTAGAACCAATTACTGGAATAATGTTAAAATCAAAACACTCAAAGGAGCTGAAATAAAACAGGTAGAAGGTTTACCTGCAAATGCAAGGCTAGCTAATTTTAGCTGGTCTCCCGACCAGACTAAAATGGCAGCAACAAATACTACTTCAGAAGGTGCGGAAGTCTGGGTGATAGATTTAAAAAAAGCGACAGCTCAGAAACTTACCGATGCGACCTTAAATGCCAATATGCGTGACGTAATCCGTTGGTTTAAAGATGGGGGAAGTCTTTTGGTTAAAATGCTTCCTGAGGACAGAAAAGAACTAAAAAATGCGGTGCTAACCGTGCCTGAAGGACCTACAATTTCATCAAATGATGGAAAAAAAGCCCAAAACAGGACCTACCAAGATTTACTCAAAAACCCAACTGACGAATTTAACTTTGAACAATTGGCACGTTCGGAATTATATAAAGTAAATATGGATGGGTCAAAATCAAAATGGATGGATGCAAATCTTTTTTCCTCCATAGACTTTTCACCTGATGGTGAATACGTAAAAATTGTTACCGTAAAAAGACCATTCTCTTATTTGGTTCCCTATTACAGATTTCCTTCTGAAACCAGTATATATGATAAAAATGGTGGTTTAGTTTCAGAGATTTTGGAAGTCCCCCTAATTGAAGACCTCCCAAAAGGTTTTATGGCAGTTCGAATGGGGATGCGTTCTATTAGCTGGCGAAATGACAAACCATCTTCCTTGATTTATGCGCAGGCATTGGATGGTGGAGACCCCGCAAACGAAGTGGAATTTAGGGATGAAGTATTTGAAATGGATGCCCCTTTTAATAAAGCAGGTAAAAGCATCCTAAAAACAATTAACCGTTATAGTGGCATTCAATGGGGAACTAAAGATATAGCAGTAGCCTATGACTATTGGTGGAACACTAGAAACACCAAAACCTATTTGTTTAACCCTTCAAAAAATACTCAGGAACCTAAAATTCTATCTGATAGAAATTATCAAGATGTTTATAGTGATGCTGGTGATTTGGTAACCGAACTGAATGCCTATGGTGAATCAGTGATTGCTTTAGATAAAAATAATGATGCCTATTTATTAGGAGATGGGTACACCGAAGATGGGCAGTTTCCTTTTGTTGACAAATTCAATCTAAAAACACAAAAAACCTCAAGATTATATACGTCAAAAATTGAGGGAAAGAAAGAAGACTTAATAGAATACAAACCTAAGAAGGACCAACTACTGGTTCGCATAGAATCTCCGAATGAATACCCAAACTATTATTACAAGAGTTTAATTAAGCGAAAAGGAAAAGAACAACTCACTAATTTTGAAAACCCATTCAAAAGCATACAAGACGTTCACAAAGAGGTTATTACTTACAAAAGAGAAGACGGGCTAGAGCTAACCGGAACACTATATTTACCAGTAGGTTATAACAAAGAGAGTAAAGAAAAGAAGCCTATGATTCTTTGGGCGTATCCGCGAGAATTCAAAGATAAAAATAGTGCTTCTCAAAACACTCAAAACCCAAATGAATTCACGTATCCTTACTGGGGTTCTCCCATATATTGGGTAACTCAGGGCTATGTAGTTTTAGATGACGCTTCTTTTCCAATTATAGGAGAAAAAGATGAACAACCCAATGACACCTTTAGAGAACAGCTCGTTTCTAACGCAAAAGCGGCTATTGATGCAGTAGACAATTTAGGCTATATCGACAGAAAAAAAGTAGCTGTTGGAGGTCATTCATATGGTGCCTTTATGGTAGCAAACTTACTTTCCCATTCGAATTTATTTGCTGCAGGAATAGCTCGAAGTGGAGCTTATAATAGGACATTAACTCCCTTCGGTTTCCAAAGTGAAGAACGGAATTACTGGGAAGCGCCAGAGGTATATTACACCATGTCTCCGTTCATGCACGCAGAAAAAATGAAAACACCTTTATTATTAGTTCATGGTGAAGCAGATAATAATTCAGGTACCTATCCCATGCAAAGTGAACGCTATTTCAACGCCTTAAAAGGTTTAGGTGCGACTGTGAGATTGGTGATGCTACCAAAAGAAAGTCATGGGTACCGCGCAAAAGAAAGTATTCTTCATCTTTTATGGGAACAAGATGAATGGTTAAACAAATATGTAAAGCAAGAAGGATTACCATTGGATCTGAAGGAAAAACCCATTGATAAAGACTAATCCAAGTACTTTTTAAAATTGTTCACTTTTACATTTGCCTTCAAGTCATGAAGTAAGTTGAACAGTCCGAAAAAGGTGCGGTTCATATATAGAAAGTGCTTTGACCCTCTATTCCCATTCATTTTTCGTATTTCGGTGTCTTTGGAAAATTGTTCACTGAGTTCAGCTATGCTATTCCAAAAATCATCTGCCCCGAAATCGAATTCCTCTTCGTTCAAGGGTGCTGTAAAAAGAGCTAGCATTTCCTTAAACATAGCTTTGAAAAAGATAATTTCTTTGGGAGTATCATTAGGAGTTAAAATTTCTAACTCATACATCTTCTCAGTGAAAGTAGTGTCGTTCTGAAGAATTTCTTTTTTGGATAATTCGAAATACGGAATATAAAACTCGTCAGGAACTTCCTTAATACACCCAAAATCTATAGCTATCAGATTTCCTTCTTCACTAACCAAAAAGTTTCCAGGATGCGGGTCTGCATGTACTTTCCTCAGGATGTGAATTTGATACATATAGAAATCCCATAGTGTTTGACCTAGTTTATCACCCAATTCTTGCGAGAAACTTGTTTTTGCAAATTCGCTAAGGTGAATGCCATTCATCCAATCCATTGTGATTATTCTCTCACTAGACAGGCTTTCATAATATTTAGGAAATTCGAGTCCCTCTATTAAAGAACATGATTTCGTAATCTCTTGACTTTGGGCTATTTCTAGCAAATAGTCAGTTTCTTCAAATAATTTATCTTCAACTTCCTTAAAATATTTGTCTGAATCTTTTCCTTTAATGTTAAACATTTTCAAGGCAATCGGTTTTACCAGTGCTAGGTCGCTACTGATACTTTCCGCAACACCCGGATACTGAATTTTAACTGCCAATTCCTTCCCATCCTTAGTTGCTTTATGCACCTGGCCGATACTAGCTGCATTGATAGAATCCCTATCAAAAGTGTCATATATTTCTTCAGGGAATTTTCCCAAATACTTTTTAAAAGTTTTGCGTACCAGTGGTGCAGAAAGTGGAGGAACTGAAAACTGGGAAAGTGAAAATTTATCTACGTATGCTCTAGGAAGCATATTCTTCTCCATACTGAGCATTTGGGCAACTTTTAAAGCGCTTCCTTTAAGTGATTTTAAGCCATCATAAATATCCTCGGCATTGTCCTCATTCAACTGCTCTTTTGTCAATTCGGGATTAACCAGTTTCTTGCCGTAGTACTTGACATAATTCCCTCCGATTTTGACGCCCGTTTTCATAAGCTTACTAGCTCTCTCAATCTTTCCCGTGGGAATTTTATCTAATGTCTTCATACACTTTCGGAGGTTTGGGAATCAAACGAACTTTTCCTTAAAAAGAAACTTTCCAAAGTCAATGATATTATCTAATGGTGTATTGTCAAAAACATCAAAAATTGTATTGATAGACTTTTCAATAGCAATATCGGTTTTTTCGAACCCGGCAGAATCGTCATCCATCCAAAACTTTAATATGAATAGGAACTGCAGCCAGGCACCTTCTGAAAATAATTTTGGATTGTGCTTCGTTATTTTTAAGGATTTTGTTGCATTACCATCTTCAATGAGCTCAGCAGAAAATGCTTTAACATGCCGTCTTAGCTCCTTTAGCTGCTCCATATTTTTTAGCACTGTTCTATCACTCGGCAATGCGAAGAGAACATAACTCCTATTAAGCGTCAATAGCTCAAAGAAGGAGTAAAAGAAGGTCAACATTTTGTCCTTATTCGTAAAAGAATCATATTCTTTATTTTTCTCGATTAGGCTCTTGGTATTTATAAATAATTTGGCCCAAATTGATTTTTGAATTCCTTCTACGGAGCCAAAGTTCTTGTAAAAAATTGTCTCTTGGATATCGTTGACCTTACAAAATTTATAAACGGATTTTGGCACTACTTCATGCTCCAGAACATAAGCCATATACATGGAGATAATCATGTCACCTGTAATTTTCTTTGTTTTCGTTTTTGTTGCCATTTTTATATTATTTACTATATCAAATTTACATATTGAGAGCCTGGTTTTACCTTAAGCAAAAGCTAATCTTATTGCCTAAATGTATAAAAACGTGCTCCCGAGAAGAAAGCACGTTTTTCAAACAACCTAACCATTAAATAATCATCAATCAAAAAATAATCTTTTTCACAGCAACTTTTTCATTAATGACTTCGTAAATATAATTATTGTTTAATCTTTCTGCAAATTTATTCAACAATATTTTGTTAAATCTTTCACAATAAGGTATTTGCAATTTTTAGTGTGTCAGTTTGTCATTTTAACCCATTGTGGTATTTTTTTTGAGTAGTGAAGTAGAGAAACAAAACGGACTAAAAAATTCCCGCCTTTACTGAAACGAGTTCAGCAAAAGTGCGGGAATGAAAATAAATTTCATTTTCAATGGCAAAAGGTAAAATAAATGTATCGGTAGAAAATATTTTCCCGCTAATCAAGAAATTTCTTTATAGCGATCACGAAATATTTTTACGTGAATTAATATCAAATGCGACTGACGCAACGCTCAAATTAAAGCACCTGACTTCTATTGGGGAAGCTAAAGTAGAGTATGGCAATCCGATGATTGAAATCAAAGTCGATAAAGAAGGAAAGAAACTTCATATTATAGACCAAGGTATTGGTATGACTGAAGAAGAAGTGAAAAACTATATCAATCAGGTTGCTTTCTCAGGGGCTGAAGAGTTCTTGAACAAATACGAAGATGGCGCCAAAGACACTGGAATAATCGGACACTTCGGTCTAGGGTTCTACTCTGCCTTTATGGTAGCCGACAAAGTCGAAATTATAACAAAGAGTTACAAAGACGAACCAGCTGCGCACTGGTCATGTGATGGTTCTCCCAATTTCACTTTGAAAAAAGGAAAGAAGGAGGATAGAGGTTCTGAAATTATTCTGCACATTGCGGATGATTCCACAGAATTTTTAGAAGACAACCGCATCAATGAACTTCTAAATAAGTACAACAAGTTTATGCCCATTCCGATTAAGTTTGGAATGAAAACCGAAACGCTTCCAAAGCCAGAAGGCGCTAAGGAAGAGGATGCAGCACCAACTCAAGAAGTTGATAATATTGTTAACAATCCAAATCCAGCTTGGACGAAACAGCCCGCTGATTTAAAAGATGAAGATTATAAGGGATTCTATCGTGAGTTATATCCGATGCAATTTGAAGAGCCTTTGTTCCATATTCACTTGAACGTAGATTACCCTTTTAACCTTACGGGAATTCTTTACTTTCCGAAGTTGACACAAGATTTGAATCAGCAGAAAGATCGTATTCAATTGTATCAGAATCAGGTTTTTGTAACGGATAATGTAGAGGGGATTGTTCCTGAATTCTTGACCATGTTAAGAGGGGTTATCGATTCACCAGATATTCCACTAAATGTTTCACGTTCTTATTTGCAAGCAGATGGCGCGGTAAAGAAGATTTCTTCTTACATCACAAGAAAAGTGGCGGACAAGTTGAATTCCCTTTTCAAAAACAACCGTGAAGAATTCGAAGCCAAATGGAATGATATTAAAATTGTCATTGAATACGGAATGCTCTCCGAAGACAAATTCTTTGAAAAAGCGGACAAGTTTGCCCTGTATCCAGCAGTAGATGGAAGCTTCTATACCTTTGAAGAACTTCAAGAAAAAATTAAAGATGCACAGACTGACAAGGATGACAAGTTGGTTGTACTCTATGCATCTGACAAAGAGGCACAGCACAGTTATATTGAGGCTGCAAAAGCAAAAGGTTATGAGGTGCTTCTTATGGACTCCCCAATCATTGGTCATTTAATGCAAAAGCTTGAAACCTCTAAAGAGAAGACTTCCTTTGCCCGTGTTGATGCCGACCATTTGGATAATCTTATCAAGAAAGAAGATACACAAATATCTAAGTTATCCGATGAGGAAAAAGAAAAGCTCAAAGCAGATTTAGAAAAGGTTTTTGGAGAGAAAAGTAGCTATACAGTACAATTGGAAGCCATGGATAGTGATGCTTCGCCATTCATAATCACAGAGCCAGAATTTATGCGACGCATGAAAGAGATGCAGCAAAC
This sequence comes from uncultured Flavobacteriaceae bacterium, assembly GCA_947500435.1. Taxonomy (GTDB): domain Bacteria; phylum Bacteroidota; class Bacteroidia; order Flavobacteriales; family Flavobacteriaceae; genus Maribacter_C. Next base: position 57,694 of record CANMRV010000010.1, read on the forward strand.
AGGTGGCGGTGGAATGTTCGGCATAGGCAATATGCCAGAGATGTACAATGTTGTAGTGAATACCAATCATGAATTGGTAGGAGAAATTCTAAATACCAAAACCGTTAAGAAGAAGGAACGCTTAATCAATCAATCACTTGATTTGGCCCGTCTTTCAAAAGGTCTGCTAAAGGGTGAGGAATTGACCAATTTCATCAAACGTAGTTATGAGATGGTGAAATAGGAACCACCATATGATTCAATTGTAGAACCGTTTCAATAAAATGAAGCGGTTTTTTTGTGGAATCCATATATAGACAGGGTTCTCATTATTAAAAAATTAAGATGTACTGCTTTTCAATTATAAATTTTAACATATTTACGCTCAAAATTTATAGGAAAAATCGTCGTTCTTTCGAATAACTTTTACATCTTTGTACCCTAAGTGTTTTACGCCCCCGTAAAATATCTTTAGCCCCTCTCAATTTCCTGAACTGCTTGTGTTGAATTTATTGTCTAACACAAAGGGGTACTCATGACCATTACTGAACTAAATCCAAAAGGTAATTTTGACTCTTGGGATGCGTCCAAATTAAAAGAGCTAAAAAAGGACAACTTTAGCGATGCTGTAGGAAAGGCACTTTTTGAAAATGAGGAAATCATACTCTGGAAAATAATTTTGGAGCCTTTCGAACGTCTTCCATTTAGGCGTCATACCAACAATTATAGTAGCACCTTTTTTGCCACAGGCCTTATTCTTTGCCGAAATATGAACGGCAGAATAATTCTAGCACGTGTAGAAAAAGGAGATCACTATTATTGGGAATGCCGTGGTAAAGAAGTTATTCAAGATATAGAAAACATTGGTGAGACTACCATAAAAATCGCGGTGGTAGAGGAAAAAGTGAAAATTACCGAAAAAGCCAAAAAGTAGACCATGGCTACCAATTAAATTAATACCGACTTATTTTACCAATAGATAGGTCCGTCTCCCAAGTACTTCTCAGCTATCGGTTGATAGTAATCTAAAACCTCTTCCAAGTCATAAACTTTTTGACTTTTGGTATAAAGGTCGAATTTGTTAAAGTCACGAATAATTTTCAGGTATTCTCCATCTTTGTCATTCACCAATTCGGTATATGCTCCACCAGAATGCCAAGGGTAGAAAGAATGATAGCGAATCATTACCATAGCCTCCTCAGGAAGTTTGTTGTCCTCATGGTTATTTAAAACTTGGTACAAATATTCATCATGTCCCCAGGCTAAATCAACATTATCTATACCACAACCTTTTTCGTAAATACCGGTTGAGGTACTATAAGTATCATTTTGCATATCTGGATTTAGAACATTGAACTCAGGATATACACAAGAATCTGGTAAGGCACACCCTACTACAAAAACATCACCTACCATTCCCCATTGTTCTGCTTGACTGGTACCATCTTCGTCACTTCCCCAAAGGAACATCACTTTTCCCAGGTCGTGAATGAGTCCGGTTAATTGCATCCAATCAGGTCGCCCATCGGCACGAATGGCCTCAGCGCTTTGTATCAAATGCTGTACGTTTGGTAGATCTAAATCAGGATCACTAACATCGATAAGGCTGTTTAAATGTCGCATTGCTTCCCAAAGATCCATAGGTTTATCAAACTTTAGGTATTTTTTATGCATGCTTTGTACATAATCCAAAGTCTGATTTTTGCGCATCTTTCTATAATGCTCTTTTACAGCAACCGAAACATCAGGTGCATCGTAATTTCTAAATTCCTTTTTTTCCATGGCAAAATCAATTCTAAACTGACATTTCAAGTTCAAAAAACATCCTCCTAACCCCCTTCAAAGAGGGAATCGCTATCAAACATTTCCTAGTACAAGGTACAAAATTACAGTAAACAGCACCAAAAAGAGGCTAAACGGCTTGGCATATTTCCATGGAGTAAGATTCAACACACCCGCATCTTGCATTTCGAATGGTTCGTCCTTTGGTAGAAGCAACGAAGCTATATGCATAATCAAAATATTCAATACAAACTCAATGCCCCAAATATGAACAAAGTGCAGATTCACTTCTAGCACGTAGTACATGATTACATAGAAAAAGAGTCCGAAAACCAACCCAACTTTTGCCCCAGAAGCGGAAACTTTTGGAAAAAGAAAACCAGCAATAACAACACTAGCTATTGGTATGAAAAAGATACCATTGAGCTGCTGTAGCAGTTGGTACAATCCGTCAGGGGCGTTCGCGACAAATGGAGCAATCGCGATTGCAAAAATGGCGAGAAGCGCTGATGTCCATTTTCCGATTTTGACCAATTTCTTTTCCCCGGCATCCTTAGAAATATATCTTTTAAAAATACCCAAGCTAAATACCGTAGCTGCACTATTCAAAGCGCTATTAAATGTACTAAGTATGGCACCCATCATTACAGCAACGAAGAATCCTGTTAACCAAAGCGGCAATACTTTCTTGACCAAAAGTGGATAGACAGTGTCAGGATTGTCGTATAAACTTTCACCGAAATAATAAAAACCAATTATTCCCGGCAGCACAATAACCAACGGAATTAGAATTTTCAAAAATCCTGTAAAGAGCAATCCTTTTTGAGCTTCCTTTAGATTGACAGCTCCTAAAACCCTTTGAATGATAGACTGGTGCATCGTCCAGAAATAAATTTGGTTGACCATTAAGCCTGTAAATAAAACCTCAAAAGGTAGAATGGCAGATCGCGCCCCTTCCCCTACTCCTGATTCCCTGCTGACCACATTAAATTTCTCGGGACTATTCTCAAAAACTCTTGTCAAACCATCCAAGGGATTCCCATCACCAATACTCAGTAATGCCAAAATAGGAACGAGCAACCCCGCCACAAGCAATCCGAAGCCATTAATCGTGTCAGTATAAGCTACCATTTTGAGTCCCCCGAAAATGGCATAAACCGCCCCAATTACACCAACTACTAGAATTGTGACCCATATACCTTCTTTTTGAGTGATATTCAATAAGTCTGAGATTTCGAAAATTGCTTCGATATTCAAAGCTCCTGTATACAAAACTATAGGAAGTAAAGTAGCGACAAAGGAGATAATCAATAGAAGCGCGACCAGCGTTCTTGTAAGTCCATCAAACCGTTTTTCTAGAAATTCGGGAATGGTGGTCAATCCCATTTTTAGATATCGGGGAACAAAATACAATGCCGCTATTACCAAAGCCAATGCAGAAGTAACTTCCCAAGCGACAATAATAGCTCCATTCCTATAGGATGAGCCATTCATCCCGACCAAATGTTCTGTTGAAATATTTGTCAGAAGCATCGACCCTGCGATAATAATTCCCGTTAAGGACCTACCTCCCAGAAAATATCCATCCTTCGTATTTAGTTTATCTCTACGAAGCTTCCAGGTCGCATAAAAGGCTACAAATCCAGTAAATAGAAGAAAAGTTAGTAAGGCCATCCTCCTAAAATAAACATATTTTACTTGAGTTTGTGAATAAAAATACTGGAAATCAGGTATTTCATAAAAAACAGGCATTGGCTACTTTAGCCTTAACAACAAACAAACTCTATTATGAAATATTCTAAAATACTAATGTGGATTTTCATTGGTGTATTTTTCTCACTAAACGCTCAAAACGCTACAGATCAACTCTATTTAACTAATGGTGAAACCATTGCCGTAAAAGTGAAAAAAGTGGAACCAAATACTATTACCTATTTTTATTTTGGGGAAGACCTTGAAAACGTTGTTGAAAAAGATGATGTAATTAAAATAGTCTTTAAAAGTGGGCGTGTGCAAAAATTTTCAGGTGCCTCGATAACCGCAGCTGAAACGAAAAATGCGGATTACGAATACCCGCCTATGAAGGCAAATCAAGGCGCCATTTTGCCTTTTGAGTTCATATTCGAAGGAGAACCAAGCCCAGAAGAAGGAAGGGAAGCTCAAGAATACTACTATCGTGATTTGAAACGCAAGCCTGAGCGAAACACGATTGCCTATCAAGACCCTGAAATAACCTGGAAACGTTTGCGCAAAGCTGGAATAAACGACGCATCGCAAATAAAAAATTACGATATGGATGAAATTTCTAAAATCGTGGGGGCCGGTACTCTAGTAAATTCAAAAATTGTAGTTTCTTACCGTTCAACAGTATCAAATTCCACAGGCTCCAGTACCGTGCGTGTTGACAAAAAAAACAAGGTAAAAGGCTATAGTAGCGAATACAGTACTTCTCGTGATGAGTTCGAAACCATGGTTTACTTCAAAATTTATGACAAAAATGGAAATAAAGTAATGGATGAAAAACGTCGCCCTTTCATGACAGCTGGCCGTACTGATTACATTCTAACATTGAGCTACTTTTCAAAACGTACACCGTTCTACCAAAAGAAACGCTAACTAGTCACAAGTCTTTTATTCTGCCGTTGTTTTAAAAGGAGAACCTGAATCCATACGAATAGGGCAATTGTCATGGAGCCATATATAAATGTCGTAGAGAAACCTAATTCTGGTATGTTTAGCGATAAGTTGTAGGAGGTCAATTTATTCAATTGAGCTGCTGCCAACCAAGTACTTTCAGTATTTGAGCTATTAAAAATCACATATCCGAAAAGAGCTGCCACTGCAGCTATTGTCAAAAACCATGTTGTTTTAGAAAACAAAGGTTTTGTAACCTGAATGCTATCTTTTTGTTTTGCCACATCGATCTTTGACAAAACTGAATCTGTAAAATCGACTGAAGGTTCTTCCAAACCTACCTCTTTGATTGACTTTCTGATAAAATTATCTAACTCTTTATTTTCTTCCATAGTTACCAAGTATTTCTGGTTCTAATTTATTTTTGAGCAATTCAGCCAAGCGCTTTCTGCTTCTGAACAAACGGACTTTTACCGTATTTGCCTCTAAATTCATAATATCTGCTATCTCCTTTAATGAGAGTTCTTCAAAATAATGAAGGGTTATTACAACCGCATCATCTTCTGGCAGCTCGTCAATAGCCTTTTTAATTGCCAGTTTTCGTTCACTAGTTTCAAGACTATCCAATGCATTTTCCATACTAGACAAATGATACACGGTATCAGAATCGATTGAACTCGTTTGCAAACTTCGCTTTTGTTTTTTTAAATAATCCAAACTTCTATAATAGGTTATTTTATATAACCAAGTCGAAAACTTTGAATCACCCTTAAAGGTAGTCAAAGCCGTATAGGCTTTTACAAAAACATCTTGTGCAACCTCCTCAGCTTCCTCATGGTTTTTCAAGACCTTAGCCGCCAATGTAAAAACCATATGTTTATATCGATCTATCAAAACCGAAAACGCTCTGGTTTCGCCATTGATAACGGCATCAATATAATGTTGGTCTTCTTTTTGGCTCATTCTGCTTCATATGACGTATAAATTACGATTCTGGTTACAAGAAATTTCATAAAATTTAAAATTCTTGTAACCTCAATTAAAAAGTTGTCGTCTTACTGATCAAATGAGTTTATTAATCAATTAAAAAACAATCACATGGCAGAAGCAATTTTAATACCCATTAGCTTTTTTTTATTCATTTTCGCGATAGTATATCTCTATTTCACGACTAGAAACAAAGAGCGTATGGCTCTTATTGAAAAAGGAGCTGAGGCAAGTATATTTTTTTCAGAAAAAAAGAACAGCGGAACATCTACAGGTAAAATTCTCCTTCTCAATTTGGCCTTGTTATTGATTAGCGTCGGGATTGCCATATTTATTGGGGCTGTTCTAGAAGAGATGAGAGTTCACCCAGATGTAGCGTATCCCGGTACAATTTTCTTCATGGCCGGTATTGGACTCTTGTCTGGTTTTTTCTTAACCAAGAAAATGGACAAAAGAGAATAGATCATATTTTCCAAACTAATTCAAAGCAAAAGTCGCTGTCTTCAGCGACTTTTTAATTTTCATTTTCCCCTTCATTTATTAGAAATTTAACTTACAAATAGTCTGATTTCCCTGTTAAATTCGTAGCTTCTATTGATTTTCAAGGAAAAATGGAACTAGACTACAATATATTTTCTGTCTTGCACTTACTAGGCTGTTTACAAGGAATTCTTTTAGGCCTTTTGCTAATCTTTTTGAATAGAAGAAAATACAGAAGTACTTTCTTCCTCGGGTTGCTTATTATACTTTTTACACTAATGAGACTTCACCCCACATTGCAACAGATAAATTTTTATGAGTATTATCCTAGTTTATTCCGACTGCCGTTTAATTTTTATTGGTTAATCTATCCTTTATTTTTTATTTATTCATATCGGGTTTCTATGCTTGCCGATCAAAAAATACCATACTGGGTGCTTTATCCTGGCATGATAGCTTTTGTAATTAATATTATAATATTTCTTCAACCCTATGAAACCAAATTGGCAATAGATCAAAGTCTTTGGTTTAAAGCTTATCTTATTGCCGGTATTGTTTACTCTTTCTGTATTGGAATTTGGAATTTAATTCTCGTAAATAAACACCAACTGTTGGTGAGAGATCATTTCTCAAGAACCCAACTAAGGGAATTGAAATGGGTTCGCCATTTTTTGATTTTTAGTTTTGTGGCCTATCTCGTCTATTTCCCCTTTTATTATTTGCTCCCCGAAAATATATATTCAAAAATATTTGTTTTGATAATTGATTATGTCACCATGTATTGGATATTTTTCTTCGGACTAATTCAACGTAACGTGCTATCTATTCTTTCTGAAAACGGATATTATAGTATTCAAAAGAAAGAAGTAAAACAAAAAACGTTACAACCTCACAATGAAAATCTTGCGGCACTTTTCAATAAAATAGATGAACATATGAAAAGCTCTGAAAGTTATGTTCAAAGTGAATTGACAATCGTAGATATTGCCAAAGATTTGCAAATACATACTAAGCAAATTTCTACGGCTATTAACAAAATACAGAATCAAAATTTTAATAGTTATATAAATCAATTTCGGATTGAAAAAGCTATTAATTTACTTCGAGAAGAAGATAGTACCTTGAGTATCGAAGGCATTGGCTACGAAGTTGGTTTTCATAGTAAAAGTGCCTTTTATGCGGCTTTTAAAAAAATTACCGGCACTACTCCTACTAAATTCAAAGAAAAGAACGCTGCCTGATTTTTACTGTCCTTCCCCTTATTTTCAATCTTAATTCAGTCCTGATTCCTGATAGTGGATAGGATTATCCAAAAAATCTTAAAATTGGTTCTAAAGTCCGAAATCAGGACTTCTCTCACCTTGATTTATTAGGATAGTCTATGCTATTGTTAAGATATTTGCAAGCCGAAAAAAAGGAAGATGAAAGTTGGTGATAGATTTTTTTGGATTGTGTTGACAGGGATTTGGTCCATTTTTATTTTATGGGAATACCAAATACACGAATTGACCGAATCCCTTTTGTCCCAGATTATTAGGTACGACCTTTTGATACTACCTATTTTAGTTTTGTTTACAGCATATGCTGTTTATGAGAAAAGAAAAAATAGAAACTAATTGAATGATCAAAAGAACAAATTTGGAATAAAGAACTAGATGATGTTGATAGCTTAACCTCATAATTACCCCCGAATTTCAGCTAAGGCCAAAACAAGGGTTTGAAATTCCCCCCCCCGATAACTTTCCATGAACTGGAAGGTTATTACCAAAACCACCGCATTAATTTGTGGTGGTTTTTTTATCTTTAGAAAATGCAAGTAATTTCAACCAATCTTGGAACTTCCACTACTTTCCTTTGGAATGGAAAAGAAGAGCAAACAGGCATTTTTAAAAAGCCAGTTTCACAAGCACTTTTTTTAAATACAAATGATGTTTCTAACGACATCGTTATTGATCGTGTTCATCATGCGGGTATCAATAAGGCTTGCTACTTGTTCGCTTCAGATAATTACCCCTATTGGAAAGAACTATATCCAGAGTTAGATTGGGACTGGGGAATGTTCGGTGAAAACCTAACCATCGAAGGATTGGATGAATCGACCATGCGTGTCGGTAACATTTATAAACTAGGAACTGCTTTGGTTCAAGTATCACAACCACGTGAACCCTGTTATAAATTAGGTATCCGTTTTGGGACACAAGATGTATTGCGGCAATTTATTGATCATAACAAGCCGGGTACTTATGTGCGAATTCTAGAAGAAGGAGAAGTTAAAACTGGGGATCGATTAGAACTGGTGGAACAATCAGAAAATACACTTACTACGCAACAATTCTACGAATTAATGTTTATGCGAGAGAAGCCGAAAGAACTACTAGCGCTATTTATGAGTAATCCCTCTGTGCCCAAATATAAAAAAGAACGTTTCAAAAAATTCCTTTAGCATTGAATTATCCTTGGCACCTTTACTTAATGGTTGTGATTTATGTCATCGCCGGTATTATGCATTTTGTTAGACCCAAAATGTACCTGCGTATTTTACCAGGGTACTTACCCGGACATAAGGCCTTAGTCGCAATTAGTGGCGTGGCAGAAATTGTCATCGGTATTGCACTTTGCTTTCCAGAGACCAAAAATTTCGCCATTTATGCTGTCATCGTTATGTTGACCTTCTTTTTACCGGCCCATTTTCATATGCTTTTTAATAAGAAAGCTTCGATGGGAATAGCTAAATGGGTACTAATAGCTAGAATACCACTACAATTTGCTCTGATGTTTTGGGCGTATTGGTATTTGCGATACTAAAAAAAGCCCTCAAAGTAACACGCTTTGAGGGCTCAAAATATAAACTAACTTAGTCAACTTTACTCTACAGTGACATATTCAAAATAAGTGTCATCTTTACTTTTAACCAAAATCGTATAACTATCTTCAAAAGCATTTTTGAAGTTGAATGTTTTTTCGATTAACATTTCGTCAGCTATAGTTTCTTGAAATAAAGAGCGACCTTCACTATCCATTACGGTTATTTTCACCACATCTTTCTCAAGATTCAATAGATTTAGGAAAACTCGTCCATCTTTTTTTCTAAAAATGGGTTTCGAATTTTCTTTCCTTTCCCTTATCATGATCTCGGAATCATCTACGGTAAATCCAAAAACTACTTCCTTCAAAGAGTCTTCTACTTCTAAGAAATAATCACCTTCAGGAAGGTTTTGCAAATCAAACTTTTTTGCGTAAATATTTCCAATTGCTATTCTTTCGGTGTATATAATTTCACCGTTAGTATCAACTATACTAACAACCGTTTGTTCAGATGTTATGTCCATTTCAAAATTTAGACTTTTCTCCGTATTAGGAGTCAAACTAAGTTTTGGCTCTTTAGCCCAACCTGTTGCCGCTGCAAACATTAAAGCTACTACTGCGATTGATCTTACTACCTTTTTCATAATTTTAAATTTTAGGGTTACTATTAATCAACACCCCAAAACTACTTCCATAATTTCGAGTCCACTACCACAGCATTTTCTAATTTGTGTTCTATTTTACCCAATCAAAACCCAATAAATTCATAAAAAGGTAATATTGTACATATTTGAGGTAATTTTGCATAGAAAGGGGAATTTCTAACGAAGTAACTTTGTAGTATGAAAAGCAATAAAGGTGCTGTAATCAAGCCCACATTTGAATCCATTGAACCCTCGTTTGGAAATTCATTTACATACCAGAAATTTCATAAAAACAAACGTAATCAAAGTAATGTTTGGCATTATCATCCTGAAATCGAATTGGTTTTCGTTAATGGTGGATCAGGCAAGCGTCAAATAGGTAGTAATCTTTCCTATTATACCAACGGTACATTGATTCTCATAGGCAGTAATCTACCTCACTGTGGTTTTACCGACGAACTTACAGGAAACCGAAGTGAGACTGTGGTACAAATGAAGAAAGACTTTTTAGGAGATAGTTTCTTCAACCTTCCTGAGATGGAAAAAATTGAAAACCTTTTCGAAATTTCTAAATCGGGTGTGGTGTTTTATGGTGAAACCAAGGCTATTCTAGGACATAAAATGGAAACCTTGGAAAGCAAAAATAGTTTTGAGCGCCTTCACACCATTTTAGAAGTTCTGTATGGCTTGAGTACCACAGACGAGTATAGAATCTTAAACGCCGAAGGATTTTCAATGGATGCAGGAATAAAGGATAATGATAGAATCAATATTGTTTTCAATTTTGTAAAAAACAACTTTAAAGAAGAAATCAAATTGAAGGAAATTGCTGATTTGGTCAGTATGACCGTTCCCTCGTTTTGTAGATACTTTAAAAAGGTTACCAATAAAACATTTACTCAATTTGTAAATGAATATCGTTTAGTTCATGCTTCAAAACTATTGTCGGAACAGCTTCTAAGTATTACGGAGGTATGCTTCGAATCAGGATTTAATAATTTTTCTTATTTCAATAAGTCATTTAAAAAATTTACCGGACAGAGTCCATCAAAATATAGAAATGAGCTTAAACAAGTAATAAGCTAACACGTTTATTTCAGAGAGAACAAGTACCAACACAACAAATCTATCAGAAAACCGAGCGCAATAAAAAAGCTGTTCTTATCAGAACAGCTTTTTTAATACCCTTTTCTAGAGCTAGTTACTATCTTTAACATTTGGGTGACTATGCTAATTTCCTCGCGCCTAACTTCCCTAATATAACCTCAAATGTTGTGCCAAGGTATAAGGGCTCGTTGAAATAAGTATTTATTAGATAAAATGCTATTCGTAGATTTCGTTTAAGATTTTAGCAAGTCGTAATCCACCTTTTTGTAGTTGTTTTTCAACGGTGCCCCACCAAACATAGCTATACCGATAAAAAAGCTTCTCTCCCACCTCAACGGACTCGTACAATTCGTTGGCAATATCTTGCGATTCCTCAACCCAATCGTAAATTGTTCCTTGTTGTATAAATTTCTTTTGAGCTTTGTTCAATCTCGGTAAAGATTCGGCAAGTTCAGTATAACTCATGCCATAATCTTCAATCATGTTCAAATCCCAAACCTTGTGTAAATTGCTTCCTCTATTAAACCATTGCACCTGAATATCATTACCGCCTTTATCTTCTATTCGTCCGACATGCATTGGTTGATGCAAATCGCCTACTAGATGTACCAAAAACTTTAAATAAAATGCTTTATCAGCTTTAGAGCTATTCTCATCCTTTACTATTTCGATACACTTTTCAATTCCTGTGATCAAATCTCCGTACTCACTAGGGTCCTCATCTCCATATTTTTTATCAGCAGGAAAATTGACATAATGCCAAGCACTAAATTTCCTATACTGGCGATCTGCCTTAATATCGTCCCCAAAAGTTGAAACGAGAGCTAAGCTTTGCCCGTCTAGCAATTTATCAATCGCCTTTCTTGCTTTTCTTGACAAGTGTTGTTGCGCAATCTCCCCTGTAGTTCTATGGCCAGTTTTTGACCAGACCATATCATTACCAAATGTGAATTGAACGGATAAAAAGAATAGAATTAGAAAACTGCTTTTCATAGATTATGATTTTTTTCAAATGTAACTAATGAACTTTAATCTATTGTTAACTCGTATCTTCTTTTATATTTAAAGTTTGATATTGCACCGATTAATAAATCATTCAATGCTAAAAAGGCTAAAATCCAAATATTTGAAATACCCGCTTCTAGGAATTGGTATCCTTATCACTGGAGCAATTCTTTTCGTGTTCAGCGTTTATTTGGGTGCCTGGGGAAAGCTACCAAGTAAAAACGAGCTTGCCGATTTCGAATACCAACGTGCATCAGAAGTTTATACGGCTGACAGCGTTCTTATTGGAAAATATTACTTGAATGATAGACAACCTATCGAATATTCTGAATTCCCAAAATACCTTGTAGAAGCGTTAATTTCTATTGAAGATGAGCGTTACTACGACCATTTAGGGATAGACTATCCTAGTTTACTCCGTGTCGGTTTTAAGACCATTTTGATGCAAGACCAGTCTTCTGGTGGTGGAAGTACAATAACGCAACAGTTGGCTAAAAATCTATATCCCCGAAGGGAAAGAAAGAAAACCAATATCACGGTCAATAAAGTGAAGGAAATGATAATCGCTTCCCGTTTAGAGGGTATTTTCTCTAAGGATGAAATCTTGACGCACTATTTAAATACCGTTTCCTTTGGAGATAACACCTTCGGAATTGAAAGTGCATCCCTTAAATTCTTCAACAAAAAAACAAACCAGTTGAACATAGAAGAAGCTTCTGTTCTGGTGGGAATGTTGAAAGCGACTTACGGTTATAATCCGCGAGTGTATCCTGAAAGAAGTTTAGCTCGAAGGAATTTAGTGCTACAATCAATGGTCAATAACGATTTTCTGTTAGAAGTAGAGAAGGACAGTTTAACCGCCATTCCTCTAAAATTGAATTATAGAAAATACGATTACACAGACGGAATAGCACCTTACTTCAGAGAGGAGGTACGGAAGAAGCTTATCAAATGGGCAAAATCAGAAAATGAAAAAGGAAACGAATACAACATTTACACATCCGGACTCAAAATCTACACAACCATAAACTACAAAATGCAGGTGATGGCAGAAGAAGCCATGAAAAAGCACATGGGTAAATTGCAAAAAAGCTTTGAGGAAAGCTACGGCAAAAAAGCACCTTGGATTCGAAATAAAAAACTAGTTGAAAAAGCAGTAAGAGCTACACCACATTATAAAAAACTACTCAAGAACAAACTGTCAACCTCGGAAATATGGGATTCCCTAAGTCAAAAACGAAGTATGACTTTGACAGACTGGTCGGGAGATAAGACCGTAAATGCAAGCGTAATAGACAGTGTGCAACATTATATGAAATTCCTGAATACGGGTTCAATGGCTATCAATCCGGAAACTGGAGCAGTGCAAACTTGGATTGGTGGTATCGATTTTAAGCGTTTCAAATTTGACCATGTGGCACAAGCGCAACGACAAGTGGGTTCCACTTTTAAGCCCATTGTTTATACCGCAGCTTTGGAGACTGGTATTCCTCCCTGCGCCTACTTTTCTGCCAGAGAAGTGGAATATGAAAACCTAAAAGGATGGTCACCAAGTAATTCCGGCAAAAAAGATGAGGCCTATTTGAATTATTCTATGGAACAAGCGCTGAGCAACTCCGTGAATACGGTCGCCGTAAAAGTTCTGGAAGCTACAGGTATTGAAAACGTTTTGGCCCAAGCAAAGAAGATGGGGGTATTCTCAAAGCTTCCCAATCAACCCTCTGTAGCGCTAGGAACCGGTCAAATTTACCTCAATGAATTGGCGGGAGTTTACGCGAGTTATGTAAATAATGGAAAGGCAGTTTTACCGTATCTCATCGAAAGCATTACCAATCAAAATGATTCGCTTTTAGTTGATTTTGAGCCAAAAAGAGCAAGAAATCGCGCGTTTTCAAAGCAAACTGAGCAAATCATGCTCGAAATGATGAAATCTACTATCAACAGCGGAACAGCAAAGCGCATTCGTTCTACCTACAAGTTGACGAATGACATCGCAGGAAAAACAGGTACTACACAAAATAACAAAGATGCCTGGTTTGTAGCCCTAACCCCAAGACTCGTACACATCACTTGGGTAGGATTAGACAATCACGAAATCGGATTCAAAAGCACAAGTCTGGGACAAGGAGCAAATGCAGCCTTACCCATATTCGCTAGTTGGTACCAACAATTGAATAAGCACAAAGAATTCAACTACATTACCAAAGCACGATTTGAAAAGCCGAATCCTTTTGTGTTAGACCAATTGAATTGTGAACCTGTAAAAAGAGATGGTTTTTTCAAGCGTTTGTTCACGAATCCGAAGAAGAAAAAATCTAAAAGATTTAAAGGGCAATAATTTAAGACAGACTTGAATTTGGCACTTTTTAACTCAGAAAACTCTAAATTTGTAATTCCAGCTAATTCAAAAAAACTAATGACAAGAGCTTTCTTCGCTATTGTATTTCTATTATATACGATTCCCCTTCTAAGTCAAAACCCTGACAAATCATTCACGGTAAAGTTTACCACAGAAACACCAACTATAGATGGCGTTTTAGATGAATCCTTCTGGGAAACCGCGGATGGACCACATGATTTTCAACAATTTTTTCCATCTGATTCGATTCTTGCTGAGAATCCCACCGACATCAAAATGGTTGTTAGTGACACCCATTTATATATTGGAATTACTGTAACATCTATAGGCGATAATTGGATTACTCCATCACTAAAAAGAGATTTTAGGGCAAGTAACGGGGATAGTATGAGCCTGGTATTTGATACATTTAACGATGGGACAAATGCATTTTTATTCGGTATCAATCCATATGGTATACGTCGTGAAGTTCTTATTTCTGGTGGGGGTCAAGATTTAAGAGGTTTTAACACCTCATGGGATGTCAAATGGAAAGGTGAATCAAAAATTTACGGTAATTATTACACCTCTGAAATGGCCATTCCACTCACCTCTTTCAAATTTAAGGAGGGGGAAACCAAGTGGCGTTTTCAAAGTTATCGATTTGATTTACAAACCAATGAAAGAAGTGGTTGGTACAAAGTACCCCTTGGGCAATTTTTGGTGAACCTTGCTTTTATGGGTGACATGCACTTTGAAAAACCCTTAGGCAAATCAAGAACTCCATTAGCGCTTATTCCTTACATAAATACAATTTCAGAAAAAGACCATGTAACCGACAATGGAAATAATGGCTTAAAAGTGGGCGGTGATGCCAAGGTATCAATTGGAAACGGTATGAACTTGGACATCACGGTCAATCCTGATTTTTCAAATGTTGAAGTCGATGACATAATAACCAACCTCACACGTTTTGAAGTTGGCCTGCCTGAAAAAAGACAATTTTTTATTGATAATAGCGACCTCTTTGGAAGTTTCGGAGGTTCGCGTGATGCCAACCCTTTCTTTTCAAGAAGAATAGGTATCGCAAGAGATACAGCAGGGAATTCCATAGAAAATAGAATTCTAGGAGGTGTACGATTAAGTGGAAAGTTAAGCGAAGATTGGCGCCTGGGATTTTTAAATATCCAAACCGCTGAAGACATTGATAATGAAATTGCTTCAAACAATAATACGATGCTGGCTCTACAGAAAAAGGTTTTCGACCGCTCTAACATCAGCATATTCTTTATCAATCGACAGTCTTTTAAAGACTATGATTTTGTTGAGAGAGAAGATGAATATAACAGGGTTCTAGGCCTGGACTATAATTTGGCCTCCAAAGATGGAAAATGGAGGGGTAAATTTTATGGGCATAAATCATTTCAGCCAGATGATAAAGAGGGTAACTACTCAGCCGGAGCATTCATAGGTCGAACTACCAAATTTTTTAATTTCTTCTCGGATTTAGCGTATATCGATGAAGATTTTACTTCAGATTTGGGCTTTATCCGCAGAAACGACATCATAAAATTGGCCACCTCGGTTGAAAAAGTATTCTGGCCAAAAAGTGAGGTTGTAAACAGTTATGCACTGAATCTTTTTCCAATTGTCACATGGCGACCTGGTTTAGACTATCAAAAAACTGACCATGACGTTATGTTAACCGCTGAAGTTGGCTTTAAAAATCAATCGCAGCTTAGTCTAGGTTTTAATAATAGCTATGCCTTTCTAACTGATGAATTTGACCCTACTCGAACCGATGGTGTTCCATTGCCTGGTAATATGGGGTATCACTTTAATAATGTGAGTCTATCTTATATGTCGAATAGGGCAGATGTACTTTCAGTAATGGGAGAATCGACTTTGGGTCGTTTTTTCAATGGTAATATTTTTTCTGTCGATGCCACACTTTTTCTTCGCATACTGCCAAAGGCTCAAATTTCGCTTGCTCTGAACTATAATAAAATTTCATTGCCTGAACCTTATCCTAGTGCAGATTTGTGGCTTGTAAGTCCGAAATTGGAATTTACTTTCAGTAAGTCTCTTTTTTGGTCCACCTTAATTCAGTACAGCAACCAAGGTGATAATTTGGGTATCAACTCAAGATTGCAATGGCGATTTGCTCCTCTTTCTGATTTGTTCATTGTATATAATGACAACTATTTTGTGAATCAGTTTTCTCCGCGCTACCGGTCCATCAATTTGAAGTTAACTTATTGGTTGAATATCTAGCTAAATTTGTATTGAGCTCTTATTTATTAACAGGTTGACCCTTAAAGTTTAGGGTTTTCTTAACGCTCTAAAGGAGTAAATTTGCAATTCCAGCTAATTCAAAACCTAATGACAAGAACGTTACTAGTTCTCCCCATCCTTTTTTTAACTCTGTTTTCTTTCGGACAAAATGCTACCAAAAGTTTTACCGTAAAATATTTTACTGATTCAAATATCGTTCCTGACGGTGTCTTAGATGAGCCTATTTGGGAAAAAGCGGAGAGTGCAAATAAGTTTTGGGAATACTTCCCTTTAGATTCTATTCAAGCACGTCAACAATCGGATATCAAAATGTTCTACGATGACAAAAATTTGTACGTAGGAATCACCAATAATGCTGCAGGAAAAGACTATGCCATTCAATCGCTAAAGCGAGATTTCTTAGCAGGTGGAAATGATAACATTAGTGTAATTTTCGACACTTTTAGTGACGGCCAAAATGCTTTTCTATTTGGCACCAATCCATATGGGGTTCTTAGGGAGGCTTTGATTTCAGGAGGAAGCTCCCAACGAATTGGTTTTACGACCTCTTGGGATGTTAAGTGGAAAGGTGACGCAAAGATATACGATGATTACTATACTGCTGAAATGGTGATTCCATTAAGTTCGTTTAAGTTCAAGGAGGGAACTCAAAAATGGAGATTTAACAGTTATCGCTTTGATACACAATCTAATGAAATTAGCACTTGGATTAAGATTCCCCAAAATCAAGAAGTATGGGGCACCGCATTTATGGGTGACATGATTTTCGAAAGGCCTTTGGGAAAATCAAAAACACCCTTGGCTATAATTCCCTATGTGAATGCGATTTCACAAAAGAATTTTGAAACAGACGAAGGGTTAAACAATATCAAATTAGGCGGGGACGCCAAGATAGCTATCGGTACAGGTTTAAATTTAGATCTTACTTTTAATCCTGATTTTTCAAATGTAGAAGTTGATGATATCGTCACAAATTTGACACGTTTCGAAGTTGGACTTCCAGAGAAACGCCAATTCTTTATTGACAATAGCGACCTCTTTTCAAGCTTTGGTGATCAACGTGATGCAAATCCTTTTTTTTCAAGACGAATTGGTATTGCGAGTGATACTGCCGGAAATTCTATAGAAAATAGAATTATTGGAGGTGTACGCTTGAGTGGTAAACTATCAAATAATCTTCGCGTCGGGCTCCTTAACATTCAGACTGATGAAGACTTAGAAAACGAAATCGCGTCTAATAATAATACCATGATAGCCTTACAACAAAAGGTATTTTCAAGGTCAAATATTGGAATGTTCTTTATCAATAAGCAATCTTTTAAAGACTATGATTTTATTGAAAGAGAAGATGAATATAATAGACTCTTTGGTGTTGATTACAACTTAGCATCCCAAGACAATACTTGGACTGGCAACTTTTACTTACACAAATCTTTTCAGCCCGATGATAGCCAAGGAAATTTATCTGGTGGTGCGCGACTTGCATACAACTCAAGAAATTGGAACTTTTCTGGTAAAGGTATTTTCATTGATGAGGATTTTTCGTCAGATTTGGGTTTCGTACGTAGAACTGGCATCGCCAAGAGTTTTGTCAATGTAGAACGTGCTTTTTGGCCGACTAAAGGTAAAATTCAAACCCATTCATTTCAGTTTTTCCCTCTCTATATTTGGAGTTTAGAAGATGATTTTAAAAATACGGATCACACATACCGAGGCTCTTGGGAAGCTAAATTCACAGACACCAGCGAACTTAGTCTGAGTGCGACCAATCGTTTTACCTTTTTGTTTGACGACTTTGATCCAACAGGTACTGATGGTGGCATTCCTATTCCTGGTAATAAAGGATACCACTACAATAGTGCAGAGGCCGGCTACGAATCTGACCAAAGACAAGTGTTTGCATATGCCCTTGGAACGGAAGTAGGTCGATTTTTCAACGGAAACCGTTTTTCAGTAGAAGGAGGTATGACCTTACGTTTTCAGCCCAAGGTATTTATATCCTTATTGTTCAATTACGATCAAATCTCATTACCTGACCCCTATCCCAGTGCTGATATTTGGCTTGTAAGTCCAAAGATTGATGTTACTTTTAGTAAATCTGTCTTTTGGTCTACGTTGGTCCAATACAGCAATCAAAGGGATAACTTGGGCGTAAATTCAAGACTGCAATGGCGTTTTGCTCCCCTATCCGATTTGTTCATTGTATATAATGACAACTACTTCGTAAACAGTTTTGAACCAAAAAATCGGTCAATCAATTTGAAACTGACCTATTGGTTGAATATCTAGCTGAATCAAACCTTGGTTTTTTTCCTCTGTTTTATTGTAAAGTTTTAAGATTTTTTAACGTTCCAAAGAGTTAAATTTGCTTTCAGCTAATTCAAGAACAATGACAAGAGCCTTTTTGGCCGTTGTATTTACCATACTTTCGGTTTTTTCAGCCTTCTCACAAACTGAAAACAAATCATTTACGGTAAAATATATTACAGATTCTAATTTTGTGCCTGATGGGGTTCTTGACGAACCTTTATGGGAAACTGCGGAAAGTGCCAACAACTACTGGCAATACTTCCCTACGGACTCAGTTCAGGCCGAAAAGCAGTCCGAAGTTAAAATACTCTATGACGATAAGAACCTGTACATAGGAATAAAAGCTTACTCTATTGGTGAAAATTATTCTCTTACTTCCTTAAAACGAGACTTTCGAGGAAGCGGAGTTGATAGTTTCTCAATTGTATTAGATACCTATAACGACGGAACTAACGCATTTCTGTTTGGTATTAACCCGTACGGTGTAAGAAGAGAAGCACTCATTTCAAATGGCGGAACTGACCGCAGGAGTTTCAATCTTTCGTGGGATGTGAAATGGCAGGGTAATTCTAAAATCTATGATGATTATTTCACCGCTGAAATGATTATCCCGCTTACATCCTTAAAGTTTAAAGAGGGTGCAACGAAATGGCGGTTCAACAGTTATCGGATTGAAACCCAAAATAATGAAAGAAGTTCATGGATGAGAGTACCCCAAAACCAATTGATTTTCAATCTGGCATTCATGGGTGATATGGTTTTTGAAAAACCCTTGGGGAAATCGAGAACCCCTCTTGCCATCATACCTTATATCAACGCCCTTTCTCAAAAGGACTTCGAGACCGATGAAGGTATGAATACTGTAAAATTTGGTGGGGATGCCAAAGTTGCAATAGGTAACAATCTGAATTTGGATGTTACTGTTAATCCTGATTTTTCACAAGTAGAGGTCGATGACCAAGTGACGAATCTTACCCGTTTTGAAGTCTCATTACCTGAAAAAAGACAATTTTTCATCGATAATAGTGACCTTTTTGCAAGTTTTGGAGATCAACGGGATGCTAACCCTTTCTTTTCGCGACGTATTGGTATCGCTAGTGATACAGCTGGAAATTCCATCGAAAATAAAATCATAGGAGGTGTACGACTAAGCGGTAAGTTGACCAAGAATATGCGGGTTGGTGTATTGAATATTCAAACAGCAAAAGATGAGGAAAACGAGATTCCGTCAAACAACAATACCATGATAGCATTGCAGCATCGTGTATTTTCAAGATCCAATATAGGCGCCTTTTTCATCAATAAGCAGTCGTTCGAAGCTAATGATTTTGTAGAACGTGAAGAGGAATACAATCGTGTTTTGGGCCTCGACTACAATTTGGCATCGAAAGATAATACATGGACAGGGCAATTCTATACGCACAAATCGTTTCAACCAGATGACAAGCTTGGAAATTTTTCCACTGGCGCTACCATGCGGTATCAGTCAAGAAAATATAATTTCTATAGCAAGGGCCTTTACATAGATGAAGATTTTTCTTCAGACCTTGGTTTCGTTAGGAGAACAGGTATTGTCAAAGGAATTCTAAGCGCAGAACGTGTTTTTTGGCCTAAAAAAGGAATCATCCAAAACCATGGTTTCCAATTTTTTCCGATAATATTATGGGACCCGAATCTAGATTTTAAGAATACAGATTACGACTTTAGAACCCAATGGGAGGTGCAATTTCAAGATCAATCTCGATTCAATTTGGGAATGACCAATAGTTATACATTTTTATTTGACAGCTTTGATCCCACCGGAACAGATGACGCCCTAGAGTTGCCCGGTGACCAAGGATACCACTATAATAGCGTAGAGTTTGGTTATCAATCTGATCAGCGGAAACGTTTTGCTTTTGATGTCGGTTCCGAAGTAGGTCGCTTTTTCAATGGAAAACGCTTTTCAGTCGAAAGCATGATGACCCTACGATTTCAGCCGAAAGTTTTTCTTTCCTTGGTTCTGAATTATGATCAAATCAATTTACCTGACCCCTACCCCAGTGCGGATATTTGGTTGGTCAGTCCTAAAATAGATATCACTTTCAGTAAATCCATTTTCTGGTCGACACTTATACAATATAGTAATCAGCGAGATAATTTAGGTATTAACTCAAGATTGCAATGGCGTTTTGCACCCTTGTCCGACTTGTTCATAGTTTACAATGACAACTACTTTGTAAATAGTTTTCAGCCAAGAAACAGATCTATCAACTTGAAATTCACCTATTGGTTAAACATTTAATCCCTTTGATTTAATACAAGTTCCATGAACTTTAAAGTGCTTTGTTCAGATTTAGATGGAACCATGCTCTCAACCAAGAGTGATGTCTCAGACTTCACTATCTCAGAAATTACTCGTATTCGGGAAGCTGTCCGAATTATTTTGGTTTCAGCTCGTATGCCCCAATCAATGACCTATTTACAAGAAAGGTTAGGTGTTAGCAATCGACCTATTATTTGTTATAACGGGGCACTTGTAGTTGATGGAACTGAAGAATTATTCTCAGAGACAATCGATTTCAAGGCAGTTGAGAAAATCCAGCGACTTTCAGAAGAGCATGGGATAAAATTGGGACTTTACCACAATAGAGAATGGTACGTAGAAGAAACGTCTGAACGGGTTGAAAAAGAAATCAAATACACAAGAACAGAACCAACCTATAGACCAACTTCGGTCACACTTAAAGATTGGAAGAATCGGAATATAAGTGCACACAAAATAATGTTGATGGGTACCAAAAATTCTGCGGATGCTATATTTTCATTATTGATTAATGGATTAAGCGAGCATTTGAACATATACCGTTCAAATGATACGCTTATCGAAGTGGCTCCAAAATCGGTTTCTAAATTATCAGCAATTCAGTTATTACTTTCTTCGGATGAAACGTTGGCCGATGTTATCTCCTTCGGGGACAATTATAATGATATGGAAATGCTCAAACATTCTGGATGTGGTGTTGCTGTTGAAAATGCGCGCGAGGAAGTTAAATCCATTGCCAATCATATTACGCTCAAGAATACAGAACATGGTGTTGCCCACTTTATCAAGCAACATTTATAAATGTTTATATTTGGAAAAACCATTCTACTTCTAAATGACCGAAAATAGCCTACCCCAGCCACTAATTGCCGATGATACTATTGTCTTTGGACTTCTAGCTTTATGTTTAGGTTTTGTTTTCTACACCTCATCAATTAAAACTGGATTTTGGAAAAAGTTTTATGGAATAGTTCCTACCGTATTGATGTGTTATTTGTTACCCGGAATACTTACAAGTTTAGGGGTCATTTCAGATGAAACATCTAACCTTTATTTTGTAGCAAGTCGTTATTTACTGCCTGCTGCCTTAGTCTTAATGACTTTGAGCATTGATTTAAAAGCCATCGCCAATTTAGGTTCTAAAGCCCTTATCATGTTTTTTACTGGAACAGCAGGAATTATCATTGGGGGGCCGTTGGCAATATTGATAGTATCCATTTTTTCTCCAGAAACTGTTGGTGTTGTCGGTCCGGATGCCGTTTGGCGTGGACTTTCTACCATAGCGGGAAGCTGGATTGGTGGCGGAGCAAACCAAGCAGCAATGTTCGAAATTTTTGAATATAACCCTGATAAATTTGGGGGAATGGTTCTCGTGGATATTGTCATTGCCAATATTTGGATGGCCATATTGCTCTTAGGCATTGGTAAAACCAAACAAATCGATAAATGGCTGAAGGCAGACACTTCATCCATCGAGATTTTAAAAGAAAAAGTTACCGCTCATACTGCAAAAATCACTCGGGTTGCAACATTACATGACTACATCATAATGCTCGCATTGGCATTTACAGCTGTAGGTATTTCCCATTTATTCGGAAATAACTTTTCTGAATTTTTGAAAGCTACCTTTGAAGTTGTGCGAGATAAAACCAAAATACTATCCTCTTTAGGGTCTACATTTTTATGGATGGTTGTGTGTGCGACCGCTATTGGAATTGCCTTATCTTTTACAAAAGCTAAGAGCTATGAAGGAGCTGGCGCCAGTAAAATCGGGGGAATGTTTATTTACATCCTTGTAGCTACTATAGGTATGCAAATGGACCTCAGTAAAGTTTTGGAAAACCCAGGACTTATTCTTATAGGACTTATATGGATTTCAATTCATGCAGGATTGTTGATTTTAGTGGCCAAACTCATTAAGGCACCTTTTTTCTTTTTAGCCGTAGGAAGTCAAGCCAACGTTGGTGGTGCTGCTTCGGCTCCTGTAGTTGCAGCAGAGTTTCATCCTTCATTAACTTCTGTAGGTATTCTACTAGCTGTTTTTGGCTATGTTGTTGGTACAGGTGGAGCTTATCTTTGCGCGATATTGATGGAGGTTGCTTCTAAAGTTTAGATTTTTGACTTTAAAACTTTTTAATTCTATTCAAAAAAATTACTGATATTTGCCGCACTAAAATAAACCTATGAAAAAGGTACTTTATGCTTTCGCTTTATTACTATTAATTTCTGCGTGTGGAGATGGAATTACCGAAAACACAATGACAGTTTCAGGTACCGTCAAAGGACTTAAAAAGGGTACTTTATATCTTCAACACATTCCAGATTCTGTTTTGGTAGTTGTCGATTCTCTTGAAATAAAAGGAGATGGTTCTTTTCAATTTCAAACGGAACTAGAGAGTCCCGAAATATTTTATCTGTATTTAAATAAAAAAGATAACAACGACCTTAACGATCGCATCTCATTTTTTGGCGAACCAGGAAATATAACCATAAACACTTCTTGGAATACTTTTGATACCAATGCGGAAATATCAGGATCTGAAACGCATAAAAAGCTAGAAGAATACCGCAAGCATATGACCCGTGTTAACAAAAGAAATCTGGAAATTTTACAACAAGGTTATAATTCAGAAACCCCTTTAGATTCTTTGCAACTGGATTCTTTACAACGTAAAAGTGATCGCAATACACAACGCGGTTATCTTTTTGCTATTAATTTTGCTATCAATAACAAGGATTCTTACATAGCACCATATATAGCAATTAGTGAAATAGCGAACGCCAATGTGAAGTATTTAGATTCAATCAACAATTCCCTTACGCCTGAGGTCGCTGATTCTAAGTATGGTCGATTGCTTAAAGAACATATAACTGAGATTAAAAACTAGGTATAAAAAAACCCGCTTAAAGCGGGTTTTTATTTTGTATACTTTAATCTTAACCGAGCTTATTCAATTGCTCAATCAACGCAGCACCTTTTTTCTCTAGTTCCGCTTTTACGCTTTTCAAATGAGCTGGTCGATTTTCAACACTTCTTTGATTTACTTTAGCAATCAAATCGTCAAAAGTTTCAATAGCACTATCGATTATCTTTGCGCCTTCTTTTGAGTCCGGTTTATTATTGGCTGCATCAACGATGTATACAGCTTCTATAATATCACCCAACACATAATTGATATCTTTCTTTAAATCTCTAATATTTGCCATTTGTAGTATTTTTTACAAAAATAAGGTTTTAGGCAACCCCCTTCAAAGAATACATGGAAAAGAGTTAAATCGTAACTTCTAACAGTTTTACTGCAGTTGTTTTTAAAGTAATGGTTTTACAATCGGCCGGAACCAAAACCGTCTCCCCTTTTTGAATAGTTGTTGAACCTAAATTATTTTGGACTTCTACAGATCCGCCTACACACATATAAATTGTGAAAGAGTCTCTTTGTGATATATCCTGACTTAAATTCTTAGAAAGCTCGAGGAAATTTGTTTTGAAATATGGGCAATCAACCATAGTATTTATAGCATCCTTGTCCTGAGGGTACGATACTTTAAAATCATCTTTCTTATCATAATCGATAGCATCCAAAGCTAGTTCTGTATGTAATTCTCTAAGGTTTCCGTTCTTATCTTTTCGATTGAAATCAAAGACGCGGTAGGTGACATCAGAGGTCTGTTGAATCTCGGCCAATAAAACCCCCGCACCGATGGCATGTATCTTTCCGGTATTGATAAAAAATGTATCTCCCTCCGTAACTGATTCGTAATTGAGTAAATCCAGTAAGGTATCATTTTCAAGACTTGCAGCATATTCCTCTTTGGAAACATCTTTATTGAAACCTACAATTAGATTCGCATCTTCGTCAGCATCCATGATGTACCACATTTCCGTTTTTCCAAAAGAGTCATGCCGCTCTTTCGCTAATTCATCATTGGGATGTAGTTGGATAGAAAGGTCTTTCTTTGCATCAATAAACTTAATAAGAATGGGGAAATCAGTTCCAAAACGTTCCACCACACTTTTACCTAAAACCGCTTCAGGGTTCTCATTTATCAACTCTTGTAAAGAGGTGCCTGATAAATCTCCATTGGCTATAACTGACACATCACCTTTCACGGTAGAAAGTTCCCAGCTTTCACCAGTGATATCATTCTCAATAGGCTTGCCCAAGACATCTTTTAGTTTGGTTCCTCCCCAAAGACGTTCTTTTAAAATCGGCTGAAATTTAAGTGGATACATAACTTGTTAGATAATTGATACTCAATGTTTCAGGTTGGAAATTTACCGCTTTTGAGATTTTACTGCAATTTCATTCCAACTACTGCTCCTATACTCGATATAATACCTCCTTAACCTGAAAAAGTAACGAAATTACGAGGGGTTTCATATAAAGTCACTTCAAGGTCTTTTTCTGAATCGATATGTGGACGAAGTTTATTCCATATGACAACAGCAATATTTTCAGCAGTGGGATTTAAATCTTTGAACTCGGGCACTTCAACGTTCAAATTCTTATGATCAAAGGCGTTTTCAATTTCTGATTTTATTAGGTCTTTGAGAATTTTCACATCGATGACAAAACCTGTCTCTTGGTCTATTTCTCCGTAAACACTAACAATAAGTTCATAGTTATGCCCATGAAAATTCGGGTTGTTACACTTACCGAATATCTCATCGTTCTTCTCAAAACTCCAGTCCGGACGATACAAACGATGGGCTGCATTGAAATGTGCCCTTCTACTTACTTTTACTTTCATTTCAGGAAATGTTTTTTGTCAAGTGTTCGTAAAACTTCTCGAAAATTATCTTAAACCAAGCTGTATACTCGTCAGGGTTTTTCGCAATATCTTCTTTAACGTTGATAGGTTTCATCCATTTCCAATCGGCAACTTCTTCCTCATTTATAACAGGAGTTTCATTGTAATCACCAATCATAACATGATCTAGCTCGTGCTCGGTTAGTCCGTTATCAAAGGGAGCTTTGTAAATAAATGAACATAGTTCCGTTAGTTCGGTCACAAAACCCATTTCTTCTTGCAATCTTCTTTTTCCAGCACCAATATTGGTTTCTCCTTCACGCTGATGACTGCAGCAGGTGTTTGTCCAAAGTAGCGGAGAATGGTATTTATGCGCAGCACGTTGTTGCAGCATAGTTTCCCCTTTATCATTCATTACAAAAACGGAAAATGCTCTATGCAAAACCGCTTTTTCATGGGCTTCCATTTTAGGCATAATGCCTATCTGCTCATCATTTTCATTCACTAAAATTACATTCTCTTCTTTCAAATTATTTTCTTTTTATAGACAAATGCCCATAGCAAAGCATTTTTAACAAAAATAACACCTTTGCAGTACTTAAAACTGTAAGAAGGAATAAAATATGACTATGTAGGCATCGGCAAGAACAATATAAATCAAAAAACCCAATGCGAACATTGGGTCTTTTTGTGCCATAACATAACGCAGTCAAGCGTGTATTAATTTTAATATGCTTCAGGGTGAAAATACCCAAAATCTTGAGGTGTTGAAGCTAAAAGTGTAGTAACCTCATCAGAATTTATATTTACTTTTTTAATTTGAAACGGATGCTGTGTCAGATTGAGACTATGAAAATATACCTCCTTACCATCTAAAGACCAACACATACTACCGCCATTTGATCCCGTATCATCAACCAATTTGCTTTCTTCATTACTCTCAACATCATAAACGGTAATATCAACATTGGTGTACGCCACATTTCCAGCAGAGAAAACAATTTGTTTTCCGTTCGGAGAAAAAGAAGGGTCGTGATCTCTTGTAAAGTTCGTCGTCAGTCTGGTGATATTCGAAATACTCCCATTTGCGCCGTCGTAGTCAGCACTATGTAATTCTAGTTCAGATAAATCGAAAGAAAGTGTGTTATCAGGAAATGCCATAAAAACAACTTGCGAATTATCAATCGAAAAGTTGGGGTCGATAATCCACCAATCTGATAAATTCTTCGGATTGTTCCCCTGGGCATCTGTTGTCACCATACGCCATTGCTTTCCTTCTAGAACTACTTGTTCAGCAATCATTAAAATTTTTGTTCCATCCTTGTTCCATCTTGAAACTCCTTGACCTGTCCAACCGTGTTTTCCTTTTTCAATGACTACTTGCTCATTTTTTCCATCTATATCTACCAGTAACAATTCAGCTTCCTGATAATTATCATGGTTCTTATCAGGGTTAACCTCGGAACGATACACTAACATTTTGGATTTATCAGGCGATACTTTTGGCCACCAATAATCATAATTCGGGTCGCTCAGAAGCAAAGTTTCTGTTTCATCTTGAAGTCGATACAACTCGTTGTGACCGTTCTTATCCGAAGAAAAAAGGATTCCTGAAGCAACTTGCTCATCGGGTATTGGGTTTTCGCCAACTGGATTTTCAGAGGCGTTATCCTTCTCACATGAACCGAATAATAAGACTATAAGCACCAAAGACAGAATACAAACTGTTTGAAAAAGGAAACCATATTGTGCAGATTGTATTTTGTTATGTTTCTTCATGAGATAGATATACTCTTAGAACGTTTTTTTAATTCAAATACATATGTCCGGACAATGATTTATTTGTACCGTCTAAATCTTCATAATTTAATATGTAATAGTAGGTGCCGACTGGAAGCTTGTTTCCTGAATTGTAGGTTGTGCCGGCTTGCGAGGTACCATCAAAAGTATTTCCATTAGAATTATAAGAAGCCGTTGAATATATAAGTGTTCCCCAGCGATTATATATTTCAATAGTATTGTTCGGGCGAACGTCGAGACCAGTGATCATCAAGAAATCGTGAGCGCCATCACCATTTGGCGTTACTACATTAAATACTTCTACATCTTCAATTTCAGGTATAATATCTGGGTCTAAATAATCAGGTACCCCATCGTTATCCCAGTCATCGTTACTATAATCCATATCACCATTGGTGTCTTCATCAGCAGTTGGCGTACCATCTCCGTCGTCATCCAAATCCCGGTAGTCCGATTCGATATCACCATCAGTATTGGGTAGGTTATTTATAGGATCATCTATTTCATCGTTGACATCGATATCAATCTGTTCCACCCCTTCAAAAGCATCATCTAATCCGTCATCATCTTTGTCGGAACCTATAAAAATAAAATTAGGAACACCATCATGATTTTGGTCATTCCCTTCAATATTATCAGGAACATTATCATTGTCTGAGTCTGTATCTAAATAATCAGGAAGGTCTAGGCCGTCTGTATTTACTGGAATAATACCGATATTGCCACCTATTTCATAGGCATCATCTACCCCGTTGTTATTGGTATCTTGTAAGCTCGGTGAAATATAACTGGAGGTAGTTTGTGCTTCTACATTATCCGGAATACCATCGTTATCGCTATCTATATCCATATAATCTGGATAGATATCATTGTCAGAATTGGTTGGATCGGTGGCTGGATCATTATCACCATCTGCATTTAAATCTTCGAAACTATCGAGAATTCCATCGTCGTCTGTATCCAAGTCTGAAACATTTGTAATTGCATCCCTAAAATCAACATCACCGCCAGTGTTGGCATCCGTATCAATATCTGGAAGTAGTATTGGAACCGTCAATGGGTCGTCAATAGCACCACCAGCATCTGAATAATCAGTCGTCGCATCTGTAGCATCATCCAAACCGTCATTATCAGAATCATTTCCTGACAGGACTATGGATGCTTCATTGGTATCATTACCCCCTTCATTATCAGAATCAATATCTAAATAATCAGGATTGTCTGTACTATCAGTATTGACGGGAGTCAAACCACCTAAATACATTGAGTTCACTCCATTATTTGATAAATAATCAACAAAACTATCAGTAGCTGGAGTAATATAACCCAGTGTGGTTTGAGCTTCGACATTATCGGGAATACCATCTCCATCACTATCTAAATCCAAATGATCATAAATGCCATCAGCATCTGAGTTTACGGCATCACAAGAAGACACTCTGACTGTAAAGTCATCAAATACAGAATAGGCTACATTGCCATCATTTTGCTGGTTATAGGTATAAACCCGAATTGTATAGGTTGTATTCTCTTCTAAATTGAAGGTGGCTCCCGCTGGAATCAAATTGAAAAACTCAGAGACCCCATTCGACGGATAGTGTATTCTAATATCTGAATACAGTAAAATCGAAGTAGCAAAATTGTCTTTTGATATCTCTACAGCTACGTCGTATGCATTTCCTATTGCCGAACCGGCTTGATACCAATTCATACCGATTCGTTCCATAATCGGGTTTATTAAACCGTCTGAAGTTGTAAAGCTCACTTCCACGTATTCATCTTGAAGAATTGCATCTGAGTATGTAGTCGCGCCCATTGCCGTTAACTGCAGTTCAGCTGCTGGAGAATTAAGGGTCAAACCTGCTCCGGCCGATACGATATCCGTACTAGAAATAAGCCAGTCGGAAATCGCGGGATTTTGAACAAAGTCATTTGTTCTTGTCCCTACGGGTGAATTAAACTCCCAAGCGAAGTAATCATCATCAATACACTCCGAATTCTCTTCTGTATCCAAGATACCATCGTTATCATCATCCAAGTCCGTTCTGTTGTTAATACCCTCATTATCTGTATCAAAAGCTATGGTGATATAAACTGAAGCTATATCAGTGCTTCCACCAGCATCGGTTATTTCATAGTTGAAATAATCCACACCAATAAAACCAGCATTAGGTGTATAGGAAAAGAAATCATCGAACGAATCAACTGGAGTACCATTATCATTGAGAGAAATTGTTCCGTTTGTTGGCACTGTAAAATAGGTTATTGCACCATTCAATTGTGGGCCTGAACTTCCAAAATTGTCATTATCCAGGATATTAATTCTATTGTTTGTTGAATTTTGAGAAATATTTATATGGTCAAAAATGGCTTCAAGCTTGATTACTATTACTGCGGTTCCCGTATCACAAACAGAAGTATTAGGTGCAGGCAGACATACTTCATATTGAAACGTATCATTACCTGTAAAACCGGGATTGGGAATATAATTGAACGTTCCGTCCGTGTTGAAGGTCAGAGTCCCGTTTGAAGTGGTCGAAATCAAAGTATACGTACTCCCGGATGGGACAAGGTCATTTGCCGCTATATCACCATTACCTTCGCGGTCTAATTTTATTTCTAGGGTATCATCTTCAGCATAAGTTTGCATCAAGAAAAATTTACCATCCCCATGGTCATTTGTCGCTCCAAAATATCTAATAGATGTAATAGTCGAGCCAACTGGAGCAAGCTCTGAAAGGTGATAAAGGGCGATTCCTATTATCTGGTTATTCTCATTGTTTCTACCACTGCTCCAATAATCACTATTGGAAGTTGGTGGTGCTTGAGGTCGGACACCGGTTAGATTTCCTTGATTTCTTATAAAAGTTCTTCCAAGTAATTGTTCTGGACCACCACCAACCGGTATGCCATATAATTCAATATACATACAGTTATTTCCACCACGTTCAGTAATGGCAATAACTCCGTCTGGGTTAGATGGTATTCCCGGATTGTATCTAATTGTCTGTATTTGAGCATCAGTGGTGGCTATAGCAGTATAATCCTCACAAAAGTTATCACCGGTGGCACTCGATTGAAAATAATGATTTAGGTTTAAAGATTGATACGCATCAAGCGCCCCAGAAGTCCAATTAGGGTCGTCACTGCCTGCAATAAGTCTTGTGCCATTTGACCAAATATTGTTTTCTACGTGACCTCCAGGTCCAAGTCGGGTCATCTCATAAGTGGATGGCACGACAAATGTATTATAATCCACCCCATTAATATCAATCGATTGTATAGTTGCAGAATCACTAAGGGTACTTTGACTATCAGCCCAGTTAAAAGTGACTCCGGTTCTAATGGAATTAGCCTGACTATGGGATTTCTGTATAAAAGAAAACAGGACGACAACAAAAATCAAGGTTTTAGTACGCCATAATGCATTTAGAAAAAGTAGGTCAGTGCTTTTTGGGGGCATGGAATTGGTTGATTGCTAAATTCTTTTCTTACAAACTTGATTAAGTAGTTTTTAGAAAAATCTAGGTGATTTCATTTGTCCTTTTGTTTTGATAAAATCATAGCGAAGAATGACCTCAAAAGAACCATCATTAAAGGCGGCGCTGCCTAGCTCAGTAACTTCCCGATCATAGGCTAGTCCAATTAAAAATCCTTCGGAAATATTGAACCCTAGCATACCACTAACTGCAGCATCCCATCGGTAAGCAGCTCCTAAAATGAACTTATCGCTTAACATAAAGTTTGCGGATAAATCGACCTGCAATGGTGCTCCCTGGACTACCTTGGCTAGAACCGTTGGTTTGAACTTTAGAAAAGTGTTCAAATCCCAAACATATCCGGTAATGAAATAAAAGTTCATTTGCTCCTTGGCTGTAGATAAGGTGGACTCATCGAAATGTGCCGTTTGTAAAAATCTTGGCACTGATAATCCTGCATAAAAATGCTGATTGTGATAATAAATACCTGCGCCAAAATTTGGGGAAAAGCGATTATCGATATCAACTGCTAAATTTGGGTCCGAAGTGAATTGATTCAGTTCTGAAAATTTTACATCCAAAAGGTTACCACCCGCTTTAAGTCCAAAACTTAATCTTCCCTCGGTTGAAAGGTATAGCGTATAAGAAAAATCAATATCAAAGTTGGTTTCAGACGTGGGACCTATTTTATCATTTACAACCGATAATCCTAAACCTACTCCTCTATACCCTATTGGGGAATGAATATTAAATGTTTGTGTAGTGGGTGCACCATCCAGACCTACCCATTGCGAGCGATGAAGAGCTCCAACACTCAAATGACCTCTAGAACCTGCATAACCAGGGTTTACGCTTACTGTGTTATACATGTACTGCGTATACTGCGCATCTTGTTGTGCATATAAAGAAGTACCCGAGACTAACATTAGTAAAAAAATATTTACCGCTGTTGATTTAGTACAGATGTATTTTTTAATATTAAATCTCATAACTTATCTATTTAAGTATAAGTACCCTGACAATGATTTCATATTGTCATTCTCGTCTTGGTAATCTAAAATATAGAAGTACGTGCCCACTGGTAACTTATTATCGACCTGAACGGTCACTCTTCCTAGCGATGTTCCATCAAAGACATTTCCTTCTGTATTATAAGCGTTTGTTGTATAGACTAAAACTCCCCAACGGTTATAAATTCTAATTGTATTTACAGGATAATTCTCTAAGCCTGAAATCGTTAAAACATCATGAATGCCATCCCCGTTTGGCGTAATAACATTAAATATTTCTATTGCTTCAGGGGTTGGACGATCTAAATATTCAGGTATTGCATCGCCATCGCTATCATCATTCGCGTAGTTACCATCACTATTCATATCTTCATCAATGGTGTTGATTCCGTCGTTATCATCATCCGTATCTCGATAATCTGATTCGCCATCACCATCGGTATTTGGTAAATCATTGTACGGATCATCAACTTCATCATTGACATCCGCGTCGATTTGGGTATCACCTTCATAGGCGTCGTCCAATCCATCTAAGTCTTTATCAGAACCTATGATTACTACATCAGGAATTCCATCTTGATTGTGGTCATGACCTTCGATATAATCAGGTACATTGTCATTGTCACTATCCTCATCTAGATAATCAGCCAATAGGTCATTATCAGTATCAACAGGGAATATTCCAAGGTTTCCGTTTTCCTCATAAGCATCATCAAGACCATTGGTATTTCTATCTTCACCACTAGGTGAAATATAGTCGTCTGTTGTTTGCGCCTCTACATTGTCAGGAATTCCATCGTTATCACTGTCAATATCTAAGTAATCTGGAATGCCGTCGTTATCAGTATCAGTTGGGTTAGTTGTTGGGTCACCATCATTGTCTGCATCTAAATCTTCAATATTGTCAAGAATTCCATCATCATCAGAATCTAAGTCTATGACATCAGTAACAACAACAGTTACTGTTGCGGTTTCGCAGTTGCCAGCCGTATCACAAATCGTATAGGTAAACGTATCAACCCCTAAGAAACCAGTGTTAGGTGTATAGATAACTGAGTCATCTGTAAAGTCTGAGGGAGTTCCTCCATCATTTATTGCAATTGTTCCATCTGATGGATTCGTTGTTGTAAGCGTTATGGTTGAAGGAATATCATTGTCATTATCAAGAATTGGAATATCAATAGGTGTATCTTCAGGAGTTGCCACAAAATCGTCAATGGCATCAAGAATGGGAAGCACATCAATATTCACCGTAGCTGTGCTACAATCACCAAAGATGTTACAAACGGTATAGTCAAAAGAATCCAGACCATTATAATCTGGGTTGGGAACATAAGTTACAATATCATCAATAGGGTCATTTGGTGTTCCGTTATTATCAACTATAACTGTTCCGTTTGACGGATTAGTAGTCGTCAATGTACCTGCATCAGGCAAATCTGAGTCGTTGTCATAAATATCAATTGTAACTGAAACATCTTCATCCGTAGTAACTAAATCATCAACTAGAGTTGCCGATTCATCTATACATACAATTGTGAAATTTGGTAAACTACTATTATTTCCTGCTTTTGTTATGGTAGCCGTATAACGCTGTACCGTTTGGGTTGCAATAACCATCGGTCTCGTTTGATCTCCCGCAACCGCGGGACTCCAACTCACTGTTGCTCCGGAGGGAATGTTCGCCGTAATATCCATGATAACCTCATTGTAAGGCGAATTACAATTCGTTACAATAAAATACCCCGTTGCATTCGAACCACAAAGCGTACCGTCATAGGTGGCAAAATACACACCTTGTTCTGTTACTTCTAAGAAGAAATCTGTTCCTAAAACGGTGCTTGTATCTTGAGCT
Source organism: uncultured Flavobacteriaceae bacterium (assembly GCA_947500435.1). Taxonomy (GTDB): domain Bacteria; phylum Bacteroidota; class Bacteroidia; order Flavobacteriales; family Flavobacteriaceae; genus Maribacter_C. Next base: position 91,261 of record CANMRV010000010.1, read on the forward strand.
TCATACCAACGGTAATTTGTCTCGTCGCCACTATTAGGAGCCTGAAGCAGAAACTGAGCATTAGATACAACAATCCCCAGCAATGTAAAAACAAGGCTGAGGAATAGTTTTTTATATGTAGGGATTACTTTCAATGCGATTTGGGATCGTTTTGTTTCTAAATTTACTTAACAACGAATACTACGTTGATTAATGTGTTATAATCAGTTGGTATGTTCTCGACCTCTATCGTTAGATTTCCGTTGGCGTCAATACTCATAAAATTTGGGTCTCCGGTATCTGTTTCGAAAACTGTGGGGTCGGCATAGGTCACATAATAGTACAACTCTGTACGCCCATAGGTTGGAACTGCTGATGGAGCGCCCGCGCTTCCGGCAGTTGGTGTTCCAAACTGATCTAAATACTCTTGATACAAATCAATAGCTTTAATACCTGTGGTAGAAGCATCTACTGTAATTGATGGTGGGTAGAAAATACGCGCCGCTTTAGATGTAATTGGAGCTATTGCTTGAATTACTTCTTGAACCGTAGTTTCTAAAGTGGGAGAACCTACTCCACCTTCATCAACATCGATATCTGTTGCTAGGTCAACCTCAGAATCTAATTGGTCATCGGTTCCAGAATCGTCCAATGATGATAAATCAATAATCTGATTTGAACCACCCTCGATGCCGATCGTAAGATCCGTTCCTGAAAGTCCGGAACCACTGATATTCTGGTCATCGGTACTGCCAGCAGCTAATTCCGCCAAAGCGCCCTCTACTTCCGTTGCCGTGAAATTACCTCCGGCATCAGTGATATTTACTTCATTCGCTATCTGGTCGTCTGTACCGACCAAACTTGCTAGATCAACTACTTCATTTGTTCCACCCTCGATACCGATCGTAAGATCCGTTCCAGAAAGGCCCGAACCACTGATATTCTGGTCATCGGTTCCCGAATCGTCCAATGATGATAAATCAATAATCTGATTTGAACCACCCTCGATTCCAATTGTAAGGTCCGTTCCTGAAAGACCACTTCCTGCTATATTCTGGTCGTCGGTACTGCCAGCGGCCAATTCCGCCAAAGCACCCTCTACTTCCGTTGCCGTGAAATTACCTCCTGCATCAGTGATATTTACCTCATTCGCTATCTGGTCGTCCGTTCCAACTAAACTTGCTAGATCGACTACTTCATTTGTTCCGCCTTCGATTCCAATAGTCAAATCCGTTCCTGAAAGACCGGAACCACTGATATTTTGGTCATCGGTACTTCCAGCGGCCAATTCCGCCAAAGCGCCCTCTACTTCCGTTGCCGTGAAATTACCTCCGGCATCAGTGATATTTACCTCATTCGCTATCTGGTCGTCTGTACCCACTAAACTTGCTAGATCGACTACCTCATTTGTTCCTCCTTCGATTCCAATTGTCAAATCTGTTCCTGAAAGCCCGGAACCGCTGATGTTCTGGTCATCGGTGCTACCAGCGGCCAATTCCGCCAAAGCGCCCTCTACTTCCGTTGCCGTGAAATTACCTCCGGCATCAGTGATATTTACCTCATTCGCTATCTGGTCGTCTGTACCGACCAAACTTGCTAGATCGACTACCTCATTTGTTCCTCCTTCGATACCGATCGTAAGATCTGTTCCTGAAAGGCCGGAACCACTGATATTCTGGTCATCGGTTCCCGAATCGTCCAATGATGATAAATCAATAATCTGATTTGAACCACCCTCGATACCGATCGTAAGATCTGTTCCTGAAAGGCCGCTTCCTGCTATATTCTGGTCGTCCGTTCCAACTAAACTTGCTAGATCGACTACCTCGTTCGTTCCGCCTTCGATACCGATCGTAAGATCCGTTCCTGAAAGGCCCGAACCACTGATATTCTGGTCATCGGTACTTCCAGCGGCCAATTCCGCCAAAGCGCCCTCTACTTCCGTTGCCGTGAAATTACCTCCGGCATCAGTGATATTTACCTCATTCGCTATCTGGTCGTCTGTACCGACCAAACTTGCTAGATCGACTACCTCGTTCGTTCCGCCCTCGATTCCAATTGTAAGGTCCGTTCCTGAAAGGCCTGAACCACTGATATTCTGGTCATCGGTACTTCCAGCGGCCAATTCCGCCAAAGCGCCCTCTACCTCCGTTGCCGTGAAATTACCTCCGGCATCAGTGATATTTACCTCATTCGCTATCTGGTCGTCTGTACCGACCAAACTTGCTAGATCGACTACCTCGTTCGTTCCGCCTTCGATACCGATCGTAAGATCCGTTCCTGAAAGACCACTTCCTGCTATATTCTGGTCGTCGGTGCTTCCTGCGGCCAATTCCGCCAAAGCGCCCTCTACCTCCGTTGCCGTGAAATTACCTCCGGCATCAGTGATATTTACTTCATTCGCTATCTGGTCGTCGGTTCCAACCAAACTTGCTAGATCGACTACCTCGTTCGTTCCGCCCTCGATACCGATCGTAAGATCCGTTCCTGAAAGTCCCGAACCACTTATATTTTGGTCATCGGTACTTCCAGCCGAAAGTTCGTCGATGGCAGCTTGAGTATCAGTTGCAGTTAATCCTGAAGTCGTATTATCATACGTTACCTCTGCCGCTGTTTGATCATCCGTACCCACTAAACTTGCTAGGTCAACAACCTCGTTCGTTCCGCCCTCGATACCGATCGTAAGATCCGTTCCTGAAAGACCGGAACCGCTTATGTTCTGGTCATCGGTTCCCGAATCGTCCAATGATGATAAATCAATAATCTGATTTGAACCACCCTCGATGCCGATTGTAAGGTCAGTGCCCGAAAGACCACTTCCTGCTATATTCTGGTCGTCCGTTCCAACTAAACTTGCTAGATCGACTACCTCGTTCGTTCCGCCCTCGATTCCAATTGTAAGGTCCGTTCCTGAAAGACCCGAACCGCTTATGTTCTGGTCATCGGTGCTACCAGCGGCCAATTCCGCCAAAGCGCCCTCTACTTCCGTTGCCGTGAAATTACCTCCGGCATCAGTGATATTTACCTCATTCGCTATCTGGTCGTCTGTACCGACCAAACTTGCTAGATCGACTACCTCATTTGTTCCTCCTTCGATACCGATCGTAAGATCTGTTCCTGAAAGGCCGGAACCACTGATATTCTGGTCATCGGTACTTCCAGCCGAAAGTTCGTCGATGGCAGCCTGTGTATCAACCGCGGTCAATCCCGAAGTCGTATTGTCATACGTTACCTCTGCCGCTGTTTGATCATCTGTACCCACTAAACTTGCTAGATCGACTACCTCGTTCGTTCCGCCTTCGATACCGATCGTAAGATCCGTTCCTGAAAGGCCCGAACCACTGATATTCTGGTCATCGGTACTTCCAGCGGCCAATTCCGCCAAAGCGCCCTCTACTTCCGTTGCCGTGAAATTACCTCCGGCATCAGTGATATTTACTTCATTCGCTATCTGGTCGTCTGTACCGACCAAACTTGCTAGATCGACTACCTCGTTCGTTCCGCCCTCGATTCCAATTGTAAGGTCCGTTCCTGAAAGGCCCGAACCACTGATATTCTGGTCATCGGTACTTCCAGCGGCCAATTCCGCCAAAGCTCCCTCTACCTCCGTTGCCGTGAAATTACCTCCGGCATCAGTTATATTTACCTCATTCGCTATCTGGTCGTCTGTACCGACCAAACTTGCTAGATCGACTACCTCGTTCGTTCCGCCTTCGATTCCAATTGTTAAATCTGTTCCTGAAAGTCCGGAACCGCTGATGTTCTGGTCATCGGTACCCGAATCGTCCAATGATGATAAATCAATAATCTGATTTGAACCACCCTCGATGCCGATCGTAAGATCCGTTCCTGAAAGACCACTTCCTGCTATATTCTGGTCGTCGGTGCTTCCTGCGGCCAATTCCGCCAAAGCGCCCTCTACTTCCGTTGCCGTGAAATTACCTCCGGCATCAGTGATATTTACCTCATTCGCTATCTGGTCGTCTGTACCGACCAAACTTGCTAGATCGACTACCTCATTTGTTCCTCCTTCGATTCCAATAGTCAAATCTGTTCCTGAAAGACCCGAACCGCTAATATTCTGGTCATCGGTACTGCCCGCCGAAAGTTCGTCGATGGCAGCTTGAGTATCAACCGCGGTCAATCCCGAAGTCGTATTGTCATACGTTACCTCTGCCGCTGTTTGATCATCCGTACCCACTAAACTTGCTAGATCGACTACTTCGTTCGTTCCGCCCTCGATACCGATCGTAAGATCCGTTCCTGAAAGACCCGAACCGCTTATGTTCTGGTCATCGGTTCCCGAATCGTCCAATGATGATAAATCAATAATCTGATTTGAACCACCCTCGATACCGATTGTAAGATCCGTTCCTGAAAGTCCCGAACCGCTTATGTTCTGGTCATCGGTACTTCCAGCCGAAAGTTCGTCGATGGCAGCTTGAGTATCAGTTGCAGTTAATCCTGAAGTCGTATTATCATACGTTACCTCTGCCGCTGTTTGATCATCCGTACCCACTAAACTTGCTAGATCGACTACCTCGTTCGTTCCGCCCTCGATACCGATCGTAAGATCCGTTCCTGAAAGGCCCGAACCACTGATATTCTGGTCGTCGGTGCTTCCTGCGGCCAATTCCGCCAAAGCGCCCTCTACTTCCGTTGCCGTGAAATTACCTCCGGCATCAGTGATATTTACCTCATTCGCTATCTGGTCGTCTGTACCGACCAAACTTGCTAGATCGACTACCTCATTTGTTCCTCCTTCGATTCCAATAGTCAAATCTGTTCCTGAAAGACCCGAACCGCTTATGTTCTGGTCATCGGTGCTTAAAGCATTACCATCTACCAATACCCAGTTTGTTCCATTCCACTGCATTATTTGATCAGCAGCGGATCCATTAGCTATATTTTCTAATTGCACAGCATCATTTGCAAGCTCAGCATTTGTAATTCCGTCAGCTGCAACATCTAAAGTGTAGGGACTTATTGTGGTACCAGCTCCTGATCGCACCAAAGTGCCATCAGTTCCATTAACTACTTCATTACCAATAACACCATCATTTTCCGTAACGGTAACAGATCCTAAATCCACCAAAGTCCACGAGGAGGAGGTATCATCCCATTGCATTACTTGTCCATCAGAAGTACCGTCCGCAATATTTTCTAGCTGTACTGCATTATCAGCAATTTCAGCATTTGTAATTCCGTCAGCTGCAACATCCAATGTATAAGGATCAATAGTAGTTCCTGAACCTGACCTAGTCAAAGTAGCATCGGTTCCATTAACCACTTCATTACCAATGATAGCATCGGCATCATCTATGTTTAAGGTAATATTATTGCCTCCGGCGATTGTGATATCACCTGGAGTATTATCGGTAGATAAAGTTTGACTATCTGTTCCAACTAAGCTAGATAAATCTACTACCTCATTTGTTCCTCCTTCGATTCCAATAGTTAAATCTGTTCCTGAAAGGCCCGAACCACTGATATTCTGGTCATCGGTACTGCCAGCTGAAAGTTCGTCGATGGCAGCCTGTGTATCAACCGCGGTCAATCCCGAAGTCGTATTATCATACGTTACCTCTGTCGCTGTTTGATCATCCGTACCCACTAAACTGGATAAATCGACTACCTCATTTGTTCCTCCTTCGATTCCAATTGTTAAATCTGTTCCTGAAAGTCCGGAACCGCTGATGTTCTGGTCATCAGTGCTTCCTGCGGCCAATTCCGCCAAAGCGCCCTCTACTTCCGTAGATGTAAAGTTGCCTCCTGCATCAGTGATATTTACTTCATTCGCTATCTGGTCATCCGTTCCAACTAGACTGGATAAATCGACTACTTCATTTGAACCACCCTCGATGCCGATTGTAAGGTCAGTGCCCGAAAGACCACTTCCTGCTATATTCTGGTCGTCTGTACCGACCAAACTTGCTAGATCCACTACTTCATTTGTTCCGCCTTCGATTCCAATAGTCAAATCTGTTCCTGAAAGGCCTGAACCACTGATATTCTGGTCATCGGTGCTTCCTGCGGCCAATTCCGCTAAAGCGCCCTCTACTTCCGTAGATGTAAAGTTGCTTCCTGCATCAGTGATATTTACTTCATTCGCTATCTGGTCATCTGTACCCACTAAACTTGCTAGATCGACTACCTCATTTGAACCACCCTCGATGCCGATTGTAAGGTCAGTGCCCGAAAGACCACTTCCTGCTATATTCTGGTCGTCCGTTCCAACTAAACTTGCTAGATCGACTACCTCGTTCGTTCCGCCTTCGATTCCAATAGTCAAATCTGTTCCTGAAAGGCCTGAACCACTGATATTCTGGTCATCGGTGCTTCCTGCGGCCAATTCCGCTAAAGCGCCCTCTACTTCCGTAGATGTAAAGTTGCTTCCTGCATCAGTGATATTTACTTCATTCGCTATCTGGTCATCTGTACCCACTAAACTTGCTAGATCGACTACCTCATTTGAACCACCCTCGATGCCGATTGTAAGGTCAGTGCCCGAAAGACCACTTCCTGCTATATTCTGGTCGTCCGTTCCAACTAAACTTGCTAGATCGACTACTTCATTTGAACCACCCTCGATTCCAATTGTTAAATCTGTTCCTGAAAGTCCGGAACCGCTGATGTTCTGGTCATCGGTACTTCCTGCCGAAAGTTCGTCAATAGCAGCCTGTGTATCGGTTGCGGTCAATCCTGAAGTCGTATTGTCATATGTTACCTCTGCCGCTGTTTGATCATCTGTATTAATACCTGAAAGATTCAGAACTGGATTGTTTCCTAACTCATTTGTATAAGTCAGTTCATTTGTCGCTCCATTGAAGCCCAAAGTAGTATTGGTCTCTGAAATTGTGACCGAAGCAACGTTCAAGTATAGGGCTCCATCTGTACCTGCGGCAATATCGTTGTTAGCATCTGAGCTAATCATATTTACCGTAGAAGGTACAACACCATCATCCTCCAAAGAAATATTCAATTCGCCGGCGTTCAATGTTAGTCCATCGATTGTTTGGTCATCGGTACTTCCTGCGGCTAATTCCGCCAAAGCGCCCTCTACTTCCGTTGCCGTGAAATTACCTCCGGCATCAGTGATATTTACCTCATTCGCTATCTGGTCATCCGTACCGACCAAACTTGCTAAATCGACTACTTCATTTGTACCACCCTCGATGCCGATTGTAAGATCCGTTCCTGAAAGGCCCGAACCGCTTATGTTCTGGTCATCGGTGCTTCCTGCCGAAAGTTCGTCGATGGCAGCCTGTGTATCAACCGCGGTCAATCCCGAAGTCGTATTGTCATACGTTACCTCTGCCGCTGTTTGATCATCTGTACCCACTAAACTTGCTAGATCGACTACCTCGTTCGTTCCGCCCTCGATTCCAATTGTAAGGTCCGTTCCTGAAAGGCCTGAACCACTGATATTCTGGTCATCGGTACTTCCAGCGGCCAATTCCGCCAAAGCTCCCTCTACCTCCGTTGCCGTGAAATTACCTCCGGCATCAGTGATATTTACCTCATTCGCTATCTGGTCGTCTGTACCGACCAAACTTGCTAGATCGACTACCTCGTTCGTTCCGCCTTC
>CANMRV010000011.1 GCA_947500435.1 uncultured Flavobacteriaceae bacterium
TCATTCAGAGTCCATTGACGGTAGTTATTCTGTAAACATTTGTCAATAGTTTTGTAGCGGATAAGGGCGTTTTTGTTTAAGGCCATTATAATGCATTTAGTTCATTAGACAAATTTGCTCTTGCCTGCTTTTCAAAAGCGGATTGAAAACCTTTAGTTTGATAAATTCTGCTCTTGTCTAGAAAGTGTTGAAGTACTTTCTTCCTTCCTTTACGATACATAATACCTGGAATTTTAGCATATTCTTTTCTAATCTTCCGAGCGTAATCTTGGTACACTTCTTCGGACTGCCCTAAAATTGCTAAATCAAAATCTATCAACAATTTCTCATCGTTCGATTTGCCATTATGGTGTTTCGTACAAAGAATAAGTGCTTCAATTCGTTGAATTCCATCTACATCAAATCCAATATCTTGTAATACCTGAGTGGCTTTTATTGCACTTTTCTCCTCGTTATCCTTTTTCCAAATACTATAGATAAAATCATGATAGTAGATAGCCAAAAGCATCTCTTCAGTATTTTCAATCTCATCTTTGAACTTATCGAAATAGGCAAAGAGTTCGGTAAGGTGACCTAGATTGTGATATTTTCGAAACTTTTGTCCGTAAGCGCCAGCTAGTTCATTCCATAAAGCGGCAACTTCATTTTCCGGAGGTACATATTTAGCGAAAATCTTGGTGTATCTTTCTTTTAAGTCCATAGTGTATTTGATTTAAAATTACAAGAACTCAACTAACTGCGCAAAATAATTGCGTAGTACATCATCAAATTTGTATCATAATTTTAGAAATGATGAAAAGTAAACTTAAAAATCTAGCAACCGACAAGAAAGTAGATATACTCTTTGCTTGTGAATCTGGAAGTAGGGCTTGGGGCTTTGCTTCCCCAGATAGTGATTTTGATGTTAGATTCGTATATACACATCCAATAGAGTGGTATTTGTCAATCTCGGAAAAACGAGATAGCATCGATATAATGGATGGTGATTTTGATGCAGTCGGTTGGGAGCTCAGAAAGAAGCTACGCTTACTTAAAAAGTCGAACGTACCTGCATTGGAGCATTTGTTCTCACCTATAACATACATCGAAGAAAGCACATCCATAAAGGAACTGCGCGCGATAGCTGAAGATTGCTTTTCCCCTGTAGCTTGTATGTACCACTATTTAAGTATGAGCAAAAAATATGAAGAAAAGTTGGCTGGTGAAACTGTAAAACTAAAGAGTTTGTTTTATGCATTGCGAACAGCTTTGGCGGGCAAGTGGATACTTGAACACAATACGATGCCACCTGTTGTTTTTAGCAAGATGTTATCTCTTGTAAAAAGGGATGAGGCTGACGAAATAAGACACTTGATGACTATAAAATCAGAGAATAACGAAAGTTATTTACACACTAGAAATGAGAAAGTCATAAATCTTATAGCAAGTGTTTTAGTTGTTAATGAAAAGTTTGCAAAATCGCTTTCTGGCGGGAAACCTGATACTGATAGAATAGATAGTTTTTTATATAACACCTTGACCAAATGAAAACAATAGAAGAACTAAAAGCTTCAGGAAATATCATATTTGAATGTATTAGCGGTAGTAGAGCATACGGACTCGCTACCGCTTCTTCTGATACCGATATTCGTGGAGTTTTTGTACTACCAAAAGAAAAGTATTATTCGTTGGAATATGTGGGTCAAATAAATAATGACACGAACGATATTGTTTATTATGAACTCAAAAAGTTCATAGAACTTCTTTCAAAAAACAATCCTAATCTTCTTGAATTGTTAAGTGTGCCTGAAGACTGCATACTTTCAAAACATCCGCTATTCGATAAAGTCAAGTCCGAGTACTTTCTTTCAAAATTATGTAAAGACACATTTGCAAATTATGCATTTACCCAAATAAAAAAGGCAAGAGGATTGAAGAAAAAAATAGTTAATCCTGTTGAAAAAGAACGAAAATCTGTAACTGACTTTTGTTTTGTTCGAAAAGAAAAACGTGCTATTCCTTTAAACACCTTTTTAGAAAATGAAGGTTTCGAAGTGGCTCATTGTGGGTTGGCTAAAATAAGTCACATGAAAGATTGTTATAATCTGTTCTACAACCCTACTATGAGGTATAGTGGGATTGCAAGAGAAAATGCGAATGAAGTCTGCCTTAGTTCTATTCCAAAATCGGAAGTGCCAGCGGCTATTTTATATTTCAATCGAGATGGGTATTCATCCTATTGTAAAAAGTATAAAGAGTATTGGTCTTGGGTAGAAAAGAGAAATGATGAACGTTACAAGAGTAATATCTCACATAGCAAGAACTACGATGCTAAAAACATGATGCACACATTTCGTCTTCTACATATGGCAAAAGAAATAGGAGCTGATAATAAAATTATGGTAAAAAGACCAGACCGAGATTTTCTGCTAGCTATAAAAAATGCTGAATTCGAATATGAAGAGTTGGTGGAAAGAGCTGAAAAGTTAAGATTGGAACTAGAAGTTATTTATGAAAAATCTAGTTTGATGGTAAGACCTGATTTAGGTATTGTAAATGAGTTATTAGTGGAAATAAGAGAACAATTCTATCAATAATTTTTTACTACGCAAAATAATTGCGCACATAAGTCGCAAGTTTGTACCGGAATCATAAAGAAGCCGGTTCTCCGACTTCATGTAGCGCCCCGCCGAACGTTGGAGTCGGTGGGGCTAATTAAAGAAATTATGGAAAATAAAGTAAACATTACCGGAAAAGAATTAATCGCCATGGGCTTCAAATCAGGAAAATGGATTCCTGAAGCCTTGGCACATATCAATACCAACCAATTGCAGGGAGATGCCCTATTAAACTACTTGGAACAATTTCGTCCAGGACCAATTGTGAATTTGCATTCGGAAACCATGCCGTATTCGGTGAATATCAAAGCGGAGAATGAATTGGAAGAAAAAAATGTAAACTCCGTTTTGGAATCTATGGATATTTTGATGCGAACGCCTACCCTAGTTGATGGGGCTGTGATGCCAGATGCGTGTCCGGCTGGACCTAAAGGAACTATTCCCGTTGGTGGAGTTGTTGCTGCTAAGAATGCCATTCACCCAGGTATGCACAGCGCGGATATCTGCTGCTCGGTGATGTTGACGGATTTTGGTTCAGCTGACCCAAAGGATGTCTTGAATGCCGCACATGCCAGTACACATTTTGGTCCTGGTGGACGAGATAGAAATTCCCAGTATAGATTTCCTATAGAATTGTTAGAAGCATTTGAAAGCAATTATTTCCTTAGAGATAATCAAATGATTCAAATTGCTAGAACGCATTTGGGAACACAAGGTGATGGAAACCATTTCTTGTTCGTGGGTATTTCCAAAGAAACTGGAAATACCATGTTGATTACTCATCACGGTTCGCGCGGTCCTGGCGCCCGTTTGTATACTAAAGGGATGAAAATTGCCGAACGTTTCCGACAAGAGCTTTCTCCAGAAACCTTAAAGCAAAATGCGTGGATACCCTTTGACACGGAGGAAGGTGAAAACTATTGGCATGCTTTGCAAATCATAAGAGCATGGACAAAGAAAAACCATGAAGTTATTCATGATGCCACTTTGGAAGCATTGGGAGTCAAAATTGAAAACCGTTTTTGGAACGAACATAATTTTGTATTCCAAGATGATGATATATTTTATCACGCAAAAGGTGCTACACCATTGGATGCTAAGTTTATGCCTGATATTACGGGGCCAAGATTGATTCCTTTGAACATGGCCGAGCCTGTTTTAATAGTTGATGGAAATACTACAGCAACAAATTTAGGTTTTGCACCTCACGGAGCAGGTCGAAACATGAGCAGAACACAGCATAAGAAAAACAAAGCTGAATTCACTAATGAAGAAGTATTCTTTGAAGAAACCAAAGGATTGGACGTACGTTTCTTCTCAAATGAGATTGACGTTTCCGAGTTGCCTAGTGCCTATAAAAATGCAGCTACAGTCCGAGACCAAATGAATGAATTTGGTTTGGGTACGGTTCAAGATGAAGTGATGCCTTACGGGTGTATCATGGCTGGGGATTGGATGAAGAATGCGCCTTGGAAGAAGAGAAGAAATAGATAAGCTATGAACCGAGATTTTATTGAACATTATAGAGGCAGCTCGATTGCGGAGGAAAAACTATCTAATCGATTGGGCTTGTTCTGGGATACCACAGTTCAGGATTGGGATTTAATCAATTCCAATCCTAATGGTATTCAAGACTTCTTAAAGGTATATGGAAGTCTTGAAAATGACGATGAAAAATTTGTTCTTATGCAGCTTATAATAGCTTCCTTCGCTGCCAATAACTCAAAAAAAGATTTTGATCTTAACCTTTGGAAACAATGTTCAATCATTCTAGAAAAAGAACATTTTTTGCATATCCACACGATAAATTATTGGTTCTTGAGGAAAGAAAAAGGAATGCAAGCGTTTCTATCATCATTATTGAAAAAGGTGTATGAAAAAGTTATATATCATTATCAATAAGATTTCACAGAAGTTTTTAATGGATTACCCTTTAAGAATTAAAAACTGTGCGTTTATAGAATAAATTTGGAAGAAAAGGGTTATAAACCCCATATTTGCAACTTAATAAAGAAAATAATAACAGAAAATAGTACTCTATGTTAGAATATTTCAATCACATACCGGACGCTAAAAAGCTAGGATTGCATCGAATTGATGGGTAGATACTATTAAAAAGAGATACATAACTAGAGCGTCCAAGAAATTGGGCGCTTTTTTTTGTAAATTTTTTAGAGAATTCTCAAAATTCTAAAAGAATGCCATTTGAAAGCTAAGCATTTGAAAAACAGCCAATTGATGAATTATGCTGCTATCTGTTAAACAACGGACAGGGTTTCTTATGTTATAATTTTATCATAACTAATTGATAATCAATAAATTATATTTTATTTTTCTTGTGTAATCTAAAAAACCGTTCTAGATTTGCACCAGAATAAAACAATAACATTTTTAACTGAAGTATATATGACTTTTTCAAAAACATATCAGAAAACACTAAAAGCACTAGGTGCTTTAATAGTGTCGCTTCAGGACTTCTACAATACATAAAGCTACCATAGCTTAATATAGAAAGTCCGAAGCCCTAACGTTTCGGACTTTTTTATGCCCAAATTTTCGCGGCAGAACTTTCCGGGATTTACTCAAGTATCATTTAAAACAAAATCAATGCAATTACGCAGACGATTTTGGCATCTAGAGATGCGTCAAAATGATTTAAAAATTTGTAAAACCAAAAATGAATGTGTAGTGAAACCACCACATATCAAATGTAAAAGACAAAAAGAAATTCGTCGTATCCGAAAGAGACAGCGTCAAATATGGGCAGAAAAATGTGCATTGGGGTTTATAGAATTAAGGAAACCTATTCGACATGGTTGGTTTAAAGAAATTGTCATAACTCATCGTGCGGAGAACTATAAAAATAGAGCCGCTATTCGAGAGGTGTATGATAAAGTTGAAAAAATATTCTGGGGAAAAACTAAGGAAGAGGCAGAAAGAAAATGGCTTCATGAGACCTCAAAGTATCTAATCAACAAGGAGATTCCAACTATCAGTAGGAAACAATACAATCGATTGAGTCATAAAGCAAAATCTTTATGTGTGCCTTTCTACTATATGATTGAAAGTAGAAAGCTGAAGCTTAGATACTATGTGAAAATTCCAAAAGGGGCATATAGAATAAAATTTACAAAAGCTTATATCACTCATAGCAAGCGTATTGACCCAAAATTGGAAAGTGAATGTGCTTTGTTAGAACAACAAACATTGAAACATGGATACTTTGAAGCAAGTGAAAAATTAGATAAATGGAAAGATTGGTGGAAAGTAGAAGAAACTAAAAAGAGAGAGCGAAAAACAAAGCAGAATCTCCTTGGGCTTAGAAATTATTCTATCAATCAATTACTTAAAGATGAAATATCATGGGAAAGAAATTAAGCGGAAAAGACCTAATTAGATTAGGCTTTCCAAAGAATAATAGTATCAACATTACTTTAGGTCAAATCAATCGATATCACAAAAGAAAAAAGAAAGAACAGGTATTGATGGAGGCCAAAAAAGTATTGTTGCATCCTGAAAACTATAAAGGTGATGGAGTTTGGGGAAAGATAGCAGAAAGCTTGTTAGATCCAGTTGTGGTCAAAAAACAAGCGCTGAATTCGGCAAGAGCACCTTTCCAAATCTATGGCGAGAACGAAATAGAGGAGCAAGCAAAATACCAATTGTATGATGCTTTAAAACTTCCGATTTCTGTTGCTGGGGCTTTGATGCCCGATGCCCATAGTGGTTATGGCTTGCCTATCGGGGGTGTTTTGGCTACTAAGAATGCGGTGATTCCATATGGGGTTGGTGTTGATATCGGTTGCCGAATGTGTTTGACTATTTATCCGATTCCGGTTTCTTACCTCAAAGGAAAGAAACATCAATTGGCAAATATGCTCTCAGAGCATACCAAGTTCGGAATGCGGGAAACCCATAAGATAAAGCATGACCACGAAATCTTTGAGCGTGATGAATTCAAAAACATTCCGCTGGTAAAAAGATTAAAGGATAAAGCGTACAAGCAATTAGGAACCTCAGGTGGTGGAAATCACTTTGTAGAATTCGGAAAGGTCACTATTACAGATGACAAGAACGAATGGGGTTTGAAACTGGGTGAATACCTAGGTGTTCTCTCGCATAGTGGATCTCGCGGTCTAGGGGCAAACATTGCAAAGCATTACACCTATTTAGCAACAAAACAATGTCCGTTACCCAAACATGTGCAGCATTTGGCATGGTTGGATTTGAATACGCATGACGGACAAGAATATTGGTTAGCTATGAATCTAGCAGGTGATTATGCAAAAGCATGTCACGATGATATTCACGCAAGACTAGCGAAACTTTTGGGTGCAAAACCAGTAGTTAAAATAGATAACCATCACAATTTTGCTTGGAAACAGGACGTAAATGGTGCCGAGTGTATTGTGCATAGAAAGGGAGCAACTCCCGCCGCGAAAGGCGAGTTGGGAATTATTCCTGGGTCAATGACAGCACCGGGTTACATCGTAAAAGGTTTGGGCAATACAGAGAGTTTAAACTCTGCTTCCCATGGTGCTGGACGGCTTTTTTCAAGGCGAAAATGTAAAGAAACGTTTACAAGAAGCGAAATTAAAAAGCAATTAGAGGCAAACGAAGTAACACTAATTGGTGGAGGAATTGACGAAGCACCCATGGCCTACAAAAACATTGAAAAGGTCATGGCAAATCAACAAGAATTGGTTGAAGTACTCGGAACCTTTACACCCAAAATAGTACGAATGGATAAATAATAGAAGTAGTTGGCGGAGGTATTCATAAAGCATATTGAAAACTTAAGATTATTGGAATACCAACGCTAGCTGCTTCTTTTAAAGAAATAAAATGGAAAAGATAATTCAAATAACAGCAGGTAGAGGCCCAGCGGAATGTAGCTGGGTCGTTGCCCAAGTACTCAAGCGATTTTTGGAAGAGACCAAATCGGGAGGATTTAAACATAGTATCCTCCATCGAGAAACAGGAAGCCAAAATGGAACAGTACAATCGGTGACTATCCGCTTGACAGGAAAAAATATGGAAGCATTTTTAGCAACTTGGTTGGGTACTATTCAGTGGATAGGCGTTTCAACATTTCGAAAATACCATAAACGAAAGAATTGGTTTATCGGGGCTTTCGAATTGAAACAAACGCAAACTAAGAAAGTGGATGAGCAAGATATTTCGTTTCAAACCATGCGGAGCACCGGTCCTGGCGGCCAGAATGTCAACAAGGTTAATTCTGCTGTTCGGGCAATTCATACCCCCACAGGAGTACAAGTAGTTGCCATGGATAGTCGTTCGCAACATCAAAACAAAAAACTTGCGATAGCCCGATTAAAAGAAAAAGTAAACGAGGCTAACATAGAAAAGCTGAAAGAAAGGATGACGGACCAATGGGAAAATCATCTGAATATAGAACGCGGAAATCCGGTTCGGGTTTTTAAGGGAAAGGATTTCAAGTATAAAAAAGAAAACAAAAGCTTTAAACCAAAACGGCAAAAGCTAAAAAACGATTTAAAACAACAAAAATGGGACTAACAATAGCTGACACTTATTATTTAAAAGCAAAGGCGGCATCTGGTTACGATTGGGACGAAGTTTGTGAATCACTGAACTACGCCCTATCATACGATGAAAATCATTGTGCCGCCCTTTGTCTTTTAGGTAAAGTATATGCAGGAAACTTGAATCAGTATACTGAAGCTTTCGATTGCTTTGACAAAGTAATTGCTATTGATAGTCAGTATATGGATGTTTATCCTGTCTACGCAAAATATCTTATTTGGGCTGATGAAATTGAAAGAGCAACTAAACTAATTACTTTTGCTCTCACCATAAAAGGCATATCAAAAGGAAGTTTATTTTGGCTTTCCGCGTATGCATCTGAAACCAAGGAAGCCTATAAAGATGCGCTGAAGCAGCTTAAGAAAGCTAAAAAGTATTCATACAATGATGACTATTTCTCATTTATTGAGGATGAAGAGAATAGAATTAAGAAAAAGTTGAAATTGGATAAATCCAAATCAAAAAAAAAGAAATCATCATCTAAAAAAAGGAAGAAAAAAGAATAAATAGTAGTAACAAAACGTTTAAAAATAACATCTTTGTAAAACAAATGACACCGAGAAAGTTACATATCATCCAACAAATAGAGCTTTGGCTCTGCGATTTTCGCTCAGAATATAGTGAGCGAAACGGGCGCTATGTGACTTTATCCAACAGTTGATTCTATGAAATAACTCGATTAAGCGATAAAATGAAAGCGTCCAATTACAATTGGGCGCTTTTTTTGTGGAATTTTTTAAAGTAAAATGTGAAAAGTAGTAAACGAATAAAATAGCATAGTTGAAACAGAAAACAATTGGTAGACAGACAGTTGTAATAAATGTTTAAAGTCCGCAATACGACGGACAGGGATTCTATTATTCATATTTTAATGTAACTATCTGATTATCAATAAATTAAATTGATTTTTTCTTGTATAATTTAAAAATCGTTTTCATCTTTGCACCGTCATAAATTATAAACCCATACAAATGGAATCTTTAAAAAGACATATACAATTATTGGAACTACATCTCTGTTCGCCGAAATGGTTTGAACGGTTTTATAGTGATCAACTGTCCATTTGTAAACAAAGGAGAAATACGTGTATCATGTGTTGACGTCATAGACAACATTCACATATGTACAGAGCATCTCCGATAAAGAGATGCTTTTTTTATGCGCGTTAGATTTTGAGAAAAGGAAGAGCAAGCCAAAGGGCGGTGGCCACACTCTTGAAAAGTGTTCGGAGTAACCAGTCTCGTGTGGGTTCGACTCCCACCTCTTCCGCAATTGGAGGGTAGGCAAATATTGGTTTGTTGCGCTCGCCTGCTAAGCGAGTCTGCTTAAGGCAGTGAAGGTTCAATTCCTTTGCCCTCCGCCAAATTGACAAGGTGGCTGAATGGTTAAGGCAATGGTCTGCAAAATCATTTTTTATGAGTTCGAATCTCATCCTTGTCTCTAAATATTATGGAAGTATTGAGCAATTGGCTGGCTCGCCTGACTGTAAATCAGGTTCAGAAATGACATGTAGGTTCGAGTCCTGCTGCTTCCACAACGCGTCTGTGGTGTAATGGTAGCATCTGGGTCTCCAAAACCTATGATTGAGGTTCGAATCCTTACGGACGCGCAAAGTACCGTAGTTCAAAGGCTAGAGCGCCCGACTGTCTATCGGGAAGGTACGGGTTCGAGTCCCGTCGGTACTGCAAAACTGGGAAGATAACGGTGGTTGTTTACCCGCCTTGGACGCGGGAGGTCGCAAGTTCGAATCTTGCTTCTCAGACATTTGCTCTGTTCGTATAACGGTTAGTACGCCTGACTTTCTATCAGGAAATAGGGGTTCGATTCCCCTACAGAGTACAAAGTGAGGTATAACTCAGTTGGTAGAGTACCGTGCTTTTAACACGGGAGTCTTAGGTTCGAACCCTAATGCCTCAACAATGCAGGGATGGCGAAATGGCAAACGCAGCTGGTTTAGAACCAGTACTCTGAGAGTTCGAATCTCTCTCCCTGTACTATGCCCCACTAGCCCAACTGGCAGAGGCAAAGGACTTAAAATCCTTCAAGTCCAAGTTCGAATCTTGGGTGGGGTACAGTATAAGCTTATGGTGTAATGGATAGCACGCAAGGTTTCTACCCTTGAGGTAAGAGTTCGAATCTTTTTAGGCTTACGACTAGACTCGTGATGTAACGGTTAGCATACAAGGTTTTGATCCTTGTTGTAAAGGTTCAAATCCTTTCGAGTCTTCAAATGGTGTCTCTAGCTTATCTGGTAAAGCGTCCCACTGTGAATGGGAGGAACAGGGTTCGAGTCCCGGAGTACACCCAAAAGGGAACAGTAGCAAAGATGGTCAATGCTGCGGATTGAAGATCCGAAGATACAGGTTCGAGTCCTGTCTGTTCCACAGAGAAGTATAGTTCAATTGGATAGAACGCTGGGCTACGAACTCAGAGATGCGAGTTCGAGTCTTGCTACTTCTGCTAAAAACAAAAGAAATCTTAACTACGCATAATAATTGCGTAGTTATGTTTCAGTTTTGTGGAGTAATTAGAAAATACCTCTTTAGCTTAAAAGGAAGAGCTGTGGTAAAAGATATTGATCGTAGCCACGGAGTGATTGGAAGATGTTGTTAGCGGCGTGCCTGCTAATGAATAGAATTTGCAGAAGCACCGAAATGGTCAAGAATCAAAGTAGGGAAGCGCATTTATAGCCAATCTGTTCGTTTCGACGAAAGTGCCAGTTCGAATCTGGCAAGAGGTACAAAGTTCATTGAAATTAGAAGCTCCACATATGGGCTTCTTCATGTAAAATCGTCATTTCTTGTAAATGACGGGGCGGCTTATCGTCCTCAGATAAACTTGGTAACAAGGATAAATCCGCTAGCGGGCACAGCAGGCGGAGACTGTTTTTT
This sequence comes from uncultured Flavobacteriaceae bacterium, assembly GCA_947500435.1. Classification (GTDB taxonomy): domain Bacteria; phylum Bacteroidota; class Bacteroidia; order Flavobacteriales; family Flavobacteriaceae; genus Maribacter_C. Next base: position 11,054 of record CANMRV010000011.1, read on the forward strand.
GCAATACAGTACAGGTAAGCAAGCAACCAACATAAATCATGATTTGCATGGGGCAACCGCTTAAGCAGATCAGTACTTATAGCCGATACTTTTGGGTAGGCTTGAGATGGAGACATCAATAGGTAAAGTTGTAGTAATGGGTTACGAATAGGTCATCCAACCTAGCGGAGCTCATTGCAGCGGTAAAGGTACCCGATGGGAAACTATTCGGTAGCTTGAAGTGCTGTGTGTCGGGAGTCACACAGGAAGAAGGTTGGTATTTTGTAGACAAAATCTATGAAGCCATTCTCAGAGCCCTTCTTCTAGGCCACGGAATGTTTAGGTTCGAATCCTAGAGAGAAACCATAGTTCTTTTAGCTCAATTGGTAGAGCACTGTATTTCCAATACAGCAAAAGACTCTGAGCATTGTAGCAGCTAGTAGTTGCCTAAACCCATTGCAATATATGGGGTGGTAGAGGTCGCGAGCCTTTACCATGCGGTGAACATTCTAATAGGTCGCCCTGAAAAGGGACACCTATGAACGGTGGGGGAGCCAACCCCTGTAATTGCAAAGCGCGGCAAAAGAGTCGCTATGCAAGCCAAGTCTAAGTTGCCGACCAGTTACAATGATTTCTGGCATCGGGCAAGTACGTGATTTCCAAAGCAACGGAAAGAGCGTGGAAAAGTAGGGAAAGCTTCGGCATAATCCTATGAAAGCTTGTCCATAAGCGTGGGTATTCTCAGTACGCTTTTTAAAATATTGTTCAAACCAAGCAGAGTCGTGGTTTGTAGAAGTGCCTCGCAATAGCAAGGAATATTGCGAGGCTAAAAGTTCATTAAAATAGTTTCCTGCTTTTGCAGGAATAACAATATCAAGCTTGTCTTGTTGGGTGTTTCTGTATAGCACTATTGTATGAAGTTTTACTGAGAAGTATAATGTCTTCATATACAACTTGACTTGAAGGTTTTGATTGTTAGCCAAAAAACAATCACCACTCTATGTGTCGTGGGTTCGATTCCCACCTTCCCCGCAAAATTTATCATTAAAAATGGGGAAGTAGCTCAGTTGGTTAGAGCAATAGAAGGATGCGCAGGTTCGACTCCTGCAAGAGGCCACCTTTTTTAGGCCCTTTAGCTCAGTTGGTAGAGCACTACACTCATAATGTAGCGTGAAGCTGGTCATCTTTGAAAACTGACCTCCAAGCCCTGTTAGGCTTAAAATGACAAAAACCGTAGGTATAAGTCAGTTGGTTTTTCTTCGGATAAATCAACAGTCTTGAAACTACTTTGAAATACTGAATTTTTGATGAGAAAGGCAATTTCTTTTTGAATATCCTTCCTTCGGAAAAACCAATAAATAGCATTGGCGACACTGACGGAAGCATACCAAAAAACAAATCGTAACGAGCTTCGAAAACCAATATTTCCGTATCGAATAGATGAGTTATAGTTGCGGTTTTTTAAAAGAGAATTAAACCAATTAATAATAAATGAAAATAGTTTAACCCGTTCGTCCGTCACTAGACTGGCGGACACAAATTTTAAGTAATGAAAAGAGTAAGAATCAATGCAGGAAAAGTAGGTTTGGTCTTCAAAAGAGGCGATTACCAAAAAGTTATTACCCAAGGTACACATTGGGTTGGCTTTACAAATATGGTTAAGGTCTATGACCTTACCAAATCCTTTGTGGCTCCTATAGCATTAGAGATCTTGCTAAAGGACCAAGGTTTGGAAGCCATGTTACATATCATAGAAGTTAAAGATGCCGAATTAGCCTTGGTTTCTGAAAACGGAAACTTGAAACAAGTCCTAACTGCTGGTAAGTACGCTTTCTGGAAAGGTCTGATAAACTTCAAGTTCGTCATGGCGGACTTGAGTAAGATCTACATCACAGAAGCTATCAGTAAAGCGATGCTTAGCCATCCTCAGTTGCGAGCTTATGTCCGTACTTTGGAAGTTGCGGCTTATGAGAAAGCTGTCCTTTTGGTTGATGATGTTTATGTCAAAACGCTGGAAAGTGGTACCTACCATTTCTGGAAGAACGACATTTCCATCAAAATTGCCAGAGCGGATATGCGTCAATTGCAATTAGAGATTTCAGGTCAAGAATTGTTGACTAAAGACAAGGCCGCTATTCGTATCAACTTCTATACACAGTATAAAGTTGTTGATATCGAAAAGGCTTTGCTTGGCAGCAAAGACTATGAAAAGCAATTGTACATTGCTATGCAGCTGGTATTGCGCGCCTACATTGGCACCTATACCTTGGATGAGCTTCTAGAGCGAAAAGAAAGCATTGCAGAAGCGGTATTCGCAGATATCAAAACGGCTGCTACCCAGTTGGGTGTTGAAGTTTTGAGCTGTGGTATTCGTGATGTAATCTTGACTGGTGAAATGAAAGACATCATGAACCAGGTTTTGGTTGCCCAAAAGAGAGCTCAGGCGAATATCATTACCCGACGTGAAGAGACTGCGTCTACCAGAAGCTTGCTGAACACCGCAAAGTTGATGGAAGACAACGAAATGCTCTTCAAACTGAAGGAAATGGAATACGTTGAAAAGATCGCCGAAAAAATCGGTGAGATTACCGTCTCTGGTAACGGAGGTATGGTAAAACAATTGAAGGAGATTTTCTCCGTCAATAAGTAGGTTGGTTAGAATGCGTCAATGTGAGTTGGCGCATTTTTTATTTCCATTTTTCTTCAAGTCGATTAACCAGTTCTTCTATCTTCTCTACCATTACAAGACCATCATGCCAATTTTTGGGAAAGGATTGACTTCCATAATAAATGCCAGCCAATCCACCAGCGATTGCGGCATTGGTATCAGTATCTTCTCCGAGATTCACAGCTTTTAAAATACAGTCTTTATAGTTTTCACTCTTCAAAAAACACCACAATGAAGCCTCCAAGCTATCAATTACATAACCGCTTGACTTTAATTCGTTTCTATCTAAACTTCGAATATCATTTGCAATAATTTTGTCAAATTGCTGGGTTTCTCTTGCAACGATTTTGCGTTCTTTAAAGAAATTATTTATCCGGGTTCTTGTATTAAAATAGGCTGTTTCTTTTTCTCTTTCTTCCAGTAACTCATCTACTAAAACTAAATATATTAAGCAGGATATCGCTGCCCTGATATGGCCGTGCGTCAATGCAGAAACTTCCCATATAATTTCAAATCCTTTTTCAACACCTTCGCCCTTTAAAACATGATAAAGCGGAAGTATTCGCATAAGCGAACCATTTCCATTTGTGAATTCATCTACTTCATACCTTAAGTATTTCAGGCTTTCCCAATCCTTATCTTGATTGATTTGAATTAATTGATTTATGGCTTTCATTGTTTGAATACCTATATCAAAAACTTCATCATGCGCTGTCCATTTAGCATTGAGTTTCCATGCGATAAACTGCTTCGCAATATCAGCTAAATCAAAACCGTCACATAAGCTATCGGCTAGACAAAAAGTAAGTGAGCTATCATCGGACCAAGTTCCTGGAGGTTGATGATGAGTGCCGAATCCTTGCATGTCGGTAACTGGGCTTTTATCCAGCACAACTCGAGAATGAAATTCAACAGGCACTCCAATGGCGTCCCCAATGGCTAAACCTAAAATTCCATCCTTAATAGTTTTCATGAAATATCCTTTTTGGGCTCATTTAAGCTTTAATCTTTTACAAACCTCCAGATGCTTTGGCATATATGGGGTTTCCTCTGGAATCAACAGCTTGTCTAAAGTGTTTTGAACTATCCATTTTCGTTGTTCCTTAACATAATTCGAAATATCTTCGATTTTTAGAATATCTTCTTTTGCGAATTTTTCTATTTCCTCATTACGAATCCCTATTTGAATCGCTCTTCTTTCAAGTTTTGCCCCATACGGGTCATGATCAGGATCCCATTGCAATCGAATATTTGAGTTCTTTACCGCTTCAGACCAAACATTTCGATATCCGTAAATATCTTGTTGGTAGCTTGAATATACGGCAAGACTTAAGTAGCGTTCAAAAGCTTCGCGTTTTAAGTGAAGAGCTAAAACCACTTCTTGACCTTCTTTTGTTCCCCATCCATTTCGATACATCATCCAGAGAAAATTGGGTTTAATCCAGGTCATTCTGGCTAGACTGAAATCACCACCAAAATATTGGTTTTTAACTGCAAAATCACCTATGCTTGGTCTATATGATTGGTATACAATGACTTTCTCATCATCATACTGGGCCATTATATGATATCCATTATCTGGCCACAATTCGTTTTGTTCTATATATAATTTCGTTTTTAAGTTCATTTTATTTCTGTTCTTTTGATTATCCCATCAACGACACTAGTCACCTTGGGAACGAACTGTTTTCCTAAAAAGGTTTTAGTTACATAAATTTTATCTTGAATGTTTTTGTTAAACTCCTCAAGTTCTTCAGACGGAACCCACAGCTCATTATGAATCTTATTCCCCACATTTTGAACTTCGTATTTTTCAATAAAATCCGAATTCATAACAAAGGCAGTAACAAATCCACAATAGCCTGAAAATTCATCAATCGTATTCCATTTAAGAGCTATTTCAATAGCGTAATCTTCATTCATTACTGGATAGAAGATTGGTTGCCAATCTAACCTGGGTGGAAAAGCTTTGAAATCATTTTCTATAATAAGTTCCAATTCTTTTAAACCTACAGGACGATATAAGGTTATATTCTTCATTTCATATAATTAAATAAGTCATCCCTTACCTCCATTAAAGCAAAACCCAACAAGTTTTCACCTCTCCAAAATTCTGGGTTCTGAGCTTTTTCGTTCGATTGCGCCATACCGATTCCCCAAATTCTATCTCGTGGACTTGCTTCTACTAAAACACGGTTTTTTGTATTTAACAAATACTCCTTTAAATCCTGATGCTGAGAGAATTTGTACATATTTCCTCGTTTTACGATTTGATATTTTTGTTTATCCCATTCTTCCGGTATAAACCCAACTACTTTCCTTCCCCATTTTTTGGCTTCAGCGGGAGACTCACAATTAATAATCTCTTCTAAACTATTTCCGTCATTAAACAGTCTTGCCTTTTCTGCCATCATCCAATGTTCTGTAGTTTTATAAGTAATTCCATCTACAATAAAAGGAGCAATCCACCATTGACTAAAGCAGCTTTTACCAATACTCCCATCTTTGTTAGCTGTATGACCCCAAAAGAATAAAAACTTGATTTTACTTTCGTTATTAAAATCATTAATAAGCTGTTGTCTATTATATTTCATTTTCTATTTAAAAAACTTATACTATCAAATTTGCTTTTTCTTTAGCTATACTAATCTCAGCAATACTTCCTGAATTAAAGTTCAAAAAATCAGATTCAATTCCATCACTAAAAATTACTCCTTTGGTGGGCATTTTAGACTCGATTTTCAAAGTCTTACCTCTTGTAATGGTTCCATAACCTAAGCCTATCTGGGACATTTTACTTAGAAAAGGCTCACGAACCACAAATAATAACTTATCATCTTCCCAATCCACTCCAGAATCAAATTCTCTCTTCTGATTATAAAAATAGCTGTTAATATTATTGGTCATGTTAAAGACAGAACTAATCCATCCGGTTGAGCCAGCGCCTGTTGACACTAAAACACCACTGGAAGATTGGTTTTCTCTTTTTCCTCCAAATTCAAGACTATATCGTGAAGATATATGCGAAGCAGCCCCAATATAAAAATCGTTAAATGCTAAAAGAGATTGTCCGTCATTCATTGTTGCCTTTGCCATGGTTACCATTTTCGATGTATGATTTCCATTAACAAAACTTTTTATTGCCGTTGGAAAAGTCTCTGGGCTATGAGGTAATAAAACACCATCATAACGTTCTGCATCTGGGTTAACGGCTACTATTGGTAAGCCGTTTACATACTTGGCTGTATTGGCAACCAATCCGTCTTGTCCTATAACCACAATCAAATCTCCTTCGGCAAACATATAGGTGGGTAAAAAAGAACGAAACAATACTTTATGCTTAAATGATGTAGAAATTGCTTTTTCAACTTCACTCAGCGAGTTGTAAAAAGTATCATGTTCCTTTTCGTAGAACCCAAAGTCTTCCCCTGAACGTTCTAAATAAAACTTGGCTTGAGCTTTTGAGTTGAAACGCTCGATGAGCTGCTCAAGCCTTGTTTTATCTCTAATGACTATTACCTTATCTAGTTCCATCTTACTTATTCTTGGTGCTCATTATTGATTCCAACAATTCTGGTGAAATATTGAGATTTCCTATTTTATCGGCATTCTCAGCCAATTCTCTAAAGGCAAGTGCAATATGATTTCTTGGGTCAATACCGTTTGAATTGATTGCCATTAGTGTCTTCCAATCCAGTTCTTTATAAGGACGAAGGTTAGCGTGTAACACATACTCTTTGACATCAGCTTCCTTTTTCTCGTTTTCCACCTTCAGTTCAATTAGCTTTTGTTTACTATCTTCTAAGGAAATATTGGAAGTCATATCCATTTCTTTAAGCTTCTGCTCATTTTCTTGTTTCACCACTTCCGTTTCCATTTGCTTTTCAGCAATCTGTTTTTGTTTCTCCTCAATAGCAATTTCAGTATTCAATTCGGTTTCCTTAATGATCCGCTCTTGTTCAACTGCGAAGTTTCGTCGTTCATAGATGGCTTGATCCGCTTCTTTTTGAAGCGACTCTCGCATTTGTGCCTCCAAAGCCCTTGCCATTTCGGGATTAGGAGTCACGCCAAGAACATTGACGCTTAGAATTTCAAGCCCCAGCATATTAACAGTCTTAGAATTTTGAACACTATCCATAATCTGTGTTTCAATTTGTTGTAGTTGTCGCAAGGCTTCCTTAAGACTCAACTTTTGGATAACCCCAGCGCTTGCTGTTTGGGCTTCATTGATGATACGTTGTTGGATTTTCTCATTATCATCCTTTACATAGTATCCTTTGCTATCAACAGTGAAATCAAGAACTTCTGCCAATTGCTTCGGGTCTTTTACCTTATAGGTTATTTGCCCTTGAATAGAAACTTCCTGATAGTCCTTCGTAGTTTCATTAAAGATGAACTGAAAATCTTTACTCTCCATAGGAATGGAAACTATAGAGGAGTTAGGAGCAAAATAGAAAAATGATAACCCCCTTCCTTCGTTCTTGATATTTCCATTTTTGAAATGGATAACGTAATTCATTGAATCGAATTTGATATAGTTTATTCCGAACATAATATATAGTTTTAAAAATTAATTTGTGTATTTATTACGCAAATATAAAATGTGTTTTTGAATCACACAAGATATTTTGTGTTTTTTTTACGCAAATTAAAATTCAAAGCTTGTAGATAAGGCTATATTTCGAAGATGATACCTTCCTTTTTTAGTTGGAAATAGCGTTTCTTATTAAAGCTAAAAAGGCTGGCAGGCCTACCTCTGCCTATAGAAACCTTCTCGTCTAATTCATCCAAAACTTTCAGGCCAGTAATTTTCTTTTTGAAATTTCTTCTATCAATTTCACGATCCAGCAGGGTGGTGTAAAGCTTTTCTAAATCGGAAAAAGGGAACTTTTTATCGAGTAATTCAAATCCGATAGGCTCATATGTAATCTTTCCTTGTAGTCTTTCAATGGCAATTTTTAAGATTTTTTTGTGGTCAAATGCTAACTTAGGCAACCGTTTAATATCGAACCATTCTGCTTTCTTTGCATCAGTAGACGCGGTCAACTTGAAGGCATTTGGTTTGACCAATCCGAAGTAGGCCACTGAGACCACCCTACCCCTCGGGTCTCGCCCTAAATCTCCAAAGGTGTACAATTGTTCCAAGTAGTTAATTTTAGCTCCCGTCTCTTCGGACAATTCTCTTTGAACCGCTTGTTCCAAATTTTCATTTTCCAATACAAAGCCTCCTGGCAGTGCCCAACCATCTTTAAAGGGTTCGTATTTACGTTTGACCAGAAGTACAGATATATTCCCAGAATCATAACCAAATACTACTGCGTCGACAGTAAGTTGAATTTTGTTTTTCATTATATGTGTAAAATATACACAAATATAAATTAAAATGTCAAATTATAGAAACTCTTGTACAAATCTAGTTTTCTACAAATCTATATTTATAGGTCATTTATTTTATTGGCATGACTTTAGAACGGCACCTCCATATCCTCATTTTTGAAATTTTCTCGAATGTATTTTTTTTCCCATTCTAATAAATGGCATCTCAGTTTTCGCGGTAGATACTTTGAGAAATCAAGCTTTAATTTATAATAGCCATAGTCTACGCCACGTGCAATTAACCCTAAAGAATCGTATTTGTCAATTAGTTTTTGTTTCTTATTACGCTTTAAATCTTTAAGGTTTCCAAAATCTATAGTCCTATTTGGATCCTTTATAAAACCAAGCAAAACACGACATTCGTCAAGATTCAATTTTTCCCAAGCCCGAGTTTGTATGGCATGATTTAACCTGTGTTTACGTGTTGCAATATGTTTTTTTTTCAACTCCGCGAAGTGTCTATTCTGATTTTCGCTTATAATACCTTGACATGCATGACAATAGTTATTAGAATGAAAGTGTTGTAGAAATTTAGTTTGCGATTTAACCTTATAAAAAAGTTGCTTTGTACAATCGTGGCAATAGTCAATTATATACCCTGAAGAGTGTTTTTTGATAATCCTAAGTATTAGGGTATACTTTAGACAAAACTCTTCACCTATTTTGCCTATTTGTTCTTTAAATGAACCATCATTGAATCGCCAGTATCTATCTAGGATTTCATTGGTTTCTTTGTCAATGCCAGAATCTATGATGATATAAAATTCCTTTCCCTGTATTTTCTCCATAAAAAAGCGCGGAACTGAACCTGCAAGTTTCGAAGGTATCGCCAGACACCCTATAGCCAAACAAGAACAGCCCACGCCAAAGCGTGGGCATTAGTCCTGATTTTGGCTATTTCTACTAAAACTGGCGATTTTATCGAAACCAAATCAAAAGCTAAATGCTTTCGTATTTTATAATTCTTCTATGTTCCTTATTTCATTCGTATTTGTTTGAATCAAATTTAGGGAATAATAGTACAATTTAATACTTACCTAAATACTCTTGGATGGCCGCAGTAATTATTTCTTTAATACTATGCCCATCTTCTAAAGCTCTAAACTTTAATCTTTTTTTTAAATCTGGGTGAATATCAAAGTTGCATTGAACCATATCTTTATTAATACTTTCTAAAACTGGTTTAACTTCCTGTATTTCTCCAGGGAGCTTTTTAGTCTGTAGTTCTTTAATTACCTCTTTGAGGGATTTATTTTTAGTCATAGGAATATAATTTTGTAGAAATGTAGTTTTGTAGATAAGTACAATTATAGGTTTGTACTTTTATAGTAATCGAGTTAATATTTCTTGGGTTAAACAATTTAGTTGAGCTTGAGCTTTTGAATTATAGGAAACGCTACGTAAAGCTGCGGATCTGGTAAACGCAACTAGGTCACTAATTTTTGTTTTAGCAACTTCTATTTTAAAAGGTTCAAGAGATTCCATAATATCCTTAGTAAGTGTAGTCTTGGGTTTAATCATATTGAGAACTATTAAGGCCTTTGATTCCATTTTCTCTTGTTTTATAAGGTCTATAGTGCTGGATATCGCCAAAACGTCTAATATGCCCGCTTTTGTAGGTATTATTATCAAATCAGCTATTTGAATTAGTTGAGAAAGTTCATTTGAGAGATATGGAGGAGTGTCTACAATAATAATATCATAATCTAAATCATTAGATAGTAGAAGTTTGCTGTTGCTAATTTCAAAATCTTGAAATTGTTCTCTTAGTTGCATCAAACTACCTTGGTGATCCATATCTAGAATTGCAACTCGTGAAAATTTGCTTAGTGAAATAGACAGAAGAAGCGATATGGTTGACTTTCCTACACCACCTTTTTGATGTGCGCATAAAATGATTTTAGTCATGATTATTTTAATAAAATTGTTAAAATCTCCATTAGAAAGGAGTTTTCATTTGTGTTGGTTTAGTTCCGCGTTAGCGGCAAGAAGTTTTAAGGGTCCCGAGTTTCGAGGTACCTTAAAACACATCTTGCTTCAAAAAAGTCGCAAACACTTATAATTAAAGTTTCCATTAAATTTTCGAGGCTAGCTAAAAGAAAAGGGTGTTCATCTTCTGCTTCCGCCAGTTACATTCAAAGGCACCAGGTTGAACATTTCATAAAAGCGATCTTCAACTCTTGTACCGTATCTTTTCTGAATTTCGTCTAGGGTAAGATTACATGTAATATGAGTTTTTATGCCTTTATCTACGAATTGATTGTAACGAGCTTCAAGTATTCTAATGAATATATCTTCTTTTCCATAAACAAAAATATTCTGGGCAGTGCTTTCCGCTCCTAGTTCATCGAACATAAAATTGCCATTTGAATAGTTTTTTATTACGGAGTCTTTACTTTTATCTAAGTTGAATTTATTCACTACTTCTTGCGTTTGAATAAAAGGAAACCACAATTGTTTTAGGTTGTATTTTAGAGAAATTCTTTGAATGATTTTAAAACTGGTAGTCTTTCCACTTCCAGAATTACCATAGACAAAAAGCCCTTTGTTCAAATCACCATTATGGTCAATTTCAAACAACGAATTCCTTGAAAAGTACTTGCAGATTTGATTGAAATATTTTTTGTTATCGGCGTCAACTTGGAATTCCCTGTTTCTCTCTTCTTGATAAAACAATCTCGCTTCCTCTGCGAAAATTCTTTTCATTTGGCTTAAATCAATAAATGGATGCGCTTTTAAAACTTTCTCATTGCTGTGGTTTAACCTCGAAAAGAAATCGTTCAAGACCCTTTTTGCTGGAATAGATTTACTCATTTTTCTTTTTTATTTTAGGGGCAATCGATTACTTTTTGTCACACCTAATTCTTTTTTTTCTTTTAAAGAATAATCTTGTTTTATAAATGGTTTTATATGTTGGACATTTTCGTCATGGCTGCCTAGACAATTTTGTCTAGGCTGAATAGAAGCTTGTGTCATGGCTGCTTCGCCTGTTGTAAAGTTTATAATCATACAACTTCTTAAGTACCTTTTTCTGCCGTCGAAGCCATATTCTTCAATCCAACCAATTTCCTTTAATTGAGTCAAATACCGAGAAACTTGGCGTTCCGATATTTGAAGAAACTTGGCCATATATTCATTCGACATATAGCACTCTTTTCCGTTAGCAGTAAAACTGTGAATTTCAACCGCAAGAATTTTTGCAGGCCACTTCATATCGGTATTTAGATAAATTACCTTAGGAATAAATACGCCTGTAAACTGTCTTAAATTTTTTTCCATTTTTAACGCGCAGGTAATTATATCAATCCAATTAATGATTTACGTCTTAGTTCTAATTGAACAATACAAGACAAAGTGTTCTCTACACTAGGCTTTTTTATTCTTAAATAAGTGATTGTTTACCAAGCTATCGACTTCTTGGTTTGATGGAGAGCTATTACTTAGTAGCCATTCTTCGATTTTTAGCCTATCAAAGAAAAGTGATCCTCGTGTAGGCTTAGTGAAGGGAATAAGGTTTAAGGAGGTCAAGCGGTAAATGTTCTTATCACTCCACCCAGTATACGCCATGAGATCCTTCAGATTAAAAACTCTTTTTTGAGCTAGTAAAGAATCCTTGAAAATTAACTTCAGCTCTTCAGCTGTAATAGATAGTTTACTCATTCTAAAATATTTTGATTATTAACTAGAGTAAACGACGTCGTTTATGTATTTGAATTCTCTTCGAATCTATTCTAACGAGTTCTTTTTTATTTTCAAATGATTAGTTCTAAACGTTTTTATCGATTAAACGCCTGATATAATCGTCAAACTGCAAAAGATTCTCATGAAAATAGTATTCTTCATTTTTCTTGTTGCGACTATTTTTTGCGGTATTAAATGAATCAATTTTCATATAAGAACCATCTTTTGTTTTAAATAGCTTTTTTCTAACTACTAATGAAGGAGAAAAAGAACTAGAATATCTACTTAGAATATCAAAAATCAAACCCGTTTGGCTTAGGGTAATATTCCACTGCACATAATCTTTATGTCCAAAATCCGACATAAAGACTTTTTGGAATGACTCAAAGGATGTTTTTGATTCGAGAAATTCAAAATCAATCATTTTGTCAAAAATTCCTTTTAATTGCCCCACAGTAAAATTAAAGCCCAAATTAGTATATAGTTGTTTTCTCTCTTTTCGAACACCTATTCTAATCATAAACTCATCGGAGAAATCAATTTTAGGATCTTTGCTGATTTTGTGAAGTGCAAATGAGCAAAAGAATGTGCTAGCAAGAAAAATGAGGAAAAATAAAAGTGAAATGAAAATATTTTCAACATAATATATAAGACCCACACAATAAAGGCCTAAAACTATACTAGTTCCGTTATAATAAAACTTTAAACCGATACTATCTCTATTATATGGCTTGGAATTAAATATTAATATTTCCAACTTTAAAGCCCTTCGAATAATTTCTGTAAAAAGATTATCTAATCGTCTATGGTCTATCATTATTCCCAATTTTTCTATAAATTAGTTATAATTAGAACTAAATAAAAATCAATTGTTCGACCTATGTTCGACCCACCAAAAACAAAAAAGCCTCTCGATTTCTCGAAAGGCTTATGTTTATTAATGTGGTCCCACATGGGCTCGAACCATGGACCCCCTGATTATGAGTCAGGTGCTCTAACCAGCTGAGCTATAGGACCGAAAATCGGACTGCAATATTACCACTTATTTTTCATCGTTGCAAGCAAAAACAAACTACGATTTCTTTTGCTAATCCTTTATTTCTTGGCATAATTCAACCAATACGCCATTCGCGGTCTTTGGGTGGATAAACGCAACCAACTTATTGTCCGCTCCTTTTTTTGGAGTGTCATTCAAAACTTTGAACCCCTCATTTTTTAAACGTGCTATTTCTTCCACAATATCATCGACCTCAAAGGCAATATGATGTATGCCTTCTCCCTTTTTTTCAATATACTTTGCTATTGGACTATCTTTATCGCTTGCTTCTAAAAGCTCAATTTTATTAGGTCCAGATTTGAAAAAGGAAGTTTTGACACCTTCAGAAAGCACATCTTCAATTTTATAATTCGGTACGCCTAACAACTTTTCAAACAATTCGTTCGAAGCCTCCAAGTCTTTAACCGCAATGCCGATATGCTCTATTTTGTTCACTTGTGCTGAATTTATTTCGGCATCCATATTTACCATAGATGCTTATTAATACAAAAATACACAGTATTCTCCGTATTTTTGCCCCATGGAAACACAACGGCAGAAAAAAATTGCGGGGGTCATTCAGAAAGATATCGTCGATATTTTACAACGAGCAGCTATTGATGGTGGATTGAAAGGTGTCCTTATTTCCGTATCTAAAGTAGCGGTTACGACTGACCTTTCAATTGCCAAAGTGTATGTCAGTATTTTTCCCGCTAAAGATGCAAAAGAGCTTCTAGAAGGTATTCAATCGAACCAGCCTTTGATAAAACATGAATTGTCACAGCGCACACGAAATCAATTGCGTCGTGTACCTGAGCTCCTGTTTTTCCTAGACGACTCGTTGGACTATATTGAGAACATTGAAAAGTCACTCAAGGGAGAAGAAAATCCTGTGAAAAATCCTGATTTATTGGAGAAAAGAAAGAAGTCCTAATTTGAACTTTCCCTTTTACATAGCGAAACGGTATGTGCGCTCAAAGAGCACTCAAAACGCCGTGAACGTTATCAATTTTATCACCTTTCTGGTAATTGTAATTGGCTCGGCTGCCTTGTTTATTGTGCTTTCGGGATTCGCCGGATTAAAAACATTTAGCCTTTCGTTTACAAATGCTTTTGATCCAGAATTGAAAGCGATTCCCGCAACAGGAAAGTTTTTTTCCATTTCCCCAGAACAAGAACAGCAACTTTCTGAGATAACCGGAGTAGCAATTTTTTCCAAGGAAATCGAGGAGAGGGTTTATTTAAGACATCGGGAACAAGCAGATATTGCCAGTATCAAGGGAGTGGATATAAATTACACTAAAACCACAGGAATTGACAGTACACTCTATTTTGGAGAATGGAATATTAATGAACAACAAGGTATTGCCGGTATTGGTATTATCAATAAATTAGGTATAACCATTAACCAGGTTCGAAATCCGTTGCGTATTTTGGCGCCAAAACCAGGTAAAGGATCAATCTCAATACAGTCACCAGCAGCTGCCGCCGAACTGTATAACGAGTTGCCCTTGGTCATTAGTGGTGTCTTTCAAGTGGAAGAAAATCTCGATAATAAATATATTTTTATTAATCTAGAATTGGCACAAGCTCTACTGGAGAAAAATACCTCTCAAGTATCTGGAATAAATTTTAAACTAAACCCTGAGGTCAATGAATTGGCCGTTCGCGAAAAAATAAGGAGTGTCTTTGGAAAGGCTACAATTATAAAAAGTAGAGAAGAATTGAATGGTACGCTTTACCGAATGCTGAACACGGAGCAAGTGGCCACCTATCTCATTTTCACCCTGGTTTTGATTATAGCATTATTCAATGTTGTGGGCGCTATTATCATGATGATTCTAGATAAGCAACAGAATTCCAAAACCTTATATAATTTAGGGGTAACAGTTAAAGAACTACGTCATATTTACTTTGTGCAAGGCATATTGGTAACAACATCAGGCGGAATAATAGGAGTGTTAATAGGCTCGCTTCTTATCGGTTCACAACTACTTTTGGGTTGGGTAAAAATTGGCTCCATAGATTATCCCGTTGAACTTAGCCTTTTAAATGTGCTCATTGTGCTGGCTACTATCATGGTTCTAGGAATAATAGCTTCGAAAATTGCCAGTAGTAGAATTAATACAAAGTTGGTTTCTGCTGCTTAATTTGCAAATTCATAATCTCCAAACCTCTCTAAAACCTCATCAAAAGCCGCAAAAACATCTACCGAGTCGTCGCTGGTTACCATTTTCATGCGATAGGGTTTAAAATCAGGAATACCTTTAAAGTAGTTGGTATAATGTCTACGCGTTTCAAAAACACCTAGTTTTTCGCCTTTCCAATCAATAGCCATTTGCAAATGTCTTCTAGCAGCATCTACGCGCTCTTCCATGGTGGGAGGGGCCAAATGTGTTCCGGTTTCAAAAAAGTATTTTACTTCTTTAAAAAACCAAGGATAGCCGATACTTGCCCTTCCAATCATAGCCCCGTCAAGGCCATATTCATCACGCATTTTCATGGCAGCTTCCGGACTGTCAATATCTCCATTCCCAAAAACTGGAATATGCATTCTGGGATTATTTTTAACTTCAGCGATGGGTTTCCAATTTGCATTTCCCTTATACATTTGAGCTCTTGTGCGACCATGAATCGCAATGGATTGACAACCTACATCTTGCAAACGTTCCGCAACCTCAACAATTTTTATTGAATTTTCATCCCACCCCAAACGTGTTTTTACTGTTACTGGAAGTTTGGTATGTTCCACCATTGCCTTGGTTAAGGAAACCATCAAATCGATGTCTTTCAAAATTCCAGCTCCAGCACCTTTAGATACCACTTTCTTAACAGGGCAACCAAAATTAATATCGATGATATCAGGCTTTGAAGCTTCCACAATTTCTACCGACCGTAGCATGGAATCTAAATTCGCTCCAAAAATCTGAATGCCTACCGGGCGTTCCTTTTCATAGATATCTAATTTCATAACGCTTTTAGCGGCATCACGAATCAACCCTTCAGAGGAGATGAATTCCGTGTAAACGACATCTGCTCCTTGTTCTTTGCACAAAGCACGAAAAGGTGGGTCACTTACATCTTCCATCGGCGCAAGCAACAATGGAAAATCAGGTAATTGTATGTCTCCTATTTTTGGCATTTCTATCCAATCATTTTTGGGCGGCAAATTTACGGAATTTTAAAACTTCACCCCAACTTCAATTTGCTCTCCCTTGCGGTCAACAATAACTTTTGTAGTGTTTCCTTCTTCAAATGCAGAAAGTGCCCGCATATAACTCATCATATCCACCACTGTACTATCCCCTAATTGAATGACCACATCGCCTTTTTGTAAGCCTGCTTTTTGAGCCGGTTTATCTTCGCTAATACCATCAATACGCATTCCTTTTCCGTCAAATAAATAGTCGGGTACGACGCCTAAGGCTACTTTAAAACGGGGGACTTCCTCACTTTCATTTTTCGTCTTCTTAAAAATTAGTTTCGGACTGTCGTCCAATTCTCTTATGATTTGATAAATGTAGTTTGAAATTAGTTCCATTCCCTCATAATTCAACTTTTCAGAATCATCAGTCGGTTTATGGTAATCTTCATGCTGACCGGTGAAAAAGTGCAAAACAGGAATATCCTGTAAATAAAACGAAGTATGGTCGCTTGGTCCAACGCCCGATTCTTGCAAAACCAATTTAAATTCCGAATTTGAGCTGTTCAAAACCTGAGGCCAAATCGGTGTCGTTCCTGTTCCACTAATGGATAAGGTTTTGTCTTCGCGGAGTCTTCCTACCATATCCATATTAATCATATAGTTTGTTTGCGATAAATCGATAGTTGGGTTTTTGGTAAAGTAATTGCTGCCCAACAAGCCCATTTCTTCACCTGAAAAAGCCATTAAAAGATAATTGTTTCCACTCAAAGAGTCTTTTAATTTTTGTGCTAGTTGTAGCATCACGCTAACTCCACTTGCATTATCATCTGCACCATTATGTATTGCTTCTCCTTCTCTATAAAGCGAACCTTCACCACCCATTCCCAAGTGGTCGTAGTGCGCTCCAATAATTATGGTCTTTTCAACTTGATTGTCGATGTAGCCAAGAACGTTCGTTCCTGTTATTGTGCTATCTCCAGCTGTAAATTGAACCTCTGAATGCGGGTCGGTTTTAGGTTTAAAGGTAAAGGTCTGAAAATAGGTACCTGCATTTCCTTTGGCTTGCAATCCCAAATCTTGCATTCGTTTTTGAATGTATTCTGCAGCAATGAGTTCTTCGGATGTTCCTGTTTCGCGACCTGCCAAACTATCACTTGCTAAAAAAGCAACATCCTCTTGAAGAGAAATCCATTTCCGCTTTTCTGTTTTACAGGAAAGTATTGCAAGCAAAAACAGGGATAGGAAAATATTTTTCATCATTTTTGAATATAGCTTTGTGCAAAATTAAGCATCCTATGAAGAAATTTTTGATGATACTGGCGATAATCGCCTTTGTTAATTGCAAGTCGGAACCCAAAAAGTCAGAACCAACGGCCGAAAAGGAAACTTCGTTAATGGCTGGAAGCGATACGCTAATTTATCCTGAAGAAAAATATTTTAAATCTATTCGGCAAATAACCTTTGGTGGTGATAATGCAGAAGCCTATTGGAGTTGGGACGACAAACAAATGATTTTTCAATCGAACAACGAGGCTTGGGGAATGGAATGCGACCAAATGTTTCTGATGAACATTGAAGAAAGTTTCAAGGATACAAAACCACCTGTGATTAGCACTGGGTTTGGGCGAACCACCTGTGCTTATTTTCTGCCAGATAACAAACATTATGTATATGGCTCTACGCATTTAGTTGATAAGAAATGTCCTGAAGTACCTTTACGAAAGAACGGAAACTACGTCTGGCCAGTCTATGATTCCTTCGATATTTTTGTGGCGGATTTAGAAGGAAATATCACTGCCCAATTAACTAGTGAAAAAGGATATGACGCTGAAGCAACGGTTTCTCCAAAAGGCGATAAAATCGTTTTTACTTCGGATAGAAGTGGAGATTTAGAGTTGTACACCATGAACTTAGATGGCTCAAATGTCAAGCAAATTACGGATGAGCTGGGGTATGACGGAGGCGCTTTTTTCTCTCCAGATGGCACAAAACTAATCTTCCGAGCCTCCCGACCAAAGACCCCAGAAGAAATCAAAAAATATAAAGATTTATTAGCAGACGGATTGGTAGAACCCACCGAAATGGAGCTCTTTATTTGCGATGCAGATGGAGGCAACTTAAAGCAGTTGACCTTTTTAGGCAATGCAAATTGGAGTCCGTTTTTTCATCCTTCAGGAAAAAAGATTCTTTTCTCAAGCAATTTCGAAGCTGAAAAAGGTTTCCCTTTTAATCTCTATTTCATAGATATTGATGGAAAAAATTTAGAACGCGTTACTCACGGAGAAACTTTTGATGCCTTTCCTGTCTTTTCAAATGACGGTAAGTATTTAGCCTTTTCAAGTAATCGAAATAACGGCGGCACTCGCGATACGAATTTGTTTATTGCTGAATGGCAGGAATAGTACTCCCTTTTGAACCCATTCTATTTGGCTCAAAAGTCAACATGCATTTGGTGCTCGAATATCTCGCCTTCTTTGTTGCATTTAGATATTATGTTATTCTTCGAAAGAAAAGTGCAGATTCGATTTCAGCGAACAATCGTCTCTCCATCATTATAGGGGCGATTTTCGGAGCTCTATTTCTTTCTCGATTGATTGCTTTTTTTGAGAATCCTTTGTTGCATTATGAACAAGGGTGGATTTCCATTCTGAACAATAAAACCATTATGGGTGGTTTGTTCGGCGGACTTCTTGGTGTAGAACTCGCCAAAAAAATCATTGGTGAAAAACAATCTTCAGGAGACCTGTTTACGCTTCCTATTATCTTCGGAATTATCGTTGGTCGCATTGGATGTTTTCTGGCCGGAATCAAAGAGTTCACCTATGGTATTGAAACCAATTCTTTTCTAGGAATGGATTTAGGGGATGGTCTTCAAAGGCATCCAATAGCTTTGTATGAAATTATATTTCTAGTATTACTTTTCATCTTTATAAAACAACTTCAGAAACAACCCAACCGATTTGAAAACGGGATGTATTTCAAAATTTTTATGATTTCCTATTTCGCTTTTCGGTTCATGATTGAGTTTATAAAACCGAATACCTTTTTTATTGCAGGTTTAAGTAGCATCCAACTATTATGCTTAATTTGTTTGATATACTATAACCAAACCCTGCGAAAAGGAATCGCTTATGCCGGAAAGAAATTACACCTACTATGATTTTACCTTAAGTCTTTGTCCCGACTGCTTACGTCGTGTTGACGCAAAAATCGTTTTTGAAAACGACAAGGTGTATATGCTGAAAAACTGTAAAGAACACGGCAGAAGTAAGGTCTTAATTGCAGATGATATTGAGTACTACAAGAATATTCGTAACTACAATAAAGCTTCAGAATATCCGAAAACTTTCAATACTAAAACCGATTATGGCTGTCCATATGATTGTGGGTTGTGTCCTGACCATGAGCAGCATTCTTGCTTGACTGTAGTAGAAGTTACTGACCGTTGTAATTTGACTTGCCCCACCTGTTATGCGGGTTCTTCCCCAACGTATGGAAGACATCGAACTCTAGAGGAAATCAAAAAGATGTTGGATGTGATTGTCAAAAATGAAGGTGAACCCGACGTCGTTCAAATTAGTGGTGGCGAACCTACAATTCATCCTCAGTTTTTTGAGATTATGGATTACGCCAAATCACTACCTATTCGTCATTTGATGGTCAATACGAACGGAATCAAAATCGCCAAAGATTTTGCATTCGCGGAAAAACTAGCAACCTATGCCCCTGACTTTGAAGTTTACCTACAGTTTGACTCTCTCGACAACAAAATTTTACAAACCCTACGCGGAGCTGATTTAGCCGACACACGCTTAAAGGCCATCGAAAACCTAAACAAAATCAATCTTTCAACCACACTGGTAGTAACCTTGCAAAAAGGATTAAACGACCACGAAATGGGAGATACTATTGACTTCGCTCTAAAACAAAAATGCATTCGTGGAGTGACTTTTCAGCCCACCCAAATTGCAGGTCGTTTGGAGAACTTCGAAGTTGATGAGAATCGAATTACGCTAACAGAAGTCCGGAGAAATATATTAGAACAGTCTCCGATATTTGAAGCTGATGATTTGATTCCGGTTCCTTGTAACCCTGATGCATTGGTGATGGCATATGCCTTGAAATTGGGAGATGAGGTGAGTCCTTTAACGCGGTATATCAACCCTGATGATTTGCTAAATGAAGGAAAGAACACCATCATATACGAGCAAGATGAGCAATTGCATGGTAAGATGATTGAGCTTTTCAGTACTGGTAATTCCGTAGAAAAGGCTTCTGAAAATTTGAAAAGCATAATGTGTTGTCTTCCTGAAATCGATGCTCCAGAATTGGGCTATGACAATCTCTTTCGAATTATCATTATGCAATTTATAGATGCGCATAATTTTGATGTGCGAGCTATCAAAAAGTCTTGTGTCCATATCGTGAATAAGGACTATAAGATTATTCCTTTTGAGACAATGAATTTGTTTTATCGTGATGATAAGATTGAACGATTAAAAGAGTTGCAAGAAGAAGCCTTATGAATTTAAACATGTTTTCTTTAGAAATTTATATAAGTGACATGGCCGGTGCTGGCTTTATGGTGCTCTTATTAGTTCCTGTTTTATTGCTAATAGCTATCATTTTAGCAATAGCAAAACAGAATAAGGCAGCTAAAAAAGTTTTGATAGCAGCGGGTATTTGTACCTTAATCGGGGCTGGGCTTTGTGGATTGGGGTAATATAAAATTTACTAAATGTAATGGGTAATTTAATTCCTTTGGAAGTCGGAAATTTAGATGGAATCGTAGTTCTGATTGTTTTGGTAATGTTCGGCCCTGCTCTATTATTGCTTATTATAGGTGTGGTACTTAGAAAAAAGAATCTGAAAGCTGCCAAAGTGTTTTATATTTTGGCAGGTATTTGTCTTCTGGTAAGTTTAGGTATTTGTGGTGGCTTAATGGCATAATTTTAAATATTCTATATCCTTCTTCTTTCGTCCAACCGTTTTGTTTTTTTGTTGCCACTGATGCGTGTATTCCCAAATTTATAGCGAAAGCCTAAAGTTAGTAGTCTATTTTCTGGGCGATATAAAGTAGAATTATTTTGATTTAGATATTGACGATAGGTAAATTGATTCCCTTGATTAAAAATATCTTGCACCCCCAATGAAAGACTGGCATTTTTATTCCAAAATGTTTTTCTCAAACGCAAGTCCAAATTATTATATGGATCTGTCTTGGAGTTTCCTCTTGTTCTAGGGCCATAAAATCCGATATTCAACTCTGCTACCAAACTTCGGTTTTGTAACAAAAAAAAGCTATTGTTTAAACGAATAAAACCAGTCCATATGGTATTTCTTAAAACTTGCCCAGAATCAAGGTCTCTAAAACGTTCCTCATTATTGAAAGTTGACAAAAACATATTTACTTGCCAGGTTTTCGAAATGTCTTTGTTTATCGTAAAATCAATTCCATAACCTACGTTTGCCTCAAGATTAGCACTTATAAAACGCAATATGTTATTTTCATTGTCTTGAAAAGCTTGCTCTCTAAATGGGTTTTTCCATTTTAAAAAAAAGAATGAAAGCGTATAATCACGGTCGAAGGTATATTCAGTTGCAAGCCAATTACGTATTCCTGGCAACAAATCAGGGTTGCCTTCTATTACTGAATTATTGCTTATAAATTGCTGAAATGGGTTGATTTTATCATATCGAGGTCTTTGTATTCTTCGATAATAGGTGAATTGGAATTGATGTTTTCTGCTAGGTGTATATTGCAAGGAAAACTGGGGAAAGAATTCTAGATAGGAAGTTTCCGTTGGTGCCGTCCCCGTATCTAATTCGCCTTTGGTTTCTGTATATTCTGCTCTTATTCCTGTTTTCAAACTCCACAAATCCCACTCTCTATTAAAACTAGTATGGACGGCGTAGATAGATTCGTCGTAGTTAAATATTCCCGTCTCAGTAGGGTTGATTCCTGGTTGACTTCTATCAAATCCATTCTGTGAAATGTCACTTTCAGAATTAATTCCAGCGTAGCGAAGCCCCGTTTCAAAATATGAGGACTTACCGAGAGGGGTAATATAATCTGTTTGAATACTGAATAAATTGATTTTCTGATGAGATTGGGTCGTAAAATCATTATTTCCGGTTTGAGCTCCATTGACATCAAAAAAATCGGTATCTAAATCCTGATCTCTTTTCGAAACATAATAGGTATAGTGACTCCCAAAGGAAATTTCGGCCCCTTTCTTTTTTAGCCTATGTATCCAATCTGCATAAAAAGAGGTGTTGAGCTGCTCTTGATTAGAATCATTCATGGTATTAAAACTTGATAGCAATCTGTCATCCATGTCATCAATCACTGTTTCATTGTCAGAATACTCATTTACATGTGGATTAAACACATTAATCGTAGATATACTGAGCACATTTTTCTCGTTAATTTCAAAATCTAAAAAAGCATTTAAGTTGTGCCTTTTTCTACGGGTAATCAGGTCTCGATTTGCGGTCCAAACAGACGTAGGTACATTATTTTCCGAAAAAAATGTAATGTCCGTATAGCGCTGAATTCCCTTGTCATTACCAAAACTATAGTTTGCCGAAAAGCTTGTTTTTTTTCCTTTAAAAAAATGATCTGTACCGAAGGTGTTCTTTGCAAAAACACCTTGGGTAAAATTGTTGAAAACTGCCCCATTATACCCAGCCACCAAGGTCTTTTTCATCTTAATATCAATCAACATTCCACCTTCAGCGCTATACTTTAAAGGAGGACTGGTAATCACTTCAATAGCCTCAACGTTGCTTGCTGATGAACCTGAAAGTAAGTTGATGATATCCGATTCGGGTATATTTACCTTTCTGCCGTTAATTAGAATTCCAATATCTCTGTTCCCTTTAATTGTAAGTACCCCATTAACAACATTTACAGTTGGGGTTTGTTGTAGAAGCTCCCAAATATTACCATCGGCAACCGCTGTGTTTTCAACATTAAAGACCAAACGATCTACTTTTCGCTCTAGTCTTGGTTTTTCATAAGTAACCACAACCTCATCAAGCTCTTGTGATTCTGCTATAGTTAGGACCCCAATATCTAAATCCGAAGAAATATTAATTGATTTGAGTTCAGAAAAACTTTCAATATACCTCGCTTTAAGAAGGTATTTCCCTTTAGCAATGCTATTGAAAACAAACGCTCCTTTATCATCAGCAGAAGTTCCATTTACAATGGTGGAATCGGAGGTCTTTAACAACAGAATATTGGCGAAAACAATAGGGTTTTCATTCTGATCGAGAACGCGTCCAGCGACCTTGTATTCCTGTGAAAATGAACTGGTTGAAATATAAAATAGTATGAAAAGAAAAATGTGGGATTCTTTCATCAAAGGGACAATCTCCTCAAATGTAACATATTAATGCTGAAATATCTTACGAAAATTGTACTGTTTATCGATTTTTTATCGTTAATAAAACCGTAATAGACTTGCATTTGATCAAGATCTAATTCCTTTTGAATTTACATTATCTTTGCAGCGCTAAATACCCAAGTATTTTGTTATTTCTGAGGAAGAGAATTTATGAAGCATATTAGAAATTTCTGTATTATCGCTCACATTGACCATGGTAAAAGTACTTTGGCGGATCGCCTATTGGATTTTACCGGAGCAGTTACAGATCGTGAAAAGAAGGAGCAGCTACTTGATAGTATGGATTTAGAGCGCGAACGAGGCATTACTATTAAGAGTCATGCTATACAGATGGAGTATACATACCAGGGTCAAGAATATGTTTTGAATTTGATTGACACTCCTGGTCATGTTGATTTTTCTTATGAAGTTTCACGTTCAATTGCTGCATGTGAAGGTGCGCTTTTAGTGGTCGATGCTGCACAGAGTATTCAAGCACAGACCATTTCTAATTTGTATTTGGCCCTCGAAAATGATTTGGAAATCATTCCAGTTCTGAATAAAGTTGATTTGCCTAGTGCCAATCCCGAAGAAGTTACCGATGATATTGTTGATCTTTTAGGTTGCGATGCTGAGGAAGTTATTCCGGCAAGTGCAAAAACGGGTATCGGAATTGAGGACATACTCAATGCCATCATCGAGCGTATTCCACCGCCAGAAGGTAATCTTGATGAATCATTACAAGCGCTTGTTTTTGATTCAGTTTACAATCCTTTTCGAGGAGTGGAGACTTATTTTAGAGTTATCAATGGGGAAATCAAAAAAGGACAAAAGATAAAATTCGTTGCCACGGATAAAGATTATTTTGCCGACGAAGTAGGAACCCTAAAGTTGACACAGGAAATCAAACAGAGTGTTAAAGCAGGTGATGTAGGCTATTTGATAACAGGAATAAAAGATGCCCGAGAAGTAAAGGTTGGTGATACCATTACGGATGCTGCAAACCCCACAAAAAATCCTATTGGAGGTTTTGAGGATGTAAAGCCGATGGTTTTTGCTGGAATTTATCCGGTCGATACAGATGAATTTGAGGAGTTACGTGCATCCATGGAGAAATTACAATTGAATGACGCTTCCTTGGTTTTTGCACCAGAAAGTAGTGCAGCTCTAGGTTTCGGATTTCGTTGCGGTTTTCTAGGGATGCTTCATATGGAAATCATTCAAGAACGCTTGGAGCGAGAGTTCAACATGACCGTAATTACTACGGTACCCAACGTAAGTTACCATGCTTTTACACGTAAAAATCCGGATACTCCTCTAATCGTAAATAATCCTACAGATTTACCAGACCCTTCAAGCATAGATAGAGTTGAGGAACCTTATATCAAAGCAACCATAATTACCAAATCAGATTTTGTGGGTAATGTGATGTCTTTATGTATAGAAAAAAGAGGGCAAATCACGAATCAGACCTATCTTACTACGGAGCGTGTCGAATTGAATTTTGATATGCCTTTGGCTGAAATCGTCTTTGATTTTTATGACCGTTTGAAAACTGTTTCAAAAGGCTATGCTTCATTTGATTATACTCCTATTGGGATGCGAACTTCCAAATTAGTTCGTGTTGATATATTATTAAATGCACAACCTGTTGACGCACTTTCTGCCTTAATTCATGCCGATAACGCAGTAACCATTGGTAAAAAAATGTGTGAAAAGCTGAAAGAATTGATTCCGAGGCAGCAATTCGATATTCCAATCCAGGCTGCTATTGGGGCGAAAATCATTTCTCGGGAAACTACAAAAGCACTTCGAAAAGATGTTACTGCCAAGTGCTATGGAGGTGATATTTCCCGTAAACGTAAACTCCTTGAAAAGCAGAAAAAAGGTAAAAAACGTATGCGCCAAGTAGGAAATGTTGAAGTGCCGCAAGAAGCATTTATGGCAGTATTGAAGTTAAATGACTAGGTTCAGGCCATTTGTAGTGCATTTTTCCGAAATCAGGACAACTTTTTAACAGCCTTCTTTTACATAAAGGTCATAATTGGATTACTTTTGCGGTTGTATTTAACCTAAAAAGTCTCACGCCCCGATGACAACCTACATTGCCCAATTTACGGCGAAACACCGTATTATTCAGATTGAACAAAACTCCATTTTTACTTGGCGCCAAGAAAGCGGTGAAATTGACGATGCCCTACTAGAAGATAAAATCAAAAGAGAATCTGCAATCCACTTTTATCAATTAGTGGCGGGTAAAGATTATCCCATTGTACAAGATGATATTCGAATTACCGTTTGGAAAACGCTGCCTTTTAATGGTTAGGTCAGGCCTGATGAGCTTATTTATTGTATGCCTAGCAAATAATCATAGAAAGGGCGCTATTTTCTTCTACAAGTAACACCTTCTAGATTGGGATCGTTATCTGGGTTAGCTTCCACCGCGCGAACCAAGTCCTCTAGCGAAGCCCCATTTTCGTTCTCTATAACTTCGCCGTCAACTACAAAATTCCCATTCTCTTCACAAACATCAATAGACTCCGCTTCGTTGCTACAAACGTAACAATTTTCACTTACGTTATCTTTCTTACATGATGCAAGTATTCCAATTAAAATAATAGTCGCCAAAAAATTTTTACCTCTATTCATAATCAAAGTTTTTAAGATTTTCAAACTCCTAAGAATTCTTGAGATAAATGTATATTGTGAATTGATGCTGTGAAATACCCAGAAGATTGTATTTTCTACTACTGGTTTCCCCTTAGAGGTTTTCTACTTGTTTACTGCGATAGTGGAATAGGGCCTTAGATAGAACGGGCATTTCAGAAGAAAGTTCGTTTCAATTTTCAGTTTGTGGAGTCTGAGTATTTAGTACTTCAACGTCAAAAGCTTTGCCCAAATAGACCAATTTGTAGCCCTCTTGAATATCTCCAAACTCTTGGTTAAATGAACTAATGATTTTTAAATCCCCTTGATCATCCTTCAAAAATAATGGGATAATATCTTCATCTGAATTTGTAATTTCAATAAGACCTTGATAGTGCTTCGTATCACTTAAATCAATTTCTTGAATCGCCGGGTATTTTCTTGTTGCCTCCATCAGTTTCATAAAATCATCCGTATGCGAGAACAAACCTTCTTTAGGGTTATTCTCTGGGTCATTCATTTCATCTGAGCTTACCAAACGAAATGAGCCGTGCTCTCCAAACTGCTTTTCAAACTTTTTGATAGCATAACTGTTAATCTCTGCATTTCCCGTAAGGGACATTAAATACCCAATATCACTAAGTTCGATATTGTCTTCCAATGAATCGGAATAAATATTTGCAGAAAAGGCTTCCAATCCCAATTTTTTCGCCTTATTTATGTTGTTTTGATTACTATCAACGAGCACTACATGACGGTTATTTTTTTGCAAATAATCGCCCATTAAACGAGAAAACTTCGAGGCCCCAACAATAAGAATACCTTCCGATTTAGTTAAGAAGACCCCAACCATTTTAGCAAAAAGTCTAGCGGTGGTCGCATTCAACAAAACTGTACCTAAAACAATCAT
The DNA here is from genome assembly GCA_947500435.1 of uncultured Flavobacteriaceae bacterium. GTDB lineage: Bacteria > Bacteroidota > Bacteroidia > Flavobacteriales > Flavobacteriaceae > Maribacter_C. Next base: position 37,886 of record CANMRV010000011.1, read on the forward strand.
AAAAACTAAAGGCGTAATATATTCGGCACCAACTTCACCCTGTTTCAAAAGCTTTGAGCCAAATAATGAGGCGATACCTGCCGCCACAATTCCTCTTGGGCCTACCCAACCTATAAAAAGCTTTTCATTAAACTTTAAATTCGAGTTCATTGAGCTAAGAAATACCCCTAAAGGACGAATTACAAAAACAATAACTCCAAATAATGCTGCGGTCTTCCAGTTAAAAATCAATTCAAGATCACTCATATTGATGTTCGCAGCGAGTAAAATGAATAAAATAGAAATGAGCAAAATGCTCAAGGATTCCTTGAAATATAAAAGCTCCTTAATATTCGGAAGTTCTTTGTTCCCCATAACCATTCCCATAACTACGACAGCCAAAAGACCTGATTCATGGGCAAAAGCGTCTGACATGACAAACACAAGAAGAACTGTAGAAAGGGAGGCTACATTCAGCAAATAATGAGGAATAAAATTCTTCTTAATCAAAAATGTAAGGGCATGGGCGAAAGTGAATCCGAAAGTGAATCCGAAAAGTAGAATCTTTCCAAATTCGATTAAAGCTGTAATCGTATAAGCCTTTCCTTCCCCCACACTAATAAACTCAAAAACCAAAACTGCTACCAAAGCTCCGATGGGATCGATTAAAATACCTTCCCATTTAAGTACTGCTGAAATATCCTTTTTAAGGGGAATATTTCTCAAAATAGGTGTAATTACCGTAGGACCGGTAACAATTATCAAAGCAGAGAACAAGAAAGAAATCTGCCAGCTCAGTCCGAAAATATAATGGGCGGCAATTCCAGCTCCAAAAAAAGTAACGACTGAACCCAATGTTATCAATTTGGTGATTACCGGCCCAACGTTTCGAATTTCGGAACGCTTTAAGGTAAGGCCACCTTCAAAAAGTATAATGCTAATCGCCAGGGAAACGAAGTAATACAGTGCATCTCCAGGAAAAAGCCCTTTTTCGCCATTCCAAACTGGCTCAATTAACTTGTGTCCATCCTCGGTATACATCGATGCAATTGGGCCAACCAGTAACCCAATTAAAATCAGTGGAAGAATCGCAGGCAATTTCAAACGCCATGCAAACCATTGTGCTACGATTCCTAAAATGATAATTCCCGCTAACTCAACCATATCTAACTCTTCTGTCGAAAAATAAACAATTTTAAACTAACATTTATCATCGAAAACACTAAGTTTTTTTAATAAATATTATGCTATCTTCCCGCTCTGTTTGTGGCTAGCATCATACAGCCTTTTAAAACCATTTGGTTTGGCTTTACATTTTCACCTCCACTTCGGGTCAATGTATTTGAAACCAAACGAATTGGTCATTTTTTTTGAGGCAAAACCGGTGTTACTAAATGTTGGAGAAAAAATGCAGCCAAGGAGAGACAGATTCAAAATTGTATGTTTTACAAGCCCAAATAGTTAAATAAATGGAAGTTATACCAAAAAAGGGGTTTAAGGGTTTAATTGAAAATTGGCAAAGTGATTTAATAGCAGCGGTGAGTGTCTCGCTCATTGCTTTACCACTTTCACTAGGTATTGCCTTAGCAGCCGGCGCACCCGCGATGTCTGGTATCATTTCTGCAATTGTTGGTGGTGTTGTAACAACACTTTATAGAGGTGGGCATATCTCAGTTAACGGACCTGCCAAAGGGGTAATTGCGGTTATACTTCTAGGCATTACAATAATGGATGATGGTTCAGGGCAAGCCTTTAATTATGTATTGGCAGCAGTGGTTGTCTCAGGCGCTATTCAAGTTTTATTGGGCTTATTGAAATTGGGTCGACTAGCAGATATCTTCCATTCTTCGGTGATTCACGGTATTTTGGCAGCCATCGGAATCATCATTTTTGCCAAACAAATACATGTTGCCATGGGTACACATTCTGATAGCCCGAGCATCATACAAAACCTTATTGATGCAGTTGTGTTGTTACCTCAAGCGAATCCTTTTGTGGTGATTATCGCTCTGGTAGGCCTACTTTTATTGTTGTTCCATTCCAAAATAAGTTATCGGTTTTTCCATTTCCTGCCCGCGCCAATGTGGGTAATTGCGCTTTCCATTCCGTTTGTTTATTTTTTCAATTTCTTTGACCAACATACTCTTTCATTCTTTGGAAAGGCATATGACGTAGGGCCCAATCTACTATTGGACATTCCCGATAACATTATGGATTCAATAATGCACCCCAATTTTGGTAAAATCAATACCATTGAATTTTGGACAACCGTATTTTCCATTTTAATCATAACAAGCATTGAATCATTGGCCATTGCGAAAGCAGTTGACAAAATTGATCCTTACAAGAGAAAGACGGATTTGAATAAGGATTTGACAGGCATTGGATTAAGTACCATGGCGGCTGGTTTGATAGGAGGATTGCCTATTATTGCTGTGATTATTCGAAGTACGGTTAACATCCACAATGGTGCGAAGACAAAGTGGTCAAATATGTATCAAGGACTGTTGTTATTACTTTTTATTGTGGTACTAAGCCCAATCATGAGACAAGTACCGCTCTGTGCTTTTGCTATTTTGCTTGTTTATACGGGGTTTAAATTAGCTTCACCTGCGGTCTTCAAACAAGTATATAGTCAAGGGACCGAGCAACTCATATTCTTTGTGGGTACTATGGTTTTAACCCTTTACACGAATCTATTAATTGGATTACTTGGCGGATTATTATTGGCCATGCTTAGTCACATGCTATTGGCCAGGGTCTCCATTCCACGGTTTTTTAGGATGGTCTACAAATCGGGTTCAGAATTGGTTAAGAAACCAGATGGCAGTTACGATTTAAATATTAAGGGGATTGCGAATTTTTTAGGCATCTTAAAAATCGACAAATTAGTGGCTCAAATTCCTTCTGGTGCAGATGTGAATATCGATTTGTCGGAAACAAGATTGGTTGGTATGACCTATATGGATTACATCGTGGATTACCTAAAAATACAAAAAGACACGGGAGGCAAGGTCATTATAAATGGATTGGATTCGCATGTTTCCTCCTCTAGTCATAATAGGGCTTTAAAAATTTCTTTAAACAGTTCTACAGCGAAATTAGCGCCCAGGCAAAAACGATTACAAGATTTAGCAAATGAAAAAGACTATAAATACGCGCATCAAGTAGATTGGGACACGAAATACCTAAAGAATTTTCACTTTTTTGAAATTAGACCTATCGAACGTAAATCAAATTGCCTCAAAGGAACATTCAAAGATTTAGATGTGTCTTGGGAAATTGCAGATGTAACTTTCAGTGAAGGTGCAGCTTTTACTGCCGAAACCTTCAATACAACGCTAATGGTCTTAAAATTGAATAAAAAAATACCCGTTTTCACAATGGAAAAAGAAGGCGTATTGGAAAGACTATTTGACCGAGTGATGGCATATACGGGATATAAGGATATTGATTTTGAGATGTATCCAGATTTTTCCCGAAAGTTTCTGATTATGGGAAGTAAAGAGTCTGAAATTCGGTCATTTTTTACAGATGAAATTATTCGCTTTTTCGAAAATCATCAGATTTATCATTTAGAAAGTAATGGCGAAGCACTCGTTATTTTTGACAAAATCAAATTAGCGAGAACCGATGAAACCATTGCGTTTATAGATTATGGCAAAGAATTAGCCACCCTTCTAGATGAAACGAAATAAGGAGACGATATTGAAAAACAAACCCTAACAAGCGGTATATCATTCCATCAGCTGAAGCATAGGCAAGATACCGCTAAAAGATTTCATCTCTCAATGCTTATTCTTAATTTGCAACGAATAAAAAGCGTCTATGAAACTCTACCCCATAGAAACAGGAAATTTCAAACTTGATGGCGGTGCAATGTTCGGTGTAGTACCGAGAACACTTTGGCAGAGAACGAATCCGGCAGATTCAAATAATATGATTGATATGGCCGCCCGAAGCCTACTGATTGAGGATGGAGAGCGCCTCATATTAATCGATACCGGTTTAGGGAACAAGCAATCGAAGAAGTTCTTTAGCTATTACTATCAATGGGGCGAACATACTTTGGATAAGTCACTTGCAAAAGCTGGTTTTCATCGTGATGACATCACTGATGTTTTAATGACACATCTGCATTTCGACCATTGTGGAGGAAGTATTGAATGGAACAAAGACCGAACAGGCTATCAACCAGCTTTTAAAAATGCAATTTTTTGGACGAACGAAAACCACTGGCATTGGGCTACGCAACCCAATGTTCGCGAAAAAGCTTCCTTTTTAAAAGAGAACTTATTGCCTATGGAAGAAAGTGGACAATTGAAATTTGTTTCCCGAGGTGATACCTCAATGGCTTTAAACTCAGAGCTGGGTTTTGATATTTTGTTTGTTGATGGCCACACCGAGAAAATGATGCTGCCTCATATAAATTACAAAGGCAAGACCCTTGTTTTTGTTGCCGACTTAGTTCCTACCGCTGGGCATATTCCTGTACCCTACGTTATGGGCTATGACACACGGCCTTTGTTAACTATGGATGAAAAAGCTACATTTCTCGAAAGTGCAGCAGCTCAAGATTATCTTTTATTCTTCGAGCATGATGCCCATAATGAAATTTGTAACTTGCAAAAAACTGAAAAAGGAATCCGCCTGAATGAAATTTTTACCTTTGATGAACTTTTTTCTTAAATCGTTGAAAATGTAATTACCTCATTTTTGGCATGTTTTTTTCTTGAAGAGAAACAAAAGAAATTCCAGAACTTTATGCCAACAAAAAAATTCTCTATGAAACAATTATTTTCAAAATCTAGTATTGCAATCTGCATATCTGCCGTATTAATGGGTTGTGGAGCGACCACAATAATTTCAACTCCGATTGAAAACATCGATACAACACCTTCAAAAATAGCTGACCTAACGGAGGTACAGAAAAAGAACTGGGGTCATTTGGATTTAGTAACAGATACTATCCCCGGTATGAGTGTTGATAAGGCATACCGAGAAATCATTGGAAATAAGAAAGGTCAGAAGGTAATTGTAGCTGTCCTCGATTCAGGAGTTGATTTAAAACATGAAGATCTAGATGATGTGCTCTGGACCAACAAAGGCGAAAGAGCTGGAGATGGAAAAGACAATGATAACAACGGATATATAGATGATGTTCATGGCTATAATTTTTTAGGTGAATCGTATAATGAGCAGTTAGAAGCCGCGCGAATTGTTAAGCTAAAACTGGGTGATGCCGCGATGCAGGCAAAAGCAAAAGCAAAAGTGGATGCCGAATATACCAAAGCCCTTCAGGGCAAACAAAATTATGAGCAATTTCTGCAGGCTGTAAAAAATTCTCATGAGCAACTAATAAAGGAATTCGGAAAATCAAATTATACAAAAAAAGAGGTTTCTGCACTTAAACCGAAAACTGAGGCAATGCAGCAAACCGTAGGTGTTGCACTTCAGGCATTTTCATATGCTGATGATTTACCAAGTTTTATGGAACTTCTTTCGGATGGAATCAAACATTTTTCTGATCAAGCCAATTATAATTATAATGTAAATTTTGATGGAAGGAAAGAAGTGGGCGACAATCCGTATGATATAAATGACACGAAGTATGGGAATGGAAATCCACAAAGTCGAAATGAAGATGAAAGCCACGGGTCACATGTTGCCGGAATCATTGCAGCCGAAAGAAACAACGGAAAAGGGGCAAATGGTATTGCGAACAATGTGGCCATTATGAGTATTCGTGCGGTGCCAAATGGTGACGAATATGACAAAGACATTGCCTTAGGTATTCGATATGCCGTAAATAATGGCGCCAAAATCATTAATGGTAGTTTCGGAAAGGGTTTTTCTCCAAATGCAGAATGGGTATACGAAGCTATAAAATATGCTGCCTCAAAAGATGTGCTTTTTGTTCATGCAGCGGGTAACGACGGTGCAAATCTAGATGACCCAAATGAACCAAATTTTCCGAATGATGCTGTTAATAATGGCCCAGAAATTGCAGATAATGTGATTACCGTAGGTGCCTTGGACCCAAAATATGGTGGAACACTTGTGGCGAGCTACTCAAATTATGGAAAAATAAATGTCGATGTTTTCGCTCCAGGAACGGACATTTATTCAACCTATCCGAATAATACTTATGAATATTCACCAGGTACTTCAATGGCTGCTCCAGCAGTAGCGGGAGTGGCGGCTTTAATTCGTTCGCAATACCCTAAATTGACCGCGGCTCAGGTAAAAAAGATTATTTTAAAATCGGGCCTTCCCGTAAAAACAAAAGTTGCATTAGGTGGTGATGCCGCTAAGGTTGCAAGTTTAGATGAAATATCAACTTCAGGAAGAATCGTAAACGCCTACAATGCCCTGATTATGGCCCAAAGTGTAAGCTCTGGAAAAATTCAATTATAATATACCATGCAGTATAAAAATCGTAAGTCTTTAACATTTCTCTTTGTTCTCTTAGGGTGTTTGGGATTAATAAATGCCCAAAACACCTCTAATTATTGGCAACAGCACGTGGATTATACCATGGTCGTGGATATGAACGTAGAGAACTTCCAATACACGGGAACCCAAAAACTGGTCTACACCAATAATTCTCCAGATGAAATAACACGCGTGTATTATCATCTCTATTTCAATGCCTTCCAACCTGGAAGCGAAATGGATATGCGATTGCAAAGCATTGCAGATCCCGATGGAAGAATGACCACCGCAGAAAAGAAAAGTAGAATTGCCACGCTTACAGAAACTGAGATTGGTTATTTGCATCCGACCTCCTTGAAGCAAGATGGAATTGATGTCAAATTCAATGAGGAGGGTACTGTCTTAGTTGTTGACTTGGCAAAACCAATTCCCGCTGGTGGAAAAAGCACTTTTGATATGGAATTCAAAGGTCAAGTCCCCGTTCAAATTCGACGTTCAGGGAGAAATAACAAAGATGGTGTTGCGCTTTCTATGAGTCAGTGGTATCCAAAGTTAGCTGAATATGATTTTGAAGGCTGGCATGCCGACCCGTATATCGCTCGTGAATTTCATGGTGTTTGGGGTGATTTTGATGTGAAACTGACCATTGACAAAACATACATTGTAGGCGGAACGGGATATCTTCAAAATCCAGAAGAAATTGGGCATGGTTATGAAGTTCCTGGGACTAAAGTTAAAAAGCAAAGAGGTAAGACCTTGACATGGCACTTTAAAGCGCCAATGGTACATGATTTTATGTGGGCCGCCGACCCTGAATACGTGCATGACACCTTGCAAATGGAAGATGGACCAACACTGCACTTCCTTTATAAAAATGATTCGATATATCGAGATACTTGGACGAAGGTGCAGCCCTTGACCGAAAAGGCAATGCGTTTTTTCAGCAAGAATATCGGGGAATATCCATACAAACAATATTCTGTTATTCAAGGTGGCGATGGTGGAATGGAATACGCAATGGCCACTTTAATTACCGGAGGGGATAAACCTGGAAGCGTTATTGGAACCATGATTCACGAACTAGCGCACTCGTGGTTTCAACATATTTTGGCAACCAACGAAGCCAAGCATGAATGGATGGATGAAGGATTTACCTCTTTCGTTTCTGCCCTTTGCAGCAATGAAATTAGACAACAGGACAAGCGAAATCCCTTTGAAAGTTCTTACAACAGTTATTTCAACTTAGTTGCTTCGGGCAAAGAACAACCCCAGACAACCCATGCAGATCGCTACGATTCGAATGGCCCATACGGAGCCTCAGCCTATAGAAAAGGATCTATCTTTTTATCTCAGTTGGGCTATGTTATAGGTCAAGATAAACTCATGGAAGCCCTCCAAAAGTATTATGCGGATTTCAAATTCAAACATCCCGTGCCCAATGACATCAAGAGAAGTGCTGAAAAAGTTTCTGGAATGGAATTGGACTGGTATCTAATGGACTGGACACAAACCACAAATACCATCGATTATGGAATCAAAGAAGTGGCTGCTGAAGGAGAAAAAACAAAAATCAGCATGGAGCGCAACGGACTAATGCCTATGCCAATAGATGTTTTAGTGGTTTATAATGATGGTACACAAGAAACTTTTTACGCGCCCTTGCGTATGATGCGAGGCGAAAAGGAGAACCCATATCCGCAGTTGAAAAGAACGGTTTTGGAAGATTGGGCTTGGGCAAACCCATCCTATGGATTTAGTATTGATAGACCTTTGGAAGATATCAAGGCTATTATGATTGATCCATCGCAATTGATGGCTGATGTGAATCAAGAGAATAATATTTGGCAGCCGACGCCAATGCCAAAAAACTAACTAGTACCAGGGTTCGTTTCGATACATGTGGTTGCTAGCAGTTCGCTCTCTATTATACATCATTACATGTGTTTTATCAACCTCTCGGTTGCGATAACCAAGCAAGTGGAAAAACGATTTGGTAAAGAAGCGGGCTACGGAAAGGTTTACCAAAAGACTTTCTTTTGCGGAGCTACTCCAAGTTATTCCAGGTAAGAGCGTTAGTAAGTTGTCAAACTTTGTTTTTCGAAGAATTGCTGATGTTTTCAATGCCCACCTTGGGATGTTTTTAATAAGGAAGAAGCCTTCAGCACCTTGTTGTTGATACAATGGCATAAACAGCATTGTATTTTTCTCCGCAAAAACCTTCTCTCTATTCTGAATAGCCAATAAAGTACCTTTTGTTACCTTTTGAAAACTTTCATAACCATTGAGCATGCTGAACTCATCGGTTTTTTTTAATCCTTGGCGGTGAACTACTTCGTAAAATCTAGAATCCGCTTTCGCTGAAGCATCTAGCTGCTTGTAGTATATTTCAAAATATTCAACCTCCTGTCTCTCAATCATTCCTGAAAAAACCAAAGTCAACCACAGGAAAGCAATGCTGTTCTTTACTGCGGACTCTTCATTGTGCTGACCAGATTCAAAACCCAATGAGACGTAGCCCATTTTATTCATACGGCTCAACAGAGGCCCATCTAGATATTCCTCAATCCCCAATATAATGGGTACAGGAAATTGTTTCGAAAATTTTCTGTTTATTAATGCGTCATTAATTGTTATAAATGGAAGTGTTTTGCTTGAAGTGGTGTGGAAGTCAATAAAATAAAATGGGGGTTCATAAGAACCTAAGGCTCCTGAAATTATCCGCTCAATTTCTAGTAATTCAACTTCTTCTACTTCCAGTTCTGAGATAGGTTTGTTCTTAATCTCGCCAATCTTTTCAACCGTCCAAAGGCGATTTAAATCTTGGTTCAAAAACCTTCTTCTTTGTAATAAAGCAGGAATATTTCCTCGAATTCCAATTAGTGTTCCTCGAACTTCAAAAGAACCCTTGTTTAATTTTTCAAAAAGATTTTCCAGAGCCTTCACTCCAGCCGGTTCGTTACCATGAATACCTCCAAAACAAATAATAGTTGGTCCGTTTTGTTCACCATCTACCTTACCTATGAAACGGCTGATTTGTTCAATACTTCGGGGTTTTTCTATCGATTCGGTCATCCCTCAAAGGTCATTTGTAGTAATAATCCCTACTAGTTTTTTGCCTTTAATTACCGGCAGACAATTTATTTTATTTTGTCTCATAGTGTCCTTTGCCTCATGAAGTGTAGTAGCCGATGTCGCCGTTATCAAATCTGTTCTCATAATACTTTTAACAGGTTTCTTCCGTTCCTTGGGATTGTCCTTATAATTTTTTACATCAGTCCATGTTAATAATCCTACCAAATTAAAGTGAATGTCCATTATGGGTACATGATGAATGTTCCGCCATTCCATCATTCTTAGTACCAAATCTGCGCTATCATTTTCTTGGGCAGTTACAATTTTCGTGTTCATGTAATGGCGCAATTGTTTTTGATTTTCCTCTGGAATGTATTCACTTCCGCGAGCCAATTGCCACGCATCTATGGTGTATCCTTTTTGCTCATGTTCATAAATACTTGCAGTTAGAATTCGTAAGGCATCCGGAGTTTTATGTTCCTTTTTAAGTTTCCGAAGGCTTTGGACCATCCATCGGGCACCATTTTTATTTTTTATCCGGTTTTCTATAACGGCCAGATACTTTTCGGCGTCCTTGGGTAAAACATTCATTCGATAAAGACCTCTATAGGCCATAGGCAGGAAATGGTCTAATAATAATTCTTTGCATGGAATAAGTTCTCCATCCCAATAAAATTGGGCGGCTGTTCCGTAACGGGCGGCATTGTAAAAGTTACCTTTTGCATCCTTGAAGTCCATTTTTTCATGAATGCTATCCAAATGCTTTGGTCTACCTTGCATGATTCCCGCCCAAAACATAAAATTGGCGATCTCATCCGTTGTTGTGGGGCCAGAAGGCATATAGCGATTCTCGATGCGCACGTGGGGTTTGCCCTCGGTAACACCATAACAAAGCCGATTCCACTTATACACCGTGCCATTGTGCAGTTGCAATGCTTTCAATTTGGGAATGTTCCCTTTTTCAAGCTCAGATAGACTTTCCGTTTGGAAATCCGCAGTCAAAAGGCTTCTAAAATTTACCACACTATCCTTATAAAAATCAACTATCGTACCCCTCGCCCAATCGTTTCCGAACCCGACCCTGGCATCACGCTCATTGAGTAGAAAATTGCTTGCTCTAGTATCGACACTCTGGGTAAAAAGGGCAATTCGGGTTTCTTGCCAAAGTTCCCTTCCCATCAATATTGGTGAATTGGCACAAATTGATAGCACTGGGCCGGCAATGGCTTGGGCCCAATTATAACTATCAACAAAATCATTGGCATCTAGCTGTAAATGTGCCTGAAAACTGGTATTACATCCCTCAAAAAGAATGGAATCATGGTGCAAATTTATTTCGTCTACTCCCTTGATGTGTAGCTCAAGGTCATCGCCACGTAAATCACGAATGGTCTCGTCAAGCACCTGATACCTTTTCACAGGAGTCATATATGAAGTGAGTAAATGGCGTGAATCGATAGTTGGTAAGATTCCTGTCAAAATAACCTTAAGATTATGCTTTGCCGCATTCGTTTTTGCCTTGGACATTAATTGGTCTAGTTGCTCGTGCATTTTTGAGAAACAATCTTCGCCAAGTAGCAATGGGTTAAGATTAACCTCAAGATTATATAGTGCTATTTCGGTAGTGAAACTAGGGTCATTTATAGCTTTTAAAACCTCCAAGGCTTTATTTGAAGGTTCCCATTGCTCGTCGACTAAACAAAATTCCTGCTCGGCGCCAATATGAATATTCGTATCGAACATTCCTGTATTCAGCATTTGTTCCAAAGCTTCCAAATCACCCAATAACTGTGAAATGTACCTCTCTCGTAAAATACTTCCTGATAAACGTTCAACTTTCAATTCGCCCATATCCGTTATGGTTTTGGTTAACTTGACTTTATTAGGTTTTTTGAACCTCGACTAATTTAGCGTCTTAGGGCCGTGACAACTATGACAATTATCATAAACTAAAACCAGCCTATAATGTTTACTTTTATAGCCTTATGGCGTTCTCGTTTCCCAGAAAAGAAAAATTGAAGAGTAAAAAGTTAATAGAACAACTTTTTGCAGAGGGGCAGCCCGTTTCAAACTATCCTATCAAACTTATATATCTCAAAACAGAACTCCCCTTTGAGGTGTCAATTCAAGCCGGGGTAACTGTACCTAAAAAAAACTTCAAAAGTGCTGTAAAACGCAACCGTATCAAACGTTTGATGCGCGAAAGTTATCGACTAAACAAAGGGCTCGTTTTTAACAATAGTAAGGGGACTTTTGCGTTTCTATTTTTATACCTTGGTAAAGAAATGCCCGATTACGCCCTTGTAGAAGAAAATTTGAAAGCGGTGCTCCATAAATTCAAAAAGAAAATCAACGATGAATAAATTACTGAAAAAGAAGATTTTAATTCCTGTTTTTGCGATAGTCATATTAGTTACGGGAAGTAGTTTTAAGAGTGATTTCTTCGAAATTGCCAAGCAAATCGAAATTTTTACAACGCTGTTCAAGGAATTGAATATGAATTATGTGGATGAGACCAATCCCGCAGAATTGATGGATACGGCCATCAAAAATATGCTCGATGAGTTGGACCCGTATACCAAGTTCTTAAACGAGCAAGATGTTGAAGCCTATAAAATCAATAATGCCGGAGAATACTCCGGAATTGGGGCAACAGTCCGTTCATACAAAGACAAATTGGTAATCATCGAACCTTACAAAGACTACCCTGCAGACAAAGCAGGACTTAAGGCTGGTGATGAAATTGTAAAAATAGGGGATATCAATATTGCCGATTTCGACGATAACGGAAGCGAGCTTTTAAAAGGTGCAAACAACACTTCTGTAAACGTCACATACAAAAGACAAGATGAAACCAAAACGGCTACTATAACAAGAGCTGGTGTTGAGGTTGACGCCGTTCCTTTTTACAAAATGGTGGACGACAAGACAGGGTATATTGTTTTAGCAAAATTCAATGCAAAAGCCTCAAGTCAAACAAAAGCTGCTCTAATAGATCTTCAAGGAAAAGGTGCAGAAAAAATCATTTTAGACCTTCGTGGGAATCCTGGTGGATTGCTTTCAGAGGCCATCAATGTTACCAATCTTTTTGTTGACAAAGGAGAGTTAATTGTAACAACAAAATCGAAAGTCAAAAAATTCAATCGTGAATACAAGACCAAGAATAAGCCTGTTGACACTGAAATTCCCTTAGTTGTTTTAGTTAATGGAAGCAGTGCTTCAGCCAGTGAAATCGTTTCAGGAAGTTTACAAGATTTAGACCGCGCTGTGGTTATGGGGGCTCGAAGTTTTGGAAAAGGCTTGGTACAGCGGCCATTAAGACTTACCTATGGGACGCAGCTGAAAGTTACCATTTCAAGATATTTCACGCCATCCGGAAGATGTATTCAATCTTTGGATTATTGGAATAGAGATGAAAACAACAACGCAGTTCGCAATACGACTTTTAACGAATTCACAACTAGAAACGGAAGAAAAGTTGAAGATGGTGGTGGAGTATTGCCTGATATCGAAGTTGAAGCGGTAAAAGCGAATCCGTTAACCACGGCTCTTTTGAATAACAACGTGATATTCGATTTTGCAACAGATTACCACTATAAAAACGAGATTGTTGATGTGAGTAATTTTAATTTTTCAGATACTGATTTCCAGAATTTCAAAAACTTCGTTTCACAAAGCGACTTCTCTTTTGAAACCAAAACCGAAAAGGCCATCAAAGAGGCAATGACCGATAAAGAAGATGTCATCTTTAACTCAACCGTAGAAGAAGATTTCAAAACACTATTGTTGGATATTGAAAAAAGCAAAACCGCAGCTTTGACAACCCATCAAAAAGAAATTCAGAGCAAGTTGGAAGATGAAATCGTAAAGCGTTATTTCTATCGTGAGGGACTGTACGAATACTACCTTAAAAATGATGATGCAATCTTAGCAGCAACGGAGCTTTTAGAAAATACTTCGAAATACGAGGGGATTCTAAAATAGTTTAATTACCAAGTATATTCAGGCGGCTCTATACCATTCATTCGCAAATATAGATTCGATTTCGCGCGATGGTTAGCCAAATGGTCTTGTGTGAAAAACAACGCAAAGGCTCGGCTTACGACATTTCCGCTATGATACATTTTACAGGTTTCATCTAACTGTTCTTGTTGAACAGTTATGATTATTTGTTTTGTATACTCAAAACTTTCCTGCATCATTTCTAAAATTTCGGTTTTTGTGGATTTAGAGGCGTCTGGTGTATTTGGTTTTACTTCCATTCCTAAAACATAGCGATTCGTTATCAACTTGTTTGCGGCTGCAATATGAACCATCTGCTCTGCAAAAGTTTTGCTAACCTCCGTTGGTTTATAGTTGTACTTTTCTTCAGGCATCGCTTTGGCCACATCCATACAATGTTCGGTTGCCTCTATCCAAACAGGTAGATACATTTTCGTAAATGCGGTTTTGGGGATAGTGTCTGTTTGGGAAGTGACTTTCTGAATGCAACAAAGTAATAGTAATACTGCGAAAACCTTTTTCATAATCATATCTTTAGGTGTCATATTTTAGGAGCGATAATGTCTAAAAAAATTATGGGAAAAGCTAATTTGTTAAACGATGCCAAAGCAACCTTAGGGGAAGGTCCGGTCTGGGATTGGAGAAAACAACAGCTATTTTGGGTTGATATCGAAGGAGGTAAATTACATTCACATAATTCATCAAGCGGAGAAAATCAACAATGGGCCCTTGATGAAATGATAGGTGCTGCGGTTCCAACAATATCTGGCAAAATGCTGTTGGCTTTGGAGTCTGGGTTAGCGACTTTTGATTTGGAAAAGGAAAAATTGACCTGGCATTATGTGCTTGAAAATAATGATTCTTCAATGCGCTTCAATGACGGAAAAGTGAGTCCAAATGGAGATTTCTGGATTGGTAGTATGCATAAACAATTCATTCAAAAAACCGGAAATCTGTACTGCGTAGCTCCAAATTTTGAAACCTCAATCAAAATTCAAAAAACCACCATTTCAAATGGAATGGCTTGGACATCCGACAATAAAAAATTCTATTTTATCGATTCTCCGACACATCAAATCCGCTCCTATGATTTTAATGTGGCAACTAGTCAACTCTCCAATGATGAGATTGGATTTAAAATCCCTGAAGATTTTGGCTCGCCCGATGGAATGTGTATTGATTCGGAAAATATGCTTTGGGTTGCTCACTGGGGCGGAAGTTGCATCCGACGCTGGAATCCAAAAACAGGTCAAGTTTTAAAACAAATTGATGTTCCAGCACCGCATGTAACATCTTGTTGTTTTGGTGGAGAAGATTTAAAGACTTTGTATATTACAACTGCAAGGAGCGGTTTGAACGATGAGCAGCTCAAAAAATTTCCGCTTAGCGGTGGATTATTCATATACCACCCAGACGTAGTCGGAAAACAAATAACCTATTTTAAAGATTGATGTCATACTCAGGAATAAAAGATAAAGTTGCCATTGTTACCGGAGCTGGTGAAGGCATTGGTTATGCTGTGGTTCAACTTTTAGTCGCCAGCGGTGCAAAAGTTATCTTGAATGACATTGATACAGACAAGGCAAATAGGGCTACAAGCGAAATCAACCTTATCCACCCTGGCATGTGTGTTCCATTTCCGGGAGATAGTGGAAAGATTTCGGTAATTAATGAAATGGTAGATTTCGCACTTTCCAATTTTGGAAAGGTAAACTTTGTTGTTCCTAATGCGGGTATTACACTTTTCGGGGATTTTTTGAAATTCACTCCAGATTCCTTCCAAAAGGTCATGGACCTCAACTTAAAAGGTGCCTTCTTTTTGGCCCAAAGAGCAGCAAAAGAAATGATTAAGCAAGGTGACCGTGGCAGTATGGTTTTCATGTCCTCCCAAGTTGGCATTCAGGCCTATCAGCATCTCACGGCTTACGGGATGACCAAAGCCGCACTCCGGATGATGGCGAAGAATTTGGCTTACGTTTTAGGCAAATACAAAATCACTGCAAACGCCGTTGCTCCAGGGGCAACCTTGACGGAAAGGACACGAGAGGAACAACCAGACTATGAAGGTATTTGGGGGAAATTAAATCCGAATGAACGTGTTGGCACACCTGAAGATATTGCGAAAACGGTTCTTTTTCTGCTTTCTGAGGATGCCTCCCATATCAATGGACAAACCATTCCCGTTGACGGAGGATGGACGGTTGGTGGAAAATATCCTGAGGATTTATAATATGCTCTTCAATAAAATACACCATATAGCAGTCATTTGTTCCGATTATGAAAAATCAAAACATTTCTATGTGAACGTTTTGGGTTTGGAAATTATTAAAGAAACCTATCGAGCTGCCCGTGAATCCTATAAATTGGATTTGGCGCTAAACGGGAATTACATCATCGAATTGTTTTCCTTTCCGGATCCACCGAAAAGACCATCTCGCCCCGAAGCACAAGGTCTACGGCATCTGGCTTTTGAAGTGGATGATATTGAAGTGGTTATTTCAAATCTAAAGGAAAAAGATATTGATGTAGAACCTATTCGAACAGATGAACTTACGGGTAAACGATTTACATTTTTCAGTGATCCGGATGATTTACCCCTTGAGCTTTATGAAAAATAAAATACCCTACTAATACACACAGGAGTTAGCATCCGATTTGATGTAGTGTTTCCTATAATTTATGGCCTTAGGATCCAAACAACCCTTTAAGTTTTTGATTTTGATGTTTCGAAAGTCTATAGGTTGTCCTTCGCTTTGTAGTGCGATAAACCCCTCTTTTAGTAATTGTCCGTCAGGTTTCATTTTTGGGTCGTGGCCTGAAACAACTTCACCTCCTACACGAGGTTTAGTATATTCCAAAACGGTTTCCCCGTTGATGATATGGGTGACTAGAGAGTCTCCACGAACAATTAGGTCGGCCTTTACCCATTGTTCTCCAAAATAGGTTTTTGAAGAGGAGCTGATGCAATGCCTTGGGTCGATTTTTCCCTCGTATTCTACATCTGTTCCTGGTGAACACATGTTTCCTGTTGGTCGTTCTTTTCCCATCTCTACCCCTCCTAAAAACTGCATTTCTATTGATATAGGCCAGTTTTGTTCCTTCAATATGGTTCTAGGATCTTGCGAATGAAACATCACGCCGCTATTTTGAACTATAAATACTGGAGCGCCTGGATGTGGCTCTCCCACAAAACGATACTCCATCGACAAATGAAAATAAGAGTAAGATTCGTCAAAATATAAATGCGCAAAACGGTCATTAAAATCCCCTTCATACTTATCATAGCGCACTTTAATAACACTGTCTTCTACGCGAAAAGTGTCGCCATAGTTATCCCCCACTTCATAATGGTGGATTTTGGTTGTCCACCCTTCAAGGCTTTCTCCATTAAAAAGTGTTTTCCAATCATCTTCATTTTGGGCCAAGCAACTCGTAACTGTGCATAGTAGTAAAAGTGTCGTGATAATGATATTTTTAATTGCTTCCATAGCTTAGATTTGGTTGGATTAAACTTTAAAATACACCTTGTGCTTATCCAAGAAATACGTGATATACCAGAAAATGAACAATACAAAAAGTGAATTGATTACCATAATCAAATTCTCTGAAAGCCCTAATGGTGATAAAAGTCCCTCGGTCCAAATTTTTCCAAAACCACGGAACCATTGTACGCCAACCGTTTCTGCAAATAGGTAAATAAAAATAGAATTTGTACCTACCACAGAGAATATCTTAAGCCATTTAGAATGGTTGTTTTTTACATCAATCGCCCAATAAAACAAGGTCAAGGTCAATATTGCAAAGCCTCCGGAAGCCAATGTAAACGAAGAAGTAGCGATTCTTTTAATAATCGGAGTTATGTTGAGCCAATCCATTGCAAAGCCTAAAATCAAAATAGCGCTTCCCCAAATCAAAAAAGGTTTTATTTTCTCTTTAGCATGAGTATTTGATAATAAAATCTGTCCGCAAATCACACCCCAAATTGTATGCGCCGCTGTCGGAATAAAGTTGACGAATACCCAATAGCCGTCATTTTCGAGTCCCATAACCAACATGTCGATATAAGAACCAAAACTTTCATGACCCTGCGCATACGGTGCTTCAGGATTATAAACACGATATAGGACCTCCGTCAAAACCAGTAAACCTATTGAAACAGCAATCTGTACTTTATGAGGAAGGTTCATTAGGGCATAGGCAATCAAAATGGTGAAAGCCAATTGCACCAATACATTCCAAAGCTCCCAAACCAAAGCATGGCTGTAAACACAATGCAATAGAACCCCAAAGGCAAAAAGTAAAAAGCAACGTCTGAGAATGTGTTTCGTAGCAGCACTCCTGCTTCCAGAAGCCAATCGCTTTCTAAGGGAAAAGGGCATCGCAACCCCAACAATAAACATAAAAAAGGGCTGTATTAAATCCCAGAATCGAAGACCGTTCCAAGGATGATGATGTAATTGGTGGGCCAGCCCTGAAAAAGCCGTCCCTTCGGCCAACTCCGTGAAATTGTGATGGAAACCTGCCGCCTCCGCTATTAGTAGGAACATGGTGAGTCCGCGAAATACATCCAAAGAAAAAAGGCGCTTGGAAACGTTTGCTGCAAGTTGTGACATGGAAATAGGTTGATTGGTTATGCTGCCTCAATTTAAGCAATAATCCGTCAATCGGGACAAACCCTTTGAATCATAATTTTCAAAATGAATTTTTCTTTACCTTTCATAGCAATTAAACGTCATACCTATGATATCAGAAGAACAAAAATCATTCTTTGAACAAGAGGGATATTTGGTAGTAGAAAATTTGATTTCTAAACCGGACGTGGACTATTACAGTAATATGTACAACTCGTTTCTGGACAACCGAATTGACGCTTCCCGTTATCGTTCCGACCTTTCTGGCTGTGACGAAAAGAAAGAAAAGATTACCCAGATTATGGTGCCTACCAAGTTAGTGCCTGAATTATTAACTAAACCCATCCATAAGAAGTCATTGGAAATAGCAAAAATATTAATGGGCGATGATATCGAACTTGATTTTGACATGCTCATCAACAAAGCGCCAAACACAAATACGATTACGCCATGGCATCAAGATGCTGCCTATTGGATTGATATGCCTGATAAACGCGCCGCCAGTTGTTGGGTCGCTATCGACCACGCCTACAAAGAAAATGGATGCATGTGGTATACCCCTAAATCTCATCTTTCCCCGGTTCTACCGCATTCTCAAACTGGCAACAAAGGGGCATTAAAATGTGAGGGGACCGAAGAAAATTCGGTGTTTATTGAGCTTCAACCAGGGTCATGTGTGTTTCATCAAGGAGGTACTTTGCATTACAGTCGAGGAAACTCAACCGATAATAACCGCCGGGCACTAATTACTAATTTTAGACCCAAAGCCATGATTGAATTAGAGCGCGCTCAAGGAGTGGATCACACTGGGGAAAGGGAGGTCAAAAACTAAAAAAACATTTATGAAAGGTGTCATCGGAATTTGTCTATTGCTTTTTTTTGGGATTTTCCCTGTTTCAGCCCAAGAAACCAACAACTATTCTTGGTATAATCCCTTGGAGAGCTTAGACCAAATTGACGGTCAAGGGTGGTCAAATATTGGATATAATCGTTTGCCCGATAAGGCTGAAAAAACTGTAAGAAATAAAGTTTGGTCACTTTCTAGACATGCTGCAGGACTCTCTATCCGATTTCAAACAAATGCAGATAGCCTACAAATAGAATACGAGGTTAATGGAAAAATCGCCATGAACCATATGCCCGCCACAGGAGTAAGCGGAGTTGATTTGTATGGAAAAAATGAAGCCGGGGAATGGTTATGGTATCGTGGTGGCAGAAAATTCGGAGATACCGTTCAATATCATTTCAAAACGGAAAAAAGCCCAAAAGGTGGTCGCGAATATCAATTGTATCTTCCGCTTTATAACAATTGTAAAAACCTTAAAATTGGAATCTCTAAAGGAAGTAAAATCAAATTTCTTCCGCAGCGAAAAGAAAAACCAATCATAGTTTATGGAACATCCATTGCTCAAGGCGCATGCGCCTCAAGACCTGGTATGGCATGGACCAACATTTTAGGTCGAAAGTTGAATTATCCTTTGGTGAACTTAGGTTTTTCAGGCAATGGTCGATTGGAACAAGAAGTGCTTGAATTGGTGACCGAGGTTGATGCCATGGTTTATGTGCTCGATTGCCTTCCAAATTTGAGTCCAAATGACAAACATACGGAAGAAGAAATTAAAAAACGTCTTCGCAACAGTATCCAACATATCCGAAATAAAAGGCCAAGTGCTCGAATTTTACTAACACTGCATGCGGGCTATAGTGATGGCGAAGTTGATAGTTCTAGAAAGGAAGTTTATGAAACCTTAAATCGCTGGACAAGTGAAGTTTTTCTTGATTTTAAGCGTGCAAGAATTAGAAATCTATACCTACTCCCGAAAAGTAAAATCAACCTTTCAAATGATGCATTTGTTGATGGTACGCATCCTACCGATTTGGGCATGGAGCAATATGCAAAAGCTTATGAGGCGGCATTGACCAATCTACTTGGACGAGATTAATAACAATCATAACCTATGTTTAAAACTTCATCTTTTGGGCAAAGCACTTTTAAAGTTCTAATGCTTTTTTTTATTTTGAGTGGCTGCAAGGGTGAGACCAAAACAGCTCCTGCAGAGGATAAAATCATCGAAAAACCTACTGCAGATAATGGGGTTTCAATTATTGTTTTAGGAACAGTTCAAGATGCCGGCTCTCCCCATATTGCTTGTAAAAAAGAATGTTGTGCTGATTTGTTTGAAAACCCAAATTCCAATAGAAAGGTGGTTTCGCTTGGGGTTCTTGACTATGATAACAAGCAAACTTTTCTTTTTGATGCATCACCAGATATTTCCGAACAAGTAAAACTATTAAAAAGGAATGCCTCTTGGAATGCCGAAGAACTACCTAACGGCATTTTCTTAACTCATGCCCATATAGGGCATTATTCCGGACTCATGTATTTGGGAAAAGAAGCGACCAATGCCAATGCCATTCCGACCTATGTAATGCCGAAAATGAAACGCTTTTTGGAGCATAATGGGCCATGGAGCCAATTGGTTTCCCAAAAGAATATTGATTTGCATTCTATTGAAAATGCAGAGGTGCTTTCAATGACTTCCAACCTTAAGGTAATTCCATTGCAAGTACCTCATCGTGATGAATTCTCAGAAACTGTTGGTTATAAGATTATCGGGCCCGAGAAGAGTGCTTTGTTCATTCCTGATATTGATAAGTGGGAGAAATGGGAAACCAGTATTACAGATGCGATTAAAACTGTAGATTATGCTTTTTTAGATGCTAGTTTTTATGATGGAGATGAATTGAATACTAGGGACATTTCACAAATTCCGCATCCCTTCGTTATTGAGAGTATGGAACTTTTCAAAAACCTAACCTCTTCAGAAAAGAAAAAGATTTATTTTATACATTTTAACCATACCAACCAGTTGTTGAATCAAGATAGTGACCAAACCCAAACTGTTCTGAAAAATGGATTCAACATTGCAAAGTTTCACCAACATTTTGAACTATAAATGAAGTTTTCCCTGGCCCTTATTTATTTCATGTTTGTCAATACTTTGATAAGTCAGAAAGGCTCTCTAGAAGATATGCTATGGGAAGAAGCTGGCGGACGCATCGATCTTTCGGAAGACCATGGCGGTCAATATGAAATTATAGATAATGCGAAAAACGGCTATTTAAAAGTTGCTTTTACAGAAGATGGTTGTGGGTGTTATAATGAAAATACAATTGGCGCTTATAAAAACCATATAGGCACTTATACAACTTTGCAAATGAAATGGGATGGCTGCGGATGGCGTAATATCTTATTGTCAAATAAAGGGCTTGATACAGTCTTGCCAGAAAATTTTGGCCTTCGGACTTTCCTTCCTAAATCGGACAGTACAGAATATCAAATCACCTCTTCGGTTTTCTTTTTAGACGCAGAAATTCCTCAAAAAGGCACAGACACCCAAATCAATTTATCATATATCCCTTTCGGCATCAATATGGCTCTTGATGACCATGTGCTATCGTACGGATACGAATTGATTGAGGAGCACGGTGGGCCAACTACCTTTATCAGGAGGAACTCCAAGACATGCTTCAAAAGATTTCAGATGAAAACACTTTGCAATGCATCATTGAAAAAACTCCTGAAAATATAGCTTCTGAGGATAAAACACATGTAGAAAATCTTTATGGAGAAGGAAAAAAGTATCGCAGTATTGAAGATCTGGCCTTACAAATAGAACAACTTAAGACCATCTATGCAATCTCTAAGGATATTGAATACAAGTCCGTAATCTTGGCCTGGAATCGCGCAGAAGCTCGTTTCTATATCAAAGAAAAAATCAAAAATGACGCTCCTGGACTTTCGTTTTTAGAGTTCATAAAGCAATTGCCTTTTTTAACGGCCATCTGCTAATTATTTTTGTAATATGGACAACGCTTTAAAAGCTCATATTGAGTAATTACGTTACATCAGCATCAAAAATTTCAGCTTTAATTTCGAGTTTTAGCCATCTTTTAACATATTTCAGGCTTGGTTCTCCCTACCTTCAATCATCAAAGTGCCATTAAAACCAAAAATGCAATCGATTTCTTTGGTTTCAACTTCGGTGCTCATATAGCCCCATCCTTGCGCCAGCTGAAGAAATCCCTAAAACACTGGTTATGGATTATAAGAGTTTTTATGCGATTTTCTTCTTTTCTTCCTGTTTGTTAATTTCCTGTAGTAAAGATGAACCTGATGCTTCCTTTGAGGGGACTTGGATTATGCAGGCCACGGAATTAAGAAACTGTGACGATTCGAGCGACAATTCCGCTAAGAACAGCGACTTTATTTCGAATGAACCATGCACAGACGACCCAGAATTTCTTTGCCGTTTTGAAAGATACATATTTGACTCTGGTGGTTTCAGTAGAAGTAGAAGTAGTGTACTCTTAGCAATTCCAATCTCGTTATCAACTGAGGGTACTTTCAGCTTAAGTGGCCGTAGCCTAGAGCTTTGCGTAGATGAAGGGCCTGTAGCCCAAGAGTGCAGTACCGCAACAATGGAAATAGTCGGCAACACACTTATCTTAACAACTAGGGAGTCTAACACTGGTTGTACTAAAATCACGTTTTACCTTAAGCAGTAAACTGGAATCTTGGGACAAAGAGGTTTTCAGAACTTCATATGGTGTTAAGCGCTGATTATTTTTTCAAAAAAGATGTTGGTGCTATTCTGATTTGGGAACATTGTCTTTTTGCTTACTTTTAAATAGGAATCAAAATTTTAAATTCGATGTCATCACAAAAATGCCTGTTTGTTGTATTGGTATTAATGATAGTGGGATGCCATCCCGAAGAAAAAAATACTGCCAAAAAAGAATACACCACATGGACTTCTTATTTGGGAGACTCAGGCCGAAGCCACTACTCTACGCTTTCACAAATTACACCTGAAAATGTTCAAAACCTGAAAGTTGCTTGGTCATACAAAGCCACCGATTTTGGACAAATGCAAATGAACCCTATTGTCGTTGATTCTATTTTATACGGAGTTACCGCGGCATTACGAGTTGTTGCGCTAAATGCCGAAACTGGAAAAGAAATTTGGCAGTTTGGTGATTCCGTCAAGGTCTGGCATTCGACTTCTCGGGGTGTTTCGTATTGGGAAAAAGGCAATGATAAACGAATTCTATGTACAAGGGGTTCTAATCTTTTCGCCTTGGATGCCCTAACGGGGAAACCTATTCCTTCCTTTGGAGATAAAGGAAAAGTCGATATGCGTTCAGGAATGCCAAAATCCGCTCAAAACAAGTTCGTGATTTCAAATACTCCGGGTGCGGTCTTCAAAGATATTATTGTTATGCCATTGCGTTTATCAGAAGGTGCTGGCGCTCCTCCGGGAGACATTATCGCTTTCAATATCATTACAGGGAAAGTTGAATGGGTTTTTCATACCCTGCCAGAAAAAGGGGAAGAAGGTTCTGATACATGGAGCTCAGACCCAAGGGAAAGTCCAGTAGTTGGTGCTGCGAACAATTGGGCTGGAATGGCGGTCGATAAAGAGGCAGAAATCATTTATGTGCCCACAGGTTCCGCTGCGCCTGATTTTTATGGAGGCGACCGTTTGGGAAGTAACCTATACGCCAATTGTCTTTTAGCCCTGGATGCAAACACTGGAAAACGTCTTTGGCATTTTCAATTTACACACCACGACATTTGGGATCGTGACCCTCCTGCCCCACCCAATCTTTTGATGGTTAAGCGGAATGGCAAAAAAATTCCTGTGGTCACCCAGGTCACCAAACAAGGTTATGTTTATGTTTTTAATCGGATTACGGGTAAACCCTTATTTGATATTGCAGAAGTGCCAATGCCAAATTCTACTATTAAGGGTGAAGAGGCATGGCCAACGCAGCCCCTGCCTGTTAAACCCAAACCCTTTGCGCGACAGTCGCAAGATATGACCGAGGCGGATATTAGTCCTTTCGCAGAAAACAAAGAAGAATTGCTTGAAATTTTTAAGGCTTCTGACAAACGTCAATATGCGCCACCTGCTTTAACGCCAAGTTTTTTACTTCCAGGATATGACGGGGCGGCCGAATGGGGCGGTACAGCTGCCGACCCTGAAGATGGAATCATTTATGTGAATTCCAATGAAATGGCCTGGAATCTGCAACTTGGTATTGCGGATAAAGTCGCTGAAAACACCTTAAGGGGGAGAGCCTCTTATCAAAACTATTGTGCTAGTTGTCATCAAACCAATCGAGAAGGATTGAAAGCTAGCGGATTTCCTTCATTACTAGATTTACAACTGCGAAAAGACAAAAAAGAGGTCGCCGATATCATTGCCAACGGAAAAGGAATGATGACGGGTTTCCCTCAAATCGAAAAAGATGAAATGGACGCTTTACTTCGATTTTTATATGAAGAGGAAGTACAGCATAGTGTTGGTGAAAAAATTGCTAAAACAACAGATGATATAAATTATAAACATACGGGGTACAATAAATTTTTGGATAGCAAGGGTCTCCCTGGAATTTCCCCTCCATGGGGAACCATGCATGCCATAGATTTAAATACCGGTCAGTATATTTGGTCGATTCCTTTTGGGGATACTCCACAGTTGGGTGAAGCTGGGAAAGGGAGTGGTACTGAAAATTATGGTGGTGCGGTAGTTACAGAGAATGGGCTTCTTTTTATCGGCGCCACCAAGGATGGCTATTTTAGGATTTTTAATAAATATACCGGAGATTTGCTCTGGGAATACAAACTCCCGGCAGCGGCATTCGCGACACCAGCCATGTACGAAGTCAATGGAAAACAGTATATCGCAATAGCCTGTGGTGGCGAAAAATTGGGAACGGAAAAAGGAAATCAGATTATTGCTTTTGGTTTGGAATAAAGGAATTTACACATGAAAAAACTAAAAATATTAGTAGTAGGCTGTGGAAATATGGGAACCTCCCACGCCAGAGCCTATCATCAAATGGATGGATTTGAAATCGTTGGTCTTGTCAGCAGAAAACCTGAAAGTCGAGAAAATCTTTCCAAGGAACTAGGGGGCTATCCTACCTTCGGTGATTATGAAACGGCTTTGAAAGAAACCAATCCGGATGCGATTTCAATAAACACCTATCCCGATACACATTATGAGTATGTCAAAACGGCTTTAAATAACGATGCACATGTTTTTATTGAAAAGCCTCTGGCGTTGACCGTTTCAGATGCGCAGGAGTTAGTTGATTTAGCTTTGCAAAAGGGCAAAAAAATGGTGGTGGGCTATATTCTTCGCGTGCATCCTGCTTGGGCCAAGTTTGTCAAGGTTGCGCGTACTCTCGGAAAACCTTTGGTAATGCGAATGAACCTTAACCAACAAAGTTCTGGTGACAACTGGTATACGCACAAGCAACTAATGAACTCTATGTCTCCTATTGTAGATTGTGGTGTTCATTATGTAGATGTCATGTGTTTGATGACACAGTCTGAACCAATCAGCGTAAGTGCCATCGGTGCACGACTTTCAGACGAAATTGATTCAAAAATGTATAATTACGGGCAGCTGCAAGTCCGGTTCAAAGATGGCTCCGTGGGATGGTATGAAGCTGGTTGGGGACCCATGATGAGCGAAACCGCTTTTTTTGTAAAAGATGTTATTGGCCCAAAAGGTTGTGTTTCTATTGTCGACGAAGCCAAGGGTGATTCAGATAGTGTGGATGACCATTCTAAAACCGGAGCTTTAAAATTGCACCATAGCGCTACTGACTCTAATGGAAATTTCACCAAACCCGATGAACGAATAGATACTTCAGATGAACCAGATCACGATGGGCTTTGCCTTTTAGAGCAAGAATACTTTCTAAAAGCTATTCAGGAAGATTTGGATTTAGGCAATCACTTGCGTGATGCTGTAAATAGCCTTCGTATTGTTTTAGCTGCTGATGAATCTTTTCGAACAGGCAAGACAGTTGAATTGTAAAAAACCGTATTACTTCGGTAACCTATTTTTTACCAAGGCAATTTGCCCCATATGATTAGCTTGATGCTCCATCACGTGATACCAAACCCAATGGTTGTTTATACCTTCTTCAATACTTGAGGAAAACCAAGCGTCATCTTTGGTCTTTAGGCCTACTAAGGTTTTTACGCGCACCTCATCCCATAACTCCAAGTAGTGTTGAATTGGTTTTCCTTTGAACATCTTTTTTGATTCATCGTTTAATTCGCCAGCCAAGCCGAAACGTTTTTGTTCTTCCGCTGTCCATTGCCTTCCTTCCAAAGTTTCTATTTGATAATACACCTCTGTAGAGACTAAATGCATTACCAAAGCACCTATGCTATTCGCATTTTCGTCAAACATGAAGTCCGTATCTGCCTGGTCTAAATCTTTGACTTCTTGTGTAATTCTATCCTTTAAATCTTCCAACATAGCTACCATAACACCAATTTCTTGGGAATAACCTTCCATAGGTTTGATTTCATACTGGGCCGATATTATAGAGCTTATCAGTATGAAGAGTGCAAAAACTGTTTTTTTCATAATACTTCTATTTAAACACGGACGTCCGTTTCAAATCAATCAAATCTTTGTCTTCTTCTTTTAAAATACGTTTGGAACGTAAATATCGATTCAGGTTGAATTCGTCAAAATTCTCGGCATTTCGGTCTATGCTGCTAACACGCACTTGGTTTGAGGCATGAATAAACTCCTTGTTACCAATCCACATGCCGACATGTACAACTCTTTCCTTTGTGGAGTCTGTTGCTTTTCTTCCGAAGAATAACAAATCCCCTTTTTCTAAATTTTCGAAGTTTCGGTTTTCATCAATTTGCTTTCCGGTGTGGACTTGTTGCGAAGCGTCTCTCGGAATCACCATCCCGTTTAAGAAATAGATGGTTTTGGTGAAACCACTGCAATCCATTCCCTTCGTGGAAGTACCTCCCCATAAGTAGGGTACGCCCATCAAAGTTTTCGATGTTTCTAGCAAAGATTCTCCCGAAGGACTCATCGCAGCTATCCATTTTCCATAGGGCTGCGATTCATTCTTGCTGACATATCCGGTTCTACCATCAGGATACTTCACAGCGTAAAAATCGTCTTGCTCGTTCAAAAACTCCAAAATTCCACCGGCAACCAAGTCGGTTACTATCTGCGAATCTGAATCTGGTTTCATATAGGAATGCCCATAGGTTTTGGTATAAATGATTTTTTCGGAGGATTTCCATGCTTTGTGGTCTGCATCGGTTTGGGAGACAATTCCCCCATTATCCACCCAAGAGAGATATTTATCTGGTGTTTGAATGTAATACCAGTCCCCTTCTTTCTTATAGATTTTTACCGGAGTACCTAAAGTAGCCTGCGTTGCCAATTCAGCAGAATGTTTGGGATTACTGCGGAGGTTTGAAACCGAGTTGTTAATTAATCCGTTTGTTTTTCCTAGAATTTCTTGCGAAGGCAATAACTGTATACTATCAATAAATGCTATATCCTGTGAATTCAACTTTTCCATAAGGGCATTAACTGCATCTGGGAGGTTGCTTTCGCCTTTTAAAATTATCGCATCGCCTTTTCGTCCTGCGGAAATATTAAAAAGTGCTACACGTTTGTCGGGAGCAAATTCTGTTTTTATTTCCTGTATTTCAGACACTAAAAGACTTTCTTCCTTTGCTGTTTCGGTACATGCCGATATCAGAAGAAGTGCAAGAGTGATTAGCAGTAGGTTTCTCTGTTTCATGGTACTCATTTATTCAATTTCTTATGGAAAATTACTTCTTTTTTAGGGTTTTACTTCCATTTCAATCCAATTTACAATCCGAAATTCGATGTTTTAACAAACCATGTGGTCTAAAACCTATTTGACTAGAAATAGAAATCATATGGTCTGGAGTTGTTCGTCGATAAAACCCATGTTTTCATAGGCTTTTACGTTGTTAGTTCAACAATTTCACCACTTGAAAACAAACTCATTGGTCGGTTCTTTACAAATGGCTGATTTCACCTAAATGCGTTCAAAATCTGGGCTATTTCCGTATATTTAAGAAAAGTTCCTGCTATGAAATTTCCTTTTTTTCTTCTCTTTTCGCTTCTGTTTTTGCTTTCCTGTGGAAGTGATTATCCTCAACTTCCGAATACGCCTCCTGACCCTGTTTCTGAGGTGCCCAACGAACCTACAGAAGAAAGTACTGTAAATAACTTAATTACAATTAAATGGCACGCAGTTGGTAGATACCGAACAAAACCCTATTTACTTGCAAGGAGTGGCTTTTAATAATTTCATATGGTTCGATAACATTGAGCCGCATCATTCTGAAATTGATTATCAACGCGTTTCTGATATGGGCATGAACACCATCCGGTTTTATATGAATTATCGGTATTTTGAAGATGATAGCAATATGAGTTTTTCGGAAGGTCGATTTGAAATCAAACATGGCTATTCGTACCAAATCAGCGGCTGGATGAAAGGTGAAAACATAACCGGCGAGGACGGTGGAAAAATACGCTTGGATTTTTATAAAGTAGATGGGCCCTTACTCAAACGCAACAAAGCTTTTTTAGAAAATTACTTGGGCAGTATTGCCGAATGGGCTGAAGCACGAAATGCAGCACTATATATGGGCGAATTTGGTGCTGGTACACCCTGTTTTGAAAACGACAAAGGCGGTTTGATTTGGGTAGCTAATATGGTCGATATTCTTAAGACTAATAACATTCATTTTACCTATCACGCTTACCATGAAGATGCCTTTGGTTTGTATTTGGGTGGCGGACTTCCAGACCCTAATAATGTCAATCAGCCTTTGATAGACTGGTTTACGGCCAATTTGAATTAAAAAATACCCTACTCCATTGTATTAAATTCACAGATTCACTTCTATATATCGAGAATTATAGATATATTGTTTGCATGGATTTAAAACTAGCTACCGAAATAGGCAAATGTTTATCGAACAATCCAAGACTTCAAATCTTGGAATGGCTGAAGGAGCCCGAAAAGAATTTTCCCCCTCATGAAACACTAAAGCATTTTAATGATGGCGTCTGCGTTACCTATATTCAAGAAAAAGCGGGTCTTTCTCAGTCTACTATTTCCACCTACTTAACCAACATGGAAAAGTGTGGTTTACTAATCATGACTAGGCATGGCAAATGGTCTTACTTTAAACGCAATGAAGAATTACTGCGGCAATATGCCGAGTTTCTTCTTTAAAAAAAATTAAATACAAACATCTACATATTTAGATATAACAATTTAACTTAAACCCATAAAGAATGAAAATATTAGTAATCGGTGGTGCGGGCACCATTGGAAAACGTTTAGTAGAATATTTCTCTAAAGAACATCAAGTTATGGTGGCAGGTAGAAGTTCAGAGAATTATCCTGTTGATATTGCCGACACTCGTTCAATAAAAGAACTTTTCAAAAAAATTAAAAAATCAGGTAGAATAGACGCTATTATTTGTGCTGCAGGAGAGGCAAAATGGGCACCCATGAAAGATATGTCTGAAGCAGATTTTCACATTGGTCTCCGAAGTAAATTAATGGGACAAGTAAACATAGTTCGTTATGCTCACAAATGTTTGAAAAAAAGAGGCTCCGTTACGTTGACAACTGGAATACTTGCTGACGATCCTGTTTATACAACTACAAGTGCGGCCATGGTTAATGGAGGTGTTCACAGTTTTGTACAAGCGGCAGCTCTAGAAATGAAGAAAAAAATGCGAGTGAATGTGGTTTCTTCCGGGGTAGTAATGGATGCTTATGACAAATATGAATCCTACTTTCCAGGTCATGTTCCTATTCCTATGGATAAAGTTTTAATGGGCTACCGAAGAAGTGTTCTTGGAAGAGTAAATGGCGAGGTAATTAGAATATATATTTAAGAAACTAAATCACATCCATGGAAAATATTGTAGTTATTGGTGGTGGACTAATGGGCACTTCAGCAACTTGGAAACTAGCTGAGCGTGGGGCAAAAGTAACACTGATTGAGCGACAGGAAGAAGATTATCTTCACGGGTCGAGTTTTGGAACTGCTCGTATTTCTAGAAGTTTAGGCCCAAAAAAAGATGTGTTTTCATATGCTCATAATATCACCGTAAAAGAGGTAGGTAATATAATTGCCTTCTTAAACGCTGAAAACCCTAAAGAAAAACATGCTGTAGAGGATATTTATACGACATCCCCGGTCTCTTATCTTTTTCATAGAAATCAATACGATACTATTGATTCGTTCCGATTCAAGAAGCAGAAAAAAGATTTTAATAGAGCCTCGCAAAGTTCCGCCTTTCGAAAATTTGGGATGACCATACCCGTTAATACTATCTTGGTAAGAGAACGAAAAGAGTACTCGGGCACCTTAAACCCAACAGAGTTGCTTAAAAAACTCCGCCTAGGCATAGCCAAAAAGGGTGGAGAAATTAAATACGGTCATGAGGTTGCTGGCCTGGTCAAAAAAGACGGGGGATTTGAAATATCTATTTTAAATACAAAGACCAAAAAAACAAATGCCCTTAAGGCTAAAAAAGTAATTGTAGCCGCTGGCCCTTATACTGTATCGATTCTTAAGGATTTTGCCCCTTATTTCAATAGGGTCATTACGCCAAAAAAAATAGCAATATCCTATCTAAAGATTAAAGATGAGCGGTATAGTCAACTAACAGAAACCGAGAAAAATACCATTCACAATGCGTTTCCCTTTTTTTCGCAAATAGGTAAGGAATACTTTGCGGTAATTTCTAAACCTGAAAAAAACACTTCCCCCGTTTTTAAAGCTGGAGGACATCAAAAGCGAAGAAATATTCACGATTTAGATAAGGTTTGGACCGATGAGCCCAGAAAAAAAGAATTAAAATGGATTCGCAAACAATTCAGGAAGCACTTTAAAATGTTAGAAATATATCTTTCTAAAAAAGATATTGAAGAAGTTAAAAGTTATTACTGTGTGTACTCAGATACGAGGTCTAAAAATCCGTTAATCACCCCTATTTTTAGTAAAAGTGGTTCGCTTGACAGGAACATCCTTGTAATTGGCGGCATGTCTGGTGTTGGCGCTAAAGGATGTTTGTGCTATGGTTCGCTTTGTGCAGATTTGATGCTGGGGAAAGAAGGCAAGCCGAATAAGATGTATCGTAAATTACTAAATGTCTTTAGTAATCCATCTGTCAATTTATACACCCGAAGAGCAAAACGCGGACGTTTGTTCTAAAAATTCAAAGCTATTGAGATGAAAATAAAACCTTTCAAATTAGAACGATACTATACCGTCAACGAATTTTCCGCAAAGTATTCACTTTGTAATTCAGATTCTGAGGCAATGACTATAAACGATTTACTTTCTTTTGAGGAAGACGCAAAGGAAAAGTTTCATAATCTTTGGTTGGGTTACACCGAATCAAAAGGACATCCTGAATCACGGCGTGACATTGCTTCAATTTATTCTAGTATTAAACCTGAAAATCTTTTGGTTTGTACCGGGGCTCAGGAGCCTATTTTTCTTTTCGCTCAAGCCAATCTTGAACCTCAAGATGAAGTGATTGTACAATCGCCTTGTTATCAATCTTTACAATCCGTCCCAGAAAGTATTGGATGTAAAATTTCAAATTGGAATGTAAAATATGTGGGCAACCGCCCTACTTTCGATATTGAGGAATTGAAAAGTATGGTCACCTCCAAAACGAAGGTTTTTTTTCTGAATACTCCTCATAATCCAACAGGGTTTCATTTTTCTAAGGAGGAACAACTGGCTATCGTTGATATCGCGCGAGCAAATAATATCATACTATTTTGCGATGAGGTTTATAGAGAATTAGAACATAAGCCCGAATATAGAATTCCCGCTTTTGCGGATATTTATGAAAATGGCGTTTCCGTAGGGGTCATGTCAAAATCATACGGTTTGCCAGGGTTGAGAATTGGTTGGATTGCTTCCCAAAACACAGAAATCTTGGAAAAAGTTGCCGTTCTAAAGGAATACACTACTATTTGCAATGCTGGTCCAAGTGAGTTTTTGGCAGGAGTTGCCCTTAGAAATCGAGACAAAATTTTAGAGCGGAACTTGAATATCATTAAAGAAAACTTGCTGCTCTATGATGCCTTTTTTGAAAACTATAGTGACTTGTTCTCTTGGCACAAACCCAATGCGGGTCCAGTAGCTTTGGTGAAAATGCATTTTGACACCGATGATATGGCATTTGCGGAAAGGGTTTTAAAAGAGCAAAGTGTATTGTTGCTTCCCGGCGGAGTTTATGATTTTGGTGGTTTTTTTAGAATTGGTTTTGGTAGAACAATAATGCCTGAAGCGCTTGAACAATTTGAAATGTTTGTGGTCAATAACTTAATTAAAGCTTGATGTTGGCAAACCTCACCGCTTTAGAGTGTATAAACAACCCGAAACGTCACAAAGCGAGGCTGAATAAAAGTCTCTGATGTAAACACAGAAATATTATTCGCATTGTTTCGAACTTGTGAATCAATATCCAAAATGTTCGTCGCTTTGAGTTCGTACTCCCATTTAGCGTCTCTGTTTTTACGATAGGAAAGCGTAGCATCCCAATTGGAAAACGATTGTGAGTTGTCATTCCCTAAATCTTGATTGGTATAGGTGTACTTTGTGCGAAAAGTGACAGCTTTCCTGATATAAGCGTCAAACTCCGCAGAAGGAGCTTGAGTCACAAACTTGGTCTCGCGACCACCTTGATTGTTGTTAGTCACACTATAACGGTATTGCAGATTTACATTAGGTGCAATTTTATAGTTCGTTCGAACAGCTGGCGTATATGTTTGTGTAAAACCCTCATTCAATGAACGCTGCCCTTGAATAAACTGGTTGATTTTACTGTAATTGAATCGCGCATTCAGGGTTGTTCTGATTTTGCCAAAGGTCTTTTGAATTCGCCCAAATAGACTCACATTTTCATCGGCAAAGTTGGAATTGAAAAAAGTATTCGTCCGAATTACACTTTCAAAATCAGTCAGGCTGCGTATTTGGTCAATATTACTTGTATAGGCTGCCCTTGCAAATACATTGGTGTAATTAAAAAGGTTGAAACTGCTATAAAACAAGCTTACATTATGCGACAAAGCATTTTGGAGGTCAGGTTCGCCAAATTGAATGTTGTTGAAATTGTTTAAAACCAAACCTTGTGCGAGTCGAGTGACGTCGGTAAACTGATTGCGCATATCATATCTGAAAGTCAAAGATTCACTCTTTTTAAATTGAATACGGGTTTCGAAATCGGGTAAAAATCGAAAAAAATTGTCTTTAAACGTTTCCCCGAATTGTATGTTTTGATTACCATATGCATGTAAAGAAAAGCCGGGTGTAATGGTAAACTTTCCTGTTTTTACGCGATAATGAACTCCCAAATACACATCACTAAAATTATATTCTGTATCGTTGGTCGCGCGACCTTCATTGAAATTAGGAATTGGGTTAAACTGAGACCCATCCGTTAGGAATTGAAAAATATTAGAATTGAATTCTTGACGGCTCAATATTGTGCCAAAGGTAAGGTTGAGGTTGCTTTTGCTGTTTAGAATACGATAGTAATCGAGCTTGGCATCCAATTGGTTGGATTTGATTTTTCGGTTCTGGCCTAGGTCATAATTGGTTAAGGAAGTGTCAAGACCTAAGGCCTCGGCTGTGGCATCAAAGGCATCAGGACCTGCAAAGTCGTTAACTAGAACTGCATTATAAAACGGGTCTTCGTTTTTAAGAAAATGTTGCGCTTCTAAAGCGAAAATATTGTTTTCGTCAAGGGTGTAATAGTAGTTTAGATTTTGATTGATGCTATACGGAGTTACCTCTTCTATTTGTGTTGTGTTTCCAACAACTGAAGAAAACGCATTCTGATTTTGTCGGTCATTGGATATTCGGGCCAAAACATCATAATCTATTTGATTATTGAAATCGGGCTGGTATTTGGCACTTAGTTTCAAAAGGCCCTGATTCGAGCGTTCACGACTAGACTGTTCGGTTGTCTCATCGGGAATACCTAAACCAGAATCGGTATACTGAATAAAACTAGTTTCTCGAGATAGAATTCGACTGCTATTAAAAATCAAGAATCCGCTTAGGTCGAGTCCTTTGTTTGGTGAATAACTAAAATTACCTGAAGCTAATTTATTTTCTATTTCTAGGGCATTCGCCTGAGTGGTCAAAAAATTCAAGCTGTTATCGCCAAGATTGAGACTTGTTCCGCTATTTTGGCTTGGCGACCGAAAGCCGCCTCCGAAATTACGAATGTCACGTCGGGTCAATGCAGCTTCACCGGTATTGTTAAGGTCTCCGATAAAATTTATACTGTATTTCGGATTGTAGTAAAATAACTTGGGCTGCAGCAGGTATAATTCGTTGTCGGGAGAGACACCTCCCCCAGCCTCAACTGTACCGAACCAAAAGCTCTCTTTACCTTCCTTTAATTTAATGTTCAGCGCTACATTGTCTTGATTATTGGTTACACTTCGAAGTTGACCAACTTCGGAATAATTCCGTAGTACTTGAATTTTATCAACTGCTTTGGAGGGAATATTCTTAGTGGCAAGTTTAGTGTCTCCATCGAAAAAGTCCTTCCCATTAACCATCAATTTATTTACTACTTTGCCTTCCACTTCTACCTGACCGTCTTCATTTATCTCAACTCCGGGAAGGTTTTCAAGAACATCTTCTAATTTTCGCTCAGTACCACTATTGAAAGTATCCGCATCGTAGACCAAAGTATCTCCACTTACTTTAACCGGAATCTTATAAATAACTTCAACCTCATCCAATTGATTATCCCCTATAAGATTGTAATTTTTACTGATGTCTTCTTCTGTGGTGGAAAGCACTTCTTTCAGGGTCTGCATGCCCACATAACTAATCTGCACTTCATACGTGTCATTCTTTCCAAGCTCAAGTTTAAACCTTCCTTCAGCAGATGTAATTCCAAAAGATTCTAAAGCTTTTGTTTCCTGATTAATCGCAATAACATTCGCCAATTCCAGTGGATTGTTCAAACTATCACGAACCACACCTTCAAAAGTAATTTGAGCGAAAGAAGTGCTAGCGACAAACAGCAGTGCAATACAGATTATATTTCTCATGAGAAGATTTGCTTGTTGCTATGAAAGTCTATTATAAAACTACAGTTATCGACTTCCTCTTCTTCGACCACGATTATCACGCATTTCTTTCATTTTGCCTTCAATTGTGGAGCGATACTCAACTTTGGTAATAAGCTTTCCTTTTTCAGGAGCCTCAATTCTAATCGTCTCTTTTGGGTTTATGACAACTTCAGAACAGAGCATTGTGGTAGTGCCGGCACTAACTTCTAAAATCAAACCGGGAAGTCCCCAATATTCAGCTGGACCATGAGATACCGGTATTTGAGGCGTGTACCAAGCTTCTACTTCCGTCATTCGAATTTCTGGTTCGGCTGGAATCTCGGTTTCAACTTTCGTTGAGTCGGTTTTTGCCGCTGGTCTTCTTAAGTCGCCCCATGAGAAATCGTACCATACTAATTCAGTCGAAGGAACAGAGGCTGTTGCTTTAAAGCACAAATACTGTCCTATCTGTTTGGACTCTTTACCCATTTTCCATTCTATGTCTTGGAGCTTGTCCTTAACCAAAAACCGCTTTCCATAAAACTCTTGACTTTGCGCCAATTCGTTTGCTTTAACATTTTTGTATTGTTCTCCTCTTGCAAAATTCTTTCCCCATGTATCGGTAGCGCCAGCCCAAGCATCTAATTTTTCTTCCTCTTTAAATAGTGATTCTTCTTTATTAAAAACCAAAGTATAGGTCTTTTCAAGTCGACCCTTTAAACGTTCTTTCATTTGTTTTTTCTGGGCTTCACTCATTCGAGCTGCCCAATTGCCTAAATCCAGAGTAGATTTGGAAAAATAAACGGCGCGTCCTTGAAATTCTTGTAAAGGCGGCTTGTTAGATAGTAATAAAACAAAGGAGAATAGACCGAGTTTGAAAAGAATGGATTTCATAGTTGGTTTTTAAACAATTATTGTTTAACGAATATATAGATATGTTAAACAATTTAAATGTTGTTTATCAAAACATTAACAGGGTTGTCGCCTTATTGCCAAAAACTAACCCCGCACCATCATCACGTGTGGAATACCATCTTCTAAATACTCTCCTCCTTTTTCTAGAAAACCAAGAGAGTTATAAAAGCGCTTCAAATAGCTTTGAGCAGAAAGTGCTATTGAAGTTTCGTTGAATCGTTCTTCTACTGTTTTAATGGAAGTTTCCATAATATCTCTTCCATAACTATGTTGACGTTCACTAGATTTAACAAGTACTCTTCCTATACTTGCTTGAGCCATATAGTCGCCGGCTTTGAAGACCCGAGCATAGGCAACGATTTTATCATCTTTAGTTCCGATAATGTGAAGTGCTTTTTGGTCCTTTCCGTCCAAATCTTGATATACACAATCTTGTTCAACCACAAATATTTCTGAACGTAATTGCAACAAATCATACAATTCATTCGCAGTTAATTCATCAAAGGTTTTTGCGATTATATTGAGCATCAAGTTCTAATTTAAAAAAATCTAACATCTCATATCTAGCAGCACGGCGGTCTTAGGTCTTACCCTTAGTCTTGTACGATTACTTGTTTGCTATCACATTTGCCAAATTCAGGTTGAATATTGACATGGTTGATGCCGTGGTTGTGATATACTTCTTCTTCTATTTGTTCTAGAATTACATCAAATTCCGATAGGCGAATGTCTTCATTGAAATCGATATGCGCTTCTAAATGTACTTCATCTTCATTCAATTGCCAGACATGTACGTGGTGTACATTTTTAATAGGTTCGATTTTTTTAATGGCTTCCACAATTTCTTGAACTTTAATTGATTCCGGAGTGAAAAGCATCAATACACGTGTGGACTGTTTCAATAAATCAAATCCCATATAAATTAAATAGATAGCAATAGCCAAAGTCAGAGTTGGGTCGACCCAGTACCACTGAAAATATTTCATTAAGATTCCGCCTACTAAAACAGCGACCGATGCCATCATATCAGTTAACAAATGCAAATAGGCCGATTTCATATTCATATTACTGTCGGCATCTTTTTTTAGGAGGAGAACGCTAAATCCGTTTGCAGCAATTCCCAATAAAGACAACCAAATTACCAGATTCGATTCCACTTCCTGAGGGTTTTGAAAACGTTCAATCGCCTCGATAATTAAAACAACAGCAACAATCATTAAGGCTGCGGCATTCACAAAGGCAGCAATAATTTCTGCCCGTTTATAACCAAAAGTTTTGTTTGTGGAAGATGGCTTTTTTGCCAGAAGATTAGCGATATAACTAACAATCAAAGAAAGTACATCACTGAAATTGTGGAGTGCATCGGAGAGTAAAGAAAGGCTTCCTGAAATTAATCCTCCAATCACCTGCGCTACGGTAATTAGAATATTTAAAAAAATAGAAATAATAAGGTTCCTCCCCTTTAAATCGGGATGGTGGTGGTGACCATGGTTATGCGAATGATTGTGGGAGTGACCCATAAGGTAGTTTCAAATTCCAATACTTAAAATCCAAATTCCAACTAAAGGAATTGTATAAATAACTCTTAATTAACAAGGTATTTTCTCAATGCGGCGTTCATGTCTTCCGCCTTCGAATTCGGTGTCTAAAAACATTTTTACCATTTCCAAAGCTTGCGGTAATGAAATAAAACGTGCTGGAAGACTTAAAATATTAGCATCATTATGTTCGCGGGCCAATTGAACTATTTCTTTACTCCAACATAAAGCGCAACGTACTTTTTGATGTTTATTAGCTGTCATGGATGCTCCATTACCGCTTCCACAAATAATAATGCCTTTATCAACGCTACCCTCAGCAACATCTTTCGCTACTGGGTGAACAAAATCAGGGTAATCTACACTGTCCGTTCCGTCCGTTCCATAGTTAGCTACCTCAATGTTTTTAGATTTCAATAAACCTATAATAGCAAGTTTGTATTCAGTTCCTGCATGATCATTTCCTATTGCTATTTTCATGGTATAAAATATTGGGTTAGTGTTACAAATGTACAAATAGATGCTGTTCACAACAACTATTCATATCTTCACAACACTTATTTCAAATTTCGTTTTTTCAGTTGTTCATTTGTTGTTTAGATTCCTTGTGAAAATTGTTGATAAGGTTACAACAAAAACTCATTTTAAAGTTTTGTTTATCCATTTCAAAAGTGCTTTACAAAACTCAACCAAGAATCCACAATTTACTTCTCAGAAATTAAGAGAAAGATATCAAACCTTCAGATTGAGAAGTTAACACTACCTTTGTAATTACTTATTATAAATTTTGTGTTGATATCACTTATGAAGATAGGTTGATAAAAATGTTAAACAACTGATTGCTAAAACGATTCCAGTTGTAAAGAATGTCAATAAATTTTAAAATCGGTTCAAAGCAAGTTTTCTTTGAATTTTTTATCTCCATTATTAACATCCTATAATAACCATCATTTTTATTTTAAAATTTAAAAAAGAAAAACATATAATGATATATATGTTCATAACATTGTTTTTAGGAAAACTTAAGTTAGAGAACAGCTATCGAAAAAAATCTAGTGAATTTATATTGTAATTTTCACTTACTAATTAAGAAAGAATTTAATGTCGAAGAAGAATAAAAAGGCAAAAAACCATAGAAAAAACGAAATTACCAAAGGCATCTTTACGGTGCTTGAAAAAGAACAAGATAAGAGTTTTAATTACAAACAAATCGCTGCAAAGATAGGTGTTATCGATGCTCATGAGCGAAATATGCTTATCCAGAGATTGGTACAATTAAAAGAAAAGAAGCGTATTATAGAAGAAAGCAGAGGTAGTTATAAAGCGATTGCTTCCACAAAAACCTACCATACAGGAACGGTTGATATTACCGGAAGAGGTAATGCATATATTGTTATTGAAGGTATGGATGATGATGTATTCGTTCCATTCAATAAATTAAAAAAGGCTTTTCATAAGGATACTGTTGAGGTCTATATTTTCCCAAGAAGAAAGGGTAAAAAACTAGAAGGGGAGATTACGAAAATAGTCGAGCGTAATAAAATGGAGTTTGTTGGAATTGTAGATATGCAGAAGACATTTGCATTTATACGTCCTACCGATTTCAGAATGTACACTGATATTTTTGTTTCCCAAGATAAAATAGGAAAAGCAAATGACGGCGATAAAGTTATTGTAGAAATTACAGAATGGCCAGATAATGCGGATTCCCCTTTCGGGAAAGTTACCGAAGTGTTAGGGAAGCCCGGAGAGCATGATACTGAAATACATTCCATTTTAGCAGAATATGGTTTGCCTTCTTCGTTTCCTTTGGAAGTAGAACGTTATGCAGACCAGTTGGATACTTCTATCAAACCAGAAGAAATAGCAAAACGTAGGGATATGCGAAATACCCTAACGTTTACAATTGACCCTAAAGATGCAAAAGATTTTGATGATGCACTTTCTTTTGAAGTCTTAGAAAATGGGAATTATGAAATCGGAATTCACATTGCGGATGTTTCCCATTATTTACAGGAAGGTACTGTTTTAGATGACGAAGCATATAATCGTGCAACTTCGGTTTATTTAGTAGATAGGGTTGTACCAATGCTTCCGGAAGTCTTATCAAACAATGCTTGTTCGTTACGACCAAATGAGGAGAAATATACTTTTTCCGCCATCTTTGAATTAGATGATAAAGCCAATATTAAAAATGAATGGTTTGGACGTACAGTAATCGATTCTAACGAACGATTTTCATACGAAGAAGCCCAACATATCATTGAGAATGGAAATGGAGATATACCTAAAGATATTTCCATTCGAGGAGCTGAATATTCGGTCTCAAAAGAAGTTGTAGAAGCAACTTTAACTTTAGATAGATTAGCAAAAATTATGCGCGCTGCGCGAATGCAACAAGGTGCAATATCCTTTGATAAAGTTGAGGTTCGATTCAATCTAAATGAAAAAGCTGAACCTACTAGCGTTTATTTTAAAGAAGCAAAGGATGCGAATAAACTGATTGAGGAATTCATGTTATTGGCCAATAGAAAAGTAGCACAATTCATAGGAAAACAAAAACCTACGAAGCCATTTGTGTATCGTATTCATGATAACCCGAACGAAGACAAATTAATAGCGCTTAACGGAATAGTTTCCCGCTTTGGTCACAAGTTAGACTTCAAGGATAAAAAATCCATTAGCGCGTCTTTAAACAAGCTTCTCGAGGACGTAAAAGGTAAAAAAGAACAGAATTTAGTAGATACCCTTGCAATCCGAAGTATGAGTAAGGCAGTTTATACGACTGACAACATAGGTCACTACGGATTAGCATTTGATTATTACTCCCATTTTACATCACCAATTCGTCGTTATCCTGATGTGATGGTGCATCGTTTATTGCAACATTATTTGGATGGAGGCGCTTCACCAAAAGCGGAAATATATGAGGAAAAGTGCAAACATTCCTCAGATATGGAATATCTAGCTTCAAGTGCAGAACGTGATTCGATAAAATACATGCAAATCAAGTTTATGCAAGATCATCAAGACCAAGAATTCGTTGGTGTGATTTCTGGAGTTACCGAATGGGGGATTTATGTGGAGATTATCGAAAATAAGTGCGAAGGCATGGTACGTATTCGTGATATAAAAGGGGATTATTATATATTTGATGAGAAGGAGTATGCAATTGTTGGTGAACGCACCAAGAAAACATACACTTTAGGTGATGAAGTGATAGTTATGGTTAAAAACTCTGACTTAGTAAAACGTCACCTAGATTTTGCCCTTATTGGAAAGCATGAATAAGTTTGTTTTCACTCCCAAATTTGGAACGGATTTTGTTTAAGGGGTGATGAACAACGTAAAAAGAATGTGATGAGACAAATACTAGTACTTTTAGTATCGTTTTTCGCGCTACAAAGCTTGCAATCGCAAGACGAAAAGATTACCAAAGACCTTCAGACTTTTACCGAAGTAAAGGCCTTTGATGGTTTATCAGTTAATCTTATTAAATCCGATGTAAACAAAGTTGTTATTACAGGAGCAAACACAGCGAATGTAGCGATAGCAAACAAGGATGGGGTTTTAAGACTCCGAATGCAAATACATAAGATTTTTAGTGGCTATCGCACTTTTATCGATTTATATTATTCAGAACAACTTATTGTCATTGATGTTAATGAAGACGCTCGAATTACTTCAGAAGAAACTATAAAGCAAGATGTTTTAGAATTAAAAGCACAAGAAGGCGGAGAATTGGATATTAAAGCTGAGGTTGAGCAATTGTTAATTAAAACGGTAACTGGTGGAGTAATAAAAACCTCAGGAACCTCAGACCTACAAGACGTTGCTATAAACACTGGAGGTGTTTATGAAGGTAAAGACCTAAAAACAAAATTTTCCACAGTGAATGTGAACGCAGGCTCAAGAGC
This sequence comes from uncultured Flavobacteriaceae bacterium, assembly GCA_947500435.1. Classification (GTDB taxonomy): domain Bacteria; phylum Bacteroidota; class Bacteroidia; order Flavobacteriales; family Flavobacteriaceae; genus Maribacter_C. The sequence goes on from CANMRV010000011.1 coordinate 79,382, forward strand.
TGAAATACACGCCTTTGATTATGTAAAAGCTACCGTAAAAGCAGGGGGAGAAGTCTTAGTTTATGGAGACCCAGCAAAAATGGAAGAGAAAACGGTATTCGGTGGAAAAGTAACCAGAATGCAATAGCGTATTTAAAAACATAAGAACTTTTCGCAAAATTCAAAAAAAGATGTCTAACGTCTAACGTCTAGCATCTAAAGTCTTAAAACATGTTAGAAGACGTACAGGCGGCAATTCCATTAGGCTTTTTCTTAAGCTTTATGATTGGGCCTGTTTTTTTTGTGCTTTTAGAGACGAGCGCCATAAAAGGATTTCGTGCCGCAATTGTTTTTGATTTAGGGGTTCTTCTAGCAGATGTACTCTTTATCACCGTGGCTTATTTCAGTAGTTTTCAACTTCTAGAAAACCTAAGCAACCAACCCGGGCTTTATGTCTTTGGAGGCGTAATACTTTTGGTATATGGTATAACAACTTTTGCTAAAAAGGATTCCAAGAAAAAAGCTATGGAAACTGAACAGAAAGCGGTTAATATCAGCAAGGGCTATCTCGGGCTTTTTATAAAAGGCTTTTTACTTAATTTTATCAACATAGGCGTTCTTGTTTTTTGGCTTGGTGTTATTATTGTAGTTGGTCCAAGTGTGGATAACGACCCTAATAGAATCCGAATATTTTTTGGTTCAATGTTATTGGCCTATTTCGTCACAGATGTTTTCAAGATTCTTCTCGCGAAACAATTGAAACGAAAATTGACATCAGAGAGAATCCATAGGATAAAAAAAGGGCTAGGTGTTATATTGGTAATCTGTGGAATAGTGTTAATCGTTAAAGGATTTCTCCCAAAGGATAAATTCAACATTGAAAAGGGAATAGAAAAAATTGAGCAAATTAGAGAATAAAAAAAGACCTCATATTGCTATGAAGTCTTTTGAGGCATCGAGCGGATTCGAACCGCTGTACAAGCTTTTGCAGAGCTGCGCCTAGCCACTCGGCCACGATGCCAAAATTGAATCGCAAAGGTAATATGTTTTTTGACTATCGGAAAACTTAGGCCCTCCTTTTTTCTTTCAATACAACAGTGACTTTTTCCACATCACCACCAATAGGTGGATTGATTTTTGAAACGGACACTTCAGCCTTTTTTACCATTGAAATTTCTAAGAATATTCTATTTAAGATACGCTTGCCAACATGTTCCAAAAGTTTGGAAGGCACTTTCATTTCCTCCTTGACGATTTTATTGATATGAACGTAGTCTACCGTATCTACTAAATCATCTGAATTGGAGGCCTTTTTAAGATTGGCGTTTACAAGTACATCAACTCGATAGTCACTACCAATAATGGTTTCTTCTGGCAAACAGCCATGATGCGCATATACCCGAATATTTTCAACTTTGATTTTCCCCAAAATGAAGCTTTTGGCAAACTTAAATGAATCTGGCTAGAAAACTAAAGAATTGTCTAATTAGTAAGTACAGCGACAATTACTAATTCCTTGGAAAAGATCGACACCAAGGGTTACAACGTGAGTACCTGTGCTGTATCCTAAAATTTCGTTCAAAATAACTTGGTAAGAATATCCGAAGTAAAATTTATTCTTTTTCAAACCAATAAGAGGCGCAACGTATAACGGATCACCAATCTGATCATTTAGAAAACGATAGGTAACACCTGCATAATAGTAATCTTCGAAATCATACCATCTGAACTTCACATTTAAATCCGTTACCGATCTACCATCACTTTCAAAGAGCTGAAAGAATACAGACGGTTCAATTTCAAAATCACTGTTTTTGTTCTTTTTGTACCGATAACCCGTGTAGAGGTAATAGTTACGAAGACGGTTGGGCTCAAAAATAGGATTGAACTTACTAAGGTCCTTATTAATGATATTTGAAGCATTTGCGCTTATATAGAATTTATCCCAGCGGTATAGCACTCCCACATCAAAGTTGTGATTGGTTGTAGCTCTATCATCTGTTACACTAGGGTCTAATGCGTCAAAATTTTCAATATCGATACGAAACTGGTTGAAATTATAAGAAAGTCCAAACGACAAGAATTTATCATCGTATCGATCTATTGTCAAGTGATGTGCAAAAGATACTCTTGCACCGCGTTGTTTTGTTTCACCATTGCTATCGTTATAAAGCATCATTCCCAAGCCTGATTGTTCACCAACACGCATATCAGCAGCTAAGGATTGTGTATCTGGAGCATCTTTTATACCTACCCATTGTGTAAGTCCGTTAATACGAATTTTTACATGATCTCCAATACCCGCATAGGTGGGGGACATCACAAAAGGATTATCTGCTAAATACTGCGACAGCTGAGGAATCGTAAGCTCTTGACCTTTCATGGCAAAGGCTGAGAAGAATAACAGTAGGGTTAATATTTTGTTGCGCATGGTTTTCTTAGGTTAAGATTTTATCGATAAAGGGTAAAATGTCCAACAAATTCACGGTCATCATTAGCGCCGCGTAGTTTTATCACATACCAGTAATCGCCGGTAGGAAGTTCGCTTTGGTTATAAAGACCATCCCAGCCTGGGCTATTAAGGGTCATTCGATATACTTCCCTACCATAACGGTCAAAAATGATTGTTAGTATCTCTGGGAAGCCTTCTTGGTTGAGTGGCATCCATACGTCATTAAGTCCGTCTCCATCTGGGGTGAAGAAGTTAGGAATCTCAATATCTATGAACTCCATAAATATGTTTGTGATTACTTCACATCCGTTTGCATCCACCACTCTAACTACATAGGTATCAGTCCTATTGATGATGTATGTATTGTCAGCACCATTGTTTACACCATCGAAATAGAAGGTGTAATCTTCAAGTCCGCCACCGGCAGTTGCTGTTATAGTATTAATACCACTTTGCTCCGCGGTAAGTGTTAAAGGCTCGAAGTCTTCGATTTCGAAATCAATAGTTCGAATACAACCGTTTGCATGGGCAATAGTGATATAATGTGAACCTGGAGCAGTATTTCTAAAATCCGGATTCAACTGCATATCTGCTGGGTCAGTAGAATCAAGAGCATAAAGCACATTTCCAATAACCGTAGGGTCTTCCAATGTAATATTTACATAGTTATCAGGGGTATCTCCTGTACATTCATATACAGGTTCTACAGTGGCATTAAGGTTTGCTCCCGCTTCTATGTTAATTCCAACATCGGTCGTACAGCCATTCGCATCCCGAATAAAGATGATATAGCCTCCTGCGGACAAACCAGTAAAGTCAGTTCTGTCTTGAACAAAATTCGATTCATCACTTAATCTTGTACTGTAAGGAGCTGTACCGCCTTGAATAGTTAAGGCAATTGTACCGTCTTCGTCTCCAGCACATACTTCAGGAGTTGCCACACCTGTTGCGGTTAACAGCTCAGGAGCAGTAATTGTGTAATCCAACTGAATGAAACAGCCATTCTGATCTTGCGCAATTACGGTATAGTCACCAGGAGCCAAGCCATCAAACGTGTTTTCAGTATCGAACTGATTCAAGTTTGGTGAAATCGCATATTGATAACCACCAGCACCACCGGAAAGTGTCACGGTAATGCTACCATTTTCATCACCGAAACAAAGCGCATTTACGACGTCTTCCGTAAAATCCAACGGTATTGGTTCGGCAATAACCACTTGTTCTGCCGGAGTTGTACAATCTTCACTGAACACATTTACATAATACGTTCCAAAAGTTAAATTGCCAAATATACCGGATGATTGTGGCCCTGCAATTCTAGACGCAACGCTCAATGAAACATCTGTATATAATTCATACATATAGTTTCCAAGCCCACCCGTGGCATCAGCTGTGATAGTAGCCGTATCACCAACGCAAGCAATGATGGTTGCATTAACTTCGGTAAAGGCAAGTGGCATGATGTCATCTTCAGAAATTTCATTACTCAAAACAGATGTACATCCATTTACAGCATCTCTTACATAGTAGCGATACGTTCCTGCTCCTAGCGGACCAGGTATGTTGGCATTAGGAATTGCTGCCGAACTACCAGTCATTGCTATCCAGGTAACATTATCTTCACTATATTCATAAGTTCCGCTTCCGCCCGTTGCTGATAGCTCTAATTCAACCCCAGTTGCACAAGTCAACGGACTCGTACGAATCAATTGAGCTACAACTTCCGAAGGGTTAACGATTTCAATAACGGGAGTTTCGTCAGAACAACCAACATCGTCACTTGCAGTAATACTATAGAATCCAGGGCTCAGGCCAGAGAATGTGCTGGAAGCTTGAGTAGCAGATGTAGTTACTATTGTTGTGCCGGTGCCGTCGTATCTATTTAATTGATATAAATAACTCGGAGTTACATTTCTAAGGTTTACAGATGCGGTTACTGTACCCGTATTTGCATTATAACAAACTACAGGAGTTGATGTTACGGCCGCAACTAACGCATCGGGCGTCACCAATGCACTAGTCGTAGAAATTGGACAACCTTGAGCATCGGTAATTGTGATGTCAAAATTTCCTCCTGACAACCCAGTGAAAATAAAGGCCTGAACATTGGTTTGTGTGTACGTTTGTCCTGTTGTTGTATTATCTAACACAATTGTATATGGACCAACACCACCCTCAGGGTCTATTAATAAACTTCCCTGGTCATTTGTACAACTAGGGCTCGCCTGTACACTAACTGTTTCTGATAAAGGAAATTCAGGAGCTATGATAGTAATCGCATTTGAATCATCCTGACAGAAAGGAGCATCAGTTTCGATAATACGAACATAATACACACCTCCTGGTAGGTTTGAAATGATTAATGGAGTTGTTGTATTTCCTGTTCCAGAAAAACCAGCTCCAACCACTGGGCTATCACTATTGTCATACAATTGGTATGAATAATCACCTGTATAGTTGTTAATAGCTATCTCGAAACTACCCTCATCAACACTATTATTCAAACACTCTTCATCGGTAAGTTTCGTAGCAACAACTCCAATAACATCAGGATCAAGAACTTCGTGCGTTGTTTGAACAATACAGCCTGTAATCAGGTTTGTGATTGAGATAGCATAGTTGCCTATCCCAAGACCCGTAAATGTACCTGTCGTATTTGTTTGATTGTAAACAACGTTTGTTCCTGTTGCTGTGTATTCCAGATTTGTTGCTCCTAAAGCCGGAGTTATTGTAACGCCCACCTGAATTTCTTCAAGAATGGTTGGGTCACAGGTAATGTCTTGAGAAACCGTTACGGTAGGATCACTGATTACCGTGAATGGCAATATGACTGCTGTTGTATTTGCAATACAGCCCATATCATCATATACATTTATTGAATAGTTTCCACCTAGGTAATTGGTTTCTGTGTAGCTAGAATTCGCTCCATCTTGAACCGTTGTTGAGGTATCTGTATTAACAAACTCGTACCTAACGTAGTTTCCACTTCCGCCCGTTATGGTCGTACCGTCTATTGTGATGGTCGCGTTA
>CANMRV010000012.1 GCA_947500435.1 uncultured Flavobacteriaceae bacterium
TTACTCACGTCAAAATCGAGCAGAAGATCAGAAGAAAGTCCGCCATTAACCATAAGTTCGGGTTTGATAAAAACCTTGATTCCCGATTGTGAACCACTAGGGACATCTAAATTATAGGTTGTTCCATCAGTCAGAACCACATTGATTCCTCTTACATAAACCCTAATCAAATCATACGACCCAACAGGTACATCAGTATCTACTAAAGTTTTGGTTACCCCGTTCGTAAGCTCCAAAAGGTTTACATCAACTTCATTTTCCATCAGCACAACGAAAGGTTTTCCTTTATCGGTTTCAATAACAGCATTTGTACTATCAACAGCCTGCATGTCAAGTTCAACATCCCCCTTGTAGCGTGCATCGACTTTGAAAATAGTTACATTGGCTTCTGCAACAAGATCATGTGGAAAAGGTGCGTCGGTTAATTGAACCGAAAGTCTACCAAAATTACTTGAGTCATTGTTGTCGGAACAACTAATGAAAAATGTACCAATCACAATGAACACAATTGAATAAATGCTAAGTTTCATAGGTTTAAGATTTAGGATTATTAAATAAGACCATACTTCAAAATTTAAAGACTTGGTGCTTATAAACAATAGCAAACGAACCTACCCTACTCAAAATTTTGGTTATTCGATGAACTACCTATATTCTTGATGATTTATGTTCAAACACATCTTATAGAAATCCATTTTGGCTCCCATAAAAAGCATTATATTAGCTTTTTAAGAGGTTTAGTAAAGAAAAATACGAGGGTTTTTATTTAGAATTTTCTATTTAAAACCCACTCGTAAAAAAGCCATTTTTAAGTGACAGCCTTTCAAAAGCATGATTATTTTAATAAGTGTCCCATTCATTATCTCTTTTAGTTTCTTCGTTAATCAACTTTTTATTGATTTGTTTTCATTTAGCAATTTTGAATTCTAGACAACAGAATGGATTAACATAGGTATGCGAGCGAAACGAAGTTTCGTGCTGCAAGTCCCAAATCCTTACCAAACTAATCTGCTTGCGAGGTATTTTATAATTGGTTTTTAAGTTGTCTTTTGATTTTGGCCAATTCCATTGGGCTGATTTCCAATTTTAGATAGGGTTTTCCAAACCTTGGCTTGATTTTCTCAACCTTATTTAACATAGTCATCATTCGCTCTAAACTGGAAATGTGTTTTTCCTTTAGTCGATCATATTTAATCCTTGAGACCTTGTTTTCCTTTTTGTTCCATTCTTCCCTTGTTAGCTTTTCGAACTTCGTTTCTATCAATTTTGGTTCTTTTCTTTCTCGGACGATTTCATGTTTTCCGAACAGGGCTTCAAGCATAATATTAGTAGGCAGGGTCTGGGTCTTTTCAATGTTGCGGATTATCGCAATAGCCGCTTCTACCCTCTTCCTCGTTTTCGCTTCTTCTTTGTTGATTTGGTCAGCAAAACGTTTCGATGGTAAGATTCCATGCCACTCGAAAAAGTCCATAACCGCTTCAAGGGTTTCCGAATAGGAACTTTTGAATTTCCTAGAAAACCCCTTGAACCTTTTAATAGTTCTATGATGTAGCCTTATGGTTCCGAATCCGTCCATTTTTCACCTCTTATCCATACGATTGTTACAATTTCTTTCCCTTCTCATTGGGGCTGTGGTATATATTGTTACAATTTTGACAATTTCAATCTTTTTAGAATGCATTTTAATGTATTGATTTTTAGTTATTTAAATCAATAATTGAATACACAACGTCGCTTTAGCGCGTTGTCCTCTTGCTATTCAAATCTTCTTCGTTTCACTCCTAAGTTTTGAATACCCTTGAAAGGGCTTTTCATAACCAAAAAGTAGGACGCGCCCTATTCTATTTTTGTTTAACGCTTACCTATCGGGACGCTACAAAAATCCAACAGGAACCGAGCGCGTTTTAGTTATGGTAAGATTTGGGGGGTTCGCTTCTTTGTTTCTTTTTTGATTCGAATACATCCATTAGGTTTTGCATATCCTCCCCTACTTTCTTTTGTAGTACCCTTGCGTAGATCTGTGTCGTCGTAAGTTTGGTATGGCCCAATAGTTTTGATACGGTTTCAATAGGTACTCCATTAGACAGAGTTACCGTGGTGGCAAAAGTATGTCTGGCCACATGGAAGGTTATGTTTTTATGGATACCACATGCCTTGGCAATCTCCTTTAAAATTTTATTAGTCTTTTGATTACTATAAACTGGAAGTAGTTTGCCTGTGGGTACGATTTCATTTTCATATTTATCCAAAATCTCCCTTGCTTTGGGAAGCAGTGGAATCTTAAGTAGCTCGTTCGTTTTGGTTCGCTTTGTATGTATCCACTTATTTCCATCGATTCCAACTAGAATTTGATTCGGGTTTAGTTCCTTAATATTGATATACGAAAGACCTGTATAGCAACTGAATAAAAAGATATCCTTGACCCGCTTTAAACCTATTGGCATGAAAGAGGTTTCTTCCATTAGTTCTAGTTCTCTTTCGGTAAGATAGTCACGTTCGTTTTTAACAAACCTTAGTTTGTAATTCTTGAAAGGATCCTTCACCAACCATTCCATACGAATGGACATGTTAACTATTTTCATCAATCTGGACATATGTTTCATTACGCCATTATTCGTACATGTCCTTCTTTCCTTTTTCGGTACATAGGTTCTGATGAAGTTCTCGAAATTGACAATGAACCTATAGTTGAGTTGTACCAAATAGATATCATTCGTTTTGTGTTTTTCTTGGAGAAACTCCCTTAGATAGTTTTCTGTTGAGAAATAGTTTTTCAAAGTTCCAGCCTTAAGTTCATTGTTGATATTCTTACTGTGGTATTCAACGGCTTTCATCAAGGTCATTCGCTCTTCGTCCTCCCCGAAGTACCTTAGCCTAATTCCTTTAGCTGTAATTACCTTTCTTTCTGAGTGTAACTGCTTCTGGGCATTGAGAACTTCGGCATGAACGTCATCCAAATACGAATTGAGTAGAATGTGGTTATGGTCGATTTCTTTAGCCCGACATCTGAAAATATCCCAATTGCACACCGCTATGTCACGTTTTATGCTGAATTCAGCCCGCTGTTTGTTGACCGTAATTCGGACATAAATATCCAATTTTTCGAGGTTACTCCGTTTTCTTCTAGTAAAGAAAATCACTCCTAAAGTGCTGTCTGTACGCATGTTGCAAGTCTTTTTAATTAAACATCTTTTGTTTAAAGACTACATCTAAATGTCTTAAATGCTACATAAATTTAGCACAAAATGCGTACCGCTTTGCACACCGAATTGCACACCAAAAGGGTGGTTTCAGATGATATCATATGAATGCAAGGAAAATGAAAAACCCTGATAATCATACGATTAGCAGGGTTTTGATATTGCCAAAATGGCGGTTCGTCGGGATGACAGGATTTGAACCTGCGACCACTCGACCCCCAGCCGAGTGCGCTACCGGACTGCGCTACATCCCGAAATTGGACTGCAAAAATATAAAAGTAGAATAGATTTACTTCTATCTTTTCAAAAAAATAGTTGGCTTAATTTAGGCTTTGAATCCATTCGAACATACGCTCTGTCCAGCCTCTTAAATGAGCGTCATTTCTTGCTAAGGAAAATCCGTGACCGCCTTTTGGATAAATGTGCATTGTTGCTAAAACTCCCTTATCCTTAAGCGCTTGATAGAAGAGTAAACTGTTTTCAACGGGAACCGCCTTATCATCAGTGGCATGAAATAAAAACGTAGGCGGCGTATTTTCCGTAACCTGTTTTTCACTTGAGAAATAATCAACCATTTCAGGCCTGGGGTTCTCCCCTATTAGATTTTTCTTTGAGCTTCCATGAGTCATATTTCCAAAAGAAATCACCGGATAACCCAATGCCATAAAATCTGGGCGTGCGCTTTCCTTGTCTACTTCGTCGATTGGTTCATAAACCTTTTCGTCAAAATGGGTGCCTAAAGTTGACGCCAAGTGCCCTCCAGCGGAGAAACCTAGTATTCCAATTTTTTTGATGTCGATATGAAAGTCTTCTGCCCTGCTCCGTACTAAACGCAAAGCACGTTGCGCATCGATAAGTGGAACATTGTGTTTGTCTTTCTGCGATTTAGATGAAGGCAAGCGATATTTCACTATAATACCTGCAATACCTTTTCCATTCAGAAATTTTGCAATATCGGTACCTTCCCAATCATAAGCTAAAATGCCATAACCGCCACCTGGAAAAATCAAAACCGCCTCTTTGGTCGCATTCGATTTCGCCGGTAAATAGACTTCTATAGTTGGCTCTTGAACTTTACTGATACGAAGTATTCCATTTCGATTGTGCTCTTCTTTTTCGTCACTCTCTATTCGATTTGGAATTTTATCTTTTGGCCACAATGGCATTATGGTATCTTGGGCCATTATATGGCTAGAAATAAGGAATACCAGCAAGAGTTGTACGTATCTCATAATGTCTAAGTATCTATTTAGTCGCAATCCCATTTAAAATTGGCAATCGGATCTTTGTGCGCTCCCTGCAAATTGTAATGCCACCACTCCGTTCTTGTAGACCAAAAACTATGTTTTTCCATGGTTTCTTTTAGAAGCTTCCGATTATCTAAAATTTCTTGTGGTAAATCAAAATTATCATGATAGGCACGCTTTCCGAAGAAATCAAAATCGGTGCCCATATCCAGTTCTTCTCCTTCCAAGGTAACCAGTGTGATATCAACAGCTCCGCCTTTATTATGAATGGAACCTTTTACGGGATTAGCTACATATTGGGGGTTCGGAACTATTTTCCACATTTTGTATTGTACTGAATTAGGACGGTAACAATCATAGAACTTAATTTTAACCCCACTCTTTTCAAACTCTTTATTTGCTGCTAATAGTGCTCTGACGGTTTTCACACGGGTATAGCATTCGGCGCAATCATATACCTGCGATTTTAAAAAATTGTTATCAGTCGCATAGCGCATATCATAAGCAAAACCATCACTAAAATCAGCCAATCGAACAAATGTCGAATCCGCTAAACCTTCCAAAGATTTAAAAGTTTTTTTAGGCATTGGTTTCTTCTCCGAAATGCCATCCAAAACCTCTGCAGCTTTTTCTGTAGAATCATTTCCCCCCTTTTCAGATGAAGGTTTTTCCCTGCACGAAAATAGCAGGATGCATACAAGTATTGCAATTGAAGGAGTTACACTCTTGGTCAAATTTTTATAAGACATTGAAATGTTTCGGTTTTTATACGCCTGAAGATATGAATATTTTTTTCTCAATTAAATCAGTACCTATTTAAGTTTAGGAATATGTACCTTCAATCAAATATCTAATCCATTTATGAAGCTCAAAATACTTTTATTTGTTATTATCTTTTCTTCTATATGCGCATGCAAAAATGAAAAAACAAAGATGGTAAACTCGGTTGAATCGACGAAAGACATTTGGATGTTAGGTTTTGAGAAAACCGAAATCAATCCTATACTAGCTTCGGATTCTAACTACGTATTCACAGACCCTATTACGGATAAGAAGGTACAGTGGCAAAAGGCCGATGTTTTCAATCCTGGGGCAATAGTGCGAAATGATACTGTTTTTATGTTATTTCGTGCAGAGGATAATCCGAAGGCGATTTTAGGCGAAAGAACCTCACGTATTGGATTGGCTCATAGTTTAGACGGAATTCATTTTACGAAATATCCTGAGCCTGTTTTTTATCCCTCAAAAGATGAATTTCAACAATGGGACTATCCCGGGGGTGTTGAAGACCCAAGGGTAGTGGAAACTCCTGATGGCAAATACATTATGCTCTATACAAGTTGGAACAACGATATAGCAAGACTTTCAAGTGCTTCTTCGAAAGATCTTAAAACGTGGAAAAAAAATGGCCCGGTCTTCCAACATGCTCATGAGGGTAAGTTTTTAGATGTCTGGAGTAAATCTGGGTCGGTGGTTACCGAATTAATCGATGGGAGATTAAAGGCTAAAAAATTCAATGGAAAATACCTGATGTACTGGGGAGAACTGTTCGTAAACCTAGCGGAGTCAGAAAATGGGTTGGACTGGACACCTATTTTAGATGATACCGGAGAGTTGTTACATGTCATGAAACCCACTTTAAATGAATTTGATAGCCACCTCACCGAACCAGGGCCTCCGGCCCTCTACACTGAAAATGGCATTCTTTTACTTTACAATGGCAAAAACCTCGGTGGTGAAGGAGCTACAGCCAAGTACCCACAAGGAACCTATTGCGGAGGACAAGCTTTGTTCGATAAGAACGAACCCACAAAGCTTCTTGCGCGCCTAGAAACTCCTTTTATTTGTCCAAGTCTGCCACATGAGGTAAGCGGTCAGTACAAAGCAGGTACCACGTTTATTGAAGGTCTGGTTTTCTTTAAAAACAAATGGTTCTTATATTACGGTACCGCAGATTCTATGGTTGGATTAGCAATTAAAGAATGATTTTAAGTTTTATATGTAATTGAATACTTCTCAAATGAAAAAAATCGCATTACTTTTTTTGGGGATTGCTGTCGGCATGACATCCTGCAAAGAACAATCGAAATCTAAAGTTTCTCAGGCTAACGAAAACCTAAAGAAGCCGAACATTGTTTTAATTATGGCCGATGACCAGGGATGGGGTGATTTAAGTATGAACGGTAATACTGATATCAAAACTCCCCATATAGATGCCTTGGCCAAAAATGGCGCTTCCTTTGAGAATTTTTATGTGCAGCCCGTTTGTTCCCCAACCCGTGCAGAATTGTTGACTGGAAGACATTTTACAAGGCTAGGTGTTCACAGAACCTCAGCTGGAGGCGAACGAATGAATTTGAATGAAACTACGCTTGCCGAAGTTCTAAAACAAGCTGGATATCAAACTGCAGCATACGGTAAATGGCACAATGGAATGCAAGCTCCCTATCACCCAAATGCGAGGGGGTTTGATGATTACTACGGATTTACCTCAGGGCACTGGGGAAACTATTTCAGTCCGATGCTTGAGCACAATGGCAAAATTGTAAAAGGTGATGGATTTCTAGTAGATGATCTCATTAACCATGGAATGGAATTTATTACCAAGAACAAAGAAAATCCATTCTTTTTGTATCTCCCTTTGAACACGCCCCATAGCCCGATGCAGGTGCCTGATGAATTTTGGAATAGATTCAAAGACAAGGACCTAGATCTAAAATACCTTGGTGAAGAATCAACCACTATTGAGCATACAAAAGCAGCTCTCGCAATGGTAGAAAATATCGACTACAATGTTGGGCGTATAATGGAAAAACTAATGGAGCTTCAACTTGAGGAAAATACCATTGTTATTTACCTATCAGATAATGGCCCAAATGGATGGCGATGGAATGGCAATATGCGAGGAAGAAAGGGTTCTACGGATGAAGGAGGTGTGAGAACCCCATTTCTTTTACAATGGAAAGGAACAGTGGCCCCGAATAAAACCATATCTCAAATCGGAAGCGCAATAGATATCCTACCCACCTTGGCGAATCTTGCCAATGTAGAAATAAATACTAAAAAACCCTTGGATGGCCTAAGCCTAGCACCTCTATTGTTGGAATCAAACCCAAAATGGAAAGAGCGCTTGGTCTTTAACCATTGGAGCGGAAAGACAAGCATTCGAACGCAAAAATTTCGTCTGGATAATGAAGATAGGTTATACGATATGGACAATGATAGGGAACAGAAAAATGACCTTTCCGAGCAGTTTCCAAAAATTGCTGATTCTCTTAGAAAGTCCAAGATCGACTGGCTAACTAAAATCGAACCCATGACTTCGGAAACGGATGATCGACCCATAACCTTGGGGCATCCTGACTTTCCATATACTCAGATTCCTGCTCGCGATGGCATTGCACACGGAAATATTGAACGAAGCAATCGTCATCCAAATAATACCTTTTTTACCAATTGGAAAAGTGTAAATGACTCCATCACTTGGGATATAGATGTTCGGGAAGATGGAAAATTCGAAGTAGAAATTTACTATACCTTAGCTAAGGAAAATGCAGGCGTTGCCGTTCAATTGACAAATGGAACAAGCATGCTAGTTACCAGAATTACTGAAACTCATGACCCACCACTTACTGGAATGGAAAATGACCGTGACCCTCGCATAGAATCTTATGTCAAAGATTTTAAGCCCAAGCGTTTGGGTGAAATATTCTTAAAAAGAGGAAGAAGACAGCTCACATTAAAATCGCCACATATGGACGGAAATGGCGGAATTGATATGCGCCTTTTGATGTTTCGAAGGTTATAATTAGTCATTTTCCGGGCCATATAGCAGGTCTGCGGCGGCCTTAGCCATTTCCTTCTGATTATGACCAACGCCAGGTACGATTTTTAATTTCCAATTGAACTCATAATTCAGCCCTTCGGCAATTCTCCTCGATTGATTAAAAAAGTAAGTTCCTCTTGCCAATCGATTCAATCCTTGTTTATCTACCGTTGGAGAACGTAGCAATAGCCCTCCCTTTTCATGTTCATTATCCAGTTCCCCGACTAAAAGCGTTAAGTTTTTTTGAAAGGAAGCTTTGAGTTCCTTTTGTGAAAGTTTTGCATTTTTAATCCCAAATGGTAAGCCAATACTGTCGTCAGGCAGCGTATAGGAACCTGAATTGGCAGCTATGATTCTATTTGCGCCTGAGGATGGTTGAAAAATAGCAAATCGATGGAGAATCTGCCCACCAGCAGAATGTCCGAATACATCGTATTCTTTTTGAGAGGTTTCCAATTTATTGACTACTAATTTAAAAATTCTATCGAAGTCATTGAAAATCCATTGTTTTCTGTCCGTATTGACCTCTGCAGAAAACTTGTCCTCATTTAAAAAAACGTTATTAGAGTTTTCCGCATACTCCACACTGCTCGAAAGGTTCAAATTTGTCATTAAGTTTCCCAAATGATAAGCACCATAGTCATAATCACTTTCCTTATACATAAGAGACAAAACCAATACATTGAATTCTTCGGATACATCAATCCAAGAATCTCTATAGCTATCGGCATTTCTACCCGCTCCCGGAACTACTAAAAGAACTTTTGAATCAGACTCAAAATTCGTAGGCATATGATAATGGACCTCGATGGACTTTTCCTTTTTGAATCCGCCCTCAATCAAGAATTTTCCCGAACCAGATTCAAGTTTAATTTGATTCAATACCATTGATTTTTCAGGTTTCAAATCACTTTTATTGATAAGGTCCATACTGCAATGTGGACAAGTACCGGCTTGTTCAAAGGTCAATTCGTCACAAGGTAAATCACAGGGTTTACAGATGAATTCCCCTAACTGGCGTTTGCACGATATTATAAGCAACAAAAAGGTTATGACATATATTCTCATAAGGTTTAGAATTTCAGAAGAATTCAACAAAAACTACCTGCTCAAAAACAGGTAGTTTTAGTATAGCCTCAAAGGCTCCAAAATTATTCGGTTGCCCCTTTTTGTTTAAGGTATTCAACGATATCATCATGCCCTTTTTTCTCTGCCATTCTTAGTGCGGTACGAACTCTCATTTTACCATCTACTTCTTCAACACATTTTTTATTGACATCTGCTCCTTGATTTATTAAATATTTGACTATCGTTAAATAACCTTGCTCGCTAGCATTTATAAGAGGTGTTTCATCACCAGGCACTTCAGTATTGACGTCGGCGCCTTTGCTTGTTAAATATTCAACAACCGCTAAACTACCAGCCTTAGAAGCCATAATCAGAGGATTTCCATCATCTTTGACACGCATATTTACATCAGCGTTAAGTTCAACAAGTACTTTGACCATTTCAAGATTACTTTTTTTGGAAGCTTGAATCAAAGCGCTACCGTCTCCTGGAAACTTTGTATTTACATCAGCTCCTTTACTAATCAGAAGTTGAACAAGTGCTACATCACCTTTTCTTGCCGCCAACCACAAAGGATGCCCGTCAGATTCAGTTCCCAAATTCGGATTGGCTCCTTTTTCCATCAATAACTGGGCTATTTTAAGTTCCCCACTACGAATGGACATGGTCAAAGGAGTGCCTTCACCGTGTTGAACTAAATTCACATCAGCTCCATTTTCCAGCATTTTTTTAACAGCCGCGTAATTTCCATGGCGCACGGCACGAAGTAACGGCTTAAGGTCATCATCAAATTCATTTTCATAGTCATTTTCCCCGTCCATATCATTGTGGGTTTCAACTAAATTTTCCTGCGCCTGTAACACACTGGGCTGGTTCAACATCAAAAGCGTTATAAATAATGTTGGCGCCAAAAATGTATACTTCCAATAACTGTTGCTGTTTGATTTTTGTTTGTTCATCATGATGATTCGTTTTTTGATTAAAGATTGATTATAATTTGAAACAAGGCTATTCGTTTTTTTATGACTAGCTATGTTCAAAAGATTCATTTGATACTCCTCAGAGGCAACCCTATTAGTTTCCAGTAAGGAGGCATCCGTCTGATATTCGATATTCTTTTCTACTTCTTTTCTATACAACCACACCAAGGGGTTGAACCACAGAAGGATGATTGCTATTTCGGAAAGTAACAAATCCAAAGAGTGATACTTTTTTACATGAACTTTTTCATGTTCAAGAATCTGCTCATAAGCACTGCTATCGTATTTGTTAGGATTAACAAAAACATAATTGAAAAATGAACAAGGCTCGCTTTCTTCGGTTTGGTCTAGAATAACACATCGACCATCCTTAAGGCGGTCTTTGCACTTATGAATTTTTCGAAATATACCTAGTAACTGTGTCAGAAAATTAAGAGAAAGTATGATTACCCCAAAAAGATAAAGCAAACCAATCCAATAGATTAGATCTCGATTACCATTCGTCTTGGAAGGGATAATCGTAGTTGTGTTTTCATTCATTTCATACTTTGGAGCTTCCTTTAGAGGTACGGGTTCACTTGTTATGGTAGCCTCATTTTGAATATTTTCATTGCCCCGAGAAACTACTTTCTCTACTATACCCTGATGGTCTATTAATTCAGGAAGCGTAACGAACGGAAGTACGAAGGTCAATGCTAAGCCGATTAACAAATAGGCCCGGTTTATACTAAAAAAACTTTCTTTTTGAAGAAAAAGTTTGTAAAAACCAAATAGAACGGATAGTACAATAGCCGCTTTCAATAATAACAACATCATGATTTCTTTGATTTTATGATTGTTATCAGCTCCTTTATTTCCTTATCAGATAGCTCCTCTTGCTTAGCAAAATGCGCCATCATCTTGGGTAAGGAATTTCCGAAGTACTTTTTCTTAATGTCTTTGATATCTTCTTTTCGATAATCCTCAATAGTGATTTTTGCACTATATCGATCAGTGTTTCCAATTTTTTCTGATTTCAAAAAACCTTTCTTTACCAATATTTTTACGATGGTAGCTACCGTATTGTAATGAGGTTTTGGCTTGGGAAACTGTTCAACAACCTCGCGAATAAAAACTCCGTCTTGTTGCCAAATCACTTGCATGATTTGCTCCTCCCGTTCAGTTAATTTTTTCATTGACCATACATTTAAAGAACAATACTACTAATTATTTAGTAGATATACTAACTTATTAGTAGATAATCGTTCTAATAGATATAGAATAATTAATTACAGTGGAATTTTAAGGGCCTACTAGGTCTACTTCACGGAATTTATTAAGACTCCGCCCTTCTAGAAATTAAATACCACATTGTTTTATAAAATAATTGACCTTTCAGATATAATGGATAAGTCCTTTTTAAGTATTGATTAAGTTAAACTCTATCGCCAATTTAGCATCTAGATAGCTGTTTCAACAATCTTGGGAAATTTTATAAAAACACTATGAAAAATATAGAAGCGAATTGGGCTTTTCTAAAATAAGTCGTTCACCTTAAACTTCTTTCATTATATCGAGTAGTTTAATTTCTTTATTTTAAGTTTTATACTTTTCGGCATAAAGAAATTCATTAATGAAAAAGCTCCTCACCCTTTGTGCGTTTATTATTTTTTCTTGCTCAAGTGATAACGACCCAAGGTCAGAACCAAAATTTAACGTTAAGGAAACCGTACTTCCAACAGTTTCAAATATTGGTTTTGATTATAGCACCACAGATATAGAAGGATGGGAGCTGATTTGGGAAGATAATTTTAATGGTGATTTATCAAATTGGAACGTTTGGAAAGGTGGTGCTTTTAACGGGGAATTACAATTTTACCAACCAGACAATCTTTATATAGATAAAGGCTACCTATTTATAGAACAGCTACGAGAATCAATTACTGGTGTTGCCAGTCCGACTACGTCAGTTACCAAGTCATTCGATTTTACCAGTGGTAGGCTTGAAACAATAGAACTATATAGTCCATCTTCAAAAGGAACGCTGCGAATCGCGGCGCGCGTTAAACTACCGAAAGGTGAGGGTCTAGCTCCATCATTTTGGAACGACGGAGATCCGTGGCCCACACAAGGGCAAATTGATATTATGGAATTAAGGGGTGGAAAGACGAATGAATATGTGACCAACTTCTTCTACGGTACTGAGCCAGATACTCCACTTAACAATCCAGCAATAACGGGATATACACACGACACTGGAATAGACTTAACCGAAGAGTTTCACATATTCGATGCGGTCTGGTCACAAAATAGTATTGTATTCTCCTTAGATGGTGTAGAGGTTAGAACTTTATCAAGTAGTGAATTTCCATACGTGGAAGAGCTTTTTAATAAAAATCAACAAGTCGTATTGAACACGGCTGTTGGAGGATTAATTTTTGAAGGTGAGAATTTCAATGTGGCGGCTGTTCCTGCCAAATCCTATTTTATAATTGATTGGGTAAAAATCTTTAAACAGCAATAGACTTCTAGCTTTACTTAGAAGATAATTTTAGATTGACGTCTCATTCGATTAATTTTTTAAAACCTCACTATCCAAATACCCAATACGTTCGGATTTTGCTTCGAAAAAAACATCTTTAGGCAATGGTTTTGTATAAATATTCCAAAGTGAATCTTTCGCTTGTCTCCACAAAATTGTAGCGTCGGATTTTTTGGAAATCAAACGGATTTCACCATTCTTTTCTTCCATTTCCAAAGCAGGTAGTTGCTCCTGTTTTCCTTCGGGTAACCATTTTGCGATTAATTCGTCCTCAGGAATTCGCCCCAAATCGTTAGTCTCGACAATCCATTTATCTAGCACTTGTCTTAAGTGTATCAAGGTATCCTGTACTTCCGACTGCCCAACCAAATTATTTAACTCATAAGGATCATTTTGTAAATCGTACAATTCTTCTTCAGGTTTGGTAGGGTGTAACCAAAGTGCTTGCTTCTCATCCAATTTTCCAGCTTTGTAGAGCCTTCTTAACTCTCTCATCATTGGCATTTGTTCGCGGTATGATACCCCTAAGGCATGACTCTTGTCTGTGTTGAAACTGCGAATATATTTATAGCGCTCTGATCGTACTGCCCGTAGTCTATCATAAATGGCATCAAAGCGATCTGCAGAGTGAAAGGTATATTTTGGTTTCTTTTCAACTTCAAACTTTCCGAATTGAGCCTTGCCTTGCATGACTTTTGGAGGTTCTATCCCCGCAAGGGAAAGAACGGTAGGAGCTAAATCTATAAAACTAATAAAGCGATCATCCCTACTTCCAGCCTTTTCATTCTTAGGAAACTTAATCACCATCGGAACTTTTGTACCTGTTTCATATAGGGCTCTCTTATGCCTTGGGAATGGGCCACCATGATCGCCATAAAAGAAGATGATGCTATTCTCGTAAAGTCCGTCAGCTTTTAGTCCGTTGATGATTTGTCCAATTTGATTATCCAAGCGTTTTAAATTGCTATAGTTCACTGCCAAATCATGTCGGATAGTATCATTATCAGGAAAGTATGGAGGCACTGGCACCCTTGAAGGAGATACAAAGAGTTGGTCTTTTCCCCGTTTCCAAATTTGAGATTCGTGACAAACAGCAAAATTGAAAACAGAAAAGAAGGGCTGCCCTTCCTTTCGTTTGCTCCAATGATGTTCTTTGCTACTATCATCCCAAGCAGCTTCCATTTTTTTGAAATTATAATCTTCTTTTGGCCCGTTTGAAGTATAGTATCCCTTTTCTCGTAAATATTGGGTAAACATTTTCACCCCGTCTGGAACAACAGGAGAATAACTAGGAATATCTAAAGTTTCATAAGGTTTTTCTCCGGGCACCCCGCGCCAAGGCGCATGAGTTCTCATATTATGCGCTCCTAGGGTAGTCGGATACATACCTGTGATAATTGAACTCCGTGCCGGAGCGCATACAGGAACAGGCGAATAGGCATTTTCAAAAGTAACACCATCTCGGGCAAGCATTTCTATATATGGTAATCGCATTGTACTATCTCCATACATAGGAAACCAATCTGGAGATTGATCTTCGGCAACTAGCCAAATAATATTGGGTAAGGATTCTTGAATGGTTTCCTCGGATTTCTTTTTCTCATTACAACCAATCACACTGAGGATCAAAAGGATTAATGTTGGGAATCTAAATTTCTTCATTCTTATAAAATGGTATTACTCTTCTAAACTTTTCAAATAGGTAAGACTTTTTGGAGTTTGATCAAGAACTTTCGAGGATTCATCTTCAATAAAAAGATATTCAAGTCCCATTTTTTTCGCTTCAGCTACTATGCCAGCAATATCTATTTGACCCGTACCTAGAACTACATTCGTTTCAACATCTGATTGGCCATTTTGGTTTCCTTTGGTTCCCTTTTGACAGTCTTTAAGATGCATTAGTTTGAATTCATTAGGATACTTCCGTAACCAGGCTATAGGGTCTTCCCCTGGATGGGCAAACCAATATACATCCATCTCAAAACCAAAGTGTTTTGAGTTTTTAATTAAATAATCGATTAATAGCTCATCCCCATAAGGTCTGAATTCATAACCATGTGGGTGATAGACCAAAGTGATGCCTTCTTTCTCGTAAAGCTCACCTGCTTTGTTAAAAACGGCCAAGGCATTTTGTGTATCGGTGATCGTAAATTTATTTCCATCATGGGGAATCCAAAAACAAACGACATACTTGGCATCATAATTTTTTGCTCGTGCCAAAACCGTTTCCGGGGAATCACGTAATTCTTCAAAAGGAGCACTTACACTTACAATTTTCAAATCGTTTTCGGCTAACATGGCATTGTACTCTTCTTGGGTATATCCATAAGTACCATCGTTACCATCTTCTAAATTATGAATTCCCCATGCTTTGATTTTAGCAAATGTACCCGGAACATCTTTTGGAAATTCATTTCGGAGGCTGTATAACTGCAGCCCGATTTCTTGCGCATTCACCTCTATTGCAGCAAACTGTGATATTACAGCACTAGCAATCAAAACCAATATTGATTTATTCATTCTTAAATTTTTAAAAGAAATAGGAGTTTACTTTTTATCCAAACTTTTCAACCAGTCTAAACTCTGTGGAACTTGTTCAACAACACGAGAAGATTCGTCTTCAATAAACATATATTCAATGCCTAATTTTTTGGCTTCTGCTACAACGCCAGCCATATCGACTTGCCCTGTACCTAGAACGACATTAGTCTCCACATCTTCATGACCTGTATTGTTCCCTTCAACGCCATGCTTCATGTCTTTTAAATGCATTAAGGTCATTTTCTTTGGATATTTTTTCATCAAAGCCAATGGGTCACCTCCTCCATGATGTGCCCAAAAAACATCTAATTCGAAGGTGAAATCTGTAGCATTTTCAGCCATATAATCGAACAAAGTTCCGTCTTTATAGGAGCGGAATTCGTAACCATGTGCATGATACGCCAGAGTCAATCCATTCTCCTTCAATAATTTACCTGCTTTATTGAAAACTTCGGTCGCATGTTGGGTTTCTTCCAAATCCCATTTGTTATCATCGTGCGGTACCCAAGCGCACATCACATAGGTAGCACCAAAGGCTTTCGCGTTATCAATAACTTTTTGTGGGTTCTTTTCCAAATCTTCGAAACCAGCACCTACACTTACGACCTCCATATTGCGTAATGACAATTCCTTTTTGAAATCTTCCATGGACATTCCGTAAGTACCTCCGCCTTCCAACTTGGTAATTCCCCAAGATTGAATGATATCGAGACTTCCGGTAACATCTGTTTTGAATTGGTTTCTTAGGCTATACAACTGTAAACCGACTTCTTGAGCCGAGAGTGGTATCGCTATTAAAACAAATATGATAATTGCTACTATTCTTTTCATAATATGTTCTTTTATTTCTTATTATGTCAACAAATTTCCATTTTCATCCCAAGTAGCGATAGTGCCCCGAGTACTTTGGTCAATACATTTTGCAATCCATTCAGGATCATAAGCTACACCATGTTGATCAAGGACATCTTGAGGTACGCCATCCCACACATTGGGTTGGTTACCTTTATATCCCAAATCGGCTATTCCCACTTTTGAAGTGTAGTATCCTGTTACGGTAAGACCTCGCATCATATAGAAAAATTGTATTTCAAGTGCTTGCTTATCCAAAGGAACTTCCGTGTCATGCCAACAAATTTCATCGCAGATTTCCTTTTTCTGTTCTAAGGTTGCTGACTTGAATTCCGTTCCAAATTCCGTATTGCTTTTATGGTCTAACCACATCAAACCACCCAAAAGAGTTGGTGCCATGGTCGGAATATCTTTCCCCATAAATTCCACAAGCTCAGGAACACCTGCTTCAATAGGTCCTCCATGGGGCTCTTTTGGCGGAAGAATCACCACGCTAAGCGCGGCAATGGTTTCCATTTCATGTTCATTAAACAATTGTTCTGCTTGCAATTTTTCAAGACGCTCCAATTCTTTTGGAGTACGGCCGAAATACTTTGCACTAGTTTCAGCAACGGCTTCATCAATAGTTTCCGTTTTGCAGGAGTTAAATACTAAGCCTGTACTGGCCGCAGCTCCCCCAAGAATCATAGTCTGTAAACTTTTCCTTCTATCCATAGCTTAAATATTTTGTGCTTTAAGTTGTTCAATAATATAGTCGGAAGCTCTCCAAGAAAGCGCCATAATAGTCCATGTACAGTTCTTATCAGCCTGCGAAACAAATGGACCAGCATCAACGATAAAAACATTGTCAGCATCATGTAGTTGCTGGTACTTATTAGTAACGGAAGTTTTCGGATCATCACCCATTCTAGTTGTACCTACCTCATGTATAATTTGACCAGGAGCATGCAGTCCATAATCTTGGTCTTTCCCTGGTTTTTCACTCAATGGAATACCACCCATATTATGAATCAATTCTTCGAATGTATCTTGCATATGTTTTGCTTGATTTATCTCGAAGTCTGACCACTTATAATTAAACTTTAAAACCGGAATGCCAAACTGATCCACCGTTGTTGGGTCAATTTCACAATAGTTGTCCTTACGCGCAATCGCCTCACCGCGACCACCAAAGCCGATAACGGAACCATAGTATTTTTTTACATCGTCGCGTAGGCTTTCACCGTATCCGCCAACTTTTTCTCCGAAGTACTTGTTCATTCCGTTGGGATCCCAACCGAAACCATAATTGGGTTGGCCCATGCCGCCCCAAACTTCAATGTGATATCCACGAGGGAAATTAAGTTTGGTATTGTCTCCCCACCAAGGAGAATATACATGCATACCTCCTACTCCATCCTCATTATATGACGTCTTTCGGTTCATTAAACCAGGGATGACTCCAGCCGCACTTGCTCCAGTAGAATCATGCAAATATTTACCAACAACATCACTGCTATTTCCTAAACCATTAGGGTGTTGCTTACTTTTTGAATTCAATAGAATACGTGCAGAACTACAGGCAGATGCTGCTAGTACTACAACCTTACCTCGAAGCTTATACTCTTTTCTATCATCTTTGCTGATATAGGAAACCCCTGTTGCTTTTCCTTCTTCGTTAGTCGTCACTTCACGCACCATGGAGTTCACAAATATTTTTACTCTCCCACCACTTTTCTGCGCTGGAAATATCAAACAACTCCCCGCAGAAAAATCAGCATAAACCGAGCACGAACGTCCACATTGTCCGCAATAAAAGCAAACACCACGATCTTTGTTGATTTTTTTCGTCAACATCGAAAGCCTTCCCGGAATCACAGGAATATTGGATTTCTTTGCTCCATCGATATAAAACAACTCATGTAATCTTGGTTTTGGTGGAGGAAGAAAAAATCCGTCAGGGTCATTCTCCCTGCCTTCATTCGTTCCAAAAACCCCAATTAACTTATCCAGTTTATCATAATAGGGTTTTACATCATCATAACTTATGGGCCAATTGTCGCCATGACCATCGCGGTCTTTCCCCTTAAAATCTTTCGGGCCGAAACGTAATGATATACGACCCCAGTGATTGGTTCGCCCTCCTAACATTCTGGCACGCCACCACATAAAATTCGATCCTTCTTCTTGCGTATAGGGCTCACCTTCAACTTCCCAATCTCCCCAAGACATATCCCATTCTCCAAAAGCGCGATCAGTTCCCGCACCTCTTCTAGGGGACTCATAAGGCCATTTCAATTGTGTTTGGGTTACTGGGTCAGCTGGGTCAAAAAATGGACCCGCTTCTACAACGGCGACATTGAATCCGGCATCAGCAAGTTGCTTGGTAGCCATTCCACCTCCAGCACCTGAACCTACAATTATTACATCATAAACTTCCGATGATTCCTTTATTTGCATAGTTTGTTTGTTTAGTTGCCCTAATTTAAGATTTTTTTAAAATTATTCTGGAAAAATTATACAAACAACATCAGAATTACTAACGGCGATTGGTTATTCGCGCTGCAGATAAAAATTAGTTTTTACTAAAAGGTGTAGCATATTAAAAAAAAATCCAGTTCAAAAATTAACTGGATTTTTATATTGATGTAAATCATTATTTATAATGCAAGGCTATCTGCCCCAATTGGCCCACAATCTTAACCGAATCTTTCATCGATAATTTTGAATCATCAACATGTACCCATCGCTTTAAAGGTTGTTCGCAAATGAGCTTTTTGACATCATTCTTACCGTAGTGCTTTCGCATGCGCATAAAAATCTCAACATCAAAAAGCCATTTGGTAATGAACTTTTTTTGAAACATTAAAGAGGCAATCTCTTTATCCATAACTTTTGCTCCACACTGCGTGTCTTTAAAAGGCATCCCTAAGATAGCTTGTATGATAAAGTTGATGGATTTACTTATAATTTTACGCGCTGACTCTTTGGCAATATTGGCCCCCATACGAGCTATTCTCGAGCCGCTAACGATTTTAAAGTTTGAATTTCCGATTGTTTTTACCAAATCATCAAAATCTCTAAAGTCGGTTGACAAGTCAGCATCCAAATATCCAATGTATTCGAATTCTTTGTTCGCAATTAAGTATTGGATACCCTGGCGCACCGCCTCGGCCTTTCCACCATTTTTTTCACAATCAAAAATGGATATGGTATCTTCATTACCGTTACGAAGCTTCTTGAGAACTTCAAGGGTATTATCGGTACTCCCATCGTTTACAAAACATAAATGATACCCAACATTTTTATCTATAAAGTCTTGAAATAAAGCACTTGACAAACGGTTTTCCTCATTATAACAGGGTATGACCACACCCACACCGAATTGACCAATGATTTTTGTATCCACATTGGTTTCGGTATACTGTTGAATATAATTATTACCTAAAATTCTGTTAATCCTAGCGACCATTTCATCAAGACTAACCGGTTTTTTCATATAATCATCAATTCCGAGATTATAACTTTCTAAAATGGTTTTTTCATTGGTATTACCAGACATTACTAGAATAGGTATTTCCAGTTTCCTAACTATTCGAATATGTTGAATTACTTCGATTCCAGATAAGTCAGGCATATTTATATCTACTATTACCATATCAGGGTCAAAAGTATCAATGGCAGCAATGCCAGATTTGCCACTGTTCGCAGTTTCAACTTCATAGCCCAATTCAGTTAATCTTTTCTCCACGGAGAGTAAAATCAATTGTTGATCATCAATGGTCAAAATTTTCATAGGTTAAGTTTTAATTTCTATTAGGTTTAATGCTAATTCTTCCATTCTCTGAAGAATTTACAATTCAAATGTATATCGATTTGATGTCCATTTTGGTCCCGTAGCGTCGAGTAGTAATTTTCGATAGTTAAAATGCAGTTTTGTGACGTTAGTTGATAACTGCCTATCCATACAATATTAATACCTTTATTTTGTTATAATTTCCTACAATGGAAGCGCTTAAAAAGACCAATACTCTGCTGATTTTGGCCCTAATAATAGGGCTTGCCTTTCATGGGTCTAGTATATTCTTTACACTAGAATATACTTATGACGCCTTAATACACCTTTTTTTTGCAAGTCATTATGCCGCGGATTGGTTCGAACCCTGGGATTATAGCTGGTATACGGGCTTTACTGTGCAATCATACCCTCCCTTAATTCATCAAACCATAGGTCTTTTATCTTATATAGGAGGCTTAAAGTTCGGTATGTTTACTGTAGCCATAATAGGTATTATTCTTTTTATTACAGGTATTTATCGATTTGCACTACTCCTCACAGGCAATAGAAGAGTTGCTGGATATACTGCATTATTGGCTGTTTTTTCGTCAACTTTCATAGAAACATTACACATTTTTGGGCAATTACCTAGTGTTTGTGCATTATCTATTTTGCTCCATGCCATGCCTGAAATTTACCTCTGGACCAAAACAGGTAAGCGCCGATACTTGGTGTCATCACTTTCTTTAATAGCTGTTACGGTAACTTCACACCACGTTACACCAATTTTCGGGATGGTTTTTTTCATCTTCCCGCTTTTGGGAATGGCGGTAATGGATGAAGCTCGTGAAAAGGTTGAAACGATGAAACGGGTATCGTTCAAAGTTTTTTACAAAGCACTTAAAAGTTGCTTCTGGAGAATTGTCATCTTTGGCGGTTGTTCATTGATATTAATTATCACTTGCATATTACCTTACTGGTATAATTCAAAAAGAAATCCGATAACCCAAGTGCCTATTCCACATGGCTCAAGAGATAACTTTTTGGAAGTTACTTCTTCCGGGTTGGTATTCTTTGTCATTCCATGGGGAATTCTATTGTTTATACTGCCCTATATACTGTATCGATTTTATAGCAAGCGCTATATGTTTTTTGGTCTGTCATTTTCTGCACTCACCTTACTAGGAACGGGTGGAACCACCCCCATTCCTCTGAAATTATTAGGAGAAACAGCCTTTAACATACTAACCCTAGATAGGTTTACCTTGTGGGCAACTATCATGGCCTTACCTATATTCGGAGAATTTGCCTTTCGTATGACCGAAGGTGATCTTAAAGACAGAATTCAAAGTATGTTGGGCAGGGTTTATCACCGCATTCTAGGGGGTTCACTTGCCGGAGGTCTGCTTCTAATGGTAGGTTTCACAATGACACTAGGATATTTCAGGCCGTCGCAACCAAGTAAAATCAAAATGTTGCCAATCGTTAATTTCCTTAGTCAAGATTCGCACGACTCATGGCGCTATTTGCCCTTGGGTTTTGGAGATCAAATGGCTTGGCTTAGTGCCCAAACAAATGCAATGACTGTTGATGGAAATTATCATTCTGCCCGTAGATTACCAGAACTTACAACAAGAGCAATCGAGCGTATTGAAAATTCAAAATTCAGAGGAGTAGAAGGTATTGGTTCATTACAACAATTTTTAACGGTGCCTGAAAAGTATAATTTGAAATATATTTTTTCCAACGATAAATTCTATGATCCCATTCTATATTTCTGTGGCTGGCAAAGATTACAGCAATTGGAAAATGGAATTATGGTTTGGGAAAAACTCAATGTGCCTCCATTACCAGAAATACTCCCTAAAGAAAAAACGCCCCTTTTCTTGAATATTATGTGGGGTACAATACCTGTACTCACGGTAATATTAGCCTTTGTTATTAATATTATGATGCTTTGGTTACGAAAATTAAGAGCTCGAAAAGACGAAGCACCTAACTTTTTGAAACTATCGGTAGCATATACCAGTTTTTCTAAAAGACTAATTATTATAAGTCATGTTTGGGCAGTTATAATTTTAGCCTGTCTTGTTTTCGGTCTCTATACATTTTACATAAAAAACACAGCTCAACTTTCGCCCAAAAACGTTGTTCAATCTTATTACGATGCGTTGGACTTCAAAGAATTCAAGCGAGCTCACTCGTATCTTGACCCGGAGGCAGAAGTTACCATAGATCAATATATGTTGGAAGTTTCAGTGACCGACGGCATCCTAAGTTCTTATGCAAAGTTAGACTCTATTGGAATCGATATTATAGATATAAGCCAAGCGGGTGCCAAAGCAAAGGTGAGCACAACCTGGATAACTCCTTTGGAAAAAATCAAGAAAGACTATTTTCATGAGTTAATCAAAGACTCCGGAAAATGGTATATAAAACCAAAGAAAAAAGATAGCGATATTCCTCCCGACCAATTATTTATAGCGAATTCGACCACATTTTACAATCATGGTAGGCGAAAAATCACTACGCAACAAACTCATCATGAAGATGTTCTTAAACAACCGGTACTGGAAATATTAGCAGCGAAACTTGTTAGGTACAAAGGACAGTATAGTATAATTGGTGAATTACAAAATGTTGATGATGTACCAGCTGATGTAGTTATAAAGGCCACTCTTTATAATGA
Source organism: uncultured Flavobacteriaceae bacterium (assembly GCA_947500435.1). GTDB lineage: Bacteria > Bacteroidota > Bacteroidia > Flavobacteriales > Flavobacteriaceae > Maribacter_C. The sequence goes on from CANMRV010000012.1 coordinate 22,682, forward strand.
TGTTGATAAAGAGCTTGCGATACACAACGCAAAATATCATATGAAGCATAAATTAATGCCTAAGGAGACCACTCCATTTAAAATCAACTTTGAGGGCATCGCATGGTCTTCTACTAAAGATACCATGCCAACAACGTTTGACCCTGACCAATTTACACCCATGTCATTAGATGAACAACCTGTAAAATTTAATTTGCAGTCCGCAGGTAATGTTGCAAATACCGATTTATATAAAAGTGTTGCCCTTCAGAATCTCGAATTCTCGGATTACGGAATTAATGGAAGCCTGTATAATGGAGGAATACAGGAAGTTACTATACCACAGTTGTTGGTATCTTATTATGATGACAAACATGAATTGCTATGGGTCGACCATCAATTCCTGGATGAAGGTGTAAGGGTACAACGAAAACAATTTTTCAACTATCAACCCCTTGATGTGGCCGAATTATGTATTATCGAGAGTAGTCTTGAGAACTGTTTTGTAAACGGACTACCCAACGAATCCATCACCAAAAAAGTATTTCCAAGACGTGATTATTCACACGGTCATGCCCAGCTTCAGCCATATGAAGGCAAAGGATATTCTTTCTTAAAGTTTGATATTAATAGTTATATCGGAAATCCAAAGTAATATGAGACTGATATATTTATTTAGTGCTATTCTCTGTTTTGTTTCTTGCTCAAGCAATGAAGAACATACTTCCGAAGGAGAGAATCAAAGTGTAGAATTACTTCAGCATCAAAAAACTTATGTGGCTGGGGGTAAAATTGATTTATCATTTGAAACTGAATCGACTAGCGAGATTTATTTGCTCATCTCGAACGCCTTTGGCAATTCGGTGTTGACACCGATAAAGGATAAAAACAAATTACATTTTACGATTCCAAAAAACTTTAGCCGAAAAACCGGACCTTGCCATTGGATTTTAGTAGCAAATGGAGAGCAACTTTTAAAAGATTCGTTTAGAATAGAACCTAAAACAAGTGCTCAGGCAACACTGGAAACCTATTTTGGGCCACGAAGTATTACAGCAGGAATTCAGGACTATTCAATGCTGGTAAATGTCACTACGGATCCTTTTGACAATGTCTATCCTGAAGGAACAGAAGTGATTTTCAAATCACAATTTTTAAATTCAATTTCAGAATATACAGTACCTTCAAAAGACTTAATTTCATGGAAAAATATTTATTCTACCACGAAGTCAGGTAGGATTTTAGTTAATACCTCTTTCAAGAACATTACTTCTAAAGAATTGACAACAATCGTCTTTCCTACTTTGGGGGAAGCCTTTGAAATTGAGACGGATCGCAATCACGCATTTGCCGACGGCAATCAAATTATGGTATTGCGCAGTGGTATCATTCAAGACAAGTATAATAATATAGTCGGTGACGGTACAATGGTAAATTTCATAATCAAAAATTCAAAAGGAGCCATTTTAAAATCTATGGCACCTACAATTAATGGAATCGCGAAAGCATCAATATTACATCCTTCCGAAAAAGAGGAATGGCAGATAGATGCCTATATTACCGGCGCTGCAAAAAGCAATTCGGTAAGCATTGATTTTGATGCCGCGATTACCGACTATTCTTATGAATTCTCGGAAAACAATAGACTAATTACGGTTGGGCCTTTGGTGAGCTTTATGGATCAATTAGTGCCTGACGGTATTTTGATTCAGTTGGAAATTTTTTCTGAAACTGGTCAGTACTTAGAAACCAAAAAAGTAAGTTCAATCAAAGGTTTGGGAAAAATAGAGGTTCCGAAGGAATTTTATCCAGATGGTTCATATCGTTTTATATGTAAGACAGCAGGTATTATCAAAGAGTTTGAAGTGACATTCAATGAAGAATAAATTAACCAAAAATATCTATCGTGTACTCGTGGTGGCTTCTTTTCTAGCCATCAATGGTTTAATAATTGCCGGAATAAGTGCAGTTCTATCTTATTTGAATACTGGTGCGGACAAAGCTTCGATTTTGCATCTCGAAGAACCCATGGAAAAAGTGTATGCTCCCAAAGTTGTTTGGGGGAATCTTGATAATCCTGGAAGACCCATGGAAAAACAAACTTTGCAGGAAATTGAAAGAGATTATCTCAATGCCTGGCACGTTCGTAATATTGCTTTAAAGGATAACGATGTATATGGAATATCCGATTTTTATACGGATAGTGCGCGAATTCGAATAATCGAACATATAGACCTAAATATCAAAAACAAAATCTTTTTTAAGGAAACCACCTTGAGTCATTACCCTGAATTGGACTTCTATAGCGAAGATGGTACACTGGTTGTGTTCACTGATAAAAATGTTGAAAGATATCAAGAAACTTATAACAAATATTCACTATTACTTCATAAAAAAGACACCACCAATTATCAAATAATGATGTTGCTCGAAGATGGTTTTTGGAGAATTCGACATCTTCAGGAACTTGAGATAGAACAAAATGGCATCCAAAATAAAGAGAGAAATCTTGATTCGGTTTTAGCGAGTATTACAAAGGTAAAAGGCCTTAATTATTATCCGAAGAATACACCATGGGACACTTTCGGGAAAAAATTCAATGAATCCATTATCAATAAAGATTTTGAAATCATAAAAGGAATGGGGTTAAATACAATTCGGGTATTTGTTCAGTACGATGACTTTGGCAAGGCAGATGTCCCGTCAGAAAAACTAAAGCGTCTTAAAAGCCTACTAGATTTAGCTGAGAATAATGATTTAAAGGTAATGGTTACTCTTTTTGATTTTTACGGTGATTACGATATTACCAATTGGACACTTACCCAAAGACATGCGGAAACGATAGTCAACAGTCTAAAGGACCATCCTGCCTTATTGGGATGGGATGTGAAAAATGAACCAGATTTAGATTTTGATAGTAGAGGGAAAAACCGGGTACTTTCATGGCTCAAGGAAATGACAACCAAAATGAAGCAATGGGACCCAAATCATCACGTTACCATAGGTTGGTCAAGTCCTGAAGCCGCAATTCATTTAGCTGAAGAGGTAGATTTCGTTTCGTATCACTATTATCGGGAACCAGAGCACTTTTTGGAGGCTCACAACACGTTAAAATCAGTGGTTAAGAACAAAAAAATAGTTTTGCAGGAATACGGTTACTCTTCATATGATGGTTTCTGGAATTTATACCTAGGTAGCGAAGAAGAGCAAGTTAACTACTATAAAACTATGCAGAAACAGTTGGCAGAAAATAATGTGCCTTTTCTATTTTGGACTCTTTATGATTTTCAAGAGGTACCAAAGGCCGTTGCTGGAAGTCTACCTTGGCGTACTAGAAAACAACATTACTTTGGTTGTTTTGATTATGAAGGAAGTAAAAAGAAGGTATTTGATGTGCTTGATCAAAGTCCATAAATTGGCCGTACCACAATAAAGTAAAGGACGAAAAAAACACTTTGAACTGCTCAATATTAAGAACCTACCATAGAAATTTCATCAATCATTAGTTCAATAAATAAAGGGAGACAATTAACCAGACTGCCTCCCTTCGACCTAACCTAAAAAACTACTACACTATTTCTTTTAATTCTTCGACAGTCAAATCCAACTCCATACCTGTAGATTTAGAGAAATGTATGGCCTTAAAATAATCCACGTACATTTTGGTTATATCTGACATGGGCAATGAACATGCTGCTTTATAATTTGTCATTCCTAAATGAATTCGATAAGAATCATGCTGTAAAATATTTTGCAATGCAACAGCTAGAGAAGCAGAACATTCAGGGTTGAAAAATTCACCTTTATATCCCTCTTCCTTTACTAAAATACTTAGGTCCCCCAAATCGGGTAAAGCGACTGCCTTTCCATAACTTCCAGCTTGGTGCAATACTCCTGAACTTCCTGTCGTAGAGGTATATGGAAAAACTACAACAGCACTTTTGCCAAAAATTATGGGAACATCTTCCTCTGCTACGTAACCCGTAAATTGCAACTGCTCTACATGGCGATATTTTTCTTTTACGGATTCTAGATACCCTGGTGTATTCGGGCTATCCGTTCCCGCTATGACAATTTCGATATTCTCATTTGTTCTTGCACGAATCAATTCCACTGCCTCTATCAATATTTCGACTTTTTTATAGGTTCCAAATTTTCCAAATGCCATAACTTGTTTTGGCCCATTCCCCAATCGATAATCCGGTTCTGGTGGGGTTTCAAAAGCACCATGAGGAATGAGCGCTACGTTTCTTGACCTATATTTCTTTTCTAGAATGGTTTTATACTTACTAATAGTAACTGCTAGTACATCAGAAGTCAACACAAATTTTGTCAATGTGCTACCTATTAAATTATAAGCACGCTGCAACCATTTGTTTGAGGTTATTCCGGCATTATCCAAATCAACTTGTTCCATAATGTTATGCAAAAGCGAAATAGTGGGGATACCTTTCATTTTGCAAATCAAAGGCAGCATTAAGCCCAATGCAGCAGGAATCTTTTTGTCACCAAATTTTAAAAATTGAAGATTGAAGAGTATTGCATCTGGTTTGGTTTTGGAAATGACACTGTTGATTTTAAAAATGTTTGCGTAATCATTGAAATTCCAACATTCTTGAACTGTAATCTTACAGCCATCTTCTTCAAAAGCCAAATCTTTTTCGCCTTCCGTTTTATCTGTAATCAAAATGATTTCTGCTACTTCTTTTTGAAGCCTAAAGTTTTTTACCAAATGGTATCCGTATTCGGTGAGGGTAACTTTACTTGGTGGATACGCGGTTACAATTGCTAGTCTCATAGGTTAAATTTTAAATTCAAATTAGATTGACTATTTGATACAAATATCCCCCAAAAAGCCTTATTTTATTGATATTTTACGGTGGATAAAGAATTACTGTAGTTGAATGGGAGATAGCATAAGACCAACTAATCAAATACCTTTTTTTGAGATATTTATTGAATTTGCAACATCGCCATCCTTAAAAAAACAGAAAACCCGGAAACCAAAAAGTTTCCGGGTTTTTACTACTCCTAAATATTAAAATTAGGGTTAGGCTTTCATATTCTTTTGAGCGAAATAGATTAGTTGAGCAATTAACAATGTTACCATGGCAATGATTTGAACTTGAACTACAATAGCCAAATTAGCATGGAAAAACATTATTAATACGATTTGCGATATACCCAAAAGACCAGATACAATTACCGGAGTATACTCATCTAACGATAAAAAATAATAGGCAAAGATGTTGGACACAGCAAACAGCGAAGTAGCAAGTGCATACTGCCATAATAGCGTTGCCATCGTTAAATAAGCTTTTCCAAACATTATTTCTATAATTAGTTCTGGAAATAATGCACAAGCCACAACAATAGTAAATGACAATACAGCAATATAACTTACATATTTAAAAAGTACAGGGGCAGTGGCCTCACCATTTTTCTTTTTTTCAACTACAGTTGGCAGCAACAACATTACGAACATCCATGCTACAAAATAGACCACTCTACCAATTAGTGCTAAAGAGGCATATAATCCTGCGTCCATGGCATCAAAATAATGTTTCACTAACAACACATCACTATTGTTGATTATGATCTGAGTAAATTCGTAACAAGCCGTTAATAACATAAATCGTACGACCTGTTTTTTCTTTGAAGCTTCAAGGGATACTTTCCTGAATATTTTTTTTCCATCGAACTTAGACGGAATCAAACCAAAAACAAAAGACAACGCAATACCCAGGGCAACTAAAAAAGAGGGCGAAACAGGAACAAACCATAGTAGCACTAATGTTAATAACAATCGGCTCCACATTTCTGTTTGATACGTAGTTGAAAGTTTCGTAAAGTCTTGATGACCTTGATATTTACCACGGTTGACCGACATGAAAAAGTACAGTGGAACGGCAGCAGCAAAGGTTTTAAATAACAAAGCTGATTCTGTCTGAAACACATCTTTTAGAGTTCCAGCGAAGGAAAAAAGTAAAATTCCGACCAACATTCCAAATCCCAAAGCATACTTATACATCAGTTGTTGAAAGGCATCCCAATCGGTACCTGAAAAGAGCACAGCGAATTTTGCTGTTGCCAATTGAAAGGTCATTCCCAAAAAGGACAATACCAATAGTAATGTTACCAGAAGTGCCGCTTCCGCAAATACTTCAGGCCCCAATAACCTCCCTAATAACAAGTTGTATAGGTAGTTACCTCCGTTTACCAGAAGTACACTACCCATGAACAACTTCTCAGGGGAAATCTTTGTTAGAAAAATTCTAAATGCGGTCATCACTAAAGATAAATGAGGTCTTAGTTTTATTAAGTATCCCTAAAATATTGGAATTACTTAATCCGACTATCGATAAAATACTATTATCACGCATGGCGCTATGATACATTTCTCGGAGCATATGAGCCGCAGTAACATCTAATTTTTTTACTCTTTCTAAATTCAATATTACTGGGTTTGTGTTGCTCAGATACGTTTGCATATGCCGAACCAAGATGTTGACATTAGCACTATTCAGTTCTCCAAAAACGGAAAACATTCCTCTAGTTTCTGTTATTTGTAAGGCCATAACTTTTAATTTTATAGGTTAAGTTTTTATTTCCTTCTTGTGATAAATATCTAGTAATTATCTCTCGAAAAAGATGAATTTGGGTTGGGTTGCAACTTACTGTAGTTCAATGGGGGCTTTCCTTCTTTATTCATTATTCAATACTTCTTCAACTATTACCGTGTCTTCCATTTTCTTTTTTTCGATTTCAAATCGAAAACCATTAGACTTAGAAATTTGAATAGCACTGAAGTAATCGATATATTTTTTGGTGATTTCTGACATTGGCAAAGAACATGCAGCTTTGTAATTAGCCTTTCCTAACGATATGCGATATTGATCATCAGTCAATATCTTTTGTATTGCATTTGCTAAAGATTCAACATTAGAGGCATCAAAAAATTCTCCGATGTATCCTTCTTCTCTTACAAGAATGCTCAAATCACCTAAATCTGGTAAAGCGACGGCATTCCCATAACTACCTGCCTGGTGAAGAACTCCTGAACTACCAGTTGTAGACGTATAAGGAAAAACGCTAACAGCACTTTCAGAAAATATTTGGGGCACATCCTCTTCAGCAACATAACCTGTAAATCGAATTTGAGGAACATGTTTGTACTTTTCTTTGATAGCTTCTAGGTATCCAGGCGTATTTGGACTATCAGTACCAGCGATTACAATTTCAATATTTTCTTGGGTACGATTTCGTATGATTTCAACAGCCTCTATTAAAATCTCTACTTTTTTGTAGGTGCCAAATTTACCAAAAGCCATAACTTTTTTGGGTCCCTCAGGTAGCTCATAAGTTGGTTCAGGTGGTGTTTCGAAAGAACCATGTGGAATGAGTGCAATATTTCGAGCATTGTACTTTTCCTCTAAAATATCAACGTATTTGCTTATGGTAACGGCCAAGACATCAGAACTTAAAACAAAACGAGTTAAGCTTGTTCCTATGAAGTTATAGACCGTTTGAAGCAGTTTATTTTTGGTAAAACCTGCATTTTCTAAATCTACTTGTTCCAAAATATTATGCAACAATGAAATGGTTGGAATCCTTTTAAATCCGCAATAGGCCGGCAGGATGAGTCCTAAAGCAGCTGGAATTTTTTTGTCCCCGAATTTTAAGAATTGGAGGTTAAAAAGTACAGCATCTGGTTTTATCGATGAAATTGTTTTTGCTACTTTGAAAAAACTGGTATAGCTGTTGAATGACCAACATTCTTTTACAATAATTCTGCAACCATTCTCCTCAAAATCGAGATCTTTGGGTTCGTTGGTGTAATCTGATAGTATATATAATTCAGTTATTTCTTTGTGAAGTCTAAAGTGTTTTACCAAATAATATCCATATTCGGTCAAGGTTACCTTACTGGGCGGGTACGCCGTTACAATAGCTAATTTCATATTAACCTTATTTTAAGTTTAAATCGTTTGTAAAAATGTATTATTTGTAGACGATGGCGATTTTGGCCAGTTGACCAACAATTTTTATGGAGTCTTTCATTGATAGCTTAGAACCATCTGCATGAATCCATCTTTTCAAGGGTTGTTCACAAATAAATTTCTTAACCTCTTGTTTGCCGTAGTGTTTGCGCATTCTCATAAACAGCTCAACATCAAAGAGCCATTTGGTAATAAATGGTTTTGTAAATAACATTTTAACTATATCCCTTTTCATAATCTTAGCACCACATTGTGTATCGTTAAAAGGCATTTTAAGTATTGTCCTGATAATGAGATTAATCGTCATACTTATAATTTTCCTGGCGGATTCTTTGGTTATATCTGCTCCCATTCTACTCATTCTTGAACCACTGACAATTTTGTATTCAGAATTCTCCAAGGTTTGAACCAAATCATCAAAATCCCTGAAATCGGTCGATAAATCTGCATCTAAAAAACCAATGTAATCTAACTGTGAGTCTTTCTCCAAGTGCAGCATGCCCTGCCTTACCGCCTCAGCTTTACCGCCGTTTTGCACACAATCATAAATACTTATATTTTCTTCATTTCCAGATTTTAGTTCTTCTAAAACCGCCAAGGTATTATCGGTGCTTCCATCATTTACAAAACATAGATGATATCCCAAATTCCGGTGTGCAAAGTCCTTGAATTCTGTACTAGATAGCCTTTCCGCTTCATTGTAACAGGGAATGACCACCCCAACACAGTGCTTTTGGAGCATTCGTGCCTCAGGGTTATTTTGGACAGTGTTAGTTTCAGGACTACCAATCAGTCTTTTAATTCTGGCTACCATCTCATTTAAACTCACAGGTTTCTTCATGTAATCATCAACCCCTAGTTCAAAACCCTCCATGATGACATCCTCATTGGTATTTCCTGACATTACCAAAATAGGAGTTTGTCGCTTCTCTATACTTTTGATTTTTTTAACCACATCTATGCCATTCATATTGGGCATATTGATATCTACCAAAACCAAATCTGGTTGAAAGGTTTTGAATAACGCTATTCCTTCTTCACCCGTGCTTGCCGTTCGTACTTCATATCCCATCTCTTGTAGCTTTTTCTCCACAGATAGTAGAATTAACGTCTGGTCATCAATCGTAAGTATTTTCATAAAATATTTTTTGGTTGAAAAATTGGTTTTCAATAGGACTTATACAATGTCTGAATTAAATATTGTGTGTTTTTTCCTATATCTAACATTTTTAAAACTTACATATTGTTCAATTACTAAGGTCTTCGACCAAATCACCAATATTTTAACATTCTTGTTAAAGGCTTTATTTTAAGGACATTTCTTTTTCAGTATTGACCTTTTTTTAAATTCACTATCGACCAATAGCCAATTTCTGTAGGTAGACCCCTGGTATTCATGCGATTGAATATTTGAAAGCCACCCTTAACTTTATATCCGAATAAAACACCAATAAATCTTACATAAAGTCGTTCTATACTTGTCCTATTTTACTTTCAAATAATGAAAAAACTCTTTAATCTACTTGTCATCATTTTTAGCACCACATATGTTTTTGGGCAAAGTGATATGCAAAAGGGGTTTGATTTTTTGGAAAAAGGTGAATTTGCAGCTGCAAAAACCTTTTTCCAAAACACTTTAAAAGAAGAGCCTTTGAATAAAACCGCACAAATCTGCTATGGAAGGGCAGTAGGCTTAAGCGGTGAACCTCAAAAAGCAACAGCCATATTCGCAGGACTACTTCAAACCTACCCCAATGATTTTGAAATCGCCATAAACTATAATGAATCCTTTCTCTGGAATAAGCAATATGAAGTCGCAAAACCTTTGTATGCCAAAATGGTCATCGATTACCCGAACAAGTTTGGAGCAATTTTAGGTTATGCCAACACTCTTAGTAATTTAAAAGAGTATCAGGAAGCCCTAAGATGGTTGGAAAAAGCGCTTCAACTTCAACCTGGAAACCCAAGTGCACTCGTTTCCAGAAAGTTTATGCGATTGGGATATGCAAATCAATATGTAAATAATCAAGATTTTACTACAGGGAAGGCTTTACTCAAAAAAATCTTTAATGACTTTCCCAACGATAAAGATGCTTTATTGAACTTGGCCAATATACATTTGATTACCAAACAAACCGATAGCGCCAAAACCTTATATGCGAGATACGCTACTACACCGATAGATTCTATTACTGCTCTGAACGGTATCAGTTTGGCGGAGCATATTGCGGAAAATGATAAACAAGCTTTGAACATAGCCTCAGCCGCCATTAGCAAAGTACATCGTTTTGAGGATTACGAACTGACAGAACGCACATATGATAGATTCGTGCAAGCCTTGATTTGGAATCGAAAGTTCAGAAAGGCCAAAACACAAATCGATAGTTTAGAAACTGTCTATCCCAAACGCAACTGGATTCATGCTCTCAGAGCCACCTTGGGACTTTACACTGGAGACACCAAAGTCAGCGTAAAAGAATATGAGGCTATCTTGACAAAAGATAGTACATCCTTTGACGGCAATCTAGGAAAGGCCAACGCACTTTTTGCTTCCGACAGAATTATACCTGCCTATAGGGCAGCTTTTAAAACTTTGTCCATTTATAAGAACCAAAAAGATGCCAGGGGTTTTATCGAAAAATTAGATGTAATGTATACCCCCAGTATAGAGGAACATGCAGCCTATACTTTTGACAATGGGGATAATATAGCATTTTACACAAACACTACTGCAGATATTGCTTTGTCTACCAAGTTTCGAACTACAGTTTCGTATTTCTATAGAAATACGGAAAACACTGTTACAGGAAATCAAGCCAGTTCCCATGTGGTATTGGCAGGGTTACAATTCAAGTTACTACCTAAAACTACTTTAAAAACGGTGGTGGGTTTGAACAATTCCCGGTTTATGACTGAAGCTTATACACAACCTGTATTGGACGTCAAGCTGAATCTACAACCCTTAAAACTGCAAAATTTGGCTTTAGGTTATCAACGTGAGGTACAGAATTTTAATGCAGATCTCATTGAACGTGAAATTGTACAAAACCATTACGGACTCAATTATAATTTAGGTACCAACTTCAATTTAGGGTGGTACACGCAATTAATGTACACTCAGCAAAGTGATGCCAATACGAGAAACCTTTTGTTTACCTCTTTGTACTATACCCTAAGTCAAAAGCCGGCTTTAAAAATGGGAGTTAATTACCAGTACATCTCCTTTCAAGACCAAGTACCTACCATATACTTTAGTCCAGCCGAATACCAAGCTGTAGAACTATTCGCCGATATACGCGGTAAGTTTTCGGAAAAAACCAGTTATATCGCGAGTGCGGCAACCGGATACCAACGAGTAGAAAACGACCCCAATACGCCTATATTTCGAGCGGAGGGGGCCTTACAACATCAGTTCTCTAAACGATTGAGTACAAACTTGTATGGTAAATACAGTAACATTGCCTCTGCTACAGCAGCGGGTTTTGAGTTCACAGAGATAGGCTTAAAGTTGAAATGGTTGTTTATGAAAAGGCCTTTGTTTTCAGTGCAATGAAAATAAGGTAACGGTTTAATAGGTTAGTATTGATTGGTTTCTATTTACGAACTCTTCAATTATACAATGACATTTAGTTCTCACAAATAATTCCTGCCTCGGTGACTCCTGGTATGATTTCGAATCGTCATACCTTTAGCTCCATAATTATGCCTGTATTTCTTGATATTATTCTTTTAGGTTGATAATTGTTTTAGTCCATTACAATTACACTGTAACTAAAACGAGATAGGTTTTGTCAACTTTACCCATGCTTGATATTTCAATCATGAACAGAAGCTAAGGTAAAATAATCGTTTGCCGCAAATAAAAAAGAACAACCTAACAAATATGTAAGATTGTTCTTTGCTGTAGGCACTCCCCCGTCCCAAATTTAAAAGGAAGTGCATGGGGTATGAGCCCATATATAATTAGAAATCAGCTCTAGTCAAATGTGTACTTGTACAACCATTGTTTTAAAAACCTTTGGTCTAAAGTACAAAGACACAATAAGCGCCTTATATGGCGCTTGTTATCGTATAAGAAAGACTTTTATAGTAAACCGGCTATGGCGAAAGCCACTCCAACGACAGTAGTACTGATGACAGTTTTAAGTCCGGTTACTAAAATCTTCAAAGTTGATACAAGAATAAACGTTTTCATAATATTTAGATTTAAGGTTAAACATCTATTTATACCCCAAATATAATATGGTTTGCAATCCTATTTGATTGAGAAAAGGTCGGTAACCATTTTCTGTAGACGAGTGGCATTAAACTAGGGAAGAAGGTTTTACAAAAGATTTAATCTACGCATTAACTCGGGTCGATTGGAACGACTGATGGGAATTACGTTCTTTTCAATAAGCACGCTATTATCCTCTATATCGATAATTTTAGTAAAATTGATGATATAAGAACGATGAATCTGTAGAAACAACTTTTCAGGAAGTTTCTCCTTAATCTTCTTTAAGGTAGTATGTACGCGATAGTCTTCCTTCTCAGTTTTTATTTCTATATAATCACCCTTAGCCTCAACGACCATTATTTCATTCAGCTTTAATTTAATAAGTCGTCTATCAATGTTGATGTACAAATCTTCATTTGCCCCTGACGAAGAAACCTCACCCGTCTTATTTTTAGGCCGTTGGGTAAATGAATTTTTAATTTTTTGCAGACATTTTTCAAAACGTTCAGTTGTTATAGGCTTTACCAAATAATCTACAATTGCCTCGTATTCGTAAGCAGCTATTGCGAATTCCGTATCAGAAGTTGTCATGACAATTTTTGGTGGATTCTTTAGTGTTTGCACAAAATCTACACCACTGAAGCCAGGCATATGAATGTCTAGGAAAACAACATCGATATCTTGATGGTTCAAGAATTTAATTGCCTCAATAGCATTATCAAACTCTTCAATTACATCCAAGTCTGACACTTTGGAACATAGCTGATTTACAATCGCTCTGGCAGCAGCTTCGTCATCAATAATGATACAATTCATCTATAGGGAGTTTAAGTAGTCTTTTACTTGATTTAAAACAACACGTAAATTATCATCTTTTTGCTTATTACCCGATCTAAGTTCTTCTTCATATACCACAGCAAGCCTATAAGCATTGGGTAAGCATAAGATATTAAATTTATGTTTGAGTTTATGAACTATTTCAGCCGCCATCTCTAACTCATCATTTTCAATATGGTAATAGTAAGTCTGGGATTCCTCAGGGAATTCATCCTTTAAAATACGCATGAACTTCTGTTCAAATTCGGCATCATCTCCTGATAGTTCTTTGATATAACTTAGATTTGGATGTTCTTGCATATTATTTTTTTATGGTGAAATGAAAAGTAGTTCCTACGCCTACTTCACTATCCAACCAGATTCGCCCCTGATATAAATCAATTATTTTTTTTACGATGGAAAGCCCAATCCCGGTTGAACGTTCATTATGGCCAATGGATTGAAATATTTTAAAAATTTTCTCATGATACTCTTTAGGTATTCCAACACCATTATCCTTGATGCTAAATTGCCAATTCGTCTTATTATCTAAACAGTCTATTTCGACGAGTCCTTCCGAACGCTCAATATTAACAACAGCATTACTCATTAGGTTTTGAAACAATTGTTGAATCTTGGTCTTGTCAACTCTAATTTTGGGCAACGAATTCATTATTACAATATTCACGTGATCAGGAACATAAATTATTTCCCGTATTTCATTGATTACTTCGTTTAAATCTACCAATGAATTGTCTAAAGTGGCGTCGGTAATACTTGAATACTTGAGGATGCCATCAATTAAGCGGTCCATGCCTTCTATTTTTTCTTGAATTTGCTGCAAGTTAAATTTTCCATTTTCATCCAATTTATCATGATAGTCCTCTAGAAGCCAACTAGATAAAGCACTAATGCTTCTTAAAGGTGATTTAAGGTCATGAGAGACAATATGGGCATATTCCTTTAAACCGTCATTGCTTTTTTCAAGGTCTTTAAGAAGTTTCTCTTTCTGAATTTCCAAAAGTTTTTGATTTGTAATATCCAAATGGATTCCTATAGACCCAACTACACTTTTTGTATGGTCATATCTTGGAGCTCCACTTACCAACCAGTGCAAAACCTCCCCTTTTTTATTTAGTACCTCAACTTCATAAGAATCAGACTCACCCGACATTCGCAAATCTCTTTTTGCGTCTATGATAGTTTTGTCTTTAAGCTTTAAAATATCAGAGGCTTTATTTCCAACCAATTCTTCCTCTTCAAAACCACTCATTTTACAAAAACTATGATTCACCAGTTGAATTGTGTCACGGTTATCGACCTCTATTAGGCCTAGGTTCATATTGGCGATTATACTGCTATATTTTTCCCTCTCCGTTTTTAGTCTTTCTTCTGCTTCCCGTTTTTTGGTTATATCCTCGATTAAAGCCACTTGATACTCAACCTTACCTTTTTCGTCCTTAACTGCACTTACAAGGGTTTTAGCAAGTAGAAAACCTCCTGCTTTCTTATAATATCTTTTAATAATCGAAAACTTATCCACTTCCCCATTATTCATCTTATGAATTAAATTTTGGGAATCATCTGTATCTTCAGGAGCAGAGATATCTTTTACATGCAATTGTTTCAATTCCGCTTCGGAGTAACCTAATAGATGAGCAAAAGTGGCATTGGTTTTAACAATTTTTCCCTCATCAGTAAGTACGATACCTAATGGGGAATTTTCAACAATAATATCCAATTGCTTTTTCTGTTCAGAAAGCAATTGTTTTATTTCCATTTCATGGGTAATATCGCGCACAATACCTTGGGCCGCTATAGGTTTTCTTTCAGTATTGTAAATAAGACTACTATTTATCAAAATCCATTTGACACTATTGTCTTTGGTAAATATTTTGGCGCGGTAATTCTTGAGAGTACCTACTTCGATAAGTGATTTAAATGATTGCGCTGTGTAGGCTATGAAATCAGGGTGCACAATTTTGGCTAAATTTAGGCTTTCCCGTGTATGATCATATCCCAGAAATTCCTTTGCCGAGGTATTCATATTGATGACATTAAACTTCAGGTCCATCACCACATATGGGTCAATAATGTTGATGAATACACCATCAAGCTCAGATGTCTTCTCACTTAACAGGTTTTCCAATTTACTGTTGGTTTCCTGTAAATGATGAGTCACATCATAAAGTTCTTTCGACTTCTCCTCTAAAATATGCTCTGCCTGTTGACGGGCTTTTTTTTGCCTTTCAAGAGCTTTCTTTAGAAGTAATACCTCTTTACTATCCATTTTGGACAATATCAAATTTTACTTCCGTACCATCTTCCTTGAGTAATTCATAGGTGATATCAGCTTTACCGTTGAAATGTTCAAAAGACTTCTCCATTAAACCATGGGCCAGCCTGTAAAGACCTCTAGATGAAGAATATATCATAGAGATAGAGGTCTCCGTTTTTTCCAAAATTTTAAAGGTGGGTAACTCAGCATCAGGGTACAATTTTTTTACATGTACATGTATATGATCTTCGATGGAGTATAATAGTAATATTGGAGACTGATAACTCTGTATTACTTCGGGATGAGCTTTTCCTAAACTGGTAAAAAGGTACAACCCGAATGTATAGATTAAGTCTCCTACAGGTACTTTCACTTCTTCACTAAGGCCAGTAATTAGACTTACCATCTCATTGAAATCGTAGGTGCCGACCGAAGTATAAATGCCTTCCGAAGCTAAATTGGAACTCTCAATGATGTTATCAACTGTTTCCAATCCAAACTTGGATTCCACCATCTCTAAAAACTCTGTAAAAACTATTCCTTTCATTGGTATTTGATTTATATTAAAAGTAGGAAAATCAATACTCTAAAAAGAAAAAATGTTGTGAAATGCAGTTTTTTGTTAGCCTCTCACCAGTTCGTTGACTTCCCAATAAGCAAGGACCTTTGAAAGCTTATCTTGATAATCCTCATACTTCAAGGGTTTTATAATATAGCCCGCGATTCCAACTTTGTAGCATTCAAGTAAATCCACCCTATTTTCAGATGTTGTGAGAATAACTGTAGGCAAGTATTTTAATACATCATCCTCTTTTAAAATTTTTAAAAACTCAATACCACTCATTCGAGGCATATTTAAATCCAACAAAATTATATCAGGTATTTGCTCACCAGACCGAAGTATTTCAAGTGCCTGTTCTCCATTTTTTGCTTCAGTAATCTTATGATTCAACGCAAGTTTAGTTACTGTGCGCTGGAGTTTCATTATTTCTATGTTGTCGTCCTCAATCAGCAATATGTTCATTAGTCTGATAATTTAAATTGTGGTTCACAAAAGTCGTCAATTCTCTTATCAAAAGTAGAAGAATGTAGCTCAATACAAATTATGTGTCGATGAATGAAGGTTAAGTGTCGGTGAGTGAAGATTGAAGGCAGATTATTTTTCTTACACGAAGAACAATTTGAAAACAAAATACTGAAGAGCAAAAGAACCCGATATTTCTAGATTCGCTTCCTTAGCGCTATTTCAAACGCAGAGCGCACGGGTTTGGTATTATTTTCAATTAAGGTATAAGAAAAATGATAGCCCTCCCTGAAAACAATCATTTTATAAATGTCCTCTTCACAATTAATATCCAAACTAAAAGCTTAATTGGGGTCTGAAAAAGTTTCAAGAACCTTTTTATTTTTAATGCAAAATATCGTCACTTTAGCGTTCTCCAGGGGCATTCCGGATTCCGAATCAAAAATAATACCATCAAGCATTTGGTTAAATGTATTTTTATTAAAACTCGGGAAACTAATCTAAGTATTCAAAAGTTATATAAGCGGGAATGTCCTATGTTTTGTTTAACGTTACAGATTTTTCATTTTTTATGAAATCTCAATTTTGGTGTTATAATAATTAGATTAATTTTATTTAGATAAGGAGGATATTCTGATTTTTGATGTAAGTGAAATAGAAATTGCTTTGTTTGAGAACAGCATAATAAGTACATTTTGCTTTTTTAATCTTCCTATATCCGGCTTTTCTATTAGCAAAATAACTCTGTTGAAATCTGTCTACAACGACTAAATTCACACCTAATAACATCTAAATAATACAAGTACTTAAATGGATTTAGTAACTTATACCATCCTTAAACAATCAATAATCTATTATGGAAACCAGAACATTTTATATCGACCGTAGAAAATTTATAAAAAGTACTTCCGCCGCTCTAGTTCTAAGCTCAATGGGTGCTTACGGATTCGAATCTGTCTATCGTGATAAACCTTGGCGGGTTGGCCTCATTGGTTGTGGATGGTATGGTACCAGTGATTTGTTTAAGTTGATTCAAGTGACGGATGTCGACGTCATTGCTGTTTGTGATGTAGACAGGAATTTCATGGATGACACCGCAACTCAAGTTGCCCAGCGTCAAAAGTCTGGAAAAAAACCAAAAATGTATGGGGATTATAAAAAACTCTTAGCGGAGAGCAAATTGGATATCGTTCTTATCGGCTCGCCTGATCATTGGCATGCCCTACAATGTATTGATGCTCTAAAAGCCGGGTGCCATGTCTATGTTCAAAAACCCATAAGTGTAGATGTAATAGAAGGAGAAGCAATGGTAGCAGCCGCACGGAAGTATAACAAAGTGGTGCAAGTAGGTACACAACGTAAAAGTACCCCACACCTCATTGATGCGAAAAAGACGATTGTAGATGCCGGACTTTTAGGGAAAATCAAGCACGTTGAAATGTGCTGTTACTTTCATATGCGGGCTAATGACAATCCACCCTTGCAGGAAGTACCCGATTTCTTGGATTATGAAATGTGGACGGGTCCAGCTCCATTACGACCTTATGATGGACTTCCCCATCGAAGATGGTGGCGAACTTTTATGGAATATGGAAACGGAATAACTGGAGATATGTGTGTTCACATGTACGATACTGTTCGTTGGATGTTGCAACTAGGTTGGCCTAAAAAAATAACAGCCACTGGTGGAATTTATGTTCAGACCGAAGGCAAATCGAACATTGCGGATACGCAAACAGCTATTTTCGAACATGATGAGCTCAACTGCGTTTGGCAACATCGCACATGGGGAACTCCTGCTGACCCAGAATATCCATGGTCTTTTAAATTATATGGTGAGAAAGGCACATTATCAGGAAGTACGATGCAGGCTGATTTTGTTCCGTATGACAAAGATGTTGAACCTATTCATTTTGAGGTCCTTTATGAAAAGGAAAAATATCCAGAAGATCTAGTTGAAAAGGATAATGAATTAAATGCTGCTCCTGCTACACGGCGACATATGTTAGATTTTCTGAACGCAATAAATAATAATACAAGACCGATTGCAGATATTGAAGAAGGTCACATTTCAACAGCAAGCTGCATTTTGGCCAATTTGTCTATGGATTTAGGTCGTGCCCTGGTTTACGATCCAACTACTAGAACAGTGGTCGATGACCCGGAGGCAACAAAATTATTGCAAAGAACCTATCGGGAAGGTTATGAGCACCCATACCCTAACAAGGTCTGAACCTTTCTTCAAATTATGGTCTTTAAGCAAATTCTGTCCGTCCCATTGATTTTATAGAGAAAGTTATGAGATTCCACCTCGTTGGTTGTATTTGTTTACTTCTTTCCTTTTACGGAAATGGACAAAGAATACAGAACAGTTTTAAACACCTTACGCTTGAAGATGGTTTGTCCCAATCTTCCGTAGCTCCAATTATAAAAGATAGCGAAGGCTTTATGTGGTTTGGCACTGAAGATGGGCTCAATAGGTACGACGGAAGTAGTTTTAAAGTTTATAGGCATCAACCGAACGATAAAGAAAGTCTTAGTAACAGTTATATTCTTTCTATTGTGGAGGAGAAAGATGGATTTTTATGGGTTGGTACAAAAAATGGGCTGAACTACTTTAATCCTAACACCGAAAAATTTCAACGATTTCTCCAGAATTCCAAAAACTCAAAAAACTCTGGTAGTCAAAGCATAACCTCTCTTGAAAAAGATGCCGATGGAAACCTCTTTGTAGGAACAGGAAATGGACTCTATAAGTATGACGCGACCTCAGGCTTCATTCCCATTCTTCCATCGATCAGTAATGAACCCTATCATGTCGTTTCAACGGCCAAAGACATAGAAGGAAACCTTTGGGTACATACTACCGAGACACTTGAAAAATTAAACTATAAAAACGGAAGATTTTCGGAACCCATTATCCAAATGTCTTTCGAAAAGTCATTTGATGGAGATTTATTATTTGACGAACAATACTTATGGATTGCGACTGATAAAGGTGTCACGAAGTTCAATACAAAAACCAAAGCATCTAAAAAATTTAACTTCTTTGGCCTGAAAAATTCGATTAAAGGATCAACCAAAATCTTTTGTGTTAGAAAAGCTCCAAATCAAAAGTTATGGCTGGGGTCAATTGGAAATGGACTAATCTTGTTTGATAAAAAAACAGGAAGCTTTCAAAACTATGTACACGATTTAAACAATCGTCGAAGCCTAAGCTCAAATGCCGTAGGTTCTGTATTTCAAGATGAAACCGGAATACTGTGGGTAGGCACGATTTCTGGAGGGATTAACAAATATGACCCAAATCAAACTAAATTCGAACATTTCAAAAAAGAACCTGGTAATGAAAAAAGCCTTAGTGATAACTCTGTGCGTGCATTGCTTCGTGATCGCGATGGCGACTTATGGGTGGGAAGCCACAAGGGGCTAAATCGAATCGATGCCAATTCCGGAAACAATATTGTTTACACAAGCACTCTTGACAAACCTTCCACAATCTCCTCAAATGTGGTTCGCTCCCTTGCTGAAGATTCCGATGGAACAATTTGGATAGGAACTTGGGACCATGGTTTGAACAGTTTTGATAAAAAATCAGGGATTTTCAAACGTTATTACACGCTACCAGGGCAGAAAGATTCCATCAATCATGTTCCCGCGCTGACAACTGATAGTCAGGGTAATTTGTGGGTTGGTGCAAACGGTTTGTGGAAATACGACCCCAGAACAAAACAATCCAAACGCTATCTAACCCATAAAAAAGGTAACCACCAATATTACATAAGAAGCTTGTGCCTCGATAAAAAATCCATTCTTTGGATTGGGACCAACGAAAATGGTCTCCTTCGCTTGGATACTTCATCGGGAGCTTTTACACAATTTCTTCATGACCCTGCGGAACCAAAATCTCTTGCCAACAATAGCGTGGTTAGTCTGGCACTTGATAAACAGGGTTATCTCTGGGCAGGTACTTATGGGGGCGGACTGAATATTTTTGACCCATCTAACGAGTCATTTAAACATTATGATACTCGAAATGGTCTGGCAAATGATGTAATCTATGGTATTTTAATTGATTTGCAAGGTTTCGTTTGGTTTACTAGCAATGCAGGTTTATGCAGGTTTGATCCTAAAAATGAAGTATTTAATTATTTTGGAACGGAATACGGAATTCAAAGTGAAGAGTTTAATGCGGGTGCATATTATCAAAGTGATTCAGGTGAGTTCTTTTTTGGAGGCATCAATGGATATAATGCCTTTTACCCCCTTTCAATCAAAAAGGAAACGAAAACGGAAAAAATCGTATTTACCTCTTTCGAACTGCCCGACGGTGGAAACAATTTAGACCTCAACACCTTTTTAGACAAAAACATATCAAGAGCCGAAAGAATCTCCCTTCCATATAACCGAAATACCTTTACGATAAAGTTTGCCGAACTCAACTACTCAAATAATCTTGACCATGATTATGAGTACCAGCTTCTTGGTAATGATGAACAATGGCATAACCTGGGCAGAAAGCAAGATATCACCTTAAGTGGTTTAAATACAGGAAGTTCTACACTCTGGGTAAGGGCTCACAACGACTCTACCCAAGGTGCATCAATTAAAATCGTTGTTAGCCCTCCTTTATGGCGAACAAATTGGGCATATGCAGCCTATTTATTGGTCGTTGTTTTAGTTGGTACCCTCTTTTTCAGAAATCGTCGAAAGTTTGAAGAAAGGAGAAGGGAATTCGAATTGAAAATAACCAACTGGGAAAATGAAAACGGATCGACTGTAACTCCAAAAAGCACCTTAGCCATATCCTTGCAGGAAAAAGATGAAGAGGTTGTATCAATGGATCAGAAATTTCTAGATCGAGCCATTCAAATTGTTGAAGAAAATATTGGCGATTCTTCCTTTGATGTGGAAAAATTCAAAGACGAAATGTTTATGAGCAGGTCAAAACTTCATCGTAAACTAAAATCGGTGACCGGCAATTCAACTACAGAGTTCATACGTTTAATTCGACTCAAAAGAGCGGCGCAGCTTCTTAAAGGAAAAACAGGAACTGTTGCTGAAATCGCTTATAAGGTTGGCTTTGAAAGTGTGAGCTACTTTTCAAAATGCTTCAGTAAGACATTTGGTGTTCCCCCTTCCCAGTATAATCCCTAGTGCACATTTTACCCTTCATTATTTTGACACATCTATGTAAGAAACTGCAACATATGAGTTCGTATACATAGACTTCCAATTTATACTTTGGTGGTTACATTTAGTAAGCCGTTAACCATAAACCATCCAATGAGGAAATCACCGTTTGCCCTACTCTTTTTTGTAGTGAATATTTCTTGTTTTGCCCAATTCTCCGGATTCACATACCCAAAGGCTAAATTGTATTTAAAGGATTATAGCATTGTGAAGGTCAAGAAACTGGAAATCGGTAACATGATAGCTTCTTTTTACAACAAGGCCACCAATAAATCAGAAACGCTGTCCCTTGAAAACATTAATCTAATCACGATACAAAAAAGAAGTCATGTTTGGGAAGGCGCAGCCTACGGTGCATTTACCGGCGCTTTAACCGGGCTACTTGTAGATATCGGTGAGGATCCCTTAGGAAGGCCTAACGAGGTAACCATTGAAGAATATATTGGTATCACGGCAGTAGGTGCGGCTTTGGGTGCTATTATAGGGTCATTCTTTCCAAAATGGAAGCAAATTTACTCTAGAGGAGAATTTTTAGGTCTGAACGTGCCCATGAATTTAAATCTTAAAACTCAGAAAGATAAGGTCGTCGTTAAAATAACCATACCATTATGAAACAAATACTATCTGTACTTACCTTGTTACTATTCCTTTCATCAGGTATCTGCAACGCTCAAAAGTGCAAATATCCTAACAAAATGCGTAAGCTAGCTCAAAAACATTTTAAGGGGGAAGAGGACATAAGTAAGGCAACCAAATTCAAACCAATTTTTAAAAAATTCAGTAAGGCCGGAACGGGCTTTTTCGTTCAATCAGACAAAGCGTATTACCTCGGTTTTGTTCTTGTAAGGGAATTGGGAACTAGAATTGATCTTAATGATGACAATCCTCTACAGTTACAGTTTGTTAATGGCAGTATTCTTACCATTTATCCAGATAAGTCCGTTCCCGGTAAATTTACATTACCAGTAATGACGGAGTACAATAGGGCCTATTATAAATTAGACGAAAGCCAACTAAACCAACTGGCTTCCAATTCAATTAAACACATTAAAGTATACTACACCTTGCAGAAAGAAACCTCAGACGATGATCGCACCGTTGATGACCTTGGAATGTTCATGGATTTTGAAGTGCTAAAGGAAAACTATCAATCTAATTTGAATGAAATTGCGAGTTGTATTCTTAAATAAACGAACCATGAAAAAAACGCTTCACGCCATATTTCTTGTCCTCTTATTTATTGTATTCCCACTTTCTTGTAGTAAAGATGGACCTGGAGGTGGCACCTGTACTTTCGAATGCGGTGGATTTAGATTTGGTACTGCTTTTTCGGTTAAATCGGTAAGGAGTACCGAGGAGGGTTGTCGAAAAATGGCCGCTGAACCTGATAATGGCGATTGCACTATTGGTTACTGTCCTGATACCGGTAATGTTGATGACTGCATCAGAATAAAATAATCATATGAAAAATCACATACTGCTAGCCTTGTTTTTAATGAGCTTCTCTTTAGTTGCCCAGACATCTAAAGATGATAAACCTAAAATTGTAACTTTTGGTTTTGGAATGAGTATTGGTCTAGAGTCAATGGATAAAACAATTGCGGAAGATGTTGGCATTTCCACCATTGGAGGAACTTGGATAGATTTTCGCGGAAGACTGAATCTTATTAAATATATCAATCTCGATTTAGGTTGGAGCGGATCCAATTTCAAAGACGAACTTCCCTTCACTGAAGCTCTAGTCTTTACTTCTGGGCAATTATCAGGCCTACCATCAAATGGTAAGTCGAAAATATCCTCCAGTAGTTTATACTATTCTATTGGCGGAAGAATTCCGATTACCAAAAAGTTGCAATTCAATGCGAACTGCGGCCAACGGAAGTTTTCAGCCCGACGTTCAATTTCGAATTGCTCTAATTGTAGTAAAGTGGATTTGGATTTGGACGCCGGAAACTACTTAAGAGGTGGGCTCTCATGGTTAAGTCTTGAAGGGGCCAATAATGGTACATTAGGTGAATTCGATTTGTTGTATACCTACTATTTTGAAGATGCCTTTCAATATACCCTCACACTCGGGTTTTTTGTCTATTTGTGATTCCACATTTAATATTCTTTTTGGAGACCTTTTTCAAATCTGTTCAAATATATACACGGAGCGTACTAACCCCAGATTGCATTTATGATAAAGTAGAAAATAGATGGGCAAAGCAAACAGCCTAAACCTGTAGAAAAAGTTGCGGTCAGGGCACCATAAGGAACAAGTTTTGGGTCGGTGGCTGCTAGTCCGGCAGCTACGCCGCTTGTGGTTCCCATCAACCCTCCGAAAACAACGGCCGAGTGTGGATTATCCAAACCTATTTTTTTGGCGATAATTGGTGTGCCAATAGTGGTCACAATTACTTTGACTACTCCTGTAGCTATACTTATTGCAATTACATCGGAACTGGCCCCCAATGCCGATCCCGTAACCGGACCTACAATATATGTGCATGCTCCGGCACCAATAGTGGTAAGACTAACAGCATCCGTATATCCTAAAATGGATGCTAGAATCACTCCCAAGAAAAATGAAAAAATCACTCCAACAAACAATCCAACAGTTCCAGCCAAGCCAGCTTGTTTGATTTTATTTAGGTCCGCGCCCATGGCGGTTGAGACTACAGTAAAATCGCGTAGCATGGAACCACCCAATAATGCCATACCACTAAAAAGAGATATATCGGCTATACCTTTTTTGTCTCCGAAAAATGCTAGCATCAACCCGACGATTATGGCAATAGCAACTCCCGGAATCTTTTTACGTAGTATGTTTTTCGAAATCCAATAGGATGCCCACATAATTACCCCGACCACTAAAAAGGCGAAAATCAATCCGTTTTTATCAACTAGTTTTTCGATGATCTCCATAGCCTAGTCGTTTTGCTTTTTTCTTCCAATTTTGGAAATCAAAGGAACGAGAAAGAATCCTGAAATAGTAACAACAACACCAACTATAATGGCTATTGGACCTTCAGAAATTGCGGCTTTCACATTTTGTGTGGCAGACATCGCTACAACAACGGGAATGTACATCGAACCCCAAAATAGAATTCCTTTTTCCGTTAAGGGTTCGAGCAAACCTTTTCTTTTTAGGTACATATTTCCTAAAATAAGAAGTAACATTCCGAATCCTACACCGCCGACATCGCCATTAATTCCTATCGCTGCTCCGAGAAGATTTCCTATAAACTTTCCTGTTAGAAAACAAAATGCCAGAAGGGCCACTCCGTAAATTTTCATATTTGGTTTGGATTAGTTGGTAAATAGTTTTTGAAGCTCTTTTTTGGTCACTTTACCCATCACATTTCTGGGCAAATCATCTAGGGAAATATATTTTCTCGGCGTTTTATAACCGGGGAGTTTGTCTTTTAACCAATCCTTAAGCTCATCCAAATCAATTTCATCTGAAGAAAGGATTAGACTCGCGCCGATAATCTCGCCCCATTCCTCATCGGGAATTCCCACAACACCACATTCTTTTATTTGCGGGTGTTTACGTAACACTTCTTCAATCTCCAATGCCGATATTTTATATCCTCCTGATTTAATAATATCTACGGAATTCCGACCTAAAATTCGATAATATCCATTTTCAAAAACCGCAATATCTCCTGTCTTAAACCAACCATCTTCGGTAAAGGTCTCTGCAGTAGCTTTTGGTTTTCCCCAGTATTCCTTAAAAACGTTGGGGCCTTTTACCTGAATTTCTCCTTGACTTCCAACTTCAACAGTATTATTCTGTTCGTCAGCTATTCTGATGGTAACTTTATGGAGTGGTAAGCCGATATAGCCGGGCATCCGTTTATCAAGATATGAATTGCTAATAGCCATTCCCATTTCAGTCATTCCGTATCGTTCAAGTAAGGTATGTCCGCTTATTTTTTTCCATTCTTCAAGAACGGAAATAGGTAAGGCAGCAGAACCTGAAACCATTAAACGAAAATCCTTCAGTGCTTCCGATATCTCTTTTTGTCTTTCCTCATCAAGCTTATTGAAATACCCAATCAACTTGTAGTATATGGTGGGAACCGCCATAAAAACATTGACTTCTTTTCTACAAAATATTTCAAATATTTTATCCGCACTAAATTTGGGTAAAAACTCACAACATGCACCTGACCAAAGTGCGCAGGACATGACATTGATAATTCCGTGTACATGATGTAAGGGCAGCACATTTAAAATGTGGTCATCTTTGTGCCATTCCCAAGAAGTGGTAAGCGCAGTGATTTGTGTTTCGATATTGTCATGTGTTGTAACCACTCCTTTGGGGTTTCCCGTAGTCCCGCTGGTATATAAAATCATCGCTCGACGATTCATGGCTATATCAGGAAGGCTTCCCTCCTTTTCTGAAAATGACTCGGATGCTAAAAACCGAATTTCAGGTCTACTCTTTAAGGGGGATAATAGTTCCTCAAAATCGGAAGAACAGATAATCACAGAAGCCGCAGTGTCATTTACAACATATTCTATGGATGAAAAAGGATGTTTTACGCACAAGGGAACAGCAATTCCACCGGCACGCCATATGCCCCATTGGATGGCAGTATAATTGAATCCGGGTTGCACTAAAAAAGCAATACGTTCCTCCTGCAAATCACTATTACCATTTAGTAGGTCAATTGCTATTTTCTCGGATGCATCCAGTAGCTCTTGATAAACGTATGATTTTCCTTCGCTTTTTATCGCTATTCGTTGAAGGTGGTTTTCAGCATTTCGAATTAAGTTAATCATGGAGTTTGGTTGCTATTCAAATATAGTATTAAGTACGGATATTTCTCAGTGGGAGGAAATCTATCGAAAATGCTATTCGCCATACCCAGCAATTATGTCGTCACAAGATTTTCGAAAGGCCTCTAATTTCTCTTTATATTTTGGTTCAGAGGCTAAATTGTTTATTTCCTTGGGGTCCTCTTTTAGGTTGTATAATTCCTCGAAGGATTTGTCGTTTATATACCGGAAGTATTTCCAATTTTTTGTACGCACTCCTTCGCTTGGAGGAATGTGCTCAAAGTCCCAAAGATGTTCAATTAAAACAGTATCACGCTTCAAGGAAACGCGACCGTCCTTCACTATTGGCATCAAGCTTTTGCCATGCCAGTTATCAGGCTGTTCCGCGCCTGCTAAATCTAGAATTGTAGCAGAAACATCAATATTCAGGGCCATCTCATCACTATCATAATGATTCTTTTCTCGTGGATCATATACAATCAGAGGTACTCTTACCGAATTGTCATATAGCAACCATTTGCCAGCGAGTTGCCGTTCTCCCAAGAAATATCCGTTGTCTCCCATCAGTATGATAACCGTGTTTTTATCAAGTCCGTTTTTTGCAAGTTCAGCGCGTATTTTTCCAATTTCTCGGTCAATTCCAGATATCATTCTGTAATATCCTTTGACACTATGTTGGTATTTTTCGGGAGTGTCATATCGCCAATACCAGCGCGTACGATTAAAACCATCACGTACAAATTTGGGTTGCTCATCAAAAAATTTATCACTAGCCAATTCCGGGCTAGGCATATCTATTTCCTGAAGTAGTTTATCGGATTCTTCCTGCCAAAAATATTGGTCTTCAGCATTATCATGGGCATGTGGTGCACTAAAACTAAGCGAGAGATTGAAAGGTTGCCCCTTTTCCGCACCCTTTATATAATCAAGTGCTTTCTGCCCTGTATATCTTGTTAAATGGACCGAGTCTTTACCGAGGGTTTTATAGTAATATCCTCTTCTATCAGGAAATTTACCATTTCGGTCATAGGATTCAAATACATCAAATTGTTTCTCAAGACTATCGTATTTCACACCATATTTTCCATAGAACGCAGTTTGATATCCGTTTGCCCTTAAGATAGTTGGATATGAAGTTTCCATATACGAAGCTCTTATTTTACCAGATGTGAAACTGTAACCATGGGTTCGTTCATAAAGTCCTGTCAATATGCTGGCTCTACTTGCAGCACAAATGGGTGTAGTGGCCATTGCATTGTGAAAATAAGTTCCCGAACGAGCCAGACTATCCATCTCTGGGGTATGAACCAATGAGTTACCTGAATACCCAATTGCATCAAAACGTTGATCATCCGTTAGAATAAAAATGATATTCGGTCGTATATCCTCGGTGTTTACTTTCTCTGAACAAGAAAGACAGACTATAAGGGTTAATAGGCCTATAAATTTAAATGTGTTCATAGTTTTCTGTACTGTATGATAATTCAATGCGTGTAGGGCACCGTACCAGTCTCATCAACTGTATAACCCCAATTTTTAATATATTCTTCTCCCGAAAGAAATGCGTCATTGGTTTGTTTCAATTTTACTGTAAGACGTTGTTCCAAATCATTTTGAAGGTATGCAAACTCAACATTACCTACTAAATTATTCAATTGGTAAGGATCATTTATATTATCAAAAAGTAACCAGGGACCATTCAAATCACGAGTATATGTATACTTTAGGGTTTTAATCCCCCTGTATTCACGACCATCATGTTTGACTTTGTTCCATTGTCCAAATGGCTGCACACAACTGATTAAGGCCTCCTCACCGACAAGCTCTTTTCCTTCTAAATACCCCTTATAGTTAATTCCTTCAACGGTGTTAGGAATTGCGATATTACAAAGACCTAAAAGTGTCGGCATAATATCCTCCGAATTCATAAGTGCCTCCCTAGTCCCTTTTTTGATATCCATGTGCTCTGGAATATAATACAGCATAGGCACACGAATCGATTCTTCATAGGGCTGTTGTTTTTTATAAGCGCCTTGTGAACCTAATAAATCGCCATGATCCGCCGTAAAAACGATAATGGTATTTTCTAATTGACCCGTTTCTTTGAGGTTGGTCATTACCTTACCTATCATATCATCAAGAGCAGCGATATGGGCGTAATAACCTGCTAAATCCTTTTTTACCCGTACATGCATTTCTTCAGGCACATTGTCCCTTAGTTGAATTTCATCAGGGTCAAATCGTTTTCTATATTCCTCTGGCGCAGTGTGATATGGTGCGTGTGGTGTTCCATAAGATACCACCATCATAAATGGGTTGTCCGCAGATTGTTGCTGCTCTATATAGTCAAGTGCCTCATCAGTCTGTTTGAAGGTATCGTAGCCGTCCCAGATTTTCCGTATGGAATCATTATTGTCATAATAGACGGATTCATTATAGTTATGTGTGCATTCATTTCCTTTCCAAAAATCAAAACCTTGCCGTCTTTTTCCTGGTGGAATAAATTGCAATCGACCATGTCCGTCTAAATGCCATTTGCCAATATAGCCTGTGTTGTATCCTGCTTTCTTAAACACTTTACCTAAGGTTACGGCATTGGTATCCAATTGTACATCGTTCATAAAAACCCCATGTGTCAAAGGTCTTTGGCCAGTTAATAAAGAAGCTCTAAAAGGGGAACATACGGGCATACCTGAAATCGCATTTTTGAAATTAATACCTTTTGCGGCCAAGCTATCAAGGTTAGGGGTGTGTACATTTGGGTCTCCAGCATATCCTGTAGCTTGTGCTCTCCATTGGTCTGTTAGTAGGACTAGTACATTGGGTTTCATATCCATCACTTGGATGGAAGGTTCCTTTTTTGGACTGCATCCGGTTAGAGTTATCACCAATAATCCATACCCCCAAAGAATATTTTTATACATTAACATTGAAATTCATGATTAGAACAACACTTGCTTTAAAAATAAGATTATAATTTATGTCTAGGAAACAGCATCTTAACTTCCTGCTTTTTTTCGTAATCATATGCCAAGGTTGTTTAGCTCAGGAAGAAGTACTCTTTAAGCAAATAGATACTACAAAATTGGTGATGGAAATCCATCGTCCTCCCAGTATGGATGCAACAACAAAATATCCGGCCATGGTTTTCTTTTTTGGCGGAGGCTGGAAAGGTGGCACCATCAAACATTTTGAACACCATGCGAAGTATTTTGCTAAAAGAGGGCTCGTCTGTTTTTTGGTAGATTACAGGGTTGAAACCAGACATGGTACTACTCCCTTTGAATCTTTAAAAGATGCCAAATCTGCCGTACGTTTTGTTCGAGCAAATGCTGTAAAGTTTCAAATAGATCCTGATAAAATAATAGGCTCCGGAGGTTCTGCTGGGGGACATCTCGCAGCTGCTACAGCTTTGATTGAAGGACACAATGAAACTACAGACGATTTAACGATTAGTTGTATTCCAAATGCTTTGGCACTCTACAATCCAGTAATTGATAATGGTCCTGGCGGATATGGATATGAACGCGTTGGTAATAGTTATAAAGATTTTTCTCCCTTACACAACATCAAAAAAGATGCTCCCCCAACGATTATGTTCTTAGGAACAAAAGACAAATTGATTCCTGTAGAAACTGCGGAATATTACAAAACCGTTATGGAAAAAGTGGGTAGTAGATGTGAATTATATTTATATGAAGGTGAGCCACACGGGTTTTTTAATTATAATAAATTCGAAAATTATAAAAAAACAGTAGCCGAAACGGATGAGTTCCTCCAATCTTTGGGTTATTTAAGTAAAAATCCCGAAGTGGTTATCGAATAAACTACAGATTTTTCAATTGAATATTTCGATATTCCACTTTCATCGGCGGTCCCACATGAACTTGCATTCCCAGTTTACCAGACATTTTGCGATTAGCCGTATCATCATCTTGAACATCGCTCATTAAAATACCATTGACATAGTGTTGCATTCGATTTCCTTTCACAATCAAATGCACCTCATTCCAATCTTCAAATTTAATTTTTGTTTTAAGAGAATCTGATTCTCCTAATTGCGCCACTACTTCCCTACTCTGCCAACAATTGTTTTGAACATTAGCTTTTAAGGAGCCCACCTCATCGGGGTTATCTTGAGATAAAATAATCACCTTTTCGCCTCGATAAGCCAAAGTGGTTCGCTTTCGTTCCTCATAGTTCTGTCCGGTATATCTTATTTTACCATCGATATCAGCTTGATATCCTCGTAAAGCATATGGAATACTATCCAAAGTTTCACTGCGATAATTGATTCCGCTATTACCCGCTTCTGCAATTCGGAATTCCAACTTTAGCTCAAAGTCATCCGGTTCACCACCTTCCCAAACAAGGAATGTATTGCTTTTCAATAAGGTAGTTGGAGTCACTTCGCCCACTAAGTTTCCGTTTTCCGCGCGCCAATACGTTGGATCCCCATACCAACCCTTTAGTGTTTTGCCATCAAAAATTTCAACAAAACCATTAGTCTCGCTTTTGACTATTTCAGATTCTACCCTGTCCGAAGATTCTTGTTTTTTTTCTTTACAGGATTGAACATTACCCACTAAAATAATTCCAAAAAAAATAATCCAGTATCTTTTGACGAAATGGTTTGTAATTTTACCCATAGTGCAGACCTTAGATTTAAACTTAACTAAGTAAACCTAATTTAAGGAATAAAACAATGCAAAATATAATGGATTGATTAACTCATAAATATAAAGTCTTAGCCCTCTCCAATTTTTGAGATATCCGTTTTCGTAATCTCTCAGGTTGCAAAACTTCAATAGCATCCCCAAAACCTAAAATTAGACGTTCCAATTCAAAGTTGATTTTCACTTTGATATTCACTTCAACACTTCCATCCTCATTTTCTTTTTCAATCACCTGCGAATGATGTAAAGGTTTGGTGACGACATAGGGAGCATTGTATTTGTCAAACCATAATTTAATATTGGAAACCCTTTCACCTTGGTTAACGGTCACACCTACTGCGTCTTTATAAAAGCTGTCTGCATCAAACTCATAATTGGAATATGGAGTTGTGAAATCATAGTCAATCGAAATGATTCGGTCAAGAGCGAGATTAACGATGCCTTTGTTCTTGTTTCCCATTCCTATAAGAAACCATCGGTTGTTAAACTCCTTCAGCAAACACGGATGAAAAGTAATTACATTAACCGTAGCAGCTTTAAAAGACTTGTACTCCACTTTCAAGACTACTTTTTTCTGAATGGCTTGATAGAGTTCGTCAAGC
>CANMRV010000013.1 GCA_947500435.1 uncultured Flavobacteriaceae bacterium
ATCATTTCTTTTCGAAACTTATAGAGGCTTAAGTAATGTTCTACATCTAGTTTTTTCACATCCTTTATTTGAACTTTCTTTTTTTCCATCTGTGAAAACCTTCCAACTTTTTCCTAGCCCTAGCTTTTTTTTGATCTGAACGTATCGTAAATATGGCGGAGATCGCGTCAGGTACGAAGAGTAATATGAATATCAAGAACAGCATCTATACTATCGTTCTGAACCTGGCAATTCGAAATATTCCGCATTTACAATCAAAATCAATAATCCTTTATTTGTTCCTACATTCAATGGGAAGACCTTGCGCCAATTTCCTTGTTCACAAAAAACATTTTCATAACCCCCCTATTTTTAACACTTATCTCGCCCCTGGCCTCACATTCGAATTCATGCAGGATCAAAGCATAGGTATTTTCGGATACGTTAATTCTTCCGGGCTCTGACATCGATTCCATTCGCGAGGCCACGTTGACGGTGTCCCCCCAAATATCATAGGCAAACTTTTTGGTGCCCACTACCCCAGCTACGACTGGGCCCGTGTTAATGCCGATACGGATATCAAAAGTCAGGTCAGTCGCAGCCGTATCTTTTTTGGTTTCCTCTACAAAAGCAGCAATGTCAAATGCCGCCCGTACCATTCGTTGCGGGTGGTCTTCTTTGGCATCATGCAAACCACCAGCACACATATAGGCGTCTCCGATGGTTTTTATTTTTTCAAGGCCATAGCTATCAATGATCGCATCGAACTTTGAAAAATAGAAGCTTACCGTATCGACCAGCGCTTCGGGCGAGAGCTTTTCAGAGTAACTTGTAAAACCCTTAAAATCTGTAAACAAGACTGAAACCGATTCATATTGTTTTGCCTTGACTTTTCCGTTTAGTTTGAGCTCTGTGGCGGTATCCTCGGGTAAAATGTTCAACAAAAGGCTTTCAGACTTTTTCTTCTCCTTTGAAATGGCACGGTAAAACCATAAAGATGCCAGTAATAGCAGGCCTACAAAGCCCAAAACGATTAATTGGTTTCTTTTCTGTGTTTCCAATAGGGTGTTTTTAGTATCGAGCAAATCAACCTCTATCTGCTTTTGCGAAACTTCGTAATCGGTGCGCATATCGGCAATTTGCTGTACATTCTCTACATTGATCAGGCTGTCCCTATAGATGATATGGTCTTTGTAATGGGCATAGGAAACCTCTAAATTTCCAATGGTCTCATATAACTGGGAAAGCTTTAGATTGGCTTCGCTGATCTGCTCTTTTAATTGATATTGTTCGGCAAGCAACAGGCTTCTATTGGCATAATCGATTGCCGTAGCATGCTGCTCTTTCTTTAAATAGATATCGGACATATAAATCAAATACACCGTAATGGGGTAATAGTCCTCTAGTTCTTCCAATAATTCAATGGATCTATTGATGTTGGTTTCCGCATCGTCATGCTTGCCTTGTTCGGCATAGACCATCCCAATATTGCCAGTGCTATAAGCTACCCCCAACGGATAATCGAGTTTTTCAAAGACTCTTGCCGATTCTTTGGAGTGGATCAATGCCGAATCGAGTTTCCCCGAATTAAAATAATCATCACCCGCGTTTAACAATGCCGTAGCTATCTTAATCGAATCATTGGTTTTTCTCAATATCGCAATACCCTTTTTATAATAGGCTTGTGCATTGCCGAAATTATCCATACCAGTGTACAAACCCGCTATGGAAATCATCAGAGAACCTATTCCTTTATCATCTTGAAGTCGATTTGCATAGTTTAGACTACTTAGATAGGATTCTAAGGCCTTGGTATTGTCTCCCTTGAATTGAAACGCATTGCCTTGTTGTAAGTATCCATTGTATAAGTGCACGAGCGAAGAATCTTTCGAGGCTTTAGATAAGAGTATTTCGGAATATTCAAGAGTTATATCGGGATTGGTCTCCTCCAACAAAATTTCCGACAAAATTTTCATTTCATCATCATAACTACCTGTCTTATAGGCAACTATTAAACTGTCGGCCAATTTCTGATTTTGGCCATAAGAAATTTCAAAAAACAAAAGAGTCAGGCCTATAAGGAAATAGGTCGTTTTTTTAGTGTCGAACATATTTGATAAAATATGTTTATCTCATTTTAAGTCGTGGGTCATCCCAATATTCGGTACTATCACCGGGTATCGTAAATCCGATTTTGTAATTCTCAAATTTTCCGGAGCCTGGAGAAGTAGCCACTACGGCAGCTATGATTTCATTATTTACCGAAGTGGGCTCACTGGTCAGTAAGGTCACCGCGTTGGGCTGGTACGATGGGTCGGCGGGTGTTACTTTTTTAACTTGGGTAATCGAGCTAAGCCCACTGTTACTATCCAAAACCCATTTAATGGTATTTCCTGGACTAACATCAGTGGTTAAATCGTCATTGCTAGGGTTGTGGCCTTCGCTATCTCTTAATTTTAATTGTTTTGAATTACCGTTTCTGCTAACATAAATGATAATTTCCGATGATGATGGAGGGTTGTTTCCGTTACACATGATATTGGTTGATTAGTTAATACTAGGTTTATGAAAATGTTCTTTTAGTGTGCTGCTATCGATTAATGGGTTTAGGAAGACGCGAACTCATAATAATGCCTATTGGCCACATTACCCTCTGGTTTATAGGTAAAACCCAGAAAACGAAACCATGAGCTTTGGTCGGTGCGATGTGATTCTGCATACTGCCCCAAGGCGAATCCTTTATATTGTAGGGCCAAATCCTTCAAGATGTTTCGCATGTCAAAACTCAGTTTTAAGGAGTGGGTTTCCATATGTTTACTACAGATAAAAAATGTTTCATACCTGAGGATATCAATTTTATAGGCGCCGAGAATGCCTATGGGCTCGCCTTCCTCGGTTCTCCAAATTTTTGAGTAGCCATCGTTCTGCGTTGATCGCAGCCTATTCCTAATGAACTCCAAGGTTTGTCGACGCTCATTTTCATCGGCCAACAGCCACTCTGGCCTAGATTTATCCCAGGTGTTTTCGAGAATGAACATAATGTCGGCATTACTTATTTCTGCATGTCGTTCCATTGTGGTAACTCGTTAATTCGTATTTAATTATTTGAATAACCAAGGTATAATCACCGCTCTTATGGCGTAAAGTCAAGAGCCGCCCTATTCGAATACCTTAGAGGGGAACATATACAAGCAATAAATTAGGGGGAAAAAACATAATTTTTAAATATAGCAATTTTTATTCTTTTAAGTTGCCTTTGGTAAAACAAGTATATTAGAGCTTCAAAATAGGCCTGTTCAGTCTATGATCCCCCATTTTTTAGTAGTTTTTAACATTTGCGGTTCTCCAATTCAAAGGGAACCTAAAACTACCTATAACGAATGGAACCAACAATCCAAAAAGGAAGATTCAATTCCAACAACTATCGAGGGGATAGCACCCTAAGAAAAAAGGGGACATGAGGAAGAATTGGTAGATCATTATTGGGGCAGCATAAACTATATGAGCGGTCTCATCAGGGCGTCTGAGATAAAAGCAGGTTTGATACTATCCTTTATTTGAACTTTGATTTAAGTTTTTGAGCAA
Source organism: uncultured Flavobacteriaceae bacterium (assembly GCA_947500435.1). Lineage (GTDB taxonomy): Bacteria > Bacteroidota > Bacteroidia > Flavobacteriales > Flavobacteriaceae > Maribacter_C. The sequence goes on from CANMRV010000013.1 coordinate 3,565, forward strand.
AATAGATAAGACCTAAGATAAGTATGGTCTGCAGTACTGTATTTGTAAATCTTCAACTAAAAGTGGACTAAATCTGGTTTAAAGTTAAGTGATGGTTTTGCTATCTTCAAGGCTAGCCTTGAAGATAGGTTCATTAACCTTTAAAATCACTTAAAATGACAAAGAAAAAGAAGTCTACTGAATCAATCGTAAAGGACATCAAGAGAAAGACCAGGCGAAAGTTCTCCGCCGAGGAGAAGATACGTATCGTACTCGAAGGGCTAAAGGGCGAGGAATCGGTATCGAGTATCTGCCGTCGCGAAGGCATTTCACCCGCGTTGTACTATCGCTGGAGCAAAGACTTCCTGGAAGCGGGAAAGAAGCGTTTGATGGGCGATACCATGCGGGAGGCCAACACTGACGAGGTAAAGGGCCTCAGGGGCGAGAACTCACAGCTCAAGGAAGCGGTGGCCGAACTGCTCCTGCAGAACCGCGTACTTAAAAAAAGTACAACTGGCTTAGGGTAAAATGGAGGAAGTATATGCGTTTTACCCAGAAAGAGAAATTTGAGATTATACGGCTTGTTGAAACATCGGAGATAGGCGTGAAGAGGACTTTGAAGGAAATAGGATTGAACAAGAGCACCTTTTACAACTGGTATTCAAGATACCGTGAAGATGGCTTTGACGGGCTTGCGCCAAGGCATAGACCCCGCAACACCTATTGGAACAGAATACCCGACAAGGTGCGCTCGGAGGTAGTGGAAATGGCCTTGGACTTCCCCGAGGAATCCTGCCGTGGGGTGGCCTGTAAGATGACCGATGAGCGGGAATATTATATCTCCGAGAGCAGTGTGTACCGTATCCTAAAGTCCCATGGACTGGTTACGGCCCCTGCGTTCGATATGATGGCCGCCTCGAAGGAATACAAGGACAAGACCGTAAGGATACACCAGATGTGGCAGACCGACTTCACCTATCTGAAGATCATCGGGTGGGGATGGGGATGGTATTACCTATCGACCATTTTGGACGATTACAGCCGTTATATCGTGCATTGGGAGCTATGCCTCTCCATGAACGCCGAGGATGTAAAGAGAACCGTCGGTCGGGCATTGGACAAAACGGGCCTTCCGCAAAGCCAAAGGCCCAGACTGCTCTCGGACAACGGGCCCTGTTACATCAGCAATGAACTCAAGGCGTTCATCGAGGACAGGGGGATGAAGCATATCCGGGGCAGGCCCAACCATCCACAGACACAGGGAAAGATAGAGCGTTACCATCGTTCGATGAAGAACATTATCAAACTGGACAACTACTATCTGCCCGGGGAGCTAAAGGAAAGACTGGCCGAATTCGTGGACTATTACAACAATCGAAGATACCATGAATCCCTTAACAACCTGACCCCATCGGACATATACTTTGGGAGGGACAAAAAGATATTGGAGAAGCGTAAAATGACAAAGAAAAAAACAATGCTAAAAAGAAGAAAAAAACACAAAAATCAAATGTTGAAATTATGACTTAACTTTAGACTGGGACAGTCCACATTCGTTTGAAGACTTACAATGTATACGCTATGGAAGAATGAAGAAGTTTACGATGCCGGGTTTGAAACAAAAAAGCAGCAAAAGCATAAAGCCCTTGCTGCGCGGGATAACAAATTGATTGCTCAATTTGTTTCCTAATATTTTAAAGAAAAAGCTTGCTTTTTAACACAGTACCTAAGGTTCGTTGCTGTGATTCGTCCGAAGGACAATCCAGCCGAACCTAAAGATAGCTTTTTGCGCGTGATTTCCGTTTAGGAAATCCGCAAGCAATGAATTTTAGGCTTTGTTGTGCTTAGTTTTTATATCCCACCACTCTCATATTTATCCATAACCAATTCCTCATTTTAATATTTTTTTAGTATTGGCGAGTTAAAGGCGCTATATGTCAATAAAGCATTTACAGAACTTTAAAGCATCCTTGATTTATTAACCTAATGGAAAATTGACATGAAATTTAGTAAAGAAGTACAAGGTACTATTTTCGATTTGGACAAATGTAAGCCGGTACAAAACACGAAGGTGACTCTTTATAATAATAAAAACGAAGAAGTCCTAGAGACGTATTCAGCTGATGATGGAACCTTTAACCTGGACATCAATTGCGAAGAAGACATTTACAAAGTGGTTACATTCAAAGAAGGATATCATTTTGGGTATAACTTACTTGCCAATGCAAACACCATCTTTCCCATGACCTTGGAAGTATCATTAAGAAGGCGAAACTGAAGAATTCAAATTGGAATTGCCCTAACTATTCAATTCTAAACTAGTCCAGTCGAAATTGGTGTTTGAATAATGGTAATTACGACCCTTTTGATTCCCGATTTATAGCACAAAGTATTGATGAAAGCCCAACAAAATCCGATAAGCTTCACTTTTCTGACATCATAAATTAGTTTTCCTACATCTTTATTGGGAAGTTTCACAACAATATTTTTACATTAACAAGCGTTAATATATATATTTACCTAAATAAACAATATAATTATAATTGTAAATAAGTAATTACGATAATAACCTTAATGGTATACATAAACATTATGAAAAACTATTCCCAAATTTATCTTGTCGACGATTTTGAAATGTCGAATCTATTCCACAAAGCAATATTTAAAAAACTTCAAGTTGGAGATGATATACGAGTATTTACCAACCCCATAAAAGCATTGACTGATATTCGCCTAAAGCTTGAAAAATCTGACCGAATTCTAATCTTACTCGATGTCAATATGCCCGAAATGAATGGATTTGAGTTTTTAGACATAATGGTAAGGGAGAATTTCCCACTTAAAATCGATGTAATTGTTGCAACATCTTCTATTTCACAAACAGATAGATCTAAAGCCCAAGAATACCCACAATATGTCAGGGATTTTGTAACAAAACCTCTAAAAATTGATAGTTTGAGAGCTGTTTTAAAGCCTCTTAACGAAGCGATTTAGGACTGTCCTTAACCAACAAAACTAGATAAATATTATGAGCAATTTTACTTATGACACCGTCTACATTATTGATGACAATAGTACCGCCAATCTTGTGCATCAACATGTGATAAAACGAATTTCTATAACCAACCAAATAAAAACTTTTACCAATCCTATTGATGCATTAAAGGATTTGCGTTTGGAACTTTTGAGGGATGAGAAGTACATATTGGTTCTACTGGATATTTATATGCCTGAAATGAACGGTTTCGAATTCTTAAAAGCCTGTTCGTTGTTTCCTGTGAATCATGATTTATTGGATGTTATCATGGTAAGTTCCTCTATTTCTGAGAGCGAAATAGAACAGGTGTTTGATTATTCTTTGGTGCAAAAATTCATTACCAAGCCGTTGAAAGGAACTCAACTATTGGATTTTGTTAAACGAAGGGCAATAATATCTGCATAGGGGTAATTATTGCAAATAGAGCGATTAGATGGACTCACCACCATACCTCCATTTTATTATTAGCTAGAACGGTTCCCTAAGATAATAAATAACCTATGATAAAAAATATTCTAGATCAGCAAAAGCAAATATCTTTTTCTCGTATAAGAGAAACCATAATATTTGGTCTTTTCCTTGCTGGTTTTTTTGTGATTTTTTTGACAATAGGTTTGGTCATATTTTTAAATCAAGCCCAAACTGATAGTATAACAGCAAACTTACCAAGTCGTCAAAGTTTAAAAAACCTAAAATACTTTATAACTTTTACGGTTTTCTCTTTTACATTAACCCTGATCGTTTTGTACAAGTTTTTAGCAAAACCGATAATGGAAACTGTACGTGCAAATTTTGCAGAACGGAATCGCCAAGCCGAACAAAATACCTCGATACTAGAAAATACATCCGACTTGATTTGGGCTGTAGATATTAACTTCAAACTATTGGCTTTTAATTCTGCCTTTGTTGGTATGATGGAAGAAGAGTTAGGAACCTCCCCAAAGGTTGGAGAGAGTATCCTAGAAAAGGACTACTCCAATCTAAGTTTTTCCAGTAAAAAAAAGCTATATGAGAAAGCCCTATCTGGCCAGAGTTTTGAAACTGATTTTAAATCCTCTATAAACGGTCGAACGCGCTATTTTGAAATTTCCTTTCATCCCATATATGACAAAGGTGAATCGGTATCTGGATGCAGTGTTTTTGGAAAAAATATCACGCAGCGCGTTGAAATGTTTCAGGAGCTTCAGGAAAAAGAACGGTACCTAAAGGAGGCTCAGGAAATAGCGAATATCGGGAATTGGAACTGGAATATGGTGAATGATGAAATTCAATGGTCGGATCAACTATACAAAGTATTTGGGCTTGATCATGAAACCTTCGAGGCGAACTATGAGGGTTTAATGAATATTATTCACCCAGAGGACCAAGAAGCTTTTGGCATTAGTGTCGAAAATTGCCTGACGAATAAAGACCTCCTTGATATTGTACATCGTATCGTTATGCCCGACAAGAGTATTCGATATGTTCACCAAAAGGGAAAAGCTTACCTCTTGGATGACGGAACTCCTGCAAGGATGGCAGGAACAATTCAAGATGTTACGCTACGTGAGAAAGCGCGCCAGCAGAATATTTGGCAGTACAATGAACTCCAAAACTTCGTCTACATTATTTCGCATAATGTGAGGGCGCCTATCGCAACCTTACAAAGTTTAGTTGGCATAATAGAGCCAGGCAACGAAGCCTTAAATGCCGAGATTATACCAAGTATAGAAACTACCGTTGAGACTTTAGACCAAACCATAAAAGACCTAAACCATTCCTTGTCATTAAAAAACATCGAAGAAAATACTTTTGAAGAAGTGGATCTTCGAAAAGTGTTGCGAGATATCGAACATCTTCTTGCAATTCATATAGATTCTTCCCAGGCTAATATTGAATACGACCTTTCAGGTGCCCCAAAAGCAATGGGTATAAAGAGTTATTTCACAAATATTTTGTTCAATCTAGTTATGAATTCAATCGATTACAAAGCTGATGATAGGCCCCTTCATATTAAGATTAGCTCTCAGTCTATTCTGCCTGGCGGAATGGAGATTATCGTTGCAGATAATGGCATGGGTATGCATCTCAATGAAGAACGAAGAAAACGAATCTTTGATATGTACGGCAGGCTTAGTGGAGCATCTATTGGAAGGGGGATGGGACTTTATTTAGCGAAAACGCAAGTAGAGGTAATGAATGGTGCGATTAGTGTCGAAAGTGAACCGAATATTGGAACTACGTTTAAGGTGGTTTTCTAAATAGATTGAAATTTTAGCTTTATTATAATTCATAAGAAAAGTCATAGAAATCATGAATGTACCAAACAAATTTGTCTATGTTTTACCAGTGCTCTTCCTGCTTTGGCAAACTATGCATGGAAATACTTCTTCCAAAGAGAGGAATGCTTTAATTGATTTGTACGAACTAACCGGTGGTGCTAACTGGACGAGGCCATGGCCCGTATCGGAACCTATCTCAACCTGGCATGGTGTTGTTCTGGAAAATGGTAAGGTCGTATCTATCTCTCTTTTTGATAACAACCTACTAGGAGAAATTCCTGAGTCTATTGGAAATCTCAAGCACCTAAAGATTTTAAATCTGGCTTTTAATTCACTAGAGGGTCAGATTCCTGAAGAGGTAGTAATGTTAAAGAACCTTTCCATACTTCGCTTGGGTAGAAATCGATTAACTGGCCCAATCCCTAATAAAATTAACGAACTTGAAAACCTGACCATATTGGAATTATTCGATAACAAATTGATTGGAAATATTCCCATGAGCATCGGAAAGATGAAACAACTTAATAAGATTATCCTTTCTAAAAACCGTTTGACTGGTAACCTTCCAGAAGCATTGGGAGACCTTTCAAATTTGGAAAATTTGGAATTGTCCGATAATAATTTAGAAGGCGGGGTGCCTGAAAGCCTTGGAAAGCTGTTCAGCCTCCAAACTCTTGTCCTAGCCGAAAATAGACTTTCAATGAAGGTCTCACCAAGTATTCTTGCGCTTCCAAAACTTCAAATACTTTATTTGCAAGGCAATCAATTCGAGGTTATAAATAAAAATGAACCGTACGTAGAGGATATTGATTTCTCTTTTTTTCGATTTGAAGGGGAGATTATTGACCCAAGGAGAAAAAGGACTGGAATAATAGCTGGGAAGCCTAAAATTAGATTGGCTGACTCACTCTTTGAAGACCCTAACAATTAAAGACATACAGAATGAAAATATGCAACTTACTAAAGCGGATTAAAAAAAGGCTATTACTTATCCTATTCTTGTGCTGTTTCTGCAATTCAGCTATTGGGCAGGTTTTAAAGAACGAGCGTAAAGCACTTCTTGATCTTTACAATAAGACGAATGGGGAAAACTGGACCAATACCTGGGACATAGAAAAACCTGTTTCTGAATGGTACGGTGTTTCTATCAAGGATGGTAATGTGGTATCGATAGAACTTTTTAAGAACAACCTTGTTGGGAATCTTCCAGAAAGTATAGGAGGATTCAAACATCTTATTACGCTGAACCTTGCGTTCAATAACATAAGTGGAGAGTTGCCAAGCAACCTTATAAAACTCTCAAATTTAGAGGTATTGAAACTTGAGATGAACCGCATAAAAGGGGAGTTGCCAAAAGATATTGGCGACATGGAAAGCCTAAAGGAACTGACAGTTTTCAACAATTTTTTATCGGGTCAAATCCCCTTTAGTATTGGGAAAGTAAATACGCTTAAAATACTGAACCTTTCTAGCAATAATTTAAAGGGCGAAATTCCAGATACACTGGGCCAGCTTGAAAACCTTGAAGTGTTGGGACTTTTTGAAAATTCTTTCGATGGTTTTATTCCTTCAGCAATCGGAAACTTATTTAAACTGGAAGAGCTCGTGTTGGCCAATAACCAGTTCAATGGGGAAATTCCCGAAGAACTTGGCCAATTGGCAAGTCTTCGTATTTTCCAAATACAAAATAATCATTTCGATTCAATAAAGAATCTGGATAAAATGAAATCAGAACAATTCCTCGTCTTCGATTATGATAAAAAGGATTCTAGCTCGAAATTCAAGGAGATTAATGCTGCAAAAACTAGAATGGCCGATACAAAATTCGAAGATGATGATAAAGACAATTAATTGAAAGAAAAACATTCTATGAACAAAAAACTCAAAACAGTCCTTTTACTAGATGATAACGGGGCAACCAATGTTATTCATGCAAAGTTTATATCAAAAGCAAACTGTGTTGAACAAATCTTAAAATTTCAATGTGCCATTAAAGCACTCAAACATTTAAAATCTGAGGCGCCTAAATCCCCGGATTTAATTTTTGTCGATATCAATATGCCAGTGATGAACGGGTGGAAATTTTTAGAAGAGTTTGAAAAAATGAATAGTCCGGAAAAAAAGGAGTCGATAGTTGTTTTGCTCTCAACTTCGCTAAGTTCGAACGATCGAGAAAAAGCAAGCAAAACCAAAAGTATAGACGAAGTTAGATTAAAGCCTTTGACAGTAAAGGCTGTGCAAGAAATTGTTGCTAATTTTTTCCCACTTTGCCCTACAAACTAATACCATAATTGCCCATGTCATTAAGTTGATAAAACTAGAGAATTTGATAAACAAGAATAACCAAAGTTCCATGGAAAAACGAAAACATTTGGATGTCCCGGAAACTAAACTCCTAGTCGGAAACAAGAAAGTTTTAAAAATACTTAAGGGAAATCCCGAGTTTTATAACAGAAGGATCAACGCTATAAACACCTTATTCCTAGTTTCAGACAATTACCAACTACTTCAATTTGAATCAGGTTCTGGAAAATTATATTTCGATGATTGTCTAAACGAGTTGAAAAAAGCAATACTCATTGAAAAAACGGAAGTGTTTGCACAAGAATTTGCTAAGGTAACTTTCAAGATTGTTTCAAGCCTGAAAAAATCAATACAGCATTAAAAATTAAGACTTCGTCAATAGCCATAACACCGGCAAAGGCAAACCCAAAATATACTATAAATCCTTTGTTTTAAGGTTCGAACCCTCCCTTTTTAAAAATACACATTTGCTGTCAAGGCAACTATTTTAAAACTGTTAGGTAAAATTTTAAAACTAAGGTTTTCTACAAACCATCAGGGAATTTTAAGTTGGACCGATAGGCGCACTATGTGTTCGTAACAGGTTCTTTAGGCAATTGCAGTGGTTCAAAGAACTAACTGTTTTGAGTCTTTATGTATTATGATTCATATTACTACATCGTGTCATATTTCTTAATTGAGTTTGATATGAGAAGATAGCAGTAGATAATTCTAAAGAAAAAATCTAAAACTGCTTTTAAAAGCCTTTTGAGTTGTTGACTTGGTATACAAACTCTCGATGAAGTGCTAACAAAACCAGACAAAGTTCAATTTACAGACATACAGAAAACATGTATTCCACATCATTGTTACGGGGTTATACAACAAAAATAATACATTAACAAATGTTAATCAATAGATTTACTAAGTATGAATAATAAATTATCCTTTGTTAAGATAAATTTATAAGAATTATGACATTTTCTCCCGCTTATGTTAAAAGATATTTTAGTTCCATTGCGAAGGAAAAATATCAACTTAGTCTAACAAAATTCAATATTAATAAAGTTACTGGAATAATTCTGCTGATTTTGATATTGGGAACCTCTCAAATGTACTCTCAAGGTCAAACGTGTTCTACAGCAGAAATTCTATGCACACCAAATGCAGCCTTTCCTGCATCTACTACTGGACCTAATTTGGGCCAAGTACCTTCTTGCGCTGGTAATCAAGCAGTTAATAATTGTACAAGTTGTACGGTAAATTCAACACCTCGATCATCTTTTTATACTTTGACTATAGTCGAACCAGGCGACTTATATTTAACTTTATCTAACTCGGCTTTAATTGATGTGGATTTTGCAATTTGGGGTCCTTATAATAGTCCAGATGCAGTGGAAAATTGCGATGGCGGTAATTTTCCTCCAGGCAATCCTTTCGATTGTAGCTATTCTGGAGGAGCTACTGAACAAATAGACATCCCAAATGTTAAAAAAGGAGAATCCTATATCTTATTAATAGCAAATTACTCTGGTAGCACAACTGATATTACCCTAGTTCCAAATAATTCTAATGGTACCAATACCTCAGAATTGGGAGGTCCTTTAGCTTTTACGGAAACTCAGCCTCAAGAATTTTTGATAAATGACGCTCCTTCTAATTTACAGACCAACCCAGCCATTAGCGATCCAAACCTATCGAATGTTAATTTTAGTGGGCCAGGAATTACAAATTCATCAAATGGAACATTTAATCCTTCTAGTGCCGGTGTAGGGTCACATACGATAACGGTAACAGGAGATTCTTGGGGTTGTAATGTGACTACAACTCTTGATGTTGTTGTTGAACTAGATACCGATGGTGATGGTATTGCGGATTCCAGTGATACTGATGATGATAATGATGGAGTTCTGGATGGAGCCGATAATGCACCACTAGATCCTTCCAGTTGTGAAGATTTGGATAGTGATGGCTGTGATGATTGTTCAGCTACTGCTAACAATGATTTTACTGCAGGCGCTAATTTCGATCCTGCCAATGATGGTACAGATACCGATGGGGATGGTATTTGCGATTCCAATGATACAGATGATGATAATGATGGGGTACTTGATGGTGCGGATAATGCGCCTTTAGATCCTTCCAGTTGTCAAGATTTGGATAGTGATGGCTGTGATGATTGTTCAGCTACCGCTAACAATGATTTTACTGCAGGAGCTAATTTCGATCCTGCCAA
>CANMRV010000014.1 GCA_947500435.1 uncultured Flavobacteriaceae bacterium
GATGATAAGGATGAGATTTATGTGCCATGGAAATCTTGGGAGAAGTTGGTAAATGAGTAAAGTTCAAATAAAGGATAATTGAATAATGCAGTATTATACATTTCACATAGATGATTCTGGAGCTATTGAGGATGTTGATGAAAAAGTCATTAATGGAAGCCCATCATTAATTTGTAAAATGTCTGATGAGGATGAGTTTAATAATATGAATGATATCTTGCATTCTTCGTACGATTACATTTTAAATGAAAAAGCTTTAAGGATTTTCAAAAACAGTAAAATACTCCCTTACGAATTAAAACCGGTGGAAGTGTTAAGGAAGGAAAAAATACTTGGGTTTTTGAAAAAGCACAAATCTTACAGTTATTATCAGCTAAGTTTTTTAGACAATAAAACGGAAGAATGCTATAGCTGGATTGACTTTACTAAAAGTGATATTATGGCAATTGGCAACTCTGAAAAGAAGTTTAAAATTCAATCCCATCAACATACTTTAGAATTGATTAATGAAAATAAGTCGGGTTCTGAAATAAGTTACTCATTTGAAACGAAGAAGGTTGTGTTTGGAAATAACTTTGATTCTGAAATTGACTTATTCAAAATCCCTCTTTATTCATGGGGAATTTATGTTTCAGATAGATTAAAAAATAGACTTGAATCGGCAAATGTAACTGACATTGGATTTGCTAATAGTAAAGATAAATTGGGGAAAGTATGGAAATCTCATTTCCCAATAATTGAATTTGAAAATTAAGGCGCTTGGTCACAAGGAACTGAAATGAAAGTTCAAATAAAGGATGATGAAATATGATAAAAAAAGCAATGTTTGTTTTGGTTTTTTTGATACTGGCCTCTTGCAAAAACGAGAAGAAAAAAGTTGGTTATGAAATACATGGGACCGTTGAAGGTTTCAATGATAGTATCTGCGAGATTAGTCAGTATCAGGATGAATCTCTCTATTTCAAGGATTCTGTCGTTATCAAAGATGGAAAGTTCAAATTCACGGGAACTGTTGATCGGCCTAGAAGAACAATGCTCAAAATAAAAGGTATGCCCGGAAGGGTTCAGGTCTGGTTGGAAAACACCCAAACAACCGTTACCATAAATGATGACGGTTTGATAAAAGCAATAGCCGTCGGGGGCAAAGCTCAGGAAATGGCGAATTTGCACAAATTAAAAAAACGTCCAATTAGAAATAAAATAGACAGCCTGGGTAATATTATAATGACAGGGAGGAAGACAGGAAATTTGACGGATCAGGAAAATGATACCCTTTCCTCGAGAATGCAGGCGTTAAATGAAGAACTTTATAAGATTACAGATGCATTTATAAGAGATTTTCCTAATTCCTTAGAAAGTGCCAGAGCCTTAAATGAATCAAGATTTAGATTGGACAAGGAAGTGTTCACGGAACTTTTTGCATTGATGAACGATAAGACTCAGGAATCCATTTATGGAAAAGAAATAGTTCGATATCTGAAACTGAACGTAGACCCACAAATAGGGGACAAGTATGTTGACTTTGAACTTAACAATGTAAAGGGGCAAAAAACAAAAATTTCTGAACTAAGAGAAAAATATACTTTAATTGAATTTTGGGCATCTTGGTGTGGCCCTTGTAGAAAGGCAAATCCAGCCCTTAAAAAAGTATATGAGAAGTTTCATGAAAAAGGCTTTAACATTGTTGGGGTCTCAATGGATCATTCAAAAGAAAAATGGTTGAAAGCGATTAAGGTTGATAGTTTACCTTGGGATCATATTTTGAATGAAAAAGGGCCTTGGGGTGATGTGGCTTCAATTTATAATATTAGAGGAATCCCTGACAATATTCTAATAGATGATAATGGTATTGTAATTGGAAGACACCTTGTAGTTGATGACTTAGAGGCTAAACTTGAAATAGAATTCAATAAAAAATAACTGTTTATACCAAAGAACTGGAAAAAACCAAAGTTCAAATAAAGGATAGGTTTTGAAATGAATTATACAACTTAATAACTATGTCAACAGATTTAATCTATGGTATTTTTTTTGCAACCTTATCTGGTCTCTTTTATATCTTAAATAAGTCTTGGAAAAAGGATAGAAAAAATAAGGACGATGGTACAGATTCTTTCAAAATTATTACATTGGGAGATTCCAACAGGTCAAAAATAATATTGGGCATTTCGGTTTTTATTTCGATCTTTTTCTTAGTCAAATCATGTGAGTAAAATATAATTCACTTAATAGCCAACACGCATAAAGTAATAGGCTAAAGTTTAAATAAACGATGGGTAATGAAATTAAAAAAGTATTGGCTAAAATATTAGAAACACATAATTTGTAAATTAAACCATGGATTATAATGATTCTAATAGCGGCCGTTTTTGCAATTGTAATAATAGCTATTACCCATAAATAAAGTCTAATTAAACGATGACTCTATTTATCTCATCGATTAAATGGTAAATGAGAATAATAAATATGTATTTTCCATTTCTATAATAAAGTTGAAGAGTAATAATTCCAAATTAAAATAATGAGAATACAATTCCTTACCATTAACCTATTGATTTTCTGTTGTTCCTTGTATTGTCAAAATGAAGACACACAAGGCGAAAAGTATGTGTCCTTATAAGCCCTTGGTAAACATAAGCGTTTGCTTAAAGAAGCCAATAAAGCTGTTGAGAACAATTCAGATACTAATCGAACATACTTTATCCGAGGTTTGGCAAATTTAGAACTCAAGAATTATAAATCTGCAATAGAGGATCTTTCTGAAGCACTAAATCGCGATATAAAAAACCCTTCTAGATCTTATTACGCTAGAGGTGTTGCCAAATCAAAACTCCAAAACTTAAAAGGTGCTATTATTGACTTTTCTGAAGCTATCGAACGCGATTCATTATACTTTGAAGCTTATCGGGATCGTGCTAGGGTATGGGTAGATTTAAAAGATTTTAAAAAGACTCTGGATGATTGCAATAAGGCTTTGGAACTGAACTCAAAAAGTACAATGATGCTGCTTAACAGAGGTGTTTCAAAATATAATTTGGGAGATTATGAAGGTGCGATGAAGGATTACAATCAATTGATTTCACTCAATCCTAACATTGCATTTTCATTCTATAACAGAGGCTTGGTTAAAGAAAAAATGAACGATATCGAAGGCGCTTTATCAGACTATACGCGTTCAATAGAACTTGACCCGAAATATTTCAAGGCTTACCATAACAGAGGTAAACTAAAAGCGGATAAAAAAAATGATTTCAAAAGTGCTATCAAAGACTATACAAAGGCAATTAAATGGGACCGTAATTATTACAAGGCATATATTAACAGAGGAGTAGCCAAGGTAAGAAGCAAGCGGAATGATTTAAAGGGCTCAATAAAAGACTTCACAAAAGCAATCGAAGCTAATCCAACAATAGAGGTAGGATATAACAACCGCGGCCTTTCCAAATTCAACTTAGGCATGATTAAGGAGTCAATTCCAGATTTTAACAGAGCAATTGAGCTTAATCCAAAATATGCTTTTGCATACCGCAACCGAGGTAAATCAGAAATTCAATTAAACCAAAATTCGAAGGCTTGTACTGATTTTAAAAAGGCCTTAGAGTTAGGAGATTCCGATGCGACTGAATTTATAGACAAACATTGTATTCAAGAATAGTGAACTAACAACATTTTCACTATCTAGTTGTTAATTGAAATAATCATGCATTTAAAATGCCTAATGGTTGATTATCAAGAGATTTAATACTCAACACGAATACCTCTTAAGAAAGGCTTAGTCCAATTGTACAAAGTTCAAACAAAGGATGATTCAAATACCAAGTAGAAGTGAAATTCTATTTAAAGTCTGTGAAAAACTTATTTAAAAATGGATGTCTGGTTGATTAGAATTTTGGATAATTTAGGTTTTAACACCCAATATCTTACTGATCACTACGATCCGAATATAAGATTTTTAGCACCTGGTGAGAATTATAAAATTTATTTGCCAGATGAATTAAAAAATAAGGGTGATGTAGTAGTAAAAAAATGGAAAGTAAAAAAGGGTCAAAAGGTATATCCAGAAAGTGTGATTTGTATTTTGGAAGGAGGCAATAATAAATTCAAATTCACTAGTTTCATTGGAGGAAGATTGAAATATGCTTATCCTGCAGGTCAAAAAATAGGTGATAATAATGTCATTGCAGAGATTGTTGCCTATGTTTAAAATAGTTCAAATAAAGGATAATTTTATAAGTGAGATATAGTTAATAGCTATATCCAGTTGTTGTAGCCAATTTAACAAAAATGGAATCCAAAGTCTTTAACAACATAAATTACGGAAAGCAACTTGATTTTGCTCGTAATCTAAATGGACAGGAAATTCAAAAGGTGGAGTACTATTTAGAGAAGGATGAAACTACTTTTTCTGAGCAGCCTAACAAATATGGACATAGTTTATTAAATGGGGTAAACATTCACACAAAGGATTACACATTTTCGATACGTAACGGATTTTATGATATGATGGGTCTTTCAATGAATATTGGTAAAACGACCGAATTTGAATTTATTGATGAAGATAAAACTGCAACAGAAATTAGTTGGAATATCTTGAATAAACCGATTGTAGAGTGCGTAATTTATTGGTCAAAAATAATTATTAACTCATTTCATGGTTACTATCCTCAAGAAATTGAAATCAGGACAGAAAATGAAAGTGTCATAATTTCCTCAACTGAAATTCTTCATGGCGAACTTAGTGATGAGTTTACGAACGAAATGTTGGTTATACAAAATCAGGAGTATTCTAAACAGCTGAAACTAGGCAAATTTGGGATTGATAATAAGGCACGAGAAGTTTTTGACGAGACAAAGTTAATGGAGAAAAAAACTGGCTACAACAAAGCCTAAACGTAATGCGGACTAATGGGCAAAACCGAAAGGTCTGTGTAAATTTAGGAAGTCGCTAAATCTTATGGATTTAGCTTTGGACAAGAAAAAATAAAACTAAACAATAAGCTTTAGCTTCGTGCGCAGACGGAAACGAAAAGTTTCCTTGCCTCCGCACTACGCTTAGCCCAGCCGTTGGTAGCAATTTTAGAAACATTTAGTAATGAAGATATTATTTGGTTTAATAACAATATTACTTTTCTCTTTAAAGACTATTGCCCAATCTGAAAAAGAAAGAATAATTGTTGTACAAAAAATTTACGAAGACACTCTTCAAACCGATTATCGCAAAGTTAAATTCGAAATAAGCAAAAAAGCTGACAAAGCAAATCAATTGGATTACTCTTCCACTCATGCTTCGGACACGATTCTCGTACGAAGAACAACTGAATACAAATTTGAAAATGGTCATTTTATTAATCTGGAGAATAGTAAGTCGGACAGAATATTGGATATAGAAACATATAAAATCGGGGACACCATTTTTGAAAAAAAAGCTCATTATTTGGTAAAAAAAATATATGCAAAAAATAGAATTGTTTATGCAGCCAGATTATTTCCAGAAAAGCAAATAGTACCTTACAACGAGCGAAATTACATTTACAATAGAAACGGAGATTTGATTAAAATAAATGAAAAGTACAATTCAGATGTCAACGAAGAGTACAAAACTGTATTTGATTATACTAATGGTATTGTTTCAAAAATGACGGAATTTAAAAAGAATGGAGATAAGTGGTTAAAGGAAAAAGTTTGGGAATATGATTTATTAATAAAAAGTAATTTCGGAAAAAAGACAAGAAAACGAATTAATACATTGCTTCTAGATAAGCAGTTTTATGAAATACCGTGGTAAAAACTGCAACCAACAATACCTATAGCAAATAGGGCATAAAGCGCTATATTTAAAAGCTTGGGCTTGTTTGCTAAGTCCGCCAAATCTTTTGGATTTGGCAATTAAAAAAATAAAAATAATTACAAAACAAAAAGCTCTGGCTCGCAGACCAGACGGAAACGAAAAGTTTCCTTGCCTGCCCTACTTGCCATAGCCGCACCGTTAGCCACAAGTTTAAAGAAACAGATGAACTACGAAATACCAAACTCATATAATTGGTTCGCAAAATTGAATTTGACACAATTCATTCCTTGGAATTTCGAGACGGAAATAGATTTTAATTCATCAATTAATGACCGATTTAAAATTGAGTGTGAGCAAAATCGCGAAGTTCTGACTTTTGGAAGAAGACAGGATATGGACACTTTTGTGGGATTTGAAATCATTAATGGACAAGTTGCGGAAAATGTAATTGTTTTTCATCCATCATTCGGTCAAAATGTAAAAGGCTGGAATATCATCGAATCCGAACATTTTGATTTTTTTGATTTTATGCAAAAAAGAGTGCTACCAGAAATGAAAGAATGGATTGATGTAGATGATGTGAATGATTACATCAAAACAAATTAAATCGAAATGTGCGAAGATTGTTTTGATACAGAGTATTATGGTTTCCCCTCTCAATTAGAATTTGAAAAATTTGAAGAACTTCTAGACTTAAAATGCAGGAATAAAAAGATAGAAATACTTAAATCAGGAGCCGAACATGAAGGTGGACTTATGGATTTCAAAATATATCATAAATGTAATACCTGTGACCAAAAGTATGAAATGTCAGTACCTGATAACGCTTGGCGAGGGTATTTTTTAACTGAACAAAATGCAGTTGAATATCACAACAAAATAAAAGCATCTGATAAAAAGAAAACATTTGGGTGCTTACTTATTTTATTTATGATAATAGCAATCGTGATTTACTCATACGTAAAATAAAACCTGTGGCTAACAAAGCCTCCTATGAAAAGCCCTAGTCCGGTTCTCTAAAGATTAATTGATATTCTTATTTTAGAAGGCGAATCCAAAGTTCAAATAAAGGATGATATGATTCATTAATAAAACATGAAAAAGGAGCTAATTGAGATTTTAGATTCAATTCCAACGGAAGTTAATCATAGTGATATTATCGATTTTAAAGACTTCGATGAACGTATGTCAGCAGTTGGTGTTCTATATGCAAACACAATAGGTGTATCAAGTAGTCATATAGAATTTTCTCCAGATAATGAACCACCCTTGAAAGAAGAAATATTATCTTGGATATGGTCTATTAGACCTGATTTAACAGATGATATTCTTAAAATGGATTTGTCTGAAGATTTTACATTTTTGATTGAATCTTACAGAGATTCCGAGATGGATAAATTTTGGAAAGAATGGTCTTAAAAGTTCAAATAAAGGATGTGAAAAAACTAGATGTAGAACATTACTTAAGCCTCTATAAGTTTCGAAAAGAAATGATGGAAAAAGGTATTACAAATCCTTTACCAGAAGGAAAAAAGCTAATAAACGAGATTATCTCAAAGCTTTCAAAAATGCCTATGGATGAAAAGATAGAATTGAGTAGGAAGGATGGGCAACTTGTGATGATGGATTCAAAAGAAAATATTATTGTCATTGTGCCAACTCTAGAAAATAATTAAAAGTTCAAATAAAGGATTGTTGAATATGATGATTTTGTTCCATATTGGATTAAGATATTTTTATATATAATTGACAATCGTGTGCACAAATAAAGCGACAGAGTCAACGCCAATCATTACCAAAATATGATTTTAAACTACATTAATTGGAATCCTGACCCCGAAATAGTAAATATTTTCGGATTCTCGCTGAGATACTACAGTCTCTTTTTTGTAAGCGGATTAATTTTGAGCATGTACATTTTGGGATTGATTTTTAAGAGAGAAAACTTGCCATCGGAAAACCTGGATAAACTAATAATGTACGGTATGATTGGTATGGTTGTGGGAATGCGGCTTGGACATTGTTTATTTTATGAGCCTTCTTACTATTTGTCAAATCCCCTAGAGATTTTTCTTCCTGTGACGTTCTCCCCTGATGGTGGTATAGAATTTATTGGATATCAAGGATTGGCTAGTCATGGTGGTGTATTAGGATTGCTGATTGCTTTATATCTCTATTCTAGAAAGACCAAACACTCAATGATTGACACCATTGATTTAATTGCGGTGGTTGCAGCCTTGGCCAGTGGGTTTATCAGACTTGGGAATTTTATGAATTCAGAAATTATAGGGATGCCTACATCAAAATCTTGGGGTGTAGTTTTTGAGCGAGTAGATAGTATACCGAGGCATCCAGCTCAATTATACGAAGCGATTTCTTATTTTGTCATATTTACAATTATGATGATTCTGTATAAAAAAAGAAGAGACAGACTTAAAAACGGTTTCTTTTTTGGACTTCTACTTGCTTTACTCTTTTCGGCAAGGTTTATAATTGAATTTGTAAAGGAGAACCAAGTTGGATTTGAAGATGGAATGACACTCAATATGGGCCAACTTCTTAGCATTCCTTATATTGTAGTGGGTGTTGGATTTATGATTTATGGACTTAGGCGGACCAAAAGACGTAGACTCCAGAAAGTATCTTATGAGAAACCCTAGACCGGTTCGCAAAAGTTCAAATAAAGGATTGATTAAAATATGATCTCAGCCATTAGCTGACATTTAAATAAACATAAGAATGAAAATTATACTGACGTTAGTTGTCCTATTAGTTTTTCAAATCGGCTTTTCACAGCAGTATGATACCGTCGTAATTGAAGAGGAAAATGTCGACGACAATAACGAAATCTATAAGACGGGAAATGTATTTATTTATGATTACGAAATCATTCAAAATAGAGCACGTCTTAAACTCAAGAAGAATAGTGGAATGTTTGCAAGAAGGGAATTTGAAATTGTGCCAATCGGAACCGACAGTATTGGAATTGATAAAATTCATTTAATCGTTCAGCCGGCAGACAGTACCCATAACTTTAATGAAAATCAAACCTTAATTTCATATTTGCAAGAGCCCGTTTATGCTTCAAAGTCCTCGACAGGTGCTGTTGAAAACGATAAAAATATATGGATACATCCGATTAGAAAAGGATTCTTTAATTCTTTGGAAACTGCACCTTTTCCATTCGTGAAAAGACCCCTGGAAATTGGTTCAGAATGGACAGACCAAATGCAAATTGGACAAGGTTGGGGAAATGAAATGTGGGGCCAATGGGAAGGACAACTACTTCAAACTTACAACTACAAGATTGTTGGGACTGAAAAACTTGAAACAAGAATTGGCGAAATTAACTGTTTCGTAATCGAAAGTATTGCTAAATCGTCTGTTGGCGAGACCAAATTAAAAAGCTTCTTTTCAAAAAAATATGGTTTTGTTCGATTGGAGTATAAATTACTAAATGACTTAAAAGTTAATATGTGGTTAATAGATACTAAAACAGGAATGGAATTTAATGACATGAGAACTTTTTTTAAAACAAGACAATACATTAAACAATAGAAAAACGGTCCGTAGTATTGCCTTCTATGAAAAGTTAAAGTCCAGCTCTCTAAAGTTCAAATAAAGGATGGGTAATATGGATTTGATTTAATTTTCTTACATTTAATATATCCCTTATTTTCTTCAAATAAATCCAATTTATCGACACTTTAAATGAAAGGCAAAAAACATTTTAGACTGTTTTTTTCAGTCACGATACTCCTATTATTTATTCAATCCTGTTCCAAAAGGGAAAAGGCCAAGATTAAGAACGATGTTTTTGAAGAAATTCAACCCGGTTATGCTCTTATGGCTTATTTGTCTGAAATCGAAAAAAAAGAGCTCTCCTTGGTTTCGGACAGTCTCAATTTCAGATTAAATAAAAATGGTTTTCGAAAGATGGAAAAC
>CANMRV010000015.1 GCA_947500435.1 uncultured Flavobacteriaceae bacterium
GGTTGAGAGAAGACAAAAAGCTATAATTATTTCTTCCATCCTATTGGAGGATGAAAACTAAAGTTCAAATAAAGGATAATAAACATAAGAGCCTTTAGCGAAAAGTCAAATGGACAAACTAATTAATAAACCACATCTGATTTTTTTGATTGCAATTCCAATAGTTATGATAGTTGGAATTTTGTTTATTGATGCTACATTAGATATCAATGTTCATGACACATATTTTGTCATAGCTTATTTCCATTTCGCGGCACTGATTTCGATACTTTTCGCAATAATTGGAGTTGGGTATTACCTTATTCAAAAATCAGATAGAAAACTATCAAAATGGCTAAATTCAACTCATATCGGACTGACTTTTGGTGGGACAATTGTTGTATTGATTTTGACTCAGTTTTATCGAGAAGATGTCATGGAATATGAATTCAATAATAATTTATCTTTAAGTATATTATTTGTTATTTTTCTAATGGTTTTGGGACAATTAATTTTTCCGATTAATATTATTTACGGACTAATGAATAAGAAAAGCCAAACCCCTGGCTAAAACAACCTGCGATGAAAAGCCTGAGTCAAATACTCTGAAGTTCAAATAAAGGATCAATTAACAAATAAACTTAGACGTTAATGAAGGTAAAACTTAAACAATGAAAAACGACAATTTCAAATTTTTAATACTCGTTTTTGCGCTAATTGCATCTGGATGTAATACAAAAAAGCAGAAAGCTAACGATAGTAATTCACCAATTACAGAAAACAATTATCTTGGTCAAAAACCACCAGGTTCAACCGCTGAAGTTTTTGCTCCAGGCGTTGTTAATACAAAAGAGAATCGTGAAGTTGAAGGTATGTCTGGGGCGGATATGAACACCTTTTATTTCATTAAGAGACCAGTTGGTGAAGAATCAAAGCATAATGTTTTAGTTAGTTTTGAATATAAAAATAAAGAATGGAACGAGTCTGTTGTTTTCAAAGGAGAAAGTGAGCCTTCGATTTCACCAGATGGCAAAACCATCTATTTTTCAAAAAATTATATAGAGCGGACAAGTGAGGGTTGGTCAGAACTGAAAAGTCTTGCTCCCCCTTTCAATGATATCGAGATCATGAGACTTTCGGCGTCTTCAAGCAGTACTTACTACTTTGATACTTTTACCCCTGATTTAGATGCACCTATTCGTTATTCCCGTTTTATAGATGATAAATATGAGCAACCCAAGTCTTTGGGTCATCAATTTGAAATCGGTAAATACAACGCTCACCCATTCATAGCACCTGACGAATCCTACATAATATGGGATAGTATAAGAGAAGATGGTTTTGGCGAGTCTGACCTTTATATAAGCTTTCGAGAGGTTAACGGTTCTTGGGGTCCAGCAATAAATATGGGAGACAGAATAAATACTAATAACAAAGAAAACTACCCGAGTGTATCTTCAGATGGAAGATATCTTTTCTTCGATAGACGAGCAGCTGAAAATAGTGATAATGTAGATATCTACTGGGTAGACGCAAAAATTATTGAGACCCTTAGAACAAAGCTTTAAGTCTTATGATAATACATTCGGTGACCATGTTCAACTTAGCAAAGTTCAAATAAAGGATAACTTAACATACCAGCTCAACCGTTGTACTTAATTATGAAAAAGCTTCTCATTTTAATAATATTCTTATCAAATTCAACCTTATTTGGGCAGAATTTGACGGAAATAAATGAAAGTGTTGGCTTTACGGACTCCTTGAATAATGAAAAGGAAATTCGAATTTATAGAACCCCCGGAATGACCAACTACACCGGCATTTTTAGAATGTACCAGGACAGTAAAGAAAAATGGAGGGCGGAATTGATTGACCATTATGCAAAAGTGCCGAATCAAACGGAACCGAAAATTGAAAAAAGAAAGCTGAAATCTAAAAGTAAAATGGACTTGGTTTGGTTAGAAATTCAAAAAACCAATATTCAAGACTTACCTAATATGACGGAGATTGAATGGAAACTAAAAAAGAACCCGCAAATCGTCAAAGATATGGGAGAAACAGTTTTGAGTTGGCAAAAAAGTTCAATACTGGACGGAGAAGGTTTTGACGTTCATATTCGCTGGGGCAAGGACTTTAATCGAATATATTATTCAAACCCTGAAAGTTACTTACGGATTTATGAAAGTGTGGACGAATTGATTTACTTCAACGAGTTACTCAATTTATTAAGGACTGAATTCGGCGTGTGGAAAAATAACTAAGTACAACAAAACCTCTTATGAAAAGCCCTAGTCCAGTTCTTGAAAGTTCAAATAAAGGATGACATTAAACCTAAATAAAAGAAATTTAAAAATTATTAGACTTTATGCAATTAGCTTAGTCTGTATATTTTGCTATTTCTTAATGGCACACTATAACGTCATCTTAGTACTCACCGAAAAATGGGGTAAAGCGCCCGATAGCGAGTTTACCATACTTCTTTTTACTGGATTAATCCAATATGGATTTTTGGCAGTTGGAATCTGCATTTTTTTAATGCTGACCTTTCTCTTAATCAAAGGGATTATTAAAAACGATTAAACAAATAAAAACGTACTATACAAAACCCTACGTTATTTTAAATGTTCAAATAAAGGATTGTTTTAAAACCTATTAAGCCTCTCTTCTAATATTTATTAACTTAGACACATAAGTAGTATAGCATCATTGATGCTATCCCATTGTTACCCAACATTTTGAAAATAAATTCCGAATATTAATTGAACATCTCATTTAAGAATATAAATTGGACTAAGACAAGCGGTATCCTTATTATTGGGTTTTGTTTGACTGCAATGCTATTAGCTCAAATTGTCAAAACTTATAGAGGAACTTGGATATATCAATATGGCGCTCCAACCTTGCTGATAGCTTTCTATGGTGGCGTTTTTATCTCCTTTGTCAATACAGTTTTTTTGATTTTAAAATACAAGTCGGAATTAAGAAATTATCTGATTTGGATTGTTTTAAGCGCAATACCGTTTCTTTATATCGGAATAATGATAACAGTTGCAATGTTATTAAAATAATTAACATATTAAAGTTCAAATAAAGGATGAGAACATTTTTTACTCTGTTATTAATTGGACTACTAGTTGGAATCCCAACCGCACTTATATTTTATGTTTTCTCATATGTTATCGTTGAGTTATTAGGTGGAGAAATGTATGTCGTAATTTTGCTTACTATAGCTACGTTTTTTGTTTTAGCCAGAGTTTTCAAAGTTTATAAAAAAATTAAAGATTGGAATTCTTAAACTAAGTTCAAATAAAGGATTGTTTAAAATTCGAGATCTGGAGATAATTTACTTTTTGCAGTATCTTCAAACTAAGAACCAAACATACGAGCAGAGACCGTTAGCAAACATTTAAGAAACAGGAAAAATGGGACTAGATTCTGTAGAATTATTGATGTCTGTTGAGGACAAATTCGGAATACAAATAGAGGATTCTGAAGCTGAAAAAATTTATACTGTTCAAAATTTTGTGGATTCTGTTTACAGTAAAATTATTACTAATCCGAATGAAAAATGCTTGACTCAAATCGTGTTTTACCGAATAAGAAAAGCATTTCAGAATCTAAAATTGAACGATAAAGAAATTAAACCCGAAACGAAAATAACGGAATTGCTCTCTCAAACGGAATTGAAAGAAAAATGGCCCCTATTGAAAACAGAAATCGGACTTGAATTACCTGAATTGGTAGCACTTGATTTCAATCCAGAATTAGGCTCTCACGTCAAAATTTTTGGATTTAAAACTATAAAACGAACAACTCCAGTCTCAAGCGGAACTATACGTGAATTGATTGGTTGGACAATTGCATTGAATGAACAAAAACTCATCGACATTGAAAAAATCACAAACAAATACGAAGTTGAACGAATTATAATTGGAATAATAAACAGAAATTTGGGAATACCAATTAGTGAAATAAAATTGGAACATTCAATACCAAACGATTTAGGGATTGATTAAAAAAAAAGTTTACCTACAATGCCTAAACGTAATGCGGGCTTATGGGCAAAACCTAAAGCTTTAGCTTCGTGAGTAGATGGATACTCAACGTTTCCTTGCCTCCGCACCACGCTTAGCCTAACCTTAGTACAAATTTTGAAAAATAGAATTTTAATCATATCGATTTTGAGTCTAGTGTTGTTCGCCTGCTCAAATTCAAAAATTGACGGGACATGGATTTTGTGTTATACAGATTCGCCAAGTACTCTCGCAAATTTTAACGAAGTATTTACCTTTAAAAATGGACATTTCGAATCGGAATCTTTTAGTGGACCGACTTCTAATGAAAAATCAAAGGGAACATTTGAACTTAATGAAAATCAATTAATGCTTAATGATAGTATTAAACTATCTATTGGGTTAATTCATACCGACAGTTTAGTGCTTATAGACGAAACAACTTCATATACGTTTAAGAAACTTAACGATTCATTAAAAAATACTGAATCAGATAAAATCAGACTGGAGGACAAAACATA
Source organism: uncultured Flavobacteriaceae bacterium (assembly GCA_947500435.1). Lineage (GTDB taxonomy): Bacteria > Bacteroidota > Bacteroidia > Flavobacteriales > Flavobacteriaceae > Maribacter_C. The sequence continues at coordinate 4,514 of CANMRV010000015.1, forward strand.
TGGAGCTGATTTTGATGGACATCAAGTTTCGCATATTGAATACCGTAATGGAAAAATCCTTTTAGAATCTGAATCCTTTGAGGAAAGTAGGACTTACTACAAAAGAATAAATCATAATGGGTTTGATATTGTTTTTCAGCAATATGCTATACCTAAAATACTTAAAGGAATTGATAATGATACTTTGCTGTTTATTGGGTTTCACAAAAAAATCTTTAACATAAAAATGTGGGAAGAATAAAAAACTTGCTACAACAAAACCTCCTATGAAAAGCCTTAGTCCAGTTCTCTATCTAAAGAATGAATGATATTCTTATTTTAGTGATCATAACCAAAGTTCAAATAAAGGATCAAATAATATAAAAAAGAATGACTAAAATATTATTGTTGTTACCAATTCTTTTATTCTTTTCATGCAATAAACCAAATGAGACGGACAACAATAACCAATCTCGTTTTGATATTTCTATGAAGTGGACTGGGGCTTTTAATGATTACGGCTATACTATTGATTTGAACGCATGCGAAGGTCAAATCTTCGATGGGCGCTCTTCGGCTATCGTGGATGAAATAAAAGGCTCAATAACTAGTACACCTATTAGGTTTTTTACTTTTTCGGAAACCACCTGTGTTGAAATGATCTTGGTCATCGAAGAACTTTCTTTTGGAAATAGGATTCCTGAAGAATCTATATTGGAGATAATTGTTCTTAGAGATGAAGAATTATATTTTACTAAAACATATAACTTAGATTCAGATACCGAATTAAAAGAATTATCATTTCTATTTAGCAGTACTGCGAATGCGATAGAATCCGTGAATTAAAGTATTGAAATCAAAGTTCAAATAAAGGATACTTCAATATTTGCAATATCTACTAATTATCATTAATTTGCATCAATAATATTAATATTGGTTCATTATGGCTGTAATTAGAAAATCAATCACATTTACGGAACAACAAGAGGCTTATGTCAAAAGCTTAATCGAACAGGGTTTTTATACTAATGACAGTGAATATATCAGAGATATTATTCGGAAAGACCAAGAGCGAAGAAAGCGTATTGTAGATTTAAACGAGGCCCTCATCGAGGGAATGGAAAGTGGGCCATCTGATGCCACGATAGATAGTATTTGGGAGGAAGCCATAAATGAGCACAATGCCGAAGAATAGTTATGTAATAAGTGTCAAGGCAAAGAGTGATATCAAATCCATTGCCAAATACACCATAAAGGAATTCGGAGAAAGTCAATCTTTGAAATATGCAAAAGGTCTAAAGGGGATTTTATCAGAATTAGCAAATAATCCCGAATTAGGTAGAAGATATGTAGCTGTTAAAACTAAAATGCTACTACGATACAGATACAAATCACATGTAGTCTTCTATTATATTGATGGCAAAACAATTTTTATAGTTAGAATCCTTGGGGGTAAAATGGACTTTCCAATGCATTTAAAGTAAAGTTCAAATAAAGGATAATTTTATAAATGAGATATAGTTATTAACTATATCCAATTGTTAGTGGCAATTAAAACGAACTAAAATTGAGTTACGGAAAATTCTTAGATGAATCAGGAGATTTAACAAAATGGAGAGACAAAAACAATCTCCCCAAGCAGAACTATGAAAAGACATTTGAAGACCTAAGAGACATTTGGATTAAAGATGGTAGATACTCTGAACTAACATCATTTATAAATGAAAATTGGGATTCAGGAAATGGAGATGATTTTGTTAAGCCTTATAGTGAACATCTGATAAAAAACCGAGAATTAAGTCAATTCAAAAAACTTTGGAAAGGTATCTTACGCCATCGAACAAGCAATCTGTGGAGAGACTTAGATTATCTAAAGTCAAATAATCCCCAAATCACCTTGGTTGAAATACAGTCCCAAAATTTAAAAGGCTTTAACCAATTCTCATCTTCTGAAAGCACTTTAAGAAGATTAGCTTGGGAAAGAGAATTTGTTTTAACGGGTATTGATGAATACAGACAAGGGTTGGAAGAAATGAATGATAATTCCGAGCTTGAAAAAATTGAAAGACTATACAATGACATAGATAATTTGATTAAACCAAAAGCAAAACCATCATCCGACAAAAGAAAAATTGATGAAACCTTATTCTGGAAATTGATAGATGACTATCGAACTATAACAGATGACAAATTTGATTTTATTGAAAAACTATCATCCAAACTGGAAGAGTTCAAACCTTCTGAAATTCGAAAATTTGAAAGAATATTTAGAACCAAATATGAAGAATTAAATCTTGGACAATTATGGACTTTGGCCTACATAGTAAGAAGGGGGTGTGGAGATGATGCCTTTGACTACTTCAAGGCTTGGGTAATCTCAAAAGGGCAAAATGCATTTAACTCCATTTCAAAAATGCAGCTTAATGAACTTAAACAGTATTTTGATGAAGACCCTCAACTTGAAGAAATGTTGTATTTGGCTGAAAATGTATATGAACTCAAAACTGGAGAATTTATGACTCCTGTAAGAGTAAAAAAGAACAAACTGAAAAAACTAAATTGGGCAGAAGAAACATTGGAAACGGATTTTCCAGAACTATGTAAAATATTTGAATACGAAAATAAAAGCCACTAACAATGTATAGAAATCATAGCTTCCTATCGGTCGCTACGCTTCATATACTAAGCGTTACCAAAGTTCAAATAAAGGATACCTCTTTCTTCTTATTTTGAAGTTATTATAAAATAGAAATATGGTAACTTGATACTATGTGTAACTAAATCAGGCGCTCTACTAAGAATAGTATGAACAATTTGAAAGATTTAAATATAGAAAAAGAACTTTTGCCATTGTTCGACCATTCTCTGAATAAGTTCGCCAAAAAAGAAATTCTTAAAATTTTAGAAACACCTTTACAATCGACGAATGAGATTATAAATCGTCAAAACATCTTGAAAGGTTTTGCCGCCAACAACAAGATATTAAAAGATTACTCCTACACTGTTCTATACTTAAATGAAGTTTATTCTTTTCTCGACGAAGAAAAAATAGAAGACTTATCTCAAAAGAAACTTAAGTACAAATTATTTGCTTCGAAACAAGAAAAAACTAGGTACATAAGTAGGTTTAATCAATTGGTCCTGTTTTTTCATCGCCTACAATCAAAGTATTTTTTAAGACTAGATTTAGAGCAATTTCCAAAAGAATATAGCTTCAATATAAAACGAATTTTACAATTCTTATCAAAATTCGAACTTCACAAATACGAGCATATCATTAGAGAAGACAGATTAAAGGATAAACATGTAATAAAGTTGACCGAAAAAATTAATGATCTAAAAGAAAAGGAATTAATACAGCCTTTTTGGGAAAGTTTATTTCTCTTTGAGGCATATCTTTCAATAAATAAGGTCCTTATTAAAAAGAATTTTACATTTCCAATTTTCGTTGAAAATCACATTAAACTAGTTGATTTTTATCATCCTCTAATCAAAGAACCTGTCAAGAACGATTTTGAAACCACCAGTAACGTAATTGTATTAAATGGACCAAATATGTCTGGCAAGTCGACTTTTCTGAAGTCAGTAGGTCTTTGCTTATATTTTGGACATTTAGGAATCGGAATACCCGCAGCTTCAGGAGATATTCCATTTTGCAATCACTTTTCCATCGAAATAAACAGAAGAGATGATATTTTAAATGGATATAGTCATTTTATGACTGAGATTATGAATTTGAAAAACGTTGTTGAAAACGCTGTGAGTGGACAGCAATGTTTTGCGATTTTCGATGAACTTTTTAGTGGTACAAATGTTGAAGATTCGTTCGAAATTTGCAGCACAACAATTAACGGTCTGAGTAAATATAAAAACTCCTTCTTTTTTATTTCAACTCACATTCAAGAATTGAAAAATGTTTCAAATGACCAGATTTCAAATTACTATATAGATTGCGAACTAATAGAGGATAAACCAACCTTCACCTATAAATTAAAAAAGGGGTGGTCAAACATTAAAGTTGGACGTATCCTTTTCGACAAAGAAGGCTTGAATAAATTATTGAATTAAATTGTAAGTAGTAGAAAGGAAGTAATAACACATAAGTAATCGAACCTAAAGTTCAAATAAAGTTCAAATAAAGGATAATCTAAAGTGGATAGAATTAAAAGCAAATCTCAATACAAAAAAATGTATCCTAGCGTAGACAAATGGTTAAACAACTGTATTATTTGCCAAAGCGAAGGTTATAAGCCTGAATTGCCAGAAAAAATAACACCTGGAGTATTAGCTGAAAATATAAGAGAATTGTGGAACGTGTTGGAAGTAAATGAATTAAGTGTTTGTTCAGATTGCGGATACAACCTTGAGAAGTCAAATAACTAATACATTATCGAAGTTCAAATAAAGGATGGGTAATATGGATTTGATTTAATTTTCTTACATTTAATATATCCCTTATTTTCTTCAAAT
>CANMRV010000016.1 GCA_947500435.1 uncultured Flavobacteriaceae bacterium
AATAGGTTGAACAAAAGAATGAGAGAACTAAAATTAAAAAAGCATTTGTTGCACAAACAAAAGTTCAAATAAAGGATTAAAAAATTGAAAGATACACATTGCCCACTTTGTTATTCTAAGCTGTTGTTTAAGAAAGTTACGCCATGTGATGAATGCGGAGCAGATGATTTTGAATTAGACCATTTCAAAGAGCATAAGTATCATGAATATGTTCTATATCATGGGTTAAGATTAGTGCTATGCGACTTTTGTGATGTTGATTTTGGTTCGTACGACCCAACCTATTTTGGCTTTGAAAAAGGCAAGCGTATTGGCTGCGAAGATTTTCAATTAACGAGAGAAGTGACCGACATAAAGATGAGAGAAGGTAAATATTGTCCAGAATGTAGCTATAATTTGCCTTTTCTTAAATTCGTGGCTGCATGCCGAATTAAGAACGAACAGGAATTATAAAAGTTCAAATAAAAGACGAATAAGTTAGATTGGATATCATCCTAAAAGGAATTCTTTCCTGAATAAGAATAATTGAATGCATACAACAATTACAAGTATAGGTTTTCAAAAAAAAGTAAAGAAGAAGTATGATTCAGATTATATTGAATCCATAATTGAAAAGATTGCAATAGAACCACGAATTGGCAAAAAGTTTAGTGCAGTCAATAACATATTTAAACTTGATTTGGGTTATACGTTGAATAAAAAGTACCAATACAATTTACTGTACTGCTACCAAGGAAAAAACCAACCAATTTTTGTGGTCAATATTTTCAAAAAAAATGAGAATGATCTATTAAGCAAGGTTATAAGCAGCTTAATTGCCGAAACTACTGAAGATTATCTGAATTAATAAAACTATATTGTAAAGTTTCAATAAAGGATACAGATATGACACCCTTAGAATTCAAGAATCAGTGGAAACTTGGAGGAGACATACTGAATAAGATTAGCCCTAATCGTATTTCTGAATTTAAGTTATCTAAATCTGTTTTTGATTTTCTTACCCTGGCTGGATTGCCTGATGATGCGGCCCCTTTCCTAATTTTCTCTAAGGACAGTGACGATCCTTTTTACGGTGTGCATAGACTAACTAAAATGTATGAATTTTTAGAAGTTGAATTTGATAAATATATAAGAATAGGCTCATGTAATGATGGAGATCCGATTGTTATAAATACTTCAAAAAATGACCAGATTGAGTACCTGGATCACGAAGATAACTTTGCATCAAGTTTTTTCAACTCATCATTTAATGCAATGGCAAAGTCTCTAATTGCATATCGAAACTTCGTTAATACAATTTTAGTCGAAAATGGAGACGAAGCACTATTGAACAGCAATTTCACTGACAGTCAGTTTTCAAGTTTAAAATTAGCCATTCAAAGGGCAGACGATCAAACTTATCTAAAAGATGGTTTTTGGAAAACACAAATTGAAATGGATTTAGAAATGAGAAACGAAGATTAGACTTTCTAGTTTCCTAATATTGTAAATTAAAGTTCAAATAAAGGATTGTTATTTACTAACTTACTGTAATTAAAATACTTCGATATGAAAAAATCATTTTTAAGCGTCATCGCACTGTTTGCATTTTGCATGATCCATTCTCAAGATTCAACAAATACTTATGATAGCGATCAAGATAATCCCTTGCTTAACTATGACTGGAGCGCTATTGGTACAACGCCTTATATCATAGGAAAAAAAACATATAAGAATACAGTTGATTCGTATTTGAATCTTGACAAGACAATTGATAATTTCGCTTCCGTTGGTTCACTAAACTATCCAAAAGCAGCCTCCAGTATTTCTGAAATGCCTGTTTATAAGCCTAAAGGAATTCATAAAATAAAGGTTTTTGAAATCGATAGTACGAATCAATTTTATCTCAGAATATATAAAGTTAATTAGGTATTGGGCTTGAATCTTTTTGTCAAAGTTCAAATAAAGGATGAATTACTTTCAATTTTACATAATGAAAGTTATGGCACAATGTAAAAACCAAAGGTGTATCCACTAATTGAACTTTAATTTGAGCTGGTCTTTGTATTTTTCCACAAATTCTTTAGCATCTCGCATATTTTCAGGATAAGTAGCATAATTGGCCAGAACCGTTATCCCTCTAATTTCATAAATCTGCTTATATACATGTTCATAGAGAAATCCACTTTCCATCAGGAATTTAGCAACTTCCCATTTTTTAAGATCTTTTTGTTTTGGTGGTCTAAACCTATGTGTCACCCGCTTCATTAACTCCCCACAATCAGGACAGTTTGATTCTCTTATATTGCTTAAATCAGTCCCTTGACTAAAGGCCTTTCTGCAATCAAAACAAACTTTTTTATATCCCATTTTCGTATAATATTATTCATCATATATTGAACCGAGGGGCTCTAAATATGTTTCAAACCCAATTTGTTTGCAAAATCCGTGAATCCCTTTGCGAGCTAAGGGACTGAAACCTTTAGCAGGATAGGAGTAATCATCATTGACCTTGATTTGCTTCTTAGTGGTAGCCGGAATATCTAAAGATGATATTAGATAATTACAATCAAGACATATACTTACAGAAGCAACGATTTTATTATTCGAGTAATATACTATTGCCAAATGTGGGTCAAAGCATGAAGCAGTAGTTGTGCCATAACTTTTATCTGAGGTTAAAATTGCCTCAAGTTCTTCAACTTGGGAATTCGTCAATTCAATTGTGTTTGATATTTTTTCATTATCGTCCTTCAAACAAGCTTCTATTTGAAGTCCTCCCTCACCTTGGTATTCATAAGCCATTACCTTATCATATTCCAATGAATTAAAAGGGTTACTCTGGCCCACTAACATAAAAGGTATTTGTAGTAGAATTAGTATTAAATATCGCATTTAATATCCTTTATTTGAACTTTAACAAGTTACTTGTTTAAAAGACATATTTCAATTTGTCTCTATTTCATTTCATAGTCCGTTTTAAATTCAAAACTTCAAACTTCCAACCTCTAGCTCATCTTCTTCTTTGTCGAGTCTTACAACTGATATTTTACGCTCTTCATTTGGCTTGCCGTAATTGGTAAACATGGTCACCTTTAAAACAGTTGGGCCAGATATTTTTTGTACATCATCAGCAAAATAATCGACCAATATTTTGTACTCACCATTGAGCGCATCTTTTAACATAAATTCTTCCGGTCCATAACCTTCCGTCATGTCTTCTGACATATGACCCCCTATATCGGTTTCTGGGTTTTTGTAGTAGGCCTTTTCGTCTCTTGGGTCTTTAACCCATAAATCAATATCAGTATCGTTATGATTCCAATCGATTACGATTCGTACATCCATCGAAAGGTCTTTAAACTTCTCTTTTTCCGCTTTATTTAGTTTAAGCTCTTTTCCATATTTATTGACGAGTCTTGAAAGTTCGACAAAGGCAATTTGTTCTATTCCATAGAAACGTTCATCTTCATCCTTTTCCAATAAATCACCTTTATACAATTTGGTTAGCAAATCATAACTCCTACTTATTTCGCCTGACTGCTCATACGCCAAAGCCAAATCTCTGTATGACTGAGGTTCTTCTGGCCGCAACTCTAATACTTTCTCATACACAATTACAGCAAGTTCATACTGTCCGAAATATTCCAGCTTATACGCTAAGGCTTTCATTATTTCATGATTGTTCAATTCAACTTCCATTAGATTGGTAAGAATTGTAATGGCTATATCGAATTTTTCTTTTTTCTCAAAAAAATCAGATACGTCAAGATAAAATGAAGGGCTGTTGGAATAATCATCTCTAATGTCAAGATACTTTTTATAAGCTAATTCAGCGGTTGCCTCTTTTTCTAGAATCTTAATATAGGGTGTATCTGGGTTCCATGATTTTAGTTCTATCTTATCAGTTATTTCTTGATTCAATTTTTCAATCGCTTCCTGATTGGATTCCAAGCCTTCCTTTGTGGTTATAATTATAACACCATTTGAAGCTCTAGCACCATAAATTGCTGCAGCACTTAACGCTTTCAAAACCTGTATCCCTTCAATATCTTCTGGTTTTAAGTCCTGCATCGGATTATTTGTTGCTATTTGCCCGTCCACAATATAAAGTGGATTGCTATTATCAGACATTGAACTCACTCCCCTTACTACAACAGTTGTATTTGAACCTGGTTCTCCAGAATTTTGAGTGATTTGAACCCCCGCAGCCTTGCCCTGTAAGGCTTGAGAAACAACCGAGGTTACTGAACCGGTTATATTTTGTACTCTTTGAACACCATACCCTACGACCACTACCTCTTCTAAATGTGCGGCATCTTCTTCCAATGAAATTGAAATGCTATCAGCATTTCCGATAACAGCATTTGTGGTCGTAAATCCGATATAAGAGAAAACAAGTTCATCACCCTCTTCGGCATTGATGCTAAAATTACCATCAAAGTCAGTTGTTGTTCCGGTCGTTGTTCCTTTTACAATCACATTCGCCGCCGGTAAGGGTTCTCCATCAACATCCAAAACAGTACCCGAAATAATTCCTCTAGTCGAATCAATATTGATATTTATTCTTGCAGATGGTGGATGGCTCGTAAGACTATCAGTTACCATGGTAGTGTCCACATTAGAAGTAATAATTAGTGGTGTGGAATTATCTTCATTATTTGATGTTTCCTTTTTAGGTTGTTTTACTTTCTTCTTTGGATACTTGGTAGCGTACCATTTCAAAATATCTTCATAATCATCAAACAAATCTTCTTTTCTGTCATTTAAGTCTTCAAGGTTATCAACTTCCTCTTCTTCTAAATTTTTAATCCGTTCCTTATATTCAGCTTTCAATTCCTGAGGTGGCTCAATACGATAACGCACATAATCTTCAATTCTATCTAAAATCAACATTGAGGTATAATCTGTTATCAAATGATGGCTTTTAGCAAGTGAAATTATTTTTCCTTTGTTCTCCCCTTTGTTAGTATTTAAGTGCTTTAGCTTTTGTTTGGCCCATAATCTTTTGACCAACTCTGTACCTTGAGACTTTTTAATTGCAACCTTAATTCGCTCAGTTACTTTTCCACTATACCCGAATAACAGTTCTATGGTCGTTTCTTCTGAAAATCTCCCTGAAATGGAAAAATCTTTGAAAACGTATGTTTTGTTCTTTGGATATACTTCCCAAACAGTGCTGTTATGCTTAGCTCCTAAAAATTGAAACGTTTCCTGTTTTAAAGTATTTATGGCTTCTGTTTGAGGTAAACGAACCAGATTAATATAGCTACCTCCAGATGAAGTAGCTATTTCTCTTAGCAATTCATGATTTGCAGAAGTAGTTGAGTTAATTGTATAAATAGCTTGTTTATTCGTAATGGAGAAATCTCCAAGATTTGCTAACCCATCCGTGAACATAAGCGTCTCGCCCGACTTCTTGAGTAGTGATTTGAACAAATTCATAGATGTGCCCCCATCATAAACAGCTTCTTTCAGTGCCTTTTTCAGTCCTTCCCAATTACCATTCTGAACCTTGAAAACAATGTTTTTATGTATAGCATTACTAAAGGAAATATAATGTACTTCAACGTCACCGAGGTATTCCAAATATTCACCTAAAATCGATAGCTCTTTACTTAAATTTCTATTTCTTAATGAATAAGACGTATCCCACAGCAAGTTAATTTTTTTAGGTTTTTGTTTTAGTCTGGTGTTCGGTTTGAGCGTCTGATTTACATAAAAATAATCCCTATAGCTTAATATTGTTTCTGTATTGTTTGTATTTAGTAGTTCTACAAGTACAGGGGAGGTTGGAGCATGATTTTGTCTCTCTAAATTTGCAGTAAAAACATCATTCTTCTTTTTAAAGAAGAAGTTTTTGTAGCTACTACTTTTTATTTTAGGCAGCATCTCTCCATTAAAAACTTGCATTTGTATTGAAAAATTATCTAAATCTGCCTTTATTCCTAATGGCAGTTCATAGGTTTTATGCTGGTTCGATGTTGACAGTTCTTGCTCAAAAGTCAATACAACATGTTTATGCTTTCTTGGTAATATGGGATATACTCTTGCCTTATAGTTGTTTCCCTCCGTTTTTTCCAATAGGCCTGGGTCAATGTTCTGCCTTACAGTACTTTCAAAAGCAACACGAGCCAATTCCTTTTCCACAATGACCGCTTCACGAAGTTTGCCGTTAACATCCATAGCAAATTGAGAAACTGATTGACCTTCTCCTAAAGGAAACACTAGTTCTCCTTCCAAAGTTCTATCTAGTTCGTTGTAGAACTTCATATCGTAGGTAGTAGTGGCAAAATTACCAACGATACTTACATCTATTTTTAGACTAGTAAGTTTTAATCTACTAGAATCTTTTAGTACTATTTCCAGAGACTCTTGGGCAAAAAGCTGGGAGCATACGGACAAAAAAATGAGTGAAATTAGCTTTTTCATGGTTGGTTTGTTTTATTGTTTAATGTAAAACTCGCTCCAAATTATCTTTTATAAAACAGGCATTGAGGGAAAGAGTACTTTGGCTTAGGGAAGTGTAAAACTAACTTTTGCTATACAGACTTATAGCTTTTTCCAATTTCTTAGCAATTCGCTTGCGAAGTCTTTCAGGTTGAATTACTTCAATAGCATCACCAAAACCCAAAATCAAACGTTCCAATTCAAAGTTGATTTTCACTTTGATAATTACTTCAACACTTCCATCCTCATTTTCTTTTTCAATAATCTGTGAATGATGTAAAGGTTTAGTGACGACATAAGGAGCATTGTATTTGTCAATCCATAATTTAATATTGGAAGCCCGTTCACCTTGGTTAACGGTCACACCTACTACGTCTTTATAAAAGCTGTCTGCATCAAACTCATAATTGGAATATGGAGTTGTGAAATCATAGTCAATCGAAATGATT
>CANMRV010000017.1:2500-5234 GCA_947500435.1 uncultured Flavobacteriaceae bacterium
TATGGCCAAGCTTTCCAACTTGTTCTAGTTCATCACTCCTCGAATATCGTGGTCCTACAACCCCGTTATTGCCGAAACAACAACGGTTTGGACTAATCCGATTTCGCTCGCCGCTACTATCGGAATCACTTTTGTTTTCTCTTCCACCGGGTACTTAGATGTTTCAGTTCCCCGGGTTCGCCTCCTTGCGGATACCATGTCTTCAACATAGTGGGTTGCCCCATTCGGATATCTACGGATCATATCGTGTGTGCCGATCCCCGTAGCTTTTCGCAGCTTATCACGTCCTTCATCGCCTCTGAGAGCCTAGGCATTCCCCATACGCCCTTTTCCAGCTTGTCGCCAAACCTTCAAATTTGCTGTACTAGATAATACTCTATACTCTGTACTTAAAAAATTCGTGTCTTATTTTACTATATAAAACTTTTAATTCTCAAATCTTACAATACCCGTGCGGGTATCATAAGTCTGTCCCAATATGTCAATGAACGTTGTCGTGAGCCACGACAGGCAATAAAATCATCTATCTGCTCACATGCAAATACACCAGAGATAAATAAATATCTCCAGGCATCGCCTGGTGGAGAATATCGGAGTCGAACCGATGACCTCCTGCGTGCAAGGCAGGCGCTCTAGCCAGCTGAGCTAATCCCCCAATTACTAGTCGTTAGCAATTAGTAGTCGGTAGTCGGTACTCAACTACCACCCAACTTCTAGAATTTCCTATTCAATATTTCAATTTAATGAACGTTTCCAAAACCAACCTGTTACCAAACAAAATCGCTCGATAACCAATCAGCCTTAGGCTGTAGTCCCGGGCAGACTCGAACTGCCGACCTCTACATTATCAGTGTAGCGCTCTAACCAGCTGAGCTACGGGACTGTCCCTACTCTCTCTTTCAGCATAAAACCTTCCAAAAAAGCAATTACTTATATATCATTATCGTAAAGACATTATATGCGCACTTGTAATAGTTTAGAATCTTGAATTAAAATCGATCAAACGGAACCGGTGATTCTTTTAATCGTCGTCTCTAGAAAGGAGGTGTTCCAGCCGCACCTTCCGGTACGGCTACCTTGTTACGACTTAGCCCTAGTTACCGATCTTGCCCTAGGCCGCTCCTTACGGTGACGGACTTCAGGCACTCCCGGCTTCCATGGCTTGACGGGCGGTGTGTACAAGGCCCGGGAACGTATTCACCGGATCATGGCTGATATCCGATTACTAGCGATTCCAGCTTCACGGAGTCGAGTTGCAGACTCCGATCCGAACTGTGATAGGTTTTGTAGATTCGCTCTGCCTTGCGACATGGCTGCTCTCTGTACCTACCATTGTAGCACGTGTGTGGCCCAGGACGTAAGGGCCGTGATGATTTGACGTCATCCCCACCTTCCTCACGGTTTGCACCGGCAGTCTCGTTAGAGTCCCCGACATGACTCGCTGGCAACTAACGACAGGGGTTGCGCTCGTTATAGGACTTAACCTGACACCTCACGGCACGAGCTGACGACAACCATGCAGCACCTTGCAAATTGCCCGAAGGAAAAGCTATCTCTAGCCCTGTCAATATGCATTTAAGCCCTGGTAAGGTTCCTCGCGTATCATCGAATTAAACCACATGCTCCACCGCTTGTGCGGGCCCCCGTCAATTCCTTTGAGTTTCATTCTTGCGAACGTACTCCCCAGGTGGGATACTTATCACTTTCGCTTGGCCGCCCAGTACTCAAGGTACCGGACAGCTAGTATCCATCGTTTACGGCGTGGACTACCAGGGTATCTAATCCTGTTCGCTCCCCACGCTTTCGTCCATCAGCGTCAGTATATAGTTAGTCACCTGCCTTCGCAATCGGTGTTCTATGTAATATCTATGCATTTCACCGCTACACTACATATTCCGGCAACTTCACTATAACTCAAGACTATCAGTATCAAAGGCAATTCTACAGTTGAGCTGCAGACTTTCACCACTGACTTAATAGCCCGCCTACGGACCCTTTAAACCCAATAATTCCGGATAACGCTCGGACCCTCCGTATTACCGCGGCTGCTGGCACGGAGTTAGCCGGTCCTTATTCTTACGGTACCGTCAGTAAGCTACACGTAGCTCTTTTTCTTCCCGTATAAAAGCAGTTTACTACCCATAGGGCATTCTTCCTGCACGCGGCATGGCTGGATCAGAGTCTCCTCCATTGTCCAATATTCCTCACTGCTGCCTCCCGTAGGAGTCTGGTCCGTGTCTCAGTACCAGTGTGGGGGATCCCCCTCTCAGGGCCCCTACCCATCGTAGCCATGGTAAGCCGTTACCTTACCATCAAGCTAATGGGACGCATGGCCATCTTATACCGCCCGAAGGCTTTAACCATCCAGTAATGCTACTGAAGGTACCATGGGGCATTAATCTTCGTTTCCAAAGGCTATTCCCCTGTAAAAGGTAGGTTCCATACGCGGTGCGCACCCGTGCGCCGGTCGTCATCTTTGTGCAAGCACAAAATGTTACCCCTCGACTTGCATGTGTTAGGCCTGCCGCTAGCGTTCATCCTGAGCCAGGATCAAACTCTTCATCGTTAATCTTTAAATAATTTAAGTACCAACAACCAAAATCCTCCCCAGCTCCGTAATCTCGATCTAATTCTTAACTATCCATTCTTTCAAATAGATAACTATATGATTCTTACTTTACAATACATTCCCTAAAGAATGTTTGCGCTGTCTCTACAATTTGTCAATGAACTT
>CANMRV010000018.1 GCA_947500435.1 uncultured Flavobacteriaceae bacterium
AATGATGGTGTTTTAGACGGTGCAGATAATGCACCATTAGACCCTTCCAGTTGTCAAGATTTAGATAGTGATGGCTGTGATGATTGTTCAGCTACTGCTAACAATGATTTTACTGCAGGAGCTAATTTCGATCCTGCCAATGATGGTACAGATACGGATGGTGATGGGATTTGCAATACCAATGACTTAGATGACGATAACGATGGTATAGTAGATACTGTTGAAGGAACTACAGATTTTGATAATGATGGTATTCCTAATAATGTAGATTTAGATAGTGATAACGATGGTATTCCTGATGTTGTTGAAACAGGGAATGGTGCTTTAGATATTAATGGAAATGGCGCTATTGACCCTTCTGAAAGTAGTCCTGGTACTAATGGGATTCCCGATAAAGTAGAAGATGGCGAGGTAGATGGAAATGGGGTTTCTACAATTCCTTTAAATAGTGATAATTCGGGTGGTGCAAATTATTTAGACATTGACGCTGATAATGATGGCATTAAGGATCTCGTAGAATCTCAGTCGGATGCAGGATTAAGCCAAGCTTCTGGTTTTGATACTGATAATGATGGGATTGACAATGTATTCGATAGTGATTCTGGAGGCAGTCTTAGTAACACTCCAGAGAATTCCGATGGGGATAGTCATCCAGATTATTTGGATTTTGATAGTGATAATGATGGTATTATTGATAATATAGAATGGCAATCTACTTCCGGTTATCTGAGCTTTCCTTCTCCGGATTCGGACGGTAACGGCCTAATTGATATTTATGAGACTGCTGCCGGTTCAGGGCTATCGGTAAACCAGCCACAAAACTCAGATGGCACCGATAATCCCGATTTCAGGGATAGTGATTCTGATAATGATGGACTGAATGACACTATCGAAGCCTATGATACTGATGGTGATAATATAGAAGACACAGTTCCTTCTGGCATTGATACGGATAACGATGGTTTAGATGACGCTTTTGATTTAAGTGTTTCTTCTCCTAATGGTATACAAGATCCCAACGGACCAAAAAACAGCAATCAAGATGTTACCGACTTCCCCAATGATCAAGACCCCTCGACCAGTGAGGTGGATTTCAGGGATTCTCATGTATCCCTTACCCCTATTGATTCCGATGGCGATGGTATTGATAACAACGTCGACATTGACGATGATAATGATGGTATTCTAGATTATGTAGAATCCTTAGGCTTCGAATATACAGCCACGCAAGGTGATGATTGCGGCATACCGCCAGGGTCGTTCGTTAATGGAATTTATATAACAGGTACAGGCACCGGAGCGGGCACTTTAAATGCGGAATATCGGTTCTCAAATGTTGTTACCTCATCCCTTGGTGTTTTAGATGCCATAGTTGCCATTTCGGCAATGGATGCCAATGTAACTTTGAATTCTATTGATGTTACCGCGTCTGGAAGCGACGACGCTTGGCAACCCAGTTTTGATGTAGCAGGTGTAGCTGGTGATACTGGAAGCTTGACTTTTAACATACGTTTGGTAGCAGCCGGAACTAGTTTTCAAGTTAATGTGGCTCGATTTGGCGGTGTAATTTATGATATTGATGGGGCAAACACCAAAGAAAGCGTTACGCTAGCACGACCTGGTTTATATGCTGTAGATGCCAATACGCTGCTTACTGTTTCAGAAAATTTAGCGACAGGTACGACTACTTTTGATGGACCTCCACAAACCTGGTCAGGGGTTGACCTTGGCGCGAGATTAGCGATGTATTTTAATTATTATGAAACACCGGATTTAACCATTACGTTTTCAGGTGAGTTACAGCCTGGTTTTTCATCAAATGACTATTTGGGCTCTGTCTTATTTAAAACATGCGATATTAATGGGTTGTTTGACCCATCAAATACGGCATCATCAAATAATTCTGCCGGCACACCTTCTGGTACTGCTTCTGGCCCGGCATCTTTTCCAATATTTACAGTAAATGATGGAATAGATTCTGATAATGATGGCATCTCAGATGAATTGGATATTGATTCGGACAATGACGGTATTCCAGATAATGTAGAAGCTCAGCTTACAGACAGTTATATTGGTAATACGCCCACAGCAGATGTTGATAGCGATGGTTTATTGGATGTGTACGATGCGGTCATTGGAGCAAGCCCGTATGACCCGAATACAGATCCTATTGAAGAACATCCACAAAACGGCACAAAGGGATTAATTGTTATAGATACAGATGCCGATGGAACGCCTGATTATTTCGATACTGATACCGATAATGATGGGCTTACAGATAACCTAGAAGCTGGTTTTACAATAGCAGCCAACAACGATGATGAAGATGAAGATGGGCTCTTAAACGGCTATGACAATGTAGATACCACCGGTGGTACATTCGACTCCAATGATGATCAGGATAATGGTGCTTTTGACTTGCCGAATGATGATATTAGCTATACCTCAGAAGTGGATTATCGTGAGGTAGGGGTAGATGATAACGATCTTGATAGTATTCCAGATTCTGTGGATCAGGATGATGATAATGATGGTATTTTAGATACCTCAGAGAGCCCATTAGGTATTGACCCAAGCGGAGACACAGATGATGATGGAACTGTTAATTATAAAGACGTTGATTTAGGGGTAGATGCTAACGGAGATGGCATCGTAGATAGCTTTGATACCGATGCTGATGGCGTGCCGAATCATTTTGATCTGGATGGTGATAATGATGGCATTTATGATGCTGTTGAATCAGGCCATAGTCAAGCACATACGAATGGGGAATTGACCGCATTTGTTGGTGATGATGGAGTACCGAATTCAGTACAGGACGCAGGACAACAAAATAACGGTATTGTTAATTATACCATTCTCGATTCGGAAGCTGTGGTCGATAATATACCAGACTATTTAGATCTTGATAGTGATGGTGATGGATGTAATGATGTTTTAGAAGCTGGATATTCCGATGATGATCTGGATGGAATATTAGGCAATTCTCCAACTATAATAGATGCTAATGGGCTTGTAACGGGTAGTAATATTGTCGATGGGTATACTACCCCCAATAATGAAGATAGTGCGGCACCCAATATACAGTATGATTTCCAACAACCAGGAGTTAGTCCTACTATAGGGACATTAACAGATCAGCCGCAAGATGTTCTTACTAATGGAAGTGCCCTAGAGATGTTCACAGTGAATGCAACAGGCACGAATTTAGCGTATCAATGGCAAGTAGATGATTTAAGTGGTGCAGGGTTTATAGATATTGATATTCTAAATACAACTGATATTTATTCTGGCAGTGATACAGCCACGTTAACATTAACTGGTGTTACTAATACGGAAAATGGATATAATTACCGAGTCATTGTCTCAGACGTCACATATGTATGCGGCATTATTACTTCCAATTCAGGCATACTAACAGTAGACACGACTAACCCAGTAGTACCTACGGTAGAAGACCAAGTGACCAACGATGCCACACCGATATTAAACGGTACGGCGGAGGCCGATACGGA
>CANMRV010000019.1 GCA_947500435.1 uncultured Flavobacteriaceae bacterium
AAAAAAAAGAGCTCTCCTTGGTTTCGGACAGTCTCAATTTCAGATTAAATAAAAATGGTTTTCGAAAGATGGAAAACCTTCCTTTAATCATTGGTAGTGATACCCTACCAAATCCAAAAGCTTCATTAATGTGGAAAAACCCAAAAAGTGGGGTTACAATATTTCTAAAAGAACTTAAAACCCCAACTGAATCAACCTCCTTTTGGTCTAAAGTCTCACCACATATTGGGCGTTATTCAGGGACCAATATGGGCAATGACGGTACGTATTATTTGAAGGCTGATTCAGAAAACCTAACCAGTTTAAATGCAACTTTTAAGGCAGGTAACAAAATCTTTCAAGTGCGTACCCCTTTGAGTTTTGTTCTTTCGGATATATTTGAGCTGGAGGATAATCAACAGCAAGAAGTTTTCACCGCCAACATGGAAATGATCGAAACATTGGAAATTCTGATAGATGTTTTTGTGTCTAAAAAAAATCAAATATACAGACCTTCGAATGGCAGAAAACTTTCAGAAAATGAGCGATTGGTCGGGTTAATTAATTTCTGGACAGAGGTAAAATACAATTTTGCTTTTTTTGATCAAGTACCCAATCTTGACTGGCAGGGTGTTTTAATGGAATACATCCCAAAAGTAAGGAACGCCAAATCCAATCTGGAATATTACAGAATCCTCCAGGAAGTTTGCGCACTACTGAACGATGGGCATACGAATGTTTACCTTCCAAATGAACTACAGATGTTGCTTGGCACGCCAGCAGTGACGATAACACCCATCGATGATTATCTTTATGTTACAAACATCGATAGAGCACTATTGGATGACATTCCGTTGGGATCTCAAATAATAAATGTCGAACAGGTCCCTGTTGAAAAGTATATACAGGAGCATGTTAGACCATTCATCAGTTCATCCACAGACCATATTCGAAGAAACATCGAAGCTCAAGAGTTACTTAAAGGGAATAAAACCGATTCATTATGGTTGGAAATTAAAACCCCAGATGGTAAGTTGAAACAGCTTGAAATAGGCAGAAACCCATCTAATGTAGAATGGTCAAAACCCAATGATTCTTGGGAGCTTTCTAGCTTCAAAAGATATGATGATATAGCCTATGTTTCAATTAATAGTTTTGACACTGACAAGATTGTGGAAGAATTTGAAAGCTACCTTGACAGTATACAAATGGCGAAGGCTCTGATTGTTGATCTTCGTAAAAATTATGGGGGAAATTCCTGGAATGGTTATAACATATTAAGGTACATAAGCAATAAACCAATCATAACATCAAAATGGAAAACTAGGGAACATAGACCCGCCTTCAAAGCTTGGGGAGCTTTTGTCGATGAGGATTTTGAGCATCTAGGTTCGTGGGACCTTGAAACCTTGGCGTCCTATAAAGATGACTATTGGTATGAAAGCGGACCGGATACCATTACCCCTAATACCGATAGGCAAATTATATTGCCGACTTTGGTCCTTATGGGTAACAATACTGCCTCTGCAGCGGAGGACTTCTTGGTCGCTGCCGACCCTATGAAAAACGTCCAAACCATGGGGGATTATTCCTATGGAAGCACTGGGCAACCAATGTTTATTCGATTGCCTGGCGGGGGTAAGGCACGTATTTGCACAAAAAGGGACACCTATTCCGATGGTCGTGAGTTTGTTGGCTATGGAATTAAACCAGACATACATGTTCCTATAACCCTTGAGGATATATTGACGGGTGAAGACCGTATACTGAATAAGGCCTTAGAACATTTGAGGACTAAGTAAAATGAATTCAAAGTCCAAATAAAGTATTGTAAATAATTTAAATAGAATGACCATGAAAACACGAACTTTTATAGGAATAGTATTTGCCATACTACTATCAACTGGATTTACTGATTTAGCTTCTGGACAGGAGTATACCTATCTGCTAACCGTTACTTCGTTAAGTGAAGAGGAACAAACTTTTGATTTGGAAATTAGAAGCAAGATCGGATCATCATCCGATCCAATTTCGATTGTCCTTTCAAATCAGACTACCCCTTTTGAGAGGATTCTCGAGACAGGTGAGCACGTCGTAATTGTGGATCAAGAAGAAGATGGTGGTGTAGTAAGTAAAGTAACGGGGATTGTTGGTCTAGAACATCGAGGGTTTGCCGCTTCCGATGATAGAAAGACATATCTTACGGCAGGACCCGGAGGACGCTATTCTGCTGGAACAAAGTTCAAATAAAGGATGAAATTGAAGCCACTTGACGAAATTAGAACTCTTGAGGAGGCAGATTTTGAAATTTTATCAACAGAAAATAAACTTAAAAATTTACCAAATAGAGTTATCAAAGAAGTTCTACTATTAACTGGATTGGCAATAATATTTCCGTTTTTACCAGGTAAGTTTGGTCGAAGACCCATGATAGAAAATTGGGATTATTCAGATGCCTTAATATTTGTTGTAATCATTTTTGTTGTTACTTATATAGGAATTCTTTCTTGGAGGAAGAATAGGTTGAACAAAAGAATGAGAGAACTAAAATTAAAAAAGCATTTGTTGCACAAACAAAAGTTCAAATAAAGGAT
>CANMRV010000020.1 GCA_947500435.1 uncultured Flavobacteriaceae bacterium
ACTCCCGTAAACGGAGTATATACCTATACCGATGAGGCCGGGAACGTACAGACGATCGATACGAACGCGAGTTCGAATCCATATGACAATACCACATCAGGGCTTACCGCCACGGACGTACAAGCGGCGATTGATGAAGTAGCCGGAGCTAGTTCTGACGACCAAAACCTTACAGGTGCTACCCTAGATGGTAGTAATAGTTTGCAAATAGATATAGAAAACGGATCTTCAACAAGTGTTGATCTTTCGTCTTTAAGTGAAACAGTAGTAGCCGGTACAGGAGCTCTTACGGTCACAGATGATGGTAACGGAAATTACACTGTTAATTCAACAGACCCTGATGAAGATTTAACAAACGAACTAACACTTGTTGGTACAGGCGCACCTACGGTGACACCAGCAAATATTGGTGTTACTTATGTTGATGACGCTGCCGGACAGTTATATGTTTGGGATGGAGTTGCATGGCAGGTAGTTGGCGGAAACGCAAGTCCTGATTTAGACCCAGACCCTGCAAATGAGAGAAATACAGGTTTTGCCGTTAATGGTGCGAACCTTGAAATTACGGATAGTGGCGGGACTTTATCTGTGCCAATTGCTTCATTAGGTACTGACGACCAGATGGCCAATGAAGTAAATATCACTGATGCTGGAAGTAACTTTACAGCAACAGAAGTAGAAGGGGCCTTGGCTGAATTGGCTGCAGGTAGCACCGATGACCAGAATATATCTGGAAGTGGCCTTTCAGGAACCGATTTAACTATAGGTATCGAAGGCGGAACCAATGAAACAGTTGATCTTTCAAGTTTGGTTGGAACGGACGACCAGAACATATCTGGAAGCGGTCTTTCAGGAACGGATCTTACTATTGGTATCGAAGGCGGAACTAACGAAACGGTCGATCTTTCAAGTTTAGTTGGAACAGACGACCAGATAGCCAATGAAGTAAATATCACTGATGCTGGAGGCAACTTTACAGCAACAGAAGTAGAAGGGGCCTTGGCTGAATTAGCTGCGGGTAGCACTGACGACCAGAATATATCTGGAAGTGGCCTTTCAGGAACCGATTTAACTATAGGTATCGAAGGAGGAACCAACGAAACAGTCGATCTTTCAAGTTTAGTTGGAACGGACGACCAGAACATATCGGGAAGCGGACTTTCTGGAACGGATCTTACCATCGGAATCGAAGGCGGTACAAACGAGGTTGTAGATTTATCCAGTTTAACCAATACTGACAACCAACAAATAAGTTTAAGTGGAAACACTGTCACCTTGAGTAATGGTACTGGAGCTGATACAACTGTAGATTTAACTCCATTTAGAGATGATCAAAATTTGACTAGTTCAGTTGTCACTCCAAATACAAGTGTTGAGATTCAAATAGATAATGGTACAAATACTACTATTGACATTAGAGATGCTGATTCTGACGTAACAAATGAGCTTTCTTTATTAGGAACGGGAGCACCAACAGTTACGCCAAGTAATGCAGGTGTTACCTACGTGGATCAGACAGCAGGTCAATTATATGTTTATAATGGAACTGCTTGGGAAGCCGTTGGTGGAAATGCAAGTCCAGATTTAGACGGTGATCCGACAAATGAAAGAAATACAGCCTTTGCAGTAAATGGTGCAAATCTTGAAATAACCGATAGTGGCGGAACTTTATCAGTTCCGGTGGCATCTTTAGGTACAGATGATCAAACAGCGGCAGAGGTAACGTATGACAATACAACTTCAGGATTAACTGCAACTGATACTCAAGCTGCCATCGATGAACTTTCGGCAGGAAGCACCGATGACCAGAACATCAGCGGTTCCGGACTTTCAGGAACAGATTTAACAATTGGAATCGAAGGCGGAACGAACGA
>CANMRV010000021.1 GCA_947500435.1 uncultured Flavobacteriaceae bacterium
TCCCATTTCAGCACCAACTAATCCATCTTCATATCTTAAATACCAGATCAAACATGTTCCGGCCCCGGCTCCGTCGAAGTTTACTCCTTCTACTGCTTCCATAGTCGGGGGAAGACCTAAGATCTTTCCTTGGTCATCGGTAATGACGAAGGTTCTATTGGTCCCTGAACGGTCACCACTAAGTGAAAGTCCGGATACCATATCAGGGGTCCCATCTACATCGAATGCAAAAGGCCCGCCTACCAGTTCCCCGGCCTCTGGCTTGGAACGTGTAACCGTTACATAATCATCAGACAGATCATATGTACCCTTTAAGTCGGATACGTTGTTGCCGCCCATTAGCCCCTCGAGACCATCGGCATAGGCAAGGTTCCAGATCAGGCATACGCCTGCTCCCGCCTCGTCGAAGTTAACCGCCTCGGGTGTAGGTGGAAGACCTAGGATGTTACCATCCTCATCGGTCACGACCCATTGCATATTGGGGCCTACAGCACCTTCAGCGCTGATTCCCGATACATGGTCCGCCTCGCCATCGACGCAGAAACTGAAATCGTCCTCGTTCAAGGTACCACCGTCCACCATAACTGCTTCCGTACGTACCACTTCTATATAGTTCGAAAGGTCGAAACAGCCCATAAGGTCATTTGC
>CANMRV010000022.1 GCA_947500435.1 uncultured Flavobacteriaceae bacterium
CTACTAATCATTTAAAAAATAATCATGAAGAAATTAAGTACGTTGGTGTTTTCTATTCTTTTTATGGGAATCATCTCCTGCGGTGATACCAAGAAAGAGGAGAAAGAACTAGAAGCAGCCCTTGACAAAATAGAGGCGGTAGAGCAAGAAATTGACCAGACCACCGAAGCGTTAGATCAGAAAGCGGAAGAAGTAGAATCTGCTCTTAGTGAATTAGATAATTTATAAAACTAAAGTCAAGGAGATATGAAAAATATAGTAAGAATAATAGGATTGATGCTTTTTGCCTTTGTTTTAACAACAACTTCTGGGTATGCCCAGGGAAAATCTCAAGAGAAAGGAAAAGCGAAAAAAGAGAAAGTCGAAAAGGTTAAAAAAGATGTTGCCGAAGAGGTTGATGAGAAGGTTGAGGAACGAAAAGGTAAAGCCAATGAAATGAAGGAGAAGGCCAAAAAGAAGGTTAAGGACAAGAAGGATAAAATGAAAGGAGATGATGAGGTTGAAGACGCGGTGGTATATGATGATGATTCAGAAGAGGATAAAGAAGAGAAAGCTGAAAAGAAGGCGAAAAAAGAGAAATCGAATAAGGGTAAGGCCTATGGTCGCGACAA
>CANMRV010000023.1 GCA_947500435.1 uncultured Flavobacteriaceae bacterium
CCGTAGCAGCTTTAAAAGACTTGTACTCCACTTTCAAGACTACTTTTTTCTGAATGGCTTGATAGAGTTCGTCAAGCCAATGTAATCCTTTGAGATTCTCGTTCTTATCTAAATGAATTATGGATGATTGATGCGTCTTCTCAGTATATACTTTATCTTCTAATCTTTGAATAATTCCACCCAGTTCTGAAAACAAAGAAAAGTCTTTAAACTGCTTTAGCATTTCTACGGTTTCAGAAAGGACATTCATGTCGTTCTCCGTTATGGGGATATCCGTAATGGAATAATCCTCATCTTCGTATTTGTAATACTTTCTATCATAAGCAACAATTGGAGCATTGTAACCTAGTTTATCACTCCGCATCAACTGAATATCAAGTTGCACGGTCCGTTTGCTCACGTTCACTTCCCTACCCTCATATTCATATAAGGCAGCTGAACAGGCTTCTATCAAATCATTCAGAGTCCATTGACGGTAGTTATTCTGTAAACATTTGTCAATAGTTTTGTAGCGGATAAGGGCGTTTTTGTT
>CANMRV010000024.1 GCA_947500435.1 uncultured Flavobacteriaceae bacterium
ATCCTTTATTTGAACTTTAGTTTTCATCCTCCAATAGGATGGAAGAAATAATTATAGCTTTTTGTCTTCTCTCAACCATAATTTCATCAATACTTGGAAGGAATAATTTGTTTAGAGAATCTTTGCTACTAACATTCATACTACCGTTTCCATTTAATTGAAGATTTTCCACAATCTTTAGGTTCGCAATGAATTCAAAACTCTCTCGAAATCGCATGAAGTCTTTCCTCCATATAGTTAATCCATATACTCCAACAATAAAACGTTCAATTTCCGGGTGGTGATCTATCCACATTCCAGATTGGGCATTCTGATTTGTTTTAAAATAAAGTTTTTTTCTATTTACGATACCATAAAAACCACTTTTTAAAATGTCCTCTTTCGTGGGTTTGTTTTCATTATTTAATGTTGTTGCTGCAAAATCAAAATAGAAGGGACTTTTTTCTTTTTGGACCGCAACACAAAAAATAACCTTATAATTTCCGTCCGAGGTCTTAAAAGACAAGAAATCTCCCACT
>CANMRV010000025.1 GCA_947500435.1 uncultured Flavobacteriaceae bacterium
GATACCATTGTTGGCGTCGAAGGGGCTCAAGTAGCCGTCTTCATTGCCGATACTTTGAATACAACTACTTTTTCAGATATTGATGGCGGGTATATGCTCATGGGCTTGGAAGCTGGTTCATACAAGGTCGAAGTCGAAAAAGATGGGTATCTTACGCAAACAGCTGAAGAAGTCCAGATAAATGCCGCTAATAAGACGATTCAAGATTTTGAGCTAGTTTTAGAAGAATGATAAGCATGTTAACATAATAACTTAGCGGGGTATATACTCCGCTTTTTTTTATTTCAATAATTAAAGAATATTAGTTCAGGTAATTCTCCTAAATAACTGAACACCATACAATTTAGATTTCGTTTCCTCGTTATGGCACTACTAATCATTTAAAAAATAATCATGAAGAAATTAAGTACGTTGGTGTTTTCTATTCTTTTTATGGGAATCATCTC
>CANMRV010000026.1 GCA_947500435.1 uncultured Flavobacteriaceae bacterium
TCGACGGAGCCGGGGCCGGAACATGTTTGATCTGGTATTTAAGATATGAAGATGGATTAGTTGGTGCTGAAATGGGACTGAACGCGAACGACCTTATGGGCTGTTTCGACCTTTCGAACTATATAGAAGTGGTACGTACGGAAGCAGTTATGGTGGACGGTGGTACCTTGAACGAGGACGATTTCAG
>CANMRV010000027.1 GCA_947500435.1 uncultured Flavobacteriaceae bacterium
GCTCCGTCGAAGTTTACTCCTTCAACAGCTTCCATAGTCGGAGGAAGGCCTAAGATCTTTCCTTGGTCATCGGTAATGACGAATGTGCTATTGGTCCCTGAACGGTCACCACTAAGTGAAAGTCCGGATACCATATCAGGGGTCCCATCTACATCGAATGCAAA
>CANMRV010000028.1 GCA_947500435.1 uncultured Flavobacteriaceae bacterium
AACGAGGACGATTTCAGTTTCTGCGTCGATGGCGAGGCGGACCATGTATCGGGAATCAGCGCTGAAGGTGCTGTAGGCCCCAATATGCAATGGGTCGTGACCGATGAGGATGGTAACATCCTAGGTCTTCCACCTACACCCGAGGCGGTTAACTT
>CANMRV010000029.1 GCA_947500435.1 uncultured Flavobacteriaceae bacterium
TTTCTTTTTGGACCGCAACACAAAAAATAACCTTATAATTTCCGTCCGAGGTCTTAAAAGACAAGAAATCTCCCACTTCTATCTTTTTTATTTTTGGTTTCTTATTCATTTTAAATAGCCCCTAGCACTTGGATAGTGTCACTGTGGATATGCTT
>CANMRV010000030.1 GCA_947500435.1 uncultured Flavobacteriaceae bacterium
TCTTGTTTCCCATTCCTATAAGAAACCATCGGTTGTTAAACTCCTTCAGCAAACACGGATGAAAAGTAATTACATTAGCCGTAGCAGCTTTAAAAGACTTGTACTCCACTTTCAAGACTACTTTTTTCTGAATGGCTTGATAGAGTTCGTCAAGC
>CANMRV010000031.1 GCA_947500435.1 uncultured Flavobacteriaceae bacterium
GCTAATTTCGATCCTGCCAATGATGGTACAGATACCGATGGGGATGGTATTTGCGATTCCAATGATACAGATGATGATAATGATGGTGTTTTAGACGGTGCAGATAATGCACCATTAGACCCTTCCAGTTGTCAAGATTTAGATAGTGATGGCTG
>CANMRV010000032.1 GCA_947500435.1 uncultured Flavobacteriaceae bacterium
GCTAATTTCGATCCTGCCAATGATGGTACAGATACCGATGGGGATGGTATTTGCGATTCCAATGATACAGATGATGACAATGATGGTGTTTTAGACGGTGCAGATAATGCACCATTAGACCCTTCCAGTTGTCAAGATTTAGATAGTGATGGCTG
>CANMRV010000033.1 GCA_947500435.1 uncultured Flavobacteriaceae bacterium
TTTTTGGTTTCTTATTCATTTTAAATAGCCCCTAGCACTTGGATAGTGTCACTGTGGATATGCTTAAGTTATTAATCCTTTATTTGAACTTTTAATTATTTTCTAGAGTTGGCACAATGACAATAATATTTTCTTTTGAATCCATCATCA
>CANMRV010000034.1 GCA_947500435.1 uncultured Flavobacteriaceae bacterium
GGATTTTTTAAGCATAAAGTATAGAACATTACTATACACACTAGCTTGAAAGGTTGTCCGTCCCCCCCGAAGGGGGGACTTGACGTTGCGCAAGCTTGACGGGCAATTAGTACTACTCGGCTGCATGTATTGCTACACTTCCACCTAT
>CANMRV010000035.1 GCA_947500435.1 uncultured Flavobacteriaceae bacterium
AACTCATGTATTCAGCCAATTCTTTTTGGGCAAGATTCAAATCACTTATCATTATTCTCAAATTTGATACAATCCTTTATTTGAACTTTAGTTTTCATCCTCCAATAGGATGGAAGAAATAATTATAGCTTTTTGTCTTCTCTCAACC
>CANMRV010000036.1 GCA_947500435.1 uncultured Flavobacteriaceae bacterium
AGATTAAGAACGATGTTTTTGAAGAAATTCAACCCGGTTATGCTCTTATGGCTTATTTGTCTGAAATCGAAAAAAAAAGAGCTCTCCTTGGTTTCGGACAGTCTCAATTTCAGATTAAATAAAAATGGTTTTCGAAAGATGGAAAAC
>CANMRV010000037.1 GCA_947500435.1 uncultured Flavobacteriaceae bacterium
GGCTGTTTCGATCTTTCGAACTATATAGAAGTGGTACGTACGGAAGCAGTTATGGTGGACGGCGGTACATTGAACGAGGACGATTTCAGTTTCTGCGTCGATGGCGAGGCGGACCATGTATCGGGAATCAGCGCTGAAGGTGCTGT
>CANMRV010000038.1 GCA_947500435.1 uncultured Flavobacteriaceae bacterium
AATGAGGTAAATATAACTGATGCCGGAGGTAATTTCACGGCAACGGAGGTAGAGGGAGCTTTGGCGGAATTGGCCGCAGGAAGAACCGACGACCAGAATATAGCAGGAAGTGGACTTTCAGGAACGGAACTTAC
>CANMRV010000039.1 GCA_947500435.1 uncultured Flavobacteriaceae bacterium
CCAACTAATCCATCTTCATATCTTAAATACCAGATCAAACATGTTCCGGCCCCGGCTCCGTCGAAGTTTACTCCTTCAACAGCTTCCATAGTCGGAGGAAGGCCTAAGATCTTTCCTTGGTCATCGGTAAT
>CANMRV010000040.1 GCA_947500435.1 uncultured Flavobacteriaceae bacterium
GATGATTGTTCAGCTACTGCTAACAATGATTTTACTGCAGGAGCTAATTTCGATCCTGCCAATGATGGTACAGATACCGATGGGGATGGTATTTGCGATTCCAATGATACAGATGATGA
>CANMRV010000041.1 GCA_947500435.1 uncultured Flavobacteriaceae bacterium
AGGTCATTTGCATTCATTCCCATTTCAGCACCAACTAATCCATCTTCATATCTTAAATACCAGATCAAACATGTTCCGGCCCCGGCTCCGTCGA
>CANMRV010000042.1 GCA_947500435.1 uncultured Flavobacteriaceae bacterium
TTTTTTTTTTTTTTTTTTTTTTTTTTTTTTTTTTTTTTTTTTTTTTTTTTTTTTTTTTTTTTTTTTTTTTTTTTTTTT
>CANMRV010000043.1 GCA_947500435.1 uncultured Flavobacteriaceae bacterium
GGGGGGGGGGGGGGGGGGGGGGGGGGGGGGGGGGGGGGGGGGGGGGGGGGGGGGGGGGGGGGGGGGGGGGGGGGGGGG